>NZ_OZ409830.1:0-4462500 GCF_979258055.1 Pseudomonas sp. AC211
CGGCGGTACGAGTTGACGTTGGGGCAGAGGAACGCCATCGAGGCCGGCATGGTTTCCAGCACACCGCCAATGGCGTGGCGCAGCGCATCGTTCTGTTCCGGGTCATCGCAGGCAAAGATGTTGTTGCCTTCTTTGTCCAGAATCGAAATATGCACATGCAGACCGTTGCCCGCTTGGTTCGGGTACGGCTTGGCCATGAAGGTGGTGTCCATCTCATGGTCATAGGCGATGTTTTTCACCAGACGCTTGAGCAGCAGGGCGTAGTCGCACGCCTTGATGGGATCGGCCACATGGTGGAGGTTGACTTCGAATTGCGCCGGAGCACTTTCCTTGACGATGGCGTCAGCAGGAATGCCCTGCTCTTTAGCGCCTTCGAGGATGTCTTGCAGGCATTCAGCGTACTCGTCCAGGTCATCGATGAGATAAACCTGTGTGGAGTGCGGACGTTTGCCCGACAGCGGCGACAGCGGCGGTTGAGGCCGGCCGTTCACGTTTGCCTGGTCGATCAGATAAAACTCAAGTTCAAACGCGGCGCAAATAGTAAGGCCCAGTTCGTCGAACTTCGCGACCACCTGCCGCAACACTTCTCGTGGATCGGCGAAAAACGGCTCGCCTTCCATTTCATGCATGGTCATCAACAGTTGCGCGGTCGGACGCTTCTGCCAAGGCTCATTACATAGCGTGTTCGGAATGGGGTAACAGATACGGTCGGCATCGCCGATATCCAGACCCAGGCCAGTGCTTTCCACTGTCGAGCCGTTGATATCGAGTGCGAATAAAGAAGCCGGGAGGTTGATGCCGCGTTCGTAAACCTTGTGCAGGCTCGCACGCTCGATGCGCTTGCCGCGCACCACACCATTCATATCTGCAATAAGAAGGTCGACGAACAGGACCTCAGGATGTTCCTTAAGGAACGCGTTCGCTTCGTTAAGCTGAACGGCACGCGGGGGTACCGACATGATGCAACACCTTTATTGTTAAAAATATCAATCATCAGACTGATGGGGTGTGAGTCAATCTTAATCGCCTCAGGCTGTCAATAGTGCCACATTTTGCCCTGAAACGGGGCGCAGTGGCCATTTTTAGGGCGTTTCAGGGCATCTGAACCCCCTTGGCGCCCTTGTCTGGCGCGGCGCTCAGCGAGCCGTGTTAGATTTTTTACATCACTATTGTGTAAAAAAATGAACAAGGCTAAGCTCCGGTTCAAACCCATAACAGCAATAAAACGGGTGTCCCATGTCGCGCCTGCCGTTAATCGGCGTTACCGCCTGCACCAAGCAGGTCGGCCTCCATCCCTACCATATAGCGGGTGACAAATACGTTCGGGCAGTGGCCGTCGGCGCAGGTGGCCTGCCATTGATCATTCCTTCGCTGGCCGATTTGCTCGATTTCGACGCCCTGCTGGAGAGTCTAGACGGCCTGTTGTTCACTGGCTCGCCGTCCAACGTAGAACCCCACCTTTATAGCGGCCCGGCCAGTGCGCCCGGCACGCTCCATGATCCTGAACGCGACGCCACCACGCTGCCCCTGATTCGCGCAGCGGTGGCCGCTGGCGTGCCCGTATTCGGTATTTGCCGCGGGTTTCAGGAAATGAACGTGGCGTTTGGCGGCAGCTTGCACCAGAAGGTTCACGAAACCGGCACCTTCATGGATCACCGCGAGCCGGAAAACGAGCCTGTCGAAATCCAGTATTCACCCAGCCATCCGCTGCATGTGCAGCCGGGCGGCGTGCTCGCCGGCCTTGGTTTGCCAGGCGAGATACGCGTCAATTCCATACATGGTCAGGGCGTTGAACGTCTGGCGCCGGGCCTGCGTGTTGAGGCCCTGGCTCCTGACGGACTGATCGAGTCGGTCTCGGTTGAAGGCGCCAAAAGCTTCGCCCTCGGTGTGCAGTGGCACCCTGAATGGCAAGTGGCCTCGAACCCCGAATACCTCGCCATCTTCCAGGCATTTGGAGATGCCTGCCGCAAGCGGGCGAGTCAACGCTGAGCTTAGCTATAGAGCTAAGTTTTCAATCCCCCCTGAGGTCTTTATGAGTCCCAAACTCGACCAACTCACCAGTTGGCTGAAAGAGCGCAAGATCACCGAAGTTGAGTGCTTTATTAGTGATCTAAGCGGCATTTCGCGCGGCAAGATTGCGCCCACGAACAAGTTCATCGATGAGAAGGGCATGCGCCTGCCTGAGAGCGTATTGCTCCAGACCGTCACCGGCGACTACGTGGAAGACGACATTTATTACGACCTGCTCGACCCGGCTGACATCGATATGATCTGCCGCCCGGACGAAAATGCCGTGTTCCTCGTACCGTGGGCCATCGAGCCTACCGCCCAGGTGATTCACGACACCTACGACAAGCAAGGCAACCCGATCGAGTTGTCGCCGCGCAACATCCTTAAGAAGGTGCTCAAGCTCTACGCCGAGAAGGGCTGGCAGCCTATCGTCGCGCCGGAAATGGAGTTCTACCTGACCAAGCGCAGCGACGACCCGGACTACCCGTTGCAAGCCCCGATTGGCCGTTCCGGCCGCGCCGAGACTGGCCGCCAGTCGTTCTCCATCGACGCCGCCAACGAATTCGATCCGCTGTTCGAAGACGTCTACGACTGGTGCGAATTGCAGGAGCTGGATCTGGACACCCTGATCCACGAAGACGGCACCGCGCAGATGGAAATTAACTTCCGTCACGGCGACGCCCTGCACCTGGCCGACCAGATCATCATCTTCAAACGCACCATGCGTGAAGCCGCGCTCAAACATAATGTGGCCGCCACCTTTATGGCCAAGCCCATGACCGGCGAGCCTGGCAGCGCGATGCACTTGCACCAGAGCATCATCGACATCGCCACCGGCAAGAGCATCTTCTCCAACGAAGACGGCACCATGAGCCAGCTGTTCCTGCACCACATCGGTGGTCTGCAGAAATACATTCCTGAGCTGTTGCCGCTGTTCGCGCCGAACGTGAACTCCTTCCGCCGCTTCCTGCCCGACACCTCGGCGCCGGTAAACGTGGAATGGGGCGAAGAAAACCGCACCGTGGGCCTGCGCGTACCGGATGCGTCGCCGCAAAACCGCCGCGTGGAAAACCGCCTGCCGGGCGCCGACGCCAACCCCTATATCGCCATCGCAGCCAGCTTGCTGTGCGGCTATATCGGCATGGTCGAGCAGCTGAACCCGAGCGCCCAGGTCAAAGGTCGCGGCTACGAACGCCGCAACCTGCGCCTGCCGCTGACCATCGAAGACGCCCTGGAGCGCATGGAAAACTCCAAGACCGTCGAGAAGTACCTGGGCAACAAGTTTGTCAGCGGTTACATCGCCGTGAAGCGTGCCGAGCACGAGAACTTCAAGCGCGTAATCAGCTCGTGGGAACGCGAGTTCCTGCTGCTCTCGGTTTAATCAGAGACTCACCAGGCCCGGCACACGCCGGGCTTGTTTGAATTGAGGTTTGCAATGACCAGCCCGATGAAAAACCCGCAGACACGCGCATGGCAGGCGCTGAGCAACGACCATCACCTGGCGCCGTTCAGCGACTATAAACAGCTGAAAGAAGTGGGCCCGCGCATCATCACCCAGGCCGACGGCGTGTACCTGTGGGACAGCGAAGGCAACAAGATTCTCGACGCCATGGCCGGCCTCTGGTGCGTGGCCATCGGCTACGGCCGCGACGAACTGGCCGAAGCCGCCGCCAAGCAAATGAAGCAGCTGCCGTTCTACAACACCTTCTTCATGACCGCGCACCCGCCGGTGCTGGAACTGGCGAAAACCATCGCCGAGCTGGCGCCGCCGCACATGAATCACGTGTTCTTTACCGGCTCGGGTTCCGAAGGTAACGACACCATGCTGCGTATGGTCCGTCACTACTGGCAGGTGAAGGGCAAGCCGCAGAAAAAAGTCATCATCGGTCGCCTTAATGGCTATCACGGTTCCACCGTGGCCGGCGCCGCGTTGGGCGGTATGCAAGGCATGCACGAGCAGGGCGGCATGCTGCCGGACATCGTGCACATCCCGCAGCCGTACTGGTTTGGCGAGGGCGGTGACATGAGCCCGGCCGAGTTCGGTATCTGGGCCGCCGAGCAACTGGAAGAGAAAATTCTCGAAGTCGGCGAAGACAAGGTGGCGGCGTTTATCGCCGAGCCGATTCAAGGTGCCGGCGGCGTGATTATTCCGCCCGAAACCTACTGGCCGAAGGTGCGCGAAATTCTCGCCAAGTACGACATCCTGTTCGCCGCTGACGAAGTGATTTGTGGCTTCGGCCGCACCGGCGAGTGGTTCGGCAGCGATTACTACGGCAATACGCCCGACCTGATGACCATCGCCAAGGGCCTGACCTCCGGTTACATCCCCATGGGCGGCCTGATCGTCAGCGACAAGGTGGCGCAAGTGATCAACGAAGGCGGTGATTTCAACCACGGCTTTACCTATTCCGGGCACCCGGTGGCAGCCGCCGTGGCGCTGGAAAACCTGCGGATCATTCGCGAAGAAAAGATTCTGGAGAAGGTGCGCGCCGAAACGGCACCGTATTTGCAGAAGCGTTTACGTGAGCTGGCGGATCACCCGCTGGTGGGTGAAGTGCGCGGTCTTGGCATGCTCGGCGCAATCGAGTTGGTGAAGAACAAAAAGACCCGCGAGCGGTTCGAGGGTAAGGGCGTGGGCATGATCTGCCGCGGCCATTGCTTCAACAACGGTCTGATCATGCGCGCTGTGGGCGACACCATGATCATTGCGCCACCGCTGGTAATCAGCAAAGACGAAATCGATGAGCTGGTGACCAAGGCACGTAAGTGCCTGGATCTGACCGCCAGTGCAGTACTCGGCTAAGCAGTAAATGGGCAGGCACGTTCGGGGCGAAATTTCGCTTCGAGTGCGCCGAAAAGTTGTAAACCCGCGCTGGTCCTTGCCAGACTGCACGGTGCGTTGGCCAGGCTCACCGAAGGGTGGCCGCCAAGGGAGCGGATGCAACGTTCCCCTGAGCAAACGCCACTGTTCGGATAACTACATAAAACAGGAGCTGTACGCATGAAAACATTCGGCAAGTCCTTTCTCGCGTTGTCCTTATTGGGAGTGATGGTCGGCGCGGTCCAGGCCGATGACAAAGTGCTGCACGTGTACAACTGGTCCGATTACATCGCACCGGACACCGTGGAAAAATTCACCAAAGAGACTGGCATCAAAGTCGTCTACGACGTGTACGACAGCAACGAAGTGCTCGAAGCCAAATTGCTGGCCGGCAAGTCGGGCTACGACATCGTCGTGCCGTCCAACTCCTTCCTGGCCAAGCAGATCAAAGCCGGCGTTTACCAGCCGCTCGATCGCAGCAAGCTGCCGAACTACAAGAACCTCAACCCCGAGCTGATGAAGACCCTGGAAATCAGCGACCCAGGCAACAAGTTCGCCATTCCTTACCTGTGGGGCACCATCGGTATCGGTTACAACGTCGACAAGGTCAAAGCCATTCTGGGCGACAACGCGCCGGTCGATTCGTGGGACCTGGTGTTCAAGCCAGAGAACATGGCCAAGCTTAAAGAGTGCGGCGTGAGCTTCCTGGATTCGCCGACCGAAATGCTGCCGGCCGCCCTGCATTACCTGGGCTACAAGCCAGATAGCCAGGACCCGAAAGAGCTGGCCGCAGCTGAAGCGCTGTTCCTGAAAGTGCGTCCTTCGACCGCTTACTTCCACTCGTCCAAATACATTTCCGACTTGGCTAACGGCAACATCTGCGTGGCCATCGGCTATTCGGGCGACATCTACCAGGCCAAGTCCCGCGCTGAAGAAGCGAAGAACAAGGTCAACGTTGGCTACAACATTCCGAAGGAAGGCGCTGGCGCATTCTTCGACACCGTGGCCATTCCGAAGGATGCCGCAAACCCGGAAGGCGCTTTGAAGTTCGTCGACTTCCTGCTCAAGCCGGAAATCATTGCTGAAATCAGTGACGAGGTGTCTTACCCGAACGGCAACTCCGCCGCCACGCCGTTGGTGAGCGAAGCCATCCGTAAAGACCCGGGCATTTACCCAAGCGACGACGTGATGAAAAAGCTCTACGCGTTCCCTGACCTGCCGGCCAAGGTTCAGCGTTTGATGACCCGCTCCTGGACCAAAATCAAGTCTGGTAAGTAAGCGAACCAACACCTCTGGCGGTGACAACAAACCGCTGGAGGTGTGTCCGGAACCTGGGCGTCGACGAGGCCCACGGTTCTTCTGAAGATGTATTGCTCAGTAGTTGAAGTGCCGGGCTCTCAGCAGTGGCGTTTACAGTTTTTTGCGCCCCGCGATTGCCGTTTTGCCACCTGCTCACCGTACAAACGGCGCAGATGCGGTAACCCAACTGGCCACCGTTGATGGCCATATTGATCTAACAAAATGAGGATGGACGTGTGCGAACCTCTTTGCGCAAAACCCTGATAAGCGCCGCTGCCCTGATGGGCATCAGTGCCTTGGCCCAGGCCGAGCCGACCGTGCATGTCTACAACTGGACCGACTACATCGGCGAAACCACCCTGGCCGACTTCCAGAAAGCCACCGGGATCAAGCCGGTTTATGACGTGTTCGACTCCAACGAAACCCTCGAAGGCAAGATGCTCGCTGGCCGCACCGGATACGACGTGGTGGTGCCCTCGAACAACTTCCTGTCCAAGCAGATCAAGGCCGGCGTGTTCCAGAAACTCGACCGCAGCCAGCTGCCCAATTTCAGTAACCTGGATCCCAAGCTGCTCAAGCAGCTCGACAAGGTCGATCCGGGCAACGTCTACGCCGTTCCGTACCTGTGGGGCACCAACGGCATTGGCTACAACGTGGAAAAAGTGAAGGCGGTATTGGGCGTCGACCATATCGATTCCTGGGCCACGCTGTTCGAGCCGGAGAACATCAAGAAGCTGAGCCAGTGCGGCGTCGCCTTCCTCGACTCGCCGGATGAAATGTTCCCGGCCATGCTCAATTACATGGGCCTGGATGCCAACAGCACCAACCCTGACGACTACAAAAAGGCCGAAGCCAAACTGCTCGCGGTTCGTCCTTACGTCACCTACTTCCATTCCTCGAAATACATCTCCGACCTGGCCAACGGCAACATCTGCGTCGCCGTGGGTTTCTCCGGTGATGTGTTCCAGGCCGCCGAGCGCGCCAAGGAAGCCGGCAAGGGGGTCGAGATCGCCTACAGCATTCCGAAAGAAGGCGGCAATCTGTGGTTCGACATGCTCGCCATTCCGGCAGATGCCCCGAACCCCAAAGAGGCCCACGCCTTTATCAACTACCTGCTGGACCCGGCCGTAATCTCGCCGATCAGCGAATACGTCGGCTACGCCAACCCCAACAGCAAGGCTGATGCGGTGATGGACCAGGAGCTGCGTAACGACCCTTCGATTTACCCGCCGCAAGAGGTCCTCGACCGCCTGTACGTATCGGTGCCGTTGCCGCAAAAACTGCAACGCGTGGTGACCCGTTCGTGGACCAAGATCAAGTCCGGCAAATAACGACTGAACACATAACGAGTGAAGCGCCTGGCGCTAATAACCCAGTAATCACCTGACAGCAGTCGGGTGACGATGAAAAAAGGCCGGTCCGTAGTGGGCTGGCCCTCAAAATAAAGTTGGGAGTTTTGTAATGGCAGTTGCCTCCGGCGCCTACAAGAAAGCCCTCGAGGGCGACCAGAAACCTAAAGAGGTTTTGGTCAAAATCGATCGGGTGACCAAGAAGTTCGACGAGACGATTGCAGTGGACGATGTGTCCCTGACAATCAACAAGGGCGAGATTTTCGCCCTGCTCGGCGGCTCAGGATCGGGTAAATCCACCTTGCTGCGGATGCTGGCAGGCTTTGAACGCCCAACCGAGGGACGGATTTTCCTCGACGGCCAAGACATCACCGATATGCCGCCCTACGAGCGGCCGATCAACATGATGTTCCAGTCTTACGCGCTGTTCCCGCACATGACCGTGGCGCAGAACATCGCCTTCGGTCTCAAGCAGGACCGCATGTCCAAGGCTGAAATCGACGAGCGCGTGAACGAGATGCTCAAGCTGGTGCACATGACCCAGTACGCCAAGCGCAAGCCGCATCAGCTCTCCGGCGGCCAGCGTCAGCGCGTGGCCCTGGCCCGTTCGCTGGCCAAGAGCCCGAAGCTGCTGCTGCTCGATGAGCCCATGGGCGCACTGGACAAAAAACTGCGTTCGCAAATGCAGCTCGAGCTGGTGGAAATCATCGAACGCGTTGGCGTGACCTGCGTAATGGTGACCCACGACCAGGAAGAGGCCATGACCATGGCCGAACGCATCGCCATCATGCACCTGGGCTGGATCGCGCAAATCGGCAGCCCCATCGACATCTATGAAACGCCCACCAGCCGCATGGTGTGCGAGTTCATCGGCAACGTGAACCTGTTCGAAGGCCACGTGGTGGAAGACATGGAAGGCCACGCCCTGATCGCCAGCCCGGATCTGGAGCGCGCCATCTACGTCGGCCACGGGGTAACCACCTCCGTACAAGACAAACAAATCACCTACGCCATCCGTCCCGAGAAGCTGTTGGTCACCACCGAAATGCCGACCTGCGAATACAACTGGTCGCGCGGCAAGGTGCATGACATCGCCTACCTGGGCGGCCACTCGGTGTTCTACGTCGAGCTGCCGAGCGGCAAGATCGTGCAATCGTTCGTGGCCAACGCGGAACGCCGCGGCGCCCGTCCAACCTGGGGCGACGAGGTGTACGTCTGGTGGGAAGACGATAGCGGGGTCGCGTTACGCCTCATGAAAAGTCGAAAACTAAAAGCGCTGATGCCGACCGGCAGACACGCTGTCATTGGCGTGCCGTTCCTGTGGCTGTTTCTGTTCTTCATGCTGCCGTTCTTCATCGTTCTGAAGATCAGCTTCGCTGAAGCCGACGTCGCCATTCCGCCGTACACCGAGATCTACTCCTTCGTGGAGCAGAAGCTGCAGGTGATCCTCAACCTGGGCAACTACGTGATGCTCACCGAGGACGAGTTGTACATCTCGGCCTACCTCGGCTCGTTGAAGATGGCCTTCATCAGCACCGTGCTCTGCCTGGTAATCGGTTTTCCGATGGCCTACGGCATTGCCCGCGCCAACAAGGACACGCAAACCGTTTTGCTGCTGTTGATCATGATGCCGACCTGGACGGCCATCCTGATCCGCGTGTACGCCTGGATGGGCATTCTCAGCAACAACGGCCTGCTTAACGCGGCGTTGATGGGCATGGGGCTGATTAACGAGCCGCTGCAAATCCTCAACACCAACCTGGCGGTGTACATCGGCGTCGTTTACTCGTACCTGCCGTTCATGGTGCTGCCGCTGTTCGCCAACCTGGTGAAGCACGACCTGTCGTTGCTGGAAGCTGCCTCGGACCTGGGCTCAACCAACCTCAACAACTTCTGGAAAATCACCGTGCCGCTGGCCAAGAACGGCATCATCGCCGGCTGCATGCTGGTGTTCATTCCGGTAGTGGGTGAGTTCGTGATTCCAGAACTGTTGGGCGGCCCGGAAACGCTGATGATCGGTAAGGTGTTGTGGCAAGAGTTCTTCAACAACCGCGACTGGCCGGTGGCCTCTGCCCTGGCGGTGGTGATGCTGGCGATCCTGATCGTGCCGATCATTCTGTTCAACCGTAGCCAAGCCAAAGAACTGGAGGGCAAAGCATGAAGCGCTTCAGTTTCTCGAACATCATGTTGGTGATGGGCCTGTTATTCATCTACATGCCCATGGTGATTCTGGTCATCTACTCCTTCAACGCCTCCAAGCTGGTGACGGTGTGGGGCGGCTGGTCGGTGAAGTGGTACGTCGGTTTGCTCGACAACACCCAACTGATGAACTCCGTGGGCCGCTCGCTGGAAATCGCTTTCTACACCGCGATTTCGGCGGTGGTGCTCGGCACCCTGGCGGCATTCGTGCTGACCCGTATCACCCGCTTCAAGGGTCGCACCTTGTTCGGTGGTCTGGTCACCGCGCCGCTGGTAATGCCCGAGGTGATCACCGGTCTGTCGCTGTTGCTGCTGTTCGTAGCCATGGCGCAGATGATCGGTTGGCCACAAGAGCGCGGCATTCTGACCATCTGGATCGCCCACACCACCTTCTGCGCCTCGTACGTGGCGGTCGTGGTATCGGCGCGCTTGCGTGAGCTGGACATGTCCATCGAAGAGGCGGCCATGGACCTGGGCGCCAGACCGTGGAAAGTGTTCATGCTGATCACCATCCCCATGATCGCGCCGTCGCTGGCAGCGGGCGGCATGATGTCGTTCGCCCTGTCGCTGGATGACCTGGTACTGGCCAGCTTCGTATCGGGCCCGGGTTCCACCACCCTGCCGATGGAAGTGTTCTCGGCTGTGCGTCTGGGTGTGAAGCCAGAGATCAACGCCGTGGCCAGCTTGATTCTGCTGGTGGTGTCGATCTTCACCTTCCTGGTCTGGTTCTTCAGCCGCAAGGCCGAGAAGCGTCGGTTGAAAGCGATTCAGCAAGCCATGGACGAGACCACCGGTGCGGCCAATCTGGCGGGGCCGGATAGCCGTCGGGATCCGTCGCAGAAGCATGCGACTGCTTGATTGGTTGGTTGTGAAAAACGCCCTTCGGGGCGTTTTTTTATTGAGCTAGAAATAGGCGTTGGCTCGGCCCTCACCCCTAGCCCCTCTCCCGCAAGCGGGAGAGGGGAACTCAACCACCGATTTAGCCTATTACGCGGTTAAGCCCCCTCGCCCGCTTGCGGGAGAGGGCGGGGGGTGAGGGCCAGCCCCAACGCAAAACCCACGCCCATAAAAAAAGCCCCGCATCTGCGGGGCTTTTGCCTTCCAGTCTTAGCTACTTAGCCGGCACCAACTTCAACGTCCCTTTGGTATTGGCCGCCACTTCCGACTCTTCAAAATGCTGCGGCACATACCCGCCCTGAATGTAGGTTTGCGCCTGGTCGGAATAGTGCGCATCAAACGCCACGCCGCTTTGCCCAACCGGGTTAATGCCCAGGCTGTGCGCCGCATCGCCAAAGTCGATCAGGCGACGGGTCGAAGGGCCGTACACCACGCCCCACGGCGCCGGGCCGACCGGCGCGGTGAGGTTGTTGGGCACTTCGTGGCTGCCGGGTGCGGCGAACGGGCCGACGTTGAAGAGTTTGTCCAACGGCTTCTGCGCGCCCAGCGGGTGACCGTGGGTGAGGGTGTGCAGCTTGCCCCATTGCCAGTTTTCCGGGTCGTCGCCAGCGGTGGCTTTCAAATGCGCGATGCTCGCCTGCCAGGCCGCTTTTACGGTGTCGGCGCGGGTTTCTTTGGCTGGCGTGGTGCGGTTGTCCCACCACGGCGAATTCCTCGTCGGCCGCCAGCAGCGGCAACGCCACGTCGAAGGAGCGGGTGGCCAGCAGGTTGGTGAAGAAGGCATCGCCCAATTCGTCGCGCATGGCGCTGTCGGCCAGTTGGTAAATCAGTTGGTTGAAGATCGTCGCGCTCACTGAGTCCAGCGGGTAGTCGCCTTTCCAGGTGCTCAACTGCTCCAGCAGAGGAATTTCCTTGGGGTCGGTGACCACGGTGCGCAACACCGGCAGCAGCGGTTGAAGCACGCGGCTGGCGTAGTCGGTGCCGGTGTCCAGTTGCAGCGCCTGGCTGTTTTCCAGGTTCCACTTCACGCTGTTGTCGGCCAGGTGCGCGTTGAGGCGCGCGCCACGGTCGGCCAGGTTGTAATAGCCCGGCACTTCCATGCCGGTGGGCGATACCGGCTGGAAGTTGGCCGAGACGATGTAACCGCGCGCCGGGTTTTCTTCCTGCGGGTTGGCGCTAAAGGGGTAGAAGCCGTTTTTATCCGCCTCGTGGGTGCTGCCGTCGAGGATGAACGTCGGGTTCACGCCTTCCGGGCGGATGGGCAGTTGCGCGGCGGCCCACCAGCCGATGTCGCCCTTGGCGTTGGCCCACACCAGGTTCAGGCCCGGCGACTGAATTTTCGCCCCGGCGCTGCGCATTTTTTCCACGGTGTTGGCGCGGTTCAGCTCGTAGAAACCTTGCAGCACCGGGTTCTCGGTTTCCAGGAATGCCCACCACATGGCAATCGGCGTTTTGCCGGCTGAGGCGCCCAGGGCGTCGTTGATGATCGGGCCGTGGGGCGACTGGCGCAGGGTGAGTTTGACCGGCGCGGCGTCCTTGACCTTGATCTCTTCTTCGCGGGTTTGCAGGTCGGCCCACTGGCCGTTCACCCACACTTGATTGGGGTTGTCCGGGTTGACCTTCTCGGCGATCAGATCCAGGTCATCGTTCTGGAACATGGTCAGGCTCCAGCCGAAGTCCATGTTGTGGCCCAGCGAGGCAAACGGGTTCAGCGCCTGGTGATGGCCGTACAGCTCAAAGCCCGGGGCCGACAGCTGCGCTTCGTACCACACCGCCGGCACGGCGAAGCGAATATGCGGGTCGCCCGCCAGCAGCGGTTTGCCGCTTTGCGTGCGGCTGCCGGAAATGGTCCAGGCGTTGCTGCCTTCAAACTGCGGCAGGCCGGCATCCACCAGCGCGTCGTGGCTGAGGCGGGCGATGGCGTTGAGGTCTTGCCAGTCGTTGCTCGCCAGTGCGGCCTGGCCGATGGCGCCTTGCGGCTTCCAGTTCAGGTCGAAAATTTTCAGGTAGTCCGGGCCCAGCTCATCGCGCACATAGGTGAGCACCGGTTCGGTCCGGAACGCAGCGGCGAAGCTGTAGGCCATGTAGCCGGCTACGCTCAGAGTGTCTTCGGGCGTGAAGGGACGGGGCTGGATGCCCAACAGGTCAAATTCGATGGGTTTCGGGTGGCTGGCCTGGAACTGGTTGACGCCATCCAGGTACGCCTCCAGCGCTTTGAAGGCCGGCGTGTTGTGGTCGAGCTTGGGCACGAAGGCGTCGGCGTGTTCGCGCAGGCGCAGGGTGCGGAACAGGCGGTCGGTGTCCACCAACTTGGCGCCGAGCACTTCGGCCAGTTCACCACGGGCCAGGCGCCGCAACATTTCCATCTGGAACAAACGGTCCTGGGCATGCACGTAACCCAGGGCGCGGTACATGTCGGCCTCGTTCTGCGCCTTGATATGGGGAACGCCGCGCTCGTCGTAGCGCACGCTGACCGCGCCATCCAGGTGCGCCAGTTGAACCTGGCCATCGCGCATCGGCTGTTTACTGTGGATGTACCAGGTGGCGCCAGCAGCAACGGCGGCTACCACCACGGCAAGGGCGGTCAGGGTGCGTTTCATTGTCGAGTCCTTATTGTTATGCGCAGCGACGGCGGGGCGCGCGTGCTGCATTTTGCGCAGCGTGTTGGGTGGCCGGCATTGACCAAACATTCGAACAGTGAAAATCTGCGGTCAATTCGCTTCTCGCCAGGCCGCCCATGTCCACCACCGCTGCCGTGCTCACCCATTCGCCGACCATGCGCCGCCTGTTGTACGAAGGGCTGATGAGCCTGGGTTGGGACCCGACCGACACCTACCGCCGCGCTTATCAGGGCGTGCCCCTGGCGGCGCCGTCGGTGTCCGGGCGCGAGGAGCACGACAACGCGCCGCTGTTCTGGGAAGCCCTGCAAGACCTCACTGGCGATTGCGATATCGGTCTGCACCTCGCCGAAGTCATGAAGCCACGGCCGTTGGACGTGGTCAGTTACCTGCTGCTGGCCAGCCGCGACTTACGCGAAGCGCTGCACTGCTTTGTGCGCTATCAGCACATTCTGTCCGGCGGTTTTGCCGCGCATTTCGAAGAGCACGGCGACACCGCACGCCTGGTGCTGGACCTCAACTACCGAGGCTTTGGCTCGTTGCGCCAGCAGATCGAATGCTTGGCGCTGCTGCTGATCAAGATGCTCGGCAGCGTCACCGATGAAGAGTTTCGCGTGCTGGGCGTGGAGTTCCGTCATCTCGCGCCACGTCGGCTCAGTGAACACAAACGCCTGTTCGGCCTGACCCCCAACTTTGGCCAGGCCCACGACGCGCTGCTGTTTTCCAGCAACCTGCTCAACCGCCCCTCGCGCAGCGCCAACCCTCGCCTGTTTGCCCTGCTTAGCCAGCAGGCTGAATTGGAATTGCAGGAACTGGGCGAGAACCAATTGCTCAACCGGGTGCGTTACTGGCTGCACGTGCATGTGGGCCAGCCGCTGTGCACCCTGCTCAATTGCGCCGAAGCGCTGCACCTGAGCGCGGGCGCCTTGCAGCGCGCCTTGGCGCAGCAAAACAGCAGCTTTCGCGAACTGCACGAAGAAGTCCGGCGCCAGCACGCCATGCAACTGCTGGAAGCGGGCCAGCCGATTCGGGAAGTGGCGCGCGCCTGTGGCTTCGCCGAGTTGTCGCCGTTCTACCGCGCCTTTCGCCGCTGGCAGGGCATGACGCCGCAGGCGTATCAGCTCAGGGCGCGGCCGCCGGCGTAGCCCATTGGCAGAAGCAGCCCACCGCCAGCGTGTGCGTGGCGTTTACGGCGCGGCCTTGGGCCAGTGCTTCCAGAATTGGCTCGATAAAGCTGTTGCTGGAGGTGCAGGTGGCGCCTTCGCTGTAGGGGCCGAAGTAGGCGAGGTTGCCGTTTTTATCCCAGATGCCCACCGCTGGGCTGGCCGGCAAATGTTCGGCGCCGGGGAAGGCAGTGAGCGGTTGCAGGGCGCTAAGGGTGTCTGGCAGTTGGCCGCTGCTGCCGGGTTTTTGCACGGCATAAAAGGCCACGCCTTGTGGCCCGAAGCGCGCCAGCAGCTCGGCCAGATGCTGCTGGTTGCCGACGTTGCAGGGGCAGGCGGGGTCCCAGAAATGCACGACGCGGATCGGCCCCGGCCCGGCCAATTGCGCGGGTAGCTGCAGCGGGTCGCCGGAGAACAGCGCGGTGGTTTCGGCGAACGGGCGAATGTAGCGCGCTTCATACCACCAGAAGGCGCTGAGCATGGCGCCCAGCCAGACAATGGCAAGCAAGGTGGCGAGTACGGCTTTTCGGCTGGGGCGCATGGCAAATCGTTCGGTGGCGGGTTGCTAGCTTGCCACGGAAGGCTGCGGGGCTGAAACTTCCCAGCCGTTGCGGCGCCGTTTGTTGGGCCGCCCGTTTTCCTCGACATCCACGGATGCCCCATGTCAGAACCCGTTCAGCCCGATTCCCTGCGCGCCCAATTGCACCCCTTGGCCGCGGCGCATGCCGAGCCGCCAGAGGCGCAGGTTTATCGGCAGTTCTATGGGCTGAATATTCCCGGCGCCACCTGCCGCCTCGGCGTGGTGACGGTTCACGATTACGAAGTGGTGACGCAGCTGTGGCTGCCGCCCGCGCCCACCGCCACGCTGGTGCTGCAACACGGCTATTACGACCACATGGGCTTGTATCGCCACGTAATCGCCTGGGCGCTGGGCATGGGCTTCGCCGTGCTGGCCTGCGACTTGCCGGGCCATGGTTTGTCTAGCGGCCCGCGCGCCAGCATTGGCGAGTTCAGCGAGTACCAGGCCGTGTTCAAGGCTGTGCTGGCCGAAGCCGCCAGCCTCGATTTGCCGCAGCCGTGGCACCTATGCGGACAGAGCACGGGCGGGGCGATCATCGTCGACTTTTTGCTGAACGACCCGGTGCGTGCCGAAATCGGTGAAGTGCTGCTGCTGGCGCCGCTGGTGCGCCCGCGTGCGTGGGGCTGGTCGAAGCTCAGCTACCGCGTGCTGCGCCACTTCGTCACCGAAATTCCGCGGCGCTTCAGCCCTAACTCCAATGACGCGGAATTCCTCACCTTTATTCAGGCTGATCCACTGCAACCTCTGAGTTTGCCCACAGCTTGGGTGGGCGCGTTATCGCGCTGGGTGCCGGGTATCGAACGGGCCAAGGTGATTCAGCGGCGCGTGGTGATTGTGCAAGGCGATGCGGACATGACCGTGGACTGGCGTTTCAACCTTGAGGTGCTGCGCAGCAAGTTCAGCGAGGTGACGGTGCTGATGGTGGAAGGCGGGCGGCACCACTTGGCCAATGAAAGCGCGGAGATTCGCCAGCGCTACTTTGCGTTTTTGAGTGAGCAGTTTTCGCGCTGATTGTTGCAGCTCAAATACCCGGATTGGCTGCCGGGTTCGCCACCGCTGCCGGCTGGCCCACCGCCAAGCCTGCGCGCATCGCCTCCAGCGCCGCCTGGTAGTAGGCCTTGCCGTCGGCCGATTCGGCGAACGCCACGAACTCATCCAGCTCCGGGTCGGACAAGCCGCTGTACACGTACAGCAGCGTGTTATCGACGTCGGCGCCAATCTGCTGCATCAACCGCTGGCGCTGGCTTTGCAACATGCCTTGCGCCTGGCCGCCGCCGAGCAGGCCGGGAATCATCTGGCTCAGGCTGTCGGCCGCGACCCCAGCCAGCGCCAAGCTCACTTCGGCGCCCGCTTCCTTGGCCGGCAGCGCCTGGGCCAGGTGGCGAATCAATAAGGCGCGAGTGGCTTCAGCCTGAATGCGCGGAATGCCGTTGGCGTGTTGGGCCAGTTCTTCCGGGCGGGTGGCATCAACTTCGGCCTGAACAATTTTGCGCCCCAGCGGCGACTGGAAAAACGCCAACGCCGGCGCCGGGTTGGGCAGTTTCTCGCGCAGGGTGGCTTCGCCGCGCTGGTCCATCGCCTCGGGGGCGAAGCGCTGGTTGCTGTTGTTGACCAGGGTTTGATAGACGGCGTCCGGCAGGCTGGCGCGGTAGCGTTCCTGTGCGGCTTTCAGGGCCGCGTTGAAGTGCGCGCGTTGTTGCGGCCAGCCGGCGGTTTCATAGAGCTGGCTGTGCTCGTCGGCCAGGCTTGGCAAGGTGCAAAACAACAAGACGAGGGCAAAGAGGGCGCGCATAAAGACTCCTGTCGGGCAGGCCGCTATTTTCAGCGGCATGGCGTGGGCTTGTCGAGGCGCGTGAGCGGCGCTGATAGAATCGCCGGCATGCCCACTCCATCCGAAACGCTTCTGCTCGATCACGCGCTGCTGACCACCCTTGTCGACAACCTCGCCGACCAGGGCTGGTCGCAGCACGACCTGTTTATTCCACAGGCTCTGACCGGCGAACTGGCCGCTGAGTGCCAACAACGTGCCGCCGATGGCCGCCTGGCGCGCGCGGGTGTCGGCCGGGGTGCCGCCACGCAAGTGCGCGAAGGCGTGCGCGGCGACAGCATTCAATGGCTGGAGCCGGGCGAAAGCGTGGCCACCGATGCCTACCTGAGCGTGATGGATCAACTGCGACTGGCGCTGAACCAAGCGCTGTACCTGGGCTTGGACGATTACGAAAGCCACTTCGCGCTGTACCCGCCTGGTGCGTTTTACCAGCGCCATGTCGACCGTTTTCGCGATGACGACCGCCGCACCGTGTCGGCCGTGGTGTACCTGAACGAAGGCTGGCTAGCCGAGCAGGGTGGGGCGTTGCGCATTTACCCCGCCGAGCAGGCCTACGACATCGCACCCCTGGGCGGGCGACTGGTGATTTTCATGTCAGGCGAGTTGCCCCATGAAGTGCTGCCGGCGACGCGGGAGCGGTTGTCGTTGACGGGTTGGTTTCGTCGCCGAGAGGCCTAGCTCCCCGCTGTTTTCGAAGGGCGGCCGGCGTCTGTTGCGATCAGTGCCCCCACACCTTGATCGTGCCGTGCAAATCGGTGATATCGCGCACCTCCAAACTACCCAAACGACTCTCTCCGACGAACATGTCGCTGGCTACGCGCAGGCGGATGCGTTGTGCCGGCAGACCGCTGGCGATCAGTTGCTCGTTGATAGTGGTGAGATCCGGCAGGGTGAATTGCAGCTGCTGCTGGCCGTTGGCGCCGGTCACCACGTCGACCATGAGGGTGGGCTGGTTAACGCCAAAAATTGGCAGCACCAACCCCAACTGCGCCGGGCCCAGGGCAAAGCTGCCGCCTGCACCGTTGGGGCAGTCGCTGGCGGTGACGCAGCCGTTGTCGATTTTCACGTTGCGCAGCGACACGTTGCCACCGGTGTCGCTGAAGCGGATCTGGTTGATGCGCGCCTGCAAGTCGAGGCGAATGCTGATGCCCGCTTGGCCTGCCACGTCGCTCAGGGCGGGATTGTCCAGCGGCTGCAAGTCGGCCAGGCAGGGCGTGGCGAGCAGTAGAGCAAGAGCGGCAGGTGCGATTGTTTTTATCATGGCGGCACTTCCTTGATGGGCGACCGGCAGTCTGGCCAGCGGCTTGGCAAGGCGCCAGCGGCGCGCGCGGGTTCCCGTCGAAGGATGGGCCTGAAAGCCGCGTAAACCGGGCTTTTGCAGGTTATTGCCGGCCAAGCCACACCTTCGATAGGGGCCGGTTCTGGCCGTGTTACCGGCGGTGACTTGGAACGCCCGCCAACGCTGGAGCCGGGCGCTTGAAGCGCGGGCGTTATGCCTGAACCGTCCTACACTCTGGTGGTCATTAAATGAGCAGCTCGGACAACGGGCGGTTTCTTATAAGGATCCAGGAGGGCTCAACCATGCACATGAAGTTGTTCACCCCGGCCGTTCAGGCTGCGCTGTTGATGGCCATGGCGTTGGGCGCCAGTTCCGCCAGCGTGGCCGCCACCACCCCCGAGCCCGCCGTGCCAATTGAAGTGACGCAAACGGCGCAGCTGTACTTTATCGAACCCCATGACGGCGCCACCGTGGATCGCCCCTTCGCGATTAAATTCGGCCTGCGCACCGTGACGGTAACGCCAGGCATGTCGCCGCCGGTAATGAGCGCGCCGGACAACGAAATTCACCTGCTGATCGACGCCCCGCCGGTGTCGTCCAACATGCCGGTGCTGCGCAGCGACCAGGTGCGATTGCTGTCGGAGGACAAAGCCGAGAAATTCATCCTGCCCAGCGGCCCGCACCGCTTGCAGCTGGTACAGACCGACAAGAACGGCGTGCTTGCGCCGCTGCCGGTGGTTTCGCCGGTGATTAATATCACGGTGAAATAGCGCTTATTTGGGAGCGGCTGGGCGGTATTCGGATTAGCTGCGGTGCTGTTTAAGTCAAAAAAGCATCGCGGCTGAAGCCGCTCCCACAGGGATATCTCAGGCAAAAAAAAGGGAGGCCGAAGCCTCCCTTTTCATTACAGCGATCAAGATCGAGCGAGCTAGAGTCGGGCAAGGCGAAATCGGTTTTTTAAGCGGAGTTGGCTGTAGCCAATGAGCATTCAAAAACCGATTTCAACGCAGCCCGGCCGACGCGCAGCCGATCGTTTAGTTAAAACAGAACGCGGCTGCGAATGGTGCCGGTCACGTGCTGAAGTTTTTCCAGCGCCAGGTCCGAGTACTCCGCATCCACGTCAATCACCACATAACCGACCTTGGCGTTGGTTTGCAGGAATTGACCCGAGATGTTGATGCCGTTGTCGGCGAACACCTTGTTGATTTCGCTCATGACACCCGGAACGTTTTCGTGGATGTGCAGCAAACGGTGCTTGCCCGGGTGCGCCGGCAGGGCCACTTCGGGGAAGTTGACCGAAGACACGGACGTACCGTTGTCGCTGTACTTAACCAGCTTCTCTGCCACTTCCAGACCAATGTTGGCCTGGGCTTCGGCGGTGGAACCACCGATGTGCGGCGTGAGAATGACACGGTCCAGGCCACGCAACGGGCTTTCAAACTCTTCGTCGTTGGACTTCGGCTCGACCGGGAACACGTCGATGGCCGCGCCGATCAGGTGTTCGTCTTTGATCGCCTGGGCCAGGTGGTCCAGCTCAACCACGGTGCCGCGTGCGGCGTTGATCAAAATGCCGCCTTTTTTCATCGCGCGGATTTCGGCTTCGCCGATCATCCACTGCGTAGACGGCAGTTCCGGCACGTGCAACGACACGATGTCGGCCATGCCCAGCAGGTCGTGCAACTTGGCAACCTGCGTGGCGTTGCCCAGCGGCAGTTTGGTCACGGTGTCGTAGAAGAACACCTGCATGCCCAGCGCTTCGGCCAGAACCGACAACTGGGTGCCGATGGAACCGTAGCCGACGATACCGAGCTTCTTGCCACGAATTTCGAACGAGTTGGCGGCGGACTTGATCCAGCCACCGCGATGGCACGAGGCGTTTTTCTCGGGAATGCCGCGCAACAGCAGAATTGCCTGAGCCAGTACCAGCTCGGCCACCGAACGGGTGTTGGAGTAGGGGGCGTTGAATAC
Organism: Pseudomonas sp. AC211; assembly: GCF_979258055.1. Lineage (NCBI taxonomy): Bacteria > Pseudomonadati > Pseudomonadota > Gammaproteobacteria > Pseudomonadales > Pseudomonadaceae > Pseudomonas > Pseudomonas sp. AC211. The sequence continues at coordinate 20,012 of NZ_OZ409830.1, forward strand.
GGCGATACCGCGTTCGCGGGCGGCGTCGAGGTCGACCTGGTTAGTGCCGATGCAGAAGCAACCGACGGCGATCAGCTTCTTGGCATGGTCGAACACCGACTCGGTGACCTGGGTACGCGAGCGGATGCCGATGAAGTGCACGTCGGCGATCTTTTCTTTCAGCTCAGCGTCCGACAGCGCGCCTTTGAGGTACTCGATGTTGCTGTAGCCGGCCGCTTTCAGCGTGTCGACAGCGTTCTGGTGCACACCTTCGAGAAGAAGGAACTTGATCTTGCTCTTGTCGAGAGAGGTCTTGCTCATCTGAGTACCTGTTTGTCCCGGTAGAAAAGTCAGGGAAAGCCAGCGTCGCGGGCAGCCCGTTTCGGCGTCGCGCCGCTGCCGCAAAACCGAGCACAGAGCACGTTTCGCGGGGGGCGTATGCTAGCATGTCTTCCTTTTTACTTGCTCGGTTGCGACCTGAAAGGTTCTCAGGGCGACCATGAATTGCATGAGAGTTCCGTAGATGACCGACGTTGCCCTGATTGAACAACTCAAGACCCTGGTCGAGCCTGGCAAGGTACTTACCGACGCCGATTCGCTGAACGCCTACGGTAAAGACTGGACCAAACACTTCGCCCCTGCGCCTTTGGCCATCGTGTTTCCGAAAACCACCGAGCAGGTTCAGGCGATCGTCCGTTGGGCTAATGAACAGAAGGTTGCGCTGGTGCCATCGGGCGGGCGCACCGGGCTTTCCGCCGCTGCCGTGGCGGCCAATGGCGAAGTGGTCGTGGCGTTCGACTACATGAACCAGGTGCTCAGCTTTAACGAATTCGACCGCACCGCCGTCTGCCAGCCAGGCGTGGTGACCAAGCAATTGCAGATGTTCGCCGAAGAAAAAGGTCTGTACTACCCGGTGGACTTTGCCTCCGCTGGCTCCAGCCAGATTGGCGGCAATATCGGCACCAACGCCGGCGGCATCAAAGTGATTCGCTACGGCATGACCCGCAACTGGGTGGCCGGTTTGAAAGTGGTCACCGGCAAAGGCGACCTGCTGGAGCTGAACAAAGACCTGATCAAAAATGCCACCGGCTACGACTTGCGTCAGCTGTTTATTGGCGCTGAAGGCACGCTGGGTTTTGTCGTCGAAGCCACCATGCGCCTCGACCGCGCGCCGCAGAACCTTACCGCCATGGTGCTGGGAGCCGCCGATTTCGACTCGATCATGCCGGTGCTGCACGCCTTCCAGAACAAGCTCGACCTCACCGCCTTCGAATTCTTCTCCGACAAAGCCCTGGCCAAAATCATGGGCCGTGGCGATGTGCCGGCGCCGTTCGAAACCGAGTGCCCGTTCTATGCGCTGCTGGAATTCGAAGCCACCACCGAAGAAGTCGCCGAAGCGGCGCTCGCCACGTTCGAGCATTGCGTGGAGCAAGGCTGGGTGCTGGACGGCGTGATGAGCCAGAGCGAGCAGCAGCTGCAGAATCTGTGGAAGCTGCGCGAGTACATCTCTGAAACCATCTCTCACTGGACGCCGTACAAGAACGACATCTCCGTGACCGTCGCCCAGGTGCCAGCGTTTTTGCATGACATCGACGCCATCGTTGGCGAGCACTACCCGGATTTCGAAATCGTCTGGTTCGGCCATATCGGCGACGGCAACCTGCACCTGAACATCCTCAAGCCCGACAACCTGAGCAAAGACGAGTTCTTCGCCAAGTGCGCCACGGTGAACAAGTGGGTGTTCGAGATCGTGCAGAAGTACAACGGCTCGATTTCCGCTGAACACGGCGTGGGCATGACCAAGCGCGATTACCTGACCTACAGCCGTTCCGAGGCCGAGATCGGTTACATGAAGGCCATCAAGGCCGCGTTCGACCCGAACGGCATCATGAACCCGGGCAAGATTTTCGCCTTGTAAGCCGCTTTGCTCTCTGTGGGAGAGGCTTCAGCCTCGATGTTTCAAAAGCTCGAGGCTGAAGCCTCTCCTACAGGGATCGCACTTTCTGGAGATTCACTCATGAGCTACCAACACCGCTACCTCGACGGCACCACCATCCATTTCCCCATCGGCAAAGTGGTGTGCGTTGGCCGCAACTACGCCGAGCACGCCAAAGAGCTGAACAACCCGGTGCCCACCGAGCCGCTGCTGTTTATCAAGCCGGGCAGCTGCGTGGTGGAAGCCGAGGGCGGCTTCAGCATTCCGACCGACCGTGGCGGCGTGCATTACGAAGCGGAAATTGCTGTGCTGATCGGCAAGCCGCTGTCGCGTAAACCGAATCAGGAAGAAGTGCTCGACGCCATCTCCGGCTTCGCTCCTGCCCTCGACCTGACGCTGCGTGACGTGCAAGCCAAGCTCAAGGAAAAGGGTTACCCGTGGGAAGTGGCCAAATCGTTCGACGGTGCCTGCGTGCTGGCGCCTTTTGTCAGCAGCGATGCGGTCAGCGATCTGACCGAGATCGGCATTCGTCTGAGCATCAACGGTGAAGTGCGCCAAGACGGCACCAGCGCCTCGATGCTCAACCCGATTATGCCGATCATTGCCCACATTGCCGGGCACTTCAGCTTGCAGCCCGGTGACGTGATTCTCACTGGCACGCCAGCCGGCGTTGGGCCGTTGAACCAAGGTGATGAATTGCTGCTCGAACTGGTCGGCCATTCGAGCGTGACGACCCGCGTTCTGTAAGCGGCGCTGCGTACAAACGCTGTAATTACTAATGGGTGGGATAACCGCGAACGGCTGATGTACAGTTCGGCACTGCCCGCGCCGGCTTTGCGCGGGTTCGCGGTTGTTCACGGATGATCAAACCGTAATCTCCTGCTTTGGCGGCTAGCTTGCTGCTGCAGTAACAGAGAACGTCCCATGCCCACCGCTCGCTCCTTTTCGTTTCGTCGCAACTGGCCCTGGCTGCTGCTCGCCTTTGTGCTGCTCACCGTTGCGGTGCTCACCTACACCCAGCATTGGCTTGGCCAGGTGAAGTACTGGGCGGATGAAGACAACTTCGACCCGGCCGAGCGCGCAGCCAGCATCTGGCTTCCCGGCTACCGCCCGGTGATTCAAGCCAAACCCCTGAAAGACCTCGAGGACGATGAAACCTCGGACCTCACATACAACCCCGACTCCAAAACCCTGTTCACCGTTACCGGCAAAGAGCCGCTGTTGGTGGAACTGAGCCTGGACGGTGAAGTGCTGCGGCGCATTGCCCTGGTTGGTTTTTCCAACCCCGAGGGCGTGGCGATGCTGAGTAACGGCAACATGGCGATCACCGACGAGCGCCGCCGTACGCTGTCGATTTTCAAGCTCGGGCCGGTGGCGCTGGAACTGCGCGCCATCGACACCCGCGAGTTCGACCTGGGCTACGCCGAGTCCGGCAACAAAGGCTTTGAAGGCATCGCCTGGGATCCCGCGCAGAAGCGCCTGCTGCTGGGCAAAGAGCGTTCGCCAACGGCGCTGTTCAGTTGGAGCAGTGACGGCACCGCAGGATTGGCCGGGCAGATGGAGCCGCTGCCTAGCGACCAGCTGTATATGCGCAATATCTCGGCCCTGAGCGTCGATCCGCGCACCGGCCATTCGCTGGTGTTGTCGGCCCAATCCAAGTTGCTGCTGGAAATGGACGAGCACGGTCAGCCGGTCAGCTTTATCAGTTTGTACGGCGGCATGAACGGCCTGCACGACAGCATTCCGCGCGCCGAAGGCGTGGCCATCGATGAGCAGGGCACCATTTATATGGTCAGCGAGCCGAACCTGTTTTACGTGTTCCGCAAAGAGAAACCGGCCGACCCGTCTTAAGCTTCGATTAAGGCGCTATTCAGTTTCAGTTCAGGTGCGCTGCTTAACCTGACCCCGTCATTTACCAGAACGGGATTGTCCTGATGAAACTGAAAACCCAAGCACTCGCCCTGTTGTTTATTCCATTGCTGTCCGGCGCCGCTGTGGCCGCCGGCGGTTACACCGGCCCTGGCGCCACCCAGCAAATCACCAGCGTAGCCGCTGCGCTGGATGCCGCCGACGATGCGCCGGTGGTGCTGCAAGGCCAGATCGTCAAACGCCTGAAAGGTGATCGCTACGAATTCAAAGACGCCAGCGGCACCATCGAAGTGGAAATCGACGATGAAGACTGGCCGCCACAAGCCATCTCCGACAGTGCCAAGGTCAAGCTCACCGGCGAAGTCGAGCGCGATCTGATGAGCCGCGAAGTGGACGTCGATATCGTCGAAGTGATGTAAACACTGCGCCGCAAAAAGCCCGCCCTGGCATTCCACCGGGGCGGGCTTTTTTGTGGCTGACACATCGCGCGCTTAGGCGACGCTCTCGAACCCTTGCAGCACGTTGATGGCGTTGATGCCGATCTCCTCGACCGCGTAGCCGCCCTCCATAACGAACAACGTCTGCAAGCCGAGCTTGCCGACGATCTCGCCCATGCGCAGGTAATCGGGGCTGTCGAGTTTGAACTGCGAAATGGGATCGGACTTGTAGGTGTCCACGCCCAGCGACACCACCAACGCATCCGGCGCGTAGGCCTGAATTTGCCGGCAGGCGTCGGCCAGGGCCAGGCTCCACACCGACCAATCGCTGCCCTCGGCCAGTGGGTAATTGATGTTGAAGCCGCAGCCGACGCCGGCGCCTTTCTCATCGGCGAAACCGAGGAAATAGGGATACTCGAACCGTGGGTCGCCGTGAATCGAGGTGAACAGCACGTCGGCGCGCTCGTAGAAAATATCCTGCGTGCCGTTGCCGTGGTGGTAATCCACGTCCAGCACGGCCACGCGCTTGGCGCCCAGGTCGAGCAAGGCCTGCACGGCAATGGCGGCGTTGTTCAGGTAGCAATAACCGCCCATGTAGTCAGCGGCCGCGTGGTGACCTGGCGGCCGGCACAGGGAAAACACCCCGCGCGCGCCTTTCGCCAGTTCGGCCTGGCCGGTCAGGGCGACATTCGCCGAGCTCAGAATGGCCTGCCACGTACCCGCCGTAATCGGCGCACCGGCATCGAATGAGTAATAGCCCAGGCGACCGTCGATGGCGGTCGGTTCTACCTGACGCAGGCGCCGGGTCGGCCAGGCGATAGGCAGCATGTCGTGCTGGCGGCCGATGGCCTGCCAGTCGCTCCAGGCGTTCTGCAGAAAGCGCACAAAGCCTTCGGTGTGTACTCGACGAATCGGCGCCAAGCCGAAATCCAGCGGCGCGTGTACATCGCCCAGGCCCACGGCTTTGGCGCGGTCGAGCACCATGTCGGCGCGGCTGGGCATCTCAAAACACGGCGTGAACTGGCCGCCGATCAACTCGTACTTGCCGTGGTGCAGGTGATGGTCGTCGCTATAAATCGTCAGCATGGGGGTGCCCTCAGGAGCAGGCCTGTGAAAGAGGGTTTGTCGTTATGGTTTTTCCTGTAGGAGCGGCTTTAGCCGCGATGCTCTTAGATCACGAGCATCGCGGCTAAAGCCGCTCCTACAGGGATCACCGCAGGCGCGGTTTTCGGCTTATTTCTTCAACTTGGTCCACACCTTGGCGCGCAGGGCCAGGGCTTTGGGGGAGCAGAGTTCGAAGGGTTTCAGGCGGTCGAGTTTGTCGGCCGGGGTGTTGATGGCCGGGTCGTCGAACAGTTCTTTGTCCATGAACTTGTCCGAGCCTTCGATGGCGTTGTTGTACTTGGCGAAGTTGGAGGCGGCGGCGATGTTTTCCGGTTTCATCATCCAGTTGATGAAGGCGTGGGCTTCGGCCACGTTGGTGGCGTCCTTGGGAATGGCGAAGTTGTCGATAAACACCCGAATGCCTTCTTTCGGGTACACGTACGTCAGGCTCGCGCGCTGGGCCTGGGCGCGGTGGAAGGCGCCGTTCCATTGCTGGTGCATCGTCACTTCACCGGCGGCCATGCGCTCGATAGTGCCGTCGCTGTTGTACATGGCCAGGGAGGGTTTCTGCTTGAGCAGCAGATCCTGAATTTTCTGCGCGGCTTTTGGGTCTTCGGTGCACTGGTCGATGCCCAGGTAGAACGCAGCCGGCACGAACAATTCTTCAATCGAATTCAACGCCACGACTTTGCCTTTCAGTTCGGGGTCGGGCTCGAAGAAGGGCTTCCAGCTTTCTTCCAGTTTGCCGCCCGGCACCTTGGCGGTGTCGTAGCTGTAACCCGTGGTGCCCCACAGGTACGGCACGCTGTAGTCGTGGCCCGGATCGAAGCTCAGGGTTTTGAAGGTGTCTTTAAGGAGGGCGAGGTTGGTGAGCTTGCTCTTGTCGAACTTCTGCAGCAGGTCTTCCTTGACCATGATTTCGATAAAGCTGTCTGACGGCACCACCACGTCGTACGCGCCGCCGCCGGCCTTGAGTTTGGCCAGCAGGGTTTCGTTGGAGTCGTAGGCGTCGAGCGTGGCCTTGATGCCGGTGTCGGCTTCGAATTTTTTCAGCAGCTCTGGCGGGTAGTAGTCCGACCAGTTGGCGAAGTGCAGCGTGCCGGCGGCCTGAGCCGAGGAGGCGATGCCCATGGCGCATAGCAGGGACAACGCGAGCGAGGTGGTGCGAACGTGCATGGCAAAGCTCCTTGCTGGACTTTTTAGAGAGCGTTAGCGTTTGCGCTGACCCACGTAATACGACAGCGCCACAAACGCGATGGAAATCACCAGGATGATCGACGAGATCGCATTGATCTTCGGCGAGATACCCATGCGAATCGAACTGAAGATGTACACCGGCAACGTGGTGGCGCCGGCACCGGCGACGAAGTAGGTGATGACGAAGTCGTCCATGGAAATGATGAACGCCAGCATCGCCCCGGAAACGATTCCCGGGCTGAGCAGCGGAAAGGTCACTTTCCAGAACGCCTTCCACGGGGAGGCATAGAGGTCGGCAGCGGCTTCGAGCAGGTACGGGTTCATGCCTTCGAGGCGGGCGCGAATCGGCAGATACGCAAACGGAATGCAGAACACCACATGGGCGATGAGGATGGTGAACAGGCTCAGTTTCAACCCGATAAACGAGAAGAACATCAGCGTCGACACCGCCGTGACAATCTCTGGCACCAACAGCGGCAAGCCGAGCACCCCGCTCATTAAGGTTTGCCCACGAAACGCACGACCGCGCATGCCCAAGGCCGCCAATGTCGCTAGCGACGTGGCAATCAAGGTGGCGAGGGTGGCGACGATCAGCGAGTTCTTCGCCGCGCGCACCACCTCCGCATCGTTGGCGACCACGCTGTACCACTTCAGGCTGAAACCGTCCCACAGCGTTGCCGATTGCCCGCCGTTAAAGCTGAGCACCACCAGCACCACAATCGGCAGGTACAGAAAAATAAAAAAGAACCACGCCGCCGGCCGCATGCCCGCGAAGCGCCACAACGGATTGCGCGTATTCATGGATGGCCCCCCGCGCTGCCCGGCTTGAAGCGCACGCTGTACACCAGCATGGCCAGCAGCACGAAACTGAGCAGGGCAAACGACAGTGCAGCGCCGAGCGGCCAGTTATGTGAACTGCCGAATTGCAGCTGAATCAGGTTGCCGATCATCAGGGTTTTGCCGCCCCCGAGTAGCTCGGGAATGATGTAGTTACCCAACGAGGGAATGAACACCAGAATGCCGCCGGCGACGATGCCTGGCATGGCCAGCGGCACGATGATGCGTTTAAGCGCATGGAAGCGATTGGCGCCCAGGTCGAACGCGGCCTCGACCAGGCGCCAGTCCATTTTTTCCAAGCTGGTGTAAATCGGCAGCACCATAAACGGCAGGTACGTGTAGAGCAGGCCGATGATCACGGCGTTGTCGGTGTACAGCAGGCCCAAGCCATGTTGGGTAATGCCCAGGCCTTGCAGCCCTTCATCGACCAGCCCGCCATTGCGCAACAGCAACATCCACGCATAGGCGCGCACCAGCAGGTTGGTCCAGAACGGCACGGTGACCAGAAACAGCAGCAGGTTGCGTTTGCGCTCGGTCTGCAAGGCCAGGTACAGCGCAGTGGGGAAGCCGATCAGCAGGCAACCGGCGGTGGTCAGAATCGACAACCAGAACGAGCGCTGGAAAATTTCCAGGTAGTCGGTGTTGAACACCAACACGTCATCCAGATCGCGCTCGTAGAAGAAATTGCGGTACGCCTCCAGGGAATATTCGCCCCACTTCACCCCGCCGTACTCGCCCGATTGCAGTATCGACACCACAAACATGATGCCCAGCGGCAGCAGCATGAACACCAGCAACGTGAGCATGGCCGGCGTGCTGAGCAGCAGGCGGCGGCCCAGTTGGCGGCGTTCGGCCAACAGCCGTGGCGTACTCATTCGACCAGCACCTTGATGGCGGCGCTGGGCACCTGCACCCGCACCTTGTCGCCGACCTGATAACCGCCAAGTGCGCCGTCGCGGTTCTGCTGGCGCACGCGGAAGCCGCCTTGGCCGGCGACGTCCAGGTGGTACACGGTGTCGGTGCCGACATACACCACGTTCTCGACCTCGCCGAGCAACTGACCGTCGGCGGCCAGGCTCACCCGCTCCGGGCGTATGGCCAGGGTGACCGGGCCGCGATGTTCGGTGAGCGTGCTGAGCAACTGACCGTCGCTCAGCTTCACGCCGTCGTCGCTGGCCTCGGCCGTTAAGAAGTTGGTCTCGCCAATAAAGTCGGCCACGGTGCGGTTGGCCGGTGCTTCATAGATTTCAGTTGGCGTGCCCACCTGCAAGATGCGGCCCTTGCTCATGACCGCGATGCGGTCGGACATGGTCAACGCTTCTTCCTGATCGTGGGTCACGAAAATAAACGTGATGCCGGTTTCGCTCTGCAAACGCTTGAGCTCGATCTGCATGTCTTTGCGCAGCTTCTGGTCCAGCGCCGACAACGACTCATCCAGAAGCAGCACTTTGGGCCGATTGGCCAGAGCGCGGGCCAGGGCGATGCGTTGCTGCTGGCCGCCGGAAAGCTGGTCAGCACGGCGTGCGCCCACATCCGGCAGCTTTACCAGCGACAACATGCGGGTCACGGTTTCGCTGATTTCAGCCTTGCTCAGCCCGCGCATCTCCAAACCGAAGGCGATGTTTTGCGCCACCGTCATGTGGGGAAACAGCGCGTAGCTTTGGAAAACGGTATTCACCGGGCGGCGAAAGGGCGGCAAATCCTGCATGGCTTCGCCGTACAAACGGATGGTGCCGGCGCTGGGTTGTTCGAAGCCGGCGATCAGGCGCAGCAACGTGGTTTTTCCGCAGCCAGAAGGGCCGAGCAGGGTGAAGAATTCGTTGGACTGGATTTCCAGTGAAACCGTATCGAGGGCTTTGACGCCCTGACCAGGGTCGCCGAATTCCATGCTGAGCTGCTCAATGCTGATGGCGCTGGAATTTCCCATAGAGTTCTATAACCCGTTGTTATTGTTGGCTTTTATCGCATACGAAACGGCTGCCAAGCGTGTCTTCGATTCTGTCAGCGTGACCGGCAGGGCAGAACGATAGAAACGGTCAAAAGGGGATAGATGCGGCCAAGTTGGCCGCTAACGTCTATACACGCTAGGCGTCTGCCCACTCCAGCGCAAAAACGCATGGCGAAAACTGGCGGTTTCGCTGTAACCCAATTGCTCGGCGATCAGGTAAATGGGCAGGTCGGTTTGCATCAGCAGTTGGCGCGCCTTGTCGTAGCGCACTTCGTCGAGCAGGCGCTGGTAGCTGGTGTTCATACGCGTGAGGTGGCGGCGCAGGGTACGGGCGCTGCGGTGCAATTGGTTGGCCACCCGTTCCAGGCTGCTGGCTTCACGCATGTTGCTGCTCAGGTGCTGACGAATCTGCTCGAGCACATCCTGACCACTGTCCAGTTGCGCGGCGAGTTTCAGGCATTGCTGCACGCCGTAATGGCAGCTCACCGGGTCGGCCAGCGGCAGCTCGCGGTCGAGCAGGGCGGCGCTAAAGCACAAGGTGTTAACCGGCTCACCAAACTCCACCGGGCAACCAAACAACTGCGTGTAGGAGTGGGCGTGCAGCGGGGGCCGATAGGAGAAATGCACGCTGCGCGGGCGCACCGCTTCGCCCAACAGGTCGCGAATCACGGTGAGCAACGACATCAAACACAGCTCGGTGTTGAACACCGTCAGCTCTGGCGCATAGCGATAACCGCGCGCGACCAGGCGAGCCTCGTCGCCGTCTTCTTCCAGGTGCAATTTGAAATACGTGCCCAGCAGGGTCGGTTGCGCCATCGCCAGGTTTAGCGCGTCGCGCAATGTGCGGCTGGCGAGCATGCTGTAGCCCAGAATGCCGTAGGCCGACACGTGCATACGCAGGCCCATCGAGAGCCCGAGCGCTGGGTCGCGGGTGCATTGAATGGCGTTGGCGAATACGCGCAGCTCTTGCGCGGGGCTGATGAGCTTTTCCGGAGTTTCCAGATCGGCGCTGCTCAGGCCGCTGTCGTGCAGCAAACGCTGGCGAGGGATGCCGGTTTCGCTGAGCTGGCTGACGGCCAGGGCGATGGTGTGAAGGGTTGTGCGTGCGCGGTCTTCGGGAAGTAATGACAAGCCCATATTTCTGCCCTTGATGCTTCTTCTTGTAACGCCAGTGCGGCGAACTGCAACCGGCGTGCACGGTTAAGTTTCAATTCAGCATGGCTGTGCTATTTCTAGCGCCCGTTTTCTGCCCCGCCACCTTTTGCGAGAACCCCCGATGCGTCGTCTGCTGACCTTGAAGTACCTGCTGGGAGCCTTGGTGCTCGGCGCATTGATCGTCCTGGCAGCGGCTGCGCAGGAGTTTCGGCTGTTCGAACGGGCCTGGTTTCAGGTGCAAGAATGGCGCCATGGCGAAGCGTGGCAAGCGCGCTCGCTGTGGCTGCCGGCGTATCGGGTGAGCGTTGAGGCCATGCCCATCAAGGGCCTGGATGACGATGTGTCGGCCCTGACCTACGACCCCGACCGCAACACGCTTTTCACCGTGACCAACCAGCGCTCGGAAATTATCGAACTGTCGCTGGCCGGCGACGTGCTACGGCGCATCCCGCTGCTGGGCTTTGGCGACCCTGAAGCGATCGAATACATCAGCCCTGGCGTGTATGTCATCACCGACGAGCGCCGCCAACGTTTGATCAGCGTGCAGCTGGACGAAACCTCAACGCCAGTACGCGCCGACGACGCCCAGCAGCTCTCCCTCGGGCTGGGTCCCAGTGGCAACAAAGGCTTTGAAGGCCTGGCTTACGACGCCAAAGGCCAGCGCCTATTTGTCGCCAAGGAGCGCGATCCGGTGCGCATCTATGAGGTGCACGGTTTCCCCCACACCAACGTCGACCGCCCCTTCGCCGTGCACGTGGTAGACGATCCGCAACGAGACGCCGGGCTGTTTGTGCGCGACCTGTCGAGTCTGGATTTCGACATGCCCACCGGGCATTTGCTGGCGCTGTCGGATGAGTCGCGGCTGGTGATCGAACTGGACACCGACGGCAAGCCGATCAGCACGTTGTCTTTGTTGCGCGGCCAGAGTGGACTGAAGAAAACCGTGCCGCAGGCGGAGGGCATTGCCAGCGATAACGCGGGCAATCTGTACATCGTCAGCGAGCCAAATCTGTTTTATGTGTTCAAGAAGGAAGAATAAAGGCCGCCGACGCGCCGGGGGTTAACGGGCGAGCAGGGGCGGACTGACGGCCAATTGCTGCCGCTTCGACGCTTGGTTTACACGGCCGCGAACCAATCGTATTTCCCGATATTTCAAAGCAGAATTTTTCGCTTTAACTCGATAGATTAACCGCTAGTCTTAGCCCACTGCTTTTTTAGGGAACCCCTTACGTGCAACTGCGCAACTCCCCTTCCCGTTATGGTCTGGTCAGCATTGTTTTGCACTGGGGCATCGCATTAGCGGTATTTGGATTGTTCGGTTTGGGCCTGTGGATGGTCACGCTCGATTACTACAGCCCCTACAACCACTCCGCCCCGGCGCTGCATAAAAGCATCGGCCTGACCCTGCTGGGTTTGATGATCGTGCGTTTGCTATGGCGCTTTATCAGTCCGGCCCCGGCGACGCTAAGCAGTTACAGCCGCGCCACCCGCTTGGGTGCAAAAGTCGGCCACGGCGCCTTGTACCTGTTGTTGTTTGCCGTGCTGATCGCCGGCTACCTGATTTCCACCGCCGATGGCCGCCCCATCGAGGTGTTCGGTTTGTTCGCTGTGCCCGCCACTTTGACCAGCATTCCTGACCAGGAAGATCTGGCCGGCGCGGTGCACTTGTACCTGGCGTGGGCCTTGGTAATTTTTGCCGGGGTTCACGCGTTAGCAGCTTTAAAGCACCACTTTATTGATCACGATGTAACCCTGACCCGCATGTTTGGCCGTCGCGCCGACTAGCTCTCTCACTGCACAAGAAGGACTTACGCAATGTTCAACGCAACCCTGAAAAAATCCCTGGCCGCTCTGGCACTCGGCACCGCAATGCTCAGCGCTGGGCACGCCATGGCCGACGACTACGCCATCGACAAAACCGGTCAGCACGCGTTCATCGATTTCAAAATCAGCCACCTGGGTTACAGCTACATCTACGGCACGTTCAAAGATTGGGACGGCTCGTTCAGCTTTGATGCCAAGAACCCGGAAGCCAGCAAAATCAACGTAACGCTGAAAACCACCAGCGTTGACACCAACCACGCCGAGCGCGACAAGCACATCCGCACCGCCGACTTCCTCGACGTGTCGAAATTCCCGGAAGCCAAGTTCGTATCCACCTCGGTTAAATCGACTGGCGAAGGCAAGGCCGACGTGACCGGTGACCTGACCCTGCACGGCGTGACCAAGCCGGTTGTGATCAAGGCAACCTTCCTCGGCGAAGGCAAAGACCCATGGGGCGGCTACCGCGCCGGCTTCGAAGGCACCACCACCATCAAGCTGAAAGATTTCGACATCCAGAAAGACCTGGGCCCGAAATCCCAAGAGCTGGAACTGCAGATCTCGTTTGAAGGTGTAAAGAAGTAAGGTTTAACTGCCCATAAAAAACGCCGGCTAATGCCGGCGTTTTTTATGGGCGCAGCTTTTATAAAAGCTCGCGCAGAACCTGTGGGAGCGGCTTTAGCCGCGATGCTTTTTATCACACGCATCGCGCCCAATCGAAATGTCGGCCCCAAACAAAAACACCGGCACAGGGCCGGTGTTTTTGTTGTAACGCTGAGCCTTAGCCTTCGCGGTTACGGGTCAGCAATGCCGGTTTCTCGCCACGATTGCGGCTCGGCAGTTTGTCCAATTGCTCCAGCTGCTCGGGCGTCAAGGTGCGGTCTATTTTCGACTCCTTGTGCACGATCACTGGCTGGTGCTGGGGCTCACGCGGACCACGAACGGCCGGTTCCTGACGCAAGGCGTCGGGGCGGGCGCGCGACTCGTCGCGACGGGGTTGGCCGCCGCTGCGTTGCGGGCGTTTACCTTGGGCATTAGCGCCACCGCCACTGCGTTGGCCTTGCGGTTTTGCCTGCCCCTGCGGACGGGGCGATTGGCCCCGTGGCGGCTGGCCAGCGGCGCGCGGTGCGCTGGGCGCCGCGCCAGCAGCGGCCGGCTTGCGGCCACGGTTCTGCTGACGATTGCCCTGGTTCGGGCTGACGTAGTCGGCGCGGTTACCGAAGTTATCGATTTCGTCGTCGAGAAACTCATCCGGCGCGCGATCCGCTGGCACAGGTGGCACCACCGCCGCAGCGCTGCTGGTGCGTGGCTGACGGGGTTCGTTGCTGCGAGGCTGACCCTGGCGCGGCTGTTGCTGACGGCCCGGGTTGGCTGGCTTGTCGCGGCCCTGGGCGGCGGGTTTGTCTTTGCCGTCCTTGCCTTTGTCTTTACGCCCGCTGCCACGACGATCACCGCCGCCGCCACCGCCTGGTTTGTTCGGATCACGCGGGCCACGGCCACGGTTCTGGCCTTCAGGGCGCTCCCGCACTTCGGGTTTTTCCGCTTCCACGGTGCTGGCATCAAAGCCCATCAGGTCGCCGTCGGCGATTTTCTGCTTGGTCATGCGCTCAATGCCTTTGAGCAATTTCTCTTCATCCGGCGCGACCAGCGAAATGGCCTCACCGCTGCGACCGGCACGGCCGGTACGGCCGATGCGGTGCACGTAATCTTCTTCAACGTTGGGCAGTTCGAAGTTGACCACGTGGGGCAACTGGTCGATGTCCAGACCGCGAGCGGCGATGTCGGTAGCAACCAGCACACGTACGGCGTTGGCTTTGAAATCAGCCAGGGCCTTGGTGCGCGCGTTCTGGCTTTTGTTGCCGTGAATCGCCACAGCCGGCAGGCCGTGTTTGTCGAGGTACTCGGCCAGACGGTTGGCGCCGTGTTTGGTCCGGGTGAACACCAGTACCTGTTCCCACGCGCCGGCGGTGATCAGGTGGGCGAGCAGGGCGCGCTTGTGGTTGGACTGCAGGCGGAACACCCGTTGCTCGATGCGCTCGACCGTGGTGTTGGGCGGCGTCACTTCAATGCGCTCGGGGTTATGCAGCAGCTTGCCGGCGAGGTCGGTGATGTCTTTGGAGAACGTCGCCGAGAACAGCAGGTTCTGACGCTTGGACGGCAAGCGCGCCAGCACCTTTTTCACGTCATGGATAAAGCCCATGTCGAGCATACGGTCGGCTTCGTCGAGCACCAGAATCTCAACGTGCGAGAGGTCGACACTGCCTTGGCTGGCCAGATCGAGCAAGCGACCGGGGCAGGCGACGAGTACGTCGACACCGCGAGCCATGGCTTGCACCTGCGGGTTCATGCCAACGCCGCCGAAGATGCAGGTCGAGACGAATTTCAGATCGCGGGCATACAGCTTGAAGCTGTCGTGCACTTGCGCGGCCAGCTCGCGGGTGGGCGTCAGCACCAGTACGCGCGGCTGTTTCGGGCCGTGGCGGTGCTCGCGGTCCGGATGACCATTGGGGAACAAGCGCTCGAGGATGGGTAAGGCGAAGCCACCGGTTTTGCCGGTGCCCGTCTGGGCGGCAACCATCAGATCGCGACCTTGCAACACGGCGGGAATGGCCCGCTGTTGCACTGGAGTGGGCTCGGTGTAGCCAGCAGCCTCGACGGCGCGGACTAAAGCCTCGGAGAGACCGAGGGAAGCAAAGGACATGAGTAATCCTGTTTAGTGAGGGCGTGGCCCATAGGGGAAATTCTGCCGTGCATGAAACGCGTTGAGGGCGCGTTCCCGTCCGGTCCTGCGGGCCCTCTAGGGGGCCGGCGTCCGGGCGTAGCCAGGGAGCCCGGAGTATATACATCAGTGTACGGCTGCGCACTCCTGGCCGTCGGCCATGCTGCGTTGGAGCGAAATAAAAAATGCTCACGTACTTGAGTACGCTGCGCTTTTTGATTTCACTCCGCCTTGCCTGGCCTTAGTCCAGAAGCGCTCTTAATTCGTGTGCTTCGTGTTTCAGCCGCGCGGAATTGACACTTCAATTCCGCGCTTTGTTCATTTGAAGCGCTGCAAACTTTTGCTTAGCGCGGCAGTTTGAGGTTGTTCCACACGGCCAGGCTCGGTTCTGCCTGGTTCAGGGTGTAGAAGTGCAAGCCCGGTGCGCCACCTTGCAGCAGGCGGTCGCACATTTCTGTGATGACCTGCTCGCCGTACGCCTGAATGCTCTCGATGTCGTCGGCGTAAGCCTCCAGCTGTTTGCGAATCCAGCGTGGAATTTCAGCGCCGCAGGCGTCGGAGAAACGCGCGAGTTTGCTGTAGTTGGTGATCGGCATGATGCCCGGCACGATCGGAATGGTGACGCCCATCTTGCGGACGCGCTCGACGAAGTAGAAGTAGCTGTCGGCGTTGAAGAAGTACTGGGTGATCGCGCTGTCGGCGCCGGCTTTGGCCTTGCGCACGAAGTTGGCGATGTCGTCTTCGAAGTTGCGCGCTTGTGGGTGCATTTCCGGGTAGGCGGCGACTTCGATGTGGAAGTGGCTGCCGGTTTCTTCACGGATAAAGCTGACCAGGTCATTGGCGTGACGCAGCTCGCCGCTGGCCATACCCATGCCCGATGGCAGGTCGCCGCGCAGGGCGACGATGCGTTTGATGCCCGCATCCTGGTATTGCTTGAGCAGGGCGCGCAGTTCGGCCTTGCTGTCGCCCACGCAGGACAGGTGCGGTGCGGTGGGCACCTTCACGTCGCTGTCCAGTTGCAGCACGGTGTTGATCGTGCGGTCGCGGGTCGAACCACCGGCACCGTAGGTGCAGGAGAAGAAATCGGGGTTGTAGCCAGCCAGCACGCGGGCAGTGGCTAACAGTTTTTCATGCCCAGCGTCGGTCTTGGTCGGGAAGAACTCGAAGCTGTAGCGACGTTCTTTGCTCATTTAAAAGTGCTCTCGGAAACGCTGGCGAATGGTCGACAGGCCCGGCTTCCAATGGGAAAGCGCGAACCTGTACTTCGCGGCAAAGCGCCCGCGGATGCGGGCGCCAGGCACATCAGTAGCGGTAGGCGTGTGGCTTGAACGGGCCTTCCTGCGGCACGCCGATGTAGTCGGCTTGCGTTTTGGTCAGCTTGGTCACAACGCCGCCGAAACCCTTGACCATTTCCAGGGCCACTTCTTCGTCGAGTTTCTTCGGCAGCACTTCCACGGTCAGACGCTCGGCTTTTGCAGCGGCCGACAGGTCGGCGTACTTCTGGCCGAACAGGAAGATTTGCGCCAGAACCTGGTTGGCGAACGAGCCGTCCATGATGCGGCTCGGGTGGCCGGTGGCGTTGCCCAGGTTAACCAGGCGGCCTTCGGCGAGCAGAATCAGGTAGTCATCGTTGTGCGGATCGAAGCTGCCAGCGCCGGTGCGGTGAACCTTGTGCACCTGTGGCTTCACTTCTTCCCATGCCCAGTTTTTGCGCATGAAAGCGGTGTCGATCTCGTTGTCGAAGTGACCGATGTTGCAGACCACAGCGCGCTTTTTCAGGGCGGTGAGCATGTTGCTGTCGCAGACGTTGACGTTACCGGTGGTGGTGACGATCAGGTCAATTTTGCCCAGCAGCAGTTTGTCGATGCTAGCGGCGGTGCCGTCGTTGTTGCCATCGATAAACGGCGAAACCACTTCAAAACCGTCCATGCACGCTTGCATGGCGCAGATCGGGTCTACTTCGGTGACCTTGACGATCATGCCTTCCTGACGCAGCGACTGAGCCGAGCCCTTACCTACGTCACCGTAACCGATGACCAGCGCTTGCTTGCCGGACAACAGGTGGTCGGTGCCGCGCTTGATGGCGTCGTTCAGGCTGTGACGGCAACCGTACTTGTTGTCGTTCTTGCTCTTGGTCACCGAGTCGTTGACGTTGATGGCCGGAATTTTCAGCTCGCCCTTGGCCAGCATGTCCAACAGGCGGTGAACGCCGGTGGTGGTTTCTTCGGTCACGCCGTGAATCTTGTCGAGCATGGCCGGGTATTTCTTGTGGATGATTTCGGTCAGGTCGCCGCCGTCGTCGAGAATCATGTTGGCGTCCCACGGCTGGCCATCTTTGAGGATGGTTTGCTCGATGCACCACTCGTACTCTTGCTCGGTTTCACCTTTCCAGGCGAACACCGGAATGCCGGCAGCAGCGATGGCAGCGGCGGCTTGGTCTTGAGTGGAGAAAATGTTGCAGGACGACCAGCGTACTTCGGCACCCAGGGCAACCAGGGTTTCGATCAGCACGGCAGTCTGAATGGTCATGTGGATGCAGCCGATGATCTTCGCGCCTTTGAGCGGCTGCTCGCCGGCGTACTTGTGGCGCAGGCCCATCAGGGCTGGCATTTCGGATTCGGCGATGATGGTTTCGCGACGGCCCCAAGCGGCCAGGGAAATATCGGCGACTTTATAGTCGGTAAAAGCAGCGCTCATGCTGTAACTCCATTCGTGGTGTGCGAATGGGCGCCGTTGATGCGTTTTAACAGCCAGCGAGTGGCTGTTCTCTACGCCCTGCTCGAGCCTGACAGGCCACTTCGCGACGGAAGAACCTGCTGCAGCGCCCCTCGAACAGGTGGCGGGAGCGACCCACAATCCAGGGGGCCGCTTTGAAGCTGGGGGATTATAGCTGCGCCGGCGAGCTTGCCCAAGGCTTTCTGTCGCAATGGGCTATAGCCACTATTAACAGCGTTGTTGCGACAGCCTCGCATCGCTTCTGCCATGCTGCGGGCGTTCTAACACGAGGAGCAGGTATGAACTTCCACACACGCAAATGGGTGAAGCCCGAAGACCTCAACCCCAACGGCACCTTGTTCGGCGGCAGCTTGCTGAAGTGGATCGACGAGGAAGCGGCGATCTACGCGATCATCCAGCTGGGTAGCCAACACGTGGTGACCAAGCTGATTTCGGAAATCAACTTCGTGTCGTCGGCGCGCCAGAGCGACATCATCGAGCTGGGCATCACGGCCACCGCTTTCGGCCGCACGTCGCTGACCATGCGCGCCGAGGTGCGCAACAAGATCACCCGCAAAAGCATCCTGACCATTGACAAGATGGTGTTCGTCAATGTCGATGCCGACGGCAACCCGGCGCCCCATGGCAAAACCGAGATCACCTATATCCGTGACCAGTTCAAGGAAGAGGGCGGTTCGGCCTAAGCCGAGCGATTGACTGATATGCCATTGGCCAGCGCCCGGCTGGTCATGGATTCGGCGCGCGCATCAAGGCAAGCTGCTCGGAACAAAAAAACCGAGGAGTTGCTATGACCGTTGCTTACTGGTGCGTGCTGATTGCGCTGTTTCTTCCCTACCTCTGCACAGGCCTGGCCAAAGGCTTGGGCGGTGGCTTCACACCCAAGCACAACCACGACCCGCGGGCGCTGCAGGCGACCATGAATGGTCCGGCCAAGCGCGCGAACAATGCCCAGCTCAATGGCTTCGAGGTGACGCCGGCATTCGCTGCTGCGGTGATCATCGCCCATCAAATTGGCCATGCCGCGCAGACCACCATCGACCTGCTGGCGATCTGGTTTATCGTCAGCCGCATCCTGTACATCATCTGCTACCTGGCCGACTGGGCGCCGATTCGCTCGCTGATATGGGGCGTTGGTATGGCACTGATCGCGAGCTTTTTCTTCGTCAGCGTCTGACCTCGAAGGTTGGTAATCGCAAGCAAGGCGAGGATACTGGCGGCCGCCGTTGAACAGCCAAAAGTAGCCTCGCCATGATTTCGAAAAAAGCCGCTCTCATTATTTTTGCCTGCCTGGCCATCGCCGCTTGCGGTGGCGTTGACCCTAACTCGCCGCAGGGCAAGCGCCAGGCCATCTTCAAACAGATGCTCAAAACAGGTGAAGACCTGGGCGGCATGTTGCGCGGCAGGGTGCAGTTCGACAGCGAGAAATTCGCTGCCGGCGCGGTAAAGCTCGACGAGTTGTCCAAGCAGCCTTGGCAGTATTTCCCGCAGGTGCAGGAAACCGACAAAAGCAGCGCCAAGCCCGAAGTTTGGGAAAACCAGGCGCGCTTTCAAGAACTAGCGAAAAATCTGGAAGCCGCGACGGCAGCCCTCGTCGTCGCCAGCCGGGATCCGGCACTGGACGCGAAGAAGCTCGACGCGCCCGTACAGGCCGTGGAAGACGCCTGTGAAACCTGCCACAAGGCCTTCCGCAATCACTGAGTGTGACTAGCGCTCCAATTGCTTCTTGGCTTCGTCGAGTTCTTTGCGCGCTTCGGCCAGTTTGTTTTTGCGTGAGTCGATTTTCTCAGGGTCGCCTTTGGCCATGGCCTTTTGCAGATCGCTTTCGCGGCGTTTCACCTCATGCTGAGCGTCCAACACTTTTTGCTCGCGTGATTTCTCCAACTGCTCATCGGTGCAGTTGTTTTTAACCTGGCTCAACGCCGTTTCCAAACCCGCCTGCTGCGCACTGTTGCCGGCGGCTTTGGCGTGTTCAATTTGCTGTTGGATTTCGTCGCGCTTGGCGGCGCAACCGGTCAGGGTTTTAGTGCTTTCTGCAGCCACAGCCGAGGCGGCGAAAAAGACCAAGCGCGGCCGCTGTGACAAGGTGACGTAAGGCATGTAAAGACAACATTGCAACGCTCCGTTGGCAGTGAAAAAGTCGGCGACCGGACGCTTGCCCGAGGTCGCGATAGCCAGAAGTCTATCCGATACAAACCGGTCTGTTGGGGTGGCGGGCTCGGGTCATCAGAAGCCACCCACACCCGCCGCCTGCAATTTTTCCCGAAACGCATGCACCTGCGGATCGCGGAAAAAAGACGTCAGTTGCTGGGCGCGCGTTTTGCCAATGCCGGGCTGGTCGAGCCAATCCCGTTCGCTACGCTGCGCCAGTTCCTCCCAGGTTTCAGCCAGACTCGCTTCGCCCGTCGGCGGCATGCCCAGCGCTTTCAACCAGATTGGCAGCGGCTGCTGCAACGCGCGTTGGAAGCTGCCATACAGGTTGCTGGCGCTGCGTTTACCCAAGCCTGGTAGGCCCGCCAGTTCTGCTTCGCTTAAGTCCAACCAATCGAGCAGCCCGCTAACGCGGTTGGCGTTCATTAATTTTTCCCACGTGCCCGGACCAACGCCCGCCATCGCCAGGCCTTTTTTGCTGCTCAGCCACTCCAGTCGGGCGCGAAACTGGCTGGCGCAGTCTGGTTCCGGCGTCCAGCAACTCAGCAGGTGATAGCGACTCGCCGCAGGTGGGGCGAGTTCTTCACGGGTTTGCGTATGCCAGGTCACACCTTCAAGGCGCGGAATGGTCAGGCCGGCCAAGGCGATGGCCACCTGATCGCCGGGGCGAATATCCAGGCGGCTCCAGCGCCGTAGGGAGCCGACGCTCACGCGACGGATGGTGCGGTCGTCCAACTGCACCGGTTCCAGGTGCAACACGGGGGTGACGCGGCCGGTGCGGCCGACTTTGAACTCCACCCGCCGCACTTCGGCCAACGCCTGGGCGTAGGGGTATTTCCACGCCACCGCGCTTGCCGGCGGCGCGCTTCGCCAGCCCTTGCCGGCGGGCCGGGTTCCCTGGCGGATGACGATGCCATCGCTGGCAAACGGCAGCGGGCTTTGGTACCAGTGCTGGCGCCACTGCTCTATATCGGCGAGGGAATAGGCCGGGTGGGTCAGCTGCACAGTATCGGTAAAGCCCAGGTCAATCAGGCGGTCTAGCCGGGACGGCATATCCAGTGGGCCGTTTGGCAGCTCCCACACGAACAAGCCGATGCGCTGACCGTCTGTATCCGACAGCTGTTTGCGATTGAGCAGCCCCGCCACCGTCGCCCTCGCACCCATGCCGCCGCGCTTAGCTTGCACATGGCCAGCGGCCTGCAAATACAGCTCGCCTTGAACCAGCGTCTGCGCTTCGCTGGCATTCAAGCGGGGTGGGATGGCGGGAATGTGTTGCGCGTGGTCGGTCCAGTCCTGGCCGTTGAGCCCGTCGCCGCGGCTGATAACGCGCTGCAGCTGCCCATCGGCATAGATCAGGGTGACCGCCACGCCGTCGACCTTGGGCTGCACCCAAATATCGCTGCGGTGCTTCAACCATTCGCCAACCGCCTGCGCGTTGGGCAGTTTGTTGAGCCCGGTGTGGGCGACCGGATGCTCAAGCGGTCCCCCTTGAGTCGGCGTGGTCGCCGGTTCGGCCACCTGAATGGCTGAGAAGCAGGTTCGCCAATCCTGAAGTCGCAGGAGTGTTTGGTCGTAAAGCTCATCGGCGACCGTGACGCGGCCCTGGCGGTAATCCTCGTTCCATTGGCCAATCTGGTCGCTAAGGGCGTTGAGTTCAAGGGCGGCGCGCTCCGGTGGCCAGGACGGGCAGGGCGCGGCAGAACACAAGAGAGGAAGGGTGGAGCAAAGCAGTATGGCAATCCGTCGCAACATGGCGAACGTCCTGTTCGGATGAGGGCACCCGGCAGGTTACGGATTGGGGAAATTGTGCCAAGCAGAGCGGGCTGGCGGAGTTGTAGGTTATGGCTGGAAAAGAGTCTGTCGTTGCCGCTTGCGGGGGGGACGTGGTGTTGAGAAAAACCTCCGTCATCCTCGCGAAAGCGGGGATCCAGAATCTTTCGGCGGGCAGAGGACTTGGGACCGCCGACCATTTCACTTCGGTCCGCAAGCCTGGTTTCCCGCCTGCGCGGGAATGACGGTAATTGGGACAGATCCCCCGCCACCTTTGCGGCCATGACGCGTTGCTTGAGGTGGGCTCGAATCCATCCCGTCCTGCACACAAAAAAGCCCCGCACAAGGCGGGGCTTTTTCATTTCACCGAAGCACTCACAAACCGGCGTTAGCGCGCAGTTGTTCGGCCTTGTCGGTTTTTTCCCAGGTGAACGTGGTGAAGGTGTCATCACCGACAGTCAGTTCTTCCGGCGTACGACCGAAGTGGCCATAGGCCGCAGTTGGACGGTACATCGGGTGCAGCAGGTCGAGCATTTTGGTGATGGCGTATGGACGCAGGTCGAACGTGTCGCGCACCAGTTGGATGATCTTCTCTTCACTGACCTTGTTGGTGCCGAAGGTGTTAATCGAAACCGACGTTGGCTGCGCTACGCCGATGGCGTAGGACACCTGAATTTCGCAGCGCTCGGCCAGACCGGCAGCGACGATGTTCTTGGCCACGTAACGACCGGCGTAAGCGGCCGAGCGGTCTACCTTGGATGGGTCTTTACCGGAGAACGCGCCGCCGCCGTGACGGGCCATGCCGCCGTAGGAGTCGACGATGATTTTGCGGCCGGTCAGACCGCAGTCGCCCACTGGGCCGCCGATCACGAAGTTGCCGGTCGGGTTGATGTGGAACTGGGTGTCTTTGTGCAGCCATTCAGCCGGCAGTACGTGCTTGACGATCAGTTCCATCACGCCTTCGCGCAGGTCTTTGTAGCTGACTTCCGGGTTGTGCTGGGTAGACAGAACCACGGCATCCACGGCGACGGGCTTGCCGTTTTCGTAGCGGAAGGTCACTTGCGATTTGGCGTCCGGGCGCAGCCAAGGCAGCAGGCCGGATTTACGCGCTTCAGCCTGACGCTCAACCAGACGGTGGGCGTAGCAGATTGGCGCTGGCATCAGCACGTCGGTGTCGTTGCTGGCGTAGCCGAACATCAGGCCCTGGTCGCCGGCGCCCTGGTCTTCCGGCTTGCTGCGGTCAACGCCCTGGTTAATGTCGGGGGACTGCTTGCCGATGATGTTCATCACGCCGCAAGTGGCGCCGTCGAAGCCGACGTCCGAGCTGGTGTAGCCGATGTCGGTGATGACGTTGCGGACGATTTCTTCCAGGTCGACCCAGGCGTTGGTGGTTACTTCGCCGGCGATGATGGCAACACCGGTTTTCACCAGGGTTTCGCACGCCACGCGAGCGTGTTTGTCCTGGGCGATGATGGCGTCGAGGACGGCATCGGAAATCTGGTCGGCGATTTTGTCTGGATGTCCTTCAGACACGGACTCAGAGGTGAAAAGAGAGTATTCGCTCATCTCGACGGGTTCCTGTTTATCAAGTGTTCGGCAGCGTTGTGGCTGCTGATGGGTCCGGGCTACCAGGGGCGCGCTGAAAATGGCGCACCTGAATCTGGAAACCATTGCGTAAACCAATGTAGAGGCTTTCACCGGGTTCAAGCCCTGCGGCTTGGGCCCAGTGGGCCAGGTCGTCCTGTTCGAAGCCAAGCCAGAGGTCGCCACAGGCCTCACGGGCCCAGCTCTGGTTGTGGCGGCACAACTCGGTAATCAACAAGCTGCCGCCGGGTTTGACCCGCTGCGCCAGTTGCTTCAGCGCGTCGGCCGGGGCGGCCAGGTGGTGCAGCACCATGTTCAACACCACGCAGTCGGCGGTCAGCCGCGCGCTTTCTTCATTTAAGGCATCGGCCAGTTGCAATTCAACGTTGCTCAGGCCGTCTTGCTCACAGCGCACGCGGGCCAGTTCGAGCATGGCGGGGCTGTTGTCCAGCGCCGTAACGCGAGCGAAACGCTTGGCCAGCTCGGGCAGAAAACCACCATCGCCCGGGCCGACTTCCAATGCCGTGGCCTCGCAGTTGAAGCCCAACGCATCGAGCAGGGCGAGCACGCTGTCGCGGTATTGCGGCAGGCCGGCGATCAAGTCCTGCTGGGCCTGGAAGTTCTCGGCCATGCGGCTGAAAAAGTCCTGGCTGGCGGCGGCGCGTTGGCCGTGAACGGCGGCGATGCGGATTTGTACGTCGGCCGGCAGTTCCAGGTTGTCGACTTCATCCAACAACGCGCTGTGCAACAGGCCGCCCAGGCGTTCGGCCGGAGCCAGGGCGCGGCGGTAGAAAATGGCGTTGCCTTCGCGGCGCGTGGCAACCAGCCCGGCCTGGGCCAGCACCTTCAAGTGATGGCTCATGCCGGACTGGCCGGTGGCGAAAATTTGCGCCAGCTCCAGTACGCCAAACGAGTCGTTGCTCAGCGCGCGCAACACGTTCAACCGCAGCGGATCGCCGCCGGCCTTGCACAGGGCGGCCAGCTCATCGGCGGGTTCGAAACGCAGTTGGGGGACGCGCATATTCATAGGGTGCGCAGTCTAGTCGGTCATTTTTTATCCAGCAACACCAATATCAAAAAGTTTTGATATTGCGCGCCGAGGGTCATCGAGGGGACAAAAGCGGCCCGGTTCGACCATCTGTGATTGCCCCGCACTACCGGCCTGGGCGAAAATGGCCGCCTTTTTGTGAACAGCCCTACCCAGGAGATTAGCGATGCCCAGCCGTCGTGAGCGTGCCAATGCCATTCGTGCCCTCAGCATGGATGCCGTGCAGAAAGCCAACAGCGGCCACCCCGGTGCACCGATGGGTATGGCGGACATCGCCGAAGTGCTGTGGCGCGACTACCTCAAGCACAACCCGAGCAACCCCGAATTCGCCGACCGTGACCGTTTTATTCTGTCCAACGGCCACGGCTCGATGCTCATCTATTCGTTGCTGCACCTGACCGGTTACGACCTGTCCATCGACGACCTGAAAAACTTCCGCCAACTGCATAGCCGCACCCCGGGCCACCCGGAATACGGCTACACCCCTGGCGTAGAAACCACCACCGGCCCACTGGGCCAAGGCCTGGCCAACGCCGTGGGTTTTGCCCTGGCGGAGAAAGTGCTGGGCGCGCAGTTCAACCGTCCTGGCCACAACGTCGTCGACCACCACACCTACGTGTTCCTGGGTGACGGTTGCATGATGGAAGGCATTTCCCACGAAGTGAGCTCCCTGGCCGGCACCTTGGGCCTGGGCAAGCTGATCGCCTTTTACGATGACAACGGCATCTCCATCGACGGCGAAGTGGAAGGCTGGTTCACCGATGACACGCCCAAGCGTTTCGAGGCCTACGGCTGGCAAGTGATCCGCAATGTGGACGGCCACGACGCCGAAGAAATCAAGATCGCCATCGACACCGCGCGCAAGAGCGCGCAGCCGACGCTGATCTGCTGCAAAACCGTGATCGGCTTCGGCTCGCCGAACAAGCAAGGTAAGGAAGACTGCCACGGTGCTCCGCTGGGCGCTGACGAAATCGCCCTGACCCGTGCCGCGCTCGGCTGGAACCACGGCGCCTTCGAAGTTCCCGCCGACATCTATGCCGAGTGGGACGCCAAAGCTGCAGGCGCTGCCGCCGAAGCCGAGTGGAACAGCCGTTTCGACGCCTACGCTGCCGCTCACCCGGAACTGGCAAGCGAGCTGAAACGCCGCCTGGCCGGCGACTTGCCTGCCGACTTCGCCGACAAGGCCGTTGCCTATATCAATGAAGTGGCGAGCAAAGGCGAAACCATCGCCAGCCGCAAAGCCAGCCAGAACGCCCTGAATGCATTTGGTCCGCTGCTGCCGGAATTCCTCGGCGGTTCGGCTGACCTCGCCGGCTCCAATCTCACGCTGTGGAAAGGTTGCAAAGGCGTGAGCGCTGAAGACGCCGCCGGCAACTACATGTTCTACGGCGTACGCGAGTTCGGCATGAGCGCCATCATGAATGGCGTGGCCCTGCACGGCGGCTTCGTGCCGTATGGCGCCACCTTCCTGATCTTCATGGAATACGCTCGCAACGCTGTGCGCATGTCGGCGCTGATGAAAAAGCGCGTGCTGTATGTGTTCACCCACGACTCCATCGGTCTGGGTGAAGACGGCCCGACGCACCAGCCAATCGAGCAGCTCACCAGCCTGCGTACCACGCCGAACCTCGACACCTGGCGCCCAGCCGACGCGGTTGAATCGGCCATCGCCTGGAAGCACGCCGTTGAACGCAAAGACGGCCCGAGCGCGCTGATTTTCTCGCGCCAGAACCTGCCGCATCAAAACCGCGACGCCGAGCAACTGGCCAACGCCGAGCGCGGTGGTTATGTGCTGAAAGATTGCGCGGGCGAGCCTGAGCTGATTCTGATCGCCACCGGCTCGGAAGTTGCCCTGGCCGTTCAGGCTTACGACAAGCTCACCGAGCAAGGCCGCAAGGTGCGCGTAGTGTCCATGCCGTGCACCAGCGTGTTCGACGCCCAAGACGCCGGCTACAAGCAGGCCGTGTTGCCGCTGCAAGTGGGCGCGCGTATCGCCATCGAAGCCGCCCACGCGGACTACTGGTACAAGTACGTCGGCCTGGAAGGTCGCGTAATCGGCATGACCAGCTTCGGCGAGTCGGCTCCGGCGCCGGCCTTGTTCGAGCACTTCGGCTTTACCGTGGAGAACATCCTCGAGCAGGCTGGCGAGTTGCTGGAAGGTTAAAAGCCTTAACCTTTACTCCGTCATTCCCGCGCACGCGGCGGTCCGACGATTCGGAATCCAGAATCGTCGATCAGACGGCAATTCTGGATCCCCGCCTGCGCGGGGATGACGGTGCTAGAGGTTAGGACGAATTCGCCGCACCCCCTCCGCTTCACCCGACGTGAGCCTGTCCATGTCCCAACGTCCTTACAAAGTTGCCCTTAACGGTTATGGCCGCATCGGCCGTTGCGTGCTGCGCGCGTTGTATGAGCGTGGCGCCAAGGCCGGTTTTCAGGTGGTGGCGCTGAATGATCTGGCCGATCTGGCCAGCATCGAATACCTCACGCGCTTCGACTCCACTCACGGGCGTTTCCCCGGCGAGGTGCGTATCGAAGGCGATTGCCTGCACGTTAACGGCGACAACCTGCTGGTGCTGCGCAGCGCCACGCCTGAGGGCATCGACTGGAAGGCGCTGGATGTCGACTTGGTGTTGGAATGTTCCGGCGTCTACAACACCCGCGCCGACGGCCAGCGCTTTATCGACGCC
Source organism: Pseudomonas sp. AC211 (assembly GCF_979258055.1). Classification (NCBI taxonomy): domain Bacteria; kingdom Pseudomonadati; phylum Pseudomonadota; class Gammaproteobacteria; order Pseudomonadales; family Pseudomonadaceae; genus Pseudomonas; species Pseudomonas sp. AC211. Next base: position 46,990 of record NZ_OZ409830.1, read on the forward strand.
GGCGTGCCGCGTGTGTTGTTCTCGCAGCCGATGGCGAGCGAGGCGGATATCGACGCCACCATCGTCTACGGCGTTAACCAGCAGCGCCTGACCGGCCACGAGACGTTGGTTTCCAACGCTTCATGCACCACCAACTGCGGCGTGCCGTTGCTGAAATTGCTGAATGAAGCGGTGGGTCTGGAATATGCATCCATCACCACGATTCACTCGGCCATGAACGACCAACCGGTAATCGACGCTTACCACCACGAAGACTTGCGTCGCACGCGGTCGGCGTTTCAATCGGTGATTCCGGTGTCCACCGGCCTGGCTCGCGGTATCGAGCGTTTGTTGCCGGAACTTGCCGGACGAATTCAGGCCAAAGCCGTGCGAGTGCCGACGGTGAACGTCTCGTGCCTGGACATCACCCTGCAAACTGCGCGTGATACCGATGCACACGAGATCAACCGAGTGCTGCGCCAAGCGGCGGAAAGTGGGCCATTGAAGGGTTTATTGGCCTACACCGAATTGCCGCACGCCAGCTGCGATTTCAACCACGACCCGCATTCCGCGATTGTCGATGGCAGTCAGACCCGCGTTTCCGGCCCACGGCTGGTGAACCTGCTGGCCTGGTTCGACAACGAATGGGGTTTCGCCAATCGCATGCTCGACGTGGCTCAGCATTATCTGGACGTCGCTGCTTCACCTGTTTCTGTTGCACCTGTTTCCAAGCCCCTTTGATCAACCAGCCCGGGAAGGACTGCGCCATGACCACCCTCTTGTACAAAAAATGAGCGATCTGGATCTGAAAGGTAAGCGCGTGCTGATTCGCGAAGACCTTAACGTGCCCGTCAAGGACGGCGTGGTCACCAGCGATGCGCGCATTCTCGCCTCTTTGCCGACCATTAAACTGGCCCTGGAAAAAGGCGCGGCCGTCATGGTGTGCTCCCACCTGGGGCGTCCGACCGAGGGCGAATTCAGCGCCGAGAACAGCCTCAAGCCAGTGGCCGACTACCTGAGCAAGGCCCTGGGCCGCGACGTGCCGTTGGTGGCCGACTACCTCGGTGGCGTTGACGTGGCGCCGGGCGACATCGTGTTGTTCGAGAACGTGCGCTTCAACAAGGGCGAGAAAAAGAACGGTGACGAGCTGGCCCAGCAATACGCCGCCCTGTGCGACGTATTCGTGATGGACGCCTTCGGCACCGCACACCGCGCCGAGGGTTCGACCCACGGCGTAGCCAAGTTCGCCAAAATTGCCGCTGCCGGTCCGCTGCTGGCCGCCGAGCTGGATGCACTGGGCAAAGCCCTGGGCGCGCCGGCCAAGCCGATGGCCGCGATTGTTGCCGGCTCGAAAGTGTCGACCAAACTCGATGTGCTCAACAGCCTGAGCCAGATTTGCGACCAGTTGATCGTCGGCGGCGGCATTGCCAACACCTTCCTCGCCGCTGCCGGTTACCCGGTGGGCAAATCGCTGTACGAACCGGACCTGCTCGACACCGCCAAAGCCATCGCCGCCAAGGTCAGCGTGCCGTTGCCGGTGGATGTCGTGGTCGCCAAGGAATTCGCGCAAACCGCCGAAGCCACCGTTAAAGCCATCAGCGACGTGGCCGACGACGACATGATCCTCGACATCGGCCCGCAAACTGCCGCGCTGTTCGCCGACTTGCTGAAGTCGTCGAAAACCATTCTGTGGAACGGCCCGGTTGGCGTGTTTGAATTCGACCAGTTCGGCCACGGCACCAAGGCGCTGGCCCTGGCGATTGCCGAGAGCCAGGCGTTCTCCATTGCTGGCGGTGGCGACACCCTGGCGGCCATCGACAAATACGGCGTGGGCGAGAAGATCTCCTACATTTCCACTGGCGGCGGTGCGTTCCTCGAATTCGTGGAAGGCAAAGTTCTGCCTGCGGTTGAAGTGCTCGAGCAGCGCGCCAAGGCCTGATGCGAACCATGCGCCTGCTCGCTCCGTTGTCGGTCTGCGCGGTTTTTGGCCTGGTGCTGCAAGGGTTGCAGCAGCTCGCCTGAGCAAAAGGTCACGCCGGATAAACCCGAGCAGACGCAGCAGGCTGGCGAGCCGAGCTGTTATCAAACCAGTTGGTGGGCGGAAACCTCAGCGGTGATCTACCGTCGATTCGACGAAGAGCACCGTCCGCAGCCGGCCCAGGGCGATAATCAGCCGGCGGCAGCGATGGAGGAATGCCCGTAGCGAGCTTGTGAGCGGCCTGAGCCGTTACGTAGGAGCAACTATTTCAACGGCCCAACGGTCATTGCTAATACCCCCTCCCGCGTAAAGGAAGACCCGCCATGAACCGCTACTGCGCCACGCTGTTGTCCGCTTCGTTGTTAGTGCTGTTGACCGGCTGCGCCGGCGGCGGCTCGACCAGTACCTGCGAAGTGTTGAGCCCCGCTCAGATCAGTCTGCCGACCAATCAGAACGATCAACGGGTTGAGGCGCAAAGCACCGGCGAACCACCAATGACTGACAGTCACGAGCAAAACTGCCCCTGACCGAACGAACCCGGGCAAGCAACGCTGGCCCATAAGGAGTGTGGATGAAAGGCGTTATGGGCCGATTGGCCCTCGTATTGCTTGCTGCCAGTGCTGCATTGACCGGCTGTGCCAGCTCGCCATCGGCTGAGCAGTGGACCACCTGGACCTGCGACAGCCAAGCCAAAGTCCAATGGCGTTATGCCGATAGCCAGCAGAAGGCTGTCGACGTGCGCCTGGGCGGCAGTGATGTGGTTTATCAGTTGCAACAGGAACCAGTCGAGACCGGGGCTTTCTATAGCAGCGATGTGCTGGCCTTTCACATAAAAGGACAGGAAGGCCTGCTTTACTGGGTCGCCAACGACGACTTGATTGGCCGGGGCTGCAAAGCCCAGTGAGATTTCACACGGCAAGAGGGCCTAACGCAGCGCCTTCTTCGCCTATACAATGCCCGCAGTTGCAGGCTTGCACGATTAACTAGCGAAACCGGGAGATAGTTAAACCATGGCACTTATCAGCATGCGCCAGATGCTGGACCACGCCGCCGAATTCGGCTACGGCGTTCCAGCTTTCAACGTCAACAACCTGGAACAGATGCGCGCCATCATGGAAGCGGCTGACAAGACCAATTCCCCGGTGATCGTTCAGGCTTCGGCCGGCGCACGGAAATACGCAGGTGCACCGTTTCTGCGTCACCTGATCCTCGCGGCAATCGAAGAGTTTCCGCACATTCCGGTGTGCATGCACCAAGACCACGGCACCAGCCCTGACGTGTGCCAGCGCTCCATTCAACTGGGCTTTAGCTCGGTAATGATGGACGGCTCGCTCGGCGAAGACGGCAAAACCCCAACCGACTACGACTACAACGTACGCGTTACCCAACAGACCGTCGCCATGGCTCACGCCTGCGGCGTGTCGGTTGAAGGCGAGCTGGGCTGCCTGGGTTCGTTGGAAACCGGTATGGCCGGCGAAGAAGACGGCATTGGCGCTGAAGGCATGCTCGACCACAGCCAGATGCTCACCGACCCGGAAGAGGCCGCTGACTTCGTCAAGAAGACTCAGGTCGATGCCTTGGCCATCGCCATCGGCACCAGCCACGGCGCGTACAAGTTCACCAAGCCGCCTACCGGCGACGTATTGGCCATCGACCGCATCAAGGAAATCCACAAACGCATCCCCAACACCCACCTGGTGATGCACGGTTCTTCCTCGGTGCCGCAAGAGTGGCTGGCGATCATCAACCAGTACGGCGGCGACATTAAAGAAACCTACGGCGTGCCGGTTGAAGAAATTGTTGAAGGCATCAAGCACGGCGTGCGCAAGGTCAACATCGACACCGACCTGCGTCTGGCCTCGACCGGCGCCATGCGCCGCCTGATGGCAACCAACCCGAGCGAATTCGACCCACGCAAATTCTTTGGCGAAACCGTCAAAGCCATGCGTGACGTGTGCATCGCCCGTTACGAAGCCTTCGGCACCGCCGGCAACGCCTCGAAGATCAAACCGATCTCCCTCGAAGCGATGTACCAGCGCTACGCCAAAGGTGAGCTGAACGCCAAGGTGAACTGAGTTCGCTGATGCGTTAGCCGCTTGATGAAGAGCCCGCCGTCATGGCGGGCTTTTTTTGTGGGCGGCAATCGCGGCTAAAGCCGCTCCTACAGGAACTGCGCAATACCTGTGGAAGCGGCTTTAGCCGCGATGCTTTTTACTTTTTGGCCGCCACCGCCGGCGCCTCGCCCACGTGATCAATCTTCAACACATAAAACGTCGCCGCGCCGGCCTCGGTTTCGTAGCCGCTGTTGTCTTGGGTATAAACCCCAGCCTTGAAATACAGCGGCTTCGGCGCCCAGGTCGGGTCCAGCTTGGTCGACCACTGCGCGCCGTTCACCGTTACCGACAACGAGCCCTTGGGCGTCAGGTGCAAGGTGTAGGTGAAGCGCTGGTCTAGCTTCACGCCGCTCAGGACGGTGATCACCTGGCCTTCTTCATCGGTCGGCGCGGTGCGAACTTTGGCGACGATGTTGGCGGTCGCGGTTTTGGTCTTGTACTGGAATTCCAGCTTCACCATCGGCTTGGAAATGCCATAGGCGTGAATTTGCCCGATCACCACTTTGCCGGTCGATGGCACTTGGCTGACGGCCACGGCGGCGCGCAGGAAGTTGTCGGCGCTGGGGTAGGTCCAGTTGCGCAGATTGCCGTCGGCATAGGTTTCACGCAGTTCGCTGCGTGGATAGCTGGCGCTTTCAGTCACGGTGCCGTTGACCGGCGCCCAGAAAATTATCGAACCGTTGTCCGACTTGAAGTAGTAGTCCTGATAGCCGCCCACCAGCAGTGGAGTCTGGATGGTGGTGGCCGGAACGCCAACGGGAATGGACAGGTTCCAGGTTGCAAGGTCGATCATCATGTTCTCCGCGGGAGCGGTGGTTTCGGCGCAACTCAACGGTGTTGCGCGGGTGTCCCGCGGCCTGTTTATCGTGCGGCGTGTGGTGCCCTTGAATGCCTTTCGTCGTGCCCGCGCTGCCATGAAAACGACGGCCGTTTCGCTCGCCCGGCACGCAGTGGGGGCAAGTGCTTGATGCGCTTGATCGCGGAGCAAAAAGCTGGCGTTTTGCCGCGCCAGTCGCCTCCGTTAAACTGGCGATCCGCCGCCGACGAACAACCCGCCATGCCGCCGCTCAAATACCTGCAAGCCTACCCGCCCAACCTGCAAGAACAGGTTCGGCAGCTGATCGCCAGCAATCGCTTAGGGGATTATTTGCAGCAGCGGTATCCGGGCAAGCACGCGGTGCAGAGCGACAAGGCGCTGTACAGCTACACGCTGGAACTGAAGCAGGAACATCTGCGCAACGCGCCTGCGATCGACAAGGTGCTGTATGACAACCGCTTGGACCTTACCCACCGTGCGCTCGGTTTGCACACCGCCATTTCGCGGGTGCAAGGCGGCAAGCTCAAAGCCAAAAAAGAGATTCGCGTCGCCTCGCTGTTCAAAGACGCGGCGCCGGAATTTCTACGCATGATCGTGGTGCACGAGCTGGCCCATCTCAAAGAGTCAGACCACAACAAAGCGTTCTACAAGCTCTGCGAATACATGCTGCCGGGCTACCACCAGCTCGAATTCGACTTGCGCGTGTACCTCACCTGGCGCGACCTCGCAGGCCGCGAAGCCAGCTAAGCTTTGTGTTCGTGCAGCAGCACGTTGAGCTGGTCGACGTAAGGCGCCCAATCCGCATCATCACGAATGCCCTCGAGCAAAAACGCTTTCTGCGCGGGGGTCCAGAAACTCGCTTCCGACACTTTTACTTCATCCGGCAGCGGTGAATGGCTGGAGATGAATGCGGCAATTTCCTGAGGCTCGGAGGGCAAGCCCAGTTGTTCGAACAGGGTGGGCAGGCTGTGCACTGGCAATTCCATGAGATGTCCTCTCGTAGCGAAGCGTTGTAAAGGTGGGACTGCCTGGGTCGGGCGCCGGTTCAACCTGCGTTAAGACCATGGGGTAAGCGTTTCTAGGAATCGAGGCTGAAGCCTCTCCTACAGAAATGCGCTGTCTTGTGGGAGAGGCTTCAGCCTCGATGGTTTGGAGTCAGCGGTAGTTGCGAAAAAACACGTCGACTAGACGGGCGGCCAATGGGCAAACCCCGTGATAGCGATTAGCCTGTATTGCCTGAGGTTCGCGCGGAGTAGGGTTTCATGTCGGCAGTGATGATGAGTAGCTACGCCCGCTATCGCCAGGTGGTGACGGAGTTGATGTCTGGCGAAGAACAACTGCCGAGCCTGCCGGCGCTCACCTTGGAAATCCGCAAAGCCCTGCGCAGCCCGGACATCAGTCTGGAGGTGCTGAGCAAACTGGTCAGCCGCGACCCGGCGCTCGCCGCCTTGCTGATCAAATACTCCTCCAGCCCGCTCAACCGCACCCGCCGCGGCCCGAAAACCCTCAAAGACGTGATGCAGGTATTGGGCGTCGGCCAGGTGGACCGCATCACGATGGTCCACAGCATTCAAAGCCTGTTCACCTTGCACAGTGCCGCGCACAAAAAACTGTTTCTCGAAGCCTGGGAACGCCTGATTTTGCAGGCCTGCATCTGCGCGTTTCTGGCCTCACGCGCCAGCCATATCCAACCCGAGCAGGCATTGCTGGCGAGCTTGATGAGTGAGCTAGGCTCGTTGGCGATTTTGTCCGCGTTCAAAGAAGATGCCGTGCCGTCGCGCGAGCTGTACCTGGAGCTGTGCCGCGAGTACAGCAAGTCGCTGGGCATCATCCTGTTGCGCAAGTGGGCGGTAGACGCCGAACTGGTGGAGATCGTGCGCCACAGCGGTGACTGGAGCGAGCGCAGCACGGACTACCACATGGAACTGATCGACTTGGTCAACCTGGCGCGGTATCACCGCCTCAAAGGCTTCGACCACGTCAGCGACCTGCCACCGCTGCAAAGCCTGACTGGCTTTGGCAAGTTGCTGCCGCCCTACAACCAGCTCGACATCAATGGCGGCCTGCAACTGATCAGCGTGCACCGCCAGGAGATCGATGCGCTGGCGGATATGTTGCGGTAACTCACTTTCACCGTCATCCCCGCGAAGGCGGGGATCCAGTATGGCTCTGCAAACACGTCTTTCGAAAATTCCGCGGTTCCCGGCGGACCGACGCCTGCGTGGAAATGACGGTGGCTTGCTGAGTGGGACCGTTAATCAGCCCGGCGCGTTAATGCTCACCGGATCACGCAGCACATGCGCCGCCAAGGTGCGCAACGGGCTCAACTGGCGGCAAATCAACGCCAATTCGCTTTGCACCAACCGCTCACGGTCGTCCATTTCCTCCGGCAATTGCTCCAGCTCTTTGGCCAGGTTTTCCTCGGCATCGCTGTGCACCACCACCGGCGTTTTCTGCGCCAGGTTCTGCGCCACTTCGTCCAGGCTGGCCGCCAGCGTGGCCGCGGCCCTGGCTGATCAGCCCCGGCTCGGCCGCGCCCGGCAGCGGTTCGCCACGGTGCGCGCCCAGGGCCGACAGGTAGCTGAGCAAGGTGTGCGAGAGCACCAGAAAGCGGAAGCCCACGTCGGCTTCCTTACGGAAATGCCCGGGCTCCATCAACATGTTGGCCAGCGTGCTCGACAGCGCCGCGTCGGCGTTGTGGGCGTTGCGGCGCGCCAGGCGATAGGTGAGGTCGTCGCGCTTGCCACCGGCGTACTGCAGCATGATTTGTTGCAGGTAACGGCTGTTGCAAATCAGCGTGTTGGCCACCACCTGGTTCAGGCGTCGGCCCTGCCAGTCCGGCAAGATCAGGAACACCGCCAGGCCGGCGATCAGCGCGCCGAGCAGGGTGTCGACCAGGCGCGGCACGATCAGGCCGTAGCCGTCGCCCACCTGGTTGAAACAGAACATGATCATCAGCGTGATAGCGGCGGTCGAGAGCATGTAGCGCGTGGCCCGGTTGACGAAGAACACCACGCCGGCCACCACCGCGAACATCGCTTGAATCAGCGCGCCGGGGAACAGGTCGAACAGCGCCCAGCCGAGGACCAGGCCGATCACCGTGCCGCCGATCCGCTGCATGAGTTTTTTGCGCGTGGCGCCGTAGTTGGGCTGGCACACGAACAGCGTGGTGAGGATGATCCAGTAACCTTCTTCCGGGTGAATCAGATGCAGCATGCCGTAGCCAACGCTCAGGGCGATCGATAGGCGCAAGGCGTGGCGAAACAGCAAGGACGTGGGCGTGAGTTGCAGGCGGATGCGGCCGATGATGTCTTTGAACGAACGCGGCGATCGGTCGAGCAAACTGCTGTCTTGCTCGTCGGCCAGGGCGTCGGGGTTGTTGGCGTTGCTCAGCAGATTGTTCAGCGTGCCCAGGTTGCTCGCCAGTGCGCGCAGCGAGCGCAACAAGCTGCGCCAGGCCGGGTTGCTTTGGATGCGCAAGTGTTCCAGCGAGGCTTGCAAGTCGGCCAACGCCTGGCTGGAGTGGCCGCCGTAGTCGAAGCTCTGGCGCAACTGAATGGCCTGGCCCAGGCGCTGGCAGGCTTCGCCTTGCTGGCGCAGCAAGCGTTGGCAGCGGAACAGCACGTCACTGTGGAAAAACGCTTCGGCCAGTTCGTTGTACGGGTAGTGCGAAGAACTGGCGCGTTCGTGGATGTCTTGCGCCATGAAGTAGAGCTTCAGGTAGCGGCTGATTTTCTGCCCCGGCCGCGCGCTGTCGACACGGTTCAAAATGATCTCTTTGCTGGCATTCAGCGCCGCCACCACCTTGCCGTTTTGCTTGGCCAGAGCCAGGCGTTTGTCTTCCAGATCCACACCGCGCAGCGGCTCGAACAGCGCCGACTTCAGCTTGAGAAAACGCCCCAGCTCACGGAACAGCACGGCCAGGCTTTGCTGCACCGGCTGATTGGAAAACAGCGCCTGCCACACCACCGACAACAGCCCGTACCAGGCGGCACCGGCCACCAACAGCATGGGTTCATGCCAGAAATTCACCTGGGCGCCGTCGCGCTGATCCACGCCGATCATGGTGTACACCGACAAAATCAGCGTGGCCTGAGCAATACGCGCATAGCGCTCACCCAAGGCGCCGAGCATGGTCAGGCAGAAACTGGCCACCGCCATCGAGGCGGCGAACACCCAGGGCAACGGAAACAGCAACTCCACCGCCACCGAGGCCACGCTAAAACACACCAGGGTCACCAGCAGCGCATTGAGACGGCCCTGCCAGCTGTCGTCGGTTTCAGCCAGGGCGCTGGCGATAACGCCGAGGAACAGCGGAATCAGCTGGTGCATGGCGTCTTGGGTCCAGCACAACGCCATGATGCCGGTGAGGGCGATAAAGGCCCGCACGCTGTAGCTGAATTTGTCCTGCGCCCAGAGACGGCGGAGGGTTTGGCGAATAGTGGACGCTGGCATCGTGGGCAGACAACCTGACTGGCGATACGTTGATTAGAACGGATAAGCCCGGCTGTGCGAACCGCCGTTACGATTTTTTAGCGAAAACGGCAGTGGTCACACAGCGCTGTGGCGCGTGAAGAGTGGTTGGACTCTCGCCACGCCATGAAGTCACGTCGCGCCTAAACGAATTGCGCCGCCGCGTAGGCTGAGGCCCATGCCCACTGAAAATTGAAGCCGCCCAAGTGGCCGGTGACATCCAGCACCTCGCCGATAAAGTACAGCCCCGGCGACTTCAGCGACTCCATAGTTTTTGACGACACCTCTTTGGTGTCGACGCCGCCCAAGGTCACTTCTGCGGTGCGATAACCCTCGGTGCCCGCTGGCACCACTTGCCAGTTGGCCAACTGCTCGGCGATCTCTGCCAGCTCGGCCGGCGTGTATTGCTTCATCGGTTTGGACACGAACCAGTGCTCAGCCAACAGCGTCGCCATCTTCTTGGTAAACAGCTCGCCGAGCAGGGTTTTCAATTCGCTGTTGGGGCGTTCTGCCTGTTGCTCGCTGAGCCAGGTCGGCACGTCGTGGTCGGGCAGCAGGTTGATGCTGATGGCCTGGCCCGGTAGCCAATACGAGGAGATCTGCAAAATCGCCGGCCCGCTGAGGCCGCGATGGGTGAACAGGATATTTTCCCGGAAGCTTTCGTCGTTGCAGCTCACCAGGCAATCCACCGAGGTGCCCGACAGTTCGGTGCAAAGGGTCTTGAGCTGGTCGGTAATGGTGAACGGCACCAGGCCGGCGCGGGTGGGCAGCAGGTTATGACCGAACTGCTTGGCCACTTGGTAGCCGAAGCCGGTGGCGCCCAGCGTAGGAATCGACAAACCGCCCGTGGCGATCACCAGCGAGGTGCACGTCACCGCGCCAAGGCCGGTTTGCAGCAGGTAACCGGCGTCGCTTTTTTCGATTTGCGTGACGGCGGTGTTCAGCTGCAACTGCACGCCGCTCTGGTCGCATTCGCTGAGCAGCATCTCGAGAATGTCGCTGGCCTTGTTATCGCAAAACAGCTGACCGAGTTTTTTCTCGTGGTAAGGCACGCCGTGCTTGCTCACCAGCTCGATAAAATCCCACTGGGTGTAACGCGCCAGGGCCGATTTGCAGAAGTGGGGATTCTGCGAAAGGAAATTCGCAGGCTCCGTGTACAGGTTGGTGAAGTTGCAGCGTCCGCCGCCCGACATCAGGATTTTCTTCCCGGCTTTGTTCGCGTGGTCCAGCAGCAACACCGAACGGCCTCGTCCGGCCGCGTGCAAGGCACACATCAAACCGGCAGCGCCTGCGCCAATAATCACCACGTCCGAACCTTGCACCGCGCACCTCGAAAACAATTGAGCCAACCCACCGGGGCCGCAGTTTAGCGTAAGCGCCGCACAAACTTGGCGTTTGCTCACTGGTGTTGTTGGCGCTGGTCTGACTAAGCTGCTTGTATAAACGGGTCAGACTGAGAAGACGCCAGGCATGAAGTTATTCCCGCGCCTTATGTTGTGGCTGGTTATAGCCTGTAGCGCATCGACGAGCGCCGAGTCGCTGCGCTTGGTGGCCAATACCTGGCCGCCGTTCAACGATGTGAACCTGCTCAATAACGGGTTATCCAGCGACCTGGTGATCACCGCGCTCAAGCGCGCCGGTTACTCCAGTGCCTATTTCCAAGTGCCCTGGGCGCGGGTGCTGTACGGCCTACAAGCGGGCGACTACGACATTGTGCTGAGCGCCTGGTACGACGCCGAGCGGGCCCAGTACGGCGTTTTTTCCGAGCCCTATTTGGTTAACCGCATCCGCTTCTTGCGGCGCAAAGGCAGCGACATCCACTTCAAAGCCTTGAGCGATCTGGCCGACAACAGCATCGCCGTGGTGCGCGGTTATTCGTATCAGCGCGAGTTCGACAACGCCCCGTCGCTGCTCAGGGTGCCGGTGGTGGATTTCGCCATGGGCGCACGCATGCTCGCGGCCGGCCGCGTGCAAATGACCCTCGAAGATGAATTGGTGGCGCGCCACTACTTTCAGCACGAGCTGCGCGGCATCGAAGACCAAGTGGAATTTTTGCCGAAACCGTTAAGCGAAAACGGTTTGCACATTCTGGTGCGCAGCAATCACCCGCACGCGCAAGAGATCGTGACCGGCTTTAATAAAGCCATGCAGGCCATGCGTGAAGACGGCACCTACGCCAAAATTTTCGCCGCTCATGGTTTTGCGGCGGCGAGTGATGCAGTGGGCCCGACCGGGCAAGACCCGGGCGAAATCCTGACCTAGCTGCTGACCGTGCGGCCGCGACCCTGATGCTTGGCCTGGTACAAACGACCGTCGGCGTGATGCAGCAGACTTTCCAGATCCTCGGCCGCGCCCTGGTACACGCCCGCGCTGAAATTCAGCGGCGGTGCGTCGGTGGCATAGCGCAAACCTGCCGCCACCTGGCGCAACTGTTCCAGGGCCACGTGCAACGCCGGCGCGTCCTGGCGGCTGATCAACGCAAACTCCTCGCCGCCCAAACGCCCGAGCAGGGCGTCGGGGGAAGACTTGCAACAAGGCGCGGGCAAACAACACCAACGCCGTATCGCCGCTGGCGTGGCCGTAGTCGTCGTTGATGCTTTTGAATAAATCCAGATCGAGCATCGCCACGCTCAGATCGTGGCCACCGCGTTGCGCCAGCTTGCACATTTGCGTGCCTTGCTCGTAGAAGGCGCGGCGGTTGTAGAGGTTAGTCAGCGAATCGAACAAGGCCGCTTGCTTGAGCGCTTGCATCAGGTCGCGACGTTCCAGGGTCGACATCACGCGGCAGTTGAGTTCTTCCGGGCAAAACGGTTTGCGCAAGAAGTCGTCGGCGCCGTGTTTGATAAACAGCGCGCTGAGCGAGCCTTTGGTGTCTGCCGACAGGCCAAGAATGATCAAGTCGGAACGCTTCATTTTTTGGCGCAGCAACTTCACCAGATCGAAGCCGCTGATACCCGGCATGCTGTGGTCGACCAGCAGCAGGTCGATGTCGGGCTGCTCTTTGAGAATTTGCAGGGCCTGGTTGCCGTCTTGCGCTTCGATGATCTGGTACAGGTGGGACGTGAGAATGCGCCGGATGAAATTGCGCGTGGCCTCGGAGTCTTCAGCCACCAGAATCTTCACCTGGCTGTTGCTCTCCAGACGGTGCAGCAGGCGGAACGCGTATTCGTAGGAGTGCTGACTTTCCTTCAACACGTAGTCGACCACGCCCTTGAGCAACAACTCGTCGCGGCGCTGCTCGTTGTACGAGCCGCTGAGCACGATGCACGGCAGGTTGAAGCCCAGCACCAGGTCGACGATTTCACCGTCCATGGCATCGGGCAAGTTGAGGTCGACGATGGCGGCGAAGAACAGCTCGGCGGAGGTTTCCAGCATCACCTGGGCTTCACCCAGCGAGGCGCAGAACACCGGTTGCAGATTGGCTTCCTGGCGGAACAGGTGCTCCAGGATTTTGAGCACGAGCGGGCTGTCTTCGACGACCAGAATATTCCTCACCTACAACTCCTTGTAATCGCGGTGGCCGGCACCGTACGGCGTGTTCCCGATCGCGGCTAAAGCCGCTCCTACAGAAAACCGATTTCCTGTGGGAGCGGCTTTAGCCGCGATACTTTCTTACAACATTCTTACCCGAATCGACTTGCCCTTGATCTTGCCGCTATTCAAGCGATTCAGCGCCTGGTTTACCACGTTGCGATCCACTGCCACGTAGGCCTGGTAATCAAAAATCGCAATCTTGCCGACCTTGTCACCGGCGATGCCGGCATCGCCTGTCAGCGCGCCGAGAATGTCGCCGGGGCGCACTTTGTCTTTGCGCCCAGCGGCGATGCACAGGGTCACCATCGGCGGTTGCAGCGGGCCGCCGGGTTGCGGTTTCAGGTTGTCGAGCTGGTCCCAGTGCAGCGGCGCTTGCTGGCGGGTTTCGATGGCTTGCGCGCGGTGCCCTTCGGCGGGGGCGACCAGGCTCAAGGCCAGACCTTTTTCGCCGGCGCGACCGGTACGGCCAACGCGGTGAATGTGGATTTCCGAGTCGCGCGCCAGCTCCACGTTGATCACTGCGTCGAGGGCGTCGATGTCCAGACCACGCGCTGCCACGTCTGTGGCCACCAGCACGCTGCAACTGCGGTTGGCAAACATCGCCAGCACCTGATCGCGGTCACGCTGTTCCAAATCGCCGTGCAGGCTCTGCGCCGAAAAGCCCTTGGCGGTGAGGTGATCGACCACTTCCTGACACTGTTGCTTGGTAAAGCAGAACGCCACGCACGATTGCGGACGGAAGTGCGCCAGCAGTTTTGTGACTGCCTGCATGCGTTGGTCCGGATCAATCTCGTAAAAACGCTGCTCAATCTGGCTGTCGGCGTGCAGCGCCTCGGCCTTGACTTGCTGCGGATTGCGCATGAACGCGGCCGACAGTTGCTTAATGCCGGCCGGGTAGGTGGCGGAGAACAGCAGCGTCTGACGCTTGCTCGGGGTCTGACCAATGATGTCGGTGATGGCGTCGTTGAAACCCATGTCGAGCATGCGGTCGGCTTCGTCGAGCACCAGTGTGTTGAGGCCGTCGAGCTTCAACGTGCCTTTACGAAGGTGCTCCTGAATCCGACCCGGCGTGCCGACGATGATGTGCGCGCCGTGCTCCAGCGAGCCGATTTGCGGGCCGAAGGGCACGCCGCCGCACAGCGTCAGCACTTTGATGTTGTCGGCGCTGCGGGCCAGGCGGCGAATTTCTTTGGCCACTTGGTCGGCCAGCTCGCGGGTCGGGCACAGCACCAACGCCTGACAGCCGAAATAACGCGGGTTTAGCGGGTTTAGCAGACCGATACCAAAGGCAGCCGTTTTGCCGCTGCCGGTTTTGGCCTGGGCGATCAGGTCCATGCCCTTGAGAATCACCGGCAGGCTTTGTGCCTGAATCGGCGTCATTTCGGCGTACCCCAGCGACTCGAGGTTGGCCAACATGGCGGCGGACAGGGGCAACGAATTGAACGCGGTGGAAGTCACGGCACAGACCTGCTAAACGGAAATGGCGTGCAGTGTAACAGGGGCGCCGCGCGGCGCGGCATGGGCCGTACCGGCGCGCGACAGACTGCGTTGAAAAACTGCGTTGCAGCCGACGGATTACGGCTAAAGTCTGGCGCAGAACTGGCCATTTGCTGGTATTACTTCTTTGTCGGGCTTGCGCTCATGCATGCCCGTTACCGAAGACCGTTTCCGGGTGCCACCGTGCTGAAACGAATCGCCGTTACCGACCTTTGCCTGGGCATGCACATTCACGAGTTTTGCGGTTCGTGGATGGAGCACCCATTCTGGAAGGCCAAGTTTCTCCTTACCGAAGACAAAGACCTCAAGCGAATCCTCGACAGTGGCATCGAGGAAGTGTGGATCGACGCCTCCAAAGGTCGCGATGTCGCTGACGGCAGCGCTGCGTTAAGCCAGGCGGAGGTGGCGGCTGAAGTGGATAACCTGCTGGTGACTGAAGCCCAGGCGCCGCAGAAGCCGATCAGCGCTTCGCTGGATGACGAAGTCAAACGTGCACAAAAACTATGCGCCCGCTCGAAAAAGCGGTGGTCGCCATGTTCGGCGAAGTACGCATGGGCCAGGCCATTAACGCGGAGCACGTGGCCGAGTTGGTGGAAGAAATCGCCGATTCGGTGGCCCGCCACCCTGACGCCATGATCAGCCTGGCACGCCTGAAGACCTGTGATGAATACACCTACATGCATTCAGTGGCCGTGTGCGCGCTGATGATTGCCCTGGCGCGTCAGCTTGAACTGGCGGAGGAACAGGTTCGCGAGGCGGGCGTCGCCGGTTTGCTGCACGACATCGGCAAAATGATGATCCCCGACGCCATCCTCAACAAACCCGGCAAGCTCACCGACGCCGAATTCATCACCGTGCGCCAACACCCGGAAGCCGGCGTGCGCTTGCTGGGCGTGAACCAGCAAGTGAGTGATGCGGTGATCGACGTGTGCCTGCACCACCACGAAAAAATCGATGGCAGCGGCTACCCGCATCGTTTGAAAGGCGACGAAATCAGCCTGTTCGCCAAGATGGGCGCGGTGTGCGACGTGTATGACGCCATCACCTCCAACCGCCCGTACAAAGCCGGCTGGGACCCCGCCGAATCCATTCGCAAAATGGCCGAGTGGAGCAAAGGGCATTTTGATCAGGCGGTGTTTCAGGCCTTCGTCAAATCGGTCGGCATTTACCCCACCGGTTCGCTGGTGCGCTTGGAAAGCGGGCGGCTGGGGCTGGTTATGGACCAACACCCCACCTCACTGCTGACGCCCCGGGTAAAAGTGTTTTTCTCGGCCAAGTCGAAAACCCCGATCCCTCAGCAAATCGTCGACTTATCCAAGCTGGTCGGCCGGGAAAAGATCGTCGGCCGCGAGGCGCCGGAGGACTGGAACTTCCCCCGGCTGGAAGAATTGTGGAGCGGGCTGCCGACCAAGAACGGCAGTTACTTCGGCTAGGCCCTCAGCGGCGTTGCCTTTAGTTGAGCACCTCATTTAGTCGTGCACCTCAGTTGCGATCCGGTTCGCCTTGCGCCCATCCTCCGGCGATAGCTGCAGAAATATTCCCGCCGCCAGCAGCGTCAACACGCCCACACACAGAAACGTCAGCTGAAACGCACCGAGGACGCTGTCGATTTCGCCCGTGCCGATCTCACTGGTAAACCCGCCCAATAACGCCGCGCCGGAAGCGATGCCAAGGCTGATCGCCAGTTGCACCACCACCGACAGCAGGCTGTTGCCGCTGCTGGTGCTGGCGTCGTCCAGATCAATCAGGGTGACGGTGTTCATGGCCGTGAATTGCATGGAATTCACCGCGCCGAGAAAGCCCAAATGCAGCAACAACAGCGCGTAAGGCGTGTCGGCGCTGACGGTGCCCAGGCTGGCCAACAGGGCGCCGAGCAGCAGGGTGTTGCCGGTGAGCACGGTGCGGTAGCCGAAGCGGTCGATGATGGTTTTTGCCACCGGCTTTACCGCCATCGCCGCCAGGGCCAGGGGAATCATGCTCATGCCTGCCTGGGCGGGCGAATAACCCAGCGCCACTTGCAGCAGCAGCGGCACCAGAAAGGGCAACGAGCCGCTGCCCAGGCGGGCGAACAAATTACCCAGAATGCCGACCGCAAACGTGCGCGTGCGAAACAGCCGGGGCGAGAACAGCGGCTCGTCCACCTGCCCGGCGCGCAGCCAATAAGCGGCCAGACAGGCCAGGCCGCCGAGCAGCAGCACCATCACGCGCATATGCGCCAGGTGCAGCTCACCCAACCCTTCGAGGGCAATGGTGATCAACACCATGGCGCCACCAAACAGGAGAAAACCCAGGGTGTCGAAGCGGCTGCGTTGCGGCCCGCGCAGGTCTGGCATCACGCGGTATACCGCGATGCAGCCGATGATGCCGACCGGAATGTTGATCAGAAAAATCCAATGCCAACTGGCGTACTCCACCAGCCAGCCGCCCAGCGTCGGGCCAATCAGCGGACCCAGCAAACCGGGCAGGGTGATGAAACTCATGATGCGCACCAGTTCCGTGCGCGGGTAGGCGCGCAGCACCACCAAACGCCCGACCGGCATCATCAACGCGCCGCCCAACCCCTGCACGATGCGCGCGCCCACCAACTGCGGAAGGCTGACGCTAAGGGCGCAGAGCAACGAGCCGAGGCTGAATAACAAAATCGCGCCGAAGAAAATCCGCCGTGTGCCGAAGCGATCGGCAATCCAGCCAGAGGCCGGAATCAGCAGCGCCACCGTCAGCATGTAAGCGATGACCACCGACTGCATGCGCAGCGGGTCTTCGAGCAGCTCGCGGGCCATGGCCGGCAGGGCCGTGTTGAGAATGGTGCCGTCCAGGGTCTGCATAAAAAATGCGATGGCGACAATCCAGGGCAGCAAACGGGCAGTGCGGGCATCCAGCGCGGGTTGTACGGGCATAACAGGTCTCGACTTCTGAGCGACACGGGCAACGCTGCACGGACTCTAGGCCCAAGCTTTGCAACTGACCAGCAGCTATGGCGCAAATGGCCTCGGTTCAGACCTGATTTTGCCGCCGGCGGGTTGGCATTATTCAAATGCGACTGCCACGCTTGTACCGGCGTTCCATTGTGCTAATTCACTGGTTAAGGCTTGCCTCATGCGGCTGATGTGTTGCGTAACGATGTGCTTGCTGTTCGCGCTGCCCCTGCGCGCCGAGGAGTGGTTCCCGGTGCCCGTGGTTAGCGATGGGCAACCCGCCAGTTATCGGCCGCAACTCAAAGCCAGCAAGCCGTGGCGTATTTGCGCGATGGTGCCGCAAGGCGTCGGCCGTTACTGGTGGGCGATGTCGTGGGGCTTGTCGCAAGAGGCCAATCGCCAGGGCGTGCGGCTGGGCATTTACGATGCTGGCGGCTATGCAAACGCCACGGTTCAGAGCGGCCAATTCGCCCGCTGCGTTGATCGCGGCGCCGACGCGTACATCATCGGCGCCGTCAGCGACACGGCATTGTGCGGGCAAATCAAAGCGGTCGCCGATCAGGGCGCGCCGGTGATTGACCTGGCCAATCGGCTCGACTGCCCCGGCGTCAGCGCTCATTCGCGGGTGGACTTCGCCACCATGACCGAGGCGGCCGTCGCCTACATGCTGGCCAACAGCAAAGGCCGCGCGATTCGCGTCGGCTGGTTCCCCGGACCGCAAGGCGCGGGCTGGTTGAAAGATGCCGAAGCGGGTTTGCACAAGGCGCTTGAAGGCACCCCGGTTACATTGATTCATGGCGGCTACGGGCCGGCGGATATTTCCGGGCAGGCACCGTTGATTCGCGGCTTGTTGGAGCGCGAGCCCACGCTCGATTACATCGTCGGCAACGCCGAGGCAGCGGCATTTGCCTCGCGCCTGCGGCACAACAGCGGGCCGCGTTATCACTTCGAGACGTTGTCGTTTTATACCAACGAGCGGTTGCTGGAGCCGATTGCACAGGGGCAGGTGCTGGCGGCACCGACCGATTCACCGGTGGTGCAAGCGCGCATTGCGGTGGATATGGCGGTGCGGTTGTTGGAGAAGCAGACGGTGGCGAGATGGGTGAGTCCGCAGATCATCATGTTGGATCGCGATACGGTAGGCGGGCTGGATTTGAGTGTGCTGGTGCCGCCGAATGGGCAGTGGATGATTCGTAGGAATTTGCCGGACTAGTCTGCTCGTCGCCAGCGCCTGGCGATCGCAGTTTTCATTCGTTACCGCGGGTGCTGAACGTTTTGTTTCGCCCCTTACGGGCGAGTCACTTTTCTCAGTCGCCAGAAAAGTAACCAAAAGCGCTCGCCCCGACCTCGGCCCTACGCTGCGCTTCGGGTCCCCTCGCTTCGGTGATGCTCCCGGCGGCGCGCCGCGATGGGCCATCCGTGGCCCACCGCGTCTCGCTCGGCTTCCTGCCTCGCGTCCACCTACGCATCACCTGCGCTCGGCCTTCGCCAACGGGGCGGGAGGATCAAGATCAAAAGCCCGATCAAAAGCGATAGATCACACGCTAAATCAAAAGCATCGCGGCTAAAGCCGCTCCTACAGGTTGTGTAATCTGTGGGAATGACTTCAGTCGCGATGGGTAGGTCAAGATCAACCCAGATCAAAAGCAAAGGCACGTTCCCCTGTGGGAGCGGCTTTAGCCGCGATGCTTTTGACCTTTTGCTCAGCGCAACGGCGTGCCTCTAACCGGCGCCCCATTGGCGACGTAGTAGGGCGCGGTACTGCGTGGCAGCGGCGCGCGACCGCGGATTTTGTCGGCGATTTTCTCCGCGATCATGATGGTCGGCGCGTTGAGATTGCCGGTGGTGATCAGCGGCATGATCGAGGCATCCACCACGCGCAATCCCTGCACGCCATGCACGCGGCCTTCGCCGTCGACTACGGCCATGTCGTCGGTGCCCATCTTGCAGGAGCAGGAGGGATGGAACGCCGTTTCGGCATGCTCGCGCACGAATTGGTCGAGCTGCTCGTCGGTCTGCACCTCGGGGCCAGGGCTGATTTCGCGGCCGCGGAAGGGGTCGAGCGCCGGCTGGTTCATGATTTCGCGGGTGATGCGAATACCGTCGCGGAATTCTTGCCAGTCCTGTTCGGTGGCCATGTAGTTGAACAGGATGCTCGGGTGTTCGCGCGGGTCTTTGGATTTGAGCTGAATACGCCCGCGGCTCGGTGAGCGCATGGAGCCCACGTGCGCCTGGAAGCCGTGCTCTTTAACGCCGTTGCTGCCGTTGTAGTTAATCGCCACGGGCAGGAAGTGGTATTGAATATTCGGCCATTCGAACTCGGCGCGGCTGCGGATAAACCCGCCCGCTTCGAATTGGTTGCTGGCGCCGATGCCTTTGCCCAGGAACAGCCATTTCGCGCCAATCGGCGGCTGGTTCCACCACAGCAACGACGGGTACAGCGACACCGGCTGGGTGCAGGCGTATTGCAGGTACATTTCCAGGTGGTCTTGCAGGTTTTCGCCAACGCCGGGCAGGTCGTGCACCAGGGGAATGCGCAGTTTTTTCAGCAAGGCCGCCGGGCCAACGCCGGAGCGCTGCAAGATTTGCGGTGAGGCGATGGCGCCCGAGCATACGAGCACTTCGCGGCGTGCCATGGCTTCCACGGGAATCGAGCTGGTGCCCTTCATGTACGCTACGCCCACGGCTTGTTTGCCTTCGAACAGCACGCGGTCGGTGAGGGCGTGGGTGACGATGGTCAGGTTTGGCCGACCGCGCGCTTGGTCGAGATAACCGCGCGCCGTGCTGGAGCGCCGGCCTTGTGGTGTGACGGTGCGGTCCATGGGCCCGAAGCCTTCCTGCTGGTAACCGTTGAGGTCTTCGGTGCGCGGGTAACCGGCTTGCACGCCTGCTTCGACCATGGCTTTGAACAGCGGATTATTGCCGGCCTTTGGCGTGGTGACGCTCACCGGGCCGTCGCCGCCGTGGTAGTCGTTGGGGCCGATGTCGCGGGTTTCGGCTTTGCGGAAGTAGGGCAGGCAGTCGAGGTAGCTCCAGTCTTCCAGTCCTGGGTTTTTTGCCCAGCCGTCGTAGTCCATGGCGTTGCCACGGATGTAGCACATGCCGTTGATCAGCGACGAGCCGCCCAGGCCTTTGCCGCGCCCGCATTCCATGCGGCGGTTGTTCATGTGCGGTTCGGGGTCGGTTTCGTACGCCCAGTTGTAGCGCCGGCCTTGCAGCGGAAAGGCTAACGCGGCGGGCATCTGGGTGCGAAAGTCGAGGCGATAGTCCGGGCCGCCCGCTTCGAGTAGCAGCACGGTGACGTCGGCATCTTCGGTCAGGCGCGTGGCCAAGGTGTTACCGGCCGAGCCGGCGCCGACGATGATGTAATCGAATTCTGTGTTCATGATTGGTCCTGAATCAGACGCGGCAAACCGTATGAATGCGGCCTGTGGGAGCGGCTTTAGCCGCGAGTTGTTGACCTTGAAGAGCATCGCGGCTTAAGCCGCTCCCACAGGAAGTTGCAATGCCTAGAACACCGACGTATACCCACCCAACTCCACCTGCACCGATTTAATTCGCGTGTACTGCGCCAGCGTCACCAGGCCGTTTTCGCGCCCAACGCCGGACTGTTTGTAGCCGCCCACCGGCATTTCGGCCGGCGACTCGCCCCAGGTGTTGATCCAGCAAATGCCGGCTTCCAGTTGGTGAATCACGCGGTGGGCGCGGTTGAGGTCCTGGGTGATGATGCCGGCCGCCAGGCCGAACTCGGTGTCGTTGGCGCGGCGGATCACTTCGGCTTCGTCGTCGTACACCAGAATGCTCATCACCGGGCCGAAGATTTCTTCGCGCACGATGCTCATGTCGTCGGTGCAGTCGCTGAATACGGTGGGGGCCACGTAGGCGCCTTTGCCGAATTCGCCTGTGGTCACGCGTTCGCCGCCGATCAATAGACGCGCACCTTCTTCCTTGCCTTTGGCGATGTAGCCGAGCACGTTTTCCATGTGCGCGAAGCTCACCAGCGGACCGAAGTTGGTGCTGTCGTCGGTGGGGTCGCCGAGGCGAATGCGCTGCACGCGCTCCAGCACTTTGGCTTCGAAGCGTGCCTGCAAACTGCGCGGCACGAACACGCGGGTGCCGTTGGTGCACACCTGGCCGGAGCTGTAGAAGTTGGCCATCACGGCGATGTCGGCGGCGCGGTTGAGGTTGGCGTCTTCGAAGATGATCAACGGGCTCTTGCCGCCCAGTTCCATGGTCACTTCTTTAAGCGAAGAACTTGACGCGCTGGCCATGACTTTCTTGCCGGTGTCGGTGCCGCCGGTGAAGGAAATTTTCTCGATGGCCGGGTGTTCGGTGAGCCAGGTGCCGACTTCACGGCCACTGCCGGTGAGTACGTTGAACACGCCATCGGGCAGGCCGGCGGCGGTGTAGATTTCCGCCAGCTTCAGCGTGGTCAGCGAGGTGACTTCGCTGGGTTTGAAAATCATCGCGTTGCCCGCCGCCAGCGCCGGTGCGGATTTCCACAAGGCGATCTGAATCGGGTAGTTCCACGCGCCGATGCCGGCAACTACGCCCAGCGGTTCGCGGCGGGTGTAGACGAACGAGGTTTCGCGCAGCGGAATCTGCTCGCCTTCAATGGCGGGCACCAGGCCGGCGTAGTACTCGAGCACGTCGGCGCCGGTGACGATGTCGACGTAACGGGTTTCCGACAACGCTTTGCCGGTGTCCAGGGTCTCCAGTTCGGCCAGTTCGTCGTTGCGCTCGCGCAGAATGTCCACGGCTTTGCGCAGGATGCGCGAGCGCTGCATGGCGGTCATTGCCGCCCACACTTTCTGCCCCTTCTGCCCGCTCGCCACCGCGCGCTCCACATCTGCCTGCGAAGCCCGTTGCACCTCGGCCAGCACTTCGCCGTTGGCTGGGTTGATGGCCTGGAACGTGGCGCCGCTGGTGGCGTCAACGTAACCGCCGTGGATGTAGAGTTTTTGCAGGGGGAAACGGGCCATGGTGTCCTCGCGAAATTCGGGTGAAGGGAAGGGCGAGCGCTTAGCCCGCCTGCCTGGCCAATTGTTGGTCCAGGTAGTCGAAAGCGATTTGCAGCGCTTGCTGGGTATCGAACGCCTCGCCACTCAGGGCGCCGCGCAACCACAAGCCATCAATCAGTGCCGCCAGCCCACGGGCGGCCAGGCGCGCCTCGTTAACGGGCAATACGCGGCGGAATTCGCAGCAGATATTCGAATACAGACGGTGGTCGTTGATGCGTTGCAGGCGACGCAGCGAAGGCTGGTGCATGCTGCTGGCCCAGAACGCCAACCAGGTTTTCATGGCCGGGCCGTTGACCTGGCTATCGTCGAAGTTGCCTTCAATGATGGTGCGGATGTGGGCGCGCGGGCTGGCGTCTTCCAGCAACGCGCGACGGTCGCGCACCGACAGGCTGAGGGCCGTCATCAGGTGACGCATGGTGGCCTCGAGCAGGCCGTTTTTGTCTTGGAAGTAATGACTGATGATGCCGTTGGACACGCCAGCCAAACGGGCGATCAGTGCGATGCTGGCGTCCATGCCCACTTGGTCCACGGCTTCCAGGGTGGCGTGAATAAGCTGTGAACGGCGGATGGGTTGCATCCCTACTTTGGGCATTGGTGTACTCCTGCATCCAGACGCGACGGGCTTTACAGCAGTCTAGTGAGTTTTTATTGAACGCGGAATCAATAAAAACGACCGGCTGTAGCTGGGAGCGACATAGGGGAGTCGGTGTGGTGTGTTCGCGACATGGGAACGGGACGCCGATTCTGTAGGAGCGGCTTCAGCCGCGATGCTTTCATCAAGAACATCGCGGCTAATCGGATGCCGCCCAGCCATTCCCACAAGAATCTGCGTAGGCGGTTAGCCCAGATTTTTTACCCAACAACGCGTGATACAACTCCGTATCCCCCAACACCCCCACCACCCGATTGGCATCGTGAAGCACCAGTTTGTGCCCGGTCTGGTAGCGGATTTGCAACGCGTCGCGCATGCCGATGTTGGAGTCGACCAAGGTTGGGCGGCGGGTCAGGCTTTCTACGGCATCGCCCGGTGCCCAGTTCTGCAAGGTGATGGCATCGGCGCCTTGGCGAGCGCCCTGGTACATATTGCCTTCGGCCAAGCCGAGCCAGGAATCGTTGCCAGGGTCCAGGCACACTTCGCCGTTTACCCGCGTGCATTTGTCCAGGCTGCGCATCAGGCTGCGACCGCACAGCACGTTGAGCGGGTTGGTGTGGGCGACGAAGGTGCGGACGTATTCGTCGGCCGGGTTGAGTACGATCTCTTCCGGCTTGCTGTATTGGATGATCCGACCGTCTTTCATGATGGCGATGCGGCTACCCAGTTTCAGCGCTTCGTCGAGGTCGTGACTAACGAACACGATGGTTTTGCTCAGCTTGCGTTGCAGTTCCAGCAGCTCGTCTTGCAAGCCTTGGCGAATCAGCGGGTCGAGGGCGGAGAACGGTTCGTCCATCAGCAGAATGTCGGCGTCCATGGCCAGCGCGCGGGCCAGGCCCACACGTTGCTGCATGCCGCCGGAAAGCTCATCCGGGCGCTTGTTGCGCCACTGCGTAAGGCCCACCAGTTCGAGTTTCTCATCCACCAGCTTGGTGCGCTGGGCGCTGGGGCGGCCCTGCATTTCCAGGCCGAAGCTGATGTTCTCGCGCACGGTCAGCCAGGGCATCAGGGCGAACTTCTGAAACACCATGGCGATGCGTTTGGTGCGCATGTCTTTGAGGGTGGCGGGCGAGCAATTGGCGATGTCCACTTCCTGGCCTTCGTGCTCGATCAGCAAGCGGCCACGGCTCACGGTGTTGAGGCCGTTGATGCAGCGCAGCAGGCTGGATTTGCCCGAGCCCGACAAGCCCATCATCACGCAGATTTCCCCGCGCTCGATGTCCAGGCTGGCTTTCTCGACGCCGACCACCAGGCCGGTTTTCTTCAGGATCTGGTCGCGGGTCATGCCCTGGTCAAGCAGCGCCAAGGCTTCCTTGGGGTACTTGGAGAAGATGACGTCGACGTTATCGAAACGAATCATGCTCATTGTTCAACCTTCACTTTCGCTTCGGGTTGTTTGCATACCCGGTCGAGGATGATGGCCAGCAGCACAATGGCCAGGCCGGCTTCGAAGCCGAGTGCGATGTCGGCTGTGTTCAGTGCGTTGACCACCGGTTTGCCCAGGCCATCGGCGCCGACCAGGGCGGCGATCACCACCATCGACAGCGACAGCATGATGCATTGGGTAATGCCCGCCGCGATGCTCGGCATGGCGTACGGCAGTTCGATGCGGGTCAGCAGTTGGCGGCGCGAGCAGCCGAACGCTTTGCCGGCGTCCATTAGCTCGTTAGGCACATCACGAATGCCCAGGTAGGTCAGGCGAATCGGTGCGGCCACCGCGAACACCACGGTGGAAATCAGCCCCGGCACAACGCCCAGGCCGAACAGGGTCAGGGTAGGAATCAGGTACACGAAGGTCGGTACGGTTTGCATCAGATCGAGGATCGGTTGCAGCACCGTGTAAAAGTGCGGGCGGTGCGCGGCCATGATGCCCAGCGGCACGCCAATCAATACGCAGATGAACGTGGCGAACAGCACTTGCGCCAGGGTTTCCATGGTCTCTTGCCAGTAGCCCAGGTTGAGAATCAGCAGAAACGAAAGGATGCAAAACAGGGTCAGGCCCCATTTGCGTTGAATCAGGTGGGTGAGCAAACCGAACAGGCCGATCAATACCAGCGGATTGAAAAAGGTCAGGCCATTGGTCACCCCATGGATCATGAATTCCAGGGCCGAGGCGATGGCATCGAAATACGACGCGCCATGCTGGGTCAGCCACTCTACGAATTCGGCGATTTTCTCGCCCAGAGGGAGTTTTTCAAAAGTCGGCATGGTAGAGATTATCCACGTGGGTCGGGATGGGCACAGGCTGCCGGGCGCGCCATCACGGCTGTGTGCGCGCCCGGTTACTGCTACTGTCTTTGGACGTGAAGGCTTACTTGGCGAGCGCAGCTTTGGCTGCGTCCAGGCCCGGCTTACCGTCGAGGGTGGTAACCCCGGCCAGCCAGGTGTCGAGCACTTGCGGGTTGGCTTTGAGCCAGGCTTTGGCGGCATCGCGGGGTTTCTGGTTTTCGTTGAGCACGGCGTCCATCAGGTTGTTTTCCATCTCCAGGGTGAAGGAGAGGTTGGTCAACAACTTGCCGACGTTGCCGCACTCTTGCACATAGCCTTTGCGCACGTTGGTGAGCACGGTGGCCTGGCCGAAGTTGGGGCCGAAGTACTCATCGCCGCCGGTGAGGTACTTCATCTTGTTGCGGGTGTTCATCGGGTGCGGTTCCCAGCCCAGGAACACCATGAACTCGTTCTTGCGGCTGGAGCGTTTGAGTTGCGAGAGCATGGCCGCTTCGCTGGACTCCACCACCTTGAAGCCCTTCAGGCCGAAGGCGTCTTTGTCGATCATGCTCTGGATCAGACGGTTGCCGTCGTTGCCAGGCTCGATGCCGTAGATTTTGCCGTCGAGCTTGTCTTTGAATTTGGCGATGTCGGAGAAATCTTTCAGGCCCGCCTCGTAGGCGTAGTCCGGTACGGCGAGGGTGTACTTGGCGCCTTCGAGGTTGGCGCGCACGGTTTCCACGGTGCCGGCATCACGGTAGGCCTTGATGTCGTTTTCCATGGTCGGCATCCAGTTGCCGAGGAACACGTCGAGGTCTTTGCCTGCGGCCAGTGATTTGTAGGTCACGGGCACGGAAATCATGGTGGTCTTGGTTTTGTAACCCAGCGACTCCAACACTTCACTGGTCACCGCGGTGGTCACGGTGATGTCGGTCCAGCCCACATCGGAAAAACGCACGGTGCTGCATGACGCAGGCTCGGCAGCGCTAGCCAGCAAGGGCAGGCTAAGCGTGGCGAGCAATAACAAGGGTGTGGACATTTTCATGGACTGACTCCTTTTAAAATTATTGGTTGGCAGTGCAGTACGCGCTTAGCCGCTTGTTGTAGTCCTGCTTATAGGGTCGGCCTCGGGTCGGGCAAGCGCGGGAAAGTCCCGGCATTGGCGCAACGAAGCCTAGCGGTCATGTCGAGAACGATCATGTAGCAGGACAATTCAAACGCCTACAGGGTGGGTCGCAACCAGTGCAGAGGGCGTCGTATCCAGCATTGATCAGGTCGTTTACGACGTTTTGCCCCTGAGCGCGAGCCTGCTTATTGCGAGGTTTTGCGCTCAGGGAATGATGCTCAGGGCGCCAGTTCGAGCTTTTCGCGCACCACCGCCAGTGCGGGTTTGCCGTCGCGCGTGGTCACGCCGTGCAGCCACTTATCGAGCACTTCGGGGTGCGCGTAGAGCCAGTCTTTGGCCGACTGGCGCGGGTTGGCGGTTTTGTTGATGACCTGGTCCATCAGCTCGTTTTCCATGCCCAGGCTGAATTCCAGATTGCTGAGCAAGGTGCCGACGTTCGTGCATTCCTTGCTGAAGTTTTTCCGCGTTAGCGAGTACACGGTGGCGCCGCCGTAGTCGGGGCCGAAGAACTCGTCGCCGCCGTCGAGGTATTTCATTTTCAGGTGGTTGTTCATCGGGTGCGGTTCCCAGCCGAGGAACACGATCCACTGCTGCAAATGCTCGGCGCGGGTCACGCTGGCGAGCATCTTCTGTTCGCTGCTTTCCACCAACTCGAACTGCCCACTGCCGAACGAGTTGCCTTTGATCATTTTCTGAATCAGCGCGTTGCCGTCGTTGCCGGGCTCGATGCCGTAGATTTTGCCGTCGAGTTTTTCGCGGAATTTGCCCAGGTCGGCGAAGCTTTTCAGGCCGCCGTCGTAGACGAACGTCGGCACCGCCAAGGTGTATTTGGCGCCGTGCAAGTTGGCCCGCACGCTCTCGATGCTGCCGGCGTCGAGGAAGGGTTTGATCTCATTTTCCTGGGCCGGCATCCAGTTGCCGAGGAACACGTCGATCTGTTTGGTTTCCAGGTTCTTGAAGGTGTCGGGCACCGACAGGCGCTTGGCATTGGTGGTGTAGCCCAGCGAGCCCAGCAGGTAGCGGCTGACGGCCGTGGTGACGGTAATGTCGGTCCAGCCCACGTCGGCAAAGCGCACCAGTTTGCAGCTTTCCGGTTCAGCGGCAGTGGCCAATACGGGCGTCGCCAGGCAGAGCGCCAGGCAAACAGAGGTCACGAGTTTCATGGGATGCTTTTCCTTAGCTGGACGGGTATTCACTCCAAACTTCCGTGTCTGCCGCGCGGGCGCACACCTGGAAGTCGCCGGTTGCCAAATGGCAGGCCCATACACTCGCAGGAAGCATGCCGGGCGCGGCGACTATGCGCGTGGGACGTGACCGCGGCCACGCTGGAGGTCGCGTTTAGAGTGGCCGAGGTCGCATTCAGCGCGGGGGGTGTCGCTGCCGGTCTCAAGGCAGCGCAGCGGCGACGTTGCTGGGCATGATCAAGTCGGTGTCAGACCCCGCACAGCGCACTAAAAGCCTGATGATCCGCGCAAGTTGGGCGCGCTTGCTGCCCTGTACCGGTTGAGGAAATACCATGGCCATCAGCGTGTTCGACCTATTCAAAATAGGCATCGGCCCCTCCAGCTCTCACACCGTTGGGCCGATGCGCGCCGCCGCCTTGTTTCTGCAAGGCCTGCGCGAACGCGGACAACTGCAACACGTGCGCCGCGTTGAAGTGCGCCTGTATGGCTCGTTGTCGGCCACCGGCGTCGGCCATGGCAGCGACAGCGCCGTCATCATGGGCTTGATGGGCGATTGGCCAGATGCGATCGACCCGGCGGCCATCGCCCCGCGCATGGCGGCGCTGCACGAAAGCGGTTGCCTGCTGCTCGACGGGCATTTCGAAGTGCCGTTCCAGTGGCCGCGCGACATGCTGCTGCTCGACGAAAACCTGCCATATCACCCCAACGCCATGACGCTGATTGCCGAAGGCGAGGGCGGCGAGCTGCACCGCGACACTTATTACTCCGTGGGCGGTGGATTCGTGGTGGACGCCGAGCAGGCTGCCAGCGGCCTGCTGGATCAGGACCACACGGCGCTGCCGTACGATTTCTCCAGTGCCGAAGAACTGCTGCAGTTGTGCAAAACCCACAACCTGCGCGTGTCGGAGCTGATGATGGCCAACGAAAAGGCCTGGCGCAGTGAAGCGGAAATTCGCCAAGGCCTGATGCGCCTGTGGAAGGCCATGTGCGAGTGCGTCAATAACGGCCTCAAGCACGAAGGCATTCTGCCCGGCGGCTTGAACGTGAAACGCCGCGCCGCCAAGTTGCACCGCAGCCTGCAGGAGCTGGGCAAGCCCAACGTGATTGGCTCGACATTGAGCGGCATGGAGTGGGTGAACCTGTTCGCCCTGGCCGTGAACGAAGAAAACGCAGCGGGCGGGCGCATGGTGACCGCGCCTACCAATGGCGCGGCCGGCATCATTCCCGCCGTGCTGCATTACTTCGTGCGCTTCAGCCCGGCGGTGACCGAAGCGGACGTGTGCGATTACTTCCTGGCCGCTGCCGCCATTGGCATTTTGTGCAAAAAGAACGCGTCGATATCCGGCGCTGAAGTCGGCTGCCAGGGCGAAGTGGGTTCAGCGTGCGCCATGGCCGCTGCGGGCTTGGCGGAGATTCTGGGCGCTACGCCAGGCCAGTTGGAAAACGCCGCCGAGATCGGCCTGGAACACAATTTGGGTCTGACCTGCGACCCGGTGGGCGGGCTGGTGCAAGTGCCCTGCATCGAGCGCAACGCCATCGCCGCGGTGAAAGCCATCAACGCCGCGCAAATGGCGCTGCGTGGCGATGGTGAGCACTTCATTTCCCTTGATCGAGTGATCCGCACCATGCGCGACACCGGCGCCGACATGCATGACAAATACAAAGAGACCTCGCGCGGCGGGCTGGCGGTGAGTGCGATTGAGTGCTGAGGTGGCTTTGGCGATCACCGTTTGCAGGAATCGAGGCTAAAGCCTCTCCTACAGAAGCTATGCGGTCCTTGTGGGAGAGGCTTTAGCCTCAAGTTTTTGATCTCGCCGTGAAGCCAGCCGTCTGTGCAAAACGCTGCACACTTTTTGATCGCTGTACTTCCCCCACGCCATGTTTTGGCGCGGTGTAACGGCCAGCGATCTGCCAGCAGTGACAGTTTCCAGGCCCATCGCGAAGGCGCCCGCCTAAGTGCTACGAAACTGCTCAGTCACGCTGGCGCAGACGCCGTGGCTCCCCCGACCCCGTCTCGTTAACCCGCGCTGAATAGAGCCTCAGCGACGTCGTTTTCAGTTTTTTTTGAATGCCCGTTCAATTTAGGCATGGGCTTTGCGTTAGGCCTGCTATAGCTCGAAGGTGTGAACGCACCCGAGTCATAAAAATAAAGAGTCCCGACTGGGGCCACACCTGCGTGAGGAGAACCGTGATGACGCCGTTCAACCAAGGGGCACAACCCCAGAACCGTGCTCCACAATCCATCGGCTTTCTGCTGTTGGACAATTTCACTCTGATTTCCCTGGCCTCGGCTGTGGAACCCCTGCGGATGGCCAACCAGCTTTCGGGCCGCGAGCTGTATCGCTGGACCACCATGACCCTGGACGGCAATCAGGTGTGGGCCAGCGATGGTCTGCAAATTACTCCGGACTGCGCGGCCAGCAAGGCGCCGGCGTTGGATATGGTGATTGTCTGCGGTGGCATCGGCATTCAACGCAGTGTTACCCGCGAACACGTGTTGTGGCTGCAAACCCAGGCGCGCCAGTCGCGCAAGCTCGGTGCCGTGTGCACCGGCAGCTGGGCCCTGGCGTGCGCCGGGCTGCTCGATGGCTTCGATTGCAGCGTGCACTGGGAATGCCTGGCGGCGATGCAGGAGGCTTTCCCCCGTGTGGTCATGAGCACGCGCTTGTTCACCCTCGACCGCAACCGCTTCACCAGCTCGGGCGGCACCGCGCCGTTGGACATGATGCTGCACGTGATATCCCGCGAGCACGGCCGCGAGCTGTCGGCGGCGATTTCGGAAATGTTCGTGTACGAGCGCATCCGCAACGAGCAAGACCACCAGCGCGTGCCGCTCAAGCACATGCTCGGCACCAACCAGCCGAAGCTGCAGGAAATCGTGGTGTTGATGGAGGCGAATCTGGAAGAGCCCATCGACCTCGACGAGCTGGCGGTCTACGTCAACGTCTCCCGTCGTCAGCTTGAGCGCCTGTTCCAGAAGTACCTGCATTGCTCGCCATCGCGCTACTACCTGAAGCTGCGTCTGGTGCGCGCGCGCCAGCTGCTCAAGCAGACGCCGATGTCGATTATCGAAGTGGCTTCCGTGTGCGGGTTTGTATCGACGCCGCACTTCTCCAAGTGCTACCGCGAGTACTTCGGCATTCCGCCGCGTGACGAACGCATGGGCTCCAATACCGCCCAGCAAGTGGCGCTGATGCCGATTCCACAAGCGTTGGTGTTGGCGTCGACGCCGGGTGCGATGTCGGCGCTGAGTCAGGCGCGCAGCGAATCGACCTTCGCCAGCGTGCGCCTGTAACGTCCAGGGCGGGAAACTGGCCGCGTGCTGCGGCCAGTTCGGTTACAGCACTTCTTTCAAGCGATGCCAGAGCATGCCCATGGCCAGCAGCGGCGAGCGCAGGTATTTGCCGCCCGGGAAGGTGACGTGGGGCACGCTGGCGAACAGGTCGAAACCGCGACTTTCCTGACCGGCGATCGCCTCGGCGAGCAGTCGCCCGGCCAGGTGCGTGGCATTCACGCCATGGCCTGAATAGGCCTGGGCATAAAACACGTTTTGCTGGTCTTTGAGTCGGCCAATTTGCGGCAGCCGGTTGGCGCCGATGCCGATCATGCCGCCCCACTGGAAATCGATGTTCACCTTGTCCAGGTGCGGGAACACCTCAAGCATTTTCGGCCGCATATAGGCGGCGATGTCTTTTGGATCCCGCCCGGAGTAATGGCAGGCGCCGCCGAACAGCAAGCGGCGGTCGGCAGACAAACGATAGTAATCCAGCGCCACACGCTGGTCGCAGAGCGCCATGTTCTGCGGGATCAGCGTGCGCGCCTGCGCCGGGCTCAAGGGTTCGGTGGCGATGATGTAGCTGCCCGCTGGCAGCACTTTGCCGCCCAGGCTGCTGTTCAGCCCGTTGAGGTAGGCGTTGCAGGCCAGCACCAGATTGGTCGCGCGCACCTTGCCGCTGGCGGTGTGCACCACCACCTCGTTGCCATAGTCGATACGGGTAACGGCCGAGTGCTCGAACAGCTGCACGCCGAGCGACTGCGCGGCAGCCGCTTCACCGAGCGCCAGGTTGAGCGGATGAAGATGGCCCGAGCCCATGTCGATCAAACCGCCGACGTAGCGACTGGAACCGACCACCTGATGCATGTCGTCGGCTTGCAGCAGACGCAGTTCGTGGCGATAGCCCAGCCCGCGCAATTCGGCGAGGTCGTCGGCGAAGCCTTCGAGGTCGTCGGGTTTGTTGGCGAGGTCGCAGTAGCCCCAGGTGAGGTCGCACTGAATGTTGAAATGCTCGATGCGCCGGCGAACGATTTCCACCGCTTCCAGACCGAGCAACTTCAGTTCGCGCACACCGTCGGCACCGACCACGCCGGCAAAGCGCTCAACGTCATGACCGACGCCTCGAATCAGCTGACCGCCGTTGCGCCCGCTGGCGCCCCAACCCATTTGATTGGCTTCCAGCAGCACGACGCTGAAGCCACGCTCAGCCAGTTCAATGGCCGTGTTCAAACCGGAGAAACCACCGCCGACGACGCACACATCCGCGCGCACTTCGCCGGCCAACGGCGCGAAGCTGAGCTGGCGGTTGGCGGTGGCGGCGTAATAGGAAGGAGCGTGCGTTGGCTGAACGCTGGCGTGCATGTGTGAAATCCTGATTTTTATGTTTGGTAAATTTTACGCAGAATAAGCGGGGCGCTCAGGCAGCGCCAAGGGGCCGCGGGAAAAAACCTTCGTCGATTGTTACCATGCCGGCTCATTCAAGGATTGCCCCGATGAGTTGCAACAACCGCAAGATTGATCACCTGCGCCAACGCATCCCCAGCTTTGCCTGTGTGCCAGGCTGCCACGACTGCTGTGGGCCGGTGACCGCATCGTCGGAAGAAATGTCGCGCTTGCCGGTGAAGTCGGATGCCGAGCATGACGCGGCGCTGGCTGAGTTCAACTGTGTGCACCTCGGACCGCAAGGGTGCGAGGTGTATGAAGAACGGCCGCTGATTTGTCGGCTATTTGGCACCACGCCGCGCCTGCCATGCCCGAACGGTCGCCGCCCGGAGCAATGGATTGATGAGCGCGTGGAGAAGGGCGTGCATCAGTTGATTGCCAGCACGCGCCAGGTGTTGGTTTAAGGCTCAGTCCGGCACCGGCAAGGTCAGGCTTTCCTTCACCTCTTCCATGACGATGTAGCTCTTCGATTCGCGCACGTGGGGCAGCTTCAGAAGGATGTCGCCGAGCAGCTTGCGGTACGACGCCATCTCGGAAATACGCGCTTTCACCAGGTAGTCGAAGTGCCCCGACACCAAGTGGCATTCCAGTACGTGCGGCAGCTTCAGCACGGCCCGTCGGAACTCTTCGAAAGTATCGCCAGATTTGTAGTCCAAACTAATCTCAACGAATACCAACAAGCTGGCCTTGAGGTGTTGCGGATTCAGCCGGGCGTTGTAGCCCATGATGATGCCTTCACGCTCCAGGCGCCGAACCCGCTCGGTGCACGGCGTGGTGGAAAGCCCCACGCGCTCGCCCAGTTCGGTGAAGGACAGACGACCGTCTTCCTGCAGGATTCGTAAAATATTACGGTCGATTTTGTCCAGTTCACGACGGCTCTGGTGCTGGGTCCGCATGGGGAATCCGCCTCTGTAATAACGGGTTTTGCCAAGAATTCTCATCGAATATAGCCAGCAATACAGTGAAATGCACTGGCAACGGCTCAATATACTGCGCGGAATTTCGATCAAGATATCAAACGTCAGCGAGAAATCGCGGCAAGGGAGCAAACCATGCGAGTTCTGGTGTTGGGCAGCGGTGTGATTGGTACGACCAGCGCCTACTATCTGGCCCGTGCCGGCTTCGAAGTGGTGGTTGTGGATCGCCAGGCCGCGCCGGCCATGGAAACCAGCTTCGCCAACGCCGGCCAGGTTTCGCCAGGCTATGCCTCGCCCTGGGCCGCACCGGGCGTTCCCTTGAAAGCCATCAAGTGGCTGCTGCAACGCCACGCCCCGCTGGCCATTAAAGCCACTGCCGATATCGACCAATACCTGTGGATGCTGCAGATGCTGCGCAACTGCACTGCCAGCCGTTATGCCGTGAACAAAGAGCGCATGGTGCGGTTGTCGGAATACAGCCGCGATTGCCTCGATGAACTGCGTGCCGAAACCGGCATCGCCTACGAAGGCCGTAGCCTGGGCACCACCCAACTGTTCCGCACCCAGGCACAGCTCGATAACGCCGCCAAAGACATCGCCGTGCTGGAGCAGTCCGGCGTGCCGTATGAACTGCTGGACCGCGACGGCATTGCCCGCGTTGAACCGGCGCTGGCTGGTGTGACCAATATTCTCGCCGGCGCCCTGCGCCTGCCGAACGACCAGACCGGCGACTGCCAGATGTTCACCACCCGCCTGGCGCAAATGTGCGTGGATCTGGGCGTCGATTTCCGCTTCGGCCAGAGCATTGAAGGCCTCGACCACGCTGGCGACCGCATCAACGGTGTGTGGGTCAACGGCAAGCTGGAAACGGCTGATCGCTACGTACTGGCGCTGGGCAGCTACTCGCCGCAATTGCTCAAGCCGCTGGGCATCAAAGCCCCGGTGTATCCGCTCAAGGGTTACTCGCTGACCGTGCCGATCACCAATGGCGACATGGCACCGACCTCGACCATCCTCGATGAAACCTACAAGGTTGCCATCACCCGTTTCGACAACCGCATCCGCGTGGGTGGCATGGCGGAAATTGCGGGTTTCGACTTGAGCCTGAACCCGCGTCGGCGCGAAACCCTGGAAATGATCGTCAACGATCTGTACCCACAAGGCGGCAACCTGGCCCAGGCCGAGTTCTGGACCGGCCTGCGCCCGACTACGCCGGACGGCACGCCGATCGTGGGCGGCACCTCGTACAAGAACCTGTTCCTCAATACCGGCCACGGCACCCTCGGTTGGACCATGGCCTGTGGCTCTGGTCGTCTGTTGGCTGACTTGATGGCGAAGAAACGCCCGCAAATCAGCGCCGAAGGTCTGGATATCTCCCGTTACGGCCATTCCAAAGAGAGCCACAAACATGCCCATCCAGCGCCTGCACACTGAAACCCGCTACAGCGAAATCGTCATCCACAACGGCACGGTCTACCTGGCCGGCCAACTGGCTGACAGCTATGCAGGCGATGCCGCGCAGCAGACCCGCGAAACGCTTGCCAACATCGACCGTTTGCTCGCCGAGGCGGGTACCGACAAGAGCCGCATTCTGTCGGTGACCATCTACCTCAAAGACATGGCCAGCGGTTATGCCGGCCTCAATGCCGTGTGGGACGCCTGGGTAACGCCGGGCACTGCGCCGGCTCGGGCGTGCGTTGAAGCCAAGCTGTACACCGACGAAGCCTTGGTGGAAATGACCGTTATCGCGGCGCTGCCGTAACACCGTTTCTAGCCCTCGACCTTTAGAAGACTCACTGCCATGCGTCCCGCTCGCGCCCTGATTGACCTCGCTGCCCTGCGTCACAACTACCGCCTTGCCCGTGAACTGACCGGGGCCCGCGCCCTGGCCGTGATCAAGGCAGACGCCTACGGGCATGGCGCCGTGCAGTGCGCGCAGGCGTTGCAAAGCGAGGCCGATGGTTTTGCCGTGGCAGCCATTGAAGAGGCGCTGAGCCTGCGCGCTGCGGGAATTTCCGCGCCGATTTTGTTGCTCGAAGGGTTTTTCGAGGCCGATGAGTTGGCGTTGATCGTCGAGCATGATCTTTGGTGTGTGATTCACGCGCCGTGGCAGTTGGAAGCGCTGGAACGTACGACGCTGCGCAAACCGTTGCAGATTTGGCTGAAGCTTGACTCAGGCATGCACCGCGTTGGCTTCTTTCCCGAGCAGTACCAAGACGCTTACCGCCGCGTGCAAGCGAGCGGCAAGGCGGAAAAAATCGTGCTCATGACGCACTTCTCTCGCGCCGATGAGCTGGAAAATCCGCGCAGCGAGGAGCAAATGGCCGCTTTCGCCCAAGCCCGCGAAGGGCTACAGGCCGATGTCAGCCTGTTTAATTCGCCGGCGATTCTTGGCTGGTCGTCACGTTTTCCCACGCTGCAAAAGACCGACTGGGTTCGTTCCGGCCTGATGCTCTACGGTGCCAGCCCGTTCGAAACTCCGCACGATCACGCCGCGCGCTTGCAGCCGGTGATGACGCTGGAGTCGAAAATAATCAGCGTGCGCGAATTGCCAGCCGGCGAGCCGATTGGCTACGGCGCCCGGTATGTCACCGAACAACCGACGCGGGTCGGCGTTGTGGCCATGGGGTACGCCGATGGCTATCCGCGCCATGCGCCGAGCGGCACGCCGGTGTCCATCGACGGGAAACTGAGCCGGCTGATCGGTCGGGTTTCCATGGATATGTTGACCGTCGATCTCACAAACATGCCCGAGGCCGGTGTAGGAAGCCGGGTGGAACTGTGGGGAAAACAAGTGCTTGCCAGCGATGTTGCCGCTGCGTCTGGGACGATTCCGTATCAGCTTTTCTGTAATGTGCGCCGCGCGCCACTCGTCTATTCCGGGGCCTAGCGCCAGGCCTGAACAGGATTGCCCTGCAAGTGTTGTAAATACTGAACGCTGTTGCGATGATGCGCCCTCAAATCGGAATTTTCCCAAGGGGGCTCTATCATTGGACGTCGGCGTTCGACTGCAATCTATTCGCAAGCTTAAAGGCCTGTCTCAGCGTGAACTCGCCAAACGTGCGGGCGTCACCAACAGCACCATTTCCATGATCGAGAAGAACAGCGTGAGCCCCTCGATCAGTTCGCTGAAGAAGGTGTTGGCGGGCATACCCATGTCGTTGGTCGAGTTTTTCTCCCTCGAAGTGGAACAGGACAACCACACCCAGGTTGTTTACAAAGCGAGCGAACTGGTCGATCTGTCCAGTGGCGCGGTCACCATGAAATTGGTCGGCAAGGCGCACCCCAGCAGGGCCATCGCCTTTCTCGACGAAACCTATCCGCCAGGCTCTGACACCGGTGACGAGATGCTCACCCACGAAGGTGAGGAGTCGGGTCTGTTGGTGGACGGCCGTCTGGAACTGACGGTGAGCGGCGAGATTTATATCCTCGAAAGCGGCGACAGCTACTACTTTGAAAGCAGCAAGCCACATCGCTTCCGTAATCCGTTCGAGGAGCCGGCGCGGCTTATTTCAGCCACCACGCCCGCCAATTTCTAAGAAACTGCGACAGGATGGCGTGTTTCGACACGCCGACCTAATCGGTATACTGACGCCCGCTCGCGCAACCGTGGCCGCGAGCGTGACTAGCCACGATAGAGGGTGTACGCGTGAACCTAATTAAGAAAATGCTGGCGGCGCATGTCGCTGTGTTGGCCCTCTGGGCGGTCAGCGCTCAGGCTGCGACCACCAATGACGACATCGCTGCGCGACTGAAGCCAGTAGGTGAAGTCTGCATCCAGGGCGAAGAATGCAAAGGCGTTGAAGCCGTTGCGGCTTCTGCTGGCGGCGGCGCAAAAACGCCGGACGACATCATCGCCGCTCACTGTGGCGCCTGCCACACCGCTGGTGTACTGGGTGCTCCGAAAATCGGTGACACCGCCGCCTGGAAAGACCGCGCCGACCACCAAGGCGGCCTCGACGGCCTGCTGGCAAAAGCCATCACCGGTATCAACAGCATGCCGCCTAAAGGCACCTGCGCTGATTGCAGCGATGATGAGCTCAAAGCCACCATCCAAAAAATGTCCGGCCTGAAGTAAGGTTTGGCATTCAAAAAAACCGCCCTCTGGGCGGTTTTTTTTATTGCTGCGAAAAGCATCGCGGCTAAAGCCGCTCCTACAGAATTTCGATGTTTGTGGGAGCGGCTTTAGCCGCGATGCTTTTTTGTTTAAACGAAACGGGCGTCATCCCAGCGATTTTGCAGTCACACTCCACAAGCCAACTTATGGAGACTGACCTGTGGCTCTTAGCTCTCTGGACTATGCCGTCGAACAGATTCTGCAGCGCATCGAGGGGCCGATTCATCTCGGTCTGCCACTGGGCTTGGGCAAGCCGAATCGGCTAGTCAACGCGTTGTATCAGCGCGTCAAGGCGATGCCCCATCGCTCGTTGACCATCTACACCGCGCTGTCGCTCGGCCGCCCC
Source organism: Pseudomonas sp. AC211 (assembly GCF_979258055.1). Lineage (NCBI taxonomy): Bacteria > Pseudomonadati > Pseudomonadota > Gammaproteobacteria > Pseudomonadales > Pseudomonadaceae > Pseudomonas > Pseudomonas sp. AC211. The sequence goes on from NZ_OZ409830.1 coordinate 84,585, forward strand.
CACGCCAGCAGCGATCTGGAGCAGCGCTTGATGGCGCCGTTTCTGGAGCGGGTGTTTGGCAATTATCCAGAGCTCGATTATCTGAAAGACCAGCGCCGCGGCGAGCTGCCGGCCAATGTTCAGTTGCAGGAGTTTTATCTGCAGCCGGGCAGCCAGCTGCAAAACACAAAAGCGCAGCAGGCATACGTCAGCCTCAATTACAGCCAGGTGGCGCGAGACCTCAATCGCAAGGGCATCAACGTCGTCGCGCAGTTGGTGGCCGCAGATGTTGCCCGCCCGGGCCACGTCAGCCTGAGCTGCAACACCGATATCACCCTCGATTTATTACCGATGCTGCACGCGCGCAAGCAGGCCGGCGAGACGATTGTCTGCGTGGGTCAGATTCATGCTGATCTGCCGTATATGCCGGGCGATGCCGAGCGGCCGCTGGATGACTTCGATGTGCTGGTCGAAGCTGGCGAGCCCAGTACCTTGTTCTCCACGCCGAATATGCCGGTGGGCGTCGCCGATCACGCCATCGGCCTGTACGCCAGCAGCCTGGTGCGCGATGGCGGCACCTTGCAGATTGGCATTGGCTCGATGGGCGACGCGGTGACCGCCGCCTTGCTTAATCGCCAGGGCAACAATGGCGGTTACCAGGCGGCGTTGCAGGCCCTTGATATCGGTCGTTGGGGCGAGTTGGTGGAGCGCTTCGGTGGGCTGCAGCCTTTTGCCAAGGGCCTGTATGGGTGCAGTGAAATGTTGGTGCCGGGCCTGGTGGCGCTGTTCGATGCAGGCATCGTGCGGCGCCCGGTATTTGCTGATGAGCGCTTGCAGCAATTGGCGAACGCGGGAGTGGTGGATGAGCACGGTCATCTCAACCTCGCCGTGTGGCCAAAGGCCGAGCCGGCCATTGTTCTCGATCAGCCGCTGGTCTCCTGGTTGCAAGAGCAGGACATGCTCGAAGCAGGCGTACGCGTCGAAGAGCAACGGGTGCGCTTGCCCGACGGCCGTACCGTGTCTGCCGATCTAACCGATCCGGCGTGCGTGAATGCGTTGCAGGAATACCTGAAACCGACCCCCGCTGGCGTGTGCATTCACGGCGGTTTCTTCCTCGGGCCACAAGCGTTTTATCGGCGCTTGCAGCAGCTCAACGACGAGCGCCGCTCGCGTATCGGCATGACCGGCATCAGCTACATCAACCGGCTATACGGCCAGGAAGATCTGAAACGCTTGCAGCGCACCCAGGCGCGGTTTATCAACAGCGCCTTTTGCGTGACCTTGCTGGGCGCCAGTGCGGCCGATCAGTTGGAAGATGGCCGCGTCATCAGTGGCGTTGGCGGGCAATACGACTTCTTTGCCCAAGCCCATGAGCTGGACGACGCGCGCGCCATTCTGATGCTGCGCAGTTGGCGCGAAGCCGATGGTGAGGTGAGCTCCAATATCCGCTGGGAATATGGCCACACCACCATTCCCCGGCACCTGCGCGACATTGTTATTACCGAATACGGCATCGCGGATCTGCGCGGGAAAAACGACAGCCAGGTGATTGCGGCGCTGCTGCAAATCGCCGACTCGCGTTTTCAGAATGAGCTGATCGAGCAGGCGCAGGCGGCGGGCAAGTTAGCGGATGATTTTGTGCTGGACGAGGCGTTTCGCGATAACACGCCGGAGCGTTTGCAGGACTGTTATGAGGAGCACAAAAACCTGTTCGCGGAATATCCGCTGGGCTGCGATTTCACCGACGAAGAACAGGATTTGCTGCGCGCGCTGCGCTGGCTGAAGAGCAAGCTCAAGCTCAGCGAAGTGTTGGAGTTAGGCAAGGCGGCGTTGTTTGATCAGCCGGAGCCGGGGGCGTTTGACGCGCACCTGGAACGTTTGCAATTGGCGCAGCCGGAAGGAATCAGGGAACAGCTTTATCAGAAGCTGGTGCTGGCGGGGTTGCAGGCCACCGCGCCTTAACGCGGTGCCCCGTTTTGAGCGGCAATGGTTATTCGAGAAACTCGACCTTGCCGCCTTCCAGCGATTTGATCCGCGCGAGCGACTCGATCCAGTAACCCTGCGAATCGAGTTCTTCGCGGCCTTTCTGGAAGGATTTTTCGATCACCACACCAATGCCGACAATGGTCGCGCCAGACTGCTTGATCAGGTCGATCAAACCGTGTGCGGCGCGGCCGTTGGCGAGAAAGTCGTCGATCAGCAACACGCGGTCGGTAGGCAGCAAGTGCTTGGCCGACACGGCGATGGTGCTTTCAGTCTGCTTGGTGAACGAGAACACCTTGGAAACCAGCAGGTTGTCGGTCAGGGTCAGCGACTGGTATTTGCGCGCGAAAATCACCGGCACCCCCAGTTCCAGACCGGCCATGATCGAGGGCGCGATGCCCGACGCTTCGATGGTGACGATTTTGGTGATGCCCTGATTTTTGAACAGGTCCGCAAACGCCTGGCCGATTTGCTGCATCAGGCGTGGGTCGATCTGGTGGTTGAGAAAGGCGTCGACCTTGAGCACTTGCTCGGACAGCACCACGCCTTCTTCAATAATCTTCGTTTTCAGCGCTTCCATCTCAAGGCTCTCGTGTTAACAGTGCAGGTTAGTAAAGGCAGGGGCACTCGGCAGCGCCCGATTATTTTTCATCATGGCGCGGATGTCAGCCAGAGCCGCGTTGCCGCGTACCGCTTTGACTTCCACAGGCGTGTCTTCCAAGCCTTCCCACGACAAATCTTCGGGCGGCAATTCGTCGAGGAAACGACTTGGCGAGCAGTCGATGATCTCGCCGTATTGTTTGCGTTTGGCCGCGAAGGTGAACGCCAACGTCTGCCGCGCGCGGGTGATGCCCACGTACGCCAGGCGGCGTTCTTCCTCGATGGTGTCGGCTTCGATGCTGGAGCGGTGGGGCAGAATTTCTTCTTCCATACCAATGATGAACACGTACGGAAATTCCAGGCCTTTGGATGCGTGCAACGTCAGCATTTGCACGCCTTCGGCGCCTTCTTCCTCTTCTTGCTGACGTTCCAGCATGTCGCGCAACACCAGCTTGCCGATGGCGTCTTCAATGGTCATGTCGCCGTCTTCGTCGCGCTCAAGGGTGTTCTTCAGCGCATCGATTAGGAACCAGACGTTGCCCATCCGCGCCTCGGCCACTTTGTCGCTGGAGGCGTTCTGGCGCAGCCAGTTTTCGTAATCGATGTCCATGACCATGCTGCGCAACACGGCGATCGGCTCGTTCTCGGCGCACTGCTGGCGAATCTTGTCCATCCAGTGTTTGAACCGTTGCAGGCGTTCGCTGTAACGGCTGTCCAGGTGCTCGCCCAGGCCCATTTCGTCGGCGGCGTTGTACATGGAAATCTTGCGCTCGGTGGCGTAGTTGCCGAGCTTTTCCAGGGTGGTGGAACCGATTTCGCGACGCGGCACGTTGATCACACGCAAGAAGGCGTTGTCGTCATCGGGGTTCACCAACAGCCGGAAGTAGGCCATCAAATCCTTCACTTCCTGCCGCGCGAAAAAACTGGTGCCGCCCGATAAACGATAGGGAATCTGGTGGTGCTGAAGTTTCAGCTCCATCAGTTTTGCCTGGTAGTTGCCGCGATACAAAATTGCGAAATCGCTGTACGGCCGGTCGGTGCGCAGGTGCAGGCTGAGAATTTCCATGGCCACGCGTTCGCATTCGGCGTCTTCGTTTTTGCAACGAATCACGCGGATTTCATCGCCATGGCCCATCTCGCTCCACAGCTGTTTTTCGAAGGCGTGCGGGTTGTTGGCGATCAGCGTGTTGGCGCATTTGAGGATGCGGCTGGTGGAGCGGTAGTTCTGCTCAAGCATCACGACTTTGAGCGAGGGAAAGTCCTCTTTCAGCAGCATGAGGTTTTCCGGTCGTGCGCCGCGCCAGGCATAAATCGACTGGTCGTCATCACCCACCACGGTGAACTGATTACGCATGCCCACCAGCATTTTCACCAGCAGGTATTGGCTGGCGTTGGTGTCCTGGTATTCGTCCACCAGCAGATAGCGGACCTTGTTCTGCCACTTTTCCAGAATGTCGGCGTGGTCTTGGAAGAGTTTTACCGGCAGCAAGATCAGGTCGTCGAAGTCCACCGCGTTGTACGCCTTGAGCGTGCGCTGGTAGTGCATGTAGACGATGGCCGCGGTTTGTTCTTTGGGGTTGCGCGCGTTTTCCAGCGCTTCGGGCGGCAAGATCAGGTCGTTTTTCCACGAGCCGATGTAGCCTTTGATCTCATCGATGCCGTCGTCGCCCGAGTACTCTTTTTGCATGATGTCGCTGAGCAGCGCCTTGATGTCGCCGTCATCGAAAATCGAGAAGCCGGGTTTGTAGCCCAGGCGGGCATATTCCTTGCGGATGATGTTCATGCCCAGGTTGTGGAAGGTGCAAACGGTCAGGCCGCGTCCTTCCACGCCTTTGAGCAAGGTGCCAACGCGCTCTTTCATTTCGCGCGCGGCCTTGTTGGTAAAGGTCATCGCCACGATGTGTTGCGCGCGGATGCCGCACTGTTGAACCAGGTGCGCAATTTTGCGGGTGATTACGCTGGTCTTGCCAGAACCGGCGCCAGCGAGCACCAATAGTGGGCCGCCGACGTAGTTCACGGCTTCTTGCTGCCGGGGATTGAGTCGGGACATGTCGTTGTATCGCAGGAAAGTGGGCGCGCATTTTAGCAGGCCTGATGCACAATGCCTTAACCGTCTGGATACTGTGACGCACGCCATACTGGCCGCGTGATGGTCTTGGTTATTTCAGACAATGCAGTACGCTAGTGCCTCATCAGCGGGGGCTGATGGGGAATACATCGCACAGGATGTGCGCAAGAGACGCCGATAACGGCGCGAAAGGGCGGTAGAACCGCCATGTGGATTGTTTTGGGGGAAGTCGTTTGTCCGCGCATGTTGAAATCTTGCGTATTGTCCTGCTGGCCGAAACGCCAGAATGGGCGGCGCTGTTGCGCGAGCATTTGGCGGCGATGGGCAACCCGTCGGCGCTGATTACCGCACCTTCCTGGGCGGCCGCCAGTGGCCTGTTTGACGATCACGTCCACGGCCTTCTGTTAACCACACCGGGCCTTCAGCCTGCTCCCGGCAGTTGCCCGTTGCCCACCGTTCTGTTGCTCGAACACGAGCCGGCCGAGCCGCCGGTTGGCATCAGCGATTGGCTGGTGCGCGAGACGTTGAGCGCCGATACCCTGCGCCGCTGCCTGCGTTATGTGCGCGAGCACGGCGTGCTTAAAGACACGCTTCAGCGCCTGGCCGAGCAGGATCCGCTCACTGGCATCGCCAACCGCCAAGGCTTTCAAACCCTGCTCACCGCGCAATTGGCTGAATTCAAAGGCCGTGGGCTGGCGCTCGGGCATCTGGATCTCGACAACTTCCGCCACGCCAACGATGCGCTCGGTCACCAGGCCGGGGACCGCCTGATTTTGCAGGTAGTGGCGCGGCTCAAAGCGCAGCTATCCGTGGATGATCATCTGGCCCGTTTAGGCAGTGATGAATTCGCCTTGCTGTTGGATATCCGCCGCGACCCCAAGCGCGCCGAGCGCATGGCCGAACGCATTACCGAAGCGCTGTCCGAGCCCTACTGGGTCGATGGCGAAAGCCTGCTGATCGGCTGCAGCCTAGGTGTGGCGCACGCCCGTGCCGACGCCGGCGCCGATCCGCTGATGTGGCATGCCCATATCGCCATGCAGCAGGCCAAGAGCCAGCAGGGCTGCACCTTTCACGTTTTTGACGAGCGCATCAATCGCAATGCCCGCAGTCTTGCCGACCTGGAAAGCGAACTGCGCCGCGCCTTGCGCCGCGATGAACTGGAGCTGCATTACCAGCCGCGCCTGTGCCTGAAAACCGGGCATATTCTGGGCCTTGAAGCGCTGGTGCGCTGGCGCCACGCCGAGCGCGGGTTGCTGGCGCCTAACGAGTTCGTACCATTGGCCGAAGAGAGCGGGCTGATTGTGCCGCTGGGTTACTGGGTTATTTCGCGCGCGTTGCGCGATATGCAGTGGCTGCGCGGGCGCGGTTTGCCGGCGCTGCATATGGCGGTGAACCTGTCGTTTCGCCAGTTCCAAGACAGTCAGTTGCTGAGCACCCTGGCGCGCCTGATCGAGGAGCGCGGCGTTGACGCGCAGTGGCTGGAATTCGAATTGACCGAAACCGCCGTGATGCGCCGCAGTGATCACGTACAACAAACCATGAAGGCGCTGGGCAAGCTCGGCGTGCGTTTTTCCCTCGACGATTTCGGCACCGGTTTTTCATCGTTCGTGCACCTGAACAACCTGCCGATCACCATGTTGAAGATCGACAAGAGCTTTGTCGGCGGCATGGATAACCGCCCCGAGAATCGTCAGTTAGTCCGGGCAATGATCAACCTGGCGCATAACCTGGAACTGGCCGTGGTGGCCGAAGGCGTGGAAAACGCCGAGCAGCTGGCGCTGCTGCGTCAGTTTGGCTGCGATCAGGTGCAGGGTTACTTGGTCAGCAAGCCTCTGCCCCTGGCCGACCTGGCGCGCTTTCTGGTGTTTGGCAGTCGTCAGGCGATGCTGTCGGGGCCACTGTCGGGCTGAGTGCCAGCAGTCGCGCGGTTTTCCATTCAAACCCCAGCGTCAGACCCAGCGCCGCGCAGGCCAAGCCGGCGGCTAAACCCCACCACACGCCTTGCGCGCCCCAGCCGAAGTGAAATGCCAGCAACCAGGCGGCTGGCGCACCGACAGCCCAATAACAAACCAGCCCAACAAAAAACGTGGTTTTGGCGTCTTTCAAACCGCGTATCGCGCCCATGGCGATGGTTTGAACGCCATCGAATAACTCGAACCAGGCGGCGATGGCCAACAAACTCACCGCCAGGGCGACGATGCTGGCGAATTCGGGATCGCTGGCATCCAGAAACAGATCAACAACCGCGTAGGGCGCCAGCCAGAACAGCAGCGCGAAACCGAGCATGCAACAACCGCCAATGGCGATGCCCAGGCGGCCGGCCCGACGTGCATCGGCCAGCCGACCTGCGCCGAAGTGTTGCCCAATTCGGAAGGTCACCGCGTAGGAAATGCCCACCGGCACCATAAACGCCACGTACACCGACTGCAGCGCAATTTGGTGCGCCGCCAGTTGCGTACTGCCCAGTGCGCCCATGCACAACGCGGCGAAGGCAAACAATCCGGACTCCACCGCGTAGGTGCCGCCAATCGGCAGGCCCAGGCGCAGCAGCTCTTTCATCGCCGCCCGATCCGGGCGCAGCAGTCCGACAAACACCGGATACAACCGATAAGCCCGATGGCGCATCACATGCAGTGCCAGCAGTAGCGCCATAACGGTGCTGACGATGGCAGTTACCAACCCGATTCCCGCCAGACCCAAATGCGGCAGGCCAAACAGGCCGTGAATCAGCGCGTAGTTCAGGCCCAGATTTGCCAGCGCGCCGCCAATGCTGATCGCCATCACCGGACCTGCTCGGCCCAAGGCGCTGGTAAATCCGCGCAGCGCCATAAAGGTCATGTAACCGGGCAGTGCGAACGCCAATGTCGAAAGAAACTGCTCGGCGCCGTGCACGCTCTCGGGCGACTGACCAAACATCAACAGAATCGGACTCAGGTTCCACAGCAGCACACCCGCCGCTATTGCCATGGCCCAGCCGAGCCACAAGCCGTTCTGGCTGATGTGCACCACGCCGCTTGCGTCGTTGCTGCCGTGGCGAATCGCGACCAGATTGCCCACGGCGGCAATAACGCCAACGCAGAAGATTGAAACGAACGAATAGCTCGCCGCGCCAAGCCCGCCGCCTGCCAGTTCCGCAGGGCCGAGCAGGCCCATCATCACGGTGTCGGTGAACACCATCATCACGTGCGCCAGTTGCGCGGCGATCAAGGGCCGGCCAAGCGCAGGATGGCTTTTAATTCGGCTTGGGTGGCATTGGGCATGATGAGTCTGACTCAAACTGAAAAAGGCGCCCGCTTTACGCTGGCGTTATGAAGAGCCGCTATCTTGCGAGAGAAAACTTGACGCCACAAAAGGATAAAAACGATGCCAGGCATGACTTAAACTCATGCCTTGTCGATAAGGAGTTGCGCGATGACTCAGCGTCTTCCCGGTTTGTATGCCTTGCGCGCCTTTGAGGCGGCCGCCCGTTACAGCTCGTTCACACAAGCGGCGCAAGAATTGGCCATCACTCAAAGCGCCGTGAGCCGGCACATCCGTACGCTGGAAGAACATTTTGGCTGCCGTCTTTTTCAGCGTGCCGGGCGGACGTTACAGCTCACGGAAGCGGCTCGCCTGTTACTGCCTGGCATACGCGACGGTTTCGCTGCGTTTGAGCGGGCATGCGCCACGTTGCGGACCGACGAAACGACGCTGCGACTCAAGGCCCCTTCAACGTTGACGATGCGATGGTTACTGGCGCGGTTGTCGCGTTTTCGAATACTCGGCGACGGCTTGGAAGTGCAGCTGACCAGCGCTTGGATGGATGTCGATCGGGTGGATTTTCAGCAAGAGCCCTTCGATTGCGCGGTATTGCTGGGTAAGGGCGAATTTCCCGAGGATTAGGGAAAGCGTGCCGCTATTTGCTGAGTGGCTTATTCCTGTTTGCGCACCGGAAGCGGTGGGCCAGGCGCCTTGGGATGTGCCGCGATTGCAGCAGGCGCAACTGCTTCATCCCACTCCCGACCGTCGCGACTGGCGGCGTTGGCTGGAAGCGATGGGGTTGGCCGAGCAGATTCCGCTCAAGGGCGGGCAAGTATTCGACACATTGGAGCTGGGCATGGTCGCCGCGGCGCGGGGCTACGGCGTTTCGATTGGCGATCTGGTGATGGTGGCTGAAGACGTCGCCCATGGCCGGCTAGCGTTGCCATGGCCCAGCGCAGTGGCCAGCGGCGACAGTTATTTCCTGGTGTGGCCTAAGGCCCGGCGCGGCCAGGCGCGCTATCAACGACTGCGCGATTACCTATTAAATGAGGTGCACGCCATGCAGTTACCTGACGTCGTACATCTTCTGTAATCTTTGTTCGGTAAATATGCGACGGAGTGCTGGCTAAATGCCGCTTTTTATTTGACGCACGATTTCACTCAAGTATTCTTCGCGCCCCGCCGAACACCTATGTAAGCAGGCTGCCTTCCACAAGCGGGCGGCCTTTTTTCTGCTTTTATAAGGAAGCGGTTCCACAGCCGTATTACCCCACGGAGATGTACATGTCCCAGCCCCGCTCTCGCATTGCCTGGCAGCTCGCGTCTGCTTTGGCCGTGATTCTGGTGTTGTTGATTGGTCTGAGCACCTTGTTTGCCCTGCGCTCATTGAGTAACGCGACGCTGGCAACCCGCGAAGAACACCTTGGCAGCGAAGCGCGTTTGCTGGCCGACCAATTAAGCACCTTCCATGACAGCCTTCGAGAAAGTACCCAGCGTTTGGCCGGGCTGTTCGAGCAGCGTTTTCGTGAGGGGCTGAACGTGCACGCCGATGAGCGTGTAGCTGTCGGTGCGCTGCAGACGCCTGCGCTTTATCTGGGCGATGTGCGCCTGAACAACGAATTCAACGAGGTGGACGAGTTCCGCAACCTCACCGCCGGCGTGGCGACCGTATTTGTGCGCGACGGCGACGAGTTCATTCGGGTCACCACTTCCCTGACCAAGCAGGACGGTAGCCGCGCAATCGGCACCGCGCTCGATCACGCACACCCCGCATACCAACGTTTGCTCGGCGGGCAAAACTATGTGGGCCGCGCCCTGTTGTTCGACCGCTTCTACATGACGCAGTACACGCCTGTGGCTGATCCGTCGGGCCGCGTGATTGCTGTGTTGTTCGTAGGCTTCGATTACACCGCCGCGCAAAACGCGCAGTTCGAAAACCTCAAGCGTTTCCGCATTGGCGCTACCGGTTCGTTGGCGTTGCTGGATGAGCAGAAACATTGGCTGGTGCCGCCAGCGGGTGCTCAGCAGCCCGAGAAAGCCATCGAGACGATTGCGTCGCTGGCAACCAAGCCTGGCGAAGGCGAGTTTTGGGACGACGGTGAGCAGTCGTTCTACAGCGTTGCCATGCCTTTTACTGGCGGGCCGTGGACGGTATTGGCCAGCATGCCCAAGGCCGAAATCGAAGCGGTGACCTGGCACGTCGGCAGCCAACTGGCTATCGGCAGCCTGATTACGTTGCTGTTGGCCGTTGGCGCTGTGATCTGGTTGCTGCGCCGCAAGCTGCGTCCTTTGGGCGACTTGGTTGAGCAGGCGCAAGCCCTCGGCAACGGTGACCTCAGCGTGCGCCTGAATATCACCAGTCACGATGAAATTGGCGAACTCGCTCGTAACTTCAACCAGATGGGCGAAGCCCTGTCGACCATGGTCGCGCGTATTCGCGGCGCAGCTGAAAAACGTCAGCAGCCGGGCGCAAGCGTTGGCTGGGTTGTCGTCCGGCGCTTATGAAGGCATCGAGCAACAGTCCGGCGAAATCAGCAGCATGGCCGGCGCGGTCGAAGAGTTCAGCGCCACCTCGCTCAACATCGCCGACAACATGCGTCACACCGAACGCCTGGCTAACGAAAACTCGCAGCAAACGCGCATTGGCCGCACTTCCATGGAGGAAGCGTCTAGCGCGCTGGAGCAGATTTCCAGTTCCCTGAATGGCACCGCCGACGTCATCAACACCCTCGGTCAGCGCTCGCAGGAAATTGGCGGCATTGTCAGTGTGATTACTTCCATTGCCGACCAAACCAACCTGCTCGCACTCAACGCCGCGATCGAAGCGGCGCGGGCTGGCGAGCAGGGCCGCGGCTTTGCTGTGGTCGCGGATGAAGTGCGCAGCCTAGCGGGTCGCACCCGTGACGCGACCAACGAAATCTCCGCCATGATCCAGAGCATTCAGGGCGAAACCAGCAGCGCTATCGCCACCATGGAGCAAGGCAAAGTGCAGATGCTCGACGGCTTGCAGCGCAACGCCAAAGTCGCTCAGGCCCTTACGCAGATTGCCGAGCAAAGCCAAGCAGCCGGTGAGCAGTTCGCCGCCATCACCACGGCTACCAGCGAGCAGAGCAGCACCGCCACCATGCTGAGCAGCAATCTGCAAAGCATTGCATTGGCCAACAGCGAGCAGCACGAAGTGATCACCAACCTCGCTGAAACTGCCAGAGAGCTGGATCAGTTGGCCGCCGGATTGCGCGCAGAGGTCGGGCGATTCCAGTAACGCAACGCATGAAAAATCCCCGGCATTGTCCGGGGATTTTTTTATGCGGCGGTTATTACCAGACAACCTTGAATGATGCGCACGCGGATCATGCTGTTCGCCTCGAAACCTGCCTGCTGCAACCAGAGGCCTTTAAGTTGAATCCAGGGTATTTGCTTGGGTAGCGCATAGATGCTCTCGCGCTTACCGGGCGCCACGTAATCCGCAGAGATTTTGAGCTGCCGCTCGGTGAATTGAGGAAGCATTACTTGTTGAATAGTCATGGGCAGACTCCTGCTCTAGAGGCATTGGCCAGCCGGGGTGCGGGATTGCACGCGACGGACCCTGAGCCTCACTGTGGGCGTTCGGATGCTGTATATCCATACACTATTGCTGGGCGTGCGACCGGCTGCGGCTGAAGTGCGGCAGGGATAAATCCTCGAAGTTCGCTTATTCCTGAGGAGCGCCTCTGTATTGCAGGGCTTCAGCGAGGTGTTCGCGGGCGATGGCTGAAGCGTTTTGCAGGTCAGCCAGCGTGCGAGCCACTTTTAAAATCCGATGAGCCGCGCGCAACGACAAGCCGAGGCGCTCGCATGCAGTTTCGAGCCAGGCCTGATCGCTTTGCAGCAACCCACAATGTTCGCGCAAGCCAGGCAGGTCGAGAAACGCGTTGGCAATGCCTTGCCGCTCTGTCTGGAGGGTTCTGGGCGCGCGCCACCTGAGCGGCGGCCGTGGCGGTTGAAGTATTGGACGAGGTCGTGGCGTGCAACACCGTGGTTTCACGAGCCACCTTTACATGCAGGTCGATACGATCCAGCAGCGGTCCGGACAGTTTTCCTCGGTAGCGTTGCAGTTGCTCCGTACTGCACCGGCAGCGCCCGCTTGGGTCGCCAAGGTAGCCGCACGGGCAGGGATTCATGGCGGCTACCAATTGAAAGCGCGCCGGGAAGTGCACTTTGTCTTTGGCTCGGGCGATGACGATATGGCCGCTTTCTAGAGGCTCGCGCAGCTTCTTCGAGTACGCGTCGATCAAATTCAGGAAGCTCATCCAGAAACAGTACGCCATGGTGCGCCAGAGTGATTTCGCCGGGCTGGGGGCGACTGCCTCCGCCGACCAATGCCGGCCCCGACGCTGTGTGGTGGGGATGGCGAAACGGCCGTTGCGGCCAGGCGCTCATCGGCGTGTGGCTGGCGACCGATTGAATGGCCGCCACTTCGAGCGCTTCCTGCTCATTCAGCGGGGGTAGCAGCCCTGGGAGTCTGCTGGCGAGTAGCGTCTTGCCAGTGCCCGGCGGACCGCTTAGCAGCAGATTGTGAGACCCCGCAGCAGCCACCAGCAGCGCCCGTTTTGCGGCGATCTGGCCTTGCACTTCGCAAAGATCCGGGTAGGGCGCGCATTGGCGCAATAGTCCCTTTGCCTGATAAGGCGCGATGGGGGCGAGCCCATTGAAGTGGGCGGCCAGCTCCAGCAGGTGATCGGCAGCCAGCACTGTCAGGCCTGACGCCAAACTGGCTTCTTCGGCGTTGCAGCGCGGCACTACCAAGGTGCGCCCCGCGGCACGCACGGCAAGCGCTGCCGGCAATACGCCCTGTACTGGGCGTAAGGCGCCTGAGAGCGCCAGCTCCCCGAGGCATTCGATATGTTCCAGCGCGGCCAATGGAACCTGGCCGCTGGCGGCGAGTATTCCAAGCGCGATGGCCAAATCGAAGCGGCCGCCGTCTTTAGGTAAATCGGCTGGAGCGAGGTTTAAGGTGATACGACGTTGGGGAAATTCGAAGGCGCAATTCAGAATCGCGCTACGCACGCGGTCCTTGCTTTCTTTGACGGCGGTTTCAGGCAAGCCCACCAGGGTCAACGAGGGCAGGCCATTGGCCAAGTGCGCTTCGACGATTACAGAGGGTGCTTGGACGCCGACTTGGGCGCGGCTATGGACGATAGCCAAAGACATGGATCACTCCTTGATCACATGCCGCTCAGTCCGAGTGGATTACTCGCTGGGCGGCGTTAACTTTTTCTTCCAACTCAGCGACCTTCGCCTCAAGCGCTTCAAGGCGCGCACGGGTGCGGGCAAGCACGGCCATCTGACTGTCAAACTCTTCGCGGCTAACCAAGTCGAGCTTGCTGAAGCCACTTTGCAGCAGCACTTTAAATTGGCTTTCGAACTCGCTGCGCGGCAAGGGGGTTTCGCCATTGAACAAGCGCGAGGCGTGGGTGCTTAGGGCGTCAAGTAGGGCTTTAGGCGGCAGCATAAGAAGGTTCCAAATTGGTCGGCCGGCAGTGTAACACGCAGCATTAGGACGCCAGGCCGAGGGGTTTTGCACGGTTTTGGCGCGTAGCCGAAGTGAGGCTTGCACCGTTGTTGAGCGTGACTCGCCCGGGCGCTTTGGTCACGGCGCAGCTTTGACCCCATAACTCGCTGAATTCCAAGCTTTTCCCTGAGCTGGCAAGCTTTCTGCTTAGTGGGCTATGACGCATGCACCGATGCAGTTCGGCTGCGTAAGGCGAAGCGGGGGGAGTCGTTTCGTCAGGAGCGATTGGTTGTGTCGAGAGCCCTCCCTGAGGACGTTCGATGCGTTACAAAGCCAGACACTGCGCTTAGACTTGAACCGGGTTCGTTTTTCCTGGGGCAAGTCCACCAATACGGGAGAGAGTTTCATGAAGTTAGTAACTGCCATCATCAAACCGTTCAAGCTGGACGATGTGCGCGAGTCGCTATCGGAGATCGGCGTGCAGGGCATTACTGTCACTGAAGTCAAAGGCTTCGGTCGTCAGAAAGGCCATACCGAGTTGTATCGCGGCGCCGAATACGTGGTCGATTTCTTGCCCAAAGTGAAGATCGACGTGGCCATTGCTGATGATCAGCTGGACCGCGTTATCGAAGCCATCACCAAGGCGGCCAACACCGGCAAGATCGGTGACGGCAAGATCTTCGTGGTCAATCTGGAACAGGCCATCCGCATCCGTACCGGCGAAACCGGCACCGACGCAATCTAAAAAGCCGCCGAACCCAACGCCCCAGGAGAAAACAATATGACTCTGCGTAAGCTCGCAGGGCTAGGAGCCCTTTTGTCCCTCGTTACCCCAGGCTTGGCCATGGCGGACGAGGTTGTGTTGAATACCGGCGACACGGCGTGGATGCTGACCGCTACCGCCTTGGTGCTGTTTATGACCATCCCGGGCCTCGCGCTGTTCTACGGCGGCATGGTTCGCTCCAAGAACATCCTTTCGGTGATGATGCAGTGCTTCGCCATCACCGGCCTGATCAGCATTCTGTGGGTCGTTTACGGCTACAGCATGACGTTCGATGTCACTGGCATGGAACAGGGCGTTGTTAACTTCAATTCGTTTGTAGGCGGGCTGTCCAAAGCCTTCCTGGCCGGCGTCACGCCAGCCAGCCTGACCTACGCGGTCCCGGAAGCTGTGTTCATCACCTTCCAAATGACCTTCGCCATCATTACTCCTGCTCTGATCGTCGGCGCTTTCGCAGAACGCATGAAGTTCTCCGCCATGCTGATCTTCATGGGCGTGTGGTTCACGCTGGTTTACGCGCCAATCGCCCACATGGTGTGGAGCGGTAACGGCGGTCTGATGTGGGACTGGGGCGTACTGGACTTCGCTGGCGGCACCGTGGTGCACATCAACGCCGGTATCGCCGGTCTGGTTGCCTGCATCGTGATGGGCAAGCGCAAAGGCTACCCCACCACCCCAATGGCACCGCACAACCTGGGCTACACCCTGGTAGGTGCTGCCATGCTGTGGATCGGCTGGTTCGGCTTCAACGCCGGCTCCGCTGTTGCCGCCAACGGCACCGCCGGCATGGCCATGCTGGTTACTCAGATTGCCACCGCTGCTGCGGCGCTGGGCTGGATGTTCGCCGAGTGGATTACCCACGGTAAGCCAAGTGCCCTGGGCATCGCTTCGGGTGTAGTCGCCGGTCTGGTGGGCATTACTCCGGCTGCTGGTACCGTAGGCCCAATGGGCGCTCTGGTAATCGGTCTGGCTGCTGGCGTGATCTGCTTCTTCTGCGCCACTACCCTGAAACGCAAACTGGGCTACGACGATTCCTTGGATGCCTTTGGTGTTCACGGTATCGGCGGCATCGTCGGCGCAATTCTCACCGGCGTATTCGCAGCACCTGCACTGGGCGGCTTCGGCACCGTTGAAGACATCGGCGCGCAAGTGATCACTCAGATCAAAGGCGTCGGCTTCACCGTGATCTACACTGCGGTCGTCACGTTTGTGATCCTGAAAGTGCTGGACCTGGTGATGGGCCTGCGTGTTAGCGAAGAAGAAGAGACGGTTGGTCTCGACTTGGCGCAACACAACGAGCGTGGCTACAACCTGTAAGCTTTTTACAGGCAACACCCGCAGAAAAAAAATGCCCGGCTTTTGCCGGGCATTTTGCGTTTTGCGCTAGCGTGATTTACGACCATTGTCGAGCGCCGCGGGCTTGAAAAGATGGTTCGCTTAAATAAACTCAAACGCTCTGGCCTGCGCCCTTTGCTTTTTCCACGAGCACGCTAGAATGCGCGCCGAACGAGCGGAGATGCTTATGTGGCAACAACGCGAATTCACCTTGCGGCACGCCCGCGAGGCTTCCATTTGGTGACCGATGACGTGACGGCGAAATTGCCTGAACTGGCTGGCTACCGCTTGGGTCTGTTACATCTGTGGCTGTTGCACACCTCGGCTTCACTGACCATTAACGAGAATGCCGACCCGGCTGTGCGACGCGACTTTGAGCGGTTCTTCAATCGTCTGGTCCCTCAAGTTGGCAGTGCGTATGCCGACATCAACGACCAGGACGTTTACGAACACAACGACGAAGGCGCGGACGATTTGCCCGCGCACTTCAAGGCCAGTTTGTTGGGGTGCCAGGTGACGCTGCCGATACGTGCGGGTCGTTTGGCCTTAGGCACCTGGCAAGGGATTTACCTGGGTGAGCACCGTGATCACGGTGGCCCCAGAAGAGTGCTTGCGACCCTGCAGGGCGAGACTCTTTGAATTTTTTCTGGCAATGCGCGACAGCGTGTATTGCTGGGCTATAACTAACCTGCTTTTCGCAAGTCATGAGGTTAAACATGAGCGACGAAGATCTGGAACAAGACGAACTGGAAGGCGGTGCGGAAGACGACGGCGAAGAGCTGGCGGCTGCTGACGATGGCGTGGCGGATGACGCTGACGACACCGACAGTGACAGCGATGTCCCCCGTAAAAGCTGGCAAGAAAGCCAAGGCGGCTGTCGACATCGACGAGCTTCCTAGCATCGAAGCCAAGCAAAAGGAACGCGATGCGCTGGAACGCGCCATGCAGGAATTCTTGTCCCGTGGTGGCAAGGTGCAGGAGGTCGAGCCTAATGTGGTTGCCGATCCGCCCAAGAAGCCGGACAGCAAATACGGCAGCCGCCCTATTTAGTGTTTAGCCCAACAAAAAAGCCCGCCATTTTGGCGGGCTTTTTGTTGGGCTTATCGATCGGCTGCGCGTCGGCGATGCTGCGTTGAATTTTGATTTTGAATGCTCATGGGCTACAGCCCACTGCGCTTCAAAATCAAAATTCGCCTTGCCTCGCTCTAGCTCGCTCGATCTCGACCGAGTAAAGGCAGACCGCGTATTCCGCAATCCTGTAGGAGCGGCTTTAGCCGCGATCGGATCGCTGACTTGTCGCCGATCTCAACCCCACTGCGCCAATACCCCAGGCAACTCCGCCAACGCTTTTATCTGCGCATCCGGCTGCCCGTCACCTTCCCAGTCTTTCCCCTGCGGATTAAACCAAACCGCCCGCATGCCCGCGTTCTGCGCGCCCTGGATATCGTCGGCAGGATGATCGCCAACATGCACGCCGGCGGCAGCTGCAATGCCAGCGCGTGTTGCAGGGCGGTGATAAAGGGCAGCGGGTCCGGTTTGCCGACGCCGAGGTCTTCGGCACACAGGGCGAAGCGAAAATAATCGGCCAAGCCAAGCCGGCGAACATCGGCGTTGCCGTTGGTGATCACGCCGAGCATGTAACGCTCGGTCAGGCGCTCCAGCGTGGGCACGGTGTCGTCGAAAAAGGTGATGCGATGGCGCGCGTCGAGCATGGCGTGGAATGCGAGCTCTGCCATTTCCTTCGCGCGCTCCGCGTCGTAACCAACGCCTTCGAGTGCCTGAAAAAGCGTGCGCCGCCGCAGTTCGCTCAGGCGGTAACGTAGCCCAGGCTCGGCGGCGAGCACCTGGCTGCGGATGGTCCACAAATGTTCAACGGGCTGCGCAGCCAGTAGTGGCGCGTTCTTACTCAGCCAGTCACGCATCGCCGCCTCGGCGCCGGTGATGACAGGGAGGTTGTCCCATAGCGTGTCGTCTAGGTCGAACGTGATCAGTTGGATACTCATGGTTCGCTGCTTTTACGTTTGGCGCGGGGATGGGCACTGTCGTAAACGGTGGCCAAATGCTGGAAATCCAGATGGGTATAAATCTGCGTGGTGGCGATGTCGGCGTGGCCGAGCAGCTCCTGCACGGCGCGAAGGTCTTGTGACGACTCAAGCATGTGACTGGCAAACGAATGCCGGAGCATATGCGGATGCAGGTGTTGCCCCAGCTCGCGTACGCCGGCTTGGCCGACGCGCAATTGAATGGCGCGCGGGCCAAGGCGCTTGCCCTTGGCGCTGATAAAAACCGCGTCGTCCGCTGGGTTGGCCGAGGCGCGCTGCGGCAGCCAATTCTCCAACGCTTCACGCGCCTTGCGGCCCAGTGGCAGCACCCGCGTTTTGCTGCCCTTGCCGACTACTTCGACCAAGCCGCCAGGTAAATCCAGCTGCTGCACATTCAGGCCAGCCAGTTCGGCAAGGCGCAGGCCCGAGGAGTAAAACAACTCGAGCATGGCGTGATCGCGCCGGCCGATGAAGTCATCTTCCACCGCGCCGTCGAGCAACTGGGAGGTGCGGTCGGCGTCCAGCGTGCGCGGCAGGCGACGTTCACGTTTGGGCGGCGCGATGCCGGTTGCGGGATCGTGTTGGCAAACGCCCTCGGCGATCAGGTAGCTGTACAAGCCGCGCGTGGCGGAGAGAAGACGCGCCAGGCTGCGTGCCGACAACCCTTGCTGATGCAAGCGCGCCACGAAGCTGCGCAGCCTGCGCACGTCGAGCGCAGCCCAGGAGTCGATCCCTTGAGTGCCGCATAACTCAATGAGTTTGAGCAGGTCGCGCTGATAGGCGTCGAGGGTGTTGGGCGACATCTGCCGTTCGCTGCGCAGATGTTTCAGGTAGGCGTCGAGGGCAGCTTGCATCAGGCGACGCTCCTGGCTAACGGCGAACTGCCCGGACGCTTAGCGTACCGAGCGAAGCGGCGTGGCGAAGCGCGGTAAAACGCGGGCAAGCACTTCGGCGATATAGCCAAGGAACAACGTGCCGAGCGAGCTCTTGTAATGCTGCGGATCGGGGCTGCCGATGGCGAGTACGCCATGCAAACCCTGGTGACTGAGGGCTACCACGGCTGCAGAACCGACGCTCTCGCGTTCTTCTTCACCAAACAAAAACGCCAGCTCATGGCTGCGCAGCACGCCGCAAATGGTTTTGCCGTCGGCCAACAAGCCACCGATGGCTTGATGCGCTTCGGCAAAACTCACCGAGCGGCCCACGCCGGTTGGCGTTTCGCTGAACAAGGTGAGGCTGACAAAGGGCACCTGAAATTCGTGGCGCAGGCTGTCTTCAACGGCGCTGACGACTTCTTCCAGCGTGCCGGCGTCGAGCAGGTCGAGCACCAGGCGGCGAGTCTTATCGAATAATCGATCGTTGTCGCGGGCGACGTCCATCAGTTGCGAAAGACGGTGGCGCATCTCGATGTTGCGCTCACGCAGCAGCTTGACCTGGCGCTCGACCAGCGACACCGACTCGCCGCGCTGATGCGGAATACGCAGCTCGGGAATCAACTCGTCGTGGTCGACGAAAAACTCCGGATGCGCGCGCAGAAATGCGGCCACCGCTTCGGCGTCCAGAGGGGTGCTCTCGTCTTGCTGCTTATCGGTCATAGGCGAACCTGCCCTTCATAAACCCGGACGGCGGGTCCGGTCATCATTACGGGTTGCCCGGCGCCGGCCCATTCAATAAACAGGCGACCGCCAGGCAGTTCGAGTTGCAGAGGCGAATCCATCCAGCCCTGGCTGATGGCGGCAACAGCGGCGGCGCAAGCGCCGGTCCCGCAGGCCTGGGTTTCTCCGGCGCCGCGTTCCCAAACGCGCAGCTTGGCGTGCTGGCGATCGGTAATTTCAAGAAAGCCCACGTTCACTCGCTGAGGAAAGCGCGGGTGATGTTCCAGCTTAGGGCCCAGGGTGTGCACCGGCGCTTCGGCGACGCTGTCTACGCGCAGCACCGCGTGCGGATTGCCCATGGACACCGCCGCCAGCGTGACCGCTGTACCCTCGACATCGACCTGATAATTCAGCGCCTGGCTCTCGGCCTGGAACGGAATGCGCGCTGGTTCAAGAATCGGCGCGCCCATGTTCACACTGATTTGGCCGTCGGGGCGCACGTCCAGCTCGATGATGCCGCCAGAGGTTTCCACGCGAATCTGGCGTTTCATGGTCAAGCGCTTGTCCAGCACAAAGCGGGCGAAGCAGCGTGCGCCGTTGCCGCATTGCTCAACTTCAGAACCGTCGGAGTTGAAAATCCGATAGCGGAAGTCGACGTCGGGATTGCTCGGCGGCTCTACCAGCAATAGCTGATCAAAGCCCACGCCGGTGTGGCGGTCGCCCCACTGTTTGGCGTGCTTTGGCTGGATATGCGCGTGCTGGCTGACCAGGTCAAGAACCATGAAGTCATTGCCCAGGCCGTGCATTTTGGTGAATCGCAGCAGCATGACCGTTACTCCGGCAGCAGGCTTTCGCCAGCATAGAGTTCTTGCACGGTCTCGCGGCGACGCACTTCATAAGCCTGTTCGCCGTCGACCAGCACTTCGGCGCAACGGCCACGGGTGTTGTAGTTAGAGCTCATGGCAAAACCATAGGCGCCCGCCGAACACACCGCCAGCAAATCACCTTCTTCCAAGGCCAGTTCACGACCTTTGGCCAGGAAATCACCGGTCTCGCAAATCGGCCCGACGATGTCGTAAGCGCGCGCGGCGCCTTCGCGCGGCTGCACCGGCACAACGTCCATCCACGCCTGATAAAGCGCGGGGCGAATCAGGTCGTTCATCGCCGCGTCGACGATGGCGAAGTCTTTGTGTTCGGTGTGCTTGAGGTATTCCACCTGCGTCAGCAACACGCCGCCGTTGGCGACGATGTAGCGGCCGGGTTCGAACACCAGTTTCAGGTCGCGCCCAGCGGTACGCTCGCGCACGGCCTTGATGTAATCGCTGACCAGTGGCGGCGTTTCGTCTTTGTAACGCACGCCAACGCCACCACCCAGGTCGAGGTGGTGAATCTGAATGCCGCGCGCTGAAAGACGGTCGATCAGCGCCAGCAGGCGGTCGAGGGCATCAAGGAACGGCGGCAGGCTGGTCAGTTGCGAACCGATATGGCAGTCCACACCCAGCACTTTCAGGTTCGGCAACTCATGGGCGCGGGCATACACCGCTTCGGCGTCGGCAATGGCGATACCGAATTTGTTTTCTTTGAGGCCGGTGGAAATGTACGGGTGGGTGCCGGCATCAACGTCGGGGTTTACGCGCAGCGAAATCGGCGCAATGACGTCTTGCTCGGCGGCCACCAGTTGCAGGCGTTCCAGCTCATCGGTGGACTCGACGTTGAAGCAGTGCACGCCCACTTCCAGCGCGCGGCGCATGTCGTCGCGGCTTTTGCCCACACCGGAAAATACGATTTTGCCCGGCTCGCCACCGGCGGCCAGCGACGCGCTCCAACTCGCCGGAGGAAACGATATCGAACCCGGCGCCCAGGCGGGCCAGCAGGTTCAGTACAGCGAGGTTGGAGTTGGCTTTGACGGCGTAGCACACCAGATGCGGGACGCCTTGCAGCCGCGTCGGCATAGGCATTGAATTGCGCGCTGATGTGCGCGCGGGAATACACGTAGGTAGGCGTACCAAAACGCTCGGCAATGGCGGACAACGCCACACCCCTCCGCAAACAGTTCGCCTGTGCGGTAATTGAAGGCGTGCATACCGCCTCCTTAATGGGTGTGTTCAGCGGAAGGTTGGTCTTCGCCTGGCAGATACAGCGGGCCTTTCTGGCCACAGCCGGTAAGCAGAGACGAAATGGCGACGAGCGCGATAAGGGCAGTCAGTAGCCGCTTCATGGCGGATTCCTTGTAAAAGCAGTGATTGCGCCGGAGTATACCGGCCGCCCGGCGCCTTGCCTATGCGCCGGGCGATAGACCGGAGCTCCCGCGCAGCGGGCCCTGACGCTATCGTAAAAGCGTCTACGTTTGTCCCTTCAAGCCCCAACAGGAGCTCTGATGCACACACCTGCGCCACCGGCCGGTTCGGTTTCGGTCGCCTATTTCCAAGGCCTGTTGGACTACCTGGCGCGCCAGGGAATCGCCACCGAAACGTTGCTGGCGCCCTTGCACGTAAGCCCCGAGCTGTTGGCCCAGCGTGATCAACGCGTGGCCGCCTCGGTGTATCTGGCAGTGATGGAAAAGGGCGTTGAGCTGACGGGCGATGTGCACTTCGGGCTGCACCTCGGCGAAGCGGTGCGGCCGGGTTACTACGGCGTGCTCGGCTATTTGCTGATGAGCTGCGCGACCCTGGGCGACGCCCTGCACCGCCAGGCGCGCTACGCCACTTTGGTCGGCAGTCTTGGGCACGTTGACCTGGCCGACGAACCTGAGCGCCCCGGCCTGGAGCCGCAGGTGGCCCACGAGTTGGCAGCCGTTATTGGCGCAGCAACAACGGCACCTGTGTGAGGAGACGCTCGCGGGCTGGACCACCTTTGGGCATTGGATAAGTGGCCCAGATATTCCGCCCACCGAAGTGCGCTTCCAGCACGCAGCGCCTGCCGACACGGCCGAATACCAGCGCATCTTTCGTTGCCCGGTGCTGTTTTCCCAACCCGACAACGCGCTGGTCTTCCCCAAGCGCCTACTGCTTGCGCCGCTTGGCCAGGCCGATGCGCAGGTGCGCAAGATGCTCGACGGTTACGCCGACCGCCTGCTTACCGAAATGCGCCAAGAGCAGCACGTGCTGGACCGCGCCCGCTTGGAACTGGCCAAGCAACTTGCTGAACAGGGACCGGACCTGGAGCGCCTGGCGCAGACTTTGGGGCTCAGTCCACGCACCTTGCAGCGCCGTCTGCGCGAGACCGGGTTATCATTCAGCCAACTTGTCGAACGAAACTCGCCAGCAGTTGGTGCTCAATTACCTACGCGATCCGACGCTCGAGCTGGCTGACATCGCGTTTTTTGTTGGCTTCAGCGAAGCCGGTTCCCTGGCCCGCGCGTTTCGCCGCTGGACCGGACAGAGCCCCGCCGAGTATCGCCGCACGCTAGCCGGCTAATGCCTACAACTTGTCGCAACGCACCTGCGTCGTTGCCTTAATTTTTGCCTGAGGTGCCCGTTATGAGTTTGACCGAAGCGCGTTTTCACGACTTGGTGGATGCCACCCAGGAATCGGTAGAAGACATTTTCGATGACAGCGGCCTGGACCTCGACTTGGAAAATTCCGCCGGCATTCTCACCGTGCGTTTTGCCAATCGGCTCGCAGTTGATCCTCAGCCGGCAGGTGCCGATTCGCCAACTGTGGGTGGCGGCTCGCTCTGGCGGTTTCCACTTCGATTACGACGGCGCCACTGATCGCTGGATCTGCGACACCAGCGACGAGCTGCTCGGCGAAATGCTCGCGCGCATCACCCTTGAACAAGCCGGCGAAGCGATCGAGTTCGATGAGCTCTGACATGAATGCTCCGCAAATTTTCCAGCCACAGGCGCAAGACGCTGACGTGGTGCTGTCGCCATGTCGCCGCGAATGCTGCCTGGATGACGACGACGTGTGTTTGGGCTGCGGGCGTTTGCTCGCTGAAATCCGCGAGTGGAAAGCCGCTGATAGCCCGCGTCGCCGGCAAATAATCGAGTTGGCCCAGGCACGCGTAAAGCCGTCGCCTTTTCGGCAGTCTTGACCAAGCAGTCATGTCTTGTGCTACGGTCGGCACTCGCCTCACCAGAATGAGGCGCCTGCAAACCCCGGCTTCGGTCGGGGTTTTTCTTTAACTGCCGCCTGGAATTTGCTGCGGCCCTCATTGGGTTGCGACGTTCCGCTGGTAGCCGCTGCCTGGCTGCCACTGACTATGAGTACTGCGTTATGACCGCTCCAGCCATCACCATCACCCGTCTGGACCTGCAACGCCTTGAGCGTCTGCTCGAAAGCCTCGACGATTTCGGCCCAGGCGCCCAAGCCCTCGAAGAGGAGCTGGCGCGCGCCAATGTGGTCGGCCATGACGAAGTGCCGGCCGGCGTGGTGACCATGAACTCGCGAGTGGTTTGCCGGGAAGAAAAGCAGCGGCAAGGAATACCACCTGACGCTGGTGTATCCGAACGAGGCGGGCGGCGAGGGCACCGTATCGGTTCTGGCGCCCGTAGGCAGCGCGCTGTTAGGGCTGTCGGTTGGCCAACACATCGACTGGCCGACCCCGGCTGGAAAACTGATTCAGCTGACATTGCTGGCAGTCGAGTACCAACCAGAAGCCGCCGGTGCCTATAGCCAGTAATCGCCAGGCGCTTTTAGAGTAGGCGTTCATTCAGTGGCAAGGAGGCCGAGATGCCCAGCCTACCGATGTACTTCCCGCCTGCGTTTTCCTGCCTCAAGCGTTGCTCTGCGCCCAATTGGTGAACTGCGCTTATCAGCAGTACGACCAATGGATGGCGCAGCAGCAGCCGCGAAAGCCTGAAGACTTCCATTGGCAGCTCCCCGACATGCCCGGCTGGCGGTTTTCAACGCCGGTGTGGAGCGTGCTCAGCGAATTGCATTTTCTCAATGAGTCCGAGCCGTTCGGCTTTGCGGCGCGCGACCCGCAAGGCGCCGTTTACCTGGTGTTTCGCGGCACCGACACGGCGCAAGACTGGCTGGATGATCTGGATGTGCCGCAGCGCAGCTACCCGTGGAAAAGCGACGTTGGCCTGGTGCACGACGGCTTTTTGAAGCCTCTACACCTCACTGCGCGACCTGGCCTTGCAAGCGCTCGACGATATGCGCCCCGAAGGTGCGCTGTGGGTATGCGGGCACAGTTTGGGCAGCAGTTTGTCGACGCTGGCGGTTCCTGATATGCGCGAACGCTGGCCCGGCTTAGCGCTGCAACACTACAACTTTGCCAGCCCGCGCCTGGCGTCTCCCTCGTTCGCCGCGTACTACAACGGCCTGCAGGTGCCGACCTTTCGGGTTGTGAACGACAGCGACCTGGTTCCCGAAGTGCCGCCGGGCGTCAGCGGCACGTGGCTCTACCAGCATGTTGGCCAGGCGATTACGTTCACCGCCAGCTACGCCAGCGTGCTGGGCGACCACAGCCTGGCAGGCAGCTACCTGTACGCGCTGAAAAACCCACAGGCGCCCATGAAGGCGTAAGCCGAGACTCACTGTTTTTCACTGCGGCAGCGGCTTCAGCCGCGATGGGCCAAACGGGCGAGCACGTTACGCACGTTGCAGCGCGCTATTGAGCGCAGCTCTCCAGCCGGGTTTTGTAGCGCAGGTAATGGATGGTCTGCGTTTGCCCCTCACCAAGCACCCGCGACAGATCCAGGTCGGTGATGTAGCACGGATAACGCTCGTGGCCGCTACGTTGCGAAAGGATGTGGCGGGCCACGGCGCTGAACAGTTCATTGCCGTATTCCAACTCGGAGAATTCCCGGTGGTTACAGAACAGGGTGACGTGCACCCGTCCTTGCTCGGCGGGTTCGACAATCGCCTGAACGTCGTAAAACGGATGGCTGACCGCCGACTGCGGCGCCGCGCGGCGCTCCAGAAATTGCGCCCGGGAAGGCGCCGGCGGCAGCACTTCCGTAATACAGAATTTCCAAGTTGTCGGCCAAAACCGGGTCGGTATCCAGCGGCAGCTGCGCGTTGCGGCGGTACAGCACCGACTGTAGAAAACGGTGCAGCGGCGTCAGCAAGCTTTGCTCATCCCGGAACGGAAGACGCTGGCGCCAGAGCGCGTTGCGTTCATCCAGCGCGGTCAGCTCGGCGGTGTCTTCGTGCAAGCGATAGAACACCTGAATGCAGTCCGGACGGCCCAGCGGCAGAATCATCGCCAGGTCTTCGCCTTCCAACGCATGGCGATCCAAGTGCAGCGGACTGTAGCTGTTCAGCTCGCTGCCCAACTGCTCCAGCAATGCCGGCAGGTTGTTTAGCGCCACATGGTCGACATGGCCGGGCGTTAATTGCAGCACGTGGTATTGCTGCTGAATCTGCACTAAATAGCGTTGGCCGCGTTCGCCCACGAAGTGCGAAAGAATATCGCGGAATAATTCTTCAACACGCTCGGCAATGGCCTGGGCACGGTTGCGACAGAAGCACCGCACTTTCAATACCGGCAACGCCCCGCCGGGCGGCAGGCTATTGAGGAAGTCACGCAAGCAGTCGAGCAGCGCATGGGTGCCGTCGTAACGACTGACTGACAACTCGTTCCAGCTGTTCAAACTCACCTGGTCGAGGGTCAGCACCAGATTCTCGCGCACACCCGAATAGCCTAGGGAATCCGTGCGGCCCGTGGTCATGTGCACGTTGAGCTGGCTGTGCTGTTTGAGCGGGTCGATGCCGACGTTAACCAGCAACAACACCTCGCTCGGCGCGCTGCTGTGCAACAACGCTTCTTCGCTCACGCTCGGCAATGGCAGCGGCACGGCTTGTTGCAAGCTGGTGAGCAGATTGGCCAGCTCGAATTCGGTGAGGTCGCTGTCGCCAGGGTGCAGGGCGATGCGCGTGCTGCTGTCGATCACGCCATTGCGGTGACACCAGGCCAGCAGCTCAATCAGTTCGCGCGCCCGTTTCAGTGGGGCAAAATCACGCCATTCCTGGCCGCTGAGGCTGCCGTTGAACAATGCCCATTGGCTGTCATCGGTGCTGTCGCTGTTGAACACCAAGGTCAGGTTGTCTTCGGCCAGGTCCGGGGCAATGCCGGGGTTGATGAATTCGATTTTGCCGGCCTTGCGCTCGAAGGCGGCGTACAGGCGCCGGCCTAACACGCCAAGGTCGCGGCTGTTAAGGGAGCTGGCGACCTGTTGGGTGCGGGCGAACTGCGAGAGGAAGCGGTAGCTGTAGGTCAGCTCGTTGACCAGCACGCGGCGTTCTGCGCTGACCTGCCGAACCTTCCATTGGCTGCGGCTATCGAGCATCGCCAGTTGCCGCTGCTGCCAGCCCCAGCCTGCAGTGAGTTTCTCCAGCAACAGACGCTGCCAGCTTTTGCGCCGGTTGCGCGGCGGGTTGCTGATTTTCTTGTTCACCTTGAGGTACAGGCAGCGCCGGATCAGTTCCAGGCGCTCGGTTTCGCCGCGGCCACTGAGGGTATTCCTCGAGGCGGCGGTACACCACGACGTACGGGTCGAGCTCGTCGAGGTCGAGCTGGTTGCTGAACACCGCTTGTTTGAAACGCAGGCTCAGACATTCAACGTTCGGGTGTTCGCTGGCGTACACCTCGGTCAGGCAGCAATTTGAGCGCCGACTTGTAAGGCGACTCGATGCCCTTGAACAACTGCCACATGCCAGCGCCGATAAATTCGCCCGGCGGAATGGTGGCCAGATGGCCAAGATCCAGCACTTCATCCGCACGAATAAACCGTTTGCTCAGCAACTGATGGGTGTATTCGGCATAGCGTTTCTCTTCGTACACCGGCACCAGCCACCACAGCGGCGTGCGCCCTGCCAGCCAGATGGCGGTGCGGTAGAACTCGTCCAGCAACAAGTAATGTTGCGTGGTGCCGCAATCGTCGGAGGTCAGTTGGGCTTCGCGGTCGCCCACGGTGAAGCGCGCCGGGTCGATCAGAAAGAAATGCGCCTCGGCGCCTTGGGTCGCCGCCCATACTTCCAGCAGCGTGCATTTGCGCGCCAGCTCTTGCAGTTCTTGAGCGCTCAGGTTCGGCGCATGGCACACCCACACGTCCATGTCGCTCTGCTCGGCCTGCGCCACAGTGCCGAGGCTGCCCATCAGAAACAGACCATGAATCGGCAACGGCGGATTGCCGCGCCGCGCCTTGTACACGAACGAGCGGGTCAGGCGTTGGGCTTCGCTCAGCAGTTCGTCGTCGGGTTCATAACCGGATACGCCGGCCGGCGTCTGGCCGGAGACGTAGCCCGGAAGCAGCGGGTGGTTAACGTGGAACAACAACGGCAACAGCTTGAGCACCAATTGCTGACGCGTCGACAGCCCTTGCATGGCGCGGTCCAGACGGCCGCTGTTGACCTTGAGAAAGCGCGCGCGCAGCTGCGTCAGCACCTTGCGGTCGATACCCTCGTCGATGTCGGGACGAATTTCCTGGGTGCGCGTCATAGCTAACTCTTGCCGGTTGGTGGGGCTAGATTAGCAGCCGCGAAACGCCGGGGGCAGGGGCTGTGGCTTGATTTACGGCGGTGAGGCGGAGCAGGCAAAAGCAGCGGGGCGCCGCCTTTGCCTGAGTCACAGAAGGTTAGGCCGCTTCTTCAACGGTGAGAATGGTCAGCAGGTCTTGGGCATGTTGCGCGGCGTCTAGCCCGAGGCTGGTCAGGTAGCCGCCATCGGGCAGCGTCACCAGGCCTTTTTCGTGCAGGCGCTGGGTCGCGGCAATGGCCGTGGGCGAGGCGATATGGTGAACCTTGAGGCCTTCCTTGGTGTTGGAAAGGTTGTACAGGGCAAGAATTTCCAGCTCAGCAATCAGTTCGGGTGTAAATGACATGTTTGCTCCAGATTTCTTGTAGTGCGCCAACGCTCAGCATTGAGTCGGTGGCAGCGTGACCCCAACTAGCGGGCAGGGGGTGGTGGGGTGGTTGCCGCTTACTTCGCGGCGTTCTGTTTGTTCCTCCAGGTGTCGATGATCTGTTGATAGCGTCCGTCGCTTTCGATTACGCGCATTCCTTGATCGAAACGTTTGAGCAGGTTTTCAGCGTCTGGATGGTGTCGGGAAAAGGATAGATAAAGATCAGGGCGGTGCACGGTCATGACCGGGATAAATTGCCCACGCAGCTCCGGGTGCTCCTCGAACAGCTGCAGCGCGGTTCCTCGAAATGCCAGCATGTAATCGACGCGCGAGCGTTGCAACATCAAAAACCCGTTGAGGTCTTTGCGCACCATGATGCGGGTCAGGCGCGTGTCATTGTCGAAGTCGGCGCCATATTCGTAGCCATTGGTGACCGCCACGGTTTTGCCCACCAACTGGTCCAGATTGCTCACCGGCTTGGCGCTGTCATTGCGCGCCCACAATAAAACCGACTCGCTGAACAAGGGGTGAGTGGGCAAGCGGTAGTCGGCAGCGATTTGCGCATTGGGCGAGGTGTTGAAGCACGCCACAATTTGCCCGCGCAGCGCCAGTTGCATGCAGCGGGTGTAGGGGAAGGAAACGAGTTGAATGTCGGTGCCGGTCGCGGCGAATGCCGCTTTGACGATGTCCACCGACATACCGGCAATTTCACCATCGCGAAGCGCCGTGTAGGGATACCAATCGTCTTCGGCGCCGATCTGGATGGGTTCGGCCTGAGCGCGGGAAATGCCGAGGGCGGCGACCAGCAGGGCCGCACACAAGGTTGTCCAACTGCTGAAATAGA
This sequence comes from Pseudomonas sp. AC211, assembly GCF_979258055.1. Taxonomy (NCBI): domain Bacteria; kingdom Pseudomonadati; phylum Pseudomonadota; class Gammaproteobacteria; order Pseudomonadales; family Pseudomonadaceae; genus Pseudomonas; species Pseudomonas sp. AC211. The sequence continues at coordinate 113,338 of NZ_OZ409830.1, forward strand.
CGCGATGGGTCATCGATTCAGGCTCGGGGACCGCCCAGGAGGTGGGCGGGACCATGGCAGGATGCTATGACCACGAGGCTAATCCGCTGCGCTGAGTCAAGGCAAGCGCTGCTTAGGTATTAGTCAGTGTCTTCCGAACCTTCAGGTAATTCGGGCAGTGCGCGAAGGGCTTGTTCGTACCAGGCGGTATCGAACGGGCGGTCTTCATCCAGCATGGCGTCAATTTCGAAGGCCAACACCAGCGCCATCAAACGCAACGCCTCTTCACGCGGATAGCCCACCAGCGTCAGCTTGTTGAAGGCGGCGTTAGCGGCAGGCGGGGTGTCGGTTTCGAGCTGATTTTCAATGGCTTGGACCAGGGTTGCTTCAGCGAAGGATTCTTCGCTCTCATCAATGTCGCTCATGGCGCACTCCTCGGAAAACAAGGCCGCAGTGTGCCATGGTCCGTGCGCAATGGCGTACGCATTCATGGGGTGGATTCGGCTGGGCGCCTGGCTCGTCACGGTTTATAAGGTGCAACGCCCACTCCACCAGGAACGGAGATTGTCATGCTCAAACTGCACGGTTTTTCGGTCAGCAACTACTACAACATGGTGAAACTGGCCTTGTTGGAAAAAGGCATCCCCTTCGAAGCGGTCGCCGTTCACGGCGGCCAGCGCGAAGAGTTTCTGGCCATCAGCCCGCGCGGCAAAGTGCCGGTGCTGCAAACCGAGAAAGGTTTCATCAACGAGACCAGCGTCATTCTCGAGTACCTGGAAGAAACCCACCCCGCCAAGCCTTTGCTGCCGAGCGACTCGCAGGCGCGCGCCTACGTGCGTTCGCTGATGCGCGAGATTGAGCTGTATATCGAGCTGCCGGCGCGCGCCTGTTACCTGGAGGCGTTTTTCGGCGGCAAAGTGGATCCGGCGATCAAAGCCAAAAGCTTGGAAGATTTGAACCTTGGGCTGGCCAGCCTGAAACGTCACGGCGCGTTTTCGCCGTACCTGGCCGGTGACACCTTGAGCCTGGCTGACCTTTATTTTCTGTACAGCCTGGACTTGGCGAGCACGGTTATGGGCAAGCTCTTCGCCACGGATGTGCTGGCCGATTTCCCGCAGGCGGCCGCGCTGTTCAAGCTGCTGAACCAGAATCCGAATGTGCAGAAGGTGGCGGCCGACAAAGACGCCGAGATGGAGCAGTTTTTGGCGATGGCGCGGGGCAAGAAGTAAACCAACCGCTCGCGGCGGATCGGATTGCCCGATCCGCCGCGATGGGAAATGCGGTTAGCGGCTGGCCAACAGCGCCTTGCCGCGAACAACTGCAGCCTTGACTTGATTCGGCGCTGTGCCACCGATATGGTCGCGGGCGTTCACCGAACCTTCGAGGGTCAACACGGCGAACACGTCCTGCTCGATTTGCTCACTAAACGTGCGCAGCTCCTCGAGGCTCATTTCCGCCAGGTCTTTACCGGTTTGCACGCCGTACTTCACCGCATGGCCAACAATTTCATGGCAATCACGGAAGGGCAGGCCCTTGCGAACCAGGTAGTCGGCGAGGTCCGTGGCCGTGGAAAAACCACGCAGGGCAGCTTCACGCATGACGGCGGTTTTCGGCTTGATCGCCGGCACCATGTCGGCGAACGCACGCAGGCTGTCGCGCAGGGTGTCGGCGGCGTCGAACAGCGGTTCTTTGTCTTCCTGGTTGTCTTTATTGTAGGCCAGCGGCTGGCCTTTCATTAAGGTCAGCAGGCCCATCAGCGCGCCGAATACGCGCCCGGATTTGCCCCGTACCAGCTCCGGCACGTCGGGGTTTTTCTTCTGCGGCATGATTGAGCTGCCGGTGCAGAAGCGGTCAGGCAAATCGATGAACTGGAACTGCGCGCTGGTCCACAGCACCAGCTCTTCGGAGAAGCGCGACAGGTGCATCATCGCCAGCGAAGCTGCTGCGCAGAATTCGATGGCGAAGTCGCGGTCAGACACGCCGTCCAGCGAGTTGCCACCTACCGCATCGAAGCCCAGCAGTTCGGCGGTGACTTCCCGCTGAATCGGGTACGTGGTGCCGGCCAATGCGGCCGAACCCAATGGCATACGGTTGGTGCGTTTGCGGCAGTCGACCAGGCGCTCATAGTCACGCGAGAGCATTTCGAACCAGGCCAGCAGGTGGTGGCCGAAGGTGACCGGCTGGGCGGTTTGCAGGTGCGTGAAGCCGGGCATGATGGTGCCGGCTTCGCGTTCGGCCTGCTCCAGCAAACCCTGTTGCAGACGGGTAATTTCGCTGAGGATCAGGTCGATTTCATCGCGCAGCCACAGGCGGATGTCGGTAGCGACTTGGTCGTTGCGCGAGCGGCCGGTGTGCAGTTTTTTACCGGTGACGCCGATGCGGTCGGTCAGCCGCGCCTCGATATTCATGTGCACGTCTTCCAGGTCCACGCGCCACTCAAAGCTGCCGGCCTCGATTTCGCCCTGAATCTGTTTCAAGCCATTTTCGATGGCGTCGCGCTCATCCGCCGTGAGCACGCCGACCTTGGCCAGCATGGTGGCGTGGGCAATGGAGCCCATGATGTCGTGGCGGTACAGACGCTGGTCGAAATTGACCGAGGCAGTAAAGCGGGCAACAAAGGCGTCGACAGGTTCGCTGAAGCGGCCGCCCCACGATTGGTTGGTCTTTTCGGTGCTCATGGCAATGACTCGGCTGGTGCGCAAAACGGGAGGCCACGGGAAGCGGCCGGCGTAAAAAGTGTGCGGATAATAGCAGGGTAAACAGCAGTTTCGCGGCAACGGTTAGTCGTGCCGGCGCGCGCGACGCCGTCAGGGAATGGCCAGAGCAATGTAGGACTGATCACAGTTTTGCCGACGCGATGGCCATTTGCTGCTTTATTTAGTCCGTGCAGCGCCCGCCCGCTTGCTGCCACGCAAGCCGCCCCGGAAACTGTGTCGATGCGTATCTCATGGCTTAAATCGAAAAAAACCGAACCCGGCGAATTCTTCTTGCCCGAGCTGTGCCTGCCCGAAGCGTTGCTGGTCCTGGTGCTGCTGGCCGAGCTGCTAGTGCTGGTGCTGGTATTGGCCGAGCCGATGCAGCCGGGCTTCAACTGGATTCGTCTGGCACTCACCTCGCTATTCGTGCAATGGATCGTGCTGCTCTCAGCGGGCCTCATGTGCCAGTTGCGGCCGCTGTTGGCGCGCTTGCCGGCAGCCCTGGCGGGGTTGCTGTGCTGCCTTTTGGTAGTAGGGCTGACGCTGACCTGCACGGCCATTGCCGACTTTTACAGCCTGGGCGGACCGTTGCCACGTACCGGCGAGGTGAACCTGTATCTGCGCCATGCGCTGATTAGTCTGATCATGTCGGCGCTGCTGCTACGCTACTTCTACCTGCAGAGCCAATGGCGGCGACAGCAGCAAGCGGAACTGTCAGCAAGAATCGAGTCATTGCAGGCACGGATCCGTCCGCATTTCCTGTTCAACAGTTTGAATAGCATCGCCAGCCTGGTCGTAATTGATCCCTATAAAGCTGAACAAGCGGTGCTGGATTTATCCGATCTGTTTCGCGCCAGCCTGGCCAAGCCCGGCAGCCTGGTGACGTGGAGTGAGGAGCTGGAGCTGAGCAAGCGCTATCTTTCTATCGAACAATATCGTCTTGGTGAGCGTCTACAGTTGCAGTGGCAGGTCGACGATGTTCCGCCCGACCTGCCAATTCCGCAGCTCACCTTGCAGCCATTGTTGGAGAACGCTTTGATCTACGGTATTCAGCCGCGCATCGAAGGGGGCGTGGTACGCATAGAAGCAGATTACAAAGACGGGGTGTTCGAGCTGAGTGTCAGCAACCCTTATGACCCGGAGAAGGAGGGCAGTGAGCACAAACCCTCTCGTGGTACACAGCAAGCGTTGGTGAATATAGATGCGCGTCTTGCGGCACTTTTTGGCCCTCGCGCGAGTCTCAGCGTGGATCGCCGTGACGGGCGCCACTTCACCTGTCTACGCTATCCTTGTGCGAGACTCACGCAGGAAGCCCGAGCAATATGAATGTCCTGATCGTCGACGATGAACCCCTAGCCCGCGAGCGCCTCAGCCGTATGGTCGGTGAGCTCGATGGTTACCGAGTGTTGGAGCCCTGTGCCAGCAATGGCGAAGAGGCGTTGACCCTGATCGATAGTCTTAAACCCGATGTGGTGTTACTCGACATTCGCATGCCGGGTCTGGATGGCTTGCAGGTGGCCGCCAAACTCTGCGAGCGCGAGGCGCCGCCGGCGGTAATTTTCTGCACCGCGCACGATGAGTTCGCCATCGATGCGTTTCAGGTCAGCGCCGTGGGTTATCTGGTCAAACCGGTGCGCCCGGAAAGCCTGATCGAAGCGCTGAAAAAAGCCGAACGTCCCAATCGCGTGCAGCTGGTGGCGCTGACCCGGCCGGCCGCCGAGAGCGGTAGCGGTCCGCGCACCCATATCAGCGCCCGCACCCGCAAAGGCATCGAGCTGATTCCCCTGGACCAAGTCATTTATTTCATCGCCGACCATAAGTACGTGACCCTGCGTCACGAGGGCGGTGAGGTGTTGCTGGACGAACCCCTTAAAGCTCTGGAAGACGAATTCGGTGACCGCTTTGTGCGCATTCACCGTAACGCGCTGGTGGCCCGTGAACGTATCGAGCGTCTGCAGCGCACCCCGCTCGGTCATTTCCAGCTGTACCTCAAAGGCTTGAATGGCGATGCCCTGATCGTCAGCCGCCGGCACGTGGCCGGTGTGCGCAAGCTAATGAACAGCCTCTGAGCTAACCCACCCGAACGGCTGCTGCGGCAGCCCGTCACCCTGACGGCGGGTGCACCACCTGCGCGGCTGCCTTACTATGCGCGGGTTAATTCCGTTCGAGAGCCGTCATGTCGTCCCGCGAAATCCGCATCGCTACCCGCAAAAGTGCCTTGGCCCTCTGGCAGGCCGAATACGTTAAAGCTCGCCTGGAAGCGGCGCACCCAGGGCTCGTCGTCAGCCTTGTGCCAATGGTGAGTCGTGGCGACAAGCTGCTTGATTCACCGCTGTCGAAAATCGGCGGAAAAGGCCTTTTCGTCAAAGAACTCGAAACCGCGTTGTTGGAAAACGAAGCCGACATCGCCGTGCATTCGATGAAGGACGTGCCGATGGATTTCCCCGAAGGCCTGGGCCTGTACTGCATTTGCGAGCGCGAAGATCCGCGTGACGCCTTCGTTTCCAACACCTACGAAAGCATCGCCGCCTTGCCGCAAGGCGCCGTGGTCGGCACCTCCAGCTTGCGCCGTCAAACCCAACTGTTGGCGATGCGCCCGGACCTGCAAATCCGCTTCCTGCGCGGCAACGTCAACACCCGTCTGGCCAAGCTTGATGCTGGCGAGTACGACGCCATCATCCTCGCGGCGGCCGGTCTTATCCGTCTGGGCTTCGCCGACCGCATCCGCTGCAGCATCAGCGTCATCGACAGCCTGCCGGCCGGTGGCCAAGGCGCGGTTGGTATTGAATGCCGCAGCGCTGACAGCGACATCCACGTGCTGCTCGCCGCCCTCCATCACCATGAAACCGCACTGCGCGTGACCGCCGAACGAGCCCTGAACAAAACCTTGAATGGCGGCTGTCAGGTGCCCATCGCCTGCTATGCCGAACTGCAGGGCGAGCACATCTGGCTGCGTGGTCTGGTCGGCCAGCCCGATGGTGGTTTGTTGCTGCGGGCCGAAGCCACGGGCACGGTGAAAGACCCTAACGCCCTGGGCGTCAGCGTCGCGCAAGACCTGCTGCAACAAGGCGCCGCCGCCATTCTGCAAGCCGTCTACGGTGAGGCTAAGCCCGAGTGACCCGCTGGCGGTTGCTGCTCACCCGCCCGGCTGAAGAGTGCGCGGCCCTGGCCGTCACGCTCGCCGAGCACGGCGTATTCAGCAGCAGCCTGCCACTGCTGGATATACAGCCGCTTGCTGAATCGCCTGAACAGCACCGCTTGATGGAACACCTGGATCGGTACTGCGCGGTTATCGTCGTGAGCAAGCCGGCTGCTCGACTGGGGCTGGCCTTGCTCAACCGCTACTGGCCGCAGCCGCCCGCGCATGTCGCGTGGTTCACTGTTGGTGCCGCCACTGGCCAGATACTGACCGAGCATGGCTTGACCGTAAGCTATCCCGCCCGGGGTGATGACAGCGAAGCCTTATTGGCGTTGCGGGAATTGCAAGCCGCATTGGCCACTAGCGCCTCACCACGCGTACTGATTCTGCGTGGAGAGGGTGGCCGTGAAGCCCTGGCTGAATGCTTGCGCGGCCAAGGCGTAGCGGTCGATTATCTGCCACTGTATCGCCGCTCGCTGCCGCACTATGCGGTGGCGGCCTTGCCAGAGCGTGTTTACGCTGAACGCTTGAATGGTCTGGTGGTCAGCAGTGGGCAGGGTTTTCAACACCTGCTGACCCTGGCTGGCGCCGAATGGCCGACACTGGCGCGGCTACCCTTGTTTGTACCGAGCCCGCGGGTTGCCGAAATGGCGACTGCCGCCGGGGCTCGTGCGGTTGTGGACTGCCGTGGTGCGAGTGCCGCGGCGTTGCTGGCAGCTTTGCGGGACCATGCCCCGGCTGCCCTCTGATGCACAGGACGGATACGTGAGCGAAGCAACCTCCCCGAAAGATGACACTCAACCTGCGCTTACTGCGCCCACTTCTCCCCGCACCGAACCGGTTGCCCCGCCGCCCGCAAAAGGACGGGGCACGGGGTTGGCAGCCCTGGCGCTGTTGATTGGTGCTGCGGGTATAGCGGCCGGCGGCTGGAGCGTCTGGCAGGTTCGAATGCTGCAAAGCCATGATCGGGAGCAACTGTCGCAACTCGAACAGGCTCGCAGCCAAACCCAATTGTTATCGCAACGTGAGCAGGGCCTGACCGACCGCGTCGCGGCGCTGCCCGACCCTCAAGAACTCGAAAGTCGCCGCCGTTTGTTGGCCCAATTGCAAGGCGATCAACAGCAGCTCAGTCAGCGCGTCGAAAGCGTGTTGGGCGCGAGTCGCCAAGATTGGCGTCTGGCCGAAGCTGAGCACTTGCTGCGTCTGGCCGCGTTGCGCCTCTCGGCATTGCAGGATGTGGGTAGCGCCGCCGTCCTGGTACAGGGCGCCGACGAGATTCTGCGTGACCAGGACGACTCCGGCTCCTATGCCGCTCGCGAACAGCTGGCCAAGGCCTTGGTGGCATTGCGCGGCATTACGGCGTTGGATCGCACCGGCCTGTTCTTGCAACTGGACGCCATGCGCGAGCAAGCGGCGGAGCTTAATTCGCTGGTGCCGGCTTTCACCAGCAAAGGCGAGCAATTCAATTTTGCCGCCGAAGGCGACGGCCAAGGGTGGTGGTCGGAGTGGCTGGAAAAACTGTCCCGCTACATCCGCATCGACTTCCACGCCGACCAGAATGTACGGCCATTGCTGGCCGGCCAGAGCCTGACCCAAGTTCGCCCTCGCCTTGACCCTCGCCCTGGAACAAGCGCAATGGGCCGCCTTGAATGGCAAACCTGAGGTTTATCGCCAAGCCATGACCCAGGCGCGCAACGTGCTCGACAGCTACTTCAATACGCAGAATCCCGACAGCCAGGCGCTGCTGGCGCGGATCGACGAGCTCATCGGTCAGCCAGTGGCGGTGACGATGCCGGACCTCACGCCGGCCACAGACGCCGTGCGCGCCTACGTGCAGAAACGTCAGAACGCGAGCCAGAAACTGCAAGAAGAGCGGCAGTCCCAGAGCGATCAGCCGGCGGCTGATAACGAGCTGGAGGAAGTCAGCCCATGAGACGTGCGCTGCTGATTCTGCTGTTGCTGGTCGCGACGGCCGTGTTGATTGGCTTGGCCGTGGTTGAAGACCCCGGCTACGTGCTGATCGCCTACAAAAACTTCCGCTATGAGTCCAGCTTGTGGGCTGCTGTTGCGCTGATCGCCGTGGTGTGGCTGGCGGTTTACCTGATTCGCTTGCTGCTGAGTTTGGTGTTTGTGTCGGGGGGTGTGGTCAACCCATGGTCGCGGCGCAACCGCAAACGCCGCGTGCAACTGGCCAGCGAACAGGGTCTGCTCGACCTCGCCGAAGGGCGCTGGGCACGCGCCGTGCGACACCTGCAACGCGCGGCCGAGGGCGAGCAACAACCGCTGATTTATTACCTCGGTGCGGCGCGTGCCGCCAACGAATTGGGCGACTACGAACAGAGCGATGGCTTCTTGGAAAAGGCCTTGGAGCGCCAGCCCCACGCCGAGCTCGCGATTGCGTTGGCCCATGCCGAGTTGCAGCAAGCGCGCGGGCAAACCGAAGCTGCATTGGAAACGCTGCAGGTCATGCGCGACCGCCACCCCCACCATCGCCAAGTGCTCAAACATCTTCAGCAGGTGCACCAGCAGCGCGGCGATTGGCCAGCGGTGATTGCCCTGTTGCCGGACCTTCGCAAAGACAAAGTGCTCGGTGATGCCGAACTCAGCGCCCTCGAACAACAAGCCTGGAGCGCGCGATTGGCCAGCGCTGCCACCGACGGTTTGAACAATGGCGAGATCGCGCTGCAGCCGCTGACCCAGGCGTGGCAGCACCTGTCCAAAGCGCAGCGCAGTGAACCGCAATTGGTGGCCGTGTACGCCGAGCAGTTGCGTGTGCTGGGTGCGCCGGAGGAAGCCGAAGAGGTTCTACGTGCGGCCATCACACGGCAATACGACAGTCGCCTGGTGGAGCTTTACGGGCAGGTCCGCGGTCGCGATGCCGCCAAGCAAGTGCAAACCGCTGAGGGCTGGTTGAAGACTAATCCGACCGACCCTGTGCTACTGCTCTGCCTGGGGCGTCTGTGTTTGCACAACAACCTGTGGGGCAAGGCTCGCGAGTACTTTGAAAGCAGCCTGAGCTTCGCCCGTACGCCGCAAACGTGCGCAGAGTTGGCGCGCCTGTTGGCGCAGCAAGGTGAGTTGCAACGCAGCAACGAGCTGTACGAAGAAGGCATGGGGCTGCTGGATCGGCGGCTCACTCCCGCTCCTGTTCCAGCCACTGCCGGCACCTGAAGCCGCGACGATTTGTCTGCGGGCAAAAACGCTTGAGGCTCGCGGCGCCGCGACGTGACTGACGCGGCGACCCGCGACTGGACGTGCGGTGCCAGCAGGGCGATGGTTGCACTGCGGTGCCGGCTTGTATCGGCGAGGCGCTTTCCACTAACGTACCGCCTTTCCTCGCCTCCTCCGGAGTTGTCATGTCGCTGGCTAGCCCGCGTTCGCTGTTCTTCCTCGCCTTTCTTGCCTGCGTCGCCATGATGGGCGGCGCGCTGTATCTGGAACATGTCGTGGGCCTGGAGCCCTGTCCGCTGTGCATCGTGCAGCGCCTGTGCGTGATGGCGTTCGGCGCCTTTGCGTTGCTGGCCGCCTTGCACAACCCCGGCCGTGGCGGGCGTCGGGTATATGCCTCGCTGACATTCTTATCCGCTGCGGCCGGCGCGGCTGCTGCCTGCCGGCAGATTTGGATTCAGAACACACCTCCCGATCCCATGGCATCGTGCATGCCGAGCAATTTCGACTACATGCTGCAAAACCTGCCCTTTCAGGAATTCGTCTCCCGCGTGCTCCACGGCACCGCCGACTGCGCCGAAGTGACCTGGACACTGTTCGGCATGAGCCTCGCCGAATGGTGCCTACTGGCGTTTGTCGGCATGGTGATCTTCTCGGCGTATCAGTTCCTGCGTCGCGCCTGACCCCACCCTTCTCAGCGGCTCAAGGCCGCTGTGTTCCCGGCCTGGGCGATTGCTCAGGCCAAGCCGCATGCGGCATTGCGATCAAACGGGCGTATGAAACTTTCTCCTGTGGCGCCTTGTAGGGCGTAGCGGGCGGGCATAATCTGGCCAGCACAAAGCGTCGGTTAAATGCCGTTGTTAAGCGCCGAATGACAAAAAACCGTCTCGGAGCAGACGTAGAAACAGCATTGAATCAAGGGGAGTGAGTCATCATGCTCGAGAGCTGTCAGAACGCCCAAGAACGCTGGGGTGGGGTGCATCTACTAATCGACCGCTGGCTGCAAGAACGCCACGAATTGGTCCGTAGTTTTGATGTATTGCACGACGAAGCCGCTTCGAAGGAAGCCAACGAACAGGCCCTGCAACGGTTTTGTGAAGTGTTGGTAGATTACGTGTCGGCTGGTCACTTCGAGGTCTACGAACAACTCACCAATGAAGCCAAGGCGTTCGGTGATGATCGCGGGCTGGAGTTGGCCAAGCAGATTTATCCACGCATTGAAGCCATTACCGAAGTGGCGCTGGCCTTCAATGATCGTTGCGACAAAGGCGACTGCAGCGACGCCGCTCTGGTGAACGCTGAATTGAAGCGTTTGGGGCAATTGCTTCACGAGCGCTTCGAGCTTGAAGACTGTTTGATTGAAGTGCTGCACAACGCGCATCAGCAACAAGCGGCGCCAGTCGTCTAAGCCGTTGTTGAGTGATTAACGGGGCCGTCGCTCAGTCGGCGGTTTCAAGCAATTCCAGTTCAAATACCAAGGGCGAATAGGGCGCAATCAAATCGCCGGCCCCTTCGGCGCCATAGGCCTGGGCAGACGGAATCACCAAACGCCACTTGCTGCCCACCGGCATTTCCCGCAGCGCAATTCGCCATCCGGTTATCACGCTGTCGAGCTTGAACCACACTGGCTGCGCACTCTCGTCAAACACGCTGCCATCGGCAAAACGCCCCACGTACTTCACTCGCACGCGACCGTTTGCATTTGGCACACGTCCCTGGCCGCGATGCAGTTCGTTGTACAGCACGCCGCCTGGTAATTCTCGTACCCCATTCTTGGCCTTTTCATTGACCATAAAACGCGTTTCCGCCTGCCGCGCTTTTTGATCATCGACAGGTGCTTCGGCGAGTTGGGTTTCGTGCTCGGCCAGTAGCTGTTCCATGCGCTTGGCATCGAGCTGCAACGGCTCGCCGCGATAGGACTGGCGCAGTCCATCGAGCAACGCTTGCAGTTGCAAATCGGGCACTTCTTCGCGCAGACGCTGACCTAGTTTTACGCCCAGGCTGTAAGCCAGGTCGTGCTGGTTTTCCTGCGCCGGTGTGGCGCTGACTGCGAGCGGCGCGAGCAGGAAAAACAGCGGTAAAAGATAACGCGACATGGGCGTTCTCCGAGCGACGAGTGCGGCGATTATGCCAGCACTCATCGCGGAACTGGCGAGCGGCGAAACGGCCGGCTAGTATGGCCGCACCAACGTTCGCCAGGAGGCGCGTCATGTCGGCCAATAAGAAATCGGTAACCACTCCTTTGCATCTGCTGCAGCAGCTTTCTCAAAGCCTGCTGGATCATCTCGAAAGTGCTTGTTCCCAGGCTTTGATCGACGCTGAAAAGCTTCTCGCCAAACTGGAAAAGCAGCGCGGCAAAGCCCAGGAAAAACTGCACGACGCGCGCAGCTTGCTGCAAGCCGCGACCACCGCAGGCAAGAACAAAGCACAGAACAAAGCCAAGCAAGCCGTCGCCGAACTGGAGACGCTGCTCGACACCCTTAAAGCCAGCCAGGCCGAAACGCGTAACTACATCGTGCAGCTCAAGCGCGATGCCCAGGAAAGCCTGAAATTGGCCCAAGGCGTTGGCAAGGTTAAAGAGTCCGTTGCCAAAGCGTTGAGCGCACGCAGCGCGGCGCCAAAACCAGTGGCCGCTAAACCCGCAGCCAAAGCGCCTGCAGCCAAAGCGGCGGCCAAGCCTGCTGCCAAACCAGCCGCCAAAGCGCCGGTAAAAGCCGCCGCCAAGCCCGCCACCAAAGCACCCGCAAAAGCCGCTGCTAAACCAGCTGCCAAAGCACCGGCCAAACCCGTTGCGAAAAAAGCGCCCGTGAAAGCTGCCGCGAAACCGGCCGCGAAGGCCGCGTCGACCGCCGCCAAACCTGCCGCCAAAGCACCGGTGAAAGCCGCCGCCAAACCGGCTGCTAAGCCAGCAGCAAAACCTGCTGCTAAAGCACCCGCCAAGGCAGCCGCCAAACCAGCGTCGAAGGCCGCCGCCAAGCCTGCCGCCGCCAAGCCTGCCGCCGCCAAGCCTGCCGCAGCTAAACCAGCAGCCAAACCGGCCGTTGCCGCTAAGCCTGCAGCTGCCAAAGTCGCCGCAAAACCGGCTGCTAAACCAGCGGTAAAAGCGCCGGCCAAAGCGGTCGCTAAACCTGCTGCGAAGCCCGCTGCCAAGGCGCCGGCGAAACCTGCCGCAGCCAAACCTGCTGCCAAGCCGGTCGCAGCCAAACCAGCGGCACCGGTAAAACCGGCCGCGGCGCCTGCGCCAGTGGCTGCTCCGGCAGCACCCGCTGCCGCAACACCTACTACCAACGGTAGCGGCGTGCCGAGCCTGTCCTAAGTGTGAGTGGCCGCGACGCGCAGCAAAGCCAGCGCGTCGCGGTCATGCTGGCCGGCCACGGCAGTCAGCCAATCGTCCTCTGTTTCCCCTGTTGGCCATTCGCTCGCTAATTGCTGCAAGCGTTCGAGCAGCTCACGCTCACTCTGCAATTCCAACTGTTTAATGTGCTCGCGCAGGTCGGCGACGGCATGATCGTGGGCGGCTGTTTCGCGCCAGCGTTGCCGTAGATGGCGCAGTGGCGTGATTACGGTTTGCTGCCAGGGCGTGGCCAGATCCGTTAACGCCCGAATACGTAATGGTGTGCAGGCGACGCGGCGTCGTTCCAGCCATGCGGCGCACAACACCAGGCACACATCGGCACCTTGCGCTTGCAAACGCAGGCACGCGGTTTCGACGCCAGCGCCGGCGTACAAGGTACTGGCAAAACTCCACAGGTCAGAGGGCATGGTCTTTCCAGGCGATGTGCGAACGAAGCTGGTAGACTCCGCCGCCATTATGATTCGACTACAAAACCTCACTTTACAGCGTGGCCCGCAGCGTTTGTTAGAAGACGCCGAGCTCACGCTGCACGCCGGCCACAAAGCCGGCTTAATCGGTGCCAACGGCGCCGGCAAATCCAGCCTGTTCGCCTTGCTGCGCGGCGAGTTGACGCCCGATTCCGGCGACTGCTTCCTACCTGCCGATTGGCGCATCGCGCACATGCGCCAAGAGGTCGATACCCTTGAGCGCATCGCCGTGGACTATGTGCTTGATGGCGATGTGCGTTTGCGCCAGGTACAAACCGACCTGGCCGCCGCCGAAGCCTCGCATGATGGCGCTGCGCAGGCGCGGCTGCACGCCGAGCTGGACGCTGCCGACGGCTACACCGCCGATGCCCGCGCGCGCAAATTGCTCGCAGGCTTAGGCTTTAGCAATGAACAGATGGATCGCCCGGTCGGCAGTTTTTCCGGCGGCTGGCGTATGCGCTTGAACCTCGCCCAGGCGCTGATGTGTCCGTCCGATTTGCTTTTGCTCGACGAGCCCACCAACCACTTGGACCTCGACGCCATTCTCTGGCTTGAAGAGTGGCTGAAGAGTTATCCCGGCACGCTGCTGCTGATTTCCCACGACCGCGACTTCCTCGACGCTGTGGTCGATCACGTTGCCCATGTCGATCAGCGCAAACTTGTGCTGTATCGCGGCGGCTATACCGCGTTCGAGCGTGCCCGGGCTGAGCGTCTGGCGCAGCAGCAACAGGCGTATGAGAAGCAGCAGGCGCAGCGCGCGCACATGGAAAAGTACATCGCCCGCTTCAAAGCGCAGGCGACCAAAGCGCGTCAGGCACAGAGCCGAATCAAAGCGTTGGAGCGCATGGAGGAGCTGTCGGCTGCCCATGTCGACTCGCCGTTCGACTTCACCTTCCGTGAGGCCGACAAAATTTCCAGCCCGCTGCTTAACCTCTCCGATGGCCGCCTGGGCTATGGCGACAAGGTAGTGCTGGAAAAAGTAAAACTCGGTCTAGTGCCGGGCGCGCGCATTGGTTTGCTCGGGCCAAACGGTGCGGGCAAGTCGACGTTGATTAAAACCCTGGTCGGCGAATTGCCGGTGATTGGTGGGCGGCTTGTGCGGGGCGAGAACCTGGTGGTTGGCTACTTCGCCCAGCACCAGTTGGACTCGCTGGACAACAAAGCCAGCCCGCTGTTGCACCTGCAACGCCTGGCACCGACTGAGCGTGAGCAAACGCTGCGCGATTTCCTCGGCGGCTTCGACTTCCGTGGCCCGCGCTGCGACGAACCGGTAGTGAATTTCTCAGGCGGCGAAAAAGCACGCTTGGCCTTGGCGCTGATCGCCTGGGAAAAGCCTAACCTGCTGCTACTCGACGAACCCACCAACCACCTCGATCTGGAAATGCGCCTGGCCTTGACCATGGCCTTGCAAGAGTTCGAGGGCGCCGTGGTGGTGGTGTCTCACGATCGCCACTTGCTCAAGAGCACCACCGATGAATTCCTGCTGGTCGCCGAAGGGCGCATTCAGGAGTTCGATGGCGATCTAGAAGATTACGCGCGTTGGCTCGTCGACTACCGTGCGCGCCAGGCGCCCGTCAGCAGCAGCGCGCCGGCCGGTGACAAGACCGACAAGCGCGCCCAACGCCAAGCCGCTGCTGCGTTGCGTCAGCAACTGGCGCCGCACAAGCGTGAAGCAGAAAAGCTGGAAAAAGAGCTGGGGCTGCTGCACGAAAAGCTCGCTAAGGTTCAAGAGCGACTCGGTGATGCGGCGATTTATGAAACATCGCGTAAAGACGAATTGCGCGATCTTCTTGCCGAACAAGCCAAAATGAAGGTCCGTGAAGGCGAGCTGGAAGAGGCTTGGATGCTGGCGCTGGAACACCTGGAAAGCCTCGAGCAACAACTGGCCCAAGTCGACTGAAAGCAAAGAACCTGACGGACCACCACTTACCCCTTTTGAGGCAACACTATGGAATGGCTAATGAGTCCAGAGATCTGGGTCGCGTTTCTGACCTTGACCGCTTTGGAAATCGTCCTTGGCATCGACAACATCATCTTCATCTCGATTTTGGTCAGCCGACTGCCGATCGAGCAACAACCCAAAGCACGCTTCTTCGGCCTGGCCCTGGCCATGGGCACCCGAATTCTGTTGCTGCTTTCGATCACCTGGGTGATGCGCCTGACCACGGATCTGTTCACCGTGTTCGAGCAAGGCATTTCCGGGCGTGACCTGATTCTGTTCTTTGGTGGTCTGTTCCTGCTGTTCAAAAGCACCGCCGAGATTTATCACGGCCTTGAAGGCGCTGAAGAAGAGGCCAAAGCCGGCGGCAAGGTGTACGGCTTTATGGGGATCATCACGCAGATCGCCATCATCGACATCATCTTCTCCCTCGACTCGGTAATCACCGCCGTCGGCCTGGTGCAGCATGTACCAGTGATGATCGCGGCCATCGTGATTTCCGTGGGCGTCATGATGCTGGCCGCCAGCACCATCAGCGAATACATCGACAAGCACCCTTCGCTGAAGATGCTCGCGCTGTCGTTCCTGATCGTGGTCGGCACCGTGCTGATCGCCGAAGCCTTCGAAGTGCATGTACCAAAAGGCTACGTCTACTTCGCCATGGCGTTCTCGCTGGCGGTAGAAGCCATCAACATCAAAATGCGCACCGCCCGGGCTCGGGCGGCCAGCAAGAATGTTGACGCCGTGCAACTGCGCAAGAACAGCCCGGACGCCTAAACGGCGCTGTGCTTCCTCAACTGTGTGGTGACTGTGCTAGTCAGTCATCACACAGCGCGTTACCGTAAGCGCCCCCCTATCTCTGAGGTTCGCAGCCATGTTGCTCGAAACCTGGTTGGCGTTTTTCGTGGCCTGTTGGTTAATCAGTCTTTCCCCTGGCGCAGGCGCAATCGCCTCGATGTCGGCCGGCCTGCAATACGGGTTTTGGCGCGGCTACTGGAACGCTTTGGGCTTGCAGCTTGGCCTGGCCGTGCAAATTGCTATTGTCGCTGCGGGCGTCGGTGCGATTCTCTCGGCATCGGAATTGGCCTTTAGCCTGATCAAATGGTTCGGCGTGATTTACCTGGTGTACCTGGGAATCAAACAGTGGCGCGCGCTGCCAAGCGACCTGGCGGATGAAGCGGCGGTGCGTCCTTCTGGTCGCCCATTGACGTTGGTGCTGCGCGGGTTTCTGGTGAACGTCAGCAACCCCAAGGCCGTCGTGTTCATGCTGGCGGTGCTGCCGCAATTCATCGACCCCAAAGCCCCGCAGCTGATGCAGTACCTGACCATGGGCGCGACCATGATTACGGTCGACCTGATTGTCATGGCGGGCTACACCGGCTTGGCGTCTCGCGTGCTGCGCTTGCTGCGCACGCCACGTCAGCAGCGGGTGATGAACCGCACGTTCGGTGCGCTGTTCATTGGCGCGGCTGGGTTGCTAGCTAGCGTCCGCCGAGCGGTGAGCTAAGGCTGTCTTATGCTTTTTGCAGGCGCGTTTCAAGCGGATCGCGCCCTTTTCGCTTCTACGTACTCGAATTCCGCAAATTCCTAATCACCGCGATTACGAAAAGCTTTGTTACAAGGCTTGAGTGAGAACGATAGGAAGGTAACAATGTCAGCCATTCTTATTTGGGATGGAATCATGTTTACCTCTTCCCGCGTGTTGTTATGCCTCCTCTCGCTGTTGTCTCTTTTGAGCCTGAACGCATTCGCTGACCCGGTGGAAGGAACCGCCCAAGCCATACATTTGCTGGATTACATCAGCGCCGACTATGCCGATTCGGTGAATGCTGGACAGGTCATCAACGCCGACGGCTACCAAAAACAACTTGATGCCCTGAGCACGCTGCAAGGCTTGATCGTCGCCCTGCCGGCGCGCCCGCAGCGCGGTGACATCGAGCAAGGCGCACAAGCCCTGCACGACGCCATGGCCAAGCAGCAAGAACCCGCCACGGTGAGCCGTCAGGCGCGTCAGCTCAGCGCCCAGGTGGCAGCGGCTTACGAAGTTAGCCAGGCACCGGTGATCACGCCGGACCCCACCCGCGGCGCACCCATTTACGCGCAGCAATGTGCGGTCTGCCACGGTGATGCCGGGCTGGGTGATGGCCCCGCCGGCATCGGCCTGGAGCCTGCGCCGTCAAACCTGACGGATGCCAAACGCCTCGGTCGCCTCAGCCTGTACGACCTTTACAGCGCCACCACCCTGGGCATCGAAGGCACCGACATGCCGGCCTTTGCTGACCAGTTGGATGAGCGCCAGCGTTGGGACTTGGCTGTGTACATCGCAAGCTTCAGCGCGGCGAAAACAGCCCCGGCTGCCGACGGCGCGAAAGGGAAAACCTTCGACCTCGCCGAACTGGCTCGCCAGACCCCCGACGAGATCGCTGCCAGCCAAGGCGAACCGGCGGCTGCTTTGTTCCGCAGTCAGCGCGCACAGCCTCCGGTGGTGCAACGTGGTCCGCAGCAACTGCTCGACTACACCAGCGTCACCCTGGACAAGAGTCTCGCCGCCTACGGCGCCGGTGATCACGACCAGGCTTACGACCTGTCGGTGGCTGCCTATTTGGAAGGTTTCGAGCTGGTAGAAAGCTCGCTCGACAACGTCGACGCGCAAGTGCGCAAAGACACCGAAAAAGCGCTCATGGCCTATCGGCAATCGCTGCAAGATGGCCTTCCACTGCCCCAGGCTGCACAGAAGCTCGAGTTCGCCAAAACCAAACTGCAGGAGTCGGCCAAGCTGTTGGGCAGCGATGGCTTGAGCCAGTCGCTGAGCTTTATCTCGGCGCTGTTGATTCTGCTGCGCGAAGGCCTGGAAGCGATTCTGGTGCTGGCTGCCATCCTCGCGTTCCTGCGCAACACCGGTCAGCAATCGGCCGAGCGTAGCGTGCACATTGGTTGGGGCTTGGCGATGTTGGCCGGCGTGTTCACCTGGGCGGCGGCGGCTTATCTGTTCGACGTCAGCGGCGCACAGCGTGAATTGCTTGAAGGCTGCACGGCGTTGTTCGCCGCCGTGATGGTGTTGTGGCTGGGCGTGTGGATGCACGACCGTCGTCACGCTGCTGCCTGGCAGGATTACATCAAGAGCAGCCTGGTGGGCGGCGGCGGGCGTTTCGGCTTTGCCATCCTGGCGTTCTTCTCGGTGTACCGCGAGCTGTTCGAAGTCATCCTGTTCTACGAAACCCTCTGGCTGCAGGCCGGTCCAGCCGGGCACACGGCGGTGTTGGCCGGTGGCGCCACGGCGTGTGTGCTGTTGGTCGGCCTGGCCTGGGTGATTTTGCGCGGTTCGGCGCGTCTGCCGCTGGGCGTGTTCTTCGGCATCAACGCCGCGTTGCTTTGCGCGCTGTCGGTAGTGTTCGCTGGCCACGGCGTAAAAGCGCTACAAGAAGCCGGCGTGTTCGGCACGCACCCGGTTCCATTTATCGAATTCGAGTGGCTGGGTATTCATGCCGATCTTTACTCGTTGTCGGCGCAGGCGATTGCTCTTATCGCCATCGCCTTGCTCTATGGCCGCAGTTTCGTCACGGCGCGCCAGCGTGAGCAGGCGGCTAGCGCCAGCTAAACGCAGCGGTTAGCGAACGGGCGAGCAGTGTCACACTGCTCGCCCGTTTTCGTTTTCGAATGGCAGGAGTGTTGTATGCGCGTATGGATCGATGCCGATGCGTGTCCCAAAGCGGCCAAAGATCAGGTGGTCAAGTTCGCCTTGAAACGCCAGTTCGAGGTGCTGATGGTTGCAGGCCAAAGCCAGACCAAGCCGGCGTTTGCCTGCGTGCGGCTGATCGTGGTGCCCAGCGGCCCGGATGCGGCCGACGACTACCTGGTCGAACACGCGGCGCCGGGTGACCTGGTTATTTGCAGCGACGTACCGCTGGCCGACCGCCTGGTGAAAAAGGGCGTGGCAGCGCTGGACCCCCGAGGCCGCGAGTTCGATGCCGGCAATATGGGCGAGCGTTTGGCCGTACGGAATCTATTCACCGACCTGCGTGAGCAAGGCCAAGTCGGCGGCGGGCAAGGCCCTTACGGCGAGCGCGAAAAGCAGGCATTCGCCAACAGCCTGGACCGCATTCTCACGCGCCTGAGTCGTCAGGCACTGAGCTGAGGCGAGGCTTGCGGCGGCGTAAGCCACAGCTGCAGCGCCTCCAGCGACAGGGGTCGGCTGAACAGGTAGCCCTGAATCAGATCGCAGTCGTTAGCGCGTAGAAAGTCCAACTGCTCCTCGGTCTCCACGCCCTCGGCGACTACTTTCAACTGGAGCTTGTGGGCCATGGCGATAATCGCTGCGGTAATTGCCATATCGTTCGGTTGTGCCGGAATTTCACGGATAAACGAGCGATCCACTTTCAAACTGTTAACCGGCAACTTGCGAAGGTAGGCCAGCGAGGAATAGCCGCTGCCAAAGTCGTCGATGGAAATTTTCACCCCGAGCCGGCGGATTTCTTCGAGAATTTCAACCGCCGTATTGAGGTTATTCATCAGCGCATTCTCGGTCACTTCCATCACTAACCCGGAGGAATCCAGTCCGGTGCGCGCCAGAATGTGCCCGATGGCGGCAGGCAGCGCCCGGTTCGACAGGTTCAGGGCGGAGCAGTTGAACGCCACGCGCAACTCGGGGAAGCCAGCCTTGCGCAACGCCATCAAATCGCGGCAAGCGCGTTCGGCCACCCACAAATCCAGTTCGACGATAAAGCCATGCTGCTCGGCCAGCGGCGCGAACACCTCCGGGCTGACAGCGCCGCGCTCCGGGTGATTCCAGCGCGCCAGTGCTTCGAGGCTCATCACCTGCCCTGTCTCGCTGGAGACGATGGGCTGATAGTGAACGTGAAGCCCGTCTTCGTTCAGCGCGCGACGCAAGTCCTGCTCCAGCGTCAGGTCCATGTGGGCGCGGCGCTCTAGATCCGGGTTAAAACGCAGGCTGCGATTGCGCCCGTTCTGCTTGCAATAGCCCACGGCCAGTCCGGCGTGTTTGAACAGGGCGTCGTAGTCGGCGCTGTCCTGCGGGAACAGGCTCAGGCCAATGCTGGCGGTTTGGGTAATCTGGCCGCAGGCCAGGCTGAACGGCGTTTGCAGTTGGTCGACGATGCGGCTGGCTAACTGTTCAGCCTGGTAGCCGTGCTCAACGCGGGCGAGCACGCAAAACTCGTCACCAGAAAAACGCGCCAGTACATCCTCTCCGCCCAACGCGGAGCGGATGCGCTGGACAACCAGTTGCAGCAAATGGTCGCCGGTGGCGTGGCCAAGGCTGTCGTTGATGCGTTTGAAATTATCCAGATCAATAAACAGCAGTGCCCAACGCTGCTGTGGCTCTACGGCGCCCAATGCGCGGTTGGCCAACTGGGTGAACGCACGGCCATTGAACAGGTTGGTCAGGGGGTCGTACTGCGTAACGGCGTTCAGTTCCTGCGCCACCTGGCGCAACTTGGCGTACTGTTCGCGCAGGCGCTGGTCGGCCCAACTGGCACCGATGCCGGCGACGATGATCATCAGCGCAATCAGGCCAATCGACACCGCCAAAACCGTTTGCTCGCCGGTTTCCGCCACGGGGCGCAGCACGTGGGCATACAGGTCTGACGGCACGGCCAGGGTCATGGCGGCCATGCCGGTGAAATGCATTGAGGCAATCGCGCCGCCCATCACCAGACTGGCAAGGATGCGCAGCCAGCGCGCGCGCTCGCCAGTTTTGCCGCGAAAATAGAACGCCAGCACCAGGGCGGCGAGCGAAGCGCCGATGGCGATCAGTATCGACACGGCAAACAGCGTGGGGTCGTAGTACAGCGTGGCGGCAGACTCAATGGCCGCCATGCCGCTGTAGTGCATGGTGGCGATGCCGACGCCCGCCGTGACGGCGGCGGCCACGTACTGCCATGGCGCCAACCGTTTGCGGCTGATCACCCACATCACCGCATACGACACGGCGACCGCGATGAGCAGCGAGAGCAGGGTGATGTGGAAGTTGTAGCCGATGTGCAGCGGCGCGCTGAAGGACAGCATGGCGATAAAGTGCATCGACCAGATACCGCCGCCCAGAGCGAAGGCGCCGATCCAGCGCCACAGTTCGCGTCCTCCCATGGTACGGCTGCTGCTGACCCGATTGGCCATGGCCAGGGCAGTGAAACCGGCGGCGCTGGCGACCAGATAGGCCAATAACACCAGGCTGGGATCGTGTCGGCAGTCGAGGAGGACCGTCTGGTTGGCCGGCATGTCCGCGAGGAAGTGCAGCAAGGGCATCACAAGCTCCAACCAAGATTAGGCGGCACGGCCATCAATAGTGGCGCATTGCCATTTTCGGCATCGTAAAGGGCGGCACGAGTGGACGCCACGCTTTTGGTCGGTTCGGGCAAGGCGCACGTAAACACTTTTCGACTCAGCTAACCGCACAGATAAGTTCCGGTACCCACCGCCACCAGCGTGCCATCGTCGGCATGCAGTTCTGAGCGTACCACCGCGACTTTGTTGCCGGAGCGCAGGAGCACGGCTTTGGCGACGAAGTGCTCACCGCGTCCCGGCCGCAGATAGTCCACGCGCAAATCGATGGTGCCGAGCTTGGACAAACGATCCATACGCTCGGCAGTGCCCAGGTTCTGATGCCGCTCAAACGCGCCGATCAAGGCCATGGCGCCACCCGTAACATCGAGCAGGGCCGAGATGACACCACCATGAAGAATGCCGTGAACAAAGTTGCCCACCAGCGCCGGCTGCATCGGTAACGACATCAACACCTGCTCGGTCGAGAGATCGTCGATACGTATCCCCAGCATTTGATTAAACGGAATGCGCTCAAAGAAGCTCTGCACGGCTTGCTTGAGTTCCGGGGTGAGTTGGAATGTCGAGTCGGACATGGCGGGTTCGCTCTTAGGGGTGTGGCTTAGCGTGCCGCAAGCAGCGGGCATCCGCTATCGCCGTGGTGGGGCCGTTTTGGCCATTACTTCCAGCATTCCTGCGGTGTCGCATTACCCGTCGCGCCGGTGACTCCGGCGCCATTGAGCAGCAGCGAGGCGCAGGCGGTGTCTGCTCGCTGCGCGCCAGTCGGTTCCGCCCGCAGCAGGTAGCCGCCGTCGCCCGGCTCGACGATTAAGCGGTACAACCCATTGGCGCTCAGCACAACGTTGCCGTCGGTGTGGGGCAATTGCAGCTCGCGCAGCGACGCAACGGTGGTGACGTACAGCTGGTTTTGCGCGTAATAGCGGGCCTGACGAGCAGCCGTGTCGACCAGCAGAGCCTGCGCCTCGGTGCGATTGGTGCGCAGCACGTATTGGCGGTACTGCGGCATTGCGAAGGTATACAGCAGGCCCATGATGGTCAGCACCACCATCAGCTCCAACAGGCTAAAGCCGGCGAAACGTCGTGCGAGGGTTGGTTCACGGTGTGACATCGGTGATCACCCTCCAGCTTTGCCGTCCGTTCGCGCGAGGGCCGAGCGAAATCGATGCACAGCCGTTATTACCCAGCACACACGGCGCGCCGGTCCCAGGGTCGACAACAATGTGCACGTTTTCGTCAACGTTGATACCAGAGGGCAGGTCACCCTCTCGCGTGTCTTGTTCGTCTACGCGGCCATCGTGATTGAGGTCAAATACGGGGAACAGCGTGCCGCTGCCGGTGCCTGAGTTGATCGCATAAAGACGGCGCTCGACGTCGCGCTGGCAGGGGGCGATGGACGGGATGCGGGTGCGCACAAACAGCAACTCGCCGTGTTTCTCTGGCGGATCAGTCAGGCGCTCGCTGCCGGCCCCTGCGGTGCCAGGTTGCAGGTCGATATACCAACCGTGTTTGTCACCAGTCGCAGCGTCAGGAAGCTGCCAGCTCACCGCATGGTTGGTTAAGCGCAGCGGTGGGCTGATCTGCTGTTCCTGAAGCGACTCGAAACGGACAGCGTCGGCAGCCGCGGTTTTTTCACCTTGGGTTTGGCGGTCCCAAACGGCATACAAGCTGTGCTGGTCGACATCTGGACTCAGGTGGTTTTGCCCTGTGCCGAACAGGATCAAGTAACCCTGCTCTGAAGGGTGACTGACTACGGACGGCGCCATCGTGATTGGCTGCGCAGCCGAGGCGCTCGTACGTGTCGGTGCGCTGAACAGCGGGGTGCCGGCGAACGCCAGGCGGAAATTGTCGGGGCTGACGGCGTGTGGCGGCGCAGGCTTGTCCAGCCCGCCCACGCTTGTATCGAATAAGTCGAAACGCCACAGGTTGCCGAGGTTATCTCCGGCGTACGCGTAATCAGCGTTGCCATCGCCATTGGTGTCGACCACTCGCGGCATGGCCAGACCGGGCGCTGGTCGGGGTGTGACGATTCGGCGGATAAGCGCTCCAGTGCGAATGTCGAGCAGCAGCAGGGCAGCCGTATCGGTTGGCACGTCGACCCCGTTGCCCAGAACGACGGCCCACTGTCCGGTATGCAGGCGGGCGATCGTCGGTGCGGTCAACACATGGCCCAGGTGCGGGTCGTTACTGGCGGTGTATTCCCACAGGTGAGCAGGCTGGTCCGGATCGCTGACATCCAGCGCCAGCAACCCGCGTCCACCGGCGCCAAAGCTAACGAGCAGAACGGTGTGCCAGGCGCCGTCGTAATAAACGTCCTGGCTAAGTAATGGGCCGTCAACGAAGAAGCGGTGGGGGTCACCGTGGTGGCTGCCGTAGGTGGCCGCCGTCAGTGTTACGAGCTTGGGCAAGAGCGCCGAGGGCACAACGCTCCAGCGTTCTTCGCCCGTCGCGGCATCGAATGCGTGCAGCCGGCCGTCATTCGCGCCCACATACACCTGAGCTCGGCGCGGCGTGGCCCTGAACGCGGCATATGCGCCGAGCGATCCGTCGTAGGTGTCCATGACCTTGGCTACACGATCAGGCGAGCCGACCAACAGCGGGACTGAATTTATGATGTCGCCAAGTTCGGGTAAACCCGGACGCAGCAGCGCGCAACCGTCCAGCCCCTCGCATGATTCGCCGCTCAGCAACGCCACGCGGGCGGCGCCGTATCCGTCGGGCTCGCCATCGGCGCCACGATTTAGCACCGCACGTTCCTCCTCATTAAGCGCTGACCAACGAAAGTCTTTAAGTCCAGATTGTCCATGGCTGCCGGCGAGTAGTAGGCGGCGCGGCCGAGGCACGTGTTCGCTGGCGCGCCACAGTGTCGTGCTCTGGCGTCGCCGCGGCGAGCCGCTCTTTGCTCAGCTCGCCCGACCAGTTCAGAGGGTTGAAGTGCGTCCAGTAGCGGACGCTGGGTTCGAGCGAGGTCACCATGCTGGTGGACGTGGGCGGACGGATACATAACCGGTTCCGGAAATAGTCGTCACCGTTGCCCAGGGTTTTGGAGGCAAACAGACCGCTGAGCCCGGCAAGTACCCATGCGGTAAATCGCAGATGAAAAGTGCTCATGGTCGGCCGTCCAGAAAGGTGCGCGCCACGACGGAACGCAAACAAATGGCCGCAACCGCGCAGTTGTTATGAAGGGGCAGGTTGGGCGATACCAAGTGCGCAAAAAACGCCTGGCTGCTGACTTCGTAGTAATACGTACCGCCGGCCTTGGCGGCGTCGCCATACGAAACTTCGGCCAGCTGCTGGCTAGCCGAAGGTATTTGGCGGATATACCAGCGTGCAGTGGCCCCGGTGCGTGTCGGACCCAGCGCCGCGTGATAGGGAGTGGCTGCTGAAAAATCTACGCCGTTATGACTGGCAATTCCTTGCAAGCATGGCTGCGTGCCGCACGTTGGTAGGGGGCCGAGTGCCTGGTTAATGTGGCGCTCGGCTTCGCGCAACCCGGCTTCGGCGGCGTTGAGCAAGCGCTGCTGCTCCAGATCGCGAGTGAGGGTGCGTGTTTCCATGGCGATATCGTGAACGCCGGACACCGCTAACGTGGTAACCACCACCATTAAAATCAGCGTTATCAACAGCACGCTGCCTCGCTCGTCGGTGGGGTTCATGGCAGGACGTTCATTAAGGTGGCGGTGCCTTTCACCACTTGGTAAAGCCGCAGTGTGGGCGCTGCGGGGAAGTCTTTTTCGTACCAATAGCGCCAGGCCAGAGCGTTGCTGGCTGCCGTGCCACCGGGCACTGCTGCGCTCATGAGCGCCGCGTAGCGAATGCTGCGAACCAAGTCGTTAGACGCAGGCGTGGCGGTGTAGGCCAGAACGTCGAGCGCGCCGGGTGCTGCTACACCGAAATCAAAGCGAGCATCGGTGATGCCTTCGATCAGCGTGGCGGTGCCGTCTTTGCTGGTGCACATCAGTTGCTGGGTGGCATTGATGGACAGTTTCTCGACATACGCTTCCACCGGTTCGGCATACGGAATGGCCAGGCTCGCCGTGTTGGCTGGCCGGCTATTGCCCAGGCAATCGAGTTCCTGCCGGTCGCTGGGTTGATAGCGGATGCACAGGGTTTTGGCGTTTACCGAAACGACCACCTGGCCGGCGGCGAATACGCAGCCTGGCACGCCGGAACCTGCTTCATCGAGTGCCGGGAAAGCCGCCGCCATGGTCTGCTCCGGCCGACGCTTGAACCCGGTTCTGGCCAGTTGCCTCGTCCAGCCATTGCATGGTGAAACGGGCGTTGTTCTGGTTGTCGGCCTGGGCCCGTTGGAAGAGGTAGCTGAGTTTGTTGTCGATCACGACCTGGGCGGAGGTGAGCATCAAAAACGAGCCGATAGCCAGGGCTACCAACAGCTCAACCAGGGACAGTCCGCGCTGCATTGTTCTCATGCTGCGCACCTCCTACAATTGGCTGCGAATGCGGTGGTGGCAGTACGTTTCGGCGCCCAGACATTCACCGTGCGAGCCCTTCCACGCCACCTGCACTTCGATGACCGAGCTGCTCGCGGCGCATGTGCCGGGAGTTGGGGCGCGGCATACATGTGAGGTGCCGTTGGGCAAATCGGCGGAACTGGGCAAGAGCGTGGCCACTTCGTTTAGCCAACATGCTAATTGCGCGGCCGGTTGGGCCGGCGTTGGGCGGCACGCTGAGGCGTTCCCCGGTTGCGGTAGGCCCGCTTGCAAGTAGCGGGTCCAGTGGTCAGGGGTGGCGCGCACCAGTTCCAGCATGTCGTTGGCCAGCATGGCCGCCGTGGTGCGCTTGACGGTCTCGGTGGTGTAGGCAATCGCTCGGCCTTGCAGGGCGGCCATGCCAAGCATGCCGATGCCGATCAGTAAGGCGGTTATCAGCACTTCCACCAGGCTGAAGCCTGATGCGTTAAACCCAAGAAGTGGGGATAGGCGAGGTGGTGAGTTGCGAGTGGCTGCTGAAACCTTCCATGGACTGTTCATCGTGGCGCTCCCTGTGCCAGTGGTAATCGAGGTGTAGCTCCTTGCTGCACCGATGCTGGTCAGCTCCGGCGGGCGTCTCGATTGTTTACCAATGGCTGAGCGGAAATGCCGGCTGGTTGCATTTCCTCCGTAGGAAGCCTCTTAGCGATTGCTCAGGTCTTGGGCAGCCAAGGTGCATTCAGCGGCACAGCGCGCCGTCGTTCTGACCCGCTTCCAAACCGCTGTTATGGCGGACGCGACCCTGACGGTTGATGACCAGTTGCCAGACCACTGTGTCGTCGCCAGCGCACAGAATGAAGCGCCCGTTGCTGGCGGCGGTGGTGCCGTTGGCCTGATACAGAATGGTTTGGCTGGAGGCGCCCGTTCCGGCCCAGCGTAGGCGGCCGCCGCCTTTTGCGGGCTCGGCTTGGCGGGTGTAGGCGAGCGTGGAGCCGGTCGCTACGTCGCGGATCAACCAGCCTTGGTTCCAGGCGTGATCGCATTGCTGGCCAGTGCTGGACCCGCACAGATCAACGCGGCGCATCAGGCTGATGGCTTCGCTTCGCGTAGTCTTCAGGTGGCTTTGCAGGCTGTGGCGCAGATTGTCGTGGCGGTTGTTCTGCACATATTGATTGAGGTTGGGCAAGGCCAGGCTGCTAACGATTGCCACCAGGCAAAGAATGATCAGCAGCTCGGTCAGGGAAAAACCACGGGCGTGGAAAGGTTGCATAGCGAAACGTCCTTGTTTCAGGGGGCCGTCCTGGCCGTTTAGAGAGAGGGTGCAACGTAGTGCCGCCGTGTCAGGCCTCGCTGTTGCTGAGTTCAAGCACACGGTCTACGAGCTTATTGATGCCCGATGCGGCCTCGCTTATCGATTGCGCGCGCATGTAGGCGGGGGTGGTCACGAGCTTGTACTGCGGGTCTTCGACGATGTCATCAACGGCGCATTCTTCATGCTGAGCGCCCATCGTGGTGAGCGCGGCTGCGGTGTCGGCATCGTTGCCAATGGTGCAGACCACGCCGGGGCCGAAGATTTTCGCGGCCATCGCCGGTGCAATACAGATCAGCCCGACCGGTTTGTTCGCGGCGGCGAAGGCTTGCGCCAAGGCCAGCACGTCGGGCTGCACGGTCAGCTGCGCACCATTGACGGCGAAGTCACTAAGGTTTTTCGCAGCGCCGAAGCCGCCAGGAACGATCAGCGCATCGAACTCATCGGCGCTGGCTTCGCGCACGTCTTTGATTTCGCCGCGCACGATGCGGGCCGCTTCCACCAGCACGTTGCGTGTTTCCGGCATTTCGTCGCCGGTCAGGTGGTTGATGACATGGTGTTGAGTGATGTTGGGCGCGAAGCATTGAACGTCGACGCCGCGCTGGTCCAATCGCAGCAGGGTAATCACGCTTTCGTAGATTTCCGCGCCGTCGTAGACGCCGCAGCCAGAAAGAATTACAGCGACTTTTTTGTGCATGGCGATTCCCCTTCCTCGATGGGTGGGCCGAGCGTGCGGCCCTTAGCCCGTGGCGCAGCGGCCGGTTCCGGGCGCCTGTTAATGCTTGGCGCCCTCGACCTGCCGTCGCTGCCCGGCTGGTAAAAGTTTGGACCGCAGTTTGCCGGAAACGGCGTTATGAAATTGTCATTTTTGCCGAGCGCCAACCGGTTTCAGAGGCGTCTGTCGTCAAATGCCGCTCGTGTTGTCACCCGACGGTACGAGGTACTACGAGCCTCGGCGCTAGCATCACCCCCTGGTCGCGTAAGTGACCGAACAACAATAAAGACGGGTGAGTCATGAATTACGTCCTCTATGCAGTGCCTTTTTTCTTTCTGCTGATTGCCCTTGAACTGCTGGCTGATCGTTGGCACGGCGTTCGCACCTATCGCCTGGCCGATGCCATTAACAGTCTTAGCGCGGGTGTGTTGTCGACGACCGTTGGCTTGCTCACCAAAGTGGTGGGGTTGCTGACGTATACGTTTGCCTGGCAACACTGGGGATTTCTGGAGCTGTCGGCGCAGCAACTGTGGGTGTGGTTGTTCGCGTTTGTGTTCTACGATTTTTGCTACTACTGGAATCACCGCTTGGGTCACGAGCGCAACGTGCTGTGGGCGGCGCACTCGGTGCATCACCAGAGCGAGGAATACAACCTTTCCACCGCATTGCGGCAGACCAGTACGGGCTGGATTTTCGGCTGGATCTTTTATCTGCCGATGGCGTTGTTGGGCATTCCACCGGTAGTGTTTCTGACGGTCGCCGCGCTGAATCTGCTGTATCAATTTTGGGTTCACACGCGGCACGTTCCCAAGCTTGGCTGGTTCGAGTGGGTGTTTATCTCGCCGTCGAACCATCGCGTGCATCATGCTCAGAACGCGGTGTACATGGACCGCAACTACGGTGGCGTTTTCATCGTGTGGGACCGTCTGTTCGGCACATTCCAGGAAGAATTGGATGAGGAACCGGTGGTGTTCGGCGTGACCACGCCGCTGGCGAGCTGGAATCCGCTGTGGGCCAATCTGCAGTTCTATGCGGTGCTCTGGCGTGACGCGGTTAGGGCCGGGTCGTGGTGGGACAAAGGCCGCATCTGGTTTATGCGCACCGGTTGGCGACCGGCCGATGTGGCGGCGAACTATCCACTGGTTAAGGCGGATCTCGCCCGCTTCGAGAAATTCCACGTGCCGCTGCGTCGAATCGAGCAGGTGTATGTCGCGCTGCAATTTGTCGGGTATGTCGCGGCGGGCAGCTTCTTGCTGGCGAATGGCGAGACGCAGGCGCTGGGCGTGCTGCTCGGCAGTTGCACCTGGATGGCGTTTGGCTTGTATGTGCTGGGTGTCTGGCTGGAAAACCGTCCGTACGCGATGGGCCTGGAGGCGCTTCGCTTGCTGCTCAATGCGCCGGCTCTATGGCTGGCGGAGGAGGCGGGTTTGCTGCCGATGAGTGCATGGGGCTGGGGCGTGCTGTTGGGGTACAGCGCTGTCAGTGCTGTGGCATTGCTGATGATAAGTCGTCGGCCGGCTCGCGCCGTGGCGGCGTAATCAGCCCTTGCGGGATTTGAGGTAGCGGCGCAACCACAGCGCCGCACCGAGCAGCAGCAGCGCACCGAGCACCCACAGCTCGTATTTCTTCACGTTGCCTAGAATGCTTTCCATCACCGAGCCGAAATGGAACGAGGCGTAGCCCAGCGCCATGGCCCAGACGATGGCGCCGATACCGTTGAGGATGAGGTAGCGCAGCGGCGGGTAGCCGGACAAACCGATCGCCACCGGCATCACCGTGCGCATGCCGTACACAAAGCGGAAGCTCAGCACCCAGAGGTCTGGATGACGTTGGATATAGCCCAGCGCTTTATCACCCATTTTCTGCAGTCGCGGTTTGCGCGCCAGTAAACGGCGCCCATGTTTGCGGCCCAGGTAGTACCAGAGTTGGTCGCCGGCATAACTGCCGAAGAAGGCTGTGACCACCACCGCGTTGATGTCCATGTAGCCACGGAACGCGAGGAAGCCGGCCAAGACCAGAATGGTTTCGCCTTCGAAAAAGGTGCCAAGAAATAAGGCGAGGTAACCGAAGTCCTGCAGGAATTGTTGGAGCATCGTCAGCGTGCACGGCGAAATGAACGCGCAGCCTAACCTGACGGCGCGTCAGGGGAAAGCGTGACGCGTAAGCCCTTAGTCTATTCATAGGCTCATGGCCGTCGGCTGCGGCGCGCGGTCACATAGCTGCCAGCAAGTGTCATTCTTTGGTCATAATGGACGCCTATAACTGTCACGCTAGCCCGCCTGTGCGGGCCCAGGAGTCTGCCGTGAGCTTTACCCCCGCCAATCGTTTGTTTCCCGCCACTCGCCTGCGCCGTAATCGCCGCGACGATTTTTCCCGCCGCCTGGTGCGCGAAAATGTGCTGACCGTTGATGACCTGATTCTGCCGGTGTTTGTGCTCGATGGCGAAAACGCCCGCGAGGAAGTCAGCTCGATGCCCGGCGTGGCGCGCTTGTCTATCGATTTGCTGCTCAAGGAAGCTGAAGAGTGGGTGGCCTTGGGTATTCCAGCGGTGGCGCTGTTTCCGGTGACGCCTGCCGAGAAGAAAACCCTCGACGGCCGTGAAGCCTGGAACCCTGACGGTATCGCCCAGCGCGCCATTCGCGCGCTGCGCGAAAAATTTCCAGAGCTGGGCGTGATCGCCGACGTCGCCCTCGACCCGTTCACCACCCACGGCCAGGACGGCATTCTCGACGAGCATGGCTACGTGCAGAACGACATCACCGTCGATGCGCTGGTGCGCCAGGCGTTGTCCCACGCTGACGCGGGCGCGCAGGTCGTTGCGCCCTCGGACATGATGGATGGCCGCATTCAGGCGATCCGTGAAGCGCTGGAGCTGGCCGACCACACCAACGTGCGAATCATGGCCTACTCGGCCAAGTACGCCAGCGCCTACTACGGCCCGTTCCGCGATGCGGTCGGCTCGTCTCTTAAATCTGGGTAAGGCCAACAAGGCGTCTTACCAGATGGACCCGGCCAACAGCGACGAAGCGCTGCACGAGGTGGCCGCCGACCTGGCTGAAGGCGCCGACATGGTCATGGTTAAACCAGGCATGCCGTACCTCGATATTCTTTACCGGGTGAAGGCGGAATTCCGCGTACCCACCTTTGTCTACCAGGTCAGCGGCGAGTACGCGATGCACATGGCCGCGATTCAGAACGGCTGGCTCAGCGAGGCCGTGATTCTGGAATCACTCACCGCCTTCAAACGTGCCGGTGCTGATGGCATCCTGACCTACTTCGCCGTGCGTGCGGCGCAACTATTAAAACAAGGGCAGTGAGCCCGTTCGGGAATACGTAATGAACAGCGAAGGACTCAGCAAAGCGGATGAGCTGAAAGACTCAGCCGTTGCGGGACAGGCAGTGATCGAGAAGGCCGCGAGCGGCAAGGCGGCGGAAAAAGCGGTCGTTGAAAAAGTCAGCGTCGACAAGGCCAGTGCCGAAAAGGCGGCCGAGCCCAAGGCAGCAGCTGAAAAAGCCAGCGCCGATAAATCGGGCACTGACAAATCGTCCACTGACAAGCCCGTCGCTGAGCCAGCGCACGAACCGGCTCACGAAGAGCCGATTGCCGCTGCTCCTGAGCCCGCACCAGCGCCGCCGCCGATTCCAGGGTTGGATGACAGCAGCTTGTATATCCATCGCGAGCTGTCGCAGCTGCAGTTCAATATCCGCGTGCTGGAGCAGGCGCTGGATGAGTCGTACCCGTTGCTGGAGCGGCTGAAGTTTCTGCTGATCTTCTCTAGCAATCTCGACGAATTTTTCGAAATTCGCGTGGCCGGGCTGAAGAAACAAATCACCTTCGCCCGCGAACAAGCCGGTGCCGATGGCTTGCAGCCGCACCAAGTGCTTTCGCAGATCAGCACGCTGGTGCACGACCAAGTGCACCGCCAGTACGCGATTCTTAACGACGTGCTGTTCCCCGAGTTGGCCAAGCACAACATCACCTTTATTCGTCGCCGCTACTGGACGACCAAAATCAAAGCGTGGGTGCGCCGTTATTTCCGCGACGAGATCGCGCCGATCATCACGCCCATCGGCCTTGACCCGACGCACCCGTTCCCGTTGTTGGTGAACAAGAGCCTGAACTTCATTGTTGAGCTGGAAGGTATCGATGCCTTCGGCCGCGACTCCGGTCTGGCGATTATTCCGGCACCGCGCCTGTTGCCGCGCGTGATCAAGGTGCCTGAAGAGGTCGGCGGGCCTGGCGATAACCACGTGTTCCTGTCGTCGATGATTCACGCCCACGCGGACGACCTGTTCCAAGGCATGAAAGTGAAGGGCTGCTATCAGTTCCGGCTGACGCGAAACGCCGACCTTTCCCTCGATTCCGAAGACGTAGAAGACCTGGCGCGCGCACTGCGCGGCGAGCTGTTTTCCCGTCGCTACGGTGACGCGGTGCGCCTTGAAGTGGCGGATACCTGCCCGGCGCATCTGGCCGACTACCTGCTCAAACAATTCAGCCTTAGCGAAAGCGAGCTGTACCGCGTTAACGGCCCGGTCAACCTGACCCGGTTGTTCAGCATCACCGGTCTGGACAGCCACCCGGAGCTGCAATACGCGCCCTTTACGCCGGTCATTCCCAAGCTGCTGCAAAACAGCGACAACCTGTTCAACGTGGTCAGCAAGCAAGACATTTTGCTGCTGCACCCGTTTGAATCGTTTACCCCGGTGGTCGACGTGCTGCGCCAAGCCGCCAAAGACCCGCACGTGCTGGCTATCAAACAGACGCTGTACCGCAGCGGCGCCAACTCGGAAATCGTCGATGCGCTGGTCGATGCCGCGCGCAACGGTAAGGAAGTCACGGCGGTAATTGAGCTGCGTGCGCGGTTCGACGAGGAATCCAACCTGCAATTGGCCAGCCGGTTACAGGCCGCTGGTGCGGTAGTGATTTACGGTGTGGTGGGCTTTAAAACCCACGCCAAAATGATGCTGATATTGCGCCGCGAAGCCGGCGAGATCGTGCGTTACGCTCATTTGGGCACCGGTAACTACCACGCCGGTAACGCCCGCTTGTACACCGACTACAGCTTGATCACCTCTGACGATGCGCTGTGTGAAGACGTGTCCAAACTGTTCAGTCAGCTGATCGGCATGGGTAAAACCTTGCGCATGAAAAAGCTCCTGCATGCGCCGTTCACCCTGAAGAAAACCTTACTGGACATGATCGCCCGCGAAACCGCGCTGGCCGCTGAAGGCAAACCGGCGCACATCATTGCCAAATTCAACTCGCTGACCGATCCGAAGATCATTCGCGCGTTGTACAAAGCCAGCCAGACCGGCGTGCGTATCGATTTGGTGGTGCGCGGCATGTGCTGCCTACGTCCGGGCATTGCTGGGGTGTCGCACAACATTCATGTGCGCTCGATCATCGGCCGCTTCCTTGAGCACACGCGGGTGTTCTACTTCCTCAACGATTTCGACGAGAAAATTTACCTGTCGAGCGCGGACTGGATGGAGCGCAACTTGGATAAGCGCGTGGAAACCTGCTTCCCGGTGGAAGGGAAAAAGTTGGTTACGCGGGTGAAGAAAGAGCTGGAGTCGTACCTGACCGACAACACCCATAGCTGGGTGCTGCAACCGGATGGGCGTTACGTTCGCTCCAGCCCCACCGGCAACCAGAACCCGCGCAGCGCGCAGGCTGGGCTGTTGGAAAAGCTGACCAATCCGCCGCTTAGTGTGCGTTGACACTGGCCGTAAACATCGAGGCTGAAGCCTCTCCCACAGGAGCCTGCTTTTTTTGGGAGGGGCCTTAGCCTCGATAATTTTGAACAAGAAAAAGCCGCTCAATTGAGCGGCTTTTTCGTGGCTTAACTCCTCAGCGCACGCTGAGCGTTAGCCCGATGCGTTTGAGCCACTCGGCTTCGGCTTCAAAGTCCGCTTGGGTAAGCGGGTTGGCGGCTAGCCAGCCATCCGGGAACTCAAGGTCGAGGGTGTCGTCGCTAGCCCGCAGCTTCACCTTGGGCATTTCCTGCGTTCCGCGAATGTGGTGGAACAGGATGGCAAAGCGCAGCAGCACGCACAGGCGCATCAGCTTGACGCCGTGGTCACCGAATTCTCCGAACTTGTCTTTGGGAATATTGCGGCGATGGCCGCGTACCAGCAGGGCGAGCATCTGTTGGTCCTGGCGCGAGAAGCCGCCGAGGTCCGAGTGCTCGACCAGATAAGCGCCGTGCTTGTGGTAGGAGTAGTGGGCGATATCCAGCCCCACTTCGTGCACTTTACTGGCCCAGCTCAACAGCTCGCGGTGCCACTCATCTTCAAGCCCCCAGGAGGCCGCGACGTCATCAAGCGCTTCCAGTGCCTTGGCCTCGACGCGTTGCGCCTGTTCCAGATCGACGTGGTAACGCTCCATCAGCGCGCTCAGGGTGCGCTCGCGAACATCTTCGTGGTGATGGCGACCCAGCAGGTCATACAGCACACCTTCACGCAGCGCGCCCTCGGAGTGGGTCATGGTGTGCAGGTCCATGGCATCGAAGATGGCTTCGAGAATCGCCAAGCCCGCAGGGAAAATGGCGCGGCGGTCGGGCTTGATGCCGTCCATGTCGAGCTTGTCGGCTTCGCCCAGTTTCAACACGCGTCGCTTCAGCCACGCCAGGCCTTCGGCGGTCACTTCGCCATTGCCGTGGCCGCCGGCTTTGATGGCCAGGCCAACCGCGCGAATGGTGCCCGAGGCGCCCACGGCTTCATCCCAGCCGAGGCGGCGCAGACTGTGTTCAATGCCCATCAACTCCAGGCGCGCGGCGGTGTAAGCCTGGGCGTAGCGGGCAGGGGTAATTTTGCCGTCGCGGAAATATCGTTGGGTGAAGCTGACGCAACCCATCTGCAGGCTTTCGCGCAGCAGCGGTTCGAAACGCTGACCGATGATGAACTCGGTGCTGCCGCCGCCGATGTCGGCCACCAGGCGTTTACCGGGGGTGTCGGCCAGGGTGTGGGAGACGCCGAGATAAATAAGCCGCGCTTCTTCGCGCCCGGAAATCACCTCCACCGGATGGCCGAGAATTTCCTCTGCGCGGCGGATAAACACCGAACGGTTGCGAGCTTCGCGCAAGGCGTTGGTGCCCACTACGCGCACCGCGCCGGGCGGCAGGCTGTTGGTCAGTTGGGCGAAGCGGCGCAGGCAGTCGAGGCCGCGTTGCATGGCCTCTTCATTCAGCTCGCGTTGTTCATCGATCCCGGCGGCCAGCTGCACCTTTTCGCCCATGCGCTCCAGAATGCGGATCTCGCCGTGATCGGCTTTTGCCAGAACGATATGGAAGCTGTTCGAGCCAAGGTCGATGGCAGCGATCATGGAGAAGTGCTTGGCAGGGCTTTGCGGCATGGTGTGATGGTCTCAGAGCTGTAGCGCGACATCGTGCCACGATCAGGCGATTGCGCCAACGCGACGGGCAATTCGGCAGTGTGTGATGTCGATGCTGGAGTTGTTCTTTATAGCCGCAGGTCGGGCGGTGACAAGGTTTTGGCTGCGCAGTATGCCGGTGCTGTACGTCGTATTTATGACCAATGTCATGCGCTAGGCGTACAGAAACGGAGCAACGGCGGCAGTTTTAAGTTCAATGGGCGATCAGTATTTGCGCGTAGCATCA
The DNA here is from genome assembly GCF_979258055.1 of Pseudomonas sp. AC211. NCBI lineage: Bacteria > Pseudomonadati > Pseudomonadota > Gammaproteobacteria > Pseudomonadales > Pseudomonadaceae > Pseudomonas > Pseudomonas sp. AC211. The sequence continues at coordinate 148,448 of NZ_OZ409830.1, forward strand.
TAGCGAAGCTCAATCGGTAGGCGCTTTCGGTGTTGGCAAAGCCGGGCTATGATGGCGCCACTTTACATCCTTGCGACCCTGGAGAGTTTCCATGAGCGAATTCATCACCCACGTCAGCGACGCCAGCTTTGAACAGGATGTGCTCCAGGCTGATGGCCCGGTTCTGGTCGATTATTGGGCTGAATGGTGCGGCCCGTGCAAAATGATCGCCCCGGTTCTGGACGAGATCGCCCAGACTTACCAAGGCAAACTGAAAATCTGCAAACTGAACATCGACGAAAATCAGGACACCCCGCCTAAATATAACGTGCGTGGTATTCCGACCCTGATGCTGTTCAAGAATGGCGCGGTCGAAGCGACGAAAGTAGGCGCCTTGTCGAAATCGCAGCTGGCTGCGTTCCTCGACAGCAACATCTAAGTCGTAAGGATTTTCTCCTTTGCGCCTGAAAGCCCCGTCCTATGCGGGGCTTTTTCATTGCGCCAGCACTAGACGCTCCGTAAAGCCGATGGTACATTCGGCCTCGCAACGGTTCCTCCGTTGCTCTCTGTAAGCCGTCGCCGACGCATTCCTACTCGATACCTATCGATAAACAAGCAGGCGATCATGCTGCGTTCTCCGCAGTCCGGCCTCATAAGCTAAGCGCTTATTTCCCCTCCTTTTCGAATACGTCATTCCTATATGAATCTGACTGAACTCAAGCAAAAGCCGATTACCGAACTGCTAGAAATGGCCGAACAGATGGGCATAGAAAATATGGCCCGTTCGCGCAAGCAGGACGTGATTTTCTCCCTGTTGAAAAAGCACGCTAAGAGCGGCGAGGAAATCTCCGGTGATGGCGTGCTGGAGATCCTCCAGGACGGCTTCGGCTTCCTTCGTTCCGCCGATGCCTCTTATCTGGCCGGTCCGGACGACATCTACGTTTCACCGAGCCAGATCCGCCGTTTTAACTTGCGCACTGGCGACACCATCGTTGGCAAGATTCGCCCGCCCAAAGAAGGCGAGCGTTACTTCGCGTTGCTCAAGGTCGACACCATCAACTTCGACCGTCCCGAGAACGCCAAGAACAAAATTCTGTTCGAGAACCTCACGCCCTTGTTCCCCAACAAGCGCCTGATCATGGAAGCCGGCAACGGCTCCACTGAAGACTTGACCGGCCGTGTTATTGACCTTTGTGCCCCTATCGGCAAGGGTCAACGCGGTCTGATCGTGGCACCGCCGAAAGCCGGTAAAACGATCATGCTGCAGAACATCGCGGCCAACATCACCCGCAACAACCCTGAGTGCCACCCTGATCGTTCTGCTGATCGATGAGCGCCCGGAAGAAGTGACGGAAATGCAGCGCACCGTGCGCGGCGAAGTGGTTGCTTCCACCTTCGATGAGCCGCCAACCCGCCACGTGCAGGTTGCCGAAATGGTGATCGAGAAGGCCAAGCGCCTGGTTGAGCACAAGAAAGACGTGGTCATCCTGCTCGACTCCATCACCCGTCTGGCGCGCGCCTACAACACCGTGATTCCAAGCTCCGGCAAAGTGCTCACCGGTGGTGTCGATGCTCACGCTCTTGAGAAACCGAAACGTTTCTTCGGCGCGGCACGAAACATTGAAGAAGGCGGTTCGCTGACCATCATCGCCACCGCGCTGGTTGAAACCGGTTCGAAGATGGATGAAGTGATTTACGAAGAGTTCAAAGGCACCGGCAACATGGAGCTGCCGCTGGACCGTCGCATTGCCGAGAAGCGTGTTTTCCCAGCCATCAACATCAACCGCTCCGGCACGCGCCGCGAAGAGTTGCTGACGGCCGAAGACGAGCTGCAACGCATGTGGATTCTGCGTAAGTTGCTGCACCCGATGGATGAAATCGCCGCTATCGAGTTCTTGCTTGATCGCCTGAAGGCGACCAAAACCAACGACGAGTTCTTCCAGTCGATGAAGCGCAAGTAACATTGTGAAGACAGGCAAAAGCCGGGGAAACCCGGCTTTTTGCTACCTGCGCGCCGCGCATTGTGCGGTGCCAACAGGCTAAAATTTTCACCCTCTCTCGAGCGCCCTAAACGAGGCTCAAGCATGCAGTATCGCGATCTGCGCGACTTTATCCGTGGCCTGGAACAACGTGGCGAGCTCAAACGCATCACCGTGCCCGTCTCGCCCGTGCTGGAAATGACCGAAATCTGCGACCGCACCCTGCGGCGCAAAGGGCCAGCGCTGTTGTTCGAAAACCCGACCGGCTTCGATATGCCGGTACTCGGAAACCTGTTTGGCACGCCTGAGCGTGTGGCGCTCGGCATGGGCGCAGAGGCGGTAAGCGAGCTGCGCGAGATCGGCAAATTGCTGGCATTTCTCAAAGAGCCCGAGCCGCCTAAGGGCCTGAAAGACGCTTGGTCGAAGCTGCCGATTTTCAAAAAAATCATTTCCATGGCGCCCAAGGTGGTGAAAGACGCACCTTGTCAGGAAGTGATCGAAGAAGGCGACGCGGTCGATCTCGGTAACCTGCCGGTGCAAACCTGCTGGCCGGGCGACGTCGGTCCGTTGATCACGTGGGGCCTCACCGTCACCAAAGGGCCGAATAAAGATCGGCAGAACCTCGGCATCTACCGCCAGCAAGTAATCGGCCGCAACAAGGTGATCATGCGCTGGCTCAGCCACCGCGGCGGCGCGCTGGATTTCAAGGAGTGGTGCGACAAACACCCTGGCCAGCCATTCCCGGTGGCCGTGGCGTTGGGCGCCGATCCGGCGACCATTCTCGGCGCCGTTACGCCGGTTCCCGACAGCCTTTCCGAATACGCCTTCGCTGGGCTGCTGCGCGGTAATCGCACCGAGTTGATCAAGTGCCGTGGAAGCGAACTGCAAGTGCCGGCCAGTGCCGAAATCGTGCTGGAAGGCGTGATCCATCCGGGCGAAATGGCTGACGAAGGCCCGTATGGCGACCACACCGGCTATTACAACGAGGTGGATCGTTTCCCGGTGTTCACCGTCGAACGTATTACCCGGCGACAAAAACCGATCTACCACAGCACCTACACCGGTCGCCCGCCGGATGAACCGGCCATTCTTGGCGTGGCGCTGAATGAAGTGTTTGTGCCGATTCTGCAAAAGCAGTTTCCAGAAATCGCCGATTTCTACCTGCCGCCTGAAGGCTGTTCGTACCGCATGGCGGTGGTGACCATGAAGAAGCAGTACCCGGGGCATGCCAAGCGCGTAATGCTCGGTGTGTGGTCGTTTTTGCGCCAGTTCATGTACACCAAATTCGTTATCGTGACCGACGACGACATCAATGCGCGGGACTGGAACGACGTGATCTGGGCCATTACCACACGCATGGACCCCAAGCGTGACACGGTATTGATCGACAACACACCGATCGACTACCTCGACTTCGCCTCGCCGGTTTCCGGTTTGGGTTCGAAGATGGGCCTGGACGCCACGCACAAATGGCCCGGCGAAACCACGCGCGAATGGGGCCGGGTGATCGTCAAGGATGACGCCGTTACCCAGCGCGTCGATGCGATGTGGAAGGACCTTGGAATAGAGTGATGAAAGTAACCCTGCAACCCTCCGGCGCGGTGCTCGACGTAAACCCCGGCGAGCGCATTCTGGATGCCGCCCGGCGTCTGGGCTACGACTGCCCGCAGGCCTGTCGCAACGGCAACTGCCACATCTGCGCGGCGCTGCTGGTGGAGGGCACCGTGCAGCAGAACGGCGAGGCGCGCACCCAGGGGGAACTGTTCACCTGCCTGGCCGAGCCGCTTGAAGACTGCGTCTTGCATTGGGATGGCGTATTGGCGCCCGGCGAATTGCCGGTGCGCACGCTGCGCTGTCAGGTGGTGGCGTGCACGCCTGTTGGCGGCGATGTGTGGCGGGTGAACCTGCGTGCGCCGGCCGGCAAAGTGCCGCGTTATCACGCGGGGCAATACGTGATGGTGCGCCGGGATGACGGCGAGCAATCGGCGTTTTCCCTCGCTTCGGCGCCTTCTCAAGGGCGCGAGCTGGAGCTGCACATTCTCGGGCGTGAAGACAGTGCGCTGAGCTTGCTGGAACAGCTGCAGCGAGAGCCGATGGTGGAAATCCAGATGCCGTTTGGTGACGCGCACCTCGCCGAGTTGCCCGCTGGGCCTTTGATTCTGATTGCCGCTGGCACCGGAATGGCGCAAATGCACAGCCTGATCGAGCATTGCCGAGCCACCGGCTTTGACTACCCCGTGCATTTGTATTGGGGCGCACGTCGTCCGGAAGATTTTTATCAGTTGCCGCATTGGGCGGATTGGCAGGCGATGCCCAATTTGCACCTGCACCAAGTGGTGAGCGACGTGTGTGGTTGGCAAGGCCGCTGCGGCTTGCTGCACGAAGCCGTACGTGAAGATTTCGCCGATCTGAAACCACTGCATGTTTACGCCAGCGGTTCGCCGATGATGGTGTACGCCACGCTGGACGCGTTGGTGGAAGCAGGAATGGACGCGCACCAGATGCGCGCCGACGTGTTCGCTTACGCGCCGCGCGGTTAGAAGACGCGCCAGCCGATGTTCAGCATCAATGCCGCTGCGCCGAGGATATTTAGCTCGGCGGTGGCGGGGCCGAGATGCATGCCCAGCGCGGGAACGACCGCAGGCGCGACGCCGAAGCGGTTAAGCGGGATTTTGTCGCGATACTCCCCTCGATAGCCATGCAGCAGACCGCCCGTTATTTTCAAGTAGATCGGTAGGCGATCGCTTTCAAAGCGTTTGCCGAAATACGCGTATTGCGTCGGTTGATTAAACGAGTTGCGGAAAAGCCCCACGCCATAGAGCCATGCGTGCGCATCGTCGTATTCGATGCCTATCAGTTTTTGATGATTGGTGTGGTCAGGATCGTCGTGGTAGTGCCGCGTATAGGCGCTGGTCTGGAACTGCCAAAAACTCCGCTGGGACGTTTCCCCGGCGTGCACACATAGAGAAGGAAGCAGCATTAAAGCGGCGAGTAAGGGAATGAATGATTTCATGCTGTGCTCGGGAGGCGTGATGGGCATCGGCGGACGCCGAAAGCCTTTGTACCCGAGGTCGCAGAGCCGATGAGTCAGCTCGTTTTGTGTGGCGTGTGGCGCCACTCAGCTTTTGATGTGAGACAGAGCGCCGCTTTTGGCGGCGATCTGCCCGACGGTGGGGTGCTTAACGCACCTGCACCACCACTTTGCCAACGGCCTTGCGCTGTCCAAGCGCATTGATCGCGCCGGCCGCATCGGTCAGCGGGAAGGTTTGCGAGACCAGCGGCTTCACTTTGCCTTCCGCGAACCACGTGAAGAGCTGCTCGAAGTTGGCGGCGTTATCGGCTGGTTGACGCTGCGCGAACGCGCCCCAGAACACACCCACCAGGGATGCGCCCTTAAGCAACGTCAGGTTGGCCGGCAGTGAGGGGATAGTGCCGCTGGCGAAACCGACCACCAGGAAGCGACCGTTCCAGGCGATGGAGCGGAAGGCTTCTTCGAACAGGTCGCCGCCGACCGGGTCGTAGATCACGTCCACGCCCTGGCCGCCGGTCAATTCGCTTGAGTTTTTCTTTCAGGCCGCCTTCGCTGTAGTTGATCAGCTCGTCGGCGCCGGCCGCTTTGGCCACTTCCAACTTCTCGGCGCTGCTGGCGGCGGCGATGACGCGGGCGCCCATGGCTTTACCGATTTCCACGGCGGCCAGGCCAACGCCACCGGACGCGCCCAATACCAGCAGGGTTTCGCCGGGTTGCAGGTTGGCGCGTTGTTTCAGGGCGTGGATTGAGGTGCCGTACGTCATGCCGAATGCCGCAGCGCTGGCGAAGTCCATGCCGGCCGGAATCGGCATCACGCTGTAGCCTGCCACCGCCACTTGCTCGGCAAAGCTGCCCCAGCCGGTGAGCGCCATGACGCGGTCGCCGGGTTTTACGTGGGTGACTTTTTCGCCAACGGCCGCGACAACGCCCGCCGCTTCGCCGCCCGGCGAGAACGGGAACGGCGGTTTGAATTGGTACTTGCCTTCAATGATCAGCGTGTCCGGGAAGTTCACGCCGGCGGCATGAACGTCGAGCAGCACTTCGTTCTTTTTCGGTTCCGGGCTGGCGATTTCTTCCAGGACCAGGTTTTCGGCAGGGCCGAAGGCTTTGCACAACACGGCTTTCATTGGAGTGTTCCTCGCAGAGTTATGGCTTGGCAGTGTAGGTGCGTGGTCGCGAGGGTCAACGAGCATGGCCTGGCCTGATAAAGGTGTATAAGCGCCGGGCTATCGCTATGCTAGAGCACATACCCAGTCGAGGATGCGCACTGTGAAAGCTTGGTTTGTAGTGGTGATGGCTCTGTCTCTCCCGTTTGCGGCGTTGGCCAACGAGGAGGGCGGCGGTGAAGGTGAGAAAGAGGGAAAAGAGCCCGCAGTGGCTTATATCAGCCTGGTGCCCGCGTTGGTGGGCAACTACGGCACAGGGCCGCGGCTGAAAGTGTTTAAAGCCGACATTGCGCTGCAAGTAAAAGGGAGCGAGGCGGAGGCCAAGGTCGAACACCACGAGCCGCTGATCCGCAATCAGCTGGTGATGCTGTTTTCTCAGCAGACCGACGATGCCATGGGCAACGTCGAGTCAAAAGAAAAGCTGCGCCAGGAAGCCTTGAAGCAAGTGCAGGACGTGCTGACTCAGGAAGAGGGCAAGCCGTTGGTGGACGACCTGCTCTTCAATAACCTCATCGTTCAATAGCACCGCAAGCCGTTCAGGTGGTGGACCACACGCACGTGCAGTTGCGCCCCTGATGCTTGGCCTGGTACAGCGCCTGATCGCTGTGGGCCACCAAACTATCGGGGTGGCCGTCACGGTTCGGCGTAACGGTACTCAGGCCGATACTCGCGGTTAAGCGCGACAGCGGGCTGCCGGGATGCGGCAGCTGCAGCTCGGCCAGCGCCGCATGGATACGTGCAGTGATTACCTCGGCTCCGGCCTGGTCGGTGTTGGCCAGAATCACCGCAAACTCTTCGCCGCCGTACCGGCACACCGCATCGCCATCGCGCAGCAAACAGCCCTGCAACGCCGCCGCCACTTTGCGTAGCGCATCGTCGCCGGCCAGGTGCCCGAGTTGGTCGTTGTAGGCTTTGAAGTGATCGACATCCAACATCAGCAAACTCATCGGCGCACCGATGCGCTGCAAGCGGCGCCATTCGCTGTGCAATTGATGGTCGAAGAAACGGCGGTTATACAGACCCGTGAGGCCGTCGCGCTGGGACAAATGCTGAAGCTGCGCTTCCAGTTGCAGGCGCTCGTTGTTATCGCGCGAAACACCGATCAGGTATTCGTGGCCATTGACCTGCACCAGTTGTGCGCTGATTTCGGCGGGCTGCAGCGTGCCGTTACGCCGGCGCATTTCGCGTTGGAAGATTTTGCCTTGGTTGTCTTGCTGCGCCTGACGCACTAAATCCACCCATGCGTGAAAGCCCAGCAGCAGATTTTCCGGCTGATCGAGCAACTGCTGGCGAAACTCGTCGGCGCTGTAGCCCAGGCTGCTGTAGGTGGCCTTGTTCATGTGCAGAATGTTGCGGTTGTGCGGATCGATGATAAACAACCCGTCGCGGCTGGAGTCGGTGAGGTCGACCACGAGCTGCAAGCGCTCGCGGCTTTCGCGCAGCACTTGCTCGATCAGCTCCCGATTGCCGACTTCTTCGTTTAATCGGCTGTTGCTGGCCAGCAACGCCGAGGCGCGCCGGGCGTTTTCCAATGCCAGCCATAACGCCGCGACCAGCAGGAACGTGGTTGTCAGTCCTGCGATCAACACCACCAGCGGCAGCGGGCTGGCGAGCTGCTGCGCTAATTGCCGCGTGGGATTGAGTTGCAGGGTGAAGTTGCGATTGTTGAGCAGGTGCAGCGGCAGTTCCTGTTGCAGGCCCGCGCTGAAGTCAGCTTGCTCACGGCTGTATAACGGATGGCCGAACTCGGAAAGGCGTACGTTGAAGCCAGCGCTGTCGACCGTGTCGAGCAGCTCATCCATCAGCGGTTGTACGCGGAAGATGGCTTGAACGAAGCCATCGAAGGCGCGGTTTCCCTGTTCGTCGATCACATACAACGGCGTGTACAACGCAAAGCCACGGCCGCCCTGCACCAGTTCGAAACTGTTGGAAAACACCGCCGTGCCCTGGGTCTTGGCCTGCATGGCGAGCAGGTAGTTGGGATGGCCAGGTGTGAGCTGGAAGTTCAACGCCGCTTCATTGCCGGCGATAGGCAGGATCCAGCGCAGCCGTAGGGTGCTGTCTGCCCATTGAATGGCTTGGTAGCCGCGGAAATGGTCGAGCGAAAATCGCGCCTCAAGCTCCCATTCTTCGCGGCTCAAACGACCCCGATGATTCCAGCGCTCGGCAAGACGATAGAGATCCTGCGCCTGGGTGTTCAGGCTGCTTTCCAATTGTCGCGTCAGCAGCCGAGCTTGCGCGGCAACGCGTTCGTTGGCGTGGGCGCGCTCAATGGTAAGCATTTTTTGCCACAGCAGCAGGCTCGCGCCCAATAACGATATGGCCAAAACCACCAACGCCAAGCGAGCACGCCAGGCGGGGCGCACGGTCGGGGGCGACGTGGCGACGTGCAAGCTATGTTGTTCCATGCACCGGGTCCGTGTTGCTTAATGCAGAGCGCAGATTGCCGCCCATTCGCTAGCACTGACTGGCATCACCGAGAGCCGGCTGCCTTTTTTGACCAAGGGTAAATCAACCAGGCCTGGCAGTTCACGCAAAGTGGCCAACGGGATCACCTTGGCGAACGCCTCTACAAACTCGACGTCCAGCGCGCTCCATGGATTTTTCTCGGTGCTGGCTTTTGCATCGAAGTAATGGCTGTTCGGGTCGAGCGCGGTTGGGTCTGGGTAGGCTGAAGCAATTATCCGGCCGATACCCGCGATACCCGGCTCTGGGCAACTGGAGTGATAGAAGAAGAACAGATCGCCGACCGCCATGCTGCGCACGAAGTTGCGAGCCTGGTAATTGCGCACGCCATCCCACCGGGCGTGACCGAGGCGCTGCAGGTCGTGAATGGAAAGTTCTTCAGGTTCGGATTTCATCAGCCAGTGAGGCATGAACTTTGCTCTTCGCTCGTGGGTTACAACATTGTGGGCATTTGCCCACGTCTACGCGACCGCCGGTTGGCGTCGTAATTGCACATGCAGACACCATGCAGGACAATGCCGCCCTGCTGAATGTACCGCTGCCGGACGGCCTAAGAACAAGAAATGCCGCCGGCCATCGTGTGAAATTTGCCTGGAAGGGGGAGGCAATCGATGAAGAAACGTAAACCAGATTTGTTGTGGGTATTAGTCATTTTATTTGGCCTGGGCGTCGTGACCAACGGTTACACCCAGAGTCTTTGGGACCGTCAGAACGAGGCTCCCGTCACGCTATCGCAGCAGCCTTAACCGCTACTCGCCAGGGTTTGTGGACGTCGCAGTGAGTGCGGCGCCCGCATACCACGCTTTATCCGTCACCGTCGCATGCAGCTTCACATCCCAACTGGCCAGCGCCAGGCGATCCACCTTCTGACACTCGTGGGCCAGGCCCAATAATGTCGGCTTGTGCCAATTTTTGCGCCTCTGCAAATACGCCAGACTGCGGTCGTAAAAGCCGCCGCCCATTCCCAAGCGTCCGCCTTCAACATCAAAGCCCACCAACGGCAGCATCACGACGTCCAGCGCCCACAGCTGGCGTTGGCGATTTCGGTTGGCCGTAGGCTCGGCGATGCGGAAACGATTGGGGCGCAAACGCTCATTCGGGCGCACCCGTTGAAACACCATTTTGGTTCGCGGCCATGCACTGAGAACGGGCAAGTACGTGGCTTTGCCGCGCCGTTGTGCGGCGCGCATTAACGGCCGTGGATCAATTTCGCCGTCGGCCGGCAAGTACAAGGCGATATGCCGCGCGCGACGAAACAACCGATGCTGAGCCAACTGGCGATAAAGATTTTCGCTGGCGGCGCGTTGAGCGCTGGCGCTGAGGGCGCGACGAGTTTTGCGCAGTAAGCGACGAAGTTGCGGACGGGAAAGAGAAGCGGCGCTCAGCATGGGATGCTGGCTGCGGTACGCAGGCGCGAACCGGTAGAAGCGGCGTGGCTCAAGGGCGTGAGCACAACGCTAAAAAATAAGACCCCCCGGCGTGCCGCTGTCGGTTTAGCCCTTGAACCCGAAAGTTCAAGGTGGAGGTTGCAGGGAGCGTTAAGGCTTTCCGTCAGGCGGACATGCACACCGGCTCCAACTTGCAACCCCCGGGTTTGTGCGTATCGGCTCAGGGACATCACCGACTGGCGCACACTCCAGGGAGCGGCGGCCAGTATACCCCAATCCGCCGCTCTGCAATCAGCTATGGCTGCTGTCCTGATCGGTGGCCAGGGCGCCGTCGACTCGCTCGAGCAAGTCACGCACGTGGGCGCGGGTGGAGCTGACGTCCTGATCAAGGCGCTGCTGTTTATGCAGCAGGTCGTGGGTAATGTTGAGTGCGGCCATGACGGCAACGCGGTCGGCGCCGATGACTTTGCCGCCGCTGCGGATCTCACGCATCTTGCCGTCCAGGTAGCGCGCGGCGCTCTCAAGGTTGGCGCGTTCGTCCGCCGGGCAGGCGATGCAATAGTCTTTGTCGAGGATGTGAACGGTAACGGTGTTCGAGGTCATTAGTCCTGCTCCAGGGCTTTGAGGCGCGAAATCATCGATTCGACCTTATGCCGGGCCATTTCGTTCTTTTCGATCAGATGGGCGCGCTCTTCGCGCCACGCCTGCTCGCTTGCGCGTAAGGCGCGGTTGTCCGCTTTGAGCTGCTCGACGCGTTGAATAAGCAGTTCCAGCTTGATGGTCAGCGCGTGCAGATCGGCGTCTTCCATGGGCTCTCGCTAGGGCGTGTGTGATGCATGGGGTGGAGTGTCGAAGCGGCGAAACTATATCGGAAGGCGCCGACGTTGGTACAAACCTGTTGATAGCCGCCAATGGTTTTGGCGCGCTTGCCGGTGCTAGGATACAAGGCCTCCATTCTAGTCATTGCGCCCTCTGGCGCCTAGTTGCCAATGCCCACTCAAAATTCCCCGTATAGCGCTTTCGCCACCCTGCTTGCCAGCAGCGGTCAACCTGTTTCGCCTGCCGAATTGCATGGCCTGTTGCTCGGTCGCAGCTGCGCCGGTGCCGGCTTCGAAACGGACGCCTGGCTGGTCGATGCTGCCGACCTGTTCACCGCCGAGCCGCAAGACAACATCAAGGCCGCGCTGATCGGTTTGCAGGAAATGGTCAAAGCCGAGCTCACTGGCGAAGACATCGCCGTGGTTCTGCTGCTGCCCTCCGACGACGCGCCGCTGGCCGAACGTGCCGCCGCCATGGGCCAGTGGTGCCAAGGCTTTCTCGCTGGTTTCGGCCTGACCGCACGTGATGCCGCGCTGAGCAGCGAAGCCATGGAAGTGCTGCAAGACCTCGCCGCCATCGCCCAGGTGCAAGAAGCGCTGGAAGAGTCCGAAGACGGCGAAAACGACTATATGGAAGTGATGGAATACCTGCGCGTTGCGCCTTTGCTGCTGTTCACCGAATGCGTGAAACCCTGCTGCGCCCGCCGCTGCAAAACCGTCGCTGCACTGATTTTCGTCCCAGACTTTTGACCAGATGAGTCCGTCCATGATCAGCATCCCCAAGTCGGAATACGCTCGTCGGCGCAAGGCGCTGATGGCGCAGATGGAACCCAACAGCATCGCCATTCTGCCGGCCGCGCCGGTGTACATCCGCAATCGCGATGTCGAGCATGTGTACCGTCAGGACAGCGACTTCCAATACCTCAGCGGCTTCCCTGAACCGGAAGCGGTGATTGCCCTGATCCCCGGCCGCGAACACGGCGAGTACGTGTTGTTCTGCCGCGAGCGCGATCCTGAGCGCGAATTGTGGGACGGCTTGCGTGCCGGGCAGGACGGCGCCATCAGCGCTTATGGCGCAGACGATGCGTTCCCCATCGGTGACATCGACGAAATTCTGCCCGGGCTGATCGAAGGCCGTGATCGCGTGTATTACGCCATGGGCACCAACCAGGAATTCGACCGGCACCTGATGGAGTGGATCAACGTGATCCGCTCCAAAGCCCGCCAGGGCGCTCAGCCGCCAAACGAATTCGTGGCCCTGACCCATCTGCTGCACGACATGCGTTTGTACAAGTCCGCCAACGAAGTGAAGGTGATGCGCGAAGCCGCGCAAATCTCGTCCCGCGCGCACATCCGCGCCATGCAGGCCAGCCGCGCCGGCTTGAGCGAGTACCACCTTGAAGCCGAGCTGGATTACGAATTCCGCAAAGGCGGCGCGAAAATGCCCGCGTACGGCTCCATCGTTGCCGCTGGCCGCAACGCCTGCATCCTGCACTACCGCGAAAACGACGCGCCGCTGAAAGACGGCGATCTGGTGCTGATTGATGCCGGCTGCGAAATCGACTGCTACGCCAGCGATATCACACGCACCTTCCCGGTGAGCGGCAAGTTCTCCCCCGAACAGAAAGCCATCTACGAGTTGGTGCTGAAATCTCAGGAAGCGGCCTTCGCCGCCATCGGCCCCGACAAGCATTGGAACGAAGCCCACGAAGCGACCGTGCGGGTCATCACTGCCGGCTTGGTCGAACTCGGTCTGCTGGAAGGCGATGTTGATGAGCTGATCGCCAGCGAAGCCTACAAACCTTTCTATATGCACCGCGCCGGCCACTGGCTGGGCATGGACGTTCACGACGTCGGCGATTACAAAGTCGGCGGCGAATGGCGCGTGCTGGAGCCCGGCATGGCGCTGACCGTTGAGCCGGGCATTTATATCGCCGTGGACAACCAGAACGTGGCCAAGAAATGGCGCGGCATTGGCGTGCGCATTGAAGACGACGTGGTGGTGACCAAAACCGGCTGCGAAATTATCACCAAAGACGCGCCGAAAACTGTGGCCGAAATCGAAGCCTTGATGGCCGCTGCTCGCGTGCAGGCGGCGTGAGCGCGTCGATGACTGGCGGCCGCGCCCAACTCGCAATAATCGGTGGCGGCCTGGTGGGCGCCAGCCTGGCGCTGGCCCTGCAAGCCGGCGCCAAGGCGCGCGGGTGGTCCATTGTGCTGATCGAGCCGTTCGCCCCCGGCGACACCTATCAACCGAGTTACGACGCCCGTTCTACGGCGTTGTCCTACGGCACCCAGCAAATCTACCAACGCCTCGGCATCTGGCCGAAAGTGGCCGAACGCGCCGAGGCCATCCGGCACATTCACGTCTCCGACCGCGGGCGCTTCGCCGCCGCACGATTGAGCGCGGAAGAAGAGGGTGTTCCGGCGCTGGGTTATGTGGCGGAAAACGCCTGGCTCGGCCATTGCCTCTGGCAAGCGCTGGATCCAGATGTGGTGAGCTGGCGCTGCCCGGCCGAAGTGGTGGCCATGCAAGCGGTTGATCTCGAAGAAGGCCGCAGCGGTTATCGCCTGACCCTGAACGATGACACCTTATTGGACTGCGACCTCGCCGTGCTGGCCGACGGCGGCCGTTCCCGCTTGCGCGAGCAGTTGGGCATCACCGTCAAAACCACCAACTATGAGCAAAACGCGCTGATCGCCAACGTCAGCATCAGCCAGCCCCATGGCGGTCAGGCGTTCGAGCGTTTCACCGACGAAGGCCCCATGGCCTTGCTGCCGCTTTCGGACAACCGCAGCGCCCTGGTCTGGACCCGCCCTGGCGACGATGCTCAGCGCTTGTTGGCTCTGGACGACCGGGCGTTTCTCGCCGAGCTGCAAACCACCTTTGGCTACCGACTCGGCGCGTTGCGTAAAGTCGGTGCGCGGCATGTTTACCCGTTGGCGCTGGTCGAAGCGCAGGAACAAGTGCGCCCGCATCTGGTCATTCTTGGCAACGCCGCGCACAGCCTGCACCCCATCGCCGGTCAGGGTTACAACCTGGCGTTGCGTGACGTACAAGCACTGGCTGAGGTGCTGCTCGCCGGGCCGTCAATACCGGGCGACTTCGCCTCGTTGCAGCAGTACTACACCCGGCAGCAACTGGACCAAAGCCTGACCGTCGGCTTTTCCGACCGCGTTACGCGCCTGTTCAGTACCGCCGAACCGCTGCTGGCCACCGGCCGCAATCTGGGCCTGTTGGGCCTCGACATGCTGCCGCCCGCCAAGCGTTGGTTTGCCCGGCAAGCCATGGGCATTGGCACTCGCAGCAACGGTTGACTCTTTTTTCTGGCGGCCAATAGCCGCCCACGCATAGGCCCACAGCATGGAAATGCGAGCAGATTTGGTAATAGTCGGGGCCGGTATGGTCGGCAGTGCGCTGGGTTTGGCGCTGCAACATAGCGGTCTGGATATTCTGTTGATCGATGGCAGTCCCCTGAGCGTTAAGCCTTTCGACCACACCGCCGCGTTCGAGCCTCGCGTCAGCGCGTTGTCCATGGCCAGCCAGCGCATTCTTGAGCGCGTCGGCGCCTGGTCCGGGATCGAAGCCCGGCGCAGCAGCCCTTACGGTGACATGCAGGTGTGGGACGGTTCCGGAACGGGCCAGATCCATTTCTCCGCAGCCAGCGTGCACGCCGACGTGCTTGGCCATATCGTCGAAAACCGCGTGATTCAGGATGCGTTGCTTGAGTGCCTGCACGATGCCGATATTGGCTTGCTGGCCGATGCCCGCCTCGAACAACTGCGCCATTCCGGCGACGATTGGCTGCTCACCCTGGCCGACGGACGCACGGTGCGCACGCCGCTGGTTATCGCTGCTGACGGCGCCAATTCGGCGGTACGGCGGCTGGCCGGTTGCGCCACCCGAGAATGGAATTACCTGCACCATGCCATCGTCACCAGCGTGCGCTGCAGCCAGCCGCACCAACGCACCGCCTGGCAACGCTTCACCGATGACGGCCCGTTGGCCTTCTTGCCGCTGGCCCGTGACGGCGCGGCTGAGGAGTGGTGCTCCATCGTCTGGTCGACCACGCCGGCACAAGCCGAACGCTTGATGGCGTTGGACGACGAAGCCTTCCGAACTGAACTTGGCAAAGCCTTCGAATGGCGCTTGGGCGAGGTGCTGGAAGTTGATCCGCGTCTGTGCATTCCGCTGCGCCAGCGTCACGCCAAGCGATACGTGGAGCCCGGCTTGGCGCTGATCGGCGATGCCGCGCACACGATCCACCCGCTGGCGGGACAGGGCGTCAACCTCGGCTTTCTCGACGCCGCCGTGCTGGCCGAAGTGCTGCTGCATGCGGTTGAGCGTGGCGAAAGCCTGGCGGACACGCGCGTGCTCAGCCGTTTCGAGCGCCGGCGCATGCCGCATAACCTGGCGATGATGGCGGCAATGGAAGGCTTCCAGCGCTTGTTCCAAGCCGATCCGCTGCCCCTGCGCTGGCTGCGCAATAGCGGCTTGAATCTGGTGGACGGCTTAGCCGAAGGCAAAGCGCTGTTCGTGCGCCAGGCGCTGGGCTTGTCGGGTGACCTTCCGGCGTTAGCCAAGGCTTGAGGCGGCTGAGCGGCGCATCGCAACATTCCGACACACGTCGATCGCCGGTCGCCAACTGAGGTTAACTATCATTTGCGACCTTCTGGTTTTTACGAGGACGTTGTCCGTGCAGATTCGCCGCACCTGTTTTTCCCTGCTGGTACTGATGGCCGCAGCGACCGCGCAAGCCGCCGACGAAGTGGTGGTGTATTCCTCCCGTATCGATGAACTGATCAAACCGGTCTTCGACGCGTACACCGCCAAAACCGGTGTGAAGGTCAAGTTCATCACCGACAAGGAAGCGCCGCTGATGCAGCGCATCAAGGCCGAAGGGAGCAACGCAACCGCCGACCTGCTGCTCACTGTCGACGCCGGCAACCTCTGGCAAGCCGAGAATATGGGCATTTTGCAGCCCTTCGACTCGCCGGTTATCGACGCCAATATTCCCAGCCAATATCGTTCTTCCACCGACAGCTGGACCGGCCTGTCGCTGCGCGCGCGCACCATCGCCTACGCCACCGACCGGGTGAAGCCCGAAGAGCTTTCCACCTACGAAGCGCTGGCGGGCAAAGAGTGGGAAGGGCGTTTGTGCCTGCGCACGGCGAAAAAGGTCTACAACCAATCGCTGACCGCCACGCTGATCGAAACCCATGGCGCGGCCAAAACCGAAGAGATTCTCAAGGGCTGGGTGAACAACCTGTCCACCGACGTGTTCTCCGATGACATCGCCGTGCTGCAAGCCATCAATGCCGGGCAGTGCGATGTCGGCATCGTCAACACCTACTACTACGGCCGCCTGCACAAGCAAGACCCGAGTCTGGCCGTGAAGCTGTTCTGGCCGAACCAGGGCGACCGTGGCGTGCACGTCAATTTGTCCGGCATTGGCCTGACCCAGCACGCGCCGCACCCGGCTGCCGCCAAGGCGCTGGTTGAGTGGATGACGGCCCCGAAGCGCAGGCGATTTTTGCCGGTGTGAACCAGGAATACCCGGCCAATCCCAGCGTGAAACCGTCGGATGAAGTGGCGAGTTGGGGAGCGTTCAAGGCCGATACCATTCCAGTTGAGGTCGCGGGAAAGCGCCAGGCCGAAGCCATTAAGTTGATGGACCGCGCTGGCTGGTATTAACAGCATCGCGGCTAAAGCCGCTCCTACAGGGTTTGCGTCGTCTGTAGGAGCGGCTTTAGCCGCGATCCCTGCAAACGTATAGTTGCGCCCTTACTCCATTCCAACCAGGCTCACCCGTGGTTCACCAACGTCGCTGGTACCTCATCTCTTTCGCCATCGCCGCGCTGGTGTTGTTGCCGCTCTCCGTTCTGCTGCTCTCCTGGCAAACCATTGACCACGAAATCTGGGCCCACCTCTGGGATACCCAGATGCCACGCCTGCTCGGCAACACGCTGGTGCTGGTCATCGGCGTTGGCGTTGGCGTCACGCTGCTCGGCGTGAGTCTGGCCTGGCTCACCAGCCTGTGTGAGTTCCCCGGTCGGCGCTGGCTCGACTGGGCGCTGATGCTACCGTTTGCCATTCCCGCTTACGTCCTGGCCTTTGTGTTCGTCGGCTTGCTGGATTTCGCCGGGCCGCTGCAAACGCTGTTGCGCGAGTGGTTCGGCACAGGTGTGCGCTTGCCGCGGGTGCGCTCCACCGGTGGCGTGATTGTGGTGCTGGTGCTGGTTTTCTACCCCTATGTTTACCTGCTCGCGCGCAGCGCGTTTCTGGCTCAGGGCAAAGGGCTGATGGAGGCCGCGCGCATCCTCGGGCAAACGCCGTGGCAAGCGTTCTGGCGGGTGGCGATGCCTGTGGCGCGGCCGGCCATTGGCGCAGGCATCGCCTTGGCGTTGATGGAAACCCTGGCGGATTTCGGCGCCGTGTCGGTGTTCAATTTCGACACCTTCACCACCGCCATCTACAAAACCTGGTACGGCTTTTACAGCCTGGCCAGCGCGACGCAGCTCGCCAGCCTGTTGCTACTGGCGGTAATGCTGGTGGTGTACGGCGAACGCCGCGCCCGGGGCGCTAGCCGTCCGGCCAGTGAACGGCCGCGCGGGTATGCGCTTTATCACCTGCGCGGCTGGAAAGCCTTGGCGGCCAGCAGTTGGTGTGGCGTGGTATTCGCCTGCGCGTTTGTGGTGCCGCTGTTGCAGTTGATGGTGTGGTGCTGGCAGCGCGGGCGCTTCGACCTCGACGAGCGCTACATCGGCCTGATTCTCCACACGCTCTACTTGGGCGCCATCGCTGCGGCGGTGACGGTTGCGGTGGCGATGCTGCTGGTGTTTGCCCGCCGCCTGGTGCCGACGCGGCCGATCCGCAGCGCCGTGAGCCTGGCCAATCTCGGTTACGCCTTGCCCGGCTCGGTGCTCGCCGTGTCGATCATGCTGGTGTTCAGCTACCTGGACCGCGCGTGGGTGGTGCCGTTGTCGGCCTGGCTGGGCGGTGCCGGTAAACCGTTGCTTTTGGGCAGTTTGTCGGCGCTGGTACTGGCCTATCTCATCCGCTTTATTACCGTGGCGTACGGGCCGCTCGAAGGCGCACTGGCGCGCATTCGTCCGTCGCTGCCAGAAGCGTCTCGCAGCCTGGGCGTGTCCGGTTATGGATTGTTCTTCCGCGTTTACCTGCCGCTGCTGGTGCCGGGTGCGCTGAGCGCGGCGCTATTGGTATTTGTCGATGTGTTGAAAGAAATGCCCGCCACCTTGCTGATGCGCCCGTTCGGCTGGGACACCCTCGCCGTGCGTATTTTCGAGATGACCAGCGAGGGCGAATGGGCGCGTGCCGCATTGCCGGCGCTGACGCTGGTACTGGTCGGCCTGCTGCCCGTGATCGGCCTGATCCGTCGTTCGGCGCGACGCTTCGGGCATTGAACGCCTGGTCTGTAAGGCGTGTGTGCAGGCGGGAGTCTTGCGGCTACAATGCGCGCCATTCGGTGTAGGACGTCATCCAGACCGTCGTGTTGAAACCTCGTGCAAGTGCCTGTTTCCGTAGGCCCAGCCGCGTTTCACGCTTCGCCCGCACCTTCGCCAAGCCCGGAAGGAGAAACCCATGGGACAGCGCACGCCCCTCTATGATCTGCACCTTGCATTGGGTGCCAAGATGGTCGATTTCGGTGGTTGGGATATGCCACTGCACTACGGCTCGCAAGTTGAGGAGCACCATGAAGTGCGTCGCGACTGCGGCGTCTTCGATGTGTCGCACATGACGGTGGTCGACGTCAGCGGCGCCCAGGCCAAGGCCTATCTTCAGCACTTGCTGGCCAACGATGTCGAGCGCCTGCAAGACCTCGGTAAAGCCCTCTACAGCGCCATGCTCAACCATGAGGGCGGCGTGATCGACGACCTGATCGTCTACCTCACCGCTGACGGCTACCGCGTGGTGGTCAACGCCGCCACCCGCGACAAAGACATCGCCTGGATGCAAGCGCAAACCGCTGGCTTCGACGTGCAGCTCAACGAGCGCAGCGAACTGGCGATGTTGGCGATTCAAGGCCCCCACGCCCGCGCCAAGGTGGCGGAGCTGGTGTCTTCCAGCCGCGCCACGTTGATTGCCGACCTCAAACCGTTCCAGGGCTTCGCCGATGGCGAATGGTTTATCGCGCGCACCGGCTATACCGGTGAAGACGGCCTGGAAATTGTGTTGCCGGTCGAGGACGCGTCGAGCTTCTTCAACGAACTGGTCGGCGCCGGCATCGCCCCGATTGGCTTGGGTGCACGGGACACGCTGCGCCTGGAAGCGGGCATGAATCTCTATGGTCAGGACATGGACGAAAGCGTTTCGCCCCTGGCCGCCAACATGGCCTGGACCATCGCCTGGGAACCGACCACTCGCCAGTTCGTCGGCCGTGAGGCGTTGCAAGCCCAGCGCGACGCCGGCGACCAGCCCAAACTGGTGGGCCTGGTGCTTGAAGAACGTGGCGTGTTACGTGCTCATCAAGTGGTGCGGGTCGAAGGCGTTGGCGAGGGCGAAATCACCAGCGGCAGCTTTTCGCCTACGCTGGGGAAATCCATTGCCCTGGCGCGGGTTCCGGCGAGCACTGGCGAACGAGCCGAGGTGGAAATTCGCGGCAAGTGGTATCCCGTGCGGGTGGTTCGGCCTAATTTCGTGCGCCACGGCAAGGCGTTGATCTGATCGGTTGTGATGCAGTGCTACGCCAGTTTCGGCGACGCGCCACAACCTGCTAAATTTTCCAGGCGGACGTTCCGCCTCCCGACTTGAGGACCAAGACATGAGCAATATCCCCAGCGACCTGCGTTACGCCGCCAGCCACGAATGGGCCCGCCTTGAAGCCGATGGCAGCGTGACCGTGGGCATCTCCGACCACGCGCAGGAAGCGCTGGGCGACGTGGTATTCGTCGAGCTGCCGGAAGTCGGCAAGCAACTGGCCGCAGGCCAAGAAGCCGGTGTAGTGGAATCGGTTAAAGCCGCCTCCGACATCTACTCGCCGGTCAGTGGCACCGTCACCGCCGTTAACGACGCCCTGGCCGACGCGCCAGAAAGCGTGAATGGCGACCCCTACGGCACTTGGTTCTACAAGCTGCAGCCGAGCGATGTGAGCGAATTGGACAAGCTGCTCGATGCGGGCGCTTACCAAGCTGTCGCCGACGCTGACGCTTAAGCGATCCGCGCTATGCAAAAAGCCCCGACATGGTCGGGGCTTTTTTGTGTGTGGCTTATGTTGGGCTTCGCGTTGCTCAACCAATCCAAACGGCTTACTCGTCCTTGAGCTGAAGCCTTGACAGCAACCCAAGCAGCAACACGTTGAAGATGATCAGCAAGCCGCTGCTAAAGGCGCTCAGCAATTGCCAAACGGCGGTCGGCAGGTACGTCAAAATGTCGAGGCCGATCAGTGACACCAAACGGTCGGTGAACCAGATGGCGTTCACAGCAATGATCAGGATCAGAATGACCTTGAGGGTCGGGATGGGATTGCCCATGGCAACGGTCCTTGTCGATAGAAGTGAAGCGCGATGCTCGCATATTCACCGCGTCCGCAACCGGACGCGGTAGGCAATCCAGCCCTATCAGCTTACTGCGCGCTGCTTGCCGGTTCGGCAGTCAGAATGGCCTGGGCCAATTCGTCGTCCGAGGCTTTCAGGCCTGGGTGCTCAGCACGAACTTTCTGCAGTGCTGCTTCCAGGTACGGGCCACGGATGGCGCCGTTGCTGGCGATGTAGCTGCCGGCGTCTTCCTGGGCGTTAACGATCACTTTGTGGTCGTCGCGCGAGGTCAGATAAAACGAGCCGGTGGTGGCGCCAGATGACAGCACATTGCGCCAGAACGTGTCGGCCGTGGCCGAAGCAACCGGGACGATCAGCAACAAGGACGCAATAGCGAGTTTGCGGTGCATGGTGGTTCTCCTGCGATAACTGGCTGATAACGCGTGGGTGTGTGGAGCCTGAAGTTACGACTCCAAGCCCAACGCGCGAGTTCCAATTGCTTCGCAGGGCGCGTTCAGCCGCAGCCTTTTATTTTCAGCACCACGCCGTCCTGGCCGACTACTTCCACCGGTGTACCGACGGGCAAGTCGGGCCCGCTGACTAGCCACAGTGTGTCGCCTGCTTTGATCTTGCCGCGTCCCCCGACGATGGCCTCATGCAGCGCAAACGTACGGCCGAGAAATTCCTGGCCGCGTTGGTTCAAGCCCGATTGCTGTGAGGTTTTATTGCCGGCACGCAGCCGTTGCCACCAGAGCACGGCGGTGGCCAGCGAAAGCACGGCAAACAGCAGAAATTGCCACGGCCACGGCAAGGCCGGGAACAGGTAACTGATGACACCGACCGCCGCAGCGGCCATGCCCGTCCAGAGCAAATAACCGCCAGCGCCGAACACTTCCAGAATCAGCAGCAAGGTGCCCAGCGCGAGCCAGTCCCAGAAGGACAGGTGTTGTAGAAAATCCATCATCTGACGCGCGTCCTCAGGCCTTTTTATTGTTTTGATCAAACGTGGCTTTGACGATTTCGCCAATACCGCCGATCGCGCCGATCACCTGGCTCGCTTCCAGCGGCATCAGGATCACCTTGCTGTTGTTGGCCGAGGCCAGCTTGCCCAAGGCATCGACGTACTTTTGCGCAACGAAATAGTTGATGGCCTGCACGTTGCCGGTGGCGATGGCCTCGGATACCACTTGCGTGGCCCGCGCTTCCGCTTCGGCCTGACGCTCCCGCGCTTCAGACTCCAGAAACGCCGCCTGACGTTCGCCTTCGGCCTCAAGAATTTGCGCCTGTTTTTTCCCTTCGGCAGTAAGAATCGCCGCCGCGCGCAGGCCTTCGGCTTCCAGAATTTGCGCGCGCTTTACCCGCTCGGCTTTCATTTGCCCGGACATGGCGGCCATAAGGTCGGCGGGTGGGCTGATGTCTTTGATTTCGATGCGCGTGATCTTGATGCCCCATGGCGCCGTGGCTTCGTCAACGGTGCGCAGCAGCCGTTCGTTGATCACGTCGCGCTGGCCGAGCATGGCGTCCAGCTCCATGGAGCCCAGCACGGTGCGGATATTGGTTTGCAGCAGGTTGCGAATGGCGTGTTCGAGGTTGTTGACCTCGTAAGCCGCCTGGGCGGTGTTCACCACCTGGAAGAAGCACACGGCATCGATTTGTACGGTGGCGTTGTCGGAGGTGATGACTTCTTGCGGCGGAATATCCAGCACGTTTTCCATCACGTTGATGCGCCGCCCGATGCGGTCCATCACCGGCACGATAATGTTCAGGCCTGGGCGCAGCGTGTTGGTGTAGCGACCAAAGCGCTCCACCGTCCACTCGAAACCTTGCGGCACCACTTTGAAACCCATGAAAAGAATGGCGACCGCGAGGCCGACGAAAAGGAAAAGCACACTGCCGATTTGCATAACGGATCCTTGTTGTTGGGGGGGATGTTCCGCGTCGAACCTTACTTTTGTTCACTCTGCGGCGTCACCCGCAACACTTCCTCGATGGTGGTGAGCCCGGCCGCAACCTTCTGTGCGCCGGAGAGACGCAAACTGCGCATTCCCTCTTTAAACGCCTGGCGACGCAGCGACAGCAAATCGGTGTCGGCGCTGATAAAGGGTTTCAGGCTGTCGCTCAGTTGCATGATTTCGTACACGCCCGCACGGCCACGGTAGCCGGTGTCGCGGCATTCCAGACAACCGACGGCCTTGTGCGCCCCGGTGGGTAGCGGCGCGCTCCACGGGCGTGTCAGTGATTGCCAGTCTTCTTCACTGATCTCGACCGGCTCTTTGCAGTGCGGACACAGCGTTCGCACCAGGCGCTGTGCCATCACGCCCAGCAACGTGGCCTTGAGCAGGTAATACGGCACGCCCAATTCCAGCAAGCGCGTAATCGCGCTCGGCGCGTCGTTGGTGTGCAAGGTGGACAGCACCAAGTGGCCGGTGAGCGCGGCCTGGATGGCCATTTCGGCGGTTTCCAGGTCGCGAATCTCGCCGACCATGATGATGTCCGGGTCTTGCCGCATGAGCGCGCGCACGCCGCTGGCGAACGTGAGGTCGATGTTGTGCTGCACCTGCATCTGGTTGAAGGCCGGCTCGATCATCTCGATCGGGTCTTCGATGGTGCACAGGTTCACTTCGGAGGTGGCGAGCTTTTTCAGCGACGTATACAGCGTGGTGGTTTTGCCCGATCCGGTGGGGCCGGTGACCAGGATGATGCCGTTGGGTTGGCCGGTCATTTCCAGCCAGCGGCGCAAGTCATCCGGCGAAAAACCGAGTTGGTCGAAGTTCTTCAGCAGCACTTCCGGGTCGAAAATCCGCATCACCATCTTTTCGCCAAACGCGGTGGGCAGTGTCGACAGGCGCAACTCCACTTCGCCGCCGTCCGGGGTCTTGGTCTTCACCCGGCCGTCTTGCGGTTTGCGTTTTTCTGCCACGTTCATGCGGCCCAGGGTTTTCAGGCGGCTGACGATGGCCATGGTGACCTGGGGCGGAAATTGATAGACGTTGTGCAGCACGCCGTCGATGCGAAAGCGCACGGTGCCTTGCTCGCGGCGCGGCTCGATATGAATGTCGCTGGCGCGCTGCTGATAGGCGTACTGGAACAGCCAGTCGACGATATTGACGATGTGCGAGTCGTTGGCGTCCGGCTCCTGATCGCTGGCGCCGAGGTTGAGCAATTGTTCGAAGTTGCCAATGTTGGTGCTTTTGGTGTCGACAGCCGAGGCGCCGCTGACCGACTTGGCCAGGCGGAAAAACTCCACGGTGAAGCGCTGGATATCTGCCGGATTGGCCACCACGCGCTTGATCGGGCGCTTGAGCACGTGGGTCAGGTTGGCTTCCCAACTGGCCACAAACGGCTGGGCACTGGCGATGGTGACGGCTTCGTTATCCGCCGCCACGGCGAGAATTTTATGTCGCTGGGCGAAGGCATACGACATCAGCGGCGTGACCGCAGCCACGTTGATCTTCAGCGGGTCGATGCGCAAATACGGCTGGCCAGCGAGGGCGGCCAGCCAGATGGTCAAGCTTTCGAGGTCGAGCTTTTTGCCGGGGCGGGTGAGGTCGTCGACTTGCTGCGCGGCAATGAATTCGAGGGGATGCAGTTGCGTGTTGCTGGAGCTGCGGCGAATCGCCATTAACTGCTCGGCGGTGTCTTGGCCGACGCGGCCTTGGGCCACCAGCTCGCGCAGCAGATCATTGAGATCCAGCGTGCGATCCTGGGCCTGAGAAGCGAAGGCAGACATGCAAACTCCTGTTAAACGCGGTGCCGGAGTAGATCAAGAATAGTCGCAAGCATGCCCGAATGCGTGGGCTGGCGCCAAACCGAGTCCACAGGTTTTGCGCGCTATTGGCATTTGCAGGGAAGAGCCCCTCTCCCGCCCTTCGGGCACCCTCTCCCGCAAGCGGGCGAGGGGAACGGGTCGAGAGCGGTGGGGGGGCAGAATGTCGGAGGGGGCTTCAACCGCGCAGCAGGGTTTTCCACGCTTTGGTGGTGAGCACGGTCTGCGCTTGCTGGCTGCGCGCATCGAGGCAGTCGTCTTCGATGGGGCGGTGGGCGAGGTCGCGCAGTTTGTTCAGCTCGCCGTACAGGCGGTCCACTTCTGGCACTTCAACCAGCACCTGACGGGCCAGGCGCAGCCACACTTGAATGCGCTCGATACGCGGCAGTTGCTCAGCTAAATCTTCCGGCTGTTGCTGGTAACGACCCAATTGCAGACTGCGCGCTTCTTCGGCCAATAAGGTCGGCAGCCAGTTGCCCAGCGGCGCCGCGCCTTGGCGGTTGCCACGGTTGTTGCGCTCGGCAGTCCAGGCGTTGGTCATCAGCCATAGCGAGGTGTTGAGCGAGAATTGGCCCCAACGCGTGCCTTGCAGCTCGGCTTGGAACAGCGCCGGCGCGGCTTGACGGGCGTCATCGTCGCTCAAACCGGCGACCACACGCGGGCGCCAGTCGTTCAGCAAGGCGTCCAGACGCTCGCGCAGGTCATGGCTGCTGGTACGCGGCGCGGCCTGGCCCAGGCTGCTGAGCAGCGCGCGCAGGTCCACCAGGTTTTCCAGCCATTCCACCAGCAAACGCCAGTGGCCGTTGAAGCGGTATTGCTCAGCCAGGCGCTGGCTGCTGCCCAGCAGGTTCCAGGCCAGCGCGGCGAAAGCCGAGTCCAGCGGCTGCTCAACGGTCAGTTCAGGCTGCGGCAGGTTCAGCGAGTAGCTGCCGGCATCGAACAGGCGATAGCCGCGTTCGGCTTTGCTGATGTCGCATGGCATCAGCGCGACGTCGGCGGCCAGCTCGGCGGCCAGTTCCAGAAGCGCTTGCGGCTCGCCCTGGCGCAGCTCGAGTTCGAGCTCGCAAATTTCTTCTTCTTGCCCATCGGCGACTACTTTGCCGAGGTCCAGCGCCGCTTCTACCACGACCTTGGCCTTGCCACGGCCCCAGGCGATTTCGGCGCGTTGACGGGTGAAGTCGGTGGTGAAAATGACTTGCAGGGTCTTCTTGTCCAGCTCAGCCAGGGCGGCGGGCCAGCAGCTGTCGTCGAGTTTTTTCAGGTCGAGCTTGGGTTTGGTCAGGTACCAGTCGTACTCGTTGCGCTCAGACAAACCGGCCACGCTTTGGCCACGGGTTTTCAGGGTCTGAATAAATTGATCGCCATCACGGCGAATGCGCAGGGCGATGCGGGCCTTGGCCAGGTCGCGCTCGGGGGTATCGAAATATTGATTCAACAGTTCGCGCTGCTCCCAACCGGCTTTGTTGCGCTTTTTCAGCAGCGGGTGGTCGCGCAGGGCAGTGAGGGTTTCGCGGCTGACGCGGAGTTTGATTTCGGTTTCTTTCTGCATGGCCGGGGAATCCAAACGCGGTGAGCTTAAGAGAGCGCGCAGTGTACCGCACTGTGGGAGCGGCTTTAGCCGCGATGCCTGGAAACTTCGGTTTCAGGCCCGGCCAATCGCGGCTCAAGCCGCTCCCACAGTTTATTCCGTCGCTGTTATAGCCCTATGATGGGCCTCGCTTTGGAGACCCGGCATGCCATTACCGACTTTAAAAGAGCAATTCGCCGCGCTGATCGCCGCGCCTTCGGTGAGCTGTACGCAGCCGAGCCTGGACCTGTCGAACAAGGCGGTGATCGATCTGCTCAGCACCTGGCTGGGCGACCTCGGCTTTCGCTGCGACGTGCAGCAAGTCTCTCCCGGCAAATTCAACCTGCTCGCCAGCTTCGGTACCGGCCCTGGCGGCCTGGTGCTGGCCGGGCACAGCGATACCGTGCCGTTCGACGAAGCGCTGTGGAAAAGTGATCCGCTGAAGCTCACGGAGGTGGACGGCACCTGGGTCGGCCTGGGCGTGTGCGACATGAAGAGTTTTTTCGCGCTGGTCATCGAAGCGGTGCTGCCGCTACTCGCCCACCCGTTCAAGCAGCCATTGCTGGTGCTGGCCACCTGCGATGAAGAAAGCTCCATGGCCGGCGCCCGTGCCTTGGCCGCTGCTGGCCAGCCGCTCGGGCGGGCGGCGGTGATTGGCGAGCCGACAGGGCTGCGGCCGATTCGCTTGCACAAGGGCGTGATGATGGAGCGCATCGATATTCTCGGCCAGAGCGGCCACTCCTCCGACCCAAGCCTGGGCCACAGTGCCCTTGAAGCCATGCACGCGACCATGGCCGAGCTGATGACGCTGCGCCAGAAGTGGCAACGGCTGTACCGCAACGAGCAATTCAGCGTGCCGCAGCCGACCCTGAATTTCGGCTGCATCCATGGCGGCGACAACCCCAACCGTATCTGCGGCCAATGCTCATTGGAGTTCGACCTGCGGCCGTTGCCGGGCATGGATGCCGAACACCTGCGCGCTGCCATTCGCGAGAAGCTGCAACCGATTGCCGAGCGCCATCAGGTGAAAATCGACTTCGCCCCATTGTTTCCCCACGTGCCGGCCTTCGAACAAGCCGCCGATGCCGAGCTGGTGCGCGTGGCTGAGCGGCTGACCGGGCATCGCGCCGAGGCAGTGGCATTCGGCACCGAAGCACCTTATCTTCAGCAACTTGGTTGCGAGACCATTGTGCTCGGCCCCGGCGACATCAGTTGTGCGCACCAGCCGGGCGAATTCTTGGAATTGTCACGTTTGCAGCCCACCGTGAAAGTGCTGCGCGAACTGATCCAGCATTACTGCCTGACCCCCACCGCCCCGTTACCCCAATGACAAGGAGCACCCGCGTGTTGCAGCCCCGATTCCGACGATAAAGCTGACTGAACCGCTGTACCTGCACTGGCTTTCTCATCACGAATAAAAGGCTCTTCGCGCTATGCCCGAATACGTCAATTGGCTTCGCCACGCTTCGCCCTATATCAACGCTCACCGGGACCGGACCTTTGTGGTCATGCTGCCCGGCGACGGCGTTGCGCACATTAACTTCGGCAACATCGTTCACGACCTGGTGTTGCTGCACAGCCTGGGCGTGCGCCTGGTGCTGGTGCATGGCTCGCGCCCGCAAATTGAAGCGCGCCTGGCAGCCCGAGGCCTGACCCCGCATTACCACCGCGACATGCGCATCACCGACGGCCCCACGCTGGAATGCGTGATCGACGCCGTTGGCCAGCTGCGTATCGCCATCGAAGCGCGTTTGTCGATGGACATGGCCGCCTCGCCCATGCAGGGCTCGCGCCTGCGCGTGTCCGGCGGCAACTTCGTCACGGCGCGGCCTATTGGCGTGGTTGAAGGCGTGGACTACCACCACACTGGCGAAGTGCGGCGGGTCGACCGCAAAGGCATTGGCCGCTTGCTCGACGAGCGCTCCATCGTGCTGCTGTCGCCGCTGGGCTATTCGCCCACCGGCGAGATTTTCAACCTCGCCTGCGAAGACGTGGCCATGCGCGCCGCCATCGACCTGGGCGCCGACAAACTCATTCTGTTCGGCAATGAACAAGGCCTGATGGACGACGCTGGCAAGCTGGTGCGTGAACTGCGCCCGCAGCAAGTGCCGACCCATTTGCAGCGCCTGGGCAACAGCTACCAGGCCGAGCTTCTGGATGCGGCGGCTCAAGCGTGCCGGGGCGGTGTGAAGCGTGCCCATATCGTCAGCTACAGCGAAGACGGCTCGCTGCTCACCGAACTGTTCACCCGCGACGGCGGCGGCACGCTGGTTGACCAGGAGCAGTTCGAGCAACTGCGTGAAGCGAGCATTGAAGACGTCGGCGGCCTGATCGACCTGATCAGCCCGCTGGAAGAGCAGGGCATTCTGGTGCGCCGTTCGCGCGAGGTACTGGAGCGCGAGATTGAGCAATTCACCATCGTCGAGCGCGACGGCTTGATCATCGCCTGTGCCGCGCTGTATCAGATCGCCGATTCGGACAGTGGCGAGTTAGCGTGCTTGGCGGTCAACCCCGAATACCGCCATGGCGGACGCGGCGACGAACTGCTCGAACGCATCGAAGAGCGGGCACGGGCGCAGGGATTGAAAACCTTGTTCGTGCTCACAACCCGCACCGCCCATTGGTTTCGCGAGCGCGGCTTTGAGCCAAGTGGTGTAGAGCGCCTGCCAGCGGCGAGGGCTTCGCTTTATAACTATCAGCGTAATTCGCAGATATTTGAGAAGCAGCTGTAAGGCCATATTCGGCGATTGCCGATTTCGCGTTTCACTTGTAGGAGCCAGCTTGCTGGCGAAGATTTTTCGCCAGCAAGCTGGCTCCTACAAGTGAGCGTTGATGAGGCGAATACCGGATGCCGCTCTCCCGCAAGTGGGCGAGGGGAGAAAGGCCGAGCGCGGTGGTGAAATTTCCCCTCGCCCGCATGCGGGAGAGGGTGCCCGAAGGGCGGGAGAGGGGCTTTAGATAGGGCGGACCGAATAAAGCCCGGCCCTCACCCCCGGCCCCTCTCCCACAAGTGGGCGAGGGGTGAAAGCCGAGCGCGGTGGTGAAATTTCCCCTCGCCCGCTTGCGGGAGAGGGTGCCCGAAGGGCGGGAGAGGGGCTTTAGAAGGGCTGATCGAGTAAAGCCCGGCCCCTCACCCCCGGCCCCTCTCCCACAAGTGGGCGAGGGGTGAAAGGCATTTGAATTTGTCAGGCCGTCTTCTGCACAAGCAGCTGATACTGCTCTTCCCCATCATCCCAACCCGCTTCCCAGGCAGCTGCCAATACATCGGCGGCGTGGGGTTGGTTGGTGATCGGGTTGCCAGTTAAACCGGCCATGTAGCCCTGTTGGTAGGCCTTGTTCAGGCTTTCCAGGCTCCATTGCGGTTCGTCTTCCTTGGGAATGGCCTCGGGCGGCGCCATGGGTGAACTCACGTTGGGGAACTGGGCTAATGCTAGCCGTGCCCGGCCAGGAGCGACTGACCGTCGGTCCCGGCTTTTACCCCGCTGGCTTTTTTTGTGACGGTATCGACTAAACCGCCAGGGCCAGAATACTGGCCTGGTAAGCGGCCACGAACGTGTCGAAATCACCGCTCTGTTCGGCTTCCGTTGCGGCCTGATCGGCCAGCGACTGCTGCACCGATTGCTCAAACGCTGCGCGTTGTTCATCGCTCAGCGGCTTGCTGCGGAAGTACTCGGCGTGGGCCTGGCTCTGGCGGAACGAGAACTGCGCAAACGTTTCGTTGTTGGCCTTGAGGCTCGCCAGTACCTGCGCCGAGGGCGTCAGGGCCGGGTCGGCAACTTTCGCGCGCTGGGCTTCAAGCGCCTGAACATGCAAGTCGCTGCCATGGCTTTGGTCGAGCAAAACGCTGATCTGGCCGATCTGGTCCAGCAGATCGCTGGCCCAGTCTTGCAGGCTGATGGTTTGGCCGTTGCGGCACAGTTGCAGGCCCGGCTTGCGGCCTTCTTTCACCACGGTCAGGAAGTTGTCGGTACAGCCGCTGCACTCGCCGCCGCCCAATTCCGGGCTGTGTTGCAGGGCGCAGAACAGCACGAAGGCGTCGATGAAGCGCGCGCTGGTCAGGTCGATGCCCATGGGCAGGAACGGGTTGATGTCCAGGCAGCGCACTTCCACGTATTGCACGCCGCGCGCCATCAACGCCTGAATCGGACGCTCGCCGCTGTAGGTCACGCGCTTGGGGCGGATGTTCGAGTAGTACTCGTTTTCGATCTGCAGGATGTTGGTGTTCAGCTGCTGCCATTCGCCGTCTTTCTTGGTGCCCGCTTCGGCATAAGCCGGGTAAGGCGTCGACACCGCCTGGCGCAGGCTGTCGGTGTAGCTGGCCAGGTCGTTGTAGCACGGAGTAAGGCCGGCCTGGGCGCTGCTCTGGTAGCCCAGGTCGCTCATGCGCAGGCTGGTGGCGTAAGGCAGGT
Organism: Pseudomonas sp. AC211; assembly: GCF_979258055.1. NCBI lineage: Bacteria > Pseudomonadati > Pseudomonadota > Gammaproteobacteria > Pseudomonadales > Pseudomonadaceae > Pseudomonas > Pseudomonas sp. AC211. Next base: position 178,512 of record NZ_OZ409830.1, read on the forward strand.
AGAGGCTGTCGGCGTCCAGCTGCTCGAGCTTGTGCGGCCGGCCGCGCAGGAAGCCCGCGTCCAGAGCCGGCGAGGCGCCGAACAGGTACATGAGCAGCCAGCTGTAGCGGCGGAAGTTACGGATCAGGGCGATGTAACGCTCTGACTGGTAGTCGCGCAGGCTTTGCGTGTCGTCTTCAGCCACTTGCAGCACCGGCCACAGCGCTTCGGGCAGGGAGAAGTTGTAATGGATGCCGGCGATGCACTGCATGGTCTTGCCGTACCGCAGCGCCAAGCCTTTGCGGTACACGTATTTCAGTCGGCCAATGTTCGAGTTGCCGTAGCGGGCAATCGGAATCACCTCTTCTTCCGGCAGCGGACACGGCATCGACGGGCTCCACAGGTACTCATTGTCGAGCTTGCTGTAGGCGAAGCGATGGATCTGTTCCAGATCATCCAGCGTGACGGCCGGGTCGGTTTCAGCCGGGGTGATGAACTCCAGCAGCGACTCGGAATAGTCCGTGGTGATTTGCGGATGGGTGAGCGCCGAGCCCAGCGCGATGGGGTGCGGCGTCAGGGCGAGTTGGCCCTGGCTGTCGACACGCAAGCATTCGCGCTCGATCCCGTGCAGGCACTGGGTAAGCAAATTCAGGTGGGCGGGATTGCTGAGCAGTGCCAAGCGGCGGGAGAGGAGGTCGCTCAATTTTGTGTTCCTTCGCGTCAGTCGGCCCTATATGGGGGCTAGATCAACGGTCTGCAAGGGCAATGGGAAACAACTGGCGTGGTCGCCTGGTTTACGCAATTTCGCAACAGATTACCCGCACCGCCGGCGGAACTCACCTAGCCGCTATCAGCCGGTCGTTGAGCGGGGCGTTTACAGGCAGGCGAACGTCGCTTGGGCTTTGGCCACCAACTTGTCGCCTTGATGCACCTCGGCTTCGATCACTTGCGTGCGCCGACCAGCGTGCACCACCCACGCGCGGCAGAGGATGTCGCCCTCGTCTACTGGGCGGATGTAGTTGATCTTGCTCTCCAGCGTCACCGTGCCCGGCCCGCCAACCACGCTGTGGCTGGCTTGGCCCATGGCCGTGTCGATCAACGAGAACAGCGCGCCGCCGTGCAGCTTGCCGTGCAGGTTGCGCAGGCCGTCGTGCATGCTCAGGCGAATGATCGCCTCGCCGCCGTCGGCCTTGAGAATGTGTAAACCCAGCAAGCGGGCAAAAGCGCTTGTGCTGCCGATTTCTTCGGCGTTGGAAGGTGTGTCCGCTGGCTGGGTCATGGTGTTACTTCCGTAGTTGCTTGGCGTTGGCGAACAGCGACGCCATGGCGTTGTTGCTTGGCGCCGGCTGTGTGGTCGGTTGCGCCTGCGGGCGAGGCTTGCCGCCGCCACGTTTGTCGCCGCCGCGCGGGCCGTCGATTTTCTCGCCCGGGGTGTCGCCCATGCGCATGGACAAGGCGATGCGGTTACGCGGAATGTCCACTTCCATCACCTTGACCTTCACCACGTCGCCGGCCTTCACCGCTTCGCGCGGGTCTTTGACGAATTTCTCCGACAGCGCCGAGATATGCACCAGACCGTCCTGGTGCACGCCGATGTCCACGAACGCGCCGAAGTTGGTGACGTTGGTCACCACGCCTTCGAGGATCATGCCCAACTGCAAGTCTTGCAGGGTTTCCAACGCCGTCTTGGAATTCAGCGGTTTTGAACTCCGGACGCGGGTCACGGCCCGGCTTTTCGAGCTCGGCAAGAATGTCGCTGACGGTCACCAGACCAAAGGTTTCGTCGGTGAACTTCTTCGGGTCCAGGCGCTTGAGGAAGCCGGCATCGCCAATCAGCGAGCGCAGATCGCGGCCGGTGTCGGCGGCAATGCGTTCCACCAGCGGGTACGTTTCCGGGTGCACGGCGGAAGCGTCGAGCGGGTTGTCGCCGTTCATTACGCGCAGGAAACCGGCCGCTTGCTCGAAGGTTTTATCGCCGAGGCGCGGCACCTTTTTCAGCGCATCGCGGGTTTTGAACGCGCCGTGGGCATCACGGTGGTTAACGATGTTTTGCGCCAGCGTAGTGTTCAGCCCGGAGATACGCGCCAGCAGCGGCACCGAGGCGGTGTTGACGTCCACGCCCACGGCGTTCACGCAGTCTTCCACCACGGCGTCGAGGCTGCGCGCCAGTTTCAGCTGCGACACGTCGTGCTGGTATTGGCCTACGCCGATGGATTTCGGGTCGATTTTCACCAGCTCGGCCAGCGGGTCTTGCAGGCGACGGGCAATCGACACGGCGCCGCGAATCGAGACGTCAAGATCGGGGAATTCTTTGGCGGCCAGTTCAGAGGCGGAATACACCGAAGCGCCGGCTTCGCTGACCATGATTTTGGTCATTTTCAGCTCGGGCAGTTTTTTGATCAGTTCGGCGGCCAGTTTGTCGCTCTCGCGGCTGGCGGTGCCGTTGCCGATGGAGATCAGGTCGACGCGGTGTTTGATGCACAGCGCGCCGAGGATGGCCAAGGTCTGGTCCCACTGCTTTTGCGGCACGTGGGGGTACACGGTGGCGTATTCCAGCAGCTTGCCGGTGGCATCGACCACGGCAATTTTGCAGCCGGTGCGCAGGCCCGGGTCCAGGCCCAGGTGGCGCGCGGGCCTGCCGGTGCGGCCAACAGCAGGTCGTGCAGGTTGTGGGCGAATACGTTGATCGCCTCGGTTTCCGCACCGTCGCGCAGCTCGCCGAGCAGGTCGGTTTCCAGATGGGTGTAGAGCTTGACCTTCCAGGTCCAGCGCACCACTTCGCCGAGCCATTTGTCGGCGGCGCGGTTTTCGTTACGAATGCTGAAATGCTCGCCGATCATGCCTTCGCACGGGTGCAGGGCGCCGGGCGTCTCGTCGCCAACTTTCAATGCGGAGCTCGAAATGCCTTCGTTGCGGCCACGGAAAATGGCCAGCGCGCGGTGCGACGGCATGCTTTTCAGCGGCTCGTCGTGTTCGAAGTAGTCGCGGAATTTCGCCCCTTCTTCCTCTTTGCCGGCGACGACGCGGGCGCTGAGGATGGCTTCGTGCTTGAGGAAGCTGCGCAGTTTGTCGAGCAGCTTGGCGTCTTCGGCGAAGCGCTCCATGAGGATGTACTTGGCACCTTCGAGCACGGCTTTTACATCGGCGAAGCCTTTCTCTGCGTCAACGAAACGGGCGGCTTCGGTTTCAGGTGTCAGCGTTGGGTCGTTGAACAGGCCGTCGGCCAACTCGCCGATGCCGGCTTCCAGGGCGATCTGCCCTTTGGTGCGGCGCTTCTGCTTATAAGGCAGGTACAGGTCTTCGAGGCGGGTTTTGGTGTCGGCGAGGTTGATCTCGCGGGTCAGCTCCGGGGTGAGCTTGCCTTGTTCTTCAATGCTGGCCAGGATGCTGGCGCGGCGCTCGTCGAGTTCGCGCAGGTAGCGCAGGCGCTCTTCGAGGTTGCGCAGTTGGGTGTCATCAAGGCTGCCGGTGACTTCTTTACGGTAACGGGCGATAAAGGGAACCGTGGAACCTTCATCCAGCAAAGCGACTGCAGCGGCGACTTGCTGCGGGCGAACACCCAGTTCCTGGGCGATACGGTTGTTGATGCTATCCATTAATAAAAGACCCACTTTAATAAGACGAGCTGACATGAAAACGTGAAGGGCCGGCATTATACCCAGGCCCTTTTGTTGCAACCGGGAAAAATCTGCTAACGAATGGTGCGCAACTGCTGCGCGGTCTCTGCGCCATAATGCGCGACGATTTGAAGGAGCACCTATGAGCAATACGGCCCCGCTGGAAGGCGAAAAATCCTGATCGTCGATGACGATCCCGGTCTGCGACGCCTGTTGGAACGTTTCCTGGAAGAGCAAGGCTACCGCGTTCGGGCGGTGGAAAATGTGGAGCAGATGGACCGTCTGCTCTCGCGCGAACTCTTCCAGCTGTTGGTTCTGGACCTGATGCTCCCCGGCGAAGACGGCCTTTCGGCTTGCAAACGCTTGCGCGAAGCCAACAACCAGATGCCGATCATCATGCTCACCGCCAAAGGCGATGAGAGCAGCCGAATTCAAGGCCTCGAACAGGGCGCCGACGACTACTTGGCCAAACCCTTCAACCCTCGCGAATTGCTTGCACGCATCAAAGCTGTGCTGCGCCGCCAGACCGTTTCCGTTCCTGGCGCGCCGGGTAGCGAAGACGAAACCGTGACCTTCGGCGACTACGAACTGTTCCTCGCCACCCGCGAACTCAAACGCGGCGAAGAAGTACACATGCTCACCACCGGCGAGTTCGCCGTGCTCAAAGCTTTGGTGCAGCACGCTCGCGAACCGCTGACCCGCGACAAACTGATGAACCTGGCTCGCGGCCGCGAGTGGGATGCGCTGGAGCGTTCCATCGACGTACAAATTTCCCGCCTGCGCCGGTTGATCGAGCCGGACCCGTCCAAGCCACGGTATATCCAGACCGTGTGGGGCGTGGGTTATGTGTTTGTGCCGGATGGTAATAAGTAAGTCGTTTGAGACCCGTCATTCCGCCGGTGCGGAATGCAGGAGCGGTGATCGTCAGATGAACGCCGCTATCCTGCGCAATTCTGGATTCCCGCCTTCGCGGGAATGACGGTGTTAAGGCTTTAACTCTCTTCGATGAGTCTGGAACCCGCAGTCCCCCATGAAAACCCCCGTCTGGTTCCCCCAAAGCTTCTTCGCCCGCACCCTGTGGTTGGTGTTGGTCGTGGTGCTGTTTTCCAAAGCGCTGACCCTGGTTTATCTGATGATGAACGAGGACGTGCTGGTGGACCGCCAGTACAGCCATGGCGCCGCCCTGACGCTGCGCGCCTATTGGGCGACCGAGGAAGACAAACGCGCCGTTATCGAAAAAGCCGCCGGCCTGCGCTGGACCTCCGACGCTGAAGAGCCGCCCGGCGAGCAGCATTGGCCGTACACCGGCATCTTCCAGCGGCAAATGCGCATGGAGCTGGGGCCGGATACTGAAGTGCGGCTGCGCATTCATCAGCCGTCGGCGCTGTGGGTGCGGGCGCCGGCGTTGGGCGATGGGTGGGTGGAAGTGCCGCTGTACCCGCATCCGCTGCGCGGGCAGAAAATCTGGGGCGTGCTGGGCTGGTTTCTGGCCATCGGCGTGCTGTCGACGGCAGCGGCGTGGATCTTCGTGCGTCAACTCAACCAGCCGCTGCAACGCTTGGTATCGGCGACGCGCCAGTTGGGGCAGGGCCGAAGCGTACGCTTGCCGATCAGCGACACGCCGAGCGAAATGACCGAGGTCTACAGCGCCTTCAACCAGATGGCCGATGGCCTGGAGCAAGCCGCCCGCGAGCGTGAGCTGATGCTGGCTGGCGTTTCCCACGATTTGCGTACGCCGCTGACGCGCTTGCGTTTGGGCCTGGAGTTGCTTAACAGCGACACCGAGCTGGTCGAAGACATGGTGCGCGACATCGAAGACATGGACGCCATCCTCGACCAGTTCCTGGCCTTTATCCGCGACGGTCGCGACGAGCGCCTGGAAGAGGTGGACCTGGCCGATCTGGTCGCCGACGCCGTGGCGCCGTTCAACCACGACAAAGAAAACGTGCGTCTGTGCCTTGAGCCCGTGCCGCCGTTTCCGCTGCGTCGGGTGTCGATGAAGCGATTGCTTAATAACCTGATCGAAAATGCCCTGCACCACGGCGGCAATGCTGTGGAAGTGGCGGCGTATGTGTCGGGCGATAGCAGCGCGCCGTATGTGGTGCTCAGCGTGCTCGACCGGGGCAACGGTATTGATCCGGCCGAACTGGGCGACATCTTCAACCCCTTCATCCGTGGCGACCGCGCCCGTGGCGGCAAAGGCACCGGCCTGGGCCTGGCCATCGTCAAACGCATCGCCGCCCAGCACGGCGGCAGCGTAGAGCTGCGCAACCGCTCGGGTGGCGGGCTGGAGGCGCGGGTGTGTTTGCCCCTGGGTTTGCTGCTGCCGCGCGACGCGGTGTAACACCGACGCGGCCTGCCCTGTAGGAGCCAGCTTGCTGGCGAACCCTGCAAACCACGGCGGCCAGACCTCCGTGCGCACGGTTCGCGACCAAGGTCGCTCCTACACGACTATCGGACGTAGCGGTACTGGCAAAACAGCACCACGCCTTTCGTGGCGCTGTTCTATGCTATGGCAGCGTCTTGTCCCGAGGTCCGCATGCCGGCTGTTTTCAATCATCCCCCGAAGTGGACCTGGTGGCTGCCGCTGCCACTGTTACACCTGGCGACCTGGTGTTCGCTCTCGACCCAATTCACCCCGGGTTTGGCGCTTTGGTATCTGCCGTTTGCCCTTGGCCTGGCGTTCACCTACTGGTGGGGCCCGCGGGTGCTGCTGGCGGTTTACATCAACTCCGCCGTCAGTGCGCCGCTGTGGGGCGTGGCGTGGCAATGGGGGCCGGTGTTTGGTCTGCCCGAGGTGCTCGCCGTCGCCTGCGGCTGGTGGTTGCTGAGCCGGCGCCCCTTCGATTTCGCCTTGCCCGACCTCAGTCATGTCATTCGCTATTTGCTGCTGGGCGTTCTGGTGCCGGTGTCACTGCTTGCGCTGCTCAAACAGGCGGCCTTGTTTGTCTGCTTCCACGCGCCGAAAACCGACTGGGCGATGGACAGCCTGAACATGTGGCTGGCCGACAGCTTCAGCACGCTGGTTATCGTCACGCCAATGCTCAGTTACCTCACGCTGTACCTGCGCCGGCTCGGCTGGGTGGCGCCGTTCGGCACGGGCAGCGATCACCGCGTGGAACTGCTGGCCGAACCGCTGCGCCGGTCGCCGCCCTGGTGGCTGCTGGTGAGTCTGATGTTCGGCTTGCCGTTACTGCTCGACGATTTTGCCGACTCCCCTGCAACTGCCTTTGCTCGGCGTGGTGATGCTCAGCCTGGCCATGCTCTGGGGTTATCCCGGCGCTTTGTGCGGCGCGATCATGAGCAGCTTGGTGGTGCTCGCCCTGCCGCTGCTGCAAGAGCGCCCCGTTCCCGCCGCCCTGTTGAACGCGCCGCTCACCGAGTGCATCTGAGCGTGCTGCTGTTGATGGTCGCCACCTTGTTGATCGGCCGCAGCCTGAGCGACTTGCGCCTGGCCCTCAGCCGCAGCGCCCATATGCAGCAGCAACTGGCCCTGGCCAACCTGGCACTGGAAGCCAGCCCGTTGGGCATCACCATCGCCGATGCGCGCCAACCCGATTTTCCGATGATCTACTGCAACCCCATGTTCGAGCGCATCACCGGCTACAGCAGCAGTGAAGCGTTAGGACAAAACTGCCGGTTCCTGCAAGGCACAGACCGTAATCAGGCCGACCTTCACCGCGTGCGCGCTGCGCTGCAACGCGGCGAGGCCACGCAGGTGACGCTGCGCAACTACCGCAAAAACGGCACGCTGTTTTGGAACGAAATCACCCTGTCGCCGTTGCGCGACGACCAGGGCATCAGCCATTACATCTCCCTGCAAAACGACGTGACCTCGCGCGAGCGCCTGGCCAGCGAGGTGTCGGCACGCCGCGAAGAACTGCTGCGCCAAACCCATCTGCTGTCGCAAACCGAAGCCATCGCCGACATCGGCGGCTGGGTGCTCGAAGTGCCGGGCCTGGACATGTTCTGGAGCGAAGGCTGCTTTCGCCTCTATGAACTCGACCCCACCGGCGCCACGCCGAACTTCGACCAAGCCATCAGCTACCTCGACAAAGAAGGCCAGGCGATCGCGCGGCGCACAGTCGCCGACACCCTCAGCGATGGCCGATCGTTCGATGTGGAAGTGCGGCTGATAACCGCCAAAGGAAACTCGCGGTTCTTGCGCGTGATGGGCCTGGCGGAAATGGACGAAGGCCAGGTGATCCGCATCTATGGCGCCATTCAGGACATCTCCGCCCGCAAGCTCACCGAACAACAGCTGCGCGAACGGGACGAATGGCTGCGCCTGTTCTTCGAAGCGCCGCTGATCGGCATGGCCATGATCAGCCCGCAAGGCATGTGGCTGGAGGTCAACAGCAAGCTTTGCCAGATACTCGGGCGCGGGCGCGATTACCTGCGCAACTGCAGGTTGGGCGCAAATCACCCACAGCGACGATTTGCTTATCGAGCAACCGCTGTTCGAAAGCGTGGCCCTGGGCGAGCGCGACGATTACGAATTGGAAAAACGCTTCCTGCGTGAAGACGGCAGCGTGATTTACACCCGCCTGAGCCTGCGTGCGGTGCGTGATCCACAAGGGCAACTGGAAGCCTGCCTGGCGCTGATTGAAGACATCACCGCCCGCTACGAAGCCGAAGCCCGCTACCGCACATTGGTTGAGCACGCGCCGGAAGCCATCTTGCTGTTCACCGAAGACGGCGGCCTGGTTGATGTAAACGAAAACGCCGAGCGCCTGTTCAAGCTCAGCCGCAACGAGTTGATTGGCCGTCGTCCCGTAGAACTGAGCCCGGCCCGCCAGGCCGATGGGCGCCTATCGGTACAAGCGGGCAATGGCTACACCACGGCAGCGCTGGAAGGCGCGGCGCCGGTATTCGAGTGGTTGCACCGCGACAGCGCCGGGCGCCAATTGCCATGCGAGGTGCGCTTGGTGCGCATGCCCGGCGAGCAGAAACTGATACGTGCCAGCGTCACCGATATTTCCGAACGCCAGCGTTATCAGCGGGAAATCGAACGCTTGGCATACAGCGACGAGCTGACCGGCTTGCCCAACCGCCGCTTGCTGCTCGACCGTCTGCAACACGCCATGACCCGCGAGATTCGCGACAGCTCGTTTGGCGCGCTGCTGTTTATCGACCTCGACCACTTTAAAACCGTCAACGACAGCCTTGGTCACCCGGTCGGCGATGCGCTGCTGCGCGAAGTCACCACGCGGCCTGGCCGGCTGCCTGCGCGCCGAAGACACCCTGGCGCGCCTGGGCGGCGACGAGTTTGTGGTGCTGCTGGAAAGCATCGGCGACAACCCGGAAATCGCCGGCGAACACGCGGCCGACGTCGGCGAAAAGCTGCTGCAAAGCTTGCTCGGCAGCTACCACATCGACGGCCACGAACTGTCCATCAGCGCCAGCATCGGCATTGCCCTGCACCCGGTGGGCGACCAGGGCGCCGCCGATGTGCTGAAACAGGCCGACACCGCCATGTACCGCGCCAAGCGCGGCGGACGCAACGCGCTGCACTTCTTTGCCCCGGCCATGCAGGCGGCCATCGACCAGCGCCTGCAACTGCAAGGCGAACTGCGCCAAGCGATTGCCCGCGACCAACTGCACCTGGCGTTTCAGCCGCAGCTGGACCTGAAGACCGGCAAGGTGGTGGGCGCCGAAGTCCTGCTGCGCTGGACTCATCCCGAACGCGGCGAAATTCCGCCCGCGCAGTTCATTCCCCTGGCCGAAGAAACCGGACTGATTCTGGACATCGGCGCCTGGGTACTTGATGAAGCGTGCGCCGCGCTCGCGCGTTGGCACTGGCGATTGCCGGAGCTGGTGCTGGCCGTCAACCTCAGCCCCCATGAACTGCGTCAGTTCGACGTGGTGCAACGCGTGGCCGACTGCCTCAATCGCTACGACCTGCCCGCCAGCGTGCTGGAGCTGGAAATTACCGAAGGCGTGCTGCTCGAAGACGTCGACCAATGCATCGCCGCCATGCAGGCGTTGAAAGCGCTCGGCGTGCGCTTCGCCATCGACGACTTCGGCACCGGCTATTCCTCGCTCACCTACCTCAAACGGTTGCCGCTGGACCGACTGAAAGTGGACCGCAGCTTCGTCAACGACCTGCCCGACGATGCCAGCGGAATGATGCTGGTCGAAACCATCCTGATGATCGCCCGCAACCTCGGCCTGGAATGCGTGGCCGAAGGCATCGAAAACTCCGCACAGTTCGAGAGCCTGCGCGGGCTCGATTGCGCGTTGGGTCAGGGCTTCTTTTTCAGCCAACCATTGAGTGAGGAAGAGTTTCTGACGCGTGGTTGCAGCAGCGGGGTAGCTAGCCAAAAGCGCGATCTGTTTTGTAGGAGCCAGCTTGCTGGCGAACCCTGCAAATGCCGGTCGCGAATGGTGTTTGCAGGGTTCGCGACCAAGGTCGCTCCTACAATAATCCGTGCCTAACACGCTGCTATCAATTTGCCTCCATTCACGCTTTTGCGTAGCGTGCATTCCCTCTACATCCCCCACGCTGCGAGGCCTCCGTGGCTGCTCTTCGTCTGCTGCTGTTGTCGCTGTTGCTGGCGTGTTCTGCCTCTGCGTGGGCGGGGTATCCGGGGTCGGTGGATTTGCGTGCCTGGTCGCCAGACGCCGAGCCGATGCGCATCATGAATGGCCAATGGCTGCTGACCTGGCGCGACGGTGCCCATGCGCCGCAGCGGGTGACGTTGCCGTTTACCTGGCACAACGGCACGCCGACCTGGTGGGGCGAGGTTGGGTTCGGCCGGGTGGAGTTCAGCACGCAGCTGTTGCTGCCGGTCTCCAACGAACCGCTGGCGTTGTATATCGATGCGCTGAAATCCGCCGGGCGCGTGTGGGTCGATGGGCAATTGGTGGCCACGGCCGGCCGTGTCGGTGAGGCCGATGTCGAGCAGGCGCGTATCCGCCCGCTGTTGATTCCTCTGCCCATCGGTGCCGACAGCGTGTTGGTGCGCATCGAGGTGTCGAACCACTTCCACCGCGAAGGCGGCATCGACATGCCGATTCTGGTGGGCGCTCGCAATTACCTCGAACACCGCGCCGCTATTGGCCAGGGCGTGCAGTTGTTCACGCTGGGTGGCTGCATTCTGATGGCGTTCTATCTGTTGCTGCTGGGCAGTTGGAACAGTCAGCAAATGCTCAGCGGCCCGTTCAGTTTGATGCTCGGTTTGGCGGCGATGAGCGCGGCGGCCAACAGCAGCTTGATGGACAGCCTCGACCTGCCCACCAGCCTGATCTATCACATCAAATACATCTGCCAGATTCTCTACCCGGCGATATATGCGCTGCTGCTGCGCCGGCTGTTTCCGGAAGAGTCGAGCCTGATTGTGGCGCGCGCGCTGTTGGCGATTGCGGTGGTGATCACGCTGCTGATTCTGCTCACCCCGCCCGCGCTGTTCACCGGCACGCGCGAGTTGGCGGCGGTGTTGGTGGTGGGCTCGTGTATCTACTTTCTCAGCAACATCATTCACGCCGTGCTGCGCCATCGCGACGGTGCGCAGAGCATTTTGCTGGGCATGTTGGTGGTCACCGCAGCGGTGTGCAACGACGTGCTGCTGTACACCGAAGGCCTGGTGACGGTTAGCGTATTTCCCCTGGGCGTGCTCGGTTTGCTGTTGTCCCACGGCGTGGTGCTGGGGCAGCGGATGCTGGCGGCGCTGCGGCACAACGTGGAGCTGTCGGACCACCTTCAGCGCCTGAACACGTCGCTGGAGCAGCGTGTAGAACAGCGCACCGCCGTGCTGCGACAGAACCGCGACTTGCTCGACCGCACCCTCGAACACATGGACGCCGCGCTGCTGTCGGTGGACGGCCAGGGCACCATTCTGGCGATCAATCAGCGCTTTCGGCGGCTGTTCGGTATGTCGGCCGAGGTCACCACGCGCGAGCAGTTGCTGGAGCGCTTGCAGCAAGCCGAGCTGGCGCTGGACCCGTGCGAGTGCGCGTTGCTGTTGCCGGCGATTGGTCAGGAGTTGCGCGCCCGTGAAGACCTGCCGCTGGCCAACCGGCTGATTATCGATGTGCGCCGACGCTCGCTGGCGGATGGCGGCTGGGTATCGACCTTTGAAGATGTCACCAGCCAGCGCCTGGCCGAACTCGGCGTGCAGGGCGGCGACATTGGCCATTGGAAATTTGATGTGCACAAGCGTCAGCTGGAAGGCACGGAGCGCTGCTGGAGCATGTTGGGGTATCACAGCGAAGCCATCGGCACGCCCAACTTGCTCAGCCTCAGCCACCCGCAAGATCGCAGCCGGTTACTGAGCGGAAGTGCTGCGTGCACGGCGCGGCAAAGGCGAGCTGCAATGCACCTTGCGCCTGGCCCACAGCAATGGCGACTGGCTGTGGGTGTCGCTGCGCGGGCGCTGCATTCTCGACCGTGCGCAGCGGCCGCGGTATTGGATTGGCGTGATCGAAGACATCGACCGCGAGGTGTGCGCGCAACTCGCGCTGGAGCAGGCACGCGACCAAGCGGTGCGTGAGGCGCGGCAGAACGAAGAACTGCTCGCCACCCTCAGCCACGAATTGCGCACGCCGCTGGTGGCGATTCAAGGGCACATTTCCCTGCTGCTTGATCAGCATGAACTGCAAGTGGCGATGCGCCGACGGCTCGACACCGTGCAGAACGCCTCGCGTAACCTCACCGATGTGCTAGACGGCTTACTGGCGCTGGCCCGCAGCGAAACCGCCAAGTTGCCGCTGCGCGTGCCGTTCGACCTGGCCGCGCTGGTGCGCGAGTGCGTCGAGGTGATGCGCCTGCAAGCCGGGGCCAAACAGCTGGCGCTCAGTTTGCACATGGATTTGGGCGAGCGCTGCTGGGTGGAAGGCAGCCCGGTGGGCGTGCGGCAGGTGCTCTACAACCTGCTGGGCAACGCCATCAAGTTCACCCAGCAGGGCGGCATCAATGTGCGGGTGCAGGCCGACGCCCAAGGCGAAGGTTTTATTCTGGTGGTCACCGACACCGGCATGGGCATTCCCGATGACTTGCAGTCGCAGGTGTTCGCCGCCTTCACCCGGCTCGACCAGCACAGCCACCAGCCGGGCGTGGGCCTCGGTTTGTACATCGTGCGGCGGCTGGTGCAGCTGCTCGGTGGCGAAATCAGCCTGCAAAGCAGCGTCGGCGTCGGCTCGTGTTTCCGCCTGGCGTTGCCGTGGCCGCCGTTGCTGCGCCACCAGCCGGAGCTGAATCTGGACGTGCCGCTGGACGGCCTGTACGTGTTGCTGGTGGAAGACGTGCCGGTCAGCCGCGAAGTAACCCGCGAGCTGCTGCTGAGCTGGGGCTGCCTGGTGGACACCGCCGTCGACGGCGAAGGCGCCATCGCCAGTTGCCAAGAGCACGACTACGACCTGGTGCTGATGGACATGCGCCTGCCCGACATGGACGGCCTGGAAGCCAGCCGCATCATTCGTCAGCAACAAGGCGATGTCGGCCCGCTGATGGTGGCGCTCACCGCCAACGCCACCGATCTGGACCGCCAGGCCTGCCTGCAAGCCGGGCTTGATGGCGTGCTGGCCAAGCCGCTGCAACGTCGTCACCTACAGGCACTGCTGAGCGGTGAAGACATGTTCGCGCCCTCTGCCGCGGACCTTGCCAGTGGCGACGAACGCGCCCTGGCCGCGCCGCGCTTCGAGCAGTTGCGCCAGTGGCTGGGCGCCAATTTGTTCGACCGCTTGTTGCCCTCGTTTCTGGCATCGCTGGAGGAAGTGCGTGAAGGCGTGCAGGAGTTATTAACCGCGCCGAGCAGTGAGGCGGTGCAGGCACGGCGCAGTGCACTGCTGCACCGTTTGCAGGGCAGCGCGGCTAACTTCGGCTTGCACGGTTTGGCGCGTCAGAGCCTGGCGGCGCAGCGCGGCGACATTGCGCTCGAGGTGCTGCGCGATGTGCTGGACGACCACCTGCGCGTGCTGCGCGCCGAATTGGAACGGGTGGGGTAGGGCGCGCTTTCGCACGGTTTACCTGTTTGCGACCTCAGCAAACCGCGCCGCCGCTCTGGCGCCTGGCGCGTGCGTTTGGCAATACTCAAACGCGCCACGGGGGTAGGGCAATCCTTACCCTCAGACTTCCGCTGCGCTTATAGCAATCTCTCATAGCCGCCGATTTGCGCGCGCGCCAGGCTTCTCTAGCCTTAAGGCACGACGTACAAAATCAAAAAAGGTGGGGTCATGGGCGAGTCGCAAGTGAACGATGTGCTGGTCAGCTTTCGTGGCGTTCAGAAAAGCTACGACGGCGAAAACCTCATCGTCAAAGACCTCAACCTGGACATTCGCAAAGGCGAATTTCTCACCCTGCTGGGGCCGTCCGGCTCGGGCAAAACCACCAGCCTGATGATGCTTGCCGGCTTTGAAACGCCCACCAGTGGCGAAATTCTTCTGGCCGGCCGCGCCATCAATAACGTGCCGCCGCACAAGCGCGACATCGGCATGGTGTTCCAGAACTACGCCTTGTTCCCGCACATGACCGTGGCGGAAAACCTGGCGTTTCCTCTGACCGTGCGTGGCATGAACAAGACCGACGTCAGCGAGCGCGTGAAGCGTGCGTTGTCGATGGTGCAGCTCGACACCTTCCGCAATCGCTACCCCGGCCAGTTGTCCGGCGGCCAGCAGCAACGCGTGGCACTGGCCCGCGCGCTGGTGTTCGAGCCGCAGTTGGTGCTGATGGATGAACCGCTGGGCGCGTTGGATAAACAGCTGCGCGAGCACATGCAGATGGAGATCAAACACCTGCACCAGCGCCTGGGCGTCACTGTGGTGTACGTGACACACGACCAGGGCGAAGCGCTGACCATGTCCGACCGCGTGGCGGTATTCCACCAGGGCGAGATCCAGCAGATCGCGCCGCCGCGCGAACTCTACGAAGAGCCGAAGAACACCTTTGTCGCCAACTTCATCGGCGAGAACAACCGCCTCAATGGCCGCCTGGTCAGCAGCGACGGTGACCGGTGCGTGGTCGAGCTGGCACGTGGCGAGAAGGTCAATGCGCTGGCGGTCAACGTCGGTCAGCCGGGCGAGCCGGTGACCTTGTCGGTGCGCCCCGAGCGCGTGCTGATCAACAGCGCCAGCGACGTGTGCAGCAACCGTTTCTCCGGCCGCGTGGCCGAATTTATCTACCTAGGCGACCACGTGCGTGTGCGCCTGGAGGTGTGTGGCAAGGCCGACTTCTACGTCAAGCAACCCATCGCCGATCTCGATCCGGCGCTGGCGGTGGGCGACGTGGTTCCGCTCGGTTGGCAGGTGGAGCACGTCAGGGCGTTGGATCCGCTATTGGAAACAGCCTGACCGCTTTGAAGTTCGCAGTTTGATAACGCGTCATTCAACCCAGCACTGTGGAGAAAACAACAATGAAACAAGCACTGAAACTCGTCAGCGTGGCACTCGGGTTGGCCGTTGCCAGCCAGGCCATAGCGGCCGATCTGACCGTGATCTCGTTCGGGGGAGCGAACAAGGCCGCGCAAGTCAAAGCGTTCTATGAGCCATGGGAAGCGGCTGGCAAAGGCAAGATCGTGGCCGGTGAGTACAACGGCGAAATGGCCAAGGTCAAAGCCATGGTCGACACCAACAGCGTGTCCTGGGACTTGGTAGAAGTGGAGTCGCCGGAACTGTCGCGCGGCTGCGATGAAGACATGTTCGAAACCCTCGACCCTGCGCTGTTCGGCAACAAGGCCGACTACGTGCCGGGCGCCATTCAAAGCTGCGGCGTGGGCTTCTTCGTATGGTCCACCGTGCTGGCCTACAACGCCGACAAACTGAAAACCGCGCCCACCAGCTGGGCCGATTTCTGGGACACGACAAAATTCCCCGGCAAACGTGGCCTGCGTAAAGGCGCGAAGTACACCCTGGAATTCGCCCTGATGGCCGACGGCGTTGCGCCGAAAGACGTCTACAAAGTACTGGCCAGCAAAGACGGCCAGAACCGCGCCTTCAAAAAACTCGACGAGCTGAAACCGAGCATTCAGTGGTGGGAAGCCGGCGCTCAGCCGCCGCAATACCTGGCCTCCGGCGACGTGGTAATGAGCTCGGCCTACAACGGTCGCATCGCCGCCGTGCAGAAAGAAAGCAACCTGAAAGTGGTCTGGACCGGTGGCATCTACGACTTCGATGCCTGGGCCATTCCGAAGGGTTCGAAGAACGTCGAAGAAGCGAAGAAATTTATCGCCTACTCCGTGCAGCCTGAGCAGCAAAAAATCTACTCGGAAAATATCGCCTACGGCCCGGCCAACTCCAAAGCCGTTGCCCTGCTGGACAAAGGCATCCTGAAAGACATGCCGACCACACCGGAAAACATCGCCGATCAAGTGCAGATCGACGTGACCTTCTGGGCCGACAACGGCGAGCAGTTGGAGCAGCGCTTCAACTCGTGGGCTGCCAAGTAATCTGCTGGGTATGAGCAAGCACGCCGCCTGCATTTATGCAGGTGGCGCTTAAGCGATGCTCGCGAAACGTAGCGAGCGAAGGATAGGCAAGGCAAAAACAGGCGAGTAAGCGGAGTTGGCTGTAGCCAATGAGCATTGCGAGTCTGTTTTTAACGCCGCATAGCCGAGCGCAGTAGTTTCATTTCTCTGGAGTAGCCCATATGGCCGTCGCCATTCCTGAAACCACCTTAAAGCAACGCCTCGCGCGTGCCGAGCGGGTCAATCGCCTCAAGGCGCAAGCGCTGATCGCGCCGCTGGTGCTGTTTCTGCTCCTGGTGTTTCTGGTGCCGATTGTTGCGCTGCTCTACAAAAGCGTCGCCAACCCCGAAGTGGTCAACGGCTTGCCGCGCACCGTGGTGGCGGTGGCAGAGTGGGATGGCAAAGGCTTGCCGGCTGAGCCGGTGTACAAAGCCATCAGTGAAGACCTGGGCGAAGCCCGGAAAAACCAAGTCTTGGGCGATTTGTCCAAGCGTCTGAATATGGAATCGGCCGGCTACCGCAGCCTGCTGATGAAAACTGCCCGAGCGCTGCCGTTCGCCGAAGCGCCGGCTTCTTACAAAGAAGCGCTGGAAGGATTGGATGAGCGCTGGGGCGATCCGGCCTACTGGCAGGTGATTCGCCGCAACACCTCAAGCGTCACGCCGTACTACTTGCTGGCGGCCGTGGATCACCGCATCGACGACGTCGGCGAAGTGGCTCCCGCCACGCCGGACCGAGTTAGTTTACCTCGATATTTTTGCCCGCACCTTCTGGATGGGCCTGGTGATCACCGCCATCTGCCTGGTGCTGGCCTATCCGCTGGCGTATCTGTTGGCCAACCTGCCGTCGCGCCAGAGCAACCTGTTGATGATTCTGGTGCTGCTGCCGTTCTGGACGTCGATTCTGGTGCGCGTGGCTGCGTGGATTGTGCTGCTGCAATCGGGCGGCCTGATCAACAGCGCGCTGATGGCGGTCGGCATTATCGATAAGCCGTTGGAGTTGGTGTTCAACCGTTCCGGTGTGTACATCGCCATGGTGCATATCATGCTGCCGTTTATGATTTTGCCGATCTACAGCGTGATGAAGGGCATCTCGCCCACCTACATGCGTGCGGCAATTTCCTCGGCTGCCACCCGTTTGCCAGCTTCTGGCGCGTGTACTTCCCGCAAACCCTGGCCGGTGTCGGCGCCGGTTGCCTGCTGGTGTTCATTCTCGCCATTGGCTACTACATCACCCCGGCGCTGCTGGGCAGCCCGAGCGATCAGATGGTCAGCTATTTCGTGGCCTTCTACACCAACACCAGCATCAACTGGGGCATGGCCACGGCGCTCGGCGGCTTGCTGCTGTTCGCGACCCTGGCCCTTTACGTGGTGTATAGCTGGCTGGTGGGCGCAAGCCGCCTGCGCCTGAGCTGATTAGGAGAACTCTGATGCAAAGCCCTTATATGTCTCCGATCGAGCGCGTTTGGTACTACGCCCTTCGTGGCCTGTGCGCGCTGGTGCTGCTGTTTCTGATTCTGCCGGTGCTGGTGATCGTGCCGCTGTCGTTTAACTCCGGCAGTTTTCTGGTGTACCCGCTGCAAGGGTTCTCGCTGCATTGGTACCAAGACTTCTTCGCCTCGGCCGACTGGATGCGTTCGCTGAAAAACAGCCTGATCGTGGCACCGGCCGCCACCGTGCTGGCCATGGTGTTCGGCACCCTCGCTGCCATTGGGCTAACCCGTGGCGAATTTCGCGGCAAGGCGCTGGTGATGAGCCTGGTGATTTCACCGATGGTGGTGCCGGTGGTGATTGTCGGCGTCGCCAGTTATCTGTTCTTCGCGCCGCTGGGCTTGGGCAACAGCTACCTGTCGCTGATCGTGGTGCATGCGGTGTTGGGCGTGCCGTTCGTGATCATCACCGTGTCGGCGACCTTGCAAGGCTTCAACTACAACCTGGTGCGCGCAGCGGCCAGCCTCGGGGCGTCGCCGCTCACCGCCTTTCGCCGAGTGACCTTGCCGCTGATTGCACCGGGCGTGATCTCCGGCGCCTTGTTCGCCTTTGCCACCTCGTTTGACGAAGTGGTGGTGACGCTGTTCCTCGCCGGGCCTGGCCAGGCGACCTTGCCTCGGCAGATGTTCAGCGGCATCCGCGAAAACCTCAGCCCCACCATTGCGGCGGCGGCGACGTTGCTGATTGGGTTTTCGATTGTGTTGTTGCTGACGTTGGAGTGGTTGCGGGGGCGGAGTGAGAAGTTGCGGACTTCGGCTAGTGAGTAGGAAGGTTGGGTTTGCCTGTTCCAGGAAATCGAGGCTAAAGCCTCTCCCACAGGGGGCGGTCGTTCGCCGTGGGGAAACTGAAAACTGAAAACTGAAAGCTGCAGGAGCGGCTTCAGCCGCGATGCTGTTGAGGTTGCCTGTTAAGCCTGCATGGCCGACGCCCAGGAGGTCGGTTGGTAAAACCTCGGGTACAATGCGCGCCTTGATTTTGTCCGAGGTGCGCCATGCAACCTTCGCTATTGCCCCATCCATTCTCTCCGCCGACTTCGCCCGCCTGGGCGAGGAGGTGGACAACGTTCTGGCCGCTGGCGCCGACATCGTGCACTTCGATGTCATGGACAACCACTACGTGCCCAACCTCACCATCGGCCCGATGGTCTGCTCGGCGCTGCGCAAGTACGGCGTTACAGCTCCTATCGATGTGCACCTGATGGTCTCGCCGGTTGATCGCATCATTGGCGACTTTATCGAAGCCGGCGCCACGTACATCACCTTTCACCCTGAAGCCAGTCAGCACATCGACCGCTCGTTGCAGTTGATCAAGGCGGGCGGCTGCAAGGCGGGCCTGGTGTTCAACCCCGCCACCTCGCTGGACAGCCTCAAGTACGTGATGGACAAGGTCGACATGATCCTGCTCATGAGCGTGAACCCAGGCTTTGGTGGGCAGAAGTTCATCCCCGGCACGCTGGATAAACTGCGCGAAGCCCGCGCCCTGATCGAAGCCTCTGGCCGCGACATTCGCCTGGAAATCGACGGTCGTGAACGTTCAGAACATTCGCGAAATCGCAGCGGCAGGTGCCGACACCTTTGTAGCCGGTTCGGCCATTTTCAACACACCGGATTAGCGCGGCCGTCATCGCCCAGATGCGCGCCGAACTGGCGCTCGCGCGCCCATGAGTGGCTTTGCGCAGGTGCTCGGCGGGCGCTTACCGCGCCTGGTGATGTTCGACCTGGACGGCACCCTGATCGACTCGGTGCCCGACCTTGCCGCCGCCGTTGACCACATGCTTATTCAGCTCAACCGCCCGACAGCGGGCGCCGAGCAGGTTCGTACCTGGGTCGGCAACGGCGTGCGGGTGCTGGTGCGTCGCGCCCTGGCTGGCAGCATCGACCACGCAGCGGTGAGCGATGAAGACACCGAGCAGGCGCTGGCGATTTTCATGGAGCTGTACGCCGACAACCACTCGCTGTCCAAGCTTTACCCAGGCGTGCGCGAAACGCTGAAATGGCTGAAAAGCCAAGGCATCGAGATGGCGCTGATCACCAACAAACCGGAGCGCTTTGTCGGTCCGCTGTTGGATGAAATGCGCATTGGCCGTTACTTCCGCTGGATCATTGGCGGCGACACGCTGCCTCAGCAAAAGCCCGATCCGGCTGCGCTGAATGTGGTCATGCAAATGGCCGAAGTGTCGCCGGGCGAAGCGGTGTTTGTTGGCGACTCGCGCACCGATGTGCAAGCCGCCAAAGCCGCCGGTGTGCTGTGTGTGGCGCTGAGTTATGGCTACAACCATGGTCGGCCGATTGCCGAGGAAGAACCGGCACTGGTGATCGACGATCTGCGCGAACTGCTGCCCGATTGCGCCGAATCGGCCGCTGAGATAATGTTGCCCGACGCCGTCAAATCCCCCCGCCAAAGAGATGCCATCGTGGTGGTCACCCGCAAACACTGGTTCGTCAAATCCGGGATGAAAATCCTCAAGGCCCTGGCCCGCTGGCGTTGGCGCGCCTGATCCGAGCCTGGCCGCAAGGCCTGCGTGTTTGCCATTACGACCCTAAACCTGAGCAAGACGGACGCGAGTACCCCCCTACAGGGCGCGCAGTGAGTAACTGCCAATAGCCCGAGCGGCTCGCGATCCCGGCCAGGTTTTTACCCCTCAAGCCATGAGGCTGTTTACATGATCCGCGAAGAATTCCTGCGCCTGGCCGCTGACGGCTACAACCGCATTCCCCTTGCCTGTGAAACCCTGGCCGACTTCGACACACCGCTGTCGATCTACCTCAAGCTGGCCGACCAGCCCAACTCCTATTTGCTCGAGTCCGTACAGGGCGGCGAGAAGTGGGGGCGTTACTCGATCATCGGCCTGCCGTGCCGTACCGTGTTGCGAGTGCATGGCCATCACATTAGCGTGACCCACGACGGCGTCGAAATCGAAAGCCTGGAAAGTGAAGACCCGCTGGCCTTTGTCGAAACCTTTAAAGCCCGCTACAACGTGCCGACCATCGCTGGCCTGCCGCGCTTCAACGGCGGCCTCGTCGGTTACTTCGGCTACGACTGCGTGCGCTATGTGGAAAAACGCCTGGGCGCCTGCCCAAACCCGGACCCGATTGGCGTGCCGGACATTCTGCTGATGGTCTCCGACGCCGTGGTGGTGTTCGACAACCTGGCCGGCAAGATGCACGCGATTGTGCTGGCCGACCCGGCGCAAGCCGACGCTTACGAAAACGGTCTGGCGCGCCTGGAAGAGTTGCTGGAAAAGCTGCGCCAGCCGATCACCCCGCGTCGCGGTTTGGACTTCACCAAAGAGTCCGGCATCGAGCCCAATTTCCGCTCCAGTTTTACCCGCGAGGACTACGAGCGTTCGGTCGACACCATCAAGGAATACATCCTGGCTGGCGACTGCATGCAGGTGGTGCCGTCGCAGCGCATGTCCATCGACTTCAAAGCCGCGCCTATCGACTTGTACCGGGCGCTACGCTGCTTTAACCCGACGCCCTACATGTACTTCTTCAACTTCGGCGATTTCCATGTCGTCGGCAGTTCGCCCGAAGTGCTGGTGCGCGTTGAAGACAACCTGATCACCGTGCGCCCCATCGCCGGCACGCGTCCGCGCGGCGCCACCGAAGAGGCCGACCGCGCGCTGGAAGAAGACCTGCTGGCCGACGCCAAGGAGATTGCCGAGCACCTGATGCTGATCGACCTTGGGCGCAACGATACCGGTCGGGTTTCCGAAATCGGTACGGTTAAGCTCACCGAAAAGATGGTGATCGAGCGCTATTCCAACGTGATGCACATCGTCTCCAACGTCACCGGCCAACTGAAAAACGGGCTGACGGCCATGGACGCGCTGCGGGCGATTTTGCCGGCGGGCACGTTGTCTGGTGCGCCGAAGATTCGCGCCATGGAAATCATCGACGAACTGGAGCCAGTCAAGCGCGGCGTGTACGGCGGCGCGGTGGGTTACCTGGCCTGGAACGGCAACATGGACACCGCCATTGCCATTCGTACCGCCGTGATCAAAAACGGTGAGCTGCATGTGCAAGCCGGTGGCGGCATCGTCGCCGATTCGGTGCCGGCGCTGGAGTGGGAAGAAACCCTGAACAAGCGCCGCGCCATGTTCCGCGCGGTCGCCCTGGCTGAACAGACCGTCCCCACTTCTTCCACCGCCACCGACGCCTAAGGAGCACTTGCCATGCTGTTAATGATCGACAACTACGACTCCTTTACCTACAACGTCGTGCAGTACCTGGGCGAGTTGGGCGCGGACGTGAAAGTGGTGCGCAACGATGAGCTCAGCGTGGCTGACGTCGAAGCGTTGAAGCCGGAACGCATCGTGGTATCGCCCGGCCCGTGCACGCCGAGCGAAGCCGGTATTTCCATCGAAGCCATCGAGGACTTCGGCGGCAAACTGCCGATTCTGGGCGTGTGCCTGGGCCATCAAAGCATTGGCCAGGCCTTCGGCGGCGATGTGGTACGCGCCCGCCAGGTAATGCACGGAAAGACCAGCGCGGTGTACCACAACAACACCGGCGTGTTCGAAGGTTTGAAAAACCCACTGACCGTCACCCGCTACCACTCGTTGGTGGTCAAGCTGGACACCTTGCCCGACTGCCCGGAAGTCACGGCCTGGACCCAGCACGAAGACGGCTCGGTGGACGAAATTATGGGCTTGCGCCACAAGACCCTGAACATCGAAGGCGTGCAGTTTCACCCTGAATCGATTCTGTCGGAGCAGGGCCACGAGCTGTTTGCCAACTTCCTCAAACAAAGCGGGGCGTGCGCGCATGAACATCAAAGAAGCCCTCAACCGTGTGGTTGCTCAGCTCGACCTGACCACCGAAGAAATGCAGGACGTCATGCGCGAAATCATGACCGTGACAGTGCACCGACGCGCAGATCGGTGCCTTTCTGATGGGCATGCGCATGAAGAGCGAAACCATCGACGAGATCGTCGGTGCCGTCGCGGTGATGCGCGAACTGGCGGCTCAGGTTGAACTGCCCACGCTCAAACATGTGGTCGACGTAGTCGGCACCGGCGGCGATGGCGCCAACATTTTCAACGTCTCCACGGCAGCGGCTTTTGTCGTTGCGGCGGCCGGCGGCAAGGTGGCCAAGCATGGCAACCGCGCGGTATCGGGGAAAAGCGGCAGCGCCGATCTGCTCGAAGCGGCCGGCATTTATCTGGAACTGACGCCCGTGCAGAGTGGCGCGCCGCATCGACAGCGTTGGGGTTGGTTTTAGTGTTCGCGCAGGTGCACCACAAGGCCATGAAATACGCCGCAGGCCCACGCCGTGAAATGGGCCTGCGCACCTTGTTCAACATGCTCGGCCCGCTGACCAACCCGGCCGGTGTGAAGCACCAGGTGGTCGGCGTGTTCAGTCAGGAACTGTGCCGTCCGCTGGCCGAAGTGCTCAAGCGTCTGGGCAGCGAGCACATTCTGGTGGTGCATTCGCGTGATGGGCTGGACGAATTCAGCCTGGCCGCGCCCACCCATGTGGCGGAACTTAAAGACGGTCAGATCAGCGAATACGATGTGCGTCCGGAAGATTTCGGTATCACCAGCCAAACGCTGATGGGGCTGGAAGTCGCCAGCCCGGCGGCGTCGCTGGAGTTGATTCGCGATGCCCTGGGGCGCCGTAAAACCGAGGCAGGCAGGAAAGCCGGCGACTTGATCGTGCTTAACGCGGGCGCCGCCCTGTATGCCGCCGATTTAGCGACTAGCCTGCATGAAGGGGTGCAGTTGGCCCACGACGCGCTGCACACCGGTTTGGCGCGGGAAAAAATGGAAGAGTTGGCCTCGTTTACGGCGGTGTTCCGCCAGGAGAATCAAGCGTGAGTGTGCCTACCGTCCTGGAAAAAAATTCTGGCCCGTAAAGTCGAAGAAGTCGCCGCGCGTCGTGCAGTGGTGAGCCTGGCCGAGCTGGAGCAACAGGCCCGTACGGCCGATGCACCGCGCGGTTTTGCGGCGGCGTTGCTGGATGCAGCCAAGCGCAAAGAACCCGGCGTAATTGCCGAAATCAAAAAAGCGTCGCCCAGCAAAGGCGTGCTGCGCGAAGACTTCGACCCCGTGGCCACCGCCCAGGAGTTACGAAGCGGGCGGCGCGGCCTGTTTGTCGGTGCTCACCGATATCGACTTCTTTCAGGGCGCTGATCATTACCTGCAGCAAGCTCGCGCGGCCTGTGGCCTGCCGGTGATTCGCAAAGATTTCATGATCGACCCGTATCAGATTGTCGAAGCGCGCGCGCTGGGGGCGGATTGCATTCTGCTGATCGTTTCGGCGCTGGACGACGTGCGCATGGCCGAGCTGGCGGCGGTGGCCAAGTCGGTCAACCTCGACGTTCTGGTGGAAGTGCACGACGGCGAAGAACTCGACCGCGCCTTGAAGGTGCTCGACACGCCACTGGTGGGCGTGAACAACCGCAACCTGCACACCTTTGAAGTGAGCCTGGAAACCACGCTGGATTTACTGCCGCGCATTCCCCGTGACCGCATGGTGATAACCGAGAGCGGCATTCTGAACCGCGCCGACGTGGAGCTGATGGAAATCAGCAACGTGTACGGCTTCCTGGTAGGCGAGGCGTTTATGCGCGCGGCCAATCCGGGGCAGGAATTGCAGCGCTTGTTCTTCCCGGAGCGTAAGGGGCCGGTCAGCATCGATTGATCGTGGCGTTTGTAGAGACGGCTTTAGCCGCGATGCTCTTGAAGTCAAAAAGCATCGCGGCTAAAGCCGCTCCCACAGACATAAAACCGGACAATAAAAAGGCCAGCTCGCAGCTGGCCTTTTTATTGTCCGGTTTTTTATCCGAGCCTTATGGGCTTAGCGGGTGCCGAACACCACCATGGTTTTACCTTTGACGTTGACCAGGCCTTGTTCTTCAAGCGCCTTGAGGACACGTCCGACCATTTCCCGCGAGCAACCGACGATACGGCCGATTTCCTGACGGGTGATTTTGATTTGCATACCGTCCGGGTGCGTCATGGCGTCGGGCTGTTTGCACAGGTCCAACAAGGTGCGTGCCACGCGGCCAGTGACATCAAGAAACGCCAGGTCGCCCACTTTGCGGGTGGTGTTGCGCAGACGCTCAGCCATTTGGCTGCCGAGGGCGTAGAGGATGTCTGGGTCTTGCTGGGTCAGTTCGCGGAACTTGGCGTAGCTCAGTTCAGCCACTTCGCATTCGGTTTTCGCCCGCACCCAGGCGCTGCGTTCTTTCTCGATGCCGTCTTTTTCGAACAGACCCATTTCGCCGAAGAAGTCGCCCGAGTTGAGATAGGCGATGATCATTTCGCGACCGTCATCATCCTCGATAAGAATGGTGACCGAGCCTTTAACAATAAAGAACAACGTCTCGCCGCGATCGCCTGCGTAGATGATGGTGCTTTTGGCGGTGTAACGACGGCGATGACAATGCGCGAGCAGTTTGTCGATGTTCTTGATTTTTGGTGTGAGAGTTATAGCCACCATGCCCTAGCCCCGAAGAAAAAATAAGATGCAACCCTTTGTCTAGCAGCAATTTTTTTATAAGTTATTCGAGCAAGTGTGCCATTAAATTGTCGCCAGCTTAACAGACACTCATGGCCGTTGATCGGTTTTGAGACGTGGCTAACAGTGGCAGCTATCTATCAGCGTTTCTGGCTTGAACTAGTTGGTCTATGAGCTTGTGATAAGCTCCCCGTCCCTTTTAACAGCGGAGGCGTGGCAATGAAAGCGCGGATTCAGTGGGCTGGCGAAGCTCTTTTCCTCGGTGAGTCTGGCAGCGGCCATGTTGTTGTCATGGACGGCCCGCCCGAGAGCGGCGGACGCAACCTGGGCGTGCGTCCCATGGAGATGGTGCTCATCGGCTTAGGCGGCTGCACCAACTACGACGTCGTCAGCATCCTGAAGAAATCCCGACAACCGGTTGAAAGCTGCGAGGCGTTTCTTGAAGCCGAACGCGCGAGCGAAGAGCCAAAAGTGTTCACCAAGATTCACGTGCACTTTGTGGTGAAGGGCCGCGGTTTGAAGGAAGCGCAGGTCAAGCGCGCGGTTGAACTCTCCGCTGAAAAATACTGCTCGGCCTCGATCATGCTCAGCCGCGGTGGCGTGGAAATTACCCACGACTACGAAATCATCGAACTGGGCTGAAAGCCGACACCGAGCGTTCACACAACCAGCGCACACTGGTCCGCATTGCGCGGGTCACACGGTGCTGGCAGCCGGTAACCGACCTCTGCATAATGGCGCCCCTTTTTCCGGGGCGTCGTCTATTGGACACGGCGCCGCGCACCCATACCCAAAATCGCCAAAGCGAAGAGGTGTTAACCGTCCTACGCAGCTGTGTTGTTCACAACTGACGGGCATGCTCGATCACGCGGCCACGCCGCATCGTTAAAAAAGAGAGTTCCTAACGGTGAAAAGCAAACTCAAGCTCCACGGGTTCAATAACCTGACGAAGACCTTGAGCTTCAACATTTATGACATCTGCTACGCGGAAACGCCGGAAGACCAGCAGGCCTACGTTCAGTACATCAATACCGAGTACGACGCAGCGCGGCTGACGCAGATTCTCACGGATGTTGTCGACATTATTGGTGCCAATATCCTCAACATCGCCCGCCAGGATTACGATCCGCAAGGCGCGAGCGTGACCATTCTGATCTCCGAGCAACCGGTCACACCGACTGACAGCCAGATCGAAGAATCCCCGGCCCGCTGCCCGATACCATCCTTGCGCACTTGGATAAAAGCCACATCACCGTGCACACCTACCCGGAAATTCATCCGGTAGATGGCATCGCGACTTTCCGTGTGGACATTGACGTGTCGACCTGCGGCGTAATTTCACCGCTCAAGGCGCTCAACTACCTGATCCACCAGTTCGACTCCGACATCGTCACCGTCGACTACCGCGTGCGCGGTTTTACCCGCGACGTGCAGGGCAAAAAGCACTTCATCGACCACGAGATCAACTCGATCCAGAACTACCTCTCGGACGACACGCAAGCGGCCTATCAAATGACCGACGTGAACGTGTACCAAGAGAACCTGTTCCACACCAAGATGCTGCTCAAAGAGTTCGAGCTGGATAACTACCTGTTTGGCGACGCCACGCAGAACTTGTCGGTCGAACAGCGCGAGACGGTTACCAAGCGCGTGAAGCACGAGATGCTGGAGATCTTCTACGCCAGGAATGTTCCGGTCTGAAGGTCGATCGCGGCTAAAGCCGCTCCCACAGAACCTGTGAGCCTGTGGGAGCGGCTTTAGCCGCGATGCTTTTCAACGCAATAAAAAAGGCGCCCCTGGAGGCGCCTTTTTATTGCTCGGCAAAACCTAGATCCGATACGTACTTTTGGTCATCACCTTCGACAACAAGCTCATCCCGAACTTCACCGGCGTCGGAAAACGGAAGCCACCGGCATCGAGTGCGCTGGCGGAGTGTTGGGCTTCGTCGGTGAGCATCTGCTCCAGAATCGCCCGCGACTTTTCGTCTTCGGCGGGAATCTGCGTCAGGTGCTCGTCCAGGTGTTTGCACACTTGATCTTCGGTGGCGGCAACAAAACCGAGGCTGACTTTGTCGCTGATCAAGCCGGCCACCGCGCCAACACCAAACGACAAACCGTAGAATACCGGATTGAGAATGCTGGTGTGGCTGCCCAGTTCGCGGATGCGTTGTTCGCACCAGGCGAGGTGGTCGATCTCTTCTTCGGCGGCGTGTTCCATGGCTTTGCGTACATGGGGCAACTTGGCGGTCAGCGCCTGGCCTTGGTACAGCGCCTGGGCGCATACCTCGCCGGTGTGGTTGACGCGCATGAGGCCGGCAACGTGGCGGGTGTCGTCGCGGCTCAGTTCGGTATCAGGCTGGGTCAGGCCTGGCGAGGGGCGATACGGATGGCCGCTAAACGGCAGCAAGGTGCGCAGGGCAGCGTCGGCTTGCAGCAACAGGCGGTCGACAGGGGAGTAGTGGCGTTCGGTAGTCATAGGATTACCTCCGGAAAAGTCTGAGGGCAGTTTACTCCAATTCCTCTGCTAGACGGGCGGCTGGCAAGGCGCGCCGTCTTACTTAGGGCAGTTCGCGGAGCACGCGAAAACCTAGAGCATAGTCGTCGGTGCCCGGCTGCTTCAGGTCACGGAAGCTACTGCGCAGATACGTGGGCCCGCTGTTCCACGCGCCGCCACGGACCACGCGAGGGCTTTGGTCCAGCGGCCCGGCAGCCTGTTGCTCGCTGCCGTCAAAGGGTGTGACAAACCGCGAGGCGGTCCATTCCCACACATTGCCGGCCGTGTCGTACAGGCCAAAGGCGTTGGACGCGAACTGGCCGACCTCGCTGGTTTTGTATTGCTCAGAACGCGGCGAACCGCAGCCGCGGCAATGAGCGCGCGGTTGGTCTTCCGGGCTGTCGAGCTGCTCGCCCCACCAGTAAAACGTGCTGCTGCCGCCCCGGGCCGCGTATTCCCATTCGGCTTCGGTGGGCAAGCGATAGCGGTGGCCGGTACTTTTCGACAGCCATTGCAGGTAACTCTGCACATCAAACCAGGACACATGAATCACCGGCCGCTGCTCAGACAAGCCCCAGCCCTCGTTATCCGGCAGCGCTTTGCCAGTCGCGCTGGCGTAGCGCTGCCAGTCAGCAAAGGTCAGCTCGAAGCGGCCGATGGCGAAAGGCTTGGCGATGGTGACCGATTGCGCGGGGTGCTCGTTGTAGTTACCGCGCCCGCTGCTGTCGCCAAATACGAAATCGCCGGCCGGCACCACCACCAGCTCGGGCCCCGGTTCGTTGTTGGCGAGGGTGTCGTGAAACACTTCAACGGCATGAGCATGGCCGGCGACCAGCGCCGCCAGCCCGAGTAGAAAACCCCGCATCAGCCCGGCGGCCAAGCCAGTTGGCGTTTACCCAACACATGCATGTGGATGTGAAAGACGGTTTGCCCGCCATCCTCATTGCAATTCATCACCACGCGAAAGCCTTGCTCGCAGCCCTGTTCTTTCGCCAGGCGCTGGGCGGTGAACAGCATGTGGCCGGTCAGGGCGCTGTCGTCTTCGGTGAGGTGATTGAGCGTGGCGATGTGTTTTTTCGGAATCACCAGAAAGTGCACGGGCGCTTGTGGGCCGATATCGTGAAACGCGACAACATGGTCGTCTTCATAGAGCTTGCGCGCGGGAATGTCCCCGGCGACGATCTTGCAGAACAGACAGTCCACGGACAGGTCTCCAGCTGGCGATAGGAAGCCGGAGTTTAACCAGGCGGGTGCGGCACCGCGAGTGCGCGTGCGGCGGGCATCGATAGGGAGCAGGTGTGAAGAACGATATCCATGACTTGGGGCTGGTGCTCGATTCCAAGGTGAAGCTGGTGGTGATCGAGTCGTGGGATGAGCAGCGGGTGATGGAAACCCTCACCAGTCTCGCGGTGAAACGCGGGCTGGGTTTGTTCACCTGGGCGGTCACCGAGGGCATGCAGAAGCTCGGTTTTGGCGGTGATCCGCAGGGCGACGCGCCAAGCTTCGAGCCGGAAGCGGCGCTGCGCCTGATCAAGCACGACCCTATGCCGAATCTGTACGTGCTGTGCGACCTGCATCCATTTATGGAAGACAACCCCAAGCTGGTGCGGCTGCTTAAAGAAATTGCCATGGCCGAGGGCGCGCACAAACCCACGGTGGTGTTGGTGTCTCACGCCTTGAAGTTGCCACCGGAAGTTCAGCGCTACGCCGCGCGCTTCAGTCTGGCGTTGCCATCGGAAGACGAGTTGCTGGCCATCGTGCGCGAAGAAGCCGGCCGCTGGAGCGAGCGCAACCGCGGCGCACGCGTGCGCACCGATAACCGCACGTTGCAGCAGGTGGTGAAAAACCTTCGCGGCATGAGTCACGCCGAGGCGCGAGTGCTGGCGCGCGGGGTGATTTGCAACGACGGCGCGATTACTCAGGAAGACCTGCCCGAGCTGAACAAAACCAAATTCAAACTGCTCGACCTGGAAGGCGTACTCAGTTTCGAACACGACACGGCACGCTTCGCCGAGGTCGGCGGCTTGCTCAACCTCAAGCGTTGGCTGGCTGAGCGGCAAGACATTTTCCTCGCCGGCAAGGCCGCCGATTTGCCCAAAGGCATGCTCCTGGTCGGCGTGCAAGGCGGCGGTAAAAGCCTGGCGGCCAAAGCGGTTGCCGGGCTGTGGGGGTTGCCGTTGCTGCGTTTGGACTTCGCCTGCCTGTACAACAAATTCTTCGGGGAAACCGAGCGCAACCTGCGCGAAGCGCTGCGCCTGGCTGAGCAGATGGCGCCATGCGTGCTGTGGATGGATGAAGTGGAGAAAGGCCTGGCTAGCGGTGATCAGGACGGCGGCGTCAGCCAACGCGTGCTCGGCACCTTGCTGACCTGGATGGCCGAACGCAAAGCGCCGGTGTTTATGGTTGCCACCGCCAATGCCATCGATCGTCTGCCGCCGGAGCTGGTGCGCAAGGGGCGTTTCGATGAGCTGTTTTTCGTCGACCTGCCCGACGCCGAGACCCGTGCCGACATTTTCCGCATCCACCTGCTGCGTCGGGAGCTGGACCCTAACGCCTTCGACTTGCCGCAACTGGCGACCGTGAGCGACGGGTTTACCGGCGCTGAAATCGAGCAAGTGGTGGTCAGTGCGCTGTACGCCGGTCAGGCGCAACAGCAGGCGGTTGATCAAGGTTTGCTGCTGCGCAATATCAGCAGCACGGCGCCGCTTTCGGTGGTGATGGCCGAAGACTTGGCGGCGCTTCGCGCGTGGGCGGCGGGGCGTACAGTTTCAGCGGGTTAAGGCTGGCGACTGAAGCGCTTGTTGACCACGCCGGCCAGCTTGCGCACCAGCCAGCGCGGGGCGAACCGTGAGCTTCTGGCGATCAGTCGGTTGCGCCAGCCGGGAATGATCAGCGCGCGGTTTTTTTCCAGCGCCCGCACGGTGTAGAGCGCCAGTTCCTCTGGGTTCATCATCAGCTTGCTGTTGGCCAGCTTGCTCACCTCCATGTCGGCGCCGCGAAAAAACGCAGTGCGCGTGGGACCGGGGCAGAGCACCGACACCTTGATGCCCCGTCCTTTCATTTCCTCACGCAGGCCCTCGGAAAAATGCAGCACGAACGCCTTGCTGGCGTAGTAGCTGCTCATCCAGGGGCCAGGCTGAAATGCGGCGATCGACGCTACGTTGAGAATTTGCCCACCGCCTAGCGCGGCCATGCTGTTGCCAAGGGCGTGACTGAGGCGGGTGAGGGCCAGCACGTTGACTTCCAATTGCTGCTGCTCGCGGCCCCAGTCGCTGTCCAGGAATGGGCCTGGATGTGCCGAGGCCGGCGTTGTTGACCAAGAGGTCGATAGGCAGCTCGCCCTGTTCCAGTTCAAAGATCAGGCCGGTGAGTTGGGTGGGGTGGGCCAGGTTGCAGGTGCGAAATAGCACCTCGACGCCAAAGCGCTGGGTGAACTCGCAGGCGACGCTTTCAAGTACGTCGCGCTGGCGGGCCACCAGAATCAGGTTCCGACCGCGTCTGGCCAGGGCTTCCGCCAAGGCCAGACCGATGCCGCTGGAGGCCCCGGTTACCAATGCATAACGGGGCATAACGTTCTCCGCGCGGCGAGTGGGATGTGCAACGGTGCGTGCTTACTCTTCGCCAGACTCAGCGTCTTCGGCTGGCTCGACCGGTACTTCGACCGGCTCGGCAGGTTCGGCGTAATCGGCAGACGGCTCGGCGCTTTCTTCGCTGTCTTCGTCGGAGTAAGGCTGCGCGTAGCTGGAATCCTCAGTGCCCTGGATATAGTTCTGGTACTGCGGAATGGCGATCGCGGCCAGGATGCCGATTACTACTGGCAACACCAGCATCGACCAAGCCATCAGCACCACGCCTTTGCTGTTTGGCGGGGGCGGGGAGCCGTAACGGTTGGCGCCAGGCGTGCCGGGCAGAATCAGCATGAGCAATGGGAAAACGCTGCCGACAATCGGGACCAGCAGCAGCAAGAGCAACCAGGCCGACCAGCCCAGGTCGTGCAAACGTTTGGCGCCGAAACCGACGCTGACCACCATCAAGGCGATCCAGCCGATCACCATCAGGGCGATGGCGAGCACTTGCGAGATCATCATGGCGCCGGCGAAGACGAGGCCGAGCACCGGCAGAGCCAGCAAGGTCAGGCCCATGCTCCAGCCCAGATAGCGCACGCGGCCGATTCGCCCTTCGATGCCGAACAGGTTCAGCTCG
The DNA here is from genome assembly GCF_979258055.1 of Pseudomonas sp. AC211. NCBI lineage: Bacteria > Pseudomonadati > Pseudomonadota > Gammaproteobacteria > Pseudomonadales > Pseudomonadaceae > Pseudomonas > Pseudomonas sp. AC211. The sequence goes on from NZ_OZ409830.1 coordinate 210,159, forward strand.
CAATACTCCGGCAGGGTTTCGCCCACCTGAGCCTGCGGCGTGGCGTAAGGCGACGCGGTGGCGACGGCTGCTGCGCCCACGCTGGGCGCTGGCACAACGGGAGCGGTTTCGGCCAGTTGGGTCTGACGGGCAACGTATTTGTCGATGACGATGCCGCACGCGCTGCACTCGATGGCCTTGGCTTGCTCATGGCCACACTTGGGGCAGGTCATGCGCGTGGTTTCTTCGGTGGGCTCGGCAGGCGTGGTGCGGTGGTCGTCGGTTTCCACCAGGCTGAGGCTGGAAGCCAGGTCAGCCTCTTTGTAAACCTTGGCGCCCACGTTCTGCAGCGCCGTGACGTATTTGTCCGCTTCGGCTTTGGTGAGGTCGCGCTTGAGCGCCACCGGGTTGCCGGTGAATAGCGCGTCAATTTTGTCGCGGTCGCTCTTGAACAGGCGGGCCAGGTTGTCTTTGACGGCATCCAATGCCGCCGCCGGCATCAGTTCGCCGGTGAACACGATTTTGAAGCGTGGATCGGTCATTCGTACGTCCCTGTCAGCACTAGAGATGAAGTGGGCACAGCGTACTGGCCCGAGTGATGTTCAGACAAGCGCGCGCGTGATGCGCATCACGCTTCAGCCCATGTTTTCTGGCAACCAGCGCCCCACGAAGCGGTTATTGCGCAGCAGACGCAGGGCGCTGAAGTCGTCCATGAGGCCTTCGCTGAGTTGCGGACGCAGGAACACCCAGTCGTCGACGTGCAGGTCTGTGGCCCGCGAACCGTTCACCCGCTCTTGGTTGGCGCTGCGACCGAACAAGCTGTCGTAGCTCAGCCCGGCGGGGGCAAGCGGTTCGGCTGGCCAGCGACCGCCGTATAAGTAGTAGGCCTGTTGGCGATTACGGTCCCAGGTCTGCAACGCCGTTTGCACGCCGCTCAGGTACGGCAATTCGCCGGTCTGCGCTTTGAGCACCGGGGTGGCGATCCACAGGGCCGGCGTGTGAGGCTGAGCAAGTCGGTGTCGAACTCGCTGGGTTTCAGCAATGCCGAACCGACGGCCACCTCGTTCAGCGGCGTATCGCCGCGCGCGTGCAGCGCGTACGTCAGGCTGCCGCCGCCGTTGAGCAGGGGTTGTGCGGGCCAGAGGTCGGTGAAGGTTTGCGCGGCGGCGAGAAAGGCGCGGTAGCGGGCATTGCTGTCGGCGAACGCGCGGTCGCGGCCGACCCACGGCGGCGAATGAGCGACGTGGGCGTCATAGCCCATCAGGCCGCGCAGGCGTACATCAGTGTTGCGGGTCCGCAGCGCGGCGAGCGCCTCGCCAAGGGCTTGCGGGGTCGAGAAGCCGCCGCGGGCCAGGCCAAGGTCAATTTCCAAAGCAATCTGCACGGGTTGTTTCAGGGCTGCGGCCAGGTCCGCGTATTGCTGCAGGCGCTGCGGCGTGTCGATAAGCCAGGTGACTTGGCGGGCCGGGTCGAACGAGGAGGCCGCGCCCAGTTGCTGATAAAAACTCAGGGCGGCGTTTACCGGCAGCGGTTTGCCGACGAGCAAATCGGCATCCGCAAACAGCCGCGCCAGGCCATTGAGCTGCGGCTGGTGGAAGACCATAAAGCGCCGCGTGGCGAGTTTTTGCGCGAGATAGCCGAGCAAACCGTCGCTGGCCAGTGACTTGGCGACCAGTCGCAATGGCAGCGCCGAGCCTAACCGCTGGGCCAGCAACTCGGCGTTGACGTCCAGGCGTTGCATGTCGACTACCAGCTGCGGCACGCCGCCGCCGTCCTGTTTCAATAGGCGGTTGAGCGTGGCGAAGTAGTCGTCGTAAGGGCGGCCGTTGTCGCCTGGACGGGCAGCCCAGGCACCCAGCAGGCCCAGCGCGCCCAGGCCCAGCAGGTGGCGCCGGTTCATCGCGGCCAGCGCTGACCCAGTTGCGCGGTGCGTTGCTGGGCGGCGCGGTATTCGCTGTCCAGGCGCTGAATCAACTCGGCGACGCTGGGCAGGTCGGTGATGTCGCCCACGCCTTGGCCGGCCGACCACACGGTTTTCCAGGCTTTGGCTTCGTCGTTGATGGGTTTGAGCTTCTCGCCGTAGTTCACCGCGCCTTTATCCTGCAGCTTGGCCAGGTCAAAGCCGCCTTGCTCCAGGCTCTGGCGCATAAAGCTCGCGGGCACGCCGGAGACGGCGGGCGTGTGCACGATGTCGGCGGCTTTGGCGCCGAGAATCATGTCTTTGTAGGCCTGCGGTGCGTCGTTTTCCTTCACGGCGATCATGCGGGTGCCGAGATAGGCGAGGTCGGCCCCGAGCATTTGCGCAGCGAGAATTTCATGGCCGTGGTTGAGGCAGCCGGCCAGCAACACGGTTTTGTGGAAGAACTGACGAATTTCCGCGACCAGAGCGAACGGACTCAGGTTCCGGCATGCCCGCCCGCGCCGGCCGCCACGGCAATCAGACCGTCGACGCCGGCCTCGGCCGCTTTCTCGGCGTGTCGGCGCGTGGTCACGTCGTGGAACACCAGGCCGCCGTAGCTGTGCACCGCGTCGACCACTTCCTTCACAGCGCCAAGGCTGGTGATGACGATGGGCACGCGCTGCTCTACGCAGATGGCCAAGTCGGCCTGCAGGCGCGGGTTGGTGTTGTGCACGATGAGGTTGACGGCGTAAGGCGCGGCGTCGCTGCTCAAGCCCGCATTGATCTCGTCCAGCCACGCCTTGAAAGCGCTGCTTTCGCGCTGATTCAGTGCCGGAAAGCTGCCGACGATGCCGTTGTTACAGCACGCCAATACCAACTGCGGGTTGGAGACCAGAAACATGGGTGCAGCAACTACCGGTAAACGCAGGCGTTGTTCGAGCAGGGCGGGCAAAGACATGGGCATTCTCCAAATCGGTCGCAGGAATGCTGCGGCAGCAGCGGTGGCAGTTAGAGCGGAGGCAGTTAGAACGGACGCACGACCACCAGAATTACGATGGCCAGCAAGGCCAGTACCGGCGCTTCGTTAAACCAGCGATAAAACACGTGGCTGCGGCTTTGCTGCCCGGCGGCGAAGCGTTTGCGCATGGCGCCGCACATATGGTGGTAACCAATCAACAGCACCACCAAGGTCAGTTTGGCGTGCATCCAGCCCTGGCTGAGCAGGCTGGGATTGAGCCACAGCAGCCAGATGCCAAGGCCAACGGTGGCGAGCATGGAGGGCGTCATGATGCCGCGATACAACTTGCGCTCCATCACGCAGAAGCGCTCTTTGCTGACGTTGTCTTCGCTCATGGCGTGATAGACGAACAGGCGGGGAAGGTAGAACAGCCCGGCGAACCAACAAACCATGGCGATGATGTGAAAGGCCTTGATCCAGAGGTAGAGCATTCGGGGGTTTCCTGAGCGGCGGAATGAGGGGCGGTCGGACGCCTGAATTGGCCGTATTAAACAGGTTATCCCGGTCATACGTCACCAAGGCGGTTGGCCGTTGACGGATGCAGCCGTATCATCGGCAGCTTTCCCCGACTCGGGGAGACTGCTGCGCTTTCCCGCAGCGGGCATTCAGTTTTGCAGGGGGTTCGTGATGGTCAAGGTCGGTATCGTCGGCGGCACAGGCTACACCGGGGTCGAGCTGCTGCGCCTGTTGGCACAGCATCCACAGGCTGAGGTGGTGGTTATCACCTCGCGCTCGGAAGCGGGCACACGCGTCGATGAGATGTACCCGAACCTGCGCGGTCATTACGACAACCTCAGCTTTACCGTTCCGGACACCGCCACTCTGGGCGCGTGCGATGTGGTGTTCTTCGCCACCCCGCACGGCGTCGCCCATGCGCTGGCCGGCGAATTGCTGGCGGCAGGCACCAAGGTGATCGACCTGTCGGCTGACTTCCGTTTGCAAGATGCCGAGGAATGGGCCCAGTGGTACGGCCAGCCCCACGGCGCGCCGGATCTGTTGGGCGAAGCGGTGTACGGGCTGCCGGAAGTAAACCGTGAGCAAATCAAAGCAGCTCGCCTGATTGCAGTGCCCGGTTGCTACCCAACCGCCACGCAGCTCGGTTTTCTTCCGTTGCTGGAAGCCGGTTTGGCCGATAACAGCCGCTTGATCGCTGACTGCAAATCCGGCGTTAGCGGTGCCGGACGCGGCGCGAAAGTGGGTTCACTCTTCTCGCGAAGCGGGCGAAAGTATGATGGCGTATTCGGTGAAAGGTCATCGCCATTTGCCGGAAATCAGCCAAGGCCTGCGTCGCGCTGCGGGCGGTGAAGTGGGTCTGACCTTCGTGCCGCACCTGACGCCGATGATTCGTGGCATCCACTCCACGCTGTACGCCACGGTGACGGATAAGTCCGTCAATCTGCAGGAATTGTTTGAAAAGCGTTACGCCAACGAGCCATTTGTGGATGTGATGCCGGCCGGTAGTCACCCGGAAACGCGCAGCGTACGCGGTGCTAACGTCTGCCGTATCGCAGTGCACCGCCCACAAGGCGGTGATTTGGTGGTGGTGCTGTCGGTGATCGACAACCTGGTCAAAGGTGCGTCGGGCCAGGCCGTACAGAACATGAACATTCTGTTTGGGCTGGACGAGCGTTTGGGCCTGTCCCACGCTGCGTTGCTGCCGTAATAGACCAAGCGACCGCACGGCATGCAGCTGGCGGTCGCCGTTCAATAGTTGACCATTTTGGTAGGGGAAGCGGATAATGCCGCTGTCCCCAAGTAACACGTCGGCCACTGGCCGGGAGAAAGACAGCATGAGCGTCGAATCCTTCACCCCCACTCCGCTGCAATTCACGCACGGCGCGGCGAACAAGGTCAAAAACCTGGTCGATGAGGAAGGCAATCCACGTCTGAAATTGCGTGTGTTCGTCACAGGTGGCGGTTGCTCCGGCTTCCAATACGGCTTCACCTTCGATGAAGAAGTTGCCGATGACGACACCATCGTTGAGCGCGAAGGCGTGAGCTTGGTGGTCGACCCGATGAGCTTTCAGTACCTGGCAGGTGCGGAAGTGGATTATCAGGAAGGCCTGGAGGGTTCGCGTTTCGTGATCAAGAACCCGAACGCAACGACCATCATGCGGCTGCGGATCTTCATTCTCGATCTGAGTGATGGTTGCTACAACGACGCCGCGCGATTGCGCGGCGTTTTCGTTTCTGCAATTAGGCTGGGTAGATGGCGCCGAGAACTCGCAGGCCTTTAGCTCCGGTGACGCTTGGGCGATTGCTGGGAATGTTTTCCATGCAGCAATGCGCAAGCCAGGCGAACGCCATGGCTTCTACCCAGTCGGCTGGCACGCCGTGCTCATCCGTGCTCTGCACGCTGCAGCCCGGCAGCAGTTCGCCGAGTCGTTTCATCAACGTAAGGTTGCGGGCTCCGCCGCCGCAGACCAGAAGCCGTTCCGTATCCTGCTGGGCATTGGTCAGCGCGCCGATGATGCTCTGTGCCGTCATCTCTAACAGCGTGGCCTGCACATCCGACGGGCTGATGGTTGGGCGCTCGCTCAGGTGCCGGTCCAGCCACGGCAGGTTGAATAACTCACGGCCCGTGCTCTTCGGGCCTTTGGTCGTGAAGAACGGGTCGCTCAAGAGCGCACCGAGTAGCTCATTCTGACACCGTGCCGCTTGCCGCCCAGTCGCCGTTGCGGTCGTAGCTAACACCCTGGTGACGATGAATCCAGGCGTCCATCAGCACGTTTCCGGGGCCGGAGTCGAAGCCGTGCACCGGCTGCAGCGGATCAAGCAGGCTGAGGTTGCTGAAGCCGCCGACATTGAGGATGGCCTGGCGGCTGGCTCCGTCGCTGAACAGCGCATCGTGGAATGCCGGCACCAGTGGCGCGCCTTGGCCGCCAGCGGCAACGTCGCGGCGGCGGAAATCGGCCACCACGGTAACGCCGGTCAATTCAGTGAGGAGGGCCGGGTTGCCAATCTGAATAGTGAAGCCGCGTGCCGGCTCATGCCGAACAGTCTGGCCGTGGCTGCCGATGGCGCGGATATCCTTGGGTTCGAGTTGCTGTTCGCTAAGCATCGCGTGGATGCCTTCAGCTGCCAGGCGCGCCCATTGCTGTTCAGCGATTGCGCTTCTTGCAAGCTCGTCCGGGCCAGAGCTGCACAGCGCGAGCAAGTCGGCATGCAGGTCATCCGGCATGGGCAAGTAGCGGGTAGCGAGAAGGGTGGTGGTGTTGCTTTGTTCGATTAGAGCGATGTCCAGCCCATCAAGGCTGGTGCCGGACATCACTCCTATATAGCGCGGCACGGCTTAACGCTTGTTCAAGGCCAGCATGGTGGCCTTTTCTTGATCCATCTGCGCCATCAGCGGTTTGCTCATTTGCATGAAGCGCGCTTTGTCTGGCCCGGAAATGGGGTCTGCCATAGCCAGCTTCTGGCTCAGCGGATCGACATGTTGGCCATTCACCTGAAACTCATAGTGCAGGTGCGGGCCGGTCGACAGGCCAGTGGTGCCGATGTAACCGATCACTTGACCCTGTTTGACCATGCTTCCGGTTTTGATGCCTTTGGCGAAGCCCTGCATATGGCCGTACAGCGTGGTGTAGGTTTTGTTGTGCTGAATGATGATGGTGTTGCCGTAACCACCACGGCGGCCCGCCAGCTGCACGCGACCGTCGCCGGCTGCTTTGATCGGCGTACCGCGCGGCGCGGCGTAATCGACACCTTTGTGGGCGCGAATCTTGTTCAGAATCGGATGGAACCGACCCATCGAAAAACGCGAGCTGATGCGGGCGAAGTCCACCGGCGTGCGGATAAACGCTTTGCGCATGCTGTTGCCGTCAGCGGTGTAGTAGCTGGTGGAGCCTTGTTTGCTGGTGTAACGGACCGCGGTGAAGGGTTTGCCACGGTTTACGAAGCGAGCAGCGAGGATGTTGCCGTCGCCGACCTTCTTGTCATTCACCACCTTCTGCTCGTAGATCACTTCGAATTCGTCGCCTTCACGAAGGTCCTGCGCGAAATCGATGTCGTAGCCGAACACGTTCGCCAAATCCATCGTCATGTTATGCGACAGGCCGGCGCGCTTGGCCGATACGAAAAGGGAGCTGTCGATGACGCCATGCGCGTAGGCGGTGCGGATGGTCGGCTTGGTCAGCTCGCGTTTGAACTCAAAGCCCTTGTCTGTTTTTGCCAGCGTGATTGTTTCCAGGTCGCTGAGTTTGCTTTGCAGGTGCTGCAAGCCGCCGTCTTGGGTGAGCTTGACCTCAAGCACTTGGCCGATCTTCAGCTGGCCGAAACGCTTGGCGTTGTTGCTGCTGCTCAGCGCTTCGTGGAGGTGAGCGGGTGTCAGACCGGCTTTCTGGAAAACGGTCGATAGTGTGTCCCCGTTCGCCACGGTGATGAGCTTGGTGTAGGGATCTACCGGCGCGGCCTCCGCAACTGGAGCTTGCAGTTTTTCTGTAGGCTGCTCGGCTTGTTGTGTCTCGGAGTTCTGTGGATCAATTTGAGCAAAAGGCGACGCCGACGTCTCGCCTGGCAAGCGTGGCAGCTGTTCGCTTGGATTGGTTTGAAGTTGTTCACTAGCGTTGAGGTCGAGATTGAGCGTGGTCTTTTTTGCTTCAACTTCTCGAGACGGAAACACCAGCAACGCCAGGCTTAGAAGGGCGGCAATGCCGCTGGCCGCAAGCAGATGACTTTTCGGATACGGCGGAGGCGCTTTAGAAATAGAGGTCATAAGGTGATTTTGACTTTGAAAAGATGAAAAGAAGAGATGAAGAAAATCATGAATATGAAATAACTGTATAAAATATAACCAAAATCACCCCGAGGCAAGCCTATGGTTTTCCGGGTTTTGGCGTAGGGACAAGCGGCAGGCACAAACTTGTAATTAGTTGGTGATCTTGTATGGTTGGTTCCCTTCGAAAATCAGGTGGTAGCGGGGCGGGTATGAAGTCGGTTGAAGAGCAGCTGGCGCTGATCAAGCGCGGCGCAGAAGAGGTATTGGTCGAGGCCGAGTTGGTCGAGAAACTCAAGCGCGGCCAGCCGCTACGCATTAAGGCTGGTTTCGACCCGACCGCGCCGGACCTGCACCTTGGCCATACCGTGCTTATTAATAAGCTGCGCCAGTTTCAGGAGTTGGGGCATCAGGTCGTTTTCCTCATTGGTGACTTCACCGGCATGATCGGTGACCCCAGCGGCAAGAGCGCCACTCGTCCACCGCTCACCCGTGCGCAAGTGCTGGATAACGCTGAAACCTACAAGGCTCAGGTCTTCAAAATTCTCGATCCGGCGAAAACCGAGGTGGCGTTCAATTCCACCTGGATGGATCAGTTGACCCCGGCCGACTTCATCCGCCTTGCTTCGCAATACACCGTGGCGCGGATGCTTGAGCGTGATGACTTCAGTAAGCGCTATTCCACCAATCAGCCGATTGCTATTCATGAATTTCTCTACCCCCTTGTGCAGGGGTATGACTCGGTTGCGCTGAAAGCAGACGTTGAGCTCGGCGGTACTGATCAGAAATTCAACCTGCTCATGGGGCGCGAATTGCAACGTGCTTATGGGCAAGAAGCGCAAACCATCCTGACCATGCCGTTGCTGGAAGGGTTGGATGGCGTGAAGAAGATGTCCAAATCGCTGGGCAACTACGTCGGCATCCAGGAAGCGCCGGGGGTTATGTACAACAAGCTGGTATCCATTCCTGACGCGCTGATGTGGCGTTATTTCGAGCTGCTGAGCTTCCGGTCTATGGCGGAGATTGAGGTCTTTAAGGCGGATGTTGCTGCGGGTGCGAATCCGCGTGACATCAAGATCAAGCTTGCGGAAGAGATCGTTGCGCGTTTTCACGGTGACGAGGCAGCTGCGAGTGCGCATCGCTCTGCCGGCAATCGCATGAAAGAAGGTGAGCTGCCAGACGATTTGCCTGAGGTTGAGGTGTTATCGGCCGAGGATTTACCAATTGCTTCTCTACTTAATAGAGCAGGGCTGGTAAAGAACGCTGCGGGTGCGCGTGATTTGCTGAGCGCTGGCAGCGTACGTATAGATGGTGAGGTTGTGGATCGCACCTTTATATACAAGCTCGGCAGTACCCATGTTTGTCAGGCGGGTAAGAAGGCTTTTGCGCGGGTTACGTTAAAAGCTGAGTAAAAGGTCAATTAATGCCTTGACGGCGTTTTCCAGGTGCTTATAATGCGCACCTCTTCCGGCGCGGAAGGCTCCTAAAAGTTCTTTCTAATCAATAGGTTAGGTTGAAATTGAAGGTTGCAAAGCAGAGCGATCTGCGTAGAATGCGCCGGGCTGACAAGGTTGAAGGTTGGTCTTGTTGGTCGGTCGAGTAAGTTGATCGAAAAGCGGTAAATGAGGTGGTTGACAGCGGTTTGAAACGCTGTAGAATTCGCCTCCCGCTTACGAGAGACTGAAGTTGATCTGAAGCGCAAGCGGTTGAGTTTGAAAAGAAATTTTCGAAATCGCTTGACGGAATAAGAGGCTGCTGTAGAATGCGCGCCTCGGTTGAGACAAAAGGCTTAACCAACTGTTCTTTAACAACTGAATCAAGCAATTCGTGTGGGTGCTTGTGAGGTAAGACTGATAGTCACCAGATTATCAGCATCACAAGTAACACTCGTTAATTTGAGAGTTTTTTGCGATTGCTGAGCCAAGTTTAGGGTTTTCACAAAACCCAGATATGTTTGAACTGAAGAGTTTGATCATGGCTCAGATTGAACGCTGGCGGCAGGCCTAACACATGCAAGTCGAGCGGATGAGAGGAGCTTGCTCCTTGATTCAGCGGCGGACGGGTGAGTAATGCCTAGAATCTGCCTATTAGTGGGGGACAACGTTTCGAAAGGAACGCTAATACCGCATACGTCCTACGGGAGAAAGCAGGGGACCTTCGGGCCTTGCGCTAATAGATGAGCCTAGGTCGGATTAGCTAGTTGGTGAGGTAATGGCTCACCAAGGCGACGATCCGTAACTGGTCTGAGAGGATGATCAGTCACACTGGAACTGAGACACGGTCCAGACTCCTACGGGAGGCAGCAGTGGGGAATATTGGACAATGGGCGAAAGCCTGATCCAGCCATGCCGCGTGTGTGAAGAAGGTCTTCGGATTGTAAAGCACTTTAAGTTGGGAGGAAGGGTTGTAGATTAATACTCTGCAATTTTGACGTTACCGACAGAATAAGCACCGGCTAACTCTGTGCCAGCAGCCGCGGTAATACAGAGGGTGCAAGCGTTAATCGGAATTACTGGGCGTAAAGCGCGCGTAGGTGGTTCGTTAAGTTGGATGTGAAATCCCCGGGCTCAACCTGGGAACTGCATTCAAAACTGTCGAGCTAGAGTATGGTAGAGGGTGGTGGAATTTCCTGTGTAGCGGTGAAATGCGTAGATATAGGAAGGAACACCAGTGGCGAAGGCGACCACCTGGACTGATACTGACACTGAGGTGCGAAAGCGTGGGGAGCAAACAGGATTAGATACCCTGGTAGTCCACGCCGTAAACGATGTCGACTAGCCGTTGGGGTCCTTGAGACTTTAGTGGCGCAGCTAACGCATTAAGTCGACCGCCTGGGGAGTACGGCCGCAAGGTTAAAACTCAAATGAATTGACGGGGGCCCGCACAAGCGGTGGAGCATGTGGTTTAATTCGAAGCAACGCGAAGAACCTTACCTGGCCTTGACATGCTGAGAACTTTCCAGAGATGGATTGGTGCCTTCGGGAACTCAGACACAGGTGCTGCATGGCTGTCGTCAGCTCGTGTCGTGAGATGTTGGGTTAAGTCCCGTAACGAGCGCAACCCTTGTCCTTAGTTACCAGCACGTTATGGTGGGCACTCTAAGGAGACTGCCGGTGACAAACCGGAGGAAGGTGGGGATGACGTCAAGTCATCATGGCCCTTACGGCCAGGGCTACACACGTGCTACAATGGTCGGTACAAAGGGTTGCCAAGCCGCGAGGTGGAGCTAATCCCATAAAACCGATCGTAGTCCGGATCGCAGTCTGCAACTCGACTGCGTGAAGTCGGAATCGCTAGTAATCGTGAATCAGAACGTCACGGTGAATACGTTCCCGGGCCTTGTACACACCGCCCGTCACACCATGGGAGTGGGTTGCACCAGAAGTAGCTAGTCTAACCTTCGGGAGGACGGTTACCACGGTGTGATTCATGACTGGGGTGAAGTCGTAACAAGGTAGCCGTAGGGGAACCTGCGGCTGGATCACCTCCTTAATCGACGACATCAGCTTCCTTATAAGCTCCCACACGAATTGCTTGATTCATTGCGAAAGACGATAGGGTCGTCCTAGAGGTTTTGGGAGGATCAGTGACGAGTTGTCAGCCTAGTAGCCCGAACAATTGGGTCTGTAGCTCAGTTGGTTAGAGCGCACCCCTGATAAGGGTGAGGTCGGCAGTTCGAATCTGCCCAGACCCACCAATTGTTGTGGAAGAAGCCTCAGATACGGGGCCATAGCTCAGCTGGGAGAGCGCCTGCCTTGCACGCAGGAGGTCAACGGTTCGATCCCGTTTGGCTCCACCACGACGACACGTAAAGTTCAGAATTGAGTATTCGCCTGTTGGCTGAATATTGAATTCTGGTCTTTGACTAGAAAGTATTATCGTTCTTTAAAAATTTGGGTATGTGATAGAAAGATAGACTGGATAGCACTTTCACTGGTGTTTATTCAGGCTAAGGTAAAATTTGTGAGTTCTCTTGAGAGATCAAGAGTATTTCGAATTTTCGGCGAATGTCGTCTTCATAGTATAACCAGATTGCTTGGGGTTATATGGTCAAGTGAAGAAGCGCATACGGTGGATGCCTTGGCAGTCAGAGGCGATGAAAGACGTGGTAGCCTGCGAAAAGCTTCGGGGAGTCGGCAAACAGACTTTGATCCGGAGATGTCTGAATGGGGGAACCCACTTAACATAAGTTAAGTATCTTGCACTGAATACATAGGTGTAAGAAGCGAACCAGGGGAACTGAAACATCTAAGTACCCTGAGGAAAAGAAATCAACCGAGATTCCCTTAGTAGTGGCGAGCGAACGGGGACTAGCCCTTAAGTTGATTTGAGATTAGCGGAACGCTCTGGAAAGTGCGGCCATAGTGGGTGATAGCCCTGTACGCGAAAATCTCTTATCAATGAAATCGAGTAGGACGGAGCACGAGAAACTTTGTCTGAATATGGGGGGACCATCCTCCAAGGCTAAATACTACTGACTGACCGATAGTGAACTAGTACCGTGAGGGAAAGGCGAAAAGAACCCCGGAGAGGGGAGTGAAATAGATCCTGAAACCGTATGCGTACAAGCAGTGGGAGCCCACTTTGTTGGGTGACTGCGTACCTTTTGTATAATGGGTCAGCGACTTATATTCAGTGGCGAGCTTAACCGAATAGGGAGGCGTAGCGAAAGCGAGTCTTAATAGGGCGTTTAGTCGCTGGGTATAGACCCGAAACCGGGCGATCTATCCATGGGCAGGTTGAAGGTTGGGTAACACTAACTGGAGGACCGAACCGACTACCGTTGAAAAGTTAGCGGATGACCTGTGGATCGGAGTGAAAGGCTAATCAAGCTCGGAGATAGCTGGTTCTCCTCGAAAGCTATTTAGGTAGCGCCTCGTGTATCACTGCTGGGGGTAGAGCACTGTTTCGGCTAGGGGGTCATCCCGACTTACCAAACCGATGCAAACTCCGAATACCAGCAAGTGCGAGCACGGGAGACACACGGCGGGTGCTAACGTCCGTCGTGAAAAGGGAAACAACCCAGACCGTCAGCTAAGGTCCCAAAGTCATGGTTAAGTGGGAAACGATGTGGGAAGGCTTAGACAGCTAGGAGGTTGGCTTAGAAGCAGCCACCCTTTAAAGAAAGCGTAATAGCTCACTAGTCGAGTCGGCCTGCGCGGAAGATGTAACGGGGCTCAAACCATGCACCGAAGCTACGGGTATCACTTAGGTGATGCGGTAGAGGAGCGTTCTGTAAGCCTGTGAAGGTGAGTTGAGAAGCTTGCTGGAGGTATCAGAAGTGCGAATGCTGACATGAGTAACGACAATGGAGTGTGAAAAACACCCACGCCGAAAGACCAAGGTTTCCTGCGCAACGTTAATCGACGCAGGGTTAGTCGGTCCCTAAGGCGAGGCTGAAAAGCGTAGTCGATGGAAAACAGGTTAATATTCCTGTACTTCTAGTTATTGCGATGGGGGGACGGAGAAGGCTAGGCCAGCTTGGCGTTGGTTGTCCAAGTTTAAGGTTGTAGGCTGACTGCTTAGGTAAATCCGGGCGGTTAAGGCTGAGAACTGATGACGAGTGCTCATTAGAGCGCGAAGTGGTTGATGCCATGCTTCCAAGAAAAGCCTCTAAGCTTCAGATAACTAGGAACCGTACCCCAAACCGACACAGGTGGTTGGGTAGAGAATACCAAGGCGCTTGAGAGAACTCGGGTGAAGGAACTAGGCAAAATGGCACCGTAACTTCGGGAGAAGGTGCGCCGGTGAGGGTGAAGCATTTACTGCGTAAGCTCATGCCGGTCGAAGATACCAGGCCGCTGCGACTGTTTATTAAAAACACAGCACTCTGCAAACACGAAAGTGGACGTATAGGGTGTGACGCCTGCCCGGTGCCGGAAGGTTAATTGATGGGGTTAGCTAACGCGAAGCTCTTGATCGAAGCCCCGGTAAACGGCGGCCGTAACTATAACGGTCCTAAGGTAGCGAAATTCCTTGTCGGGTAAGTTCCGACCTGCACGAATGGCGTAACGATGGCGGCGCTGTCTCCACCCGAGACTCAGTGAAATTGAAATCGCTGTGAAGATGCAGTGTATCCGCGGCTAGACGGAAAGACCCCGTGAACCTTTACTATAGCTTTGCACTGGACTTTGAATTTGCTTGTGTAGGATAGGTGGGAGGCTTTGAAGCGTGGACGCCAGTTCGCGTGGAGCCAATCTTGAAATACCACCCTGGCAACTTTGAGGTTCTAACTCTGGTCCGTTATCCGGATCGAGGACAGTGTATGGTGGGTAGTTTGACTGGGGCGGTCTCCTCCTAAAGAGTAACGGAGGAGTACGAAGGTGCGCTCAGACCGGTCGGAAATCGGTCGTAGAGTATAAAGGCAAAAGCGCGCTTGACTGCGAGACAGACACGTCGAGCAGGTACGAAAGTAGGTCTTAGTGATCCGGTGGTTCTGTATGGAAGGGCCATCGCTCAACGGATAAAAGGTACTCCGGGGATAACAGGCTGATACCGCCCAAGAGTTCATATCGACGGCGGTGTTTGGCACCTCGATGTCGGCTCATCACATCCTGGGGCTGAAGCCGGTCCCAAGGGTATGGCTGTTCGCCATTTAAAGTGGTACGCGAGCTGGGTTTAGAACGTCGTGAGACAGTTCGGTCCCTATCTGCCGTGGACGTTTGAGATTTGAGAGGGGCTGCTCCTAGTACGAGAGGACCGGAGTGGACGAACCTCTGGTGTTCCGGTTGTCACGCCAGTGGCATCGCCGGGTAGCTATGTTCGGAATAGATAACCGCTGAAAGCATCTAAGCGGGAAACTAGCCTCAAGATGAGATCTCACTGGGATCTTGAATCCCCTAAAGGGCCGTCGAAGACTACGACGTTGATAGGTGGGGTGTGTAAGCGTTGTGAGGCGTTGAGCTAACCCATACTAATTGCCCGTGAGGCTTGACCATATAACACCCAAGCAATTTGCTTAGCGCAAATTGATGGTGTGAAGACGATACAAACCGAAAATTCGGCAAACACACAAATTACCCGCAACACCATCACATACCCAATTTGGAGCTGCGCTAACGCGACGCTCCACCCGAATTGCTTGACGACCATAGAGCGTTGGAACCACCTGATCCCATCCCGAACTCAGTAGTGAAACGACGCATCGCCGATGGTAGTGTGGGGTCTCCCCATGTGAGAGTAGGTCATCGTCAAGCTTAAATTCCAAACCCCTACTCGTGAAAACGGGTAGGGGGTTTGTTTTTGGGCGCAGAAAAGTGAAGCGCGCCCGGCGAGGCTGTCTCGAGTGTCCTGATCACTAGCTTCCTATGCTTTCTATGCAATCCCCAAGTGCATCGATATGATGCGTGCACTTTCAGTTGGGCTTACTGCAAATGCCGGATTTACTGACGCTTCTGCAAGATGGTCGCTTTCATTCGGGCGAGGCTCTTGGCCGGGCCCTAGGTATAAGTCGTGCGGCTGTCTGGAAACAGCTTAAAGAGTTGGAGTCAGCGCACGGTCTCCTTATCCACAAAGTGCGCGGGCGAGGATATTCCCTCGAAAGCCCTATCTCTCTATTGGAGCGTGATCATCTGCTGCCCAATCCAGGGGGGTGGTCCCCCTATGTGGTTGAAAGCATTGATTCGACTAATGCTGAAGCGTTCAGATGCCTCGAAAGAGGATTTTCACCCCCATTTTTTGTAGTCGCCGAGCGGCAGACCGCTGGGCGCGGCCGGCGCGGCCGGCAATGGGTTAGTCCCTTTGCAGAAAATGTTTATTACAGTCTTCTCTTGCGCGCCGAGGGTGGGGCGGCTCAGTTTGAGGGACTGAGTCTGGTCGTTGGTCTAGCGGTGCTGGGTGCAGTACGCGAACTGGGCGTCGCAGGTGGTGGGCTTAAGTGGCCAAACGATATCTTGGTGCGCGGAAAAAGATCGCCGGCATATTGCTGGAGTTGTCTGGTGATCCAGCGGATGTTTGCCATGTAGTGATCGGTGTTGGGATCAACGTCAATATGCGCAGTCAGAATGTGATCGACCAGCCTTGGACGTCCATGCGCCTTGAAAGCGGCAAAATGATCGACCGCAGTGTGCTTATTAATAAGCTTGAACGTGCATTTAAGTCGCTACTTGCGGACGCACCTCAAAGAAGGGTTTAAAGCGATTCGGGAGGAGTGGGAGGTCGAGCATTTGTGGCAAGGCCAAAAGGTTCGCCTTTCTGCGGGGAGTCAGAGCATTGATGGGGTTGTGCTTGGAGTAAATGCCCAGGGCGCCTTGCGCCTCTTGGTTGCTGGAACTGAGCACCAATATAGTGGCGGTGAGCTTAGTTTGAGGTTGCGTGATGATTCTTGAGCTTGACTGCGGCAACAGCTTTATTAAGTGGCGCGTGCTGGATCAAGCGGCAGTTTTCAATAGTGGTGTAGTGGGGAGCGCTGATGAGCTTCTTGCTGCACTCTGGGCGTTACCAGGCGTAGTGTTCAGCGCGGCGAGATTGGTAAGTGTTAGGAGTGATGAGGAGACAGCATCGATTGTGGAGCTCTTGTCTCAACAGTTTGGTGTGTTGGCATTGTGCGCGCGCCCGGCGCCGTCCGCTGCCGGTGTCAAGAACGGCTACAGCGATTACGAGCGGTTAGGGTTGGATCGATGGATGGCGGTGCTTGGCGCGTATCGTCTTGCTGGTGGTGCCTGTCTGGTTCTGGATCTCGGCACTGCCGTGACGTCAGACTTTGTTGATGCCGGCGGGGAGCACCTGGGTGGGTTTATTTGCCCGGGACTGCCGCTGATGCGAAATCAGCTGCGGACGCACACTCGCCGGATTCGTTACGAAGATGACGCTGCTGAAGAGGCTATGCAGGTCCTAGTTCCGGGGCGCTCCACGGTTGAGGCTGTGGAGCGAGGTTGTTCGTTGATGCTGCGAGGGTTCGTTCAAACTCAGCTTGAGCTGGCTCGCAGATATTGGGGTGACTCCTTTTCTGTATTTCTTACAGGGGGGGATGCGGGATCCGTCAAAGAAATTCTGCCTGCTGCGCGTGTAATGCCCGACCTGATTTTTGTCGGCCTTGCTATCGCATGTCCGTTGCCTTGAGGTCCATATGCGTTGGTTGTTTCTGTTTCTGCTGGTCTTGAATCTTTTCTACTACGTCTGGCATCAGCAGCAGGCCCCGCTTCGTGCCAAGGAAATCGCGCCTTTATCTTTGCATCAGGAGGTGCGTCGTGACATTCGCTTGCTTAGCGAGTCCGACAGCGCGCAGCGTCGCCGCGAGCGTTCAGACGACGAGCCTGCTGAGGCTGCCGAGGTGTGTATGTATCTCGGTGGTTTCGATCACGAAGAATCCGCAAGGCTGGTGGAGCAGCGTCTGATTACGTTGGATATTCAGTCTAGCGTCCAGGTTGTGGATGCTCCGGCAGGGCTCGATTATTGGGTTTACTTGCCGCCGCTCGCCTCGCGCCAGGCATCCTTGCGTCAGTTAAAAGAGCTGCAGGCAAGAAAAATAGACAGCTACATCATCACTCAAGGCGATCTTTCGAACGGTATTTCGCTAGGCATGTTTCCTCGTAATGAGTCTGCAGAAAGCGTGATGCAGAGGCTGCGTGAGGTGGGGTACGAGCCTCAGATGCGTGAGTTGCCTCGTGCGCATCGCAATTTCTGGGTGCGAATTGCTCCGGGTAGTCGCCGGTTGGTTGATGATGGATTGCTGCAACTGTTGGCAAGAGATTTTGGCGGCCTGCAACATCAATTAATGCCTTGCGAAAGCGTTGCATCGCCCAATTAGTTTGAATAGAATGGCGCCCGCTTTGCAGGGTTGCCTTTCGGGGTGTTCTGAAAAGTTGCTGTCGATTGCGCTAACCTCAAGTTTTTTATGAGGAATTGCTTGACAGTAGGGTGGCATGCGAAGAGAATGCCGCCTCACTTTGGAGGGGTTCCCGAGTGGCCAAAGGGATCAGACTGTAAATCTGACACGCGAGTTTCGAAGGTTCGAATCCTTCCCCCTCCACCATATTTAGCGAGAGCTGCAGGCTCCGCGGGTATAGTTCAACGGTAGAACCTCAGCCTTCCAAGCTGATGGTGCGGGTTCGATTCCCGCTACCCGCTCCATGTTTGCAGTAATTTGTTTTAAAGAGTTCGCTCTTGTAGCTCAGTTGGTAGAGCACACCCTTGGTAAGGGTGAGGTCAGCGGTTCGAATCCGCTCAAGAGCTCCATTATTAAAAGGCAGATATGCAGATATCTGCCTTTGTTTTAATGGTTGCGTGGTTCGCGCACTTAATCGATGGGAGACGCTCTGATGGCTAAAGAAAAGTTTGAACGGAACAAACCGCACGTCAACGTTGGCACCATCGGTCACGTTGACCACGGTAAAACCACTCTGACCGCTGCTCTGACTCGTGTTTGCTCCGAGGTTTTCGGTTCGGCTCGCGTTGACTTCGACAAAATCGACAGCGCTCCAGAAGAAAAAGCTCGTGGTATCACCATCAACACCGCTCACGTTGAATACGATTCGGCCGTGCGTCACTACGCACACGTTGACTGCCCAGGTCACGCCGACTACGTAAAAAACATGATCACCGGTGCTGCGCAGATGGACGGCGCGATCCTGGTTTGCTCGGCCGCTGATGGTCCGATGCCGCAAACTCGCGAGCACATCCTGCTGTCCCGTCAGGTAGGCGTTCCTTACATCGTTGTCTTCCTGAACAAGGCTGACATGGTGGACGACGCTGAGCTGCTGGAACTGGTAGAGATGGAAGTTCGTGATCTGCTGAGCACTTACGAGTTCCCAGGCGACGACACTCCGATCATCATCGGTTCGGCTCTGATGGCTTTGAACGGCCAAGACGACAACGAAATGGGCACCAGCGCTGTTAAGAAGCTGGTTGAGACTCTGGATAGCTACATTCCTG
The DNA here is from genome assembly GCF_979258055.1 of Pseudomonas sp. AC211. NCBI lineage: Bacteria > Pseudomonadati > Pseudomonadota > Gammaproteobacteria > Pseudomonadales > Pseudomonadaceae > Pseudomonas > Pseudomonas sp. AC211. The sequence goes on from NZ_OZ409830.1 coordinate 228,642, forward strand.
AGCCAGTTCGTGTTATCGACAAGCCATTCCTGATGCCAATCGAAGACGTATTCTCGATCTCGGGTCGCGGTACTGTAGTTACCGGTCGTATCGAGCGCGGTATCGTCAAGGTTCAAGAGCCTCTGGAAATTGTTGGTCTGCGTGACACCACTCAGACTACCTGCACCGGCGTTGAAATGTTCCGCAAACTGCTCGACGAAGGTCGTGCTGGCGAGAACTGCGGCGTTCTGCTGCGTGGTACCAAGCGTGAAGACGTTGAGCGTGGTCAAGTACTGGCCAAGCCGGGTTCGGTTAAGCCGCACACCAAGTTCGAAGCTGAGGTTTACATCCTGAGCAAAGACGAAGGTGGTCGTCACACTCCGTTCTTCAAAGGCTACCGTCCTCAGTTCTACTTCCGTACTACCGACGTTACTGGTAGCTGCGAACTGCCGGAAGGCGTTGAGATGGTAATGCCGGGCGACAACATCAAGATGGTTGTTACCTTGATCAAGTCGATCGCCATGGAAGATGGTCTGCGTTTCGCGATTCGCGAAGGCGGCCGTACCGTTGGCGCTGGCGTAGTTGCCAAAATCATCGAGTAATCGTTGATTAGTCCCCATCAGGCCGGCATAATGGTCGGCCTGATTTTGTTTTAGGTCAGTAGCTCAATTGGCAGAGCGACGGTCTCCAAAACCGTAGGTTGGGGGTTCGATTCCCTCCTGACCTGCCAGTTTTATCAAGAAATTGAAACTGGCACTCCTTTCACAGGATCCTCGTAAATGACTGTTAAGGCTGAAGCCAAAGAATCGCGCTTTGATCTGCTCAAGTGGCTCGTTGTAGTTGCTTTGGTGGTGGTTGGCGTGGTTGGCAATCAGTTCTTCTCTGGTGAGCCGATTCTGTACCGTGTCCTGGGTTTGTTGGCGATTGCAGCGGTTGCCGCTGCAATCGCGCTGCAAACAGCTAAAGGGCAGGCATTTTTCGGGCTGGCTAAAGAAGCTCGGGTTGAAATTCGCAAAGTCGTTTGGCCGACTCGCCAGGAAACCATGCAGACCACACTCATCGTAGTGGCGGTTGTGCTGGTGATGGCGCTGTTGCTATGGGGGCTTGACTCCCTGCTAGGCTGGCTTGTTTCCATGATTGTTGGTTAAAGGTGTCCCGTGGCTAAGCGTTGGTACGTTGTGCATGCTTACTCGGGTTACGAGAGCATGTAATGCGCTCTCTGATCGAGCGCGTCAAGCTGGCCGGCATGGAAGATGGGTTCGGCGAGATTCTGGTTCCCACTGAAGAAGTGGTTGAGATGCGTAATGGCCAGAAGCGCAAAAGTGAACGCAAGTTCTTCCCCGGTTATGTTCTGGTGCAGATGGACATGAACGAAGGCACTTGGCACTTGGTCAAGGATACGCCTCGAGTCATGGGCTTCATTGGCGGTACCGCTGATAAGCCAGCACCTATTACCGATAAAGAGGCTGATGCAATTCTGCGTCGCGTCGCTGATGGTAGCGACAAGCCAAAGCCGAAAACACTGTTTGAGCCAGGTGAGATGGTCCGCGTTATTGACGGTCCGTTCGCTGACTTCAGTGGTGTTGTCGAAGAAGTGAACTATGAAAAAAGCCGGATTCAGGTGGCTGTGACCATTTTTGGTCGCTCCACTCCGGTTGAGCTGGAGTTTAGTCAGGTCGAAAAGGCATAGCTGACAAAGCATCCCGTACCCCGCAGTCTCAGGCTGCGGGGTTTTGTCGTCACTGGGATAAACACGTAAGTAAACCGGGAGCCGAAAGGCGTCAGAACCCGAATTGGAGTAGCTAATGGCTAAGAAAATCACGGCTTATATCAAGCTGCAAGTAAAGGCTGCACAAGCTAACCCTAGCCCGCCCGTCGGCCCGGCTCTCGGTCAGCATGGCGTGAACATCATGGAATTCTGCAAGGCGTTCAACGCCAAGACTCAGGGCATGGAACCTGGTCTGCCGACTCCAGTGATCATCACTGTTTATAGCGATCGTAGCTTCACCTTCGAAACCAAAAGCACCCCAGCTTCGGTTCTGTTGAAGAAAGCTGCTGGTCTGACTAGCGGTTCGGCTCGCCCGAACAGCGTCAAGGTTGGCACCGTTACTCGTGCTCAGCTCGAAGAGATCGCCAAGACCAAGCAGGCTGATCTGACCGCTGCTGATATGGACGCAGCCGTACGCACCATCGCTGGCTCTGCTCGCAGCATGGGCCTTAACGTGGAGGGTGTGTAATGGCTAAGTTGACCAAGCGCCAAAAGGCTATTGCCGAGAAAGTTGTTGCCGGCAAGTCTTACAGCTTCGAAGAAGCGGCCACCCTGCTGGGCGAGCTGTCGAAAGTTAAGTTCACCGAGTCGTTTGACATCGCTGTGAATCTGGGCGTTGACCCACGTAAATCCGACCAGGTTGTGCGTAGCGCTACCGTTCTGCCGCACGGCACCGGTAAAACCGTTCGCGTCGCAGTGTTCACTCAGGGCCCGGCAGCTGAAGCTGCTCTGGCCGCCGGCGCTGATCGCGTTGGTATGGATGAGCTGGCTGCTGAAATGAAAGCCGGCGAGCTGAACTACGACGTAGTTATCGCTTCCCCGGACGCCATGCGCGTTGTAGGTCAGTTGGGTCAGATCCTCGGTCCGCGTGGCCTGATGCCTAACCCTAAAGTCGGCACCGTAACTCCAGACGTAGCCACTGCCGTGAAGAACGCCAAGGCTGGTCAGGTTCGTTATCGCACCGACAAAAACGGCATCATCCACACTTCCGTTGGCAAAGTTGGCTTCGAAGCCATCAAGCTGAAGGAAAACGTTGAGGCCCTGATCGCTGATCTCAAGCGCATCAAGCCAGCCTCTTCGAAAGGTATCTACGTTAAGCGCGTTACTCTGAGCACCACCATGGGCCCAGGCCTGGTTATCGATCAGGGCTCGCTGGACGCGTAAGACAAATCAGTCGGAGCAAGTAATTGCTCCGATTGTTGAAAGATTGGGGTCCCTGCCTGGCGGGGGCTATCCAAGACCGTAGGCGACGCAAGTCTTAAACCACAAGCCTACGCAGATGGTGCTCCCGGTTCCTTACGGAATCTGACACCAAACGACATCCGGCTCCGGCCAGATGAAACGTAACAAGCAGGAGTTAACCCGTGGCAATTAAACTCGAAGACAAGAAGGCCATCGTCGCTGAAGTCAACGAGGCTGCCAAAGTCGCTCTGTCCGCTGTCGTGGCTGATGCCCGTGGTGTGACAGTAGGCGCAATGACCGGACTCCGTAAAGAGGCTCGTGAAGCTGGCGTTTACGTACGTGTTGTACGTAACACCCTGCTCAAACGCGCCGTTGCCGGCACTCAATATGACGTGCTCAACGACGTGTTCACCGGCCCGACCCTGGTTGCATTCTCTAACGAACATCCTGGCGCTGCTGCCCGTTTGTTCAAAGAGTTCGCCAAAGGTCAGGATAAGTTCGAGATCAAGGCAGCTGCGTTCGAGGGCAAGTTCCTCGCAGCTAATCAGATCGACGTACTGGCAAGCCTGCCGACCCGTGACGAAGCAATTTCTCAGCTGATGAGCGTGATTCAAGGCGCAACCAGCAAATTGGCTCGTACTCTGGCGGCCCTTCGCGACCAGAAAGAAGCTGCCGCAGCCTGAGGCTGAGCAACTCCTTTCGCGTTTATTGTTTATTTCGATGGCCGCGTAGGCTGTCACCCCAATACAGGAATTAGAGTCATGGCTCTGTCTAATCAAGAAATCATCGACGCAATCGGCGAGAAATCCGTTCTGGAAATCGTTGAGCTGATCAAAGCAATGGAAGAGAAGTTCGGCGTTAGCGCTGCTGCTGCTTCCGCTGGCCCAGCTGCTGGCCCAGCTGCTGTTGCTGAAGAACAAACCGAATTCAACGTAATGCTGCTTGAATCCGGCGAGAAGAAAGTAAACGTGATCAAGGTCGTTCGTGAACTGACCGGTCTGGGTCTGAAAGAAGCTAAAGCTGTTGTTGACAGCGCTCCTGGCATCGTTAAAGAAGGCGTGTCGAAAGACGAAGCCGAAGCTGCCAAGAAAGCCCTGGAAGAAGCAGGCGCTAAAGTCGAGCTCAAGTAAGCGACGACCTTGCGTCTACAGCCCAAGCGTTGAGCGAAAGGCTGATGGCTGGTGGCAATTGCCACCGGCCTTTTTCCGTTATAGGCCGCCTTCGAGGGTTGGCCTGTAGCTGAAGCAGTAACCGCCCCGAGGGGTGGCGCAAACCGAGAGTTTGCAAGATTTTCTGGCTGCTCCCGTCGGGAGGAGCCAAATAAGCAGGTGACCAAGCTGGGGAACGCTGATGGCTTACTCATATACTGAGAAAAAACGTATCCGCAAGGACTTTAGCAAGTTGCCGGATGTCATGGATGTGCCTTATCTGTTGGCCATCCAGCTGGATTCGTATCGCGAATTCCTGCAGGCGGGAGCTACAAAGGATCAGTTCCGCGACATCGGCCTGCATGCGGCCTTCAAGTCCGTTTTCCCGATTATCAGCTATTCCGGCAATGCTGCTCTGGAATATGTCGGTTATCGCCTGGGCGAACCGGCATTTGACGTGAAAGAGTGCGTGCTGCGTGGCGTGACATTCGCCGTGCCGCTGCGGGTAAAAAGTCCGTCTGATCATTTTCGATAAGGAATCGTCGAACAAAGCGATCAAGGACATCAAAGAGCAAGAAGTCTACATGGGGGAAATCCCCCTGATGACCGAGAACGGTACCTTCGTTATCAACGGTACCGAGCGCGTCATCGTGTCCCAGCTGCACCGCTCCCCAGGTGTGTTCTTCGACCACGACCGTGGCAAGACTCACAGCTCGGGCAAGCTGCTGTACTCGGCGCGCATCATTCCTTACCGCGGTTCGTGGTTGGACTTCGAGTTCGACCCGAAAGACGCCGTATTCGTACGTATCGACCGTCGCCGCAAGTTGCCGGCCTCCGTACTGCTGCGCGCTCTGGGTTACACCACTGAGCAAGTGCTCGACGCGTTCTATGAGACCAACGTGTTCCACGTACAGGGCGAGAACCTCAGCCTTGAGCTGGTTCCGCACCGTCTGCGTGGCGAAATTGCTGTTCTCGATATCAAAGACGAGAAGGGCAAGGTCATCGTTGAGCAAGGCCGCCGTATCACTGCGCGCCACATCAACCAGTTGGACAAGTCCGGGATCAAAACCCTGGAAGTGCCGCTGGACTACGTAATCGGTCGTACCTCGGCAAAAGCCATCGTGCACCCGGCTACCGGCGAAATCATCGCTGAATGCAACACCGAGCTGAACACCGAGATCCTGGCGAAAATTGCCAAGGCTCAGGTCGTGCGTATCGAAACGTTGTACACCAACGATATCGACCGCGGTCCGTTCATCTCCGACACATTGAAAATCGACGGCACTACCAATCAATTGGAAGCGCTGGTTGAGATCTATCGCATGATGCGTCCAGGCGAGCCACCTACCAAGGACGCCGCCGAGACCCTGTTCAACAACCTGTTCTTCAGCGCTGAGCGCTACGACCTCTCCGCTGTAGGTCGCATGAAGTTCAACCGTCGTATCGGTCGTACCGAAATCGAAGGTTCGGGCGTATTGAGCAAGGAAGACATCGTCGAAGTTCTCAAGACGCTGGTCGACATCCGTAACGGCAAAGGGATCGTCGATGACATCGACCACCTGGGTAACCGTCGCGTGCGTTGTGTTGGCGAGATGGCCGAGAACCAGTTCCGTGTGGGCCTGGTGCGCGTAGAACGCGCGGTCAAAGAGCGTCTGTCGATGGCTGAAAGCGAAGGCCTGATGCCGCAAGATCTGATCAACGCCAAACCTGTGGCTGCGGCGGTGAAAGAGTTCTTCGGTTCGAGCCAGCTTTCGCAGTTCATGGACCAGAACAACCCGCTGTCCGAGATCACTCACAAGCGCCGCGTTTCTGCTCTCGGCCCGGGTGGTTTGACTCGTGAGCGTGCCGGCTTCGAAGTTCGTGACGTACACCCGACTCACTACGGTCGTGTTTGCCCGATCGAAACGCCGGAAGGTCCGAACATCGGTCTGATCAACTCCCTGGCAGCCTATGCCCGCACCAACCAGTACGGCTTCCTCGAGAGCCCGTACCGTGTGGTGAAGGACACCTTGGTTACTGACGAAATCGTGTTCCTCTCTGCAATTGAAGAGGCAGACCACGTGATCGCTCAGGCATCGGCAACGATGAACCAGAAAGGTCAGCTGGTAGACGAGCTGGTAGCTGTTCGTCACTTGAACGAGTTCACCGTCAAGGTGCCGGAAGACGTCACGCTGATGGACGTTTCGCCGAAGCAGGTTGTGTCCGTCGCCGCTTCGTTGATTCCGTTCCTCGAGCACGACGACGCCAACCGTGCGTTGATGGGTTCGAACATGCAGCGTCAGGCTGTTCCGACTCTGCGTTCGGACAAGCCGCTGGTTGGTACCGGCATGGAGCGCAACGTTGCGCGCGACTCCGGCGTTTGCGTCGTGGCTCGTCGCGGCGGCGTGATCGACTCGGTCGATGCCAGCCGTATCGTGGTTCGTGTTGCTGATGATGAAGTTGAAACTGGCGAAGCCGGTGTAGACATCTACAACCTGACCAAATACACCCGTTCGAACCAGAACACCTGCATCAACCAGCGTCCGCTGGTGAGCAAAGGTGACAAGGTCGAGCGCAGCGACATCCTGGCCGACGGCCCGTCCACCGATATGGGTGAACTGGCGCTGGGTCAGAACATGCGCATCGCGTTCATGGCCTGGAACGGTTACAACTTCGAAGACTCCATCCTCCTGTCGGAGCGTGTGGTTCAGGAAGACCGTTTCACCACGATCCACATTCAGGAACTGACCTGTGTGGCACGTGACACCAAGCTCGGGCCAGAAGAGATTACGTCGGACATTCCGAACGTGGGCGAAGCTGCGCTGAACAAGCTGGACGAAGCCGGTATCGTTTACGTGGGTGCTGAAGTTGGCGCCGGCGACATTCTGGTAGGTAAGGTCACTCCGAAAGGCGAGACCCAGCTGACTCCGGAAGAGAAGCTGCTGCGCGCCATCTTCGGTGAGAAGGCTTCCGACGTTAAAGACACGTCTCTGCGCGTACCGACTGGTACCAAAGGTACTGTTATCGACGTGCAGGTCTTCACCCGTGACGGCGTAGAGCGAGACGCTCGTGCACTGTCGATCGAGAAGATGCAACTCGACGAGATCCGTAAGGACCTCAATGAAGAGTTCCGTATTGTTGAAGGTGCAACCTTCGAACGTCTGCGTTCTGCCCTGGTTGGCAAGAAAGCTGAAGGCGGCGCAGGTCTGAAGAAAGGCGCCGAGATCACGGACGAGTTCCTCGACGGCCTCGAGCGTGGTCAGTGGTTCAAGCTGCGTATGGCTGAAGATGCTCTGAACGAGCAGCTTGAGAAAGCGCAGGCTTATATCGTTGATCGCCGCCAATTGCTCGACGACAAGTTCGAAGACAAGAAGCGCAAGCTGCAGCAAGGCGATGACCTGGCTCCTGGCGTGCTGAAAATCGTCAAGGTTTACCTGGCAATCCGTCGTCGCATCCAGCCGGGCGACAAGATGGCCGGTCGTCACGGTAACAAGGGTGTGGTCTCCGTGATCATGCCGGTTGAAGACATGCCGCACGATGCCTATGGCACTCCGGTCGATATCGTTCTCAACCCGCTGGGCGTACCTTCGCGTATGAACGTCGGTCAGATCCTCGAAACTCACCTGGGCCTCGCGGCCAAAGGTCTGGGCGAGAAGATCAACCGCATGCTCGAAGAGCAGCGCAAGGTTGCTGAGCTGCGTAAGTTCCTGCACCAGATCTACAACGAGATCGGTGGCCGTCAAGAAACGCTGGCAGACCTGTCTGACCAGGAAATTCTGGATCTGGCGAAGAACCTGCGTGGCGGCGTGCCGATGGCAACGCCTGTATTCGACGGTGCTAAGGAAAGCGAAATCAAGGCCATGCTGAAACTGGCAGATCTGCCGGAAAGCGGCCAGATGCAGTTGTTCGATGGCCGTACCGGCAATCAGTTCGAGCGCCGCGTAACCGTTGGCTACATGTACATGCTGAAACTGAACCACCTGGTGGACGACAAGATGCACGCTCGTTCTACCGGTTCCTACAGCCTGGTTACCCAGCAGCCGCTGGGTGGTAAGGCGCAGTTCGGTGGTCAGCGCTTCGGGGAGATGGAAGTTTGGGCGTTGGAAGCATATGGCGCCGCGTACACCCTGCAGGAAATGCTGACCGTTAAGTCGGATGACGTGAACGGCCGTACCAAGATGTACAAAAACATCGTGGACGGTGATCACCGCATGGAGCCGGGCATGCCCGAGTCCTTCAACGTGTTGATCAAAGAAATCCGTTCGCTCGGTATCGATATCGATCTGGAAACCGAATAACACGAAGCGCAATGGGAGCGGGGCTGTAGAGCCCGCTCCTTGCTCCGCCAGGAGGAAAGGCCTTGAAAGACCTACTGAATTTGCTGAAAAACCAGGGTCAAGTCGAAGAGTTCGATGCCATCCGTATTGGGTTGGCGTCGCCAGAGATGATCCGTTCGTGGTCCTTCGGTGAAGTTAAAAAGCCGGAAACCATCAACTACCGTACGTTCAAACCTGAGCGTGACGGCCTGTTCTGCGCCAAGATCTTTGGCCCAGTAAAAGACTATGAGTGCTTGTGCGGTAAGTACAAGCGCCTCAAGCACCGTGGCGTGATCTGCGAGAAGTGCGGCGTTGAAGTTGCGCTGGCCAAGGTTCGTCGTGAGCGCATGGCGCACATCGAACTGGCTTCGCCGGTTGCCCACATCTGGTTCCTGAAATCGCTGCCGTCCCGTATCGGCCTGCTGCTGGACATGACCCTGCGTGATATCGAGCGCGTTCTCTATTTCGAGAGCTATGTCGTTATCGATCCGGGCATGACTACCCTGGAAAAGGGTCAGTTGCTGAACGACGAGCAATATTTCGAAGCCATCGAAGAGTTCGGTGACGACTTCGACGCCCGTATGGGTGCCGAGGCTGTTCGCGAGCTCCTCACCGCTATCGATCTGGAGCACGAAATCGGCCGCCTGCGTGAAGAGATTCCGCAGACCAACTCTGAAACCAAGATCAAGAAGCTGTCCAAGCGTCTGAAGTTGATGGAAGCCTTCCAGGGTTCCGGAAACCACCCAGAGTGGATGGTGCTGACCGTTCTGCCGGTTCTGCCGCCAGATCTGCGTCCATTGGTTCCGCTGGATGGTGGTCGTTTCGCCACTTCCGACCTCAACGATCTGTATCGTCGGGTAATCAACCGTAACAATCGTCTGAAGCGCCTGCTCGATCTGTCCGCACCGGACATCATCGTGCGCAACGAAAAGCGCATGCTGCAGGAAGCGGTTGACGCCTTGCTCGATAACGGCCGTCGCGGTCGTGCCATCACTGGCTCGAACAAGCGTCCGCTGAAATCCTTGGCCGACATGATCAAGGGTAAGCAAGGTCGTTTCCGTCAGAACTTGCTCGGTAAGCGCGTGGACTACTCCGGTCGTTCCGTTATTACCGTGGGCCCGACTCTGCGCCTGCACCAGTGCGGTCTGCCGAAGAAGATGGCCCTCGAGCTGTTCAAGCCGTTCATTTTCGGCAAGTTGGAAATGCGTGGCCTGGCCACCACCATCAAAGCCGCGAAGAAAATGGTTGAGCGCGAGCTGCCAGAGGTTTGGGACGTTCTCGCCGAAGTGATTCGCGAACACCCCGTACTCCTCAACCGTGCCCCGACCCTTCACCGTCTGGGTATCCAGGCGTTTGAACCAGTACTGATCGAAGGTAAAGCTATTCAGCTGCACCCGCTGGTCTGCGCCGCGTACAACGCCGACTTCGACGGCGACCAAATGGCCGTACACGTACCGCTGACACTGGAAGCCCAGTTGGAAGCGCGCGCGTTGATGATGTCGACCAACAACATTCTGTCGCCAGCCAACGGTGAGCCAATCATCGTTCCGTCGCAGGACGTTGTACTGGGTCTGTACTACATGACCCGCGAAGCGATCAACGCCAAAGGCGAAGGCCGCGTGTTTGCAGACCTGCAGGAAGTCGACCGCGTATTCCGCGCCGGCGAAGCAGCGCTGCACGCCAAAGTTAAGGTGCGTATCAACGAGGTCATCAAAGACCGCGATGGCAGCATCACCAAGAACACTCGCATCGTTGACACCACCGTCGGCCGCGCGCTGTTGTTCCAGGTGGTTCCTGCTGGCCTGCCGTACGACGTCGTCAACCAGCCGATGAAGAAAAAGGCGATCTCCAAGCTGATCAACCAGTGCTATCGCACCGTTGGCTTGAAGGACACCGTGATTTTCGCTGACCAGTTGATGTACACCGGCTTCGCCTATTCAACTATCTCCGGCGTTTCCATCGGTGTGAATGACTTTGTCATCCCTGATGAGAAAGCGCGCATCATTGATGCGGCCACCGAAGAAGTTAAAGAAATCGAAAGCCAGTACGCCTCGGGCCTGGTTACCCAGGGCGAGAAGTACAACAAGGTGATCGACCTCTGGTCCAAGGCCAACGACGAAGTGTCGAAGGCGATGATGGCGAACCTCTCGAAAGAGAAGGTCATCGACCGTCATGGTAAAGAAGTGGATCAGGAGTCCTTCAACTCCATGTACATGATGGCTGACTCCGGTGCCCGGGGTTCGGCAGCTCAGATTCGTCAGCTGGCTGGTATGCGTGGCCTGATGGCCAAGCCGGACGGCTCGATCATCGAGACGCCGATCACCGCGAACTTCCGTGAAGGCCTGAGCGTACTTCAGTACTTCATCTCCACGCACGGTGCTCGTAAAGGTCTGGCGGATACCGCGTTGAAAACCGCGAACTCCGGTTACCTGACTCGTCGTCTGGTTGACGTAGCTCAGGATCTGGTTGTTACCGCGATCGATTGCGGTACTGAGCACGGGTTGCTGATGACGCCGCACATTGAAGGCGGTGACGTAGTTGAGCCTTTGGGTGAGCGCGTACTGGGCCGAGTTATTGCTCGCGACGTGTTCAAACCAGGCACTGAAGAAGTCATCGTTCCAGCCGGCACATTGGTTGATGAGCAGTGGGTTGAGTTCATCGAGCTGAACAGCATCGATGAAGTGATCGTGCGTTCGCCGATCAGCTGCGAAACCCGCTACGGTATTTGCGCCAAGTGCTACGGTCGCGACCTGGCTCGTGGTCACCAGATCAACATCGGCGAAGCTGTTGGCGTAATTGCTGCTCAGTCGATCGGTGAGCCGGGTACCCAGCTGACCATGCGTACGTTCCACATCGGTGGTGCGGCAAGCCGGACCTCCGCTGCTGACAGCATTCAGGTGAAAAATGGCGGCACAATCCGTCTGCATAACCTGAAACACGTTGAGCGTGCTGATGGCAACCTGGTTGCAGTATCGCGTTCCGGTGAGCTGGCTCTGGCCGATGAATTCGGTCGTGAGCGTGAGCGTTACAAGCTGCCGTACGGCGCCGTTATTTCCGTCAAGGAAGGCGACAAAGTGGATGCCGGCGCTATCGTCGCCAAATGGGATCCGCACACCCACCCGATCGTTACCGAAATGAAAGGTACCGTGACGTATGTGGGCATGGAAGAAGGCATCACCATCAAGCGTCAGACTGACGAATTGACGGGTTTGACCAACATTGAAGTACTGGATCCGAAAGATCGCCCGGCCGCCGGCAAGGACATCCGTCCCGCTGTGAAGATGGTTGGCATCGATGGCAAAGACTTGCTGCTGCCAGGTACCGACGTACCGGCTCAGTATTTCCTGCCAGCCAACGCCCTGGTCGGTGTGGCGGATGGTGTGCAAGTGGGTGTCGGTGATGTTATCGCCCGTATCCCGCAGGAAACTTCGAAAACCCGCGACATCACCGGTGGTCTGCCGCGTGTTGCCGACTTGTTCGAGGCGCGTCGTCCGAAAGAAGCCTCGATCCTGGCGGAAGTCAGCGGCACCATCGCGTTCGGTAAGGAAACCAAAGGCAAACGCCGTCTGGTTATCACCCCGAACGACGGTAGCGATCCGTACGAAGAGCTGATTCCGAAGTGGCGTCACCTGAACGTCTTCGAAGGCGAACAAGTGAACCGCGGCGAAGTCATCTCCGACGGTCCGAGCGATCCGCACGACATCCTCCGTTTGTTGGGCGTCAGCGCGCTGGCCAAGTACATCGTCAACGAGATCCAGGACGTTTACCGCCTGCAGGGCGTGAAGATCAACGACAAGCACATCGAGACCATCCTGCGTCAGATGCTGCGTAAAGTTGAGATCACCGAATCCGGCGACTCCAGTTTCATTAAGGGCGACCAGATGGAACTGACACACGTACTGGGTGAGAACGAGCGTCTGAGCACGGACGATAAATTTATCTCCAAGTTCGACCGCGTTCTGTTGGGTATTACCAAGGCCTCGTTGTCGACCGAGTCGTTCATCTCTGCGGCTTCCTTCCAGGAAACCACCCGCGTACTCACTGAGGCTGCAGTTACAGGCAAGCGTGACTTCCTGCGCGGCCTGAAAGAGAACGTGGTTGTGGGTCGTCTGATTCCGGCCGGTACCGGTCTGGCTTATCACAGCGAGCGCAAGCGTCGTCGTGAAGCCGGCAAGCCGGTTCAAGTGAGCGCCAGCGAAGCTGAAGCTCAACTGTCGGAAGCGTTGAACAACCTGTAATCACTACAGGTTGCCAATCGGGTCAGGGCCCGGTGAAGCGGAAGCCTCACCGGGCCTTGTCTTGACGGGGTGCCAGAAGCTCTTTAGACTCTTGTACCCCTAAATTTGGCGGGACTCATGTCCTGCCATTTTGTTTTTCTTGTAAGACAATAGCGTCGAAAGACAACAGTGGAGCTAGTAGATGGCAACTATCAACCAGCTGGTACGTCAGCCGCGTAAGCGTATCGTCGAGAAATCCGACGTGCCTGCGCTGCAGAACTGCCCGCAACGTCGTGGCGTATGCACCCGTGTGTATACCACCACGCCGAAAAAACCTAACTCGGCACTGCGTAAAGTATGCCGTGTGCGTCTGACCAACGGTTTCGAGGTTTCCTCGTACATCGGCGGTGAAGGCCACAACCTGCAAGAACACAGCGTGGTACTGATCCGCGGCGGTCGTGTAAAAGACTTGCCAGGTGTTCGTTACCACACCGTTCGTGGTTCTTTGGATACTTCCGGTGTTAAAGGTCGTAACCAGGGCCGTTCGAAATACGGTACCAAGCGTCCGAAGTAAGTGCGGCGTCCGAGTGATCGGTCGTTTCACCCAAAATAGATTTTCATTTTTCTGAGTCGATAAGAGTAAGGTCGGGCGTTTAACCCAGGATTGTCATCCAGAGGTTTTATTGTTCCCGGGCTAACCTGAAGACCGTTTGAGGGCTTATCCATGCCAAGAAGACGTGTAGCAGCCAAGCGCGAAGTGCTTGACGATCCAAAATACGGTAGCCAGATCCTGGCCAAGTTCATGAACCACGTAATGGAAAGCGGCAAGAAAGCCGTTGCCGAGCGTATCGTTTATGGCGCCTTGGAGAAGGTTAAAGAGCGTAAGAACAGCGATCCCCTGGAAATCTTCGAGAAAGCTCTCGACGCCATCGCTCCGCTGGTCGAAGTGAAGTCGCGCCGTGTAGGCGGTGCTACTTACCAGGTTCCGGTCGAAGTTCGTCCGTCCCGTCGTAACGCCCTGGCCATGCGCTGGTTGGTGGATTTCGCCCGTAAGCGTGGCGAGAAATCCATGGCCCTGCGTTTGGCTGGCGAACTGTTGGATGCTGCTGAAGGCAAAGGTGCTGCAGTTAAGAAGCGTGAAGACGTGCACCGTATGGCTGAAGCCAACAAAGCATTTTCGCACTACCGCTTCTAAATTCAGCGCTTCTAATATTGCGAGGGCTTTATGGCTCGTCTTACACCGATTTCCCGCTACCGTAACATCGGTATCGTGGCGCACGTGGATGCTGGCAAAACCACTACCACCGAGCGCGTGCTTTTTTACACAGGCGTGAACCACAAAATGGGCGAGGTGCATGATGGCGCCGCGACCATGGACTGGATGGTTCAGGAGCAGGAGCGCGGTATCACCATTACCTCCGCTGCTACTACTGCGTTCTGGTCTGGCTCCGTTAAGCAGCACAAAGACAGCTACCGCTTCAACATCATCGATACCCCCGGGCACGTTGACTTCACCATCGAAGTAGAGCGCTCGCTGCGCGTACTCGACGGCGCCGTCGTTGTGTTCTGTGGTACTTCGGGCGTTGAGCCACAGTCGGAAACCGTATGGCGTCAAGCCAACAAATACGGCGTTCCACGTCTTGTTTACGTAAACAAGATGGACCGTGCTGGCGCAAACTTCCTGCGCGTAGTTGGTCAGATCAAGCAGCGTCTGGGTCACACTCCGGTGCCAATCCAGTTGGCTATCGGTGCTGAAGACAACTTCCAGGGTCAGATCGATCTGATGACCATGGAAGCTGTTTACTGGGATGACGCCGACAAGGGCATGGCTCCTCGTCGCGAAGCTATCCCGGCCGAGCTGCAAGAGTTGGCTGACGAGTGGCGCAGCAACATGGTTGAAGCTGCCGCTGAAGCCAACGAAGAGCTGATGAACAAATACCTTGAAGGTGAAGAACTCACCAACGAGGAAATCAAGGCCGCTCTGCGTCAGCGTACTATCGCTGGCGAAATCGTCCTGGCTGTTTGTGGTTCTTCGTTCAAGAACAAAGGCGTGCCTTTGGTTCTCGATGCTGTTGTCGACTACCTGCCTGCTCCTGTCGACATCCCGGCCATCAAGGGTTCCGACCCGGATGACGAGACTGTCGAGATGGAGCGTCACGCAGACGACAGCGAGCCTTTCTCTGCTCTGGCATTCAAAATTGCCACCGACCCATTCGTGGGTACTTTGACCTTTGCCCGTGTTTACTCGGGCGTGTTGAGCTCCGGCGACGGCGTGATCAACTCGGTTAAAGGCAAGAAAGAGCGCGTGGGCCGTATGGTTCAGATGCACGCGAACACTCGCGAAGAGATCAAAGAAGTACGCGCTGGCGACATCGCTGCTCTGATTGGCATGAAGGACGTCACTACCGGTGACACCCTGTGCTCTGCTGAAAAGCCAATCATCCTGGTTCGTATGGACTTCCCGGAGCCGGTTATTTCGGTTGCCGTTGAGCCTAAGACCAAGGATGACCAGGAAAAGATGGGTATCGCTCTGGGCAAGCTTGCTCAGGAAGACCCGTCGTTCCGCGTCAAGACCGATGAAGAGACTGGCCAGACCATCATCTCCGGTATGGGTGAGTTGCACTTGGATATTCTCGTCGACCGCATGAAGCGCGAGTTCGGTGTAGAAGCCAACATCGGTAAGCCGCAGGTTTCTTACCGCGAGAAGATCTCTAAGAGCTGTGAGATCGAAGGCAAGTTCGTTCGCCAGTCCGGCGGTCGTGGCCAGTTTGGTCACTGCTGGATTCGCTTCGCACCGGCTGACGAAGGTCAGGAAGGTCTGGAGTTTGTGAACGAGGTTGTGGGTGGTGTGGTTCCGAAGGAATACATCCCGGCAATCCAGAAAGGTATCGAAGAGCAGATGAAGAACGGCGTCGTCGCCGGCTATCCGCTGATCGGCCTGAAGGCTACCGTGTTTGACGGTTCCTACCACGACGTCGACTCCAACGAGATGGCGTTCAAAATCGCAGCATCCATGGCGACCAAGCAGCTGGCCCAGAAGGGCGGCGGTGTTGTGCTTGAGCCGATCATGAAAGTTGAAGTGGTAACCCCGGAAGATTACATGGGTGACGTGATGGGTGACCTGAACCGTCGGCGTGGTTTGATTCAGGGTATGGAAGATACGGTTTCCGGCAAGGTTATCCGTGCCGAAGTGCCGTTGGGTGAGATGTTCGGTTACGCGACCGACGTCCGTTCCATGTCTCAGGGTCGCGCGAGCTACTCCATGGAATTCTCTAAATACTCCGAGGCTCCGTCGAACATCGTCGAAGCTCTGGTTAAAAAACAAGGCTGATTTCAGCCCCTTTAGGCAAGGAGTTTATTGTCGTGGCTAAAGAAAAATTTGAACGTAACAAACCGCACGTCAACGTTGGCACCATCGGTCACGTTGACCACGGTAAAACCACTCTGACCGCTGCGCTGACTCGTGTTTGCTCCGAGGTTTTCGGTTCGGCTCGCGTTGACTTCGACAAGATCGACAGCGCTCCAGAAGAAAAAGCTCGTGGTATCACCATCAACACCGCTCACGTTGAATACGATTCGGCCGTGCGTCACTACGCACACGTTGACTGCCCAGGTCACGCCGACTACGTGAAAAACATGATCACCGGTGCTGCGCAGATGGACGGCGCGATCCTGGTTTGCTCGGCCGCTGATGGTCCGATGCCGCAAACTCGTGAGCACATCCTGCTGTCCCGTCAGGTAGGCGTTCCTTACATCGTTGTCTTCCTGAACAAGGCTGACATGGTGGACGACGCTGAGCTGCTGGAACTGGTAGAGATGGAAGTTCGTGATCTGCTGAGCACTTACGAGTTCCCAGGCGACGACACTCCGATCATCATCGGTTCGGCTCTGATGGCTTTGAACGGCCAAGACGACAACGAAATGGGCACCAGCGCTGTTAAGAAGCTGGTTGAGACTCTGGATAGCTACATTCCTGAGCCAGTTCGTGTTATCGACAAGCCATTCCTGATGCCAATCGAAGACGTATTCTCGATCTCGGGTCGCGGTACTGTAGTTACCGGTCGTATCGAGCGCGGTATCGTCAAGGTTCAAGAGCCTCTGGAAATCGTTGGTCTGCGTGACACCACTCAGACTACCTGTACCGGCGTTGAAATGTTCCGCAAACTGCTCGACGAAGGTCGTGCTGGCGAGAACTGCGGCGTTCTGCTGCGTGGTACCAAGCGTGAAGACGTTGAGCGTGGTCAAGTACTGGCCAAGCCGGGTTCGGTTAAGCCGCACACCAAGTTCGAAGCTGAGGTTTACATCCTGAGCAAAGACGAAGGTGGTCGTCACACTCCGTTCTTCAAAGGCTACCGTCCTCAGTTCTACTTCCGTACTACCGACGTTACTGGTAGCTGCGAACTGCCGGAAGGCGTTGAGATGGTAATGCCAGGCGACAACATCAAGATGGTTGTTACCTTGATCAAGTCGATCGCCATGGAAGATGGTCTGCGTTTCGCGATTCGCGAAGGCGGCCGTACCGTTGGTGCTGGCGTAGTTGCCAAAATCATCGAGTAATCGTTGATTGGCTAGAAAAAACCCCCGCTTGCGGGGGTTTTTTTATTGAGTTGACACCCGTAGGGGGCATCTATAGAATTGCGCCTCCTTTTAACGGGCGTATTGCGCGCGTTGGGAATAGCAACTGGGAGTCTGTGGACAATGCAAAATCAACAAATCCGGATTCGGTTGAAGGCTTTTGATCATCGCCTGATTGACCAGTCCACCCAGGAAATCGTGGAAACCGCGAAACGTACTGGTGCTCAAGTGCGTGGTCCGATTCCTCTGCCCACTCGCAAAGAGCGTTTCACTGTTCTGGTTTCCCCGCACGTCAACAAAGACGCGCGTGACCAGTACGAGATTCGCACTCACAAGCGCGTTCTGGACATCGTCCAGCCAACGGATAAAACCGTTGACGCTCTTATGAAGCTTGATCTTGCAGCTGGCGTAGAAGTTCAGATCAGCCTCGGCTAAAACCGTCTGGTTTTAGTCGTGTAACGCTCTGAAATGGGCGGCCATAGCGGGTGAAAGCCCCGTACACTCATGAGGTTTACAACATGACTATTGGTGTAGTCGGTCGTAAATGCGGTATGACCCGTATTTTCACCGAAGAAGGTGTCTCCATTCCGGTTACGGTCATTGAGATCGAGCCGAATCGCGTCACCCAGTTCAAAACTGAAGAAAGCGATGGCTATCGTGCAGTGCAAGTCACTGTCGGTGAGCGTCGTGCTTCGCGCGTGACTGCTGCTCAGGCAGGTCACTTCGCTAAAGCAAACGTAGCTGCCGGTCGCGGCGTCTGGGAATTCCGTCTTGAAGAAGGCGAGTACCAGGCTGGCGATCTGATCAATGCAGAAATTTTCCAAGCAGGTCAGCTGGTGGATGTCACCGGTCAGTCCAAGGGTAAAGGCTTCGCCGGTACCATCAAGCGCTGGAACTTCCGCGGTCAAGATAACACCCACGGTAACTCCGTCTCCCACCGCGTCCCTGGCTCTATCGGCCAGTGCCAGACTCCTGGTCGTGTATTCAAGGGCAAAAAAATGTCCGGTCATATGGGCGCTGAGCGCGTGACCGTGCAGTCCCTCGAAGTTGTGCGCGTCGACGCTGAACGCAATCTGCTGCTGGTAAAGGGCGCTGTTCCTGGCGCTACCGGTGGCAACCTGGTTGTGCGTCCGGCAGCCAAGGCTCGCGGTTAAGGGGAAGCGAAAATGCAATTAAATGTAAATGACGCTCAAGCGATCGAAGTTTCCGAACTGACTTTCGGCGGCGAGTTCAACGAGACGCTGGTTCACCAAGCAGTCGTGGCCTACATGGCCGGCGGCCGTCAAGGTACTGCTCAGCAGAAGACCCGTTCCGATGTTCGTGGTGGCGGTAAGCGCCCATGGCGTCAGAAGGGTACTGGTCGTGCTCGTGCTGGTACCATCCGTAGCCCAATCTGGCGCGGCGGCGGCACCACTTTCGCTGCTCGTCCTCAGGATCACAGCCAAAAGCTCAACAAGAAGATGTATCGCGCAGCACTGCGCTCCATCCTCGCTGAGCTGGTCCGCACTGATCGTTTGGTTGTGGTTCAGGATTTCGTTGTTGATGCACCGAAAACCAAAGACCTGCTGAACAAACTGAATGGCATGGGCCTGACCGACGTACTGATTGTTTCCGACTCCGTCGACGAGAATCTGTACCTCGCTGCTCGTAACCTTCCACACGTCGATGTCCGCGACGTGCAGGGTTCCGATCCAGTTAGTCTCATCGCCTACGACAAAGTGTTGATCACTGTGTCGGCCGTGAAGAAATTCGAGGAGCTGCTGGGATGAACCAGGAACGCGTATTTAAAGTGCTACTTGGCCCGCACGTCTCTGAGAAAGCCACGGTTTTGGCTGACAAAAAAGGCCAGTTCGTTTTCAAGGTTGCTACCGATGCAACCAAGCTGGAAATCAAAAAGGCCGTCGAAAGCCTGTTCAGCGTGAAAGTAGAGCGTGTTACTACCCTGAATGTTCTGGGTAAGAGCAAGCGTACTGCTCGCGGTCTGGGCAAGCGTAACGACTGGAAGAAGGCAGTTATCTCCCTTCAGCCGGGTCAAGATCTCGACTTCAGCAGCAGTGCTGAGTAAGGAAGGGGAGCATCATGGCAATCGTTAAATGCAAACCGACCTCCGCTGGCCGCCGTTTTGTGGTCAAGGTGGTCAACCAGGAGCTGCACAAAGGCGCTCCTTACGCACCGCTGCTCGAGAAGAAGTCGAAGACTGGTGGTCGTAACAACAATGGCCGTATTACCACTCGTCACATCGGTGGTGGTCATAAGCAGCATTACCGTCTGGTCGATTTCCGTCGCAACGACAAAGATGGCATCGCTGCCACTGTCGAGCGTATTGAATACGATCCAAACCGTACCGCTCACATCGCACTGCTGCTGTACGCAGACGGCGAACGCCGTTACATCATCGCCCCTAAAGGCGTGAGTGCTGGCGACCAGCTGATCTCGGGCGCTCTCGCCCCGATCAAGCCGGGCAACTCGCTGCAACTGCGTAACATCCCAGTGGGTAGCACCATTCATGGTGTTGAGTTGAAGCCGGGTAAAGGTGCTCAGATCGCTCGTTCCGCTGGTGCTTCGGCTCAGCTGATCGCTCGTGAAGGCGCATACGTGACCTTGCGTCTGCGTTCCGGTGAAATGCGTAAAGTACTGGCTGAATGCCGTGCGACCCTGGGCGAAGTCTCGAACTCCGAGCACAGCCTGCGTTCGCTGGGTAAAGCTGGTGCCAAGCGCTGGCGTGGCGTTCGCCCAACCGTTCGTGGTGTTGCCATGAACCCGGTTGACCACCCACATGGTGGTGGTGAAGGTCGTACCTCTGGTGGTCGTCATCCGGTGTCTCCATGGGGCTTCCCGACTAAGGGCGCGAAGACTCGTGGTAACAAACGCACCGATAACATGATCGTCCGTCGTCGCAAGTAAATAGAGGGATACGACAGTGCCACGTTCTCTGAAAAAGGTCCTTTTATCGATCTTCACCTACTGAAGAAGGTCGAAGTGGCGGTGGAAAAGAACGATCGCAAACCGGTGAAAACCTGGTCGCGTCGTTCGATGATCCTGCCACAAATGGTCGGTCTGACCATCGCTGTGCATAACGGTCGTCAACATGTTCCAGTTCTCGTGAACGAAGACATGGTCGGTCACAAACTGGGCGAGTTCGCCGGTACCCGTACATATCGCGGGCACGTGGCTGACAAGAAAGCCAAGCGTTAAGGGGTAAGGAAATGGAAGTAGCCGCTAAGTTGTCGGGCGCTCGAATCTCCGCCCAGAAAGCCCGCTTGGTCGCCGACCAAATCCGCGGGAAGAAGGTGGGCGAAGCGCTCAACCTGCTGGCTTTTAGCAGTAAGAAAGCCGCGGAAATCATGAAGAAAGTGCTGGAGTCGGCTGTAGCCAACGCCGAGCACAACGAAGGCGCTGACGTAGACGACCTCAAAGTCTCTACTGTTTTCGTCAACGAAGGGCGTTCGCTGAAGCGCATCATGCCACGTGCCAAAGGCCGTGCTGATCGCATCGTCAAGCGGTCTTGCCATATCACTGTCAAGGTTGCTGACAAGTAACGGAGTCGAAGAGATGGGTCAGAAAGTACATCCCATTGGCATTCGCCTGGGAATCGTCAAGGAGCACACCTCCGTCTGGTACGCAGACGGTCGGACTTATGCGGACTATTTGTTCGCAGATCTGAAGGTGCGTGAATACCTCCAAGACAAACTAAAAAGCGCGTCCGTAAGCCGTATCGATATCCATCGCCCGGCTCAGACTGCACGCATCACCATCCATACCGCTCGTCCAGGTATCGTTATCGGGAAGAAAGGTGAAGATGTTGAGAAGCTGCGTCAGGACCTGACCAAGCAAATGGGTGTGCCTGTGCACATCAATATCGAAGAGATCCGTAAGCCGGAGCTCGACGGTATGCTGGTTGCGCAGAGCGTAGCTCAGCAGCTGGAGCGTCGTGTGATGTTCCGTCGCGCCATGAAGCGCGCTGTACAGAACGCCATGCGTATTGGTGCCAAGGGCATCAAAATCCAAGTGAGCGGTCGTTTGGGCGGCGCAGAAATTGCCCGTACTGAGTGGTATCGCGAAGGTCGTGTGCCGTTGCACACCCTGCGTGCCGATATCGACTATGCCACGTACGAAGCGCACACCACTTATGGTGTGATCGGTGTAAAGGTTTGGATCTTCAAAGGCGAAGTAATTGGTGGTCGCCAAGAAGAACTGAAACCACAAGCACCAGCGCCTCGTAAAAAGCTGCTAAGTAAGGGGTACGCCAAATGTTGCAACCAAAGCGTACGAAGTTCCGCAAGCAGATGACAGGCCACAACCGTGGTCTGGCACAGCGCGGTAGCAAAGTCAGCTTCGGCGAGTTCGCGTTGAAGTCTGTTGCCCGCGGTCGTCTCACCGCCCGTCAGATTGAGTCCGCTCGTCGTGCTCTGACTCGTCACGTAAAACGTGGCGGGAAAATCTGGATTCGCGTGTTCCCTGACAAACCGGTTACCAAGAAGCCTCTCGAAGTGCGGATGGGTAAAGGGAAGGGTAGCGTTGAATATTGGGTAGCCCAGATCCAGCCAGGTAAAGTCCTGTATGAGATCGAAGGCGTTTCCGAAGAGCTGGCGCGTGAGGCTTTCGCCCTGGCTGCTGCAAAGCTGCCGCTCGCCACCTCCTTTGTTAAGCGGACGGTGATGTGATGAAAGCGAATGAACTTCGTGAAAAATCAGCACAGCAGCTGAACGAGCAACTGCTCGGCCTGCTGCGCGACCAGTTCAATCTGCGTATGCAGAAAGCAACTGGCCAGTTGGGGCAGTCTCACCTGCTCTCGCAAGTTAAGCGCGACATCGCTCGCGTGAAGACTGTGCTTAACCAGCAGGCAGGTAAGTAATCATGGCTGAAGCTGAAAAAACTGTCCGTACGCTGACTGGCCGTGTCGTCAGCGACAAGATGGACAAGACCATCACCGTACTGATCGAGCGTCGCGTTAAGCACCCGATCTACGGTAAATACGTGAAGCGTTCGACCAAATTGCACGCCCACGACGAGACCAACCAGTGCCACATCGGCGACAAAGTCACTATTCGTGAAACTCGTCCGATGGCCAAGACCAAAAATTGGGCACTGGTTGAAGTCGTTGAACGCGCAGTGGAAGTCTAAGGGCTAGGGGTCGGAGAAATTATATGATTCAGACTCAATCCATGCTCGATGTAGCTGATAACAGCGGCGCTCGTCGTGTTATGTGCATCAAGGTGTTGGGCGGTTCGCATCGTCGTTATGCCGGCATCGGCGACATCATCAAAGTTACCGTCAAGGAAGCAATTCCGCGCGGTAAAGTGAAAAAAGGCCAAGTGATGACTGCCGTAGTAGTCCGCACGCGTCACGGTGTTCGTCGCCCTGACGGCTCGATCATTCGCTTTGATGGCAACGCTGCTGTTCTGCTGAACAACAAGCAAGAGCCGATCGGCACCCGTATCTTTGGGCCCGTGACCCGTGAACTTCGCTCTGAGAAGTTCATGAAGATCGTCTCGCTCGCCCCTGAAGTGCTGTAAGGAGATCCGACATGCAAAAGATTCGTCGTGACGACGAGATCATCGTGATCGCCGGCAAAGACAAAGGTAAGCGTGGCAAGGTGCTCAAGGTTCTCGCTGACGACCGTTTGGTCGTTGGTGGGATCAACCTGGTGAAGCGCCATACCAAGCCGAACCCTATGTCGGGCGTTCAAGGCGGTATCGTCGAGAAAGAAGCGCCTCTGCACGCTTCCAACGTCGCCATTTTCAACTCTGAAACCAGCAAGGCTGATCGCGTTGGTTTCAAAGTAGAAGAAGGCAAGAAAATTCGTGTCTTCAAGTCGACCCAAAAAGCGGTTGATGCTTGAACACTGCTAGGTAGAAGACCATGGCACGACTAAAAGAGATTTATCGGAAAGAAATCGCTCCGAAGCTTAAGGAAGAACTCAAGCTCTCGAACGTGATGGAAGTTCCGCGCGTTACCAAAATCACCCTAAACATGGGTCTTGGCGAAGCGATCGGTGACAAGAAAATCATCGAACACGCGGTAGCGGATTTGGAAAAGATCACCGGTCAGAAAGTCGTTGTGACTTATGCCAAGAAATCCATCGCGGGCTTCAAGGTTCGTGAAGGTTGGCCGATCGGCGTGAAAGTGACCCTGCGTCGCGAACGTATGTACGAATTCCTAGATCGTCTGCTTTCGATCTCCCTGCCGCGCGTGCGTGACTTCCGCGGCCTGAATGCCAAGTCCTTCGACGGTCGTGGCAACTACAGCATGGGTGTTAAAGAGCAGATCATTTTCCCGGAAATCGATTACGACAAAATCGACGCGCTGCGCGGTCTGGACATCACCCTGACCACTACTGCTCGTACGGATGATGAAGGTCGCGCCTTGCTGCGTGCTTTCAAATTCCCGTTCCGCAACTGATCGGAGTAGGAACATGGCCAAGACAAGCATGAAAAACCGCGAGCTGAAGCGTCAGCAAGCGGTTGCCAAGTACGCCAAAAAGCGTGCTGAGCTGAAAGCTACCATCGTTAATCCGAACACCAGTCCGGAAGCTCGTTGGGAAGCGCAGATCGCTCTGCAAAAGCAACCACGTGACGCCAGCGCTTCGCGCCTGCGTAACCGTTGCCGCATCACCGGTCGTCCGCACGGCGTGTACCGCAAGTTCGGCCTCGGCCGTAACAAGCTGCGCGAAGCTGCAATGCGCGGTGATGTACCAGGTCTGGTGAAAGCCAGCTGGTAAGTCGAAGTCTCGACAAGCCGGGGTCTGCTCTTTACGGAATTGGCCCTGGTACAGAGCAAAAATGAATCAAGCCCCTTCTGGGGCTTGATTCATTTTTAATCAGTCTCTAGAATGCTCGGCTCGCCTGAGCCTGGCTTTTATATGCACGGCATTTTTCTAGCGACATGCAGTAGCCGTTTGGCTAATTCTTTTGTTTCAGGAGCACCTAGCCCATGAGTATGCAGGACCCGTTAGCGGACATGCTAACTCGTATCCGTAATGCCCAGATGGCTGAAAAGTCCGTCGTAAGCATGCCGTCTTCCACGTTGAAGGTGGCTGTAGCCAAAGTCCTGAAGGACGAAGGTTACATCGCGGGTTTTCAGATCAGCAGCGATGTAAAACCGCAGCTGTCCATCGAGCTGAAATACTTCGAAGGCCGTCCGGTCATCGAAGAAGTGAAGCGCGTCAGCCGTCCAGGCCTGCGCCAGTACAAGTCCGTTGATGATCTGCCGAAAGTTCGTGGCGGTCTCGGCGTTTCCATCGTCTCCACCAACAAAGGTGTGATGACGGATCGTGCTGCGCGCGCTGCCGGTGTCGGCGGCGAAGTGCTCTGCACCGTGTTCTAAGGGGGAACAAGCATGTCTCGCGTTGCTAAGAACCCCGTTAAGCTGCCAGCTGGTGTCGAGATCAAACTCGCAGGCCAACAGCTCTCGGTGAAGGGTGCCAAAGGCGCTCTCGAACTGAACGTTCATTCGTCCGTTGAAATTGTTGAGGAAGCTGGTGAGCTGCGTTTCGCTGCTCGCAATGGCGACCAACAAACTCGTGCAATGGCCGGTACCACCCGTGCGTTGGTGAACAACATGGTAATCGGCGTCAGCCAAGGCTTCGAGCGCAAGCTGCAGCTGGTTGGTGTTGGTTACAAGGCTCAGGCTAAAGGCGAAATCCTTTCCCTGGCACTTGGCTTCTCGCACCCGGTGGATTACGAACTTCCACAAGGCGTAACCGCAGAAACTCCTAGCCAAACCGATATCCTGATCAAGGGCATCGACAAGCAGCTGGTAGGTCAAGTGGCCGCTGAGATCCGTGACTTCCGTCCGCCAGAACCTTACAAAGGTAAAGGTGTGCGTTACGCAGACGAAGTCGTCCGCCGTAAAGAAGCGAAGAAGAAGTAGGGCATAGCAAATGACCGACAAAAGAGTTACTCGACTGCGTCGCGCTCGCAAAGCACGCCTGAAAATGCACGAGCTAGAAGCCGTGCGTCTCTGCGTGTACCGCTCTTCGCAGCACATTTACGCCCAGGTCATCTCGGCCGACGGCAGCAAAGTCTTGGCAAGCGCTTCGACTTTGGACAAGGATCTGCGTACTGGTGCCACTGGCAACATCGACGCGGCCACGAAAGTTGGCCAACTGGTTGCTGAGCGTGCGAAAGCCGCTGGGGTCACTCAGGTGGCATTCGACCGTTCTGGCTTCAAGTACCACGGCCGCGTCAAGGCGCTGGCTGATGCTGCTCGTGAAGGCGGGCTGGAGTTCTAAGTTATGGCAAATAACGATCAAAGACGCGACAGCCGTGACAACGGCAACGACGAAGGCTACATCGAGAAACTGGTTCAGGTTAATCGTGTAGCTAAAACCGTAAAAGGCGGCCGTATCTTCACTTTCACCGCGTTGACCGTGGTGGGTGATGGCAAGGGCCGTGTAGGTTTCGGTCGTGGCAAGTCTCGCGAAGTACCAGCTGCTATCCAGAAAGCGATGGAAGCTGCTCGTCGCAACATGATTCAAGTGGACCTTAACGGCACCACTCTGCAGTACGCAATGAAGTCTGCCCATGGCGCCTCCAAGGTGTACATGCAGCCTGCTTCTGAAGGTACCGGTATCATCGCTGGCGGCGCTATGCGTGCTGTTCTCGAAGTTGCTGGCGTGCAGAACGTATTGGCCAAGTGCTACGGCTCGACTAACCCGGTAAACGTGGTTCACGCCACTTTCAAAGGTTTGAAAGCTATGCAATCCCCAGGTTCTATTGCTGCCAAGCGCGGCAAGAGCGTCGAGGAGATCCGCTGATCATGGCTACCGTTAAAGTTACGCTGATCAAAAGCATGACCGGCCGCATCCCTAACCACAAACTGTGCGTTAAGGGTCTGGGTCTGCGTCGCATCGGTCACACTGTAGAAGTCCAAGATACTCCCGAGAATCGCGGGATGATCAATAAGGCTTACTACATGCTGCGAGTTGAGGGTTAACACATGTACCTGAACGATCTGAGTCCTGCGCCGGGTTCCCGTCGCGAGAAGCACCGTCCGGGCCGTGGTATCGGTAGCGGTTTGGGTAAGACTGGTGGTCGCGGCCACAAAGGTCAGACCTCCCGCTCCGGTGGCACCATCGCTCCGGGCTTTGAAGGCGGTCAACAGCCGCTGCATCGTCGTCTGCCGAAGTTCGGCTTCGTCTCCCTGAAGGCTATGGATCGTGCAGAGGTTCGCACTTCCGAGCTGAATAAAGTGGAAGGCGATGTTGTGACTTTGCAGTCCCTGAAGGATGCCAACCTGATTAATCAAAACGTACAGCGCGTGAAAGTGATGCTGTCCGGTGAGATTACTCGTGCGGTGACCCTCAAAGGTATCGCGGCCACCAAAGGTGCGCGCGCGGCTATCGAAGCAGCTGGCGGCAAATTCGAGGAATAAATGGCTAAGCAAGGTGCTCTCTCAGCGCTCAGCAATGGCGGGTTATCCGAGCTCTGGGCTCGTCTGCGCTTTCTCCTGTTGGCGATCATCGTCTATCGGATAGGTGCACACATCCCAGTTCCAGGTATCAACCCGGACCGGTTGGCGGATCTGTTTCGACAGAATGAGGGGACCATTCTTAGCTTGTTCAACATGTTTTCCGGCGGCGCGCTGGAGCGCATGAGCATTTTTGCGTTGGGGATCATGCCGTATATTTCGGCATCGATCATCATGCAGCTCATGACCGCTGTTAGCCCGCAGCTGGAGCAGTTGAAGAAGGAAGGTGAATCTGGCCGTCGCAAGATTAGCCAGTACACCCGCTACGGCACCTTGGTTCTGGCGTTTGTACAGGCAACCGGCATGTCCGTTGGCCTGGCCGGTCAGGGTGTAGCGTTCTCGGGCGATTTCGGCTTTCACTTCGTGGCAGTCAGCACATTTGTTGCTGGTGCCATGTTCATGATGTGGCTGGGGGAGCAGATCACTGAGCGCGGTGTCGGCAACGGCATCTCGATGTTGATCTTCTCAGGTATTGTCGCTGGTTTGCCGCGTGCAATTGGGCAGTCTTTCGAGTCTGCGCGTCAGGGTGATATCAACATCTTCGCCCTGGTTGCAATCGGCCTTCTCGCGGTAGCGATCATCGGTTTCGTGGTGTTCATCGAGCGTGGCCAGCGTCGTATCGCTGTGCATTACGCCAAGCGTCAGCAGGGCCGCAAGGTTTTCGCTGCACAGACGAGCCACTTGCCGCTGAAGGTAAACATGGCCGGCGTTATTCCGGCGATTTTTGCCAGTAGCCTTCTGTTGTTCCCGGCTTCGCTGGGTGCCTGGTTTGGTCAGTCTGCAGGTTTGGGCTGGCTTCAGGATGTTTCGCAGGCTATCGCTCCTGGTCAGCCGTTGAATATTTTGCTGTTTAGCGCGGGGATTGTTTTCTTCTGCTTCTTCTACACAGCGTTGATGTTCAACCCGAAAGACGTAGCGGAAAACCTGAAGAAGTCTGGTGCCTTTATTCCTGGCATCCGTCCAGGTGAGCAATCGGCGCGCTATATTGATGGCGTGTTGACTCGCTTAACCATGTTCGGTGCTTTGTACATGATGGCTGTTTGTTTGCTGCCCCAGTTCCTGGTGGTTGCCGCAAACGTGCCGTTCTACCTTGGCGGGACCTCGTTGCTGATCGTGGTAGTGGTTGTGATGGACTTTATGTCCCAAGTACAGTCGCACCTCGTTTCACACCAGTACGAATCCCTGATGAAGAAAGCCAACCTGAAGGGTTACGGAAACGGCATGCTCCGTTGATGTGTCCATAAGGTTCGAGGAGTTGGTGATGAAAGTTCGTGCATCGGTGAAAAAGCTGTGCCGCAACTGCAAGATTATTCGCCGTGAAGGTGTCGTGCGAGTTATCTGCAGTGCAGAACCGCGTCACAAGCAGCGCCAAGGCTGAGTGTGATCAAAAGCTATAAGCCCGACAGCTAGTGCGCTGTCGGGTTGCTTATTTGTTATTGCAGCGTTAATATCTCGCGCCCTTTTCTTGGCTTCCAGGGCGTAGGTGGCTGTCATTGGAGTTTCATTGAATGGCCCGTATTGCAGGCGTCAACATTCCAGATAACAAGCATACTGTTATCTCGCTGACCTACATCTTCGGTGTTGGTCGCACAACTGCGCAAAAAATTTGCGCAACCACCGGGGTTAACCCGGCGGCAAAGATCAAAGATCTGAGCGATGAGCAGATTGAGCTTCTGCGTGGCGAAGTGGCAAAGGTAAACACCGAAGGTGACCTTCGCCGTGAAGTCAACATGAAAATCAAGCGCTTGATGGACCTGGGTTGCTACCGCGGCCTTCGTCACCGTCGCGGCCTTCCGGTCCGTGGCCAGCGTACCAAGACCAACGCACGTACCCGTAAGGGTCCGCGTAAGCCGATCCGCAAGTAATCGCGCCCCGCGAATCGACAGGAATCTAGTCATGGCAAAACCTGCTGCTCGTCCTCGTAAAAAGTCAAAAAGACGGTGGTTGATGGCATCGCCCACATCCACGCGTCTTTTAATAACACCATTGTGACCATTACCGATCGTCAAGGTAACGCCCTTTCGTGGGCTACCTCTGGTGGTTCGGGTTTCCGCGGTTCACGCAAGTCCACTCCGTTCGCTGCTCAAGTAGCTGCTGAACGTGCTGGTCAAGCTGCGCTGGAATATGGCCTGAAAAACCTCGACGTTAACGTCAAGGGCCCAGGTCCAGGTCGTGAGTCCGCTGTCCGTGCTTTGAACGGCTGCGGTTACAAGATCGCCAGCATCACCGACGTGACGCCAATCCCGCATAACGGGTGCCGTCCGCCGAAGAAGCGCCGCGTGTAATCAGGAGACGATAGATAATGGCTCGTTACATTGGTCCAAAATGCAAACTGGCGCGTCGTGAAGGCACTGACCTGTTCCTGAAAAGCGGCGTTCGCGCCCTGGAATCGAAGTGCAACATTGAAGCTGCCCCTGGTATCCACGGTCAGCGCCGCGGTCGCCAATCCGACTACGGTACCCAACTGCGTGAAAAGCAGAAGGTCCGTCGTATCTATGGCGTGCTCGAGCGTCAATTCAGCGGTTACTACAAAGAAGCTGCCGGCAAAAAGGCGCTACTGGTGAGAACCTGCTGCAACTGCTCGAATGCCGTCTGGATAACGTTGTATACCGTATGGGCTTTGGCGCTACCCGTGCCGAATCCCGTCAGCTGGTCCCGCACAAAGCGATCAGCATCAACGGTAAAACTGTAAACATCCCGTCCTACCAGGTTCGTGCTGGTGACGTGGTTGCAGTTCGCGAGAAATCGAAGAATCACTGCGCATTGTTCAAGCTCTTGAGCTGTGTGCCCAGCGTGGCCGCGTTGAGTGGGTCGATGTTGACACTGAGAAGAAGTCGGGCGTTTTCAAGAACGTTCCAGCTCGCAGTGACCTCTCGGCTGACATCAACGAAAGCCTGATTGTCGAGCTCTACTCCAAGTAAGGGCTAGAAAATAGGTGCATCCATGCAGATTTCGGTAAATGAGTTCCTGACCCCCCGCCATATTGATGTGCAGGTGGTCAGTCCGACCCGCGCTAAAATCACTCTCGAGCCTCTCGAGCGTGGTTTTGGCCACACGTTGGGCAACGCGCTGCGTCGCATTTTGTTGTCCTCAATGCCTGGCTGTGCAGTAGTCGAGGCCGAGATTGACGGTGTACTCCACGAGTACAGCGCCATCGAAGGTGTACAGGAAGACGTAATTGAAATCCTGCTCAACCTGAAAGGTCTGGCTATCAAGTTGCACGGTCGTGACGAAGTGACTCTGACACTGGCGAAGAAGGGCTCGGGCGTTGTTACCGCTGCCGATATTCAGCTGGATCATGATGTCGAGATCGTCAACGGTGATCACGTTATTGCCAACCTGGCTTCTAACGGCGCACTGAACATGAAGCTGACTGTGGCTCGTGGTCGCGGCTATGAGCCTGCTGATTCGCGTCAGAGTGATGAAGACGAAAGCCGCAGCATTGGTCGCTTGCAGCTGGACTCTTCTTTCAGCCCCGTACGCCGTGTTGCGTACGTTGTTGAAAACGCCCGTGTTGAGCAGCGTACTAACCTTGACAAGCTGGTTATTGACCTGGAAACCAACGGTACCCTGGATCCTGAAGAGGCCATCCGCCGCGCTGCAACCATTCTGCAACAGCAGTTGGCTGCGTTCGTCGATCTCAAAGGTGACAGTGAGCCAGTGGTGATCGAGCAGGAAGATGAGATCGATCCGATCCTGCTGCGTCCGGTTGATGACCTGGAATTGACCGTTCGTTCGGCCAACTGCCTCAAGGCGGAGAACATCTACTACATCGGCGACCTGATTCAGCGCACCGAAGTAGAGCTGTTGAAAACTCCGAACTTGGGCAAAAAGTCCCTGACTGAGATCAAGGACTGTGCTGGCCTCTCGTGGTCTTTCTCTCGGTATGCGCCTGGACAACTGGCCACCGGCAAGTCTTAAGAAGGACGACAAGGCGACTGCCTGATCGTCGTAATCACCGAACGTAAGTTTGGTAAGGAATAGAACCATGCGTCATCGTAAGAGTGGTCGTCACCTGAGCCGCACTAGCGCTCACCGCAAGGCCATGTTTCAAAACATGGCGGTGTCGCTGTTTGAGCACGAGCTGATCAAAACGACCCTGCCTAAGGCCAAGGAACTGCGTCGCGTAGCCGAGCCGCTGATTACCCTGGCTAAAGAAGATAGTCTGGCTAACCGTCGTTTGGCCTTCGACCGTACTCGTTCGAAAGCCATCGTTGGTAAGCTGTTCAACGACCTGGGCAAGCGCTACGCCACCCGTCAGGGCGGTTACCTGCGTATTCTCAAGTGCGGTTTCCGCGCTGGCGACAATGCTCCAATGGCTTATGTTGAGCTGGTTGACCGTCCGGTCGGCGGCGCAGCTGTAGACGCTGAGTAAGTCGTAGGTTGTAAAGAAAAAACCGGGCCTGGCCCGGTTTTTTTATGCCCGAAGAAAGCCTCTCTATCGGAATGGCGCTGAGTGGAAGAGTTTACCTATCGATAGCGCGTTAGGTTAATGAATTGGGTCCTTTCGATAGCGGTCTTTAATATCTCCGTCAACGCCGGGCGACACCGGATGAAATGACCAGGAGAGCACCAATGAGCGAGTCCCCTATCCTCACAACCGCAAGCGGCGCGCCGGTTGCAGATAACCAGAATTCTCGCACCGCAGGCGCACGCGGCCCCGCTGTTGTTGGACGACTTCCATCTCGTCGAGAAACTCGCCCACTTCAATCGTGAGGTTATTCCTGAGCGTCGCGTGCATGCCAAGGGCTCCGGCGCATACGGAACCTTCACGGTTACCCGCGATATTACCCAGTACAGCTATGCCAATCTGTTCAGTGCGATCGGCAAGCAAACGCCCATTTTCCTGCGTTTTTCTACGGTGGGCGGCGAGCGTGGCTCTGCTGACACCGAACGCGATCCGCGCGGTTTTGCGTTGAAGTTTTATACCGGAGAAGGCAACTGGGACATCGTCGGCAACAACACGCCGGTGTTCTTTATTCGCGATCCATTGAAGTTTCCCGACTTCATTCACACCCAAAAACGCCTGCCGCAGAGCAACCTTAAAAGTCCGCCAGATGATGTGGGATTTCTGGTCGCTTTCGCCCGAATCGCTGCACCAGGTCACCATCCTGTTTTCCGACCGCGGTATCCCAGACGGTTATCGGTTTATGCATGGCTTTGGCAGCCACACGTTCAGCCTGATCAACGCTAACGGCGAGCGTTACTGGGTGAAATGGCATTACAAGAGTCAGCAAGGCATCAAGAATCTGGCGCCCGCTGATGCTGTTCGGCTTGGCCGGCACCGACCCGGACTACGCCCAGCGCGACCTGTTCGGTGCCATCGAGCGCGGCGAGTTTCCGAAGTGGACTGTGTGCATTCAGGTGATGTCCGAGACGCAAGCCGCTGCCCATCGCGAGAATCCGTTCGACGTGACCAAAACCTGGTCGCAGAAGGAGTTTCCGCTGATCGAGGTCGGCGTGATCGAGCTGAACCGTAACCCGCAGAACTATTTTGCCGAGGTCGAGCAGGCAGCGTTTGCGCCGAGCAACGTGGTGCCAGGTGTGGGGTTGTCGCCCGACCGCATGCTGCAAGGCCGCGTATTCGCTTACGCCGACGCCCATCGCTATCGCATCGGAACTAACCACCAGCAGTTGCCAGTGAACGCGCCTAAATCGCCGGTGAATAACTACCAACGAGATGGCTCCATGCGCTTCGATGGCAATGGTGGGAGCCGCCACGCACTACGAGCCGAACAGCTACGCCAGCGCGCCGAAACAAGCGCCGCAGTATCGTGAGCCTGCGTTGGCGTTGGAAGGCGCGGCCGACCGTTACGACCACCGCACCGACAGCGATTACTACAGCCAGGCAGGAGCGCTGTTCCGCTTGATGAATAGCGATCAACAAGCGTTGCTCATTAGCAATATCGCGGGTGCGATGCACAGCGTTACTCGAGACGTACAGCTGCGTCAGCTCCAGCACTTCACCCAGGCCGACCCAGCGTACGGGCGCGGTGTGGCGAAGGCGCTCGGGTTAAACGTGGAGTAACCGTTACGCAATAAAAAGAGGCGCCTGTCAGGGCGCCTTTTTTATTCGCGAGGTACTCAGTCCAGGCCAAACCCCAGCTGACGCCAACCTTCATAAACAGCCACCGCTACTGTATTGGAGAGATTGAGGCTTCGGCAGCCCGGTCGCATTGGCAGGCGCAGCCGTTGCTCGGCCGGCAGCGCTTCCAGTACGTCAGCGGGCAAGCCGCGACTTTCCGGGCCAAACAACAGCGCGTCGCCCTTGGCATAGATGGCCTCGTGGGAAAGGGCGCGATGCTTTAGTGGTGTACGCGAACAACCTGGGGTGGCCCAAGCTTTCCAAGCAGCTGGTCAGATCTGCGTGGCGCGTAAGCGTCGCGTATTCGTGATAGTCCAAGCCCGCACGACGCAGACGCTTGTCGTCCAGCTCGAAACCAATCGGTTCGATCAGGTGCAGACTGCATCCGCTATTGGCGCAGAGCCTGATAATGTTGCCGGTATTGGGGGGGATTTCCGGTTGAAACAAAATCACGTGAAACATGCACGACTCCGACTTGAGGGCGTGGACGATTTTACCCCTGCGGAGCCCGATCCGCGGCCGAAATTATTGCTCCGGGTAATCGCCTCGCTCGCGCTGTTCGGTTTTCTGGTGGGAATGATGATTGGCCGCCTCGGTGATCCGCAGCCCATCATGCTGGAGAAGGTCCAGGTCGTTTCCGGCGGCCTTGAGCTGCAGTTCGATACCGAACCAAAAGTGACCGCCGAGCACGTGGATGGTGCGCTGGTAATGCGCTTTGATGCCGAAGGCAGCTCGCGACAAGGGCAGCTGCAACTCGACGGTAAGAACGTCAATTGGCGGCTTTTGCGAAGTAAGGGTGGGTTGCTGCTTAACTTGGTGGCGGCCCGTCCGCTGCGTGCCCAGTGGCACGGTACAGCGGAGGGTGGGAGCTGGCGGCTGGTGATCAGCCTTGCTGCGGAGTGACGGTTGCGGGTTGAACCGCAGAATAAAAAAGGGGAATCCCCGGCCTGCCTGTACCAAGGTCCCCGAAAACTGGGGGTGTTTCGTGTTGCGTACTTAACACTATGCAGGGCGTGTGCCAGTTTTATTGCAACGTCGGTTTTGGGCAAAAAAAGCGAGCTCAGGGCTCGCTTTTCTGTGTGCGTTTGGCCGGAAGGTCTAGCCCTCGTCTTCCTCGTCGTCGCCGCCGTCGATCTTCATGCCCAGCTCTTTTATCTTACGGGTCAAGGTGTTACGGCCCCATCCCAGCAGAACGGCGGCGTCGCGGCGGCGTCCGGCGGTGTGTTTCAGGGCAGTCTCAATCATGATTCGTTCGAACGTCGGCACAGCCGTATCAAGCAAGCTGGACTGCCCGCGCGCGAGCGCCTGATCGGCCCATTGGCGCAAAGCCTGCTCCCAATTGGTCGCCGGAGCACTGTCTTGGGGCTGCGTAAGCAATTCCGGGGGCAGGTCGTCAATATGAACCTCGCGGCCCGACGCCATCACCGTGATCCAGCGGCAGGTATTTTCCAGCTGGCGCACGTTGCCTGGCCACGGCAGGTTCTTCAGGTAGTCCTCAGTTTCGGTTTTAAGCAGCTTCGGCTCGACTGCCAGCTCCTGCGCCGCCCGGGCGAGGAAGTGGCGCGCCAGGGTCGGAATGTCTTCACGACGATCCGACATGCGCGGGATGTGAATCCGAATCACGTTGAGGCGGTGGAACAAGTCTTCGCGAAACTTGCCAGCTTGCACCAGGTTTTCCAGATTCTGATGCGTGGCGGCGATGATGCGCACGTCCACCTTCACCGGCGTATGTCCGCCCACGCGGTAGAACTCGCCGTCGGCCAGCACGCGCAATAGGCGGGTCTGCGTATCGGCCGGCATATCGCCGATTTCATCCAGAAACAGCGTGCCGCCATCGGCCTGTTCGAAGCGGCCGCGACGCTGGTTCGCGGCGCCGGTAAACGCGCCTTTCTCATGGCCGAAGAGTTCGGATTCCATCAAGTCTTTCGGAATGGCCGCCATATTCAGTGCGATGAACGGCGAGGCCGCACGGGGACTGTGACGGTGCAGCGCGTGCGCCACCAATTCCTTGCCAGTGCCGGACTCACCATTAATAAGCACGGTGATGTTCGAGTGGCTCAGGCGGCCGATGGCGCGAAACACTTCTTGCATCGCCGGCGCTTCACCGATGATTTCCGGCGTGCGGGTTTGTTCTACGGGAACGTGCAGGCCTTGCTGTTCCTGAGCGTGCTGGAACGCGCGCTTGACCAGCGAAACCGCCTCGTCCACGTCAAATGGCTTGGGCAGGTATTCGAAGGCGCCGCCCTGATAAGAGGCGACCGCGCTTTCAAGGTCGGAGTGGGCCGTCATGATGATCACGGGCAGGCGCGGATACAGCTCGCGTATGCGGGCGAGCAAATCCAGGCCGCTGGCGCCGGGCATACGAATGTCCGAAATGATAACGTCCGGCTGTTGGCGAGTGAGGCGGGTGAGCACACCGTCAGCGCTGTCAAAGCTGGTGGTGGTCATGCCTTCTTGCTGCAGGGCTTTTTCCAGTACCCAACGGATGGAACGGTCGTCGTCGACAATCCAGACGGTTTCGCTGCGGCTCATGACGAAGTAGCTCCTTGTTCCAGCGGCAGAAAGATCGAAAACACGGTATGGCCAGGGTGGCTCTCGCATTCGATCAGTCCCTGATGCTGACTGATGATGTTCTGGGTAATAGCCAAGCCCAGTCCGGTACCGTCCGGACGACCACTGACCATGGGATAGAAGATGGTTTCTTGAAGTTCAGCGGGAATGCCGGGGCCGTTGTCGATGATTTCGACTTTGGCCACCAGGCGATGTCGGGTGTGGGCGATGGTGAACTGCCGCAAGGTGCGTGTGCGCAACAGGATGCGGCCTTGGCGGAACTCGTTCTGGCCGCCGATGGCCTGCATGGCGTTGCGCACGATATTGAGCACCGCCTGAATCATCTGCTCGCGGTCGATCAACACGTCGGGAATGCTCGGGTCGTAATCGCGCACCAAGGTGATGCCGCCTTGGCTTTCCGCCTCGACCAGGCTGCTGACACGCTCCAGCACTTCATGCACGTTGGTCAACGCCAGCGACGGCAACTTGTTCGAGCCGAGCATGCGGTCGACCAGGTTACGCAGGCGGTCGGCCTCTTCGATGATGACGTTGGTGTAGTCCTTGAGGTTCTCGTCCGGCAGTTCACGCGCCAGCAGTTGCGCGGCGCCGCGAATTCCGCCCAACGGATTCTTTATTTCGTGGGCCAGGCCGCGCACCAGCATCTTGGTGGTTTCCTGCTTGGACAGCTGGGCCTCTTCTTTGGTGATGCGCAGCAACCGATCACGCGGATGCACTTCGAGTAATAACAGGGTCTCGCCCCGGTTAAGGATCGGCGTTACCGCGTAGTCCACCGTCAGCGTTTGGCCGGTGAGCGCGATCAGCACAGCTTCGCGCTTATTGAAGGGATGGGCCTCTTCGACGGCTTGGCGTAATGAGGCCAGCGCTTCGGGCGACTCGGTGAACAATTCGCTAATGAACTGCCCGTGGCTGCGTTGACCGCTTACGGCAAGCAGCATCTCCGCTGCGGGGTTCATGTACTCCAGGCGCAATTGCGCGTTGAGCAACAAAGTCGCAGTGGTCAGGTTGTCCAGCAGCAGGCGGTGCAGCGCGTCGTTGATGGTCATCTATGGGATCCCGAGAATGGGACTGAAAATGCAAAAAGCAAACCAAAGCCCCGAAAAGACGCGCGATACGTGCCTGAATGAGGAAATTGGGTTGTTTTGCTGCACCAGCCGCTGTCGTGTGCGAACCAAAACAGGGAGAGCATAGAATTTGGTGCGCCACAAAGCACCATATTGGTGCCCTGCTTCAGGCGTTAGAAAAACGGCAGGATGGAGACGTCGTCGTCTTCTTCGGGCTTATCGCCAATCGGGCATTCCGGGCGCACGCCGTAATCGTCTTTCTTGCACGGGTTTGCCCGGCGCTTGCTGTCGAGCGACGTGCGCACAATGTGCACGGGCTGGCTGGGCGTGCGCTCGATGATGCGCCCCTGGCTATCGATGATTTCGGCCGCCAACTGATGGGTGCCGCGGTCCAGATTGGTCAGCGGAAACACCGGGCTGCGGCTGGGCGCGCCGATGATGTTGCCGTCGAGCAGCAGGCGATAGGTGTGGTCGTCCATCAAGCCCGGGTCGCTGGTGAGCGTGACGATCAAATCGCCGGACGACCCTTCGCGGATAGTCGCATCCGGCTCCGGTACCAGAATGCGCAACAGCTGGTACGCCGGCAATTCGGCGACAGGCGCCACCGGCGTGACTGTACGCACGCTGGGTGGGTTGGTCTGGTTCATGCCGTTAGTGGGCGCGATGTCCAGCTTCTTGGCATTGGCGCGCGGCTGGTCGGTAAATACCCGGTTACCTTCGCTGTCGATGTAGGTGTACACATCGGCCATGGCTGGCAGGCCCAGCAACAGCAGGCAGAACAGAGCGAATCGCATGGTTTAGTTAGCTGGCCTTGGGGTCGGTTTGGGCGGTGCCACGCGCACAGGATTGTTGGTGCTGGTGCGCTGCACGGTAAAGGAAATAGTGGGGCTCTGCTGAATCAGGCGGTCGCCGCTAAACACTTGGGCGCCCAAGGTGTGATCGCCGCGCTCAATATTGTTCAGCGGGAATTGCAGGCTGTTGGTGAGGCCGCCGTAGGGTTGGCCGTCAAGCACCAACTGAATGCTGTCGCCAATGCGCAGTGCGGGTTCCAGGCGAACGCCCACGGTGAAGTTGCCGTTGTTGCTGCGCAGCGCATCTTCGGTCGGCACGTTAGTGATTTCCACCACGCTGTACACCTGTTCCTCGGGCGCGCCGCTCTGGCTGCTGTCGGGCATGGCCGGCGGCGGAGGCGATTGCACCGTGTTGACCGGCGGCAGCGAAACTTCCTGCGCGTTGGTGCCTTGCGGTGGCTGGTTGGTGAACACGGTATTGCCGTTGGCGTCGGTGTATTTGTAAATCTCGGCGCTGGCTGGAAGGGCGAGGGCGGCGAGCAGGCAGGTCACGATCAGGCGCATGGCTAGGGTCTCGTGGGATGTGTGCTAAGCCTTGCACTGCAACGCTGCGCTGGCAAGTTCGTACCGTTATGGCTGGGGTGTTAATCACACCAAAATAAAAAAGGCCTCCCGAGGGAGGCCTTTTCAATCACGCCGCTAAGCAAGCGACATGTCTGGCTTGGACGCTACTACTTAAACGCTGTAGTAGAGGTCGTATTCCAGAGGGTGCACGAAGGTGCGCACTTTGATTTCTTCTTCGCTCTTCAGCTCGATGTAGGCATCGATGAAGTCGTCGCTGAACACGCCGCCTTTGGTCAAGAACGCACGGCCCTTATCCAACTCTTCCAGAGCTTCTTTCAGGCTGCCGCACACTTGTGGGATCAGCTTGCCTTCTTCTGGTGGCAGGTCGTACAGGTTTTTGTCTGCAGCATCGCCAGGGTGGATCTTGTTCTGAATGCCGTCCAGGCCAGCCATCAACAGAGCGGCGAACGCCAGGTACGGGTTAGCAGCCGGGTCCGGGAAGCGTGCTTCGATACGGCGGGCTTTCGGGCTCGACACGTAGGGAATACGGATGGAGGCGGAACGGTTGCGAGCCGAGTAGGCCAGCATTACCGGTGCTTCGAAACCAGGGACCAGACGCTTGTACGAGTTGGTCGACGGGTTGGTGAAGCCGTTCAGAGCCTTACCGTGCTTGATGATGCCGCCGATGAAGTACAGAGCGGTGTCGGATAGGCCGGCATAGCCTTCGCCGGAGAAGGTGTTCTTGCCATCTTTGGAGATGGACATGTGTACGTGCATACCCGAGCCGTTGTCGCCGTACAGAGGCTTAGGCATGAAGGTCGCGGTTTTGCCGTAGGCATCGGCCACGTTGTGTACGCAGTACTTCAGGGTTTGAACTTCGTCAGCCTTGGCAACCAGGGTGTTGAACTTCACGCCGATTTCGTTCTGGCCGGCAGTCGCCACTTCGTGGTGGTGAACTTCGATGACCAGGCCCATTT
Source organism: Pseudomonas sp. AC211 (assembly GCF_979258055.1). NCBI lineage: Bacteria > Pseudomonadati > Pseudomonadota > Gammaproteobacteria > Pseudomonadales > Pseudomonadaceae > Pseudomonas > Pseudomonas sp. AC211. Next base: position 267,326 of record NZ_OZ409830.1, read on the forward strand.
CTTCCATGGCATTACACATGGCAGTACGGATTTCGTGGTCGTGGTCGACTGGTGGAACCGGGAAGTAGCCGCCTTTTACGCCTGGGCGGTGGCCTTTGTTGCCGGTTTCGAAATCGCTGTCGGTGTTCCAGGACGCTTGTTCAGAGATGATTTTGAACATCGAGCCGGAAATGTCGGACTTGAATTTCACTTCGTCGAAAACGAAGAACTCAGGCTCCGGGCCTACGAATACGGTGTCGCCAATGCCGGTCGACTTGAGGTATTCCTCAGCGCGAGCAGCGATGGAACGCGGGTCGCGGTCGTAGCCTTGCATGGTCGACGGTTCGATGATGTTGCAGACCAGAATCAGGGTCGGCTCTTCAGTGAACGGGTCGAGAACGGCAGTGCTGTCTACTGGCAGCAGGATCATGTCGGAGGCTTCGATGCCTTTCCAGCCATGGATCGAGGAACCGTCGAACATTTTGCCGACTTCGAAGAATTCGTCGTCAAGGGCGTCACGGGCCGGCATGGTCACGTGGTGCTGCTTGCCTTTGGTATCGGTGAAGCGCAGGTCAACCCACTTCACGTCGTGATCTTTGATTAGTTGAAGCGCCTTCGACATGGTGTCCTCCAGATGGTGGGGCGTTGTGATTTTTTAGCCCCAAATAAAACGGTGAAGCCGGGCGGCATAGTCCGCCAGGGCAACCTGCCTCACAAGGGAGCAAATTGCATGCCAGTGCCCCGAAGTGGGTTTGTTGCTCGAAAGTCAGGCGCTGCGGGGGCTGCGCGTGAAAAGAACGAGGCGCAACGCACCAAAATGATTCTCTCAGTAAATGCCGTGATGCATTTTGGTGCGCGCCGGATCTTTCTACGCATTGCCTGGTTAAACCTTGAGCAATTTCCGCTATAATCCGCGCCCCCTAATTTAGGCCAGGCTCGCGCGCACTGTTTTCATGAAACTTATCGTCAAAGTCTTCCCCGAGATCACCATAAAAAGCCGGCCGGTGCGTACGCGCTTCATCCGCCAGCTCACGAAGAATATTCGTGCGGTGATGCGTGACCTGGATCCGAATCTGGTGGTGGACGGCGTGTGGGACAACATTGACGTCGAGACCAGTCTCACCGAGCCCAGAGTTCTGGCCGAGCTGAAACAGCGCCTCGGGCGCATCTCCGGCATCGGTCAGTTCCTGGAAAGTGAACGAATACCCGCTGGGCGATTTCGACGACATGGTCGAAAAATGCAAAGCCCACTTCGGCGATCAGCTGGCCGGCAAAGTATTCGCCGTGCGCTGCAAGCGCGCCGGCAAGCACAGCTTCAGTTCGATGGACGTCGAGCGTTATGTCGGCAGCCAATTGCGTCGCCAGTGCGGCGCTGCCGGTATCTCGCTGAAAGATCCCGAGCTGCTGGTGCGTATGGAAATCCGCAATCAGCTTCTCTATATCATCCACAGCCAGCACGAAGGCCTGGGCGGCTACCCGCTTGGCGCCATCGAGCAGACGCTGGTGCTGATGTCCGGCGGCTTCGACTCCACCGTGGCCGCGTATCAAATGATTCGTCGCGGCATGATCAGCCACTTCTGTTTCTTCAACCTTGGCGGCCGTGCCCACGAGCTGGGCGTGATGGAAGTGGCCCACTATCTGTGGAGCCAATACGCCAGTTCGCACCGCGTGCTGTTTATCAGCGTGCCGTTTGAAGAAGTGCTCGGCGAAATTCTCGGCAAAGTCGACAACGCCCACATGGGCGTCGTGCTCAAGCGCATGATGCTGCGCGCCGCCAGCCGAATTGCCGATGGTCTGGACATTGATGCGCTGGTTACCGGCGAGGCCATTTCCCAGGTTTCCAGCCAGACGCTGCCGAACCTCTCGGTCATCGACCGTGCCACTGACAAGTTGGTGATTCGCCCGCTGATTGCCAGCCACAAGCAAGACATCATCAACATGGCCGAGGCCATCGGCACCGCCGATTTTGCCAAGCACATGCCTGAATACTGCGGCGTGATTTCGGTAAACCCGACCACCCGCGCAAAACCTGACCGCGTCGTTTACGAAGAAGCCCAGATCGACATGACCGTATTCGAGCGTGCCCTGGAGCGCGCTCGTTCGGTAACGATTGATCGGGTGATCGACGAGTTGGGGCAAGACATCCAGGTCGAGGAATTGAGTGAAGCCTTGCCTGGGCAGATCGTGCTGGACATCCGTCACCCGGATGCCCAGGAAGATTTGCCGCTGGAGTTGGACGGCATCGAAGTAAGAGCGGTGCCGTTCTTCGCGCTCAACAGTCGCTACAAGGAACTGGACCCTACCCGTCAGTACCTGCTGTATTGCGACAAAGGCGTGATGAGCCGCCTGCATGCCCACCACTTGCTCAGCGAGGGGCATGCCAATGTGCGCGTTTATCGTCCGGCATAAAACGCCGGGTCTGAATGGCGGCAGTATCCGCCACCGCCCCCCGACCGACGGGGCAGTTGAGCCACTCATTCTTCATACTGGCCGCCTAGACTTAGCGGCGAACCGAATCCTCTGATCGAGATGCAAAAGTGATCGAAAATCTACGCAACATCGCCATCATCGCCCACGTTGACCATGGTAAGACCACCCTGGTTGATAAACTCCTGCGTCAATCCGGCACCCTGGAGCGCAACGAGCTCAACGACGAGCGCGTGATGGACTCCAACGACCAGGAAAAAGAGCGCGGCATTACCATTCTTGCCAAGAACACCGCGATCAACTGGAACGGCTACCACATCAACATCGTCGACACCCCCGGCCACGCCGACCTCGGCGGCGAAGTTGAGCGCGTTATGTCGATGGTTGACTCGGTTCTGCTGCTGGTCGACGCCCAAGACGGCCCGATGCCACAAACCCGCTTCGTAACCAAGAAAGCCTTCGAAGCCGGCTTGCGTCCTATCGTTGTGATCAACAAAGTTGACCGTCCAGGCGCGCGTCCGGATTGGGTTCTGGACCAGATTTTCGACCTGTTCGACAACCTGGGTGCTACCGAAGAACAGCTCGACTTCAAAGTGGTTTACGCCTCCGCCCTGAACGGTATTGCTGGTCTCGACCACACCGACATGGCTGAAGACACGACCCCGCTGTACCAGTCCATCGTCGACAACGTTCCGGCTCCGGCCGTTGACCGCGACGGTCCGTTCCAGATGCAAATCTCGGCACTGGACTACAACAGCTTCCTCGGCATTATCGGCGTTGGCCGTATCGCCCGTGGTCGCGTCAAGCCGAACACCCCGGTTGTGGCCATCGACGCTGACGGCAAGCGCCGCAACGGTCGTATCCTCAAGCTGATGGGTCACCACGGCCTGCACCGCGTAGACGTAGAAGAAGCCGCCGCTGGCGACATCGTCTGCATCAGCGGTATGGACCAGCTGTTCATCTCCGACACCCTGTGCGACGTGAACAACGTTGAAGCCATGAAGCCGTTGACCGTTGACGAGCCGACCGTTTCGATGACCTTCCAGGTAAACGACTCGCCGTTCTGCGGTAAAGAAGGCAAGTTCGTGACCAGCCGCAACATCAAAGAGCGTCTGGACAAAGAGCTGCTGTACAACGTGGCCCTGCGCGTTGAAGAAGGCGACTCGGCTGACCGTTTCAAAGTATCGGGCCGTGGCGAGCTGCACTTGTCCGTACTGATCGAAACCATGCGTCGCGAAGGTTTTGAAATGGGCGTAGGCCGTCCGGAAGTAATCATCCGTGTGGTTGATGGCGTGAAGAACGAACCGTTCGAAAACGTCACCATCGACATCCCTGAAGAATCGCAGGGCAAGGTCATGGAAGAGATGGGTCTGCGTAAAGGCGACCTGACCAACATGTCCCCGGATGGCAAAGGCCGTGTACGTCTGGAATACAACATTCCAGCCCGTGGTCTGATCGGTTTCCGTAACCAGTTCCTGACCCTCACCAACGGTGCCGGCATCCTGACCTCGATCTTCGACCGTTACGACGTGATGAAGTCGGGCCACATGTCTGGCCGTCAGAACGGCGTTCTGGTTTCGGTTGAAACCGGCAAGGCACTGACCTACTCCCTGGAAACCCTGCAAGCGCGCGGCAAGCTGTTCGTTGAGCACGGTCAGGACATCTACAACGGTCAGATCGTTGGTCTGAACAGCCGTGACAACGACCTGGGCGTGAACCCAACCAAAGGCAAGAAGCTCGACAACATGCGTGCTTCGGGCAAGGACGAAACCATCGCCCTGGTTCCGCCGGTTCGCTTCACCCTGGAACAAGCTCTGGAATTCATCCAGGACGACGAGCTGTGCGAAGTGACGCCAAAATCCATCCGTCTTCGTAAGAAGATCCTGGACGAAGGCGAGCGCACCCGCGCTGCTAAAAAGGCCGCCAAGTAAGGTTTAGCTTCGGCTAAATAAAAACGCCCCCGGTCGCGAGACCGGGGGCGTTTTTTTTTAGCTGCGTTTCTTCTCAGAGGCCTTAGGAGCGAGCTTGCTCGCGAACCCTGCAAACGGAATTACAGAGCGGCGTTTGCGCCGTTCGCGACCAAGGTCGCTCCTACAAAAAAAGCAGCGCAGGCGCTTGCCCTAAACCTTCCCAACCGCCTTCGGCTTATACGCACAATACCCCGGCCGAGGCCCAATCTTGGGGTGGTTGCGGCAGGTATCCGGGCGCTGTTCGTAAATGGTGCACAACCGGCTTTTGCGGTCCAGATACAGGCAATCGTTGTTGCCCATGCGCGTCAGCGTGTAGATGCCGTACTTCTGGTTGAAACGTTCCACCACACCTTCTTTCATCAGGCGTTTGGCGATCTGCTTGGCCGGTTCGCTGCGTTCGAACTCTTGCACCAGGCCGATGCGCAGCAGGTCGTTGAACTTCACTTCCACCGGCATGGTGCAGCAGCTCGACACGCAGCTGCTGCACATGGTGCGTTCGTATTTGATCCAGGTGTCGGTGCGATCGAGCTCAGCGCCAACTACCAATAACTTTGTCATGACGTGCATACCTGAGGAAAACGCTGCGCCCGGCCAGTGGGGGAGGGGCGCGAAGCGGTGGGGGCGGCATCATAGCGATATTGGTGAAATTGTGAACAACCATCCGCCGAATCACGCGCAAAGCGTGCGCTGGTAGTAGCGGTGCGGTGGGGTAGGGCGGATATACTGCCGCCGTTGCGGGCCACGGCCTGCGCGTGCTGGACAGGGATGCCCGGTGGCGGGATGTGACGCCGCTATAACGGCGGCAGTCTCTGGCTGGCACTTCGCCTGACTAGGAAGCGCTGCATGCAATGGATTTTCATGCTGGTCGGTCTGCTCATCGGCGTTTCGCTGGATGAGTCGATCACGGAAGGGTTACTCGGCGCTTCGCTGGGTTTTGCCATCGGTCTCTGGTTGCAACTGCGCAACCTGCAGCAGCGCAACGACGAGTTGCAGACCAAGCTGAGCGGTTTCGCCGAGCGCTTCGAGCGCGGCACCCTCGCCGTCACCACACGCCTAACGCATCTTGAAGAGCGCCTCGCCACCGGCGGCAGCGCTCCCGTTGCCGAGCCGCCCCCCGCGCCGGCCACAGCAGCCGAAGCGCCCATTTCCAGCGGCGCCGTCGACGATCTGGATTTCACCTTCGAATTCGACCCGCAGCCCGAGCCGGTTGCCGTTCCCACCATCGAGCCTGGCTTGGTATTCGAGCTTCCGCCCGAGTTGCTGGCCACACCGCCGAAGCCGGTGACCGGCGTTGTCGACCAAATGCCCGTCAGCGACTGGGCCCGCGAGCCTGTGGCGTCCGCTGCGCCGCCTCGCCAACCGCCGGCCCCGCCGACTCCTCGCGAACCGAATCTGTTCGAACGCGGTTTCAGCGCCGCGAAGAACTGGCTGTTCGGGGGTAATACCGTACTGCGCATTGGCGTGGTGCTGCTGTTTCTCGGTCTGGCCTTTTTGCTGCGTTACGCCACCGAAGGCATGGTCGTGCCGGTGCAGGTGCGTTATGCCGGTGTGGCCGCCAGTGCGGTGGCGTTGCTGGCGCTGGGTTGGTGGCTGCGGCTACGCAACCCCAATTACGCCTTGATGCTGCAGGGCACCGGCATCGCCGTGCTGTACCTGACGGTGTTCGCGGCCTTCCGCCTGCATCCGCTGCTCGACCCGAAAATGGCCCTGAGCCTGTTGGTGATCGTCACCATCTGCTCGGCCATTCTTGCTGTCACGCAGAACGCCATGGCGTTGGCCGCCGTCGCCGCCCTGGGCGGTTTTGCGGCGCCGATTCTGACCTCCACCGGCAGCGGCAATCACGTCGCGCTGTTCTCATACTTCATCCTGCTCAACAGCGGCATCTTCGCCATCGCCTGGTTCAAGGCGTGGCGCATGCTCAACCTGATCGGTTTCGTCGGCACCTTCGGCATCGGCTTCGCCTGGGGCATACGCTCCTACACGCCGGAACTGCTGTGGAGCACTGAGCCTTTCCTGATCGTGTTCTTCCTGATGTACGTCGCCATCGGCCTGCTGTTCGCCCGCCGCAAATTGCGCGAGCACAGCGTCGGCCCAGTGAACGACAGCCGCGACGCGCTGCTGCTCTGGTCCCGCCGCCAGGGCGACTATGTCGACGGCACCATGCTATTCGGCCCGCCGCTGGTGGGCTTTGGCTTGCAGTTCGCACTGGTGCACCACATTGAGTTCGCCGCCGCGTTCAGCGCCTTGGCCATGGGCCTGCTGTATATGCTCATCGCCCGCATTCTGGTCGGTCGCGCACCGGGCCGTGCCTTGCTGCTGGTGGAAACCTGCATGGCGCTGGGCGTGATCTTCGGTTCGCTGGCCATTCCGTTGGGGCTGGACGCCAGCTGGACCTCCGCCGCCTGGGCCGTCGAGGGTGCCGGCATTTACTGGCTGGGCCTGCGTCAGCAACGGCCATTGGCTCGTGCCTTTGCCCTGCTGTTGCAACTGGGCGCGGCGCTGGCGTTTCTGGTGGACCTGCACATCGGCGTTACCTCGCTGCTCTACGGCTCATGGCTCGGGGCGTTGATGCTCGGCCTGGCGTTGTTGTTCAGCCATTACCAATTGCGCAAAGCCCCGGATGATCACACCACCGAGCTGGAGCGCCGGTTTCTGCCGATGCTGGCAGTGCTGGGCCTGACGTTCCTTTATCTGTTGGCGCCGCTGAACCTGCGTGCCGAAGCCACGGCTATCGTCTGGGCGTTGGCGGGCTTGGCGACTTTGTTTGTCGGCTTGCGCATCCGCGCCCGCAGCTTCCTGTTTTCCTCGTTCGCCGTGCAGTTGGTGGGTGGTGCCTTGTTCCTGCTGCAACTGCGCGGCGCGACCGGCGACGACAGCGGCGTGTTCAGTGCTGGCTGGCGCGGCTTGCTGGTGGCCTCGTTGATTGGCCTGGCGCTGGTCGGCGGCATGTTGGTGGCGGCGCGCGATAAAGAAGTGCGCAACGACGCCGGCCTGATGCGCGGGCTGTCGCTGGTGCTGCTGGTGGGCCTGGTGTTTATCAATCTGGCCGTGCTGTTTGTGCTGCCTTGGCAAACCGCCAGCGCGGTGTGGGCGGGCAGCGGTTTGCTGATCGTGTGGCTGAGCCTGCATTTGCAACAGCGCGCCAGTTTTGTCTTTGGATTGCTGCTGCAGGCAGTGGGTGGCGTGGCGTTTCTGGCGGCCAGTCCGCTGTTGCTGGGGCCGCTGAGCAGCGAAGGCCTGCGCCCGCTGGCCCATGCCGGCTTCTGGACGCCCGCAACCCTGGCGCTGGCCGCCATGGTTGGCGCCTGGCGCCTGATGCGCGCCGCCCGCAACGATGCCGATGTAATGGGCTCGCTGAGTTTGGAACGGCTGTCGCAACTTCTGCTGGTATGGGGCGCCGGTTGGTGGGTGCTGGCGACTGTCAGCGAAGTGCTGCGTTTTGCCGAGCCGGCGTTGCAGGCGCCGTTATTGCTGATGGCGGCGGCGGTGAGCGTGGCGCTCTGGAGTTGGCTGGCTGGGCGGGAGAAATGGCAGGCACTGGCGTTGCTGTGTCCGATGCTGGTGCCGGCTGCCGGCGTGGTGCTGTTGTACATCTGGCACGAGGCCTATCACCCGGCGGCCCACTTCGGTTGGCTGGCGTGGGGCTTGGTATTTGCCGTGCACCTGTGGTCGTTGCGCCGCTTGGCCGGTTTGCTGCCCGCGAACGCATTGAGCGCTGCGCATGTGCTCGGCTGCTGGCTGATTCTCGGCGTGCTGGCGCTGGAGCTGCGTTATTTGCTGTACGTGCTGTCCGACCATTACAACGCCTGGCGCTGGTTGGGTTGGGCGGTGCTGCCGAGCATTTACCTGCTGGCCATGGCCTCGCCGCGTAATTGGCCGTGGCCGGTGCGCGCTTACCCGCGCGAGTACCGTCACTTGGCCGCGCTGCCGTTGGCGGTGCTGATGCTCGGTTGGTTCTGGCTGGCCAATATCGCCAGCGACGGCAATGCCGACCCGCTGCCCTACGTGCCACTGATCAACCCGCTGGAGCTGGGGTTGTTGTTCGCCTTGTTCGGCGTATGTCGCTGGCTGCATACCGCCTTGCCGCACCTGCCCAACGGCGAACGCCTGGGCTGGCTGCCGCAGGTGGTGGCGGGCGCCTCGTTGTTTGCCTTGTTCACCGCTTTGGTGTTCCGCGCGGCGCACCACTGGGGCGGCGTGCCGTATCAGTTGGATTTGCTGCTGGAATCGATGCTGGTGCAGGCGGGCTTGTCGATTGTGTGGACGCTAATCGCCCTGGCGCTGATGATTTTCGGCCATCTGCGCAGCCGTCGCGAAGTGTGGTTGGTGGGCGCCGCGTTGATTGCCGTGGTGGTCGCCAAGCTGTTCTTTGTCGAGCTGGGCAACCGTGGCGGTCTGGAGCGCATCGTGTCGTTTATTGGTGTCGGCGTGCTGTTGCTGGTGGTCGGCTATTTCGCGCCACTGCCACCTCGGCATGCGGCCACTGAAACTGAAGAAGAGCAGGTCAGTTCATGAGTGCGTTGTTTTCTTTGGCGGCCATGCGCCGCGTGATAGTGGGTGGTGCGATCACGCTGGCCTGCGCCGGCGCGTTTGCCGAGCAGCCAGCGGACTACACCACCCAGGTTCCCCTGACCCTGAGTGGCGAAGGGCCGTGGTACCGGCTCGAAGTGCCCATGGCTTTGCGCCTGGCCGCACGCTTCGGCGACTTGCGGGACGTGCGCGTATTCAACGCCGAAGGCCAGGCGCAGGCCTATGCCTTGACCGCTGGCAGTGCCGAACGCAGCGAAACCAACACCGCCACCGCGGTGAAATGGTTCCCGCTGTACGCCGCCGCCGACGCCCCGGCCGGCGCGCCGAGCGTGCGGGTACAGCGCACCACCACGGGCACCATTGTTGAAGTTGGCCCGGAGGCGGCGACTGCCACCGACAAACCCAATCAGGTGCTGCGCGGCTGGCTGCTCGACGCCAGCGCCATTGACGCGCCGCTGAACAAACTGAGCCTAGACTGGACCTCCGAGCAGGACGGCTTCCAGCGCTTCTCCATCGAGGCCAGCGACGACCTGCAAACCTGGACCCCGTGGGAAGACGGCCAGATCGCCCGCCTGGCCTTCGCCGATGAGCGCATCGAACAGCGCGACACCACCTTGCCGGGCCAGCGCGCCCGCTACTTGCGCTTGCTCTGGCTGGCGCCGCAAAAAGCACCTGGTGTTGGTCAGCGCCGAGCTGAGCAGCACCACCCACAACAGCGTGGCGGCGCCGGTGTCGTGGTCCGACGGTTTGCCAACCAAGCAGGTGAAAGACGGCGAATACACCCTCGACTTGCCCGTGCCGTTGCCCCTTGAGCTGCTGCGCGTGGAGCTGACGCAAGCCAACACGCTGGCCCCGGTTACTGTCAGCACCCGGCGTGACAGCAAAGACAATTGGCAGTCGCTTACGCGCGGCCTGCTGTATCGCCTGCCGGAAAATGGCAAAGACGTGATCCATGATGAGCTGCAGCTACCCGGCCAGTGGGTGCAACACCTGCGCTTGCAGGTCGACCCGCGCGGCGGCGGGCTGGGCCAGGCCGCGCCGACCGTGCGCATCGGCTTGCGCTCAACGCAGTTGGTGTTCCTCGCCCGGGGCAGCGCGCCGTATGTGCTGGCGCTGGGTAACGCGAGTGGTACGGCCAACAACTTGCCGCTGAGCACGCTGATTCCCGGCTACGACGATAAACGCCTGGCCTCGCTCGGCATCGCCAAGGCCGGCACGCCGGTGGCGGCACCGCCCGCCACGCAGACGGCAAGCCCCGCCGCGAATGTTGACTGGCAGCGTTACGGGCTTTGGGCTGTGTTGCTCGTGGGTGTGGCCCTGCTGGTAGGCATGGCGCTTAGCTTGTTAAAGGCGCAAAAGCCTCAGGAGTAAGGTGGGCCCCGCTCAACCCTACCTGGCCCACCTACGTTTTTCCGCTTAGATGGCGTATCGTTGCGCGTTCGCTTCGATACTGGCATTGAGCCTTCTGGCTGGGCCGGTGCACCTTTCTACCATTTACCCGCAGATGGCTCCCCGGTTCCGGGCGATGGGCCGTTTGGCTGTAGGTGTAGGGTCATGAGCCTTTGCAGTAATTCAGGTTGGGCGTTGAGCATGCCGGTGGTGTTTACCCTAGTGGTATGCCTGGGCGTGGTCATGCTTGCCCATTGGGTTACCCGCCAACGCAGCTTTCCCGGTCGGGATAGTTTCTTTCTCTTGCATATGGCCAGCCTCTGGTGGCTGCTCGCCGCCAGCCTGGAGTTGGCTGCGCAGGGCGGTGAATGCAAGCAGTTCTGGGCCAGCATGGCGTGGCCGGGCATCGTCGGTTTGCCCACCTTCTGGGCGGTGTTTCTTTGGCAATACGTCAACAGCGAGCGGCAGCCGCTGCCGCTGAGTCAGGTCGCGGTGTTCGCCGTGGTGCCCTTGGTGGTTTGGGCGTTAGCGTTGAGCAACCCGTGGCATGGCTTGTTTTATACACCGGACACGGGCCCCGCCTCCGAACTGCCCGGCGCGCCGATTCTTTACCGGCACGGCCCGTTGTTCTACGCCACGGCAATCTACGAGTACGCCTTTGTGCTGTTCTGCCTGGCCGTGGTGATCAAAGCGGCTGTGCTCAGCACGGGTGTGCATCGCCGTCATTACCTGGCGTTCGGGCTGGTCACGCTGCTGCCGTGGGGCGCCAACCTCTCCTATGTTTTTTGGGACGTTCAGCTGTTTGGCTTCGACCCGACGCCGTTCTGTTTCGCCTTCACCTTGCTGGCGTTTTCCTGGCTGATTGTCGGCGTGCGGCTGTTTGATCTGCTGCCCGTGGCGCGGCATTTGTTGCTTGAGGAATTGCTCGATCCGGTGCTGGTGGTCGACACCCAACAGCGCGTGCTCGAAGCCAACCCGGCGGCGTGCCGCCTGGCCGGCCAAAGCGATACCTGGCAAGGCGTGCCCCTGGCCGAGTGGCCGGTTTATGGCGCCGCGCTGGAAGCCGCACTGAGCCAACCGCTGAGCGCCAATGGTGATCGGCTGCTGACGCTGGACAGTCCGGCTCGCTATTTCGAAGTGTCTTGCCGCGCCATTGAGCGCGCCACGCGCAGCAGTTCCTCGGTGCTGGGGCAAATGCTCTACCTGCGCGACGTCACCCAGCGCCACATCAGCGAGAGCAAGTTGGCCGAAGCCCTGGCCGTGAGCGAAGACCGCCTGCGCACCATTTCCAGCCTGCACGAGCGCTTGCAAGAACAGGCCCTGCGCGATCCGCTGACCGGCCTGTATAACCGCCGCTACCTCGAAGAATTCTTCGACCGTGAACTGGCCCGCGCCCAGCGCGAGCAGAGACCGTTGGCGCTGGCGCTGATCGACCTCGACCATTTCAAAGCGCTCAACGACGCCCATGGCCACTTGGTCGGCGATGACGTGCTGGTGCTGGTTTCGCAGTTGCTCACCGATGCCTTGCGCAGTACCGACGCGGTATTTCGTATCGGTGGTGAGGAGTTCCTGCTGATTCTGCCCGGCGTCGCGCCAGAAGAAGCGCGCCAGCGCGTTGAGGCCATTTGCATGCAGTTGGCGACCACCCAAGTGGCCACGCGCAATGGTCCGCAAGCCGTCACGTTGTCCGCCGGCTTGGCGTTCTGGCCAGCCCAGGGCGAGTTCCTGGATGACCTGCTGCAAATCGCTGACAAAGCGCTCTACCAAGCCAAACGTAGCGGTCGTAACAGAGTTTGTGGCATGGATAGTGCGTCGCTCTAGGCAATGTCCTAGGCAAGTACTGAACTCTCCTGACAGCCCCTGGGTCTGACAGGAGGAATTGCTGACAGACTCGCGCTAAACTGCGCGGGATTTCAAACCCTCTGGAGCCTTCCATGTCCCGCGTTACCCTCAGCCGCTACTTGATCGAGCAGACCCGAAGTAACAACACTCCCGCCGATCTGCGCTTCCTGATCGAAGTGGTCGCGCGTGCCTGCAAAGAGATCAGCCACGCGGTATCCAAAGGCGCCCTGGGTGGCGTACTGGGCAGCATGGGCACCGAAAACGTGCAGGGTGAAGTGCAGAAGAAACTCGACGTCATCTCCAACGAGATTCTGCTCGAAGCCAACGAATGGGGCGGCCACCTGGCCGGTATGGCGTCCGAAGAAATGGACAACGCCTACCAGATCCCCGGCAAATACCCGAAAGGCGCCTACCTGTTGGTGTTCGATCCGTTGGACGGCTCCTCCAACATCGACGTCAACGTCTCGGTTGGCACCATCTTCTCGGTGCTGCGTTGCCCCGACCAATACCTGAGCCAGAACGACAGCCTCGACGAGCAGGCTTTCCTGCAACCGGGCACCAAGCAAGTGTGCGCCGGCTACGCCATTTACGGTCCGCAAACCATGCTGGTGCTGACCCTGGGCAACGGCGTAAAAGGCTTCACCCTCGACCGCGAGCTGGGCAGCTTCGTGCTCACCCACGACGACATTCGCATTCCGGAAACCACCGCTGAATTCGCCATCAACATGTCCAATTCCCGCCACTGGGAAGCGCCAGTCAGCCGCTACGTGGGCGAGCTGTTGGCCGGTGAAGAAGGCCCGCTGGGCAAGAACTACAACATGCGCTGGGTCGCGGCGATGGTTGCCGATGTACACCGCATCCTCACCCGCGGCGGTCTGTTCATGTACCCGCGTGATTCGCGCGAGCCGAGCAAGCCCGGCAAGCTGCGCCTGATGTACGAAGCCAACCCGATGTCCTTTATCGTCGAGCAGGCCGGTGGCGTTTCGACTAACGGCCTGGAACGCATCCTCGACATTCAGCCGACTTCCCTGCACCAGCGCGTAGCCGTTTACCTGGGCTCGAAAGAAGAAGTCGAGCGCGTCACTGCTTACCATCAGGGTTAAGCCGTGAGCGCCCCTTGGCAGCCGTTGCTGGACTGGTGGTTTGGTTCCGGTGAAACGGCGGCCGAGGTTGCCGAGTTGCAGAATCGCCTGTGGTTCGGCAAGCACGCTGCCCAAGACGAATACGCCCGTGAACAGTTTTCGCCGCTGGTGCGCCAAGCACTGGCGGGGGAATTGGAAGGCTGGACGGAAACCGCCGAGGGCTGGCTTGCGCTGATTCTGCTGCTCGATCAGCTGCCCCGCATGATTCACCGCGACAGCCCGTTCGCCTATTCCGGTGATGCGCGCGCTCAGCAGTTAGTGGCCCGTGGTTTGGCCGCTGGTTGGGATCAAGCACTGGCGCCCGTGGAGCAACTCTTCGTGTTCCTGGTGCTCGAACACACCGAAAACCTCGCCGCCCAAGACTTGTCTATCGAATGCTTCGCTGCCTTGCTTGAGCAAGTGGACGAGGATGAGCGTGCGTACTTCGAAAACACCCTTGATCACGCTCGCCGGCATCAACAGGTGATTGCTCGGTTCGGTCGTTTTCCCCATCGAAATCAGGCACTTGGTCGTGACAGTACGGCCGAGGAAATTTCCTATCTCAAGGAACCGGGTTCCGGCTTCTGACGTCCAAGCAGGCAGTTGCTTGTCGCCTGCCCCTACTTTTCCTGCCTTGGAGTTCTTCCATGACCCTGCGTCGTTTCTTGCTCTTGTCAGCCTGTGTGCTGATCACCGCGTGCAGCAAGATCAACCAAGACAACTACTCAAAAATTCAGGTCGGCATGAGCAAAGCCGAGGTCGAAAGCCTGCTCGGTTCGCCGGCCGACTGCTCTGGCGCGCTGGGACTTACCAGCTGCACCTGGGGCGATGAAAAACGCTACATCAGCATTCAATACGCCGGCGAAAAAGTGGTGGTGTTCGCAGGCCATGGTCTGAAATAAGGAGCTCGCTTATGCGTTTGCGTCTGACATTACTGGCCGCGCTGCTGCTCAGCGGCTGCGCCAACTCCGGCACCGGCCCGGTGCCGCCGAAAACCGTGGAAAAGGTAGACCTCGAACGCTACCAAGGCACCTGGTATGAAGCGGCGCGTTTGCCGATGTTCTTCCAGCGTGACTGCGCCCAATCCGAAGCCCACTACACCCTGCAAGCCGACGGCAAAGTGGGCGTGCTCAATCGCTGCCGCACGCTGGAAGGCGAGTGGCAGGAAGCCAAAGGCGAGGCGGTGCCGCAAGTTGAAGGCAAAACCGACAAGCTCTGGGTGACGTTCGATAACTGGGTAAGTGATGTGCTGCCCGGCGTGACCAAGGGTCAGTACTGGGTGCTTTACCTGGACGACGACTACGAGACCGCCATGGTCGGCAGCCCGGACCACGAATACCTGTGGCTGTTGTCGCGCACACCGGAGCTGAAACCCGGCATGCGTGAAAAGCTGCTGGAAATCGCCAAGGGCCAAAACTACGAAACCGGCAAACTGATCTGGCGCACGCCGGATGGGTCGATCAAGAAGTAGCAAGGGAACCTGTAGGAGCGGCTTTAGCCGCGATGCTCTCGACGCTAAAAGCTCGAGGCTAAAGCCTCTCCTACACGAGCCGCGTTATTGCTTGGGCTCTTTCGCCTTTAGCTGGATCTGCACCTGCGTATCCCCAGCCCCATGTTCAAACCCGCACTTGAGCGGCGTCGGCTTGCCGAGCAGTAACGAGGGGTTGCTGGAAAAGCCGACCGGCTCCAGCGGAATGCCCCGCGGGCTGAGGTCAAGCTGGCCGTTGCCGTTGGTGTCCTGGAACACCTGCAGCGCATAACGCCCCGGCGGCAAATTGCGCAGTCGTACCGTCGAGTCCTGGCTGTGCACTTCGCGCAGCACCGTCTGTGGCCATTCTTTTTGATCGGCGAATACCAGGGCGACCCCCAGTTCGCCGTCGGCTTTAACGCCGTCGATGTTGACCACAATGTCGCCCGCCATGGCCTGCGTCCCGACGAGTAACAGGAACAAGCAGGCAGTTCTGGCGAGCGTGGCTACGGGCGTATGAATTCTCTGTGGCATAATTCCGACACTTTGTTGCAAGGATTGCGCGCGCTATGCGTCAGGTGTTGGTGGTTCACTATTCGCAGACAGGGCAGTTAAGCCGGCTGGTTAATGCCGTGTGCGGACCTCTGTTGCAGCGCGACGACGTTCAGGTGGACTTTTTGGCCATCGAGCCGGCGCAACCTTACCCGTTTCCCTGGCCCTTTCTCAGCTTTTTCCGAATCTTCCCGGAAACCGTGCTGATGCGCGCCCAGCCCTTAAAACCACTGACCGTCGATGCCGCAAAACGTTACGACTTAGTCATCCTGGCCTACCAGGTGTGGTTCCTCACCCCCTCGCTGCCCATCACCAGTTTTCTTGCCACGCCCGAAGCGGCGCAGTTGCTGCGCGACACGCCGGTGGTCACGGTGATTGGCTGCCGCAACATGTGGCTGATGGCGCAGGAAAAACTCAAAGCGCGACTTACCGAACTGGGCGCACGCCTGCTCGACAACGTGGCGCTGACCGACGCCTGCGGCACCGCCGCCAGCTTTCTATCGACGCCGTTGTGGATGTTCACCGGCCGGCAGAAACCCTACAGCTGGGTGCCGCGCGCCGGTATCGATGAGGCAGAAATTGCCGCCTCCAGCCGCTTTGGCGAGGCAATTGCCCGTCGCTTGGCCGCTGATGACCAGCCCCTGCGCGAACCCATGCTGCAAGGCCTGGGCGCGGTGCGCGTGGATGAAAAGCTGATCGGCAGCGAAACAGTTGGCAACCGCAGCTTCCAACTGTGGAGCCGCCTGCTCGCCGCCATCGGCCCGCAGCAAAGCCTGCGTCGCGGCTTGGGTCTGGTGGTGTACGTGGTGTTTTTGCTGTGCCTGATCGTGACCGTGGTGCCCTTGGGCACCGTGCTGAAAAAACTCCTGGCGCCGGTATTCAAAACCCGCACCCAACGACAGAAAGCTTATTTTGCCGGCCCATCCGGTGAGTGAAGGGCGCATCGCCGGTGCTTGTTGCACCGTGCCGCGCACCCTGAAGTGACTCGAGGACGTCCCGTGGTTCAACCCGTATTTATCAACCGCATCAGCGCCTATTTGCCCCATGACGCTGTCGACAACGACACCATGGAAGCGCGCCTGGGCATGGTCGGTCCGCGCCCCTCGCGCGCGCGCAAACTGGTGCTGCGCAGCAACGGCATCCAGCAGCGCCACTACGTGATCGACCCCGCCACCGGCGAGCCGAGCATGACCAACGCCCAAGTCAGTGCCGCCGCCATTCGCGGGTTGGCCGGCAATGGCTTTGAGCTCGACCAGCTCGACTGCCTGGTGGCTAGCAGCTCGTCACCGGACCAGGTCATGCCCAACCACGCCGTCATGGTGCATGGCGAGCTGGGCAATCCGCCGTGCGAAGTGGTGTCTACCGCCGGCATCTGCCTGTGCGGCATGACTGCCCTGAAATACGCCTGGCTCAGTGTCGCCAGCGGCGAGAGCCGCAACGCGGTGGCCTGTGGCTCGGAAGTGGCCTCGGTATTGATGCAGGCGAAAAACTTCAACGCTGAATACGAGAGCCGCGTGGAAGAGCTGGAAAGCCACCCGGAAATCGCCTTCGAAAAAGACTTTCTGCGCTGGATGCTTTCCGATGGCGCCGGCGCCGTGCTGGTGCAGCAGCAACCCAACGCCAAGGGCCTGAGCCTGCGCATTGATTGGTTGGACATCTACTCGTTCGCCGACCAGATGCCAGCGTGCATGTATGCCGGCGCCGACATGCAAGACGGCCAGCTTAAAGGCTGGAGCCGCTACGACGCCGAAGAGCGCGGCCGTCACTCGGTAATGGCGATCAAGCAGAACGTCAA
Organism: Pseudomonas sp. AC211; assembly: GCF_979258055.1. NCBI lineage: Bacteria > Pseudomonadati > Pseudomonadota > Gammaproteobacteria > Pseudomonadales > Pseudomonadaceae > Pseudomonas > Pseudomonas sp. AC211. The sequence continues at coordinate 284,399 of NZ_OZ409830.1, forward strand.
ACTGCTCAACGACAACATCGTCAAATACACCGTCGAGCAGGCGTTGCAGCGAATCATGTCCAAACGCGCCCTGCATGCCGACGACATCGACCTGTTCCTGCCGCACTATTCCTCAGCGTTTTTCCGCGACCGCCTGGCGGTTGGCCTGGCCAACGCCGACCTGCCGATTCCGCAAGAGCGTTGGTTCACCAACCTCACCACCAAGGGCAACACCGGCGCGGCGTCGATTTTTATCATGCTCGAAGAGCTCTTTAACGGCGGCCGCCTGCACAGCGGTCAACGCTTGCTCTGCTACGTGCCTGAAAGCGGGCGTTTCTCCAGTGCGTTTATGCACCTGACGGTGGTTGGCCATGAAGCTTGATGAAGTGCCGCAAGACCACAGTTCTACCTACGGCGGGCACAGCAAGTTGGTCTACGCCGTGGATGCCGACGGTCATTACCAAGGCTTGCAGAGCGATGGCTGGGAGCCTGAAGCCTTCGCCACGCAATTGGCCGTGGAAGAGCTTGAAGGTCTGGAAGCCGAGGCCCACGCCGCCTGGCAACGTGGAGAGTTGTCGGCTCTGAAATTTCTCATGTACCGCTACCGCCTTGATGAGCCGGCGCTCGCGCAAATTACCGGGCTGTGGCAATGGCGCATTCGCCGGCACTTTCGTCCGGCTGTTTACCGGCGGCTGTCGGCCGCCATTCTGGCCCGCTATGCCGACGCGTTCGGTTTGCCGCTGGCCGACCTGAGCCAGTATCAGCAATCCAAGAGCCAGCACTCCAACAATCAGCACACCAAGGATCCGGTATGAGCAGCTTCCAACACCGCCAGAGCGCCCACTGTGAAAGCGGTGTAATGGCCAGTCTGCTGACCCATGCCGGTCTGCCGATGAGCGAGCCGATGGCCTTTGGCTTGGCCTCGGGCCTGGCTTTCGCCTACCTGCCCATCGTCAAGCTCAGCGGCATGCCGCTGATTGCCTACCGGATGCCGCCCAAATACCTGATCAAAACCCTGAGCAAGCGCCTGGGCGCCAAGCTGCACACGCAGACCTTCAGCAAGCCTGAACAGGGCCGCCTGGCCCTCGACGCCGCGCTGGATGGCGGGCGCCTGGCGGGCTTACAAAGCTCGGTGTTCTGGCTGCCATACTTTCCGCCAGAGATGCGCTTTCACTTCAACGCCCACAACCTGCTGGCTTACGGGCGTGAAGGCAACGAGTACCTGATCAGCGACCCGGTGTTCGAAGAGCCGGTGCGCTGCGCCGCCGAAGACCTGCAAAAAGCCCGCTTTGCCAAAGGCGCGTTGGCCGCCAAAGGCCTGATGTACTGGCTCGACGACGTGCCACTTGAGCAAGACTGGAACCGCCTGATTCGCCAGAGCGTATTGTCGACCACGCGCATTCTTGATGGCATGCCGCTGCCTTGGATTGGCGTGCGCGGCATTCAGCACCTGGCCAGCAAAGTCGAACAGCTCGACCCGGCGCAGGTGAAATACAACCGCCTGTACCTCACCCATATCGTGCGCATGCAGGAAGAAATCGGCACCGGCGGCGCCGGCTTCCGCTTTATGTACGCGAGCTTTTTGCAGGAAGCGGGGGAGAAGCTGGGCGATGCCAGCCTGCAGGAAGCGTCGGTGCAACTGACCGCTATTGGCGACAACTGGCGGCAATTTGCCTCGGCCTGCGTGCGCGCCTGCCGCAGCAAAACCGAGGCGCCGAACTTCGCGCCGATTGCCGATTCGTTGCGGGCGATTGCGGTGCAGGAGCGGGGGTTGATGAAAGAGTTGGGGGCGTGGGCAAAGCGTAAATAGGCGTCTGCCCTGGCCCTCTCCCCCGGCCCCTCTCCCGCGCGCGGGCGAGGGGTGACGTCTCCCGGCGAACTTCGATCAGCTCCCTCTCCCGCCTGCGGGAGAGGGTTGGGGAGAGGGCAGCGGTTTAAAGCGTTACGTTCAAATCCAGCCGCTCCACCGCAACCCCACTCACCAACTCATCAAACCCGCCAGCCGCCACGCCATCCCCTTCCACCAACACCCCCTGCACACAAAACCCCTCCTGTTCGTCCACCACAATCAGCAGCGCCTGGCTAACCACGCCATCGGCCAGATCGGTGCGCGCCAGTCCGAGCAGTTGTGACCACACTCGCGGCCCGGCACCAATAAACAGGTTGGGTCCGTCCAGCCCCAGTTGCTGCGCCACGTGAAAGCCGGCGGCGTTGCTCACGCTGTTAACGAACTCGAAGGGTTTGGGTTGTTTGTGATGGGCGCAGACCGCTTCCAGCAACGCGATCATGGTCGGGCGCGCCGGGTGGCGAGAGGCCAGGTACAGGCCGCAATCGCGGCGCACGTGTTGCTTGATCGCGGCGGCGGCGAGCAGGGCCTGGAAGATCAGGCGGTCGATGCGCCGTGGTGGGGTGCTTAGCCATTGGCTTAGCGCGGCTTTCAGGTCTTTGTCAGTGACGCCCGACGAGCCGCGAATTTCACTGGCTGCAATTACGTTCATTGCGGTTCTCCAGCGGCGCAGCACTGCATAACAAGGGTGGCGTTGTTGCCGCCGAAGCCAAAGAAATTGGCCAGCACAATGGCGTCTTCCGCCAAGGCAATCGGCTCGCCGCTCAGGGGCAGGCTCGCCGCGTCGGCGTAGTCCAGACCGGGCAATGCCGCGTGTTGCAACGCGTGCATCAGCAGCAAGGTTTCGCTCACGCCGCAGGCGCCGAGGGTGTGGCCGAGCCAAGGTTTGAGCACGCACAGCGCCGGCATGTGTTCGCCATACAGGCTGAGCATGCCGTTGCCTTCGGCGTGGTCGTTGGCTTGGGTGGCGGTGCCGTGCAGTTTCACCAGGGCCACCTCGCTTGCGCTGCGGTCGGCGCTGCGCAAGGCCTGCTGCATTACCCAGTCGATATGGCTGCCGTCTTCGCGAGTGGTGGTCAGGCTGGTGGTGTCGCACGCGCTGAAGCCGCCGAGCAGACGAGCCAGCGGTGCGTCGCCAGGCTGCAACGCGAGCAGGGCGGCGGCGTAGGTTTCGCCGAGCACCAGGCCGTCGCGTTGCGGGTGGAACGGGCGGTAGTCGCCGCTGGGACTGAGCAAGTCGAGGGCGCCGAAGCCTTGCATGGCCAACGCGCTTGGGGTTTCAAAGGCGATGACGACGGCGCGGGAAAATTGCCCGCCTGCCAACAAGCGAGCACCGTACAGCAGGCCATTGGCCGCGCTGGTGCAGGCGGTGTTGAGGGTGAAGGCGTCGGCAAAACCCCAGCGCTCACGCAGCTGCTCGGCGACGCGGTCGAGCGAGGTGGAGTTGTCTGGCAGGAAGTCGCCTTGGGCGCTGGCCTGCGCTTCCAGTTCGGTGATGTCGAGGCTGGTGCTGGCGACGATCAGCAAACAATCGTCCAGCGCGCTATGGCCGTGGCCGAGGGTTTCGCTCAGCAGCCGATCCATCCGCGCGTCGAAATCTTCGGCGTTGCCGGCTACGTGCAGGTAGGTGCGCGGTTGCTGCAACTCATGCAGCAAAAACGGCTGGCCTTGCGGGTGCACGCCTTGGCTCAGGGCCTGGCTGGCGCTGGCCAAGGTGTCGCCGAGCGCGCATTGCAGGGCGCCGCGTTGCAGGTAAACCGGCGTCACTGCGCTTGCCTGATATAGGCGGCGATAGTGGCGATGGTGTTGAGAATGCGCCGGCCGTCTTTCGCCCCTTCAATGCGCACGCCGTAGTGCTGTTGCAGGGCAAGCGACACTTGCAGCGCATCAAGGCTGTCCATTTGAATGCGGCTTTTGGGGCCGAACAGCGGCTCATCGTCGGCAATGCTTTGCCAGTCGATATCGTCTTCCTTGTCGCATTCACGGATCAGCAATTGCTTGAGCTGTTGTTCTAGTAGTGTGTGGTCCATTGCGTGTGCTGCACTCGCTGCTTGAACAGATACAGCCCCACCGTTCCCAGCACTGCGGCAAGCAGCAGCAGGCGAAAGCAGTAAGGCGCGATGTCGGCCAGTGAGCCATGGCCCACCAGCAACGTGAGAAAGGCGTCCAGCGCCCAACTCATGGGTGAAACGTTGGCCACCTGGGCCATGGCCGCCGGCATCACGCTTTTGGGCACCATGATGCCGCCGATGGCCGCTAACAAAATATTCATACCGCCGCCTAGCAACAGCGCTTGTTCAGCACTGCGTGCCAACGCCGCCAGCAACAGGCCCAGGCAACTGGTGGTCAGCGCAATGCTAAGCGCGAGCACGCCATACGCCACGCCGTTGCCCGGCAAGCTCAGCGGCTCCAGGCCCAGCAGTGGCAAGCCGTACACGCCCAACGCCAGCAGCGCGGCGAATTGCAGCAGGTTCAGCGCCATATATGGCAGCACTTTGCTCAGCACCAACGTGCTCAGGCTTAACCCTAGACAGCGCAAGCGCAGCAGCGTGCCGCTTTGTTGTTCGCGCTGAAAGCCACCGGCCATCGGCAGCACGACGAAGAACATGCCGAAAATCAGCCACGCCGGCACGCTCATTTGCGTGGCGTTGGCCTGGGCACTGAGGTCGCCGTTGGCTAACTGCTGCTGCTCGTCGATCTGGCTTTGCGTGCGCTGCTGCACCAGCGCCAGGCGTTCGGCGGCGCTCAGTTGCGGGTCGATGGCGCCGCTGTCTTGCAGGTAGGCGAGCAGCCGGGTTTGCGCCAGCGCGATGCTCACGGCGCTGTGCAAACGCTGGCGCGACAAGCGATCAAACTGCGCTGGGAAACTAAGGCTCGGACCCTGGTGCGGCGCAGTCAGCAGCGTTTCGGAAAAATCGTCGGCCAACCGCACGGTCGCGACGCCCGTTGCCGGGCCGGAGCCGATCTGGCTATCCGGCAATTGCGCCTGCAAAGCGGTGCGAAAGAAGGCGCTGGCCTCGCTGGCTTGCGGGGCGTCCAGGCTCAGGTGCAACGGCGGCAGGCGGTCTTGCATATAGCTCGACATCGCGCCGGCCATCAGCAGCAGAAACAGCGCCGGCATGATGAACAGCACGGCCAGGGCGTGAGGGTCGCGTGCCAGCAGCAACGCCTCTTTACGAATCAGCGCGAGCAGTCTCATAGCTGGCCCCCGTTCAACCGCAGGTACAGCTGCTCCAGCGAGGGACGACCGAAACGCATCACAGTGGGCAGCGGAATTTGGCCGCTGACGAACTGGCTGATGGCGGCAAACTGCTCGGCATTCAGCGCCGCGATGCGCACGCCATGGGGCAGCACTTCGGCGCGCAAGTGCAGCGCGATCAGCAGCGCTTCGAAGCCTTCGGGAATGTGCTGCGGCCACTCCACCAGCAGGCCGTGGTCGGCGCCGAGCAGCGTGGAGGTGTCGAGGTCCAGGCGCACCTGGCCTTCGTGCAGCATCACAATACGCTGCGCCACGCGCTCGACTTCTTCCAAGTAATGGCTGGTGTAGATCACCGCTTTGCCGCTGGCGGTCAGTTGCTCCACGGCGGCCAAGAGTAGTTGCCGGCTCTGGGCATCGACGCCAACCGTGGCTTCGTCGAACAGATACACCTGGGCCGGTTGCAGCAAACCGATGGCGAAATTCAACCGTCGTTGTTCGCCGCCGGAAAGGCTATCGGCGCGGCGATTGAGCTTGTCGGCCAGGCCGGTGCATTCCACGCACATCGCCAATCGCTCACGACGCTCACTGCCGCGCAGGCGGTACAGGTCGGCAAACAGATGGAGGTTTTCGCCGACCTTCAGGCCCGCATAAAGCGCCAACTGCTGCGGCACCAGCGCCAGGCTGCGCGGGCCATCCCAAACGATTTCCCCTTGCTGCGTGGCAAGCACGTTGCTGAGCAGCGAGAGCAGGGTGGTTTTGCCGGCGCCGTTGCTGCCCAGCAGGCCCAGGCATTGGCCCGCTTGCAGTTGCAGGTCGATGCCGGACAAGGCCGCGCGGGTGGCGCCGGGGTAGCTATAACTGAGGGAGCGCAGTTCAAGCACGGACGAGCACCAGCAGCAGTTTGCCGTCCAGCAGCAGGTGGTCGCCCGCGTGAATGCTGAAGCCATACAAGGCGCCGGCCGGGCTGAGTGCTTCCTGGGTGGCTTCGACTAACAACTGGCCGTCGCGAGCACTCGGTTCATGGTGCAGGTGCAGCTGTGAGAGCTTGCCGACCAAGGCCATTTCGATGGCACTGTCGTCGCCGTATAAGGCACCATGCGCGCCGCACAATTGGGCGGCGGCTTCGAATAATAAGCACGGTGAAGCATCGGCACCGAACGCGGCCAGGTACTTCCATGCGCTCAAACCCTGAATGCGCTGAGCGTCATGGGCGAGCAGGCAATCCAGCCAGAGGGCGTTGCCCTGGTGGGGCAGCAGCGTGTGCAGTGCGGTGCGATCCATTGCCTGCCGGAGTCGAAATTTGGTGGGCCGGCAGTGTAACAGAGGGCCTGCAAGCGGCGCAGCGCCTGCGATAAGCGTGGCGCCGGGGCACGATAAAAGGAGAGGGATATGTGGCAACAATGGCTGGCGTTCGCCCTGGGGTCGGGCGTGCTGGTGGGCATTTCGTGGCGCTCTATGCGCCATCCGCAGTCACACGGTTTTTACCGTTTCTGGGCTTGGGAATTGATGCTGGCGCTGCTGGTGCTGAATGCGCCGGTGTGGTTCGTCGACCGGTTTTCCTGGAACCAGGATGTGTCTTGGGTACTGCTGTTTTTGTCGCTGTGGACGCTCGGGCTCGGCGTGTATCAGCTGCGCCGCGATGGCCGCCCGAGTACGGAAAAACGCACGGATGAAGAGCTGTTCACCTTCGAGCGCACGTCGCAGTTGGTCACCGGCGGCATTTACGCGCTCATCCGTCATCCGCTGTTTTGTTCGCTGCTGCTGCTGGCGTGGGGCATCTGCTTCAAACAGGTGACGGTGCTCACCGTGCTGCTGGCGCTGGGCGCGAGTGTGTTTTTGTACCTGGCGGCCCGGCGCGATGAAGCCGAATGCACCGAGTTTTTTGGGCCGGCGTATCGCGAATACATGCAGCGCACGAAGATGTTTGTGCCGTATGTGTTTTAGGCAAAAGGCAAAGGCCGCCTAGCCCTTGCCCTTGGTGCGCACCATGTTCGGCCCGCCGTTTTCCAGGTGCTGAATGATGATGCTGCCGACGTCTTTGCCGGTGGTTACTTCGATGCCTTCCAGCCCCGGCGAGGAGTTCACTTCCATCACCAGCGGCCCATGGTTGGAACGCAAAATATCTACACCCGCCACTGACAACCCCATCACCTTGGCCGCGCGGATGGCGGTCATGCGTTCTTCCGGGGTGATTTTGATCAGGCTGGCCGTGCCGCCACGGTGCAGGTTGGAGCGGAATTCGCCGGGCTTGGCCTGACGCTTCATCGAGGCGATCACTTTGTCGCCGACCACAAAACAGCGAATATCGGCGCCGCCGGCTTCCTTTATATATTCCTGCACCATGATGTTTTGCTTCAGGCCCATAAAGGCCTCGATCACCGACTCCGCCGCCTTTTCGGTTTCACACAACACCACGCCGATGCCTTGCGTGCCTTCGAGCACTTTGATTACCAACGGCGCGCCATTGACCATGCGGATCAGGTCGGGAATGTCATCGGGGGAGTGGGCAAACCCGGTCACCGGCAGGCCGATGCCTCGGCGTGAAAGCAATTGCAGCGAGCGCAGTTTGTCCCGCGAGCGGGCGATAGCCACCGACTCGTTAAGCGGGAATACACCCATCATCTCGAACTGGCGCAGCACTGCGCAGCCATAGAAAGTGACTGAAGCGCCGATGCGCGGGATCACCGCGTCGAAGCCTTCCAGCGGTTTGCCGCGGTAGTGAATCTGCGGCTTGTGGCTGGCGATGTTCATATAGGCGCGCAGGGTGTCGATCACCACCATTTCATGACCGCGCGCCTCTCCGGCTTCAACCAGGCGTCGGGTGGAATACAGACGCGGGTTACGCGACAGCACAGCGATCTTCATGCAGCACCTGTGGAAGTAGAGGAGGCCGGGAACGCCGGTTTGTCTTGGATGTAACTGAGGCCCGGATTGACCACCAGTTGGCCGTCAATCAGCGCTTTGGAACCGAGTAGCAAGCGATAGCGCATGGCCTTGCGACAGGCCAGGGTGAATTCCACCTGCCACACCCGATCGCCCAGTGCCAGGCTGGTGCGGATCACGTAGCGGCTTTGGGTCTGACCGTTGGAGCTCTTAATGGTTTTAACTGCTACAAGCGGCGCTTCGCAGCGTCGATGACGCAGCTGCACCAGCGTGCCCAGGTGCGCGGTAAACCGAACCCAGGGCTGGCCATCGCGTTCAAATGGCAGAATGTCGGTGGCGTGCAGGCTGGAGGTGCTGGCGCCGGTGTCGACCTTGGCGCGCAAGCCGGCAACGCCGAGGTCGGGCAGGGCAATCCATTCCCGCAGGCCGATTACCGTGAGTTGGTCGAACGTCTTCAAAGGCGGCATTCCCCAAGAGGTGATCGGATTCTAGCCGGGCAGTAGTGACAACCGCATCTGCCGATGCGGGTTACCGTAAGAGCGTCACGAAACCATAAGGCGATTCATGAAAGACAGCGACGACGACAACAAAGTACGCCTGGATAAATGGCTGTGGGCCGCGCGCTTTTTCAAAACCCGCGCGCAAGCCAAAGAAGCAATAGAAGGCGGCAAAGTGCATTGCCGGGGCGAACGCTGCAAGCCCGGCAAGGAGCCGAAGGTTGGCGATGAAATACAAATCCGCATTGGCTTCGATGAACGCACGGTGGTGGTGCAGGCATTGTCGGCCGTGCGCCGTGGTGCACCCGAAGCGCAGCTTTTATACAGCGAGACGGCCGAGAGCATCGCCCGTCGCGAAGAAGCCGCCGCGCAGCGCAAAGCCGGCAACATCGGCGTGGAAACCGATGGCCGGCCGAGCAAGAAACAGCGCCGTCAGCTATTCCAGTTCCGGGGTGATCGCGGCCTGTAGCCTACCGCCAATCGGCGCCTGTCAGTCATAGACGCGACCCGCACCCTGATAGAGAAGACGCGCTTGGTCGCCGTTGGGCTTTGCGCATAAAATCGCCGGCCCTGGCAAAGGTTGCGAATCCGCTATGTCTGATTTTTCCCAACGCTTTATGTTCGACGACAGCGATGTGCGCGGCGAACTGGTGTCCCTCGGTGAGAGCTACGCCCACGTGCTGGCCAAACACCCCTACCCGGAACCGGTCGCGCAATTGCTCGGCGAGCTGCTGGCTGCGGCCGCGCTGCTGGTTGGCACCATGAAGTTCGACGGCTTGCTGGTATTGCAGGCGCGCAGCTCCGGCGCCGTGCCGTTGCTGATGGTGGAATGTTCTAGCAACCGCGAGCTGCGCGGCATCGCCCGTTACCACGAAGAGCAGATAACTCCCGACGCCGGCCTGCGTGAGCTGATGCCCGAAGGCGTGCTTACGCTTATCGTCGATCCCGCCAAAGGGCAGCGTTATCAAGGGATTGTTGGTCTCGACGGAATCAATTTGTCGGAATGCCTGTCTGACTACTTCGCGACATCTGAGCAACTGCCGACACGCTTCTGGCTCAACGCTGATGGACGTCGTGCCCGGGGCCTGCTTTTGCAGCAACTGCCGGCCGAACGCCTCACCGATCCGGAAGACCGCGCCGCCAGCTGGCAGCACGTCACCGTGCTGGCCGATACCTTGAGTGCCGAGGAGCAGCTGGGGTTGGACAACCCGACCTTGCTGCACCGTCTCTACCACGAGGAAACCCTGCGCCTGTTCGACCCGCAACCGCTGCAATTCAAATGCAGCTGCTCGCGGGACCGCTCAGCCAACGCACTGGTCAGTCTGGGCGAGGCGGATGCCGAAGCACTGCTGGTGGAAAGTGGCGGCAGCATCGTCATCGACTGCCAGTTCTGCAACGAGCGCTATGCGTTCGATGCGGCAGATGTCGCGCAGCTGTTCGCCGGTGGCGGGGTGAAATCCCCCTCCGATACTCGGCACTGATAATGCAGGGCGTTTAACGCCCAGTGAAGTGATAGAGGCTGCACCTGAATTGTGCTTTCTGGCATAATCCGGCCACTTTTTTAGATGTAGTAGTTTTTTGATCGTTACTACAAAACGTTTGGAGGCTCGGCTTCAGGCCGACGGGGACCCCATATGACGCAAGCCAATAACGCCGTTTATACCGACATTTCCGCCGCACAACTGGTTGAAGAAGCCATCCGTCGTGGCGAAGGCGAACTTGCCGCCAACGGCTCGCTGGTTGTTCGTACTGGCCACCGCACTGGCCGCTCGCCGGTCGACCGTTTCATCGTTGACGAACCCAGCACTTCTTCGGCTATTGCCTGGGGCCCGATCAACCGCAAGTTCCCTGCTGACAAGTTCGACGCCCTGTGGGAGCGCGTTGAAGCGTTCGCCGGCGCGACCGACCGTTTTGTCTCGCACGTGCATGTAGGCGCTGATCCAGCTCACTACCTGCCGGTGAAAATGACCACCACCACCGCGTGGCACAACCTGTTCGGCCGCTGCCTGTTCATTGAACCGGCCGCCTACAACCCGAGCAGCAAAACCGAGTGGCAAGTGCTCAACGTTCCAGGCTTCGAATGCGTACCTGAGCGTGACGGCACCAACTCCGACGGTTGCGTGATCCTCAACTTCGCCGCCAAGAAAGTGCTGATCGCTGGCATGCGCTACGCCGGCGAAATGAAGAAAGCCATGTTCTCCGTGCAGAACTTCCTGCTGCCGGCCGTTGACGTGCTGCCCATGCACTGCGCCGCCAACATCGGCGAAGAAGGCGATGTGACCTTGTTCTTCGGTCTGTCGGGCACTGGTAAAACCACCCTGTCGGCCGATGAAAGCCGTTACCTGATCGGTGACGACGAACACGGCTGGGGCGTTGGCAGTGTGTTCAACATCGAAGGCGGCTGCTACGCCAAGTGCATCGACCTGTCGCAGAAGAACGAGCCAGTAATCTGGAAAGCCATTCAGTTCGGCGCCGTACTGGAAAACGTTGTTCTCGACCCGGTTACCCGTCTGCCGAACTACGCCGACGACAGCCTGACCCAGAACAGCCGTGCTGCTTACCCGATCGAACTGGTCGACAAGCGCTCCGAGAAAAACCTCGGCGGCGAGCCGAACGCTGTGATCTTCCTGACCTGCGACCTGACTGGCGTGCTGCCACCGGTGTCGATCCTCAACGAAGAGCAAGCGGCGTATCACTTCCTGTCCGGCTACACCGCACTGGTCGGCTCCACTGAAATGGGCTCGGGCGGCGGCATCAAGTCGACCTTCTCCACCTGCTTCGGCGCACCGTTCTTCCCGCGTCCGGCTGGCGAGTACGCTGAGCTGCTGATCAAACGCATCCGTGGCTTCGGCTCCAAGGTTTACCTGGTTAACACCGGCTGGACTGGCGGCGGCTACGGCGTTGGTAACCGCTTCAACATCCCCACCACCCGTGGCGTGATTGCAGCGATTCAAAGCGGCGCGTTGATTGGCACCGAAACCGAACACCTGCCGATCATCAACCTCAACGTACCGAAGTCGGTACCAGGCGTTGAAACCAAGCTGTTGAACCCGCGCAACACCTGGACCGATGGCAACGCTTACGACGAAGCGGCCAAAGGTCTGGCGCAACAGTTCATCGAGAACTTTAAGAAGTTTGAAGTTTCCGACGCCATCAAAAACGCTGGTCCTCAGTTGTAAGAGACCGCTGTTTTAAAAAGCCGCCTTCGGGCGGTTTTTTTATGGGCGCGGCAACCCTTGTGAGAGCACGCCCTCCATCAGAAACATCCCGCGCGACATACATCAGTGCTTTGCCTGAACCTTGCCTGTATACCTGGCCTCCAATACCTACAACCGTCGTAAACGAGGTAGCTATGCAAGTTCAAGTCAACAGTAACGATATGCAAGGCAGTGCCCGTCTCCAGGAGTGGGTAGGTGCAGCGGTAACGGATCGGCTGGAACGGTACGATGACTTTCTCACCCGGTTGGAAATTCACCTCAGCGATGAAAACGGCGCCAAGTCCGGTTCCGAAGACAAACGCTGCCAGATCGAGGCTCGCCCGAAAGGCCATCAGCCCATTTCGGTAACCCACAAAGCTGAATCGCTGGACCTGGCCGTTGAAGGCGCCGCCGAAAAAATGCGCCACGCTCTGGAACATTTGATGGGCCGCCTCGACGCGAAAACCGTGTCTACCGGCCACATGCCTACCGAACTCATCGAGGACACCGGCGAAGACCCCGACGCGTTGTTGCAGGAAGAATTCCTCTCCAAGCAGGACGCACTTGGCAAAGATTGATGAGTACCGGCCGCTATAAGCCGGCCATAAAAAAACCGCCTCAAGGGGCGGTTTTTTTGGCTCAACGAATCGGCATTAACGCTCGATCAGTTGACGCACTTGGGTCTGCGGAATCTGTTGCGAATTGCCTTCGGCATCTTCGTATTCCAGCAGGCCGGTTTCTTCATCCAGCTCCGGCTTGCCTTGAGCATTGATCATTTGGCCGTCGGTGGTGTTGATAATGTAGTCGCTGGCGCAGCCGGAAAGGGTCAGCAAGCAGCAGGCAGCAAAGATCCACTTTTTCATGGTTGGTACTCCTTTAGGTAGGTCTACAACCATTGACCGGACGCTGCGCTAAAGGGTCCATGTTTTTTCTGCGCGCATTCATCGAGGCTAAAGCCTCTCCTACAAAAGACGCTGCTCCTGTAGGAGAGGCTTTAGCCTCGATGGGGTTTAAGCCACCAATCCACGATTAAGCAGATCCGGCCCATTCTGCGTTTCCTGATAAACCGAAATCGCCTGGGTCGCCACGCGCGCGTCGTGACCTGATTGGGATCAAGCCCGAAGGACTGTGGATTGTTATCCACCTCCAACTGCTGACGTGCCAGGTTCTCGGGCGAGAAGGGGTTATTGATGTCGTCCTGCAATGCGTCAAACGCTGCCTGACGTGCCTGCGCTAACTGATCTTGCAGCTCTTCGATCTGCTGCTGCCGGGCATCTCGTAGTTCAGCCTGACGCTGTTGTTGCAGCTCCCGCTGCTCCTGCGCACGCAGCTCGCGCTGCTCTTGCAGTTCTTGCTGACGGGCCAGTGCGGCTTCGTTGTTCGCTGCCAACCGTTCCGCCAATGAAGTGGCTGCCGCCCCATCGGTTGGGGTGGTCTGGAACGGACTTCGCACTAACGGTGTGCTGGTGTAATAGGCGTTGTTCACGCTGTCGATGGCTAAGGGCATGACGTTCTCCCTGGTTTCATGGCCTGGGAATGTCAGTGTAAGTGCGGCTGGCGTGTGCCTTTAGGCGGATGTGGCATATGGCGCCAAAGCAGATGTTCTAGAACTTTTTCGCCGTATCGCTGACCGGGTTTTATGGCGCTGGCACGCCGTTACGCTTGATCGCCCATCATCTGCGGCCTGTAGCCAAACAGCAGAAAAAGGGCTGGAAGGGTGTCCGAGGCGACCTGACGCTTTCCCCAAACGCATTGCTAGCGTGAGAACCCGACGAAAGTCACCCGTGCGCCGCCTCGATTCATCGCGCTGGCTCACCAATTTGCATGATTTGCTCCACCAACCACTGCAACGCCGGGTCGCGCAGACGCTGGCCGAGATGAACGACCTCGAGGTGAAACGGCCCCAGCGGCATGGGCAAGTCCCATAGCGTTAACGGCAGCAGCTCGGCGAAATGTCTCGCCAGTTGGCTAGGAAGCACCGCCGCCAACTCGCTTGTCGCCACGATATGCGCCGCCTGCAAATAGTTCGGCGTGGTGTAGGTGATGGTGCGGGTCAGGCCCTGTTCGCCCAGCCACTGGTCGACCATGCCGCGCGTTTGCCCGCCGTGTACCCAGAGGTGACGTAGCGCCAGGAAGCGCTCTAGATCAAGCGGTGCCTCATCGACAAAAAGCGGGTGCCCGGTACGCACGGCCAGTTGCAGCGTTTCGCTCATCCAATGGCGGCGGGCGAAACGCGGGGGAATTTCTTCGAAGCGGCCGAGCACCAAGTCCAGCTCGCCTTTGTCCAGCGCCTCGCTGGGCAAGGTCGGGCTCAGGTGATGGATTTCGATGCGGATGCCCGGCGCCAGACGGCTAAGCTGCTCGATCAGGCGCGGCATGCAAATCAGCTCGACGTAGTCGGTCACGGCAATGTTGAACCGCTGTTTGCTGCGCGCCGGCTCGAAAATTTCGCCGGCGCTCAGGCTCTGCTCGATTTGCTGCAACGCCGCGCGAATCGGTCCGGCCAGCGCCTGCGCCCGGGGGCGTTGGCTGCATGGCGCGACCGACGCGCACCAACAGCGGATCGTCGAGCAGAATGCGCAGGCGATTCAGCGCATTACTCACAGCCGGTTGGCTCAGGGACAAGCGTTCCGCCGCGCGGGAGACATTGCATTCACGCAGCAACGCGTCCAGCACGCGCAGCAAGTTGAGGTCGAAGGTGGAGATATTCATTGGGTGAATGCCAAATATCACAAGACTAAATTTCAAAAATAGTAGCGCTTTCCTTATGGTGTTGGGCGTTTTGTATTTGCGTGAGCGGCGCCCGCTACCTGCCCGCACCTGAACAATAAGGAGTCCAAAATGACCCAGAGCACCTACGATATTCAGCGCGCCGCCGTCATCGGCGCGGGCACCATGGGCCGTGGCATTGTCATGAGCCTGGCCAACGCCGGCATTCGCGTGCTGTGGCTGGACAACAACGCGCAGATGCTCGAACAGGCCATGGGTGTGGTTGCCGACACGAACGCGCACAACGTCAAACTCGGTCGCATCACCGAGGAACAATCCGCCGCTCGCCTGGCATGCGTCACGCCCGTAGGCGACTACGCCGCGCTGGCCGAAGCCGATCTGGTGATCGAAGCGGTGTACGAAAACCTCGAACTCAAGCAGCAAATTTTCCGCACCCTGGACGAAACCGTGAAGCAGGGCGCGATCCTGGCCAGCAACACCTCGGCGCTCGACATCGACGCCATCGCCGCCGTCACCCAGCGCCCCGACCACGTACTGGGCCTGCACTTCTTCAGCCCGGCGCACATCATGAAATTGCTGGAAATTGTGCGTGGCGAGAAAACCGCCAAGGCCGTGCTCGATGCCGCCGTCGACCTCGGCAAACGCATCGGCAAAGTCAGCGTCGTGGCCGGCAACTGCGACGGCTTTATCGGCAACCGCATGCTCGCCACCTACGTGCGTGAGGCGCGCATGTTGCTGCTCGAAGGCGCGTATCCGCATCAAGTGGACGCCGCACTGCAAGGCTTCGGTTTCGCCATGGGCCCGTTTCGCATGTACGACGTGGTCGGCATCGACCTGGAATGGCGCGCCCGTGGTTTGGCCGGCAAGGGCCAGGATGACCCAGCCGTGCAAGTGGACAACCACCTGTGCGAACTGGGCCGCTTCGGGCAGAAGTCGCGCATGGGTTACTACCGCTACGCCGAAGGCAGCCGCCAGGCCGAGCACGACCCGGAAGTAGACGCGCTGGTGCTGCAGGTGTCCGAAGGGCTGGGCTTTAAACGCCGCTCCATCGGCCAAGAAGAAATCCTCGAGCGCTGCCTGCTGGCGCTGGTGAACGAAGGCGCGAAAATTCTCGAAGAAAACATCGCCGCCAACAGCCATGACGTCGACCTGGTGTACCTCAACGGCTACGGCTTCCCGCAAGACAAAGGCGGCCCCATGACCTGGGCCGACAGCCAGGGCGTGGACGACATTCTTGCGCGCCTGCACGCCCTGCAAAGCCACTTTGGCAACCACTGGCAGCCGGCTGCGCTGATTGAAAAGCTGGCCACCAGCGGCAAACGTTTCTCCGATGTTAAAAAGGGTTCGCTATGAGCTACCAAGCCCCCCTGCGCGACATGCGCTTTGTACTGCATGAAATGTTCGACGTCGGCGCCCACTGCGAACTGCTCGACAACGGCCTGGACCGCGAACTGGTCGATGGCGTGCTGGAAGAAGCCGCGCGCTACACCGGCGAAGTGATCGCGCCGCTCAACCGCAACAGCGACGAAGAAGGCGTCACCCTGATTAACGGCGCGGTCACCACGCCCACCGGTTTCCGCGACGCTTACCAGCAATACGTCGACAACGGTTGGGCCAGCATGACCGGCCCAACCCAATACGGCGGCCAGGGCTTTCCACAAATGGTCGCGGCCAGCTTCCACGAAATGCTGATGGCCGCGAGCCTGTCGTTTCGCGTGTACTCGGGCCTTACCGAAGGCGCGGTGCTGGCGCTGTACAAACACGGCAGCGAAGAACTGAAAAGCGCGTACCTGGGCAAGATGGTCAACGGCAGCTGGACCGGCACCATGTGCCTCACCGAACCGCAAGCCGGCACCGACCTGGCGCTGCTGCGCACCAAGGCCGAGCCGCAGGCCGATGGCAGCTATGCGATCACCGGCAGCAAGATTTTTATCAGCGGCGGCGAGCAGGACATGTCGGAAAACATCGTCCACTTGGTGCTCGCCCGTCTGCCCGATGCACCGGCTGGCGTGAAAGGCATCAGCCTGTTTCTGGTGCCCAAATACATCGCCAAATCCAATGGCGCGCCGGGTGAGAAAAACACCCTGAGCTGCGGCGCCATCGAACACAAGATGGGCATCAAAGGCGCCGCCACCTGCGTGATGAACTTCGACGGCGCCAAAGGCTGGCTGGTGGGCTCGGCCAACCAGGGCCTGGCGTGCATGTTCACCATGATGAACGACGCCCGTTTCCAGGTCGGCCTGCAAGGTCTCGGCGTGGCCGAACGCTCCTACCAGGGCGCCTTGGCTTACGCCCGTGAGCGCCTGCAATCGCGCGCCCTTACTGGCGCGGCGGCACCGGACAAAGCAGCCGACCCGATCATCGTGCACCCCGACGTGCGCCGCATGCTGCTGACCCAGAAAACCCTGGTGGAGGGCAGCCGCATGCTCGCCGCCTACACCGCGCGCCAGCTCGACCTGGAACACGGCCATCCCGATCCGGCCGAGCGCAAAGTGGCCAGCAAGCGCGTGGCGCTGCTGATTCCCATCGTCAAATCGTTCTTTACCGACATGGGCCAGGAAGTGGCCAGCCTCGGCGTGCAGATTTACGGCGGTCACGGCTACATCCGCGAGTGGGGCATGGAGCAACTGATGCGCGACAGCCGCATCACGCAAATCTACGAAGGCACCAACGGCATCCAAGCGCTGGACTTCATTCGCCGCAAACTGATGGGCGACGGCGGTGCGGAACTGAACGCCCTGCAAGACGAATTCGCCGCCCTGTGCGACGCGCAAGCCAGCCGCAGCCAGCTCGCCGACCTGGTGCAACCGCTGCAAGAACGCCTGCACGAATGGCGCGACCTGACCGCACAAGTGCTCGCCGCCAGCAACCGCGACCCGCAAGAGATCGGCGCCTGCTCGGTCGACTTCCTGCAATACAGCTCGTACCTGCTGCTGGCCGGCCTGTGGCTACAAGCCGCCGCCCGCGCCCAAGATGCATTGGACGCCGGTGCCGGCGAGGCCGAGTTCTACCAAGCCAAACTGCACAGCGCCCGCTTCTACATGCGCCGCGTATTGCCGCGCGTGAGCAGCCACCGCGAAATGGTACTGGGCGGCGCGGATTGCCTGATGGCGTTGCCGGAGGCGCATTTCGCGTTCTAAGCGTACGGCTCGAGATTCTGGATTCCGATTCGTCGGATCCAGAATCTTCAGTCGATCATCCATAACAATAAAAAAGAGGGTGCCGATTGAAAAAGCGCTTCCGTGTACTAATCGTGCTGCTAGGCCTGTTGGCCTGCCTATACGCCTACTTCGCCTACGCCCCCCGGCCCAACCCGCCGGCCCTGAGCGCCACCGTGCAACACGACCACATCCAGGTCGGCGCGCTGGACCGCCAGTTCAGCTACTACATTCCCAAAAACCTGAAAGCCAACTCACCGCTGGTATTCGTGCTGCACGGCTCGTTGCAGACCAGCGACGACATCCGCGTGTACACCGGCTACGAATTTGAACGCCTGGCCGACGCCCACGGTTTCGTGGTGGTTTATCCGCAAGGATTTGAGAAAAACTGGAACGACTGCCGCCTGGTCGCCGACTACGCCGCGCGTCAGCAGAACATCGACGACAAAGGCTTTATCGCCGCGCTGATTCAACGCTTCGCCCAGCAACACCAGATCGACCGCTCGCGGGCATTTCTCACCGGTTACTCCAGCGGCGGGCACCTGGGTTTCCGCTTTGCCCTGGAGCAGCCGAATCTGCTTGCGGGCGTGGCGGCAGTGGCGGCGAACTTGCCGACGGGCGACAACCTGGCGTGCGAAACCAGCGGGCAGCCGGCATCGGTGCTGGTAGTCAACGGCACAGACGACCCGATCAACCCGTTTAACGGCGGCAAGGTCACCCTGTTTGGGCTGGGCAACCGAGGCACGGTGCGGTCGGCGGGCGACACCGCCGCCTACTTCGCCGGCTTGAACGGTTACCCTGCGAAGGCCACGCAAGAACAACACCCGAGCGAGTCGGTGCGTTTGCAGCAATGGCAAGCACCGGGTAAACACGAAGTGGCGCTTTACGCGTTGGTCGGTGGCGGCCATTTGGTGCCGCAGCCCATGTACCGCGCCCCCCGTTTGCTCGGCCGCAACACCGAGGGCTTCAATGCCCCCGAGGCCATCTGGAATTTCTTTGCCCGCCAGCCTTCCGTATCGCCTGGCGGCGCCACACCGACAGCTGCCGCTCAACCGTGAGTGCGCTATTAACCTGAGGAGAACGCCATGCATCCTTTCAGCTTTGCCACCACCGCGCAGATCATCTGCGAATCCGGCTCGGCACGCCGCCTGGCCGCCTTGTGCCGCGAGCGCGGGGCCCAGTCGGTGCTGGTCGTGACGGACCCGGGCATCACCAAGTTCGGTTTGCTCAACGAGGTTCTCCCGGGCTTTGCCGACGAAGGCCTGAGCGTGGCCGTGTTCGACCAAGTGGTCGCCGACCCGCCCGAAGCCATCGTGCTGCAAGCCGTTCAGCAAGCCCGCGAACTGGGCGCAGAGCTGATCATCGGCTTTGGCGGCGGCAGCTCCATGGACGTGGCCAAGCTCGTCGCGCTGCTGGCGCACCCGGCGTGCAAGCAAACGCTGAAAGACATCTACGGCGTGGGCAACGCACGCGGTCAGCGCTTGCCGCTGATTCAGGTGCCGACCACCGCCGGCACCGGTTCCGAAGTGACTCAGATCGCCATTATCACCACCGGCGAAACCACCAAAATGGGTGTGGTTTCGCCGCTGCTGTTGCCCGATCTGGCGCTGCTGGACGCCGACCTGACCCTCGGCCTGCCGCCCGCAGTCACCGCCGCCACGGGTATCGACGCCATGGTGCACGCGATCGAGTCGTACACCAGCGCCCTGAAGAAAAACCCGCTTTCGGATTTGCTCGCACGCGAAGCTTTGCGCCTGCTCGCCGCCAACCTGCACGAAGCCGTGCACAACGGCCAGAACCGCAGCGCCCGCCAAGCCATGTTGCTGGGTGCGTTGCTGGCCGGTCAGGCGTTTGCCAACGCCCCGGTTGCGGCCGTGCATGCGCTGGCCTATCCGCTGGGTGGGCACTTCCACATTCCTCATGGCCTGAGCAACGCGCTGGTGCTGCCGCACGTGCTGCGCTTCAACGCCTCGGCGGCCAGCGCGCTGTACGCCGAGCTGGCGCCGCTGTTGCTGGGTGACAAGCTGCGAGCCGGCGATGCCGCCAGCCTGACCGAACAATTCATCACCGAACTGTCAGCGCTGAACGAACGCCACGGCCTGCCAAGCCGCCTGCGCGATGCCGGTGTGCCTCAGGAAATGCTCGCGCAACTGGCCAGCGACGCCATGCTGCAACAGCGCTTGCTGGTGAATAACCCGCGCGAAATTACCGAAGCCGATGCCCTGGCGATTTACCACGCCGCCTACTGATTACCTTGATGCGAGCACGCCCATGACCGACCGCCAACACCTGCGCAGCGACTACGCCCACTTCCAGCCGATTACCACGCGCTGGCACGACAACGATGTGTATGGCCATGTGAACAACGTGACCTACTACAGCTTCTTCGACAGCGCGGTGAACACCTACCTAATCGAAGTCGGCGGCCTGGATATTCACAGCGGGCCAGTGGTGGGTTTTGTGGTCAGCTCCTCGTGCGACTACTTCGCCTCCATCGCCTTTCCCGACCGCATCGACATTGGTTTGCGGGTAGGGAAACTGGGCAACAGTTCGGTGCAATACGAGCTGGCGGTGTTCAAGGCCGGCGAGCAGGAAGCCTGCGCGGCGGGGCGCTTTGTGCATGTGTTTGTCGATCGCGAAACCAACCGGCCGGTGAGTATTCCGGATGGGCTGCGCAAGGCGATGGGGGAGTTGGTAGTGGCTTCGTAGGGGTTGGGTTCGGCGTTTGCAGGAATCGCGGCTAAAGCCGCTCCTACAGATTTGCGAATGCGGTGGGGCTATCGCGGCTAAAGCCGCTCCTACAGATTTGCGAATGCGGTGGGGCTATCGCGGCTAAAGCCGCTCCTACAGGTTGGCGGTTACTGTGGGAGCGGCTTTAGCCGCGATGGGCCGCCCCGCAATCCTCGAAAAAAACCGCCCATCCGGGCGGTTTTTTTGTTCAGTCGTGACGACGATGTTTGTGTTTTTTATGGCCGTAGTGATGGCCATTGTCGTGCCGATAATTACGACGCTTGCCGTGGCTCTCACGTTCATCGTCGGCCCGGCTGGCGCTGCCGTAGTTGTTACCCAGCGCGCCACCTGCTGCGCCGCCCAAACCAGCGCCGACGATGCCGCCGGTGCTGCCACCGATCTTGTTGCCGATCACGTTACCGCCGGCAGCGCCCAAGCCACCGCCGATGGCCGCTTCGGTCTTGTTGCCTTTGCGCGCGCCCACTGCGCCGCCAGCCGCACCGCCAACGCCGGCACCAATCGCGGCACCGGTGGAACCGCCCACCTGTTCGCCCACCACCGACCCCAACACACCGCCCAATGCGCCGCCAATACCGGCTTCGGTATTGCCTTCGGCTGCAAACGCCTGGCTGCCAAGCAAGCCAAGGGACAACAGGAACATGCGCGAGTACTTCATGCAGGAACGAGCCTATGTAGGAAAGACGCGCCGATCGTGTATGCGCTTGGGTACACAAACAAGCGGCAAACGACGTGCGGTAGGGGGTTTATCACGTTTCGTAAATATATGTTTTCGCTCGGAAACTTTTGCATTTTCGGTCGAGTCTTAGTGCTCTTGTAGAGCAGGTTTCGGCGCGCCGAATCGAAAGCGTGATGCCTATTTGACCGATTCTGTGGGAGAGGCTTCAGCCTCGATTCATACAAGCGATCTCACTGCCAGAGCCTGTGTTCCCCTCAGCATCTTTCTGCCAGAATCGCCTGCACTTTCCCTCGCCAAGGAGCAGGCATGAACGCCGAACAGGCACAGCAACGACTCGGGCAAATCGAAGCGTTCCGCCAGGAACTCAAGCAACTGCAAACCGAGCAGGTGCTTACCCTCGACGCCGAACAGCGGCAGCGAGTCGATGACCACCATCGGCAGTTGCTGAACCACTTCTCCGCCACCCTGAATATCGATGCCGACGAGCGTTCGCGTCAGCTGTCGCTTGGCATGCGCGTCGCCTCGTTGTTCGGTGCGTTGGCGCTGGCGGCCAGTTTGTTTTTCCTCTTCCACCAGTTCTGGGGCGTGTTCAGCGAAGGCCAACAAGTGGCCATGTTGCTGGGCACCACGCTCGGCACCTTTGCCCTCACGGTATGGCTGCACGGCCACGACCGTAGCGGCTACTACACCAAGTTGGCGGCGCTGATCTGCTTCGTGGCGTTTGTGCTGAACCTGTCCCTGGCCGGGCAGATTTTCAATATCACGCCCTCAGACAAAGCCCTGATCCCCTGGGCCGCGCTCGCGTTTCTGTTGGCCTATCAATGCAACCTGCGCTTGTTGCTGGCGGCGGGACTGATCTGCGTGGGCGGTTATATCGCTGCGCGGGTCGGCGCGTTTGGCGGCGGCTATTGGTTGTCGGTGGGGCGGCGTCCAGAGAATTTCTTCCCCTCGGCGCTGGTGCTGTTCTGCTTGCCGCTGGTGATCAATCACGCGCGCTTCCATGGCTTTGCCGCGTTGTACCGCGTGTTTGCGCTGCTGTTCGTGTTTCTGCCGGTGCTGGTGCTGTCGTTCTGGGGCGAGGGCAGTTACCTGCCGCTGGAAGCCAGCGCGGTGGAGTCGCTGTATCAATACCTGGGCTTTGTTCTCGCCGGACTCGGCGTATGGCTGGGCATTCGCGCCGGTTGGCGCGAGGTGAGCATCACCAGCGTGGTGTTCGGCGTGCTGTTTCTGTACACCAAGCTGTTCGACTGGTGGTGGGAAACGCTGCCCAAATACCTGTTCTTCCTCGCCATCGGCGTGATTGCGGTGTTGCTGCTGGTGCTGTTGCAACGGTTGCGACTTTACGGCGTGAAAACCCGCGGAGGTGCGCTATGAGCCCGTTGAAACGAACCTTCTGGCTCGGCGCCGGGCTGATTCTGCTGAGCAACGCCGTGGCGCTTGGCGGCGTGTATTACAACCGCAGTGGCGAGCCAGACAGCATGTTGCGCTTGTCGGAACGTGAGTTGTCGGTGGCCTACAACAGCGTGATGAACAACAACGACGCCGCTGGCCAGATGCTGCAGCTGGATGCACGCCTGGCGGACGGCTGGGTAAACCGCGACAAACTGCGCGAGTTGGGTTTTGAGATCGGCGAGCACGGCGAAACGTACAGGCGCGACCGTTGGGAGCGCGAGGCGCTGGTGGTGCTGGAGCTGAACGGCGAGCAATACCAGACCGAACTGACAGCCGCAGAAGCCGAGCTGAAACAGGCGCAAATCCAGTTTGCCGCTGCGCCAGACAGCCCGGAGGCAAAACAGGCGCTAGACAACGCCGACTACCAATTGAGTCGCTTCAAGGCCAATAACACGCGGCTGTATGTGGTCGACGCCGGCCTGGACGCCGACAGCTTGCGCCAGCGTTATCCGGACCGCAGTCGCTACAGCCTGGCCCGCGCCAGCGTGCGCGCAGGCTTCAAATGGAGTGCCGGTGTGCCGACGCCAGACGACTACACACTGTATTTCGAGCTGGCTGAAGTCAGTGTGCCGAGTCGCTGGCGCACGGTGTTCAGTGCCTGGAATCCGTACGACCGGGCGGCCGAAGAGCGCAACAAGGTCAGCGTGGACGTGACCTTCGGCAAGCGCTTCGAGCCGTGGATTACCAGCGCCAAAGCGCAATAGCAGCGGTCAGATGATCCGGCCGTTATCCCGAGCCGGTTCCAGGCGGATGGCCACAAACTTCGAGGTCGGCGTAAAGCTGCCCTCGCCGACGCTCTCCAGCGGCACCAGCGGATTGGTCTCGGGGTAGTAAGCCGCCGCTTGCCCGGCCGGAATATCGAATGCCAGCAAGGTAAAGCCGCTGATGCGCCGCTCGCGGCCATCGCCCCACAGCGACAACACGTCGACCTTCTGCCCCGGTTTGTAGCCAAGCCGAATGATGTCCGCCTCGTTGGCAAAGACCACGTCGCGCTGACCTTTGACGCCACGATAGCGGTCGTCGAGGCCGTAAATCGTAGTGTTGTACTGGTCGTGCGAGCGCAGGGTTTGCAGGATTAGGTCCGGCACTTCGCCACGGGCGCGAATGCCTTCGTGAATCAGGTCTTCCGGCAACAGGTTGGCCTTGAACACGGCCAGGCCAGACGCCGTGTTCCAGCGCCGCTGGCCAGCAGCGTTGCCCAAGTAGAAACCGCCTGGGTCGCGGGCGCGTTGGTTGAAGCCCTGGAAGCCCGGCACGACGTCGGCGATCAGCTCGCGGATGCGGTCGTAGTCCTCAATCAGCCAGTTCCAGTTCACTGGCTTGTTGCCCAGCGTGGCGGCGGCGATGCCGGCGACAATGGCGGGCTCCGAGCGCATCTGCTTACTCAGCGGCTGCAACTGGCCGTTGGAGGCATGCACCATGCTGAAGGAGTCTTCCACGGTAACGGCTTGTGGGCCGCCGGCTTGCTGGTCGATATCGGTACGGCCCAGGCACGGCAGAATTAGCGCCTGCTTGCCGATGGTCAGGTGGCTGCGGTTGAGCTTGGTGCTGATCTGCACGGTGAGGTCGCAGTTCTGCAGCGCTTGGTGCGCGCGCGGCGTGTCGGGTGTGGCTTGGGCGAAGTTGCCGCCCAGGCCGATAAATACCTTGGCGTCGCCGTCGAGCATGGCGTGAATGGCTTCCACGGTGTTGTGGCCGAATTCACGCGGCACTTTGAAGTCGAAGCGGCGCTCCAGGGCGTCGAGGAAAAACGCCGGCGGGCGATCATTGATGCCCATGGTGCGGTCGCCCTGCACGTTGCTGTGGCCGCGCACCGGACACAGGCCGGCGCCTGGTTTGCCGATGTTGCCGCGCAGCAGCATCAGGTTGGCGATTTCCTGAATGGTCGGCACCGAATGGCGATGCTGGGTAATGCCCATGGCCCAGCACATGATCACGCGGTCGGCCTGGCGATAGGTGTGCGCCATGGCCTCGATCTCGGCTTTGCTCAAGCCGGACTGGGCAATGATGTGCTCCCAGCTAGTGGCTTCGACCACCTCTAAATACGCTTCAACTTGCGTGGTGTGCTGGGCAATAAACGCCTGATCGAACACCGTAGAATTGCCCTTGGCTTGCGCCTCGCGCTGCCACTTGAGCAGAAATTTCGCTATGCCGCGAAGCGCCGCCATATCGCCGCCCAATGCGGGGCGATAGAACGCCGTGTTGGTCGGACGGTCGCCGTTGCTGAGCATTTCCAGAGCGTGTTGCGGGTTCTGGAAACGCTCCAGGCCGCGCTCTTTCAGCGGGTTCAAACACACCACCTGGGCGCCGCGTTTTACCGCTTCGCGCAGCGGTTCAAGCATGCGCGGGTGGTTGGTGCCGGGGTTTTGGCCGATGACGAAAATGGCGTCGGCATGCTCGAAGTCGTCAAAGGTCACCGTGCCCTTGCCCACGCCGACGCTTTGCCCCAAGGCCACGCCACTGGCTTCGTGGCACATGTTCGAGCAGTCGGGGAAATTGTTCGTGCCGTAGGCGCGCACGAACAATTGATAGAGAAACGCCGCCTCGTTGCTGGCGCGGCCCGAGGTGTAGAACTCGGCCTGATTGGGGCTGGCCAACTGGTTGAGGTGCTGGGCGATGAGCTCGAACGCGGCGTCCCAGGCAATCGGCTTGTAGTGATCGCTGGCGGGGTCGTACACCATCGGCTCGGTCAGGCGGCCTTGGTATTCGAGCCAGTAATCGCTTTGCTCACGCAGCGTGGTGACGCTGTGTTTGGCGAAGAACGCGGCGTCCACGCGGCGCTTGGTGGCTTCCCAGTTCACCGCCTTGGCGCCGTTCTCACAGAACTTGACCATGCCGCTTTCCGCCGACTCGCCCCACGCGCAGCCGGGGCAATCGAAGCCCCCGTGCTGGTTGGTTTTCAGCAGGGTGCGGATGTTTTTCAGCGCGTTGTCACTGTCCAGCCAGAAGTGCGCCACGCTTTTCAGCGCGCCCCAACCGCCGGCGGCGCCTTTGTAGGGCTTGTAGCGCTGGGTGGGGTGGGTGTCGACTTGATGGGTCATTGCGCGAACTCCGGGCTGTACACCCGCGGCGCATTGTTATGCGGCAGGTGAATCAAATTAAGGTGGTGCCGACGTGCCCATTGCACGGCCAGGCCGGTGGGTGCCGAAAGGCTAACGAGGGTGGTAATGCCGGCGCGCAGCACTTTCTGAATGAGTTCCAGGCTGCAACGGCTGGTCACCAGGGCCAGGCCGCCGGCGGTGGAAATCTGCTGGCGCAGGAGGGCGCCGATGAGTTTGTCCAACGCGTTGTGCCGGCCGATGTCTTCACGGCCTAGCAGCAGCTCGCCCTGACCGTTCATAAACACCGCCGCGTGCACCGCGCCGCAGTGCTGGCCCAGCGGTTGGAAAACAGTGATGCGCTGGCGTAAGTCGATGAGCCAGGCAGCGGGCGGCAAGGGGGCACGCTTTAAAGGACTGAGCGATGGCAGCGCTTGTTCAACGGCCTCGACGCCACACAAACCGCAGCCGCTGGTGCCGGTGAGCTGGCGGCGTTGCTGCTTGAGTTCCCAGAAGGCGCGGCTGCTGACTTGCACATCGGCCTGACGGGCAGAACCGGTGCCGCTGAGGACGACGTCATAAATCTCGTCAATCGACTCAACGATACCGTTGGCGAGGCTAAACCCTACAACGAAGTCTTCCAGATCAGTGGGCGACACCAGCATCACCGCCTGGTTGATACCGTTGAACGAAATGGCCAGCGCCACTTCCTCTGCCAATTCCACAGACGCAGCAGTGCCGTGCTCCAGCTCGTAAAAGCGGTAGCCCTGGCTGGCTTGTTCAGACGTGGTGGAGGAATCGCAGGCGGAAGCCGCCGCAAGAGGCTGGCGTTTGCTGTTCATTGTCGTCACCGAGTTGCACGAGGTTCGGTTGATCGTTATTTGAACAGCCTAGGCCGCCCGTCGGTCGGCGTCTAATCGCTAGTTCTGATGCGGTGATAGAGGGCGTCGATGGGTACTGAATTGCAGGTTTTGTGGCGCGGCTTGGCGGCATTCCGATTAGCTGCGATTTTCAAGTGCCGAGGTTTCCAGGAATCGCGGCTAAAGCCGCTCCCACAGAGAGCGGTGCGTGTTGGCTACGATTCGAGCAGCATGGCGCCGGCTTCTTGGAAGCAGGCTTCGGCGAGTGCGGAGCGCGGGGCGCTTTTGCGCATGATCAGGCCCAGCGGCGCCAGGGTTTGGGCGTTTTCGATGGGCTGAAGGCGCAGGTGTTTGGTGAGCATGTCGACGCCGCCATAGAGCGGCATGATCGCGCAGCACAGGCCGCCGTGAACGGCCTGCACCAATTGATGCACCACGTCGGTTTCCAGCAGCGGGGTGGGCGTCAGGCCCCGGCTGCGGAAGTTGTGGTTGATCGATTGGCGAAAGTGCATGCCGCTGGATAACAGTCCCAGCGGCAGATTGATCAACGCTTCCCAGGTCAGTTCAGCCGCGTCGAAACGGAAGAAGCGCTGGTCGTACAGCAGGCCCATGCGCGTTTGCATCAAGTTGAGGCTGTCGAAGTGTTCGGCGTTCAGGCGGTCCAGGTACGACACACCGATGTCGAGTCGGTTACTCGCCAAGTGCTCAAGAATTTGCTCGGAGCTGAGCGCCGACAATTCGAAACGCAAGCTGGGGTGCTGCGTGTGCAAGCGCTGCAACAGCGGCACCGGGTCGTAACTGGACAGCGGTACTACACCCATACGCAAGGTGCCGATCAAGCTGCCGCGACAGGCCGCCGCCTCGGCATTCAACCCGTCATACGCCGCCAGTACGGTGCGCGCCCAGGCCAGCACGCGCTCGCCCGCTTCGGTGAACCCTTCGAAGCGCTGACCGCGTACCACCAGCGGCAGCTGCAGTTCCTCTTCGAGGCTGCGCAAGCGCATCGACAGGGTCGGTTGGGTGACGTGGCAGCGCGCCGCCGCCTGGCCGAAGTGCCGGGTTTCATCGAGGGCGATGAGGAATTTCAGCTGCTTGATGTCCATCGGTACCTCAACTGGCGGGCGTATGGCTTAAAGCAGGCCGTCGATTAGCAGACGGTAGTCTTCCACTGCGCTGAATTCTTCGGTGTCTTTGGGGCCCATGCGGCTATCGGGCTCGCGCACGGCCAGCAGGTGCGCGACGCCGTACTCCCGAGCGCTGCGCAAAATCGGCAGGCTGTCGTCGATAAACAGGCTGCGCTCAGGCTCGAAGGCGAAGTCGTTTTGCAGGGCCGCCCAAAAGCGTTGGTCTTCTTTTCGGAAAACCATAGTCGTGGGAGCTGATCAGGCGGTCGAAATTGGGGGCTAATTCGATGCGCTCCATTTTCAGCGACAGCGAGTCGCGGTGCGCATTGGTGATGAGCACCACACGCTTACCGGCCTGGCGCAGGGCAACGAGAAATTTGTCGGCGTCGGGGCGCAGGGAAATTAGGTGCGCCACTTCCCGTTTCAGCTCGCGAATCGGCAGGTTGAGTTGAGCGGTCCAGAAGTCGGTGCAGTACCAATTGAGCTGGCCGGCGTGATCGCGAAACAGCGGCAGCATGTGAGCATTCGCCTGCTCGCGGCTGAGGCCGTGCACGTCGGCGTAGCGCTGGGGCAAGTGCTCAAGCCAGAAGTGGTTGTCGAAGTGCAGATCCAGCAACGTGCCGTCCATGTCGAGCAGAACGGTGTCGATGGAAGACCATGGCAGGTGGGACATAACGATAGCTCTGCAGGGGAAGTGGCGTTTTTCACACACGCTGTAAGGAAAAGAGGCGTGATCTGGTCAGCAAGCGTAATCCGGCGCGGCGACAATCCGAAAAGCCGCGTTATGATAACCCGCCAGGTCACGCCAAGGAGCCGTCCCATGCGTCAGAAACCCACCGTCCTCAACCGCGAAATAGTGGCCAGTAGCCGCCTGTTTCGCGTCGAGGAGTTGCAGCTGCGTTTCAGCAATGGCGTCGAACGCACCTACGAAAGACTGGTGGGCAAGGGCGTTGGCTACGGTGCGGTAATGATCGTGGCAATGGCCGACGCCGAGCACGTACTGCTGGTGGAAGAGTTCTGCGCCGGTACGGACGATTACCAGCTCTCATGCCCTAAAGGGCTGATCGAGCCGGGCGAAGACGTGCTGGACGCTGCCAACCGCGAACTCAAGGAAGAGGCCGGTTTTGGCGCCCATAAATTGGAGCGGCTGACCGAGCTGTCGCTGTCGCCCGGTTATATGAGCCAGGTGATTCAGGTGGTGCTGGCGCGTGATCTTTACCCCGAAACGCTGCCCGGCGATGAGCCTGAGCCAATGGGAGTTGAGCGCTTCAGCCTGCACGAGCTGTCGAGCCTGGCGCAGCATCCACAATTCAGCGAAGGCCGCGCGCTGGCTGCGCTGTACTTGGCGCGTGACGTGCTGACTCAGCGCGGCGAATTCACCCCGGCGGTGCGCTCGTGAGCCTGCTGCCACTGATGGAACAAGTGGTCGCCCTGGCCCGAGAGGCGGGCGCGGCCATTCTTCCGTATTGGCGCAGTGGCGTGGCGGTAACCGCCAAGGCCGATGACTCCCCGGTGACTGCTGCCGACCTGGCCGCGCACCACATTCTGGCGGCCGGCCTCACGGCCCTGGATCCAAGCATTCCGGTGTTATCTGAAGAAGCGGCCGACATTCCTCTGAGCGAACGCGCCGGCTGGACGCGCTGGTGGGTGGTCGATCCGTTGGACGGCACCAAGGAATTTATCAGCGGCAGCGACGAGTTCACCGTCAACGTCGCGCTGGTAGAAAACGGCAAGGTGCTGTTCGGCGTAGTCGGCATGCCCACCACCGGCCGTTACTTCTACGGCGGCGCCGGCCTCGGTGCCTGGCGCTGCGATGCCCATGGTCAACCGCAAGCGGTGCATGTGCGCAACGCGCCGGAGCAGGGGTTCACCGTGGTGGCCAGTCGGCGCCATTCCAGCCCTGAGCAAGAGCAATTGCTGGCCGGGCTGAGCCTGCTGTTCGGCGACTTGCAACTGGCCAATGTGGGCAGCTCGCTGAAGTTCTGCTTGCTCGCCGAGGGCGCGGCGGATTGCTATCCACGGCTGGCGCCTACGTCGCAGTGGGACACCGCCGCCGCGCAAGGCGTGCTGGAAGGTGCCGGTGGCGAGGTGCTGGATATTCACGGCGAGGTGCTCACGTACGAAGCCCGTGAATCGTTCCTTAATCCGTTCTTTTTGGCCCTGCCGGCGGGTGCGGCGTGGCGCGGGGACTTGTTGCGCTTGGCGAAGGGCTTGAGTGCCTGAGCACCTGGAAGTGAAAGCCTCTCCATCCGCACGCGGTTGATGGGGAGAGGCTTTAGCCGCGATTGCCCTTAAAGCATGTCCTTGAAACGCTCATCTTTCTTGAATACCAACGGCTGGCTAAAGCCGGGGATGCGCATCTGCTCGGCGGTAATCTCGATGGCCTGGTCTTCGATCATGTCCTGGCCAAAGTTGTAGATGATGTCGAGTTGGCCATGCAGCGCACGCTGGTCGTAGGCTTTGGCGTTGGCGCGGGTTTGCTCGCGACGAGCCACATAATCAGCAAAAGCCGTTTCGCCATGGCGCTTTTTCAGCATGCGCTCGGCGACATGGGGCGCGAGAATCACGCCGCTGGCGTTGTTGCCGCCAAAGCCCTTGGAATTGATAAAGCACACCTCCAACTGCTCAGCGCCCACGTCGCGGTCCTGCGTGGCGATCGCCAGGTGCTGCTGGTGCACGTCCGGGGCAACGGCGTCGATGGTTTTGATGCCGGGAATAATGCCGTACTTGAACGAGCCCAGCGCCGAGATCAATTGATCGCCGCTGGCCGTGGCGAGGGAATGGCCGACGAAGGCTTTCACCGCCGTGACCGGCCAGCTCTTGATATCGAAGGCGGCGGCGACGCGGTCCAGCAATTCCGATTCAGTCACGCGGTTGGCCGGTGTGCTGGAGCCGTGGGCGTGAATAAAGCTGCGTTTTTGCACGCTTTCCAAACCGACAATTTGTACCGCGCTGGCGACAGCCTTGGCGACGGTGAGGTAGTTGCCCGGGCCGGGTGCAGAAATGGATTTCTTGAAGCCGTCGGCGTTGATGAACACATCGGCAACCGCACCGTGGATATCGGCGCCCAACTCCAGCGCCAAGGCGTCGTCCATCAGCACCACGTATTGCGCGGATTCGGCCAAGGTAAAGCCGCAGTTTTCGCCGAACGGGCGGCTCGCGCGGCGGAAATTGACGTCGTCACGGCCTTCGATCAGGCGTAAGCCTTCTTCGGTAGCCAGGGCGCCCATGGCGCTATAACCCTCAATGCACTCCGACAAAATCGGCGCTTCGCTGTTGCCAACGATGGCCACGCGAACCTGGCCGGCGGCAATTACATCAATGGCTTTTTGCAGGTTGTAGAGGAAGGTGGCGCAGGCGCCGGTCACGCTGCCCGTCGTGCCCACGCTGCCCAGCACGTACGCGTTGATAAAGTCAGTCGGCATGCTGTTGAAGCCCAGCGGTAACTGCTTGGCTGACACGCGCTGGCCCTTGAGGCGCGACTGCATCAGGCCGCCAAAGCCGTTTTCGTCGAGCTGGCTCATGATGCTGCCGGAGAACACCGCGACTTCATCGGGCTGAACGTGGCTGACAATGGTTTGCCAGTCCAAGCCGGTAGAGCGCAGGGCATCCGTCGCGGCGACAACCGACATCTGCAGGCCGCGCGGGTGGAAGCGGGAGTTGTACAGCTCGCTCGGCTCGAAACCGGTCGGCAACTGGCCGGCGGACTTCACGCTCAGCGCCCGATAGCTGTCGACTTTGAATTCGCAGCTGCCGTGTAGCGTGACTTGCACCTGGTTGCCTTCGAGAGTTTCCACCGCCCAGTTGGCGGGCAGCGGTTCGGGCAATTGTTTGCGTTGGGCAATAAAGGTCAGCGGCTGGGTGGGGCTGGTGTCGACCTCAAGGTTTTTTTGCCAGTGCACGGCGTCGGGGTCCAGGTGCTGCTTTTCGATCCGGCGAACCAACGTGGACTGCAAAATCTGCGGGCCGAAACGTGCTTCGATATCAGCTGCAGCCAAGCTTTTGCCAGCAGCGTCCTGATAAGCGCCGTTTACATAGCTAACCAACTTCATCATCACCGCCAGGCCGACCAGGGTTTCGAGCCGGGCGGCGGCGTCCATCGACTCCAGCACGGTGCGACGAAAACCGTGGTGGAAGGAGCTACGGCCTGCGGCGTTATACCCACCAAACCCTACGATGACTGGAAGTCGAGACATCTAGCGCAAACTCCTTAAAAAGTACCAGGGCAAGCCGGCTAGGCTGAAAAAGGCTTGCCGATTGTCGATCAATTGAAATGATGATGACGGCCCCGTTAAGTGGGCACGCTTGATCGAGAGACTATGCTGACGCGAGCTGTGACTAATGAGTCACTGTCAACGGCAAGGTTGTTGGCCGTCAAGGCTGCTCGTCTGGCTGTAAGGAAGGGCTGATTGATTGCAGCGAAACGGCTGAAGCGCTGATATTTGCAGGGGCGTTTGGCTAGGTTTGAAGCAGGGGCGTAGGAGGGATTTTTGCGGGGTTTGTTAAGGGCGGTCGTTGTAAGGCTCGTGACGGTCGGATGGGCCTTGCCCGAGGCGCGGCCCATCCAGCACGTTGTTAGCGGTAGATCACTTCGGTGCTTGCAGTGGAAACGCGAGTACCTGCTTTGCCTTGAACGATGGCTTCGATGTCGGCGAGCGAACCAATCACCGCGACCTTGCCGGTGTTGCGCGCAAACTCGCAAGCGGCCTGCACTTTTGGCCCCATGGAACCAGCGGCAAAACCTAAGCGTTCAAGCTCATCGGGGTGCGCCTCAGCAATGGCTTTTTGGGTGGGCTTGCCCCAGTCGATGTATGTGGCGTCGACGTCGGTGGCAATTACCAACAGGTCGGAAGTCAGTTGCTCAGCCAGCAGTGCCGAGCACAAATCTTTGTCGATTACCGCTTCCACGCCTTCAAGTTTGCCATCGGCGTTGTAACGAGTGGGAATACCGCCGCCGCCAGCGCAGATCACGATGGTGCCGTGGTCCAACAGCCACTTAACGGGGCGAATTTCAAAGATTTGCTTAGGACGAGGGCTGGCCACTACGCGACGGAACTTATCGCCGTCTGGCGCGATGTTCCAGCCTTTTTCGGCGGCAAGGCGTTCGGCATCTTCTTTCGAATAAACCGGGCCGATTGGCTTGGTCGGGTTGCTGAAAGCGGGGTCGTTGGAATCAACTTCCACTTGAGTAAGCAGCGTGGCAAACGGCACTTCAAACGGCAGCAGGTTGCCCAGCTCCTGTTCAATCATGTAGCCGATCATGCCTTCGGTTTCGGCGCCGAGCACGTCCAGCGGGTAAGGATTCACTGAGGTGTACGCCGCCGCTTGCAGCGCCAACAGCCCTACTTGCGGGCCGTTGCCGTGGGCGATCACGAGTTGGTTGCCCGGAGCGATTTTGGCAATTTGTTCAACAGCAATACGGACGTTTTCACGTTGGTTATCAGCAGTCATGGGTTCACCACGACGCAATAGGGCGTTCCCACCCAAAGCGACGACAATGCGCATGAGCGTTCTCCTGAAAGAATAAAAAGGGGGGCGGCGTGGCAACGGATGCCACGCCGCTGAGGGTCAGATGTCGGCCATAGCCGCGACGAGAATTGCTTTGATGGTGTGCATGCGGTTTTCGGCTTGCTCGAACGCAATGTTGTAGGGCGACTCGAAGACGTCTTCAGTGACCTCAACGCCATTGGCCAAATGCGGATAACGGCTGGCGATGTCCTTGCCCACTTTGGTTTCGCTGTTGTGGAAAGCCGGCAGGCAGTGCATGAACTTCACGCGGGGATTGCCAGCAGCTTTCATCAGGTCGGCGTTTACCTGGTAAGGCAGCAACTGCTTGATGCGCTCGTCCCAAGCTTCCAGCGGTTCACCCATGGATACCCACACGTCGGTGTGAATGAAATCCACGCCTTTAACCGCTTCCTGTGGGTCTTCAGTGAGGGTAATGCGAGCGCCGCTCTCTTTGGCGAAGCCTTGGCACTGCGCGACCAGCTCATCGGTTGGCCACAGCGCTTTTGGTGCGCCGATGCGTACATCCATGCCCAGCTTGGCGCCGATCAGCAGCAGCGAGTTACCCATGTTGTTGCGGGCGTCGCCCAGGTACGCGTAGCTGATGTCGTGCAGCGGTTTGTCGCTGTTTTCACGCATGGTGAGAACGTCAGCGATCATTTGGGTGGGGTGAAACTCGGCGGTCAAGCCGTTGAACACTGGGACACCGGCGTACGCCGCCAGCTCTTCGACAATTTCCTGACCATAACCACGGTATTCAATGGCATCAAACATGCGACCCAGCACGCGGGCAGTGTCTTTCATGCTTTCTTTGTGGCCAATTTGCGAAGATTGCGGATCAATGTAGGTGACGTTGGCGCCCTGGTCATAGGCGGCCACTTCAAATGCGCAGCGGGTGCGGGTGGAGGTTTTTTCGAAAATCAGCGCGATGTTTTTACGCTTCAGGTGTTGCTGCTCGGTGCCGGTGTACTTGGCGCGTTTGAGGTCGCGGGACAAGTCCAGCAGGAAGCGCAGCTCGCGTTGAGTGTGGTGCATCAAGCTGAGCAGGCTGCGGTTGTGCATGTTAAACGCCATTTTTCATACTCCTACTAAATTGGATTCGGTATCGGTGCTGCCCGGCTGGCAGCACCTTTTCAATCAGGGCACTTAGTAATCGATAGGGTCGCGAATGATTGGGCAGGTCATGCAGTGACCACCGCCGCGGCCGCGGCCAAGCTCACCGGCACTGATGGTGATGACTTCAACGCCTGCTTTGCGCAGCAACGTATTGGTGTAGGTATTTCTGGTCATAGCCGACCACCACGCCCGGTTCGAGCGCGACGACGTTGTTGCCGTCATCCCACTGTTCGCGTTCGGCTTCGAACGAGTTACCGCCAGTAGGAACCACACGCAGTTTTTTAAGGTTCAGCGCTTCGCCTACAACTTCGATGAAATGTTTGTCTTCTCGTCGCGCATCCAGGCCATCGGAGCGGCTTTCATCGGGACGGATGCTGAACGGAACGATGGCGTCTACCGCCTCGGCGAATACGGTTACCAGGTCGCGATCGCAGAAACTAAAGACCGTGTCCAGGTGCATGGCAGCACGGGATTTAGGCAAGCCTGCAACGATGACGCGTTCGGCCGCTTTGTTTGCGAACAACGACTGCGCTAACTGCGCTACGGCCTGGTGGGTGGTGCGCTCGCCCATGCCGACCAGCACGACGCCATTCCCGATTGGCATCACGTCGCCGCCTTCCAGCGAGGCCGCGCCATGGTCTTTGTCAGGGTCGCCGTACCAGACCTTGAAGTCTTCGTTGGCAAAGTCTGGGTGGAATTTGTAAATGGCCGTCACGAGCAGTGTTTCCTGGCGACGAGCTGGCCAGTACATGGGGTTCAGGCTGACGCCGCCGTAAATCCAGCAACTGTTGTCGCGGGTGAACTGAGTATTGGGCAGTGGCGGCAGAATGAAGCTCGAGCTGCCTAGGTAGTCGCGGAACATCTCGATGGCTTTACCACCGAAGCTACCCGGAAGATCACTGCCAGCGACGCCGCCGATGAGGTACTGGGCCAGCGCGCGCGGCTCAAGGCTCTCCAGCCAGGAGCGCAGTTCGTTGACCAGGCCCAAACCAACGTGATTGGCAGTGACCTTGCGGTCCAGGATCCAATTACGAGCTTCGGGAATCGAGACGGTTTCGGTGAGCAAATTGTGCATTTCCACTACTTCGACGCCGCGCTCGCGCATCTTGGTGACGAAGTCGAAATGGTCGCGCTTGGCCTGGCTTACCCAGAGCACGTCATCGAAAAGCAGCTCATCGCAATTGGTAGGTGTGAGGCGTTGATGCGCCAGGCCGGGTGAGCAAACCATCACTTTGTGCAATTTGCCGGCTTCGGAATGAACGCCGAGTTTTACTTGAGACATGGCAGGTTCCTTCGATTTTCGTAATTACAAAGTCAGGAAGCCGTCGTAGAGCCCGTAGGCCGCTACAAGGGCGCCGATTACCACCAGAGCGAAAATGCATTTCTCGATCTGGGTAAAAATGGGTTGGCCTACTTCAC
The DNA here is from genome assembly GCF_979258055.1 of Pseudomonas sp. AC211. Taxonomy (NCBI): domain Bacteria; kingdom Pseudomonadati; phylum Pseudomonadota; class Gammaproteobacteria; order Pseudomonadales; family Pseudomonadaceae; genus Pseudomonas; species Pseudomonas sp. AC211. Next base: position 319,829 of record NZ_OZ409830.1, read on the forward strand.
GCTTGGCCTTGGCGAACAGAATTGCTCCTGGGGCATAAAGAAGTGCAGAAAGCAGGAGGTATTTGGTGCCACCGGCGTACACCAGCCATACCGCGTAGATCACTGCGATGATGGCGATTGCGAAATCTTTGCGGCGCTCTTTGGCAGCTTGCTCGTAGGTTTCACCACGAACGGCCAACAGCAATGCATACGCGGCTGACCACAGGTACGGCACCAGAATCATTGAGGTGGCGAGGTAGATGAGCGACAGGTAGGTGCTAGCCGAAAACAGCGTGATGATCAGGAATATCTGCACCATGGCGTTGGTCAGCCACAGCGCGTTGATAGGCGCTTTGTTAGCGTTTTCTTTGCGTAAAAAGGCCGGCATGGTGTGGTCGTTTGCTGCGGCGAAAAGAATCTCTGCACACAGAAGCACCCAAGAGAGCAGCGCACCGAGCAAGGAGATAATGAGGCCGACGCTGATCAGCACTGCGCCCCAATGTCCGACCACGTGCTCAAGCACGGCAGCCATCGAAGGGTTCTGCAGTTTGGCCAATTCCGGTTGGGTCATGATGCCCAGGGAGAGAACGTTCACCAGCACCAGAATCAGTAGCACGCTGATAAAACCGATGATGGTCGCCTTGCCGACATCTGAGCGTTTCTCGGCGCGGGCTGAGAAAATGCTCGCGCCTTCAATGCCGATGAATACCCAGACGGTGACGAGCATCATGTTGCGTACTTGATCCATCACGCTGCCGAGGTCTGGGTTTTTCAAGCCCCAAATATCAGCGGTGAAGATGTCGAGCTTGAATGCGAAGAAGGCGATAAGAATGAAGAGAACAAGGGGCACGATCTTGGCGACGGTAGTTACCAGATTGATAAATGCCGCCTCTTTCACGCCGCGTAGAACCAGAAAGTGAACTGCCCAGAGTAGGGCGGAAGCACCGATGATTGCAGCGGGTGTATTGCCTTCTCCGAAGACGGGAAAGAAATAACCCAGGGTGCTGAACAGCAAAACGAAATAACCAACGTTTCCGAGCCAGGCACTGATCCAGTAACCCCAGGCTGAGGAAAAGCCCATGTAGTCGCCGAAACCAGCTTTGGCGTAGGCGTAAACGCCGCCGTCCAGGTTGGGTTTTCGGTTGGCGAGGGTTTGGAAGACGAAGGCCAGGGTGAGCATGCCGACCGCGGTGATCGCCCAGCCGATCAAAACGGCTCCGACGTCGGCGCTAGCGGCCATATTTTGCGGCAGGGAGAAGATCCCGCCGCCGATCATTGAACCGACGACCAGGGCAACCAGCGCGCCGAGTCGAAGTTTGTGGGCTGAGTCAGACATGACGATCATCCATTCAGAAGGGTTACCGTGAATCTACGCGCGGTCGAGCGGGTAGAGGGCTGACCTAAATCAATAGCTAGCTAACTTTCCATGTTGGCATTCCTGACTTCTGAGATGAGGGGACTACCACAGTTTGTTGTGTCGAGACGTAGCCCACTTGTGGGCGACAAGCACGTCAGTACCACTGCCAGAACCAAACGCTAGACGGGAATCGAAAATGCGCAAGGGCTACGGGTGGCGGGTGATATAGGGTGGCGAACAGCCACTGCGAAGGAAGGAAATAGCAGGCGCAGCAGTGATTTCGAACGGGTCTAAAACGGCCATGTACCTGTAACGCAAGAAAGGCAGGCAGCAGGTGGCCAGCCCTTGACTACACAGACCAAGGGAGCGCTGAAACGGAGACGTTTGGGGTTTACTCGAGGTCGTCCTGACTGGCACTCAACCCGTGTTTACGCAGCTTGTCGTGCAATGTTTTGCGAGGAAGCCCGAGGGCTTCTGCCAGGCTGCGCAACGAGTTATGGGGCCGGGCCAGTTCGGCACTAATCAACGCCCGTTCGAATGCTTCCACCTGTTCGCTGAGGCCTCCGCTGGCGGTCACGGCAGGCGCTGGCGTGGCGCTTTCCAGCGATAGCTCCAGGCCTAAGGCAAAGCGCTCAGCCGCGTTCTGCAATTCACGCACATTGCCCGGCCAGGTATGGCACATCAGCGTGGCGCGTTGGCTGGGTTGCAACTCGCGAACCGGCAACTGGTGCCGTGAGCTGGCTGCTTCGGCGAAGTGTTGAAAGAGCAGTAGCGCGTCTTCGCCCCGTTCGCGCAATGGCGGAATGCGCAAGGGCGCCACGTTCAAACGGTAATAAAGATCGGCGCGGAAACGGCCTTGGTCTGCGCTTTGGCGCAGGTCTTCCTTGCTGGCGGCGATTACGCGGATGTCCAATGGTATCAATTGGTTTCCGCCCAGCCGCTCAACGACACGCTCTTGCAGCAAGCGCAGCAATTTCACCTGCACGTCCAAACTCATGCTTTCGATTTCATCGAGAAACAACGTGCCGCCGTTAGCGAATTCAAACTTGCCGATGCGCCGCTTTTGCGCGCCGGTAAAGGCGCCCGGTTCATGGCCAAACAACTCGCTTTCGACCACCGATTCCGCCAGGGCACCGGCGTTGATGGCGACAAATGGCCCGTTACGCCGGTGGGATAAATCGTGCAGCGCGCGGGCAACGACTTCTTTACCCGTGCCGGTTTCGCCAAGAATCAGTACGTCGGCATGAATGGCTGCCAGGGCGCCGATTTGCTCGCGCAAGCGCTGGATGCTGGGCGACTGGCCCACCAACCGCGCAGACAATTCGCTGCGATCAGCCAATGCCAACCGCAAGCTACGATTTTCCAGCACCAGGCGGCGCACCGCCAGCGCGCGGCGTACGCTGTCGAGCAAGTCGTCACTGGCAAACGGTTTTTCCAGAAAGTCGTAAAGCGCCCGCGCGCATGGCTTGCACCGCCAGCGGCACGTCGCCGTGACCGGTGATCAGCAGCACGGGCAAATCGCTGTCCTGTTCATGCAGCTGCGCGAGCAATTCGAGCCCATCAACGCCTGGCATCCGAATATCGCTCACCACCACCCCGGGCCAGTCGCGCGAAATATTCCCGGCCAGTCCTTTAGCGCTCGCCAGGCTGCACACCTTCAAGCCGGCCAGATCCAACGTTTGGCTGAGGGCTTGGCGCAGGTGTGGGTCGTCGTCGATCAACAGAACCTGAGCACGGCTATCGAAGGCGCTGTCGATCATACGGTGGGATCCTCTGAGGGTTGCTGGGTTACGCCGGGCGCGGCGGTTTTCAGGTGCAGCACAATGTCGGCGCCGCCTTGTGGGTGGTTGGCCAGGTGCAGCTCACCATCTAGCGCGCGCATCAATGTCTCGCAAATCGCCAAGCCCAACCCCAAGCCTTGCGCACTGGTTTTGGTGGTGAAAAAAGGTTCTCGTGCATGCGTGAGGGCGTCGTTGGAAAACCCTGGGCCATTGTCGCGAATGCTCAGGTGCACGCCCTGTTCGTCGCTCACCGCACTGAGCCAAATACGGCGTGGCGGCGCTTTCTCAACCAGCGCATCCAAGGCATTGGCGAGCACATTGCCGAGCACCTGGCGCAACCGGGTTTCGCCAGCTTGCACCCACAGGGTCGCATCGGGCAGGTCGCGAATTAGCTCAACATCCATGGCGCGTCGGCGCTTGGCCAACAGGGCCAAGGCATCGTCTAAAGCCGGTTGTAAGGCAACGCTTTCCGGGGCGTGGCGGTCGCGTCGGGCGAATGCGCGTAGGTGGGCAATGATCGAGGACATCCGCCCCGTCAGCTCGCCGATCAGTTTTAGATTGCCGCGTGCATCATCGGTGCGCTGGTGGTCGAGTAACACCGAGGCGTTCTCGGCGTAACTGCGGATAGCGGCCAGCGGCTGGTTGAGTTCGTGGCTGATGCTCGCCGACATAGTGCCCAATGCCGACAGCTTGCCCGCTTGCACCAATTCATCTTGGGCGCGCAGCAGTTCCTGTTGCGCGTGTTCGCGCTCCAGCACTTCGCTTTTCAAGCGCGTGTTCAAGGTTTCCAGATCCCGCGTGCGGTCGAGCACGCGGATCTCCAGCTCTCGACGAGCCCGCGCGTCGATGGCGATTCGCTCCAGATAATGACGGCGGCGCTGCATCATCAGCCCCAGCAGCAGAATCAGCACTAGCAGGGTCGCGCCGCCCACGGCCACGGCGGTTTGAACCGGCCGTGAAATCTGCTCGGCAGGCGCCAGAATGCTCACCGTCCAGCCGGTTTCTTCCAAGCTGCGGCTTTGAATAATCCAGGCGTTGCCGTTGAGTTTGAGCGCTTGCGGTTCGAGGGTCGGATACGGCTTGTTGGCTGCGATTTCACGCCGTTCCTGCTCGGATAGATCGCGGCTGGCGCGAAAGCGCCAATCGGCCCGAGAGGTCAGAATCACGACGCCGTTGCTGTCGGTGACCAGCAACTGCTCGGGCGTGTTGCCCCAGAGGGTTTCGGTGGTGTCTAGGTCGACCTTTACCACCAGCGCGCCAATCACGTTATCGCCTTCTTTTACCGCCGCGGCGAAGTAGTAACCGCGTTTTCCGGAGGTAGTGCCCAGGCCGAAGAATCGTCCAAGGTGGCCGGTGACCGCTTCGCGAAAGTACGGACGAAACGCAAAGTTACGGCCGACAAAACTGTCGCTTTGCCGCCAGTTGGACGCGGCCAGCGTGGTGCCTTCGGCGTCCATCAAATAAATGGAGTCGGCACCGGTCTGTCCGCGCACCTCTTCGAGCAACTGATTGGCGTGCACTTGCGCGTCCAGATTCTGCGGGTGCGATAACACACCGCGCAGCGCCGGTAGGTCACCTAGAATCGGAGGCAGCACTTCATAACGCCGCAGGCTGCCCAGCAGGTTCGCCACATAGAGGTCTAAGGTCTGGCGATTCTGCTCAACCAATTCGCTGCTGTAGTAACGCTCGGCCAGTTGTTGCAGCGGCCACAGCAGCGGCGCCAGCAGCGCGGCGAGCAGCAATAGACTGCGCCAGCGCGGGCGCCGCAAGGGCGAATTAGTCGGCATCGTGCAAGCAATCGGCAAGCGCGGTTTGCCAGTGCGGCAGGTGCAGATCCCACGCCGATTGCAGCCTCGAACACGCCAGCCGGGAATTAAGCGGGCGCTGCGCTGGCGTCGGGTATTCGCTACTGGCGATGGGCACCAGGCGAGCGCACGGCTTACCCGCATTTTTAAGCTGTTCGCCGATAGCGCTGGCAAAACCGAACCACGACGTTTCACCCAGCGCCGTCAGGTGGTACGTGCCCCACGGCCCAGGCGTACCGCGTTGCCAGCGATCAATCAGGGCGCGCGTCGTGGTGGCGACGGTGCCGGCCCAGGTCGGCGCGCCGATCTGATCGCTGACCACGCGCACCTCGTCGCGCTCTTGCAAGAGGCGCTTCATGGTCAGCAGAAAGTTGCGGCCGTATCGTGAATACACCCAGCTGGTGCGCAGAATCAGAAAGTCGCCTCCAGCGGCGACCACCGCTTGCTCACCGGCGAGTTTGCTCTGGCCATAAATGCTGAGCGGATGGGGCGCGTCTTCCTCCACATACGGCGCGTCCTTGGTGCCGTCGAACACATAGTCGGTGGAATAGTGAATCAACGGCACGCCCAAGGCCTTGGCTTCTTCTGCCAGCACGCCGGGAGCGGTGGCGTTGATCGCAAAGGCTTGCGCGGCGTCCGTCTCGGCGGCGTCAACAGCGGTGTATGCCGCAGCATTGATGATCAGGTCCGGCCGCAGGGCGCGAATGTTAGCGCGCACCGCGTGCACATCCGCCAGGTCCAGCTCGGCGCGACCCAGGCACGTGAGCTCGCCAACACCTTGCAGGCTGCTGAGTAGCGCCTGGGCAAGCTGGCCGTTACGGCCGGTGATGAGCACCCTCATGGAAACAGTTCCGCGTCCTGGAACGGCGTGCCTGCTTGGTCTTTACCGGACAGCTGTGGCGCCTCGCTCAATTCCCAGTCGATGGCCAGCGTCGGGTCGTTCCAGCGGATGCAGCGCTCAAAAGCCGGCGCGTAGTAATCGGTGGTTTTGTACAGGAATTCCGCGAAGTCACTGACCACCAGAAAGCCATGGGCGTAGCCGGTGGGAATCCACAGCTGACGTTTGTTTTCGGCCGACAGGCGCACGCCCACCCACCGACCAAAGGTTGGCGAACTGCGGCGGATGTCGACGGCGATGTCCAGCACCTCGCCGGCGGTCACGCGAACCAGTTTTCCTTGCGCCTGCTCAATTTGATAATGCAGGCCGCGCAACACGCCGCGTTGGGAGCGCGAGTGGTTGTCTTGCACGAATTGGCAGTCGATGCCGGTGGCTGCATTGAACGCAAGGGCGTTGAAACTCTCGTAGAAAAAACCGCGCGCATCACTGAACACTTTCGGCTCGATGATCAGCACGTCAGGCAGTTCGGTCGGGGTAACCTTCACACCTGTTCTCCGGCCAAACGATAGAGGTACTGACCGTAGCCGGTTTTGCCGAATGCCTTGGCCTGCATCAGCAGTCCGTCGCGGTCGATCCAGCCATTCTGGAACGCAATCTCTTCAAGGCACGCCACCTTCAGGCCTTGCCGGTGCTCGATGGTTTGCACGTATTGCGATGCGTCGAGCAGGCTGTCGTGGGTGCCGGTGTCCAGCCAGGCAAAACCGCGACCGAAACGTTCGACGCGAAGATCACCGCGCTGCATGTACGCGTTGTTCACGTCGGTAATTTCTAATTCGCCACGGTGCGAAGGTTTCACGGCTCTGGCAATTTCGATCACGTCGTTGTCGTAAAAATACAGGCCAGTCACGGCATAACTGGACTTGGGCTGGGCGGGTTTTTCCTCAATGGAAACCGCCGTGCCGTCAGCGTCGAATTCGATGACGCCGAAGCGCTCCGGGTCTTTTACCCAATAACCAAACACCGTTGCACCGCTGGCGTGGCTGGCGGCGCGCTGAAGCTGCTCGGTGAATCGATGACCATGGAAAATGTTATCGCCCAGAATCAGACACACCGAGTCGTCGCCAATGAACTGTTCGCCAATCAAAAACGCCTGGGCCAAACCGTCGGGCGAGGGTTGCGCGGCGTAGCTGAAATTGACGCCGAACTGGCTGCCGTCGCCGAGCATTTTTTCAAATTGCGGTAAGTCGTGGGGCGTGGAAATAAGCAGGATGTCCTTGATGCCGGCCAACATCAGCACGGAGATCGGGTAGTACACCATCGGCTTGTCATAAATTGGCAGCAACTGCTTGGAGACGCCGAGCGTGATGGGGTGCAAGCGCGTGCCTGAACCGCCGGCCAAGATGATTCCTTTCATTGTGCAGTGCTCCGCATGATTGCTACTCCGATGTGGCGCCGAGGCGTTCGCGCTGATAGCTGCCGTCTTGCACATGGCGACACCAGTCGAGGTTATTCAAGTACCACTGCACGGTTTTGCGCAGTCCGGTGGCAAATGTTTCTTGCGGCACCCACCCCAGTTCGCGTTCGATCTTGCTGGCATCGATGGCGTAGCGCAGGTCATGCCCGGGGCGATCTTTTACGAACGTAATCAAGTGTTCGTAGCGTTCCACGCCGCTCGGTTTTCCCGGCGCCAACTCCTCGAGCAGGGCGCAAAATGGCGCGCACCACGTCGATGTTTTTTTGCTCGTTGTGGCCGCCAATATTGTACGTCTCGCCAACCTTTCCCTCCGTCACCACTTTAAGCAGTGCGCGGGCGTGGTCTTCAACGAACAGCCAGTCTCGAACCTGCGCTCCGTTGCCGTAAACCGGCAGTGGTTTGCCTTCCAACGCGTTGAGGATTACCAGCGGAATCAGCTTCTCTGGGAAATGATACGGACCGTAGTTGTTGGAGCAGTTGGTGACCAATACAGGCAGGTTGTAGGTGCGCTGCCAGGCGCGTACCAGGTGGTCCGACGCCGCTTTGCTGGCGGAGTACGGCGAGCTGGGCGCGTAAGGCGTGGTTTCTGTGAACAGGTCGTCGACGCCATGCAGATCGCCGAACACTTCATCCGTGGAAATATGGTGGAAGCGAAACGCCTGTTTCGCACCGTCTGCCAGACCTTGCCAGTAGCTGCGAGTGGCTTCGAGCAGGGCGTAGGTGCCGACGATGTTGGTTTGAATAAAGGCCGATGGGCCGTCAATGGAGCGGTCGACATGCGACTCCGCCGCCAAGTGCATGACCGCTTCTGGCTGGAACTCATCGAGCAGGGCGCGTACGCCGGGTTGATCTGCGATGTCGAGCTGCGCGAAACGATAGCGCGAGTGACTGGCAATGCTGGCGAGGGACTCGAGATTGCCGGCGTAGGTCAGCTTGTCGAGATTGAGCACCTGGTGCTCAGTGTGGTGCAGCAGATGGCGAATCAACGCTGAGCCAATGAAGCCCGCGCCGCCCGTAATCAGAATTCGCATGCCGGAAGGCCTAGTGAGTTCGCAGGCGCCTAGCTTGTCGGCACGTTGCGCAAGAAGCAAGCCTGACGGGCACTGGAGCGCAGACGGCAAAACGCCGCCGCGGGTGAGGCGGCGGCGTTTCGTCTTCCTACTTGGCCTGTGCTTTTTTCGCGGCGGCCGTGGCGGTGGCTTTCGCTGCCGCACGTGCGGTTACGTTCGACGCCGGCACCTGGATGATGATCGGGTGGTCGGTAACGCTGACTCGCACCGAGTTCACGTTGCGCAAGGTTTGAATCGGCTCCTTGCCAATGATCGGGTCATAAATGTTCACCGTCGTCTGCACTTCACCCAGGTTTACCCCAACCAACGTTGGCGCGCCGGGCACGCCTTCCGGCTCAGCCCAGACAATAATGTTGGTTTCGGTGTTGGCCTTGATGATCGCCATGCTGTTGCCGGTGCTGGGAATGCCCACCGTCGAGTACTGCAAGATTTTCAACGGCTCGAACGTGGCCGCATCGGGCGCCGGGTCGGCCAGAATGCTGTTCATGTTATGCAGCGCGGTGGCGGCGGACGTTGGCGCATTGTCAGCCTTGCTAAACAGGCCGTAACCGTCGTTTTCGTCCATCAATTGATACACGTAAGTGCGGTAGATATCGTTGAACGCACCGCTGACAAAAATGTTCAGCAACCAGGCAGCGCTCTGCTGCGAATTGGTTTTCGGCGACTGATAACCCGTTTCCGTATACACCGCAGGCCCCTTGCCGCCGGGTGTATTGCCCAGCGCTACGCTGCGTTTCATCCAGCGGGTTGGCGGCTTGGCAGGGCCCGGGTAGGGATGCTGGTTGTTGTAATCGGCAAGGCCGGGCGTCACGGCTGGGTCCGGCCCCTTCGGAATGCCGCCCGCGTTAAAGCCGGTGAAATAAAAGACTTTGACGTTTTGCAGCAGCGGATGTGATTTGGTCTGCTTGTACAGCTCGGCCTGATAAGACAGCGCCGCCGGCAAACCTTTGGTGCCATCCGGCGCCCATGTCAGCGGAAAGTTGTTGATCTCGTTAGGACCTTCAACCGCCAGGGTGGAACCCGGCACCGCCGTTTCGACCTTGGCCACGTTACTTAGAAATGTGGAGATGGTTTGCGGCGAGCGGGTGCTGCCCACGGCGCTGATGTAGTTCCACTTGATGCCCGCCTTGGCGAGCACGGTGTAGTACTGGTAGGGCGGATTGCCCCAGAAACTATTCAAGCTGTCGCGGGCATTTTTGATGCCCAGGTAATTCATATCCGCGATAACCATGGACGGTTTCGAGTAATTCGAGGACCCCTGACTGACGTGCAAATTCACGCCTTGCGAATCAATAAAATCAGCCGCGCGCATCAGTGTCGCCGCGTGCGTCGCTTGCATCGTACATGCGCCTGCGCTGAGCAGGAGCAGCAGGGTTGTAGAGCGAACAGTCGTTTTCATGAGCTACCCCCTTTCAATGAAATTCAGCGATGGTAAGAAAAACGCTAGTTGGCCTGTCGGGCACTGTCGAAACTGTCGTGCCAAAAGCCGTAAGGTATCCGCTGAACGGCTCGTTTTAGACGCCTTTGGCAATAAAGTTTATTGCCAAAAAATACCGGAACTCGATGACTGTTTCGCTGACGCGCCCGGGACCGCCAACCTGGTAGCACTCACTTGCAATGAAGCGGCCAAGACCCCGTTCCGGCCGCCACGCTCAGACGAGCTGCGCATCGTCACGCATCCGGCGTCAGCGCCCGCATAAGCAAACCGAAGTGCACATCCGTTGCCGGCGGCACGGCAAGGTACATCACATGACCATCGCCCGGCGCGACGCTCGCCTGTTCGCCGAGCTGCGTCTGCAGCGCTGTCAGAGTGAAGTGTTGGTTGCCACGCGGCGTCATCAGTTCCAATTGATCGCCAATGGCGAAGCGATTTTTGACCCGCACCTGAGCCAGTTCCCCGCGCCATTCTCCGGTGAGCTCGCCGACGAACTGTTGGCGCTCGGCCCGCGAGTTGCCGCTCTGATAATTCTGATATTCATCATGCACATGGCGGCGCAGGAAGCCTTCGGTGTAACCGCGGTTTGCCAGCGACTCCAGTTCGGTAAACAGCTGCGCATCGAACGGCTTGCCCGCCACTGCGTCGTCGATTGCGCGGCGATAAACCTGGGCGGTGCGGGCCACATAAAAGTGGCTTTTGGTGCGGCCCTCGATCTTCAGCGAGTGCACGCCCATTTGCACAAGGCGCGGCACATGCTGCACGGCGCGCAGGTCTTTGGAATTCATGATGTAGGTGCCGTGCTCGTCTTCAGACGCCTCCATCAACTCCCCGGGACGGCTATCGTCCTCGAGTAAAAACAGCCGGTCGGTACTCGCACCTTCGCCCAAGGTGGGTGTGCAGGTCCGCACGGTTTGTCCCAGCTCATTCGCCTGGCCCTCATGCGCTTGGTACTTCCAACGACACGCGTTGGTGCAGGTGCCCTGATTTGGGTCGCGATGATTGATATAGCCCGACAGCAAACAGCGTCCCGAATACGCCATGCACAGCGCTCCGTGCACGAACACCTCCAGCGCCATGGTCGGTACCTGACGACGGATTTCTTCGATCTCGTCCAGCGACAACTCGCGCGACAGAATCACGCGGCTCAGCCCCTGCTGCTGCCAGAACTTCACGCTGGCCCAATTCACCGCGTTGGCCTGAACGGACAGATGAATCGGAATCTCCGGGAAGTGACCGCGCGCCAGCATTATCAGGCCGGGGTCGGACATGATCAGCGCATCCGGCCCCATCGCCACCACGGGCGCCAGGTCTTTGAGAAAGGTGCGTAATTTGGCGTTATGCGGAGCAATGTTCACCACCACATAGAAGCGCTTGCCCTGGGCGTGGGCCTCGGCAATACCGAGTGCCAGGTTGGCGTGATCGAACTCGTTATTGCGAACCCGCAAGCTGTAACGGGGCTGACCGGCGTAAACGGCGTCGGCGCCATAGGCGAAGGCGTAGCGCATGGCCTTTAACGTACCGGCAGGGCACAGCAATTCAGGAGAATGGGAAGAGTGCATAGAGAATCGCCTGACAGAGTTAGGGCGCGCGATTCTAAAAAGGGTGGAGGGACCGGGTATTGATATACGTCTACGGGCGTGAGCCGGAAGGTACGTTCGCCGGTCCGAAAACAAAAAAGGCCTTCGATTTCTCGAAGGCCTTTCTTTTATATGGTGCCGGCACCAGGAATCGAACCCGGGACCTACTGATTACAAGTCAGTTGCTCTACCAGCTGAGCTATACCGGCATTTCAGGGCCGCCATTATATCCATTAGAAGCGGCGAGTAAAGGCCTGATCTACGGTGATTTTTTGCTTGGATTTGAACGTGTCGGCATGGGCTTATGCACAATTGCGATGAGACGTAGCGCAAGCCAGCCCATTTAATGTGAGTACTTGACAAGCGCCGCTAACTTACTGGTTTTGTTGATGTTTTACGTCTGATTAAAAAATAATCACGTTTTGCGAGCCCTAGTAGCACCGGGCTTTGCCGAGGTTGCCCAGAAACTATCAACAAAGTTATCCACAGATTGTGTGGGCAACTTTTAGCGTTCTGCCAGAAGCATCAGGTTGCGTGGGCTGACATGCCCTACGCAGAACTGTCCGAGGTGAACGCCGTAGCCGCGCTGTTGCAAAAACAGGGCGCGGTCTAGCAATAGCCAGATTTCGAGCGGTCGTCGAAACAGGCCGCGCACCAGTTCCAAATTGCGCACCTCGGCCAGGCGCGCCCAGCCTTTCTGTTCGAGGGCTTTCCAGTCGCGCGGGGCGGGAGCGGGCAGTGCTTTGAGTTGGGCAAGGTCGCGGCAGTAGTCGGCGAAGTCTTTGTGTAGCCAGGCGACTGGCAACGACGGTGTCGGCAGGTAGTCGTCCACTGCGCGCAGTTCACGTTGCAACAGGTCGAAGGCCAGGCGGCGGGCCATGGAGGTGTCGCGTTGGCGTCGCACGCGCGCACCTGCGGTGACGGTTTCGCTTAGCGGCAGGCCGAGGTCGTCGATGGATAGTTGCAATGCCGAAGCCTGGCCCGCTGTGGATAACGCCTGGTAGTGCGTGGCCGCGATGCGGTTGTAGCAGCATGGCGCGACGGCCAGTTGCCGGCAGCTGGCGTTGCTCGCCAGGCGAAGCAGACGCACGTGCAGGTCGCCGCATGCATGCAGGGCAACCGGTGTTTGCTCTGGGTGAACGTGCTGGTTGGCGGTTTCGGCGAGCACGTCTTGTTCGATGTGCTGGCTGTTTATCCCGCGGCGACGTGCCAGTTGGATGCCCGCTTCTACCAGCGTCGCGTCGTGTTCCAGGCAGGTAAGCGGCTGGCCTTCGAGGGCCAGCAAATGGCCCAGGTGTCCTTTGCCGGCGCACCAGTCCAGCCAGTGCTGGGGTGGTTCAGCAAAATTCAAGCAACTGGCGAAGGCCTGAATCTGCTCCCATTTGCGGCCCGGAATGTCGACTGAGAAATGGGCCGACGGTGCGGCTCGGTCCGCGGTTGGCAATGCACCGACGTTAGCCAATGCGGCGGACTGCGCGGCCAACTCACCGAACGGTGCGGGCGCTTGCAGCTGCTGCGGGTGATTGTGCGCCGCCTCGGCCTCGGCCAGTGAGCGGCCGCGCAACCAGGCCGCAAGCTCGGGGTGATCCGCCTCCCACGGCAGTTGCAGGTGGGTAAACGGTCGCGGTCGCCAGAGCGGTTGATAGCGCAGCAGAAAATCATCCAGCGCGTGAAAGCGCTGCAGCAAGGCGGAGCCTGTGAGTACGGCGGAGTCGGTCATGGCGAACAGCTTGAGGGTGGCGATTGCCCATGGCCGAGGCGGCGCATGGGCGGGCGCCTATTCTAACGGCCTTGCGTGGCGTCGACGCGCAGCCAGTGTTCAAGCAGTTTGAAACCTTTCACCAGCACGAAGGCGATGGCGAGGTAGAAGAGGCCGGCGGCGAAGAAAATCTCTACCGGCAAGTAGGTGCGGGCGATGATGGTGCGCGCCATGCCGGTGAGTTCGAGCAGGGTAATGGTGCTGGCCAGGGCGCTGGCTTTGAGCATCAGGATCACTTCGTTGCTGTAGGCCGGCAGGCCGATGCGCGCGGCGCGGGGAAGAATAATGTGCAGCATGGCTTGCGCGCGCGACATGCCCAGCGCGCGCGCGGCTTCGACTTCGCCCGGCGGCACGGCTTGGATGGCGCCGCGAAGAATTTCCGCGATGTAGGCAGCGGTGTGCAGGGTCATGGTCAGTACCGCGCACCAGTACGGATCGCGCAAATACGGCCACAACGGGCCTTGGCGCACAACGTCGAATTGCGCGGCGCCGTAATACACGAGGAACAACTGCACCAACAGCGGCGTACCGCGAAAGAAGAAAATGTAGCCGTAGGGCAGGGCGCGCACATACCAATGCCGCGAAGCGCGAGCGATGCCCATGGGCAGCGCCAAGATCAGGCCGGCGATCACGGCAAAGGCGACCAGCTCCAGCGTTAGGATGGCGCCGTCGAACAGGCGCGGCAGGTACTTGATGATTACGTTCCAGTCCATCACGCGCTCCGAACGAAGCCGCGGCTGGCGCGTCTTTCGATGAAATACAGGGCGGTCATGGCGACCACCGTCAGGCCGAGGTAGATGAATGCCGCCACCAGAAAGAAGGTGAACGGTTCTTTGCTGGACGTGACCGCGATCTGCGAGCGGCGCATCAACTCTTCCAGGCCGATGACCGACACCAGCGCGGTGTCTTTCATCAAAATCATAAAGAGGTTGCCCAGGCCCGGCAGGGCGATGCGCCACATCTGCGGAAGGATAATCCGCCAGAACGTGCGGCCCTTGGACAAGCCCAATGCCTGCCCGGCCTCACTGTGACCGCGCGGGATTGCCAAAAATGGCGCCGCGGAACACTTCCGTGGCGTACGAACCGAAGCACAAGCCCAAGGCGATGGTGCCAGCGGCAAACGCGCTCAGCTCCAGGCTTTCCATGCCAATGGCTTCGCCGACGCTGCGCATCAGATTGACCGTGCCGAAATAAATCAGCAGCACCCACAGCAGCTCGGGAATGCCGCGCACCAGGGTTGAATACGTGCCGCCGAGCCACTGCAATGGCTTGTGCGGGGATATTTTGGCCAGCGCGCCCAGCAGGCCGAGCACCAGACCCAAACATAGCGCGCTAAGCGCGAGTTTTATGGTCATCAACGTGCCGGCTAAGAGAGCGGGGCCAAATCCATGAAGATCAAAGATCATATGTTCGCCTGCGATCCTCTGGTCGTCGGCCATGCGGCGTTGAAACCGCGACTCACATGCTCACGTACCTAAGTACGCTGCGCTGTTCGCCACGATTTCGCCTTGCCTGGCTCTAGCCCAGAGAGTCTTGAATTGCGGGATTGCAGAAGCCGCTCTGAGAGCGGCTGCAACAGATCAATAAATGCTGAAGGGAAAGTACTTGTCGTTAATTTTCTTATAGGTCCCGTCCGCAATGATTTCCTTCAGCGCGGCATTCAACTTCTCGCGCAGCGGGTCTTTTTTGCGGACGGCGATGGCGATTTTGTCGTTGTCGAAGACTGGGTCGCCTTTGAATTCGAAGCCTTTGCCGGTTTCGCTTTTCAGCCATTCCCAGTTCACGAATTTGTCGGCGAGCACGCCATCCACACGGCCGGATGCCAGGTCGAGGTAGGCGTTTTCCTGGGTGTCGTAGAGCTTGATGTCGACGACGTCAGCCATGTTGTCTTCCAGCCAGGTGCCGGCGATGGTCGCGCGCTGGGCGCCGATGACTTTGCCTTTGAGGCTGGCTTTGTCGGTTTTGAACGGTTTGTCTTTGGCGGCAATGAATTGCAGCTTGTTGGTGTAGTACGCGTCGGTGAAATCGACGGCGTTTTTACGCTCTTCGGTGATCGACATGGAGGCGGCGAGGAAGTCGAACTTCTTGGCGTTCAGGGCGGGAATGATGCCGTCCCAATCGGAGGTGACCACTTCGCACTCGGCCTTCATTTTTGCGCACAAGGCCTGGGCGATCTCCACGTCGAAGCCGCCGACCTGGCCGCTCGCGTCGATCAGGTTGAACGGTGGGTAGGCGCCTTCGGTGCCGATTTTCAGTTTGTCAGCGGCGACGGCACCAGTGCCGAACGCCAGGGTAGCGGCCGCGGCCAGCAGTATCTTTTTGTAGTTCTGCATGGGGTTGTTGCTCCGTGTTAGCGATTGCTGGACATGAATTGCTTGCAGCGCGCCGAGTTCGGATTGCTGAACACCTGCTCGGGCGATCCTTGTTCCTCCACCAGACCCTGGTGCAGAAACACCACTTCACTGGACACCTGGCGGGCGAAATTCATTTCGTGGGTGACCAGCAGCATGGTCCGGCCTTCCTCGGCGAGCGCGCGAATAACGTTAAGCACTTCCTGGACCATTTCCGGGTCGAGTGCCGAGGTGGGCTCGTCGAACAGAATCACTTTAGGTTGCATGGCCAGGGTGCGGGCGATGGCGGCGCGCTGCTGTTGGCCGCCGGACAATTGCGCCGGGTACACGTGGCGTTTGTCGCCGATGCCCACTTTGGCCAGCAGCGCTTCGGCTCTTTCGGTGGCTTCGGCTTTGCTCAAACCCAGTACGCGACGCGGCGCCTCGATGATGTTGTCGAGCACCGTCATGTGCGGCCACAGGTTGAAGTTCTGGAACACAAAGCCAATTTCGCTGCGCAGGCGGTTGATCTGCTTGTTGTCCGCCGCGACCAGTTCGCCGTGCTTGCCCGCTTTGAGCTTGAGCGCTTCGCCGGCCACTAGGATTTCGCCCTTGTGTGGGTTTTCCAGCAGGTTGATGCAGCGCAGAAAAGTGGATTTGCCAGAACCGGAAGAGCCGAGGATCGAGATCACGTCGCCGTCACGGGCGGTAAGCGAGATGCCCTTGAGCACCTCGAGGTCGCCGTAGCGTTTGTGCAGATTACGGATTTCGAGCGCGGGCGTTGCCTCGGCCATGGGGTGTCCTCTTGTTCTTGGGTGCGCTGAATGCGGCGACTTTCCTGGCGAGGCTGCAACCTAGCATAGCGTCGGAAGAGCAGCCAAGACCGCCCAAGTGGCTATTTGGCTGCCTGCCGAAATGGTGTCGCATCGGCGCAAGTGGCTGGCGCGAGGATGCAAAACGAGGCGGCATTTCGTAATGCGGTGTGGGAAAAGGCGTTGCGGTGATCGTTGGGCTTCGCTGCGCTCAACCCAACCTACGCCAGGCTCGTAGGTTGAGTTGAGCAGCGCGAAGCCCAACGATCGTCCACATGTGTAGTCATTTAAGACATATCCATGTTAATTACGCAGCGTCGTTCAACGCTGTGAGGCTGCCATGAAACGCAAGCAATCGATCGAGCAGGTCCGTTGGGACCTGGCCCTGCGTTATCGCCTGATCGAAACCGTGGCGTGGTGGGAGGGGCGGCTAACCACGGGGCATCTGATGCAAAGCTTTGGCATCAGCCGGCAGCAGGCCTCGAAAGATATCAACAGTTACCTCAGCGAATACGCGCCGAATAACCTCGACTACGACAAGCACCTGAAGGGCTACGTGCCCAGCGCAACGTTCAAACCACTGTTTATTGACGACAGCGCCAGCGCCTATTTGCACCTGCTTAACCAAAACCACGAGCGGGCGCCGCACATCGAGGGCTTGGCATTGGCCTATGCCCATACCGAAGTGCTGACCGTGCCCGACCGCTCGGTGCGCCCACAGGTGCTACGCCCGCTGTTGCGCGCCTGCCGCGAAGGGCTGCGTTTGGAGTGTGAATACGTGTCGCTGGCCAATCCGCTCGCCGAGACGCGCCTGATCGCGCCGCACACGTTGGTGTACACCGGAATGCGCTGGCACGTGCGCGCCTATTGCGAGAAGAACCGCGACTACCGCGATTTTGTATTGAGCCGCCTGCGCGGCGTGCCTGATGTGCTGGATGAGTCCGAACACGGCATTGAGTCCGACGCCGGCTGGGCGACCCAGGTCGACGTGATTATCGAGCCGGACTCACGCCTTAGCGCCGAGCAGAAAGCGATCATCGAAATCGACTACGGCATGCACGAGGGCCAGCTTCGGGTCGCCAGCCGTGGCGCGCTGGTGCAGTACGTGCTGCAGCGCTACCAACTCGACGCGACCAAGGTGCAAAGCAAAGCCAGCGCCCAGCAAATTGTGGTGGCCAATATCGATGCCTTGCAGCCTTGGCTTTACTAACGCGCCCACTTACTCGGCCGAGCCGTAAGCCAGATGCGCCGTCAGCCAAAAGAAGGCGGCAACGGCCAGCAGAATGTGTGCGTTGTTTAGGACAGCATTGAGCAACCACATGATCAAACCTCCAACGAAACGGTGTGGCTAAACCCTAAGCCGGCGACGTTGAGCGGTCGATCTGTCTACTTTTCGTGCGTAATGTTTTCGCACAGGTCGGCTCGCATTTCTCTAGCGTCCCTCCACAGGCGCTCATGCCGCTCGTCTACCCCAACCAAAATACTTGTACGAAGGCATTCGGTTTGTACAAGTATTTTGATAATGTCGTGCTGATGTCAGCCGGCCATCCTTTCCCTACGCCGCCGTCCGACTCCATGAATGAGGTCATGTGATGTTTTCCAAGAATTTGAAGCTTGAGCTGACAGCCAGGACGGCTGAAGTGGAGGGATTCAAAGGACTGATGGCTGCGCTGGAGCGCTCGATGGCGGTGATTGAATTTGATCTGGACGGCCGGGTCATTCGGGCCAATCAGAACTTTCTTAACGTAATGGGTTATCGCGCTGAACAAGTCGTGGGCAAGGCGCATCGCGAGTTCTGCACGCCTGCCCATGTCGGCAGCAAGCAATACAGTGATTTCTGGGCGGCGTTGCGGGCAGGTGAATTTGTTTCCGGCACCTTTCAACGTCTGGATAGCAAAGGCCAGAACGTGTGGCTGGAAGCCAGCTACAACCCCGTGCTGGATGCCAATGGCCGCGTGCTGAAGGTGGTGAAGTACGCCATGGACGTCACGGAGAAACTCATTCGCGAGCGCGATGCCCGCGCCAAACTGGTGGCGATTGACCGGGCCATGGCGATTGTGGAATTCGATCTGCACGGCAACATTCTCACGGCCAACGAAAACTTCGTGCACACCATGGGCTATGGCCTCGGCGAGATTGTCGGCAAGCCGCACAAAATGTTTTGCGAAGCGGTGCTGGTCAACAGCGCGGAATATGCCGACCTGTGGCGCGGGCTGAATCGCGGCGAAATTCGCGGTGGGCAGTTCAAACGATTGGCCAAACATGGCCGGGTGGTGTGGTTGGAAGCGACCTACAACCCGGTGTACGACGCCGAGGGCAAGCTGTGCAAAATCGTCAAGTTCGCCAGCGACATTACCGAGCGTGTCGAAAAGCAACAGAACGACGCCCGCAGCGCCTCGCGTGCTTATCACATCTCCACCGAGACAGAAAAAACCGCCGAACACGGCACGCAAGTGATTCAAGAAACCGCGCGGGAAATGCGTCAGATCGCCGAAAACATCGGCGCATCGGCCAAGCTCATCACCCAGCTGGGCGCACGTTCCGAGCAGATCACCGCCATCGTTAACACCATTCGCGGCATCGCCGACCAAACCAACCTGCTCGCGCTTAACGCCGCTATTGAAGCAGCACGGGCGGGCGATCAGGGCCGAGGTTTTGCCGTGGTGGCCGACGAAGTGCGGCAACTGGCCGGGCGCACCAGCGGCTCCACCGCCGAGATCGCCGAACTGATCGGGCAGATTCTCAAAGAAACCCGCGAAGCCGTGACCAGCATGAACCTGACCCAGGAAGTGGCAAACCACGGCGTCACCCTCGCCGACCAGGCCGGCGCCGTAATCGTACAAATCCGCGATGGCGCCAGTGGGGCAGTGGAAGCCGTGAGTATGTTTGCGGCTACGCAGGAAAATGCGGAACGGGTGGGGGCGTTTGCTTAGAGGAATGGGGCGCGGCTTAGAGCATCGCGGCTGAAGGCGCTCCCACAGAGAAAACGGCAATCTAGCTTCTAAAAAATTGCCGCCGCAACACATCTCCAGATCGAGCGAGCTAGGTGTGGCAAGGCAAAAAAGGCTTTTGAAGCGCAGTGGGCTGGTGCCCATGAGCATTCAAAAGCCTTTTTTAACGCAGCCAGACCGACGCGCAGCCGATCGCTTCAAAAACGCATAAAAAAGCCGGCTTGTGGCCGGCTTTTTGTGGGCTGTTTTGGCTTATTTTTGGTAAGCCGCAACCGCCTTCAAAATCTCGGCACGGGCCGCTTCCGCGTTGCCCCAGCCTTCAACCTTGACCCATTTGCCTTTCTCGAGATCTTTGTAGTTCTCGAAGAAGTGCTTGATTTGCTCAAGCAACAGCGGGGGCAGGTCGGTGTATTCCTTGATGTCGACATACAGCTGCGACAGCTTGTCGTGTGGTACGGCGATCAGTTTGGCGTCGCCGCCGGCTTCGTCGGTCATGTGCAGAACGCCGACTGGGCGCGCGCGAATCACTGCGCCTGGGGAAACTGGGTACGGGGTAACGACCAATACGTCGAGGGGGTCGCCGTCATCCGCCAGGGTGTTGGGGATGTAGCCGTAGTTGGCTGGGTAGAACATGGGGGTGGCCATGAAACGGTCGACGAACAGGCAGTCGCTGTCTTTGTCGATTTCGTATTTGATCGGCGCGTGGTTGGCCGGAATCTCGATGGCGACGTAGATGTCGTTCGGCAGGTCTTTGCCGGCCGGGATCTTGCTGTAGCTCATGGGTTCGCTTCCCTAGGTTGGCCAATCAAACTTGGCCGGTTACCGGCCAAAAAGTGGGCGCGATTATAGGCATATTCGCCCGCCGTTACCATGCTTGGCGACTCAGCCGTTGGTCTCGTTCTGCCCTGAAACGGCGTGCTGTTCGAGGCGGCGCAGTCGTTGAAGCGGGTCTTGTCGGTAGAACGCTTGCAGTTGCACGTACACATTTGGGTAGGCCTGCATCAGCAGATCCGGGGCGCTAAAGAAGTATTCGCTGGTGACGGCAAAGAACTCAGCCGGGTTTTCGGCCGCGTAAGGGTCGATGGCGGTTTCGGCGTCGGGGTTGTCATCCAGTTGGCGGTTCAGGTCGTCGTACGCGCTTTGCATGGCGCTCGACCATTCTTCCAGGCGCATCGAGCGGTGCAGCGGCGGCAGGCCATTGGCGTCGCCATTAAGCATGTCGAGCTTGTGCGCCAACTCGTGAATTACCAGGTTATAGCCGTCCCAGTTGCCGCTGCTGAGCACGCCCGGCCAGGCGAGAATCACCGGGCCTTGCAGCCAGGCTTCACCGCTGTGCTCGCCGTCCCACTCGTGCTCGATGCCGTTGGGGTCGCGATGGCGTTGCGGGCTGACGAAGTCGCCGGGGTACAGCACGATCTCATGGAAGCCCTGATACCAGTCGAGGTCCGGCAAGTGCAGCAACGGCAGCTGGGCGAGGGCGGCGAGGTGCAGGCGATCGTCACCGTGCAGCTCGACGCCGGGCAGGGCGGTCAGGCGTTTGGCGTGAATGAACAGCACGGCGCGACGCTTCAGTCGCTGCAATTCCTCGTCACTCAAGCCTTCGAGTATCGGCAACCGCCGCACCACCCGCGCCCAGCTTTGGGGCGGGACCGGGTGCTTTTCAAGAATCCGACGCTCACGCCAGCCGCGAAGAAACCACATGGCGCGGGCTGATCAGTTGGCCGAGTCGGGCGCAGTTTCCGGGCGCAGGCGATGGTGCAGCCAGCCAATCACCATGGGCAGCAAGCTCAAGCCGATCACCACGAGAATCATCAGTGACAGATTGTCTTTCACAAACGGCGCGTTGCCGAAGAAGTAGCCCAACGTCACCAAGCCGCCTACCCACGCCACGGTACCTAAGGCGCTGAAGCCGAGGAAACGCAGATACGGCATACGGCCGATGCCCGCAACGAAAGGCGCGAAGGTACGGACGATGGGCAGGAAGCGCGCCAGGGTTACGGTTTTGCCGCCGTGGCGGTCGTAGAAGTCGTGGGTGCGTTGCAGGTAGTCGCGGCGGAAGATTTTCGATTTGGGGTTGCTGAACAGCCGTTCCCCGACGTTTCGCCCGATCACATAGTTGGTGCTATCGCCGAGCACGGCGGCAAACATCAGCAGGCCGGCGAGTAGCACGGGGTCCATGCTGCCGGTGGCGCACATGGCGCCGGCAATAAACAGCAGCGAGTCGCCTGGCAGAAACGGCATCACCACCAGGCCGGTTTCGCAAAAAATAACCAGGAACAAAATGGCGTAAATCCACACGCCATAGTTGGCCACCAGCACGGCCAAGTAATTGTCCAGGTGCAGAATCAGATCAATCGGGTTGAATTCCATATGACGCCTATTGCGCTGAGGGAAAAGAGCACTGGCGTTCGATAGCCGGTAGGTCGGTCGGCATTATAAGAGCAAGGTCTGGGGGTCGCGCTGCAGATTGTTGCAACAGATGTCTGTCGAAACGACCGATGGCCAACCCGCCTAATTCACTGCCCTGCGTTGGTGCGCCCCACATTGCAGCGCCCACGCTTGACGCCGCGCTTGAGCCTAGCGCGGCCGTATGAACGGTTTAAGTCAGTCGCTGTTGATGGGCAGCACGTAGTTTTTGAATTGGCTGTCTTCGCGAAAACCGATGGACTCGTACACCTTCTGCGCCACCTCGTTGTTGCTGCTGGTGGACACGCGCATGCGCACGGCGTTGGTTTCCTTGGCCATTTTCTTCGCCGTTTGCAGCAGACGATCCGCCACCAACTGCCGGCGCGCGTCTTCGGCCACATAGATGTCGTTGAGAATCCACACACGTTTGAGCGACAGCGAGGAATAGCTCGGGTACAGCTGGCAAAAGCCCATCAGCTTGTCTTCGTCGTCCGCTAGGGCCAGGTAAATCACCGACTCTTTACGGCGCAGGCGCACTTCCAGAAATTTGCGCGAGGAGTCCGGGAACGGCAGCTCACCATAGAACTCGCGGTATTTGACGAACAGCGGCGTCAACAGATCCAGGTGTTCCAGAGTGGCTTGGACAATGCGCATGGTGGCCTCGACTGCAATGAATAAGGGCTGCGCTGGCGGCGCGGGGCACGGCCAGGGTTGCCGAGATGCTGCCTGTGGTGGCTAGAAAGCGCAATCCAAGCAAGCGTTTGAATCTGACGGTGGCGGTTATGACTTCGGTGCGTCGAGTAAGAAGTTGTGGCGCATGTCCTGAGGGCTTTCCGAATCCAGGCTATGCACTTCGGCTTCGTCCTTAAGGTGCACGCCAGACAATTGCCGCCGACACGCCTCACGCATCAAGTACAGCAGGCGATGAGCCGCCATGCCATAACTCAGGCCTTCGAGGCGCACATTGGAAATGCAATTGCGGTACGCGTCGGTTAAGCCGACCTTGGGCGCATAGGTGAAATACAGGCCCAGGCTGTCGGGCGAGCTCAACCCCGGCCGTTCGCCGATTAGGATCACCACCATCTTGGCGCCCAGCAGCTGCCCCACTTCGTCGGCCACCGCCACGCGTCCCTGTTCCACCAGCACCACCGGCGACAGGCTCCAGTTATCGGCCGCCGCCTGTTCTTCAAAACGCTGCAAAAACGGCAGGCTGTGGCGATGCACCGCCAAGGCGGAGAGGCCATCGGCGATCACGATTGCCAGGTCAACGCCGCCGGGGTTGGCCTGGGCATAGTCGCGCAAGGCTTGCGCCGATTCCTCGTTGAGCTTGCGGCCCAGGTCTGGCCGTTGCAGGTAACTGTGGCGGTCGGCGGCGGCGCTGTACAGCAGCAGCGTGTCGCGCCCACGTTCGGCCAGTTGCGCGCTGAGGACGGCGTGGTCGAACGGCAGGTGCACGGCATCGCGCGCCTGGGCGTGGGCGAATTGGAAATCGAGTTGCGCACGGGTTGGCAGGCTGGTGCCGGCGCGGCCCAAGGCGATGCGCGCAGGCGTAAGGCGGCGTAGCTCCTGCCAGGGGTTTTCGATGCTGCCGGTGACGGTGGGGTCGTTTTCCATCATTCGTCCTTACTTGACCTGTAGGAGAGGCTTCAGCCTCGATGCTCTTAAAGCACAAACATCAAGGCTGAAGCCTCTCCCACAGGTGGGGCGGAAATTAACTCAACTGCGCCAACGCTTGGCGAAACGCGGGCGGCAGCTGTTCGCCGAAGCGCACGCGGCCATCGGCCTGGGTGAAGATGCCCATGCGTTGCAGCCAGGCCTCGAACTCCGGCGCCGGGCGCAGGCCCAGGGTTTGCCGGGCATAGAGCGCGTCGTGAAACGAGGTGGTCTGGTAATTGAGCATGATGTCGTCCGAGCCCGGAATGCCCATGATGAAGTTGATGCCCGCCACGCCGAGCAAGGTCAGCAGCGTGTCCATGTCGTCCTGATCGGCTTCGGCGTGGTTGGTGTAACAAATGTCGCAACCCATCGGCACGCCCAGCAACTTGCCGCAGAAGTGATCTTCCAGCCCGGCGCGAATGATCTGCTTGCCGTTGTACAGGTACTCCGGGCCGATAAAGCCGACCACGGTGTTGACCAGAAACGGCTTGAAATGCCGCGCCACCGCGTAGGCGCGGGCTTCGCAGGTTTGTTGGTCAACGCCGTGGTGCGCGTTGGCCGACAGCGCGCTGCCCTGGCCGGTTTCGAAATACATCAGGTTATTGCCCAGCGTGCCGCGCTTGAGGCTCAGCCCCGCTTCGTAACCTTCTTGCAGCACGTTCAGGCTGATGCCGAAACTGGCGTTGGCCGCTTCGGTGCCGGCAATGGACTGGAACACCAGGTCCAGCGGTACGCCGCGTTCGATGGCGGCAATCGAGGTGGTGACGTGGGTGAGCACGCAGGCCTGGGTGGGAATTTCGTAGCGCTGAATAATGGCGTCGAGCATTTCCAACATGGCGCAGATCGAAGCGATGCTGTCGGTGGCCGGGTTGATGCCGATCATGGCGTCGCCGTTGCCGTAGAGCAGGCCGTCGAGAATGCTCGCGGCAATGCCGGCGGGCTCGTCAGTGGGGTGGTTCGGCTGCAAGCGGGTGGACAAACGCCCCTGCAAACCCAGCGTGCCGCGAAATTGCGTGACCACGCGGATCTTCTGCGCCACCAGCACCAAATCCTGCACACGCATGATTTTCGACACCGCCGCCGCCATCTCTGGCGTCAGCCCCGGCGCCAGGGCGCGCAGGCTGTTCTCGTTGGCGTGGTCGCTCAGCAACCAGTCGCGGAAGCCGCCCACGGTCAGGTGGCTGACCGGGGCGAAGGCGAGGGCGTCGTGGGTGTCGATGATCAGGCGGGTGACTTCGTCCTGTTCATAGGGAATCAGCGCTTCATCGAGAAAGTGTTTGAGCGGGATATCCGCCAGGGCCATTTGCGCGGCGACGCGCTCGCCGTCGTTGCTGGCGGCGACCTCCGCCAGGTAATCACCCGAGCGCGCCGGGCTGGCCTTGGCCATCACTTCCTTGAGGCTGTCGAACCGATAGGTTTCGTTGCCCACTGCGTGGGAAAAACTGGCCATAGGCACTCCTTCTTGTGGCTGCAAAAGCCCATTTGCCATGTTCTTTATTCTGAAACCTTAGTCGGTCAGAGCATCGCAGATGGAGTCTTGATTCACTTTTCGTGCTTCGAAGAGCGCTGCAAAGAATCGGCCCGCAATGCGGGCCCAGGTCAGACAATGGATAACGACCGCGATCAGGCGCCGTTGAGCATGGCGTTCTGCTGGCGCGTTGGCGCGCTGGGTAGCGGTCAACAGGAAGTACACAAAGCCCACCGCCATGAAGCCCAGGAAGATCAAGCCAATGGTGGGGTTGAAGTAGGCCATCGCCACCAGACACACCAATGCCAGCGCCAGGGCAATGCCTGGGATGATCGGATAGCCCGGCGCGCGGAAGGTGCGCTCCAGGTTCGGCTCGGATTTACGCAGCTTGAACAGGCTGAGCATGCTGATGATGTACATCACGATGGCGCCGAACACCGACATGGTGATCATCGCGGCAGTCAGGCTCATGCCCTGGAGGTTAATCAGGCCGTCGCTGTAGATGGCGGCGATGCCCACCAGGCCGCCGACGATGATGGCGCGGTGCGGTGTCTGGAAGCGCGACAGTTTCGCCAAGCCTTTCGGCAAGTAGCCAGCGCGGGCCAGGGCGAAGAACTGACGGGAGTATCCGAGAATAATGCCGTGGAAGCTCGCCACCAGGCCGAACAGACCGATCCACACCAGCATGTGCATCCAGCCCGAGTTTTCCCCGACCACGGCTTTCATCGCTTGAGGCAGCGGGTCGTTGATGCCGGACAGCTTGGTCCAGTCGCCTACGCCACCGGCCATGATCATCACGCCCACGGCCAGGAACACCAGGGTCAGAATGCCGCTGATATAGGCTTTAGGGATGGTGCGTTTCGGGTCTTTCGCTTCCTCAGCCGCCATGGCCGCGCCTTCGATGGCCAGGAAGAACCAGATGGCAAACGGAATGGCCGCGAAGATGCCGGAAATCGACGCCGCGCTGAACTCGTTCTGGCCAGACCAGCCGTTGAGCACGAAGTTACTGAAGCTGAAGCCCGGCGCCACAACGCCCATAAACACCAGCAGTTCAGCCACGGCGAGCACGGTGACCACCAGCTCGAAGGTGGCGGCGATGCGCACGCCGAGAATGTTCAAGGTCATAAACACAAAGTACGCGCCGACGGCCGCGTGCTTGGGGTCCAGCGCCGGGAACTGCACGTTCAGGTAAGCACCGATGGCCATGGCGATAGCTGGTGGCGCGAACACGAACTCGATCAGCGTGGCCAGGCCGGCAATCAAGCCCGCCTTCTCGCCGAAGGCACGACGGCTGTACGCGAACGGGCCGCCGGCGTGGGGAATGGCGGTGGTCAGTTCGGTGAAGCTGAAGATAAAACAGGTGTACATCGCCGCCACCATCAACGCGGTGACGAGAAAGCCCAACGTGCCAGCGGTGCCCCAGCCATAGCTCCAGCCAAAGTACTCGCCAGAAATCACCAGGCCTACGGCAATGCCCCATAAATGCAGGGTGCCAAGCGTGGGTTTTAGTTGTGTTGTTGTAGTCATGTATGGACCCGCCCTGAGTGGTGAACCGTTCAGAAAGACAGGTGCCATCACGCAACGGCCATGCCAGGCGCAACAAAATGTTGCGGCGCGGTGGGAAAAGGTCGCGTTTGGAAAGGGTGTGGGTCGTTTTTGGTTTTTGCGTGGAAGTGACTGGTGGGTCGGTGGTTTAGGCAGGGGTGGTGGGGCGCGGAAATGGTGCAGCAAAAGCACCCTCACCCCAACCCTCTCCCGCGAGCGGGAGAGGGAGCAGATCGGTGTTTACAGGCAAAACGCGAACTGGCTCCCCTCGCCCGCTTGCGGGAGAGGGGCTGGGGTGAGGGGCCGTTCAGCCTCTTAGAAAAACCCCAGCGGATTAATGTCGTAGCTCACCAGCAAATTCTTGGTCTGCTGGTAGTGGTCCAACATCATCTTGTGCGTCTCGCGCCCCACGCCGGATTTCTTGTAGCCGCCAAATGCCGCATGCGCCGGATACAGGTGGTAGCAGTTGGTCCACACGCGCCCAGCCTTGATGGCGCGGCCCACGCGGTACGCGCGGTTGATGTCGCGCGTCCACAAGCCCGCACCCAGGCCGAACTCAGTGTCGTTGGCAATCGCCAGCGCTTCGGCTTCATCTTTGAAGGTGGTAACACTCACCACCGGGCCAAAGATTTCTTCCTGGAACACGCGCATTTTGTTGTTGCCCTTGAGCAGGGTCGGCTGGATGTAATAGCCCGACGACAAGTCGCCCGACAGTTGCTCCACCTTGCCGCCGGTCAGCAGCTCTGCCCCTTCGCTTTTGGCGATTTCCAGGTACGAAAGAATCTTGTCGAATTGCTGCTCCGAGGCCTGGGCGCCGACCATGGTGTCGGTGTCCAGCGGGTCGCCACGTTTGATCTGGCTGATCTTCTTCATCACTTCCTGCATGAACGCCGGATAGATCGACTCCTGCACCAGTGCGCGCGACGGGCAGGTGCACACTTCGCCCTGGTTGAAGAACGCCAGCACCAAGCCTTCAGCGGCCTTTTCGATAAAGCTCGGCTCGGCCTGCATGATGTCTTCGAAGAAGATATTCGGGCTCTTGCCGCCCAGCTCCACGGTGCTCGGAATAATGTTTTCCGCCGCGCATTTCATGATGTGCGAACCCACGGGCGTCGAGCCGGTAAAGGCGATTTTGGCGATGCGTTTGCTGGTGGCCAGCGCCTCGCCCGCTTCCTTGCCGAAGCCTTGCACCACGTTGAGCACGCCCGGTGGCAGCAAGTCGCCAACCAGTTCCAGCAGCACGCAAATGCCCAGCGGGGTTTGCTCGGCGGGCTTGAGCACCACGCAGTTGCCTGCGGCGAGTGCCGGGGCGAGTTTCCAGGCGGCCATCAGCAGGGGGAAGTTCCACGGAATGATCTGCCCGACCACGCCCAGCGGTTCGTGAATGTGGTACGCCACAGTGTGTTCGGTGATTTCTGCCGCCGAACCTTCCTGCGCGCGCAGGCAGCCGGCGAAGTAGCGGAAATGGTCGGCAGCCAATGGAATGTCAGCGTTCAGGGTTTCGCGCACAGCTTTGCCGTTGTCCCAGGTTTCGGTGACGGCCAGCACTTCGAGGTTGGCTTCGATGCGGTCGGCGATTTTCAGCAACACCAGCGCGCGGTCTTGCGCCGAGGTTTTGCCCCAGGCGTCTGCGGCGGCGTGGGCGGCGTCGAGGGCTTTGTCGATGTCTTCGGCAGTGGAGCGGGGGAATTCGGCGATAGGCTTGCCGTTAACCGGCGAGGTGTTGGTGAAGTACTGGCCTTTTACCGGGGCCACGAACTCACCGTTGATGTAGTTGCCGTAGCGGCTCTTGAAGGAAACGATGGCGCCGCTGGTGCCCGGATGTGCGTATTGCATGGTGAAGTTCTCCTGGCTTTTTTGTGCTTTTAGGAAGCGCGTTCGATTGCGCTGGGTTAAGCGTAGAGCAAGCCCTGAGCCAGGCCTCATTGAAAACGCCCGAATGGCGGCTGACAGCGGATTGGCGGCCGCTCTGCGCCGGGGCTTTGGCGCGATTGGTTAATGAGCGGGCGGATATGCAACAGCGGCGGTGACAGTTTGTCCCATTCTTGGTACAGCCGCCGCGCGGCGGGCAGGCTATGCTCAGCGCGGCCTTGGCGCTCGAAACGGCAAACCGCTCGATAACCAGCCAAGCGCACACTGCGGAGAACAATAACAATGCAGAGTCAATTCAACCGTCACACCCAACAGGTGATGACGCTGGCCCAAGGCAAAGCCCAATTCGACGGGCCGGCCGCCGACCCGTCCATCGCCCGCTCGTGGCTGCGCTGTCTGCAGGACCATCACCTCGATCCCGGCCAAACCATGGCGCCCACCGTGCTGGAACATGCGCGCGTGCTGGAACGTCGCGAGCGGTTGCAGCAGGTGCTGGAGATTGCCAGCGGCGAGATGACCAGCCTCTATCAGCAACTGGCCGGCGCCGGTCATGCCGTGCTGCTCACCGATGCGCGCGGCGTCATTCTTAACAGCGTGACCGGCAACTCTGAGCGCAAAAGCTTCGAGCGCGCCGGCCTGTGGCTGGGCGCCGACTGGAGCGAAGCCTGCGAGGGCACCAACGGCATCGGCACCTGCCTGATCGAACGCCAGGCGCTGACTATTCACCAGGACGAACACTTTCGCGGGCAGCACACCGGGCTCACCTGCTCGGCCAGTCCGGTGTTCGACTGCCAGGGCGATTTGCTCGCCGTGCTGGACGTGTCGTCGGCGCGCGCAGACGTTTCGCGCCAGAGCCAGTTTCACACCATGGCGTTGGTCAACCTGTCGGCCAAGATGATCGAGAGCTGCTATTTCCTGCGGCGCTTTGAGGGCCAGTATTTGCTGCGCTTTCATGTGCAGGCTGAATACGTGGGGTTGTTCAGCGAAGGCCTGCTGGCGTTCGATGGTGACGGGCGGATCAGCGCGGTGAACCAGAGCGCCATGAACCTGCTCGGCGACACGCGCGTCAACCTGATCGGCAAACCGCTGGAAGGCTTTTTTGATTGCCGGCTGGACGAGTTGCTAGGCCGCGCCAACCTTGCCAGCAGTTGGCCGCTGCGCACCCACAATGGCCGCGCCTTGTTCGCCCAACTACGCGGGGTGGCGCGCAGCCAACCGAGCGCCCTCAGCCCGTCGATCAGCCGCTTGGCCAGCAAGCAATTGCCGGCCGACATTCCTGCCAGCTTGTGCGTCGCCGATGTGGCCTTGCAGCGCGAGTTTCGTCGCGCCTTGCGCGTTTACGAGCGCGACGTGCCGCTGCTAATCAACGGCGAAACCGGCACCGGCAAAGAAGCGTTCGCCAAAGCCATTCACCAGGCCAGTTCGCGTGTTGGCAAGGCGTTTGTCGCGCTCAACTGCGCGGCGATTCCGGAGAGCCTGATCGAGAGCGAGCTGTTTGGGTATCGCGGCGGCAGTTTTACCGGCGCGCGCAAGGAAGGCATGAGCGGCAAGCTGCAACAGGCTGACGGCGGAACCCTGTTTCTCGACGAAATCGGCGACATGCCGCTGGCCATGCAAACCCGCCTGTTGCGGGTACTGGAAGAGCGCGAAGTAGTGCCCATCGGCGGCACGGCGCAGGCGGTGAACGTTCGCGTAATAAGCGCCACGCACCGCGAGCTGGGCGAGCACGTGGCCAATGGCAGTTTTCGCGAAGACTTGTACTACCGCCTCAACGGCCTGGTGCTGACGTTGCCGCCGTTGCGCGAGCGCAGCGACCGCGAGCAATTGCTGGCGCATTTACTCGCCGAAGAAAGCCAAGGCGCTGCGCTGCGTTTGGACGCCGACGCCCGCCAGGCGCTGCTCGATTACGCCTGGCCCGGCAACGTTCGGCAGCTGCGCAATGTGCTGCGCACGCTGGTGGCCTTGTGTGAGGGCGAGCGCATCAGCCTCAGTGAGTTACCGGCTGAGCTGCGCCAGCGGCAACGACCGGCGACCCTGCAGACCGAGGCGCCGCTGAACGCCGCCGAGCGCAGCACCTTGCTGGCGACGCTCAATCAGCAGCACTGGCACATGAGCCGCACGGCCGAGCAATTGGGCATCAGCCGTAACACGCTGTACCGCAAGTTGCACAAGCACGGCATCGAGCGGCCTTAAGCCGTAGCCGCCACTTCCAGGCGGTCGCGGCCATTGGCTTTGGCTTGGTAGAGCGCGCGGTCGACGCGCTGGAAGAAATGCTCGGCGTCGTGGTCGCGTTTCGCATCGAAGCGGCCGACGCCAACGCTGGTGGTCAGCGGCAGGTGCTCACCCTGTAGGTCTATGCCATTGCTGGCCAGGTCTTGGCGGAACTGCTCGGCCAATGCTTGCGCCTGTTCCAGCGAGGTGTTGGGCATCAGCACGCCAAACTCTTCACCGCCCAAACGCAACAGCGCGTCGCTGTCACGGCGAAACACCTGGCGCATACGCTGGGCGAATTCACTGAGGCAGGCATCGCCGCCGGAATGGCCGCGCTGGTCGTTCACTTTCTTGAAAAAGTCGATATCCAGCAGCACCAGCGCCAGCGGTTCGCCGGTGCGCTTGGCGGTGGCCACCATGTTCTGGAACAGGCTGTTGAATTGGTAGCGGTTGCCCAGCTGCGTCAGCGTATCGGTGCGGCTCAGTTGGTCGAGCGTGGCCTGTTGCTGCAGCAGGCGCAGCTCCAAATTCAGCGTGCCGAGGTACTCGCGGTGGCTGCGGTTCAGCGCTAGCAGCAGGTAGCTGAGGTAGAACACGAGGGTGACAAGCTGCGTGTGGCCGTCGCGCCAGTCCAGCGCCATTACGGCCAGGCCGGGCACATACAGCAGCAGAATGGCGATGAACGCGCGCTTCTTGCGCATGGCGAAATTGAAGGTCATCGCCGTGCTGAAGGCCACGGTGCTGAGGGTGGCGATCATGGCCGAATCGGCGAAAGCGTCGCTATACAGCGCCCAGGCATGGGCTTGGCCCCAGCACAACGCGGTCAGCAGCACCAAGCCCCAGTGGCGGTCGAGCCAGCGTTGCAGCTGTTCCTGACTGTGAGCGTGCGGCGGCGTATGCAGTAAACGTGCGGTCATCAGCCCGGCGAACAGCAGGCTGCCGGCGATACCGGTGATCAGCAGAGAACCTGGCGCGGCGCTGAACAGCCACGTCAGGAGCCAGGCCAGTAGGTAATAGATGCCGCCAAGGCGCGTGCGCACGCAAGTGTCTCGAACTTCACGCCAAAGGGCGAAGGCCTGGGGTGAACGCGGTAATTCAGCGTCGGTCATTTTTTGTGATCACAGGAATCTGCATTCACGGAGCATAGTGCTTCGCCGGTGAAAAAAATATCAAAACGCTATCACTTAGCCAGCTTTGCGCTGTGCGCGTAGCGACCATTCGTCAAACACCTTGCACTTCCTGCGTAGCGCAGCGGCCCAACGTGAGTACATCAGACAATGAGCCTGCGGCTCAGGGAGTGACAGATGAACCGATTCAATCGCAAGCCGGCCTTGTTGGGCGCGGCATTTGTACTGGCCTTGAGCGCGAGCGCCTCAAGCTTTGCCTTGGATGGTGGCGCGCCCGGTCGTGCGGTCCAAGGCGCGAACCCTGGTGGGGCTGCGAGCCAAGGCGGAACTGGCGCCGGTAACACAGGCAACGGCGTGAACAGCGGCGGCGCCACCACTAACGGCTCGAACACCAATGGCTTCAACAGCAACGGCTACAACAACAACACCAACAGCAGCGGCACCATCAACAACGGCGCCGACACCAATACCAATGGCACCAACGGCAACATGAATGGCGGCCAGATGAACAACCAGGGTTCGGGCAGCATTGGCACCGGCACTGGCAGCGGGACCAACACAGGCGGCACGCTGGAAGACCAGCGCCGCGCCAGTGGTGAAGCGATGGAGCGTGAGCGTACTGGCGAACAGTAACGGCCAGCGCAAGACCCTGTAGGAGCGGCTGGGCGGCATTCCGATTAGCCGCGATGCTTTTAAGATCGATCAAGAGCATCGCGGCTGAAGCCGCTCCCACAGTGTGGTTGCTAGCTCGGAGACTGCGGCGCATGAGCTCGGTCCTGTAGGAGCGGCTTTAGCCGCGATGCTTTTAGATCAAGAACAACGCGGCTGAAGTCAGTGCGGCGGATACTGGCTTAGGATTTTCGCCACGGTGTCGCGAATCGCCGCCTCACGCTCAACCGGTGTGGTTTGGTTGTTGCGCACGATCTGCTCGGCGCTGCCGCGCCACACCAATTTGCCATCTTTGGCATCGAATAAATCAACCTGCACGGTGCCGACTTTGTAGTCGACGTTGCGGGTTTCGGTATATCCCGGGCCGCCCCAGTAACCATTCCAATAACCGCCCCAGGCGCCGCCATAGCTGGTGCTGACCTGGTCGGTACGGTTTTCGACAATCAACCACGCTTGCACGGTCACGTCGCCTTTGCCGCCGGCCGGGGCCAAGCGCACACCGCGCTGATCGAGCTGCTCGCTGACGGCCGCACGAATGCGCTGTTCAGTGAGGTCGCTTTTAATCCGTGGATCATCCGGGCTGTACTGCAAGGCCGGCTCTTTCCAGGTGAAGGTGCGGTACGCGGCGAAGTCGCGGTTCTTGTCGAAATCCTGATTGAGCTGGGCGTTCTGGCAAGCGGCCAACAGCAGAAGCAGGGGAATGACCAGCAGTCGTTTCATGGCAAATCTCCCTTCAAAGCGCGGGTGCTGCGCTGAAGTGTAGTGATGACTCAGCGAGGCGGATACGCGCTGAGGGCTTTGTTCACGGCTGAGCGCAACGCGTCTACGCGCTCGCTCTGGCTGCCACGGTGGGCGGTTTCGGCGCTGCCATTCCAGATGCTTTGGTGGTTGCGCGCATCGATCAGCTCGATGCGCACCACCTGCACCTCTTCTTCGTAAGTGCGCATGACCGGAACGCTGCCATACACACCGCCGTAATTGTTGCCATAGGGCCCGCGCCCGTAATACGAGCCGTAGTCGTCGCGCTCCTGGCGCAGACGCCGCTCGACACGTACGTCTGCGCGCACTTGCACATCGGCCGCGGCGCCCTGGCGAGCCGGACGCAGGCCGCGTTGGTCCAGGCTATTGCTGAGAATGTCGGCCATTTGCTCCGGCGTGGCGCCAGCCGTACCGCCGGGCAAGCGCCCGTTCTCCCATGCCCACGTTTGGTAGCGCCCGTAATCACGAGGTGCCGCTGGATAAGCACTCAGGTCGAGGGTTTGCGCCGCTGCAGGCGCCGGGGGCAGGGGGTTGGACGTGGCGGTGTAGGGGTTTTGGCTTTGGCAAGCCGCCAGGCCCAGGCAGCAGGTCAGCAGAAGCAAACGGCAGTTCATCATGCGCTCCTCATTTTTTACGGCAGCGCCGCCTCGTTACAGCGGGCGGCAAATCCAATGCAGGTAGCGGCCGAGGCCCATGAAACTTGGATGGCGACGGTGAGCCAGTTCCATTTCCAGCAGGTCGAGCAACTGCGCTTTGTGCTGAAAGTCGCTGGGCATGTAGTCGTGAAAACCCCGCACGCCGCTCTGGCTTTCGACTCGCCAAGCCGTGGCGAGTTGCGTCGCCAGTTCGCGTGGGTCCAGCGGCATCTGCGGCGTGAGGCTTTGTTTCTCGCCGGCGAATTCTTCTTTGCGCAATTTGCGGAAATGGCCTTTGAGCAAGTTGCGGTAGATCAACGCGTCTTTGTTGTAGAAGGCCAGCGACAGCCAGCCGCCCGGCGCCGTGAGCTGGTGCAGCACCGGCAGAATGGCATGGGGCTCGGCGAGCCACTCCAACACGGCGTGGCACACCACGAGGTCGTAGCGGTCGGTGAGTTGACCGAGCAAGTCTTGCCATGGCGCCTGGATGAATTCGGCCGGTACACCCGCTGCGGCGAAGCGTTCGCGGGCGCCTTGCAGCATCGGTTCTGCCGGTTCGGTCACGGTTACGTGGTGGCCCCGTTCAGCCAGCCACAACGACATATGGCCAAGCCCGGCGCCGATATCCAGAACACGCAACGGGCGGTCGGGCAGCGCTTCGGCCAGGTCAGCCTGGAGCACGGCCAGGCGAATGGCCCCTTTCGCGCCGCCATAAATTTTCTCGGCGAAGCGGGTGGCCAGTTCGTCGAAATGGCGATCACTCATTTGGCGAACCGCCGTTCGTTGTCGGCAAGCTTGGCGCGCACCACCTCGTTCATATCGAGGCCGAGTTCGCTGCACATCAGCAGCAGATACAGCACGACGTCGCCGATTTCCTGGCCGGCATGAGCGAGTTTTTCAGCCGGAAGCTGGCGCGACTCGTCCTCGCTTAACCATTGAAAAATTTCCACCAGTTCCGCCATTTCCACACTGGCGGCCATGGCCAGGTTTTTCGGGCTGTGGAAACCGCGCCAGTCGTTGGCGTCACGAATGGCGTGCAGGCGGGTGGTGAGTTCGTCGAGGTTCATGCGGCGCTCCGGGCAGAAGGGCCGCATTGTTTCATGGGGCTAGATCAGTCGCCAGCTACCGCTCATGTGCGGCACGTCGTGGTTGCCCACCAGCTTGAACTGGCCGCTGCTGGCCGGGTTGCTCGCTTGCAGGGTGACGGCGCTGGGCAGCAGCACTGGTTTTGAAAGCGCACATCCACCACATAGCCGGAGGCCGGCAAACGCTCGCCGAGCGCGGCCAGGGCGCGCCCCTTGTTCCATAAGCCATGTGCGATGGCGCGCGGGAAGCCGAACAGCTTGGCGCTCAGGGCTGACAGGTGAATCGGGTTGTAATCGCCCGCCACGGCGGCGTAGCGGCGGCCGATGTCGGCGGGCGCTTGCCAGTGGGCAATGTCTTCCAACGGCAAGGTAATTTCTTCGCTGCGTTCAGCCGGCTGCCCCGACAGTTTTACCCCACGGCAGAGGATGCGGCTGTCGCCTTCCCACAGCAGGCCGAGCTGGTCTTCCAGGCGAGTGACCAGGCTGAACACGGCGCCTTTTTCGTGTGGCTGCAGATTTTCTACATGCACGCTGGCAATAAACGGCCCCATGCCGCCCAAAGGCCGCACGCCACGGATGCGGTTTTCCAGATGCACCAGGCCGAGCAAGGGAAACGGAAAGCTGCTGTCGGTCAGCAGCTGCATTTGCAAGGGAAACGCCAGGATGTGTGGATAAACGGGCGGCAAATGGCCGTCGTCGTTGAGGCCGCAGAGCTGGCGATACCGCCCAAGTTTCTTCGCCTCCACGTTTACGGCGCAGCGCAAACCCAGGTCCGGCAAGGTCTGCCCACGCACGCCCCGACGCACGGCGGCACGCGCGAACAAGCCCGGCAGGGCTGGGGTGGCGGGTAGGTCGAGCCACGTGGTGGTCATAAGCATCCTCCTGATTTTCACAAAAACCGCGAATGCCAGCAGCTTAGACTGCCAACGCCGTGCCACATTGGCCGCTCGGCCCGAGCAGCCGGCAGGCCAGCCAATCGGCAAATGTGCGGCCTTGAGCCTGCGGGGCAAAACTGCCTAAGATGGCCGCGCCTCACGAACCTATAAGAATCCTAAAATGACGCGTGATCTGACCGACGATGTGGCGCTGATGCGCCCGGTGATCGACGCCCTGCGGGCCAGCGGAACCGATCCTGATCGGGTGCTGGCGCGGGTCGGGTTGCCGCCTGGTGGTTTGCCTGCCG
Source organism: Pseudomonas sp. AC211 (assembly GCF_979258055.1). Taxonomy (NCBI): domain Bacteria; kingdom Pseudomonadati; phylum Pseudomonadota; class Gammaproteobacteria; order Pseudomonadales; family Pseudomonadaceae; genus Pseudomonas; species Pseudomonas sp. AC211. The sequence goes on from NZ_OZ409830.1 coordinate 355,616, forward strand.
GGCGCTTTCCCCATTCGGCGCAGGCGTTGTTCTGGAAAGCCGCCAGCGAAGAATGTGGCGAAGACGATGTCGGCCTGTACCTGGCCCAGCACCTGCCTGCCTTCCACGGTCTGTTGCTGGAATACCTGTTTCTCTCCAGCGAAACCTTCGGCGACGGCCTGCGCCACGCCTTGCGCTACGTGCGCTTACTCTCGGACACCCTTAACGCACGCCTGGACGTTGACGGCGACCTCGCGACGCTGGAGCTGGGCATGCCGGCCGGCGTGCCCCGGCACTTCCCCGAAATGCTCGCCGGCGCGGTGATCCGCCTGTTTGCCGCGCTTACCGAAGGCCAGTTCAAGCCGCGCCTGGTGCAACTTATCCACAGCGAAGGCGCCGCGCCCAGCCGTTACCTCGAGGTGTACGGTTGCCCGGCGCAATTGGGCGCCGACCGCTACGCGCTGCAATTTGATGCCGACTTGCTGAACCACGCATCCCGCCACGCTGCGCCCGAACTGCTGCGTATGCACGAGTCGCTGGCGCGCCGGCAGTTGGCCGAAGTGGAGCGGCTGGATTTGGTGCGCCAGGTGCGCGAGTTGATCGGCGAGTTGCTGGTCGACAGCGGCGCCACGCTTGAGCAAGTGGCCGGCCGCCTGAATATGCCGCCGCGCCGCCTGCGCGAACGCCTGGCCATGGCCGGCGTGCGCTTTAACGACCTGGTGACCGACTACCGCTGCCGGCTGGCAAAAGAGCTGCTGCTCAAGACTGACGAGCGCATCGAAGTGATCGTCGAACGCACCGGTTTTTCCGAACCCAGCACCTTCTACCGCGCCTTCAAACGCTGGGTTGGCGAAACCCCCGTTGAGTTCAGAAAGCGCGGCAAGTCCTGATCCTGCCAGGTCACGCGCCGAGCAAACTCTGCCCGCACACGCGCAGCACCTGCCCACTTACGCCGCCGCTGGTGGGCTGGGCAAACCAGGCCACGGCCTCGGCGACATCCTGCGGCAAGCCGCCTTGGCCCATCGAGTTCATACGCCGCCCGGCTTCGCGAATGGTCAGCGGAATGGCCGCGGTCATCTGCGTTTCGATAAAGCCCGGCGCCACGGCGTTGATGCTGATGCCGCGCTTGGCCAGAGCCGGCGCCCAGGCCGCCGCCAAACCGATTAGCCCAGCCTTGCTCACTGCATAGTTGCTCTGGCCCATGTTGCCGGCGATGCCGCTGATGGAGGCGAGCAGCACGACGCGGCCGTTGTCGTTGAGCTTGCCGCCATCAAGCAGGGCTTTGGTGAGAATTTCCGGGGCGCGCAGGTTAACGTCGATGACCGAATCCCAGAACGCGTCGCTCATTTTTGCGAGGGTTTTATCGCGGGTAATGCCGGCGTTGTGCACGACGATATCGACACCATCGGGCAAGGCCGCGAGCAAGTGTTCGGCGGCGTCCGGCGCGCAGATATCCAGCGCCACGCTGCGCCCACCGAGGCGGGCAGCGAGGGCGTCGAGCGCTTCTTTCATGGCTGGCACATCCAGCAACAGCACGCTGGCGCCGTCGCGGGCCAAGGTTTCTGCGATGGAGGCGCCAATGCCACGGCTGGCGCCGGTCACCAAAGCCGTTTTGCCGCCGAGCGGGCGGCTCCAGTCGTTCACCTGAGCGCTGTTGGCATTCAGGCGCACCACTTGCCCGGAGACGTAAGCGCTTTTAGGCGACAGGAAAAACCGCAGCGCGCCTTCCAACTGGTTTTCGGCGCCCTTGCTCACATACAGCAATTGCACGCTGCCGCCCCGGCGAACTTCCTTGCCGAGCGAGCGGGTGAAACCTTCGAGTGAACGCTGGGCGCTGGCGGCGAACGGGTCCTTTAGCGACTCCGGCGCACGCCCCAGCACGACCACGCGCGGACACATATCAAGCCCTTTGAGCGCCGGCTGGAAAAACGCACGCAGCTGTTTCAACTCATCGGCCGAGGTGATGGCGCTGGCGTCGAACACCAGCGCTTTGAGCTTGGGGCCGTGTTCGGCGGTCCAGCGGCTCAGGCCGAACAGGCCGTCTTCGCTGGCAAAAGCCTGATCGGTGAGACGGTTGAGAAAGGTGCTGGTGGCTTCGGCCAACACGCCGCCACTGATCAGCAGCGCCCCGTCGACCGGCCGCATGCGCCCGGCCGTCCAGCGCTCCAGCCGCACCGGCGACGGCAGGCCGAGGGCACCGACCAGGCGGCGACCGGTGGGGGAATTGGCGAAGTTCAGGTAACGATCAGACATGGCAGAAAGCTCCAGCAGGAGAATCAAATGTAGGCTCACTCTACGCAGACCGACAGCGCGCGCAATTGACCGCGCCGCTTGCGGCACTGGCAAGGCGGCCAATGCGACAACGTCCGGGCAAGCTAGTCTTGGCGTAGCTTGTGACCAGGTTTTTCTCAAGGAGTCTCACATGACCCAGCTGCGCCGGGTCGCCATTGTCGGCGGCAACCGTATTCCCTTCGCCCGTTCCAACACCGTGTACGCCACCACCAGTAACCAGGAAATGCTCACCGCTGCCCTGGAAGGTTTGATCGAGCGTTACAAACTGCACGGCGAGATCATCGGTGAGGTGGTGGCTGGCGCGGTGCTCAAGCATTCGCGCGACTTCAACCTGACCCGCGAGTGCGTGCTGGGCTCGCGCCTGGCGCCGCAAACGCCGGCTTATGACATTCAGCAAGCCTGCGGCACCGGCCTGGAAGCAGCGATTCTGGTGGCCAACAAAATTGCCTTGGGGCAGATCGATAGCGCGATTGCCGGCGGCGTGGACACCACCTCCGATGCGCCGATCGGCGTCAACGAAGGCCTGCGCAAAATTCTGCTGCAAGCCAACCGCGCCAAGAGCACGGGCGAGAAAGTCAAAGCGCTGCTGCAGATTCGCCCGCATCACCTGGCGCCGCATATTCCGCGCAATGGTGAGCCGCGCACGGGCCTGTCGATGGGCGAACATTGCGAACTGATGGCGCAAACCTGGTCGATCCCGCGCGACGAACAAGACCAGCTCGCCGTCGCCAGTCACCAGAAGCTGGCCGCCGCGTACGCCGAAGGCTGGCAAGACGATTTGCTTACGCCGTACCTGGGCCTGACCCGCGACCAGAACCTGCGCGCCGACATCAATCTGGAAAAACTCTCGACCCTGAAACCGGTATTCGAGAAAGGCCCGCGCGGCACCCTAACCGCCGCCAACTCGACACCACTCACCGACGGCGCCTCGGTGGTGCTGCTGGCCAGCGAGGAGTGGGCCAAGGCGCGCGGGTTGCCGATTCTTGCGTACTTCCGTGACGGCGAAGCGGCGGCGGTGGATTTCGTCGACGGCAAAGAAGGGCTGCTGATGGCGCCGGTGTACGCCGTGCCACGTCTGCTCAAACGCAACGGCCTGACCTTGCAGGACTTCGATTACTACGAAATTCACGAAGCCTTTGCCGCGCAGGTGCTGTGCACGCTCAAAGCCTGGGAAGACGCCGAGTACTGCAAAACCCGCCTCGGCCTGGACGCGCCGTTGGGCTCGATTGATCGCAGCAAAATGAACGTGAAGGGCAGCTCGTTGGCGGCCGGCCATCCGTTCGCGGCCACTGGCGGGCGCATCGTCGCTAACTTGGCGAAGCTGCTTTCGGTGGCTGAAAGCGGGCGCGGCTTGATTTCGATTTGTGCCGCTGGCGGGCAGGGTGTGACTGCAATCATCGAGAAGTGATCTAACCCCTGCTCGCGCAATTCAGCGCGCGGGCAGGATGTAGCAACTCCGTGATTCTCTTCCCCGTAAGAGCAGCGGCATCGCCTTGGCGGTGCCGCTTTTTTTTGCCTGTTCCGGCCAAGGAAAAGGGGCGGCCCATCGACAGGGCGGCCCGCTAAAAATGGCTGGCGTTCGGTCTACTAAGCGGCCTTGTTGCTGATGCTGACCTCAAGTTCCAAGTCGGCGCCTGCCAACATGTTTACTAAGGCATCCAACGAAAATTTATCGATTTTTCCTTTCAGCAGATCGTTCAGTCTTGGCTGCGTTACGTTCAGCCGAGCAGCCGCTTCCGTTTGAGGCAACTGCCAACCTTTCACAACGCTAGAGATAGCTCTCATCAGTTGGGAGCGAAGCCTCAGGTTCTCGGCTTCTTCTGGGGTATCAACCAACGCATCCCAGACGCTGGTGGCGTGTTCGTTTGCCATGTCTTTTCCTCGCAGGACTATTTTTCGTTTGGCTTCTAATAATGGATAAGTCTTTGCCAGCCAACCCGCTGCTTACTCGTTGGAGTCGAAAAGGAGCGAGTGAGGGCCTTCGGCTACCTCAGCGATTTGTATCTGGCCTTGGCTAGTTCAATATCGCGCCTTTCCGTTTTCTGGGAAGTTTTCCGGAAGGCATGCAATACGTAGATCGCTTCCGGCCGGTTGACCACATAAAAGACGCGAAACGCACCTTCCTCACATGATATCCGGATCTCTTGCGCGCCCGGCCCCACAGACTTCATCGGTTTCCAGTCGTCTGGCTCTATGCCCTCCTGCAAACCCTGCAACTGGTAGCCAGCTCGCTTTATTGCCGTTTGGGGAAAATCCCGAAGATCTTCCAAGCTACTGCCGATCCACTCGATTCTCTTCAGTGCGTTGCCGCTCATCACTGTTCCCTAGTCGCCTGAGGCTTCCGACAAAAAATCGCGGTAGCTAACAGCGGCCAGGCTGCTCAAACTATATCTCTTTTGATATAAGAGCAACTCCGAACCTGGCGCTGTAAGCAGCAGCAAACAAAAAGGCGCCTGTCGAGGCGCCTTTTTTCGTATTGCGGTGATCAGAACTTGTAGCCAAGACCCACCATGTAAACCCATGGGTCGACGTTGACATCAACCTTCACTTTGTCGCCGGCCAGGTGGGTGGTGCCGGTGGTGTCGATGTCGATGTAGCGCACTTGGGCGTTGAGCATGATTTTGTCGGTCAGCATGTAGTCCATACCGACTTGGCCTGCCAGGCCCCACGAATCTTTCATGTCCAGACCACTGAAGCCTTTGCTTTCGGCTTCGCTGCTGAGTTTGTCGTCGAAAAACCAGGTGTAGTTGATGCCGGCGCCAACGTAAGGCTGGAACGCAGACTTGCTCTCCATCGGGTAGTACACAAGGCTCAAGGTGGGCGGCAGATGTTTCAGGCTGCCGAGTTTGCCGTTCAGGCCTGCGAAGGCGCCGGGCATGCCTTTCACGCCGACGTCGTGGCTGAACGGGGTAGCTGCGAGCAATTCGATGCCGAGTTGCGGGGTAACCATGTAGGCGAAGTTCAGGCCCAGCTGCGTGTTGCTATCGAGGGTGGCCTTGCTGCCGTCGACCTTGCCAAGCACCGAATGATCGATACGGCCGCTGTTTTCGTGCGGGTCAACGGTAATGGCGCCAGCGCGCAGAATGATGTCGCCGGCCTCGTAGGCATGAGCTACCGGGGAGATCAGCGCGACCGCCAGCAAAGAGGCGGCGAACAGGGCCTTGGACATGGGGAGTACTCCTTCGTGACTAACGTTTGAATGGCGTCAGTATCGAAGGATGCGTAGCTGGCTATCTTGATTTGGGACAATGAATTGATGCACGCCTTGTCGGGTGCGTTTTGAGACGAGGCCTACTCAGCTATCGGGTGTTTCATACGGATAGATTTTGCTCGCGTCCATCTGGTAACCCGCGTCGGCCAGCTCGCTGGTGCTGTTCTTCACTTGCAAGGGGCCTTCGACCCAAAACGGCTGATACAGCGCGTCCATCAGCACGCCCAGCTCGCTGGTCACGTGCACGATCTGGTTGGAAGGCGGTGGCGGCACATGGATGCAGGCGCCGAAATAGGGCACCAGCAGAAACTCGGTCACGCGGCCTTCTTCGCTGACTTCCAGGGGCACGATATAGCCCGGCAATTTCACCTGCTGGCCATCCAGCGCTGGCACCACCGGCGCGGCGGGCGATTGCTGTTTGGCCGCCGGTGCCTGCTCGGCGGCCAGTGCATCGGCGAGCTGAGACAAATCGTGCATGGGCGCGGCCGGCTGGGTGGCAACCGGGGCGTCGGGCGGCACCATTTCCGACCAAGTGAGTTCGCGCACATCGGCGGCCCAGGCGCTGAGCGTGAGCAGCGGCGCCAGCAGCAGGGCGGTGAAGAACGGGCGCAACATGGTCGGAATCCTTAAACGGTTACAAGGGTTGAGCTACACGCGGATGGACAGGCCATCAGCCAGCGATTGTCGGTACGCACGCCAGGCTGGAATCGCGCCCATCAGCAGCGCGGCGCCGAGAATGCCACCCAGCAGCGTCCATTCATAAGCACTCGGCAGGGCCAGTGGCAGAAAGATGCCGTAGTTGGCCTGCACGTAGCCTTGCGCAGCGCCGATGCCAACGTACAGCAACAGCGTGCCGAGCACGACGCCGGAGCATGCCAGAGCGAAGGCTTCGAGCACCAGCAAACTGGCGATATGCCAAGGCCGCGCACCGACTGAACGGAGAATCGCCATTTCCCGACGGCGCTCGTTCAGGCTGGTAAGAATGGCTGTGAGCATGCCGATCAGGCCGGTAATCACCACGAACAGCGACACCACAAATAACGCTTTTTCAGCCGTGCCCATCAAGCTCCACAACTCTTGCAGCGCCACGCCCGGCAGGATCGCCAGCAGCGGCTCGCCGCGAAATTCATTGATTTCGCGCTGCATGCTGAACGTGGCGATTTTGTTGTTCAGGCCGAGCATAAAGGCGGTGATCGCTTGCGGTGTGAGGTCCATGTTGCGCGCCTGGTCGGCGCTGATGCGCCCGGCACCACGCGCCGGCACGCCGTTTTTCCAGTCGATGTGCAGCGCTTCCATACCGCCGAGGCTGATGTGCAAGGTACGGTCTACCGGCGTGCCGGTGCGCTGCAAAATGCCGACGACGGTGAACGGTTTGTCGTCGTGTTTGACCAGGCTGATGCTGGCCACGCCATGGGCCAGCACGATTTTTTCGCCCAGTTTGTACTTCAGCGCCTCGGCTACTTCGGCGCCGAGCACCACTTCGAACGGGTCGGTGTCGAACGCACGGCCGCTGGCCAACTGCAGCGCCTGGCCGCGGCCATAGTGGTAATGCTCGAAGTACGCGCCGGTGGTGCCCATCACGCGGTAGCCGCGGTGCGAGTCGCCGAGCGACATGGGAATGGCCCACTTCACCTGTTTGCTGTTGGCGAAGTGTTCGAAGCTGTCCCAGCGAATGTTGTTGGTGGCGTTGCCGATGCGAAACACCGAATACAGCAGCAAGTTGATTGAGCCAGAACGCGCGCCCACGACCAGATCGGTGCCGCTGATGGTGCTGGCGAAACTGGCGCGCGCTTCGGTGCGCACGCGCTCAACGGCTAGCAGCAAGCACACCGACAGGGCGATGGCGAATACGGTGAGCAGGGCGGTAAAGCGGCGGTTGGCCAGGCTGGCCATGGCGAGGCGGAACAAATACATCTCAAACCTCCGCAGCGGGCGAGGCCGCGCGATTGAGTTCAGCCAGGGACAAGTGGCGGTCAAACAACGGCGCCAGGCTTTGGTCGTGGCTGACAAATAACAGGCTGGAACCGGCCGCGCGGCATTCGGCAAACAGCAGCTGCAAGAACGCCTCGCGGGCATCGGCATCCAGTGCGGAGGTGGGTTCGTCGGCAATTACCAGTTCCGGTTGGCCGATCAAGGCGCGCGCTGCCGCCACCCGTTGTTGCTGCCCGATGGACAGCGAATCGGCGCGCCGCTCAAGCAGTTCATCCTTCAACCCCAAATGCGCCAAGAGCGCGCCGGCGGCCTGGTGCACGCTGCCGTGGCGCTGCTTGGCGCGCTTAGTGCGCAGTTTGGAAAAGTGGCACGGCAATTCAACGTTTTCGCGTACCGACAGAAACGGCAGCAGGTTGAATTGCTGAAAGATGTAGCCGGTGTGGTCGACGCGGAAATGATCGCGGGCGCCGGCCGACAGCTCGGTCAGCTCCTGCCCCAATAACGTGATGCTGCCGCGACTGGGTTTCTGCACACCGCCGAGCAAACCCAGCAGCGTGGTTTTGCCGCTGCCGCTCGGGCCTTTGAGAAACAAAGTTTCACCGGGGGCGAGGTGAAAGGCCGGAATATCGAGTAATTCTGCTTGGCCAGGCCAGGCGAAACCGAGGTCACGAAGGAGCAGAAGAGGCGCTGTCATGGGCGGGCATCTTTAAGGGACGTGGGGCGAAATCGAAGCCGCCCGCCCTCATGTGCATGGGGGCGGGCGGCGACCGCTGGCTGTTAGAGCGCGGCCGAATCAGAAGTTCAGGCGTGGGCTTTTTTCGCTGAGTTCCGCGCCTTGCTGGCCGTTCGGGCCGATCAATTGTGCTTGAACCTGATGCAGCGAGGGGAAGCGTTTGAACAGCGGCGCAAGGTCGAGGCTGGTCAGGGCTTGCGGGGCGGCGCAGTTCAGTTGATAGCTGGCGTGAATTTCGCTGTGGTGGTGTTCGTGCTCATGTTCATCGCCATCACCGGCGGCATGCTCGTCGTGGTCGTGGTCGTGGTCGTGGTCTTCGTCGTCGGCATCTGGCTTGTCGCCGAATAACGGGCTGTGCAGCTTCACGGAGGTCACGCTGCATTTTGCCGCCGCCGGCAGGCCGAACAGGCTCAGGGGTTTTTCCAGATCCGCCCGCGCGGCGGCGACGGTGGCTTGGTCCACGGCCACTTTGGCAACGTGCTCGAACCCCACGAGGTTCATCGACGGGTTTTCCAGCTCCAACTCCAGCGTGTTGCCATCCAGCGCCGCGTTCAAACGGCCAACACCGTGTTCGTGGGTGCCGAGGCTGGCGTGCTCTTCAACATGATCATCATGACTGTCTGCGGCTTGAGCGATAGCCAGCGGCAACAGGGCAAACGGCAGAGCGAGCAGCAAACGGCGCATGAAGGGAAACTCCGGCAAAACGGCTGAATTGAGATGTTATGTTATAACTCAAATTGCCGCTTGCCTAGCCTGCTTGGAGAACGACGGCACCCGTGGGAGCATGGCCGCACTTTTGTCGGAGGGCGTGGGATGGTGCGTATCAAAGGAACAATCGGCGCGTGGCCGGTCGATCTGACGCTGGAGCTGGATTCGCAAGACTGGGCGCAACTCGCCGCCCATTTGCCCGTTCAGCCCGTGGCCGAGCAAGCCAAACCCGTCGCGACGGCAGCGGCCCACCCGCCAGACGACAAACAATGGTTGGTAGTACAGGAGTTGGTGCGCAGCGCCGGCAGTATCGATGGCCCCACATTGCTGGGCGAGTTGCAGGTCTTAACCGGCAATGCCAGCGCAGCCAAGCGTTTGCTGGTGCGCTTGCGGCATTCGGCGCTGGTAGCGGTGGAAGCCGGCGCAGACGCGCCGGTGTATCGCTGGGTGGGCTGAGGCGCGACGGTTAATACAGCGCCTGATACAGCTTGCGGCGGAACAGCGTGACCAGCGGATTGTCGTTGCCCAGCAAGTCGAACACTTGCAACAACGTCTTGTGCGGCACGCCATCGCCATAGTTGCGATTACGCACGAACAGCTTCATCAGCGCCTCGAGTGCCGGCTCGTATTGCTGGCGCGCCAGTTGCTGAATCGCCAGCTGATAAATCGCCTCATCATCTTCGGCGTTCTGTGCCAAGCGCGCCTTCAGCGCGGCGGCGTCTGGAAGTTCGGCGGCTTGGCGCAAGAACGTCAGCTGCGCGCGGGCGCTGGCCAGGTCTTGCTTGTGGCTGTCGCCCTTGACCGCATCCAGCACGGTTTGCGCTTCGTCCAACTCACCGCGCTCCGCCAGGCAGCGGGCATACAGAATCAGCGCGGCTGGCTTTTCGCTGTCGGCGGCAAGAATTTCGCGCAGCAGATTTTCCGCATCGCCAATGCGCCCTTCGGCGAACAGCGCCTGTGCGGTTTCAAACGGGTCAGCGGCCAGCGGCGCCGGCTCCGCCACGTGGGGCTGGAGAATGGCGCGAATCGCCGATTCCGGCTGCGCACCTTGAAAGCCATCAACCGGCTGACCATTCTTGAACAGCACCACCGTCGGCAGGCTGCGAATGCCGAAGCGGGCGACCACGTCGGGCTCCAGGTCGCAGTTCACCTTGGCCAGCAGCAGCTCGCCGCGATAGCCCTCGGCAATCTGCGCCAGCATTGGCATCAAGGCTTTGCACGGCGCGCACCACTCGGCCCAGAAGTCCACCAACACCGGCTTGTGGAACGAATTCTGGATCACCAGCTGGTCGAAGTTGGCCGTGCTGACGTCGAAAATATAGGGCGTGTCCTGGCTCATGCTTAGTCTCGAAACGCGAAAGTGGGTAATGCCGGAATCGCTTCCCGCATCGGGCGTCAACTATAGGTGGGGACGCCCCTCGCTGAAAACCAGGGGCGCTCAGGTTGATCAGTTGCAGTCAACGCATCAGGCGTTCACCGCCTCACGCCCAAGCCCGCGCGGCGTCAGGCTGGCGGCCAGTTGAGCGGCCGTCACGCCGTTGGCTACGCGCAGAATGTCGGCCATGACAGCCAGGGCGATTTCCGCAGGCGTCTTGCTGCCCAGGTGCAGACCAATAGGCGCATGCACCCGTTGCAGCGCCGGGTCGGTCAGGCCGCCCACGCGCGCCAGCCGCTCGCGCCGCTTGCCACTGGTGCGCTGTGAGCCCATGGCGCCGATATAAAACGCCTCGGTGCGCACCGCTTCCATGAGCGTAAGGTCGTCCAGACGCGGGTCGTGCGTGAGGGCCACCACCGCCGTCGCGCGGTGGCAGCCGCCGTTGGCGATGTACAGCGCGGGCAGCATCTCCACCACTTCAACGCCTGGCAGCGACACACCTTCCAACACCTCGGCACGCGGCTCGCACAGCACTACTTCAAAGCCCAACGCCAGGGCAAAACTGGCGCAGTACTCCGCCACCGGCGACCAACCCGCCAGCAGCAAACGCTGCACCGCACCCACTCGGATATGCACCTGAACCCCGAGTTGTTGCACCCGTGGCTGGCCCATGTTGCCCGAGGCCAAATAGCGCTGCTGGCCGCCCAGCGTGACCACTCGGGTGAGCAGTTCGCCGCCCTCCAACGCGCCTTCCAGCGCCGCCAGGTGCTCATCGGCCTGGGCATCGGCGGGCAGGTGTTCGAGCAGAATATCCAGCACGCCGCCGCAGGGCAGGGCGCGTGTCGGCGCCAGGCCGCCGTCGCCATAGCGCACCACTTGGTTCACTGCATCGAAGCCGCCCGCGCACAATCGCGCGAGAAAGTCTTCCTCTACGCAGCCGCCGGAAAGCGAGCCTTTGAGCTCGCCGGAACTCAGCGCGACCAACATCGCGCCGGGCCCACGTGGCGCCGAGCCAAAGGTATTTAGCACCGTGCATAACCACACGCCGCGCCCTTGGGCTAACCACGCGCGCGCCTGGCGGCATACCTGAATGTCCAGCGATTGCATGCTCGCGCCCTTGAAAGTGCTCTCGAAGTTATGAGCGGTGTGGGGCGGATCCGTTCGATCTAAAGCTCGCCGCCAGCGGCCAACCAACGCGCGCTGCGATATGCTCGGCGCGTCCCAATCGTGGTGTCCCTTGCATGAAACCGTCGAACGTTGTCGGGCTGATGCTCGCCGCCGGCCAGTCGAAACGCTTCGGCGCCGACAAGCGCCAGGCCGTGTTGCCCTCCGGGCAGCCGCTATTAGCCGCCAGCGTTGATGCCGCTGCTGAGCACCTGAGCGAGCTGTGGCTGGTGCTGCGCGGTGATGACGACGTGTCGCGGTTTCAACTGCCGACGGCTATCAGGACCGTATTCAGCGCATCGGCGGCCAGCGGCATGGGCCACAGCCTGGCCGACGGCGTCGCGGCCTTGATGCAAACCAGCGATGCCGATGCCGTCGCCATTCTGCTGGGCGACATGCCATGGATTCAGCCCGGCACGTTCCGTCACCTGCTGGCGCAGGCCGATCCGCAACGGATCATCGTGCCGACGTTTAACGGGGAGCCCGGCCACCCGGTTATTTTCGGTCGCACCTTCTGGTCACAGCTCTTGCAGCTAACGGGCGACAACGGTGCGAAAGTCGTGGTGCAGGCCAATGCTCAAGCGTTGCGTCGGGTTGCCGTGGACGATGCCGGCATCCTGCGCGATGTCGATACGCCGCACGCCTTGATGGCGCTTTAACACGTTCTTCACATTCGTGTTCTTAGACTGCGCGTCATCTGCGCAGACGCTCGGTTTCTCCGGCATCCAGGCGCCCTGTTTTGGACCTTCCGGCATGATTGCCACGACACCTCGCGTTTTCAATTTTGTTGGCCTGGGAAAGGCAGCGGTGCTACTGGCGGCGTGTGTCGTCGTGGCAGGCGCGCTTTACGCCGATGCCGTCGGGCTGTTTTGGCGCAACTACGCCATTGGTGATGGCGGGCTCGCTGGCGTGCTTGCGGTGGTGTTGGGCCTCGCCGCCTGGCGGGCGTCGCGAACCTCTGCGGCGCTGGCCATGGCGGTCGGGCTTGCGCTCGCGCTGGATGCGCTGGCGCTGCTGGGTTTTTTTGCGTTGTTCGAAGTGAATGCGGGCCCGTCCGCGTTTGCCGTCGCGCTCGCCGTGGTCGGCGGTTCCTGGTGGGCCAAGCAACGCCTGTTCGCGCTGATCGTAGTGGCGTTGGACGGCCGCCAGCCAGACAGCCCGCTGTCGTTGTCGCGCCTGGCTAATTGCAGCGCTGTCGAGCTGCTGCAGCGTTGGCGCTACGGCGCGTTAGCGGCGCTATTGGTCGCCGGCACGCTGGGAGCGGGGCCGCTTTCTGCTACCGAAGCCGGCGCCTTGGTTGCGGGCTTGCTCACCGCTACGGTTTCCACCTTGTGTATCGCCCCCGCCATCTGGCTCACGCTGCAACAACGGCACATGCCCACCGTGGTGCCAACCCGTTACCGCGCCGCGCTCAACAGCACACCGTTTCTGGCGGCGCTGCTGGTGCTACTGATGCTCGGCGTGAGCGGTTGGTTGTGGCTGCCGGCGTACGGGGCGAACAGCTTGGTACCGCAATTCGCCAGCCACGGCCGCTAACGGGCAGCGTGGTAAAGGCTGACGTAGCGAAACTCTTCCGGCTCGGCCAGATCCGGCCAGGTGCAGGCTTCGAGAATATCCAGGCGCCGGTACAGCGGGTGATTGAAGTCGCGCACGCGTGAGTCGGCAACCAACGCTTCGCGGCCGCGACTCAGAAAGTGGTCAAGCAAGGGCAGGTTGGCGCGGTCGTACAGCACGTCGGCGACGATGATCAAATCGAAGCGGTCCCGCTCGGCAAAGAAGTCTTCCGAATACGTCAGCGACACGCCGTTGAGTTCAGCATTGGCACGGCACGCGGCCAGGGCCACCGGATCGAGATCGCACGCCACCACCTCCACCGCGCCAGCCTTGGCCGCCGCGATGGCGGCAACGCCCGAGCCGGCTCCGAAATCCAACACCCGTTTACCGGCCACCCACTCGGGGTGCTCGGCGAAATAGCGCGCCAGCACCAAGCCGCTGGCCCAGCAAAAGCACCAGTAGGGCGGGTCTTCGAGAATGCGGCGGGTTTCTTCGGGGCTGAAGGCGCGGTCCATGTTGTTGGCGTCAATCAGCCATAAACGCAGGTCGGTGCCGGGCAAGGTTTCGGCCACCAACTGCGCATCGCCAAGCAATTCGCTCAACGCTGCTTGCAGGTCAAGCGGTGGCGTCATGGTGCGGTTTCGAAACGCAGATTGCCGACCTGTTGGGTGCTGGGCGAGGTGATGCGCAGCGGATTCAGGCGCAGGATCAACTGCGCCGACTGGGTCACGCGGCCATGCAGTTCAACGCGCGCATCGGCCGGGAAAGAGTCGGGGTTGAACGGCAGGTGGAACGGCAGCAAGCGGCCGGTGCCCTGCACGCTGATATTGCCCAAAAGCTGTTGCGGGCGGTCGCGTTCGTCGATCACCAGCAACGCCAGTTCAACGTTGGCGCCAGCGGGAACGTCCACCAGATTGCCGGTCAGCTCGCGCAGGTTGGCAGGCAGCGGCGCCGGTTCGGGAGCCGGTGCGGCGGCGGGTTTGCTGGCGACGGGCGCAACGACGGGCGTCGGGGTTTCGCTGGCGCAGGCGGCGAGCAGCGAGAAGGCACAAAGCAGAACGAATGGGCGAAACATAGAGAATTCCATCAGCCGTGGCGCGAATGTGAGGCGGGCGCTTGTATACCGCAAAGTAGCCGGGTTGTCTTGCCAGTGGGATGCGCTACCATGGCCCCTCCTTCATTTTGTTGCCATTTATTTTATGCACTGTCCCTTCTGCGGCGCCAACGACACCAAGGTTATCGATTCGCGATTGGTCGCCGAGGGCGAACAGGTTCGCCGCCGCCGGGAATGCCTGGCCTGCGAAGAGCGTTTCACCACCTTTGAAACCGCCGAACTGGTGATGCCGCGCCTGATTAAGCAAGACGGCAGCCGGCAACCATTCGATGAAGAAAAGCTACGCGCCGGCATGCAACGCGCGCTGGAAAAACGCCCGGTCAGCATCGAGCGACTCGAAGCCGCCATCGCCCACATCAAGCACAAAATGCGCGCCACTGGCGAACGCGAAATCAAGTCGCGGGTGCTGGGGGAACTGGTCATGACCGAGCTGCAAAAGCTTGATGAAGTCGCCTATATCCGCTTCGCTTCCGTTTACCGCCGCTTCCAGGATCTCAACGAATTCCGCGAGGAAATCGACCGCCTCTCCCGCGAACCGGCGCAAGACTGAATGCCGACTTCCGAACAGGCCGTCGCCGACCCGCAATTCATGGCCCGCGCGCTGGAACTGGCGCGCAAAGGCATCTACTCCACCCATCCCAACCCGCGTGTTGGCTGCGTCATCGTCGCCAACGGCAAAATTGTCGGCGAAGGCTGGCATGCCCGCGCCGGTGAGCCCCACGCCGAAGTGCACGCCTTGCGCCAGGCCGGCGCCAAAGCGCAGGGCGCTACGGCTTACGTCACCCTTGAACCGTGCAGCCACCATGGGCGCACGCCGCCGTGTGCCGATGCGTTGGTGAATGCCGGCGTGGGCCGCGTGGTCGCGGCCATGCAAGACCCCAATCCCGAGGTGTCCGGTCGCGGCTTGCTGCGTTTGATGCAAGCCGGCATCACCGTGCACAGCGGCGTGATGGAAGCCGAAGCGCGCGCTTTGAACGCCGGCTTTATCAAGCGCATGGAAAAAGGCCTGCCGTTTGTGCGGGTGAAGTTGGCCATGAGCCTGGACGGCCGCACCGCCATGGCCAGCGGCGAAAGCCAATGGATTACCGGCCCGGCAGCGCGTGCCGCCGTGCAGCGCTTGCGCGCCCAGGCCAGCGTGGTGCTGACCGGCGCTGACACGGTGTTGGCCGACGGCGCGCGGCTCACCGTGCGCCCCGATGAACTGGGCCTGAACGCAGAACTCACCGCGCTGGCCATGACCCGTCCGCCATTGCGTGTGCTGGTCGACGGCCGCTTGCGCGTGCCACTGAGCGCGCCGTTCTACCAGGCCGGCGCCGCGCTGGTCGCCACCTGCGCGGCGGCGTCTGCCCGTGATCGTTTCCTGGATGACGGCCACACACTGCTGGCCATTCCCGGCAGCAATGGCCATGTCGATTTGCGCAAGCTGCTTGCCGAGCTGGCTGGCCGCGGCGTTAACGAAGTGCTGGTGGAAGCCGGTCCGCGACTGGCCGGGGCGTTTGCGCGCTTGGGCTTGGTGGATGAATACCAGTTGTTCGTGGCCGCCAAATTCCTCGGATCAAGCGCTCGCCCGTTGCTGGACATGCCGCTGGCGCGCATGGCCGAAGCCGCGCCGCTGAAGATCACCGAGATGCGCGCGGTGGGCGACGACTGGCGAATCATCGCCGTGCCGGATAAACCCAGCTGATCGGCTACGCAGCCATCTGAATGCCCCCTACATAGATGCAATCAAACGGCGAGTTGTGGTAAAAACGCAGCCCAGCCATGCAGATGGCTGAACGTTCTCAGGGCGGGGTGCGATTCCCCACCGGCGGTAATGGCGCGCAATGCGCTTAGCCCGCGAGCGCTTGCGGCAGCCGACAACGGCAGCGGCAAGGTCAGCAGACTCGGTGTGATTCCGAGGCCGACGGTCATAGTCCGGATAAAGAGAGAACGGGATTGCCTGCCAGGGCCCACGCGTGCGTGCGCCCGTTTGAGACATCCCTTTCGATCCAACACGCCCTGTTTTTTATTAAACAGGAGTTCGATCCATGCTTAATCGTGCTGTTTTTCCGGCACCTCTTACTGAGGAGGCCGCATGTTCACCGGAATAATCGAAGCCCTCGGCACCATTCGCGCCCTGACCCCCAAAGGCGGCGACGTACGCGTGTACGTGGAAACCGGCAAGCTCGACCTGGCCGACGTCAAGCTCGGCGACAGCATTGCCGTGAACGGCGTGTGCCTGACCGCCGTGCAATTGCCGGGTGATGGTTTCTGGGCTGACGTCAGCCGCGAGACCCTGGCCTGCAGCGCCTTCAACGACTTGAAAGCGGGCAGCAAGGTCAACCTGGAAAAAGCCCTGACACCCAGCAGTCGCCTGGGTGGCCACTGGTTAGCGGCCACGTTGACGGCGTCGGCGAAGTGATCGCCCGCGAAGACAACGCCCGCGCCGTGCAATTTCGCATCCGCGCCCCGCGTGAGCTGGCCAAGTACATCGCCCTGAAAGGCTCGATCACCGTCGACGGCACCAGCCTGACGGTGAACGGCGTCAATGGCGCCGAGTTCGAGCTGACCATCGTGCCGCACACCCTGGGCGAAACCATCATGGCCGACTACCGGCCGGGTCGCCGGGTGAACCTTTGAGGTCGATCTGCTGGCGCGTTACCTGGAGCGTTTGCTGCTCGGTGACAAAGCCGCCGAGGCCACTGCGGCTGCGCACGGTTCGTCCGGCCTGACCGAAACTTTCCTGGCCGAACACGGCTACCGCTAATTACGACGCAAGGCACGCCCCATGGCTCTTAACAGCATCGAAGAATTGGTTGCCGATATTCGCGCCGGCAAAATGGTCATCCTCATGGATGACGAAGACCGCGAGAACGAAGGCGACCTGATCATCGCCTCCGAATGCGTCACCGCTGAACACATCAACTTCATGGCCAAGCACGCCCGCGGGCTGATCTGCATGCCCATGAGCCGCGAGCGTTGCGAAACCCTCAAGCTGCCGTTGATGGCGCCGCGCAACGGCTCGGGCTTTGGCACCAAGTTCACCGTCTCCATCGAGGCGGCCACCGGCGTGACCACCGGCATCTCCGCTGCCGACCGCGCCCGCACCGTGCAAGCCGCTGCCGCGAAAGACGCCAAGGCCGACGACATCGTCAGCCCCGGCCACATTTTCCCGCTGATGGCGCAACCGGGCGGCGTGCTAGCCCGCGCTGGCCACACCGAAGCGGCCTGCGACCTGGCGCGCCTGGGCGGTTTCGAGCCGAGCGGGGTGATCTGCGAAATCATGAACGACGACGGCACCATGTCGCGCCGCGCCGAGCTGGAAGCGTTTGCCGAGCTGCATGACATCAAGATCGGCACCATCGCCGACTTGATCCATTACCGGCTAATTCACGAACACACCGTGGAGCGTATTTCCGAGCAATCGCTGGACAGCGAGCTGGGCCACTTCAACCTGGTGACCTACCGCGACTCGGTCGAAGGCGACATTCACATGGCGCTGACCCTCGGCAAAATCTGCCCGGAAGAGCCCACGCTGGTGCGCGTGCACAGCATGGAACCGCTGCGCGACTTGCTGATGGTGAAACAACCGGGCCGCTGGAGCCTGCGCGCCGCCATGACCAAAGTGGCCGAGGCCGGCAGCGGCGTGGTGCTGTTGTTGGGCAACCAGTTGACCGGCTCCGACTTGCTCGCGCATCTGGAGCAACAGTTGGGCGGCGAGCAGAAAGCCAGCGCCACCACCTACAGCACCGTGGGCGCCGGCTCGCAGATTCTGCGTGACCTGGGCGTGCGCAAAATGCGCTTGCTGAGTTCACCAGTGAAGTTCAACGCGATATCGGGCTTTGACCTGGAAGTTGTAGAATACCTGCCCTCCGAATAACCCGAGGTACCTGCTGCGCTCGGTCATGCGGCGTTAAAAACGTGTTCGACAGCCGTTTTTGCCATGCTTGACCTTCGCTCGCGACGGTCCCGAATTTTTAAATAGCCGGGGGATTGGGCAAACGCCCGCCCAGGCTCTTAACTCTAAATTGCTCTTTCAAGACGAGAACGCCATGACCCTGAAGACCATCGAAGGTACTTTCATCGCCCCCAAAGGCAGCTATGCGCTGGTGGTAGGCCGCTTCAACAGCTTCGTGGTCGAAAGCCTGGTGAGCGGTGCCGTAGACGCCCTGGTGCGTCACGGCGTGAGCGAAAGCGACATCACCATCATCCGCGCGCCGGGTGCGTTTGAAATTCCGTTGGTTGCCCAGAAAGTCGCTCAGCGCAGCGAGTACTCGGCCATCATCGCCCTGGGCGCAGTGATTCGTGGCGGCACCCCGCACTTCGAATACGTCGCCGGCGAGTGCACCAAGGGCCTGGCCCAGGTGTCCATGGAGTTCGGCGTGCCGGTTGCTTTCGGCGTGCTGACCGTTGATTCCATCGAACAAGCCATCGAACGTTCCGGCACCAAAGCCGGTAACAAAGGCGCTGAAGCGGCCCTTTCTGCCCTGGAAATGGTCAGCCTGCTGGCGCAGTTGGAGGCCAAGTGATTAACGACGAAGACGACAGCTTCAACCCCCCGGCAGAGAAAGGCCCGAACGCGCCCACCGGCAAGATCGCGGCCCGCCGTCAGGCTCGCAGCCTGGCTATGCAGGCGTTGTATCAGTGGCACCTGGCAGGCCAGTCGGTGAATGAAATCGAAGCGCAGTTTCGCGTAGACAACGATTTCAGCAGCGTCGACGGCGCCTACTTCCGTGAAATTCTGCACGGCGTACCGGCGCACAAAACTGAAATCGACGAGGCGTTCGCGCCTTGCCTGGACCGCGCTCAGGACGAGCTCGACCCGGTTGAGCTGGCCATCCTGCGCTTGTCCACGTTTGAAATGCTCAAGCGTATCGACGTGCCGTACCGCGTGGTGATCAACGAAGGTATCGAGCTGGCCAAAGTGTTCGGCGCCACCGACGGGCACAAGTTCGTCAACGGTGTGTTGGACAAATTGGCACCGCGTTTACGCGCTGCTGAAGTCAACGCCAACAAGCGTTGACCGGAGCCGTGGGTGAGTTCGAGCTGATCCGCCGCTACTTCGCCGCTGCGCCCTGTGCGCAGCCCGGCGAGGCCGTGGTGCAGGGCATTGGCGACGATTGCGCGCTGCTGGCCCTGAACGCTGGCGAACAGCTGGCGATTTCCACCGACACGCTCGTGGTCGGTGTGCATTTTCCTGAAGCGTGCGATGCATTCCTGCTCGGCCAGCGCGCGCTGGCGGTGTCCACCAGCGACCTCGCTGCCATGGGTGCTGCGCCCATTGGTTTTACCCTCGCCCTAACCCTGCCGCAGGCCGATGCCGATTGGCTGCAAGCCTTCGCCGCCGGCCTCAACGAAATGGCGCAGGCCTGTTCGATGCGCCTGATTGGCGGCGACACCACGCGCGGGCCGTTAAGTCTGACCCTCACCGTATTTGGCCGCCTGCCGGCCGGGCAGGCGCTGACGCGTGCGGGCGCCCAGGTGGGCGATTTGCTCTGTGTGGGCGGTGCATTGGGCGATGCGGCGGCGGCGTTGCCGTTGGTGCTCGGGCAGCGTACGGCCGCCGCGCAGATTGCCGAGCCGCTGCTGGCGCGCTATTGGTCACCGCAGCCGCAATTGGCGCTGGGTCAGGCGCTGCGCGGCAAGGCCACGGCAGCCCTGGATATTTCCGATGGCTTGCTTGCCGATTGCGGCCATATCGCCTTGGCCTCGGGCGTGGCCTTGCACATCGAGCGGGATCGCTTACCGTTGTCGCCGGCCGTATCGGCCTGGCTGGATCGCGACGCCGCCTGGCAATGTGCTGCCAGCGGTGGCGATGACTACGTATTGGCCTTTACCCTGCCACCCGAGCACCTTGCACAGCTTCAGCAAGACGGCTGGCCGGTGACGGTCATCGGTCGAGTGGAAAGCGGAAAAGGGGTGCACTTCCTGGATTCATCCGGTCATAGCCTTGCGCCTTCTTCGCGCGGCTTTTTACATTTTGGGGGCTCGGGTGACGCAACCTAGCAAGAAAACGGTTCCTGATGCTCCGCCTTCGGTGTGGCGCAATCCGTGGCATTTCCTGGCCTTCGGGTTTGGCTCGGGCACGTTGCCCAAAGCACCGGGCACCTGGGGTTCGTTGGTGGCGCTGCCCTTTATTCCGCTGTGGCAAATGCTGCCCGACTGGGGCTACTGGCTGATGCTCGGCGTGACCATGCTGTTCGGCTTCTGGCTGTGCGGCAAAGTGGCCGATGATTTGCGTGTGCATGACCACGAAGGCATCGTCTGGGACGAAATGGTCGGCATGTGGATCACCCTCTGGCTGGTGCCGGAAGGCTGGGGCTGGTTGCTGCTAGGCTTTGTCATGTTCCGCATTTTCGACATCCTCAAGCCGTGGCCGATCCGCTGGATCGACCGGCATGTGCACGGCGGCGTCGGCATCATGCTCGACGACCTGCTGGCCGGGGTGTTCGCCTGGCTGGCCATGCAATTGGTGGTGTGGGGCTGGGCCCAATACTGGGTGCACTCAGTGGCTAGCTAAGTGGCACGGCGGCGTTTAAGGGAACGGGCTATGCGTGGCAAGTGGTTATCAGGCAAGTGGTTCGCTCGGCTCATGGCGGTGGCGCTGCTTGTGGCGGCTGGCGGACCGATGGCGCAAGCCGCCACGCCCACGCAAATCCGCCTGGCCAGTGAGGTGTGGGTTGACCACACCAATGCCGACGGCAGCGGCATGGCCTGGGACATTCTTCGCGCCGTGTTCGAACCCGCCGGCATTCGCCTGAACATTCACAGCGTTCCTTACACCCGCTCGGTCGGCCTGGTGCAGCGCGGCGGCGCCGACGCGTTCGTGGGCTCGTACATGAACGAGATCCAGGACGGCGTGTTTTACCCACGCTGGCACTATGACGCCGACCGCATCAGCGCCCTGGGCCTGGCCGATGCGCC
Organism: Pseudomonas sp. AC211; assembly: GCF_979258055.1. NCBI lineage: Bacteria > Pseudomonadati > Pseudomonadota > Gammaproteobacteria > Pseudomonadales > Pseudomonadaceae > Pseudomonas > Pseudomonas sp. AC211. The sequence goes on from NZ_OZ409830.1 coordinate 376,581, forward strand.
GGCCATCAACCTGCAAAACGTCGGCACCTTTCGCCTGGCCTGGGTGCGCGGTTATGCCTACGAAAAATATCTGCCGCATTTGAACCACTACCAAGAAGTTTATCGGCGCGACGGTATCCTCTCGATGCTGGAACTCAAGCACGTCGATTTCTACCTCGACGCCCGCACCGAAGTGCAAGAAGTGCTCGAGGAGGCCGACGACGCCACGCGCTTTCGCGCCACCGAGCTGACTGACTTGCCGCTGTACCTGGGTTTTGCCGATACCGCTGATGGTCACGCGCTGGCCCGGGTATACGACGCGCGCATGGAGCTGCTGGTGAGAGACGGCAGCCTGCGGCCCATTTTCGAGCGCTGGCAGCAACCCTATCCCTTTTGAATAACCACCACGCAACAGGCATCGACGCTATGACAAAGCACAGGAAGTACGCGCTGGCTGCCGGGCTGATGAGCCTGCTTTCATTCGGCGTGGCCACGGCGGCCGAACAGGTCATGGTGGTCGGCCTGTTCCCGGGCGCGGCGGTGATCAACGTCGATGGCGAGCGCAAGCTGGTGAAGGTCGGCAAAACCGGCCCCGGCGGCGTGGTGGTGGTCAGCGCGGACGGCAGAGGCGCGGTGCTGCGCGTGGATGGCGTGGAACGTCTGTATCCGCTGGAACGCGAATACAGCCAGGGCTTTGCCATTCCCACCAAAACCCAGGTGAGCATCGCCAAAGGGTTAGGCGGGCATTACTGGATCGCCGGCTCGGCGAACGGCCAACCGGTGCAATTTCTGGTCGACACCGGCGCCACCACCGTCGCCATGAATGACTCGCAAGCCCGGCAGTTGGGCATCGATTACCGCGCCGTGGGCAAACCCACTGTCGTCAGCACAGCCAGCGGCACCGCCAACGCCTGGCGCGTTTCGCTGGACCGAGTGAAAGTCGGCGCCCTGGAATTGCTCGGCGTCGAAGCCACCGTACTTGACGGCCCGGCGCCCACCGAAGCGCTGCTCGGTATGAGCTTTCTCAACCGCGTGCGCTGGCGCGAAGAGCAGGGCGTGTTGATTTTGGAATCGAAAAACTAGGCCTATGACGCTTCTCCTGAAACGCCGCACCTTTCTCCTCGCCGCCGCTGCATTGCCGCTGTTGCCTGCCTGGGCCGCTGAGTCGAGCGATGCGGTGCAACGCCTCAAACAACTGGAAACCACCTTCGCCGGCCGCCTGGGTGTGGTGGCGCTGAACACCGGCAATGGCGAGGTGCTCAGTTACCGGGGCGACGAGGCGTTCCCCATGTGCAGCACCTTCAAGGCCATGCTCGCCGGGGCCATTTTGCAGCGCAGCGTGTTAACGCCTGGGCTGTTGGATGAGCGAATCACCTACCGCAAAAGTGACTTGGTCTCGTACTCGCCGGTCAGCGAAAAGCACGTGCAAGACGGCATGACCGTCGCCGAGCTGTGCGCCGCCACCGTGCAGTACAGCGACAACAGCGCCGCCAACCTGCTGATGAAATTGCTCGACGGCCCGGAAGGGCTGACCACTTTGCTCGCTCCATTGGCGATCACCACTTCCGCCTGGAACGTTGGGAAACCGAATTGAACAGCGCCATTCCTGGCGACCTGCGCGACACCACCACACCGCTGGCCATGGCCCATAGTCTGCAACGTCTTGTTGTCGGTGACGCCTTGCCGGATTCGCAGCGCCAGCAACTGCAGACCTGGCTGCGGGGCAACACCACGGGGGCCACGCGTATCCGCGCTGGCGTACCGGCGAATTGGCAGGTTGGCGATAAAACCGGCACTGGCGATTACGGCACCACCAACGATGTGGCTGTGCTCTGGCCGCCGGGCAAAGCGCCGGTTGTGTTGACGCTGTACCTGACGCAAACCACCAAGGACGCAAGCCCGCGTAACGAAACGCTGGCGGCGGCCACGCGCGTCGTGGTCGATTGGTTGCAATGAGGCTATATCGATCAACCACTTTGATCTTTATAGCCAGCAATTCAGGCTGACCGACGCGCAAAGCCTGCTGCTACAATGCCGCCCCCGTGCGAAATTTCCGCCATTTCCTTATTAGGAGCATACGGTGTCTGTCGTCTTCGTCGCCGCCTCCCAACTGCCCACGCCATTTGCCGTCTTCACCATGCATGGCTTTCTTGAAGAAGGCACCGGCCGTGAACACGTCGCGCTGACCCTCGGCGATGTGGCTGACGGTGCGCCAGTGCTGGGCCGTTTGCACTCCGAATGCCTCACCGGTGACGCCCTGTTCAGCCTGCGCTGCGACTGCGGTTTTCAACTGGAAGCGGCATTGGCCGCCATCGCCAAAGAAGGCCGCGGCGTGCTGCTGTACCTGCGCCAGGAAGGCCGTGGCATTGGCCTGATGAACAAAATTCGCGCCTACGAACTGCAAGATGGCGGCGCCGATACCGTCGAAGCCAACGAGCGTCTGGGCTTCGGTGCTGACCAGCGCGACTACTCGATTTGCCTGCCGATGCTCAATCACCTGGGCATCACCTCGCTGAAACTGATGACCAACAACCCGCGCAAACTCAAAGCGCTGGCCGACATGGGCATTCCGGTGGCCGAGCGCAAGCCGCTGCAAATCGAACACAACCCGCACAACAAGTACTACCTGGCGACCAAGGCCGGCAAACTCGGGCACCTGTTGGGCAACCAACACCAAGGCGAGGCCGAGGAAAGCCTGTGACGCGTAACGAGGTGCGCAAGCGGCTCGACCTGCTGTGGTGGCGGCAACTGGCGCTCACCTTGGCGCCAGTCTTCATCGTCAACCTGCTGTTCGGCGCCGATAAAACCGTGTCGGTGCTGGCCATGCCGCTCTTCATCGGTGGCCTGGCTTCCCTGTTCGTCAGCCTGCCGTTATTCAGCGCCTACAAGCGCGGCCTGATCGCCACCGAACAAGCCCTCGACACCCCGGAAGAACCCGCCGCCTGGCTGGACCTCGCCGCTCGGCGTCGTCTGGCTTTTCTCGGTGCAGGCCTGCCCGCCTGGATCGCCGCCATTGCCGTGTTTACCGGCCTGGAAGCCATTCCGCTGATTCTCCTCGCGCTGGCCAGCGTTGTGCTGCTGGCGCTCTACCGTATCCCTCGCCAACTCGGCTGATGCGCCTGTTACTCGTCTGCCTGCTGTGGGCGCTGGCCTGGCCGGCAGCGGCGCAATTGCGGGTGGTGAGCCTGGCGCCATCGCTTAGCGAAATCATGCTCGAACTGGATGCTGCCGACTTGCTGGTTGGCGTACTCGACGGTGGTGAACGCCCGGCGGCTCTGGCCGCGCTGCCTTCGGTGGGCCGCTACGGTCAGCTGGAAATGGAAGGGCTGCTGGCACTCAAGCCCGACTTGCTGCTGCTCTGGCCCGACAGCATCAGCGCCGCGCAACGCCAACAACTGATCGGCTTCGGCATTCCGCTGTTCGAGGCCCAGCCCCACACCTTGTCGCAACTGGCCGAGCAGTTTCAGGCCATCGGCGAGCGGGTAGGCCGCGCTGAAAACGGCCGCGAGCGCGCCGATGCATTCCGCCAGCGCCTGGCATCGCTGCAACAGCGCTACCGGCGTGATGAGCCGTTGCCGGTGTTCTATCAGGTGTGGAATTCGCCGCTGTACACCATCGGTGGCGGGCAAATCATCAGCGATGCGCTGGGCGTATGCGGGGCGAAAAACGTATTTGCCGACGTGGCTCTGCCAGCGCCGCAGGTGAGCGTCGAAGCGGTGCTGCAGCGTGATCCCCATGTGATTGTCGGCGGCGATCAGACGCAACTGGAAAGCTGGGCACGCTGGCCGCAGCTTAAGGCGGTGCAGCGTCAGCAGTTGCTGGTGCTGCCGGATAAAGGCATTGAGCGGCCGAGCTTGCAGATGCTTGTGGCGACTGAGCGGCTTTGTCAGGCGTTGGAAGGGATGCGTTGAGCGGTTTGAAGCGCTTAGCCGGTATTTTCCTGAAGCGCGCCCGGCTCGAAATTCTGGATTCCCGCCTGCGCGGGAATGACGGAGGTTTATGTCATTTCCCCCGTCATCCTCGCGCATGCGGGGATCCAGAATTGTGGTCTTTACGCAACTCTTTGGCCGCTTATGCAAAAAGCATCGCGCCTAAAGCCGCTCCCACAGGGGACGCGCGCGCGGTTTATAAAACTGTGGGAGCGGCTTCAGCCGCGATTGCTGCTACCACCTAAATCGCCGGCGTCCACACAAACCCAAGCGTCGCCGTACGCCCATCTTCCCGATACCCGTGGTACTCACCATCATGGTTGTACAGCGCCCGGCTGTAGTCTTTATCCAGCACGTTATCGACACTGAAATTCAGCGCCAGCTCGCCGGTCGCCTGCCAACTGCTGCGCAGTCCCAGCAGTCCATATCCGGGCAATTCCCGCGTATTACCCACGTCGTCGTAGCTGCCGCTCACGGCTTGCCAATTGGCGCCGAGGCTCACTGCGCCAAAGCGGCGATCGAGGTCCAGGTTCAAGGTGCGCTTGTCCCGGCGCGGCAAGGCGTGGCCGGTTTCGCGGTCGCGGGCGTCGAGCCAGGTGGCGTTGGCCGAGGCTTGCCAGCCGAGCACGTCGCGCTCCAGCGTCAGCTCCACGCCTTGTAAGCGCGCGGTGTTGAGGTTCACCGCGCAGTACAAAAACGTCGCCGGGTCGCAGAGCACGGTGCTGATCAGGTCGCGTACGTCGTTGCGGTAAGCGGCCAGGCTCCAGCGCGTGGCCAGGTACTCGCCGCGCACTTGCAGCTCGTAAGTTTTCGAGTGCTCGGGTGACAGGCCCGGATTGCCGACATAGCCATTACCGTCATCCGGCCAGTACAGCTCGTTGTAAGTCGGTGCGCGGAAGCCTTCGCTGTAGGAGGCGATCACCGATGTGCTGTCGCCCACCGGCACGGTCAACGCGCCGTTCCAGGTGTTCTCGCTACCGAACTGTTCATTCTTGTCGTGGCGCAATCCCAGCTCGGTGGCGAACCACTCGCCCTGGAAACGATGTTGTGCAAAAGCGGCCTGGTTCCAACGGGTTTGTTGGTTGTATTGGGTGCTGCTGTGCAATTGGTCCTCGTAGAAATCGACCCCGGCGAGCACGGTGTGCTGCTCGCTCTAGTTCCAGGTGTTCAACCACGACACGGAGTCGCGGTAGGTGTTGAACACGCTCACTTCGTCGCTGAGTTTGTCTTGGCTTTTCTGCCGGCTTTCGCTGTGGCCGACTTCCCAGCGACTGCTCCAGAGGTCGTTGAACTGCGCGTCGACAAAACCGCTGGCGCTGCTGAGGGTGAAGTCGGTGTAAGGCTGCTGCGGATAGCTGAGGAAGGTGCTCATGTCGAAGCGACCGAACGGGTTGTCGTACTCGTTGCGGCCGCGTTGGTCCAGCAGGCTGACGCCGCCTTCGACGCGCTCGTTGAATTGGTGGCTGAGGTTGAAGCTCAAGGCTTTGTTGCGGTAGGCGTCGTGGTCGCTGTCGGAATCGTAGGACTGGCCGGTGCGGTCGCTGCCGGCGGTTTCGTCGAGGCTGCCGTTGAGGCTGAAGCGCGTCTGTTCATCGCCGCCACTGAGGCCCAGGCTGCGCTGCCAGCTTTGGTGACTTCCGGCGCTCACGGCCAGGCGCGGTTGCAGGCCGCTGTCGCCGCGACGGGTGAAAATCTGCACCACGCCGCCAATGGCATCGCTGCCATACAAGGCCGAGCGCGAGCCGCGTACCACCTCGATGCGTTCGATTTGTTCGAGGCTTAAAACCTGCAGACTGGCGCCGCCATCGGAGGCCGAACCGATGCGTTGGCCGTCCACCAGAATCAGGCTTTGGGTGTTGCTGCTGCCACGTATAAACAGTGAGGTGTTGCTGCCGCGCCCGCCGTTCTGCACCAGTTGCACGCCAGGCACGCGGGTGAGTAGGTCGGTGATAGAGCGCGGCTGTAGGCGTTCAATGTCAGCGCGGGTGAACACCGTGGCAGCAGCGGTGGCTTGGGCTAACGGCTCGGCGTTGCGGCCGGAGGTGATGACCATTTCTTGCAGCTTCAGCGCTTGGTCAGTGCTTTGCGCCTGCACCATAACGGGCAGCAGCACAGCGGGCAGGGCGAAATGCAGGTATTTCATGGAGTATTCCTCAAAAGATTTTTGAGGAGGGCATGGGCAAGCGTGGCGCTTGAAGGCGCCTGCGCTTGATGGTGCTGCCCTCCGCAACACCAGTCGATTCCATGCAGGCCGGTCTCCGGGCTCTCGACTGAAAGGGCATCCTTTCCTGCCGCGATCACCTTCCCAGGTACAACCCAGTGGTGTGTCGATCGGGCATGCAGCGTGGCTGCGGTCGATTACCGTTGCAGGGGGCAGCGCCGGGATGGCTCCTATGGAGCGCACCGGCTTCCCGTTTAACGCCGGGCTCGTGTGAGCCGGACGCACCTGCGTGGATAAACGCCGCGCACCGTAGCGGTGGCGGCGGGGTGGGTCAAGCGGCGGGGGATCGGTGGGAGAGGCTTCGGCCTTGCTTGCGACGTACCGGTTATGCGCTTGGGTCTGCCTGTCCAAGCCGGCTGGCGGCTTTGTGCAGGTCGAGCACCAAGCGCTCCAGGGCGCGGGCGGCGAGCTGGGTCTGGTTCGCGGCCTCGGCGCTTTGGCCGGCGCCCGAGCTGATGGTTTGCGCTTGCAGATTGGCGGCTTGAGCTTGGTCGCGCTGCGATTGCATGGCGCGGCTGATTTCGCCGATCTGCATTTGCATGCCCGCCACCTCCTCATGAATGCGCTGCAACGCCTGGTTCGCCTGCGTGGCTTGGTCAACGCTGGTGCCAACGCTGGTTTGGCATTGCTGCATCGAAGCCGACGGCCTGCACGGCTTGCTGACGCATGCTGTGCAGGCTCTGGGCGATGGCGTGCGTGGCCTCGGCGGTGCGCTGGGCGAGGTTGCGCACTTCCTCGGCGACCACGGCAAAGCCACGTCCCGACTCGCCGGCGCGCGCGGCTTCAATGGCGGCGTTGAGCGCCAACAGGTTGGTTTGTTCGGCGATGCCGCGAATGGTTTCGCTGATGCTCTGCACCGCCACCGTGTGTTGGCTCAGGCCTTCGATAGTGCGGGTGGCATCGCTGACCAGGCTGGCCAGGCGGCTGATTTGTTCGGTGGTTTGCTGCACCACGCTGGCGCCTTCCTTGGCCAGTTGCAGCGCTTGTTGCAGAGGCATGTTCGCTGCCCAGGATGTGCTCAGTCATGGCGCTGATGCTGTGACTGACTCCTTGGGTGGCTTCGGCCGTCGCTTGGGCGGCGCTGTTCTGATGGTTCGCACACAGGCTGACGGTGCTGGAGGTCTGGTTGAGTGCAGCACTGGTGTGGTGCAGCGCACTGCCGGCAGAGACGATGCTCTGCATGGTGTCGTCCATTTTGTCGACGAAACTGTTCACCCAGCCCGCCAGCGAACCGGTTTCATCGGCTTGCAAATGGTTGGCGCTGAAGCGATTGCTCAGCGGCGCGCCGCACTCGGCGGTGTCCAGGAAGAAATCGCACAGCGCCTGCAATTTCTGGCTGCGCGGACGCAGGCTGAAGTACCAGAAGTTGAACAACACCAGCGCGCTCACGCCAAACAGCGCCCAAGGCAAATGTTCACCTTGCCAGCCCAGGCCGGCGTGGGCGCCGTACAGCAACGCGGCGGCGACCCCGACATTCAGCAGCAGCGCTTTGAGCAAGGTATAGCTGAGGCTGCGCGGGCGATACACCTCTTCCAAGTCGCCCTCGCACATCATCCCCCACGTATCGGGCGAGCCCGGCAGGTTGAGGGTCAAACCGGCGCCGACTACGGGCACGCGGCGGTAATCCGGGTAGCCGGGATACAGCACGAACAGGTTGCTGCCGCAGCGCATGGTTTCGCGCACGCCGGGGTGCAACTCCTGGGTGGCGGGGTCGGTAAAGCGCAGTTCGAATTCGGTGTGCTGGGTAACGCGCACGGTGCCGAACGGGGTGTGCACGCCATCCTTGAGGTTTTCGCCGGCGCTGAAGGTGCTGTCTTCAAAGCGTGAGCGCGACAGCGCGGTGCCGGGCGCGATGGCTGGGTCATACACCGACTTGATCATAAATAAATAGTTGTCGCCGGAGTCGCGGTACACGTGGCCGGCTTCGCGTTGGATCAAGTCGCTCATCACATCGTTGGGAATGCGCGCGCACAGGCAGGCGACGGTTTTGCCGGCGACGATCAGCGGCTGGTGAAACATCAGCGTCACGGCGTCATGGAAGCGCGAGGTGGTGGCGCCGAGCGTGGCGGTGACTTGATCTTTATAAGGCCCGAGCAGAAACGGCGCGCGAAGACCGGCGGCCAGCGCTTTGGCGTCGTGGCGTTGCCCCACTCGCGACGCATGGGTGGAGGCGAGCACCGTACCGTCGGCGCCCACCACAAACAACTCCGACACTTCACGCATTGGCTCAGCAATGCTTTGCAACTGGGCGGCATCCACGCGTGGCCATTGCTCGCCCAACGTCGCTGCTACCTGAAGCAGTTGCTGCCAATGTTGCTGCGTCCAGCCGAGCAACAACTGCGCGCGGGTGTTGGCCATGCCCGTGAAGGTTTTTTCCAGTCGCGCCGCCTGGTTGCGGTTGATCAGGCTGGCCCAGCGCAAGGCCCATTTGTTGTGCGTGCCCCACCAGGGCAGCCAACGCTTTTCGCGGCCGCTGAGGGCCATCTCGTGACTTTTAAGGTGCATGTCGGTGCTCGCAAATGACAAAGGGCAGTGCTTTGTCTAGCGTGCGCTTATTGCAATAACAGGACCGAAAGGCGCCGCTACTGGCCGATTGATGGCGCAATGACGCATTTCGCCAGATGAATGTCGCTTTTCCAGATGGGACGTACGTACTTTCCTCCGAAAGGTGCTGCGTCGACCCGGCCGCAGCGCTGGGGATGCGCCGTATTGGTGCATGTCAGACGTCGGTTCTCCTGTAGGGATTTTCCGTCGGGTTGCGTCAAGTCAAGATCCGCTTTGTCGCAGCTTCCTAGACTGGCCGCCCACGCACTGCACCGGACCGCCGCCATGCTCGACGCCATTCATTGGGATGCTGACCTGATTCGCCGTTACGACCGCCCCGGTCCTCGCTACACCTCATACCCCACCGCCCTGCAATTCAACGAAAACGTCGCCGGCAACGCCTTGGTGCATGCCCTGAGCGAAAGCCGCGCGGCGTTGCGGCCGTTGTCGGTGTATGTGCACGTGCCGTTCTGCGCCAACATTTGCTACTACTGCGGTTGTAACAAGGTGATCACCAAAGACCGTGGTCGCGCGGTGCCGTATTTGCAGCGCCTGCATCAAGAAATCAGCCGCGTCGCCAGTCAGCTCGACCGTCGCCAGGTGGTCGAGCAACTGCATTTCGGCGGCAGGCACACCAACCTTTCTTGGCCACACCGAGCTGCGCGAATTGATGCAGCACCTGCGCGAAAACTTCACCCTGCTCGACGGCGACAGCGGCGACTACGGCATCGAGATCGACCCGCGCGAAGCCGACTGGTCGACCATGGGCCTGCTCCGCGAACTGGGCTTCAACCGCGTCAGCCTGGGCGTTCAAGACCTCGACCCGCAGGTGCAACAAGCGGTCAACCGCCTGCAAAGCTTTGAGCAGACCCGCGCCATCGTCGAAGCGGCGTGGACCCTGCAATTTCGCTCGGTGAACATCGACCTGATCTACGGCCTGCCGAAACAGACGCCCGACCGTTTCGCCCGCACCGTAGACAAGGTGATTGAGCTGCAACCGGATCGCCTGTCGCTCTTCAACTACGCCCACTTGCCGGAGCGCTTTAAGCCGCAACGGCGCATCAGCGCGGACGACCTGCCAAGCCCGGCAGCCAAGCTGGAAATGCTTCAGCGCAGCATCGAACAGCTGACAGCGGCGGGCTATGTGTACATCGGCATGGATCACTTCGCCCTGCCGGACGACGAGCTGGCGGTGGCGCAGGAAGATGGCATGTTGCGGCGCAACTTCCAGGGCTACACCACCCATGGGCATTGCGACCTGGTGGGTTTAGGCGTGTCGGCCATCAGCCAGTTGGGCGATGTGTACTGCCAGAACAGCAGCGATCTGCCGCTTTATATGGCCGCCATCGACGAAGGCCATTCAGCCGTGGTGCGTGGGCTGTTGTGCAACGATGACGACCGCATTCGCCGTGCCGTCATCCAGCAACTGATCTGCGCTTTTAAACTCGATTTCAGCCTGATCGAAAGTGCGTTCAACATCGAGTTTCGCGGTTACTTCAACGAGGTGTGGCCGCAGCTGCAGCAGTTCGCGCGGGACGGTCTGATCGCCTTGAGCGACAACGCCATTCAGGTGCTGCCCGCCGGGCGCTTGCTGGTGCGCTCGGTGTGCATGCTGTTTGATCACTATTTAAGCGAGCAGAACAGTCAGCGATTCTCGCGGGTGATCTAAACAAAAAGGCCGGTCAATAGACCGGCCTTTTTCATGGCGAAGCGTTTACGCCGTGAGGGTGGGCGGCAAGCCCGCCGGTGCGAGCAGCGCCAGGCGCTCGCGAACCGCCGCCTCGATACCCGCAGCGTCCAGCCCACATTCAGCCAGCATGGTTTGCGGCTTGGCATGTTCCACGTAGATATCCGGCAAGCCCAGGTGCAGCAAGGGCTTGAGCAGATTCTCGCGCGCCAGGAACTCGCTGACCGCCGCGCCCGCGCCACCCATGATGGCGTTTTCTTCGACGGTCACCAGCAGCTCATGTTCAGCCGCCATCTGGCGAACCAAGGCTTCGTCCAAGGGTTTGACGAAGCGCATGTCCACCACCGTGGCATCCAGCTTCTCGGCCACCAGCAGCGCATCGGCCAGTTGCACGCCGAACACCAACAGCGCGACGCCCTGGCCCTTGCGGCGGACCACGCCTTTGCCGATTTCCAATGGCACTAACGCGGGGTCGATCGCCGCATTGGGACCCGAGCCGCGCGGGTAACGCACAGCCGCCGGGCCGTCGAACAGGTAGCCGGTGGTCAGCATGCGGCGCAGCTCGTTCTCATCGCTCGGCGTCATCACCAGAATGCCGGGAATGCAGCGCAGGTAAGACAAATCGAAACTGCCGGCGTGGGTCGGGCCGTCTTCGCCCACCAGGCCCGCGCGGTCGATGGCAAACAGCACATCCAGATGCTGCACCGCCACGTCGTGAATCAGCTGGTCGTAACCGCGCTGCAAAAACGTCGAATAAATCGCCACCACCGGCTTGGCGCCTTCGCAGGCCATACCGGCGGCGAGAGTCACGGCGTGTTGTTCGGCAATCGCCACGTCGAAATAGCGCTGCGGAAAACGGCTCGCTGAAGGCGACCAGATCCGAACCTTCTTTCATCGCCGGGGTGATGCCCGTCAGGCGCGCATCGGCCTCGGCCATGTCGCACAGCCACTGGCCAAACACCGCCGAATACTTCGGCCCGCTGGGCTTTTTCGGCACGGCGGGCGCGTTGACCGGCTCCAGCTTGGTGATGGCGTGGTAACCAATCGGGTCCAGCTCGGCCGGGGCGAAGCCTTTGCCTTTTTTGGTGATCACATGCAAGAACTGCGGGCCTTCCAGCTCGCGCATATTGCGCAGGGTGGTGATCAGCGTCGGCAGGTCGTGACCGTCGATAGGGCCGATATAGTTCCAGCCCAGCTCTTCGAACAAGGTGCCCGACACCAACATGCCTTTGGCGTGTTCTTCCGTTTTGCGCGCGATCTCCCAGGCGCCCGGCAGGCAGTGACAGCACTTTTTTGCTGCCCTCGCGCATGTTGGCGTAGGTGCGGCTGGAAAGAATTTTCGCCAGGTGATTGGACAGGCCGCCGACGTTTTTCGAAATCGACATGTCGTTGTCGTTGAGCACCACGAGCATGTTGGCCTTCACGTCGGAGGCGTGGTTCAACGCCTCGAACGCCATGCCCGCCGTCAGCGCGCCATCACCGATTACCGCCACCGACTTGCGCTTGCTGCCCTGCAACTGAGCGGCAATGGCCATGCCCAGCGCGGCGCTGATGGAGGTGCTGGAATGGCCGACGCCAAAGGTGTCGTACTCGCTTTCACTGCGACGCGGGAAGGCGGCGATGCCGTCTTTCTGCCGCAGCGTGTGCATCAGCTCGCGGCGCCCGGTGAGGATTTTATGCGGATACGCCTGATGGCCTACGTCCCACACCAGCCGGTCGTCCGGGGTGTCGAACACATAGTGCAGCGCGATGGTGAGCTCGATGACACCCAGGCCGGCACCGAAGTGTCCGCCGGTTTCGCCAACGGTATACAGCAGCTCCTGGCGCAGCTCATCAGCGAGGATTTCCAGCTCGGCTTCGCCCAGGCGACGCAGACCAACAGGCGTCTCTGCACGGTCAAGCAGCGGCGTAGCGGGGCGTTCGCGGGGGAACTCGTGAAACGTCGTCGGCATCAGGCATAATCGTTATAGGTATAAAAGATGGCGCAGTTTACCTGATGCGGTAGGGCTTTTCGTAGGGTGGGTGTGAAGGGGGGAAGGAAATACCGATATCCGGGGGAATTCCGGGGATGTCCCTTGCCGTTGGCAACCCACCGTCATCCCCGCGCAGGCGGTGGTCCAGTTCGTAGGTTGGGTTGAGCCATGGCGAAGCCCAACGTTGCACGGTCTGACTGAAAACCTCAGTCATCCTCGCGCAGGCGGTGGTCCGACAATTCGGGATCCAGAGTCTCGGGTCGAGCGCGGTAGATGGCGTGGAGGTATTCATTACCGCGTGAGCTGAACGTTTGGTTTCGCGCCTTACGCGCGAGTCACTTTTAGCATTGCCGGATTGCCGGACCACCCAAAAGTAACCAAAAGGTCTAGCCCCTACCTTGGGTCTGCGCTGCGCTCCGACTTCCCTCATTCCGCCGACGCTCCGGGGGCACGGCGAGACGGGCCATCCTTGGCCCGACACGCCTTTCGCGGCTCCCGGCCGCTCAACCCCCTGCGCGTCGACTCCACTCGGCCTGCGATGAACGGGGCGGGTAGATCACAAGCGGTGGATCACAAGTTCCACATCAAAAACTCGCGGCTAAAGCCGCTCCCACAGAAAGCTCATTTTCGACGCATCTCTGAACCTGTGGGAGCGGCTTCAGCCGCGAGTTTTTGATTTTTTCTTTCGCCAGCGGCCATCACGCCGCGTAATGCCGCCCCAAAAAACTCCAGCAAAATCCCGTTCACCCGCTCTGCCTGTTCGTTCTGTATCCAGTGCCCGCAGTCTTTAAGCACGTGCTGTTCCAGGCGCGGCACCAGCTCGCCCATTTTCTTGATGGTGTACGCCTCCAACTTGCCGACCGGGTCGTCTTCGCCCAGCAGAAACACGGTCGGTTGCAGCACCTGCCGTCCGGCGAGGAATTCGGTGGTTTCCCAGTTGGTGCGAAAGTTTCGGTACCAGTTCAGCGGGCCATGGAAGCCGTGTTTGCTCAGGGTGTCGCGGTACACGGCGAAGTCGGTTTTGTTGCACCAGTCGGGAAAGGTGGTCGGCATGGGTACGCCTTCCAGTAAGCGGGCGTCGGCGGGTTTGGGTTGCAGGAACACCTCGCCGGTGCCGCCGATCAGCAGGCGCATGCTGCGTTCGATGTCGGCGTTCAGTTCGGCTTCGGCCACGCCCGGTTCCTGGAAGTAGACGATGTAGTTGAATCGCCCGGTGTTGGCCTCGCGCATGATGTCGATGGCGGGGCGTTTCGGGCGGCCGCCGAAGGGCACGGACATGGCGCCCAGCACGCTGACTCGCTGTGGTTGCAGCAGGCCCAGGTGCCAAGCCACCGGCGCGCCCCAGTCGTGGCCGATGACGCAGGCGTCGGTGTGGCCGAGCAGTTCCATGGCGCCCTGGATGTCGGCGCACAGGGTCAGAATCTGATACGCCTCGATTTCCTCAGGCGCGCTGCTGTCGCCGTAGCCGCGCATTTCCGGGGCATATACGCGGTAACCGGCTTCGGCCAGTGCCGTCATCTGGCTGCGCCACGAGTACCAGCATTCGGGGAAACCGTGCAGCAGCCACACCGGCCGCCCATTTTCCGGGCCGGCGCTGTACACGCTAAGAGTGATGCCGTTTACGTCGAGGCGTTGCTGTTCGAACTGATTCATAGCGGTCACCAGGTGTCCACGAAGGAGCGTTTTTTGCCGTCACGTTTGGCCGGGCGCGGGGCGGCGTTGAGGCCACGAACCAGCCAGCTGCGGGTTTCCACGGGGTCGATCACGGCGTCGATTTCCAGGTAGCTGGCCATGTTGATGCCTTTGCCGGCCTGGTAGGCCTTGGCCACTAATTTGTCGAAGAGTTTTTGCCGTTGCGCGGGATCTTCCAGCGCCGCCAGCTCTTTGGAAAAGCCAAGCCGCACGGCGCCTTCAAGCCCCATCGCGCCAAATTCAGCGCTGGGCCAGGCGATGGTGAACAGCGGCGAATGGAAACTGCCGGCGGCCATCGCCTGCGCGCCAAGGCCGTAGCCTTTGCGCAATACCACGGTGAAGAACGGCACGCTGAGGCTGGCGGCGGTGACGAACATGCGCGACACATGGCGCACGGTTGCCTGCTTTTCGGCGTCCGGGCCGACCATAAAGCCAGGCGTGTCGCACAGCGACAGCAGCGGAATATCGAAGGCGTCGCACAGCTGCATAAAGCGCGCGGCTTTATCGCCGGCCACCGCGTCGATGGCGCCGCCCAGGTGCGCGGGGTTGTTGGCGATCAGGCCGAACGGCTGGCCCTCGATGCGAATAAACGCGGTGATCAGACCGGGCGCGAATTGGCGGCGCAGTTCCAGTACCGAGTCGTGGTCGGCGAGGGTGGCGATCACCTGGCGAATGTCATAAATGCGCAGGCGATTTTCCGGAATCACTTGGCGCAGCTCGCGCTGGTCGGCGCATTGCCAGTCGCTGAGCGGGCCTTGGAAATACGACAGGTATTGCTTGGCGGCGCGCACCGCCTCGGCTTCGTCGGCGACGGCGATGTCGACCACGCCGTTCGGCCCTTGCACGCTGACCGGCCCGACCTGCTCCGGCGTAAACGTACCTAACCCGCCGCCTTCGATCATCGCCGGCCCGGCCATGCCGATGCTGGCGTTGGCGGTGGCGATGATCACGTCGCAGCAGCCGAGCAGTGCCGCGTTGCCGGCGAAGCAACGGCCCGACACCACGCCCACCAGCGGCACCAGGCCGGACAGTTTGGCCATGCCGATAAAGGTGTGGCAGTCCAGGCCCGCCACGCCGACGAAATCGGTATCGCCGGGCCGTCCGCCACCGCCTTCGGCAAACAGCACCACGGGCAGTTGCCACTGCTCAGCGAGCTGCAACATGCGGTCGGTTTTCTTGTGGTTCATCACGCCCTGGGTGCCGGCAAACACGGTGTAGTCGTAGGCGATGGCCATGCAGCGGCTGTGCTCGGCACCGAACTGCGCGGCGTTGACGGTGCCGATGCCGCTGACCAAGCCGTCGGCCGGGCTTTGTGCGATCAGGTCGTCCACCGAGTTGCGGCGCCGCCGTGCGGCCAGGGCGAGGGCGCCGTATTCGATAAAGCTGTCGGCATCCAGCAAGTCATCGAGGTTTTCGCGGGTGGTGCGTTGCCCGGTTTTGCGCCGCTTGGCCACGGCCTGCGGACGGCGTTCGTCGCGGGTCAGGGCGTTGCGTTCGAGCACTTCGGCGAGGTCGGCGCGGATGTGGTCGAGGTCGATGCTTTCTTCGTTGTGGTGCTGTTGTTGCGCGACGTCGGCCGGCTGAATGAACACCAGCGGCTGGTTGGCGAACAGGTTGTCGCCCGGCGCGACGGCCAGGCTGTGGACGATGCCGCTGTGGGCGGCTTTGACCACGAACTCCATCTTCATTGCCTCCAGCACGGCGATGCTCTGGCCGACCGCCACTTCATCGCCAACCTGCACATCCAGGCTGACCACCACACCGGCGCTCGGCGCGTCGAGGGCGATGCAGCCAATGGGCGTATCGGCGGTTTGCAGGGGCTGGG
This sequence comes from Pseudomonas sp. AC211, assembly GCF_979258055.1. Classification (NCBI taxonomy): domain Bacteria; kingdom Pseudomonadati; phylum Pseudomonadota; class Gammaproteobacteria; order Pseudomonadales; family Pseudomonadaceae; genus Pseudomonas; species Pseudomonas sp. AC211. Next base: position 392,431 of record NZ_OZ409830.1, read on the forward strand.
CGGCACCGCTGGCCTGCGGGAAAAACAGGTGGCGGTGCGCCTGTTCCTGCGGCGCCAGCAAGTCGCTGATCTGCGTTTCCACGAAGCGGGTCGTCACTTCATTGTTCTGCACCTGGGGATGGCGCAGCAGGTTTTGCAAAAAGTGGATATTGCTCGCCACACCTTCCAGACGGAATTCGCACAACGCCCGGTAGGCGCGGCGCAGCACGGCGGGGTAGGTGTCGTTGGCGTGCACGATGAGTTTGGCCAGCAGCGAGTCGTAGCTGCTGCTGGTGGCGTAACCGCTGTAGCCGCAGCCGTCGACACGAATCCCGGCACCGCTTGGTGGCTCGTAGGCGCTCAACAGGCCGGCGGCGGGTTGCACGCTGCCATCGGCGTTCATGCTTTCCAAGTTGACCCGCACCTGCACGGCAAACCCGCGTGGCGCCGGAATGTGCGCTTGCTGCAAGCCCAGCTCGGCCAGGCTCGCGCCGCCGGCCACGCGCAGTTGCGCTTGCACCAGGTCGATGCCGGTGACCGCTTCGGTGACGGTGTGCTCCACCTGCAAGCGCGGGTTGGCTTCCATGAACACGAAGTCGCCGTTGTCAGCGTCGAGCAGAAATTCAAAGGTGCCGAGGGTTTTGTAATTCACGGCGCGGGCGAGTTTAAGCGCGGCTTCGAGCATCGCCTCGCGCACGGCGGTGTCGAGGGTTGGGCTGGGGGCGATTTCCACCAGCTTCTGATTGCGCCGCTGCAACGTGCAGTCGCGCTCCCACAGGTGCACAACCTCTTCACCGTCGCCCAGCACTTGCACTTCGATATGCCGTGCGTTGCGAATCAGCCGCTCGACATACAGGTCGCCATTGCCAAACGCTGCCTTGGCTTCCGATTGGCAGCGGGCGTAGGCCTCGGCCACCTCATCACTGCTGTGCACCGCACGCATACCGCGCCCGCCGCCGCCGGCCAGGGCTTTGATCATCATCGCGCCGCCGTTCAGTTCGGCCATAAACGACTGGGCGCGGGCCAGGCTAGTGGGTTGGTTGGTGCCGGTGGCCAACGGCACGCCGCAGCGAATGGCCAAGGTACGGGCTTGGGTTTTGTCGCCGAATTGCTCCAGTACCGCAGCATCTGGGCCGACGAAAATAAGCCCCGCTGCTTTGCACAGCCGCGCGAACTCGGCGTTCTCAGCGAGAAAGCCATAACCGGGGTGCACCGCATCGCAGCCTTGGGCCTGAGCGATGGCAATGATCTGCTGCATGTCCAGATACGCACTCACGCCCCGACCGCTGAGGCCCACCGCCACATCGGCCTTGCGCGTATGCAGCGCCGCCGCTTCGTCCTCGGCATAAATCGCCACGCTGCGGATATCCAACTCGGCGGCGGCGCGGGCAATGCGAATGGCGATCTCGCCACGGTTGGCGATCAGCAGATTACGAATGGGCATGGCTGCTCCCTGGTTTTTATTGGCATTCGTTCAGGGCGTAGAGCTTAGGCGCCGGCCAGCCTGCAGCGAAAGCTTGCTGGCTGGGGCGAATGGCGGGGCAGTGGCGGGGGTGATAGTGGACCGGTTCAGCCTGGCGCGAAGGTGCCGGCCATTCCCCCTCTCCCGATGCGCGAGAGGAGGCCCGAAGGGCGAGTGAGGGGCGCTTTAGCTGCGCCGCTCAACGATATACCGCGCCAGATCGCGCAACGGCTCAGCCGCTTCACCAAACGGGCGCAAGGCGTGCAGGGCGAGGTCGCGCAGTTCCAGCGCGTACGATTTGGCCGCGTCCAAGCCGAGCAAGGCCGGGTAGGTGGGTTTGTGGTTGGCTTCGTCTTTGCCCTGGGTTTTGCCCAGGGTGGCGGTGTCGCTTTCGACGTCGAGAATGTCGTCCTGCACCTGAAAGGCCAGGCCCACGGCTTGCGCGTAATCCTGCAAGGCGCGAAGCGACAGGGCGTCGGCTTCACCGCTGGCCAGAGCGCCGAGGCGCACGCTGGCTTCTATAAGCGCGCCGGTTTTGTGCCGGTGCATCACTTCCAACGCCTGCTGATCGAGCCACTGGCCGACGGAGCCGAGGTCGATGGCCTGGCCGCCGACCATGCCGGCCGGGCCCGCCGCTTTGCTCAGGCTGCTGATCATGTCCAGGCGCACCTCGGCGTCCAGCGGGTTGCGCTGGGCATCGGCGAGCACATCAAAGGCCAGGGTTTGCAGGCCGTCGCCGGCCAGAATCGCGCTGGCTTCATCGAAGGCTTTGTGGGTGGTGGGCTGGCCGCGACGTAGGTCGTCGTCGTCCATGGCGGGCAAGTCGTCGTGCACGAGCGAGTAAGCGTGGATCAGCTCGACTGCGCAGGCCGCTGCATCGGCGAGTTCGGGCTTACCGCCCAACGCTTCGCACGCGGCATACACCAGCAGCGGACGGACACGCTTGCCGCCGTTGATGACGCTGTAGCGCATGGCTTGGTAAATAGTGGAAAGCTCGGGGCGGGGTGCGTGGAACAGCTCGTCGAGCTTGGCATCCACGCGGGTCTGGCAGGTTTTTTGGTACGCCGCGATCATGCTTGCTCGTCCGCGTCGAAGGGAGCTTCCTCCAGCTCGCCGTCGCGCTCCAAGAGGATTTGCACCTTCTGTTCCGCCTGCGCCAACGCGCCCTGGCATTCACGCGTCAGGCGAATGCCTTGTTCAAACGCGGTGAGCGAATCCTCGAGCGACAACTCGCCGTTTTCCAAGCGCTCGACCAGGGTCTGCAACTCGGCAAGGGATTGTTCGAAATCGACGGCGGCTTTTTTGCGGGCCATGGGCAGGGGTCTCGGCAGGCTGGAACGGGCGGGAGGCTAGCAGAGCAGGGCAGGTGGGGCAAACTGGGGCACTGGCAGCACAGAAAGAAAAATGACCAATTGCCGCGTCTGTTGTTTGCGCAAGTGTTGGTGACCGCACTGTTTTCAAATGCCTTTTAACGAATACTATGGCCGCCGCTAAAGCGCTTCGTCGAAGGACGTCAGCGACCTCGCTTTGAATAGGGATCATCGGATGCAAGCAGCTGAACAAAGCGCCGTGCGCGCCAAGGAAGGAATGAGATGGGTCGCCTGGTTCATCTTGGCATTGACGGTGCTGTTCGGTGCGCATCTGCGCATCGGCGCTTACACGGATACCCAGATCGAGAACCCGATCAAGGCTGATGCCCGGAAAGTACTTCACCTATGCCTTAAACCTGGCGAATTGGAATGTGTTTTCCCAGGAGTTTGTGGCGCCCGGTAGCCCGGAAAAACCGAAGCCCGATGCGTTTATCAGTCCTGGATTTCCCTACTTTGCCAAGTTCTTCGTTGCCAATGATGTAGAAACAATTCTGGCGACTACCTTAAAAGCGCAGACCGTTTTGCAGGTACTGGCCTTTTTACTGCTCACCTGGGTGTTTATCGAGTTCCTCGGAGTCGGGTGGGCGGTTCCCGCAGCGCTGTTATTGTGGACGTTTCCGCATTTTGTCTCGATCAACACCTACTACCTGACCGAATCGTTGTTTACCAGTCTGCTGGCTATCGCACTAGCGATTGCGTGGGCTAGCTCTAAGGGCGGCAAAGCTGTGGTTTGGGGCTGGGCGGCTTGCGGCGTGGTCGTGGGATTGTCTGCGCTGACACGGCCGGTCATGGAGCACTTCCCGCTGTTCATGCTGTTGTGCTGCTTGCTGTTTTTCCGTCAGCACTGGCGTGCGGTCACAGCGTTCGCGGTGGCGGCACTGGTACCCGTGCTGTTGTGGAAACTGCGCAACCTGCTCGTGGTTGGGGAAGTGTCAGATCCTACATTGCTGGTGAGCGGCTTCTACCACGGCAGCTTCCCGGGTTTTATGTATGACAACAACCCGGAAAGTCTCGGCGTGCCCTATCGTTTCGACCCACGTGCTGCCGAAACCGCCCAGGGGCTCGGCCACACTCTCGGCATCATGTGGGAGCGCATGGTGCAGGCTCCTGGCGAATACTTGCAGTGGTACTTGTTCGGCAAACCGCAGTTCCTCTGGCAGTGGTGGGGCATCGACGGGCAGGGTGACATCTATATCTACGCGGCGTTGAAGTCGCCCTATTACGAGCTGCTGGATTTCCATATCTCCCACGTCGTTAATCAGGCGGTACATCCGTTCTGGATTGCGCTGGGGCTGCTCAGTGCCGTGGTCATTGCCGCTTCGACACTCTTTAAACGATCCCCTTCGTTGTTTTCCCTGTTGTCGGCCCTGGTCGTAATTTACGCCACCCTCGTGCATATGGTGCTCGCGCCGTTTCCGCGTTATGGCATCCCGTTCAAGGTATGCCTGATTCTGTTGAGCATATTGGCGCTCAAAGAAGCGTCCACCTGGCTGGTGCAGCGGCTGGCAAAAAGAACGGCGTAACAGCGGGGAGTGCTGCGTGGCGAGAGGTGCTAGGCGAGCCGAAAACGGCCGCCGTTTTACCTAACGTTGCGTGCCTGAGCGTGGTAGTTCCGATGCAGGCTGTTGTCGCCAAGCGCGATTTCCTTGCAGACTAGCTGCCACCGCCTCCAGGCCTGTTGCGCAATGAACATCGACACCCGCATCAAATTCCGCCACTTGGTGTGCTTCCTGGAAGTCGCGCGCCAGGGCACTTTGGCGCGCGCCGCAGACCGATTGGCGGTTAGCCAGCCTGCAATTTCAAAAACGCTCAAAGAGCTGGAAGAACTACTGGGCACAAGCTTGTTCGAGCGAAGCAAAGCGGGCGTGGCGTTGACTGATGCGGGGCTGGCCTTTATGCGGTACGCCGGCCCAAGCGTGCAGGCGCTGCGTGACGGTGTGAACAGTGTGCGCAGTGGTGAGCATGAGTCCGGGACAGTGCGCCTGGGCGTGTTGTCGACGGTCGAGAGTCTGTTGATTCCCGAGGTGGTGCGCCGGCTGCATGCTCAGCATCCGGCGCTGGTGGCCAGTGTAGTGACAGGTCCCAGCGCCTTTTTGCTATCCAAATTGCATGTCGGTGAGTTGGATCTGGTGGTCGGCCGAATGACCGACAGTCCGCAAATTCAGGGCCTGACCTTCGAACATCTGTACAGCGAATCGATGACTCTGGTTGTGCGAGCCGATCATCCACTGCTGGGCGTATCCCGTCCGCAGGACGTGCTCCAAGACTATCCGGTGGTGCTGCCATTGGCCGGTACTACGATTCGCAAATATGCTGACAGCCTGTTCATTCAATGCGGCATTACACAACCGCGTCAGCGTCTGGAAACCCTGTCGATTACCCTCAGTCGCCGTTATGTGCAGAGTAGCAATGCGGTGTGGGTCGCACCTTATGACGCGGTGCAGTTGGATTTAGCCAAGGGCTATCTCACGGAATTGCAGCTGGGCATCAAGGAGCCAGGCGGCTCGGTCGGGATATGCAGCAACGCGGCCGTCCCCCTATCCCTGGCGGCGCACTGGTGTGTTGATGTGCTGCGTGAAGTAGGGCTGGCCTATCGCGAGGGCAACTTTCCTGGTTTGCCAGACGCACCCGCGGTATTGGCATAGCGGCTTTCCGCTGAAGTAAATATCTGTGGCGCAATGTGATGCGCTCTGGTGTTGTGGCTGGGCGCACGCGTCTAAAATGCACACCGCTTGAGGCCCAAGCCTTAGGTGATGCGAGGCGATTCGCGTGACAAGGACGAACCGTTCAACGGCGGCAAAAAGGCACAGGCAGATGACCACCCCGGAAGTGAAAATTGCAGTGGTAATCCCCTGCTACAACGTGAAAGCCCATGTGCTCGAGGTGATTGCCGCCGTAGGCGGTGAGGTCAGCAGAATTTATGTGGTGGACGACTGCTGTCCTCAGGCGTCCGGTGAGTATGTGCAAGCGAATTGCTCCGACCCGCGCGTCACGGTGCTGCGTAACGCGGTAAACCAAGGCGTTGGCGGTGCAGTGATGCAAGGTTACCAGGCGGCGATTGCCGACGACATGGACATTCTGGTCAAGGTCGATGGCGACGGGCAGATGGACCCCGGCTTTCTTCCAGACTTCGTTGCGCCAATCATTCATGGCGAAGCCGACTACACCAAGGGCAACCGGTTTTTCGATCTGGAAGGGTTGCAGCAAATGCCCAGGAAGCGGCTATTTGGTAACGCCGCCTTGTCGTTTCTTAGCAAGCTGTCATCCGGTTATTGGAATATCTTCGACCCTACCAACGGCTACACCGCCATCCACAGCGAGGTGGCTCGGCATTTGCCGTTCGATAAAATCAGTCGGCGGTATTTTTTGAAACCGACATGCTGTTTCGCCTGAACACCCTGCGCGCCGTGGTCATCGATATCCCTATGGATGCCAAATACGCTGAGGAAATAAGTGGCCTGAGAATATCGACCATTTTCTTTGAATTCCTCGGCAAGCATCTTCGCAATCTGGGCAAGCGGATTTTTTACAGCTATTACTTGCGGGATATGTCACTGGCATCGCTGGAGCTGCCTTTGGGGCTTGCACTGGTAACGGTGGGGAGCCTGTTCGGTCTGTCGCACTGGGCTAACTCTATCGAGTCGGGCGTAACCACGCCGGCGGGTACGGTGATGCTTTCGGCGTTGCCGATTATTCTCGGCGTCCAACTGATCCTGGCGTTTATCGGTCACGACGTGCAGTCGGTGCCGCAGCGTGCTTTTCACCTGCAACGTAAACGTACCGCGACTGCTAAGAAGAAAGTGAAATGAGCTATTTCGTCGCCTTGATCTGCGTGCTGGGCATTGCCGCTGGCCAGTTGCTATTCAAACTCAGTGCGATGAGCCTGCAACGCACCGGCAGTCTGTTTCATCTGGACACGCTCGCCACCTTGTTTAGCGCTTTTGCACTCTATGGCATCACCACGATTGCCTGGGTTTGGGTGTTGCAGAAAATCGAGCTGGGCAAGGTGTACCCACTGATGGCGCTGGCCTTCGTTTTGGTGCCAGTGGGCAGTTACGTGATGTTCGAGAAAAATTTCAACCGCAGTACTTTATGGGCGTAGCAGTAATCATCGCGGGCATCATCATTACCGTGAAGGCTTGACGGTCCGCAGCGGGTAGCACCCCTTGATCATCAAGTACTCGATATCCCCCACCGTGCACTATTCGCAGCAGTGTTTCCCAAGCTCAACCCAGCGAAAAGCTTTCTTCCATCACCATACGGTTATGGATAACCGCCTAACTTTCATTTTTGCGCGTCGCTTTGTCGCAGCAGACTGCCTGCCTGCTCGCCCGATAAATCTAACAAAGGAGAAGGACATGTCTGATGCAGACAGCAGTCGCTTCGTCATCCGTGACCGCAATTGGCACCCCAAAGCCCTGACGCCTGATTACAAAACCTCCGTGCCCCGTTCGCCGCGCCAAGCGCTGGTGAGCATTCCGCAGTCTGTTTCAGAAACCACTGGCCCTGACTTTTCCCATCTGAAAATTGGCGAGCACGACAACGATCTGCTCCTCAATTTCAACAACGGCGGTTTGCCGGTGGGCGAGCGCATCATCGTGGCGGGTCGTGTGTGCGACCAGTACGGCAAGCCAATTCCACATACCTTGGTGGAGATGTGGCAGGCCAACGCCGGTGGCCGTTATCGCCACAAGAACGACCGTTACCTGGCGCCGCTGGACCCGAACTTCGGCGGCGTGGGCCGTGCCCTCACCGACCGCGACGGGTATTACAGCTTCCGCACCATCAAGCCCGGCCCGTACCCGTGGCGCAACGGCCCGAACGACTGGCGCCCGGCGCATATCCACTTCTCCATCAGCGGCCCGTCGATCGCCACGCGCTTGATTACGCAGCTGTATTTCGAAGGCGATCCGCTGATTCCGATGTGCCCGATTGTGAAGTCGATTGCCAACCCCGAGGCGGTACAAAGTCTGATTGCCAAGCTCGATATGAGCGCGGCCAATCCCATGGATTGCCTGGCGTATCGCTTCGATATCGTGTTGCGCGGGCAGCGCAAGACCCACTTCGAAAACATTTAAGGAGGGTGAGTCCATGCCTATTCAATTGCTGAACGAAACCCCCTCGCAAACCGCAGGCCCGTATGTGCATATCGGCCTGGCCCTGAGCGCGGCCGGCAACCCGCCGCGTGAGCAGGAAATCTGGAACGAGATGGCCAAGCCCGACGCGCCAGGCGAGCACATTGTGCTGCTGGGCAATGTGTACGACGGCAACGGTCATCTGGTGCGCGATTCGTTTCTGGAGTTCTGGCAAGCCAACCACGAAGGCCGGTACGACGCCGATTACAACCTGGAAAAACCGTTCAATAGCTTCGGCCGTACCGCCACCACCTTCGATGCCGGTGAGTGGACGCTGCACACGATCAAGCCCGGTGTGGTGAAAAACGCCGCCGGTGTGCCAATGGCGCCGCACATCAACGTGTCGCTGTTTGCCCGGGGCATCAATATTCACCTGCACACGCGTCTGTATTTCGATGACGAGGCCCAGGCCAATGCGCAGTGCCCGGTGCTCAATTTGATTGAGCAGCCGCAGCGCCGAGAAACCCTGGTCGCCACGCGCTGTGAGGTTGACGGCAAGCTGGCTTACCGCTTCGATATCCGTATTCAGGGCGAAGGTGAGACGGTTTTCTTTGATTTCTAAGGGTGGGTTTTGACGTCCGATAACGCCGAGCCCGTTGGCCTGCGCATTCAGCGGCGCTTCAGTGATGCGCTGGAAGCCCGGGGTTACCGGGCCGACAACGCGCAACAGGCGGCCATCGACACCCTCGCCAGCTGGCTAGACGCCTGGCTGGCGGGGCGTCGTGGTTGGCTGCGCAAGCCCGTTGCCGGCATTTATCTGTGGGGCGGCGTGGGGCGCGGCAAGAGTTTTGTGATGGACACCTTCTTCGCCGCCGCGCCCGTGCAAGCCAAGCGCCGCGTGCATTTTCATGCGTTTTTGCAGGAGGTGCAGCAGCGCATGGGCGCCTTTACCGGGCAGAGCGAGCCGCTGGTGCGCGTCGCCCGTGAGGTGGCGCAAGAGGCGCGTTTACTGTGCTTCGACGAATTCCATGTGCATGACATCGCCGATGCCATGTTGCTTGGCCGCTTGCTCAAGGTGCTGGTGGACGAAGGCGTGGGGTTGGTCTGCACCTCGAACTACGCGCCGATCAACCTGTGCCCGAATCCGCTGTATCGCGACCGTTTCAAACCGGCCATCGACCTACTGGAGTCGCGTTTCACCGTGCTCAATCTGGACGCCGGCGAAGACTACCGTGAGCGTGCCGGGGCCCAGGAAGCGTGGGGGCTTTACGCCTGGCCGTTGTGCCCGGCACTGAGCGATTGGCTTGAGCAGCAATTGCAGTTCAGCGCGGCGGTTGAGCGCGACGCGGTGCTGGCGGTCAATCACCATCCGCTGCGTGTGCAGGCTTACGAGGGCAACCGCGCGTTGCTGGATTTCGATGAGCTGTGCCGCCATCCCCATTCCAGTTCGGACTTTCTCTGGCTGTGCCAACGCTTCCGGCGCATCGCCATTTATGGCGTGCCGCGGCTGGATAGCGAAGGCATCGACGTGCAGCAACGCATCCTTAATTTCGTCGACATCGCCTACGACAGCGGCGTGAATTTGCTGCTTGGCTGTGAAGCCGAATTGGACGAAGTGTGTCGGCCCGGCTCGCACCTGGACTTTGTGCGCACCCGCAGCCGCTTGCGTCAGCTCACTGCGCAGACCTTCTAAACCGTTGCAGGGAAATTGAGCCGGCCTGCCGACGCGCGGGTAGCGCGGCGGTGGCAGGGCTCGGACAGAGAAGGGAAACACCGAGGTATTTCCAAGGCCCAGCCTTGTGAGCCGAACCTGTGCCGCCACCGATGTGGGCGCAGCGGCGTCACGGTAGGCGCCGTGCCCGACAGGGTCAATTGCGATAATCGAACTTCGGTTCGATAATCGGCCACACTTCATCCAGAGCGTTTCTGGCCAGGCTGCACGAGACCTATAACAACATGACTGACGAAGCCCGCATCACCCTGCCACCCCTGGCGCCGCCGATTATTGCCTCGCCGGCCAAACGCATCGAAGCCTTCACCGGCGACCCGAATTTCATGACCTCCCTGGCCCGTGGGCTGGCGGTGATTCATGCGTTTCAGGAACGCAAACGCCACCTGACCATCGCCCAGATCAGCCACCGCACGGAAATCCCCCGCGCTGCCGTGCGCCGTTGCCTGCACACGCTGATGAGCCTGGGTTACGTGACCACCGACGGGCGCACGTACTCGCTGCTGCCCAAAGTGCTGACCTTGGGCCACGCCTATTTGTCGTCGACACCGCTGGCCGTTACCGCGCAGCCAATTCTCGACCGCCTCAGCGAACAGCTGCACGAGGCCTGCTCCATGGCCACGCTGGAAGGTGACGAAATTCTTTACATCGCTCGCTCGGCCACGCCGCAGCGCCTGATCTCGGTGGACCTCAGCGTCGGCAGTCGTTTACCGGCGTACTGCACCTCGATGGGCCGCATTTTGCTGGCCGCGCTGGATGACGCCGCGCTGGACGATTACATCGACCACGCCGAGATGCAGATCAAAACCAGCCGCACCGTGCACACGCCGGATGCGCTGCGCGCCAGTGTTGCCGAGATCCGCCAGCAGGGCTGGGTGATCATTGACCAGGAACTGGAAGTGGGGCTGCGCTCCATTGCCGTGCCGCTGAAAGATTCAGCCGGCCAGGTGCTGGCGGCGTTGAACGTGGGCACCCACGCGGGGCGGGTGTCGCGGCAGGAATTGGAGACGCGCTTTTTGCCGGTGTTGTTGGAGGCGAGCAAGGAGTTGAGTACGCGGTTGTTTCATTAACCGCTAGCCCTCACCCCTAGCCCCTCTCCCGCAGGCGGGAGAGGGGCTAGGGGGTGAGGGCTAGCGGTCAAGCTCCCTCGCCCGCTTGCGGGAGAGGGCGGGGGGTGAGGGCGAGGCGTCACGTCGATCCACAAGTGTTCGATAAACGCCCAATTAGTCGATTATCGGATTGAATCGCCCCCATCCCGCTGCGTACTGTTGGCCCTCGGTCGTTCTGTGCGACCACGCTTTGCTTCCAATAAAAACAAATGAGAGCCAGCCATGGATTTGCGTTCACCGCAGCGCACCCGCGCTTCGCTGATATTCGCTGCGCAGCGCCTGTCCAGCCCGTCCCTCATTCCTGTTCCATTCGCCTGCAGTGCCATGGCGAAGAAAAACTCACAGGAATTGCTCGCATGACCAGCCCTGCTCACGTGCCCACCACCGGCACGCTCGACGTACAAACCTTTATCAACGCCCAGCCGCTTTCCCGTTATCAGTGGAAGGTCGTGCTGCTGTGTTTCCTCATCGTTTTCCTCGACGGCCTCGACACCGCCGCCATGGGCTTTATCGCCCCCGCGCTTACGCAGGACTGGGGCGTGGATCGCGCCAGCCTCGGCCCGGTGATGAGCGCCGCGCTGATTGGCATGGTCTTCGGCGCCCTCGGCTCCGGGCCGCTGGCTGACCGCTTCGGGCGCAAGGTCGTGCTGGTCGTGGCGGTCGGGTTGTTTGGTTTCTTCAGCCTGATTTCCGCGTTCAGTACCAGCCTCGATCAATTGCTGGTGCTGCGTCTGCTCACCGGCTTGGGCCTGGGCGCGGCGATGCCGAATGCCACCACGCTGCTGTCCGAGTACACCCCGGAGCGTTTGAAGTCGCTGCTGGTGACCAGCATGTTTTGCGGCTTCAACCTGGGCATGGCCGGCGGCGGGTTTATCTCGGCGAAAATGATTCCAGCGTTCGGCTGGCACAGTTTGCTGCTGCTGGGCGGCATCTTGCCGTTGATGCTGGCGGTGGTGCTGCTGGTGTGGCTGCCGGAGTCGGCGCGTTTTCTGGTGGTGCGCAATCGCGGCGCCGACAAGGTGCGCAAGGTGCTGGCGCCCATCGCGCCGGCTGAAGTGGGCTTGGCCAATGACTTCAGCGTGCCGGAGCAGAAAACCGTGCAGAGCCGCAACGTGCTGAAGGTGGTGTTTTCCGGCACTTACAGCGCCGGCACGTTGTTGCTGTGGCTGACCTATTTCATGGGCCTGGTCATCGTTTACCTGCTCACCAGCTGGTTGCCGACGTTGATGCGCGACAGCGGCGCGAGCATGGAGCAGGCGGCGTTTATCGGTGCGTTGTTCCAGTTCGGTGGCGTGCTCAGCGCGGTCGGCGTGGGCTGGGCGATGGATAAATTCAATCCGCACAAAGTCATCGGCACGTTCTACCTGCTGGCCGGCGTGTTTGCTTACTTCGTCGGGCAGAGCCTGGGCAAGGTCACGGTGTTGGCGACCTTGGTGTTGTTGGCTGGTATGTGCATCAACGGTGCGCAGTCGGCGATGCCGTCGCTAGCGGCCCGTTTCTACCCGACCCAGGGCCGCGCCACTGGCGTGTCATGGATGCTCGGCATTGGCCGCTTCGGCGCCATTCTCGGTGCCTGGATCGGCGCCACCTTGCTGGGCTTGGGCTGGAATTTCGAGCAGGTGCTCACCGCCCTGGTGCTGCCGGCTGCCGTGGCCAGCGTTGCCGTGGTGATCAAAGGCATGGTTAGCCACGCCGACGCCACCTAAGCGGCTAAAAGCCGCTCTCGCGCATCAACACCGCCGCCACATGGGTCGCGCCGTCGGCCAACAGGCTGCGCCGCTGGCCCTCAATCTTCACGTGCCCACGGGTTTCGTGCAGCGAGGGCGGCGGTAGGTCGAGCTGAATCAACACCTGAAACAACGCATCGGTTGGCACCAGCGCGCCCCCGTGTGTGGTGGTCGGCACCGGGCCGCCGAAGCGCGAGGCGAGCATGCGGTGGTTGAGCTGGTTGGTGCGCGTGCTGCCGATGTTCAGCACGTGACCGGGTACGGCAATCGGGTGGCCGTCAGGGTAGAACCGCACGGCATCGCCGATGGGCAAGCGGTGCACCTGGTCTTGCTCGATATAGGCGTCGACTTGCCAGCTGCTGGGGTCGACCAGTATTCCCAACGCTTCCTGCACCCCCAGCCACTGGCCGGGTTGGCGTCGTGGGTCGAAATTGGCCGCAGACGTCGTAAGCGTTCCGCGTATCGAACAGCGGACACGCTCAAAATCTAGGGCGAACTTGGTCTGCGCTAAAGAAGATATTTTTCAAACCAAGATGTGGCGATAACTATCGCCGCGCCATTAGCTGTTTCCTGCGAACTGAACGGGCCGTATGCCTCGCCTGCCACGATGTCGAATCCAGCGCCCTGCTCACGCTCGACAAGTGCTTGCACCTTCACGATGACTGGATGAGGAACATAGCCCCAGGTGTATCTAACTAGGGCTTTTCGGTTCGACGAGGTAACCACAAAGCTTTCGTTAAAATCGGAAGCATTTCTTGCTGGACGCTTATCGACATTGCGGAGCGAGTATTGATTGTTAGAGAGGGGCGGTTTACTAAAAGGAAAGAGTAGCGAGTAGATTATTCGCTTCACTGGGTGCGGGCGGGGCGCGTCTGTGAAATCTCTGAAGACCTTCAAAACCGCATCAGCTCCCCGCTCGACGTCCTTTAGGCTTCGCCCGTTCTTGTCCATTTCACGGATTACAAGGAGGGCTAGCTTCTTTTCAGTTTCAGAAAGCTCACGCATTTTTTCACCATTCAGAGGGGCGGTTTTGAATAACGCTAGCAGGTGAGAGAACCTTCCGCATTTAACGCTAGGTTAGACCGCGGGAGTTGAGGCCATCAGCCGAAAAATCCGAAACGCTAACCAGCTTTTTCCGTTTCGACGCGTCTAGGAAGCTACTCTTAGCTAGTTCAGTAATGCGCGAATTATTCGGCATGAACATGAACATGAACATGAACATGAAGCGTGAAGCACCAATCTATTTAACTGCTGTTGAGATCGAAAGATATTCGTCTAACAGCGCTACCGTTTGAAGCAAGCTTGTCCGAAGCACTGGCAGCGAAAGGGCGACGATTACCTCTTGACGTTGGGCCAAATGCAAAAACATTTGTAAGACCTTTTCGGAACGGGCGGCCAGCATGATGAGGTGATACCCACTCGGACCATGCGTTCCTGCTAACCAATTTTTTGCCGTTCGCTCATTGGCATCAGTCCACTTTTGCAAGGTCTTCAAAGCGCAGCGAGTCTGCCCGAGTTCGGTTCGTAATGCCGCTGCGATGGCGTTCGCGTACAAGACGCTGCCTACGCCGTTTGGAAATTCATTGCCCATTTTAGTAATCATTTTTCCGAGACCTTCTTCTATGGTCATGAATGTGCATTCTTAACGACTTTGAACGTGCAGCAATAACATCCGACAAGCGGGAGTCTCTGAGCCATCCTCATGCCTCGAAGAAAACCTCAGTCTGAATATTTAATACCTGAAGCGCGTCCGAGATATGCGGCAGCTTATGTGCGGATGTCCACTGAGCATCAGCAATATTCGACGGAAAACCAGCTCGATATAATAAAGTTATATGCCGAGCAAAACGGCTACGAGATAACTAAGGTTTATACCGATGCGGGAAAGAGCGGCCTGACTTTGAACGGGCGAAAAGCTTTGCAGCAGTTATTTAACGACGTCGCTAGTTGTAGTTTCGAATATCAAATCGTCTTGGTCTACGACGTAAGCAGGTGGGGGCGTTTTCAAGATCCTGATGAAAGCGCGACGTATGAGGTTCGGTGTCGTCAAGCTGGAGTTGCAGTCGAATATTGCGCCGAGCAGTTCAAGAATGATGGTTCGCCTATCTCAAGTATTTTGAAAAGTGTTAAGCGAATGATGGCTGGAGAGTACAGCCGAGAACTGTCCGTAAAAGTCTTTGCAGGGCAGGCACGTCTAATTAGCCTTGGTTACAAGCAAGGTGGTCAGCCGGGATACGGATACCGACGCCAGCTAATCGATCAATGCGGTCATCCAAAAGCCATTCTGAGCAAAGGAGAGATGAAGAGCATTCAAACAGATCGAGTAGTTCTTATCCCTGGTCCAGAGAAAGAGCAGAAGGTTGTGCGTGAGATTTTTAGACTTTTCATTGAGGAGAAATTAAAGGTTGGAGCGATAGCGCGCTTATTAAACGAGCAGGGCGTTGCGTGGTGTAAGCCTACTCCTTGGAATTCTGGTCGCGTGGATTCAGTCCTAAAGAATGAGCGATATATAGGAAATAATTTGTGGAATAAAACATCTGCAAAGTTAAAACAGTTTAAGCGAGTGAATCCGGAGAATGAATGGATTAGGGCCAAAAAGGCGTTCTGTCCCATAATTAATGATGAAACTTTCTTCGCTGCTCGCGAGATTATTAGCCGTAGATCAACTGTTCTGTCTGATGAACAGTTAATCGACGATCTTAAAGCGCTTCTTGCTCGCCATGGTTATTTATCGGCTGTTCTAATTAATGCCGATAAATTAACTTCATCTCGCTCGTTATACATTTCCCGATTCGGAACCTTACGGCGGGCTTTTGACTTGGCGGGATACAGGTCTACGAGAGACTATTCCTATTTCGATGCGGACAAACGTCTTAAAGGCAGAGTTGCGATCTGTGTCGAGAGAGTCGCAGGAGTTATCAGAAGTTCGGGCGCAAGCGTTTCGGTAAACAATGATAATAGTTTATTGGTGATAAATGATGAGATTGTAATGTCGGTTGTGGTAATTAGATATAAGCCATCTCGCTTTCTGAAGTATCAATGGCAGGCGAGACTGGCTCTTGAGCTAAATCCTGACTTAAATCTCGTGGTGCGCATGTATCCAGGAGAGGAAACGGTAAAAGATTATTTGGTTATACCTACGGGAGCACTGGATCGTGCTGTGCTGAACATGAAAGACGAAGATTTGCGAGAGTTGGAGCAATACAGGTTTGATAATTTGGATGTCATAGGTGCTCTCAGTAGGAGAGTAACGATAGTCGGAGGAAGAAATGAAGAGCCTAAATTCAAATGAATGCGCGGCGCTGCATATTGGTAATGCTGAGCCAATACAGAACGTGCCCTTGGAGAAGATTAGGGTCCTTAATCCGCGAAGCCGCAATCAACAAGTATTTGCGCGGCTCGTGGAAAATATTTCTACCGTAGGCTTGAAAAGACCAATTACCGTAACGCCGAATGGCGATTCTTTCGATTTGATATGCGGCCAAGGCCGATTTGAAGCTTTTTTGGCGCTAGGTGAAACGACAATTCCGTGTGTACAGGTTTCTGCAGTAGAAGCAGACAGATATTTGATAAGCTTAATTGAGAATCTAGCGCGCCGGCGCCATTCTAATAGGGATCTTCTGGCGGCTATAAATGAGCTCTCTCAGCGAGGTTATACGCCCAAGGAAATTTCAAATAAAACCGGGCTTCAGTCTACTTATGTAGCATGCATATTGATCCTGCTAAATCAGGGGGAAGATCGGCTAATTTCCGCCGTCGAAAAAGGATGGCTTCCACTCTCGATAGCAACAAAGGTTGCGAAGTCAAATGACGGTGAAACTCAAGCCGCTATGCTAGAAGCCTATGAGACCGGTGTGCTTCGAGGAGATCAGCTACTTAAGGTCAGAAGGCTACTGGAGAAGCGCAAGGCGCTTGGGAAAAAGTTTTCAACGTCAAGGGCTACAACCGAGCGCATCACAACACCCGCGCAATTGTTAAAGACCTATCAACAAGAGGTTGGGCGTCAGCATTTAATTATTAAAAAATCTGAAATTAACCAACAGCGTCTTCTGTTTATCATTACAGCCCTTAGGAAGTTGCTTTCCGAGGATTACTTTCAAGCCTTGCTGCAAAACGAGGGGTTGAGTGATATGCCTGAGGTCTTATCCCAGCGTGTATATGCGGAGGTAGCAGCATGAAAAATGTCAAGCATGCTTTCGAGTCCAATATTTGCGCGGTGCCGATTTCCCATATCATGCCCACTCATAAGGTGAGCAAGGACGTGCTCGGCTCTATTAAGTACAAAACAGTTTTGGCTTCTATCGAAGAGATAGGGGTCGTCGAGCCTATAGCCATATACCCTGGTGGTGGAAGCGGGAGCGCCTCAAAAACATATATTTTGCTCGATGGACATCTACGGCTTGAAGCATTGCGCGAGTTAGGGGCTGTTGAGGCTCTATGTCTGATCGCGACCGAAGACGAGGGTTTTACTTACAATCGTCAAATTAACAGGCTAACTGCAGTGCAAGAACACAAGATGATTCTAGAAGCGATAGGCAAGGGCGTGACTGCAGATAGAATAGCAAAAAGCCTGAATATGAATATTGGTCGAGTGCGTGAAAGCCAAAATCTACTTGTAGGCATTACTCCTGAAGTAATTAGTCTTCTGAAAACAAAAGTAGTTCCGCGTGCTGTTTTTGCAGTCCTAAAAAATATGAAGCCTATGCGTCAAATAGAAACCGCAGAAATGATGATGGCTGCCGATTGCTACACGGTTAGATATGCGAAAATGATGTTCGCAATGACGCCTTCTGACCAGCTTAGCGAGAAAAAGGAGAAGAAAGTCTGCGCCGCATTTTCCCGCTCAGGATATTACCCGGATGGAGCGCGAGATGGAAAAGCTATATCAAAATTATCACTCCATTGAAGACGGTCTCGGAGAGACGATGCTGGTTTTGGTCGTAGCCAAAGGATATATTTCCCGTCTCCTAAAGAATGATGCAGTCGCTGCGTATATTAAGCGGTTCCAACCAGAAGTAGGGGAGGAGTTAATGGGCGTCGTTGACGCTGTCACTGCTGATGCCAGAGTGCAGCAGCGAGAGTAGAGTCGTACATAAAAAATAAGCCTGGTTAGTTTTGGAAGAGCAGATCCATTTATAAAGACTAGTGTGCCCGATGGCCAGTGTTCTCATATGTACTCGACGTTCTATAGATCGCCCTTCCAATTCCATACTTTTTATAAGCAACGGTCTTCAAGTCTTGAGCATGGTTGACTTATAGTCTGACCAGTTTGTAAGGGTATTCCTACATACCCAATGTGCTCGTTCTTACGATGCTTGCGGCTCTTTCGCCATAGGCATCTTCCGATGAAAACCTTCTCGTTTCCTCCAGTTCGTGTAGTCCTTTTCAGTGCATGCGTTGTGTTCCTCACCAGCGGCGTTGCGGCGGCGAGTACTGCGCCATTCCCTGTATTGACCGATCTGGGCCTGTTGCCCGCCGGCATCGGCAGCCGCGCCAATGCCGTGAGCGCCAACGGCAAGGTGGTCGTTGGGCAGGGCTGGGATGCCACCTACGCGCCCTGGATTTTTCGTTGGACTGACGAAGCCGGCATGGTCGGCCTCAACGGCGTTGCCATCCAAGGTTCGGCAAATGCGCTGAATTTCGACGGTAGCGTGATCGTCGGTGGCATCGGTTCGAACGCGGCGCAGCAGGCGTTTCGTTGGGATGCACTCAGTGGAGTGCAATCACTTGGTGGCTTGGGCGGTACGCACAGCATTGCCTGGGGCGTTAGCGCCGATGGCAGCGTGGTGGTTGGGGAGGCGAACGACGGAGCTGCGCTGCGTCGCGCCTTTCGTTGGACGGCATCACTGGGCATGCACGACCTTGGCAGCCTGAGCGTCGGTGGCTCCAGTGTGGCGTCGGCCATTAGCAGCGACGGCGCCGTGATCGTCGGCAGCGCCGCAGCCACGGGCGGCACCCGCGCGTTTCGCTGGGAAGGCGGCACCATGGTCGACTTGGGCACGCTGCCGGGGAGTACGTCCAGCGGTGCATTTGCGGTGAACGCCGACGGCAACGTGGTGGTGGGCAGCAGCAACCTCGCGGCGTTTCGCTGGACGGCCGCCAGCGGCATGCAGGACCTCGGCTCGCTGGGCGGCATCATGAGTTCGGCTAACGGCGTGAGCGCTGATGGTTCGGTGGTGGTGGGCACGTCGACCTTGCTCGACGATTCGTCCCGCGCCTATCGCTGGACCGCCGCCACCGGCATGACCAGCCTTGGCCTGCTGACTGGCGGCAGTTTCAGCGAAGCCACGGGCGTGAGTGCCGACGGCAACGTGGTCGTCGGCACGGCCGACAACAGCCAGGGCGAGCGGGCGTTTATCTGGAAGGCTTCGGCCGCCGGATTGGCGCCCATTCAAGACCTCGGCAACCTGCAAACCTCGGTCATCCACGGCGCCCACACCAGCACCGATCTGCTCGCCATGCAGGCCCGCCGCGCGCGCTTATTGCTGGAGCAACACTGCCTGCCGGGTGCGGCGCAACGCTATTGCCTGAGCGCCGACGGTGCAGTGAGCACGGGCGAGTCAGTGGCAGACGGCCGCCAGCGAATCGGTCAACTGGGAGCGGGGCGCCGGCTGAATGCCCAGGTGGCCGTGGGGCTGAACGTGGCCTGGGCTGAGACGGATGGGCGTCACGGTGATGGCCATGAGGACCGCGCCCATGGCCTTGGGCTGTGGGCCGCCTACCAGCAGCACGCCGACACCGAAACCGGCTGGCTGGCCAACCTCGGTGCGTCGCTGAGTACAGGCGAAAGTCGCTTCCAACGGGGCGAGCACGAGGCCGATGTACAAACCGCCTCATCGGCAGTGGCGATCAAAAGCACGGCGCAGCGATTGGCGGTGGGCTATGGCGTGGCGGTCGGCGATTCACGGCTGGTGCCGGAGTTGGCGCTTACCCATGTGCAAGGGGCACACCGTGGCTTTGAGGAGCGCAACGTCGCCTTGCCGTTGAATATTGAGGGCGCGCGCAGTGAGCAAACCTACGCCACCGCCACGCTGCGCGGCAGCCTGCCGGTCGACCCGCAACTGACCCTGACGGCCACGCTAGCCATGGATGTACTGCTCAACGAAGACACCCCGGTGTTTCGAGGGCAGTCCGATATTCCAGGGTTGGAGCAGTTCGAGGTGCGCGGCCCGTTGCGTCAGCGTTACCTCGTACCCAGCGCAACTGCCGGCAGCCGTTACGCGCTCACCCCAGCCAGCAGCGTGGCCGCTCAGGTTCACGCGCGGGCCTCAACCTTCCATGAGCAGCGCCCGGTGTTCGGCGTTCAGGTGCAGTACCGCTATGCCTTCTGAAAGCGCCGCCCCGACGCTCACACGTAAATGCTGATGCCGGCTTTGCTTTGCAGCCAGTCGCGGTAAGTCTCCAGCGACTCGGTTTGTTTGTCCCCGTTAAAGCCGGCCACTGCCACCGAATCACTCAAGCCTTTGTCGATCAGCTTCTGCACCTGCGGCAGCAAGCTGGCGGCGTCGTCACGGTTCATGCTGGCCACGTCGGGCAGTTGAATCGCGCTCTGGCTGTTGGCGCCGTTGAAGCCGGCCGACGGGGCGGGGCTGGTCTGCTCGCCACCAGCCAGCGCGTTGAACAGGCCACCGCGTGACTGCGCGACGATGGCAGCCGCGTATTTGCGCAGTTCACCAATCGGATCTTTGGGTTCTTCAGCCGCCGTGTCCGTTGCCGGGGCGGTGCTGCTGCCGGTGCCGGGGGCGGGTTTGGTGCTGTCGCTGGTTTCCGATTTAGAGATCGAGTTGATAAAGCTCAGCAGCGAAAGGTTGCTCGATACGCTGGTCATGGGTGTTTGCCGTTAACGAGTAGGTGCAGCCGTGACTGCACATCACGGGCCAACTCGCGCGATGGCTCTAGAACACGTGTTACGGCGCGCCTCGGCGCGGGGCAGGCGGCGTGAGCTTGCCAGCAGCGGCAAGCGTTTGCCGCCCGGTTTTCCCAGACGATTCAGGCAATAACCCACGGTTGGCTGCGTAGCGACGGATGGTGTGAGCGAGGGTGTTGGGCAAGGCTGCTGAGCGTTGTCGCCAAGCGAATTGGCGATGTTTGCTGGCTAACCCAAGGACTTTTCATGCAGATGTACCTGCTCTCATTTCCCCTGTGGACATTATTTTTGGTGCTGGTGGTCGGCAGCGGCGTGCTGGCCGCTGGTGCCTCGTTGGTGGTCAACCGCTACTGCCCGCAACCGAGCGACGACAACGGCGTGGGGCTGTCGATCTTCCAAACGGTGGGCGCCGTGTTCGGCATTACCTTGGCCTTCACAATTTCAGCGGTGTACGCCGAGTTTGACGCGGCGGCCAGCAACGTATCGCGCGAGTCCAACGCCCTGGGTCGCTTGTATCGCCTGGCCCAGCAACTGCCGCTGCCACACCAAACCGACCTGCAAACGGCGCTCGACACCTACGCCAATCGCGTGATCGACACCGAATGGCGAACCATGGAAAACGGGCAAAGCAGCATTGAAGTGGCGATTGCCCTGAATGAATTGTGGCATGTGCATCATCAGCTCGAACTGAGCGAACCCACTCAGCACACCCGTGGCGAGCACTTCTACCAGCACGTCGTGGACCTTAACGATCACCGGCGCAATCGCCTGCGAGACAGCCGTTCGCAGTTGCCCGCGCTCATGTGGGGCCTGTTGTTGGGTGGAGGGCTAATCACCGTGGCGTTTGCGGTGGCGTTGCGCACCGGGCACAACCGCAGCCAGGCCTGTATGACTGGCAGCCTCGCGGCGGTAATCGGCTTTGGACTGTTGCTGGTGATGGCCATGGACTGCCCGTTTACCGGCAGCGTGCGGGTAATGCCCGACGCGCTTATCGACACGCTGCAACTGTTCAACCGACCGCCCTACGGCCCTATGCATTAATCCTCCAACCCCAACCGTTGATGCCACTGCGCAATCGATTCCTTGGGGAAACCCTCGA
Organism: Pseudomonas sp. AC211; assembly: GCF_979258055.1. Classification (NCBI taxonomy): domain Bacteria; kingdom Pseudomonadati; phylum Pseudomonadota; class Gammaproteobacteria; order Pseudomonadales; family Pseudomonadaceae; genus Pseudomonas; species Pseudomonas sp. AC211. The sequence goes on from NZ_OZ409830.1 coordinate 413,848, forward strand.
ACGTTTTGTCGCCCTTGCGCTTGTCCACCTCCACCCAACTGGCCTTTGAATCGAGCAGCAAATGGGTGTGCTCGGGTGGCACAGGCAGCTCACTGTCGATGGCGCTGGCGAACGGGTGAATCAGCTCCGGCCATTCCGGGCTGAACAGCCACAAGGCGCTGCCGCACTGGTTGCAGAAATGCCGTTCGGCGCTGCTGATGCGGGCGCGACCGGCGCCGGTGGGTTTGATTTTCGCGTGGTAAATGCTGATGTGTTTGCGCCCGCGCACTTTCATGCTGCGCGCGTCGCCACTGAGGTTGATGGCGTAACCGCCACCGCCCTGAGTCTTGCGACAGATTGAGCAATAACAGCGCTGATACGGGTACGGATGTTGGCTGGTGAGGCTGAAGGCGACGGCGCCGCAATGGCAGGAACCTTTGAGCTGCATGGGCAAATCTCCGTGGGAAGCCCGGGTTGCTTTCGGTTTTCTAGACCCCTGTAACGCGGGTTTTGGCCATGACGTCTGTCGGATTGGCGCAACGCTGTAAGCCACGGCGGCTGAAAAACAAGCGGCCGTCTGTATATCGATACAGTAGAATCGTTCGTTCTCTCTGACGCGGCTCTCGGCACCTTCATGACGGCGCAACCCCTACAGCGCGGCTTCCTCCTCTCGCGCCACTGGCGTGACACCCCGGCGGGCACGCAGGTGAGCTTCTGGGTGGCCACCGACGACGGCCCGCGACTGCTGCGTTTGCCGGTGCAAACCTCGGTCGCATTTGTGCCAGCCGAGCAGCGTTTGCGGGTTGAAGGCATGTTGGGCAAAGAGAAAGACGTCGAGCTGCGCGAACTGCAATTGCAGGACTTTCATCACCGCCCGGTGCTTGGCGTCTACACCCGTCAGCATCGGCAATTGATGAACATCGACAAGCTGCTGCGCAGTGTCGGCGTCGATGTGTACGAAGCCGACATTCGCCCGCCCGAGCGCTACCTGATGGAGCGTTTTATTACTGCGCCGGTGCTGTTTTCCGGCACGCCGGACGGGCAGGGCGGTTTCGATGATGCGCAACTCAAGCCCGACCCCGACTACCGCCCGCAGTTGAAACTGGCCTCGCTCGACATCGAAACCACCCGTCACGGCGAGTTGTATTCCATCGCCATCGAAGGCTGCGGCCAGCGTCAGGTGTACATGCTTGGCCCGCCCAATGCCGACGACAGCGCGGTGAATTTCGACCTCGAATATTGCGACACGCGCGGGCAGTTGCTCGAACGCCTGAATACCTGGCTGGCGACCCACGACCCCGACGCCATCATTGGCTGGAACGTGGTGCAGTTCGACTTGCGCGTGCTGCTGGAGCATTCGCAAAAACTACAAATTCCACTGCGCTTGGGCCGCGACGGCGAGGCCATGGGCTGGCGCGAACACGGCGCACGCACCAACCATTTTTTCGCCGAGGCGGCCGGGCGGTTGATCATCGATGGCATCGAAGCGCTGCGTTCGGCGACCTGGAGTTTTCCTTCGTTCAGCCTGGAAAACGTCGCGCAAACCTTGCTCGGCGAAGGCAAGGATATTTCCACGCCGTATCAGCGCATGGACGAAATCGACCGCATGTTCGCCGAGGACAAACCGGCCCTCGCGCGCTACAACCTGAAAGATTGCGAGCTGGTGACGCGCATCTTCGGCAAAACCGAACTGCTGAGTTTTTTGCTCGAACGCGCCAGCGTCACCGGCCTGCCCGCCGACCGTAGCGGCGGCTCGGTGGCGGCCTTTACCCATTTGTATATGCCGCTGATGCACCGTCAGGGTTTCGTCGCGCCTAACCTCGGCGAGCGCCCGCCTGAAGCCAGCCCTGGTGGCTTCGTCATGGACTCGCGGCCAGGCTTGTACGAGTCGGTGCTGGTGCTGGATTACAAGAGCCTGTACCCCTCGATTATTCGCACCTTTCTCATCGACCCGGTTGGCCTGGTCGAAGGGCTGCGCGAGAGCGACGAGGGCGCCACGGTTGAAGGCTTTCGCGGAGCGCGATTTTCTCGTCAGCGGCATTGCCTGCCCGCCATTGTGTCGCGCGTGGCCGAAGGGCGGGAGCAGGCGAAACGCGACAGCAACAAGCCACTGTCGCAGGCGCTGAAAATCATCATGAACGCCTTTTACGGCGTGCTCGGCTCCAGCGGTTGCCGATTCTTTGATCCACGCCTGGCGTCGTCGATTACCTTGCGCGGCCACCAGATCATGCATAAAACCCGCGAGCTGATCGAAGCCCAGGGCCACACCGTGATCTATGGCGACACCGACTCCACCTTCGTCTGGCTCGGTCGCGAACATAGCGACGATGAGGCCGGTGTGATCGGTCGCGGTTTGGTGCAAATGGTCAACGACTGGTGGCGCAGGCACCTCACCGAAGAACTGGGTTTGACCAGCGCCCTGGAGCTGCAATACGAAACCCACTTCCGCCGTTTTCTGATGCCGACCATTCGCGGCGCGGAGGAGGGCAGCAAGAAGCGCTACGCCGGTTTGATGGGCGAGCAGATGGTTTACAAAGGATTGGAATCGGTGCGCACCGACTGGTCGCCGCTGGCGCAGCAGTTCCAGCAACAACTGTACGAGCGCATCTTTCGCCGGCAACCCTACCAAGCCTACGTGCGCGACTTCGTGGCCGCGACGCTGGCCGGTGAGCAGGACGACCTCCTGGTGTATCGCAAACGCCTGCGTCGCCCGCTGGATGACTACGAACGCAACGTGCCGCCCCACGTACGCGCGGCGCGCATTGCCGATGCCTATAACGCCGAGCTTGGCCGGCCCCGGCAATACCAGCGCGGCGGTTGGATCAGCTACCTGATTACCCTGGCCGGACCGCAGCCGCTGGAAGCGGTCACCTCACCCATCGACTACGACCACTACCTGACACGCCAGCTGCAGCCAGTGGCAGACGCGATTCTGCCCTTCGTCGATGACGACTTCGGCACGTTGGTGGGTGGGCAGTTGGACTTGTTCTGAGATCGCCGTTGGGCGTCTCAAGATCAACAGCATCGAGGCTGAAGCCTCTCCTACAGGGGCAGTGTTCGAAGTGTAGGAGAGGCCTTAGCCTCGATTCCTGGAAACGCCTTGATCCCCGATTGCCCCTGTCATTCCCTTCGCACAAAACATCAATCCAGGCCCTTTGCATTTCTGCAAAGTGCCCGTGCAGCCCTGTCTATTCCGGGCTTTCCGGCGACCGGGCATCATGGCTCCACGGTTTGCAAACAAGCCAACGAATTCAACTAAACCCGCTACTCAGACCATTACGACTAAAAGGAAATCTACCCATGGCAATCGCAAAAGCAGTTCCAGGCAAAACCCTTCTGAACCACGACGACCACACCCTGATCATGATCGACCACCAATCGCAGATGTCCTTCGCGACCAAGTCGATTGATGCCACTACCCTGCGCAACAACGCTGCACTGGTCGCTAAGGCAGCACGTGAATTCAAGGTGTCGACCATCCTCACCACCGTCGCCGAGAAGAGCTTCTCCGGTCCGATTTTCGATGAAATCAAATCGGTATTCCCCGAGCACACCATCATCGACCGCACCAGCATGAACACCTGGGAAGACGAGCGCATTGCGGTACAGGTGAACGCCGCCGGCAAACAGAAAATCGTCCTCGCCGGCTTGTGGACCTCGGTCTGCATCGTAGGCCCAGCGCTGTCTGCCCTGGACCAAGGGTTCGAGGTGTACTTCATCGCTGACGCCTGTGGTGACGTGTCGGTAGAAGCCCACGAAATGGCAATCCAGCGCATGGTGCAACTGGGCGCCCGCCCGATGACCTCGCTGCAATACCTGCTTGAATTGCAACGTGACTGGGCACGCGGCGAGACCTACGACGAAACCGTCAAAACCTCCATCGCCCACGGCGGCGCATACGGCCTGGGCCTGATCTACGCCAAGACCATGTTCAATGCCTCTGAAGGTCATTAATGGCTAAACGCTGCGGCGTATAAACACTTCCGCCTCGATACTTCGAGGCGGGAGTTTTTTCGTGTGCGCGAAAAGCTCGCGGCTAAAGCCGCTCCTACAGGACACCGAAATCCTGTGGGAGCGGCTTTAGCCGCGATTTCCCGAACGCACGCTGTGGCCCGTCTTCCGTCGTTTCGCCTGAACTTTCTGCCGTGCTCAGTCCTCCACCCCATGAGAGCCATCACGCCAAAGGACAGGACCATGAAGCTTCTATTGAGCATTACCGCCGCCGCCACCCTGCTTGCCGCGGGGTCCACCTGGGCCAGCTGTACGCCTGAAGAAGCCGAGCAAAAGGCGCAACAACTGGCGGCCAAAGTGCATCAGCTCACCGAGCAAAATCCGCAGAAAGCCAAAGAAATCAACGATGAGGTCGAGAAGATGCGTCTGGATACCGACTCGGCCGACCGCGACAGCCATTGCGATTTGTACGACAAACGCATGAAAGAACTTGAAGCGGCCAAGGGCAAAGCCGAGAACTGATTCTGTTCGTTTTCAACCACGAAACACGCGTCAGGCCTAGTGGCGCAGGCGCCTTGCATTTCTGCACGGCGGCTATGCAGGCGTGTCTATTCTCACGCCAAGCCAAGCGGACGATCATGGCTCCCACACCACAGGGAGCCCCACTCATGAACCGCATAGACCTTCGCCGCGTAGACCTCAACCTGCTGATCGTTTTCGAAATGATGATGATCGAGCGCAATGTCAGCCGCGCGGCGGAGCGTTTGTTTTTGGGCCAACCGGCAGTGAGCGCCGCCCTCGGCCGCCTGCGCACCTTGTACAACGATCCGCTGTTCGTGCGCGTGGGCCGCAGCATGGAGCCCACGCCGCGAGCTATCGAACTCGAAGGCTTGCTGCGTCCGGCGCTGGACACCATCTCCTCCGCCATCGGCCAAAGCGTGGAATTCGACCCCTGCACCAGCCGGGAAGTGTTCCGCATCGGTTTGAGCGACGACGTCGAGCTGGGTTTGTTGCCGCAACTGATGCGCGTGCTCAGCGTTGAAGCGCCGCATATCACGCTGGTGGTTCGCCGCACGCACTACTTGTCGATTTGCAACCAACTGTCGGCCGGCGAAATCTCCCTTGGCATCTGCTACACCGGCGACCTGCCCGCCAATGCCAAATGCAAAACCCTGCGTCGCAGCCGTTCGGTAATGGTGCGCGGCGATACCGAAAACACGCCCATGACCATGGACGACTACTGCGACCGTCCCCACGCGCTGGTGACCTTCGCCGGTGACCTCGGCGGTTTTATCGACGAGGAACTGGCCAAGCGCGGGCGCAGCCGTCAGGTGAAATTGGCGGTGCCGCAGTTCTACGGTTTGAGCCAGTTGTTGCCCGGTACGCGTATGGTCGCCACGGTGCCGGATTATGCCGCCGCCGCGCTGACCTCCAACGGTGGTTTGCGTGTTGACGAACTGCCCTTCGAGGCGCCGGTTTATGATCTGTCCATGGCCTGGGGCGCAACCCAGGATATGGACCCTGCGCAACGTTGGTTGCGCAGCAAAATTACTGAATGCCTGGGTGATTCTGCATGAGCAGCGCTATATCCCTTCGGGGCTTGGAAAAGACCTACGCCAACGGCTTTCAAGCCTTGCGCGGGGTCGATCTGGAAATTCAACACGGTGAAATTTTCGCCTTGCTGGGCCCTAACGGCGCCGGCAAGTCCACGTTGATCGGCGCCATTTGCGGCCTGGTCAAACCCACTGGCGGCAGCATCTTTATCGACGGGCTGGAACTGCCCCGCCAATACCGCGAGGCGCGTGCCAAGGTCGGTTTGGTGCCGCAGGAAATGGTCAACGAAGGCTTTGAAAGCGTGCTGTCGAGCGTGCGCTTCAGCCGCGGTTTATTTGGCAAGCCCCCCGCACCCGAACTGCTCGAACAAATTTTGCGCGACCTGTCGCTGTGGAATAAACGCGACGACGCCACCATGACGCTGTCTGGCGGTATGCGTCGGCGGGTGATGATCGCCAAAGCGCTGGCCCATGAGCCGCAAGTGTTGTTCCTCGACGAGCCCACCGCCGGCGTCGACGTGGAATTGCGCCGCGACATGTGGACCATGGTGCGCCGCCTGCGCGACCGTGGCGTGACCATTGTGCTGACCACTCACTACCTCGAAGAAGCCGAAGAAATGGCCGACCGCGTGGGCGTGATCAGCGATGGCCGTTTGCTGCTGGTGGAAAATAAAACTGATCTGATGGCGCGCCTGGGCCGTCGCCAGTTGCGCCTGCAATTGCAGCAGCCGCTCACAGAACTGCCGGCAGACTTGGCCGGTTTCCCGGTGGAATTAGCCGACCAAGGCCGCGAATTGGTCCTCGATGTCGCGCGCAACAACCAAGGCATCGCCGACTTCCTGCGGCGTCTGGCCGCCAACGATATCGACTTCAAAGACCTGCACACCTCGGAAAGCTCGCTTGAGGACATCTTTGTCGAACTGCTGGAGAAAGCCCGCATGAATTTCTACTCCATCTACGCCATCTTCCGCTTCGAAATGGCCCGCTCTGCCCGCACCCTGATGCAAAGCCTGGCGGCGCCGGTATTGGCCACCGCCTTGTATTTTGTGGTGTTCGGTTCCGCCATCGGATCGCGCATGGCGGAAATCGGCAGCATCCCGTACGGCAGCTTTATCGTGCCCGGCCTGACCTTGCTGGCGGTGCTGACGCAAAGCGTCTCCAACGCCGCTTTTGGCATTTACATGCCGCGCTATTCCGGCGCGATTTACGAGATTTTGTCAGCGCCGCTGTCGCCCACCGAAATCGTCTTCGGCTACGTCGGCGCGGCGGTAGTCAAGTCGATGGTGCTGGCCGTCGCCATTCTGATCACCGCGCGCGTGTTCGTACCGTATGAAGTGGCGCATCCGTTCTGGGCGTTTGGCATTTTGTTGCTCTGCGCGGTGTCGTTCAGCATGCTCGGCTTTATCGTCGGCCTGTGCGTCGACGGCTGGGACAAGCTCGAAGTCGTGCCCTCGCTCGTAATCACGCCGCTGACCTTTCTCGGCGGCAGTTTCTACTCGCTGAACATGCTGCCGCCCACCTGGCAGACCATCAGCCTGTTCAACCCGGTGGTGTATCTGGTGGACGCCTTTCGCTGGGCGTTCTTCGACATCACTGAATTCAACCCCATGGTCGACATCGCCTTTTTGCTGGCGTTTCTGCTGGTGTGCGTCGTCATCGTTGGGCAGATATTCCGCACCGGATACCGGCTACAACATTAATCCTCAACGAGCCGGCCGCACCTTCTCAGCAACCAGTCGCCTCTAACCTATAAGGCACCGTAAGCAAAGTCGCGAGGCAAACCGTGATTTGCCCTTGCGGCTTTGCGAGGCGTCTGGCTTCGCCGCTGTTGCTCGCCAGTTCTACTTCATCGCCAACGAGCCGAGTGGTCCTCGCTTCTCGCTCGTTTTTTGCGCCTGCGTTTATATCGCACGCGCTCATCGCGATGAGGCTTTTCATGCGCCCGTTTTTCGACCACAGCCGCCATATTTTGCGGGTTTGGGATAACGACCTTCACCTCGACGTTCTGGCTTTCCGGGGCGACGAAGGCCTTAGCGAGCTGTTTCGCTACGCCATCGAATTCACGTGCACGGCGCAAGATATCGACGCCGAACAACTGCTTGGCAAGCAGGCCAGTTTCAGTCTTTTTGCCCGGCCTGAACCCCCACCGCTGCGCGGCTTCGAGATGCCCGAGGCAAAACCGTTGCGTACGCTGTACGGCGTGCTGACGGGCTTTAAACGGTTGTCCAGTTCGCGCGACGAGGCGCGCTATGAAGTGACGCTGGAGCCGCGCTTCGCCTTGCTCGGTCGTGGGCAGCAGTTCTGCGTGTATCAGCAGCAAAGCGTGCCGCAGATCGTCGAGAGCATTTTGCGCGACCGCCATGGATTTCGCGGTCAGGACTTTTTTCTTAACGTGCTTCGCGAATATCCCCAGCGCGAACACGTGATGCAGTACGCAGAAAGCGACTTGGCGTTTATCTGCCGTCTGCTCGCTGAGGTTGGCATCTGGTTTCGTTTCGTCAGCGATGACCGCTTGCGAATCGATGTGATCGAGTTTCATGACGACCAGTCGCGCTATACGTTCGGGCTTGAATTGCCTTGTCGCACGCCGTCGGGCGTGAGCAGTGACGACGCAGACGCAGTGTGGGACTTACAGTGCAACCATCAGGTCGTTGAGCGCGAAGTGGCGGTTCGCAGTTACGTTTACACCGATGCCGCTGCGCAGATGGACACCGAGATAGATCTCAGCCAGGGCGCAAAAAGCACCCACGGCCACGCCTATCTATTCAACGAACCCTACCGCGAGATAGGGGACCGTTATGCCACTGGCGCACACGTGCCCACCGAAACCGGGGCGTTTTTCGCCCGCTTGCGCCATGAGCAGTACCTCAATAACCAGGTTCGGCTCAGCGGCGTCAGTGCCCATGCCGGCGTGATGGCGGGGCACGTGCTGAAGGTAATGGTGGCGCGCCACACGCATTTTCTGCGGGTGCGGTTATCACGCGACTGACGTTGGATGCGGCGCGAGACAGCAGCCTCGACGTGCATTTCCAGGCCATTCCCTATTCGCGGGTTTACTGCTTCCGCCCGCCGTTATTGGCCAAGCCTTCCATTGCCGGCACCGTTCCTGCGCGCATCACTGCCAAAAACGCTAACGATCCTTATGGTCACATCGACCTTCATGGCCGCTACAAAGTCAGGTTCCTGTTCGACCGCGCCAGTTGGGCGGCCGGAAACGAAAGCCTGTGGCTGCGGTTGGCACGGCCCTACGCTGGCCATACCTACGGTCTGCACATGCCGCTGCTTGCGGGCGCCGAGGTGGCTATTGCGTTTGAACACGGTGACCCGGACCGTCCTTATATCGCCCATGCGCTGCATGACAGTCAGCATCCCGACCTCGTCACCCGGCGCAACCACAAGCGCAACGTGCTGCGTACACCCAGCAACAACAAGCTGCGGCTGGACGACACCCGCGGCGAAGAGCACATCAAACTCAGCACCGAACACAGCGGCAAAAGCCAGCTCAACCTCGGGCACCTGGTAGACGGCGAGAAAGCAAAACGTGGCGAAGGGGCCGAATTGCGCACCGACGGCCATGCCGCAATTCGGGCCGGCGCCGGTGTCTTTATCAGCGCCGACAAACAAGCCGGCGCGCAGGGCCCGATGCTCGACATGCGCCCCGCTATGGACCATCTGCAGCTAGCCGGCGAGCAGTTGCGACAGCTCTCGGACGATGCGCAAACCGCAACGGCCGAACCGGCGGACGTGCAGGCGCAGTTGAGCCTGATGCGCGACCAACTGGATCAACTTAAAGCCGCCGTCGCCCTCATTAGCGCGCCGCAGGGCATCGCCCTGGTCAGCGGCGAGCACCTGCAGCTGGCCGCCCGACGCAACGTCATGGTCAACGCCGGCAATCAAGCCGACATCAGCGTCGCCAGGCGTCTATTCATCGGTGTGGGGCAGGGCTTGAGCCTGTTCGTGCGCAAGCTCGGCATCAAACTGATCGCCAACCAGGGGCCGATCACCGTCCAGGCACAAAACGACACGCTTGAATTGCTGGCGCGGCACACGCTGAGCATCACCAGCACCGACGATGAAATTCACATCACAGCCAAAAAGAAAATCTTGCTCAACGGAGCAGGGAGTTACATCGCCATTGACGGGCACGGCATTGAGTCAGGGACTAGCGGGGATTTTCTCATCAAGGCCGCGCACCTAAACAAGAGCGGCCCAGCCACGTCGGCCGCCGCTAGAACCACTCTCCCGGCATTGACTGAACCGCACACCGAGTCTGCCGACGACGTGGGCTTCTCCGGTTGAACGCCGGCTAAAATCAGGAGCATTTCGCAACGATGTTCAGCTTAATCGCCAAACTCCGCCAAGCCGTGGCGATATCCGGGCCAGACGCGGTGTTCCCTAAAACACCCATGCCCCTTTGCCCGACACCGCCCGCTGCGCCGACGTATCCGGAATTGGCGCCCGTGCAAAACTGGAGTCACCCATTTAAGGACACCAGCCCTGCGCTATTGCAACTGACCCAACTGGCCAAAGCCACCTCCGGCTACTTCCCCCTGGGACGAAATGGCCTTTGGCATAACGGCGTGCATTTCGACGGTGGCACCGCCGGCACGTTGGACCAAACCAGCGTGCACTGCCTCGCCGACGGTGAAGCGGTGGCCTATCGCATCGATGAAACGTCGCCAACCGTGCGTTACAGCGATAACCGCCAGACCATCGCCAAGCCGGCTTCGCGCAACTTCGTGCTGGTTCGCCATAGCCTTCAGCCGCCGCCGATTGCGGGTAGCTCCGACACGCCGCCGCGCTTGATCCTGTACAGCCTGTATATGCATTTGCAGGACTGGGCCGATTACAAAGACGCCCCGCTCACGCCGCGTCCCGACTTCCTGGACGCTGCCACCTGCGTGCGAGGTAAGCGAACACGCCAACGACCTGCGCCGCGCCAACCCGTACGACACCGCTGCGGCAGCGCGCCCGCGGGACGAGCGCGGTGCAACGGTGTGGGGAGATACAGGGAATGCGGTGCTCGGGTTTTTGCCGCGGGGCACGGCTGTGAAGGTGTGTACCGAGGGCGAGTACGTGCAACTCGAAGGCGTTGGCCCGGCCTACCTGCAGGATGCTCAAGGCAAGCAAAGGCTACGTCGCCGCCCGGTTTCTAAAACCAACCGCGCAAGGCGAGCATTGGGTCGACACCTATCCCGGCGTGCTAAGCGTCTCGCGCTGAGAGCCAACGTGAACAGCGAAATTATCGGCAAGCTGCCCCACTTTGCCCAAATTACCGTTAGCGGCGAAGGCGAGTTTCGCAAACTGGAACGCGTCAACCAGTACGTCGCTAACAAGTCGCTGAAACGCGTGCGTGAACCCCAGGCGCAGAACCACACCGTGGTGCTGGAAAAACCGGTACCCATCAAGGCCGGCGACCTGATCGGCCACATCGGCCGGTATCAGGATGTTGGCGAGCACCAGCCAGAAAAGAAACTGCACTTGGAGGTATTCAGCCCCAGCGGCGTACCGGCCTTTATCGAAGCAAGCCGCGCCTGGGCGCAACAATTGCCCGACACGGAAAAAACCTGGCTGCACTTCCCCAAGGGCACGATGGTAGTCGCCGACCAACCCCACTTCGGCATCGCCCAGCCACCGAGCAAATACTGGCAAAACAGCTTGAGCGCCGCACCCTGTTGCTGCCCCGCAACCTCATCGACTCCCTGCCTGCCGAAAACAAAATCCGTGTTCCAGCGAAACACGGCGAAGCGGCCCGTACCTGGTACCGACTGGACGGCCTGTTCCACGACGCCAATCGAACCCTGCTGAGCGGCTGGGTATGCGAACACGCGGAAGGCGTCGAATGGCACAGCCCCTGGGCGTGGAAAGACTGGGAAATCGTGTTCAACAGCAACTCCCTGGAACAGCTGTTCGCTTCCCAGCTTTGCGCCATAAACCGTCTCAACGAAGAAGACCTGACCCGATTTGGGCGCATGGCCGCAAAAGGCGACCAAGGACCACTGAAAACTGCACTTCATGAAAAAAATCGACCTCGACAACGGCCACCCACTGACCGCCAACGACGTACAGCAAGCCATCCAACTTCCCGCCTATGCGCAACAGGTTGCCAGCGTGATTTTATTCAGCGAAAGCGAATGGATGTACCGCCCACAAAAACTAAGTGCGCTGGATAAGCTGACTAACCGAAGCAATATAAGCAAGAACCTAAACTGGGAGGCGGAGAAAGAACGAATTGAACAGTTTGACTGGATGACTGAGGCAGGAGAGAAGTTAGGGTTGCCTGGGCATGGGCAGATGTATCACTTTCATCCGATTTGGTTGAAGGCGTTTCTCGAGTGGAACGATGACAACGACGAAAAGTGGTTGAAAGTTCCGCGTGGGCAACTGACGTTTGATGCGGAAGGCAATGATGTGGAGGACGAATCCAGCCCTATTTACAAGTACTTCAGCAGGGTTGCACATTGGCCTGGTGGAGCATCTGGGGTAACAATTGGCCGCGGCTATGATCTGGGGCAGCGGCCGGACCCCGAGGGTGACTTACGTGCAGTGGGAGTTTTCGAGCCATTATATAGCTGGTTGATTAATGCAAAAGGATTAAGCAGTTTGTATGCTGAAGCGTACCTCCTCGAGAGCCCAATAAACATCAAGAAGCAAAAAATAACAAGAAGACAACAATATCAATTGTTCTTGCGAATCTACGATTTTATGTCGAGAGAAGTCGTGCGAATCTCAAACAAGCAAGATACCAAAGATAAATATGGATCATTTGATTGGGAAACCACCAATAGTAAAATTCAAGATGTGGTAGTCGACCTGATTTTTCGCGGCGACTACACAGCCAGTTCTAGAGAAATTATACAAGCCCACGTTGTAAACAATGACCTTGACGAGCTTACGCAAGCACTGGGTATTCGAGAGTCTTGGCTAGGCGTTCCGCATGACAGATTCGTGAGGCGGGTAAATTACATGAGTAAAAATTCATGATCTATCGTACATTATGGCTGCTCGCAATTTTTGCATTTTCGAATACTTCAAGTGCAGCTAATATCAACTATTCTGCTGTATATGAAGCAGGGTCGAGAAGGATCGACGGGGCACTCATTCGTTACGTTAAAACGTTTGAAAATAACTGTCTAGAGGTGCAGCGTTTAACCTCTAAATCACCGTGGAATGTTTTAGATCGGATGAACTTATGCGACTTCGAAGGTAAAAAATTTTTCTAATCAGTACGCAGATGCCGGGTTTGACGAAATTTATTTTGAAGAGGACGGACTTCACCTCACATTAAGATTTACCCCCGTAGAGCCCACGGGTGAGCAGAAGCGGAAGTGCATGATTGCGGTTAAGGATGGCATGATGAAGCCCCTCGAATGTACGCCCGTTAGGTATTAATTTTAATGTCGGCGGGCTGGATTAATTGGGGAGGAGATGAATCAAATGTTGTCGGGTCAGATCTATAGGATTTTCATTCGGAGTTATTATGTCCGGGTCCTGAATCTTGAGTTAAAAGGGGCAGATTTATTAAGCTGTTCTAACCTAGGACTCAAATAAATCTGTCCCCTTTTTCCTCTAAATATTATGCCGACGGCTATAAGGTCCGCGGTTTGGTTTTGGGGACGCGATGCGGTAAGAGCGGAACAGGGAGGAGGACTTGCGGATGTAAAAAAAGTAACTAGGTACGTGAATGGCGGCACCCATGGGCCTCCAGGAGCGTGAAGAGGCGTTTAAACTTTGTGAGGAGGCGTTGAAGTGAAGCGAAATATTTATATAGCTTACATATTCGCATTAATTAGCGGCGCGGGCTCCGAAAACTCAGGGGCCGAAGACGAGAGCCTCTGTAATTCAGATGAGATCATGATCGCCACTTGCGATTTAAGAACAGAAAAGTCAAGCCGATCTATTTGCGGGAATGGCGATGAATCCGTATTTTACAGGAGCCGTACGCGAGGAAAACTTGATTTCTCTATCAAATTCACCCGAGCGCTTTCCTATTGCCGGTGGACTGATCTGGGCACGTACACAACTTATTTTGGTTACAGGGATGACGAGCGAGCATATATTTTTGGTGTGCCAGAAGAGAAGTATGGTGCCGTGGCTTTTCTCGTATCTAGAAAAAGTAATGAGAGCGAAGATCTGATCCAGTGCCGTGAAAACTCTTTCGGCGATAAAAAATACCCAAGTAAAGCAATTATAGATATGGATGATGACTATGCGCGCGAGAACAAATTCTGGCTTCCGTAACTGAGCCCCTCCTGAAGATAGTTTCAATCTGTGGCAGCTTAAATTAATCTACTCCAGTTTTGTGCTTTTTAATGAATAAATTTGATATTAACGCGCATGTTTCGCTTTTTGCTAACTTTTACAAGGGTCGGTCTTAGCTTAATGCTTTTTCCGTTCCGAATTTTTGATGTCTAATAAAGAGGTTTTATTATGAAAGGCATCATGCACGTAGGCATTAAAATTAATGACGATGCTGCACTTTTCGGGTTCCTCGAATGACGTTCGACAAGTTGGGGGTCGCACGGATGGCCGATACGGTCATTTTTGCGCCTTTCGGGTCATGGCCCCACCGCTATCGCGCGAGGCGATCTTTCATCTTGCGAAAGAGACTTGCCTTTCACTTTCCAAAAACAGCAGCCCGAACGTGCTTATCTGCTGATGTCTTCGTTACCGACCCTGGGCGCTAGCTGATGGCGGTCAGAATCGATAAGGTGCTTGCACCCGCACTGAACCCAGGTCGTCCGAGCGCTCTTGTTTGGTTTTTACTGTTGATACTTTGTGTCTTGGTTTTCATGTCGGTTCAGTTGCTCCTACTGGACAACCCTAAGGCGCCGTTGCCTGTGCGGTTTTGGTTAAAAAACCTTGGCGGGTCATTCTTAATATGGTGGATTTTGCTTGGCGCGCGCGCTATCCCGTTGGTTATTAGCTTCGGTATCAGAGATACCTGGCAGGACATGCGGCAGCGAGACCTTGCTCATGCAATGCAGGTTGGTCAGCGTTTTCAGCACGTGTTGGCGGTCAGCTTGCATACCGCACTGCGCGACAGTGACGACCGCAACGGGAAGGCTCAGGTGGCTGCATTGAGTAGCGGAAAGTCCGCCGTACGCGCTCAGCCAAGCTGGGCAGGCGAGCACTCGCGTCATAGCCATCTTGCGCGTGACGAAGGCGATACGCCCGCGCAGGTTATTGAGGCTCTGCTGACAAAGCTCTTAGCTGAGTTGGCCCCCGCGCTGCAGTTGCTTCCCGCAAATAAGCCCGTGGATTTATTGCTGCAAATCACGGGCGATATACCGGACGACCACGCGCAAGCACTATGGGATCGAGCGTGGCGTGTCGCAGGTATCCAGCAACGGGCGATGCGCATGAACGCAAGCGGTCTCGCCGTGGTGGAGAGTCGGCTCGATTCGGATGAGCAAAGCGATAGTCTGTTGCTGGTGGTGGCGCTGCAAGTAGCGCCTGCGGTAGTAGCCGACAGTGCAGAAGTCGCGGTGGGGTTGTTGATCGGGAACGTGACGTCCTCGCCAGCCACGCCGTTGGCTTATTTGCATCGTCCGGAGCAAGAACACGCGCCCAGCCAGGCTGGGTTGAGCTATGCGGTTAACCAGGCGCTGGACTGGGTGCCACTCGAAGCTCGGGCGATTAAGCAGGTATGGTCAGCCGGCATAGGCGCCAGTCGTGACAAAGAGCTGGCCACTTCGCTAAGCGAACTTGCGATGCCGTTGACGGCTGAGGATGGGATGCATCGGCTCGACTGGGTGCTCGGTCAGCCCGGCAGCTGCGCTGCTTGGCTCGCAGTCGGTGCTGCGGTTGAAGCTGCGTCGGCGACGGCGCGACCGCAGTTGACCGTCAGCGGTGAAGGCGTTGCTGACCAGCCGCTGTGGTGCACAGTGATCCGGCCATTTTCGAACGATTGAACCCGCAGATTCACAGGTGCTTGTCGCTGGCAAATTCGTTTCCAGGCCAGCACCTGGTTCCTCTTGTATTCGCTACCCAGCCTGACGATGCCGCTTTGTTTGCCCGTGGATCTGATGCTGCGCGCACGAGTGGAGAGAGTGTGACCCAGCGTTTGCGTGGAAGGCGCTGGAACATGCATGCCTCGCAGACCCACTACGACCAGCGCATATGGCCGCTTGCACCGGTGGCTGTCCGGGAAGAGGGCGCTGTGCAATGGCGCTGCTATGAGCGGTAGATAGCTCCCTTAACTCAATGCTCTGCTTCGTCCGCAAATTCCTTCCCCAGGTCAGCACCAAAATCCTATCCTTGTCCGCTAACTTGCGGTAACGATGCCGGTTTGTTTGTCACCTCGTTCTGAGGACAAGGAGTACCCGTGGGGCCCGACGCTACTAATTTTGACTGGAACGACATTCCGCTCCTGCTGGCCCTGGCGCGCGAGGGCAGCATGAGCGCGGCCGGGCGCACCCTGGGTATCGACCCGTCGACCATGAGCCGGCGTCTTGCGGCCGCCGAGTCGGCGTTGCAGCGCCGGCTGTTTATCCGCGACAACTCCGGCTACCACGCCACGGAAGCGGGCACGGTGTTTCTCACCTATGCCGAGCGCGTGCTGGGTGATGTGAAAAGCATGCTGCTCGACACCTGCAGCGAGGCCGACGGCGTGGCCGGGCCGGTGCGCATCACCTCCATTGATTTCCTGTTCAGCCATTGGCTGGTCGAACACATGCCGGCGCTGATGGAATGCCATCCGCAGCTGCAGCTGCAATTGCTGGTGGCGAATCAGGCGCTGTCGTTCACCCGTCGCGAAGCAGACTTCGCCTTGCGCCTGGCGCGCCCGCATGATGACGCTGCGTTGGTGATGCGCAAAATCGGTGAGCTGGGTTTTGCCGTGTATGGCGCCGAGCGGTTCGCCGACATTCCCCGCGACCTCTGGTGCGAGCAACCGTGGCTGGCCTACGGCGAAGAATTGTCGGAGATGGCCGAGATGCGCTGGCTGCGCGACATCGCCCCACTGGCTCATTACCCGCTGCGGGTCAGCAGCGTGAGCACGTTGGTCAATGCCTGCGAAACCGGTTTGGGCCTCGGCGTTGTTGCCGTGCTTGTTGGGCGATCGCATTGGCCTGCGCCGCCTCAGCGATGATGTGGAAGTGCACCGCGAAGTCTGGTTGCTGAGCCACCGTGACGCCGGGCGCATCGGCCGTTTTCAGGCGGTGGCCAACTGGTTGAAAGACGTGTTCGAAAAAGACGCTGTACGCTTGCGCGGTGAATGTCGCGCGCCGGCGCCGCCTCCTTTGAATCAGGAAGACCCATGTTCGAGCTGATCAACAGTCATCTGCTGCTAATCGCCGCCGCCTTGCTGCTGGTGGACATCGCCGCCTGGCGACTGCTGCCGGGCCGACGCCAAACTCTGGCGCGTCGTGCTGCGTGTGGTGTTTTTCCTCACTTACAGCCTGGTGATTGTTGAAGCCGGTCTTAGCCTGTTGCTGCCGCCGCCCTGGCAGACGCCGGCGCTGAATGTGCTCGGTTCGGTATTGGGCATCGCCTGGTGGCTGATGCTCGCGCGCGCGGGCACGGTGCTGATGGGCGTGGTGCTGATGCCGCGCAGCGGCCATACCGGACGGCTGTTGCAAGACGTACTCGGGGCGCTGATTTTCCTGCTCGCCGCCGTAGCCGCAGCGGCGTATGTGATGCAACTGCCGGTCAAGGGCTTGCTCGCCACCTCGGGCATTGTTGCCATCGTCATCGGCTTGGCCTTGCAGAGCACTTTGAGCGATGTGTTTTCCGGCATCGTGCTGAACACCACCAAGCCGTATCGACTGGATGACTGGATCAGCATTGACGGCGTGGAAGGCCAGGTTATTGAGATCGACTGGCGCGCCACTTACCTGCGCACCGCGCAGGGCAGCACAGTGGTGATCCCCAACTCGGTGGCCGCAAAAACCAAGGTCATCAACCTCAATCGCGCGGCCAATGTGCAGGGGCGTTTCCATCAGCATCAGCGTGCCCGCCGCTGTGCGTCCACGCGTGGTCATCGAGGCGCTGGAAAAAACCTTGCAGGGCGTTCGCGCCTTGCTGCCAAAGCCGCCGGGGCGTGTCTCGGTAAAAGGTTCGGATCTGGAGTCGGTTGAATACGAAGCCAGCGGCTTTATCGCGGCGGGCAGCAGCAGTGCCGAAGCGCGCAACCTGATGTTCGACCTTGCCCATCGGCATCTCGAAGCGGCGGGCGTGCAGCGCGGCAGCGAAGTGCCGGCGAGCCGGATGCGTGCGGTATTGGATGACGTGAAAATCTTCAGATCCCTTAGCGGCGATCAGAAAGACGAACTCAGCCAGCACATGCAGGCGCAACGCTTTGTGGCCGGGCAAGTGGTGCTGGATTTTGAGCAGGTGTCCGAGCATCTGATGGTGATCGGCACCGGTGCGGTGTCGGCGTCGGTGCCGGCCAATGGCGGCGATTTCGTCGAGGCGGGGCGCATGGGCCCCGGCGAAGTATTGGGCGAGGAGGGCGTCACCGACGGCGTGCCGTCCCATGGCCGTTTCGTTGCACTCACCTCCGCGATTATTTATCTCATCGAAAAAGAGCAGTTTCAGCATTGCCTGCAAGAAAGCACTGAGGTGTCGAGCGCCTTGACGAAGCTGCACGCCTTTCGCATGAGCGCCACCGATTCGTTGTTGTTGCAAAAGCCGGCAGAAGTGAAGAAGGGCAAATTCCTAAGTTGGTTACAGCGTACCTAGCGGCCCGTTTCGCAGGCATGAAAAAAAGCCGCCGACGTTTTCGCGTCGGCGGCTTTTTGGTTTTCCGCGTTGGGTTATTGCAGGTGTTTTTTCAGTTCGCCACCGGCTTGCAACATCGCCGATTTCGCGCCGCTGATGTGGGCCAGCGGGTTGAGCAAACCGAAGTCATGGATCATGCCGTTGTAGCGGGTGGTGGTGACTTCCACGCCTGCCGCATCGAGCTTACGGCCGTACGCTTCGCCTTCATCACGCAGCACGTCGAACTCGGCGGTTTTGATTAGGGTTGGCGGCAAGCCTTTGAGTTGGTCCAGGCTGGCACGCAGCGGCGATACGTGGATGTTGGCGCGCTCTTTGGCGTCGGTGGTGTAGTTATTCCAGAACCATTTCATCAGCGGCTTGGTGAGGAAGTGGCCTTGGGCAAATTGGTTATACGAACCCGTCTCCAGGTTGGCATCCGTCACCGGCCACAGCAGGGCCTGGAAGCGCAGTTTCGGCGTACCTTTTTCTTTCGCCATCAGCGCGCACGGCAGCGGTCATGTTGCCGCCCACGCTATTACCGGCAACGGCCAAGCGAGTGCCGTCCACATTGATTTCCTGACCGTGCTCAGCCACCCATTTGGTCGCTGCGTACAGCTTGGTTGATGGCAGTGGGGTAGTGCGCTTCAGGCGACGGCGTGTAGTCGACATACACCGCGACCGCACCAGAATTCACCACTAGGTCGTGAATCAAACGAGCGTGGGTTGGGTAGTCGCCCAGCACCCAGCCGCCACCGTGGAAAAACATAAAGACCGGCAAGGTGCCGGTAACGCCGGCCGGACGAACGATGGTCAGCTTGATGCTCTGGCCGTCGGCGTTGATGACTTTGTCTTCGACCTGCGTATCGGAAAGATCGAACTTCACCGAAGCCTGTGCGCCAGTCAGCACCGCGCGTGCATCTTTTGGCGTCATCTGCTCAAGCGGCTTGCCGCCACCGGCTTCCAGGGCCTGCAGAAAGGCCTGAGTGTCCTGCTCCACGCCCGGGCTGCCAGCGGCAAACGCGGCGTTGAACGATAACGTCATGGCGGCGGCGATCAGGGTTTTTGCAGTTTCATGGTGAAGCTCCTTAAAGAATTGAGAGACCGAATTAGGTAGTGCCGTAAGGTGGGTCTGCGCTGTGTGCCAGACCGTGAGCAAATGATGGCGGCACGGCTCAAGGTTCGGAATAGACAGGGCTGCACGGGCACTTTGCAGAACTGCAAGGGCGCTGTTGCACGAACGCACGTGGGTTTTCGGCGTGACAGAAACGCAGAAGAATCTAGGGTTAAGGGGTCAAACGCCTGAAGCCGTCGACCCGTTGCAGTGAGGGGGAAGTATGCGAACCATCGTCAGTCGAGAGCCGTGGTGGGCCAAGCCGCCATTACCGGGGCAGGGAGAAATGCAGTTGGAATGGGGGTACCTCGTGGTTTACAGCGACGGGGTCTTCGAGTTTGAGCATGTGCGCCCCAGTGATGAGGAAATTCGTCAGCGCAAAGGTTGCCGCGTGCACCATTCGGAGCGCGAGCCAAATGCCAAGTCGTCTTTCTGACTGAGCGCCCTTCGCGCTCACTACGCGTCGCAGAAAGCGCACATTTTTAATCATTCCTTGAAGGTGCTTCTTAGGCGGCTGGGTGTTTGCCCGCTGTGAGATCGGTGATGGTACGGCCACGTTTACCGTCGTCACTTAATCAAGGAATCGCCTCATGAACACGGCTTCTCACCTGTTTGAACCTCTGCAACTGGGCACGCAGCAACTGCCTAACCGAATCGTGATGGCGCCGATGACGCGGTCGCGCACCGACCAGCCCGGCGACGTGCCCAATCAACTGATGGCCGAGTATTACGCCCAGCGCGCCAGTGCCGGCTTGATCGTCACCGAAGCCACGCAAATAAGCCCGCAAGGCAAGGGATACAGCTTTACGCCGGGCATCTACAACGCAGAACAGGTCGCCGGCTGGAAGCGCGTGACCGACGCGGTGCACGCGCAGGGCGGTCGAATTTTCATCCAGCTGTGGCATGTGGGGCGTATGTCGCACCACAGCTTTCACGCCGACCAAACGCCGGTCGCGCCTTCGGCCATCAAAGCCGACGCGCAGGTATGGGTGGTCGGTGACGACGGTGTGGGCCGCATGGTCGATGTCAGCATGCCGCGCGCGTTGTCGCTTGAAGGTATCAGCGAAGTGATTGGCGACTACCGCCGCGCCGCTCGCAACGCGATAGCCGCGGGTTTCGATGGCGTGGAAATCCATGCCGGCAATGGCTACCTCATCGATGAATTCCTGCGCACCACTTCTAACGTACGCGACGACCAGTACGGCGGCAGCCGCGACAATCGCGTGCGGTTTCTGTATGAAGTGGCCAGCGGTATCGCCGAGGAAATTGGCGCGGCGCGTACCGGCGTTCGTATGGCGCCCTTTATCACCGCACGCGGTATGAATTGTCCTGACGTTATCCCGACGATTTTGTTGGCTGCGCAGAAACTGCAGGGCTTGGGCGTGAGTTATATCCACCTAGCCGAGGCTGATTGGGATGACGCACCGCAGGTGCCAGAAGACTTTCGTCACCAGTTGCGGGCGATTTATCACGGTCGGGTAATTGTGGCTGGACGCTACGACTTGCAACGCGCCGAGGCCATTTTGACTGCGGGCCTTGCAGACCTGGTGGCCTTCGGCAGAAGCCTTCGTCGCCAACCCCGATTTGCCCGCACGGCTGCTCCATGGCTGGCCATTGGCAGGCTTTGACGCCAGTCAGCTATTCGGCGGTAACGAGCGGGGCTACAGCGACTACCCGCGTTATGCTGACACGGTCGAACCGGCCTGAAATCAGCTCGGCTGGCTTTGGTATCAGGCTGCTCAATCGGGGGTCGTCTAACGGGGAGGGGCATGATGAATCTGAAATTTCGAGTGTTTGGCCTGGCGCTTTTTTCGGCGCTGTGGCCGGTAAGTTACGCGAACGCGGCATCGTTCAACTGCGCCAGGTGGCCGCCGGCAGCGTTGAAGCGTTAGTGTGTAAAAACGCCTGCGCTGAGTGCGCTGGACGATGACTTGGCGCGGGTCTACAAGCAGGCCCAAGTCAAGGCCAAAAGCGAAAAGCCGCCCACTCTCAAAGCAGAGCAGCGTGGCTGGCTGAAGGCGCGTGATGAATGCTGGAAGACCGGTGACAAAAACCAGTGCCTGACCGACAGCTACCGGCGCCGCATCGCCGAGCTGCAGGCGCATTACGCGCTGGTGGCGGGTAAGGGGCCGATACGTTTTGTCTGCGACAACAAGGCCACCAACGTCGTCACCGCCACGTTTTACCCGACACAGCCTTCCACGCTGATAGCGAGCTACGGCGACAGCACCTCGTTGATGTTCGCACGCTCGATGGGCGCTAGCAGCGAGTACCAGGGCCGCAATGAATCGTTCGAACTGCATGACGACGGCGCAACGGTTGTCTGGGGCTATGAGGCGACGCCGATGCACTGCCAGAAAAAGTAGAAGGTCCGTCGCGCGTGCAGGACTTCTCTTCATAGAATCCTGCACGCGCGGCAGAGCATTCGCCGGGGAGCAACAACGGGCTTGGTGTGCCTGTTTTCCCGCTTACGCCACCACAGGAATCAACGGATCGGCTGCCGCTAACGCTTCAGCGCGATCGGCTTTAGGCGGATAAATCCAGAAGCCGTTGATTTCACTTTTGATCCGCTTGCCTTCATCGCGCACAAATTTCACCTCGCGTTGCCAACCCTCGGTAAACACCGCTCCCCAAGCGCCCAAGTCCAGGCAGGTAACGTATTTGACCTGGCTGTAGGCAATAGGCGCGACACCCAGCAAGTCGGCGGCCGCGTTATTGCCGGCGGAGCGGCCCAGGGCAATGGCATGTTGGCAGGTCATGAGCGCGTGATTGCCGCTGTCGTCGACCTGTGCGTAGGCCACATCGCCCGAGGCATACACGTCGGCCTGGCCCAACACCTTCAGGTTCCGGTCCACGTGCAAGCGGCCTTGGTTATCCCGCTCGCCAGGCACCTGTGCCGTGAGGGCGCTGGCCCGCACGCCGACGGTCCAGATAACGGTGTGGGCTTCGATACGTTGACCCTCCGCGAGGGTCACGCCAGTGGCGTCTACCGATGCGACGCTGCTGTTCAGCCGCCATTCGACACCCAGTTCTTCACACGCCTGGGCAACAAGCTGCTGGGGACCGTCGCCCATTGCGCCGCCGATTTGGCCGCCGCGATCAACCACAATCACCCGTACATCCGCATCGGCCCCGAGTGCTGCGCGCAGCCGCGCCGGCATTTCGGTCGCCGTTTCGATACCGGTAAATCCGCCACCCGCCACCACCACGGTGTTGCGCGCCGTAGAGACAGGGCGTTGGCTGAGGGCGTTCAGGTGCTGTTCCAACTGCATGGCGTGTTCGATTTGATCGACGTCAAACGCGTGCTCAAGCCCTGGCAGCTCTGGCCGCCATACCGTGCTGCCGCTGGCCAATACCAGGCGGTCGTAAGTGAGCGTAGCGAGAACGCCAGCGCCGTCCCGGTAACCGACCTGCTTGCCGGCGACGTCAATTTCTTCCACGCTGCCCTGCACAAAGCGAACACCTACCGCGTTGAACAGTTCGCCCAGCGGCGCAGTCATGCCGTGAACGTTGGGCTCATAGAAACGCGGGCGAATGCGCAGCTCGGCTTGCGGTGCGAGCACCGCTACTTCGGTGTCGGTGTGATGGTGTTGGTCCAGCAGACGTGCTGCGCTCAGGGCGCTCCACATACCCGCAAAGCCCGCGCCGACGATCAGAATGCGTTGTTTCATGTTCTTATCTCTTTTGTTGGAAGGGAAAGTCGCTGAAGAACGAGTACATCAATCGCCTTAGGCCCGGGCAGGCTGTTGCTCTCGTAACGCCGACTATAGTTGTCGGAGTTATGCGCTTCAAGTGGATTTTTTAGGCTAAAAGATGAGGCTTTGCGTGTTTGGTGTATTTCTCCTTAAATAACAGTTGCTTGCGTGTGAATAATTGCGTTTATGTAAAAAATGAAATGTGTTTTTTGTTGATAAAATATCAGAGCTTTCGCATCATTATGCGACCAAATCAGTCGGAGTGTTAAGTGGCTTTGTATAGCGCAGGTGTGGAGTACGGCATCCACTGCATGTTGTGGTTAGCGGACGAGAAGGGTGATAGCCGCGAGGCCAGCGTGCGTGCCTTGGCGCAATTGCAAGGCGTACCGCCGGAACTGCTCGCGAAGATTTTCACCCGGCTGGCCAAGGCCGAGTTGGTGGTTGCCACCACGGGCGTACGCGGCGGCTTCAAGCTCGCGCGCCCTGCGGACGAGATCACCATGCTCGATATCGTGCGTGCCATTGATGGCGATAAATCCATCTTCGATTGCCGCAACGTGCGCGAGCGCTGCGCTGTGTTTGACGGCTCCCCGCCCGAGTGGGCAATGGCCGGAACCTGCGGCGTTCATGCGGTGATGCTCACGGCGCAAAAACGCATGGAAGAAGCGCTGGCGCAGCAAACCGTGCTTGACGTTGCCCGTCGCTTCGGCCGCAAAGCGCCGCCCGAATTTGGCGAGCAGGTGATGCGCTGGTGGGATGAGCAGCGCGACGGGAAAGCCAGTCCGCCCGTCTCTGACACGGAATAGGCAAGCGCCTGAACGCCGAATAAAAAAACGCCCGCATTCTCACGAAGCGGGCGTTTTTTTTGCAGCTGCAAAGCGCTATTCGCTGCCGGCTTTGACCTGCACATCGGTAATTTTAAGCACTTCAGCCTGCTCCAGCACCTCAGCTTCGCTGGCTTCGGCATCCGGCATCAGCAGGCTGTTCTCCGCATCGCCATGGTGCAGCTCAATGAGATGACGCACCGCCTGCGCCTGGCTGAGTTGGCCGTTTCCAGTGTCGATGGCGTGCGAGCGAGGCTCGGCTTCGAAGCGGTAATGAATGGTGAATTGGGGCATGACGAGTTTCCTTTGCATGTGAACGGATAACTAATTGATCTGTAGGTCAAGAAAATCGTTCACACCGTGTCGTTGCTCGTACCCCGCGTCGTTTCTGCAGCGATTCGCTTAGGGGTTCGGCAAGCGGCGACGTGCTTTTGGTCGAATTCGCAACCTCGCGGCCGACGGTCACAGAGGTTGAACAAACTCCGAAGCCTCGCCGTCGACTCTCTGACTTCTGCAGATTTCCTCGCCTCGCTTCGCCGGCAGCGTGGGAAGCCGCTGCCACTTTTTAAGACCCTTAGAGGCTGTCCGCTCGACCCGTTCCCAAGCGTATGTGCCCTGATTTTTAGAGGTGATTCATGAACACGACTTTTAAGCTGGCCTCGATAGGGCTGTTTGTTTCGTTCGGTTTGCAAAGCGCGTTTGCCGAAGAAACGAAGAAGGTGGACGTGCTACTCGTGGGCGGCGGCATCATGAGCTCGACCTTGGCGATCTGGTTAAACGAGCTGGAGCCTGGTTGGTCGATGGAAATGATCGAGCGCCTCGACGGCGTGGCCGAAGAAAGCTCCAACGGTTGGAACAACGCAGGCACCGGTCACTCGGCATTGGCCGAGTTGAACTACACGCCAATGGACGAAAACGGCAACGTCTCGATCAGCAAGGCGGTGGAGATTAACGAATCGTTCCAGATCACCCGGCAATTCCTCGCCTGGCAAGTGAAAAAGGGTGCGCTGAAAAACCCGCGTTCCTTCATCAATTCCACTCCACACATGAGCTTTGTATGGGGTGACGACAACATCAAATTCCTGAAAAAACGCTACGAGGCGCTGCAGGCGAGCCCGCTGTTCCGGCCGATGCAATATTCCGAAGACCCGGAGCAAATCAAGCAATGGGTGCCGCTGATGATGGAAGGCCGTGACCCCAACCAGAAGCTCGCCGCCACCTGGACCCCCTTCGGCACCGACGTGAACTTTGGCGAAATCACTCGTCAATTCGTCAGCCATTTGCAGAGCCAGCCGAACTTCGCGCTGAAACTGTCCACCGAAGTGCAGGACATCACCCGCAACGACGACGGCTCCTGGCACGTGGAATACAAGAATCTGAAAGACGGCAGCGAAGGCGCCACCGATACCAAGTTTCTCTTCGTCGGCGCCGGTGGTGGTGCGTTGAAGCTGCTACAGAAATCCGACATACCCGAAGCTCACGAATACGGCGGCTTCCCGGTAGGTGGCTCGTTCCTGGTCACCGAAAACCCGACCATTGCCGAGCAGCACATGGCCAAGGCCTACGGCATCGCGCCGACTGGGGCGCCGCCCATGTCGGTTCCGCACCTGGACACCCGCGTGCTCGACGGCAAACGCGTGATCTTGTTCGGACCGTTCGCCACGTTCTCCACCAAATTCCTCAAAGAGGGCTCGTTCTGGGATCTTTTTAGCAGCACCACCACCGAGAACGTCTGGCCGATGACTCGCGTCGGGTTGCGTGAATTCGACTTGGTGCAGTACCTGATTGGCCAAGTCATGCAATCGGACGATGACCGTTTCGAAGCGCTGCAACAGTACTTCCCACAAGCCAAGAAAGAGGATTGGCACTTGGTACAGGCCGGCCAGCGCGTGCAGATCATCAAGCGAGACGAAGACAAAGGCGGTGTGCTGAAACTGGGCACCGAAGTAGTCACCTCCCAGGACGGCACCATCGCCGGCCTGCTCGGTGCTTCGCCGGGCGCTTCGACCGCTGCGCCGATCATGCTTGAAGTGCTGAAAAAGTCCTTCAAAGACCAAGTAGAAACGCCCGCCTGGCAGGAAAAGCTGCATCAGATTATTCCCAGCTACGGCACTCATCTAAACGACAGTGCCGAACGTGTCGAGCAAGAGTGGGCGTACACCAGCGAAGTGCTGCAACTGGCACCACCGCCCGGCATCAACAAAGAAAAGGTGCCGCAGCCGACCGGGCCGGTTGGAGAGCCGGGTGAAACGCACCAAAACCAAGACCCCGACTTGAACCCTTGATGCAGGCGAAGAGCCTGAGGGATGAGCAGGACGGCGCCCATGAATGAAACCGAACGTGCAAAGGAAATGGCAGCTTGGCGATACCTGCTCGAAGACGACGTGTACCGCCTGGGCTTCCCGAAGGATTTCCATCGAACCCTGATGACGCGCGCCGATGAGCTGCTAGCGCGCGGAGTGATCTGCGAATCGGATTGGAATCTGCTGAAAGATGCCGCTGACCAAGCTTATAAACGCACCTGCGACGGGCTTGAGCGCAACGAAAAGGATTGCGTCAATCTGGCTTCGCTGCGGTTGCCTGGGGACGTGCAGTGACGTTTGCGCTAAATAGACGGTTCAGCGTCGTAGCGGTTGGAGTGGCAACTTCGCTCGCCCACCGCTTAAAGAAAAAACCCCGAAGGTTTTCGCCTTCGGGGTTTTTTTGTTTGGTGGAGCCGGGGGGATTTGAACCCCCGTCCGCCAGTCCGCTGCTGTCGGTTCTACATGCTTAGCCGTGTCTATTGAGTTAACCCTCAGCCGCCCGACGGGCAGGGTGCTTTGGGCGAGTTGTGTAAGTTTTAGCCGTTTCGTCCACAACGTACTACGCGGCGATTCTGTTCTATATGACAATCATTTTGGGTTTACAGACATCCCCTCATGATTGCTGGAGCCGAAGCTACCAGAAGTGCGACTAGGCTGCTTACGCAGCTAGTTGGGCACCGTAATTGTCATCATTGGCAATTATAGAGTTTTGCAACAGTGGATTTACGAGTTCTGTTACCAACTCGGCATGCCCCTCAAGTTTTGTAACCGGCGTCGAATCCTAATCGGCCCCAAAACCTATCGTGGTCAACGATTGGGACCGGCAGTCTACTGCAAAGGTTCCAGCGCGTCGACCAGCTTGCCGTACGCCATCGGCGCCAACAGGCTATAAGATTAGGCTCATAAGTATTCTGTCGTAACGTGCAGTTATTGCTGAGACCTGCCCTATGCCGTGTAGCCCGCGTTACCCCTTGCGCCAATGGATTTGGCGCGCGTTTTTGCAAAGTGCGTTGATTCCGCTGGTGCTGGTGGAGTCGGTACTCATTGCCGTGTACCTGCTCACCAATACCGCCATTCGCGATACCCAGTTGGACTACCTGCAACAGCGCGCTGCCCAGGATTTAACCGGCACCGTGCAACGCGAGGGCGAGATCATTGGCCGGCGCCTCGAGGGCTTGGAGGCGCAGACAAAAATCTACCAGGCCGCGACCACGCGCGCGTTATCCGACCTGACGTATCAGGCCGATGCACTGGAGCGCTCACGCTATTCCACAACGCCCGACGGCGTGCATTACAGCCATCGCGACGAGGGGCGTGCGGCGTCGTTTTATTCCAACGCCACACCGTTGGAAAAACAGGACCACGCCAAGGTGCTGCGCCTGTCCCGCGTGGACGTACTGATGCGCTGGATACGCGACGCCAACCCGCTGGTGTCGGCCCTGTATTTCAACAGTTGGGACAGCTACAACCGCATCTACCCGTTCTTCATGACGCCGGATCGCTATGTTCACGACATGGTGATTCCTGATTACAACTTCTATTACTTGGCCGACGCCAAGCACAACCCCGAGCGTAAGGTGGTGTGGACCGACGTGTATCTCGACCCCGCCGGCCAAGGCTGGATGATGTCGGCGGTGGCGCCGGTGTACCGCGATAATTTTCTTGAAGGTGTGGTGGGGCTCGACATCACGGTCGGTCAGATGGTCAGCGAAATCGGCAACCTGCAAGTGCCCTGGCATGGCTATGCCGTGCTGGTCAGCCGCGATCAGAAAGTCATCGCCTTGCCCGCTGCCGGCGAGCAGGATTTCGGCCTTAACGAACTGACCGAATACAGCTACGCCGAAGCGGTGCGGCGTGAGGTGCTCAAGCCCGACGACTTCGACCTGAAAGACCGCCGCGATTTGCAGCCGTTGCTGCAAGCCATGACCGCCAGCCGCAGTGATGTGAAAGAAGTGATGCTGGGCGGCCGAAAGCAACTGGTGGCCTGGAGCGAAATTCCGCAAACCGGCTGGCGGTTGATGGTTGTGGTGGATGAAGCAAACATCTTCCAGGCCACCGAAAATCTGGCCGAGCGCTATCAGCAGATTGGCTACCTGCTGATCGCCGGTCTGGTGTTTTTCTACCTACTGTTCTTCGCCTGGATGTGGCGCCGCTCACGGCTGCTGACGGCCAAATTGGCCAAGCCCATGGCGGATGTGGTGGACATGATGGGCGAGCTGGGAAAAGGCAATTACAAGCCGCAGTCCACCGACATCGAGATCGACGAGCTGGCCTACATGGCCGAGGCGGCCCAAAAGACCGGGCAGCAACTCCAGGCCAGCGAAGACGAGCGCTTCAAAGCCCAAGCACAGCTGGAGTTGGTGCTCGAAAGCACCACCGAAAGCCTGTGGGAAGTCGAGGCGCGGAGCATGACCATTACCGTGCGGGGCCGTGGCGTAAAGCGTTACGGCCTGAATATCCAGTGCCTGACATTTGCCGAGTTCAACCAGCGCGTGCACCCCGACGATCTTGACCGCTTGCGTCAGCTGCGTTTCGGTTTTGCCGATAGCACCGAAGACACCTTCGAGGCGCAATATCGCTTCGCCGACGCCGAGGGCAATTACGTCTGGCTGCTCAGTCGCGGCAAAGTGCTGGAACGCGATGCGCAAGGTCGACCCATGCGCGTGGCCGGCACCCACGTGGATATTTCCGGGCTCAAACAAGTGCAGGAAGACCTGCGCCGCGCCAGCCTGGAGGCGCAAGAGGCCAGCCAGGCCAAGAGCCGTTTCCTGTCGAGCATGAGCCACGAGTTGCGCACACCGCTCAACGCCATTTACGGCTTTGCGCAATTGATCGAGCTGGACGCCCAGGAGCAGCCCGGCGCCGAACAGCAGGCCGACTATGCCCGCGAGATCGTTAACGCCAGTCGCCATTTGACCTCGCTGGTGGAAGACATTCTTGACCTTTCCAGCATCGAAAGCCGGCGCCAGCAATTGCAGTTTTCCTCCGTCGACGTGGCGGAGCTGCTGCGCAGTTGTGCCGAGCTGGTGCAGCCGGAAGCCTCTCAACGTGGCCAGCAGTTGCAAGTGATGGCGTCGGAACAGTCCGGCATGTACGTCTGGGCCGATGTCCGTCGGGTGCGGCAGGTGATGCTCAACCTGCTGTCCAACGCGATTAAATACAACAGCCCGCAAGGCATGGTCAGCCTCGGCTACGAAGTGCGCGCCAGCGGCATTCGTCTATGGGTGCAGGACACCGGGCCGGGCCTGACCGACGATCAACAGAGCCGGCTGTTCCAACCGTTCCAGCGCCTCGGTTGGGAAAATTCGACCATCCCCGGCGCCGGCATCGGTTTGGTGCTGAGCCGCGAACTGGCGGAGTTGATGGATGGCGAGCTGGGCTTGATGAGCACGCCCGGCATTGGCAGCCGTTTCTGGATCGACCTGCCTAGCGCTGCCGCACCGGAAACCAGCGCGCCGTCGAGCGCCGTTGCCGCGAAGGAAAGCAAGGAATTGGCTGCCGTGCTGTGTGTGGAAGATCACCCGGCGTGCATGCGGGTATTGCAGGAAGGCCTGCGCGGAATGGCGGACGTACGTGGTGCCGCGTCCATACAGCGCGCGTACGCCATGCTCGAAAGTTTCACGCCGGACCTGGTGCTGCTCGACCTCGACCTGCCCGACGGCGATGGCCTGCATATTCTCGACCTGCTGCGCCGCACCCCGCACCTCAGCGATGTGCCGGTTTTGGTGGTGAGCGCCGCTGCCGACGAAGACGTGTTCGCCGACGCGCTGCGCCGTGGCGCGCAAGACTGCCTGGCCAAGCCCGTGGACTTGCAACAGCTGCGGCAAGTGGCGATGAAGCTCTTGGTGGAGGTGGTGGTGATTGATCAGTAGGGCGACGCAAGACGCCTGACGGCGACTAAATTCCATCCACAAAAAAAGCCGGCAGAACGCCGGCTTTTCATTTACGCGAAAACCGACAATCAGCTACCGCCGCTGCCGCCACCGCTGTCGCCGCTGCCTTCGGTGTTCGGCGCTTCGAGGCGTTGCACGGCCATGGCCGAGGCTTCCACGCATTTCTTCTCATCGCCAGCGGCTTTCGCTTGCTTGGCGGAGGTTTGCAGTTCCATCACTTGAGTCTTCAGCGACTCGCTCATCGTGGCCTGCTTGGTGGTCAGGGTGTCCTGGATTTTCTGCAGGTTGGCTTCGCACAGGTCGGCGGCGAAAACAGGTGATGCCATCAGAGTCGCGGACAGTAGTGCCGCTGGGTACAGCAAGGCGGTGCGCTTCATGGTGAATCTCCTTCTCGTGGCTGCAGCTCTCGTCCAGAACCCCGGGTTGGGGCTCGCGGAGCCGTGAGGGGGCGAGACTGTCATAACCCGCTTTATCACCGGGCGTATACAGATGGACTTTCACCTAAACGAAGCGGTTCAGTGTTTTTTCCAGCCTTTTCTCACCCGACTTTTGTAGGAGCGGCTTCAGCCGCGATCGGCCCGATGCACTGATGCCGTCCTGCTCGCACCGAATCCCAACCGCTCAGCCCTACACCGACGGCACCCGCGGCTGCGTCACCCTATCCACCAGATACACCAGGCTGTGGTAGTCGATGCCGCTATGTTGGCTCAGGCCAATTTCACAGGTGCGGCTGGTGGAAATGCCTTCGTCGCAGTGCTGCACGGCGTCTTTCAAACTGCGCAAGGCGTGGGCGTTCAACTGCGGCGTGGTGAAGCCTTTGTCGCCAGCGAAACCGCAGCAATGAATGCCTTCGGGCACCACCACATTTTTGCTGCACAGGCGCGCCAGGTCGATCAGCGCCTGGCTTTCGCCGAGGTGTTGGGTGCTGCACGTTACGTGTACGGCGATGGGCGCGTCCTGGGGCACGAATGTCAGCTTGTCGAGCAGGTGGGTGCGGATGAAGCGCACGGGGTCGTAAAGGTCCAGGCGTGGTTCGCCGAGGTCCTGCACCAGCCGAAGCGTGCACGGACTGGTGTCGCAGTAGATCGGGTCGAGCCCGCCACGGCTGGCTTCAAGCAGGGCGTTGATCAGTTCCTGGCGTTTGGCGTCTGCCTGCTCGTTGTAGCCTTTCGAGGCGAAGGGCTGGCCGCAGCAGAGGTTGTCCAGATTGCTCGGAAACACCACTTGATAGCCGGCTTTTTCCAGCAACCTTTGGGTTTTGCCGAATAGCGACTGTTGTTCACGATCCGCCGCTGCGGGGCCCATGGCGCGGGAAACACAGGCTGCCAGGTACACCACGCGCGGCCTTGCTTCTTCTACGGGCGGGGTGAAGCGAACCGCCCGTTCGGGTTGCGGCATGGCCGGTGACCACTGCGGAACGCGCTGTTTCGAGGCCTTGCTAAACCATGCCGAAACCTTCGCCAGGCGCGGCGCGCCGAGCAGCATGCGTGCGCCGTTGGCGACATGAAGGGTGAAGCGCGCACCTTGCAAGGCGGTGTGAAAATTCTTGCTCAGCCAGTCGGCGGCTTTGCCCTGATCGGCGCTTTGCGCGCGGAGTTTTTTCACCAGCTCGCCGGTGTTGATCCCGACCGGACAGCGCTGCGCACAGAGGCCGGTGGCGGCGCAGGTGTCGATGCCTTGGTAATGGAAGTCGCGCTTCAGGTCGGTGGTGTCGAGGCCAGCCCGTTGCTTGGCTTGAATGTCGCGCCAGATCACGATGCGTTGGCGCGGACTCAGCGTCAGGCCCTTCGATGGGCACACCGGCTCGCAGAAGCCGCACTCAATGCATTTGTCGACGATCTCGTCGGCGGCCGGCAGCGGTTTCAGGTGCTTGAGGTGCACCTGCGGATCTTCGCTGAGCACCACGTCCGGGTTAAGAATGCCGCGCGGATCGAGCAGCCGTTTGAGCTGCCACATCAGTTGATACGCGTCGCTTCCCCATTCCAATTCCACGAACGGCGCCATGTTGCGCCCGGTGCCGTGTTCGGCTTTCAGCGACCCGCCAAATTCCACCGCCACCAGTTGCGCCACGTCATCCATAAACGCCGAATAGCGCGCCACTTTTTCCGGCGTGTCGAAGGCCTGGGTGAAGACGAAGTGCAAATTGCCCTCCAGCGCATGGCCGAACAGGATCGCCTCGTCGTAGCGGTGCTTGTCGAACAGGGCAATCAGGCGGTTGACGCCGGTGGCCAGGTGTTCGACCGGAAAGGTCACGTCTTCAATGATCACCGTGGTGCCGGTCTCGCGCACCGCACCGACGGCGGGGAAGGTGTCTTTGCGAATCGCCCAGAGCTGGTTGTACACCGACGGATCGGTGCTGAAGTCGACCTGTTTTTCCACCGGAAAGCCGGCGAGCGAGGCCATGATCAGGCCGATTTGTTCGTGCAGCAGACTGTCGCTGGCCGCGCGGGATTCGATTAGCAACGCGCACGCGCCCGCTGACAATTCGCGAACGAATGCCGGCATGCCGGCTTTGTTTTCCACCGAGCGCAGACTGCGTCGGTCGAGCAGTTCCACCGCTGAAACCGGTTGGCTTTTCAGCACGGTCACGGCGTTGCAGCAGCTCTCTACATCGGTGAATACGATCAGCGCCGAGGCTTTATGCGGGTGATCGATAACGGTGTCGTAGGTCACGGCGCTGATAAAGCCGAGCGTGCCTTCGGAGCCCACCAGCAGGTGAGTGAGGATGTCGAGCGGTTGGTCGTAGTCGACCAAGGCATTGAGCGACAAGCCGGTGGTGTTTTTCAGGCGGTATTTATGCCGAATTTTTGCTGCCAGTTCGGTGTGCGCTCGGGTGTTACGGCCCAGTTCAGCGAGCTGCTCCAACAGCGCGCCATGGGTGCCATGAAAGGCGGCGACGCTGGCCGGGTCTTCGCTGTCCAGGCGTGTGCCATCGGCCAGTACCAGGCGCATGCCAGCGAGCGTGTGGTAGGTGTTTTGCGCCGTGCCGCAGCACATGCCACTGGCGTTGTTGGCGACGATACCGCCAATCTTGCAGGCGTTGATCGAGGCTGGATCCGGGCCGATCTTGCGCCCGAACGGCGCTAGCCAGGCGTTGGCCTGGGCGCCGATGACGCCAGGTTGCAGACGAATCTGCGCACCGTTCTGACGAATCTCACGGCCATTCCAGTTATCGCCCAGCACGATCAATACCGAGTCGCTGATGGCTTGGCCCGACAAGCTGGTGCCCGCCGCGCGAAAGGTGACCGGCACCTGTTCGGCGTGGGCCAATTGCAGCAGTTGCACCACTTCGTCTTCGCTTTCGACGCGCACGACCAGCTTGGGAATCAGCCGATAAAAACTGGCGTCAGTGCCGAAGGCCAAGGTGGACAGCGCATCGTCAAAACGCCGTTCGCGCGGGATCAGCTGTTCTACGGCAGCGAGGAAAGCAGTGGGCAAACTCAAAGGGCAACTCCTGAACGATGGCGCGGGTTACTGCTGAAATTGCTCAATCACGGGCTGGCCGAGTTCGCGCACCAGTGAGTCGGCGTTGATGTCGGCGATGGTTTTGGCGCCCGTCAGCACCATGGCCACGCGTATTTCCTTTTCGATCAGCTCCAGCAGGTTAGTCACACCGGCGCCGCCCGCTGC
This sequence comes from Pseudomonas sp. AC211, assembly GCF_979258055.1. Classification (NCBI taxonomy): domain Bacteria; kingdom Pseudomonadati; phylum Pseudomonadota; class Gammaproteobacteria; order Pseudomonadales; family Pseudomonadaceae; genus Pseudomonas; species Pseudomonas sp. AC211. The sequence goes on from NZ_OZ409830.1 coordinate 447,489, forward strand.
GGCTAGGGCGTAAATAAACGCGCGGCCGAGCATGACCGTGTCGGCGCCCAGGGCGATCATGCGCACCACGTCGAGGCCGTTGCGAATGCCGGAGTCAGCCAGAATCGCCAGGTCGCCTTTGACGGCGTCGGCGATGGCCGGCATGGCGCGGGCGCTCGACAATACGCCGTCGAGCTGACGGCCGCCGTGGTTGGAGACGACGATGCCATCGGCGCCAAATTTCACCGCGTCTTTGGCGTCTTCTGGGTCGAGGATGCCTTTGATCACCATCGGGCCGTCCCAGAAATCGCGGATCCATTCCAGGTCTTTCCACGAAATCGACGGGTCGAAGTTGGCACCCAGCCAGCCAATGTAGTCGGCCAGCCCGGTGGGGTTGCCTCGGTACGCGGAGATATTGCCAAGGTCGTGCGGGCGGCCAAGCAGGCCGACATCCCACGCCCAGCTCGGATGGGTAATGGCTTGCAACATGCGGCGCATCGGCGCGTTGGCGCCGCTCATGCCGGAATGGGCGTCGCGGTAGCGGGCGCCAGGCACTGGCATGTCGACGGTGAATACCAGCGTGGTCACACCGGCTGCCTTGGCGCGCTCCAGGGCGTTTTTCATAAAGCCACGGTCTTTAAGCACGTACAGCTGGAACCACATGGGGCGGTCGATGGCGGGCGCTACTTCTTCGATGGGGCACACCGAAACGGTCGACAAGGTGAACGGAATACCTTTTGCGGCGGCGGCTTTGGCGGCCTGCACTTCGCCCCGGCGCGCGTACATGCCGGTCAGGCCGACAGGTGACAGCGCCACGGGCATGGCCAAGGTTTCGTTGAACAGCCGGGTTTCCAGGCTCAGCTCGGACATATTGCGCAGGACGCGCTGGCGCAGGGCGATGCTGGCCAAGTCCTCTACGTTGCGCCGCAAGGTGTACTCGGCGTAGGCGCCACCGTCGATGTAATGAAAGAGAAACGGCGGCAGCTTGCGTTGGGCGGCGATCCGGTAGTCGGAAGAAGCGGAAATAATCATAGGGTCGTCCCGTGTGGAAAAAGACCCGAAGCGGCGAGCCGCCTCGTTCAGTTCAGCGCCGACACCCGCAGCGGCGGGGCGGCGCCAGCGGGTTTAATGCACCAACATGCCGGTAAGCCAATAAGCCTGGGCCAGGGTGATCAGGCCGACAAAAGCGGCGAAGATCAGGCTGTGCTTGAGGGTGAAGCGGAACAGATCCGACTCCTTGCCCACCAGGCCGGTCGCGGCGCAGGCCACGGCAATTGACTGCGGCGAGATCATTTTGCCCGTCACGCCGCCGCTGGTATTGGCGGCCACCAACAGGGTGTCGTTCACCCCGATCTGGTGCGCGGTGGTGGCTTGCAACGAGCTAAAGAGCGCATTGGAGGAGGTATCCGAGCCGGTCAGGAACACGCCCAGCCAGCCAAGGAACGGTGAGAAGAACGGGAAGGCCGCGCCGGTGCCAGCGAGTACCAAGGCCATGGTCGAGGACATGCCCGAGTAGTTGGTGACAAAGGCAAAGGCCAGCACCATGCCGATGGACAGGATCGGCCAGCGCAATTCGTACAGGGTTTCTTTAAAAGTGGTCAGACCAGTTTTGAAATCGATTTTCAGGATCAGCATGGAGATGAGCGCTGAGAAGAAAATCGCCGTGCCGGTGGCTGAAATCGGATCGAGCTTAAAGATCGCCGGAATGGCCGTTGGCGCGGTCACGATAGGCGCCGTTTTGATCACCAACTGATCCAGGTGCGGAATCGCGAAATTGAACACGGTGCTGTACATCGCGCCGCCAGCCGCAAACAGAGCCTTGAACGGCTTCAGCGTCCAGATGGTCACCAGCACGGTGAGAATCAGGAAGGGCGACCAGGCTTTGAATATTTCACCCAGGCTATAGGGCGAAGCGGTGGTCGTACGCGGTTGGCCGAAACCGCCCACGCTCGCCACTGCACTGCCACCCGTAGCGCCGGCAATTTGCGCATTGGCGCTGCGACGCGGCTGCCACACTTTCAGGAACAAGGTGAGCGACACCAGGCTGACGAGTGCGGAGGTGATGTCGGGCAGTTCCGGGCCGATGAAGTTCGAGGTGAAGTACTGAGTGATCGCAAACGACAGACCTGCCACCAATGCTGCCGGCCAGGTTTCTTTGATGCCGCGCCAGCCATCCATCATCGCCACCAGCCAGAACGGCACGATGATCGACAGAAGCGGCAACTGGCGGCCGGCCATGGCGCCGATCTTGAAGGCGTCGATACCGGTCACCTGGCCTGCGACGATGATCGGAATACCCAGCGCACCGAACGCCACCGGTGCGGTGTTGGCGATCAGGCACAGGCCCGCCGCATACAACGGGTTGAAACCCAGGCCCACCAGCAACGCGGCGGTAATCGCCACTGGCGCGCCGAAGCCCGCCGCGCCTTCGAGGAACGCGCCAAAAGCAAAACCGATCAACAAGACCTGCAAGCGTTGGTCGTCGGTAACGGAAAGCACAGAGCTGCGGATGATTTCGAACTGGCCGCTTTTCACGGTCAGTTTGTAGAGAAATACCGCCGCGACGATGATCCACGCGATTGGCCAGAGGCCGTACATAAATCCGTAGCCGGCGGCGGCAAACGCCATGTCCGCCGGCATCTGGAAGGCGACGATGGCGATGACGATCGACAACGCCAGGGTGATGCTGCCCGCCACGTGGCCTTTGAGGCGGAACACGGCGAGCGCAAGGAAGAAGAAAACGATCGGTACGACAGCCGCCAGGGCGGACAGCCCAAGACTGCCCAATGGGGTGTACAGCTGTTGCCAGGTTTGCATCGTCGGTTGGCTCCCTGATTATTGTTGGGTGTGCCTGGGTGTTGGGTCACGGTCCAGGCGCTTGTGGCGGGATGGGTGTGCTCAACTTGCGTGTCGGTTAAGTGGTCATACCAATTTACAAAACCGACGGCTCAGGGTAAAAGCCCTACACAGACTCTGTCAATTTGCCTACATACGACTTTGGTCTTGGTGTGGGCGGAGTCAGGTAATTCTTGTGAGATGAACGGCGCGGTCGTTAGGCTGCTGCCGACGCGTCTCAGGCGCAGGCTAGAACGGTCGCGATTTGAAATTGGGCGTAGCGGAGAAAGGCATGGGGTTCGGTCATATTCAACAGCGCCGCTTGTCGGACGATATCGTTTCACAGCTTGAGCGCATGATTTTGGAAGGCACGCTCAAAGCAGGGGAGCGTTTGCCGGCCGAGCGAGCGCTGGCGGAACAGTTCGGCGTGTCGCGCCCTTCGTTGCGTGAAGCCATTCAGAAGCTGGCGGCCAAGGGGCTTTTAGTCAGTCGCCAGGGCGGCGGTAACTATGTGGCGGAGTCGCTGGGCTCGACCTTCAGTGATCCCCTGCTGCATCTGCTGGAGAGCAATCCCGAGGCTCAGCGCGACTTGTTGGAGTTTCGCCACACCCTGGAAGGCTCGTGCGCGTTTTATGCGGCGCAACGGGCCACTGAACTGGACCACCAGCGCCTGCGCGAGGCATTCGAAGCGCTGCAACAGTGCTACGCCAGCGAAGGTAAAGTCAGTCGCGCCGAAGAGGGCGCGGCGGATGCGCGCTTTCATCTGGCCATTGCCGAAGCCAGCCACAATGCCGTTTTGCTCCACACCATTCGCGGGCTGTTCGACCTTCTTAAGCGCAACGTGGTGACCAACATCGGCGGCATGTACGCCCTGCGTAGCGAGACGCGCAAAATGCTTATGCAGCAGCACGGCGAGCTGTATCAAGCGATTATTGACGGACGCGCGGAAGAGGCGCGGGAAGTTTCCAATCGCCATATTCACTACGTGCAAGAAGTGCTGGCCGAAGGGCTGCAAGAGGCGCAGCGCGTGGCGCGGGCGGAGCGGCGGCAGGGGTTTTAAACGCGCTGAAGCAAAAAAGCATCGCGGCTAAAGCCGCTCCTACAGAGTGCGCGAGTCGTAGGAGCGCTTCAGCCGCGATGCTTTTGGATGCAGCAGGTTGGGCGGTGTTAGTCGTCCTTGCCTTTGGTGCGGACGGCGCGTTGCAGCTCGCGGTCGGAATCGCGCTCACGCTCGGTGTGGCGTTTGTCGTATTCCTTCTTACCTTTGCCCAAGCCGATTTCGCACTTGATCAGGTGCGCTTTCCAGTAAATCGACAGCGCCACGCAGGCATAACCTTTCTGCTGCACTGAAGAAGTGAGCTTCTCGATTTCGCGCTTGTTAAGCAGCAATTTGCGGGTGCGGACCGGGTCGGCAATAACGTGGGTGCTGGCCGCAGTCAGTGGCGCGATGTGCGCGCCGATGAGCCAGGCTTCGTCGTTTTTCAGCAGTACGTAGCTGTCGACTAACTGCGCTTTACCGGCGCGCAGGCTTTTGACTTCCCAGCCAGCGAGCACCAGACCTGCTTCGAATTTATGTTCGATGAAGTAGTCGTGACGGGCTTTCTTGTTTTGGGCGATGGTGCCCTGAGGGTGTTTTTTTTGCTTGGCCATAGGCGCGGCATTATAAGCAACAGTCTTGCTGCTGGCGACAGTTTACGCAGCCGCTACGCTAAGGCTGCTCGTGTTGCCATCACGGCGCGTGCCCTTGAGGGGCAGGGGTGAATCTCGGACAATGCGCGCCTCTTCTTTTCGGCCTCCCTTGGGCCGCATCAACCGGCAGGTTTTTTATGGCAGGCGACAAGGTTTCGGTTCACGGCTCGTGGGCCAGCCGCTGGGTATTTATTTTCGCCGCAACCGGCTCGGCGGTAGGGCTGGGCAGTATCTGGAAATTCCCGTACATGACCGGCGTGTATGGCGGTGGCGCGTTCGTGTTGATGTTTTTGCTGTGCATCGCGCTGCTGGGTGTGCCGGTGATGGTGGCGGAGACCTTGATTGGTCGCCGCTCCCGCTTGAGCCCTGCCAACGCCCTGCGAGCGCTCGCCGCTCACACCGCCCATGCGGGTAAATGGTCGTGGGCAGCGTTCGCCGGAATGGTCACTGCCCTGTTGATTCTTTCCTTTTATAGCGTGGTAGGCGGCTGGGCTTTGGACTACATCCTCGGCGTTGGCTGGGGGAAATTTCAGAACATCGAGGGCGAACAAGCCTCGCGCTATTTTGCCGACATGGTTGCTGACCCCTGGCGGCTGATCCTTTGGCACTCTGCCTTCATGCTGTTGTCAGCTGTGGTGATCGCTCGCGGCGTGGTCGAAGGGCTGGAGCGCAGCTTGCGGGTAATGATGCCGCTGTTGTTTGTGCTGCTGCTGATTTTGCTCGGCTACAGCCTGACCACCGGCCATTTCATGGAGGGCGTGCGGTTTATGTTCCACCTCGACCCTTCGAAACTCATGGATGGTTTGCTGCCAGCTATGGGGCACGCGTTTTTCTCGTTGAGCGTGGGGATCGGCGCCATCCTGGTGTATGGGGCGTACATGCCCAAGCAAACGTCCATCACCGGCACGGTAGTGGGTGTCGCGTTGCTGGACACCTTCGTGTCGCTGATCGCCGGTTTGGCCTTGTTCCCGATTGTGTTCGCCGCCGGTTTGAACGCGGGCGAGGGGCCGGGGCTGATGTTCGTGACCTTGCCGCTGGCATTTGGCAACGTGGCGTTCGGGCAGGTGATCGGCGTGGTGTTTTTTGTGCTGGTGACGGTTGCCGCCTGGAGCTCGGCGATTTCGCTGCTGGAGCCGATGGTGGCGTATCTGGTTGAGCGCACCCGTTTCAGTCGCGCCAAGATCACCTCGGCGCTGGCCTTCAGTTGCTGGTTCGTTGGGCTCGGTACGGTGTTTTCGTTCAACATCTGGAAAGAGGCCAAGTTCTTTGTTAGTGAGGGCGAAGGTTTCCGGCTTTATCAGTGGGGTGCTGCCGGCGGACTCGACCTGTTCGGCGTCATCGACTTTTTCACCTCACGCATCATGCTGCCGCTCGGCGCCTTGACCTTCGTGGTGTTCGCCGGCTGGATCATGGGACGCGAGGCGGTCCGTGATGAACTGGCGATGCGCAATCCTCGCTTGTTCGCCATTACCTTCTTCCTTATGCGTTATGTCGCGCCGCTGGGTATCCTCATCGTGTTCGCTACGCAGTTATTTAAGTGAGATTTGCATGACCACCCATATTCAACGCTCCGCTTTACTGCCGTATCCGGCCCAGGCGCTATTCGACCTGGTTAATGACGTGGCGAGTTACCCGGACTTCCTACCCTGGTGCGCCTCGACCACCGTGATCGAGGAGACCGACACCTTGATGCGCGCGAGTCTGGAAGTGGCCAAAGGTGGATTGAGCCAGCGCTTCGTTACGCGCAATACGCTGGTCAATGGCCAAAGCATCGAGATGAATCTGGAAGAGGGGCCGTTCACTGAATTGCATGGCGTCTGGCAGTTCAAGGCGCTGACCGACAAGGCCTGCAAAATCAGCTTGGACCTTTCCTTCGAGTATTCCGGCCAATTGGTGCGTGCCACCTTGGGGCCGCTGTTCAACCAGGCTGCTAACACCTTGGTGGATGCGTTCTGCCAGCGGGCTAAAGAGTTGTATGGCTGAAGCGCTGATTACGGTTGAAGTGGTGTATGCCTTGGCCGATGAGCAGCACCTGTTGCCGTTGCAGGTGCCGGCGGGTACGACGGCGCGGCAAGCCGTAGAGCGGTGCGGCCTGACGGCAACGTTTGCCGAACTGGATCCGCAAACCTGCCCGCTCGGAATCTTCGGCAAGGCGCTGGCTGATCCACAAGCGCGTGTGTTGGAAGACGGGGATCGGGTAGAAATTTACCGCTCCTTGCTGGCTGATCCGAAAGAGGTGCGCAAGCTGCGCGCAGCGAAGGCGGCGGCAAAGCGGCAGTAGCTTTGTTCTTGGCGTGGTAGCGAATCGTCCCACTGCCCACAGCGCTTGGTTTACGAATTTCAGGCAACAAAAAGCCCGGACTGGTCCGGGCTTTTTTGTGTCGCCAGTAAAGGATTACTGAGGCGAGGTTTCCAGCGGAGTTGGCGTTGGAACCGGTACGGTCTCGACGTCGACGTCTTTCTGGATTTTCTCAAGCAGCGAGCCAGGCTTGGCGGGCTCTTCGGGCTTGGTTTTTTCTTCCGCTTTCGGCGCTGCGGCCGGGGCGTCATCCGGGCCGAGAATTTCCTGGTCGCGGCTCACGCCTGGCATGAAGTCACCGGACAAGCCTGCCAGTTGGTCATTGGCGTCGAAGAGGATGCTCACGCGTTCTTGCAAGCGCTGACGGCCACCGGGCTGGATGCTGTAGAGGTAGTCCCAGCGGTTGGCGTGGAAGGTGTCGGTAATCATCGGGTTGCCCATGATAAACCGCACTTGGCGTCTGGTCATTCCAGGCTTCAACTGGTCTATCATGTCCTGCGTCACGACATTGCCCTGCTGGATGTCGATTTTATAAACCCCGGGGAATGAACAGCCGGCGAGTGCGAGTAGGCCCACAACGGTGAGGCTAGTCAGCAAGAGCTTGGTGTTTTGCATCGGTGGGAGACTTCCACTATCTTGGCTGGGCAATTTGGCCACCGATCATACCTGCATTGAAGGGAGCTGCGAAGCAGCAACCACGAGAAAGCTGACCATGGTAGAAAATAGCGAACTACGTAAAGCTGGCCTGAAAGTGACCCTGCCGCGGGTCAAGATTCTGCAGATGCTCGACTCTGCAGAGCAGCGCCATATGAGTGCGGAAGATGTCTACAAGGCACTGATGGAGGCTGGCGAGGATGTGGGTTTGGCCACGGTCTACCGTGTTCTGACACAGTTCGAAGCTGCTGGTCTCGTGGTGCGTCATAACTTCGATGGCGGTCATGCCGTATTCGAACTGGCAGATGGCGGTCACCACGACCACATGGTCTGCGTCGATTCCGGCGAAGTGATCGAGTTCTTCGATGCGGAAATCGAGAAGCGCCAGAAGGAAATCGTGCGTGAGCATGGTTTCGAACTGGTGGATCACAACCTGGTTCTCTACGTCCGCAAAAAACGTTGATTGGAATCTTCTGGTCGTCGGCCATGCTGCGTTGAGCGCCGCCATAAAATGCTCACGTACTTGAGTACGCTGCGCTTTTCTGCCGTCGCTCGCCTTGCCTGGCTCTAGCCCAGAAGCCCCAATCCACGTTTTTAGATACGCAATAAAATTGGAATCTTCTGGTGGTCGGCCATGCTGCGTTGAGCGCCACCATAAAATGCTCACGTACTTGAGTACGCTGCGTTTTTCTGCCGTCGCTCGCCTTGCCTGGCTCTAGCCCAGAAGCCCCAATCCACGTTTTAGACTCACGAAATAAAAACGCCGCGTCTCGAAAGAGCGCGGCGTTTTTTATGGCGGCCGTTTTTAAGCGTTGGCTGCAGCGCTGCTGACCATTTTCTTCGCATGGGCCAGAGATTCTTCCGTGAGATCCACGCCGCCCAACATCCGCGCCACCTCTTCAACGCGACCGGCGCTGTCGAGGGTTGCCACGGCCGTGTGGGTTTCGCCATCACCGCGCGCCTTGTGTACGAACAAATGTTGATGCCCTTGCGCGGCCACTTGTGGAAGGTGCGTCACGGTCAGCACCTGCCCTCGTTCACCAAGCCGGCGTAGCAATTGGCCGACCACTTCGGCCGTTGGGCCACCAATGCCGACGTCCACTTCGTCAAATACCAGCGTGGGTACGCGCGAGGTCTGGGCCGTGATTACCTGAATCGCCAGGCTGATCCGCGACAGCTCGCCGCCAGAGGCGACCTTCGCCAGCGCTTTAAGCGGCTGGCCTGGGTTGGCGCTGACCAAGAACTCCACCTGTTCCAGTCCTTGCGGGTGCGGGTCAGTGCTGTTGGTGTTGTGCAGTTCGATGGTGAAACGTCCGCCGGGCATGCCCAGGCGCTGCATTTCTACCTCGACGGCGCGGGCCAGGTTGCTGGCGGCGCCGTGGCGAAGGGCGCTGAGTTCTTCAGCTTTTTCCTGGTAATGACGTGCGAACGCCGTCAGCTCTTCGGCGAGTCGCTCGGTGGCTTGGTCGTCTGCATTGAGGCTTTCCAGCTCCTCGAACAACTGCTGCTGCAGGTTCGCCAGTTCGCTGGGCAGAATGCGGTGCTTGCGCGCCAAGGTATAAATAGTATCGAGGCGTTCTTCCAAGAGCTGGAGACGCTCGGGGTCGGCGTCGAAGTGGTCAAGGAAGCGATTCAGTTCGCCAACCGCTTCTTCCACTTGAATCTGCGCGCTGGCGAGCAGGTTTACCGCTTCACCCAGCGAGCCCGGTTGGCTGCGGAAATTGCTCAGGCGGCTCACGCTGCCGGTCAGCGCAGACAGCACGTTGCCACCGTCATTTTCGCTGCATTGCTCAATGACCAGCCGGCAGGCGCTCAGAAGGCCCTCCGCATTTGTCAGGGTTTTGTGTTCCTGCTCAAGCTGTTCCAACTCATTTTCGCCGAGGCCCAGGTTGTCCAGTTCCTCTAGCTGATAGCTGAGCAACTGATGGCGCGCGCGTTGCTCATCGCTGGCGCTGGACAGTCGCTCCAGCTCGTTTCGAGTTTGTTTCCAGCGCTGCGCAGCTAGTTGCACCTGGCGCGCCAGCTCCTGGCTACCGGCGAATTCATCCAGCAGGCGGCGGTGTGTTTCCGGCTTTAGCAGGGATTGGTGTTCGTGCTGGTTGTGGATATCGATGAGCAATTCACCGATGGCTTTCAGGTCGCCTTGCGGGCACGGCGAGCCGTTGATGTAACCGCGTGACCGGCCTTCGGCAGTGATAACGCGGCGCAGGATGCACGGGCCGTCATTGTCCAGGTCGCGCTCGGCCAGCCAGGCCTTGGCTTCGGGAATGTCGGCGAGATCGAAGCTGGCGAGAATGTCGGCTTTATCGGCGCCGGGGCGCACCACGCCGCTGTCTGCGCGGTCGCCGAGCGTGAGGCCGAGGGCGTCGAGCATGATGGATTTGCCGGCGCCGGTTTCGCCGGTGATCACGCTCATTCCGCCATTCAGCTCGAGGTCGAGGTGCTCGACGATGGCGTAGTTGTGTACGGAAAGATGTACCAGCATGGCGGAGGCTCCAGGCATAAAGTCTGGTTATTTATACAGTGTTTGTTTTATGCCTGACAATCCTCTCCTGCTCTTGAATCGTCAGATTGTGGCCCCATATAAGCGGCAGAACCGTGAGTTGAGGCTCGCGACGTGAATACTCACCGCTCGGAACGGTTTAGCCCGAGCAGGCAAGCGATATAAAGAGGAGAACCGCATGGCCGACGAACAGACCCAGAACGCCCAGAATCCAGACATTGAAAATGCTGCCGAGTCGGCAGTGGGCGAAGACCTGGCGGCCCGCGTGCAAACGTTGGAAGAGCAGCTCGCTGCTGCTCAAGACCAAGCGTTGCGCGTTGCGGCTGACATGCAGAACGTGCGCCGCCGCGCCGAGCAGGATATTGAAAAGGCGCACAAGTTTGCGCTGGAAAAATTCGCCAACGACCTGCTGCCGGTTGTCGACAGCCTTGAGCGTGGCCTTGAACTGTCCAACCCCAACGACGAGGCGATCAAGCCTGTACGTGAGGGCATCGAGCTGACGCTCAAGCTGTTCCAGGACACGCTCAAGCGTTACAACCTCGAAGCCATTGACCCGCACGGCGCGCCGTTCAACGCCGAGCATCATCAGGCGATGGCAATGCAAGAGGCCACCAACGTTGAGCCCAATAGCGTGCTCAAAGTGTTCCAGAAAGGTTATCTGCTCAATGGCCGTTTGCTGCGCCCCGCGATGGTGGTGGTCAGCAAGGCGCCAGCCGAGCCGCAACCTTCGATTGACGAGCAGGCTTGAAATTCGCCGTAAGGCCCCCATTTATCAGTCAAGCGTTTAAGTGCTACCGCAGTTAGCCACCACTGCTGCGGCAACCAAATTCAGTTTCAGGAGAGCAAACATGGGCAGAATTATCGGTATCGACCTGGGGACCACCAACTCCTGCGTCTCGATCCTCGAAAACGGCAGCGTCAAGGTGTTGGAAAACGCCGAGGGCGCGCGTACCACTCCTTCGATCATTGCTTACACCAACGACGGCGAAATCCTTGTTGGTCAGTCGGCCAAGCGTCAGGCAGTCACCAACCCGCACAACACCTTGTATGCGGTGAAGCGTCTGATCGGTCGTCGTTTTGAAGAAAACGTCGTACAGAAAGACATCGAGATGGTGCCGTACAAAATTGTCAAAGCTGACAACGGCGACGCTTGGGTAGAAGTGAAAGGCCAGAAGATGGCACCGCCACAGATTTCCGCCGAAGTGCTGAAGAAAATGAAGAAAACCGCCGAAGACTACCTCGGCGAGCCAGTGACCGAAGCGGTAATCACCGTTCCGGCCTACTTCAACGACAGCCAGCGCCAGGCCACCAAAGACGCCGGCCGCATTGCTGGTCTGGAAGTTAAGCGCATCATCAACGAACCAACCGCAGCCGCTCTGGCTTACGGTATGGACAAGGCTAAGGGCGATCACACTGTGATCGTTTACGACCTGGGTGGGGGTACCTTCGATATCTCGGTAATCGAAATTGCCGAAGTCGACGGCGAGCACCAGTTCGAAGTGTTGGCCACTAACGGCGACACTTTCCTGGGTGGTGAAGACTTCGATATTCGTCTGATCGACTACCTCGTTGACGAATTCAAGAAAGAAAGCGGCATCAACCTCAAAGGTGATCCGCTGGCCATGCAGCGTCTGAAAGAAGCTGCTGAAAAAGCCAAGATCGAGCTGTCGTCCGCTCAGCAGACTGACGTCAACCTGCCGTACATCACTGCAGACGCTAGCGGTCCTAAGCACTTGAACGTGAAGATTTCGCGCGCCAAGCTGGAGTCGCTGGTTGAAGACCTGGTGCAGCGCACCATCGAGCCTTGCCGTATTGCGTTGAAAGACGCCGGTATCGACGTCGGCGCGATCCACGACGTGATTCTCGTCGGTGGTCAAACCCGTATGCCGCTGGTGCAGAAGCTGGTTACCGATTTCTTCGGTAAAGAAGCGCGTAAAGACGTCAACCCGGACGAAGCCGTGGCCATGGGTGCTGCGATTCAAGGCGCCGTGTTGGCTGGCGACGTGAAAGACGTGTTGCTGCTTGACGTTAGCCCGCTGACCCTGGGTATCGAAACTATGGGCGGCGTGATGACCGCGCTGATCGAGAAAAACACCACGATTCCTACCAAGAAATCTCAAGTGTTCTCGACCGCTGACGACAATCAGGGCGCAGTGACCATTCACGTGCTGCAGGGCGAGCGTAAGCAAGCCGCGCAGAACAAGTCGCTGGGCAAGTTCGACCTGGCCGAGATTCCGCCAGCACCGCGTGGCGTGCCGCAAATTGAAGTGACGTTCGATATCGACGCCAACGGCATCCTGCACGTGTCGGCGAAAGACAAGGCCACTGGCAAGCAGCAGTCCATCGTGATCAAGGCCAACTCCGGTCTGTCCGAGGAAGAAATCGAACAAATGGTGCGTGATGCCGAGGCCAATGCCGAGGAAGATCGCAAGTTTGAAGAGCTGGCTGGTGCTCGTAACCAAGGCGACGCATTGGTTCACGCCACCCGTAAGATGATCACCGAAGCGGGCGACAAAGCCACTGCGGATGAGAAGGCTGCGATTGAAAAGGCGCTGGGTGAACTTGAAGTCGCGATCAAAGGCGACAGCAAGGAAACCATCGACGCCAAAGTGGCTGCGCTCTCCGAAGCGACCGCTCCGCTGGCTCAGAAAATGTACGCCGAGCAGCCTCAGGCTGGCGAAGCGGCACCTGGCCAGGAAGAAGCCAAAGGCGGCGCTGACGATGTAGTCGACGCCGAGTTTGAAGAGGTCAAGGAAAACAAGTAAGCGTCCATTTGCTTGCTCTCCAGCCCGGCCAACTCACCAGTTGGCCGGGCGTTATCCGCCACGCGGGAGCTTGCTCCCGCGTTGGCGTGTCTGGAGAAGCCGATTTAAGAGTGTTGAAGAATTATGGCTAAGCGTGACTTTTACGAAGTGTTGGGTGTTGAGCGTGGCGCGAGCGAAGCCGAGCTGAAAAAGGCTTACCGACGCCTGGCGATGAAGCACCACCCGGACCGCAACCCTGGCGATAAAGAGGCTGAGGAGCGCTTTAAAGAGGCCAATGAGGCCTATGAAGTGCTGTCGGACGCCAACAAGCGCGCAGCGTTTGACCAGTATGGTCACGCCGGCGTCGACCCGAGCATGGGTGGCGCAGGTGCTGGCGGTGCCGGCTTTGGCGGCGCGAACTTCTCCGATATCTTCGGTGACGTATTCAGCGATTTCTTCGGCGGCGCCCGTGGCGGTTCGCGCGGCGGTGCGCAGCGCGGCAGCGATTTGCGCTACACCCTGGAACTCGATCTGGAAGAAGCCGTACGCGGCACTACCGTCACCATTCGCGTGCCGACGCTGGTCAACTGCAAAACCTGCGATGGTTCGGGTGCCAAGAAGGCACCAGTCCGGTTACCTGTACGACCTGTGGCGGTATTGGTCAGGTGCGCATGCAGCAGGGCTTCTTCTCGGTGCAGCAAACCTGCCCGCGTTGCCATGGTAACGGCAAGATGATCGCTGACCCGTGCGGCACCTGCCATGGTCATGGTCGTGTTGAAGAACACAAAACCTTGTCGGTTAAAGTGCCGCCGGGCGTGGACACTGGCGACCGCATTCGCCTGTCTGGCGAAGGTGGAGGCGGGCGCTATGGGCGGGCCGGCTGGCGACCTGTATGTCGTGGTGAATGTGCGCGAGCACGCGATTTTCCAGCGTGACGGCAAGCACCTGTACTGCGACGTGCCAATCAGCTTTGCCGACGCGGCGCTGGGTGGCGAACTGGAAGTGCCGACCCTTGATGGTCGCGTGAAGTTGAAGATTCCGGAAGGTACGCAAACCGGCAAGCTGTTCCGTCTGCGCGGCAAGGGCGTTGCACCGGTTCGAGGTGGTGGTGCTGGGGACTTGATGTGCCGGGTTGCGGTGGAAACGCCGGTGAATCTGGACAAACGTCAGCGCGAGTTGCTGGAGGAATTCCGCAAATCGCTTGCCACCGACGACAGCCATTCGCCCAAGGCGAGCGGTTGGTTTGAAGGCGTGAAGCGTTTCTTCGGCGACGTGTAAACGGAGCTGGCGAGGTCTGAGTGCTTCGCCGGTTGCAAGTTATTAGCTGGGAGCTGAATGAATGCAACGTATAGCCGTAGTGGGCGCCGCCGGGCGCATGGGCAAAACCCTGATTGAGGCGATTCAGCAGGCCGATGGCGCCAAGCTGACAGCCGCAATTGATCGCCCGGACAGCAGTCTGATCGGTGCTGATGTCGGCGAGTTGGCTGGCATGGGCAAGTTAGGCGTAATTCTGGTGGGCGACCTCGCCGAGGTGGTTGAGCAGTTCGATGTGCTTATCGACTTCACGCATCCCACCGTAACCCTGAAAAACCTGGAAGTCTGCCGCAAGGCTGGCAAATCCATGGTGATCGGCACTACCGGTTTCAGCGTTGAGGAAAAACAGCGGCTGGCCGACGCGGGCAAGGACATCTCGATCGTCTTCGCCGCCAACTTCAGCGTCGGCGTCAATTTATGCTTGAAGTTGCTCGATACCGCCGCGCGCGTGTTGGGCGACGACGTGGATATTGAAATCCTCGAAGCGCACCACCGGCATAAAGTCGACGCGCCCTCTGGCACAGCCGTGCGCATGGGCGAAGTGGTCGCGCAGGCGCTTGGGCGTGATCTGCAGAAAGTGGCGGTATACGGTCGTGAAGGTCAGACCGGAGCCCGTGACCGCGAAACTATCGGCTTTGCTACCGTGCGCGCTGGCGACATCGTTGGCGACCACACGGTGCTGTTTGCGGCCGACGGCGAGCGCGTTGAGATCACGCACAAAGCATCAAGTCGCATGACCTTTGCCCGCGGTGCGGTGCGTTCGGCGCTGTGGCTGAATGAGAAGCCGGCGGGGCTTTACGATATGCAGGATGTGCTTGATCTGCACTGAGGCGACTAAACGGTTGTCATCGTGGGTAGACCAAAAATGCCTTTTTCTGTAAGCTACAGCTTTAGTGTGTCCACTAAAAGCGCGCAGTTAACTTGAAAAAGTGATTCTCAAAAAAGCGGGGTGACGTGTCTAAGCGTCATCCCGCTTTTTTTACAACCTGCGTACGCCCCGTCAGGCTTGATTTACCGGAGGTCTTCTTGACTAAGCCAGCCATACTCGCCCTTGCTGATGGCAGCATTTTTCGCGGCGAAGCCATTGGAATCGACGGTCAAACCGTCGGAGAGGTGGTGTTCAATACTGCTATGACCGGCTATCAGGAAATCCTCACCGATCCTTCCTATGCCCAACAAATCGTTACCCTGACTTATCCCCATATCGGCAACACCGGCACCACGCCGGAAGACGCCGAGTCGAACCGCGTCTGGTCCGCCGGCCTGGTGATACGCGATCTCCCATTGGTGGCAAGCAACTGGCGTAACACCATGTCGCTGTCGGATTACCTGAAAGCCAACAACGTTGTGGCTATCGCCGGTATCGACACGCGCCGCCTGACCCGCATCCTGCGTGAGAAAGGCGCCCAGAACGGCTGCATCTTGGCTGGCGACAACATCTCCGACGAGCAAGCCTTGGCAGCCGCGCGTGGCTTCCCCGGTTTGAAAGGCATGGACTTGGCCAAAGTGGTCAGCTCCACCGAGCGCTACGAATGGCGCTCCAGTGTCTGGAACCTGAAGACCGACAGCCACCCGGATATCGACGCCAGCGAGCTGCCGCACCATGTCGTCGCCTTCGACTACGGCGTGAAATTGAACATTCTGCGCATGCTGGTTGAACGCGGCTGCCGCGTCACCGTGGTGCCGGCGCAAACGCCAGCCAGCGAAGTGCTAGCCCTTCAACCGGACGGCGTATTCCTGTCTAACGGCCCTGGCGATCCGGAGCCGTGCGACTACGCGATTCAGGCGATTAAAGAAGTGCTGGAAACCGAGATTCCGGTATTCGGCATCTGCCTCGGCCACCAATTGCTGGCGCTGGCCTCGGGCGCCAAGACCGTGAAAATGGGTCATGGTCACCACGGTGCCAACCACCCGGTTCAAGACCTCGATACCGGCGTGGTGATGATCACCAGCCAGAACCACGGTTTCGCAGTGGACGAAGCAACCTTGCCGTCCAACCTGCGCGCTACGCACAAGTCGCTGTTCGACGGCACCCTTCAAGGCATTGAGCGCACCGACAAGGTTGCCTTCAGCTTCCAGGGCCACCCTGAAGCGAGCCCGGGTCCGCTGGACGTTGCTCCTTTGTTTGACCGATTCATCGAAGCCATGGCCGCGCGCCGTTAAGCCTGCCGACTGACCAAAGGATTCGAGAGTAGAAAATGCCAAAACGTACAGACCTTAAAAGCATCCTGATCCTCGGCGCCGGCCCCATCGTTATCGGCCAGGCGTGCGAGTTCGATTACTCCGGCGCCCAGGCCTGCAAGGCCCTGCGCGAAGAGGGTTACCGGGTCATTCTGGTGAACTCCAACCCGGCCACCATCATGACCGACCCGGCCATGGCCGACGCCACGTACATCGAACCGATCAAGTGGCAAACCGTTGCCAAGATCATCGAAAAAGAGCGTCCAGACGCACTGCTGCCAACCATGGGTGGCCAGACCGCACTGAACTGCGCCCTGGACCTGGAGCGCCACGGCGTTCTGGAAAAGTTCGGCGTGGAAATGATCGGCGCCAATGCCGACACCATCGACAAAGCCGAAGACCGCTCGCGTTTTGACAAGGCCATGAAAGACATCGGCCTGGCCTGTCCGCGCTCCGGTATTGCCCACAACATGGAAGAGGCCAACGCGGTGCTCGAGAAGCTCGGCTTCCCGTGCATTATCCGTCCGTCCTTCACCATGGGCGGCACGGGCGGCGGTATCGCCTACAACCGTGAAGAATTCGAAGAAATCTGCGCCCGTGGTCTGGATCTGTCGCCGACCAAAGAGCTGCTGATCGACGAGTCGTTGATCGGCTGGAAAGAGTACGAGATGGAAGTGGTCCGCGACAAAAAGGACAACTGCATCATCGTTTGCTCCATCGAGAACTTCGACCCGATGGGCGTGCACACCGGTGACTCCATCACCGTGGCTCCGGCGCAAACCCTGACCGACAAGGAATACCAGATTCTGCGCAACGCCTCGCTGGCAGTGCTGCGTGAAATCGGCGTTGAAACTGGCGGCTCGAACGTGCAGTTCGGTATTTGCCCGGACACCGGTCGTATGGTCGTGATCGAGATGAACCCACGGGTTTCTCGCTCCTCCGCGCTGGCCTCGAAAGCCACCGGCTTCCCGATTGCCAAGGTCGCCGCCAAGCTGGCAGTTGGTTACACCCTCGACGAGCTGCAGAACGACATCACTGGCGGTAAAACCCCGGCCTCGTTCGAGCCGGCTATCGACTACGTCGTTACCAAGATTCCTCGTTTCGCCTTTGAGAAATTCCCGAAAGCCGACGCCCGCCTGACTACGCAAATGAAATCGGTCGGTGAGGTGATGGCCATCGGTCGCACCTTCCAAGAGTCCGTACAGAAAGCTCTGCGCGGTCTTGAAGTGGGTGTGAACGGCTTTGATCCGAAGCTCGACCTGAGTAATCCGGAAGCCAAGGGCATTCTCAAGCGTGAGCTGACCGTGCCGGGCGCTGAGCGCATCTGGTATGTGGCCGACGCCTTCCGCGCTGGCATGAGCTGCGACGACATTTTTGCGCTGACCAAAATCGATCACTGGTTCCTGGTGCAGATCGAGGACCTGATCAAAGACGAAGAGCGCATCAAGACCATGGGCTTGTCGTCCATTGATCGCGACGTGATGTACAAGCTCAAGCGCAAGGGCTTCTCCGACGCCCGTTTGGCCAAGCTGCTGGGTGTGACCGAGAAAAACCTGCGCAGCCACCGTCACAAGTTGAAGGTGCTGCCGGTCTACAAGCGCGTGGACACCTGTGCGGCCGAGTTCTCCACCGACACCGCTTACATGTATTCGACCTACGAGGAAGAGTGCGAAGCGAATCCGTCGACCCGCGACAAGATCATGATTCTGGGCGGTGGTCCGAACCGTATCGGTCAAGGGATCGAGTTCGACTACTGCTGCGTCCACGCCGCCTTGGCGATGCGCGACGATGGTTACGAAACCATCATGGTTAACTGCAACCCGGAAACCGTTTCGACTGACTACGACACCTCGGACCGCCTGTATTTTGAGTCGGTAACCCTGGAAGACGTGCTTGAAATCGTCCGTGTAGAACAGCCGAAAGGCGTGATCGTGCAGTACGGCGGTCAGACTCCGCTGAAACTGGCTCGCGCGCTGGAAGAGGCTGGTGTTCCAATCATCGGCACGTCGCCAGACGCCATCGACCGTGCTGAAGACCGCGAGCGCTTCCAGCAGATGGTTGAACGCCTGAACCTGCGCCAGCCGCCAAACGCTACCGTGCGCAGCGAAGACGAAGCCATTCGCGCTGCCAACAAGATTGGTTACCCGCTGGTGGTGCGTCCGTCCTACGTGCTGGGCGGTCGGGCGATGGAAATCGTCTACGAAGAAGAAGAGCTCAAGCGCTATCTGCGTGAGGCCGTGCAGGTCTCGAATGACAGCCCTGTGCTGCTTGATCACTTCCTTAACTGCGCCATCGAAGTCGACATCGACGCGGTGTGCGACGGCGAGACAGTAGTTATCGGCGCCATCATGCAGCACATCGAACAGGCCGGCGTTCACTCCGGTGACTCGGCTTGCTCGCTGCCGCCGTATTCGCTGCCAGCCCACATCCAGAACGAGATCCGCGAACAGGTCAAAAAGATGGCCTTGGAGCTCGGTGTGGTGGGTTTGATGAACGTGCAGATGGCCGTGCAGGGCGAGGACATCTTCGTTATTGAAGTGAACCCGCGTGCTTCGCGTACCGTGCCGTTCGTGTCCAAGTGCATCGGCGTTTCCCTGGCGATGATCGCGGCTCGCGTCATGGCCGGCAAAACCCTGAAAGAAGTCGGTCTGACCGAAGAGATCATTCCGAACTTCTACAGCGTGAAAGAAGCCGTGTTCCCGTTCGCCAAGTTCCCAGGCGTAGACCCGATCCTCGGCCCAGAAATGAAGTCGACCGGTGAAGTGATGGGCGTGGGCGACACGTTCGGCGAGGCGTTCGCTAAAGCTCAGATGGGCGCCAGCGAAATCTTGCCAACGGGCGGCACCGCCTTTATTAGCGTGCGCGACGATGACAAACCGCTGGTTGCAGGCGTCGCTCGCGACCTGATTAGCTTGGGTTTTGAAATCGTCGCTACTGCTGGCACTGCCAAGCTGATCGAAGCGGCTGGCCTGAAAGTGCGTCGTGTGAACAAGGTGACCGAAGGCCGTCCGCACGTGGTCGACATGATCAAAAATGACGAAGTCACGCTGATCATCAACACCACCGAAGGTCGTCAGTCGATCGCTGACTCTTACTCCATTCGCCGCAACGCGCTGCAGCACAAGATTTACTGCACCACCACGATTGCAGCGGGCGAGGCTATCTGTGAAGCGCTGAAGTTTGGTCCCGAGAAGACCGTTCGCCGCTTGCAGGATCTGCATGCAGGATTGAAAGCATGATCAAGTACCCAATGACCGTCCAGGGCGCTCGCGCCCTGGAAGAAGAACACGCCCACTTGACCAAGGTCGTGCGTCCGAAGCTCAGCCAGGACATCGGCACGGCCCGCGAATTGGGTGACCTGAAGGAAAACGCTGAATACCATGCCGCGCGTGAACAGCAGGGTATGGTTGAGGCGCGCATTCGCGATATCGAAGGTCGGCTGCAAAACGCTCAGGTCATCGACGTGACCGCCATCGCGCCAACCGGCAAGGTGATTTTCGGCACCACGGTGGAAATTGCGAACGTTGAAACTGACGAGCGCGTGACCTACCAGATCGTTGGTGAGGACGAAGCGGACATCAAGCTCGGGAAAATTTCCGTAGGCTCACCAATCGCTCGCGCATTGATCGCCAAGGAAGAAGGCGATGTGGTTCCAGTGCGTACGCCGAGCGGGTTGATTGAGTACGAGATTGTCGAGGTTCGTCATATCTAAAGCCCGTCCACTCGATGTTGGGGTAGTCACCTGGCGGCTGGCTCAGACTTTCTGGGTTGGCGGCCTGTGGTTGCTTCACTTCGTGGTATTGCCTGCGCTGGAGCGGATCGGTCTTGCACCGATGCTCGTCGAGGAAATCGCCAACACGCTGAGTCCGCTGCTGGTGTTACTGGCAGCGGGTGGGCTGGTGCTGCAGATGCTTGTATTGCTGCAGGCCGAGCGCATTTCATCGTTGTGGCGCGATGTTCGCGGTCAGCTTCTGGTCGCGAGTTTGCTCGTGGCGCTGGTGTATGGTGCTCTGCATCGCTGGCAGCCGGACGCCCTGCGGTTGCAGTTGTTCTCGTTTTTGGTTTTAGCGTTATGCGGTGCGCTGTTGGTTCTACAGCCAGTGCCGGACGGCGAGGCAGCCAGGGCACGCACGGCGCGCCACTGACGAGTGATGGCAATCAGCTAAAACGGGTGACGTTCGACAGCTGTTTGTTCACTTTCGGATTCTTGCGGTAGATAAGCGCCATCTTGCCGATGACCTGCACCAAATCGCTTTTCGCGGTTTTGCACAGTTCTTCAATAGCAGCCAAGCGACTTTCGCGTTCGGTGATTCTTAGTTGAATCTTGATCAGTTCGTGATCAGTCAGCGCGCGCTCCAATTCGGCGAGCACACCTTCGGTCAAACCATTGTCAGCAACAATCAATACCGGTTTTAGATGGTGACCGATAGATTTGTACTGTTTCTTCTGCTCCTGAGTGAGCGGCATAATCTGACCCCTGCGTCTGATCTTGTAAAAAGCGGCGGCTAGTTTAACCGAGCGCCCTCGGTACCGCCCAGTTAATCACGCCCCGTTAATGTTGAGGTGCCCAGTGGCACGTTCCAAAACAAGCCAAGGTTGGTTGAAAGAGCATTTCAACGACCCGTACGTAAAAATGGCGCAGAAGGACGGCTACCGTTCCCGTGCCAGCTACAAATTGTTAGAGATCCAGGAAAAAGATCGCATTTTGCGGCCCGGCAACACAGTGATTGACCTTGGCGCTGCTCCTGGTGGTTGGTCGCAGGTGACCAGTCGGGTGCTCGGGGATAAAGGTCGGCTGATAGCCTCCGATATCCTTGAAATGGACAGCATTCCTGACGTCACCTTTATTCAAGGCGATTTCACGGAAGAGTCCGTCCTCGCGCAGATACTTGAGGCGGTCGGCGATCATCCGGTGGACCTTGTGATTTCGGATATGGCCCCCAATATGAGTGGGGTGAAGATGGCGGATCAAGCGCGTGCGATGTATCTATGCGAGTTAGCGCTGGATTTGGCAGGTCAGGTCTTACGTCCAGGTGGCGACTTCCTGATCAAAATCTTCCAGGGTGAAGGCTTCGATATGTATCACAAGCAAGTGCGAACCATGTTCGAGAAGGTGCAGATGCGTAAGCCGCTGTCTTCTCGTGACCGGTCCCGCGAGCAATATCTGCTAGCTCGCGGCTTTCGCGGGGCGCAAGATTGAACCCCTGAATGCAGGGCTCAGTCGAACGTTGTAAGAGTCGAGCGTTGTTTTGCCGTTTCACGGCAATGCCTCATAAAGGGTTACAGACGCTTCCTGCCTAGGTTCGGAAGTTGTGTAGTAAGTTAGGCGGATCAATATCCAGCCGTAATGCGAGGTTCGTCCCGCGTGGGGCCTGCTTCAGAGGGTAGCTAATTGAACGACATGGCAAAGAACCTGATCTTGTGGCTGATCATCGCTGCCGTCCTGGTGACGGTGATGAACAATTTCTCCAGTCCGAGCGAGCCCCAGACCCTGAACTACTCGCAATTTATCGAGCAGGTCAAAGACGGCGGCGTGCAAAAAGTCACCATCGAAGGCTTCACCATTACGGGCATTGGCACTGACGGCAAGCCTTTCACCACAGTGCGGCCGATGATCGAAGACCGCGGGCTGATCGGTGATCTGATCAACAACAACGTCACCGTCGAAGGCAAGAAGCCTGAGCAGCAGAGCATCTGGACTCAGTTGCTGGTTGCTAGCTTTCCGATTCTGGTGATCATCGCCGTGTTCATGTTCTTCATGCGCCAGATGCAAGGCGGCGCGGGCGGCAAGGGCGGCCCGATGAGCTTCGGCAAAAGCAAGGCGCGCCTGCTTTCCGAAGACCAGGTTAAAACCACTCTGGCTGACGTAGCGGGCTGCGACGAGGCTAAAGAAGAAGTGGGCGAGCTCGTCGAGTTCCTGCGTGATCCGGGTAAATTCCAGCGTCTGGGCGGCCGTATTCCCCCGTGGCGTATTGATGGTGGGCCCACCGGGGACGGGTAAAACTCTGCTGGCTAAAGCCATTGCTGGTGAGGCGAAGGTTCCGTTCTTCACCATTTCCGGTTCCGACTTCGTTGAAATGTTCGTCGGCGTTGGCGCCAGTCGCGTACGCGACATGTTCGAGCAGGCCAAGAAACACGCTCCTTGCATCATCTTCATCGACGAAATCGACGCCGTCGGCCGCCACCGTGGCGCCGGCATGGGCGGTGGTCACGATGAGCGCGAGCAGACACTGAACCAGTTGCTGGTTGAGATGGACGGCTTCGAAATGAATGACGGCATCATCGTCATTGCCGCCACTAACCGTCCGGACGTGCTGGACCCTGCCTTGCTGCGTCCCGGTCGTTTCGACCGTCAGGTTGTGGTCGGTCTGCCAGACATTCGCGGTCGCGAACAAATTCTGAAAGTGCACATGCGCAAAGTGCCGATGGGCGACAACGTTAAGCCTGCCGTCATTGCTCGTGGCACGCCGGGTTTCTCCGGTGCCGATCTGGCGAATCTGGTCAACGAGGCTTCGCTGTTTGCGGCTCGTGCTGGCAAGCGCATCGTCGAAATGAAAGAGTTTGAACTGGCGAAAGACAAAATCATGATGGGCGCTGAGCGCAAATCCATGGTCATGTCGGAGAAAGAGAAACTCAATACTGCGTTCCATGAGGCAGGCCACGCCATCGTTGGTCGCCTGGTTCCTGAGCATGACCCGGTTTACAAAGTGTCGATCATTCCTCGTGGTCGGGCGCTAGGCGTCACCATGTTTCTGCCTGAAGAAGATCGCTACAGCCTGTCGAAGCGCGCGCTGATCAGCCAGATCTGCTCGTTGTATGGCGGTCGTATTGCTGAAGAAATGACGCTGGGTTTTGACGGTGTTACCACCGGCGCTTCCAACGACATCATGCGTGCGAGCCAGATTGCGCGAAACATGGTTACCAAGTGGGGCTTGTCGGAAAAACTCGGCCCGCTTATGTATGCCGAAGAAGATGGCGAAGTGTTCCTCGGTCGCGGGGGCGGTGGTCAGCAGAGCAGCATGTCGGCTGATACGTCGCGACTGATTGATCTGGAAGTGCGTAGCATCATTGACGAGTGCTACGGCACCGCGAAACGTTTGCTCGAAGAGAACCGCGACAAGCTGAACGCCATGTGCGACGCGCTGATGAAGTACGAAACCATTGATGCTGATCAGATCGACGACATCATGAATGGCCGCACACCACGCGAGCCCCGCGACTGGCAGGATGATGGCGATTCCGGTTCTACGATCAGCAAACAAGATCCTGCTGAAGTGCCTGAAAAACCTATCGGTGGTCCAGCCGCTGAGCATTAAGGCCTGACATGTCTCTGACGCAACACTCCGAACCGGCTACCTTGTGGTAGCCGGTTTCTTGATTTAAGCCGCCCGCACGTGATGGGCATTCTTAACGTGACCCCCGACTCTTTCTCTGACGGCGGGCGCTTCAGTCGCGTCGATCTGGCGTTGCGTCACGCCGCCGACATGGTGGCTGCAGGCGCTACGCTTATCGACGTCGGCGGGGAGTCAACGCGCCCGGGAGCACGGGCCGTATCGCCGGTTGAGGAGTTGGAGCGCGTGGCGCCGGTGGTCGAGGCGATAGCGCGCGAGTTGGATGTGATCATCTCTGTCGATACGTCCACACCCGCTGTGATTCGCGAGTCAGCGCGGCTGGGTGCCGGGCTGATCAACGACGTCCGCTCGTTGCAGCGTGACGGCGCGCTAGAAGCTGCAGCGGCCACCCGCTTGCCGGTGTGTCTGATGCACATGCGCGGCGAGCCGGGCACCATGCAAGACAATCCGGTGTATGCAGATATCGTGGCTGAGGTGCGAGACTTCCTGGCTGAGCGCACGGCCGCTTGTGTAGCGGCTGGGATTGGCTCCGAGCGTGTAGTGCTGGATCCTGGTTTCGGCTTTGCCAAAACGTTTGAGCATAATCTGTCGCTGTTTAAGCACTTGGACGCCTTGCACGCGCTCGGCCGGCCTTTGTTGGTCGGCGTCTCGCGTAAAAGCATGATTGGTCGGGCGCTGGGTCGAGAAGTCGGCGACCGACTGCACGGCAGTCTTGGCATTGGCCGCTTTGGCAGTAGCGAAGGGCGCACATATTTTGCGTGTGCATGACGTGGCGGAAACCGTCGACGTGGTGCGCATGATTGCTGCTGTGCAAGCAGCAGATTAAGGAGCTCGGAGAGCAAATGGGCAAAAAATATTTCGGCACCGACGGCATCCGTGGGCGCGTAGGTCCGTTCCCGATCACTCCAGATTTCATGCTTAAGCTCGGCTGGGCGGCGGGCATGGCGTTTCGTAAGCAGGGTGCCTGCCGTGTGCTTATCGGTAAAGACACGCGAATTTCCGGTTATATGTTTGAGTCTGCCTTGGAGGCGGGTTTGTCTGCTGCGGGCGCCGACGTGATGTTGCTCGGCCCGATGCCGACCCCAGCCATCGCCTACCTGACTCGCACCTTCCACGCTGAAGCGGGCATCGTTATCAGCGCCTCGCACAACCCGCACGACGACAACGGCATCAAATTCTTCTCCGGCCAGGGCACCAAATTGCCCGACGAGTTGGAGCTGATGATTGAAGAGCTGCTCGACGCGCCGATGACGGTGGTGGAGTCGGCGAAGCTCGGGAAAGTGTCGCGTATCAATGACGCCGCTGGCCGGTACATCGAATTCTGTGAAGAACAGCGTGCCAACCAGCACCGATTTCGCCGGTTTAAAACTGGTGGTGGACTGTGCTCATGGCGCTGCTTACAAAATTGCGCCTAGCGTATTTCGCGAACTAGGCGCCAACGTCACGGTGCTGTCCGCTTCCCCTAACGGCCTGAATATCAACGATGACTGCGGCTCCACGCACATGGGCGCGCTGCAGGCAGCCGTTGTGGAGCATGGTGCGGATCTTGGCATCGGCTTCGATGGAGATGCCGACCGCGTGCTGATGGTTGATCACACGGGGGCTCTGGTCGATGGCGATGAGCTGCTGTACATCATTGCTCGAGATCTCCAAGAACTTGGCAAGCTGCAGGGCGGCGTCGTTGGGACGCTGATGAGCAATTTGGGGCTTGAGTTGGCGCTGGCCGATCTGAACATCCCCTTCGTGCGCGCCAATGTCGGCGACCGCTACGTAATCAGCGAACTGCTCGAGCGTAACTGGCAGATTGGCGGCGAAAACTCCGGGCATATCGTGTGCTTCCAACACACTACTACCGGGGACGCCATCATTGCCGCGTTGCAGGTGCTGTTGGCGTTGCGTCGTTGGGGTAAGAGTCTGGCAGAGGCCCGGCAGGGCCTGCGTAAATGTCCGCAGGTGTTGGTTAACGTGCGGTTTGCTGGTGGCGTCGACCCGGTTTCTCACCCGTCAGTTACCGATGCCTGCGCCCGCGTGACCGAGCGTATGGGCGGGCGTGGGCGCGTGTTGTTGCGTAAGTCCGGCACAGAGCCGTTGGTTCGTGTGATGGTCGAGGGTGACGACGAAGCCCAAGTGCGTAGCTATGCTGATGAATTAGCTAAAATAGTTACCGAAGTCTGTGCCTGATTCGGCTTGCTAATCCTTAATGTCTTGGGTAGCATCTGCGCCCACTTTGATCGACGAGGTAGAGCATGCGTCGCCCTTTGGTAGCTGGTAACTGGAAAATGCACGGTACCCGCGCCAGCGTCGCTGAGTTGATCAATGGCCTGCACGCGCTGGCTTTGCCGGGTGGTGTAGAGGTAGCGGTTTTTCCGCCAAGCCTTCTATATCAACGACGTGTTGGCTGGCGTGAAAGGCAAGTCCATCGCCGTAGGCGCGCAGAATTGCGCTGCTGTTCCCGAGCAGGGAGCGCTGACAGGCGAAATCGCCTCAAGTCAGCTGGCAGATGCAGGATGTGAGTTTGTACTTGTAGGTCATTCCGAGCGCCGTCAGGTGCTGGGCGAAACAGATGACCTGCTTGTTCGTAAGTTCGCCGCGGTACAAGCCTCTGGTTTGAAGCCCGTGTTGTGCATAGGGGAAACCCTGGAGCAGCGCGAAGCAGGTCAGACCATCGAGGTGGTGAATCGCCAGGTGAGCTGCGTGATAGAAGCGCTCGGTGTTGAAGTGTTTGCTCGTGCGGTCATTGCGTACGAGCCGGTCTGGGCCATTGGCACGGGCCTAACCGCAACGCCAGAGCAGGCGCAGGACGTGCACGCAGCTATTCGTGCGCAACTGAGCGCTAGCGATGCTGAAGTGGCTCGCGGTGTACGAATTCTTTATGGCGGCAGTGTTAAGGCGGCCAATGCGATTGAATTGTTCGGCATGCCGGATATCGATGGGGGGCTCATTGGTGGAGCCTCTCTGAATGCGGATGAGTTTGGTGCGATCTGTCGCGCCGCAGGAAACTAAGAAATGCTGGAAACTATCGTTGTAGTTCTGCATCTGCTGGCGGCTTTGGGCGTAGTTGCGCTCGTATTGCTGCAGCAGGGTAAAGGTGCCGATGCCGGTGCCTCGTTTGGTTCGGGTGCTTCGGCCACTGTTTTTGGTAGCCAAGGTTCCTCTACCTTTCTTAGTCGTTTTACTGCTATACTTGCAGCCGCTTTTTTCATTACTAGCTTGGGCTTAGGCTTCTTTGCTAAGGAAAAAGCTCACATGTTGGGTCAGGCAGGTTTGCCAGATCCAGCGGTGTTGGAAGTGCCGCAGCAAAAACCGGTCGCAGAAGATGTGCCGGTGCTCGAAGAGCAAAAGCCAGCGTCTAACGCTAGCGACGTACCTCAAGCTCCAGAGCAGAAGTAAGTGCGTTAATTGCCGAGGTGGTGGAATTGGTAGACACGCTACCTTGAGGTGGTAGTGGCCATAGGCTGTAGGGGTTCGAGTCCCCTTCTCGGTACCAATTAAACAGCAAAGCCCGCTTCATGCGGGCTTTGCTGTTGCTGGGGATTGGATTGACCATCGCGCTAATTCGGTCGTATACTTCGGCCCCAGCTTTAACGTGGGGTTCGGCCGTTTGATAGCCCGATGGGCTCATGGCTAAGAAGGTGTGGTTTAACCTTTCTTCCCCTGCAATCGATTGTAGCGGAGCCCCTTTTTAGGGGCTTTTTGTTAGCCGGTTGCTTTGTTGGTTTGGCTGTTTTGTCGTTGAGCGTAACGTTCAGCGGCTTCAAGGGATGGGCGTTTCGCCCATTTTTTATTTGTACGACATGCACGAGGGGTTCAAGTGTCGAGCAAGCTAGAAGAGTTGCAGGCCTTGCTGGCCCCGGTAGTCGAGGCCCTTGGCTATCAATGCTGGGGTATCGAGTTCCTGTCCCAGGGGCGGCATTCCCTGCTTCGCGTCTATATCGATCATGCCAACGGCATTCTTGTCGAAGATTGCGAAAAGGTCAGTCGCCAGTTGAGCGGTGTCCTGGATGTCGAAGACCCGGTAGCTAGCGAATACACCTTGGAGGTGTCTTCGCCAGGCATGGACCGGCCGCTGTTCACGATTGAGCAGTTCGCCGCGCACGCCGGTGAGCAAGTAAAGATCAAACTGCGTTCTCCCTTTGATGGGCGGCGTAACTTTCAGGGCCTCCTTCGCGGAGTAGAGGAACAGGACGTTGTGGTGCTGGTTGATGACCATGAATACCTGTTGCCGATCGATTCGATCGACAAGGCCAATATTGTTCCCAGTTTTGACTGAGACGCGGATCCCGCGGATCCAATGGATTGCGAAAGGCGAGGCGTACGATGAGCAAAGAAGTACTGCTGGTTGTTGAGTCGGTATCCAACGAAAAGGGTGTACCGGCCGGCGTGATTTTTGAGGCGTTGGAGTTGGCGTTGGCCACTGCAACGAAAAAACGTTTCGACGTAGAAGTTGAGCTTCGCGTAGAGATCAATCGTGTAACGGGCAGCTATGAAACGTTCCGTTGCTGGACCGTGGTTGATGATCAATCGCTGTTCAACCTGGCATCCGAGCTGACGCTCGACGAGGCACGAGAAATCAAGCCTGATGCCCAGCTTGGCGAGACCATCGAAGAAAAAATCGAGTCGATCGAATTTGGTCGTATCGCGGCGCAAACCGCCAAGCAAGTTATCGTGCAGAAAGTTCGTGAAGCTGAGCGCGCCCAAGTGGTCGAAGCTTACCGTGAACGTCTGGGCGAAATTATCTCCGGCACCGTGAAGAAAGTTACCCGCGACAACGTCATCGTTGACCTGGGCAACAACGCTGAAGCGCTGCTGGCTCGCGAGGACATCATCTCCCGCGAAACCTTCCGCGTTGGCGCTCGCCTGCGTGCATTGTTGAAAGAAATTCGCACCGAGAACCGTGGTCCTCAGCTGATCCTGTCGCGCACCGCGCCGGAAATGCTGATCGAACTGTTCCGTATCGAAGTGCCAGAAATCGCTGAAGAGCTTATTGAAGTGATGGCCGCTTCCCGTGATCCGGGTTCGCGGGCCAAAATTGCCGTGCGCTCCAAAGACAAACGTATTGACCCGCAAGGCGCCTGCATCGGTATGCGCGGCTCGCGTGTACAAGCGGTGTCGGGTGAGTTGGGCGGCGAGCGTGTCGATATCGTGCTGTGGGATGACAACCCTGCTCAGTTCGTGATCAACGCCATGTCACCGGCCGAAGTTGCCGCCATCATCGTTGACGAAGATGCCCATGCCATGGACATCGCCGTCGGTGAAGACAATCTGGCACAAGCAATCGGCCGTGGCGGTCAGAACGTTCGTTTGGCTAGTCAGTTGACCGGCTGGACACTGAATGTAATGACCGAAGCGGATATTCAGGCCAAGCAGCAAGCTGAAACTGGCGACATCCTGCAGAACTTCATCGACGAGCTGGAAGTCGACGAAGATATTGCTCAGGTGTTGGTAGAAGAAGGCTTCACCAGCCTGGAAGAAATCGCCTATGTCCCAATGGAAGAGATGCTCAGCATCGATGGCTTCGACGAGGAAATCGTCACCGAGCTTCGCGCTCGCGCCAAAGATCGCCTGCTGACCAAGGCCATTGCGACGGAAGAAAAGCTGGCAGACGCGCAACCAGCCGAAGACCTGCTCTCGCTTGAGGGTATGGACAAAGGGTTGGCGCAAGAACTGGCAGTACGCGGCGTGATTAACCGCGAAGACCTGGCCGAGCAGTCGATTGACGACCTGCTCGACATCGACGGTATCGACGCAGAGCGTGCCGGCAAGTTGATCATGGCCGCCCGAGCCCATTGGTTCGAGTAAGTTGGCGGCCTGAGGAGAGAAGTGCATGACGCAAGTCACGGTCAAAGAACTGGCCCAAGTGGTCGCCACCCCGGTAGAGCGTCTGTTGCTGCAGATGCGCGAAGCGGGTTTGCCGCACACGGGTGCCGATCAAGTTGTGACTGACAGCGAGAAGCAAGCCCTGTTGGCGCATCTCAAAAGCAGTCACGGCGAGAAAGTGGAAGAGCCGCGCAAGATTACCTTGCAGCGTAAAACCACCAGCACCCTGCGTGTAGCAGGAAGCAAAACCATCAGCGTTGAAGTGCGCAAGAAGAAAACCTTCGTTAAGCGCAGTTCCGAAGAGATCGAAGCCGAGCAGAAGCGCGAGCAAGAAGAGCGCGCGGCTGAAGAGGCGCGTCTGAAAGCGGCTGAAGAAGCCAAGCGTCAGGCCGAAGAAGAAGCGCGTAAGAACAGCGCTTCGAACAACGAGCCTGCTGCCGAGGCGGCGCCTGCCGCACCTGCTCCTCAGCCCGTTGTTGCCGATATCGAGCTGCCGCCTGTTGTTGCGCCGGTTGAAGAGCGCAAGAAAGACGAACAGCGTCGTCCGGACAAACCGCGCAACGACGACGACCGTCGTGGCGGCGATCGCAAGAACACCGCGCACCGTCCTTCGGTTAAAGAGAAGGAAAAGGTTCCGGCGCCTCGCGTTGCTCCACGGACCACCGACGAAGAAAGCGACAGCTTCCGTCGCGGCGGTCGTGGCAAAGCCAAGCTGAAAAAGCGCAATGCCCATGGTTTCCAGAGCCCGACCGGTCCGGTTGTGCGCGACGTATCCATCGGCGAGACCATCACTGTGGGCGAGTTGGCTCAGCAGATGTCGGTTAAAGCGGCTGAAGTGATCAAGTTCATGTTCAAGATGGGCACTCCGGTGACCATCAACCAAGTGCTCGATCAGGAAACCGCTCAGTTGATCGCCGAAGAGCTTGGCCACAAGGTCAAGCTGGTGAGCGACAACGCGCTTGAAGAGCAATTGGCCGAGTCCCTGAAGTTTGAAGGCGAAGCGATTTCCCGTGCTCCGGTTGTGACCGTAATGGGCCACGTTGACCACGGTAAAACTTCGCTGCTCGACTACATCCGTCGCGCCAAAGTGGCGGCCGGCGAAGCGGGCGGTATCACCCAGCACATCGGCGCCTACCACGTAGAAACCGAGCGCGGCATGGTGACCTTCCTCGATACCCCTGGTCACGCCGCGTTTACCGCCATGCGTGCTCGTGGTGCCAAGGCGACCGACATCGTGATTCTGGTAGTCGCAGCCGACGACGGCGTGATGCCACAAACCATCGAAGCCGTTCAGCATGCGAAAGCCGCTGGTGTGCCGTTGGTTGTTGCGGTGAACAAAATCGACAAGCCTGGCGCTGACCTGGAACGCATCAAAAGCGAACTGGCTGCTCAGGGCGTGACGCCGGAAGAGTGGGGCGGTGACAACCCGTTCGTGAACGTGTCGGCGAAGAT
Organism: Pseudomonas sp. AC211; assembly: GCF_979258055.1. Classification (NCBI taxonomy): domain Bacteria; kingdom Pseudomonadati; phylum Pseudomonadota; class Gammaproteobacteria; order Pseudomonadales; family Pseudomonadaceae; genus Pseudomonas; species Pseudomonas sp. AC211. The sequence continues at coordinate 478,308 of NZ_OZ409830.1, forward strand.
GGGTACCGGCGTAGACGAGCTGCTTGAAGCCGTCTTGCTGCAAGCCGAAGTACTGGAACTCACTGCAACGCCGTCGGCTCCTGGCCGTGGTGTGGTGGTTGAGTCCCGTCTGGACAAAGGCCGTGGCCCGGTTGCCACCGTGCTGGTTCAGGACGGTACTTTGCGTCAAGGCGACATGGTGCTGGTCGGCTCGAACTACGGCCGCGTTCGCGCCATGCTCGACGAGAACGGCAAGTCCATCAAGGAAGCGGGTCCTTCGATTCCGGTCGAAATCCTCGGCCTCGACGGCACGCCGGATGCTGGCGACGAGATGAGCGTTGTGGCTGACGAGAAGAAAGCTCGTGAAGTCGCCCTGTTCCGCCAAGGCAAGTTCCGCGAAGTGAAACTGGCTCGTGCCCACGCTGGCAAGCTGGAAAACATCTTCGAGAACATGGGCCAGGAAGAGAAGAAAACCCTCAACATCGTGCTCAAGTCCGATGTACGTGGTTCGTTGGAAGCCCTTCAAGGTGCGCTCAACGGTCTGGGTAACGACGAAGTGCAAGTGCGCGTAGTCGGTGGCGGTGTCGGTGGTATCACCGAATCCGACGCCAACCTGGCACTCGCCTCCAACGCTGTTCTGTTTGGCTTCAACGTGCGTGCCGATGCCGGCGCTCGCAAGATCGTCGAGCAGGAAAGCCTGGACATGCGTTACTACAACGTCATCTACGACATCATCGAAGACGTCAAGAAAGCCCTCACCGGCATGCTTGGCAGCGATGTTCGCGAGAACATTCTCGGTATCGCCGAAGTTCGTGACGTGTTCCGTTCGCCGAAGTTTGGTGCGATCGCCGGTTGCATGGTTATCGAAGGAACGGTCTTCCGTAACCGTCCGATCCGTGTACTGCGTGAAGACATCGTTATCTTCGAAGGCGAGCTGGAATCCCTGCGTCGCTTCAAAGACGACGCGTCCGAAGTTCGTGCCGGCATGGAATGCGGTATTGGCGTCAAGAGCTACAACGACGTCAAGGTCGGCGACAAGATCGAAGTGTTCGAGAAGATCCAAGTGGCTCGCAGCCTTTAAGCTCGAGTCGTTATACGCAACGCCCGGTCCGGCTAACGCCTGGCCGGGCGTTTGCCGCTTTCAGACCGTCAGGGTTTTGCGCCGTGGCGGGAGGTAACAGGTAGTTAGATGGCCAAAGAATATAGCCGTACCCAACGCATCGGCGATCAGATGCAGCGCGAACTGGCGCAACTGATTCGTCGTGAAGTGAAAGACCCGCGTGTCGGTCTGGTGACCGTTACCGCCGTTGATGTAAGCCGTGACGTCGGTCACGCGAAGATTTTCATCACCGTGATGGGCCAGGACACCGCCGAAGAAATCGCGCAAAACGTCAAAGCCCTGAACGACGCCGCTGGTTTCCTGCGCATGCAATTGGCTCGCGCCATGAAGCTTCGCAGCGTGCCGCAGCTGCATTTCCATTACGACGAAAGCGTTATGCGTGGCGCGCATCTGTCGGCGCTGATTGAGCGTGCCGTGGCCGAAGACGGTCAGCATGTCGACGACGCCCCCGCTTCCGAGAAGGAGTAAGGGCTTGGTTCAGGTCAAGCGCATTCGCCGGAACGTCAGCGGCATTATCTTGCTCGACAAGCCCAAGGGCTTCAGCTCCAACGCGGCGCTGCAAAAGGTGCGCTGGTTGCTCAATGCCGAGAAAGCCGGGCACACCGGCAGCCTCGACCCGTTAGCCACTGGCGTGTTGCCGCTGTGCTTTGGTGAAGCCACCAAGTTTTCCCAGTACTTGCTCGATGCCGACAAGGGCTACGAGACGGTCATGCAGATGGGCGTCACCACCACCACGGCCGATGCCGAGGGCGAGGTGATTGAGCGTCGCGATGTAACCGTTGGTCGTGACGATATCGAAGCCGTGCTGCCGCGTTTTCGCGGGCAAATCAGCCAGATACCGCCGATGTACTCTGCCCTCAAACGAGACGGCCAGCCGCTTTACAAACTGGCGCGTGCGGGCGAGGTAGTGGAGCGTGAAGCGCGTTCTGTTACTATTGCGCGCCTGGAAATGCTGGGCTGCGAAGGCGAGCAGGCACGTTTGTCAGTGGCTTGCAGCAAAGGCACCTACATCCGGACCCTGGTGGAAGACATCGGCCAGGCGTTGGGATGTGGCGCTCATGTCGCAGAGCTGCGGCGTACGCAGGCCGGTCCTTTCGTGTTGGCGCAAACCGTCACGCTGGACGAGCTGGAACAGGTGCACGCCGATGGCGGTAACGAAGCGGTTGACCGCTTTTTGCTGCCCTCCGACAGCGGCCTCGAACACTGGGCTCGCGTGCAGTTCTCCGAGCACAGCGCGTTTTATTGGTTACATGGGCAGGCGGTACGTGCCCCGGACTCGCCGCAAAGTGGCATGGTCCGCGTATACGATCACACGGCTCGCTTTATCGGGATTGGCGAAGTGAGTGAAGACGGGCGCATCGCGCCGCGTCGTTTGATTCGGTCAGAATGACCGAACCATTCCGGGAAACCGGGGTGGGCGAGGGTGGCTGTTAATAGGCACGGTCACATCTCATTTTTAATACGAGGATTTGTCCTCGGCCTATTGGAACTGCCTTCACTGGAATGCAGTTTCTCAATTGAGAGGAAGCCCACATGGCACTCAGCGTTGAAGAAAAAGCTCAAATCGTCACCGACTACCAACAAGCCGTTGGTGATACTGGTTCGCCAGAAGTGCAAGTTGCACTGCTGACCGCCAACATCAACAAGCTGCAAGGTCACTTCAAAGCCAACGGTAAAGATCACCACTCCCGTCGTGGTCTGATCCGCATGGTAAACCAGCGTCGTAAGCTGCTGGACTACCTCAAAGGCAAAGACGTTACCCGCTACAGCACCTTGATCGGTCGTCTGGGCCTGCGTCGCTAATTTAGCGAAGCTGCTAGAGGTTGGTTGTTTGTCGTTATTGATTGGGTATGCTCACGCAGCCCAGTGATTAACGGCAGGCTTCCAGCCTCAAGTTTTATCTGCACCCTGCGTTTTGTTTGAGCTGTAGGCGTTACCCCTGGACAGGTGACGGGTCCGAATCCCGTGGTTGCCCAAGAATTCTGCAAGAAAACGATTTCCCCAAGGCAAAAAGAAGGTAAATACACCGTGAACCCGGTAATCAAGAAATTTCAGTTCGGTCAATCGACCGTCACTCTCGAGACTGGCCGCATTGCCCGTCAGGCCTCCGGCGCAGTATTGGTCACCGTTGACGACGACGTCAGCGTATTGGTGACCGTGGTTGGCGCCAAGCAAGCCGACCCAAGCAAAGGCTTCTTCCCGCTGTCCGTTCACTACCAAGAAAAAACCTACGCTGCCGGTAAAATCCCAGGCGGCTTCTTCAAGCGTGAAGCGCGTCCTTCGGAAAAAGAAACCCTGACTTCGCGTCTGATCGACCGTCCGATCCGCCCACTCTTCCCTGAAGGTTTCCTGAACGAAGTTCAGGTGATCTGCACTGTGGTTTCCACCAGCAAGAAAACCGATCCGGACATCGCTGCCATGATCGGCACCTCGGCTGCTCTGGCTATCTCCGGCATCCCGTTCGAAGGCCCGATTGGCGCCGCGCGCGTTGCCTTCCACGAAAGCACTGGCTACCTGCTGAACCCGACTTACGAGCAACTCAAGGCCTCAAGCCTGGACATGGTTGTAGCCGGTACCAAAGACGCCGTGCTGATGGTTGAATCCGAAGCCAAAGAGCTGACCGAAGACCAGATGTTGGGCGCCGTACTGTTCGCCCACGACGAGTTCCAATCGGTAATCAAAGCCGTTGGCGAACTGGCTGCCGAATGCGGCAAGCCGACCTGGGCTTGGGCTCCTGCTGCCAAGAACACTGCCCTGCTGGACGCAATCCGCAGCGAATTCGGTGAGGCCATTTCCCAGGCTTACACCATCACCATCAAGCACGAGCGTTATGGCCGTCTGGGTGAGCTGAAAGACCAGATTGTTGCCAAGTTCGCCGTTGAAGGCGGTCCTACCGCTGGCGAAGTGAAAGACGCGTTCGGCGAAATCGAATACCGCACCGTTCGCGAAAACATCGTTAACGGTAAGCCACGTATCGATGGTCGCGACACCCGCACCGTTCGCCCGCTGGCCATCGAAGTTGGCGTTCTGGATCGCACCCACGGTTCGGCCCTGTTCACCCGTGGCGAAACCCAGGCGCTGGTCGTTGCCACCCTCGGCACCGCGCGTGACGCACAACTGCTCGACACCCTCGAAGGCGAGCGCAAAGACCCCTTCATGCTGCACTACAACTTCCCTCCGTACTCGGTGGGCGAGTGTGGTCGTATGGGCGCCACTGGCCGTCGCGAAATCGGTCACGGCCGTCTGGCGCGTCGTTCGGTTCAGGCCATGCTGCCTGCTGCTGATGCGTTCCCGTACACCATCCGTGTGGTGTCGGAAATCACCGAGTCCAACGGTTCCAGCTCCATGGCTTCCGTGTGCGGTGCTTCCCTGGCCCTGATGGACGCTGGTGTGCCGATGAAAGCGCCGGTTGCCGGTATCGCCATGGGTCTGGTTAAAGAAGGCGAGAAATTCGCCATCCTCACCGACATCCTCGGTGACGAAGACCACCTGGGCGACATGGACTTCAAAGTGGCCGGTACCGCCAAAGGTGTTACCGCGCTGCAGATGGACATCAAGATCAACGGCATCACCGAAGAAATCATGGAGATCGCCCTGGGCCAAGCCCTGGAAGCTCGCCTGAACATCCTCGGTCAGATGAACCAGGTTATTTCGACCTCGCGTAGCGAACTGTCGGCCAACGCGCCGACCATGATCGCGATGAAAATTGACCAAGACAAAATTCGCGACGTTATCGGCAAAGGTGGTGCAACCATCCGCGCGATCTGCGAAGAAACCAAAGCCTCGATCGACATCGAAGACGACGGCTCGATCAAAATCTTCGGCGAAACCAAAGAAGCGGCTGAAGCTGCACGTCAGCGCGTTCTGGGTATCACCGCAGAGGCTGAAATCGGCAAGATCTACGTCGGTAAGGTTGAGCGCATCGTCGACTTCGGCGCATTCGTGAACATCCTGCCGGGCAAAGACGGTCTGGTGCACATCTCGATGCTGAGCGACGCGCGCGTTGAGAAAGTGACCGACATCTTGAAAGAAGGTCAGGAAGTTGAAGTGCTGGTACTGGACGTCGACAACCGTGGCCGTATCAAACTGTCGATCAAAGACGTAGCAGCGGCGAAAGCTTCTGGCGTTTAACCCGAACGGGTTCGCAGTTTGAAGAGAGGGCCCTAACCGGCCCTCTTTTTTTGCCCTGAAAATCTTTTTTCAACACATCATGCGGCCGAGACGCCGAACGCCGAGACGCAACAAGGAACGCTGCCTCCATGGAAAAAAGTCTTTGCCACTATCACCCGACGCAGCCCGCCACCTGGCTGTGCCACACGTGTCCCCGGCATTACGGCGATTGCTGTACGCCGCTTAATGACGACGCACCGGAAGAAACCCCAACCTGTCCGCTGTGCGCGGGCCGCCTGGAATTTCTTGGTGCTGCTAATACGGCGCAACCCTTTTGGGAGCGCATCCCCCAGTTTTTCGCTTACGGGCTGCAAACCGGCCCCTTGGCCTTTAGCGGTCTGATCGCCCTGGCGAGCCTGTTTATGCCGGCTTCGGTGATTTTATGGACGGTGCTGTTCAGCATCGCCACCAAATACTTCTACAGCGTTATCGAAGCCAGCAGCGAAGCGCAAAAAGCCGCCCCCTCGCTCGCCAGCGCCTTTACTGGCTCGGGCTTCAGCCTGTTTTTCAAACAGATGGCGGTGTTCATTTTGTGCTTCGTGGCGCTGTGGATCGCGGCGGACTTCGAGAGCGAGGCGGTCTATTGGGCCGTTAACATTTCACTGCTACTGGTCATGCCCGCCAGCATTATTCGCCTGGCGCTGGATAAAACACTGGGCGCGGCGCTGAGCCCCGAGGAAGTCGGCCAGGTCATCAAAGCCATGGGCTGGCGTTACCTGATTCTCTGCGCGTTTTTATTCATCCTCTGGCAGTCGCCCAGCTGGGTAACAATGATGTTGTCCCACGGCTTGCCGCGGGTCGTGCTGTTCCCCATCGCAGCCTTTCTGTTCAGTTATTTCACCGTGGTGATGTGCGCCATGATGGGCTACGCGGTTTTCCAGTATCAGGGCGCCTTGGGTTACGTAATGGCCGAGGAAGACAGCCATAACGGTTTTCCCGCCGCTGAATACCTGCGCCGCCGCGCCATGGCCGAGGCGGAAATCCGCATAAAAGAAGGTCAAAGTCAGCACGCGTTAGAAACGCTTACGCTGGCGCTGGAGCGCACGCCCGACGACCTCAAGCTCAACGAGCGTTTCCATCAGTTGCTGTTCAACCTCAACGCCCGCGAGCGCTGCCTGCGCCACCTGGCTCACTACCTGCCGCTGGCGACCCGCAGCAGTCCGGCCTTGGCCTCCACCGCGCTGCTTAACGCGCGAAAGATTCAGCCCGACTACATGCCGGACGATCCGCTGGTATGCGAGCGCATTGCCGGCGCTTTGCTCGATCGCCACCGTACGCGCGAAGGCCTGAGCCTACTGCGCAACCTGCACCAACGCTTCCCCGACTATCCGCACATCCCTCGCGCCTATTTGCTCGCAGCACGCGGCTTTGCCGAAGGTCTTGGCCAAGTAGAACCGGCGCAGAAGCTGTTGGCCTTCGTGCGCGGCCGCTATCCGCAGTCACCCTTGATCACCGAAGTGAACAATTTGCAGGTGGTTCTCGATCGAATGGCTACCAAAGGCTGACAGTTCATGCAGTTTGCAAGTAAGCGAAGCGGCTAACTTGCAATCTGCACGATCCGCTTCGTTTTGAATGTTTACTAAGTGATTGATTTTAAAGGGTTAAATTATCTTTTAAAAACTGGCACAGCGCTTGCGATATGTACTGTGAAACCGCAGCCAGGACAGGCGGCGGAATTTTCAAATGAACAGGAGTGAGACGTTATGAACAAGCCATTCAATAAATTGGTTATTGCAGCTGCCACTGCCGGCGCACTGAGCCTGAGCATGACGCCTCTGGCGTTCGCCGACACCACCCACACCTCGACTGCGCCGCTGATGATGGCCGCCAGCGACACCGTGGACAACGCTGAAGAAGCGGTAACCGATACCTGGATCACCAGCAAAGTTAAATCCACCTTCGTGGCCGACAGCGCACTCAGCGCACTGGACATCAAGGTAGAAACCAACAAAGGCGTGGTTGCCCTGTCCGGCGTCGTTAAGAGCGAAGCCGAGCGTGACCTGGCCGTTGCCAAAGCCAAAGGCATCAAAGGCGTTAAGGCAGTTTCTGCCGACGGCCTGAAATCGGCTGATTAATTCCATCAACTGAACGATTCAGTTGATCGCCAGACAGCAATTCCCCAGGCGTCATCCTGACGCCTGGTTCGCCCCATCAAAGGAGGACTTCTCATGAATTCCGACGTGATCAAAGGCAAGTGGAAACAGCTCAACGGCAAGATTAAGGAACGTTGGGGTGACCTGACGGACGACGACTTGGATGTCGCCGAAGGGCATAGCGAGTACCTGGCAGGGAAACTTCAGGAGCGCTATGGGTGGAGCAAAGAAAAAGCTCAGGACGAGCTCCGCGACTTCTCTAGTAAGTTGTGAGCACACATTAAAAACCCCGGACTTGTCCGGGGTTTTTTTATGTGTGCGCACAACCGGACGGCTTCCGGGTCGTCGGCCGGGCGGCGTTGCTCCTCGCTTTTGATGCTCACGTAGTGGACTACGCTGCGCTCAAAAGCTGCGGGGCGCCTTGCCCGACCTTAGCCCCGAAACCCTCGACCGAGTAACGGCCACCTTCGCAAAGCAAGTATCACCTACCCACTGTAGGAGCGACTTCAGTCGCGATTGGCCGGGCCTGAAAGCGCAAAAACATCGCGGCTAAAGCCGCTCCCACAGTTTCAGGTCTCTGTAGGAGCGAGCTTGCTCGCGAATCTCTGCAAACGATGATCGCGACCGAGGTTTGCAGGGTTCGCCAGCAAGCTGGCTCCTACAAAAATGGGTGCTACCGGGCGATGTGCTGCTGATATACGCCCAACTGCTGCGTCTGCTCGGCATCGGGGTAAACCGCGCGCAGAAATTCGTGCAGTTCGGCCACGCTTCTTCGGTCGTCTTGTTGGCCGAGCTGTTTGGCCAGTTGCAGGGTCAGGGCGGGCAACTGCGGCGGGCGGTTGCGGGTTTGGATGAGTTTTCGCCAGGTCGATAGCGCACGCACGCCGTCCCGGGCTTGGAGCAGGCGTTGCAGCAGGTGCAGTTGCACGGCGGGGTGTTGCAGCAGGGCGAACTGCGCACTGTCGTCGGCCAGGCGTTGCAGTTGCGGCAGGTTGGCGGTGGCATGGGGCAGGGCGAAGAATTGTTTGAGCACGGCGCTGAGCAGCACTTTGTCTTCGCGGCTTTTGGCGACCGGATATAGGCGTTCAAGCAGTATCAGGCGATTGGGATAACGTGTAAGCAAATCGGGTCCGCGCGCGGCCGCCTGTTCCAGGTTGAATTGACCGATCAAGCTGTCGAGCGCCGCCACTTCGCGCTTGAACGGCGCGTCCGGGTCTTCCTTGTTGAGGTAAGCCTCGTCGACCTTCAGCTTGCCCACTTGCCGTGGCAACCACACGGCGAGGAACCCGGCGCCCATGCCGCCGAGGTGCGCGTAGTAGTTCACGTGGTCGTCAGCCAGCAGCACGCCGTAGAGTTCTTTGCCCATCCAGATCGGCAGAATCCACAATGCCGGCGCGCGGAAGTAGCCGAACATCGGCCCCAGCCAGTAGAAGAAGTTGATTCGCCGCAGCCCGTAAATACCCAGGTACATGCCCATCAATCCGGCGATGGCGCCGGACGCGCCAATACCCGTGGCCCATACCGGGTCCATGGCCCACCAGAGCAGGTGCGAAGCTAGGCCGCTCATTACGTACAAGCCCACGTAAACGGCTGGGCTTAGGGCGCGCTCCAGGGCGAAGCCGAAGATAAACAGGAACAACATGTTGCCCGCCAGGTGCCCGAAGTCGGCGTGTAGGAACATCGCGCCGAACAAACCTTGCACGGTGAACTTGGCTGGGATGAAGCCAAAGCGGTAGTTGCTCATGGTGTTGCGCGCGGCTTCGGCCCTGGCGCGGTCGGCTTGCCAGGCGGGATCGTCCTGATAGGCCGGCGTGTAGTGCAGGGTGTTTTCGAATTCGAGGTCGCCGAGGATCACTTGCGCCAGCTGCACGCGAGGCGCGGAGGTCAGCCATTTGCGCTGGTCGTCGTCGAGTTTATTGCGGCGGCTGAATGACTCAACGAACAGCGCCTTCTCGCGGTTGAGCAACCCGGCGTCCAGATATGCCTTCACCGCCACCTCTTGCCGCGCGCTGTCGCCGCTCTGGTAGCCGAAGTAAATCAGCACATTGAGCACGATCAGCAGCAGAGTAATGACGGGCGGTTTTTTCCAGTCCAGCGGGTGTTCGGCGGGGATGATGAGCACGGCGTCTTCCGATGACTTGATTGTTGGTCTCAGGCTCTCGACGCCGTATGGCCGGCGCCCGAAAGCCCGATGCGGTGCTAGCCGCGTTTGCTGTCGATCCGCACCAACCGCCCACCTTCGAAGCGCAGGAAATACATCATTCCGCCTTCACGCGGGCCGTACACCCACTCCTGGACTTCCACTTCGGTGCTGGTGATGCCCGTGCGGGTTTTCACGTACCCGATCACGCTGTTGCTCACCGGATCACCGCATTTGGTTTGCACTTCAATCGTACGGTCGCCTTCGCTCGCGATGCCTTTGGCGCAGCGTAGCGAGGCCTCGCTCTGGGTGGCGATAGCCAGTAACGGCAAACACAGTAAAAACAGTTTTTTCATGGCAGGGCTTCCTGTCCTGTTGGCTTGAGGGCGGCGACTAGCCGCCCCGTTTGGAGTCGATGCTCACCAGCCGATTACCTTCGAACCGCAGAAAGTAATACATGCCGTTGCGCGGGCCATAGGCCCACTCTTCCACCAGAACTTCGCTGCGTTCGCCGTAATAGCCGTACACCACTTTGTTGGCCACCACGTTGCGGGTCAGCGGTTCGCCGCATTTGCTTTGCACCTCGCCAGCGCGGTCGTCGAGGCTGATCAGGCCGCTTTCGCAGCGCAAGGTGGCCGAGGCGAATGCGTAGTTGCTAACGAGGAGGGCAAGGAGGGCGGCAGCGTTAAACGCGGAGGTTTTCACGGAAGGTGTCCGGTGGCGACGTAGGCAATAGGCTACACCCGTGTATCGGCACTGTCACACTGCCGATCGGCGCTGCACCCCCTGTTGCAAGGCGTGCAGCGCGACGGATTATTCGCTGTCGAGGTTAAGCGGCGAAGCTACCCGGCCGTTGCTTTCCGGTTCGCCCAGGCTGACGTCGACCATGTAGATGCGCTCGTCCGCCAGACCGCCTTTGCTCACCAGATAATGCTTGATGGTCGCCGCGCGGGCCTGGGCCAGCTTACGCAGTAACACCTCATTGTTGCTCCAGTGAGCTATCAGGTCGGCGCGCAATTTGGCCGAGCGTTCGTCGTCACTCAACTGCGCCCATTCAGCCGGCGGCTGCTTCTTCAGGCGAGTGCGATAGATGCCTTCAAGCATCGGCGCTTGCTCATCTTCCGGCACCTCAAGCAGGCCGGCTTTGGCGGGCACTTTGTCGCCACGGCGTTGCAGCATCTTGTAGTAGATGTACTGGTACTCGCGGTGCAAACGCTGTTCGGCCAGCAGCGGGCCGTCGGCTTTGGCGGCGCTCAGGCCTTCCACTTCCAGGCGCAGCAGCGGTCGTTCTTTCAACGCAGCAGACAGCGTGTTCAAGCCGCTTTCGGCGCTGCCATCAAGGCTGGCGCTGCCGGCGGCGAACTGCACGGTGCTGATGTCCACGTCCGAGCCGCCAGTAACCAAGCCGGCGATAAATTTGAACGGTGCCGATGCCGCGCGCAGCACCAGATTACGCAGGGTCTGCCACACAATCGGCATCACGCTGAATTGCGGATTGTTGAGATCGCCAGACACCGGCAATTCCAGCTGAATCTTGCCGCTGGTGTCTTTTAGCAGGGCCACCGCCAAGCGAATCGGCAGGTCCACCGCGTCCGGGCTGTCGACCTTCTCGCCCAGTTGCAGCTTCTCCACCACCAGCTTGTTCTCGGCGTTCAGCTGACCTTTTTCGATGCGGTAATGCAGGTCCAGATTGATCCGCCCTTTGCGGATGCGATAGCCCGCGAACTTGCCGGAGTAGGGCGTCAGCGTGGTCAGTTCGACGTGTTTGAAGCTGGTGGTCAGGTCCAACGCGTCAAGTGGTTCGAACGGGTTCAGGCTACCGACGATACTCACCGGCGCGTAGCGATCGACCTTGCCCTTGATATCCACATTGGCCGGTTGCGAGGTGCGGTTGTCGAGGGTGCCGATCTGGCCGTTGAGCTGCTGAATGGCGGTGCCGAAGTTGGGCGTCAGGCTGAAGTCGGCGAAGTTGGCCGAGCCGTTGTCGATGGCAATGCCGCCGATGTGAATGCCCAGCGGTTTGCCGGCCGGGGCCGGTTGTTTCTTCGCGGTGGTGCTTGGCGCGTCGGGTTGCTTGATCACCAGATCGCTGACGTTGGTGCTGCGGTCTTCGTTGATCATAAACCGCGCATAGGGCTGGGCCAGGCTGACTTTCTCGATGGAAAGCGCGTCGCCGTGTTTGTAGTTCAGGCCGTCCAGCGTGAGTTGTTTCCACTTCACAAAGTCGCGGCTTTTCAGGGTATCGAGGGTGTGCAGCTGGTTCACTTGCGCGCGGCCAGTGATGCTAAAGGCCAGCGGCTCGGTGCTTTTCAGGTCAACGGCCAGGTCGCTGCCCAGTAGGCCGCTACGCAGTTCGATGCGCACGAACGGGTCGAGGTAGGCCTGGGCCACGCGCAGGTCGATGTCTTGGGTGGTTACCTTCAGTTGCGCGTTAACCGGATTGAGGTTGACCTGCCCGGCGGCCGTGATCTTGCCTTGCTTGCCCACGCCCGTGTCGAGCTTGAGGGTGAAAGGCGAACCGTTGAGGCTGTCGAATTTTTGCAGGTCGAGGTTCAGCGGGCCGATGTCCAGCGCCACCGCTTCTTTCGGAACGCGGTCGGCCAGGTGGATGCGGTAACCGCGCAGTTGCGTGTCTTGCAACAGCACCTGCCACGGCTTTGGCGGCTCGCTGGAGGGCGGCACTTGCTTGGCGGCCACCACGTTCGGGTCGGTCGCTGGCGTGGGCGCTGGCGCTTCGGTGCCTTCCGGTTGCTCAACGGCGGCGGCCGGCGCGGGCTCGACTTTTTTGCTGACCGGTTTGCTGGCAAACAGCTTCTGCCAATCCAGCTCGCCGTCCTTTTCCCGCGTGGCCCAGGTTTCCAGATTCTGGCTGCGGATCTTGCCGATGGTGACCAGTTGTTTGGCCAGGTCCACCGAGGTTTCGCTGACTTCCAAACGCTCGAGATTGACCAGCGGGCGATTGTCGGTGGCTTTGATGGCGAAAGGTGCCACGGTGAGGGTGGCATTGGTGAGCAGCATCTTGGTGCCTTGGCTCAAATCCAACGTGTAATCGGTGCTCAGGCTCAGGGTGCCTTTCTCCAGCACCAACGGCACCGCGTCACGCACATAGGGCCAGAACGCCTGCATATTGCCGTCGGTGATCTTCAGCTGACCGCTGGAGGTGATGGGCGACAGGCTGACCTTGCCGGACCAGTCGACTTGCCCGCCGTACGGACCTTTGGCGAGCAGGGTCATTTCGGCGTTGTCTTCGGGCAGCGTACTCAGGTGCTTGAGCTCAAGGTTCATCGAGTCGTACACGAACTGCACGGGCTCGCTGGGGCGCAGATCGGCGAATTGCAACGCGCCTTCAATCAGTTGCAGACGGTCCAGGCGCAGCGGGAATGGCTTGGCGTCCGGGTCTTTGGCTGGCTCGGGGCTGGTGGGAAGTTTGAATAATTGGGTCAGATTTAGCGTGCCGTCTTTACTGAACTGCACGGCAGTTTGGGACTTTTCCAACTCAACGTCGGCCAGGTGCAGGGCGCCGGTCCATAGGCTGTCCAGTTGCAGGTTGGCGTACAGGCGTTGAAAGCCGATTTGGTCGGCGGCCGGTTCGCCGATGTGCAGGCCCCAGGCGCTGACTTCCAGGCTGAATGGGTTGAGCTCCAGACGCTCCAGTTTCGCCGGCACCGTGGCCATGGCCGCCAGTTGCTGGTTGGCGATACGCAGGGCAATGCCCGGCAAAATCAGAAAGCCGAGCAGGCTATATAAACCGACGGCAATCAGCAGGGCGCCAACGGCGCGTTTCAATCCTTTGGGCATGGCGACGCTTCAACTTTCCTGGCGAGAAGTGGCTTGGAGTATGGCACGGGCCTGCGGTTCGGCACGTGCGGCATGTTTCGTTTGTAGGACCGGAAAGCATCGCGGCTAAAGCCGCTCCCACGGTTCGCACACTCTGTAGGAGCGGCTTAAGCCGCGATGTTTTTAAAATTGCAAAATCAGTGTCTTCAGCGGCGGCTTACCATCGCTTGAAGGAAAGTCCGCAGCAGGCGGCATCACCTGCCAGTCGCGCACCGGCCGACCGGCTTTCTCGGCGCAACGCAGCACCTGCTCTCGCCAATCTTCCAGGGCAACCTTTGCCAGGTTGTTACAGCAGATCAGCACGCCGTCTTCGGCTGTAGTGAGAATCGCGGGCTTGAGCAGGCTTTGGTAATCGCGCAGCAAATCGACCGTACCAAACGCGCTTTTCGCCCAGGCCGGCGGATCGAGTAACACCAGGTCGTATTGGCGTTGTTCGAGGCGCGGGTAGCTCGGCAGTTTTTGCCCACGCCGCTGGCTGATCGGTAGGCCGGCGAGTTGGCGAATGGCGGGGAAATAATCGGACTGAATGAACTGCATCGGCGCCAGCGTCGGGTTGAGCGCGCCGTTTTCCTTGCCGACGGCCAGGTTGCCTTCGGCGAAATCCAGATTGCACACCTCGCTCGCCCCGCCTGCCGCCGCGCTAAGGCCGACGCCGCAGGTGTAGGCGAACAGGTTGAGCACGCTCTTGCCGGCGCTGTGGTCTTTTACCCAGCCGCGGGCGTTGCGCAGGTCGAGAAACAGCAGCGGGTCTTGCCCGGCGTGGCGGCCACGGACGCGGTAGTTCAGGCCCCATTCGTGACCCGCGCACGCTTCCAGCGCAGCGGGTTCTGCTGGGTAAACGGCGTCGCTGCGGTCGATGCGCGAGTTGCTGCCGGAACGGTCGTTGTAGACCAGCAGCAGGTCGAGGTTGAGTTCGCGACTGATCAATTCGTGGGCGGCCAGCAGTGTCTCGCGGTCCAGGGGATTGTGGAAGCTTTGAACCAGCAGTTGCGGACCGTAGCGGTCGATGGTCAGGCCGGATGCGCCTTCCTGACTGCCATGGAACAGGCGGTAGCAGTCGGTGCCTTGCCCGTGCAGCTCAGCGAGCAGGGCATGGCGGTTGACGAGAGCGGCGCGCAGCGCCTGATCGAGAGAAGACATGCGCCGCGGCTCGGGAAATTAAGGGCGCGCAGTTTACCAAGAAAGTCATGGGCAGATATCTGCACACCTGGATTCCCGCCTGCACGGGAATGACGGGAGTCTGTGTCCGATTAGTCGTCTCCCCCGCGAAGGCGGGGTCCAGGCGCGCAGATATCCGCCGTTGGGTTACTCGCGTTCCAGCGCCAACGCCACACCCTGCCCACCACCAATGCACAACGTGGCCAAGCCTTTCTTGGCGTCACGTTTGATCATTTCGTGCAGCAAGGTCACCAGCACGCGGCAGCCTGAGGCGCCGATGGGGTGGCCGATGGCGATGGCGCCGCCGTTGACGTTGACCTTGCTCGCATCCCAGCCCAGCTCTTTGCCGACCGACAACGCCTGCGCGGCGAAGGCTTCGTTGGCTTCGATCAGGTCGAGTTGGTCGAGCGTCCAGCCGGCTTTTTCCAGGCAGCGTTTGGTGGCCGAAACCGGGGCGATGCCCATGATGGCGGGGTCGACGCCGGCATTGGCGTAGGCGGCGATTTTTGCCAGTACGGGCAGGCCCAAAGCCTTGGCTTTGTCGGCGCTCATCAGAATCACGGCAGCGGCGCCGTCGTTGAGGCTGGAGGCGTTGCCGGCGGTCACGGTGCCGTCTTTTTTGAAAGCGGGTTTGAGTTTGCCCAGCGCTTCGGCGGTGGTGCCGGCGCGGGGTTGTTCGTCGGTGGCAAAAGCAACCGGGTCGCCCTTGCGCTGCGGAATCAGGATCGGCGTAATTTCGTCGCTGAAGCGCCCGCCTTGAATCGCGGCCACGGCTTTCTGTTGCGAGCCGGCGGCGAAGGCGTCTTGGGCTTCGCGAGTAATCTCGTATTTCTCCACCAGATTCTCGGCGGTGATGCCCATGTGGTAGTCGTTGAAGGCGTCCCACAGGCCGTCGGTGATCATGCTGTCTTTCACCTGCGCGTGGCCCATGCGCAAACCGGTGCGGGCGCCCGGCATTACGTACGGGGCCAGGCTCATGTTTTCCTGGCCGCCGGCGATGATCACGTCGGCATCGCCACAGCGGATGGCTTGGGCGCCGAGGTGCAGGGCTTTGAGGCCGGAGCCGCACACTTTGTTGAGCGTCAGTGCCGGAACGGCGACGGGCAAACCCGCCTTGATGGCGGCCTGACGCGCGGGGTTTTGCCCGGCACCGGCTGTGAGCACCTGGCCGAGGATTACTTCATCCACTTCGGTGCCATCCAGGCCGGTCTTTTCCAGCAGCGCGCGGATTACGGCAGCGCCCAAATCAACGGCGGGAATGTTCGCCAGCGAGCCTTGGAAACTGCCGACGGCGGTGCGGGTGGCGGCTACGATTACGACGTCTTGCATGGCGCGAATCCTCATGTGAGCAGGGCGCGGCCAGGCCGCGGCGGGCGGTTATGGTGGCATAGGCGGCAATGGCGCGGCCACCGGCTTGGCTGACTGGTGGGTCAGCGCAGAGGTGGCAAACCCATGCGCCGCCGGGCGCGCATCAAGGCGCTGCCGCGCACGGCCCACCGCAGCAATGGCGCACCGCGTTTGACGCCGCTGCGAATCAGCAGGCGTTGGCGTTCTGACAATTCGAGCCCCAGCATATCGGCGGCCCAACGCGGTAGCAGGTCGACACCGGCGCGCATCATCAGCGCCCCGAACGGCTTGGCGATGTGGCTGGGCGCCGGCGCGTTGAATAGCACGCGCATGATTTCCAGGCTGCGCTCATCGCAGCGTAATTGCGGACGAATCTGTTCCAAGTAATCGGCCGCTTCCTGGCAACTGCGCGGCACGTTTGTGGCGCCTAGTCGCTCGGCGATCAAGGCGATTTCGGCGTAGTAACGGTCTTGCTCGCTCACAGATAAATCCGGGTTGAAGTAGCGCAAATGGGCAGCCAGAAAGCTGCTCACTTCCGCCACGTGCACCCAGGTCAGTAACGCCGGATCGCTCGCTGCATACGGGCGGCCATCGGCGGCGGTGCCGGTCACTTGCAGGTGAATGGTGCGCACCTTGTCGATCAGCCAGTTGGCATCGCGGGTCGAGCCATAGGTGGTGCCGGAAATAAATTGCCCGGTGCGGCGCAGGCGACCGAGCAAGTCTTCGCGAAAGTTGGAGTGATCCCACACGCCGGCCAGCGCCAAGGGATGCAGCGCTTGCAACAGCAAGGCGCTGATGCCGCCGACCATCATGCTGGTGAAGTCACCGTGCACGCGCCAACACACGGCTTCCGGGCCGAATAGGCCGGGGTCGCCGGGCGGTTGTTCAAAGTCGATTTGGCCGAGCGCAAGGCCCGTCAGGCTGAAGATTTGTCGCTCGATGCGCTGGCGAATAAATTCCATGACTCACTTCATAAACGAACCCGGCACCGCGGTCGCGATGCCGGGGGACAGCGGGCTAACGGTTGAGGCGGTTGTCGATAAGGCTATCGACTACCGACGGGTCGGCCAGCGTTGAGGTGTCGCCCAGGCTGTCGAGTTCGTTGCAGGCGATCTTGCGCAGGATGCGGCGCATGATTTTGCCCGAACGGGTTTTCGGCAAGCCCGGTGCCCATTGCAGCAGTTCCGGTTTGGCGAAGCTGCCGATTTCCTTGCCGACCAGGGTCAGCAGTTCTTTCTGCAGCTCGTCGCTGACCTCGATGCCCTGCATCAGCGTCACAAACGCGTAAATGCCTTGGCCTTTAACGTCGTGGGGATAGCCGACCACTGCCGCTTCGGCCACGGCGTCGTGCAGCACCAAGGCGCTTTCTACTTCAGCGGTGCCGATGCGGTGGCCCGACACGTTGATCACGTCGTCGATACGCCCGGTAATCCAGTAGTCGCCGTCGGCATCGCGGCGCGCGCCGTCGCCGGCGAAGTAGTAACCGGGGTAGGGCTTGAAGTAGGTGTCGATCATGCGCTGGTGGTCGCCATACACGCTGCGGATCTGGCTGGGCCAACTGGCCTTGATCACCAGCACGCCTGAGCCGGGGCCGTCGATTTCCTTGCCGTGTTCATCCAGCAACGCCGGCTGCACGCCGAAGAACGGTTTGGTCGCCGCGCCCGGTTTCAACACGGTCGCACCCGGCAACGGCGTGAGCATGATGCCGCCGGTTTCGGTCTGCCACCAGGTATCGACGATGGGGCAGCGGCACTCGCCAACCACGTTGAAATACCATTCCCAGGCTTCCGGGTTGATCGGCTCGCCGACGCTGCCGAGCAGGCGCAAGCTGGCGCGCGAGGTCTTTTCCACAGGGCCGGTGCCTTCGCGCATCAAGGCGCGCAGGGCGGTGGGCGCGGTGTAGAAAATGTTCACCTCGTGCTTGTCGATGACCTGCCAGAAGCGCGAGCTGTCCGGGTAATTCGGCACGCCTTCAAACACCAGCGTGGTGGCGCCGTTGGCCAGCGGGCCGTAGACGATGTAGCTGTGGCCCGTAACCCAGCCGACGTCGGCGGTGCACCAATAGACGTCACCGTCGTGGTAGTCGAACACGTACTTGTGGGTCATGGCCGCCATGAGCAAGTAGCCGCCGGTGGTGTGCAGTACGCCTTTGGGTTTGCCGGTGGAGCCGGAGGTGTACAGGATGAACAGCGGGTCTTCGGCGTCCATCGGTTCTGGCGCGCATTCGCTGTCAGCGCCGCGCACGGCTTCGTGGTACCAGAGGTCGCGGCCGTCTTGCCATTGCACATCGCCTTCGGTGCGTTGCACCACGACGACGGTGGAAACGCCCGGGCAGCTTTCCAGGGCTTTATCCACGTTCTTCTTCAGCGGCACGTATTTACCGCCGCGCACGCCTTCGTCGGCGGTGATCACGGTGCGGCAATCGGCATCCAGAATGCGGTCGCGCAGGGCGTCGGGCGAGAAGCCGCCGAACACCACCGAATGCACCGCGCCGATGCGTGCGCAGGCGAGCATGGCGTAGGTGGCTTCCGGCACCATGGGCATGTAGATGCACACCCGGTCGCCTTTCTGCACGCCACGGCTTTTCAACACATTGGCCAGGCGGCAAACGTGGTGATGAAGTTTTTTGTAGGTGATATGCGCCGATTCGCTGGGGTTGTCGCCTTCCCAGATGATGGCCACCTGATCGCCGCGTTTTTCCAGGTGGCGGTCGATGCAGTTGTAGCTGACGTTGAGTTTGCCTTCCTTGAACCAGCTGGCGTGGCCGGTGGCCATGTCGCCGTGGTACACGCTGCGCCATGGTTGAAACCAGTCGAGAAAGGCTTTGGCCTGTTCGCCCCAGAACTGCTCGGGCTGCTCGATGGATTGCTTGTACAGGCGCTGGTAGCCCTCGTTGTCGAGCAGCGCGCGCTCACGCACGGCATCGGCAACCGGGTGGTCGGAGATCTTGAACATGGCGGAGTCCTTGTTTTTGTTGACCGCTAGTTTTGACCGCAGGATGTAGGAAAGCGTGAAGCTAAAGATAGACCGTAAGGGGTGCACTGGCGACGATGAAAGGTACAACCCCTCGAAATGCGGGCGTTTGCAGGAATCGCGGCTAAAGCCGCTCCCACAGATCGCTGAACCCCTGTGGGAGCGGCTTCAGCCGCGATGCTCTTATTCTGCACCCACAAAAAAAGCCGGCCTGTGTAAGCAGGCCGGCTTTGTGTTCTCGCTAACCCATCACCCGCGGTGACGGCCGCGGAAGTAATCGATCAGACCTTGAGTGGACGCATCCTCAGCCGGCTGTTCGTTACCGCCGGTAAGACGCTGGTACACGCCCTTGCCCAATTCCTTGCCCAGTTCCACGCCCCACTGGTCGAAGGCGTTGATGCCCCAGACCACGCTCTGCACAAACACCTTGTGTTCATACAGCGCTACCAGGCCGCCGAGGCGGCGAGGGCTGATGCGTTCCATGGCCAAGGTGTTGCTCGGGCGGTTGCCCGGAATGACTTTGTGGGGCGCCAGGCGCTGCACTTCTTCTTCCGGCAAGCCTTTGCTGCGCAGTTCGACTTCGGCTTCGTCGCGGGTTTTACCCAGCATCAGCGCCTGGCTCTGTGACAGGCAGTTGGCGTACAGCCATTGGTGGTGGTCGGCCACCGGGTTGTAGCTGACCACCGGCACGATAAAGTCGGCCGGAATCAGTTGGGTGCCTTGGTGCAGCAACTGGTGGTAGGCGTGCTGACCGTTACAGCCAACGCCACCCCAGATCACCGGGCCGGTGTCGCAGGTAGCGGCGCTGCCGTCCTGGCGCACGCTCTTGCCGTTGGATTCCATGTCCAACTGCTGCAAGTGCTTGGTGATGTTGCGCAGGTAATGGTCGTACGGAAGGATCGCGTGGCTTTGCGCGCTCCAGAAGTTGCCGTACCACACGCCGAGCAGGGCCAGCAGCACCGGCATGTTGCGTTCGAACGGCGCGGTCTGGAAGTGCTGGTCCATGCTATAGGCGCCGGAGAGCAGTTCCTTGAAGTTGGACATGCCGATGGCCAGCGCGATAGGCAAACCGATGGCGGACCACAGCGAGTAACGCCCACCGACCCAATCCCACATCGGGAAAATGTTTTCTTCGCGAATACCAAAGGCCACGGCGGCCTCACGGTTGCTGGAAACGGCGATGAAGTGTTTGTACAGATCGCCCTCCGAACCGCCTTGCGCCAGGTACCAGCTGCGTGCGGCCTGGGCGTTTTTCAGGGTTTCAAGGGTGTTGAACGATTTCGACGAGACGATAAACAGCGTGGTTTCGGCCTTCAGGCCATCGGACAGCTCGTGGAATTCACTGCCGTCGATGTTCGCCAGGTAGTGGCAGCGCACGCCTTGCTGGGCGTAGGGCAGCAGCGCTTCGGACACCAGTTGCGGGCCGAGGAACGAGCCGCCGATGCCGATGTTGACCACGTCGGTGATCGGCTTTTCGGTGTAACCGCGCCACAGGCCGTTATGAATGCGGGTGACCAGCTCGGTCATCTGGTTCAGCACGCGGTGCACGTCGGGCATCACGTTGGCGCCGTTGACCATCAGGCGCTCGCCAACCGGGCGACGCAGGGCGGTGTGCAGGGCCGGGCGGCCTTCCGAGGCGTTTACCAGGGTGCCGTCGAACAGCTGCTCAATCGCTTCTTTAAGCCCGACTTCTTCAGCCAGGGCGACGAGCAGGTCGCGGGTTTCGGTGGTGATCAGGTTTTTCGAGTAATCCAGAAACAGACCGCAGCTGCTCAGCGAGAATTCGGCGAAGCGCTTGTCATCGGAGTTGAAGGCTTCGCGCATGCTGAAGTTCTGCATGGCTTCGCGATGCTGGCGCAGTGCCTGCCAGGCCGGCAAGGTTGTAACGTCGTGAGGGTGTTGGTAGTACGCCATAGCCTGCAAATTCCTTTCTGACTAATCGTGAGAAACCTATGACCATTAAAAAGCCCGGACGGCTCCGGGCTTTTTCTTAGGGGCGTTACGGGGTTTAGCGGTTTTCATGCCAACCCCCGATCAGCGTCCGTAAACCGGGCTCCAGCGCGGAAAACAGGACGCATCATAGCCCCTGTGCTTACGCAACTTGTACCGGTATGGCATCGCTGGTGTGACTGAGTTCATTGCCCGGCGCCATATACAGCATGCGCGGTTTGAAATTCACCAGCTCGGCCTCGCTGTAGTGGGCGTAGGCGCAAATGATGACGCGGTGGCCGACATGGGCTTTGTGCGCGGCCGCGCCGTTGACCGAGATGATGCGCGAGCCTTCTTCGCCACGGATGGCGTAAGTGGTGAAGCGCTCACCGTTGTCGACGTTGTAAATCTGAATTTGCTCGTACTCGCGAATGCCGGCCAGGTCGAGCCACTCGCCGTCAATGGCGCATGAGCCTTCGTAATCGAGAACGGCGTGGGTCACTTCGGCGCGGTGCAGTTTGGCCTTGAGCATGATGGCGTGCATGGCGTGCTTCCTTTAAAGAGCCTCGGCAGGCTAAACAACGGCGCCTTTTGTTGTTGGAAGGGCGCCGGGGGTTAATAAGCGGTACGGGATGGGTCAGGCGCTTTCGGGCAACTCGAACACGACGTTGTCGATCAGGCGCGTGGTGCCAACGAATACGGCGACCAAAATGGCCAAGTGGCGATCGTCTTTAGTGGCCGGGCGCAGGTTGTCGGAGCGGCGCACTTCCAGGTAATCCATACGGAAACCGGCTGCTTCCAGCTGCTTCTGGCCTTGCTCGATCAGCGGGGCGAAATCGCGGGCGCCGGCTTTGATGGCGGTGGCCATTTGTTGCAGACATTGGTAGATGGCCGGAACGGCGGCGCGCTGGGTGTCGTCCAGATAACCGTTGCGTGAAGACAGCGCCAGGCCGTCTTCGGCGCGTACGGTGGGCTCGCCAATAATCTGGATGGGCATGTTCAGGTCGCGCACCAAGGTGCGGATCACGGCCAGTTGCTGGTAGTCCTTCTGGCCAAAGATGGCGATGTCCGGCTGCACCATCTGGAACAATTTGGTCACCACGGTCGACACACCATCGAAGTGCCCAGGGCGGCTGCCGCCACACAAGCCTTCGGAAACGCCGGACACATGCACGATGGTCTGCGCTGCCATGCCGTCGGGGTACATCTCTTCAACGCTTGGCGCGAACAGCAGTTGGCAGCCGGCTTGAATCAGGCGTTCTTTGTCGGCGGCGAGGGTGCGCGGGTAGTTTTCCAGGTCTTCCTTAGGCCCGAACTGCAACGGGTTAACGAAGATGCTGGCAACCACGAAGTCGACGCGCTGGGCGGCTTTTTCTACCAGCTTGGCGTGGCCGTCGTGCAGATTGCCCATGGTCGGCACCAGGCCGACGTCTTTGCCCTCGGCACGCGCTTGAGCAACAGCGGCGCGTAGTTCGCGGACGGTGGTAACCGTGTTCATGCAGAGAATCCGTGTTCAGCGGCAGGGAATGACGAATCTTTGACCGCCGCGACATAGGCGCGAATGGCGCCGTCGATGCTGGTCTGGTCTTGCATAAAGTTCTTCACGAACTTGGGCGTGCGGCCGGTGAGCGACAGGCCGAGCATGTCGTGCAGCACCAGAACCTGGCCGTCGGTGGCGTTACCGGCACCGATGCCAATGACCGGAATTTTTACCGCTTCGGTGATTTCGGCGGCCAGTTCGCTCGGTACGCATTCCAGCAGCAGCATGGCGGCGCCAGCTTGTTCCAGGGCGATGGCGTCGCTGCGCAGTTGGCGCGCCTGAGCTTCGCTGCGACCTTGCACTTTATAACCACCGAGCACGTTGACCGACTGCGGCGTCAGGCCCATGTGCATGCACACTGGCACGCCATTCTCAGCCAGGCGGCGCACGGTTTCAGCGAGGAAGCCGCCGCCTTCGAGCTTGACCATATGGGCGCCGGCTTGCATCAGCGCGCCGCTGTTGACCAGCGCTTGTTCAAGCGTGGCGTAGGCCATGAAGGGCAGGTCGGTAACGATGAGCGCACCGCTATTACCGCGTTTCACGCAGGCGGTGTGGTAAGCCATATCCGCAACGCTGACCGGCAGGGTGCTGTCATGGCCTTGCACAACCATGCCGAGGGAATCGCCCACCAGCAACACCTCGACGCCGGCCTTCGCGGCAACGGAGGCGAAGGTGGCATCGTAGGCAGTGAGCATGACGATTTTTTCGCCTTTTTGATTCAGCTCTTGCAGGGTGCTCAGGGTAACGTCAGGCATCATATTGGTCCTCTTAGCGCCTCGCGCGCACCGGCGCGGGGCAACGGGACGCCTATAGTCGTGATGCGAAAGGGCGAAGTCAATTGCAGGTGTTACCGACTTGTTACTGGCGTTACCGCCAATGCGGGGCTTGTAGTTTTACTACCTGAGCCCAGCAACGGCGGCGGTTACAGCGAGGCAGGCAGTTTTTCCAGGCCCTCGAAGGGGCAGGCCAGCAGTAGGTCGCTGAGGCGGCGACCATCGGCCAGGGTCAGTTCGGGGGCCAGTTCGGCGAGCGGGTAGAGGACGAACGGCCGGGCATGCATGTGGTAATGCGGCACCTGCAAACGGGGTTCATCAAGCACGAGTTTGCCAAAGGCGAGAATGTCCAGATCGAGGGTTCGCGGACCCCAGCGTTCGGCTTTGCGTTCGCGGCCCTGTTCCAGTTCGATGGCTTGCAACGCATCGAGCAGTGACAGGGGCCTGAGGGAAGTGTCCAGCGCTGCGACGGCATTGACGTAACGGGGCTGGTCGGCGGGGCCGAGCGGGTCGCTGCTATAGAAGGAAGAGCAATTCACCAACTGGGTATCGGGCAACTGCGCCAGCGCCGCGAGGGCGCCGCGCAATTGGTCCAGCGGTTCGGCCAGGTTGCTACCGAGGCCGATATACACCCGCTCCATCAGTCTTGCGCCGGGCTCGGGGCGGCGCCGCGTTTGCGACTGCTACCGCTGCGACGACGTTTGCGCGGTGCAGTGCTGGTGTCTTCACCAGTGGCGGCGAGGTCGCGAATCATCTGGCGGCGTTCGCTGTCAGTGCAATCCTGGTAATCGGTCCACCAGTCGCCCAGGCCATTGGTTTTCTCGCCGGCGCTCTCGCGCAGCAGCAGGAAATCGTAGCCGGCGCGGAAACGTGGGTTTTCCAGCAACAGGTCGGCACGCTTGCCGCTGCGCCGTGGCAGGCGCTCCTGCATGTCCCAGATTTCGCGAATCGGAATGGTGAAACGCTTGGGCACGGCGATGCGTTGGCATTGCTCGGCGATCAGTTCGTGAGCCGCTTCTTGCATCGCCGGAATCGGCGGCATGCCACGGTCTTGCAGCTTGATCACGCGGGCCGGCAGCGCCGGCCAGAGCAGGGCGGCGAACAGGAAGGCCGGGGTTACCGGCTTGCCGTCTTCAATGCGCTGATCGGTGTTGATCAAGGCCTGGCTGATCAGGTTGTACGTGTATTCCGGGCTCGCCTTGAGTGCGGCGGCACTGGCCGGGAACAACGGCTCGAACAGGTCGTACTCCAGCAGCAGCTCGAACACGTGCTCGGCGTAACCGGAGAGGAACAGTTTGAGCACTTCATCAAACAGGCGCGCCGAGGGAATGTCCCGCAGCATTTTTGCCAGACGCGGAATCGGCTCGGCGCTGTGGCTTTCGATATCGAAGTCGAGCTTGGCGGCAAAGCGCACCGCACGCAGCATGCGCACCGGGTCTTCGAGGTAACGCTTTTCCGGGTCGCCAATTAGGCGCACCTGACGGTTACGGATGTCGTGCATGCCACGGGCGTAATCGAGAATGCGCTCGCCGGTTACATCGAAATACAGGGCGTTGATGGTGAAGTCGCGGCGCTGGGCGTCGTCTTCCAGGCTGCCATACACGTTGTCGCGCAGAATGCGGCCGCTCTCGTGGCGAGAAGACTGATTGCTGTCTTCCTCTTCTTCGCTGACGGGGTGATTGGCGCGGAAGGTGGCCACTTCGATGATTTCGCGACCGAAGTGCACATGAACCAACTTGAAGCGGCGGCCGATGACCCGGGCGTTGCGGAACTCAGCACGCACTTGCTCGGGGGTGGCGCTGGTGGCGACGTCGAAGTCTTTTGGCTCGATATCCAACAGCAGGTCGCGCACGCAACCGCCAACCAGGTAGGCCTGGTAACCGGCGTTCTGCAGGCGCTCAACGATGCTTACCGCATAGCGACTGATGTGCGCGCGGCGCAACGGATGCTGGTGACTGGTCACCACTTCGGGGGTGCTGCGCGGGTGCTGCTTGGCGCGGCGCAATGGGGAGCGTAGGGACTGGAACAGCTTTTTCAGCATGGGATGCACTGTTTGACGGAATGACCGGCCAGAAAAGGAAATGACCGCATGAAGGCTGCGGATTCTAGCATTGTGTCGGGGAATGGTGTAGGACGCCGCGAGGTTGGGCGTAAAGCGCGATATAGAAGGGGAGAAGCGAGAGGGTGGTAGCGAAAGCTACTGGGGGAGCCGAGGCTCCCCCCAAGTAGGTGCGTGCTTTGTTTTTATTATTATGTCGGGCTTGTTGTTTTTGTTTGTTGACCCGTTCCGTCGGCCTAGTGGCTTTCAGGAAAAACCTCCAATGTGGAGGTTAATAGCAAACGGATTGCTTTGGATGCTGATGTAGCCATGATCATTCGATCCAACCAGTTCGGGCTCTGCCTGAAAGCAGTCTTGTTATTCTCAGCCTGGTCGCGGGGCGAACCCCAAAAGCCATTCCTCTCCAAAAGAATCAGTTAGCTGCGCCTCCCGCGATTTTGTTTTTATTGTGCTGGAGTCGTTACGTCTTATTTTTATTGTCTTGGGCGTTGCTTGTTATTGTTGTTGTACCAAACATATAGCAGATGCCGTGCCAGTTTTTGTGAATCCTTATAAAACAAGGACTTAGCTAAAATCACTGTGTCAGAACAGGCACAAAAAAGCCGGATTTCCGTTACCGTTAAACCCGGCTTTGTTACGCGATGTTGGAGCGGTAACAAAGTGTGGCGACCCGCGCGCGCATTCCTTGTTACCGCTCAGCTGTCAACCTTCCAATGCCGCGCCGGTTTTGCGCCGTGGAATGCCCAGGCGCTGACGACGTTCCCACAGACATTTGCGGCTGATGCCCAATTTGCGCGCCAGCTCGGTTTCGGTCATGTGGTCTTGGTGCTCGAGAACGAAGTGCTGGAAGTAGTCTTCCAGCGACAGGTCTTCGGTCGGCTCATGGGCGTTAGTGCTGTTGTGGGCAACGGGGGCGCCGAGGAAGTCGCCGTCTTCCAGATCATCCAGCTCGATATCGATACCCAGCAGTTCGGCTGAAATATCCGAGCCTTCGCACAGAATCACCGCGCGCTCGATGGCGTTTTCCAACTCGCGCACGTTACCTGGCCAGGTGTAATGGCGAATCGCCTGCTCGGCGTCGGGGGCGAAGCGCAGGTCGCTGCGGCCCATTTTGCTCGACTGGCGCGCCAGGAACAGCGCAGCGATTTCGCTGACGTCGGCACCGCGCTCGCGCAAAGCGGGCAGCTTCAGGGCGATAACGTGCAGGCGGTAGAAAAGGTCTTCACGGAATTGGCCGGTTTTGGCCAGGGTTTTCAGGTCGCGGTGGGTGGCGGCGATCAAACGCACATCGACCTTTTGCGACTGCACCGAACCCACACGGCGAATCTCGCCTTCCTGCAACACGCGCAGCAAGCGCGCTTGGGCTTCCAGCGGCAGCTCACCAATTTCATCGAGGAACAGCGTACCGCCGTCCGCCGCTTCCACCAGACCCGCGCGACCCGCGCTGGCGCCGGTGAACGCGCCTTTCTCGTGGCCGAACAATTCGGACTCGATCAGGGTTTCAGGAATGGCTGCGCAGTTCACCGAAATCATCGGCGCCTTGGCGCGTTTCGACAGGTTGTGCAGCGCACGCGCCACCAACTCCTTACCGGTGCCGGATTCGCCCTGAACCAGCACGGTGGAATCGGTGGGGGCGACTTTGCGGATTTTGCTGTACAGCTCTTGCATCGACGGGCTGGAGCCGATGATGCCGATTTCGCCGTTGGTGTTACCGGCTACGACTTTGTCACCGGCGCGGCTGCCATTGCTGGTGCTGGCGGCGAGTGCCGGTTTGTTGTCCTGGCGGTCGCGCAGAATGCGGGCCACGGCCTGAAGCATTTCGTCGTGGTCGAAGGGTTTGGCAATGTAGTCGACCGCGCCCATCTTCATGGAATCGACCGCTGAGCGCAGGCTGGCGTAGCTGGTCATGATCAGCACCGGAATGCCTTGGCCGAGCTTGATCAGCTCGGTGCCGGGCGCGCCGGGTAGACGCAAATCGCTGACGATCAGGTCAAAGCTGGGGATGCTGAAGCGTTCCTGGGCTTCCTGCACGGAGCCGGCTTCGCTGACTTCGTACTGGTTGCGCTCCAACAGGCGGCGCAGGGCGGAACGGATAATGGTCTCGTCTTCGACGATCAGAATATGTGGCATGAATTCAGCTCTCTCGACGATCTCTGGTCACTACGGACGTCGCTTCGACATGTCGCGGTAACGTTACCCGAATACGGGTTCCGCGTTGTAGCTCCGGGTCTGCCGGGCTGTCGATTGTAATTTGCCCATAATGCTCTTCAACGATGGAATAGACCAGAGCGAGGCCCAGGCCGGTTCCTTCACCGGGATCTTTGGTGGTAAAGAACGGTTCGAACAGGCGATCCATGATCGCCTTGGGAATGCCGGTACCTTCATCTTCGACGATCAAATCGACCGTCTGTTCGCTGGCTTCACTCTTCACGCGAATGGCGCCGCGCGGTGGCGAAGCGTCGCGGGCGTTGGAGAGCAAATTGATCAGCACCTGCGCCAAACGCTGCGGGTCGCCCACGGCCCAGTGGTCCGGGTCGCATAAATTGAAGAACTGCACTTCGATGCTGCGCCGGTTCAGCGCCAGCAAGCCGATGGCGTCCTGTGCCACTTCGGCCAGGCATACAGGTTCTTCGGGCTGCTGACGGCCGCCCGCGTGGGCAAAGCTCATCAGCGATTGCACGATGCGCGACACCCGCTTGGTTTGCTCGACGATCTGGCTGCTGATTTCCGCCAGCTCCGGGTCGGTTTCGCGTTCTTCGCGCAGGTTCTGCGCCAGGCAGGCGATGCCGGTAATCGGGTTGCCGATTTCATGGGCCACGCCCGCAGCCAGGCGGCCAATGCTCGCCAGGCGTTCGGAGTGCACCAGTTTGTCTTCGAGCATCTGCGTTTCGGTGAGGTCTTCAACCAATAACACCAGGCCGGTGTTACCCGGCGCCAAGGGCTCGTCGATGGCCGCTTTGTGCAGGTTCAGCCAGCGAATCTGACCGTCGAGGGCCAGGCGTTGTTTGTGCAAATGCTCGTCGGGCAGGTTGATAAAGCCTTCCAGCAGCGCCTTCCACGGCTCGCCAATGGTGGACAGCCGCGAGCCGACCACGCGGTGGGCGACGATGCCGGTGAGGTCTTCCATAGCCCGGTTCCACATCAGGATTTCCTGATCCTTGGCCAGCGAGCACACGCCCATCGGCAGCTCTTGCAAGGTCTGGCGGTGGTAACGGCGCAGGGCATCGAGCTCGGCGGCAAGGCCGGTCAGGCGCGAGTGGTAATCCTCAAGGCGGTTTTCGATGAAGTGAATGTCTTCGGTTACGTAGCTTTCGCTGCCGGACTTATAAGGAAGGAAGGTTTCGACAATGTCCTGCGCCACGCTCGGGCCCATCAAGCCGGACAGGTTCGCTTCGATGCGGTCGCGCAGGCGGCGCAGGGCGTAGGGGCGGTTTTCATCGAACGGCAGATGCAAGTCGCGTAGCGCTTGTTCCACTTCCCGTTGCGCCGTCTTCGCGCCGAGCGGTTTGGCCAATTGCGTGGCGAATTCCTGCGGCGAGGTGGCCAGCAGCTCACGCCGCTGTGGGCGACGCACGTTATCCACAGCACAGGCTTCGGCGGCGCTTTCTTCTTCGGCGCTGGACTCGGTGAACAGCGACACCAGCGTGAATACCAGCACGTTGGCCGCCAGCGAGGCGATGGCCGCCAAGTGCCAACTGGTGTCGTCCAGCACGTACACGAAATTGAACAGCGGAATATAAATGCCCTGCACGTTACCAATCAGCGGTAACAGCATGCTCGCGGTCCACACCGAAATGCCCACCAGCAGGCCGGCGATAAAGCCTTTGCGGTTGGCGGTCGGCCAGTACAGCACCGACAGCACGCCGGGCAGAAATTGCAGGGTGGCCACAAACGCGACGATGCCGAGGTTGGCCAGGTCTTGCTCGGCGCCGAGTAATAGATAGAAGCCATAACCGGCGGCAATGATGGCGATGATCAGCGCGCGGCGGGTCCACTTCAGCCAGCGGTAAATGTTGCCTTGCGCCGGCGGCTGATACAGCGGTAACACCAGGTGATTCAGCGCCATGCCCGACAGCGCCAAGGTGGTGACGATGATCAAACCACTGGAGGCCGACAACCCCCCGACATACGCCAGCAGCGCCAGCGTGTCGTTGTTCACCGAAATGCCGATGCCGAGGGTGAAATATTCGGGATTAGTGGTGGCGCCCAGTTTCAGTCCGGCCCAGAGAATCAGCGGCACGGTCAAACTCAGCAGCAGCAGAAACAACGGCAGACCCCAACTGGCGCTAACCATCGCGCGCGGGTTGAGGTTTTCCGTGAAGGTCATGTGATACATGTGCGGCATCACGATGGCCGAGGCGAAAAAGATCAGCAGCAGCGTGCGCCACGGGCCTTCTTGCAGCGGCGTGTGCAGCGCGGCGAGCGTCGCCT
Source organism: Pseudomonas sp. AC211 (assembly GCF_979258055.1). Classification (NCBI taxonomy): domain Bacteria; kingdom Pseudomonadati; phylum Pseudomonadota; class Gammaproteobacteria; order Pseudomonadales; family Pseudomonadaceae; genus Pseudomonas; species Pseudomonas sp. AC211. The sequence continues at coordinate 507,857 of NZ_OZ409830.1, forward strand.
GGTTTTGCAGCAGCCATAGTTCCAATTCGTGTGGGCCGCCGAATACGCCGTACAGGGCATACAGCGCGATGCCGCCCAGGGCGACCATTTTCACGATGGACTCAAACGCGATGGCAAACACCAGGCCTTCATTCTTGCCGCGCGTGGCGATGTGGCGGGCGCCAAACAGAATGGTGAACAAGGTAATCAGCGCGCAGTAACTCAGCGCCACCCGCTCATGCACCGGTTCGCGAGTGAGAATGCCGATGGAGTCGGCCACCGCCTGAAATTGCAGGGCCAGCAGCGGTAACACGCCGATCAGCATAAACAGTGTGGTCAGCGCACCGGCCCAGGTGCTGCGAAAGCGGAAGGCAAACAGGTCTGCCAGCGACGACAGCTGATACGTGCGGGTGATGCGCAGAATCGGATACAGCAACACCGGTGCCAGCAAGAACGCGCCCGACACGCCTAAGTAGCTGGCGAGAAAACCGAAACCGTATTGATAGGCCAGCCCGACCGTGCCGTAGAACGCCCAGGCGCTGGCATAGACGCCGAGCGACAAGGTGTACGTCAGCGGGTGCGAGACGATCCAGCGCGGGATGATGCCGCGTTCGCTGATCCAGGCAACGCCGAACAGAACAAGGAGATAGGCAGCGCTGATCAGAATCAGCTGACTCAGGCTAAAGCTCGTCAGCATCACGTCCGCTCTGCAAGATAAAGGTCACCACGATAAGGATCAGCCACAGCAAGTACGGGCGATACCAGGCGCCGCTCGGGTCGATCCACCAGTCCATGATGGCGGGGGAGAAGAGGTAAATCCCCACCACCAGAAGTAAGACCAATCGGTAGATGTACATGCCGTTTCTCGTGGTTGGCGAGCGGCGATGGTAACGGATGGAAGGTCAGGGCTGGAAGCGGGGCGCAAAAGCTATCGCGGCTAAAGCCGCTCCCACAGGCGCCGCGATTGTGTAGGAGCGGCTTTAGCCGCGATGCCCTTAAGCACGGTCAACGCAGTTGCGATTCCGCCAACGTCAGCGTGCGCGGGATGCGCGCGACATCCCAGTGACGAATGCCCCACGCCAGCAATTCTGCCGGCGTGGCGTCATCCAGTTCCGGCACTACAGCTTGCCCCAGCGCACGCAAGGCCCGCAGCAGCAAGCGCGCCGCTTCGTGGGTTTCCAGCGGGGGCGAGCGATACGACTTTCCGAGCTTATGGCCATCGGGCTGAATAATCAGCGGCACATGCATATAACGCGGCTGCGACAGCCCGAGCAGTTCTTGCAGGTACAGCTGGCGCGGCGTGGAGTCCAGCAGGTCGGCGCCGCGAACGATGTCGGTCACCCCTTGCCAGGCGTCATCCAGCACCACGGCCAGCTGATAGGCGTACAAACCATCGCGTCGGCGAATCACAAAGTCGCCGACGTCGCGGCCCAAATGCTGGCGGTACTCGCCTTGCACGCGGTCGACAAAGTGGTACTCAAGTTCCGGCACGCGCAGGCGAATGGCGGCGCCTTCCTGCTCATGCCCGGCATTGCGGCAGAAGCCTGGATAAACGCCCTGGTAATTTTCCAGTTGTTTACGCGAACAGGTGCAGGCGTAGGCCAGACCGTGGCTGAACAGGCGCTGCACCACGCTTTCATACGCTGCGTGGCGCTCGCTCTGGCGCACCAGTTCGCCGTCCCATTCGAAGCCGTAGCTTTCCAGGGTCTGCAAAATGGCCGATTGGGCGCCGGGTACTTCGCGGGGAGGGTCGATGTCTTCCATGCGCAGCAGCCAGGTGCCGCCGCAGGCTTTGGCGTCGAGATAGGAAGCGAGGGCCGCCACCAGCGAGCCGAAGTGCAGGTAGCCGCTGGGCGTGGGGGCGAAGCGCCCGATGTAGGCTGGAGTGGTCATACGCGAGAAAAGGTCATGACAGAAATGAAGCGGGGCGCCTAAGCGCCCCGTTCTCAGATCAGGAACCGATCTGCTTTTCTTTGATTTCCGCCAGGGTTTTGCAATCGATGCAAAGGGTGGCGGTTGGGCGGGCTTCAAGACGGCGGATGCCGATCTCTACGCCGCAGGAATCGCACCAGCCATATTCGTTGTCTTCGATGAGTTGAAGAGTCTGGTCGATTTTCTTGATCAGCTTGCGTTCGCGATCACGGGCACGCAGTTCCAGGCTGAATTCTTCTTCCTGGCTGGCACGGTCGGCCGGATCAGGGAAGTTGGCCGCTTCGTCCTGCATGTGATGCACAGTCCGATCGACTTCCTGCATCAGCTCAAGCTTCCACTTGCCCAGAATATTGGTGAAGTGCGCACGCATTGGCTCACTCATGTACTCCTCACCCTTGGTTTCTTTATACGGTTCGAAACCACGGTTGAGCGGGTCGTTCTTTGCTTTTGCTTTGGTGGGCATGGATGACCGCCTCTTGAAAACTCTCTAATCCACTGCGCAGGATTACTGTCCATTGCCGTCATTTATTGCCGGCCCTGCGGCTGCAAGCGGGCGAACTTACCAGATCGCCTTCGCCTATGCCACTCCCGGTTGTCATCGTGCTGCTGTTTAGCCAACTGGTTGGGTAGAATCGCCGCCTGAACTTATATAAGGAAGGCCGATGACTTCGCCCTACAGTGCTCGCAGCCGCGCGATTGAGCCGTTTCACGTGATGGCGCTGCTGGCGCGGGCCAATCAGTTGCAGGCCGACGGCCATGATGTCATCCACCTGGAAATCGGCGAGCCGGACTTCACCACCGCCGCGCCCATCGTCGCTGCTGGCCAGGCCGCCTTGGCCGATGGCCATACGCGCTACACCGCCGCCCGTGGCTTGCCGGCCCTGCGCGAGGCCATTTCCAATTTCTACGCGCAACGTTACCGATTGAGCATAGACCCCGAACGCATCCTGATTACGCCCGGCGGTTCGGGTGCGTTGCTGCTGGCCAGCGCCTTGCTGGTCGACCCCGGCAAACACTGGCTGCTCGCCGACCCAGGCTACCCGTGCAATCGTCATTTCCTGCGCTTGGTGGAAGGCGCTGCGCAGTTGGTGCCGGTTGGCCCGGACGTGCGCTACCAACTGACGCCTGAACTGGTCGACCGCCACTGGGACCGCGACAGCGTCGGCGCCCTGGTGGCATCGCCGGCCAACCCGACCGGCACCTTGTTGTCGCGTGAAGAGTTGGGCGGTTTGTCCAAAGCCATCAAGGGTCACGGCGGCCATTTGGTGGTGGACGAGATCTACCACGGCCTGACCTACGGCGTGGATGCCGCCAGCGTGCTGGAAGTCGACAACGACGCCTTCGTGCTCAACAGTTTCTCGAAATACTTCGGCATGACCGGCTGGCGCCTGGGTTGGTTGGTGGCGCCGCCGCAAGCGGTGGGCGAACTGGAGAAACTGGCGCAGAACCTCTACATCAGCGCGCCGAGCATGGCCCAGCATGCGGCGCTGGCCTGCTTCGAACCCGCCACGCTGGAAATTCTCGAACAGCGCCGTGGCGAATTTGCGCGCCGGCGCGACTTTCTATTGCCAGCCCTGCGCGAACTTGGCTTCGGCATTGCCGTGGAGCCGGAAGGCGCCTTCTATTTATATGCAGACATCAGTGCGTTTGGCGGCGACGCCTTTGCCTTCTGTCAGCACTTCCTGGAAACCGAGCATGTGGCGTTTACGCCGGGCCTGGATTTCGGTCGCTATCAAGCCGGCCATCACGTGCGTTTTGCCTACACGCAAAGCCTGCCGCGCTTGCAGGAAGCGGTTGAGCGTATCGCCCGCGGCCTGAAAACCTGGCGGCCTTGATGCTGTTTTCGCCGCCCCTGGAAGAAGGCCGCCTGATCCGCCGCTACAAACGCTTCCTCGCCGACATCGAAACCGCCAGCGGCGAGCTGCCGACCATTCACTGCCCCAACACCGGCTCCATGTTCAACTGCATGGTCGAGGGCGGCGCCGTGTGGTTCAGCCGTTCCGGCGACCCCAAACGCAAGTTGCCCGGCACTTGGGAACTGGCGCAAACCCCGCAAGGCCGCTGGGCCTGCGTGAACACGGCGCGGGCCAATCCGTTGGTGGAAGAAGCGCTGCGCGAGGGCGTGATCAGCGAGCTGGCCGGCTTCACCACGCTCAAGCGTGAAGTGCCGTATGGGGAAGAAAACAGCCGCATCGATTTCCGCCTCGAATACCCTAGCGGCATGGCGTATGTGGAAGTGAAAAGCGTGACCCTGGGTTTCGACGGCACCCGCGTCGCCGCATTCCCCGACGCTAAAACCCAGCGCGGCGCCAAGCACCTGCGCGAACTGTCCAGCCTGGCGCGCCAGGGCATTCGCGCCGTGCAGTTGTACTGCGTGAACCTGTCGGACATCGACGCGGTTCGCCCGGCCGGAGAAATTGACGCGGCCTATGCCGAGGCGCTGAAGGAAGCCAAAGCGGCCGGCGTCGAAGTGCTCGCCTATGGCGCCGTGCTGACGCCAACCGAGATCAGGCTGACGCGCCGCCTCGACGTGCAGCTCTAACCGTTAAGCCGGCACCTCGACCCAAATGCCTGCGGCGTCTTCGCGGAGGGCGAGGGCGGTCAGCGCCTTGCCTTCACACGGGCCGGTAATGCATTCGCCCGACTCGATCAAAAACAGTGCGCCATGGCGTGCGCACTGAATCAGGCTCTGGCTGCTGTCGAGAAACTCATCCGCCTTCCATTCCAGCGACACAGCTTTGTGCGGGCAGCGGTTGATATAGATGTACACCTGGCTTGCTTGCGCACGGCCACCAGCTTTATCCCGCCCAACAAAAAGCCCCGGCTCTGGCCTTCAGCCAAAGATTCCGGGGCGCAGAGAAACTGCATAGACGCCTCCAGGTGAACGGGGATTATCCCGTGCACCCAGGGTGGGCGGTAGTCAGATTTCCCAGATGAAGTTGACTGCGGCGTGGCGGCCGGGTTGGGAGTAGCGGTCCAGGCCGGTGTTGAGGGAGGTCAGGCCGCGAACATCGCCCCATTGCCAGTACTCTTTGTCGCCAAGGTTATACAGGCCGGCATTGACCGAAAACGCTTCAGTCATCTGCCACCAGCCGTTCAGATCAAGCACGCCGTAACCGGAGGGCTCGTACTGGCTGGGTGTGCCGCCTTCATTGGTTGGACTGTTGTTGACCCGCTCCTTGGCCGCTACCAGTGTCCAGTTCAGGCTGCCGCCGAACTTGCCGGTTGGCGCGGCGTAGCCCAGGCCGAACACGCCTTTGAGCGGGTCGACACTATTAATAGGCTCGCCCGTTCCTTCGTCTTCGCCCCGGGCATAAGCCACCGTACCAATGGCTTTCCAGCCCGCTGGCAGCAGGCCAAGCTGGTCGAGGAAAAGCTCGCCTTTGGCCTCGGCACCACGGATGGTGACTCGGTCCATGTTGACGTACTGGAAGTCGGTAGTGAGCGCCGGCGCCAGCGCAGAGGTGCGGCTCTGCTGTTCGATAAAGTCTTTGTAACGGTTGTAGAACAGCGCGGCGCCGAAGCTGCCGACGCGGTACTGGCCGCGCAACCCGATCTCGTAGCTGTCGCTGGTTTCCGCTTTCAGACTGGTGTTGGCGATGGTGCGGTAGCGCGCGGTGCTGTTGACGAACTCGCCGAACATTTCCACCGCCTGCGGAGCGCGGAAGCCCGCTGCGTACTGACCGTACACGCTGTGTGCGTCGTCGACCTGGAAGGTCACGCCCAGCTTCGGCGAAATGTGTTCGTCTTTGGTGTCGTCAGGGCTGGCATCGGTGGCGCCGCTGTTGAGGTACTCATCGGTGACGTGGGGCTTCATTTCGAAACGGTCATAACGCACGCCCGGCAGAATGGTCCACGCGCCGATGGTCATTTCGTTCTGGGCAAACAGCGCGTATTCCTTGGTGGTTGGGTCCGGGAAGTCACTGATCGGGAAGGCGTCGCCGCCAGGTGCGACCGGCACCGCTGCGCCGGTCGCACGCACGGTTTCGGCGCCGCGACGCAAATCGCTGTTCTCCAAACGCTTTACGTCGAAGCCATAAATCAGCTGATGGTTAACCGGGCCGGTGGCGAACGCTTTGTCGAACTTGGCGTTAAGTACCCACAGTTTTTCTTCGTAGCTGGAATCGCGGTAACGGTCGCGCAGTGCGGACGCAACGAAACGCTCCTGCTCGGTACGCTGGCGAATCTGGCTGTCCTGGTAATCCAGATGCCAGTCCACTTTGTCCACCAACAAGCTATTCAACTCGAACTGGTGCTGAAGGCTGTAGCGCTCGCGGTCGGTGCTGTCGATGGCATCGGAGGTGCGGATGGTCGCGGTGTTGCTGTATTCGCTGAGCACCTGGGTGTCAGTGTCGACGGAATAGCGCTCGTAGGTCAGTTGCAGGCGGTCGTTGCCGTAGTAATTCCAGCCGCCTTTCACCAGCAGATTCTCTGCGCTGTAGTCCTGCGGGTTGGCTTCGCCACGGCTGGCGCCAATGCCGTCGCGGCCGCCGAAGGAGTCAACTTCCTGGCCATTGCGGTGACCGATATGCACCACGCCATCAACGCTGCCCAGGCGGCCGGCAACGGTGGCGCTGCGCATCCAGCTGTCGTCGGAGGTGTCGAAACCGGTCTTCAGGCGGGCGTAGGCATCGTCGCCGTCTTCCAGATAATCCGCCGCGTCTTTGGTGAGAAAACTCACCGCGCCGCCGATGGCATCGCTGCCGTACAGGGACGACGCCGGGCCGCGAATGATTTCGACCTGCTTCATGGTGTCGGGGTCGATGTAGTCGCGGCGCGCTTCCATAAAGGGACCGAAGGCGAAGGCGTCCGGCACGGCGACGCCATCCACTTGGGTCAATACGCGATTGCCGCCGATCCCGCGAATGGTAAAGCCCGACAAGCCGAACCGGCTGCCGCTGCCGCCCACCGAAACGCCTGGCTCGTAACGCACCAGATCCTTGATGTCTTTGACGTTGTTCTGGTCGATATCGCGCTCGGTCATCACCGACACGGTGCTCGGCACTTCATCAAGCTTTTGCTCGGTGCGGGTGGCGGTGACGGTAACGGTGTCGAACTGTGTCGGCGTTTTGTCGGCGGCGGCGGCCAGCGAGGGCGAAAGCAGCAGCAACACCAGCCAAGGCTTGCGGGCGAAGGGCGGACGAAGGGACATGGATCTACTCCTAGATCGTTAACGTCGGGCGGCTACTTTGGCCACCGGTTTGATATCGGGCCGCACGTTAACGATATTGACATGCAGATGCAAACAATTATCAAATAGATTAACTTTTGGTGATCGTGGCATCCGATGCGACGTTTCTCGGTGTATTTCCTGCTTTCGCTCGCGCTGCACGCAGCGGCGAGTTTGCTGCTGCGCGAATCGGTCGTAGAGCCCGGCCGCGCTCGCGATGTGGCTTCAAGCGAGCCGGCGGCCATGCTCATTCAACTGCCGCCAGCCCCGGCGCCGGCTGCGGTTGCCATGGCGCAGCCGGCCGTCCGGGAAGCGGAGAAAGCGTTGCCCGAACCCGCCGCCACACCGATTCCGCCGGTGGCAAAGGCGGCGATGGTGGAGCGCAAAGTCGAGCCGCGCGCCGTGGCCAAACACGTGGTCAAGCCGAGCAAGCCAGTAACCAAGCCGGCGCCACCTAAACCAGAAATAAACGAAACGGCCGAGGTTGCATTGCCGACTGCCGCCACCGCCGCCGGCCCCGTTTCCCCTACGCCGAAACCGGCGGTGAGCGAAGTGCTCAGCCGTCGCCCAAGTTATTTACAGGCGCCCAAGCAGCCGCGTTACCCGACTGTGGCCAAGCGCCGAAATCAGCAAGGCGTGGTGGTGCTGGAGGTGCGGCTGGATGAGCGCGGCCAGCAGCGCGCGCTGCAAATTGTGCGGTCTTCCGGCGTCGACAGCCTGGATGAAGCCGCACTGGAGGCCGTAGCCGACTGGCAGTTCCGCCCCGAAACTGTGGACGGCCGCGCTGTGCCGAGCCGCGTACAAATACCTATTGAGTTCGCCCTCACGGCGAGCCGTTGATTGATCGAGGAGTTGTCCATGACGAGCCATATTCAGGCTGCACGCCCATCCGCCGCCGCCCACGAGCTGTATCTGGCCTGGCAAACCTTGCGCGGTGAGCAGCCGAAACTGCGCGCCCGCGATGCCGCCGCGCATTTGGCGGTCAGCGAAGGCGAGCTGGTCGCCAGCCGCTTGGGTGTCGACACCGTGCGCCTGAACCCGCAGTGGGCCACGTTGTTACCGGCGCTCGGTGAGTTGGGTTACGTCATGGCGTTGACCCGCAATGAACATTGCGTGCATGAGCGCAAAGGTTATTACCGCGACGTCACCGTAATGGCGAACGGGCAGATGGGCCTGGTGGTTTCCCCCGACATCGACCTGCGCCTGTTCCTCGGCGGCTGGGCCAGTGTGTTCGCGGTCGCCGAAGAAACCGGCAAAGGCACGCAACGCAGCATTCAGGTGTTCGACCATCAAGGCATGGCCGTGCATAAAGTCTTCCTCACCGAAGACAGTGACGAAGCCGCCTGGGCACCGCTGATCGAGCGTTTCCGCGCCGAGGAGCAAAGCGCCACGCTGGAACTGCAGCCGATGCCGGAACCGGTCGTAGCCAAGCCAGACGCCGAGATTGATATCGACTCCCTGCGCGCCGGCTGGTCCACCCTGAAAGACACCCACCACTTTTTCGCGCTGCTGAAAAAGCACGAAGCCACCCGCACCCAGGCGCTGCGTCTGGCCGGAAGAGAGTGGGCCGAGCCGTTGGCCCCGGCCGAATTGCCGACACTGATGGAAGCAGCGGGCGCCACCGATGTGCCGCTGATGGTGTTTGTCGGCAACCGCCACTGCATTCAGATTCACAGCGGCCCGGTGAAAAACCTGCGCTGGATGGACACCTGGTTCAACGTGCTCGACCCGGCCTTCAACCTGCACCTGAAAACCCCCGCCGTGGCCGAGCTGTGGCGTGTGCGCAAACCCAGCAGCGATGGCGTGATCACCAGCTGGGAAGCCTTCGACGCGGACGGCGAGCTGATCGTGCAACTGTTCGGCGCGCGCAAACCCGGCGTGCCGGAACTCAGCGAATGGCGCGCGCTGGCCGAAGCGCCGCCGGTGCTCGCGGTTTAAACCCGGCGCCGCAGCGCTACACAACCAGCCTGTACCTTCTATATAGGGTACACGCTGGTTTTTTATGCCGTTCGTGCAAAGCAGTGCCCCGACTTCCTGGAGTTTTTTATGCGTGTGTCTGTCCGTCTCGCCAGCCTGTGCTGCGCCATTGTTCTGAGCCAAACGGTGCTCGCCGCCGACACCCTGCCGCAGCGCTGGGTCAGTGCGGGCGGCTCGATCACCGAGTGGGTGGTCACGCTCGGTGGGCAAAGCAAGCTGGTGGGCGTCGACACCACCAGCCTTAACCCGCCTGAACTGAAGCAGCTGCCGAGCATTGGCTACCAACGTCAGCTGGCCGCCGAAGGTATTTTGAGCCTTAAGCCGGACCTGCTCGTGGGCAGCGAAGAAATGGGCCCGCCGCCCGTATTGGCACAGGTTAAAAGTGCCGGCGTAACGGTGGAGTCGCTGTCGACCAAAGCCGACTTGCCGACCCTGGAACACAGCCTCCAGCGCATCGGCACGCTGCTGGGCGATCAACCGCGCGCCGCCACCGCGTTCGTTGCCTACCAACAGCGTTTGAAAAGCCAGGCCGACTGGGTGAGCGCCGCGCAAGCCAGCACGGCCGCCCCGAGCGTGCTGCTGTTGTTATCCCACGCCGGCAGCAGCCCCATGGCCGCTGGGCAAGACACCCTCGGCGCCTGGTTGATCGAGCGGGCCGGCGGGCGCAGCGTCACCACCCATTCCAGCTACAAAGCGCTGTCGACCGAAGCGTTGCTGGCGCTGGACCCGGAGGTGATTATCTTCGCCGACCGCAGCATTGCCGGCGCCGAAGCGAAAGCGGCGCTGCTCAAACAGAACCCGGCACTCGCCGCCACCCGCGCCGCGAAAAACGACCGCCTGCTGGCAATCGATCCGACGCTGTTGGTGGGCGGTTTGGGGCCGCGCGTTCCGGCCGCGCTGGCAACCCTGGGCGCAGGCTTCTATCCTGCCGCGCAACCCCTGACTGCCGACGCTAAGCCGCAACCATGAACCCAGTCGTACTGCCGCGCTCACTGTTTATTGCACTGGGGCTGTTGCTCGCGCTCGCCTTGCTGCTGTCGTTGGCGCTCGGGCCGGTGAGCTTGCCGCTGATGGACACGCTTAACGCCGCGCTGCGTGTGTTCGGCATTCCGGTAGGCGGCGCTGAGCTCGCCCAGGCCGAGCTGATCATCGGCCAGATTCGCATGCCGCGAACCTTGCTCGGCCTGGCGGTGGGCGCCGTGTTGGCGCTGGCCGGCGTGGCGATGCAGGGGCTGTTTCGCAACCCCTTGGCCGACCCCGGCCTGGTTGGCGTGTCCAGTGGTGCGGCGCTTGGCGCGGCCATTTCGATTGTCGGCGGCGCCTCGTTGGGCGGTGTGCCGGAAGCGTTCGCGCCGTATGTGTTGTCGGTCAGCGCCTTTGCCGGCGGGCTGGTAGTAACCGCGCTGGTGTATCGCCTCGGCAGCCGCAACGGCCAAACCAGCGTGTCGACCATGCTGCTCGCCGGCATCGCGCTCACCGCCTTGGCCGGTGCGGTGATCGGCCTGTTCACGTATTTGGCGGATGACGCCACGCTGCGCACCCTCACATTCTGGAACCTGGGCAGCCTCAACGGCGCCAGCTATGCGCGGCTGTGGCCTTTACTGGTGGTCACCGTGGCGGTCGGCCTGTGGCTGCCCAAGCGCGCCAAGGCACTGAATGCCTTGCTGCTCGGCGAATCGGAGGCGCGCCATCTGGGCTTCGACATCGAGCGGGTCAAACGTGAGCTGGTGTTCTGCACTGCCCTGGGCGTCGGCGCTGCCGTGGCGGCGGCCGGCATGATCGGCTTTATCGGTTTGGTGGTGCCGCACCTGGTGCGCCTGCTGGTCGGTCCGGACCACCGCGTGCTGCTGCCGGCCTCGGCGTTGGCGGGTGCTGCGTTGCTGCTGTTCGCCGACGTGGTCGCGCGGCTGGCGCTGGCGCCGGCTGAATTGCCGATCGGCATCGTGACTGCCCTGATCGGCGCGCCGTTCTTCTTTATCTGCTGCTGCGAGGACGCGCCTGATGTTGTGCGCCGAAAACCTGACCATCCAACGCGGCAGCAAGCGCGTGCTGACCGGCATTAATCTGGCCCTGCAGCCCGGCGAAATGCTCGGCGTGCTCGGCCCCAACGGCGCCGGCAAAAGCACCTTGCTCGACGCCCTGAGCGGCGAATTGAAACCCAGCGAAGGGCGCATCACCCTGGATGGCCGCCCGCTCAGCGAGTGGACCGGCCCGGAGCGCGCGCAGCGTCTGGCGATTCTGCCGCAGACCTCGACCCTCAACTTTGCCTTCCGCGTCGAAGACGTCGTCGGCATGGGCCGCTTGCCCCACGCCACCGGGCGCCTGCGTGATGAGCAAATAATCGGCGAAGCACTGGGCGCCGCCGACGCCGCGCATTTGGCCGGCCGTAATTACCTGGAATTGTCCGGCGGCGAGCGTCAGCGTGTGCACTTGGCGCGGGTGCTGGCGCAGCTCTGGCCCGGCGCCAACGGGCAAACCCTGCTGCTGGATGAGCCGACCTCCATGCTCGACCCGCTGCACCAACACATCACCCTGCAAGCCGCGCGCAACATCGCCGCGAACGGCGTGGCGGTGCTGGTGATCCTTCACGACCTGAACCTGGCCGCCCGCTACTGCGACCGCCTGTTACTGCTGCACAACGGCGGCGCTCATGCGCTGGGTACGCCTGATGAGGTGTTGCAAGCCGAACCGCTGCGCGCCGTGTTTGATTTGGAAGTGCTGGTGCAGCGCCACCCCGAGCGCGGCCATCCGCTGATCATTGCCCGTTAAGCCCCGCTATCAAGGAGCGACCATGCGTTTCGTTTTACTGCTGTGTGTGTTTCTGACGGGCTGCCAGGCCCTGCCGCCGCTGCCGGACTGGCAAGCGCCAAAAGACCGCGACCACGCCGACGTCGGCGTTATTCGCGACCTGCGTACCGGCGAGCAACTGAGCCCCGAGCAACTGGTGGAGCGCCTGGCACCGGCGCCGCGCGTGCTGGTTGGCGAGCAACACGACAATCCCGATCACCACGCCCTGGAACTCTGGCTGCTGCAAGCGCTGGAGCACAAACGCCCGCAAGGCAGTGTGCTGATGGAAATGCTCAACCCGGACCAACAAGCCAAGGTCGACGCCGCGCGCGGTCAGGCGCTGGCTGATGTGCCGAGCGCGCTGGCCTGGCAGAAAAACTGGGACTGGTCGATGTACGGTCCCCTCGTCCGCCACGCGCTGGCCCAGCCGTATCCCTTGCTGGCGGCCAATCTGGACCGCAGCGAAATCATGGGCATCTACAAAACCAAGCCGGTATTGAGCGGCACGGCCTCGACCGCGCCGAGCGTACAAGCGCCGTTGCTGGAACAGATTCGCGAGTCCCATTGCGGCTTGCTGCCGGAATCGCAATTGCCCGCCATGTTGGCGGTGCAGCAACAACGCGACCGACGCATGGCACAGCAACTATCAGCCGCCGCGCAACCGGCGCTGCTGTTTGCCGGCGCGTTTCATGTGCGCCGTGATGTCGGCGTGCCGCTGCACCTGACGGACCTGGGTACAGGGCAGGGCAGCGTCACGCTGGTACTGGCGGAAGTGGGCAAGACCGTGCCTGCAAGCTCAGCCGATTACGTCTGGTACACCCCGGCAGTTGCCGACATCGACCACTGCGCCGAGCTGCGCAAGTCCATGGGTCAGTAACGTCGCGCCTTCCCGCCACCGGCAATTCCGGCGACAATCGCGTTCCCTCGCGACAGTCACACCGGCCCTTCGCCGGTGTGTGGAGTTGACATGAATGCTTGCTTGCCCGAGGCGCTGCTGTGATCACTGAGCTACGCCGCCGCGCCTATTTGAATGCCATGCAGGTCGCCAACTGGCTGCCGCGCGTGGCCCTGCCGTTCGCCGCGCCTTCGCGCCCGGAACTGCTCGAACCGCTGGCCGACGAGCCTGCGGTTGCCGTTGCCGTTGCCGAAGCGCCGGTTGAGCGCGCGCCTGAGCCGGTCGCCGCGCCCGCTGCGCCGGTGGTCAATGAACGACCGAAAATTGAAGTGCCGCGCCCCAGCGCCCGCGTGGAAGCCAAGCGCGAGCCGGTCGCCGCTGAGGAAAAGGCGGCGGTTGCGCCAGCCAAAGTCGCCCCCGTTGCGCCGCCGCGCTTCAGCCTGCAACTGCTGCGTGCCGGCTCGTGCGTGATTCTCGCCGAGCTGTCGACCGGCGAACCGTTCGCTGCTCGCGACCCCGCTTACCTGCTGCTTAAAGACCTGCTGCGCGCCGCCGGCCTGCCCGACAGCCCGCAAATCATTGGCGAGCCCGTGCGCTGGCCATTGCTGGCGCGCGGCAACCTCGACCAAGGCCCGCAAGCCGCGCTGGAATATGTGCAAGGTTTCCTGATGGCACGCCTGGAAGAAGAGCCCGACTGCAAATGCCTGTGGCTGGTCGGTTTGCCGGCCATTCGCTTTGCCGGCGAGGCGGATGAGCAGGTGTACAACCGCGAACTTCAGGTTGAAGGCCTGGGCACGGCGTGGGCCTTGCCGAGCCTGGAACTGCTGATGGACGAGCCGGCGCGCAAGGCGCCGCTGTGGCAAGCCATGCAGCGCGTGATGCGGCGCTGGCAAACGCAAGAGGCCGGGTCGCTGCATGAATGACACCGTACTCATCCGTCCCATGACCGAGGCGGATCTCGACGAAGTGGTGCAAATCGAATGCGCCGCCTTCAGCCACCCGTGGTCGCGCAAGCTATTCAGCGACGGCCTCAGCAGCTACGACTGCTGGGTGATGTTCGAGGGCGAGCGCCAGGTTGGCCATGCCGTGCTCAGCGTGATCATCGACGAAGCCCATCTGCTCAACATCACCGTGGCCCCGCACTGCCAAGGCCGGGGTTTGGGGCTGCTGCTGCTGGAGCGCCTGATGCAGCGCGCGCTCGAACTGAAAGCCGGCGAATGCTTTCTGGAAGTGCGTGCCAGCAACCTGGCGGCGTATCGGCTTTACGAGCGTTATGGCTTCAACGAAATCGGCCGGCGCCGCGACTACTACCCGGCGCCAGGTGGCCGCGAAGACGCGCTGGTCATGGCCTGCACCTTGTTCGACTGGAGCGCCACGGTCCTGACTTGATTGGCTACAGCGCCCGGCGCGTTCGGTCGCTGTGACGGGCTTGGTGCTCGCCCATACTGCCGGCCACGTTTTCGGGCCGACGGTTGGGCCCATGAATAAGGACTCGTTCATGCTCGTTCGCCTGCTTTCACTGGCCTCGCTTCTGGGCCTAATGCTCACCGCCAGCGGCGCCCATGCTGCGCCGCGCGACTTCACCATTCTGCACACCAACGACTGGCAGTCGCGCCTGCTGGGCTTTGGGCCCAACAACGAATACACCCCGGCCACCGTCAACGACGACGGCACGGTGGGCGGCGTGGCGCGGCTGGCCACGCTGGTCAAAGCCCGTCGCGAGGCGGCCGGTGAGCAGCCCTTGCTGCTGCTCGATGCGGGCGACTTCACTATGGGCACGCTGTTTCACACCATCACCCGCGAAGCCGGCAGCGAGCTGCGCTTGATGAGCCAGATTGGCTACGACGCCACCACCCTGGGCAACCACGAATTCGACTTCCGCCCCATAGGCCTGGCCGCCATGCTCAACGCCGCCGCCAAGGCCGAAGGCGATGCGCTGGTGCCGGTGATTGCCAGCAACATTCAGTTCGACGCCAACAACCCCGCCGACGACAGCCTCAAAGCCCAGCAAGACGCCGGCCGCATCGTGCCGTACAAAATTGTCGAAAAAGGCGGCATCCGCTTTGGGCTGTTCGGCCTGCTTGGCTACAACGCCATTGCCGTGTCGCCGATGACCAAGCCGGTGACCTTCGCCGACCCCATCGAAACCGCAAAAACCATGGTCAAGAAGCTGCGCGAAGACGACAAGGTCGACGTGGTCATCCTGCTTTCGCACATGGGTGTCGCTCAGCAAGACGACGGCAGCTGGCGGGGGGAAGAAGTGGAAATGGTCGAGCAGGTGCCAGGCATCGACATCGTGGTGGGCGGCCATTCCCACGTCGCCTTGCCGCAGCCGGTGCTGGTCAACGGCCACACGCCCGTGGTGCAAGCTGGTTCGGAAATCCAGTACCTGGGCGAGTTGCACATGAGCCTTGGCGACGACGGCAAAACCCGTGTGCGCGACTACAGCCTGCACCCGATTAACGACCAGACCGCAGGCGACGGCGTCATCACCACCCTGGTCGACGACTTCAAACAGCACGTCAGCCAGCAGATGCTCGAACCCAAGGGCTACCGCTTCGACCAGCCGCTGGCGACCGTGGATAAAACCCTGACCCGCGAGCACGACGACCCGATTCTCGCCAACCTGGTGACCGACGCCCTGCGCGACGCCACGGGCAGCGACATTGCTTTCACCGGCAACGGCACCATCCGCGACGACATGATCAAAGGCCGCACTGGCATTCAGGCGGTGTCCGACCTGTTTCGTATCGCGCCGCTGGGCATCGGCCAACTGGACGACGCGCCGGGCTATCCGCTGGTCAAGGTGTACGTCACCGGCAAAGAACTGAAAGACATTCTGGAAGTGCTGCTGCTGGCCTACCAGATGCGCGACAGCGACAGCTACTTTCCCCGCGTGGCGGGCCTGCGCTTCAGCTACAACCCCTACCGCGTGCCGTTCGACCGGGTGAGCAAAGTTGAGCTGGGCGACGCAGTGGGCGGTTACCGCGACCTCGATCTCGACGATCCACGGCTCTACAGCATTGGTGCAAGCAGCTATGTCGGCGGTTTTACCTGGCTGATTTCCGACCTCAGCAAAGGCCTGATGACCGTCGTGCCCAAAGACGCCAACGGCCAGCCGCTGGCCGAGCTCAACGACGCCATTATCGACGCCGACCCCAACACCCCCGGCGTGCAGGAATACAAAGAATGGCAAGGCTTGCTCGACCACATCCGCCGCCTGCCCGACCTTAACGGCGATGGCCTGGCCGACATTCCCACCAGCGGCCCGGCGGCCGAGCCACGCACGCTGCGCGCGCCAAGCTTTGCCCCGGCAGCGATGTTTCGCTATGCCGGCACGCTGCAATGGGGCGTGAGCGTGGTGGTGGTGCTGGGCGTGCTGCTGATTCTGTGGCTGCTGCGCCAGGCGTTTCGCCGCAGGCCGCGTCGCGCTTAATGCTGTGACCCGGCTCGCAGGGCGCTTGTCAAAGGCACCAGGCACCCCGTAGGGTGCCCATCGGACTTTCTGGGAGAACTGACATGAGCGATCTGCAGCAGCTGTTTGACAACAACGAGCGGTGGGCCGAATCCATCAAGCAGGAAGACCCTGAGTTCTTCGAAAAGCTGGCGCGCCAGCAAGTGCCGGAATACCTCTGGATCGGCTGCTCCGACGCCCGCGTGCCAGCCAACGAAATCGTCGGCATGTTGCCTGGCGATCTGTTCGTGCACCGCAACGTCGCCAACGTGGTGCTGCACACCGACCTCAACTGCATGTCGGTCATCCAGTACGCCGTCGACGTACTCAAGGTCAAACACATCCTCGTCACCGGCCATTACGGCTGCGGCGGCGTTCGTGCCTCGATGAACGATGCACAGCTGGGCTTGATCGACGGCTGGATCCGCACCATCCGCGACCTCTACTACGAACAGCGCGATCACCTGGCGCAGTTGCCCACCGAAGAAGAGCGCGTCGACCGCTTGTGTGAACTGAACGTCATCCAGCAAGTGGCCAACGTCAGCCACACCACCATCGTTCAAAACGCCTGGCACCGCGGCCAAAGCCTCTCCGTACACGGCTGCATCTACGGCATCAAAGACGGCCGCTGGAAAAACCTCAACGTCACCGTCAGCGGCATGGAACAACTTCCGCCCCAATACCGCCTGCGGCCGCTGGGCGAGAGCTGAGCCAAAAAGCATTGCGGCTAAAGCGCACAAGAATGGAGTGTGGCCTGCCGCGACGCGCTGGATTGGCGATTCTGGATTCCCGCCTTCGCGGGAATGACGAGTGATTTCCAGACCACACCCGTCATCCTCGCGCACGCGGGGATCCAGAATCGTGAAGGGAATGCCGATTGTGGGAAGGTCGAGATCAAAGGCATCGTTCCTACAAACCGCAGCTCCTGTAGGAGCGGCTTCAGCCGCGAGCTTTTGATCTCAAGATTCCAGCCAAACAAAAAGCAGCGCGAGCAAGCTCGCTCCTACAAAAGCCGAAGCATCCGTAGGAGCGAGCTTGCTCGCGAAGCCCTTGATCCAAAAAAAATATCAGCCGCGCCGCCAATCCAGATCGAGCGAGCTAGAGCAGTGCAGGCGGAATGTGTTTTGAAGCGCAGTTGGCTGTAGCCAATGAGCATTCAAAAACACATTTCAACGCAGCAATGCCGACGCGCAGCCGATCGAAGTCCTGCTCGAACCCGCTCGTTGTGCTCCATTTGCTCGCAGGTCATAAAGCCCTTGCCGTCCACGCGATCATTGGCATCAAAACTCACGTAATAAACCTGCTTGGCGCCGTCTTTTTCCATCACGTAGTTATTGCAGGTACCCGGACGCACGGTGCGGTTCAGTTCGGTGGAGGGTGGGCCGCCAACGGTGAGCACTTCTGACTTGGTCATGCCTACATCTACCTGCTTGGCCAGGGGCTCGTTGCGGTAGGTAACGTAGTCGACCGGGTTTTCCACTTTGCTGGCGCAACCTGTAACCGCTGCCAGTGCACAGGCAGCCGCGAGGAGTTTGGTCTTGGACATGGTGTCTTTCCTTGTGAGGAGCCGTTGTCGGCTTGCAACTTTTTGAGCCGCCTCGCTGGAACTAAGTTCGAGTTTTTTGCCCCTTAGCTATTCCATAACAAGAACCAAGGGACTTCCCATGCGCGCCAACCGCTTACGTTTTCTGTTGCCCCTGCTGGGCGCCCTGTTGCTCAACGCCTGCTCCGAAACGCCGGAGCCTGCCAGCTTCGTCAACCGGGTGTGGAGCGTTAGCGAATCGACCACCGTGAGCAAAGGCATGCTTTACGTGTTCCTGTCCGACGGCACGCTGGTGCTGGCCTCGGCGGGGAACAAGCCAGCGTTCGGCCAGTGGCAGCAAGACGGCACGGATCTGGTAATGATCGAAGAAGGGCAGCGCTACAAAACCGAAGTGCTGATGGCCACCAAAGACATTCTGCAACTGCGCCAATTCAACCCCGGCGAGCCGGTGGAAATGACCCTGGTGCCGGCCAACTGAGCAAAGTGCACGGCAGTGGCTACGCTCAAGCGCAGCGCTTTAACCCAGGAGAACTGCCATGCACCGTCTCGCCACTGCCTTGTTGCTGTTGTCTGCCCTGAATGCGTCGGCCTTCGCCACCACCCCGCAAGAACGGATGAAAAGTTGCAATGCCGACGCCACCACCAAAGCGCTCAAAGGTGATGAACGCAAAGCCTTTATGAGCACCTGCCTCAAAGCCGAGACCAAGCCCACCACGCCACAGGAACGGATGAAAACCTGCAACGCCGACGCCACCAGCAAAACGCTGAAAGGCGACGAGCGCAAAGCCTTTATGAGCGAATGCCTGAAGAAAAAATAAGCGGTAATTACTGCTCGGTCGCCTGCTTCAAGCGCTCGTTGTTTACGGCATTAGCGGCGTCGATCTGCTTTTGCATGTCTTGCATTTGCTGCTGAGCCTGCTGCGCCTGTTTGGCCTGCAGCTCTGCCGTGGCGGCGGTTTCGCCGAGGGCCGCAGGCGCTGAGCAGGGTGGCGCAAACGATGACGGCCGACGCTTTGAAAAGGGACATGCTGCACTCCAATGAGGTGGGCCGAGGCCGGTGGAGGGACTCTAGCAAAAGGCGTTTATAAACACTGCGTGGGGCGACACAATGGCGGCCGGCTGATCCCACACAAGTTGCTTTTCCCATGACCAAAAACCGACCTGCACCGCCTGTTCATCGAGCGGCTATTGGCCGACCTGCACAATGCCCAGTTAGCGTTGCAAACCGCCCACGAAGCGGCCACCCACGAAGAAAACGTCGCCGAAAACAAATACGACACCCTCGGGTTGGAAGCGGGCTACCTGGCCCACGGTCAGGCGCGGCGGGTGGCGGAAATCGAACAAGCATTAATCGCCTTCCGCGCCCTGCCACTGCGCGAATTCAACGCCGAGAGCGGCATTCAACTCAGCGCGCTGGTGCTGCTCGAAAACGACGCTGGCCAGCAGCGCCGCCTGTACCTCGTGCCCGACGGCGCCGGGCTGAAAGTGCAGACGGATGAAGGCGAAGTGATGAGCATCACCCCCCAGTCACCCATGGGCAAAAGCCTGATCGGCAAGCTGGCGGGGGAGGTGGTTGTGGTGAATGGGCAGGAGTCGGAGATTGTGGACGTCAGCTGAATCGCGATTTTGTAGGAGCGGCTTTAGCCGCGATTCTTGGAGACCTCGTTTGCAGGCCAGGACAATCGAGGCTGAAGCCTCTCCTACAGAGATCAAAAGCGCTTAGCCGTACCTTTTCTTTGCCTCAATCGCCAGGCCACTGCCGATGCTTCCGAACGTATCCCCTTCGGCATGCCGAGCATTCGGCAACAGCCGCTGAATATTCCCCCGCAGCGCCGGAATGCCACTCGAACCGCCGGTGAAAAACACCGTGTCGATGTCTTCAGTGCTCACGCCCGCATCAGCCAGCAGCTGCAACACGCTGCCGTTCACTTTGCCCAGCAGCACGTCGATGGACTCGTCGAACAACTCCCGATTCAGCTCCGCCACCAGACCCGGCTCGACGCGTTCGAGCGAGATATTGCGGCTGTCCATTTCGGTCAGTTCGATTTTGCTCTGCTCAACTTGCATCGCCAGCCAGTGCCCGGCGCGCTGTTCGATGAGTTTGAAGAAGCGGTCCAGGCCGTCGGTGTCCAGTGCGTCGTAGCGCATGTTCTTCAGCGCGTTTTGCGCTTGCTGGGAATACACGGCGTTGATGGTGTGCCAGGTCACCATGTTCAGGTGGTGACTGGTGGGCATATACGCCTGGTTTTTCATGCGGCTGCCGTAGCCAAACAGTGGCATCACGCCGGCCAGGCTCAGCTGTTTATCGAAGTCGGTACCGCCAATGTGCACGCCGCCGGTGGCGAGGATGTCGCTTTGCCGTTCGGCCACCATGTGCCGTTCAGGCGCCAGACGAATGAGGGAGAAGTCCGACGTACCGCCGCCGATGTCGACGATCAGCACCAGCTCTTCGCGGGTCAGCGTGCTTTCGTAATCGAAGGCGGCGGCAATGGGTTCGAACTGGAACGACACGTCGCTGAAGCCGAGCTTTTTCGCCACGGCGACCAGGGTGTCTTCGGCTTCTTTGTCGGCTTTTTCGTCGTCGTCAACGAAGAACACCGGACGGCCCAGAACTACCTGCTCGAACGGCCGACCCGCGACCGCTTCGGCGCGGGTTTTCAGCTCGCCGATGAAATAGCCGAGGATGTCTTTGAACGGCAGGCTGCTGCCCAGCACCGCGGTTTCGCTTTTCAGCAACTTGGAGCCCAGCAGGCTTTTCAGCGAGCGCATCAGGCGGCCTTCGTAGCCTTCCAGATACTCGTGCAGCGCCTGGCGGCCATACACAGGGCGACGTTCCTCGAAGTTGAAAAACACCACCGACGGCAGGGTGATTTTTCCGTCTTCCAGCACAATCAACGATTCCTCGCCGGGGCGCAGCCAGCCGACGGTGGAATTGGACGTGCCGAAATCGATGCCACAGGCACGAGCAGGTTGCGTGTTGGTCATGGTCGGTTCCGAGGGCAAAAACGGCCGCGCAGTTTACGCGAGAGAGTGAGGAGATGCGCGGTGAGGTTGGCGAAAACGATGAAGGGTTTTGGGGATGCGCACGGACGAACTGTAGGAGCCAGCTTGCTGGCGAACCCTGAAAACGTCGTTCGAGACTTTCGTTTCCAGGGTTCGCGACCAAGGTCGCTCCTACAAAAAGCGGGAGCGTTTTTACGGCGTAATCAGGTAACCCTTAATCCCCGTAAAAATAATCTGCGCCGCCAGCGCACACACGAACAGGCCCATCAGCCGGCCAATAATCTCCAGCCCCTGATCGCCTAGAATCCGTTCGAATTTATCGCTGAGGTACAGCACCAACCCTACGGTCACGCTGGCAAGAAAGATGGCCACCAGCGCCACAAGTTTGCTGTCCCAGTGCGGCTGACCGGCGCCCATCACCAGCATGGCGCCGATGGTGCCGGGGCCGACGGTGAGGGGGATGGTCAGCGGCACGATGGTCACGTCTTGCTGTTGGTTGTCGCTCTGCACCACCGGCCGACCTTGTGCCATGCCCAACGCGGAGATAAACAGCACGCTGCCGGCGCCGATGCGGAAGGCGTCGATGGTGATGCCAAACACGGTAAAAATGCTCTGCCCAAACAGGTACAACACGCTACTGGCCACCACCACGCCGGTGGCGACCTTCCAAGCCAGGCGTTTGCGTTCTTTCACCGTGTAACCACGGGTCATGCCGATAAAAACCGACAGCACGAAGAACGGGCTGTAGAGCACTAGCATCTTCAGATACAGGCTGAACAAGGTGGACAACATCGGCAGGCTCGCAGGCGAAAAGGCGGAGAAACGTTAGTGGGGTAGCGCCGGGTCGGATTCATTCTGACGGCGGGCGTCGCGCTCGGCTACCCAGTGCTCCACCAGCTCACGCAGGTTCGACAGCTCCACCGGTTTGGCCATGTGACCATCCATGCCGACTTGCCGCGCACGCTCTTTGTGTTCGGACAAAATGTGCGCAGTCAATGCCACCACCGGGGTGCGCTGGCGTTGCTCCCGGGCTTCCCAGGCGCGCAGTTGTTCGGTGGCGGAGAAACCATCCATCACCGGCATCTCGCAGTCCATTAGCACCAAGTCGTATTGCTGCGCTTTCATGGCGCTGAGGGCTTCTTCGCCGTTGCTGGCGGTGTCCGGTTGCAGGTTAAGTTTGCCCAGCATGCCGCGGATCACTTTGGTGGAAATGGTGTTGTCTTCGGCCACCAGAATGCGGAAGTCTTCTGGGAACTCCTGCGGCGCCGGCATTGGCGCATAGTGGCGCGGTTCCAGCCCCGGCTTGCGCTGCGCCAGCTCGTCGGCAAGGGTGGTTTTCAGTGTGTAGCCGGCCACCGGTTTGGCCAGGATGCGTTTGATACCAGCGTTGCGGGCGATGATTTTGCTCGGCGCGTTGCTGATACCGGTGAGCATGATCAGCAGCACGTCGTGGTTCAGGCTTGGGTCTTCTTTGATCTTGGCCGCCAGCTGCATGCCGGTCATGCCGGGCATTTCCTGGTCCAGAAGCACCACGTCGAAGTATTCGCGGATGTTGGCTTTGGTACGCAGCAACGCCAGCGCTTCCTTGCCGGACGGCACGGCGCTGACGGTCAGGCCCCAGGCGCTGCACTGTTGCAGCAGTACTTTGCGGCAGGTTTCGTTGTCGTCCACCACCAACAGCCGCGCGCCTTGCAGCGGGCCGTCGAGGTCGGCGGTGGGGTTTTCCAGGCGCTCGGCGTCCAGCGGCAGGGTCAGCCACAAGGTATTGCCCTGGTTGCCGCCGCTTTGAATGCCAAAGGTGCCGTTCATCAACCGCACCAATTGGCGGGCGATGATCAGGCCCAGGCGGGCGCCAACGCCGGTGGCGGCGAGGAAGTCTTTGCTGTGTAGCTCGGCGTTGAGCAGGGCGTCGCGCTCGTTGCTGTCCAGCGAGCGGCCGCTGTCTTGCACGGCAATGCGCAGGCGCGGTTCGTCGCCGCTGGTGTCCACGGCCACGACCAACAGAATTTCGCCTTCGTCGGTCTGTTTGAAGGCGTTATCGAGCAGGCTCAGCAGCGTTTGGCGCAGGCGCGTTGGATCGCCGCTGACTACACGCGGCACTTGCGGCTGCATAAAGCTGATGAGTTCGACCTTTTGCTGCTCGGCTTTGGCGCGGAAGATGTCGAGGCAGTCGTCGATCAGTGCGTTGAGGTCGAACTGCACGTCGTCCAGCTCGATCTGCCCGGACTCCAGCTTGGAGATGTCGAGAATCTCGTTGATCAGCGTGAGCAGCTCGTTGCCCGAGCTGTGGATGGTTTGCACGTAGTCGCGCTGTTTGGTCGACAGCTGAGTGCCGAGCAGCAGTTCGGTCATGCCCAGCACGCCATTCATAGGCGTGCGAATTTCGTGGCTGATCTTGGCCAGAAACTCGGCCTTGGCGCGCAACTCGGCCGAACTCGCCGCTTGCTCGCGGCTGTAGTTGAAGTGTTCGTGCTGCAAACGCAACTGCCGTTCGGCCAGCGCCTGGCTTTGCAGAAAGCCGCTGACGGCGGCGAAGCACAGCAGGTTGAAAGCCAGCCAGTCGGAATCGTAAGACCAATAGCCGAACAGCGAGGGCAGGGCGCCGACAAACGCCAGATTGAAGATCAACTGCGCCAGGGTGAACAGGCGCGCCGGTTTGTAGCCGTGCATCCAGTGATACGCCGCTACGGCCATCACGCTCAGGCTGCTGATGGCGGCGAATAGATACACCACGCGGTTGAACTGTACGTGGCTGGCGGCCAGCAATAGCAAAATGAGCAGACCGATGGCAGCGCACTCGGCCAGCAGCAAGCGTCGCCAAACCGCAACGGGCTGCACGCGCTGGAAGAAGTTGAGGGTGAACGCCAGGCTGCAAAGAATCGCCAGCAGAATCGAGATATTCCCCGCTTGCACCTGCAAGCCTGGCCAGCCCACCAGCCACGAGGCGTTGATGCCGAGCAGCGTACTGGTGGTGCCCAGCAGGCTCAGTTGCGCCAGCGCCAGCCACAAACTGCTGCGAATGCGCGTGTAGGCAAAGCGCACCAGGTTGTAAAGCAGCAGCAAGCCAAACGCGGCGAGCAACATGCCGTAAAACAGCGCGCGGCTGTCATCGGCGGCGAAGGCGCTGGTGTCGTCAATGGTGATGGCCGGCCGCAGCGCGTGGCTGCTGGATAGGCGGAGGTAAATATCGAGGGTGTCGTTGCTCACTGGCAGGGGAAGCAGAAAGTCGCGGCTTGGCAGGGGGCGTTCGGCGAGCGGCGTCTGGCTGCCGGTGCGCGTGCTGGCCAGCAGTTCGTCGCCGCGCAGCACGTAGAGATCAAGGTGGCCGAGGTAAGGAGCAAATACCCGCAGCAGGCGTTCGCGGTCTTTGCCTGGCAAGCGCGTGTGCAGCCATTGCGCCACGTTGCCGCCCGGGGTGACCAGTTGTTGGATGTCGACAGGAGAAAAACGGCTGACGCTGTTATCGGCGCGGATGTCGTTGAGTTGCAGGCTGGCGTCGCTGTCCAGCAGCGCAGACCATTGGCCTTGCTCCGCTGCCAGCGCGGGCAGTGGTGAGAGCGCAGCCAGTAGCAGGCTGGCAACAAGTCCTATGGCAATCCTGAGCCCACGCACAATGAAATCCCTTCAACTTTAAGTGCTCGGATTATAGCCAACCTGGCTTGGCCGGTAATACGCAAAAGGCAGCTCAATGAGCTGCCTTTTGTGTGTAATTGCCTACTAATTGGGTAAATAATTCGTCAATCTTCGCCGCGTTCCCGCGCAATGGCCCGATAACCGATGTCGGTGCGGTAGAAACAGCCGTCCCAGTCGATTTTTTTCGCCAGCTCGTAGGCATGTGCCTGCGCGGCGCCAACCGTTTCGCCCAGCGCGGTTGCGCACAGCACGCGACCCCCTGCGGTCACGACCTTGCCATCTTCCAGCGCAGTGCCGGCGTGGAACACTTTGCCCTGCTCGGACACCGCGTCGGCCAAGCCATTGATGGCCACGCCTTTGGCGTAGTCGCCAGGATAACCGCCAGCGGCCAGCACCACGCCCAGGCTCGGACGCGGGTCCCACTGCGCTTCGATTTTATCCAGCGCTTCGGCCAGCGCGCCTTCAATCAGCAGCACCAGGCTCGACTGCAAACGCAGCATGATCGGCTGGGTTTCCGGGTCGCCGAAGCGGCAGTTGAATTCGATGACTTTCGGCTTGCCGGCCTTGTCGATCATCAAACCGGCGTACAGGAAGCCGGTGTACACGTTGCCTTCGGCAGCCATGCCACGCACGGTCGGCCAGATCACTTCGTCCATGGCGCGCTGATGCACCTCGGCGGTGACCACCGGCGCCGGCGAATACGCGCCCATGCCGCCGGTGTTCGGGCCGGTGTCGGCATCGCCTACGCGTTTGTGGTCCTGGCTGGTGGCCATTGGCAGCACGTTCTTACCGTCGACCATGACGATAAAGCTGGCTTCTTCGCCTTCCAGAAACTCTTCGATCACCACGCGCGAGCCGGCGTCGCCAAAGGCGTTGCCTGCGAGCATGTCGCGCACGGCGTCTTCGGCATCTTCCAGCGTCATGGCCACGATCACGCCTTTGCCAGCGGCCAGGCCGTCGGCCTTGATCACGATCGGTGCGCCTTTTTCACGCAGGTAAGCCAGGGCTGGCTCCACTTCGGTGAAGTTCTGGTACTCGGCGGTCGGAATGTTGTGGCGGGCGAGGAAGTCTTTGGTGAACGCTTTCGAACCTTCCAGCTGCGCCGCGCCTGCGGTTGGGCCGAAGCAGCGCAGGTTACGGCTGCGGAACAGATCGACCACGCCCTTCACCAGCGGCGCTTCCGGGCCAACGATGGTCAGGCTGACATTCTTCTCAGCGAAGTCCGCCAATTGCTCCAGCGCCAATACGTCGATGGCCACGTTTTCGCACTTGGCTTCGGTGGCGGTGCCGGCGTTGCCGGGGGCAACGAATACTTTTTCCACACGCGGATCTTGTGCGACTTTCCACGCCAGGGCGTGTTCACGACCGCCACTGCCAATGATCAATACATTCATGCTGCAAGCCTCTATGGTGCGCCGAAGCGCGGGGGGCTAAAAATCAGGCGACGCCTATCGAGGGTGCGATGACGTAGGTAGATGCAAGGCGGATTGGGCTTTTGCGAGCGGAGTTGCCGCCTGGCAATGAGCATCGCAAAAGTCCAATCCAACGCAGCAGATGCCTGCGTCAGCGCAGCCGTCTTAATGTCTAAAGTGGCGCATACCGGTGAAGACCATGGCGATGCCGGCTTCATCGGCCGCTGCAATCACTTCGTTATCGCGCATCGAACCACCTGGCTGGATAACGGCGGTAATACCGTTTTTCGCCGCGTTATCAATGCCATCCCGGAACGGGAAAAACGCGTCGGAGGCCATCACCGCACCCTGCACTTGCAGGCCAGCGTGTTCGGCTTTGATGGCGGCAATGCGGGCGGAGTTAACGCGGCTCATCTGGCCGGCGCCGACACCGATGGTCTGGCGATTCTTGGCGTAGATGATGGCGTTGGATTTCACGTACTTGGCCACTTTCCAGGCGAAGATCAGGTCGTGAATTTCCTGCTCGGTCGGGGCGCGCTGGGTGACCACTTTCAGGTCGTCGGCGGTGATCATGCCGATGTCGCGGCTCTGTACCAGCAGGCCACCGTTAACGCGTTTGTAGTCCCAGGCAGCGGCGCGCTCGGCGTTCCACTGGCCGCACGCCAGCAGGCGCACGTTGGCTTTGGCGGCGACCACTTCACGGGCCTCGGCGCTGACGCTCGGGGCGATGATAACTTCCACGAACTGACGGTCGACGATGGCTTTGGCGGTCGCTGCGTCCAGCTCACGGTTGAAGGCGATGATGCCGCCGAAGGCCGATTCGGTGTCGGTGGCGTAGGCCAGCTCATAGGCCTGACGGATGCCGCCTTCGCTGTCCAGCGCCACGGCCACGCCGCATGGGTTGGCGTGCTTGACGATCACGCAGGCCGGTTTCACGAAGCTCTTCACGCATTCCAGCGCGGCGTCGGTATCGGCCACGTTGTTGAACGACAGCTCTTTACCTTGCAGCTGGGTGGCGGTGGCCACGCTGACTTCGGCTGGCTTGGCTTCCACGTAGAACGCCGCGCTTTGGTGCGGGTTCTCGCCGTAGCGCATTTCCTGGGCCTTGATGAACTGGCTGTTGAAGGTGCGCGGGAATTCGCTGCGGCCTTCTGTGCTCAGGGTTTCAGCGGCCTGGTTAACGGTGCCCATGTAGTTGGCGATCATGCCGTCGTAGGCGGCGGTGTGCTCGAAGGCTTTGAGCATCAGGTCGAAGCGCTGCGCGTAGGTCAGGCCGCCGGCTTTGAGGTTGTCCAGCACGTTGGCGTAGTCGCTGGCGTTCACCACGATGGCCACGTCTTTATGGTTTTTCGCTGCTGAGCGGACCATGGTCGGGCCGCCGATGTCGATGTTCTCGATGGCGGTCGGCAGGTCGCAGCCGGGCTTGGAAATGGTCGCTTCGAAGGGGTAGAGATTGACCGCTACCAGGTCGATCGGCTTGATGCCGTGCTCGGCCATGATGGCGTCGTCGGTGCCGCGACGGCCCAGGATGCCGCCGTGGATTTTCGGGTGCAGGGTCTTAACCCGGCCATCCATCATTTCCGCGAAGCCGGTGTAGTCGGCGACTTCGACAGCAGCTACGCCGTTGTCCTTGAGCAGTTTGAAGGTACCGCCGGTGGACAGAATTTCCACGCCAAGGGCGGACAGCTCACGGGCGAACTCGAGAATGCCGGTCTTGTCGGAAACGCTGATCAAGGCACGGCGAACGGGTAGGCGGGTGGTTTGGTCGGTCATCTCGGTTTCCATCTAAAGCGAAGAAATCAGCAAAAAAGGGCGGCTGTTTGATCAGTCCGCCCTTTTTCTATTGAGTACATGCTTACAAAAGATCGTATTGCTTAAGCTTTTTACGCAGGGTTCCGCGGTTCAGGCCGAGCAATTCGGAAGCCTTGGTCTGGTTGCCCTTGACGTAATTCATCACGGTTTCCAGCAGCGGTGCTTCGACTTCGGAAAGCACCAGGTTGTAGACATCACACACATCTTGCCCATCGAGGTGGGCGAAGTAGTTGTGCAGCGCCTTTTCCACATTGCCGCGCAAGGTCTGGCCTTCGTCGCTGGGTGTGTTGAGGTGCTGTTTCAAATTGACGTTATCGGTCACGGGTGCAATTCCACTCACTAAAGTCTCAGTCATCATCGTCATGCGGCCACCTCTTCTCCATCGTTGTGACGTTCGGCGAAGAACTGCCGAACGCTGGCGCATTGCACGTCCGTGTTTTCCAGACGATTGAATTGGGCGCGAAACTCCCTGGCGCCCGGCAGGGTGGCGAGGTACCAGCCAACGTGCTTGCGCGCGATTCGCGGGCCCATCACGTCACCGTAGAAACTGTGCAATTCGGCCAGATGCTCTAGCAGAATGCGTTCCACCTCATACAGCGTTGGCGCCGGCAGGTGAGTGCCGGTGCGCAGGTAATGCTCGATCTCGCGAAAGATCCACGGCCGGCCCTGAGCAGCGCGACCAATCAACAAACCATCGGCGCCGGTGCTGTCGAGCACCTCACGGGCCTTTTCTGGCGAGGTGATATCGCCATTGGCGAACACCGGAATCGAGACCGCCTGTTTGATCGCGGCGATGGTCTCGTACTCGGCCTCACCGGTGTACAGATCGGCGCGGGTACGACCATGAACGGCGAGGGCGGTGATGCCGGATGCTTCGGCAATACGCGCGACGGTGATGCCATTTTTGTTGTCGCGGTCCCAACCGGTGCGAATTTTCAGGGTTACCGGTACGTCTACCGCGGCCACCACTGCCTGCAAAATCGCACTCACCAACGCTTCGTCTTTTAGCAGCGCAGACCCCGCTGCCTTGTTGCACACCTTCTTGGCTGGGCAACCCATATTGATGTCGATAATTTGCGCGCCCAGCTCCACGTTCGCCCGTGCGGCATCGGCCAGCATCTGCGGGTCGCCACCGGCGATCTGCACCGAGCGCGGCTCGGGATCGTCGGCATGGATCAGGCGCAAACTGGATTTGCGCGTGTTCCACAAACTCATGTCGCTGGTGACCATCTCCGATACCACCATGCCAGCTCCGAGGCGCCGGCACAGCTGGCGAAACGGGCGATCAGTGACGCCCGCCATCGGGGCGAGGATCAACTGATTAGGCAATGTGTATGGGCCGATGCGTACCGCCGACATGGGGCTTCCCTGCTGAGAAAGGCGGATCTGAGACTGCGAAAAAGGGTGGGCATGATACCCGCTCTCGATGACTGGATAAAGGCTGTTTTGGATAAATTATGAACAGTTTTGGCCGGTCAAAAAGTCGCCCAAAGAAAGCCAAAATGGCAAAAAATGTCGTGTGGAAAACTACTCGGGTGAGTGAAAACTCAAGCTGTAATTCACGGCTTTATTGCCTGGATCGAGGATATCCAGAGAGATGTGAATCGGCGTTTGCGGTGGCATTTCGGCCTGGCCCGCCAACTCGCCCGCGAGGTATTCACTGGGTTTGAAGCGACGACTGGCAAGCAGTTGACCGTTGAGGTCGGCGAAGCGAATTTCCAGCAGCGGGAATGGCTGAGCGAAGGTGGCGCGGTTGTAGATAATCGCGTCCACCACCAGCGCGCCATTGAAGTCCGGGTGGCTGCGCACCACCAGGTTGCTGCTTTTGATCAGGCTGATTTCCACCTTGGACGGCAGCTCGCAACCAATGTTGGGGCACATGGCTTCGAACCATGGGCGGTACTGGTCCTGACGGGCCAATTCGTTGAAGTGGTAGGCCACATACTGCGTCGCCAGGGCGGCTGCGCCGATCAGATTGAGCAAGCCCCAGCCGATCCAGCGGCCCCAAGGTTTGCGCTGTTCCTGCCAGTCCAGTTGCAGCGGGTCGTCGGCCAGGTGGAACAGGCTGTCGTCGCGCAAAGCGGGCTCGGCGCGGGACGGTTTGTTCAGGTTCTTAACGGCAGAAAAATCCCGCTCAGGCTCGTGCTCGCGGTCTTCGTCTTCATCGACGGCGCGGTCCAGCTCACGGTCAGCGCTAAGGCGGAAAGCGGGGTCGAGATCGTCGTCTTCATCATCGATATGACCATTGCCGAGCGCTGGTTCGTCTTCGATTGGCGCTGGCGCTACAACCGGAGCAGCGGCCGCTACCGGCTTGGCACGGAAAACCGGAGGTGGCGGAGCGAGGCTCGGCGCCGGCGGTTCGATGCCGTCTTGGCTCGGGCGCGGAGCCGTTTCCTTGCGCAGCAAGGCCTCGGCCCAGCCTTCATCGTGCTGGTCGTCGATGCGATCCGGCGCTTTGAGGAAATCGTCTTTCGCTTTATTGGCGGCGGCGGGAGCCAGGGACAAAAACTCTTGGGACAGCTGAAATTCCTGCTGCTCCAGCTTGGCCAGCTCTTCGTCGAGGCTGTCCAGGTCGAGGTCGTCGTGAATCCACAGCGTTTCGCTGGTGGCTTTGCCTGCGGTGGGAATCGTTGTCGCCGCTGGAGCGGGCGGAGCGGGTGTCGGAGCGGGGGCGGCTACGGCGGCGGCCACTGGCTTGACCGGCGTGGCGACAGCGGGCGCAGGCGCTTTAGGCTGAAGCGGGTTGTCGTCGAGAATCTGCTGCGCGGCATTGAATACATGCAAACACGCCCCGCAACGCACAGCGCCATGCGCGGCACCCAGCTGCGTGCTGCTAACGCGAAAGCTGGTGCGGCAATGTGGGCATTGGGTGACGAAGCTGGCGGTCATGCAGTATTCCGAGGGTGCGCAAAACAAAACGGGGGCTAGTTTAACTCAAGGTTCGCAGCAGGCGAGCCTCAGCGGCGGCGGCCACTGATGCGCACCCAGCCGTCTTTCTCGGCCGTGGGGTCGAGCTCGAACGCATCGGCGTAGGCGGCGCGAACCTCTTCGGCTTGTTCGGCCAGAATGCCCGACAAGGCCAGACGGCCACCTGGCTGCACGAGGGCGGTAATCTGCCCCGCGAGTTGGACCAGTGGACCGGCCAGAATGTTCGCCACGACCACTTCGGCCGGGATGCGCGGCAAATCTTCCGGCAAGTAGAGCGGGAACAACGCCGGGTCAATGCCATTGCGCCCGGCGTTATCGCGCGAGGCTTCGAGCGCTTGCGGGTCGATGTCGGTGCCCACCGCATGTTTGGCGCCCAGTAGCAGCGCAGCGATGGCGAGAATGCCCGAGCCGCAGCCGAAATCCAGGACTTCAACGCCTTGCATGTCCTGGCCATCCAGCCATTCCAGGCACAGCGCCGTGGTCGGGTGCGTGCCGGTGCCAAAGGCCAGGCCTGGGTCGAGCAGCAGGTTCACGGCGTCCGGTTCCGGCGCCGCGTGCCAGCTCGGCACAATCCACAGGCGCTGACCGAAGCGCATGGGCTGGAAGTTGTCCATCCAGCTGCGTTCCCAATCCTGGTCTTCGATGCGCTCGACCTGATGGTCCGGCAGCGTGCCGCCGGTGAGTAACGTCAAATGCGCCAGCAGGTTGGCTTCATCGACATCCGCCTCGAACAACGCCAGCAAGTGCGTGCGCGACCACAGCGGGGTGGTGCCCAGGTCCGGCTCGTAAATCGGCTGGTCTTCGGCGTCCATAAAGGTCACCGAAACAGCGCCTACCGAGAGCAGCGCGTCTTCGTAGGTTTCTGCCTGTTCCGGGCTGATGGCGAGACGGACTTGTAACCACGGCATAACAACAACCTCGAAGCGATACGTAAGAAAACTGGACTGTAGACGACGGGCGTTTAACAGGGCGGCAAGCTTACTTGAGGTGCCGACGCCGCACCAGCCGGGCTTTGCGTGCGATTTAGCCCACGGTAGCCCAGGTGGCAGGCGCCGCCCGCGAGCAGTGCCGGCAACAACAGATTGAGCACCGGCACCAGCGCGATCAGAAAAATCAGCAAGCCGTACGCCAGAATTGCGCCGCGTCGATCGGCGAGCGCGCCCAACTGTTCGTTCGACGTCGCCAGACTGGAAAATGCCGCCGGAATCAGAAAACGCACGTTCAAGTACGCCAGCAGCCCCACCAGCAACACGCCATTGAGCAGAGGAATCAGCAGACAAACCAGCGTGCCCAGCGTAATGCCAAGCCACGGCCCAAGCACGTATCGCACGCCGTGCAGCAGGTTGCTGTCGCGCTCGGCGCGCTGTTGCAACTGCGGATAATGACGAATACAGCGCTCGCGCACCTTGCCCATCAGCACCCAGCGCAGCGCCAGGCGAATGGTCGCGACGATGGCGACGGTATACAGCAGCACAAACAGGATCAGCGCCAGCGCCGCGACATACATCACCAGCATCGCCAGCGGCCCGGCCATGCCGCCCATGCTGCCACCGCCGCCGCCACTCAAACTCGGCAAAAAGCCCAGCACAACGCCGCCGTAAATGATGAACAACGACAGGGCGCCACAGCCGATGCCGATCTGCTCGTAATACTCGAAAAACACCCATGTCCACAGCCCGAACGCCAGGGCGCACAGGCCCGCCGAGCGCAACAGAATGCCAGGGCGAAGGCTGTCGCGAAGGGCCAGTCCCAAGCATTTGAAGGCTTCGGCGAAGGCGGCGAGGGTGTTATCGGCGGCGGCTTTTAGGCCCATGAATCATGTCCTTATGAAACGAGAAAAGGCCGCGGGAAGCGGCCTTTCTGGTGAAGCATTTGAGTCTAACCACCGGGCTCTCGGTTTAAGGGGCTAAGGCCAGGCAAGGCGAAATGTCGCCGACAAGCGCAGCGTACTTAAGTACGTGAGCATTGGCGGTGGCATTTCAACGCAGCATGGCCGACGACCCTTAAACCGACGCGATTAATGGATGCCGAGTTTCTTTTCGAGATAGTGAATGTTTACCCCACCTTTACAGAAACCCTTGTCCCTCACCAGATCACGGTGCAACGGGATGTTGGTCTTGATGCCGTCGACCACAATCTCGTCCAGCGCATTGCGCATGCGCGCCATGGCTTCGTCGCGGGTCGCCCCGTAGGTGATCAGCTTGCCGATCAACGAGTCATAGTTCGGCGGAACGCTGTAGCCGCTGTACAGGTGCGAATCCACGCGCACGCCATTGCCGCCAGGGGCATGGAAGTGCTTGACCTTGCCGGGGCTCGGCATAAAGGTCGACGGGTCTTCGGCGTTGATGCGGCATTCCAGGGCGTGCCCACGGATGACCACATCTTCCTGCTTGATCGTCAACTTGTTGCCAGCGGCGATGCTGAGCATCTCCTTGACGATGTCGATGCCGGTGACCATTTCCGATACCGGATGCTCCACCTGAACGCGGGTGTTCATCTCGATAAAGTAGAAGCGGCCATTTTCGTACAGGAACTCGAAGGTGCCGGCGCCACGGTAGCCAATGTCGATACAGGCTTTAACGCAACGGGCGAACACTTCCTGGCGAGCGGTTTCGTCGATGCCCGGAGCCGGCGCTTCTTCCAATACCTTCTGGTGACGGCGCTGCAGCGAGCAGTCGCGGTCACCCAGGTGAATGGCGTTGCCCTGACCGTCGGACAGCACCTGCACTTCCACGTGACGTGGGTTGGTGAGGAACTGCTCCAGATAGACCATCGGATTGCCGAACGCAGCACCGGCTTCAGTGCGGGTCAGCTTGGCCGATTTGATCAGGTCGTCTTCGTCGTGAACCACGCGCATACCACGACCACCACCGCCGCCAGCGGCTTTGATGATCACCGGATAGCCGACTTCACGGCCGATACGCAGTGCAGTTTCTTCGTCTTCCGGCAGCGGGCCGTCGGAGCCCGGAACGGTCGGAACGCCGGCGGCGATCATGGCGTGCTTGGCCGAAACCTTGTCGCCCATCAGGCGAATGGTGTCGGCTTTCGGGCCGATGAAGGCAAAACCGGATTTCTCGACCTGCTCGGCAAAGTCGGCGTTTTCCGCAAGGAAACCGTAGCCGGGGTGAATGGCGGTAGCGCCGGTCACTTCGGCGGCGGCGATGATCGCCGGAATATGCAGGTAGGATTTGTTAGCGGGGCCAGACCGATGCACACCGTCTCGTCTGCCAGGCCCAAGTGCATCAGTTCGCGGTCGGCGGTGGAGTACACCGCGACAGTCTTGATGCCCAGTTCCTTGCAAGCGCGCAGGATGCGCAAGGCAATTTCGCCGCGGTTGGCGATCAGCACTTTTTCCAACATCGCAGGCTCTCCGCGGTTCAAACGATGGTGAACAGCGGTTGGTCGTACTCAACCGGCTGGCCGTTTTCCACCAAGATGGATTCGATGACGCCGCTGGTTTCAGCTTCGATGTGGTTCATCATTTTCATGGCTTCGACGATGCACAAAATGTCGCCTTTCTTCACCGTCTGGCCCACTTCAACGAAGGCTGGCGAGGTTGGCGCCGGGGTGCGGTAGAAGGTGCCGACCATTGGCGAGCGAACCACGTTGCCATTGAGCTTGGCGGCAACCGGAGCAGCGTCGGCCACCGCAGCGACAGGCGCGACGGGTGCGGCAGCAGGAGCGGGGGCGGCGAACATTTGTGGGGCGGGGGCGTATTGCGGCTGTTTGCCATGACGGCTGATGCGTACGGACTCTTCGCCCTCACGAATCTCCAGCTCATCTATGCCGGATTCTTCCAGCAGCTCGATCAATTTCTTAACTTTACGAATATCCATTAAAAGCAACTCCCAAGGAAAAGGTCAGGGGCGTTCAAGTTGTTCCAGGGCAGCCTCCAGGGCCAGCCGGTAACCGCTGGCGCCAAGGCCGCAGATCACACCTACATGCAACATCCGAAAAGTAGGAGTGATGGCGGAAAGGGTTCGCGCTTGTGCACGTTTGACAGGTGCACTTCGATGAATGGGATGCTCACCGCTAGCAGCGCGTCACGTAATGCGACACTTGTGTGTGTAAAAGCCGCGGGATTGATAAGAATGAAGTCCACCGCCTCGTTGCGAGCGGCGTGAATACGCTCGATCAGCTCGTACTCGGCATTGCTCTGCAAGTACATCAGGTGGTGACCGGCGTCGCGGGCGCGGCGCTCAAGGTCGAGGTTGATCTGTTCCAGCGTGGTGGCGCCATAGACGCCTGGTTCGCGCGTGCCCAACAAATTCAGGTTGGGGCCATGCAGCACCAGCAAGGTGGCCATGTGGAGTTTTCCTTATTGTTTTGCCATTCAACGCTGCGCCGGACTATGCCGCAGGCAGATTGCGCATGTCCAGTTCTACGCAGTACCAAGCACGATAGCAGCAGATTGCTGCAAATATGTGCAGCTCGTCAGCGCGTGGCGGCGCTGCGCAGGCGTTCGGCGAATTGCGCCGCATCAATCTCGCCTACGACACGGATATCCGCCCATTCGTCACCGTTAGGTGCGAAAAACAAAATGGCGGGCGGGCCGAACAGCTTGTAGCGGTTGAGCAGCGTGCGTTGTTCTTCGGTGCTGTCGGTGATGTCGAAACGCACCAGGCGGTAGCGGCCGAGCTGGCTGGTAACTTCCGGCGCGTGCAGCACTTCGCGCTCGATCACTTTGCAGCTGATGCACCAATCGGCATACCAATCGAGCAGCAAGGGTTGATTTGCCGCTTTGGCCGCAGCGAGTGCAGCGTCCAGCTCGGCGGGCGTTTTCACTGTCTGCCAGGTTGTGGCAACGGGTGCAGCGCCGGTAGTGGCGACGGTTTGCGAGGCTCTGCCCAGCGGGCGCAGCGGATCGCTTTCGCCCTGCAGCGCACCGACCCACGCGCTCACGCCATACACCAACAACACTAGGCCGAGCAGTTGCGCCAGCCGAGCGCGCGGCGCTTTGTAGGTGAACTCCAGCGCGCCAAGAAACAGCGCCACGCCCACCGCCAGCAGCCCCCACAACGCCAGCGCGAGGCTTTGGAGGCAGCACGCGTTCGAGCATCCACACCGACACCGCGAGCAGCAACACGCCAAAGGCGTTACGCACTGTCACCATCCAATTGCCGCCTTTGGGCAGCAAGGTGCCGCCGCCAACCGCAAACAACACCAGCGGCGCGCCCATGCCCAGTCCCAAGGCGAACAATTTCAAACCGCCGCCCAACGCATCGCCACTGGCGCTTATATAAAGAAGCGCGCCTGCCAGCGGCGCCGATACACATGGCGATACCAACAAGCTCGACACCACACCCAGCAGCGCGGCACCCCACAACGACCCGCCTTTGGCATTACCGGCCATGCGGTCCAGCGGCTCGCTGATAAAACGCGGCAGGCGAAGCTCGAAGACGCCAAACATGGCCAGGGCGAACACGCCGAAGAACAATGCAAAAGGCACCAGTACCCAGGCAGATTGCAACCGCGCCTGCAAATTCAGCTCGGCGCCGAATATGCCCATTAGCGCGCCCAACACGGCGAAACAGGCGGCCATCGGCAGCACGTAGGCCAGCGACAAGCTCAACCCGCGCAGGCCGCCAATCTGCCCGCGCAGCACCACGCCGGAAAGAATCGGCAGCATCGGCAATACACACGGGGTAAAGGTCAGGCCCAGGCCGGCGACGAAAAACAGCAGCAGCTCATGCCAGCTCCAGCCGTTCGCGGTGGCGCTCGCCGGGGCACTGCTGGCAGCGGCGACGTTCAGCGGCGCAGCTTCGCCGTCCAGTTCCAGTCGCTCGGTTTCCGGCGGATAGCAAAGGCCTTTATCGGCGCAGCCTTGGTAGGTAACAAACAGGGTGTAGGGCAGGTTGTAACTGTTCTTCAGCGGCAGATCGACATCGACGATGGCGTGGTACACCTCCACGTCGCCGAAATACTGATCGTGCTTTTTCTCACCGGGCGGCAATTGTGCCGGACCATTGCCAACGTCGGCCGGCTCGATGCGGAATTTGAATTGGTGGCGATACAGGTAATAGCCGTCGGTGGCGACGAAGCGCAGCGTGACTTTGTCCGCCGTGTTTTGCACCACGCTCAGCTTGAACGCCTCGCGTACGGGCAGAAAGTCGGCGCTGTTATTCAGCGCAGCGCCGAGGGTGGCGCTGGGGCGGCTGTCCAGAAGACTGGCGCTGACCGGCAGGGCGAGCAACAGCAAAAACAGGCTGAGCAGGCGGCGCATGGAAATCTCACTGCAAAGAAAGTGCGCGCAATCATAGCGGAAAGCGTTGGCGCGTGGCCTTGGGCGAATCGACACGGGGAAACGACTGGGTTGGTCGACTGCGCCGCCATCCGTGCTAGCCGGCGTTAAGTTCGCAAGCATAGTCAAATCCGAAACTCTGGATCCCCGCCTGCGCGAGGATGACGGTGGTTGGGTCAGAACACTCCGTCATCCCCGCGAAGGCGGGTATCCAGAATGGCGGGGCGATAGGTGAAAAATAAGGCCGCCCTTAATCGCGTAGTGTCGGTTCGACGGTCCAGAATTGCGGGCGCAACGCCAACGCTAAACCCGAAACCGTTGCACCGCCGTATGCAACTGCCCACCCAACGCCTGCAACTGTTCCCCCTGATTACGCCCATGCCCAATGCGTTCAAGGTTACTGCCGCCCAACTGATGAATCCGCTCGCTATGCCCACGAATCTCACTCACCGCGCCGCTCTGTTGCGCGGTGGCGTCGGCGATGCGTTCGGCCATGGTGGCGATGGTGCGGATGGCGGTGACGATTTCATCCAGCGCGCCATCCGCCGCCTCTGCCTGGCTGGCCGTGGCTTCGGCATGCCCCACTTGCGCACGCATCGCTTCCAGCGAGTGCCCGGCTGCCTGCTGCAAGCGGCCGATCAGTTGCTGAATTTCCCCCGTGGCGCCGGCCGTGCGTTGGGCCAGTGAGCGCACCTCTTCGGCCACCACGGCAAATCCACGGCCACTTTCGCCAGCCCGCGCGGCTTCGATGGCGGCGTTTAAGGCCAACAAGTTGGTTTGCTCGGCAATCGAGCGAATCACGGTGAGTACGCTGCCAATGGTGGCGGTTTCTTCAGCGAGCCGTTCAATTGCCTGGGCGTTGCCTTGCACCTCGCTGACCAGCATGTGCATGCCGGTCAGACTTTGGCCGATTACGGTTTGCCCTTGCTCCAGCGCCCGGCCGGCTTCGCGACTGGCGTCTGCGGCCTGGCTGGCGTCGCCGGCGACTTGTTGAATGGTCGACTCCAAATCGCCCAGCGCATCGCGAATCTGCTCGGTATCACCGGCCTGGCGTTCGGCACCGCTGTGCAAGCCATTGCTCAGCTCGGCCAGCGCACGGCTGCTGCCGGCCACTTGCTCGGCGTGCTGGCGAATGGTGCCCACCAAATCGACCAAGTAGGCGCGAAGGCGATTGAGCGACTCTTCAATGTCGCGCAGCTCGCGGGTTTTCGAGTCCAGCACAATGGCATCGGCAAAGTTGCCTTGCGCCCAGGCCGACAGCGACGGCGCCAGGCGGCTCAATACCGTGCTGAGGCGCCGCTGGATACGGTCGATGACCAGCGCAATCAGCAGAATCAAGCCGATCATGGCGCCCTGCAACGCGCGCACTTGCAGCTGGATGCGGCCGTATTCCGCGCGCACCGCAGGCGCCACGGCGTCCAGCGCTTGCTGGGTGGCGGCCAGCGTGTCGCGAGTTTTGCTCATCAGCGCGCCACGGTTTTTGATCAGTTCACGGGTGCGCGTCAATTCCGCCGGGTAGCGTTTGATCAGGCTAGCCAGGTCGCGCTTGAGGGCAATGCCACGGTCCTCGGCTTGAGTGGCGCTGGTGTCCGAGGCAATGCCCATCATCGCCGCGAAGTCGTCGGCACCGGAATTGCTGGCATCGGCTACGCCCAGCAGCGGCAGCGCTTGCAGGGCATCGGCTTGCTGACTGAGCACCGTCACTTCGCGCTCTACGTCGCCGGCCAGTTCGTCGCGACCGCTGCTCACCAGTTTGCCGCGCGCATGGCTCAGGCGCGTGAGGTGCACGGCGGCGTTGAACAGCGGCGCGCGGTAGGCAGCGCTAGCCTCGGCCGGCGCGCTGTCGGCATAGGCACTGAGTTGTTCCAACGCGCCGGAAATTTCCCGCTCGGCTTGCAGCAACAGCCCTTGGGGGTCGCCGGCCAGTTTGCCCGCCGCCAGCAGTTCGGTGCCGGTGAAACGCTGCAAATCACTGAGGCTGGGGCGCAGATTGGCAGCCAGTTCGTCTGGCAGCGCGTCGGTAGCTTGTTGCAGGGCGCCGATGGCCTGGCTGGCGCTGCTGTGGCGCAGGGCATCGCCGCTGCCGAGGTAGTCCTGAATATTGGTCGCCACCTCAGACTGGAAGCGCTGCGACAGGCTCAGGTACTGCTCCATTAACTGATAGGGCTTTTCCAGCGCCCGCTGCGACCACCACAGCGTGGCGCCCAACGCCAGGCAAACGGCGACGAGCAGGGCGGTGTTGAGGTTGGTTAGTTGCTTCAGGCGCATAGGGAGGACTCGACTGATAACCCATGGCGTCAAAACGCCATGACTGGCTGTAAAGTCCTGAATTTATTGCTCTTTCATTGCAAGCTGATGACAGCGTGACGGGCGTCACGCTTTTTCCTGAGCCGGTTGTCAGCTTTTTGAAAATGTCGACCCGATTGCGGCCGCCGTGCTTGGCCACATACAGCGCTTGGTCGGCACGTTTGGACAGCTCGTTACTGTCCACATCATCGATCAGTTGAGCGATGCCGCAACTGAAGGTGCAGGACAAATCCTGCGGCGAGGCCGGGTAGTGAATTTCGGCGAAGCGCTGACGAATGCCATCGAGCACTTTCGCAGCGGTAGCGGCGTCGGTATTGGGCAGCACCACGGCGAATTCTTCGCCGCCATAACGGCCGATATGATCGGTTTTGCGCAGACGCTGTTTGAGGAACAGGGCCAGGCTTTTGATCACGCGGTCGCCCATGGGGTGGCCGTATACGTCGTTCACTTTTTTGAAGTGATCGATGTCGAGCATGGCAAACGTCACCGGCTGGTTGTCGCGGCGCGCGCGGATGCGGGTGTCGTCGAGCAACTGCAAAATGTGCGTGTGGTTGTACAGGCCGGTGAGGCTGTCGCGGACCATGCGCGATTTCAGATTGCGCGCTCGTTCAGCGCGGTTGCGCACGGTGGCGATCAGGTGGCGCGGTTTGATCGGTTTGGTGAGGAAATCGTCGCCGCCCTCGCTCATGGCATCGAGCTGCTTGTCCAGATCATCTTCGGCGGACAGGTAAACAATCGGCACGCTGACGTAACGGTCGTTGTGGCGAATCACCTGGGCCAACTCGGTGCCGTTGCACTCAGGCATGTACATGTCGAGGATGATCAGGTCCGGCTGGAATTCGGCCAGCACGCTCATGGTTTTGATCGGATCGGTCAGCGTGTGGGTGATGATGCCGGCGCTGTTGAGCACGCGTTCGGTGTGGGTGGCCTGGGCGCGGGAGTCGTCGATGACCAGCACGCGGAAGGGCTCGTACTGGCTCACATGGGTGAGCACTTCAATACGCTCCAGCAGCGTGGAGGCATCCAGCGCTGCCGGTGAAGAATTCTTGCCCGCCGGCACGCACGGCGGCGAGGCGGGTAGGGGTGTCGGTTTCTTCTTCGCTATAAAAAAGCAGCGGCAGTTTTTGTTCGAGGTCTTGCTGAATTTCGTTGGCCAACTCCAAGCGCCCTGGCCGGGGCCGGCGAAGTCGACTTCCATAGAATGGCGGCCGGGTGGCGTTCGCGCATGGCCGCGCGAAAGGCGCTGACGCTGCCGAACGACTGCGCGCTCAGACCAAAGAATTCCAACTGCTGGGCCAAGCGCTCGGCGCGCTCGCGATCCTGCAAACCGACATAAACGGGTTTGCGCAGCGGCGGCAGGAAAGTTTGTTCGTATTGATCGCCATGGCGCAGCCCGGTGCGCGACAGGCGCTGCATCAATTGATTGAGTTCGGTGATCAGCGCGCTATTCAGGCGGCCTTTGTTGGCGCCGCTGGCTTCCAGGCACTGGCCGATCCTGCGGGCCAATTGCGCGTGATCTTCCTGCCCGAAACGCTCGGCATAACGCAGCAAACGCAGGTTGGCTTCGGCCAGTTCCGTGTCATTCCATTCGCGCTCTTGCAGCCGCTGCCACACTTCGAGCACTTGCCGCGCCTGGTGAATTACGCGCTGGGCAAAGTGATGCTTGAGGCGGTCACTGCTGAGATCTTCTTGCTCGGACATGGCCGGACGTCTTCTGTGATACGGCGGTGCCGCATGGGCGGCTCGGAATGGTGGCGCTATGCTACCAGTGGCACTCTTACAGGCTAGTACCGTCGATCATTTGACGCCAGTCGTACATCGATTCTTTGACGGGCGGCAGAAACGTCTGATAGGTGACAAACCTGTTACACAACCGGCGCTAGGTTTGCGTCGGCGCCCTGCGCATCCGCAAGCGCTTCCCTTATAGTGCCCGGCGGGCCGTAGAAGAACAGTGCCCCGCCGCGCACTCCGAGAAAGAGGCGCCAATCAGGCGGCACCCTCCGTAGAGGCTGTGGTCGAACTGCTGACTTCGATTGAAAGGACAAAGCCATGTTGAATTGGAAGAACCGCGCAAGCACCGTGCGCGACGGCGTCGGGAACTCGGTAGACGGCGCCCGCAGTTATTTTGGCGGCCTGTGGGTCAGCCGCGCCCTCGGCACTTTGCTGGCGCTGTATTTGATAGTGGCGGGCCTGATCGGCTGGTGGTGGAGCCAAGAGCCCGGCTTGTTCCAGGTTCAGCAAAACGCCCAACAGGCGGCGCAACAAGCCAATCGCCAGCTGGTCAGCGGTTACACCACGGTAGAAACTCTGAAGAAAGTCGTGTCGACTCTGCTCGACAAACCAGGCGGCTACCTCTCCAACGACCTCGCCCCGCCAGGCCTCTGGCTCGACAACATGCCGAGCTTCGAATACGGCGCCCTGGTGCAGGTTCGCGACCTTTCCCGCGCGCTGCGTAAAGACTTCGCTCGCTCGCAAACCCAGTCCACCGAAGACCCGGATCTGGCCAAGGCCGAGCCGCGTTTCAACTTCGACAACAAAAGCTGGGCGCTGCCGGCCTCCGAAGCCGAATACCGCGAAGGCGTCAAATCTCTCGACCGTTACCTCGCCCGTCTGGCCGATCCGAACCAGCCGAGCGCGCAGTTCTACACCCGCGCCGACAACCTCAATAACTGGCTGGGCGACACCGCCACGCGCCTGGGCTCGTTGTCGCAACGCTTGTCTGCCAGCGTCGGTCAGGTTCGCCTGAACAGCGGCACCAAAGAACCGGTGCAAACCGTGACGGCGGGCGACGTGCCGGCTGTGCGTGAAGAAGTCTACGAAACGCCGTGGATGCAGATCGACAACGTGTTCTATGAAGCGCGCGGCCAGGCCTGGGCGCTGTCGCACATCTTGCGGGCTATTGAAGTGGACTTCGCCGACGTGCTGGCGAAAAAGAACGCCACCGTTAGCGTGCGTCAGATCATTCGTGAGCTGGAAGCGTGCCAGGAACTGCTGTGGAGCCTGATGGTGCTCAACGGCAGCGGCTACGGCATTCTCGCCAACCACTCGTTGGTGATGGCCAACTACATCTCCCGCGCCAACGCCGCCATCATCGACCTGCGTCAACTGCTGAGTCAGGGTTGATGGTCCAAGCACCTGCCAACGAGGTGGCCCACCGGGCCGCCTCCGACGCCGAGCACATCGCTTGGGTGGACGAAGCCGACAACGAACTCGGCAGCCTGCCGCGTGCCGAGCTTCGCGAGCGCGGCCTGATCGGTCGCGGAACGTTCATCCTGCTGTTCAACTCGGCCGGCGAGCTGCGCATTCACCGTCGCACCCTGAGCAAAGCGGTGTATCCCGGTTACTGGGACGTGGCCGCTGGCGGCATGGTGCAGCACGGCGAAAGCCACGCCGAGTCGGCGGCCCGCGAGTTGGAAGAAGAGCTGGGTGTTGGCGGTGTAGCGCTGCGTGAGCACGGGCGATTTTTCTTCGAGCAGCCCGGCAATCGTCTCTGGGGCGCGGTGTTTTCTGCCGTGTCGGATGCGCCGTTGCGCCTGCAACCGGAAGAGGTGCTGGAGGCCCGTTTCGTCACCATCGAAGCCGCCTTGGTCGCCGCTGAAAACCAGCCGTTTTGTCCCGATTCCCTGGAAGCCTTCAAGCGTTACTTTACGCAGCGGCGCAGCAGGTCGCGAATTCAGCGTTTAATGGCGCAAATTGGCTATTAGCAACAGCGAAAATTATCGGTACACTGCGCCGCCTTTCAAGCCTGAGCCTCCCGGCCCAGGTGCGCTGCCCCTGCCAGAGTGGGGCTTCGCGGCTGACACCTCGTCAGCCAGTCGCTTTCAGGTCCACCTACTAACGCTGCGCTGGACCTTCCTGACCGAGGACAACCCGGTGGTCAAGAAAGCTTCGTCCTTTTCCGCCCTGGGCGGTTTGGTGTTTTCCACCGATGCAGGCCGGCATTGCCCCGACTGCAGCAAACCGGTGGGCGCCTGCATCTGCAAACAGACCGCCATTCCCGACGGGGATGGCATCGCCCGTGTGCGCCGCGAAACCAAAGGTCGCGGCGGCAAACGGTAACCGCGATCACCGGCGTGCCCCTGGCCGAAGAGCCGCTGAAGAATTGGCCAGCCAACTTAAACGGCGCTGCGG
Organism: Pseudomonas sp. AC211; assembly: GCF_979258055.1. Classification (NCBI taxonomy): domain Bacteria; kingdom Pseudomonadati; phylum Pseudomonadota; class Gammaproteobacteria; order Pseudomonadales; family Pseudomonadaceae; genus Pseudomonas; species Pseudomonas sp. AC211. The sequence goes on from NZ_OZ409830.1 coordinate 551,061, forward strand.
TTGCGGCGGGTCAGGTGAAAGACGGCGTTATCGAAATCCAGGGCGACCACGTGCAATTGCTGCTTGATGAGTTGATCAAGCAAGGCTTCCAAAGCGAAGAAATCCGGCGGCTGATCCGTCGCCTCCCAAACTTTCGCTGTGCCTTTGTTCGTCATCGATGCGGCTGAACACCTCAGTAATCGTCATGTCCACTGCTTACCTTGCTCGAGTCGGGGCTGCCCGGCGCTTTTGAATTCTTCCAAAAAGGGAACCTGAATGTCCGTACGACGCACACGTAAAGATGACGGCAGCCAATGGACCGTTGCGGACAGCCGCAGCGTTTACGGCATTCGCCATTGGGGCGCCGGCTATTTCGCCATCAACGAAGCGGGCCGCGTCGAAGTGCGCCCCAGCGGCCCGAACAGCGCGCCGATCGACCTGTTCGAGCAAGTTGAAGAATTGCGTCAGAGCGGCTTGTCGCTGCCCCTGCTGGTGCGTTTCCCCGACATTCTGCAAGACCGCGTGCGCCAGCTGACCGGCGCCTTCGACGCCAACATCGCGCGCCTCGAATACAAGAGCCAATACACCGCGCTGTACCCGATCAAGGTCAACCAGCAGGAAGCGGTGGTGGAAAACATCATCGCCACGCAGAACGTGTCCATCGGCCTGGAAGCCGGCTCCAAGCCGGAGCTGCTGGCCGTGCTGGCGCTGGCCCCGAAGGGCGGCACCATCGTGTGCAACGGCTACAAAGACCGTGAATTCATCCGCCTGGCGCTGATGGGCCAGAAGCTCGGCCACAACGTCTTCATCGTCATCGAAAAAGAATCTGAAGTTCAGCTGGTGATCGAAGAAGCGGCCGAGCTTAAAGTCGCGCCGCAGGTAGGTTTGCGCGTTCGGCTGTCGTCGCTGGCCTCAAGCAAATGGGCAGACACCGGCGGCGAGAAATCCAAGTTCGGCCTGTCGGCGGCGCAACTGTTGTCCGTGGTCGAGCGCTTCCGTGCCGCCAACCTGGACCAAGGCATTCGCCTGCTGCACTTCCACATGGGCTCGCAAATCGCCAACTTGGCCGACTACCAGCACGGCTTCAAAGAAGCCATCCGCTACTACGGCGAACTGCGCGGCCTCGGCCTGCCGGTGGACCACATCGACGTCGGCGGCGGTCTGGGCGTGGACTACGACGGCACCCACTCGCGCAACGCCAGCTCCATCAACTACGACATGGACGACTACGCCGGCGTCGTGGTTGGCATGCTCAAGGAATTCTGCGACGCGCAGGAACTGCCGCACCCGCACATCTTCTCGGAGAGCGGCCGCTCGCTTCACCGCGCACCACGCCATGCTGGTGGTGCAAGTGACCGACGTAGAGAAACACAACGACGAAGTGCCGGCCATCGACGACAAGGAAACCTTGCCCGAAACCGTGCAATGGCTGGTTGACCTGCTGGGCCCGACGGACCTGGAAATGGTCACCGAAACCTACTGGCGCGCCACCCACTACATGAGCGACGTGGCCAGCCAGTACGCCGACGGCAAAATCAGCCTCACCCAGAAAGCCCTGGCCGAACAATGCTACTTCGCCGTGTGCCGCCGCCTGCACAACTCCCTCAAAGCGCGCCAGCGCTCGCACCGCCAAGTGCTCGACGAGCTCAACGACAAGCTTGCCGACAAATACATCTGCAACTTCTCGGTATTTCAGAGCCTGCCGGACACCTGGGCCATCGGGCAGGTAGTTGCCGATTCTGCCGCTGCACCGTCTCGGCGAAGAACCGCTGCGTCGCGCCGTGCTGCAGGACCTGACCTGCGACTCCGACGGCAAAATCAAGCAATACGTCGACGAGCAGAGCATCGAAACCAGCCTGCCGGTGCACGAAGTTCGCGAAGGTGAAGACTACTTGCTCGGCATCTTCCTGGTCGGCGCCTACCAGGAAATTCTCGGCGACATGCACAACCTGTTCGGCGACACCGACTCGGTGAACATCTACCAGAACCCGGATGGCACCGCGTACCACGCCGGTATCGAAACCCACGACACCATCGAAGACATGCTGCGTTACGTGCACCTGTCGCCCGAGGAGCTGATGACTCTACTATCGCGACAAAGTCGCCAGCGCGAAGATCAGCCCACGGGAACGCACCCAACCTCGACGCATTGCGTTTGGGGCTGACACGGTCTTCGTACTTGTCCTCGTAATCATTGCTTGTTTCCCCTCTCCCGCCTGCGGGGAGAGGGGCTAGGGGAGAGGGCAAGGCGTTCACTCCTGCTGCAGTCCAACTCAAGAGCAACTTCCTCTATGCGCCGACTGCTCACCCCGCTTTTCCTCGCCCTCAGCACCTTCCTCAGCGCCTGCTCCCCCGTGGGCCTGCTCAACGCTATCAGCCCCACCGACAGCTACAACAAAACCAGCGCCATTGCCTACGGCAGCGACCCCCGTCAGCGCCTGGACATCTACGTGCCCACCGCCAAAAAAGCCGGCCCAACGCCGGTCGTGCTGTTCTTCTACGGCGGCAGCTGGAACAGCGGCGAGCGCAACGACTACCGCTTCGTCGGAGAAGCCCTGGCCAGCAAAGGCTACGTTGCAGTCATCGCCGACTACCGCCTGTACCCGCAGGTGCGCTACCCCGACTTCCTCAAAGACGGCGCCCACGCCTTCGCCTGGGTACACCAGCACATCGCCGTTTATGGCGGCGATCCCGAACACATGTTCGTCATGGGCCACAGCGCCGGCGGCTACAACGCCGCCATGCTCGCGCTCGACCCGCGCCTGCTGGCCGAAGTGAACCTCAGCGCCAGCGACATGCGCGGCTGGATCGGCCTGGCTGGCCCATACGATTTTCTCCCCATCGAAAACCCCGACGTGCGCCCCGTGTTCTTCCACCCCAACAGCCCGCCGGACTCGCAACCCATCAACCACGTCACCGCCAGCGCGCCGCCAGCGTTATTGATGGCCGCGGAAAAAGACGACCTCGTCAACCCGAAACGCAACACCGGCGGCCTGGCTAAGCGCCTGCGAGAAGCCGGCGTGCCGGTGAGCGAGCACTACTACGACAACGTCAGTCATATCAGCCTCGTCGCCGCGCTGTCACGCCCCCTGCGCTACAAAGCCCCCGCCCTGGACGAAATCGCCCGCTTCATCGACAGCGACGGCGGCCGCACCCCCTAAAACAAAAAAGCCCGAGCCCAAAGCCCCTCCCACCGGACCAGATCCTGTAGGAGAGGCTTCAGCCTCGAGCTCTTAAATTTTCTATCTAGTGCCAACCCCGTCGCCCTCGCTCAACCCCTGAGCCGCCCATCAACACCTCGACTACGGCGCCCCAAACTTCAACGTACCCAACGCTAGATGTCCAAACACCGTCCAACCCAACACGCTTAAAACCGCAATTACCACCCACCCCACGACAAGCCCCAGCGCGATCTGCTTCCACAGCCCTGCATGAGGATTGCTATGGGTCGAGCTACCGGAACGGACAGGGCGGTCGCGCTCGGCGCGGATGTCGTCGAAATCGTCTCTCATGTTTTCTCCGCTCGCCTCAAGGCGCGCTTTAACGAAATTTAGTCTGGCTCGATGCCGTCTGGACTTTGATGTTCAGTTGCTGGCCTGGTTCGCCCCAATATCAGCCACAACGCGTACTCGGGAAACGCCTGCGAAAGGATGTTCTGCATTAGGCCTGCCCGCTTCCAGCGCGCGCGATTATAGGATGCCTGGACCAGTGCGGAGCGAAGGATTGGTCGCGTGACTACTTACGCCGATAACTCTTCTTCCCCGACGGCGTCACACAAAACTCCCCACCCCCGCGGCCCGACACACAACTTCCCGCCACCACACGGACATTCCCCACCCGCCGCCTTTAACGGCGCAGAATTCATCCCGTACAACGCCGCACAATTCTTCTTCGAGCCACTGATTGAACCATCACGACAAACAAACAGCTCGCCATCGCAACGCGCTACGCCGCCTTTGGCGCCGGAACAGGGTGTGTTGGCGAGGGTGGATTGGGCGAAACCAAGGCACAGGAGGAGGGCGGTTATCTGAACAAGTCGGGACTGCACGGCGAAATCCTTTTTGCGTGAAGTGGGGAGTTGTGTCGGGCGAACCATCCGAGTTTGGCACGGAAGCCGGCGAGCATTCATTAATGCGTGCCAGCAGCCACGTAGTCACAAGTACCCTAACGGCCAGCTTGGCTAGAGCTGCCAAATGCCACTCAGGAGATTTCACATGGTCGCCATCGGGATGCGTCCTATCCATCCAGGGGAGATCCTGCGAAAGGAGTTTCTCGAACCGCTGGGCATCACACGTACCGCCGTTGCTCGTGCTTTGCACGTCCCAGCAACAACGGTTTCTAAGATCGTTCGCGAAAGGCGAGGAGTGACCGCAGACATAGCGATTCGCTTAGGCCGCTATTTTGATACGTCACCGCAGTTCTGGATGAATCTGCAAGGCGAGTACGCATTGATCATCGCTTTTGCAGCGGTTGGCACAGAGATTGAGCAGGAAGTTAAACCGCTCCTCGCCCAAACTTGAGTGGTCGCAGATTAAGAAAGGGAGAAGCGAGCTTATTGAAGCGAGCTTATTGTCGCGGCTGATGCCTTCGAGAGGTTTCGCAGTTAAGAAAATTTCGATTTGTCTGAGGCAGACCAAAGATCATCAGAAGCCAGAAACAACAAAGGCCTACCCGAAGGTAAGCCTTTGTTTTGTTTGGTGGCTACACAGGGACTTGAACCCCGGACCCCAGCATTATGAATGCTATGCTCTAACCAACTGAGCTATGTAGCCAAGTGGCGCGCATTATTCTTGGCTGGGGCTTAGCTGTCAAGCTGAAATTTCCGTAAATTTGCACGCATGATCAAGCGCTTACAGAGTTAGTGGGTGTCGCTTTGGGCGATGCTGCTGGGTTGCATGAGCGGGTTTTGCGTGAGCTGTTCCAGGGCCAGAGGTTTGGCGAAGAAGTAGCCTTGCGCTTGCCCTGCGCCGATCTCGCGTAACAGCTGCAATGTCGCTTCGTCTTCTACGCCTTCCGCTACCACCGATAACCCCAACGACTCGGCCATGCGCACGATGGCGCGCACAATCGCGCGGCTGCGTGAGCTGGTGGTAAGTTCGAAGATGAAAGATTTGTCGATTTTCACGCCGCTGAATTGGTACTGATGCACGTAGCTCAGGGACGAAAAACCGGAGCCGAAGTCGTCGAGCACCACGCTCATGCCTTGTTCGGATAACTGCTGCATGGTCAGTCGCGCTTGCGCCGGTTCGGCCACCAGGGCGCCTTCGGTGAGTTCCAGGCAGATGCGCGCCGGGGCGATGTTGTGGCGGGCCAGCAGGCTCAGCACTTCTTCGGCGAATTCGGGGCGGGTGATGCTGTAGCTGGAGCAGTTCACGTGCACGGTCGGCCAGTTGGCGTGCTGCGGCTGGGCGAGAATTTCGGCCACGCAGTTGAGCATGTACAAGTCCAGCCGGCCAATCAGGCGCAGGCCTTCAAGCGCGGGCAGGAAATAACCGGGTGCGATGACGGTGCCGTCGGGCTGATGCCAGTGAATCAATGCTTCCAGCGATACCAACTCACCTGTACGAACGTTGACGATGGGCTGGAAGTACGGCACCAATTCATCGCTGCGTTTTAGTGCATTTCGTAGTGCGCCTTCGCGCTCCATTTGGTCGGACACTTCGCGGCGCAGTTCCTGGTTGAACACGGCGAAGCTGTCGCGCCCGGCATTTTTAACCCGATACATGGCCGTGTCGGCGTCACGCAGCAGGTCTGCCGGTTCCTGATGGAATTGCTGGTCGGCGCTGACGATGCCGATGCTGCACGAGGAAAACAGCGTGTGGCCGTCGATGGCGAACGGCAGGTCAAATTCCGTGAGGATGCGATCGGCAATACCGATGGCGACGTCGAGCGGGGCGCCCGGAGCGAGTACGGCAAACTCGTCCCCGCCCAATCGCGCCAGCAGGTCGCCGCCACGCAGGCAGGCGCGCAGGCGGGAGGCGGCTTCGGTGAGCAGTAGGTCGCCGAAGTGGTGGCCGAGGCTGTCGTTGATCAGCTTGAAACGGTCGAGGTCGATAAACATCACCACCAGCTGTTTGCCGTGGTCGCGGAAGTCATTCCAGGCGAGGTTCAACCGGTGCTGCAAGTGGCTGCGGTTGGGCAGGCCGGTCAGGGAGTCATGGGTGTTTTCGTGTTGCAGCTTGGCGTTGGCGAAGTCGAGTTCCCGAGTTCGGCTTTGCACGCGTTCTTCCAGTTGCAGGTTGGCAGCCTGCACCGCTTCGGCGGCGTTGCGACGGGAAAACGCGGTATCGATATGCCGCGATACAAAGGTCAGCAATTCCTGATCGCGGAGCGTGTAGCGCACATTGGGTTCGTAACTTTGCACCACCAGTACACCGCGTACTTCGTTGTCGGCAAACAGCGGGATGCCCAGCCACGACTGCGAGCGCACTGGTTCTTTGCTGCGCTCGATTTCGCCGATGTCCATCAATCGTGAGGCTTCGTCGTAGTCGATCAGGCATGGGCGCCGTTGCCGAATCACGTACTCGGTCAGGCCGCGCTGGCCGCGACGCGACGGTGGCGGATCGCTGCGTTGTTCATCGACGAAATACGGAAAGCTGACTTCGTTGGTCTGCCTGTCGAACTGCGCAATATAGAAGTTGAGGGCGAACAGCAGCTCGCCAACGATGCTGTGTAGGCCGCGAAACAGATCGACCATTTCCCCAGGCTGACTGGACAATTCGGTGATCTGAAACAGTGCGCTCTGAAGATGTTCGGCCCTTTCTCGGTCGGCCACTTCCTGGCGCAGCGTGTGATTGAGCTCCGACAGCTGCAGGGTTCGCCGCGAAACGGTTTCCTCCAGGTCGGCACGGTGAAGAATGCGATCCAGCGCCATGGCCACATGACGCACCACGACGAGAAACAATGCGCGGTCTTCCGAGTTGTAGACCCGCGATTTTTCGTAAACCTGCATGGCGAGCATGCCGAAAACTTCGTCAGAAGCGTTCTTCAGCGGCGCGCCCATCCAGAATTCCGGCTTGTGCCCGACGCAAAAAAAACGCCCTTCGGCTTCGGCAGCGTAGATACCCGCTGCGTCGATTAGTAGGGGTTGGCCGCTGGTGAGCACCGTGCCGGTAAGCGACAGATGGTCCGGCTTCAAGTACTCGTAGGTCTCGGACTCCAGGGCCTCGGTGTCGATGATATCGACGTAGTACGGGTAGGTGATCTTGCGCGTGTCGCTGTCGTACAGCGCCAGGTAAAAATTCTCCGCGTCGATCAGGCTCGCCAGTTGCTTGTGCACGCCCATCAAAAATTCGGAGCGTTCGCGTGTGGAGGTGGCCAGATAGGTAATTTCATACAGCACGCGCTGGGTCAGTTGTGCACGAGCTAGCGTGATGCCCTGGGTTTGAAGCGCGAGCTGCTGGGCCAGCTCCGCAAGAGCGCCGGCATCGTCGGTACCGCACTGTTGCGGCGCAAGCAGCCAGCCCAACACGCTTTCGCCGCTGCCAGTGGCCCAGCGCTGCAATTGGTGACGCTCACAGAACTCATCGAGTTGATCCGGCGAAAGGCTTGGCGGCCAGTCAGCGCCCGGTTCGCCCTGGCCGCTGAGGTGCAAATGATCGTTAACCCGATACCAGGCCCAGGCATGTGTGTGTGGCCATTTCGCGGCGGAGGCGAGCAGCGCGGTGATGGCGCTGGCAAAGGCCGCCGCGTGTGGCGAGCCGTGGGGCAGGGTGGACGAATTCATTGGCGCTCCAGGCCTGATGCTTATCGGTCTCATCTTCGGGCTTATACCCGGGCGCTGGCAAGGGAGCAGTTTAATTAATGTCAGACGGATCTTTAGGGTTGGGAAACTCTTCTTTGTGTGTGGGAAGTTTAAAGTGAATGGGTGTAGAGAAAATTAGAACAACTACGGTAGTTATGAGGTTTGTAATTTTTTTAATTTTTGGCCTGTCGTTCATTTTTTGTTTTGTGGTTGGGCGGACGTTTGCTGGCTTTTTTCGCTTCTTTAAGTAGGTTCCGTCTTCCCTGATGTTTTCGTATAGCAATTACTTTTAAAAGTAGGCAAAGTTTTTTGAACGAGTCCATTGAGTGCGGTTGCATTGATGAACTGTTTCATTAAGCGCGTGAACGGCACAGCGAATTCCTATGATGAGTAGTTTTCAGGATGAAGTCCCCAAAGCCAGGGTTAATATAAGGCTTGATCTCCATACTGGCGGCGCAAGTAAAAATGTTGAGCTGCCGTTGAAATTGATGGTGCTCGGCGATTTCAGCAATGGAAGAGAACAGCGCGCGCTTTCGCAGCGAAGCAAAGTCAATGTCGACAAAAACAATTTCGACCAGGTTTTAGGCGAGTATTGCCCCAGGTTGAACATCGCCGTGGCCGATACGCTGTCATCTGGCGGCGAAGAAGCCAGTGTTCAGCTCGTATTCCAGAAAATGAAAGACTTTGAGCCTGAACAGGTGGCGCGGCAGATTCCGCAGTTGCGCGCTTTGCTGGCGATGCGAAATCTGCTACGCGACTTGAAGTCCAACTTGCTGGATAACGCGACATTCCGCTACGAGCTAGAACAAATTCTTAAAAGCGAACAGTTGAGCGGCGAACTGCGGTTAGAGTTATCCGCATTAAGTAGTGATGCTCACTAACTAGTCAGTTTTCAGGAAATAACTAATGCCACGTGAACATACACCCGCCTCTGCGCTGGGGGCTGAAGTACTGTCCTCAGAAAATAGAAGCGTATATGCCGACTTATTCGGCAAGATCAATCTCAGCACCGTTTCGTCCCTGGGTGCATTGGAGCCGTATCAGAATAATGATGTGTTGTCCGAAGTCTCCGTCGACGAACGGGTAACGGCGGCGGTCGATGTCTTTATGCGTTTGCTTGAACAGGCTGCGCAAAAGGTCGAGCGGCTCGATAGAACATTGCTTGATGAACACATCGCCGCCCTTGATCAGAAAATCAGCCGTCAGCTCGATGCGGTCCTGCATCATCCAGAATTCCAGCGCGTGGAATCGGCGTGGCGGGGCGTGAAGTCCTTGGTCGATCAAACCGATTTTCGTCAGAACGTGCGTATCGAGTTGCTGGATATCAGCAAAGAGCATTTGGTTCAGGACTTCGAAGACGCACCGGAAATCGCCCAAAGCGGCCTTTATCTGCATAGCTACATTCAGGAATACGACACGCCCGGCGGTGAGCCGATAGCGGCGGTTGTTTCCGACTACGAGTTCGATCGCAGCCCGCAAGACATCGCCCTGCTGCGCAATATTTCCAAAGTTTCGGCTGCGGCCCATATGCCTTTCGTGGGGGCGGTGGGTCCAGCCTTTTTGGGAAAAATTCGATGGAAGAAGTCGCCGCCATCAAGGATATCGGCAACTACTTTGACCGCGCTGAATACATCAAATGGAAGTCTTTCCGCGAAAGCGACGATGCCCGTTATATCGGCCTGACCTTGCCACGCGTATTAGGTCGCTTGCCTTACGGGCCCGACACCGTGCCGGTGCGCAATTTCAATTACGTCGAACATGTCAAAGGGCCCGATCACAATAAATACCTGTGGACCAACGCCTCGTTCGCTTTCGCCGATTATGGCGTTCCGGATCTGGAACGGGTTCTACACGGCGTGACCGGCACGGCGCATGCCATGGTGGGGCGATTGCAGGCGATGTTGATCAAGTACGAGCCGCGCCTGGACACCGTGGTCATGCGTTTGCTGCCGGCCACACGGCCGGGGCATCTCGATTACGCTTTGGATGTGCGGTTGAAATCGGGCCAGCACGCCACCTTTGGTGCGGCGCTGGCGCCAGAAGGGAAGGTGTTGCTGCGGCATTTGAAGCAGCACTTTGCGGCGGTGCAATGAGAGAAGTGGACGCGACGCTCTCGGACATCGCGTTGCGCCTGGGCGGCGACCCTCATGTCTGCGCCGAATTCGGCAGGCTGCGCGAGGAGCTGAACAAGCTCAACCATCCGGCGCGCCCTGATGTGAACTGGGCGGAGGTTGAGCGGTTATGCACGGCGTTGCTGCAACGCAACGGTGTCGACCTTCAGACGATGGCGTGCTTGGCATTGGCGCGCAGTCAGCGCTTCGGTGTCGCGGGGACGATTGAAGGTGTGGCGCTGATGGACGGCGTGGTGCGCCTGCACGATGCGCGCGCCTGGCCCCCTGGCAGTCAGGCGAAACTGGAAATTTTTACCTGGGTGTTCACTCAGTTGCAGGGGCCGCTGCGCGCTGGGAATTTTCACGCCCACGACTTGCCGCTGCTGGCCGAGCTGGAAACTGCACTGGGCAATTTTCATGAGCGCCTGGACAGCCAGCTGCGCCTTCCCGTGGTGGCGCTGCACAGCCTGCGCCAATTGGTGCGCAGCGCCATACACCGTGGGCAGCGACAGATGCTCGCGGCGCCTTCCCCGCCGGTTCGTGACTGTGTGTCGCCGATGCGCTTTCAACCGGAGGCTTCGCGCCTGCCGCGGTTTTTTGCACTGGCTGGCGCGCTCTGCATCCTCGGGTTAGGGGCGTGGGGCAGTGTCTGGGTTGGGCAGCGCAGCGGGTATGAATTGAGCAGCGTTTTTCCGCTGGCCGCAGATGCGCCGGCGGTTTCTGCTCATGTGGCGACGCTGACGATATTCGCGGCCGGCAGCGCTGAGCTGGGGCCCGACTCGACCAAAGCGCTTATTGGCGCGTTGGCGCGCCTTGCGGCCCAGCCGGGCAGGCTGATCATGATCTCTGGCCACACCGACGCATCGGGCGATGCGCACGTCAATCAGCGCCTGTCTTTGGCCCGGGCCGCCGCTGTGCGCGACTGGTTGCAGCGCATGGCGGGAATCGCTGACGAGTGCGTGGCCATTCAGGGACTCGCCGCCAGCCAGCCCGTAAACGCTGATGAAACAACGAGCGGGCGGACGGCCAATCGCCGGGTTGAAATCCGCTGGGTGTCTGGGCCTGGAACCTGCACTTCTGTTCGGCCAGACGAGGCAGCGAGCGCGTCGGGTGTTTGATGCTGGGCATCGCGCTTATCGCCAACGCGATGTTCAAGCTGGGTTAGCTGCCGCGCAGGCGGCGGCGTTTTTCTAATCGGCTAAGTTGGGACGCAGTTTATGAAGTTTACGTTGATGACATCCGCCGCCATTTTCAGCGCTCTTTTTTGGGCGTTTAACGTATCAGCCAGCGAACAGGCTGGATTCCTCAGCGCGGAAACGGCGCCCGATAGCTTGGCCGTCTTGCCCGCACCGCCTGGGGAGAACACGGTCGCTTTCCAGGCTGACAAAGCCGCTTATGAAACGGGACGTGTATTGCGCGACGCTGCACGCGTGGAGCTCGCCAGCCGCGATGCGAGTTATGAAAATTTCGGGCCTGGATTTAGCGAGGCATTTGGCGTGGAAATCTCCCAAGCGCATACACCAAAGCTGTATGCGCTTTTGCAGGGAGTGCTGCAGGACAGTCAAGATTACGCGGTAAGCACTGCCAAAGACGGCTACCAAAGAGTTCGTCCCTTTGTGGTTTACAAAGAGGCTTCGTGTACGCCGGAGCGTGATAAAAAGATGGCGACTACCGGCTCGTATCCATCCGGGCATGCCTCGTTCGGATGGGCAATTGCCTTGGTGCTGGCCGAGATCAATCCTGCCCGTCAGGTTGCGCTGCTGCGGCGCGGGCATGAGTTTGGCGTCAGTCGGGTCGTGTGCGGCGCGCATTGGCAGAGCGACGTACAAGCCGGGCAGCTCATGGGCGCAGCCATAGTCGCGGCCTTACATGCCAACGGTGAGTTCACTCGCGCATTGAGTGCGGCAAAAAATGAATTTGCCACGCTTAAGGTGAAGTAGGGGAAGTGGGGCGTTTGGTGCCGGCAAGGAACAACCCGGCGCGCGTAGTGAACACAAAACCTCTGAGGCGAGCCCCCAGAGGTTTTGTTCAGCGGATTAGACGTTGAAGCGGAAGTGCATGACGTCACCGTCTTTAACGATGTACTCCTTGCCTTCCAGGCGCCATTTACCGGCTTCTTTCGCGCCAGCTTCGCCTTTGAACTGGATGAAGTCGTCGTAGGCGATGACTTCGGCGCGGATAAAGCCTTTTTCGAAGTCGGTGTGAATCACGCCAGCGGCTTGCGGTGCGGTGGCACCGACGCGCACGGTCCAGGCGCGCACTTCTTCAACGCCGGCGGTGAAGTAGGTTTGCAGGTGCAGCATTTCGTAGCCGGCACGAATCACGCGGTTCAGACCAGGCTCTTCGAGGCCGAGGGCTTCGAGGAACATGTCTTTTTCTTCGCCGTCATCAAGCTCGGCAATTTCCGCTTCGATCTTGTTGCAGACAGGTACCACGATCGCGCCTTCTTCGTCGGCGATGGTCTTGACCACGTCGAGCAGCGGGTTGTTCTCGAAGCCGTCTTCGGCGACGTTGGCGATGTACATCACCGGCTTGGTGGTCAGCAGGTGGAAGCCACGGATGATCAGCTTTTCTTCGCTGCTCATGTTCTTCATCAGGCTGCGTGCCGGCTTGCCTTCGGTGAAGTGGTTGATCAGTTGTTCCAGCAAGGCTTTCTGAGCCACGGCGTCTTTGTCGCCGCCCTTGGCGTTGCGGGTGACTTTCTGCAGTTGTTTTTCACAGCTGTCGAGGTCGGCGAAGATCAGTTCCAGGTCGATGATTTCGATGTCGCGCTTGGGGTCGACGCTGTTGGAAACGTGGATAACGTTGTCGTCTTCGAAGCAACGCACCACGTGGGCAATGGCGTCAGTCTCGCGAATGTTGGCGAGGAATTTGTTGCCCAGGCCTTCACCTTTGGACGCGCCGGCTACCAGGCCTGCGATGTCGACGAATTCCATTGTGGTCGGCAGGATGCGCTTGGGATTGACGATGGCCGCCAGGGCGTCGAGACGCGGGTCCGGCATGGGCACGATGCCGCTGTTCGGCTCGATGGTGCAGAAAGGAAGTTCTCCGCCGCGATACCGGATTTGGTCAGGGCGTTGAACAGGGTGGACTTGCCGACGTTGGGCAGGCCGACGATGCCGCAGTTAAATCCCATGGTGTAATCCTCGCGGAAGTGAATTCGCTAAAAAGAAGGGTCAAGCCTTTTGGCTGTGCAGAAGTTTCATCGCCCGGTTCCATTCCCCGGCGTAAACCTCTGGCATCACGCCGAGGGCAAAATCGATGCTGGCGTCCAGTTTGTCCTGCTCGGCGCGAGGCGCACGACCCAGTACAAAGCCGGATACCTTGCTGGCTTCACCGGGGTGGCCAATGCCAAGCCGCAAACGGTGAAAGGTATTTTGATTGCCGAGTTGCGCAATGATGTCGCGCAAGCCGTTGTGCCCGCCGTGTCCGCCGCCTTGCTTGAATTTGGCGACGCCGGGAGGCATGTCGAGTTCGTCGTGGGCTACCAGAATGGCGTCTACCGGAACGCGGTAGAAACCGGCCATGGCGGCAACAGCCTGGCCGCTGCGGTTCATATAGGTAGTGGGAATCAACAGACGAATATCGTGACCTTGATGGCTGAAACGCGCCGTCAGGCCGAAAAATTTGCGCTCTGCTACCAGATTGACCCGTTGGGCCGCAGCGAGACGCTCAACAAAAAGGGCCCCTGCGTTATGCCGGGTCTGTTCGTATTCAGCGCCTGGATTACCCAGGCCGACGATCAGTTGTACGGCAGTCACGACAGGAGCCCTTCCTTAGACGAGGCGAGAATTACTCGGCTGCGCCTTCTGCTTCATCTTCTTTCGGTACGCGCGAAGCGTGGATGTTGGCAACTGGCAAGTCTTTGCCGTGTGCCAGAGCAACCAGTTCAACGCCAGCTGGCAGAGTCAGGTCCGACAGGTGAACGATCTGACCGATTTCTACTTTAGCCATGTCGACGTTGATGAATTCCGGCAGGTCTTTAGCCTCGCAGGACACTTCAACTTCAGCAGCGGTGTGGGAAACTTCGCCACCTTGCTGCTTCACGCCAACTGCAGTTTCCTGGTTGATGAAGTGCAATGGAACGAGGACGGTCAGTTTTTGGCCAGCAACAACGCGGACGAAGTCAGCGTGCATCACGTGACCTTTAGCCGGGTGACGTTGCAGGGCTTTGATCACTACGGTTTCAGCAGCGCCGCCAACGGTCAGGGTGATGACGTGGCTGTAGGCAGCTTCGTTTTCCAGCAGTTTGGCGATTTCTTTAGCCAGCAAGGTGATGGAAACAGGCGCTTTGTCGCCACCGTAAACTACGGCAGGAATTTGGGCGGCGAGACGACGCAGGCGGCGGCTCGCACCTTTCCCCAGGTCGGAACGCACTTCAGCATTCAGGGCAAAATCAGTCATGGTGAATCTCCAAAATAAACTTCACCGCGCTGTTGCTTGCGACCGGCAACGGTAAGCGGTGAGGCAAAAAAGCCCCGCACGAGGCGGGGCACTTTCGTTCTGCGTCATGCTGCCAGGGAATTAGCCCTTAGCGGAACATCGCGCTGATCGATTCTTCATTGCTGATGCGGCGTACCGCCTCAGCGACTACCGGCGCGATATCCAATTGACGGATACGTTTGCAGGCTTGAGCAGCTGCCGACAACGGGATGGTGTTGGTCACCACCAGTTCGTCGAGCATGGAATTTTCGATGTTCTCGATGGCGCGACCGGAGAGAACGGCGTGCGTTGCGTAGGCAAACACCTTGGCAGCGCCGTGTTCTTTCAGAGCCTTTGCCGCGTGGCAGAGTGTGCCAGCGGTGTCGACCATGTCATCCACCAGGATGCAGGTACGGCCTTCAACATCACCAATGATGTGCATCACTTCGGAGTGGTTGGCCTTCTCACGACGTTTGTCGATGATGGCCAGATCCACGCCCAAGGATTTGGCGACAGCGCGAGCACGCACTACACCGCCAATGTCCGGAGACACGATCATCAGATTTTCGAAACGTTGGTCTTCGATGTCGTCCACCAGTACTGGCGAACCGTAGATGTTATCTACCGGAATATCGAAGAAGCCCTGAATCTGGTCGGCGTGCAAATCAACAGTCAGAACGCGGTCGATACCGACGACGGTCAGCATGTCAGCCACCACTTTGGCGCTGATTGCCACGCGAGCGGAGCGCGGACGGCGATCCTGGCGGGCGTAACCGAAGTAGGGGATCACGGCTGTGATTCGAGTAGCCGAGGAGCGGCGGAAGGCGTCGGCCATTACCACCAGTTCCATCAGGTTATCGTTGGTTGGCGCGCATGTCGGCTGGATCAGGAAGACGTCTTTACCGCGAACGTTTTCGTTGATTTCAATGCTGATTTCGCCATCGGAAAATTTTCCAACGGAGGCATCGCCGAGTGGGATATGCAGCTGACGTACGATACGTCGCGCCAGATCGGGGTTAGCATTCCCCGTAAAGACCATCATCTTGGACACGCGCAGTACCTGCCGGCTGAGGGTATACCTGGATGAGTATAGAAAATGGCAGGGGCGGCTGGATTCGAACCAACGCATGGCAGGATCAAAACCTGCTGCCTTACCGCTTGGCGACGCCCCTGTAGTGTGCAACTGGATGCTTAGCATCCGCTTCTCAGGACAGTGCTTGTAACCGCTGGTGCAACATCGAAACGTTACAACCTTTAGCAACAAACCCTGGCAGGGAGGCTGGAAGTTGGGCCGCGACTTTATCAGCTTCGGCTTTGTTAGGGAAGCTCCCAAAAAACACAACAACCAGTGCCGGTTAATCTAACTGAAACAAATTTGTTTAGCAAGATCAAAGCGTTACGAACATCTGGGTAACGCCTCTCGACCACCGACTGACAGTCATTACGACCGCCCCGCTCGAGAACGGCCGACAATGTAATCGCGGGAGTATCGCGTGTCAACTCCGGGTCTGAGAAAATTTCTGCTGTGCTGACAGATACTTGCGGTATCGCCACCAGAAACCACGCTTCGTCCAATTCCACTGGGGTCAGCACCTCGCCAACGCCTTCTGCAAATGCCGCATGACCCTTCACAAATACGGGCACATCGGCGCCCAGATTCACGCCCAATTCGGCGAGTTGGTCGAGGCTCCAGCCGAGCTGCCAAATATGATTGAGGCCCAGCAATGTAGTGGCGGCATCGGAACTGCCGCCGCCAATACCGCCGCCCATGGGCAGACGTTTTTCCAGCCAGATATCGGCACCCAGCGAGCACGCGCTTTTGCTTTGCAGTTGGCGTGCGGCTTTGACGATCAAGTTGCTGTCGTGGGGGACGCCTTCGATGTCGCTGTGCAGGCGAATCTCGCCGTCTTCGCGCAGCGCGAAGGTCAGCTCATCGCTGTAGTCGAGAAACTGAAACAGGGTTTGCAACTGGTGGTAGCCGTCGGCGCGGCGGCCGAGGATGTGCAGCATAAGGTTGAGTTTTGCCGGGGCCGGCAAGGTCAAACGAGCAGCCGGCATCACTGGCCCAACTGGCGCGGTTGCCAGTCCTTGATCACCAGGGTGAGGTCGAGGTCGCGGCCGTGCAGCTTCATGCGCTCGGGCAGCCAATAACCGTTTTGCTCGGCATAGCTGAGGTACTCAACCTGCCAACCGTCCTGACTCAGACGTTGCAAGTGGCTCTCGCTGTCGAGCGTGAGACTGCTTTTGCTGTCTGGCGCGGGAAGGCCGCGCACCCACCAGGTCAGGTGTGAAATCGGCAGCTTCCAACCGAGTTGCTCTTCCAGCAGCGCCTCGGGCGTTTCTGCTTGGTAGCGTCCCTGATTGGCTACCTCCAGCGTGACGTCGCCGGCGTGGCCAGTCAGTCGTGCGGCGCCGCGACCCAGTGGGCCGGAGAGGCGAATGTCGAAATAATCTTGGCGCTGCAGCCAGAACAGCGTGCCGCTACCTGAATCTTTTGGCGCGCGTATCCCGACCTTGCCGCTGATCTGCCAGCCGTTCAGGGCAGCCGTGCGCGTTTTATGCGCCTGCCATTTGGCCGGGTGGCCCTGGCCGTCCAACGATTCATGGGAGGTGAGGCCGGCACAGCCGCTGAGGGCGGCAAGCAGGCCGATAACAATGAGGTGGCGCAAACGCATTTAAAGCTTCTCGGAACCGGTCAGGCGCAACAGGGTTTCGCGCAGGATGGAGTTGTCAGGCTGTTCTTTTTGAGCCGCTGCCCACACTTTTTTAGCTTCGGACTGCTTGCCGTTGGCCCACAGCACTTCGCCCAAATGTGCCGCCACTTCGGCGTCGGGGAAACGCTCCAACGCCTGACGCAATAGGCGCTCAGCTTCGTCGAGATTGCCGGTGCGGTAGTTGGCCCAACCCAGGCTGTCGAGAATCGCCGGATCGTCGGGGCTCAGTTTGTGGGCTTTTTGAATCAGGTCTCGGCCTTCGGCATAGCGCGTGGTGCGGTCGACCAGCGTGTAGCCCAGCGCGTTAAGCGCCATGGAGTTGTCCGGCTCGCGGCTGAGGATGGTGCGCAGGTCCGCTTCGAGCTGCTTCAGGTCGTTGCGCTTTTCGGCGAGCATCGAGCGGGTGTAAAGCAGGTTGAGATCGTCCGGGTACTGCTTTAGTGCGCGCTGAATCACCGCCCAGGCTTGGTCGTAATGCTGCCGGCTGGACTGCGCTTCGGCTTCGATCAGGTACAGCTGAATGGCGTAATCCGGCTGGGTTTCGCGGGCTTCGGCGAGCACCTTCGAGGCTTCGCTGCTGCGGCCGGTGTCGAACAGAATGTTGGCCTGACGCAGCTGCGCCGGCAGATAATCGTTACCTGGGCCGACTTGGCTGAACTCCTGAACGGCATTGTTCGGGTCTTTCAGTTCTTCATAGGCGCGGCCGAGGTTGAAGTGCGCGGCGTCAACATGACTCTCGCGTTCAACCAAGTCCTGCAGATAGCCGATCGCTTCCTGCCAAGCCCCGGCTTCCAGGCACACCAACGCAAGCGAGAAACGCAGGTCATCGTCATCGGGAAACTGTTGAACCAGGGACGCGAACTCGACCTTGGCGTCATCGAGGCGGTTCTGTTCGACTAGAAGGCGCGCATAAGCCAAGCGCAGGCGCTTGTCGTCCGGGTGTTGCTTGATGCCTTTTTCCAACAGCGGAATGGCTTCGTCGCTGCGCTTCATGCTTTGCAGCAGGCGAGCGCGTAGCAGCAGCGGGGCGACGTCATGGGTCGCGGCTTTCTGATCTTCCAGCAACTGAAGGGCGGCGTCGGGGGTGTCCGTCTTGCTGCAGTAACAGCGCTTTGCCGAACAGCAGCTGACCGTTGTCCGGGTATTTCACCAGCAGACGGTCGAAGCTTTGTTGCAAGCCGGCGCGGGTGTCGGGATCGGTTTCGGCAGCGGAGAGGGCAAGGAAATCGAAGTGCGTGTCGCCTTGGCCTTGCAGCACTTTTTCCATGTACACCATGGATTCGTCGTAGCGGCCGGCGCGGGCCAACTGAATGGCGGCGGCACGTTGCGCTTCAAGGTTCTCTGGCGCGTTCTTGGCCCAGATCAGCGACATTTCCAGCGCGGGTTCGTCGGCGCCGAGGTACTCAGCGATGCGAAACCCTCGCTCGGCGACTGCGGCGTCTTGGGTTTCGTTGGCCTGCTGAATGTAATTTTCCAGGGCAATGTCGAAGCGGTTACGTTGCCCGGCAAGCTCGGCGGTGAGCAAGGAAAGCAGCGTTTCTTCGCTAAACGAACCGTACACCTGAGGCTTGGCAACGGCGACCGGCGCGGTGTCTTCCACCGGCGGTACGCCATCCTGCTTGGATGGGCTCAGGCTGGCGCAGCCCCCGAGAAACAAGACGGCGGCGAACAATGGCAACGATTTATTCATATATAGGAAAGGGCGACTTACCTGCGGTGCGGGCATCATGACACAAGCCGTGGGGCAAAACCCATGGGGCAAGCGCCTATCTATGGTTGGCTGTGCGAGACAGGCTACCGGCTATTAGGACAATAGTGAGCGGTGGTTGTTCTCACTCTAGTGAAGTAGGACAATTGGCGGCTTCCCGTTTCTGTCAGCGACCCTGCATGACCTTTCTTGCCCTCGGTATCAACCACAAGACCGCCTCGGTGGACGTCCGCGAACGTGTGGCGTTCACCCCGGAGCAGTTGGTTGAGGCATTGCAGCAATTGTGTGCGCGCACCGCGAGCCGCGAGGCGGCCATTCTGTCTACCTGTAACCGCAGCGAGTTGTACATCGAGCAAGACAGCCTGACCGCCGATAGCGTGCTGGCCTGGCTGGCCGATTACCACAACCTCAGCCTCGACGAACTGCGAGCCTGCGCCTATGTGCACCAGGATGACTCTGCCGTGCGGCACATGATGCGCGTGGCCTCGGGCCTTGATTCCATGGTGCTCGGCGAGCCACAGATCCTCGGTCAGATGAAATCTGCCTACGCCGTTGCCCGTGAAGCCGGCACCGTCGGCCCGCTGCTTGGGCGCCTGTTTCAAGCCACTTTTAGCACCGCCAAACAAGTGCGCACCGACACCGCCATTGGCGAGAACCCGGTGTCCGTGGCCTTCGCTGCCGTCAGCCTGGCCAAGCAGATTTTCAGCAACCTCAATAACAGTCAGGCCCTGCTAATCGGTGCCGGCGAAACCATTACGTTGGTGGCCCGGCATTTATATGAGCAGGGCGTGAAACGCATTGTAGTGGCCAACCGCACCCTTGAGCGCGCCAGTCAACTGGCCGAGCAGTTCGGCGCCCACGCGGTGTTGCTGTCGGAGATTCCTCAAGAGCTGATCAGCAGCGATATCGTCATCAGCTCTACCGCCAGCCAGTTGCCGATTCTCGGCAAAGGTGCGGTGGAAAGTGCGCTGAAGCAGCGCAAGCACAAACCGATCTTTATGGTCGACATCGCCGTGCCGCGCGACATCGAGCCCGAAGTGGGCGAGCTGGACGACGTGTACCTCTATACCGTCGACGACCTCCACGATGTAATCGCCGAAAACCTCAAAAGCCGCCAAGGCGCTGCCCAGGCCGCTGAAGAATTGGTCGCCGTCGGCACCAGCGACTTCATGTCGCGTCTGCGTGAATTGGCTGCCGTCGATGTGCTCAAGGCGTACCGCCAGCAAGCCGAACGGCTGCGCGATGACGAGCTGGCCAAGGCGCAGCGTCTGCTCGCCAATGGCACCTCGGCCGAAGAAGCGCTGGCGCAACTGGCCCGTGGCCTGACCAATAAGTTGCTGCACGCGCCGAGCGTGCAATTGAAAAAACTCTCGGCTGACGGGCGCATCGATGCGTTGACCGTGGCCCAGGAACTCTTTGCGCTCGACGAGAGCACCACGGATAAAACCCCGCAATGAAAGCGTCACTGCTGAATAAACTGGACATGATCCACGACCGCTACGAAGAACTGACGGCGCTGCTGGGCGACGCCGAGGTGATCAGCGATCAGAGCAAGTTCCGCGCGTATTCCAAGGAGTACGCCGAGGTCGAGCCGGTGGTGCAGCTGTTGCAGGAATTCCGCAAAGTCACTGCCGACATGCAGGGCGCCCAGGCGCTGCTCAAAGACAGCGACCCGGACATGCGCGAAATGGCCGAGCAAGAAGTGGCCGACAGCAAAGAGTTGCTGGCCGATCTGGAAGCCCGCCTGCAACGCATGCTTTTGCCCAAAGACCCTAACGACGGCCGCAACGTGTTCCTCGAAGTGCGCGCTGGCACTGGCGGCGACGAGGCGGCGATTTTTTCTGGCGACCTGTTTCGCATGTACTCGCGTTACGCCGAAAAACGCGGCTGGCGGGTGGAAATTTTGTCGGAAAACATCGGCGAGCACGGCGGCTATAAAGAAGTGATCGCTCGCGTGGAAGGCGACAACGTGTACGCCAAACTCAAATTCGAATCCGGCGCGCATCGCGTGCAGCGCGTGCCGGAAACCGAGTCGCAGGGGCGCATTCATACGTCCGCTTGCACCGTCGCGGTGTTGCCGGAGCCGGATGAGCAGCAAGCGATCGAAATCAATCCGGCAGACTTGCGCGTCGACACGTACCGTTCTTCCGGCGCGGGCGGTCAGCACGTAAACAAAACCGACTCGGCGATCCGCATTACCCACCTTCCGTCCGGCATCGTTGTCGAGTGCCAGGAAGAACGGTCGCAGCATAAGAACCGCGCCAAGGCCATGGCCTGGTTGTCGGCCAAGCTCAACGATCAACAGGAAGCCGCGGCGCACAAAGAAATCTCGGACACGCGTCGCTTGCTCGTTGGCTCGGGTGATCGCTCCGAGCGCATCCGTACGTACAACTTTCCCCAGGGGCGCGTCACAGATCACCGTATCAACCTCACGCTCTATAACCTGGACGACGTGTTGGCCGGTGGCGTTGACGCCGTTATCGAACCGTTGCTCAGCGAATACCAGGCCGACCAACTGGCCGCGCTGGGGGACTGACGGTTGAGTGGCCAAGGCGGCGCCTCAAGCATTCAGCACCTGCTGGCCAGCGTGACGTTGCCGGGCTCAGACACCGCGCAATTGGACGTCGAGCTTTTGCTTGCCGCAGCGCTGGGCAAGCCGCGCAGTTACTTGCGCACGTGGCCGGAGCGCGAACTCGATGCTGAGCAATTGCAGCGCTTTCACGCCGCCATTGCCCGCCGCCAGCAAGGCGAACCCGTCGCCTACATTCTTGGCCAGCAAGGCTTCTGGAGCTTGGACCTGGAAGTAGCGCCGCACACCCTGATTCCTCGCCCCGATACCGAACTGCTGGTTGAAACCGCCCTTGAGTTGTTGCCGCATAACCCTATCGCGGCGCTCGATCTAGGCACGGGTACCGGCGCTATCGCCTTGGCCCTCGCGACCGAACGACCGGGCTGGACGGTAACGGGCGTTGATCGCGTGCCCGAAGCGGTGGCGTTGGCCGAGCGCAATCGGCTGCGCCTCAAACTCACCAATGCGGGCTTTCGCCACAGTCACTGGTTCAGCGCCGTCGCTGCTCAGCGCTTCGCCCTGATCGTCAGCAACCCTCCTTATATACGCGCCGACGACCACCATCTGGACGAGGGCGACGTGCGCTTCGAGCCGGCCAGTGCGCTGGTGTCGGGTCAGGATGGGCTGGACGATATTCGCTTGATTATTCAGCACGCCCCCGCGCATTTGGTTGCCGGCGGCTGGCTGTTGTTGGAACACGGTTTTGACCAGGCTGCCGCCGTCCGTGAGCTGCTGGCAGCACAAGGCTTTAATGCCATTGAAAGCCGTCGCGATTTGGGCGGCCATGAACGAATCAGCCTGGGGCGTTACGACAATGCATGACTCGCTTACGGATGAAGAA
This sequence comes from Pseudomonas sp. AC211, assembly GCF_979258055.1. NCBI lineage: Bacteria > Pseudomonadati > Pseudomonadota > Gammaproteobacteria > Pseudomonadales > Pseudomonadaceae > Pseudomonas > Pseudomonas sp. AC211. The sequence continues at coordinate 573,149 of NZ_OZ409830.1, forward strand.
CTGCTGCGCTACAGCCGGCAGATTCTGCTCAGCCAGATCGACATCGACGGCCAGCTACGGCTGAAAAACAGCCGCGCGCTGATCGTAGGGCTAGGTGGCCTCGGTTCGCCGGTGGCGCTTTACCTGGCGGCAGCGGGCGTCGGAGAGCTGCATTTGGCAGACTTCGATACCGTCGACGTCACCAACCTGCAACGCCAGATTGCCCACGACACCGCCAGCGTCGGCCAGAGCAAAGTCGACTCCATGCAATCCCGATTGCGGGCGATCAATCCCCACGTGAGCCTGCACGCACACCGCCGAGCGCTGGATGCCGACAGCATGAGCGCGGCCGTTGCAGCGGTGGATCTGGTGCTGGACTGCTCCGACAATTTCGGCACGCGCGAAGCGGTGAACGCCGCCTGCGTCGCGGCCGGGAAGCCGCTGGTGAGTGGCGCGGCGATCCGTCTTGAGGGCCAGTTGTCGGTGTTCGATCCGCGTCAGACCAGCAGTCCTTGCTACCACTGCCTATACGGGCATGGCAGCGAGGCTGAGCTGACTTGCAGTGAAGCCGGCGTCGTCGGCCCGCTCGTTGGTCTGGTGGGCTCGCTGCAAGCGCTCGAGGCCCTGAAGCTACTCGCCGGCTTTGGTGAGCCGCTGGTGGGTCGACTGTTGCTGATCGATGCCGTGGGCTCGCGTTTTCGCGAGCTACGGGTTAAACGCGACCCCGCCTGCGCGGTGTGCGGGTCTCGCCCATGAGCAAGTCGGCGCCGGTCGGCGTGTTCGATTCGGGCGTTGGCGGGCTCTCTGTGCTGGGCGAGATTCAGCGCCTGTTGCCTAACGAAACCTTGCTGTACGTCGCTGACAGCGGCCACGTTCCCTACGGCGAGAAAACGCCTGAGTTCATCCGTCAGCGCAGCGCCGTCATCACCGACTTTTTAATGGAGCAGGGCGCCAAGGCGCTTGTGGTGGCGTGCAATACCGCCACGGCGGCGGGCATCAACGAGCTGCGCGAGCAATATCCGCAGTTGCCCATCATCGGCATGGAGCCCGCCGTGAAGCCGGCTGCGGCGGCAACGCGAAGCGGCGTGGTCGGTGTGCTGGCCACGACCGGCACCTTGCGGAGCGCCAAGTTCGCCGCCTTGCTCGACCGTTTCGCCAGCGACGTACGGGTTATTACGCGGCCCTGCCCGGGGTTGGTTGAATTGATTGAAGCGGGCGAGCTGCACAGCGAAGTCACTCGTGAGCTGCTGCGCAGTTACGTCGAGCTGCTGCTGGCGCAAGGGTGTGACACGTTGATTCTGGGCTGTACCCATTACCCGTTTATCAAACCCTTATTGCTGGAATTGGTACCGCCCTCGGTGACCCTCATCGACACCGGCATGGCGGTCGCTCGGCAGCTGCAACGGCTGCTCAGCGAACAGAATTTGCTTGCCGATCGCCCCGGTTCCGCCACCCGTTTGTGGTCGAGTGGAAATTTATCGAACCTAATTCAGGTACTGCCGCTCCTAGTTGGCAGAGAGGCCAGCGTTGCGCCGCTAGGGCGGTAGAGTCACCGGCACCTGGAACCGTTTCCCACGAACATGGGTGAGTTTTCAATGCTGTTTAATGCGGGTTGAGTCTTTCGTTTATAGCCAAAATTTCTATAATTCAGCCGTTACGCAGATATCTGTGATCAACCTGATACAAAGGACGTTGCGATGAAGTTGATTTCCTTGGTTGCGTCTGCAGCCCTTTCCCTTGGTTTGTCCCTTTCCGCGCATGCCGCCGATGTCACCGTGGCCATTGGTCAAACAGGTGATTCGACGATGGTTTACCGCTTGGGTACTCAGTTCGATTTCGGCACCAGTTGGTGGCAGAGCGACGTCGGTCGTCTGACCGGCTACTGGGATGCGGGTTACACGTACTGGGATGGTGATAAAACCTCCAGCAACCACAGTGTGTCGTTCGCCCCGGTGTTCGTTTACGAGTTCGCCGGCGAAAACGTTCGCCCGTATGTAGAAGCCGGTATCGGCGTGGCGCTGTTCGCCAACACCGAACTTGAAACCAACGACCTCGGTTCCTCTTTCCAATCCGAAGACCGCCTGGGCTTTGGCCTGCGCTTCGCCGGCCAGGAAGTGGGCCTGCGCGCCATTCACTATTCGAACGCCGGCATCAGCCAGCCGAACGATGGTGTAGAGGCGTACACCGTGCACTACCGCGTCGCCTTCTAAGGCCACGCTGCAGGCATAAAAAAAGCCCGGCTCTTGGCCGGGCTTTTTCGTTTCTGCGCCTTCGTGAATAAAGGCAGCGCTTGAGCTTATTTGCCGTAAACCGGCAGCTTGGCGCAGATGGCTTTGACCTTCTCACGCACGGCGTCGATCACCACTTCGTTGTTCAGGTCCGCCAGGATGTCGCAGATCCAGCCGGCCAACTCGCGGCATTCTGCTTCCTTGAAGCCACGGGTGGTGACGGCCGGGGTCCCGAAGCGCAGACCGGAGGTCACGAACGGCGAGCGTGGATCGTTAGGCACCGAGTTCTTGTTCACGGTGATAAAGGCTTTGCCCAGAGCGGCATCGGCGTCTTTACCGGAAATGTCCTGCTTGATCAGCGACAGCAAGAACAGGTGGTTTTCAGTGCCGCCAGACACCACGTCAAAACCGCGCTCGATAAACACGCCGGCCATGGCTTTGGCGTTTTTCACCACTTGCTGCTGGTAGGTTTTGAATTCCGGTTGCAGCGCTTCTTTGAAGCAGATCGCTTTGGCGGCGATCACGTGCTCCAGCGGGCCGCCTTGGCCGCCCGGGAATACGGCGGAGTTCAGCTTCTTCTCGATTTCGGCGTTGGCCTTGGCCAGGATCAAGCCGCCACGTGGGCCGCGCAGGGTTTTGTGCGTCGTGGTGGTGACCACGTCAGCGAACGGCACCGGGTTGGGGTAAACGCCAGCGGCAACCAGGCCGGCGACGTGGGCCATGTCCACGAACAGGTAGGCGCCCACTTTGTCTGCGATGGCGCGGAAGCGAGCGAAGTCGAGAATTTGCGAGTAAGCCGAGAAGCCGGCCACGATCATTTTTGGCTTGTGCTCAACGGCCAGGCGCTCGACTTCGTCGTAGTCGATCAAGCCGTTGCCGTCGATGCCGTACTGCACGGCGTTGTAGAGCTTGCCCGACGAGCTAACCGACGCACCGTGGGTCAGGTGGCCGCCGTGGGCCAGGCTCATGCCCAGAATGGTGTCGCCTGCATTGAGCAGGGCCAGGTACACGGCGCTGTTGGCCTGCGAACCCGCGTGCGGTTGCACGTTGGCGTAGTCGGCGCCGAACAGCTCCTTGGCGCGGTCGATAGCCAGTTGCTCAACGATATCCACGTACTCGCAGCCACCGTAGTAACGCTTGCCCGGATAGCCTTCGGCGTACTTGTTGGTCAGCACCGAACCTTGCGCTTCCATCACCGCCGGGCTGGTGTAGTTCTCCGAGGCGATCAGCTCGATGTGCTCTTCCTGGCGCTGAGCTTCTTGCTCCATGGCGGCAAAAAGTTCGGCGTCGTAGGTGGCGATAGTCGTGGAACGGCTAAACATGGCGGACTCCTGTAAAGGTCATTAACGATCTTCCGGTCGTCGGCCAAACTGCCTGACCTTAGCCCAGCAGCGGTTGTGCTGGCCCGAAGATTGGAAGCGGGCGATTCTACCGGAAACGTCGGAAACAGGCACATGACGGTCGGTCATGTGCCCGACAAGTGCGGCTCATTGTGCTTTCAAATTTTCGGGCAAGCCCGCAGCAGACCTTTAGCTCAGCATAAACAGTGCGTTGCCGCTGAACTGTGCCGCCAGTTGGTGGGCGGTCATGGGCTTGCCGAGCAGGTAGCCCTGCACTTCGTCGCAGCCATGCTCGCGCAGGAAGTCGAGCTGTTCCTGGGTTTCGACGCCTTCGGCGATCACCGCGAGGTTGAGGCTGTGGGCCATGGCGATAATGGCGCGGGCAATTTGCGCGTCCTGCTCGCCGCTGGGCAGGCCATCGACAAAACTGCGGTCGATTTTCAGCACGTCGATGGGGAACTGCTTGAGGTAATTGAGCGAGGAATAACCGGTGCCGAAGTCGTCCACGGCAATGCTCAGCCCCAGCTGCTTGAAGCCCACCAGCACCTGCATGGTTTCTTCCACGTCGCGCATCAGAATGCTTTCGGTCAGCTCCAACTCCAGGCAGCTCGGGCTCAAGCCACTGGTTTTCAGAATGTGCGCGATGCGTTGGCCGAGCTGGCCTTCGGCGAATTGCCGGGCCGACAGGTTGACCGACACTTTCGGCACCTTCACGCCCTGTGCATGCCAGGCGTTCATTTGTCGGCAGGCTTCCACCAACACCCAGTCGCCCACGTCGACCACCAGGCCCAGTTCTTCGAGCACCGGAATAAATTCATTCGGCGCCACCAGGCCGCGGTGCGGATGCTGCCAGCGCAACAACGCTTCCGCGCCAATAAGCCGTTGGCCGTTGGCGCTGAATTGCGGCTGGTAATAGAGCACGAATTGCTGCTGATCAAGGGCGTGGCGCAGGTCGCTTTCCAGTTCCAGGCGTTCCAGCGCCGTGGCGTTCATGGCGGCCTGATAAAACTGGAAGTTGTTTTTGCCGCGCTCTTTGGCGTGGTACATGGCGGTGTCGGCATTCTTCATCAATTGGCTCAGCTCGTCGCCGTCTTGCGGGCTGAGGGCAATGCCGATACTGGCGGTGACGAAAAACTCGCGCCCTTCAAGAATGAACGGCTGCGACAGGCTGGCCAAAATCTGTTCGGCCACGTGAATGGCGCGGGTGAGGGCGCCGTCGCGGGTGTCGCGTGCGCGCAGCAGCAAGGTGAATTCGTCACCGCCCATACGCGCGACGGTGTCCTCGACCTCCACGCAGGCGGCCAGACGCTGCGCCACGTCTTTGAGCATACGGTCGCCGGCGGCGTGGCCGAGCGAGTCGTTGATGGGCTTGAAGCGGTCGAGGTCGAGGAACATCAGCACCACCCACTCCAGATGCCGCTCGGCATGCTGCAAGGCGGTGTGCAGACGGTCCTGGAACAGCGTGCGGTTGGGCAGGTTGGTCAGCGCGTCGTAATACGCCAGGCGGTGAATGCGTTGCTCGCTGGCTTTACGTTCACTGATATCGCTAAAGAAGCTGACGTAGCTGACCAGGTCGCCTTCATCGTCGTGCACCGCCGTAATGCCCACCCAGGCCGGGAAGTTTTCCTGATTGCGACGTTTGAGCCACACCTCGCCTTCCCAACTGCCGTTCTGCCCGAGCTGACTGAGGATGTACGCCTGGTGGCTGGTCTGTTGCCCATCGGCCATCAACATGCCCGGCTGTTGGTCGAGCACCTGAGCGCTGGTGTAGCCGCTGACCCGACAAAACGCTTCGTTGACCTGCACGATATAGCCGGCCGGGTCGGTGACCAGAATGGCTGCCGTGGAGTGTTCGAACACCGTGGCAGCCATGCGCAAATCTTTCTCGGCGCGGCGCTGCTGGCTGATATTGCGACCCACGCCGAGCATGCCTTCGAAGCGGCCGTCCTGGTCCCACATCAAGGTCAGGCGCATTTCGGTGGGCAGTTTGTGGCCGTCGGCGCGCACGCAATCGACCATAAACAACCGCGTCGCCAATTGCTGACGCAGGTCGCGCAGGCGCTGCGGGTCGCTTAATGCCGCGCGCACCCGCAGCAGCAACTGGTCGACATCGGCCAGCTGGCGCGGGTTGGCCGCCAGCGGGTGGAAGCCGTTGCTGATAATCCATTCCGGCGTATAGCCGAACATGGCCAGCGCCGATGGGCTGACGTAGTCGAGCTGCAGGTTGTTGTCGGTGGTGAAGATAACGTCGCTGATGTTCTCGGCCAGTAAGCGATAACGTCGCTCGTTGTTGCGCATCAGCTCGCTGGCTTCGATCTGATCGGTGACATCTTTGGCCACTCCGATCAGGCGATGCACGCGACCCTCGGGTGTGCGGCTCAGGGCTTGTTCGCGAATATCGAACCAATGCCAACTGCCGTCGCGGTGGCGCCAGCGCAGGTGGCATTGCAGCAAGTGACCGTCGCCCACCACCTGTTGCAGGCTGCGCATGCGCGCGTATTGCTCGGCGTCGTCAGGGTGCAACACCACTTCCCAGAAATGCCCCGGCATTTCGCGCAGCTCTTTGCCGCTGTAGCCCAACTGCTGGCCGAGGCGGTTATTGCTGAACAGAACGCGGCGGTCAGTCATGTCGTGCACGTACAACGTATCGGGCACAGCGCGCGCCACATCCGACCAGAAACGTTCGCGCTCAATCAGCGACAGCTCGATGCGTTTGCGCGCGGTGATGTCGCTCATGCTCACCGTCACCGCATGGAAATCATCGTTCTGCTCGGGCAGACGCAGCACCAACCACAGATGACGCTCGTGGCCTTGCGGCGTAAGAATCTGGCTTTCCATCTCGATTTGCCGCTGCTTGCTCAGCACCGCGCCAATCAATTGGTAGCGCACGTTCTCCGGCACGATGGGGCCCACATCTACCAAGTGATCCCACAGCTCGCGCGTGGACTCGACGCCCAGGAGTTGCTGCGCCACTTGGTTGAGTTCGGTGATATGCAGGTGCTGAATCAGCTCCTCGTGCAAATGAGGGTAGGTCTGCAGCCAGTGGTCGAACTCGCTCAGGCTGTTGATGTTGTGAATGTGCAGATAGGTGCGCAGATCGGCCAGGTCGAGCACGCAGTGGGCCACGCCGCTGCCTTCGAAAATGTCCTGATAACGGCGGCGCGTGTCTTCAAGAATGTGCAGCGCCATCTGCTGCTCGGTGGCATCGCGCAGCACCCACACGTGCCCTGGCTGGCTGTGTTCCTCGCCGTCTTTGAACAGGCTGCGGGTGATGCTGAACACGCGCACCTGGTCGTGCTGCTCCAGCTCAATCCACTCGGGGTTGCCGTCCTCGAACTGCTCAGCGTCTGTCAATAACGCCGGGTCCAGCCCTGGCAGCAGATCGAGCAAATGCCGGCCGCGCGCTTCATACGTTTTCATGCCAAACAGCACGGCCGCTTGTGGGTTCAGGTAGCGCACATGGCCGGTCACGTCCGTCACCACTACGCGTTCTTCAATGGCGCCAAGCGCGGTCGCGGCGTCGCGCAGCTCACGCCGCGAGGCGGTGGTCATTTCCCGCAAGCGCCGCTGTTCGCGCAGCAACCGCACCAGCGCCAGCAAGGCCAGGAAGGCGCACGCCATAAACAGCAGGAACTTGCCGGTGATCGCCGACAATTGTTCCGACCAGCCGAGCTGGCGGTCGAACAGGCTGCGCACCATCAAGTCGGTGCCGGGCAAGGGAACCAGATGCACGGAATCGGCTATTTGCAGCGGGCCAGTCAGCTGCGTACCGCCGCCGCTGGGGATAGGGTGTTCCGCCACGACGCGGTGGCTTTGATGGTCGATCAGCTGCCAGCGGTGCTCGCCGGTGTACAGCTCGCCCAACGTACGGCGTACTTGCTCCAAGCCAATACGAACCACCCAGTCGCCGGAGTCGTCAGCCTTGTGCAAATAGGCGTAGATCATTCCCTCGCCAACCGGGCTGAACACGTATTGATAGGACTGGCCCTGATTGCGCTGGTGCAGAGCGGCAATGAACGCCGCGTCGGTGGCATTGGGCTGAGTATCTGCCAGCGAACGCCCGTCGGCGTCCAACCAGACGATGCTCTGTAACGACGGAAAGATGGCCCGCAGGTTGTCCAACAACTCACCGGTTTGCTCGGGGGCAGGCGGCTGTGCGGCGGTCTGGCTCAGCAACGCGAGGGCAGCGTCGGCGCGCAGTTTAATGTTCAGCCCAATGTGCTCAGCCAACTGCTGGCTGTACTCATGCTCACGCTTTTCACGGTTGTCGGTGCTCTGTTGCACCTCGTGATACAGCTGCCAGAACAGCAGACCCAGCATCAACACAACGAGCGCCACCAATGCGCCCTTTACCGAATTCGGCAAGGAAGCGGCGAGTGGATCGCCGGGGACGCGCTTATGGGTGAGAGATCGAGGCACTGGCGAAAATCCTGCGCTGACGGCTACTACAGATGTAGCAGGTTAACGGCTGCCAACGGCGGCAGGTCGTCCAAAACGGCTAAGAATGCCTACATGTGTGGCAAAGTGCCAGCTATGCCGACGAGTGCCGGTTTGCCCTGTTCGGCACATTACGGTAGCTTTGCGGCACACGCGTGAGCCCGCTCGACCGGTTGCCTTGCAGGCACTTGGCTCTGCGCCCAAGCGATGACTAGGCTGACCTACTTATCGCTGCGCATAAGCCCTTCGGCTTGTGCCTCCCCTTATCAAGACACCTCTCATAGAAGCTGGGTTCCTCATGGCTCAATACGTCTACACCATGCATCGGCTGGGCAAAGTAGTGCCGCCGAAGCGGGAAATTCTTAAGAATATTTCTCTCTCTTTCTTCCCCGGCGCCAAAATCGGCGTGCTCGGCCTCAACGGTTCGGGTAAGTCCACGCTGCTAAAAATCATGGCGGGCGTCGACACCGAATTTAACGGCGAAGCCCGCGCGATGCCGGACCTGAACATTGGCTACCCGCCGCAAGAGCCGCAGCTGGACCCAGAAAAAACCGTCCGCGAAGTCGTCGAAGAAGCCGTGAGCGTGATCAAAAACGCCCAAGCGCGCCTCGACGAGGTATACGCCGCTTACGCCGAGCCAGACGCCGACTTCGACGCCCTTGCCGCGGAACAAGGCAAGCTGGAAGCCATTCTGCAAGCCTCCGACGGCCACAACCTCGAGCGTCAGCTGGAAGTGGCTGCCGACGCCTTGCGTCTGCCGGCCTGGGACGCAAAAGTCGTTCATCTCTCCGGTGGTGAGAAACGTCGCGTCGCCCTGTGCCGCTTGCTGCTGTCCGCGCCGGACATGCTGCTGCTCGACGAACCGACCAACCACCTGGACGCCGACTCGGTGGCTTGGCTGGAGCACTTCCTCCACGACTTCCCTGGCACCGTGGTTGCGATCACGCACGACCGTTACTTCCTCGACAACGTCGCCGGCTGGATTCTGGAACTCGACCGCGGCGCCGGCATTCCGTACGAAGGCAACTATTCCGGCTGGCTGGAGGCTAAGTCCGACCGCTTGGCGCAAGAGTCCAAGCAGCAGTCGGCTCATGAAAAGGCCATGAAAGAAGAACTGGAGTGGGTGCGCAAAGGCGCCAAAGCCCGCCAGTCGAAATCCAAGGCCCGTCTGCAACGCTTCGAAGAAATGCAATCGCAGGAATTCCAGAAGCGCAGCGAAACCAACGAAATCTACATCCCCGCTGGCCCGCGCCTGGGCGACAAGGTCATCGACTTCGTCAACGTCAGCAAAGGCTACGGCGACCGCGCGCTGATCGACAACCTGTCGTTCAGCATGCCCAAAGGCGCCATCGTCGGCGTGATCGGTGGTAACGGTGCCGGTAAGTCGACCCTGTTCCGCATGCTCATGGGCAAGGAAACGCCGGATTCGGGCAGCATCGAAGTAGGCGAAACCGTGAAGCTGGCCTGCGTCGACCAGAGCCGCGACGACCTCGACGGCAACAAAACCGTGTGGGAAATGGTTTCCGACGGCTCCGGACATGATCAAGATCGGCAACTACGAAGTACCGTCGCGTACCTATGTGGGTCGCTTCAACTTCAAAGGCGGCGACCAGCAGAAGTTCGTCAAAGACCTTTCCGGTGGTGAGCGTGGCCGCTTGCATCTGGCGTTGACGCTCAAAGAGGGCGCCAACGTGCTGCTGCTCGACGAACCGTCCAACGACCTCGACGTGGAAACCCTGCGTTCGCTGGAAGAGGCACTGCTCGACTTCCCGGCGCTGCCATTGTGATCTCTCACGATCGGTGGTTCCTGGACCGCGTAGCGACTCACATCCTCGCGTACGAAGACGACTCGCAAGCGGTGTTCTTCGAAGGCAACTACACCGAATACGAAGCCGACCGCAAAAACGCCTCGGCGACGCAGCCGCCCAGCCGCATCGGGTACGGCACAAGAAACTGGCGCAGTAAGCGTTGGGTTGAACAAAAAAACGGAGCCGCGAGGGCTCCCTTTTTAATGTAGGAGCGACCTTGGTCGCGAACCCTGGAAACGGCGATACAGGGGGCAGGTCGCAAAACCATGACGCACATCCAACTCTGGAGATCTGCTCATCGGTCTGCCGCAAACAGCTTCGGGCCTTGGATATACTTCGCACTTATCTAAGCGGCCGGATCGATTGTGCGCGGTTGCTGTCAGAAGCGGTTACGTGCCGCCTGGCGCGATACAGAGGGATCTACACATGAGTCGCATCGCAGCCTCTATGGCAATGCTTCTATTGGGACTATTGGTACAGGGACACGCAATGGCATTTTCCAAGACGCTGTATTTGTTTTCCGAGGTCAACGGCATCGTTCTGCTTGATGGCAAACCCGTGCAAGGGGTTGAAGTGACGCAGGAGTACGACTGGCACTGGAAGGACGAAAAAGGCAGCAAGGTCGCCGTCACCGACGCCGAAGGGCGTTTCCACTTTCCGGTTATTACCGGCAAATCGCTAACCGCCGGCTTGCCGCATCAGCCGGTCATCGAGCAGAAGATGCGCCTGTCTTATCAGGGCAAGGACTACAAAGGCTGGTTGCACGGTAAGGACAACTACGACGAAAACGGCGAACTCAAAGGGCAGCCACTGAATCTGGTGTGCGACCTCAATGATGAGCCAGTCGGCCATCCGGAAATTCGCAGTTTCGGTATTTGCGTGCCGCAAAAATAATCACGGCATTAGTAGCTCGGCTATTAGTGACTTCATTGTTTCAGAGCCAGAAGGGAATCAGGTTTGAGTTCTTTATCTCCTAAACAAGCAGCCAGCGTCGCCTTCCACGTGTATTACGCCAAAGGCATGGGGTCGACGGAAACCCTGCAGGATTACGCCTCGGCCGAGGGCTTGGGCGGCCTGTTCGATTTCAAGAATGCGCAGCAGTCTGCCGGCACCAGTGGCGCGATCATTCGCAAGACCACCGGTTTCACCTATGGCGTTGAAGGCTTGGGCACACGACAAGGCGAAGTGCTGCTGGGCTTTCGCGGTACCGACATCACTCAGGATTGGCTCACCGATGCCAACTGCGGCCTGCAACAGGGCCCAAGCGCCTGGCCGGTGCACGCCGGTTTCAACGAAACCTTCAAATCGTTTCGCGATGACCTCGACCGCTTTATGCGCGGGCGCAAGCCAAGCACCATTCACTGCGTAGGGCACAGCCTGGGCGGCGCGCTCGCCTCATTGGCGGCGGATCACCTCAGTCAGGCCGGCATTGGCAACGTCAGGCTGTACACCTTCGGCGCGCCACGCGTGGGCGTAGCTGGTTTTGCCCGTAACCTGACGAGCAAGTTGGGTTCGGAAAATATCCATCGCGTGTACCACTTGGCCGATCCGGTCAGCATGATTCCCATCTTCCCCTTCGCCCACGCGCCCGATGACGGTCCCGTGTGTCAGCTTCCGTGGGGCAGCTCGTTTTCGTTCGACGCGCACAAAATGCGGCAACTACCGCACCACCATTGGCGATGCGACCTGGAGCGGGCTGCGCCGCGTGCAGCAAACGACCCTGGAACGCGATGTGCAGGCTTGGTTGAAAAACGCCAACGGCAGCGTGCTGATGCTGTCGGCGACGTCGCTGATGATGATTTCCCAGGCCATGCAGTACGTGATCGGCAAGGCGCTCGGTGTGGTCGCCGGCACGGCAATTACCGGGACCATGACGGTGCTCGACCAGATTGCTGGGCTATTGGTTACGGGCGCCAATGCGTGCGCGGCCATTGGCGATTCGCTGAACAGCCTGATCGTGCAGATATTCCGTTTCCTCGGCCGGCCCTTGCCGTCTGCGGCCAACCTGACCGTGGCGTTTTTGCGTTGGGTGCTGGAGCTGCTGAGCACGACCGTGCTTAACCTGGCCCGCCGCGCCATCGACGTGGGTATGCGCCTGTAACAACAGGCGTTAGTGGGAGCGCATCGCCTTGGCCATGGCTTGGTCGGTGTCGTGCTCCCACTTCTCGTCGCGGTCGCTGTTGCGATGCTCCTCATACGCACGCAACTGCGCGCTCTCGGCTTCGGCCTGGCACTGGCGGAAACCATCGGTCCAGCCTTCCGCGTACTGCGCGCTTTTCAGGTAGCGCGGCACGTCTTTTTTAAAGCCACCACTGATAGCGCCCGCCGCTTGACGACCACTGCCGCAGCCGTCGGAATATCCGGCGGCGAACGGCTCGGGGTAGCCCTGGCCGACTAAATAGTCGTAGCTGCTTTGGCAGGCACCGAGCAGCGCCAGAATGGGGATTACCAACAGGAACGGGCGCACGGGAACTCTCCTCAACGGGTAGGGCGAGTGTGCGCGGGGTTCTGTGAGAAAAACGTCAAAACGGCGTAAAGCTTGTGTGGAAGCGGGGGCGCCGTTGGCTTCGCTGGCTCACCGAGCGCGGACCGACCCAACCTACGGATCAGTCGTAGGTTGGGTCGGTCCGCGCTCGGTGAGCGAAGCGAAGCCCAACAAGCGTCAGCCGCCACGCTCAATAGTGGTACCACTTCACTTCCAGGCTCACTTCGTTCTCAGGCGAGGCGAGCTGGCTGAATTCGCGTTTGGCCGATAAGCGCAGGCCCAAATTCGTCGATATTTCCCATTGCTGATTAAGGCTCAGGCTGCGCCGCACCTCGCCATTGGCGAAGTAGTCCCCGCGTGCTTCCACGCTCAGGTTGCCCACCGGGTTGTTCCACAGCAGCCCGGTATTAAAGCCGGCGGCCGGTGACACGAAGGCAGCAAAATCACTGTTGTGCTCGATGCGCACGGTGCCGAGGGCAAAGCCCAGCGTGTCGTCGGTTAACGCCCAGGTGCCGCCCACGCCACCGTTGAGGTGGGTGGACCAGGCGCTCGTCGCCGTCTTCTCCCAGCACCCGCTCAAGCCCGCTCGCCACTTGCCAGGACCACGGCTGCAAAAGCTCGTTGCGCGGCGTCAGCGAGCGGATGTTAGCCAGGTCGAGCCGTTGCAGCTGCCAATGGTTGCCTTCGTACTGGCGCAGTTTGAGTTGCAGAATTTCGATTTGCGCGCCAAGGGGAAATCCATAGAGGTTGTCGTTGAGGTCGTGATAGGCCATGCGCAAGCCGTATTCGGCGAACGCGCGGTCGTCACGGCTGCCGGCGCCCAATTGCCAGGTTCGCGACTCGTGGCCCTGCTCCGGCAAGCCGGGACGGTCGACCGTCAGCGGCGGCGGCGGGTTGCGGTTGATGCTTTTCAACAAGGCATAGCTGCGTTGAGCACTGCCGCTGTCTCGCTCGCCGCTAGCGCTGCGGTAGCGTTGCAGGCGAAAGGCGGCGTCCTGAATCAAGGCCTGGCGATCAATGGCCAGCTGCATGAATGCCGGGCTTTGCAGCTGCGCCGGGTCATCGGCCACTTTCAGGGCCCAGTGTTGTTCGTCGCTACTCAGCGGCTTGGCGCGCTCCAGCAATTCACGCTCTCGCGAAGGGCGATAGTCGATGCTGTTAACTAGGCCGGCGTTTTTTACCGCTCGCACGGTGTCGGTCGGAATGGCGGTGATCGGGAATTGCTCGGTCAGCTCCAGCCCAGGGCGGGCGATTTCCAGCAGTTCGAGCAAGCGGAAGGAGCAGTTTTCGTCGAAGAAAAAGTAGTCGAAGCGGATCTGTTTGAGCTCCCACACATGCTCGACCATGCGCGCGGTTTCGGTGGGCGTCAGGTTCAGCCGGTATTCCCATAAATCACGGTTTTCCAGGCTGCGGTATTCGGCGAGTTTCTCCCGGTAGGGCACCAGCGCGAACAGGCCGGGGTAGCCGCCCATCAGGCCCTTCCAGGCATAGAGAATGCTGTTGTCCATGCCCTCGATAAACGCGCCGAAGTTCAGGGCGTAACTGAGCAGGGCAGTGTTGTCGCTGTCGATGTCGGCCTGGTCGATCCGCAGCAAGGTGTGGCCGAACATGGACGACGGGCTGTTGAGGTACGCCGCCGGAAAAATCAACACAGCGCTGTGCGGGGCGACGTCTTTGAACCAGGCGTTAAATTCGCTGCAATTGGGCGTCGGCAGGTCGTTGAGCTGCAACTGCTCGCGCAGCCACCGGGTGCGTGCCGGGTACACGCACTGCGCATGTTTATCGCCGTTGTCGGGCGCGGCGTAAACAGCCGCCAGGGTGGCGGCCAGCTCGGCGTCCGGGTGGCTCTCGCCGTTGGGCGCGAGGAAGAAATGCGGGTCATCCACATAGCTGCGCCAGCCGCCGAGCTTGCCGGTTTCATAGTGGTTGAGCGCAATCCAGTACGGATCGTTCGCCAGCGTTTGCAGGCGCTGCTGGCGTCAGCGTCGGGGCGGCATGGGCCAGACCTGCGAGGCTTAACGCCAGAGCGAATAAAGTCCGTTTCAAGGTGGTTGTTCTTCTTCTAACGCGGTGCACGGAGCTTTGTAGGGCGGGGCGTTGGTGTCAAGGAAGAACGCCTTGCCAGACAGAATCGGGCGGCGCCAGAATGGCCGCGAACGATGACTGCCCATCTGAACTAAGGATTTTCGATGCCTGATCCCGTTGCCAATGGCTTGCGCTTGGCGCCCGACGCGCTAACCCGTCCCTTCGATGCTAGTCAGTTCAAATTCACCATCACCGACGATCTGGAACCGTTTCGCGGCGTACTCGGCCAGGAACGCGCGGTAGAAGCATTGCAGTTCGGTGTGGCCATGCCGCGCCCCGGTTACAACGTATTTGTTATGGGCGAGCCGGGCACCGGCCGCTTCTCCTTTGTTAAGCGTTACCTCAAGGCTGAAGGCAAGCGTTTGGAAACGCCGTCGGACTGGGTGTACGTCAACCACTTCGATGAAACCCGCGAGCCCCGCGCGCTTGAATTGCCGCCAGGCACCGCCACGGCGTTCATCGCCGATATCGAAGGCCTGATCGACAACCTGATGGCCACCTTTCCGGCCGTGTTTGAGCACCCGGCCTACCAGCAAAAAGAGCGCCATCGACCGCGCCTTCAATCAGCGCTACGACCGTGCGTTGGATGTGATTGAGCGGCTGTCGCTGGAAAAAGAAATCGCCCTGTACCGCGACAGCACCAATATCGCCTTCACCCCAATGAAGGAAGGCAAGGCGCTGGACGAGGCCGAGTTTGCGCAACTGCCTGAAGCCGAACGCGAGCGTTATCACGCCGACATTTCGGCGTTGGAAGAGCGCCTGAACGAAGAGCTGGCCAGTCTGCCGCAGTGGAAGCGTGAGTCGAGCAACCAACTGCGCCAGCTCAATGAAGAAACCATCACCTTGGGCCTGCAGCCGTTGCTGGGGCCGCTGTCGGAGAAGTACGCGGAAAACGCCGGTGTCTGCGCCTATTTGCAAGCAGTGCAAGTCAACCTGCTGAAGACCGTGGTCGAGCAGTTGGTGGATGTGGATAAAGTCGACGCCGAGGCGCGCAAATTCCTGCAAGAGCAGTACCGCCCGAGCCTGGTGGTCGGCCATCACGCCAGCGGCGGCGCGCCGGTAGTGTTCGAGTCGCACCCCACCTACGACAACCTGTTTGGCCGCATCGAATACAGCACCGACCAAGGTGCGCTCTACACCAGCTATCGCCAGTTGCGCCCAGGCGCTTTGCACCGGGCCAACGGCGGTTTTCTGGTGCTGGAAGCCGAAAAGATGCTCGGTGAGCCGTTTGTGTGGGACGTGCTCAAGCGCGCCCTGCATGCGCGCAAATTGAAAATGGAATCGCCGCTCGGTGAACTGGGCCGCCTGGCCACCGTGACGCTGACGCCGCAAGTGATTCCGCTGCACATCAAAGTGGTGATCATCGGCTCCCGCCAGCTGTACTACGCCCTGCAAGACCACGACCCGGACTTCCAAGAGATGTTTCGCGTACTGGTGGATTTCGACGAAGACATTCCCCTGCACGACGACAGCCTCGAGCAGTTTGCCCAGCTGTTGAAAACCCGCACCTCGGAGGAGGGTATGGCGCCGCTGACCGCCGATGCGGTGGCGCGCTTGGCGACCTACAGCGCGCGCCTGGCCGAGCATCAGGGGCGGCTATCGGCGCGCATTGGCGACTTGTTCCAGTTGGTTAGCGAGGCAGACTTTATCCGCCAGCTCGCCAACGACACGGTCACCGACGCCGGCCATATCGAGCGCGCGCTGAAAGCCAGAGCCACGCGCACCGGGCGCGTCTCGGCGCGGATTCTCGATGACATGTTGGCGGGCATCATTCTGATCGACACCGCCGGCGCGGCCGTCGGCAAGTGCAACGGCCTCACCGTGCTGGAAGTGGGCGACTCGGCCTTTGGTGTGCCGGCGCGTATTTCGGCCACGGTGTATCCGGGCAACAGCGGGATTGTCGACATCGAGCGCGAGGTCAATCTCGGTCAGCCGATTCACTCCAAGGGCGTGATGATTCTCACCGGCTACCTCGGCAGCCGCTACGCCCAGGAATTCCCCCTGGCCATTTCCGCGAGCATCGCGCTGGAGCAGTCGGTACGGTTACGTGGACGGCGACAGCGCCTCGCTGGGCGAGGTGTGCACCTTAATTTCCGCGTTGTCGCGCACGCCGCTCAAGCAGTGCTATGCGATCACCGGCTCCATCAACCAGTTCGGCGAAGTGCAGGCGGTCGGCGGCGTTAACGAGAAAATCGAAGGCTTCTTCCGGCTCTGTGAAGCGCGCGGGCTGACGGGCGAGCAGGGCGCGATCATTCCGCACGCCAACGTGGCCACGTTGATGCTCGACGAACGCGTGCTGCAAGCCGTGCGTGCTGGGCTGTTCAACGTGTACGCCGTTCGGCAGGTGGACGAGGCGCTGGGGCTCTTAGTTGGCGAGGCAGTGGGCGTGGCAGACGAGAACGGCGAGTTCCCCGAAGGCAGCGTGAATGCGCGGGTAGTGGAGCGCTTGCGTGAAATTGCGGAAATGGGGCTCGAAGAAGAGGAGGAGAAGAGCGTCGAAGCGGAAGCAGCCGCTGTGTTGACCGGCAAAGCGGGGTCAAAAGCCGACGTCAAATGATCGAATGATCGCCCGATGGCTGGTCAGTCATTGAGCAGTTCGAGCCCGGCCACAGCGGATGGTGGCTGGGCCGGCTTCCCCACGGTCCATCCACAGAGTTATCCACAAGTGGCGGGGATAACCCGCAGGCTTCCCTGAACCGCCGGGCCAGGTGTAGTCTGACCCCACACCACAAGAGGGCCGCCGTGATGCCGCGCCGCCTCTGCCTCACCCGTCATTGTCTTGGCCTGATCACCCGTATCGAATGCGTGATCCGCCCGCTGGCAGGCGAAAACGGGCTGTGGGTTCTCATTTGCGGTGCTGGAATGGCCGCCTCCCAACCTTCTGCGATTAAAACGCAAGGCCCATTCCACGGGCCCTACGTGGCTGAAGAGGTGCTCGCAGTAATTGCCGCAAACCTCGCCGAGCTCGGTTACAGCGAGAGCGATGAACCGGCTATCTGGTGCCTGCATTTACAAGCCGAATTACGCCGTGTGAATGCTGACCGTGGCCGCCACTTGGGCGATTACCAAGTCGGGCCGGAAACTTAGAGAGTCATCTTTGCTCAGCTTTTGAGCGTTCCCGTAGGAGCCCGACGTGGCGCTTGCTGGAGCCGTCTATCCGAAGGCCGTCCACAATGTTATCCACAGAACGTGTAGATAAGATTCGGCCGTTCAATTCCGTTACTTTTTGCGCTCGGTTCGCACCTTGTCTCGTCAGGTGTGCTGGGTATACTCGCGCTCACTTTCGACCTGCTGTGAGCGACCATGGAACGCATTATTGAAAAACGCGATGTACGCCTCCCGTTGGCTGCTGGCGCCGATCTATTTCGGTTTGTCGCTGGGGTTGCTGGCGTTGGCGCTGAAGTTCTTCCAGGAAATTTTCCATGTTCTGCCGAATGTGTTTGCCCTGGCAGAATCCGAGCTAATTCTCGTGCTGCTGTCGTTGATCGACATGGCGCTGGTAGGCGGCTTGCTGGTGATGGTGATGATTTCGGGCTACGAGAACTTCGTTTCCCAACTCGACATTGACGAGGGCAAGGAGAAGCTCAACTGGCTGGGCAAGATGGATTCTCAGCTCGCTGAAGATGAAAGTGGCAGCCTCCATCGTGGCCATTTCCTCCATTCACCTGCTACGGGTGTTTATGGATGCCAAGAACATCGAGCCGGAATATTTGATGTGGTACGTGATCATTCACATGACCTTCGTGGTGTCAGCCTTTGCCATGGGTTACCTGGACAAGCTGACCAAGCACTGAGCGGTTCGCTGCACATCGGCCAGCCAACGCTTCTGTGCTAGGCTGGCCGACCTTTTTTGGCCTCAGCGGAGTTAGCGCCATGTCCGAACAGAATATCGATACCTTCACCACCGATGAGAGCCGCGTCAGCTACGGCATCGGCCGCCAACTGGGCGACCAACTGCGCGACAAACCGCCGCCGGGCGTGAGCCTCGACGCCATTCTGGTTGGTCTGGACCGACGCATTCCGTGGCCACGCCAGCCGCGTTAGCCAGGAAGACATGTCGGCCAGCTTCAAAGTGATCCGCGAAATCATGCAGGCCGAGCAAGCTGCCAAAGCTGAAGCCGCTGCTGGCGAAGGCCGTGCGTTCCCTGGCTGAGAACGCCAAGCGCGCCGGCATCGTGACCCTGGAATCGGGTCTGCAATACGAAGTGCTGACCGCTGGCGACGGCGCCAAGCCAACCCGCGACAGCACCGTGCGTACCCACTACCACGGCACGCTGACTGACGGTTCGGTGTTCGACAGCTCGTACGATCGTGGCCAACCGGCTGAGTTTCCGGTGGGTGGCGTGATTGCAGGCTGGACCGAAGCGCTGCAACTGATGGGCACTGGCAGCAAATGGCGCCTGTACGTACCGAGCGAGTTGGCCTATGGCGGCCAGGCTGTTGGCAGCATCCCGCCGCACAGTGTTTTGGTGTTTGACGTAGAGCTGCTGGAAATTCTGTAAAAACCTACTGCGCTCGGTTTAGCGGCGTTAAAAACAGACTCTCAATGCTCATTGGCTACAGCCAACTCCGCTTGCTCCCCTGTTTTTGCCTTGCTACACCGTCGCTCGTTACGGTTTTGGAGTAGGCGGCTTGCGGTAAGCGAGCAGGTTGCCCAGAACGCAAAAGGCCGAGAGTGAATGTCTCGGCCTTTTGTTTTTCGGGGCAGGTGCGTCAACGGTCTGGGCTCCTGGTCAGTGCAGGTCGGAAGAAGGGCGCAGCGCGCGGGTAGCAGAACAGGAAAAGGTTGCGTACCAACTCCTTGAGTACCGTCGGCTCGCTGGAGCTCAGGCCGGACAGATCCAGGTCGCCCTGCTCGCGCAATTCGTCCAGCGCTTCTTCTTCCAGTACGGCACAAACCTTCCCGGTATCGCGGTGCAGAATCCGCAGGTACGGGTGCGGACGGTCTAGCCAAGCATCAATCAAATAGGTCATGGCTCATCTCCTTCTTTGGTTTGATGAGAATAATTCCTATTGAGATAATAGCAAGGTCTAATTTGTGCCGGTTCGTATTGCACGATTGTCGGCAATAAAAAAGCCCGGCGCTGGGCCGGGCTTTCGGGGTTGCGTGAAAATTAGTGGGTGCGGGCGACAGCGAATTCGCTGAGCTCAATCAGCGCGTCTTTGTATTCGCTGGCTGGCAGCACGTCCAGGCAGGCGATGGCGCGAGCGGCGTAGTCACGGGCCTGGTTGGCGGTGTAATCCAGCGAACCGGACGCCTCGACAGCCGCGCGGATACTTTCCAGGTCTTCCAGGCCGCCTTTCTGAATGGCGGTGCGGACCAAGCTGGCTTGCTCAGCGGTGCCTTCGCGCATGGTGTAGATCAACGGCAGCGTCGGTTTGCCCTCGGCCAGATCATCGCCCACGTTTTTGCCGAGGGTTTCGGCGTCGCCGCGGTAGTCGAGCAGGTCGTCTACCAACTGGAACGCCACACCAAGGTTGTCGCCAAACGCTTGCAGCGCGGTGGACTGTTCAGCGGTCGCGCCAATTAAGGCAGCGGCGCTGTGGGTCGAAGCCTCGAAGAGCATCGCGGTTTTGCCGCGGATGACTTCCATATAGGTTTCTTCGGTGGTGCTGGCGTCGCGCACTTTCGACAGCTGCAGCACTTCGCCTTCGGCAATCACGCGAGTGGCGCGTGAGAGAATCTGCATCACCGGTAGCGAACCGAGCTCGACCATCATTTCGAACGAGCGTGAATAAAGGAAGTCGCCGACCAGCACGCTGGGCGCATTGCCCCACAACGCATTGGCGGTCGAGCGGCCACGGCGCATGCCCGACATGTCGACAACGTCGTCATGCAGCAGGGTCGCGGTGTGAAGAAATTCGATGGTGGCAGCCAACAGACGCAGATCATCACCTTGGCCGCCCAGCGCTTTGCCGCAGAGCAGAACCAGCAGCGGGCGCAAACGCTTGCCGCCGGCGGAAATGATGTAGTCGCCTATTTTCTCTACCAGAGGAACGCGGGAGACCAGTTGTCGTCTGATAATGCCATCGACGGCGGTAAAATCGTCCGCCACCACGTTATAGAAGGCCTGTGGTTGCATCAGTGACACGTGCTCCTCGAAGGTTGCGCGGCATGCTAGGGGGCAGGTGTAAGGCTGTCAAGGCAAGTGCTGCGGGTGCTTGCGCGGGGCCAAAGCCTTGCGTACAATCGCGGCCCCTGAACTTCCCTGGGCAGCACCTGCCTTACGCAATTGCAAGGGCGTCCTTCCGGCCCCAAGCAGCCATGCCAGCCGACGACTATTCCTATAAAGCGCTGGGTGAGCAGGATTAACGGAGCAAAATTATGTACGCAGTAATTGTTACCGGTGGCAAGCAATACAAAGTCGCCGAAGGTGAATACCTCAAGATCGAAAAGCTCGAAATCGCCACTGGCGAACCCGTTACTTTCGATCGCGTTCTGCTGATCGGCAATGGTGACGACGTGACTATCGGCGCACCGGTTGTTGAAGGCGCTAAAGTTGTAGCCGAAGTGATTGCACAAGGCCGCCACGATAAAGTGACCATCATCAAGTTCCGCCGTCGCAAGCACCACATGAAGCGTCAGGGCCACCGTCAGTGGTTCACTGAGATCAAAATCACTGGTATTTCGGCCTAATTCTTTCGGCCCAAATCCTTATTAGGAGTATTGACTCATGGCACACAAAAAAGCTGGCGGTAGTACCCGCAACGGTCGCGACTCAGAATCTAAACGCCTTGGCGTGAAGATGTATGGCGGCCAGGCTATCAAAGCAGGCAACATCATCGTGCGTCAGCGCGGTACCCAATTCCACGCTGGCTACGGCGTTGGCATGGGTAAAGATCACACTCTGTTCGCTAAAGTCGAAGGCGTGATCAAGTTCGAAGTTAAAGGCGCCTTCGGTCGTCGCTACGTGAGCGTCATCGCGGCTTAATCGCGGTGTTGCTGGAAAAGCCCTGTCTCGCGACGGGGCTTTTTTGTTTCTGAAAGCTTGAGGCTTTTGCAAAATAAACCGGGAGCTGTTTCGCTGGGTTTTGCAAAAGTCTTATGTTCCTTGTGTTATCTAGCCCGCTTTTGCGGCGGGAGGCGTGCCGATGAAATTCGTCGATGAAGTATCGATTTTTGTAAAAGCAGGTGATGGTGGTAACGGCTGCATGAGCTTCCGTCGTGAGAAGTTCATCGAGAACGGTGGACCGAACGGCGGCGATGGCGGCGACGGTGGTTCCGTGTACATGGTCGCGGACGAAAACCTGAATACCCTGGTGGATTACCGCTACACCCGGCGTTTCGACGCCGAGCGCGGCTCCAATGGCGGCAGCGCCGACTGCACCGGGCGCAAGGGTGAAGATACCGTGCTGCGCGTGCCGGTCGGCACCACCATCATTGATGCCGCTACCCAGGAAATCATCGGTGACCTGACCAAAGACGGTCAGCGCATCATGGTCGCCCACGGCGGCTGGCATGGTCTGGGCAACACCCGTTTCAAATCCAGCACCAACCGTGCGCCGCGTCAGACCACCCTGGGTAAGCCGGGCGAGTCCCGCGACCTCAAGCTGGAATTGAAAGTGCTGGCAGACGTGGGTCTGCTTGGCTTGCCGAACGCCGGCAAAAGTACCTTTATTCGCTCGGTTTCGGCCGCCAAGCCGAAGGTGGCCGACTACCCGTTCACCACGCTGGTGCCAAACCTGGGCGTGGTCAGTGTCGATCGCTACAAGAGCTTCGTGGTTGCCGACATTCCCGGCTTGATCGAAGGCGCTTCCGATGGCGCCGGCCTGGGCATTCGCTTCCTCAAGCACTTGGCGCGCACTCGTTTGCTGCTGCACCTCGTCGACATGGCGCCGTTGGACCTTTCCGATCCGGCCGAAGCAGCCGAAACGATTGTGTCTGAGTTGGGCAAATTCAGCCCGTCGCTGGCTGAGCGTGATCGTTGGTTGGTGCTGAACAAGTCCGACCAGATTCTTGAAGAAGAGCAAGACGCTCGCATTAAGGAGATCACTGATCGTCTGCAGTGGACCGGTCCGGTTTATGTGATTTCGGCGATTGGTAAAGAAGGCACAGAAAAGCTCTGCTTCGATATCATGCGTTACCTCGAAGAGCGTTCCGTGCGTATCGCCGAAGAGCCACAGTACGCTGCTGAGCTGGCACAGCTTGATCAGCGCATCGAAGATGAAGCGCGTGCGCAGCTGCAGGCCCTGGACGACAAGCGCGCCTTGCGTCGCGCTGGCGTCAAGGTGGCCGGTACGGACGATAACGATGACGGCTTCTGGGATGAGGAAGATGACGATGATGGTCCAGAGATCATCTACGTCCGAGACTGAGGTAAACCACAACGCCGCTAATTAGCGGCGTTGTGCTGACTAATTCGCACGAGCGGCGCGGCGCCGCTCTTCTGGCCAAGGTTGGATGACCATGCGGGACAAGGTGACTGGCGCTCAGCGCTGGGTGGTGAAGATCGGTAGTGCGCTGTTGACCGCTGACGGGCGCGGCCTGGATCGCGGTGCGATGGCGGTGTGGGTCGAGCAGATGGTGGCCTTGCGTGAGGCTGGCGTTGAGCTGGTGTTGGTGTCGTCGGGTGCGGTGGCGGCCGGCATGAGCCGGTTGGGCTGGGCGTCGCGACCGAGCGCTATTCATGAGCTGCAAGCGGCGGCGGCGGTGGGGCAGATGGGCTTGGTGCAGGCTTGGGAATCGAGCTTTGCGCAACATGGCCGGCATACCGCGCAAATCTTGCTGACCCATGACGACCTGTCTGACCGCAAGCGTTACCTGAACGCCCGAAGTACGCTGCGTACCCTGGTTGATCTGGGGGCCATTCCGGTCATCAACGAAAACGACACCGTGGTCACCGACGAAATCCGCTTTGGCGATAACGACACCTTGGCGGCGCTGGTCGCCAACCTGGTGGAAGCGGATCTGCTGGTGATTCTCACGGACCGCGACGGCATGTTCGACGCCGACCCGCGCCATAATCCTGATGCTCAGCTGATTTTCGAAGCGCGTGCCGATGATCCTGCATTGGATGCAGTGGCCGGCGGTGTCGGTGGTGCGCTGGGTCGTGGCGGCATGCAGACCATGCTGCGCGCCGCACGGCTGGCGGCGCGCTCGGGTGCGCACACCATTATTGTCGGCGGCGCCATCGAGCAAGTATTGGCGCGGCTGAAGGCGGGGGAGCGGCTCGGTACGTTGCTGGCGCCTGAGCGCGGTTTGCTCGCTGCACGCAAGCAATGGCTCGCCGGGCATCTGCAAACCCGCGGTACGCTGCAGCTCGATGCTGGCGCGGTGAAAGCGCTGCTGGAAAGCCACAAGAGCTTGTTGCCGGTTGGCGTGAAAAGTGTGCAGGGCAACTTCCGTCGGGGCGAAATGGTGGTGTGTGTCGATCCGCAGGGTCGCGAAATCGCTCGCGGTCTGGCGAACTACAGCGCGGCTGAGGCGCAGAAAATTGTCGGTCAGCCCTCTGATACCATTGAGCGTCTGCTGGGTTATGTGGACGAACCTGAGTTGGTCCATCGCGATAACTTGATTCTGGTGTAAGTGCGCCTTTTGGGCGGCTGCGTCTTTGGCTGAGAGGGAGAGAGCGGTGCGAATGATCAATGGATGGTTGGGCACGTTACTGCTGCCTTTGGCGTTTGTGGCATCGGCGGAAGAAATAGGCCAGGTGTCGACGGTATTCAAATGGGTTGGGCCGAACGACAAAATCGTCGTCGAGGCGTTTGATGACCCGAAAGTTGAAGGCGTGACTTGCTACTTGTCGCGCGCCAAAACCGGCGGCGTCAAAGGTGGGTTGGGGTTGGCGGAAGACCGTGCCGAGGCGTCGATTGCCTGCCGTCAGGTCGGGCCGATTCATGTTCCTGACAATTTGAAAGATGGTGAAGAGGTGTTTAAAGAGCGCACTTCGCTGGTGTTCAAGACCATGCAGGTAGTGCGGTTCTTCGACAAGAAGCGCAACACGCTGGTCTACCTCGTCTATAGCGACCGCGTAATCGAAGGCAGTCCGCAAAACGCGGTGACCGCCATTCCGATTCTGCCCTGGGTGCAGCAGCCCTGAACTGAAAAGGCGAACCGCAAGGCTCGCCTTTTTTATCGGCCCAAGTTTTCCCGGGCAATAAAAAACCGGCCCTGAGGCCGGTCTTTTCAACGCATCACACTTAGGCAGCAGCGGCTTGGCTGAGATCCTTGATGTGACCGTTCAGACGGCTCTTATGACGAGCTGCTTTGTTCTTGTGGATGATGCCTTTGTCGGCCATACGGTCGATTACAGGAACAGCCAGGGTGTAAGCCTTTTGTGCAAGTTCGAGGTCTTTGGCGTCGATAGCCTTGACCACGTTCTTGATGTAGGTACGAACCATGGAGCGCAGGCTGGCGTTATGGCTACGACGCTTCTCAGCCTGTTTAGCGCGTTTTTTGGCAGAAGGTGTATTGGCCACCGTCGAGCTCCTTGAAACTTTGAGGAAATGACTAAACAAATAAGGCCGCGAATCATGCCGATGTGTCGAAGGCTTGTCAAGCGCGGTTCAGTGTTGCGGGTGAAGGATCGGCCCGCTGTCCGACGGGCGTGCTCACCCTGCAAGGGTGATTTATTTGCCGGCCGGTTCTACACTCGCCGCCTTTGCCTTGCGGCCCATAGGGCGGCGCCGACATTTGCGGTGGCGCAGCTTACTTGATGCGGTAGAACGAGCGTTATGAATTTACTCAAGTCGCTGGCTGCGGTCAGCTCGATGACCATGTTGTCCCGGGTGCTGGGCTTTGTTCGCGACACCATCGTCGCGCGTATTTTCGGCGCCGGCATGGCCACAGACGCCTTCTTCGTTGCGTTCAAACTGCCCAACCTGCTGCGCCGCATTTTTGCCGAGGGTGCGTTCTCGCAGGCCTTCGTGCCGATTCTGGCGGAATACAAAACCCAGCAGGGCGAGGAAGCGACCCGCACCTTTATTGCCTACGTATCCGGGCTGCTGACATTGGTATTGGCGGTCGTCACCGCGCTGGGCATGATCGCCGCCCCTTGGGTTATCTGGGTAACGGCGCCAGGCTTTGTCGACTCGCCGGAAAAGTTCGAGCTGACCTCATCACTCTTGCGGGTGACCTTTCCTTATATATTGCTGATCTCGCTGGCTTCCCTGGCCGGCGCGATTCTGAATACCTGGAATCGCTTCTCCGTACCCGCTTTCGTGCCGACCCTGCTCAATATCAGCATGATCGTGTTCGCGCTGTTCCTGACCCCGTATTTCAACCCGCCGGTCATGGCGCTCGGTTGGGCGGTGCTGGTCGGCGGTCTGCTGCAGTTTCTTTATCAACTGCCGCACGTTGAAAAAGATCGGCATGCTGGTTCTGCCGCGCCTAAACCTGCGTGATGCAGGTGTGTGGCGCGTGATGAAGCAAATGGGGCCGGCCATTCTCGGCGTATCGGTCAGCCAGATTTCGCTGATCATCAACACCATTTTCGCCTCCTTTCTGGTGGCCGGTTCCGTGTCGTGGATGTACTACGCCGACCGCTTGATGGAGCTGCCGTCCGGCGTATTGGGCGTGGCGCTTGGCACCATTTTGCTGCCGGCGCTATCACGCAGTTTCTCCAGCAAAAACACCGAGGAATACTCGCGCTTGCTCGATTGGGGCCTGCGCCTGTGCTTTTTACTGGCGCTGCCGTGCGCTCTGGCGTTGGCCATTATTTCCGAGCCATTGACCGTTTCGCTGTTTCAGTACGGAAAGTTCAGCGCGCACGATGCGCAAATGACTCAGTTCGCCCTTATCGCCTATTCGATGGGCCTGCTCGGCATCATTCTGGTGAAAGTGCTGGCGCCCGGTTTCTATGCGCGGCAGAACATCGCCACGCCAGTGCGTATCGCGCTGGTCACCTTGGCAGCCACTCAGGCGATGAACCTGGTGTTCTTCTTCACCTTGCCTTACCCGCACGCCGGGCTGGCGCTGTCGATTGGCTTGGCGGCCTGTCTGAATGCAGGCCTGTTGTTCTGGCAGTTGCGCAAGCAGCAGTTGTTCACGCCGCAGCCGGGCTGGTCGCTGTTTCTCATCCGGCTGGTCGTCGCCGTGGTGGTGATGGCCGCTGTGCTGCTTGCCGTGATGCACTGGATGCCCGCGTGGGATCAGGGCGACATGCTGATTCGCCTGCTTCGTCTGGGTGCTTTGGTGGCCAGTGGCATTGCCGCGTATTTCGGCGTGCTGCTGTTGGGCTTCCGTTTGCGTGATTTCGCCCGCCGTACGCTGGCGTAATCCCTACGTAAAACGCAGATTTATTCGCCTGTACATCCGCATCCGCTGTCGCCTGTTGTCCGGCGTCGGGTGTGCGTATAATCGCCCACTTTGTGAGCAAGAAGCGTCCTATGCAGCTGGTTCGAGGGCTTCAAAACTTGCAGCCTCAACACCGAGGCTGTGTTGCCACTATCGGCAATTTTGACGGCGTGCACCGTGGCCACCAGGCCATCCTGGCGCGGCTGCGCGAGCGCGCGGACGAATTGGGCGTGCCCAGTTGCGTGGTGATTTTCGAACCACAGCCCCGTGAATTTTTCGGCCCCGACACCGCGCCACCGCGCCTGACGCGTTTGCGGGACAAGCTCGTCTTGTTCGCCGAAGCCGGGGTTGATCGGGTGTTGTGCCTGTCTTTCAATCGCCGTTTGCGTGAACTCAGCGCCGCCGAGTTTGTGCAGACGGTGCTGCTTGAAGGATTGGGCGTGCAGCATCTCGAAGTGGGCGATGACTTCCGCTTCGGCTGTGACCGCGCCGGCGATTTCGCTTTTCTGCAAACCGCCGCGCAGGTTGAAGGGTTCACCCTGGAAGCGGCCAGCACCGTTGAAATCGACGGGCTGCGTGTGAGCAGTACGCGGGTTCGCGAGTCGCTTGCAGCCGCCGATTTCGCCTTGGCTGAACGTCTGTTGGGCCGTCCGTTTCAAATCTCCGGGCGCGTGCTGCACGGCCAGAAGCTGGCGCGCCAATTCGGTACGCCAACGGCGAACGTACAACTCAAGCGGCGTCGTGTGCCGTTGACAGGCGTGTACTTGATAACCGTCGAGCTCGACGGCAAACCCTGGCCCGGCGTCGCCAATATTGGCGTGCGGCCCACGGTGCAAGGCGATGGCAGTGCGCACCTGGAAGTGCACCTTTTGGATTTTGTCGGCGATCTCTATGGCCGACGTTTGACGGTGGCGTTCCACCACAAGCTGCGCGATGAGCAGCGTTTCGCCTCCCTGGAGGCGCTGAAGACGGCGATACACGCGGATGTCGCCGCCGCCCGTGCCCTTTGGCAGGGTCAACCGCTTAAGTGAAGAGCCTGAAATGACCGACTACAAAGCCACGCTAAACCTTCCGGATACCGCCTTCCCAATGAAGGCCGGCCTGCCACAGCGCGAACCGCAGATTCTGCAGCGCTGGGACAGCATTGGCCTGTACCAGAAGCTGCGTGAGATTGGTAAGGACCGGCCCAAGTTCGTGCTGCACGACGGCCCGCCCTATGCCAACGGCACCATTCACATCGGTCACGCGGTTAACAAAATTCTCAAAGACATGATCGTGCGCTCGAAAACCCTGTCCGGGTTCGACGCGCCGTACGTGCCTGGCTGGGACTGCCACGGCCTGCCCATCGAGCACAAAGTGGAAGTCACCCACGGCAAAAACCCGCCTGCCGACAAAACCCGCGAACTGTGCCGCGCCTATGCCGCCGAGCAGGTAGAAGGGCAGAAAGCCGAGTTCATTCGTTTGGGCGTGTTGGGCGATTGGGCCAACCCGTACAAAACCATGGACTTCGCCAACGAAGCCGGCGAAATCCGCGCCCTGGCCGAAATGGTCAAAGGCGGTTTCGTATTCAAAGGTCTGAAGCCGGTTAACTGGTGCTTCGATTGCGGCTCGGCCCTGGCTGAAGCCGAAGTTGAATATCAGGACAAAAAATCCTCGACCATCGACGTCGCGTTCCCGATTGCCGACGACGCCAAACTGGCCGCTGCATTCGGTCTGCCCGCGCTGAGCAAGCCCGCCGCCATCGTCATCTGGACCACCACCCCGTGGACCATCCCGGCCAACCAGGCGCTCAACGTCCATCCCGAATTCATCTACGCCCTGGTCGATGTCGGCGACAAGCTGCTGATCCTGGCTGAAGAACTGGTGCAAGCCTGCCTGACCCGTTACGGCCTAGAGGGCACGGTGATTGCCACGGCGCCCGGCGCTGCGCTTGAGCTGATCAATTTCCGTCACCCGTTCTACGACCGCCTCTCGCCGGTATACCTGGCCGAGTACGTCGAGTTGGGCGCTGGCACCGGCGTGGTTCACTCCGCCCCGGCCTACGGCGAAGACGACTTCGTGACCTGCAAACGCTACGGCATGGTCAACGACGACATCCTCACGCCCGTGCAGAGCAACGGCGTGTACGTTGAGTCGCTGCCGTTCTTCGGCGGTCAGTTCATCTGGAAAGCCAACCCCGCCATCGTTGAGAAACTCAGCGAAGCGGGCGCGCTGATGCACACCGAAACCATCAGCCACAGCTACATGCACTGCTGGCGCCATAAGTCCCCGCTGATCTATCGCGCCACCGCGCAGTGGTTTGTCGGCATGGACAAACAGCCCAACACCGGCAACACCCTGCGCCAACGCGCGGTTAAAGCCATCGAAGACACCCAGTTCGTACCGGCCTGGGGCCAGGCGCGCCTGCATTCGATGATCGCCAACCGCCCGGACTGGTGCATCTCGCGTCAGCGCAACTGGGGCGTGCCCATCCCCTTCTTCCTCGACAAAGCCACGGGTGAATTGCACCCGCGCACTGTCGAGCTGATGGAAGAAGTGGCCAAGCGCGTCGAGCACGAAGGCATCGAAGCCTGGTTCAAACTCGACCCGACTGAACTGCTGGGCGACGAAGCCGGCAATTACGACAAAATCAGCGACACCCTCGACGTCTGGTTCGACTCTGGTACTACGCACTGGCACGTGCTGCGGGGTTCGCACCCGATGGGCCACGCTTCCGGCCCGCGCGCCGACCTGTACTTGGAAGGTTCCGACCAACACCGCGGCTGGTTCCATTCCTCGTTGCTGACCGGCTGCATGCTGGACGACCACGCCCCGTACCGCGAACTGCTGACCCACGGGTTCACCGTCGACGAAAACGGCCGCAAAATGTCCAAGTCGCTGGGCAACGTCGTCGCCCCGCAAAAGGTCAACGACACCCTGGGCGCCGACATAATGCGTCTGTGGGTTTCGGCCACCGATTACTCGGGTGAAATGGCCGTCTCTGACCAGATTTTGCAACGTAGCGCCGATGCTTATCGCCGCATCCGCAACACCGCGCGCTTCCTGCTCTCCAACCTCAGTGGCTTCAACCCGGCCACCGATCTGCTGCCGGCCGAAGACATGCTGGCGCTGGACCGTTGGGCTGTAGACCGTGCCCTGCTGCTGCAAAACGAGTTGCAGGAACACTACGGCGAGTACCGTTTCTGGAACGTCTACTCCAAGGTGCACAACTTCTGCGTGCAGGAGCTGGGCGGCTTCTACCTGGACATCATCAAAGACCGCCAGTACACGACCGCCAGCGACAGCCAGGCGCGCCGTTCGTGCCAGACCGCGCTGTTCCACATCGCCGAAGCGCTGGTGCGCTGGATCGCGCCGATCCTGGCGTTCACCGCCGACGAGCTGTGGGAATACCTGCCGGGCGAGCGCAACGAATCGGTGATGCTCAACACTTGGTACGAAGGGCTCACAG
Organism: Pseudomonas sp. AC211; assembly: GCF_979258055.1. NCBI lineage: Bacteria > Pseudomonadati > Pseudomonadota > Gammaproteobacteria > Pseudomonadales > Pseudomonadaceae > Pseudomonas > Pseudomonas sp. AC211. The sequence goes on from NZ_OZ409830.1 coordinate 603,194, forward strand.
CACTGCCGGATGGCTCCGAGCTGGACCGCGCTTACTGGGAGCGCGTCATGGCCGTGAAAGTGGCCGTGAACAAGGAAATGGAAAACCAGCGCGCCGCCAAAGCGATCGGCGGCAACCTGCAAGCCGAAGTGACCCTGTACGCCGAAGACGCGCTGGTCAGCGACCTGGGCAAACTCAGCAACGAATTGCGCTTCGTGTTGATCACCTCGACCGCTGCCGTAGCGCCATTAACCAGCGCGCCAGCTGACGCCGTGGTGACCGAGGTCGCCGGCCTGAAACTCAAAGTGGTGAAATCAGCTCACGCCAAGTGCGCGCGCTGCTGGCACTGCCGTGAAGACGTCGGCGTGAATCCGGAGCACCCCGAAATCTGCGGTCGTTGCGTCGACAACATCAGCGGCGCTGGCGAGGTTCGTCACTATGCCTAACGCCCGTCTTGGCCGGTTGTCCTGGCTGTGGCTGAGCCTGGTGGTGCTGATCCTCGATCAGGCCACCAAGCTCTACTTCGAAAACAGCCTGAGCCTGTATCAGCAGATCGTGGTCATTCCCGACCTCTTCAGCTGGACGCTGGCCTACAACACCGGCGCTGCCTTCAGTTTCCTGGCCGACAGCTCTGGCTGGCAGCGCTGGTTGTTTGCCCTGATCGCCGTGGCCGTCAGCGCCACGCTGGTGGTCTGGCTCAAGCGCCTCAAACCTGAAGAAACCCTGCTCGCCGTGGCCCTGTCGCTGGTGCTCGGCGGCGCGCTGGGCAACCTGTACGACCGGATCGTGCTCGGCCACGTCATCGACTTTATCCTCGTGCACTGGCAGAACCGCTGGTACTTCCCGGCCTTCAACATCGCCGACAGCGCCATCTCGGTCGGCGCCGTGTTGCTGGCCCTGGACATGTTCAAAAGCAAAAAAGCCGGAGAGCCCGCCCATGACTGACGACGCCCTGCGTATCGGCCCGGACAAACAAGTCACCCTGCACTTCGCCCTGAACCTGGAAAACGGCGACGTGGTCGACAGCACCTTCGACAAGAAACCGGCCACCTTCAAAGTGGGCGACGGCAACCTGTTGCCCGGCTTCGAAGCCGCCTTGTTCGGCCTCAAGGCTGGCGACAAGCGCACCCTGCAAGTGGAACCGGAGCACGGCTTCGGCCAGCCCAACCCGCAAAACGTGCAAGTGATGCCGCGTTCGCAGTTCGAAGGCATGGAGTTGTCGGATGGCCTGCTGGTGATCTTCAACGACGCCGCCAACACCGAACTGCCTGGGGTGGTCAAAGCCTTTGATGACAGCCAGGTCACCATCGACTTCAACCACCCGCTGGCCGGCAAGACCCTGAGCTTTCAAGTCGAAATCATCGAGGTCAAACCGGCCTGACCCGCCGGTGACCTGGCACCTGCCCTCGGGGCGGAAGAGAGAAGCCCCATGCAAGAAGTAGCCATGCAAATCAAACTCGCCAACCCGCGCGGCTTCTGCGCCGGCGTTGACCGCGCGATTGAAATCGTCAACCGCGCCCTCGAAGTCTTCGGCCCGCCGATCTACGTTCGCCACGAGGTGGTTCACAACAAATTCGTCGTCGAAGACCTGCGCGCCCGCGGCGCCATCTTCGTCGAAGAACTGGACCAGGTGCCCGACAACGTCATCGTCATCTTCAGCGCCCACGGCGTTTCCCAAGCCGTACGCAAAGAAGCCGAATCGCGCGGCCTGAAAGTATTCGACGCCACGTGCCCGCTGGTGACCAAAGTGCACATCGAAGTCGCCCGCTATAGCCGCGACGGCCGCGAATGCATCCTCATCGGCCACGCCGGCCACCCGGAAGTCGAAGGCACCATGGGCCAATACGACGCCAGTAATGGCGGCGCTATTTACCTGGTTGAAGACGAAACCGACGTCGCCAACCTCCAAGTGCGCAATCCCGAAACCCTGGCCTTCGTCACCCAGACCACGCTGTCGATGGACGACACCAGCCGCGTCATCGACGCCCTGCGCAGCCGCTTCCCCAGCATCGGCGGCCCGCGCAAAGACGACATCTGCTACGCCACGCAAAACCGCCAAGACGCTGTCAAACAGCTCGCCAGCGAGTGCGACGTGGTGCTTGTCGTCGGCAGCCCCAACAGCTCCAACTCCAACCGCCTGCGCGAGCTTTCCGAGCGGCTCGGCACCCCGGCTTACCTGATAGATGGCGCCGAGGATTTGCAGCAAGGCTGGTTTGAAGGCAAAGCGCGCATCGGCATTACCGCAGGGGCTTCGGCGCCTGAGGTGCTGGTGCTTGGCGTGGTGCAGAAGTTAAGAGAGTGGGGCGCTACCGGCGCTGAGGAACTGGAAGGGCGGCCGGAAAATGTGACGTTTTCGATGCCGAAGGAGTTGCGGTTGAAGGCTGTCTGACCGGCCTTTTCGCATAAAATAAAACGCCCCGACAATCAGCTTGCCGGGGCGTTTTTTTGCAGCGGTGATTACCGGCGCCAGCAATCGGCGCTGGTGACAACCGCTGCCGCTCTGGCTTCTCAGTCCTGTGTTGGTCAGCGTCAGGCTGGCGCATTTGTCATTCGCCATTACCTTTCCTGCAACTGGTGCGGCTTGCAGGGTATAGCTGTTCTTACCGATAGCGCTAAGGGTCAGGTCGTAAACCGCTGAGCCACCTTTAGGCGAAGTGCTGAAAGGCAGTGTTGGGTAATCCGTGCCGGCAGCGGTGGCAGAGTAGAAGCCTTTAACGGTGTACTGCTGCTCCATCCACTGTGACAACTCCACCAATGCTGACTGAGCATCTGCCCGATTGGCCTTTCGCACATGCTCGGTATATTGCGGATAGGCAACGGCCGAAATAATCGCAATAACCGCTACAACTACCATCAGCTCGATTAGAGTAAAGCCGCGCTCCCGAGCGCGGCGGTGCAGGTTGAGTACTGGTTTCATATCAATCCTTATCTAATTTCGCGCCAGGAAACACGGTCAGATGTTCGGGTGCCAGACGGAACGGGGCTGCACTGGATCGCGCCGGAAGAGCTAGCGAAGCAGATCAGGTCTTTGCCGGTGCCGCTGGTGTCGGTAGACGGGCCATTAAAGAACGTTGGAGTTTTAATGGCGCCTTCGGTTGTATTTGAGCGCCCCGAATAGGGGATCTTCTGTCCCGTAACCGGATCGGTATAACTATCGGCGGCGGTCAGGTTGCCATCGCCATTCATGTCGAAATAATCAGACGCCAGCCGGCCACCGCTAAACAAATCTATAGACATAATCCAGCTAGTAGCTCCCCCTGTGCATACGTCGCTGGAGGGGGTCATGGTGGCAAACGTCACTACGCCACTACGGACCGCCGCCCGAGATACCACTCGTTCGCCCGTCGGGTCGTTGGGGATGCCTGAGCGCTTCCATAGAAGGTCGAGATACCAACCCTTGGAGCTGCTCCCCATAGTTGTATTACTCAAGATTCGTCCAAGCAGCGTGCCGCCTACGGTTACCTGCTGCAGGATAGTTTGCTCCTGTAGCGTTGACCGATTGCTTGCAATCTGAGCTCCACTATCAATGATGCCGTAGAAGCTATCGATACGTTGGTTGGTAGAAAGATCTTTGTCGCCGGTTTGGTAAAAGCTACCAGTGCCAAACAGGATGATTGGGTTGCCGTCCGTATTCAGTGCAGCGGAGAGCGGCGCTGTGATCGGTTGCACGCGAGGAGTCGACACATTCGTATCGCGGGCTGTGAACAATGGGATAGGTGAGCCGCCGGTAACCAGAGAGCTAGGCGCGCCCCAATCGCCCACAGTGGCGCTGTTCACGTCCAAGCGCCAAAGGTTGCCTTGGGTGTCACCGACGTAAATGCGGTCCGTCATTCGGTCGTTGTTAATGTCCACGGCCAGCGGTTCGCCCAGGTAACCTGTAGTAGGCAGCGAAAATTTCTTGATCACCGAGCCATCAGCGGCATCGAGAATCCAAACTTTGCCGGCGGTAACTGCCGTGTCTGAGTAGCCGCTACTCACCACCACGCCAAACTTACCGTTAGCCAGCGCGACGACAGCAGGCTGTTGGATAGTGCTGCCTAGATCTGGTGCGGTGAACTCCCAAAGAACTTTTGAACTGTCCATGTTGTCGGGGGTGGTCACATCGAGCGCGAAGACGCTTGGGCCTCCCGCTCCGGTGGTGCCGACTACGATCGATTTCCAGGTATTGTTGATATAAGCATCGGAAACGGTAGGAGTGCCGTCGACGTAGTAACGGTGGGTGTAGTTGGGGTCTGTCAGCTCATAGAGACTGGCGGCAATAGTTCGCGGTACATAGGCAAACAGCTCAGTACCTCCGCCTGCCCCAGCTATGGCACTGAAGCCGTGGAGCATGCCGTCGTTCGCCCCGACCACAATTAGCGGGGTGCGCGCTTGATAGGGCGCGCTGGCGCGATAGGTTAGGTAAGCGCTGCCTGCGGAGCCCCAGGCAGCGGTACGCAGCAGGTTGTATCCGTAATCCTGTTTGGCAATGTACTGGGGGTCAGAGTTAACGATGTCACCCAGTCGGCTGTCTCTCTGGCGGAACGGGTGAGTGGTATCGGCACCGCTGGTACGTTCTTCGCTGCGGTCGCCGCGAAGGAAGTTGACCCTGGCCTCGCCAACGGAGTCATCTACTCCTGAACCGCTGGCGGTGGCTTTCAGAGCTGTTTTAGTACCGACATCCAGTGTGCCCCAGGCGAAATTGACGCCCGTTGTCGAAGTTGAATACAGGCTGTCAGCGCTGGCCGCCAGAGTGTTACTGGTAAATATTTTTCGCTCGGTTACGCCTGCCCGAGCGTCTAGCAATGCGGCCGCGTTCCAACTTGGTGTGCCCGAAACCACACCAGTTTCGCTCACGGTTTTCATCAGTAAGTCGCCGCTCCATTTCGCACTGTCGAACTGCGACTGAAATACCGCACTCCCGGTTTCCAGTTGCGTCGAGTTAGTGGCGAGCGAAGTTGTAGTTCCACGTACTTCGGTTGCGATTTGGGCGAAAGCGGACTTCAAGCTTTCCACCATATTCGTCGCGTCGCTTGCCACAAAGAAGTTGGTCGGGCGTTTGTCACCGGTGGAGAGCGTAGCTTCGCCAGTTTTTGTCCACCATGAGTCAGGCAGTCGAGCAGTACGGGTGTACGGGTCACCATAGTCGCTCGGAACAGTGAAACCACCGTATTTTGCTGCTAGCCAGTACTGGTTTAGGTTGCGGGGCTTTAACACCGCACCTTCCCGAACATCGACCCAGTAGGTGGAGATAGTCTGTTTTCCTGACCAGGCTCGAGGGCCTGCAGCGCCTTCGGCAAGAGGCGGGCGAATGTCCATAGTGTGGGAGTCGTAGGCGAGGGCGGCAATGTAGGAAGAGTTGTCGAGACCGTTAAACGAGTTTCCGGTCGCTTTCATATCCAGGTTGTTCGTATCGTTCCTTTCCAGCACCTGAACTCTGTTTGCGGCAGTCACCACATTAACCGATGTGTCGGCAATGACGGCCGCAGGCTTTGTTGGCTCATTGGTCGTATTGGTGTTGTTGCTGCCACTCGGCAGGTTTTTATCCTTATGCGCGTTCGTGTCACCAATACCGAGGATCACATTTTTCTGGCAAGAGGCGGTGATAGGGTCCAGGCCAGTCCAATCAGAGATTACCGGGAATTCATCAGCGTAACGAGCGTTCTCTGCTGCTCCTGCGACGTAGCTAGAGTAGCTAGGAACAGCGGACATACCCTTGAAATAGCGAGTGGCAGCGTAATAGAGCTCGCTGACAGGGTCGATACCTTTGTGCTGGTTATTGGTTAACTCGCCAAACTTGTTGATGTAGTTAATTACACCGCTATTGGTAATGGCTACACCCATGCTAGTGGTAGCCCCATCCGGGTTTTTCACCAGTATGCCGGTGTTTGGATCCCATTCCTTATTAGTATTATTCGTGTCATCGAAGTTTTTAGGTCCGACGTACTTTTGTGCTGCACGTAGTACTCCCCCATCCCTATTTTGATCTGAGTCGTTCAGATAACCGAAAACGCTGTACCGCAAGTTTCGATTATAAGCCTGAATCAACCCTTCAGGTTTAAAATTACTTCCGTACGCAACGCAGTTAGCCTCTGGCATGGTCGATTTGCAAACTTCAACACGGGCGTTAACTTCATAGATGACGCCAAGTTCGATAGTGGACCCGTCATACGTGGCGTTAGTTTTATTAGTGTTATCGCAACCGTTTTTCCGAGGTTTGCACCAAGTAGCCCACGCGCTACCAAGAGTAAACTGCATCTTGTTGCCCAAACCCTGAATGCGCGTTCTCAAAGTCTGCTCGCCGAGTGGGTCGCCGAAATTCCTTAAGACTGTGCGTTCGGGGTTGGTGCTCTGGCCGGTATTTCGAGCCTTTTGAAGTACAGTCATTGTCTCGGTATCAACAACACGATAACCGCCGGTAAGCGCAGACCGGAATGGGTCAATCGTTTGCGTGACCGCCCAGTTCAAATAGTTACCGCTCCAACTATTCGCGCCTGTACAGTTTCTATCGGTGGTCGTGCTTTGCGGAACAAAGCGACTTACGTTTTCGCTGGTTTCGGAAGATACCCGCGTATACGAGTAGCATTTTCCGGAGTCAAAATAACCGGAGAACAACGTCGTGCTTGCGTAGTCTTCAATGTTCGCCGTCGTCAGAATAGTCGGATATTCCACCGATGGCGTGAGCGCCAAACTCCCGGGCACATTCCCGCCCCCAACTAATAATGGAGTCTGGGAAATTGCGGCAATCGCCTGGTTTGTGCTGGAAAACATTGCCAGCGCTACAACGAAATAAGCGCTGAAGCGTTTGAATGATTTAATCGAAGGCTGGAGGACCATAATGCTGCTCCGCGGTAAACGAATGAAATTATCTTCTGATGTATATGGAGCGCAAATTAACGGTTGAGCCAGCCGAGTTGTCGTCATTGGTCGTTACGCCATAACCTTCGGCTTCCACGCGCATTACCGCCATCTCGATCGGTGTGCCACTTTTCAAGGATTCGCCGGCTTTAATCAGGCTTACCCCCGGAATGGGCGTCATCAAATACTTCGGCGCTGTCGGCAGGTCGGTAATGGCATCCGAGTTGGTCCATGTCGGGGAGGTGGTCAGGTTTTGCAATTCGGAGACCGTTTTCCCACGGATCGCGACCTCACCTTTACGCAGCGCAGACTCCGCCGCCTGGAACGCCTGGCTTTGATCACGCATGTTGCCGGCCATACGTTCTTGCATGGTGGTACCACGCATACTGCTGATACCGATGATGGTCAACAGCAGGAGCATCACCAGCGCAACGATCAACACCGCGCCTTTCTGCTTGCCACGATTAAGGGCTCTGGGAAACTTGTTCATGGCAGGCGATTCCGAATTCCTAAGGTCGAGGTAAAGACTTGCGCAAACCGGCGATTGGAGATCGTCACGTTTGAGCCTTTAAAGGAAATGACTTGGTTCTGCGGCACTACGTTAGTGTCACTGCTGACAACTAGCAGGTGAAATTGCACCGAAACCACCTTCGACCAATCAGTGATGCTCTGTGCGTCAACATATTCCCCGGTTATCACTCCATTGGTGCCGACCGCATACTGGATTTGCATGTCTTGCACGCCTTCCACCAGTTGTTCTGGGGTCATTCCGGTAGTGCCAACGTTGTAGCGGATTCTCCACAGCGAAGGTGGCTGGCCAGTGCCGCCGGCTTTGATGAAATAAATCGCGCTTTGATAAGCCAGGATTTCCATTTCATTGTTGTAGTTATGGCTAAACGTCCCCGCCGTGGGTTTGCTGACGGCTGAGACAGTTGCGTTGCTCTGGTTCTGAAAGAGGTCGCAGCCAATTGGGTCTGCTGCCACCAGCAGCGTGCCCGTAGCAATGCCGCTTGCCTGTGTCAGGGTAAATGTCGTACCTGAGGAGGCGGTGACGTTGTTGTTGGCAATGATGGCCGTCGAAGGATTTACCGCATGCTTGACGAGGATCATGTCGGTGCCACCGAGCCGATCGGCCGCGGTAAACCAGGTTGGCAGCGTGGTTTCCGAGTTGTCCCAGCCTTTCAAACCCATATCAAGCAAAAAGCGGTCATCGGTCAGCGACGTCAGGTTTTTGATGGGGGCCACGCACTCGCCCTTGTAGCCGACATTGCGGATATCAAAGGCTAGAAATTCCGAGGCAAAACGCCCGTTTTCCTGAACGCGGGATAGCGCCGAGGTGGTGACGTAGGTTTGCTTGCTGGACAGAAATATCTGCAGCACGCCTGCAATCAAGAGCAAGCTCAAGGCCATGGCGATAAGCAGCTCAATGAGCGAAAGCCCCTTTTGCGGGGTTAAACGGAGTGCGCTCATAGTCTTGCTCTGTAGGTGAATTGCGAAAGGTCGCCGGTGGTATTCGCGTCTGCAGCTTTGATGCGGCCTCGACGGTCATTCCACTGAATGGTGACGGTAAACACGTTGCTCGCCAGAGCTATGGTGGCGGTACCGTCGGGCAGCGAGAGCGCCAGTTGGTTTTTCCATTGCGCCAGATCTTTTTGGACACGTGTGCCGGCAACGCTGTTTGAACTCGACGACGTGGGGAAACTGGCGATGTTGTAGTCGCCCGCAAGCGCGACCGTGCGGTTGGCGCGCATGCGGTCGACGATATCGGCTGCTAGCAGCGTTGCCTGCGAGCGATAGGCCGCGCTCTGGTTTGCCTGCACGCTGGTGGTTTGCATGCCTGCAATGCCCAGTAGCCCAATGGCGAGAACAATCATGGCTACCAGCACTTCAATCAGGGTGGCGCCTTTTTGGCGCGAACTCATAGGTCTCATGATGGCGTACACGTTGTTTGGCTAAGGGTGCTGTTGCCTGTAACCGCAACGGTGATGGCGCGTCTTTTTCCGTCTTTGCAACTGGTCACGTTGACGTTGAATGTCGCCGCACCGCTGCCCAGTCCGTTGCTCTGGAAGGTAATGCCAGCGTTAGGCCCAGACACCACGCTATCGGGCGTGGCGTCCCAGATGCGCAGAATGTCTCCACTTACTTGACGGATGAGCCAGCCGCCGGACCAATCCGTACCGTCCTCGCACGCTGTTGAGTTCGAGTTTTTCCGGCAGATGATCACGCTTTTGCGTCGTTTCAGTGCTTCGGAGCGAGCGAGTTGAATGGCAGTATCCAGCTCATTAGTCACCGCTTGAGTGCGGTTGCTCTGGACCATGCTGTTAAAAGCTGGGATCGCCATGCTCATAAGGATCCCTAACACGACCAGTGTCATAAGCAATTCGACGAGAGTGAATCCACGGGAGTGACGCATAACGGACCTCTGGAGTTTCGTGAGCGGATCCTCTCAGCTTCGTTAATTCCTACAAACATGTAGGAGATGTCCGGTCAGTTATTGGGTTTATACGGCTAGGCGCCGTTAGCTTTCAGTCGGATGCGGCATTGCTGACCTTGCCGTCAGTTTTAAAACTGCGCATTCTTCGCGGCTTATGTCTTGCTGGCTAAGTGGGGAAGTGATGGCGTGTAGAACTGTTGTGGTAGGCGGCGGGGCAATCGGTTTGATGTCCGCGTTCAATCTGGCGAAGCAGGGACAATCCGTGGTTTTGCTAGACCGCTCTACCGCCGGCACCGAATCCTCCTGGGCCGGCGGCGGCATCGTTTCTCCCCTCTACCCGTGGCGCTACACCTCGGCCGTAACAGCGCTAGCCCACTGGTCTCAAGACTTCTATCCAGGTTTGGGCAATCAGTTGCTGGAGCAAACCGGCATTGATCCCGAGGTCTTCGTCACCGGACTGTATTGGCTGGATCTTGACGACGAAGCCCAAGCGCTGGCCTGGGCGCGAGCGCTCGGTCGGCCATTGGCGTCGGTGCCGATGAGCCAGGTGTACGGTGCCGTTCCGGTTCTCGGTTCGGGCTATCAGCACGCGGTGCACATGAGCGGCGTTGCCAATGTCAGGAATCCTCGTTTGGTCAAAGCGCTGCGTGCCGCGCTGATGCAAATGCCCAACGTCACGCTGCGTGAGCAAACGCCGGTTACCGGGTTTATTCGCGAGGGTGACAAGATTGTTGGCGTGCACACCGCCGAAGGCGACATCCATGCCGAGCGTGTAGTGCTCACGGCTGGCGCCTGGAGTGGCGAATTGCTCGGCACGCTGGGGCTTGCGCTGCCCGTAGTGCCGGTAAAAGGTCAGATGATCCTGTTCAAGTGCGCTGCCGACTTTTTGCCGAGCATGGTGTTGGCTAAGGGGCGTTACGCCATTCCGCGCAAGGACGGCCACATTCTGGTCGGCAGCACGCTGGAGCATTGCGGTTTCGACAAGACGCCTACCGATGAGGCACTCGCCAGTTTGAAAGCGTCGGCCATCGAGTTGCTACCGGCTTTGGCAGACGCCGAGGTGGTGGGGCATTGGGCGGGGTTGCGGCCGGGTTCGCCGGAGGGCGTTCCGTTTATTGGGCCGGTGCCGGGGTTCGAGGGGTTGTGGTTGAATTGCGGCCATTACCGCAATGGGCTGGTGCTGGCGCCGGCGTCCTGTCAGTTGCTGACGGATTTGATGCTGGGCAACCCGCCCATCATCGACCCCGCGCCTTACGCGCCGCAGGGTCGACTCGAAGCGCTGTGATCAGTCGATGCCGAGCTTTTTCAGGCGGTAGCGCAGGGAACGGAAGGTCAGCCCCTAGGCGCTGGGCCGCCGCGGTGCGGTTCCAGCGGGTTTCTTCGAGCGCTTGCATGATCAGGTTGCGTTCGATGTTTTCGAGGTAGTCCTCAATATTGTCGATCTGCGCCAGGCTCGCCTCGCCGTTTTCACCGGAGCCACTGGCGTCGGCCAAGCGCAGGTCGCTGGCTTGGATGCGGTCGTCTTCGCACAGGGTGTACGCGCGTTCCAGCATGTTTTCCAGTTCGCGCACGTTGCCGGGGAAGCGGTAGTTTTTCAGCCTTTCCAGGGCGTCGGGGTCGAGGGTGGCGGCGGCTAGGCCTGTGCCCTCGGCGAGGCGCTTGAGCATCACGTCGCACAGCTGGGCGATGTCTTCGCGGCGCTCGCGCAGGGCCGGCACCCGCAGCTCGATCACGTTCAGGCGGTAGTACAAATCCTGGCGGAAACGGCCGGCGGCCACTTCGGCGGCGAGGTCTTTGTGGGTGGCGCTGAGGATGCGCACGTCCACCACCACTTCTTGCTGGCCGCCGACGGTGCGGACGGCTTTTTCCTGAATGGCGCGCAGCAGTTTCACTTGCATGGCCAGCGGCAGGTCGGCCACTTCGTCGAGGAACAAGGTGCCGCCGTTGGCGGCCTGGAACAGGCCTTGTTTGTCTTCGATGGCGCCGGTGAAGCTGCCTTTTTTGTGGCCGAAGAATTCGCTTTCCATCAGCTCGGACGGAATCGCGCCGCAGTTCACGGGCACGAAGGGCAGTTCGGCGCGGGGGCCTTGTTCGTGGATCAGGCGCGCTACCAGTTCCTTACCGCTGCCCGATTCGCCGCTGATGTAAACCGGCGCCTGGCTGCGCGCCAGTTTGAAGATTTGTTTGCGCAAGGCGCGCATGGGCGGCGAATCGCCGAGCAGGCGGTTGTCGACGGTCACTTCCTCGCCGTCGTTGCTGCGAATTCGCAGGGCGGTGGCGACCAGTTCGCGCAGGCGGCCTAGGTCCACTGGTTTGGTCAGGAAGTCGAAGGCGCCGGCTTTGAGGGCGTTGATCGCCGTGTCGAGACTGCCGTAAGCCGTGATCATCGCCACGGGCACTTGCGGGTGGCGCTGGAGAATGTGCTGCACCAGTTCCAGCCCCGTGCCGTCGGGCAGGCGCATGTCGGTGAGGCATAGGTCGAACGGCTCGCGGGCCAGCCATTCGCGGGCTTCTTTGACGTTGCGCGCGCTGCGGGTGTCCAGTTTCATGCGGCCGAGGGTAATTTCCAGCAGCTCGCGGATATCGGGCTCGTCGTCGACGATCAGGGCTTTTTGCCGGGCGGTCATGGTCAGCTCAATTTGCGCGGGTGGGCGAAGGTTATGCGGAAGCAGCCACCGCCGGCATCGCGGGTTTTGTAGTCCAGACGGGCCTGGTTGCTTTCACAGAGTTCGCGGGAAATGTACAGGCCGAGGCCCGTGCCTTTGTTTTCGGTAGTGTAGAAGGGCTCGAAAATATTCTGCATATGTTCGGCCGGAACGCCGGCGCCGTCGTCCAGCACTTCCAGAATCGGCAGGTCGCTGTCCGGGTCGCGGAACAGTTTCAGCCACACCTGGCCTTGCTTGTTTTTGATCGCACTGTGGCGCAAGCCGTTTTCCACCAGATTGGTCAGCACCTGGGTGAGCTGGTTGGGGTCCATGCGCGTCTGAATGGTGCTGCCGGACGTTTCCAGATGCAGCAGCTGGCTTTCGCTGGTGGTGGTGCGGAACTCGCTGGCGAAGCGGTGCAGCCAGTATTTGAGATCGAGCAACTGCGGCTCGGCCTGGCGCCGGCGTGACAGCTGCAGCACGTTTTCGATGACCAGATTCATGCGCCGCGAATGGTCCTGAATGATCTGCGCCAGGCGCAGGTCGGGGCCATCGAGGTCTTCGGATTCTTGCAGCAGCTGCGCGGCGTGGCTGATGGCGCCCAGCGGGTTACGAATTTCATGGGCGATGCCGGCGGTCAGGCGGCCGAGGGAGGCTAGTTTGAGTTGCTGTGCCTGTTGGGCGATTTGAGAGATGTCGTCGAGGAACACCAGCGTGTCTTGTTTCTCGCCGCGCTGCAGGGTGACAAAACTGGGCTGCAGCACCGGGCCGTCGTTCACGGCTTGCATGCTGGAGGGGCGCAACGTGGGTTGCGCTGCCAATGCTGGAGGCGTTTGACCAGCTCGGGACTGTGGGGGTCGAGGATTTTGCCGGCCAGCTCGTCGCGGCCAAGCAGGCTGAGCGCGCCCTGGTTTGCCAAGAGCACGCGGTGCTGACCGTCGAGCACCAGAATGCCGGTGCGCATGCGCTGCAGAATCAGGGCGTTGAGGGCTTCGAGGTTAGCAACGTCGGCCGCCCGCTTTTCGGCCAGGGTTTCGCTGACTTGCAGGCGGCGGGTTACGCCTTGGACGAATAAAGCGGCTGCAAAGCAAAGCGTGCCGAATGCCCCGGCTTGCACGTACTGGCTTGATGCGGCTGGATTGCTCAGGCTCAGGTAGAAGGTCAGGTAGATCATGCCGATTGCAGCAACCGCTGCGATCAGCAGGCCGATGCGGCCACGCAGCAGAATATTGGCAATGGCTACCGCGACGATGAGCAAGGTGCCGATGCCGCTTGGCGTGCCGCCTGCGGCGTAGAACAGGCCGGACAGCAAGATTACATCGACCATGCTCAGGCTGAACACCTGCGCCAGGTGTTGCGGTCGGCGTACGCCCAAAGTAATGAGCGCGTTGAGGATCAGGTACAACCAGCTGCCGTATTTGAACAGGCTGTCGTTGGCCATTTGCAGCAGCTGGTTATCCAGCTCGCTGTAGATCAGTACCACCAGCAGCACGCCGATCGCGACGCGGTACAGGTGGTAGATCTTGAGAATTCGCTGCCCTTGCAGGCTGCTCAGGGTCAGAGTTTCACCGGTCACTGCGGGTAGCGCCCTGCTCGAGGTGGACCTGACTGCAGAACCACTGCGAGCCTTGGTTGACGGCGCTCACGCGAGGCGTGTGCACGCCGCAATGGGCGCAGCGCACCATCGGCGCGGCTTCTTCAAGGCCCGGTTTAGCCGGGGCGGGGCGCGTTGCGCGGCGCCACAGCCAGTACACGGCACAGATTAAACCGATCCAGATTAACAAGCGTCCCATAATTGACTCTTCGTTTCGTGAGGCTGGCAGTTTAGCCAAGCTGGTGGCGCCCGCACAGCCGGGAAATGGCACGGTGTGCGTTGTGTCCGTGAGTTCCGGCTGTGAAGCTACGCCGGCAAAAACGCGGGCAACAAAAAAGGAGGCCTAAGCCTCCTCTTTATTAACCCGTTGCTTGTTCAGTCGAACACGCCAAAGGTCATGTAGCTGAACCAGGAACGGTCGGTGTTGTTGCCTTCCGCTTCGTGTTCTTCCTCGGCTTCGCTGTTTTCGTCTTCAGGCGGCAGCAAGTCTTCCGGGATTTCCTGTTCGGCATCCTGGTACTGCTTGATCACGTCTTGGCTGGCGCGGGTTTCGCCTGGTGGCAGCGGCGCGTCGCTTTCGATCAGGCCCAGGGTGGCTTTGCTCAGCCAACTGCGGTTGTCCGCTTCGTCTTCCTGGGGCACGAACTTGCCGTCCACCAGGCTCGGGTGGTCGGGGTAGTTGAGCTTCAGCGTTTGCAGACTGGTGTCAGCCAAGTCGTTCAGGGCCAGGCGCTGGTAGGCCTCGGTCATGATCGCCAGGCCATCGCCGACGGCTGGGGTTTCCTGGAAGTTCTCAACTACATAACGACCGCGGTTGGCGGCGGCTACGTAAGCCTGGCGCGTCAGGTAGTAGTGGCCCACGTGTACTTCATAGGCCGCCAGCAGGTTGCGCAGGTAAATCATGCGCTGCTTGGCGTCGGGGGCGTAACGGCTGTTGGGGAAGCGGCTGGTGAGCTGGGCAAACTCGTTGAAGGAGTCGCGGGCGGCGCCGGGGTCGCGCTTGGTCATGTCCAGCGGCAGGAAGCGCGCCAGCAAGCCCACGTCCTGGTCGAACGAGGCCAAGCCTTTCAAGTAATAGGCGTAGTCAACGTTCGGGTGTTGGGGATGCAGGCGGATAAAACGCTCGGCGGCGGACTTGGCGGCTTCCGGCTCAACGTTTTTGTAGTTGGCGTAAATCAGTTCCAACTGCGCCTGTTCGGCATAGCGGCCAAACGGATAGCGGGACTCCAATGCCTTCAGCTTTGTGACGGCGCTGGTGTAGCTCTTGTTGTCCAGATCGGTCTGTGCCTGCTGGTACAGCTCGGACTCACTCAGGTTTTCGTCTACAACTTCATTAGAAGAACAGGCAACGTTGAGAGCGAGGATGGCGATCAGCAGCAGGTGTTTCACTTGCATGGCGGCTTGCGTCCCTGTGACGGCTGGCTGTCTTGAGCAGAGCCGTCCTGTTATGATGAGCGCCCCGGTTACCCCGGGACAAAGACGCCGTATTTAACCACAAGCGCGTAGCCGAAACCAAAGCCTACGCCGCGCCGTTACCGAGCATTCCTCCAATTAATAAGTTAGCCATCCAGATGCGCGCCGAGGTTCCGTCCGAATTGGGCGGCCAGCGCCTCGACCAAGTCGCCGCCCAACTCTTCAGTGAACACTCGCGTTCGCGCCTTACCGCCTGGATCAAAGAAGGCCTGTTGACGGTGGACGGCGAGGTGGTGCGCCCCCGTGACATCGTGCACGGCGGCAGCGTCCTGGAGCTCAATGCCGAGCAGGAAGCACAAGGCGAATGGGTGGCCGAAGACATCGAGCTGGACATCGTCTACGAAGATGACGACATCCTGGTCATCAACAAGCCGGCGGGTTTGGTTGTTCACCCAGCCGTGGGCCACCAGAGCGGCACCTTGCTCAATGCGCTGCTGCACCATGTGCCCGACATTATTAATGTGCCCCGCGCCGGCATCGTCCATCGCCTGGACAAAGACACTACCGGCTTGATGGTGGTGGCGAAAAATATTCAGGCGCAAACGCAACTGGTCGACCAGCTGCAAAAACGTTCGGTCAGCCGCATTTATGAATGCATCGTCATTGGCGTGATTACCGCCGGTGGCAAGATTGACGCGCCGATCGGCCGCCACGGTCAGCAACGTCAGCGCATGGCTGTAATGGAAGGCGGCAAACAAGCCATCAGCCATTACCGCGTGCTGGAGCGCTTCCGCTCGCACACCCACGCCCGGGTCAAACTCGAAACCGGCCGCACCCACCAAATTCGCGTACACATGGCGCACATCAACTTCCCGTTGGTGGGCGACCCGGCGTACGGCGGCCGCTTCCGTATTCCGCCAGCCGCTAACCCGACCATGCTGCTCGCGTTGAAAGAATTCCCGCGCCAGGCCCTGCACGCGCGTTTCCTCGAGCTGACTCACCCGGTATCGGGCCAGCGCATGAAGTGGGAGTCGCCACTGCCGGAAGACTTCGTCTGGCTGCTGTCACTGCTGCGCCAGGACCGCGAAGCTTTTGTCGGCTGAATTGGTGTCGGCTGAGCAAACTTCCCTGTGGCTAACGCCGGATTGGCCTGCGCCAGCGCAGGTCAAAGCCTGTGTCACCACCCGCGCCGGTGGTGTCAGCCAAGCCCCGTTCGACAGCTTTAATCTCGGTGACCACGTCGGTGATGACCCTGGCGCCGTCGCTGCCAACCGCCATTCCCTCATCGCCCAACTGCACTGTCAGCCTGCCTGGCTGAAACAAGTGCATGGCGTTGCCGTGGCCGCTGCCGATCCCGCTCAGGTAGCCGAAGCCGATGCCAGCTGGACCGCCACGCCCGGCATCGCCTGCACGGTGATGACCGCCGATTGCCTGCCCGCGCTGTTCTGCGACCGCGCTGGCACCCGTGTGGCGGCGGCACACGCCGGCTGGCGCGGGCTGGTTAACGGCGTGCTGGAAGCCACGCTTGACTCGCTCGCCGTACCGCCAAGCGACGTACTCGTCTGGCTCGGCCCCGCCATCGGCCCGCAAGCCTTTGAAGTGGGCGCCGAGGTGCGCGAGGCGTTTATGGCCGTGCAGCCCGAAGCCGAACAAGCCTTTGTGCCGAGCGCCAATGCCGGGAAATACCTTGCCGACATTTATCAGCTCGCCCGCCTGCGCCTGGCCGCTCGTGGCGTAACGGAGGTGTACGGTGGCGGCTTATGCACCGTCAGCGATTCACGCTTTTTCTCCTACCGCCGCGCCGCCCGCACCGGCCGTTTCGCCTCATTGGTATGGCTCGCACCCTGAGCTGAGCCCGGCGCCACGCCGTCCTTGCAACTACAGTCAATTCAAATGCCGGTCGGCCGCCTTGTCGGCCCGTTCGTTCGCGTTCGCCGTCAGCGCACCTTGAATCCCGAACAATCGGCCTCACTTACTTGAGCATCCCGGCAGACATTTTTTATCAGGTGCGTTCATTGCGCCGGCTGCCCTCTAAAGGAAGGTAAACCTATGCGTATCGATCGTTTAACCAGCAAATTGCAATTGGCGTTATCCGACGCCCAGTCTCTGGCCGTGGGCATGGACCACGCCGCCATCGAGCCATTGCACCTGATGCAGGCCTTACTGGAACAGCAAGGCGGCTCGATCAAATCGCTGCTGATGCAGACCGGTTTTGACGTAAATGTCCTGCGTCAGGCGCTGACCAAAGAGCTCGATCAACTGGCCAAAATCCAGAACCCCACGGGCGACGTTAACCTCTCCCAAGACCTGGCGCGCCTGCTCAATCAGGCCGATCGCCTGTCGCAGCAGAAGGGCGACCAGTTCATTTCCAGCGAACTGGTGCTCCTCGCCGCGTTGGACGAAAACACCAAGCTCGGCAAGCTGCTGCTGGGTCAGGGCGTCAGCAAAAAGGCTCTTGAGAACGCGGTAAACAACCTGCGCGGTGGCGACGCGGTCAACGACCCGAACGTGGAAGAGTCGCGTCAGGCACTGGACAAATACACTGTCGACCTCACCAAGCGCGCTGAAGAAGGCAAGCTTGATCCGGTGATCGGCCGTGACGACGAAATTCGCCGCACCATACAAGTGTTGCAGCGCCGCACCAAAAACAACCCCGTGCTGATCGGCGAACCCGGCGTAGGTAAAACCGCCATCGCCGAAGGCTTGGCGCAGCGCATCGTCAACGGCGAAGTGCCCGACGGCCTTAAAGACAAACGCCTGCTGTCGCTGGACATGGGCGCGCTGATTGCCGGCGCCAAGTTCCGTGGCGAGTTTGAAGAGCGCCTGAAAGCGGTGCTCAACGAACTGTCCAAACAGGAAGGCCGCGTCATTCTGTTTATTGACGAGCTGCACACCATGGTCGGCGCCGGCAAGGCCGAAGGCGCTATGGACGCCGGCAACATGCTCAAACCGTCGCTGGCCCGTGGCGAGCTGCACTGCGTGGGCGCCACCACCTTGAACGAGTACCGCCAGTTCATTGAAAAAGACGCGGCGCTGGAGCGTCGCTTCCAGAAAGTGCTGGTCGATGAGCCGAGCGAGGAAGACACCATCGCCATTTTGCGTGGCCTGAAAGAGCGCTACGAGGTTCACCACAAAGTGGCGATCACCGACGGCGCCATCATCGCTGCAGTAAAACTCAGCCACCGCTACATCACCGACCGCCAGCTGCCCGACAAAGCCATCGACCTGATGGACGAGGCCGCCAGCCGCATCCGTATGGAAATCGACTCCAAGCCGGAGGTGCTCGACCGCCTGGAACGTCGCTTGATTCAACTGAAAGTTGAACGTGAAGCGCTGAAAAAGGAAAGCGACGACGCGGCGCTCAAACGCCTCGACAAATTGCAGGAAGACATCGCCAAGTTCGAGCGCGAATACGCCGATCTGGAAGAAATCTGGAAGTCGGAGAAAGCTGAAGTACAGGGCTCCGCGCAGATTCAGCAAAAAATCGAGCAAGCCCGGCAAGAGCTGGAAACCGCGCGCCGTCGCAGCGATCTGGAGCAAATGGCCAAGCTGCAATACAGCATCATTCCTGATCTTGAACGCAGCCTGCAGATGGTCGACCAGCACGGCAAAACCGAAAACCAATTGCTGCGCAGCCGCGTGACCGAAGAGGAAATTGCCGAAGTCGTCTCGAAGTGGACCGGCATTCCCGTGGCGAAAATGCTCGAAGGCGAGCGCGACAAACTGCTGAAAATGGAAAGCCTGCTGCACCAACGTGTGATCGGCCAGAACGAAGCCGTGACCGCCGTGGCCAGCGCCGTGCGCCGTTCCCGTGCCGGCCTGTCCGACCCGGATCGGCCGAGCGGTTCGTTCCTGTTCCTCGGCCCGACCGGGGTGGGTAAAACCGAGCTGTGCAAAGCCTTGGCCGAGTTCCTGTTCGACACCGAAGAAGCACTGGTGCGCATCGACATGTCGGAGTTTATGGAGAAGCACTCGGTTGCCCGCCTGATCGGCGCACCGCCAGGTTACGTCGGCTACGAAGAGGGCGGTTACCTCACCGAAGCCGTGCGGCGTAAACCTTACTCGGTGGTGCTGCTCGACGAAGTGGAGAAGGCGCACCCGGATGTGTTCAACGTGCTGCTGCAAGTGCTGGAAGACGGCCGCCTAACCGACAGCCACGGCCGCACTGTGGATTTTCGCAACACCGTGATCGTGATGACCTCAAACCTCGGTTCCGCGCAGATTCAGGAATTGGTCGGCGACCAGGAAGCGCAGCGTGCGGCGGTGATGGACGCGGTGAGCAACCACTTCCGCCCAGAGTTCATCAACCGTATCGACGAAGTGGTGATTTTCGAGCCGTTGGCCCGTGACCAGATTGCCGGCATCGCCCAGATTCAATTGGGCCGCCTGCGCAAACGCCTGGCCGAGCGCGAGTTGAACCTGGACTTGAGCGACGAGGCGTTGGACAAGCTGATCGCCGTGGGTTACGACCCGGTCTACGGCGCGCGGCCGCTGAAACGAGCCGTTCAACGCTGGATCGAAAACCCGTTGGCGCAACTGATCCTGAGCGGCAAGTTTGCGCCGGGGTCGACCGTGACCGGCGTGGTCGATGGTGACGAGATTACGTTTGCGTGATCGTCACTGCTGGGCTTCATCCCTGCGATAAGTTGGGGTGTGTCCCAGCCTACGTCCAGTCCACCGTCATTCCCGCGCAGGCGGGAATCCAGGTTTGCATGACGAGCGCATTTACCTGCGCCAGCCTGGATTCCGAGTCGTAGGCTCGCCGCTTTCGCGGGAATGGCGCGGTTTTGAAACCGTTACAGTTACCTTGATCTCCTACTCATCCCCGCTGCCGAACCACTTCCTGCGGATCGGCATGCACCAACACCTCAGCCCGTGGATAAGCCGCAATAATCGCCTTCTCCACCTGCTCGCACAGGTCATGAGCCACCGTCAGGCTCAGCTCTCCTGGCAACTCTAAATGCAACTGCACAAACCAATGCGTGCCCGAGATGCGCGTGCGCAAGTCATGGGCACCCAGCACCCCGGGCACCTGGCAGGCCAGCTCAAGCATGTTGGCGCTGACGTCGGTCGGCAGCTCTTCATCCATCAACACCGCCACCGACTCACGGGCAATCTGCACCGCGCTCCAGAGGATGTAAGCGGCGATGCCCAGCCCGAACAGCGCGTCCAACTGTTGCCAGCCAAACCAGGCCAACACCAATGCCAGCAGAATGCTGCTGTTAAGCAGCAAGTCGGAGCGGTAGTGCAGGGAGTCGGCGCGAATGGCCGTGGAACCGGTGATGCGGATGACGCGGTATTGGAAAGCCAGTAGCGCCACTGTCAGCGCCAGCGACAGCACCATCACGGCAATGCCGAGTTCGGGTGAACCGAGCGGCTCTGGATGACGCAAATGCTCAATGGCTTGCACCGCCACCAACACCGCACTCACCGCAATAAACAACGCCTGGGCAATCGCCGACAAGGCTTCGGCTTTGCCGTGGCCGTAGCGGTGGTCATCGTCGGCGGGGCGTAGCGAGTAGTGCACCGCCAGCAAGTTAAGCAGCGAGGCGGCGCCATCGAGCAGCGAGTCGGTCAGGCCAGCCAGCAAACTCACCGAACCGCTTAACCACCACGCCACGCCTTTGGCCACGATCAGGGTGATCGCTACTGCCAGCGAAGCGAAGGTGGCCTGGCGCAGCAGGCGCTCGTGCGCCGCGCTCAATTTCATGCGGCGGGACGCAGACCAAAAGCGGCCAGTTGTTGCAGGCTGCCGGTGTGCTGAATCAGGCGCGGATCATCCAGCGGCAGGGTGCGGCCGGTTTCCTGTTGAATGAGGGCTTTGAGGCGAACCGGGTCGGCCTTGCCGTCGGCGCCGAGGGTGTCTTGCAGTTTTTGTGGATCGATTTGCGCGCTCTGGCCTTCGGGGAAATAGATGGCGCCGGTGGCGAAGTCGATGCCGAACGCGATCAGGCCGGGAATCACATAGAACAGCAGGCCGATGGCGTCGAGGCCGGCGACCACCGGGTCGATTTTGCCTTCAATCTGGCCACGACGATCCGGGAAGAAAATGCTGCCGCACGCGCTCAGTTGAGTGAGCAGGGCAACGATCAATGCACCACCAATTACACGAGACTTTACGGGCATCGCAAACACTCCTTTGAGATAAACATTGTGCGCGGCGTTGGGGCCGTTTCGCGGCCGACCTTCGCTCGCTGAATCTGGAAAGTGGGCAACTATACAAGCCATGCACGCTCGCCGCAGCAAGCGCTGCCCAGCTAAGACCACAGGTAGCGACTGGCCGTTCGCCGGTATACTCGCCGCCCCACTGTGAACGCCGCCAATGACCTTTCCATGTCCATGACTCCGCTGCCCATCGACGCTGTTTTGCCTGCCCTGCGCGCGGCCCTAACCGAGCGCCACGAAGCCGTGCTGGAAGCGCCGCCCGGTGCCGGTAAAACCACGCGCGTGCCGCTGGCGTTGCTCAACGAAAGCTGGTTGGCCGGGCAGTCGATCATCATGCTCGAACCGCGCCGTCTCGCGGCACGCGCCGCCGCCGAACGGCTGGCCAGTGAACTGGGCGAAGCGGTGGGCGGCACCGTCGGGTATCGCATTCGCCTGGAAAGCAAAGTGAGCGCGGCCACCCGCATTGAAGTGGTGACCGAGGGTATTCTCGCCCGTCGCCTGCAGGACGACCCGGCGCTGGAAGGCGTGGGCTTGGTCATCTTTGACGAATACCACGAGCGCAGCCTCGACGCCGATCTGGCCCTGGCCCTCACCCTTAACGGCCGCGCCTTATTGCGCGAAGACCCGCCGCTAAAAGTGCTGCTGATGTCCGCCACGCTGGAAGGCGAGCGCTTGTTAGCGCTGTTGGACAACGCGCCCGTGGTGCGCAGCGAAGGGCGCATGTTCCCCGTGGAAACCCACTGGGGCCGTCCGTTCCAGCCGGCCGGCCCGTATGCCAAAGAAGGCATCGAACCGCGCACCGTGCAAACGGTGTTGCAAGCGCTAACCGACGAACCCGGCAGCGTCTTGGTGTTTTTGCCGGGGCAGGGCGAGATCCGTCGGGTTAACGATCAACTGGCCGAAGCGCTGCAAGGCCGCAGCGACATTCTGTTGTGTCCATTGCATGGCGATCTGGACCTGCGCGCCCAACGCGCCGCTATCGAGCCGGCGCCCGAGGGGAAACGCAAAGTGGTGCTCGCCACCAACATTGCCGAAACCAGCCTGACCATCGATGGCGTGCGCGTGGTGGTGGACGCCGGTTTTGCCCGCGTGCCGCGTTTCGATCCTGGTAGCGGCATGACCCGCCTCGACACCCAACGCATCTCCCGCGCCAGCGCCACCCAGCGCGCCGGCCGCGCCGGGCGTTTGCAACCGGGCGTGTGTTATCGCCTGTGGTCCCAGGCTCAGCATGAACAGATGGCCGCCTACGGCAGCGCTGAAATTCTGCAAGCCGACCTCGCCGGCCTCGCCTTGCAACTGGCGCGCTGGGGCGTGACGCCGCAGGAGCTGGCCTGGCTCGACGCGCCGCCCAGCGCTTCGTATGCCCAGGCGCAGGACCTGCTCATGCGCCTCGGTGCCTTGCAGGAAAACGGTCAGCTCACGCCCCACGGTCAGGCCATGGCCGAGCTGCCGGCTCATCCGCGCATCGCCCATTTGCTGCTGCGCGGGCAGGCCTTGGGACTTGGCGACTTGGCCTGCGACATCGCTGCGTTGCTCGGCGAGCGCGACATCCAACGCGGCGGCGGGGCGGACTTGCACAGCCGCCTGGCCCTGCTCAGCGGCGAAGAGCGCGGCCAGCGAGGCGGGCAGGGCGGCGTGCAGCGGGCTCGGCAACTGGCTAAACAATTTCGTTCGTACCTGCGCGGCAAACCCACCGAACCGGTCAGCGACCCCGAGCATTCACGCTGGCTGGGCGCACTGCTGGCGTTTGCCTATCCCGACCGTGTTGCCCAGCAACGCCGGACTGGCGGCGGCGAATACCGCTTGGCCAATGGCCGCGCCGCGCAGTTCGGTGAGCCGGATGCACTGATGAAACAGCCGTGGCTGGTGGTCGCCGAATTGGGCAGTCGCCAGGGCCAGCGTGAAGAACGCATCTACCTGGCCGCCGAACTTGACCCGGCGCTGTTCGACAGCGTGCTTCGCGAGCAGGTAACGGTGCGCGAAGAACTCGAGTGGGACGAACGCCAGGGCGCGCTGAAAGCCGAACGGCAATGGCGCGTCGGCGAGCTGGTGCTCAACCGCGAGCCGCTGACTGACCTCGATGAAGCCACCCGCAGCCGCGCCTTGCTCGGCCTGGTCCGCCGCAAAGGCCTGGAACTGTTGCCCTGGACGCCCGAACTGCGCCAGTGGCAAGCGCGCATCGCCTTGTTGCGTCGCCTCGACCTGGCCCAGAACGCCAGCAGCGAATGGCCCGACGTCAGCGACGCGGCCTTGCTGACGAGCCTGGAAACCTGGCTGCAACCTTATCTGGGTAAGGTCACGCGCTTGAGCCACTTCGGCACGCTGGATGTGCACAACATGCTGCAAACCCTGCTGCCCTGGCCGCTGCCGCAGCGCCTGGAACAGCTCGCACCGAAAGCCATTGAAGTGCCGTCCGGCTCGCGCATCGGCATTGATTACAACGACGAGCCGCCCGTGCTGGCGGTGCGCATGCAGGAGCTGTTCGGCCTGGCCGACACCCCGCGCATTGCCGATGGCCGCCAGGTGGTGAAACTCCATCTACTCTCACCAGGGCGCAAGCCGGTGCAAGTCACGCAAGACCTGGCCAACTTCTGGCGCAGCACCTACGCCGAGGTGAAGAAAGAATTGAAGGGCCGTTATCCCAAACATTACTGGCCCGACGACCCTCTTATCGCCGAGCCCACCGCCCGCGCCAAACCTCGCCGCTGAGCGGCACTCATGCAATGCCCAGGGCAGCCGATAGCTGCCCTTCAACCGTTTCGCCGAACACCCTGGAGAATGATGGTATGGCGCTCAATCTGAAGTTTCGCCACAAGATTTTGTTGGCGGCAGGTTTAACCGTGGTGTTTGCCTTCACCGTGTTTGTGCTGTTCAACGACTACCGACAACGGCAAACCCTGCGCGTCGATGCCGAGCGCTCAATGGGTGAGTTGGGCGCGTTGACCACCTCCAATATCCAGACCTGGCTGCGCGGCAACATGGCGTTGGTCGACTCCATGGCGCAGCAAATCAGCGCGCAAGGCGCAGCGCCCGACACGCTCAAGCAAATCGTCGGCCTGCCGGTGTATGGCACGGCGTTTCAGCTCAGCTACTTCGGCGGCGCCGACGGCCTGATGTTCTCGGTGCCGGCCGGCTCACGCGCCGCAGACTACGACCCTCGGGCGCGTGGCTGGTACAAAGCCGCCACGGCCGCCGGGCAGACCGTGGTCACCGAACCCTACATCGCCGCCTCGTCGGGCAAGCTGGTAATTACTGTCGCCACGCCGGTCAAACAAGGCGGGCAAGTGATCGGCGTGGCCGGGGCCGACATTGATCTGGGCAGCGTCAGCGCCACCATCAACTCGCTGGACTTCGACGGCCACGGCCACGCGTTTATCGTCAGCAGCGACGGCAAAATCCTCATTCACCCGAACAAAGACCTGATCCTCAAAACCCTCGGCGAAGCCTTTCCGGGCAGCGGTCTGGTGGCCAAAAGCGGGCTCAGCGATGTGACAGTCAATGGCGAAGACATGCTGGTGCAGTTCACCCCGATGCAAGGCGTCGCCTCGGCGAACTGGCAGCTGGGCTTGGCACTGGAGCAGTCCTTCGCCTTCTCGATGCTCAAGGAATTTCGCGTAACCGCCACCTTGGCCACCGTGATTGCCGTAATCGCCATCATCACCTTGCTCAGCATCCTGATCCGCGTGCTGATGCAACCGTTGTTTGTCATGGGCAAGGCCATGCAGGACATTGCCGAAGGCGAGGGCGACCTGACCCGGCGGCTGGTGGTATTGCGCCAGGACGAGTTCGGCCAGATGGGCACCTCGTTCAACCGCTTCGTTGAGCGTATTCACCAGTCGATCAAAGAGGTGTCGTCGGCGACTCAGCACGTAAACGAAGTGGTGTCCCGCGTGTTGGCCGCCTCCAATGCCTCGTTGCAGAACTCCGACCAACAGGCCTCGCGTACCACCAGTGTGGCGGCGGCCATCAACGAGCTGGGCGCTGCTGCCCATGAAATTGCCCGCAATGCGGCCGTCGCTTCGGAAAGCTCGGCCGACGCCAGCGCCTTGTCCGCCGAAGGGCAGCAAGTGCTGGGCCAGTCGATTAGCTCCATGCGCGAGCTGTCGCAAAAAATCAGCGAGTCGTGCGGCACCATCGAAACGTTGAACGCCAAGACGGCCAACATCGGCCAGATTCTCGAAGTGATCACCGGCATTTCCCAGCAGACCAACCTCTTGGCGTTAAACGCCGCCATCGAGGCTGCGCGTGCCGGTGAAGCGGGGCGCGGCTTTGCCGTGGTGGCCGATGAAGTGCGCAACCTGGCGCACCGCACACAAGAGTCGGCGCAGCAGGTTCAGCAGATGATCGACGAACTGCAAACCGGCGCCCGCAGCGCCGTGAGCACCATGGAAGAAAGTCAGAAACAGAGCGACAAAACCGTGCAGGTCGCCAATCTGGCCGGCGAGCGGTTGGGCAGCGTGACCAGTCGCATCGACGAAATCGACGGCATGAACCAGTCGGTCGCCACCGCCACCGAAGAACAAACCGCCGTGGTTGAAACCATCAACATGGACATCACCGAAATCAACACCCTCAACCAGGACGGCGTCGAAAACCTGCGCACCACCTTGCAGGCGTGCAAAGAGTTGGAACAGCAGGCGGCGCAGCTAAGCCAGTTGGTGCGCAGTTTCAGGATTTAAACAAAGCGAGCCCGGCTTCTGTTGATCGGCTGGGCGGCATTCCGATTAGCCGCGATGCTTTTGCATTACGGCTGCGCCTTTTCCGGCAACAAAAACCGCGCCACCAGCGGCAGGTGATCGGAGATTCGCAAGGTATCCACCTGCCGCACATTCGCCGCTACCCGCGCCAGCATCGGGCTGTGGAAGAGGTAGTCGAGGGTGCGGTCGGGGCCGGTGGCCTGCGGGTCGTTGGGGAAATGGGTGTACCACGCGGCTTGATTCGCGCCGCCGGTTTCTTCAAGGCTCGGAATCATCGGGTACTTGCCTGCCAACACCTGCAGCTCGCTTTGCGGCGCATACCAACTGCGCTGACGCTCGGACAACCGTTCGTACTGGCCTGGCGGCAACAGGTTGAAATCCCCACCGATCAACCACGGCGTATTGGCGACGTTCAAGGCGTGCAGCTGCTCGTCGATCATCGCCACTTGCCGTTGCATGGTGTCGTCGCCCTGGGCGAAGGCATCCAGGTGGGTGTTGATTACCGCCATTTGGCCACCGTCGCGGATCGGCAAGTAGCTGACCAGCATGGCGCGCTTGAGGTTGAACTGGCGCGTGAGCAAATCAGCCGGCGGCGTTGGCAGCTGCAAACGCTCGGCCTGGCTGATGCGGTAACGGCTCAGGGTGCCGAGTTTCATGCCCACGCTGCCGCGAATTTTCGGGTGCGGCACAAACGAGGCTTTCCAGTAGAACGCTTGGCTGCTGCACGGATAAAGGTCGGCCAGCCGCTCATGCAGCAGGGCCATCTGGTCTTGGTAATCGGTGGCCTTGGTGTTCTCGTGCAGCTCTTGCAGCAGCACGACATCGGCCTGTTCATCACGCAGGATGCGCACCACTTCGTCCAGGCTGTAGGCCAGGTCCGCGGCGGTGGGGCGGGTGTCGGGGCCGCTGCCGTCGGCCAGGTCGTACCAGAACACGTAGCGCTTGCCGGCCAGGTATTGCACGTTCCAAGTCACCACCTTGAGCGCCTGACCGGGTTGCAACGTGGCGGTATTCGCCTCGCAACTCAGCGCAGCGGGTTCGCGGTCGGCCGGGTGCCAGGTGATGCTGTACACCAGCACGCAAAGGGCAACGGCAAACAATACGGTGATCAGCAGTAGTTTTCGGAACGGAAACGGGCGTAACACAGGCATGAGCAGTGGCCAATTGGCGAGAAAGATGCGAACCGGAGCATAACCGAGCACAGCGTTTAGCCCAAATGGCCCGGGTGGCTGGCGAATGTCATAGACAGCACTGTAGATTACGCCGCGGTTGTACGATCTCTCGACAATCCCGCCCGAGCCAAGGGTACGGGCCTCTTATTAAGGATGATAAATGCGCTGGGCATTGTTGCTGCTCACCGTGCTCTGCCAGCTCGTGGTTGCTGCCGAGCGCGCGCCGTTGCGGGTGATGACCGACCTCTGGCCGCCGTTTCGCATGCTCAATGCGCAGGGCGAACTGGTGGGGCTGGACATCGACGTGCTGAACGAAATCGGGCGCCGTAGCGGGCTGCACTTCGACATCCAGCGCGCACCGTGGGCGCGGGGGCTGGCGGACCTGCAACAAGGCCGCGCGGACCTGATGATCGGCCTGGCGAAAACCGCCGACCGCGAACAGTACGTGCAGTATCTGCCCACCCCGTATTACGCCTGCGCACCGCGCTTCTATACCGCCAGTGCGGCGGCCGGCCAGGTGCAGCGCTACGCGGACTTGCAAGGCAAAGTGATCGGCTTCGTCCATGAGTCGGTTTATTTCGAGCCGTTCGACTCCGACACCGCCTTGGTCAAACACGGCGTCAACAACGAGCAGCAGTTGCTGGAAATGTTGCTGCGTGGAAGGTTGGCCGCGTTTATTGGCACCGACTGCCAGGTCGACTATGAGCTGCTGCAGCCGCAATACGCCGCCACCATCGCCAAGACCCGCTATCAGCCCCTGGCAAAAACAGAGCTGTTTATAGGTTTTTCCCGCGTGCTGGAACAGTCCAGCGAGCAGGCGCTGATGAGCGCGGCATTGAAGAAAATGCTGGCGGAGGGCTGGATCACGCGCCAGGCCAAGCGCTACCAGGCGCAGCGCTAGGGCGCTTCAGCCTGCCGGAGGCTCTACATAGATTTCATACAGCGAGGTCGCTTCCCAATAGGTGGCCTCGATCTTGTGGCCGTCCAGGTCGCGCACAAAGCAGCCGTAGTACTGCTCGCCATAGTGCGGGCGCGGGCCGGGTGGGCCATCAGCGCTGGCACCGGCGTTGAGGGCAGCGGCGTAGAAGGCGTCTACCGAGGCTTTGTCTTGGGCGACAAAGCCAATGTGCGTGCCGTTGCCGACCGTGGCGGGTTGCTCGTCGAAGGGGGTTTGCAGCCAGAACTCGGGGTACATGCGGCCGTACGCCACGGCGCCGGGATGCTCCAACAGCCGCTGGCAACCCAGGGTCGCCAGCACCCGGTCGTAAAACGCCACCGCGCGCTCGAAGTGATTGGTACCTACAGACACGTGGGAAAGAACGCTGGGATTGCTCTCGGGCATGGTTTGGGCTCCGGAAACGGCACTCCCCAAGCCTAGCTGGAAATCAGCCGCGCGCCGTTTCGCTGCTGATCAGCATAAACAGCCGGAACGTCACCACACTGGCGAACAACTGCAGGAAGCCGTTGGCGCAATCCAGCACGAACAGCATCAGCTCGTTGTCTTTGCCAGCGAGGTTGAAGCTCAGCAGATCCAGCGCCCAGAGCGGCACCATCACGCAGAGCACGCACAGCAGAATCCGCGCGAAATGGCCGTTGGTTTGGCTGAAGCTGTCCCGCATCGCCGCCAGCGGGCTGAGGCCACGCAGCACCAGCAGGTATTCGGAAAAGGCCAGCTTGACGATCACATACAAGCCGGGAATCACCATCAGGCTGATGCCCACCATGATCAACAACGTGCTGAGCGCCGCCAGCACCGCAAAGCACGGCCACAGGCTGAGGGCCAGTGCCCACACATTGCTGCGCGCCGGCTGTTCACCACTGCTGCGCGCCGCCAGGAAAATAATCAGCGAGCCGGTGTACAACGGGTAGAAAAACAAGCCGATCACCACGCTGTAAGCCGGCGAGGTATCCGGCCCGCTGGCGCTGGCCAAGGCGTATTGCGCCAGGCTTTCCAACATGATCAGCGGCAGACAGAGCAGGGCGATGCTCAGCAGGTTACGGCTGAAAAAGAACCAGGCATCGCGGATAACGGGAAAAGGATTCATCGCAAACGGTCACGGCAGCAGGAGCAAGGCCGCCACTGTAGCCGAAGGGCGGCGGTGCACCAACGGGCCAATTGTGGCGACCGGTTGGCAGATTGCTTCGGCCATTTCCTACGCGGTGATGGCATACTGCCCACACTTTGGCCGCCCAGGAGTTAGGGCTGGTGAAAAGAATTGCCGTGTTCGCCGATGTGCAGAACCTTTACTACACCGTACGTCAGGCCCATGGCTGCCACTTCAATTACTCGGCGCTATGGGCAGACATCGCCCAGCACGGGGAAATCGTCGAGGCGTACGCCTACGCCATCGATCGTGGCGATCCCAAGCAGCAGCAATTCCAGCAAATTCTGCGCAACCTCGGCTTTACCGTGCGGCTTAAACCCTACATCCAACGCAGCGACGGCTCGGCCAAAGGCGACTGGGACGTGGGCATCACCATCGACATCATGGACGCCGCCCAACGCGTCGACTGCGTGGTGCTGGCCTCCGGCGATGGTGACTTCGACATGCTGCTCGACAAGGTTCGCAGCTACGGCACTGAAGCTGTGGCGTACGGCGTGCCGGGCCTTACGGCGCAATCATTGGTGCGGGCTGCCACACGCTATGTACCCATCGAAGGCGCGCTACTGCTGCGGTAACTACCGGCCGGCTGCGCGTCGGCTGCGCGGCGTTAAAAATGGTTTTTGAATGCTCATTGGCTACAGCCAACTGCGCTTCAAAAACCATTTTTGCCTTGCGCAGCTCTAGCTCGCTCGGCCTTGAGCGGCGTTAGAAGGCGAAAACGCTGTTAACCTACGCGGCCGTTGAAACCGCCGAGACCGACCGTGGAACCCATCGCTGTAATCGACTTTGAAACCACCGGCATTTCCCCTGGCCAGAGTTGCCGTGCGACTGAAATTGCAGCGGTAATCGTCGAAGACGGGCGCATCGTCGGGCGCTTTCAAAGCCTGATGAAAACGGGCGTGTGGGTGCCGCCGTTCATTGAGAACCTGACCGGCATCAGCAACGCCATGTTGCGCGCCGCGCCGCCGGCCGATGAGGTGATGGAGGCGGTGGCCGAGTTCGTTGGCGACATTCCGCTGGTGGCGCACAACGCTTCGTTCGACCAAAAATTCTGGGACGCCGAGCTCGCGCTGATCCGCCGTCAGCGCCGGCAAACCTTCGCCTGCTCCATGCTCCTGGCGCGTCGGCTGCTGCCGCAGGCGCCGAACCATAAGCTCGGCACGCTCAACAGCTGGGCGCGCTTGCCCGTCACCGGCAAGGCTCACCGGGCCATGGCCGACGCCGAAATGGCCGCCAACCTCACCCTGTTTATGACCGGTCAACTGCGCGACGAGCACGGCATTCAAGCCATCTCCCACAACCTGTTGTGCCGCCTGCAAAAAGTGCCGGCCGCGAAAATTGGCGAAGCGCTGAAACTGGCGCGTAACGCCTGAAGAAGCGGACAGGGTAAACTGCGCGCTTTCCTGGCAACGCCCCCTGGTTACCCTTATGACTTTCGCCGCCCTTGGTCTGATCGAACCCCTGCTGCGCGCGCTCGAAGCGCTCGACTACAAAACCCCGTCGCCGATTCAGGCCCAGGCCATTCCGGCCGTGCTGGCCGGCCGCGACCTGATGGCCGCCGCCCAGACCGGCACCGGCAAAACCGCCGGTTTCGCCTTGCCGCTGCTGCAGCGCTTGACCCTCGAAGGGCCGACCGTTTCCAGCAACTCGGTGCGCGCGCTGGTGCTGTGTCCGACCCGCGAGCTGGCCGAGCAGGTGCACGAAAGCATTCGTGTGTATGGGCAGAATCTGCCGTTGACCACCTACGCGGTGTACGGCGGCGTGAGCATCAACCCGCAGATGATGAAACTGCGCAAAGGCGTCGATATTCTGGTCGCCACGCCGGGGCGGCTGCTTGACCTGTTCCGCCAGAACGCCGTCAAGTTCGGCCAGCTGCAAACCCTGATCCTCGATGAAGCCGACCGCATGCTCGACTTGGGCTTCTCTGAAGAACTGCGCGATATCTACGCGGCGCTGCCGAAAAAACGCCAGACGTTACTGTTCTCCGCCACCTTCTCGGACGCCATCCGCGCGCTGGCCGGCAACACCCTGAACGACCCGCTGAGCATCGAAGTGAGCCCGCGCAACGTGGCGGCCAGCAGCGTGAAGCAGTGGGTTATTCCGGTGGATAAAAAGCGCAAGCCTGAGCTGTTTTCCCACCTGCTGAAAAAGCACCGCTGGGGCCAGGTACTGGTGTTCGCCAAAACCCGCAACGGCGTCGATCAGCTCTGCGAAATGCTTCAGCAGCAAGGCGTCAACGCTGATGGGATCCACGGCGACAAACCGCAAGCCACCCGCCAGCGCGCCCTGGACCGGTTCAAAACGCGTGAGGTTCAAATACTCGTGGCCACCGACGTAGCGGCGCGTGGGCTGGACATCGACGACCTGCCGCTGGTGGTCAACTTCGACCTGCCTATCGTCGCCGAAGACTACGTGCACCGCATCGGCCGTACCGGCCGCGCGGGCAACAGCGGTCAGGCGATTTCCCTGGTGTGTGCCGATGAAGTGCAGTTGCTATCGGCCATCGAAGTGCTCACCCGCCAGACCCTGCAACGCAGCGAAGAGCAAGACTTCGAACCCGAGCACCGCGTACCGATGACCGACCCCACCGGCCAGGTACTGAAAAAACCGAAGAAACCGAAAAAGCCAAAAACCGGCGGCGGTGGCGGCAAGAAAACCCTGGGCAAATGGACCGAAAGCGCCGAGCCGCTGGACGCACCGGTGAAAGCCATTCGCAAAGTGCCCAGCTTTAACACCGGGCCGCGCAAGAAGAAATGACCGACCGCCCCGCTTTTTGTAGGAGCGGCTTCAGCCGCGATTGGCCGGGCCTGGAACCGCAGGGGTTAAGGTCAAGAGCATCGCGGCTAAAGCCGCTCCCACAGGTGCAGGGCGATAAGTGTGGGAGCGGCTTCAGCCGCGATTGGCCTGGACAAAACGAGCGCGAAGCGCGCGGCGGGGCTCACGACACGCGCTTGTGCACCGCCGCCTCAGTCGCGTCGTAGATCACCACGCAAATGTGCTCCACCTGCCCGCCGCTAGAGGCTAGCGGCAGCAGGGTGACGTTCTGGTACATAAAGTCGGCGCGGCCGGTGATGGGTTGGTAGTTTTTGAAATGCACCAAGTACGGCCGCTGCTCCCACAGGCTGAACGCCCGCGTGCCGAGGGTGACCACGGTGTCGACCTTGCGCCGAAACCAGTCTTCGTCAATTTCCTTAAACAAGTCGAATAACGACTTGCCGTGCACCTCATCCGGGCCCAAGCCGGAGTGGTTTTCCATAAAGCTGTTAAACACTTCCACGCGGTATTGGCGGTCGAGCACGATCACGCCCACATCGATGCATTGCACGATATCCAGCAGCCAGTGAACTTCTTTGATGTCGATCTGCGCAGGCATGGGCCGGGTCTCAGTTCATCAGGTAATTGATTTTGTACGTCAGGCGCTGAATCGAATCTTCGGTAAACAGCAGCAGCAAGTCGAAGTGCACGTTGTGGCCTTCCAGGCTGTAGCTGATTTCCACCGCCAGGGTTTTGCGCCAGCGCTGTTTGTTCACCGTGATCAGGCTTTCAATCGAGCTGTGCAGGCCGAGCAGTTGCGGGTGGCCTTGGGAAAAGCGTACGTCGATCTGTTCGGAAATGCCGCTCAGGCACGCGCCGATCAGAATACTCGCCAGGTCCAGGAGCATTTCCGATACATCGTGTTCGTCCTTGGGCTGCCACTTGAACAGGCGGCCGATATCGGCAATTTCCGAATCGTGAAACAGCAGCAGCGCTTCGCCAGCGATGCCGTCGCCGATGAAGCCCTGGCACAACGCGCTGTAGCGCTCGCCGCGTTGCGCATCGGCCAGGGTCATGTGCAATTCGCTGACTTCGAAGATATTGACGGTCGGCACCGGCAGCTCGACAAACACCCCCAGCACCTTGGCCAGCAACGCGGCGGCGCGGCCCATGGCCACGTTGGTGATCTCGCGCAGGGCATCGCGGAAATTCACTTTCAGCTCAAACGCCGGACGCTCCGGCACGTCAGCCGGCGGGGCAGGCTGGCCCAGCAAGTTCAGGCGTTCGAGGGTTTCGCGCAGCTTTTCGGGCTCAGCCGGCTTCTTGATAAAGGCCAGCGCGCCCAGTTCCATCACGCGGCGCATGGCCTCTTCTTGCACGTCGCCGGAGACCACCACCACTTTCGCCGCCAAGCCTTCAGCGCGCAGGGCGGCAAGCACTTCGTAGCCGTCCATCACCGGCATCGTCAGGTCGAGCAACACCACCTGGCCGAGGCCTTGGCGAATCGCCTGCATGGCTTCCTGGCCATGGGCGGCTTGGGTGATAGACACCGGCCAATCCGCTGGGAGTGAGCGGATCAACTGTTTGCGGGCCATCATGGAGTCGTCGCAGACCAACAAAGGAATCACTATCGCGTTACCACCATGAGCAAGAAGAAATGCGGCCAGCCGCTGACCGAATGAAAGCAAGCATAGTCGTCAGTGCTGGTTGCCGCTCAGCGGAGCAGGCGTTACCTGCAGTGACGTTTACTGGTGCCGATTGGCCCATGCTGGTGCATTACCGAGCCGGTTAAAAGCGCCATCGGGCGCCAGGCTGGGGGTTTCAGGATAATGGCGCAAAACCTGCATTCTCGTTCGCTATTCTGAACATTGGCTGAAGCCCCACCGCTATGCGCCACAAGGACCTGAAACACTGGACCACCGGATTCGCCCATTTGCTCACCCTGCCAACCGGCCGGCCGCGCTTGCTGGGCCTTAGCCAGTGGTTGAAGCAAATCTGCCCGGTCGATCACTTCGTACTCTTCATCTATGAAGGCAACCACCGCCCGCTGGCGCTGTTCGACACCTTTGCCGCAGACAAACGCAAAATCTACGTCGACGACTACCAGGTTGGCCCCTATTTGCTGGACCCGTTCTACCTCGCCTGCACCCGAGATCAGCCGCCTGGCCTGTGGCGTTTGCGCCAATTCGCGCCGGACCACTTTTACCTCGGCGAGTATTACCTCAACTATTACCAACTCACCGGACTGGCCGAGGAAGTGGCGTTTTTCGTCGACCTCGCCGACGGCGCCAAGGCCGTGCTGTCGCTGATGCGCAGCACCACCAGCCCGGCATTCAGCCGCGACGAAGTGCAATTGCTGGAATGTGCCGAAGCGGTGGTCAGCGAGGTGGTGCGTGAAGCGTGGCAAGCGTGTCGGGTCCAACGCCCGGCGCAAGACCTTGACCATAAAATTCGCGCCGCCTTCGACCAATTCGGCGCCCACAGCCTGACCGCGCGCGAGCAGGAAATTGTGCAGCTGTTGCTGCGCGGCCACTCCAGCGCCTCGGTGGCCGAGCAGCTGGAAATCAGCCCCGGCACGGTGAAAATTCACCGCAAGAACATCTACGCCAAGCTGGGTATTGGCAGCCAGGCCGAGTTGTTGGGCTTGTTCATTCGCGAGCTGGCAGGGTCCGAAGGCGGCGAAGAGTTCGCCTTGCGCCACGCTTCGTGAGCCATCAATCGAGGCTAAAGCCTCTCCCACACTGAATCGCGACTCTGTAGGAGAGGCTTCAGCCTCGAGCTTTTGCTTTCATGGGCTCTCTATCCCCCAAGGGATATATACGCCCGCAAACCCCCGTTGCTAGTTTCTCCCCAACGCAGATAAGAACCAGAAAGGGGCGAGCGGTGAGCGATTCCAGCCAAGCATTCGATATCGAATTCCGTCAGGTGGTTAAGCGCTACGGCGCCACGCCGGCGGTGAACGGCGTGAGTTTCCAGGTGCGGCGCGGCGCCTTTCATTCGTTTCTCGGCAGCTCAGGCTGCGGCAAAACCACCACCTTGCGCATGATTGCTGGCTTCGAGCAGCCGTGCGAAGGCGAGGTATTGCTCGCCGGTCGTTCGGTGGCGGGCGTGCCGGCGTTCCAGCGGCCGGTGAACATGGTGTTCCAGAGCTACGCGCTGTTCCCGCACCTGAGCGTGGCCGACAACATCGCCTATGGCCTGCGCTACCAGACCCCGCGTCCAGACAAAAAACAACAGCGCCGCCTCGCCGACGAAGCCCTGGAAATGGTTCGCCTCAGCGGCTACGGGCAACGCAAACCGAGCGAGCTGTCGGGCGGGCAACAACAACGCGTGGCCCTGGCCCGCGCGCTGGTGAACAAGCCAACCGTATTGCTGCTCGACGAACCCCTGGCCGCGCTGGACCGCAAGCTGCGCAAGGAAATGCAGTCCGAATTGCTGCGTTTGCAGCGCGAGGTGGGCATCACCTTTGTGCTGGTTACCCACGACCAGGAAGAGGCGTTGTCCATGAGCGACAGCATCAGCGTGATGCAGGACGGCCTCATCGTGCAGACCGCCAGCCCCGAGCAACTCTACGAAACCCCCGCCAGCCGTTACGTCGCCGACTTTATCGGTGAATCCAACCTGTTCAACGGCACCGTGCGCCGTATCGACGGCGACAGCGTGGTACTAGAAACCGCCCAGGGCCTACAACTGAGCAGCCCGCGCAGCCCGAAGCGGCGTGGCCTTGAGCCCGCAAGTGGAAGGCTGCATCGCGGTGCGCCCCGAGCTGATCAGCATCGGCGCCGCCAACACACCGCTGGGCCGGGAAGTGACCCTGAACGGCCGCGTGGAAGACCGCATTTATCTGGGCAACCTCACTGAATACCGCGTGCGCACCGATCCCTTCGGCATCGTCTGCGTGCGCGTTCCGCGAGTGCGCGAACACAACCAGGCAAGTTTCGAACACGGCGCCGCCGTGCAGATTGGATGGGACCAGGCCAATGGCTTGGCGATGGGGCTTTGATAGGCAGCGCAGTTCAGCAGGTACACCAATAACTAACCGACACGTTTAAGGGGATGACCGATGGATGGCAAAGACTTCATAAAAACGATGCGTAGCTGGCAGAACGGCTCAATCACCCGTCGCGACTTCCTCGGCCGTACCGGCCTGGGCGTGGCCGCCGCGGTGGTCGCCACCAACATGCCCGGCATGCTCACCAGCAACGCCTTCGCTGCCGAAAAAGGCGCCATCGGCGACCGCGTGGCCATCGCCACTTGGCCCAACTACCACAACGCGAAAAACCTCGAAGCCTTCGCCAGCCAGACGGGCGCCAAGGTGCAAATGAGCGTGTTCGGTTCCAACGAAGAAATGCTCGCCAAACTGCAAGCCGGTGGCAGCGGCTGGGACGTGTTCGTGCCCACCAACTACACCATCAGCACCTACGTCGAATTGGGGCTGATCGAGCCGCTGGACCTCACGCGCCTGAGCAACTTCGACCCCAACGCCTACGAAAAGCGCTTTATGGAACAGGGCATCGTCAACGGCAAGGTGTACGCCGTGCCGAAGAACTGGGGCACCACCGGGTTTGTTTACGACGACCAGAAAATCAAAGGCAAACCCACGTCCTGGAAAAGAATTCTGGGACCTGGCCAAAGGCCCGGCCACCGGCCGCGTCATGGTCCACGACTACCAGCTGACAGCGATTGGCAACGCGCTGAAATCGTTCGGCTACAGCTTCAACTCGCTGGATGAGAAAGAACTGGCTGACGCGGAAAAGCTGCTCATCGAAGTGAAACCGCACCTGTTCGCCATCAACTCCGACTACCAGCCGAGCATGCGCAGCGGCGATGCGTGGATGTCTATGTGCTGGACCGGCGACGGCTCGCAGTTGCACCGCGACCTGCCGAATCTGCAATTCACCCTGGGCAAGGAAGGCGGCGAATTGTGGAGCGACTTCTTCGCCATTCCCAAAGATGCCGAACACCGCGACGCGGCGTACGCCTTTATCAACTTCCTGCTCAACCCGCAGGTGAACAAACTGGAAGTCGAAGCCCACGGCTACCCGAGCGGCGATAAACGCGTAGACGCCTTGCTGCCCCAAGAAATGCTCAGCGACCCGATCATGTACCCGGCCGCTGAACTGCTCAGCGCCCTGGAATTTGGCGCCGCGGCCACGCTTACCAGCCCGGTGCGGGCGGAATTGATGGCGCGGTTCAAAGCCGCGTAACGCCACCACGGTCTGTCCCCTCTGCCCGCTTGCGGGAGAGGGGCTGACCGAGTGAGACTGACATATGCCCAAGGACAATCCCATGAACATTGCCGTTAGCGCGCCGCTCTCCACGGCGGCCGCGCCTGCCCCGGCGCAACCGGCCAGCCTCGGTCGGCGTATCACCTGGCTGCTGCTATTGCCCTCGACGCTGTGGTTCGTGCTGCTGCTGTTGATGCCACTGGTGGTCATTCTGCTGTTCAGCGTCGGCGAGCGCAGCGCCGTCGGCGGTTACAGCCCGGCGTTTACCTTTGCCAATTACCTGAACCTGGCCTCGCGCGCGGCGGCGTTCAGCAACACATTGATTCTGGCGCCGCTGGGCACATTGGTGTGCCTGCTGGCGGCCTATCCGCTGGCGTATTTCCTCGCAGTGAAGGTGCGGCGCAACCGCTCGTTGCTGCTGACGCTGGTCATCGTGCCGTTCTGGACCAGCTTTCGATCCGCACCTATGCGTGGATTTTTATCCTCAGCGGCAAAGGCATTCCCGCGCTGCTGGCCAGCCTGGGGCTGGACGACGTGCGCCTGATCACCACGCCGACGGCGGTGCTGATCGGCATCGTTTACGGCTACCTGCCGCTGATGGTGTTTCCCATCTACGTGAGCCTGGAAAAACTCGATAAGCGCTTGCTTGAGGCGTCCCACGACCTAGGCGCCGGCGCGCTGGAAACCTTCCGCCGCGTGACCTTGCCGTTGTCTGCGCCGGGCGTGATTACCGGCGTGATGCTGGTGTTCATCCTGCTGATGGGCGAGTTCCTGATTCCGGCGATTTTGGGCGGCGGCAAGGTGTTCTTTGTCGGCAACGCGCTGGTCGACTTGTTTCTGCAATCGCGCAACTGGCCGTTTGGCAGCGCGGTGGCCATGACCCTGGTGGCGATGATGCTGGCGATTATCGCGGTGTATCTGAAACTGGTGGCGCGCTACGGCGGCCGCCAGCAAGACGGGATGCTCTGACATGAACGACAAAGCGTTATGGCTGCGTGGCTACTCCACGTCGGTGTACCTGTTTCTGTATGCGCCCATCGCCCTGATCATGCTGTTCAGCTTTAACGCCGGGCGCAGCGGCCTGTCGTTCGAATGCTGCTCGACGCAGTGGTTTGGCCGGGCGTTTGAAAACCCGTTCATCATAGAAGCGCTGGGCAACAGCGCGCTGATCGCCCTGTGCTCGGCCACGCTGGCGACGCTGTTTGGCACCTTGGCGGTGTTCGGGTTGCAGCGCGTCAGCGGCCGCGTGCGGATGCTGTTCGATGCGCTGACGTACTGCGCGATCATCGTGCCCGGCATTGTGATTGGCATCGCCACGCTGATCGCCTTTATCACCTTGTTTGACCTGTTCAACCCGCTGCTGGCGGCGCTGGACATGGGCATTCCGAAACTGCGCATGGGCTTTTTCACCGTGGTGGCGGCGCACTCGCTGTTCACTATGGCGCTTGTGATGGTGATTGTGCGCACGCGAGTCGATGCGCTGGATAAATCGCTGCTCGAAGCCTCGGCCGACCTCTACGCGCCGCCGCTGGAAACCTTCTGGCGGGTGATTCTGCCGCAGATTGCGCCGGCGATCATGGCCGGCTTTCTGCTGGCGTTCACCTTCAGCTTTGACGATTTCATCATCGCGTTTTTCGTTGCAGGTTCGGAAACCACCTTGCCGATTTACATTTTTTCATCGATCCGCCGGGGCGTTACCCCGGAGATCAATGCCGTATCCACGGTGATCATCCTCGCCTCACTGGCGCTGTTGTTCACCTCCCGTTATTTGCAAAACCGCCGTACCGGCGTGTCGGCGTAAGGAGAGCGTCATGCGCGATCAGCTGTATATCAACGGGCAATGGGTGAGCCCCGATTTGGGCGGCCATTTCGAAACGTTGGACCCGGCCACCGAAACGGTCATTCAGCGCGTGCCAGCAGGCACCGAAGAAGACATCGACCACGCGGTGCGCGCGGCGCGGCGTGCGTTCGACAATGGCTGGGGGCAAACCACCGGCGCCGAGCGCGCGCAATGGCTGGACGCGCTGGCCAGCGAACTGGAAAGCAGCCAGGACGACCTCGCGCAATTGGAAGTGCGCGACAACGGTAAACCCCTGCCCGAAGCGCAGTGGGATATTGGCGATGCCATCGGTTGCTTTCGCTACTACGCCGACCTGGCGCGCGAGCTGGATGGCCAGCAGAACGAACCGTTGGCATTGCCAGATGAGCGCTTTCGCTGCCATATCCGCCGCGAGCCGATTGGCGTAGCCGGACAGATAATCCCGTGGAATTACCCGTTGCTCATGGCCTCGTGGAAAGTCGCCCCGGCGTTGGCAGCGGGCGCCACCGTGGTGCTCAAGCCTTCCGAACTGACGCCGCTCACCGCCCTGGAACTGGCCGCCGCCGCTGACCGTATCGGTTTGCCGGCGGGCGTGCTGAACATCGTCACGGGGCTTGGCGCGGAGGCGGGCAGTCCGCTCAGTCAGCACCCACAAGTGGACAAACTAGCCTTCACCGGCAGCGTGCCGACCGGGGCGAAAATCATGTCGGCCGCGGCTGCCGACATCAAAAACATCAGCCTCGAACTGGGGGGCAAGTCAGCCTTTATCGTTTTCGACGACGCCGATGTCGAGGCGGCGGTGGAGTGGATTCTGTTCGGTATTTTCTGGAACCAGGGCCAAGTGTGCAGCGCCACGTCGCGGCTGCTGGTGCAGCAAGGCATCGCCGATAAATTGCTCGAACGTCTGGTGGAAGCCGCGCGCGCCATCACCATTGGCAACGGCATGGAGCCGGGCGTATTGCTCGGCCCGTTGGTAAGCCAAGGGCAGTTGGAAAAGGTGATCGGCTTTGTGGAACAAGCCAAGCTAAGTGGCGCGAAATTGCTCACCGGCGGCAAACGCCCAGCGCATCTTGATCGCGGTTATTTCATAGAGCCGACCATTTTCGACGAGCCGGCCGAGAACAGCATTATCTGGCGCGAGGAAGTCTTCGGTCCGCTGTTGTGCGTAAAGCGTTTTACCACCGAGGCCGACGCCATTCGCATGGCCAACGCCAGCCGCTTTGGCCTGGCCGGCGCCGTGATGAGCGCCGACCCGCAGCGCGCCACGCGCGTGGCTAATGGTCTGCGCGCAGGCATCGTGTGGGTGAATTGCTCGCAACCCACCTTCAACCAGGCGCCATGGGGCGGCATGAAACAAAGTGGCATCGGCCGCGAGCTGGGCCGCTGGGGCCTGGACAATTATCTGGAGGTGAAACAGGTCACCGAATACATCGGCACCGAGCCGTGGGGGTGGTACCTGAAGTGACTCGGTGACGCGCCCGCCGCGCTGCGGGCGAGCGCAGCGTGTGAAGCCGCGGACCGGCTACTGCCGATCCGCGTGTGTGGCGCACTGAAGTCATTGCGAAGATCAGTCGTCCCACTTTGCACTTAGGTCTTCAAGCGCTTTCTGAAGCTCAGATGGGTTAGCGGCGTAGAACCTCAGATTGGCGACAGGCGCGCTATTTTGCTTGGCAATCTTGTCCGCCAGTAGTCGTTTTTCCGGTTCCGTCATGGCCGTGTTAGCAGCCAGTTGCTCGTTTATTTGCCGAAGCGAAATAAGTACTCTTTTTTCAGTTTGCAGCTTTGTTATCTGTTGTAACGCTGTTCGCGTGTAGGTGCCGTCTTCTTTCATCAAATTGGCTTGTTTGGCGAATGTGATGAACGCTTCATTTTTTTCCAGCGCGCCGGATAAAAGCGGGCGCATGCCGAATACTTTTTTCTTTGCCGGCAGTGCCTGGGTTGCAGGTGGCGTTGTGCTTGAATCACTTGACCCAGATTGAGCGGGTGTTGGTGCGCTGGGGGGCGTTGGCAGCATAGTCTCGCCGCTCGTGGAGACGACGGCGGGCGGCGGTGTGGCAGACCGTTCAGTTGCTGAAGGCGGCATCAAATGTTCAAACCCGACGAGTAAATCTCGCTCGGTCAAGTTGTCCGTCTCAGTAGAATGGATCGGATTCTGGGACACCAGTTGGATGTCTGCCCCTGCCGGCAAAGTGATCGGCGAGGTGGCCGCTACGTTATCCGCTGTATCGGTGACGGGCCCGTCCTGGATGACCCCGTGCAGTAACGCCCAGTTGCGCCAGCCACCCACACTTTCTTGTTGTGCTGGGGTCAGGTTGTTCCAAGCGAGTATCTGCTCAGGGTTAATGACACTTGTCGGGGCGGGTTTCACTCGGGAGGGGCGTTCAGTTTCTGCGCGCTTCGCAGTTGGGGCTGCTATGTATTTAGCGTACATTTTTCCGGTTGTGGATAGGCGATCTCGAT
The DNA here is from genome assembly GCF_979258055.1 of Pseudomonas sp. AC211. Classification (NCBI taxonomy): domain Bacteria; kingdom Pseudomonadati; phylum Pseudomonadota; class Gammaproteobacteria; order Pseudomonadales; family Pseudomonadaceae; genus Pseudomonas; species Pseudomonas sp. AC211. The sequence continues at coordinate 644,496 of NZ_OZ409830.1, forward strand.
CACGGGCACGCCATTGACGGCACTCGTCATGCTGGTTCCGGCAACATTTCGATCCAGCACAATCTCGGCGGCGACCCAGCCGGGAGCGCCGGCGAGGAGCAAGGACAGCATCAAGGTTGGACGTCGGAGTTTGGCTGGTTGCCGCCCAGCTTTGCGCTGGGCGGTGGCGATTTCGGCGACAGGAATTAAAAAGCCCAGCGTCTTGCTGAAGATAAGGCGAAAGCAGTGCTTGTTCATGACCGACGTCCATCGCAGGGGAGATCGGTCAACGTTAAAAACCAGCGCGAAACAGAACTGTAGGACGGCTCAGAAGCCGCCGCGGATCAACCGCTCTATTGAGACTGAACGAGCCAGTCAACGACCCCTTTGCCGGCTTTAAGGCCGCTGGCAAAGCAGGCAGTCAATAAATAGCCACCGGTGGGCGCTTCCCAGTCGAGCATTTCGCCGGCGCAAAACACGCCGGGAAGGATGGTGAGCATCAGGCGGGCGTCAAGCGCTTCGAACGGCACGCCGCCTGCGCTGCTAATGGCTTCGTCGAGGGGCCGGGTGCGCACCACGGTCAGCGGCAGCGCCTTGATGGCTGAAGCCAGCTTTGCCGGATCGGCGAAGGTCGCGGCGTCGGTCAGTTCGCGCAACAGGCCGGCGCGCACGCCATCCAGGCCGAGGGCACTGCGCAAATGGTTGCTGATGGATTTGCTGCCCCGAGGTTTGTTCAGCAGGCCCAACACCTGCTCGGGGCTTTTCTGCGGCAGCAGGTCGAGGTAGACGGTGGCGCTGCCGTGCTCGGTGAGGGTGTCGCGAATCGGCGCCGACAAGGCGTAAACCAAACTGCCTTCAACGCCGTGCGCGGTCACCACGAATTCACCCAGGCGCGGCGCCTGGCCGGGCAGCGCGAGGGCGCACGACTTAACCGGCGCACCGGCAAATTTCTCCGCGAATACGGCGCTCCAGCCTGCCACCTCGAAACCGCAGTTGCTCGGTTGCAGAGGCTGCAACGGCACGCCGCGCTCGGCCAGCAGCGCCTGCCAGGCGCCATCGGAACCCAAGCGCGCCCAACTGCCGCCGCCCAGCGCCAGCACCACGGCACGGGCTTCGATTAGCTGCTCACCGTCGACGCCCGCCAGGCGCAGACGGCCATCGGCGCTCCAGCCTAACCAGCGCTGGCGCGTATGAATCGCCACGCCATGTTCGCGTAGGCGTTTGAGCCAGGCGCGCAGCAGCGGGGCAGCTTTCATGTCGGTGGGGAAAACGCGGCCGGAGGTGCCGACGAAGGTGTCGATGCCCAGCCCGTGAATCCAGGCGCGCAACTGCTCGGCGTCGAAGTCATGGAGTAGCTCGCCGATCTCGCCGGCCCGTTTGCCGTAGCGGCCGATAAATGCCGGTTTGGCTTCAGCATGGGTGATGTTCATGCCGCCCACGCCGGCCAGCAGAAACTTGCGGCCGACCGAGGGCATGGCGTCGAACAACTCGACCTGGATGCCGGCCAGCGCAAGCACTTCGGCGGCCATCAGACCAGCAGGGCCGCCACCGATGACGACGACGGGCAGGGAGGCGGTGGCTTGAGATGCGGGCATGGCGGCGGGCTACGACTGGGAGGTGCGGCATTCTAACCGAGGCCGGCAAAAACGGCCGCTACACTCAGCTGCGGGCACGCAACGCAAAGGATTGAGCGATGGCAAACGATGACAGCAGCGCAGCACCGGCCAAGCTTGGGCTGTTTCTGCTCAGCGGTGTGGTGATCGGCTCCATGATTGGCGGCGGCGGTTTCAACCTGCCGCAAAACATGTCGGCCCACGCCAGCCTCGGCGCGATCGCCATTGCCTGGCTGCTGACGTTGGTCGGCATGTTCTTTCTCGCCAATTGCTTTCGCCTGCTTTCGACGCAACGCCCCGACCTCACTGCCGGCGTTTACGCCTACGCCCGCGAAGGCTTCGGCAACCTGGCCGGCTTTCAGGTGGCGTGGGGTTACTGGCTGAGCGCGGCGTTTGGCAACGTGGCGTTTGCGGTGCTGATCATGAAATCGCTGGGCTATTTGTTTCCCGCGTTTGGCGACGGCAAGAACTGGTTGTCCATCGGCGGCGCCTCGCTGCTGATCTGGGTGATGCACTTCACTGTGCTGTTCGGCGTGCGCCGCGCGGCGGTGCTGGGCTCGGTGGCCAGTGTGCTGAACGTCGGCAGCTTGTTGGCGACCATCGCGATCATGGCGGTGATGGTCAAGGCCGACATGTTTCGCCTCGATGTCTGGGGAATGGGCCAGCAATTGGGCAGCGTCACCAGTCAGGTACAGAGCACGATGTTGGTGACGCTGTGGGTGTTCATCGGCATTGAAGGCGCCGTGGTGATGTCGGCCCGCGCGCGTAAGCCGCAACAGGTCGGCCAGGCCACCTACATCGGCTTGGTGGTGTGCACGCTGCTGTATTTCCTACTTTCGGCGTTACCCTTCGGTTTTATGACCCAGCCGGAGCTGGCCGCGCTGGATGAGCCGGCGGCGGCTTACATTCTTGAGCGGTTGGTGGGGCGCTGGGGCGCTTTGTTCGTGATCGTGTCCCTGCTGATTTCCCTACTCAGTTGCTGGCTGGCGTGGACCATTCTGGTGGCCGAGCTGCCGTTTGCCGGCGCCAGAGATGGCGTGTTTCCGCGCTTTCTGGCCCGTGAAAATCGCTTCCACTCGCCGGCGCCGTCGCTGTGGTTATCCAGTGCGGTGATGCAGGTGATTGTGTTTGTCGTGCTGTTTGCCGAGAACGCCTGGATCTGGCTGATCAGCGTGACGGGCGTAATGATCTTGCCGGCCTACTTGGCGAGCACCGCTTATTTGTGGCGGTTTGCGTTGCAGCACGGGCAGATGGCGGAGCGGGGCAGGGCGTTGCGCAGTGGGGTGTTGGGCAGCGTGTACGCGGTGTGGTTGCTGTATGCGGCGGGGCCGCAGTTTGTGTTGATGTCGAGTTTATTGTTTGTGCTGGGCTTGCCGGTGTTTTGTTTTGCACATCGGGAAAGTCGGCCACAGGTACCGTTCTTTTCTCGCGCTGAAGGGGTGGCGGCCGGGGCGTTGGTGGTGGTGGCGGGGCTGGCTATTTGGGCGTTCTGGACGGGGTTGGTGGAGTTGGGGTGATTGAAATTCCACCGTCATTTCCGCGTAGGTGGGAATCCAGCATGGCTCGCCGCACGCGTTGGCTGAGCCACCATCGCGGCAATTCGCCGCTCCTACAGAAAGGCGCCTCTACCCTGTAGGAGCGGCTTTAGCCGCGATTGCTGCGCAACGGCAATTCGCCGCTCAGAGCACATAAAACAGAATCGCCACGAAGTTTTCGCCGTCATTCCCGCGCAGGCGGGAATCCAGTATGGGTCGCCGCACGCGTTGGCTGAGCCACCATCGCGGCTAAAGCCGCTCCTACAGAAAGGCACCGCTACTTTGTAGGGCGGCTTTAGCCGCGATTGCTGGCAACGGCAATTCGCCGCTCGAGAGCACATAAAACAGAATCGCCACAAAGTGCAGCAAGCTCCCGGCAATCACGAACAAATGCCAGATGCCATGCCAGTGGCGGAAGCGGCTGTCGAAGGCGAAGAAGATGATGCCCACCGTGTAGAGCACGCCGCCGGCAGCCAGCCATTTGAAGCCGGTGAGGCCCAGGGCGGCGATGAGTGGGTTGACGGCGATGAGCACAATCCAGCCCATCACGGCGTAGATGATCAACGACAACACGCGCGCTTCGGAGCGCGGTTTGATTTCCTGCAACATGCCGATGACGGCCAGCCCCCAGACGATGCCGAACAACGTCCACCCCCACGGCCCGCGCAAGGTAATGAGGCAGAACGGCGTGTAGCTGCCGGCAATCAGCAGGTAGATGGACAGGTGATCGAGCTTTTGCAGCAGCCGTTTCGCCGGGCCGCGCACGCTGTGGTAGAGGGTCGAAATGCTGTAGAGCAGCACCAGGGTGACGCCGTAAATGGCGACGCCGACGATTTTCCACACATCGCCCGTGAAGCTCGCCAATACCAGCAGCCACACCGCGCCGATGGCGGCCAGCACAGCGCCGACCAGGTGGGTCCAGGCGTTGAATTTTTCTCCGTAGTACATGGTGTCGAAGGTGCCTTGAGGCGCGATCAGGTTTGGCTTTGCCAGACCCGTTGCGCGCTGTGGTGAAGAATTCCATGACGCTGTGCCAGCGCCACGCGGTCTTTGTCGTAGCCGCCGCCGATCACGCCCATCACCGGAATGCTCCGGCTCAGGCAGTGCCGAATCACGCGCTCGTCACGCGCGGCCACGCCCGCGTCGGTGAGCTGCAAATAACCGAGGGCGTCGTCTTTGTGCACGTCGACCCCGGCGTCGTACAGCACCAGATCGGGCTGATACAGCGGCAGCAGATAATTGAGCGTGTCGTCGACTACTTGTAGGTACTCGTCGTCGCCCATGCCCATAGGCAATGGGATGTCCCAATCGCTTTGAGCTTTTCGGGCGGGAAAGTTCTTTTCGCAGTGCAGCGACACCGTCACGGCTTCAGGCGTGTCGGCCAGAATGCGCGCGGTGCCGTCGCCCTGATGAACATCGCAGTCGAAAATCAGCACGCAGTTCACCCGTCCGGCTTCGAGCAGGTAGCGGCTGATGATGGCCAGGTCGTTGAAGATGCAGAAACCGGCGGCGTGGTCGTAATGGGCGTGGTGCGTGCCGCCGGCCAAGTGACAGGCCAGGCCGTGTTGCAGGGCCAGTTCGGCGGTCAGCAGTGAGCCGCCGACCGCCCGCACGGTGCGCCGCGCAATCGCCTCGCTCCAGGGCAGGCCGAGGCGGCGTTGTTCGTCGTGGCTAAGGTTGCCGCTGAGAAAACGTTCGATGTAACTCGGTTCGTGGGCCAGGGCGAGGACGTCGGCGGGGCAGATGTCGGGGCGAAAAAGTTGCGCGTCTGTGGTCAAGCCGCTGTCTATTAAGTGGTCACGCAACAGACGAAATTTCTCCATCGGAAAACGATGGTTGGCCGGGAAGGGCGGACTGTAGTCGTCGTGATAGACCAGGGGCACACGCATACATTGAACCGATAAGAAGAGGTCGCCAATATCCCCGGCCCACCGGGTGACCTCCGGCCGAGCACTGTGAAGGAACCTTGCATGAGCGCACCGATTGAATTGCACACCGAGCGTTTGCTGCTGCGCACCTGGCGCGACGACGACTTGCGGCCTTTCGCCGAAATGGTTGCCGACCCCGAGGTGATGCGGTTTTTCCCGCCACGCAAAGCACCGCCGAAGCCGCCGCGTTGATGGCGCGCGTGCGGGCGCACTTTGCCGAGCATGGTTTTGGCTTGTGGGCGCTGGAGCGCAAGGACAACGGGGCGTTTATCGGCTTTACCGGTTTGGGGCTAGTGGGTTTCGAGGCGCCGTTTTGCCGGGCGGATGGCCCGACCATTGAAATAGGCTGGCGCCTTTCCGTGACAGCTGGCGCCAAGGCTTTGCCAGCGAGGCGGCGCGGGCCTCGCTGGCCTGCGCGTTTGAGCGCTTGGAGTTGCCGGAAGTGGTGGCCTTTACCGTGCCGGCAAACGCCGCGTCACGCGGGGTGATGGAGCGCATCGGCATGCGGCGTGATCCGGCGGACGACTTTCAGCACCCCAACCTGCCGGCGGGACATCCGCTGCGTGCGCATGTGCTGTATCGCATTGGCCGCCAAACCTGGTTGGCGTAATAGCCGCTGAGGTTGGACCAATGGCCACCGGGCTTTTTTTCCTCCAGTAGCCGACATCCGCCGGCAAAGCCTTTACCATTCCCTCCGCCTGAATAAATGCGTGATGAGGAAGACCGATGAGCCAATTACTCGATGATCTGGTGGCCCTGCTGAGCCTGGAGCAGATCGAGGAAAATATGTTCCGTGGCGTCAGCCAGGACCTTGGTTTTCGGCAACTCTATGGCGGCCAGGTGCTGGGCCAATGTGTGTCGGCCGCCAGCCAGACCGTGGACGCCGAGCGCCATGTGCATTCCTTGCACGGTTATTTTCTGCGCCCGGGCGATGCCAGCTTGCCGGTGGTGTATTTGGTGGACCGCGTGCGTGACGGCGGCAGTTTCAGCACCCGTCGCGTCACCGCCATTCAGAAAGGCGCGCCAATTTTCACCTGCAGCGCCTCGTTCCAGACCGACGAAGAAGGCTTCAGCCACCAGCTGCAAATGCCCGACGTGCCCGGCCCGGAAGAACTCAAGTCGGAAACCGAGCTGGCCGCCCTGGCCGCCGAGTTCATTCCGCCGCGCATGCTCGAACGCGCCACCAGCCCAAAGCCCATTGAAATTCGCCCGGTGACCATCGCCAATCCGTTCGAGCCAGTGGTGCGCGAGCCGATCAAGTACGTGTGGTTCCGCGCCGACGGCACCCTGCCGGACGAACGCCAGCTGCACAAATACCTGCTCGGGTACGCCTCGGACTTCAACTTGCTCACCACCTCGATGCTGCCTCACGGGGTGTCGGTGTTTCAGAAGTTCATGCAGGTGGCCAGCCTCGACCATTCGCTGTGGTTTCACGCCGACCTGCGCATGGATGACTGGCTGCTATACGCAATGGACAGTCCGTGGTCGGGCAATGGCCGTGGTTTTGCGCGCGGCAGTATCTTTAACCGCGCGGGTCAGTTAGTGGCTTCTGTTGCGCAGGAAGGGCTGACAAGAGTGCGCGAAGACTGGCGCTAATTCGCTCGGTTTAAAACCAAGTTGAAATAAAAGTTAGTGCCAATCGCTATATGGCGGCCTATAGGAATGTTGCCGCCTCGTCTACGGCGATGTTGTAAAACAGTTGAGACAACAAGCGCTTATCTGACATATCAATTTGCCGTTAGCCCCTCTCTAAGCCTCGGAATACAACGCGTGCCGGGGTTTGTTCGGGGTTTAATCGCGGTTTGTTTTGTAAGTGATTGGCTACAGCAACCGACTACTTTCACTTACAAAACTAACGACCTGTTCCAAAGAACAATTACTTACTGCTCCTACAGATTTTACCGACACGGTTTTGCTTGTTAGTTGACGCCATAAAGTTGTTTTGAATGCGGCCGAATTTCTACTACGTTGCAATTAAGCGTGAAAACGCGACTATTTCGTAGGAGTTCTTAGAGATGAAACGCCGCTTTCTGCTGTTCCCTGCCTTGCTGTTGGTGCCGTACTCGTTGACGGTGGACGCAGCAGGATCCGTGCAGGGTCAACTGGGCATCCAGATCATTATTGGCGCCGGCTGCACCGTGAATAACGGCACCAGTAACGCCACCACCAATAACTTCGGCAGCATCACCTTCGGCTCCTACCCAAGTTTGGCCAACAACATCGACGCTCAGTCGGTGGGCGCCAGTGCCGGCAGCTCGTTCGGCATCGAATGCGCCAACGCCACCAACTACAGCGTGGCCCTGAACTCCGGCCTGAACAGCACCGGCACCCAGCGGCGCATGGCCAGTGGCGGCAATTACGTGCTTTACAACCTGTATCAGGACGCTGCGCGCGCCACGCCGTGGGGCAATGGCACCAATGGCGGCACCGCCTTGGCAGGCGTTGGTAACGGCGCGAATCAGGACATGGTCGTTTACGGCCGTGTGCCGAACCAGACCACGCCGGCCACCGGTACTTACACCGACACCGTACAAGTGACCATCACCTGGTAACGCCGGACGTTCGCGTGCAGTGGGCTGAAGTCGCCGCCTTCCCGAGGGCTCCGCTCACCGGCGCAACACGAATGTTCGCCACTGCCACGCTTTCCAACGCCAGGATCTGCCATGCGTTGCCTACGTGATCCGTCTTGCCGGTGGCTATTGCTGTTCAGCGTAATGCTGGGCAGCACTGGCGCTTTCGCTGTCACCAAGTCCGCCACCATCGGTCTTAGCGCCGAGGTTCTTCCCGCGTGCAGCGCCGGCAGCACCGCGCCCACTACGCTGGGGCAATTCGGAACGCTGAATTTCGGTACCTACTTTTCCCTCAATACACTGGTGTCAGCCAGCAGCAGCGTCGGCAATGGCTCGCTGCGGGTGAACTGTTTGCTCAACACGCCGTACCGCGTGCTGCTCAGTGCCGGCGGCAGCGGCAACGTGGCGGCGCGCCGCATGAGCGGGCCGGCCGCCGCGCAGATCAGCTACAACCTCTACACCTCGGCGGCGTACAGCGTCATTTGGGACAACACCACCGGCGTCACCGGCACGGGCAATGGCGCCGACCAATACCTGCAAGTGTTCGGCCGCGTGCCCAAACAAGCCGCGCCCACCCCCGGCACTTACACCGATACCGTCACCGTGACTGTGAGTTGGTAATGAGCGTGGACCGCCTCCGTGCGCCAACGCTTGCCCGTTTGCTCGGTGCTTTGCTGCTGGTGCTCAGCGCCTTCAGCTGCGCCGATACCAATGTCAACGACACCCCCATTCAAAAGAACTTTCTGGTCAAGGCGGCCATCGTCAACGGCTGCATCCTGGGCAGTGGCGGGGCGGACGTGACCACCTTTGGCAGCATCAATTTCGGCCAGGTCAGCCTGCTGCCAAGCAATGTCGATGTGACCAGCACCACGGGCGCCGGCTCGATTTTGCTCCAGTGCACGCCCGGTACCAGCCTGACCATCGGCATCAGCGCCGGCCTTAACACCAGCAACATCGCCAGCGGTCGCTTCCTCAACAAAGGCGCCGAAACCCTGCGCTACCAGTTGTACCAGGACACAGGGACTACCCTTTGGGGAAACGGTAGCAACGGCGGCACGGTAAAAAGTCTGACCTTCCCAGCCGGCAGTGCAACCGTGGCGTACCCGGTATTCGCGCGGTTGTTCGCCGTTACGCCAATGCCATCTGCCGGGATTTACAGCGATACGGTGACGGTGACCATCACCTATTGAACTGAAAGAAATGAGCAAAACCTACAAGGAGCTTCCAATGTTCGCATGGAGCCGATATCGCCTTCTGCCCGTTGCCGCACTGCTGCTCGTCCTTGCCAGCAGCTTCGTCCAGGCGGCCAGCTCGGTGCTGATCTGGCCGATCAATCCGCAAATCGAGAGCAGGCAAAAAGCGGCCGCGTTGTGGCTGGAAAACCGCGGGCAAGCGCCCATCAGTCTGCAGATACGGGTATTGGCCTGGGGCCAGGCCGACTACGGTGACCAGCTCAGCGCCCAGCGCACGGTGGTGGCCAGTCCGCCCGTGGCGACCATCGAGCCAGGCAAGCGGCAGATGATTCGTCTGATGAAAATGCAGCCGGTGCCCGCTGCCACTGAACAAACCTTCCGCGTGCTGGTGGATGAATTGTTGCCGCCCGACGCCAAAACCGATGCCGCCCTCGGCGTGAAATTCCAGATGCGCTATTCCGTGCCGCTGTTCGTGTTCGGCGATGGCGTTAGCCTGGCCAGCGCTGCCAGCAAGCCGGAACCGGGCATTCAACTGCTCAAACCCGACCTGCGTTTCCAGGTGCAGAACGAGGGCGGCAAGCGCTTCCTGCTACTCAACAATCAGGGACCGGCCCACGCACGATTGGCGAGCGTGTCGGTAAAACAGGGCGAAAAACGCACGGTAATCGCCGAAGGCTTGCTCGGTTACGTATTGCCCGGTGCGCGAATGCGCTGGGAGTTGCCAGCTGCCGTGGCGGGCGACTCGTTTGCGTTGGAAGCTCGAATAAACGAACTGGCTGATCTCCAGCCGATTTCGCCGCAACGATAGCCAGCACAGCGGATGCGGAGCGTCAGGGAAGCGCCGACGCCGTCGCCCTTTAAGGGCGGCGCCGGTGGCGCGTATGTGCTGTTCACCTGCCTGGCGGTGTGGTTGCCCAGCGCGCAGGCGGCCAGCTCAATGCCCTGGCCCTTGCGCGACGCCTTGGCCGCCGCGCCTGCCGTGCCGGTGGCCGCCGCGCCTCAGCAAACGACGGCGGGGCCGACAGTGGTGGTCGCGGCAAACGAGCCCATGCCCTTGCGTGACGCCGTGGCCGCGACGCCGCCTTCAGCAACCGCCGGGGCGCCGCAGTTGCCGGCGCCGGCTCCGGAGCTGGACGGCTTGCCGGCCGCACGAATGCGCCCCAGCGCAGTGCCCGAGGCAACGCCCGACGTACCGGCGGCAGCGGACGCCGCAGCCGGCGAATACACCTTGTTTCTGGAATTGGTGGTGAATGAATTGCCCAGTGACCGCGTGGCGCAAGTGACCGTACGTGGCGAACGCTACTTCGTGGACAGCGAAGACCTGCGCGCCGTCGGCGTGCGGGTGCCGGAGGGCGCTGCCGGCGAGCTGGCGCTCGATAGCATCAGCGGATTGCAGTTCGCCTACGACCAAGAACTGCAGCGCCTGAAACTGGTGCTGCCCAGCGACTGGCTGCCCGAACAGCAGGTCGGCGCGCGCTCGGTCTACGCCTCGGTGCCGGCGCAAAGCTCGTTTGGGCTGCTGTTCAACTACGACGCCTATTACAACGACACCGACGACGGCGCCCATTACCTCAGCAGCTTCCTCGAACAACGCGTGTTTGGCAGCGCTGGCGTGTTCGGCAACACCGGCGTGTACCGCCACAGCTTCAACGAACTGGGCGCCGACCAGGACGGCTACATGCGCTACGACACCTACTGGCGCTACAACAACCAGGAAACCATGACGCGCTACATCGCCGGCGATCTGATCACCGGCGCGCTGGACGTGGAACAGTGCCGTGCGCATCGGCGGCGTGCAGATCTCGCGCAACTTCGCCCTGCGCCCGGACCTGATCACGTATCCACTGCCGCGTTTCACCGGCGAGGCCAGCGTGCCGACCTCGGTGGACCTGTTTATCAACAACGCCAAGGTCAGCAGTGACCAGCTCAACCCTGGCCCATACACCGTCAGCAACGTGCCGTATATCAGCGGTGCCGGTAACGCCACCGTCGTCACCACCGACGCCCTCGGCCGGCAGGTGGCGACCGACGTGCCGTTCTACGTCACCAACTCCCTGTTGCAGGAAGACCTCTACGACTACTCGGTGTCGGCCGGCAAATTGCGCGACGACTACGGGCTAAAGAACTTCTCCTACGGGGCGTCGGTCACCAGCGGCACGTTCCGCTACGGCGTGACCGATTCCTTCACCGCTGAAACCCACGCCGAGTTCGGCGAAGCGCTGCGCCTGGGCGGCCTCGGCGCCACTGTTGGCCTGGGCAATTTCGGCACCCTCAGCAGCTCATTCGCGCAAAGCCAGTACGAGGGCAGCAAAGGCCAGCAAGCCAACGTCGGTTACAGCTATTACTCCAACCGTTTTGGCTTCGGCGCCCAGCATGTCGAGCGCAGCAAGGGCTTTGTCGACGTGAGCATGCTCAGCGCGCTGGAGCTGGGGCGCGATGAGCTGACGCTGGCCAAATCCAGTGACCAGATCACCTTCCTTCAGCCCCGGCAACGTCGGCAATGTCGGCGTCGGCTACTTCGCCAGCGAAACCATGGACGGCCAGCGCACGCGCCTGGTTAACCTTTCGTGGTCGCGCAGCCTGTGGGGCAACAGCAGCATGTACGTGGCGATGAACCGCGACCTCGACGGCGAGGGTTACTCGGCGGTGATGCAGCTGATCATTCCGTTCGACGTGCGCTCCACCTTCAGCGCCAGCGTCGAGCGCGACACCCAGGGCCAGTTGCGCGAGCGGGTGAACTTCGGCCGCACGCCGCCGCCCAGTGGTGGCGTTGGCTACAACCTCGGCTACGCCACCGGCGGCGGCACCTACGAACAGGCCGACCTGACCTGGCGCACGCCCTACGCCCAGCTGCAAGGCGGCGTGTACCGCGACGACGGCCGCCTGACCCAGTGGGGCGATATCACCGGCTCGTTTATCGCCATGGACGGCGAGGTATTCCCCGGCAATCGCGTTGACGATGCCTTTGTGCTGATCAGCACCAACGGGGTAAGCGATGTGCCGGTGAGTTTCGAGCATCAGCTAATGGGCAACACCAACAAGAACGGCCATTTGCTGGTGCCTTCGGTGCCGTCTTATTACGGCGGTCAGTACGAAATCGACCCCCTCGGCCTGCCGGCGAATTTCCGCGTGCCGCAGGTGGAAAGCAAGATCGCCGTGCATCAGGGCAGCGGTGCGCTGCTGAACTTCGACCTGCACCGCGTGGTGGCTGCCAGCATTGTGCTCATCGACAGCCGTGGCGAAGTGATTGCCCGTGGCAGCGAAGTAAAGGTCGAAGGCACCAGCCTGCGCGCCTTCGTTGGCTGGGACGGCCTGGTGTATTTCGAAGGGCTGAGTGCGCAGAACCAGTTGCTGGTCACGCGCCCCGATGGTCAGGCCTGCAAAGCCGCGTTCGCCCTGGCCGATACCCATGAAGAAGTCAGTCTGGTGGGTCCGTTGACCTGCCGCTGAGCCTATAAAAACAGGAGCTGACATGCGCCCCACATCACCGCGTTCAAGCCTGCCAGGCTTGCTCCGACACCTGCACCGCTGGTTGCTTGGCGCGCTGCTGCTCAGCGCCAGCGGACTGGCCAGCGCCGTGTGCACCACCGGCGCCACCAACGTCAGCCTCGGCACCGTCAGCTCGCTGGCATTGAAAACCACCACCGTGGGCAACTACGGCGCAGCGGGCATCAGTTGCACGGGTGGGCTGTCGCTATTGTCCGGCTCGTATATTCGCCTGATGCTCGACACCGCCAGCCTCAACCTCACCAACGGCGGCTACAGCATTCCCTACACCGTGAGCACGACCCAGGGCGGCGCGCCGCTGCAAAACGGCGTCACCGGCACCGCCACCGGGCTTACCGTGTTGTCGCTGGGCGGTGGCAGCAACGGCATTGCCCTGTACTTCACCGTGCCGTTGGGGCCAAACGTAGCAAGCCGGCACCTACACCGGCACCGTGAGTTTTCGCTGGTACTACGCCATCTGCGACAGCGGCCTGCTCGGCGCCTGCGCCTGGGATCGTTCGCCTGGATTGGTACAAGCCTGCGCGCCGGTGCTGGGCATTGTGTTTTGCACCGACCCTACCAACTGGGGCACGGGTGTTCTGACCAGTGCGACCTTGACCCTGGTGGTAACCAAATCGTGCCTCATCAACACCGCCACCCTGGACGTCGACTTCGGCAGCAAAGCCCTGGTCAACCAGTTCGCCAAAGTGACCCAGACCGTCAACGTTACCTGCACCAACAACGAAGGCTACAGCGTCAGCTTCGACAACGGCGCCAACTACCTCGCCCCTTGGCGGCGCATGGCCAGCGGCGCGAATCGGATGAACTACAACCTGTATCAGCCGGACACCACGGTGATCTGGAACGCCGCCCAGCCGATGGCGTTTCTGGGCACCGGCTTGGCGCAGAACTTCACCTTTGATGCGCTCATCGACGCGACGCAGCAAAACGTGCCAGCCGGGAATTACCAGGACAGCATCATCATGACGTTGAATTACTGAGTTGCCGGTTGGAAAAAGCTCGAGGCTGAAGCCTCTCCTACAGGTTTGTGATTGCCTGTGGGAGAGGCTTTGGCCTTGATGCTCCGTATACTTCAGCGCCATCTCGCACTGGAGTGAACTGATGAGCCTGGCCGCTATTCGCCATTGGGTGTTCGATATGGACGGCACGTTGACCATTGCCGTGCATGACTTTGCCGCCATCCGCCGGCATCTGGACATTCCCCCCGAAGACGACATTCTTCATCACCTTGCCGCGCTGCCAGCCGATGTGGCGGCGGCCAAACATGCGTGGCTGTTAGAACACGAGCGCGAGCTGGCGCTGAATTCGCAGCCGGCGCCCGGGGCGGTCGAGTTGGTGCGCGAGCTGCACGGGCGCGGGCATCAGCTCGGCATCCTGACCCGCAACGCGCACTCGCTGGCGCTGTTGACGCTTGATGCCATCGGCTTGGGCGACTGCTTCGCGGTTGAGGATGTGCTGGGGCGTGATGAAGCGCCGCCAAAACCGCATCCCGGTGGGTTGTTGCACTTGGCCGAGCAGTGGCAGGTGTCGCCGAGTGAGATGGTGATGGTTGGGGATTACCGCTTTGACTTGGACAGCGGGCGGGCGGCTGGCACCCACACTGTGTTGGTGAATGTGCCGGAGAACTTGTGGCCGGAGTTGGCGGATTGGTATGTGGGGGATTGTTGGGGGTTGTTGGGGTTGAGTCGGTGATTTCGGATTTTCGTTTAGTCCGAAATTCTGGATCCCCGCCTGCGCGGGGATGACGGAGGTTTTTGCATAGTCATTCGTCATTCCCGCGAAGGCGGCGGTCCGACGATTCGGAAGTCAGAGTCTTGGATGAGTCGGGGTATTCAGACGCGCGTACCGTCCGAAATTCTGGATCCCCGCGTGCGCGAGGATGACGGGTGTGGGGGGGTGAGGGGCGATTGCCAGGGATGACGGAGGTTTTTGCAAAGTCCTCCGTCATCCTCGCGAACGCGGGGATCCAGAGTCGTGAAGGGGACGCCGTAAAAGCCACCACACCTTTCCCCACGGGGGAAAACAAAACCATCCCCCTAAAACAGAAAATACCGCTGCGCCATCGGCAGCACGTCCGCCGGTTCACACCACAACAATTGCCCATCCGCCTTCACCTGATACGTCTGCGGGTCCACGTCAATCTGTGGCGTGTAGTCGTTATGGATCAGGTCGCTTTTCTGCACGGTGCGGCAGCCTTTCACCACGCCAATCAGTTTCTTCAGTCCCAACTGCTCCGGCACGCCGAGGTCCAAGGCGGCTTGGCTGATGAAGGTCAGGCTGGTGGCGTGCAACATGCCGCCGTAGCTGCCGAACATGGGGCGGTAGTGCACCGGTTGGGGCGTGGGAATCGAGGCGTTGGCGTCGCCCATCAGGCTGGCGGCAATGGCGCCGCCTTTGAGAATGAGCGTGGGTTTCACGCCGAAAAATGCCGGACGCCAAAGCACCAGGTCGGCGAATTTGCCCACTTCGATCGAGCCCACTTCATGGCTGATGCCGTGGGTGATGGCCGGGTTGATGGTGTATTTGGCGATGTAGCGTTTAACCCGGAAGTTGTCGTTGCCGGCACCGTCCTGGGGCAGGGCGCCGCGCTGTTTTTTCATTTTGTCGGCGGTCTGCCAGTAGCGCGTGATCACCTCGCCAACACGGCCCATGGCCTGGCTGTCGGAGCTGATCATGGAGAAGGCGCCCAGGTCGTGAAGGATATCTTCAGCGGCGATGGTTTCGCGGCGAATACGGCTTTCGGCGAAGGCCACGTCTTCGGCAATGCTCGGGTCCAAGTGGTGGCAGACCATGAGCATGTCGAGGTGTTCGTCGATGGTGTTGCGGGTGAACGGGCGGGTCGGGTTGGTCGAGCTGGGCAATACGTTCGGCAGGCTGCAGGCCTTGATGATGTCTGGCGCATGACCGCCGCCGGCACCTTCGGTGTGGTAGGTGTGAATGGTGCGGCCCTTGAACGCGCCCAAGGTGGTTTCGACAAAGCCCGACTCGTTCAGGGTGTCGGTGTGAATCGCCACCTGCACGTCGTATTGGTCGGCCACGCTCAGGCAGTTGTCGATAGCCGCCGGCGTGGTGCCCCAGTCTTCGTGCAGCTTCAGGCCGATGGCGCCGGCTTTCACTTGTTCAATCAACGGCTCCGGCAGGCTGACGTTGCCCTTGCCGGTAAAGCCGATGTTCATCGGGAACGCATCCGCAGCTTGAAGCATGCGCGCCATGTGCCATGGGCCGGGCGTGACGGTGGTGGCGTAGGTGCCGGTGGCCGGGCCGGTGCCGCCGCCGATCATGGTGGTGGTGCCGCTCATCAAGGCTTCTTCGATCTGCTGCGGGCAGATGAAGTGGATGTGCGTGTCGATGCCGCCTGCGGTGAGGATCATGCCTTCGCCAGCGATCACTTCGGTGGCGCCGCCGATGGCGATGGTCACCTCAGGTTGAATGTCCGGGTTGCCGGCTTTACCGATGGCGGCGATGCGCCCGCCCTTGAGGCCGACGTCAGCTTTGACGATGCCCCAGTGATCAATGATCAGCGCGTTGGTGATCACCGTGTCCACCACGTCGGCGGCGCACAGTTGGCTCTGGCCCATGCCGTCACGAATCACCTTGCCGCCGCCGAACTTCACCTCGTCGCCGTAGCTGGTGAAGTCTTTCTCCACCTCGATCCACAACTCGGTGTCCGCCAGGCGCACCTTGTCGCCGACGGTGGGGCCGAACATGTCGGCGTAGGCTTGTCTGCTGATTTTCATAGTCGGTTTCCAGAAGTGCTTCTGTGTGTTCCCTTGCCCTCACCCCCAGCCCCTCTCCCATAAATGGGCGAGGGGGAGCCAAGCCAACGCCCCCTCTCTCGCTTGCGGGAGAGGGCCGGGGTGAGGGGCTCTTTAAAGCTCGCCCATCACCCGCCCAGCAAAGCCGAACACCCGGCGCAAGCCGGCCAGCTCCACCAGTTCCACATCCCGCGACTGCCCCGGCTCAAAGCGCACGGCGGTGCCGGCGGGAATGTTCAGGCGCATGCCGCGAGCGGTCGCGCGGTCGAAGGTGAGGGCGTCGTTGGTTTCGAAAAAATGGAAATGCGAGCCCACCTGAATCGGCCGGTCGCCGCTGTTGGCGACGTTGACCGTGGCGGTACGGCGGCCGACGTTGAGTTCGATGTCGCCGTCTTGAATGTGGTATTGCCCAGGAATCATGGCGCGCTCCTTTCAGGGGTGACGATCAGTTGCATAAAGGTCAGGTCCAGCCAGCGGCCGAATTTGCGACCCACCTGCGGCATCTGCCCGGTGATGCTGAAACCGAGGCGCTCGTGCAGACGAATCGAGGCGGCGTTGCCGCTTTCAATCGCCGCCACCAACACGTGTTTGCCGCAGCTTTTAGCCCGCCCGATCAGCGCTTGCATCAGCAGCGGGCCGAGGCCTTTGCCGCGCTGGTCGGCGCGCACGTACACCGAGTGCTCCACGGTGTTGCAGAAGCCGTCGAACGGGCGCCAGTCGCCAAACGAGGCGTAGCCGACCACGTCGCTGCTGTCGTCGAGAACCACCAGAATCGGGTAGCCCTGCTGCGCGCGGGCGGCAAACCAGGCCTCGCGGTTGGCCAGATCGACCGTGCTGTCCATCCAGATGGCCGTGGTGTTGAGCACGGCGTCGTTGAAGATGTCGCGGATGGCGGGCAGGTCAGCAGAAATGGCGTCACGAATAATCATCAGGGCTTTCTCACGCGATGGGCTGGTGAACGGTGACCAGCTTTGTACCATCGGGAAAGGTGGCTTCAACCTGAATTTCCGCAATCATTTCGGGGATGCCTTCCATCACCTGATCGCGGCTGAGCAAGGTGGTGCCGAAGTGCATCAGCTCGGCCACGGTACGACCGTCGCGCGCGCCTTCGAGCAGGGCAGCGGAAATGTAGGCCATGGCCTCGGGATAGTTGAGTTTCACGCCCCGGGCCAGGCGCCGTTCGGCCACCAGGCCGGCGGTGAATATCAACATTTTGTCTTTTTCGCGTGGGCTCAGGTCCATCGGTCAGGTACTCCAGATTCGCGGCGCGACGGCAGCGCGACCCAGCAGGGCCGGGCGCAGCACACGCCAAAGATCGATCAGCCAGGCTCGCGCGTGCAGCGCCTCGACAGCGAGGCAGCGTGCAACCAGCAAACCGGGCAATTGGCTAAGGTCACCGCGCACGCGGGCATGGGGCCCGGCGCAGAGTTCGCGGCACTGTTCAAGTAAGTCAGCGTCCAGCTCGCCGGTGATCAGCAGCGTGGCAAATACGGGGTGGCCGTCGAGGCCGATGGATGAGTCGAGCAGGCCATCGCCGCCGATTACCCGTTGGCGTTCGTGCCACAGCAAGGTGCCGTCGCGGCGGATGTCCAGGTGCGCTTGAAAGTGGCCCTTGTCGAAGCGCTCGCCAGCCGCCGGGCGGCCCAGGGCGACCATGTCCCAATACATCAGGCGGGCGTCGCCGTGCAGTTCGATTGAGGTGGTGAGTTCGGCCTGGGCGGCGGAGTAGACGATGGTCTCTTGCGGCAGCCATTCCAGGGTGCCACCGGCGGCGACGTCGATGGTCAGTTGCTGAAACGCCGGCCCTGCGGCCCGATACCACTTGGCCGCGCCGGGGCTGGTGAGCTGCGCCCAGGCGTGGTCCTGAACCTGCACGCTGATGTTCAAGCGGTCGCCACCGGCAATGCCGCCCGGCGGGTGCACGATGATGTGCTGACACACCTCAGGTCCTTCGGCATACAAATGCTTTTGCACCCGCAGCGGGCCTTGGTGTCGACGCATGACCGGGCGCGTGCTGTCGCCTTGGCGCGCGTAGGCCAGCTCCAACTCGGCGTACCAGTTGGGGGTGAACAGGGCTGGGGGAAGGGGTGCGTTCATCAAAGGCTTAGGTCAATTCGGACCCAGGGGCTAGAGCAATAGCCGTGCCTCTTGCGCTGAAGCGGTGCGCGCGGCTGGCGAACGCTGCGAAGGGTGGCGGGTTTGTTGGCCTGCTGATCAGCTTTTGCCAGCGAGCGGATGGGCAAACGAATCGGTTGTGCGCACGATTTTGGTGCGCTCCGGAGGCAAGGGGCAAAAACGGTGCAATACGCGCCAGCTGGCTCGGTAACTTGGCCGATCTGGCCCTCGCAGCGAGGCGAGCCCCCTCCTTACACTCGCGCCACCACTACCAGGGGCGCCTGACATGCTGTTGATACTCGCCTTCGTCGCCGGGCTGTTGCGCGGCTACAGCGGCTTCGGTTTTGCCATGGTGCTGGCGTTGGGCTTGCTCACCGTGTGCCCGCCAGCCTTGGCGATTCCCGTGGTGCTGCTGCTCGACCTGCTGTGCAGCGCGAGCTTGCTGGTCGGGCGCGGCCAAACAGGTTCACCGGGGCGTGGGCATTCGCTTGGTGCTGGGCATGGTGCTGGCGGTGCCGGTGGGTTCACTGGCGTTGGCTCGCGTGCCTGAGCAGTGGATGGCGCCCGTGGTGGCGGTGCTTTGCCTGGTTGGCGGCGTGCTGGTGCTGTGGCGTAAACCGGTCGCGGTCAGTGAGGTTAAGACGGGTTGGGCAATGTCGGCCGGGTTTGTCTCCGGGCTGGTCACGGCCATGGCCTCGGCGGGTGGGCCGCCGGTGGTGGTGTACTTGCTGCGCAGCGGGCTTTCGCCAGCAAGCGTGCGGGCCACCGCCATCGTATTTTTTGCCGCGAGCGATGTACTGGCGCTGGGAAGTTTGTACTGGCTGAACGTACTCGGCCACGAACACGTGAGTCTGGCGGCCAGCTTGCTGGTGCCGGCGCTGCTGGGGAATGTAGCGGGGCAGGTGTTGTTTCGGCGTAAACCGATGGCGCTGCATGGCGTCATCGGCGGCGTGCTGGTGTTGATGTCAGCGGCCACCCTGGCCAAAAGCCTGTTCTAGAAGCGGCTCAAGCCGCTCCCCGAACGGCGAGAGTCAGAGCGGTTGTTGCTTGTCTACGGTAGGCGGCACAGGCGCTTGCTCGGTTTTCAGCAGGTCGCGAATTTCGGTCAGCAACACCACTTCAGCCGTCGGCGCAGCCGGCGCTTTGGCGTGCTCTTTGTGCAGTTTGTTGATGACCTTCACGCCCATGAAAATGGCGAAGGCCACGATCACGAAGTCCAGGCAGGTTTGCAGGAACTTGCCGTAGGCCAGCAGCACGGCCGGGGCGTCGCCCTGGGCGGCTTTGAGGGTGATGGCGAGATCAGAAAAGTCGACGCCGCCAATCAACAGACCCAGAGGCGGCATGATCACATCGCCCACAAACGACGACACAATCTTGCCGAACGCGGCGCCGATGATGATACCGACCGCCATGTCGACGACATTGCCTTTGACTGCAAACGCTTTGAACTCGCTGAGTATGCTCATAGATCGACTCCCTGTTGCTAATGATGGTTGGGGGGCAGTGTAGAGCACCCGTTTCGCCGCTCCCAGCTTCAAGTGACCGGCCCTGGCGCAGTGCGTTCCCGTTTTTGCCGCTGGTCTAGGCTGTCAGAGAGTCAACCCACCCATTGCGACAGGAGACGGCCTATGACCCTCGAACACCATCCGCTGCACGTGGAATACCCTGAGTATCAGGACGAGCTGCAACGGCTGCTGGGCCAGGACGCGCACTTCAGCAAACTCGCCGCCAACTACGCGGCGCTGGATAAGCAGATTTTCCAGGTGGAGGACGGGCGTCAGGCCATGGATGACATGGCGCTCAAGGCGCTGAAAAACGAGCGGGTGACCTTGAGTCTGGAAATCGCCCAGCGGTTGGAAGCGGCGGCCAAAGACCGCTAGCGAAGCCTCGCGAACCAAGCCTGATAGTTGTCCAGCGTTTGGTTCGCGTTTGTCGCTTATATATTGGAAGAAAGAACCGGTTTGCGTATCGGATATTTCTAATTTAACGTGTCCGCCCTCAGGCTTTTATTTCATATTGATTCGCGTCAGTAACTTTCATTTTCATTAAGCTATTCGCGCGAATACGCCTGACGTTATTAACTAACGAGGAAGTTTTATTTATCGGGATGGTTAAAGTTTTCTATTTAGAAAACGTGGCTGTATCGCTCTAGTCTCCTAAAGCGCAACTGATGCGCTAAAAATAATAGGGAGACGATCATGACTAGAAAATCGCTTGTTCCTGCCACTTCACTGTTTTGTGTCGGGTTTCTTTCCTTCTCCGTTCAGGCCGCCACGCTCACGCGCGACAACGGCGCGGCGGTGGGCGACAACCAGAACTCGCAAACGGCCGGCGCCACGGGCCCGGTGCTGCTGCAAGACGTACAACTGCTGCAAAAGCTGCAACGGTTTGACCGCGAGCGCATTCCTGAGCGCGTCGTACACGCCCGTGGCACCGGGGCCCATGGCACGTTCACGGTTACCGACGACCTCAGCGACCTGAGCAAAGCCAAGGTGTTTGCCGCCGGCGAAGTCACGCCGGTGTTCGTGCGTTTCTCCGCCGTGGTACACGGCAACCACTCCCCCGAAACCCTGCGCGACCCCCGTGGTTTTGCCACCAAGTTCTACACCGCCGACGGTAACTGGGACTTAGTGGGTAATAACTTTCCAACTTTCTTTATTCGCGATGCCATCAAGTTTCCCGATATGGTGCACGCCTTTAAGCCGGACCCGCGTACCAACTTGGATGATGATTCGCGCCGGTTCGATTTTTTCTCCCATGTGCCTGAATCCACCCGTACGCTAACCGAGCTGTATTCCAACTACGGCACCCCGGCCAGTTATCGGCAAATGGACGGCAATGGTGTGCACGCGTACAAGTTGGTTAATGCCAACGGTGAAATCCATTATGTGAAGTTTCATTGGAAAACCTTGCAAGGCATTAACAACCTCGACCCCAAACAAGTCGAGCAAGTGCAGGGCAAGGACTACAGCCACTTGGGTAATGATCTGATCGCGCACATTAAAAAAGGCGACTTCCCCAAATGGGATCTGTACGTGCAAGTGCTCAAGCCTGAACAGCTGAGCTCGTTCGCTTTCGACCCGCTGGACGCCACTAAAATCTGGCCGGATGTGCCCGAGCGCAAAGTCGGGCAGATGGTGCTTAACCGCAATACCGACAACGTGTTCCAGGAGACCGAACAGGTGGCCATGGCGCCCGCCAATCTGGTGCCTGGCATCGAACCGTCCGAAGACCGTTTGCTGCAGGGTCGCGTGTTTTCCTACGCCGATACCCAGCTCTATCGCCTGGGCGCGAATGCCTTGCAGTTGCCCATCAACCAGCCGCGGGTGAAGGTGAACAACGGCAATCAGGACGGCGCCATGAACAGCGGCAAAACCACCTCGGGGGTCAACTATCAACCCAGTCGCCTGGAGCCGCGTGAAGAAGTTGCCAGCGCGCGCTACAGCAGCTTGCCGCTGTCGGGCGGCACCGAGCAGAAGAAAATTCAGCGTGAGCAAAACTTCAAACAGGCCGGTGATCTGTACCGCTCTTACAGCAAGAAGGAGCGCGATGATCTGATCGCAAGCTTCGGCGGTTCGTTGGCCACCACCGATGAAGAGAGCAAGCACATCATCCTGTCGTTCTTGTACAAGGCCGACCCTGAATACGGCACGGGTGTCGCGAAAGTCGCCAAGGGCGATTTGGAGCGAGTGAAAGCCTTGGCCGCCAAGCTGTCGGACTGAGGGTAATAGCGGCGGCCTTCTGCTGAAGGCCGCCGTTTTTTCAGGAGCGCTGTGATGATTATTCGAACCGTTGTACTGCTCGGCGCATTGGCATTCAGCGCGCTGGTTTCGGCGGCTACTCCGAGCGAGCCCGCCGATGTCCAGGCGCAACTGCGCAGCTATTTTTTCGAAGCCGCACGGGCAGGCGATGTGCCGGTGCTGCAAACCTTTATCGACGCCCATTACCCGCTCGATAGCCAGGATGAGAAGGGCTACACCGCGCTGATTCTGGCGGCCTACCACGGCCAGCAACCGGCCGTTGAGCTGCTGTTGCAGGCCGGCGCCGACGCCTGTCAGCAAGACCAACGCGGCAACACCGCACTGATGGGGGCGATTTTCAAAGGTGAGGTCAGCATTGCCCGGCGCCTGCTGGCAACCGATTGCAACCCGGACCAACGCAACGGCGCCGGCCAAACCGCCGCCATGTACGCCGGCCTGTTCAACCGCGCGGAGCTGCTCGATGCCCTGGCCGCCAAAGGCGCGGATTTGAACGCCGAAGACGGTCTGGGCAACAGCGCCGCTCGGCTGGCCACCGGCGAAATTCGCACGCCCGCCCCGCGTTGAAACGGGGTAGCTGCGCTATCATCGGCGCTTTTCGGCGAGGGGGTTGAGATGGCCAAGGCCAAGCGTATGTATGGCTGCACCGAGTGCGGTGCGACCTTCCCCAAATGGGCCGGCCAGTGCGGCGAATGCGGCGCCTGGAACACCTTGGTCGAAAGCATGATCGAGGTCGGCAGCGAAACGGCGGCCAGCGGTCGTGCCGGTTGGGCTGGGCAACAGGCGCAGCTGAAAACCCTGGCCGAAGTCAGTGTTGAAGAAATGCCGCGCTTTTCCACCGCCTCGGTGGAGCTGGACCGCGTGCTCGGCGGCGGTCTGGTCGACGGCTCGGTGGTGCTGATCGGCGGCGACCCCGGCATCGGCAAATCCACCATCCTGCTGCAAACCCTCTGCAACATCGCCACGCGCCTGCCGGCGCTGTACGTCACCGGCGAGGAATCGCAGCAACAAGTGGCCATGCGCGCCCGTCGCCTCGGTTTGCCGGAAGACAAACTCAAGGTGATGACCGAAACCTGCATCGAATCGATCATCGCCACGGCGCGGGTGGAAAAGCCCAAGGTCATGGTGATCGACTCCATCCAGACGATATTTACCGAACAACTGCAATCGGCCCCCGGCGGCGTGGCGCAGGTGCGCGAAAGCGCGGCGCTGTTGGTGCGCTATGCCAAACAGAGCGGCACGGCGATTTTTCTGGTCGGCCACGTGACCAAAGAAGGCGCGCTGGCCGGGCCGCGCGTACTCGAACATATGGTGGATACCGTGCTGTATTTCGAAGGCGAGTCAGACGGTCGCCTGCGCTTACTGCGGGCGGTGAAAAATCGCTTTGGCGCGGTGAACGAGCTGGGCGTGTTCGCGATGACAGACCGTGGCTTGAAGGAAGTGTCGAATCCCTCGGCCATTTTCCTCACCCGTGCTCAGGAAGAAGTGCCGGGCAGCGTGGTGATGGCCACCTGGGAAGGCACACGGCCGATGTTGATCGAGGTGCAGGCGTTGGTCGACACCAGCCACCTGGCCAACCCGAGGCGCGTGACCCTCGGCCTGGACCAGAACCGGCTGGCCATGCTGCTCGCCGTCCTGCACCGCCATGGCGGCGTTCCGACCCACGACCAGGACGTGTTTTTAAACGTGGTCGGCGGCGTGAAAGTGATGGAAACCGCGTCCGACCTGGCGCTGATGGCGGCGGTGATGTCGAGCCTGCGCAACTGGCCGCTGGCGCACGACTTGCTGGTGTTCGGCGAGGTGGGGTTGTCGGGTGAAGTGCGACCGGTGCCCAGTGGGCAGGAACGGCTGAAAGAGGCGGCTAAACATGGCTTCAAACGCGCCATCGTGCCCAAAGGCAACGCACCGAAAGAGTCGCCGCCTGGGCTGCAGATTATTGCGGTGACGCGGTTGGAGCAGGCGTTGGATGCGTTGTTTGAGTAGAGGCGTTTGGTCAACGCGTTTTATCACGCGGGTTTTTAAATCGGCCCGGATAGGCGTTTGACGGGATAGCCTGGATCCCCGCTTTCGCGAGGATGACGGTGAAGTTCGTAGGTTGGGTTGAGCGCCGAACTACCCAACCTACGCGTTACGCCTCGCCGAGCGAGGTCAATTCACGCTCAAGCAAATCTTCGTCGCCCAGATTCAGCTCCACCAGCCGGCGTAAATGGCTGACCGAGTCGAGGTCGATGTGCCGGCATTCGAAGCCCAGCAAACCGCCTTCGTCGCGGGCCAGGGTGGCTTCCATGCGCACATGCACGTCGGGGCTCAGGTGCACATGGGCGTCGAACGGCTGGCTGACATCGCCGTTCCAGTTTTCCGGACGCTGGACCAGCAGGCCTTTTAGCGAAAGGTCGTGCAGTTCAACCGTCCAGCGCTGATCGCCTTGGGCGATTTCGGTGCTGGCGTCGAAGGCAATGCGCTGGAAGCGCCGACGCTCGTTGGTTGACTCACTCATGGGGTTTGCTCCAGTAGGCAGTGTCTATCCGATTTCATCGGGGCATTTCGGTTCCATCACTATAGCCAAGGCTACGGCGCCGGCTATGGCTGCGGTGGCTGAAGTGTGACGGCGCGCTTTTTTCGCCGGTAGCCGACCACTGCCAGGCCGGCGACCAGCGCTAGGCCGAACAGCCAGAATTTATGCGGGCGCAGGGCTTTCCAGGTGGTGTCGAGGCGGTACTGCCACAGGCGCTGGGTGACGTGCTCGAAGTCCGGCTCCTCGCAGTTCTGGCCGAAATTTCCGGACCAGGGCACCACTGGTCCGTTGTCCACGTAACGCCGGTAATAGCGCTGCGCCAGCGGCAGGTCGCTGTAGATAATCCAGCCGGTGGCGCGGCACAGGGTGGCGGCGTAGGCCTGGCTGGTGGTCGGTAGCAAGTCGGCGGCTTGATTAGCCAGTTCGGCCGCGACCCAGCGGTAGTGGTAGCGGTTGTTGGGCTGCGCCAGATTGGCGTTTTGCCGCTCGGTTTCGGCTTGGCTCAACAGTCCACCTGGCGTCTGAACCTGCACCCGGTCGAGGGAATACATACCGTCGAACCAGGCAAAGTCGGGCGACATTTCGTAGCCGAGCAGTTCCATGCCCTGCGTGCGCGCCAGTTTGCCGGCCTGATACAGCGCTTCGGCTTTGCCTGTGTCGGTCCAGCGCGACTTCGCCGCTTGCCGGGCTTGGCCGTACTCGCGGGCAGCGGTTTGCAGGCTCACTTCGTAGAAATAGTTCGGCGCCTCGTCATAGCGCCCATCGCGCAACAGGCGGCGTGCCAACAGTTGCCGCAATTGGGCGGCAACCGGGCGCGGTTGGTAAACGTAAGGCTCGGGCGGCGTGGCAATCGAGGGCGGAGCCGGCACGTTGGCATCGACGAAGGCTTTCAGCTCGTCGGTGGTCAGCACCCGTTCGGCGACTTCCGCCGTGTCGCCCCAGTAGATATAGCCGCTGCGGTACAAGGCTTCGAAGGCTTCGAGGTAGTCGCCGCGTTGCAGCGCCAGAATGGCGCCTTCGCCCTCGACGCGGCAGTGCGGCTGCAGGGTTTCGCTGTTCCAGTTAGCGTCGCGGCGCCAGCCCCAGGACTCGTCTTCAGGAAAGGCCTGGGCGGCTTTGGCATAGGCGGCCTGGGCGCTGTTCTGGTCGCCGTTGCGCAAGGCGATTTTTGCCCGCAGCCACCACGTCAGGCCATTGTCGGGCGCATGTTCGAGCAGGGCGGCGGTGGCGGCGTAGTCGCCCACTTGATAACTCAACGCGGCGAGGCGGTCGGCGTTGGCCATATTGGCAATGTCGCCCCGTTGCAGCAGTTTCACCAAGGTTTGCTCGCCCGCTGGCTGCTCGCCGTACGACCAGCCGGCATGGCTGATGAGGTACGCCGTCAGCAGGCGCTGCACCGGCAGTTGCTGAAGCAGCGGCGCCAGTTGCTCTTCCGGCATCTGGCTGAGATCGACGGCAAGCGCCTTCATGGAGCTGTAGCCGGTGGTGGAGCCGAGTTTTAGCTGACTGGCGTACAGCCCGATAGCAGCCGACCAGTCGCCTTCATCCAGCTCCAGGCGCGCTTCTTCACCGAGGCTGGCGATGCCCAGTTCCATGGCATCGCTGGCACCGTCCAGCACCAGTTGGCGGGTTTGCTGAAAGGCTTGTTTGGCGCCGTCGACATCTGCCTGGCGCGCTTGGGTCAGTTGTTCATCAGTGAGGTCTGCGGCGCGCGCCGCGTCGGCGGAACGAGCGAGGCTGCGTCCCAGGGAATAGGCCGCCCAGGCGCCGCGCAGCTGACGTTCGCCGGCCGGCAGCGCCAGCACCTGACGGAAATAGGCCTGCGCCGTGGCATCGTCCGCCTGCATGAACGCCACCGCGCCGGCGGTGTAAAGGCGCAGCTCGGCGGGCAAGCTTGCGCCCGCTGCTTCGGCCTGAGCGGCGTCGGTGAGCTGGCGCAGTTCGAGGATCTTCGCCACTTGCTCAGGGCTTAAACCTTTGGGCTCGGCCACTTCCCGCTCGTCGAGGTAGCGGTTTTGCGCCTCGTCCCAGCGGCTCTCGGTGTCTGCTGGCGCTGCGGGCTTCAGGGCTGGCACCGAGACGGCGAGACGTCCGGCCTCGAAGGTGAAGTTGCTTTCAGGCAACTCGGCCAGGCTGTTGGCGCGGTCGCCCAGCAATCGCAACGGGTAATCCGGGCCGCAGGCCTCGGCGGCGGCACTCGCCAGAACCGCACTGACGGCGACGGCAAGCACGTGACGACGCAACTTAAGGTGTGACACGAAATCCTCCTTGATCGAGATGGTGGCAGCGTACCCAGCCGACTACGCGGGTCTGGCCGGCGGCGAGTTGGGCGGGCTGTTGGCGCACGAAGCGCGGGTTGTCGAGCGGACGTTGCAGGCGGTAATCGCGCGCGCCGTCGCCGGCTTCGCAGCCTTGGGCTGACGTCGTCAGTTCTGCGGGCAGCGGGGCGGACGCGTTGCCCCGGTTGGTCACGCGCA
Organism: Pseudomonas sp. AC211; assembly: GCF_979258055.1. Classification (NCBI taxonomy): domain Bacteria; kingdom Pseudomonadati; phylum Pseudomonadota; class Gammaproteobacteria; order Pseudomonadales; family Pseudomonadaceae; genus Pseudomonas; species Pseudomonas sp. AC211. The sequence goes on from NZ_OZ409830.1 coordinate 671,441, forward strand.
CTTCATACAGCGAACCTTGCTCAAGCACGACGACCCGCACATCGCCGCGCAACGGCTGCTGGTGCAGCACCGCTTGCAGGGTTGCCAGCGGCCAGGCACGGCGGTCATCGGCCAGCGGCAGGCGAAACCATATCAGCCCGGTCAAGTGATTGATGGGCGTGCTTTGCAATTGCTTGAGCAATGCGGCCACTTGGTGTGGATCGGCTTGCAGCTCGCGGCGCGTGCCACCTTGCGTCAGCGGCGCTTCGCTTTCCACCTCGCCGTTGTCGGTCAGCGCCACGCCATAGGCGGGAAGGGCAAGCAAAAACGGTTTCGGGCTAAGCGCGCCGTAGGCAACGGCCCAACGCAGCGCCTGCTCTGGCTCGAACAAGCCAAGCGAAGGGCGGCGAACGGCGTGCACTTGCAGCACCGAACTGTCGACCTCGGCAAGCACAGCGGTCAGCGCCGGACTGCTCAGCCAGGCGGGCAGGGCGGTGATGCTCAGGGTTACGTCGTGTGGGATTTGGTTACGCAGGGTATGAAGCAAGGCGGCGTACTCGCTTAGCCGATTACTTGCACAGTCGTGGTCAATTTCCACGCCACGCAGGTTCAAACCCATGGCCTGCCAGGTGCTGATCAAGGTCTGCATCTGTGCGGCGATGGCGGCGCTGTCGAGACGGGGCAGTTGACCATCGAGGCGGATGACCGCCACCAGCGGCCGGCCATCTTGCTTGAGCAACTGCGGGTCGATGCGTGCCTGAATCCATCCTTCGCGCGGATGCAGTTGCGCGGCCAATATGCGCAGCGTGGAAAAGTCGGCATGGCTTTGCGCAAGTGCTTGGGCATGGCTCGCACGCCATTGCCGCTGCCAGATATAAACCTGCTGATCCAGCGAAATCGCGGGCGGCCGCTCGCAGCCGGCCAGGGTGATGACGGCCAAAAAAACGACGCAAAGGGTTCGCCACAAAGGCAGTGGAACGGGCACGTGCGGCAGGGCTCAAGGGAGGCGGCGCGCCATGGTGCATGAGCGCTGAGGGCGTGCCAAGCCTACCGGTCGTCCGGCGTCGATTTGACAGGGGGGTATGTGTCACCGAAGCTGCAAGAGCGTTTAAAAAACAATCACTGCGGAGCGCAGACATGGATAAGCGATTGCTTGGCAAAGGTTTGATAGTGGCAGTACTCAGCGCGGCCAGCTTTGCGGCCCAGGCCGATCAGGCCGGCGGCGGTGGCTGTGGGTGGGGCAACATGCTGTTTGAAGGGCAGCGCGGTTTGGCGCCGCACCTGCTTGCGACCACCACCAATGGCACTTCCGGGAACGCCACGTTTGGCCTCACCTCTGGCACCAACGGCTGCGACTCCCACGTAAAACTCGGGTACGGCGGCCGCTCCATGCTGGCCATGAACGGCATGCTCGACTCAATTGCTGAAGACATGGCCCAAGGTCAGGGGGAAGCGTTAGACGCCTACGCCACGTTGCTCGGCGTTGAAAAAGGCGACCGCGCGCACTTTGCCCAGGTGACCCACGCCAACTTCGACAGCATCTTCTCGAAGGCTGACGTGACCAGCGAACAGGTGCTGGCCAATACGCTGGATGTGATGAGCAAAGACGCCCAGTTGGCACGGTATGCCAAGCAACCGGCTTAACGTCCAACGCTAAATTGCAGGCGTAAAAAAGGGCTGGTTAGAAACCAGCCCTTTTTTGTTGAAGTTGGTGGGTTAGCGAGAACCCACCGTTGTTGCGTTAACGAGCCTTACTTTTTCAAGGGCGCCGGTTCCCTGCTTATGAAGTTGTAGATGAATTTCCCTGGCGATACTTTCGTAATATTGATGAACGTCTCTGAGCTTTTACCGTGCTGACTCCCCTCCGGCTTGATGCCGACCGCCTGTTCACCCGTCACGACGCGCATCCCATGCAGCTGTTGCAGGGACGAGGCATCGGTGACTTTTATGTCAACGGTTTTGCCAGAGGCGTCCATAACCTTAACGGTCACCGGCGCGGTTTTCAGCGAGTTCACCGTGGCGTTGTCAGCCGCGTTGAGTTTTGCCAAGGCATTTTTTAGCTGCGTACCGACCTGTTGCGACGTCACGTGGCGAGCCAAATCGTTACCACCTTGGCCGGCCGGCTTTTTCGATGGCACGTTAACCGCAACGTCTGCGCTCGCTGTACTGACGGGCTGCTTGGATGATGCGTCGGGAGCATCCACGTCTGTGCTCGCGGGCCGGGTTGCGGTCGGCACCCTCACGTCTGCGCTCGCCACATTGGTTGGCCGCGACGGCACGTTCGGCAAGTCAACGTCGGCGCTCGCCGTGCTGGTTGGTCGAGACGGAGCGTTAGGCACATCCACGTCTGCGCTCGCCGCGCTGGTTGGTCGCGATGGAGCGTCTGCCGAGCCGGTGTCAGCAAGCGTTCGTTGCGGCTCAACTTTATTTTTCTTCTTCTGCTTGTTATAGGTCGGCAAGCTAAGCTCGATTTTAATGTCGGTACCCGCGATCTTCCGATCCTGCGTTACGTTAGTCAGATTATTGCCGTCGCGGTTGAGTTGCCCTACCACGCCGCCGCCCACACTCATCTCCATACCACCCAAGTCGACGGTACTGTTTTGCGTGGCGTTGTATTTAACCTGATCAACGCGACCGGCCTGAATGGTCACCGACGGCACGCCCGTCTTGCTCACGCCAGCGCCTCCGCCACCGTAGCCACCATCTTTGTTACGGAAGTCATCCAGAGCAGCAGCCGTAGTGGTGCCCTCTACTCGATATGAGCCTTGACCCGAAGAGTTAAGAATGTGAGCGCCGGTAAGCGTTTGGTTGCCCCCTACGTAGAAGTCCATGGAACCGGAGCTGATACCCGATTGCTCAGCGGTCAGGCGGCTATCGTCATAGTCCTTGCCGCCAGAAGCCGAGAAGCTACCGGTTGGCTGGATAATTCCATTGGTAGTGAGTGCGACCCCTACAGAAGCGCTCCAACTGCCACGCTCATGCTCCATGTTATGAACATCCTGTTTGCTCGTGATGTTCTGGTTGCCGTCAATGTGATAATCCAAATGGCCGGCCTCGATGTTGGCGCCTTCCAAATTGTGGTCACCTTTGGCCTTGATGCTGACCTCGGTGCCGCTAATCATCCCGTTAGTGAAAGTCTGCCAGCTTTCCTTCGTTTTGTCGTAGTTACCGTCCGCGCCTATCGACGCTCCAGCCCCGGCTCCCATTGGGCCCACGCTGATGGCTTCTGTATAGCCAACGTTATGGATCTTGGTTTCCGATTTGCTGGTGCTACTGCTTTCAGCTGCGCGCTGATTGATATTTCCCGCAGAATCGAGGGCTACGCTACCTCCGGCGATATTCACTCCGTTTAGATCAATGTCGCCCTTGGTGGTTGTCAGACTGATGTTGCCGCCGATTTGATTGATGTTTTCGGATTTGCTTTCTGTCTCAGTTCGGCGATTTCCATCACCGGTACGCCGTTGGAGGATTGGCTCATACCTTGTTGTTGGTTCGGCGCTATCGCAATTTGTGCGAATGCCTGGGGCAAGATTCCAAGCAGCGCGAGCGGCAGCGCTTTCAAAGCCCAGCGATGTGTACTGGTAGCGGATGCGCCCCGTGTTTGCCCGGGTTTGCGTTGCGCTGTACAGATTTCTGCGACGGGGATCAAGCAGCCGATGGTTTTGCTAAATATCAGTCGAAAACAATTTTTGTTCATGAAAGTGCATCCTCTAAAATCTAAATAGTTTAAAAGTTGACGTAGGTGCTCATATAAAGGACGGCACTGTCATTGCCGTCCTTTAATTCATCCTGCATATATAATGGGAGGCCTAGCGTTATTGAGGCGCCGCCATAGCGCCAATTTCCGCTGGCTCCTATTGCTAAGCCGGCAATCGCGCCACCGTTTGTCTCTTTGGTTACGTCTCGCGCATAGCCGGAGTCGAGGCCGATTAATGGAGAAATAGATCCTCCTAGTATTTGCAGTGAGCGCGTCAAGGTGTTTGATATATAAATTCCTTGGTCGCCCCATAGAGGCGGGCCCCTGAATCCTCTAACGGTGAATTCATCGCCAAGGCCCATTTTTTCAGCGACTAACAAGTTATCTTTTGAGTACTGGCCGCCAACCCGGGACGAAAAGCTAAAGTCCCTGTCTTGCCATTTGAATGGGCGCGACCACGCTGTATTGAATCCAAGCTTTTGAAAGTGTTTAGGTTGGTGGTGTTCGTCGTAAGCCGCTTGTTTCGAACCCCAGGCAGATACGCCTTGGCTAAACGTGGCGTCGGAATATAAGGAGCCGCCAGCGAGCTGCGTGATATGTTCCAGGCCGAACTTGACGTTGGAATAAGGCATACTATTAGTGCCCAGAAAGGCATCTTCTAGATAGTTGGCGCTTTCTTTGTGTTCTATTTCAGCTGACGCAGTTGATTTGTCCGTTTTCCCGCGGTTGAGTACATGGCTGAACTTGGCAGCGTAGGTTTGCGAGTCACCGCTGGTGTTATAGGTGCCGTAGTTACCGCCAGGCGTTAGGCGCTCGTACTGCGAATGGTTGAAGCGAAGATCAATTTTAGAAAATCCGAACGGAACCGAGTATGTGACACCGGCGTTGTACTCTGAATTGCTTTCACTGAGTTCATAGCGCCGGGTACTCAGGTTAAGGCCGACGGTATCGTTGCCCAGTAACAGATCACTAATGCTGGTCGAAGCGCTGAAGCGGTAACGGCCCTTGCTCGGGCTGTCCATTCCAGAATTATCAACCTTGACCGTGACGCTCGGGAGCCCTTTGTCTTCAATAACCAAATTCAAATATGAATAACCGAAACGCTCAGAAGGTTGAATATCAACGCGGGCGGTTTTCGCTGCGTTATTAAGGTTTTCTACCATTTGGTCAACTTGTCGAATATTTAATGGCTTGCCTGAAAGTGCGGGCATGGCCGATTCGGTTAACAGTTTCTGGTACGGGCCGCTGGGCGGTTTTCCATTAATTAACCAACCCTCGACGTAGCCCCAATTTATCTTCAGTTCTACTTCGCCTTGCTTCATGTTTTTTGGCACAAGGCTGACGGTTGTTGTAGAAAAAACCTTCATCGGTATATCGATTGCTGACGTCTCGAATCAAGCCGAACAGATCGCTGCTGCCGAGCTCGCGGTTTTTATACTTAGCGAGTACCTCATCAACAATGACAGTGCTACTGCTGTGATCACCGCTATTGATTGTGATTGTAGTGATCAGGAACTTAGGCCCATTGTCAGTTGGCTCGGGTGACTCGGGCAGTTGCAGTTGAGGGGCCTGGGAATCCCGTTGGTTTTTGTCGAGTTGGCGGTTTATTTCCTCCTGTTGCCGCTGTTTGTTTTGCAAGTCTTGTTCGCGGTCAATAGGGCTAATCCGTGGAATTGGATCTGCCGCTTGTAGCAACGGTGAAACTGCGCTCGCGAAAACGCCGATTAACACCGCTTTACCTATCGCGTCGGAGAGCGAGCAGAAGTGGCGTCGTGAAAATATCGGTTTGGTGTCGCTGGCTTGTGAAACGGTAGATGGGCGCATGGTCGGTAATCTATGCATCTATGGGGAGGTGCATTCTTAATGTGCCTGGTGCTACCGAGTAGAATGTGGTTCGCCTGCGGATGTAAGTTGCTGCCTACATGGCTGTAGGTGGAAATATAAAACGTAGGAAGTTAGCCTTATCGGCGTAGGACATGTGGAAGTTGCCAGGTTTTTCACGTCGCCGAATAATGTTATTGGTTTGAGTTGATGTGCCGTTTTCGATGTCAACACCACGCTTTGGCTCGACCAATCAACCTGCGGTTTTGGCATTACGTAGAGAGATTTCTCTGGCCGCTACGGTCTTGTTCTTTGCGCCTAGACCAACGTCGGATACCTTGCGGCACGGAAACGTCTAAACTCGAAAGGCCGCTTGTACGTCCATCCATTCGGAGTTTTCCATGAACAATAACAATAGCGTCCTACGCCATCTGCCTTGGGCAGTGTTGGCCGTAGTGGGCGCCGGTGCCTTGGGTGTCGTGGCCTTGCGCCGCGGTGAAGCCATCAACGCGTTATGGATAGTGGTGGCCGCTGTGGCCCTCTATCTGGTTGCCTACCGTTACTACAGTTTGTTCATCGCCAATAAGGTGATGCAGCTGGACCCCAACCGCGCCACTCCCGCTGTGTTGAATAACGATGGTCTGGACTACGTGCCGACCAACAAACACATTCTGTTCGGTCACCACTTCGCTGCTATCGCTGGCGCAGGTCCCTTTGGTGGGCCCGGTGCTTGCTGCGCAGATGGGGTATCTGCCCGGTACGCTCTGGCTGATTGCGGGGGTGATTCTCGCCGGTGCGGTACAAGACTTCATGGTGCTGTTCATTTCCACGCGCCGTAACGGCCGCTCGCTCGGTGAGCTGGTGCGCGAAGAAATGGGCCAGGTGCCCGGCACCATTGCGCTGTTCGGCGCGTTCCTGATCATGATCATCATCCTTGCGGTGCTGGCGCTGATCGTGGTGAAGGCCCTGGCGTCGAGCCCGTGGGGTATGTTCACGGTGATGGCGACCATCCCGATCGCGATGCTCATGGGCGTGTACATGCGCTATATCCGCCCGGGCCGAATTGGCGAGATCTCCGTGGTGGGCCTGCTGCTGTTGCTCGGTTCCATCTGGCTCGGCGGCCAGGTTGCCGCCAGCCCGGAATGGGCGCCGATGTTTACTTTCACCGGCATTGAAATCACTTGGATGCTGATCGGCTACGGCGCCGTGGCGTCGGTGCTGCCGGTGTGGTTGCTGTTGGCCCCGCGTGACTACCTGTCTACCTTCCTCAAGATCGGCACCATCATCGCCTTGGCGCTGGGCATCCTGATCACCATGCCCGATCTGAAAATGCCAGCGCTGACGCAATTCGTCGACGGCACCGGCCCGGTGTGGAAAGGCGGCTTGTTCCCGTTCCTGTTCATCACCATTGCCTGCGGTGCGGTGTCTGGTTTCCACGCACTGATCTCCTCGGGCACCACGCCGAAGCTGCTGGCGAGCGAGTCCCATGCGCGCTACATCGGTTACGGCGGCATGTTGATGGAATCGTTCGTGGCAATCATGGCCATGGTCGCTGCCTCGGTGATTGAACCGGGCGTGTACTTCGCCATGAACAGCCCACCCGCTGTAGTGGGTGCGGATGTTGCCTCGGTGGCGGCAACGGTCAGCAGTTGGGGTTTCCTGATCACGCCCGAGGTGCTGGAAGCCACGGCGCGTGACATTGGTGAAACCACCATTCTGGCGCGTGCCGGTGGTGCGCCGACGTTGGCGGTGGGTATCGCGCAGATTCTTCACCAGGTGCTGCCGGGTGAAAACACCATGGCCTTCTGGTACCACTTCGCGATTCTGTTTGAGGCGCTGTTTATCCTCACGGCGGTCGATGCGGGCACCCGAGCGGGGCGGTTCATGCTGCAGGATTTGCTCGGCAACTTCGTTCCCGCGCTGCGCAAAACCGACTCCTGGATCGCCAACATCATTGCCACGGGCGGTTGCGTAGCGATGTGGGGCTGGTTGCTGTACCAGGGCGTAGTCGATCCGTTGGGCGGCATCAATACGTTGTGGCCGCTGTTCGGTATTTCCAACCAGATGCTGGCCGGCATCGCGCTGATGCTCGGCACCGTTGTGCTGATTAAAATGAAGCGTCAGCAGTACGCGTGGGTCACGGCGTTGCCCGCCACCTGGCTGCTGATCTGCACCACGACAGCCGGCTTGATCAAGTTGTTCGACAGTAACCCGGCAGTGGGCTTCGTGGCGTTGGGTCGCAAGTACAGCGATGCATTGGCCGCAGGCCAAGTGATCGCCCCGGCTAAAGACGCCGAGCAAATGCAGCACGTGATCTTCAACGCATACACCAACGCCACTCTCACGGTGCTGTTCCTGTTCGTGGTGTTCAGCGTGCTGTTCTACGCCATCAAAGTTGGCCGCGCGGCCTGGGTTCGCCCAGAGCGCAGCGACAAAGAAACCCCGTTCGAACCCATTCCGCACATCTGAGCCAATCACGTGCGTGGACACCGGCCGGCGTCGCGCCGGCCCGCTTTATTGAGGACAGACCATGTTCAATGACCTGAGTCGCATGGGCAAATACCTGGGGCAGGCCGCGCGCATGCTGGTGGGCATGCCCGATTACGACAATTACGTCGAACACATGGCCAACAAGCACCCGGACAAACCGGTAATGACGTACGAAGAGTTCTTTCGTGAACGTCAGGAAGCCCGTTATGGCGGCGGAAAGGGGCGGCCCATTCGCTGCTGCTGAATCGACCGCACTTTTCTTCTGTTGAAATTTCTGGCGCCACGCTTGTCGTGGCGTTTTCTATTCAGGCGCCCCACGGCGTCACTGTTCAGGACGTAACCATGAGTCCCGCTCCCATTCCGGTCACCGTTCTCAGCGGGTTTCTCGGTGCCGGCAAAACCACCTTGCTGCGGCATATTCTCAAGGCCGAACACGGGCTGAAAATTGCCGTCATCGAGAACGAGTTCAGCGAAACGCCCATCGACAGCGAACTGCTCGGCACCGAGCCGGTGCAGGTGATGACGCTCGCCAACGGCTGCGTGTGCTGCTCCATTCACGTCGAGCTGGAGAAAGCCCTCTACCTGCTGCTCGACCGCCTGGACAGCGGCGAGCTGGCGTTTGATCGCCTGGTGATCGAGTGCACCGGCCTGGCCGACCCCGCGCCAGTCGCGCAAACCTTTTTCGCCGAAGAAGAACTGTGTGAGCGCTACGTGCTCGACGGCATCATCACCGTGGTCGACGCCGCCAATGCCGAGCGCCACCTGGCCGAGCCCATCGCCCAGGCCCAGGTTGGGTTCGCCGATCGCATTCTGGTGAGCAAGCGCGACTTGGTGACCGACGAGCACTACGACGCGCTGGTGCAGCGCCTCGGGCGCATCAACCGCCGGGCGCCGATTCGTGTGGTTGAACATGGTCAAATCGATTTGGCCGAACTGCTGGATGTACGCGGCTTCAACCTCAACGCTGACCTTCCCACCACCATCAGCCTGCGCCCGCTAACCCCGGCCGCCAGCCCGGACCGCATCGGCACCCTGGTGCTGAAAAGCGAGCAGCCGCTGGATATCGACAAGCTCAGCGCCTTCATGGAAAACCTGCTGGAAACCCACGGCAATTCGCTGCTGCGCTACAAGGGCGTGCTGAACATTGCCGGCGAAGACCGGCGCATGGTGTTTCAGGGCGTTTTGCGCCTGTATGGCTTTGACTGGGACCGCGAGTGGCTGGCCGGCGATGTGCGCGAAAGCGTGATCGTGTTTATCGGTGACCAGTTGCCCGAAGAAGAGATTCGCGCTGGGTTCGCCGCCGTAGCAGCTGACTGAACTCAGGGCGCGATCACTGCGCCTTGAACTGGCACGTCAGGTAGCGATTGCTAAAGCCATAGCGAAGCATCGAACCCAGGCGCGCCAGCAGATAGAACGGGTGGCGCCGGTAATACTGCAACACCGCATTGCCCACCCCTTCAGAGCGATGCTGTTTCTGGTGATCGGCTTTCTTGCTGAACAGCCCCTTGAATTGCCACCACTGAACTTGCTCGAACTCCTTCACCGAGCGCAGGCCTTGGCTGCGGAACAGCCGCGCGAACGAGCCTTTGCTGAAGTCGTGCAGGTGATGGGGATTGCCGTCCAGGGTCGGCGTAATCGGCACCGAGGCAATCACCTGACCGCCGCTGGCCAACAGGCGACTGTAATTGGCGACGAGGCGGGCAGGGCTGGGCAAATGTTCGATGGTTTCCAGGCTGACGATGGTGTCGAACGCCTGTTCGCCCGCGAAGGTTTCGGCATTGGCGCACACGTAGCTGAGGTTGCTCAGCCGATAGTGCTGCTCGGCGTAGGCGATGGCGTCGGGGTCGATGTCCACGCCGATCACAGTCTTGTCCGGGTTCTGCTCGGCCAATAACGCCGTGCCGTAACCGCAGCCGCAGGCCATGTCCAGAACGCGCGAGCCACTGAGCAAACCCGAGGCGAATTCATAGCGCTGCATATGAATGGCCAGCGTGGCGTGGTCGTCGGGGTTTTGCGGGTTGAGGTCTTTGGGGTAAATGCGTTCGATGCTGTGCACGTGGGGCGTCCCTGTCCGTTACGTCTAAGGTGCGACTATACCGATGCTGCTGTGGGAATTAGCGGTAAATGGTCGACAACTGCTGGCGCTCTTCCAGGCATTCCGCTGAGCCGGTCTCAAAAATCCGGCACACCCAGGGCCGGTTTTCGTAGATGGTGCAGCGCATCGTGTCGCGGTCCAGCGCAATGCACCAGCCGTCGTCGAGACGCGCCATCACCTCGCCGCCCCACTCATCGGTGTCGATGTAGCGCTCGGGTACGCCGGTGTCGGTGAGCAGCATCACTTCCAACTGGCAGCAGCACGCCGCGCAGTTGGAGCAGGCCACGGCAGGCGTGGGCTCGAGGGTGACGAGGGGAATGGCAGGAAGGTCGCTCATGGGGGCGACAGTGTACAGATTGCCGCCCGACGCAGGCTGCTATTCGTCCGGGTGTAGGCGCCGCGCCAGGGCGTGCAGCAATGGAAACAGCACGGCCCACAGCATCGCCAGAGTCAACAGACTTGCCGCCAGCCCGAAGGGCAATTGCACCCCGGTGAGCCGAGCGCCGGCGTAGTACGACAACGGCGCACTCACCGCGCCCAACACGCAGGCCAGCCCCAGCGGCCGTGCCGTCCAGGCCAGACAATGGCGCAAGGTGGTGGCCAGCAGCGTCCACATCAGCACCAGCCAAGCGGGAATCAGCCAGCCGCCCATCAAGGCTTGCCCCTCGGCAAACACAAACAGCCCGCCGTGCATCAAAGCACTGTCGATGGCAGTGCCCAACAGCGTCACCGCCAGTAGCAAGCGCACCTCGCCGCGACCGAGCCAGGCCAGGTGAATAACCACTACCAGCGCGATGACCCCTAGCAATGCCGGGTACTGCGGGTTGTACACGCCAGCGAACCAACCGAGCTGAAACAGCACGGCGTTCGCCACCGTCTTAAGCGTCAAAGCGGCCCAACAAAGGCGCAGGTTGCGCCGCTGGTTTGGCCAATAGCAGCTGGGCGGTGCCGATGGTGCGCTCGATAAAACCGCCCTCGCAGTAGCACAGGTAAAACTCCCACAGCCGGAAGAAGTAATCGTCGTAACCCTTCTCGTGCAGGGTGTGGCGAGCGTTACGCAGGTTGTCGTGCCACAGGCGCAAGGTGCGGGCGTAATGCAGACCGAAATCTTCCATGTGCAGCAGGTTCATATCGGTTTCTTCGGTCACCACCGTGAGCATGGTGGTCAGCGAGGGCAGGGCGCCGCCGGGAAAGATGTAGCGCTGGATAAAGTCGACGCTGCGTTTGGCCTGCTCATAGCGCTGGTCGCGGATGGTGATGGCTTGCAGCAGCATCAAACCGTCGTCTTTAAGCAGGTACGCGCATTGCTTGAAGTAGGTGGGCAGAAAGCTGTGGCCCACTGCCTCGATCATCTCGATGGAGACCAATTTGTCGTACTGGCCAACCAGGTCGCGATAGTCCTGCAACAGCAACGTCACGCGATCTTGCAGCCCCTGCGCTTCAATGCGTTGGCGGGTGTAGGCGTATTGCTCGCGCGACAGCGTGGTGGTGGTTACCTGGCAGCCGTAATTCACCGCCGCGTAAATCGCCATGCTGCCCCAGCCGGTGCCGATCTCCAGCAAGTGGTCGGTCGGCTTTAGCGCGAGCTTCTGGCAGATGCGTTCCAGCTTATTCAGCTGCGCCTGCTCCAGGGTGTCGTCCGCGCGTTGGAACATGGCAGCGGAATACATCATGGTCGGGTCGAGGAACTGCTCGAACAGCTCGTTACCCAAGTCGTAATGCGCCGCGATGTTTTTCTGCGAACCCTTGTGCGTGTTGCGGTTCAGCCAATGCAGGCCGGCAACCAGCGGGCGCCCCAGTTGTGCCAGGCCACGCTCCATGGAATCGAGCAGGTCGAGGTTGCACACAAACACGCGCACCACGGCGGTCAGGTCGGGCGAACTCCAATAGCCATGGATATACGCTTCACCGGAACCAATCGAGCCATTGCTGGCGACCAGCGACCACAGGGCCGGGTCGAGCACGTGAATTTCCGCCTGCAGCTCAGCGCCAGGCTGGCCGAACACCAGGCGCTCGCCGTTCTCGACGATGCTCAGTTGGCCGTGGCGCAGTTGCCCGAGCAGGCGCAACACGGCGCGGCGCAATAGGCCGGCGCCGATGCCATTGCCAGTGCGGGAAAAGGTTTTACTGCTGAGGCTAGGGCTTTTCATGGTGGCTTTCCGGCGAAGCCACGCGCACAGAACCCTGCGCCGGCTGGTGGGAGAAAAGGGGCGTGCGTTTAAGCAGCAGGCGCAGGGCCTGCCAGTAGATGGCCAACACGGTTTTGGCGGTCATCCAGGGAAAGCTCAGCAAATGCCGGTGCAGGCTCGCGCGCGTCAGCGGGCTGCGCGTCAGACTCAGGCTGGCGTCGAACAGTTTGTGCTCGCCTTGCCAGTCGGCCATGAACACGCCCAGGCGTGCAGTGGGCTGGCTGAAGGTCATGCGGTACTGCAAATCGCGCGGCAAAAACGGCGATACATGGAACGACTTGTCCACCCGCACATGGTGCGGGCCGGAGTGGCCGTCTTCGCACGGCAACACATAGTGATAACGCTCGCGCCACGGCGTGTTGCTGACTTCGCACAACACCGCCTGCAACTGCCCGACGCTGTCGTAGCAGTAGAAAAAACTCGCCGGATTAAACGCCACGCCCCAGCTGCGCGGCTGTGCCAGCAGGCAGATTCTGCCCAGCAGCGGCGTGCCCAGTGCCTCGCTGACTACGCCGCGCACGGCATCGCTCAGGCGAGTGCCGGCGCCGGTAAAGGTCGGCAGAAAGTCGGTTTCGCGAAACGCAAACGGCGCCCAGCGACTGCGCCCCGCCAATGGCGATAGCGCCAGCACCTGCTCCTGTTCATCCAGATCAAGAAACAGAAAACCCATGCGATAACGGAAATCATGGGCGCGCGGGCTGAAGCGCCGGTGCTGCACCCAGCCGCTGTACAAGGCGCTGTTCATTGCAGCGCCTCGCCAAACGCCTGCCCAACGCGCAGGGCGCTGACGACGCCATCTTCATGAAAACCGTTGGCCCAGTAAGCGCCGCAGTAGTACGTGTGGTTCACGCCGAGCAACTCGTGCCAGCGCCCTTGTGCTTCGACGCCGGCCAGGCTGTATTGCGGATGCGCATAGGTGTGGCGCGACAGCACCTTTGCCGGGTCGATCACCTCGTTCTGATTCAGGCTCACGCAGAACGTGGTGTCGCTCTGAATGCCTTGCAGAATGTTCATGTCGTACGTCACCGCCGCCGCGCGCTCGCGGTTGCCGTCGAGGCGGTAGTTCCAGCTGGCCCAGGCCAGGCGGCGCTTGGGTAGCAGGCGCGTATCGGTGTGCAGCACCACGTCGTTTTCGGCATACGGCAACGCGCCGAGAATGCTTTGCTCCGCCGCTGTCGGCTGGTCGAGCAGGCGCAGCGCCTGGTCGCTGTGGCAGGCGAAAATCACCTTGTCGAAATGCTCGATGCCCTGGGCGCTGTGCACGGTCACGCCAAGCTCATCGCGTTCCACTTTCAGCACCGGGCAATTGAGCCGGATGTGCTGGCGGAACGACGCAACGAGCGGCTCCACATAACCACGCGAACCGCCGCTGATCACGTGCCATTGCGGCCGGTTGTTCACCGACAGCAGGCCGTGATTCTTGAAAAACTGCACAAAGAAACGCAGCGGAAAATTGAGCATTTCGCCCAGCGACATCGACCAGATCGCCGCGCCCATCGGCACGATGTAGTGGTCGATAAAGCGCTGACGATAGCCGCGCGTTTTCAAATAAGTCCCCAGCGTCATGCCGGAGTTGATTTGCTGGTTTTCCAGCTCGGCCAGCGCTTCGCGGTTGAAGCGAAGAATGTCGCGCAACATGCCCCAAAACGTCGGTGACAGCAGGTTGCGGCGCTGGGCGAACAGGCTGTTCAGCGTGTTGCCGTTGTACTCCACGCCGCTCTGCAGGTCGTGCACCGAGAAGCTCATTTCGGTGGGCTGGTAGGCCACTTTCAGTTTGTCGAGCAAGCGGATGAAGTTCGGGTAGGTCCAGTCGTTGAACACGATAAAACCGGTATCCACCGCGTAGTCGCGGCCATCGACCTGCACGTCCACGGTATGGGTGTGGCCTCCGATCCAATCGCTGGCTTCAAATACCTGAATATCGTGCTGGCGATTGAGCAGATAGGCGCTGGTCAGCCCTGAAATACCGCTGCCGATAATGGCAATTTTCATACGTCGTCCTTGGCGGAATGCTGAGCAGGCTCAGAGGTGCGGGCCATGCGTTTACCCATGGCCAATTGCACGGTGGAAGGCAGGCTGGCGAGCAGCTTGAGCACGGCGATAAAGGGGCCTGGGAAGGCGATTTCGTGAGGGCGTTTCGGCAGGCGCTTGGCGATGTGTTTGGCGGCTTTTTCAGCGGACCAGGTCATCGGCATGGCGAAGTCATTGCGCGCGGTCAGCGGCGTTTCGACGAAGCCCGGGCTAACCAGCGTGACGTCGATGCCTTCGGCGGCGAGGTCGATGCGCAGCGCCTGCATCAGATAACGCAGCGCCGCTTTCGAGGCACCGTAGGCTTCGGCGCGAGGCAACGGCAAATAAGTCACTGAGCTGGCAACCGCGACCAAATGCGGCTGGTGGCCGGCACGCAACAGCGGCAATGCCGCTTCGATGCAGTAACTGGCCGACAGCAAGTTGGCGCGCATGACGCGTTCGACCATGGCCGCTTCAAAGTGCTGAGCGTCGATGTATTCGCAGGTGCCGGCATTCAGAATCGCGCCATCCAGCGCACCCCATTGCCGGGCGATCTGCTCGCCAATTGCGCGCACTTGTTCGGCTTCGCCCAAGTCACCGGGCACTACCAGAACGCGTCCCGGAAACCGCTCAGCCAGGGCTTGCAACGGTTCCACACGGCGCGCACTGAGGGCGAGGCGGTTGCCTTGCGCCAACAACTGTTCGGCCAGGGCCGCGCCAATGCCGCTGCTGGCGCCGGTCAGCCAGATACGTCTGCCGCTGCTCATGCCAGGCGCCCCTTCAGCCAGTGAATAACCCGGCCCATCACGGGCAGGTGTTCGTACAGCAGGGCGCCGGCATCGAAGTAGTCGTGGTGTGCGTACACCTTGTCGTGCCACAGCAGGTGCGAACAGCCTTGTACCGCGATGGCGTTGCCGCCATTCAAACGCGGGTGGCGGTACGTCATGGTCCAGCGCAGATAACCGGCGCCGGGTGCCAGTTCATCGAAGCCGTGGAATTGAAAGTGCAGGTCCTGAACGTTGGCGTACAGCTGCTCGAAGTACGCACGCATGGCCGGCAGGCCGTGAATCTCATGCAGTGGATCCTGGAAGCGCACGTCGTCGCTGTAGAGCTGGCCGAGTGTGTCCAGATTGTCCGCGTTCAAGGCGGCAAAGCCGTTAGCGAAGCGTCGGAGGAAGTCGCGCTGTTCACTGTCACGCTGCGGCTCGTCGCCGGGCGCTGATGCTCGTTCAAGGGGCATGGCTCAGTTTCTCCAGGGCACATCGCTGTCGTCGCCAAACAGCGGCGGAAGTTGGGCATCGCCCAGGCTCTTGAACGCGCTGATGGCGCGGGCACGGCTACTGCTTAAATCAACAATCGGCGCGGGGTAGTCCACGCCGCCAAACAGGTCGGCGCCTTTGCGCACGTGCGGGTTGTGCACGTCTTTGTCGCTGAGGGCATTCAACTGCGGCAGCCAGTGGCGAATAAAACGGCCTTGGGTATCGAAGCGCTGCGACTGGCTGACCGGGTTGAAAATGCGGAAGTAGGGCACCGAGTCGGTGCCGGTGGACGCGCTCCACTGCCAGCCGCCGTTGTTGGCGGCGAGGTCGCCATCGATCAGGTGGCGCATAAAAAAGCGCTCGCCTTCACGCCAGTCGATTAGCAGGTTTTTGGTTAGAAACATCGCCACCACCATGCGCAGGCGGTTGTGCATCCAGCCGGTGGCCAGCAACTGCGCCATGGCCGCGTCGATCAGCGGAATGCCGGTGCGACCTTCCTGCCAGGCAGCGAGGTCTTTGGGCGCCTTGCGCCAGGCCAGCGCCTCGGTTTCCTGGCGAAACGCGCGGTGCCGCGACACACGGGGGTAGCCGGCGAGAATGTGCTTGTAGAACTCGCGCCAGAGCAGCTCGTTAATCCAGGTAATGATGCCGGTGTTGCCGCTTTCGAACTCACCGTGGTTGCTCATCAATGCGCGGTGCAGGCATTGGCGCGGCGACACCACGCCCGCCGCCAAGTACGTCGACAGTTGGCTGGTGCCCGGTTTGGCCGGCAGGTCGCGGCTGTCGTGGTAGTCGCCGATGCGCTCGTCAGCAAAGGTGTCCAGGCGCTCATGGGCCTCAGCCTCGCCCGCCGGCCACAGTGCTTGCAGGCTGGCAGGTGGCGTGGCGAAACCGGGCACGGAGGAGGGCAGAGCATCGCTGGCAATGCCCAGCGCCGGCTGCTTTTTCGGCAGCTGCACAAGCGGCGGCAGCGCGGTGTGCAGGCGGCTGTAGCAGACCTTGCGGAACTGGCTGAACACCTGAAAGTAATTGCCCGCTTTGGTCAGAATGCTGCCCGGCTGGAACAGCAACTGATCGAGGTGGCTGTGCCACAGCACGCCTTGCTCGCCCAAGCGGTCGGCCACGGCATGGTCGCGCTTGGTTTCGTTGATTCCGTACTCTTCATTAACTTGCACGCAGCCAATTTCATGCTCGTTGCACAGCTCGGCAATCACCTGCGGCGCGTCGGCCCAGGTGTCGGCCTTGCGGACCAGCAGCGGCACGCCCAGCTTTCCCAGCGCGTCGCGCAAGGGCGCGAGGTTGCGCAGCCAGAAGTCGACTTTGCACGGCGCGTCGTCGTGTTGTTGCCATTGCGAAGGGCTGAGTAGAAACACCGCGAGCGTCGGCCCCGCCTGCATGGCGGCGGTTAGGGCGCTGTTGTCCTGCACGCGCAGGTCGGTGCGAAACCACATCAGCTGGCGCATCACGCGTTGGCCTTTTTGGCGCCGAGCAAGTCGAGCTGCTGCAAGGTTTCCAGGGCCAGCAAAGGATCATCGGCCAGGTGCAAGCCGTTGAGCTGGGTTTGTAGTGCGAGCAAATCGGCGTGGTGAATGCGCACGGTCGGGCCCACCAGCAAGCGCGGGCAACTGCTGTCGGCGAGCAGCTTGGGCAACTGCGCGCTGGCCAGCGCCTGGCCGGAATACAACAGCGTGGCGCGCGGCTTGATGTGCTCGATGGCCAGCGCCAACTCCAGCGGCGGCAACGGCCAGTCGAATACCTCGACGGCGCAATCGGCGCTGCTCAGCAGCCAGGCCGACAGCCACAGCGCCGGTTCCATCGGCAGGTCCGACAGGTTCACCAGCAGCAACGGCGCGCCGCTCTGCTGACGGTTGTTTTGATAAATGCGCGAACCCAATTTGCTGCGCAGCCAGGAGAAGAAAAACACCTTCTCCAACTGCGCGCCGAACTGGCCTTGCCAACGCTGTTCCAGCTCGGCAAGCAGCGGCAGCAGCAGTTGTTCGCAGAGCAGTTTCGGCGGGTACAACAGCTCGACGCGCTTGAAGGCATCGTCCAGCCGACGCTCAGCTTGTTCGCTAATGGCATTGAGCAGCGCCACGCGGGCTTCTTCCCAGCCATTACTGTCGACATGGGCGTTAGGCAGCGCGGCGGTTTTCAGCAGCGCCTTGACCTGGCTGACCGCCACGCCGCGATTGAGCCAGGTGAGAATTGCCTGAATACGGGTGATGTGGTCTTGCGTGTACAGGCGATGCCCTTTGGCCGTGCGCTGCGGCACGATCAACCCGTAGCGACGCTCCCAGGCGCGCAGGGTGACCGGGTTGACGCCGGTAATGCGCGACACGTCGCGGATCGGCAACAAGTTATTGGCCAGCGCCGCTTGCAGCTCGGCATCGGTGCTGTCTTCGGGTTCATCGTGCTGGGGGGCGTGTTTATTCATGTGTCTGTTCCAATTCAGAGCGCGTTGCGCAGGCTCAGCGTGGCCGGGTGCGGCTGCAGATAAACCTGTTGCGCAACGTAGTGATCAGGGTGCAAGAGGAAATGGTGTTTAAGCAGCGTGAGCGGCACCACCAACGGTACGTAACCGCGGCGATATTGCTCGATCAGCTGCTGCATTTCGGCTTTTTCTTTGGTGCTCAGCGTTTGCTTCAAGTGGCCGCTGAGGTGCTGCAACACGTTGCTATGAGTGCCGCGCGTGGCGCATTTGCGCAGCGCTTCCATTAGTGCACTGAAGTAGCGTGGGGCGAGGTCTTTCAAATCGTGCAGCACCATGTCGCCAAGCAATTGGCCCAGGGCGCGGTACTGCTCAGGGTTGGTCGCCAGCAACAGGTATTTGTAGCGGGCATGAAAGTG
This sequence comes from Pseudomonas sp. AC211, assembly GCF_979258055.1. Lineage (NCBI taxonomy): Bacteria > Pseudomonadati > Pseudomonadota > Gammaproteobacteria > Pseudomonadales > Pseudomonadaceae > Pseudomonas > Pseudomonas sp. AC211. The sequence continues at coordinate 689,828 of NZ_OZ409830.1, forward strand.
CGTGAGGCGCTGGCGGGTCAGGCCGGTTTGCAGCAGCTCCTGCCAATCGGCATAGGCGTAAACGCGGGTGAGGAAATTTTCCCGCAGCACCGGGTCGTTCAGCCGGCCTTCTTCTTCCACTGGCAAATCCGGCACAGCCGCACAGAACGCAGCGGCGTACAGACCACGACCACCGCCCGGCGCCGGCAAGCCATTGGCCTGATACACCTTGACCCGGTACAGCCCGCACGAGGGCGACTTCTGCATAAAGATGTAGCCGCTGATGCCGGTGAGCTGCGTGGCCATCTTCTCGCCGTAGGCGGTGAGTGCGTCAGTCACTTCCAGCTCAGGGCTCACGGTGCCCACCGCACGCGGTGCAGCGATATCGCCCACCAGGCGGATCGGCTCGCGCGGCGTGCCCATGCCGATCGCCACTTCCGGGCAAACGCCCACCAGATCCACGTGCTCAGTCAGTTGCTCGGTGCACAGCGTTGAACGCTTGTGCCCGCCGTTGTAGCGCACCTCATCGCCCATTAAGCAGGCGCTGACGGCTATTTTCGGTTTGCTCTGACCCATGTCTGCCCCTACGGCTTACTTGTACAAGAGAAAGATCTTGTACAGCTTTAGGCGAGAGACTAGTGATGTACTTGTACAAGTGCAAGCGCCTTGTACAAGTATTTCCGCAGGGGAGCAGCCGCGGCGATTAACGGCGCGTCAGCAGAACGCCCGATTCCATGTGATGGGTGTACGGGAACTGGTCAAACAGCGCGCAGCGCTCGATGCGGTGCGTGTCGTTCAACTGGGCGATGTTCGCCGCGAGGGTTTCCGGGTTGCAGGAGATGTACAGGATGTTATCGAAACGCCGCGTGAGCTCGCAGGTGTCGGGGTCCATGCCGGCGCGCGGCGGGTCGACGAATACGCTGCCGAACTGGTAGGCCTTGAGGTCGATGCCTTGCAGGCGACGGAACGGCCGCACTTCGTTGAGCGCTTCGGTCAGTTCTTCGGCCGACAAACGCACCAACGTCACGTTGCTCACGCCGTTGTCATCCAGATTGGCGAGCGCCGCGTTCACCGAGGTTTTGCTGATTTCCGTGGCCAGCACGTTGCGCACGCGGGTGGCCAGCGGCAGGGTGAAATTGCCGTTGCCGCAATACAGCTCGAGCAAGTCGTCGCTGCGTTGACCGAGCGCGTCGTACGCCCAATTGAGCATGTGCTGGTTCACGGCGCCGTTGGGTTGGGTGAAGGCGCCTTCCGGTTGTCGGTAACTGAAGGTGCGGCCGGCAACATCGAGTTTTTCTACGACGTAATCGCGGTCAACCACCAGCCGTTGCCCACGGGAGCGGCCGACGATGCTCACGCCCAGGTCCGCCGCCAACTGCTCGGCGGCAGCCTGCCATTCCTCGTTCAACGGGCGGTGGTAGCACAGGGTTATCAGCCCGTCGCCGGCCAGCGTGGTCAGAAACTCCACCTGAAACAGCTTGAAGCCCAGCGCCTTGCTGCCCTGCCAAGCGGCTTTGAGCAACGGCATCAGCGCGTTAATGCGCTGGCTGGCGATGGGGAAGTCTTCGAGCAGGATCGGCGTGTGTTTATCGCCGGCGGCGAACATGGCGTAGAAGCGTTCTTCACCTTCGCGCCACAAGCGGAACTCGGCACGCAGGCGATAAAACTCCCGCGGCGACTCGAATACTTGCGGTGCGGGTGCATCAAACGGCGCGAGCAAATCCTGCAGGCGCTGCTTCTTTTCCGCCAGTTGGGCGTCGTAGGTGCTGGGGTCGAATTGGGGCGCGCTCATGCGTTGAACCACCCCAGTTTCACCACAAACAGTACGGCCAGAATCACGATGGCCGGGTTCAGTTCGCGCCAGCGGCCGGCGAGCAGCTTGATCACCGCCCAGGCGATAAAGCCAAAGGCGATGCCGTTGGCAATCGAGAAGGTCAGTGGCATGGCCAGGGCGGTAATCACCACCGGGGCGGCGACGGTGATGTCGCTCCAGTCAATTTCTGCCAGGCCGGCGGTCATCAGCACGGCCACGAACAGCAACGCTGGCGCGGTGGCGAAAGCCGGCACGCTGCCCGCCAGTGGCGCGAGGAACAGCGACAGCAGAAACAGAATGGCCACCACCACGGCGGTAAGCCCGGTGCGGCCACCGGCGCTGACGCCCGCTGCCGATTCGATGTAGCTGGTGGTGGTCGAGGTGCCGAGCACCGAACCGACCATGGCCGCGCTACTGTCGGCGATCAGGGCGCGGCCCATCTTCGGCATATGGCCGTCGGCGCGCATTAGGCCGGCCTTCTTGGCCACGGCGATGAGCGTGCCGGAGTTGTCGAAAATATCCACAAACAGGAAGGCAAACACCACGGTCACCAGGCCGATGTTCAACGCGCCTTTAATGTCCAACTGCATAAAGGTTGGGGCCAAGGACGGCGGCATTGAGAACACGCCGCCGAACTGCGAAACGCCCAGGGCGATGCCCGCTGCGGTGGTCACCAGAATGCCGATCAACACGGCGCCGGTGATTTTGCGAGCTTCCAGCGCAACGATAATAAAGAAGCCGAGAATCGCCAGCAGCGGCGCCGGTTGGCTGAGGTCGCCCATGCCCACCAGCGTGGCCGGGTTGGCGACGACGATGCCCGCTTCTTTCAGCGCGATCAGGGCCAGGAACAAACCGATGCCGGCGGCAATGGCCGAGCGCAGCTCCAGAGGAATGCTGTTGATGATCCATTCACGGATGCGAAAAATCGACAGCACGAAAAACATGCACGCCGAAAGGAACACCGCACCCAGCGCCACTTGCCAGGTGTGGCCCATGTGCAGCACGACGGTGTAGGTGAAAAACGCGTTCAAGCCCATGCCCGGCGCGAGGGCGATGGGGTAGTTGGCGATAAAACCCATGATCGCCGAGCCGATGGCGGCGGCCAGGCAGGTCGCCACGAATATGGCGCCTTTATCCATGCCGGTCTCGCCGAGGATGCTCGGGTTAACGAACAGGATGTAAGCCATGGTCAGGAAAGTCGTGATCCCGGCGAGGACCTCGGTGCGCACCGTGGTGTTGTGTGCAGTGAGTTGGAACAGTCTTTCCAGCATGGGCGGGCTCCGCGGATGTGATCAGTGGCCGTCTTGTTGCTCATCGAAGCAAAGCACAGACGCCTGGCTGGCGCTCTGTGGCTCGGTTCCGAGGAGTCGGGTGCGGCGAAAAAAGCGGCGCATCATACCAGTTCGCAAGGGCGCACTCGTGCCTTGCATCGGGCGCAGGCCGGTACTGCAGGAAACGGTGACTGATGAACGAGATCGGGAGGAGGCCGGGGCGAACGATCCTGCATACTCAAAATGTATGTAGGAAAAGGCTGTTAAGCGCTGGTAGGACTTCCGACTCTAACGAGGTGCTGCAGGTACGCCAAGGGCTTTTCGTCGCACCGAAAAATAAACCTGGCAAACGCAAAAATTACTTTTTCCTGTCACGTTTTTTGGAGTATCTAAAAGGCAGACCGTCGTAACTGGCACGCAGCAGCCTCTTCTCTGCTGGTGCAATTCCCCCGCTGCGGCCAGGGAATGAAACGGCGGTCTGGTGCGGCGGAGCGCTGACCTGGCATTCCGTCGCTTGGCTCCTATAAGAAGGTGACCGAGTATGGATGACCACGGACGCTCCAGCCCTACTGCTCCAATCCTCTACGCCCTCGATACAAACGTTCTGATCCACGACCCCAACGCCCTCCTGAATTTCCAGGAACACCACGTCGCCATCCCCATGACCGTGCTCGAGGAGCTGGACAAACTCAAAACTGGCAAGCAAGGCGTCGCAGCAGAATGCAGGCAAGCCATCCGCCTGATCGACAAGATCCTCGGCGGTGCCTCTCCCGAAGAAGTCGAACACGGTGTACCGATTCAACGCGATAAAAGCGGTCCCTGCGGTTACCTCTCCATCCTCATGAGTCGTCGCGCCGAGCCCATCACCTGGCTGCCCGAAGACCTCAACGACAACAAAATCATCAACCAGCTGGTCGACTTGCAAGCCCGCAAGCCGGGCCTCTCTGTGGTGCTGGTTACCAAAGACATCAACATGCGCCTCAAGGCGCGCGCCTGTGGCATTGAATCCGAGGACTACCACACCGACCAACTGGTCGACGACATCTCGCTGTTGCCGCGCGGGTATCACACCCTCAGCGGCTCGTTCTGGGATCGCGTCAACAAGGTCGACACCCGCCAGGACCATGGCCGTACCTGGCACCGCGTGCAGATGACCGACAACTTGCCGGCCGTACACATCAACGAATTCATCATCGACGAGCAGGGCTTTGTCGGCTGGGTCAAAGGCATCAAAGCCGATGAGCTGCTGCTGCTCGACCTGCACCAGGAACCCTTGCTGCATCAGGAAGCGTGGGGCCTGCGCCCGCGCGACATCTACCAGAGCCTGGCGCTGTTCGCCTTGCTTGATCCGGACATTCACCTGGTCAACCTGTCCGGCGCTGCCGGCTCGGGCAAAACCATTCTGGCCCTGGCGGCCGCCATCGAACAAACCATGGTCACCAAGCGTTACCGGCGCATCATCGCGACCCGTAGCGTGCAAGGTCTGGATCAGGAAATCGGTTTCCTGCCCGGCACCGAAGCGGAAAAAATGGAGCCGTGGCTGGGCGCCATCACCGACAACCTCGAAGCCCTGCACATGGACGACGAGAACACCCACGGCAGCGTCGACTACATCCTTGGCAAAGTGCCGCTGCAATTCAAATCGCTGAACTACATTCGCGGTCGTAGCTTCCAGCAAAGCCTGATCCTGATCGACGAATGCCAGAACCTGACGCCGCACCAGATGAAAACCATCATCACGCGTGCCGGTACCGGTTCCAAAGTGGTGTGCCTGGGTAACCTGGCGCAGATCGATACGCCGTATCTGTCAGCACCCAGCTCGGGGCTGACCTACCTGACGGAGCGCTTTAAAGATTTTCCACATGGGGTGCATATCACCCTGCAAGGCGTGCCACGGTCGGTATTGGCCGAGTACGCGGAAGCGAATATGTGAGGGTTGGATAGGAGGGAAAAAACCGGGCGATTGGGCCCGGTTTTTTTTGGCTTGTAAATCCACAGCCCCTCACCCCCGGCCCCTCTCCCGCGAGCGGGCGAGGGGGGGACGTTTTGCGGGCGAACGGAGATCGGCTCCCTCTCCCGCCTGCGGGAGAGGGCTGGGGTGAGGGGCCGTTTAAAACCTAGCGCACCACCGTCTTCACCTGCACCCCGCTGTCCTCATTGCGCCCATAAATATCCTCATACCGCTCAATGTCGTCCTCACCCAGATAACTGCCGGACTGCACCTCAATAATCTCCAGCGGAATCTTGCCGGGGTTAGCCAGCCGGTGAACCGAGGCGATGGGAATGTAAGTGGACTGGTTCTCCGTCAGCAGGAACACGTTTTCATCGCACGTCACCTCGGCGGTGCCCGACACCACAATCCAGTGCTCGGCGCGGTGGTGGTGCATTTGCAGGGACAACTGCGCGCCCGGTTTCACGGTGATGTGCTTGACCTGAAAGCGCCCGCCCATGTCCACCGAGTCGTACGAGCCCCACGGCCGATACACCTCGCAGTGGTTTTCGGTTTCGCTGCGGCCGGCTTCTTTCAGGGTGTTGACCAGCTGCTTGACCTCCTGCACGCGGTCTTTGCTGGCGATCATCATGGCGTCCTTGGTTTCCACCACCACGATGTTTTCCAGGCCGATCACCGACACCAGCTTGCCGTTGCCGTGTACCAGGCAGTTGTGGCTGTCGCGCACCACCACGTCGCCCTTGGTGACGTTGCCGGCGTCGTCTTTTTCATGCACATCCCACAACGAACTCCAGCAACCCACGTCACTCCAGCCAGCGGTCAGCGGCACGACGCAGGCGCGGTCGGTTTTTTCCATCACGGCGTAGTCGATGGAGTTGTCCGGGCAGCACTCGAAGGTGGCGGCGTCAATTTCGATGTTTTCGCCATCGAAGGTGCTGCGTTCCAGGGCCAGCAGGCAGGTGTCGTAGATGTCCGGGTCGTGGCGTTTCAGTTCGTCGAGGAAGCGGCTGGCGCGGAACAGAAACATGCCGCTGTTCCAGAAATAGCTGCCGGATTTAACAAACTCGGCAGCGCGCTGGGCATTGGGTTTCTCCACGAACTGCTCGACGCGGCTGACGCCTTCGGGCAGCGCGATGTCCTGGCCGGCTTTGATATAGCCATAGCCAGTTTCCGGTTTGGTTGCCGGTACGCCGAACAGCACCAAGTCGCCCGCCTCGGCGGCGATGGTGGCGATGGCCAGGGCACGCTGGAAGGCTTTCTGGTCATCAATGACGTGATCGGCCGGCATCACCAGCAACAGCTCGTCGCGGCCTTCATTGAGCAGCTTCATCGCCGCAATAGCCACGGCCGGCGCGGTGTTGCGGCCGAAGGGTTCCATCAGCACCGCCTGGCTCGCCAGGTTCAGCGCCGAGAGCTGCTCTTGCACGATAAAGCGGTGGTCTTTGTTGCACACAATTACCGGCGGCTGCATGCCTTCGAACACCAGGCGTTCGAGGGTTTGCTGGAACATGGTGTGCTCGCCGGTGAGTGCGAGGAATTGCTTGGGAAACTGTTTGCGCGATAGCGGCCAGAGTCTGGATCCGCTGCCGCCCGAAAGAATAATTGGAATCATGGGAATCTCCTTTACATGTGAGTCCGTGCGATCTGCTGCGCGTCGGCCTGCCTGCGTTAAAACCAGCCCAGGACTGCTCATTGGCTACAGCCAACTGCGCTTCCTGGTCTGGTTTTGCCTTGGCACGCTCTAGCTCGCGAGATCGATATTCACGAAGCGAAAAGCCAAAAGCTGGTTTATTCAGTGGCAGCAGGGCGCTTGACCCACACTGGCGAAAGCTTGCTGCCGGAGCCGGTGACGTACAGCGCAACCGCTTCACCCCGAGCGAGCGAGACCGGCTTCAGGTCGCTAATCTTCTGCGAGCCGTTGAACAGCGCGAGCTTGACGTTCACCGGGTTGATTTCTCGGTCGCCACGGGCGGCGGGGGCGACGTCTTCGACGACGGCGGTTTTACCGTCGGCGGTTTTCAGGGTGACCTTGGTGTCGCTGAGGTTTTGCACGCGCACCAGGGCTTTCTGTTTGTTTTTGAATGGCGGCTCTTCCACCAGTTTCGGTTGGCCGCCGGGCAGGGCGACGATGGTGTAGTACTTATCGGCGGCCAGCTTTACCGGCACGGTTTGCGAGCCGACCTGAGCGCTGTAGTCGCCGCCCGGCAGAAAGCCAAAGTCGCTGCTGCCCAGTGGGCCCACGTCGTTGAGCTTGGCACTGCCCACCGTGGCGTTGATTTCCTGGCTGCCGGCGTTGTACACCCGCACGAATGCCGAGCCCTTCGGCGCGGTGGGGCCGTAGAGCGCGGCTTCGTCGGCGTGCACCTGGGTGGCGAGCAGGCCAACTACCACGAACGCGCAGGCTTTACCGAGGCGGTTGTTAACGATTGCATGGGTGATGGATGGCTTCATTGTGTCGTTCTCCATGATGGGTGGCGCCCGCCCTGAAAGGCGCGAGCAGGGCACCGGTCTAGCGGTTTGCCTGGATTGGCAAGGAGGATTGGCGGCCGGATGCGGCCACGTCAGTAGCCGCACCGGCGGCCTTGAGTTGAGCGACCCACTTGGGATCGAAGTCGCTCAGGTTGGTTTTCATCGGCAAATAGCGCTCGGGGAATTCCCAGATCACCACCTGGGGCGGCGCGTTTTTCAATTCATCGCTTTGCAAATACTTGAGCATCGGCTCAATCGGCCCGTGGCCCTGTTCGGCGTAGCTGACCACGTCGCTTTTCAGCGCTTGTTGCAGCGCGCCGACGAAATTCCAGTTCGGGTTGGCGCTGTAGCTGGTGCCCACCAGTGCCACGGGCACTTGCGCATCAGCGAACAGGGCGTCATCGCCTTCTGCGCCCGGCTCGTCAGCGGCGCGAGTGGTGCGCTGTTGCAACTGGTCCGGCTTGGGCAGCAGGTCGCTGAACAGCGGGTCCAGCGGCAGGAACGAGGTGAGATCGCCCTTGTACGGCTCGGGCTGTTTCGATTCGGTAATGAACTGCTGCGGCGCGGCATTGATCGGCGCCTGTTTCGCCACCGTGGTACTGAGGTTCTGCGCCACCACGTCGGCGCCCATGGGCGTCCAGTGCGTGTCGGTGCGCAGAAACACTTGGCCTTGCAGCTTGGCGTGTTGCAGCGGCATGAGCAGGTCCGGGGCGACAATGCCAGCCTGTTCGGCGCTGGCGTGGAAGCGTTGGTACAAGTCGCTGTGCAACGAGGCCGGGGCTTCGTCGCCCAAGTGCTCGGGATACAACCGCGCCTTGGCCGGCAGAATGGCCAACACCAACTTCACGCCCTGTTTTTCCAACTGCTCCCGGGCGCCCTGAATCAGCGCCAGGTTCTCTTGCTGATAATCCTGGCCGTTGGCGATGGGCTTGAATTCCTCATCGCTGAACAGCCATTGGTCACGGCCCAGCACCACGCCGGGGCGGCCTTCATTGAACAGCGTGTAATCCAGCGCCGCCCATAAGTTCGTGCCCAGGCGTTTAAGTGGGAACTCCTTGTCGTACTGGGTTTCGGCGGCCTTGGCCCATTTGCCGTTCAGCACCGTGTCGGTTGGCGTGGTGCTAAAGCCCATAAAGGCGCGCAGCGACCACAGGCCTAGGCCCAGCAGCAGGCCGAGGAACACGGCGATATACAGAATGCGTAATGATCGGGTCATGGCTGGGCTCGCTCAGAACTGGAAGTAAAGGAAGGGCGAGTAGCTCTGCGCCGAGAGCTTGAGAATCGACGCCACGAACAGCAGCAACACCAGCGCTCGCATGGCGTAGCGCGGCCAGTCGGCGGTCCAGTACGCGGCTTGCACCTGTGCATCGGTGCCCACGGTGAAGCCGGGCACATGAATGTTCGGCTGCTCGCCCGGCACTGCTTTAACGGTGCCTGGTTGCGCAGTGGCGGGGCCGTCGGCCTCGGCGGTTTTGCGCTTGTCGATGGGCAGGTTGGCGTAGAAATCACGCAGCCCGAAGAAGGCGAGGGTGGCGTAAGCAACCACCAGCGTCGCCACTTGCAGGCCGGTGAGGTTGGCGCGGTTGAGTTCAGACAGGTTCCAGTCGCCAAAGCCAAACATGGCGCCGTACATGCGGCCGGCCACGTGCAGGTTTTCCGCGCGGAAAATCACCCAGCCCATGATCACCAGCAAGAAGGTGAAGGCCCAGCGCAGCACGTTGAAACTGCGCGGTGCGGTGTTGATGCCGATGGCTTTTTCAATCGCCAGCCACACGCCATGCCAGGCGCCCCACACGATGTAGGTGATATTCGCGCCGTGCCAGAGGCCGCCCAGCAGCATGGTCAGGAACAGGTTCCGGTACGTCGCCACCTTGCCGCCGCGATTGCCGCCCAGGGTGATGTACAGGTAATCGCGCAGCCAGGTGGACAGGCTGATATGCCAACGCCGCCAGAACTCGGTGATCGATTGGCTGATATACGGCTGCTTGAAGTTCTCCATAAAGCGAAAGCCCATCATCAGGCCCAAGCCGATGGCCATGTCGCTGTAGCCGGAGAAATCGAAATACAGCTGCGCCGTATACGCCAGCGCACCGAGCCAGGCATCGCCGGTGGTGGGGTTTTCCAGAGCGAAGCAATGGTCCGCGACAATCGCCAGGGTGTCGGCGATAAACACCTTTTTGATGAAACCCTGCATAAAGCGCGTGGCGCCTTCGGAGAATTTATCCAGGGTGTGGGTGCGGTTGTTGAACTGGTCGGCCAGGTCGCGAAAGCGCAACACGGGGCCGGCAATCAGGTGCGGGAAGATCGCCACAAAGGCGGCGAAGTCGATGAGATTGCGCGTGGCCGGCGTGTCGCCCCGGTACACATCGATGATGTAGCTGATCGACTCGAAGATATAGAACGAGATGCCGATGGGCAGCAGCACGTGGGTGAGAATGAACGGCTCCAGGCCGAACGAGGTGATGATGGCGTTAAGGCTGTCGACGCCGAAATTGGCGTATTTGAAGTAACCGAGAATGCACAGGTCCACACCCACACCGAGCAGCAGCCAGCGCTGCGCCGGCTTGGTCCGTACCCCGGCGGCACCGACCTTGAGGCCGATCCAGTAATTCCACAGCGTGACGCCGGCAAACAGCGCGAGAAAATCCACCCGCCACCAGGCGTAGAACACGTAGCTGGCAATCAGCAGCAGCAGATTGCGATAGCGTTGCCCGCTCAAATAGTACAAGCCGAGGAAAATCGGCAGGAATAAGAACAGGAACACATTGGATGAAAAAAACCATCCGACTCTCTCCATCGTCACCTTCGGTTCAGAGGACGTGGCTAGCGCCACATCCCCCCCAAACCCCCCCGGGATTTCCGGGTGGATTGTGTTATTTCGAGCTACTCGGTCAGTCCCCTCTCCCGCTTGCGGGAGAGGGTTAGGGTGAGGGCAAACTTGCTGCCCTTACTCAATTGCTCGGGCTGAAATCCAACCCCCTCTCCTAGCCGGCCGCCCCCAGCCCTCTCCCCGCTGGGGCGAGGGGGCCGAATCGCGATACTGCGTCTAGCTCGGTCAGTCCCCTCTCCCGCTTGCGGGAGAGGCGGTTAGGGTGAGGGCAAACTTGCTGCCCTTACTCAATTGTTGGGGCTGAAATCCAACCCCCTCTCCTAGCCGGCCGCCCCCAGCCCTCTCCCCGCTGGGGCGAGGGGGCCGAATCGCGATACTGCGTCTAGCTCGGTCAGTCCCCTCTCCCGCTTGCGGGAGAGGGTTAGGGTGAGGGCAAACTTGCTGCCTTTACTCAATTGCTCGGGCTGAAATCCAACCCCCTCACCTAGCCGGCCGCCCCCAGCCCTCTCCCCGCTGGGGCGAGGGGGCTGAATGGTGTTGCCTGGGCAAACACCATCCGCTTAAAACTCAGGAATCCTTCTTGCCCTTTTCCGCCTGCGGATCAAACACGCGGGTCAAATCGCCACCCAGGCGAAAGGTCTTGAACGGCTGCATCGACTGCTTCCACTTCAACGTATCGCCGGCGCATTGGTAGAGCTGGCAGTAAGGTTCCAGCCAGGCGAATTTGCTGTCGATTTTCAGGTCGTCCATGTCCTGCTTTACGCCGGCTTTGCTGGCGAATTCGCCGGGGTCGTTGACGCCTTCCATCACGCGTTTGGCCAGGCGGCTGAGGGCGTCGCGGTTTTCTGTGCGCAGGTCTACATCGTTGGCTTCGGCGAAGCTGGCGATCATGGCCAGCGGCGGCAGGGCGTAGTTGTGGTAGGCGAGGGCGCGCTGTTTGCGTTTCAGCTCGTTGGGCAAAAAGCCTTCCTCGTCGACCTGATTGGCGCCCACGCGGTATTGCTCGATGGCCCAATCGAACAAGTCTTGCCGGTCGGTCGCCACCGCCGTGGCCATCACCGACCACGCCGCCCAATACGAGTGGTTGTTCACTTGTTTCAGCGGCAGGTAGCTCCAGTCTTTCACCACCTGATCGCCCAACTTGCCGAACCAGCGCTCGATCAGTTGCGCCTGTTGCGGGTACGCCGCCAGCGGTTTCGATTCGGAGAACTTCAAGCGCAGGTACGCCGACGCCACACTGCCCAGCGCCCATTTGCGCATCGACTTGCCGGTGTGGTTGAAGTCAGTGCTGAGCAACGCGTCGGCCTGTGCCCAGGTGGTCAGCCAGCTCAGCGTGCAGTCGAGCTGTTCCTGGCGACCGTCACGCATATAGCCCATCACCTGCTTGCTCACGCCGCGTTCCAGCGTGGTGATGCTGGCGGTGGAGTCGCGGAAGGCTTTTTCCGATTCCTTGTTCAGCGTGGCGCGGGCTTTGTCGGAGCCTTCGTATTTGCTGCGAAACACCAGCTTGTCGGTGTAGGGCTTGGGCGGCGCGCCACATTGTTCTTCCGGCGGTTTGCTTTTCTTGCTTTCAATCGGCGCGTAGTAGCCCTGGGGCGGAACCAGGGCAGCACTGGCGCTGCCGGCCACCAACAAGGTGCTCAACGCTGCACTACGCAGCAAGGTGTGAGGGATGTTCATAGGTTCGTGCCTCCTGCGGCTTTTGCCGTTAGGGTGCCGGCCCCGCCTGCCGGACGTTTGCACAGCGTGGCTTTTACGCTGAGGCCGTCGGGCATTTGCTCGGGGCTGTGAATTTCCATGGCGAGCATGTTCAACTCTGCCCAGCCAGGGTCGTTACGCAGTTGGAACACATAACGGCCACCAGTATCGGCGGCGGCGCTTTGTTCCAGTTTGAGGTTTTCGCGGCGGCCGTTGAGGTACCAGATGGTCGCTTGCAAGGTTTTCACCGAAGGGTCGCTGAAGGTCAGGTCGATCTGGTGTTGACCGCCTTGCAGGTCGAGCAGTTGGCTTTTGCCGTTGACCAGAATCTCGGTGCTGCCGTTGTGCAGTTTCACGTCATTTTTCAGCAGTGCTTTTTGCCCTTCACAGCCGTTGTCTACCAGCGGCATGGCCTGGCGGTAGAAGCTTTTCTGCGCCATGTCGTAGTGGGTGGCGAATTCCCACACGATGATTTTCGGCGGGTGCTCGTGGAACTCCTGGCTGCTCAGGTACTGCAGCAGCGAGCTGTCGAAGCCGCCGCCAGAGATGGCGTTGTTGAGAATTTCGGCACCGCTGTATTGCTCAAGAAAACCGGCGAAGTTGTATGCGGGGCCGCTGTTACTGGTGCCCACCAGCGCCACTTGCGGCTGCGATTCATCGCCGAACAAGTCATCACCGCCGCCGCCTTCACCGCCGCCACTGTCGGCCACGGCGGTTTCGAAACGGTCGACGTACTGAGTGGCGTAGCTGTTGCCGCACAACTGCGCGGCGGCTTTGTGAAAGGTACCGAGTTTCGACAACAGGCCCACGCGCTTGCTTTCGTACTGCTGCTTGGGAATGTCGTCAAAGCCTGGGATTTCTTTCAGCGTGGCGGCGGTGATTTTAGCGGTGCGCTCGGCACCGTAAGGCGTCCAGTGGTGGTCGCCTTTGAAGTAGTAGGCGTGCTGTTCGTTTTCATCGAACAAGGGGCTGAAATCCGGCACCCACATGCCGGTCTGGCGCAGCTTTTCCACGGTGGCGAGGTAGTTCTTTTTCGCCAGCTCGTAGTTGAACGCCTTGCGCTCGTCATCGGTGAGTTTTTCCCGGTTGATAAGGCCGCGTGTCGGTTGATACACCACCACCAGTTCGATGCCTTTTTTCTTCAGGGCATCGCGCAACGCTTTGAGTTTGGCGTAGCCCTCGGGCGTGGTGCCGAAGTCGGTGCGCAGGTCGTAGGTGGTACGGAACAGCCAGTCGTCCTGGGCCTGCACCAAGTGGGTAAAGAAGCCCAGGTACTTGGTGTTGTACAAATTGTTGTTCGCTGCCGCCGGGCACAGCGGCGGATTACCGCGCACGCTGTACTGCGGCGCACCGGTTTCGGCGCCCTCGGTCATAGGGGCGGCGGCGAGCAGGGCGAGCGCCAGTGCAGACGGGGCGAGCCATTTGGCTGGGCGCGTGTCGGTGTGCAGGGGCTTGTGTACGTACATGAAATGCATGCTCCTCAGTCCTGAAGTTCGGCCTGGCTTTCAACGGGGTCGATCAGCACTGCCTTATCCTGGCGAACCATCAGGTCCAGAATTTCGTTTTGCTTGTCGCCGAGAATTCCGGAGAAGCTGATGCCCGACGATTTAGTCGGCGCCAGCATGGCCACCCGGTACAGCTCCACACTCAATGGCGAGTCGATGGACAGCGGCCCGGAGCCGTTGCTGATCAGTTCGCCGCCGACCACGATCATCGACACCTTGGTGTCGAACGGGTCGAGGTCGATGTCGCGGTCGGTGTCGCTCAGGTCTTTGATGTGGCCGTACACGCCGACCAGTTTGTTGTCGGCGGCGAGGTTCTCGTACAGGCGAATGTTCACGCTGTTGCGCAGGCGAATGCCGTGGCGCGCGTTGCTCATCACCTGGTTGCCCCAAATCAGATTGTTGGAGCTTTCGTACAGGGTGATGCCGTCGGATTTATTGCGGTAAACCTCGTTGTAGGCGACGAGGTTGTTCACGCTGTTACGGTCGATGACGATGCCGGACAAGGCGTTGTCGTACACCTTGTTATTGATGATCCAGCTGTCATCCACCTCGCGGGAAATGATGATGCCGTGCTTCTTGTGCGTGCCGTACACGGTGTTGCCGGAAATCACCAGGCGGCGCGAGCGGTCGTGGGGGTCGATGCCGTAGATGATGTTGTCGCGGTAGACGTTGTCTTTGATGACGAAGTCCTGGGTTTCGTAGCAATAGAAGCCGTACCACATGTCCGAGAACTCGGAACCGATGATCCAGCCGGTGGGCATTGGCCGGCCCATCTGCTTGCTCATGTTTGGCGTGTACTGGGAAATACTCACGCCGTACGACTTGCTGGTGCTGTACCCGAAACTGGCGATTTTGCTGTTGACGATGTACGTCTCGGTGCCACCCCAAGAGAGCAGGAACGGGCGAAATTCTTCGGGCTTCTTGAAGGTAGCCGGCGCCTTCTTCGCCTCGTTCCAGCCGGTGAGTTGGGTGTCGGTGATAAACAGCTTGCCGTCGTTGACGATAAACGCGCCGCGGTCTTGCGAAAGGCGCAGTTGCTTCACGTCTTTGTCGATCTGCAGCGTCGCGTCTTTGGCCACCACCAGCGGCAAGCGCAGGGTGAACACGCCATTGGCATCGGCGGTGAAGTACTGCTTGGGCAGCGTTTTCGCCACCTCGCCGAGGCTGACGTAGCCGCCTTCGATAAAGATCGCCTGTGGCATGCCGCGCTGGCGCGTCACCCATTCGGCCATGCGGTTGTTGCCGCCGATAAATTCTTTCAGGGCGTCTTGCTGCACCATGCGCCGCACGGTGACGCTGCCTTTTTTACGGCGGTCGATCTTGGCGTTTACCGCCTCGGCGGTGTAGCCGCTGAGGTCGGGCAATTTCGGTGCGGCCAATTCCAGCGCCTCGGTGGGCGCGGTGGTCACGGTGTAGCTTTTGGCCTGGCGCAATTCCTTGGTGGCCTGCGGCTTGCCGTCGGTGCCAGGCAGCGGCGCATCACTGGCGCGCGCCGCGTCTTGTTGGTTATCGGCGGCGGGCGGCGCCTCCACTGCCAGGGCCGAACCGCTAAGCGCACCCATCAGCAGCAGCGTGCCAGCCAGCAGCAGCGGGTTAAGCGGCAAGGTGTGTGCAGTCATCGCAAAGGTTCTCCTGGGCGCGGTCATCAGTAGCGCCAGATCACGTCTACAAACGCGCGGTGCATGTACGAGTCGGCGTCTGGGCCATAGGCGTCGCCGGGCTTGAACACGCCACCGCGAAAGCGCACCAGCGCAGAGGGTTCGTCGATGCTTTCGCTGACGGCAGCCGGCAGCAGGCCCTGTTTGAAGTACTTGGTGAGCACCACGTCGACTTCCTGGCCGATGTCTTTCTCGCCGTCCTGCATGGCGGCGTTGATGCCGCTGGTGCCGATCGGTTGTTCGTCATCGACGCGCCAGAACTTGTGGTACACCAGGCTCGCGTCGTAGTTCTCGCGCAGCTGCCATGAGCCGAACAGGGTGGCCGCTTGCAGGTTGCTCAACTCGCCACGAAACGCCTCGCCGAAGCGGTGCACCCGCGAGCGCGTGCCGGTGTAGGTGGAGCGGTTACTTTGCAGGCCGGTCTGCTCGAAATTGTCTTCGCCGCTGTCGCCACCGCCGCCGCTGCCTCGGGCATAGGCGGCGCCGACTTTCCAGTTTTCATCCAGATTGAAACGCAGGCCCAGGTCGGTGCCCCAGGCGTTGACGTCGCCGCTTTGCTTGCCTGTGGCGACTTGCTCGCCGCCCACCGTGGTGGTGTTCAAGCGGTCGCGGTCGCCGGTCAGCCAGGTGGCGCTGGCCCAGTAGTTGAGGCGGTTTTCGTTGCGATGGTTGTAGGCATCGCTGTTGGCCTGGATGCCGAGCCAGGTGAGGTCGCCGGTGCTGGTTTTATCCAGCTCGTCGACGGTTTCGCCAGGGCGATTGAGGTCGCCAGCGTCGCGGGCGTGTTGCACGTTGAGGCCGACCCACTGGCCGGGCGTCCACTGCGTTTCCACGTCGCCGTAAAGATGCAGCCGGTCTTTGTCTTTCGGCGCCAGTTCGTCGAGGTCGGTACGGTATTCGCTGAAGCGTTCGGCGGCACCCAGGTGGGCGCGCAGCAAGGTGGTGTCGAAAGTCCAGTTCAGCGCTTCGATATTGGTGTCGCGCCACATGCCGTCGTCGTTGCGCAGGCGCTGGCGGCCCAGGCGCAGCTCTTCGCCGGGGTAGGGCGTAAGGCCGGAGTAGCCGACCCAGAATTCGCGCAGCGCCAGGTAGCTTTTGTCGGGCTGGCGGCTGTCGTCGCTGCTGTTGCTGCTCTCGGCATTTTCGCCATCTTCGGGTTGTTGCAGGGTGTCGGTTTCGATGATGTCGGTGGCGCTCACCGCCTGGCCCATGGCGTAGCCGCTCCAGTTGCCGCGCTTGCCATATACCCAGGGGCGCAGGTCGATACCCACACCGCTGACGTCGCCGCCGCTGCGGGTGCCGAGGTCGCGGTCGTCTTCGGACTGGGCGGTAATCTTCACGTCCAGGCCCCAACTGCTGCTGTCGGTCATTTGCACGGCCCAGGCGGAATGGGCGGTGATCAACGTAGCGCTCAGGCCGAAACCGGCGCTCATCCATGCTTTAGTGGTTTTGCGTTTGGTGTGGCTCATAGCGGCTCCTGCCCGTCCTGAGGTTGCATGGCTTGCATCTGTGTCGCCTGTTGTAGAGCGGCGCCGCGCAAGGCTTGTTCCTGTTGCAGCAGGCGCTCGGCCTGGGGACGTGAGCCAGGGGGTAATTGCTGTTCGATTTGCGCCGCCAGTTCGGGCGCTTGCGCAGTGCCTTTTTGCACGGCGATCTGGCTGAACA
Organism: Pseudomonas sp. AC211; assembly: GCF_979258055.1. Lineage (NCBI taxonomy): Bacteria > Pseudomonadati > Pseudomonadota > Gammaproteobacteria > Pseudomonadales > Pseudomonadaceae > Pseudomonas > Pseudomonas sp. AC211. The sequence goes on from NZ_OZ409830.1 coordinate 706,667, forward strand.
CGAAGGCATTCACCGGATCGGGCTGAATGCCACGGCCCTGGGAGAACATCTGCGCCAGGGCGAAGTCGGCGCTGTTCTGCCCGGCGCGGGCAGCGGCCAGCAGGTGGTCCAGCGCCTGTTGCGGCTGCACCTTGCCGAGGTAGCCACGGCGATACATCTGGCCCAGGTAGTAATTGGCGCTGGTTTCGGTCGGCGCCGCTTTAAGCAGGTGTTGTTCGGCTTTCTGCGGGTCGGCCGGCAGCAGCTTGCCTTCGTAATAAAGTTTGCCGAGCAACAGTTCGGCGCGCGGTTGTGCGGCGTCGCGGCCGTTTTTCAGATAGCCGAGCATCTTGTCGATGTCGCCTTGTTCCGGGTAGTCGTACAGCAGTTGCGCGAGGCCGACCCACGCGGCGGGGTAGGTGGGGGCAATCTGCTCGAGCAATTCCTGCGCCGTGGCCGGGTCGGTTTTGCCGCCGTTTTCGCTGTCAGCCGAGGCGGCGACCAGCTCCTGATCGGCCAGCACCAGGGCCACACCTTCCATCCGCGCGGCCGGCACCACGCCACGGCCATAGGCGCTGCGCAGTTGCTCGACCAGGGCTTTTGCTTCTCTGCATCGCCGCGTTTCTGGTACACGGTGGCGAGTTCCACGTAGCAGACGTCGGCCGTGGCCAGGGCCTGTTGGCAGATTTTTTCGACGTCGGCCAGATGCGCGTCATACGTGCCTTGCGTGCGGTACAGCAGCACCTGCGCGAGTTCCGCTTGCGGGTGGCCCTGTTCGCGCCATTGGCTGATTTTTTCCTGGGCATTCACCTCGGGAAAAGTCTGCGGATACTGCAAATACAGCATCGCCAGCGGCAGCACAGCGCCTTCTTCGCCGTTGGCAAACGCTTGCTTGAGGCGCTGCTCGGCTTCCTTGTGCTCGGCCTCGGTGGCGTTGGGTTTGGTCGCCAGCAAGCGGCCCAGACGCGACGCCGCGCGCGGCGAGTTGTCCGCTGCTTGCCGGAAGGTGTCCTCGGCGGCGGTCAGTTGCGCCGGGTCGCCGCTTTGCAGCTGGATATCGGCCAGCCCCACCGAGGCGTCGGCGTAGCCCATGTCGGCCAAGGCTTTGTAGTTGGCCTGGGCGGTGGCGGTGTCGCCGTTTTTCAGCGCCTCGTTGGCCAGGCGTTGATCGGGCAGGCCCGCGCAGCCGGCCATGGTCAGGGCGAGCACCAATGGCGTGACGGCCAGCCACGGCGTGCGTGCAAACGAGTGGAGAGTAGGGGCGGCCATCGGTTAAAGCCCTGCCGCCAAGGCCTTGTCGGCGAACCAGCCGAAGGACGGACCGTTGTCGCTGCTCACTTCTACCGGGCGACCGGCCAGGGCGTTATCCAGCGGCTCGTCGGGCTGGATTACCACGCGAATGTCCGACGACAAATTACCGGTGTCATTCAGGCTGCTGCTGAGCACCTTGCCGCTGCGCACGTCGTCCACGCCCGCGACTTGGAAATTCACCCGAGCGCCGGGTTTGATTTCGTTGAATTTGCTGTAGGGAAAACGCGCTTCGATTTGCGCTTTGGCCTCACGAGAAACCAAGTCGAAAATCACATCGCCCTTGCTCGCGTATTGGCCGTCGGCCACGTATTGCTTGGCCAGCACGCAGTCGCATGGGCTGGTCAGGGTGCCTTTCATCTGCTTGCTGAACAGGGTGGCGACGTTGGATGGGCTCAGTTGTTTGTCGTCCAGATGGCCCTTGAGCATTTCCAGCATCGAGGCGCTGAAAGTGGCGATGGGCGCGCCTTTCTTAACCAGGCCATCGGCGCCGATCAGGCTTTGCACCGTGCCTTCGCGCGGCATCGTCACTTGCATACCCGGCACGTTAACCAGCGCCGATTGCGCGTGGGTGACGAAGTACAGGCTGTAGATGGATTTGAACAAAAAGCCGAACGCCAGCAGACCGACCAGGAACACACCGACACTAAAGGTGACCGCGCGCATGCGGGCAAACGCGCTCATGCCGCCGCCGGCTTTTTGCTTGCGCTCTTTGGTGAAGTTCTCGCGCTGCAAGGTGGTGAGCAATTCACCAACGCTGACCAACTCGCCGCTCAAGTGGGCCGTAATCAAATGGCGCAGCGTGGCGATTTCCCGGGGCGCATGTTGCTGAATTGGCAGCCGACGCGCTGGGTGTCGGCGTCTACCGAGCGCACCTGAAATTCGGTGTCGATGGCCAGGGTGATGTTGTCGATCACGAAGAGCATTTTGCCTTTGTGAAAGTCGCCCACCTGCACGTTGCTGGTGGCCGCCGCGTAGCTGAAGCCGCCGGCAGACATGTCGGTAACGGTCTGTTCCACCACTTCGCGGTTCTTACCGCTAAAGCGGATTTTGGCCGGCAGGCGCACCCGGGCGAACTGACGCTGGGCTTCGGATTCGTGCACCACATTGACGTTGACGGCTGTATTCATGGGCTTGTTCCTACTCGAGAGTCGTTGATGCATTGGGGTCGCGCTCACACCACCAGCAGCAGCGTGGCGACAAACACACTGGTGGCAGAGAAGGTCATGGTTCGCGACGACCAGGTGTTGAACCACTGCTGAAAGCTGGCGAGGTCGCGGTTGAGCTTGGTCGGCTGGCGGGTCCAGGATTGCTGGTCAAGGCGGAAGAACACGTAGATCTTCACCATCGCGCCGACGATCTGGTTGTAATAAAGAATCACCGGGTAAGCGGGGCCGATGTGGTGGCCGCTGACTGCGAGCAGCAGGGTCAGCACCAGGCGGGTAAAGCCGATCCACAGCAGGTACACGAGAAAGAACGCGATGCTGTATTTGAGGCTGGCGATGATCGCCACGGTGAGGCCCAGCAGGCAGGTCCACATCGACACGCGCTGGTCGAACAGCACCACGCTGGTGAACAGCCCGAGGCGTTTGACACCCAGTTTCATGGCCCGCGAATTCTGCCGCAGGTTGTTGCCGTACCAGCGAAACATCAGCTTGCGGCTGGCCTTGATAAAACTCTTTTCCGGCGGGTGCTCGACCGTGTTGATCGCAGCGTCGGGCACGTAGAACGTGTCGTAGCCCAGGCGCATCAGGCTGTACCAGCTGGACTTGTCGTCGCCGGTCAGAAATCTGAAGCGGCCCAGGCGCCAGTGGTCGAGCGAGTCGCTTTCCACGTCGGCGATAAATTCAGGGTTGCTGATCACCGGGGCGCGGAACATCGACATCCGCCCGGTCAACGTCAGCACGCGTTTGGACAGGCCCATCGAGCACATGTTGATGTGCCGCTGAGCGAAGCGCAGCTTGTGCCACTCGCTCATGATGTAGCTGCCGCGCACCTCGCAGAACTCGTTGGTGGTGAGGCCGCCGACATTGGGGAACAGCTTGAAATACGGCACGGTGCGGCGCACCACGCCAGGCTCGAGCACGCTGTCGCCATCGATCACCGCCACCACGGCATCGCGGTCAGGCAGGTGCCGGGAAATGGCACGGAAGCCGTGGGCCAAACCATCGCGTTTGCCAGTGCCGGCGATACGCACGAAGTCGAGGGTGACGCGCTCCGGCGGGTTGTATTTCTCCCACAGGCTCTTCACCAGAAATTCATCGGAAAGTTCAACGATCGAGCACACCACGGTGGTGGGGTAGCCGCATTCAATCGCCTCGCGAATCACCGACTGATACACCTGCGCGGTGGTCAGTGCATCGATGCGAAAACTAGTGACCATTAGAAACACGTGGGATGGGTCTGCCGCCTCGCCAAGCTTCTGCGCTTTGCGCCGGTAGTGGGGGAACACCACGTACAAAAACAGCACGCCGCGTAAAAAATGCAGAGCGCCCATGGAGTAGCGCCAGATGCCCACCACACCGATGAGCAGAATGAAGTGTTTGGACTCGGGGTCGAACACTGATCGGGGTAGCGCGAGGGCGAGTGCGCACAAAAGGCTGAGGTAGAGCAGCCACCCCGCGCCTTCTGTTAAACCCTGCTTGAGCCTATCCATTTAGGTGTCCTGTCCGTTTATAAACTAGCCGTCACTCCCCGCGAAGGCGGGGGCCCAGGGACAAATGCAATTGCATTAGGAGAACTGGAGTCCGAATCGTCGAACCGCCGCTTGCGTGGGGCCGACAGTAATTTCGGACTTACGGCTACCAGCAGATGCCTTCGGTAGTGCCGTTGCTGGTGTGCTTCATAAAGCCCACCAGATCGACCACTTGCTTGCCCTCGGGGGCATGCTGCGCCAGTGGCCGGAAACGCTCGTCGCGGTTGCCCAGAACGATGATGTCGGAGTTATCCACCACCTCGTTGAAGTCGCTGTTGAGCAAGGATGAAACGTGGGGAATCTTCGACTCGATGTAGTCCTTGTTCGCCCCGTGCACCCGCGCATATTCGACGTTGCTGTCGTAGATGCTCAGGTCGAAGCCTTTACCGATCAGCATCTCGGCGAGCTCCACCAGCGGGCTTTCGCGCAGGTCATCGGTGCCGGCTTTAAAGCTCAGGCCAAGCAGGGCGACTTTGCGTTTGTCGTGGCTGGCAATGATGTCGAAGGCGTTCTGCACCTGGGCCACGTTGCTGCGCATGATGGCGCCCAGCATCGGGTGTTCGACGTCCAGCTGGCTGGCGCGGTAGGTGAGGGCGCGTACGTCTTTGGGCAGGCACGAACCGCCAAAGGCAAAGCCGGGGCGCATGTAGTACTGCGAGAGGTTGAGGGTTTTGTCCTGGCAGACCACGTCCATCACCTCGCGACCATCGACGCCGACGGCCTTGGCGATGTTGCCGATCTCGTTGGCGAAGGTGACCTTGGCCGCGTGCCAGACATTGCAGGTGTACTTGATCATCTCGGCGACTTCGATGTCTTTGCGGATGATCGGCGCGTCCAGCTCGCTGTACAGCGATTCCAGGGCGTCGCCCGATTGTTTGTCTAACTCGCCGATGACGGTCATCGGCGGCTGGTCGTAGTCTTTGATCGCCGTGCTTTCACGCAGGAATTCCGGGTTCACCGCTACGCCAAAATCCACACCGGCCTTTTTGCCCGAGCAATCTTCGAGCAGGGGAATCACCACATTTTTCACCGTGCCGGGCAGCACGGTACTGCGCACTACCACGGTGTGGCGGGTCGTTTTATCACGCAGTACAAAACCGATTTCGCGGCACACCGACTCGATGTAATCGAGTTCCAGGTCGCCGTTTTTCTTGCTCGGGGTGCCGACGCACAGCATCGAAAGTTCGGTGTCGCGTATTGCAGCGGCAACATCGGTGGTGCCTCGCAGGCGCCCGGTCTCAATACCCTGCTGTAACAAGGCTTCGAGGCCGGGTTCGACAATTGGCGATTTACCGCTGTTGATCAAGTTGATCTTGTCTTCGGATATATCCACACCTACAACTTCGTGACCACGTGCAGACAGGCAGCCGGCACATACTGCGCCGACATAACCTAAACCAAAAATGCTAATACGCATTGTATTCACCTTATTACCTTGAGTTACGCCGTTAAACCGTGGGTGATTAACTAGCCACCGCCCATGTAAAGCGCTTCGCTTATATAAGTCGCAAAAGCGCAGGCATAAAAAGTTCGTCACATCCAACTGCGTGAATGCGTGTTTGGGCATGTTGTAAGAGGATGCGCCCGGCTAGCGGGCCTACGCGCCAACACTGGTCGTAGAGCCTTTGGTGAGGCTGTGCAGGTAGGTCTTTTAGGTACTGCTTCTCCATCGTTTGCTGCTTCGTTTACATCGGATCTGTAGCGCTTTGCTTGTAGCGACTTATAGCGAATAAACAACCACGGCTTATTGCGCAAGTTGGGTCGGCTAGTGCGGGCGGCACTAAGAAAGTCGACCTGTAAAGTCATTACGGGGGTTATGAGCCCGCTGGGGAAATGATAGTTCCTACCGTTCGTCAGGGTTTCGCAATACTTTGCAACAAGCCGTCTGTTTGAGGTGATTTCAATATAGTGGCAGTGGCGCTGTATGCCTCCGGATATATAGGGCGCGGCGCGGTTCAATAACTTTTGGCCACTACTTTAGGATAGTTAAAGTGCCACCAGTTAGAGTTAGGACGATAGTGTTGTAAATGCCCGCTTAAAGTTGGGGTAAAGGTGGGGAACTTTGAATGGCAGCCGGTGTTTGCGGCGCCGTTGCGCAGATGTAAACGTCGGGTTAACGAGAAACGCGTGGTACCTGTGGGAGCGGCTTTAGCCGCGATTGGGTTTGGCAGGATAACGAAGATCGTTTGGCCCAAAAGCATCGCGGCTAAAGCGGATCGCCGCCCGGCCGTTCCCACAGGGCCCGCACAATTCTGTGGGCGCGGCTTTTGCCGCGATTGGGTTTGGCAGGATTACGAAGATCGTTTGGCCCAAAAGCATCGCGGGCTAAAGCGGATCGCCGCCCGGCCGTTCCCACACGGATCGCATCAATCTGTGGGGAGCGCATCAAACTGTAGGAGCGGCCGGGCGGCGATCCGCTTTCGCCGCGATGCTGTTATTCCCCTCTGCCGCGTCGCGCAAGAACACCACGTGATCCGGCTTGGACTGCGCCGCGTCGAACCGGTAACCCTGGTAGTTGAAGTCCTTCAAGCCGGCCGGGTCGGTGAGGCGCTCTTTAATGACGTACCGCGCCATCATTCCCCGCGCTTTTTTGGCGTAGAAGCTGATGATTTTGTACTGGCCGTTTTTCAGGTCTTTGAAGTCGGTGTTGATGATTCGCGCTTTCCAAGGCCTGACGTTTTACCGCGCCAAAGTATTCGTTGGAGGCCAGGTTCAGCAGCACGTCATCGCCTTGCGCTTTGAGCGCCTGGTTCAGCCAGCCGCTGATGCTGTCGCCCCAGAATGCGTACAAATCTTTGCCGCGCGCATTGGCAAGTTTGGTGCCCATTTCCAGGCGGTACGGTTGCATCAGGTCCAGCGGGCGCAGTACGCCGTAGAGGCCGGATAGCATGCGCAGGTGTTTTTGCGCGAAGTCGAAATCGTCTTCGCTGAAGTCGTCGGCATGCATGCCGGTGTACACGTCACCTTTAAACGCCAGCAGTGCTTGCTTGGCGTTCTTTTTGGTGAATTTTGGCGACCAGCTACCGAAGCGCGCCACGTTCAGGGCAGCGAGCTTGTCCGACAAATGCATCAGCTCCGCCACTTGCGCCGGGGTGAAGTCGCGCAGTTGGGCGATCAGTTCCTGGGCATGGTCGATGTGTTGCGGTTGGGTATGGCGGCTGGTAACAGGCGGGGTGTCGTAGTCGAGGGTTTTGGCGGGTGAAATCACCATCAGCATGGCAGGCGTCTCTAAAGGCTGCGGCGATTCTATGCGGTGACGGCCGTTTTGTCTGGCGGCTGTTAACCGCGCGAAGCGTTGGCGAAAGGCCCCAGGCGTTTCGCCGGATAAATGCTTGAACAGTTTGGCAAAAGCCGCACGGTCACCGAAGCCGACGTCGGCGGCCACCTGTTCCAACGAGCGCGCCGGCTGACGCAGCGCCGCCTGGGCCGCGCTAATGCGTAGCCGCTGCAAATACTCGTTGGGCGTGATGCCGGTGCTGGCGCGAAAACGCCGAAGCAAGGTGCGCGGTGAGCAATTGGCCTGCTGGGCCAGGCGCGGGAAGTCCAGCGGCTCGGCGTGGTGTTTGCGCATCCAGGCCAGCAGCGGATGCAGCGGGTCAGTGCGCGGGGTGTCTGGCACCAGTGGTGCAAAGCGGGTTTGCTCGCCACGGCCCTGGTCGAATACCAGCGCGGCGGCCACTTTTTGCGCGAGGTCGGCACCGGCATGCCAGCCGATCAGGTACAGGCATAGGTCTAATCCGGCGTGCGCACCGCCGGAGCAGAACAAGCGGTCATCGTGGGTGAGCAGGTGTTCGGCTTGCAGGTTTACGAGTGGAAAACGCTGACGAAACTGCGGTGCGAGGCTCCAGTGGGTTGTGGCAGTTCGGCCATCAAGAACCCCGGCGGCGCCCAGCAGAAGAGGCGCTGCTGCACAACCTGGCGAGCAAACGGTGCGGCGCCTGTTTCGCGAGCCAGGGCAACAACGCAGCGTTAACGCTCAAGGTGGTGTCGATGGCGCTGCCGGTCGCCGGCAGCAGGATCAAGTCGGCGTTCTCGGCGAGGCTCATGTCTGCGTCTACGCTGATGCTCGCGAACTGCAATTGCACGGCGCGGCCGTCCAGGCTGAAGCGCTGCAAGTTGAACACGCGCTCCCCGGCCAGTTGGTTCGCCAACTGAAATGCGTCCATCGCCATGCTTAGGCTCGAGCACACCGTTTGCGGGCAAATATAAAGGGCGATGCGCAGCATGAAGCGCCAACCAAAAAACGAGAGGGTGGCTATTTTGAACACAAATTTGTCTATTTAGCCAATCGTGGATTTTTGTCAGTGGCTCGATAATGCCGCCACTTCCACCGCCAGCCGGAGCCGCCATGAGCCACCCCAACGCCGAACTGATCACTCGTTTCTACCAAGCCTTCCAGCGCAAAGACGCTGAAGCCATGGCCGCGTGCTATGCCGATGACGTGGCCTTCAGTGATCCGGTGTTTCCCGCGCTCAAGGGCAGTGAAGCCGCTGATATGTGGCGCATGCTCACCAGCCGTGCGCAGAACTTCTCCCTCGATTATTCGAACGTGCAAGCCAACGACCAACGAGGCAGCGCGAACTGGGTCGCTACTTATCTATTCAGCGGCACCGGGCGCATGGTGGTTAATCGTATTCAAGCGAGCTTCGTTTTTCGCGACGGCAAGATCGTTGAGCACCACGACCGTTTTGACTTGTGGAAATGGTCCGCACAGGCACTCGGAACCAAAGGCACGTTGCTGGGCTGGACGCCGTTGGTGCAGGGCGCAATTCGTAAACAAGCGAGCAAGGGCTTGGCGGCGTTTCGTGCTGGGCGGTGAGACGGCCCGTTACCCGCTTTCCGGCCGCTCGGCGCGCTGGTGCAACAGTCGCAGCACCTGAATCTCGTTTTTGACAAATCGATAGGGCGCGATAAAGGGCAACTCGTTTAACACCAGCTCCCGAATGCCGGGAGCCTGTGAGAGCCGGCCCAGCCCGTTGAACCGCTGCAAACAGTGCAGTGAGTCGAGTAGGCGCACCACGAGGGCGTCCGCATGGGCCGCCCCCACTAGAGGTTCATAGTGGTCGTGGATCGCTTGCAGATCGCTTTCGGCTTTATTGGTCAGTACGAGTTTTCGCACGGTTCACCCACTTCGCTTTCACTGCGTCGATATCCGTGAGGTTGCCAGCGTCGGCATCCTCAATTCCTTGGATGGTGGCTTGAAGCTGCCAAGACTCGGCTTCCACATAGCGCGCCAGTGCGCGCTTGAGGTGGTATTGGCGATCACGATCTGTCGCTTGGGCGAGCTCGTCCAAGCGTTCAACCAGATCGTCTTCAACGCGAAATGACAAGACAGGCGATGCCATCACAGGGACCTCATTGGTATACAGCGTTAGCATAGTGTCGCTCCAGTATACGGGAGGCATCAGTGTATTCAGCTTGCTGGGTGGGCGCAGGTCGAAGGATCCTGGGGTGCGGCCTGGAGAGTCCGGCGATGCGCTAGGAAAAATGCGGTGAATCGCCCAACTATGTGCAGCCGTGCCTCGGTTACCATGCCCAACCCCTGCGCTGCCGGCGCAGTAATACTTTCTACAAGGTACTCAGGTTGCAGTTGTCCGCTTCCCCCAGTGATGGCGAATCCCCATCCGTTTGCGAGCCGCCCCCCGTGTGCAAGCCAAGCGGCAAGCCCTGGTTCGTCTACTTGGTCCGCGCGGCCAATGGCGCCTTGTACTGCGGCATCAGCGATGACGCGCATCGACGCTTCGCGGTGCATCAGAGCGGAAAAGGCGCGCGTTTCTTTTATTCCAGTCCGGCGGTGGCGCTGGTGTATGTGGAGCAGTGCGAAAACAAGGGCGATGCGTTGCGACGTGAACGCGCGATCAAACGGCTGAGCAAGAAAGCCAAAGAAGTGCTTGCGGCAAGCGGCACGGTGATTCGTTCGGGTGATAACGCGCCATCAGCTTGATTGGGTGGGCCGGGGCCACTTTGCCGCGTAAGCTTCAGCGTTCATCTAGCGCCCCGGAGCCGTTATGTCTGAGTTGATTCTGCACCATTACCCCACATCGCCCTTTGCTGAAAAAACGCGGTTGATGCTGGGATTCAAGCAGTTGTCTTGGCGCTCGGTCATGATCTCGCCGGTAATGCCCAAACCCGATCTGGTCGCCTTGACCGGCGGCTACCGTAAGACCCCGGTGCTGCAAGTAGGCGCCGATATTTACTGCGATACCGCCTTGATTGCCCGCCGCCTGGAAGCAGAAAAAGCCACGCCCGCGCTGTTCCCGGCTGAGCAATTGTTCGCCATTACCGGCTTTACCAACTGGATCGATTCCGTGCTGTTCCAACACGCGGTGGCCCTGGTGTTTCAACCGGATTCGGTTGCCGTGCGCTTTGGCAAATTGCCGCCTGAGGCGGTGAAAGCGTTTATCGCTGACCGCGCCGGTCTTTTCAGCGGCGGCAGCGCCAGCCGTGTGCCGTTGGCGCAAGCGCAACACCATTGGCCGCAATTCATGGCCCGTTTAGAGCAGCAACTCGCGGCCAGCGGCACCGAGCTTCCTGTTCGGCGATGCCAGCCATGCCGACTTCGCCCTGGCTCACCAGTTGTGGTTCCTCAAGGCCACGCCGGTAACCGCGCCGTTGGTGGATGACTATCCGTTGGTGTCTGCCTGGCTTTGGGCGCGTGCTGGGTTTTGGCCACGGCTCATCCACGCCGATGACGGCAGAAGAGGCGCTGGAAGTCGCTCGTTCCGCCACGCCGGCGCCGTTGCCCGATGAGGCATTCGAAGACCCGAACGGTTTCAAGGCGGGACAACAGGTGACCATCGCCGCGACGGACTACGGCGTCGATCCGGTGGCGGGTGAGCTGCTGTTCGCTGGGCGCGAAGAGTTGATTCTGCGTCGCGAAGACCCACGCGGCGGGGTGGTGCATGTGCACTTCCCGCGGTTTGGTTTCAAGATTGAAGCGCAGTGATTACTGCCGAATCGCCTGTTGCAACAATCGAGGCTGAAGCCTCTCCTACATCAGAAATGCGATCCCTGTGGGAGAGGCTTTAGCCTCGAAGCTCTGCAAGATTAAAGAAAAACGCCCGGCAGACACCGGGCGCTTTTTTGACGCGCTCCGGGTCAAATCCCCGACTTGATCGTGCTCCAGCTCCGCGTAATCACCCGCAGTGCAGCTTGCGACGGTGGCAGGCTGACAAACATTTTCGCGATCAGTTTTTCGTCTGGGTAAATCGCCGTGTTCTCACGCACCGCTTGGTCCTGCAGCGGCTGCGAGGCGGTGTTGGGGTTGGCGTAACGCAGGTAGTTGCTGATGCCGGCGATAACCTCCGGGCGCATCAGGTAGTTGATAAACGCATGGGCGCCGGCGGCATTCTTGGCTGTTTTGGGAATCGCCAGGTTGTCGAACCAGATGTTGCTTCCCTGATCCGGCACGCTATAGGCCACGTCATTTTTCTTGCCCGCGTCGATGGCGCTTTGCCGCGCTTGCAGCACGTCGCCGGAAAAGCCGACGGCCACGCAGATGTCGCCGTTGGCGAGGTCGGCGATGTATTTGGTGGAGCTGAAATAGGTGATGGATGGCTTGAGCGTTTGCAGCAATTTGGTGGCGGCGGCGATCTCCTCGGGATTTTCGCTGTTCGGGTCTTTGCCCAGGTAGAACAGCGCCAGCGGAATAATCTTGGTCGGCGCATCGAGCATGGCCACGCCACAGCCTTTCAGCTTGGCCAGATTCTCCGGTTTGAACACCAGTCCCAGCTGTTCACGGGCGCGTTATCGCCCAGGGCGGCTTTGATTTTGGCGGTGTTATAGCCAATGCCGATGGTGCCCCACAGGTACGGCACGGAGAAGGTATTGCCGGGATCCGACGCCTCGAGGCTTTTCATCAGCTCGGGGTTAAGGTTTCTGGCGTTGAGCAACTGGGTGCGGTCGAGCGGGCTGTAAATACCTGCCTTGATTTGGCGGGCGAGAAACTCAGCGGAGGTCACGACCACGTCGTAGCCGGAGTTACCGGTGAGCAGTTTGGTCTCGAGAATTTCGTTGGAGTCGTAGGGCTCCAGCACCACCTTGATGCCCGTTTCCTTTTCAAAATCGGCGAAGGTGGTGGGGCCGACATAATCGCCCCAGTTGGCGAAGTGAATTTCCTGCGGGGCGGCACTGGCGTGCAGTGAAAACCCCAGAACTAACCCCATGGCACAGCCGAGGGTGGTTTTGCCGAACGAGCCTTTCATTATGCTTACTCCGAAGAACCGAGCAGGTAATTGAGAGTTATGCCTTACATCGATTCGTTGTGGGTTTGCCGAACCACGGCGTGGCCGGCGCGCAATTACGTAAAGCGGGCAGGGGCTCGAATCTAGGGGCTGGTGCGGCGGGAAGTCTTTCTCGCGTGCACGCGCGGAAAAGTGCGGGAGTCAGGCGGGGAGAACGGGGCGGCTGCCCCGTCCGGTAGTGCGCGGGTTGACGAGGGTTTACTCGCCGATGTCTTCATTCCACAGCTGCGGCTGCTCGGCAATGAACTGTTCCATCAGCGACACGCAGGTGTGGTTGTGCAGCACGTCAACCTGCACGCCGCGGCTGCGCAGCAGCTCTTCGTCGCCCATAAAGGTCTGGTTTTCACCGACGATTACCCGGCGAATGCCGTAGAGCAAAATTGCGCCACTGCACATGGGGCAGGGCGACAACGTGGTGTAGAGCACCGCGTCGCGGTACAGGCTGGCGGGTTGGCGACCGGCGTTTTCCAGCGCATCCATTTCGCCATGTTTGATCACGCTGCCCTCTTGCACGCGACGGTTGTGGCCGCGCCCGATGATGCGACCGTCATGCACTAACACCGAGCCAATCGGAATGCCGCCTTCGGCCAGTCCCAACTGTGCTTCTTCGATTGCCGCTTGCATAAAGGCGTCCATGGTTTCTCCTGACATGGGATAGCGATAACCACACCCTAGGCGATTGGGCGCGTGGTGGCGATGGCTTTGTCGCTGCCAATTCACGCTTGCAGGAATGTGCAAACACGCCGCAGTAATCGAATAGCCCTCACTTGCCCGGCGTTCTTAATCTTGATCCCAGACCTGCTCAGGCAGGACCTCTAAAAAACGGATCAGGAGATACGCCATGCAAACAGTTCAGAAAGTCATCGCCATCACCGGCGCCAGCAGCGGTATCGGCGAAGCCACCGCACGCCTTCTGGCCAGCCAGGGCGCCAAGGTCGTGCTCGGCGCCCGTCGCACTGACCGCCTGGAAACCTTGGCCGCCGAAATTCGCGAAGCCGGTGGCATCGCCGATGTGCGGGCGCTGGACGTTACCAATATGGAAGACGTGCAGGCGTTTATCGACTTTGCCGTCGAGCTGCATGGTCGCGTTGATGTGCTGGTCAACAATGCCGGTGTCATGCCGCTGTCCAAACTCGAAGCGCTGAAGATCAATGAGTGGAATCAGATGATCGACGTGAACATTCGCGGCGTGCTGCACGGCATCGCCGCCACGTTGCCACTGATGCAGAAACAACGTGCCGGGCAGATCATCAACATCGCCTCGATCGGCGCCTACGCCGTCAGCCCGACTCGCCGCTGTGTATTGCGCCACCAAGTACGCGGTGCGGGCGATTTCCGAAGGATTGCGTCAGGAAGTAGGCGGCGACATTCGCGTCACCGTCATCGCGCCGGGCGTTACCGAATCCGAGCTGGCCGAAAGCATCTCCGACGAAGGCGGGCGCGCTGAGATGCGTGAGTTCCGCAAGATTGCCATTCCGGCATCGGCCATCGCTCGCGCCATCGCCTACGCCGTTGAGCAACCAGCAGATGTCGACGTCAGCGAGCTGATCGTGCGACCGACCGCAAGCCCGTACTAACCCTCCCACACACTCAGTGGCGACCGGCGCTATCCGCCTGTGCATAGGCTTATATATCTAATAAGTGGATATGTTTAGGCGGATATTTTGCGCTTTTCGCAGTAAATAAATCGATCAATACTAGCTTCACACCCAAGCAAACAAAACTTCTGGAGCGAACATCATGAAAACCAACAAACTGATCCTCAGCTTGACCCTCTCCGTACTGGCCGCCAGCGCTGTGACTGTTCACGCCACCGACCTGTACCAACAACTGAATTCCCAAGCAGTCGCTGAAAGTGGTGCCGACCGTACCGGCGCCAACCGCGTAGCCGAAGGTGGTGCCGACCGCACTGGCGCTAACCGCGTAGCCGAAGGTGGTGCTGACCGCACTGGCGCTAACCGTGTAGCCGAAGGCGGTGCCGACCGTACCGGCGCCAACCGCGTAGCTGAAGGTGGTGCTGACCGTACTGGCGCTAACCGTGTAGCCGAAGGTGGTGCCGACCGTACCGGCGCTAACCGTGTAGCTGAAGGTGGTGCTGACCGTACCGGTGCCAACCGTGTAGCCGAAGGTGGTGCCGACCGCACTGGCGCTAACCGTGTAGCTGAAGGCGGCGCTGACCGTACTGGCGCTAACCGCGTAGCCGAAGGTGGTGCTGATCGTGTAGGTGCTGGCCGTATTAGCTAACAACTGACGCAGTAAAAAACAAAGCCCGGCGGATGCCGGGCTTTTGTTTCTTACGATCAAGAGAATCGAGGCTAAAGCCTCTCCTACAAAATCCGTTGGAGTGTAGGAGAGGCTTCAGCCTCGATTCCTGCAAACGGCGACCGCGAAACTTACACCCGAAACTGATTAATCCAGCCGCCGTTGCTGCTCGGCCAATTTGGTCAATTCCGCGCTCGCCTTGCTGGCCTCATCCGCGCCACCGGCCACCTCGGCCGCCACCTGGCCGATGTTGGTGACGTTGCGGTTGATGTCTTCGGCCACCGCGCTTTGTTCTTCGGCGGCGCTGGCGATCTGGGTGTTCATGTCGTTGATCACCGACACCGCTTCGGTGATCGCATCCAGCGCGCCGGCGGCTTGGGCGGCGTGCTTAACGCTCTCGTCGGTTTTGCCCTGGCTGTCTTCCATGACCTTCACCACCTCACGGGTGCCGTGCTGCAGTTGCTGGATCATGGCCTGAATTTCTTCGGTGGCCTGCTGGGTTTTTTGCGCCAGGTTGCGCACTTCGTCCGCTACCACGGCAAAGCCGCGGCCCTGTTCGCCGGCCCGCGCTGCTTCGATGGCCGCGTTCAAGGCGAGCAGGTTGGTCTGCTCGGCAATGCCGCGAATGGCGGTGAGGATGGCGTTGATGTTTTCGCTGTCTTTGGCCAGGTTCTGCACCACCGCCACGGCGCGACCGATTTCAGTGGCGAGCGAGGCGATGGCTTGCGAGGTGTTGTTGACGATGCGTTTGCCTTCGTTGGCCGAGCGGTCGGCGGCATTGGCGAGACTCGGCTGCCAGAGTGGCGTTACGCGCTACGTCCTGGGCGGTGGCGGTCATCTCGTGCACGGCGGTCGCCACTTGGTCGATCTCGGTCATTTGTCGCTGCACGCCCTGGTTGGTGCGGATGGCGATGTCGGCGGTGTTCTCCGAAGAGTCGCTGACTTTCTGCACCGAGCCCACCACATCACGAATCATGTTTTGCAGCTTGTTGGAGGAACGTGTTGAAGCCGTTGGCGATTTGCCCCAACTCGTCGGCGCGGTCCACTTGCAGGCGCTTGGTCAGGTCGCCGTCGCCTTTGGCGATGTCGTCCAGCATCACCACCATCTGTTTCAGCGGACGGGCAATGCCGTAGCCGACGAACCAGATCACCAACAGGCCGATGCCGGCAATCACCAGGCCCACCAGGGTCATGCCGAGGGTGTCGGTTTGGCGTTGGTCGTTGAGTTTCTGGTGCAGGGCGTTGAGTTCGGCATACACGGCTTTTTCCGGTACTTGCAGCACGAGGGTCCAGCGGCTGCCGGTTTCGGCGATGTTGAATGGCATCAGCAATTGCAGCTCGCCGGTGTCTTTGTTGGTGCTGAAGGTCGCCTGGCCCAGCGGCAGCGATTTTACGTCGCCAATGCCCGGCAGCACTTCGGTGCTTGGCGCGCCGAGTTTGCTGGGGTCTTTGGTGTAAGCAACGATGCGGCCGTTGTTGGAAATCAGGCCCAGCTCACCGGCGCCGTCGTAAAGCTTGGCGTCTTCGGTTTTAAGCAGTTCCTGAATGAAGTCGACGGTGAGGTCGGCACCGACGATGCCTTTGAATTGGCCCTTGGCCAGAATCGGCACGTTGAACGAGGCGAGCATGACCATCTTGCCGCCCATTTCGTAAGGAGCCGGATCGATCAGGCAGGTGCGTTTGGTTTCGCGCGGGCAGAGGTAATACTCGCCGGCACGCACGCCGGTGGGCAGCAGCTTGCTGCTTTCGATATCCGGGCCGAGGGTGTCGAGGGTCAGGCTGCCGTCCTCTTTGCGGTACCACCAGGGAATAAAACGCCCGATGTCGCTGGCGCCCTTGGCGGTCTGCCCGGCGTAGGCGGCGTCATTGCCGTCAAACGCGCCAGGCTCCCAGCCGATATAGGCGTCTACCAGTTTCGGATTCTTTTGCAGGGCGTCGTGCAGCAGGTTGAGTAACTCTTCCCGCGACAGGCTCACCGCCGGCGCGCCGCTGCTGTCGGTTTCGCCCACCAGAGCATTGGTTTGCGCGACGCCGGCGGCGATGACCAAGGGATATTCCAGCTCACGCAAAATTTGACTGACCTGCGCCTGGGCCAGTGTGGTCAGACGCTGGTGAATCATTTCTTCCAGCAACGACTGGGTGCTGGTTTTCACCATGTCCTGGGTGCGCGCACCGGCGAATAGCGAATACAGCACCAGCGCGGCCACGACAGCCAGCACGCTGGCACCGGCCAACAGGGCCACGGAGAACTGGATGGATTTCAAACGCATGAACACCCCCACATCGGACTTTGTTGGCAACCTGTCCCTGGCGTATCGGCCGCCTGCGGCGAAAGCATGAGCGGCGGACATGTGTAGCAAAGATGGCCGATTGCCAGAGCGCAAGTGTGGTTGTTCTGCAAAGGTGGGCGCACTAGCATACGAACCCGTTTATGGAGGACCGGTATGAAGCACTCTTTTCGTTTGACGGTAGTGGCCGCAGGCCTGCTACTGAGCGCCTGTCAGGCGGTCAACACCACCAGCGGCGACTCTGTTGGAGTGGGACGCAAGCAATACATGTTCAGCATGCTGTCGACCCAAGAGGTCAACCAGATGTATGCGCAGTCGTACCAACAAACTCTTAGCGAGGCCAAAGGCAAAGGCCAGCTGGACAAGACCAGCGCCAACGCCAAACGCGTTGACGCAGTGGCCAAACGGCTGATTGCCCAAGCGCCAAAGCTGCGTCCGGATTCGGCGCAGTGGGCGTGGGAAGTGAACCTGGTCGACAGCGAAGAGCTCAATGCCAACTGCGGCCCTGGCGGCAAGATCATTGTGTACAGCGGCCTGATCGACCAACTGAAACTCACCGATGACGAGCTGGCCGCGGTCATGGGCCACGAAATTGCCCACGCCCTGCGCGAGCACGGCCGCGAGGCCATGTCCAAGGCCTACGGCATGGAAATCGCCAAGCAAGGGGCCGGCGCATTGCTGGGGCTGGGCGAAGATTCGATGGCCTTGGCCGACACGGTTGTGGAGTACAGCCTGACGCTGCCCAACAGCCGCGAGAACGAAAACGAAGCTGACCTTATCGGCCTCGAACTGTCCGCCCGCGCCGGTTACAACCCCAATGCAGCGGTAACCCTGTGGCAGAAAATGAGCCAGGCCAGCGAAGGTTCACCACCTGAATTCATGAGCACGCACCCGGCCAGCAGCAGCCGCATCGCCTCGTTGCAGGCGGCGATTCCGAAAGTTGAGCCGTTGTATCAGCAGGCCAAACCGAAGTAATGAAATCCTTGGGAGCGGCTGGCGGTATTGGTTAGCCGCGCTTGGTCAGGCTTAGAAACGGCGACTGACCTATCGCGGCTAAAGCCGCTCCCACAGGTTTTTTGTATTGGTTCAGGGCAACGCTACTTCGGCGAACGGCCAGGTCACCAAACCCAGCTGTGAGCGGAAGCTTTCCATGTCGAAGATGGTGCACAGCTCTTCGATTTCACCGCCGCAGGTCAGCGTCCAGCAGGCCATGGCCGAAATGCTCAGCACTTTGTCACTGGCGGGATAACCGAGGGTGGGTTTTTCCAGCGTGCCGATCAGGGTGCTCCAGGTGAACACCTTGTTGCCTTCGGCCAGCATTTCCTCGACCACTACAACCAAATCGGGCATGGCGCTGCGGATGTCGACGACCATCTGCCCAAAGGCTTCGCTGTCGAGCGGGCGGCCAACGAACGAACTTTTGTAGATAAAGCTTTTGCTGTGCAGTTGTTCAGCGAGGGCGATTCGACCTTTATTCCATGACAGGTCGATGTGGTGGCGGACCAGCCTTTTCATATCATCCAATGACATAGCGGCGCTCGGCAGAGTTGGGCTAGAAGGGCTTCCTTTAACCAGAAGCAAGCCTAGCGGACTCTGCCTGGCGCCGCTGTGAATCGGCATTGGCCGAAACGCCAGTAACCTGGCGTCAGATAGTGGTGCGGGTTAAGCCATGCCGCTCGCTTGCAGTGCTCGGTAAATCGCGATGCCTGCGAGGATGAAAAACGCGCCAGCGGCCAGGCGTCGAATCAAGGTGAGTGGAAGTTTGTCGGCAGCGAAATTGCCGGCCAATACCACCGGCACGTTCGCCAGCAACATGCCCACGGTTGTGCCAATGATCACCAACCACAGCTCGGGATATTGCGCGGCGAGCATGACGGTGGCGATCTGCGTTTTATCGCCGATTTCAGCGAGAAAGAACGCAATCAGAGTCGTGAGGAATGGGCCAAAGCTACGGGCCGTAGTCGTTTCGTCGTCATCGATTTTGTCCGGCACCAGGGTCCACAACGCGGTCGCGGCAAAGCTCACGGCGAGAATCCAGTGCAGAACCACATCGGAGAAAAATCCGCTGACCCAAGCGCCCACCGCGCCGGCGGCCGCATGGTTGGCGAGGGTAGCCACAACAATGCCGGCAATGATCGGCCAGGGTTTACGGAACCGCGCCGCCAAAATCAGGGCGAGCAGCTGGGTTTTGTCGCCAATTTCAGCCAAGGCGACAATAACCGGTTGGAACGAGAAGGGAATCAAGCATCAGGCTTCCTCAGGGGCGGGTAGACACGGCTATGACACGTACTTCTTCCCGCCCCGGGTAAGGAGTTACGTGTCATAGGTCTTGTCAAACCCCTGGGTCCGTCTAGGCGGACCTTGGGTCGCACGCGCCATGCTCTGAGGAGCAAGTATGTTGACGCGTGCCGGGCGAAGCGCTGGCAATTGCAGTGCTTGCGGGAGACTACTCCCCTAGGACGGAGCGGATTCTGCCCGAGGAAGCTGTAAGCGGCAAGCCAAAGTTAATGCCGTTTGGCTCGGTAAACGCGAAAACCCTGACCTTCCCCCAGCGTGGCGCACGGGCCCAGATGCTGTTCGATGAGCGGCGGATATTTCAGAAAACTGTTGGCCACCAGGCGCAGTTCACCTTTGTGCTCCAGGTGTTTTACCGCCTTGCGCAACAGCTCTTCCGTGGCGCGGTAATGGGTGTGCACGCCTTCGTGGAAAGGGGGATTGGTCAGAATGGCCATCAGGTTTTTCGGC
Source organism: Pseudomonas sp. AC211 (assembly GCF_979258055.1). Taxonomy (NCBI): domain Bacteria; kingdom Pseudomonadati; phylum Pseudomonadota; class Gammaproteobacteria; order Pseudomonadales; family Pseudomonadaceae; genus Pseudomonas; species Pseudomonas sp. AC211. Next base: position 726,187 of record NZ_OZ409830.1, read on the forward strand.
GCGGCATCGATGCCATCGCCGGTGATCACATCCGCCTCAAGGCCATTGGCCGCCAGCGTTAAGCGACTGCTGGCCGCCGCGAACGCATCGACATCCAGCAGCGTGACCGAACTCTCTGGATAACGCCGTTTCAGCACCGCGCCCACCACGCCAGCGCCGCAACCGAAGTCGAGCATGTGCCCGCTCGGCAGCTTGTCTAGGTGCTGCAGAAACAGTGCGGTGCCGCGATCCAAACGGCCGTGACTGAATACGCCCGGCAAGCTGAGGATGGTCAGCGGGCCGTCATCCAGCTCCAGCTCGTAGCGCTGCGCCAGGGCATTCAAATCCGGTGCGGCCGGTGCGTTTTCCACCGTCACTTGCCACAGCTGACAGTGCCGCGCGCTGTCGAGTTTGCGTGGGCTGCCGAAGGGTTGCAGTTGCTTGGCCGCACGCTCGATCCCGGCGCGTTTTTCACCCACCAAAAACAACTGGCGACCGGCCAGGCGCGACGCCAACACCGTCAGCAGGTAATCGGTCAGTTCGCGAGACTTGGGCAGAAACACCACGGCGGCATCAAAGGGCTGATCGCTCGGCGCCACGCCGAAATGGCAGCGCTGGGCGAAGCGCTCGCTCAGGTTGTTGTGGTCGCCGGCATGCCAGCTCCAGCCATGTGCAGCAGGCAGTTCGCCGAGTAAACCGTCAGCCGGCAAACCCGCCAACAGCACGTTACCGGTGAACAGTTCGGGCTGACGCAGCAGCACTTCGCTTCGCGGGTCCATGGGCGTCTCCTTGGATGGGGGCGGCAAAAAGCGGGGCAGCTTAGCCGACCTGTCGTTTCGGCGCACCGAGGAAAAATGCCTCGGCGTTTTCGCTCAGTTGGCCAACGATGCGCTGGCGCGCTTCGCGGCTTCCCCACGCGCTGTGGGGCGTGACGATCAGCCGTGGAATGTCGTTCGCCAGCAACGGATTGCCAGCGCTCGGCGGTTCCTGGCTCAGCACATCCGTGGCCGCGCCGCCGAGATGACCCCGGCGCAATGCATCAGCCAATGCTTGTTCATTGACCAGGCCACCACGGGCGGTGTTCAGCAAAAATGCGCTGGGTTTCATCAGCGCCAGCTGCGGTGCGTCTATCAGGTTGCGGGTGTGTTCGTTGAGCGGGCAGTGCAGGGTCAATGCGTCGACTTGCGGCAGCAATTGCTCCAGCGGCAGGCGATTTTCACGGGGCGGCCGTCCCGGCAATTGCCCCAGCAACACGCGCATGCCAAACGCCTCGGCCAGCTTCGCCACCGCGCTGCCCAATTCGCCATGACCAAGCAGGCCGAGGGTTTTACCTTCCAGTTCGACGATGGGGAAATCCAGCAAACAAAACTGCTTGGCCTGCTGCCATTTGCCTTCTCGAATCGCCTGTTGGTAATCGGGCAAACGGGTCGCTAAGGCCAGCAGCAACATCAAGGTGTGTTGCGCCACTGAAGGCGTGCCGTAACCCTGGCAGTTGCACACCACCACGCCGTGTTCACGGGCGGCAGCGAGGTCGACATTGTTGGTGCCGGTGGCGGCCACCAACACCAATTTCAGCGCCGGGCAAGCGGCGAACGTTTCAGCGCTGAGAGGAACTTTATTCGTGATCACCACCTCGGCGTTTTGCACGCGTTCGGCCACTTGCTCGGGCGTGCTGCTGGCATGCAGCGTCAGCTCGCCGAAGGCGGCGCGCAGTGGGGCGAAGTCGAGGTCGCCGAGGTCGAGGGAGTCGTGATCGAGAAACACGGCGCGGCTGCGGCTGGTCATCAGCTGTACCTTTTTTGCGGTCGGGGGAGGGCGTATCGTGGCCAGCCTAACAGACTGCGGAGCGCCACTTATGTACTGGACGGAGTTTCTAACCGTTGCCCTGATTCACCTGTTGGCAGTGGCCAGCCCCGGCCCGGATTTCGCCGTGGTGGTGCGCGAAAGCGTGGCCAATGGGCGACGCGCCGGCACCTGGACCGCACTCGGTGTGGGCTGTGCAATCTTTCTGCACGTTACCTATTCGCTGCTGGGCATCGGGCTGATCGTGTCGCAATCGATTGTGCTGTTCAGTGCGCTGAAATGGCTGGCTGCGGCGTACCTGATTTACATCGGCATCAAGGCCCTTCGCGCGCAGCCGGCGAAGCCCGGCGACGAGCAACAGCAAGCCGTTGAACCGGTCCAGCGCAGCGCCCGCAGTGCGTTTGTCAGCGGCTTTGTCACCAATGGTTTGAACCCCAAAGCCACGCTGTTTTTCCTCTCGCTGTTTACCGTGGTCATTAACCCGCACACGCCGTTGCTGGTGCAGGCGGGCTACGGCGTTTACCTGGCCGCCGCGACGGCTACGTGGTTTTGCATGGTGGCGTGGTTGTTTAGCCAGGAGCGTGTGCGCGCCGGGTTTTCGCGCATGGGGCACTGGTTTGATCGGGCGATGGGCGTGGTGTTGGTGGGGTTGGGGGTGAAGGTGGCGTTGGCGCGGATGCCGTAATGATCAAAAGCCCTGTAGGAGCGGCTGGGCGCCATTCCGATTAGCCGCGATGCCCTTGACCTGAAAAGCATCGCGGCTAAAGCCGCTCCCACAATAGTAATGCGTAAAAAAAGCCAGGCATCAGAGCCGGGCTTTTTCATTTCTGGCGAAGCGTTACAACAGCTCAACCGCCACCGCAGTCGCCTCGCCACCACCAATGCACAGCGACGCCACACCGCGTTTGCCGCCGGTGTTTTTCAGCGCGTTGATCAGCGTGAGGATGATGCGCGAGCCCGTCGAACCCACCGGGTGGCCCTGGGCGCAGGCGCCGCCGTAGACGTTGACCTTGGCGTGGTCCAGACCGTGTTCGCGCATGGCGAGCATGGTCACCATGGCAAACGCTTCGTTGATTTCAAACAGGTCGACGTCGTCTTTGTTCCAGCCGGTTTTGGCGAACAGATTGCTCATGGCGCCGATGGGCGCGATGGTGAATTCGCTGGGGTCTTGGCTCTGGGTGGCGTGACCGACGATTTTTGCCAGCGGCTTCAAACCACGACGCGCAGCCTCTTCGGCTGTCATCAGCACCAGCGCGCTGGCACCGTCGGAAATCGAGCTGGCGTTGGCGGCGGTGATGGTGCCGTCTTTGCGGAACGCCGGTTTCAGGCCGGGAATTTTTTCCAGATTGGCGTTCAGCGGCTGCTCGTCATCCTTCACCACGACCTCGCCTTTTCGGCTGGTAACGGTGACCGGCACGATTTCGGCGGCCAGCGAGCCGTCGGCAATGGCTTTCTGCGCGCGCTTGAGCGACTCGATGGCGTAGGCGTCCATCTCTTCGCGACCGATGCCGTATTTGTCGGCGGTTTCCTGAGCGAACGAGCCCATCAAGCGACCAGTGCGGGCGTCTTCCAGGCCGTCGAGAAACATGTGGTCTTTCACCTCACCGTGGCCCATGCGCAGGCCGGAGCGGGCTTTTTCCAAGATGTAGGGCGCGTTCGACATGCTCTCCATGCCGCCCGCCACCATCACGGTGTTGGTGCCCGCTTTGAGCAGGTCGTGGGCGAGCATCACGGCTTTCATGCCGGAGCCGCAGAGCTTATTGATGGTGGTGCAACCGGTGGCGGCGGGCAGGCCGGCATTCAGCGAGGCTTGGCGCGCCGGGCCTTGCTTGAGGCCGGCGGGCAATACGCAGCCCATGATCACTTCCTGCACATCGGCGGCTTCGATGCCGGCGCGTTGCACCGCTTCACGAATGGCCAGGGCGCCGAGGTCGACGGCCGGAACGCTGGACAGGCAGCCCTGGAAACCACCCATTGGGGTGCGGGCGCCACTGACGATAACGATGTCTGACATGTGAGCTGCTCTCTCTTGTTCTGGTGAAACGTCTGGTGTGGCCGTCGGAGACTGGCCGATGGAGCCGATTCTACCCTCGTGACTAAAAGTGGCCAAAGAGTCACGTGGAAATCATTCTTTTGACTGATTTATGCCTAGCGCAGCGGCTCTAGAGTGCGCCATACAAGAAAACGTGAAACGTCGCGACCGTGCTCGCTGGCCCCAAGACCAGGGGCGATATCGCCAGGTCCGGCGCAGGTGTTTCACTCCATTAGGCCGTGTGCATAGGTGTTTTCCATGCTGCAAACCCGCGTAATCCAACCCGCCGACAATGCGTACCAAGCGCCGCTGCTGATTAAACGCTTGCTGCTGTCGGGCAGTCGCTACGAGAAAACCCGGGAAATCGTTTACCGCGACCTGGTGCGTTACAGCTACCTCACCTTCAACGAGCGCGTCGCCCGTCTGGCCAACGTGCTCACCAATGCCGGCGTGAAAGCCGGTGACACCGTGGCCGTGATGGATTGGGACAGCCACCGTTACCTGGAATGCATGTTCGCGGTACCGATGATCGGCGCCGTGCTGCACACCATCAATATCCGCCTGTCTCCCGAGCAAATTCTCTACACCATGAATCACGCCGACGACCGCTTCGTGCTGGTCAACAGCGAGTTCCTGCCGATTTACCAAGGCATCGCCGGCGCCCTGACCACGGTTGAAAAAAACATCTTGCTCACCGACGGCGCTGACAAAACGGCCGATCTGCCCGGTCTGGTCGGCGAGTACGAAGCACTGCTGCAAGCCGCCAGCGCGCAGTACGACTTCCCCGACTTCGATGAAAACTCGGTCGCCACCACCTTTTATACGACCGGCACCACCGGCAACCCCAAGGGCGTGTACTTCACCCATCGACAGCTGGTGCTGCACACCATGGGCATGGCCAGCATGATGGGCGCGGTGCACACGCCACGGCTGATGGCCAACGACGACGTGTACATGCCCATCACCCCGATGTTCCACGTCCACGCCTGGGGCGTGCCGTATGTGGCGACCATGCTCGGGATCAAACAGGTGTATCCGGGCCGTTACGACCCCGAACTCTTGGTGGGTTTGTGGAAGAAAGAGAAGGTCACCTTCTCCCACTGCGTGCCGACCATTCTGCAAATGGTGATGAACGCTAAAGCCGCACAAGACGTGGATTTCAAAGGCTGGAAAATCATCATCGGCGGCAGCTCGCTGAACCGCTCGCTGTATGAAGCGGCGAAGGCGCGGGGCATTCACCTGACCGCTGCTTACGGCATGTCCGAAACCTGCCCGATGATTTCCTGCGCCCACATGAACGACGAGCTGCTGGCCGGCAGCGAAGACGAACGCACCACCTACAAAATCAAAGCCGGCGTGCCGGTGCCATTGGTGGAAGCGGCCGTCATCGACGCCGACGGCAACTTCCTGCCCGCCGACGGCGAGTCGCAAGGCGAGCTGGTGCTGCGCGCGCCATGGCTAACCCAGGGTTACTACCTGGAACCGCAGAAAAGCGAAGAGTTGTGGGAAGGCGGCTGGCTGCACACCGGCGACGTGGCCACGCTCGACAACATGGGCTTTATCGACATTCGCGACCGTATCAAAGATGTAATCAAAACCGGCGGCGAATGGATTTCCTCGCTGGAGCTGGAAGACCTCGTCAGCCGTCACCCCGGCGTGCGCGAAGTAGCGGTGGTGGGAATTCCCGACCCGCAGTGGGGCGAGCGCCCTTTTGCGCTGCTAGTTGCGCGCGACGGTCATACGCTGGACGCGAAAAGCCTGAAGGAACACCTCAAGCCATTCGTGGAACAAGGGCTGCTGAGCAAGTGGGCGATCCCGTCGCAAATTGCGCTTGTTACCGAAATTCCCAAAACCAGCGTCGGCAAGCTGGACAAGAAACGTATCCGGCTGGATATCGCCCAATGGCAGGAAGCCGGCAGCGCATTTTTGTCCACCGTTTGACTGTATCGGGCCGCACACACAGCGTGCGGCCCGCCTCCCGAGCAAGCGCTTGGCCCCTCAGGCGCTGGCTTTGCGCCACATCCCGCCCTCAGTCACACCCTCAGACCGCCGAAACCTGCATTCCAGAGTGCTTGGCGCGTTCAAATCACACTTTAGATGGATCATTGCGTACGACCTTGTGGCTATAGTCGCTGCCATCCATAACAAAAAAACAAACATGGAGTAGCGTCGATGACAACAACAAGAACGTTCTGGCGCCGGGCAAAAACTGCCACTGGCCGTCAGCCTCGCCACCACCCTCGCCACACCTGCTTTTGCTGTGACCTTTAACGTTGGCGAAATCGAGGGTTCGTTCGACTCGTCGCTGTCTGTAGGCGCGAGCTGGTCGACCCAGGATGCCGATCAGGACCTGATTGGTGTGAATAATGGCGGCAACGGTCTGTCGCAGACCTCCGATGATTCGCACCTTAACTTCAAGAAGGGCGAAACCTTCTCGAAGATATTCAAGGGCATTCATGACCTCGAACTGAAGTACGGCGACACCGGCGTATTTGTTCGTGGCAAATATTGGTACGACTTTGAGCTAAAAGACGAAGATCGCGAATTCAAACAGATCTCGGATAACAATCGCAAAGAAGGCGCTCAGTCTTCTGGCGGCCAGATCCTTGATGCCTTCGTCTATCACAATTACCAAATCGCCAATCAGCCAGGCTCCGTGCGTTTAGGTAAGCAAGTGGTGAGCTGGGGTGAAAGTACCTTTATCCAAAACGGCATCAACGCCGTTAACCCGATTGACGTTTCTGCTTTCCGCCGCCCTGGCGCGGAAATCAAAGAAGGTTTGATTCCGGTAAATATGTTCTTCATGCAGCAGAGCCTGACCGAAAACCTGTCGGCCGAAGCTTTCTACCAGTTGGAGTGGGACCAGACCGTTACCGACAACTGCGGCACGTTCTTCGCACAACCTGACATCGTTTCAGATGGCTGCGATAGCAACTTGGCAGTTCTGCGTACTCGTGAAGGCGTGCGTACAGCCGCGTTCAACCAAGTTATTGCCGGTGGCGGCTCAGTGGGCCTCGCCAACGCAACAGCGAACGGCGCCCTGGCGGGCCTAGCCGCGCGTGGGGTGAATTGGGGCGACCCTGATGAAGGCGTAATTGTTAAACGCTCCGGTGACCGTGATGCACGCGACAGCGGCCAGTGGGGTGGTGCGTTCCGCTATTTCGCTGACGAGCTGAACACTGAGTTCGGCGCGTACTTCATGAACTACCACAGCCGCGCACCGGTTTTTAGTGCTACTGCTCCGAGCGCTGCGACCTACGCTGGCGCGGGCGCATTGGGCGCGAGCCTGGCGCCATTAATTATCGCGGGCAACTCGTCCTACTTTATGGAGTACCCGGAAGATATCCGCCTGTATGGCTTGAGCTTCTCTACCACATTGCCTGAAGGCACAGCGTGGAGTGGTGAACTGAGCTACCGGCCAAATGCTCCGGTGCAGATCAACTCCACAGACATTCTGTACGGCGGTGTGAAACTGCTGGGCGGCGCTTACGCTAACGCCTCTACGTTGAGCGGTGGCATTGGCGAGGACTTGCACGGTTATAAACGCAAGGAAATCACCCAGTTCCAAACCACGTTCACCCACTTCTTTGATCAGGTGATGGGCGCCGAGCGATTCACCCTGGTGGGTGAGGTAGGTGTGAGCCACATTGGTGGTCTGGAGAGCAATTCCGACATCCGCTACGGTCGCGATCCAAGCTACGGTCCAGGCCCACTCGCCGCTACTGGCGGGCAAAACACCTGTAACGTGCTGAACCGCGCAACGCTGGGTAGCAACACCAAAAACGTATCCAAATACTGCGAAAACGACGGTTTTGCGACCGCTACCTCGTGGGGCTACCGAGCTCGCGCTATCTGGGATTACAACAGCGTTTTCGCCGGCATCAATCTCAAGCCAAACGTCGCTTGGTCGCATGACGTAAATGGTTACGGCGCTAACGGCCTTTTCAACGAAGGCGCTAAAGCAGTGAGCCTGGGTGTCGATGCTGACTACCAAAACACCTACACGGCCAGCCTGTCGTATACAAACTTCTTCGGTGGCGATTACAACACCTTGGCAGACCGCGACTTCGCCGCGCTCAGCTTCGGCGTGAACTTCTAAGCAGACAAAGAACTTTGAGGAAGACGATGACTATGAAAATAACAAAGAGTCTGCTCAACACCGGCGCTGCACTGGCGCTGTCGATGTTGGCTACTAGCGTAATGGCCGCTGTTTCGGCCGAAGAAGCTGCCAAGCTCGGTACTACCCTGACGCCGCTGGGCGCGGAAATGGCCGGCAATGCTGACGGCACTATTCCGGCCTGGACTGGCGGTTTGCCAAAGAATGCCGGCACCGTAGATGACAAAGGCTTTATCAGCGACCCGTTCGCCAGTGAAAAGCCGCTGTTCACCATCACCGCGCAAAACGTTGAGCAGTACAAAGCCAAGCTCACCCCTGGCCAGTACGCGATGTTCAAACGCTACCCGGAAACCTACAAGATTCCGGTGTACACCACGCACCGTACCGCTACCGTTCCGGCTGACGTGCAGGAAGCGGCGAAGAAAAACGCCGTTAACACCAAGCTGGTTCAGGGCGGCAACGGCCTGGAGAACTTCACCACTGCGTACCCGTTCCCGATTCCGAAGGACGGTGCCGAAGCGATCTGGAACCAGATCACCCGTTATCGCGGCGGTAGCCTGCGTCGTCTGGTAACCCAGGCCACGCCTCAGGCCAACGGTTCCTACTCGCTGGTGTACTTCCAGGATCAGTTCACCTTCCGCGCCAACCTGACCGACTACGACGCCAGCAAGCCAAGCAACATCCTGTTCTACTTCAAGCAACAGGTAACCGCGCCGTCGCGTCTGGCCGGTAACGTATTGCTGGTGCACGAAACCCTCGACCAGGTTAAAGAGCCGCGCCTGGCGTGGATCTACAACGCCGGTCAGCGTCGTGTTCGCCGCGCTCCGCAAGTGTCGTATGACGGTCCAGGTACCGCCGCTGACGGCCTGCGTACCTCGGACAACTTCGACATGTACAACGGCGCACCAGACCGTTACGACTGGAAGCTGGAAGGCAAGAAAGAGATCTACATTCCGTACAACAACTACCGCCTCGATTCGCCGAACCTCAAGTACGCCGACATCATCAAGGCCGGTCACATCAACCAGGACCTGACCCGTTACGAGCTGCACCGCGTATGGCACGTAGTCGGCACGCTGAAAGCCGGCGAGCGCCACATCTACGCCAAACGTGACTTCTACCTCGACGAAGATACCTGGCAGGTATCCGAGGGCGACCACTACGACGGTCGTGGCACCCTGTGGCGCGTAGCCGAAGCACATGCCGAGTACTACTACGACAAGCAAGTGCCGTGGTACACCCTGGAAACCCTGTACGACCTGTTGTCTGGCCGTTACATCGCTCTGGGTATGAAGAACGAAGAGAAACAAGCGTACGACTTCGACTTCAAAGCCTCTGAGTCGGATTACACGCCAGCAGCCCTGCGCCAGTCCGGCGTTCGGTAAGCGTAGCGCCATAAAAGAACCGGCCTCCTGGCCGGTTTTTTTATGGCTGAGCGATCGGCTGCGCGTCGGCGATGCGGCGTTGCGTCCTCGCTTTAGATGCTCACGTACTGCAGTACGCTGCGCGCTAAAGCTGCGGGGCGCCTTGCCTCGCCTTAGCTCGCTCGATCTCGATTTTCGTCGCGGTCGAAAAGCAAAAGCATCGAGGCTAAAGCCTCTCCTACAGGGACCGAGTTTTTGTAGGAGAGGCTTTAGCCTCGATGCGTTTGATCTACAGCTTTTTTAGCATTTTCACGCAAGTTCACCGGCAATACTTCAAAAGCACGCCTCAAGGGGCTAGGCTGCAAAGCGCCGATGCATTGCCCGCCATGACGTCTACAGGCCCCATAACAAGAAACCGCCGATGACCGATCTTTCTAGTTCCCAAGGTTTGGCTTTTCCTACCATCGCCGGTGGAGAAGGGCGGTTCTTCCGTCCGCCGCTGCCGGCTGGCTATATCACCCGTCCCCGTTTGTGTGAGCGCCTGATCAGCGGTTTGTCGGGCCGTTTGCTGCTGCTGACGGCGCCGGCGGGGTTTGGCAAAAGCTCGTTGGCCATTGAGTTCTGCGAGCGTCTGCCCAGCCGATGGCAAACCTTGTGGCTGGGCCTCAGCCAGATGGACAGCGACCCCGGCCGCTTTCTGGAGCGCTTGGTACTTGGGCCGCAGCGCTGCTTTCCCGGTTTGGGCGAGGAGGCGCTGGGGCTGCTCAAGTTGCGCCAGCGCCATCAGCCGTTCGCTTTTGAAGAGTGGCTCGACGGCCTGCTCGACGACCTGACTAAGCGCCTCGACCCAGCCAACCCGCTGTTATTGGTACTCGACGATTACCACCTGGCCCAAGGCCCAGTTTTGGACCGTTGCCTGCAATTTTTCCTCAACCATTTGCCTGCCGGGCTGCTGCTGTTGGTCACCAGCCGCCAGCGTCCGAATTGGCATCTAGCCCGCTTGCGCTTGTCGCGCCAACTGTTGGAACTGCAAGAGCAGGACCTGCGCCTCGACGCTCGGCGAGTCCAGCCAATTGCTGGAAAGCCAGGGCGTGAATCTGCAAGGCGAGGCCTTGGACAACCTGTTGCAGCGCAGCGAAGGCTGGGGTGGCGGGCTGCGTTTGTGGATGTTGGCCGCCAGCGAAGGCGGCGATACGCAGAATTGGGGCCACCTGCTGGACGGTGCCGATGGCCTGATTCGTGATTACTTGCTCGAAGAAGTGATCGAAAGCCAGGGCGCCGACGTGCAGGAATTTCTCTACGAAACCGCGTTCCTTGAGCGCTTTTGCGTTGAGCTGTGCGACGCGGTGCGCGATGGCGCATGACAGCGCCACCATTCTTCAACACCTGCAAGCGCATCAGGTGTTCCTGGTGCCGTTGGATGAGCACGGGCGTTGGTTTCGCTATCACCATTTGTTTTCCGATTTACTGCGCGCCCGCTTGCCGGTCTCCCTGAGCCAGCCAGCAGCGAAGCTGCACTTGCGCGCGTGTCGCTGGTTCAGCGGGCAAGGCTTGCTGGACGAGGCCATCGAGCAGGCGCTGCGGGCCGGGCAGCCGGATGTGGCCGCCAGTCTTGTGCAAAATTTGTCCGAGGAGCAGTTGCTCGGTGAACAGAACGTGGCGATGTTGCTGCGCTGGAAAATGGACTTGCCCGAAAGCCTGCTCGGCAGTTCGCCGCGGCTGATTGTGTTGTACGCCTGGGCGTTGGCGCTGGCCTGTCAGCTCGATGCGGCTGAAGACTTGGCCAGCCAGTTGTCGCGTTTCTTGCCGGCGGCCAACGCGCGCGCGCAACGGTCCATGATTGGCCAGTGGCTGGCGCTTAGCGGCGTGATTGCTCGCGGTCGTGGCGACAGCACACTGGCCGAAGCGTATTGCAGCGAAGCGCTCTCGGCGCTGCCGCAGGAGCGCTGCGGCCAGCGCCTAATGTGCCTGTCGACCCTGGCCAACTTGGCCATCACCCGCAACGACTTGTGGCGCGCCCGTGGCTTGAACCGCGATGCATTAGAGCTGGCGCAGCGCTACGGCAATCCGCTGTTCGAAGCACTGGCTTATTACGACCGCGCCCGTGTGCTGCAAGCCCGTGGCGAAGTGTTGCGCGCCCAGGAAGAGGTGCGCCACGGCCTGGATTGTTTGCGCGGGCTTTCGTCGCAGCGTCTGTATGCGGTACGCGCGCGCCTGACCTTGTATGAGGGTTACCTGCTCACCTTCGCGCCTCGACCCTGAAGCCGGGCGGGCGCGTTTGTTGGCCGGCCTCAGCGAGGTCCGCGCGCGTGCCGCGACACGAGCGTGCTGATCGGCCATTGCGTGCTCGCCACCATCGAGGGCCGCAGCGGCCGCTTGAACGAAGCGTTCGCCCAGCTCGCCGAAGCCGAGCGCTTGATGCATATCTGGGACGTGCCAGCGATCTACTACCTGGCCATGATTACTGTGGTGAAGTGCGAGTTGTGGCTGATGCGTGGCCAGACTGAATTGGCCAGCGACTGGCTGTATCGCCTGGCCACCACCTACAGCGGCGAACAGGCCGCCGCCGCGCCGGAATACAACCCGCAACTGCCGCTGCACATCGAAATGCAGCAGGCGGTATTGGAACGCTTGCAAGGACGCACGGCCGATGCCGAGCGGCGGTTGCGCTCGTTGATTGCACGAGCGCAAGGCGTGGGCGGTCAGCTCATGGGCGGCTTTGCCCAGGTTCAACTGACGCTGCTGTTGCTTGACCAAGGGCGCGAGCGCGAAGCCCAGCAGCAACTGTTCAGCAGCATGGAGTCGGCGATTGGCGGCGGGCTGCTGCCCTTTAACGAACTGCTCAGCAACACCCCCAGTGGCTGCGTGAACAACTGCTACCCCGTCCCGGTTGCCCGTTGCGCTGAGCGGCTGCCCGGGTTGTTGCCGGCCCTGGAAGAGGGCGAGGTGTTTGAAGCCATCGATAGCAGCGTGCAGGCCGAAGCGCTAAGCAGTCGTGAGCTGTCGGTGCTCAAGCTGATCGCCAAAGGTTGCTCCAATCAGGAGATCAGCGAGCAGCTGTTTATCTCACTGCACACCGTAAAAACCCACGCGCGGCATATCAACAGCAAGCGCAGGTCGAGCGGCGCACGCAAGCGGTGGCGCGGGCCAAGGCGATTGGCGTGCTGCGCTAAGTGCTTCGACCTGATCAACAGCTCGCGGCTGAAGCCGCTCCCCACAACCTGCGCGGACCTGTAGGAGAGGCTTTAGCCTCGAGTTTTTTAGACCCAGATGATCACGGCGCCGTCAGATCGAGCTTTCTTCGCCGCCGGCTTCTGCGGCGCCGGCATCGCCAGCTGATTTTCCACATCCGTTTGAATCGCCACTAGCACCGGCAACAGGTCGTTCATGCTGTTGCGCACTTCGCTGTAGGGATGCTTGCGCCAACTCGTCAATGCGCGCCAGCAGTTGCGGTCGCACCTGGACGTTGAGGTGCACGAACAGCTCAAGCAGTTGTTTGCTGATCTCGGCGGCATACAAGGCCAAATCTTCGCGGCCGAATTGCTTGGTCAGACCCAGGTAATCGAGGGCGCTGGAGGTGAGCATGGCAGCGGCCTCTTTGGTGTCTTGCAGCCCTTGCAGGCGCACCGGGTTGCTTTGCTCGGGCTGCGAGAGGGTCATCCAGAACTCGGTCGTCAAGGTAAACAGCACCGCTTGCTGGCGCAGCGAAGCCAGTCATCAAACCCAGCGCCTCGGCGCCGTAGGGCTGCTGCACGGCGTGGAAATCAAAGTACAGCCGCATCAATTCTTTTAGCTGGAACAGCAGCTCGCGCGCCTCGTTCTGACGCAGTTCCAGCGGCGCGTAAATGTTCAGCTGCGCGCGGAAATTTTCTTCGCTGACCATGCGCTGGTAGATCGGCCCGGTGAATTCGCCGCTGCGCCGGGGCAGGGCGTTGGCTTGGCTGCTGTCGAGTTTTTGCAGCGCTTCGACCAGTTGGTGATAGTCGCGGCTGCTCCACGGTTTCTGGATGTCGGGAATTTTTTCGCCGAGATAAAACAGCTCCGCAGCCGGCAGCGTGCGCGTGATTACCAGCAAAAGGATGGCCAGCGGCCAGAACAGGCGGCGTGATAGCTTCATGGCGTATGCGTTCCGGCAGCGGTTCTTATAAGAATGGGTGCAAGAGTACCCAGCCCGCTTGGCGCCGTCACCGGGCTGAGGGTTGGTTTTAGGAGAACGTGCGATGGAAGCGGAAAAGGCCGTGCAAGGCGCCGTGTTGGCGGTGTTCGAAGACCTCGGCGGCTACGGCGCTGTGGCACGCCAACAAGGTGAAGTGGCAGACGGGCCGCTGGTTGGGCACTTGCAGCGCATCAACATCCAGCTCACGGCCATTCCGGTGTTCGCGCGTAAAGGCTTGAGCGAGACCACCGTGAACGACCTGCTCGCAGCGGCGAACGTGTCGCGCCGGACCTTCTACAAATACTTCGACAACAAAATGGATGTGCTCGAGGGCATTTATCAAACCGCCGTGGTGCTGCTGTTGGCGCGCTTTCGCGACATGCAAAAGGCGCCGGCAGCCCGCAAGATTGGCTGCGCAATATGGTCGGTTGTTTCTTCGACTACCACTCGGCCGTGGGGCCGATCATTCGCCTGATGCAGGAAGAGGCGCTGCGAGCAGACTCGCCTCTGGCCCGTCATCGGCAGCGCGCCCACGTGGAAATGACCGCTTTGTTGGTCGAGCGCCTGGAGCACGACGGCAATCGTCGCGATCCGCTGACCTACCGCGCGCTGATCTGGGCGCTTGAAACCAGCTCTTTGGAATTGCTCGGCCGCTCGGCCACGCGGGTAGAAATCGAACACGCAAAGACGGTGCTGGGCGACCTGTTGATCGCCGCGCTGTGCCCCGTTACAACCTAGGTTGGGCGCCAGGCGCAAACGGCCATGCTTTGATGCGACGACCTATAACAAGCTTGTCGAGGTCTTCGCATGTCTGCTTCCAGCCTGAATTTTTCGCCGCCGCTGGCGGTGGGTTTCGCCCGTTTGGGCTTTGGCGCCTTGCCGCTGGACCGTTTGAAAAGCGCGTTACGCCAATGCCGGACAGCGGCTCCGAGATTCGTGGAGCTGGATGGCTTCAGTGTTCACTACCGCGACGAAGGCACGCGCGATAAACCGGCGCTGGTGCTGATTCACGGCGTGGTTGCGTCGCTGCATACCTGGGACGGTTGGATCAGCGCTTTCGCCGATCAGTACCGCATCATTCGGTTTGACGTGCCCGGCTTCGGTCTAACCGGCCCTGCGCGTGACGGCCAGTACAACGCTGAGCGCATGGTGAAGGTGTTCGGTTTGCTGCTCGACCTCTTAGGCGTGAACAAAGCGGTGATCGCTGGCAACTCACTGGGCGGCTACATCGCCTGGAACTTCGCCCTGGCGCAGCCGCAACGGGTGGAGAAATTGATACCTGATCGACCCGGCCGGCTACCACATGCGCAAAGTGCCGCTGATGATCGCCGCCGCCGCTTTGCCCGGTGCTACCTGGGCCATGCCGATGTGGATGCCGCGCGCGCTGTTTGCCCAGGGCATCAAGGAAGGTGTACGGGGAACACCTGGGCCGCATCAAGCCCGGCGTGGTCGATCGTTACTACGACCTCAGCCGCCGCCCAGGCAACCGTCGGGCAATGATGGATATCTTCCGCGTGCTGCTGAACGTGAACCGCGAAGAACTGCACGGCACTCCGGCGCGCGTCGCATAGATACCACGCCAACGCTGCTGATGTGGGGCGACCGTGACCGCTGGATTTCGCCGAAACATGTGCCGCTGTGGCAGCGCGATTTGCCGGGTATTCAGGTGAAAACCTATCCCGGCGTGGGGCATATCTTCGATGGAAGAAATTCCGGAGCAGAGCGCGGCGGATGCGTTGCGGTTTTTGCAGGGGTGAGCGGGGCTATCGTCGTTTGCAAGGTTGCCCTCACCAGCCCCATCTCAGTAAACGGGCGAGGGGCAGATAGTTCGTTGCGGTGACAAACACCGATCAAGCTCCCTCTCCCGTTTACGGGAGAGGGGTTGGGAATGAGGGCAGGCGACGCCAAGCTCATGAAGCCGCCAAAAATAAAGGGGCCCAGCAAGGGCTCTTCGGGTATCAACTTCAAACTGCTCAAGCCGTCTGCGCCACCGGCACATCAAACTCATCGCGCGTGCTGTGCAGCAGATCAATGTTGTTGAGCTGCGCACAGGATGGAAGCCATCTTTAAAGAAATCGAGGTAGGTTTTGATCAACGGCCGGAAGCCAGCCGTTTTTGCCCCACATCCACTGGATGCCGTCGCGCCACACACGCCAGGTTCCACAGCAATGAAATGCCTTGCTAGAGCATGTGGGTTATGCCTCAGAACGTGTCGAACACGAAAAAGAACGTGCCCATCATCATCGCCCGCCGCAACTTGCGGCTGCCGCACACTTGGTTGTAGACATCGAAGGCGACTCGCTTTGTGCTCGGTTTCTTCCAGCGCGTGCCAGCGCCAAAGACGAATCAGCTCCGGGTGCGCGCCTTGCAAATGGCGCGGCTCTCGCAGCAAACCGTCGGCCATGATCGCGGTGATTGTGCTCCAGCGCGGCGGTCGCAGCCAGCTGGCGCTGCGGTGAGAATTTCTTCTGCGTATAGCGGATTCGGGCCTGGGCGCGTTTCTCTATTCGCGTGATGTTGTAGCCCAGGTCGCGAAGGCGGTTGCTGTATTCCAAGTGCCTCTTGGCTTGTGGTGACCTTCCTGGCCGATAAAGCTCAGAATCTGTTCCTTCAATACCGGGTCGGCGATCTGGTCGCGGTAGTGACGCACCGAATCGATAAAGAAGCGCTCGCCATCCAGGGAACAACACCGGACATGGCGTCGAACAGGTGGGTCTTGAATGCATCGCCGCTGTGCCAGTGCCGAGGCAGTGGATTCGGCAAAGTCGAAATCCAGATGGCGCGGACGAATTTGCAAACCTTCGGGCGTGGTGCTGACCATTGCTGACTCTCGAGTCGTTTACAGCTTTAACCATGGTTGGCACCACGGCCGCGCCTTCAACCCTCGCAAAGGTTGGGATAGCCGCTAATGTGGCGGTCATATATGGCCAGTGGGTGTGTCACCTTGGCTTACACCGGGGTAATATTAAACGCGCTTAGGCATTTGCTCGCTGGCGCCGATTTCCAATCCTTTGATGGTGAGGTTGTGACACCTAGGTACGCCTGGAGTATTCCCTGCGTTGCGCGTCATTTCTGGCCACCGGCCCGACGCTAAAAAGAACAATAAGGAAGAAGTTCAGCCACGATGAAGCAGTCGCACGAATTTTGCTGCCGAGCTGCGTGTCCATCGCCTACGCTAGCGCTTTGATCTGACCTGTGTGCCGAGCTTGGCGTGCCGGGTGATGACCTCGCTGCGCGCCGCCCGAATAAAGCCGCAATTGATGAATCGCCTAACGGGCGCCTATCCGTTTATCGACTTCAACACCGCTCGCCAGCGCTGCGCTCACGCTATGCCAAAGAACCGGCGTTGGGCTTGCTGCTGCAGGCCAGCGCCTGAACGTATCCACCCACGGCATTCTCGGCTACGCCGTGCTGTCCAGCGCCACGCTCGATAAAGCTATTCAATTCGCGCCTGCCAAGTACTACCGCGTACTGGGCCTGGCCTATGAGCTGGAACGGTTGCAGAAGCGTTTGAACGTGTGGAACTGCGCGCCAGCGAGGCAAGCCTGCTTGGCGCACTCAGTCGCTTCGTCGCCGAAGGTTTGCTGGTTCTGTCGCACCAGCATTGCGCAGTTTTTGCTTGGGGAAAAAAATGCACGGTATCGTGAGGTGGGTTTCGCCTACCCGGCGCCGCAGCATGCCGCGCGTTACTCAACGAAGTGTTTGGCGTGCGCGTGCAGATTTTCGACCAGGCCTATCACTGCATCAGCATCCCGCAACATTACCTGCAACGTCCCGCTGCTTCGTCAACCCGGCGACTGTGCACATTGTTAGCAACAGTGCGAAGCGCTGCTCGCCACACTTCGATGTTCAAGACATGCCTTGCTCACCCGCGTTCGCCGCCTGCTGCTGGCATGTTCCGGGCGACTTTCCCGACCTCCGGCAGCGCCGCCAAAGCCCGCACACCAGTGGCCCGCAGCTTGCGCCGGCATTTTGTCGGCGATGGGCACGAGTTATCAGCGAAGATTAACGCTCAGACGACGTACCGCAAACGCCTGGCCCTGGGCAATACCTCAGCACCACGCAGTTGCCGCTGTAGCCTGAAATTGCGTACCTGCTGGGGTTTAGTGATGCGTCGAATACTCCGTCGGGCGTTTAAGAAGTGGGACGGGGAAATTGCCGAGCTGATTGTCGGGGAAGGCTAAGGCCGTTCGAATTTCGTTGAGCAGTTCGGGGTGCGAGTCCAGCAGCCGGAACAATTCCACCAGCGCCAGCGGCGGTTTGGTTTTGCCGGTTTCGTAGCGGGAGAATGCATTTACACCGCCGCCGAAAATCTCTGCGGCTTCGCGTTGGTCCAGGGCGAGTTTTTCCGGACTTGGGCGATGAACGTTGGGTCGACGATCGTCGCGTTGATCTGTCTGGAGAACGTACGCATCGCGCTCATCACGCGATCCGACTCGTTGAGGTCGAGCACCGACTCGTTGCACGCCGGACAAAAGTCACCAGTGACGCCGGTAATAACGGTGGTTTCACCTTTGTAGGTATACGGCAGGTCGCGTGTCACGCACAAGGTGCGCAGCACCGACAAACGGGACATTTCATGTTCATAACTCCTTGAACGAGACGATCAGCAGATCGTCGGAAATCGTCGCTTCAAATACCCAGCACCCATGCAGGTGCTCAGGCAGTAGACGTCTTGCCAGATACGGTGGTCGGCGTGCGTCGTCATGCTTTTTCAGAAATTCATTGGCCTTTAGTGCCATCACCAGCCAACACATCACTCAATTCCAAACCTAATTCACTGGCGCCAATTCGAGCCGCCTGAGTCGTGCGAACCTTGCCTTGCGAAACCAACAACTCACCTGAGCGAGCGAGCGAATGGGGGAGTCCGTTTCTCCATTTCAAATTAACCTTCTTGGTGTTATTTGGCAAGTAGGTTAATAATCCGTCGCCTACTCGTTTCTGTGTCGCCGAGGCCTCTAAGCCGCGGGCCAGTAACGCGTGAAGCCACGAAAAGGGGAATCGAGAAGGAGCCGCATTGTTTGAAGGAAATTTCGCGAGCGCTCTAAACCGGGAGCTAACGGCGAGGTATTGGTGCATTCCATCCTTCATTGGGCGCTTCGTGGCCCTGCGCGAGCGATGGGTGTCGGTTGTTCAACTAGCTCTTGAAGCGCGCGGAACCGAAACCGAGAATGGCACCGATTATTCGAAGGAGCTGTCATGAACCCCACCCTGATCCGCGAAACCTTCCCCGTCGGCCCGTTGCAGTGCAACTGCACGATCATTGGCGACCCGGTGACCAAGAAAGCCATCGTCGTCGACCCGGGTGGCAATCCGGATCTGATCATGGCGCGGCTAGAGGCCCATGGGTTGAAGGTGGTGAGCATCATCCATACCCACGCCCATCTCGATCATTTTCTGGCTTCGGGCCAGATGAAGGAGAAAACCGGCGCCACGCTGCACTTGCACGAGGAGGACGGCTTTCTGTGGGACAACCTGGAGATGCAGTGCCGCATGTTTGGCGTGCCGTATACGCCGGTGCCGGCGCCGGACCAGTGGCTGCGCGACGATGAGGAGCTGGCGTGTGGTTGCGGGGTGGCGCTGCATACGCCAGGCCATACGCCGGGGTCGATGAGTTTCTGGTTTCCTGAGGCCAAGCTGCTGATTGCCGGCGATACGCTGTTTCGCCGGGGCATTGGCCGCGCACCGATTTGTGGGGCGGCGACTACCCGACGATTGAGCGCTCGATCAAGCAGCGGCTGTATACGCTGGATGAAGACGCCACGGTGGTGACCGGTCACGGCGCCGCGATACACGCCTCGGTGATGAGATGCGCGAGAACCCTTGCATTCGCGCCTGACGCCGCTTCGGCTTAGGCCCTCGGCGCCACGGAATTTTCAGCTAACTTTATGCTCCAACGGTGGTCCGCCCAGCGGGGTGGACCGCGTTTTAGGAGTACGCCCCCATGTTTACTTTCGGTCGCCTGATCATTGCCGCTACTGCCGTCGCGCTGTTGGCTGGCTGTGCCTCGCAAAATCCGTATGACAATCAACCCCAAAGCTCCAACAACACCGCGAAATATGGCGGTATCGGAGCGCTGGCGGGTGCCGCTGCTGGTGCGTTGATCAATCATGACAACCGTGGCAAAGGCGCGCTGATCGGCGCCGCCGTGGCCGGCGCAGCGGGCGCGGGTTATGGCTATTACGCGGACAAGCAGGAAGCCGAACTACGCCGCAGCATGCAAGGCACCGGCGTGCAGGTGCAGCGTGAAGGCGACCAGATCAAGCTGATCATGCCCGGCAACATCACCTTTGCCACCGACTCGTCAGACATCGCCAGCAACTTCTATACGCCGCTGAACAACCTCGCCAGCTCCTTCAAGCAGTACAACCAGAACACCACCTTGAAATTGTCGGCTACACCGACAGCACCGGCAACCGCCAGCACAACATGGATTTGTCTCAGCGCCGGGCCGCCAGCGTGGCCAATTACCTGACCTCGCAAGGTGTAGACGGCTCGCGGTTGTCCACTCGCGGTAACGGCCCAGACCAGCCGATTGCCACCAACGACACGGCCGATGGCCGCGCTCAGAACCGCCGTGTGGAGGTCAACCTGAAACCGCTGCCGCAAGCGGTGCAGCAGCCTCGACAATACCAACAGCAACCTCAGCAGTACCAGCAGCAGCCGTATTGCTCAACAAACCACTCAGCAGTACCGAGCAGCCATCCGCAATAAGCGCTAGGCGCTGAGCCCAGGCCTCCCACGTGGAGGCCTTTTTTTGTGCGAGCTTGAGCTGTCCACGCGAAGGCAAAAAGCGCCGAGCTTCATGGCCAGCATAGAGATGGCAGGTCGAACCTACTTTGCGATTGCGCTCGATATCCGCTCGCTGATCTTTTAGTGGCAAAGCGCCGCGCTCGAAATTTCTGACCTAGAACTTTCAGCCCAATGGCCCGATTGGGCCATTGGTCTCAGCCGGGTCTGCTTAACCAAAGGGGTAGGGGACGCTGGCGAAGGATCAGGAGCTTACATGGACGAAAACCCTGGGTTCACATTCGCGCCGCCGCTTGGCTGCCTTTTTGGCAGCGCTGGGACTCACATGGGCGGGGACTTGGCGCGCTGGTGGTGTGGCAGTGACGAGCTGCAGGCCAACAACCGGCGCGAGCAGGAATAACGCCCCAGCATTGCTGTGGACGATGTGCAGCAAAGCATTCTCGAACGCATGCACGCCTATGAAATGGTGCGCGCCGCGGCACTGGTCGGGTTACTGGCTGGCAGCGATGCGGGTAGCGCCGAAGAATGGATGCGCGGCCACCGACCAATTGCAACTCCAAGACCGTTATTGTCGGTATGTCGGTGGCCGTTGCACGGGCCCGCTACTTGCTGCCCGCTGCCGAACTGTCGGCGTTTATCGAAGGGGAGCTTGGACTATGGATGAAAAGACTTCCGTATTTCCCGCCGGCGAGCGTCGATGAATACCTGATTGCCGACTACATCAGCCCGCTCGACTGGCGGAACCGCCGCGGCCTGGGTTTCGACGTGCTGTCCGAGGAAGTACGCCGCAGGCGGTTTTTCAGGCGCGCCGCACGGGCGAAGCAGTGCTTTCCCGCGCCGCTCCGGCTCAAATCCGAAACTGATCAAGATCCACAAATCGGTGCCGTGTTGTACATGCCCGTGTACGCCAACACCGCGCCGGTCACGAGCCCGGAAGAACTGCCAGCAAGCCTTCCTTGGTGCGGTCACGGGCTCGTTCCGAAATGCACGACTTGCTTGAGGGTATCTTGGGCAGTCGCGCTGGAGCTTTTTCAGATCGAGCTGGCCGACAACGCTGACGACGGCGGGGCGCTGCTCCAGGGCGAGTTACCTAGGGCAGTTCGGCGTATCAGCTGACCCGCCGCCTCTCTGTGTTTGGGCGCGAGTGGCAGGTTACGGTCAGTAGCACCGCTGAATACGAGCGACGGATGGAAAACCCACGGTTGCAATTCAACCTGTGGGTTGGGCTGTTGTCGTCGGTGCTACTGGGGCTGATGGTGGGCGGCTATCTGTTGCTGCGCGAGCGAGCGCTGGCCAATAGCGAAATCATGAGTGCCGGATTGCGCGAGCGTGAAGAGCGGTTTCGCCTGGTGGTCGAGGCGTGCCCAACGCCATTGTGTTGGTCGACAGCAACGGCCGCACTGCCATGGTCAACCAGCAGGCCGAGCTGATGTTTGGCTATCCGCGCGATGAACTGGTTGGCGCAGCGGTAGAAAAGCTGCTGCCCGAATCATTACGCCACGCCCACGTTGGAATGCGCCGTGAATTTCAGAAAGCCCCGGAACCCCGGCAAATGGGTGGCAACCACGATCTGTTTGGCCAGCACTAAAGATGGACACTCGATTCCAGTAGAGGTCGGCCTTTCGCCGCTGCGCAGCGGGGGCTGATGTGCTGGTGCAGGCGGTGATCATCGACATCAGCGCGCGCAAGGCCGCCGAGGAGCGCTTCCGTTTGGTGGTCGAGGCGTCGCCCAACGCCATTGTGCTGGTCGACAGCCAAGGGCGGATCGCCATGGCCAATCGGCAGACCGAGCAGCTGTTCGGCTACCCACGCACAGACCTGCTGGGCCAGCCGGTGGAAAAAGTGCTGCTGCCCGAGTCGTTGCAGGAATTGCGTTAAGCGCGTCAGAGCTACCTGCGTTCACCCGAGCCTCGGCAAATGGGCAACAACCGCGAGCTGTTCGGCCGGCATCGGGATGGCGAGTTGATTCCGCTGGAAGTTGGCCTGTCGCCGTTGCGCAGCGGCGAAGACGTGCTGGTGCAGGCAGTAATCATCGACATCAGCGAACGCAAAGCCGCCGAGGCGCGCTTGCGTGAGCAGGCCGAACAATTGGCCTTGGCCAACCGCTATAAGTCCGAGTTCCTGGCCAACATGTCCCATGAGCTGCGTACGCCGCTCAACAGCATCCTGATCCTCAGCGAACAGCTCAAGCAGAACGGCGGAGGTGACCTCAACGACAAGCAGGTCAAACACTCGGACATCATTCACCGCGCCGGCCGCGACTTG
The DNA here is from genome assembly GCF_979258055.1 of Pseudomonas sp. AC211. Lineage (NCBI taxonomy): Bacteria > Pseudomonadati > Pseudomonadota > Gammaproteobacteria > Pseudomonadales > Pseudomonadaceae > Pseudomonas > Pseudomonas sp. AC211. Next base: position 748,653 of record NZ_OZ409830.1, read on the forward strand.
TTGCAGTTGATTAACGACGTGCTCGACCTGGCTCGCATCGAAGCCGGGCGCGTGCAGTTGAAGATGGAGAACATGAATGTTCACGACCTGATGCAGGAGCTAGACGCCAGCTTGCGCCCCATGGCGGAACTCAAGGGCTTGCGCCTGATCACGCGCGTCGACCCCCAGGTTCCACGGGTGGTGTACAGCGACCGTGGTCGCCTGCAACAAATTTTGCGCAACCTGCTTTCCAACGCGTTGAAATTTGCCGAGCGCGGCGAGGTGCGAAGTGACTCCGGTTGCGCCCCCTGCGGATGACGGCCGCGAAATGCTCAAGATCGTGGTGCGCGACACCGGTATCGGCATTGCGGCCGACCAGCATCAGCGCGTGTTCCAAGCCTTCCAGCAAATAGACGGCTCCACCAGCCGGGCGTTTGGCGGCACAGGTTTGGGCCTGGCGATTACCCGGCAACTGGTTGAGGTGCTGGAAGGCACCGTGCAGTTGGACAGCGCGCCGGGCCAAGGCTCCGTGTTCACTGTGCAGCTGCCCGTCACTGTGGTGCAAGGCACGGTCGGGCTACCGCAAGTTAGCGCCGTGGCGCACACGGGTGGGGCAAGGTCCGGACGTTGCTGGTGGTCGAGGATGACCGGGGATTTCGCCAATCTGATCGCCGACGAGGCGCAGGCCCATGGATTTGCCTGCGTGCATTGCCGCAGCGGTGCTCAAGCGCTCGGCCTGTTGGAGCGCGAGCAATTTGCCGCTGTGATTCTCGACATCCTGATGCCCGACATCAGCGGCTGGCAGATTTACCGCAGCTTGCGTGCGAGCCCACAGCATCGTGGTTTGCCGGTGCACATTATTTCCTGCGTGCCGCAGCCGGACGACTGGCACGACACCGGCTCGTGCTACCTGGTCAAGCCGATCGCCCGCGCCGATCTCGAGAAAGTCTTCACAGATTTGGCTCGCCACGAGCACGACGAACATAACCGCCTATTGTTGGTAGAGGACGTCGCGCCGGAACGCGAGTACTACGCGAGCACCTCAGCCACCTTGGCTTTTCGGTAACGGCGGTGGAGACCGCGGCGCAGGCGCGTGATGCCTATCAGGAAGACGAGTTTGCGGCGGTGGTGGTTGACCTGGATCTACCCGACCAGGACGGTTTTGATTTGATTGAACTCATGTCGCGCCAGCGTCCTCTCAGCAATACACGGGTGGTCGTGAACACCGGCGTGGATGTGACCCAGCAAAGCCTGCAACGCCTGCGTCGTTATTCGGCGGTGGTGGTGCAAAAAAACGGTCAGGACCTGCAAGCGCTGAGCCTGGCGGTGCAAGGATTTTTGTCCAGTGTGCGTGAGCCACAGCCTGAGGTTGTGGTGCCGGAAATCAACCCGCTGCAAGGCCAGCGGGTGCTGTTGGTAGACGATGATGTGCGCAACATTTATGCGATGAGCGCCTTGCTGGATGAGCTGGGGTTGGAAGTCAGTACGGCCCGAGATGGCTTCGAGGCGCTGGCCGCATTTGCGGAACAAGCGTTTGACCTGATTCTGATGGACATGGCGATGCCCAACATGGATGGCTATACCGCCACTCGTCTGCTGAAGCAGGAAAAGGCTGCACGGTGCCGATCATTGCTCTGACGGCCCATGCGATGAAGGGCGACCGCGAAAAATGTTTAGCCGCGGGCACGGATGACTACCTAGCCAAACCAGTGGCGCGCCAGGACCTGATGGCCCTGCTGCAACGCTGGTTGGCGAATTCGGAGGGACGTAATGGCTCAGGCGCAGCTTAAACCGCAGTCCAGCGAGCAGATCTTGCTGGTGGTCGATGACCCGCGAGGAAACCCTCGTGGCCATGGAAGCCTTGCTGGGCGACAGCCCGTGGGAAGTCCGCACGGTCATGATTCGGGCGAGGCAGCGTTGCAATGCCTGCTCGACAACGATGTGGGGCTGGTGCTGCTGGACGTGCAGATGCCGCACATGGACGGCTTTGAAGTGGCGCGTTTGATGCGCGGCAACCCCAGCACCGATACACCCCCATCATTTTTCTATCTGCCATTGCCCACACTGAAGACTCAGTGTTGCGTAGCTACGCCACCGGCGCGGTGGACTTCATTCTCAAACCCTTCGACCCGCAAGTGCTGCGGCACAAAATCAACGTGCTGCTCGAGCACGAGCGCAACCGCCACGAATTGCAGGTGCTGTCCAAGCAGCTCGACAGCGCTCGTGCCTTCAACGCGTCGGTGCTGGAAAACGCCGCCGAAGGCATCGTGGTGGTCAACGAAGAGGGCAACATCAACTTCGTCAATCCGGCCATGGCCCGCATGCTCAACGGCACGGTGGCGGGAATTGAAGGCACGCCGCTGCTCGATTACCTGGTGACCCCGGCCTGCCCACTGCCTGGAAGGATTCGGAGTTCTACAAACATTGGCTGCGCGGCGAAGCCTATCGCCTGCACGACGCTAGCTTGCGCGCCGTCGGCGGGCAGATGTTGCCGGTGGCGCTGTCCAGTTCACCGCTGCCGCGCCTGCAGCGTTCGATGGTGATTCTGGCGTTGGATATGTCCGTGGTGCGCAACCTCTACGCGCAGTTGGAGTCGCAAGCAGCGACCGATGCGCTGGCCGGTTTGCTCAACCGTCGCGGTTTTCACCAGGCGCTGGAATCGAGCCTGGCGCGCCTGGATCGCAGCGGCAAACGCATGGCGATTTTGTATCTGGACCTCGACGGTTTCAAACGCATCAACGACTCCCTCGGCCACGCGGCCGGCGACCAAGTGCTGCGCCAGGTTGGCGACTTGCTGCGCTCAAGCCTGCGGCCATACGACGTGCTGGCGCGCATGGGCGGCGACGAATTCACCGCCTTGCTCGACGGCTTGGAACACCCGGAAGATGCCGCGCGTATTGCCGAAAAACTGATCGAGCTGGTCTCGGTGCGCCACCGGGGTTGACGGCATGGACGTAACACTCGGCGCCAGCATCGGCATCGCCAGTTTCCCTGAATGCGGGCGCAGCGTGGATGGTCTGATGCGCGCCGCCGACATGGCCATGTACGAGGCCAAACGTGCTGGGCGCCAGCAATACCGCTTCTTCTCTCCGGAAATGAACGGCCGTGCGCGTTCGCGCTTGATGCTCGAAGAGAGCCTGCGCAACGCCATTGAACAGAATGATTTTGTGCTGGTGTGCCAGCCGCAGATTTACCTGGAGACCGGCAAGCTGCGTGGCTTCGAAGCGCTGCTGCGTTGGGAGCACCCGGTGTCGGGCACCATTGCGCCAAATGTGTTTATTCCGCTGCTGGAAGAGACCCGTTTGATCAACCGCCTCGGCGACTGGATTTTCCGGCGCGGCGTGCAGCAGTGTTGCGATTGGCGGCCGACGTTTGGCGAGCAGGTGGTGGTCAGTCTCAACGTCAGCCCGGTGCAGTTCGGGATGCCGCAACTGGTGGATGACTTGCGCCGCGTGCTGGCCGAGCTGGGCTTGTGCCCGGCGCAGTTGGAAGTGGAAGTGACCGAAAGCGCACTCATGCAAGACCTCGACACCACCCGCGAACAGCTCAGCCAGCTGCGTGCGCTGGGTGTGAAAATCGCCATCGACGATTTTGGCACCGGTTATTCATCGCTCGCCTATTTGCGCCACTTCGAGCTGGATACGCTGAAGATCGATCGGCTGTTTATTTCCAACATGCTCAGCTCGCCCAAAGACGCGGCGGTGGTCAGCACCATCATCGACCTGGGGCATCACCTGGGCTTGGAAGTGATCGCCGAAGGGGTGGAAACCATCGAACAGCGCGACTGGCTGCTGGAACACCGCTGCCACATCATGCAGGGCTTTCTGGTTGCCAAGGGGTTGCCGGTCTCGGAGACCGAGCACTTCCCGGCGCAGATTGATTGGGATGTGTATCGCAAGCAGTGACGCTTTGCTCCCCCTCTCCCGCATGCGGGAGAGGGCGGGGGTGAGGGCGCGGTTTTACTCGGCCTTAAAAGGCCCCTCACCCTAACCCTCTCCCGCGAGCGGGAGAGGGGACTGACTTGTTGGGAGTCCGAAGGGGAGACACGCTCACTAACCCTTCGGCGGAAACTCTTCATGCAGCCGCCCCAACTCCGCATCCTTCTCTTCCCACAACTTATTCACCCACTGCTGAAACCCGAGGCGGTAGGTTTCATCGCTGTTGTAATCCTTGCCGAGAAACTCTTTGGGGATTTCCAGCGTGTGATAACGCACCACTACCTTTGGCACTTCGCCGCACAGGAATGACCAGAAGCTCGGGTTGCCTTCGGGGTAGTGGATGGTGATGTTGACCATCGATTTCAGCTGCTTGCCCATGGCATCAAGCACAAACGCGATGCCGCCGGCTTTGGGTTTGAGCAGGTAGCGGAACGGTGAAGGCTTGCTGGTCGTTAGCTTGGCTTGGGTAAAGCGCGTGCCTTCCAGGAAGTTGAAAACAGCGACCGGCACATGCTGGAATTTTTCGCAGGCGCGGCGGGTGGCGGCCGTGTCCTGGCCTTTCTTTTCCGGGTGCTTTTCCAGGTACGCCTTGGTGTAGCGCTTCATGAACGGGAAGTCCAACGCCCACCAGCACAAGCCAATCACCGGCACCCAGATCCAGCTCCTGCTTGAGAAAGAATTTGAAGAACGGCAGGCGACGGTTGAGGGTGTGTTGCAGGACCAGAATGTCGACCCAGCTCTGGTGGTTACTGGTCACTAGGTACCAGCCGTCGTACTTGAACTGCTCCCGCCCTTTGAGGTTCCACTCGGTTTTTGCACCAGCCACATCCAGCCGCTGTTGCAGGCAATCCAGGCTTCGGCCGCCCAGTTCAGCACCCAGTTGCACACGGTGCGCACCGGCTTGAACGGCAGCAGCAGCTTCACCAACGCGGCAATAAACAGAAACCAGCACCAGATCAGGGTGTTGGCGAACAGCAGAATTGTGGCGAGCACACCGCGAAGCGGCGCAGGCAGGAAAGACAGCATGGGGCAGATGCCTCGTGAAGAAATTGTGGTTCCCGCTCTTTTGCAGAAGATGGCGGTTGTTAGGCGCAAAGAGTAACCATTGCCGGGGGAACTGCAAGCGTCTCTGCTTCTTCGCGAGCAGCCTCAAGCGAAGCCGCTCCAACAAAGAAGCGGCGGTGCGCTACGGAAGATTCGCTGCCTGAATCGCGGTCAGGGCGATGGTGTAGATGATGTCGTCCACCAGCGCGCCGCGTGACAGGTCGTTAACTGGTTTGCGCAAACCTTGCAGCATCGGCCCCACGCTCACGCAATTGGCGCTGCGTTGCACCGCTTTGTAGGTGGTGTTGCCGGTGTTGAGGTCGGGAAACACAAACACGGTGGCATGCCCGGCCACGACGCTGTTCGGCGCTTTTTGCAGGGCCACGCTTTCGATGGCGGCGGCGTCGTATTGCAGCGGACCGTCGAGCAGCAGGTCAGGCCGCGCCTGTTTGGCCAGGCGCGTGGCTTCGCGCACTTTGTCGACATCCACGCCGGTGCCGGACTCGCCGGTGGAGTAACTGATCATCGCCACCCTTGGCTCGATACCAAACGCGACGGCCGACTCGGCGCTCTGCACGGCAATTTCTGCCAGCTCCGTGGCCGAGGGGTCGGGATTTACTGCGCAGTCGCCGTACACCACCACCTGATCGGGCAGCAGCATGAAAAACACCGACGACACCAGCTTGTAGCCCGGCGCCGTTTTGATCAGCTGCAAGGCTGGGCGAATGGTGTTGGCGGTGGTGTGAATCGCGCCGGAAACCAGGCCGTCCACTTCGTCCAGCGCCAACATCATGGTGCCAAGCATCACCGGATCTTCGAGCTGCTGGGTGGCCATCGGCGCGTTCAGGCCTTTGCCTTTGCGCAGCTCGACCATGGGCGCCACGTAACGGCTGCGAATCAAATCCGGGTCGAGTATTTCCAGGCCGGGCGGCAGTTCGATGCCATGGGCCTGGGCCACCAATTGCACTTCTTCAGGCTTGGCCAGCAGCACGCAATGGGCAATGCCGCGCGCCTGGCAAATGGCGGCCGCTTGTACGGTGCGCGGCTCGCTGCCTTCGGGCAGCACAATACGTTTGTTCGCCGCCTGCGCGCGTTGCACCAGCTGGAAGCGAAAGGCCGGCGGCGACATGCGGTGTTCGTGCGGCTTGCCGCAGCGCTGGCTGAGAAAGTGGTGGTCGATATGGCTGGCGACGAACTCGGTGACCCGCTCGGCGCGCTCGCGGTCGTCGATGGGGATTTCTTTGTTGAGCTGATTGAGGTTGTTGGCGGTGTCGTACGAGCTGGTGGTCACCGACAGCACTGGCAAGCCGCTTTGCAGCGCGCCACGGCACAGTTCCATGATGCGTGGGTCCGGCGGGAAATCACTGCACAGCAGCAAGCCCGCCAGCGGCATGCCATTGGTGGCGGCCAGGCAGGTGGCGAGAATGATGTCGTCGCGATCGCCTGGAGTAACAACCAGCACGCCTGGCTTGAGCAGTTGGACCGTGTTGGCCACGGCGCGGGCGCACAAGACGATGCGCTGCATGCGCCGCTGCTCGTATTCGCCGGCGTTGATCACGCGGGCACCGAGCATGTCGGCGATGTCGCGGGTGCGCGGGGCGTTCAATTGGTCGAGCCATGGAATGCAACCGAGCAAGCGGAAATCGTGTCGGCGCAGCAGCGGCGAGTGGTCTTTCAGGCGGGCGGCGAAGGCAGTGGCGTTTTCGTCGTCGCGCACTTTGTTAAGGATGACGCCGAGCACCGAACTGTCTTGCGGGCCGCCAAACATCTGCGTCTGGATTTCCAGGCGGTCGGACAGCTCGCTGACGCTGTCGCCTTCCGGCGCGGTGACCAGAATGACCTCAGCGTCCAGGCTCTTGGCCAGGTGCAGGTTAATGCGCGCGGCATAGCTGGTATGGGCGGTGGGCACCATGCCTTCGACGATCACCACGTCTTTATCGCGGGCGGCGTCCTGGTGCAGGCGAATAAATTCTTCCAGCAGGTCGTTGAGTTGGCCTTCGCCGAGCATGCGCTCCACATGGGCGAGGCTAACCGGCGGCGGCGACTGCAAACCGTGGGTGCGCGCCACCAATTCGCTGGAGCGTTCCGGACCCTGGTCGCCAGGCTGCGGCTGCGCCACCGGCTTGAAAAAACCCACGCGCAAGCCGACGCGCTCGAGAGCGCCGACCATGCCAAGGCTGATGGAGGTCAGGCCGACGCCGAAACCGCTAGGGGCAAGAAAATAAGTCTGCATGCAAGTTCCTGAACCGCGCGTGGTTCGCGCTTTTTATAAAGCCTCGCCTGATCGGCAAGGCCCATTGTTCGACAGTGCTGTTAGTGCAGTAGCTGCAAGGTATCGAGGGCGATCTGCCGCTCTTCGTTGGTTGCAATCACCAGGACGCGTGGGTGGCCGTAGGCGTGGATCGTACCGGAAAGGCCACGGATATAACGCTCGTTCGCTTCGTCGTCGAGCTGCACGTTCAGCAGGCGCAAATGGCTCACGGTTTTGCTGCGAATGAGCGGGGAATTCTCGCCGATGCCGCCGGTAAAAATCAGCCCGTCCAGACGCGGCAACGCGCAGCTCATGGCCGCCAGCGACTTGGCCAGGCGGTAGCAAAACACCTCGATGGCCAGCGTCGCGCCTTCATGGCCGTCGCGGTGCGCTTGCTCCAGTGTGCGCATGTCGTTGGACAAACCGGACAAGCCGAGCAGGCCGGCGTCGTGGTTGAGCATGGAGTCGATTTTCTCGATGTCCCAGCCCAGGCTCAGCGCGAGATGGCTGTGGAGGTTGGGGTCGACATCGCCGCTGCGTGTGCCCATCACCACACCTTCGAGCGGCGTCAGGCCCATGCTGGTGTCGCGGCTTTGGCCGTTGACCACCGCGCAGGTTGAGCAGCCGTTGCCCAGGTGGGCCGAGAGCCAGCAACTGTCTTCTACCGGCAGGTGGGTCATTTCGGCGGCGCGGCCGGTGACGTAGCGGTGGCTGCTGCCGTGGAAGCCGTAGCGCCGAATGCCGTGGTCGCGGTAGAGGTTTTCCGGCAGCGCGTAGCGGTACGCGTAGTCCGGCAGGCTGTGGTGGAACGCGGTGTCGAACACCGCCACCTGCGGCAGGTTGGGAAAGAGTTTGAGGGTGGCTTCGATGCCCAGCAGGTTGGCCGGGTTGTGCAGCGGCGCCAGGTGGGCGGTGGCGTTGATTTCGGCCAGCACGCGGGCGTCGATACGGCGCGCTTCGCTGAAGCGTTCGCCGCCATGCACCACGCGGTGACCGATGCCGTGCAGTTTGCCGCCACCGCGCTTTGCACCACCGGCAGCAGCTGCGAGAGCGCGGCGCGGTGGTCGGCGTTGGGAATCATCAGGCTGTCGAACTCGGCGCCCCGGCGCCAATGCAATTCGGCATCGTAGGTGCCGAGGTTTTGCGCTTCACCGCTCAAAAACGTTTGTGAGTGAGCCTCGTGAATCAAGGCGAATTTGATGGATGAACTGCCGCAATTGATTACCAGAATATGCCGTGCTTGCATCACTGCTCCTCGTCTTGCTGTGCTGCTCCATTCAACGGTTCCAGCCCTTGCGCGCACCAACCGCAGGGGAAGGACTGACCGATTTTTTCCGCGCGTTGCGTGGGGTCTTGCACCCAGTCGCGGTTTTGCCAGGGCGGTTGGTGGCGCAGGTGTTGCGTATGGCCGCAGGAAAGTATCGCCACCCAGTGCCCTTCTTCGTCCTGGCGAAAGCCTGTAATACGCGCTGCGCTGCGCGCCGGGGCGTGGGGCCGTCCGTCTGCGCTCGGTTCGCTTTCGGCCGAACCCTTGGTTAAACTTGCCCGTTCTCCACTCTTTCGCAAAGGTTCTGCCCCATGCTGATCGCTGCCAATACGGCTGTCTCCATCGACTATACCCTGACCAACGATGCTGGTGAGGTGATCGACAGCTCTGCCGGCGGCGCTCCGCTGGTGTACCTGCAAGGCGCAGGCAACATTATCGTCGGTCTGGAAAAAGCCCTGGTTGGCAAGCAGGCTGGCGATGAACTGAACGTGGCCGTTGAGCCTGAAGAAGCCTACGGCGAATACAGCGCTGAACTGGTTAGCACCTTGAGCCGCAGCATGTTCGAAGGCGTTGATGAGCTCGAAGTGGGCATGCAGTTCCACGCTTCGGCGCCGGATGGCAGCATGCAGATCGTCACCATCCGCGATTTGGACGGCGACGACGTTACCGTCGACGGCAACCACCCGCTGGCCGGCCAACGGTTGAACTTCCAGATCAAAGTGGTTGCCGTACGTGCAGCCAGCGAAGAAGAAATTGCCCATGGTCATATCCATGGCGAAGGTGGTCACCACCATTGATTCAGCTAAGCTGCTTGAGCGGCTAACTGGATGACCAAAAAGGCGCTCGTAGGGCGCCTTTTTTTGTCCGTAAGGACATTGTTTGATGACAGATTGGGAGTTCGTCATGAGTGCTTTTCACGACATCAATTTACGCGCCTTGGATGGCCAAGAATTGCCGCTAGCGCCCTTGAAGGGCAAGGTTGTGCTGGTGGTCAATGTCGCCTCGAAATGCGGGCTAACCCCTCAGTACGCGGGGTTGGAGAGCTTGTATCAGCAATACAAGGATCAAGGCTTCAGCGTGCTTGGCTTGCCCTGCAATCAGTTCGCCGGTCAGGAACCTGGCAGCGAAGACGAAATTAAAGAATTCTGCAGCCTCAACTACGGCGTCAGCTTCCCGCTGAGCAGCAAGCTCGAGGTGAACGGCCCTGGCCGTCATCCGCTGTATCGCTTGTTGGCGGGCGAGGGCGCGGAGTTTCCTGGCGACATCACCTGGAATTTCGAGAAGTTTCTGGTAGGTCAGGATGGCCGCGTGTTGGCGCGTTTCTCGCCAAGAACGCCGCCGGATGATCCGGCGATCGTCCAAGCCATCGAAAAAGCCCTGGCCTGGATGAAGTTTCTGTAGGAGCGGCTTTAGCCGCGATGCTCTTGAGTTTTTAAAAGCATCGAGGCTAAAGCCTCTCCTACAGAGAGCGGTATAAGCCCCTCACCCCTGATGCGCTTCGCGGCTGCCATTGCTACGGCCCGCGTTCAGTTCATCCATTCCATCAAAGTCGAAATCACGTACTGGCTGGCCCTGCAATTGGGCGCGTTTGAGCTGGTATTCGTCGAACGACAAACCCTGACGACTCAAGTCTTCCAGCGCTTTCTGGTGCAGTTCCACTGCGGTGTAAGGTTTCAGCTCCAGCATGGAGTGACCTTGGCCAGCACAGCCGGTGAGTACGATGGCGGTTAACAGCAGGGCGATAGTCATTAAGCGGTTCATTGGAGCCTCCTATCGGCCCGGTGAGTGAGAGTGGGCTCAGACTATTACTCGCTCCGCTTTTGTTGAAATCGACCCGTTCAATAGCTGGTATCGACGAAACCGCCCCGTTACGAGCAACGATAGATATCGGGATTTTCCGAAGCATTTGTAGGGCTTTATCACCCACATCAATGATGCTGGGCGGGACGAGACGACCGGTCATATGATCGCCGCCATGAACAACGCCACCTCGACTATCCGTCTCGACAAGCGCGATCTGATCCTCACCAAGGGCTCGGAAGTGATGCTGCGTCGCGGCTACCACGGCACCGGCGTACAAGAAATTGTGCCAGGCCGCCGGTATTCCCAAGGGCTCGTTCTATCACTACTTCGCCAGCAAAGAAGACTTCGCCGTGCACGCGCTGGAGCATTTGTACGCGCCGCGTTTGCAGCGTTACGCCACGGCCTTGAGCAACCCGGCGCTAAGCCCGCGCGCACGCATACTGAGTTTCTACGGCGAGCTGCTGAACCACTTTCGCCGCCAGGAAAAACCGCAGTACCACTGCTTTATTGGCAGCCTCAGTTTTGAAATGGCCGAGCCGTCGCAACCCATCGGCTTGCAGGTGGAAAGCATTCTGCAGCGCTCGGTGGACATCCTCGCCGGGTGCTTACTGGAAGCGCGCGAGGCCGGTGAACTGAGCGCCAGTACGGATTGCGTGGAGCTGGCTGAATTTATCGCCAATGCCTGGGAAGGCACGCTGATGCGCATGAAAGCCGGGGCCAATGCCGCGCCGCTGTCCGTTTTTCTGCACCAACTGGAGCGTCTGCTGACGCCCGTTTGATCCTTCAAAAAACCACTGCGCTGCCACGCTGCGCAACCCAGATGCCCGTTAGGAGAACCGCATGACCGCTCTTGTGAAAGCCCTGTTCGAACCGTTCCGCCTCGGCGAACTGGAGTTGCCGACTCGTGTGGTCATGGCGCCAATGACCCGTTCGTTTTCGCCGGGCGGCGTGCCTAACGAGGGCGTCATTGAGTACTACCGTCGCCGCGCTGCCGGCGGTGTGGGGCTGATCGTGACCGAGGGCACCACCGTCGGCCACCAAGCCTCGAACGGTTACCCGCACGTGCCGCGTTTTTTCGGTGAAGACGCCCTGGCTGGCTGGAAAAAGTGGTCGATGCCGTACACGCTGAAGGCGGCAAAATTGTTCCGCAGCTCTGGCACGTAGGTAGCGTTCGCCGCATCGGCACCGAGCCGGACGCCAGCGTTCCGGGCTATGGCCCAACCGGCAAAATCAAAGATGGCGTTGAGGTTGTGCACGGCATGACCAAGCAGGACATCGCCGACGTCATCGCCGCCTTCGCCCAGGCTCGCCAAAGACGCTCAGGCCATCGGCATGGACGGCGTGGAAATCCACGGCGCCCACGGCTACCTGATCGATCAGTTCTTCTGGGAAGGTTCCAACCAGCGCGACGACGAATACGGCGGCAGCCTGGCCAACCGTTCGCGTTTCGCCATCGAGCTGATCAAGGCCGTACGCGCCGCCACCAGCCCGACGTTCCCGATCATCTTCCGTTTCTCGCAATGGAAGCAGCAGGACTACACCGCACGCCTGGTCACTACGCCCGAAGCGCTCGGCGAATTTCTGCAGCCGCTGTCGGATGCAGGCGTGGATATTTTCCACTGCTCCACCCGCCGCTTCTGGGAGCCCGAGTTCGAAGGTTCCGACCTCAACCTGGCCGGCTGGACCCGCAAACTCACTGGCAAGCCGACCATCACCGTTGGCAGCGTGGGCCTGGACGGCGAGTTCATGCAGTTCATGGTCAAGACCGACAAGGTTGCGCAGCCCGAAAAACTCGACGCCCTGCTGGAGCGCTTGAACAAGCAGGAATTTGACCTGGTAGCCGTGGGCCGTGCGCTGTTGGTTGACCCGGATTGGGCGGTGAAAGTACGTGACGGCCCGTGAAGACGAGATTCTTCCGTTCAGCCGTGATGCGTTGACCAGCCTGGTGTGATGTTTCCCTTTGCGGTGCCCTTGCGGCGCCGCACTTCAGGCCCCGCTTTGGCGGGGCTTTTTTTATGGAAAAGATCAACAGCATCGAGGCTGGAGCCTCTCCCACATTGGATTGCGTTCACCTGTGGGAGAGGCTTTAGCCTCGATTGGCCTGGCCTGCAAAGATGAAGTTTTGGACGCAGGCAATTATCTGCGGGGATAAAAAAACGGCGCCACATCAGGCGCCGTTTTTTCGTTCGGGACAGTGATCAAACTGTCGCCGCAGACTCCACCTTACGCGGCGTCAACCCCAGCAGCTCGTTGCTGCGGGCGTTCACTTCGCGATACAGCGTGGCGTCGGTTTCCAGCGCCTTTTCCCGAGCCGGGAAAATCGCTTTCAGCTTCTCAGCCCAGGCCGCGTTCACTTGCTCAGGGAAGCAGCGCTCGATCAGTTCCAGCATGATCGACACCGTGACCGAAGCACCAGGCGAGGCGCCCAGCAGTGCGGCGATGGTGCCGTCTTTGGCCGCGACAAGTTCGGTACCGAACTGCAGGATGCCGCCTTTTTTCGGGTCTTTCTTGATGATCTGCACGCGCTGACCGGCAATCTCCAAACGCCAATCCGAGGCCTTGGCCAGCGGGAAGAAACGCTTGAGCGATTCCATGCGTTGCTCGCTCGATTGCAGCACTTCGCTGATCAGGTACTTGGTCAGGTCGAAGTTGTCGCGTGCCACGGCCAGCATCGGGCCGAGGTTGCTCGGGCGAACCGACAGCGGCAGGTCGAGGAACGAGCCGTGCTTGAGGAACTTGGTGCTGGAAACCGGCATATGGCCCGAACAGCAGAGATTTCTTGCCGTCGACGACGCGGGTGTCCAGGTGCGGAACCGACATGGGCGGCGAACCGACCGCTGCCTGGCTGTACACCTTGGCTTCGTGCTGTTTAACGATTTCCGGGTCATCGCAACGCAGCCACTGGCCGCTGACCGGGAAGCCGCCGAAACCTTTGCCTTCCGGAATGCCGGACATCTGCAGCAAGGGCAGGGCAGCGCCGCCGGCGCCGAGGAACACGAAGCGGGTGTCCACTTCGCGGGTGGCGCCCGACTGGGTGTTTTTGATGCTGACGCGCCAGCCTTTATCGGTGCGCTTGAGGCCGACAACCTTCTGGTTGTAGCTCACGCGGCAATCGCTTTGCTCTCCGAGAAATTTCAGCAGTTGCGTGGTCAATGCGCCGAAATTGACGTCGGTGCCGGACTCCACGCGGGTCGCGGCGACGGCTTCGTCGGCGGCACGGCCGGGCATCATCAGCGGCATCCACTCGGCCATTACGCCTTTGTCTTCGGTGTACTGCATGTCATCGAAGGCATGGTGTTTAACCATGGCGGCGTGGCGGGTTTTGAGGAATTGGATGCCCTTGTCGCCCTGTACGAAGCTCAGGTGCGGAATCGGGTTGATGAAGGCTTTTGGCGAACCGAAGTTGCCTTGCTGCATCAGGTGAGCCCAGAACTGTTTCGACACCTCGAACTGGGTGTTGATGTTCACGGCTTTTTTGATGTCCACCGAACCGTCGGCGGCTTCGGGGGTGTAGTTCAGTTCACACAGACCGGCGTGACCGGTACCGGCGTTGTTCCAGGGGTTAGAGCTTTCGATGGCCCCCGACGCCTGCATTTCAGCGACTTCCAGCTTGATGCCGGGGTCGAGCTCTTTCAACAGCACGGCCAATGTCGCGCTCATGATGCCGGCACCTACCAGCAGCACATCGACAGCCTCGTAATCGTTTTGCGCCATTTGCTCGCCACACTCTTGTGAAGTTGTGAAACCGTTTTTTCACGTTCTTTTTGGAAACGTGAACCTCAAAAGTTCAGGTGCCTTATGGCTACGATCTGCGCGCTTTTACACCCATGAAGACAAGGTGCTGGAGCAAGGCAGAGATAGTGCAAAGGTCACGCGAAGTGGGCGACTCTCTGGGGCGGTGCTTGCTGATGCTGAGTACATCAGGGTAGCTGCGAGGCCCGAGCAGGAGACGTCCTTATAATCGGGGCGCGATTATAACGGTGAAATGACAAAAGTTGGTTTTTTAGCGTGACTTTTATTCACCCATCGGTCAGCCCACCAACACTTGCGTGCCGTTTGCACGCGGGCCGACCGGTAGCAATTGGCCGCTGAGCTGCCTGAAACCCTGCATTTCCGGAACCTCGCAAAGCCGCTTTTGTCTCAACCTTCAGCGCTGTCAGGCCGCCGCTGCGCTGGGTATACTGCGGCCACTTCAAGCGGCCCAACCGGGCGTTCCAACCCTTGTGGAGAGATGAGCATGCTGCACCGTCTGCTGTTAGGTCTGATCGCTGTAGCCAGCCTGGCGCTGGTTGGCTGTGCCCACAGCCCGCAACAACTGAGCCCCACCCCCAAACTCAACGGCAACCTGACGCCGGTTGGCCAAGGCCAGCCCGTTATCGTGCGTGTGGTTGACGGTCGCCCTTCGCCCATTCTCGGCACCCGTGGCGGTCTGTACCCGGAGACCAGCGCCATCAGCGTTGCCGGCGCCGATATCGTGCCCAAGCTGCAACAGCAAGCCGAAGCCGCCGTTCGCCTGCTCGGTTTCACCCCGTCGCCGGGTGCAATGAACGCGCCGCAAATTACCCTCACCTTGGCCGACCTGAAATACCAATCGCCAAAAGAAGGCATGTATGTCACCGAGGCCAACATTGGCGCCACGTTCCGTGTCGATGTACAGAACGCCACTCGCCGTTACAGCGGTCGCTACGGCGCCACCCTGGACCAGAAATTCGGTATGGCGCCGAACCAGGACACCAACACCAAGCTGGTCAGCGACGTGTTGAGCGACGCCCTGACGCGTTCGTTCAAAGATCCAACCATCGGCCAGGTACTGTCTCAGTAAGCGTGGCGTTGAAATGAAAAAGCCCGGCTGATTAGCCGGGCTTTTTTGTGCGCGCAGCGCGCTCTTCTGTGGGAGCGGCTTTAGCCGCGATGCTTTTGAAGCGCTATCGCGACCTCACCTCACCTCACCTCACCCACACAAACAATTACGCCCTTGTTGCTTGGCCTGATACAGCGCGCTATCCGCTCGCGCAATCAGACTTTGCAAGGTGTCATTGGCGCGCATCTCCGCTAAGCCAATCGACATCGTCACCCCTGGCAGCACACCCACCGGCGAGTAAAACGAAGTCACCTGCTCCAACGCCGCGCGCAGCCGTTCGCCGATGGCGCGGGCTTCGTCGGCGTTCATTTCCGGCAGCAGAATCACGAACTCTTCGCCGCCGTAGCGCGTCAGGCTGTCTTTGGGGCGCAGCTGATTACGCAGGGTATGCGCCACCAGACACAACGCGTAGTCACCGGCCAGGTGGCCGTGGTTGTCGTTGTAGGACTTGAAGTGATCGACATCGAGCATCAACAGGCACATCGGCTGACCGTTAAAGGCGCAGCGGGTGTTCTCCCGTTCAAAGATATGTTCCAGCCAACGCCGATTAAAGGCGCCGGTCAGGGTGTCGACGTTGGCGTTCTGCTCGCTGTCGATAATGATCTGGTTACCCTGACGCACACGCTCGCAGAGCAGTTGCAGCAGGTTTTGCATCAGCTCCGGCGATTGCGCGAACAGGCTGAACAACGACTCGCGGTGCAGACGCAGGACCAGGCAACGGCCGGCCGCGACCACATAGGCAGACGGGTGATCGTTGTCGATAAAACTGATTTCCCCCACGCACTCGCCGGGCTGAAGGGTGGTCACGGCAGGGTTGTCCAACGAGCCGAGGAACACCTTGAGTTCGCCTTCCAGCAACACGTAAAGGTGCTGGTTGCGGTCGAACGGAGAGAGGAGCACTTCCTCAGCGTCCAGTTCGAAGGCATGAAACTTTTCCAGCAGGCGCCCCAAGTTATGGGCCGCGACGTTCTGGAACAGACGCATGTCATGGATGGAGTGCAGGTCGGCCTGCCACTGCGCGTTTTTCATCGCAATTGAAGCGTTCCGTGTGTGTGAACAATAGGGAATGGCATCGCGACGCGTCCTTTCGTAAGTGCGAAAACCCGATTTGCTGAACTGCCTGACGAGGCCCCGGTTGGCGCAGGCGATCATCATGTTCGCTGCGCCAGCGGCTGGCGTTTCGCCGTTTCAACGGGTTGGTGAAGACCCAGGTGAACCATAGCTGGCATGGCGGCGCTGTGCTGCTCAGCGGTTCACAGCCCGACAATAATTCTGAGTCTGCTACCGATTTTTCCGTTCACTGTTTATTTGGGTAGCCTCAGGCGCCGGCTACTACCTCGTAGCGAACCGAGTAGCCGGCCAGGCAGTCGTCGACGGCTGCACGGCGCGTCGCGTCTAGCTCTTGTAGGTACACACGTGCCAACTGGCCGTAGCTGTCGTGAGCTGTCACCTCTACCTTCACCTGCGGATCGATATGCCGTAGGTCGGCTTCAAATACCCGACGGATGGCGTCATAGCGCAGCGTTGGTTTAAAGGTTTTGCCCACGGCAGTGAGCGGAATGGCGTCGATGATCCACACATCTTTGGGCACGGCGGCTCGTTCCGGGATATGTGCAGCGGCGTGGGTCATTAGTTCTTCAGCGCTGACCGTCGCGCCTGGAACTAACTGCACGTACACAACCGGCAGTTCACCCGCTTTCGCGCACGGCTTGCCGACGGCCGCGGCCAGCGCCACGGCAGGGTGTTTGTGCAAGGCTTCTTCGATCATTTGCGGGTCGATGTTGTGGCCGCCGCGGATGATCAAGTCCTTGCTGCGCCCGGTGAGCCAGATGTACCCGTCCGCATCGATGCGACCCAGGTCGCCTGTGTTGAACCAGTCGCCATCCACCCAAATGCCCGAATTCTTGTCGGCCTGCAGGTAGCCCTTGAAGACGGTGATGCCGCGCAGCACCAGATTGCCGATTTCATTCTCGGCGGCGTCGCGCAGGTAGTTGCCTTGCTCGTCGAGCACAGCAATTTTCACCTCGCAATAGGGCATGCGAATGCCAATGGACCCCGGCCGACTTTCCCCCGCCGGCGGGTTGCCACAGGTGCCACACGTGCCTTCGGTAAGCCCGTAACCCTCGATCAGCTTCAGCCCGGTTTTGCTTTCGAACTGGCGAATCAATTCCACCGGCATCGGCGCTGCCCCGCACAAGGCATAGCGCAGGCTAGAGCAAGTCATGGCCGGCGCTCGGCACTTGCAACAGGCCGGCGTAAATAGTCGGCACGCCGCTGAAGAAACTGACGCGGTAGCGCTCGATAATTTTCCAGAAGTTCTGAATCAGGCTCGGGTTGCGATAGCCCTGCGGCGTGGCGAGCAGCACTTCGGCGCCGACATAGAACGGCGCCAGTCCGGTGACCATCACGCCGTTCACATGGAACAGCGGCAAACCGCACAGGGTCACGTCGCTGGCATGCAGGTCGATGGCGAAGGCGAGAATCATCGCCATGGCCACTTCGTTGCGGTGCGTGTGCGGCGCCAGCTTCGGCGTGCCGGTGGTGCCGCCGGTGTGGAAGAACGAGGCGATGTCGTCCGGGCTAATGATGCGGCCGCTTTCCAGATGATCGGCGGGGCAGTCGGCGATCAGCTCGTCGAAGTCGAGCACGCCAGCCGGCAAGCCGCCGCGCTGGGCCTTGATGCCGCTTCGCTGTGGTTCGGGAAGGTAGTTGGCCATGTCCACGGTGACAATGTGCTTGAGCTCCGGCAACTGCTCGCGCAGGCCGGCGACTTTGTCCCACAGGTCGGTGCCGGGGAAGGGCGCCAGCGTCACCAGCACCTCGGAGTCCGAAGCGCGGATCAGCTCAGCGATGTGCTCGCTGTCGAGCAGCGGGTTGATCGCGTTGACCACGCCCGCTGCTTCACCGCCCCACAAGGTGAAATGCGTATGCGGCAGATTCGGCAGCAAGAACGACACCGCCTTGCCGGCGCGCACGCCCAAGCGGTGCAAGGCGTTGGCGGTTTGCGTGACCTTGGCGAACAGCTCGCCGTAGCTGAGCCGATACGGCTGTTCTTCACTGTTGCCCTGCAACAAAAAGGTCAGTGCCGTGGCGTTCGGGTTGCGCGCTGCACTGCGTTGCAACACGGCGTAGGTGCTGGGCGCCATGTCGCGGTCTTGCAGGGCTATTTGCTCAATCGCCAGGGTGTCGCGCAACGAAGCGATAGCGGGAACTTGCGCGGGTTGATGAACAACGGCTTGGTTCATGTGCGGACCTTTTCTGCTGTGCGGGTTTCAGCCCAACTGCGCTGCCAGCAAGTGCCGATATCGCGCACTTCCTGCGGCAACACTTCATGGCTCATGGGGTATTCCTGCCAGGTCACGGGCACGCCCTGCGCCTCGAGGCAGTCATGCGCAGCGCGGCCCATGGCCCGCTGCACGATGTCGTCAAACGTGCCATGCAAACAGTAAACCGGCAGTTGTTTTTGTATCCGCCAGCACCACGTCGGGGCTCAAGGTTGGCGAATAGGTAGACAACGCCAGCACGCCACCCAGCGGCCCTTGCCAGCGCAGGAACGCTGCGTGATACACCACCGCGCCGCCTTGGGAAAAGCCGGCGAGGAAGATGCGCGAAGGGTCGATGCCGCCGTCGCGCTGCGTTTCGATCAGCTCGATCACCCGCTGTGCCGAGGCTTCGAGCTGTTCGTTGTTGATCGCCCGCACCGGGCTCATGGCCAGAATGTCGTACCAGCTCGGCATGGCGTAGCCACCATTAATAGTCACCGCTTGGGTAGGCGCTTGCGGCAACACAAAGCGCGTGCTGGTCAGTTGTTGCTGCAAAGCTTCGGCCACCGGCAGGAAGTCGAAGCGATCAGCGCCCAGGCCGTGCAGCCAAATAACGCACGCGTCTGCAGAAAGTGTGGGTTCGAGTATCAGATTTTCGTGCATGCTAGGCTCCAGTTCGGTGCGCATGCCCCGCTTCGGGGCGCCGCTTGAATGAGGGGTTGGTGTATCCGTTACGAACATGTCGCAAGGCTACAAGTTTTGCTCTTGACCTGCCTAATTGGGCCTTTTCAAGAGCGTGTGGTACGGGCTTTGCTATAGACGGGTTAACCGGTTGCATGCCCCAATTTGGGTAACACTCCACCGTTTGTACGGTCCGACTCATGCAAAGTAGAGCGGCACGGTAAACGGGCAATCGCGTTACGCAGGAACATACTTAAAAAAAAGCCACGGGAAATTCCCAACAGATTCGCCGCGGGTCACTTCGGAAAAGTGACTAAGCGAACGGGAAAAATCCCCAACCCGCTTATTTCAGCAAACCCATGCGAAGAGTAAGCGGGGGGTGAGTTTTGGCCGATGGGGGCATCGCCAACTAGACTCGCTCCCAGGTCTGCACCCCGTTTCAACCGTCATCCGATGGACGAGCGTGCCTCAAAAGGGTACGGCGGTGGGGCCAAGACTCCAAACACAACAACAGCAACTGGAGGTTTTAATGAAGATGGTGAAATCCACCCTGGCTATCCTGACCGCAGCGACCATTCTTGGCGCCAGCGGCTTCGCTCAAGCGGGCGCGACTCTGGATAAGGTCAAGAAACAAGGCTTCGTTCAGTGCGGTGTAAGTGACGGTCTGCCGGGCTTCTCGGTTCCAGATGCCAAGGGTAACTATCAAGGTATCGACGTTGATATCTGCCGCGGTGTTGCTGCTGCCGTGTTGGGCGATGCATCGAAAGTGAAATACAGCCCGCTGACCGCCAAGGAACGCTTCACCGCGATCCAGTCCGGCGAAGTCGACATGCTGTCGCGTAACACCACCTGGACCAGCTCCCGCGACGCGGGCATGGGCCTGGTATTCACCGGCGTAACTTACTACGACGGTATCGGCTTCCTGGTTAACAAGAAGCTCGGCGTTTCCAGCGCCAAGGAACTCGACGGCGCGACCATCTGCATCCAGGCCGGTACCACTACCGAACTGAACGTGTCCGACTACTTCCGTTCGAACGGCCTGAAATACACCCCCATCACCTTCGACACCTCTGACGAAAGCGCCAAGTCGCTGGAAGCCAGCCGTTGCGACGTGCTGACCTCCGACCAATCGCAGCTCTACGCTCAGCGCATCAAGCTGGCCCAACCAAACGACTACGTGGTTCTACCGGAAGTGATTTCCAAAGAGCCTCTGGGCCCAGTCGTGCGTAAAGGCGACGAAGAGTGGTTCAGCATCGTTAAGTGGACCCTGTTCGCCATGCTCAACGCTGAAGAAGCAGGCGTGACCTCGAAGAACGTTGAAGCCGAAGCCAAAGGCAGCAAGAACCCGGACGTTCTGCGTCTTCTGGGTGCTGACGGCGAATACGGCAAAGACCTGAAACTGCCGAAAGACTGGGCAGTACAGATCATCAAGCAAGTGGGTAACTACGGCGAAGTGTTCGACCGCAACGTCGGTGCGGGCAGTGAGCTGAAAATCGAACGCGGCCTGAACGCGTTGTGGAACAAAGGCGGCC
The DNA here is from genome assembly GCF_979258055.1 of Pseudomonas sp. AC211. Classification (NCBI taxonomy): domain Bacteria; kingdom Pseudomonadati; phylum Pseudomonadota; class Gammaproteobacteria; order Pseudomonadales; family Pseudomonadaceae; genus Pseudomonas; species Pseudomonas sp. AC211. The sequence goes on from NZ_OZ409830.1 coordinate 769,272, forward strand.
TGCAGTACGCACCTCCGGTTCGTTAACAGGCTGTCAGCCGTCTGACCGGGTGCGCTCGGTCAGGTGGACGGCCCAGTGATTGCTTTGCGGTCACTGGGCTTTTCCGTTTCAACGTTCCTGGGGCACTCACTCCATGCAAAAACAAATCGGCACCTCGCGGGGCTTTTCGCTAAGCGATCCGCGTTTTCGTGCCTGGCTATTTCAGATCATCACCATTGCGGCGGTGGTCTCAATGGGCTGGTTTCTGTTCGATAACACGCAAACCAACCTGCAACACCGGGGCATTACCTCGGGTTTTGGCTTCCTGGAAAACAGTGCCGGTTTCGGTATCGCCCAGCACCTGATCAGCTACACCGAGTCGGACACCTACGCACGGGTGTTTGTCATCGGTCTGCTCAACACCTTGCTGGTATCGGCCATCGGTATCGTGTTCGCCACGATTCTGGGCTTTATCCTCGGTGTGGCGCGGCTGTCGTCGAACTGGATGGTCAGCAAGCTGGCCACTGTTTATATCGAGACCTTCCGTAATATTCCGCCGCTGCTGCAGATTCTGTTCTGGTACTTCGCGGTGTTGCTGCCTCTGCCGGGGCCGCGCAACAGCCTGAATATCGCCGACAGTTTCTTCCTCAGTAACCGTGGCTTGTACATGCCCGAGGGCACCATGGCCGATGGCTTCTGGGCCTTTGCCGTGGCGCTGTTACTGGCCATCGTCGGCACCGCGCTGATGGTGCGTTGGGCCAACAAGCGCTTTGAAGCCACGGGTGTGCCGTTCCACAAGTTCTGGGCTGGCCTGGCGATCATGCTGGTGATTCCGGCCTTGAGCGTGGTGATTTTCGGTGCGCCTGTGCACTGGGTGGCACCGGCACTCAAAGGCTTCAACTTCGTGGGCGGCTGGGTAATGATCCCCGAGCTGCTGGCGCTGACCATCGCCCTGACTGCGTATACCGCCGCGTTTATCGCGGAAATTGTGCGTTCGGGCATCAAGTCGGTAAGCCACGGTCAGACCGAGGCGGCTCATTCCCTGGGCCTGCGCAACGGTCCGACGCTGCGCAAGGTGATCATCCCGCAAGCCCTGCGCGTGATCATTCCGCCGCTGACCAGCCAATACCTGAACCTGGCGAAAAACTCCTCGTTGGCGGCCGGTATCGGCTACCCCGACATGGTTTCGCTGTTTGCCGGCACGGTGCTCAACCAGACCGGGCAGGCCATCGAAGTAATTGCCATCACCATGAGCGTGTACTTGGCCATCAGCATCAGCATTTCCCTGTTGATGAACTGGTACAACAAGCGCATTGCGTTGATCGAGCGGTGAGGAAAGGCGCATGACGACTCATACTTTCAAACCCGACATGCCACCGCCGCGCAAAAGCGTCGGCGTAGTGGCGTGGATGCGGAGCAATCTGTTCTCCAACTGGCTCAACACACTGCTGACGTTGTTCGCCGTGTACCTGGTCTGGTTGATCGTGCCGCCGCTGCTGAGCTGGACGATTTTCGACGCCAACTGGATTGGCACCACCCGCGCTGACTGCACCAAGGAAGGCGCGTGCTGGGTGTTTATCCAACAGCGTTTCGGTCAGTTCATGTACGGCTTCTACCCCACCGAATTGCGCTGGCGTGTAGACGCCACCGTATGGCTGGCAATCATTGGCGTGGCGCCGTTGTTCATCAACAAGTTTCCGCGCAAAGCTGCCTATGGCATTGGCTTTCTGATCGTGTATCCGCTGGTGGCCTTCTGGCTGCTGCACGGCGGTTACTTCGGTCTGGAAAACGTGCCCACCAGCCGCTGGGGCGGCCTGATGCTGACCCTGGTAATCGCCACTGTCGGTATTGCCGGTGCCTTGCCGCTGGGTATTGTGCTGGCGCTGGGACGGCGCTCGAACATGCCGGCAATTCGAGTGGTCTGCGTGACCTTCATCGAATTCTGGCGCGGCGTGCCGCTGATCACGGTGCTGTTTATGTCCTCGGTGATGCTGCCGTTGTTCCTGCCTGAAGGCATGAGCTTCGACAAACTGCTGCGGGCGCTGATTGGCGTGATCCTGTTTCAGTCTGCCTATGTGGCGGAAGTGGTGCGCGGTGGTCTGCAAGCCATTCCCAAAGGTCAGTACGAGGCGGCAGCCGCCATGGGCCTTGGCTACTGGCGCAGCATGGGCCTGGTGATTCTGCCGCAAGCCCTGAAGATGGTGATTCCCGGCATCGTGAACACCTTCATCGCGCTGTTCAAAGACACCAGCCTGGTGATCATCATCGGCCTGTTCGACCTGCTCAACAGCGTCAAACAAGCGGCCGCCGACCCCACGTGGTTGGGCATGGCCACCGAGGGCTACGTGTTTGCAGCCCTGGTCTTCTGGATTTTCTGTTTCGGTATGTCCCGCTACTCCATGCACCTGGAGCGCAAGCTGGACACAGGCCACAAGCGTTAGGAGTCGATTAAATGAGCGAAGCGATCAAACAGCCTGTGAGCCCTGAAGGCATTATCCAAATGCAGGGCGTGAACAAATGGTACGGCCAGTTTCACGTACTCAAAGACATCAACCTGAACGTGCAACAGGGCGAGCGCATCGTGCTGTGCGGGCCTTCCGGCTCGGGCAAATCGACCACCATTCGTTGCCTCAACCGTCTGGAAGAACACCAACAGGGCCGCATCGTCGTTGACGGCGTGGAACTGACCAATGACCTCAAGCAGATCGAAGCGATCCGTCGTGAAGTCGGCATGGTGTTCCAACACTTCAACCTGTTCCCGCACCTGACCATTCTGCAAAACTGCACGTTGGCGCCGATGTGGGTGCGCAAAATGCCCAAGCGTCAGGCTGAAGAAATTGCCATGCATTACCTGGAGCGCGTACGCATTCCAGAGCAGGCGCACAAGTATCCGGGCCAGCTCTCGGGCGGTCAGCAACAGCGCGTCGCCATCGCCCGTGCCCTGTGCATGAAACCGAAAATCATGTTGTTCGACGAACCCACTTCCGCGCTCGACCCCGAGATGGTGAAAGAGGTGCTCGACACCATGATCGGCTTGGCTGAAGACGGCATGACCATGCTCTGCGTAACCCACGAAATGGGCTTCGCCCGCACCGTGGCCAACCGCGTGATCTTCATGGACAAAGGCGAGATCGTTGAACAAGCCGCGCCAAACGACTTCTTCGACAACCCGCAAAGCGACCGTACCAAGCTGTTCCTGAGCCAGATCCTGCACTAGTAGGGGATGGGTCAGAAAAAGGAGCCGCGAGGCTCCTTTTTTTGTGGGCGTTGAATCGTCCTGGGCGGCGTCGGCTGCGCCTTATTGCAAATGATCCAGCAACCGCAGCGCCGCCTGTTGGCCACTCAGCCAGGCGCCTTCTACGCGGCCGGACAAGCACCAGTCGCCGCACACGTACAAGCCCAGGTCCGCATCCACCAGCGAGCCCCATTCATGGCTGCTGGCCGGCCGTGCGTACAGCCAGCGGTGGGCGAGGGTGAATGCCGGTGCTGGTACGGCGCAGCCGATCAACTCGGCGAATGCGCCGTGCAGGTGTTCGATGGCTTCTTCCTTGGTGAGATCCAGGTGCTGTCGGCTCCAGGCGCTGCTAGCGTGCAGCACCCGGGTATCCATCACGGTTTCGCGGCCGGGTTTGCTGCGGTTGCGGGCCAGCCAGTCGAGCGGGCCTTCGCGCACGAAGCAGCCTTCGACCGGGGTATCCAGCGGTTCGGAGAAGGCGAGGGAAACCGCCCAGGTGGGGTCCATGGCCACGCTGGCAGCAGCGCCGGCCAGTTTCGGCGCGGCGGCGAGCAGACCGCTGGCTTGGGAGGCGGGGGTGGCGATGATCACCTGGCTGAACGGGCCGTGTACCTGGCCTTCGGCATCTTGCAGGCTCCAGTGCTCGGGGCCGCGGAATACTTCGGTAATGCGGCAGGAAAACTTCACCGGCAGGGCGCCAAGCATTGCTCGGGTAATGGCGCTCATGCGCGGGGTGCCGACCCAGCGAACTTGCTCGTCCGGCGATGCGCCCAATACGCCGTTGCTGAAGGTGTACAAGCTGGGCGTCCACTCGGCGACCCAGCCTCGGGCCTGCCATTGGTGTACGGCGTCGATGAAGCGGCGGTCGCGGGCAGTGAAATATTGCGCGCCCATGTCCAGCGCGCCGGCGTCGCTGCGCTTGCTGGCCATGCGGCCACCGCTGCCACGGCTTTTGTCGAACAGTTGAACGCTAAGACCTGCCTCGTGCAGGGTTTGTGCGGCAGAAAGACCGGCGATGCCGGTGCCAATAATGGCGATGGGGAAACTCATGTCTGACCTCTAAATTCGCAAACTGGGCTGACGCTCTCCTGGTTTGGCCATGGGCGTGGAAAAGCAGCTGCCGACGACCCCGCTTGGAATCATCGTGCCTGCTTTTGCGAGTTCCTTCCCTCGCTCTGATTCGCGGATTGGCCACAGGTTCGAACGGCCTGTGTGCTTGTGTTAGGTATAGAACGCTTGAACAGCGGACGCCTGCTTTGTTCGTCGCCTGGCAAACGACAGATTCGCCATTAATCAGCGCAATAGCCATGACCGATTTTGCAATTTCATGCGTTTGCGCGATGCTGTGCGCCGTTTCTTCACAACCGCTCCGCTTTGCTAAGGAATATGCATGACCGATCACGCCTTGCTTCTGGTCAACCTTGGCTCACCGGCCTCGCCGCAGGTGGCCGATGTACGCAGCTATCTCAATCAATTTCTGATGGACCCGTACGTAATCGACCTGCCATGGCCGATTCGTCGACTGCTGGTGTCGCTCATTCTGATCAAGCGTCCTGAGGCTTCCGCTGAAGCCTACGGCTCAATTTGGTGGGAAGGCGGCTCGCCGCTCATTGTGCTGAGCCAACGTCTGCAAGCAGCAATGAAAAACACCTGGAAACATGGCCCGGTCGAACTGGCCATGCGTTATGGCGAGCCGTCGCTGGAAAACGTGCTGACGCGCCTGGCCAAACAGGGCATCAAGAAAGTTACCTTGGCGCCGCTGTACCCGCAGTTCGCCGACAGCACCGTGACCACCGTGATCGAAGAAGCCAAGCGCGTAGTCAGTGAGCACAAGCTGGCATTGGAATTCGCCACGTTGCGACCTTTCTACGCCGAACCGATTTACATCGACGCCCTGGTGGCCAGCGCCAAGCCCTATCTGGAGCAAGGGTTCGACCACCTGCTGCTGAGCTTCCACGGCTTGCCGGAAAGCCATATCCGCAAACTGGTGCGCAACCCAAAACACGACTTGCGTGCGCCTGACAGCAAAGGCGTGAGCGACGAAATCATGGCGTTCTGTTATCGCAGCCAATGCCAGCGCAGCGCCGAAGCGTTTGCCGAGCGTATGGGCCTGAAGCCGGGGCAATGGTCGGTGTCGTTTCAGTCGCGCCTGGGCGCCAACAAATGGATCGAACCGTACACCGAAGCGCGCCTGGACGAACTCGGCAAGCAGGGCGTGAAAAAGCTGCTGGTGATGTGCCCGGCCTTTGTTTCCGACTGCATCGAAACCCTCGAGGAAATTGGCATTCGCGGTGAAGAGCAGTTCAAAGAGGCCGGCGGCGAAGAATTGGTGCTGGTGCCGTGCGTCAACGACCACCCGCAATGGGTTGAAGCGCTGACGACGCTGTGTGAAAACGCGCCGGCGGGGCTGGGAAACCCGTTGAAATCGTAACAGCGCTTTGCCGTTTTGCTCAAAGCCCCGCTTGTGCGGGGCTTTTTTATGCCGATGCGAAAAGCTGCGCGCTCAGGCGGTGGGTCGTTCGGAATCACTGCGACGAGGGCGCCGACGGCAAGGCCAAATGTCCGCCATGAAAGCCGTTTCCAAAGCACCCAAAAGTATGAGTTTTACCGGCCGATTTGCCCGGTCAATCACCCCAAAGTACCAATGCCAGACGGCCTGACTGGTAGGTCATTCGCCAACGCCTTTACGCTGCATTCGCTAGGCTGATAACGACCAAAACCACCCTCTGTTGCGGCTACTCTGCGAGCACTTTCAACGGCCGCGCGTTGCACTGGCAGCGCCGAAGGAGACCATGGTGCATAACAACAATAATGCCGGCTATCCCTCCAGCCTCCGCGCTTGGGGCACCGTCACGATTCTGATGGTGGCGTACGTTCTATCGTTTATCGACCGGCAGATTCTTAACCTGCTGGTGGGGCCGATCCGTCGCGATCTGGAAATCAATGACACGCAAATGAGCCTGCTGATGGGCTTGTCGTTTGCGCTGTTCTACACCATCTGCGGCATTCCCCTCGGGCGCCTGGCCGACACCAAAAGCCGTCGCGGCCTGATCGCCATTGGCGTGTTGTTCTGGAGCGCAATGACCGCCGCCTGCGGCATGGCGCGTATGTATTGGCAGTTTCTGCTGTGCCGCATCGGCGTGGGCGTGGGCGAGGCAGCGTTGTCGCCGGCGGCGTATTCGCTGATTGCCGACAGCTTCCCCAGCGACCGTCGCGCCACCGCCATCAGCGTGTATTCGATGGGCGTTTATCTGGGCTCTGGCCTGGCGTTTCTGCTCGGCGGCTTGGTCATCAAATTCGCGTCGGCGCAAGGCGATGTGGTGTTGCCGGTGATCGGCGAAGTGCGGCCGTGGCAGCTGATCTTCCTGCTGTTGGGCGCAGCCGGCGTGGTGTTCACCTTGTTGATGCTCGCCGTGCGTGAGCCGGCTCGTCGTGGCGTCGGCGCCGGGGTGGCCGTGCCGCTGGCCGAAGTGGGGCGCTACATCCGTGCCAACCGCACCACCGTGATCTGCCACAACTTCGGTTTTGCCGGTCTGGCCTTCGCCGGCTACGGCAGCGCCGCGTGGATTCCCACGTTCTACATCCGCACCTACGGCTGGGACGCCGGCCATGTGGGCGTGGTGTACGGCAGCATCGTGGCGGTGTTCGGCTGCCTGGGCATCGTCTTCGGCGGGCGCCTGGCGGACTGGATGAGCAAGCGCGGCCGTACCGACAGCAACATGCGCGTCGGCCTTATTGCCGCACTCGGCGCATTGCCCTGCGTGCTGGCGTTCCCGCTGGCCAGCACCGGCAATATCGCCTCGGTGATGATGGCGCCTGCGGTGTTCTTCCTCAGCATGCCCTTTGGCGTCGCCCCGGCTGCGATTCAAGACATCATGCCCAACTCCATGCGCGGCCAGGCGTCGGCGATTTACCTGTTCGTCATCACCTTGATCGGCCTGGGCGTGGGGCCAACGGCGGTGGCCTTGGTGACCGACTACGTATTCGCCAACGACAACGACCTCAAGTATTCGCTGCTGATCGTCACCACCGTGGCGGTGCTGTTCTCGGTGGCGTTGCTGGCCAAAGGCTTGAAGCCGTATCGGGCGAGTGTTGAGCGCTTGAAAGGCTGGTCGGCAGAGTCGTCGGTCGACGCGGTTGGGGTTGCGGCCAAGGCTTGATTGCTTGCTGGGCTAATCGCGGCTAAAGCCGCTCCCACAGATCGCACAACTCTGTAGGAGCGGCTTTAGCCGCGATGCTTTTTGCGCGTCAAACCCAGGTATTCAATTCCAGCGCCAGCTTCGACGTCAGCCGCAGGTATTGCTCGCTGGCTTTGTTAAGAAACACCTGGCCGTCCATGGTCAATTCACGGCTCTGTTTGCCGGCTGTTTCGTAGCGGTAGAGCGTTTGCTCGTCCTGTTGGCGCAAGCACTGATAGCGCTGCAGGCGCGGTTGGACGGTGAAGGTGAGCATGTCGACAAAGGCCACTAGCACCTCTTCGCTTTGCCCCACCGCCAACGCGCAGCGCTGCAAGATCGGTGTGTGGGTGAACGGCGTGGTGGAGAGCATCACGTGCTGGCAGTCGCTGAGGTCGTCGCGCGGTTCGCCGCTGAGCGTCCAGCCGCCGTGAACGTCGCGCTCAAGGGTCAGGCTGCGCTGTCCGAGGTTGTCGACCTTCAGCCATAGCCGGCGAAAGCGCCAATCTGGGTCGAAGGCCAGCACATACGTGGCAGCGATGCTGTTGCCGCGCACGCTCTGGATCAGGTGGCTGCTGGCATGAATGCCGTTCTCGTCCTGACGCAGACGCAGGTTTTCCACGCCGGGGTTGAGCCAGGGTTTCCACACAAGGGTTTGTTGCATCGAGGTAGGCTGCATCCGTGCATATCCAGAAATGAACGGTGGGGCGCTGGCGTGCTGCCGCAGGGCACCGTCCATGGTGAACCGGCGAGCAGAATAGACGGATGTTTCTGTGATGTATGTAAGAGTTTTGCTACATCAATTGAATTTTCTGCGACGCGCTAGGCCTTGCGCTTGAGCGGTTGCTGCTCGAAATTCACGCCGCCGAGGCCCGTGTCCTTCAACGCGCGAATGTTGCCGTGGTCAGTGCCGGTCGGCGTCGCCAACACGCTGCGGTAATGCTCACCGAAAGCGCGCAGGGTTTCTTCCAGATTCAACCCCTCCAGCAAGGCCAGGCCGAGGATTTTGCACGAGCCTTCGTTCTGGCCGCTGGCGTTGTTCTGGTTGCCGTTCACAAAGGCGCTGGGCTGGTAGTCGTAATGCTCGGCGATGAACGCCAGGGTGCTGGCGAACAGGTGCTGGTCGCTGCGCAAGGCGGCGCGAAAATCAGACAGTGACATTACTTGTGACCCTTGTTGAACGCCGCTTGCTGATCGCCGCTGGCTTCTTTCTGGTATTTGCTTTTCCACTCGCTGTACGGCATGCCGTACACCTCTTCGCGCGCCTGATCGATGGTCACCGGCAAACCCACGTCGTCGGCGGCGGCCTTGTACCACTTCGACAGGCAGTTGCGGCAGAACCCGGCCAGATTCATCAGCTCGATGTTTTGTACATCGGTGCGGTCGCGCAGGTGCTGAACCAATTGGCGAAAGGCGGCGGCTTCGAGTTCGATCTGTTCTTGCTCGGTCATGGCAACGTACTCCGAGAACGTGCGAAAGGGTGAAGGGCGGAACGGCGCGATGATAGAAGCGCCACGCCCGCACTTCAATGCGGGCGCGCGCAGAAACAGACGAGTTAACGGTGGCCGGCGAGGGTGATCGACACCGACTCGGCAAAACGCAGGGCATGCAGCTTGTCGACTTCCACTTCGGCGTAGCGCACGGCCGGGTGGGCCATCACCAGGTCGAGCAATTCCTGAGTCAGACGCTCGAGTAGGGCGAAGCGGTTGTTTTCGACGTGGGCGATGATCGCTTTGGTGATGGTGCGGTAGTTCAGCGCGTGCTCGATGTCGTTCACCTGCACCGCGTCCACTGCGGGGTAAAGAATGGTCAGGTTGATCAACACGTCCTGCTTGTTATCGATTTCTTCCTGCTTGATTCCAATGTAGGTGCGCAGGCGCAGGTCTTTGACCTTGATGCGCGCCATTCCAGGCTCCAGTCGCGGCATAGCGGTGTACTCCATCGAATCGGTTGCTTACTTCAAATGCCGGCCGCCGTTGACGCTCAGGGTGGTGCCGGTGACGTAGGGGTTGTCGAGCAGATAACGCAGGCTTTGATAGATGACCTGAGCGCCGGGTTCGATACCCAGCGCCGATTTGGCCAGGGTTTTGGCGCGGTACTCGGCGTCGTCGCCCTCGTTGAACAGAATCAATGCCGGGGCGATGCCGTTGACCTTGATCGCCGGCGCGTACTTAGCGGCGAACGACAACGTCAGGCTTTCCAGTCCCGCCTTGCTGGCGCAGTAGGCCAGGTGTTTGGCGCTGCCTTTGTGCGTCACGTCATCGCTGACGTGCACGATGTCGGCCGGGGTCGACTGGCGCAGCAAGTCGGCACAATGCAGGTTGATCAGATACGGCGCGAGCATATGCACGCTGAACATCTGCTGAAAAATGGCCGCCTCATCGCCCGGCGTTTCCGCCAGCCATTGCGAAGCGTTATGCACGATAGCGCGCAGGCTTGTGGTGTGTTTTTTCAGCGCGGCAACAAACGCCAGAATGCCAGCTTCGCTAGAGAAATCCGCCTGGATGGCCACCGCGCCACGCTCGCGCAAGCGCTGCACGCTGGGGCGTTCCTGGCGGTAAGTGATGATCAGTGGGTGGCCGTCATCCAGAAGGCGTTCGGCGCAATGCAGGCCGACGCGTTGGCCGGCACCGGTCAGCAGAATGGGGGCAGAAACAGACATGGGCAACTCGTTGGCAGACAGGCCCGGCAACGTTAACCCAGTCTGCCTCCCGGCACAAAACGCGGCGCGGTGCTCACTTCGCGCCGCTGGCCAAACCCTGCGAGGTCACCGCCGGCAGCGCCTTGCGCTTGTGCAACCACGGCGCCAGCAGGCGAGTGGAAAGGGGAATGAACCAGTAGGTCATCAGCGGCGTGAGTGCCAGCGTGCTGAGCAGAATGCGCACGGCCAACGGCAGCTCGCTCAGAAGCCCGCCAAAAATCAGATTGAACGCCAGCGACACCGGAAAAAACGCCAGCCAGATCGCCACGCTTTGCTTCCACCGTGGGACGTTTCGACTGGCGCTGCCGAACCAGGCGTCGATGCCCTGTACACGGTGTTCCAGCGGCTGTGCGAACAGTCCCTGACCGCGTTGCAGCCAGGCGCGGCGCGAAACGGAGTGTTCCCAGCTGGCGAGCAGCTCGGCGTCGGCGAAGCGGAATACGATTTGGAATTCGTCATCGTCGGGCGGCGGGGCAAGCACGCCAGAGCCTAGATAACCGGGGAAGTCGGTGGCCAGTTGTTCACCTTCACGCAGCCACAGCATGAAGTCTTGGTAGCGCTCGCGCGGCACGCGGCGGGCCACCATCAATGTGACGGGGGAAGCAGACATTATGTATCTCCTCAAAACCGTGCCGCCGCTTGGGTAAAGCCTTGGCAAAAAAGCGCCCCAGGGTGGCGGGGCGTTATGGCGCGAAGAATAGTGGGTTTGCCGGGTGATTTGCCAGCAAAGATGCGGACTAGAGCGGGCAGCTCGTCAGGTGGCAGACGCCTTGGCGACCGGGTTGAGCAGGCGATGCTGTTGATAGATGTACTGACGCAGCCGCTCGCTGTGCTCGGTTTTGCGCCCGCTCAGGCGGTACGCCACCAGCCGCTGATTGCTGCGCCGCGCCAGAATGCCCTGCAAACGAAGCGGTTCAGCGCCGGCTTGCGGCAGCCACAACGTAAAGCTGTTCGGCACCGTTTGATGACGAACTTCCATCAGCAAACCGGTGGTGGAAAGGCTGTGCAGCCACATGCCGCTTGGGTTGCCCTGTTCATCGACCAGCTCGACAGCCGGTTCGATATTCAGGCGCCACGGCCGCTCGGATGGGCCTTGCTCGATCACCTGCGGTGCGCCGATTTCCAGGCTCATGCTGTGGAATTCGTCTTCCACCAGTTGCAGCGGAAACGTCACACGCTCGCCGTTGAAATGGGCTTCGATGGTCAATTGGTCGCTGGCCGCCAGGCGGGTGAGCAGGTCTTTGGTCTGCGTGCCGCCATCCACGCGCAAACTTGGGGTTTGCATCGGGCCGTTCGGGCGAGCAGCGCCTTGCAGGTCCTGTAGAAACTCCAGTTCCTCGCGCGTAAGAATTCGGGGGTCTTGCATGGCAGATGCTCCAGTACTACACGAAGGGCAATCAGATGAGCCAGATGCGTCGGTGGTGGGACAACGCCGTATAGGCTTTATTAGTGAAAGCGTCAGGCTTTCCGACAAACGGCGAGCAGGCGTCTATTACGCAGTCTTTTACCGACGTTCGAGACCGATCGCGACACGGCTCAGGCATAATGCCCGGCGTTTTTTTTAGCCTGCTAACGGAGCGAATAAATGAAAGTTGCGATCTTGTCCGGCTCGGTGTTTGGCACCGCTGAAGAAGTGGCCCGCCACGCTGAAACGTTGCTCAAGGCCGCTGGCTTCGAAACCTGGCACAACCCACGCGCCACGCTGGATGACCTCAAAGCGTTTGCTCCCGACGCCTTTCTGGGCGTGACGTCCACCACCGGCATGGGCGAGCTGCCCGACAACCTGCAACCGCTGTACTACGCCATCCGCGACGAACTGCCGAACTGGCGCGGCCTGCCGGGCGCCGTGATTGCCTTGGGCGACGCCAGCTATGGCGACACCTTCTGTGGCGGCGGTGAGCAAGTGCGTGAGCTGTTCGCCGAGTTGGGCCTTCGCGAAGTGCAAGACATGCTGCGCCTGGATGCCAGCGAGAGCGTGACGCCGGAGACGGATGCCGAGCCGTGGTTGGCCGGGTTTGTGAAAGCGCTAAAGGCCTGAGCCCGCAAGACTCCCTCACCCCCAGCCCCTCTCCCGCAGGCGGGAGAGGGGAGCCAATCGCAGCTTGCCGCGCGATACACGGTCGGCTCCCTCTGCCCGCTTGCGGGAGAGGGTTGGGGTGAGGTTTTTAATCCCATGCTCCGCGCGCTGACCCACAAGGCCACTAAGCTGGCTGCCAGAGCGACTACCGCCCCCGCCATCCCTCGCTAGACTCACCGGCACTGAAAACAAAAACAACCGAGGTGACCGCCGTGACCGCTGCGCAAATCAAATCCGTACCGAACGTCAAAGACCAGGTGTCCGCCGCCGAGTGGCAGGCCCGTGTCGACCTCGCGGCCTGCTACCGCCTTATCGCCCTGCACGGTTGGGACGACCTGATCTTCACCCACATCTCGGCCAAGGTGCCGGGCACCGAAGAATTCCTCATCAACCCGTTCGGCCTCATGTTCCATGAGATCACCGCCTCCAGCCTGGTAAAGGTTGACCTCGACGGCGTGAAGAAAATGGACAGCCCGTACGAAATCAACCCGGCCGGCTACACCATCCACAGCGCCGTGCACGAAGTGCGTCACGACGTCGGCTGCGTGATCCACACCCATACCGCCGCCGGCATTGCCGTGTCGGCGCAGAAACAAGGGTTGCTGCCGCTGTCACAGCAGTCGCTGTTCGTGCTGTCGAGCCTGTCCTATCACGGCTACGAAGGTGTGGCGCTGAACCACGAAGAGAAGGCGCGGCTACAAGCGGACCTGGGCGACAGCAATTTCATGATTCTGCCCAATCACGGCCTGATGACCTGCTCGTCGAGCATCGCCGACGCGTTCCTGATGATGTTCACCCTGCAGCGCGCTTGCGAAGTGCAGGTGATGGCGCAAAGCGGCGGCGCCGAGCTGATCCACATTCCGCAGCAAATTCTCGACGGCGCCAAAGCCATGGTGCAGGGCGTGATGAAAACCTCCCAAGGCATGGGCGGCTCGCTGGCGTGGCCGGCGCTGTTGCGCAAACTGGATCAACAAAATCCGGGCTACACGCGTGATGACGCCGGCCCTCGCCGGCATTCCCCTGCGCGACTGGCGCGCGCAGGCGAAGAGCCTGACCTTTGAGAGTCACAAAATTGCCTATTGGACGGCAGGGCGCGGCGAGCCGTTGCTGTTGATCCACGGTTTCCCCACGGCCAGCTGGGACTGGCATTACCTGTGGAACACCTTGGCTCAGCGCTACCAGGTGATCGCCTGCGACATGCTCGGCTTTGGCGATTCGGCCAAGCCCCGAGGCCACGATTACCGCTTGGTGCAACAGGCCGATATCCAACAGGCGCTGCTGCGCCAGTTGAACATCGACGCGCCAGTGCACGTGCTGGCTCACGATTACGGCGACAGCGTGGCGCAGGAGCTGGTGGCGCGGCACCACGAAGGGCGCATTCGCCTGGCCTCGTGTGTATTCCTTAACGGCGGCTTGTTCCCGGAAACCCATCGCCCGGTGCTGGTGCAAAAGCTGTTGTTGAGTCCGCTCGGGCCGCTGATCGGCCGGATGTTTGGTCGGCAAAAGTTGGCGGAAAGTTTCGCCAAGGTCTTCGGGCCCAACACCCAGCCTAGCGAGCAGGAACTGGACGACTTCTACAGCCTGATCGCCCATAACAACGGGCCAGCGGTGATGCATCGTTTGATTCATTACATCCCCGAGCGCCGGCAACAGCGCGACCGTTGGGTGGCGGCGATGCAGAAGGGCGGTTTGCCGCTGCGGGTAATCGATGGCGCCGTGGACCCGATCTCCGGCGCCCACATGGTGGCGCGCTACCGTGAGCTGATCCCGCAACCGGACACCGTGCTGCTGCAAGGCATCGGCCATTACCCGCAAACCGAGGCGCCTGCTGAAGTGTTGCAGCATTACCAAGCATTTCGCGCCGCCCTCGCTGGAGCTGCGGTAGCCTAGCCGCTGACTTTTAGCGGGAGGCGATATGCGCACGGCAGCGATGTTCACGGCGACACTTCTATTGGGCGGCTGCGCGAGGCAGCGCGCCCACTGAGCAGGCGCCGCTATTTGAAGGCTGGTATGCCCAGCAGCCGCTGGGTAATCCACAGTTCGCGCCGGGGCTTTGGCCGCTGTTGGCCAGTCGCGCCAATTTTCCGGTAAACGATGCGCCGGCCACCGCCGGCCTCGTTCAATTGCACATCGACGCCGACCAACAGCTCACCGTGCGCCTGCATCGGGAAGGGCGCTGCGTTGGGCAGCTCAGCATTGCCGGGCACCTTGACGGCACTCAGTACCAATTTTCAGACAGCGACTTCAACGGCATTCCGCTTATCGCCTGGGGCCATAACGCGCGTGACGTAACGCTTGCACTGAGCGCCCCCGAGCAACTGGCCGCTACGGTGCACACCAGCAGTTTCGGCATGTTCCTGATCATTGCCGGCGGCGCGCCAGACCGCGATGTCACCTATCGCTACACCCGCGTGGAGACGCCCGCCGTCGTCTCGCCGACGTGTCCGGCACCGGCGCCGGGGCGGCAGTGAGCGGCGCGAATCATGCCCTACCGTTATTGCGCGCCATTCAGCCCCGGCCGCTTTTCTTGTAGCCGCCGCCGCGCTCCGCGACACTCGGCGCCATCGCATGTTCTGCTATCTGCCACAGGAGTTTGATATGAGCGAGTCCGTTCGTTTTGAAGACAAGGTTGTGATCGTCACCGGCGCTGGCGGTGGTATTGGCCGCGCGCACGCCCTGGCATTCGCCAAAGCCGGCGCCAAAGTGGTGGTCAACGACCTGGGCGGCAGCACCCACGGTGAAGGCGCCAACGCTTCGGCGGCAGACCGCGTAGTGGCTGAAATCGTTGAAGCCGGCGGCACCGCCGTGGCCAACCACGACTCGGTAACCGACGGCGAGAAGATCGTGCAGAACGCCCTCGACGCCTTCGGCCGCATCGACGTTGTGGTCAACAACGCCGGCATCCTGCGTGACAAAACCTTCCACAAAATGGAAGACGCCGACTGGGACCTGGTTTACCAAGTGCACGTGGCCGGCGCCTATAAGGTCACCCGCGCCGCCTGGCCGCACATGCGTGAGCAGAACTACGGTCGCGTGATTTTCACCTCGTCCACCTCGGGCATTTACGGCAACTTCGGCCAGTCCAATTACGGCATGGCCAAGCTCGGCCTGTACGGCCTGACCCGCACGCTGGCCATTGAAGGCCGCAAGAACAACATTTTCGTCAACGCCATTGCCCCAACTGGCGGCACGCGCATGACCGAAGGGCTGATTCCCCAGCAAGTGTTCGAACAACTAAAGCCTGAACTGGTTAGCCCGTTGGTGGTGTACCTCGGCAGCGAAAACTGCCAAGACACCGCCGGCCTCTACGAAGTAGGCGGCGGCTGGATCGGCAAAGTGCGTTGGGAGCGCAGCAACGGCGCGGGCTTTGATCCGAAAGTCGGCTTCACCGCTGACGACGTTGCCGCCCACTGGCAAGAAATCGGCGACTTCGAAGGCGCCAGCCATCCCGAAGACAGCCTGCAAGCCTTGCAAGCGATGATGGCGAATTTGCAAAAGTACGCCGGCAAGTAAGCACCGCCCTTCGAAACAAACCGGCCCAAGTGGCCGGTTTTTTTTCGCCCGAATTTCTTACCTGTAGGAGCGGCTTTAGCCGCGATGCGCTTGAGCGAAAAGCATCGCGGCTAAAGCCGCTCCTACAGGGTCTGTGGCGAAGGCAAAGTTTTGCGCTGGTTTTCTTACAAACTGCAAAAGTTCCCGCCTCGCCGAATGCCCCTCCATTCATTCCAGTGTTGGTGCCCTGTGATGACCGCATGGTGCGGGCATTCATCCTTTTGAGCGACACGAAGAATCAAACCTTCGTGCGCTTATCCGCGTGTCATCCGCTGAGTACGGTGCACCACAGTTTCACCAACTAGGAGAGCCGCATGACAACAACAAAAAGGCCCGGACTGTTCCAGCCAAAGACTCTGGCAATCGCGATCGCATTGGGCACCTGCGCCCAGGCTCACGCGGTGAATTTCAATATTGGGGAGATCGACGGCCAATTCGACTCTGCCCTTTCCCTTGGCGCAAGCTGGGGTACCGAACGACCAAACAAGGATTTTATCGGCATCAACAACGGCGGTCGTGGCTACGCCCAGACCGGTGATGACGGTCGCCAAAACTTCAAGCGCGGCGAGACTTTTTTCGAAAATCTTCAAGGGCATCCATGACCTTGAATTGAAATACAAAGACACCGGCGTGTTCCTTCGTGGCAAATACTGGTACGACTTCGAGCTGAAAGACGAGAACCGTCTTTTCAAAGACATCGATGACGACCACGCCAAGATGGCGGCCAAATCGTCGGGCTACCAATTGCTCGACGCCTTCGTTTACCAGAATTACACCATCGCCGATCAGCCGGGTAACGTCCGTCTCGGTAAGCAGGTCGTGAGCTGGGGTGAAAGTACCTTTATCCAGAACGGCATCAACTCCATCAACCCGGTGGACGTTTCTGCATTCCGTCGTCCTGGTGCAGAGATCAAGGAAGGTCTGATTCCGGTAAACATGTTCTACATGTCGCAGTCGCTGACCGACCAACTGAGCGTGGAGGGTTTCTATCAGCTTGAGTGGGATCAGACCGTGCTCGACAACTGCGGCACGTTCTTCGCTGCGGATGTGGTGCAAGAAGGCTGTGATACCGGCTACAACGTAGGTAACCCAGCAATCGGTGCATTCCAGCCAGCTGCGGCTGCTTTGGGAATTGGGTTCGACTACACCAGCGAGGGCATCATCGTGCCTCGCGGCGGCGACAAAGATGCACGTGACTCAGGGCAGTTCGGCGTTGCGCTGCGCTGGCTGGGCGACGAGACCGAGTACGGCGCCTACTTCATGAATTACCACAGCCGTACGCCAATCGTGAGCACACAGTCCGGTAATGTAACCACTGCGTTTGGCTTGCCTCTGGTTTTGAGTGGTGTTCCAGGTGCCTTCGCTTCCCCAGTGCTGCAGAGCGCCGCGCTGGGTAACGGTGAGTATTATCTCGAATACCCGGAAGATATCCGCCTTTACGGTGTGAGCTTCTCCACCACGTTGCCTACCGGGACTGCGTGGGCGGGTGAGTTCAGCTTCCGTCCGAACGCCCCAGTCCAGATCAACACTGTCGACGTAACTCGTGCTTTGTTGAAAACCCTTGATCCGGCCGCTTCGCCGGTGGAAAGCACAGGCTCTGGCAACAACCATGGTTATAACCGCAAGCCAATCAGCCAGGTGCAAACCACCTTCACGCACTTCTTCGACCAAGTGCTGGGTGCTGAACGTTTAACGGTTGTAGGCGAGGTCGGCTTCAGTCACGTGTCTGATCTTGAAAGCCGCGACGACCTCCGTTACGGCCGCGACTCGATCTTTGGTACCACCATGGATCCGACCCAATTGCGCCGTTATGGCCGCCACGGTTTCGTGACCGAAAACTCTTGGGGCTACCGTACTCGCGCAATCCTCGACTACAACGACGCGTTCCTCGGTGTAAACCTGAAACCGAACCTCTCCTGGTCGCACGATGTCGACGGTTACGGCGCAAACGGTGTGTTCAACGAAGGTGCCAAAGCCGTCAGCGTTGGTCTCGATGCTGATTACCGCAACACCTATACCGCGAGCCTGTCCTACACCAATTTCTTTGGAGGTGAGTTCAATCCGATGACTGACCGCGACTTCTTCGCAGCCAGCGTTGGCGTGAACTTCTAAGAATTGCTTGCGGAAATAACAGAGGACTACAAGAACAATGAAAACAACGAAAAATCTGTTGGGTGCCCTGGCTCTTTCGCTGCTTGCCAGCAGCGTGTTGGCTGCCGTACCGGCCGCCGACGTGGCCAAGCTCGGCACCACGCTCACGCCGCTGGGCGGTGAGAAAGCGGGTAATGCCGATGGCAGCATTCCGGAGTGGAACGGCGGTCTGGCGAAGAACGCCGCGTCGGTAAACAGCGGTGGTTTCGTCAGCGATCCGTTTGCCGGCGAAAAGCCCTTGTTCGTGATTACCGCCGCCAACGCCGACCAGTACAAAGCCAAGCTCTCGGCTGGCCAACTGGCGATGTTCAAGCGCTATCCCGACACTTACAAAATGCCGGTTTACCCGACTCACCGCACCACCGCCGTGCCGGAAGAAATCAACAAAGCAGCCAAGATCAGCGCCGAAAAAACGGTGTTGCTCGAAGGCGGTAACGGCCTGAAAAACTTCACCGACAGCCGCTACTACGCGTTCCCGATTCCGCAGAACGGCCTGGAAGTGATCTGGAACCACATCACCCGTTATCGCGGTGGCAACCTGCGCCGCAACATCGTGCAGGCCACGCCGCAAACCAACGGCAGCTACACCCTGGTGCACTTCACCGACGAGGTGTCGTTCCCGGCGGGTATGCCTGGCCTGGATCCGGCCAAAGCCGAAAACGCCCTGTTGTTCTTCAAACAGCAAGTGACCGAGCCGGCGCGTCTGGCCGGTAACGTGCTGCTGGTACACGACTCCCTCGACCAGGTTGCCGAGCCGCGCATGGCGTGGATCTACAACGCCGGTCAGCGTCGCGTGCGTCGTGCACCGCAGGTTTCGTATGACGGCCCAGGCACCGCCTCGGACGGTCTGCGTACCTCGGACAACTTCGACATGTTCAACGGTGCTCCTGACCGTTATGACTGGAAGTTGATCGGCAAGAAAGAAATGTACATCCCGTACAACAACTTCAAGCTGCAATCGCCGGACGTGAAATACGCCGACATCCTCAAAGCTGGCCACACCAATTCCGACCTGGCCCGCTACGAGTTGCACCGCGTATGGGAAGTGGAAGCGACCCTGAAAAGCGGCGAGCGCAATATCTATGGCAAACGTAAGTTCTACGTCGACGAAGACTCCTGGCAGATCGCCGCTTCGGAAATGTATGACGGCCGTGGCCAACTGTGGCGCGTAGGCGAAGCGTTCCTGTACCAGCAGTTCGTGGCGCAGGCCCCGGGTTATGCGTTCGAAGCGCTCTACGACATCATCGCTGGCCGTTACCTGGCCATCGGCATGATGAACGAAGAGAAACACTCGGTTGAATACGGCATCAAAACCTCGGCCACCGACTACACCCCGGCAGCCCTGCGTAACGCTGGCGTTCGTTAAGCTTCGAAACAATTTGGACGTAGGTTAGGCCTAGCGCCGCGAAGCCCAACGAGCGTCCATCACACAGCTTAATGAGCACTGCTCAGGTGTATGAATAAGGCGGCCCGCGGGTCGCCTTTTTCTTATTTGGCCGCCCGTTACGAGCTAAGCGTGGTTAAGATCGGGCCTTGTTTCACCTTGAATAAAAACAAAAAAAGCAGAGGCATCGACCATGCATAACGTCCACCCGATTGGACCGCGCCCCCTGCGTTTATCCGACAGTCCGCTGCCGCGTTTGCCGGCGGCCCATTTTCCCCGTCCGCGTCTGGTGCAGGCGCTGCTGGCCGGCGACAGCCGCCTGGCGCTGATTTGCGCACCGGCCGGTTTTGGTAAAAGCGTGTTGCTCAACGAATGCGTGCGCCAGGCGCCGGTCGGCACCCAAGTGGTGTGGCTTGACCTGCTCGGCCGCGCCCTCACGCCTATCGAACTGCTTGCCCGCCTGGCCAAAGCGCTGGGTCGCGCCGTGGAGGAGGGCGACACCTACGACGAGTTGTGCAGCCTGCTCAGCCGCATCGAGCAACCGCTGTGGATCGTGCTCGACGACTACCCGCGCGAAGCCTGCGCCGAGCTGGATGACTGCCTCGACCGTCTGCTTGAACAGGCGCCGCACACCTTGCGTTGGTGGATCGGCGGGCGCCGGCGCCCAGCCTGGAACCTGCCGCGCCTGATGCTGCAGGGTGACTTGCTGGAACTGGACGCCTCGGCGCTGGCCTTGGAAGAACCCGAACTAAACGGTTTGCTGGAGCAACACCACCTCGATCTGCCCGCCGAACTGCGCGCGCAATTGCTACACAACAGCGAAGGCTGGGTGGCCGGCGCTTGCCTGCTGCTGATCAAAGGCACCGCCGAGAATCTGCCCGAACGCTTGGCGTCCGGTACGCCGTTGCTGCACGAATACATCGTGCGCGAAGTGCTTTCCGGCTTGTCGCCAACCTTGCTGCGGGCGCTGTCGGTGCTTGCCCATATGCCGCGGTTTTCCGCCGCGCTGTGCGAGCACGTACTGGATGAAAACGGCGCGCAGCTGTTTGAAGAACTGCATGCTAGGCAGATGTTTTTTCTGGGCATGGACAGCTGCGGCGAATGGTTCCGCCTGTCGCGCCCGCTGGCGGCAGTGCTCAAGCGTCAAAGCTCGGCACCCGCTCCCACGCAGGCCCACGTGCGCGCCTGCCAATGGTTTGCCAGCCACGGCGACGTGCGCGCGGCCGTCGAGCACGCGCTGTTTGCCAATCAGCCCGACGTGGCGGCCAACTACTTGCAGCGCTTCGGCCAGGAACAGTTGCTGGTCGGTCAAAGCGTCGCGCAATTTCTGCAATGGCGGCACGAGTTGCCCGCCAGCTTGTATTCCAGCACCCCCCGGCTGATTACCCTGCAAGCCTGGGCGCTGCTGATTTGCGCGCGTCTGGATGAAGTGGACGATTGCCTTAAAGACCTGGGCCGTTTCTTTCCGCAACCCACGGCCCGGCAACAGCAACAACTGTTCGCCCATTACCAGGCTATTCAAGGCGTGCTGCAACGCCAGCGCGGCCAGCGCAGCGCCCGCGAGCATTCGTTGCAAGCGCTGGAGGTGTTGGCGGACGAAGCGTGGTCGCAACGCGCGCTGTGCTATCAGGCGCTCGCCCAGCAGGCGTTCGCCGAGCACCTGCTCGATGAGGCCTACGAGTACATTCAGGAAGGATTAAAGCTGGCGCGCTTGAACGGCAGCGTGTTGTTCGAAGCGCTGCTAAGCGTCGACCGCGTGCACCAACTGACCATCATGGGCGACACCCAAGCGGCGCTGGAGCTGGCCGACCTGTGCCTGCAACACCTGCAAGCGGCGGGGCGCCAGGGTCCGGTGATGGGGCGCCTGTTGCTCCTGCGCGCTAGCCTGTTCGCCAGCCAAGGTCAAACCGAGGCCGCTCACGCGGCGTATAACGCCGGCTTGCAGGCCGCTGAAGCCTGCGAAGACGCCTACGTTATTTTTGGCTACCACGGCCTCGCCGAATTGGCGGCCCAAGCCAACGACTTCACCCTGGCGTTCCAACTGCTGCGCAAGGCCGAGCGGCTGATGCAATGGCAGCACGTGCCGGAAGTGCGCTATCGCGGCGTGCTGCAACTGGCCCAAGGCGCGCTGTGGTTGCGCCAGGGCGAAGCGCAACGGGCGCGCGCCGTATTGCAAACCACGCTCGACGGCTACCTTGAGCGCGACCTGCTGGCACCGTCGGGTTTCTACGATTTGCTCCCGCGCTTGCGCTACCAATTGGCCCTGGCTGACCTGCAACTGGGCGAAGTGCGCCCGGCATTGGAGGCGCTGCAAGCCCTGAGTGATGACTGCGAGCGCGGCGGTTACCGCAGCCTGCTCAACCGCTGCCGATTCAGCCTGGTGCAGGCGCTGTTGGCGAACGGCCTGGAAAAACCCGCCGAGGCCATGTTACGGCTGGCCCTGGAAACGGCGCAGCAGCAGGGCGTGAGTCCCGACCTGCAGGCGCTGCACGCGCAATTTGGTCCGTGGCTGGAAAACGTGCTGCCGCAGTTGGCGGAGCCATTGGAACTGCGGCTGTTGCTGAGTCAGGCGGGGGCGGGCGCCGAGGCGGCGGCGGAAACATCGCCCCTGAGCGCGCGCGAGAAAATGGTCTTGGAACAGATTGCCCAAGGCTATTCCAACCTGCAGATCGCCGATCGGCTGCACATTTCGCTGCACACCGTGAAAACCCACGCGCGGCGCATCAACGTCAAGTTGGGCGTCGAGCGCCGCACGCAAGCCGTCGCCAGGGCCAAGGCGTTGGGCTGGCTGGTTTAAACAGCTCCGCTGGCGGTACCTGGCCAGGTCAAAAGCATCGCGGCTAAAGCCGCTCCTACAGAACGCGAAATCTGTAGGAGCGGCTTTAGCCGCGATTTCCTGCAAACCCCGCCGGCGTCTCGCCTGCTCGTCCGCGACATCTGACATTTTTTTCACACCCCCTGCCGTACGGTGTTCGCCCTACGTTCCGCTACGCATTGTTTCTTTCCAGCGGATGTCCGGGTTTTTGGCGGAGCAGCGGTATATGCAAGTTCGAAGCGGCAAAGGGTGGGGCATCGACTGGGCCGGAATAGGCTGGTTGTTTCTATTTTTTTGGTATTTCTCCTGCGTTCCGCAGTTGCTCATTCAACTTACCGGCACGTCCGGTTTCACCGGGTTCCGCCAGGCGTTCTTGATGAGCGCGTTGTGGCTGGTGCCGGTGTTGCTGTTCCCGGCAAAAACGCGGGTTATCGCCGGTGTGATCGGGCTGCTGCTGTGGGCCGCGTCGTTGGTGAGCCTGGGTTACTTTTTCATCTATGGGCAGGAGTTTTCGCAGAGCGTGATTTTCATCATGTTCGAGTCGAATCTGGCCGAGAGCAGCGAATACCTGACGCAATATTTCGCCTGGTGGATGGTGCCGGCCTTTGTCGTGCACACCGTGGTGGCCTACGTGTTGTGGCGCCGGGTGCGGCCGATTGAAATGACCGGCCAGCCAGCGTTTGCGGCGGCTGCGTTTATGTTGTTGTGTTCACTCGGTTATCCGCTGATCAGCCAAAGCCTGCGCGAGAAAACCCTGGGCGATGCCTTGCTCAAAGTCGAAGCCAAGTTGGAACCGGCGGTGCCGTGGCAACTGGTGTTGGGCTATCGGCAATACCGTGAGCAGTTGGGCAACATGCAGGGCATGCTCAATGACGTGGCAAAGATTCCGCCGCTCAAACACCTCAAGAGCAGCCTTGGCAACGAGCCGGCGACTCTGGTGCTGGTGATCGGCGAATCGACCAACCGCCAGCGTATGAGCCTGTACGGCTACCCGCGCAACACCACGCCCAATCTCGACAAACTGCGCAATGACATGCTGGTGTTCGACGACGTGGTCACCCCGCGCCCCTACACCATCGAAGCTTTACAACAGGTGCTGACCTTTGCCGATGAAGAGAGCCCGGACCTTTACCTGAAAACGCCGTCCATCGTCAGCGTCATGAAGCAGGCCGGCTTCAAGACCTATTGGATTACCAACCAGCAGACCATGACCAAGCGCAACACCATGCTCACCACGTTTTCCGAGCAGGCCGACGAGCAGGTGTACCTGAACAACAACCGCAACCAGAACGCGCGCCAGTACGACGGTGATGTGTTGGCACCGTTCGCCAAGGTGTTGCAGGAAGACGCGCCGAAGAAATTCATCGTCGTGCACTTGTTGGGCACGCACATGAGTTACCAGTACCGCTATCCGCCAGAGTTCGAGAAATTCACCGACCGCTCGGGCGCGCCTGCCAGCCTGCGTGACGACCAACTGCCGACCTACAACAGTTACGACAATGCCGTGCTGTACAACGATTTCGTGGTGTCGAGCCTGATCGGTGAATACGCCAAGAAAAACGACAACGGTTTTCTGCTGTACCTCTCCGACCATGGTGAAGACGTGTTCGACTCGCCCACTGGCAACGTGCTGGGGCGCAACGAGGCAAAACCGACCGCGCCGATGTACACCATTCCCTTTATGGTCTGGGCCTCGCCGAAATGGCGCGAAGGACACGAGTGGAGCTTTATCGCCGACACCAAGCGGCCGTACAGCAGCTCGCAGTTGATTCACACCTGGGCGGATCTGGCCGGCCTCAGTTTTGATGAGTTCGACGCCAGCAAAAGCCTGGTCAGCGCGCAGTTCAAAGAACGCCCGCGCATGATTGGCGACCCGTACGGCAGCAAGAAATCGCTGATCGACTTCAGCCTGATCAAGCCCAAACAGCCGCCCAAAGAGCTTGAAACCGCCCAGCAATAACGGCGCAACGTGCCATTCAACGCCCCGATTCCGGGGCGTTTTCGTGTCTATTCGCGACGTTTTCGGACAGCCATTAGCGGCGCGCCATACGCGTTGCCCTGGGCTGACCTATTCTTTTGGTCGGGCAGGCGTATAAGTAGGAAAAACCTTACGCATGGTGTCGTCTGTTTTTTGGGGTTATGGGTGTGATGCGGCCGTTTCTTATTAGTGTGCTGAGTGCACTCATTCTCGGGGCTCCAACGCTGGCGCAGGCTGCGCCAGGGATTGCCTGCACCCGCACCATGACGCTGGCGTTGCATGACCATGGCTTGCTGTATTCAGCCGACACCGACGCTGGCATCGATAAAGACTTCGCCGACGAGTTGATAAAACGCAGCGGCTGCACCGTCACCGTGTCGCTGTTGCCGCGCGCGCGCATCTGGCAGTTGATCGAGCAAGGCGCGCTGGATTTCAGCCTGTCGGGCATCGCCAACGAGGAGCGAAACCGTTTCGCCAGTTTCGCCTGGTATTTCTCCGACCAGTTTTACCTGCTGGTTCGCCAGGACGCCGGCGTGCAAACCCTGGCGGATTTCGCTGCCGACCCGGCGCTGCAGCTCGGCATCATTCGCAGTTTTCGCTACAGCCCCAAGGCCAATAATTTGGTGGACCAGCTCACCACGCAGCGCCGCGTGCGCCACGCCAGCCGCCTGGAACCGTTGTATGAAGTGCTGATGGCCAATCAAATCCAAGGCATGATCATCGAGCCGTTCGATTACCCACAGGTGCAAAACGATGACATCCGCCAACAGACGCGCGTGGTGGAAACCGGCGATGCACCCACGCCCCACGGGTTAATCATGTCGAAGAAGTCGCTGTCACCCGAGGAGCAGGCGCAGTGGCGCGCGCTGGTCGATGGCATGCGCGCTGACGGCACGGTGGAGCGCATCTTCGCCAAATACTTGCCGGCCGAATTGGCTCACACGCTGGTTAATTTTTGAGTATGTCGCGCCTTGGCCTTCGCTATAAATTACTGGCGCCGCTGATTCTGCTGGTGTCGTTGGGCGTTACCTATTGGCTCTGGCACCACGAGCAACGCAACGCCCAGCTCGACCGTCTGGAAACCGCCGACTACAACCTGCGTGAAGCCACCAGCGCCATCGACCAACGCATCGCCGCCTACGAACAAGTGTTGCGCGGCGTGCAGGGCCTGTTCGCCGCTTCGGATCTGGTGCGTCGCGAAGAATTCAAAACCTACCTCGACTCGCTGCAGCTGGGCGTTGACTACGCCGGCCTGGAAGGCATCGGTTTCGTGCAATGGAGCAGCCGCGAGGCCTTGCCGGCGCTGATTGCCCAACAGCGGGCCAGCGGCGTGCCGGACTTTCAGGTGCGCCCAGAAGGAGAACGTGAGTTCTACGCGCCGGTGGTGCAGATGGAAATGCTGTCTGGCAACAGCCATCTGGTGCTGGGGATCGACCCCTTCGCCGACCCCGAACGCCGCATGGCCATGGAGCAGGCGCGCGATTCCGGCGACGCGAAAATCACCGGCAAGGTCGAGCTGGTGATTCCCAGCGAAGCCGATGCGCAAAGCAAAGCCGGCTTTCTGATGTTTCTGCCGGTGTACGCCAAAGGCCAACCCCACGTTAATCAGGCACAACGCCGCGCGACACTGATCGGTTGGGTGGTCGCGCCGCTGCGCATCAACAAATTGATGGCCAGCTTGTACGGGCCGCAGTCCAGCGCCATCGCCATCAAAATTCACGAAGGCGTGAAGCGCACGCCGACGTCGTTGTTGTTCGACTCCAGCGAAGGCAGTGTGCGCAGCCCCAGCGGCCCCAGCGATGCGGTCGAGTACCTGGAAGTGGCAGGGCGAACCTGGACCCTGGAAATGCTCAGCGAGCAACAACGCGACCGGCCCATCAGCAAAGACAATTCTGGGCTGATCGCCGGCGCCGGTCTGGCCCTGAGCCTGCTGCTAACCGTGCTGACGTGGATGTTGACCACCGGCCATTCCCGCGCGCAGACCCTGGCGCGGGAAATGACCCGCGAACTGCGCGCCAGCGAAACCCGTTTACGCCACCTGGCCGAGCATGACGCACTAACCGGCCTGCCCAACCGCGCGCTGTTTAGCGACCACCTGACCCACGCCTTGGCCCAGGCTCGGCGCAACCGCACGCGGCTGGCGCTGATGTTTATCGACCTGGACCGCTTCAAACCCATCAACGACACCCTTGGCCACCATGTCGGCGATACCCTGCTGCAAGTGGTGGCGCAGCGGCTGCAACACTGCGTGCGCGAGTCGGACATTGTCGGGCGCATGGGTGGCGACGAGTTTGTGGTGCTGCTGCCGGTGATCGACGGTGACAACGATGCGTTAGTGGTCGCCGAGAAAATTCGCGAAGCCCTGAATCAACCGTTCGACTTGGGCTGTGGGCAACCGTTGAGCCTGTCATCCAGCACCGGCATTGCCCTGTTTCCCGAGCATGGCGAGGACGAGGTGCAGCTCACCAAGAATGCCGACGCGGCGATGTACGCGGCCAAGGACAGCGGGCGCAATCAGGTGAAGTTGTACCAAGGCGCAACCGCCCCAGTCGCTTTGTAGGCTGGTGTTGAGCGAAGCGAAGCCCAACACCCGGCCACCGGTGGATTACAACTTTCCCGCCAAGCCAAACTTGCGCTTCAACACCCACTCCATCAGTCCTTGCGGCAGCAGCAGCGCGAGCAAGGGCAGCGCTCGGCTGCCGTTGCCCAAGCGCAACAAACGCGGCGGCTCCGCGCGCTGTACGGCGCTCAATACGTCGCGGGCAAAGTGGCTGGCCGGCGTCGGGTTGTCTTGTGACGCGCGCGCCCGGGCGCGAATGCCCTCGCGAATCGGCCACCACGGCGATTCTTCGGCAATCAACTGCTCAGCTTCGCGGCTGGCATTGGCGCCAAAGCTCGACGCAATGGCGCCCGGCTGCACTTCCAACACCCGCACACCAAAGGGCGCCAACTCCATGCGCAAGCCTTTGCTCAACGCATGCACCGCCGCCTTCGAGGCGCAGTACGCGGCCGCGAACGGCGTCACCAAAACGCCTGACACGCTGCTGATGTTCACAACCACGCCACGGCTGCGGCGCAACAGCGGAAACAGCGCGCGGGTCACGTCAATGAGGGCAAACACATTGGTATCGAACTGGCGCTGCAACGCCTCGCGGCCGCCATCCAGCAGCGGCCCCATGGCGCCATAGCCGGCATTATTGATCAGCACATCCAGGCCGCCCACTTCATCGCTAAGCCGCGCCGCCAATTGCGCAACGGCGGCGCTGTCGTTGACGTCCAGTTCCACCGCATCGAAACCGGCAGCGTTCAACGCCGCCAGATCGCTGGCCTTGCGCGCCGTGGCCCAGACGCGAAAGCCGGCCGCCTTGAAAGCATCTGCCAGGGCGCGGCCAATGCCGCTGGAGCAGCCGGTGATCAAAACGGTTTTGGACATGGGGGCTTCCTTTGTTGTTCTTGGTCTGTAGGAGCGAGCGCGCTCGCGAAGGCGATAGTGGCCCAACCGCAGAACGCAGGGAAGAATGACGAGCACCGTAGCCCGAAAAACGCTGGATTCCGAGTCGTCGGACCGTCGCCTTCGTGGGAGTGACGGTGGGCTAAACCAAGTCCTCCGTCATCCTCGCGAACGCGGGGATCCAGGCTCGCCTGTCGAACGCCGTAACTTGAAAAACCTGGATTCCGAGTCGTCGGACCGCCGCCTTCGCGGGAATGACGGTGGGCTAAACCAAATCCTCCGTCATCCTCGCGAACGCGGGGATCCAGGCTCGCCTGTCGAACGCCGTAACTTGAAAAACTCTGGATTCCGAGTCGTCGGACCGTCGCCTTCGTGGGAATGACGGTGGGCTAAACCAAGTCCTCCGTCATCCTCGCGAACGCGGGGATCCAGGCTCGCATGTCGAACACCGTAACTTGAAAAACTCTGGATTCCGAGTCGTCGGACCGCCGCCTTCGCGGGAATGACGGTGGCTAGTCGCCGCGGGTGCGGCAGTAAACACGGCCGAAAAAAGCCCCGCGGGTGCGGGGCTTCAAACGTTAAGAAATAACCGGATGGGTGGGTCGACCGTGTTCAATTTCCACCGCCTCGGCATCCGGCTTGGCCAGCAAGCTGTACACGCACGGCAACACGAACAGGGTGAATAGCGTGCCCACCGACATGCCGGTGGCAATCACCAAGCCGATGTCGAAGCGGCTGACCGCGCCGGCGCCGGTGGCGAGAATCAGCGGCACCATGCCGAACACCATCGCTGCCGTGGTCATCAGCACCGGACGCAAACGAATCGCCGCCGCTTCCTCAATGGCGGCGCGGCGGGACAAGCCCTGTTCGCGACGCAATTGGTTGGCGAATTCGACGATCAGGATGCCGTGTTTGGTGATCAGGCCAATCAAGGTCACCAACCCGACCTGGGTGTAGATGTTCATGCTTGAGTAGCCGAGAAACAGCGGGATCAACGCCCCGCAAATCGACAGCGGCACCGTCACCATAATCACCAGCGGGTCGCGGAAGCTCTCAAACTGCGCGGCGAGCACCAGGAAAATCAGCGCCAATGCCAGGGCGAAGGTCACGTACAACGCGCTGCCTTCCTGCACGTATTGGCGCGAGGCACCGGCAAAGTCGAAGGCGAACCCGCGTGGCGCTTCTTCTTGGGCAATCTGGCGCACGGTGTCGATGGCTTCGCCCATGCTGACGATCGGGAAGCCCTGGATGATCGCCGAGTTCAACTGCTGGAACTGGTTGAGCTGGGTAGGGCGGGCGCGGTCGTGCACGGTGATCAGGGTCGACAAGGGCACCATTTGGCCGCTGCCGTTCTTCACGTAGTAGTTGTTCAGCCAGCCCGGATTGTCGCGGTAGGCGCGCTCCACTTGGGCGATCACTTTGTAGCTGCGACCGTCGATGGTGAAACGGTTGATTTCGCCTTCGCCCAGCAGCGTGGACAGCGTGCCGCCCAGGTCTTCCATGTCGACCCCCATCAGGGCCGCCTTGGAACGGTCGATATCCACCACGATTTCCGGTTTGTCGAAGGCCAGGTCGACGTCGAGGAAAGCAAACTTGCCGGATGCCTGCACGCGCGTTTTGATCTTCTCGGTCACCTGCAACAGCGACTCGTAGTCGTTCGGCGTGTTCACCACAAACTGGAACGGCAAGCCTTCACCGGTGCCCGGCAACGAGGGCAGGTTGAAGCCGAAGATCTGCAACCCAGGAATTTCCCCGAGCTTGCCTTGCACGTCTTGCAGCAACTCCATCTGCGTGCGCGAGCGCTCGCTCCACGGCTTGAGCAAAAAGCCGCCGATGCCGCTCTGCACGCCGTTGATTCCGTTGATCTGGAACGAGGAGTAGTACTCGGGGAACTCCTTGAAGATTTTCGGGAACTGCTGGGTGTAGGCGTTGAGGTAGTTGAGGTTGGTCGGCTGCGGCGCCGTGGCCATCATGAACACGATGCCCTGGTCCTCGTCCGGCGCCAGTTCGCTTTTGATCATTTTCAGCATGATCGGGATCAGGCACAGCACCACAATGGCGACAAATATCACCACTGGGCGGGTGTTCAACGTGCCGTGCAGTACGCGTTGATAGCGCACTTTCAGGCCGTCGAAAATGCTGTCGAGTTTGTGCGCCAGGCCGCTTGGGTTTTCTTCGTGGCGCAGCAGCTTGGAGCACATCATCGGCGACAGGGTGAGGGCGACGATGCCGGAGATGATCACCGCACCGGCCAGTGTCAGGGCGAACTCCTTGAACAGCGCGCCGGTCAGGCCATCGAGGAAACCGATGGGGGCGTAAACGGCGGCCAGGGTGATGGTCATGGAAATCACCGGCACGGCGATTTCACGGGCGCCGTCGATGGCCGCGTTGAACGGTGTTTTGCCGTCCTCGATGTGTCGGTGAATGTTCTCCACCACCACGATGGCGTCGTCCACCACCAGGCCGATAGCGAGCACCATGGCCAGCAAAGTCAGCAAGTTGATGGAGTAGCCCATCAGTTGCATAAAGAACATCACGCCGATCATCGACAACGGAATGGTGATCACCGGGATCAGCACCGAGCGGAACGCGCCGAGGAACAGGAACACCACCACGATCACGATCAGCACCGCTTCAAACAAGGTCTTCACCACCTCGTCGATGGACGCCTGAATAAACAACGTGGCGTCGTAGGCGATAGACACTTTCAGGTTCGGCGGCAGCTGCGCTTCCAGCTCCGGCATGGCCGCGCGCACGTGCTTGATCACTTCCAGCGGGTTAGCGCTGGGGGTGGCCTTGATGCCGATATACACCGACGGCGTGCCATCGAACGAACTGATGGAGTCGTAGTTTTCCGCGCCCATTTCCACGCGGGCGATGTCTTTCAACAGCACGCGACTATCGCCAACGATTTTCACCGGAATAGCCGCGAAGGCTTCGGTGGATTTCAGGTCGGTGGTGGCGTTGACGCTGGTGACCACGTACTCGCCTTTGGTTTCACCGGCGGCGGAGAGGAAGTTATTTTTGCGGACCGCGTCGTTCACTTCCTGGGTGGTGATGCCGTAGGCGGCGAGCTTGACCGGGTCCAGCCAGATACGCATGGCGAATACCTGGTTGCCGAGAATTTCCGCTTCGGCCATACCCGGCAAGGTGGCGAGCTTGGGCTGGATCACCCGCGACAGGTAGTCGGTGATCTGCGGGTTGCTCAGCTCATCGCTGTAGAAACTCACGTACATCAGCGCCGAGGCGTCAGCCGCTTCCTTGCTCAACACCGGGTCTTCGGCGTTTTGCGGCAGCTGGTTTTTCACCTCGTTGGCTTTGGCCAGCAGCTCGGTAAACAGGCGGTCGCTGTCGGAGCCGATGCGCGCGTAAATCGAGATCACCGAATAGTTCTGGCGGCTCACCGAGGTCATGTAATCGATGCCCTCGGCGCTGGCCAGGGCTTGCTGCAACGGCTGGGTGATATAGCCCTGAATCGTCTCGGCGTTGGCGCCGGGGTAGGCGGTGGTCACCTGGATCAGGGCGTTTTCCATCTTCGGGTATTGGCGGATGGTCAGTTTGCTGAATGCCTGGAAGCCAAGCAGGATGATCAGCAGACTCACCACGGTGGCCAGCACCGGGCGACGGATAAAGGGATCGGTAAAAGCCATGAAGTGCTTCCTTTAACCAGCGGCGCTTTAGCGGCTGGCTGAGCTGTTCAGGAGTGCCTGGTCGTCGACGATGGTCACGTGGGCGCCGTTATCCAGCTTGAGCTGGCCGGCGGTCACCACTTGTTCGTCCTTTTGCAGGCCCTTGAGAATCACCACCTGGCCATCGCGGCGCTCGCCGGTTTCCACGAAGCGGCGCTCGACTTGCAGGAACGGCTGGCCTTTGTCGTCTTTCACGTCCTGGCCTTGCTCATCCTTCTTCACATTCACCACGTACACCGAGTTGCCGTACAGCGTGTAGGTGATGGCCGTCTCCGGCACCACCACGCGCAAGGCCTGGTCGGGCAGCAGCACTTCAAGGTTGGCGAACATGCCGGGCAGCAGCTTGCTGTCCGGGTTGCTCAGTACCGCGCGGATTTGCACGTTACGGGTGCGATTATCCACCTTGGGGTTGATGGCGTTGATCTCGCCTTCGAAGCTTTCCTTCGGGTAAGCCGCCACCACGAAACGCACGCGCTGGCCGAGCTTGAGTTGCGGTATCGACTGTTCCGGCAGGAAGAAGTCGACGTACAGGCTGCTGACGTCTTGCAGGGTGGCGATGATGGTGCCGCTGGACACAAAGTCGCCCACGTCGACCTGGCGGATACCGATGGTGCCGGCGAACGGCGCGACGATGCGTTTCTTCGCCAGAATGGCTTTGAGCTGCGCGACGCGGGTGTTGGATTTTTGCAGTTCGGCCGCCAGGCGGTCGTACTCGCTTTTGGACAGCGCCTGCCGGCTGACGAGGCTGCGGGCCCGTTCGAATTCAACCTGAGCCAGACCGCGTTCGGCTTCGGATGTGGCCAGGGTGGCGGTTTCCACCTCACTGTCGAGTTGCACGATGGGCTGGTGCAGCTCGACCTTCTGCCCGGACTTGAACAGCACGTCGCGCACGGTGCCGCTGGACTCGACCGTCAGGTCGACGCCTTGCAGGGCAGTGAGGGTGCCGATGGCCGGCAGACGGCTTTGCCATTGCAGCTCACCGCTGCGAGCGGCGGAGATGCTGATGGCGGGTTTGGGCGCGGTGAATTGGGCGATTTGGGTTTGCAGGTGAGTCCACCAGCCATAGCCGAGCGCGGCAATAACCAGTGCCATCACCACGAAGGTGATGATAAAGCGGCGGAGCAACATATTCCGGTTCCTTGGCAGGGAAAATGGGCCTGTGGAATAGGCAAGGCGCGTACCTTAGACCCACTGTTGCTGGCAAGTCAAAACCCGGCATTTGCAAATGATTGCGGTGGATAGGGCGACATAGATTCTGTAGGAGCGGCTTTAGCCGCGATGCTCTTTACGGTTAAAAAGCATCGCGGCTAAAGCCGCTCCCACAACCATCAAAAGCGAGCGGCGTTAGCCTCGAACGATCAGGCGCTCAACCGCTGCGTCACATCGCTCAACTGCCCCGACAACCCTCTCAAGTTCACGCTCGCCGCTTCCGTGCGCACGACGTTTTCCTGGTTGGTGGTGGCAATCGCGGTGATTTCGGTGAGGTTGCGTGAAATGTCTTCGGCCACCGACGTCTGTTCTTCCGCCGCTGTGGCGATCTGGCGGTTCATGTCGCGAATGGCTTCGACGGCCTGGGTGATGCGGTCGAGCATTTGCCCGGCCTCGGTCACTTGCTGCACGCCGGCTTCACTGCGGCTCTGGCCGTTTTCGATGGCCTTCACCGCGTTCAGCGCGCCGGTTTGCACGGTGTCGATGATCTGGTGAATTTCGGCGGTGGACTGCGCGGTGCGTTGCGCCAGGGTGCGCACTTCGTCTGCTACCACGGCGAAACCACGGCCCGCCTCACCGGCGCGTGCCGCTTCGATAGCGGCGTTAAGCGCGAGCAGGTTGGTTTGATCAGCGATGCCGCGAATCACTTCCAGCACTTTGCCGATGCGGCCGCTGTCGGTTTCCAGGCGGCGAATAACCTCGGCGGTGTTGGCGATTTCGCCGCTCATGGCGGTGATGGTCTGAATGGTCGATTGCATCACCGTGCTGCCTTGCTGCGCCGAGTGGTCGGCATCATCGGCCGCACCTGCGGCTTCGGCGGCGTGACGCGCCACTTCCTGAGCGGTGGCCGACATCTCGTGCATGGCCGTGGCCACCTGGTCGGTACGCGAGAACTGTTCGGCGGTGCCTTGAGCCATCAGCGTGGCGATGGCGTTCAACTCGCCGCTGGCGCTGTCCAGTTCGCTGGTGCTGCGTTGCAGGCGGGTGAAGGTGTCGGCGAGAAAGTCGCGCAGGGTGTTGGCGGCCACGGCCAGGTTGCCCAGTTCATCGCGGCGGCTGGTGTCTACACGCTGGCCGAAGTTGCCTTGGCTGAGGCGGCCGATGTGTTCGATCAGGCTTTTGATCGGCGTGATCAGGTTGCGGTTGACCAGCCACAGGCTGAGCAGGGCGATCAGCACGCTGGCGCCCAGCAATACGGTTGTGCCAAGCCACACGGTGCGTTCCGCACTGGCGCTGATGGCAGCGGCCTGCTCTTCGCTGCGCTGATGCAACTGAGTGACCAGCGCGCCCATTTGATCGCTGGTGGCGCGGTCGATGCCCTGTACGGCTTTGTCGCCTGCAGTCGGGTCAGCGTCGGCTGCAACAAACGCGGCTTTGCCTTTGCGGTACGACGCGCCGAGCGCCTGATGCTCAGTGCGCAGGTTTTCTACCTGGGTTTTGAGCCCGACGTCATCGCCGGTTTCGGCAATCAGGTCGCCGAGAATCTTCTGAACCTTGCGCTCCTGCTCTTCGAACTGGCCCCAATACTTGTCTTGAGCTGCGGGGTCTTTGCCGCGCAGCAGCACGTTTTTCCACTCTTGAACCTGGGATTTGAATTCGAGGTTGGCCTGATCGACCAGCTGCGACTCTTGCAGCGGACCGTCGAGCAGCCCGCGGTAGTTCTGAATGCCGCCGGACAGAAAGCTGAAGCAGGCCAGGGCAATGATCACGGTGAGCAGCAGGCTGCCGCCCAACAGGGCAAGAATCTGCGCGCGCAGGGAGTTTTGTAAAAACATAGGGAAACGCCTCTCGGGAAAGTGGTGGCTAAACACCGGTTCGCTCAAGATGCGAGGCGTCTTACTTCCCTGTAGCTCATGACGACAGACACGCCAAAACTGTCCGCCGAGCTAAATGGCCCGGAGCGCACAGGTGTTGTTTGAATATAGTCGGCTGTAGAGTTTGGACTTAAGTCTGTAGGAAAATTCTGGCAGATGGCCATGACGGGCGGTCGCGGCTGCCAGTTAAAAGCTCGAGGCTAAAGCCTCTCCTACGGAGACCGCGTTTTAACTGTAGGAGAGGCTTTAGCCTCGATTCTTGGAAACGAAAGAGGATCAGGCCGTCTTCAGATGTAGATGGTTGTCCCAAAGCCCTGCCGGTAGATCCAGTGCTTGCGGGCTGATGCTGGCGCTGCGGCAGTCGTAGAAGCGGCAGCGGCCCTGGCCGGAGGTGACGACGAAGCCGTCTTGCACCGCGCCCACGCCGGCGCAGTCTGGCAGCGGTGCATCCAGGCGCACGGCGCCGCTGTCCAGGTCCCATATAAAGAAGCGATTGCCGCGCGGTGCGGTGAGCGCCACCAGGCGCAGGTCGCTGTGCACGGCCACGCTGGCGGTGTACTGGGCCATGGCGTCGCGTTGTTCGGCTTCGATGGGAAAGGCCTGGAACGGTTGGCCCGGGCGCTTGATGGCCAGAAGCTCGGCCGGCTCATGGGAATCGCCCATAAATTGCTGGCCGGCCAAGATGGTGCCGTCGCTGGCAATGGCCAGGTGACGCACGCTGTTCATTTGCTGGCTCAGGGTTTCCTTGGAGATCAGCGTGCCGTCGCGCTGGAGCAGCACCAGGCTGGGTTCCATGGCGTGCAGGTTCATTTCCTTGCGGCTTTCGGCTTCGGTGCGGATGCCACCGTTGGCAATCACGAAGGTTTCGCCGTCGGGCATCCACGACACTTGATGCGGACCCAGGCCGTGGGTGCTCAGCTCGCCGCTGTGGTGGAGCTGGCCGTTGTCGTAGCGGTAAACGGTGAGCAGGCCGCGACCCGGATCGGTGGTGTCGTTGTCGGTGGTGTACAGCCACTCGCCACTTTTATGGAACACGCCGTGGCCGTAGAAGTGGCGGTTCGGTTGCGAGCGCACGGTTTGCAGCAGGCGGCCATCGCGCAGGTCGATCAGGTAGCTTTCGGTGCCCGGCCGACGCGCCACGAACAGGGCGACCGGCTGGCTTGGGTGCTCGACCACATCGTGACAGCGCTGCGCCACTTCGGTGGCGAACACCTGGGTGCCGTCGAGGCGATAGCCGACGGCGTAGTGTTTGCCATGGCTGTCGTCGCGCGCCGACAGCACCAGCGGGTTTTGGCCTTTGCGGCTGACGGTCCAGCCGCCCAGTGTCAGTGCACCGAGCAGCAGGCTGCCGAGGCCCAGGACATGACGGCGGAGCATGTTAGTCACCATCGTTGGCGTTGAAGCCGAGTTGAACGTTGAGGGCTTTCGCCAGCTCGCTTTCGTGCAGGCGGTGAACCACGTTGAGGCTGTCGTAGAAGTCGTTGAGGGCTTTGCGCCCGGCTTCGTCGGCGAGCAGTTCGGTGAGCGGGCGGTCCATAGCGTCGAGTTGGCGACGGGATTCCACATAGGCGGCGTCAATTTTCTCCGCCAAGGCTTTTTGCTCATCCGGCAGCAGGCCACGAATGCCGTGGTTGTCGACGCCTTTCCAGAGGTTCTCGGCGCTGGCCAGGCTGGCAGCGATACTTTTCAGCGAGGTGTTGCTGCGCCAGCCTTCAGCCTGGAACGGTTGCGGCAAATTTTTGGTCTGCCGGCCCAGCGGCGCGCCGAGTTTTTTCTTCAGCATGTCGAGGCCGGTGACCTGCACCCGCAGCAATTCGGCGATGGCTTCGTGGGAGTCGGCGTAGCGCTGGTTGGGGAATTTGCTCAGCTGGTCGACCATGCCGTCCTTGCTGTCCCAGCGGCCGAGGATTTCTTCGGCGAGGGTTTGCTGACGTTGACCGATGGCTTCGAGCAGCGGGCAATAACGGGCTTTGGTTTCGGCGTCGGCGAGGTCCAGCTTGCTGTCGTAAAGAATGTATTCGTAGGCCGACAGGCCTTGCACCACGACGCTGGACTTGGCCAGGGCGGCGGCGTCGATATTCGGCGTCGCTTTGATCAACTGCTCGACCTGACGGCCGACCAGGTCTTTCTTGTCGGGCCAGAACTGCACCTGCCAGGCGCGGTTGCCTTCGGCCAGCGGGCCGATCATCAGCGGCTGCAATTCAGCCCAGGCTTTTTGCGCCGCGAGGAAGTCGGCACGGGCTTTTTCCACGTCGGCCTTACCGGAGCAGAACGCCAGGGCGCTGGCGGCCAACGCGCGGTCGGCTTCAACCCAGCGGCTGTAGGTGGGCAGAATCACTTGCTTGGCCAGCGCGGTGGAAATCTGCGCTTGCTGGTCGGTAGGCGAGCAGGCGCCCAGGGCGAGGGCGGCAATGCTGCTGAAGAGCAATTTGGTGCGGAACGTCTTCTTCCCAAACATGAGGCTAAAAGCTCCTTACAGAGAATTCAGGAACGCCAGCAGCGCAGCGCGCTGTTCGGCATCGTAAGCGAGAACTTGCTGTTGCGCGGCCTGCGCTTCGCCGCCGTGCCAGACAATGGCTTCCAGCAGGTTGCGCGCGCGACCGTCGTGCAGAAATTGGGTGTGGCCGTTGACCGTTTGCGTGAGGCCGATGCCCCACAGCGGCGGCGTGCGCCATTGGCTGCCGCTGGCGTTGAATTCCGGGCGATTGTCGGCGAGGCCGGGGCCCATGTCATGCAGCAACAGGTCGGTGTAGGGGCGAATCACCTGATTGGCCAGCTCCGGTTCGGCCGCGTCGCTGCGCGTGGTGAATTGCGGCGTGTGGCACTGCTGGCAACCGGCTTGGTGGAACAGGCTTTTGCCGGCCAGCACCTGCGGGTCGTTTACCTGGCGCCGCGCCGGCACGCCGAGGTTGCGCGTGTAGAACAGCACCTGACTGAGCAAATGATCGCTGACTTCCGGCATTCCGCCATCAGGCGCGGCTTTGCAGGCGGTTTGCGCCGGCGTGCATTCGTCGAAAGGGCGCAGCGTGGTGGTCAGGCCCATGTCGGCGGAGAACGCATGCACGTTCTGTTGGTTGAGCGAGGGCTGCCCGGCTTTCCAGCCGAAACGGCCGAGCACGGTTTTCTGCTGCACGTCGTCCCATACTTGGTTGGGCTGGCCGGCGATGCCGTTGTCGGCGGCTTTTTGCGCGGCGGCGCCGGCGAGAATGGCGTCGTCGGGAATCGCTTCAAGCAAGCCCAGACCAATCATCGGCGGGGCAATGCGCGCGGAAAACTGCGCGTTGGCGCTGATCGGGCCGTAGCCCCAGTTGCTGATTTGCAGCTGCGGTTGGCGCAGCTCGATTTGCGTGCCGTCTTTGAACGCGACCGGGTGGGTCTGGTAGTCGACGCGAATGCGCGCTTCCGGCTCCACGCCGGGAATCGACATGTCTTGCAGCTGCGTGCCGTAGACCGGCTCCGGCACCACGCCGACTTTTTCAATCAGCGCCGCTTGCTCGGCGCTCGCTGGCAGCGACACGCGCACCAGCATCGACACAGCGTTGACGTCGTCGCCCACCGGCGGATGGCCGCGCCCGTCTTTGATGTGGCAATTCTGGCAGGCGTTGGTGTTCATCAGCGGGCCGAGGCCATCGCGGGCGATGGTGGTGGACGGCGCGATGACCCACGGGTTGCGGAAGAAACTGTTGCCTACGGCGAAGTCCAGACGCCGAGTGGGCGTGAGGTTGCCGGAGGGTTGGGAGAAGGCGTCGCGGTTGTGCTTGCCCACCGTGGCCTGACCGCCAGACAGCGCTTCGCCAGGCTCGGCCTCGGTAAAGCGCGGCGACTTATCGCAGGCGCTCAGGCCAGCCACACAAAAGGTGACCACGCTCAGGGCAAGCAGCAGGGAAGGGCGCGCGCGAGGCATCAAGGGGTGTTCCAGACCACGAAAACAAGCGCGCAAGCTTAGCAGCTAGGGCGCTTTCAAATAAGAGGGATTTGCGTTTGCCGAGGAGGTTAATTGTCACAGCGTCAAAAAGATGTGAAGGGCGGGTGGTTTTGGTGGCAGGCGTTCAACCATGATTTCGCGGGGTCGGTTAAAAGCATCGCGGCTGAAGCCGCTCCTACAGGGGCAAGCGTGAGGTATAAAAAAACGGATGCGCTTTTTGGGCGCATCCGTTTGACGTTCAGGTGCCAGATCGGTGGCGGTTAGAACGTGTGATCAGCGGTGTCAGGCTTGAGGTCGTTGATGCCCAGCTTGGCAGCGGCTTGCTCGATGGCGCCGGTTTGTTTCACCAGGGCCGCGATCGCGTCACGCACGATCTGGTTGCCCGCCGCGTTGTCGGCAGCGATCAGTTGGTCGAAGTGCACGCCTTTGTTGGCGCTGTCGACCATCACTTGCAGCTTGGCTTCGGTGGCGGCCAGGTCGTCTTTGGCGGTGGTGTCGGTGGCCGGGTCGATTTTCGCCACGAGCGAGGACAGGCTTGGGCCGGTCAGCGTGGTGCCGTCGACTTTCTTGTACTCGCCCAGGTAGACGTTGCGAATGCCTTTGCCGTTGTAGAAGTGCGAGTTGTGGGTGTTGTCGCTGAAGCAGTCGTGTTCGTCTTCGGTGGAGTTGGCTTCCAGCGCCACTTTCATACGCTCGCCAGCCAGTTCGCCGAGCGACAGGCTGCCCATGCCGAAGAGCATTTTGCGCAGGCCATTTTCCGGGGCTTCAGCCACCAGCGTGGCGCGGTAGTTGTCGGCAACGCCGGCTTTCCACTGCTCAACCATGCTGTCGAGGTCTTTAACCAGCAGCGCGGTAGCGGCTTTCAGGTATTCGGCGCGACGGTCGCAGTTGCCGTGGGTGCAGTCTTTGCCAGTGGCGTAATCGGTAGCCGGACGCTCGCCAGCACCTGGGCCGGTGCCGTGCAGGTCTTGGCCCCACAGCAGGAATTCGATGGCGTGGTAGCCGGTAGCCACGTTGGCTTCAGAACCGCCCAGCTCGTTCAGGCTGGCCAGTTTTTCGCCGGTGATTTCGGTGACGTCGATCTTGTCGTCGCCAACCTGAATGCTTTTGTTGGCGATGATGTTGGCGGTGGCGGCCGGGTTGCCTTGAGCGGCCGGAGTGTCGGCGGCGACGTAGTCGATCAGACCTTCGTCCAGCGGCCAGGCGTTCAGTTGACCTTCCCAGTCATCGACCACGGCGTTGCCGAAACGGAACACTTCGCTCTGCATGTACGGAACGCGAGCGGCCAGCCAGGCGTCTTGAGCGGCTTTCTGAGTGGCGGCGGACGGCGCGGCGATAAACGCGTCTACGGCTTTTTGCAGGGCGTGGCCGGTGGTGGCCGCGTCGCTGAATACAGCGAACGCCAAGTCAGCGTAATGGTTGACGACGGCTTTGGCCGCAGCCTCATCGACTTTGCCAGTAGCGGCGGCAGCAGGAGCGGTGGCGGTGCTGGCAGCAGGAGCGGCTGCTTGAGTGGCTTGCTCTTTCTTGTCATCGCCGCAGCCGGCGAGAGAAATAGCGATGGCCAGCAGACTGGCGGTAGCCAGAGGCATACGAATCATGGCGAGGTCCTTTTGCATCGTGAGGTGGGTGACTGCGCAGCGCGTCTGGGCTGCAAAACGCGCACATAATGCGAAAGATTTTCATTTTGTGCAAAGCCTTGTGCCGCGATTTATTGTTTTTACGCGTGCGCCAGTTCTGCTTTGTTGGTGGCTTCGTGGCTGAGAATGCCAGCATCGTGAATGCTGCTTGGATGGGAGATCCTGCTATGAGCGTGACGGCCGTTGTGACCTTGGTGGTGCTGTTTTTTATCGCGGTGTACGCGGTGTCGATTTACAACGCGCTGGTGCGGGTCAAGCACGGGGTGACCAAGGCGTGGTCCAACATTGACGTGTTGCTCAAACAGCGCCACGACGAACTGCCCAAGCTGGTGGAAACCTGTAAGCAATACATGCAGCACGAACGCACCACGCTTGAGCAGGTGATTGCCGCGCGCAACGCCGTGGGCACGGCCCGTGAGCGTGGTGATGTGAGCGCCGTTGGCCAAGCCGAAAGTGGTCTGCGCGCCGGCCTCGGCCAGTTGTTCGCCCTGGCGGAAAACTACCCGCAGCTCAAAGCCAACGAGAGCTTCCAGTTCTTGCAGCAGCGCATCAGCGGCCTGGAAAACGGCATTGCCGATCGCCGTGAGCTGTACAACGAGGCGGCGAATATCAACAACGTGCGCATCGAGCAATTTCCCGATGTGATCGTCGCCCGCGCCTTCAACTTCAAGCCCGCCGACTTGCTGGTGTTCAGCGATGCGGAAAAGGCCGACGTCAACGTCAAAGCACTGTTCGGTTAAGCGCTGAATCGTGGACATTCAGCAGTTCAGCTTTCTGATGTGCTTCGCCGTGGCCATGTGCGGCGGTGGCGCCTGGTGGTGCATGAGCCGCTTCAGCGCCGCGCGGCACATGCTCGACACACCGACCTCGAAAATCCGCTCCGCCGCGCAAGGCTATGTCGAATTTTATGGCCTGTTGCAGGAGGTGCCGGGCATGGCGCAAACCATAGCGCCGCTTTCCGGCACGCCGTGTTTGTGGTGGCGCATCAAGGTGGAAGAGTCGCGCAGCAATGGCAAAACCCGCTCGTGGAGCGTGGTCGACAGCCGCACCAGTGAAGGCTGGCTGCAACTCTCCGACAGCACCGGCGAATGCCTGATCGACCCCAACGGCGCGCAGGTTCGGCCTTCAACCCGCAAGGTCTGGTATGGCAGCACTCGCCATCCGATGGGGCCGGCGAAGGCCGGTTTCTTCGCCTTCTTCAGCCATAGCGACCAGTACCGTTACACCGAAGAACGCCTGCATGTGGGCCAGCTGCTGTACGCCATCGGCGACTTCAAAACCACCGGCGGCGGACGCCAGGGCCTGGACCTTAACGCTGCGCAGGGCGAGGTGATTCGCGAGTGGAAGGGGGATTTCAGCGGCTTGTTGCAACGCTTTGACAGCAACGCCGACGGCCAGCTCGACGACCAGGAATGGAACCGCGTGCGCCTGGCTGCGCAGCTGGAAGCCGAAGACCGGCACCGGCAAACCAGCTCACGGCCCGCGACCAATTTCATGGGCCAGCCCGAGACGTCGCAGCCGTTCATTCTTTCCAATGCCGGGGAAGATGAACTGGCCCGCACGTTTTATTGGCAGGCCGGATTGGGCGTGGTGGTGTGTTTGGCGGGGGCGTTGGCGATTAACTGGTTGTTGCAGAATTATCAGGGCTGACGGCCAATCCCCGTCATCCCCGTCATCCCCGTCATCCGTATTCCCGTCATCCCCGCGAAGGCGGGGATCCAGAATTTGGCAGGTAACTGCGTCCGCCGGACATTCTGGATTCCGAATTGTCGGACCACCGCCTACGCGGGAATGACGGAGTGAAGACTGCGAGATTCATTCATCCGCCGATGAGCCCAACAAAAAACGCCACGCATCAAAGCGTAATGCTGGCGTCACTAATTCTGCGCGATTGCTTGAGGAACAGCGTCAGCTCACGCGCTGGCAGCGGTTTGCTGTAGAGGTAGCCCTGACCTTCGTGGCAGCCCTGGGCAATGATGTAGGCCTCTTGTTCCAGCGTCTCCACGCCCTCGGCGATCACCTGCATGCCGAGACTTTTCCCCAGCTGAATAATGGCCCGCACGATGGTGGCGTCGTCTTCGTCGTCGAGCAGGTCTTGCACGAAGCTCTTGTCGATTTTGATCTTGTCCAGCGGCAGACTTTTTAGGTAGCTCAGCGAGGAATAGCCGGTGCCGAAGTCGTCAATGGCGATCAGCGCGCCGGAGCGGCGCAGGCTGAGCAGGTGCTGGGCGGCGGTGGTGATGTCTTCCATCAGACCGGTTTCCGTCACTTCCAATTCCAGGCTGCGCGGTGGCAGGCGGTACATCTGCATCAGGTTGTTGACTACGCGTGGCAACTCGGCGTGGTGCAGCTGCACGGTCGACAGGTTGATGGCCATGCGCAAGTCGGTGAAGCCTTGGTCGTGCCATTCGCGCAGTTGGCGGCAGGTCTGGTCGAGAATCCATTCGCCAATTGGAATGATGCTGCCGTTCTGTTCGGCCAGCGGAATAAAGGTGTCTGGCGGCACCAAGCCATGCTGCGGGTGCTGCCAGCGCAGCAGCGCCTCGACTCCGACGATGCGGTGGTCGCGGTAGTCCACCTGCGGCTGATAAACCAGGTGCAGTTGGCCTTGGGTCAGCGCTTCGCGCAGGTCCTTTTCCAGTTCGCGGCGGCGGCGCATTTCGCTGTCGACGCTGGCGATATAGAACTGGTAGCGGTTGCGCGAGCGGCTCTTGGCCAGGGTCATGGTCTGTTCGGCTTTTTGCAGCAGCTTCTCGGTGCTGTCGCCGTCTTCCGGGAACAGGGTGATGCCAATGGTGGCCCGCAGCATCACTTCCTGTTGGTCGAGCAGGAACGGCGCTTCCAGATCATCCAGCACGCTTTGCGCCAGTTCGGCGGCTTCGTAGGGTTGTTCGATGTCTGCCTGAACCAGGGCGAACTGGTCGCCGCCTAAGCGGGCAAGGGCGCCGAGGCGGCCGCTGTGGCTGCGCAGGCGATCAGACAAAGCGAGCAGCAATTGGTCGCCGGTCTGGTAGCTGAATTGTTCGTTGATGCCTTTGAAATCATCCAGGCCCACGCACAACACCGCGACCCGACGCTGAAGGCGCCCGGCATCGCCAAGAATCTGGTCAAGCTGGGTTTGCAATTGCTGGCGGTTGGGCAGGCCGGTGAGGAAGTCGTACTGCGCCATGCGCAGCAAACTGTCTTCGGCTTCGCGGCGTAAATGGGTGTTGCGTTCGATGGAGGAGAGCAACTGATTGGCCGTGTTGATCCACAGCCCCAGCTCGTTTTTCTCATTGCCCTTGAGCATGGGCAACTTGTGCTCGCTGGGGCGGTCCGGGTTGATGTTGGTGAGGTGCTCGATAATTTTCGACAGCGGCTTGGTCAGCAGCCAGTGGTAGACCAGATATAAAAC
The DNA here is from genome assembly GCF_979258055.1 of Pseudomonas sp. AC211. Classification (NCBI taxonomy): domain Bacteria; kingdom Pseudomonadati; phylum Pseudomonadota; class Gammaproteobacteria; order Pseudomonadales; family Pseudomonadaceae; genus Pseudomonas; species Pseudomonas sp. AC211. The sequence goes on from NZ_OZ409830.1 coordinate 812,441, forward strand.
CAACCCCATGGCCAGTGCGCGCAGCACGCCGGAGACAAAAATGATCACCGAGCTGGTGATGAAGTCCTGGCCGTAGCGGGCGGTGTCGAGGGTGATGGCGAGGTCGCCGTAGTATTCGCTGTAAGGGCCGCGGCCAACCAACTGGGTGGTGAAGGTGGCTTCGTCGCCAAGAATAGGGTCGGTCAGCCAGCGGGTGGAGCGCACCATTGGCTCGCGCGATTTTTCCGCGAGCATCGGCTCGTTGGGATGGCCGATGGAGGCCACGCGTACGGATTCGTTTTGAAACAGGCCCTCGATGACCTGCATGCCCATCTCGCGGTCTAGGCTGTAGACAGCTTGCGTGGAAGGGTCGCGAAACATATCCAGGATGCGGTGCGCGTCATCGGCAATCGCCTGCCGCGTCTTGTAGACGTCGAACATGATTTGCGCGCAGCTCAACAGCACCCCGACCACTAGCGCCGATAACAGCACCACGCGGAGCAGTTTCAGCGACAGGCTGTGTTTGAGTTCCAGCTTCAAATGACCATTCCTTGTTCGAGACCACAGGCGTCATACCGATGGAGTATTAGCAATCGTGAGGAAGCAGTCAAAGGGCCATCACAGTGAAAAAATTATCAAGAAGGCGCGTCGCGCCGCCAGCGCTTTTTCAAACCAGGCGCTGAGCTGCCACGGTTGCGCTCGAACTGTGTCGGTCGGGGCTCTTCACAACTTTAGACCGCTGAGCATTTTTCTCGCCGTCAGGGGTGGAGATTGCGATAAATGGCCCGCGCTCGTAAACCGCTACCAAAGCAGGCTGTGAAGCACGAATAAAAAAACCCGGCGAATGCCGGGTTTTTTCAGAACGGGTGCTGGGCTTAAGAGGCGAAGTTTTTCGCAACGAAATCCCAGTTAACCAGGTTCCAGAACGCTTCTACGTATTTTGGACGCAGGTTGCGGTAGTCGATGTAGTAAGCGTGTTCCCACACATCGCAGGTCAGCAGCGGGGTGTCGCCGCTGGTGATCGGGCAGCCGGCGCCGATGGTGCTGGCCAGAGCCAGGGAACCGTCAGGTTTCTTCACCAGCCAGCCCCAGCCGGAACCGAAAGTGCCGATCGAGGTTTTGCTGAATTCTTCTTTGAATTTGTCGAACGAGCCGAAGGCTGCGTTGATGGCATCGGCCAGAGCGCCAGTCGGTTGGCCGCCAGCGTTAGGCGCCAGGCAGTTCCAGTAGAAGGTGTGGTTCCAGACCTGGGCTGCGTTGTTGAAGATGCCGCCCGACGAGGTCTTGACGATTTCTTCCAGGGTTTTGCCTTCGAACTCGGTGCCTGGCACCAAGTTGTTCAGGTTCACGACGTAGGTGTTGTGGTGTTTGTCGTGGTGGTATTCCAAGGTTTCCTTGGAGATGTGCGGCTGCAATGCGTCGTGGGCATACGGCAGCGGAGGCAATTCGAAAGCCATGGGTGATTCTCCTAATCAGGGTCAGTTGCGGTATAGGCGCAAGGCCGATCACGGGCGGCCAAACATGCGACGGGGAGTTTGTACTCTTTGCGCCGCAGGGGTCGGATCATAGCACCGGGCCTGTGGCATAACCACGCAGCAACTGTGTGGTTAAGCCCGGCCCAGAGCTGTGTTGCAGACGGCTGCGTCAGTCGCGCAAGCGGGTGTCGCTGTAGGTGGACTCACGCACCGGCTATTAGTTGCCCTGCAACGACGAACATCATGATTGCCACCAACACATCCAGCACCCGCCAGGTCGTCGGCCGCGCTAACCACGGCGCCATCCATGCCGCTCCCAACGCCAAGGTAAAGAACCACAACAACGACGCACTCGCCGCCCCGGCTGCGTAAGCGCCAGGCGCTGCCTGCTGGGCGCCGAGCGAGCCGATCAGCAAGACGGTGTCCAGGTACACATGCGGATTGAGCAGCGTCACCGCCAGCGCCGTCATCAACACCGCCTTGCGTGAACGCGGGCCGGCATTGGCCGCCTCATTCAAGGCTTGCGGTTGGCACGCGCGGCGCAGCGCTTTCACCCCGTACCACAACAGAAACGCCGCACCACCCCAGCGCGCCACGGCCAGTAGCACCGGGCTTTGGGCCAGCAGGGTGGCCAAGCCGAAAACGCCGGCCACCACCAGCACCGCATCACACAACACGCACAGCGCGGCGACCGGCAAGTGGTGTTCGCGGCGCAGGCTTTGGGCCAGAACGAAAGCGTTCTGCGCGCCTAGCGCCACGATCAAACCGGCGGCCACGAGAAGGCCGTTGAGATAGCTCTGCCACATAGTGAGAAGTCCTGATGCTGATTCGTGTGGCGAGTCTGCGCGGCAGCGTTGTATAAGGAAAACGAATCCTGCTGATCGCCTATTAGGAAATTCGATAATGTTCGATTACAAGCTTCTTGCCGCGTTGGCCGCCGTGGTTGAACAGGCCGGCTTTGAACGCGCCGCGCAGGTGCTGGGGCTGTCGCAGTCGGCGGTGTCGCAGCGCATCAAACTGCTGGAAGCGCGGGTCGGGCAGCCGGTGCTGGTGCGCGGCACGCCGCCAGCGCCGACCGACATCGGCCGCCGTTTGCTCAACCATGTGCAGCAGGTGCGCTTGCTGGAGCGCGACCTGTCCGGCCAGGTGCCGGCGCTTGACGAAGGCGCGGCGCCTGAACGGCTGCGTATTGCGCTCAATGCCGACAGTCTGGCGACCTGGTGGGCGCAGGCGGTGACTGCGTTCTGCGCCGAGCATCAGGTGTTGCTGGAACTGGTGGTGGAAGATCAGGAAGTTGGCCTGAAACGCATGCGCGGTGGCGACGTGGCGGCCTGCGTGTGCGCCACCGACAAACCGGTAGCCGGCGCCCGCAGCCTGGCGCTCGGGGCTATGCGTTATCGCGCCTTGGCCAGCCCTGCTTTTATCGCCCGGCATTTCGGCGGCGGTATTACCGCGCCAGGCTTGGCCAAGGCGCCGGCTATTGTCTTCGGCCCGGACGATTTTCTTCAGCATCGCTACCTCGCCAGCCAGGGCGTGGACGGCGCGTTTGCTTACCACCTATGCCCCTCGTCCGAAGGGTTTATACGCATGGCCGAAGCGGGGTTGGGCTGGGGCCTGGTGCCGGAACTGCAAGTGACCGAACTGCTGGAGCGCGGCGCCTTGCAGGTGCTGCAACCTGATCGGCTGATCGACGTGCCGCTGTACTGGCACCACTGGCGCAATGGCGGGGAGTTGCTGGGCGAGATGACCCGCCACTTGCAGAAGGCCACCTCCCAGATACTGGTCCAGATTTAGGGCGCGCCGTGCGTACGCCCGCGTGTGTGGACGTACGTAGCGGCGCGCCCATTTCCGCCTAAATAGGCGTGTTTGGCGATGGTTCTGATCAGCGACCGGAAACTACGGCAATCTTTTTGGCGTACGCGATGTCGGTGTCGGTCATCACGTGGTCGTGGTCACTAGGGTTGAACCAGGTGGTGTTAAAGCCCTGTTCTGGTTCCTTCATGTATCCGTAGTTGTCCCGGTCAATGTTGATGGCCATATATTCGTGCTCGGCCTGGCTGTTGTCGTACGGTTTGCCATCGAACGTAAGCACCGACGGGGCGCTGATAAATTGCATGAGTTCACCAAAAATGTGCTTTCCCAGGACCCCCCGGGTCAACACGGGTTGGTCGTCGTCAGCTGCAGTGGTTTTCTGATGCATGGTTACGTCCTTTCTCGATTGTGGGGTTTTGAAGCAGTGGAAACAGTGGGCGAGGAAGGCTTTGGTCTAAAGCGCCTGCTTCGGCTTTGAGCGTCTGAGCTTTCCGCCCGAGGACTCGGAGCACTGCAGCTTGAGCGCGGAAATCCGGAGCAGACGCTCAGCGCGATGCCTCAGTTGATCTGGTGCGCCAGGGTAGGTGGTAAGCCAGAATCTTGGCTCTACAGGTCACAGCGCCGGTACGCTGTGCTTGCTACAGTCACCGCCATTACAAAAACCATGGCGGTGGGCGATGAAGATTCTGGTGACCGGGGCGAGCGGCTTTATCGGCGGACGCTTCGCCCGCTTTGCGTTGGAGCAAGGGTTGGCGGTGCGTATCAACGGCCGCCGCCCGGAAGCGGTAGAGCACCTAATCAAGCGCGGCGCCGAATATGTGCAGGGCGACCTCAGCGACCCGAGCCTGGTGCGCAGCCTTTGCCACGACGTGGACATGGTCGTGCACTGTGCCGGCGCCGTCGGCACCTGGGGCCGGCGGGAGCATTTCTACAACGGCAACGTAGTGCTGACGCAAAACGTGATCGAAGCCTGCCTCGGCCAAAAGGTGCGGCGACTGGTGCACCTGTCTTCGCCCTCGGTGTATTTCGACGGCAAATCCCACATCGGCCTCACCGAAGAACAGGTGCCGAAGAAGTTCGTCGACTACTACGGCGAAACCAAATTCATCGCCGAACAGGAGGTGATGGCGGCGCAGGAATTCGGTTTGGAAGTGATCGCCCTGCGTCCACGCTTCGTCACCGGCGCAGGCGACACCAGCATCTTTCCGCGCTTGATCGAGATGCAGCGCAAGGGCCGCCTGGCGATCATCGGCAACGGCCTCAATCGTGTCGACTTCACCAGCATGCACAACCTCAACGAGGCGCTGTTCAGCAGCCTGCTGGCGGGCGGGCCGGCGTTGGGCAAGGTGTACAACATCAGCAATGGCGAACCGGTGCCGCTGTGGGATGTGGTCAATTACGTGTTACGCCAGCTCGACCTGCCGCCCGTGACCAAACACGTGCCCGTGGGCCTGGCCTATGCGGCCGCCACGGTGAACGAAACCGTATGCAAGTTACTGCCGGGGCGGCCGCAGCCCAACCTGTTTCGCCTGGGCGTGGCGGTCATGTCGAAAGACTTTTCCCTCGACATCAGCCGCGCCCGACGCGAACTCGACTACGCGCCCCAGACCCCGATCTGGACCGCGCTCGACGAGTTTTGCACCTGGTGGAAAGTGGTCGGCGAAGGCGCTCGCTAAGCGCGTTCCGTCAGCCTCTTAGCGGGCCGGCGTAGCGCGTGTACTTGGCGATCAGTTCGGCTTCGCTGAGTGCCGGCGGGGCGAGCCGGATGTCGGTCAGCTCACTGAGCGTGTGGCCCATTTCGCGGGTTTGTTCGTTATCGGACGCCGCGCAGGCCACCAACATGCACATGATGGCGTCGGGCTGGCTGAGGCGCACGTCCACCTGTTGTTCCTGACGCAGTCGGCGCCGCAGTGTTTGCATGCAATCGAGTACAGATTTAGTCAGTTCCATTCGATTTTCCCCCGTTAACCCAAGGCCGAAGCGGAGCCTGGGTGTGAAAACGTGTGCTGGTCGGGCAGTGTTTTCCGGACTGAATAACCCGCGCGTTTGCCGGCTTGGGCCGATCTGGCGCGGGGTTATCCGCCGCTCGTTGGCGAGCATCAGGGTCATAGCAAATGCTGTACCAGTTCACAAATCCAGGAACTGCGCGCTCCGCAGGCGGTCGATGGGTGTCTCGGCGGCTTTACATGCGCGGCGGCGGTGCGTTATGCCCCATTGGGCACCACCGCTGCGCTCGGTATACTGCGCGCCCTGTCGCTCCAATTATTCACTGCGTGCCCAAAAGGTTGACCCATGCGTAACGACGCTCTCGATGAACTGGACAACGTTCCCAGCCTGACCACTGACGCACGCGACCACGACTTTCCCGCCGACCACCACGACCACGCCCGCCATGCGCCGCTGGACCGTGGCTATGTAAGCCCGCCCGCCAAAATCAAAGGCCCTAGCACGGCGCCGCTGTGGACATTGGTCGCCGCCCTGATGATCGCGTTTGGCGGCTTGGGCTGGTGGAGTCATCAGCAAATCGAGCTGATGAGCCAGCAACTGGTTGCCACGCAAGAAAGCTTCGCCCGCATCAGCGAAGACGCCGCCGGGCGTATTCAGGATATTTCCGGCAAGGTGGTGGCCACGGAGTCCAACGTCACCAGCGGCAGCGAAGCCTTGCGCTTGCAGGTCAAAGGGCTGGAAAGCAAAGTCGCCGACTTGACCAAGCAACTGCAAACCTTGAACAGCAAGCAGGGCGACCAGAGCAAGCGCGTAGAGCAAGTCGCCGCCGACCTGAAAACCCAGCAAGACGCCACCGCGCAGTTCGACAGCAAACTGAAAACCGTGGCCAGCGACCAGGCCGCGCTGAAAGCGGCGCAGGGTGACACCAGCAAGATCGACGCCCAGCTCAAAAGCCTTGGCGCTGACATCGACGCGTTGAAAAAACAGGGCAACCCGAATGTCGCGATTGGCCGGCTTGAGCAGGATTTGCTGGTGCTAAAAAGCGAACAGGAAAACCGGCCGGCTGCGGCGAGTGCCAACACCAGCGAGTTCGACGCCTTCCGTGCGCAGATGACCCGCAACATCAGCACGCTGCAGGCGCAGGTGCAGAATCTTCAGCAGCAGTTGAATGCGCGGCAGTAAGCGTATTTGAGGTAACAAAAAAAGCCCCGCGGAATGCGGGGCTTTTTGTTGGTTTGCGGTAGACCTGGCCCAAACCACCGTCATCCTCGCGCACGCGGCGGTCCGACGATTCGGGATCCAGTGTCTCGGATGGATCGCCGGTTTCCTGACCGATACTGGACCCCGCGTGCGCGAGGGTGACGGTGGCGGGGGAGGGGGCCTCGTCAGTCTAGGGACGTACCTTTCAGCTCAATTCCCCGTCATCCTCGCGAAGGCGGGGATCCAGGCTTTCGGATGGATCGCCGCTCTCCTGAACGATACTGGACCCCGAATCGTCGGACCGCCGCCTTCGCGAGGGTGACGGTGGTGGGGGCGAGGACCTCGTTAAGTCCAGCGTCGCATCTCCCGGCTGCACCCACCGTCCTTCGTTTCGCAGTTTCCAAAGGCCATAAAAAGGGCGCCCACCAGGCGCCCCGTTCCCAACTACCGCAACCCACTCACGCCGCCTGCGAGCTTTCCTCGGCCTGTTTCAACGCTCGGTTCAGCGCGCTGAACAAGGCGCGGAAGCTGGCGGTGGTGATGTTTTCGTCAATGCCTACCCCAAATACCGGACGCCCGCCGTTCAGGCGCACTTCGATATACGCCGCCGCTTTGGCATTGGCGCCCGCGCCGATGGCGTGTTCGTGGTAGTCGATGATCTCCAGGTTCTGCGGCAAGGCGGCAACCAGTGCTTCCAGCGGCCCTTTGCCGGTGCCGTGTTTGCGGCGCAATTCACCGCTGACACTGACGTCGACATCGACGTTGCAGATGCCGTTCTCTTCCTGCAAACGATGGCTTTTCAGGGCGTACGGGCTGGCGGCTTGCAGGTATTCGTTCTGCAACAGGCTGTAAATCTGCTCGGCCGTCATTTCCAGGCCCAGGCGGTCGGTTTCTTTCTGCACAACCTGGCTGAATTCGATCTGCATACGGCGCGGCAAGCTGATGCCGTATTCCTGTTCGAGCAGGAAGGTAATGCCGCCTTTGCCCGACTGGCTGTTGACGCGAATCACCGCCTCGTAGCTGCGGCCGATGTCGGCCGGGTCGATTGGCAAGTACGGCACTTCCCACACGCCGTCTTCTTTCTGCTGGGCGAAACCTTTACGAATGGCGTCCTGGTGCGAGCCGGAGAACGCGGTGTGCACCAGGTCGCCCACGTACGGGTGACGCGGGTGCACGGGCAGTTGGTTGCAGTCTTCAACCACCTTGCGCACGGTGTCGATGTCGGAGAAGTCCAGCTGCGGGTCGATGCCCTGGGTGTACAGGTTCAGGGCGACAGTCACCAGGCACACGTTGCCAGTGCGCTCGCCGTTGCCGAACAGGCAGCCTTCCACGCGGTCGGCGCCGGCCATCAAGCCCAGCTCGGTGGCGGCCACGCCGGTGCCACGGTCGTTGTGGGTGTGCAGGCTGATCAACACGCTGTCACGGCGATCCACATGACGGCAGAACCATTCGATTTGGTCGGCGTAGTTGTTTGGCGTGGCGTTTTCGATGGTTGCCGGCAGGTTGAGAATCAGCGGCTTGGCCGGGGTTGGCTGGAACACGGCGATCACCGCGTTGCACACCTCAACCGAGAAATCGATTTCAGTGGAGCTGAACACTTCCGGCGAGTACTCAAAACCCCACTGGGTCTCAGGCGCTGCGTCGGCCAGGCGCTTGATGATCTGGCCGGCGTTCACGGCAATTTCTTTTACGCCGTTCTTGTCCTGGTTGAAGACGATGCGGCGAAAGCTCGGCGCGCAGGCGTTGTAGTAGTGAACGATGGCTTTTTTGGCGCCTTTGAGCGATTCGAAGGTGCGCTCGATCAGGTCTTCGCGGGCCTGGGTGAGCACCTGAATGGTCACGTCGTCCGGAATATGGCCGCCTTCGATCAGTTCACGCACGAAGTCGAAGTCGGTTTGCGAGGCGGACGGAAAGCCCACTTCAATCTCCTTCAAACCCACGGCCAGCAGGGTTTTGAAGAAGCGCATTTTTTTGTCGGCATCCATCGGCTCGATAAGCGACTGGTTGCCATCGCGCAGGTCGGTGCTCAGCCAGATCGGCGCCTTGTCGATCACTTTGCTCGGCCAGGTACGGTCGGGAATGTTGATCGGGGTGAAGGCGCGGTATTTATGCGACGGGTTTTTGAGCATGCTCATGGCGAATTCCTTTACGAAGCGTGGCCAGATGAGGGTGGCCGACCGGGATATTTGATTTCTATAACAGCGTAGCGCGGCGAGGTGAGCAGTCAGCTTTGCAGTCGCGGACTGACCAGGCACAGGCAGGCGTGTTGGCGCAGCAGAATGAGGGTATGGGGCGTTTTCATGCCGTTAACCCTATTCACTTGGGTTGAATATGGCAACCGGTGCGAAAAATTTGGTGATTTGTAGCGCGGCGGGCCAATTGGCGAAATAAAGTTGTGCGACACGAACCCTTGTTTGGCAAATATTGCGCGAGTACATCGCCGCGTTCGCCTGGGGCTTAATGGTCGCGGGCCAAGGTCGCTACAACGACGCCGGCCCCTCGCTAATGGCGGCCTGGTAGGCGCGCATATCCGCACCGCTCGGGTGCTGGAACACGCGCAAGCCAAACTCCGGAAGAATCGCCAGCATGTGGTCAAAGATGTCTGACTGAATCGCCTCGTACGCCACCCAGGCGGTGGTGTTGGTGAAGCAATACAGCTCCAGGGGCAGTCCGTCGGCGAGTGGCGCCATCTGACGCACCAGCAGGGTCATGTCCTGGCGGATGCCTTGGTGCTGGCGCAGGTAATTTTCGACGTAGGCGCGGAAGGTGCCGATGTTGGTCACGCGCCGGGTGTTCACCGCCACGCGCAGCGGTTCCTCCAACTGACTGTTCCAGCTCATCAGCTCGCTTTCTTTGCTTTTCAGGTACGGCGCCAGCAGTTTGAACTGACGCAGATGCTCGATTTCCTCGGGGTTGAGGAAGTGCACGCTGTTCTGGTCCAGATGCAGGCTGCGCTTGATCCGCCGCCCGCCGGCTTCCTGCATGCCGCGCCAGTTTTTGAACGAGTCAGTGATAAAGCGTTTGGTGGGAATCGTGGTGATGGTTTTATCCCAGTTCTGCACCTTGATGGTGTGCAGGGCGATGTCGATCACATCGCCGTCGGCGTTCAGTTGCGGCATTTCAATCCAGTCGCCGACGCGCACGATGTCGTTCGAGGAAATCTGCACGCTGGCCACCAGCGAGAGCAGGGTGTCCTGGAATATCAGAATCAGCACGGCGGCCATGGCGCCCAGGCCGGAGAGCAGAATCAGCGGCGAGCGGTCGACCAATGTGGCGATCATCAGCACCGTGGCGATCACGTAGATGGCGATTTTGACGATCTGGAAGTAACCCTTGATCGGCCGCAAATGCGCGTCCGGGCGGCGCTCATAAAACGAGTTGGCCAGGGTCAGTGCGCCGCTCACGGCCAGCGCGAGGGTCAGCACAATAAACGCGCCGCACACGTTGCGCGTGACGGTGATGACGCCTTTGGGTAAGTCGGGAATCAGCTCGATGCCGCTGGCCAGAATCAGCGCCGGCACCACGTTGGCCAGGCGCGAAATGATGTGCGAGCGCGCCAGGGCTTTGTCCTGCCCCAAATGGGTGGCGCGCAACATTCGATAAAAGCCGCGCACCAGCACGCGCTTGATCAACCAGTTCGCCAGCCACGCGGCAAACAGCAGCAGCACCAGGGCCAGCAGGTTGTACAGATAAGGAAAGCGTTCCAGCCACTGCACGGCGTTTTCGTAGTGCTGTTGCATGTGCATCGTCCTGTGCAGGCGTTGGGTTGGGCTTACGGCTCGAACTTGCCGATGAAAATGGCGGGGTCTACGCGTACATCATTCAAGCTGACATTCCAGTGCATGTGCGGCCCGGTTGCCCGGCCAGTGGCGCCGACCTTGCCTACCACGCCGCCGCGCGCCAGCACCTGGCCGAGCTTCGCGTCGATTTTCGACATATGGCAGAACATGCTGATAAAGCCCTGGCCGTGGTCGACAAATACCGTATTGCCGTTAAAGAAATAGTTGCCGATGAGAATGACCTTGCCCGCCGCCGGGGTTTTGATCGGCGTGCCGGCGCCTACCGCGAAGTCGAGGCCGGAGTGCGGGTTGCGTTCTTCGCCGTTGAAAAAGCGGCGCACGCCGAAGCGGCTGGAGAGTGGGCCGTTCACCGGTTTGTCGAGCAGCAGGTTGCTGGGCGTGCCGGGACTGAAAGTTTGGTAGGCGCGGGTTTGCTCGGCCAGTTCGCGCTCGATGCGCGTGAGGTCCGCCGGGTTCGGGTTGACCTGGCGCTGGTTTTTCAAGGTGATGCGTTGCTCGGCGTAACGCTTGGCTCCGACGGTAAAGGTCAGCGTGCGGCTGCCGCTGGCATCCTTGGCGAGCACATTCTGCGCGCCGGCTTTGCTGGTCAGCGGCACGCCGACAATCCCCAGCCAGCGCTGCCCTTGTTCATTCACTACCAGCACCGGCTTGCCTTGGTAGGTAGCGGATGGCGTGCCGTTGCCAGCGCCCAGGTCGACAACCGCCACGCCGCCGGGCACCGGCTTATTCAGCAGGCGCGTGATGTAGCTGTCGGCGTGGGCGGGGAGGGCAAGGCAAAACAAGCAGAACAGCACAGCGCGCATGGGCAAGCCTGAATAAAGAGTGGGAAGTCAGTCCAGCAGTGACAAGGTCACCGGGGTCAGGTGGTTATCTTCTACGCGCACGTCGAGCTCGCCTTCGCCCAGGCGCGCTTTAAGGCGTTGGCCGGGCTTGGTTTGCGCGGCGTTGCGAATGGCGTGGCCTTTGTCGTCGAGCAAAATGCTGTAGCCACGGCCGAGCGTTGCCAGCGGGCTGATGGCGTTGAGTGTTTGCGCTTGGCTGTGCAACTGCTGGCGCCGGTCTTTCAGAGCTTCGCGCATGGCGCGTGGCAACCGTTCGTTGAGGCCGTCGAGGCGTTGGCGCAATAAGGCCAGGGCGCGGCCGGGGTGTTGCGCGGCCAGGCGCATGTCGAGGCGGATCAGCCGGTCCTGGCAATTTTGCCGATGGGTGACGAAGGCGCGGCGCAGGCGCATGTCCAGGTCGTCGAGCCGTTGTGCTTGCTGGCGCAGGCGTTCGCCGGGGTGGCGCAGGCGGCGGCTGATGCCGTCCAGGCGCAGGCGTTCGCGCTCGATGCGGTTGTGCATGCGCATCACCAGGCGGCGGTGCAGGCTGGTCAGCCGTTGCACCAACTCGTTGGCGTCGGGCGCCAGCAATTCCGCAGCGGCCGATGGCGTGGGGGCGCGAACGTCGGCGACGAAGTCGCTGATCGATACATCGGTTTCATGGCCGACGGCGCTGATGATCGGGGTTTCGCAGGCGGCAATGGCGCGGGCTACCACTTCTTCATTGAAGCACCAGAGGTCTTCGAGCGAGCCGCCGCCTCGGGCCAGGATCAAGGCGTCAAAGCCGCGCCGGTCGGCGAGCTGCAAGGCACGAACAATTTGCCCGGTGGCTTCGCGGCCCTGCACGGCGGTGGGGATCAGCGTCAGTTGAATGTGCGGCGCGCGGCGGCTGAACACGCTGATGATGTCGCGGATAACCGCGCCGGTCGGCGAGCTGACGATGCCGATGCGTTGCGGGTGAGCGGGCAGGGGCACTTTGTTCTCGGCGGAGAACAGGCCTTCGCTGCTGAGCTTTTCTTTCAATGCCTCGAAGGCCAGACGCAGCGCGCCGTCGCCGGCCGGCTCTACGCTGTCGAGAATCAGCTGGTAATCACCGCGGCCTTCGAACAGTGAAACTTTGCCGCGTACCTTGACGGCCAAGCCATCGCGTAAGGCCTGGCGTACGCGGGCGGCGTTCTGGCGGAACAGCGCGCAACGCACCTGGGCATTGCTGTCTTTAAGGGTGAAATACACATGGCCGGAGGCAGGCTTGGCCAGGTTGGAAATCTCGCCCTCGACCCAGATATTGCTGAACACATCTTCCAGCAGCACGCGTGCGCGGCCGTTGAGTTGGCTGACGGTGAGCACTTCGCGGTCAAGGCCGAGGCGTTGGAACGGGTCTTTGATCATGGCGGGCATGATAGAGGCTTACGCGCCGTGAGCCAAAGGCGCGGGCTGTTAAACTGCACAGTTTTGTATTTGGGGCCGAGCATGGCTGAGCAACAACACATTCTGGTGCCACAGATTTCCACCTTTCCCAACCACGAGGCGCGGGCCCGGCTGATGCTGCGTTGGCTGGTGCAGCGCAACATTGTCGAGCCCGAACTGAGCACCTGCGGGCGCACCGGCAACCGCATGGCCTACGCCATTGCTCCTGGCGCCAGACGCGTTGTCTTGCATCCCGACCGCTTGCCGTTCGGCCAGCCGGTGAATGGCTTGGAGGTAGTGACCAAACGCTGCATCTATACGCCGACGAAGAACTTCCATGAAGAAGCCGGCTGCCCGCAGTGCCGCAAGGAAGTGGGCGAGGCGCTGTTCGACAGCCTGGACGAGTGGATGCCCAAGGTCAGCGACAACTTCACTTGCCCGCTGTGCGGATTTGAAGATGACATCAATGGGTTTCTGTTTTTGCAGCCGTGCGGGTTTTCCAACCTGGGGTTTATTTTCAATAACTGGGGCGAGGCGGCGTTCAAGCCTTCCTTTATAGAAGAGTTTGGCGAGCGGTTGCGGTTTGGGGTGCGGGAAGTGGTGGTTGATTGGGAGTGACACCGCAGTCGGTCCCCTCTCCCTTAGGGAGAGGGGCTAGGGTGAGGGGCCGTTGATTTTGATCTGCGTGACGGCTGGCCCTCACCCCCGGGCCCTCTCCCCGCACGCGGGAGGGGGGAGCAGAGCAGTTGAGTTTGTTTTGGAAAAGCCCACTTCATCTAATTCACCTTTTGCATTGAGCCAAGCTACCCGCGTGGGTATAATGGCGCGCTTCCATTTTCCCGTCCGGGAGCCCCCGCCATGCTGCGTATCAGTCAAGAAGCTCTAACCTTCGACGACGTCCTTCTTATTCCAGGTTATTCCGAAGTTCTGCCTAAAGACGTCAGCCTCAAAACTCGACTGACCCGTGGTATTGAACTGAACATTCCGCTGATTTCCGCAGCGATGGATACCGTTACCGAATCCCGTCTGGCCATTGCCATGGCGCAGGAAGGCGGCATCGGCATCATCCACAAGAACATGACCATCGAGCAGCAAGCTGCCGAAGTGCGCAAAGTGAAGCGCTTCGAAAGCGGCGTGGTGAAAGATCCAATCACCATCGAAGCCGACGCCACCGTGCGTGATCTGTTCGACCTTACCCGCCAGAACAACATCTCCGGTGTGCCCGTGCTGCACAACGGCGATCTGGTCGGCATCGTCACTTCCCGTGACGTGCGTTTCGAAAGCCGTCTGGACGCCAAGGTCCGCGACGTGATGACGCCCAAAGAGCGTCTGGTCACCGTGCGTGAAGGCGCCGACAAACAGGAAGCCCGCGAGCTGCTGCACAAGCACCGCATCGAGCGCGTTCTGATCGTCGACGAAGCCTTCAACCTTAAAGGCATGATGACCGTCAACGACATCGAAAAAGCCAAGGCTTACCCCTTCGCCAGCAAAGATGACCAAGGTCGTCTGCGCGTCGGCGCGGCGGTTGGCACTGGCGCCGACACCGCTGACCGCGTGACTGCGCTGGTCGCTGCCGGTGTTGACGTGGTGGTGGTCGACACCGCCCACGGTCACTCCAAAGGCGTGATCGACCGCGTGCGTTGGGTTAAACAGAACTTCCCGGACGTGCAGGTTATTGGCGGCAATATCGCCACCGGCGCCGCCGCCAAGGCATTGGCCGAAGCGGGCGCTGATGCGGTGAAAGTCGGTATCGGCCCAGGCTCGATCTGCACCACCCGCATCGTTGCTGGTGTTGGCGTTCCACAAATTTCCGCTGTCTCCAACGTTGCTGCTGCCCTTGAAGGCACCGGCGTGCCGTTGATTGCCGACGGCGGCATCCGCTTCTCCGGTGACCTGTCCAAAGCCATCGTTGCCGGTGCGTCCTGCGTGATGATGGGCTCGATGTTCGCCGGTACTGAAGAAGCGCCAGGCGAAGTCGAACTGTTCCAGGGCCGTTCCTACAAGGCCTACCGCGGCATGGGCTCGCTGGGCGCCATGGCGCAGACCCAGGGCTCCTCCGACCGCTACTTCCAGGACTCCGCTGCCGGGGCTGAAAAGCTGGTGCCCGAAGGCATCGAAGGCCGCGTGCCGTACAAAGGCCCGCTGGCCGCCATCATCCATCAATTGATGGGTGGCCTGCGTGCCTCCATGGGCTACACCGGCTGCGCCACCATCGAGCAGATGCGTACTGAGCCTGAGTTCGTGCGCATCACCGGCGCGGGCATGGCCGAGTCGCACGTGCACGATGTGCAGATCACGAAAGAGGCGCCGAACTACCGCGTAGGTTGAGCCTTCAAGCAAATCGTTAAGCAACCGGGGCTGTTCTATTCAGCCCCGAGTTGTTTCTGAACCACGACTGTTACCGATTGATTAGACGAGACTGAATCATGGCCCTCGATATTCACGCCCACCGCATCCTGATCCTCGATTTCGGCTCTCAGTACACCCAACTGATTGCTCGCCGCGTGCGCGAGATCGGCGTGTACTGCGAATTGCATCCGTTCGACATGGACGAAGATGCAATCCGCGAATTTGCGCCCAAGGGTGTGATTCTCGCTGGCGGCCCGGAGTCGGTGCACGTCGCCAACAGCCCGCGTTGCCCGCAAGCGGTGTTCGATCTTGGCGTGCCGGTTTTCGGTATTTGCTACGGCATGCAAACCATGGCCGAGCAGCTGGGCGGCAAGGTTGAAGGTTCAGAGCTGCGTGAATTCGGTTACGCCCGTGTCGACGTGGTCGGCAAAAGCCGCCTGCTCGACGGAATTGAAGACCACGTCGACGCCGACGGCGTGCTCGGCCTCGATGTGTGGATGAGCCACGGTGACAAAGTCACCAAGATGCCCGAAGACTTCCACATTCTGGCCAGCACCCCGAGCTGCCCGATTGCCGGCATGTTCAGCGACGAGCGTCGTTACTACGGCGTGCAGTTCCACCCGGAAGTGACCCACACCAAGCAAGGCGGCCGCATTCTGTCGCGCTTTATCCTCGACATCTGCGAGTGCGAAGCGCTGTGGACGCCGTCGAAAATCGCCGAAGACGCCATCGCCCAGGTTCGCGCTCAGGTCGGCACGGACAACGTGCTGCTCGGCTTGTCTGGCGGTGTGGATTCGTCCGTTGTAGCTGCCCTGCTGCACAAAGCCATTGGCGACCAGCTGACCTGCGTGTTTGTCGACAACGGTCTGCTGCGTCTGCATGAAGGCGAGCAAGTGATGGCCATGTTTGCTGAAAACATGGGCGTCAAAGTGATTCGCGCCAATGCCGAAGAGCAGTTCCTCAACAACTTGGCCGGCGAAGCGGACCCCGAGAAGAAACGCAAAATCATCGGCCGCACCTTTATCGACGTATTCGATGCCGAGTCCAACAAGCTGGATAACATCAAGTACCTCGCCCAGGGCACCATTTACCCGGACGTGATCGAATCGGCTGGCGCCAAAAGCGGCAAGGCCCACGTGATCAAGTCGCACCACAACGTGGGCGGCCTGCCAGAAGAAATGAACCTGAAGTTGGTCGAGCCGCTGCGCGAACTGTTCAAAGATGAAGTGCGCCGTCTCGGCCTGGAACTGGGCCTGCCGTACGACATGGTGTACCGCCACCCACTTCCCAGGCCCGGGCCTGGGCGTGCGCATTCTCGGCGAAGTGAAGAAGGAATACGCCGACCTGCTGCGCCGCGCCGACCATATCTTTATCGAAGAACTGCGCAAAGCCGACTGGTACCACAAAGTCAGCCAGGCCTTCGTTGTATTCCAGCCGGTGAAATCGGTCGGCGTGGTGGGTGATGGTCGCCGTTACGCCTGGGTTGTGGCGTTGCGCGCCGTGGAAACCATCGACTTCATGACCGCCCGCTGGGCGCATCTGCCTTACGAACTGCTCGAAACAGTGAGTGGCCGGATCATCAACGAGATCGAAGGCATTTCGCGCGTTACCTACGACGTGTCGAGCAAGCCGCCTGCGACGATTGAGTGGGAATAACGGTTCTTTCGGTTAGCTGCCGACCAAGGACGGTCGGCGAAAAGCCCGCGTAACTGCGGGCTTTTTTGTGGGCGTGCAACCCGCGTTTCGTTCAAGAAAATATTTTCTCGTTTGTGTTTGCGTATCTTTGTCATTTGCGAGTTATTTTCTAATACAATCTCTTCCGAAAATTTTGGGATGGCGCCGCTTTGCTCGCGGTGCACTGAGTTCCTTCGGCTGACGTTGTTGAAGATCAAGGATCGCAAGCATGCGCAAAAACAAAACGGGGTTTGTGAACGGCCGCTCGGCCAAGCAGCGCACGGCGGCTGCCGTGATGCTTTGTGTGCCATTGGCCGGAGCGCCGATCGGTGTGAAAGCCGAAGAGGCGGCGGCGACCGAAGACGATGCATATCGCCTTGCGCCGATCATCGTGAACGCCAATGCCGACGCTGGCGATGATTCGCAGACTGTCGTGGCACAAGAGTTGTGGGTAGGCGGCAAGGTCGCCACCAGCATCCTCAACACGCCGGCTTCTGTTTCTGTGGTTACGCAGAAGGAAATGGAACAACGCAGCGTTAACACCACCGAAGAAGCGCTGCAGTACACACCGGGTGTGATTACCGACTATTACGGTAGTGATGACCGTAACGACTACTTCCAGATTCGTGGTTTCCAGGCCACAACCTATCGCGACGGGCTGACCTTGAGTTCCATGCGCGGCGTGCGCGAAGACCCGTTTGCCTATGAGCGCATCGAAATTATCCGTGGCGCCAACTCCACGCTTTTTGGCCCGGCAGACGCGGGTGGCTCGGTAAACTTTGTGAGCAAACAACCGCGCTTCAATTCATTCGGTCAAGGCTACGTAACGTACGGTTCGTTCGACCACAAAGAAGTCGGCGTCGATGTGGGCGACGCTCTTAACGACAGCAAAACATTGGCTGGTCGCCTCACCGCCAAGAAGCAGGACGGCGAGCGCGAGTACGATCATTCCCAGGACGACGATGAATTGGTCATGGGTGGCCTGACTTGGGCCCCTACCCAATTCACCTCGGCCACCGTGATTCTGGATCATCTGAAAACCGAGAGTTCGCCCAACAGCGGTGGTTACCCGCTGAACAAAGAGTATGACCGAGACGAGTTTTTTGGCGAGCCTAGCTACAACTTTCATGATGTGGAACGCACCAGTCTGAGCAGCAACATTACTCACGACTTTGACAATGGTTTTGTACTGCGCAGCAATCTGCGTTACACCGAGCTCACCGACGATTTTGGCTATGTGTTCCTTTACGACGATCCCTCGGCAACCGTGGGCAACACTATCCAGCGCTATAAATTTGGGACCGACACGGACACCGACCAGCTGAACGGAAACGTGATGCTGCAATACGATGCGCGCTTTGAGAATATCGACAGCAGCACGCTTGCTGGGGTCGAGTACCTTGACTCGTCCACTGATGCTACGACCGTCTATGAC
Organism: Pseudomonas sp. AC211; assembly: GCF_979258055.1. NCBI lineage: Bacteria > Pseudomonadati > Pseudomonadota > Gammaproteobacteria > Pseudomonadales > Pseudomonadaceae > Pseudomonas > Pseudomonas sp. AC211. Next base: position 830,340 of record NZ_OZ409830.1, read on the forward strand.
CCTGCTAGCCCAATAGACGTTAGCAATCCGGTTTACACAGGTGTTGCGAGAAGCGCGCGGCCATATCTGGTCCAGAAAGACGAGGCCACGACCAAGTCGCTATTTCTCCAGCAAAATCTGTCGTTCTTCGAACGCTGGATCGTTACAGCAGGAGTGCGTCGTGACTTCATGGAGCTTTCCAGCAAGGGCGTAAATCTTTACACCGGTCCGTTCGACAAGAGCGACGATATTGCCAAGACCTCCTATCGTACGGCTTTGACTTATGTGGTTTCCGAGGAGCTTTCTACATACGTCAGCATGGTGGAATCGGTGTCGCCACCTGAGGCCGGGGTGGATCCAGAAACTGGCAAGCAGTACGAAGTGGGAATTAAATATGCGCCGATGGGCATGAATGCGCTTTTCTCTGCCGCTGTTTACGATTTGAATCAGGAAAACGTGTCCAGTGCCGTCCAGCTCGACAGTGGCTTGATTGAGCAGCAAACCGTTGGTGAATCTCATGCGCGGGGCCTCGACTTAGAGGCCAAAGTCGAACTGACCGAAAACGTTAGCCTTGTTGGTGGTTACTCATACCTTGATTCCGAAGTTGTTAAGGGCGAGGTAGACAAAGGTGGCAGAACGGTCTCGATTAAAGGTAATGAACTTGCTACTGCGCCGAAGCATTCTGCTTCGCTCTGGAGCTACTACGACATTCCTGCTACCGACATTAGTGTGGGGTTCGGTGCTCGTTATCTAGGGTCGTACAACTTCACTAACGAGAACCTCGGCAAAACGGACGGCGAAACCCTCTTCGACGCCGCCCTCAACTACAAAATCTACAAAGGCACCGATCTGGCCCTCAACGTCAGCAACCTGCTGGATGAGCAGCACGTAGTAGGTTCTGGTACTGCCAACTTCTACAACCCCGGCCGCGAGATCACCGCCAAGGTCCAGCTACAACTGGTAACCCGGCGCCAGGCTTTTCTAGCCTTCGTCCACTGACGAAAGCCCGCCTTGCCCAGGCGGGCTTTCGCGCTCGCAGCACAGAGGACGCGATCAGATGCATGCAGGCCAGGGCGGCCTTCGGTCATAATGCGCGGCGGCCTTACGTGCCAATCCGCTTCTCGAAGCCGGTCCACCAGAGACCGGCCACTACCCGAATTCCTGATGGGCCAGCGAAGTCCCTTATCGTCAAAAGGTGTCTGTACCCATGTCTTTTACACGTCGACAAATTCTCGGTGGCCTGCTCGGTTTGACCGCCGTTGGCCTTGGTGCCGGAGGAGTACGTTATTGGCTTGGACGGCCGCTGGGCAGCACGACCCATGATTACGAATTGATCGCCGCGCCCATGGATTTGGAGTTGGTGGCCGGTCACAAAACCCCGGCCTGGGCCTATAACGGTTCGGCGCCAGGCGTTGAGCTGCGCAGCCGTCAGGGCGATTGGTTGCGGGTGCGCTTTATCAACAAACTCAGCGAACCCACCACCATTCACTGGCATGGCATCCGCCTGCCGTTGGAAATGGACGGCGTGCCCTATGTGTCGCAACTGCCGGTATTGCCGGGCGAGTACTTCGACTACCAGTTCCGCACCCAGGACGCCGGCAATTTCTGGTACCACCCCCATGTGTTGAGCAGCCAACAATTGGGCCACGGCCTGGTCGGGCCGCTGGTGGTGGAAGAGCGCGAGCCGACCGGCTTCAAGCACGAGCGTTCGTTGAGTTTGAAAACCTGGCACATCGATGCCGAAGGCGCGTTCACGCCGTTTAGCATTCCCCGTGAAGCCGCGCGCGGCGGTACGGCGGGCAGCTACTCGACGATCAATGCCGAGCACTTGCCGACTATCGATTTGCCGGCTGGGCAGATTGTGCGGTTGCGCATCTTCAACCTCGACAACACCGTGACCTACCGCCTCAACTTGCCAGGCGCTGATGCACGTTTATATGCGTTGGACGGCAACCCGATCGAGCCGCGCCCGTTCGGCAAGGAATACTGGATCGGCCCTGGTATGCGCGTATGCCTGGCGTTGAAAGTGCCCGAGGCGGGCGTTGAACTGCCGCTGCGCAACGGCCCGGTGCGCCTGGCCACGTTCCGCTCGGCGCCGAGCGACGAAGTGGCTGGCGACTGGCCGCCGCAACTGCCGGCCAACCCGATTCCGGAACCGGATTTGCACAACGCCGAAGTGCTCGACTTCAAGTTCGAGTGGGTGGCGCTGTGTCGGTCACCACCAACGGCCGCGCGCCGGCGTTCTGGCAAATCAACGGCAAGGCCTGGGATATCAACGACAAAACCTGCGCCGACCGGCCCATCGCCAAAATGAAGCTGGGGCAGACCTACATCCTCGAATTTCGCAACATGGCCCAGTACCAACACCCGATTCACCTGCACGGCATGAGCTTCAAAGTGCTGAGTTCGGACCGCAAGAAAATCATCCCGTACTTCACCGACACCTATCTGCTCGGCAAGAACGAAAATGCGCGGGTGGCGTTGGTCGCCGATAATCCAGGCGTGTGGATGTTCCACTGTCACGTGATCGACCATATGGAAACCGGGCTGATGGCTTCCATCCTCGTCGAGTAAATGGATTAGGTACGGCATGAGAAAAGTGCAGATCATCGACCGCAGCCAGGACTCGCACCATGCGCAAGCCCTGGCGCTCGCTGCACAGGGCGCTAGCCTTGGCGAGGTGCCGGTGGGCGCGGTGCTGGTGCAGAACGGTGAAGTGATCGGACGCGGCTTCAACTGCCCGATCACTGCCCATGACCCCAGCGCCCATGCCGAGATGGTCGCCATCCGCGCGGCGTCTGCTGCCGTGGAAAACTACCGGCTGCCCGGCAGCACGCTGTACGTCGCGCCGGAACCGTGCAGCATGTGCGCCGGGTTGCTAGTGCATGCGCGCATCCACCGCGTGGTGTTCGGCGCCACCGAGCCGAAAGCCGGTGCCGTGCAGAGCCGAGGCAAATTCTTCGACCAGATCTTTCTTAACCATCGGGTGATGGTGGAGGGCGGGGTGTTGGCAGGAGGAGCGCAGCGCGGTGTTGAGTGAGTTTTTCAAACGGCGGCGGGCGAAGGCCGAATAACCCTTTAGAACAATCATCCGTCATCCCCGCGTTCCCGAGGATGATGGCATTCCAAAAGCACTCATGTTTATAGCGCCGCCGGCCCGTTACCGTCCTGCTTGGGCTTTTCATATTGGGAATATGCAGATTGCCTTCGGCCATCTGCCCGCCTTCCAGTTGCGGTTGCGTCACCCAGGTGAGGATGTCGTAGTAGCGGCGAATGTTCTGCACGAAGTGCACCGTTTCGCCGCCTCGGCGCATAGCCGTATTTGGTTTTGCTGTACCACTGCTTTTGCGACAAACGCGGCAGCATGGATTTCACGTTCAGCCACTTATTCGGGTCCAGTCCTTCGGCTTCGGCCAGCTTGCGCGCGTCGCCATAGGTGAGCGATGCCGATGTTGTAGGCAGCCAGGGCAAACCAGGTGCGGTCCGGCTCGGTCAGTTCGGGAGCGAGGTTTTCCAGAATCGAGGCGAAATATTTGCTGCCGCCGTTGATGCTCTGTTTTGGGTCCAGGCGGTTGGACACACCCATGGCCTCGGCGGTGTTTTGCGTCAGCATCATCAGGCCGCGCACGCCGGTTTTCGAGGTCGCGTTGGGTTGCCACAACGATTCCTGATAACCGATGGCCGCAAGCAAACGCCAGTCCAACTCATAGGTTTTGCCGTTCTGGCGAAAGTGCTGCTCGTAACGCGGCAACTTCAGTTGTTGCAGGTGCTTGGCGAAGGTATAAGCGCCGACGTAGCCCAGCATATCCACATGGCCGTAATAACGGTCTTTCAAACGCTGCAGCACGCCGTTGATTTTCACCCGCTCAAGAAAGGCATTCACTTCCTTGAGCAGGCTGTCGTCGGTGCCCGGCGGCAGCGCCCAGCCCAGGGTGTTGGCATCGCCGAAGTCGAAGGCCACGCGCACGTTGGGGAAATACACCTGGTTCATTGCCAGCTCGTTGGAATCCACCAGCGTCAGGTCGATTTGGCCTTCGTCGACCATGCGCAGCAGGTCGACGATTTCCACGGCGTCCGACTCTTCGTAGTTCAGTTCGGGGTATTGGCCTTTAAGGCGTGGCGAGCTGTTCAGCGTGGCTGCTGCCTTTAAGCACCATGATGCGTTTGTTGAGCAAATCTTCCGGTCGAGTCGGGCGGTTCTCGCCGTTGCGGTAGATGATCTGCGGGGTGACTTCGAGGTACGACTGAGAAAAGCGCGCCTGATTCATCCGCCCCTTGCTGCTGACCAAACCGGCCGCAGCCAACGCCGGACCGTTTTCCTGGTTGAGGCGGGTGAAGATTTCATCGAGGTTGTCGGCGGTCTCGATCTTCAGTTCCACGCCCAGGTCGTCGGCGAAACGCTTGACCAGCTCGTACTCGAAACCGGTCTCGCCGTTGCGGTCCTGAAAGTAAGTCGCGGGGCTGTTACGGGTGAGCACACGCAGCACGCCATCCTTTTGGATGCGCTCAAGGAGCTGTCGGCTGAGGCCTCGCCGCAGCCGCAGAGCAACAGCAGGAGAGTGGCTGCCGCCAACCATTTCTGGGGGCGTTTGTGCAGCGAGGTGTGTGCAGGCATCGGCGGAGTATACGCAAAGCGCTGAAGTCGCCATATCTCGACAGCCGGGCCGCTCTTCTGCTAGCGCAAAACTGTCGACTGGGTCCCCGTCGCGAGTGCCTTGGCGGGAGGTTTGCGTTAGAATGCACGGCCTCAAAGCACCCCCCTTCCCGAGGCTTTCCCCGAGATGTTGATCCTGCGCGGCGCTCCAGCCCTTTCTGCCTTCCGCCACGGCAAGTTACTCGACCAGCTGACTGCCAAAGTCCCCGCCGTTACTGCGGTGTACGCCGAGTTTGCCCACTTTGCCGAGGTGACCGGTCCGCTCACCGGCGACGAAGAGGAAGTGCTCGCCCGCTTGCTCAAGTACGGCCCCAGTGTGCCGGTGCAAGAGCCAAGCGGTCGTCTGTTCCTGGTGCTGCCGCGTTTCGGCACCATTTCCCCGTGGTCCAGTAAAGCCAGCGACATTGCACGCAACTGCGGCCTGGCGAAAATCCAGCGCCTGGAACGCGGCATCGCCTACTACGTAGCCGGCGAATTCAGCGACGCCGAGGCCGAGCTGATCGCCGCTTCCTTGCACGACCGCATGACCCAATTGGTACTCGGCGATCTGGAACAGGCCGCCGGTCTGTTCAACCACGCCGAGCCCAAGCCGCTCACCGCCGTCGACATCTTGAACGGTGGCCGCGCCGCGCTGGAAAAAGCCAACAGTGACCTCGGTTTGGCCCTGGCCGACGACGAAATCGACTATCTGGTCGACGCGTTTGTAAAGCTGGGTCGCAACCCGCACGACATCGAACTGATGATGTTTGCCCAGGCCAACTCCGAACATTGCCGTCGCCAAAATCTTCAACGCCAGTTGGGATATCGACGGCGAAAGCCGAAGAAAAGCCTGTTCGGCATGATCAAAAACACCTTCCAGATGCACGGCGAAGGCGTTCTTTCTGCTTATAAAGACAACGCCGCCGTTATCGAAGGCTCGGTAGCCTGGCGTTTCTTCCCGAATCCTGAAACCCGCCAATACGGCGCGGTGCAGGAGCCGGTGCATATTCTGATGAAGGTGGAAACCCACTAACCACCCGACCGCCATCGCGCCGTTCCCGGGTGCCTCTACCGGCTCGGGCGGTGAAATTCGCGACGAAGGCGCCACCGGCCGTGGCGCCAAACCGAAAGCGGGCCTCACCGGTTTCACCGTGTCCAACCTGCAAATTCAGGTTTCGGTAGCCGTGGAAACCCCATACGGCAAGCCTGAGCGCATCGTTACCGCTGGACATCATGATCGAAGGCCCGCTGGCGGCGCTGCATTCAACAACGAATTCGGTCGTCCGGCACTCACCGGTTATTTCCGTACCTTCGAACAAAGCATCACCACCCCACGCGGCGAAGAAGTGCGCGGCTACCACAAGCCGATCATGCTCGCCGGCGGCATGGGCAACATCCGTGCTGAACACGTGCAGAAAGCGGAAATTACCGTTGGCCCGAAACTGATCGTGCTCGGCGGCCCCGCCATGCTGATCGGTCTGGGCGGCGGCGCCGCTTCGTCGATGGCCACCGGCGCCAGCTCGGCTGACCTCGACTTCGCCTCCGTGCAACGGGAAAACCCGGAAATGAGCGCCGTTGCCAGGAAGTGATCGACCGCTGCTGGCAGTTGGGCGACAAGAACCCCATCAGCTTTATCCACGACGTGGGCGCGGGCGGTTTGTCCAACGCCTTCCCCGAATTGGTGAACGATGGCGGCCGTGGTGGTCGATTCGAATTGCGCGCCGTACCGAACGACGAGCCGGGCATGGCCCTCGCACGAGATCTGGTGCAACGAATCGCAAGAACGCTACGTGCTGGCCGTTGACGCCGCCGACTTTGAAACTTTCAAAGCCATCTGCGAGCGCGAGCGCTGCCCGTTTGCCGTAAGTCGGCGAGGCCCTGGCCGAACCGCAACTGACCGTTGCCGACAGCCACTTCGGCAACAACGCCGTCGACATGCCACTCGAAGTGCTGCTGGGCAAAGCCCCGCGTATGCACCGTTCGGCCACCCGTGAAGCCGAGCTGGGCGATGATTTCAACGCCGCCCGCCTCGAGCTCAGCGAAGCCGTGGAGCGCGTGCTGCATCACCCGGCCGTTGCCAGCAAAAGCTTCCTGGTCACCATCGGCGACCGCACCATGCACGGTCTGCTGCCCGCGACCAGATGGTCGGCCCGTGGCAAGTGCCGGTGGCCGACTGCGCCGTTACCGCCACCAGCTTCGACGTTTACAGCGGTGAAGCCATGGCCATGGGCGAGCGCACGCCGCTGGCCCTGCTCAACGCGCCGGCCTCGGCCGCATGGCCATTGGTGAAACCCTGACCAACCTGGCGGCCGCGCGCATCGGCAAGCTTTCCGACATCAAACTGTCGGCCAACTGGATGTCCGCTGCCGGCCACCCAGGCGAAGACGCCCGTCTGTACGACACCGTGAAAGCGGTCGGCATGGAGTTGTGCCCGGAGCTGGGCATCACCATTCCGGTGGGCAAAGACTCGATGTCGATGAAAACCCGTTGGAGCGAAGAGGGCGCGGACAAGAGCGTGACCTCGCCGCTGTCGCTGATCGTGTCGGGCTTCGCGCCGGTGCTGGATATTCGCAAAACCCTGACCCCGCAGCTGCGCATGGACAAGGGCGAAACCGACCTGATTCTGATCGACCTCGGTCGCGGCCAGAACCGCATGGGCGCCCTCGATTCTTGCCCAGGTCTACGGCCAGTTGGCGCCAGGCGCCGGACGTCGATGACGCCGAAGACCTCAAAGCCTTCTTCGCCGTGATCCAGGGCCTCAACGCCGACGGCAGCTTGCTTGCCTACCACGACCGTTCCGACGGTGGCCTGTTGGTCAGCGTGCTGGAAATGGCCTTTGCCGGCCACTGTGGCTTGAACATCGTGCTCGACACCGTGGCGCACGAACCGCGAAGAACTCGCCGCCGTGCTGTTCAACGAAGAACTGGGTGCGGTGATTCAGGTTCGCCAGGACGCCACCCCGGAAGTGCTGGCGCAATTCAGCGCTGCCGGTTTGGGCGACTGCGTGGCCGTGGTCGGTCAGCCGTTGAACAATGCCGAAGTGAACATCAGCTTTAACGGTGAGTCGGTGTTCACCGGCGAGCGCCGCATGTTGCAGCGTGAGTGGGCAGCGACCAGCTATCAGGTGCAGCGTCTGCGCGACAACGTCGAATGCGCCGAGCAGGAATACGACGTGCTGCTGGACGAAGCCAACCCGGGCCTGAGCGTGAAGCTGGGCTTCGACGTGAACCAGGACATCGCCGCGCCGTACATCAAGAAGAATGTGCGTCCGCAAGTGGCGGTGCTGCGCGAGCAGGGCGTTAACGGTCAGGTTGAAATGGCCGCTGCCTTCGACCGCGCCGGCTTCAACGCGATTGACGTGCACATGAGCGACATTCTTGCCGGTCGCGTTAGCCTGGAAGAGTTCAAAGGCCTGGTGGCCTGCGGCGGTTTCTCTTACGGCGACGTGCTGGGTGCCGGCGAAGGCTGGGCCAAATCGGTGCTGTTCAACAACCGCGCCCGTGACGCGTTTAGCGCTTTCTTCGAGCGCAAAAGACAGCTTCACCCTCGGCGTGTGCAACGGTTGCCAGATGATGTCCAACCTGCGCGAGCTGGTGCCCGGCAGCGAGTTCTGGCCGCACTTTGTGCGCAACCGCTCCGAGCAATTCGAAGCGCGCGTGGCAATGGTGCAGGTGCAGGATTCGGCCTCCATCTTCCTGCGTGACATGGCCGGTTCGCGTATGCCAATCGCCATCGCCCACGGTGAAGGCCATGCCGAATTCGAAAGCGAAGAGGCGTTGCTGGAAGCGGATCTGTCGGGCTGCGTGTCGCTGCGCTTTATCGACAACCACGGCAAGGTCACCGAAAACTACCCGGCCAACCCCAACGGTTCGCCGCGTGGCATCACCGGCCTTACCAGCCGCGACGGCCGCGTGACCATCATGATGCCGCACCCGGAACGCGTGTTCCGTGCGGTGCAGAACTCGTGGAAGCCCGAAGAGTGGGACGAAGACGGCGCCTGGATGCGCATGTTCCGCAATGCTCGCGTCTGGGTGAACTGATAGGTTCACCGCCGTGAGCGAACAACGGGAGCAGGGCAATCCTGCTCTTGGTGTTAACGAAGAATTCCCCGTCACTTCCCGAGGTGCGCTTGCTTCAGGCCGGCGCCACCTTGCGGTTGTGCACCTGTGGCCAATCAGCCCAGCTCCCTGACTGCTCCTCGACGTGCGAGCTCCTGACTGCTCCTCGACGTGCGAGCACGCGCTGGTCTTCGCTGCCAAGCGTGAGCAACGCTGCTGCTTTGCCGCTGCGGGCGTTCCCGGCAATTGCCCTTTTGCGATGGCAGCCATGCGCCACCGGCACCGTCGTGGCGAGCGAAATGGCGGCGCTTCTGGTCGGGTTCATAAACGAGTTGGCTCACGCCGCCTGAACACTTGGCGCTTCTGGGCACTCCAACAAGCATTGTGAAATTGCACCCTTACGCAGGAATAAGGCAATATGCCATCACTGCGCGTTGAGAAATTGGCGCCAGGTTCCTGCATTGGTAAAGCATGTAAATGCTCCGTGGAGACCTCGATGTACAAGCTGTGTTTTTACGTTCCGGAAACCCATCTGGACGTCGTCAAGAATGCTGTGTTTGGAGCGGGTGCAGGACGCATAGGGAATTACGACAGTTGCTGCTGGCAGGGCTTGGGCCAAGGACAGTTCCGCCCGCTGCCCGGCAGTAACGCATTCATCGGACAGACCGGCGTGGCTGGAGCACGTGGCCGAATGGAAGGTGGAATTGGTAGTGGCGGATGAGTTGATACATGACGCGGTGAAGGCACTGCGCCAGGCGCATCCGTACGAGACGCCGGCGTTTGAGGTCTGGCGCTTGTCGGACCTGGTTTTCTGAATACAAAAGAGCGCGCCTCCGGGCGCCTTTGTTGTTCTCGGTCTCTGTCACAACCCTGTGGGAGCGGCGAGCCGCGATGTTTCGATGTTTAAAAGCATCGAGGCTGAAGCCTCTCCTACAAAGAGCGGTACAGCGAATTAGGGCCGAATCTCGATCAACGTCCCGTCCTTTACCAAAATTCCATACCTCACGCATGTCATCGTTCTTCATGGCGATGCAGCCCTCGGTCCAGTCGAGGGTATGGAAGTACCACTCCGGAAATTCCTCATCAATGGGCGTGCCGTGAATCATGATCATGCCGCCTGGCGGTACGCCTGCCTGGCGCGCATTGGCCTGGTCTTTGATGTTGGGGTAGGAAATGTGCATGGAGAGGTTGTACTTGTCGCTGGGCTTGCGCCAGTCGATCCAGTAATAGCCTTCGGGGGTTTTGTGGTCGCCTTCGCGTTGCTTCGCACCTTTGGGCGCTTTACCCAGCGAGATGCGGTAGCTCTTCAGCGTTTCGCCGCGGTTCATCAGTACAAGTTTGTGTTCGGCTTTCATCACCAGCACCTTGTCCACGGTTTTGCCGTCCAGGGTTACGGTGGTGGAAGCGTGCGAAAGCATCGCAAACGACAGGCAGACGGCAGCTAACAACCAGCGCATTGGTGCAGTTTCCAGGTGTTGGGCCGCGCGAAGCGGCTCGAGTGTTGTGTGGTCAGACGCTGCTCTGTTTACCAGAGACGAAGTGTGGGCGCAGAGCTTCTAGCGGCTCATTGCGCACCGGGAAGTGTTGGGCGACCCGGTCGGCGAAAAAGCATTCTAAGGTACGGCCTACCGTCGGGAAAGCCAGCTCGGACCAAGGGATGTCGGCCTCATCGAACAGTTTCACTTCCAGGCTTTCCTCGCCCACGGCGAAATCCAGATCGGCCAGCTCGGCACGGAAAAACACGTACACCTGGCTGATGTGCGGCAGGTCGTACAGCGCATACAACTGCAGGTCGCGCACGCGGGCACAGGCTTCTTCTTCGGTTTCGCGCATGGCGGCTTCGGCCATGGTTTCGCTGTTTTCCATAAAGCCGGCCGGTAGCGTCCAGAAGCCTCGGCGTGGCTCGATGGCGCGGCGGCACAGCAACACCTGATTGCCCCACACCGGCACGCAGCCGGCGACGATGCGCGGGTTTTGGTAATGGATGGTGTGGCAGGTGTCGCACACGTAACGCATGCGGCCGTCACCTTCTGGAATTCGTTGCGACACGCTGCTGCCGCACTGGCTGCAAAATTTCATCCCGGCTCCTGGGCGTGGTTGCGGCTGTGTGGCGCATCTTCGCGTGCCCCGCAGTCAGGAGCAAGGCATGGCGGCCAAAGCCAAGCAGTCGGCGGTGCGGGGCTTGGGCAGCTTTGCGCTTTCATGCCATCATGCCCCGCAGAACAAAAGACCGAGAATTCCCCATGCTCGATGAGTTGCTCCAGCGCGTTCGCGACTACCAGCCAGTCGTTCTGGGCACCGACCGAAGCTTTCCTGAAGCCGCCGTTCTGGTGCCGATCACCCGCAGCGATGCCCCCGAATTGGTGCTCACCCTGCGCGCCAGTGGGCTGTCGACCCACGGCGGCGAAGTGGCCTTTCCGGGCGGCCGTCGTGATCCTGAAGACGCCGACCTGGTCGCCACCGCCCTGCGCGAAGCGCAAGAGGAAATCGGCCTGCCGCCGGGTCTGGTCGAAATTATCGGCCCCCTGAGTAGCCTGGTTTCGCGCCACGGCATTCAGGTCACCCCTTATGTGGGCGTGGTGCCGGACTTCGTCGAGTACCAGGCCAACGATGGCGAAATCGCCTCTGTGTTCAGCGTGCCGCTGGAGTTTTTCCGCAGCGATCCCCGTGAAGTCACCCACCGCATCGACTACCGCGGCCGGGACTGGTACGTGCCGAGCTACCGCTACGGCGAGTACAAAATCTGGGGGCTGACGGCGATCATGGTGGTCGAACTGGTCAACCTGCTGTACGACGCCGATATTTCCTGCACCAACCGCCAGAGCATTACATCAGCCTGAGCTGAGCCGTCCGCTATAAAAGCCGCCGTGAGGAACCGTTTATGAAATACCGCTTGGGACAGTCGAGTGTCGAAACCCACCCCGAGAGCTGGGTCGCGCCCAACGCGACGCTGGTCGGCAAGGTCAAGCTAGAGCCCGGCGCCAGCGTGTGGTTCAACGCCGTGCTACGCGGTGACAACGAGTTGATTCACATCGGCCAGAACAGCAACGTGCAAGACGGCACCGTGATGCACACCGACATGGGCTTTCCGCTGAACATCGGCACCGGCGTTACCATCGGCCATAACGCCATGCTGCACGGCTGCACCGTCGGCGATTACAGCCTGATCGGCATTAACGCGGTGATTCTCAACGGCGCCAAAATCGGCAAGTACTGCATCGATTGGCGCCAACTCGCTGATCGGCGAAGGCAAGGAAATTCCCGATGGCTCGCTGGTCATGGGCTCGCCCGGCAAAGTGGTGCGTGAACTCAACGACGCGCAAAAGAAAATGCTCGAAGCCAGCGCCGCCCACTACGTTCATAATTCGCAGCGCTACGCCCGCGACTTGGCGGAGCAGGACGATTGATGGATGCCGAACGCCCGGTGCGCTCCCCTGTGTGAGCGTGTGCGCGCTGGATGACGATGACGTCTGCACCGGCTGCCAACGCACCGCCGACGAAATTACCCGCTGGGGCCGAATGGACAATGCCGAGCGCCGCCTGGTGCTCGGTTATTGCCTGCAACGTGCGCGCGCCAGCGGCCTGCTGACTGAAACCAGCAAGCCTGTTTAATCACCCTCTATTTTCAAACTGCAACGTGAAGGAAAGCCTCATGCCTCGTATCGGAACCCCCTTGTCGCCCAGCGCGACGCGCGTCTTGCTGTGCGGCTCGGGTGAGTTGGGCAAAGAAGTGGTCATTGAGCTGCAGCGCCTGGGCGTTGAAGTGATTGCCGTGGACCGCTACCCGAACGCCCCGGCGATGCAAGTGGCGCACCGCAGCCACGTGGTCGACATGCTCGACGGCGCCGCCCTACGCGCCGTCATCGAACTGGAAAAGCCGCACTACATCGTGCCGGAAATTGAAGCCATCGCCACCGCCACCCTGGCCGAGCTGGAAAACGAAGGCTTCACCGTGATTCCGACTGCGCGTGCGGCGCAGCTGACCATGAACCGCGAAGGCATCCGCCGTCTGGCCGCCGAAGAGCTGGGCTTGCCGACTTCGCCGTACCGCTTCGCCGACACCTTCGAAGAAGCCAAGGCGGCTACTGAAGCGGTGGGCTTTCCGTGCTTGATCAAACCGATCATGAGTTCCTCGGGCAAGGGCCAGTCCGTGCTGAAAAGCGCCGCCGACCTGCAAGCCGCTTGGGACTACGCCCAAGCGGGCGGCCGTGCCGGCAAAGGCCGGGTGATCGTTGAAGGCTTTATCGACTTCGACTACGAAATCGCCCTGCTGACCGTGCGCCACGTCGGCGGCACCACCTTCTGCCAGCCGGTTGGCCATCGCCAGGTCAAAGGCGATTACCAGGAATCGTGGCAGCCCCAGGTCATGAGCGACAAAGCCCGCGCCGAAGCCGAGCGCATCGCCTTGGCCGTCACCGGTTCGCTGGGTGGCCGTGGTCTGTTTGGCGTGGAATTGTTCGTGAAGGGCGATCAGGTGTGGTTTTGCGAAATCTCGCCGCGCCCGCATGACACCGGTCTGGTCACCCTGATTTCCCAAGACCTGTCGGAATTCGCCCTGCATGCGCGCGCCATCCTCGGCCTGCCGATTCCGGCCATTCGCCAGCTCGGCCCATCGGCCTCGGCGGTGGTGCTGGTAGAAGGCAGCTCCACGCAAACCGCATTCAGCAACTTGGGCGCTGCCTTGAGCGAGCCGGACACCGCGCTGCGTCTGTTCGGCAAGCCGGAAGTCAACGGCCAGCGCCGCATGGGCGTTGCCCTGGCGCGTGACGAATCCACCGATGCCGCTCGCGCTAAAGCGACTCGTGCCGCTCAGGCGGTTGTGGTCGAGCTGTAGGTTGGGTTGAGCAAAGCGAAGCCCAACGATACGCAGGTTTCTGCCCGCACAACGTCATAAAACAGGACGTGCACCGATTCGCACGGTCCTGTTCAAGGGCGCCGTTAGAGCGACGTGATGTATATCGTCGGGCTTCGCCTATGGCTCAACCCAACCTACGCAATTTTCTGCAAATCCGTCTTACTGGTTTCCTTCAGGCACAGCACCGCAATCACGCTAAGCAACGCTGCCGCCGACACATACCCGCCGACCCAACTCAGTCCGCCCATCGCCACCAACTTCTGCGCAAAGAACGGAGCCGCCGAGGCGCCGACGATGCCGCCCAGGTTGTAGGCGGCCGACGCGCCGGTGTAGCGCACGCGTGTGGGGAACAGTTCCGGGAGCAGGGCGCCCATGCGGGGCGAAGGTCACGCCCATCAAGAACAGCTCGATGCTCAAGAACAGCGCCACCGCCCAGGTCGAACCGTGGGTGAGCAGCGGTTCCATCAAAAATCCCGACACAATGGCCAGCACGCCACCCACGATCAGCACCGGTTTGCGCCCAAAACGGTCGCTCGCCCAGGCCGACAGCGGCGTGGCCAATGCCATAAACACCACGGCAAAACACAGCAAACCGAGGAAGGTTTCCCGCGTGTAACCCAGGCTGGCGACGCCGTAGCTCAGGGAAAACACCGTGGAGATGTAGAACAGCGCGTAGCACACCACCATGGCGCCCGCGCCCAGGAGCATGGGCGCCCAGTATTGGCCGAAGAGCTCGAACAGCGGCACTTTCACCCGTTCATGCCGGGCGACGGCGTTGGCGAATACCGGGGTTTCTTCCAACTTCAGGCGAACGTACAAACCGACCATCACCAATGCGGCGCTGAGCAGGAACGGAATGCGCCAGCCCCAGTCGCGGAATTGCTCGTCGGTCAGGGTCATCGCCAGCGTCAGGAACAATCCGTTGGCGGCCAGGAAGCCGATCGATGGGCCAAGCTGCGGGAACATGCCAAACCAGCCGCGTTTGCCAGCTGGTGCGTTTTCGGTCGCCAGCAATGCCGCGCCGCCCCATTCGCCGCCAAGGCCCAGGCCCTGACCAAAGCGCAGCAGGCACAACAGAATGGAGCCCAAGCGCCGATGCTGCTGTAGCCGGGCAGCACGCCGATCAGCGTGGTGCACACGCCCATCAGCAACAAGGAGGCAACCAGCGTCGACTTGCGGCCGACGCGGTCGCCGAAATGGCCGAACAGCGCCGAGCCCAGCGGGCGGGCGAGGAAGGCGATGCCAAACTCAGAAACGCCGCCAGGGTTTGCGCCGTGGTCGATTCGGCGGGAAAAAACACCGGACCGATCACCAGTGCAGCGGCGGTCGCGTAAACGTAGAAATCGTAGAACTCGATAGCGGTGCCAATAAAACTGGCGGCGGCGACGCGCGTGGTGGAGTTCACCGGCTTGCTGTCGTCGCGGGCGGGAGTTGCGATAGCGCTGGTCATGCTGAGCCTTCACGGGGCAGGGCTCGGTTCCATGGGCGAGGCCATGGCCGAAGCGAATTATTGTGGTAGCGCATGGGGTTAAAACGCTGGCGGTGTGCTGCTTGGGAAGGGACTTTGTGGGGCCTTCGGTGCGGCACTGGCCGGTCTGCGGATGGCAGGCGGGCGAGAGGTACGACGACTATAAAAGCCCGGCGCAGGCGCTGACAATTACACTTTTCGCCAGTGGTGCGCCTATTGGCCGTTTTCGCTCGGCGCCACGCGCGGGGCAGGGCGCCAGACGCGCACGCTTTTCACCCGGTTATCGGTGGATTGCAGAATTTCCAAGCGATACGGACCGATCTTCAGGCACACGGCACTGTCGGGAATATTCTCCAGCGCTTCTGTGATGAGTCCGTTGAGGGTTTTCGGTCCGTCGCACGGCAGGCTCCAGCCCAGCGCCTTGTTCACTTCACGGATATACGCGGCGCCGTCGATGACCTGGGTGCCGTCTTCCTGGGGGTGAATGTCGGGGCTGCGCAAGGCGTCCTGATTACTGAAGTCGCCGACGATTTCCTCAAGGATGTCTTCCAGCGTGACGATGCCCTGCACGTCGCCGTACTCATCGACGACGATGCCGATGCGGCGTTTCTGCTTCTGGAAATTCAGCAGCTGAGTCGACAGCGGCGTGCTTTCCGGCACGAAATAAGGCTCGTGGGCTGCCGCGCTGAGCGCTTCGATGGTCAACTGGTCGTGGGTCAGCAGCCGCGCGATCTGGCGCATATGCACCACGCCTTCAACCTGATTGAGGTCACTGCGAAACACCGGCAGGCGCGTGTGCGAGGTGGTACGCAGCTGGGTAATGATGTCTTCCAGCGGGTCGTCGAGGTTGATGCCCGTGACCTCATTGCGCGGAATCATGATGTCGTTAACGGTCACGGTTTCCAGGTCGAGAATGCTCAGCAGCATGCTCTGGCGATTCTCTGGCAGCTCGTGCGTCGCTTCGCGCACCACGCTGCGCAGTTCTTCCGGGCTCAGGCCGTCTTTGCGTTTACGCGTGGGGTCGATGCCGCACAGGCGCAGCAGGCCATTGCTCACCGCGTTTAGCAGCCATACCAACGGTTCCAGCAGTTCCACCAACAAACGCAGCGGCGCGCTGAAGGGAAACGCGAAGGCTTCGGGGCGCAGCACGGCGAGGGTTCTTGGCGTGATGTCGGCGAACAATAGCAGCGCGAGGGTGAGGCCGAGGGTGGAAAGAATCAGGCCCAGATCGCCCCATAGCGACGTGGCCAGCAGGGCGGCGACGGTGGCGGCGAGCACCGTCACCAGCGTGTTGCAAAAATGCAGCACGCCGAGCAGCAATTGCGGGCGGTTGAGCAGGGTGCTGGCGCGCTTGGCGCCACGACGGCCTTGTTTGGCCAGGTAGCGCAGGCGGTAGCGATTGAGGCTTAGCAGGCTGGTTTCGGCGCTGGCGAAGAATGCTGATAAAACGATCAGCAACGCCAGCAGGCCCAGCAGGTACTGCGGATTCAACTCCAGACACGGCGCGGCCTAGATATGCAGGATGAATTCACGTACCAGCTTGCTACCGAAATACGCCAGCATCAGCAGGCAGAAGCCGGCCAGGGTCCAGCGAATGGCCTTGTGTCCGCGCCAGCCGCGCTGATGGCGACCCCACAACAGCACGGCAAAAATCAGCCAGGCCACGCAAGCAAGGAAGGTTTTGTGCACCAGGTGCTGGGCAAATAGGTTGTCGAGAAACAGCCAGCCGGAAATCAACGACAGGCTCAACAGCGCCCAGCCAGCCCAGAGAAAACCGAACAACAGGCTTTCCATGGTTTGCAGCGGCGGGAAATTCTTGATCAGACCGGACGGGTGCTTGTGCTTGAGCTGGTGGTCTTGCACCAACAGCAGCAGCGCCTGGAACGCGGCGATGGTGAGCATGCCGTAGGCCAGAATCGACAGCAGAATGTGCGCAAGAATGCCCGGTTTTTCGTTGATCACCGGCACCGTACCGGCCGGTACGAACTGCGCCAGCAGCACCGTCAGGCAGCCCAGCGGCAAGAACAGCAGCAGCAGATTGAGCACCGGAATGCGCGCGCTGGCGACGATGGTCAGCAGAATCGCTGCGTAGGAAATCAGGCTGGCGGCATTGAAAAAGTCCAGCGCCAGGCCGGCTTCGGCATTCAGCTGCGCGAACAGCGTGCCGCCGTGGAAGAACAACGCCAGCAACACCAGCGGGGCGAGCACGCGTTTGGAAGGCAGTGCGCGCTGGGAAAGGCGCAGGCCTTGGTAAGCAGTAGCGCCTATATAAAGAAAGGCAGCGGCGAGGCTTGGCAGCAGAGGGTGCATAAGTCCGTGTAAGGCGAGCCCGAAAGGGCGAGAGTGTGGCATAAAACGCGCGTTTCACGAAAGACCGGCAGCGGTGTCGGCATCCAGGCGTCTTGGTTATAATCGCGCCCCTTGCCGCAAGCTCAACCCGGCGCCAGACCGCCTGAAAGGAACGCGCATGTTCGAAAATCTAACCGACCGCCTCTCGCAGACCCTGCGCCACGTCACCGGCAAGGCCAAGCTGACCGAGGACAACATCAAGGACACCCTGCGCGAAGTGCGCATGGCCTTGCTGGAAGCCGACGTCGCGCTGCCGGTGGTGAAAGACTTCGTTAATAAAGTCAAAGAACGCGCCGTCGGCACCGAGGTTTCCAGAAGCCTGACGCCAGGCCAGGCGTTCGTGAAAATCGTCCGTCTTGAACTCGAAGAGTTGATGGGCGCTGCGAACGAAGATCTGGCATTGAATGCCACGCCGCCCGCTGTGGTGTTGATGGCAGGTTTGCAGGGTGCGGGTAAAACCACCACCGCCGGCAAGCTGGCGCGCTTTCTAAAAGAGCGCAAAAGAAAACCGTGATGGTGGTGTCGGCTGACGTTTATCGTCCGGCGGCCATCAAGCTGTTGAAAACGCTGGCCAACGACATCGGCGTGACGTTCTTCCCGTCGGATATCAGCCAAAAGCCGGTGGATATCGCCACCGCGGCCATCCGCGAAGCCAAGATCAAATTCATCGATGTAAGTCATCGTCGACACCGCCGGTCGTTTGCACATCGACGAAGAGATGATGGCCGAGATCAAGGCCGTTCACGCCGCGATCAACCCGGTTGAAACGCTGTTCGTGGTCGACGCCATGACCGGTCAGGATGCCGCCAACACCGCCAAAGCCTTTGGCGATGCACTGCCGCTGACTGGCGTTGTGCTGACCAAAGTTGACGGTGATGCCCGTGGCGGTGCGGCGCTGTCGGTGCGCGCCATTACTGGCAAGCCGATCAAATTCATCGGTATGGGCGAGAAGAGCGAAGCGCTCGAACCCGTTCCACCCGGACCGTATCGCCTCACGCATCCTCGGCATGGGCGACGTGCTCAGCCTGATCGAACAGGCCGAGCAAACCCTCGACCGCGACAAGGCCGACAAGCTCGCGAAAAAGCTGAAAAAGGGCAAAGGCTTCGACCTCGAAGACTTCCGCGATCAGCTGCAACAGATGAAGAACATGGGCGGCCTTGGCGGCCTGATGGACAAGCTGCCCAACATTGGCGGCATGAACCTGTCGCAGATGGGCAACGCCCAGGGCGCGGCCGAGAAGCAGTTCAAGCAAATGGAGGCGATCATCAACTCCATGACGCCTCAAGAGCGCCGCGACCCGGACGTAATCAGCGGCTCGCGCAAGCGTCGCATCGCCATGGGTTCCGGCACTCAGGTGCAAGACATCGGCCGGCTGATCAAACAGCACAAGCAAATGCAGAAGATGATGAAAAAGTTACTGCAAAAAGGCGGCATGGCGAAGATGATGCGCGGCATGGGTGGGATGTTCCCCGGCGGCGGTGGTATGCCGGAAGATGTGATCCGATCTCGCCTGGGCGTTGCTCTTAAAAGGCGTTGCTTGGGCGTTCTACACGCAAATGGATCGCCGGTTCGGGGCCTGTGAGCGTCTGTGATCGGGCAGGGCAAAAAGAGATTTGCAAAAATCCCGATAATCCTTAGAATATGCGGCCTTTCGGGCCTAGTGCCTGGCATGTAATTTTAGTTTTGCAGCACCGACTACAGGAACGATGTTCACATGGTAACCATCCAGCCTTTGCCCGTGGCGGCTCCAAGAAGCGCCCGTTTTACCACCTCACCGTGACCGACAGCCGCAATGCGCGCGACGGTCGTTTTGTTGAGCGTATTGGTTTCTTCAACCCAATCGCTTCCGGTGCAGGAGATCCGTCTGTCCGTAGACCAAGAGCGTGCTACTTACTGGCTCGGCCAGGGTGCACAGCCGTCTGAGCGCGTTGCTCAGCTGCTCAAGGATGCCGCTAAGGCAGCAGCCTAAGCCGCATGAACGCGACGCCCGCTCCTGCTGATGACTTGATCGTCATCGGTAAGATTGTTTCGGTGCATGGTGTTCGCGGCGAGGTGAAGGTCTTCTCCTTTACCGATCCGATTGACAACCTGCTGGACTACAAACACTGGACGCTCAAACGCGACGGTGATGTACGACAGGTTGAGTTAGCCCAGGGCCGCCTGCAAAACAAGGTCCTCGTAGCAAAGCTGAAGGGTCTCGACGACCGTGAAGAAGCTCGCCTTCTCGCGGGTTTCGACATTTGTGTTGCCCGCAGCCTGCTGCCAGATCTGACCGATGGCGAGTACTACTGGTACCAGCTCAAAGGTTTGAAAGTGATCGACCAACTCGGGCAGCTGCTCGGCGTTATCGACCACCTGCTGGAAACCGGCGCTAACGATGTGATGGTGGTCGAGTACCCTGCGCGGGCAGCCTGGATGATCGCGAACGCTTGCTGCCTTACACGGCGCATTGTGTTCTCTCGGTCGACTTGGCAGCCGGTGAAATGCGGGTTGACTGGGATGCGGACTTTTAAGCAACGGTTAGTAGAGATATGGCTAGCCTGCGTGTTGAAGTCATCAGTTTGTTCCCTGAAATGTTTGCTGCCATCAGCGAATACGGCATTACCAGCCGCGCGGTGAAGCAGGGGCTTTTACAGCTCACCTGTTGGAACCCACGAAGCTACACCGAAGATCGCCACCAAACCGTGGATGATCGGCCTTTCGGCGGTGGCCCCGGCATGGTGATGAAGATCAAGCCTCTGGAAGGCGCCTTGGCAGATGCCAAGCAGGCCGCTGGAGCGCAGGCGAAGGTTATTTACCTCTCGCCGCAAGGCCGCCAGCTTGACTCAGTCAGCTGTGCGAGAACTGGCAAAAGAGGAGACCTTGATCCTCATTGCCGGACGATATGAAGGCATCGATGAGCGGTTTATAGAAACGCATGTTGATGAAGAGTGGTCGATCGGGGATTACGTCCTTTCCGGCGGTGAGCTGCCGGCAATGGTTCTGATCGATGCGGTAACGCGTCTGCTGCCCGGTGCATTGGGTCATGCAGATTCGGCCGAGGAAGACTCCTTTACGGATGGCTTGCTCGACTGCCCGCACTACACCCGACCGGAGGTGTATGCGGATAAGCGTGTTCCCGACGTGTTGCTTAGCGGCAATCATGCACACATCCGGCGCTGGCGTTTGCAACAGTCCCTTGGTCGGACCAGCGAACGACGCGCTGATCTTCTGGAAAGCCGCTCGCTTTCTGGAGAAGAGAAAAAGCTGTTGGCGGAATACATCCGGCAACGGGACGATAGTTAACGTATCGATGGCAAACCGGTGGTTTGTCTTAGGAGCACAGCATGACTAACAAAATTATCTTGGCCCTCGAAGCCGAGCAGATGAGCAAAGAAATCCCGACTTTCGCTCCAGGCGACACCGTTGTCGTTCAGGTTAAAGTGAAAGAAGGCGACCGTTCGCGTCTGCAAGCCTTCGAAGGCGTTGTAATCGCCAAGCGCAACCGCGGCGTGAACAGTGCCTTCACCGTACGTAAAATCTCCAACGGTGTTGGCGTTGAGCGTACCTTCCAGACCTACAGCCCGCTGGTTGACAGCCTGGCCGTCAAGCGTCGTGGTGACGTGCGTAAAGCCAAGCTTTACTACCTCCGTGACCTGTCTGGTAAAGCAGCTCGCATCAAGGAAAAACTGGTTTAATCCCAGTCCTCCTTGTCAAAAAAGCAGCCTTCGGGCTGCTTTTTTATTGCCCGTGATTTGACCCACCGTTTGCGCAGGACCTGTTCGCATGACCCCCAGAGAGCAAGAAATCCAGCTACGCACCGAGCGCTCGGAAACCCGCGTGACCAAAGCCGTGTTCCCGCCGACCACCAACCACCACAACACCTTGTTCGGCGGCACCGCGTTGGCGTGGATGGATGAAGTGTCGTTTATTGCCGCTACCCGCTTTTGCCGGCTGCCGCTGGTGACGGTGTCGTCGGACCGCATCGATTTCAAACATCCGATTCCAGCCGGCTCAATCGTCGAGTTGGTGGGGCGCGTAGTGAAGGTCGGCAATACCAGCCTCAAGGTCGAGGTCGAGGTGTTTGTCGAAAGCATGTACAGCGACGGGCGCGAACGCGCGATTACCGGCGTGTTCAGCTTCGTGGCCATTGATGACAATAAGCAGCCGGTGCCGGTTTTGCCGGGGTTCTGAATGTGCCGACCAGCTGTAGGAGCGGTTTCAGTCGTGATGCTTTGTTGGCAGCATCGCGGCTGAAGCCGCTCCTACAGATATTTATGGTCTAAGGCTGATGCGCAGGGATGCTTGCGACAGATCGATATCCTGAAGCGTCACGCTGCCCATGCTCTGGCTCGTATTGGCCCCCGCCACCCGCACATTGTCGAAACGCAGCTCGCCAATCGAGCTCGGCAAACGCACGTTCACGCTGCCGTCGGCATTGCGCACAGACGTCAGTTTGCTGGTGTCATAACGCACGTCTTTCATCGACGTTTCCGCATCCAGGCTGTTGAGCACCGGCATCACCAGCTTCGCCAGTTTGGCGGCGGTGCCCACGCCGTCGCCGCTCTCGGCCTGCAGAAATAACCCCTGAAGTACATCGTCCAGGCCCTGAGCGCTGACGTTGCTCATCTCGGCATCATCGAGCGGTTGCAGCGTGCGGCTGAGACTACTCGGCGCCGGGCGGTGCAGGTCGGCGCTGGCCATCTGGAACGGACTAAGCAACGCCGCGACCAACGTGGCCGCAACGCGAAGGTTGCTTTGCTTTTTCAGCGCCTTGCTCAGTTGACGGTCGCTGACCAGGCCCTGCTCGATGAGGATTTCCCCAAGCGCTTGTGGCTGCTGGTTTGTAGTTGAATGGCTTGAGCAAGTTGGTCGGCGCTGATCAGTCCCTTGTTCAGCAATATCTGACCGAGGCGGGAGTTCTGTTGAGTGGCCATGGGACGTCCGGTGCAGTAGTGGCGTGATGAAATCATCGCCGCGCAAACCCTGACTGTCACCCACCCAAAGATAGGGTGACTCAGGCATTTACGCGCCAGCCGTCGGACGCCTATTCCGGCTGCGGGTCGATCATGGCCACCAGCACCCAACCCGGCTGCGGTTGCAGGCTTTGCGCCGGGGTGGCGACGTGTACGTGGCCCTGATTGTCGCGAGCAAACAGCAGCAACGCGCGATCGCCGTGCAGGGCTTGGTAGTCCGCCCAGGTGAAGCCGCTGGTGAGCGCGGTCTGGTACATCTGGGCGCCTTGGTTCAGGCGGCTGGCGAGCTTGCCGTAAGTCAGATCAACGCTGGCAAATACATTGCCACGGTGCTCATCGCTGGCGCGGTGCTTGTCGCTGCGTTTGTTCTCCAGGCCGCTGGCCAGCGCGTACAAGTTGCGCCGATGAAACTCATGGCGAAAGCGCATGCACGCCAGCGTGTTCAATTCGCCGGCCGGGGAAAGCGCCAATAAAAAGCCCAGCCCCACTTGGTCCAAATGCGCTTCGGCATGCTGTGATGCCGGGTTGCCAAAGTAGGTCGGCAGGTTGTCCATGCGCGCGGCGCTGACGTTTTCCCAACTGGAGTCCGCCAGCAGCACGCGGCTGCCCAGCTGTTGCAGCGCCTTGCCGATGGCGCGTGCCGGCGGATGGGCGCCCACGATCAAAAAGCCATTGGGCGCGGGCTCGGCTACTTTCAGCAAACGAGCCAATGGCCGCGAGGTGGCGCTCTGCAAAACCACCGTGCCGATGATCACCGCGAACGTCAGCGGCACCAGCAGTTCAGCGCCCTGATGCCCAGCCTCGCCCAGGCGAATGGCAAAAATCGCCGACACCGCCGCCGCCACAATCCCGCGTGGTGCGATCCAGGCCAGCAGCGCGCGTTCACGCCAGTCAAGGTTCGAGCGGAACGTGGAAATCGCCACGTTCAGCGGGCGGGCGATGAATTGAATCACCAGCAGCAACACAATCACCGCAGGGCCGAAGGCGATCAGCGCCCGCAAGTCCAGGCGCGCAGCCAGCAAAATAAACAGACCGGAAATCAGCAGCACGCTGAGGTTTTCTTTGAAGTGCAGGATCTCTTTAACGTCCACGCCCTTCATGTTTGCCAACAGCACGCCCATCACCGTGACCGCCAACAGCCCGGACTCATGCATCACTTGGTTAGCCGCAATAAACACACCGAGTACCGCCGCCAACGAGGCGAAGTTCTGCAGGTATTCCGGCAGCCAGTGCCGACGCAGTACCTGCCCGAACAGCCAGCCGCCGGCCAGCCCGAACACCAGCCCGCTGGCTATCACACCGGCGAACGTCCCCGAGCCGCTGAGAATGCCGTTGCCGTCGCTGCTGATGATGTAGCTGAACACCACCACCGCGAGTAGCGCGCCAATCGGGTCGATGACGATGCCTTCCCAGCGCAGGATGTTGGCAATAGAGGCTTTGGGTCGCACCACACGCAGCATCGGCACGATCACCGTGGGGCCGGTTACCAGCGTCAACGTGCCGAACAGCACCGCCAGGTTCCATTCCAGACCCAGCAGGTAATGGCTGGTGACGGCGATCACTGCCCAGGTCGACAGCGCGCCGACAGTCACCAGGCGGCGCACCACCGTGCCGATTTCTTTCCACTCGCTGAAACGCAGGGTCAGGCTGCCCTCGAACAGAATCAGCGACACCGACAGCGATACCAGCGGCATCAGCACCGGGCCGAACAACAGCTGTGGGTCAAGCCAACCCAACACCGGCCCGGCGCTGATGCCGGCCAGCAGCAAAAACAGAATGGCCGGCAACCGCAGGCGCCACGCCAGCCACTGGCAGAGCAGGGCGGCGGCGCCGATGCCACCGAGGGCCAGCAGAATATGTTGTTCAGTCATGGAGTTTCCTTGGCGTTGAGCCTGTGACGCGAGGCGCGGCTGTGAAAGACCAGCGCGCTCTCTCTGGGCACATACAGACTATTTATGCCGGCGTTCGATCACCCTCTTATCGACCAATTTCTCGATGCGCTGTGGATGGAAAAGGGCCTGTCCGAACATTCCCGTTCGGCCTATCGCAGCGACCTCGCCCATTTCAACGGCTGGTTGCAGGAACGCGGTTTGAACCTGCCGGACATCGGCCGCGACGTGCTGCTCGACCACTTGGCCTGGCGCCTGGAGCAGAAATATGTGGCACGTTCGACCGCGCGGTTTCTCTCCGCTGTGCGCGGGTTCTACCGGTACTTGCTGCGCGAAAATCTGATTGCCGTCGATCCCACCTTGCAAGTCGACATGCCGCAGCTGGGCCGCCCGCTTCCTAAAAGTTTGTCTGAGGCCGACGTCGACGCACTGCTGGCCGCCCCGGAAACCACCGACCCCATTGGCCTGCGCGACCGCGCGATGCTCGAAGTGCTGTACGCCTGCGGCCTGCGGGTGACCGAGTTGATCAGCCTGACGCTGGAGCAAGTGAACCTGCGCCAAGGCGTTTTGCGGGTATTCGGCAAAGGCAGCAAAGAGCGCCTGGTGCCGCTGGGTGAAGAGGCGATTGTGTGGATCGAGCGCTACGTGCGCGAAGCCCGGCCGCAACTGCTCGAAGGGCGGCCCAGCGACGTGCTGTTCCCCAGCAATCGCGGCGAGCAAATGACCCGCCAAACCTTCTGGTACCGCATCAAACACCACGCCAAGGTCGCCGGCATTGGTAAGGCGCTGTCGCCGCACACCTTGCGTCACGCCTTTGCCACCCACTTGCTCAACCATGGCGCCGATCTTCGTGTGGTGCAGATGCTGCTGGGCCATAGCGACCTGTCGACCACGCAGATTTACACCCACATCGCCCGTGCCCGCTTGCAGGAACTGCACGCTCGCCACCACCCGCGCGGCTGAGCAGTCATTCACAGGCGGTTGCACCTTCCGACCCGCTGCGGTCGGCCTTTGCCGGGCTTGTATGGTAGGCTTCGCCCTCGCTGTTTCGCCGCGTTTTCCAGGAGTATCCAATGCGCGTCACCCGAATTATTGCTGCTGCCCTTATCGCCGTGAGCAGCTGCGTTGCGTGGGCCGATGATGCCAACCAGGCCATCCGCAAAACCCTCGAAAACCTGCAAATGGATGTTCCCATCGAAAGCATCGCCGCCAGCCCGCTCAATGGGCTGTATGAAGTGCGCATGCAAGGCGGCCGCGTGTTGTACGCCAGCGCCGACGGCAAGTACGTGATGCAGGGCTACCTGTTCGAAGTCAACGACGGAAAGCCCGTCAACCTGACCGAGAAAGCCGAAAGCGAAGGCATCGCCAAAACCATCAATGCCATCCCCAAAGCCGAAATGGTCATCTACCCGGCCGTTGGCGAAGCCAAAACCCACATCACGGTTTTCACCGACACCACCTGCCCGTACTGCCACAAACTGCACGGCGAAATCGCCGAGCTGAACCGTCGCGGTGTGGAAGTGCGTTACCTGGCTTTCCCACGTCAGGGCCCGGGTTCGGAAGGTGATCAGCAGCTGCAGGCCGTGTGGTGTTCGACTGATCGCAAAAAGGCCATGGACCAGATGGTCGACGGCAAGGACATCAAAGCGACCAAGTGCGAAAACCCGGTGCACAAACAGTTCGCCCTCGGCCAGTCCATCGGCGTGAACGGCACGCCGGCCATCGTGCTGGCAGACGGCAAGCTGATTCCTGGTTACCAGCCGGCGCCGCAGGTTGCCGCTCTGGCTTTGAAGGCCAAGTGAAAACCGCTGCGCTCGTTGCCACGCGGCACTCGTAGCTCGATTGACTAAACCCGGGCCGCTTCGTAAGGTGCGGCTCTTTTATCTTTACGGCCCGCTAATACCGGGCCGTTTCACGCAGTAAGTTCTGGGGGAGTTCAGGGTGAAACCGGTCAAAGTAGGCATCTGTGGGCTGGGTACCGTCGGTGGCGGTACGTTCAATGTGCTCAAGCGCAACGCCGAGGAAATTGCCCGGCGCGCAGGGCGCGACATCGAAGTGGCGCAGATTGCGCTGCGCTCGCAGAACCCTCAGTGCGACATTACCGGTATTGCCACCACCAACGACGTGTTCGCGGTGGCCACCAACCCTGAAATTGACATCGTCATCGAGCTCATTGGCGGCTACACCGTTGCCCATGAATTGGTGCTCAAAGCCATCGAAAACGGCAAGCACGTGGTCACCGCCAACAAAGCGCTGATCGCCGTGCACGGCAACGAGATTTTCGCCAAAGCGCGCGAAAAAGGCGTGATTGTCGCGTTCGAAGCGGCCGTGGCCGGCGGTATTCCCGTGATCAAGGCCATCCGCGAAGGCCTGTCTGCCAACCGTATCAACTGGCTGGCCGGCATCATCAACGGCACCGGCAACTTCATCCTCAGCGAAATGCGTGAAAAGGGCCGCACCTTCCCCGACGTGCTGGCCGAAGCCCAGGCGCTGGGTTATGCCGAAGCCGACCCAACCTTCGACGTTGAAGGCATCGACGCTGCCCACAAGCTGACCATTTTGGCCTCCATCGCCTTTGGTATTCCGCTGCAATTCGACAAGGCCTACACCGAAGGCATCACCAAACTGACCACCGCTGACGTCAACTACGCCGAAGCGCTGGGCTATCGCATCAAGCACCTGGGCGTGGCCCGCAGCACGTCCGCTGGCATCGAGCTGCGCGTGCACCCGACGCTGATTCCTGCCGACCGCCTGATCGCCAACGTCAATGGCGTGATGAACGCGGTAATGGTTAACGGCGACGCCGCTGGCAGCACGCTGTTCTACGGCGCTGGCGCCGGCATGGAGCCCACCGCATCGTCGGTGATCGCCGATCTGGTCGACGTGGTTCGCGCCCTGACCACCGACCCGGAAAACCGCGTGCCGCACCTGGCCTTCCAGCCGGACGCGCTGTCCACCCACCCGATTCTGCCGATCGAGGCCTGCGAGAGCGCTTACTACCTGCGCATTCAGGCCAAAGATCACCCCGGCGTGCTTGCCCAGGTGGCGACCATCCTGTCGGAGCGCGGCATCAATATCGAATCGATCATGCAGCAGGAAGTCGAAGAACAAGACGGCCTGGTGCCCATGATTCTGGTCACTCACCGCGTAGTGGAACAACGCATGAACGACGCAATCGCCGCCCTCGAGGCCCTGAGCGATGTGGTTGGCAGCGTTGTGCGTATCCGCGTTGAGCAACTGAGCTGAGGATTTCTCCATGCGTTACATCAGTACCCGCGGCCAAGCGCCTGCGCTGAATTTCGAAGACGTGCTGCTCACTGGCCTGGCCAGCGACGGCGGTCTCTACGTGCCGGAAAACCTGCCGCGTTTCACCCAGGAAGAAATCGCCTCGTGGGCCGGCCTGCCGTACCACGAGCTGGCATTCCGCGTGATGCGCCCGTTCGTGACCGGCAGCATTCCGGATGCCGACTTCAAAAAAATTCTCGAAGAAACCTATGGCGTGTTCGCCCATAACGCCATCGCGCCGCTGCGTCAGCTGAATGGCAACGAGTGGGTCCTGGAGCTGTTCCACGGCCCGACCCTGGCGTTCAAAGACTTCGCCCTGCAACTGCTCGGCCGTCTGCTCGACTACGTGTTGGCCAAGCGCAACGAGCGCGTGGTGATCATCGGCGCCACCTCCGGCGATACCGGTTCGGCCGCCATCGAAGGCTGCAAGGCGTGCGAGAACGTCGACATCTTCATCCTGCACCCGCACAACCGCGTCTCGGAAGTGCAGCGCCGGCAGATGACCACCATCCTTGGCGACAACATTCACAACATCGCCGTGGAAGGTAACTTCGACGACTGCCAGGAAATGGTCAAAGACAGCTTCGCCGACCAGAGCTTCCTCAAAGGCACACGTCTGGTGGCGGTGAACTCGATCAACTGGGCGCGGATCATGGCCCAGATCGTTTACTACTTTCACGCCGCCTTGCAGTTGGGTGGCCCGGCGCGTTCGGTGGCCTTCTCGGTGCCGACCGGCAACTTTGGCGACATTTTCGCCGGCTACCTGGCGCGCAACATGGGCTTGCCGATCAGCCAGCTGATCGTCGCCACCAACCGCAACGACATCCTGCACCGCTTCATGAGCGGCAATCAGTATGTGAAAGATACGCTGCACCCCACGCTGTCGCCGTCGATGGACATCATGGTTTCGTCGAACTTCGAACGCCTGCTGTTCGACCTGCACGGCCGCAACGGCGCCGCGATCTTCGACCTGATGGCCACCTTCAAGAAAGGCGGCGGTTTCAGCGTTGACCAGGATCGCTGGACCGAAGCGCGCAAGCTGTTCGACTCGCTGGCCGTCAGCGACGAAGAAACCTGCGAAACCATCGCCCAGGTGTACGCCGAAAGCGGTGAGCTGCTCGACCCGCACACCGCCATTGGCGTGAAAGCCGCGCGCGAGTGCCGCCGTAGCCTGAGCACGCCGATGGTGGTGCTGGGCACCGCCCACCCGGTGAAATTCCCCGAAGCGGTGGAAAAAGCCGGCGTCGGCAAAGGCCCGATCTTGCCGCCGCATCTGCAAGATCTGTTTGATCGTGACGAGCGCTGCACCGTGCTGCCGAACGACATCAAAGCCATGCAGAGCTTTGTGAGCGAACACGGCAATCGCGGTAAGCCGTTGTAAGCGCGAGCGGTAACGAAAAAGGCCGGCCCACTTCTGTGGTGCCGGCCTTTTTTTCTGGCTGGGGTTTTTCGTTTGACCTTGCCCTCACCCCAACCCTCTCCCGCAAGCGGGAGAGGGGGCTGATCGCGTTTTGCGCGTCACGGGGTTTCGCTCCCCTCTGCTCGCTCGCGGGAGAGGGGCCGGGGGAGAGGGTTTTCAGCCCCAGACGCTCACTCCTTAAAGAATCCCTTCGCCGCCTTCAAATACGCCTCCCGCGTCGCCCCATTCAGCCACTGCGCGTACAGCTCAATCACCTCGCCCTCACGCAACCGGCGCACGGACGCATTGATGGCTTTAATCGCCTCCAGGCCTTCCGGCGTTTTCGAACAGGTGACATACGCCAGCTGATACACCGGCACACCCTTGACCGGGTAGAAGCTCAGCGCATCCAACGGCACGCCGGCGTTCTCACCCTGGTAGCGCATTTCTGGCCAGTAGCCGAGCACCGCCGTCAGGCGCCGGTGTTGCTGCATGCGCAGCAAGCTCAACGTCAGCATCAATGCCGTGGTGCACCACGATTCGCTCCGGCTTGGCCTGCTGCAGTTCGGCGTCGATTACCTTGCCGTAACTGCGCTCCACCAGCGTGCCGACGTTGTAGCGGCCGTCGGCCAGAAACGCTTCGAGGTCGAACGCACCGCCCTGGATAAAAGCGGCCAGTTCTGGCTCATCGCTTTTGCGCACCACAATGCCGTTGGTGAGGATGCCCAAGGTCGGAATCGAGAAATGCATCACCTGCTCGCGCTCTTTGCTCCAGAGCAAACCGGAATCGCAGGTCAGCACGCCGCTGTTGAGTATCTGCATCGCGCGGGCGCGGTTGGCCAGGCTGAATACGTGCTCGTACTGGGGCAAGTCGGCGATAAGCCGTTTCATCATGCGGTCGGCGATGCCCTGGCCTTTGAGCGGGCCTTCGAGAATGGTGAACGGCGGCATGTCGCGCATCGTCCAGATCAGACGCGGCTTGTCCTGCGCCCACGCGGGGAGCGCAGCGACGGCGCATAGCGCGAGCACCAGCAAGCGTTGGAAAAAGGGCAGTGAAGGCATCAAAACAACACTCCGGGGGTACCAGGAGTACAGCGTGGAAAGTATCGGCGTCTAACGCGCCCTTACTCAGTCGGCGAACGATAAAGGCCGCGCCTGGCGGAGTCCAGAGCGCTTATCCAGATGGCACCGACGTACGAGATTTTGTAGCAGCGAGCTTGCTCGCGAACCACGCGCCGGCTGGCACTGACGCGGTCAGATCGCGCCCGCGCTTTTCAACGCGGCAATCTGCTCGGCGCTGTACCCCAAGCCCGCCAGCACGCTGTGGTTATGCTCGCCCAATTGCGGCCCCACCCACTCGGCGCTGCCGGGTGTGTCGGACAGCTTGGGCACGATGCCCGGCATCTTGAAGGCTTTGCCGTCCGGCAGCTTGGCGCTGAGGAACATTTCCCGGGCCAGGTATTGCGGGTCGGCGAACATGTCTTCTGCGGAGAAAATGCGGCTGGCCGGCACCTCGGCGGCGTTAAGCGCGGCCAACACCGTTTCCAGCGGCAACGAGCCAACCCAACGGTCGATCACGCCGTACAACTCATCCCGGCGCAGGTCACGGCCATCGTTGCTGGCCAGCGAGGCATCGTCCGCCAGGTCGGCGCGGCCGATGGCGAGCATAAAGCGTTTGAAAATCGCATCACCGTTGGCGCCGATCTGAATGTGCTTACCGTCGGCGCTGGTGTGGATGGAAGAGGGCGTGATGCCCGGCATGATGTTGCCGGTGCGCTCGCGAATAAAGCCGAACACATCGAACTCCGGCACCATGCTTTCCATCATGGCGAAAATCGCCTCGTACAACGCCACGTCCACCACTTGGCCCTTGCCGCCGTTGACCTCGCGGTGCCGCAGCGCCATCAACGCGCCGATCACGCCCCACAGCGCGGCAATCGAGTCGCCAATGGAAATGCCGGTGCGTACCGGCGGGCGATCTTCGAAGCCGGTGATATAACGCAGCCCGCCCATGGACTCGCCCACCGCGCCAAACCCCGGTTGGTCTTTCATCGGGCCGGTCTGGCCGAAGCCGGACAGCCGCACCATCACCAGGTTTGGATTCAGCGCGTGCAAAACGTCCCAACCGAAACCGAGTTTTTCCAGCACGCCGGGTCGGAAGTTTTCGATCAGGATGTCCGCTTCACTCAACAACTTGCGAAGCACCTCACGGCCATCCGGGTGTTTGAGGTTAAGCGTCAGCGACTGTTTATTACGCGCCTGCACAAACCACCACAGCGAGGTGCCTTCATATAACTTGCGCCACTTGCGCAGCGGGTCGCCGCCATCGGGCGATTCCACCTTCACCACCTCGGCACCAAATTCGCCGCAGATGCGCGAGGCAAACGGCCCGGCGATCAGCGTGCCGAGTTCGACGACTTTCACCCCAGCGAGGGGTTTGTTGGCAAGGTTCATGGCGCAATCCGGCGGCAGACAATGGCCGCGACTCTAACCCGCAGCGGTCGCTTGCGGTAGACTTGCCGACCTTTCCCCTGCCCAGACACCCGACCATGGCCCAGCCTTCCACGACCTACAAAGTCGACCTCAACCTCACCGACCTCGACCGAGGCGTGTACGCCACATCGCGCCTGACCATCGCCCGCCATCCTTCGGAAACCGAAGAACGCATGACCGTGCGCCTGCTCGCTTACGCCCTGTGGTACAGCGAAGAATTGAGCTTTGGCCGTGGCTTGTCGGATGTCGATGAACCGGCGCTGTGGGAAAAGAGCCTGGACGGCCGCGTGCTGCACTGGATCGAAGTCGGCCTGCCCGACGCCGATCGCCTGACCTGGTGTTCGCGCCGCACCGAACGCACCAGCCTGTTGGCCTACGGCAGCTTGCGCGTGTGGCAGAGCAAGGTGGTGGACGCGGCGAAAATGCTGAAAAACGTCAACATCGCCGCCGTGCCGCAAGAGGCGCTGGAGAACCTGGCCAAAGACATGCCGCGCGCCATCAACTGGGCCGTGATGATCAGCGAAGGCACTATTTACGTCACCGACGAGCGTGGCCAGCACGAAGTGCAACTGGAATGGCTGATGGGCGATCGCGGCGAATAAACGCCGCCGAGGGTTAACCGAGGTCACGGCACCATGGGTTCTAAGACTTCACCGACCGCAGCGCAACGACGCGGCCGCCTGGCGCGACTGATTCAGGCGATCTCCTCGCCGTACGTTCGCTACCGACACGCCAACATCATCCACGCCGTGCGCGTGGGCCTGGCCATGGCGGCCACGGTTGTTCTAACCACTGGTATCAACCTGCCCCACGGCGTGTGGGCATCGGTGTCGCTGCTGGTGGTGGTCGGCGGGTTGCAGCACTACGGCAATGTGCGCAAGAAAGCCATGGAGCGCGCGCTGGGCACCATGCTCGGCGCCGCTATCGGGCTGGGGTTAATTGTGCTGATGAACCTGTCCGGTTCGCTGCTGCTGTTCTTCACGCTCATGTCGATCAGCGCGGGTGCCTGTGCCTACTACGCCATCGGCCGGCCCGGTTATGTCGCGTTGCTGACGGCCATCACCATGGTCATCGTCGCCGGTCACGGCGATCTGGATTTCAGTACCGGCTTATGGCGCACCGCCAACGTGCTGATCGGCATTTCCATCGCCGTAGCCTTCTCGTTCGTGCTGCCGCAATACGCGGTCTACGCGTGGCGTTATCGCCTGGCCGACAACCTGCGCGACTGCGCGCGTCTTTACGGCGCACTGTTGGACGGTAAGCCGCAGCCGGTTGAAGAAACGGGCCAGCGCTTTGTGGTCATGAGCCAACGGCTGGTACAGGCGCGGGCGCTGATGGAGTCTGTGGCCAAGGAAACCCGCGTGCCGCTCGCTCGGCTGGAAGAACTGCAACGTCTGCACCGCTCGATTCTTGAAACGTTGGAAATGTTGATCAACTCGCAGCCCGCGTCCGGCTTCGAGCTGGCCTGTACGCCGCGCGAAATCGCGGTGCGTCGCCAGTTATTGCGCACCGCGCGCGCCCTGCGTTTTGGCCGGGTGGGCCTGCTGCTTCAGCGTAACGAGGCCTCCAACAGCCTGGTTAGCGAAGAGCCCATGCCCCTTGGTCAGGACAGCACCCTGCAGGGCCTGCATTGGCTGGCGATGCGTTTCTCCGAACAGGTGGAACGGTTTAGACTGCGCCTCAGCGAAATCGAGCCGCACTGGAACATTGAAGGTGCTTGCCGACCGAACGCCTGATGCGCGCCCGCGCCGACCCACCTGTGTGGTGAAGTCGCCCCGTTGAATGCCTTTTTAATCTGTGTAGAACCTGCCAAAGCCCATGCGCATCGAAGCCCGCCCGTTACCTGCCACCTTGCCTAACCTGGGCGACTTGCCACCCTTGCTCACCCGCTTGTATGCCGCCCGTGGCGTGCAGTCGGCGCTGGAGTTGGATAAGGGCCTGGCCAAGCTCATTCCCTATCAGCAACTGATGGGCATCGATGCCGCCGTGGCGTTGCTGGTGCAGGCGCTGGAGCAGCGTCAACGCATTCTGATCGTCGGCGACTTCGACGCCGACGGCGCCACCGCCAGCACCGTCGGCGTGCTCGGCTTGCGGGCGCTGGGCGCGGCCCATGTCGATTACCTGGTGCCCAACCGCTTTGAATACGGCTACGGCCTGACCCCGGAAATTGTCGCCGTCGCCCTGGAGCGCGAGCCGCAATTGTTGCTGACGGTGGACAACGGCATTTCCAGCGTCGAAGGCGTGGCGGCGGCCAAGGCGGCCGGGCTGAACGTGCTGGTCACCGACCACCATTTGCCCGGCCCCGAATTGCCCGCGGCCGACGCCATCGTCAATCCCAACCAGCACGGCTGCACCTTCCCCAGCAAAGCGTTGGCCGGCGTTGGTGTGATTTTCTACGTGCTGCTGGCCCTGCGCGCCAAGCTGCGTGAGTTGGACTGGTTTACCCGCGCCGGCATCAAAGAGCCGAACCTGGCCGAGTTGCTTGACTTGGTCGCCCTGGGCAGCGTGGCCGACGTGGTGCCGCTGGACGCCAACAACCGCATTCTGGTGCACCAAGGCCTCGCCCGGATTCGCGCAGGCCGTGCGCGCCCAGGTTTGCGCGCCGTGCTCGAAGTGGCCGGGCGGCCGGCCGAGCGCATCACCTCCACCGACCTGGGGTTTACTTCTCGGCCCACGTCTGAACGCTGCCGGCCGCTTGGACGACATGAGCCTGGGTATCGAATGCCTGCTGTGCGAAGACGAAGCCCTGGCGCGCGATATGGCCGTGCAACTCGACCAACTCAACCAAGACCGCAAAGCCATCGAACAAGGCATGCAGCGCGAAGCGTTGGCCCAGCTCAAAGACCTGCCGCTGGACACCCTGCCGTTTGGCCTGTGCCTGTTCGAAGCAGACTGGCACCAAGGGGTGATCGGCATCCTCGCCTCGCGCCTGAAAGAGCGCTATCACCGGCCCACCATCGCCTTTGCCGATGCCGGCGATGGCGTGCTCAAAGGCTCGGCGCGTTCGGTGCCGGGTTTTCACATTCGCGATGCACTGGATGCCGTGGCCGCCAAAAAGCCTGGCCTGATCAGCAAGTTCGGCGGTCACGCCATGGCCGCCGGGCTGTCGCTACCGCAAGAAAATTTCCCCGCATTTGCCGCCGCCTTCGACACCGAAGTGCGCCGCCACCTGCAAGAAGATGACCTCACCGGCCGGCTGCTGTCAGACGGCGCGCTGGCCGTGGAAGAGTTCCACCTGGAACTGGCCCGCGCCCTGCGCAACGCCGGACCGTGGGGGCAACACTTCCCCGAGCCGCTGTTTCACGGCGTGTTTCAAGTGGTGCAGCAACGGGTGGTTGGCGAGCGGCATTTGAAAGTGGTGCTCAAAAGCGAGTGCGGCTCGGTGCAGCTGGACGGCATCGCGTTTGGCGTTGACCGTGAGGTGTGGCCGAACCCCACCGTGCGCTGGGTGGAGTTGGCTTACAAGCTGGACGTTAACGAGTATCGCGGGCAGGAGACGGTGCAGTTGATGATTGCGCATATTGCTGCGCGGTAGGGGGGTTGGCAGGCGACGGTCGGGGTTGGTTCGACGTGCAGCGTATTCCTGCAAGATACTGGATCCCCGCGTTCGCGAGGATGACGGTGGTTTGGGTAATAACACCGTCATTCCCCCGAAAGCGGCGGTTCGACGACTCGAAATCCAGAGTGGCCCGCCGTGCGCAGCCGCATGGCCCAAAGCGGATCGAGTGTCGGACAGAAACCTGTTACTCCGGCTTCCCATCCAACGGCTTCACATGCGCCAACTCTTCCTCATCCAGCCCATAGCCCTCGCCGATATCCGCCTCATCGACAATGCTCAAATCCCAATCTGCCGCCACGCTGCCGCCTGGCTCGTTGGGTGAGCGGGCGCCGGTTTCGTCGATCAGGGTTTCCGGGCTCAGGTCGTCCATGCTGACGCCGTCTTCGTTCTCACCAATGCCGAGGGTTTCGCCGCCGCTCTGGCCGGCTTCACGCACGCGCTTGGCCGGCTGCTCACGGGCGATTTCTTCCGGGGATTTAAGGTCGCCCACTTGGCCGCTGCGCTCATCATTGCGGGCGTCGAAGTCCAACTGCTCGATGGAACCCATGCGGTCTTCGATGTCGTCGATTTCCTGCGGGACGTAGCGTTTTTGCGTGCTCATAGCCGTTCCTTCAATCAGAGGTAACTGAAAGGGTGGACCGGCGTCGGCGGCAGATGGTTCAGGCTAGTTGACTGGCAGCGGCCCTAGCGCAGGGCCAGCATCGCGGCTTTTTTATAGAACATGGCCGAGTCGGCTTTGGACATCAGCTCGTCCAGCTGTTCGCCCGCTTGCGGATAAATCGCCACGCCCAGGCTGCACGAAACACTCAATTCGCGGCCCTGCCAGAGCATGGGCTGGGCGATGGCGTGGGAAATCTGTTCAGTGAGACGGTAGATGTCATCGGCGTCGTGCACGCCGTCAAGCAGCACCACAAACTCGTCGCCGCCCATGCGCGCGGCCATGTCGGCCTCGCGAATGTTGGCGCTGATGGCTTGCGCCGCGTGCACCAGAATCGCATCGCCGGCCTGGTGGCCGTAGGAGTCGTTAATTTCTTTGAATTTGTTCAGGTCCAGGTAACACAGGGCCAAACGCTCGTCGTTGCGCTTGGCGGTCAGCAGCTTCTGTGTGGCATACGGAATAAAGCTGTTGCGGTTCGGCAGCCCCGTGAGCGAGTCATGAAACGCCAGGGCGCGCACTTCTTCCTCGGCCACGATGCGCCGGGCAATCTCGCGCTGCAGTCGACGCTGGCTGCTGAGCAGAATCAGCACCACCACCAGAATCGCGGCGCAGCCAATGCTGATGAGCATGATGATGGTGCGCAGCCGTTCCACCAGTTGCGGCGGGTTGGGGTCGTAAAGAAAGCCGTCCAGGCGGCTCATGCTCGGCACCATGTTCTGTTCTTTGAACGCTTCGGCCATGCGCAGCCAGCGGCCGGGGTTCATGTGGCCGATGTCCACCAGGTCGGGAAGAATCAGGCCGCGCATCGCCTGCGCTTCGAACTTAAGGTGTTCGCGGGTTTTGTTCACCTGATACTTGGTCAGCAGCAGATCGATGATTTCGTCCGGGTGATCCATCGCGTACCGCCAGCCGCGCAAGGTGGCGCGGCGAAACGCGGCCACGCGGTTAGGGTTGTCGGTGGCTTCGGCCTCGGTGGTGAACAGAATGTCGCTGTAGAAATCGATGCCGTAGGTGGCCGGCGACAGCACCGTGTAAGCCACGTTGTGCTGTTGCAGGTAAAACGGCTCGTTGGTGAGGTACGAATTGAACGCCTGCACCTTGCCGCTCACCAGGTCGTTGACGTCGTAACTGCTTGGCTGCAAATCGAGGCTGGCGGGGTCGATGCCTTCGCGGCTGAACATGGTGAGAAAGTCGGCATCGGTTTGCGCGTTCATCAGCATCACGCGCTTGCCGACCAGGTCGTGCACCGTGTGAATGCCGGCATCCGAGCGGGCCAGCAGCACCGAAGGCGAATGCTGAAAAATAGCCGCCAGCGCCACCAGCGGTTTGCCGTTCAAACGCTCGAACAGCAATTCGCTGTTGGACTCGCCATACAGCGCCCGCCCGGCCAGCACTTCTTCGACCGGCGTTTTGCCCGGCGCACCCTCATGCAGGCGCACGTCGAAGCCTTCCTCACGGTAATAACCCTGGGCGATGGCGGCGTAATAACCGGCGAATTGGAATTGGTGTTTCCAGCGCAGCTGAAAATCGATGGTCTGCAAATGTGCCGGCGGCGGCACGGCAGCCTGGCTGCTTTGACTGGCAAACCACGGCAAAAACAGCACCAGCAGCCAGAACGGCCGTCGTGTTGAACGCTGAGAAGGGATTGGCCGACCTTGGCGCGAAATCGAGTGTGGCATGGCATCTTCCATGAGCAGCGGTCACTGCCGGCTGCTCCGAGCTGACGGTGGGTGCCTTCGCCGCATCATGCCTCTTGTATTACGAGGCGCGCAATCGCGCGCACCTCGTAAGCACAAACATCCTGCCACGCTGGGCCCGGCGTGAACCGGGCATTAGCGGTTTTACTTGTTGAGTTTCCAGGCATCGCCGGCCGGCGCAGTGCCATGTTCGTACGGCTTGCGCAGCACCATGTAAATCACGCCCAGGCCAATCACGATGGCGGTGGACAACGGCATGCCGTAGTTCACGTACCAGGCCGCATCCGGCGAGCGCGGCCAGGCCATGTTGATAATCGCCAGCACGCCGTACACCAGCGCGCCGATATTCACCAACATGCCCCAGCCGCCGAGGGTGAATGCACCGCTGGGTTTCCAGCCGCGCAGACGGGCAAACAGCGCGCCGCTGACGATCATCTGGAACGCCAGGTAAATGCCGATGGCGGCAAAGCTGACGATGGTGGCGATGGCGTCTTGCAGCACAAAACCCAGGCAGATAACGATGGCCGGCAACACGCCGCACACCAGCAAGGCCGTGGTCGGTACGTGGGTGGTAGGCGAGAGTTTTTTCAGCAAGCTGCTGCCGATGATCATTTCGTCACGGGCATACGAGTACAGCAGGCGACTGGCCGCCGCTTGCAGACTCAGCACGCAGGAGATGAACGACACCATCACCACCGCCATCACCACTTTCGAGCCCGTGGCGCCGAAGGCGTTGTTGAGGATGGTGTTGACCGGGTCGGCGTCGGTGCCGTTGATGACGGCGGCCATATCCGGCACCGCCAGAATCAGCGCCAGGCAGGCAAACATTGCCGCGATACCGCCGACATAAATGGTCATGCGCATGGCCTTGGGAATGCTCTTGCTCGGGTTCGGTGTTTCCTCGGCCACGTCGCCGCAGGCCTCGAAGCCGTAGTACAGGAACATGCCCGCCAGCGAGGCAGTGAGGAAGGCCGGCAGGTAAGAGCCGTCGATGCTGATTTCGAACGTGTTGAACAACACGCTGAACGGCTGATGACGTTCGAAAATCAGCAAGTAGATGCCCACCACCAACGCGCCCAGCAGTTCACAGATAAAGCCGAACATGGCGATGCGCGCCAGCACCTTGGTGCCGCTGAGGTTGACCACCGTGGCGATGACCGTCAGCACCAGGGCGATGCCGATGTTGGTGTTATTGCTCGGCTCGAAGCCGAGCATGGCCGCCATGTACGGCCCGGCGCCCACCGCCACGGCGGCGATGGTCACCACCAATGCCCAGGCGTACACCCAGCCGACCATCCACGCCCAGCGCTTGCCCACCAACCGGCGTGCCCATGGATAGACGCCGCCGGAAATCGGGAACTGCGACACCACTTCGCCAAACACCAGGCACACCAGCATTTGCCCCAGGCCGACCAGCAAATAGGCCCAGAACATCGGCGGGCCGCCGGCTGCCAGGCACAGGCCAAACAGGGTGTACACGCCCACCACGGGCGACAGGTAGGTAAAGCCCAG
The DNA here is from genome assembly GCF_979258055.1 of Pseudomonas sp. AC211. Taxonomy (NCBI): domain Bacteria; kingdom Pseudomonadati; phylum Pseudomonadota; class Gammaproteobacteria; order Pseudomonadales; family Pseudomonadaceae; genus Pseudomonas; species Pseudomonas sp. AC211. The sequence continues at coordinate 869,130 of NZ_OZ409830.1, forward strand.
CGCGAAGTTTTCGGTCACGCTCATGCTGCGTTTGAAGTTGGACGTATAGCCCAGCGCGCGTAATTGCTCCGCGTCGCTGTCGGCGAATTGATCGCTCATTTTTAGTGCTCCTCGAAAGTGATGGCAGCTATTTATTTATGTGCCCGGTTGGGCTGTCGTTATTGGCATTGCGCACCCGCAAACGGCCACGGCTCACCACCGCTGCTGCGCACGTCAGCAACGGCCGGGACGGTGAAAAGTGGAGGTAAAACCTTGCAAAGACCTTTGTAGGAGAGGCTTTAGCCTCGATGCGCTTGGCCGCGTTATGTCGGGCCAATCGAGGCTGAAGCCTCTCCTGCAGGCTTTCCTTAATGTTTGAACATCACATGCCGCACGGTGGTGTAGTCCTCCAGGCCGTACATCGACATGTCTTTGCCGTAGCCCGACAGCTTCTGGCCGCCGTGGGGCATTTCGCTGACCAGCATGAAATGCGTGTTCACCCAGGTGCAGCCGTATTGCAGGCGGGCGGCAAAGCGGTGGGCGCGGCCGACGTCCTGGGTCCACACGGAGGAGGCCAGGCCGTAGTCCGAATCGTTGGCCCAGGCCAGGGCTTGGGCTTCGTCGCTGAACTCGGTGACCGACACAACGGGGCCGAATATTTCGCGGCGCACCACTTCGTCATCCTGCAACGCGCCGGCCAGCACGGTCGGTTCGAAGAAGAAGCCAGGCCCGTCGACCTTCTTGCCGCCGGTAAGCACTTTGATATGGGGAATGGCGCGGGCACGCTCAACGAAACCGGCTACGCGGTCCAGATGCTGCTGCGTGATCAGCGGGCCAAGCTCGGTACTGTCGTCATCCTGCACGCCGTATTTGATGGTGCTCACGGCTTCGGCCAGCTTGGTCACGAATTTTTCGTAGATGCCTTTTTGCGCGTAGATGCGGCAGGCGGCGGTGCAGTCTTGTCCGGCGTTGTAGAAGCCGAAGGTGCGGATGCCTTCCACGGCGGCGTCGATATCGGCGTCATCGAAAATCACCACCGGCGCCTTGCCGCCCAATTCCATGTGCATGCGCTTCACGGTGTCGGCGGTGCTGGCGATGATGTTGCTGCCCGTCGCCACCGAACCAGTCAGCGACACCATGCGCACTTTCGGGTGACCGGTCAGCGGCGCGCCCACGCTCGGGCCACGGCCGAACACCACGTTGAGCACGCCAGCGGGGAAGATGTCGGCCGCCAGTTCGGCCAGGCGCAAGGCGGTCAGCGGCGTTTGCTCGGACGGCTTGAGCACCACCGTGTTGCCTGCGGCCAGGGCCGGGCCGAGCTTCCAGGCGGCCATCATCAGCGGGTAGTTCCACGGCGCGATGGAGGCGACCACGCCGACCGGATCGCGGCGAATCATCGAGGTATGGCCTGGCAGGTATTCACCAGCGGCCGAGCCACCCATCACGCGGCTGGCGCCGGCGAAGAAGCGGAACACATCGGCAATTGCCGGCAGCTCGTCATTCAGCGCGGCGTTATAGGGCTTGCCGCAGTTTTGTGATTCGAGGCGCGCCAGTTCTTCGGCGTTGGCGTCGATCACATCGGCGAGCTTGAGCAGCAGCAGCGAACGGTCTTTCGGCGCGGTTTGCGACCAGCTGTCGAACGCTGCGTCGGCGGCGCGTACAGCGGCGTCCACCTGGGCTTCGCTGGCCTCGTTGATGCTCACCAGCTCGGTGCCCAGCGAGGGATTTAATACCGCTTGCGCGGCGCCTTCACCGGCGACCAGTTGGCCGTTGATCAGCAGTTTGGTTTGCATGGCTAATTCCCCTTTTTCAGGTCTGTGTAAGGACCTACAGCCCCCACGTTCGCTTTTATTTCCCGCCGCTACCGGCCACGCTTTCTCCACTTTTGGTGAGGTAATACGCGCCCAGAATCGGCAGCATGGTCACCAGCATCACGAGCATGGCGACCACGTTGGTCACCGGCACGTCGCGCGGGCGGCTGAGTTGGTTGAGCAGCCACAGCGGCAAGGTGCGTTCGTGGCCAGCGGTAAAGGTGGTGACGATGATTTCGTCGAACGACAGCGCAAACGCCAACATGCCGCCGGCCAGTAACGCCGAGCTGAGGTTCGGCAAAATGATGTAGCGGAACGTCTGCCAGCCGTCGGCGCCCAGGTCCATCGAGGCTTCGATCAGGCTGTGGGAGGTGCGGCGGAAACGGGCGATCACGTTGTTGTAAACAATCACCACGCAGAACGTCGCGTGGCCCACCACGATGGTGAAAATGCCGGGCTCGATGCCGAAGGCTTTGAACGCCGTCAGCAGCGCCAAGCCGGTCACGATGCCGGGCAGGGCGATGGGCAAAATCAGCATCAGCGACACGCCTTCCTTGCCGAAGAAATCGCGGCGGTACAGCGCGGCGGCGGCGAGGGTGCCGAGCACCATGGCGATCAGCGTGGCCAGGCAGGCGATCTGCGCGCTCAGCTTGATCGCCTCCAGCACATCCGGCCGCGCGAAGGCGACGCTGAACCAGTGCAGCGTGAAGCCCTGCGGCGGAAAGCTGAACGCCGACTGCTCGGTGTTGAAGGCGTACATAAAGATGATCAGGATCGGGAAGTGCAAAAACACCAACCCGCCCCAGGCCGCCATTTTCAGCGGCAGCGAAGCTGAAGAATCCAGAGCGCATCGAAAGCCCCCAATCGTTTAACGATGGACAGGTACACGGCGATCAACACGATCGGCACCAAAGTGAACGCGGCGGCCATCGGCATGTTGCCGATCGAACCTTGCTGGGTATAAACCATGTTGCCGATAAACAACCCGGGCGGGCCCACCAGCTGCGGCACGATGAAATCGCCCAGGGTGAGGCTGAAGGTGAAGATCGAACCGGCAGCAATGCCCGGCACCGACAGCGGCAGAATCACCTGCATAAAGGTTTGCGAAGGGCGCGCGCCAAGGTCGGCCGAGGCCTGCAACAGTGACGGCGGCAGCCGCTCCAGCGAGGCCTGAATCGGCAGAATCATGAACGGCAGCCAGATGTACACAAACACCAGAAAGCGGCCCAGCTGCGAGGTCGACAAGGTGCTGCCGCCAATGCCCGGAATGCCCAGAATGAATTGCAACACCGGCCCCAGATGCAATTGCTCCACGAACCATTGCGCCACGCCGCCCTTGGCCAGCAGCAGCGTCCAGGCGTAGGCCTTGACGATGTAACTGGCCCACATCGGCAGCATCACCGCGATGTAAAAGAACGCCTTGGTTTTGCCCGTGGTGTAGCGCGCCATGTAATAGGCGATGGGAAAGGCCAGCGCAGCGCTGGCCAGCGACACGGCAATGGCCATAGTCACGGTGCGCAGAATGATGTCGTAGTTGGCCGGCTCGAACAGCGCGGCCAGGTTGGCCCAGGTCAGGTCGGGCGTGGCGGCCATGGCCATTTCGTCGTAGGTGTACACGCCCTGCCAAAGAAAGGTCAGCAGCGGGGCGAAATAGATCACGCCGAACCACAGCAGCGGCGGTATCAGCAGCATCGCCAGATACAGATTGGGCTTGCGGTACAGCAGGTTCGACAACCCGTGCAGCAGCCCGCCGGAGCGGCGCGCAGTCAGGGGCGTAGCGAGGGCGCTCATGTCAGCGAGCCTCCCCGTCAACGAGCGCCACCATGGCCTCGCGGGCCCAGCGCACGCTCACTTGCTGCCCGGGCTGAAACGCCGGTGCGCTCTGTTGCCACTGATTATTGGCTTGGGTCACGCTGAGGTTCTGGCCGTTTTCCAGCCGTACTTCAAAGCGCGTGGCGGCGCCTTGGTACTGCACGTCGTGAAGCAAACCGGTGACGAGCACCTCGGTGGCGTTAGCATCAGAGCCAGCGGCCTCTTGCAGACGGATGTGTTCCGGGCGAATCGAGAAGGGCGCGGCGCTGCCCGTCAGCAGTTGCGCCAACTCGCCGCGCAGCACATTCGAGGTGCCGACGAACTCGGCCACAAATGGCGTGGCCGGTTTCATATAGAGATTGCGCGGGGTGTCGACCTGCTCGATGCGGCCCTTGTTGAACACCGCCACGCGGTCGGACATCGACAGCGCTTCAGTCTGGTCGTGGGTGACGAAAATAAAGGTGATGCCGAGCTGGCGCTGCAGCTTCTTCAGCTCGCTTTGCATCTGCTCGCGCAGCTTCAAATCCAGCGCGCCGAGGGGTTCGTCCAGCAGCAATACGCGCGGCCGATTAACCAGCGCGCGGGCCAAGGCCACACGCTGCCGTTGCCCGCCCGACAACTGCACCGGCTTGCGCTCGCCATAACCGGCCAGCGCCACCATGCCCAACGCTTCTTCGGCACGGTTCAAGCGCTCGCTTTTGCCGACGCCTTTAACCTTCAAACCGTAGGCCACGTTGTCGCGCACGTTCATATGGGGAAACAGGGCGTAATCCTGAAACACCGTATTTACATCGCGCTGGTACGGCGCCAGGCCCACGGCCTCGACGCCATGAATGCGAATGGAGCCCATGCTCGGCTGCTCGAAACCGGCAATCAGCCGCAAGCACGTGGTCTTGCCCGAGCCGGAGGGGCCGAGCATGGAAAAGAACTCACCGTCCTGAATGTCGATGGACACACGGTCCACAGCCTTGACGTCGCCGAACACGCGGGACACATCGGTGAATTGCACAGCAGGGGTCATAGCGGGGAACTCCAAGGTAAAAGCCACCTGCCGCGCAGGGCCGGTGCGGAACACAACGCAGATTGATCAGGTAAACGGCTGTTTGTAGGAGCGGCTTTAGCCGCGATGCTTTAAACGATCAACAGCATCGCGGCTAAAGCCGCTCCCACAGACGTTCGTGTGCTTTGGATTCTCAGTCAGAGGCGTAGCGAGCGGACCGCAGTCGTGTCCGGCCAGCGCGCAGGAACCGCAGCGTACTCAAGTACGTGAGGATTCCGAGCACTGCCCGGGCGCGACTGCGGTTCGCGCAGTAGCCGGCCAGGAGGATTACCTACCGCCCATGATCGAAATAAAATCCTGCGTCCATTTGGAATACGGAACACACGAATCCTGCGTCTTGCACTTGGCCTGCGGGGTCTTCCAGAAGGCGATCTTGTCGAACTGGTCGTAGCCGTTCACCGCACAGCCTTCAGCACCCAGCAACTCGCTGGATTTGCACGCCACCGGCACCGCTGGCACCGAGCCGAACCAGGCGGCCAGGTCGCCTTGTACTTTCGGTTCCAGCGACCAGTTCATCCACTTGTAAGCGCAGTTCGGGTGCTTGGCTTCGGCGTGCAACATGGTGGTGTCGGCCCAGCCGGTCACGCCTTCTTTCGGGAACACGGTGGCAATCGGCTGACCTTCGCCTTTCAGCGCGTTGGCTTGATACGGCCAGGCGCTGGAGGCCACAACGCCTTCGTTTTTGAAGTCGCTCATTTGCACGGTGGTGTCGTGCCAGTAGCGGTGGATCAGCTCGTGCTGTTTGCGCAGCACGTCGAGCACGGCCTTGTACTGGGTTTCGTTGAGTTCGTAAGGGTCGTTGATCTTCAGTTCAGGCTTGGCGTTTTTCAGGTACAGCGCAGCGTCAGCGATGTAGATCGGGCCGTCGTAGGCTTGCACGCGGCCTTTGTTCGGCTTGCCGTCGGGCAGGTCTTGGGCCTCGAACAACACGCTCCAGCTGTCCGGCGCTTTCTTGAACACGTTGGTGTTGTACATCAGCACGTTCGGGCCCCATTGGTAGGGCGCGCCGTAGGTTTTGCCGTCGACCACGTACCACGGCGCGTCTTTGAGGCGGCCGTCGATGGTTTTCCAATTGGGGATCAATTCCGGGTTGATCGGCTGTACGCGCTTGCCGTAGATCAGGCGCAGCGAAGCATCGCCCGAGGCGGTGACCAGGTCGTAGCCGCCCTTGGTCATGAGGCTGACCATTTCGTCCGAGGTGGCAGCGGTTTTCACGTTCACTTTGCAGCCGCTGTCTTTCTCGAACTGGGTCACCCAGTCGTAGTTCTTGTCGGTCTCGCCGCGTTCGATGTAACCAGGCCAGGCGATGATATCGAGCGCGCCTTCGCCAGCACCGACAGCCTTCAGCGTTTCAGCCGCTTGCAGGCTGGCGCTGGCCAGCAGGGCGGTGGTCAGCGCACTTAATAAAGCGGTTTTTTTCACGAACATTTAGGTATCCCTCTTCTCTGTTTTATTGGGGCAGTTGAACGTCGTGTAACGGGACTTCTTGTTATGTAACCGCACGGTCTAGGCCGGGCTGGAAGGGCTTGCGTAAATCGTCAATCGGTCAGTTGGCCGTGGCGCGCCATGATGTGACGCACCACGGTGTAATCCTCCAGCGAGTCGCTGGACAAATCCTTGCCGTAACCCGAGCGTTTCAGCCCGCCGTGGGGCATTTCGCTGACCAGCAAGAAGTGGCTGTTGATCCAGGTGCAGCCGTACTGCAAACGGGCGGCGACCTGCATGGCTTTGTCGAGGTTTTGCGTCCACACCGAAGAGGCCAGGCCGTATTCGGAGTCATTGGCCCAGTCCACCGCCTGGCTCAATTCGTCGAAGCGGGTCACGGTGACCACCGGGCCAAACACTTCGCGCTGAACAATTTCGTCGCTCTGTTTGCAGCCGGCCAGCAGCGTCGGCTGGTAGTAAAAGCCGGGGCCGGAATGCACGGCGGCGCCGGTCACGCGTTCGATGTGCGGCTGGCCCAGCGCACGCTCGACAAAACTGGCCACGCGGTCGCGCTGGCGCGCGCTGATCAGCGGGCCGATTTCGTTGTCGGCATCACGCTTGCGGGCAAAGCGCAGGCTGCTCACCGCGTCGCCCAGTTCGGCTACCAGGCGGTCGTGAATGCCGGCTTGCGCATAGATGCGGCAAGCGGCGGTGCAGTCCTGGCCAGCGTTGTAATAGCCATAGGTGCGAACGCCGTCGACCACGGCTTTCAGGTCGGCGTCGTTGCACACAATCACCGGCGCTTTGCCGCCCAACTCCAGATGCGTGCGCTTCACGCTTTTGGCGGCGGCCTGAAGAATTTTCTGGCCGGTGACGATATCGCCCGTGAGCGACACCATGCGCACCTTCGGGTGGCTGACCAAATGGCTGCCGACGCTCTCGCCGCCGCCACAAATAATGTTGATCACGCCCGGCGGCAGCAGCTCGGCGAGCACCGGTGCCAGGCTCAAAATCGACAACGGCGTGTGTTCGGACGGCTTGAACACCAGCGTGTTGCCAGCCGCCAGCGCCGGGGCGATTTTCCAGGCGGCCATCATCAGCGGGTAATTCCAGGGCGCAATTGAGGCAACCACGCCAATGGGATCGCGACGCACCATGCTGGTGTAGCCCGGCAGGTATTCGCCGGCCAGTTGCCCGGTCTGGCAACGCACGGCACCGGCGAAAAAGCGGAATACGTCGACGGCAGCGGTCAGGTCGTCCTGGCGCGCCAGATGCTGCGGCTTGCCGCAGTTCAACGCCTCCAACTGCGCCAATTGGTCAGCACGCTGCTCGATGGCATCGGCAATCTTCAGCAAGATGACGGAGCGCTGTTGCGGCGTGGTGCGGGCCCAGCCAGTGGAGGCGCGGTGGGCGGCATGGATGGCGGCTTCGACCTGGTCGGTTGAAGCTTCGGCAATACGAATGAGGGTTTCGCCGGAGGCGGGATTCAGAATCGGCTCGACAAAGCCTTCGCCAGTCACGAGCTGGCCGTCGATCAGCAGGGCGCTGCAAAAAGTCGCGGAGGGGGCGGCACCGGCCATCGAGTTCGCTCACTGTTGTTGTTTTCTAAAGCGCCAGCCGCTTTCGCGAGAGCTGAAACGCTTTGATACGAATGGCAACAGAGACTAGTGGGCCGTTAGGTAGGCGACAAATTCTAAATACCGAACGCCGCGTTCGATTAAATAGATGGCCTGCGGTTGTTGAGCTGCTCGCGGGCGACCGTAAGGAACGGGTCGACCAGCGCAGGCCGCGCCGTGCCTCGCCGCCAGGCCAGGCCGACGTCCAGCGTTTGGGTTAAATCCACCACCGCTCGGGCTTCGATGATGTCGCCCTCCAGTGACCATGGCCGGTACGTCATGTCCGGCTGAATAGAAAGCCCCAAGCCCGCCGCCACCAGACTTCGCACCGCTTCGGTAGAGCCGGTCCGAAGGGTCACGTTCGGCTGCAAGCCAGCGCGCGACCAGATGCGCTGTGCGTTCAGCCCCATTTCATCGACGTTCAGCTGAATCATCGGCTCCTTCGCCACGTCCGCCAGGCTGATGCTGTCGTGCTCCAGCAACGGGTGTTGCGGCGGCAACCAAAGGCGCAACGGCGAATGGGTGAGCACCTCGGTTTGCAAGGCGTGGCGGTCTTCCAGGTTCGACAGAATTAGCACGCCCACATCAATTTCGCCGCTGACTAGCAAATGCTCGATATACGGGCGCTCGTCCTCCATCACGCGGATTTCCACGTTCGGGTAGGCGCGTTGGAAGCGGGTGATCAAATCGGCCAGGTAGTAACCGGCCACCAAGCCGGTAACGCCGATGGTGAGCTGGCCGGCGACCTGGTCAGTGCTCTGCTGCAGGCTGCGTTTGGCGTTGTCCACCGTCGCCAGAATCAAATGCGCTTGGCGCAGAAACTGATGGCCTTGGTGCGTGAGGGTCATGCCCTTGGCGTGGCGATTGAACAGACTGACGCCGATTTCCTGCTCCAGTTGCTGAATGGCCAGCGTTAGGGTGGATTGGGAAATGAATACCGCTTGGGCGGCAGCGGAGATGGAGCCGGTCTCAGCCACTGCAATGAAATGGCGGATCTGGCGCAGGGTCATCATGGAAGGCGGCTCGCGGCAAGGTCGATGAGGCGACCTTGCCATGAGTTTCTTCGGTTGGAAAGAAGAGCTATCTATTTTTAAGATCGCTATTCAGAACGAATAGCGGTACTGCACGCCCAGGCCAAACAGGGGACGTTCCCCCGCGTAGCGCGACTGCGACAGCTGTACGCCGCCGCCCAGCGTTGAATGGGCGTCAAGCGCATGGCTGTAGCCGAGATTCGCCACCGGTATGACGCGGCGCTTGTCCAGGTTGCTGTCGAGCTTGAAGCCGCGCAGGCCCGGCACGGTCGAGTGACCGGTGATAGGCGGCGTGTTGTCTTTGACCAACGTGTCGGCCGCCACGCTCAGGTGCAGGGTGCCGTTGGCGCTTAGCTCGGTGGCGCTGCGCACAGCAAGGGTGACGTAAGTTTCGCGGCGTTGCGCGCTATCAATAGTCAGCGGGAAGGCCACGTGGCGCTCGGTGAAGCCGTTTTGCGTGGTCTTGCCATGGCTGAGCGCCACTTCGGGCGAAATCATCGAGTTGCCAACGGGTACGCCGTACTGAGCGGCAAGGCGCAGAACGCTGCTGTTGATGTCCACTTTGGCGCGAGCACGCTGCACATCGTCCAGCCCGGTGCCACGCTCGAACTGGTTGTCGCTTTCCCCGGCCGCCGCGCTGGCGCTGGCGTTCCAGCCCGTGGCATCGGCGTTTTGCTGGTAGGCGCCCCACACGCTTAAACCAAACGCCTTGCGCTGTTCTGCGCTTTGTTCGCGCAGGTCCGCGCGGCCAACGATCGCCGTCGCGCCCACCGCGACGTATTCGTTCCCACGCAGGCCGGCGGCCACGTTCAGGTGATCCTGTTTGCCGTTGGTATCGCCTTCGCCACGGTAGCGGTTGCCCCCCAAGCTCAGGCAAAACGTCTGCAGCGCGCCGGGCACGCATTGCTGCTGAGCGAGGTCGCGCAGGCGGCGGGTCTGGGCGGAAACGAGGTGATCGACGGTGATGGCGCTGCGCAAGAGCGAGGCTTGCAGGTAGGACAGGTCTTGTATTGCCGGGCTGGCGGTACTCCAAATAAAGGCGCGGTCGCCGCTATCCCCGACCACAATGTTGCCGTCATCGCTTACGCCCGAGGCCATGCTTTCGCGTTGCCCCGTCAGCACGCCCAGGTCGACCAAGCCGGCGCCGAGGGTCCAGCGAAACGCGCGGTCGCTACCGTCTGCCAGCTCGCTGGTGCCCACTACGACTGAACCGTCGGCGTTCACATCGATTGCCGAGCTCCAGGCCCCGCCCAGCGTTCCGAGGTCCTGCATGCCAGCGGCGGTGTGTCGAAAAGCGTGCTGCGCCGGGCCGCCTAAGTCGCTGATGCCAACGATGACCGAGCCGTCCCGGTTCGTGGCGTTCGCAGTGGAAAACACGCCGTTGGGTAAGGCGCCCAACGAGACAATTCCAGAAGCCTCATCCCAACGAAAGGCTAAGTCGGCCGACCTGCCTACCACCACGTTGCCATCGCCGCTTACGGCCTGTGCGCGAGCATTACTTACATACTTAACCGTACCGGCCTCCCAGCGGAAAAACTGATCGTAGCCAGCCGAGTCCAGGTCGGTAGCCACTACGACACGGCCGTCGTCGCTGATTCCAGAGATTTGGCTCCACGGACCATTCAACGCGCCGAGGTCAACGAAGCCGTTAACCGCGTCCCAGCGGAATGCATGGTTGAGGGGGTCGCCGGGGATGATGGCGGCGCTGCCGGCGATGTAGGTGCCGTCGCGATTGACCACGCTGTTAAAGGTCAGGTCGGTAAGCGAGCCTAGCGAAACGACGCCCGTGCCGGCGCGCCAGTAAAACAATTCGGAGGTACCGATAATTCCCACCACTGTGGTTCCGTCTCCGCTGATGGCTTCGGCACTCAACGTGCCCAGATCAAGCATTACCGCTGACGCCGATTGGCTGCTGAACACCGTCAGCGCAACCAAGGCGGTCGCTGAAATGTAGTGCCAGGGCGTGAGCGTTTTGCTGAGCGAAGACGGTAGGAACGAACTGAGTTTCATAGCAATAGGCCCGCGCGGAAGGTGAGCCGCAAGCTTGGTGAAACGAGGTGGCTTAGGCTGCCATCTGCCTCTTAGCGGTAGGTAGGGGCGCGGTGCCAAGCGAGGTAGGACGATTCTGCTGGAGCAGAAGGCTGACGCGAAAGAAACTGCTGCGGTCAAAGTGAGCCCGGGCCGCCTCAACGTTCTGGGCAAGGCCTTTCCCGAAGGCTGGTGCAGCGAAGCGCTTCGCCCCTTCGGCTCGGCGTAAACCAAAAAGCAGGTGTGCCCAGCGTTTCCTGCACACGCTAAACCCGACCGTAACTACCTCCCATAAGTCGTTGATCTGCCTACGCGCTGCTACGCTTTCAGCTTGCGCCGGTGTAGGACGCGTCTTACAGTCGCTGGCATTGGCGCGCCACCTGCCGCCGTCAGCTTGAGCCGTGCGCGGGCACCGTTCATTAGGGGAGTTACGAGTGAAGAACTGGACCCTGCGTCAGCGCATTCTGGCGAGTTTCGCGGTGATCATCGCGATCATTATTCTGATGGTCGTGGTGGCCTATTCGCGGCTGGTTACCATCGAAACCAGCGCCAAAAGCGTGGCCGAAGATTCCATGCCCGGCGTGTATTTCAGCTCCTACATTCGCAGCTCCTGGGTCGACAGTTTCCTGTTGGCGCAACAAGTGGTGGGTTTGTCCGATGAGCAGGTAATCAGCCCGGCCGTGCTGGCCGAGTTCACCAGCAACGACGAAAAACTCATGGCCCGCGTAGCCGAATACCGCCGGTCCATTGTTGAGGTTGAAGACAAAGCACACCTCGATTCCTTCCTGAAGAACCGCGACGAATTCAATAAGGCGCTCGCCGAGGTGCTCGGCACTTTCCAGCAAGGCCAGCCGCTGCAAGCACGCAAAATTCTCAATGAGCGCCTGCACCCGGTCTGGGCTGAAGGCCGCGAGCAATTGCTGCAAATGGTGCAGTTCAATAAAGACCGCGCCGACGTGGCCACCACCTCCATTACCGCCCAGGCGGCCGGCGCGAAGATCAGCCTGGTGTTGTCGCTGTTGCTGGTGATTGCCGTGGCGTTGATCAGCGGTTTCGTTTTGATGCGCGCCATCATGGGCCCGCTGAATAACTTGGCGCAGATTCTCACGGTGATGCGCACCGGCAACCTCACTACGCGTTTCAACAATGTGCGCGCCGACGAATTCGGCGCGGTGCAGGGCGGCTTCAACGCCATGGTCGATGACATCACCACGCTGGTGTCCCAGGCGCAGCGTTCGGCGGTGCAGGTCACCACGTCGGTCACGGAAATTGCCGCCACCTCCAAACAGCAACAGGCCACGGCTACCGAAACCGCCGCCACCACTACGCAAATTGGCGCCACCTCGCGGGAGATTGCCGCTACCTCGCGCGATCTGGTGCGCACCATGGGCGAGGTTTCCTATTCCGCCGAGCAAGCATCGGCGCTGGCCGGGGCCGGGCAAGTGGGTCTGCAGCGTATGGAAGACACCATGCGCCAGGTAATGGGCGCCGCCGAGCTGGTAAACGCCAAGCTGGGCATTCTCAATGAGAAGGCCAGCAACATTAATCAGGTGGTGACCACCATCGTCAAAGTGGCCGATCAGACCAATCTGCTTTCGCTCAACGCCGCCATCGAGGCGGAAAAGGCTGGCGAGTACGGGCGTGGGTTCTCGGTGGTGGCGACCGAAGTCCGGCGCTTGGCCGACCAAACGGCCGTGGCCACGTACGACATCGAGCAGATGGTGCGCGAGATTCAATCGGCGGTCTCGGCCGGCGTAATGGGCATGGATAAATTCTCCGAGCAGGTGCGCCGTGGCATGAGCGAGGTGCAGGAGGTGGGCGAGCAGTTGTCGCAAACCATCGACCAGGTTCAGGCGCTGGCGCCGCGCGTGGTGGTGCTCAACGAGGGCATGCAAGCCCAGGCCACCGGCGCCGAGCAGATTACCCAGGCGCTCACGCAACTGGGCGAGGCCACGGGGCAAACCGTGGAGTCGCTGCGCCAGGCCAGCTTCGCCATCGAAGAGCTGAATCAGGTGGCCGGCAGCCTGCGTAGCGGCGTGTCGAGCTTCAAGGTTTAAGGCCGCCATGAGCAGCCACTCGCAGCCGGCGCCGCTTCAAAAGGCGCCGCTGTATTTATTGTTTTCGCTAGGCGGCGAACGCTATGCGCTGGCTGCCCGCGAGGTGGTGGCGGTGCTGCCCCGCGTGCCGGTTAAAAGCATTCCGGGCGCTCCGGCTTGGGTGGCCGGCGTGTTCGCCTTTCGCGGCGCGCTGGTGCCGGTGCTCGACCTTTGCCACCTGAGCCTCGGCACGCCTGCGCCAGCACGCACCAGCACGCGCACGGTGCTGGTCGACTACCGCACCAGCGACGGCCGCCAAACCCCGCTCGGTCTGGTGCTGGAACAAGCCAGCGACACCTTGCGCTGCGACGCCGAGGCATTCCGCGATTACGGTTTGCTCAGCCCCGACTCCCCATATTTAGGCCCGGTACTGGAAACCCGCGACGGCCTAGTGCAGCGCATTCAGATCGAGCAGTTGCTGCCTGAAAGTGCGCAGGCGCTGTTGTTTCCGCCCGCCGGCTTGAGCCTGGAAACCGGCACGCCATGAGCATTGACCCGCGTTTCGAGCAACTGCTGAAAGAACGCATCGGCCTGGACGCCATCACGGTGGGCGAGTCGGTGGTCGAGCGCGCGGTGCAGCGCTGCATGGCCGCTGTGCCAGGGCGCGATGTTGAAAACTACTGGCGCGCGTTGAATCAGTCGGATGCCGAATTGCAGGCGCTGATTGAAGCGGTGATCGTGCCCGAGACGTGGTTTTTTCGTTATCCCGAGTCGTTCGCCACCCTGGCCCGTCTGGCCACCCGGCGCATCGGCGAATTGGCCGGCGCGCGGCCGTTGCGGCTGCTGAGCCTGCCGTGCTCAACCGGCGAGGAGCCGTATTCCATCGCCATGTGCCTGCTCGACGCCAACCTGCCCGCCGCCTCGTTCACGGTCGACGCGCTGGACATCAGCCCCTTGTCCATCGAGCGCGCAGTGGCCGGCCGGTACGGGCGCAATTCGTTTCGCGGCGACACCCTGGGCTTTCGCAATCGCTACTTCAGCGCCGAGGGCAATGGTTATGTGATCAGTCCGCAGGTGCGCAAACAGGTGCGTTTTCAGGCCGGCAATCTGCTTGAGCCCGGTCTGCTGGCCGCAGAGCTGCCGTATGACATGGTGTTCTGCCGCAATCTGCTGATTTATTTCGATGTGCCGACCCAGGAGCAGGTGCTGGAGGTGCTCAAGCGCCTGACCCGCGACGACGGCGTGCTGTTTATCGGCCCGGCCGAAGCCGGCCTGTTTACCCGCGTGGGCATGCAGTCGCTGGGCATTGCGCTGTCGTTCGCGTTTCGCCGCCAGCCGCTGGCGGCCGATGTGCCGCGCATGCCTGCGCCGCCACCCCGTCGCGCGTTGCCGCCGGTGCCTGCGCCGCGTCCGGTGGCGCGCTTGCCTGCCAAACCGGTGGTGGCCAACGCGCCGGCGGTGGATTCGTCTGCGGAGCAACTGGGGCAAATCGCTGCGCTGGCCAATCAGGGGCGCAGCCAGGAGGCGCGGCGCCTGGCCGATGGGTTTCTGGCCAGCCACGGCCCCTCGGCCGAAGTGTTTTATTGGCTGGGGCTGCTTTGCGAAGTGGAGCGCGACATGCCCGGCGCCCAGGGTTTCTACCGCAAGGCCTTGTACCTGCAACCGCACCACCCGGCCGCCCTGGCGCAACTGGCGGCGCTGCTCGCGGCGCAGGGCGACAAGGCCGGTGCCGAGCGCTTGCAGGGGCGGGCGCAACGGGGAGCCGGCCGACATGAGTAATTGCCATGACTGACGTGAGCCTGCACCGCAGCGAATACGCGGTGGACGACTGCTGGAACCGCATCGGCGTGCGCGGCGACAAGAGCTGCCCAAAACTGATCGAACATGTGCACTGCCGCAACTGTGAAGTCTACGGCGCGGCTGCCACGCGCCTGCTTGATCGCTACAGCCTGAGCCAGGAACACGTGGCGCTGTACGAACACACCGACGACCTCAGCGAGCAAATAACGCGCTCCATGATTGTGTTTCGTCTCGGCGAAGAATGGCTGGCCCTGGCCACCCGCACGTTGGTGGAAGTGTCGCCGCTGGCGCCGATTCATTCGTTGCCCCATCAGCGCTCGCGTGCGCTGTTAGGCGTGGCCAATGTGCGCGGCGCGCTGGTGCCGTGTGTGTCGCTCAGCGAGTTGCTGGGCCTGGATGCGGCCCCGGCCAAAGCCGCCGGCCGCGTGGTGCCGCGCTTGCTGATTCTGGCGGCGCAGGGCGGCAACGTGGTGGCGCCGGTGGATGAAGTGCTGGGCATTCACGCCTTCCCGGAGCAGCAGTTGGATCAGGCAAGCGCCGGCCAGGCGGGCGCTGGTGTGGCGGCGGCGAAGTTCACCCGTGGCGTGTTGCAGTGGCAGCAACGCAGCGTGCGCCTGCTCGATGAAGACCTTCTACTGAACGCCGTGATGCGGAGCCTGACATGACCCCGGATCAGATGCGCGACGCCTCGATGCTGGAGCTGTTTCAGCTGGAAGCCGAGGCCCAGGCCCAAGTGCTCAACGCCGGTCTGCTGGCGCTGGAACGCAACCCTACGCACGCCGAGCAACTGGAAGCCTGCATGCGCGCAGCGCATTCGCTCAAAGGCGCGGCGCGCATTGTCGGCGTCGATGCCGGCGTGGGCATTGCCCATGTGATGGAAGACTGCCTGGTAAGCGCGCAGAACGGCCAGTTGCGCCTGACGCCCGATCATATCGATGCGCTGCTAAAAGGCACCGATCTGTTGCTGCGCGTGGCCAAGCCCGACTCCGGCGTAACCCCGGCGGAGGTCGCGCAGTTCGTCGAGCAGATGGACATCATGAGCCGTGGCGGTTTTATCGCCATGCAGGAAAGCCGTGTGGCGGCGCCGGAGCCGGCGTTTGTCGAAACCGCCGTGCCCCCGGCCGAACCGCTTGCCGCGCCAGCGTCGCCGGAGCCCGTTGTCGATGAAGCGCCAGTGGCCGATGCAGGCGGCGAGCGGGTATTGCGGGTAACGGCCGAGCGCCTGAACCGGCTGCTGGATTTGTCCAGCAAGTCGCTGGTGGAGTCGCAGCGGCTCAAGCCGTTTCTCACCTCGATGCAACGCATGAAGCGCCTGCAAACCAACGCCAGTCGCACGCTCAATGGCGTGCACGATGCATTGAATGAGGTCGATACCGACCCGCAAACCTTGGCGCTGCTGGCCGATGCCCGCCGCCTGGTTGACGAATGCCAGCAACTGCTGACCCAACAAGCCAGCGACCTCGATGAATTCAGCTGGCAGTCCGAACAGCGCGCGCAACTGCTTTACGACACAGCACTGGCCTGCCGCCTGCGGCCGTTCAACGACGTGCTGCGTGGCCAGGAACGGATGATCCGCGACCTCGGCCGCTCGCTCGGCAAACAGGTGCGGCTGGAGGTGGTCGGCAAGAAAACCCAGGTTGACCGCGAAGTGCTGGAAAAGCTCGAAGCGCCCTTGGTGCACCTGCTGCGCAACGCCGTCGACCATGGCATCGAAAGCCCCGAGGCGCGGGCGCTTGCCGGCAAGCCAGCCGAAGGGGTCATCAGCATTACCGCCAGCCACCAAGCGGGCTTGCTGGTGCTGGAACTGAGCGACGACGGCGGCGGTATTGACCTGGATCGCCTGCGCCGCGCCATTGCCCAGCGGCAGCTATCGACCGCCGACACCATCGCGCAGATGAGCGAAGACGAGCTGCTGAGCTTTCTGTTTCTGCCCGGTTTCAGCATGCGCGACACGGTGACCGAAGTGTCGGGCCGTGGCGTGGGGCTGGATGTGGTGCAACACATGGTGCGCCAGCTGCGCGGGGCCATCGAGCTGCGCCAAGTGCCGGGGCAGGGCGCCACGTTCCACTTGGAGGTGCCGCTGACGCTGTCGGTGGTGCGCAGTCTGGTGGTGATGATTGGCGGCGAGGCCTATGCATTTCCGCTGGCGCAGATCGACCGCATGCTGGAGCTGGCGCCGGCCGACATCGTGCAGCTCGAAGGCCGTCAGCATTTTTGGCACGAAGGCCGGCATGTCGGCCTCGTAGCCGCACATCAACTGTTGCAACGCCCGGAAGGTGAGGCCTCGGCCGGCGACATCCGCGTGGTGGTGATTCGTGAGCGCGATGCGGTGTACGGCGTGGCGGTGGAGCGTTTTGTCGGCGAGCGCACGCTGGTGGTGCTGCCCATTGATGCGCGGTTGGGTAAGGTGCAAGACATCTCAGCCGGCGCCTTGCTCGACGACGGCACGCCGGTGCTGATTCTCGACGTTGAAGACATGCTGCGCTCGGTGGAAAAACTGCTCAGCACCGGGCGTTTGGAGCGTATCGACCGGGGCGCGCGGCAAGCCGGCGCGGTGGCGCGCAAACGCATTCTGGTGGTCGATGACTCGCTCACGGTGCGCGAACTGGAGCGCAAATTGCTGCTGCAACGCGGCTATGACGTGGCCGTGGCGGTAGACGGCATGGACGGTTGGAACGCCCTGCGCTCCGAGCATTTCGATTTATTGGTAAGCGACATCGACATGCCGCGCATGGACGGCATCGAGCTGGTCACCCTGATTCGCCGCGACAACCGTTTGCAATCGTTGCCGGTGATGGTGGTGTCGTACAAAGACCGAGAGGAAGACCGTCGCCGTGGCCTGGATGCCGGCGCCGATTACTACCTGGCCAAAGCCAGTTTCCATGACGAAGCGCTGCTGGAAGCCGTCGTCGATTTGATTGGGGAGCCGTAGGTGAAGATAGGGATTGTCAACGACATGCCACTGGCCGTGGAGGCGCTGCGCCGGGCGCTGGCGCTGGAGCCGGCGCATCAGGTGATTTGGGTGGCGGGCGACGGCGCCGAAGCCGTGGCCAAATGCGCCGAGCAGCGCCCCGACGTGGTGCTGATGGATTTGATCATGCCGGTGATGGACGGCGTGGAAGCCACGCGGCAGATCATGGCCAATACGCCGTGCGCCGTAGTGGTGGTGACGGTGAATTCGCAGCAGAGCATGAACCGCGTATTCGAAGCCATGGGCCACGGCGCGGTGGATGTGGTGGACACGCCGGCGCTGGGCGTTGGCGATTTACGCGAAGCCGCCGCGCCGCTGCTGCGCAAGATTCAGAACATCGGCTGGCTGTTGGGCGAGCGCGAAAAGAAGCCTGCGGACAAAGCCCCGGCCGTGGCGCCGAACCGACAGCGCAAAGCGCTGCTGGCCATCGGCGCCTCGGCAGGCGGGCCGGCTGCGCTGGAAATTCTGCTGAAAGCGCTGCCGGCGGATTTTCCCGCCGCCGTGGTGCTGGTGCAGCACGTGGATGAAGTGTTTGCCGCGGGCATGGCCGATTGGCTGTGCAGCGCGGCGAATATGCCGGTGCGTCTGGCCGTGGCAGGCGAGCAGCCGCAGGTGGGCACGGTGTTGCTGGCGGGCACCAATAATCACCTGCGGCTGCTCAAGGACGGCACATTGAGCTACACGGTGGAGCCGAGCGAGCACATTTACCGGCCGTCCATAGATGTGTTTTTCGAAAGCGTCGCGCAGTATTGGCAAGGCGAGGCAATTGGTGTGCTGCTCACCGGCATGGG
Organism: Pseudomonas sp. AC211; assembly: GCF_979258055.1. Taxonomy (NCBI): domain Bacteria; kingdom Pseudomonadati; phylum Pseudomonadota; class Gammaproteobacteria; order Pseudomonadales; family Pseudomonadaceae; genus Pseudomonas; species Pseudomonas sp. AC211. The sequence goes on from NZ_OZ409830.1 coordinate 887,490, forward strand.
GCGCGACGGCGCCAACGGCCTGAAACCCTGCGGGAGCGCGGGTTCCATACCATTGCGCAAGACCAACAAAGCTCGGCGGTGTACGGCATGCCCAAGGCGGCCGCCGCCATTGATGCGGCGGTGGAAATTTGTTCACTCGACGCCATCGCGCCGACGTTATGTCGGCTGTGGACATAGGCGTTACCCGGTTCTCGTGTAACAACAACAATGATTGATCGAGGGTAGTACCGAAGTGATTAACGACGAAAACGCCGTGATGGTGTTGCTGGTAGATGACCAAGCCATGATCGGTGAAGCCATCCGCCGGGCGCTGGCGAACGAGCCGAACATCGGCTTTCACTTCTGCTCGGACCCTCACCAGGCCGTGGCGCAGGCCATTCAGATAAAACCCACGGTGATCATTCAGGACCTGGTGATGCCAGGCGTGGATGGTTTGTCGCTGGTGCGCGCCTACCGCGCCAATCCGGTGACGGCGGACATCCCGATTATCGTGCTGTCGACCAAAGACGACGGGCTGGTGAAAAGCTCGGCTTTCGGCGCGGGCGCCAACGATTACCTGGTGAAGCTGCCCGACTCCATCGAACTGATCGCCCGCATTCGCTACCACTCACGTTCCTACCAGATGCAAGTGCAACGCGACGACGCCCACCGCGCCCTGCGCGAAAGCCAGCAGCAGTTGATGGAAACCAACCTGGTGCTGCAACGGCTGATGAACTCCGACGGCCTGACCGGCCTGTCGAACCGTCGCCACTTCGACGAATACCTGGAAATGGAATGGCGCCGCGCCATGCGCGAGCAAAGCCAGCTGTCGCTGCTGATGATCGACGTCGACTACTTCAAAGCCTTTAACGACGGCTTCGGTCACCTCAAAGGCGACGAAGCTTTGCACCAGGTCGCCGACGCCATTCGCGGCGGCTGCAGTCGGCCCTCGGACCTGCCCGCCCGTTACGGCGGAGAAGAGTTCGCCATGGTGCTGCCGAGCACCTCGTCAGGCGGCGCGCGGCTGGTGGCCGAGAAAATTCGACGCGCCGTGGAAGGGCTGAACATCGCCCATACCTCGCCCAAAGACGGCTCGGTGCTGACCGTCAGCATCGGCCTGGCGACCATGCTGCCACAGCAGGGCGAAGAGCACCGGCTGCTGATACAAAGCGCGGATAGGGCGCTGTATCAGGCCAAGAATGCGGGGCGTAATCAGGTGGGGATGTTGTGATCGTCTTGAGGGCCAATCGAGGCTGAAGCCTCTCCCACAGTGGAACGAGGACTCTTGTAGGAGAGGCTTCAGCCTCGATTCCTGGAAACCTCGGCTCCAGCAAAAGCAACATCCGCAAACACTCTCGCGTAAGGCTTTTCCCACATTTGGTTCTAGTCTGCCGGTCGGTTTATTCAATGACTGGAGGCGTTATGAACACCCGTGGCTTACTCGATCAACTGCTCAAGTCCGGCCAGGATCTGCTGCAAAGCAAAACCGGCGGCGCCAAGCCCGGCAACAGTGGCGGTAAGGCTGGCGGGCTGCTGGACAGCGCCAATCTCGGCAGTTTGCTCGGCGGTGCCGGTGGCGGCGCGTTGGCAGCCGGGGCCATGGGCCTGCTGCTGGGCAACAAGAGCGCGCGCAAGCTGGGCGGTAAAGCCCTGACCTACGGCGGCCTCGCCGCGCTGGGCGTGATCGCCTACAAAGCCTACGGCAACTGGCAGGCCAATCAGGCCAACGGCGCCGTCACCGAACCGCAAACCCTCGACCGCCTGCCGGAGTCGCAGGCCGAGCTGCACAGCCAGGGCATTCTCAAAGCGCTGGTGGCAGCGGCCAAAGCCGATGGCCACGTCGATGCCCGTGAGCGGCAGTTGATTGAAGGCGAGTTCGTCAAGCTGACCAACGATCCCGAGCTGAAAACCTGGCTCGACCTCGAACTGAACAAACCCCTCGACCCAGCCGATGTCGCCCGTGTGGCCACTACGCCGGAAATGGCGGCGGAAATGTATGTGGCGAGCGTGTTGATGGTGGATGAAGAGCACTTTATGGAGCGTGCATATCTGGACGAACTGGCCAAGCAGTTGAAGCTTGAGCCGTCGTTGAAGCTGGAGTTGGAGAATCAGGTGCGTCAGGCGGTTTAACGGCAAGAGCCCCTCACTCCTAGCCCCTCTCCCGCAAGCGGGCGAGGGGAATCCAATCGCCGGCATCCTTTCAGGAACGCTCGGTCGGCTCCCCTCTCCCGCTTGCGGGAGAGGGTTGGGGTGAGGGCCGAAGCAAACGCCAATCCCCCCGATTTCCCGCTGCAACCCGCATATCTACTCGGGTATACTCGCCGGCTTTTCGAAAGTAACGCCTGCGAGTGCTGCCCACCATGGAAATCAACCCGATCCTTAACAGCATCAAGGACCTCTCCGAACGTTCCGAAACGATTCGGGGGTATCTTTGACTACGATCACAAGAGTGATCGTCTGACGGAAGTCAACCGCGAGCTGGAAGACCCGGCCGTGTGGAACAACCCCGAATATGCGCAGAATCTGGGCCGCGAACGTGCTCAGTTGGCGCAGATCGTCGAAACCCTCGACGAAATGAGCAGCGGCCTCAGCGATGCCCGCGATCTGCTGCAAATGGCAGCTGAGGAAGAAGACCAAGGCGCCGTCGACGACGTGGCCGCCGAGGTCGAGCGCCTGCGCGAAGCGCTGGAGAAGCTCGAATTCCGCCGCATGTTCAGCGGTGAAATGGACGCCAATAACGCTTACCTCGATATCCAGGCCGGTTCCGGCGGCACTGAAGCCCAGGACTGGGCCAACATTTTGCTGCGCATGTACCTGCGCTGGGCCGACAAGCGCGGCTTCGACGCCACCATCATGGAATTGTCGGCCGGCGAAGTGGCGGGTATCAAAGGTGCCACCGTGCATATCAAAGGCGAATACGCGTTTGGTTGGCTGCGCACCGAGATCGGCGTTCACCGTCTTGTACGAAAAAGCCCATTCGACTCGGGTAACCGTCGCCATACCTCGTTCTCGGCGGTGTTTGTGTCGCCGGAAATCGACGACAACATCGAAATCGAGATCAACCCGGCAGACCTGCGAATTGACACCTATCGTTCATCCGGTGCCGGTGGTCAGCACGTAAACACCACCGACTCGGCCGTGCGTATTACCCACGTGCCGACCAACACCGTGGTCAGCTGCCAGAACGAGCGCTCGCAACACGCCAACAAAGACACCGCGATGAAGATGCTCCGTGCTCGTTTGTATGAGCAGGAAGTGCAGAAACGCAACGCGGCGTCCCAGGCGCTGGAAGACACCAAGTCGGATATCGGCTGGGGTCACCAGATTCGCTCGTATGTACTCGACGCCTCGCGCATCAAAGACCTGCGCACCAGCATCGAACGCAGCGACTGTGACAAAGTGCTGGACGGCGATCTGGACGAATACCTGATCGCGAGCCTCAAACAAGGGCTTTAAAACCGCCGAGTAACTGAATCGGACGCAGTGTGGGAGCGGCTTCAGCCGCGATGGCCGTGATGCAATAAGCCGCCGAATTCCCACACCTGCGCGTACCGCACCCTGTAATGGATACCGAAAAAACATGAGCGACCACAAAGCCGAACCGCAACCCGACCTGCAAGCGCTGCAACAGGAAGAAAATTCCCTGATTGCCCTGCGCAAAGAAAAGCTCGCCGCTGCGCGCAGCAAAGGTCAGGCCTTCCCCAATGACTTCCGTCGCGACAATTACTGCAACGACCTGCAAAAGCAGTACGCCGACAAGACCAAGGAAGAATTGGAAGCAGCGGCTATCCCGGTGAAAGTTGCCGGTCGCATCATGCTCAACCGTGGCGCGTTCATGGTTATCCAGGACATGTCCGGCCGCATTCAGGTGTACGTGAATCGCAAAACCCTGTCGGAAGAAACACTGGCAGAGGTAAAAACCTGGGACCTGGGCGACATCATCGCCGCCGAAGGCACCCTGGCCCGTTCCGGCAAAGGCGACTTGTACGTTGAGATGACCAGCGTGCGCCTGCTGACCAAGTCGCTGCGTCCGCTGCCGGACAAGCACCACGGCCTGACCGACACCGAAACCCGTTATCGCCAGCGCTACGTTGACCTGATCGTTAACGAAGAAACCCGCCAGACCTTCCGCGTTCGTTCGCAAGTCATCGCCCACATCCGCAGCTTTTTGATGAAGCGCGACTTCCTCGAAGTGGAAACGCCGATGCTGCAAACCATTCCGGGCGGCGCCGCGGCCAAGCTGTTTGAAACCCACCACAACGCATTGGATATGGGCATGTACCTGCGCATCGCGCCGGAGCTGTACCTCAAGCGTCTGGTAGTGGGCGGCTTTGAGCGCGTGTTCGAGATCAACCGCAACTTCCGTAACGAAGGCGTTTCGACCCGGCACAACCCTGAGTTCACGATGCTCGAGTTCTACCAGGCCTACGCCGACTACGAAGACAACATGGACCTCACCGAGGAACTGTTCCGCGAGTTGGCGCAGCTGGTGCTGGGCAGCACCGACGTGCCGTACCAGGGCAAGGTCTTCCACTTCGGCGAGCCGTTTGTGCGCCTGTCGGTGTTCGACTCGATCCTCAAGTACAACCCGGAACTGACCGCTGCCGATCTCACCGATATCGACAAAGCGCGTGAAATCGCCAAGAAGGCCGGCGCCAAGGTGCTGGGCTTCGAAGGTCTGGGCAAATTGCAGGTGATGATTTTTGAAGAGCTGGTCGAGCACAAACTCGAACAACCGCACTTCATTACCCAGTACCCGTTCGAAGTCTCGCCGCTGGCCCGTCGCAATGATCAGGACCCTAGCGTGACCGACCGTTTCGAGCTGTTTATTGGTGGCCGCGAAATCGCCAATGCCTATTCGGAGTTGAACGACGCCGAAGACCAGGCCGAACGCTTTCAGGCGCAGGTGGCCGACAAGGACGCCGGCGACGACGAAGCCATGCACTACGACGCCGATTTCGTCCGCGCGCTGGAATACGGTATGCCGCCAACCGCGGGCGAGGGCATTGGTATCGACCGTTTGGTGATGTTGTTGACGGATGCGCCGTCTATTCGCGACGTGATCCTGTTCCCCCACATGCGCCCTCAAGCGTAAGCGATGCAGGCCGAGCGCATGCCCATGCGTTCGGCCTGCTGCGGTAGCGGCTAGAAAGGTTTAGTGGGGAAGGGATTTATTCTGCCTAGGCGTGCTCCAAGGCGAGAGTTTCACCATTGCGAGCATTTCACCAATGCGAGAGGTAAGCCCAGTCGTGACCCAACCTTCCCGAGACAGAGCCGCAGACGTCGCCAGCGCCGTTGCCGAAAGCGTGCAGTACCAAGGCCGCAAGGCCAGCCGCCAGGGCAGTGAACAACGCCGTCAAGCCATTCTCGATGCCGCCATGCGCATCATCATTCGCGAAGGCGTACGGGCAGTCCGGCACCGCGCCGTGGCCGCCGAGGCCGACGTACCGTTGTCTGCCACCACCTACTACTTCAAAGACATCAACGACCTCATCACCGATACCTTCGCGTTGTTCGTAGAACGCAGCGCTGCCGACATGGCCGCGTTTTGGGAAGGGGCTGAAGGGCTGTTGCGCACGCGTGTGGAAAAACTGCACGGCAGCGCCGAGTCGCGCCGTGAGCTGGCCGACTATATCGCCGCCATGGCGGTCGATTACGTGTACCGCCAAGTGATGGAGCGCCCGGCGCATCTGCTCGCCGAGCGCGCGTTTCAGCAGGAAGCCTTGCTCAATCCGCGCTTGCATGAACTGGTGCGCTCGCACCGGCAAATTCTGCAGCAGGGCGTGACGCATTTCTTTGAAGTATTGGGTTCGCAGCACCCAACCGAAGACGCCAAGGTGCTTACCGGTATCGTTGAACGCATGGAATATCAGGGCTTGATCGACGGCGCATCGAACATGAACAGCGCCGAGCAACTGGCGCTGCTCAAACGCTACATTTATCTGGTGCTTGGCCTGTAGAGCTGCTCGAATCCCGGTTCGCATCACTTGTCACATTTCAGGAGTAGGGTGCGCCGTTTTGTAGTCAGAGGAGTGGCAGTGGTAATGGCAAACGTAAGAAGGAGTGGGCTGCGGATGGAAAAATCGATAAACGTCTGGCGCGTGCTGATGGCTTTGTCGTTCCTGTTGCTCAGCGGCTGCCTGGTGACGTTTAAAGACCCCATCCCCGCCAACGAACCGGCGCCCATGCCGCTGTTGGGTGAGTGGACGCGCAAGAATGAATTCGGCGACACCCTCTACCTGGACATCAGCCGTTCCGGCTCCAACGTCTACAAAGCCCGCACCTATATCAACAGCCCCGATAACGCCAAGAGCATCGAGGAATACAGCTTCACCGTGTCGCACCACGGCAGTCGCTGGTACTTGTCGGCGGGCCTGCCGAAAACCCTGGGCGCGAACTTCGCCATTGGCGGCTTTGAACTGACCAAAGACAACGAGCTGCTGCTCTATAACCTCGACATCGACCGGGTCAGTCAAGAGCTGCAAGTCGGTGGATTGCAGGGCGATGTGATAGAAACCCCGGAAGGCGACGGCGTGCTCATCACCAGCCCGCTGGAAAAGGTGTTTGCCTACCTCGACGACCAAGCCAACTCGGACGTGTTTGTCGAAGTGGCGCGCTACCAACGCACCGGCGAGTAATACGCTGCTTTTGTAGGAGCGGCTTCAGCCGCGATGCTCTTGATGTTGAAAAGCGAGGGACCGATGAACAGCCAAACCCCACTCGACAACTACCAATTGGTCATTCGCGCGCTGTCCGACCGGCTGGTGGAAGCGCAAACGCCGATCCGCGTGCTGGACGCCGTCAAGTGGGACGACAATGTGCGCCAGGCCTTCCTCAAGGGCAAAGGCAAGGAAATGCCGCAGGTAGGCCGCGACTACTACGCCGGCCGCCCGCTGGGTTTTGATTCCGGTGCCAAGAAACTGGAATTTCAGAACATCGAGCGCGACATCACCCGCCAGCTCGGCCAGTTCAACCCGGTCGGCCAGATCATGCGGCGCATGTGCAAGGAATACCGCATGGTGATCCGCATGCTCGAAGCGCGCGGCACCCCGGATTTCGGCCTGATCTCGCAAGAACTCTACGGCTCCGCCTCCGACGCCTTTCACGCCGGCGACCCGACCCTGGCCGACCTCGGCCTGATGTTTTCCGATTACCTGAACAAGATCGACGACCGCGGCGACCTCAAAGACGAGCCGAAAACCCTCACCGCCAAAGACGCCGTGCAGTTGCTGCAAGGCCGGTTGAACACCGTGTTTGGTGAAGAGCAGAGCACCATTCGGGTGTTCGAGTCGGACGGCATTCTGGCGGATGCTGCTGCCGGCGCCGATTACATCAAGATTCGAGCTGACGCCATGTTCAACGAACGCGATGTGCGCGCCCTGGAAGTACACGAAGGGCTGGTGCATGTGGGCACCACGCTGAACGGCTTGAACCAGCCGATCTGCACCTTCCTCGCCAAAGGCCCGCCTTCCTCGACGGTGACCCAGGAAGGCCTGGCCATTCTCATGGAAGTGATCGCCTTCGCCTCGTACCCGAGCCGCTTGCGCAAGCTGACCAACCGCACGCGCGCCATCCACATGGCCGAGGAGGGCGCAGACTTCCTTCAGGTGTTCGACTTCTTTCGCGCCCAGGGCTTCGACATGGAGCAGAGCTACGCCAACGCCAGCCGCAGCTTCCGGGGCTCAACGCCAGACGGGTTGCCGTTCACCAAGGATTTGTCGTACCTCAAGGGTTTTATCCTGATCTACAACTACATCCAGTTGGCTGTGCGCAAAGGCAAGCTCGAAGCCATTCCGCTGCTGTTTTGCGGCAAGGCCACGCTCGAAGACATGCGCACCTTGCGCCAGTTGGTCGACGAAGGCCTGGTGGTGCCGCCCAAATACCTGCCTCCGCAATTTCGCGACCTCAACGCGTTGTCGGCCTGGATGTGTTTCTCCAACTTCCTCAACCACCTGAGCCTGGACCGCATCGAAGCCGACTACGCCAACATTCTTTAGGCCGTTCAGTGCAACTACGGGGAGGCGATTGATGCGGCGAATACTGGTGCTCGGCCTGTTGCTGGCCAGCCTGTGCGGATGCAGCAACCTGCTGTTCTTTCCGCAAAAAGGTGTGCCGTTTACCCCCGCGGTGGCCAAACTCGACTACCGCGACGTCACCCTCACCGCCGCAGACGGCACGCGCCTGCATGCCTGGTGGCTGCCCGTAAAACCCGGCGTGGCGCTCAACGGCACGGTGCTGCACCTGCACGGCAATGGCGGCAACGTGGCCACCCATTTGGGCGGCAGCTACTGGTTGCCGGAACAGGGCTACAACGTGCTGCTGCTTGATTACCGGGGCTACGGCAACTCCGAAGGCAAGCCGGATCTTCCCAGCGTTTACCAAGACATTGACGCCGCCTTCGCTTGGTTGAACACCGCCCCCGAAACCCAACGCCAGCCGCTGTACGTACTCGGGCAAAGCCTCGGCGGCGCCCTGGCGGTGCACTACCTCAGCAAGCACCCGGAGCAGGCCAAACGCCTGAGCGCCCTGGTGCTGGATGGCGTGCCGGCCAGCTACCGCGACATTGCTCAACTGACCCTGAGCAACTCGTGGCTGACCTGGCCGCTGCAGGTGCCGCTGTCGTGGCTGGTGCCCGACGGCGACAGCGCGCTCGCCGCCATTGGCAATTTGCCGCAGCTGCCGTTGTTGATCTACCAGAGCATCGACGATACGGTCGTGCCCCTTTCCAACGGCGTGAGCTTGTATCAAGCTGCGCGCCCGCCGCGAGTGTTCCAGCCCACGCGTGGCGGCCATGTGCAAACCTTCGCAGACCCCGTATGGCGGCAAGTAATGCTCATGTTCCTCAGCGACCCCACCGGCTTTACCGGCCTGCGGCGCCTGGCTGAAGTGCCCAACACCCCGACTTCCGATTCAAAAGCAGAGACAGCGCAATGAGCGAACAACGCGATGCAATTCCCCTGATCATCACCGGCGTGTGCAGCATCATCGGCACCGTGGCCGCGCTCTGGTACTACGGCTACCTGCACATCGCCAAACCCGAAGACGCGTTGCTGCTCTCCGAATTCACCATGCTCAAGACTGTGCCGGGCGAGGACTACAAGGTCTCCCTGGAACCGGCCGCGCAGGTGGCGCAGTGCGTGGATGGGGTGGTGGTGTTGTTTGATACCGAGCAGAAGGGTTTGACCGGTGTGCTGGTGGATAACCGTAAGAAGGCCGTGCGGTGTATTGGGCAGGAAACGCCGCAGAAGACGGAGTGATTGGGTGGTTGGGTTATGAAAAGCCGCTTTTCGGAGCGGTTTTTTTATGGCTGCGAGACCGACGTTTTCGTTTGGGGCCGGTGTTTTTTAAACTAATCACCGTCATTCCCGCGCAGGCGGGAATCCAGAGTTTTGGATGCAACCGCAGTTTCCGGTCCCATCAGAAACCGCTTTTTGCTTCCGATCTTCGTCCCGTCCACCATTCTGGATTCCCGCGTGCGCGGGAATGACAGAGGTTTTTGTTAAGTCATTCGTCATCACCGTGAGAATGGCGGATGAATCGGCAAAAACCTCCGTCGTCCTCGCGAAAGCGGGGACCCAGAATGTCGGAGCGGACGATGAACTCCGTCATGACGCTGGATTCCGAATCGTCGGACCGCCGCCTGTGCGGGAATGGCGGATGGCTCGGCAAAAACCTCCGTCATTCCCGCGAAAGCGGGAATCCAGAGTTTCGGATCGACCGCTGTTTTCGGACCCATCAGAAACCGCTTTTGCTTCCGATCTTCGTCCCGTCCAACATTCTGGATTCCCGCGTGCGCGGGAATGACGGGGGTTTTTATTAAGTCATCCGTCATTCTCGTGAGAGTCGCGGATGAATCGGCAAAAACCTCCGTCGTCCTCGCGAAAGCGGGGACCCAGAATGCCGGAGCGGATGATGAACTCCGGCATGACTCTGGATTCCAGATCGTCGGACCGCCGCGTGCGCGGGAATGACGGGGGTTTTTGTTAAGGCACGCGTCAGAGCCCCGGCATCGGTGTATTTCCCAACCCTCACACCGTCCCCGCCCGCAACAACCGCAACCCGTTAAACACCACCAGCAAACTCGCCCCCATATCCGCAAATACCGCCATCCACAGACTGCCCATTCCCGCCAACGTCAGGCCGAGAAACACCACCTTTATCCCCAGCGCCAGCGCAATGTTCTGCATCAGCACCGCATGGGTGCGGCGTGACAGGCGGATAAACACGGGCAGCTTGCGCAAGTCGTCGTCCATCAACGCCACGCTCGCTGTTTCAATGGCGGTGTCGGTGCCCGCTGCGCCCATGGCGAAACCAATGTCGGCGCGGGCCAGGGCCGGGGCGTCGTTGATGCCGTCGCCGACCATGCCGACCCGCTGCCCGCCTTCCTGCCGTTGGCGGATAAACGCCAGCTTCTCTTCCGGCAGCAGATTGCCTTGCGCCTCATCGATACCCACTTGCGCGGCAATGGCAGCAGCCGTATGGGGGTTATCGCCGGTGAGCATCAGGGTTTTAACGCCCAGCTTGTGCAACTCGCTAACGGCTTCGCGACTGGTTTCGCGCACCGCATCGGCCACCGCAAACAATGCCAGCGGACCGTTGCCGTCGAGCAGCACAATGGCGGTTTTGCCTTGGCGCTCCAGGGTGTCGAGCTGGGCTTCCAGTTCGCTTGAGCACAGGCCCAGCTCTTCCACCAGGCGGTGATTGCCCAAGTGATACAGCGCGCCGTCGACCGTTGCTTTCACGCCCCGGCCGGGCAGGGCGACTACGTCCTCAACCGCCACCTGCTCAACTTGCTCAGCCTGCGCCGCACGGGCCAGCGCCTGCGACACCGGGTGGTCCGAGCGCGCGGCCAGGCTAGCGGCGATTGCTCGCGCATGAGGCTGGTCACCGAGCAGCACCACATCGGTTTGCTGCGGACGACCGTGGGTCAGCGTGCCGGTTTTATCCAGCGCCACCCAGGCCAATTGCCGGCCCATTTCCAGAAACACGCCGCCCTTGACCAAAATGCCCGAGCGCGCCGCCGCTGCCAGACCGCTCACCAGCGTCACCGGCGTCGAAATCACCAGCGCACAAGGGCAAGCGATCACCAGCAGCACCAGGGCTTTGTAGATCCAGTCCAGCCAGGCGCCGCCCAGTACCAGCGGCGGCACCACGGCGGTGAGCAAGGCAATGGCGAACACGGTGGGCGTGTAGATGCGTGAGAAACGATCGACGAAGCGCTGCGTCGGCGCCTTCGAACTTTGCGCTTCTTCCACGGCATGAATGATGCGCGCCAGGGTGCTGTCGTCGGCCGCGCGAGTGGTGCGGTATTCCAGCTCGCCTTCGCCGTTAATGCTGCCGGCGAATAGCACGTCGTCCGGGGCTTTTTCCACGGGCATGCTTTCTCCGGTGATCGGCGCTTGGTTCACGCTGGAACGTCCGGCTAGCACCTCACCGTCCAGGGCAATACGCTCACCAGGGCGCACGCGCACGTGGCTGCCCAGCTCGACTTCAGCGACTTGCACCTCGCGCCATTGGCCGTCGACCTTCACGGTCGCCTGTGCCGGGGTTAAATCCAGCAGGCCACGGATCGCCCGACGCGCACGGTCGAGCGACTTCGCCTCGATCAGCTCGGCAATCGCAAACAGCACGCTGACCATCGCCGCTTCCGGCCACTGGCCAATCAGCAGCGCGCCAGTGACGGCGATGCTCATCAGGGCGTTGATATTGAGGTTGCGGTTTTTCAGGGCGATCAGGCCCTTGCGGTAGGTGGGCAGACCGGCGCCGGCAATGGCGGCCAACGCGAAAGCGGCGATCAGCCAGGTCGGGCCGGCGCCGGTCCACTCCAGCACTTCCGACACCAATGCCGCCACACCGGCTGCCGCCAGGGGCCACCAGGGTTTCTGTGCGGCAGCGGGTGCAGGCGTGGCGCTGTCCACCGGTTCGCCGGTCATGCCGAGGCTGGCGATAATTTGCTGCAGCGGTTGCAACTCGGCAAAGCGGTGCTGCACGCGCAGCACGCGCTGGATGAGGTTGAATTCCAGCGCCTCTACTTCTTTCACCTTGCCCAGCGCATCGCGAAGCAGGCGTTCTTCGGTGGGGCAATCCATCGCGTCGATGCGCAGGCTGCTCCAGCGCAATTCACCGGTCGCGCCGCTGACCGCCACGGCCGACGCCGGCGCCGTCTCGTGATGATGGTCGCAACAGTGGTGGTGATCGTGGCTCATGGTCCGCTCCGTTAGCGCGTCTCGAGTTGACGCTATGAAAGCGATTGCACACCCTGTAGCTACTACAGAGTCAACAGGCGAAAAGGCACACGATGAAAATTGGCGAACTGGCACGACTGACCGACTGCCCCGTGGAGACCATCCGCTACTACGAACGCGAAGGCCTGCTGCCTGAACCGGCGCGCTCGGAAGGCAATTACCGGCAATACACGCAAGTGCATGTCGAGCGCCTGGCGTTTATCCGTCACTGCCGCTCGCTGGACATGACCCAGCAGGAAATCCGCGAATTGCTGGCGTTGCGCGACGCGCCCGAAGCGGATTGCGCCGCCGCCAATCGCTTGATCGACGAACACATCCATCACGTGGAAGTGCGAATTAACGAATTACGCGCTTTGCAGGATCAGTTACGGGATTTGCGCGCGCATTGCCAGGTGGTGGGCAATAGCGAGGCGTGCGGCATCCTGCGTGAGTTGGAACAGCCGGCGCCGCCTGCGGTGGCGAGCGAGGCGTGTATTGAGGCAGGGCATCTACACGTGCCGGGGGTGCACAAGCGGCATTGAGCTGTTTGCCCAAGAGCTTCGCGGCTTATCGAAATGCTGCCCAGCCGCTCCCACAGGACGGTGAAATCTGTGGGAGCGGCTTCAGCCGCGATGCTCTTTGATCTGCAAAAAAAACGCCCGCATCTGCGGGCGTTTTCATATCGCGAGCTACCTTACAAAACCCGCGGCGCCACCGGAGCATTGCCATCGGCAATGGTCACTTCAACGCGACGGTTCAGCGTGCGCGAATCCGCTGTGGCGTTGCTGGCCACTGGATAGTCTTTGCCGAAACCGTGGGTAGTGATGCGCGTCGGCGAAACGCCCATGGCCACCAGTGCGCTACGCACCGAGTCGGCACGTGCTTGCGACAGGCGCAGGTTGTGGTCGGTGGTGCCGGTGTTGTCAGTGAAGCCTTCCACTACAACCTGGCTGTTCGGGTTCTGCTGCAAATAAGTGCCCAACTGCTGCACGTTGCGCAGACCGTTCGGGGTCAGCTCGGCGCGATCGATCTGGAACAGCACGTCGCCCAGAGTGACCACGGTGCCGCGCGGGGTCTGCTTGGATTGCAGCTGCTGCAGCAGGGTGTCGACCTGTTTGTTACGCGCATCCAGTTGCGCCTGGGTGCGCAAGGCCGGGGCGTTGGCCAGTTGTTGCTCAGCTTGTTTTTGCAGCAGGGTTTGGCGCGCGACTTCTACGCGCTGGTTGCTGATGTAGGCGAGCTGGTCGACCTGGGCTTGCGGCTTGCCATCGGCGTAGGCGATGTCGGCGCGGGCCAGCATGTCGGCGGCTTCCTTGGTTTCCAGCGCGGCCAGGGTTTGCGCTTGCGGCTGGGCGGTGAGGGCCGAGTAGTTGCTGTGCGCTTGGTCCAGGTTCGGGTTCGGCTTGGAGGCGCAGGCCACCAATGCCAGGCTCAGAACCGACAGGGCAGAAACTGAAATCAACTTGTTCATAGGGGATTGTCCTTATCTAAGCGAGGGCGCGATCGATGCGAGGGGCGGGGCCCGTTACTGCACGATGATCGGCGTACGAGCGCCTTCTTCACGGATTTGCTGAACGCCTTGTTGCGAGTCCTTCAGCATTTTCTGCGCCTTGGTTGCCAGGGCAGTGCGTTCGGCTACGCGGGCGTCCCACTCGGCTTGTTCAGCCAACAGGCGCGCTTGCTCATATTCGTCTTCGCGCAGCAGTTGCTCAGCTTGGGTGAGCTTGTCTTGTGCGGCTTTCATTTGTACCGGTGCGTACTCGGCGCCGCCGGCTGCGGCCGCACTTTTCACCACGGTATTGGTGACGGCGAACTGCTCGGTCGGTGGGTTGCCGGCACAGCCGGTCAACAGCAGGCTGCCGCCCAGAGCGAGGGCCGCCAGCAAAGTAGATTTCGAGGTGACAGCAGGATTTGTCTTCATGATATTCCGCTCCATTGGTATTTCTCCACAGATGTCTTCACTCAAGACAACTTGCCTTCCAGATGCATGCTTAGTAGCGCTATTTAGCCGACGATGGCGACTAGTTTGCGGCTAGTGGCTGATGCGCTGGCTTACTCGTTACGACTGGAGGGCTGCGAAAAATGTTCAACATAATTGACGATAAGCGGTGCTTATTTGTCGGAGCGAAACGCGCAAACGCCCGCCGCAGCGGGCTTGCAGCGATGCAATTAATTTAATGGCATGGCGCTGAAAATCGCTGCGGCGGGCTTTGGTAAAGGCGAATGTAGTTAGTGATTGGTGCTGTCGAGTTGCTCGCTCAGCAGGTGCAGGTGTTTTTTCGACAGTTCTAAAAAGCGCGGTGTGGGGCCGACGTCTTCGTAGAGCGGGTCGCCCTGCTCGTCGGTGGCAACTACATGGGTACCTTTTACGTACGGCAGGCCAGCTTCGAGTTCTTCAAGCGCGGCGCCGATCAGTTCGCCGAGCAGTTCGTGCGGCTGGCGTTTGGGATACATCTCGGCCAGCGCGGCCAGGCGCGCGGCGGCTTCCAGGTCGAGGTGTACTTCGTAAGGGCTGCGGGTCAGGCGGCCGGTGGCATCGTTTTCCCATTGGCGAACCAGTTCGCGAATCTTCATAGCGTCCTCAGGTGTCTGACGAGAATGAGCACCCAGCAGCCGAGCAGCGGGCGCCGGGCTTACAGGGTTGAGACTAGACCGCTGCGCATTCGAGCGGCACCGTTCGTCGCACCCTTGCAAGACCATGGCGCATTCACGACGCTGCTCGCGAAGTGGCCAACGCGGGTTAAGCTCAAGCGCATGCGTGCATCAACAACAATGAATCGGCAGCGGAGAAGTGCGAATGGCTGAAATCGACGCGCGGTTGCGTGAGGACGTCCACCTGCTCGGTGAACTGCTCGGCGAAACCATTGGCGCCCAGCGGGGCGAGGGGTTTGTCGACAAGATCGAGCGCATTCGTAAAGGCGCGAAAGCAGCCCGTCAGGGCTCGGCGAAAGGCGCGGCGCAACTGACAAGCACCCTCGACAGTTTGCAAGAAGACGAACTGCTGCCCGTGGCGCGGGCGTTTAACCAGTTCCTCAACCTGGCCAACATTGCCGAGCAATATCACCAGGTCCGCCGCTTGGGGCCGCAAGAACCGCCGCGCTTCGAAGCCGAGGTGCTGCCGCAATTGCTGGAGCGTTTGAAGCAGGACGGTAACAGCGCCGAGGTATTGGCCCGCCACCTGAGCCGTCTGGAAATCGAGCTGGTGCTGACGGCGCACCCGACCGAAGTGTCGCGCCGCACCCTGATCCAGAAGTACGACGCCATCGCCGCGCAGCTGGCCGCGCAGGATCACAGTGACCTCTCGCCCGCCGAGCGCAACCAGATCAAACAGCGGTTGCACCGCCTGATCGCCGAGGCGTGGCACACCGAAGAAATTCGCCGTACACGGCCGAGTCCGGTAGACGAAGCCAAGTGGGGCTTCGCGGTAATCGAGCATTCGCTGTGGAAAGCGGTGCCCAAATACCTGCGTGGCGCCGATGACGCGCTGTATGCCGCCACCGGCCTCCGCTTGCCACTGACGGCGGCGCCGATTCGCTTCGCTTCCTGGATGGGCGGCGACCGTGATGGCAACCCTAATGTCACCGCGCCTATTACCCGCGAAGTGTTATTGCTGGCGCGCTGGATGGCGGCGGATTTGTACCTGCGCGATGTCGATAACCTGGCCGGTGAGCTGTCGATGCAGCAGTGCAACGCCGCCGTGCGCGAGCTGGTGGGCGACAGCCCGGAACCGTATCGCGCGCTGCTTAAACAACTGCGCGAACGCCTCAAAGCCACCCGCGCCTGGGCCGAAGCGGCGCTGCATGGCGACCTCGCGCCGTCGGCAGCGGTGCTGCACAGCAACAACGAATTGCTGGAGCCGCTGGAGCGCTGCTACCACTCGCTGCATGAGTGCGGCATGGGCGTGATCGCTAACGGCCCGCTGCTCGATTGCCTGCGCAACGCCGCCACGTTTGGCTTGTTTCTGGTGCGTTTGGACGTTCGCCAGGACTCGACCCGCCACGCCTCGGCCATGAGCGAAATCACCGACTTCCTCGGCCTGGGCCGCTATCAGGACTGGGACGAGGAAACCCGCGTGGCCTTTTTGCTGCGCGAGCTCAGCAACCGTCGGCCTTTGTTACCGGCTCATTACCAAGCCTCGGCCGACACCGCCGAGGTGCTCGCCACCTGCAAAGTGGTGGCGCAGGCGCCGCAGGCTTCGCTCGGTTCGTATGTCATTTCCATGGCCGGTGCGCCTTCGGATGTGCTGGCGGTGCAACTGCTATTAAAAGAAGCCGGGTTGCAACGCCCGATCCGGGTGGTGCCACTGTTTGAAACCCTGGCGGATCTAGAGAACGCCGGCCCGGCCATTGACCGCTTGCTGGGCTTGCCGGGCTATCGCTCCCGTTTGCATGGCCCGCAGGAAGTGATGATTGGCTATTCCGACTCGGCCAAAGACGCTGGCACCACCGCAGCCGCCTGGGCGCAGTACCGCGCGCAGGAAGCGCTGGTGAACGTTTGCCGCGAGCACCAAGTGGAACTGCTGCTGTTCCACGGCCGTGGTGGCACGGTTGGGCGCGGTGGCGGTCCCGCCCACGCGGCGATTCTGTCGCAGCCGCCGGGTTCGGTGGCGGGTCGGTTCCGCACCACGGAGCAGGGCGAGATGATTCGCTTCAAGTTCGGTCTGCCCGACATCGCCGAGCAAAACCTCAACCTGTACCTGGCCGCCGTGCTGGAAGCCACGGTGCAACCGCCACCCGTGCCAGAACCGGCTTGGCGCGAGCTGATGAGCAAGCTGGCTGAAGACGGCGTGGCTGGCTACCGCGCCGTAGTGCGCGAGCATCCGCAATTCGTTGAGTACTTCCGCCAAGCCACGCCAGAGCAGGAGCTGGGCCGGTTGCCGTTGGGCAGCCGGCCTGCCAAACGTCGCGAAGGCGGGGTGGAAAGTTTGCGGGCGATTCCGTGGATATTCGCCTGGACGCAAACGCGCCTGATGCTGCCGGCCTGGCTGGGCTGGGAAGCGGCGCTGGGCAACGCGCTGGAGCGGAGCGAGGGCGAGCTGCTGGCCGAGATGCGCGAGCGTTGGCCGTTCTTCCGCACGCGCATCGACATGCTGGAGATGGTGCTGGCCAAAGCAGACGCCGCCATTGCCGGTTTGTACGACGAACGTCTGGTGTCAGACGAGCTGCGACCGCTGGGTGCGCATTTACGCGACCTATTGTCGCAGGCGGGGTCCTGTGTACTGACCCTGACTGGTCAGTCGCAGCTGTTGGCGCACAGTCCTCAGACGTTGTCGGCCTTCACTGTAAGGAACACTTACCTCGACCCGTTGCATCTTCTGCAGGCCGAGCTGCTGGCCCGTTCTAGACAGTCCGAGCGCCAGGCAGACAGCCCGTTGGAGCAAGCGCTGCTGGTCAGCGTGGCAGGTATTGCAGCGGGGTTGCGCAACACCGGTTAAGGCATTGGCGACGGGCCTGGAAAGGGCATTCCAGATGCCTTGAAAGGCCCGGTTTGCTCATACTTTCGGTGGCTTGTGCGGTGCCGGTGCGCTGTGTATCTTGATCAACCTTTTGGCCGCTCCGTGCTGCCGGGACCTATACCGAGATTGGCCCAACGAGGCGAATCCGACGAGTTCTATTCAATCTTGAGGAGCACAGAGATGCGCGTGATTCTGTTGGGAGCGCCCGGTGCCGGCAAAGGTACCCAGGCTCGCTTCATCACCGAGAAATTCAACATTCCACAGATCTCGACCGGCGACATGCTGCGCGCAGCCGTCAAAGCGGGTACCGAGCTGGGTCTGCAGGTGAAGGGCGTGATGGACAGCGGCGGTCTGGTTTCCGATGACCTGATTATCGGCCTGATCAAAGAGCGCATCGCTCAAGCAGATTGCGCCAATGGCTTCTTGTTCGACGGCTTCCCGCGCACCATTCCTCAGGCCGAAGCCTTGAAAGACGCCGGCGTGAAGTTGGACCACGTGGTGGAAATCTCGGTAGACGACGAAGAAATCGTTCAGCGCATCTCCGGTCGCCGCGTTCACGCTGACTCCGGCCGCGTTTACCACCTGATTTACAGCCCGCCCAAAGTGGAAGGCAAAGACGACGTCACCGGCGAAGACTTGGTGCAGCGCGTGGATGACACCGAAGCCACCGTGCGCAACCGCCTGCGGGTTTACCACGATCAAACCAAGCCGCTGGTGAACTTCTACCAGCAGCTGTCCGCCGCTGAAGGCACGCCCAAGTACAGCTACATCGAAGGCGTTGGCTCGGTGGAAGACATCACCGCCAAGGTTCTCGCGGCCCTGAGCTAAGCGAACCGACCCGCTTCAAACCAACGGCCCGCTTGCGGGCCGTTGGCGTTTATACTGCGCAGCGTTTTTTTCGACCAAAACCCTGGATACCCCGAATGAGCACTCTGCTGGCCCTGGATACCGCAACCGAAGCTTGCTCCGTTGCCTTGCTGCATGACGGCAAAGTGCTGAGCCACTACGAAGTGATTCCGCGCCTGCATGCTCAGCGCTTGCTGCCGATGATCAAAGACCTGCTGGCCGAGGGCGGCATCAGCCTGTCGGCAGTCGATGCGATTGCCTTCGGCCGTGGCCCTGGGGCGTTTACCGGGGTGCGTATCGCCATCGGCGTGGTTCAAGGCTTGGCATTTGCGCTGGATCGACCGGTGCTGCCGGTGTCGAACCTGGCCGTTCTGGCACAGCGCGCACTGCGCGAGCACGGCGCGCAGCAAGTGGCGAGCGCCATCGACGCGCGCATGGACGAAGTGTATTGGGGTTGTTACCGCGCCGAGCAGGGCGAAATGCGTTTAGCCGGCGTGGAAGCGGTGTTGCCGCCCGAACAGGCGAACCTGCCGCGCGACGCCAGCGGCGACTGGTTCGGCGCCGGCACCGGCTGGGGCACCTTCGCGGCGCGCATTCCGGTAGCGGTGGTCGGCCAGGAACCGGCCATGCTGCCCCACGCGCTGGACTTGCTCACCCTGGCACAAGGCGCCTGGGCCCGTGGCGAAGCGCTGCCGGCGGATCAGGCGCAGCCGGTTTACCTGCGTGACAACGTGGCCACGCCCAAAGCGGCGCCTTGACCGTCCGGCGCTAAAACGTCCCGCTTGTAAGTAATTTCCGACTAGCTGTGTAAGCCCGGATTGCGCTTATAAATCGACTCTGGTTACATACCCGACACATAGATTGGCCGTAGTTGCGATTGGCCAATGTCTGTCAGCCATTTCCGATACTTTTGCTAGAGAAGTACGAGCAGTAATGCGCATCGACGGTTTTACCTCCTCTTACACGCTGGATCGCACCCCTCGTCCGGGAAGCGCGGTCACGCCTTTTCGCGAGATTCAGCGCGAGCAAGAGGCGCGTCGTGAGGTACCCGCGTCCCCGTCGACCACGCAAGGTATCGAAAGCACCCCTCAGCAACGCCGTGTGCAAGCCAGCAACGCCAGCAGCGACAGCCTGCCGGCCCGCTCGCAAGACGTGTACACCCAGCGCAGCGGCGTAAGCGCCCGCGCTCAGCAGGCACTGGCCAGCTACGCCAGCACCGCCAGCTACTCGAACGAAACCGACGCCACGGAAATTCTCGGCCTCGATACGTACGCCTGAAGCCTGGATGCTTCCCTATTTCCTCGGATGTCCTTCCTGGAGTGAACCTGCCTGGCGCGGTGATCTGTATCCCGATTCCGCCCGCAGCGCCGACTTTCTCGGCCTCTACGCCCACGTCTTCAACACCGTTGAGGGCAACACCACTTTCTACGCCCAGCCCTCGGAAGCTACCGTGCAACGCTGGGCCGAGCAGATGCCGGAACACTTTCGCTTCTGCGCCAAATTGCCCCGCGACATCAGTCACAGCAGCGACCTTTATGCCCAGCTCGACGCCGCGCACGCCTTCGTCCGCCTGCTAAAACCGTTGGGTCAACGTGTGGCACCGTATTGGTTGCAGTTGCCCGCCAAGTTCGGCCCGCAGCGCCTGGCCGAGCTGCAAGCGTTTATCGCTGAGCTGGCTGTGCCGTTGGCGGTGGAGGTTCGCCATCCCGCGTTCTTTGCCAAAGGTGAAGATGAGCGAGCGCTGAATCGGATGCTGCTCGGTCAGGGCGTCGAGCGCGTGTGCCTGGATTCGCGGGCATTGTTCAGTTGCGTGTCCAACGACCCCGCGGTGCTCCACGCGCAGGCGAAAAAGCCGCGGTTGCCGACTCGGCCGGCGGCATTCACGCAGTTCCCACAGCTTCGTTTTATTGGCCGTCCCGAGTTGGAGGCCAATGACGCGTTTATGCAGCCTTGGCTGAGCAAGGTGGCCGGTTGGATTGAAGAGGGGCGTACGCCTTATGTGTTTCTGCACACGCCCGACAACGTATTGGCTGCGCAACTGGCGCGACGGTTTCACCAGCAGTTGCGCGAGTTGCTGCCCGGTTTGCCGACGTTGCCGGAATTAGAGGTCGAACCGGCGGCAGAGCAGTTGGGTCTGCTTTAAGGTTGACGCCGACGCCAGCCCCACCCATCAGACCCAACAGAACGCAGGACGCCCCCATGCCCTCGCAACTCGAACGCGCCCACGCCTTCCAACAACTCCACGTCGGCGACGGCGCGTTTGTAATCCCCAATCCGTGGGATGCCGGCTCGGCGAAAATGCTCGCCAGCCTCGGCTACAACGCCTTGGCCACCACCAGTGCCGGCTTGGCATTTTCCCTCGGGCGACCCGATGCCGAAGGCGCGCTGTCGCTGGAGGAAAACCTCGCCAACGCGCAGTCCATCGTCGCTGCCACCGCTTTGCCCGTGGCGGGCGATCTGGAAAACGGTTTTGCCGATGACCCCGAAGGCTGCGCCGTCTGCATTCAACGTGCGGCTGCCGTCGGCCTGGTCGGCGGTTCCATCGAAGACGCCAGCGGCCGCAGCGAGGCGCCGATCTACGATTTCCAACTGGCGGTAGAGCGCGTTCAGGCCGCCGTCGCCGCCGCGCGCAACCTGGCGTTTCCCTTCACCCTCACGGCGCGGGCCGAAAATCTGTTGAATGGCCGCGACGATCTGGCCGACACCATCCGCCGGCTGCAAGCGTTCGCCGAAGCGGGTGCCGACGTGTTGTTCGCGCCGGGCCTGCGTTCGGTGCAGGAGATTGAAACGGTGGTGCGCGCCCTGGCGCCCAAGCCGGTGAACGTATTGATGGGCTTGTCTGGCGTGGCGCTCACCGTGGCGCAATTGCAGGCTTTGGGCGTGAAGCGCATCAGCGTCGGCTCGTCCTTGGCCCGCGCGGCCTACGGTGAATTCTTCCGCGCCGCCCAGGCCATTCAGCAAGAAGGCCGCTTCACGTTCGCCGAGCAGGCGATGCCGTTCCAACAGCTGAACAACCTGTTCAAGGGCTGACGGTGCGCGGGTTGCTCAAATTGTTAATCGTCCTCGTGGTTCTGGGCGCCGCGCCGTTCGCGGTGTGGCGCGGCTGGTGGCAGGTGCCGCCACAGTGGAACCCATGGGCGCCGCTGGACGTGCGCCTGGCGCCGAACTGGCTGACACCGTGGAAAATGATGCGTCTGGGCCAGGACCGTGAGCTCTGCGCCCAAGCCTTGGCCACCTCGCCGGTGCGTTTTTTGCCGCTGGCCGACAACGCCGCCACGGCTAACTGTCCGCTGAGTAACGTGGTGCGGGTGCAAGGCGCACAGGTGGCCTTCAGCAGCAGCTTTATCGCCACGTGCCCGCTGGCGGTGGCCTTTGCCCTGTACGAGCGCCATGGCCTGCAACCGGCTGCGCAAGCGGTGTACGGCCAGGCGGTGACGCGCATCGACCATCTCGGCAGCTTCGCCTGCCGCAACATCGGCAACAGCTCACGGCGCAGCCAGCACGCCAGCGCTAATGCCCTGGACATCGCCGGTTTTCGTCTGGCCGATGGCCGCCGCATTACCGTAGCGCGGGACTGGAACGGCGACGATGACGAGGCGCGCTTTCTGCGCCTGGCCCGCGATGCCGGCTGCAAAGCGTTCAACGTCACCCTGAGCCCGGAATACAACGCCGCGCACCACGACCATTTCCACCTCGACATGGGCATGTTTCGCCTCTGTCGCTAGGCTCTGGCAGAATGCCGCGCCCCTTTATCACGAGCCGCCAGCCCATGAGCGATCACATTCCCAGCGTTGTAGTGCGTGCCGAAGCGTTGGCGCCGGCCTTTACCGAGGCCGCTGCGCAGTGGGCCGCGCGCCTGGGCCTGCCGCTGGAAGGCGAGGCCGATTTTGCGCTGCAACTGGGCGACGGCGGTTTGCAGTTGGCCGACCTGGGCCCGCAGGCGCCGGGGCCGGTGCGGGTCGATTTCGTCGAAGGGGCGGTGGCGCATCGGCGCTTGTTTGGCGGCGGCACGGGGCAAATGATCGCCAAAGCGGTCGGCGTGCAACCGGGCGTGCGGCCTTCGGTACTGGATGCCACGGCGGGCCTGGGGCGTGATGCGTTTGTGCTGGCGAGCCTGGGATGCCAGACGGCGATGATCGAGCGTCAGCCACTGATTGCCGCGTTGCTTGAAGACGGCCTGGCGCGCGCCAAAGGTGATGAAGAGGTGGGCGCGACTGTGGCGCAGATGCGCTTGCTGGTCGGCAACGCCATCGAATTGATGCGCGGCTGGGAAGGGGAGGCGCCGCAGGTGATTTACCTCGACCCGATGTTTCCCCATCGCGACAAAAGCGCGCTGGTGAAAAAGGAAATGCGCCTGTTCCGCCCGCTGGTGGGCGACGACCTCGATGCCCCGGCGCTACTCGAAGCGGCGCTGGCATTGGCCAGCCACCGCGTGGTGGTCAAGCGCCCGCGCAAGGCGCCGATCATTGCCGGCCCCAAGCCCAGCTATGCGCTGGACGGCAAGTCGAGCCGCTACGATATCTACCCGAAAAAAGCGCTGAAACCTTAAAGCGCCCCCAACACCGCAATCCTGTAGGAGCGGCTTCAGCCGCGAGCTTTTAATTCTTCAATTCAACGCGGCAAATAAGCCCGCACAAACATCGCCACCGCGTCGGCAATCTGCTCCTCGGTGGAGCACAGCTCGTCTTCGGCATTGCAGCCAATCAGCAGCCGGAAGTTGATGCCGCCTTTGAGCAGGCACAGGAAATGCTCGGCGGCCAGCTCCGCATTTTCGATGTGTAATTTTCCTATCTGGTCGGCTCTGCGCAGCAAACCGGCCATTTCGTCGTGCACGACCTTCGGGCCGGACTCGTAAAACATCTTCGCCAGCTTTGGGTCCTGGCTGCCTAGGGAAATCATCACGCGGTGCAGTTCGATGGACTCGCGGCTGCTGACCAGGCAGTGAAACGCCTGGGCAATATTGAGCAGCACGGTTTCGATGGGCGCGGTTTCCAGCAGCTCGAAAATCACCAACGGCATCTGTTCTTCGCACTTGGCGCGCACCGCCATGGAGAACAGTGTCTCCTTGTCGGTGAAGTGGCTGTACACCGTGAGCTTGGAAACGCCGGCTTCGGCGGCAATCGCATCCATGCTGCAACCGTCGTAACCCAGGCGCAGAAACAGGTTCTTGGCGGCATCAAGAATGGCGGCGCGCTTTGTAAGGTCTTTCGGACGACCGGGTCCGCTGTGGCGGTAATAGATTGTCTGACATTTCGCGTTTTATTACTGGACTGGCGAGTTTGCTATTTTTACTATACCGCCCAGTACAATTATTCAAAGCCTTAATTCGCGAAAGGTCTTACATCATGTTCCGCCATGTCCTGCCACTCGCCTTGCCCGTCTCGCTTGTTGTTTTGCTCGCTGCTTGTGGCTCCGCCGAGGAAGTGAAAACGCCCCCTCGTCCGGCCTTGGTGGTTCAGCCCCAGCCTGCCGGCGAAACCGCCGACACCTTCCCTGGCGAAGTGCGGGCGCGACTGGAGCAGGATTTGGCATTCCGCATCGGCGGCAAGGTGACCAAACGCCTGGTTGATGTAGGCGCGCGGGTGAAGAAGGACCAGCCGCTGGCCGAGCTGGATCCGCAAGATGTGCAACTGCAACTGGAAGCTCAGCGCGCACAGGTGGCCGCCGCGACCGCCAACCTGCAGTTGGTGCGCAGCGAACGTGATCGGTACAAAACCTTGTTTGATCGGCAGATGGCCAGCCGCTCGCAGTACGACAACGCCGAAAACCTGTACCGCGCCGGCGAAGCGCGGGTGAAACAGGCCAAGGCTGAATTCGATGTCTCCAACAACCAGGCCGGCTACTCGGTGCTGCGCGCGACGCAATCGGGCGTGGTGGCGCGGCGGCTGGTAGAGGTCGGCAACGTGGTTGCCGCCGGGCAAACGGTTTACACCCTGGCCGCCGACGGCGAGCGCGAGGTGCTGATCAGCCTGCCGGAGCACAGCATCGAGCGCTTCAGCATTGGCCAAGAGGTGTTTGTCGAACTCTGGTCGCGTCCCGATATTCGTTATCCCGCACGCATCCGTGAACTGTCGCCAGCGGCCGATCCGCAGTCGCGCACCTACGCCGCCCGCGTTTCTTTCACTGCCGATAAAGTGCCAGCCGACCTCGGCCAGAGCGCGCGCGTGTTCGTGCCGGTAGCCGGTGAAGTGCCGCTGGCCATTCCGCTGTCGGCGCTGAGCGCCGAAGGCGGCAAACCCTTTGTGTGGGTGGTGGAACCGAAAACCGCCAAGCTGATGCGCCGCAGCGTCAAGGTCGGCCCGTATGGCGAAGACCAGGTGCCGGTGCTCGAAGGATTGCAAGCCACCGACTGGGTCGTCGCCGCCGGTGTTCAAGTACTGCGTGAAGGCCAGGAAGTTCGGCCGGTGGACCACGCCAATCGCTCGGTCAAACTGGCAGCGCAGGAGTAAGCACGGATGAGCTTCAACCTATCCGAATGGGCGCTGCGCAATCGGCAGATCGTGCTGTTCTTGATGTTGCTGTTGGCCCTTGTCGGCGGCCTGTCGTACACCAAACTGGGGCAGAGCGAAGACCCGCCCTTCACCTTCAAGGCCATGGTGGTGCGCACCCTGTGGCCGGGCGCCAGCGCCGAGGAAGTGTCGCGGCAGGTGACCGAGCGCATCGAGAAAAAACTGATGGAGACGGGCGAGTTCGAGAAGATCGTTTCGTTCTCGCGTCCGGGTGAGTCGCAGGTCACTTTTATGGCCCGTGATTCCATGAATTCCCGCGACATTCCCGAGCTCTGGTATCAGATTCGCAAGAAGGTCAGCGACATCCGCTACACCTTGCCGCAAGGCATTCAAGGCCCGTTCTTCAACGACGAATTCGGCACCACCTACGGCAACATCTATGCACTGACCGGCGAGGGTTTCGACTACGCCGTGCTCAAGGACTACGCCGACCGCATTCAGCTGCAACTTCAGCGCGTTAAGGACGTGGGCAAGGTCGACCTGCTCGGGCTGCAAGACGAGAAAATCTGGATCGAGCTTTCCAACGTCAAAGCCGCGACCCTCGGTTTGCCCATGGCGGCCGTGCAAAAGGCGCTGGAAGAACAGAACACCGTGGCCTCGTCGGGCTTTTTCGAAACGCCGTCAGACCGTATTCAGTTGCGCGTGACGGGGCGCTTCGAGTCGGTGGATGAAATCAAAGCCTTCCCGATCCGGATCGGCGACCGCACATTCCGTATTTCCGATGTCGCCGAAGTGCACCGTGGCTTCAGCGATCCGCCCGCGCCGCGCATGCGTTTCATGGCTCAGGACGCCATTGGGTTGACCGTGTCGATGAAGCCCGGCGGCGACATTCTGGTGCTGGGCAGCGCCCTGGAAAAAGAATTCGCCCGTATGCAGCAAACGCTGCCGGCCGGTATGCAGCTGAGCAAGGTGTCCGACCAACCCGCGGCGGTGAAAACCGGCGTCGGCGAGTTCGTTCAGGTGCTGGTCGAAGCCCTGGCCATTGTGATGTTGGTGTGCTTCTTCTCCCTGGGGTTGCGCATCGGTCTGGTGGTGGCGCTGGTGATTCCGCTGGTGCTGGCCATGACGTTCACGGCCATGTACTACCTGGGCATCGGCCTGCACAAAATTTCCCTTGGCGCGCTGGTGCTGGCGCTGGGGTTGTTGGTGGACGATGCGATCATCGCCGTTGAGATGATGGCGATAAAAATGGAGCAGGGGTACTCGCGCTTTAAAGCCGCGAGTTTCGCCTGGACCAGCACCGCCTTCCCGATGCTGACCGGCACGTTGATTACGGCGGCCGGTTTCCTGCCAATCGCCACCGCGCAATCGGGCACCGGCGAATACACCCGCTCGATCTTCCAGGTGGTGGCCATCGCGCTGCTGGTGTCGTGGATTGCCGCGGTGATTTTCGTGCCCTATATCGGCGAAAAACTGCTGCCCGACCTGGCCAAGCTGCACGCCGCCAAACACGGCGGCAGCGACGCCGGCCACGACCCGTACTCGACGCCGTTCTACCGCCGTGTGCGCGGGGTTGTCGAATGGTGCGTGGGCCATCGCAAAACCGTAATCGTGCTGACCCTGGCGTTATTTGCCGGCTCGATCTTTATGTTCAAGTTCGTGCCCCAGCAGTTCTTCCCGTCTTCGGGGCGACTTGAGCTGATGGTCGATTTGAAACTCAGCGAAGGCGCGTCGTTGAAGGCCACCGAAGAACAGGTTCGCCATCTGGAAAGCCTGCTTAAAGATCACCCCGGCATCGACAACTATGTGGCCTACGTCGGCACCGGTTCGCCGCGTTTCTACCTGCCGCTGGACCAGCAACTGCCGGCCGCCAGCTTCGCGCAATTTGTAGTGCTGAATAAGACCATCGAAGACCGCGAAGCCGTGCGCAAATGGCTGATCGAAACCCTGGCCAATGAATTCCCGACCCTGCGCACCCGCATCACGCGCCTGGAAAACGGCCCGCCTGTGGGCTATCCGGTGCAGTTCCGGGTCTCGGGTGAGCACATTGATGAAGTGCGCACCCTGGCGCGTGAAGTGGCGGACCGTGTGCGCGAAAACTCACACGTCACCAACGTGCATCTGGACTGGGAAGAACCGAGCAAAGTGGTGTACCTGAGCATTGATCAGGAGCGCGCCCGCGCCTTGGGCGTGAGCAGTGCCAGCCTGTCGACCTTCCTGCAAAGCGCCTTGTCGGGCAACAGCGTCAGCCAATACCGCGAAGACAACGAGTTGATTGAAATTCTGCTGCGCGGCACCGTGCGTGAGCGCCAACAGTTGGCGTTGCTGCCAAGCCTGTCGGTGCCGACCGACACGGGCCAGAGCGTGGCGCTGTCGCAAATTGCCACGCTCAAATACGGCTTTGAAGAAGGCATTATCTGGCACCGCGATCGTCTGCCGACGGTGACGGTGCGCGCCGATGTGTACGGCAAGGAACAGCCGGCCAGCATCGTCAAACAGATCCTGCCGACCCTCAGCGACGTGCGCGCCAAGCTGCCCGATGGTTACCTGCTCGACGTGGGCGGCACGGTGGAAGATTCCGCCCGAGGCCAGAACTCGGTGAACGCCGGTATTCCGCTGTTTATCGTGGTGGTGTTGGGGTTGCTGATGTTGCAGCTGAAAAGCTTCTCGCGCTCGGCCATGGTGTTTCTCACCGCGCCGTTGGGCCTGATCGGTGTGACCTTGTTCCTGCTGGTGTTCAACCAGCCGTTCGGGTTTGTGGCCATGCTCGGCACCATCGCTTTGTCCGGCATGATCATGCGTAACTCGGTGATTCTGGTGGACCAGATCGAGCAAGACATTAACGCCGGCCATGACCGTTGGCACGCCGTCATCGACGCCACGGTGCGGCGCTTCCGTCCCATCGTGCTCACCGCACTGGCGGCGGTGCTGGCCATGATTCCGCTGTCGCGCAGTACCTTCTTCGGGCCGATGGCCGTGGCGATCATGGGGGGGCTGATTGTGGCGACGGCGCTGACCTTATTGTTCCTTCCGGCCTTGTATGCCGCGTGGTTCAAGGTGCGACCGGAAGAGAAGGTCGCCGAGTAGAAACAAAAAAGCCCGGCCAATTGGCCGGGCTTTTTTGTGGCTGTCGTGGGCGTGGCTTACAGCGCGCCGAACACTTTTTTGGCCAGGCTGGTTGCCGCTGCCGCCGGGTTTTCGCGGATGGTGGCTTCCTGTTTAGCGATCATTTCAAACAAGCCATCGAGCGCTTTCTCCGTCACGTAGTTTTCGATATTGGCGCTTTTTGCATCCACAGCGCCAAGGGTCGCAGCCTGGCTGGCGAAGGCGTTGTACTGCTTAGCCAGGCCAACCTGGTCAGTGGCTTGCTTGACGATGGGCAAGAACTTGGCGCGAATCTGCTCGCGGCTGCTTTTGTTCAAGTATTGGGTGGCGGCGTCATCCTTGCCGGCGAGAATGCCTTTGGCGTCGGCCACAGTCATTTTCTTCACGGCATCTACCAGCAGCGCCTGAGCTTGCGGCACCGCGGCTTCGGCGGCTTTGTTCATGCTGGTTTCGAGTTGGTCGACCTGCGCGCCCATGCCCATCATTTTCATGGCCTTGGCGGCTTTGCCCAGTTTGCCGGGCAACTCGATGCGCACCTCGTCGTTGTTGCTGAAGCCGCCCGGTTTGCCGAGCTCTTTCACGGCAATTTGTGCACCTTGGGTCAGGGCATCTTTAAGGCCGCTGCTGGCGTCGGTTTGCGAGAGGTCGCTAATGGACAACGCGAACGCCTGCGCAGAAAGCGCAATGCCGGCGAGCAAGGTGGCGAAGGTGGCAGTGGAGCGAAGCATGGGCGCATTCCTGTTGTGATGAATGGCCGGAGCTTAGCTGAGCGCACCGCCCAAGCAAACCCGGGCGGTGTGTTGACGATGGTTACTGGCCCATCGGGCCGCGCAGGTATTCCGGCGGCAGGTAGAAGTACCAATACAGAATCGCCGACACCAGCACCGTGGTCAGCGTCAGCACGGAAACGCCCCACACGCTGGAGGCGAACAGGAAGCCTTGCTTCTGGTTATTACGCATAAAAGTGGGCAGGCCAACGTACAGCAGGAACGTTGAATAAGCGCAGGCGGCCAGTAGCACAAACACAGCCAACCAGCGGCTCGGGTAGAGCCCGGCCAAGCCGGCGACAAACAGCGGCGAGGCGGTGTACGCCGCGAAGCCGATGCATTGGTTCAAGGTGGGGCGGGCGTCGAATGTGCGGGACATCCAGCGGATGAAAAAGCCCATTAATGCCGTACCGATCAGCGTGGCGGCATAAATCATGGCGCTCAGGGCTATTGCACTGTCGGCAGTGAGGCGAACGGTCTCGTTCTCCGCCAGGCTCCAGCCCACACGGGTAGTGCCTATAAACAGGGCGAAGGGCGGAATCAACCCAAGAAAAATCAGATGCGGCCAGTAGTTACGGGGTTTCTCTTCCTCTTCCTTGCGGATTTCAGTCCAGACGCGGTCCGGCTGGGTGAAGAGTTTGATCAGGTGCGTACTCATCATTCGGGTCCTCGCGCAGATCGGAGCGACGTATCGATGGATGTCGCCCGGTTACAGGTTTAGACGCGACCTGCGCTGAGGGTTTCAAGAGTTTTTGCCGCTTCGGGCTCAACGGTTGGCAGACGATGGGCTGAGCATGACCACGGGGCGAATGTCGAAATCGCGGGTGAGGTAGTCCATGCGCGTCTCAGCGAAACGCTGCATATGCGGCAGCGCCGAGTGCACGTCGAGGTGCGCTTTGCTTTGCCAGATCTCATAAAAGATGAACAGCGTCGGGTCCTGGGCGTCGCGCAGCATGTGGTACTCGATGCAGCCCGGTTCCGCGCGGCTGGGTTCGACATAAGTGCTGAACAGCGCCTCGAAGGCATCAGACATTTCCGGTTTTGTGTAAGCGTGCAGGATAAAGCCGTAGGGTTGGTCGCTCATGTGAGTCGCTCCAAGGTGAGGTTGATTGCTGCAGTTTAAATGGGCAGTCGGTGAGCTATTCGTGCTTTTTGAGCAAATATCATTTGCGCCCCCTGCGGTTTTTCTCCTCGCGTGAGGCCGGTAGTCTGCCGGCCATCGACTCACTCACCGAGGTTTTCCCCGTGAAAAATATCCTTCTGCTTAATGGCGGCAAACAGTTCGCCCACTCCGATGGCCGCTACAACCAGACCCTGCACGACGCCGCGCTGAGCTTTCTCGATCGCTCCGGTTTTGACGTTCGCGAAACCTTTATCGACGGCGGCTACGACGTGGCCGAGGAAGTGCAAAAGTTTCTCTGGGCCGACGTGATCATTTATCAGATGCCGGGCTGGTGGATGGGCGCGCCTTGGACCGTGAAAAAGTACATCGACGAAGTGTTCACCGAAGGTCACGGCAGCCTGTACGCCAACGACGGCCGCACCCGCTCCGATGCTTCGCAGAAATACGGCAGCGGCGGCTTGCTGCACGGTAAGCAGTACATGATTTCCGCAACCTGGAACGCGCCCCAGCAAGCCTTCGATGACCCCACCGATTTCTTCGAAGGCAAAGGCGTGGACGCGGTGTACTTCCCGTTTCACAAAGCCAATCAATTCCTCGGCATGACCGGCTTGCCGACCTTTCTCAGCGTGGATGTGATGAAGCGTCCGAACGTGGAAGCTGATATCGCTCGTTACGAGCAGCACTTGGCGAGCGTGTTCAAGGTCTGACCTCGCAGCACGTAAGTGCCAGGAGACGGGAGGGCTGGCATTACAAGTGGCAGGTTGGCACTATGCGCGCCCGCCAACGTTCCAGGCGGCGACTATAAGGACATTCCGCGCAATGAAGTTCTCCCGTATTGCCGGCGCGTTGGCGCTGGCCGCTCTGGTGAGTGGCTGCTCCACCGCCGCCTATTTCAAGCTGCCTGAGCACAGCAAAGTCGAAATCTACAAACGCGACACCCAGTACAGCCAAGGGTTGATCAAAACCCGTCCGTTCGCCTGGAGTGCAGCGGGTGGCATTCCCTACAAAATCACCGACGACAACGGCGCCGTGTTGCAAGAAGGCAAACTGCGTGCGCGTTTCCGCGTGGGTTCGATTTTCTGGCCACCGTTCGCGATCATTTATTGGCCAATGAAATTCGGCCAGACCTGCTACGACCTGACCGGCGCATCGCCGCTGACCTGTACACATCAGGACATGATCGACCTGCGCCGCAATCAGCGTTTGCCGCGTTGATCGCCAAGCGTGGTGTTGGCAGGAATCGCGGCTAAAGCCGCTCCCCCAAACACCGCGATTTCTGTAGGAGCGGCTTCAGCCGCGATCCCTGTAAAAGGTGATCTACAGGCAAAAAAAGGGAGCGCTCAGCGCTCCCTTTTTCATTTCTGCCAAACCCTTACAACCCGTCCACCAAATCTTCGCTGCGATCCATCGCCACCTGGCGAATGGACAGCCGAATCTCTGCCGGCAACACGCGTTTGGCGGCGCCTTCAGCCAGCTCGTTAAGCAGCGGATGGTGGCTGAGCTTGCCGGCCTGGTCCTGACGCAGCACGCCTTGGTCGAGCAGCGTCTGGATGAAGTGGCGGAACAGGCTCTTATCGAAAAACTCCGGCGCATTCAGGCCGTGGAGAATCGACAAGCGCTGCGCCATCACCGTACACAGGTCTTCCAGCTCTTCCGCGCTTATGGTGTTCTGCCCGGCATTTAGCAGCAGGGCCGTGGCCATGTAGAAGCGCTGCAAGGTTTGCGCGATGGCGCGCGACAGCAGCGTCAGCAACACGAAATTGCGCGAGCTCGGCGCCGGGCGCACGTAGGCATCGTTCTCGAACTTCAGCAGCCCTTGCTCCACAAACGCTGCCAGCCATTGATCCACCACCGGCTCCAATTCATCCACGCTCCAGCGGATAAATAGCTCCGACTGCAAGTACGGATACAGCGCGCGGGTGTAACGCAGAATCTGCTCGCGGCTCATGCGCGCGCTGCTCTGGAAGAAGCTGGCGAGCAACGCCGGCAGGGCGAAAATGTGCAGCACGTTGTTGCGGTAGTAGGTCATCAGGATGGCGTTCTGCTCATCCAGATACAGAATCTTGCCCAGCGAATCTTTCTGCTCGGCGAGCAGCTTCATGCCTTGCACGTACTGAATCAGCGCCTGGCCGTCGCCCTCGGGCAGCGTGGTGTGCGGCGAATACGGCACGGCGCGCAGCAGCGTCAGGTACAGGTCGAGCACGCGGGTGAGGGCGCGGTCGTCGAGGGCCAACTTGCTGGTGGACAACAGCGCCAGCGCCACCAGGTTCACCGGGTTCACGGCCGCCGCCTCGTTGAGGTGCTGCGCCACGCGCTCGGACAAACGATGGGTGCTGTCGCTCAGCCACTCGGGGCGGTACTGCGGCCCCAGTTCCTGCTCGCGCCAGCCGGGTTGGTCGGCATCGAGGAATTCGGCCAGCTTGATTGGCTCGCCGAAGTTCACCCACACACTGCCAAAACGCTGCTTGAGCGCGCCGATGACTTTGAAAATATCGAAGATCGACTCTTTCTTCTTACTTGCCCCGCGCAGCTCGCCCAAATACGTGCGGCCTTCGAGCACGCGCTCATAACCGATGTACACCGGCACGAATACCACCGGCAGGCGGTTGGAGCGCAAGAAGCTGCGCAAGGTGATCGCCAGCATGCCGGTCTTGGGCTGCAACATGCGCCCGGTGCGCGAGCGACCGCCTTCCACAAAGTATTCAACCGGGAAGCCCTTGCTGAATAAGGTGTGCAGGTATTCGTTGAACACCGCCGTGTACAGCGGATTGCCTTTGAAGGTGCGGCGCATAAAGAAGGCGCCGCCACGGCGGAGCAGGCCGCCAATGACCGGCATGTTCAGGTTGATGCCGGCGGCGATATGCGGCGGTGTCAGGCCGTTGCGGAACAGCAGGTAGGAGAGCAGCAAGTAGTCGATATGGCTGCGGTGGCACGGCACGTAAATCACCTCGTGCCCCTGCGCTACGTCTTGCACGCCCTCGATGTGGTTGACCTTGATGCCGTCGTAAATCTTGTTCCAGAACCAGCTCAGCACCAGCTCCAGGAAACGGATGGCGGTATAGGTGTAGTCCGAGGCGATTTCGTTGCCGTAGCGCAGCGCCAGGGCTTCAGCTTTAGCCGGCGAGATTTTCTCGCGCTCGACTTCCTCGGCAATGGCTTGGCGCACCAACGGACCGTGCACCAGGCCTTTCACCAGATTGCGTCGGTGCGACACGTCCGGCCCAATGACGGCCGCGCGCTGGTTGCGAAAGTGCACCCGCAACAGGCGCTGCACCATGCGCAGGGTGCGCTCGTGGCCTTTGTCTTGCGCCACGATCTCGCGCAGGTGAATAGGCGCCGAAAACTGCACGCGGGTTTTGCGCCCCAGAATCAGAATGCTCACCAGGCGGCGAAGGCGCCCGGTCACGGCCCAGCTGTCGGCAAACAGCAGCTTCCACGGGCTGGTTTCGCGGTCGGGCGACTGCCCCCAAAACACGCTCACCGGCACGATTTGCGCGTCTTCCACGGCATGCTGATTCAGCGCGCCGACCAGGCGTACCAAGGTCGGCGAGGTGCCAGGCTTGCTCGGCGTGCCCAACCAACCCGGCTCGGGGTTGAGATAGAAGAATGCAGCCGGCTCAATCAGATCGCCAACGGCCACCGGCACCACGGGGCGCGGCAGGCCGGCCTTGGTGCACTCTCTGTCGAGCACCGCCAGGTCACTCAGCGACGGCTGTTGCAGCACATAGAGCACCGGTTTGCTGCGGTCGAGCTTGAGGGTAAAGGCGGACTGGTTGATGGTTTCCGAGCGCACCCAGAGATACAGGAGGCGGCGCAAGGTACCGAAGACGAGACGGCGAAACGGGGAGCGGGTCATACGGAGTCTGTCGAAATCGAGCCTCGGCTCGGGGACGCTAGTTTGCCGTATGAAGGGGCCGGCGGCAAAAGGCATCTGGCAGGCGAGCCACCGTCGTTTGAGGGCGCCACAGAGGCGGGGTTACGCCGCTTGCCGCAAGCGGGGGCTGAGCGCTTCGAACGCGCACCGAAATGTTACCGATGCCCACAGACGAGGCTGGGCTGAACGTCTTTTTCGTACGTGCGTACCTGACCTAAAAAGCGGCTGGAGCGCTCTATCACGAGGTGTGTGGCGCTTTGGCGGAAATTGCTTGGCAGGCTTTGTGCTTACGCAATCAGCCGGCGCCGCTTCGCTTCGATGTGCCGCCGCTGATCCGTCGATACCTCCTTCGAGAGGACATAAAAAAATGCGAGTTGGAGAAAGTAGTAATGGCTGAACGCGAGACAGGAACCGTTAAGTGGTTCAATGATTCCAAAGGCTATGGCTTCATTCAGCGTGAAAGTGGCGCCGATGTGTTTGTTCACTACCGCGCGATTCGCGGCGAAGGCCACCGGTCCCTGAATGAAGGCGATCGCGTTGAGTTTGCTGTAATCGATGGTCAAAAGGGCCCGCAGGCCGAGGACGTAACCAAAGGCTGAATGCTCCGGTTACCCAACAAAAAGCCCCGCTCGTGCAGGGCTTTTTGCTTTCAAACGTCAACAGCATCGCGGCTAAAGCCGCTCCCACAAGTTCTGCACCATCTGTAGGAGCGGCTTTAGCCGCGATCCCTGCAAACGACAGTCGTGGGCGCTCTGCTCAACTGGTATGCCAGGTAATCTCTTCTTCCCCATCCGCGCTGATGCGAATCCAGCGATCAGCCTGTTCTTCGGCCTCTTCCTCACTCCAACCACCCGGTGCGCAACGTACTTCCACGTTCAGCGCAGCGAAGGCGGCGCGGGCGCAGGCGAGGTCGTCGTCCCACGGGGTGATGTCGCTTTCCAGAAACAGGCTGTTCCACTTGCCCACGGCTTTGGGCAGCCAGGTCACGGGGATCAGCCCTTCGCTGGTGGTGATGCTGCATTTGTAGGTCTGCCCTTGTTGCCGCCACGCTGAACACGGGCCCAGCGCCTTACTCAGCCAGTCGGTGATGGCGTTGTGGTCGGCGTCTTTTATGTAGATTTCGATGTCGGGTTGGCGCATGGGGGTTCTCTTTGTTCGGGGCCTTACAGTGATGGAGGAAAGTCTCCGAGCGAAGGTCAGGCTAGGCAAAAACAAGCGAGGGTGCGGAGTTGGCTGTAGCCAATGAGCAACCCGAGCTTGTTTTTAACGACGCATGGCCGATGCGCAGGATCTTTCAAACTCGTTCAAACCAATCGTAGCGCATGGAAACGGTGACCTTCAGGGCCGCGGCGATTACTGCCTCACGTCGCTCGGCACTGGCGCGCCAGCCATGAGGCGTCATGGCCAGCAGGTCGGCGCGGGCTTGTTCGCTGTCCACGCTCAGGGTGAATTGCAGCGTTTCGCTGTGGGCGTGGCGCATGCCCTCGGGCACCAGGGCCAGGTGTTTGTCGTCGCTGTAGTCGCGCACCTGGTCGTAGAGCTTTTCGCGCAACTCCATCAGGTGCTCGTTGGTTGGGCCGATGCGCAGCAAGCCGCCGCCGGGGCTGAGCACGCGCTTGGCTTCCTGCCAGTCCAGCGGGCTGAATACGCTGATCAGCGCCTGGCAACTGGCATCGCTCAAGGGAATGCGCGCCATGCTCGCCACCAGCCACGTCAACTGCGGGCTGCGTTTGCACGCGCGCTTCACCGCCTCGCGGGAAATATCCAGCGCATAACCATCAGCAGCCGGCACGGCATCTGCCACGTGCGCGGTGTAATAGCCTTCGCCGCAGCCGATATCCAGCCAGTGCTCCGGCGCGCGTTCGGCCACAAGCTCAGCCAGACGCTTGACCACCGGCGCGTAATGCCCACCTTCGAGAAAGCGCCGACGTGCTTCGACCATGGCCTGGTTGTCGCCAGGTTCGCGGCTGTTTTTGTGCTGCACCGGCAGCAAGTTTAGATAACCCTGGCGTGCGCGGTCGAAGCGGTGGTTGGCCGGGCAGGCGACACCGTTATCGACCGCGTGCAGCGGCGCGCTGCAAATGGGGCAGGCGAGCATCAGGCGAGCAGGTTGACGAGGGTTTGGTAGTAGATCTCGGTGAGGGTGTCGAGATCGCTGGCCAGTACCCGTTCGTTGATTTGGTGAATGGTGGCGTTAACCGGGCCGAGCTCAACGACTTGTGTGCCAAGGGTGGCGATAAAGCGCCCATCGGACGTGCCACCGCTGGTGGACGGCTTGGTGTCGCGGCCGGTAACCGACTTGATCGCCGCCGCCACGCCATCGAGCAAGTCGCCCGGTTCGGTAAGGAATGGCAAGCCCGACAGCGACCACTCCACATGCCAGTCCAGGCCGTGTTTGTCGAGAATCACCGCCACGCGCTGCTGCAATCCCTCAACCGTGGATTCGGTGGAGAAACGGAAATTGAACACCGCCTCCAACTCGCCGGGAATGACGTTGGTGGCGCCGGTGCCGGCGTTGAGGTTGGAAATCTGGAAGCTGGTCGGCGGGAAGAATGTATTGCCGTCGTCCCAATGCTCGGCGGCCAATTCGCTCAGGGCCGGCGCGGCCAGGTGAATCGGGTTTTTCGCCAGGTGCGGATAGGCCACATGGCCTTGCACGCCGCGCACGGTGAGCTTGGCACCGAGCGAGCCGCGGCGGCCGTTCTTGACCACATCGCCCACCAGGGTGGTGCTCGACGGTTCGCCGACAATGCACCAGTCCAGCCGCTCGTTTCGTGCCGCCAAACGCTCGACAACGGCTTTGGTGCCGTGATGCGCCGGGCCTTCTTCGTCGCTGGTAATCAGAAAGGCGATGCGCCCTTTGTGGTTAGGGTGGTCCGCCACAAAGCGCTCCACGGCGATGATCATCGACGCCAGACTGCCTTTCATATCCGCCGCGCCACGGCCGCAGAGCATGCCGTCTTCATCAACCTTGGCATCGAACGGCGCGTGCTGCCACGCCTGCAGTGGGCCAGTCGGCACTACGTCGGTGTGGCCAGCGAAACACAGCACCGGACCTTCGCCGCCGTGGGTCGCCCAGAAATTATCGACGTCTTCGATGCGCATCGGCTCGATGGCGAAACCCAGCGCCCGCAGCCGCTCGATCATCACCGCCTGGCAATCGGCATCCACCGGGGTAACCGAAGGACGGCGGATCAGATCGCAAGCCAATTGCAACGTGGGCGAAAGGGGGGACGAAACGACGGTCATGAAGCAGCTCCAACGGCGGCGTACGAATTGGGGGGGGGGGGCATTCTAGCAATATCGAAGCGGGGTGCCTCGGGTAAAAGCGTCGTCACCAGGCAGCCCAAGGTTAAGACCAAAGGCTGCACTTGTGTGGGAGGCGACGTTAGTTTCCCTGTTATGCCGTTCGCCGCCGCTGGCCAGGAGTGGGGTTGGCTCGCTCGTTTATAAGTGGGTGTCTGCTCCGCTGTCGAGCGAACCTTCCTT
This sequence comes from Pseudomonas sp. AC211, assembly GCF_979258055.1. Classification (NCBI taxonomy): domain Bacteria; kingdom Pseudomonadati; phylum Pseudomonadota; class Gammaproteobacteria; order Pseudomonadales; family Pseudomonadaceae; genus Pseudomonas; species Pseudomonas sp. AC211. The sequence goes on from NZ_OZ409830.1 coordinate 924,801, forward strand.
TACCTTGAAGCTGTTTTCGTCCCTGCCCAACATCTTTCCCAGTTGGCTTAAAACAACGTCGGTCGAAAGAGTCGGTTTGGCCGGGTCAAGCAGAAGATAAACCTTGGTTGGAATATCGGAACGGAAGTTTGGCGCGATACCAGATTCGTAATGTAGGCCCTTCGAGTCGCCTGCAAAAGTAATGCTACTTGAGGGATGCGCGGCCTGTATTTTGGTTACTTCAGCTGCCGCCTTATCCCCTACAAGATTCACGATTACATGGCTTCTATTTTTCCGTTCCTGGTAAATCCCTTGTGAGTTGTTCGGCTGGTCATGTTCAGGTACGAACTTGAAAGGATGAGCGATTGACGCGCCTGCATGGCTGGCTTTGGGTTGAGTGAGCGATGGGAAGTATTCTTTACCGGATTGAAGGTCTGTGAACATTGGCATGATCTGATGAACTCGATCTTCGGGTACGTTTAGAAGCTCTTGTAAAGCAGGATTCAGGGTGCCTTGATTGGAAACGGAGGTTTTTAGGTGATCCAGTCCGAACAGCCCAAGTGTGCCGGCGGCAATCTCATTTCCATCGGGCTTTATCCGGTTGGCCATGTCCAAGTTTCGCAGGTGAAAAGAATCGCCATCGTACAAGGCTGTACTTTTATCATCGATGTGTTCAACGAGCGTCCTGCCTCCGTCGACGAAGGCTATTTGAGTTCCTGAGCTAAGCGCATGAGTAGCTAGGGTGTTGTACTCGTCAGAGCCTACTGCTGCGGTTGCTTCGCTGAATAAATACTGCGCCTGATGGAAGGTTTCCGATGCAGTATCGCTAGGCTGAAAATTGGCAAGGTAGTTTTCCAGGGAGGCCCATCCAGAACTGTTTAGCTTGTCGGCGAAGGGCTTTATTTTTTCTTGCCAATGTAGAACTGCCTCGATGTGTTCTGAAGACTCTCCCAGCGCTGGAAGGAGGGGAGCGAGCGCCTCAAAGGAAGGTATATTTTTTTCCATCATATAGTTGCTGATGTTGGCGGCCTTTCCATCATGCAGTAATTCGCTCAGCGGCGGAGCCTCGAGTAGCAGTCGCGTAACTTTATTTTCTGAAATAAGCTCCTTGATCAAGAGTGGCGCTTCGGGCCACATATGGTATTCGCCCAACAGCACGGGCCCGGAAGTTAGTTGCTCGGTAATTACCAGTTTTACTTGATCAAGGTACTCTTTAGAGTTTTGGCTGATCATTCGCTCCGCTCTGGCCTGCGCTATAAAGTCGGGCGCCTGCGAGGGCGAGGAAAGGATGGCAAGTGGTGGACCGAGCGCCGCCGCAGCGTCTTCGTCAGCGGCCATGGAGTTAGTGAGTTCGGTATCAGTCGTGACGTTTTGCTCAGGACTTTTTTTCTCCCGCGTGTACTGGCGTTTGCGGGCTATCGAGGTAGATTTTTCTGATTGAAAAATCAGCCAGATCTGCATCTAGCATGAAGGACGTATACATAAGTAGACGGTCTAATATCGCACTGTCGCTGCTCTCTTTACCAAATAAATACACTTTGGTAGGAAGGTCCATGTTGATCCTTTGTCCTGAGACGTATTGGACGCCTTGCGTGTCGGAGGGCTTGAAGATGATGCTGGACGACGGACGTTGCTCGGCGATCTCGATCACCGGCACGCCATTGACGGCGCTGGATACCGTGGCGCCGGTGCTGCGATCCAGCAGAATTTCTGCGGTGGCCCAGCTCGGAACAGCGGCCACCCACATAGAAAGTGCGAGATGCTTAATCGAAAAAGCCGGCGGTTTAGGTGCAACTGCACTAGTAGCAGGCCCCTGCCGCTGCCCAGGTTTGCGTTGGGCGCGAGTGATTTCGGCGACGGGAATAAAAAAGCCCAGAGGCTTGCTGAAAATAAGACGAAAGCAGTGTTTGTTCATGGCCGGGTCCGTAAAACTTGAGTTTCCAAAACACTAAAGGAGGCTCAAAGGTGCAGTTGCAGGACGGTTCCGGCTGAGGCCGCAGAGCGCAACGGCAACGTTATGATCTTTCTGTGCGCACACTAGGACGAATCGGCGAATGTAAAAAAGGCGACCCGAAGGTCGCCTTTTTTACAGGTCACTAAGCGCGGACTATTACAGACGCGGATAGTCGATGTAACCCACCGGGCCGCTGCCGTAGAAGGTTTCCGGGTGCGGTTCGTTCAGCGGTGCATCTTTTTCCAAACGCGCTGGCAGATCCGGGTTGGCGATGAAGGGAATGCCAAACGCTACTGCGTCGGCGCCGCCGCTGGCGAGCAGGGCGTTGGCGCTTTCTTTGGTGAAGCGTTCGTTGGCGATAAACACGCCGCCGAAGGCTGCTTTCAGCTCGGCGCTGATGCTGTCTTCGCCTTGTTTTTCACGGGTGCAGATAAACGCGATGCCGCGTTTGCCCAGCTCGCTCGCCACGTAGGTAAAGGTAGCGGAGCGGTTGGAGTCGCCCATGTCGTGGCTGTCGGCGCGTGGCGCCAGGTGCATGCCGACGCGGCCCGGTTCCCATACCGACAATACGGCGTCGGTCACTTCGAGCATCAGACGGGCACGGTTTTCCAGGGAGCCGCCGTATTGGTCGGTGCGCTGGTTGGTGCTGTCTTGCAGGAATTGGTCGAGCAGGTAGCCGTTGGCGCCGTGGATTTCCACGCCGTCAAAACCGGCGGCTTTGGCGTTCTCGGCGCCGTTGCGGTAGGCCTCGACGATGTCGGCGATTTCTTCGGTGGCCAGGGCGCGCGGGGTGACGAAGTCTTTCAGCGGACGCACCAGGCTGACGTGGCCTTTAGGGGCGATGGCGCTCGGTGCTACCGGCAGTTCGCCGTCCAGGTAGCTGGGGTCGGATACACGGCCCACGTGCCACAGTTGCAGGAAAATCTTGCCGCCGTTGGCGTGCACGGCTTTGGTGATGTTGCTCCAGCCACGCACTTGCGCGTCGGACCAAATGCCGGGGGTGTTGGGGTAGCCCACGCCCATCGGCGTAACCGAAGTGGCTTCGCTGAGAATCAGGCCAGCGGAGGAGCGCTGGGCGTAGTACTCGGCCATCATCGCGTTGGGCACGCGGCCTTCATCGGCGCGGCAGCGGGTCAGCGGGGCCATGACGATGCGGTTTTTCAGTTGCAGGTCGCCAATGGTAATCGGGTCAAAAAGAGTCGCCATGAATACAGTCTCCAGTGGGTCGTAAGTAATGAGTCAGTAAGGGGTAGGGCTTGGTTCGAACAACCGGGCTCAGTCGAGCACCGGCTGCAATTCGTTACGGGCATTGTTGGTAAGTTGTGTGGCGATCAGGGCGACGACCGCCAGCGCGGCGGCGGCCAGGGGCACGTCGGTCAGCCCCATGCCGCGGCTGATGACCACGCCGCCCACCCAGGCGCCCAATGCGTTGCCCAGGTTGAAGGCGCCGATGTTCAGGGTGCTGATCAGGTTCGGTGCGTCTTTGCCAAAGGCCATGACGTTGATTTGCAGCGCGGGCACAGCGGCGAACGCCGCCATGGCCCAGAGAAACAAGGTGATCTCGGCGGGAATCAGCGCTCCAGCGGTAAAGCTGAACAGGCTGGCCAACACCGCCAGGCTGATGAATACGCCAGTCAGCGTTGTGCCCAGACGCCAATCGGCCAGCTTGCCGCCGACAATGTTGCCGATGGTAAGGCCGAGGCCGATGAGCAGCAGGGTCCAGGTCACGCCGGTGGGGGAAACGCCGGTCACTTCGCCCAGCATCGGCGCGATATAGGTGAACAGGGCGAACACCGAGGCCGAGAAAAATACGGTGGTGCTCAATGCCAGCCACACCCCGGCGCCGCGCATGGCACGCAGTTCGCTGCGCAGGTCGGCTTTTTCCTGATCGTGTTGATGGGGCAGGGCGCGCCACAGGCCGATAAGGGCCACCACGCCAATGACGGTGACGGCCCAGAAGGTCGAGCGCCAGCCAGCGGCTTGGCCAAGGGCAGTGCCCAGCGGCACGCCGAGCACGTTGGCGAGGGTCAGACCGGTGAACATCAAAGCCACGGCCGAGGCGCGGCGGTTAGCCGGCACCAGGCTGGCGGCTACGACCGAACCGATACCAAAAAACGCGCCGTGGCACAGGGCGGTGATGATGCGGGCGATCATCAGCATCTGGTAGTCAGCGGCGAGGGCGCAGAACAGGTTGCCGGCGATGAAAATGCCCATTAGGGCGAGCAAGGCGGCCTTGCGTGGCCAACTGGCGGTGACCATGGCCATGAACGGCGCGCCGATGGCCACGCCCAGGGCGTAACCGGTGACGAGCCAGCCAGCGCCGGGGATCGACACACCGAGGTCGGCGGCAACATCGGGCAACAGCCCCATGATCACGAACTCGGTGGTGCCGATGGCGAAGGCGGATAACGCCAGAACAATAAGGGCGAGGGGCATGTCGGGTGCTCCGGAAAAGGCGAGGGCGGCTGTGCTTACAGCGCGTCGTGCAAATGGCTGATGAAGGCCTGGATCACTTCTTCATTACGTTTGAAGAAGTTCCACTGGCCGACTTTCTGCCGAGTGACCAAGCGGGCGCGTTCCAGACCGGCGAGATGGCCAGACACGGTGGATTGCGAAAGGCCGGTTTTGACATCGAACTTGCCGGCGCACACACCGATCTCGAACGGGTGGTGTTCTTGCTCAACGAAGTGCGTGTGCGGGTCTTTGAGCCACACCAGCATCTGGCGACGCACCGGATGGGCGAGGGCTTTGAAGATTTCATCGAGGTCGATTGGCATGGTCGTAACCGTCCGTTCGCTAGAAGGTGCCGGGTGTGTATCGGCGTGGGGCGAACTTTATATCGGTGTTTGCCGATATACAGATTGATCGTGGCGATAGTAGTCATCAGCCCGAGTGATCGGCGCAGCTGGGATTGATCCCCGTTCTGCCTCTACACTCGCCTTATGAATTACCTCGCACACTTGCACTTAGGCGGCGACAAGCCGGAACAATTGCTCGGCAGCCTGTACGGCGACTTCGTCAAAGGCCCGCTGGCCGGCCGCTTTCCGGCGCCCATCGAACAGGCGATCGCCGTGCACCGGCGAATCGACGCCTTCACCGACAGCCACCCATTGGTGCTGCAAGCCAAAGCCCGCTTCCCGCAAGCGCGGCGGCGAACGGCGGGTATTTTGATTGACGTGTTTTTCGACCACTGCCTGGCGCGGCATTGGCAGCGTTACGCTGATGAGCCGCTGGCCCAGTTCACCGCCCGTGTTTACCAAGTGCTCAGCAACGAGCCGGCTTTGCCCGAGCGCTTGGCCTATGTGGCGCCACGCATGGCGGCGCAGGATTGGCTGGGCAGTTATGAAGAATTCGAGGTGCTGCAACAGGTGGTGTTCGGCATGAGCCGACGTTTGTCACGGCCGCAGATGTTGGACGGGGCGATGGAAGAATTGCGCGGCTTGTATGAGCCGCTGACCGAGGATTTTCACGCGTTTTATCCCGAGTTGCAGGCGTTTGCGCGGGGGCAGATCGCGTAGGGGGCGAGGCTTCGCGTTTGCAGGAATCGCGGCTGAAGCCGCTCCTACAGGGTCATCTGTCTGTGGGAGCGGCTTTAGCCGCGATGCTTTTGGGCTAGGCCGCCAGCTCGGTATCTTGCTCTTCAACATCCACAACCTCAGCCTCACCAAACAGCGCCACGCCAATTGCCCGATGCGCCTGCTTGGCCAGCACATTGCGTGAAGCCCCCGCCGTTTCAATCGGTTCCAACAGATGAATGCGCACGCTGGCCACGTCGCTGGAAAGCAGGCGCAGCAGGTGCGACACCAGATCGTCGTCGCCAATGAACGGCGCAATTTCAACGTCTACCTGGTTCTCACGCACATACCGAATGGCCACCGGCTGCGGCGGCGTGCCGGTTTCGATGGCGCTGCTCAGCAGGCGTCCGTGGAAGGTGCGCAGTTGGCGGCCATCGGTGGTGGTGCCCTCGGGGAAAATCAGCAGCGAGCGTTGCCCGTCGAGGTGCTCGCGCAGTTGCTGACCGAGCAGGGCGCTGTCGCCTGAGCCGCGACGAATAAACAGCGTGCCGGCTTTTTTCGCCAGCCAGCCCGCTACCGGCCAGGTGCGCACTTCCGCTTTGGACAGAAACGACAGCGGCGCCAACATGCCCAGCAGCGGGATGTCGGTCCAGGAAATGTGGTTGCTGATCCACAGCATCGGCCGTTGCGGCAGGCTGCCGAGCACTTCTATCTGAAACGGCAGTGCGCCGCTCAGACGGGCCAGAAACCAGCGGGTCAAGCGTTGGCGAATAGCACTTTCGTTGCGCAGGTGCAGGCGCTCCACCACGGTCATGGTGGTCGCCACCAGCAGGCCCAGGCCCACCGTGGCCAGCAACCTGGCGAGGCGCCCGTACAGGCGCAGTTTGCTCATCAGACCGCCGCCTTGAAGTGGCGGGCGTAGCGCGGGCAGAGCTCGTCGCGTTTGAGCAGAATGAACACATCGGCCACTTGGAAATCCTGGTCCCAGCACGGCTCGCCGCAAATTTTCGCGCCCAGACGCATATAGGCCTTGAGCAGCGGCGGCATCTCGGCGATGACGTTGCTCGGCACTTCCAGGCTCGGCAGCGGGGTTTTCGGTTCGGCGCGCAGGTGCTCGTTGCACAGGTAGCGTTCGCGCAGGCGCTGCATGATGGCCTGAGCCTGAATGCCGCCGTCTTGCATGGGAATGCTGGCGCAACCCATCAGGTAGCTGTAGCCGCCTTCGTTGAGCACTTCGGCTAATTCGCTCCACAGCACGGCGATGGTGCCGCCGTTGCGGTAAGCCGGGTCTACGCAGGTGCGACCAATTTCCAGCACCGGGCCTTGCAGATGCGCAAGGCCGTGCAGGCTGAATTCTTCTTCACTGTAGAAGCGCCCCAAGCTGCGGGCGGCGTTGTGGTCGAGCAACCGGGTGGTGGCCACCAGCTTGCCGGTGTTCAGGTCACGCACGCCGATGTGGGCGCAGTGGCCATCGTAATCGTCCATGTCCAGACCCAATTCGGCGCCTTTGAGCTTGGCGTCGAACTCTTTGCTGAATACGCTGAAGCGCAAAGCCTGGGCTTCACGCAGGGCACGAGGGCCGACCAGGCGCTCGGCTTGCAGGCGGCGTTCGGCAGTGGTGTCACGAGTGCGGGCGATTGTAGACATCGAGTAGCCTCCATAAGCCGGCTTGATTGGGTTGCAGCCGGTCGACCTTGTTGGGCAAGCTCAGGCTAGGAACACCCGGTGTCATCACCATGAATCTTTAGTGATGCTTGCATGACAATGAACGAGGACGCGCTTATGTACTGGCAACGACTGCTCGGCTGCACCGAGCGCCTGCCGGCAACCGCTGGTTTGGAAGAGTGGTACGCCGCTTTGTTGGCGAACGTGGGCGAGGGCGTGTCGCCGTTCGAGTTGGCGCTGCTCGGCGGGCGGCTAGCCGCTACCCCCGGCTTGGCGTTTCTGGCCGGTTACCAAGGCGCACTGCGCGCGCTGTGGCCGTCGGCGCCGTGGACCTTGGGCGCCTTGTGCGTCACGGAAAACCGCAGCGTGCGCCCCGCTGACATGCAGGTGCGCCTCGATGGCTTGAGCCTCAGCGGGCGCAAAGATTTCGTTACTGCCGCCGATGCAGCCGACTGGTTGCTGGTCGCCGCCCGCAGCGACCTGCCCGGCAACACACCGCAAGTGGCGGTGTGCGTGGCCTACAACGGCGCGCCGGGCGTGCGCGTGGAAATGCTGCCGCCGTTGTCGCTGATGCCGGACGTCAGCCATGGTCGCCTGCACCTTGAAGGCGCGCAGTGCGAGCGCTTGCCGGGCGATGGCTGGGACGCTTACGCCAAACCCTTCCGCTCCCTGGAAGATTTACATGTGCTGACCGCCCTGGCCGCCTGGCTGTATGGCATTGGCGTCGACAACGCTTGGCCGCAAGCACTCAAGCTGCGCTTGTTGGCATTGCTGAGCAGTGGCGCTGAAGTGTCGCGCCAAGGCATGAACGAGCCCGCTACGCATCTGCTGCTGGCCGGTTTGTTCGAGCAATTCAACAGCCTGCGCGGCGACATCGACGCCGCCATGGCCGGTGGCGATCCGCATTGGCAACACCTGTGGAAGCGCGACGCTGGCTTGTTGGAAATCGCCCGCACTGCCCGTGAGAAGCGTCTGAGCAATGCGCTGTCCAGCTTGGCCGCACGGACCTGACGTATCGCGCCGAACCGCCGCCATCTGCGGCACGTTCGGCGCTATTTGCGTTCATGGGCCGCGTGCTAGGGTTGGCGCCTTTGCCAACAAGAGGCCGTCCAATGCCCGCTCCCGCCTTACGCCGTTTAAGCCTTGCGCTCGGCCTGCTGTGCTCGATTCCTCACGCCTTCGCTGAAACCTGGCCGACTGCCGACTGGGCGGTGACGCCCGCCGCCGCCAGCCCAGCCATCGAAGCACTCGAAACCTACGCCTTTCCCACCCGCGACGATGACAGCCGCAAGGGCATTCGCACCGACGCGCTGCTGGTGATTCGCGACGGTCAGATTATTTACGAACGCTACGCCGGGCCGACCAAAGCCAGCACCCCGCACCTGGCGTGGTCGGTGAGCAAGAGCATCCTGGCCACGACCCTCGGCGTGGCGTATGGCAAGGGTTTGTTCAAACTGGATGACCCGGCGGCCAAGTTCTATCCGCCCATGAACGCCCACCCGCAGGTGAAGATCGGGCACCTGTTGAATTGGGCTTCGGGCCTGGGTTGGCAGGAAGGCTACGAGTACGCCCCGGTGCGCTCCAGCGTGGTCGCAATGCTTTACACCCATGGCCGTAGCGACATGGCCGCGTTTGCCGCCAGCTTCGATCAGGCCGCGACGCCCGGCACGCGCTTCCTCTATTCCAGCGGCGACGCCAATCTGCTCGCCGCCGCCTTGCGCGGCATGGTCGGGGATGAGGCGTACAAGAATTACCCGTGGACCGCTTTGTTCGAGCCGCTGGGCATCACCAGCGCCGTGTGGGAAACCGACGCCAGCGGCACGTTCGTGGGTTCGTCTTATGCCTACCTGACTGCCCGCGACCTGGCGCGCATCGGCCTGCTGATGCAGCGCGACGGCCGTTGGGGCGATAAGCAAGTGCTGCCCAAAGCCTGGGTGGACTTCAACCGCACGCCATTCGCCAACTACCAGCCGTCCAAGGAAACCGAAGGCGATGCGGTGCCCGGCGGGCAGTGGTGGCTGAACGTCGCCGTGCCTGGCGCTGCCAAGCCCTGGCCGGATGCGCCGGACGACACCTTCGCCGCGCTCGGCCATTGGGGCCAGGCGCTTTACGTACTGCCGGCGCAAGGGCTGGTGGTGGTGCGTTACGCCGATGACCGCGACAAAACCTATTCCCATAACGAACTGTTGAAACGGGTTGAGGCGGCCTTCGCGCCGACCGCTCAAACCGCTGCGGAGGCCAACTGATGAGCACTTTTATCAAGCGTCGTCCGTTCACCAGCGTGCTGTTGCTGATCGTGCTGGCACTGGCCGCGTTGGCCTGGCAGAACCGCGTTCACCTGGCAGCGTTTCCCGGCATCATCGGCGCGCTGTCGGCCAAGGAATATTGCTCGTGCCGCTATGTGATGGATAACCCGGCGCAGTACTGCCAGGGCTATGTGAAGCAGTACATTCCCATCAGCGGTTTCTTCGACGACGAAGCCAATAAACGGGTAACCGCGCGCGGCCTGGGCAGCACGCAAACAGCCGCCTGGCAAGGGCCGCGCCAGGGATGCCAGCTGTTGCCAAAGGCTGATTCGCTGCCGCAATCCTGAACCGAACCGGGGTTTGCAGGTCAGTGTGAGGCGGTTAAGGTGCCGCCTCATATTCTTACTTGGAGCTCTAATGCGTTCGCTGTTCACCGGTGCACTTGCCGCCTTTGTCCTCACCGCGCTGACGCCGGCCCAGGCCGATTGGTACTTGGATAATGAGTCTTCGCGACTGTCGTTTATTTCCACCAAGAACGGCAAGCTGTCGGAGGTGCATCGCTTTCTGACGCTGCACGGGCAAATCGATGAAGCCGGCAAGGCCAACTTGCGCGTGGAACTGGATTCGGCCAGCACGGGCATTCCGCTACGCGACGAGCGCTTGCGCACCTTGTTGTTCGATACTCAGCGCTTCCCCGAAGCCTTGGTGAACGCGCAACTCGACCTCGCGCCCATCGCCAACCTGGCCCCTGGTGCGCAGTTGGAATTGCGCTTGCCGTTGACGGTCGAACTGCATGGCCAGACCCAGGCCTATAGCGCCGAGCTGCTGGCGACGCGCCTGGATGAACAGCGTTTCCAAGTCGTTACCCTGGCGCCGCTGGTGCTGCAAGTTGAAGACTTCGGCCTCGCCGACGGGCTCGAAGCCCTGCGCAAAGCGGCTGGCGTTTCCACCATCAGTTGGTCGGTGCCGGTGGGCGCTGTGCTGATCTTCACCGCGCGTTAAGGCGTTTTCCTTTTTGAATCAGGAGTTGAGCGTGGCGCGAGCGCAAAGGATGCAGAGCTGATGCCGGGGCGTATTTATCCTTGGCGCACCGACAACGGCTTCGAGTTGTTGGTGGACGGACCACAATTTTTCCCGCGCATGTTCGCGTGCATCGACCGCGCCCAACGCCAGGTGGAGCTTGAGCTTTACCTGGTTGAATCGGGCGCCTGCGTCGACCAGATGGTGCAGGTATTATGCGCCGCCGCGGCGCGTGGCGTTCCAAGTGCGCTGCTTGTTCGACGGCTTCGGCAGCTCGGCGTTTTCGGCAGTCGACCGCGAGCGCCTGGTGCAGGCCGGCATCGAGCTGCGCTTTTACAACCCGATCAAAATCTGGCGCTGGCAACGCAATTTGTATCGCGACCACCGCAAGCTGTTGCTGGTCGACGGTGCCGTTGCGTTTGTGGGCGGCACGGGCGTGACCGACGCCTTCTGGACACCCGGCGAGCCGACCAGTGCCTGGCATGAAGTGATGGTGGAAATCACCGGGCCGCTGGTACAGGACTGGCAAGCGCTCTTCGAACAGCAGTGGGCAGCCAATCCGCAAAACCGCGCCTGGCTGCCATTTTCCCCGGGGCCGCGTCCGCGTTTGCCGGTGCTGCCGGCCGGCGGCGCCGGGCTGGGCCGCGTGGCGTATGCCAACGCCATGCAGCACAGCGACATCGTGCAGTCCTTGGTGCGCGCGTTGAACAGCGCACAGCGGCGCATTTGGCTGGCCACGCCGTATTTTCTGCCGAGCTGGAAGGTTCGCCGCTCGCTGCGCAAGGCGGCGCAGCGCGGCGTTGACGTGCAGCTGCTGCTCACCGGCCGGCAAACGGATAACCCGCCGGTGCGCTTCGCCGGCCAGCGCTATTACCCGAAGCTGTTGCGCGCCGGGGTGAAAATCTTTGAATACCAGCCGTGCTTCCTGCACCTGAAAATGGTGCTGGTGGATGACTGGACCAGCATTGGCTCGTGCAACTTCGATCACTGGAATTTGCGCTTCAATCTGGAAGCGAACCTGGAAGCCGTTGAGCCGCCGCTGACCGAGGCGGTGGTGCAGAGTTTTCTCAACGACTTCGGCCAGAGTCGCGAAATAACCATGGACCTGTGGAAGTCGCGGCCGTTGTGGAAGCGGATGCAGCAGCGGTTGTGGGGGTGGTTGGATAGGTTGGTGGTTAACGTGCTGGATCGGCGCAAGTAGCGGAGGGCCAATCGAGGCTGAAGCCTCTCCTACAGATAGGTGTTTATTTTTAGCATCGAGGCTGCAAACAGTGGATCCCAGCCTTTTGTCGGGTGCCTTCAGCGGGGCACCTCGCTAGTCTCATCGCCATAACCATAAGAGGAATGCGCGCTTGAGCCGACATCACCCGCTGCTTGTTTTGCTGCTGCTGTGCCTCGCCGGTTGCTCCTCGCCCGGCGCCTTTCTGAATACCAATGACGGCCCGTTGTTTACGCCCCATTCCCCCGAGGAAGACCTTGCGCTGGTGTATCTCTATCGCCCGCAAAGCGATTGGGCGGACCAGGAGCTGGAAGCCCCCGGCCTGTTTCTGAACAAACGCCTGATCGCCAGTCTGCCGAGCAATAGCTACCTGGTGCTGGAACTGGACGTGGCTAGTTATCCGCTGGAAATGCGCCGGCCGCTGTTCGGTTCGTTCTGGACGGCGCTGGCCGACGGCATGCTCGATTTCAATCGCATTGCCGGCTTCAATCTGGATGTAGGCGCGGGCGGCACCTACTACCTGCGCTATGACGAGCTCAATCCGCCGCCACTCGGCGAAGGCGTGGCCACGCTGGGGGACGGGCCGTTGCAACTGGTGCCGGCAAGTCTCGCGGAAAAGGAGATCGTGGCTACCCATGAGTTCCAGCCGCCGCAGCGCTTTGCCATGGAGCCATCGCCGGGTTTCTGGGGCGCGTTGGGTTTCGGCGAGCAGTGATCGGGTAGTAGTCGCCTATTACCTGTTCGCCACACGGCGCGGGGATACTGGCTGGGTTGGCATGCATCTGCCCTTTCCCCTGCTGGAGATACCCCGATGGCCGCGAAGAAAATTCTCATGCTGGTTGGCGATTACGTCGAAGACTACGAAGTGATGGTGCCGTTTCAGGCGCTGCAGATGGTGGGGCACACCGTGCACGCCGTATGCCCAGACAAAACCGCCGGGCAAAGCGTGCGCACCGCCATTCACGACTTCGAAGGGGATCAGACCTACAGCGAAAAGCCGGGCCACAACTTTGGCCTGAATTTCGACTTCGCCAAGGTCAAGGCCAAAGACTACGACGCCCTGGTGGTGCCGGGCGGGCGTTCGCCGGAATACCTGCGGCTAAATAAGAAAGTGCTGGATCTGGTGAAAGCCTTCGACAAGGCCGGCAAGCCGATTGCCGCCGTGTGCCATGGTGCGCAGTTGCTGGCGGCCGCCGGCATTCTCAAGGGCCGCGAATGCAGCGCCTACCCGGCCTGCGCGCCGGAAGTGGAGCTGGCCGGCGGCACCTATGTGGAGATTGCCGTTGACCATGCGCACATCGAAGGCAACCTGGTGACAGCGCCTGCATGGCCGGCGCACCCGAACTGGCTGGCGGGCTTTCTGCTGCTATTGGGCACCACCATCACGCTGTAAGCTCAGGTCTTTCAGGCTCGGCGGTTGCCGTCGAGCCTCGCCAGTTTAGGAGCAGGGCGCATGTGCGAGCTCTATGTTAAAGCCGATCCCATCCTTTACGAATCCCGCTCACGCTCGCTGCGTATTTGCGGCGTGGTGACCACGTTGAGGCTGGAGAACCAGTTCTGGGACATCCTTTCGGAAATCGCGGCGGTCGATGGCATGACCACCAATCAGCTCATCAGCAAGCTGTATGAAGAGGTGATGGATTACCGCGGCGAGGTGGTGAACTTCGCGTCGTTTCTGCGGGTGAGTTGCTGCCGCTATCTGGCGCAGCCGCAAGAGAAGCGGGCACCGTTGGCATTGGTGGCGAGTCGGTCGTGAGCAGCCGGTGAATGCAAAAAGCATCGCGGCTGAAGCCGCTCCTACGGGTTCTGTAGGAGCGGCTTCAGCCGCGATATTTTTCGATACTTATGTGAGCCTGAAACCTGGCCGATGTAAGCCATCACTTACAAGAACCCGCTGATGACTTACTTTTGTAGGACAATCACCAGTACAAGGTGACCACGGTCGGAGCCGCTTGGGTGCCTTTCACTTCGCTGACAGCGTTGCTGGAAAGGGGGGCTTCAGAACGCACGCCGTTGCTTTCACGGTCTACACGGAAGCTGTTGATGCCGTCGCAGTTCTGGTTTTCAACACGCAGGGACTGGCCGTTGGCATTGCTGCTGAGTGCGCAGCTGGAGGTGATGGTGATGCCGACCGCCAGATTGCCCGAGGCTTGGCCTGCCTGGGCTTGAGCGCCCATGAACAGCAGTGCGGAGGCGGTAACGAGGGAAGCAAAACGACGGGTGCGGTTCATACTGTTCGCTCAGTGTGATGGTTCGGGTTGACTGCACTCAGGCAGCAAAGCGTTTACAACCATCCGTAGCGAACCGGTTCCTAAACCCGGCGATGCGCGCATATTCCGTCATTTCCTTGGGAGGCGATCCTACCTACAGGGATGTCAGCCTGCCACTACCGTCTGTAGGACATTCGCCATAGTGTCGCGTACGACATCACCTATGTCGCTTTTCCCACACTTTTCTGACGCCAAAAAAATACCCGGCGCTTGGCCGGGTATTTTTCCTTCCTTTAACGACTCAGCGGCGGCTTAAATTTCGACCGCCAAGCTGTCACTTATCTTCTTCTGCCAGATAGCCGGTCCTGTGATGTGCACCGACTCGCCGTTGGTGTCGACCGCCACTGTCACCGGCATGTCTTTCACCTCGAACTCGTAAATCGCTTCCATGCCCAGTTCGGCGAACGCCAGCACTTTGGACTTCTTGATCGCTTGCGCCACCAGGTAAGCGGCGCCGCCGACGGCCATCAGGTACACGGCTTTGTTGTCCTTGATTGCTTCGATGGCAATCGGGCCGCGCTCGGATTTACCGATCATGCCCAGCAGGCCGGTTTGTTCGAGAATCTGACGGGTGAATTTGTCCATCCGGGTTGCCGTGGTTGGACCGGCTGGGCCCACGACTTCGTCGCCAACCGGATCAACCGGGCCGACGTAATAGATGAAGCGACCTTTAAGGTCCACCGGCAGGCTTTCGCCTTTGTTGAGCATTTCCACCATGCGCTTGTGCGCGGCGTCACGGCCGGTGAGCATTTTGCCGTTGAGCAACACGGTTTCGCCCGGTTTCCAGCTCTGCACGTCTTCGGGTGTCAGGGTGTCGAGGTCGACGCGACGGGCCGATGGGCCAGCTTCCCAGACAATTTCCGGGTAGGCGTCCAGCGGTGGCGCTTCCAGCGACGCCGGGCCGGAGCCGTCGAGCACGAAGTGCGCGTGACGGGTGGCGGCGCAGTTGGGGATCATGCACACCGGCAGGGAGGCGGCGTGGGTGGGGTAGTCCATGATCTTTACGTCGAGCACGGTGGTCAGGCCGCCGAGGCCTTGAGCGCCAATCGCCGAGCTGGTTGACCTTCTCGAACAGCTCAAGGCGCATTTCTTCCAGCTTGTTCTGCGGGCCACGGGCTTTCAGCTCGTGAATGTCGATGGACTCCATCAACACTTCTCTGGCCATCACGGCCGCTTTCTCGGCGGTGCCGCCGATACCGATGCCGAGCATGCCGGGTGGGCACCAGCCCGCGCCCATGGTCGGCACGGTTTCGCAGTACCCAGTCGACGATGGAGTCGGACGGGTTGAGCATGGCCATCTTCGATTTGTTTTCAGAGCCGCCGCCTTTGGCCGCCACGTCCACTTCCACGGTATTGCCGGGAACGATGGAGTAGTGGATGACCGCCGGGGTGTTGTCCTTGGTGTTTTTACGCGCGCCTGCCGGGTCGGCGAGGATGGATGCACGCAGCACGTTTTCCGGCAGGTTGTAGGCGCGACGCACGCCCTCGTTGATCATGTCGTCCAGGCCCATGGTGGCGCCGTCCCAGCGCACGTCCATGCCCACGCGTACGAATACGGTGACGATGCCGGTGTCCTGGCAGATTGGCCGATGGCCGGTGGCGCACATGCGCGAGTTGATCAGAATTTGCGCCATGGAATCACGGGCCGCTGGCGATTCTTCGCGCAGGTAGGCTTCGTGCATCGCTTGGATGAAGTCCACGGGGTGGTAATAAGAAATGAACTGTAAAGCGTCGGCGACGCTCTGAATCAGGTCGTCTTGCTTGATCACGGTCATGCAGCGCGCTCCTCTCTAAACACGGGAACATCTAAGCGCGCAGGGCTAGGCCCGGCAGGCTCGGTAAGGCAAAAAAAGGCGCGGCAGTATAACGCGCAGGGCGTTGTTGGCGCACCCGCTGACGATAGACCTTGGTCGATTAACGCACGTGTTGGTGTACTAGGTTTTTTGCCTTCAGCTAGGTACAGTGACGGCACGATGCCAGTACGGGACGGAGCCCATGAGCAGCGCCACTAAAAAGGGGACACAGAAAGCCCTGCAGAGCCTGCTACTGAAGCGGTTTGGCATGGCGGCGGCTACTTATGGATTGGCACTGCTGTTGTTCGGCCTGCTGGTGGTGGGCGGTCAATACTCTGCCGAACCCGGCGCTGCGCTTATTTGTGCGGGCATGGTGATTGTCAGCCAACTGATTTTCTTCGCCATCTTCATCAGCGGCATCAACCTTCGCTTTAACGACCCCAGCCTCACCGCGCCTCAGGTACTCGTCGCCCTGAGCATGCACACCTTCCTCATGTACAACCTGCACACCGCGCGCGGCACGATGCTGGTGTTCTACCTATTGATTCTGATGTTCGGGGTGTTCCAACTGGCGCCCCGGGTGTTTCGCACGCTGCGCCGCGTTCGCGTTTTTTGGTTTCGCCAGCGTGAATTTGTGGGACGCCTACCAGATGCGGCTGCCCGACCCGAAACTGGCGTTGCTGCAAGTGGGCGTGCTGCTGGTGACGTTGGTCTGGTTCAGCCTGTTCGCCGGCTATGTGCAGGCGCTGCGCCAACGCATGCGCCAACGCCGCTTCGCCTTGCAAGCTCACCAGGACACCTTGCGCGGCATGATGCGTCAGCTTGAAGACCTAGTGGCCACCGACGAACTCACTGGCCTGTTCAACCGCCGTCATTTCTTGCGCCTGGCGGCCCGTGAATTGGCCAGCCTCAGCCCTGGCATGCAACACGGCCTGGCACTGATCGACCTCGATCACTTCAAACGCATCAACGACCAACACGGCCACGCCAGCGGCGACCGCGTGCTGCAAACCTTTGCCACGGTGGCACAAGCCTGCCTGCGCGACGGCGATGTGCTGGCGCGCTACGGCGGCGAAGAGTTTGTGCTGTTGTTGCCGTGCACCGACGCCGACCAACTCACCGCGTGCTGCGAGCGCCTGCGTGAGGCATTTGCCAACGCGGAACCGGTGGGCTTGAAGGTGAAGAGCATCAGCTTGTCCGCCGGCATGACCTTGCTTGAAGCCGGCGACGACCTCGACGAAGCCCTGCACCGCGCCGATCAGGCGCTGTACCGCGCCAAGCACAGCGGCCGCAATTGCTGCCACGCGGCGTGGGAGAACAGTGGTGCCTGAACTCAAGGTGAGCGGGCAGGCGTACCCGTTAACCGCTGGCAGTAACCTGTTGGATGCCTTGCTCGCAGCCGGCATTGCCGTGCCTTACAGCTGTCGCGCCGGCAGTTGCCATGCGTGCATGGTGCGCTGCGTTGGCGGCGAACCGCTGGACGCCAAACCCGAAGCATTGACCGCCGCCCAGCGTGAGCAAGGCTGGCGGTTGGCTTGCCAGTGCCGGGTAATGGAAGACCTCAGCGTTGAGGTATACGACCCGCTGCGCGACGGTCTGCCGGCCACGGTGGCGCAGCTCGATTGGCCCAGCGCCACGGTGCTGCGTCTGCGGCTGGTGCCGGAGCGCCCGCTGCGCTATTGGGCGGGGGCAGCACGTGCTGCTGTGGACGGCCTCTGGCATTGCACTGGCCGTATTCGCTGGCGAGCGTGGCGGGTGAAGATCCCTGGCTGGAGTTTCACATCGACTGTCGTCAGCACGGCGCGTTTAGCGACGCGGCGCGGCAGTTGCAGGCGGGCGACATGTTGCGCTTGGGCGAACTACGCGGCGGCGCCTTGCACTACGACCCGGACTGGCAGCAGCGCCCGCTGTTGCTGATTGCGGCGGGCACCGGTCTGGCTCCGCTGTATGGCGTTCTGCGTGAGGGCGTTACGCCAAAACCATGAGGGCGCGATCCGGCTGATGCATGTGGCCCCGAACGCCGAGGCGCACTACCTGGCCGGTGAATTAAACGCCCTCGCTAATGCCCATCCGCAGCTTGAAATTCAGCTGGTGAATGCGGCCGAGTTGCCAGCCGCTTTGGCCGAACTACGCCTTGTTTCGCGGCAAACCCTCGCCTTACTCTGCGGCCAGCCGGCCGTTGTTGAAACCTTCTCGCGCCGGCTCTACCTGGCAGGTTTGCCGCGCAGCCAACTGTTCGCGGACCTGTTCCTGCCCCACGCGTGAGGATGGTTATGAGCGAACATGTACTGGTCGAGCGCGAAGCGGGTCTGCTGACCCTGCGCCTGCACCGTCTGGATAAAAAGAACGCGCTCACCCGCGCCATGTACAGCCGCATGGCCGAAGTTCTGGAAGAAGCCGACGCCGATTCGAGCATTCGTGCCGTGCTGATCTGCGGTGGTGAAGACTGCTTCACCAGCGGCAATGACATCGCCGATTTCCTGCAAGAGCCACCCACCGGCATGGACAGCCCGGTGTTCTTTTTTATGCGCGCCTTGTTTGAAATGAAAAAGCCCGTGGTGGCAGCCGTGGCCGGCCCGGCTGTTGGCATCGGCACCACGTTGCTGCTGCACTGCGACCTGGTGTACGTCAGCCAGGACGCCGTGTTGAAAATGCCGTTCGTGGCGTTGGGCTTGTGCCCCGAATATGGCTCCAGCCTGATCCTGCCGCAAATGCTCGGCCACGCCAAAGCTGCCGAATTGTTGCTCCTGGGCCAGTCTTTCAGTGGCGAACAGGCTGCCGCGTGGGGCATTGCCAACGAAGCGTTGAAAGATGGCGCGGCGACGCTGGCCCGCGCTAAAGAAATGGCCAAGCGCTTCCTGCACCTGCCGCCCAAAGCGGTGGAAGACAGCAAAGGCCTGATGCGCAAACCGGGAAGGGAACAGCTGAGAAAGGTGATCGAGGAGGAGGGCGCTTTATTCAACCAGCGCCTGCGGTCACCGGAAGCGATTGAAGCGTTGTCGGCGTTTATGCAGCGGCGCAAAGCGGATTTTTCCAAGTTCGCGTAACGGCGTCACACAGCCCAAAATGCGTAGGAGCCAGCAAGCTGGCTCCTACAAATCATGATCTGAGGCGTATTTGTAGGAGCGGCTTTAGCCGCGATGCTTTAAAGATCAAAAAACATCGCGGCTAAAGCCGCTCCCACAGGGTTGCATCGTGCCTTTAGCAACCGAGATTTCCGGGGCTAAGGCCAGGCAAGAGCGCCCCGCAGCTTTTAAGCGCAGCGTACTGCAGTACGTGAGCATTAAAAGCGAGGACGCAACGCCGCCTGGCCGACGACCCGGAGATCGTCCAGGGAATCTCAGACCTGGGGTTCACCCACGTGCAAGATCTTCATCGAGTTCGTGCCACCGGTGGTGTGGTAGCTGTCGCCCTTGGTCAAAATCACCCAGTCCCCCGGCTGCACCACGCCGCGTTTCACCAGCTCTTCAATCGCCGCTTCACTGATCTTGTTCGACGGCAGCGATGCCGGGTCGAACGGTACGGTGTACACGCCGCGGAACATGGCCACTCGGGCCTGGGTTTCACGGTGTGGGGTAAAGGCGAAGATCGGAACTTGCGAGCGCAGGCGCGACATGATCAGCGGGCTGTAGCCGCTTTCGGTCAGCGCGATGATCGCTTTAACGCCCGGGAAATGGTTGGCGGTGTACATGGCGGCCAGCGCTACGCTTTCATCGCAACGCTCGAAGGTGTGGCCCAGGCGGTGGCTGGAGCGCTTGTTGGTCGGGTGCTTTTCAGCGCCCAGACACACGCGGGCCATGGCCTTGACCGCTTCGATCGGGTACATACCGGCAGCGCTTTCGGCCGAGAGCATCACGGCGTCGGTGAAGTCCAGCGCGGCGTTGGCCACGTCCGATACTTCGGCGCGCGTCGGCATCGGGCTGCTGATCATCGACTCCATCATCTGCGTGGCGGTGATCACCGCTTTGTTCAGGCGACGCGCGTGGAGAATGATTTTCTTCTGAATGCCCACCA
This sequence comes from Pseudomonas sp. AC211, assembly GCF_979258055.1. Taxonomy (NCBI): domain Bacteria; kingdom Pseudomonadati; phylum Pseudomonadota; class Gammaproteobacteria; order Pseudomonadales; family Pseudomonadaceae; genus Pseudomonas; species Pseudomonas sp. AC211. Next base: position 944,476 of record NZ_OZ409830.1, read on the forward strand.
GCTCGGCATCACCGATTTCTACGCCTAGGTCGCCACGGGCGACCATTACGGCGTCACTGGCGCGAATCAGGCCATCCAGGGTTTCGTCGTCGGCAACCGCTTCGGCGCGTTCGATTTTCGCCACCAGCCAGGCGGTGCCACCGGCTTCGTCACGCAGACGGCGGGCCAGTTCCATGTCGGCCGCATCGCGCGGGAAGGAGACGGCGAGGTAGTCCAGCTCCATTTCGGCAGCCAGCTTGATGTCGGCTTTGTCCTTGGCGGTCAGGGCTGGCGCGGTGAGGCCACCGCCACGACGGTTGATGCCTTTGTGGTCCGACAGCGGGCCGCCGATCAGCACGCGGCAGTGCAATTCGTCAGCGGTGGTGGATTCCACCAGCATCACCACACGACCGTCGTCGAGCAGCAGCTCGTCGCCGGTTTTGCAGTCTTTGATCAGGTCCGGGTAGTCGATACCGACCACTTCTTGCGTGCCGGCATCGCGCGGGTGGGTGACCGAGAAGCGGAAGCTGTCGCCTTCTTTGAGTTCGATGCGCTTGTCAGCGAATTTGGCGATACGGATTTTCGGGCCTTGCAGGTCGCCGAGCAGTGCGACGAAACGCCCGTGCTTGGCGGCGATTTCACGAACCAGGAGGGCGCGCGCTTTGTGTTCGTCGGGGGTGCCGTGGGAGAAGTTCAGGCGACAGACGTCGACGCCCGCGAGAATCAATTGTTCCAACACTTCCGGGGAATTGCTGGCGGGACCGAGGGTGGCGACGATTTTGGTGCGGCGAAAGGTCATGCGAAAGACTCCGAAGGGCGAGCAGAAGCCGAGGCTACTATGCTGCGCCGCTGTAGTCATTGTTCGCTTGCACTACCTTACTCCTCGTTATATGGCGCACTGCTCAAGGTGTGATGGTGTTCAGCGCGGTGTCCAGATGACGCTCGGCTTTGTCGCGCAATTCGCTGTTGGGGTATTGCGCCAGCAATTGGCGCAGGTACTCGATGGCCTTGTCGCGACTGGGGTGCGGGTTGTCCGGCGCCAGGTACATGAGCGCTACTTGGTACAGCGCTTCTTCTTTGATCGAGGGTTCGACTGCGGGGTCTTTGAGCGCCACGCGGTACAGCTCCTCCGCGTCGGCGACGCGGTCTTTGAGCACCGCGCGGCGTGAGAGCAGGGTCATATCCGGGTCGAGGCTAGGCTGGTCCAGGTTGAGGTTCTGGCTGGGCTTCCAGTTGGCCAGCAGTTCGCGGGCGTTCTGTTGCAGCGGCTCGTTGGCGCGCTGATTGATCAGCGCAATGCGCTGTTCACTGCGCGCTGCGGCGCGGGTTTGGCCGAACTCATTGCGCACTTTATAAAAGGTGTTGAGGGCTTTGGTGTCGTCGCGTTGGTCATTGAAACGACTCATATAAATGAGGCCGATCTGGTACAGCGAGATGGCCCGCACCTCGTCGCTCAGCTTGTCGTCCTGATAGCCCTGCAAGTACGTGTTTTCAGCTTTGGCGCTGGTGCCGTCGCGAATGGCCATGGCGCTGTAGGTGAGCAAGTCGCCTTCGTCTTCGATGGCGCCGAGCATGCGGTTGTTTTTGCTTTCCTTGGATTCGGCCACTTCCTGCGTGGTGACCTGGGCGATAAACAGCGGCGTGGTAGGTGCGCAGCCGGGCACAAGTAGGCAATACAACAGCGGCACAAAGCGGCGGGCGGGCATGGGCGTTCCTTGGCTTTTATAGAAGTGCCGGGCGGTGCGCTGCGGCCCGGTTCGGCCAGTCTCAGTCAGGCGGCGCAGATGGACCAAGGGCGCTGACGCATCTCCAATCGGAGGATATGCTCAGCCTGCTCTGCAGTTTTTCTGAAGGCTGTCGATACACTCCACATCGGAGGATTTGCCCATGCGATTTTTACTTATTGGTGCGTTGGTGCTCTACGCCGCAGGCTGCAACAGCATGACCATGGATTACCACCTGGATCAGGCTTACCAGGAATACAACGCCGGCAATTGCGACAAGGCCATGCTGGAGCTGTCGCAGGCCGAGCGCAAAAGCCGTTCGCGCAGTTATGTACAACCGGAAATCTCGCTGTTGCGCGGCCAGTGCCTGGAGCGTGAAAACCTTTCGTGGACGCGGCGCAAACGTACCAGTTCATCATCGCGCGCTACCCGTCGAGCGAGTACGCCTACCGCGCCCGCGCGCGTTTGGACACGTTGCAGCAGCTTGGCCACCGGCCGAGCGAAACCGCCAAAACGTCCGCTGCACCGCTGTAGTTTTCTCAGCGCCGGCGTTGCGCTATTGGCAAGCCCACAGCGCTTAGCGAAGATAGCCAGGCGCTGACGTGGCGTTGATTCAAGGAGGAAGGTGATGCGCGTGTGGTTGTTATGCGTCGCGCTGCTGCCTAGTGTGGCGGCGGCAGAAATCTACAAATGGACGGATGCCAATGGCACGGTGCACTTCGACCAGCGCCAGGTATCAGGCTCGGCGCCTGTGGCGGTGAAGCCGCAAGTGATCGAGCGCGATGAAGCCACCCGCCAGCGCCAGGAACGCACCGACAATTTCTACAACGCTCGCCGTGAAGAGCAAGCGCAAGCCCAGCAGCGCGCGAGCAAACAGCAGGCCGAAGTCCACAACTACTGCGCAAGCCTACGCAACAAACTGGCGCAGATTCCCCCTGGTAGCACGTACTACTCCGTCAACGACAAGGGCGACCGCGAGTATTACAGCGACCAGCAACTGGACACCGCTCGTCGCCAAATCAGCCAACAAATTGCTCGCGACTGCGACTGAGGCTGGCCCTCCCTATAAGCAGCGGCCATACTCAGGGGCCGTCCATAGCGATTTGCCATCATGCGAAGTGAACGCCGAATCGATCGACATCAGCTGCCGTCTTACCTGAATGTCTTCAACCGCATCACCGACAAACCCATGGGCCATATCGGCAACGTGTCGCTGGATGGCTTGATGCTGATCAGCGAGCTGCCCATGCTCGTTGGCGCGCGGTTTGAAATGTGTTTGAAAATTCCGGGGCCGACTGGCCAGCGCATCATCAACTTCTCCGCCACCTGCCAATGGTGCCGCGAAGATGTAACCCCCGGCGGCTGGGACTCCGGCTTCTCGCTGGTGGCACCGCCGCCGGACTACGTGGAAATGGTTGACGCGTTGCGTCAGTACTTCACGTTTCAAACCTTGGCTACGCCGGTTTAGCCGCTTTTTCGCTCTGCAATCAAAACCCTCTCCCCAGCCCTCTCCCGTAAACGGGCAGAGGGGGCGAAGTTGTGCACGATAATTCCGTCGACCGCTTGTGAGGAGAGGAGAAGGCGGGCCGTAACGCGGATTCAAAATTCTGTGTTGGGCTTCGCCTGTGGCTCAACCCAACCTACGGCCTGGCAAGGCGCCCCGCAGCTTTAAAGCGCAGCGTACTTTTGTACGTGAGCATTTAAAGCGAGGACGCAACGCCGCCAGGCCGACGCCCCGGCGATCGTCCAGGAATATTCCAACCAAATCGAGATCGTCGGGGCTAAGGCTTGGCAAGGCGCCCCGCAGCTTTAAAGCGCAGCGTACTTTTGTACGTGAGCATTTAAAGCGAGGACGCAACGCCGCCAGGCCGACGACCCGGCGATCGTCCAAGAAGAATCAAAACACTCCGGCTTTTTTCCAGGCCAGATAGCGTTCAACCAACTCCGGCCCCAACTGGCTCGGCCTTGCATCCAGCACCGGCACGCCATGGGCGATCAACCGTTCATGCAGCCCGGCCCGCGCGTTCAAATAATCCACCGTGCCGCAATAGGCCAGCGCCTCTTCGTAGTTGTGCACGGGGTTGTGGCGCAGGCTGTCGAGCACTTCTTCGCGCAAGCTGGTGATCAATACCCGGTGTTGGCGGCCGAGGCGTTTGGCGGCGGCTAGGAGCTCTTCGTCGTCTTCGTCGCGCAGGTTGCTGACGATCACCACCAGCGCGCGGCGGCGTTGGCGGGCGAGCAGGGCGTCGATGGCCGCGGCGTAATCGGCGGGACGTTGCGTGCTTTGCAGGTCGTACACGGCGTTAAGCAGCACGTTCAAATGCGCCTGCCCTTTGACCGGTGCCAGAAAGCGCGGCTGGTCGCCGGCAAACGTCGCCATGCCCACAGCGTCGCCTTGGCGCAAGGCCACGTAGCTGAGCAGCAGGCAGGCGTTGAGGGCGTGGTCGAAGTGCGAAAGGTCGCCGTCCTGGCTGCGCATACGCCGGCCGCAGTCGAGCAGGAAAATAATCTGCTGGTCGCGCTCGTCTTGGTATTCGCGGGCAATCGGGGTGCGTTTGCGCGCGGTGGCTTTCCAGTCGATTTGCCGCAAGGTGTCGCCGTCACGGAATTCGCGTAGCTGCTGAAACTCCTGACCCAAGCCACGGCGCTGTTGCTGGCGCACGCCCAGTTGCCCGAGCCAGTCGTCCACGCCTTTGAGGCTGGCGTCGTAGAGCCTTGCGAAGTCCGGGTACACGCGCGTGGCGCCTGGCAGCTCCACGTAGCGCCGGCCTTGCCAGAGTTTCAGTGGGCTGGGGATGCCCAACTCACAGCGTTCGAACGCGAAGTGCCCACGCACCAATGGCCGCACGCGGTAGCTGAATTGCGTTTGCTCGCCAGGGCGCAGCTCGATGCGTTGCGGCAGGTAGTCGACGTCCATGCCGGCGGGCACGTGGTCGAACACCTCGAGTTGCTGGCGATGTCGCAAGCCGTGTTGCGCAATCAGTTGCACCTCACCCCAGCGGCCGAGCGACAAGTTGCCGGGCAAGGTGCGTGTCAGCTGTGGCGAGGGCAGTTGCCGCAGCCACAACACGTCCAGGCCGCTGACCAGCAACAGTGCCAGCAGCGCCGCCCACCACAGCGTGTGCAAGGTTGGCGGCACATGCACGTCCACGGCCTGCAGAATGCCCAGCACAATGGCCAGGCTCAGCAAGCCGGCGAGCAGCAGCAACAGCAGGCGCGACGGTTTCATTGCGGCCCTTTATTAGCCGACATGGCGAAGTGGGTCATGGACGCGGCGCTGCCACCTGGTCGAGTAACTGTTGCAGCACCTGATCCACCGACAACCCTTCGATATCCAGTTCCGGCGACAAGCGCACGCGGTGACGCAGCACCGCCAGGGCGCAGCCTTTTACGTCGTCGGGGGTCACGAAGTCGCCGCCACGCAGCAGCGCACGGGCACGGCCGCCACGCACCAGGGCGATGGAGGCACGCGGGCCGGCGCCAATGGCCAGGCCTGGCCAGCTGCGTGTGGCGCGCGCCAGGCGCACGGCGTAGTCGAGCACTTGTTCATCAAGGGCCAGGTCGCTGGCGATTTTCTGCAGCGCCAGTACGTCTTTGGCTTGCAGCAGCGGGCGCAGTGGCACCACGTCGAGCATGTCGGCGCGCGATGAACGACTGACCTGGCGGACCATGGTCAGCTCTTCGTCGAGCTGCGGGTAATCCATGCGCAGCTTGAGCATAAAGCGGTCGAGCTCGGCTTCTGGCAGCGGGTACGTGCCTTCCTGCTCGATCGGGTTCTGCGTGGCCAGCACCATAAACGGCTGGGCCACCGCCAGCGCGCGACCTTCGAGCGTGACCTGACGTTCTTGCATCACTTCCAGCAGCGCCGCCTGGGTTTTCGCCGGGGCGCGGTTGATTTCGTCCGCCAGCAGCAAGTTGGTGAACACCGGGCCTTTGCGCAGCTTGAATTGCTCGGACTGCAGGTCGTACACCGCGTGGCCGGTGACGTCGCTTGGCATCAAGTCGGGCGTGAACTGGATGCGCGCGAATTCGCCGCCAAAACAGCGGGCCAGGGCGCGCACCAACAGGGTTTTACCCAAGCCGGGCACGCCTTCTAGCAACACGTGGCCGCCGGCCAACAGCGCCGTGAGCACGTCGTCGATAACGGCAGTCTGGCCGATCAGCGCTTTTTGCAATTCCTGGCGCAACGCTTGGGCCAGTTGAGTGGCGCGTTGACGCTGGGCGTTCGCCGGCGGCGCGGCAGGGGCCGGGGCGGGCGGTGGCGTCAGCGCGCCAACAATGGCAGCGGATGCTGGAGCCGGGGTGGGCTCCAGGGCTTGCGGGTCCAGCTCCAGTTCGGTGGCGGGGGCATCGACTGGGCGGCCGGGCTGATCGGGCGTCTGTTCGCTCATAGGGCATTCCTGAGGGTTTGCAGGTGGGCGACCTGGCGGGTGAATTCGGTGGCGGAGATCCGCTGTTTCGGCAGCGGACGCATGGCTTGGCTAATGGCACTGCTGGGTAAGCGACTGAGACGGCCGAGCACTTGCCATTGGGTGGCAATGTCCAGCCGTTCAAAACCTGGGTGACGACGGCGGGCCTGGCGCTGGATATCGCGCTGCAGCCCTTGCAGCAAGCTTTGCGCGCCACTGTTGCGGCGCAGGAAATCAGCGCTACCGCGCAGGTGTTCTTGAAGCTGGCGGCGGGCCAGGCTGGCCGGCGCGAGCAGCGGACCCTGACGACGGCCGTTGGCCCACAGTACCAGGGCGATCAGCAGCGCCAAGGCCACCAGCGCTTCGGGGAAGTTGCGCCACAGCAGCGTGAGCAAGTCGTCGCGGTCGGCGCGATACAGCAGCGTGACTTTGCTGTCTTGCGTCAGGTACCAGAGCAGCCAGGCGTTGTCGTAGTCGGCGATGCTTTCGTTCTGCCAGATCCAGCTGTCCGTCAGCACCGTTACCAGGCCGTCGCCGTGGTTGAGCTGCAGCATGTGCGTGGAGTCGGCACTGTTGGCCCAGGCTTGGGCCTGGTTCTTGGCGTCGAACAAGTGGTAGTCGGTATCGAAGTTGATATAGGCCGGCGCCTCTTCGTTTTCCAGGTACAGCTTGGTCAGCTCGGGGTAAAGGTCCGCGTCGGCCTCGTCGCCAGGCCCGGGTTCTTGCGGCTCGTCTGAATCGTCGCGCTGTGCGTCTTGTTCGCTGCTGTCTTCGGCAGTGGCTTGTTCTGAGTCTTCGCTGTCTTGGACTTCGGTGTCTTGGTCGAGGTCTTCCGTCAGCAGTTGGTGGATGCCCAGTTTGTCGAGCAGCAGGTCGTCACTTTTGCCTTCGTCTTCATCCCACAGCGACTCTGCCACCACCAGCAGATGCCCGCCTTTGGCTGCCCATGCCAACACGCGCTCGGTTTGCCGTGGGGTCATCTTTTCTCGCGTGCCCAACAGCAGCAAGGTATTGCCTTGGCTCGGCAAGGTGCTGAGCACCTCCAGGCCGTCGGCACGGGTGACGCTGATCTGCCGGTCTTTCAAAAAGGTTTCGGCCGCCAGGTAGGGGTTGGCGCCCACTTCCGGCGAGGGGCCGTGTTTGATTTCTTTTTGATAGGGCGTAGCCAGGCTCATCACATAGATAGCGGCCAAGCCGAGGAGGAAAAAGATCACCGCCGCGACGGCAAACGTGACGCGCCGGTTCATGCCTGCGCCCCCGTTTGGAACAAGCGACGCCAGCCTTCGCAAAGGCCGCGCTTGAGGTTGTCGGGTGGGTTTTGGTGCCCGTACGCGAGGTTTTGCCAATGGCGCGTGAGCACTTGGGTGAAGCGGGTGAGGTCGCCAAGCTCAAGGTTCTGGACCAATTGCTGCACTTCGCCCTCGGTGTGCGAGCCTTTGAGCGGCAGGTGGTAGTCGTGCAGCAAACGGCTGAGCAAGGCGCGGTAGAGCAAGCCCAGGGCTTCACGCGGCTGTTCGTTCCACAAGCGTTCGACGGTGCTGGCGACATCGTCTGGCAAGCTCTCCGGCGCCACGTCGAGGCCGAACAGCATGCTCGGCACCTCGCGCTTCTGCCGTTTGGGCAGAGATAGGCGTCCGGTGAACGTGCTCAGCCATTCGCGGTAGCGCCAGATAATCAGCACCACCAGCGCAATGACTGCGCCCCACAGGAACACTTCGACCGCCTTGGCCACCCACTTCATGCCTTGCCACGCTTCGAGCAGGTGCTTGATGCCCTCGAGCAGCGAGGACGCCTCGTCTTCTTTGCTGTCTTTGGCTTTTTTCGGTTCTTTCTTGGCATCGTCTCCGAAGCGCCAACGGGTGACGGTTTCGCGGTTCTCGAACGGCGGCGCGTCGAGAATTTTGCTGATGCTGGCTTGCGCGGCTTTGCTGGTCAGCGATTGGTTGGCGAGCCGGTCTTTGTCGGGGCCGAGCGGGTCGTCGAACGGAATCGGGCAACTGCCAACCACAGCCGGCTCATCGTCGGCCCAGGCGCTGCCCGGTGTGCTCAGCAGCAATGCGCTGAAGCCGAGCACCAACACATAGGCGATGCCGGTCAGCCGTTGGCGCAGGCGCCGGAACGTCAGCTCAATGTCCCAACCTTCCAGCGTGGTGCGCCGGTTCAGGTACAGGGTGAAACCGCACGCCACGTATACCGGCTCCCACACACACAGCACCAACACGTACAGGGAGTTGTACAAATGCTCCAGCCACAGCCATTCGCCGGCTTCCGGATTGATCAGGTTTTGCCAGTCCCAATCGGTTTTCATCTGCTGCGGCAGCATCAGGTAGAACAGTGCGGTAAGGCCGAACAGCAGCGCGGTTTCAACGTGCACGCCAATCACGGTGAGCCAGGTGGCGGCGCCGGTGCTGCGTTGGCCGAGCACCACCAGGCGCTTGCTGCGTGCTTCGCCGCCCAAGCCTTCCAGTTGCATGACCGGCAAATCGAAGCTGCGGGTGAAGCTCAGGCGTCGCCAGGTCAGGCTCGCCAGCAGTTGCGGCTTAAGCAGGCGCGGCCAGGCTTTGACGGCCTGCTTGATGGTCGGGGTATTGCCGAACAGTGCTTGCGACAAGATATGCAGCGGCAAGCGGTCGAACGCCGGCTTGAGCAACCAGAACAGGAACATAGTGACGCTAGGGTAGTTCCACAGCACCGCAGTGATCAGGGCGAACACCGGAAAGCTGATGAGGAAAAAACTGCCGAACAGCACGCGCAGGTGTTGCCGCGCCAGCAGCACGCCGAGGTCGATGGCTTCCCAGTTGCTGCGCGGGCGAATGGCCACGCTGGCGTCAGTCAGGCGCATGCACACCCCGACCGGCAAACACGAAATAGCTCAGCACCAACGTCCACAACCCGGCGCCGACGATGTATTTCACCATCGGCGTTGTGAAGGTCATCGACGACCAATAGGCCTCGATAAACGCGGCGATCAGCAAGAACAGGATGACCCCGGCTACCAGTTGCACGGCGCGCCCGGCAGCCAGGCGCAAAGCCTCGGCGCGGGTAAACCGGCCCGGCGCGAGCAGCGCCCAGCCCATCTTCAAGCCCGCCGCGCCGGAGAATACGATGCCAGTCAGCTCAAACGCGCCATGGCCGATCACGAACGACCAGAAGGTTTCGGTGTAGCCCACCTGGGTTAAGTGACCGGCCACGGCGCCGATGGTCAGGCCGTTGAATAGCAGGAAAAACAGACTGCCCAGGCCAAACAGCAAGCCGCTGGCGAAGGTCTGAAAGGAGATGCCGATGTTGTTCATGATGTAGTAGCCGAACATCATCCAGTCATCACCGGCGTCGCGTTCATTGCGGCCGATACGGCGGGCGTCGGGGTCGTACATCTGTTCCATGTCTGCGACCTGATCGGGCGCCATCACGCTGTAGATCAGGTCGGGGAAGGCATACACCAGCACGCCCATCAGAATCAGCGTGCCGAAGAACACCAGCGTGGCGATCAGCACGCTGCGCCATTCCTCACGCACCAAGCGGGCAAAACCGCCCAGCACAAATTGAATGATCTGTGCGCCCAAGTGGCTGCGGTGACGGTAGAACTGCTGGTGCCCGCGCATGGCCAGCAGTTGCAACTGATCGATCAGGTAACTGCTGTAACCACGTTCCTGCGCTAGCGCCAGTTGATGACACAGGCGCCGGTAGTCAGCGGCAAAGGCTTGGCTGGCTTCGGCGGAGGCTTTGCCACGCTCAAGGCTTTCGAGCAACGCGGTGAAGCGTTGCCACTCAGCTTGATGACGGCTCTCGAACACGGTCTGTTTCATGTTGGCCCCAGCAAGCCGCTGGCGATGCGGTTGAGCTGCTGTTCGGCCTGCTCGGCAGGCACTTGCAAGGGCTCGGCAAGAATGGCGGCCAATTCCTGACGGCGCGCGGCGGAGAGTTCGCCCTGACGTTCACTGAAGGCCATCACCGCGCGCTGCTCGTTGAGGCTCAGCGGGAACGGCGCCCGCAGCGGTTCGGCATTGGCGAGCGGCGGGCGCTTCAGCGCGACGTCGCGGTACACCACCACGCTGCCGGCGGCCAGGTCGCCAAGGCGCTTGAAGGTTCGGCTGTTCAGGCAGCTGACGATGCCGAAGGCATAGGAGAAGGGCAGCACATCCACAAAGCGCAGCAGGTTGCGTGTCAGCGAGGCGGCCCAGCCAATCGGCGTGCCGTCGTCGTGCACCACGCGCAGGCCCATGAACTGCTTGCCCGGAGACTGCCCTTGGTTGAGCACCTCGAACAGCACCATGTACCACCAGTTCACCAGGAAATACAAAATCGCGCCCAGGCCCATGCCCAGTTGGCCCAGCAGGGCTAACACAATGGCGGCGAAGCCCAGAATAAGGCCGCGAAGGCCCAGGTCGATGGCGAAGGCGAGGGCGCGTACCAGCAGGCCAGCAGGGCGCAAGGCCAGGTCGATGCCTTCCGGCGTTTCCACGTGAAAGCGCGTATCCAGCAAGGTGCCAGGCGCGGAGGGAAGAGCGGGGGAAGGGGAGTGAGGCATCGGGGCACGGCGTCGAGGAAAGCCCGATGCTAGCGAGCAGCAGGCGGGGAAGCAACCGGGCTATGCAGCAAGCCCGGTCGCATCGGGTCGACTTAGTTAGTCGGCACCGGACGCACACCGAAGATGGTGCGGTACAGCACGCCAATGGCCACAACCATCAACGGAATCAGCCACAGCAGGCCGATGAACAGGGTCAGACCGCTGAGGGCCATCAACACGCCGAAGATCATCAGCAAGCCGAACACTTTGAACCAGTGCTGGCCGATGGCTTTGCGGGAGGTTTCCAGTGCTTGCCACGGCGACAGGCCGCGCTCTACTACGAGCGGGATGGCGAGCATGTAGGCAACGCTCAGGTAGATGCCAGGAATCACAAACAGGAAATAGCCGACCATGATCAGCACGCTCATCAGCAACGCGGTGATGACAACCGGCACCGAGCGACCGAAGTGGCTGAACATTTCACCGAAGCGCACCGGCTGGCCGGCGGCGGCACGGATACCGACCATGTTGATGCCCGCCAGGAACGGGTAAACCATGGCGGTGGCCAGGAAGCCAAGGAGCATTGAGCCGATCATGAAAGCGAACATCGCGCCCACGGCCATGGAGCCGTCGTCGCCGCTCATCAGACCCAGGCCCGCTACGCCGGCCACACCGAAGATGGTGAGCACGATGGTGAGGATGTTCATGACCGCGAACAGCGCGGCGTAGAACACCACGAAGCCGCCGATGATGATGCCTTTGGTGCCCTTGGTCAGGCGCCAGGCTTCGCCCAGCAGGTCGCTGACGCCGAAGTCGTAACGGCGGCTCAACGCTTCTTCAATAGTGGGAACGCTGCCGGTATCTGCAATGGCTTGCAGGTTGCTGGCGGGTGCGGCGAAGGGATTTGGAGCAATGGATTCGGTCATGCTTACTTCCTTGTGGGTAGGTTCTCCGAGTGGCCGCATGCTAGCCGTCGGCCATCTCGGCGACAAGCCCCGCGCACGCGGCGTGTGCGGCGCTTCATACTTAGCGATGCCGCGTAAGCAGTAGCTTTCGGGTGACTGAGCGTCTGCGTCGTGGTTTTGCGCGGTGCTAGACTGCCGCCGCTTTCCATTCGCCATTTTCGCCCCGCAGGCCCGCATAAGGATTCGCCGTGAGCGCAAGCATCTTCTGGTACGACTACGAAACGACCGGCATCAACCCGCGCAGTGACCGACCGCTGCAAGTTGCCGGCATTCGCACCGATGAAGCGCTGAACGAAATCGGCGAGCCGGTGAATCTGTATTGCCGGCCCAGCGAAGACATCCTGCCGCACCCCATGGCCTGCCTGATTACCGGTATTACCCCGGAAACATTAGCCAGCAAGGGCCTGGATGAAGCCGACTTCATGACCCGCGTGCACGCTGAAATGGCCGCGCCCGCCACGTGCAGTGCCGGCTATAACAGCCTGCGCTTCGACGATGAGGTCACGCGCTACAGCCTGTACCGCAATTTTTTCGACCCTTACGCCCGTGAATGGCAAGGCGGCAATAGCCGCTGGGATTTGATCGACGTGGTGCGCACCGCCTATGCGTTGCGGCCCGAGGGCATTAATTGGCCGCAAGAAGAACAGCGCGTCAGCCTTAAGTTGGAACGATTAACTGCAGCCAACGGCATTGACCATGGCCAAGCACACGATGCGTTGTCGGATGTGCGCGCCACCATCGGCCTGGCCAAGTTGGTGCGCAGCGCGCAACCAAAACTGTACGACTACCTCTATCAACTGCGCAGCAAACAGAAGGTGCTCGACCAAGTTCGTCTTTTGCAACCGATGGTGCATATATCTGGCCGATTCTCTGCGGCGCGTAATTACTTGGCGGTGGTAATGCCGCTGGCCTGGCACCCGCGCAATCGCAACGCCCTGATTGTTTGCGATTTGCAGAGTGACCTCTCACCATTGTTGGAGCTTGACGGCGAAAACTTGCGCCGGTTGCTGTACACCCGCCGCGAGCAATTGGCTGAGGGGCAATTGCCGGTGCCGCTGAAACTTGTGCATATCAATCGTTGCCCCGTGGTAGCGCCCATGGGCGTGCTGCGTGAAGAAGATAAACAGCGCTTGCAACTGGATATGGCAACAATCGAACAGCGTGCCGAGCAACTACGCGCCAGCCAGGCAACTTGGCAGGAAAAATTGCAAACGGTTTATGCCGCCGAAGAATTCACCCCCAGCGAAGATCCGGAACAGCAGTTATATGACGGTTTTATAGGCGACCGTGATCGACGCTTGTGTGAACAAGTGCGCACCGCTGAACCGCAACGATTGGGCCAGGAACAATGGCCGTTCGATGATGCGCGATTGCCCGAACTATTGTTTCGCTACCGCGCGCGGAACTTTCCTCACACCCTCACGCCGGGCGAACAAGAGCAATGGCGCTTATTCTGCCAGCAGCGTTTAAGCGCGCCACAATGGGGCGCGCCCAATACCTTGGCGGCGTTCGACAGCGCTTTGCAGCAGGCCTGGGGCACGGCAGATGCCGCGCAGCAGGCTATGCTGCAGCAATGGCAGAACTACGCGCTGGATTTGCGCCAGCGTTATGAGCTGCCCTAGGCATCAGAAAAACCAGGCAATAAAAAACGCCGGCATAAGCCGGCGTTTTTTCATGTCTCGCTGAGCAATCTGAAACGCACTCGCGTGGTTTGCAGATTGGCCAAGCTGCATTAGTCGAGCAGAGTTGCCCAGCCTTCAACGGCTGCAGCGCCCCACTTGGCTTTCCACTCTTTCAAGGTTTTGTGGTTGCCACCTTTGGTTTCGATGACTTCACCGGTGTTCGGGTTTTTATATTGCTTAACTTTACGAGCACGCTTGCTGCCAGTGGCTTTAGCGGCACGTGGGGCTTTGCTGGATTTAGCATCTGGATCGAGCATGGCAACGATGTCACGCAGCGATTTCTGGTATTCGCCCATCAGCGTGCGCAGTTTGCCTTCGAATTCCAGTTCTTTTTTCAGCTTGTCATCCTGCGAGAGGTTTTTCAGGCGCTCTTGCAGTTCTTTGATGGCTTCTTCTGTTGCGCGGTATTCATTGATCAGAGACATGGGCGATACCTTGAATCGGAGGTCGGGGGTTAGTGTTGGTGATAATAGTCACGCACTTAATACAAGTAAACATGTTTGAAAAGTTTTGCCTGAATTAGTTTCGAGACTATTGCGCTCGTTGTGTAAGACCAACCCAGCGCTAAATAGTTAAAGTGACTTTGCGTTACTCGGGTTTAAATCCCTGCACAGTGCAGGGCCATATGCACGCGGCGCCAAGGTGCGTGCGCCACTGCTGAAGTTTTCCCGCGCTGTCGCTAGAATGGCGGCCTTTGTGAGTTTCTGGAGTTCCCGCATGCGCACTTTTCGCTTGGTAATCGCCTGCCCCGACGGCGTCGGTATCGTTGCCAAGGTCAGTAACTTTCTGGCGACCTATAACGGTTGGATCACCGAAGCGAGTCATCATTCGGATAACCAAAGTGGCTGGTTCTTTATGCGCCACGAAATTCGCGCCGACTCGCTGCCCTTCGATCTCGACGGTTTCCGCCAGGCCTTCGCGCCCATCGCCAAACAGTTCTCGATGGAATGGCGCATTACTGATTCAGAGCAAAAGAAGCGCGTGGTGCTGATGGCCAGCCGCGAATCGCACTGCCTGGCCGATTTGCTGCACCGCTGGCACAGCGATGAGCTGGACTGCGAAATTCCGTGCGTGATCTCCAACCACAACGACCTGCGCAGCATGGTCGAGTGGCATGGCATCCCCTTCCATCACGTGCCGGTCAATCCGTTGAATAAAGAGCCGGCATTCACCGAGGTGACCCGCCTGGTGCGTGAAGTGGGCGCCGACGTGGTGGTGCTTGCCCGTTACATGCAGATTCTGCCGCCAGAGCTGTGCCAAGAGTTCGCCCAGCGCGTCATCAACATTCACCACAGCTTCCTGCCCTCGTTTATCGGCGCCAAGCCTTATCACCAGGCCTCGCTGCGCGGCGTCAAGCTGATTGGCGCGACCTCGCACTACGTCACCGAAGAGCTGGATGCCGGCCCGATCATCGAGCAAGACGTGGTCCGCATCAGCCACCGCGACAGCATTGAAGAGCTGGTGCGCCTGGGTAAAGACGTGGAAAAAATGGTGCTCGCCCGTGGCTTGCGCTATCACTTGGAAGACCGCGTGCTGGTGCACAACAACAAAACCGTGGTGTTCGATTAACCCTTGCGAGGCAGCCCATGAGTGATCCCCTCGACCGCGCCACCTCCACCGCGCCCGCGACGTTGGGCGAAGGTTGCCTGAGCCGCTATGACCCGGAGGCGATGGACGAACAAACGGGTACCGAGTTTGAAGAGGCGGCCAGGCTTTGGGATGAGTTGCATCCAGAGTCGGATAAAAAGCCTGACGCGTGAGGGAGGGCTGGGTTGGGCGTCGCTGCGCAGCGACGCCCAACGGCTAGAACGACGCGTTAAATGCGGAAACTGTCCACCAACTGCTTGAGCCGCGTGGCCTGCTGTTCAAGGTCACCACATGCACGCAAGGTGGCATGCAGGTTCTCGACACCTTCCTGGTTGAGCATGTTGATCTCGCTGATGTCCATGTTCAGCGATTCCACCACCGAGGTTTGCTCCTCGGTAGCGGTGGCAACCGATTGGTTCATGCCGTCGATTTCGCCAATGCGCTGGGTCACGCTGCCCAGGCGCTCGCCGGCGCGGTTGGCGATTTCCACGCTTTCTTCGCTGTAGCGCTGGCTCTCGGTCATGGTGGTGACCGACTCACGCGAGCCCACTTGCAGCTCTTCGATCATCTTTTGAATTTCCTGCGCCGATTCCTGGGTGCGGTGCGCCAGGTTGCGCACTTCATCGGCCACCACGGCAAACCCGCGCCCGGCTTCACCGGCCCGCGCGGCCTCGATGGCGGCGTTGAGCGCCAGAAGGTTGGTTTGCTGGGAGATGCTCTTGATCACTTCCAGAATCTGACCGATGTCGACGGTTTTGCCGTTGAGCGTTTCGATGTTGCCGCACGAGGTGCGGATTTTGTCGGACAGCTCGTTCATCGCCACGATGGTTTTCTCCACCACCTGACGCCCGTCTTCGGCCAGCACCTTGGCGTCCGACGCTTGCGTGGAGGCGTCGGCGGCGTTGCGGGCGATTTCCTGCGCCGCTGCACCGAGCTGGTTAATCGCCGCCGCCACGCTATTGGTGCGGTTGGCCTGCTCGTCGGAGTTCACCATTGAGGAGTTGGAGGCATTGACCACCAGCTTCGCCACTTCATTGACCTGTGCCGTGGCCGAGGACACTTCCCGGATCGAGCTATGAATACGTTCGACGAACTGGTTGAACGAGGAGGCCAGGTCGCCGAACTCGTCGTTGGACTGCACAGCCAGGCGCTTGGTCAGATCGCCTTCGCCTTGGGCGATGTTGCGCATGGCGCCGGCCATGACATGCAGCGGTTGCATCAGCACGCGAATCAGCATGCCCAGCAGGAACAGGATTCCGACCACGGCGACGATGGTCATGATGATGGCCGAGGCGCGAAATTCGGTGAGCATTGAATACGCTTTGTCTTTATCGACCGACAAGCCCAGGTACCACTTCACCGACGGCAGGCCGTTCACCGGGGCAAAGGTGAGAATGCGCGCTTCGCCATTGGCCTCGGCTTCGCTGATGGCGCTGCTGATGCTCGGCGTGTTGGTGGGGTAGAGGTCTTTGAGGTTTTTCATCACCAGATTTTTGTCTGGGTGCACCAGGATCTTGCCGTCGGCGCTTACCAGAAAGGCGTAGCCCATGCCGCCGAAGTCCAGGGAGTTGATGATTTTCACCAAGGCATTAAGGCTCAGGTCTCCGCCAACCACACCGGCCGTTTGCGCGGGCGTGGCGATCGTGATGATCAGCGCGCCGGTGGCGGCATCCACATAGGGTTCGGTCAGCGTGGTGGTGCCGGCGGCCATGGCGTCTTTGTACCAAGGGCGTGTACGCGGATCGTAACCGGCGGGCATTTCGCTGGTGGGGCGCATGATGAATGAACCATCGGCACTGCCCAGGTAGGTGAAGTCGAAGGTGGATTTCTGCGCCTTTTGCTCCAACAGTTTGGCCACGGCATCGGGTTCGCTGTTGGCGGCAATGCTTTGCGCGGTGCTCTCCACCAGCACGATGCGCCCCGCCAGCCAGTTCTGGATGTTGCTAGCCGTCACCTCACCCATTTCTTGCAAATAGTTGTTCAAGTCGTCCCGGATGGCATTGCGTTGCAGGTAATCGTTGTACAGCGTGAATAGCGCGAATGCGGCGATCACCACTAACGAGGCCGCAAGCAGAATCTTGTGGCTGAACTTCAGGTTTTTGGTCATGGCTTGTTGCGTCCGGTTGGCGCTGGCGCCAGTCTTGGCTGGCTAGCAGGCGTGTGTCGATCGACTCGGCTCCGTGTCTTTTTTTATGTCGGCCACACTGCATTAAAGCTTTAAATCAGGAGAGCGAAATGCCAGGGCATAACGAATTCTTTCTCGGCGCCGATCCGGCCGGGCAACCGGTGGCGCAGGCGATGCGCTTGGCCAACCGTCACGGCCTGATCGCCGGCGCCACCGGCACCGGCAAAACCGTGACCTTGCAGCACTTGATGGAAGCCTTCAGCGACGCTGGTGTGGCGGTTTTTGCTGCTGACATCAAGGGCGACTTATGCGGCATCGGTGCAGCCGGCACGCCGCAGGGCAAGGTGGCCGAGCGCATCGCCAGCATGCCCTGGCTCAACCACACGCCGCAGGCCTACCCCGTTACCCTGTGGGATGTGCAGGGCAGCAGCGGCCATCCGCTGCGCACCACGTTGAGCGAGATGGGGCCGCTGCTGCTGAGTAATCTGCTTGAGCTGAGCGACAGCCAGCAAGCCGCGCTCTACGCCACCTTTCAAGTGGCCGACCGTGAAGGCTTGCTGCTGCTGGATTTGAAAGACCTCAAAGCCATGCTCCATCACCTCAAAGAGCACCCACAACTGCTCGGCGATGACAGCGCGTTATTCACCAGCGGCTCCAGTCAGGCACTGTTGCGCCGGCTGGCGGTATTGGAACAGCAGGGCGCCGACGCCTTGTTTGGCGAGCCGGCGTTGCAGCTGGAAGACATTCTGCACCCCGACGCCGATGGCCGTGGCCGCATTCACCTGCTCGACGCCAGCCGGCTGGTGCACGAAGCGCCAAAGGTGTACGCCACCTTTTTGCTGTGGCTGCTGGCCGAGTTGTTCGAACAACTGCCCGAGCGCGGCGACGCCGACAAACCATTGCTGGCGCTGTTTTTCGACGAAGCTCACCTGTTATTCGCCAACACGCCCAAGGCCCTGCAAGAACGATTGGAGCAGGTGGTGCGGCTGATTCGTTCCAAAGGCGTCGGCGTGTATTTCGTCACCCAGTCGCCGAGCGACCTGCCAGACGACGTGCTGGCGCAATTGGGGCTGCGCATCCAGCACGGCTTACGCGCGTTCACCGCCAAAGAGCAGAAATCCCTGCGCGCCGTCGCCGATGGGTTCCGCAGCAACCCGGCGTTCGACACCTTGAGCGTGCTGACCGAGTTGGGCATTGGCGAAGCGCTGGTCAGCACGCTAGAGGAAAAGGGCACGCCGGCCATGGTCCAGCGCGTGGCCATTGCACCGCCGCAATCGCGCATCGGGCCACTGACCGAAGCCGAGCGCACGTCGTTAATTCGCCAGTCGCCACAAGCCGGGCGCTACGACAAACCCATCGACCGCGAGTCTGCCTACGAACGCCTGACCACGCGCGCCGCCGCCAGTAGCGAAGCGCAAAACGCGCCGCCTGTGGAGGCAGGCAAGAGCGGTGGCAGCTTCGCCGACATGGCGGGCGAGTTGCTCGGCGGTGTCGCCGGTCAGGCGTTGAAGAGCGCAGCACGGCAAGCGGCCAATCAAATTGGTCGCGAGTTGGTGCGTGGCTTGTTGGGTTCGTTACTTGGAAAGAAACGCCGCTGAAGCACTTGTTTATCGGCGCACTTTATAAAGGTGCGCCGTTAAACGTCGGTGTCTTTAACCGACTCCAGACGGGCTTGATGTTCTTTTTCAATCTTTTCCATTTCTCGCTCAAACGCTTGATCGAGGACATTGGAGCGTTTGCGCCATGGCTTGCGTTCAGGTTCCGGCTGGGCGGCGTAGGTCACAACTTCTCCGCCATAAACTTCCGTATAACGCTGCGCCTGGCGCTCAAGTTCGGCGCGCAGTTCGTCTTTGGTCACGTCGTGTCTCTGCTCATGGTTAAGGCCTGGCCGTCTGCGTTCTGGCATGCGCTGCATCAGCGGCCGGCACCGGGGAGCGCAAGGCTCCGCCTGGTTTTTATGAATGTGATTGATTAAAAGTCTAGCTAAATCAACTGCTTGGATTGACTGGCTGGGATCTCCAGCAGGCCGACGGTATTCCGTCGTGGGAAGATTATAGTCAGGCGCAATTAAAAATCTATGCGCTGAAAATGATTAAGCGACATTCACCAGAACGTTAGCCAAGTTCCCCACCTAAGTTAGGAAACGGCACGCACAACTTAATGGTGTTGTTGGGTGGGGCGCTAAACGCGTCAATCCAATAACGCTCCGTCTGGTTTAAACGAAACGGATTGACGCTGCGTTATTAGCGCCGTCAGGTGTCACGGATTCAGTTCTTTAATTGGCTGGCGAATTGGCCAATGGCATCCACCACTTTTTGCGCGCCGTCTTGAATCTCCACAATAACCGCGCCGGCTTCATTAGCCAGGCCCAGGCCTTGTTCGGCTTGTTGCCGGCTGCTGGCCATACTGCCCACTGCCGTCTGTGCCAACTGCTGGTTTTTCTGCACAACCTCGACAATTTCTTCCGCTGCCTGGCTCGTGCGGCCGGCCAGTAAGCGAACTTCATCGGCCACCACGGCAAAGCCACGGCCTTGCTCGCCGGCGCGCGCGGCTTCAATGGCTGCGTTCAGCGCCAACAGGTTGGTCTGGCCCGCGATACCGCTGATGGTTTTGATGATTGAGCTGATCAGCTGCGACTGTTTATCCAGGGCCTCGATGCCTTCGGCTGCTTCCTGAACCTGCTGGGTAATCTGGCGCATCACGTCCACCGTCTGCTGCACCACGGAGGCGCCTTTCTGCGCGCTCAGGTCGGTTTGCTGCGAGGTGCTGTAAGCGATGTTGGCGGCCTCGGCGACGGCGATTTCCTGATTAACCTGATCGGAGATAACCGTGGCGAATTTCACCACTTTGTACAAATGGTCATGAGCGTCATGCACCGGGTTGTACGACGCTTCCAGCCACACCGGGCGGCCCATGGCATCCACGCGCTTGAAGCGGCTGGCCACGTATTCGCCGCGATTGAGCTTGGCCCAAAAGTCTTTGTAGCTCGGACTATTCACTTCCTGCGGATCACAGAACATGGCGTGGTGTTTGCCCTTGATCTGCTCAAGGCTGTAGCCCATGGCGTTGAGGAAGTTGGGGTTGGCGGTGATGACTTCGCCCTTGAGGTTGAACTCGATCACGGCAGTAGAGCGCAGCAAGGCGTTGATGATGCCTTCATGTTCTTTGGAGGTTTCAATAGTGCGGGTCAGGTCGTTTGCGTACAGACCAAAACTCACTAATTGGGCGTGGCTGTTGCGAATCGGCTGAAAAATCATGCGCAGCCAGGCTTCTTCGCCGTTGCCCCGCAGCAACCGGAAAGCCCCGACCAAATGATCGCCAACTTGCAGCGCTTGTTTGATGCGCCGGTAGTTCTCTTCTCTGCGGAAACTATCGGGAAAAAAACTCGTCAAGCGCGCGCCCCATTAGCTGGTCGGCGCGGTAGAACATTTCTTTTAGGAAATTTTCGTTGGCTTTGATGATGCGACCGCTCGTATCAACTTCCAGCACCAGCATTTCGTCATAGAGCGACTGCTTGATTTGCCGGCTGCGGGCCACTTCTTCTTCAAGTTCGGCCAGTCGTTCTTTGAGCTGCTTATTGAACATGCTGTGTTACCCGCGTGTTAGATGTGCATTCCATTTGCTGTTAGGTCGGCACGGCAGAATGTTCCTGAAGCGTAGAAGATAAAAAAAACTCCGGCATGAGGCCGAGCCAAATTGTTCGGGTCGCGCGGTACCGCTGTCCGGGGCAGGGCTCGCCGGAAAACGCCTCATCCCCTGCGACACCTGTCGCACCACCTGTTGCGCCGCTGCGACACCTGCCCGCACCAGTCTCGCCACGTCAGTTTGCTGCAAGCCGCGGCATGCTTGGGTTGCAAGCCGGTATGGCAGCGCTGGCACAGCCGTTGCTCCAGTCCCTTTCGTCAGCAGCGCGACGCTGCGGCTTCTAATAAGAACTGGAGATTCCACGATGAATCAGATTGGCCTGCAGCGGTGCCTATTCGCTTCCCTGCTTCTGAGTGCGGCCATTAGCGGCCACGCCCTGGCGACAGACAAACCGGCCGCCGTCGATGGCGCGCGCATCAGCGCGGCCGACAGCGAGCCCGGCAACTGGATGACCACCGGCCGCACCTACGACGAACAACGCTACAGCCCGTTGAAAAAGATCAACGACGGCAACGTCGACACGCTCGGCCTCGCCTGGAGCTACAAGCTGGATATCGACCGAGGCGTGGAAGCCACGCCGATCATCGTCGACGGCGTGATGTACACCACCGGGCCGTTCTCCATCGTTTATGCCCTCGACGCCCGCAACGGCAAATTGCTGTGGAAGTATGACCCGCAATCGGACCGTTCCCGCGCTGGCGAGGCGTGCTGCGACGCGGTGAACCGTGGCGTGGCTGTATGGAATGGCAAGGTCTATGTCGGCGTTCTGGACGGCCGTCTGGAAGCTATCGATGCCAAGACCGGGCAGAAGGTCTGGAGCGTCGATACCCGCAACGACCCGACCCGCAGCATCACCATCACCGGCGCACCACGCATCGTCAAAGGCAAGGTCATCATCGGCAACGGCGGCGCCGAGTTTGGCGTGCGCGGCTATATCACCGCCTACGATGCCGAGACCGGCAAGCAAGACTGGCGCTTCTTCACCGTGCCCGGCGACCCCAAAGAAATGCCCAAGGGCAAAGGCATGGAAATCGCCGCGAAAACCTGGTTTGGCGACAACTACGTCAAGCAGGGCGGTGGCGGCACGGTATGGGATTCGATGTCCTACGACCCCGAGCTGAACCTGCTGTACATCGGCGTCGGCAACGGCTCGTCGTGGAACCCGCGCATTCGCAGCGAAGGCAAGGGCGACAACCTGTTCCTGTCCTCCATCGTGGCCATCAATCCGGACAACGGCGAATACGTCTGGCACTACCAGACCACCCCTGGCGATGCCTGGGACTACACCGCCACGCAGCACATCATGCTGGTGGACCTGGAGCTCAACGGCAAAAAACGCAAGGTGCTGATGCAGGCGCCGAAGAACGGTTTCTTCTACGTGATCGACCGCGAAACCGGCGAGCTGCTGTCGGCGAAAAATTTTATTCCGATCAACTGGGCGACCGGCATCGACATGAAAACCGGCCGACCGATTCGTAACGAGAAAGTCGCCGAATACTGGAAAGACCCCGAGAAAAAAGCGCGCCTGATTCAGCCGGCGTTCTGGGGCGCCCACGACTGGCAGCCTATGTCGTACAACCCCAACACCGGGCTTGTGTACATTCCGGCGCACATCATGTCGGCCATGTACCAGGACGTTGACGGCGCACCGCCGCGCACCAAGTTCAAAAGCATTTATCAGCTCGACGTGAACACCGGCATGATGCCCGAAGACCCCGAAGGTCTGCGCAAAATTGCCGACACCTGGACAGGCAAACTCATCGCCTGGGACCCGGTCAAGCAAGAGGCCGCGTGGGAAGTGCCGTACACCACCATCTTCAACGGCGGCACGCTGAGCACCGCCGGCAACCTGGTATTCGAAGGCACCGCCAATGGCCGCGTGGTGGCTTACACCGCCGACAAAGGCAAGAAGGTGTGGGAGCAACCGGCCAACACTGGCGTAATGGCCGCACCGGTGACCTATGAAGTGGACGGCGAGCAGTACGTAACCTTCATGGCTGGCTGGGGCGGCGCGTTCTCGACCTTTGCCGGCGCGCTGTCGCTGCGTGCCGGGGTGAAACCGAACGCGCAAGTGCTCACCTACAAACTCGGCGGCACCGCCAAGTTGCCAGAGTTGAACGACCGCTTCGCCGACCGCAAACCCGAGCCACCGGAGCTGACCGGCACCACCGCGCAAATCGACCAGGGCCGCGAACTGTTCAACGCCAGTTGCTCGCAGTGCCACGGCATCAACGCCATCAGCGGCGGCGTGGTGCCAGACCTGCGCACCCTGAGCAAGGAAAACCACGAACGCTTCCTCGGCATCGTCTATGGCGGGCGCATTCCTGACGGCATGCCCTCGTTCCAGGGCCATCTCGATATTCAGCAAGCCGAGGCGGTGCACCAGTACCTGATCAAGCGTGCCTATGACCTGCAAGAACAGCAGGCCGCCGCGAAGAAAACCGCCAGCAACTAATCCGTAAACCCGTCACCACGCAGACGCTCGCCACGGCGAGCCGATGCGTGGACAGGAGAAGAACGCATGAGCAGCATCGTTACCTACGAGAACTACATCGATAATTCCTTTATCGGCAGCGAAGAACTGATCGAAGTATTCAACCCGGCCAACGCCGAGCTGCTGGCCCGCGTGCCGCAAGCCACTAACGTACAAGTGGAACGGGCCATCGCTGCCGCGCGCAAAGCGCAAAAAGGCTGGGCAGCAAAACCGGCCATCGAGCGCGCCGGCTACCTGCGCCGCATCGCCCAGAAAGTGCGCGACAACGCCGAGCGCCTGGCACGCATCATCACTCAGGAACAAGGCAAGGTACCGGGGCTGGCGATGGTGGAAGTGAACTTCACCGCCGACTACCTCGACTACATGGCCGAGTGGGCGCGCCGCCTGGAAGGCGAAGTGCTAACCAGCGACCGCGCCGGTGAACACATCTTCCTGCAACGCAAACCCTTGGGCGTGGTAGCCGGTATTTTGCCGTGGAATTTCCCGTTCTTTCTGATCGCTCGCAAGATGGCGCCGGCACTGATTACCGGCAACACCATCGTCATCAAGCCCAGCGAAGAAACGCCGATCAACTGCTTCGAATTCGCCCGCCTGGTGGCGGAAACCGATCTGCCCACGGGCGTGTTCAACGTCGTCAGCGGCACCGGCGCTGGCGTCGGCCATGCGCTGACCAGCCACGCCGGTATCGACCTCATCAGCTTTACCGGCAGCGTCGCCACCGGCTCGCGCATCATGGCCGCTGCCGCGCCGAACATCACCAAGCTCAACCTGGAACTGGGCGGCAAGGCGCCGGCTATTGTGCTGGCCGACGCCGACCTGGAACTGGCGGTAAACGCCATTACCGCCTCGCGGGTGATCAACACCGGGCAGGTGTGCAACTGCGCCGAGCGGGTGTACGTGGAGCGCAAAGTGGCCGATCAATTTATCGACAAACTCGCCAGCGCCATGGCCGCCACCAAGTATGGCGATCCCTCGGCCGAGGCGGACTTGGACATGGGTCCGCTGGTGAACCAGATCGGCCTCGACAAGGTCGCGCAAATGGTCAAAACCGCGAGCGGGCAGGGCGCGCAGATCATCACGGGCGGCGCGGTGGCCGACCTTGGCAAAGGTTTCCACTACCAGCCAACCGTGCTGGCTGGCTGCACCGCTGGCATGGAAATCATGCGCAAGGAAATCTTCGGCCCGGTGCTGCCGGTGCAGATTGTCGACGACCTCGACGAAGCCATCGCCCTGGCCAACGACAGCGAATACGGCCTGACGTCCTCGCTCTACACCCGCAACCTCAGCGCCGCGATGAAAGCCAGTCGCGAAATCGACTTCGGCGAAACCTACATCAACCGCGAGAACTTCGAAGCCATGCAGGGCTTCCATGCGGGCACGCGTAAATCCGGTATCGGCGGTGCGGATGGCAAGCACGGCCTGTATGAATTCACCCACACGCACGTGGTGTACATCCAGGAGTAAGCGCACCCGAACCGATTAGGTAAGCAGTGCTTTGGCGGGCTCACGTTTCGGCGTGTGCCCGCTTTTTTTTACTTACGCCTGCCGGTTTTTTTGTGGGAGCGGCTTTAGCCGCGATTGGATTTGTGCACGGATCAAAAGCATCGCGGCTGAAGCCGCTCCCACAGGTTAAAGGGGTGCCTCTGCGGGAGGTGGTGTATGTGGGAGTGGTCGGGCGGCATTTTTGCCAATACCCCGGTCATCCCCGCGCACGCGGGGATCCAGAATTTCGAGCCGGGCGCACCTGCGAAAAATGTGCAGCATTGTGTGTGAGCTCTACGTGCGATGGCCTTGGCGGAAGATCAACAGCATCGCGGCTAAAGCCGCTCCCACAGAGGGCGGAATAGCTTCTGTGGGCGGCATCCCTGTAGGAGCGGCTTTAGCCGCGATGCTGTTGATCCGTGCACAAATCCAATTGCGGCTAATCGGGATGCTGCAGATGATCAAAAATATCGCGGTCAATACACAGCAATATGCGAATCCGCCCGCGGTTCGGTGCCACCGCACAGCACACCCGTATCCGGGTCGCGCAGGATGATCTGGCCGCGACCAAAGTCGGTCAGGTCATGGGCAATTTCCACCTGATGCCCACGCCGGGCTAGGGCAAACGCCAGGTCGCGCGAGGCGGTCTGTTCGATGCCAACTTTCATCTCGCCGAGCCATTGCCAGCGCGGCGCATCCAGCGCCGCCTGCGGGTTGAGGCCGAAGTCGACGAGGTTCATCACCATTTGCACGTGGCCTTGCGGCTGCATATAGCCGCCCATTACACCGAACGGGCCGAGGGCTTGGCCGTCTTTGCTGAGGAAGCCGGGGATGATGGTGTGAAAGGTTTTCTTGCCGGGCGCCAGGCTGTTGGCGTGGCCGGGGTCGAGGCTGAATTCCGAACCGCGATTTTGCAGAGAAATGCCACTGTCGGGCAGCACCACGCCAGAACCGAAGCCGTGGTAGCAGCTTTGGATAAACGACACCATGTTGCCCTCGGCATCGGCCGTGGCCAGGTACACCGTGCCGCTGGCGTGCGGGTCGCCGTGCTGCGGCGGTTGGGCGCGGTCGCCAATTTGAGCGCGACGGCGTTCGATGTAGCCGGGGCTCAGCAGCTGCTCGACCGCTACGCGCATGTGCTCGGCGTCGGTGATGTGGTGCAAGCCGTCGCTGTAGGCCAATTTCATGGCCTCCAATTGGCGGTGCCAGGTGAGCTGGCTGTCGCGCTGGTCGAACTGAAAACCTTCGAGGATTTTCAGCGTCATCAAGGCAATCAAGCCTTGGCCGCTCGGGGGAATTTCCCAGACATCCACGCCTCGGTAATTCACGCTAATCGGTTCAACCCACTTGGCTTGGTAACCGCTCAGATCGCTGGCGCGCAAGTAGCCGCCGGTAGCCTCTGAATGCGCCGCCAGGCGCTCGGCAATGCTGCCGCGATAGAAGCTTTCGCACCCTGTGGCGGCCAGCTCGGCCAAGGTTTCGGCTTGCGCCGGATTACGAAACAGCTCGCCCGCCTGAGGCGCGCGGCCGTCGATCAAGAAGGTCGAGAACCAGCTTTCCAGCACGGGCTGGCGCTCGGGGGTGTATTCGTCCAGCGCGGTTTGCCATTGATGCGCGACCACCGGCGATACCGGAAAACCGTCGCGTGCCAACTCAATGGCCGGTTGCAGCAGGTCTGCAAACGGCAACCGGCCAAAGCGTCGGGAAAGTTCTGCCCATGCCGCCGGACAGCCCGGCACCGTCACCGGCGCCCAGCCATACACCGGCATTTTTTCATGCCCTGCCGCCTGCATGGCCTCAATGCTCAACGCTTGCGGCGCATGGCCGCTGGCATCCAAGCCGTGCAGTTGGTTCTTCACCCACACCAGGGCAAAGGCGTCGCCGCCGATGCCGCAGCCAGTGGGTTCAACGACGGTGAGCGCCGCCGCCGTGGCGATGGCGGCGTCGATGGCGTTGCCGCCGCGACGGAGCATTTCAATCCCCGCTTCGGCGGCCAGTGGCTGCGAAGCGGCGACCATGCCGCGCTTGGCGAACACGCTCTGGCGTTGCGAGGCGTAGGGGTATTCATGGGCAGAAAATTTCAACATGGGCAGAACTCATAAAAGGTAAAAACGGCGTCCGCTTATTTGCCGGACTTGATTCGTGTCCACTCGCGAGTGATGACGCGCTGAATCGCAGGCGGCAAATCGGCCGACACGAATAGCTTGGCAATCACTTCATCGCTTGGGTAAATGCCAGGGTTGTCGCGCACGGCAGGGCTGAGCAGGGCGGTCGCGTCCTTGTTCGGGTTGGCGTAGCCGACGTAGTCGCTAACCGGCGCAATCACTTCCGGGCGCAGCAAGTAATTGATCAGTGCATGGGCGTTCTTGGCGTTGGTCGAGTCTTTGGGAATGGCGATCATGTCGAACCACAGGTTGGCGCCTTCCTTGGGAATCACGTAGCGGATGTCGACGTTTTTGCCGGCGTCCTTGGCGCGGGTTTGCGCCTGCATCACGTCGCCGGAATAGCCGATGGCCACGCAGATGTCGCCATTGGCCAGGTCCGTGGTGTATTTCGACGAGCTGAAGTAGGTCACCGACGGCCGCAGTTTTTGCAGCAGCGCCGACGCTCTTTTGTAGTCGTCCGCGTTGGTGCTGTTGGGGTTCATGCCCATGAAGTGCATGGCTTGCGGAATGATTTTTACCGGCGCATCGAGCATGGCCACACCGCAGCTTTTCAGCTTGACCAGGTTGGCCGGGTCGAACACCAGCGCCCAGGAATCCACTGGCGCATCGGCGCCCAGGGCAGCGCGTACTTTTTCCACGTTGTAGCCGATACCCAGCGTGCCCCACATGTACGGCACGGCGTACTTGTTGCCGGGGTCGGCTTCTTCAAGGCGCTGCATCAGGCGCGGGTCGAGGTGCTTCCAGTTGGTCAGCAATTCACGCTGCAACGGCTGGTAGGCACCGGCGCGAATTTGCTTGGGCAGGAACTGGCTCGAGGGCACAACCAGGTCGTAGCCGGAGTGCCCGGACAGCAGCTTGGCTTCGAGCATTTCGTTGGTGTCGAAGACGTCGTATTGCACCGGCACGCCGGTTTCTTTTTCGAAACTCTTCAGCGTGTCCGGGCCCATGTAATCGGACCAGTTGTAGAAGCGAATGGTCTGCTCCGCCGCCTGGGTGGCGGGCAGAATCGCCAGGGCGCAGAACGCGCCCAGCAGTGTGCGTGAAACGGAAAGGCGCAGGCTCATGCGGGTAATTCCTTCTGTTACGACGAGGAGAAAAGCGGGCCGTAGGAGCGAGCTTGCTCGCGAAAGACGTTGTGCGATTCGGTGAAGAGCCGCAGCGCCTGCTTCGCGAGCAAGCTCGCTCCTACAGTGGGTTCATCTGTTCCAGAAACCGCGCCAGTTCCGGCACGGTGCCTTCGATGTGTTCACGCAATACCCGCTCGGACAGCGCGGCGTCGCCGCTGCGGATGGCGTCGAGTATTTCGCTGTGTTCTTCGCGGGCGCTGGGCGCTTGTGCATGTTGCAGCCACAGGCGCATGGGCGGTTCGATGACCGAATACAGCGCGCTGATTTGGCGCATCAGCCGCGGCCGCTCGCTGAGGCTGCACAGGTATTCGTGGAACACGCGGTGCCGGCCGACCCACTCGGCGCTGTCGTCGCGGCACTCGTCCATTTCATCGAGCAGGCGCTCAAGCCGGTTCAAATGGCGCTCGGTAATTTTCGGCACCGCCACGCGCAGCGCTAAGCCTTCGAGGGCGCTGCGCATGTCGAACACTTCGTGTATCTCGTCCAGGTTCAAGCCGCTGACCACGGCGCCGCGGTTAGGGCGCATGGTCACCAAACCCTCGGCCGCCAGGCGACGAAACGCTTCGCGCACAGGCATGCGGCTCATGCCGATTTCACTGGCGATTTCTTCCGACACCAGACGGTCGCCGGTGCGGTAGTGGCCGGTGCAAATCGCATTGAGAAGAAAGCTGTAAGCCTCTTCTTCGGCGGTCATGGGTTTGCGTTCGGCGTAGGAGGGGACGATGTGCATCGCGGTGCTCGCATGGTTTTTTGGATCCAATTATCCATAAAGCCAGGAAATGCAGGATGCGGGCCAGTGCGGGCTATTATCTGTATCTGACTGATTATTAAGGGTTAAAGCGAGGATGGAGCCGGGCGGTAGGGGAAGAGAGGTGTCACGTTTTGGAGCGGAGCTCTACGGGAGTGCGCAGTTTAGAAGCCAAACCCTCCCCCGCGAGCGGGTAGAGGGGGCGGATTGATGGTGGGTAGAGAATCGAGTTATTAACCCGGATCGCGGAAGTTGGGGTGACGGCCGCTGACGGGCACGGAGGTTTTGGTGGCGGTGGCGATATCGATGCCTTCGCTGGCAACTTCGGCGAGAAAGTCGATCTGCTCCGGGGTAATCACGTACGGCGGCAAGAAATACACCACGCTGCCCAAAGGCCGCAGCAAGGCGCCGCGTTCCAGCGCGTGCTGGAACACTTTCAAACCCCGGCGCTCTTGCCACGGGTAAGGCGTTTTGCTGGCTTTGTCTTGCACCATTTCAATGGCCAGCACCATGCCGGTCTGGCGCACTTCGGCCACGTGCGGATGGTCCACCAGGTGTGCCGTGGCGCTGGCCATGCGGGCGCTGAGGGCGCGGTTGGCTTCGATCACGTTGTCTTGCTCGAAAATATCCAACGTGGCCAATGCCGCCGCGCAGGCTAGCGGGTTTCCGGTGTAGGTGTGGGAATGCAGGAAGGCGCGCAGGGTTTGGTAGTCGTCGTAAAAACCCTGGTAAATCGCCTCGCTGGTGAGCACGGCGGCCATCGGCAAGTAGCCGCCGGTGAGCGCTTTGGACAAACACAGAAAGTCCGGCGCGATGCCCGCCTGCTCACAGGCGAACAGGGTGCCGGTGCGGCCGAAGCCCACGGCAATTTCATCGTGAATCAGGTGCACACCGTAGCGGTCGCAAGCTTCGCGTAGCAGCTTTAGGTACACCGGGTGGTACATGCGCATACCGCCGGCGCCCTGGATCAGCGGCTCGATAATCACGGCGGCGACGTCCTGATGGTTTTCGGCCAGCGCCTGTTCCATATGGCCAAACATCACCCGCGAATGTTCTTCCCAACTCACGCCTTCCGGGCGCAGGTAGCAGTCGGGGCTGGGCACCTTGATGGTGTCCATCAACAGGGATTTGTAGGTTTCGGTGAACAGCGCCACGTCGCCCACCGACATCGCCGCGATGGTTTCGCCGTGGTAGCTGTTGGTCAGCGTGACGAAGCGTTTCTTGCGCTCCTGGCCGCTGTTGCGCCAGAAGTGGAAGCTCATTTTTAACGCCACTTCGATGCCGGATGAACCGTTGTCGGCGTAGAACACACGGTCCAGGCCCGCCGGCGTGAGCTTGACCAGGCGCTCGGATAATTCAATCACCGGCTGATGGCTGAAGCCCGCGAGAATCACGTGCTCCAGTTGGTCGACTTGGTCTTTGATGCGCTGGTTGATGCGCGGATTGGCATGGCCGAACACGTTTACCCACCAGGAGCTGACGGCGTCCAGGTAGCGCTTGCCATCGAAGTCCTCGAGCCACACGCCCTCGCCACGCTTGATCGGCACCAGCGGCAATTGCTCGTGGTCCTTCATCTGCGTGCAGGGGTGCCAGAGCACCGCCAGGTCGCGTTGCATCCACTGATTATTCAGGCTCATTCGAAACTCCAGGCAGTCAAGACGGCTGTACAGACGCGGCCAGGCAAACGCTGGGCACGCAAAGCAGGACAGCAGCCTATGCAATGGCGCGCCGGTGAACAACTGCAAACCGCCCACACGTTTTCAAGGCGACGGACTTGGCTGGTTCCTGGGCGGGGGCGGCGTATTCTGCGCGCCATCTAAGAGGCGTTCCCGCTGCCTGCGGAACGGATGTAAGGAGTCGTTTATGTTGCGAACCGGTTTGCGCGCCTTGGCGCTGCTGGCAATGGGTGTGTTCAGCGTGGCGGCCACTGCCGCCGACAAGCCAGCGGCCACCAAGCAGCCCACGGCCATTGTGGTGGGCGCCGGGTTGGCCGGTTTGACCGCCGCGTACGAGCTGCAACAAAAGGGCTGGCAGGTCACGCTGCTGGAAGCCAAACCGAGCATCGGCGGGCGTTCGGGGCTGGCCACCAGCGAGTGGATCGCGGGCAAGAAAGTGCAGCCCACGCTCAACGGTTACATCGACACCTTTAAGCTGCAGACCCTGCCGGCGCCGGAGTTCGTGCGTAACCCCAGCTACCTGATTAATGGCGACTACTTCACCGCCGCCGACCTGGCCACCAAACAGCCGGAAACCGCCGAAGGCCTCAAGCGTTTCGACAAAAGTCTGGACGACCTGGCAGCGTCCATTGCCGACCCGATGAACCCGGCCGCCAACAACACCCTGTTCGCGCTCGACCAGATCACCGTCGCCAAGTGGCTCGACAAACTCGCGCTGCCGACCACCGCGCGCTTGTTGGTCAACCAACGGATTCGCTCGCGCTACGACGAACCGTCGCGCCTGTCGCTGCTGTATCTCGCCCAGCAAACCCGCGTTTACCGTGGCGTAGACGACCGTGACCTGCGCGCCGCGCGCTTGCCCGGCGGCAGCCAGGTGCTGGCGGCGGCGTTTCTCAAGCAAATCAAAACCATCAAAACCAACGCCAAGGTCTCGGCCATCAGCCAGGACAAAGACGGCGCCACCGTGAAAGTGGGCAGCGTCGGTTACAGCGCCGACTACGTGGTGCTGGCCGTGCCGCTCAAAGCCCTGGCGCAAATTCAGCTGACCCCGGCATTGGACGCCGCGCACCAGAGCGCCATCAAAGGTACCAACTACGGCTGGCGCGACCAGATCATGCTCAAGTTCAAAACCCCGGTGTGGGAGAGCAAGGCGCGGCTGTCCGGTGAAATCTTCACCGACCAGGGCCTGGGCATGTTGTGGATCGAGCCCGCGGTAAAAGGCGGCGCCAATGTGGTGATCAACCTGTCGGGCGACAACGCCCGCGTGCTGCAGGCATTTGGCGACAAACAGATGGTCGATCAGGTGCTGATTCGCCTGCACGCGTTCTACCCGAAAGCGCGTGGCGCCTTCACCGGCTATGAAATCAAGCGCTACAGCACCGACCCCTCCACTGGCGGTTCGTACCTGGCCTACGGCCCGGGCCAACTGACGCGCAACTGGCGTTTGTGGGAACAACCGCTGCAACGGGTGGTGTTTGCCGGTGAGCACACCGATGCGCTGTACCCCGGAACATTGGAAGGCGCATTGCGCAGTGGCCAGCGCGCGGCTAGCCAGGCGCAGAGTCTGTTGGCCGGCACCTTTGTCGACCCCACCAAGCCGGTGGTGGCCCAGGCCGCGCCTGAGAAGAAGCCTGCCAAAGAGGGCGACGACAAGCCCGGCTTCTTCTCCAAACTGTTCAACTGATGCACATCGCCCGCGCAAGGCGGCGACGGTAGCTTTGTCGGTCGGCATTTAATGCGCCTGACAGAGCCACGCTATCAACACAGCACATACGCTCTATTAGACCTCCTCCCATAGACGGCTAGTCTTGCACTGCGCCGTTTCGTTGCGGCGCCGTTTCACTGATGAGGGGACTCAGAGCCCTCACCCGCGCAGAGCGGTAACGACCCCAGGCCCGCCCCGATCACACTGACCTGTGTATCAGCGTTCGTAGCCACGTTGGCTGAAGCCGGATTACTCGACCTTATTAAGGAAGAACACCATGTCGACTGAATCAAAATGCCCGTTCAACCACGCCGCTGGCGGCGGCATCCACTAACCGTGATTGGTGGCCCAACCAGTTGAACCTGAAAGTGCTGCATCAACACTCGGCAAAATCCGATCCGCTGGGGGAAGACTTCAACTACGCCAGCGCCTACAAAAACCTCGACTTCGCCGCGGTTAAACGCGACCTCGAAGCCGTGATGACCAACTCTCAAGACTGGTGGCCGGCCGACTTCGGCCATTACGGCCCGCTGTTCGTGCGCATGGCCTGGCACAGCGCCGGCACTTACCGTACCGGCGATGGCCGTGGCGGCGCGGGTTCCGGGCAGCAGCGCTTCGCCCCGCTCAATAGCTGGCCGGACAACGTCAGCCTCGACAAAGCGCGTCGGCTGATCTGGCCGGTGAAGCAAAAATACGGCAACGCCATTTCCTGGGCCGACCTGATCGTGCTCACCGGCAACGTCGCGCTGGAATCGATGGGCTTTAAGACCTTCGGCTTTTCGGGTGGTCGGGCCGATGTCTGGGAACCGGACGAAGACGTGTACTGGGGCACCGAAACCGTGTGGCTCGGTGGTGACAAACGCTACGGTAAAGCCAGTAAAGAAGTGGAAGAGCCGGGCCAAGGCGACCTGGTGGCCGAGCCGGAAAAACGTCCGGAGCAAGAAGGCCGTGAGCTGGAGCGCAACCTCGAGAACCCGCTGGCCGCTGTGCAAATGGGCTTGATCTATGTGAACCCGGAAGGGCCGGAAGGCAATCCCGACCCGGTCGCCTCGGCCCGCGACATTCGCGAAACCTTCGCCCGCATGGCCATGGACGACGAAGAAACCGTGGCGCTTATCGCGGGCGGTCACGCCTTCGGCAAAACCCACGGCGCCGGCCCCGCCGATAACGTGGAGCCGGAACCGGAAGCCGCTGGCCTGGAAGAACAAGGCTTGGGCTGGCGCAACGCATTCGGCAGCGGTAAAGGCGGCGACACCATCACCAGCGGTCTGGAAGTGACCTGGACGTCCACGCCAACGCGCTGGAGCAACGAGTACCTGGAAAATCTTTTCGGCTTCGAGTGGGAACTGACCAAGAGTCCTGCCGGCGCCCATCAGTGGCAACCCAAAGGCGGCGCAGGCGCGGGCAAGATTCCAGACGCCCACGACCCGAGCAAACGTCGCGCACCGTCCATGCTTACCTCTGACCTGGCGCTGCGTTTCGACCCGGCCTGAAAAAAATCTCCCGCCGCTTCCTGGCAAATCCACAGCAATTGGCCGACGCATTCGCCCGCGCCTGGTTCAAGTTGACCCACCGTGACATGGGCCCGCTGGCCCGTTATCTGGGGCCGGAAACACCGCGCGAAGAACTGCTGTGGCAAGACCCGATTCCCGCGGTGAATCATCCGCTGGTCGATGCCAGCGACGTGGCGGCGCTGAAAGACAAAGTGCTGGCCTCGGGCTTGAGCGTGGCGCAACTGGTCTCCACCGCCTTGGGCCGCCGCGTCGACCTTCCGTGGTTCGGACAAACGGGGCGGCGCCAACGGCGGACGCCTGCGTCTGGAACCGCAGAAATCCTGGGCCGTGAACCAGCCGGCGCAGTTGGCGCAGGTGTTGGGCACGCTGGAGCGCATTCAGGGCGAATTCAACGGCGGCCAGGTCGGCGGCAAACGAATTTCCTTGGCTGACCTTATCGTGCTGGCCGGTAACGCAGGCGTTGAGCAAGCAGCTAAGGCCGCCGGGCAAACCGTCAGCGTGCCGTTCGCACCCGGGCGCATGGACGCCTCGCAAGCGCAGACCGACGTCGAATCGTTCGGCTTCCTTGAGCCCATCGCCGACGGCTTCCGAAATTATCTGAAGGGCAAATACACCGTGTCGGCGGAAACGCTGCTGGTGGATAAAGCCCAGTTGCTGACGCTCACCGCGCCGGAAATGACCGTGTTGGTTGGCGGTTTGCGGGTACTCGGGGCCAACGTCGAAGGCGCCCAGCATGGCGTGCTCACCACGCGTCCGGGCGTACTGACCAACGACTTCTTCAGCAACCTGCTGGACATGGGCGTGGAATGGAAACCGGCGTCGGCCACCACCTTCGAAGCGCGCGAGCGCAAGACAGGGCAGGTGAAATGGACCGGTACGCGCGTTGATCTGGTGTTCGGCTCCCACGCGCAGCTGCGCGCGATTGCCGAGGTATATGCCAGTGCCGACGGCCAGGCCCGTTTCGTTAAGGACTTCCGTTGCGGCCTGGACGAAAGTGATGAATCTGGATCGCTTCGACCTGCATAGCTGATCAAGCCTCCGCACCACCCGGTGCCCCCTTTGCTCTCGCGGCAAAGGGGGGCGTTTTTTTTTGCGCGCGAATGGCTGAATTCTGGCGCTGCGTCAGACGATGGCGCGGCGGTCTTCCACCTGACTGCGCGCCCCAGGCGCTCGTTTTTTTGGCTGCGCTTTGTCCAGGCTCAATCGCAGCTTTTACTGGTTTTTACTCAATAGAAAATATTCCATTGACGGAATATAAATAAAGGTGGAAAGTCGCCATGGCTTGGGATGTTGAATACACGGATGAGTTCGGCGCGTGGTGGCAGGGGTTGTCGCAAAAGCAGCAGGAGTCGTTGGACGCCTCGATCGGTTTACTGGTTGAGTGCGGGCCGTTTCTGGGCTTCCCCCACAGCAGCGGTGTGTCGGGCTCGCGCCACAAACACATGCGCGAACTGCGTACACAACAAGGCGGCAGGCCACTGCGCAGCTTGTATGCATTTGATCCCAGGCGGTGCGTCATCCTCTTGGTTGGCGGTGACAAAACAGGTGATAACCGCTGGTACGCCACGAACATTCCGCTGGCGGATCGGCTTTACGACAAGCACCTGCTTACGGTGAAAAAGGAGACCGCAACACATGGCTAACAAATACTCAGAACTGCGTAAAAACATGTCGCCCGAGGCGCGCGCTCGCGCCGAGGCGAAAACGCGCGAAATGCTCGCGCAAATGCCGCTACACGAATTGCGCCAGGCGCGTGGGTTGTCCCAGCAGTCGCTCGCCGAGCTGTTGAATGTTCAGCAACCCTCCATCGCGAAAATGGAGCGGCGCACAGACATGTACATTTCCACCCTGCGCAACCACATCGAGGCCATGGGCGGACAGTTGGAAGTGATTGCGCGATTTCCCGAAGGAGCCGTGCGCATCAGCAACTTCGCTGATCTCGATGACGGCTCGCTTAACCAGGCGTAACCCAGAGACGTCTCGTACGAATGAGGCCAGTTCATACACGACGGGGGCAGTGTTCCCACCTCACTACCGTCCGCGTGCACTCATGTTGACCTAGGGCGATGGGCTAGGCTCGCCGATCAATTCATTTCGCCTCGAGCCCGCTTCATGACCAGCAAGTATTCCACCCGCAGAACCAAGCTGCTGCCGCCCTCCCAGGCACGCGCCGAGGCCACGGCCAAAGTGATGCTCGCCATTGGCCAGTCGCAGCAGTCACTTACGAAAAACCTCGGGCTGCCCCCGGCGGCCGTGAACAAAATGGAGCGTTACACCGACATTTACCTGGCTACGTTGCGCCAGCATATCGAGGCCATGGGTGGCCAGTTGCAGGTGATCGTGCGCTTCCCAGAAGGCGCGGTGCGGCTGAGCAATTTTATCGACTTGGAAAACGAGGCCTACCAACCCGATGAGTCGAACCTGTCGTTTGGCTGACTATCAGCGTGCTCCCAGGAATTGCCCGTAACCCGGCGCAGTTCCTAATTGCGCGACAACCGCTTCATCGTCCACCGCCAGCCGGCCATTTATGAGCACATGGGACACGCAACCCGGATTGCGGCAGACCATGCGCTGAATCCCGAAGCCTTGCATGTCATCCCAGGTTTCATTTTCCAGATCCTGCTGCAACCCGTGGGGGTCGAGCACCACGATATCGGCTCGGTCGCCTTCGCGGATACGCCCGGCATCGATACCTAACCAGTCCGCCTGTTCGCCAGTCAGCCGGTGAATGGCCTGCTCGACGGCCATGATCGGCCGGCCTTCGTTGTGACTCTCCTGCACCAGTTTCAACAAACGCAGCGGCAAGTTGTAGAACGCCATGTTGCGCAGGTGGGCGCCCGCGTCAGAAAAGGTGATGAGCGTGTTCGGGTTGCAGACCATCTTGCGCAGTACGTCTTTGCGGTGATTGCCGATCACGGTGAACCAACGCAGTTGCGTGCCGTAGGCCACCACCATGTCGAGGAACAAGTCGACCACATGCAGGCCGCGCTCTACGGCCACGTCGGCGAAGTTGCGGCCGATCAGCTTTTCGTCCGGGCAGCCGAGAATCACCGCGTCGCCGAAGTCGCGTTGCCACACACGGGGCGAGAGTTTCTCGGCGTAGAACTTGCGAAAGGTGCGGCGATAACTTTCATCTTTCAGCAGTGCGTTGCGTGCCACGGCGTCTTTAAGATTCAGCGCCATTTCGCCGGCACCGAATTCCTCGAACAGCACCACGTCGATGCCGTCTGCGTAAATTTTGAAAGGCGTTGGCAACAACTGCCAACGAAAATCACCGCCCATTAAATTGGTAAACCAGGCTGACAGCCGTGCCATGGGTGCGATGGTCTTGTTGCCCTTGAGATCGAGCATGGAAATCAGCGTCGTCTTCAGCGGTTTGCGCAGCACTCCCATGGCTTGCCCGAGGTACTGCAATACTTGCAACGGGTTGGCCGCGTTCGGCGCGCCCTGATGAACGCGGCCACGCTGGCGCAGCAGAGTATTCAGGCGGCGGATCTCGCTCCAGTGCGCATAAGTGCTGGGCAGGCTTTTCGACCATTCGCGGTCGCCGTCAATTTTGTCCCACTTCAGGCTCATGGTGGACAGGCCGAGAAAGCCGACATCCAGCGCCTCTTCCATTACCCGTTCCATCTCCTTCATTTCCGC
Organism: Pseudomonas sp. AC211; assembly: GCF_979258055.1. Taxonomy (NCBI): domain Bacteria; kingdom Pseudomonadati; phylum Pseudomonadota; class Gammaproteobacteria; order Pseudomonadales; family Pseudomonadaceae; genus Pseudomonas; species Pseudomonas sp. AC211. The sequence continues at coordinate 981,655 of NZ_OZ409830.1, forward strand.
TTCACTGGGCCGCACCTGGCGATCGGTGGCACGGTGCAAACCCATCACTGCCACGCGCAAGTCGCTATGACCGAGAAAGCTCACCACGTTTGGCCCCAATGGCAGCGTGCCCATGAATTCGACCCATTGGCGCGGCGTGTTCCAGGTTTTGTGCGCGCGCAGAATCGGCAGCACCTTGTCGCGCGGAACAGTTTCTACACGGGTGAAAATGTCTGAAGCATCTTCCGGCGCTGAGCAGACCATGCTTAGCGAGCAACTACCCACCAACACGGTGGTCACGCCGTGGCGCACCGACTCGCTGAGACTTGGCGCCACAATCAGTTCGGCATCGTAGTGGGTGTGGCTGTCGATAAAGCCCGGCGTCACCCATTTGCCGTGGGCGGCAATCACGCGTTCAGCGAGGCTTTGGTCAAACGGCGTTGCACTGACGGCCACCACTTTGCCGTCCTTCACCGCCACGCTGCGAATGGCTGACGGTGCGCCGGTGCCGTCGAAATAGCGGCCGCCTTGAATCACGATGTCGTACATAGCCATGGATCACCTCGTTGCTTGTTTTTGTAGTTTTTGGGGAAGTGGTGATGCGAGAGTAGGGCGCTGAATGCACGTTTCCTTGTCATAACACGACAATTTCGGCATCGTCTTTTCACCGTTGCGGGAGCCGCCGATGACCATCCGTTATGAATTGCGCAGCGCCAGCCTGCTTGGCTTCGAAGAGGAAGTGGCCGCGTTGGGCGGTGATCTGGCGTCGCTGCTGGCCGACGTTGGGCTCAGCGTGACGCAGTTGCGCGAAGCCGATCGGCTGATCGGCAGCGAGCAGGTTATTCACCTGCTGGCCACCGCTGCCGAGCGCTTGGGTTGCCCGGATCTGGGCCTGCGCGTCGCCAGTCATCAAGGCATCAGCATGTTGGGCTTGCTCGGCACGTTGCTATGCGCCGAGCCCAATGTGCAGGCGGCTTCTGCGGCCGCGCAGCGCTATATCGCCTTGCACAACAAGGCCGAGCATTGGCGGTTGCAGCAGCACGCCGGGCGCGTGTATGTGCAGCGCATCGAGCATTTCTATGGCGCCGAACACGCCCAGCAATACCGGGAAATGGCGGTCGCCGCGTGCGCGCGCCTGGCGCGGGAAATCTGTGCCGGCGGCGATGTGCGGCCGTTGCGTGTGGAGTTCAGCCATAGCCCGGTGGCGGCGGTGAAAACCTACCGGCAGCACTTTGGCTGCGAGGTGCTGTTCAACCAGGAGCGCGATTGCCTGGTATTTGCCGAAAGCATCATGGCGCTGCCGGTGAAACCTTTATCCACCCAGGCACAGGCGCGAATCGACACTTACTTGCGCGAGCTGGTGAACGATCTGGACAGCAACCTGGAAATGCAGGTCCGCACCCTCATTACCCAAACCGTCGGCCTGCATTTGCATACGCTCGACCACATCGCCGCCTTGCTCGGCCTGCATCCGCGCACTTTGCAGCGCCGCTTGCGTAGCGAGCAGCTGAGCTTCAAGCAATTGGTGCTGGCGGTGAAAATGCAGCTGGCCAGTTGGCATTTGCACGCCTCGACCATGGACCTCACGCGGCTCGCTGATGCCCTGGGTTACAACGATTTGGCCGCGTTCTCCCGCGCCTTCAAAATCCCATCACGGCATCGCGCCTTCGCAGTGGCGTGAGCAGCATCGTGCGGTGCGGGTGCCTTATGTCGGTGCGCGTTGAATCGCGTCGAAGAACTGACAGAAATCAACCGGCTGCTGCGCCGTTCCGCCAGGCAATACACGTAGGTTTCGGTAAACACCGGGTCGCCCTCGATACGCAGCGCGTGCAGGCGCGGGTCGGGAATAAATTCGGCTTCGAGACACCGTGCCAATACCGATGCCCCGCACCACTGCTTCGCGCAGCGCTTCACGGCTGCCGATTTCCATGGACTTGCGCGGCGTGACGCCGGCCTCGGCCAGTGCGCGCTCCAGGGCCGAACGGGTGGTCGAGCCGGTTTCGCGCTGCAGCAGCGGCTGGTCTTCGAGTAGCTGCAACGGCACGCTTTCGCGCTGGGCGAACGGGTGGTTGTGGTGCACGAACAGAATGATGGCGTGGCGGGCGTAGTGCACCGCGCTGAGACTGGGATCGTCGTGGCGGCCGGCGAGCACGGCGATGTCGGTGGCGTATTGCTCCAGATCGGCCAGCACCTGCGCCGAGTTGCCGACCCGAATCGACACGTCGATGCGCGGGTAACGCTGGCGATAGTGGTCGACCATCTCGATTACATGGAATGGCCCCACCGCGCCCAGCTTCAGCTGGCCGCTGTCGAGACGGCCAGAGTCATGCAGCAGGTTGTTCGCTTCCAGTTCCAACAACGCCATGCGTTGAGCGATGGGCAGCAATTGCTGGCCGACAGCGGACAATTCAATGCGCCGCCCTTTGCGGTGAAACAGCTCGACGTCGTACTGGCGCTCCAGTTGTTGCACCTGGGTGGTCAGCGTCGGCTGGCTCAGCCCCAGCGCGCGGGCGCCCGCGCTGAAACTGCCGTGCCGCGCCACAGCCAGAAACGCGCGAATTCGAGCGGTAGACATCCATAGCCTCCATCAATAGTTACCGGGAAAAACCCATATTGAATTGATCGTATGACTGTCACGTGACGCTTCTAGCCTGTGCTCACTTCCCAACCACACGTGCTGGAAATGCCATGACTTCTATCGCTTCGCTGTTGCGTATTGCCGGGTTTGCGTTGCTGCCGTTGCTCGGTGCAAATGCCCAGGCGGCTGAAAAGCTGACCATCGGTTTGATTCCGTCCGAAGACTCCCAAGCCATGATCGAGAGCAGCAAACAGGTGCTCGAAGGGCTGGAGAAACAACTGGGCATGCCAGTCGAGCCGTTCGTGGCCACCGACTATAACGGCATTATCGAAGCCCTGCGCGCCGGCAAGCTGGACGTCGCTTACCTCGGCCCGTTCTCCTATGTGTTGGCGGCCTCGGTGGCCGACGTGGAAGCCTTCGCCGTAGCGGTCACCAAAAAGACCGGGCAGAGCGCCTACAAGAGTTTGATTCTGGCGCGCAAAGGCAGCGGCATTAACGACCTGGCTGACCTCAAAGGCCACACGTTTGCCTTCGTCGACCCAAGCTCGGCCTCGGGCCATTTGTTTCCCAAGGCCGGTTTGGAGAAAGCCGGTTATGACCCGGAAAAACTGTTCTCCCGGGTAATTTTCTCCGGCTCGCACGACGCCAGCATCCTCGCCGTAGCCAACAACAAGGTCGACGCCGCTGCCGTTGCTGACCGCATTCTTGCTGGCGCAGTGGCCAAGGGCATCGTCAAGAACGAAGACTTCCAATTGGTCTGGACGTCGCAACCGATTCCCGAATCGCCGATGGTCTGGCGCAAGGCTCTGGACCCAGCGCTCAAGCAGAAAGTCGCAGCAGCGTTGGCGTCGATGAAAGACGTGCCATGGGGTGACCAGGGGCAATTGGACGGTTTCCAGAAAACCGACGACGCCGCCTACAACGTGGTGCGTGAGACCGCCAAGGTGCTGAACCTCGACCTCAAGGGCATGAAATGATCCGCGCCCGCCAATTGACCAAGCAGTACGGCAGCAATGCCGTGCTGCGTGGCATAGACCTGGAGATTCAGGCCGGCGAGTTCGTGGTGATTCTCGGCCAGTCGGGCGCCGGCAAATCGACCTTGTTGCGCTGCATGAATCGCCTGGTTCAGGCCGATGCCGGCGAGCTGAGCGTGGCCGGCATGGACGCCGTCACCTGTCGCGACACCCGCGCCTTGCGCCAGCAAGTAGCGATGATTTTTCAACACCACAACGTGGTGCCGCGGTTGTCGGTGCTGAAAAACGTACTGACCGGACGCTTGGGCGCGGTATCGACCCTGGCCTCGGTGCTGCAGTTGTTTCGCCGCGAAGACATCGACCTGGCCATGCAGTGTTTGCAACGGGTCGAGTTGGCGCACAAAGCGCAGCAGCGCTGTGATGCGTTGTCGGGCGGGCAAATGCAGCGCGTCGGCATTGCCCGAGCCCTGGCTCAGCGACCGCAAGTGATTTTGGCCGACGAACCGGTGGCCAGCCTCGACCCGAAAACCGCGCGCCTGGTGCTGCAATACCTGCGCGACGCGACCCGTGAACTGGGCATTACCGTGGTGTGCAACCTGCACCAAGTGGATTACGCCCGCGAATTTGGCGACCGCATCGTCGGCCTGGCCCATGGCCGCATGGTGTACGACGGGTGTCCGCACGGCATGACCGACGCCGATCTGCACCGCATCTACCCAGGCCAAGAGCCCGAGCAACCGGCCGACGAGGCTGGTCAGGCGTTGCGTGTGCGCTATGCCAACTAACCGTATACCAACTGATCGGAGCGACGTCATGCAGGCGCGTAAATACCAGTGGACCGTCGATACGCCGCAGAGCGCGCGCGGCTGGTTAGTCACCGCCGCGATGGTGTTGGTCGCCGTGCTGGTGCTGAACTGGAGCGCCGAAGGCGCGCAACTGAGCGTGGCCGAACTGGCCGCCGGTTTGCCGCAAATCGGCGACTTTCTTGGCCGTACTTTTCCGCCGGACTTGAGCATTTTGCCGCGTCTTTGGGCGCCGGCCCTGGAGACCCTGCAAATCGCCTTGTGGGGCACGCTGCTGGGCGTGGTGTTGGCGGTGCCGATCTCGTTTCTGGCCGCGCGCAACCTCAGCCGCAACCCGGTGCTGTATCACCTCACTCGCCAGTTTTTGAACATTACGCGCAGCATCAACGAGCTGATTCTGGCGCTGATTTTTGTCTCCGCCGTTGGTCTTGGGCCATTCCCTGGGGTGTTGGCGTTGGCGGTGCATGGCGTCGGCATGCTCGGGAAATTCTTCGCCGAAAGCATCGAGGAAATCGACCAAGGCCCGATCGAGGCGTTGCAGGCCACGGGTGCGCGGCCGTTGCAGATCATCGTGTTCGGCGTACTTCCGCAAGTCGTCACCGCCTGGATCGCCGTGGTGCTGTATCGCTTCGAGGTGAATCTGCGTTCGGCCACGGTGCTGGGCATGGTCGGCGCCGGCGGTCTGGGCTTTGAGCTGGTCAGCAGCCTCAAGCTGTTCAAGTACCCGGAAACCGCCACCTGCATCATCGTCATCACCGTCATGGTGGTCGCCGCCGACACCCTGTCCAGCCGCTTGCGCAACGCCATCCAGCGCGGCGCCAGTCACTGATCGTTAGCCCTTTTTTTCGCCCGGCGCAGGTCGGGCGGGGCGGTGCGTTGCCGCCACGTTCATCACCTTCAGGAGTTTGTATGGTTTCGCGCTTCCATAACCCGGTCGATACCCGCTTTGGCTGGGGCAGCCTCGAACTGCTTGCCAGCCTTACCGAAGGGCAAACCGTGGCCTTGGTGATTTTTCCCGAGGCCCGCCAGTTGGGCGTGCTCGCGCGCATTCAGGCGCTGCTGGGCGAGCGCCTGGTGTATGTGATGGAAGACGTGCAGCCCAATCCGGATGTGGCGCAACTGCGTCAGGTGTACGAGCGCTTCTGGCAACAAGCGGGTCACTGCGAAACGGTGATTGCCGTGGGCGGTGGCAGCGCCATCGACACCGCCAAGGCGCTGATCGTCGGCACCGAGCAAGGGCGCTTTGATGAGTTGCTGGCGCTGTTGGCCAGTGGTCAACCGTTCGAACCGGCGCGCAGCAAGCGCCTGATTGCCGTGCCGACCACCGCCGGCACCGGCAGCGAAGTGACGCCGTGGGCGACGATCTGGGACGCCGCCGAACAGAAGAAATATTCGCTGCACCTGCCGTGCACCTGGCCCAGCGTGGCGCTGATCGACCCGCAGTTGATGGTCAGCGTGCCGGCCAGCGTGACGGTTTCCACCGGCCTGGATGCCTTGTCCCATGCGCTGGAAGCCATTTGGAATCGCAACGCCAATCCGCTTTCCGACACCTTCGCCATCGCCGCCATTGAAGACATTCTCGAGTGCTTGCCGGCGCTGCAAAACGACTTGGGCAATCGCGAGTTGCGCTCGCGCATGGCGCTGGCGGCATTGAAAGCCGGCATGGCGTTTTCCAACACCAAGACCGCGCTGGCCCATTCCATCTCCTACGAAATGACCCTGCAACACGGGTTGCCACACGGCATCGCCTGCTCGTTCACCTTGCCGCTGGTGCTGGGCCTGGCCTGGGGCCAGGACGCCGAGCGCGACCGCACCTTGCAACGCATTTTTGGCCCTGATCTGGCCAGCGCCCAGGCGCGCTTGCGGGGCTTTTTGCACAGCCTGTCGGTGAAAACCGATTTTGCCGATTACGGCGTCAGCGACGAACAAGCCAAAACCCTGCTGGAGGCCGCCAGCAAAGGCGCCCGTGGGCAGAACTTCATCGGCTCGGCTGCGCTGAGCTGAGCCTTATTTCACCCGACACCGGAGATCTACCCATGCACTACCAATCGCCTCGCCAACTCGCCGCCGTGGTTCTCGACTGGGCCGGCACCGTGGTCGACTTCGGCTCGTTCGCGCCGACGCAAATCTTTGTTGAGGCCTTCGCTGAATTCGGCGTGCAGGTATCGCTGGAGGAAGCGCGCGGCCCAATGGGTATGGGCAAGTGGGACCACATCCGCACCCTATGCGATCAACCAGCCATTGCCGAGCGCTTCGTTCGCGCGTTGGGTAAGCGCCCCACGGACGACGACGTTACCGCTATCTACGAGCGTTTCATGCCGCTGCAAATCGAGAAAATCGGCCTGCACTCAGCCTTGATTCCTGGCGCGTTGGAAACCGTCGCGCACCTGCGCGAAGCGGGTCTGGCCATTGGCTCGTGCTCGGGCTACCCGGCCGTGGTGATGGCGAAAGTGGTAGAGCTGGCGCGCCAGAATGGCTTTGTGCCCGACCACGTAGTGGCCACCGATGAAGTACCTAACGGCCGCCCGCACCCGGCGCAGGCGCTGGCCAACGTCATCGCCCTGGGCATCAATGACGTCGCCGCGTGCGTGAAAGTGGACGACACCTGGCCGGGCATTCTCGAAGGCCGCAGCGCCGGTATGTGGACCGTGGCGCTCAGTTGTTCTGGCAATGCCCTGGGCCTGACGTATGCGCAGTACCAAGCCTTGCCTGCCGCCGAGCTGGACGCCCAGCGCCAGCGCATCGGCGAGCTGTTCGCGCCGAGCCGCCCGCACTACATCATCGACACCATCGCCGAACTGCCGGAGGTGGTGGCGGATATCAACCGTCGCTTGGCCAACGGTGAAATGCCGCAGAGCAGCTAAGCCGTCCGCCGCTCACGGCAAACGGCTGGCGACCGCGGCTTACCGAGCCAAGGTTTTGTCAGGCGTTTGCTGAGGGCTGGCCTGGGGTTTGCGCACCACCGGCCAGAACAGTTCTTCCTGCCAGGACACCGGATTGAGGTCTTCGATGCCGTAGGCCTGTGGACGGCGGCGGGTGATCTTGGCGGTGCCGAACAGCACGTCCCACAGGAACAGCAAATTGCCAAAGTTGCCCTTGTAGTGGGTCACGCCGTCGTTGGCGTTCAGGCCGTGGTGGGCCGAGTGGGTCGAGGGCGTGGAAATGGTGCGCTCCAGCAACCACATCAGCGGGCGCAGCGCTTTTATCTCGTAGAGCTTGGCATCCCAAAGCACGCTGCTGTGGGCGCCGAAAATCACCAGCATCTTGAGCACCAGGTACGGGTAATACACCGGCGCCAGGCCCATGTAGATGAGCATTCCCGACAACCACAAACCAGGCATCAGCAGGTAATAGAAACTGTTGTTGCGGTACACGATGCGAATGCTCATGTACGGCGCCGAATGGTGGGCGCGGTGCAGCGCATACAGAAATGGCACCCGGTGAGTGAGGCGATGCCACCAGTATTGGGTCATGTCGTCGAACAGCAGAAACAAGCCGAAGCCGGCCCACCAGGGCAGGTTGGCCAGGCTGTCTTTTAACTGCGGCGCGGTGTGGCTGAGCAGGGCGGCGCTTAAGAACATCACCAGCGGAAAGGTGACGCCCAGCAGCAAGCTCGAACCGATCCACTCGATCAGCACATCACGGCGGCTACCGGCGGGTTGGCGAAAACAGGCGAAGGCCAGCTCCAGGGCGATAAACACAAAGAAGATGGCAGCGACGACGGCGATAGGGTTATTGGCGGTCATTGTTATATCCATGGCAATCTTTCGTCTGGCCCGGAACGGGCAGTGCCACCCTATGAGAAACCATGACCTCACCTGACAACAGGCGCGAAATGGACAGAAAACTGACCGAACTGGCCAATGCGCCGCACGCCCCCGGCCAACGCTTTCACCGTGGCCCGTTAGGCGGCGTGCTGGAGCGGTTTCTCAACAGCAAGCGCCCCGCCAAAGCCGACTACAGCGCGTTGGCGTTGGAACAGTTGTGGGACGAAGCCGCGCACCATGACCCGGCTGTTGGCTTGCACTTGTTTGGCCTGTTCAGTTCGCAAGACCGCCATGTGATTGCCTTGATGGCGCAGTACGCGGACACCGTTTCACAGGCCACCCACAACTGGGTGCGCTATGCCGGCTTGGCTTCGGACATGGATCGCCTGACGCGCGTGGAAGACGCCAATGGCATTGGTGTACAGGTGACCATCGACGCGCCGGCGAACCTGGCGCGTTATCTGGTGGAACACTATTTCGTGATGGCCCTGACAGTGTGCAGCGAAGGCGCGGGCCAGCGCGTGCTGCCGACGCGGGTGCAATTGGCGCACCCGCGCCCGGCCTATCACGCAGAATATGCGGCCTGGTTTGGCGAGCACGTCAGCTTCGGTTGCGGCCATAACCGCCTGTACTTCAGCGCGGCCAGCCTGGCGCTCCCGATGCGCAACCGCCATCCCGGCATGCTCGCCGTGTTGTGTGCCGAATTGGATCGCTGTCTGGCACGCCAGCAACAGCTCAGCGGTTGGGCGGGGAAGGTGGCGCAGAGCATTCGTCACAGTTTTGCCCGTGGCCAAACGCCCAGTCTTGATAGCCAGGCCGAGCTGCTGCATCAAAGCCCGCGCACGTTACGCAGACGCCTGGACGACGAAGGCATGACCTTCCGCCAGTTGCTCGACCTGGTGCGCGCCGACCTTGAGCAAACCCTCGAACTGCAGGGCGAAAGCCGCGCCGACATTGCGGCGCAACTCGGCTACAGCGACCTCAGCGCCTACCTGCACGCGCGCAAGCGCTGGCGCAGCGAATAGCCGATCAGGCGTTGAGGCGCGCCACCAGATCGATCAGCGCCTCGATATCGTCATCCCCGTCCGCCACGACGACACGCTGATGCGCAAGGCCGGGCGGCCTTGCCACACGGTGCCGCCGAACCACGCTTGCCCTGACGCTTGCACCGCCTCGCGGGTGGCGATGGTTTGCGCATCGCTGTGCGCACGAAATAGCACCTGATTGAGCACTACACGGTTGAGCACCTCATAACCTGCCGCGCGCAAGCCCTCGGCGACCCGCTGGGCCTGACGGCAATGGCGTTCCACTTGCTGCGCCACGCCCTGTCTGCCCAGGCTGCGCAATGCGGCCCACACCGGAATGCCACGCGCTCGCCGGGAAAATTCCAGGGTGAGGTTTTTCTGCGCGTCGGCGCTCGCGCTGGAGTAGGCAGCGTCGCTGTTCATGGCGCTGGCGAGCGCGTCGGCATCGCGGCAGATGGCCATGGCGCAGTCGTAGGGCGTGTTCAGCCATTTGTGCGCATCGGTGGTCCAGCTGTCCGCCTGTTCGATGCCCGCCGTGAGCGGCGCCAAGGCCGATGCGCGCGCCCACAGGCCGAAGGCGCCGTCGACATGCACCCAGGCGCCGGCTGCATGTGCCTTGGGAATCAGTCGGGCGAACGGGTCGAACTCGCCGGTGTTCACCTCGCCGGCTTGCAGGCAAACAATGGTGTGCGCGTCCAGCGCCGGTAAGCGCTCCGGGTCGACCTGGCCGAGGGCGTTAACCGGCGCGTAGATGATCTTCGCGCTGCCAAAGCCCAGCACACGCAGGGCTTTTTTCACGGTGATATGCGCAAGCTCAGACGCCACCACTTTGATTTCCGGCGCGCCGATCAACCCGTCGCGGTCGAAGTCCCAGCCGTGGCGCGCCAACAGCGAACGACGTGCAGCGGCCAGGCAACTGAGCGTGCAGGCGGTGGCGCTGGTGCCGAAACCCACGGCGCTGTCACGCGGCAGATCCAGCGCCTCCAGCACCCAGTGCGCGGCCGTGGCTTCCACCGTGGCGGCCACGGGGGCGTTGTCGAAGGTCGAGGCGCATTGGTCCCAGGCCAGCATCAGGCGCTCAGCGGCCGCCGCCACCGGCAACGACGCACCGATCACGAAACCGAAATAGCGCGGCCCGTTGGACACCACCGTCGCTGCGGAACCGCGCTCATCCAGAAGCTGCAATGTTTGTGCGGCGGGCAGCCCGAGCGCGGGCAATGGCTCGTCAAAGGCAGCCAGGCCGGCCAGTGCCTCGGCATCCGGGTACACCCGGCGCGTGGCCAGGCTGGCGGTGTAATTCAGGCCGCGCGCATCGGCGTCGGCGAGTAGTTCGACTTCGTTCATACGTCTTCCAGGCGTTGGTGCGCTGCAGTGGCGCGGTGCAGAAAGTATTCACTGACGCCGCTGCGAAGCAGCCGTACAGCCGCCTATTTCCTAAGCGCAGCAGTGGCCGCGCGATTTTCACTGTGTGCAGCACAGTTGGCCGAAAATATAGTTATGAGTGATAACTGGTTGCACCGTTGCGGTGCGGGGCGGTTTTCGCAAAGTGGATAGATAAAGCGCGGTTCGTAGTTCAAAAATGACATCGACGGTTACCTAGATTGTTAGGAACCAGATAACAGTAATAACCAATGAATCTCCTGCACTTCTGCCATTCAACAATCATAAAAATGGAGCGGAACCGCATGACCCGAACACCACTGTGCCTCGCCGCCGGCCTGCTTTGTTGCCTCGCGCTGCCGGCACACGCCGTTGAACTCAATGACGATTTCTCTCTGAGCCTGACGCTGACCGCGCTTAGCGACTACCGCACCGGCGGCATCTCGCAAACCGCCGGCGACCCGGCGTTGTGGACGGATGTCACCCTGACCCACAGCAGCGGCGCGTACGCCGGCGTGTTTTCCTCCAACGCCGACTTCGGCACCGACACCCGTCGCGAGTACGACTATTACGTCGGCTTCGCCCACGACTTCAGCGAGCAGTTGAACGTCAACCTGATGTACGTCGAGTACGACTACCCCAAGGACAGCGAATTTAACTACGGCGAGTGGATCGGCACCCTCGGCGCCTATGGCGCGACCTTCGGCATCAAGTACACCAACGAGGTGAAACCGTTCGACGATGACCGCAGCGTGATGTGGCTCGGTTACACGGTCGATCTGCCCTACGAAGCCGCGCTGGATCTGCGCTACGGCTACAGCGATGCCAAAGACGAGGTGTGGATTTCCAGCGACGGTTCCACACGCCATAGCTACTACGACTGGGAAGTGGGGCTGAGCAAAACGTTGTTCGGTTTTGACTGGCGTGTGGCGTACATCGACACCGATTTGTCGCAGGCCGAATGTGCCTCGGTAAACGGCTTCGACGATGTGTGCTCGGCCACGGTGGTCGCCCAGGTGGCGAAACGTTTCTGACCTTCTCAGGTATTAATCGATGAACCCAAAACACTTCATGCTCGCCGCCTGTGCGTTGCTATTTTCCCTCGGCGCCCACGCAGCCCAAGATGTGCCAGGCCAGGATGTCAGCAGCGCCCCGACGCGCACCTGGCAACCGTTCTGGGGCAAACGCCTCACCGGTTACCTGGCCGCACCAGACGGCACCGAACTGCGCTATTCGGTGTTGCTGCCCAAGGGCGAGGGCAAGTTTCCGGTGCTGGTGCGTTACAGCGGTTACGACAGCGGCAGCATCGGCGGCTCGGCCTATCTGGCGGACGACGAAACCTTCTCCGTCGACCTCGACAAGCAGCTGCTCGAACAGGGCTACGCCATCATGGGCGTGCAAGCGCGGGGCACCGGCTGCTCGCAAGGCACCTTCGATTTTCTCGGCCCGGATTACGGCAAAGACGGTCGCGCGGCCGTGGAATTTGCCGCCGGCCAAGGCTGGTCGAATGGCAATGTCGGCATGTTTGGTTGGTCGTGGGCGGGCATGTCCCAACTGATGACCGCCACCGAGCGTCCGGCCGGCCTCAAGGCCATCGCCCCCGGCATGGCTATGGGCGACGCACGCAGTGACAGCTGGGCGCCAGGCGGCGTGCCGGCACCGGAATTCGTGACCGGCTGGCATTGGTATTTGAGCCAGCGCTGGGCCGCCGTCAAAGCCAGCGCGCTAAGCGAGCAAGACCAACGCTGCCTCAAGCAAGTGGCGCAAAACGAAGTGGATGTAAAAAAGCATGCGCTGACTTACCAGATCATCCGCCACCCGCAGCGCGACGCCTGGACTGCGCAACGCAGCATTCGTGACCGCACTCAGCGCATTCAGGTGCCGGTGCTGTCCATGCAGGCCTGGCAAGACGAAGCCGTGATGGCGCGTGAAGGGTATTACCAGGAAACGCTTGATCCCGAGCAGCTGTGGCTGGTGCAAACCAACGGCCCGCACGACTTGTACGAGTCCACCCATTTCCGCAAAAAGCTGCAGGCGTTTTTCGATCACTTTGTGAAGGGCCTGGATAACGGCTTCGACAAACTGCCGCACGTGGAGATCTGGCAAGAAACCAGCAGTACCGGCTCCGTTAATGACCTGCATGGCCTCAACGAGCCGGCAAAGCCTGGCTGGACCATCACCCGCGAGCGTTTCCCGGTGGCTGTTAAACCGCTGAGCTTCGCCCTGGGCGCCAACCGCACGCTCGTCGAAGGCGGCAAAGCCAGCGGCGAGCCCGATGAATACAACTACCCGGTGGCCGGCCCGGACGTGAACACCTACGAGGTCGATAACGCCTGGGGCGAACTCAAGCACGGCTGGAAAGAAGGCAGCCTGGCGTACACCAGCGCACCGCTGAGCCGCGACCTGGTGACCTACGGCCCAGGCAGTGCCGACCTCTGGCTGGCCACGCCATTGGGCCCGGACATGGACGTGCAAGTGACGCTCACGCAACTGCGGCCCGACGGCCAGGAAGTGTATGTGCAGCGCGGCTGGCTGCGCTTGTCTGCTCGCGCGCTGGACCCACAAAAATCCACCGCCGTGCGCCCATGGTTGCTCGACACGCCGGACAGCCTGATGCCGCTGGAGCCCGATGAGCCGGTGCTGGGCCGGGTGGAGTTGCGCCCGTTTTCCCACACCTTCCGCGCCGGTTCGCGGTTGCGCATCTGGATCGACGCACCCGGCCGTACCGGCGGCTATGGCTTCGACACCTACGCCCTGGCCGCGCGCAGCAAGTTGCTGCACGACGCCGAGCACCCGTCGCAGCTGGTGCTGGGCGAGTTGCAAGGCGTGAAGGTGCCGGTGCCGCAACCGGCCTGCAACAGCCTGCTCAAACAGCCATGCCGTCCCGACCCGCTCCAGTCACCCATCGCTGAGGATTAACCACCATGAACACAGTTCGCACCGTATTGCTCGCCGCTTCACTGCTGGGCTTATCCAGCGTTCAGGCTGATGAGCTGAAAGAGCCGAAAGCCAACCGCGTGACCAACGAGTTGGTGATGCAGATTCACGTCAAGCTCGGCCCCGAGGAAGACATGGGCAAAGGCGCTGACGGCCACCGCATCAACTACCCCATTATCGGTGGCACGTTTGTCGGCAAAGGCATGAAGGGCATCGTGGTGCCCGGCGGCGCCGATATGTCAGTGGAACGCGCCGATGGCGTGACGCTGATCGAAGCGCTGTACCGCCTGAAAACCGATGACGGGCAGATCATCATCATTCACAACCCGGGCATCTGGCGGCCCAACGCCGACGGTTTGGCCAAGCAGGCCAAGGGCCAGGAATTGCTCGAAAACGATTACTACTGCCGCACCACCCCGAGCTTCAAAACCCAGCCCGGCGCCTATTCGTGGCTGAGCGATTATGTGTTTGTCGGCACCATCGATGACGTCAGCGAGGATGAGGTATTGATCGGCGTGTACCGCGTCGATGGCGCCTAAAGGTTAATAACATCCTGTATAGATTGGAGTCCTGTAAGGGCTGTGCCAGAGCGGTCGGCGGCGGCTGGGCTTTGAGCTTTTGGAGGATTATTCATGTTCAAACGCTCATGCCTGGCGCTGCTGTGCGCCGCGCCACTGCTGGCCAGCGCCGCCCCCGAATACGGCCAGCAACTGGAGGGTTTCGACTACCCGTATCCGGTTCAGCGCTTTACCTTCGAGTCGCAACACCAGGCGCTGGACATGGGCTACATGGACGTCGCGCCCACCGGCAAAGCCAACGGCCGTACCGCCGTGTTAATGCACGGCAAGAACTTTTGCGGCGCCACCTGGCAAGACAGCATCAAGGCGCTGAGCGCGGCGGGATACCGCGTGGTGGTGCCGGATCAAGTCGGCTTCTGCACCTCGACCAAACCTGAAAATTACCAGTACAGCTTTCATCAGTTGGCGGCTAATACCCATGCCTTGCTGAACAAACTTGGCGTGAGCAAGGCCAGCATCATCGGCCACTCCACAGGCGGCATGTTGGCCACGCGCTATGCACTGTTGTATCCGCAGCAGACCGACAAATTGGTCATGGTTAACCCCATCGGCCTGGAAGATTGGAAAGCCTTGGGCGTGCCATGGCGCAGTGTTGATCAATGGTACGAACGCGAGCTGAAGGTCACCGCCGAAGGCATTCGCAAGTACGAGCAGAACACCTACTACGCCGGACGCTGGAAACCCGAGTACGACCGCTGGGTCGAGATGCTCGCCGGCCTTAGCAACGGCCCGGGCAAACAGCGCGTGGCGTGGAACTCGGCGCTGATCTACGACATGATTTTTACCCAGCCGGTGTTCTACGAGTTCCCCAACCTCAAGGTGCCGACCGTGCTGATGATTGGCGATGCCGACACCACCGCCATCGGCAGCGACATCGCCAGCCCGGAACTGAAAGCCAAGCTCGGCCGCTACAGCGTGCTGGGCAAGCAGGTCACCGCCATGATTCCGGGCGCGAAGCTGGTGGAATTTCCGGGCCAGGGCCACGCGCCGCAGATGGAGGATCCGGTGGGGTTCAATCAGAAACTGGTCGAGCAGCTGAAGCTGTAAAAACCGCTACGCCGTTGGCCACGCCCCTTCGCCCAGCACAGCGGCGAGGGTGCGTTCGCCCAGGCCAAGGCCCACGCTCATGCCCAACCCTGTGTGCATGAGCACGGCCGTCACGCCGTCGGCAGCCGGCGTCACGCTAAAAGGCCCCGGCCCGCGCGCGCCATACACGCCTTGCCAACGCTCGATCACCTCAATGCCCATGCCGAGTGTCTGTTCAGCCAGTTCCAGCATGATGCGGTCGGTGCCTTCGGCATTGAACGGTGACGCGTCGCTGCCGTAGTCGTGGGAGTCACCGATGATCAGCTCGCCATAGGGCGTTGGGCTCATTAGCAAGTGAATGCCCAGCGTTTCCAGTTCCGGTTGCTCGCGACGAATCTGCGCACGAATGGCGTCGGCTTCCGGCAGGTCTGAAAAGGCACCGTAGTGGGTGCAGCTCAAGCCGGTGAGCAACGCATGTTTCAGCGCCAGCGGCTGGGCAGGGCGCACGCGCAGCATTTGCAGACGGCATACCTGCGGTTGCAGGCGGGCCATGTGCTCGGCAAGCAGGGTTTGGTAGTCGTGCCCGGAGCACACCAGAATGTGCCGCGCGGTAAAGCGCCCGGCGGTGGTGTTGGCATGACCGGATTGCACATCGCGCACCAGCGTCGAGAAGTGAAACGTTACGCCCAGTTCGCGGCGCAAAAACTCGATGATTTTTGGCAGCGCTTCGCGGGAATACAGTTGTTGATCGTCCAGACCGTGCAACGCTGCGCGGTGGTGGCTGAAGCGACCGTCATACAGGGCATTCAACCCCTCGCCGCGTAGCAGTTCGGTGCGATAGCCCAGCTCTTCGCCGCGCCCGTTGACGAAGGCATGCAGCAGCGCTTCCTCGGCTTCGCTGCGGGCGAACAGCAGCGAGCCTTGCCTGTGCAGGGACAGCCCGGCGGCCTGCGCCAGGTCTGCCCAGAGCTCACGGGACTGGCGCGCCAGGTTGAGCATGGCGCCGGGCGCCTGACCGCCCACCAGCGCCTGGCCGAAGTTGCGGATCGAGGCACCCAGCGGCGTATGGCTGCGTTCGAATACCTTGACCTTGAGGCCACGTTTAGCGCCTGCCCAGGCGTGGGCGAGACCCTAGAATGCCGGCGCCGACGATCAGCAGATCGCAGTCGTGTTCAGACATGTGTTGACTCCTGTATTCCACCGACCCGTAGGAGCGAGCTTGCTCGCGAAAAAGGCCACGCGGTTTTGCAAGAAAACGTCGTGGGGCAATTCGCGAGCAAGCTCGCTCCTACGAGTGCGGGGCGGGGGTGACGGCGGATTATTGGGGCAGCGGTTCGGATTTGCCGTCGTAGCGTTTGCGCCACTCGGCGAGAATTTTGTCGCGGTTTTCCGAGGCCCAGTTGAAGTCGTTTTTAATCAGGCGCTGCTCGTAATCGGCCGGCAATTCCTGGAAGCGTTCGGCAATGCCCGGCTGGGCCAGGACAGCGAAGTTGACCTTGTACAAGTCCATCGCTTCGCGGCTGGCGGAGAAGTCGGCGAGCTTTTTGGCAGCCGCCAGGTGGGCGGTGCCTTTGATGATGCCGGTGGCTTCAATTTCCCAACCCAGACCTTCCTTGGGCAGCACGATGTCCAGCGGTGCGCCTTTGCGCTTGAGCTGCACGGCTGGGTATTCAAAGGAAATACCAATCGGGAATTCGCCGGCGGCGGCGAGCTTGCAAGGTTTGGAACCGGAATGGGTGTACTGCCCGATGTTGGCGTGCAGTTTGTCCATATAGGCCCAGCCCTGGGCTTCGCCGAAGGTTTGCAGCCAGGCGCTGACGTCCAGGTAGCCGGTGCCGGAGGAGGCCGGGTTAGGCATGACGATTTTGTCTTTGTAGACGGGGTTCGTCAGGTCTTCCCATTTGGTCGGTTTGGGCAGGCCCTGCTTTTCGGCTTCCACGGTGTTGAAGCAAATGGTCGCGGCCCACACGTCCATGCCCACCCACGACGGCGGGTTGGCGGCGTCGCGGTAGTTGCCGCCAATCTTGTCGAGGTTGGCCGGTGCGTAGGCTTCGAGCATGCCTTGCTGTTTCAGGATCGCCAGGCTGGAACCGGCCAGGCCCCATACCGCGTCGGCTTGCGGGCGTTCTTTCTCGGCCAGCAGCTTGGCGGTAACGATGCCGGTGGAGTCGCGCACCCATTTGATTTCAATGTCCGGGTTCTGTTTTTCAAAGGCTTCTTTGTAGGCCTTGAGTTGTTCCACTTCGAGCGCGGTGTACACGGTCAGCTCAGTGTTGGCTTGAGCGTGAAATGCACAGGCAGCGAGCAGGCCGGCGGCCAGTGCGGTGCGTTTGAACATGTGAAGCTCCTTGGGTTGGCGTTGGTTGTACGGGATTGTTCAAAGGCCCGGCGCTGGCTGACGCCAGGCTTGGGAGCGGCGCAACAGGCCACGGGAAACTCCAGCCAGCAGCAGCGATACGCCGGCCGAGGTGAGCAGAATCAACGTGGACATGGCCGCCGCACCGCCGACGTTGCCGGCGTCGTCCATGTTCAACACGGCCACGGCGGCGAGCACGCTGTCGGGGCTGTAAAGGAAGATGGCGGCCGATACGGTGGTCATCGCCGACACGAACAGGTAGCGAATGATGTCGAGCAGCGCGGGTAAGCAGATGGGCAGGGTTACGCGGAAAAAATGACGTAGCAGGGGCACTTTCAGCGACAGCGCAGCGGCTTCGTATTCGCCGTCGAGTTGGCGCAGCGCAGCAGCGGCGGTCATCTGCGCCGTGGTGAAAAAGTGCGCGATGGTGCACAGCACCAACAACGTCAGCGTGCCGTACAAACCGCTCAGTGGATTGTTTGGCTGGTTGAAGAAAAACACGTAGCCCAAGCCAAACACCAACCCCGGTACCGCCATCGGCACGAAGCTGAGCAAACGCAACAATTGCGTCAGCGCGGTTTGCCGGGTTTTCTCAATCAGGTACGCGCCGGTAAAAATCACCAGGCTGCCAAACAGCGCGCTGCACCCTGCCAGAACCAGACTGTTGCGATACGCCAGCCAGCCGCCGGGCAGCTCCGAGAAGGCGTAGTGGTCCAGCGACAGCGATAAGTTGTACGGCCAGAACTTCACCAGCGAGGAATAAATGGCCATGCCGAACACTCCCAGCAAGGCCAGGCAAATCAGCACCGTGGTGCAGAGAAACGCCAGGTCGCGACCGCGCGATGGTCGTGGGTGATACACCTGGGCCCGGCCGCCCATGGCGTCGCGCTGGCGGCGGCGTAGCCACACATCGACGGCGAAACTCAGGAGCGCCGGCAGCAGTAGCACCATGCCGATCAACGCGCCGCGGCCGAATTGCTGTTGGCCCACCACCGCCTTGTAAGCTTCCAGCGCCAACACCTGGTAATCGCCACCGACCACCACGGGCACGCCGAAATCGGTAATGCACAGGGTGAACACCAGGCACAGCGCGGCAAATACGCCTTGTCGACTGCCCGACCAGGTGATGCTGCGAAACGCCCGCCACGGCGAAGCGCCCATGCTCGACGCTGCGTCGAACAGGCGTGCATCGGCGAGCGCCAAGGCCGATAGCAACACCATCAGGGCGTGGGGAAAGGTGTAAATGGCCTGGCCGATAACGATGCCCCAGAAGCCATAGATGTTGTCGCTCAACAGCCCACGCAACACGCCCTGGTTGCCGAACAGGTAGATCAGCGCAATGCCGGGCAGCATCGACGGCGCCAGCAACGGCAGCAGCGAAATACCGCGCCACAGCGGCTTGGCGCGAATGCAGGTGCGCTGCAAGGCGTAGGCGAATGCGTAGGCCAGCGGCACCACAATCAGCGCCACGGTGAGCGAGACTTTCAAGCTGTTGCCCAGCAACCAGCGGAAGTTGGCGCTGCTCAATAACGTCATCGCCGCCTGCATACCGCCGCCCTGGCTGGCATCACCGGCAATGCCTCGCCACAGCATGGCCGCCAGCGGAAACACCACGGTGAGCAGCAACAGCGCCAACAGCAACCATTGGCCGCCTTTGATAAACAGGCGGTCGGCGATCACGCCGTTGCTGGCCAGCGTGTCCTTTAGCTGCGGATTCAGCCGCGCTTGGCTCCCAGCCGAAACGGATGTTTCGGCCTCCATCACACAAACACCTGCAGGCTGCGCGGCGGCAGCGCCACCCACATGTCTGCACCGGTAAGCCTCGGCATGGCGTCGGGCTCAACTTCGGCGAGCAACGAATGGCCGGGCAGGGCATCGAGTTCAAAGCGCAGGCGGCAGCGATTGCCTAGAAAAGTCAGCTCGTGCAGGTGCGCGCTGAACAGGTTGTCTTCGTGCACCGGCGGGTTGACCACCACCGATTCGGGGCGACAGAACAGCCGCCCGCGCGACTCACCGGGCAAGCGAACGGGTAGGCGCACGTGTAGGCCACCGACCTGGGCATGGCCGTCGAGGCTGCGCTCGAAGGGCAGCCAGTTGCCTTGGCCGACAAACTCGGCCACGAACGGTGTAGCGGGGCTGCGGTAAATGTCCTGGGCGCTGGCGTATTGCTCAACGCGACCTTGGTTGATCACCGCGATACGGTCGGCCATGAGCATGGCTTCGTCCTGATTGTGAGTGACCATCAGCGTGGTGATGCCGAGGCGTTTTTGCAGCTCGCGCAACTCGCCGCACAGGTGTTCACGCACCCGCGCATCCAAGGCCGACATGGGCTCGTCGAGCAGCAACAACGACGGCGCCGGTGCCAGCGCGCGCGCCAGGGCGACGCGTTGCTGCTGGCCGCCGGAGAGCTGGCCGGGGTACTTCTTTTCACTGCCGGCAAGGCCGACCAATTCCAGCATTTGCGTAACCCGCGCCTTGATGGTGGCGCGGCTGTTGCCGTTCAGGCCATAGCCGATGTTTTGTTCAACGCTGAGGTTGGGAAACAGTGCATAGGACTGAAACACAATGCCGTAGTCGCGGGCTTGTGGCGGCAGATCGGAGACGTCGCGCGAGCCGATCACGATGGTGCCGCTGTCCTGCTTCTCCAGGCCGGCGATGCAGCGCAGCAAGGTGGTTTTGCCGCAGCCCGACGGGCCGAGCAGGCACACCAATTCGCCTGCAGCGATGTCCAGCGAAATGCCATCCAGGGCCTTGAATGCGCCGAAGCCTTTATGGATGTTGCGGACTTTCATGCTCACGGCGTAGGGCGTGGCCATCGGAAACCTCTAAGCGCGATTGGGCTAGACCAGGCTCATGCTAGAGAGGCCATGCGAAGGCTTTGTGGCAGGGAGGCAAAAGTTACCGATAGTGGTATCGGCATTCTTGGGTAGGGCGGGCTATTCGATGGCGCCGCTGCGCGCCAGGCTAAGGAACGCAGCGGGCAACCGCGCCTGGCGACGCTCTTTCAGGCAGTACAAGTACTCGGCCATCAACGGCGCACCTTCGAGCTCAACGACTTTGAGCTGCGGGTTATCAGGCACTTCGTGGCGCGCGATCAGGCTAATGCCAATGTTGCGCAGCACCGCTTCACGGATGGACTCACGGCTGCCGATTTCAAGCAGCGGACCCAGCGCCACGCCAGCCTCGTTCAACAGCTTTTCGCTGAGCTGACGCGTGGTCGAGCCAACTTCGCGCATCAGCAGGCAATGGCCAGCCAGTGCACTCAACGGCACGCGGTTGTGCATTGCGAGGGGATGGTTGCGGTGCACGGCGAGCACCAGGGGATCGTGGCCGAGCACCAGGCGCGTCAGACGCGCGTCTTCCACCAGTTGCGAGGAGGCAGCGAGATCGACGCGGTAGTCTTCCAGCGCTTCGAGCACTTCCTGCGAGTTGCCAATGGTCAGCGTGACCGTGCACTGGCTGAACTGCTCACGGAAACCGCGCACCAGATCCAGCACGTAGTAGGGCGCCGTGGCGCCAATGCGCAACGCGCCCTGAACCGACCCGCTATTGCGCAGGAAAAACTCGATGTCGGCCTCTTGCTGCAACAGCGTTTGCACCATGGGCAGCAGGCGTGCGCCTTCGTCGCTCAAGGTTAAGCGCCGGCCGCCACGGTAAAACAGTTCGACGCCGTATTGGCCTTCCAGGTGGCGGATTTGCGTGGTCACCGTTGGCTGGCTCAACCCCAGCTTTTTCGCCGCCTGAGTGATGCTGCCGAGGCGGGCCACCATGTGAAAGGATTTGAGTTCGCTGCAAAGCATAGGGAAGGGCCGCTGGGTGTCGGGACTACATGACGAGACGGCAACGGTATGAAAAAAATATGACGGTTAGATGATGGTTGTGGACGTTGGCGGGGCGTGCGCGACATTGGCCAATCTGCCCCCAGGGTTTTTTCCAAGCTGGCCTTTTACCATCGGCGGCTGCCCTCTAGAATCGGGCGCGCGCCTCCGGCGTTGGAGCGTTTAAAACACACAAGGAAGCTGCGATGCACAAAGGAGAGATTCTGGGGTTGGCTTTGGCAATGGCGTTAAGTGGTTGCGCCAGTTTTACCAAGGATGAAGTGGCCCCGGTGACGTTACCGTCGATGGCAAGCTACGCCAGCAAACCCAACGTATATGTCGATTTCGACTACTACGAAGGGTTACCGAGCAACCCTTCGGCGATTGAAGTTCCGCAAGTTCGCGACGTCTATAAAACCCAGCTGGAAAAGACCATTACCGATTCCGGTCTGTTCGGCCGCGTGACGTTCGACGAGTTTCAAAAGCAGCCCGGTGACTACGGTCTACGCCTGAAAGTGCATCACCATCCATTGCCGGGTGGGCAGATGGTTTGGGCATTTTTCAGCGGCTTTACCTTCGGCGTCATGCCGGCGATGGGCACTGACCGCTTTACCATGACCCTGGAAACGCTGGATGCAAACGGCCAGAAGTTAACCGATGCCAGCAACCAGGACGCGGTGAACACCTGGATCGGTTTGGTGTTCATTCCGATGATGGGCAATACCCCGGACGAGGCGGCTCGCGACACGTTCAATCGCCAGGTGAACGCGTTGCTCAAGCGCATGGTAGAAAGCAAAACCCTGCAATATTCCGCGCTGTCGGCTTACGAACCACGCGCGTAAGGCAAAAAAAGAGCCACAGCTGTGGCTCTTTTTTCGGTTCAGCGCAACGTTATTTAAGGGCTTGCACGAACAGTGGGTCGCTATACAGGTTGTGTAGCAACTCACGAACCAGCGGGTTGTAAGCATTGGCTGCGGCGGGAACGGCTACCGCACCGACGAAGCTGCTTTCCCACGTGCTGCTCGATTGTTGGGTGGCGTCGTACAGCACATCGCTGCCTTTGTGGACGGTGAAGCGAGCCGCCAACTTGCCGGAGCCGGTGCCCATGCCGGCGTCCAATTCACTGGTGACCAACACGACATCCAGGCTGCGGTCGGCTTTTTCATCGACCAGACCGGCCAGGCGCAGCTCTTCAGTAATGGCCGCCTGAATGTGTTGAGGAATATTGCCGTTAGGCGACTTGATCGGGTTGGCCCGAACCGACAGGCTGCTGAGCGAAGACGGGGCGGTAACTTGCGGGGAGGTTACAGCGTGCAACGGCAGGTCTTTTTTCAGCACCTGAACGTTGTCGAAGTTGGGTTCGTAGCGGGTCATGTTTACACCGCAGCCTTGAAGCAGCAGCGCAAAAACGGGGACGCACAGTAGCAGTTTTTTCACGAGCACTTTCCTTGTGTAGTTGCGTGGAGAGGCCGTGATTATCAACAGGTGCGTAGGGGCCGGCAACGATTATTTCCAAAATGCCACTATCGTTGATCGGCCGTCATTCACCACGCTGAACCGAGGGAAATACGCTCTCGCAGTGGCTCTTGCGGACCTTCGCTGAAGCCGCACATTTCGGTATGCACTTCGCTGTGCACCAAATGAAACGGCACGGTAATGGGCAAACCCTGCAGCAACTCGCGCGCATGGGTCACCGAGCGTAAACGCAGCATGGCGCCGTCGGGCATTTTGATGGAATGCACACGCCCTTCGACATGGGCTTGCAGCAGGTAAATTCCACCTTCGATAGAGATCAGTTCGAGCGCTTGCAAATCGCCGGTGGCGGCATTTTCGTAGACGTCATTGACGTTCATGTTCGCTCCCCTTCGTTTGAACCGAGTGGCGCTGTGTTCTGCCTGGACGAGGCGAACACAACAGGGCCAACCGCGAACCCGAAGGCGGGTACGGGGAAATCCGGGATGGCTGAGTTAACCCTAAGCCAGATTCGCCGTTTGTATAGGAAACAGCTCGCACATTTCGCCCGCAAAAGCCCGTTCTAGGGCGGTTGAGGCAAAAAATGTGATGGGATTGGCGTCAAAAGCGATGGCGTGTGTGCCACCGCGATTATTCAGGGCAAGCGAGGCGGGGCTTTGCCTGCGTTTCATAAATGAGACTGGCCGGCTGGCCGGGCACATCATCGAGCACGCCGGTGCGCTGCATGCCGATCTTTTCAAGCACTCGAATAGAGGCTACGTGGGTCGGCCGCACGATGGCAAAAACACGGGGTTGTTGCAGGTCTTCCAGGGCATAGCGAAGCGCTTGCACTGCCAGTTCGGTGGCGTATCCATTGCCCCACGCCGATGCTGCAAAGCGGTATCCCAAGTTGAGGCGCTCCACCTCACCGTAAAGGCGCTGGGCGATACCGCCGAAACCGATAATTTCCTCCGGTTCAGTGCGGCTGGCGACGGCCCACTGGCCGTAGCCGTGCAGTTGCCAATGGGCGAGCCAGGCGTTGAACAGCGTCTCGGCTTTGCTGCAATCGGTGAGCGGCCCTGCCGGGTTGAATTGGTTGGTAGCTGGGTCGGAATGAATGGCGAAGAACTGCTGGAAATCTTCCAGCACCGGGCGGCGTAGCAGCAGGCGAGCGGTGGTGATCGACATTAAGCGCTGCTCCTGGCAAAGCGGGTCGAGCATCAAGGCAATGCCGCGAAACGCTCGATGGCAGGCTGGGGTCGATTTCGCGCTTGCCACAGGTCGTAATCGATCTGCACGCTCATCCAGGTTTGCGCCGTGCCGATACCGGCAGCCTCCAGGCGCACCGCCAGGTCCGGACTGATGGGCGCATGGCCATGCAGGATGCGCGACAGGGTTTCGCGGGCAAAGCCCAAACGGCGCGCCAGTTCCGCGACGCTGATGTTCAGCTCGGGCAGCACGTCTTCTCGCAGCGTTTCGCCAGGGTGTGGCGGGTTGAAAATGCCCATGGTGCGGTTTCCTTTTCAGTGGTAATCCACGTAGTTGACCAGTTCGATATCGGAATCGACGAAGCGAAACACCATTCGCCAATTAGCGTTCACCGTGAGCGACCAGTATTGATCAAGCTCGCCCTTGAGCGGGTGCAGCCGCCAGCCAGGGATGTCGAGGTCGGCCGGTGCGACAGCGTGGTCCATAAACTGCAGCTGTCGCGCGAGGCGTTTGGCATGATCGGCTTGAATGCCGCGGGTACAGCCGTTTTCATGAAACTGGCGTAAACCCTTGTGCTGGAAGCTGAGGATCATGGGAAAGAAGTGTGATGTATTACATCACGGTTTGCAAGTGATAAAATCGCAGTGCGTGTACGCATTTGGAAATCCCTCTCCGTTAGTGCCGCCAAGGCCGCTGCCATGGCTGCAACGACACTAGGCCGCCGCGCCAGTTGCGTCTGGAGGAAGTAACGCACAGCAGCGTGGGAGAAAGCAGGGAGCGCGCGGCGCTATTGCCGCGTTCAGCCGCTCAGTCGTCCAGACGCCACATCGGGTCGTCGGCCATGGTCGCTGCCGCCCACGTGGTAAAGGCGCGAACCCGTGCCGAAAGGCGCCTGGCATAGGGATACACCACGCTGATAGGCATGCTCGGCAGGCTCCAGTCCGGCAGTAGTTGCACCAGCTCGCCGCTGACTAGCAGCGGTTGCGCTTCGCACAGCGGTACCGACACAAACCCCAACCCAGCCTGCGCTGCCGCGATATACGCACCGCCTGTGTTGAAGCGCATGGCCGGCGTCTGCTCAATGACCACGCTGTGTTCAGCGCGACTCAAACGCACCGGGTTCTGCCGCCCGGTCACCGGAAACACAAACGCCAAAAAGCGGTGCTGCGGTAGGTCGGCGGGCGTGCAGATGGTCGCTTTGCCGTGCAAGTAGCCGGGCGATGCGCACAGGACGAAGCGCATCTGGCCGATGGCACGGCACACCAAATCCGCGTCGGTGACGGTGCCGCCGCGAATGGCGCAGTCAACGCCTTCTTGCACCAGGTCGACCACGCGTTCGCTACAGCCGACGTCGAGTTGGATGTCCGGGTACTCAGCGACGAAATCCGGCAGGGCTGGAATCAGCAAAAAACGTCCCACCGGCGAAGGCATTTCTACTCGAACCTTGCCCCGTGCAACGGTGCGGGTTTGCGAGACGCTGGCTTCCAGTTCGTCGACATCTTCAAGCACGGTTCTGGCGCGCTCGTAATAGGCGGCGCCGTCTGTGGTGGGGGTTACCCGGCGCGTGGTGCGGTGCAGCAATTTCACCCCGAGTTGGCTTTCAAGCGCCTGAATCTGCCCAGACAGCGTGGTTTTCGCCACGCCCATGGCTTCGGCGGCGCGGGTGAAACTGCTCAGTTCCACGATGCGGCAGAACGCGCGCATTGCATCGATGCGGTCAAACGCCATGATTGTCCGGGAGTCCGTCTAATGTTTCCGGTTTCAGTGTATTTATCCGCGCAGAGCGGGAGCAATAGAGTGGTTTCACCCCGGCAAGCCGCCGGCCACCACTGAGGAAACGGACATGAACAATTCGCGCGTTAACTACGCTCAGGTCGCTCCCCACGCTTTCAAGGCTTTGCTGGGGCTGGAAAAAGCGATGGGCGAATCGTCGTTGGAAAAATCGCTGCACGAGTTGGTGAAAATTCGCGCCTCACAGCTCAACGGCTGCGCGTACTGCATCGATATGCACACGGCCGACGCCATCAAATTGGGCGAAACCCCGCGGCGTATTTTTGCCCTGTCGGCCTGGCACGAAACGCCGTTTTTCAGCGATCGCGAACGCGCCGCTCTGCTCTGGACCGAAACCCTGACCTTGCTGGCAGAGCGCGGCGCGCCGGAGGCGGTTTATAGCGAAGTGGCGAAGCAATTCAATGAGCGCGAACTGGCCGACCTGACCTTCGCCATTGCCACAATCAACGCCTGGAACCGTTTCGGTGTGGGCTTCGCCATGCAGCCGGGGTTGTGACCATGGGCACGCTCTTGCGCACCTCGGCATTGCTGTTAACGCTGTTCACTTCCCTGGCACATGCCCACGGCGGCGGCGCTGGCGACGAAACGGTAGCGCCCGTCGCCCATGCCAATTTGCCTGCTGTTGCCAGCTCTGATGCCACCGCACTGCGTGTGGAATTCGCCCCGGGCGCCACGTCCAAGCCGCACCGGCACCCCGGGCCGGTGTTTGTGGTGGTGGTCAGCGGCGCGGTTGAATCGTCGTTGGACGACGGCCCGCTGCACACCTACAAAGCCGGCGATGCGTGGTACGAGGCGCCCGGACAGGAGCATCGCGTGACCCGCAATGCCAGCCAGAGCCAGCCGGCCGTGTTAGTGGCGTGGTTGCTGTCCGACGGCAAGACGCCGTTGGTAAAACCGCTGGGTGGCGCCGAGTAATCAGCGCGTTGCTGCTTTCGGCTCAAAGCGCCAGGCCACGAAGAACACCATCAGACCGGCGAGCGCTGTGGCCGCGCCGATGTAGCCGGTGGACGTCCAGCCGAAACCGGCGCTGATCGCCATGCCGCCGAGCCAAGGGCCGAGCGCATTGGCCACGTTGAAGGCGGCGTGGTTGGAGGCGGCGGCGAGGGTTTGCGCGTCCTGAGCAACGTCCATCAAATGTGTTTGTAAAGGCGCGCCGAGCGATACCATGGAACCGACCGCGAACACGGCCGGCAACACGCTCCAGGGCGACAGCGCCGCCAGTGGGAATATCGCCAGCACCAGTGCACTCCACACCAACAGCCAGGCCACGGCTTTGAATTGCAGTTTGTCGAACAGCCAGCCGCCGACCATATTACCGACAATGCTGCCCAGCCCGAATGCGGCAAGGGCGAAGGGAATCCAGGCTGCTGACAGGTGGGTCACTTGCAATAACGTGGGCGCCATGTAGCTGAACACGCAAAACATGCCGGCAAAACCGACCGAGCTGATGGCCAGCGCCAACCACACTTGCGCACGGTTAAACGCGCGTAGCTCGCGCATCGGGTAGCTGCGTGGTTCGTTTTTATCCAGCGGCAAAAACCACGCAACCATCGCCACCGTGCTGAGGGCGATAACGCCGACCAGAGCAAAGGCATAACGCCAACTGGCCAACTGACCGAGCCAGGTGGCCAGCGGGTTGCCCACTAGAATCGCCACCGTAAGGCCCAGCATTACCCGGCTCACGGCCTTGGCCCGTTTGTGCGGCGGCGCCATGGACGCCGCCACCAGCATTGCCACGCCAAAATAGGCGCCATGGGGCAGGCCGGCGAAGAAGCGGAACGCCATCATCGAGTGGTAATCCGGTGCCAGCGCGGTGGCGAAGTTGCCGACGGCGAAAATCGCCATCAGCAGCAAGAGCAAATTACGGCGCGGCAGACGCGAACCCAATATCGCCAACAGCGGTGCGCCGACTACAACGCCAAGCGCGTAGGTGCTGATCACATGGCCCACCTGCGGCTCGGTGATGCCCAAGTCGGCGGCCACGTCTGGCATCAAGCCCATTATCGAAAACTCACCGGTGCCAATGGCGAAACCGCCCAGGGACAGCGCCAGTTCAATCAGCAAAATCGCGCGGGCCGACAACTGCTTGGCAATCGGTGCAGTGGGCGCCGCAGCGGGCAATACATCAGACATGGATACAGCCTCGAATCAGGTCGCTTGAACGGGTGAACGGATTCACCGGTGGGGCAGGTGAGAACAAATTCTTGCGGGAAGGTTTAGCGGTAACTGGCCAATATCTTTTCGAATTCGCCGTCGTTGCTCATTTGCACCAGCGCGCGCAGCAACGCCATGGTGGGCACGTCCGGCTCGTCGCGAACGATGCACGAGGCCAGGTCTGACGAGAGCTCTTGCAGCGCCTGCAACTTGTGCTGCGGCGCCTGGGTGCGGTTGAACCAGTTCAGCGTCAGTTCGCTGCTCACCGCGTAGTCGTTACGGCCGGCATCAAGCTTGAGCAGGGCCAATTCCTGGGTGCGGGCGTCGTCGCGCTGCAAGTCGCGGCTGTCGAACTTGCCCTGCAGTTGCGGGTACACATAGCCCAGCACGGTGCCGACCATCTGGCCGTGCAACTGTTCGAGGGTCATGTCCTGTTTGTTCCGGGCCACCAGCATGTCGCGCTGTTTCATAAACGGCACGCTCCAAATGTACTGATGGTGGGACTCGGTCATCCAGATCGGGTTCACGTAGCAGCGCACATCAATTTCGCCGCGAACCAGCATGGCCTGCACGCGCTTGCGTGGCAGCACGAGCATTTCAGCGCGCCGGCCGACCTTTTCGGCCAGGCGCATCTGCAAGTCGTAAATGATGCCGCCGGTGGCTTCGCCGTTTTCGACGCTGACCAGCGGCATGGCCCAGCTTTCGATCACCGAAAAACGCAGCGGGCGCTCTTCTGCTGCGCTGCAGGCGCAAAGCAACAGAAGGACAAGAGGCAGAAAAAACGCATGGCGATACCGGGTTGAGTCAGTCGCCCGGACGTGGTCAAAAGCAGGCCGGAAGCGGGCGAGGGCGGTCAAATCTAACCACAAAGCCCGCGCCCGTGTCGCCGCGATCAGGGCAGCAGAATGAATTTATCGCCGCTGCCGCCATTCACCGCGTGATAACTCGCCACGCCTTCGCTCAATGGCACTTCGCGCAGTTGCTCGGGCAGCGGCAACAAGCCCTGATCGAACAAACTGCCAAAGCCGTCGAGCATCGCTGCGCATTCTTGCGGGCTGTACAGCAACGAATTGACGCCCACCAGTACGCCGCCGCGCCGATACAGCGCCAGCGCCGGGAATTGCACGTTGCCGTCTACCGGCGCCGCGATAATGGCGATGCGCCCGAAGGTGGCCAAGGCTGGCACGGCGGCGGGAAGCCAGAAGCCGGTGGTGTCGAAGATCACCTCGGCACCGCCCGGAAAGTGGGCTTCAACCTGAGCCGGCAACGCTGCCGGATCGCTCAAAAGCAAGGCAGCAATGCCGCGCTGATTGAGGTTTTCCACCGCTTCCGGCCGGCGCACCGCTGCGAGTACCTGGGCGCCTCTGGCCTTGGCCAGGTTCACCGCTGCATCGCCGACGGCACCGTTGGCGCCTATCACCAGCAACGTGGTGCCGGCTTTTACCCCGCTGCGTTCCAGCGCATCCCAAGCGGTGGTGAACGGCACGCCGCAGCTGGCCGCCTGGGCAAAACTCAACGCCTGAGGTTTCAGCGCAACGGCAGCAGCCGGCAGGGCGATATGGCTGGCATGGCTGCCATCACGGGTAAAACCCAGGCCCTTGCCAGTGCCCCACACTGCTTGACCGAGCAAGTGACTTGGCCCTTCAACGACCACGCCGGCAAAATCGCGCCCCGGAATTCGCGGCACGGTGGTGTACGGAAAACGGCCGAGCACATTCTTGATGTCGCTGGGGTTCAAACCCGCTGCACGAATTTCCACCAGTACCTCGCCCTCGGCGACGGCAGGCGTTGGCACTTCAACGTGCTGAAGAGAGTTCAGATCGCCCGTGAGGGTAAATTGCAACGCGTGCATATGCGCTCCTTTTGCGAGGCAGATTGAAAGAAGAATCAGGACAACCAGTGGGCAATCAATTGGCGGCCGACCGGAATCAGTTGCTCGCCGGCCAACATGCCGAGCAAACCGACCAGGGCGATGGCGGGCGGCGCGGGCGAGCGCACATCCAGTACGTTGTAGATGACGCCGACCAGCAGCCCGGCGGCGAGAGAAATAAGGTAGTTCATGGGAGCCTCCTTTCCCGGAAGTGAGGTGGGAATGGGGCTCAGTCTACTGACGGGAAAACGCTGCTCAGGTCAAAGGCTTCTGTATATCGGCCAACCTGTGCGGCTATTGCTTCGCCACGTACTCGGAAGGCGCCACGCCGAGTTCGCGCCGGAACATGTCGCTGAAGCTGCTGGGCCGATAGCCGAGGTCGGCGGCAATACGACTTACCGGCGCACCTTCAATCAACGCGGCGACTGCCGTTGCCAACTGCACTTGCCGGCGCCAGTGGGCGAAGCCCATGCCCATGCTGTCTTGGAACAGCCGCGCCAGTGTGCGCACGCTGGCACCGGCGGCTGCCGCGTGCTGCTCGAACGAAAACGCCAGCGAGGGCGAGGCGATTACCGCTTGGCACAGGGTCAGCAAGCGCCGGTCGCTGGCATCCGGCAGCGGTACGCGCAAATACGAATGGTGGGCGCGCTGCAACTCCAGCACGGCCAGGGCGCTCAGGTGTTGGTAGTACTCGCTGTCTTCGGCGCCTTGCTGCTCCACCAAACCGAGAATCAGCTCGCGCAGCAGCGGCTTCACATCGACCACTCGCGTGGTGGTGGGCAAGGTATGCGGCTGGTCCGGGCGCAGGTAGATGTTGCGCATCTCCAGCTCCGAAACCACCCGAACCGCATGGGGCACATGGGCCGGCAACCACACCGCGCGCAACGGCGGAACCAATACCGCCTCGCCGGGCGTTTCCACCCACATGATGCCGCTCATGGCATACAGCAACTGACCCCAATCATGGGCGTGGGGCTCGATAAACAAACCGCGTGGATAGCTGCGCGCCACCGTGCGTAAAGCAGCGCCCGGGCGGTGCAGGTCGGGAGGAGCAGCGCGAGCCATGATTTAACGCAATGTCGGCAACGCCGCCCCCATCAGGGCGAACATACCGCCGCAGGCCCGGTTGAAGCCTTTGCCGGTGCGTTCCAGCCACGGTCGAATGCGATGTGCCATGCGCGCCAGCAAAATTTCCACCACCGCTTCAAACAACACGAAGGTCAGCACCAGAATCACAAATTGCAGCCACAGCGCGCGGCTTGGATCGAGGAACTGCGGCAAGAAGGCGCCGAAGAACAGAATCACCTTCGGATTCGAAACGGCGGACAACAGCCCCTGACGAAACAAGGTGTGGCCGGCTCGGTCCGGCCCGGTTTCCTCGGTCAGCGTAATCGGCGGCGCGCGCCATAGTTGAAAACCCAACCACACCAGGTACGCCCCACCTATCCACTTCAACACCGTCAGCGCATGCGCCGACGCCTGTAACAACGCGCCGATGCCAAACATCGATAGCGCCATCAGGAGCGTGAAACCAAGCATGCCACCTGCGATGGTAAACAGCGTTTTGCGCTGCCCATACAACGCCCCATGGCTGAGCGCCAACAACGCATTCGGTCCCGGCGTGAGCGACAGGCCGACGACGGCGAGCAAATAAACGAGCCAGGTATTCAAAGCCATGGAGGTGATCCGAAACGCGCGAGTGAGCGGCGAGAATAGCAGGGCGGCCCCGTGCATTTACATAGCGAAGCTTGGCTCGGTTTGGGGGGCAGGCTTCGCATCGAGGAAGTCCGCCAGCTCCACAGAAGGCGACCATCACTCAACAGAAAGTCACGGTTTCTGTAACTTTCCGTTGAGTGGACGGGGCGATCTAAACGCTTTCCACCGCATCCGGTTTTACCGGTGCAACGGGTTGGTGGTCCGGCTCAGGCGGCGCTGGGTCGAAGCTGTCGGCGCGGGCCATTTTCCACATGCGCTCGTAGAACTCGCCGCTCACCTTGCCGCTCAACAGCGCGCCGGGTTTGAGAAAAACGTGTTCCTGGGAAAACAGCTTGATCTCGGTATTGGAAATGCGCCGCACCAAGTGGCGTGCATCGAGTTGCGAAGGATGGCTCAGGCCGGCGGCCGCCAACATTTCGGCCAAGGCTTTGAGGGTGTTGCGATGGAAGCTGAGCACCCGCTCGGCTTTGTCTTCTACCACCAGCGCGCGTTGGCGCAGCGGGTCTTGGGTGGCGACGCCGGTGGGGCATTTGTTGGTGTGGCAGCTCTGACTTTGAATGCAGCCGATCGCGAACATAAAGCCGCGCGCGGAGTTGGCCCAGTCGGCACCGATGGCCAACACGCTGGCGATATCAAAGGCACTGACGATTTTGCCGCTGGCGCCGAGCTTGATGTGCTCGCGCAAATTCAACCCCACTAGCGTGTTGTGCACAAACAGCAGCCCATCACGCAGCGGTACACCGATGTGATCGGTGAACTCAACCGGCGCCGCGCCCGTGCCGCCTTCCTTGCCGTCGACGACGATAAAGTCCGGCAAAATTCCGGTTTCCAGCATGGCCTTGGCAATGCCCATGAACTCCCATGGATGGCCGAGGCAAAACTTGAACCCCACCGGCTTACCGCCCGACAGCTCCCGAAGTTGGGCGACGAATTGCATCAGTTCGGTGGGGGTGGAAAACGCGCTGTGGCGCGAGGGCGATACGCAGTCTTCGCCCATCGGAACGCCACGGGTTTCGGAGATTTCTTTGGTGACCTTGTGCTTGGGCAAAATGCCGCCGTGGCCGGGTTTGGCGCCTTGGCTCAGCTTGATCTCAATCATCCGCACCTGCGGGCTTTGCGCCTGTTTGGCGAAGCGCTCGGGGTCGAATAACCCCGTGCTGGTGCGGCAACCAAAATAGCCGCTGCCCAGTTCCCAGGTCAGGTCGCCGCCGTGCTCGCGGTGGTACGGGCTGATGCTGCCCTCGCCGGTGTCGTGAATGAAATTGCCAAGCTTGGCGCCTTTGTTCAGTGCGCGAATGGCGTTGGCGCTGAGCGAGCCAAAGCTCATGGCCGAGATGTTGAACAACGAGGCCGAGTACGGCTGCTTGCAGGCCGGACCGCCGACCATCACGCGGAAACTGTCAGGGTCGGTGAGCGCCGCCGGGCGCATGGAGTGGCCGATGAACTCGAAGCCGTTCTGGTACACGTCGATCAACGTGCCGAAGGGTTTATCGGCCCCCTCGTTCTTGGCCCGCGCATACACCAACGAACGCTGCGCGCGAGAAAACGGCAGCTTGTCGCCGTCGGCCTCGAGCAGGTATTGGCGGATCTCCGGGCGGATGCCCTCAACCAGGTAGCGGATGTTGCCCAGAATCGGGTAATTGCGCCGCACCGCGTGGCGCGTCTGCAGCAAATCGCCAATGCCCACCAACGTCAGCACGCCGGTTAACAGCGTGAACGGCCACAGCCATTCGTGGTGGTAGAAGGGCAAGCTGGCGAGGGTGAACACGAGACAGGCGACAAAAAACGCGTAACGGCTGAGTAGCGACAGGCTCATGCGAAATCCCTTGGGGCGGTGGCGGCAAGGGCTGAGAGTAGACGGGCCGGGCAGGGGAGTCGAGCGTCGGTTGTTGCCGACCCGTTCGTGCAAATGTTCGTGCTTTATCGGTTGCGCACCACGGCCGTGCCTTCGTGCTGGATGCGCGTCAGCAAGGCGGCCGTCCGCCGGTCAGGGCGGCTCTATTACGGCGCTTGGGCCTTCGCGGCATCGGTTTCAGGCAGCTAACCTGAGGCCCGACCTGCTCAAGCAGCAGCGGGATAAAAGGTGAGGGAAACCCATGCGCGACAGGGATTTTGTCGGCGCCTCGGCATTGAGGCGAACGATGTCCAATGAACACAGACGCACGGTGCTGGCAGCCTGCTCTTTGTTCTCTGGCTTGCAGCTCGATGCGCTGAACCGTCTCGTGGCGGTAGCGCAGGAAAGGCAAGTCACTGCGGGCTGCATATTGCTGCGCAAGGGCGAGCAAAGCAGCGGCTTGCAAATCATCGCTCGTGGCGCCGCCAAGCTTTATTTGTCTTCGGATGCCGGCAAGGAACTGTGCATCCGCGTGGCAGGACGCAGCAGTGCGATCAATGCCATCGGGCCGCCAAACCAGACTGCCTTGTTGCATGCCATAAGCACCGAGCCCAGTTGCGTACTCACCGTGCCAAGGGCGGTGATTGATGCAGTGATGGGTCGCGAGCACTGCCACATCGCCGCGTTGCAGCAACTGACAGAAGAGCTCGGTTTGTTCTCCGACGTGCTCGAAAACGTGGCGCTACACGGGCTTTGCGCTCGTGTCGCGCGGGTGCTGCATCGGCTGCATGTTCAATCGAAGCAAGACCCCGCTGCGCGCTTACACCGTGTAGACCAAGCAACCCTCTCCGCTATGGCCAATGGCAGCCGATCCAAAGTCAACGAGCAGTTGCACATTTTGCGTCGCCTTGGCGCCATCGATATCCAGGCCGGTGCAGTGGTTTTAAGGCGCCTCGACGTGTTGGAAAGCGCGATGAATCACGATCTCCCGTCCGAGTCTGCTCCCTAGGTAACACGTCCTCACGACCCGCTGGCCCATCGTGGCAACGCAGCCCAAGTAGTCATCCCTGGCTGCAACCCACCGCGACCTATGGCTGGCGGAAGTCTGCTATCACAGCACGGAAGCGCTTCTACTACCCGCACATGGACCTGGCTCAGGCCTCGCCATCTGCACGTTTGAGCAAGGATAAAACGATGGGCCAGATAACCATCTTGAACGGGACCAATACCCTGCTGAACAGCTGCGTCAGTGCCGGCGTTAATTACAGTTGGTGCAATAAGCTGCAGCCCCATACGTATTACCAACATGACGGAGCCGCCTCGGTATTAACCCTAAACACCCGCTATTGGATCGGCGAAAGCACCGAGTATTCCCATAGCGCGGCGGAAATAGGTTTATTTATCGCGGGCATGCTCATTGGCGTTGTGGGACTGGCACTCGTGCCATTAACCGGCGGCACCTCTGCTGTTGCCTCTGCGGCTCTGGCACAGGGCTTATTGGTTGGCGGAGCGGTGGCTTCGGGAGCGGGCTTGGCTATTTCCGGCATCTCGATAGCGGTCAAAGACTTTCAAAACACACCCACCAGTTGGACCAACATTCACGCCATACACAACCGCAAGTTCATTGCTGAGGCTGCGGTAAAGAGAGAAGTCACCCTTCAGCCTGACGGCAAAGCCTTAGCGACGTTTACCGAGATACCGGAAATCAAGTTGCGTGAGCTCACTGAGCAGGAGTTCCAGAACTACCTGAACGAAGGCACGTATACCCAGCATGATTCCAGTCCCCTTCTCGGTGAACTCGCCACGTCTGCGGTGTTGCACAAGGCTGGGTTAAAGAATGTCGCGGTCACGGTGCGCCCCGAGTGGGGCGGCGATGCCGCGTGGGAAATCGAAGATGACGACCCACGCGACGGTGGCCCTGTACAACTGTGGGCGCGGCCGGGTGAAAAAGAAGGCGCAATGGCGAATTCAGCCCGTCAACGATACGGATGGGAACGACGAGTTTTATCTGCTCAACCCCGTCTTGAATTGCTCCATCGGCAACGTAGCGACATTAGGGCGGGAAGGTTTCGGTGAAACCTGGCTTGAACTCGGGTGAGCGTTTCAAGCTGCTGAGGATTACCGACCCTGATTACCTCAACGCTGACAAAGGCCCGGACGGTGTCTGCTTTGCCGTTATTTCCGGAAAACATAAAAATCTGGTGTTCATTCCGGAAAATGGAAATTCGGGAAATAGCACGAAGTTGAAATACGGACCCTTGGTCACGCTCCATCCTAAGTGGGCCATTTGGAAATTCTTTCGCGCTTAGCGTGGGCTGATTTTCAGCGAGCCAGACGGCCCTTACGGGACGTCTGGTGCTCTGAACTCCGACATGTCCCGCGTTCCAATCCCCGTCTACTTTTCCTTCGCCGCGCTCACGCCTTCCAGCGTCGAGAACGACGTGTCTTTCGCAGTCAGCAGAAAATCGCGCATAAACGGCGCATCAAGCATGTCGGTGCGAATGCCGGCATACAACGTGGCGAACAAGCCCTTATCGCCCAGGCGCTTGGCCGTCACGTAACCGCGCGAGCTGTATTCGTGCAGCGCCCAGTTGGGCAGGCCGCACACGCCACGGCCGCTGGCCACCAGCTGCATCATCATCACCGTCAGTTCCGAGGTACGCACTTGCGCCGGTTCAATATCAGCCGGCTCCAGGAAGCGGGTGAAGATGTCCAGGCGATCGCGCTCCACCGGGTAGGTGATCAATGTTTCCTTGGCCAGGTCGCCAGGCACGATGTAGGGCTTGTTCGCCAGACCATGTTGGTTAGCCACGGCGAGCATGGCTTCGTAGGTGAACAGCGGCACGTAGGTGATGCCCGACAGCTCGATAGGGTCGGAGGTGACGACCAAATCCAAGTCACCGCGCGCCAGTGCCGGCAGCGGGGCGAAGGAGAAGCCGGAGGCCAGGTCCAGCTCGACCTCGGGCCAGGCGTCGCGGAATTGGTCGATGGTCGGCATTAGCCATTGAAAGCAGCTGTGGCATTCGATGGCCATGTGCAGCCGGCCTGCCGTGCCGCCGACCAAGCGCGCCATGTCGCGTTCGGCCGCGCGCAGTTGCGGCAGCAGCGAATCGGCCAATTGCAGCAGGCGCAAGCCGGCGCTGGTAAAGCGCACGGGCTTGGTTTTGCGCACGAACAGCGGCATGCCGAGGCGTTCTTCCAGTTCCTTGAACTGGTGGGAGAGGGCGGACTGAGTGAGGTGCAGGCGCTCGGCGGCGTCTACCAAACTGTCGGTTTCACGCAGCGCGTGCAGGGTTTTCAGGTGGCGCAATTCCAACATGGGCGTAGCTCTCGAAGCGGCTGACGGGCTGAACATGAGCGAAACTAACGTGAATGGATGTACGGATCAACTGGAAAACGTTGAATTTGTTTCATGTGTCGCCCCTCCCGACAATGTGCGCCATCGATTACCTGGAGCACATCGCAATGGCAGTGGCACACAACCTGGGCTTTCCCCGCATCGGTCGCGACCGTGAACTGAAAAAAGCGCTTGAGGCGTATTGGCAAGAAGATCTGGATGAAGCCGGCCTGCGCGCGGTAGGCCGTGATCTGCGTGCCCGCCATTGGCAGTTGCAAAAAGACGCGGGCATCGAGCTGCTGCCTGTCGGCGACTTCGCCTGGTACGACCAGGTGCTCAGCCATTCGCTGCTGTGCGGTGTAGTGCCCGAACGCTTCCGTCATGGCAGCCGCCTGCCGACGCTCGACACCTTGTTCGCCATGGCCCGCGGCAGCAGCGGCCACGGTGAAGGTTGCTGCGCTGGCGCCCATGCCGAAGAAATGACCAAGTGGTTTGATAGCAACTACCACTACCTGGTGCCTGAATTTAGTCACGACCAACAGTTCACCCTGAGCTGGGAG
Source organism: Pseudomonas sp. AC211 (assembly GCF_979258055.1). Taxonomy (NCBI): domain Bacteria; kingdom Pseudomonadati; phylum Pseudomonadota; class Gammaproteobacteria; order Pseudomonadales; family Pseudomonadaceae; genus Pseudomonas; species Pseudomonas sp. AC211. Next base: position 1,018,799 of record NZ_OZ409830.1, read on the forward strand.
CAGCTCTTTGAGGAAGTAGCCGAAGCCCACGCGCTGGGCCATCAGGTGAAGCCGGTCATTCTCGGCCCGCTCACCTTTCTGTGGCTGGGCAAAGCCCGCCATGGCGACTTCGACAAACTCGACCTGCTCGACCGCCTGCTGCCGCTGTATGGCGAAATTCTTGGACGCCTGGCGGCGCAGGGCGTGCAGTGGGTGCAAATCGACGAACCGATCCTGGCGCTGGACCTGCCGCAGGCCTGGAAGAACGCCTTTGAGCGCGCCTACAACCTGTTGCAGTACTCGCCCACGCAAAAACTCGTCGCTACGTATTTTGGCGACTTGCAAGACAGCCTCGGCCTGGCCGCCAGCCTGCCGGTGCAAGGCTTGCACGTGGACCTGGTTCGCGCTCCGGAGCAACTGGCGGCGGTGCTCGACCGCGTGCCCACGTACAAAGTGTTGTCGCTGGGCGTGGTCAACGGCCGCAACGTTTGGCGCTGCGATTTGCAGCAGGCGTTGGTGCAATTGCAGGAAGCGCAGGCGCGTTTCGGCGACAACCTGTGGGTCGCCGGTTCGTGCTCGTTATTGCACAGCCCGGTCGACCTGAACCGCGAAGACCAACTGGACGAAGAGCTGCGCAGTTGGCTGGCGTTTGCCGTGCAGAAGTGCACTGAGATTGCCGTGCTGGCCAAGGCGTTGAACACGCCGCAAGACGCTGACGTGGTCGCCGCACTGGCCGCCAGCGCGGCGGTACAAACCAGTAGGGTTCATTCCACACGCATCCATAAACCCGAGGTGCAGGCGCGCCTCGCCGCCATCCAGCCGGCAGACAGCAAGCGCCAGTCACCCTTCGAGCAGCGCATCGACGTGCAACGGGCGCGCCTGGATTTGCCGCTGCTGCCGACCACCACGATCGGTTCTTTCCCGCAGACGTCGGCCATTCGTCTGGCGCGTCAGGCCTACAAGCGCGGCAAGCTGTCGGTGGGCGAATACACCGACGCCATGCACTGCGAAATTCGCCACGCCGTGCAGGTGCAAGAACGCCTCGGCCTGGACGTGCTGGTGCATGGCGAGGCGGAGCGCAACGACATGGTCGAATACTTTGCCGAGCAGTTGGACGGCTATGCCTTCACCCGCTTCGGCTGGGTGCAGAGCTACGGCTCGCGTTGCGTAAAACCGGCAGTGATAGTCGGCGACCTCAGCCGCCCGCGGGCCATGACCGTGGACTGGATCACCTACGCCCAAGGCCTGACCGACAAGGTGATGAAAGGCATGCTCACCGGCCCGGTGACCATGCTGATGTGGTCCTTCGCCCGCGACGACATTCCTCGCGAGCAACAGGCGCGACAACTGGCGTTGGCCATCCGCGATGAAGTGGTGGACTTGGAGCGTGCCGGAATCAAGATTGTGCAAATCGACGAAGCCGCCTTCCGCGAAGGGCTGCCGCTGCGCCAATCCCAGTGGGCGGCGTATCTCGACTGGGCGGTGGAAGCGTTTCGCCTGTGCGCCAGTGGCGTTGGCGATGCCACGCAGATTCACACGCACATGTGCTACAGCGAATTCAACGATGTGATCGAAGCCATCGCGGCCATGGATGCCGACGTCATCACCATCGAAACCTCGCGCTCGGCCATGGAGTTGTTGGATGCGTTCGAAGCGTTTGCTTATCCCAATGACATTGGTCCGGGCGTGTACGACATTCACTCGCCGCAGGTGCCGGACACGGCGGCAATCGTTGGGCTGCTGAGCAAAGCGGCTACGCGTATCCCGCTGGAGCGTCTGTGGGTGAATCCGGACTGTGGGCTGAAGACGCGGGGGTGGGTTGAGACGGAGGCGGCGTTGGTGAATATGGTGGCGGCGGCGCGGCAGATGCGGGTTGGTGGGTGATCGATGTTTTGGGCTCTAACTGCGTTCCCCACCCCAACACCGTCATTCCCGCGTAGGCGGCGGTCCGACGATTCGGAATCCAGAATCTCGGATGGTTTCGCGATGGACGTCCGCCACGCAACTCTGGATCCCCGCGTTCGCGAGGATGACGGAGGTTTGGGTTTCTAATTGCGTTCCCCGCCCAACACCGTCATTCCCGCGTAGGCGGAGGTTTCGGTTTGTACCTGCGTTCCCCAATGCAACACCGTCATCCTCGCGCACGCGGGGATCCAGAATCTCGGATGGGGCCGCGATGTATGTTCGCCACGCAACTCTGGATCCCCGCGTGCGCGGGGATGACGGAGGTTTTGGCTCTAACTGCGTTCCCCGCCCCAACACCGTCATTCCCGCGCAGGCGGCGGTCCGACGACTCGGAATCCAGAATCTCCGATGGGTCTTCGATGCATGTCCGCCACACAACTCTGGATCCCCGCGTTCGCGAGGATGACGGGGGTTTGCTGAGGTTACGCATTCACTCGCCTCAACACCGTCATTCCCGCGCACGCGGCGGTCCGACGATTCGGGATCCAGAATCTCGGATGGGTGCGCGATGTATGCCCGCCACAAAGTTTGGATCCCCGCCTGCGCGGGGATGACGGAGGTTTTTGGTTTGCACCTGCGTTCCCCACCCCAATCCACTACCGTTCAGCGCCCTTCATCAAACTGTCACGGTTATGTGGCAGCGCGCTCGCACAGATGTCAGCAGAATCCGCCCTTACTGGGGTTTTGCGTGTTGGTATTTTTCTTATGCGAGCGTTTCTTTTCTGGGCCGCCTTGTGGTGTGCCTTGCCGTCTTTTGCGGCTTCACGGTGTGATGTCACGGTTCCAACTCAACGGGCTGATCTGGGCGAGGTAAACCTTGCGTACCAGAGCATCGGCCGTGAGTCCGATCCGGCGTTATTGCTGGTCATGGGCCTGGGCGGACAGCTCATTCACTGGCCCGACGAAGTGGTGGTCGCCCTCTGCCAGCAAGGCTTTCGCGTGATTCGTTATGACAACCGCGACGTCGGGTTGTCGACCTGGGCCCACGCGCCGGAAACGGCCAATCTCACGTATGAAGTGCTGCGCTACAAACTCGGTTTTTCCGTTACCGCGCCGTATCACCTCACCGACATGGCGCAAGACGCACTCGGCTTGATGAACAGCCTGCACGTGACCCGTTTCCATGTGTTGGGCGCGAGCATGGGCGGCATGATTGCCCAGCACATGGCCGACATGGCGCCTGATCGGGTCGCCAGTCTTACGCTGATCATGACCAGCTCGGGCGCCCAGGGATTGCCGGAGCCCAAGCCGGCGTTGCTGGCCTTGTTGGCCCGCCGTGAAGCGCCGAACCGAGAGGTCGCCATCGAGCAACAGGCCGACTTGCTCGCCGCGCTGGGCAGCCCGACGGTGCACGACGACCGCGCCTTGCTCAAAGAACAGGCCGCCGTGGCCTACGACCGCGCATTCAACCCGGCCGGCGTGCAGCGGCAGATTCTCGCCATCCTCGCCGAACCGAGCCGCGTGGCGTTGCTGGATCGCCTGCGGGTGCCGACCCTGGTGGTGCACGGCACCGCTGATCCGCTGTTGCCGGTGATGCATGGCGTGCATGTGGCGGCGCATATCAAGGGCGCGCAGTTGAAGCTGATTCCGGGGCTGGCCCACCGCTTCCAGGAAGCCTTCAAAGCACCGTTGCTGGCCGCCGTGTTGCCATATCTGGCTGAGCATCGCCAGCCGGTCGGCCTGGCGCAGCTTTAAAGCGGGGCGGTCGGTTATCGCTGTCGCCCACGCACAACTGGACCGCGCTTCTGTCTCGCTGACGCTGAATTTTCTCCTCTACCCTCAAGACACAATCCGGCAACCGCGCTAAGGTCGCCGGCTATTTATTGGGGTGGGGAAAGGCATGAGGTTGTCCGGTCGCGGGGTGGCGCTGTCGGTGCTGGCATCGGTGTTGTTCGCCTTTATGCCAGGCTACGTGAACCAGCTGGCGCCGCTCGATGGCATTCAGATTTTCGCCCAACGCGTGCTGTGGTCCATTCCGATGGTGTTGTTGTTGGTGGCGCTGTCGCGGCAATGGGGGCTGTTGCTCGGCGCGCTGCAACGTCTACACCGCGAGCCGCTGCTGGTGCTGGCCTTGCCCGTGGCGGCGGCACTGATCGGCATCCAATGGGGACTTTTTCTCTGGGCGCCCCTGCAGGGCATGATGCTGGAAGTGACGCTTGGCTACTTCCTGCTGCCGCTGGCGATGGTGCTGGTGGGGCGCGTGTTTTACCGCGAACGATTAAGCCCATTGCAAGGCATCGCCGTCGGCCTGGCGCTGTTGGGCGTGCTGCATGAGTTGTGGCTGACCCGCGCGTTTTCCTGGGCCACGCTGGTGACCGCGCTGGGCTACCCACCGTATTTCATGCTGCGCCGCTGGATGCGTCTGGACTCGCTGTCCGGTTTTATTCTGGAAATGCTCGTGCTGGCGCCAGTGGCGGTTTGGCTGATCGTTGCCTACGGCCCGGATAACTTGTTCACCCAAGCCCCGCAAATGTGGTGGCTGCTGCCTGGCATCGGCTTGCTGGGCACGCTGGCCTTTGCCGCGATGATGGCCTCCAGCCGGCTATTGCCGCTGGGCGTGTTCGGCATTCTCAGTTACCTGGAGCCGGCATTGCTGTTTGCGGTGACCTTGTTGTTTCTTGGCGAGACCTTCAACCCGGCGCAGTTGTGGACGTATCTGCCCATTTGGTTGGCCATTGTGCTAACTGCCTGGGACAGCATTCACGTGCTGCGCAAGCAGGGCCGACAGCCGCTTTAACTGGGGCGAAACGGCGCGCCTGCGGTCGACCGCCTGCACAGACTGCGGGCGTTCCGGGGCAACAACCGGTAACCTATGCGGCTGTTTAGTGATCTTCGCCGAGGTAGCCCCTGTGTTTTCCCAATTCGCCCTGCATGAACGCCTGCTTAAAGCCGTGGCCGAGCTGAAGTTTGTCGAGCCCACCCCGGTACAAGTCGCGGCCATTCCGCCGGCGCTGGAAGGGAAAGACCTGCGGGTTACCGCGCAAACCGGCAGCGGCAAAACCGCTGCGTTCGTGCTGCCAATGCTCAATCGCCTGATGGGCGACGCCAAACCCCGCGTCGTAATTCGCGCACTCATCCTGCTGCCAACCCGCGAGTTGGCGCAGCAGACGTTGAAGGAAGTGGAGCGCTTCTCGCAATTCACCTTTATCAAATCCGGCCTGATCACCGGCGGTGAAGACTTCAAAGTACAAGCCGCCATGCTGCGCAAAGTGCCGGACATCCTTATCGGCACGCCGGGCCGTCTGCTCGAACAACTGAACGCCGGCAACCTCGACCTCAAGGCTGTGGAAGTGCTGGTGCTGGACGAAGCCGACCGCATGCTCGACATGGGCTTTGCCGAAGACGTGCAGCGCCTGGCAGGCGAGTGCAAAGGCGCGCACCAAACCATGCTGTTCTCCGCTACCAGCGGCGGCAACGGCTTGCGCGAGATGGTCGCCTCGGTACTCAAAGACCCGCAGCACCTGCAACTCAACGCCGTCAGCCAACTGAGCGACGGCGTGCGTCAGCAGATCATCACCGCCGACCACAACCAGCATAAAGAGCAATTGGTGTTCTGGTTGCTGGCCAACGAGACGTACCAAAAAGCGATCATCTTCACCAACACCCGCGTCGCCGCAGACCGCCTCTACGGCCGCCTGGTTGCAGCGGAGCACAAGGTGTTCGTGCTGCACGGCGAGAAAGATCAGAAAGACCGCAAGCTGGCCATCGACCGCCTCAAACAGGGCGGCGTGAAAATTCTGGTCGCCACCGATGTAGCCGCCCGTGGCTTGGACGTGGATGGCCTCGACCTGGTTATCAACTACGACATGCCGCGCAGTGGCGACGAATATGTTCACCGCATCGGCCGCACCGGGCGTGCCGGTAACGAAGGCTTGGCGATTTCGCTGATCTGCCACGGCGACTGGAACCTGATGTCCAGCATCGAACGCTACCTGAAACAGAGCTTCGAGCGCCGCGTGGTCAAGGAATTGAAAGGCACCTACGGCGGCCCGAAAAAGGTCAAAGCCTCGGGCAAAGCGGTCGGCGTGAAGAAGAAAAAGACCGACAAGAAGACCGACAAGAAGGCAGTCGCCAAAGCGCCAAGCAAACGCAAAACCGCCAATAAGCCGAAGAGCTCATTGGTGAGTGGCGATGGCATGGCGCCGTTGAAGCGCAAAAAGCCGGAAGCGCCGGCTGCCGAGTAATCGCTGCACACCGCAGTTTCTGTGGGAGCGGCTTTAGCCGCGATGCTGTTTTGCACCTTGAGATTCTGGATCCCGAAGAGGCGGTCCACCGCCTACGCGGGAATGACGGTGTAGAGGCGGGATACGCCGCACTCCTACACACCACCGTCATCCCCGCGTAGGCGGCGGTCCGGCGATTCGGGATCCAGAATGGTTCAGGAATCCGTGGTCGCGAATAAGCCGCGAATTCCCCAAAGCAACTACTTCGGCACCACCAAAATCTTCCCCTCACGCTCGCCACTCGCCGCCGCCTTCACCGCGTCCTTGATCTGACTCACGTCGTACGTCGCCGCAATGCGGGTTTTCAATTTGCCGCTGGCGATCAACTGCACCAACTCTCCGAACACCTTGCCCTGATCAGCCTGACTGGCGCTGCGGAACCATTTCGCCAGCCAGAAACCGCGCAGGCTGACGTCGCGGAAAACGATGGCCGACGGCGATACCTGGCACGGTTCGCCGCTCATCATTCCGTAGTTCACCACCACGCCGCCTTCGCCCAGGCACGCGGCGAGGTGGTCGGTGGCGGCGCCGCCCACGGCGTCGATGGCCAGACGCAGGGTGGCGCTGCCGGTGGCTTCGCGAACGCGCTTGGCCAGGTCCGGGCCGTCGACCAGAACCACGTCGCCGCCGTCTTGCTGGGTGGCGGCTACGGCTGAGTCACGGCGCACCACGTTGACGGTTTTAAAACCGCGCAACTTGGCCAACTGCATGATGTAGCTGCCAACGCCGGAGTTGGCGGCGTTCTGAATCAACCATTCGCCTGGCTGCAAATCTACAAACTGGCTCAGCAGCAACGAGGCAGTGGGTGGGTTGACGGTGAGCATCGCCAGCTGTTGCGGATCGGCGTCTGGCAGCGGGATGAGCTTGCTGGCGTCGGCGTTCAGGTGCGTGACCCAGGTACCGCTGCCAACCGGCAGCAAGACGATTTGGCCGACGCTGAGGTTGCTCACAGTGGCGCCCAATTCCTCGACCTTGCCCACGCCTTCGTTGCCGCCAATGGCGGGCAACGGCGGCAGCATGCCGTATTCGCCAGTGAGGGTGAGCACGTCGAGGGGTTGATCGGCGCGGCCAGCACTTTGACGCGCACCTGCCCGGCGCCAGGCGCCGGCAGTTGCAGTTCAACGGCTTCGATCACCTCATGCGGCACTTTGCTGCGGGTTTGGTATTGAGCTTTGAGCATGTCGATCTCCTGGCAGTTAAACGGACGCAGCAGTCTAGCTGCCTTGAAGCCTCGCTGCTTCAGCGCACGCGATCACGGCTTTTTACGGCTAGGTCGAGCGCCTTTTGCATGTCTAGCCGGGCCGAGCGGCCGACGTCTTTGTTGTTGAGATCGTAGTTGCGCTCGGAGGGCAGGAATTGGGGCGGTCAGGTCTTCGGCATCGGCGGGCTCGAAGTCGAATTCTTCGCCGATGGTCATGGCGCTGCGACGCAGCAGCATGCGCACCTGTTCGGGGTGCAGCTGCGGGTTGATCGACAGCACCGCAGCAACGATGCCGGTGACCATCGGCGTGGCATACGAGGTGCCGCAATGGGCATCGCCTGGCGCATCGGCCGCTCCCGTGGAGGCGTGGGCGCAGGCGGCGGCGGTGATGTCGACGCGCATGTCGCTGTTGGACGAACTGCGTTTGACCACATAGGCCGGATCGTCCACGGCTACGTCTTGGCGCTCGCTGCGCTGGTGGCCGCCGACGACGAACAGTTGATCGGTAATAAACGAAGAGGGCAGGCGGTATTCGTCGGCGCCGGAGAATGACGAACCGTTGCCAGCGGAATTCACCACGATCACATCCGGGTGCTTGGCGCGCAGCCAGAGGAAAAATTCTTCCAGCAGTTCCTCGTAGCCGTTCATGGCCAGGCCAGAGCGCACCAGCGAATCCACCTCGTCGCCTTGGATGTTTTTTGCGCCGACGCGGTGAATGCCCCAGCTCCAATTCAGCACGCGCACGCCGTCTTCCACCAGGTTCACCGAGGCGGCGATGTTGGCGGTAATGCCTGCGTCGGAGTTGCGCTCCACAATCACTTCAAAGCCCGGCCCGGCGCCGTCGAGCCCGCGCAGAAAGCCGGTGTTGCCGCCCTTGTCCCAGCGCGCAGCGAGAATGCCGGTCACGGTGGTGCCGTGGCCATCGGGCTTGCTGGCGTCGCGGGCGTACACGCGGGTGTGCGGCTTGCCGTCGTCACGAGTCGCCGCGCCGAGGTAATCCGCAAAGTCGGCAGTATCGAAGTCGACATTGCGTTCGATGATGCCGATGCGGACGGGTGCCACCGGCATCGGTTTGTTCTTGGATGGAATGCGCCGCTGGTAGTAATTCACCGCGTCTAGAAAACGGTTGGCGGCCCACTCATCACCGCTCGGTTTTTCTTCAGGCGCTTGTTTGCCGGCGGCGAGGTCGTCGGCCAGGTTTTCGTTTTCGCCTTCTTCGGCAGCGGACTCCTCGATCACCACCGCGTCGACGCTGACTTCCGTGCCGAGACGCAAAATCAAGGCATCGCGCTCCATCAGGTTTTTCGCCGGCAAACGGAGCTGGTAGGTATTGAGCGGTGGGATGGCGCCGACCACTTCTGCACCGTATTTTTTGGCCAATTCCCGGGCCATGCTCAGGCCGTCGGTGTCTTCCTCGATGATCAGGCTGACTAGGTTGATGTACGTGGTCAGGCCATCCATGTTCTTCGTCACTTCGTCTTTCTTGGCGGCGACCACGTGGCTTCGGTTCAGCGACAGCCACACCGGATTACTCGCTTGGCCCTGCTGCTCCAGCCACACCGGCGCGCTTTTGTAGCGTTCGCCGCTCAGTTGCACTTGCACGTGCTGCCCGTCGCGTTGCACCACGCTTTCGGGCAGCGCCTCGCCGCCGAACATGACGTGCACAGCGCCGGTTTGCAGCCCCTGGGCATTCAGGCAGAACTGCTGAGCATCGCTCAACACATCGCCACAGCGTTGCAGATGCACCAGGCGCAGCGGGTCGGCGGCGTTAGCGGGCAGGGCGGTGACGAGCAGCGACAGGGTCAAACCAGCGAGGGGAAGGGCGCGCATCGATAGGGTTCCATGGCAGATCGAAGTAGGGCTGTGAGTCGCCCTGGCGGCATTGGTTCAGGCCACGTTATGCCAGGCAACGCGGGCTGGGCGCGCTATGCTTGAGCAACACGCCGACAAACCCGGGAGGTCGCATGTTTTGCCGACTGTGGGCCTTGGTGTCGCTCGTGATTATGGCGGTGGCCGCGCACGCGGAGCCGCTGCGTGTTGGCTTTGGGTTGAACAAGCCGCCGTATGTGTTCGAGGTCGAACGCCGCGGCTTGGAGTACGAAGTGGTGGAAGCGGCGTTGCGCCGCGCCGGCTATGAAATGCAGCCTTACTTTGCGCCCATGGAACGCCTGCATTTGATGCTGGCCCACGGCGAGCTGGACTGCATAACCACCACCAATGAACTGAGCGGCGTGGCGGCGTACTACTCCGATACCTACATTTATTACCACAACACGGCGGTGGCGCTGAGTTCGCGCAAGGTGCAGTTGCACAGCATTAATGACCTGCGCGGTTATTCGGTCAGTGCCTTTCAGCGGGCGCGCTTTCTGCTCGGCCCCGAGTACGCCGCCGCCATGAAAGACCATCCCAATTACCGTGAGGAATCGCAGCAGGTCACGCGTAATCGGTTGCTCTATAGCGGCCGTATCGACGTAATTATTGGCGACCTCAAGGTGATTCGTTACTTCAACCGCGACGTGCTCGGCCAGGTGGACATCACCCAGCCGCTGACGTGGTACGAGCTATTCCCGCCCACCGCTTACAAGGCAGGTTTCCGTTTGCAGCGCCAACGCGATGCCTTCAATCACGGGTTGGCCACCATACGCCGCACGGGTGAATACGAGGAGATTGAGCGCAAATATGCGGACTATTGAGGTCTGCGGAGGCCCTCGGCTGTAGTTTCCGTTGCAATTGCAAACAGCTGCGCCGGCGTTTTTTTTGCCAGTCTTTTGCCCACTCGATTTCAAGCCTGGAGAACGGACGATGCTGTTCAAAGCGTTAGCAGTGGTGGGGTTGTCGGTGTTGGGCGGTGCAGCGCAAGCCGAAGAAGATTTTCAGCAGAGCAGCGAACGCGGCACCGTGCAGGTGCAATACCTACTCAACGATTTGCGCCATCCCTGGGGCATGGCGTTTTTGCCCGATGGCCAGTTGCTAATCACCGAGCGGTCTGGACAGTTGCGCTTGGTGGCAGCCGATTTCACCGGTTCATCGCAGGTTAGCGGTGTGCCCCAGGTTTATAGCCGTGGGCAGGGGGGATTGCTGGATGTTGCCCTGTCACCCAGCTTCGCGGATGACCGTTGGGTTTACCTGGCCTACGCCGAAGAGGGCGACGACAACCTGGGCGGCACCGCCGTGGGGCGGGGTAAATTGGCTGCCGACGGTAAAAGCCTGGAAGGCTTTGAGGTGATTTTTCGCCAAGCGCCGAAGCTGTCTACCGGTAACCACTACGGCGCGCGCTTGGTGTTCGATGGCGAAGGTCATTTGTTCGTAACCCTTGGCGAAAATTACCAGCGCACGGCGGCTCAGGACCTCGACAAGCTGCAAGGCAAAGTGGTGCGCCTGAACCTGGATGGCAGCATTCCGGCCGACAACCCGTTTGTAGGTAAGCCAGGCGCGCGTGGGGAAATTTGGTCCTACGGCCACCGCAACGCTCAGGGCGCGGCGCTCAATCCCTGGACTGACGCACTGTGGCTGCACGAGCACGGCCCGCGCGGCGGCGATGAAATCAATATTCCCCAGCCCGGCAAAAACTATGGCTGGCCCCTGGCAACCCATGGCATCGATTACACCCTGCTGCCGATTCGCGAGGCCAAGGGCAAAACCGCGCCGGGCACCGAGCCGCCCCAGCATGTCTGGGAAAAATCGCCGGCCGTGAGCGGCATGGCGTTTTACAACGCCGAGCGTTTTGCCGGCTGGCAGCACAATCTGTTTATTGGCGCGCTAGCCGACCAGTCACTGATTCGCCTGGAGCTGAAAGGCAATGACGTGGTGCACGAAGAGCGTTTGCTGAAAGACAAACTCGGCCGCATTCGCGACGTGCGCCAGGGGCCGGACGGCTTCTTGTATGTGCTGACCGATGCCGACACGGGCAGTCTGGTGCGCATCGGCTTGGTGGAGTAACCCGCGTTACAGGTCGACGGGCTCGTCGAGCGCCTCTTCAGGCGCGCTGCTGTCGGCCTGGGCGCTTTCCTCGGTTTTCTCCAAATCGAGCATGTCGGCGGCGAGCAACGGTTCGGTCACCACACTGAAGTCGGTAATTTCGATGGCGCCTTGGCCTTCGCCCAGCAGGTGAAAGGAGAAGGCCTTGCGGGTTTCGAGGTTGTCGAAGCCGAAGCTCAGGTTTAGCGTTTGCCCAGCCTTGAGCGCCGGCAGCTCGGGAATCAGCCCGGCCACATCGCGATCGAATTCCTTGGTTTTGAGCAGCAGCTTGGCGCCTTGCTTGGCCATGCGCACCGCGCGAATGGTGACGTTTACCCGCGTGCGGGTGCCTTGCGGCAGTTCCAGATATTGGGCGCCGATCAGGTTGTCGGCCCAGTCGTCCTTGGCCTCGGCCTTCAGGCGAATTCGTTCGTTATTGGCGAACTGGTATTGCTGGCCGATCTGGCCGTTGCTCAGCGACTGATCCAGCAGGCCCGCGCGCTCGCTGACCAGCCGCGCCTGTTTGCCGCCCACACGGCCCAGGTAGCGGGCCTGGTCAGCGATAAAGCCTTCACTGGCGTAGCGCCGACAAATTTGCTGAAAGTCGCATTCGGTAAACGTGCCTTTGCCGTCGTGCTGGCGCAGCAAGCCGTTGGTGTACGACAGAATCTCGCGCCCGGTGCTGTAGTCGCGAAACAGCGAACGGCCGGTGAGGTTTGGCGGCACCTGAAAGTCGAAGTAATCGAGCACCGAGGCGGTGAGGTCGACGTGCCCGTACACGCCCTGTTTCAGCCGTGGCAACTGGCTTTGTTCGAGGGCGAGAATAAGATTGAAGCCCCACGCCGAGGCAAGCCGGACGTCCTCGATGCCGTGAGACTCGTCTGAGGTAACGATCACCAGGGTGTCCTTGAGCACGCCCTGTTTTTCCAGCGCGGCGAGGAAGTCGGCGACGGCATCGTCCAGGTAACCGATGGCGGCTTGTTTGGCGCTGGGGTAGCGGTCCAGGTAATCCTGCGGCGCCGAGTAGGGCTGGTGAGTGCCAACGGTGAGCAGCGTGAGCATCAAGGTTTTTTCGACTGGCGAAGCTCGGCCACCTGTTTCAGCGCGCCTTCGAAATACGCCTTGTCGTCCATGCCCCAGGGGAATTCCAGGTACGGCTTGTTCTTGAACCAACTGCGGCCACGCGTTTGCTCGAAGCCCATGTGCGGCATGATTTTTGTCTTTGGCCATAAAGCGCAGGCCGGCGCCTTGCAGAAAGGTGGTGCGCATGCCTTGGTCGCGCAGCTGCGCAGCAGGCATTGCAGGTTACGGGTGCTGCTATTGAGCAGTTCCACGCCTTTGGGCGTGCCGCTGTCGAGCTTGCTGTAGTCGCCGCACAACATCGCGTACAGGCCGCGAATGGTCTGGTGGCTGTGTAGAACATAGTCGGGCGTGTTCATTGCGCGGTCGGCCCACTGGCTCAGACGCGGCATCAAATCCTCTTGATAACTGCTGTGCAACGCCTGGCGATTGGTGGCGAGGTACGCGCCGGGGATGCCTTCGAGCGTCACGATCAGCACGTTTTTCGCCTGGCCTTTGCCGGCGAACAGCTTGGTGCCCTTGAGATCGAGCTGGCTGAGGCCGGCGATGTCGGGCTTGGTTTCGGGGTCGTCGTTATCCAGCCAGGCTTCCAGGCGCATCTGGCCACTGTTGAACCCTTCGGCCAGCAGTTTGTGCGGCAGGTTGAATTGCTTCCACTGCACCGCCTCACTGGGCGTCACATATTGACCGCCGGCGTGCAGCGCCGCGAAAGCGAGGGGCAGGGCGTAGCTATAAAAGGGCAGACGGCGGGCGTTCTTTTGCCGACGGATAAGCAGATTCGCAAAAGGCCTAGCGCCAGACCAATGCCGAGCAAGGGATAGGTAAGGCCGCCGCCTTGGGTGGAGTGGCCGACGAACTGTGGGTCGGTGAGGTATTGCAGATCGCTGACCTCCGGCATGCGGCCGACGGCGCCCACCAGTTCAGCGGTGCTCAGGGTAAAGACGCTCCACACCAGCAATACCGGCAGCGCCAGCCACAATGGCCGGTTGTGCAGCAACACGATCAGCAGCGAACCAATGGCCAGGTCCGACAAATAGCCGAAACCGTTCGACCAGCCAAGGCAATAGCGCGCCAGCAGTGGCACAGCAAGCAGAAGGAAACCGCGAGCGAGAAATGTGTAAGCGGGGTGCTGCAGCCAGGGGCTGGAAATGCGCACAGGAGCTCCTGAGATAAGGCAGAGAGAATCCAAGCCAGTCGGCAAAGCAACTAAGAAACTAGAGCGAGAGCGGCGACCGCGTTGTCACGATTCTGAAACATCTCTATGCGTGAGGCCAGAAGCTTGTTCTGCAGCGGCGGGGCGAATGTGTGAGCAGTGGTGTAGCGGGGCGAAAAACGAGAAGGGGTCAGACGGACAGCGAGGGGAGCGGGGCGGGTACTACAGCTGTTCGAGCGCTTTCATTCAAGAATGACAAACAAAGCGCCAAGAACAGCAGCAATAGCGAAAGACTTATTTTTTACCGAGGGTGATATGGCGCGACGGGGCGAACACTGCCACCGCTAACACCTTTTGGAATTTCCTGAATCTGGCCACCAGCTTTCAGGAATGCCGTCACTGCATCGTCGATCGAGCTGTGAGTTTCCAACGGCAGGAGGGGCTTTTTTCTTCATTTCGGATGCTTTAACGCGCATGGCGGCCATTTAACCTGTCAACAGTAATTTGGCCAGGCATTGTACACAAAATGAGCGGCCCTGGCCCGGCTAAATAACGCTGAATTCTCGTTCGGGTGAATTTCCGGCGCGCCGTTGAATTAACTTAAGCCCTTTAAATCCTTAAAAACGGCCGGTATCGAGGGCGGCTCTGGCGAAGCACCGTCGGTCAGGTGCAGCCGCGTGCCGCACGTACAGCGCTTCTACTTTTTCGCGTGCCCACGGGGTTTTACGAAGAAATTTCAGACTCGACTTCACGCTGGGTTCGCTCTGAAAACAGCGAATGGCGATCCAGCTCGCCGAGCTTTTCCCCATCCGTAATGCGCCGCCAACGCCGTCACGATGGCTTCCAGGGTGACGCCGTGAAGCGCGTTGTGCTGTTTTTCGCTGGTCATGGGCCGCTCGTTATCAAAAGGGAAAATGCCGCCGGCCAGGGGCGAGCATCGGCGGCGGATTATCCGGCAATGGCGCCTGGCCGTCACTGTTGGCGGCGTGCTTCGGGTGAATGCCGGCCACGCAACGAGGGCAGTTGCACATGGCTTTGATCGGACGTTTCAACAGTTTGCAGGTGGTTAAACACACCAACTTCGGCCTCTACCTGGACGGCGGCGCCGACGGCGAGATTCTGCTGCCCAACCGCTACATTCCCAAAGACACGCCGACCGAAGTGGAAGACTGGCTGAACGTCTTCATCTATCTGGACAGCGACGACAAACTCATCGCCACCAACGAAAAGCCGAAAGTGCAGGTCGGCGAATTCGCCAGTTTGAAGGTGAAAAAGAGGTCAACAGTATTGGCATCTTCCTGGACTGGGGCTTATCCAAAGACCTGCTGCTGCCGTACTCCGAAGAAAAACGCACACTGCAAGCCGGCGACTATTGTGTGGTGCACGTCTACCTCGACAAACACACCCGCCGCATCACCGCCACCGCCCGCCTGGACCGTTACCTCGACAACACGCCCGCCGCCTACAAGGTTGGCCAGGCCGTTGATTTGTTGGTGGCTGAATCCACCGACATGGGCTTCAAAGCCATCATCAACAACCAGCACTGGGGCCTGATTCATAAGAACGAAGTGTTCAAGTTTTTGCGCGCTGGCAAGCAGGAACAGGGCTTTATCAAAGAAATTCGCCCCGACGGCAAAATCAGCCTGAGCCTGCAACCGGTCGGCAAAGAAGCCGCAGTTGGGCTGCATGAGCAGATCCTCAACAAACTGCGCGAAAGTGGCGGCGTGCTGGCAGTAAGCGACAAGAGCGCACCAGAAACCATCGCCGGGCTGTTTGGCGTCAGCAAAGGCAACTTCAAAAAAGCCATCGGCGCGTTGTACAAACAGGGCGAGTTGGTTATTCACGCCGACCGCATCGAACTGCCCAAATAACGCCTCGCCCCGATTCTCGGGGCTGTTCTAGAATTCCTCACGTGTACGCCGTTGTAGCTCAGTCGGTAGAGCATCTGATTCGTAATCAGGAGGTCGGGGGTTCGATTCCTCTCAACGGCACCAGTATTTCCGGGGCATCGTCACCCCGGAAAACCGGCAAAACGTACTAAAGCACGTACTAAAGTCACTCCGCTGATGGGTCCACCATCGGCTTGCTGTGGGTCATAAACGTCCATCATCGATTCGGACCTGTGGCCAGAGGCGTCCTGTTTTTCAGCTCTCGTACCAGGTGTGTCGGTGATGCCGCGACGTTTCAGATGGCGGGCTTTGGCCGGTACTCCGGTGGTGGTGCTTCTTGAATCGTTCCACCGCCAGCGAGGAACTGAGCTACGGCGTCCGCCAACTGCGCAGAAGCCTCGCCTTTAATCTGGATGGCTGCCTGGTCCATCATGCGCAGAGCTCCCCGCGCTCCGTCTGGTCAGCCAGGGTGAGTGCTTCGCTGTAGGTATTGAAGGTGTCGATCACGTGCCCGGTTTCGAGGTCGCGCACTTCGTAGATACCGCCTTGGGCGTAAACCTGGGCAGGGCGTGCCGGGAGCTGGTGCTTTTGTGCGTTGCGCCGGCGGGCGTTCAGCAGGCTGTTGAGGTCGGCGATGCGATCAAACAGATTCATAGGTTGTGCTCGCTTGGATGGGTGGGGACGCGTTTGAGCCAACCGCGGTGGTCGGCCAACTGAACCACCTGGTTGACGCCGATGGCGCCCCAGGCAGGGGAAGCGCGCAGGCCATCCAGCCCCAGTCGATGGAGTCGGGAAGCTTTGCAGCCACCAGGAACAGCGTGGCGATGGTGTAGAGGCTGAGGAACCATCCCGCAGTCGTCGTGCTTGTCCTCCGGATTGCGTGCATAGGTCGCCACCCTGTCCGGAAGAGTCTTCCGCAAGGTCCAACCGGTAAGGTGGCGGCGTATGTAGGCGATGGGTAAGCTGGCGGGAGAATCAGAAGGAGCGGCAGATGAAACGGATTTTGACCCTTGGCGCGGCATTGCTACCCATCGCGGCTTTTCTGGCTGGGTGTGTAGCTGGTCAAAAGGGGTCGGCGGATTTTCAGGTGTCGAGGATCCCGCAGAATTATCAGCCGCGGTAGATCGATATGTTGCCGCATTCGATGCGGATCCTCAGCTCACTGAGGACAGGTATACCTATCTGGTTTTGGTTGCTCACGGTTGCCTCTCGCAGAACGATCTAGACCCCGAGGAATATTGGACGGCGAATGATTTCCCAGAGCGTGAAGCCGTCCAGAGCTGCGCTAATCATCAGGCGGAGGTCATAGCTAGGGATGTCCTAACGATTGAATCCGTGGGTAAGAAAACTCCTCCGAATATGGCAAAGCGCTTGTTGATCGTTCGCTGAATTTTGCGATGAGTTACAGCGATAAGGCCAAGGCCTACGACCCCACCGCGCTTCTCGCTTGGGCAAGTCTGCAAGGGAAAATAGCGCGCTACGAAAATGAGAACCGCGACCCGTCGGCCGTGCCTCGGTAGGGGCAACCCTTCCCATTGGAGCAGTAAATGAAACGGATTTTGACGATTGCGCTAATTGCAGCTTCTACTGCTGCATCTCTTTTGGGGTGCTCGGCGCCGGCCCCCGAACAGTCGGCTGTTGATCGAGTCGCAGGCAGTCCGCAATTTCGAGAAGACATACACACTAGCATTGGGCTCCTTTTCATTGGCTGCGAAGGCAAGCTGCAAATAAATCCCGCGCTCGTTGATGAGAATCTGGCGAAGTTATTGAAGTGCGAACGGGACCAATTCGACGCTATTAGTGTCGAGGCCAATAGCCGTATTGATGAAGGGCTGCTAAAACTAGAGGAAATGTCATCGTTTGCTATCAGTGCTTCTGTCCAGTTTGCGCAGAATCACAATGACAAAGCCGCTGCGCTCACGCCAGAAGCGCTAATCGCTATTCGTAAAAGATACCGACGAAAATAAATGGCCAGTTTTGCCTGATCGAGAAACGGTGGATCCAGTCGTCAGCGCTGCCGCAGCACCAATTTCGGCTGAAGAAGATCGTCTCGATGCCTTATTGAGCGGGGATCCTAAGTACATGGAGGACGATTTTACTGCCTTGGCTTTGGTGTCCTATGGTTGCATGGAAAAGCATCACGTAGACGCAGAAAAGAATTGGCACTCAATTGATTTTCCCGAACTTACAGCCGTAAAAGAGTGCACTGATTTCCAAGCTGACCTTATTGCTCAGGAGGTTCTCACTGTTACCTCTGTTTCGAAAACACCGCGCGAGTATGGAAAAGAGCTTGTGGAGCGGGCGCTGAATTTCGCTCTAACTAACCGGTACAAAGCAAAGTCTTCCGACCCTGCCGCACTTCTTGCCTGGGCAAGGACAGAAGGCAAGATAGCCCTATAAAAAATACACAAACAGCGCCGAGGCGTCCCTTCCTCGGTAGCTGCCATAACTCGTTAGTTTCTTCGCTGTAAATGGCGGCGTATGAAGGCGATTGGGTAAGCTGGTGAAAAGCCATAAGGAGAGATGAATGAAACGGATTTTACGGATCGCCCTGCCTGCGGCTTGCGCCCTTATTGCTTCAAGGCTGCACGACAGATGCCGAGGGTTCAGCTTCTCCTGCGGCATTGGAAATGTCGAAAATTGCAAAGACCCAGCAGTACCGTGAAGATATCCAGACTAGCAGTTGGCTTGTGTTCGTAGGCTGCCAAGGAAAGCTGCAAATTCCTTCAGAGCTCGCCCAGGAGAAGTTCGATCTGATCTCAGAGTGTGCCTCTGCCGAAACCAGCCGCATCGCTCTTGAAGTCCGTAGTCGTCTTCAGGAAGGGCTATTGAAGCCAGAGGAAGCCTCATCGTTTGCACTTAGCGCAGCGTGCCGCTTTGCTCAGAACTATAGCGAACGGGCTGCCGCGCTTACCCTGAGCAGTTAATTCAATCAGTCCGCACCGAAACTCTTAGCCGCTGGCCAGTCAGGCCCAACAAGCAAGAACCCTGATTGCCGAGCTTTTACACTACTGCTGCAGTATTGGTGCGTTCACTATCAGCCAATCACTGCAGTTCATGACAGGCAGAAGTCGGCTAGAAGCGGCCATTAAAAACGCATAACCATCGCCCTATAGCTTTCCCTCGACAATGGCAGTTTTACTACCTAGGCCTGGACGCGTCGCGCCAGTTCACGCTTATATCCCGACACTCAATCAGCCATCGTCCATTCACCCATTCAATCTCGTGGATAACTCGCCCAGCATCAGAAATCCTCACTCGTCATACAGCCAGTCGCCCTGGTGCGCGGCGTCGTTGCGCATTTCATAGCTATGAACGTCCAGATATTGAATCTCTAGATGCCCATCATGGAATGCGCCTAGGAGCACAGCTTTGATTTGAAGTGTTCTCTGCTCGTTGCGCAGTCCCTCGCTCAACTCGGTGATAACTACACCTTCGAGCCAACTGTCGTGTGGACAATGGTGGTGTTGCGGGTCGTAATGCCAGGTTGCCGTGGCAAAGGCATAGGCGCTGGGGGGAAAGTGGTCTTTGTGCTGATAGAGGTAGCACTCGTAGGCCTCCACTGTCGCTTCTCTTCAGAAAGGCTGGTGTTGAGTAGGTCCTTTTTCAGGATGTACATGGCGAGGCTTGCTGGGCTTCAAATGAATGTCGGGCACAGATACTAGCGCCAAGTGACGTTCGCGCGCAGTTGCTAGCAAAAAGCCTTGTCCGTGCCCCATTCTGACGAATTGAGGAGACCTTTTAGAGCATCGGCTTCTACCGAAAATGTACCGTGACAGGATCAAAAACATCGTGCCTCACCCGCGATATTCTGACGTTAAGTGTTTGCGGGAACAGGCGTGGGAGGGTCAGCTTCTGGCCGGTTAGCGACGGTCTGACTTCGACCGTCGCAATAGAAGGTCAGACCTCAGTCTGCTCCGCCATTTCCAGAGCGTCATCGACCTCAATCCCAAGATATCGAATGGTGCTCTCCAGCTTCGTATGGCCTAGCAGAAGTGAACCGCCCGTAGGTTCTTCGTCCTGCGATAGATCAGCGATGCCTTCGTACGTCTCATTGTGTGAGTGCCATACATGGCTGGATCGAGGCCAATGCCTTTTACCCAGCTTTTGACGATACGAGCGTATTGACGAGTGGATAGATGGTCTGAGGTATGCAGCCTGCTCGGGAAAAGGCAGTCCTGGCTACGGAGATGGGCTTGATGTATCCAGGCCGCGAGCAGACCGTGTTTGCTCAGTAATCTCGAACTGAACTGGTCGCCTCGTTTTCTGCTGCATAACCATTGCTCGTGATGACACATGCTCGCCATGAGCAACGTCGCACACACGGAGCTTGGTTAAGTCGCAGGCTCGAAGCTTGCTGTCGATCGCCAGATCGAACAGAGCCAGATCGGGTTCGTTCTGCAATTTGAAGTCTTACTCGGATGGCCCAGATATCCCTCGGCCGGAGCGGGGTTTTTCTGCCCGACCAACTTTCCTTTGTTCTAGGGCTTACGGCTGTTGGTAGCGATGATGTTCATGGAAAGTCCTCCACGTGTGGAAGGACAAGGATGGTTAGCCAGTGCGGTCGTCGCTAACCTGCCGATAGCAGGCTTTTGGAGTGGCTATGAGCCTTCCTTATCTCTAGCGTGCAGTTGGGTGGCGTTGGTTTTGTGAGTTGCAAGTAATGGGTTGGAGCAGGCAAGCTTGTCTCTCAAGGTTGAGTTTGTCGTGATTGCTATTTTTTATCGTCAGCAGTAACTTCAACAGAGCTAGACGCCTCGCAGAAAAGGACTTATTGCCATGGTGTATAACGTTCCAATACCCCCACGCCAAGAACCAAGCCCGCGTTTTATAGCGGTTTTCTGCGTTGCCTCCAGAATCTTATCCGCCAAATTCGCGAAAGCGTTATCACACCATGTGGTGTCTATTTATAGTTAGTTTAAATTCAAAATAAGAGAGTAAATTTCATGTGCAAAATAACAACACTGCTATTTTTTATATTTATAAGCGGTTGCGCCACTTCACCATCAAGATTGAAGCCGGCGAATGATACAAGCGTGTATGTGTTGCCGAAAACCACAACCATTACCGCAATAAAAGGTTTAGCGAATGTAAAATGGCTTGAGGGCCTTGCAGGTGGCGAATACCGCGCCGAATATGAAGATTCTGAAGGTGTATATTATCCGGGGCCCTATAGGACTGCGTAATCTTACTTATGGGTGATTTGGCAGATACATCTCATCAAAAAGCGGAAAGCTGCCATCGCATGAAGAAAAAATATCAAAGCAACCTTTTTATCAGGGCGAAGACGGCGGAATATGGATTCCTCGAAATGGGATAAATAAACAACCAAAACTCTATTTTTATTTCCAGCCTGCATCAATAGCTAGCAATAGCGAACAGGGCGGCGTTCTTGTTTCTGCAATTATTGAATCCGATAGAAATAAAATAAATTTTGGGCCGGATGTAAGCGATATCAATATACTTAAAGTTTTTGCAACAAACAAAAACTAACAAGTCGATGAAGTCGCTCATTCCATTCGCTGGGACGAGCTAAAGCTCGCCCCTTAGCTTAATCGTTATACACAAGGAGCCAACGCATGGATTGGCCTGAGCTACCGGTTTTTTATTTTTTCTTGTGCGCGAAAGAGTGGTTAAAGATAAGGCCGCTAAAATTGTTTCTCAACTAAAGGCAAGAGGTTTACCGATATCGATGAGTAAAAATTCAGGGCGCCTAGCGATGTGAGCGAGTAGTCCCTGATGGCTCAGAAGCTCGGCAACATAGGGCCTGATCTCACCGGAAGTATCGATCAGACAGAGTTCGCTCTCCGACGTAATTTCACCCGAGGGCGGTACTTGGTCCCCGACTTTCTGAAGTAGTCATGGCGCTTGGATTGTTGTGACCTGGCTCCGAAATTGCGCTGCTGAGAAACCTACCAGGACACGTCAGATCGAATGACGTCGAAAAGCAAGATCAACGTTTTTACGTAGGTTCCCTGAAGGACAGACGTTAGCAGTAAACCCCGTACTCTATTCTCTCCAGATAGTCCAAAACGGCCTCTAAACCATTTGGACTCAACACGACATCAATTGGTTTTTGGCGGTTTAAGCCCTTCGGCCAACAGGAGTTCCTGTAAAGTTTCGGGCGGCAGTACCTGATGCAGGCCGCCAAGGTAGGTATCTACGATTTGCATGGTAGTGGCTCCCCCAATAGTAAAAGTACAAGGATTTGATAAGTACCTTCAGAACCGGCGTGACTCAAGAAAAAGCTCCACACAGTTGATTGCCTAGATCACATCAGACCCCAACCAAACTGCACATGTATGGAAAAGGGGACGGATTTATTTTTCTACTGTAAACGTCCGCTTTTTTGATTTCTGCCGTCGGTGGCCGGCAGCTATTGGCCGATACCAGCCATACAGAGAGTATCGTATTAGATAGGGGGGGCCGTCGAAAGTAGCGTACTTTTACTAAGCAACCCCAACGCAGTAACTGGCCGGGGCGCTGAGTTTGACGTACAAAAACTGGCCGAATAAGCCTGATTTGCCTAAGTTGCCTACCTGATTCGTAATCAGGAGGTCGGGGGTTCGATTCCTCTCAACGGCACCATCTCGAAGAAAAGCGTCGTGCAGCCGCGCGGCGCTTTTCTCGTAACCGGCAATTCGCAGATTCACACCCCTTCGTTCCGATGCGCGCCTGGACGCAGGCAAAAGAGCGCGCATCAATCATGAATGCTTTGGCTATCTGGCTGATTCAAAAGATATTTATAAAATATCTCGGCGGGGCGAGCACAGCGCACGCGTGTGATAACTGCCGCCAGCTTCATGATAATGGCCGCGTTCGCGCTCGCAATTAGGCTGGCGCGTTGTCGATGAGATGCCTTGCAATGCGTACAACCGTGCGGTTTAAGTTTTTTATTTTTCGGCCTCCTACCTTTCTTTTCAGCCTGCTCGTCGTTTTCTGGTCTTCAACTGCCGGGGCAGAATTCTCCCGAGCCCATCGTCGATCATTGTGCGGTTGGCTGCCCCGCGGGTGGCAGCGCCCTGACCCTCAACAGAGCGGCCTACAGCTTGAACAATAATGGCGAAACCAAGTTCGCCAATTGGGTGGCCTACCGAATTACCAAAGACACGCCCGCCAGCAACCGCCCGCGTAATTGGCGGATCGATCCCGATATCCCGGCGGGCCAGACGCTGGCACCGGAGGACTACACCGGAGCGAGCGCCGCACTGAAAGTGGATCGTGGCCATCAGGCGAACCTGGCCTCGATGGGCGGCGTGGCGGATTGGGAAACGCTGAATTACTTGTCCAACATCACGCCGCAAAAGTCGGACCTCAACCAAGGCGCGTGGGCAGCGCTGGAGGATCGCGAGCGTAGCCTGAGTAAACAGGCCAACGTCGATGAGGTGCATGTGCTGACCGGCCCGCTCTATGAGCGTTACATCGGCACGCTGCCGGGAACGGCGACGCCACACACTATTCCCAGCGGCTACTGGAAAATCATCTTTGTCGGCAAAACGCCTGAAGCGGGTCTTTACGCCGCCTTCATCATGGAGCAGGACACGCCGCGCGGTGCCAGCTACTGCACCTATCAAACCCGCGTGGATGAAGTAGAAAAGCGCGCAGGTTTAACGGTCTGGAGCCATCTGCCTACTTCGGTGCAGGCGCGCCTGAAATCCAGGCCAGGCCAATTAGCGGCCACGATTGGCTGCTGACCTGGCACTTCAATCGTCCTGCTGCACCACCCAAAACAAATGCACGCCGCCATCGTCGCGGTAGGCGATGGTGACGTTGTCGGTTTCGCCAATTTCAGCCAGCACCTGTGCCCAGTCATCGTCGGATTCGTCCGGCGCTTTATAGAGCAGGGCGGTTTTCGATTTCTGCGCGGCGGGGGAATTGATGATGCGTTGTAAGCGAGTGGCCAGCAGTTCGTACTGGCTCGGCTGGCGAGCGGCGGCAGCTTTCGACATCGTGCGAAACCTCTTGTACTGTTTGGATATACAGTATTCTAATTCGCGGGTTTTTCAGATGTCGAGCGCTGATTTAAGCGTTGTGCAGTGCCAATCAAAACCCACGAAATTGAGCGAATTCGTTAACCGGCGCGCGCTCCGAGCGCAGTTGGTTGACGGTCGCTTCGCGGTCCGGGTAGCCCAGGGCCATGCCGCAATACACCACTTCGTTGTCGGGGGAGTTCGAAATGCCGGTGCAGGCTGTCGCGCGCCATGCCCCAGGCTTCCTGCATGCAGGTGCCCAGGCCGCGCTCTTCAGCCAGTAGCGCCAGCGACTGCATAAACATGCCGACATGCGCCCACTGCCCGTTGCCCATGGCTTTGTCGATAACGAAGAAGAGGCCCACCGGGGCGCCGAAAAATTGGTAGTTGCGCGACATCCACTTCAACCGCGCGCCTTTGTCTTGGCGGGGAATGCCCAGCAGCGCCGTACATGTCTTCACCAATTTTGTAGCGCCGCGCCCGGTAGGGGTCTTGAAGCCCTTCGGGATAAATCGGGTGTTCGCCCACCTCGCCCTTGGGGTTTTTCATAATGGCTTCGACGGCCAAACGCTCCAGCGCGTCTTTTTCCGCGCCCGCTACGGCGATGACTTTCCACGGTTGCAGGTTGCCGCCAGAAGGTGACCAGCGTGCGTCTTCCAGTAAGGCGTGGACGGTGGCGGCATCCACGGGCGTGTCGAGAAAGGCGCGCACCGAGATGCGTTGTTTCAGGGTGTCGGCTACAGACATGAATGGCGTCCTTGAGTGCGGTGCGTAAGCGTTGGACCAGGTTCACTGTTCTAAGGAGTTAACGCGCCGAACGCAATCCACCCGGCTGCCGTTAAACCGCCAGTGACTAAGCGGTTTTAACCGATGCAGGGTCCCCCAAGCCTGCTCCGCCGCCGCTATCTGTGGGAGCGGCTTTAGCCGCGATGGCCGTTGCCTCAAATCGCAGACAACAAAAAGCCCGCGTAAGGCGGGCTATTTGCAGATAGGGGCTGGGCCTTCAGCTGCCTCGAGTATTGCGCAGCAATTGTGAAGATTTCGTGAAGGATTCCAACAAGCCCGTCTAGGCGTTACGCCGGCTGTTCTTCGTCGCGAATCAGCACGCACAAACGGCCGCTTTCATCTTCTACGGCGTCATACACGTAATACATCACCACTTCGCCCAAGCCGGGCAGCGCCGCGACGTAGTCGCCGATCTCGGCGCTGAAGTGCGCTTTGCTGCCAGGTTTGGCTTCGCTTTCGATGTAGGCGTTGAAGAACAGACCGGGGTCGGCATCGCCAAAGAAGTCTTCATGGGCTTCTGCATCCCACTCGGCCGGCGCGGTGAACTGGCCGGCGAACAGCACCTTTGCCGTCGCCCAGATCTTCTTCTTCAGCTTCCGGGTCGCTTTCGTCGAGACGGTACACCGTGCAGCTCAGCGCGTCGGCGTGGCCCAGAATGAAGGCGCGGGCGGCCATACGTTTGTCGGTATCCATTACAGGCATGGGTGTCTCCAGTAGGGGCGGCGATGTGCCTGCGAGCGGGCAGTGTGCCGTTCAACCGGTGGCCTCGCAAGCGCAAGCGTTGCACCGCAAGGCCATGCGCCAGCCAGGGCAGCCGGCGCGTGGCAGGGCGTGCGCTTAGAGCGCGTCGACCATCGGGTCGCTGTCGGGCTGCACCTGCACGAACGGCAGTTGCAGACGTTCGCTGCTCCAGGCGCGCGTGGCGTTGGTCAGCTCAAGGTCGTTGTTCAGCTTCTTGCCGTACGAGGGAATGATCTCCTTCAGCTTGGCCTGCCACTCGGGCGTTTTGACCTTGTCTTTGAAGGTTTTTTCCAGCACCGACAGCATGATCGGCGCGGCAGTGGAGGCGCCAGGAGAGGCGCCGAGCAGGGCGGCGATGCTGCCGTCTGCCGAGCTGACCACTTCGGTGCCGAACTGCAATACGCCACCCAACTGCGGGTCTTTTTTGATGATTTGCACGCGCTGGCCGGCGTGCACCAGCTCCCAGTCGGCGTCTTTGGCTTCGGGGAAATACTCGCGCAAGGCGGCCATGCGGTCGTCCTGGCTGAGCATCAGTTGGCCGACCAGGTAGGTGGTCAGCGAGGTGGTATCCAACCCGGCGTTGGCCATGGGCATCAAATTGTTCCAAGTCATGGCGCTGAACATGTCCCACAGCGAGCCGTTGATGAGGAACTTGGTCGAGAACGTGGCGAACGGGCCGAACAGCAGCGCTTTCTGACCATCGATCACACGGGTGTCCAAGTGCGGAACAGACATCGGCGGCGAGCCCACCGAGGCTTTGCCGTACACCTTGGCTTGGTGCTGAGCGACGATTTCCGGGTTCTTGGTGACCAGGAATTCGCCGCCGACCGGGAAGCCCGCGTAACCGTCTGCCTCGGCGATACCGGATTTTTGCAGCAGCTTCAGCGCGCCGCCTCCGGCACCGATAAACACGAATTTGGCTTTGACGCTTTTCAGTTGTTCAGCGTTGCCGAGGTCGGCGACCACCACGGTCCAGGTGCCGTCGTCGTTGCGCACAATGTCGCGCACTTCATGTTGCAGGTGCAGCGCCACGCCAGGCCGATTGGTCAGCGAGCCGAACAGCTGGCGGGTGATTTCGCCGAAGTTGACGTCGGTGCCAATCGGCATACGCGTGGCCGCTAACTTCTGGCCTTCAGCGCGGCCGTCCATGACCAGCGGAATCCACTGTTTGATCTGCGCCGGGTCTTCGGAATATTCCATGCCGCGAAACAGCGAGCTGTGCTGCAAGGCCGCGTGACGTTTGTGCAGGTAGGCGACATTTTCGTCACCCCATACGAAGCTCATGTGCGGCACGTTACTGATAAATGTCTTGGGATTGTTGAGCACTTTTTGCTCAACCTGATACGCCCAGAACTGCTTGGAGATTTCGAACGACTCGTTGATCGCCACCGCTTTGCTGATGTCGATGCTGCCGTCGGCGACTTCAGGCGTGTAGTTCAGCTCGCAGAAGGCCGAGTGGCCGGTGCCTGCGTTGTTCCAGGGGTTCGAGCTTTCCTCGGCGACTTGGCCCATGCGCTCGTAAATGTCGATGCTCCAGCTCGGCTCCAGTTCGTTCAGGTAAGTGCCCAGGCTGGCGCTCATGATGCCGCCACCAATCAGCAGCACATCGACAGTTTTTTCGGGTTCGGGGGTTTTTGCGCAGCCAACAACGAGCAGGCAGACGAGGGTTAACAACAGCTTTTTCATCAGTTTGACCATTTCCAGTTTGCTATCCAGACGGCATACAGCAAGACCGGGGCCAGGTGCGGCAGAGCGCCGCAGCACGGGGCTTTCGGGGCGAAAGTGGGGAAAAGGCTGAATGGAATGTGGCCGGATTCCGCCAGCAGCGGGCGGATTGTCGCCGTCAGGTATCGGCTTCTACCTTGTGCCGCAGGGGCTTGTCGGCCATGCACAGGGCAATCAACAACGGGATGGCGGCGATGGCGGCGTCCAGCAGCAACAAGTCGCGGAACGCAGTGCGCAGGAGCGAGCTATCCACCTGACCGAGGCTGGCGCTGATGTGCTCAGGGTCGACGCTGGGCAGCAGATGCCAGAGCAGGCTCGACAGCAGCGTGACACCCAGCGCACCGCCAAGGCCGCGAAACATCCCGCACGCAGCCGTTACCACGCCAAGATGGCTGAGCGGCGCCGCGCTTTGTACGGCCACCATCGAGGTGGGAAATTGCAGGCCCAGCGCCACGCCGCAGCACATCAATAGCGGAAGGCTGAGCACATCCAGTTCGGGCGGCAGGAACGCCAAGGCCACCAGCGCGGCGGGCAACAGCAGGTTGCCGGCGAGAATCAGTGGCTTGTAGCGACCGAGCAACGAACTCATGCGCCCACCAATAAACGCCCCCAGCGGCGCGCCGATGGCGATGGCCATCAGTTGCGTGGCGCCGGTGCTGGCCCCGCCCTGCGCGTGAGCATGCAGGGGAAACAACACGGCCAACGCCACCGCCTGGAAGTTGGCAAAAAACAGCAAACACCAGCCCGCCCGCACCGGGCCGATACGGAACAACTCCATAGGAATAACCGGCTCGCTGGCGCGCCGCTCTTGCAGCACGAACAGCAGCAAGCCAACCAGTGCGATCCCCAGGCCGGCCGCGTTTTCCAGGGTCAGCCACTGGCGCTCCTGGCCGAGGCGAGTGATCAACAGCAACAGGCTACCCAGGCCGATCAACAAGAGCAGGCCACCGAGATAGTCGAGCCGGGCTTTGCGGCGTTTCTCCGCTAAGCCGGCTAGGCGCTTTGGCTCAGCCAGATGGCCAGCAGGCCAACTGGCAGGTTGACCCAAAACACCCAGCGCCACGACAGTTGCTGGCTCAGCAGGCCGCCTAGCGGTGGGCCGATCAGGCTGGCCAGGGCGAACATGCCGCTGAACCACGCTTGGTAGCGGCCGCGTTCGGCCGGGGCGATGAGGTCGCCAATCAGCGCCTGAATGGTGGCGATCATGCCGCCGGCGCCAATGCCCTGCAGCGCCCGAGCGCCGACCAGTTGCCACATGTCTTGCGACAGCGCGCAGAGCACCGAGGCGAATACGAACAGGCTGATGGAAATCAGCAGCAAACGGCGGCGGCCGAACAGGTCGCCGAGCTTGCCGAAGAACGGTGTCGAAATGGTCATGGCTAGCATGTAGGCCGACACCACCCACGCCAGCACTTCGCTGCCCGGCAACTGTGACCCGATTTCCGGCAACGCCACGGCAACGATGGTTTGGTCCAGCGCGGAGAGAAAAATGCCAAGCAGCAGGCCTAAGAGGATTTTGCGCAGTTGCGCCGGGCTGAGCGGAACGGAAGTAGAAGCGGCAGTCACAACAGGCCCTTAACGGCTGGAAGCTGAGGCGGGGTTTGGAGCGGAACAGGATCGGCAGCAGGAACCTCGCCAGGTTCTGTAGGTGTTCGCCTGCAAGACCGGGGGAAACAGCATTTTTGTGGAGTTTCCCTACAGGTTGCAAGGGCGCTTCTGATTTTTTAGCGAGGGTCGCTCGGTGCCTAATTACCGCCGGCGACACGCTTCGCCAAACCTGTGTTCACAGTGAGTTGCAAAGCAGTACGTAAAGTCACGATAGCGGTAGTCAGTAAGTAGTCTCAGTTTCTTTTTTAAGTCATTACGTAGCTTCAGCCTACGCAACGAGTAACAAAGGAATGTCAGCATGGATGCCATGGAACGTTCAGCGTTCACTCAGCCGCCGCGCAATGGGCGGCTTTTTTTGCCTGTGAATTGGCTCTGCTTTACAAGGCGTAGTGAGCTAACTCACGGGCAATCAGCAGCCGCTGGATTTCGCTTGACCCCTCGTAAATCTGCGTAATGCGCGCATCGCGGTAGTAGCGCTCGACGGGATAATCCTCCAAATAGCCATAGCCGCCATGAATCTGAATGGCATCAGAGCACACCCGCTCGGCCATCTCCGAGGCAAACAATTTCGCTTGCGAGGCTTCGGACAAGCACGGATGCCCGGCCGTCTTCAGCCGTGCCGCGTGGAGAATCAGCAAGCGGCTGGCGTTGAGTTGGGTGTGCATGTCGGCCAGTTTGTTGGCGATGCTCTGGTGCTCAATGATCGGCTGACCAAACTGCACGCGTTCACGGGCGTAAACCAGCGCTGCCTCGAAGGCAGCACGCGCGATGCCCAGCGCTTGAGCGGCGATGCCGATGCGGCCGCCCTCCAGATTGGACAGCGCGATGGCCAGGCCTTTGCCGCGCTGGCCGAGCAGGTTGGCCTGCGGGATGACGCAGTTACTGAGGGTGACGGCGCAGGTGTCCGAAGCCTTGATGCCCATTTTCTTTTCGCTGCGATCCACCACAAAGCCCGGGTTGTCGGTGGGCACCAGGAAGGCCGAAAGGCCCTTCTTGCCCAGCTCCGGATCGGTTACGGCGAACACAATGGCGAGCTTGGCACGCTTGCCGTTGCTGACAAATTGCTTGGCGCCGTTAAGCACCCACTGGTCGTCTTTCAGCTCGGCACGGGTGCGCAGGTTGTTGGCCTCGGAGCCGGCGTGGGGCTCGGTCAGGCAGAAGCAGCCAATCGCCTCGCCGCTCGCCAGGGCCGGCAGCCAGGCTTGTTTTTGCGCCTCGCTGCCGTAGTTGAGCACCGGGCCACAGCCCACGGAGTTGTGCACGCTCATCAGCGTGCCGGTGGCGCCGTCGGCGGCGGAAATTTCCTCGACGGCCAGGGCGTACGCCACGTAGTCGGTAAACGAGCCGCCCCAGGCGTCGGGCACCACCATGCCAAGCAAGCCCAGCTCGCCCATTTTTTCGACCACGGCGTCGTCAATCCACCCGGCTTCGGCCCAGGCTTGGGAATGTGGGGCGATTTCGCTGCGGGCGAAGTCGCGCGCCATGTCGCGGATCATGCGTTGTTCGTCGCTCAGTTCCAGGTCGTGCATGCAATGTTCTCTGTCAAAAAAGGTGAGGGCTCAGGCTTTGCCGCTGTAGAGCTTGATGATTGCGGAGAAATCCAGATCGCCATGGCCTTGGGCACTGAAGCTTTGATACAGCTGCTGCGCCAGGGCGCCGAGCAACACCGGTTGTTGCGCCTGTTTGGCCGCTTCGGTGGCCAGGCCGAGGTCTTTGAGCATCAGGTCGGTGCCGAAACCGCCGCTGTAACCGCGCGCGGCCGGGGCGGTTTCCAGCACGCCGGGGAAGGGGTTGTAGGTGTCCGAACTCCAGCAGCGGCCGCTGGATGTGTTGATCACGCCGGCGAGCACCTTGGCGTCCATGCCCAGTGCTACGCCGAGGTTCATTGCCTCAGCGACGCCAATCATGGAAATGCCCAGCAGCATGTTGTTCGCCACTTTGGCCACCTGGCCATTCCCCGCGTCGCCGCAGTGCACGATGTTTTTGCCCATGGCCGCGAGCACCGGTTGCGCCTGGTCAAAATCGCTGGCGCTGCCGCCGACCATAAAGGTCAACGTGCCCGCCGCCGCGCCACCCGTGCCGCCAGAAACCGGTGCATCGAGCATCGGATTGCCTTGCTTGCTGGCGGCAGCAGCCACCTCGCGCGCCGTCATCGGGTCGATGGTTGAACTGTCGATCAGGCGCACGCCGTTGCCGACATGGGCGAGCAAACCGTCGTCGCCCAGGTACACGGCTTTCACATGGCGGGCGGCGGGGAGCATGGTGATGATCAGCTCGACGTCGCTGCGGGCAATCTCAGTGGGCGAGCCCAGCGCTTGCGCACCGGCCTCGGTGAGGCGCTGGACGGAAGCCGGCACCAGGTCGAACACCTGCAGCGAATGGCCAGCCTTTAGCAGGTTCAAGGCCATGGGCCCGCCCATATTGCCTAGGCCGATAAAACCGATATTCATAAACGTCCCTCTTATTGGATTTGTAGGACTGGCTCTACGCCACGGTTACTTCAAGGTGATGGTGGTGTTGACCGCGCCCACGTCCTCTTCATCGAACCAGCGTTGGGTCACGGTTTTGGTTTGCGTATAGAACTGCACGACTTGCTTGCCATAAGGGCCGAGGTCGCCGAGTTTGGAAGCGCGCGAACCGGAGAACGAGAAGATGGGCACCGGCACCGGGATCGGTACGTTGATGCCCACCTGGCCAACGTCGATCTCCTCCTGGAAATGCCGAGCCGCCGCGCCGGAGCGGGTGAAGATGGCCGTGCCGTTGCCATTGGGGTTGGCATTGATCAGGGCGATGGCCTCATCGAGCGTCGCGGCATTCATCACGCAAAGCACCGGGCCGAAAATTTCCTCACGGTAAATTCGCATGGTCGGCGATACGTCGCTGAACAGCGTCGGCGCGATGAAATTGCCGCGCTCATAGCCGGCGACCGTGGGGTTGCGACCATCCAAGGCCAGCGTGGCGCCTTCCTCAACGCCCGCAGCAATCAGGCCATGAATACGTTCCAGCGCGGTACACGACACCACCGGGCCGAGGTCGGCGCCGGCTTCGGTACCGGCGTTGAGCTTCAGGGTTTTGCTGCGCTCCACCAACTCGGGCAGCCAGGTTTGCGCTTCGCCGACCAGAATCACCGTCGACAGCGCCATACAGCGTTGCCCGGCCGCGCCAAACGCCGCGCCCACCAGGTTCTTCAGCGTCTGCTGGCGGTTGGCATCGGGCATGACGATGGCGTGGTTTTTGGCGCCCATCATGCATTGCGCGCGTTTACCGTTTTGCGTGGCGCGGTTGTACACGTGGATGCCGACTTGGGTGGAACCGACGAACGACACCGCCTTGATGTCCGGGTGATCGCACAGCCGATTCACTACGTCGGCACCGCCATGCACCACATTCAGCACGCCCGGCGGCACACCGGCCTGCATCGCCAATTCGGCCAGGCGCATGGTCACCATCGGGTCTTGCTCGGACGGTTTGAGCACGAAGGTGTTGCCGGTGGCGATGGCCATGGGAAACATCCACAGCGGAATCATCGCCGGGAAGTTGAACGGCGTGATGCCGGCGCATACGCCCAAGGGTTGCAGCAGCGTGTAGGTGTCAACGCCGCCAGCCACGTTATTGGCCAGCTCGCCGAGCTGCAGGTTGCCGATGCCGGCCGCGTGCTCGACCACTTCCAAACCACGGAACACATCACCTTCGGCGTCCGCCAGGGTTTTGCCCTGCTCGGCGGTGAGCATCGCCGCCAGCTCGGCCATGTGTTCGCGAATAAGGTGCTGGTACTTCAGAAAAACCCGCGCGCGGGCACCGATTGGGGTTTTGCGCCAGGTTTTGAAGGCCTCGGCGGCGGCGCTGATAGCGGCGTCCACCTCGGCCTGAGTGGCGAAGGGCACGCGCGCCAGCACCTGTTGCGTGGCCGGGTTGATGATGTCGCGCCACTGGGCGCTGGTGGAGTCGATCAGCTCACCGCCAATCAACAGTTTTACGGTGGGGACGGCAGTCGTTTCGGTCGTTTGCATTGTTGTTATCAACCTTATTTTGGCAAAGCGAGCCCTGAGCTTAGCAGTGAGCTTTTGTCCGATACAGGCCACTCGATTCCGCAGTCCTAGGAATGCTCCTACAGTCATTGAACGCCGCTTCTACAGAGTGTTTTCTGTTCCTCTGTGATCCTCGCCCGACATTTTTCCTGGCGAGTTTTTCATCATGCATCCATCCGACGTAAACCCTTCCTCTCCTTTCCAGCGGGCCGCCCGAAGCATTGGCTTCGCTGTTATCACCCTTGTGGCGCTGGCCGCCACCCAACCTGAATTTCCGGTTCGCGTATACGACTGGTTTTTGTCCCTCGAACGCTTCCTCCTGACCGTGTCCTAATGCCCCGCAGCTTTCGGCTTGGCCGCCAATAACGTGTCGTATAACGCCTGAGCGGCCACCGATAATTCGTGATCTTCCTTCCGTAAAATCCCAATAGCTCGCTCGATAATTGGCTCACGCAATGTGAGACAACGCGCTCCCAGCTCACGCATCTGCTCCACGCACAGCGCCGGCACGGCACTTACCCCCAAGCCATTGGCAACCATGCGGCCGACCGTCGCCAACTGATGACTCTCGAATGCCACCGGCAGCTTCAGGCCACGCGGGCGCAAGTGATCTTCCAGCATAAATCGCACGGTAGACGGGCGTTGCAGCGTGACGAAGGGATATTCCAGCAGCGTCGTCCACTCCACTTCTTGCCGCTCGGCCAATGGCGAATCGGCGGCCACCACGGCGACGAAACGGTCCAGATACAACGGCGTGAAGTGCAAGCTGACATCGGCCTGCGGCTCGAAGGCGATGCCCAATTCCACCTGCCGGTCGCGAACCATTTCGATCACTTGCTCATTGATAACGTCGTTCACCGTCACATTCACCTTCGGGTGCCGCGC
The DNA here is from genome assembly GCF_979258055.1 of Pseudomonas sp. AC211. Lineage (NCBI taxonomy): Bacteria > Pseudomonadati > Pseudomonadota > Gammaproteobacteria > Pseudomonadales > Pseudomonadaceae > Pseudomonas > Pseudomonas sp. AC211. The sequence goes on from NZ_OZ409830.1 coordinate 1,051,989, forward strand.
GCGAAATTCCACCAGTAACGGCGGCAGCAAATTCCCGGCAAACGAGGGCATGGCCGCCAAGGTGACGCGACCTTGTTGCAGGGTGAAGCGTTGGCGCAATTGGTCTTCGGCGTTCTCCCAATCAGCCAGCAGACGCCGCGCCAGTGGCAGCAACGCCTCGCCTTCGGGCGTCAGGCTGACGTTGCGAGTTGTGCGACTAAACAACCTGCCGCCCAACCCTTCTTCCAATCCTTTAATGGTCAGGCTCAGGGCCGATTGCGACAGATGAAGGCGCTCGCCGGCTTGGGCGAAACTCAGGCTCTGCGCCACAGCGAGAAAGGCGCGCAATTGTTTGACGGTCATGGCGGGCTCGATAAAAGGGCGACAGTTATTGTGCTGTTTTATCAATCAATCCATTTTAAAAATCAACTTAACAAATATATCCGTCCGCTCAACACTCATGCCTCCGGCCCGGCAGAGGCCTTCACGAACAACAAGAGAGGCGTCGCCCATGGCTGGTTTCGATAAACGTGTGGGTTCTTACGAAGAGGCCCTGGCTGGGCTGAAGGACGGAATGACGGTGCTCGCAGGCGGCTTTGGCCTGTGTGGCATTCCCGAGAACCTGATTGCCGAGATCAAGCGCAAAGGCGTGCGCGACCTCACCGTGGTGTCCAACAACTGCGGCGTTGATGGCTTCGGCTTGGGCGTGCTGCTGGAAGACCGGCAGATCCGCAAGATGATCGCCTCGTACGTAGGCGAAAACGCCTTGTTCGAGCAGCAACTGCTCAGCGGCGAGCTGGAAGTAGAACTCACCCCACAAGGCACCCTGGCGGAAAAAGATGCGCGCTGGCGGCGCTGGCATTCCAGCGTTTTTCACGGCCACGGGCGTCGGCACACCGATTGCCGAAGGCAAGGAAACCCGCGATTTCAACGGCCGCGCTTACCTGATGGAAACCGCCATCACCGGCGATTTCGCCATCGTCAAAGGCTGGAAAGCCGACTGGTTCGGCAACGTCGTGTACCGCCACACCGCGCAGAACTTCAACCCGCTGGCAGCCACTGCCGGGAAGATTACCGTGGTGGAAGTGGAGGAAATCGTCGCCCCCGGCGAGCTCGACCCCACGCAGATTCACACCCCCGGCATCTACGTGGATCGCCTGATCTGCGGGCGCTTCGAGAAGCGCATTGAACAACGCACCGTGCGTGCCTGAACCGTCCCCATCCTTTTTGCAGAGAACAATAACTATGGCGCTTACCCGCGAACAAATGGCCCAGCGTGTCGCCCGCGAATTGCACGACGGCTTCTACGTCAACCTCGGCATCGGCATCCCCACGCTCGTTGCCAACTACGTGCCGCACGGCATGGAAGTGATGCTGCAATCGGAAAACGGTCTGCTCGGCATGGGCGCGTTCCCGACTGCTGACGAAATTGACGCCGACATGATCAACGCCGGCAAACAAACCGTGACCGCCCGCACCGGCGCGTCGATTTTTTCCTCGGCCGAATCGTTCGCGATGATTCGCGGTGGCCATATCGACCTGACCGTGCTCGGCGCATTTGAAGTGGACGTGCAAGGCAACATCGCCTCGTGGATGGTGCCCGGCAAGCTTGTAAAAGGCATGGGCGGGGCGATGGATCTGGTCGCCGGCGCGGAGAACATCATCGTCACCATGACCCACGCCTCCAAAGACGGCGAGTCTAAATTGCTAGCCCGCTGCACCTTGCCGCTGACCGGCGCAGGCTGCATCAAGCGCGTGCTCACCGACCTGGCCTACCTGGAAATCGACAACGGCGCCTTCATCTTGAAAGAGCGCGCGCCGGGCGTAAGCGTTGAAGAAATCAAAGCAAAAACGGCAGGTGAGTTGGTGATTCCCGACCACGTGCCGGAAATGCAGTTTTGAGGAGTGATGCCATGCAAGACGTCGTAATCGTAGCCGCCACCCGTACCGCCGTCGGCAGTTTCCAAGGCTCGCTGGCGAACATTCCCGCCGTTGATTTGGGCGCTGCCGTAATCCGCGCGCTGCTGGAAAAAACCGGCCTGGATGGCGCCGAAGTGGACGAAGTAATCCTCGGCCAGGTGCTCACCGCAGGCGCTGGACAAAACCCAGCGCGCCAAGCCGCGATCAAGGCGGGTTTGCCCGTCGCCGTTCCGGCTCTGACGCTCAACAAAGTCTGCGGCTCGGGGCTGAAGGCTCTGCACCTCGGCGCGCAGGCCATCCGCTGTGGCGATGCCGACGTGATCATCGCCGGTGGCCAGGAAAACATGAGCCTGGCGCCGTACGTAATGCCGGGCGCCCGCACCGGTTTGCGCATGGGCCACGCGCAGATTAAGGACACCATGATCACCGACGGCTTGTGGGACGCCTTCAACGACTACCACATGGGCATCACTGCTGAAAACTTGGTAGATAAATACGAAATCACTCGCGAAGCGCAGGACGCCTTCGCCGCCGGCTCGCAACAGAAAGCCGTGGCCGCGATTGAAGGCGGGCGCTTCAACGACGAAATTACGCCGATCCTGATCCCGCAGCGCAAAGGCGACCCGGTGGCGTTCGCGACCGACGAACAACCCCGCGCCGGCACCACCGCCGAAGCGCTGGGCAAACTCAAACCCGCTTTCAAAAAAGACGGCACCGTGACCGCGGGCAATGCCTCAAGCCTTAACGACGGCGCGGCCGCCGTAATCCTGATGAGTGCCGACAAAGCCAAAGCACTCGGCCTGCCGGTGCTGGCGAAAATCGCCGCCTACGCCAACGCCGGTGTCGACCCGGCGATCATGGGCATCGCCCCGGTTTCGGCCACCAAACGCTGCCTGGAAAAAGCCGGCTGGACGCTGGACCAACTCGACTTGATCGAAGCCAACGAAGCCTTCGCCGCGCAGGCGTTGTCGGTCGGCAAAGAGCTAGGCTGGGATGCGAGCAAGGTCAACGTCAACGGCGGCGCCATCGCCATCGGCCACCCCATCGGCGCATCAGGCTGCCGCGTGCTGGTGACCTTGCTGCACGAAATGATCAAACGTGACGCCAAGAAAGGCTTGGCCACGTTGTGCATTGGTGGTGGGCAGGGCGTAGCGCTGGCACTGGAACGGCCTTGAACGGGTGGGGGTGGCTAATCGGAATACCGCCTAGCCGCCCCCACACACTCACGACAACCGCTTCACCAACCGCTCCAACTCAACAAAATCCCGCACCCCATAAAAATTCGCCGCCCCGGCGAATTCACTGAAATCCGTGTCCCCATACCCTGCCACCTGCGCCCCAGCGCTAATCCCGGCCTGTACGCCTGGCACGCTGTCGTCCACCAACAAACACCTCTCCACCGGCACGCCAATCAGGTTCGCCGCGTGTTCGATCAAGCGTGGCGAAGGCTTCCACGCATTCACGTCATAGGCGCTGACAATCCGCGCGCCAAAAACCTCGAGTAAACCCACCGCCGCCAGGTTGGTTTCGATCTTTTCCCGCGGCCCGTTCGAGGCCACGCAAATGGGCAGCGTGGTGCCGCGTACAAACGCCCCGGCGCCGGGCATTTCTTCGACGTGGTCGCGCAGCAGCGGCAAGCTGCGGCGGCGAAACTCCTGGTCCAGGTGGTGGCCGTTCAGGGCGGGGTACAACGCGATCATTTCGCTGATGAACTGGGCGAAGGGAATGCCGCGAAAGCGCGTGAGCACCTGGTCGGCGGGCATGTGGATGCTTTGCTCTGCAAGCAACTCATGAAGCAGGCGGGCGGCGAGGCGCTCGCTGTCCACCAAGGTGCCATCGCAGTCGAAGATAAGGCCGGCAATCGTCACGTGTGAGGGTCGCTCGCAAAAGAGGCTAGGGCTGTTGTGACCACAGCAGGCCGGCAGGGTTTTAACCACAGCCGTCATTCGTCAGCGCGACGCTCTGGCGCGGGATTTTGCGTTTCGCCGGGCTCCGTCGAGGTGATAGCATTTGGCCCTGTTTGCGGTGCCGTTGCGGTCCACGAGCGCTATTCGACTCACTCTTTTTGCAAGGACGCCCGGCATGGCCGCTCCCTCGAAACGTCTGGAACGTCTGCTGATCAGCGGCGCTTTGTTGCTGCTGTTGTGGTTGCCCTTGCCGATCGGCAGCAACCGCGATTGGTCCATGGGCCTGCTGGTGCTGCTCTGCTGCATTCTGGGCGCCGGTTGGGCGCTGAATGCCTGGCGCCGCAACCGTGACATGGGCCCCACGCTACGCCCGGCGCTGCCGATGCTTGGCTTGTTGCTGCTCAGCCAAGTGTGGGTGCTGGTGCAGTGGCTCACCGGCATGACCGTCGACGCTGCCGCCACCTTCCAATACCTGATGCTCGGCATCGCCTACAGCCTGCTGTTTTTGCTGGTGGTGGATTTGTTTCGCACGCGCAAACGCCTGAGCCTGCTGCTCGCCGTGTTGGTGATAAGCGGCACGTTCCAGGCGTTCTTTGGTGTGGTGATGACCCTGTCGGGGGTCGAAGATTTGCTCGTTGGCGCGAAAACCCATTACCTGGGCGACGCCACCGGCACCTTCGTTAACCGCAACCATTTTGCCGGGTATCTGGAGTTAACCCTGGCGGCGGGCATTGGCCTGTTGCTGGCGCTGCGCGATGAGCGCCCATTTCGCTGGGTCAATGTGCTGGAGATGCTGCTGGGCCCCAAGGGGCGCCTGCGCTTGGCGCTGGTGCTGATGACCATTGCGCTGGTGATGAGCCATTCGCGCATGGGCAACGGAGCGTTTTTCACCAGTCTGCTGCTGGTGGGGGGGACATTCCTGCTAACGGACAAAACCCATCGGCTGCGCAATGGGCTGATTCTCGCGAGCCTGCTGGTGATCGACGTGCTGATCGTCAGCCAATACTTCGGCCTCGATAAACTCGTGGACCGCATCGCCTCAACGCAATTGCAAGCGGTGGTGGTCGATGGCCAAACCATTCAGGCCGCCAATGAATTGCGCGGCACCGTCTACGAACAAGCGCTGCCGCTGGCCAAAGAGCACTGGCTGACCGGCCACGGCGCCGGCACGTTTGAGGTGCTGTTCGGTAAATATGCGGGGCCGGAAATCACCCTGCACTTCGACCACGCGCACAACGATTACCTGCAATTCATCATTGAATACGGCCTGCTCGGCAGTCTGCCGTTGCTGATCTTTGTGCTGCTGGGCCTGTACCACGCGCAACGGGCCATGTGGCGCGGCGAATCCACCTACCGGGCCGGCGTGGGCTTTGGCGCGAGCCTGGGAATCGTGGCGTTGCTGATCCACTCGCTGGTGGATTTCAACCTGCAAATTCCCGCCAATGCCGCCACCTATGTGGTGATCTGCGCCATCGGTGTCATCGCCAACAACCACTACCGCGAGCGCCGCGCGCGCGATCGCGGCTAACGCGGCTTTAGCCCCGCGCTGTCTGACGCTGCACGATCTGCCGTTTCAGTTGCAGCGCGATGGCCAAGCCGATAAGCACGCCCACCACGTTCGCGGCCATGTCGGCAAGTGACGGATCGCGCAGCGGCAGCAGGCCTTGGGTTAGCTCGATCATCAGGGCGAACAGCAGGCAATACAGCACGGTCCAGAACGCGTGCGTGGCGGGGAAGGCCAGGCGGGCGCTGCATACCAGCACGGCGAAGGCGCTGAGGTGGTGGAGCAAGTCCTGATACTCGAAGGCTTGCGGCACCGGATCGCTGCGCAGTCCGGTGTAGAGAATCACCGCCAGGGTGGCGAAGAAAACAATCATGCTGATGACACGGCCCATAACGAATTCCTAGCTCGGTTGTTCGCTGTTCGCGCTGGAAGCGACGGCGAGGTTGTTGTTTTTTTGGTTGTCTTTTTTCGCCTCGGTCTTCGCCGCAGAGCGCAGCAGGGCGTTGCGCAGGAAGCGTTGGGCGGGGGTTTCAAAGTAGCGGAAGCTGAGCAGGCACAGCGGAATCAGCACGGCGAAAAACACCAGCATCGACATTTCGCCGTAGAAGAACGTCGGGCTTACGCCGTTCTGGGTCAGCACGGTGAAGAACACCAACTGCAACGGGAAATGCAGCAGGTACGAGGAGTAGGTGAGGTTGCCGACCATGGCCAGGCGTTTGCCAAGGTAGCCGCGTTTGGTTTCCATCAGCGCCAGGGTAAAGATGCTCAGCGGGAACAGCACGGCCACGACAATGGCGCGGGTGGCGCCGTGTACGGCTTTGTCGAGCAAGCCGGCGAATTTTTCCGGCAGCACGCTTTGCGCAATGTTCTGCACCAGGGGCCAGAACCACGGGTGATACACCTCCACCACAGTGAACAGCCACAGCACGGCGCTGGCGCCCACGGCCCAGGGCAGCACACGCAGCAGCCAACCGCGCTCGCACACGTAGCGGTATAGCCGGAAAATCAGCCCGCCCAGAAAGAACGAGAAAATACCGCGCCCGACAATGGGCTCCGCCACCATCACCACGGCGCCCAAAGCCAGCATCGCCACGTGAGCCCACAGGCGTTGGCGGAACATCAGGCAGACAACGAAGAACACCAGGTACATCAGCACTTCAACCGACACCGACCAGATCGGGCCGTTGAAGGACGGGCCTTTTTCCAGGCCCCAGCTGGAGGCCATGAACAGGTTCAGTACGGCGTGGTACAGGTCGTTGAAGGGCACCACAAAGTAGTCGCCGGTGCGCGCCATCACCCACTGCTGGGCCAGCAGCACAAACAGGAAGGTGGCGATGTGCAGGGGATAAAGCCGCGAAAACCGCAGCACGAAAAACTCCCAACCGCCGACCGTTCGCTCGGCAATTTCCCGCGCGTACAGCCAGAAGAAAATGAAGCCCGACAGCGAGAAGAAGAAGTCCACCGCCAGCCAGCCGGTTTGGTAGAACAGGAAGAACACGTTGTAGAACGGTTGCTGTTCCATCTCGTACGGCACAAAGGTGCTGCCCTGGAAGAAGAAATGCTGCCAGTGCCAGAACACCACGGCCAGTGCTGCCACGCCGCGAATGAAGTCCAGGGAATAGAAGCGCCGGGGGCTGGAGTAAATCATGGTGTGGTCTCTACGGGAGGCGTGCTGTGGGCCGTGGCGTCAGTGGTGAGAAACATGTGTTGGAACAATGGGCGCAAGCGGTCGCTGCCGTACTCGCTGAGGTGGTCGTCGTCGAAATACAGCGGGTGCCCATCGGCATCGCCATAGCACTTACCGTCGCGGCACAGGTAGGGCAGGGGATCGAGAATGTTCACGCCGCAACGCGCCGCCGCCAGGTCCTGGGTTTCCCAGGTGAAGGCGTTGCGCTGGCGGTATTCGTCCATGGAAATCCACACCCGCTCTTGCTTGCCGCGCATGGCCGCGCGGCCCATGGTTTTCGGCACGTCGCGCTTGAGCTCGGGAATCGGTCGCAGCATGTACACCGGCCGCTGCTTGGCGAACGCGCAGGCGGTGTCGATGATGCCCTCGCGCATGGCCTGCAGGTATTCAGGGCTGCGCGAGGGGAACGGTTTGTCGAAATACAGCTCCGGCACCGGCACTTCGCGGGTGCGGTCAGGCTCATTCGGGCCGAGCAAGTAGTACGAGGTGCGGTTGATGATCAGCATCGGCACCTGGGCTTGCGCTGCATTTACTTCCTGACTTTTGCGCGCGTTGAAGCTGCCGCATCGGTAGGTGATCTGGCCGACCGCTTTGATGTTGGCGATGGTCGGGCAGTTGCTCATGGTCCAGTCGAGAACATGTTCGTCAGGGCTGGGAAGCGCGCGCTCGACGCCGCGGATCATGGCGCCGGCGTGGCTGTCACCCACCACAATCGCGCCGAGCTTGGGGCCGCCGTAAGTGCATTCCGGCACCGCGCTGAATTCGTTCTGCATGCACTCACCCAGGCGCGGGTTTTTGTTGTCCGACTCGGCGAACAGCGCATCGACCTGCGCCGGCAGCCGGCCAGGAATGCCGTGCTGCAGCAAAATTACCCCGCCCGGCACCATCACCAGTAGCGTGACGGCAATGATCACCAGCGCACCGATGCGCTGGCGCATCACGTTCAGGCTGAACTGCGCCGGGCGCTCGATAAACCGGTACGACAACCCGCCAAACACCAGCGTCAGCAGCAAGCCAACGACAATCGCTAGCGGCGAATCCTGCAGTTCCAGATAAACCAGACCCACCACCAGCGGCCAGTGCCACAGGTACAGGGAATAGGAGCTGTCGCCCAGCCACTGCGCGACGCGAGTGCCGGTCCATATAGAGTCCTGGCGCGCGGCAAACAAAATGAGCATGGTCGCGAACACCGGAATGGTTGCGCGCCAGCCCGGCCATTGGCTGTTGCTGTCGAACACCACAATGGCGGCAATCAGCACGGCAAAACCGGCCAGCTCTACACCGCGTTGCCGGCCCGCCGACAGTGTGAAGCGTTGGGCGAGCAGGTACACCAATCCACCGGCAAGCATTTCCCAGGCGCGGGTCGGCAGCAGATAGAAAGCGGCAGTGGTCTTGATTGGCGTGGCGGCAATGCACAGCAGCAGCGACAGCAGCAGCACGGCCGACAACGCGATGGCCTGAGCGCGACGGCTGGGGCGCAGCTTCCAGACGATGGCCATGAAAACCGGCAGGATCAGGTAGAACTGCCACTCCACCGACAGCGACCAGGTGTGCAGCAACAGCTTGTCGTGGGAGGCCGCGTCGAAATAACCGTCTTCGCGCCAAAACATGACGTTGGACAAAAAGCCCAGCGCACTGATGGCGTGTTTGCCCAGCTGCTTGTATTCCACCGCCGGCAGCACGAACCAGCCCACCACCATCAGCACCAGACACAGCACCAACAGCGCGGGAAGAATGCGCCGCGCCCGCGACAGGTAGAACGCGATGATGGAGAAGCGTCGGGAGTCAACGACGCCGCTCGCTGCGGCCGCCGAATTGGCCTCGAGACCACGAAGAATGATGCCCGTCATCAGGAAGCCGGAGATCACGAAAAACACGTCCACGCCCACGAAACCGCCGGAAAAACCGGTCACGCCGAAGTGGAATAAAACTACCGCTACAACGGCCCACGCGCGCAGGCCGTTTATGTCCTTACGGAACTTATTATTGGAATTTCTCATGCGCTTGCCTGCGTTGGGACGGTTAACTGCAAGGGAGCGAGTCCCTAAAACCTGACACCCGAAAGGCTGTGGGCCACGCCTATGGCGCGGCCCTGTTCGTGCTACTTGCCTTTGAGATACAGCTCTTCAAAACAGAAATTGGTCGCTTCCACGTAGCCTTCAGCACTGCCGCAGTCGAAGCGTTGGCCCTTGAACTTGTACGCCAGCACGCAACCGGATTTGGCTTGTTTCAGCAGGGCGTCGGTGATCTGGATTTCGCCGTTCTTGCCCGGCTCGGTGTCGGCGATCAGGCCGAAAATGTCCGGCGTCAGAATGTAGCGGCCGATGATTGCCAGGTTTGACGGCGCATCTTCGGGCTTGGGTTTTTCCACCATGCTGTGCACGCGGTAGAGGTCGTCGCGGATCAGCTCGCCGGCAATGACGCCGTACTTGTGGGTCTGGTCGGCCGGTACTTCCTGAATCGCCACGATGGAGCAGCGGAACTGGTTGTACAGCTTGATCATCTGCGTGAGCACGCCATCGCCGTCGAGGTTGATGCACAGGTCATCGGCCAGCACCACGGCAAACGCCTCGTCGCCAATCAGCGGCTGACCACAGAGAATCGCGTGGCCCAGGCCATTCATGGCCACTTGGCGGGTATAGGAAAAGGTGCAGCCATCGATCAGCTCGCGGGTGCCGGCCAGGAAGTGTTCCTTGTCGGTGCCGCGAATCTGATGCTCCAGCTCGTAGCTGATGTCGAAATGGTCTTCCAGCGAGCGCTTGCCGCGACCGGTGACGATGGCCATGTGTTGCAGGCCCGCATCGCGGGCTTCCTCAACGCCGTATTGAATCAGCGGCTTGTTGACGATGGGCAGCATTTCTTTGGGCATGGCCTTGGTGGCCGGAAGAAAACGGGTGCCGTAACCGGCGGCGGGAAATAGACATTTACGGATCATAAGAAGCTCCTGAAGGATCACAAAACCCTTGTGGGAGCGGCTTCAGTCGCGATGCTTTTCGATCAGGCGCATCGCGGCTGAAGCCGCTCCTACATTTCCGGTGTGGCGTATTACTTGGCGTAGCCCTGTGGGTTGGCAGACTGCCAACGCCAGGTGTCGCTCATCATCTGGTCGAGGCCGCGCTCGGCTTTCCAGCCCAGCTCGCTGGCCGCTTTGGCGGGGTCGGCCCAGCATTCGGCGATGTCGCCAGGGCGACGCGGCACGATTTGGTAAGGCACCGCCTGGCCGCTAGCCGCTTCAAATGCCTTGAGCATTTCAAGCACGCTGTAGCCTTGGCCCGTGCCCAGGTTCCAGACCTTCACGCCGCTGTCGCCAGCGATGGTTTGCAAGGCCTTCAGGTGTCCGTCGGCGAGGTCTTCGACGTGGATGTAATCACGCACGCCGGTGCCGTCGACGGTGGGGTAGTCATTGCCAAACACCGACAACTGCTTGAGTTTGCCGATGGCAACCTGGCTGATGTACGGCAGCAAATTGTTGGGAATGCCGTTGGGGTCTTCGCCGATCAGGCCGCTGCTGTGAGCGCCCACCGGGTTGAAGTAACGCAGCAAGGCGATGCTCCAGCGCGGCTCGGAGCGGGCCAGGTCTTGCAGCAGCTCTTCGACCATCAGCTTCGAGCGCCCGTAAGGGTTGGTCGGTACGCCGGTGGGGAAGTCTTCGCGAATCGGCATTTGCGTCGGTTCGCCGTACACCGTGGCGGACGAGCTGAACACCAGCCGGTAAACGCCGGCCGCCGCCATGGCCTGACACAGCGTGACGCTGCCGGCGACGTTGTTCTCGTAGTAGTCCAACGGCTTGGCCACGCTTTCGCCGACCGCTTTCAGGCCGGCGAAGTGCAGCAGGGCGCTGATGGAGCGCGAGGCGAACACTTCATCCAGCAACACCCGATCACGGATGTCGCCTTGAATGAATTCGGCCTGCTTGCCGCAGATTTTTTCCACCCGGTGCAACGACTCCGGGGAGCTGTTGCACAGGTTGTCCAACACCACCACCTGATACCCCGCTTCCAGCAGGGCTAAGGTGGTGTGCGAGCCGATATAACCGGCGCCGCCGGTGACCAGAATGGTTTCGCTCATGGGGCATCCCGCCTGTTGTTAGCGCCACTCATCCGGGCAGCTGGTTTTCCAGTCAGCGAAGGCGGTGGCCAGGCTGTACTGGTAGGGGTAGCCGTTTTCTACAAGGAAATGCGGCAGTACGTTGTTGGAACGCACCAGCTTGCGGATGCGTACCGGGCTGAACGGGTGCTTGATGCCCAGCGGCCGGGCGATGGCGTCAATGCTGTACGCCACGCCGAGCAGCAGCGGGTAAGGCACGGCGGGCACTTTGCGTTCGATGGCGGCGACGCTGCACACGGTTTCCACGTATTCGGAAATCGACGGGCCGGGGTTCATGGTCATGTTGAACAGCGAGAAATGCCCGCCTTGTTCTTTCTGACGTTCCAGTACCCAGAGCATCGCGGCGCACAGCTCTTTCACATAGGTGCCGGCTTTACGCGTGGTGCGGTTGCCCATGTAAAAGAAGTAACGCTTGATCACGGCCTTGACCAGACGCGAGACGTTGCCGCCTTCGCCCGGCCCAAACACCACGCCCGGACGCACGATCACCAGGTGGCGGTTGGCCTTGTCGGCCGCCAGCCAGGTCTGGTGAATCTTCTCGGCGGCCAGTTTCGAGCCGCCGTAAGCAGTGGCCGGAACGGGCAGGGTGCGTTCGTCTTTCTGGTCTTCGCTTGGGCCGTACGGCGAAATCGAGCTGGTGAAAATCAGGTCGTTGCAGCCCACCTGTTCGGCCCAGGCGGTGACGTGTTCAGCGCCCAGCAGGTTGGTTTCGTAGTACTCGTAATCTTCGTGGCCGGGCTCTCTGTGCACGGCGGCGAAGTTGGCGATCAGGGCGACGGTTTCTTCCGGCTTCCAACTGATGGGCTGGCGTACGTCGCCATTGATCTCAACGATCTCAGGGCTTTCATGCACCAGGCGAGCACGGTAGGGGAATGGCTTCTGGGTGACCTGCTCTTTGTCGAACAGGTAGACCTTGTCGTAACCACCTTTGGCAAGCAGTTGTTTGGCGAAGAACACGCCAATAAAACCCGAGCCACCAAAAATCACGGCGCAGTTCATCTGTTCCATCCTTCAATTCATGTATGCGGGAAGCAACTTGCGGGAGGCGCATCGCCGGTGCAGGGCACCGGCGTGGCTACGGGCAACCTGAAGGGATCAGGCGCGACCGTATTTGTCTTCGAACCGCACGATGTCGTCTTCGCCCAGATACGGACCGGACTGCACTTCGATCAGTTCAAGGGGAATTACACCGGGGTTCTCCAGGGCGTGAACCTGGCCAATCGGAATGTAGGTCGACTGGTTTTCAGTGACCAGGAAGGTGGTGTCGCCATTGGTAACTTTGGCGGTGCCGCTCACCACAATCCAGTGCTCGGCGCGGTGGTGGTGCATCTGCACCGAGAGCTTGGCGCCCGGCTTCACGGTGATGCGTTTGACCTGGTAGCGATGGCCGTCGTCGATGGAGTCGTACACACCCCACGGGCGATAAACCTCGCGGTGGTTGACGTGTTCGTTGCGGCCGCTCTCTTTGAGTTGCTCAACGATTTTCTTCACGTCTTGCACATTGTTTTTGTGCGCCACCATGATCGCGTCTTTGGTTTCGACGATCACCAGGTCTTCCACGCCCACCAGGGTCACCAGACGGCTGCTGGCATGCACATAGGTGTTGGTGCTGTTGTGGTGCAGCACGTCGCCTTTGAGCACGTTGCCGTGTGTGTCTTTCTCGCTGACATCCCACAGCGCCGACCACGAACCGATGTCGCTCCAGCCCGCATCCAATGGCACGACCACGGCGTCGGCGGTTTTTTCCATGACCGCGTAGTCGATGGAGTCATCGGGGCACAGGGCGAATTCGGCTGCGTCCACGCGGGTGAAGTGCAGGTCCAGCTGGCCGCCGGCCAGGGATTTTTTGCAGGCTTCGAGAATTTCCGGTTGGAAGCGCTCGAGCTCTTGCAGGTAGCGGCTGGCGCGGAACAGGAACATGCCGCTGTTCCACAGGAAGTCGCCGCTCTTGAGGTAATCGGTGGCGGTAGCCAGGTCCGGTTTTTCCACGAACTGGCTGACGGCAAAACCGCCGTCGCCGGTGGCGGCGCCTTTCTCGATATAGCCGTAACCGGTTTCCGGGTGATCCGGCACGATGCCGAAGGTCACCAACTTGCCGGCTTCGGCCAGCGGCATGGCGGTGCGCACGGCGGCGTGGAAGGCGTCGACGTTTTTGATCAGGTGATCAGCTGCCAGAACCAGCAGCAGCGGGTCTTGACCGTCGCTCACCGCTTGCAGCGCGGCCAGGGCAATGGCCGGCGCCGTGTTGCGGCCGACCGGTTCGAGCAGAATGTTGGATTTTTCCATGTCCAGCTGACGCAGTTGCTCAGCGGCGAGGAAGCGATGCTGCTCGTTGCAGATCAAGCGGGGCAGGGCGATATCCAGCCCCTTGAGCCGCGAGATGGTGGCTTGCAGCATCGACAGCTGGGCGTCGGCCAGTTGCAGGAATTGTTTGGGGTTCAGTTGGCGCGACAGTGGCCACAGACGTGAGCCGGAACCGCCAGCCATGATGATAGGTAGAAGCATGGTAGACCTCCTTGTTGCGTTTATTCAGTAAGGGCTGGACGCGCAGTGGTGGTAAGGGTGCGTTGTACGGCGGGGCCGGAGCCCAGCAACGCGTCATCGACGAACGCTTGGATGCGCTGCTTGAAAATGCTCTTGTCGAAGGTGGCCGCGTGTTCATGCAGGGTCGCCGGGTCGAAGGTGACCGCGCCGCTTTCTACCTGCTGAATCGCTTGAATCAGAGACTCGACGGTCTGCTCCGGGAACAGAATGCCGGTCTTGCCGTGGATAACCGTTTCCAGGGCGCCACCTTTACCGTAGGCGATAACCGGGGCGCCTGCAGCCATGGCTTCCACCGGCACAATGCCGAAGTCTTCCATGCCGGGGAACACCAGACCGCGGCAGCGTTGCAGCAGGTCTTTGATTTCCGCGAAGGGCTGGCGGCCCATCAGTTTCACGTTGGGTTTGGCGATGGTTTTCAGGCGCTCGAACAGCTCACCTTCGCCCACAACCACCAACGGCAAACCGAGCTGGTTGAAGGCTTCCACGGCCAGGTCGGCACGCTTGTAGGCGACCAGTTGGCCGAGGCACAGGTAGAAGTCGCCACGGGCTTCGTTCGGGCTGAATTCAGTGGTGTTTACCGGCGGGTAAATCACCTCGGCATCGCGGCGGTAAAACTTGCGAATGCGCTGGGCCACAAAGTTGGAGTTGGCGATGAACTGGTCAACGCGGTCCGCCGACAAGCGATCCCACACACGCAGCCAGTGCGACACGAACGGGAACAGCGTACGAATCAAACGACCGGCGCCCGACAGGTACTCGTGGTACATGTCCCACACATAGCGCATCGGCGAATGGCAGTAGCAGATGTGCACGGCGTCAGGGCGCGTGACCACGCCTTTGGCCGGGCCGGATTCACTGCTCAGAATCAGGTCGTATGCCGACAGATCGAGCTGCTCCAGGGCCATCGGCATAAACGGCAGGTATTTCTGGTAGTGCTTCTTCGCACCGGGCAGGCGCGAAATAAACGTGGTGTTGATGGTGCCGGTGAAGGTGCTGGGCAAGGCTTTGCGCACAACGTCTTCGTTGCACACATGGATAAACAGGTCCGCGTGCGGGAACAACTCCACGAGCGCCGAACACACGGCTTCGCCGCCACGATTGCTGAGCCACCAGTAATGGATGATTGCGACTTTCATTGGAACTCCCGTATCACCTGTAGAAGGCGTGAGGCCGAGGCTGCCCAGCTGTAGCGCTGGATATTGGCGCGGCCCTTCTCGCGAAGGGACTGAGCCAGCTGCGGACTGGAAATAAGCACGTCCATTTGTTTGGCAATGTCGTTGACGTCATAAGGCGAGCAGTACAGCGCCGAGTCGCCGCACACTTCCGGCAGGCTCGCAGCATTGGCCGCAATCACTGGGCAGTCGCAGGCTTGCGCTTCCAGCGGTGGCAGGCCGAAGCCCTCATAGAACGAGGGGTACACAAAGGCAGTTGCACCGCTGTACAAGCGCACCAGCTCCTCATCCGTAACGCGGCCGAGCAGCTTGATGCGGCTGTCGGTTTCGATCTTTTTCACCAACCCGGGGTCAGCGAAATTCTTGTTCAGTGAGCCGACGATGTAGAGCTTATGGCTGCTCTGTTTCAGCACGCTGAACGCATCGACCAGGCCGTGGAAATTCTTCTGCGTGTTGAGTGATGACACCGCCAGCAAATACGGCTCGGCCACGTCGTGCGGCTGCGGGCTGAATTCGCCGGAAACAGCGTTGGGCACCACCACCACGCGTTCGGGCGCGATGTTGTAGACCGCGCAGATTTCCTGCTTGGAAAACTCGCTGACCGTCAGCACCTTTTTCGAGGTTCTGATGGTGCGTGGCGTGGCCAGCTGATACGCCGTACGGAACTTCCACGAGAAATTTTCCGGGAAGCGCTCGAAGGCGATGTCATGCAACGTCGAGAGTTTGTTGCTGTACAGCAAGGGCGCGGTGTTGGCCAAATTGACCAACAGCGGCGAGCCCTGGCTGCGCAAAAACTTCGGCAGGTCGAGCTGCTCCCAGGCGTGCCCGGTGCGGTTGCCGACCAACTCGACGCCCAGTGCTTGAGCGGCTTCGTGTTGAACGATATTGCGGGGTGCAACGAAGCGGATTTCCGGCATCTGCTCGCGCAATTGCAAGCTGACTTCCAGGGAATACCGTTGCACGCCGGTCATGGCTTGCGTGAGGAATCGCGCATTTACGTAGATCAAACTGGAACGCCCCATTTAATGCGCGAAAGGTCGAGGTTGTGTGAGAGCGAAAAGGCCATAACTGGTTCAGTCTTTTATAGCGTTGCGACTGAATTTTCGGCGCGGTTCGACAGGTTGCTGGTGATTTGCGCCAGACCGTCGCGTGAAGTCGCCGTGAGGTTTTCCTTGCGCGCCGAGGTGTAGCCAAAAAACTCGGCGAAATACTGCAGCTTCTTGCTCGAGGCTTCGGTGTAGTAAACCGTGGCGCCATTGAGCGAGGCGAGGATCAGCCCGTGCAGCCGCGCGGTGATTACCCAGCTGGCTTCGCGGTAAGCCGGCAGCAGCCCGGAACTCAAATCGCTGATCGGCAGAATGTCGATGGGCACGTCGATTTTGCCGTCCAGGTACGCTTTGATTTCCCGGCAGGCCTGCAGGTCGAAGTCGTCACGAATATCGTGGGACACCAACGTCACGCGTTTGAGGCCTTGGTGCTTGAGGGAGTTGAGCACCTGCAGAATTTCGTCGTGGTCGACGCTGCGGTTTTCGCTTTTATCTACAGCCGGCGCCACCATGCAGATGCCGGTGGCGGGCAAGCTTTCAATCGGGCCGCCGATAAAGGCCATGTCGCCGCCCAGGTGAATTTTGCCCGTGCTGGCTGGCGCCAGATCGCGCAGCACCTGTTCGGATACCGGGTCGCGCACATAGGCCACCGTGGCCAGACGCAACATAGCGCGGTACAGCTTGGCCCGCAGCGAATGCTGCACCTTGCTGACACCCACGCCGGCGATCACCACGCGATGGCCAAACAGGCGGCTGAGAAAAAACGCTAGCGTGATGAAGCCCAGCCAGAACGTCGACACCTGCTCGCGCACCATGTGTCCGCCGCCGAAAATCAGGTGGGCACGCATGCACAGCAGCAGCGCTTTGATCGGTTGGTTGCGGATGGGCACGATGTCGATGCCCAGCTTGGCAAAGTCGTCGCGCAGCTCAACGTGCGCTTCTTCCCATGGGCAAACCACAACCTTGTGGCCCTTGCTTTGAAAGTGTTTGGCTTCGCGCAGGGCAATCAGCGCGTCGCCGAGGTTGATCAAATGACCGGAAAAAATAATCACCATATACGTGTATCGCTCTGCAAAGGGAGGTGACCTGAGGCTCGATAAAAAAGGAAAAACGCGATCAGTTTTTCTTCTCCGTGAGGAAGTCACTCATCCGTTGCGCCGAGTTGGCCCAGGTGAAAATCTCACCGTTGGCGCTCTGTCGTTCTTCGACCGACACGTGAGGCATTTCCAGCAATGCCTTTTCGATTTCGCCCAGCACCGGATTGACCACTTCGCCTTGACCGTCGGCCGCCTCTTTCAGTTCGGGAATATCGGAGACGATGACCGGCGTACCCACGGCGCGCGCTTCGAGCACCGGCATACCGAACCCTTCATACAGCGACGGCATGACCAACACGTCGGCGAGGGCAAACACAGCGGGCATCAACTCGTCCGGCACGTAGCCGGGAAGCACGATGCCAAGCGAGGTGTGGTCCTCGATTTTTTGCGCGAGTTCTTTGTTCTGCCAGCCCTTGGCGCCGACCAAAACCAACTTGTGTTCTGCCAGCGCGCCGCTCTGTTTCAGCTTGACGAACGCTTCGACCAACATGCCGATGTTCTTGCGCGGCTCCAGCGTCGAGACGGCCAGCACGTAAGGCGGAACAATGCCCAAGGCTTGCAGCGCGGGGAGGGCGTGTTCGCGGTCGGCGGCGTTGATGGGGTGGAAGTCGGCCCGCACGCCCGGGTGAATCACCAGGTCAGCGGCGCGACCTACCCATTTCAACAAACGATCCGAAGTGCCCTGCGAGTTGGTGAAAATCGCATCGGCGCTGCGCACATCGCGGTCGAACCAGAGCATGTGCGACAGGCGCGTGGCCCACTCCATGGTCTTGGGCACCAGGCGGTGGTTGAGGTCGTGCACGGTCACCACCGTACGGCGTGCCACGTGGGTGCCGGGGTGAATGGTGCGCCCGGCCCAGAACACGTCGAGGTTGTCGCGGCGGGCCATTTGCGCGCCGCGCGTTTTCAACCACAGAAACGAAGGAAGCTTGCGCGCCAGCGGGTGGCTTTCCTGTCGAATCACCCAGCGCTCGGAAGGCACTGCCACCTTGTCCGCAGGAAGCCGGGTGTACACAAAAAACAGCGCGTTGGGCAGCAGGCGATCGAGCTCTTTGCAGAGATTGAACACATATTGACCGACACCGGACAGCGGTTTGCGCAACGCATCCCCGTCTATCCCTATTTTGCTCGCAGGTTGTGGCAGGTACGTCACTGCTGCGGTCGCCATGTAAATCTCCTTGTATTCCCACACACCGACCGACATCACATGCCGGCCAGTACTGCTTACCGATACCGAAAATAAGACCCGTGCTTGTGACGCAGGCCTTGCGTAGACCGCCAGCTAAACGCAGCGCAAAGGAGCCCCGATGCATGTCGATACGCAACGGGCTGACGCGTGGTTTTTTGTTGTTATACGCGCGCGCTGGTTACTGCTTTAAGTCCAGAACGTGCAGAGGATTGAGCTTGCCGGTGATCAGATCGCTGAAGGCGCGAAAGTTCCCACGTAGACGGCCCGGGAAGTCTTTTATGCGAACCATGAACAGGGTTTTCGCAATGTTTGCGAGCAGGTTCTTGGACATGAGTTTGGCAGCGGTACGCCAGGTCATGGTGCCCTTGCGAGCGAGGAAAATCGGGTTGGCGATTTGCGAGTAACCAAAGCGCACGCCGCTGGTACGGCCAGAGCTGACGCCCAGGTGCACACCGCGGCAGCTTGGCTCCAACACCACGCGACCGTACTGGCGGGTGCGGCTGGAGTAGTCGAAGTCTTCCTGCCAGCCGTACATGGGCAGGTTTTCATCGAAGCGCAGAGTCGTGGCCACGGTGCCCAGGTAGGCCATGTTGCAGCCGTACAGGCCGCTGAGGTCTTTCTGTTTCGAGGAGCTCGACCAGTGATTTTCAGCCGGCTTCTGGCCGCTGATGTAGGCGGCGGCATCGGCTTCGGATACACCGAATTCGCTGTTCACGCCGTCGGCCAATACGTTGCCGGTAACGCCCATGATCTGGCGATCCAGCAGCATGGCTTTGCCAGCGCTTTCCAGCCAGTTAGGCGCTGGGCGGAAGTCGTCGTCGTAGAAGGTGACGAACCATTCACTGCCAGGTAGATCGGCTACCAGGGGCGCGAGTGCATCGAGCCCGGCGTTGCGTTGAATCGTGAGGCCAGCGCGCGACAGCAAAATGCTGCCTTGGCCGCTGGTGACCAGGGGATGAGCTTCCAATCCTTCAACGTCTTTAGCTTCACTGCCCACTAACACCACATGCGCTGGTTTCTCGGTCTGACGCTCGAGGTAGTCGAGCAGAACGTAAGTCTCTTTGGCGCGCCCTTTCGTGGCGATTACGACGAATGCCTTCATTGGAAAATCCATCATTTTTTAACGTTGAAGATACGAGCCAGAATGCCCATTTTCCAGCAGTAGTAAGTCAGGCTGATCAGCACAATCGACTCACCTACGAGACGGGCCACAGCCATGCCCATCCCCCCAAAATGCATACCGAGCGGCACCGCGATCAACAGGCTGATCGCCGCACCGGCCAGCACCACTTTTGCCAACACGCTTTCCTTGTGCTGCGGGATCAGCACATAGCTGGCGAGTACCAGATTGCAGCCACTGATGGGGAAGAGCACAGCCATCAGTTGCAGCACCGGCACGCTGTTTTCAAAACCAGGACCGAAGATGATCGGCACCACCCACGGACCCAGTAACAGGCTGCATCCCAGACCGGCCATGCCGATGCCGAGAATCAGCAGAAACGCTTTTCGAATTAGCGCGTGAGCGCCGTTGACGTCCTTGACGAACAGGGCGGTGATCTTCGGCACGAAGATCTGCCCGGCCGGGCCCATCACGCTCAAGCCCACGGCAATCAGCCGCTCGGCCGCGCCGAACGAGCCGACCTCGGCCGAGGTGGACAAAATACTCAGCAAGTACGTCGACGACGCCACTAGCAGCGCTGAGGTGCCGGTGTACAAGAACACCGTGCTCGACTGGCGAATCAGCTGCACGCCTTGCTTGATCCCAAAGGTGGCGCCGGTCATTTCCTTGCGCACTTGCCAGTAGGCAAAGCCCGAGGCCACAACCCCGGAGCAGAGCAGCGAGAGCAGCACCAAGCCGCTGTCGTCTTCGTCGCGCACCAAGGCGAAAATCAATACCAGGCTGACCGCGAACCCGAGCACTTCCAGTTTCACCGCTGCCCGTGGACGATGGCTGCCGACGAAATACCAGCCCAGGTTGAACGCCGACACGATGCCCAGGGTGACGGCTGCTGCACCCGCAATCGGATGCGCTGCCAGTACCGGCGAAAGCATGATTGCAGCGGCGCCGCCAAGAATCGCGGCGACCGTGAGCAGCAGGCGGGCGCTGAGGTGATGGCCCATCAACACGCCGAAGCGGTCGGGCGTGGCCGTGGCCATTTCGCGCATGCCGATGGTGGCAAAACCCCACTCGACAAAACGCCAGGCAATGGTCATTAACGACATTGCCGCCAGCACCACGCCATAACCTTCCACGCCCAGCACGCGACCGTAGAACGGGATCAGCAACAGCAAGTAGAGGTAACGCAGGGTGTAAGCCAAATACACAAAGAAAAAATCAGCGCGGGACTTGTTAGCGCTCGCGTCCTTGGACTTCACCATCGTGGTAACTCACCCGCCTGAGGATTGCCGGTCAAAGGCCGCCACGGGCCTTGCCCAAATGCCGGGGTCGGCACGGGTTGTTTGCGCGAACCGAGCGCCACTGCCAAGGCCGTGGCATACAGAAATGCGTTGTAGTTGTTGAAGTCTGGCGTGGTGCCGATCAACAGACTCACGATGAATGTTGGGATGTAGGCATAACGCACACCGTTGAGAATCGACTGGCTGTTAACCGCCTCGGGGCCGGCCGGAATCTTGCGGCGCATGGATTGCCACACGAACGCGAAGTACAGGAAACCGCCAATCAAGCCGCTATTGCTGAACACCGCCGCGGCGAAGTTCGAGGTGCGGGTGGCGCCGATACCAACGCCGACGCCCCAGGTGTCCCACAGCGCTTGCCAGCCAACGGCGGTCCACATGCTGCGTTCTTCATAGGAGCTGGTCTTGGATTTGTTCAAGACCATTTCGTTGACCTTTTCCACGATCGGGTCGAGCAGGGCAGGGGCGAACAGCACGACCAGGCCCACCAGGATGATCGCACTCCACACCGTCCAGAATTCCACGCCCAAGCCTTTGCCCGGATTGCGTGAGCTTTTGCGTACCGTCCATTCCAGGGCGGCAGCGAGAAAGAACACCACCAGGCCGACATACGCCGCCGAGGAGGTCGACAGCCAGATCATGCCGATCAGGCCGATGATCAACATCGGCGCACCGGTCTCGCGCAGCCAGCGGTCGCGAATACCGTGGCGGAAGAAATAAATCAGACCCAGGAAGGTGATGCACAGGAAGCCATACGCCGACGCTTCAGGCATCAGCCCCACCACGCGTTTGCCGCCGAGAATTTCCACTTCGGTCATCAGGGCATAGGTGGCGGTACGAAACGGCGCCAGCACCGCGTCGAGCGGCACGAACTGGCTGGCGAAGTCGAGCAACCCGGTGAACAGCGCCAGGGCACCACCCAGGCAGATCGCCTTGAGCGCTTGCTGGCGAATGTTCGCGTCGCGCATCAAGCGGGTGAAGGCGAATACCGCAAATACCGAGATGGTCAGGTAGGCCATCTGCGAGAAGTTTTGCGTGGAAGGACGCAGCGGTTCGCCGAAGGTCGACAGCTCCAGGCGCACCGGAATGATGGTGACTTCGTTCATAAACAGGCGCGGCATAAACACCGTGACGAACAGCGCCACCACCCAATACAGAAACAGCAGCAATAGGCGTTTAGGCGTCAGCGCCGCGCTGACGAAAAATTCCACGCCCGGACGGCTGCACAGGGTGCGCGCCACAATCAGCAACACCACGATGGGCGTTGGCGTCAGGGTCAGGCCGCCGGTGAGGGCAGAGGGAATGACGGCAAAGGCGCCAAAAGAGAACGAGCCGAAAAAAAGGTACAGCAGAGCATGGGGCTTGCCGAACAGGCTGAGGAGTACGAAACCCCAGAATAAGGCGATTGGAATGGCTTCCATGGTTCGGATCGGTGCTCTGACAGTTAAGTGAAAGGGTGACGAATAAAAAGTGCGGCGGCCCAAAAAAAGCCCCGTGGCAAGCACGGGGCTGATCGGCTTAGTAAATGTTTTTCGACAACAGGGTGAACGGCGTTTTGATCAGGATTTTCACGTCCAGCCACAGCGACCATTGGTTGATGTAGTTGAGGTCCTGGTTAACCCGCTGCTGCATCTTGTCGATGGTCTCGGTTTCGCCACGGTGACCGGTGATCTGCGCCAGACCGGTGATGCCCGGTTTGATGCGGTGACGGGCCATGTACGCGCGAATCTTGTCGGTGTAGTAGATGTTGTGGGTAACGGCGTGTGGACGTGGCCCCACCAGCGCCATTTCACCAAACACCACGTTGAACAATTGCGGCAGTTCGTCCAGCGAGGTACGGCGAATGAAACGGCCAACCGGGGTAATGCGGTCGTCGTTGCGCGTGGCTTGTTTCACCACGGTCTCCGGTGCGTGAACCCGCATCGAGCGGAATTTCCACACCTTGATCACTTCACCGTTCCAGCCGTGGCGTTCCTGCTTGAACAGGATCGGGCCAGGGGAGGAGCGGCGCACCGCGATGGCGATACCAATCAAAACCGGGCTCAGCAGCAGCAGGGCGATGGCCGCGAGGGTGCGCTCCATGGCTTCCTTGGCGAACAGGGCCGCCGGGTGCGAGCTGATCGGGCTTTCGTTGAGGTAGATGGCCGGCATGTGTTCGATTTCGGAGATCGACTGGTTAAGCAACAACATCGAGCCGAAGTCGGGAATCCACACCACGTCCACGCTCATGTCGAGCAGGTCGATGTAGATGTTCTCGATGTGCTGCACTTCGCCCAGCGGCACGGCGATGTAAACGCGGCGGATGTTCTCGCGCTCGATCACATCACGCAGTTCGTTGAGGTTGCCCAGAATCGGCAGGTCGCAGTTGTCGTCGGCCTTGCTCTTTTCCGTAGCGATCATGCCAATCAACGGCACGCGGCTTGGGTGGCTGAGTTTTTCGGCGAGGTCTTTGGCCAGCGTACCGGTGCCGACGATGACCGAACGACGATCCTTGCGCAGTTTGCGCGAGTGCAGACGGGTGATCATGCGCAGTGGGATATAGCTGAGCACCTGGACAGTGAAGCCAAGAATCGCCCAGCTGAATACCACTTCACGCGAGTACACGCCGGTGGTCTGAGTAGCAAACGCGATGGTCATCAACGCGCCCAGCAACAAGCACCAGCCGGCCAGCAAACGGCCCATGCCCGACAGCAGGCGATGGCGTTTGTGGTAGACCTGCAAAGCGGCATAGCAGGGCACCGAGCCGAGAATGGTGAGAATGCCGAGAACCCGGTATTCACTCGGAATCGAGCCGAATTTCATCACCACCAAAGCGGTGAGAACCAGGTTGGCAAGGAACATGGCAGTGACCCATTGACCCCAAAAGGTCAGGCCACGACGATTCGCCATGAGGTTGCTGTGTTGGGAAGTCATTTATTGGTTACCTCCACGCGTGCAGTAGTTTCGGGCCCCGTTGCTATCGCCAACGCTCGTGCAGAGCGTTTGTTCCAGGCCGTTGGCCTGGGCGATGGCGAACAGGGAGTTCGCAGCTTGTTTCGTGCTATCCATGGCTTGGCGTGCAGAAGTGACAGCATCGACGCGTTGTTGGTGATTCAGCAGTGGCCACGCGCGTAGGCCAATGCTTGCAAGTTCCAACTGAACATCGGGCCGAGACGGGCCCCACTCGTTTGCTTGCTTGAGTGCCTGGGCGAATTCGTTGTCGACTTCCCCCAGGGCGTATTTGCTTTGGGCCAGGTGCGCCCAGGTGGTCGGCCAGGTCGGCCGTGCCCGCGCCGAGTGGCGATAGGCAGCAGCCGACAACAGGCGCGATTCGTGAGCGCTGTCGGCGCCAACGGGTTGATCGAAGGCGCGCCAGCTGTACACCTGGCCCAGTTGTTCGAGGTATGTGCCGCTGGCCACCGGGTACCAGGCATTGGCCAATTGCGCGGCGCGCAGGGTCTGCTGCCACTTGGCTTGAGCCGGGACCTGGCCGCTGGCTTGCCAGCGGTGCAGGGTGGTTTCGGTGCGGTAGCTGGCCAAACCGGCAACGGCCATTTGCGCCGCCGGCACCAAGGCCGCCAACGAACCCACCAGGCACACACCGGTCAGTGCGCGATACAGCGGCGACTGCGGCTTGGGCGGCTGGCGGTTGCCACGGCGCTCGGTGCGAGGCGGCTGTTGCGGCGATGGCTGTTGTAGCGGTGTATCGGTCATGCGGCACTCGCGGCGGCAAAATGGCTTCGGGCAATACGCCACGGGTTGTCGTCTACCAACAGGCGCGCGGCTGATTCGCCGATTAACTCAGCGGCGTGTTCAAGGCCGGGGCGCAGGTCTGGTGGACGGTGTTTCATGTTGTGCGCATCGCTGGCGAGTACGGTGACCTGGCCTTCCAGAAGGAAGCGTTCGGCCAATTCCTGAGCCGGACTACCGAAGTAACCGGCGACTGCCCCAGCGGTGACCTGCAACAGACAGCCTTGGGCCAGAAAGGGTTCGATTCGTTTGTGATTACCAGCGCCCATTAATTCTTTGTTGCGTTCTGGGTGAGCAATCAGCGGTTGAATATTGTTCTTCAGCATCCAGCCGGTGAGCTTTTCAGCCTGGCGCGGAATTTCGCTGTGGGGGAATTCAAGCAGCAGCACCTGACGCCCATTCCACTCGCCAAGGAAGGGCAGTTGGCCCTTCATGGCCAGGGTCAGAAGGTCTGAGTCAAAACGTGCTTCGGCCGCTGCACTCACTTGCAATGGAATACCGGCACGGGCCAACGCCTGGGCGAATTGCGACACCGCACCGCGAATGCTGGCTTTGGTGTTGTGGTAGCGACCCGGATGCAGGTGCGGCGTGCAAACCATGTGGGTGGTTCCGCAGGCGACCGCATGCGCAGCCATTTCCAATGCCTGGTCCATGGTTTCGGCACCGTCATCGATGCCAGGTAATAAATGTGAGTGCAGGTCGATCATGTTGCCTCCGGGCGTAGCTCACGCAGGTCGTGACCCCATTTACAACGGTCACCACCAGGCAGAGAACGGCGGATTTAAAGGGGTGGAACGGTAATCCATGACCGGCGTCGGGCGCCGGTTCGGATTAATGACGAGTGGCCAACAGGGCGCCACTCAAACAGCCGCAGGAGCGCTGCAGGGCAGCGCTGAGGCTTTCGGCGTTTCGCCGTAGTTTTCGTAATAGCTGGCATAGCTGTAGCCGTATTTCGAGGTCTTGCTCAGGTCCACTTGGTTCAGCACCACACCGGTCACCGGCGCGTTGTTTTGTAGCAACTGGCCCATGCCTTTTTGCACCATCGGAATCGAGGTGTGCTCGGCGCGAACCACATAGATCAACGCGTCGCAGGTAGTGGCCAACAGCTTCGAGTCACTCACCGCCATGGTCGGTGGCGAGTCGATGATGATGCGCTGGTAGCGGGTTTTCAGCAGTTCCAGAATGTTGGTCAGACGTGCCGACGACAGCAGCTCTTGCGGATTCGGCGGCACCATGCCGGCAGGCATCATGTCGACGTTGCCCACGGTGCGAATGCATTCATCGAGCTTGGCGGTACCGGCAATCAGGTTGGCCAGGCCCGGTGTGCCGACCGGGAAGTCGAAGTTGCGGGCCATGGTTGGGCGGCGCAAGTCGGCGTCGATCAGCAGCACTTTTTCGATGTGAGCAACCGAGAACGCGAGGTTGCTGGCAATCGAGCTCTTGCCCTCGCCCGGTACGGAGGAGGTGACCAGTACGATTTTGCGCGGGCTGTCGAGGTCGGTAAGTACCAGGCTGGTCCGCAGCGTTCGTATCGACTCGCTGAAGGCCTTGTTCTCGTTCTGCTCGAACAGATGCGCGACCTGATGACGGTTCTTCTTCGGCACCAATGGCACCACACCCAGAACCGGCACGTTGAGTTTGCTTTCGACGTCTTCGGTGCTCTTGAAGCTGTTGTTCATGGCTTCGAACAGCAAGGTCAGACCGATGCCCAACACCGCCGCCAACACCGCTGCAATCGAAACGATCAACGGTTTGCGTGGCTTGCTGGCCTTGGTTGGCACGATGGCGCGGTCAACGATACGGGCGTTGGCCGAGTTCATGTCCGAGGTCGCCGCGGTTTCTTTCAAGCGGGTGAGGAAGGTTTCGTAGAGCGAACGGTTGGTGTCCACTTCACGTTGCAGTTCACGCAGCTTGAACTCCTTGCGGGAGATGTCCTGAATCTGTGCCTTGTTGTTGTTGAACGAGGAGCGCAGCGAGTTCTCGTTGGCCTGGGCCAGTTGGTAGTTGCGCTCGATACCGGCGACCACCAATTGCACCTGCGCTTGCAGGCTGGCAGTGGCGGCAGACAACTCGGAGCGGGCACCGACCATGGCTGGGTGCTTGTCGCCATAACGGCGCGACATTTCCTCAACCTTGGCTTGCGCGCGGGCCACGTCGGCTTTGAATTGCTGAATCAGCGGGTGGCCGAGAACGGCAGGCACGCTGGCCAGACGTTCCAGGTCGCCGGTGGTGCTCATTTTCTGCACCTGACGGTACTGACTTTCGGCCTCGGCGCGAGCGCGGCGGGCATCAATCATGCGGTTGCCGGTCATCGACAGCTCGTTGGCGCTGATGGTGGCCACACCGTCTACGTCAACCAGCCCTTCTTGTTCGCGGTACGCCTGCAGTTTGTCCTCAGCGGTTTTCAACTTGCTGCGCAGTTCTTCCAGGCGCGAGTTCATCCAGTTGGTGGTGGCCAGCGAGGTTTCCAGGCTGGCGTCCAATTGGCTGTCGATAAAGCCTTCGGCCACGGCGTTGGCAATTTTTGCCGCCAGCTCCGGGTTCGGCAGTTCAACACCAATGGCCATCAACTTGCTCTTGCCGAGCAGGGCGGGTTCGATTTCGTCGCGCAGGCGCTGGGTGACGATGTCGAACACTTGCTCTTCAGTCGGGCCGGCGTTCGGATCTTCTTCGGGCAGCAAGCCCGGAATCAGTTCGCCAACGCCGAGCTTGGCCAGAATGGCGCGCGGGGCAAAAGCCGATTCGGCGTGCTGACGCGGGTCGAACATCGGCTCGTCAGTCAGGTTCAGCTTGCGCACCACACGCTCGGCCAAGCCGCGCGATTGCAGGAGCGCCAACTGGGTTTGCAGGTATTCGCTGCCGCTGTCCGAGGGGTCGAGAATTTGCTGGAACGACAACACCGGCGCGTGCTTGTCCTCGATCAGCAGGATCGAGTTGGCGCGGTATTGAGGCGTCAGGTTGAGCACCGCGACCACAGCCAACATGGTGACGATGACAATCAAGGCGAGGATGTTCCACTTGCCCTGCCAGAGGGTTTCGCCGAGTTTTTTCAGGTCGATGACATCTTCGTCTTCGTGGTGATTACGAAACGGCAAGACGCGCTCTGGGGTGATGCGCTGCAGATCATTCATCAGAAAAAACCTTGCTCGATGGTGATGGTGTCGCCAGGAAGAATGGCGGTTTCGAGGGTGGCTTTTTCGCCCTGACGTGTTTCACCGGTGCCGCGCACGATAGTCACGCGCTTGGTCGAAGCGCGCTCCGTCAGGCCGCCGGCAAGGGCAATGGCACGTTGCAGGGTGAGGCCCGGCTGATACGGATAACCGCCAGGCTTTTGCACTTCGCCGCTGATGTAGAACTCACGGTACGTCACGACTGCGACGGTCACCCGTGGGTCTTTCAGATAGCCTTCTTTGAGTTTGTTGGCGATCAGGTCTTCGATCTGGTTAGGCGTCTTGCCGCGTGCGTCGATCTGGCCTACGAACGGGTAGGTGAACGTGCCCGCATCGTTCAGACGGATTTCTTCAAAACTCAGGTCCGGCTCGCCGTAAACCTGAATGCGCACAACGTCACCCGAGGCGAGCTGGTATTGCCCGCCACTTGTTTCGGCTACGGCCAGTTGGCAGAAGACCAGGGTAATCAGCGAGAGAAAAAAGTCTGCGAATCATAGATAGGCTCAAGGTGGTATGGCTCAAAGGCTGCCGGTCAGGCTGACCATGTACACGTTGCGTTTGAAGCTTTGTTCAGCCGCGTCGGAATCGTTGTCGCGGTGGCTATAGCCAACGCCGATATCCAGCCAGCGGCGCATCTTGTAGTTGAGGTTGAAACCGATCACTTGCAGGTCATCGGAGCGGTCCTGACCTTCGTAGTCTTTGGTGCCGAACTCGTACTGCACAGTGGAGGTGATGCGCTCGGTCCAACCATGCGCCCAGGCCAGCGAGGTGCTGGTGTTCTTGATGGCGTCGGAACCGTCGTCACCTTCGTCGAAGGCGCGGCGAGTGGTCAGGCTGAAGGTGGAGTAAGTACGCGGGCTCCAGTCGACGCCGATTTCCCACATAGGGCTGGTCAGGTCGTCGCGGCTGCTGTCATCGAAGTTTTTCTTCTCATAACCCACACGCATCTTGCCGGTGGTTTTCGCCGTGGCTTCCCAGACCCCACCGACCAGTACGGCGTCGTTGGTGCTGTTGCGCGGGCTGTTCTTTTGCACGTAGTCGTAGTCGTAGTGGCGATATTCAACCAACGAGTTGGTCGAGCCGCCGAGGCGGTGGTACCACACGGTGTTGAACGCCGTGGTGTCGCGCTCTTCATCGGCGTTGATGTCGCCGCTGTTGTCGTAACGCAGCTCTTCGTAGTTGGCACCGAAGTCGAGGCGGTTATCGGCGGTTTTGGCGCCGAAGGTGTACAGGCCTCCAACATGCGTGGAGTGGTACTTGTCGTTTTCATCGGCGACGGCGGTGTCACCGGTTTCCTCGATTTTGTCGTACCCGGCTTCCAGCTTCAGGCGATGGCTGGAAGTGAACTCCATGATGCTTTCGAGCAGCACCTTGTGGTCGGTGTTACTGGCATCGGAGGCGTCGTGGTAAATGTCGCTGTCGGCTTCGTAGGTCAGGCGGTACGCGCTGTTGCGGTCTTCAGCCAGCAACTCGAAAGCCGGTTTGATAGTGGTGATCCACGACGATTCTTCGTGATGTTCGAGCTCGCGGAAGTTGTCGTCGTAGCTTTCTTTCATCGTCAGGGTCGGGGTGAACTGCAGGCCGAATACGTCGACACTCTGCGGTTCCAATGCCCAAGCCGAGGCGGGAATTACGGTCGGGGCTGCAAGCGTAATGGCGAGCCGACGGATCGATTTCATGCGAAGTCCTTGCTTGTTCATGCCTGCGGCAGGGCGCGCGTCAGGGGTAAGCGGGTGAGCTGTGCCGCTTCGCTTAGTGCGCGGCGATAGCAAATGGTTTCATCAACATTTGCTCAGCTCGGACTTGCGGTTTTCGCTGTGCTGCCGGTGCCTGCGTTGCCGCCGCTTGGCGCGCCTGTTGCGCCGTCATTGGCGCTGGAATTGGTGTCGTCGGCGGCGATCAAAACTGCGGACGAGCGCACAGTTTCGGCGGCGTTCGCAACGCCAGCAGTCAGGGCGAGCAACAGAAGGGCACAGGCAGAAATGGCACGCATGAAGTAGTCCTTTGTAACGGGCTGGCAAAGGTCGCCAGCGGGATGAAAGTGATCGTTTTTCCACGCTACCGCCCCAAGGTTGCACGTATGGTCCTTGATAACGCGGCTAGCTGATGTGATTAAAACTGCTCGAGCACTACGGGTGGCCGGCCACATCGATGGCCGGTTCAGCTGGAGCATTTAGTACGACGGTTATTGCCGGCCTCTCTACGCGCTCTTGATATGACTCAAGGGCACGCGAACGAGGCTGTTCACGACTCAACAACTGCAACAGGATCATCACGCGTTCCGTGCCATCCATCGCCAGGAAGACTCCTTCCAGCGTGCTCAATGGCCCTTGGATGATTTGCAACTTGTCGCCCGGCTGGAACAGCTGGCTGGGCATTTCCCCCGAACAGCGCGCACGCAAATGCTCAATGACCTGATCGGTCACCGAGGCGGGGCCGTGGTTGAAATTAACGATGCGACTGACTCCGCGCGTGGAGCGCAGCGCAGACCAGTTGTCCTCATGGCTCAACTGGATGAATAGGTAGCCGGGGAACAGTGACTCAAGCACATCCTGGCGCTTGCCACGCAGCACGCGTTGGGTCACCCACTGCGGCCGGAAGGTCACGTAATTCTGCCGAAGCAAATTCTCCTCAGCGCGACTGTCTTGGCGCGCCTTGCATTGCAAGAGGTACCAGGCCGGCTGGGTGGTGCTAAGTCTTTCCATAGACCGTTCACTCCACTTCGCGAGATCAAGCTGGCTGATAAAACTGGAGTCGTGTGTGGAATCACCACGCACTCGAACCAGGCCCTAATTCACACGAAGCACGAAATATGCCATCACACTACGTTCATGGTATCGACACTATGTGTCGCTTTCATGGCGCTCCGGGTTAGCGGAGATTTCTAGCTGATTTCCTTAGGTTTATTTTCTCTCAAAAGTTCAGAAAATATTTACCCTCGGCTAGCGGGGCGCGGAGCATAAGCCGTCTGCACCGACGGTAGCAACCTGCCATCTCGCTGTCTTAAGTCCCTTACACCTCGCGGAATTCGCCATTTTCCGCGTCGGAAATGTCCCTCTGAGCCCGTGCCGCGTCAGCGTTAGACTCGACTTTCGTTGGATTGATTTTTTCGTCTTTGTTCCCGGCATATGACAGCCGGTCGTCCGATCAACGGTCGATTTATGACGGCGAAGTCACCGCTCCAGCCCGCGCGGGCTCAGCCCCCGCTTGAATTCCTGCACCCTTGCTGTGCAGTAAAAGGGTCGGCTGCTACTAAACGATGACAAGACGGACGGTTTGCGACGGCTGGCACGTTTTTAGGCGGCATATCGGCCGGGCGAGGCGTTGATTACGCCGAATTAAGTGCTGGGCGCGGCGCAGGTTGCTGTAGTGCTGTTTGCTCAGCAACAGGGAAGTGCCGTTCTTAAGGCGTTGCGGAGCATTCGCTGGGCGCAACCACACGCCCACTTTTAGCCCGAGCGAGCGCTCGGTTTATTCCAGCCCGGGCGCGAGTAAGCCATTCGCCAGCGCGCTATAGCGAAAGGCTTACAAGAAGCGGTTCCGATATCGCCTTTTATGTATGTAGGAGATTTCTTAATCTAACCGCGTCACTGAAGCGCAGGGAGTGCTTCAGGATCAGGGACGATCGACCATTGCCAAGGTGGCTGCCGACAGGATGTTGGGATGGTCTGAGAAAAACCCGCTTCGGCGGGTTTTTTGTTGTCTGCGATTTACCGGGGCTGAAAAAGCATCGAGGCTAAAGCCTCTCCCACAGGTAATCAGCTCTCCTACAGGTGATGAGTTTTTTGTGGGAGAGGCTTCAGCCTCGAGCTTTTGATCTTGGCATTGGCCAGGTCGAGAGCAGTTCAACAGCATCGAGGCTGAAGCCTCTCCTACAGGTGATGAGTTTTTGTGGGACGTGAGCGCTGCGGGCTCAACTCCAACGCCGCTGCAACGTGCACCGGGGCATCTCGTTAAACAACCCCCGATACGCTTCGGAAAAGCGCCCCAAATGCCAGAACGACCAACGCATCGCTACCTCTGCCACGGTGGTTTCTTCCGGCGCGGCGCGGGCCAGGTCGCGGTGGGCGGCGTTCAGTCGGCGCAGGCGCAGCCAGGCGCTGGGGGTAATGCCGGTGAACTGGGTGAACGAATGCTGTAACTGGCGCACGGTCACGCCGGCTGCGGTCGCCAGTTCCAGCACGTTGAAATTGTCTTCCGGGTAGGCGCTGGCCAGCTCGAATACCTTGCCGACGATGCGCCGGTCTTCGGCTAGGCGCCGTTGCCGCGATTGGTCGAGCGAGCGCGACGAGCAGTCGAGTACGAATAAACAGTCGTCCACCAACTGCCGCGACAAGTTGGCGTCCAGACTGGCGCCCGGCGTGGCGGAAAGTTTGTTCAGCACGTAGCTCAACCATGAACTGAACACCTGGCTCTGCTGCGATTTCAGCGGCGTCAGCAGCAGGCCGTCGAGGCTGTTGGGGCAGGGCGGTTGGCCCATCAGGTCGAGGTCGATTACCACCGCCACTTCGCGGTAGTTCTCGGGGGTGATCCAGGTGTTCTGGGTTTCGCTGTTGAGCAGGTACAGGGCGCCGTCGGCCATGTCGAAGCTGAACACCAGGGCGTTGTCGGGCGCATGAAAATGCTGCTCGACGCGGGTGTTCATCCGTTCTTCGTAGGCTTCCACGCCGTTGCATTGGGCATGCACGATGCGGCCGTGGAAACGCCCCGCCGACATCTGCGCGTAGTGCTGGTGCCAGCCGTCGATGGCCGTCCTTTGCTGGTCGACGTCCAGAGTTTGCAAGACCTTGATCGCCATCGCGAATCACGTTTTCAGATTGTTATGCGCCCGATTATGGCCGGGCTTGCCGAGGCGTTGGTTTAGTCGTTGGCGGAGCTTAGGTGTGCCGTTTCGCGACTAAACGCCACATGCGCCAAAAAGTGGCAGCCACCGTTGCGCAAACTGGATAGATGCCCCGCGAACGCCCCGCGCAGAATCGGCGCCTTCAAGCACAACTCCCCTGAGGGTTTATGAAAGGCGATCTGCAACAGCTGAAAACTTGGCTGAATAACAATAAAGTCACCGAAGTCGAGTGCCTGGTCTCCGACCTTTCCGGCATCGCCCGCGGCAAGATTTCCCCCACCAACAAGTTTCTCGCTGAGCAGGGCATGCGCCTGCCAGAGAGTGTGCTGTTGCAGACAGTGACCGGCGACTTCGTCGACGACGACGTCTACTACGACCTGCTCGACCCCGCCGACATCGACATGCATTGCCGCCCCGACGAAAACGCCGTGTTCCTGGTGCCATGGGCGCTGGAGCCGACCGCTCAGGTGATTCACGACACCTACGACAAGATGGGCAACCCCATCGACCTGTCGCCGCGCAACATCCTCAAGAAGGTGTTGGCGCTGTACACCGCGAAAAACTGGAAGCCCATCGTTGCGCCGGAAATGGAGTTCTACCTCACCGAGCGCAGCCCCGACCCGGACTATCCGTTGAAGCCGCCAGTAGGCCGTTCCGGTCGCCAGGAAACCGGCCGCCAGAGCTATTCCATCGAAGCCACCAACGAGTTCGATCCTCTGTTCGAAGACATGTACGACTGGTGCGAAGCCCAGGGCCTGGACCTCGATACCCTGATTCACGAGGAAGGCACCGCGCAGATGGAAATCAACTTCCGTCACGGTGACGCGCTGCATCTGGCGGACCAGATTTTCGTGTTCAAACGCACCATGCGCGAAGCGGCACTGCGCCATAACGTGGCCGCCACCTTCATGGCCAAACCGATGACTGGCGAGCCGGGCAGCGCCATGCATTTGCACCAGAGCGTGGTCGACCTGACCACCGGCAAAAGTGTGTTCGCCAACGACGACGGCAGCATGAGCGCGCTGTTCCTCGGCCACATCGGCGGCTTGCAAAAGTACATCCCCGACACGCTGCCGCTGTTCGCACCAAACGTGAACTCGTTCCGCCGCTTCCTGCCCGACACCTCGGCGCCAGTGAACGTGGAGTGGGGCGCAGACAACCGCACCGTGGGCCTGCGTGTACCGGAATCTGATCCGCAAAACATGCGCGTGGAAAACCGTTTGCCAGGCGCTGACGCCAACCCGTACCTGGCCCTGGCCGCCAGCTTGCTGTGCGGTTATGTCGGCATGGTCGAAGGTCTGAACCCGAGCGAGCCGGTGGTCGGTCGCGGTTATGAGCGCCGCAACCTGCGCTTGCCGCTGACGCTGGAACAAGCCCTGGAATGCATGGAGCAATCGACCGTGGTTAAGGAGTACCTGGGCCAGCGTTTCCCGGCTGCGTACGTGGCAGTGAAGCGTGCTGAACACGAAAACTACAAACGCGTCATCAGCTCGTGGGAGCGCGAGTTCTTGTTGCTGAGCGTGTAAAAACAAAAACCTGAAAGGGACACACCCTAGAGGAAGGCGAATGAGCAAGTCACTGATCAAAACAGTGTTGGCGAGCAGCGTATTGCTGCTCAGCGGCGGCGTATCTGCCGGCGGCGTGGTGAACGTTTACAACTGGACCGACTACATCGGCGAAACCACCTTGAAAGACTTCAAGGCCGAGACCGGCATCAACCCGGTGTACGACGTGTTCGACTCCAACGAAACCCTGGAGGGCAAGCTGCTGGCCGGGCGCACCGGTTACGACATCGTCGTGCCGAGCAACCACTTCCTTAGCCGTCAGATCCGCGCTGGCGTGTTCCAGCCGTTGGACAAAAGTCTGCTGCCGAACTGGAAAAACCTCAGCCCCGCCTTGCTCGAACGCCTGCAAGAAAACGATCCCGGCAATCAATACGCCGTGCCCTACCTGTGGGGCACCAACGGCATCGCCTTTAACGTCAAGAAAGTAAAAGAGGCGCTGGGCGTCGACACTATCGATTCCTGGGCCGTGCTGTTCGAGCCGGAGAACATCAAAAAGCTGCAAGCCTGTGGCGTGTCGTTGATGGACTCGCCAGACGAGGTTTACCCCTCGGTGCTCAACTACATGGGCAAAGACCCACGCAGCAAAAACCTTGAAGACTATAAGGAAGCGCAGAAAAAGCTCGACGCCATTCGCCCGTACATCACCTATTTCCATTCCTCGAAATACGTGGCGGACCTGGCCAACGGCAATATCTGCGTGGCCTTCGCCTATTCGGGCGACGCCTTCCAGGCCATGAGCCGCGCCAAGGAAGCCGGCAACGGCATCGACATCGCCTACGTGGTGCCCAAAGAGGGCGCCAACCTGTGGTTCGACATGTTGGCCATTCCCGCCGACGCGAAAAACATCGCCGAGGCGCACGCCTACATTAACTACCTGCTCAAGCCGGACGTGATCAGCAAAGTCAGCGACTTTGTCGGCTACGCCAACGCCAACCAGGCGGCCGACGCGGTGATGGACCCGGAAATTCGCAACAACCCGTCCATCTACCCGTCGGACGAGGTCTTGAAAAAGCTCTACGTATCGTCCGAATGGACCACCGCCGTCATGCGCTGGACCACCCGTGCGTGGAACAAATACAAGTCCGCCCGCTAATAGCGCTCGGCGCTGCATCTGCGCAATAAGAGCATCGAGGCTGAAGCCTCTCCTACAGGTGGTTTCTCGCCTGCTGTGGGAGAGGCTTTAGCCTCGATTCCTGGAAACATTAATACCGGGTCTTTGTATGACGCTGAACTCCCCTAATCCTGGCACCGCGCCCACGGCCCACACCGCCTCCTACTACCACGCCACGCGCAACAAACAGATCGACTTTCCGGTGCTCACTGGCGCGCTGGATTGCGATGTGTGCATCGTCGGCGGCGGTTTCAGCGGCTTGAACACCGCCATTGAATTGGCCGAACGCGGCCTGTCTGTGGTGCTACTGGAAGCCAAGCAAATCGCCTGGGCCGCCAGCGGTCGCAACGGCGGGCAATTGATTCGTGGCGTCGGCCACGACTTGTCGAAATTCGCCAGCCAGATCGGCACCGACGGCGTGGCCACGCTCGAACGCTTGGGGCTGGAAGCGGTGGAAATCGTTCGCCAGCGCGTCGCCAAATACGGCATCGAATGCGACCTGCGCTGGGGCTACTGCGACCTGGCCAACACGCCGCAGCACTACCAAGGGTTTATCGAAGACAAACAGGCGCTCGAGCGCATGGGCTACAGCCATGAGCTGACCCTGATCGAGCCCGACCAAATGGAGCGCGTGGTCGGCTCCAAGGTGTTTGTCGGCGGCATGATCGACAGCGGCTCAGGCCATTTGCATCCGCTTAACCTCGCACTTGGCGAAGCCGCCGTAGCGCACAAGCTGGGCGTACGAATTTTCGAGAACAGCGCCGCGCAGCGCATCGAATACGGCGCCAAAGTGAAAGTGCACACCGCCTCCGGGCTGGTGCGCGCGGGCTCGCTGGTGCTGGCCGGCAATGCTCACCTGGCCGGGCTGGTGCCGGAACTCAGCGGCAAAGTGTTGCCCGCTGGCAGCTACATCATCGGCACCGAACAACTCAGTGAAGCGCAGGCCGAGCAGTTGATTCCGGGCAACCGCGCCTTGTGCGACCAGCGCGTGGGGCTCGATTACTTCCGCTTGTCTGCCGATCGCCGTCTGTTGTTCGGCGGCGCCTGCCATTACTCGGGGCGCGACCCTCAGGACATCGCCGCGTATATGCGGCCGAAAATGCTCCGCGTATTCCCGCAATTGGCCGACACCCGCATCGACTTCGCCTGGGGCGGCACGATCGGCATCGGCGCCAACCGCTTGCCGCAAATTGGCCGCCTGAGTGGCGAAACCAACGTGTACTTCGCCCAGGCCTACTCGGGGCATGGCGTGAACACCACTCACCTGGCCGGTCGGCTGCTCGCTGAAGCCATCTGTCGTCAGGACAGCACCGGCTTCGACCTGTTCGCGCAAGTGCCGCACATGAAATTCCCGGGCGGCAAACTGCTGCGCACGCCGCTGTTGGCGCTGGGCATGTCGTGGTATCGGCTGCGGGAGATTGCCGGTATTTGAACAACACCGGTGTGCGTGCGCAGGGCCCGATTGCCGGGCCCTGCGCAGCTTCTGCGGTTTGCTTCTATGCTGCAAAAGCCGCCCTACAAGGCGGGCAGCAGTGGGGCACTACGCGGGAGCGAACCGGGCACTGACCCCGAGGCCTTTCGCTTCATAAGGATTGAGCGGGGCACTTCGGATGCGGGACAAACGTCGCCTGTTCGTGTTGGTGTGGCCTTTTATCGCCATTGTTGTGCTGCAGGCCGCGCTGGCGGGCCTCAGCCTGGACGTGATGTCGTCGGTGCGCGCCTATGTGACCGGCGAAAGCCTGTGGTCCAAAGGCCAGAAAGATGCGTTTTCCTATCTGCATTTGTACGCCGACACCCGCGACGAAGCCGACTACCGCGCCTACCAGGCGGCCATCGCCATTCCCTTGGGCGACCATGCCGCGCGCCTGGCCATGGACCTGCCAACCCCCGACTACCGCGCTGCCCACGAAGGGTTTCTGCGCGGCGGCACGCACCCGCAAGACATTCCCGGCCTGATCTGGCTGTATCGCGACTTTCGCCACTTCAGTTACCTGAGCACCGCCATCGGCCATTGGCAGGTCGGCGACCGTTTCATTCTCGCCCTGCAAGACGTCGGCGAGCGCATGCACCAAAGCATCAGCACCGGCAGCGCAACGCCTGAACAGGTGGAGGTCTGGAACGAGCAGATCTACGCCATCAACCAGCAAGTCACGCCGGTGGCCAAGGCGTTTTCCGACACCCTGGGCCAGGGGTCGCGCTTTATTCAGCGCTTGCTGCTGGGCGCCAATGTGCTGGCCGCTGCCGTGTTGATCGCGCTGGCGACCCTGCGCACGTTGAAGCTGGTGCAACAGCGCGAAACCTTCGAGCTGGCCCTGCAAACCGAGAAGGAGCGGGCGCAAACCACCCTGGCCTCGATTGGCGATGCGGTGATCCGCACGGACGAACGCGGCTGCCTGGAATACATGAACCCGGCCGCCGAAGACCTGATTTTGTGCCGCAACGAACACGCCCGCGGCCGCTCGCTGGGCACGCTGTTCCAGCTGCAAGACGGCGACTGTCAGCAAGCCGACACGCCGCTGGTGGAACGCATTCTGACCGGCGAAATCGGTGGCAGCGCCCACGCCCAGCAAGTGGTGCGCCTGGACGGCAGCAAGGTGGCGGTGGCGTTGGTCAGCGCGCCTATTCGTATCGCCGGACGCATTGCCGGCGCCGTGCTGGTGCTGCACGACATGACCCGCGAACGCCAGTACATCGACACCCTGTCTTGGCAGGCATCCCACGACGCCTTAACCGGCCTGGCCAACCGCCGCGAATTCGAGCAACGCCTGGAAAGCGCCTTGCTGCGCCTGGAAACCCAGGCGGGGCAGCACGCGCTGATGTTTCTCGACCTCGACCAATTCAAAGTGGTCAACGACACCTGCGGCCATGCGGCGGGCGACCAGTTGTTGCGCCAAGTGTGCGTGTTGCTGCAAGAGCACCTGCGCGAAGGCGACACCCTGGCGCGGCTGGGTGGCGATGAGTTCGGCATTCTTCTGCAAAACTGCCCGGCCGCGCCGGCGGCACGTATTGCCGAACTGCTGCGCATGACCGTGCACGACCTGCAGTTCGTCTGGGACGGGCGCAACTTCAACATTGGCGTGAGCATCGGCCTGGTGATGCTGGCGCAGTCGCGCCTCACCCTTGCCGAGGCGCTGCGCTCGGCCGACATGGCCTGCTACATGGCCAAGGAAAAAGGCCGTAACCGCGTGCAGGTGTATGAAAGCGACGACTCGGAGATGTCCAACCGCTTCGGCGAAATGGCCTGGGTGCAGCGCATTCATGCGGCGTTGGAAGAGCAGCGCTTTTGTCTGTACTACCAACTGATCGCGCCGGTGGCGGCGGAGCAGGGCAGCGGCGCGCACCTGGAACTACTCGTGCGCCTGCGCGACGAAGACGGCCAGTTAGTGCCACCGATTCGCTTTATTCCGGCCGCCGAACGCTACGGCCTGATGCCGCTTATTGACCGCTGGGTGGTCAGCCATGCGTTTTACGTGTTGGCGCAACGACAGGCCAACCCGGACAGCGAGCCGATCGCCACCTGCGCCATCAACCTGTCGGGGCCGACCTTTGGCGACCAGGCCTTCCTCGGCTTTGTGCGCGAGCAACTCAGCCACTTCAACATCGCGCCGCAGCAAATCTGTTTTGAAATTACCGAAACCAGCGCCATCGCCAACCTGGCCAGCGCCATCCATTTCATCCGCGAACTGAAAAGCCTCGGCTGCCGCTTTTCTCTGGACGATTTCGGCGCGGGCATGTCCTCGTTTGGCTACCTGAAACACTTGCCGGTGGACTACCTGAAAATCGACGGCAGCTTCGTCAAAGACATGCTCGAGGACCCCATCGACCGCGCCATGGTTGAGTCGATCAACCAGATCGGGCACGTCATGGGCAAACTGACCATCGCCGAATTCGTCGAGACGGCGGAAATAATGCAAGCGCTGGCGGAGGTCGGCGTGGATTACGCGCAGGGGTATGCGATTGCCAAGCCGATGCCGTTTGATGCGCAGGTGAGGTGGAGTACCGGCGTCAGGCCGGGGTGAGCGGGGCGAAGGCGAGCGCTTGGGTGGTGGACGTAACGAAAGGTGGCCGGGGTGGCAGGTTTTCTTTACGTTTTTGGCCGGTTAAAAGCGGTCAAGTACTCCGACGTCGAAGGCCCAGGCGGGGCGGATATATAGGTTCGCCATGCAAGCCTGGATCCCGAATCGTCGGACCGCCGCCTGCGCGGGGATGGCGGAGGTTTGATTGCCGAGTTTTGTTCGGCTTACACCGTCATTCCCGCGAAGGCGGGAATCCAGAGTAGTGAAGGGAGCAAACTTCATCGCCCCGACGAAACTCCCTGAATCGGAGCAAAGCACCGCCTCACCAAAACCCACCCAACCCACCCCCGTATCAAATCCTTGCCACCTCACGCCACAACCCCCTCAAAACCTCCACCCACCCCATCTTGTTCCCGCCCCCCGCAAGCGCTGTTATGAACCCCACCGGCCACCCCCCGGCCACCGCCATAACAACAATTCAGGAGGCGCAATGAACGCCGTGCACGCTCTCAAACCCGATCCAATCCAGGCCCACAACCCCATCGGCACCGACGGCTTCGAGTTCGTCGAATACACCGCGCCAACGCCCGAAGGCATCCAGCAGCTGCGTGAGCTGTTCACCGCCATGGGCTTTACCGAAACCGCCAAGCACCGTTCCAAGGAAGTTTTTCTGTTCCAGCAGAACGACATCAACTTCGTGCTCAACGGCAGCCCCACCGGCCATGTGCGCGAGTTCGGCCTCAAGCATGGCCCCAGCGCCTGCGCCATGGCCTTCCGGGTACAGAACGCCGCGCAAGCCGCCGCTTACGTGCAGTCGCAAGGCGCCAAGCTGGTGGGCAGCCACGCCAATTTCGGCGAGCTGAATATTCCCTGCGTCGAGGGCATCGGCGGCTCGCTGCTGTATCTGGTTGACCGTTACGGCGACAAGAGCATTTACGACGTCGACTTCGAATACATCGAAGGCCGCACCCCGAACGATAACGCTGTGGGCTTGCGGGAAATCGATCACCTGACCCACAACGTCAACCGTGGGCAAATGGACGTGTGGTCCGGCTTCTACGAGCGCATCGCCAACTTCCGTGAAATTCGCTACTTCGACATCGAAGGCAAACTCACTGGCCTGCTGTCGCGCGCCATGACCGCGCCGTGCGGCAAGATCCGCATCCCGATCAACGAGTCGGCCGACGATAAGTCGCAAATCGAAGAGTTCATTCGCGAGTACCACGGCGAAGGCATCCAACACATCGCGCTGGCCAGCGACGACATCTACGCCACCGTTCGCCAGCTACGCGCCAATGGTGTGGACTTCATGACCACCCCCGACACCTATTACGCCAAGGTCGACACCCGCGTGGCCGGGCATGGCGAGCCGACGGCCGTGCTGCAAGAGCTGAACCTGCTGATCGATGGCGCGCCGGGCGATGACGGCATCCTGCTGCAGATTTTCACCAATACGGTGATAGGCCCGATCTTCTTTGAAATCATCCAGCGCAAAGGCAACCAAGGCTTCGGCGAGGGCAATTTCCAGGCGCTGTTCGAGTCGATTGAGGAAGATCAGGTTCGCCGTGGCGTGATCGCAGCGGACTAAGCACAGGAGCTGCACCATGAGCCGCAACTGGATTCAGTTTCCCCTGCGCGAAGGCGACTGTTCACGGCAAGCGCACTGTGACTTTCCCGAAGGCACCTATGAGCGTGAGATGGGCCGCGAGGGCTTTTTCGGCCCCGCCGCGCACCTGCACCACAAGCATCCGCCAACCGGCTGGGTGGATTGGCAAGGCCCGCTGCGCCCCCATGCGTTCGACCTGAATCGAGTGCCGAGCGAAAGCGATTGCCCGCTCGCCGCGCCGCTGGCGCTGCACAACAGCGACGTGCGCATTCGCGTGTGGAAATGCAACGGCGCCATGCGCCATCTGGTGCGCAACAGCGACGGCGATGAGCTGCTGTTCGTGCACGAAGGCAGCGGCCATTTCTACTGCGACTTCGGCCACTTGCAGTACCGCGACGGCGATTACCTGGTGGTGCCACGCGGCACCGCCTGGCGCATCGAGGCCAGCGAGCCGACATTTATGCTGCTGATCGAAAACACCGACGGCGCCTATCAGTTGCCCGACAAAGGCCTGTTGGGCCCACACGCCATCTTCGACCCCGCCGTGCTCGACCACCCGCATCTGGACGACGCGTTCAAAGCCCAGCAAGACGAAAACACCTGGCAAATCCGCATCAAGCGGCGCAACCAGATCAGCACCGTGACCTACCCGTACAACCCGCTGGACGTGGTCGGCTGGCACGGCGACAACACCGTGGTGCGCCTGAACTGGCGTGACATTCGCCCGGTCATGAGCCACCGCTACCACCTGCCGCCGTCGGCGCACACCACCTTCGTGGCCAATGGTTTTGTGGTCTGCACCTTCACGCCGCGCCCGGTGGAAAGCGACCCTGGCGCGTTGAAAGTGCCGTTCTATCACAACAACGACGACTACGACGAAGTGCTGTTTTACCACCGCGGCAACTTCTTCAGCCGCGACAACATCGAGGCCGGGATGGTCACGCTGCACCCCTGCGGCTTCCCCCACGGTCCACACCCCAAGGCCCTGAAAAAGAGCCAGGAAAGCCCGGCGACCTTTGTCGAGGAAGTGGCGGTGATGATCGACACACGGCGTGGCCTGGAAATTGGCGAAGCCGCGGCGGCGGTGGATGTGGCGGCGTATGTGGATTCGTGGCGGGCGCCGGGGAAACCGACTGACGCTGCTCCCTGACGCCCACTTTCGTAAAAGCCAGCTTGCTGGCGAAGCCCTTTGTGCACCCGCTTCGCCAGCAAGCTGGCTCCTACAACAGCCGCGCGAACCGGCACCCTTATTTGGAATCCTGAGATGAAACTCGCATCCCTGAACACCGGCCGTGACGGCCAACTCATCGTCGTTTCCCGCGACCTGA
Source organism: Pseudomonas sp. AC211 (assembly GCF_979258055.1). Lineage (NCBI taxonomy): Bacteria > Pseudomonadati > Pseudomonadota > Gammaproteobacteria > Pseudomonadales > Pseudomonadaceae > Pseudomonas > Pseudomonas sp. AC211. The sequence continues at coordinate 1,093,924 of NZ_OZ409830.1, forward strand.
TCCGCGCCGTCAAAGTCCCAAGCATTGCCGCCACCCTGCAAGCGGCGCTCGACAACTGGGCCACCGCCCGCCCGAAACTCGAAGCGGTGTACCAGCGCCTGAACGATGGCCTGGAAGGCGAGGCCTTTGCCTTCGACCAGAGCGCCTGCGCCAGCCCATTGCCCCGTGCGTATCACTGGGCCGACGGCAGCGCCTACGTCAATCACGTGGAGCTGGTGCGCAAAGCCCGTGGCGCTGAAATGCCGGAAAGCTTCTGGCACGACCCGCTGATGTACCAAGGCGGCGCCGATACCTTTATCGCGCCCCATAGCCCGATTCTGATGGCGGACGAAGCCTGGGGCATCGACCTCGAAGCGGAAATCGCCGTGGTCACCGACGACGTGCCCATGGGCGTGTCGGCGGCCGAGGCGGGCGCGCATATCCAATTGCTGATGCTGGTTAACGATGTGTCGCTGCGTAACCTGATTCCCGGCGAACTGGCCAAGGGTTTCGGTTTTTACCAAAGCAAACCGTCGTCGAGTTTCTCGCCGGTGGCCATTACCCCGGACGAGCTTGGCGAAAGCTGGCGCGACGGCAAGGTGCACCGGCCGCTGACCTCGCACATCAACGGCGAGCTGTTCGGCCAGCCCGACGCCGGCACCGACATGACCTTCAACTTCCCGACGCTGCTGGCTCACGCGGCGAAAACCCGCGCGCTGGGCGCGGGCAGCATCGTCGGCTCGGGCACCGTGTCGAACTATGACCGCAGCGCCGGCTCAAGTTGCCTGGCTGAGAAGCGCATGTTGGAAATCGTCGAACACGGCGAGGCAAAAACCCCGTTCCTGCGCTTTGGCGACCGGGTGCGCATCGAGATGTTCGACGCGGCAGGGCAGAGCATTTTCGGCGCCATCGACCAAGTGGTCACTGCGTACCGAGGCTGAGCCATGCTGACGCTCTATGACTACTGGCGCTCCAGTGCGGCGTACCGGGTACGCATCGCGCTGAACCTTAAAGGCCTGGCGTACCAGTCGGTGCCGGTGCATTTGGTTAAAGACGGCGGCCAGCAGCACAGCGCCGACTACAAAGCGCTGAACCCGCAAGGGTTGTTGCCACTGCTGGTGGATGGCGACACGCGCATCGCGCAGTCCATGGCCATTCTCGAATACCTCGAAGAGTGCTACCCGCAACCGGCGCTGCTGCCCCGCGACCCAAGCCTGCGTGCGCAAATTCGCAGCGTGGCGCTGCATATCGCCTGTGATATCCACCCGTTGAACAACTTGCGCGTGTTGCAGTACCTAAGCGGAACGTTGGGCATAGAGGCGGCGGCCAAGGACGCGTGGTACCGGCACTGGGTCGATAGCGGCTTGGCGGCGGTTGAACAGAACCTGCAGCGAATGCCGAGCGAACTGTCGATGGGCGAGCGGCCGGGTTTGCTGGAGGTTTGCCTGGTGCCGCAGGTGTACAATGCCCGCCGTTTTAACTGTGACCTCCATGCGTACCCACGCATTCTCGCTGTAGTCGAGCGCTGCAATTCCCTTGAAGCATTTGCCAATGCGACGCCGGAGGTGCAGCCCGACGCTCCCCCGCTGTTGTAGGTGTAAAGGGGCGCGCCGACCACACCAAGGCCGCGCGCCCGCCTTGCTGAATTCCGCCGTGCCACAAGCGCGGCGGGTCCGATCCCGTCACAGATAAAAACAAGTAGGTGACGTTACATGCACGACAGTCAGACCTCCGGCCAGCTCAAACGCGGCCTGAAAAATCGCCACATCCAATTGATCGCCTTAGGCGGCGCCATCGGCACCGGGCTTTTCCTGGGCTCGGCCGGGGTGCTGAAAAGCGCCGGGCCGTCGATGATTCTCGGCTATGCCATTTGCGGCTTTATCGCCTTTTTGATCATGCGCCAGCTCGGCGAAATGATCGTCGAAGAGCCGGTAGCCGGGTCGTTCAGTCACTTCGCACATAAATACTGGGGCGGTTTCGCCGGCTTTCTGTCCGGCTGGAACTGCTGGGTTCTGTACATTCTGGTGGGCATGTCCGAGCTCACTGCCGTCGGCAAATACATTCACTACTGGTGGCCGGAAATTCCGACTTGGGTGTCGGCGGCCGTGTTCTTCGTACTGGTGAATGCCATCAACCTGGCCAACGTAAAACTCTTCGGCGAGGCGGAATTCTGGTTCGCCATGATCAAGGTGGTGGCCATCGTCGGCATGATCGCCCTGGGCTGCTACTTGCTGGTCAGCGGCGCTGGCGGTGAGCAGGCGATGGTCAGCAACCTGTGGGCCCACGGCGGATTCTTCCCCAACGGCATCAGCGGCTTGGTCATGGCCATGGCCTTTATCATGTTTTCCTTCGGTGGCCTGGAAATGCTCGGCTTCACCGCTGCCGAAGCGGATCAGCCGAAAAGCGTGATTCCCAAAGCAATCAACCAGGTCATCTACCGCATCCTGATCTTCTACGTCGGCGCGCTGGTCGTGCTGCTGTCGCTGACGCCTTGGAATCTGTTGCTTGAACACATCAACAGCGCCGGCGACCCGTACAGCGGCAGCCCGTTTGTGCAGGTGTTCTCGCTGCTGGGCAGCAACACCGCCGCGCACTTGCTTAACTTTGTGGTGCTGACGGCGGCGGTGTCGGTTTACAACAGCGGCACCTACTGCAACGGCCGCATGTTGCTGGGCCTGGCGGAGCAGGGTGACGCGCCCAAAGTATTCGCCAAAGTGGATAAACGCGGCGTACCGGTAAACGCCTTGCTGCTCTCGGCGCTGGTTACCGTTCTAGCTGTGGTGGTGAACTACGTGGTGCCGCAGAACGCCCTGGAACTGTTGATGTCGCTGGTGGTGGCGGCCCTGGTGATCAACTGGGCGATGATCAGTTACTCGCACCTGAAATTCCGCCAACGCATGGAACAAGACGGTGTACGCACCGCCTTCCGCGCCTTGCTGTTCCCCTACGGCAACTACCTGTGCCTGGTGTTCGTGTTGTTTATTCTCGGCGTGATGCTGCTGATTCCGGGCATTCAGGTGTCGGTGTACGCGATTCCGGTGTGGCTGGTCATCATGTGGGCGTGCTACCGATTGAAGCTGTCGCGGGCACGCACTGCCGCGCTGCAAGTCGCCACAGACTGACCCCTGCAAAAAGCAAAAGAGCGAACGTCCAATGCTGGAGATTTCCAACAACGTGCACCTACCCGACGCCGAAATTGAGCTGAGCGCCATTCGCGCTCAGGGCGCCGGTGGGCAGAACGTGAATAAAGTCTCCAGCGCCATGCACCTGCGCTTCGACATCAACGCCTCGTCGCTGCCGCCGTTCTACAAAGAGCGGCTGCTGCAATGGCGCGACAGCCGCATCACCAGCGATGGCGTGGTGGTAATCAAGGCGCAGCAATACCGAACCCAGGAACAGAACCGCGCCGATGCGCTTGAACGCCTGAAAGAGCTGATTCTGGCCGCCAGTAAAGTCGAGAAAAAACGCCGGCCGACCAAGCCGACGTTGGGCTCGAAGAAGCGGCGGCTGGAGGGCAAGAGTCAGCGTGGGGCGATCAAGGCGGGGAGGGGAAGGTGGAGTTTTGAGGTAAGTCGGCTTTAAAGGCTCGAGGCTGAAGCCTCTCCTACAGATTGCGCAGTACCTGTGGGAGAGGCTTCAGCCTCGATTCCTGCAAACAAAGAACGTCGCGATCAACCACTCACCTTGGCAATTGCCGCCGCCAGATAACCCAGCCGCCGCTCATCAATCCCCGCCACGTTCGCACGCCCCGAACTGACCATGTACACGCTGTGCTCATCGCGCAGTCGCCTCACCTGCTCGGCACTCAACCCGGTATACGAAAACATCCCGCGCTGGCTGCCGATATGGGCGAAACGTTCGGCCAAACCATACGGCTGCAACGCCGCCAGCAAACCCTGACGCAACTCGGCAATGCGCACACGCATGGCCTCGACCTCCGCCTGCCAGGTCAAGCGCAAACCCTCATCCGCCAGAATCTGCGCCACCACCGCCGCGCCATGGGCGGGCGGGGTGGACCACAAGTTGCGCGCGATGGCTGCCAGTTGGCTGCGCACGTCGGTGAGTGAATCCGGGGTGGCGCTCACCACCACCAGCGCACCGGTGCGTTCGCGGTACAGGCCGAAGTTTTTCGAGCACGAACTGGTGATCAGCACCTCCGGCAATTCAGCCGCGAACAGGCGCACGGCCCAGGCGTCCGCTTCCAGGCCTTCGGCGAAACCCTGGTAGGCGAAGTCGATCAGCGGCAGCAGCTCGCGCGCGCGCACCACGTCCAGCACCTGACTCCATTGCCCCTGATCCAGGTCGAAGCCGCTGGGGTTGTGGCAGCAGGCGTGCAGCAACACCACATCGCCGCGCGGAATTTGCTGCAGCGCGGCGAGCATGGCGTCGAAGGCCAGGCGATTGTCGGCGTCGACATACGGATAGTGATGCACCGCCAGCCCAGCCGCCGCGAACAGCGTTTCGTGAATCGGCCACGTCGGATCGCTCAGCCAAATGCTGCGCCCCGGCAGGCAATGGCGAATAAAGTCGCCGGCCAGGCGCAACGCGCCGGTGCCGCCTGGAGTTTGCGTGGCGCCAGCGCGGTTGCCGGTCAGCAACGGCGAGTCGGCGCCCAGAACCAGGCGCGCCAAATGCTGGGTGAACAGCGGGTCGCCATGGCCGCCGATGTAGCTCTTGGTGGTTTCGCTGTCGACCAGGTGGCGCTCGGCAATTTTCACCGAGGGCAGAATCGGCGTGTTGCCGTGGGGATCTTTGTACACGCCCACGCCAAGGTCGATTTTGTGCGGGTTGCTGTCGCTGCGGTACGCGTCGATCAGCCCGAGAATCGGGTCGCCGGGCACGCGTTTCACCGTGTCGAAATGGCTCACTTCACGCCTTCCGCCGTCTTGGCCACCTGATCGGTGCGTGCCGCCATGATGAAGTCGTTGCGGTGCAGGCCTTTAATCGAATGGCTCCACCAGGTGACGGTGACTTTGCCCCATTCGGTGAGCAGGCCAGGATGATGGCCCTCGGCTTCGGCGATTTCGCCGACGGCGTTGGTGAAGGCCAGGGCGTGTTTGAAGTTTTTGAAGTCGTAGCGTTTTTCCAGTTGCAGCACGCCGTCGCGCACTTCGATGTTCCAGTCCGGTATTTCCTTGATCAGCGCGGCCAGTTCGTCATCCGACACTTTTGGCGCATCGGCTTTGCAGGCTTCGCAGTGGGCTTGGTTCAGGGCAGTCATCGGAGGCTCCAGTCAGAAAAGTCAGGCCGCTTTTGGCGGAAATTTTGCGGGGTGCAGGCCCAATTGGGCGGCTTGGGCAACCATGGCCATGAGGTCTTCATGGGCGAGGTCGAACAGGCGCTTGAGGTCGGGCAGCACGAAATACAGCGGTTGCAGGATGTCGATCCGGTACGGCGTGCGCATGGCGTCCAGCGGGTCGAAGGCCTGATGCTCCGGTGCATCGGACAAGCTATAGAGGGTTTCCTTCGGCGAAGAAAGAATGCCGCCGCCATAAATCCTCCGGCCGTGTGGCGTGTCGACCAAGCCGAATTCGATGGTCATCCAGTACAAACGGGCAAGAAACACGCGCTGCTCTTTGCTGGCCTTGAGGCCCAGCTTGCCGTAGGTGTGGGTGAATTCCGCGAACCACGGGTTAGTCAGCAGCGGGCAGTGGCCGAACACCTCGTGGAAAATGTCCGGCTCTTGCAGGTAGTCGAGTTCTTCGGGCGTGCGAATAAACGTGGCGACCGGAAATTGCTTGCTGGCGAGTAGTTCGAAGAACGTCTGGAAGGGAATCAGCGCCGGCACCCGCGCCACTTGCCAGCCCGTGGTCGCGCCCAGCACGCGGTTGATCTCGCCCAACTGCGGAATGCGCTCATGGGGCAGGGCCAATTGCTCGATGCCGTCGAGGTATTCCTGGCAGGCGCGGCCTTCGACCAGTTTCAGCTGCCGCGTAATCAAGGTGTTCCAGACTTCATGCTCGGCATCGGGGTAATCGATAAACCCATTGCTGTCCGGCTCGCGTGCCACGTAGTGCGACTGCTTCATCGCTGCCTCTCTTCATTGTTGTTATTGACGACCGCTTGTGGGGCTAGAGATAACCTGCGGCGCGCCTGATTTCAGCTGGGCCTAGGCAGTCCGGTGTGATGACGGCGTGCAAAAACCGTAAAGAAATGATGACAAGCAGGCGAAAGCGGCGAGGCCTCGTATTGCTGGCGCGCTAATTCGTAAACTATCCTTTACGAAAATTCCGCCGCGTCGTCAGATTTTCCTGATGGCGACGGTGATAGCAGCGCCTATCAGAACAACAACAATGAGCCCGCCATGCGTATCAAAGTCCATTGCCAGAACCGGATTGGCATTCTTCGCGACATCCTCAATCTGCTCGTCGAGTACGGCATCAACGTCGCGCGCGGCGAGGTCGGCGGTGAGCAGGGCAACGCCATCTACCTGCATTGCCCGAACCTGATCAACCTGCAATTCCAATCCCTGCGACCTAAGTTCGAGGCGATTGGCGGTGTGTTCGGCGTCAAGCGCGTGGGGCTGATGCCGAGTGAGCGGCGGCACCTGGAATTGAACGCATTGCTGGGAGCGCTGGAGTTTCCCGTGCTGTCGATCGACATGGCCGGCTCTATCGTCGCGGCAAACCGGGCGGCGGCGCAGTTGCTGGGCGTGCGCGTTGATGAAGTGCCGGGCATGCCGCTGTCGCGCTACGCCGAAGACTTCGACTTGCCGGAGCTGGTGCGCGCCAACAAATCGCGCATCAACGGCCTGCGCGTGAAGATCAAAGGCGACGTATTCCTCGCCGACATCGCGCCGCTGCAAACCGAGCATGAAGAAAGCGACGCCATGGCGGGCGCTGTGCTCACCCTGCACCGCGCCGACCGCGTAGGCGAGCGCATCTACCATGTGCGCAAACAGGAACTTCGCGGCTTCGACAGCATTTTCCAAAGCTCGCGGGTGCTCGCCGCCGTGGTGCGCGAAGCCCGGCGCATGGCGCCGCTTGATGCCCCTTGCTTATCGAGGGTGAAACCGGCACCGGCAAGGAACTGCTGGCTCGCGCTTGCCACCTGGCCAGCCCGCGCGGCCAGTCACCGTTTATGGCGCTCAACTGCGCGGGCTTGCCCGAGTCGATGGCCGAAACCGAGCTGTTCGGCTACGGCCCCGGCGCGTTCGAAGGTGCGCGCCCCGAAGGCAAGCTTGGCCTGCTGGAACTGACGGCGGGCGGCACGCTGTTTCTCGACGGCGTCGGCGAAATGAGCCCGCGCCTGCAAGCCAAACTGCTGCGCTTTCTGCAAGACGGCTGCTTCCGCCGCGTCGGCAGCGACGAAGAGGTGTACCTCGACGTGCGGGTGATCTGCGCCACTCAGGTGGACTTGTCGGAGCTGTGCGCCAAAGGCGAATTCCGCCAAGACCTGTACCACCGCCTGAACGTCCTGAGCCTGCACATTCCGCCCCTGCGCGAATGCCTGGATGGGCTGATGCCGCTGGTTGAACACTTCCTCGACCAGGCCAGCCGGCAAATCGGCTGCCCGCTGCCGACCCTTGCGGCGCCGGCCTTCGAGCGCCTCAATCACTACCACTGGCCGGGCAACGTGCGGCAGCTGGAAAACGTGCTGTTTCAGGCGGTGTCGTTGTGCGACGGCGCTGTGGTGAAGGCCGACCATATCCGCCTGCCGGATTACGGCGCGCCGCAGCCGCTGGGCGACTTTTCCCTGGAAGGCGGGCTGGACGCGATCCTCGGGCGCTTTGAACAGGCGGTGCTGGAGCGGCTGTATCACGAGCATCCGAGTAGCCGGCAACTGGGCAAGCGGTTGGGGGTTTCGCATACCACCATTGCCAACAAGCTGCGGCAGTATGGGTTGGGTAAGGAGTAAACATCGGCCCTCACCCCCAGCCCCTCTCCCGCAAGCGGGAGAGGGGAGCCTTACCGCAATTTGTCATGCCACCTCGTTCAGTCCCCTCGCCCCAGAGGGGAGAGGGTTAGGGTGAGGGGAGCGGGTTCTCGGCTGTGGTTCACGCGCCCGGTAAGACCATGGTCGAATGGCCCAGCCGGGAGGGGAGGGCTACAAAAGGCGCCATACAAAAACAACGATTGCCCGAGGTATCCCCGATGAGTGCTGTGTATCCCGTACGTCCTGAGGTCGCGGCTAACACGCTGACCGACGAGGCCAGCTACAAGTCCATGTACCAACAGTCGGTCGTCAACCCCGATGGCTTCTGGCGTGAACAGGCCCAGCGCCTGGACTGGATCAAGCCGTTCTCGGTGGTGAAACAAACCTCGTTTGACGATCACCACGTGGACATCAAATGGTTCGCCGACGGCACCCTGAACGTCTCGGCCAACTGCCTGGACCGCCACCTGGCCGAGCGTGGCGATCAACTGGCGATCATCTGGGAGGGCGACGATCCTTCCGAGCACCGCAACATCACCTACCGCGAGCTGCACGAAGAAGTCTGCAAATTCGCCAACGCCCTGCGCGGCCAGGACGTGCACCGCGGCGACGTGGTGACCATCTACATGCCGATGATTCCCGAAGCCGTGGTTGCCATGCTGGCGTGCGCGCGCATCGGTGCCATTCACTCGGTGGTGTTCGGCGGCTTCTCGCCGGAAGCCCTGGCCGGGCGCATCATCGACTGCCGTTCCAAGGTGGTGATCACCGCTGACGAAGGCCTGCGCGGCGGTAAGAAAACCCCGCTGAAAGCCAACGTCGACGACGCCCTGACCAACCCGGAAACCAGCTCGATTCAGAAAGTGATCGTGTGCAAACGCACCGGCTCGCCGATCAAGTGGAACCAGCACCGCGACATCTGGTACGAAGACCTGATGAAGGTCGCCGGCAGTGTCTGCGCACCGAAGGAAATGGGCGCTGAAGAAGCCCTGTTCATCGCTTTACACCTCCGGCTCCACCGGCAAACCCAAAGGCGTGCAACACACCACTGCCGGTTATTTGCTTTACGCCGCGCTGACCCATGAGCGCGTGTTCGATTACAAACCGGGCGAGGTGTACTGGTGCACCGCCGACGTCGGCTGGGTGACCGGCCACAGCTATATCGTGTACGGCCCGCTGGCCAACGGCGCGACCACGCTGCTGTTCGAAGGCATTCCGAACTACCCGGACATTACCCGCGTGTCGAAAATCATCGACAAGCACAAGGTCAACATCCTCTACACCGCGCCAACCGCCATTCGCGCCATGATGGCCCAGGGCAAGGCCGCCATCGAAGGTGCCGACGGCTCAAGCCTGCGTCTGCTGGGTTCGGTGGGCGAGCCGATCAACCCGGAAGCCTGGAACTGGTACTACGAAACCGTCGGCCAGTCGCGCTGCCCGATTGTCGATACCTGGTGGCAGACCGAAACCGGCGGCGTGCTGATCAGCCCACTGCCTGGCGCCACGGCGTTGAAGCCTGGCTCGGCGACACGGCCTTTCTTTGGCGTGGTGCCGGCGCTGGTGGATAACCTGGGCAACCTGATCGAAGGCGCGGCCGAGGGCAACCTGGTGATCCTCGACTCGTGGCCAGGTCAGGCGCGCACGCTGTACCGCGACCACGACCGCTTCGTCGACACCTACTTCAAAACCTTCCGTGGCATGTACTTCACCGGCGACGGCGCGCGCCGTGATGAAGACGGTTACTACTGGATCACCGGCCGCGTCGACGACGTGCTTAACGTCTCTGGCCACCGCATGGGCACCGCCGAAATCGAAAGCGCCATGGTCGCCCACCCGAAAGTGGCCGAAGCCGCCGTGGTCGGCATGCCGCACGACATCAAAGGGCAGGGCATCTACGTCTACGTGACGCTCAACAACGGTGAAGAACCGAGCGAAACGCTGCGCCAGGAACTTAAACAGTGGGTGCGTAAAGAGATCGGCCCGATTGCTGTGCCGGACGTCATTCAATGGGCGCCGGGCCTGCCGAAAACCCGCTCGGGCAAAATCATGCGTCGCATCCTGCGCAAGATCGCCACGGCGGAATACGACAGCCTAGGCGACATCTCCACCCTGGCCGATCCGGGTGTGGTGCAGCATTTGATTGATACGCACAAGGCGATGCAGCAAGCGGTGGCGTAACGGCTTCGCTGTGACAAAACGCCCGCTTGGTTGCGGGCGTTTTGTTTTGCGTATTCCTTGCACCCAACATCGTCATTCCCGCGAAGGCGGCGGTGCGACGATTCGGAGTCCAGGGTTTCGGAAGAGTTGCATTTCCCTGTCAGATACTGGATCCCCGCGTTCGCGAGGATGACGGGGGATTTTACTGATGGCTGTGTGTCGACTGACGCACTGCAGGGGTACGAAGCCCCCAAACAAAACACCCGTCATTCCCGCGCAGGCGGAGGTGCGACGATTCGGAGTCCAGAATCTCGGACCGTTTCGCCATCTTTGGCACGTCCAAAACTCTGGATCCCCGCGTGCGCGAGGATGACGGAGGTTTTAAATACCCGTCATTCCCGCGAAAGCGGAATCCAGAGTTTCGGACGTGTCGAAGATCACGAGACAATCCAAAACTCTGGATCTCGAATCGTCGGAGCGCCGCGTTCGCGAGGATGACGGGGGTTTTTATGAAGATTTTTATCCGTCTTCCACGACCCGGTATCACTCCCGACCGATAACGGGGCAATCGGAAACAGCCTGCCCCCTTCACGGGCGTTTTCCTCGTTTCGAAAAAAACATTTCTTTGGCAAAACCCAATGCCCGTAAAGGCTCATAAAAACCTGGCCCAAATCCTGCTGTAGTTTCCCGTTTACCCGCGTTCTCGCGGCTGCCGCTTTTCGCAGCTGCTGTCAATAGGCCGAGCGCCTCTCAAAGCCGTTTTGTAATTACTTGTCGCATTGAAGAAATATCGGCTTTAGGGCTGTCGTTAGAATGCCGCCACCCAGACGCCGCTACTCGCGCGTCGGCCGATGAGCTTCGTCCCTTCGGGTTATCACCCGGCAAAGATGGCGACTCTTCCTATAATTTCACGGTCGGCCTGTTACCCAGCGCACGACCTAATAAGGAGTCCACGATGAAGAAGCTCGCCCTTCTCGGCGCCCTGGCGGTGTCGCTGCTGTCGCCCCTGGCCATGGCCGATGATGCCAAGCCCCTGCGTATCGGTATTGAAGCGGCTTACCCGCCCTTCGCCTTCAAGACTCCTGACGACAAAATCACCGGCTTCGACTACGACATCGGCATGGCCCTGTGCGAAGAGATGAAGGTCGAGTGCAAGTGGATCGAGCAAGAGTTCGACGGTCTGATCCCTGCGCTGAAGGTCCGCAAGTTCGACGCGATTCTGTCGTCCATGTCGATCACCGACGACCGCAAGAAGTCGGTCGATTTCACCGGCAAGTACTACTCCACCCCAGCCAAGCTGGCGATGAAGGCCGGCACCACCCTCAACGACCCGTTGACTGACCTTAAAGGCAAGAAAATCGGCGTTCAGCGTTCCTCGGTTTATGACCGTTACGCCACCGAAGTCTTCGCCCCGGCCGGCGCCGAGATCGTGCGTTACAGCTCGCAGAACGAAGTGTTCCTCGACCTGGCTTCGGGCCGCCTCGACGCCACCCTGGCGGACTCGGTGAATATCGACGACGGCTTCCTGAAAACTGACGCTGGTAAAGGCTTCGCCTTCGCCGGCCCAGATTTCACCGAAGAGAAATACTTCGGCGAAGGCCAAGGCATTGCGGTGCGCAAGGGCGACAAAGCCCTGGCCGACAAGATCAGCGCGGCCATCCTGGCCATTCGCGCCAACGGCAAATACAAGCAAGTGCAAGACAAGTACTTCGCCTTCGACGTTTACGGCAAGTAACTCCAGCACGCTGACAGTGGCACAGGCTCGATTGACGGGATGTGCCACTTTTTGTTTGCGCCACAGATCTCTGTGGGAGCGGCTTTAGCCGCGATGCGGTTAGCGCTTAAAGCGAGTGCGGCCAACCGCAGTGCCGGACCGGCCTCTCCCACAGCGACCTTTATTCTCACGGGCTCTTCATCATGCTCAACGGCTACGGCTCGACCATTCTCGATGGCGCATGGCTGACCATTTCCCTGGCGCTGACTTCGATGGCGCTGGCGATTGTGCTCGGCCTGATTGGCGCTGCGTTTCGTTTATCGCCGATAAAGTGGCTGGCATTGCTGGGCGAAACCTACGCCACGGTCATTCGCGGTATTCCCGACCTGGTGCTGATTCTGCTGATTTTCTACGGTGGCCAAGACGTGGTGAACCGCGTGGCGCCGCTGATGGGCTTTGAGGATTACATCGACCTGGACCCGTTTGCCACCGGCGTGTTCACCATGGGTTTTATCTTTGGTGCGTACCTGTCGGAAACCTTTCGGGGCGCCTTCATGGCCATTCCCAAGGGGCAGAGCGAGGCGGGCGCCGCCTACGGCATGAGCGGTATGCAGGTGTTCTTCCGGGTGCTGGTGCCGCAGATGATCCGGTTCGCCATTCCCGGTTTTACCAATAACTGGCTGGTATTGGTCAAAGCCACCGCGCTGGTTTCAACGGTGAGCCTGCAGGACATGATGTTCAAAGCCAAGAACGCCGCCGACGCGACGCATCAGCCGTTCACCTTCTACCTGGTGGTGGCAGCGTTGTATTTGGCGATCACCAGCGTGTCGCTGCTGCTGTTGCGGGCGTTGGAAAAACGCTATTCGGTGGGCATGAAGGTGGCTGGATTATGATTTTCGACTTCGCGCCTATCTGGGAAAACATCCACCTGTACCTGGGTGGCATCCTGATCACCCTCAAGCTTTTGCTGATTTCCCTCACGGTTGGTCTGGCCGCCGCGGTGCCCCTGGGCTTGATGCGGGTGTCCCGGCAGCCTTTGGTAAACGCCACGGCCTGGCTCTACACCTACGTGATTCGCGGCACGCCGATGCTGGTGCAGCTTTTCCTGATCTATTACGGCCTGGCGCAGTTCGCCGGCGTGCGCGAAAGCGTGTTCTGGCCGTACCTGTCCAACGCCACGTTCTGCGCGTGCCTGGCCTTCGCCATCAACACGAGCGCCTACAGCGCGGAAATTCTGGCCGGTAGTTTGAAGTCGATTCCCCACGGCGAAATCGAGGCGGCCAAGGCCATGGGCATGTCGCGCGCCAAGCTGTATCGCCGCATTCTGCTGCCCTCGGCCTTGCGCCGGGCGCTGCCGCAATACAGCAACGAAGTGATCATGATGCTGCACACCACCAGCCTGGCGTCGATCGTCACGCTGGTGGACATCACCGGTGCGGCGAAAACCATCAACTCGCAGTTCTACCTGGCCTTCGAGGCCTATATCACTGCCGGTGCCATTTACCTGTGCCTGACCTTCGTGCTGGTGCGCCTGTTCAAGCTGGCCGAGCGCCGCTGGCTGGCCTACCTGGCGCCGCGTAAGGCCTGAGAATTTCCGAATTAGCAACGCCAGCCACGGCTGAACCCTTGCCTGCCGAGAACCTGACCATGTACAAACTTGAAGTCAAGACCTGCATAAACGCTACGGCAGCCATGAAGTGCTCAAGGGCGTGTCGCTGGCCGCCAAGGCGGGCGATGTGATCAGCATCATCGGCTCCAGTGGTTCGGGCAAAAGTACCTTTCTGCGTTGCATCAACCTGCTCGAACAGCCCCACGGCGGCAAGATTCTGCTCAACGGCGAAGAGTTGAAACTGGTGGCCAACAAGGAAGGCGCGCTGAAAGCCGCCGACCCCAAGCAGCTGCAACGCATGCGCTCGCGCCTGTCGATGGTGTTTCAGCACTTCAACCTGTGGGCGCACATGACGGCGCTGGAAAACATCATCGAAGCGCCGGTGCATGTACTTGGCGTGCCGAAAAAAGAAGCCATCGAAAAGGCCGAGCATTACCTGGCCAAAGTGGGCGTGGCCCATCGTAAAGATGCCTACCCGGCGCACATGTCGGGCGGCGAGCAGCAGCGCGTGGCCATCGCTCGTGCCCTGGCAATGGAGCCGGAAGTGATGCTGTTTGACGAGCCCACCTCGGCGCTTGATCCCGAGTTGGTCGGCGAAGTGCTGAAAGTGATGCAGGACCTGGCCCAAGAGGGGCGCACCATGGTTGTGGTCACCCACGAAATGGGTTTTGCTCGCGAAGTTTCCAACCAGTTGGTGTTTCTGCACAAAGGCGTGGTGGAAGAGCGCGGTTGCCCGAAGGAAGTGTTGGTCAATCCGCAGTCCGACCGTCTCAAGCAATTTCTTTCCGGCAGCTTGAAGTAAGCTTCAGCGCGGCTATTAACCTAAGACTGCTTCGTAGCAGCACAACCGGCCATGTGAATGCATGGCAACAGAGCCTAGACTGCCAGCCATGACTGCCCACCGAATCGGTTTTCTCCTCTGGCCCAACACCAAGGCCATGACCCTGGCTCTGGCCGAAGAAGCTTTGCGTGTCGCCCAGCGGGTGCACCCCGAAGTGGCCTATGAACTGGTATTTCTCCAGGCCGAACCGGCCACCGAAGGCGCCTGGCGTCTGCCCGGCGAGCCCTGGGCCGGCAAACTCGAAGGCTGCCAAAAACTCTTTCTGTTAGCGGACGAGCCGCCAGGGCACCTGGCCCCGGCGCTGTCCAGCGCACTGAAACAACTGGTGCGTGCCGGTTGCGTGATTGGCGGGTTGTCCGCAGGCGTGTACCCGCTGGCGCAACTTGGTTTGCTCGACGGCTACCGCGCCGCCGTGCACTGGCGCTGGCAAGACGATTTCACCGAACGTTTCCCCAAAGTGATCGCCACCAGCCACTTGTTCGACTGGGACCGCGACCGCCTCACCGCCTGCGGCGGCCTGGCCGTGCTGGACCTGCTGCTGGCCGTGCTGGCTCGCGACCACGGCGCCGAGCTGGCGGGCGCGGTGTCGGAAGAGCTGGTGGTCGAACGCATTCGCGAAGGCGGCGAGCGCCAACGCATTCCTCTGCAAAACCGCCTCGGCTCCAGCCATCCCAAGCTGACCCAGGCCGTGTTGTTGATGGAAGCCAACATCGAAGAACCGCTGACCACCGATGAAATTGCCCAGCACGTCTGCGTGTCGCGCCGTCAGCTGGAACGCATCTTCAAGCAATACCTCAACCGCGTTCCGAGCCAGTACTACCTGGAACTGCGCCTGAACAAAGCGCGCCAACTGCTGATGCAAACCAGCAAATCGATCATCCAGATCGGCCTCTCGTGCGGCTTCTCCTCCGGCCCGCACTTCTCCAGCGCCTACCGCAACTTCTTCGGTGCCACGCCCCGCGAAGACCGCAATCAACGGCGCAGCAGCAGCCCGTTTGAACTGAGCTCGATTCCTTCCGAACGCGGTTGATTTGCCCCGCCTTAAAGCATCGCGGCTAAAGCCGCTCCCACAGACCGCCCTCGCTCCATGTGGGAGCGGCTTTAGCCGCGATGCGCTTGACCTCGGATACCAGAAGGCGCCGTCGCTCGAGATCCCACAACCCCGCTTCGATCATATTTCCGTCCCGTCGCCAACCCTGTTTAAACTGCGCCTCTGCGAACCTTTCTGTCGCAATTCGGAAAGCCGCGGGAAATCAGGGGTTGGCGCTATAAGAAGTTGTCGCATGCCGACAATGCCCTCCCCAAATCGAGTCCCTACAATTCATTCCAACGCCGGCCTATGGGGTCGGCGGTCCTTGTCAGGAGAGCTTCGATGTCCGTTGAGCAAGTGCAGGTCCAGCGCGCCGATTTTGATCAGGTGATGGTGCCCAACTACGCCCCAGCCGCGTTTATTCCGGTGCGTGGTGAGGGTTCCCGAGTCTGGGATCAAAGCGGCCGAGAGCTGATCGACTTTGCTGGCGGCATTGCCGTGAACTCCTTGGGCCACGCGCACCCAGCGCTGGTCAAGGCACTCACTGAACAAGCCAACAAAATCTGGCACGTGTCCAACGTGTTCACCAACGAGCCGGCCCTGCGCCTGGCGCACAAGTTGGTCGATGCCACCTTTGCCGAGCGCGTGTTCCTCGCCAACTCCGGCGCCGAGGCCAACGAGGCCGCCTTCAAGCTGGCTCGCCGTTATGCCAGCGATGTGTATGGCCCGGAAAAATTTGAAATTATCGCCGCCACCAACAGCTTTCACGGCCGCACGCTGTTCACCGTAACCGTGGGCGGGCAGCCGAAGTATTCCGATGGCTTCGGTCCGAAAATCGAAGGCATCACCCACGTTCCATTCAACGACCTGGCCGCCCTCAAAGCGGCCATCTCGGACAAAACCTGCGCCGTGGTGCTTGAGCCGGTACAAGGCGAGGGCGGTATTTTGCCGGCCGACAAAGCCTATCTGCAGGCCGTGCGTGAACTGTGCGACGCCCACAACGCGCTGCTGGTGTTCGATGAAGTGCAGAGCGGCATGGGCCGCAGCGGTGAGCTGTTCGCTTATATGAACTACGGCGTCACGCCCGACATTCTCACCAGTGCGAAAAGCCTGGGCGGCGGCTTCCCCATTGGCGCCATGCTCACCACCACTAAAATCGCCTCGCACCTGGCGGTTGGCGTACACGGCACCACATACGGTGGCAACCCGCTGGCATGCGCAGTCGCTGGCGCAGTGCTCGACGTGATCAACACGCCGGAAGTACTCAACGGCGTGAAAGCCAAGCACCAGCGTTTCCGAGCGCGCCTGGAAGCCATGGCGGCCAAGTACGGCATCTTCACCGAAGTGCGTGGCCTGGGCCTGTTGATTGGCGCCGCGCTCAGCGATGCCTGGAAAGGCAAAGCCAAAGACGTGCTCAACGCCGCTGAAAAAGAATGCGTAATGGTGCTGCAAGCCGGCCCGGACGTGGTGCGTTTTCGCGCCAAGCCTGGTGATTCCGGACGCCGACATCGACGAAGGTCTCGACCGCTTCGAGCGCGCCGTGGCCAAGCTGACCCAAGCCTGACGGCTGTACGCGGACGCTGATCTGCTTTTTGTAGGAGCGGCTTCAGCCGCGATGCTCTTAAAAGAGCACCGCGGCCAACCGAAGCGCCGAACCGGCCGCTCCTACAAAATTCGAGCCTTCAGCGTTTCCGCTTTTCAAATACCAAAGAGAATTTAAGGAGTAACACCATGCTGGTGATGCGCCCTGCGCAAATGGCTGACTTGGCGGACGTGCAACGTCTGGCTGCGGACAACCCGGTTGGTGTTACTTCGCTGCCGGACGATGCCGGCCGGCTGGGCGATAAAATCGCCGCGTCGGAAGCGTCGTTCGCGGCCGAGGTGAGTTTCAACGGTGAAGAAAGCTATTTCTTCGTGCTGGAAGACACGGAAACCGGCCGCCTTGTCGGCTGTTCCGGCGTTGTCGCTTCGGCCGGTTATTCCGAGCCGTTCTACAGCTTCCGCAACGAAACCTTCGTACACGCCTCACGCTCGCTGTCGATCCACAACAAGATTCACGTCTTGTCGCTGTGCCACGACCTGACCGGCAACAGCCTGCTCACCAGCTTCTACGTTGAGCAGCCGCTAGTGGATTCGCCATGGGCCGAGCTGAACTCCCGTGGGCGCCTGCTGTTCGTGGCCAGCCACCCGGAGCGCTTTGCCGATGCGGTGGTGGTGGAAATTGTTGGCCATAGCGACGAGCAGGGCGATTCACCATTCTGGGACGCCGTGGGCCGCAACTTCTTCGACCTCAACTATGCCGAAGCCGAGCGACTGTGCGGGCTGAAGAGTCGGACCTTTCTGGCCGAGCTGATGCCGCATTACCCGATTTACGTGCCATTGCTCCCCGACGAAGCCCAGGAAGCCATGGGCCAAGTGCACCCGCGCGCGCAGATCACCTTCGACATTCTGATGCGCGAAGGTTTTGAAACCGACCACTACATCGACATCTTCGACGGCGGCCCGACGCTGCATGCGCGCACCTCGGGCATTCGCTCCATTGCGCAAAGTCGCGTGGTGCCGGCGCGTGTCGGTGAGCCTCGGCAAAGGCCGCTTGTATCTGGTTGCCAACGGCCAGCTGCAGGATTTCCGTGCAGTGGTGGTGGAGTTGGATTGGGTGCCGGGCAAGCCGGTGAACCTGGAGTGCTGATGTTGCTGAGGCCTTGGGCGTCGGTGAGGGCGCGAGCGTGCGCCTGGTTGCGGTTTAAGAGGAATAGCCATGATCGTTCGTCCCGTGCGCAGTGCTGACTTGCCTGCCTTGATAGCCCTGGCCCGCAGCACCGGCGCTGGCTTGACCACGCTGCCTGCCAACGAAGAGCGCCTGGCGCACCGCGTTGGCTGGGCGGAAAAGGCGTTCCGTGGCGAGGCGACCCGCGCCGATGCCGACTACCTGTTCGTGCTGGAAGACGACGACGGCAATGTGGTCGGCATTTCTGCCGTGGCCGGTGCCGTGGGCTTGCGTGAGCCTTGGTACAACTACCGCGTCGGCCTGACGGTGAGCGCTTCCCAAGAGCTGAATATCTACCGCGAGATTCCGACACTGTTCCTGGCCAACGATCTGACGGGCAATTCGGAACTGTGCTCGCTGTTTTTGCAGGCGGACCACCGCACCGGGCTCAATGGTCGGTTGCTGTCCAAAGCACGCTTCCTGTTTATCGCCGAATTCCCGCAGCTGTTCGGCAACAAGCTGATCGCCGAAATGCGCGGCATGTCGGATGAACACGGGCGCTCGCCGTTCTGGGAAAGCCTGGGCCGGCACTTCTTCAAAATGGAGTTCTCCCGCGCCGACTACCTCACCGGTGTAGGTAACAAGGCGTTTATCGCCGAGCTGATGCCCAAGTTTCCGCTGTACACCTGCTTCCTGTCGGAAGAAGCGCGGGACATTATCGGCCGCGTGCACCCCGATACCGAGCCGGCGCTAAACATGCTCAAGGCCGAAGGCTTCAGCTATCAAGGCTACGTCGACATCTTCGACGCCGGCCCAGCTATCGAGGCGGAAACCAACAAGATTCGTGCGGTGCGCGACAGCCAGGCGCTGGTGCTGGCCATCGGCACGCCGGGCGACGACGCCACCACCTTTCTGATGCACAACCGCAAGCGCGAAGAGTGCCGCATCACTGCCGCCCCGGCGCGTTTGGCGGCAGGCACGTTGGTGGTTGATCAGGCCACGGCCAAACGCCTGCAACTCAAGGCCGGCGATCAGGTGCGTGCCGTACCGCTAGCGGTGGAAAACAAGGAGCTGAGCCGATGAGCAGCCATTTCATTGCAGGCGCCTGGCAGGCCGGCGCGGGTGAGGCACTGGAATCCTTGAATCCGGTGACGCAAGCCGTGGTGTGGACCGGCAAGGCGGCCACGGCACCGCAGGTGGATGCTGCGGTGCAAGCGGCTCGCGCGGCGTTTCCGGCGTGGGCGAAGCTGACCCTGGACGAACGCATTGCCGTGCTTGAACGCTTTGCCGCCACCCTCAAAGCGTGTGGCGATGAACTGGCGCGCACCATTGGTGAAGAAACCGGCAAGCCGTTGTGGGAGTCGGCCACCGAGGTGACCAGCATGGTCAACAAAGTCGCCATTTCCATTCAGAGCTACCGCGAGCGCACCGGCGAGAAAAGCGGCCCACTGGCCGACGCCACCGCCGTGCTGCGCCACAAGCCTCATGGCGTGGTCGCCGTGTTTGGCCCCTATAACTTTCCCGGCCACTTGCCCAACGGCCATATCGTGCCGGCGCTGTTGGCAGGCAATGCCGTGGTGTTCAAGCCCAGTGAGCTGACGCCCAAAGTGGCTGAGCTGACGGTGCAGTGCTGGATCGAAGCGGGTCTGCCGGCAGGCGTGCTGAACCTGTTGCAAGGCGCTCGCGATACCGGTGTTGCCCTGGCCGCCCATGCGGGCATCGATGGACTGTTTTTCACCGGCTCCAGCCGCACCGGCAATCTGCTGCATCAACAGTTTGCCGGTCGCCCGGACAAGATTCTGGCCCTGGAAATGGGCGGCAATAACCCGCTGGTAGTCGACGAAGTCAGCGACCTCGACGCCGCCGTGTACACCATTATTCAGTCGGCGTTTATTTCCGCTGGCCAGCGCTGCACCTGCGCGCGCCGCCTGCTGGTGCCGCAAGGCGAGTGGGGCGATGCGCTGCTGGCGCGCCTGGTTGCGGTGGCCGCGACGATTCAGGTTGGCGCCTTTGACGCACAGCCGGCGCCGTTTATGGGCTCGGTTATTTCTCTGGAAGCGGCTCGCCAGCTGCTCAAAGCCCAGGCGAATTTGCTTAGTAACGGCGCCAGCGCCTTGCTGGCGATGACTCAGCCGCTGGAAAACTCGGCCTTGCTGACGCCCGGCATCATCGACGTCACGGCTGTGAGCGAACGCCCGGACGAAGAGTTTTTCGGTCCGTTGCTGCAAGTGATCCGTTACACCGATTTTGCCGGCGCTATCGCTGAAGCCAACAACACCCAATATGGTCTGGCGGCCGGGTTGCTGTCCGATTCTGCCGAGCGCTATCAGCAGTTCTGGCTGCAAAGCCGCGCCGGTATCGTCAACTGGAACAAACAACTGACCGGGGCGGCGAGTTCGGCGCCGTTTGGCGGCGTGGGTGCTTCGGGCAATCATCGCGCCAGCGCCTATTACGCAGCGGATTACTGCGCGTATCCGGTCGCCTCGCTGGAAAGCGAACGCGTGAGCCTGCCTGCAACCCTGACCCCGGGAGTCAGCCTGTGACTGTCGCCAATAATAAAAACACTGCTTATGAAGTGAACTTCGATGGCCTGGTTGGCCCGACCCACAACTACGGCGGCTTGTCGTACGGCAATGTGGCGTCGCAGGGCAACAGCCAGCAGGTGTCCAACCCTAAGGTCGCGGCCAAGCAAGGCCTGGCGAAAATGAAAGCGCTGATGGAAATGGGCTTCAAGCAGGGCGTGTTGGCCCCGCAGGAACGCCCGGATGTCGCCGCGTTGCGCCGTATCGGTTTTACCGGCAGCGATGCCGAGGTGATTCAGCGCGCCGCCAAAGAAGCGATGCCGCTGCTGGTCGCCAGTTGCTCGGCCTCAAGCATGTGGACCGCCAACGCCGCCACCGTTAGCCCAAGTGCGGACACCCGCGACGGGAAGGTGCATTTCACCGCCGCCAACCTCAACTGCAAATTCCACCGCAGCCTGGAACACCCGACTACCAGCCGCATTCTCGGCGCGATGTTCGCCGACGAAGGCCATTTCGCCCATCACGCCGCCTTGCCCGCCGTTGCTCAGTTCGGTGACGAAGGCGCGGCCAACCACACCCGTTTCTGCAAAGACTACGGCGATGCTGGTGTGGAATTTTTTGTGTTCGGCCGCAGCGCGTTCGATGCGCGCTATCCCGCGCCTCAACGCTACCCGGCGAGACAGACGCTGGAAGCCAGCCAGGCGGTGGCGCGTCTGCACGGTCTGGACGACGCCGGCGTGGTCTACGCCCAGCAGAACCCAGCCGTCATCGATCAGGGCGTGTTCCATAACGACGTGATCGCGGTGGGTAACGGCGAAGTGCTGTTCTATCACCAGGACGCGTTCCTGGACACCGACAAGGTGCTGGCCGAACTGCACGAAAAACTCGACCGTCGTGGCGGTCGCTTGCAGGCCGTGTGCGTGCCGCGCGATGCCGTCAGCGTTGAAGACGCCGTGCATTCCTACTTGTTCAACAGCCAGCTGTTGTCGCGCGCCGATGGCGGGATGTTGTTGATCGTGCCGGAGGAATGCCGCAACAACGAGCGCGTATGGCGTTACTTGTCGCGCCTGATCGCCGAAGACGGACCGATCCGAGACGTGCAGGTGTTCGATCTCAAGCAAAGCATGCAAAACGGCGGCGGTCCGGCCTGTTTGCGCTTGCGCGTGGCGCTTAAAGACCACGAACTGAACGCGGTAAACAGCGGCGTGATCATGACGCCCTCGGTATACGACACGCTTAACGTGTGGGTCGACAAGCACTACCGCGACCGCATGGCCGAAAGCGATTTGGCCGATCCACAACTGCTCATCGAATGCCGTTCGGCATTGATGAGCTCACGCAGATCCTTAAACTAGGCTCTGTGTACCCCTTCCAGCTTAATTAAGAGTGCCCTGACCATGTCCGATAGCCTGCAACTGATCCTCGAAGATACCGACGGCACCCAGCTGGAAACGTCCTGCACCCGCTTTGCCGTGATCTGGCAGGGCAAGGAAGTGTGGATTCAGCAAGACGGCCGCGGCCAACTGATCATCGGCGTCGACGTGGAGGAGGGCGACGAGGAATACGCCAACCTGTTGCTGCGCCCCCTGGCTACCAACCTGGTGAGCCTGGAGCTAGAAATGGAGCCGGCCGGCCAGATCGACGACGAACACGGCCACGTGCACGGCCCGGACTGCAACCACTAAAACCGCTACACCAAGACGGAACTTACCCATGCTAGCCCTCGGCAAACTGCTGGAACTGACCCTGGTGGGCCGCGAGCCGGCCGCGAAGATTCAGCTGACGCCTGACGGCGCACGGTTGCGCTGGTTGGCCGAGGGGGCGTTGGAGATTACGCCGCCTGCCGGCCAGGACAGCGGCCTGGACCTGCTGTTGTCCGCCGGCATTCACGGCAATGAAACCGCGCCTATCGAACTGCTTGATCGCTTGCTGCACGGCATTGCCCGAGGCGAGTTAAAACCCCGCGCGCGCATTCTGTTTCTGCTCGGCAACCCCGAAGCCATGCGCAAGGGCGAGCGTTATATCGAGCAAGACATCAACCGTCTGTTCAACGGGCGTCACGAGCAGAGCAGTGGTTCCGAAGCCCTGCGTGCCTGCGAGCTTGAGCGCCTGAGCGCCACGTTTTTTAACCAGGCGCCCAGCGACTCGCCTCGCCAGCGCCTGCATTACGACCTGCATACAGCCATTCGCGGTTCAAAAATTGAGCAGTTCGCGCTGTATCCATGGCGCGAGGGCTGCAAGCATTCAGTGACGGAACTGGCGCGCTTGAAGGCGGCGGGCGTGGCGGCCGTGCTGTTGCAGAGCAAAGCGTCTATCACCTTCAGCGCGTTCACCTACGCGCAACTGAACGCCGAAGCCTTCACGCTGGAGCTGGGCAAGGCGCGCGCATTTGGGCAGAACGAGGCGGTGAATCTCGATGCGCTTGAGGAGCGCTTGCAGCGGCTGATCGAAAACAACGAACCGGCGTTGGATGACACGGGTTTGGATGGGTTGCAGCTGTTTGCTGTATCGCGGGAAATCATCAAACACAGCGACGACTTTCGTCTGAACCTGCCTGCCGACATCGAGAATTTCAGCGAGCTGCCTGTGGGCTATGTATTGGCCGAAGACATCGCTGGCATGCGCTGGGTAGTGGAAGAGCAGGGCGCGCGAATTATTTTTCCGAACCCGAAAGTTAAAAACGGTTTGCGTGCTGGCATTCTGGTGGTGCCCACCAACGCTGACGCGTTGTAGTCGCCATTTAGTCGTAGAGCCCCTTGTCGCTATGGGACGCCTGCATTAGGGTCGACAGTCCGCCGTAAAAGGAGAGCTGTTAATGCCTGTTATCGACTTGCGTAGCGACACCGTCACCCAGCCCACCGCCGGCATGCGCGAGGCCATGTTGCAGGCCCCGGTCGGCGACGATGTTTACGGCGAAGACCCCACCGTTATCCGACTGCAAAACTACCTGGCCGACAATCTCGGCTTCGCCCAAGGTTTGTTCGTGCCCAGCGGCACCATGAGCAATCTGCTCGGCCTGATGGCGCACTGCGAGCGCGGCGACGAGTACATCGTCGGTCAGGAAGCGCACACCTATAAATATGAAGGCGGCGGCGCGGCGGTATTGGGCTCAATTCAGCCACAGCCATTGCAGGTTGAAGCTGACGGCTCCCTCGACCTTGAGCGTGTAGCGGCAGCGATCAAACCCGACGATTTCCACTTTGCCCGCACCCGGTTATTGGCGCTGGAAAACACCATGCAGAGCAAAGTGCTGCCACTCAGTTACCTGGCGGCGGCACGCAGGCTCACCCACGAGCGGGGGCTGCAGCTGCATTTGGACGGCGCAAGGCTGTACAACGCGGCGGTGAAACAAGCGGTTGAAGCGCAGGAAATTACCCAATATTTCGATTCCGTTTCCGTGTGTTTGTCCAAAGGTCTCGGCGCGCCGATAGGCTCGGTGCTCCTGGGCAACGATCAACTCATCGACAAGGCGCGGCGCCTGCGCAAGATGGTCGGTGGCGGTATGCGCCAAGCCGGTATCCTTGCAGCGGCGGGACTGTATGCCTTGGAACATCAGGTGGCGCGTCTGGCTGATGACCACGCCAATGCCGCGGCCCTGGCGGCCGGATTGGTGGAGTTGGGGTATAGCGTCGAGCCGGTGCAAACGAATATGGTCTACGTGAAGATGACCGGGCGGGCCGCCGCATTGAAAGCATTTATGGCCGAACGCGGCATCACCATTTCCGCTGCCGACCGTTTGCGTCTAGTCACCCACCTCGACGTGAGCCGCGATGATATTGGCCAGGTGATCGACGCGTTTGCCGCTTTTGCGCAAAAACAATCCGGTTGAAACCTGTACCTGCTGTGGAGATTTCGACTGTGCGTGTGGGTGTGGCCAACGGCGCACCAATCGTTTTCATAGAGCCCATAGCGACAAAGGCACTGTACCCCGGGGCCGAGGCCGATATAATGCGGCCCTTTGCCGGCCTAAAAGCGGTAGTTATTAGCCCTATCGCGCGCTGTACCTAATTAGATCGCCGCCTTTCCCGTGGAAAAAAATTGATGAAAAGCGCAGAAATCCGCGAAGCCTTCCTCCGCTTCTTCGAAGAACAGGGTCACACCCGTGTTGCTTCCAGCTCGCTCATTCCAGGCAACGACCCGACGCTGCTGTTCACCAACGCCGGCATGAACCAGTTCAAAGACTGCTTCCTGGGCCAGGAAAAACGGGCTTACACCCGCGCGGTGAGCAGCCAGAAATGTGTGCGCGCCGGTGGCAAGCACAACGACCTGGAAAACGTCGGTTACACCGCACGGCACCACACCTTCTTCGAAATGCTCGGCAACTTCAGCTTTGGCGACTATTTCAAGCGCGACGCGATCAACTACGCCTGGCAATTCCTGACCTCGGAAAAGTGGCTGAATCTGCCCAAGGAAAAACTCTGGGTGACGGTGTACGCCAGCGACGACGAGGCCTACGACATCTGGACCAAAGAGGTCGGTGTGCCAGCTGAGCGCATGGTCCGTATCGGCGACAACAAGGGCGCGCCCTATGCGTCCGATAACTTCTGGACCATGGGCGACACCGGCCCATGCGGACCCTGCACCGAGATTTTCTTCGACCACGGCGCTGACATCTGGGGCGGCCCGCCTGGCTCGCCGGAAGAAGACGGCGACCGTTACATCGAAATCTGGAACAACGTCTTCATGCAGTTCAACCGCACTGCCGACGGTGTGCTGCATCCGCTGCCAGCGCCGTCGGTAGACACCGGCATGGGCCTTGAGCGCATCAGCGCCGTGCTGCAGCACGTGCACTCGAACTATGAAATCGACCTGTTCCAAAGCCTGCTGGCCGCCTGCGCCAAGGCCATTGGTTGCGCGAACGACGATCAGCCGTCGCTGAAAGTAGTGGCTGACCACATCCGTTCGTGCGGCTTCCTGATTGCCGACGGCGTCACGCCATCGAACGAAGGTCGTGGCTATGTGCTGCGCCGCATCATTCGTCGCGCCTGCCGTCACGGCAACAAGCTGGGCGCCAAAGGCAGCTTCTTCTATCAGATCGTTTCCGCGCTGGTCGCGGAAATGGGCGACGCCTTCCCGGAACTGAAACAGCAACAAGCGCACATCGAGCGCGTGCTGAAGACCGAAGAAGAGCAATTCGCCAAGACCCTCGAGCAGGGCCTGAAAATTCTCGAGCAGGATCTGGCCGAGCTGAAAGGCAGCGTCATTCCGGGCGAAGTGATTTTCAAGCTGTACGACACCTTCGGTTTCCCGATGGACCTGACAGGCGACATCGCCCGTGAGCGCGAGCTGACTCTGGACGAAGCCGGTTTCGAGCGTGAGATGGAAGCTCAGCGCGAGCGCGCTCGCAAAGGCAGCTCGTTCGGCTTGGACTACAACAGTCTGGTTAAAGTCGACAGCGAAACCGTATTCCTTGGCTACAAAGCCACGTCGGGCGACGCCAAAGTGCTGGCCCTGTTCAAGGCCGGCCAGGCGGTCGATACGCTGGGCGCAGGCGAGGAGGGCGTTGTGGTGCTGGACCAGACGCCGTTCTACGCCGAATCCGGCGGTCAGATTGGCGACTGCGGTTATCTGCAAGCAGCCGGCGTGCGCTTTGATGTGCGCGATACCACCAAGACCGGCGGCGCGTTCCTGCACCACGGCGTGGTCACCGAAGGCAGCCTGAAAGTGGGCGCGGCCATCGAATCGCATGTCGAAGCTGACGTGCGCCAGGCCACCGCACTTAACCACTCGGCCACGCACTTGCTGCACGCTGCGTTGCGTCAGGTGCTGGGTGATCACGTTCAGCAGAAAGGGTCGTTGGTCGACAGTCAGCGTCTACGCTTCGACTTCAGTCACTTTGAAGCCATCAAACCTGAGCAAATCAAGGCGCTGGAAGACATCGTCAACGCTGAAATCCGTAAGAACACCGCTGTCGAGACCGAAGAAACCGACATCGAAACCGCCAAGAACAAAGGCGCCATGGCGCTGTTCGGCGAGAAGTACGGCGACAACGTGCGCGTGTTGAGCATGGGCGGCAGCTTCTCGGTAGAGCTATGCGGCGGCATTCATGCCTCGCGCACCGGCGATATCGCGCTGTTCAAAATCACCAGCGAAGGCGGCGTTGCCGCTGGGGTGCGCCGTATTGAAGCGGTCACGGATGCCGCCGCGCTGGCCTATCTGAACAGTGCCGAAGAGCAACTTAAAGAAGCGGCCGTGCTGGTTAAAGGCAACCGCGACAACCTGCTGGACAAGCTCGGCGGTTTGGTGGAACGCAACCGTCAGCTGGAAAAAGAACTCGAGCAGCTCAAAGCCAAAGCCGCCAGCGCGGCCGGCGACGATTTGTCGGGTTCGGCAGTAGAAGTGAAAGGCGTGAAGGTACTCGCCCATCGTCTGGATGGCATGGACGGCAAAGCGCTGTTGGCGCTGGTCGACCAGCTGAAGAACAAACTCGGCCGCGCAGTGATCCTGCTCGGCGGGGTGAGCGATGACAAAGTTGTGTTGGTCGCAGGCGTTACCCAGGACCTGACCGCGCAGCTCAAGGCTGGTGATTTGATGAAGCAGGCCGCTCAAGCGGTCGGCGGCAAGGGCGGCGGTCGCCCGGACATGGCCCAGGGCGGCGGCGTCGATGCCGGTGCGCTGGACGCCGCGCTGGCGTTGACCGTGCCTTTCGTCGAACAGGGTCTATAACGCTCGCCCGACAATGCCGCCTGCTGCCCGGCAGGCACAGGCATTGGGGTGAGGCGACTGATTAATGAGGGGCTGAGGCAGCTGCAAATGGCTTTGATCGTACAGAAGTTTGGGGGCACCTCCGTCGGCACCGTCGAGCGTATCGAGCAGGTAGCCGAGAAGGTCAAGAAATTCCACGAAGCCGGGACAGACCTGGTGATCGTGCTGTCGGCCATGAGCGGTGAAACCAACCGCCTGATCGACTTGGCCAAGCAGATTAGCGACCAACCGGTTCCCCGTGAGCTGGACGTTATGGTGTCTACCGGTGAGCAGGTCACCATCGCCCTGTTGGCCATGGCCCTGATTAAACGCGGTGTGCCGGCGGTGTCGTACACCGGTAACCAAGTGCGCATTCTGACCGACAGCGCTCATAACAAAGCGCGCATTTTGCAAATTGACGATCAGAAAATTCGCGCCGATCTCAAGGCCGGGCGCGTGGTGGTAGTGGCTGGTTTTCAGGGCGTAGACGAGCAGGGCAATATCACCACGCTCGGTCGCGGCGGCTCGGATACCACGGGTGTCGCATTGGCTGCAGCCTTGAAAGCCGATGAGTGTCAGATTTACACCGATGTCGATGGCGTCTACACCACCGACCCGCGTGTCGTGCCGCAAGCGCGTCGTCTGGACAAGATCACCTTTGAAGAAATGCTGGAAATGGCCAGCTTGGGTTCCAAGGTGTTGCAGATCCGCTCGGTGGAGTTTGCTGGCAAGTACAACGTCCCGCTGCGCGTGCTGCACAGCTTCCAAGAGGGGCCGGGCACCCTTATTACTATTGATGAAGAGGAATCCATGGAACAGCCGATCATCTCCGGCATCGCCTTCAACCGCGACGAAGCCAAGCTGACCATCCGTGGCGTGCCGGATATCCCAGGTGTTGCCTTCAAAATTCTTGGCCCGATCAGCGCCGCGAACATTGAGGTGGACATGATCGTGCAGAACGTCGCGCACGATAACACCACCGATTTCACCTTCACCGTGCACCGCAACGACTACCAGAATGCCCAACAAGTGCTGGAGCAGACGGCGCGTGAGATCAATGCGCGTGAAGTCAGCGGTGACTTGAAGATTGCCAAGGTTTCGATCGTTGGCGTTGGTATGCGCTCTCATGCGGGTGTCGCCAGCCGTATGTTCGAGGCACTGGCCAAGGAGAGCATCAACATCCAGATGATCTCGACGTCTGAAATCAAGGTGTCGGTGGTCATCGAAGAGAAATACCTGGAACTGGCGGTACGTGCATTGCACACCGCGTTCGAGCTCGACGCGCCGGCGCGACAAGGCGAATAAGCGTTTATTCGAAAGGCGCGGTTGATTCCGCGCCTTTTGTCTTTTTGGCGGGGTAGGTGGAACTTTCTTTCTGCCTACACTAGTCAATACTTGGGTGACGGCAGCGGGGTGGTTGATATGCACCGCTGCCGTCGCCATTTTAATTTTGCAGACTGTCTAGTTGTCCTGAACTGTAATCCGTAAGGAGAAAGGGAATGCTGATTCTGACTCGCCGGGTCGGAGAGACCCTGATGGTAGGTGATGATGTCACTGTCACCGTGTTGGGCGTTAAAGGTAACCAGGTGCGAATCGGCGTCAATGCGCCAAAGGAAGTTGCCGTGCACCGGGAAGAAATTTACCAGCGCATCCAGAAAGAGAAGGACCAAGAACCAAGCCACTAATTTTTATCAATTTTTGGCTTTGCAAACGGGGAAAACATGGATATCATGCGCCCCGTGTTGCGGAGAGGTGGCCGAGTGGCCGAAGGCGCTCCCCTGCTAAGGGAGTACACCTCAAAAGGGTGTCGGGGGTTCGAATCCCCCCTTCTCCGCCATTAATTTCAACGAAATTGATGTTCTGGTGTTTAGCGTTAAGTCGTTGAAATTACTGGAAAAATTGATTGAAAATCGATTTCGAAGCTTTATAATTTGTTCCGCAAAATGCACTCATAGCTCAGCTGGATAGAGTACTCGGCTACGAACCGAGCGGTCGGAGGTTCGAATCCTCCTGAGTGCACCATTTAAGCAGCCTGATTTGTTGTTAAAGCAAGTCGGTTATTTAAAGTCAGAGATGTAACTCGAGAGTCTCTGAATGTTGTTGAAAGTTGTACTTTGCACTCATAGCTCAGCTGGATAGAGTACTCGGCTACGAACCGAGCGGTCGGAGGTTCGAATCCTCCTGAGTGCACCATATTTGAAGGGCCTGCAGACATGCAGGCCCTTTTTTATTGTCTAGGATTTTACGCAACCATCGACATCAAAACTGATGTTGCGCTTGCGGCCACTGTGTTTGTCGACGTAGTTGAAGCGCGCCTTGCCGTTTTGACTGCTGATGCTGTCGGGCTTGCCCAGCATGCTCTCTACATCCGCCTGGGTCATGCCTGGACGTGCTTCCTTGTTGATCATCGCCTTACGCCGCGCCGCTGGCGTAAGCAGATTGCCGCAACCGTCTTGCCGCGCACCGGTGCCCGCGACAGCAGAGCTCTGCCGGTTCGCGCGTGGCGGCTTTTCACTCGCAGCCTTGCTCACCTTTTTTGTGGGTTGGGCAGCCCCTGCGTTTTCAGACTCAGTGCTCGGCATGTTGAGCATTTCACTCGCCAGCCCATGCTCGGCCGAGCAACCAAGTTGGGTGAAGGTGACGTGGCCTTTTTCGTCTTGGCAGCGGTGAACCGTAGCGCCATAGGAAGTAGTGGCGGGGCAAAGAAGAAGTGCAAGCGTAAGTGCAAGCATGAGATGCATGGGGTGTCCTCCGTGACAGAAGTTGCCACCCTAACGCGTAAATATTCGTCGGTCTGTAGTGCCCCATGGCGCTTGCAATGCGTCGTACACAGGATTCAGAAGAAACCTAGCTTTGTGGCGCAAGCACTTGTTCTTGCCTAGATTTTTGTCGCGTGCAAAGACAAGGCGCAGTGGTATCATTTGCCGGTCAGCCTCGCCGAGGCTTATGGATTGCCATCATGGACTTACCCAGTAGTAGCTCAATACCTCGCTTTACCAATCAAGAATTGACTGATTGATCCCTTTGGCGCGCTCTGCCGCTGGGGGTGGAGTGTGCTATGACAGAAGTAGAAGCAAAAAAGCCGCAAGAAAGCCTGCAGGACCGACTTGCCCAAGTCGTTGAACTGCTGCATCGGCACCGGCTTGTTGAAGACCTGACCCACCGTCAGGAAGGCCAGAATCAGGAGCGCGTAGAGAGCCTGGTTCACCGGCAAAACCTCGCCGAGTTGCAACGCAAGCTCGACGACCTGCACTCCGCCGACGTTGCCCATATTCTCGAAGCGCTGCCGCTCGATGACCGTCTGACCGTCTGGCAGTTGGTCAAAGCCGAGCGCGACGGCGACATTCTTCTCGAAGTGTCCGACTCCGTTCGTGAAACGCTGATCGCCGACATGGACGATCACGAGATTCTCGCGGCCGCCAAAGACATGGACGCCGACGAGCTGGCCGACCTCGCGCCGGAGCTTCCGCGCGACGTTGTGCACGAGCTGATGGAAACCCTTGACGCCCAGCAACGCGAACGCGTGCGATCGGCGTTGTCGTACGAGGAAGACCAGGTCGGCGCGTTAATGGACTTCGAGATGGTCACCATCCGCGAAGATGTCAGCCTGGAAGTGGTGCTGCGTTATCTGCGCCGCCTGAAAGAATTGCCTGGCCATACCGACAAGCTGTTCGTGGTTGACTACGACGGTGTGCTCAAGGGTGTGCTGCCGATCAAGCGATTGCTGGTGAATGATCCGGACAAGCAGGTTGCCGAAGTCATGGCCGATGATCCGGTGAGCTTCCACCCGGACGAAGATGCCTACGACGCCGCGCAAGCGTTTGAGCGTTACGACCTTATCTCTGCGCCCGTTGTGGATAAGAACGGCAAGCTCATCGGCCGTCTGACCATCGACGAAATGGTCGACTTGATTCGCGAAGAAAGCGAAACCGAAGTCTTGAACATGGCGGGTCTGCGTGAGGAAGAAGACATCTTTGCCTCGGTGTGGAAATCGCTGCGCAACCGTTGGGCTTGGCTGGCGATCAATCTAATCACCGCGTTTATCGCATCTCGCGTGATCGGGTTGTTTGAAGGGTCCATCGAGAAACTGGTGGCGTTGGCGGCGCTGATGCCGATTGTGGCCGGCATAGGCGGCAACTCGGGCAACCAGACCATCACCATGATTGTTCGCGCGATGGCGTTGGACCAAGTGAGCACTGGCAACACGTCGCGCTTGATGCGCAAGGAGCTGGCGGTTTCGCTGTTTAACGGCGTGGTGTGGGGGGGCGTGATCGGGGTGGTTGCCTACATGTTGTACGGCAGTTGGTCGCTAGGCATTGTGATGACGGCGGCCATGACGCTCAACCTGCTGCTAGCCGCGCTAATGGGTGTGCTCATTCCCATGACACTGACGCGCATGGGGCGCGATCCGGCGCTAGGCTCCAGCGTCATGATTACTGCCGTTACCGACAGCGGTGGCTTCTTTATCTTCCTGGGGCTCGCTACGTTGTTTCTCTTGTAAGCCCTCAAATCGCAGACATAAAAAAACCGCCATTGGCGGTTTTTTTATGGAGGCTTGTTACGTGAAGCTGTCCGGCCGACTTAGGCTTCTTCTGCTTCAGCGTTCATCTCGGCATCGTGAGCGATCAAAGCGACCAGGGCATTTTGCTGACGACGGGACAGTTGGCGAAACCGTTGCAGCAGCTCACGCTCATGCAGAGAAAGTTCCGGTCTATCCAAGCGCATGCTCAGGTCTTCGTCCAGCGAGCCTTCCTGGAGCATGCTCTGTTCCAGGCGAGCGATGATCTCGGAGTTCATGCTGCGGTGATGATTACGCGCTACATCCGCGATGCGCTCACGCATGCCATCGGGTAAGCGAACGACGAACTTGTCAGCCGTACGGCTGGAATAAATAGCCTGTTTCATAGGGCGCATACATTTAAACCGGTTAGTTCAGGGAAGCGATGCTGGCACTTGGCTGCATGATTGTCACCGGTTTGACCATCATTAGCACTAGCCGTTCAACGGGAGGGCAATTATCCCCTGTTGACCCATGAGTCGCTGCATCAGTTATTTGACGCCAAATCTGTGTCGCAGTTTGAACTCACTAGCGGCTTTGTGCCAGCACCAACTGTCGAAAATGCGCGCCATTTGTCAAAGTGGGCATTTCTGGCACGGAAGTACTGTGCATTTAAGCCCATGTTTGCCTTGTCGTCATACAACTTGTCGGCATTGGTGAGGAGTTTCACGATTTGCTTGCCCAGTCTGAGACGTGATCGGGCAAGATTGCGGCTCCGTCGACTCAGTGCGGCATTAGCGCTAGGCATTTGTAGTGAGGTGATGTAGATGGGCGCGTTGGTTTACCTGATGGGGCCGTCAGGTTCTGGCAAAGACAGCCTGTTGCAGGCCGCTGCTGGCGAGCTTGAGGCGCATGGTTGCCGCCTGGTGCGACGGGTTATCACCCGTTCAGCCGAAGCGGTAGGCGAAGACGCCGAAGCCGTTACGCCAGAACGATTCGAACAATTGGAAACCGAAGGTGCCTTTGCCATGAGTTGGCGCGCAAACGGGCTCGCCTATGGCATTCCAGCCCACATCGACACATGGTTGGCGAACGGCGACAACGTGGTCGTCAACGGCTCGCGCGCTTACTTGCCTGAAGCTCGCCGCCGCTATCCCAACCTTCTCGCTGTGCTACTGACAGTCGAGCCGGCGATTCTGCGCCAACGCCTCCTGGCTCGCGGTCGTGAAACACTCGCTGAAATAGATGCCCGCCTGGCCCGCAGCGCCCACATTCAGCCCGCCGCAGAAGCTGATGGGCTGGAAATGCTCGACAACTCCGGCGCCCTAGCGACCACCGTGTCCGCGTTGTTGCGCCTAATCGCCACCCCGCGCAGTTAAACCAGGTCCAGCGGCAGCTCGGTGGTGCGCTTCACTTCGCTCATGGCGATGTTCGAGTGGGCTTCCAATACATGCGGGCGCTGCAACAACTGGTCGCGTAGAAAACGCTCGTAGCTGGCGATGTCTTTGGCCACCACCTTAAGCAAGTAATCGGAGCCGCCAGCCATGGTGAAACACTCCAGCACTTGCGGATAACCCACGATCGCCTGCTCAAACTCCGTGAGGTTGTTGCGCCCGTGGGCAGACAGTTTGATGTTGACGAAGACGGTGATGGAGAAGCCCAGCAGCGTCGGATTCAGCAGAGCCACCTTGCGCTCGATCAAACCCTCTTCCTGCATGCGGTGAATCCGCCGCCAACAGGGCGACTGGGATAGCTCAACCTTTTCAGCGATCTCGGCTGCAGACAAATCGGCGTTGTGCTGCAGCAAGCGCAGAATCTTCCTATCGATAGGGCTTAGCGCGCTTTGCATAAGTCAGTCTCTTTTGTTGTTTTTCTTGGATAACTCATGCGCAAGAGTGGCGCGGCGGCCCGAAAATAGAAAGAAAAAATCGGAACCGTCCGGTCATATTCTTAGCCATGTGCCTCGGCAGAAATCCTGCCGTTAGCCAAAGTAGGGCGGCTTTACCGTAGCCGCCCAGGTCGCCATAAAAATAACAGGAGCGCCCGCTATGTCTCTGGCCGAGATCCGCCTGGATGACAAGTACCGACTCGCAACCGGTCATCTCTACCTCACCGGCACCCAGGCACTCACCCGCCTGCCGATGCTGCAAAAACAGCGCGACAGCGCCCATGGCCTCAACACGGCCTGCTTTATTTCCGGTTACCGCGGCTCGCCATTAGGCAATCTTGATAAAAGCCTGTGGGAAGCCAAAACCTTTCTGCAAGACAACCACATCCACTTTCAGCCCGGCGTTAACGAAGAGCTCGCGGCTACGGCCGTATGGGGCAGTCAGCAAACGTCCTTGTTTCCCGGCGCGCGTTACGACGGTGTGTTCGCCATGTGGTACGGCAAAGGGCCGGGCGTCGACCGTTGCGGCGATGTGTTCAAACACGGCAACTCCGCCGGCGTCTCGGCTCATGGCGGGGTGCTATTGCTGGCCGGCGACGACCATGGCTGCAAATCATCGAGTATCGCCAACCAGAGCGAGCACGCCTTTATCGCAGCGTCGATTCCGGTGCTCAACCCCGCCAATGTTCAGGAAATTCTCGATTACGGCATCCTCGGCTGGGAACTCTCGCGCTACAGCGGCTGTTGGGTGGCGCTGAAAACCATCGCCGAGAATGTCGATTCCTCGGCCGTTGTTGATGTCGACCCGCTGCGTGTTCAAGTCCAGTTACCCACCGACTTCCAGTTGCCCGAAGACGGTGTGCACATCCGCTGGCCGGACCCGCCCCTGGTTCAGGAAAAGCGCCTCAACACCTACAAAATTTACGCCGCCCGCGCATTTGCGCTGGCCAACAACCTCAACCAGGTGAAGCTCGACTCCCCCAATCCGCGCCTCGGCATCATCACCACCGGCAAGTCGTACCTCGATGTACGCCAGGCATTAGTCGACCTCGGTTTGGACGACGAACTCTGCGCGCAAGTCGGCCTGCGGGTGCTTAAAGTCGGCATGAGCTGGCCGCTCGAGCCCGTGTCGGTGCATGAGTTCGCGCAGGGCTTAGACGAGATTCTGGTGGTCGAAGAGAAGCGCAGCATCATCGAGGACCAGCTCACCGGGCAGCTCTACAACTGGCCGGTCGACAAACGCCCCCGCGTGGTGGGGGAGTTTGACGAGCAGGGCGTTTCCCTGTTGCCGAACCTCAGCGAGCTGACGCCCGCCATGATCGCCCGCGCAATTGCCAAACGCCTGGCGCCGATATACTCCAGCGAGCAAATCGAGTCACGCCTAGCTTTTCTGGCCGCCAAGGAAAAAGCCCTGGCCGCGCCAAAGCACAAAACTGTTCGCACCCCACATTTCTGTTCTGGCTGCCCGCACAACACCTCGACGAAAGTGCCGGACGGCAGTCGCGCCCAAGGCGGCATCGGCTGTCATTACATGACGCAGTGGATGGACCGCAACACCGATACTTTCACGCAGATGGGCGGCGAAGGCGCGACATGGATCGGCCAGGCGCCGTTCACCGACACGCCGCATATTTTCCAGAATCTGGGCGACGGCACTTACTTCCACTCCGGCCAACTGGCGGTGCGGGCAGCGGTCGCCGCCGGCGTGAATATCACCTACAAAATTCTCTACAACGACGCGGTCGCCATGACCGGAGGCCAGCCTATTGACGGTGAATTGCGCGTCGATCAGCTCAGCCAGCAACTGTTCTCCGAAGGCGTTAAACGCATTGCGCTGGTGTCCGATGAGCCAGACAAATACCCCACCCGCGCCACCTTCGCGCCCATCGTCACCTTTCATCATCGTCGCGAGTTGGACGCCGTGCAGCGGGAGCTGCGCGAGTTCAAAGGCACGTCGGTGATCATCTATGACCAAACCTGCGCGACCGAAAAACGTCGGCGGCGCAAACGCGGCAAGTTGGTTGATCCGGCCAAGCGCGCCTTTATCAACCCGGCGGTGTGTGAAGGCTGTGGTGATTGCAGCGTGAAGTCGAACTGCTTGTCGGTGCTGCCGCTGGAAACCGCGCAAGGGCGTAAACGCGAGATCGACCAGAATTCCTGCAACAAGGACTTCACATGTGTCGATGGCTTCTGCCCGAGCTTTGTCACCGTGCATGGCGGCCGCTTGCGTAAGCCCGAAGCGCTCGGCCACGGCGCAGAGTTCGCCGCCGTGCCCGAGCCGGTTCAGCCGACCTTGGAGCGCCCTTACAACATCCTATTGCCGGGCGTTGGCGGCAGCGGCGTCACGACGGTCGGCGCCTTGCTGGGCATGGCTGCGCATCTGGAAGGCAAAGGTTGCAGCGTGCTCGATCAAGCCGGTTTGGCGCAAAAGTTTGGGCCGGTGATTACCCACATCCGCATTGCCGAGAAGCAAGACGACATCTATGCCGTGCGCATCGCTGCCGGCGAAACCGACCTGCTGCTGGGCTGCGACTTGGTGGTAGCCGCCAGTGAAGAAGCGTTGGCCAAGCTGAACGAGCAAATTGCCCACGCCGTGGTGAATAGCCATGAAGCAGCGACCGCCGAATTCACCCGTAACCCCAACGCTGAATTCCCCGGCGCGG
Source organism: Pseudomonas sp. AC211 (assembly GCF_979258055.1). Taxonomy (NCBI): domain Bacteria; kingdom Pseudomonadati; phylum Pseudomonadota; class Gammaproteobacteria; order Pseudomonadales; family Pseudomonadaceae; genus Pseudomonas; species Pseudomonas sp. AC211. The sequence continues at coordinate 1,130,088 of NZ_OZ409830.1, forward strand.
CTATGCAGCAGGCGATCATCGAGGCGGTGGGCGGCAGCAAAACCCATTTTGTCGAAGCCACTGAATTGGCCACCGGCTTGCTCGGCGACAGCATCGCCACCAACCTCTTTATGTTGGGTTACGCCTATCAACTGGGGCTGGTGCCGGTTAGCGCAGAAGCGATCAACCAGGCCATCGAACTCAATGCGGTCGCCGTGGCGCTGAATCAACAGGCATTTTTGTGGGGCCGGCGCGCGGCGCACTCGCCGGACGCCGTCAAGGCGCTGGCCAAGCCCGATGCCGCGGCGCAGTTGGCTGAAAAAGAACTGACCTTGGAGCAGCGTATCGAGCGAAACGCGGCGAACCTGCGCGCGTATCAGGACGACGCCTATGCCGATCGCTACCTGGCATTGCTGAGTCACGTGCGCGCCACTGAATCTCGCCTGTTCCCCGGCCAGCCGCTGGCGCTGACTGAGGCGGTTGCCTTCAACTATTTCAAACTGCTGGCTTACAAGGACGAATACGAAGTCGCGCGCCTGTACAGCAATGGCGACTTCACTCGCCAATTGGCAGCGCAGTTCGAAGGCGATTACCGCTTGCAGTTCCACCTGGCGCCGTCGTGGCTAAGCAAGCGCGATGCGCGAACCGGTGAGCTGCGTAAACGTAGTTTCGGGCCCTGGATGTTGCAGGCCTTTGCCGTATTGGCGCGCTTCAAATTCCTGCGCGGCACGCGGTTCGATCCGTTTGCCTACAGCCACGAACGGCGCACGGAGCGCGAGCTGATCGGCCACTACGAAGCCGATGTTGCGCTGATTCTTGAGCGAATCAACGAAGCAAAACGCCATAGCGCCTTGGCGCTGGCGCGGGTCCCGGAACGCGTTCGCGGTTATGGGCACGTTAAGGATCAGGCGCTGCTGGCGGTGACGCGTCAGGCAGAAGAGCTGCGCCGTTCGTTGCGAGACGAGGGCAGCCAGTCGCCGCCGCTTTACGTGGCAGCAGCCTGATAGCCGCTTACGCCGCTGCCGTGCAGGACGCACGCAGCGGCGTTTTTGCGCCCGGCAAACACATGACAAAAACGCAGCCCGCCGTTAACATGCCGGCCGGTCGGCAGCACGTGCCGGCTGGCTCGATTTGTCTCCTTAGTTCAATGGATAGAATAAGCCCCTCCTAAGGGCTAGATGCTGGTTCGACTCCAGCAGGGGACACCATCTCTTTTTCCCGTTTCCCTTCCTGTCCGGCTCACCGCTGCGGCGGTTTATCTGTGCTCGCTGCTTGAAATCCTGAACAGCCGATGCGTATTTTGTACGCGCCCGCGCTCCCATGCGTGATGGCTCTAATAAGGACAAGACGTTATGAGTACTGATGGCCCCAGTTCACTGGCCGCGCACTTGGCCGGCATCGACGAAATTGAATGCGTAACCCCTGACCTCAACGGCGTGCCGCGCGGAAAAGTGATGACCGCCGCTGGCTTCCTGGAGGGGCGCCGGCTGCAACTGGCGCGAGGGGGTGTTGCTGCAATGCATCATGGGCGGCTATCCGCCCGCGCCGTTTTACGGTGGCGACGACGGCGACCTGGCGCTAAACGCCGACCCTACGCAAATTCACCGTCTGCCCTGGAGCGACGTGCCCCGCGCGTTGGCCATTTGTGACGCTGATGAACTCGACGGCAGCAGCTCCGGCCTTTCCACGCGCGGGCTGCTCAAGCGTGTGCTGCGCAATTACGCGGCGCGGGGGCTTTCGCCGGTGGTCGCCACAGAACTCGAATTTTTCGTGTTTGCGGCCAATGCCGATCCGCAGCAAGCATTTCAGCCGCCGCTTGGGTTGGATGGTCGTCGTGAGGATGGCTGCTCGGCTTTTGGCGTGTCGTCGAACAACGGCTTGCGGCCGTTTTTCAACGAGGTGTATCGCTGCATGGCGGCCCTGGGTTTGCCGCGCGACACGTTTATGCACGAGATGGGCGTCAGCCAGTTCGAGATCAATTTGCTGCACGGCGATCCGCTGCTGCTGGCCGACCAAACCTTCCTGTTCAAACATCTGTTGAAGGAAGTGGCACTCAAGCACGGCGTGATCGTGGTGTGCATGGCCAAGCCGCTGGCCCATACGCCGGGCAGTTCGATGCATATCCATCAGAGCGTGGTAGAGCAGGGCAGTGGCCGGAATATTTTCAGCGACGAGCAGGGCGAAGCGACGCCCGCGTTCTTCCACTTCATCGCAGGCCAACAAGCGGCAATGGCCGATTTCACCTTGCTGTTTGCGCCGAACGTGAATTCCTACCAGCGCTTGTTTCATCCGTATGCATCGCCGAACAACGCCTGCTGGTCGCACGACAACCGCGCTGCCGGCTTGCGTATTCCGGCCAGTTCGCCGGTGGCACGGCGGGTCGAAAATCGTCTGCCGGGCGCTGATGCCAATCCGTATCTGGCCTTGGCGGCAAGCTTGGCGGCGGGCTTATATGGCATGGAGCGGGAACTGCAACCGAGCGAGGCGATTCAAGGCGAATTCGAGGTGCCCGATGCCTTGCGGCTGCCGTCTACGATGCAGGCTGCGATAGACCGCTTGCAGCGCAGCACGCTGGCGCGCGAGCTATTCGGCAACGAGTTCATTGACGGCTACATTGCTACCAAGACGTTGGAGCTCACCAGCTTCTACGATGAAATAACGCCGTGGGAGCGCCGCGTGTTGGCGGCCCAAGCGTAAGCGTCACCGTGCCGGACCACTGGGGTCCGGCCTCTATTTCAAGGAGCCGTTCGGAAAGCCGATGCGTCGAATCTGGAAGTCTTTTCGAGCGCTTTACTTCGCCAGCCTGCTGATGCTGATTGGCTCGGGTTTGTTGAGCACCTACCTGGGCCTGCGCCTGGCCGCCGATAAAGTCGACTCGCTGTGGGTCGGCGCCTTGATGGCGGCGTATTACTTCGGCCTGGTGCTCGGCGGCAAAATCGGCCACCGGCTTATCGCCCGCGTCGGCCATATTCGCGCGTATGTGTCATGCGCCGGCATCGTGACGGCGGCGGTGTTGGGCCATGGTCTGCTCGATTGGTTGCCGGCCTGGACGGTGCTGCGGGCCATCGTCGGCGTCGGCATGATGTGTCAATACATGGTCATCGAAAGCTGGCTCAACGAGCAGGCCGAAGCCAGTCAGCGCGGGTTGGTGTTTTCCGGCTACATGATCGCTTCGTACCTGGGCCTGGTGCTCGGCCAACTGGTGTTGATCGTTCACCCGGCGCTGGGGCTGGAGCTGTTGATTCTGGTGGCGTTGTGTTTCTCGCTGTGCCTGGTGCCGGTGGCTATTACGCGCAAGATTCACCCAGCGCCGATGCGTCCGGCGCCGCTGGAGCCGCGCTTTTTTATCGACCGCGTGCCGCAATCGTTGCAAACCACATTGGTGTCCGGGCTGATCATCGGTTCGTTCTACGGCTTGGCGCCCCTGTACGCCGCGCGGCAAGGGCTGAGCAACGAACAGGTCGGTTTGTTTATGGGCTGCTGCGTGTTTGCCGCACTGGTGGTGCAGTGGCCGCTGGGGTGGCTGTCGGACCGCCACAACCGCGCCGTGCTGATTCGCGGTTGCGCCTTGTTGCTGGTGCTGGCGGCGTTGCCGTTGGCGGTCATGCCCAGTGTGCCGCTGGAGCTGTTGTTGCCGATTGGCTTCGCCTTGAGCCTGCTGCAGTTCAGTTTGTATCCGCTGGCGGTGGCGTTTTCCAATGACCATGTCGAGGCAGAGCGGCGGGTGTCGCTGACGGCGATTTTGCTGGTGACCTTCGGCATTGGCGCTTGCGTTGGGCCGTTGGTGGCGGGCGGGCTGATGCGGCAATTCGGGCCGAACATGCTGTTCGCCTTCGTGTGCTTCTGCGCCGCGGTACTGGTGCTGCGCATTCGCCCGGATGCGGTCACCAACCTGCATCAGGTCGACGATGCGCCACTGCATCACATGTCCATGCCGGACAACATGACCAGCTCGCCCCTGGTGGCCGCTCTAGACCCTCGCGTTGACGAGCAGATCGTTCACGACCAGATGCAAACCCAGACGCCGCCAGATGTGGATCACCCGGCGGACACCAAGTCGACCTGACGTTCGCCGCACCAACAAAAACGCCACCTCATCGGGTGGCGTTTTTATTTGAGCGCGGGTTTAGTCGTCCATGTCGTCGCGACGGGCTTCGCGTTGCAGTTGGTACACGAAACGGTCGATCTGACGCTGCTCCAAGCCGTTCATTCGATGGAAGCGCATGCCGGCAAAGGTCATGTCGAGCTTTTCGTCGTACACGAGATGGCGCAGCTCCACCGCCGTGGTCATCGCGCCGAAGGGCAGCTGCGCAACCAGGCGTTCGTACACCTGGCCAGACTGCAGGCCTTTGCTGGCGTCGCCGGAAAAGCGCAGCTTGCAGCCGGTGGCAGAGATGTCGAGCAGATGACCTTTGATGGGGCTTTTCAGGCGCTCGCCGCTCAATTCGATCTTCACCGCTTGCGCTTGCTTGAGCGGGGCGCGGTAGGCGTTGCGACGTTGGTGATAGAGCACCTCGGTCGGCATCGGGCACCAATAGCAGTTGGAGCCTTCGAGCTGCCCGACTTGAATCTGTTGGGTGTATTCCCAAGCGATGCGCACGCCGTCGTGGAAACCTTCGATGCGAAAGCTTTCTCCGGCTTTGAGAAAACGTTCGCCATCGTTGGGCACCATTTCGTCCAGCGCCACGAGGCCGCGTTCACGGTTGATCTGAATGATGAACGTCTGGAAGCGCTGCGAGCGCTCGTCGAAGGTGATGATCAGCGGGTCGCGGTGTTCTTCTAATTGGCGCAGCGCCGCGAAAACTTCCAGCGGAGCTTTCAGGACTTTCGGTGGTTGCGGGCCATCACCCGCGGCGAAGGGGTTGGACACGGTCCAGAATTCTCCGAGCAAAATACGGTGGCACGACCCAGGTTGGGTTCTAGCATACTGGCATTCTGCCGGTACGTCCCTTGCCCCTTGTTATTAGTTTCAGGCCTGACTGAGCGGGCGCTGCTGGCCGATTCTAGCGGCACCACCGCGACTGTCATAGAGCCCTGGCGTGTCGGCATTACCGCGCAGAATGCCGAGCATGCCGCCGACCGAGGCCTGGTTCACTCGAATCAAGCGGCCGTTGCGCGTGTTGGCAGCCTGGCAGCGTTCCAGCAGCGCACTGAGCTCGGCCCCACGTGCCAGCAATTCGGCGCCCACAGGCGACTGTTCGGCCACGGCGTTAAGGCCGCTTTGGTCGGCTTGGAGTGAGAGGGAGGTGAGGAGCTTGTTGCGTTCGGCGCCGTGTTGGCCGAGCACCGCGAGCAGGGGTTGCTTGTCGGCCAGAATGCTTTCCAGACGAGGCAGGTCGCGGTCGGTGAGGGCTTGGAATTCGGCGTCGATCAGCTCAAGTAACTGCGAGGCGGTGCCGATGTCTTCGTTGAACAGGTGCAGCAGGGTCGTATCGTGCATGGCGAACTCTCGGAGTTAGGCGTCCAACAACACCCCCAGAGTCGCCCGCTGACGGGTTAACGCTGGGATTCGAAATCGAGCAGTTTACTGGCTACGCGTTTGCTGTCGACTTGGTAGCTGCCGTCGGCCACAGCCTGTTTCAGGCGAGCCACACGTTCTTTGTCGACAATCGGTTGATCACTAAGTTTGTCGGTAACTTTTTGCAGCTGCTGAGCTTGTTGGCTGAGCTGAACCGACTCACCGGTTTTAGCGGTGCTTTGTTCGGCAGCGTTAGCTGGCGCGACGGGTTGCGTGGCGCTCGCGGTATCAGTGCTCCGGCCAGTTTGGGACGCGTTGGTACGCCCAGTGCTGGTGGACGCGGCGGCATTATTTAGCCGGTTGATATCGATAACCATGATGCAAAACCTCTACGGTGTTTGGACGCTTGCCTAGCTTGTCGGCGCTGGTTGAAGAAACTTTAGGATTTTTTTTCACCGACTTTTGGCTGCGTCCAGCTGGGCGCCAGTGTATGAAAACGGACAGCAAATTGCCCGGAAAAATCCAGCTACATGCCAACTTCCACTTGGCCTGGCCCCACCACTCGCGCTTTCACCACCCGTTTGGAACTGAGGTTACGCACACGAATTTGCTCGCCCAGCACGCCGTCCGATAGCGCTTCACCTTGCATGCGCACATTGATGCCGCCCTTTTTCGCGCTGATCACTACTTGGTCGCTTTTGCTCACTGCCTTGGCTTGCTCGATGGTCACCGGCGCCAGCACTTGATCGGTCATCACCCCGCGCGTCAGGGTGGTGCCCAGCACCTGGCCCATATCGGTCATGTAACCCTGCGTCAGCAGGCGCCACATCCCGCTCCACCAGCGCAACGTCGGCCTCGCTGAGTTGCACGCCGCGCTTTAATGGCCGAATCGCGATGACCACCTTGCGGTACAGCTTGACCTGGGCGGGCACGAAAACTGTCCAAGGCGTGGAGCCCTCGCAGCGGATCCGCACCGTCACCCGACCAACGGGCTGCGCCGGGCTTTCGAGTGACGCGCTCAAGTCTTCGTCGCATAACGGCAGCTGCAACCGCGGGTCGAGTCGATTAATTTGAATCTCTTGCCGCGCCTGGATTTCGCTACGCTCTAAATAGTCCTGAACCGTGACCTCAAGAAAGCCTTGGCTTGCGCCGATAAGTTGTTCAGGTAATGTCAGCTCAGCGGCCGCACTGTTAACATGGCCTAACGCCAGCAAAGCCAGCCATGATCCGGCTGTCCGCAGTGGCCGGAAAGAGAAGCGTCGAGAAAGTGGCGTTTTCAGTTTCATGCTCAGCTACAAAGCAAAGCCCGTGCCGGCTGCTAGGCTGAAAGCGGGGGCACGGTGGTCAACATATTAATGAGGGGCAGGGTATGGCCGGAGTGATGGACTCGGTTAACCAGCGTACGCAGTTGGTGGGGGCAAAACCGACTGGAGCTGTTGTTATTCCGCCTGGACAGCAAACAGTTGTACGGCATCAACGTGTTCAAAGTGAAGGAGGTGCTGCAGTGCCCCAAGCTCACGATCATGCCCAAATCCAGCCCGGTGGTTCGCGGGGTGGCCAATATTCGCGGCGGTACCATTCCCATTCTTGACCTGTCCATGGCCACCGGCCGTGCGGGCCTGGCGGATCTGGACAGCAGCTTCGTCATCATCACCGAATACAACACCAAGGTTCAGGGCTTTCTGGTGCGCTCGGTTGAACGCATCGTCAACATGAACTGGGAAGAAATCCATCCGCCACCCAAGGGCACCGGGCGCGATCACTACCTCACGGCAGTGACCCACCTGGACCAGCAACTGGTGGAAATTATCGACGTGGAGAAAATCCTCGCCGAGGTGGCGCCTATTTCCGAAGCCATCACCGCTGGGGTGATCGACGTCGAGACTCAAGGCAAGGCGGTGACCAAGCACGTGCTGATCGTTGACGACTCGTCAGTGGCACGAAAGCAGGTCACCCGTTGTCTGCAGTCGGTGGGCGTTGAAGTGACAGCGCTTAACGATGGCCGTCAGGCCCTGGAATTTCTGCGCAAGTTGGCAGACGAGGGCAAGCGTCCGGAAGATGAATTCATCATGTTGATTTCCGATATCGAAATGCCGGAGATGGATGGCTACACGCTGACAGCGGAGATTCGTGCGGACTCGCGCATGCAGAAGCTGCACATCCTCCTGCATACTTCCCTGTCGGGCGTATTCAACCAAGCTATGGTGAAGAAGGTGGGGGCCGACGATTTCCTCGCCAAATTCCGGCCAGACGACTTGGCCAACCGCGTGATTGAACGCATTAACGTTTCAGATTGAAGCTGAGGGCCGCACGGCCCTTTAGCAAACCTACAGGTATGGTGAGGCAGCGCTAGTGTCTTCAGGTAACGTGGATTTTGAGCAGTTCCGGATTTTCCTGGAAAAGGCCTGTGGCATCGTGTTGGGGGCCAACAAGCAGTACCTGGTCTCCAGCCGGCTCAACAAGCTGATGGAACAGAACAGCATCAAATCCCTCGGTGAACTGGTGCAACGCATGCAAAGCACGCCGCGCGGCGGGCTGCGCGAGCAGGTGGTCGATGCCATGACCACTAACGAAACCTTGTGGTTTCGCGACACCTATCCCTTCGAAGTATTAAAGAATCGCGTCTATCCCGAGCTGCTCAAAGCCAACCCCAGCGCGCGTTTGCGCATCTGGTCGGCGGCGTCTTCCTCGGGGCAGGAACCGTATTCGTTGTCGATGGCTACCGATGAGTTTGAGCGCAGCAACCTGGGCCAGCTCAAAGGCGGCGTGCAAATCGTTGCCACCGATCTCTCCAGCGCCATGCTGCAAGCCTGTAAATCGGGGGAGTACGACAGCCTGGCGATTGGCCGGGGACTCTCGCAAGAACGTTTGCAGCGTTACTTCGATCCCAAAGGCAACGGCCGTTTTGCCATCAAACCCGCCATTCGTACCCGCGTTGAATTTCGTGCACTGAACCTGCTCGACAGCTACGCCAGCCTCGGCAAGTTCGACATCGTGTTCTGCCGCAACGTGTTGATCTACTTCTCGGCCGAAGTGAAGAAAGACATCCTGCTGCGCATTCACGCCACCTTGAAGCCGGGCGGCTATTTGTTCCTCGGTGCATCCGAAGCGCTTAACGGCCTGCCGGATCACTATCAGATGGTGCAGTGCAGTCCCGGCATCATCTACAAGGTTAAATAACGTCGTAGCGATGCCAAAAAGGGAGGCCACGTGCCTCCTTTTTTATCGCCATGCGTTTGCCCTTGAGCGGCAAATTTCTATCACGTCCCCGCCGTTGCCATTGCCGGGCAGCGGAAAAAGCTTTGCCGGTTTCGCCGGGAAATCGACTCGCCATATCGCCAATATACTGATTTATAAGCAATAAATTAGTTGGCACAAGCATTGCTATATGTCTTGCACAGAAAACCTGTTGGCCCATTGGCAAAGGTTCGCAGACATGAGCATCAGCTTCGACTCAGCACTCGGCATTCACGAAAAGGCATTGGGCTTTCGCGCTCAACGCGCCGAAGTGTTGGCCAACAACCTGGCCAACGCAGACACCCCCAACTTCAAAGCCCGCGACCTAGACTTCGCCTCGGTGCTCGCCGCCCAGGCTGAAAAGAGCCAGCGCTCGCCGGTTTCCCTGGCCACCACCAACACCGGCCACATCGCCGCTGAAGGCATGGCCATTGCCGACCCGGGCCTGAAATTCCGCGTGCCGACGCAGCCCTCGATTGACCAAAACACGGTCGACGAGCAAATCGAGCAATCCAATTACGCAGAAAACGCTGTGCAATTCCAAGCCAGCTTCACCCTGCTGAACGCCAAATTCAAAGGCCTTGTTGCTGCGATTCGCGGCGAATAACGGAGACCACTGCCATGTCCCTTTCCAGTGTGTTCAATATCGCCGGTACCGGCATGAGTGCTCAGACCACCCGCCTGAACACCATCTCCAGCAACATTGCCAACGCCGAGACTGTGTCCTCCAGCGTCGACAAAACCTACCGCGCTCGTCATCCGGTGTTTGCCACCGTGTTTACCGACCAGCAAGCGCAGCAAAACGGCGACCGTGGTTCGCTGTTCGCCGACCAGGACAACTCGGGTCGTGGCGTGCAGGTCATGGGTGTGGTGGAAGACCAGAGCAGCCTGACACCGCGCTACGAACCCAATCACCCGGCGGCGGATAAGGACGGCTACGTCTATTACCCCAACGTCAACGTGGTGGAAGAGATGGCCGACATGATCTCCGCCAGCCGCGCGTTCCAGACCAATACCGAAATGATGAATACCGCCAAACAAATGATGACCAAGGTGCTGACCCTGGGTCAGTAAGCCGGACTTAGGGTAAGAAATGGCCGTCGATAGCGTAAGCAACCAGTCATCGATCCTTGATCAGTACGCCATCAAGGACACTGGTACCCAGGACAAGACCCTCGGCAAGGATCAATTCCTGCAATTGCTGGTAGCCCAAATGAACAACCAGAACCCGCTGGACCCGCAAACCAACAGTGAATTCGTGGCGCAGTTGGCCCAGTTCACTCAGGTTGAGAGTCTGGACAACCTCAACACCAGCGTGGAAAGCATCCTCTCCAGCACCCAGTCGTCGCAGGCGTTGCAAGCATCGTCGCTGGTGGGCCGCAAAGTGATCCTGTCCACCGACACCGCCATGGTCGACACCAAGGAAACGTTCAAAGGCTCGATTGCCCTCACCAGCGGCACCGACAACCTGTTCGTCAACGTGCTCGACAGCAAGGGTTCGCAAGTGGCGCGGGTCAACCTCGGGCAGCAGAAAACCGGCCAGGTCACGTTTATGTGGGATGGCAAAGATTCAAGCGGCAACCTGTTGCCGCCTGGCAAATACAGTTTCGAAGCCAAAGCGTCGGTGGGCGGCAAAGAGGTCGCCATGGGCACCAGCCTGCCGGCCAACGTCGACAGCGTGACCCTGGGAATCAACGGCGGCGAAATGCTGCTCAACCTCGCAGGGCTCGGCAGCATCGGCATTTCCAAAGTTCAAGTGATAGGTCAATAACTGCCGGCAACCCGGCGTTCAGGAGCATCCCATGTCGTTCAATATCGGACTTAGCGGTATCAAAGCCGCCTCCAGTGACCTGAATATCACTGGTAACAACATCGCCAACGCCGGCACCGTGGGCTTTAAACAGTCCCGTGCCGAGTTCCAGGACCTGTATTCCTCGTCGATGCTGGCCTCCAGCAGCAACGCCATCGGCAGCGGCGTGTTGCTCGGCAACGTGGCGCAGCTGTTTAACCAAGGCACCATCGACTACACCGAAAACGCCCTGGACATGGGCATCAACGGCAACGGCTTTTTCGTGACCAGCAACAATGGTTCGATCAGCTATACCCGTGCCGGTTATTTCGGTACCGATAAAGAAGGCTTTATCGTCGACAACAACGGCTACAACCTGCAGGGCTACTCGGTAGACGCCAACGGCCAGCTGCAGAACGGCATCGTCGGCAACCTGAGCATTCAAACCGCCAACCAGGCGCCGCGTGCGACCACCGCCATCACTCAGAGCTTCAACCTGAACTCCTCGAGCAAGGCGCCGACCACCACGCCGTTCGACCCCTCGGACCCCACCAGCTACACCTCGTCCACTTCGGTGAACATTTACGACGCCCAGGGCAACGCCCACGTCATGACCCAGTACTTCATCAACAACGCTGACCCAGGCGCGGCGCCACCGGTGGCCAACAACTGGACCATGAACGTACTGATCGACGGTCGCAATCCGCAGACCCCGGCCACCACCACGCCGGCGACGCCTGCCAGCACCGCGCCGCTGAGCGCCACGCTGACCTTCGACGGCGCGGGCCAACTGGCAACCGTGACGCCCACCACGGCAGGCCTGACTTTCGCCGACAACAAACTCAGCATTAACGGCTGGGTACCGGCCCAGTCTGACGGCGGCACGCCGCCGGTGTGGTCGGCCAACGGTGCGGCAGCCTCGCCAACCGTGACCCTGGATATCCGTGGTTCTTCGCAAGTGTCCAGCACCTTTGCGGTGAACAAGGTCACTCAGGACGGTTACACCACCGGCCAGCTGTCGGGTCTGGAAATTGACGACACCGGCCAGGTGTTCGCCCGTTACACCAACGGCCAGTCGAAGATTCAGGGTCAAGTGATTCTGGCCAACTTCGCCAACGTGCAAGGTCTGACCCCGGTCGGCAAAACCCAGTGGGTGCAGTCGGCGGATTCGGGCGAGCCGGTGGTCGGTACGCCCCGTGCCGGCACCTTGGGCTCGTTGACTGCCGGTGCGTTGGAGTCGTCCAACGTCGACATTTCCACCGAGCTGGTCGACCTGATCGTGGCGCAGCGTAACTACCAGGCCAACGCCAAAACCATCGAAACCGAAAACGCCGTGACGCAAACCATCATCAACCTGCGTTAAGGCGCGTTCGCCGCTGGCGGCAAACCGTCGCCGCACACCTGCAAAGGGCTTCTCTGGAAGCCCTTTGTTGTTTTTTAAAATCTGTTTTTTATCAATGGCATACGGATTTTTTCGGGATTGGCACGATGCCTGCTTTAAAGCTTGCATAGAGCCGCAGGCCGTCAACGTTTGGCGCGCCCAATCTCGGAGAATCACCATGGATAAAATGCTCTACGTCGCCATGACAGGCGCCAGCCAGAACACCCTGGCCCAGCGCGCCCATGCCAACAACCTGGCGAACATCTCTACCAACGGTTTCCGCCGCGACTTCGAACAAGCCCGCTCCATGCAGGTGTTCGGCGACAGCTTTCCGTCGCGCGTGTACGCCATGAGCGAACGCCCTGGCACCGACTTCACGCCCGGCACTTTGCAAGACACCGTGCAACCCCATGGACGTCGCGGTCAGCGGCCAGGGTTGGGTGGCCGTGCAAGCGCCCGATGGCAGCGAAGCCTACGTGCGCACCGCCAGCCTGAAAATCGACGCCCTTGGCCAACTGCGCACCGGCAGCGGCTTGCCGGTATTGGGCAACGGCGGACCGATTGCCGTGCCACCGGAACAGAAAGTCGAAATCGGCGAAGACGGCACCATCTCCATCCGCGCCCTAGGCGAAGCGCCGAATGTGCTGGCCGAGGTAGACCGCATCAAGCTGGTCAACCCCGACCTCAAGCAAATGGAAAAAGGCCCGGACGGCATGATCCATTTCAAGGGCACCACGCCACCGTTGGCCGACAACACCGTGAAGTTGACGTCCGGTTTCGTCGAGACCAGCAACGTCAACGCGGTAGAAGAGATGACCTCGATCCTCTCGCTGTCCCGCCAGTTCGAACTGCAAGTGAAGATGATGCGAACGGCCGAAGACGACGCCACATCCCTGGCGCGTGTTTTGCAACTTAGCTAACCATCAGTACACGGCGCCGTGAAACCGGCGTCCGAGGAGAATCAACATGCTTCCGGCTCTGTGGGTCAGTAAAACCGGTTTGTCCGCCCAGGACATGAACCTGACGACCATTTCCAACAACCTGGCGAACGTGTCCACCACGGGCTTCAAGCGCGACCGCGCGGAATTCCAGGACTTGCTCTATCAGATCCGCCGTCAACCCGGCGCCCAAAGCACCCAGGACAGCCAACTGCCGTCCGGCCTGCAACTGGGTACCGGTGTGCGCATTGTCGGCACGCAGAAAATGTTCACCGCCGGCAGCCTGCAAACCACCGAGCAGCCGCTGGACATGGCGGTCAACGGCCGTGGTTTCTTTCAGATCCTTCAGCCCGACGGCACCATCGCTTACACCCGCGACGGTAGCTTTCACCTGAACTCGGACGGCCAGGTCGTGACCTCCAACGGCTTCCCGCTGGAGCCGGCCATCGTGCTGCCCAACGAAGTGCGCACCTTTACCGTCGGCGAAGACGGCACCGCCTCGGTGACCACCGCCGGCAACGCCCAGCCGCAAATCGTCGGCAACATCCAGACCGCCGACTTCATCAACCCGGGCGGCCTGGAAGCCATCGGCAACAACCTGTTCCTGGAAACTGCCTCCAGCGGCGCGCCGCAAGTGGGTACGCCTGGCCTCACCGGTCTGGGCACCATCGAACAGAACACCTTGGAAAACTCCAACGTCAGCGTGGTGGAAGAGATGGTGAACATGATCACCACCCAGCGCGCCTACGAAATGAACTCCAAAGTGATTTCCACCGCTGACCAGATGCTGTCGTTTATTACCCAGAATCTTTAATCGCTAACCGGATTTAACCGCAGCCCGTTAGGCCCGCCATAAGGAGCTGGTAGGCACACGGTGGTTCGGTCTGGTGTTGGCACTGCGCAAAGAATGTGTGAGGTACGTGTTATGAATCGGCTTGTTCTTCTTCCCCTGCTTGGCCTGGCTGCTTTGAGCGGTTGCGTCGCGCCTCCACCCAAGCCGAACGACCCGTACTACGCGCCTGTGCTACCGCGCACGCCGCTGCCGGCTGCGCAAAACAACGGCTCCATTTACCAGACCGGGTTTGAAAACAACCTGTACGGCGACCGTAAGGCGTATCGCGTGGGCGACATCATCACCATCACCCTGAACGAGCGCATGTCGGCCAGCAAGAACGCCAACTCGGACATCGCCAAAGACAGCGCCACCTCGCTGGGCCTGACCTCGTTGTTCGGCGGCGCGGTATCGACCGACAACCCGAGCACCAGCCTCAACCCGCTCAAAGCCGGCAACCTGAGCCTGGACGCCAGCTACGGCGGCTCGCGTGACGCCTCCGGCAAAAGCACCGCCGCGCAGAGCAACAGCCTCACCGGTTCGGTCACCGTGACCATTGCCGAAGTGCTGCCCAACGGCATTTTGTCGGTGCGCGGCGAGAAGTGGATGACGCTCAACACCGGCGACGAACTAGTGCGCATTGCCGGCCTGGTGCGAGCAGACGATATCGCCACCGACAACACCGTGTCTTCGGCACGCGTGGCCGACGCCCGCATCACTTACTCGGGTACTGGCGCGTTTGCTGACGCCAACCAGCCGGGTTGGTTTGACCGCTTCTTCATCAGCCCGCTGTTTCCTTTCTGAGTACCGGTCATGATGAAACGACTGCTAACCGCCTGCTGTTTCCTGCTCGTCGCCTCGGCGGCGCAGGCTGAGCGGATCAAAGACCTGGTCACCATCCAGGGCGTGCGTGCCAACCAACTGATTGGCTACGGCCTGGTCGTGGGCCTTAACGGCAGCGGCGACCAGACCACGCAAACGCCGTTCACTGTGCAGACCTTCAACAACATGCTGGCGCAGTTCGGTATCAAGGTGCCGGCTGGCGGCAACGTGCAGTTGAAGAACGTCGCAGCGGTGTCGATTCATGCCGACCTGCCGGCGTTCGCCAAGCCTGGGCAAACCATCGACGTCACCATCTCCTCCATTGGTAACGCCAAAAGTCTGCGTGGCGGTAGTTTGCTGATGACGCCGCTCAAAGGCATCGACGGCAACGTGTACGCCATAGCCCAGGGCAACTTGGTCGTCGGCGGCTTCGATGCCGAAGGCGGCGACGGTTCGAAAATTACCGTTAACGTGCCCTCGGCCGGCCGTATTCCTAGCGGCGCCACGGTTGAGCGTCCAGTGCCGAGCGGTTTCGACCAGGGCAACACGCTGACCCTGAACCTCAATCGCCCCGACTTCACCACCGCCAAGCACATGGTTGACCAGATCAACGAACTGCTCGGCCCAGGCGTGGCGCAGGCCATCGACGGCGGTTCGATCCGCGTCAGCGCGCCGTTGGACCCCAATCAGCGCGTCGACTACCTGTCGATCCTGGAAAACCTCGAAGTGGACGCCGGTCAGGCGGTGGCGAAAGTCATCATCAACTCGCGCACCGGCACCATTGTTATCGGCCAGAACGTCAAGGTTCAGCCGGCCGCCGTCACCCACGGCAGCCTGACCGTGAGCATCACCGAAGACCCGATCGTCAGCCAGCCTGGCGCCTTGTCCAACGGCCAGACCGCCGTGGTGCCGCGCTCGAAAGTGGACGCCGCGCAGGAAACCAAGCCGATGTTCAAATTCGGCCCAGGCACCACGTTGGATGAAATCGTACGGGCAGTTAACCAGGTGGGCGCTTCGCCGTCCGACCTGATGGCCATTCTCGAAGCGCTCAAGCAAGCCGGCGCTTTGCAAGCTGATCTGATCGTTATCTAAGGAGGCAGCCATGGACGCGAAATTCACATCCGGGGTTGGCTCCACGCTCGACAGCGGCGCGTACAGCGACATCAATCGCTTGGCCAACCTGAAGGTCGGCAAAGACCGCGACAGCGAATCGAACATCAAGAAGGTGGCGCAGGAATTCGAGTCGCTGTTCCTGAACCAGATGCTCAAAGCCCAGCGTTCGGCGAACGAAGCGTTCTCCGAAGGCAACTTCATGAACAGCAACGAAGCCAAAACCTACCAGCAAATGTACGACCAGGAGCTGGCGGTAAAGATGTCCAAAGAGGGCGGCATCGGCCTGGCCGATGTGCTGGCGCGGCAAATGTCGAAAATGAACAAGGGCACGCACCGGCCCAACCCGTTCGCGCAAACCGCTGACGCCAACGCCATCGCCGCGAGCGGCGCCAGCGCTACCACCGGCACCGACGGCGCGAACAAAACCCTGACCAACCGCGCCGTTAAAGAACTGCCGGCCGTGGACGGCACCCGCGACGACTCGAAAATGCTCAACAAGCGCCGCCTGTCACTGCCGGGCAGTCTTACTGATCGTTTATTAGCCGGTATTGTCCCAACTACAACAGCCGGGGCGACCGCCGATGGCAAGCCGCTGGCGCAGAACGACTGGCTGGCCGCGAACACCACCAGCAACACCGCCACCATCGGCAAAGGCGCCACTAGCAAGAACGCCGAGTTGAACGCCATCGACGCCAGCAGCGGCCGCCGTCTGGCCCAGCCACCGTTGGCACCTGGCAAAGCAGCGTTCAAGTCGGCCGATGAGTTCATCGCCACCATGCTGCCGATGGCCAAGGAAGCCGCCGCCAAGATTGGCGTCGACCCTTCCTACCTGGTGGCCCAGGCGGCACTGGAAACCGGCTGGGGCAAGTCGATCATTCGTGATTCCGACGGCTCCAGCAGCCACAACCTGTTCGGCATCAAGGCCGCAGGCAACTGGCAAGGCGACTCGGCTCGCGCGCTGACCACCGAATACAAAGGCGGTCAGGCGGTAAAAGAAGCGGCGAAGTTCCGCTCTTACGACAGCTTCCAGGACAGCTTCAACGACTACGTAAGCTTCCTGCAGAACAACGACCGTTATGACGATGCGCTGGATGCCACCGCCAACCCCAAGCAGTTTGTGCGTGAGTTGCAACAGGCCGGCTACGCCACCGACCCGCAGTACGCCAATAAAGTGGCGCAGATCGCCAAACAGATGCAGACGTACCAAACCATCGCCGCGGGCGAATCCACCGCCACGCGTTTGTAAGGATGCAGGGATGAGTTTTTTAGTGAGGAATCGACATGGCTGACTTGTTATCGGTAGGGCTGTCAGGGCTGCGCGCTGCGCAGACCGCGCTGACGGTGACCGGGCATAACATCACCAACGTCAATACGCCCGGTTACTCGCGCCAGGAGTCTGTGCAGCAGACCAACATCGCCCAGTTTACCGGCGCCGGTTATATCGGCTCCGGTGCGCAAGTGGTGGATGTGCGCCGTTTGGCCAGCGATTTCCTCACCAACCAGGTGCGTACCGCCACCAGTTCCAACAGTGAGCTGCAGTCGTTCAAAAGCCAGATCGAGCAGCTCGACTCGCTGCTGTCCAACAGCACCACCGGTATCAGCCCGGCCTTGCAGAAGTTTTTCGCTTCCCTGCAAACCGCTTCGCAGAACCCGTCGTCCGTGGCCGCCCGTGAGGCGGTGTTGTCGCAGGCCGGTGGGTTGTCCGACTCGTTCAACACGCTGTATGACCAGCTGGATAAGCAGAACAGCCTCATCAACCAACAGATGAGCGCGCTGACCACGCAGGTCAACTCCATGGCCGCCAGCGTCGCCAGCTACAACGACGCCATCGCCCGCGCCCGTGGCGCCGGTGCCGAGCCGAACGACCTGCTTGATGCCCGCGAAGAAACCATTCGCCAAATTTCGGAAATCATCGGCGTACAAAGCGTTGAGCAAACTGACGGCAGCGTGAGCCTCTTCGTCGGCACCGGCCAGCCGCTGGTGGTGGGCAACACCGCCTCGACGCTGACGGCCAAGCCTGGCATCGACGACCCGATGAAGTATCAGATCGACCTGAGCATCAACGGCGTGTCGCAGACCATTTCTTCGCAGATTTCCGGCGGTGAAATGGGCGGGCTGCTGGCCTACCGCGACACCACGCTGGACAAGAGCTACAACAGCCTCGGGCAGATGGCGATTGTGCTCACCGACACCATTAACGATCAGTTGGGCCAGGGCTTTGACCTCAACGGTCGCCCCGGCAGCCAGTTGTTCACCGACATCAACGAACCAACCGCCGCGTCGCTGCGGGTGCTGGCGCAGGCAACCAACACCGGCACCGCAACGGGTTCGCTGAACATCACCAATGCCAACCTGCTGACCACCAGCGATTACCGCCTGGACTACGACGGCACCAACTTCACCGCCCGCCGCCTGAGCGACGGCGCGACCATGAACGTCACCGTGACTGGCACCGGGCCGTTTACCATTTCCATGGCCGACCCCGGCACCACGCCGCCGACCAGTCAGGGCTTTGACGTGACCATCAACGGCACGCCTAACGCCGGTGACCGTTTCACCTTGCAACCGACCCGGCGCGGCGCGTTCGACTTTGGCACCGAGCTGCAATCGCCCGACCAACTGGCCTTTGCCGGTTCCGCCCGTGCCCAGGCGACTACCAATAACCGCGGCACCGGCGTGATCAGCCAGCCGAACCTGACCGCTGGCCCTACGCCGATCAACCCCACCGACCTGCAAACGCTGTTCGGTACCGGCCTGCCGCTGACGTTCGACTCGGCCACCAACACCCTGAACGGCACCTTGCCGCCTGGCGCCACGCTGAGCTATGTGTCGCCCTCGACCACGGCACTCACGCCCGGCCAGAACAACACTTTGCGCCTGGCTTATACCGACCCGGTGAGCAACAACAGCTACACCTACGAATTTACCGTTACAGGTACGCCGCAAACGGGCGATACCTTTACGCTGTCGCAAAATACCGCCGGCTCTTCCGACAACCGCAACGCGTTGAAACTGATCGACCTGCAAACCCAGAAAACGGTCGGCACCAGCGGCGCGGGGGCAGGGGCGACCTACAACGACGCCTACAGCGGTCTGGTTGAGCGGGTGGGTTCGTTAACCGCGCAGGTGCGGGTCAATTCGGATGCGGCCGAAACCGTACTGACGCAAGCGCAAAACAACCGCGACTCGCTGTCCGGCGTCAGCCTGGACGAAGAGGCCGCCAACCTGGTGCAGTTCCAGCAGTACTACAATGCATCGGCACAGGTGATTAAAGTTGCGCAATCGCTGTTCGATACGCTTATAGGCGCCTTCAACTGAGGCTAGTTAGTTATGCGAATTTCCACTATCCAAGCCTTCAACAGTTCCGTCAGCGGGATGCAGAAAAACTACGCCAACGTTTCCCGCACTCAGGAACAGATCAGCACCGGCAAGCGCATTCTGACCCCGGCCGATGACCCGGTAGCGTCCGTTCGCCTGCTGCAGTTGAGCCAGGAACAAGCGCTGAACGAGCAATACACCTCCAACAACACCGCCGCGCAGAACAGCCTCAACTCCGAAGAAGCCATTCTCAGCTCCGTGGGCACCGTGCTTCAGCGCATCCGTGAAATTGGCGTGCAGGCGGGCAACGGCACGCTGGATGCCACTGACCGTGAGTCGCTGGGCACCGAGTTGCAACAGCGTGAAGACGAGCTGCTCAGCCTGATGAACAGCAAAGACGCCAGCGGCAATTACCTGTTTGGCGGCTCGCAGTCGGATCAACAGCCCTTCGTGCGCAACCCCGACGGCACCTACAGCTACCAGGGCAACGAAACCGAACGCAACGTGCAAATCGCCAGTAGCACCTTCGTGGCGCTGGGCGACGACGGCAAAGACCTGTTCGAAAACGTGTTCAACGCCAACCGTGTCACCACCAACAAAACCGTAACCGGCACGGGCACCGACGGCACCGTCAGCACCGGGCGTATCTCGCTGGGCCTGGTGACCGACAAGGCCGCCTACGACAACACCTTCCCGTCAAGCAACCCACCGGTTGCCACGGACGGCATCGGCATTCACTTCCTCAGCCCGACCAACTATGTCGTCTACGACCAGGCGACGTTGCCGGCGGCTTACGACTGGACCACCTACGACCCGACTACGCCGCCCACGGGCCAGCTGGCCACTGGCGCCATCGACACCAACCCGGCGACGTCCGACTTCGTCAGCTACGGCGGCGTGCGCGTGCAAATCGATGGCGTGCCGCAAAACGGCGACGACTACGCCATCAACCGTAAGCCGGACGAAGAAAAACGCAGCCTGCTCAACACCGTGTCGGACCTGCGCAAAGCCTTGCAAGGCTCCGGCAACACCGAGGAAGACAACCGCGTTATCCGCGACAGCGCGGCCATCGCGCTTTCAAACCTCGATGCGGTGTACGCCAAAGTCGACGGCGTTCGCGGTTCCGTGGGTGCGCGCCTGAACACGCTGGACTCCACCGGCGACTTCATTGCCGACGTCACCCTGGTCAACAAGTCCGTGCAATCAGACCTCGAAGACCTCGACTACGCCGACGCCATCTCCAGGCTTTCGCTGCAATCGACCATCCTCTCGGCGGCGCAGCAGAGCTACGTGAAAATCGCCAACCTGAGTTTGTTCAACTACATCAGTTAAGCGCGCCGCTTTTTCAGCATCGCCCGCCGAAAAAGCGGGCGCGCTGTTCAATGCGTTAGTCTTCAGCACGTCAAAACAAAAAGCTTTCCTCGGAGTGGGTATGCAGGCAGCGCCAGCGGACGTCGATCAGTTACCGGCCACAGAGCCGCTGCGCTTTGCCAGCAAGGCAGACAATCTCCAGCTTCTGCTCGGGCGCCTGAACAGCGCCGTGGTGTTGCCTCAATGCCAGTTTCGCGTGAGCCAATGGCGCGCCGATGCCAGCGCTGTGCTCAGCCAGATTCAGCAGGCCGCCTGGCCGCTGATGGTGGTGCGCAGCAGCAGTTGTCAGGAAGACGGCGAACAAACCTCGGCGGCCGGCGAATATGACTCCTGCCTGAACGTGGCCCCAGCCGATTTAACCCAAGCCATCGACCAAGTGATCGCCTCCATGGGCGGTGCGGCGGCGCACGCCGACGACCAGGTGTTCGTGCAGCCCATGCTCAGCGATGTGGCCATGGCCGGCGTCGGCTTTGGCGCAGACCCCACCAACAGCGCGCCGTATTTCGTCATCAACTACGACGACAACAGCGGCAGCACCGACAGCGTGACGTCCGGCCGCTCCAACGAGCTGAAAACCTTCTACGCCCACCACAGCAGCGCCAACGTGCCGGCGCCGCTGCACGGTGTGATCGAGCTACTGCGCGAATTGGCGGGCCTGTTCGAGCGCAAGGCGCTGGACATTGAATTCGCCACCGACAACCTCGGCACGCTCTATCTGTTGCAAGTGCGGCCGCTGATCGTCACCGCGCCGGCGGTTGAACTCAGCGCCCACACCCGCATGGTTCGGCTGATCCACGACCGCATCGCCCAGGGCATTCGCCCGCAGCCGTTCTTGCATGGCGAGCGCACCGTATTCGGCGTAATGCCTGACTGGAACCCGGCGGAAATCATCGGTGTGCGGCCACGGCCGTTGTCGTTGTCGCTGTACCGCGAGCTGGTCACCGACATGATCTGGGCTTATCAGCGCAACAATTACGGTTACCGCAACCTGCGCAGTTTTCCGCTGATGCTGCATTTTCATGGCCTGCCGTATATCGATGTGCGCGTCAGCTTCAACTCGTTTATTCCCCGCGACATCGACGGTGCGCTGGCCGACAAGCTGGTGAATTACTACATCGAACGCCTGCTTGCCGCGCCCAATCTGCACGACAAAGTCGAGTTCGAAATTGTCTTCTCCTGCTACACGCTCGACCTGCCGCAGCGCTTGCAGGCGTTGCGCGAAGTGGGTTTCACCGACGCTGAATGCGACCGCTTGGCCGACAGCCTGCGTCAGCTCACCAACCGCATCGTGCACAACGAAACGGGCTTGTGGCGCACCGACCGGCAAAAGCTCGATGTGCTGCTGGCCCGGCGCGACGAAATTCTCGGCGCCGACACCGACCCGGTCACGCGCATTTACTGGCTGCTCGAAGACTGCCGCCGTTACGGCACCTTGCCTTTGCCGGCCTGGCGCGCGCCGGGTTTATAGCGGTGCAACTGCTGCGTTCGCTGGTGACGGTCGGCGTGCTGAATGCCGAGGAATACGATGCCTTCCTCAATGGCCTGAGCACCGTCAGTGGCCAGATGACCCAAGACCTGGCGCAGCTGAACCGCACCACCTTTTTGGCCCGTTACGGCCACTTGCGCCCGGGCACTTACGACATTCTGTCGCCGCGCTACGACGAAGCGCCGGACATGTATTTCGACTGGGACAACAGCGCCGCCGAGCCGGCCCATGGCCAACTGCGCTTTGCCTTGTCGCTGGGGCAGATGCGCGAAATCAGCCGGCTGCTGGCTGAGCACGGTTTGTCCCACGACGTGGTCGGCCTGTTCGATTTTCTGCAGGCCGGGATCGAACTGCGCGAGTACGCCAAGTTTGTGTTCACCCGCAATTTGTCCGATGCGCTGTCGCTGTTCCGCCAGTTCGGCCAAGACCTGGGCTTTAGCGCCGACGACATGTCGTACGCCAATATCCAGGTGATCAAAGAACTGCACGCCGCCAGCGCCGACCCTGCCGAGCTGATTGCCTCCAGCATTGAAGAAGGGCGCCGCCGTTACGCCGAAACCTGCCAGCTGGTGCTGCCGCCGCTGATCACCGACGCCCAGGACGCGCTGCACTTCCACATGCCGCAGGCCGAGCCGAATTTTATTACCCAGCGGCAAGTGATGGCGCCGGTGGTGAGCTTCCAGCAACGCGATCAACTGCACGGCGCCATTGTCGTTATTCCCAGCGCTGATCCCGGCTTCGACTGGATTTTCTCCCACCGTATCGCCGGGTTCATCACCGCTTACGGCGGCACCACTTCGCACATGGCCATCCGCGCCAACGAGCTGGGTTTGCCGGCCGTGATCGGCGCGGGCGAAATGCTCTATCGGCAATGGGCGGCGGCAAAAATGCTGCGCATCGACTGCGCCAATCGCCGGGTCGAGGTGGTGCGGTGAAGCCGGTGCTGCTCAGCCAGCGCGTGGACGTGCTGAGCGATCGCGGCGAGCGGCGCGATGCGGTGGACCAACGCTTGGTGGCCTGGTTGGCCGACTGCGGTTACCTGGCCATTCCCGTGCCCAACAACCCCGAGCTGGTCGAGGGTTACTGGCAACTGGCAAACCCGGTCGGCGTGGTGCTTTCGGGCGGCAATGACCTGGCCCGATACGGCGGCAACGCCCCCGAACGCGATGCCACCGAACAGACGCTGCTGGGCCTGGCGATGACCCACGGCGTGCCGCTGTTTGCCCTGTGCCGAGGCGCGCAATTGCTGCTGGACGCATTCGGCAATGCCCTGGAAAAAGTCGACGGCCACGTCGGCACCCGACACGTGCTGCACCTCAACGGCCGCAGCCATGAAGTGAACAGCTATCACCAGTGGGGCGCCCGCGCCGGTGAAAGCGCCTTTGCAAGTGCTGGCTCGTAGCGCCGACGGTGTGGTCGAGGCATTCGAGCACCTTGAACTGCCGATACTCGGCGTGCTCTGGCACCCCGAGCGCGAAGCCGCGTTCAACCCGGTCGACCGCGCGTTGCTGCAACACTGCCTCGCCGGGCGACGCCTCTCATAACCCCGATGGAGCGACTGCTTGAAACCATGACACGGGCACTGATTCTCGCCGCCGGACGCGGCAGCCGCATGGGCGCACTCACCGCCGAACAACCCAAATGCTTTGCCGTGCTGCACGGCCAGCGCCTGCTCGACTGGCAGCTTGCGGCCTTGCGCGGCGCCGGCATTAGCGAGCTGGCCATCGTGCGCGGCTACCTGCGCGAGCGCTTCGACGAGCCGCTGACCTACTTCGAAAACCCGCGCTGGCAGCAGAGCAATATGGTGCGCACCTTGTTGGCCGCCGATGCCTGGCTGAGCAGCGCGCCGTGCATCGTCAGTTACAGCGACATTGTCTATACCGCCGCTACGGTCACGGCACTTGCCGACACCGCAGGCGACCTGGCGATTGCCTACGATCCCAACTGGCTGGCGCTGTGGTCCAAGCGCTTTGCCGAACCGCTGGCCGACGCCGAAAGCTTTGTGCTCGACGCCCAGGGCAACCTGGCGAGCATCGGTGAGCGCTGCACCAGCACCGAGGAAATTCAGGGCCAATACATGGGCCT
Organism: Pseudomonas sp. AC211; assembly: GCF_979258055.1. NCBI lineage: Bacteria > Pseudomonadati > Pseudomonadota > Gammaproteobacteria > Pseudomonadales > Pseudomonadaceae > Pseudomonas > Pseudomonas sp. AC211. The sequence goes on from NZ_OZ409830.1 coordinate 1,153,897, forward strand.
GCTGAAATTCACCCCGGCCGGTTGGGCACAGGTGAAACAGCAACTGGCGCCGCTGGACGAAGCCGCCATCGACAAGCTCGACATGACCAGCCTGCTTCGCCGCGTGCTCGGCGCAGGCGAGGCGATTGCGCTGTCGCCGGTTCAAGGGCCGTGGGGCGAGGTGGACGAGCCGGGCGACCTGGCCCTGTACCACCAACTGATTCCGGCGGCGGCGCTGGCCGGCTAGTTCTTTTCACTGTTTCGTCTGGCGAGGCCGTTTATGGCACTGCACTTTCCGCTGCACACCGTTTCGCAGATTCTGGACCGCATCCCGCGCCCGCTTGACCCGCTGGAGCAGCACGCGCGCCAACGCCTGGCCAGCCTCAGCCAGGAAGACGCCGATGCCGTGTGGGAAGGGCTGTGCCTGCGCGTGCTGCTCAACCCGGTGTACCTCGGTTTTCTATGGCCGCAAACCTGCGCCGAGCACCCACAACTGCAAGCCCTGACGCGCAATCTTCTGACTCAGCTATGGGTGCCCGGCCTGGCAGCCGAGGTGGAAACCACCAGCGCGCAATGGGTGATGGAGCAGGGCGATGCGCAGGTGCCGGGCACGCTGATGCACGACCTGTTGCAGCACCTGAGCACGTTTCCTGTTGAGGCCGATCAGAACTTCGCCTTTCTGGCGCGTTATTACACCTGGCGCGACGTGGTGGTCACGCAGCTGGTGGCGCCTGAGCGTATCGGTCTGCTCGACCGCTTGTTTGGCTTGCTGCATATGCAAGTGCAGCAATGGGGCAAACCCTATTGCAGTGGTTATGCGTATCAGGGCTACGAGCGCATCGGCCTGGCCGGGGTGAAACCCACGCAGGAGCGCCTGGCCGGCTACGGTTTTATGCCGTGGCTGCGCGCTGGTATGAGCGTGCTGGAGATCGGCTGCAACAACGGCTTTATGGCTATCGAGCTGGCGCGCCATGCGGGCCATGTCGATGCGGTGGAATACAACCCGTTCCTGGTGGAAATCGGCCGCACCACGGCGGCTGCCGTGGCCCAGCACAACGTGCACTACGAGGTGGCCGACTTCACCACCTGGCAGCCGCGTCAGCGTTACGACGTGGTGCTGTCGTTCGCCAACCATTGCACCATCGATGGCAATTTGTCGGTGGAGTTTGAGAGCTTTGTCGCCAAGCTGTGGCAGCTCACCGCCGATGACGGTTGGCTGCTGTTCGAGAGCCACAACGTGTTTGGTCCGGGCGCTGGCGCACCCGGCGATGACGGCGACCTGGACGCCAAGTTCGAGGTGATGGAGCGCTACTTCGAGCTGGTCGACAGCAAAATGACCCGCGCGTTTGTGCCCACGCAAGACATCGACAAACTGTTCGTGGTGCTGCGTCGGCGCCCGGCTGTGCTTGCCACAGTGACGCGGCAAATGAACCTCGCCCAGGCGCGCCTGCGCTACGAATTCAGCGGCACGCCGTTCGCCTAAGGCTGCTCGGCGGCCGGCAAGCTCAGCAGCGCCAGGTGCTTGAGCACCGGGTGGATCACGTAGTAAGTGTTGCCGTGCTCCACCTCTTGTTGCATCTCTATGGCCAATTCGCCGGTCGCTTGGTAGGCGCGGAGCACCTGCAATAAGAGGTCGGCGCGAATGGCCGTGTCGTAGCGGCGGTCGATGTCGGTGCCCATCGGCGGCGCCGGGTAATGCTTGCGCGCCAGCACCGGGCCGGTGTCGATCTGCTTGTCGAGAATCAGCGCACTGGCGGCGCAGCGACCTTCTTCCAACAGGCTGTAATACGCCGTGGTGCTGCCGCGATAGTCCGGCAGCCAACCGCTGTGCACATGCAGCAGCGGGATGCCCAAGTCGATCAGCTCGGCACCGACCAGTTGCCCGCCGTAGCCCGAGAAAATAATCACCTTGGGCTGCAGCGCCTGCACCTGCTCGCGCACGGTGGCGGCGTTGATGTCGCGCGTGTCCAACTGGCTGAAGGCGATGCCGGCAGCGGCCAGGCTGGTTTCCAGCGAAATGTTCAAATCGGGCAGCAGCACGCCATGCAGAAGCTCGGCCGGTGGCGCCGGCTCAGCGGCGGGCGCGTTGGCCTCGCCGAGCAGCAGCACATGGGCCGGCGCCAGGTCGTTGGCCAACAGGGTTTGCAGGTATGCCTGCGAGCGGGCGCTGTGGGCCGCGATCATGACCACATTGTTCAGTCGGCTCACGGCTGATCTCCTGCGTGCAATGGCACCTTCACTTGCACGGCCAGCGCTTCGACCCAGCGCGCTTCGCCGGCAATCAGCCACGCCAGGTGGGCGCCGAGTTCGGCAGGGCAACTCGCGTGGATGGCAATCAGCGTGTCGAGGCTTTTCAGCAGGCCATTGAGGAAAGGCAAGGCGTTCGGTTGCGCCTGCATCGCCAGGCACAGCGCGGCGAATTGCACGTACAGCGACAGGTCGTCGTAGCCGCTGTCGAGCACCGCTTTGAACGCCGGCGTGTAGTGACGGTACAGGCGTTTGCTGACCTCGAAGCGTTGCAGCAACTGTTCGGCGAAACGGCGATGGGCCGGTGCGCCAAGGTCGCTGGTGAGCAGCAGATTCAGCAGCGCTTGGGTGTCGTAGCCGTGCTCGCTATTGAGCGCCACGCCGGTGGCCTTCGGCGCCCAGGGCTGGGCCGGCGGCAAGTTGGCCAACGCTTGTTCGCGGCTGGCGCGCCACGCGGCAAAAAACGGTTGGCCATGGTAGGCGCTGTAGAAGTAGGTGTTGCGCTCTTCCAGGCGTTCGCCCTGGCTGTAAGGGTAGGGCGGGGTGCTCATGGGATGCTTTGCGCCTGCTTGAGAATGTCGCGGGCCAGGGCACCGATGTCGGCCGTGGCGCTGGTGTCGATTTCCAGGTCCGCGTGGGTGGGCGCCGGGAAGGGAATGTCGACGCCGACCATGTCGCTCATTTCGCCTGCCAGGGCCTTGGCGTACAGGCCTTTGGTGTCACGTTGCGCAAGGTGTCGAAAGGCGGGTTGAGGTACACCTCGAAATAGCGCTGGAAGTGCTCGCGGTTTCTCGCCCGCAGGTCGGGAAAAATCGACAGGATGCTGCACACCACGTTGATCTGTTGGGCGTCGAGCCAGGCGCACAGTTCGAAAATGCGCTCGGCGTTGGTCCGCCGCCCGGCCATGCTGTAGTCGGCGGCGGCAAGATCCTGGCGGAAGATGCGCCGCACTTCATCGCCATCCACCAGCACGGTGTTGGGCTGTTGTTGCTTCCACTGTTGGGCGATCTCGCGGCCCAGGGTGGTTTTGCCCGAGCCAGACAAACCGATTAACCAGATGACCATTCTATTAGCGCCCTTTGTTGAGCATTTTCGGGCTGTTGGCGATGGCCAGAGCGGCCACCTGCGAAGCAAAACCGTGGAAGGGCGCGAAGAAGTATTGGCTCAGCTGCTGGCGTACGCCGCGTTGCTGCTCCCACAGGTGCTCGTCGGCCAGCAGGTCGGGTAATTGCGCGACCTGTTCGGCGCTGATGTGCGGCATCACTTTGCGCAGCCAGATATCTGAGGAGTCTTTGCCCACAAGCGGGTCGCTTTCGGCGTGGGGCATGTCCAGCAGCAACACGTTGCGGTCGGTGTAGATGCCGCCGAAGGCGGAGCCGCCGTAGTCGCACAGCAAAAAGTCGGCGAGCTGAAACAGCTCGACGTTGTCGATGTGTTCGCGGATGCAGGTGTTGATCACGTCGAGCTGGCGCATGCGCGCGGGCTCGTCGGTGATGGTGATGGGGTGCGGTTTAACGATCACGTTATAGCGGTCTTGCAGCGCGGCGATGGCGCTGACGAACAGATCAATCGAGCACAAGGTTTTCCACGTCGGCAGCCACACCACGGTTTTGCGGGTGGGGTCGCAGCCCAGCTCGGTAAGCCGCGCGGCGCGGTCCAGCGGCTGGTTGAAAAAGCGGTCGAAACGCGGGTAGCCCATCTGCACTTTCAGCGTGTTGCTGCAGAACGCCAGCTGCTCGGCCTGGTACGGTCCGAAGCACAGCACGGCGTCGTACACCTCGTTCCACTGCTGGAAATTCCAGCCCGCTTTGCCGGTGGCGTACATGAAACGCAGGTTGTGCCGGCCGATGGATTGGGTGAGGTAGGGCGAGTCGCTGCCGCGTTCGTAATGCTGGGGAAAGCTGGACACCAGAATGTCGTAGCGCTGTTTCTGCGCGAGCAGCTCGCTGGCTGCACGCCAGGGCAATTGCTCGCGCTCGCAGGTGTCGATGATGGTTTGATGGTCTTTGAGCTGTCCGGTCACCGCCACTTCCACACTGCCGGCCGGAAGGTGCTGCCACACCGCGCGGTAGTGGTTGAACATTTCGATGTTGTGAATCAGAAAACCGATGCGGTCGAGGTCGTTAGCCATGCCATCCAGTCCGGGCGGGTGCGGAGGCTCATCTTACTGAAAAAAAGCGCCGTGGCGAGGCGCCGTCCGTGACGAGCCTGCGACGGCTTGCTAACCTCAAGCCCACCTCCAGCAAGGCACCGCGCGCATGGCTTCGATTCATCCTTTGGCAGACGTTCACAGCCAGCAGATTGGCGATGGCACCACGGTGTGGCAGTACGTAGTGATTCTGCCGCGCGCCCAGATCGGCCGCGATTGCAACATCAACGCCCACTGCTTGATCGAAAACGACGTGGTGGTTGGCGACCGGGTAACGGTGAAGTGCGGGGTGTATTTGTGGGACGGTTTACGCATCGCTGACGACGTGTTCATCGGCCCCAACGCCACCTTTACCAACGACCTGCTGCCACGCTCGAAACAATACCCCGACAGCTTCCCGCAAACCCATGTGCACCAGGGCGCGTCCATTGGTGCCGGGGCCATTATTCTTCCGGGTATCTCCATCGGTGCCGGCGCCATGGTGGGCGCCGGTGCGGTGGTCACCCACGACGTGCCAGCCCTTGCGCTGGTAGTCGGCAACCCCGCACGCGTGGTGCGTTACCTAGGCGATTGATATGTTTCCTTTCCTTGATGTGGCTGCGCTCAATCTGCGCGATGAACAGGCGCTGACCGACGCGTTTCAACGCGTGCTGCGCTCGGGCTGGTATGTGTTGGGTGCCGAGGTGGCAGCGTTCGAAACCGAATACGCCCAAGCGTGCGGCGTGCCCCATGCCATTGGCGTGGGTAACGGTCTGGATGCGCTGACGCTGATATTGCGCGGCTATAAAAACCTCGGCCGTTTCGAAGACCGCGACGAGGTCATTCTGCCCAACAACAGTTTTATCGCCACGGCATTGGCCGTGAGCGAAGCGGGCCTGACGCCGGTGCTGGTGGAACCCGATGCGGCGACGTTCAACATTGATCCGCAGGCGGTAAAAGCCGCCATCGGCCCGCGCACCGCCGCCGTCATCGCCGTGCATTTGTACGGTCAGTTGGCGGACATGGAGGCGTTGCAAACCCTGGCTAACGAACACGACCTGCTGCTGATCGAAGATTCCGCCCAAGCCCATGGCGCGGTGGACGCCCTGGGCCGGCAAGCCGGTGCGTTTGGTCATGCGGCGGGCTTCAGTTTCTTTCCGGTGAAAAACCTCGGTGCCCTCGGGGACGCCGGCGCCGTGACCACCGGCGACGACCGTTTGGCCGAGCAAGTGCGCAAGCTGCGCAGCTATGGCTCTACGCGCAAATACGTTCACGACGTGCAAGGCGTGAACTCGCGCCTGGATGAACTGCAAGCGGCCCTGCTGCGGGTGAAATTGCCCAGCGTGGAGCGCGACGCGCAGGCGCGTCAGGCCATCGCCGCGCATTACCTCAGCCACATCCGCAACCCGCTGCTGGTGCTGCCCCAAGCGCCAGCGGTGGCCGGCAGCCATGTCTGGCATCAGTTCGTGGTTCGCACCCAGGCGCGCGAGCAGTTGCAGGCGCACCTGGAGCGCAGCGGCGTGCCGAGCCTGATTCACTACCCCGTGCCGATTCACCGCCAGGCCGCCTACAGCGAATTTGCCCAACTGAGCTTGCCCATCTCGGACGAGTTGGCGGCGCAGGTGTTGAGCCTGCCGCTATACCCCGGCTTGCCGGCAGCCCATCAGCACGCGGTTATCGAGGCGTGTAACAGCTTCAGCGGCTAAGCGCCTGCGGGCGACGGCAAAGTGGTGCAAGTTTTGCTTTGCAGCTGACAACGGCTATCACTGCTAATTTTTTGACGGGTACGCGTGGTCGAAATTGGTGTGATGGTTTCCATACGGATTCGGAGCGCTCATGTCTCTACAGCACTGCAAAATTGTAGATCTGCCGATCATTGAAGACCGGCGCGGCAACTTGACCTTTATCGAAGGGAATCAACACATCCCGTTCGATATCAAGCGTGTTTACTACCTGTACGACGTTCCCGGCGGTTCGCACCGTGGCGGCCATGCCCATAAAGAGCTTCATCAGTTGCTGATCGCCATGTCTGGCAGCTTTGACATCTTGCTCGACGACGGCCGCACCAAATTCAAATACCACCTCAACCGCTCCTATTACGGCCTGTACATCCCGCCGATGATCTGGCGCGAGATCGACAACTTCTCCAGCGGCTCGGTGTGCATGGTTCTGGCTTCGGAGCGTTACAGCGAAGACGACTATTTCCGCGACTACGATCAGTTCTCCCAGGCGGTAAACGCCAAGCCCAAAGGCTGATGCGTGGGCCGCCTGCGCAAGCGTAGGCGGCGTGTTCAAAATTCGGAGTTTCATCCATGTCTGCTACTGCACCTTCCCGGTGGAGTCACCTGCAAGGTGCATTTGCCAGCGCCGCGCTGGTTCCTGCGCGCGCCGCCAAGGGCCGCAACCATTTGCTGGAACTGGCGCCTTCGACGGCCTGGGCGCCCGCGCCGTTGGAGATGGTCGATTTCGCCATCCCCGCCAATGTTCGCCGCGCACCGCAAACCACCTACGCCCAGTACAGCGCCGAGTTTCATCAGGTACGGCTGGTGGCCGGCATGGCAGGCATCGCCGATATCGATAACGGCGAATACGTCTGTGACGTGGCGTTTGATAACCGCGAGCGGCTCAACGTCGGCTGGTACGAAAAGCATGGATTGAAGCTGACTGACGACGGTCGTTGCGCCTTTTATGCAGGCGCTGGCGAGCCGTTGCAGGTGGCCCATGCCATCTCATTTTTCGGCTGGGAAAATGGCAACTACGCGCACTGGCTGAGCGAAAAATTGGCGCGTTTTTTCTGGATTAACCAAGCCGCGTTCGACGCGCAAACCGTGGTGCTGGTAGAGGCGGGCTTGCCTGCCTCGATCATGGATTCACTGGCGCTGTTCTGGCCGCGCGAGCAAACCGTCTGCGTGCCCGCCGGCCAGGCCTGCGATGTGGGCGTGCTGTATCACTTCTCCGACAGCGCCGATATCTGGGAACCGCGCGCCGGCTACGTGTATGCCGGTGACGAGTATCAGGTGTTCCCCAGCGCCATCGCCTGGATGGCCAATTACATCAAAGCGCGTGTGCCGCGCGCCCACCGCGAAAACGGCAAGACGTACCTGATTCGCCCGCCAGGCGGAAACGGTCGAACCATCGTCAACCAGCAAGCACTTACCGAGGCGCTGCGCGCGGACGGCTTTGCGTTGATTCAGCCGGAAACCCATACGTTCGCCGAGCAGGTGGCACTGTTGTCATCAACGGAACTGGCGGTGCTCGGCTCCGGCGCGGCGGCTGCCAACCTGCTGTGGATGCCCAGCGGCAGCACGCTGGTGATGCTTATCCAAGACAACGCGCAGATGTGGTACTGGTTTTTCCACGCCTTGGCGTCCGCAGTTGGCGTGCGTTTGGTTTATTTGCCGGTAGTTGGCCAGCCCGGCACCCACTCCGTGGTATTCCACTGGAACGTGGAAATCCCCATTGAAAAATTGCAGAGCTGGTTAGCCGCCGATGCGCCGGTACGCCAGGCGCGCATGGCTGATGTGCCGGTCGACCGGGACGCCGAAGCCGCTGCATTTTTCGCCGAATTGAATCACCAGCGTCAGGCCCAGCATGGGGCGCAGGCGTTGTTTGCCGAGGAACACAATGCCGTGGATGTAACCGTTGCCGTCATGTCGTACAACAACAGTGCATTTATCGGTCAGACCATCGACTCGATCCTCGCCCAGCAGGGCGTGACGTTCGAGGTACTGGTATTCGATGACTGCTCCAAAGACAACAGCGTCGAGATCTTGCAGCGCTACGCCGAAGACCCGCGCTTTTATTACGAGGTCAACGCCAAGAACCTCGGCATGACCGGCAACTACAACAAATGCGTCACCGCTGGCAGCGGCCGTTATGTGGTGGTGCTGGGCTCGGACGACGTCTTGTATCCCGGCCACCTGGCCTCCTTGGTGGCCGCTCTGGACCGCACGCCGCACGCTGGCCTCGGTTACACACAGTGCAACTGGATCGACGAGCGCGGCACCATCACCCACTACGCACAACATCCCGGTCATCGCTCGCAGTCCTATTCGGGTGGGCGCGATGAAGTGGTGGACCTGCTCAGCTACGACAACTACATCACGCCCTCGGCAGTCATGCTGCGCCGCAGCGTATTGCCGCAAATCACCCAGGCCGACGGCACCATTCACCGCAGCGACATGCTCGCCGGCGATTGGGAGTTGTGGATTCGCCTGGCGCGGCTGGCACCGGATTTTGTTTTTCTGCGTCAGCCCAGCGTGGGTTACCGCGTGCATGGCGGGCAGATTTCCAACAGCTTCTACGGCAGCGACAAGCCGCTGGCCGAACACACCGAAATTCTCGAACTGAACCTGGCCGACCCCGCCGTGCGCACGCGCATGATCGCGGCAGCCGGGCCGATTCTGGCGCTGTATCGCCAGCGTATGCAGAGCGCGCCAGCCGAGGTGCAAGCGCGCTTCAAGGCGCGCAGTCAGGCGATTGAAACGGCGTTGGCCGGCCCTGGCGCGGTCAAGGCTGGGGAACAGGGGCCGACCTTCTCCATCATTCTCACCACCTATAACCGCGCCGATTTGCTGGTCGATGCGCTGGCCAGTCTTAGCGCGCAGACCTTCAAAGACTTCGAAGTCATTCTGATCAACGATGCCGGCGCGCCGGTTGAGCATGTGCTGCAGGGCTACGACTTCCCCATCACCTATCTGGCGTTGGGGCGTAACGGCGGGCTGTCGAACGCGCGTAACTGCGGCATTCGCCAGGCTCGAGGCGCCTACTTGTGCTACCTCGACGACGACGACATGTGGCTGCCAGAGCATTTGCAGCGCCACGCCGAGGCTCACGCGCAAGGCCCACGCCTGGTGTACACCGACACGCTGTACGTGCTGGAAACGCTGGAAGGCGGCAAGCGCCAGGAGATCTCGCGGCAATCTTCGTCGCAGCACGGCCCGTTCTCGCGCGACAACTTGCTGGTGCAGAACTTCATTCCGGTGAACGCCTGGTCGCACCCGCGCCAGTGGCTGGATGAAGTGGGCGGTTTCGACGTTGAGCTGCCAGCGCTGGAAGACTGGGACATGCTGCTGAAACTGTCGGCGCGTTATCCGGTTGAACATGTGCAAGCGCAAACCGTGCAGGTGCATATCCGCCAGGAAAGCCCCGAGCAGCGCATGAGCGTGCGCGAGCGCAAGAATTTCCCCGAGCTGTTCCGGCGCTTGTACGGCCGCCATGGCCAGGGCGTCGAGGCGCCGGTTGAGCAAGCGCGCGGCGAGTTTCTGCAAAGTCTGGTCGATGAAATGAGCAACAAGGCCGTGGGCCAGCCCACGTTCGGTTACTTGCACACGCTGACGCCGCAGGTGCTCGCCGCCTTCGAGCGTCGCTTGCAAGATGCGTATGTGCCAAGCATCGAGGTGCTGGTGCTGGCATTGCCGGGCACCGAACCGGCGGCACTGCAAGCGACGGTCGACAGCCTGAACGCGCAACAGCACGGCGCGCCGCACCGCGTGGTGAATGGCGATTGGCAGCAGGTTAACGATGCCGCCGTGGCCAGCACGGCCGATTGGCTGTATGTGCTGCCGGCCGGCGATACGCTGGAACCCCACGCGCTGGCATTGTTGTTGGACCGTGCCGTGGCCGCGCCGACGGGCTGCTATTACAGCGACGAAGACACCCGTGGCGAGCAGGGCGCGCATTCGCCGATTTTCAAACCCGACTTCAACCTCGATTTGCTGCGCAGCTACCCGTATACCGGGCGCTCGCTGTTTATTGCCCGCGAGGCACTGGAACAACTGGGCGGGCTGCGGTTCCAGTTCGACGGCCTGGCGTTGCAGGATTTCCAGCTGCGCTGCGCTGAGTCGTTCGGCCTGGACAGCGTCGGCCATATCGCCGAGGTGCTGTGCCACAGCGCGGTGCCGTTCGCGCGCTGGCTGGCCAGCGACGAGGTGCGCCTGCATTCGGCAGCGGTGGTCAGCGAACACCTCGACCGTCTCGGTGTGCCGCACACCATGCAAGAAGGCGTATTGCCGGGCTTCAACCGCATTCGCTACGACTACCCCGAGCAGCCTTTGGTCTCCATTTTGGTACCCACCAAAGACCAGTTGGCGTTGCTGCAACGCTGCGTCGAAACCTTGTTGGAGAAAACCGCTTACTCGAATTACGAGCTGCTGATTATCGACAACGCCAGCGAAACCGAAGAAGCCAAAGCCTGGCTGGCCGGCATCGAGCAGTTGAACAGCGAGCAGATTCGGGTGGTGCGTTATCCAGGGCCGTTCAACTTCTCGGCTATTAATAACGCGGCCGCCGCTGTCGCGCGCGGCGAGTATCTGGTGCTGCTGAACAACGACACGGCGATTCTGCGTGAAGACTGGCTGGACGAATTGCTCAACCACGCGCGGCGCCCGGAAGTGGGCATCGTCGGCGCCAAGCTGTTGTTCCCCAGCGGCCATATTCAGCACGCCGGTGTGGTGCTGGGGCTTAGCGGGCCGGCGGACCATCCGTTCCTTGGCGACGCCGGCGACAGCGCCGGTTACATGCAGCGCCTGTTGGTGGCGCAGAACTATTCGGCGGTAACGGCGGCTTGCCTGATCATCCGCAAAGAGGTGTACGACGCGGTTGGCGGGCTGGATGAGGTGGTGTTCAAGGTTTCGTACAACGACGTCGACCTGTGCCTGAAGGTGCGCGAAGCCGGCTACCTGAGCGTGTGGACGCCTTACTCGGTGCTGTTGCACGAGGGCAGCGTCAGCCAGAAGTCGGGCGTTGAAACCCTGGCGCAGGAACAAAAGCTCAAACGGTTCCGCAGTGAACAGGCGGCGATGTACCAGAAGTGGCTGCCGCTGCTGGCGCGCGACCCGGCCTACAACCAGAACCTGACGCTGGCCAACAAAGGCTTCGAGCTGGATCCGATTCGTGGCGCCATCTGGCAACCCTTCGTGCGGGCGCCGCTGCCGCGCATTCTGGTGCACCCGGCCGATCGTGGCGGTTGCGGCCATTACCGGGTGCGTCAGCCGTTCACCGCCATGCAGCGCGAGGGCGTGGCGGATGGAGTGATCAGCGAAACCCTGTTGCACCCAGTCGAGCTGGAGCGGTTCCAGAGCGATGTGATCATCTTCCAGCGCCAGGTCACCGATGCGCAGCTGGAATCGATGGCCGAGATCAAGCAGCTGTCGAACGCCTTCCGTGTGTACGAGCTGGACGACTACCTGCCCAACCTGCCGCTGAAAAGCGTGCACCGCGCGGACATGCCCAAAGACGTGCTGCGCTCATTGCGCAAGGCGCTGACGCTGGTCGACCGCTTCGTGGTGTCGACGCAGCCGTTGGCCGAGGCGCTTGCCGGCATGCATGACGATATTCGGGTGGTGCTGAACCGGCTGCCGACCAACTGGTGGAACGGTTTGAACAGCGAGCGCCGCGTTGGACGCAAGCCGCGAGTCGGGTGGGCCGGTGGGGTAGGGCATACGGGCGATCTGGAACTGATTGCCGATGTGGTGCGTGATCTGGCGGATGAAGTGGAATGGGTGTTCTTTGGCCTGTGCCCGGATAAGTTGCGGCCCTACGTGACCGAGTACTACCCAGGCGTAACCATCGACAAGTACCCGACGATTCTTGCCTCGTTGAACCTTGACCTGGCCCTAGCGCCGTTGGAGCAGAACCAGTTCAACGACTGCAAGAGTAATCTGCGACTCCTTGAGTACGGCTTCCTCGGTTTCCCGGTGATCTGCACCGATGCTGTGTGCTATCGCTGCGACTTGCCCGTCACGCGGGTGAAAAACCGCTACAAAGACTGGATGGACGCCATTCGCATGCACCTGGCTGACCTGGATGCAACGGCGAAAATGGGCGATGACTTGCAGACCATTATTCGTCGCGACTGGATGCTCGAAGGCGAGAATGTGCGCAATTGGGCGAAAGCCTGGATGCCGGACTAGACTCATCGCGGTACTTGGAAGGGGCTTCACAGCGGTGATAGCCCCTTTTTTATTCGCGTCAGAAAACAGTAAGCCCGATCGCCAGGATGGCTAAGTGCCGGTTTTGTTTGAAAATTGGCGTCACTTAAACGGCTGGGTGGGTAAGCGAGGCGCTGGAGATGGCTTGGCCACGTGCAAAAATTTTCATCGAGCCCTTTAGTTCTGCGGCCTGTGCCGATACAGAAAGTGTGGAAGCGGTTTGCACCGGTTCAGCAAGCAGCCAGCAAAATTTTTGAAAATTTTGCTAAAGCTCCAAGAACTAGCGCCGATAAACACTTCGAATGCGAATTCTAGGGGCGCCTGAGCTGCAGGCCCTGAACGTCGCAAGCTCAGGCAAATACTAGGTACTCGGGAGACGCCCAAATGGCACTTACAGTTAACACGAACATTGCATCGCTCAACACTCAGCGCAACTTGAACGCTTCGTCCAACTCGCTGAATACCTCGCTGCAACGTCTGTCCACCGGTAACCGCATCAACAGCGCCAAAGACGACGCTGCCGGTCTGCAGATCTCTAACCGTCTGACCAACCAGATCAGCGGCCTGAACGTAGCGACCCGTAACGCCAACGATGGTATCTCTCTGTCGCAAACCGCTGAAGGCGCGCTGCAACAGTCGACCAACATTCTGCAGCGTATCCGTGACCTGTCCATCCAGGCAGCCAACGGCTCGAACAGCGACACCGACCGTGCCGCTCTGCAAAAAGAAGTATCGGCCCAACAAGCTGAACTGAGCCGTATTGCTGACACCACCACCTTCGGTGGTCGCAAACTGCTTGACGGTTCGTTCGGTACCACTAGCTTCCAAGTGGGTTCCAACGCTTACGAAACCATCGACGTTTCGCTGAAAAATGCTTCTGCTACCTCGCTGGGTTCGTACCAGATCGGTGGCGGCGCAAGCACTGACAGCGCCGGCGCTTCGGCTGCTGGTGGCACTGTGTCTGCAAGCATCGCAGCAAGCGGCGCTGGCTTCTCGGCTAACACCATCACCGTTGTTGGTGGCGGTCAAACCAAAGACGTAGCCGTAACCTCCGGCGACAGCGCCAAATCGATTGCTGGCAAGTTCGACGGCGCCATCTCGGGCCTCAGCGCTTCGGCTCGTAACGTTGTACAGGCTGACGTGAACATTACTTCCGGCGCTGCCAGCTTCTCGCTGAGCGTAGGTAGCCAATCGGTTGCCATCGTCGGTGTGACTGACTCCAAAGGTCTGGCTGATCAGATCAACTCGAACGCCGGTAAGCTGAACGTAACTGCGAACTACGATTCGAAAACTGACAAGGTGACCATTACTTCGGCCACTGGTGAAAACATTGTCTTCGGTGCTGACAGCGCTTCGTCGACCGGTACCATCAACCTGGCTGCACAAGGTTCTGACGGTACTTTCAGCGCCGAGACCGATGTTCGTGCCGCAGGTGGTAAAGCGATCGGGTACGTCGAGTTGAACTCGCCGAACTCCTACGCCCTCACCGGTACTTCGACTGAAGTGTTTGGCGACCAGGCTGCCGACCTGAACACCGTTTCGGATGTGGATATCTCCACCGCTGACGGCGCTCAACGTGCAATCGCTGTAATCGACAACGCACTGCAAAACATCGATGCTCAGCGTGCGGACCTCGGTGCTGTACAGAACCGCTTCGACAACACCATCAGCAACCTGCAGAACATCTCTGAGAACGCTGACGCTGCTCGTAGCCGGATCAAAGACACCGACTTCGCTGCTGAAACTGCAAAGCTGTCGAAAAACCAAGTACTGCAACAAGCTGGTACCGCGATTCTGGCTCAAGCTAACCAACTGCCACAGTCGGTTCTCAGTCTGCTGCAATAACGCAGAAAGAGACGCCAAAATCGGTGGGAGGAAGGGGATGACCCTTCCTCCCATTTGGCCATTGTGAGGTGTCTAAAATGGATGTTTCCAATATCACGTCGGTTTGCCGCTCTGCCCAGACAAGCTCGTGACGGGCAAGTGCCGGTAGGGTCTGCTCAGCAGGCTGCAAAACAGACGGCGTCCGCTGCAAGTGCGGATACCAGCTCCGACGCTCAGGCCGACAGTGGAAGTATTGATGCAGCAGTTGCTGACATTCAGTCCTTCGTGCAAACGGTTAAGCGTGGTTTGAATTTCAATGTCGATGACTCAAGCGGCGAAGTTGTTGTCAAAGTTATCGATACGGACTCAGGCAAGTTGGTGCGGCAGATTCCTTCCGAGGAATTGCTCAAGCTGGCTGAACGCCTAGAGGACATTCGCAGCCTCATGTTCGAGGCTAAAGCGTGAGTTGGTACGGTTCTTGAGTACAACTCGCCATACCCGTTCCCATAGGGAATTCGGGACGTTTTTTTGACGGAGGTGCGAGATGGCTGGTGTAACTGGCATTGGTTCGGGCGTAAATATTGACGATATCGTGAAGGCGTCTGTGGCGGCGGAGAAAGCGCCCAAGCAGAATCAGATCGATAAGCTCGAATCCAAAACAACGACCAAGTTGACCTCGCTCGGTTCGTTGAAGAGCGCAGTGAGCGAGTTCCAAACCGCCCTGTCGCTGCTCAACAGCCCGACCAGCTTCCTGTCCAAATCGGCGACTTCCACGAACACCACCGCGCTTAGCGCCACTGGCAGCGCCAGTGCCATCGCGGGTAGCTATAAAATCGAAGTGTCGAAACTGGCCAGCAGCAGCAAAATTGCTTCTGCGGCGATCAGTGGCGGCAGCACTGCCAAATTCAACACCGGTTCGCTGGAAATCAAAGTCGGCAGCAACACAGCGCTGACCGTCAATGTCGACAGCACCAACAACACCCTTGCCGGTGTGCGTGACGCCATCAATGCCCAAGGCAAAACCGCCGGGGTGAGCGCCACCATCGTCACCGACAGCCAGGGTTCGCGCCTGGTTCTGAGCAGCACCAAGATGGGTGATGGCAACGACATCACCATGACCGGCACCAGCACCGGTACAGGTAATGCCTCGCTCGAAGACCTGACCTTCCCCGGCGCTACGCTGGATCCTACGACGTTCGCCACGCCCGCCGAGTACGACGCCGCCGTAGCCAAGGGCGGTAAAACCCTGGCCGCTGCGTCGAGCGCCAAGCTGACGATCGACGGGCTGGAAGTGGTGAGCGATTCGAACACCGTCGACAAAGCCATCGATGGTGTGACCATCAAGCTGACCGGCGTTACCAAAGCCGACGAGCCACTGACGCTCAACGTCGCCGATAACACGTCGGCGGTGAAAGCCAACGTGCAGAACTTCGTCACCGCGTACAACAAGATGATGAGCACCGTGAATTCGCTGACCAAAGTGACCACGGTTGCTAACAGCAACCCGGTTGTAGCCGGGCTGGCGGGCGACTCCACGGCGCGCTCGCTGGTGAGTTCGATCCGCAGTGAGTTGGTATCGAACCAGGATAACGGCGGCGCCATTTCGGCCTTGGCCAACCTGGGTATCACCACCAAGACGGACGGTACGCTGGAGGTCAACAGCGCCAAGCTCGACACCGCGATCAGCGAAAACTACGAAGGCGTCGCCGCCTATTTCACCGGCGATGACGGGCTAGCGAGCCGGCTTACGTCTAAGCTCAAACCGTACACCGATGGTGGCGGAATTCTGCAGCAGCGCACCGAGCAACTTTCCAATACCATCACCAGTCTCGATAAGCAGCAGGAAGACTTGGATCTGCGCATGACCGCGTTGCAGACGCGTTTGTACAAACAGTACAACGCCATGGACGCCCTGGTATCGCAGCTCACCAACACCAGCACCGGCCTCATGTCGCAGCTGGACAACCTGCCTGGCCTGGTCAAGAAGAATTAAGTCCCGCTAATTCTCGCCCGGCCGATAGCTTTTTTTGATGAAGAAAAAGTACGGACGGGCTTAAAGCTCCCACGAAACCCGCCGATAGCTTGAATATCGAAACAACGGTTCACGAGGGTTTGCAAAATGAGAGCGATGGCGGCGATGAATCAGTACAAGCAAGTGAGCGTGTCGTCTCAAGTGTTTGAAGCAACTCCCCATCGTTTGATCCAGATGTTGATGGAGGGCGGTCTTGAGCGTCTGGCTCAAGCCCAAGGCGCCATGGCGCGCGGCCAGGCCTCGATGAAAGGCGAGCTGATCAGCAAAGCCATCGGTATCGTGGGCGGCCTGCGTGAAGGTCTGGACATGGGCAAGGGCGGCGAAGTCGCACAAAACCTCGACCGCGTTTACGAATACATGATCACCCGCATGCTCGAAGCCAACAAAAGCAACGACCCAGCGCCACTGGTTGAAGTGTCGGGTCTGCTGCGTGAAGTGAAGTCCGGCTGGGATGCAATTGCACCGTAAGGTGGGTGAGGACAACGAAATGGCGAATTCCATGCTGCAACAAATCGAAAGTACCCGCCTGGCCCTGATCGACGCCTTTCAACAGGAAGATTGGGAGCGTATCGGCGCGCTGGACACCTCGTGCCGCGAGCAGGTGAGTGCCGCAATGGCCGACAGCACCGGTATCGAAGAAGCCCTGCGTGAGCAGATGGAAGCGTTGGTCGAGGTGTATCGCCACCTGACAGCAGCCTGTGTACGCAAGCGTGAAGCGGTTGGCGAAGAGCTGACTGTGCTGGTCAAATCCAATCAAAGCGCCAAAATCTATCAGATGTTTGGCTAGTCAAAATTTTGTAGCTAACCTTTCGTTCAGAGGAGTTAGCTACAAACCTCTGCGTTAATTCTCAAGACAATGTGCTACCTGGTTGAACTGGGTAGAAAAAAACACGTCATAAAATTGACTGCGTACAAAAAATTGACTCTACTAGTGGCCAATTGCTGGCGTCATTTTATCGTGGTTGCGATGGACGCTTTCTTCACACCCCGGATCAGAACCAGACACTATGTGGCGTGAAACCAAAATTTTACTGGTCGATGACAACAGCGAACGCCGCCGCGATTTGGCGGTAATTCTAAATTTCCTCGGGGAAGAACATCTGGCTTGCACAAGCCAGAACTGGCGGGAGACGGTCGATAAGCTCGACAGCCCGCGCGACGTGCTGAGCGTGCTGCTCGGCGAAGTCACCAGCAAAGGTGGCTCCCTCGAATTACTCAAACAACTTGCTGCCTGGGATGAGCAACTGCCCATCTTGCTGGTGGGCGATGCCGCGCCAGCAGATTGGCCCGAAGACGTGCGCCGTCGTGTGTTGAGCACGTTGGAAATGCCGCCGAGCTACAACAAATTGCTCGACTCCCTGCACCGTGCCCAGGTTTACCGCGAAATGTACGACCAGGCGCGCGGCGCCCGGGCCCGCGAGCCGAACCTGTTCCGCAGCCTGGTCGGCACCAGCCGCGCCATTCAGCAAGTGCGGCAGATGATGTCGCAAGTGGCCGACACCGAAGCCAGCGTGTTGATTCTTGGCGAATCCGGCACCGGCAAAGAAGTGGTCGCGCGCAACCTGCATTACCACTCCAAGCGCCGCGACGCGCCGTTCGTTCCCGTTAACTGCGGTGCCATTCCGGCTGAGCTGTTGGAAAGTGAACTGTTCGGCCATGAGAAGGGCGCGTTTACCGGCGCCATCACCAGCCGGGCAGGGCGTTTCGAACTGGCCAACGGCGGCACGCTGTTCCTCGATGAAATCGGCGACATGCCGCTGCCGATGCAGGTGAAGCTGTTGCGCGTGCTGCAAGAACGTACCTTCGAGCGCGTGGGCAGCAACAAAACCCAAAGCGCTGACGTGCGCATCATCGCCGCCACGCACAAGAATCTGGAGTCGATGATCGAAGCGGGCACCTTCCGTGAAGACCTCTACTACCGCCTCAACGTGTTCCCCATCGAAATGGCGCCGTTGCGTGAGCGGGTGGAAGATATTCCATTGCTCATGAACGAGCTGATTTCACGCATGGAAGTGGAGAAGCGCGGCTCGATCCGCTTCAACTCCGCCGCCATCATGTCGCTGTGCCGCCACGACTGGGCCGGCAACGTGCGCGAGCTGGCGAACCTGGTGGAGCGCATGGCGATCATGCATCCCTACGGCGTGATCGGGGTGCTCGAGCTGCCGAAGAAATTCCGTCAGGTTGAAGACGAGCACGACCAACAGGCCACCAGCGTCCGCGACGACCTGGAAGAGCGTTTCTCCTTCAACAGCAATATGTCCGGCCCGGAAACCACCGCCATGCTGCCGCCTGAAGGTCTCGACCTGAAGGATTACCTCGGCAACCTGGAACAGGGGCTGATCCAACAGGCGCTGGACGATGCCGGTGGCGTTGTGGCCCGTGCTGCTGAGCGCTTGCGCATCCGTCGTACCACCCTGGTCGAGAAGATGCGCAAGTACGGTATGAGTCGTCGGGATGATGACGAACAGTCGGATGATTGACGCGAAATTTCCTCCCCTCAAACTAGTGCCTTGAAAAATAAGGATATTTTTTTAGGCACGGCTATTGCTAGTTCTCTCTCGACTGACCGTCTTATGACGGCTCACCGGGTGAGAGAGAACCATGAAGCAAACCGCACTCCCAACGTCCAGCACTGCTGCTAACGACATCGAGGCCTCCAGCCGCCAAGGGCTTGAGAAGGCGTTCGCCATGTTCAGCCAAATGTCGACCCAGCTCAGTGACTCCTACAACCTGTTGGAAGCGCGGGTGACCGAACTCAAGGGCGAGCTGGCGCTGGTCAGCGCGCAGCGCATGCAGGAACTGGCCGAGAAGGAGCGCCTGGCGCACCGCCTGCAAAGCCTGCTTGATGTACTGCCCGGCGGCGTCATCGTCATCGACGGCCAAGGCGTGGTGCGCGAGGCCAACCCGGTGGCCTGTGCACTGCTCGGTAAGCCCTTGGTCGGCATGCTCTGGCGCGAAGTGATTGCCCGCAACTTCGCCCCGCGCAAAGACGACGGCCACGAAGTGTCGCTGAAAAACGGTCGCCGCCTCTCTATCGCCACCCGCTCGCTCTCAGCCGAGCCCGGCCAACTGGTGCTGTTGAACGACCTGACAGAAACCCGTCAGCTGCAAGATCAGCTGGCCCGCCACGAGCGCCTGTCGGCGCTGGGCCGCATGGTTGCCTCGCTGGCCCATCAAATTCGCACCCCGCTTTCCGCCGCCTTGCTCTACGCCAGCCACCTGACCGAGCAAGTGCTGCCAGTCGACCAACAGCAGCGTTTCGCCAGCCGCCTGAAAGAGCGTCTGCACGAGCTGGAACACCAAGTGCGCGACATGCTGGTGTTCGCCCGAGGCGAACTGCCGCTGCCCGATCGCCTGGCGCCGAAAAAGCTCTACGAAGCCCTGCGCGCCGCCGCCGAGCCCCATGTGCAAGGCATGAACGTGCGCTGGCAGTGCGACGCCCATACCGGCGAGCTGCTGTGCAACCGCGACACCTTGGTCGGCACCGTGCTCAACCTGGTGGAAAACGCCATTCAAGCTGCCGGCCGCGAGGCGAGTCTCAAGGTTCATTTCTATGTACGTGGCCAGAACCTGCGCCTGTGCATCAGCGACAACGGCCCCGGCATCGATGCCACCACCCTGGCGCGCCTGGGCGAACCCTTTTTCACCACCAAAACCACCGGCACCGGTCTTGGCCTGGCGGTCGTCAAGGCGGTGGCCCGCGCTCATCAGGGCGAATTGCTGCTGCGCTCGCGCCCCGGCCGCGGCACCTGCGCCATTCTGGTATTGCCGCTGATTGCAGTGGCCCCACGGACTTCTCAGGAGTAACCACCATGGCGAGCAAAGTTCTGTTGGTCGAAGACGACCGCGCCCTGCGTGAAGCACTGGCCGACACCCTGGTGATCGGCGGCCACGATTTCTGCGCCGTAGACTGCGCCGAAGCGGCACTGACGGCGTTGGGTCGCGAGTCGTTCTGCATGGTCATCAGCGACGTCAACATGCCCGGCATGGACGGTCATCAGTTGCTGGGCCTGATCCGCAGCCGTTACCCGCAATTGCCCGTGCTGCTGATGACCGCCTTTGGCGCCGTGGAGCGCGCGGTCGATGCCATGCGCCGGGGCGCGGCGGATTATTTGGTTAAACCGTTCGAGCCCAAAGCGCTGCTCGAACTGGTCGAGCGCCATGCGCTTGGCCGCGTCGGTAAAGATGAAGGTGACGGTCCTGTGGCGCTGGAACCTGCCAGCCGACAGCTGTTGGAACTGGCCAAGCGCGTCGCGCAGAGCGATTCCACGGTGCTGATTTCCGGCGAATCCGGCACCGGCAAAGAAGTGCTGGCGCGCTACATTCACCAGCAGTCACCACGGGCGGGCAAACCGTTTATTGCCATCAACTGCGCGGCCATTCCCGACAACATGCTGGAAGCCACGCTGTTCGGTCATGAGAAGGGCGCCTTTACCGGCGCTGTCGCCTCGCAGCCGGGCAAGTTCGAAATGGCCGAAGGCGGCACCATTCTGCTCGACGAGATTTCCGAGATGCCGCTGGGCCTGCAAGCCAAGCTGCTGCGCGTGCTGCAAGAACGGGAAGTGGAACGCGTGGGGGCTCGCAAGCCAATTGACCTGGACATTCGCGTGCTGGCCACCAGCAACCGCGACCTCGCCGGCGAAGTGGCGGCGGGGCGGTTCCGTGAAGACCTGTTCTATCGCCTGTCGGTATTCCCACTGGGCTGGCGTCCCCTGCGCGAGCGTACCGCCGACATCCTGCCGCTCGCCGAACGCCTGCTGGCCAAGCACGCGAAGAAAATGAACCACGCCCCGGCACGCTTATCGGCCGAGGCGGAACGCGCGCTGACCGGTTACCCATGGCCGGGCAACGTACGGGAGTTGGACAACGCCATTCAGCGCGCGCTGATCTTGCAGCACGGCGGCATGATCCAGCCGCAAGACCTGTGCCTGAGCGGCCCCATCGGCCTGGCGCCACTGCCAACGCCGACACTCACGCCCATCAGCAGCGGCAACGCGGTGTTGCCGATCAACGACGAAAGCAGCGACAGCAGCGCATTGGGCGATGACCTGCGCCGGCATGAATTCCAAATGATCATCGACACCCTGCGCGCCGAACGCGGTCGTCGCAAAGAAGCCGCCGAACGTTTAGGCATCAGCCCGCGCACCTTGCGTTACAAGCTGGCGCAGATGCGGGATGCGGGAATGGACGTTGAGGCGTACTTGTTTGCGAGCTAAAACTATCACCCACTAAAAAGCCCGGCACAAATGCCGGGCTTTTTTCGTTTTACCTGTAGGAGCGGCTTTAGCCGCGATGCTTTTAAAGATCCAAAGCTCGCGGCTAAAGCCGCTCCTACACGGGCGGTGTGTTGGCGGATTAAAGCGGTCTGATGCGAATCAACAAAAAGCCCGGCACGACTGTCGGGCTTTTTCGTTTTACCTGTAGGAGCGGCTTTAGCCGCGATGCTGTTAAAGATCCAGAGCATCGCGGCTAAAGCCGCTCCTACACGGGCGGTGTATTGACGTGTTAAAGCGGGCTGATACGAATCAACATCCCCAGATTCGTATGGTCCAGATACGTCAATTCGCCCGCCTTCAAACGCGCGGTGCGCTTCAGGCGCTCGCTGCCGGTGAGCATGCCGGTGGCGTCGAACTGGTTGATCCAGAAGTCGGCGACCAGGTCGACAAAACGAACCTGCTTGAGGCTGAGCGTGCCTTCCACCGGGTAATGGCCGAACTGCTGATTGCCAGTGTTTACGGCAATCTTGGTCGGCGCCTCGCCCATGCTTTGTTGCCAGGCCTGGTGCAGTAGCACGGTGTAGCCGTTGTTCTGGTTCAGCTTGGCAGCTTCGCCATTGAGCGCCGTGCCCCGTGCGTTATCAGCGGCGCTGCCTTGCACGCCGGCTGCCCAGTCATCGGGGGCGGTTTGGCTGGCAGGAATGGGCTCGCCGGCCTGGCGAAAAATGATCAGCTCAACCTGATACAGGCCGTCGGCAAACGCCATCGGCGTAACGAGGCTGAGCAACAGGGCGACATAACGGAGGGCACGCATTCGGTAGTCCTTTAATAATCAAGCTTGTTTAGGCGTGAGGCGCTCGAACAGCGCTTCCAGCGTGTTGAAGCGCTCTTCCGGACGCTCCATCGGCACCTGGATTTTGAACTGCGTAGCGCCTTCGAATTTGTAGCGGTTGGGCTGGCTTTGAATCAGCTTGATCAGCACCAGTGGATCGACCTGGGTATCGGCGGCAAATTCAATTTTGCCGCCTTGCGGGCCGGCGTCGACTTTCTTGATGCCCAGTTGCTCGGCTTGCAGTTTGAGCAAGGTCAGGCGCATCAGGTTTTTGGTCGGCTCGGGCAGCAGGCCGAAGCGGTCGATCATTTCCACTTGCAGCTCTTTGAGCGCGTCTTCGTCGGCGGCCGAGGCGATGCGTTTGTACAGAATCAACCGCGTGTGAACATCCGGCAGGTAAGCGTCAGGAATCAGCGCCGGCACCCGCAGGTTGATTTCCGGCCCGCCGCCCAGCGGCTGCTCAAGGTTGGGTTGCTCGCCTTTGCGGATGGCTTTCACCGCACGTTCGAGCATTTCCATATACAAGGTGAAACCCACCGCTTGAATCTGCCCACTCTGACCGTCGCCGAGCAGCTCGCCCGCGCCGCGAATTTCCAGGTCGTTGGTGGCCAGCACAAAGCCGGCGCCGAGGTCTTGGGTGTTGGCGATGGCTTCCAGGCGCTTCTCGGCGTCGGGGGTCATTTGCTTGCGCGGCGGCGTGAGCAAATAGGCGTACGCCTGGTGGTGACTGCGGCCCACGCGGCCGCGCAGTTGGTGCAATTGCGCCAGGCCGAATTTGTCGGCGCGCTCGATGATGATGGTGTTGGCGCTCGGCACGTCGATGCCGGTTTCGATGATGGTCGAGGCGATCAGCACGTTGAAACGCTTGTGATAGAAGTCGCTCATCACCTGTTCCAGCTCGCGCTCGTGCATCTGCCCGTGGCCGATGCCGATGCGGGCTTCGGGCACCAGTTCGGCAAGGTCGGCGGCGCATTTCTCGATGGTTTTCACATCGTTGTGCAGGTAGTACACCTGACCGCCGCGCAGCAGTTCGCGCAGCAAGGCTTCTTTAATGACGGGTTTTTGCTGCTCCATCACAAAGGTGCGTACGGACAACCGGCGCGCTGGCGGCGTGGCGATGATCGACAGATCGCGCATGCCCGACACCGCCATGTTCAGCGTGCGCGGAATCGGCGTGGCGGTGAGGGTGAGAATGTCCACTTCGCTGCGCAGCGCTTTGAGCTGTTCTTTCTGGCGCACGCCGAAACGGTGTTCCTCGTCGATGATCACCAGGCCGAGGTTTTTGATTTTCACATCGTCCTGCAGCAGCTTGTGGGTGCCGATGACGATGTCGATCTTGCCTTCGGCCAACTGCGCAACTGCCGCTTTCACTTCCTTGTCGGACTTGAAGCGGCTCATCACCTCGACCGTTACCGGCCAATCGGCAAAACGGTCGCGGAAGCTGTTGTAGTGCTGTTGGGCGAGCAGGGTGGTCGGCACCAGAATCGCCACCTGCTTGCCGCTGTGTACGGCAATAAACGCCGCGCGCATGGCCACTTCGGTTTTGCCGAAGCCCACGTCGCCGCAAACCAGGCGGTCCATCGGCTTGGGCGCCAGCATGTCGGCCATGACGGCTTCGATGGTGGTCTGCTGATCGGGCGTCTCTTCAAACGGGAAGCCGGCGCTAAAGGTCTCGTAATCCAGTTTCGGATCCGCAAAGGCATAACCTTCACGGGCCGCTCGGCGCGCATAAATGTCGAGCAACTCGGCCGCCACGTCGCGCACCTGTTCGGCGGCTTTGCGCTTGGCTTTCTGCCAGGTTTCCGAGCCCAGACGGTGCAGCGGCGCCAAGGCGTCATCGCTGCCGGTGTAACGGGCGATCAGGTGCAGGTTGGCCACCGGCACATACAGCTTGGCCTCGTCGGCGTAGGCGAGCATGAGGAATTCGGCGGTCTGGTTGTCCACTTCCAGCGTGGCCAAACCCAAGTAACGGCCGACGCCGTGGTCGATGTGCACCACCGGCGCGCCTTCGCGCAGCTCGGTTAGGTTTTTGATCACCGCGTCGCCGTGGTCACCGCGGGTTTTCTCACGGCGGCGGCGCTGCATGACGCGCTGGCCGAACAGCGGGCTTTCGGCGATCAGCGCCAGGGCTGGGTCGTCGAGCTGCAAACCGTCGTCCAGCGGCGCGATGGTGATCGCCAGGCGCTCTTTGCCTTTTACAAAGTCGCTCCAACTGTCCACTTCCACCGGCTTGAGGCGCAAGCGCGCGAGCAGCTCCAGCAGCACTTCGCGGCGCCCGGCGGATTCGGCGGTAAACAACACGCGGCCGGGGAAGTCGGCCAAGTAGGTTTCCAGCGCGGCCATGGGCTGGCTGGCCTTGGCTTGAATGGCCAGGTCCGGCAATGCCTGGGCGGCGAAGCGCTCGCGGCCCACGCCGGTGTCGACGTCTTGCTGGCTGACCACCACCCGCGGCCAGTTTTTCAGGCGCGCAAAGCAGTCTTCCACCGGCAGGAACAACTCGGCCGGCGGCACCAGCGGCCGCTCGGGGTCCACGCGCCGTTCTTCATAGCGGTTGCGTACGTCGTTCCAGAAATTCTCGCTGGCCTGCTCGATGCCCGGCAGCGAGAACACTTGCGTGTCGCTTGGCAGGTAATCGAACAGGGTGGCGGTTTCGTCAAAAAACAGCGGCAAGTAATACTCGATGCCCGCTGGGGTAATGCCGCTGTTGAGGTCTTGGTAAATGGTGCAGCGGCGGAAATCGACATCGAAGCGGTCGCGAAAACGCGCGCGGAAACCGGTGACGGCTTCTTTATTCAGCGGAAACTCGCGGGCCGGCAGCAGGCGGATGGAGTCCACCTTGTCGATGGAGCGCTGGGTTTCCGGGTCGAAGGTGCGCAGCGTTTCGATCTCGTCATCGAACAGGTCGATGCGGTACGGCTGCGCGGTGCCCATGGGGAACAAGTCGATGATGGCGCCGCGCACGGTGAACTCTCCGTGCTCGTACACCGTTTCCACGTAGCGGTAGCCGGTGGCTTCCAGGCGCGTGCGCATCTGTTCCACATCGAGCTTCTGGCCCACGTCCAGAACCAGGCTGCTGCCCAGCAGAAAACGCTTGGGCGCCAGGCGGTGCAGGGCGGTGGTGATCGGCACCACGAGAATGCCGTGGCTCAGCTCGGGCAACCGGTACAGGCTGGCAATGCGCTGGGAAATGATGTCCTGGTGCGGCGAAAACAGGTCGTAGGGCAGGGTTTCCCAGTCGGGAAAGTGCAGCACCGGAAGCTCGGGCGCGAAGAACCGCAACTCCTGCTCCAGGCGCTCGGCGCTCTGGCTGTCGGCGGTCAGCAGCAGGGTGAAACGTTTGGCGGCGTTGGCGGCTTCGGCAATGGCCAGGCTAAGGGCGGCGCCGGGCAAGTTGCCCCACGTTTGTTTGCCGGAGGCGGCAGGAAGGCTGGGTAAGCGCAATACGGACACGAGAGGTCGTGGCTCCGGTTGAGGATTAACCGGAAGGATTGTAACTATCCCGCCGCGCTGCTGTCAGTGTTTCGTCCGCTGCAGATTGCCGGCAGTTGCACAGCCCGTCATAATGTAGCCCGTTTTTTCAGCCCCTACATACTTGTTAAAGGTATTGCCCGTGACTCAGAAGCCTGATCAGTGTCTTGGTGAATGGATTGATCGTGAAGCACTCGCGGAGGCGATGATTCCGCTGATTGGTCAGCTCTACCGCAACAACAACGTGGTGACCTCAATTTACGGTCGCAGCCTGATTAACCGTTCGGTTATCCAGATTCTCAAAGCCCACCGCTTTGCCCGTCACCGCCAGGCTGACGAAAGCGAACTCTCGGTTCACGAGACCTTCGCCGTCCTTAAAGAAATGAGCAGCTTGAAACTGGGCGCCGCTTCGGTCGACCTCGGCAAGCTGGTCGTGAAATTCAAAGCTGACGGCAACGGCCGCGCCATCGAGCAGTTCGTGCGTGACGAACTGGCCGCTGTGGTGGGCAAACAAAACGGCACCCCGCGTAAAGGCACCGACGTTGTGCTGTACGGTTTCGGTCGTATCGGTCGTCTGCTGGCACGCATCCTGATCGAGAAAACCGGTGGCGGCGACGGTCTGCGTCTGCGCGCTATCGTTGTGCGCAAAGGCGCCAGCAACGACCTGGTCAAACGCGCCAGCCTGCTGCGTCGCGACTCGGTACACGGTCCGTTCAACGGCACCATCACCGTTGACGAGGAAAACAACACCCTCACCGCCAACGGCAACCTGATCCAGATTATCTACGCCAAAGAGCCGAAAGAAGTCGACTACACCCAGTACGGCATCAGCAATGCGCTGCTGGTCGACAACACCGGTGTATGGCGTGACGCCGAGGGCCTCGGCCAGCACCTGGCCTGCCCTGGCGTTGACCGCGTGGTACTGACCGCGCCGGGCAAAGGCAAACTGAAAAACATCGTGCACGGCATCAACCACGGCGAAATCACCCCGGACGACAAAATCATCTCCGCCGCTTCCTGCACCACCAACGCCATCGTGCCGGTGCTCAAGGCTGTGAATGACAAGTTCGGCATCGTTAACGGCCACGTCGAAACTGTTCACTCGTACACCAACGACCAGAACCTGATCGACAACTTCCACAAGGGCGACCGTCGTGGTCGCAGCGCGCCGTTGAACATGGTGATCACCGAAACCGGTGCTGCCACAGCCGCTGCCAAAGCCCTGCCGGAACTGGCTGGCAAGTTGACCGGCAACGCCATTCGCGTTCCGACCCCGAACGTGTCGATGGCCATCCTCAACCTGAACCTGGAAAAGGCCTCCACCCGCGAAGAAATGAACGAGTACCTGCGCTACGTCGCGCTGCACTCGGATCTGCATCGCCAGATCGACTTCGTTAACTCGCTGGAAGTGGTCTCCACCGACTTCGTTGGCTCGCGTTTCGCCGGTGTGGTCGATGCTGAAGCCACCATCTGCAACGACAACCGCGTTGTGCTGTACGTCTGGTACGACAACGAATTCGGTTACAGCTGCCAGGTAGTGCGCGTAATGGAAGACATGGCTGACGTGAATCCGCCATCTTTCCCAGCGTGATAATGCGCAGCAGCGCGCGGTAGTTGTTTTACCGCTGCGCTACAGCGAAAAGAAAAGCCCCGACTTGATCGGGGCTTTTTTATGCCCGCCATACTTTTGTAGGAGCGGCTTTAGCCGCGATGGCGATCTACCGGCCAGCACCGTTTGCAGGAATCGCGACTAAAGTCGCTCCTACAAAAAAAAGCGGGCATAAAAAAGCCCGTCACGAGGACGGGCCAAAGCGTGTTTTCACACGAGGAGTAAGTCGATGCCAGGCGAAGCCCGACGGGTTACAGCAGCGAAAGCGGGTAGCTGATAAACAGGCGGTTTTCGTCAAACTCGTTGACGCTGTAGTCGCGGCGGATGCTCGCGTTGCGCCATTTGAGGTTGAGGTTTTTGAACGTGCCGCTCTGCACGGTGTACGCCAGCTCGGATTCGCGGCCCCATTCTTTGCCGTCAGTCACGGCGCCGACGTGCACGTTGTCACCGCTGATGTAGCGGTTCATCAGGGTCAGGCCCGGTACGCCAACGGCGGTGAAGTTGAAGTCGTGACGCAGCTGCCAGGATTTTTCCTTGGCGTTGTCGTAGCTGGAGTTGTAGCTGTCGTTCGCCAGGGTGCCGCCGCTGGTGCCGTTAACGCGCATCCAGCCGTCGTCGCCGCTGACTTTTTGAAGGCCGACGTAAAAGGTGCTGCCGCCGTATTTGGCAGACAGCATGGCGAATGCCGTTTTGTTGTCGAGGTCGCCGGCCAGTTGGCTGCCGTCTTCCTTGCCCATGAAGTAACCCAGGTTAGCGCCCAGGGTTACGTCGCCGACTGGCTGGCTGTGCAGCACGTTGAAGTACTGCTGCTGGTAGATGTCTTCCAGCTCGGCGTACCACACGCCAAAAGTGGTGCGTTTTTCGTTGAAGGTGTACTCGCCGCCGCCAAAATTGAAGCGGTCGGACAGGAAGGCACCGCGCCCGTTCATGGACATGTCTTCCATGCTCGCATCGTTACGCGGGCTGTTCTGACGGAACTGGCCGCCGTACAAGGTCAGGCCGTCGATTTCCTGGGAAGTCACCTGACCGCCGCGGAAGGTTTGCGGCAGGGAGCGGCCGTCGTCGGAGCGCAGAATCGGCAGCACCGGCATCCACTCGCCGACCTTCAATTCGGTTTTCGAGAATTTGGCTTTCGCCGCCACGCCCAGGCGACCGAAGTCGTCAGCCGGGCGGCCGTCCTGGTGAATCGGCAGCAGTTGCGAGCCACCGGTGCCTTTGCCGCCGTCGAGTTTCAGCGAGTACAGGCCCAGCACGTCCACGCCAAAGCCAACGGGGCCTGGGGTGTAGCCGGATTTCACATCAAGAATGAAGTTTTGCGTCCACTCTTCGGCCTTGTTCTGCGGGTTAGCCGCGTTCGGGTAGGCCGGGTTGGTGAAGTTGCGGTTGAAGTAGGCATTGCGAAAAGTCAGCGTGGCCTTGGTGTCGTCGATAAAGCCTTCAGCCTGTGAAATCAGCGGCAGAGCCATGGCCATGCTGCCGGCGCCCAAGAGGACGAGCGATCGAGTGGTGCGGGTCTTCATTGTTGTTGTGCTCCCATTTTTGAAAAAGCCGTTCCCCTGCGAGCCAAATCTGGCTTGCATCAAAAGGCGGAACCGGTGATGCCCCTGTGTCGAGGCGTTGGGCCTGGCTTGAACGCAGCCGGGCCTATTGCTGCGGACTAGCCGTCAGCGAATTCGAAAGGATGGGGTGGCCCGTGAAGGCGAATGAACGACCGGGCCGAAGGCTGGCGCGGTAGGGGACTGGCGAGAGGGCGAGTCGTCATGGCGTGGTCCTGCGATTATTGTTTTTGTTGTTATATGTTGTCGTACAACTGTGTCGGGATTATCGACAGAGGCCGTCGGATTTGTCAACGCACTGTTAGACGAAAGTGCTAGAGCTTTTTATTCGTTAGCTCAGCAACCACGCAGCTCTTGAGGGCGAGGCGCAATCGGTCGCTGAGGTCTCGCCGCGCACGTTGTGGCCTCTACGCCTGATGGGCTGTTGTGTGATGTCTGTTCTCGCGTGCCCTGCGACTTATTGGGGCGGGGTTTCCATCTGCCGAGGCGACGCGCGGAGCGGCCTCTGACGTTGACGCCAGTTTTTTGATCTGAAAACGACGTCGGCATAGCTATTTGCCATATCTGAGGGTAAAGCCGCTTGTGCTGGGCCTTCGCGCGTCGCAACTTCGCACGAATCTTGAATACACAGACCTGTCGTTGAGCATTCGATAGAGGACCGGCGCGATGATTTCGATCTTGCAACGCAGTTTTGCCAACCTGGGCATGGCAAAGAAGCTGGGCAGCGGATTTGGTCTGGTGCTGCTGCTCACCGCCGTGGTGGCAGCCATTGGCGTGACCGCGTTGCAGGCCATCAGCCAGCGCTTCGAAGCGCAAAAGCAGATGTCGGCGATTAACAGCGCGGTGCTGCGCGTGCGTCTGAACGAGCAAGCGTTTTCCATCAGCGGCGATGCCAAGGCCGCCGATGCGCTGCGTAAAGGCGTGGACGACATTCTCGCCGCCACCGCCACGCTCAAAGAACAGTCACCCTCCAGCGCGGCCGCCATGGACGCCGTGGCGCAAGCGTTGGGCACCTACCGCACCTCGTTCGATCAATTCGTCGAGCTGGCCCTGGCCAAAGACCTGGCGCTGGAAATGGCCAGTTGGTCGGTCACCAGCGTGGCCAACAATCTGGATTTGCTGCAAGCCGGATTGGCCGACGACGGCGCCTACGAACTGAAAGATTCCCAAGGCCAGAACGGTGCGGAATTCATCGTCCAGGCCGGGCAAGTCAGCCAGGTGTCGCGCCTGATGCTGCAAGCCATGAACGAAGCCCACCTGCGGCTCGCGCAAAGCCGCAAAGCGGCAGAGGGCGAAACCCTCGAAGCAACAAAAATCGCCCAGGCCGACGAAGCCCTGCAACTGGCTGAAACCCTGAAAAGCTCGGTGAAAGATTCCGGCTACCTGACAGTGCTCAACGACGTCAGCACCAACATCACCACCTTCAGCGGCAAGCTTGCCGAATACACCGACCTGCTCGGCAAAGAGCGCCAGGTGTACACGCAAATGCGCGAACGGGCCGAACAAGTGATGGCCGAAGTGGCCCAGGCCTACACCGCCCAAGACGCTGCGATGCGCGCCGAGCTCAAGGCCAATTCCATGTTGATTCTGGGCTCCTCGGCGTTGGCGATTCTGGTTGGGCTGTGCGCTTCGCTGCTGATTACCCGTGCCATCGTCAAACCGCTGCAAAGCGTGATTCATGTGGCCACGCGCATTGCCGATGGCGACCTCAGCACCAAGATTCAGGTGCGCGGCACCGACGAGGTCGGCCAGTTAATGAGCGCCATGCAGCAGATGTCGGCCAGCCTCAGCAGCATGGTCGGCAGCTTGCAGGCCGGCATCAACCAGATCGCCACCTCGGCGCGCTCGCTGTCAGCCGTCACCGAACAGACCAACGCTGAAGTGGCCAGCCAGAAAGAAGAAACCGAACAAGTGGCCACGGCCATGAACCAGATGACCGCCACCGTGCTCGACGTCGCCCGCAATGCCGAAGAGGCCGCTGGCGCCGCCGAAACCGCCGACTCGAAGGTGCTTAACGGGCAGAACGTGGTGCGCCAGACCATGGCGCGCATCGAACAGTTGTCCGCGTCGTCCAGCTCGGCGAGTGACAGCATTCAAAGCTTGAGCAGCGAGATTCAAAACATCGTCTCGGTACTCAGCGTGATCAAAAGCGTGGCCGAGCAAACCAACTTGCTGGCGCTTAACGCCGCCATCGAAGCGGCGCGCGCGGGTGAGCAGGGCAGAGGGTTTGCGGTGGTCGCCGATGAAGTGCGCGCCTTGGCCAAACGCACGCAACAGTCCACCGAAGAAATCGAACGGCTGGTCAGCGCCTTGCAGAAAGGCGCGCAGAGTTCGGTCAGCCAGATTCAAAGCAGCACGGCGTTGGTTCAGCTCACCGTCAGCGACGCCCTGGAAACCGAAAGCGCCTTGGGCAGCATCGCGGCGGCGGTGTCGGTCATTCACCAAATGAACCAGCAGATTGCGGCGGCAGCGGAAGAGCAAAGCTCCGTGGCCGAAGAGATCAACCGCAGCGTCACCAACATCCGCAGCAGCGCCGATCAGTCGTCCATGGCCATGGAAGGCACGGCAGCGTCGAGTATTGAGTTGGCGAGTTTGAGCAATGAATTGCAGGGGATGGTGGAGCATTTCAGGTTGGCGTGAGTTTGCGTAGACATCGAAGAGCATCGCGGCTAATCGGAATGCCGCCCAGCCGCGCCCACAGGAACGCAAAAACCTGTGGGAGCGGCTTCAGCCGCGATGCTTTTGAAGCCTCAGCCCTTACGCCAATTCAAAATCAGCAAGGTCAAAACCCCCGCCACTATCCCCCAGAACGCTGACCCAATCGAAAACAAACTCAAGCCCGAGGCGGTGACCATAAAGGTGATCAGCGCGGCCTCGCGTTCTTTCGGTTCGGCCATGGCATTGGTCAGGCCGTTGATGATCGAGCCGAACAAAGCCAGCGCGGCAATCGACAGCACCAACTCTTTCGGCAGTGCAGCAAACAGCGCCGCCAGCGTGGCGCCGAACACCCCCGCGAACCCGTAAAACACGCCGCACCACATGGCCGCCGTGTAGCGCTTGCTCGGATCTTCATGGGCATGTGGGCCGGTGCAGATGGCGGCGCTGATGGCGGCCAGGTTGATGCCATGAGAACCAAACGGCGCCAGCAGCAGCGAGGCGATTCCGGTGACGCTGATCAGCGGCGAGGCCGGCACGGTGTAACCGTCGGCGCGCAGCACGGCGATGCCTGGCATGTTCTGCGAGGTCATGGCCACCACGAACAGCGGAATGCCGATGCTGATGGTCGCTGCTAGGGAAAAGCTCGGCGTGGTCCACACCGGCACCGCCACCTGCAAATGAAAGCCGCTGAAATCCAGCAAGCCCATGCCGCCGGCCAACGCCGTTCCGACCACCAACGCAGCGAGCACGGCGTAGCGCGGCTGGGCGCGTTTAACCAGCAAATAGGTGAACAGCATCGCCAGCACCAAGCCTGTGCGGTGCTGGGCGGCGACGAAAATTTCGCTGCCGATTTTGAACAGAATGCCCGCCAGCAACGCGGCCGCCAGGGAGCCGGGCAGGCGCTTCACCAGCCGTTCGAAGCTGCCGGTAAGCCCGCAAATAATCACCAGCACCGCACAGGTGATATAGGCGCCGATGGCCTCCCCGTAACTCACATGGCCGAGGCTGGTGATCAGCAGCGCGGCGCCCGGCGTCGACCAGGCCACGGTGATCGGCGTGCGATAACGCAGCGACAACCCGATGCTGCACACCGCCATGCCGATGGACAGCGCCCAGATCCACGACGAGATTTGCGCCGTGGTCAGTCCGGCCGCCTGGCCGGCCTGGAACATCAAAACCAGGGAGCTGGTGTAGCCAGTCATCATCGCGATAAAACCAGCGACCACGGCGGACGGCGAACTGTCGGCCAGCGGGCGTAGCGGTTGGGGAGAAGCGGCGTCCATTCACACGTCCTTGAAAATGGGATAGAGCGAGGCGACCAGCAACAGCGCCATGGTGATATTGAAAAAGCGTAGCGCGCCGGGGTTGCGCAACCAGTTTCGCAGCAGGCTGCCAGCGGCGGTCCACACGCTCATGGTCGGGCAATTGACTAGCGCGAATACCGCTGCAATCAGCAGCACGTTAACGACGAAATTCTGTTGCGGCACAAAGGTGGTAATGGCGCCGACGGCCATGATCCATGCCTTGGGATTGATCCACTGAAACGCCACCGCCTGGGCAAAACTGAACGGCTTGCCGCGCTCATCGCCGTTGGCTTCCGGCGCGCCGGAGCGAGCGATTTTCCAGGCCAGATAGAGCAAGTACAGCGCGCCGACGTAACGCAGAATCACATACAGCATGGGCACTTGCTCGAACACTTGGCCCAGGCCGAAGCCCACCGCCAGCACCAACGACATCAGGCCCACGCTGATACCCAGCATGTGCGGCAGCGTGCGGCGAATACCGAAGTTGACCCCCGACGCCAGCAGCATGGTGTTGTTCGGGCCGGGCGTCACGGACGTGACAAAGGCGAAGGCGATAAAGGCAATTAGCAGCTCGAGGCTCATGGCATTCCACTCCAAAACGAGCGTCCAGCCTACGGGCGGCGGGGGTTGCCGTCCCGATACAGCAATTGGCGCAAATGGCCGTACAGATCGGCCGCCTATTGCTCGACCGCTGCGCCCTGAGCCAAGGCCTGGTTCACGGCAAACCAACCCTTCACCGCGTCTTCGCCGGTTTCATCAAACGCACGGCGCAGCAGCTTCACTTGTTCACGGCGCAGGGCGCCTTCCAGCTTGCTGCCTTCGGGCGTGAGAAAGAGCAGGCGTTTGCGTTTGTCGTCGGTGGCGGCGTCGCTGTGCACCAGGTCCATTTCGAGCAACTGGCGCAGGGGAATATTCAGCGCTTGCTTGCTCACACCCAACACCGCCAGCAGCTCTTTCATGCTCATGCCGGGGCTGCGCGCAATGAAAAACAGAATGCGCTGGTGCACGCGGCTCAAGCCCCGGCGCGCGAGCATTTCATCGGCCTTGGCGGTGAATGCCTGGTAGCCGAAAAAAAACGCTTCCATGGCATTTTGCTGAGTGGTTGAGTTTTTAAGGTCAAGCATATTGACGTTGTTATCCGTATCGTCGTAGTTTCGGTTTAGCCGATTTCGGTCAATCAGTTTGACTTATTTTTCCCTGCCTTTGCTACCGGTGACTTGTATGGCCTTCTCCGAACGTATCAGCCGTCTTAAAAGCTCTTTGATCCGCGAAATTCTGGCGGCTGCGCAACGTCCGGAAGTGATGTCCTTCGCCGGTGGTTTGCCCGCCGAACCCATGCTGCCGAAAGTGGAGTGGGCCGACATGCCGTTGAGCATGGGCCAATACGGCATGAGCGAAGGTGAGCCGGCGCTGCGTGAAGCCATCGCCGCCGATGCCCGGGCGCTGGGCATTGCCTGCGACGCGAGCCAGGTGCTGATTGTCAGCGGCTCGCAACAAACCCTCGACCTGGCCTCGAAACTATTTATCGACCCGGGCACCGAAATTCTGCTCGAAGCGCCGACGTACCTCGCCGCGCTGCAATCCTTTCAACTGTTCGGCGCCGACTGCCTGAGCGTTCCCCAGGAAGCCGACGGCCCGCAGCTCGACGCCTTGCGCAAGCGCCTGGAACAGCACACGCCAGCGTTCGCCTATTTGATTCCGACCTTCCAGAACCCATCGGCCGTGCGCTACAGCGAAGCCAAGCGCGACGCCGTGGCCGCGTTGCTTGATGAGTTCGGCGTGACCCTGATTGAAGACGAACCCTACCGCGAGCTGGTGTTCGACGCCGGCAGCGCCACGCCGATTGTCAGCCGCCTGAAAAAGGCCAGTTGGATCTACACCGGCACCGTGTCGAAAACCCTGTTGCCGGGCCTGCGCGTCGGCTTCTTGATCGCCACGCCGGACCTGTACCCACACCTGTTGCGCCTGAAGCAATCGGCTGACCTGCACACCAACCGCGTTGGCCAATGGCAGGCGCTGCAATGGCTGGGCACGGAAAAATACAAGTCGCACCTGGCCGAGCTGCGCGACTTCTACCGCGTGCGCCGCGACGCCATGCAAGTGGCGCTGGAAGAACATTTTGCCGACCTCGCCGAATGGAACGTGCCGCAAGGCGGCCTGTTCTTCTGGCTGACCCTCAAACAACCGCTGGACACGCGCACGCTGCTCGACGCGGCGCTGAAAGAAAACGTGGCGTTTATGCCGGGCGAACCTTTCTTCGCCCAGCCGGAAGACAACCCCGGCTACTTGCGCTTGAATTTCAGCCACATTTCGCCGGATCGGTTGGGCGAAGGGCTGTCGCGCTTGGCTAACGTCATCCGCCAGGCGCAGTTGGAACAAGCGGCTTAACACCTCACCGAACAGGCACTACAGGAGGTTGCTATGTACAAGGTTTACGGCGATTACCTCTCCGGCAACTGCTACAAGGTCAAATTGATGCTGCACCTGCTCGGCAAAGAGTCGAAGTGGGTGCCGGTGGACATTCTCAAGGGCGAAACCCAGACCCCGGAATTTCTCGCCATGAACCCCAACGGCAAGATTCCCGTGCTGCAATTTGAAGACGGCACGTGCTTGTGGGAGTCCAACGCGATTCTGAATTTCCTCGCCGACGGCAGCGAATTCCTGCCCACCGAACCGCGCCTGCGCACGCAAGTGCTGCAGTGGCAGTTCTTCGAGCAGTACAGCCACGAGCCGTACATTGCGGTCGCGCGCTTTATCAAGCGGTACCAAGGGCTGCCGGAAGAGCGCCGCGCCGAATACGAAGCCACCCGCAAGGGCGGTTACAAGGCGTTGAAGGTGATGGAGCAGCAACTGAAGCTGACTCATTATCTGGTGGGCGACCATTACTCGATTGCCGACATTGCGCTGTATGCCTACACCCATGTTGCCCATGAAGGCGGCTTCGACCTGGAACCGTACCCGGCGGTGCGCGCTTGGTTGGAGCGGGTGGCGAGCCATCCGAAGCATGTTGGGATGTTGGATTGATTGAGTTTTGCTAGATAAAAAAACCGGCCTAGTGCCGGTTTTTTTATGTGCGGGATAAGTCAGCATCAACGGCCCCTCACCCCAACCCTCTCCCGCAAGCGGGCGAGGGGGCCGACCGAGTTAGTCGCCGCGACCCAATCCCGTTCGCTGTCCCGCATGCTGGCGGGAGGCTGACCGAATTATTCGCCGCGACCCAGTTCTGTTCCCCTCTCCCGCTTGCGGGAGAGGGGCTAGGTGAGGGCCGGCCTCTACTCGGGCCATCAAGAAACGCGCAATCACCCGTTCGGCTGCTCCAAGGCCGCCAACCGCGCCTCCAACTGCGCCACACGTTCTTCCAACTCATCAATGCGCGACTGCGAGGGCGCCGCCCCTTCGCTGCGTTCACTGCGCCCACTGCTGGCAATCGCCGCCGCCAATTCCTCAGGGCTGGCGAGCAAATGCATATACAGGTCTTCCCGCTGCCCCGCCTGACGCGGAACGTGTACCGCCAAGCCACGGCTGGCGAGGCGTTCCAGCTGGTGCTGCAACGCTTCCACATCGTCAAAGTTGCGCATGCGCGAGCTGCGGGTCAGCAGTTCATTCAGCGTTTGCGGCCCGCGAAGCAGTAACAGACTCAACAAAATCACCTGGGCCGGCACCAGCTCCAGTGCTTTGTCGGCTCGGTGTTCCCAACGATCCGCGCGGCTGCCCATCACCAGCCGCGCCATGCCGCGCCCTTCAAGCGCACGCAACGCTTGGGCGACCTGGCCCTGGGTCAGGTTCATCACCGGCTCGCGGCTGGTTTTCTGGTTGCACGCCAGCACCACTGCGTTGAGCGTGAGCGGGTAGGTTTCGGGCGTGGTGGCTTGCTTCTCGACCAGGCAACCGAGCACGCGGGCTTCGGTGGCAGTGAGTGGTTCTACGGCGGGGGCGGGGTTGACCGTTTCCTGGCTTGCTTCGTTGTCTTGGCTCATGGCGGCAGCTCCGGCAAATGGAGCCGTAGCCTAGCGTGAGATGGGCGCGGCTGCACTCTTGAGCGCAACGAGGAAAGTCTTTTGCACGAATCGAGGCTGAAGCCTCTCCTACAGAAAGCGGGCGAGGGGACAAAAAAAAGCAGCCCGAAGGCTGCTTCTTTTACTGCCCGAGGCTGGGAATCAAGCCACATCCACCAGAATGATTTCGGCATCTTCCACGGCATTGAAGACCAACACCTCTTCACCGCTGACCGCCACGCCGTCGCGGGCGTTGGCTTGCACGCCGTTGACGCTGATCACACCGCTGGCCGCTACCAGATACGCCTTGCGATGGGTGCCAAGGCGGTATTCGGTTTGCTGGCCGGCCTTCAGCGTGGCTGCGCTCAAGCGGGCGTCGGCACGGATGTGCAGGGCTTCACTGTCGGCTTTGTCGCCGCTGGCCAGGGTCACGAATGCACCGGCACGTTCGCCTTTGGGAAACGGCTTGGCGCCCCAGGCGGGTGGCGAGTTGAACTCGGTCGGCTGAATCCAGATCTGGAAGATCTTGGTGGTTTCATCCTCAAGGTTGTACTCGCTGTGGGCGATGCCCGTGCCCGCACTCATTACCTGCACATCACCGGCTTCGGTGCGGCCTTTGTTGCCCAGGTTGTCCTGGTGAGTAATGGCACCTTCACGTACGTAGGTGATGATTTCCATGTCCCGGTGCGGGTGACGGGGGAAGCCGCTTTGCGGAGCGATTTCATCGTCGTTCCACACCCGCAGTTGGCCCCAGTTCATCCGGCTCGGATCGTAATACTCGGCAAACGAGAAGTGATGGCGAGCGTTCAGCCAGCCATGGTTGGCACCACCCATCTGCTCAAAAGGTCGACGTTCGATCATGACTTGTGTCCTCCGTTGGTTAGCCAGGTGGCGCTCGTTGGGTCTGGTCTGTGCTGCATAGCGCAAGTCAGACGGTGGGATGCCGCTGGTGTTGGGTGCCATGATCTATCGGTTTGATATGGCTGAATAGCGCAATTTTCGCCCTTGAATTATCGAATAGATCGATATGTTAATGGCTGCTTTTTTGACAGTTTTTAGTGCGCCTGGGATGCCATTTGCCCTCGTAGATGATGCTCGACCACGCAGACAGGCGGTTGTCACATTCCCGCTTTGTGACAGCCATGTTTTAGCCGAAATGGAAAACTCCGGTGCTGGCACCGTGCCAGAAAAACGGCTGAAACCAGCGTGCTAGAGCGTCTGGATGGTTATTCCTATTAGAAGTAAAAAAGTTCCTTTGTCATAAAACATTTATATAAAAGCAACTGAGCTGAAATAACCCCCCGCCAGTATTCCCCCAGCACAAACGAGCCAGCCGCTCGGGTGTATTTCAAAGACCAATAGGGGAATTCTTCGATGATCCGTAAGCACTTCGCCGGTATTGCCGCCAGCGCCCTGGCCCTGGCCATTTCCGCCCAGGCTTTCGCCGGTACCGTTACTACTGACGGCGCTGACATCGTTGTAAAAACTAAAGGTGGCCTTGAAGTGGCTACTACTGACAAGTCGTTCGGTTTCAAAATCGGCGGCCGTCTGCAAGCTGACTACAGCCGCTTCGACGGTATTTACACCAAGAACGGTGACACCGCTGACGCCGCCTACTTCCGTCGCGCATTCCTTGAGTTCTCCGGCATCGCGTTCAGCGACTGGCTGTACAACATCAACTACGATTTCTCGCACAACTCCGGTAGTGCTGATGACGGTTACTTCGACGAAGCTTCCATCACTTACATCGGCTTCAACCCAACTGCCATCAAAGTGGGCCGCTTCGACCCAGAGTTCGGTCTGGAAAAAGCCACCAGCTCCAAGTGGGTGACTGCGCCTGAGCGTAACGCCTTCTACGACATCATCGACTGGGCCAACAGCCACCAGAACGGCATGGGCTTGCAAGCGTCCAGCGTTATTGGCGACTCGATCTACGTTTCTGCTGGTGCGTTCTCGAAAGACAACAACGACACCGACGGCGATGCTAACAAGCAGGTTAACCTTCGCGGCGTATTCGCCCCGTTGCACGACGCTGGCAACGTGTTGCACTTCGGCTTCAGCGCCGCCCGCCGCGACGTTTCCGACTCGATCATTGACACCCGTTTCCGTAGCCGTTTGGGCATGCGTGGCGTAGAAACCACTGGCGGTAACGATGCCGGCGCAGTTAACGGCAACCGCGTTATCTTCGCTGGCAGCAACAACACAGTTGCTGGCTCGTACGACGATGACACCGCGCTGGGTCTGGAAGCGGCCTGGGCTGTTGGTCCGTTCTCCCTTCAAGGCGAGTACATGACTCGTAAACTGAAGGCAGATGCATCGAACTTTGAAGACATCAAAGCCAAGGGCTACTACGTGCAAGCTGCGTATACCCTGACCGGCGAAGCGCGTGGCTACAAGTTGGGCAAATTTGACGCGCTGAAGCCAGCGAACAACCAGATTGGCGCATGGGAACTGTTCTATCGCTACGACGGCATCAAGGTTGAAGATGACACCGCGCTCAACGCTACCACCCGTTTGACTCTGGACGCAGGTGATAGACAAGCGAACGTTCACAACCTTGGCGTTAACTGGTATGCGAACGAAGCAGTGAAAATCAGCGCAACCTACGTAAAAGCTGAAACTGACAAGGTTTACAACGCCACCGCAGCCGCTGGCCCAGTTCCAGCTCGCCGCACTGGCGACGACGACGGCGACGGTTTCGTAATTCGCGCTCAATACGCGTTCTAAGCTGTAGCTCCACGCAACAAAGGTTCTGCTCCTTTCTTTAGCCCCGCCTCGTGCGGGGCTTTTTTTATGGGCGCGTATTAATAGAAGCGCATCGCGGCGCACACCCTGTAGGAGAGGCTTCAGCCTCGATGCTTTTGACCACACCCGCCAAGCTGCCGTTATGATGACCGGGCCGTCTAACCCGCCGTGGAACCGCCCATGCCCGTGCACATTGTCGACTCGCTTTCCGCCATTCCCGCCTCGGCCTGGGACGCGTTGCTGCCCGAGTCGCAGCCATTTTTGCGCCATGGGTTTCTATCGGCGCTGGAAGACAGCGGCAGCATTGGCGGGCGCAGCGGTTGGCGGGCGTCGCACCGCGTGTGGGTGAACGACCAAGGCGAATTGCAGGCGGCGCTGCCGGCGTATTTGAAAAGTCATTCCTACGGCGAATACGTGTTCGACCACGGTTGGGCCGACGCCAGCCAGCGCGCGGGCATTCCTTATTACCCCAAGCTGCTCGGCGCCGTGCCGTTCTCGCCAGTCACCGGGCCGCGTTTGCTCGGCTTGCCTGACAGCGCCTCAATGCTACTGAACGAGCTGACTGCCGAGTTACCGGCCCAAGGTCTTTCCAGCCTGCATATCAATTTCACCGATGAGCTGGCCAGCGCCTTGCTCGACGGCCGCGAAAACTGGTTGCAGCGCCTGGGTTGTCAGTTCCATTGGCAGAACCGTGGCTACCACGACTTCGCCGATTTCCTCGACGTGCTCGCTTCACGCAAGCGCAAGCAAATGCGCAAAGAGCGCGAGCAAGTGGCAGGGCAGGGCATCGAATTCGAATGGTACGAAGGCAAGGCGCTGAGCGAAGCGCAGTGGGATTTCGTCTACGCCTGCTACGCCAACACCTACGCCGTGCGCGGGCAGATGCCGTACCTGACGCGCACCTTCTTCAGCCTGTTAGCCGAGCGCATGCCCGAGGCGATTCGTGTGGTGTTCGCCATTCAAGGCGCGCGGCCGGTGGCCATG
This sequence comes from Pseudomonas sp. AC211, assembly GCF_979258055.1. Lineage (NCBI taxonomy): Bacteria > Pseudomonadati > Pseudomonadota > Gammaproteobacteria > Pseudomonadales > Pseudomonadaceae > Pseudomonas > Pseudomonas sp. AC211. The sequence continues at coordinate 1,194,405 of NZ_OZ409830.1, forward strand.
GCGTTCAGCCTGGTGGCTGGCGACAGTTTGTATGGGCGCTATTGGGGATGCCTGGCGGAGTTTGATCGCTTGCACTTCGAGACCTGTTTTTATCAGGGCATGGACTATGCGATCAGTCTTGGCTTGCAGCGTTTCGACGCCGGTGCTCAGGGCGAGCACAAGTTGATTCGGGGTTTCGAGCCGGTGATTACCCAGTCTTGGCACTACTTGTGTCACCCAGGACTGCGCGATGCGGTGGCGGATTTTCTTGAGGATGAACGGGCCGGCATTCGCGCCTACGCCGAAGAGGCGAAGACGCTCTTGCCGTTTCGCCAGGCTTAGCGCGGTGGTCTAAGCCCGGCGGGCGGCGGGTTAGCCGTTCTGCGCGCGGCCGCCCCATTCTTGATACTTCAGCTTGTGCACTTCGCCGAGGCTGTCTTCGTAGACCACGATCACAGGCACGACACCGGTTTTGCCGGAGTTGTCGGTGCGGTGCAGCACTTTGGCTACATCGACCTTCATGCCGTAGTGGTAATCCACTGCCGGCAGGCCAGCGCCCGGGGCGGGGTTGAGATCATCGGCAAACACGCCAGGAGCGAAGCCGGAGAGAACGGCGGTAACCAGTGAAGCTATTTTCATGATGGCCTTTCCTCAACAGTGGGGGTCGATTAAAAGCAGCAACGAAAATCTTCGGTAAACGGCAGAGAAGGTTTGCATTGCGGCTTTCTGTCGCAGGTAGCGACGGGCCTATCTAAACAGCCGCAGGGTCGGTTTGAATAATCAATGATCTTGTTAGTCGGCATCGGTGACGTTGATATTAGAAAGCTAGCTAACGGTTTTGCTGGCTTTGAGAGCATCGAGGCTAAAGCCTCTCCTACAGGATTCGGGGTTCGGACGTGAGAGCGTCGCGATCAATCAAGCCCCACAAACCCACCCGTTTGGTGGTGCCACAACCGCGCATACAAGCCTTTGTGCGCCAGCAATTGGGCGTGGGTGCCGCTTTCGGCGATGCGGCCGTTGTCGAGCACAACCAAACGGTCCATGCGTGCGATGGTGGAAAGGCGGTGGGCAATGGCGATGACGGTTTTGCCTTGCATCAGGCTGTCGAGGCTTTCCTGAATGGCGGCTTCTACTTCGGAGTCCAGCGCCGAGGTGGCTTCGTCGAGGATCAGAATCGGCGCGTCTTTGAGCAATACGCGGGCGATGGCGATGCGTTGGCGCTGGCCGCCGGACAGCTTCACGCCGCGCTCGCCGACATGGGCGTCAAAGCCGAGGCGGCCCTGGGCGTCGGAGAGTTCGGGAATAAACTCGCTGGCCCGCGCTTTACGCACTGCCTCCCACAGTTCGGCGTCGGTGGCGTCGGGTTTGCCGTACAGCAAATTGTCGCGGATGGAGCGGTGCAGCAGCGAGGTGTCCTGGGTGACCATGCCGATGCGTTCGCGCAAGGTTTCCTGGGCGACGTGGGCAATGTTCTGACCGTCGATAAGAATCTCGCCGCCTTCCAGGTCGTACAGGCGCAACAGCAAATTCACCAAGGTGGATTTACCTGCGCCGGACGGCCCGATCAGCCCGATTTTCTCGCCGGCGCGAATCTCCAGGTCGAGCCCGCCGATCACACCCGCGCCTTTGCCGTAGTGAAAGCTGACGTTGCGCATGCTCACCGCGCCTTGGGGCACTTGCAGGCGCGGCGCGTCGGCACGGTCGAGCACCTTGCGCGGCTGGGCGATGGTTTGCATGCCGTCTTGCACGGTGCCGATGTTTTCGAAAATGCCGGTGACCACCCACATGATCCAGCCGGACATATTGATCAGGCGAATCACCAGGCCGGTCGCCAGCGCGATGGCGCCCACGGTGATCAGCCCCTGGCTCCACAGCCACAACGCCAGGCCCGTGGTGCCGACGATCAATGCGCCGTTCATGGCGGTAATCACCGCGTCCATCACCGTCACCACGCGGCCAGCCATTTGCGTGGTCACGTTCTGTTCGTGCAGCGCTTCGCGGGCGTAGTTCTGCTCGGAGTTGGTGTGGGCGAAAAGCTTGAGCGTGGCGATGTTGGTGTAGCCGTCGACAATGCGGCCCATGAGTTTGGAGCGCGATTCAGACGCGATCACCGAGCGCGCTTTCACCCGTGGCACGAAGTACACCAGCGAGCCGATGTAGCAAACGATCCACGCCAGCAGCGGCAGCATCAGCCGCCAGTCCGCTTCGGCAAATAGCACCAGGCTGCTGATGGCGTAAATCAGCACATGCCACAACGCGTCGACGGCTTGCACGGCGGAGTCGCGCAGGGAGTTGCCTGTTTGCATGATGCGTTGGGCGATGCGCCCGGCGAAGTCGTTCTGGAAAAACCCGAGGCTCTGCTTGAGCACGTAGCTGTGGTTTTGCCAGCGAATCAGGTTGGTCAGGCTCGGGCTGATGGTCTGGTGCACCAGCAGGCCGTGCAAACCGTTGAACAGTGGGCGCAGCAACAAGGTGACGGCGGCCATCCACAGGAGCGCGGTGCCGTGTTGCTCGAAAAATTGGGCGGGTGGGGTGCTTTGCGCCCAGTCGACGATGTCGCCGAGAAAGCTGAACAGCGCCACTTCGATCAGCGCGACGATCAGGCCGACAATCATCAACGCCACAAAACTGGGCCAGGCCTGGCGCAGAAAGTACAGGTAGAAACGCCACACGTCCGTGGGCGGTGCCTCGCTGGGCGCGGGGCGGAAGATGTCGATCAATTGCTCGAAACGGCGAAACATCACAAACCTCTTGAAAAGCTGTTGCGCTCGGTTAGGCGGCGCTGAAAAACCAAACGGAAAACGCCAACTGCTCGTTTTCCGTCTGCTTTCGGGTGGCCTGCTGTCGCTCGCTACGCTTTCGTTCCGCCGCGTCGCGGGCAGAAGTTACAGGCGTTTGGCGGCCAGAATCAGCACGGGCGTGTTCGGCACATCGCTCATGCCGGCGTAGCGGCCGGTGGGCACTTGGGCGATTTTGTCGACGATGTCCATGCCTTTAACCACTTTGCCGAACACGGCATAACCGAAGTCGCGGCCGCCGTGATCGAGGAAGGCATTGTCTTTCTGGTTGATGAAGAATTGGCTGGTGGCCGAGTCAACAACCCCGGTGCGCGCCATGGCCAGCGTGCCGCGTACGTTGTGCAGGCCGTTGTCGGCTTCGTTCTTGATCGGCGAGTCGGTGTTCTTCTGGCGCATGTCGGTGTCGAAGCCGCCGCCCTGAACCATAAAGCCCGGAATCACGCGGTGAAAAATGGTTTTGCTGTAGAAGCCCTTGTCGACATAGGCGAGGAAGTTCTTGGTGCTGATCGGCGCTTTCTGGTCTTCAAGTTCGATTTCGATGTCGCCCAGGCTGGTGGTCAGCAGCACGTGCGTGCCGGCTTGCGCGTCGGCGGCGAACAGGTGGCTGGCGAACAGCACGGAGCAGGCGAGGAGGGTGGCTTTTTTCAACATGGCGAAGACCTTGTTTGGACTATTTATTGGTGTGGAGAAACAGGTTATTGGCATGGAGGAGCAGCTGTAGCCGGGCAGTTTAACGGTCCACCTCGGCAAGAAATGCCAACAGCTGGGCATTGAAGAACTCGGGTTGGTCCATGGGCGTGGCGTGGCGCGAATCTTCTACCACCAACAGGCGAGCGTTGGGCAGCTCGTCGACATAAGCCTGTTTGCTGGCCACCGAGGTGTAGTCGTGGTCGGCCGTTACCACCAGCGTAGGACAGGTTATGCGCGCCAGTCGTTCCCGCACGCCCCAGCCGATAATGGCGTCGAGGCTGGCGAGGTAGGCGCGTTTGTCGTTCATGGGCCAGCGCCGTTCAATCTTCAGGCGTAGCTCCACTTGCTCGGGCTTGGGAAACAGCAAACCGCCGAGCTTTTTGCCAATCACTTCCAGGCTGAGCAGGCGCGATAACGTCCAGCGCTGCGCCACCATCAGCGCGTCTTTCGGCGTTTTCACCTTCACTTGCGGACCGCTGTTAACGATGGTCAGACTTTTCAAAAGGTGCGGGTAATCGACGCCCACCTGGAAGCCGATCATGCCGCCCATGGAAATGCCCACCAGGTGCACCGGCGGTAAATTCAGGTGTTCGATCAGGGCCGCCACGTCTTCGGCAAAACCGCTGATGCTGTAGGCCTCGCGCGGTTTGTCGGAGCGGCCGTGACCGCGCACATCCAGGCTGATCACGCGGTAGTGCTGGCTCAGCACGGGCGTTTGGTATTCCCAATCCAGGGTGCTGGAGCCCAGGCCGTGGACCAGCACCAAGGGCGCGCCGGTGCCGTATTCCTCGTAGTGCAGCTGACAATCGTCGTGATCGAAATACGGCATGTGTGCCTCCTGGCTTGCTCGGCTGCGGGGTCAGTTGTGCATGGCGGGTGCGGCGAATGGGGCGTCCAGCGGCGCGGCGTCGAAGTTACGCAGCAGCTCGATAAGAATCTGCGTGGCCGGGCCCAGGGGTTTGTCTTTGTTGGTATAGAGGAAGAACGTGGGGTGGCGGCTGCCGCCACGGTCCAGCGGCAGTTCCTTGAGCACACCTTCGCGCAATTCGCGCTCGATCAGGTGGCGCGGCAGCCAGGCAAAGCCCAGCCCGCTGGCCACGAAGGTGGCGGCGGTGGCCAGGCTGCCGAGGGTCCAGCGCTGCTCGGCGCCAAGCCAGCCGACGTCCTTGGGTTGCTGGCGGCCCGAGTCGCGGATCACCACCTGCATATGGGATTCGAGATCCTGAAAGGTGATTTCCCGCTGCAAGCGGTGCAGGGCATGTTCGGGGTGGGCGACGGCGACAAACTCCACCGGGTTCATTTCCGAGCCGAGAAAGCCCGGCACGTTGAAGCCGCAAATGGCGAGGTCGGCGACGCCGTCTTTCAGCACTTCCTCCACGCCCGACAACACTTCCTCACGCAGCCGCACGCGGCAGCCACGGCTCTGCGGCATAAACGCCGTTAGCGCACGCACCAAGCGGGCGGTGGGGTAGGCGGCATCGACGACCAAACGCACCTCGGCTTCCCAGCCTTGTTCCATATGGTGGGCAAGGTCTTCCAGCTGACTGGCGTTTTTCACCAACTGCCGCGAGCGGCGCAGCAGTACATCGCCGGCCTCGGTAAGCACGGCTTTGCGACCGTCGATACGCAACAGCGGCACGCCCAGTTGCTCTTGCATACGGGCCACGGTGTAGCTCACCGACGACTGCGAGCGGTGCAACGCTTCGGCTGCCTGGGCGAAACCGCCATGGTCGACGACCGCTTGCAACGTTCGCCACTGATCCAGGGTTACCCGGGGCGCTTTCATCCTCGCATCCTCTTGTCCTAAGCTGTGCTCCCTGCCGGAGACCAACTGATGAATAAGTTGTTGTGTTTAGCCTTTGCTGCGCTGCCCCTGAGCGCACTGCCATTGACCGCCTTCGCGTTTCCCATCGAGCTTGAGAAAAAGCTCAATGGCGCCGAAGTGTCGGCATCGACCCAGGAAGTCGACTTCAACATGGGAGCGGTGCAGCTCTACAACTATGGCCAGGCCGCCGCCGAATGCACGGCGGTTTTCCGCAACGGGCCGGAAGCACCTCGCACCCGCAAGGTCACGCTGCAACCCGGCAAAGACGCGTTGCTGACCGGCCGCTTTACCTCGCAAGTGATCAAAATGCGCATCCGCGTCACCTGTAAACCTGTCTAGTGCTGAGCCTAGGGTTAACGAGGCGATAAATCAAATAAATAGATAGGTTGTAGCGGTTTTTTACGCTTTTTTATCGATTTATGCCGCATTAGTCTAGCTCCATCGCACGCACAACGCAGATGGAGCAGGTCCCATGTCTCAGGTTTTAGTGATTGAAAGCAGCGCCCGCACCCAGGGTTCGATCTCCCGCGAACTCACCGCGCAGTTCATTGCGCAATGGCAGGCCGCCCACCCTGGCGACACCATCACCGTTCGTGACCTCGCTGTTGACCAAGTGCCGCACCTGGACATGAACCTGCTCGGCGGCTGGATGACGCCCGCCGACCAGCAGAGCGACGCCGAAAAAGCCGCCCTGGTTCGCTCCAACACCCTGACCAATGAATTGCTCGCCGCCGACGTGCTGGTGCTGGCCGCGCCGATGTACAACTTCACCATTCCCAGCACGCTGAAATCGTGGCTCGACCATGTGCTGCGTGCCGGCGTGACGTTCAAATACACCGAAACCGGCCCGCAAGGCCTGCTCACCGGCAAACGCGCCTTTGTGCTGACCTCCCGTGGCGGCATTTACGCCGGCAGCAGTCTGGATCACCAGGAACCCTACCTGCGCCAGGCGTTGGGCTTTGTCGGCATTCACGACGTGAGCTTCATTCACGCTGAGGGTTTGAACCTGGGTGGCGAGTTTATGGAAAAAGGTTTGAATCAAGCCAAGGCGCAGCTGGCGCAAGTGGCTTGATGAATTGACGAGGCGCCTGCTCGGCTGGAGCGGCGCCCCGGTTGGTTAATGCTCCTACTTCACACGCCCGCTCCTGCGTGTATCCGCCCGACAGACGCTCCCCTTGTTCTGTTGGGCATTTTTTTGTCTTGTGGAAATGCTACCTGTGGGAGCGGCTTTAGCCGCGATGCGATGGTGGGAGGGAATGCGTTTTCAGGCCCGGCCAAGCGCGGCTAATCGGGATGCCGCCCAGCCGCTCCTACAGGTCGGTGGTTGGCGATAAAACTCGTTGTGTCTGGTGGAAATGCTACCTGTGGGAGCGGCTTTAGCCGCGATGCGATGGTGGGAGAGAATGCGCTTGCAGGTCAGGCCAATCGCGGCTTAAGCCGCTCCTACAGGTCGGGGGTTGGCGATAAAACTCATTGAGTCTGGTCGAAATGGCTCTGTGGATTGGCCAATAAAAAAGCCCGGCATCGGCCGGGCTTTTCGTTGCGCTGCGCGCCAATCAAATCTCTGGCCGATGCACGTTGCCAAACAGGCTCTGGGAAAATTTCACGCGGTCTTCTGCGGTTTCCACCACGCCCTGGGCGGTCAGTTCTTCAATGCGTGCTTCCACGGCATGAGCGCGGTGAGTCAGGCCGCAGTCGTTGGCAATCTGGATGTTCAAGCCGGGGCGGGCGTTGAGTTCCAGAATCAGCGGGCCTTTTTCCTGGTCGAGCACCATGTCTACGCCGATGTAGCCCAGCCCGCACAGTTCGTAGCAACCGGCGGCCAGTTTCATAAAGCCATCCCAGTTGGGCAGCTGTACGCCATCCACGGCATTGGTGGTGTCGGGGTGCTTGCTGATTTTGTTGTTCAGCCAGGTGCCGCGCAGCGTGACGCCGGTGGCCAGGTCGACACCAACGCCAATGGCGCCCTGGTGCAGGTTGGCTTTGCCGCCAGATTGGCGAGTGGGCAAACGCAGCATGGCCATCACCGGGTAACCCATCAGCACAATGATGCGGATGTCTGGCACGCCTTCGTAGCTGATGCTTTTGAAGATCTGGTCCGGCGTAACCCGGTATTCGATCAGCGCGCGGTCGCGGTGGCCGCCCAGTGAGTAGAGGCCGGTGAGGATGCTGGAAATCTGATGCTCCAGCTCTTCATGGCTGACGATTTTGCCGGACACCGTGCGGTAACGGTCTTCGAAACGGTCGGCGATCACCAGAATGCCGTCGCCGCCCGCGCCCTGGGCAGGCTTGATGACGAAGTCGGGACGGTCGCCGATGATTTCCGGCAGCTTGTCGATCTGCTTTTCGGTTTCGATGATGCCGTACATTTCCGGCACATGAATGCCGGCCAGAATCGCCCGCTCTTTGGTGATGATCTTGTCATCCACAATCGGGTACAGGTGCCGTTTGTTGTACTTGAGCACGTAGTCCGCGTTGCGCCGGTTGATGCCCATGATGCCTTTGGCTTCCAGGGCCTTCCACGTTTTGATCATGCCGAACATGGCTCAGTCCTTCAGAAAGGCTTTGAAGCGGAACAGCTCGGTCAGGCGATAGCCGCGATAACGACCCATGGCCAACATGAAGCCCACCAGAATCAGCAGCACTGCCGGGAAGGTGAAGACGAAGTAGTTGAGCTCCGGCACGGTCATCAGCAGGTGCGCCAGGGAGGCGGCGAACAGCGTGCCGATGGCCACTTTCATGGCATGGCCGCCGCCACGTTCTTCCCAGGTGATCGACAGGCGTTCGATGGTCATGGTCAGAATCACCATCGGGAACAGCGCGACAGACAGCCCGCGTTCCAGGCCCAACTTGTGGCTCAACAAACTGATGGTGGCGATCAACACCACCACAAAGGTCAGCACCACCGACAGCCTCGGCAACATCTGCAGTTTCAAATGCTCCAGGTACGAGCGTAATGACAGGCCCAGCGCTGTAATGATGGTGAACAGCGCAATGCCGTAGCCCAGCTGCATTTCGCGGAAGGCGAGGGCGATCAGCACCGGGGTGAACGTACCCAGGGTTTGCAGGCCGATCAGGTTACGCAGCACCAGAATCACCAGCACGCCGATGGGGATCATCACCATGATCATGAAGGTTTGCTGGGTTTGCAGCGGCAGGCCGTACAGCGAGTATTCGAGGAAGTCGGCGTCGGTGTTTTCGTCGGTCAGCTTGGCCAGGCGAATGGCGTTCATCTGGCTGTTGTTAAGGCTGAAGCGCACCTGCAGTTTTTTCCCGCCCTCGATGCTCACCAGGTTTTCATCACCGGTCCACCACACCAGGCGGTCGGCCGGCAGGCCTTGTTCGCCGGTTTCGGGGCTGAAGTACAACCAGTCCTGACCGTTGAAGCTGCGCAGCCACAGTTCCGGGGTTTGCGGTTGATCGGCCACCAGGCGAATGGTGTGCACCCGCTCCATCGGCACGTGGGCGATGGAGAGCAGCAGTTCGATGGTTTTGGCTTTGTTCGGGGTCGACGTGTCGCCTGCCAGCAGCAGTTTGACGTTGTCGTCGTTGACGTTGTTGACCCGCTTGATGGTTTCGCTGATGAAGGTTTCGATGTCGGCCGAGTGTTGGCGAATCGGCGCCATCAGGGCTTCGGCGGCGATTTTCTCAGCGCCTTCAACGGCAATGCTGTCGCGGAAGATCGGGCCTTTGGCTTTCGGTTTTTCACCGCTGTAGCGCTTGGTCAGCACCAGGCGGTAGTAGAGCGTTTGGTTGCCACTGACACGACGGGCCGACCAGGTGACCTTACGGTTGCCGTCGACGCGGTTGATGCTCACCCCGTAGTTATTGGAAATGAAGCTCTCGTTGAGGCTTACATAATCCTGGCTCAGCGGCGGCACGAACATCTGCACCTTCACCGGGTTTTTCGGTGTGGCCTGGAATTCGACCTTGGCATCGATGTTCCACAGATCGTCGGTTTCATCCTCGGTAATCGGAATGCCAACGACGAAAATCTGGTAGGCCGTAATCAGAACGCCCAGGGTCACCAAAATGGCGATCAGGACTTTCAGATGCAGGGTAAGAGAGCGCATGTGGGGAACCTGTCCATTAATCAATCTTGTCAGTGTCGCTGTACCACATGACCCCAGGCAGGGCGCGGTGCAGGTAATGGCATTGCGGTGGAGCTCACGTTCTTGAAGCTGTTTCGGTGTAACGGGCGCGGCCGGGTAGGCCGTTTAGCTCACCGGTTGTTTCTCACTGCTGTCTTCTGCCACCGCGCAGCCGGGTTTGCCGGCGGCGTATTTGAGGCTGGGGTCGACCAAGGCATCGAAGCGTTTTAGCGCTTCGGAACCAATTAATAAGGGGTACTGGAACGCGCTGCGGTCGGTGAGGTTGACCTCGATGGTGCGCAGGGCTTTGCCCATGCATACCTGAAGTTCGATGACCGGACGTGCTGTATAGGTTTTCTCTTCGTCGGGATCGTAGTCACCGGCGCGGCGTTTGATTTTGCTGATGCGCGCCAGCGGCCGCTCGATGGGGTGCGCGTGGGCGTCGTCGATGGCCAGGTAAAAGCGCACCCAGGTTTCGCCATCGCGCTTGAAGCGTTTGATGTCGCGGGCACTGAGCGAAGCGGTTTTGGCGCCGGTGTCGAGCTTGGCCGCCACTTGCAGATCAATGTCGGTGAGCTGCGCGTATTCGTTCAGGCCATACACACCCTTTTCCGCCGCCTGGCTGAGGGCCGGCAACAGAACGAGCGATAACAAGAGGGCTAAGGGCTTGAGTGTCATAAGTCCTAAAACGGATCGTGGAAATTTCAGCGGGGTCCGTGTGGAGCAGTCCCGGATCAAGTCACTTAGTCTTAACAGCAAGGGCTTAGGTTCATGGCGAGTGAGTCTAGCAGCCCGAACGGTGCAGGCTGGCAGGCTTCAAGCGCGGCGCATTCTAACATGCAGATTTTCAGCGGCGACAGGCGGTTGCGTGGCAAAAAAGCATCGCGGCGAAAGCCGCTCCCGCACCAAACGCCAATCTGTAGGAGCGGCTTCAGCCGCGATTCCTGCAAACCGCGCTCTACCATAACTGTCGACAATCCGTTCTCTAGGTTTGACTAAAAAGAGTTCAGAGCGTACTTTTCACCGAAATATTCATCGGTGTGTCGACAATATGCAAGACGCCCTCGAATCCGTAGCCGACGCCCCCGTCGACTCCGAAACCCTCTCCGAGCACGTATTCCGCCGCATTCAGGCGGCCATCGTGCAGGGCGACATCGCCCCCGGCAGCAAGATTTCCGAACCCGAACTGGCCCGCACCTATGGCATCAGCCGTGGCCCGCTGCGTGAGGCGATTCACCGGCTCGAAGGCCAGAAGCTGCTGGTGCGCGTGCCCCACGTCGGCGCTCGCGTTGTTTCGCTCAGCCACGCCGAGCTGATCGAACTCTACGAAATTCGCGAATCCCTCGAAGGCATGGCCTGCCGCCTGGCCGCCGAGCGCATGAGCCAGACCGAAATTGATGAGCTGCGCAGCGTGCTGGATTTGCACGAGCGCGACGCCGCGTTCCAGGCCGGTGTCGGCTACTACCAGCAGGAAGGCGACTTCGACTTCCACTACCGAATCATTCAAGGCAGCGGCAACAAAACCCTGGCGCAAATGCTCTGCGGCGAGCTGTACCAATTGGTGCGCATGTATCGCCTGCAATTTTCCGCCACGCCCAATCGCCCGCGTCACGCGTTCGCCGAGCACCACCGCATTCTCGACGCCATTTCCGAGCGCGACGGCGAGCTGGCGGAGCTGCTGATGCGCCGCCATATCGCGGCCTCCAAACGCAATATCGAACGCCACTACACCGGTCAAGCCGGGCAGGCGGTTTCCAAATCCCCCACGAGAGGTGAAGCATGAGCTCCAACACCCCAGGTCAACGTTTCCGCGCTGCCATTGCTGCTGAATCGCCGTTGCAGGTCATTGGCGCGATCAACGCCAACCACGCGCTGCTGGCCAAACGCGCCGGTTATAAAGCCATTTACCTGTCCGGTGGCGGGGTAGCGGCTGGCTCCCTGGGCTTGCCGGATCTGGGCATCAACACCCTGGACGACGTGCTCACCGACGTGCGCCGCATCACCGACGTGTGCGACTTGCCGCTGCTGGTCGACATCGACACCGGCTTCGGCCCCAGTGCCTTCAATATCGAGCGCACGGTGAAAAGCCTGATCAAGGCCGGCGCTGCGGCGGCTCACATTGAAGACCAGGTCGGCGCCAAGCGGTGTGGTCACCGTCCGGGCAAGGAAATCGTCTCCACCGAAGAAATGGCCGACCGCGTCAAAGCCGCTGCCGACGCCAAGACCGACGCTGATTTCTTCCTGATCGCGCGCACCGACGCCATTCAGGCCGAAGGCGTGGACGCTGCCATTGAACGCTGCCTGCGCTATGTGGAAGCCGGCGCCGACGGCATCTTCGCCGAGGCCGCCTACGACCTGCCGACTTACAAGCGCTTTGTCGATGCCTTGGGTGTGCCGGTGTTGGCCAACATCACCGAATTCGGCGCCACGCCGCTGTTCACCCGCGATGAGCTGGCCTCGGTCGGCGTTGCCATTCAGCTTTATCCGTTGTCGGCATTCCGCGCTTCGAACAAGGCGGCGGAAAGTGTTTACACCTCGATTCGCCAGAACGGCCACCAGAAGGACGTCATCGAATTGATGCAGACCCGTGCTGAACTGTATGACCGCATCAACTACCACGCCTTCGAGCAAAAGCTCGACGCGTTGTTTGCCGCCAAGAAGTGATTGCCACCCGGCCGCTCGACTGAAGCGGCGGCCGGCCAGCGCTGTGCTGAGTCAGAACAACAATTACAACCGGATCAGATGAGGAGATACCCGCGATGAGCGCAACCCCAGAGACGACCACGCCGGGCTTCAAACCCAAAAATCAGTTGCCTTGAGCGGCACCGCCGCCGGCAATACCGCGCTGTGCACCGTCGGCCGTACCGGCAACGACCTGCACTACCGTGGCTACGACGTGCTGGACTTTGCCAACCGCTGCGACTTCGAAGAAATCGCCCACCTGCTGGTGCACGGCAAGCTGCCGAATGTGTCGGAACTGGCCGCGTACAAGGCCAAGCTGAAAGCGCTGCGTGGCATTCCGGCCGCGCTGAAAACCTCGCTGGAACAACTGCCGCCCTCGGCGCACCCGATGGATGTGATGCGCACCGCCGTGTCGGTGCTGGGCTGCGTGTCGCCCGAGAAAGACGACCACAACCACCCCGGCGCCCGCGACATTGCCGACAAACTGATGGCCTCGCTGGGCTCGGCCTTGTTGTATTGGTACCACTTCAGCCACAACGGCAAGCGCATCGATGTGGAAACCGACGACGACTCCATCGGCGGTCATTTCCTGCACTTGCTGCATGGCGAAAAGCCGCGCGAGTCGTGGGTGCGCGCCATGCACACCTCGCTGAACCTGTACGCCGAGCATGAATTCAACGCCTCGACCTTCACCTCGCGGGTGATCGCCGGTACCGGCTCGGACATGCACTCGTGCATCGCCGGCGCCATTGGCGCATTGCGTGGCCCCAAGCATGGCGGCGCCAACGAAGTGGCCTTCGAAATTCAAAAGCGCTACGACAACCCGGACGAAGCCGAGGCCGATATCCGCGCCCGCGTTGAGAAAAAAGAAGTGGTGATCGGCTTCGGCCACCCGGTGTACACCGTGGCCGACCCGCGCAACAAAGTGATTAAAGAAGTGGCCCGCGAGCTGTCGGCGGAGCAGAACAACACCAAGATGTTCGACATTGCCGAGCGCCTGGAAACCATCATGTGGGACATCAAGAAAATGTTCCCCAACCTCGATTGGTTCAGCGCCGTTAGCTACCACATGATGGGCGTGCCCACCGCCATGTTCACGCCACTGTTCGTGATCGCCCGCACCTCGGGCTGGTCGTCGCACGTTATCGAGCAGCGTATCGACGGCAAAATCATTCGCCCGAGCGCCAACTACACCGGTCCCGAAGACCTCAAGTTCGTGCCGCTCAAGGACCGCCCATAACCATGAGCATTGCGATGAACACCCAATACCGCAAGAACCTGCCGGGCACCGTGCTGGATTACTTCGACACGCGCGAAGCGGTCGACGCCATCGAGCCGGGCGCGTACGCCAAGCTGCCGTACACCTCGCGCGTGCTTGCCGAGCAATTGGTGCGCCGCTGCGACCCGGCCATGCTCACCGATTCCCTCAAGCAACTGATCGAACGCAAACGCGACCTCGACTTCCCTTGGTACCCGGCGCGCGTTGTGTGCCACGACATCCTTGGCCAGACCGCCCTGGTGGACCTGGCCGGTCTGCGTGACGCAATCGCCGACATGGGCGGCGACCCGGCGAAGGTCAACCCGGTGGTGCCGACGCAACTGATCGTCGACCACTCGTTGGCCGTGGAATACGCCGGCTTCGACCCGGATGCGTTCGAGAAAAACCGCGCCGTGGAAGAGCGTCGCAACGAGGACCGTTTCCACTTTATTGAGTGGACCAAAACCGCGTTCAAGAACGTCGACGTGATCCCGGCCGGCAACGGCATCATGCACCAGATCAACCTGGAGAAAATGAGCCCGGTGATCATGGCGCGTGACGGCGTGGCCTACCCCGACACCTGCGTCGGCACCGACAGCCACACCCCGCACGTCGATGCCCTGGGCGTGATCGCCATTGGCGTTGGCGGTCTGGAAGCGGAAACCGTGATGCTCGGCCGCGCCTCGATGATGCGCCTGCCCGATATCGTCGGCGTCGAGCTGACCGGCAAGCGTCAGCCCGGCATCACCGCCACCGACATCGTGCTGGCGATTACCGAATTCCTGCGTAAGGAGCGCGTGGTTGGCGCCTATGTAGAGTTCTTCGGCGAGGGCGCCAACAGCCTGTCCATCGGCGACCGCGCGACCATCTCGAACATGTGCCCGGAATACGGCGCCACCGCCTCGATGTTCTACATCGACCAGCAAACCATCGACTACCTGAACCTGACCGGCCGCGAGCCGCAGCAAGTAGCGCTGGTGGAGCAGTACGCCAAGCTCACCGGCCTGTGGGCCGACGCGCTGGAGACGGCCGAGTACGAGCGGGTGCTGAGCTTCGATTTGTCCAGCGTAGTGCGCAACATGGCCGGCCCAAGCAACCCGCACAAACGCCTGCCCACTAGCGCCTTGCAGGAACGCGGCATTGCCGGCGACGCCATGCTGGCAGCAGCCAAGGGCGAAGAAGCCGACGGCAAGTTGCCGGACGGCGCGGTGATCATCGCCGCCATCACCAGTTGCACCAACACTTCGAACCCGCGCAACGTCGTTGCCGCCGGCCTGGTCGCGAAGAAAGCCAACGCCTTGGGCCTGCAACGCAAACCGTGGGTGAAAACCTCGTTTGCGCCGGGCTCGAAAGTGGCCAAGTTGTACCTGGAAGAAGCCGGTTTGCTCAGCGAACTGGAGCAGTTGGGTTTTGGCATCGTGGCGTATGCGTGCACCACCTGTAACGGCATGTCCGGCGCGCTGGACCCGGTGATTCAGCAAGAAATCATCGACCGCGACCTGTACGCCACCGCCGTGTTGTCGGGCAACCGCAACTTCGACGGGCGTATTCACCCGTACGCCAAACAAGCGTTCCTGGCCTCGCCGCCGTTGGTGGTGGCGTACGCCATCGCCGGCACCGTGCGCTTCGACATCGAGCAAGACGTGCTCGGCCATGACGCTGCGGGCAACCCGATCACGCTTAAAGACTTGTGGCCAAGCGACGAGGAAATCGACGCCTTGGTGGCCTCGTCGGTGAAGCCGGAGCAGTTCAAGCAGATTTACATTCCGATGTTCGACCTGGGCACGGTGGAGGAGGCGGCCAGTCCGCTGTACGACTGGCGCCCGCAGTCCACCTATATTCGCCGCCCGCCGTATTGGGAAGGCGCCCTGGCCGGCGAGCGCAGCCTGACCGGCATGCGCCCGTTGGCGGTGCTGCCGGACAACATCACCACCGATCACCTGTCGCCGTCCAACGCCATTTTGTTGGACAGCGCGGCTGGCGAATACCTGGCGAAAATGGGCTTGCCGGAAGAGGACTTCAACTCCTACGCCACGCACCGTGGCGACCACCTGACCGCCCAGCGCGCCACCTTTGCCAACCCGCAGTTGGTCAACGAAATGGCCGTGGTGGACGGGCAGGTTAAGAAGGGCTCGCTGACGCGCATTGAGCCGGACGGCAAGGTCACCCGCATGTGGGAAGCCATCGAAACCTACATGGAGCGCAAGCAGCCGCTGATTATCGTGGCCGGCGCCGACTACGGTCAGGGCTCGTCGCGCGACTGGGCGGCCAAAGGTGTGCGGCTGGCGGGCGTGGAAGCGATTGCCGCCGAAGGCTTCGAGCGCATTCACCGCACCAACCTGGTGGGCATGGGCGTGTTGCCGCTGGAGTTCAAACCCGGCACCAACCGCCTGACCCTGGGCCTGGACGGTACCGAGGTGTACGACGTGATCGGCGAGCGCACCCCGCGCGCCACGCTGACCTTGGTTATCACTCGGAAGAACGGCGAACGCCTCGAAGTGCCGATGACCTGCCGCCTGGATACGGCGGAAGAGGTGTCGGTGTACGAAGCGGGCGGCGTGTTGCAGCGCTTTGCCAAGGACTTCCTGGAAGCGACGGTGGCGTGAAAACAGGCTAGCTCCCTCTCCCTCTGGGAGAGGGTTGGGGTGAGGGTTTGGTTTACGACATCCCTCATCCGCCCTTCGGGCACCTTCTCCCTGAGGGAGAAGGAATGCTCCAACTATCGAGGACTCGATGTATGCCTCACCCAGCACAAATCAAAATCCCCGCCACCTACCTGCGTGGCGGCACCAGTAAAGGCGTGTTCTTTCGCCTGCAAGATTTACCGGAAAGCTGCCAGGTGCCGGGCACGGCCCGCGACCGTTTGTTTATGCGCGTGATCGGCAGCCCCGACCCGTATGCGGCGCAGATTGACGGCATGGGCGGCGCCACGTCGAGTACCAGCAAGTGCGTGATTTTGTCGAAAAGCACGCAGCCGGATCACGACGTGGATTACCTCTACGGCCAGGTTTCCATCGACAAAGCGTTCGTCGACTGGAGCGGCAACTGCGGCAACCTTTCCACCGGCGCCGGCGCGTTTGCGCTGCATGCCGGGTTGGTCGACCCCGCGCGCATTCCCGAAAACGGCGTGTGCGTGGTGCGCATCTGGCAGGCCAATATCCAGAAAACCATCATCGCCCATGTGCCGGTAAGCAACGGTCAGGTTCAGGAAACCGGCGACTTCGAATTGGATGGCGTGACCTTCCCCGCAGCGGAAATCGTGCTGGAGTTTCTCGACCCGTCGGACGACGGCGAGGCGGGCGGCTCGATGTTTCCCACGGGCAACCTGGTCGACGATCTGGAAGTGCCGGGTATCGGCACCTTCAAGGCGACGATGATCACGGCCGGTATTCCCACGGTGTTCGTGAATGCCGAGGACATCGGCTACACCGGCACCGAACTTCGCGAAGACATCAACACCAATCCCGCCGCGCTTGAGCGTTTCGAAGCCATTCGCGTGGCCGGCGCGCTGCGCATGGGCCTGATCAAAAGCCCGGAAGAAGCACTGACCCGCCAGCACACCCCCAAGGTGGCGTTTGTTGCCAACGCGCAGGACTACCGCGCTTCGAGCGGCAAAACCGTGGCCAAGGGCGACGTTGATTTGCTGGTGCGCGCGCTGTCCATGGGCAAGCTGCACCACGCCATGATGGGCACGGCGGCGGTGGCCATTGGCACTGCGGCATCGATTCCCAGCACGTTGGTGAACCTGGCGGCGGGCGGCGGTGAGCGCACGGCGGTGCGCTTTGGGCATCCGTCGGGCACGTTGCGCGTCGGCGCCGAGGCGCAGCAGGTGAATGGGGAGTGGGTGGTGAAGAAAGCCATCATGAGCCGCAGTGCGCGGGTGTTGATGGAAGGCTGGGTGCGGGTGCCGGAAGGGAGTTTCTAGCCGTGTTTCGCCAGCAAGCTGGCTCCTACAGGTGGAAGGCATCCGGCTTTGTAGGAGCCAGCTTGCTGGCGAACGGGGCTAACGCGAAACCATCAATGATGCGTAGTGCTCAACAACACCCCACTGGCGCCCATGAAAAACGCCCCGGTGGTTTTGTTCAGCCGCCGCGCCCCGGTGGGGGTCTTGATCAGCCGGCGAATCTGCCGCCCGAACAGGCCGTACACCATGGAGGCCACGAACTCGGCCAACAGGTACGTGCCGCCCAGGTACACAAATTGTTCGGTGGTGGGCAAATCGGGTTTGATGAACTGCGGGAAGATGGCGGCGAACAGCAGAATGGCTTTGGGGTTACTGATGCCGACGAGGAACTCTTGAAGCATCAGGCGCGTCACACTCCTGCCGCCCGCCGCGCCGTCTGCTACGCTGCTTTCAGCCAGATCCAGACCGCTGAATTCACGGCTGCGCCAGGCGCGAATGCCGAGGTAAAGCAGGTAAGCCGCGCCCAGCCACTTCAACACGGTGAACGCGGTTTCCGACGCCAGCAACATGGCCCCAAGGCCAACGGCGGAAATCGCCAGGAAGATCGCGTAGGCCACATTGCGGCCCACGGTGGCGGCCACCGCAGTGCCGACGCCATAACGAATACCGTTGTTGAGTGCGCAGAAATTGTTGGGCCCAGGCGTCAGGGCAATCGCTACGGCGATCGGTGCAAACAACAAGCAGTCCATTAGCGTCATCGAATGTGCACCTTTTTCGCTGTAGCGGGTCTGTTTCAGCGGCGTCTATTTCAAGCGCCGCTCAACGCCTTTTTCCACCAGGATTTTGGCGGAGATTTCTTCCACGGAAAAATGCGTGGAATTGATGTACGGAATGTTTTCCCGGCGCAGCAGTTGTTCGACTTCACGCACTTCGAACTCGCACTGGGCAAAACTGGCGTAACGGCTGTTGGGCTTGCGTTCGTTGCGAATGGCGGTCAAGCGGTCGGGGTCGATGGTCAGGCCGAACAGCTTGTCTTTGTACTGCTTGAGCGCGTTGGGTAATTGCAGGCGCTCCATGTCGTCTTCGGTCAGCGGGTAGTTGGCTGCACGAATGCCATATTGCAGTGCCATATATAGGCAGGTTGGGGTTTTACCGCAGCGCGAGACACCGACCAGAATCAGGTCGGCCTTGTCGTAGTAATGCGTGCGGGCGCCATCGTCGTTGTCGAGGGCGAAGTTAACGGCCTCGATACGCTCCATGTAGTTGGAGTTGTGGCTGATGGAATGGGACTTGCCCACCGAATAGGACGAGTGCGACGTCAGTTCCTGTTCGAGGGGAGCGAGAAAGGTCGAGAAGATGTCGATCATGAAGCCATCGGACTTGGCGAGAATATCGCGGATGTCCTGGTTGACGATGGTGTCGAAAATGATCGGGCGAACGCCGTCTTTCTCAGCCGCATTATTGATTTGCTGTACCATCGCCCGCGCTTTTTCTACGGTGTCGATGTAGGGGCGCGTGAGCTTGTGGAACGTGATGTTCTCGAACTGCGCCAGCAGGCTTTGGCCAAGCGTTTCGGCCGTGATGCCGGTGCCGTCGGAGATGAAGAAAGCGGTTCGTTTCATTTGCACCGAGGGCCTTAAGCTAAGGATGATTCTTGGCTATCATAGGCCCCATTTGATCGAAGCCATGCCGGTTGGCATTGTTACTTATTTTCCAGGGCCAGGCCACCGTCACAGGGAGCGGCACCAAGGTGCGGCAAAGCGTGAGAGTAAATAGGGTCTGAGCTAGTCCAACACCGTTAGTGGAGAGATCACCTTGGCTGAATACGTAGTTTCCCTCGATAAGCTCGGCGTCCATGATGTGGAGCACGTGGGGGGCAAGAACGCATCCCTCGGCGAAATGATCAGTAACCTCGCAGGCGCTGGCGTCTCGGTCCCCGGTGGTTTCGCAACCACTGCCCAAGCCTACCGTGATTTCCTCGAACTGAGCGGCCTCAACGCCCAGATCCACGCCGCGCTCGACGCGCTGGATGTCGATGACGTCAATGCCCTGGCCAAAACCGGTGCGCAGATCCGTCAATGGATCATGGAAGCCGAATTCCCTGAACGCTTGAACACCGAAATTCGCCAAGCCTTCGCAGTCATGGCCAACGGCAACGAAAACATGGCCGTCGCCGTGCGCTCGTCGGCCACCGCCGAAGACTTGCCAGACGCCTCGTTCGCCGGCCAGCAAGAAACCTTCCTGAACATTCGTGGCGTGGAAAACGTGATCCGCGCTGCCAAGGAAGTGTTTGCCTCGCTGTTCAACGACCGCGCCATTTCCTACCGCGTGCACCAGGGCTTCGATCACAAGCTGGTCGCGTTGTCGGCTGGCGTGCAGCGCATGGTGCGTTCGGAAACCGGCACCGCTGGCGTGTTGTTCACCCTGGATACCGAGTCGGGCTTCCGTGACGTGGTGTTCATCACCGGCGCCTACGGCCTCGGCGAAACCGTGGTGCAAGGCGCGGTGAACCCCGACGAGTTCTACGTTCACAAGAAAACCCTGGAAGAAGGCCGCCCGGCGATCCTGCGTCGCAACCTGGGCAGCAAAGCCATCAAGATGATCTATGGCGACGAAGCCAAGGCCGGCAAGTCGGTGAAAACTGTCGATGTCGACCGCGCCGACCGCGCCCGTTTCTGCCTGAGCGATGCCGAAGTTACCGAGCTGGCCAAGCAAGCGCTGATCATCGAAAAACACTACGGCCGCCCGATGGATATCGAGTGGGCCAAAGACGGCGACGACGGCAAGCTGTACATCGTTCAAGCCCGTCCGGAAACCGTAAAAAGCCGCACCACCGCCAACGTGATGGAGCGCTACCTGCTTAAAGAAACCGGCAAGGTGCTGGTGGAAGGCCGCGCCATTGGCCAGAAGATCGGCGCCGGTAAAGTGCGCGTGATCAACGATATCGCCGAGATGGATAAAGTTCAGCCGGGCGACGTGCTGGTCTCCGACATGACCGACCCGGACTGGGAGCCGGTCATGAAGCGCGCCAGCGCCATCGTCACCAACCGTGGCGGTCGTACTTGCCACGCCGCGATCATCGCCCGTGAACTGGGGATTCCGGCAGTGGTCGGCTGCGGTAACGCCACGCAAGTGCTGGTCGATGGCCAGGGCGTGACTGTGTCGTGCGCTGAAGGCGATACCGGCTTTATTTTCGAAGGCGAGCTGGGCTTCGACATTCGCACCAACTCCGTCGATGCCATGCCAGATCTGCCGTTCAAAATCATGATGAACGTCGGCAACCCGGACCGTGCCTTCGACTTTGCCCAGTTGCCTAACGCCGGTGTCGGCCTGGCCCGTCTGGAATTCATCATCAACCGTATGATCGGCGTGCACCCCAAGGCGCTGCTGAACTACGAAGGTCTGCCGGCAGACATCAAAGACAGCGTCGACAAACGCATCGCCGGTTACGACGATCCGGTTGGCTTCTATGTCGAGAAACTGGTCGAGGGCATCAGCACCTTGGCCGCGGCGTTCTGGCCGAAGAAAGTCATCGTGCGGTTGTCGGACTTCAAGTCCAACGAATACGCCAACCTCATCGGCGGCAAGCTCTACGAGCCGGAAGAAGAAAACCCGATGCTGGGCTTCCGTGGTGCCTCGCGTTACATCAGCGAAGCGTTCCGTGACTGCTTCGAACTGGAATGCCGTGCACTGAAAAAAGTGCGCAATGAGATGGGCCTGACCAACGTCGAGATCATGGTGCCGTTCGTTCGCACCTTGGGCGAAGCGAGCCAGGTCATCGACTTGCTGGCGGCCAACGGTCTGGCCCGTGGCCAAGATGGCCTGCGCATCATCATGATGTGCGAACTGCCATCCAACGCCATTCTGGCTGACGAATTCCTGGAATTCTTCGACGGCTTCTCCATCGGCTCCAACGACCTGACTCAGCTGACGCTGGGCCTGGACCGTGACTCCGGCATCATCGCTCACCTGTTTGACGAGCGTAATCCGGCGGTTAAAAAGCTGCTGTCCAACGCCATTCAGGCCTGCAACAAAGCCGGCAAGTACATCGGCATTTGCGGTCAGGGCCCTTCGGACCACCCGGACCTGGCCAAGTGGCTGATGGAGCAAGGCATTGAAAGCGTGTCGTTGAACCCGGACTCCGTGCTGGAAACCTGGTTCTTCCTGGCTGAAGGTCAACAGGCCTGGATGCCGCTTAGGGTTTCCCCGCGTTCTCAGCAGAGCGCGGTGAAGTCCAACAAAACGTACAAAACAAAAGAAGGGTGGGGATATTTCCCGCCCTTTTTTCTGCAAGTTTTCCTGTCAGTCGATCCGCATGCAAAGTAGCAGTGAACTGTTTCCCGTAGCCTTGATGAGCGCCGAGTTTCGTGGCGATCTCAGCGAGGATGTTTATCGCCTCAAACCCTCAAACAGCCCGGACTTCAGCGTCGAGCTGGCGCTGACCCGCTTGGGCATGGCTGACCACGGTGAAGACCGGGGCGTGCCGGTCATTCTGATTCCGGGCAGCTTTTCCAACCGCCGCTTCTGGTATTCGCCCAAGTGCATTGGCTTGGGGCCGTATCTGGCGCGCGCGGGATTCGACGTGTGGATTGCCGAAATGCGTGGCCACGGCTTGTCGCCACGCAACCTCGACTACAACAACAACACGGTGGCCGACTACGCGCGTTACGACTTGCCGGCCATTGCCGCTTTCGTGCGCGAGCAGAGCGGGCAGGCGCCGCACTGGATTGGCCATTCATTGGGCGGCATTACCTTGGCCGCCGCACTGGGTGGGCATTACCTGAGCGAAGACGACGTGGCGTCGGTGGCGCTATTCGGCAGCCAGGTCAGCCGCGTTTACTGGCCGCTGAAAATTCCGCCAGTGGAGTGGGGCGCACGCTTGCTGCTCAAGGGCGTTTCGGTGATTTCTGGTTCGCGCCTCAAGCGCGGCCCGGAGGACGAGCCGGTTGGCTTGATTCGCGAGAGCCTGCGCTGGCACCGCCTGTTTGGCCGTTTTGGTGAAGGGAAGAAAAACGACTGGTGGAAAGGGCTGGCCGAGGTCAACGTGCCCGTAATGGCAGTAACTGCCGACGGCGATGAGCAAGACCCGGCGTGGGGCTGCCGTAAGTTGCTGGAGCAGTTCGGCTCCGAGCAGCGCCGCTTTGTCTGCCTGGGCAAACGGCAAGGTTTCAGCGATGACTTCGGGCACGTCGAGATGCTGGTCAGCAAACAGGCGCAGGCCGAGGTCTGGCCGCTGGCCGAGCACTGGTTGCGCAATTTGCGCCTTCCCGCTGCGTTGGAACCTGAAGAAGCGCCTGCGCCGAGCGTTTCTTCGTTGCAGTGACACGGCTAAGATGGCGCCGTATCCAAATTTGAGTCAGCGGTTTCCAGAACCTCACCAGGAGTTTTCCCATGCAATACGTCACTCCCGATTTGTGCGATGCGTACCCCGAGTTGGTGCAAGTGGTCGAGCCGATGTTCAGCAACTTCGGTGGCCGCGACTCGTTTGGCGGTGAAATCGTCACCATCAAGTGCTTCGAAGACAACTCGCTGGTTAAAGATCAGGTCGACCTGAACGGCAAGGGCAAAGTGCTGGTGGTGGACGGTGGCGGTTCGCTGCGCCGTGCATTGCTGGGCGACATGCTCGCGGAAAAGGCGGCTAAAAATGGCTGGGAAGGCTTGGTGATTTACGGCTGCATCCGTGACGTCGACGTCATCGCCCAAACCGAACTGGGCGTGCAGGCGCTGGCCACTCACCCAATGAAAACCGACAAGCGCGGCATTGGTGACCTCAACGTGGTGGTGACCTTCGGCGGCGTCACCTTCCGCCCGGGCGAGTACGTGTACGCCGACAACAACGGCATCATCGTTTCTCCGCAACCGCTCAGCATGCCGTCCTGATACGGCCATAAGACCCGGCGCAAGTCGGGTTTTTCTTTTAGGCTCGCGCCGCAGTAATAAAGAAGGAATGCCGAGGGAATGCACGAGGAAGACAACGCCCAATGGGGCCTGGTGCACGCGTTTGTGCTGGACGGCGAGGGTGGTGCGCGCGCCATTACGCGTCAGCAGCTCGACGTTATTCAGCTTGAGCCGGCGGAAAGTCTTTGGCTGCATTGGGATCGCGGTCACCCGCATACCCACGCCTGGCTTCGCACCGACAGTGGTCTTAACGAATTCAGCTGCGATTTGCTGCTGGAGGAGAACACCCGCCCGCGTCTGCTTCCCTTGCCCAACGATGAGCTGCTGCTGTTTTTGCGTGGCGTGAACCTCAACCCGGGCGCCGAGCCGGAAGATATGGTGTCGGTGCGAATTTTCGCTGCCGCCCAGCGCGTGATCTCGTTGCGACTGCGGCCTTTGCATGCGACCGAAGATCTGATTGCCGAACTTGATGCCGGAAAAGGACCGAAAAGCGCCTCGGAACTGATGCTGTATATCGCGCAGCACATGACCGGCAAGGTGGACGCGCTGGTGATGGA
The DNA here is from genome assembly GCF_979258055.1 of Pseudomonas sp. AC211. Taxonomy (NCBI): domain Bacteria; kingdom Pseudomonadati; phylum Pseudomonadota; class Gammaproteobacteria; order Pseudomonadales; family Pseudomonadaceae; genus Pseudomonas; species Pseudomonas sp. AC211. Next base: position 1,218,087 of record NZ_OZ409830.1, read on the forward strand.
TTTGTCCGAGCTGGTCGATGCGCAGGAAGAGCGCGCCGATGCGGATGAGCGCTTTACGCCGGAGCATGGGCAGATGCTGCATATCCGCCGTCGCGCCGCCGGCTTGCGTCGGTTCCTAGCGCCGCAGCGTGACATTTATGCGCAACTCACCCGCAATAAGCTGCCCTGGTTCTGCAGCGACGATGCGGATTACTGGAACGAGCTGAACAACCTTCTGACTCGCTACCTCGAAGAGCTCGAGTTGATTCGCGAGCGGGTAGGGCTGGTGCTGGAAACCGAGAGCCGGCGCATGAGCGAGCGGATGAACCGCACCATGTACCGCTTCGGCATCATCACCGGTATTTTCCTGCCGATGAGTTTTCTGACCGGGCTGCTGGGCATCAACGTCGGCGGCATTCCGGGTTCCGAAAGCCCGTACGGTTTTCTTCTGGCGTGTGTGCTGATGGCATCGGTCGCGCTGGGACAATGGTGGCTTTTTCGCCGATTACGTTGGGTTTGATGTGACCCGGCAAAAATAGCCCGCGTCTAGCCCTGAGAAATCCTGAGGTGCGCATGCACGATCCATTCGAACAATCCCTGCGAGATTTGCTCAAGTCCTCGGCCACCAGCCACGACGATGACGCAACCCTGGGCCGCGTGTTGAAAACCGCCAATAGACAAGTGGGCGCCGGCGACCTGTTCGGCCTCATGGGGCGTTGCCTCGAAGCGCTGATGATCGCCGTGAACAAAGGCTCTGATCATGTCGCGCCGGTATCGCGCCGCACTTCCTCCGCTCGTATGACCAAGAAGGCTGACTGAACATGGAACTCGATCTCTGGACCCAAAGCCTGAAAGAGGCAATGGCTGCGCTGTGGACCAAGGTTGCAGTGTTCATTCCCAACCTCTTCGTGGCGCTGATTTTGGTGTTGCTGGGGTTTGTGGTCGCCAAGCTGCTCGACACCTTGCTGTCGAAACTGCTCGGCAAAGTGGGCCTGGATCGCTTGATGGCAGGCACTGGCCTGACCAAGTTGATTGGCCGTGCAGGCATTCAAGTGCCAGTGTCGGCGCTGATCGGCAAGATCGTTTACTGGTTTGTTCTGCTCGTTTTTCTGGTCTCGGCCGCTGAATCGCTGGGGCTGCAGCGTGTATCGGCAACCCTGGATGTGCTGGCGCTGTACCTGCCAAAAGTGTTTGGCGCGGCACTGGTGCTGGTGATTGGTATTTTGCTGGCGCAACTGGTCAGTGGTCTGGTGCGCAGTGCAGCGGATGGCGTGGGTCTGGATTACGCCAATGGTCTGGCCCGCATCGCTCAGGGCCTGGTCATTATCCTCAGCATCTCGGTCGCTATCGGCCAGCTCGAAGTCAAAACTGATTTGCTCAACAACGTGATCGCAATCGTGCTGATCTCGGTTGGCCTGGCTGTGGCACTGGCGCTGGGCCTGGGCAGTCGGGACATCGCTGCGCAGATACTCGCCGGTATCTATGTGCGAGAGCTGTATGAGGTGGGGCAGCAGTTGAAGGTGGGTGAGGTGGAAGGGCAGATCGAGGAAATCGGTACGGTGAAAACTACCCTGCTGACGGATGACGGCGAGCTGGTTTCGCTGTCCAATCGCGAAATCCTTGAGCAACGGGTGAGCAGTCGCTAACGCGCCAATCCCTGCTAATGTATGCCGCCATCCTGAACTGCCTGAGGTTCAGGGCCTTGGCGGCTATCCACCAGACTGCCGGCCCGACTCGTTTTGAATAAAGCTCAATCGCTATCGTCCCGTTATGACCCCCGCGAGCTCTCGGACGAAGAGCTGGTGGCGCGTGCGCATGTGGAGTTGTTCCACATTACGCGGGCATATGAAGAGCTGATGCGTCGTTACCAGCGAACCCTATTTAACGTGTGTGCTCGTTATCTCGGAAACGACCGGGATGCCGACGACGTCTGTCAAGAAGTAATGTTAAAAGTTTTATATGGGTTGAAGAATTTTGAAGGCAAGTCAAAGTTCAAGACTTGGCTTTACAGCATTACCTACAACGAGTGCATTACCCAGTACCGCAAAGAGCGCCGAAAAAGGCGTTTGTTGGATGCTTTAAGTTTGGATCCTTTGGAAGAAGCGTCCGAAGAAAAGGCGCCCATAGCCCAAGAGCCCGGCGGGCTGGACCGCTGGTTGGTCCATGTAAACCCGATAGATCGGGAGATTCTGGTGCTCCGATTTGTTGCTGAATTGGAGTTTCAGGAAATCGCCGACATCATGCATATGGGCTTGAGCGCTACCAAGATGCGTTATAAAAGAGCGCTCGACCGGTTGCGGGAAAAATTTTCCGGCGTTACCGAAACTTAGTTAGGTGAAATACCTCTAACCGACCAGGCGATTGCTGTTAGAATCGCCGCCTGAGTTGTCTTGCGTTTGTCAGACAACTTACTGACCACCAAGATAGGGATTTACGGATGAAATTTAAAAACACCTTAGGCGTTGTTATCGGCTCGCTGATCGCTGCTTCCTCTCTTCAGGCGTTGGCCCAAGGCCAAGGTGCAGTAGAAATCGAAGGCTTCGCGAAAAAAGAAATGTTCGACAGCGCTCGTGACTTCAAAAACAACGGCAACCTCTTCGGCGGTTCCGTTGGTTACTTCCTGACCGACGACGTTGAACTGCGTCTGGGCTACGACGAAGTTCACAACGCTCGCAGCGATGACGGCCGCAACATCAAAGGCTCGAACACCGCTCTGGACGCGCTGTACCACTTCAACGCTCCTGGCGACATGCTGCGCCCTTACGTTTCGGCCGGCTTCTCCGACCAGAGCATTGGCCAGAATGGCAATGGCGGTCGTAACGGCTCCACCTTCGCCAACCTGGGCGGCGGTGCCAAGGTGTATTTCACCGAGAACTTCTACGCCCGTGCTGGCGTTGAAGCTCAATACAACATCGACCAAGGCGACACCGAGTGGGCGCCAAGCGTTGGTATCGGCGTGAACTTCGGCGGCGGCAAGAAAGCAGCTGAGCCTGTAGCCGCTGCTGCTGCTCTAGAAGTTTGCTCGGACAGCGACAACGACGGCGTTTGCGATAATGTCGACAAGTGCCCAGGCACCGCTGCCAACGTAACTGTTGACGCTGATGGCTGCCCAGCCGTTGCTGAAGTTGTTCGCGTTGAACTGGACGTGAAATTCGACTTCGACAAATCGAAAGTCAAAGAAGAAAGCTATGGCGACATCAAGAACCTGGCTGACTTCATGAATCAGTACCCAGCGACTTCCACAACTGTTGAAGGTCACACTGACTCCGTTGGTCTGACGCTTACAACCAAAAACTGTCCGAGCGTCGTGCTAACGCCGTTCGTGAAGTTCTGGTTAACCAGTACGGTGTAGGTGGCGAGCGCGTTAACGCTGTTGGCTACGGTGAGTCTAAGCCGGTTGCTGACAACGCTACCGAAGCTGGCCGCGCTGTTAACCGTCGCGTAGAAGCTGAAGTTGAAGCCCAGGCTAGGTAATTAGCACGGTGTTTCAGAAAAGCCCGGCTTAGGCCGGGCTTTTCTTTGCCTGCGATTAAGTGCGCTGGTAGCCGGCGCGGTATGATTTAGGCCTTTCTTTAATTAATTAGGAGCTGTGCAAGTGGCGAGAGTGCGGTTCTTACTATTAACAAGTTGCGTGTTACTGCTGGTAGCCAGCTGTTCCTCGCGGGTGACTGTAGCGCCGCAAGTGCGTGCTTTGCCGGAGCGGGTCGAGCTGAACGCTGTACCGTTTTTCGCCGAAACCGCGTTTGAAGGTGCGCCAGGCGCGGTGGCAGAAATGCTGTCTCAGCAGAATGTGGTAACCACGCCGGGATTGGTCGCGAAGAAAATGCATTTGCCCGGCCAGGAATCAACGATCGAGAAAAATCTCACGCGCGTGGTTAATGAACATGGGTTGCTGGTGTATCCATTGTCTCCGCAACTGGCCGATGTGCTTGAGCAGGTCTCTGCAGGCTTTCCTGTGTTGGTTCGGATAGACGATGGCAGCTTTGTTTCGTCGCCACGGTATGCCGTGGTGGTGGGATATGACCGGGTCAAGCAGCGTTTACTGCTGCGCTCCGGCATGAGCCGCCGTCTGGTGATGAGCTTTAAGAGTTTCGAGTCGGCCTGGAAAGAGGTTGGCAATTGGGCAGTGCTGGTCCAAGCGCCGGCGCAATTGCCGGCTAATGTTGATCACCAGCGCTGGATGGCGGCCGCGTCGCAACTTGAACAGGTCGGTCAGAAACTGGCGGCCAGCAATGCCTATGAAGCGTTGAAAAGCGCGCCGCACTGAAAAAAACGAAGCGATAAAAAAACGGCGCCTCGATGGGCGCCGTTGTTGTTTGTGGCTCAAGTTAGAAGCCCAGCTTATCGCGCAGGCTGTAGTACCAAGCACCCATCGCCGTAAATGGCACGCGCATCAGTTCGCCACCTGGGAATGGGTAGTGTGGAAGCCCGGCGAACGCATCGAAGCGTTCGGCCTGACCACGCAGCGACTCGGCCAAAATCTTGCCGGCCAGGTGGGTGTAGGTAACACCGTGGCCGCTGCAACCCTGGGAGTAATAGATGTTGTCGCCCAGGCGGCCTACTTGCGGAAGGCGCGACAAGGTCAGAAGGAAGTTGCCGGTCCAGGCGTAGTCGATCTTTACGTTCTTCAGCTGCGGGAAGGTTTTGATCAGCTTCGGCCGAATGATGGCTTCGATGTTGGCTGGGTCGCGGGCGCCGTAGACCACACCACCGCCGAAGATAAGGCGTTTATCGCCACTGAGGCGGTAGTAGTCGAGCAGGTAGTTGCAGTCTTCAACGCAGTAATCCTGGGGTAGCAGGCTGCGGGCGACTTCGTCACTGAGCGGTTCTGTGGTGAGAACCTGCGTGCCGCACGGCATCGACTTGGCCGACAGTTCGGGAATCAAATTGCTCCAGGGTAAGCGTTGCCCGCAACAACAATGAACTTAGCCTTCACTCGGCCTTGCGGTGTGTTCACCACTGGGTTGGCGCCGCGTTCGATGCGTGTGGCAGGCGTTTGCTCATAAATGATGCCGCCCAGGGATTCGACCGCAGCCGCTTCGCCGAGCGCCAGGTTTAGCGGGTGGATGTGCCCGCCGCTCATGTCGAGCATGCCGCCGATGTAGTTCTCGGTATTTACCACTTCGCGGATGCGCGCGCCGTCCATCAGCTCAAGCTGGGTATGGCCGTAACGTTCCCAAAGTTTTTCTGCGACTCTAGATGGCCCATCTGCTTTTTCGTGATGGCTGCGAAAACCCCGCCATCTTTTAAGTCGCACTGGATGTTGTAAGTCGCGATGCGCTCACGAATGATGCGGCCGCCTTCAAAGGCCATTTGTCCGAGGAGCTGGGCCTGCTTGGCGCCAACAGTGCGCTCGATGACATCGATATCGCGGCTGTAACTGTTAACAATCTGGCCGCCATTACGGCCCGATGCGCCAAAGCCGACTTTGGCTGCTTCTACGACTGTGACCTTGAAGCCATGTTCTAAGAGGAAGAGGGCGGTTGAAAGGCCGGTGTATCCGGCACCCACTACACAGACATCGGTTTCTACGTCGCCTACCAATTCGGGTCTGGCGGGAGCGGCATTTGCCGATGCGGCGTAGTAAGACTGCGGATAAGGAGTGTGTGCCATCTTGCAACTCTCTGTTTTATATTTTTTACGAACCGGGCGATCCTACCTGAGTTAAAAATGCCCGGCTAGCCTCCGTGGGAAATATAAAACGCCGGCCCGAACAGTAAAAAATACGCTTTTTCAGGTAGTTAGGGAGAAAACAGTTGACTCTTCCACCTGCCTCCGTAGAATGCGCCTCCATTGCAGGCACGTAGCTCAGTTGGTTAGAGCACCACCTTGACATGGTGGGGGTCGTTGGTTCGAGTCCAATCGTGCCTACCAAATATAAAGGGTCACTTAGGGTGACCCTTTTTTATTGGGCGCTTGTCAGGGCTGCGGCTTTCTGAAAGCATCCGAGGTCCACAAATCTCCAGTGACTGCGGTTCGGTCAGGTCGGCCTTTGGGCTCCTGCCACTGTGAGGCGGGTACACCGCCGGATCGCGTACTGGCTCATCCCAACCCATGTGACCTTTGGTAGGGGTCACCACTAGGAGAGGAAGCGCCATGCCTGTTATTACTCTTCCCGACGGCAGTCAGCGTTCGTTCGATCACCCGGTTTCCGTAGCCGAGGTTGCTCAATCCATTGGCGCCGGCTTGGCTAAAGCCACCGTAGCCGGCAAGGTCAACGGCACGCTGGTCGACGCCTGCGACCTCATTAGCAGCGACGCCACCCTGCAGATCATCACGCCGAAAGACGAAGAGGGGCTCGAAATCATTCGCCACTCTTGCGCGCATTTGGTCGGTCATGCGGTTAAGCAGTTGTATCCCACTGCCCGCATGGTGATCGGTCCGGTGATCGAGGAAGGCTTCTATTACGACATCGCCTATGAGCGTCCTTTTACGCTCGATGACCTTTCGGCAATTGAAGCGCGTATGCATCAACTGATCGATACCGAATACGACGTGGTCAAGAAGATGACCCCTCGTGCAGGAGGTAATCGCTGAATTCACCGCGCGCGGCGAAGAGTACAAATTGCGTCTGGTTGATGACATGCCTGATACCCAGGAAATGGGTCTCTACTATCACCAGGAATACCTTGACATGTGCCGCGGTCCGCACGTGCCGAACACGCGTTTCCTTAAAGCGTTCAAGCTGACCAAGTTGTCCGGCGCTTACTGGCGCGGCGACGCAAAGAACGAGCAATTGCAGCGTGTTTATGGCACCGCGTGGGCCGATAAGAAGCAGTTGGCCGCCTATGTTCAGCGTATTGAAGAAGCAGAAAAGCGCGATCACCGCAAAATCGGTAAACGCCTGAATCTGTTCCACACCCAGGAAGAAGCGCCGGGCATGGTGTTTTGGCACCCTAACGGCTGGACGCTTTACCAAGTGCTTGAGCAGTACATGCGCCAGATTCAGCGCGAGAATGGCTACCTCGAAATCAAGACGCCGCAGGTTGTGGATCGCAGTCTGTGGGAAAAGTCGGGGCATTGGGCGAACTACGCGGAAAACATGTTCACGACCGAATCGGAAAGTCGTGACTATGCCATCAAGCCAATGAACTGCCCGTGCCATGTGCAGGTGTTTAACCAAGGGCTTAAAAGCTACCGCGAGCTGCCGATGCGTCTTGCTGAGTTCGGCGCTTGCCACCGTAACGAACCGTCGGGTGCGCTGCACGGCATCATGCGAGTCCGGGCGTTCACTCAGGATGACGCGCACATCTTCTGTACTGAAGAGCAAATGCAGGCAGAATCCGCTGCGTTCATCAAGTTGACTCTCGACGTTTACGCAGACTTCGGTTTTACCGATATCCAGCTCAAGCTGTCGACGCGTCCTGAGAAGCGCGTTGGTTCGGATGAGTTGTGGGATCGCGCTGAGTCGGCGTTGGCGTCGGCACTTGAAAGCGCCGGTTTGCCCTATGATTTGCAGCCAGGCGAAGGCGCCTTCTACGGGCCGAAAATTGAATTTTCGCTGAAAGACTGCCTCGGCCGCGTTTGGCAGTGCGGCACGTTGCAGCTCGATTTCAACTTGCCTGTTCGTCTGGGTGCGGAGTTCGTGAGCGAAGACAACAGCCGCAAGCACCCGGTTATGCTTCACCGCGCGATTCTCGGTTCGTTTGAGCGCTTTATCGGGATGTTAATCGAGCACTACGAAGGTGCATTCCCGGCTTGGCTGGCGCCCATCCAGGCTGTAATTTTGAATATCACCGACAAGCAGGCTGATTTTGCGCGTGAAGTTGAAAAAACACTCAATCAAAGCGGGTTCCGTGCCAAGTCTGACTTGAGAAACGAAAAAATCGGCTTTAAAATCCGCGAGCATACTTTGCTCAAGGTTCCTTATCTCCTAGTTATCGGAGATCGGGAAGTTGAAACGCAAACTGTCGCTGTGCGTACGCGAGAAGGCGCAGATCTGGGCTCCATGCCCGTCGCCCAATTCGCAGCATTTCTTACGCAAGCGGTTTCCCGGCGTGGTCGCCAAGATTCGGAGTAATTATTATTAAGCGTGAAATGAGACAAGATAAACGAGCTGCACCGAAAGCCCCGATCAACGAGAATATCTCGGCACGCGAGGTTCGGTTAATTGGCGCTGACGGCGAGCAAATTGGCATCGTCTCGATTGATGAAGCGCTTAGAATCGCTGAAGAATCCAAGCTGGACCTGGTAGAGATTTCCGCTGATGCGGTTTCCACCGGTCTGCCGCGTAATGGATTACGGCAAATCGATCTTCGAAAAGAAGAAACAGATTGCCGCAGCGAAGAAAAACCAGAAGCAGATTCAGGTAAAAGAAATTAAGTTTCGTCCAGGGACGGAAGAAGGGGATTACCAGGTAAAACTACGCAACCTGGTACGTTTCCTTAGTGATGGGGACAGGGCCAAGGTTTCATTGCGATTCCGCGGTCGTGAGATGGCGCATCAGGAGCTGGGCATGGAGTTGTTGAAGCGGGTTGAAGGTGACCTCGCTGAATACGGCACCGTTGAACAGCACCCGAAGATGGAAGGACGCCAACTTATCATGGTCATCGCCCCCAAAAAGAAGAAATAACCACCAGGGCACGGCAGGCCTTGCGGTTATGTTTATCAACTGAATGCGGAGTATCCGAACATGCCAAAAATGAAAACCAAAAGCGGTGCAGCTAAACGTTTCTTGAAAACCGCTACCGGTTTCAAGCACAAGCACGCTTTCAAGAGCCACATCCTGACCAAAATGTCGACCAAGCGTAAGCGTCATCTGCGCGGCAGCACCATGGTGCATCCGTCTGACGTGGCAAAGGTCGCGCGCATGCTGCGCGTTCGTTAATTTCGGTCAAGAATTAGAGGAAGTTACTCATGGCTCGTGTTAAGCGTGGCGTTGTTGCTCGCCGTCGTCACAAAAAAATTCTGAAACTCGCTAAAGGCTACTATGGCGCACGCTCACGCGTGTTCCGCGTTGCCAAGCAAGCGGTAATCAAGGCAGGCCAGTACGCCTACCGCGACCGTCGTCAGAAAAAGCGTCAATTCCGTGCTCTGTGGATCGCCCGTATCAACGCTGGCGCCCGCATCAACGGTTTGTCCTACAGCCGTTTCATCGCTGGCTTGAAAAAGGCAGCGATCGAGATCGACCGTAAGGTTTTGGCTGATCTGGCAGTGAACGAAAAAGCGGCGTTTGCTGCGATTGTCGAGAAAGCGAAAGCCGTTCTGGCTTAAGTCCCCGACAATCACCGGGCTTGCCCGGTGTTAAACGTCACCAATAGGGGAAGAGCCTTCAAGCTCTTCCCCTATTTCGTATCTGGAGTCTGTAAATGGAAAACCTGGATGCGCTGGTCTCTCAAGCACTAGAGGCCGTTCAGCGCGCAGAAGACGTCAATGCCCTGGAGCAGATCCGGGTTTTGTATCTCGGCAAGAAAGGCGAATTGACTCAGGTGATGAAAAGCCTGGGGAATATGTCTGCAGAGGATCGTCCCAAGGTCGGTGCGTTGATCAACGCCGCCAAGGATCGCGTTCAAGACTCGCTCAACAGTCGAAAGGATTTGCTCGAGCAGGCCGCGCTGAGCGCGAAGCTTGCTGCTGAGTTTATCGACGTAACTTTGCCAGGTCGCGGTCAGTCCTCTGGAGGGCTGCACCCTGTCACGCGCACGCTTGAGCGCATCGAGCAATTCTTCACTCGTATTGGCTACGGCATTGCCGAAGGTCCTGAGGTCGAAGACGACTACCATAATTTCGAGGCGCTCAACATTCCCGGCCATCACCCGGCGCGGGCAATGCATGACACCTTCTACTTCAACGCCAACATGTTGCTGCGCACTCACACCTCGCCTGTCCAGGTGCGCACCATGGAATCCCAGCAGCCACCGATCCGCATCGTCTGCCCGGGCCGGGTTTACCGTTGCGACTCCGATATCACGCACTCGCCGATGTTTCACCAAGTTGAAGGGCTGCTGGTCGATCAGGACATTAGCTTCGCCGACCTGAAAGGTACGATCGAAGAGTTCCTGCGAGTGTTTTTCGAGAAAGACCTCGGCGTGCGTTTCCGTCCCTCTTTCTTCCCGTTCACCGAGCCTTCCGCTGAAGTCGACATGCAGTGCGTGATGTGCAGCGGTAAAGGTTGCCGTGTATGTAAACAAACCGGCTGGCTCGAGGTTATGGGCTGCGGCATGGTTCACCCGAATGTGTTGCGCATGTCCGGCATCGACCCCGAGAAATATCAGGGCTTCGCGTTTGGTATGGGAGTTGAACGTCTGGCCATGCTGCGTTATGGCGTTAACGACTTGCGTCTGTTCTTCGACAACGACCTGCGATTCCTCGCGCAATTTCGCTAGGTCGCTTGCCCGTTAACGTTTTTTTAGGAGAAGAGCAGAATGAAATTCAGCGAACAGTGGCTGCGTAGTTGGGTAAACCCGTCGGTTTCCCGTGATGAGTTAATAGCGCGTCTATCCATGGCCGGGCTTGAGGTCGACAGCGTTTCGTTGGTCGCCGGCGTATTCAGTGGTGTTGTGGTTGGCGAGGTCCTTGGCGCCGAGCAGCATCCCGACGCAGACAAGCTTCGCGTCTGCCAGGTCAGCAATGGCGTAGAGACGTTTCAAGTCGTGTGCGGCGCGCCAAATGTGCGAGCAGGACTGAAAGTGCCTTTCGCCATGATCGGCGCTGAGCTGCCGGACGATTTCAAAATCAAAAAAGCTAAGCTGCGAGGCGTCGAGTCTTACGGCATGCTCTGCTCGGCATCTGAGTTGCAAATCAGCGATGACAGCAGCGGTCTGATGGAGCTGGCAGCTGATGCGCCAGTTGGCCAAGACGTGCGCGCCTACCTCGGTCTGGACGACGCCAGTATAGAAGTCGATCTCACGCCCAACCGCGGCGACTGCTTGTCGCTTGCCGGATTGGCGAGGGAAGTCGGCGCGTTGTACGACACACCCGTCAGTCGTCTTGCAGTCGCGCTTGTTCCAGCTGTTCACGAACAGACGATTCCCGTCGAGGTTTCTGCTGTAAAAGCCTGTCCGCGGTACCTCGGTCGCGTTATCCGGAATGTTGACCTGAGCAAGCCGACGCCGCTCTGGATGGTTGAGCGCCTGCGTCGCTCCGATGTTCGCAGCATTGATGCTGCCGTAGACATCACGAACTACGTGATGTTGGAACTCGGACAGCCGATGCACGCGTTCGATTTGAACTCGAGCCCAAGGCGGAATTCGGGTACGTATGGCCGAGGAGGGCGAAAAGCTGGTTCTTCTGGACGGTCAGGAAGTGGCGCTGCGAGCTGACACTCTAGTCATTGCCGATCACCAGCGCGCGTTGGCGATTGCTGGTGTTATGGGTGGCGAGCACAGTGGCGTCGCAACCAGTACGCGCGATCTGTTCCTGGAGAGTGCGTTCTTCGACACGATCGCCGTTGCCGGTAAGGCGCGGTCCTACGGTTTGCACACCGATGCCTCGCATCGCTTCGAGCGCGGCGTCGATTGGAACCTTGCCCGTGAGGCGATGGAGCGCGCTACAGGTCTGCTACTTCGAGATAGTCGGCGGTGAACCCGGCCCGATAGTCGAGGTTGTCAGCCGCGAAGAATTGCCAACTACGGCAAACGTCACACTTCGCGCTGAGCGCGTGAATCAGATGCTTGGCATGGAAATGGATGGCGGAGAGATCGAGCGCCTGCTGACGGCGTTGGGCTTGCAGGTTAGCAATTCAGCAGCGGGGCAGTGGTCCGTAGTCGTTCCGAGTCATCGTTTCGACATTAGTCTCGAGGTTGACCTGATCGAAGAGTTGGGGCGTCTGTATGGTTACAACCGTCTTCCGGTTCGCTACCCGCAAGCGCGCCTGGCGCCACAACCTAAAGCCGAGGCAAGAGCCGAACTGCCGGCGCTGCGTCGGTTGTTAGTGGCTCGCGGTTATCAGGAAGCGATCACCTACAGCTTCATCGATCCTCAGCAGTTCGCATTGTTCACTCCCGGCGTAGAGCCTCTGATGTTGGCCAATCCCATTTCTTCGGATATGGCAGCAATGCGTTTCTCGCTGGCCAGGTTTGGTCAAAGCCGTTCAGCACAACCTGAATCGTCAGCAAACACGCGTGCGTTTGTTCGAAAGTGGCTTGGCGTTTCGTGGGGCAGCTTGACGGCTTGAGGCAAGAGGCCATGTTGTCCGGCGTAATTTGCGGCTCGCGTCTGGCCGAAGGGTGGGCCCACGGTCGTGATACGGTCGATTTCTATGATGTGAAAGCTGACGTTGAAGCACTACTGGGCTTCTCGGCGCCCAAGGTGCGTTCAATTTTGCTGCGGGCGAGCATCCGGCACTGCATCCAGGCCAGACCGCGCGGGTTGAGCGAGATGGCCAATTGGTTGGTTATATCGGTGCGCTTCATCCTGAGTTGGCGAAAACCCCTCGGCATTGATCAACCCGCTTTTCCTGTTCGAGCTGGTGTTGGCTGAAGTTGCGCAGGGTCTTTTACCCAAATTCCACGAGCTTTCGCGCTTCCCTGAAGTGCGCCGCGATCTGGCACTTTTTGTCGACCAAAGCATCGCTGCCGATGCGGTACTCGGCGCAATTCGCGAGGCGGCGGGCGAGTATCTAACGGACCTTAAGCTATTTGATGTGTATCACGGTAAAGGTATTGATCCGCATAGAAAAAGCTTGGCGGTCGGCTTGACCTGGCAACATCCATCACGCACTCCTAATGATGAAGAGGTGAGCACTACAACTCAGAATATCCTTGCCTCGCTTGAAGAAAGGTTCAACGCCACGTTAAGGAAGTAGCGTATGGGGGCTCTGACGAAAGCTGAAATGGCCGAACGTCTGTACGAAGAGCTAGGCCTGAATAAACGGGAAGCCAAGGAATTGTGGAGCTGTTTTTTGAGGAAATCCGTCAGGCGCTAGAGCTTAATGAGCAAGTGAAGTTGTCCGGTTTCGGCAATTTCGACTTGCGCGATAAGCGTCAGCGACCTGGCAGGAACCCGAAAACAGGGGAAGAAATTCCGATCACGGCAAGACGCGTGGTCACATTCCGCCCCGGGCAAAAATTAAAGGCCAGAGTTGAGGCTTATGCTGGAACCAAGTCATAACGACGAGTTACCGCCCATTCTCGGCAAGCGCTACTTCACTATTGGTGAAGTGAGCGAGCTGTGTGCGGTGAAGCCGCATGTGTTGCGTTACTGGGAGCAGGAATTTACCCAGCTCAACCCTATAAAGCGACGCGGCAATCGGCGGTACTACCAGCGACAGGATGTGCTGATGATTAGGCAGATTCGGGCTCTCTTGTGACGAGCAAGGCTTCACAATCGGAGGAGCGCGGCAGCGGTTATCCGGAGATGAAGCTAAGGACGACACCACTCAGTACAAGCAGCTGATCCGCCAGATGATTGTAGAGTTAGAAGAAGTTTTGCTGGTGTTGCGTAAGTAATCGATTTCGCTAGAAAACTTCCGTTATTTCAAAAGCTTAGTGTATAGTCCACCCCGCTTTCGAGCAGTTTGGAAGAAATAAAGCTGTACCGTCGGGGCGTAGCGCAGTCCGGTAGCGCACTAGCATGGGGTGCTAGGGGTCGAGTGTTCGAATCACTCCGTCCCGACCATATATTTCAACGACTTAGGCCAATGTTCGCGCATTGGCCTTTTTCATGTGCGTGACTTTTGCGTGACTCCCTCGGTTTTCATCCCGTTTTCCTTTTCAAAATCGTCAGCACCGGCCCTCGTGAATCGGTAGCTGATACCATGTTTGCGGCTTCAATCAGCTTCTCAAGCTCAGCGCCTGAATAGTGGCTGGTGATGCTGCCGTTCTTGTGGCCGAGCAACGATTTGCGGTCTTCCTCTGTCACACCTGCAGCCCGAAGGCGACGACCAAACGTGTGCTTGAGGTCGTGAATGCGGATCGACAGATAGCCAGGGTGAGCAGGGCGAAGGTTGTTCTCCTGCCAGAGTTTCGCTGCTCTCACCCGCGCTTTCTTCCAGGCCGTGTCGTTCATGCGGTGCAGTGGCGTTCCCTTGTACGGAAACACCCACTCCGAACCGTTGCCGCGCTGCCGATCGATGATCAGCTTTGCCACCTTGTTCAACACAACCAAGCGCTCGTCGCCGTTCTTCACACCAGACCGCTCATTCCTGCCGCCGAAGTCATGCGGTATCAGGAAAACACTGGTGCCCAGTTCCGGCACCGCAATTTCCCAATCCCACCGCAGTTTGCAGACCTTCCTGTTCCCGACAGCCTGTGTTCACCTTGAACAAGGCCATCGGCACCAGATGCGCCGGCAGCTCGCCAAACAGAATCGCTTGCTCATCCCACGACATGGGGTAGGGCTTGCGACTCGCCTTCTTTTCCTCAAGCTTTTTGAGGATCGGCACGGTGTCCAACCAAGGTCGCCGGTCCTCGTCTCGCCACTTCCTGGCACACAACGTCAAAATCCGCGTAACCCGCTCAATGGAAATGTTCACAGTGCGATTGCTCGCACCCTTCTGCACTTTTCCGCAGGGCAGCACCTTGTCTGCCAAGCGATCCTTGATGAACGGGGCCAGGGCCTCGTCATCGATGTGCGTCAGTGGCATGTCTCCAATAAACGGGTCGAGCTGGGACAGGTGATGCGCCGACAGCTTGATTGATGGCTGTTCGGCGAACTCGATCAGGAAGCGGGTAGCCGCCTCCCTCCAAATCCGAACCCGCCTTACGCCGTAAATCTTCTGCTGCCGCAACTGCTCCAGCCGGTGAATCAAGTAGGTTTCTGCTTCCTGCCGGTCACTGCTTCCAGTGCTTTCGTAAAGTCTTTCACCGTTGATTTTCTTGTCGATGTGCCAGATTCCGTTCCTTTGGCTGAGGCCGGTAATCGTTTTCCGCGCCATTGGGATTCTCCTTTTTGGCGCTCGCTGCCGGCCGATTGTGGGCGCGAGGTGCCGGGTTTATCAATTGCGTTCGCTTCCACGTAGGCGGTCGCCCAGTCGTCAAGCTCTTCGCGGTCATAGCCAACACCGCGTTCACCGATGCGGAATTCGCGCACGTGGGGCCGCACCGTCTTGTCGAACTCGGCGCGGCACATTCCCAAATACGCCGGCGCCTGGCCGCCCCGGATGAAGCGGGGAAGCAGTGGCGCACGGCTTTGCCGGCCGCGATGGCGCGGCCAGTTCTGCTGACATGGTTTGCTCCGGGGTTTAGTAGGGGGCGGTTTCGATCATTTCGATAACGTGTTCGAAGCCTTTGACGATGCTGTGCGGTCGGCCTTTGCTGGCTGCCCGCAGCTTGCTGATGAGTGAGCCACGGCCAACCGGTGACCGGAGCAGCGCCCTGCAAGCATTGGCGATGTCGACGGCGTCTCGCTTGCCCTCGTTGAACATGACCTTGTTGATTGGCTCCGGCGCCGGCGTGCGCACAAGCTCGGCCGACATGGCGCGGAGCTGCTTACGGTCGGCTGGTTTCATGGCTGGGCGGTTCATACGTCGCCTCCGTTTTTGCATGCAAGCCAGAGGTAGGCACGCCCCTTGCGGGTGAGGTTATACGCTGCCGAGATAAGTCCGAGCTGCTGGCCGATGGTCTTCGACGTATAGCCCTGCCGATAACCTGCCATGCACTTCAGCACGCCCAGGCGTACCACTTCACGCTTGGTCATGTCGCCGAAGTTTGAGTTGGCAAAAGCCGCATCAAGCTCATCATCGCTGATGATGTCCTCGACCTTTTCGGTGCAGATGAACTCGTATTTCCCCGTTGGTGCGTCCTTACTGCGGACCATCACGTTTTTGGCGCTGCTCTTTCCTTCTACGGCCATCGCGGTGATCAAGTAGTAATTGGCGCGCTTGTTGTAGATCAGCTCTTCCAGCCCAGTGCCTGCGTTCAGGATCACCTTTACCGTTTCGCTGTACGGCTTGTCGCCGATGGTGAATCGCAGTTGGTCGCCTACCTGCGCCTGGCCGGTTGCGGTGAGCGGCCTCCATGAAAATTTGTTAGTCATGGCTGCCGCCCTCGCTGTCGATGCCGACCGGCACTTCTTCGTCATTCCAGCACTCAGGATCGGAGCAGCGTGGCCCGCCGTGGTTGCCGTCGCACTTGGCTCGCTCCTGGCTAGTGGCGAGTAGGGCGCCGATAACGATCACCGGGCAGTCTTCGTCGTGCTCGCAGACGCCATCAAGCTCTACGTCAGATGCGCAAAAGTGGCAGATAACCGAGCCATCCATAGTCTGAACGCCGACGCCCTGAATAACTTCTTTTGCAACATCACGCGGAACCTGCACAACCTCAGCGGGTTCCGCCGAATTCAGCCCATCTAATTGGTTGTCAATGCAGGTCAGGCACACATAGCCGCCCATCCAATCAACGCGCAGCGGGGTATGCTTACGAACGCCACAGCCGGCACATTCGGTCGCTTGGGTTGTGCAATAGGTGTAGCGGCTATCGTTTGGAAACGAAGGCGACACGGCTGGTCGCACAACCTCAGCGGCAACCTGACTGGGGGCGGATACCGGGGCGGCGTAGAGCGGCTTTTGCGCCTTGCAGCAGATGTCGAAAACTTCATCGCTTTGGCACTGCTTGCGAGTCAGCGTCGTATCGTCTGGATATAGAACTGCAACCGGCTTCTGCTCACTCATCGCAGCCAGTTCGGCCTGCAAGGCTTTGCGCGTTTCCTCAGCCGCATCCATGTACTCGTTCTTGTGCTGGCGCAGAATGGCAATGGTTTCGTTCCGCTCCACCAGCAGCAGCCGCAGTTCATGCTCGCGGTTACACGCGCTGGCATAGGCGGCCTGATGAATTTCAAGGTCGGTCGGCTCAAGATCGGAAACGAACATGGCGCCCACGGCGTGAATGAA
The DNA here is from genome assembly GCF_979258055.1 of Pseudomonas sp. AC211. Taxonomy (NCBI): domain Bacteria; kingdom Pseudomonadati; phylum Pseudomonadota; class Gammaproteobacteria; order Pseudomonadales; family Pseudomonadaceae; genus Pseudomonas; species Pseudomonas sp. AC211. The sequence goes on from NZ_OZ409830.1 coordinate 1,234,834, forward strand.
CGCCATCCCCAGGGCCTTGCCGATGCTTACCTCAAGCCGCGCGCCGTTCGACTTATCCCAGCCAGGCAGCAGAAAGATGGTTTCGCAGGTAACGAGCCGGCCGATGTCGTAGCGCAGGTAGTCCGCCCATTCGGCGTGCTCAACGTGGCCGTGCTCTGCTGGGTTCTCGACGTGGTAGCCCAGCCCGCGCAGCGATTCAGCCTGAGCGTTGAATGCGGGGAAGTTGAAGTCGGCAAGGCCTGTCATCGGGCCGGCAATGTAGATGCGGCGGTGACGCGAGTTGGTCAGGTGCACGACGCGATCTGCTGGTGGCACGGGGTTGAGGTTGGAAATCAGCGCTACGTTGTTGTCCACGGGGTTACCTCGCCGGGGTGGCGTGACTGTTGTTTAAGGGGATAATTCGTGCTCGCCGCCCGCCCGGCCGCGTCGGGCAAGGAAGAGTCAGGCGGGTGGGGTTTAGCTTTCGAGGTACGCGGCTATGAACTGCGTAGCCGCTTCAACATTGATGGCGTTTCCGTAGGCGCGCAGTCGTCCCACTCGGGAGGTAGCGCCATTAGCCAGCGGGAATGTGCCGGGTTCAACTGGCCGCCACTTTCCATCCCGGCAGAAGAGCCAATCAGCATCTGCCCAGAAGCCGTTAACCGGGCCGGCTGGTCGTGAATCACATAGCGAACCGCATCCTTGAGGTTTATCTGATGTCCCTGCGCCTTGCGTGTCTCCGGATCCTGGCCATTGCCGCGCAAGCTCTGTGCCGTGCCCGCGTTCGGTGTCGGCCAGCCTGATACCTTCGCCATCTGCGCCAGGCTCTGGCCGCTCATGCCCGGGCTTATGCCACTGCCGCCCCTCCGGTCGTCCGATGCAGCAGGGGTCTGCCAGCCCGCCAGCAAGGCCTTCCCTCCCAGAGTCTCCAGCCCGCGATCCGTCTCGACCTGGGCTTTGGCATTTGCCGTTGGCGTTGGCGTTGGCGTTGGCGTTGGCCACGATGCTCGCTGAACCGCCATGTTCAACGTCATGTTTTTCGCGAATGGATCGTACTGATGACCCCTGCTTGCGTCCGTGACGGTGCACGTTGGCCACCCAGTAGAGCCTGTCGCGGATATGCGGAGCACCGACGCCCGCAGCCGGAAACGGGATGGCCCCAAAGGCGTAACCCATTTCTTCCAGGTCAGCGTGTACGAGGTCGACCCACGGCTCGACAATTTTGCTCGCAACCTGCTCTCCAAAGACAATTGCAGGCCGGCGCTGGCTAATGAGCCAATGGAACGATGGCCAGAGGTGGCGGGGGTCATCAAACCCAGCTCCTTCGCCTGCCGAGCTGAAAGGTTGGCAAGGACAGGAACCGGTCCAAACAGGTCGATCATCTGGCCAGCCGGCCCGGCGAAGGGCAAGTGACCAGGCGCCGATGCCCGCGAAGAAATGACATTGGGTGTAAGGCTTGAGGTCATCAGGGTGCACATCCTCGATCGATCGTTCGTCTACGTCGCCAGCAGCGATGTGGCCGGCGGCAATCAGGTTGCGCAGCCACTGCGCGGCGTATGGGTCGATTTCGTTGTAGTAAGCGGCCATTGGCTGTTCCTGGGTTGCAGGCACGGGAAACCGCCCTGGTGCAAGGCGCTTTCGCGTAACGGCGGGGCATGAAAAAGCCGCCCGAAGGCGGCTTGATTGCGTGGGCTGGCTTACGCGGCAGGGAGAACGGTGTAGGTGAAGTCCGCGCTGTTCTCTGCGTCGCCGTTCGCCACAGCGATGACGCCGGCTTCAACGAGCTGGAACAGCAGCGAGGTGGCCTTGCCGCTGTCGACGGCGAGGTGTTGCTGCATGAAGGTCAACATCGACGTTGCCACCGGTTTCGCGTACGAGGCGGGTTACGTCTTCCAGGGTTGGTTCGGCGCCCATGTCATTGAGCATCGATGGTTGCTCGTCATCGTTGGCGGAACTGGGTGGGTTTGGATGAGCACGTCGCGTGAACCGTTACTGTTCATCGCCGATACAATGTTGTCCGCTTCCATCGCTTCGATCAGGCGTGCGGCTCGGTTGTAGCCGACCTTGAGCTTGCGCTGCACAGCGGAAATCGACGCTCGACGGCTTTCGGTGACAAACGTCACCGCCTCTACATACAGAGGGTCATCACGCCCCCACGCGCTCGTATCTTCATCCTGTTGCAGGCCGAGGCCGGCAGCCAGCTCGGCGCCGCTCAGCGGCAATTCGTGCTGATCGCGATCCGGCTTGATGAAGTCCAAGCCTTCTTCGTAATCAGTTGGCGCCACCACCAGCAGGCAAAGCTTGCCGGCCAGGTCGATCAGGCTGTGCCGGTTCGGGTCCTGAGCATCAGCGGTCGCGGTGATGCCAATGCTTTTTTCCTTGAATTTAGAGTCTGCAACCTTGACCGGGATTGCCACGGTGTCGCGGGAGCTGATGATGGCGACCACGGTATGAGCAGCATCAATCGCCTTGAGGGTGATGCGCTCGATCACCTCTTGTTGCGCCTCTTCGCTCAACTTGGCGTAAGGCACTGTGCTGTTGCGCAGCTCAAACAACTGGGACTCGACAATGTCGTGCACCAATAGCTGGTGGGCCAGCTCGGAGGGCATGCAGCCGTGGCGGCGGGCGCTGTCCATGATTGCTTGGTGTTCCATTTTCATAGGGGCGATACCTCAGAGTTTGGCAATGCGCTCCAGCTTTTCGCGCTGGGCGTTGCTCAGGTGGGTGCGCGAGCCGTAACGCTTGAAGTTGGCTCGTATGTCTTCGGTGAACTGGATTTCCCACGTGCCGGAGGCGTGGAGCTCAGCGGCCGCAAGCAGCACGCTGAACTCTTCAACCTGGTCGTAGATGTCTTCGATGGATTCAGCGGCCATGGCCACCCCCATATCAGGCGGCGGCTTGGCTTAGCTGGGCCTGCTGGATGTGAGCGACCAGCGCAGAGCAGATGCGCGGGAAGTCGCTGGCGCGGTAAAGCTGCGCGGAGCGCTCACGGGCGACCGGCTCAAAGCCCAGCGAGGTCAGGAAGTCAGCCGACAGGGAGAAGCCGAGGGCGGCGCCGATGTCGCCAAGCTTGATGCGCTGGCCGTTGTCGACCGCAGCCTGGGGTTCCTGCTGCACAACCTGGGTGACCACGCCCACAGGCACAACGGGCGTTGGCTCAAGCACCTCGGGCTTGGTGTCTTCCACCGGCGCCGGCGCCTGGGCCGCCGCAACCTTGGCTGCTTGATCTGCTGCCAACTGCTCAGCCTCGCGCTGCTTGGTGGCCTCGGCCTCGCGGCGTTTCTGCTCAAGCTCTTCGTGCTCGCTGATGCGGACCTTGATCAGTGCAACCAAATCATCGTTGGCCTTCAACACCAGCTCTTGAGCATCGTGGAACAGAAACGGGTGGGTGATGGCCAGCTCGTTCAGGCTTTTGAGGTTCGCCCGAATGCCGTCGGCGATTCGGTTGGCTTCCACTTTCGCCTGCATCAGCTCGGTATTGGCAGCTTCTTGCAGGCTGGAAACCGTCTTCTTGCCCTTGATCGCGGTGGCGAAGTCGGCCTGCACGCGAGGCAAGCGAACCTTGCCGCCCAGGGTGCCGTTAATTTGGTCGATGTGCTCCTGCAACTCTTTGGCGGCGCCAATGACGATGTCTTCGCGGATCGACTTCTTGCGGCTCTCAACCAGCTTGTTCAGCTCCAGCCGCTTGGCTCGGGTCTGCGCGCTGATTTCGTCGATGGTGCGAAACACCTGATCAATGTCGGCGGTTTGGCCAAGAATCTGTTTCTTCACCATTTCCAGCCGGTCTTCGACATCGCCGCACCACTTCACGGTTTTGTCAGCGTTGGCGAAGTCTTGGTCGTTCTGCAGGTCGGTTTTGATATCGCCCAACACCGCGAAGGCATGGCGCTTGAAGTCCGCCAGGTTGGAAGCCTTCACCATGCCGGTTACTTCAACGCGCAGCGCCGGCAGTTGCTCCGGCGACAGGCCGACAGCCTCGACCTTGGTTTCTTGCGGGGCGAAGCTGGCCAGCTCTTCTTCAAACTGCTTCCAGCCAGCCAGCAACTGTTCGCGCCGGCCGGCGACCGGGCGGTACTCCAGATGGGCGAAGTTATCGCGGCTGCCGTCCGAGCAAACGAAAATCACCCGTTCGGCACCGCTGACCAACAACTGCTGCTCAAGCTGCCAGTAGTAGTTCGGCTCAAGCTCACCCATGCGGATGCTCGCCGCGACCCGCTCGTTCCACAGCTTATGTTCGAAGAGGGTGTCACCCATCATCGTGGCGCCGTCCATGCTGGCCAGCAGGTTGCCGCTGGTGCCAACGATGGGGAACAGCTCTTCGCCGATCAGCTCTTCGACGAGAGGGCGCGCCTTTTCTTCGGTGGCGTGGCCCAGGTTGAACAGGTTCTGTACCGCGCCGCTGACCTCCGGCACGATGCCGGTTTTCTTCTGCGTCAGCAGATCGCTGCGGCTCATGTACTTCGAGACGCCCATCATCGCGGGCGCCTCGGAAGCGGTGAAGTAATTGGCGCGAAGGGCGTGCCACTCGGCGGTGCCCTGCTGGACGTTATGCACTTTCATCGGTGGACTCTCCTTCGATGGGGGCGAGGTCGCGAATGCGGCTTTTCTGCGCCTCGGTGAGGGTGTACTTGCTGCTGATGGTGGCCATCAGGTGTTCAGGGCTCGCTTTGCCTTGGCTGATCATCACCCGCCACTTATCAGCGTTTTCGTCGAGCTTGCTGTCGGGGTAGGCCGGCAGTTCTTTCGGTGCTTCCGGCTGGCGAGTCGGGTTGATTTCGCGCTCGGCTGGGGTGTCCATCACCTCTTCGGCGACGGGCATACCACGCAGGACATCGGGGAACACGTCACGCAGCGCGAAGGCCCGGGCGCGCATCTGGCGCATGCGCTTGGGGTACTGGCTCCAGGGTCCGGCCTTACCGACCAGGCCGGCCAGCTTGGCGTCGGCCATGCTGAACGTGCGCACCTGTTCCTCTTCGCCGCGGCGCTTCACTCGGCAGGTAGCCGTCTCGCCGTCGTCGCTCTCGTACACGTATTCACAAAGCGGTGAGCTACGCGCCAGGGCGATTACCGCGTCACCCCAAAGTGATGGTCGCCCGTTGATGACCGCGATGTTTTGCATCGCCTGCATGGGTTGCAGGCCCAGCTCCATGCCCCACTGGATGGCAACAAGAATGTTGCCGGGGTTTCTCACGAAGTCTTTAGGGATGATGGACGACTCGGCGAGGCGATCGGCAAAGCGCAAAGCCTCGTCGATGTTCTGCGGCGCCAGGCTAAACGGTTGTCTTACGGCTACATCGGTCATGCTGCGCGCTCCTTGTAACCCATGAATTCGCGGTATTCGGCTTCGGTTGCCTGAGTGGCCAGGCGAACGTCGGCGGGGGTAGACGCCTTTTTCGGTGTGCAAAAACGCGCTGGGCCTGCATGAACAGCTTGGCGTCCCAAACACGGTGGTGGGTGATGACCGGCTCTTTGGCGCCGGTCGGGTCGGTCAACTTCAAGTACAGGTCGCTTGCAATCATTTCTTCACCTCAAAATGCAGCACCCACACGGTGCCGTTGTATTCAATGAATGTCGGTTGGCCGTAGCCGTAGCGGGCTGCCAACTCCAGGGCCTTGGCGCGAGTCCGGCCGGCAACTTCGTGAAGTCGTTTCACTGCTCAAACTCCTTTCTGACTTGGGTATCAACCGCCACGGCGACCGCTTCTTGCAGCGGTGCGGCGATCAGGGACACGTTGCGGCGGTGCAGAAAGCGGGGCTCCACTTCCAGCAGATCGATCAGCGCGGACCAGAACTCTTTGCGCTGGGCTTGCGGCGCCTCGGCCATCACTTCTTCAAGCTGCTGCCACTCGATTTCCTCGGTGACTTGGTCAAGCCGTTTCTCAATGGCGCGGCGCAACGACTCGTCGCGGCTCAGTGAGCGTTCATGGCGGGCCAATTCGGCGCCCACCGGGCTGATTGCGTGTTGCATGGGTTTTCCTCACGGTGGGCATTCATTCGGAAGCACTTGGCCGCACCGGTGGTTGCCGTTGGGCACGGGGGAAAGTGCTTTCGGATGAACGCGAAAAAAGCCCCGGTGTGAGCGGGGCAAAGGTGGAGCGGAGTTGTTCAGCCTTCGCAGCCCATCTGGTAGTTGCTTCCGTGTTCCTGACTGCAGAAGGGCAACTCCCGGGTGCGGACATATTTCTTGCGGCGGTTGTTGTCGTAGGCCTGGTCGATGATGTTTCTGCGAACGACTGGGTCTGCTGGCTTTCCGCAGTAAGTGCATTTCACGGGTGTGGCTGTTTCTGGTTGATCCATGGTCGTGCTCCGGTTGGTTTCCCGCTGCACCCGTCGCCAGGTGCAGAAGTGAAAAATTCCGTTGTTAGCTCCAGCCGCGACCCTGTCCGCTGGAAAACTTGTTTGGGGCTTTACGCTGCGCACCCTGGGACAGTTGCCATCCCTCTGAACCGTTGAGGCCGGTTCATCGCTACCTGTGCTGCTGTGAAAGCCAGCGACAGGCATAATTTAGAAAACTAAACGAAAGGCGTCAAGAAAAGATTTAGATAACTAAATTCTACAGGCGTAAAAAAAGCCCGCTCGGGGCGGGCTTGGGTACTACTGCGCTGGATTACAACCAGCCGAAACCTTTGGCCATCATGCCGGCAAGGCCTAGGGCGACAACAACCAGGGCGCCGAAGAGGAGGCGAAAATCCTCCCGCATGTCTTTTCTCATGTCCTTGATGTCGCCTGCCACGCTATCCAAATCGCGGCGGATATAACCAACGTCAGACTCAAGCTTTGCTACGCGCGCTTCCACACCACTTCCTCCGGGAGGTTCTCTACCCCCAGTATGGGGCTCCGTGCCCTCAGTGTATGCAAGTTGCCTCTGTAGGTTATCGATCAAGCGATTAACGAGGGTGCTATCAACGTTATTCATCAGTGATCCCTACGTAGTCCTTTACTGACGGTACACCTTCGCCCCCGATGCTGTTTTCAATGATCCGAACAATGCTGCCGATGCACTGAGTAGCTTCCTCAACGCGCTGCTTCGTTGCTTCGGAAACATTAGGGTCGTCTTTGATTGCTTCCGCAAGTTGCATCGTTGCTCGAGCTTGATGCATGGAAATGGCGAAAAGCTGCCCAAGGCTTCTGCCTAGGCTTTCGCTAAACGTTTCCGGCTTCGAGTCGTCCATATTTTTCCCTGTTTGAGGCGAGGTTCCCGATCTAGTTGGCTTCCAGCAGCGGGGCGCAAGTCGTTCCGCCACCGGAGTCACCCGTGCAGTAGAACGATTTGCCACGGCAAGTGGCCTGCCAGGTGATCGTTTGGAACTGCGTTTGCTCGTTGCTGATTTTCACTTCATCTGGCGGGCAGCCGATGATGCCCGAGGTGCGGCCTTCTCTGCTGATGCAGCCGGACAGGGCGGCCAGAGCTAACAGAACGACAATTCCTTTTTTCACCACCGGCACTCCTTCGTCATGGGGCTGTTCACATCTCACCGCCGCGCCAGATAACCCGGCCGAGAATCGGTATTTCGTGCAACGCATCCTCGGACAACTGCTCGTCCGGGTACTTCGACTTGTCAGTGTTGTCGCTTCGGATCAGCCAGCCGCCAGATATCTGCTGAATCAGCCGCTTGATGCTGATGCCGCCGTCAGGCCTGCGGATCACATACGCCTGGCGGTCCCTGGGCTCAGTGGCTGACCGATCAAATAGCACCACGTCTCCAGCGAACACGTAGGGCTCCATGCTGTCGCCCTCAGCGTAGATGACGTTCAGGTTCTCCGGCTTGGCCTTCATCCGCGCGAGCCAGTCGCGCTTGAACACCAATCCTTCGGTGACCTCAACATGGTCGTTTAGGTAGCCATCCCCACATGAGCCGTGGGCTTTGAATTGAGGGATCAGAGCGTAATCCTTTTCGCTTGGGCTATCGGGATGCTGGGCTTCGGTGGGCGCCTGTGCATCGTCACCGGGCACGATGGTCAACCGCCCGGAACTGGTCTTAAACAGGGACGCGCCGCCCGAGACGAGCCAAGCCGCCTCACACTCCAGCGCCTCAGCCAGGCGCAGCAGACGCTTACCCCCAGCCTGATTCGTGCCGTTGGTCCAATGGGTGATAGCGCCTTTAGAGACGCCAACCTGTTTGGCGAGGTCGACGGCAGTTATGCCGAGCGCCTTCATGCGTTCTTTCACGCGGTCTGAGAATTCCATGTTTAGGATGCTAAACATCATTGGGTTTAGATTCCTTGCTTTATCCGGTTTACTTTTCTAAACTCCGGCCAAAACCACCGGAGGATAGGCAAATGACCTACCAAGAGGCCCTCGACCATTTCGGGAGCGGGCGAGCGATAGCCACTGAGCTGGGCCTTACGCCTGGCAGGGTGTCGCAGTGCAAGTCGGCTGGCGGCTTCTCCTATCAGCAGCAGTGCGTGCTTGAGAAGTCGGCAGGCGGCGTGTTGGTTGCTCGCCAGGAAGACACGCCCATGCAGCAGATGGCGTCGTGATCATGTCGACGGAGCAATTGAGCCAGGATCAGACCGTAAGGGCCCGCAAGAACTACAGCGTTCTCATGCGTGAGCTTGCATCTGTGGGCAATGCACCCGTCGCGCTTGCAGTGGGTTGCGACGAAGCGACTATCAGCCGCATGAAGCCGGAGAAGTTCGAGCAGTTCTGCCAGATCCTGGCTGTGCTCGGCTTGAAGGTCGTGCCGATGGACATGCAGTGCTTCAACAAGCGGGACATTGAAACGCTGCTGCATCAGGCCAAGCGGTACATGGAGCTGATTCAGAACGTCGACCAGTTGGAAGAGGGCTGATAGTGACAGCCATCTTGATCAACGATGCCGAGTGGTCGCTGCTGGCAGGTGAGCCGGCCGAACTACTCAAGCTGTACGTGGCTATAAAGCGCCGTATGGACTTTGCGACAGGCATTGCCGGGCGCAAGACGTTGCTCAACGAAATCGTACTGCGGGAAGGCTTCACCGTTGACCCGATACCAGGGCGGCCATCACCTAAGCCGGTGACCCGCGAGCAGTACCGATCAGCCGTTAGAAGGCTGGAAAAGCTGGGTGCGTTGAGTGTCATTGGCCCTTTGGTTTTCGAGTTTCCCCACGCCCGCAAAGATACTCCGCCTAAAAGAGCTACAACCGAGCTACAACCCGATCTGCAACCCGATCTGCAACCCAATTCCAGAAAGCCACAAGCCCCGAATCCAGAGGGCTTGAACCACGGCGCCGCAGCAGAGCTACAACCCGAGCAACACACAGGGGTAGGGCTGAGCAACAACCTACTTCCGGAGTCCGGTCTTCTTCCTACGACACGTTTCCCCATGCACGACGGTTGGGAGCCATCCGCACGCGGCTGGAAAGCCACAGCCATGCGCAACGGCCTTGGTCCAGTCACAGCCACGACCGAGCAAATGCAGGAGTTCGTTTCGTACTGGATCAACCGCGACGAGAAACACCAATCCCAAGGCCAGTGGGAACACGAACTGGCTCAGAAGCTAAAGCGCGAGGCGCGACATGCACACCGAACAGGACTTGCCCAAACAAAAGCCCCTCAGAACAGCGCCAACGGCAGCAGCAGTAGCCGCAAAGGCTCTGTCTCAGCAGTCGACAAAGTCCGAAACGCCATCAGCAAGCAGCGAGCAGAGCGCGCCATCGATGTTGGACGCCCAACGCCTGGAACGCATGGAGCACCTATGGCTAAAGATGGTGGAGACCTACGGTCACCGCTGGACGTCGAGTTTTGGCGAGAGCCCAACGCTTGATCATTCATGGGCAAGGCACCTCAAAGGCCTCACCGGCAAGCAGATCGCTAACGGCCTGGAGCAACTGACCGGCGACTGGCCACCCAGTGCGACGGGGTTTCGTGAGCTGTGCCTGCACATCCCAGGGCTGCCTGCAGAGTCAGAGGCCTGGGCGCAAGCGTTGACCGGCACCTACAGCCACGAAGCCGTGGATGTTGCAGCGGAGGCCACCGGCAAGTTTGACCTGCAGACCGCCAAGCTGAGCGACAAAGCCCTGCGCGAGGTCTTCAACCGCAATTACGCCATCGTTCGTGCACGTGCCGTCATGGGCAAACCGCTGCGTGAGGAGATTCGCAAAGGCATCAGCCTCGACGGCAAAACCCCAATGCAGGTGCAGTTCGCCCACTCACACCGAGAAGCGCGCGACCTGATCACCGCGCAGAACATCCCAACCGACGGCAAGGCAGCACGTGCGCTGCTGATGGCTCGGTTCGGCAAGCGGAGCGCATGACGATGCAAGACCTCAAACCCGTTTCGTTCGTTGTGCCAGGTGAGGCCGTAGGGAAGGGCAGGCCACGCGTTGGCAAAGTCGGTGGCCATGCTCGGCTGTTCACGCCGAAGAAGACTGCCAATTACGAAAGCCTGATTGCCGTAGCAGCACAACACGCCATGGCCGGCCGGGAGCTGATTGCCGGGCCAGTGATGATGGAGCTGCGCATTGTCGTGTCCGTTGCCGCGTCGTGGTCGCAGAAGAAAACAACCGCGGCTCTCGCTGGCCAGGTCATGCCCACCAAGAAGCCAGACGCCGACAACGTGCTCAAGGCCATCTGCGACGGCATCAACGGCATTGTGTTCAAGGATGACGTGCAGGTGGTTAACGTCTCCCTGTCCAAGCGCTTCGGCCCGACACCAGGTGTAGCGGTGCGTGTTGTTCCGCTGGTGGGGGAGTCGTCGTGATCAACACACCTAACTGGCACTGCCGGGAATTCGGCGTAGACGGGTTCGTGTTCGTCGCTGTTGACCTGATGCTGCCGGACGGCGCCATGGTTGGGCTGCGTGAAGCCATGCATCCACTCCTGTTCGATAACCCACGGGCCGAGCTGCTGCGCATCGTTGAGAAGCTGACGGGGATGCTTGACCGTGCCGCTCAACCACTGCCTGCCTCGCGCGCGTGCGCGTTTGGAGGCTGAACATGGCCGTCCTACACCCCGACCAGCTCGCACTGTTCCAGGCCCAGCCTGGCGATCCTGTGTGCAATGAGCCGCATGGGGTGGTGGTTGCTCGTCTGGCTATTCCGGTGGCCACGGCGAAGCCTGCCAAGCCAAACGGCCAGCCTGACCCGAGCCTGCACGTTGACTGGTTTCAGGTAATCACTGCGCTTGTGCGTGGTGGCTACTCCCTGGGCTCGATTGCGTCACACGTGCGGGTGCCCAAGTCCACGCTGATCGGCTGGAAGCAGGGCGCCGAGCCTCGGTACAGCGAAGGCGAGCGCCTGTTGTCGTTCTGGTGCCAGATCACCGGAAAGAATCGCAAGACCGTTCCCATGGTCGCCATTGGTGACTGGTGGGCTTACCACTCCAAAGCATGAGGTAACGACGATGCAGACCAACGTAAAGCAACTACTTGACCAGGCCGCAGAAAGCCTTGAGCTCAAGTGCAAGGCTGACCGGGCAATACTGGCAGCACGCTCGGAGAACGAATCCATCTACAACCTGCGAGTGCTGTGCAGCGATCAAGAGTTGGAGAATCGACAGCTCCGCACGCTGGTGTTGAACCTGCAATCCAAGGTCGGGTATCTGGAAGTGCAGCTGGATAAGGCGCGGCCGCCAGCTATCCACCCTGAGAACGCCATCACCGTCGTGGTTCCCGCCGATCCAAAATAGTCGGGAACCCGACCGCAAGTCCCTTCGATCCTAGGCCCTCACTTTGTTGATTCCCCATCAACCCGAGGGCTTTACCCCATGTCCACCCCAGCACTCAAAGTTCAAACCCCTGGCGAGCCGGTGAAAGAGGACGCCACCACCAGCACCGGCCCAGCCACCCCCGACCCTATCTTCAGCGCGAAGCACAACGGCGGCGGGCGCTGGCGTGTCTGGTCGTCCGCCCTGGACGATTGGTTCAGCGACTTCGTTGTGTTCTGGCGATGGCGCCAAAGCCTTGGCCGAGGACGAAGCCGCACGCCTCAATGCTGGCGGTGAGCCGTTCATGGAGCCGCCAAAGCAGGAACAGCCCCCGGCAGCCACCCAGGTGCAAGCGCCTGCAACCAAGCGCGCGGCCGGCGTCGTCGATGCAACCGCCATCAAGCAACCCGTGCTGACCAGCGAAGGCTGGCTGTGCCCTGAGGTCAAGGCCAAGGATTAAGCCATGTCGAGCAAACCCAAAAGCCAAAGGTCGTCCAGACCGAAGACCCAGCGAGTTACGGCTCAGAAGGCCGCAGATGCTGCTGCCGTGAAGGCCAACGACGAAACAGTCGCCCGTAAGAAGCGCAAGGCCGAGAGCAGCTTGCTGTCTACCGGTGGCGCGCAAGGGTCCGTCCTCAACTCCGGCAAGAGCACCCTCGGCCAATGAACGCCACCCAGATCGCCAAAACGTTGAGCACCTTGAAGTCGCTACGCTCGCCGCATGAGTCGGTCTGGCGTGATTGCTACGACCACAGCTACCCGATTCGGGGTAGTGGCTTCAACGGCGAGAGCATCACGGCCATGGAAGCGCAGATGCGCAAGGCCCGCATGCTGGACAGCACCACCACCGACGCTGCGCGCATTCTCGCCTCGACCATCATGTCGGGGCTTACGCCGGCTAACTCCCTGTGGTTTGGCATGGACGTCGGCAACGAAACCGAGGACGAGCGCCGCTGGCTGGACGAGTCGGCCGACATCCTCTGGCAGAACATCCACGCAGCCAACTTCGACGCAGCAGCCTTTGAGGGGCTGCTTGATGCTGTCTGCGCTGGATGGTTTGCGCTGTACATCGGCGAGAACCAAGGCAAGGGCGGGTTCAACTTCGACCTGTGGCCCATTGCGAGCGTGTACTGCTCGGCAAGCGTGTCGGGCGGCAAGATTGACACCATCTACCGCGAATACACCCTGACAGCCGAGCAGGCCGTCAAAGAGTTCGGGGCGGACAACGTCAGCGAGCAGACGCGGAAGTTCGCCGACGACAAGCCGCAGGAGGCGGTCAAGTTCGTGCACTGCATCACCCCGCGTTCTGTGTACGCAGTCGGCGGGCGCCTGGCGAAGAACATGCCGTTTGCCTCGTACAAGGTCGAGGTCGACCAAAAGACGATGGTGAGCGAATCGGGCTTCCACGAATTTCCGGTCGTTGTGCCTCGATGGATGATGATTCCCGACAGCGTGTACGCCGTGGGCGCCATGTTCGACGCGCTGCCGGATGCTCGCACCCTCAACGAGCTGTGCCGCATGGACCTGGCGGCCGGCGACCTGGCCATTGCTGGTATGTGGATTGCCGAGGATGACGGCGTGCTCAACCCCCGCACGGTCAAGGTGGGGGCGCGCAAGATCATCATTGCGAACAGCGTCGACAGCATGAAGCCGCTGCAACCAGGCTCCAACTTCCAGTACGCCGACGCCAAGATTCAGCGATTGCAGGCGTCCATCCGCAAGACGCTTATGGCTGATTCACTGCCGCCAGCGGACAAGCCAGCGGTCACCGCCACCGAGATTCACGCCCGCATGAACTTGGTGCGCCAACTGCTCGGCCCGGTCTATGGCCGCTTCCAGGCTGAGTACCTGCAACCCCTGATCGAGCGCTGCTTTGGCATCGCCTACCGCGCCGGCGTGCTGGGCCAGGCGCCAGAGTCGCTGGGTGGCCGCAACTTCACCGTGCGCTATCTCAGCCCCCTGGCGCGTGCGCAGAAACTGCAGGAGGTCACGGCGATTGATCAGGTGGTGGCCAGCGCGCTTGAAATCGCATCGGCAACCCAAAGCCTCGAACCGCTCGACAACATCGACATGGACGCTGCCTTGCAGTTCAAGGGCGAGGCCCTGGGCGTGCCGTCCTCGATCATGCGCAGCACCGCCGAGGTCGACGAGAAGCGCAAGCAGCGGGCAGAAGAGCAGCAGGCAGCGCAGGAACAAGCCCAGCAGCAGCAAATGCAGGCGCAGGTGGCTGACGCAGCAATCAAACAGCAGGGAGCAGCGGCATGAATGAGCTGACGCCCGAGCAGCAAGACGCGATGTTCAAGCGCGTGTTCGAACAGCACCACGAAGGGGCTGCATGCCTGGAGCTGCTGATTCAGCGCTTCGCCCGCAACGCCGTCACCGTTGGCGGCATCGACGCAATTCTCACCACCTACATGCAGGCCGGGCACCGCGAGGTGCTCGACCACATCCTGTTGCGGATCAACCGCGCCAATAACGTGCAAGACCAAACCGAAGAGGAAAACCAATGAACCTGTTTGTTCACCGAATGCTGGGCCACTTCTTCCAGGCTGAGCCCGGCGCAGAAGGCGGCGAGGGTGGCGGCGGCAACGGCAATCCACCTGTAACGCCACCGGCCGACGGCGGGTCGCTGCTCAATCAGGGCGCGAACAACGATTACATCCCCGAGAAGTACCGCACCAACAAAGCCGACGGGAGCCTTGACCTTGAAGCATCGTCACGCAAGGTTGCCGAAGCCTACAAACACCTTGAAACCCGCATGGGTTCTGGCGATGCGCCGCCCAAGTCCGCCGAAGAGTACGCGCCCAAAGTGGAGGTCGACGGCTTCGACTGGGAGACGTTCAAGGCTGAGCCTGACGCCCAAGCTTTTCTCAAGGGTGCGCATGCCAAAGGCCTCACCAACGCCCAGGTTGAATACGTGCTTGGTGAATACCTCGGCCGCGTTCCTGAGCTCATTGGTGGCGCTGCTGCGCTGACTGAGCAGGAATGCGTGGCTGAGCTCAAGACCGTCTGGAAAGACGACCAAGCCATGCGCTCCAACGTGCAGGCCTCCTACCGCGCTGCGCAGACGTTCGCCAGCGAAGGCGATGGCCCTGGCAGCTTTGACCGCCTGATGGCCAAGTACGGCAATGACCCGGACTTCCTGGCCTTCACCGCCAACATTGGTAAGGAAATCCGCGAGGACTCGCCAATCAACGGCGGCAACCCTGTGAACGAAGCGGACTTCGACGTGAAGGCCTCCGAGTTGCGCAAACAGTTGGAGGAACTGCCGCCGCACGATCCGAAGCGCCCAGGCATTCAGCAACAACTGGATGGGATGTACAGCGCCCGCTACAACCGCCCAGCTTCGCGAATCCACACTAAGACCCCCTCGTAACCCCCTCCCGCAAATAGTCGGGAAACCGACCGACCACCACCGACAACATCGCAGGCATCCCAGCAATGGGCCGGCCTGCGATGGCTCGCAGATACCCGGACTGCCCCGAGGCGAGAGCAAAGCCGATGCACGCCAGGACCTACAGGCCCACCCAGGTGGACACCCTGCCGGCACACCCCTTTAACCTTTGGAGTGCATCTGTATGTCTCAGCAAATCACCGAAGCCTTTGTCCAGCAGTTCGCTGACAACTTCCGCCACGTTGCTCAACAATCTCAGTCCCGCCTTGAGAACACTGTTGCGCAAGAACCGAACATTGTCGGTATGTCCAAGTCCATCAACCGCCTGGGCCAACGTACCGCTACCCGTCGCACTCAGCGCCACGGCGACACCCCGATCAACGATCAACCGCACTCGACCCGCTTCGTCGACCTGTTCGATTGGGAAGACGGCGACATGGTCGACGACCAAGACAAGATCCGCATGTTGGTGGACCCAACCTCGGACTACGTCAAGGCCATGGTTGGCGTCCCTGAACCGCGCCAAAGACGACGTGATTATCTCGTCCCTGGGCGGCAACTCCCGCGCCACCACCGGCAACATCATTTTGCCGACCAGCCAGAAGATCGCGGTGGGCGGTACGAACCTGACCAAGGCCAAGATCATTCAGGCCAAGACCCTGTTCCGTACCAACGAAGCGGACGAAGAGGCAGGCGAAGAGCTGTACATGCTCTACAACGCCGCAGCCGCTGCGCAAATCCTGGCAGACACCACCCTGACCAGCACCGACTACCTGGCCGGCCAGTTCCTGCGTGAAGGCAGCGTGCGCGGCAAGTGGATGGGCTTCAACTGGATTCCTACCGAGCGCTGCCCGAAGGTTTCCACCACTCGCTTCCTGTACGCCTACGCCAAGTCCGGCGTAACGCTGGGCAAGGGTGCGGACATCATGACCAAGGTCGGCGAAGACCCAAGCAAGGGCTTCAACGTACGCATCTACGCCAAGATGTCTATCGGCTCCGTCCGGGTCGAAGAAGAGAAAGTCGTGGAGATCGCTTGCCTGGAGCCGTAAGCCAGGCGCTTCACAACCCAACTCACTGATTCAGGAGCTTCAAGCATGGCAACTTTTCTCGCAGCACTCGCGGCGGCCCGCGCCGCACTTCCCCAGCAGATGGTTAAACCCAACCTGCAAGGCGCTGATGTTCAGTGCTTTGTCAGCCAATTCACCGTTCCGGTTGGTGGCCTGGCAATCGCCGACGTCATTTCGTGGGGCTACCTGCCTTTGGGCGCACGCCTGATGCCGGGCTCGGCCATCTTCTGCGCGGTCGGCACTGCCTCTTCCACCCTCAACCTTGGCGATGCCGTGGTGCCGGCCCGCTACATGGCAGCTTCCTCGGTAGCAACCGCCGCCAAGCTGGCAGCCGAAGCGCAGTTCGCCAACGGCGCGCTGTTCGAAGTGGGCGTGGTCAAGCCTGGCGATGCAACCGACCAAAGCGAACTCCGCTCGGTTGTAGCCGGCGCGGGTCTGCCTGCCGGTCAGGTCATCACTCTGGTGGCGCTGTACGCCGGCCAAAACTGATAGGCGACTGCCAGGGATGGCGCATTTACAGCCGGGGCCATGCGCCCCGGTTCTTTTATCTGGAGTTTGAACATGGGCCAAGCAACCGCTGTTTCGATCTGCTCCAACGCGCTGCTGATGCTGGGGGCGCAGACCATCAGCAGCTTCGAAGACCCTGTCGACCGGGCGCGCATCTGCTCCGGCCTCTATCCGACCATCCGTGATGACCTGCTGCGTACTCACCCGTGGAACTGCTGCATCAAGCGCGTGCTGCTCGCTCCCGACTCCGATGCACCACCCTTTGGCTATTCCGCCTCGTTTGAGCTGCCGGCCGACTTCCTGCGCGTGCTTGAGGTAGGGCAGAACAACCTGCAAATCGATTACTTGCTGGAAGGGCGCAGCATCCAAGCCGACGCAACGTCGGTCGAGCTGCGTTACGTGTTCCTGAACGATGTGGAGAACACGTGGGACGCCAGCCTGGTGTCGCTGATGACTCTCGCCATGGCTGCGGCCCTGGCCTATCCAATCACCCAATCCGCAGCGATGCAGCAAACCATGGAGCAGAAGCTATCCATGGCCAAGAAGGTGGCCCGCGCCGTTGATGGCCAGGAAGATCCGCCCCAAACCCTTGGTGATGAGCGCCTGTACAGCGCCCGCTTTGGAGCACACGGCTGATGCCTCGCCTATCACTGATCCAGACCAACTTCACCGCCGGCGAAGTGAGCCCGCGCATGTACGGCCGTGTCGACCTGGCGCGCTACGCCAACGGTGCGGAGCTAATCGAGAACGCCTGGCCACTGGTGCACGGCGGGGCAAAGCGCCGCGATGGCACGATCTACGTTGCGGAAACCAAGACCAGCGCCAAGCGCTCGCGTCTGATCCCTTACATCTTCAACAAGACGCAGGCCTACATGGTTGAGTTCGGCGACCTGTATGCGCGTATCTACCGGCTCGACGGCACCTTTGCTGCCGAGCTGGTGAGCCCCTACACCGAGGCGATGTTGAGTGCGCTGGATTACGTCCAGGGCGCAGACACCATGTTCTTGTTCAACACCCTGGTGCCGGTGTACCGACTGCGTCGGTCGACAGAATACCCAGTGGAGCCTGGCCCCCGCGCCGTTCGTGACCAAGCCATTCGACGAGAAGGGCATTGATGTAATCACCGGGCTCACGTTGGGCGCGGCGTCGGTGGGCACAGGGCGCAGCGCAACCTCTGCGGCCGCCATCTTTCTAGCTTCTGACGTCGGGCGCGAGATTTGGTCGGGCACAGGCGTAGCCAAGATCACTGGTGTAAGCAGCGCCACCGCTGCCACCGTGGACATCACCAACGCCTTTGCTGGTGTTTCCCTTGCCACTTGGTCGCTCAAGGGCTCGCCGCTGACGACGCTAACCCTAAGCGGTGTTGGCAGTGTGGGTGCAAACGTCAACCTGACGCTCAGTGCAGCAGGCTGGCGGTTCGGCGACTTAGGCAAGTTCGTGAAGGTGAACGGCGGCCTGTTCGAGCTGGTAGCAATCACTGACGCCGTCACGATTACCGGCACAACTCGAACTGTTGCCACGTCGGCAACTCCATCACCGCCCAACGCCTGGTCGCTTGAGGCCAGCGTGTGGAACGACGTCGACGGCTACCCAGGCACTGGCACGCTGCATGAACAGCGGCTGGTCTGCGCCGGCTCGCCGAACTTCCCTCAAACGATCTGGGAGTCACGCACCGGGGAATATCTGAACTTCGAGCTGGGCACCAAAGACGACGATGCCATGTCGTTCACCGTGTCCAGCGACCAGATCAACCCCATCAGCCACATGGCCCAGATTAAGGCGCTGATCGCACTCACCTACGGCGGTGAGTTTTCGCTTACTGGCGGGGTCGAGAAGCCCATCACGCCCACCAACATTCAGGTGAAAAACCAGTCGGTTTACGGCTGCAACAACGTCAAGCCGGTGCGCATCGGTAACGAGCTGTACTTCATTCAGCGCGCTAATCGGAAGCTGCGGGCCATGGCCTACAAGTACGACTCCGATGCCTACGGCGCGCCTGATATGTCGGTGCTTTCCGAGCACATCACCATCAGCGGCATCGTTGATATGGCGTATCAGCAGGAGCCGGAATCGATTCTGTTCCTGCCGCGCGCTGACGGCGTGATGGCAACCCTTACCGTGGACCGTGACCAAGACGTGATTGGCTGGGCGCGTCAGACCACGGACGGGCTGTACGAGTCGGTCGCAAGCGTTCCAACCAGCACTGGCGAGCAGGTGTGGACCATCGTCAACCGCACCATCGGCGGCGTCACCAAGCGCTACATCGAGCGCTTTACATCAGGTGTAAACGTGGACTGCGGGATCACTGCCACCAGCGGCCCAGGCGCAGCCACATGGGGCGGCCTGGCACACCTCGAAGGGAAGACCGTCGACATCGTTGCAGATGGCGTGGTGATGCAGCCTCAAGTGGTCGTCAGCGGTAGCGTGACCATCCCGCGAAACGCCAAGGCCGTAACCATTGGACTGCACTTCAAAACCACCGTTAAGACGCTGACGCCCGAGGTTGCCGGCAACACCGGCACCGCCCAGGGCAACAGCATGCGCATCGGTGAGGTTACCGCGCGCTTCCTCGAAACCATCGGTTGCGAAATCAACGGCCAGGTCGTGGCCTTCCGTAACTTCGGCACCGATGTGCTCGACACACCGTTGTCGCTGTTCAGCGGTGTTCACCGCATCGAGAACCTTGGATGGGAGCGGGGCGAGGCACAGCTAACCGTTGTGCAGGACCAGCCCCTGCCGTTTCACCTGCTCTGCGTCATCAAGAAATTCACCTTCAACGACTGAGGCCAAGACCATGATCAGAGCGGCAACACCGGCCGACATTCCACGCATCCTTGAGCTTGGCGCGGTCCTTCACGCCACCACCAGCTATGCGCACCTGGCGTTTGTGCCCGAGAAGGCGGCAGCGTTCATGCTCGAACTGATCGAGGGCCAAGGCGCGGTTTTCCTTGCCGTGGTTGATGGTGTGATCGTGGGGGGCATGGCTGGCGGCATCGTTGATCAGTGGTTCAGCCATGAACTGATCGCCTACGACTACTCGCTGTTCGTGCTGCCTGGCCGCCGTAACGGGGTCATTGCGTTGCGGCTGATCCGCGCCTTTATCGAGTGGGCCAAGATCATGGGCGCCGCACAAGTGCAGATGGGCATCGGGACCGCAGTAAACGTCGAAGGCACCGGCCGGCTTTATGAAAGCGCCGGCTTTCGCTTGCTCGGCCCGATGTACGTGCAGGAGCTGCAACCATGCGCGTGATCATCCGACCTTGCACCATCGCTGAGGTTGAGCAGTCCGGCGCCCTTGCTGAGCTGCTGGAAGCCTACGGCGTCGAATCTCGCGTAGCTGAGTTCGGTGAGGTTGTGGCCGACTTCGACATGTACCGCCAGATGGAAACGGCCGGCGCGCTGCACATCGTCGGCGCATTCGGTCCCGAGCTGGTCGGTCTGGCTTCGCTGCTGGTGTACGGCTTGCCGCATTACGGTGGTCGCCGCGTGTGCGCCATGGAATCGTTCTTTGTGGCGCCTGGTGCTCGGCGTGGTGGTACTGGCTTGAAGCTGCTGCGCGCGGCGGAAGCTCGAGCGAGAGAACTTGGCGCCACTGCGCTGATGGTCAGCGCCCCGGTCAATGGCCGGCTCGCCCAGGTACTGCCACGCAGCGGATATCGCCCGACAAGCCAAGTGTTCGTCCGGGGGCTGGGATGAACCTGCCCGCTATGACGCCAGCGGAAGTGCGCAAGGTCCAAAGCCTTGAAACCCATCTGCGCAGCCTGGAGCAGGTGCCAATCGAAACGCGGCACCGCTTCCATGCTGGTCTGTACGCCCGAACCATCCGCATCCCTGCCGGCGTGATGATCACTGGCGCGCTAATCCGCATCCCCACGCTGCTGATCGTCTCTGGCCACGCCACTGCCTACATCGGCGGCGAGTCGCTAGAGCTTTGCGGCTATCACGTTCTGCCAGGCCAAGCAGGCCGCAAGCAGGCGTTCCTGGCACACGCCGACACCGACCTCACCATGTGCTTTGCAACCACGGCGACGACCGTGGAGCAGGCAAGAAGAATTCACCGATGAAGCCAACATGCTGGGGTCGCGAAAGCAGGCCGCCAGCTCTGGGGAGTAACACCATGTCTGGATATACCGCAGCGGTCGTAGCCGTCACCGCACTCGCCACCTCTGCCTACGCCGGCTATTCCTCGGTGCAGGCTGGCAAGCAAGCCAACCTCAACGCTGAAGCACAGTCGGATCAAGCGCAGATCGACGCGGACAACGCCGCCAGCGCCGCCGAGGTGCAGGCCGACCGCATCCGTCGCGTAAAGGCCATCCGCAACAGCGAGGCAACCGCCGCTCTGGCTGGATCTGGTGTCGATGTTGGCGAGGGCACAGCGCTGAACATCAACGAGGAAATCACGCGCAACGCCGAAGAAGACGCGGCGCTGACCGTGTTCAACGGTCAAAACCAGAAGAAGCGCGGCTATGCCGATGCAAGCAACTACGAGCTTGCCGGCGGCCAGGCGCAGTCGGCGGCCAACTCGCAAGCGGCGACCACTGTTCTAGGTGGCGCCACTTCGGCCTATACCGGGTGGAAAGCATCTGCGAAGAAGGGGGCATAACCAATGGCACAGATTCCAATGGGGCCAGGCGTTGCCCGAGTTCTGCCCGATCCAGGGCAAAGCCGCGTTATCGGTGGCGACCTAAGCGCGCAGAACCAAGCGTCTCACCAGCTCGCGGCAACTGTTCAGGACTTCGCCAACAACCAAGGCGCCATCAAGAACAGAGAGGATCAGGCCTTAGCGCGGCTCAAGGCGAGCAATTCGATCATCGATCGCGAGTCTGAGGTCAAGACCATCAGCGCGGACCTGGCCGAGCAACTGCGCACTGGCCAACTCCCGTACGACAAAGCCGAGGATGCGTACAACTCGGCGGTAAACAAGCTCAAGCCGCTAGAAACCCCAGGCCTTGACCCGGAGGCAGCAGGGCAGGTGGGGCTTTCCGTTCGCCGGCTGCAAGAGGGTGGCCTTGACGGCATTCGCAGTGCAGCAGCGGGCGCGCGCATTGTTACCGCAAAGGCTGATTTGGTTTCGCGCATGGACACGCTCGGCAAAGACGCCGGCGCACCAGGTGCCAACATCGACCAGATCAACGCGCGCATGGATGCCGAGGAAATCGACGAGGTAGGCCGCATGGCCTTCGGGCCTGACTGGACCGACGAGAAGCAGGAGTTCCGCGACCAGAACTGGAGCACGCACGCCACCCAACGCGTCATCGGCGCCGGCAATGATCTGGCCTCGCTGCAAAAGGTTGAGCACGACCTAACCGCCGAGGATGGGTACTACGCCAGCAAGCTGGACCCGGAGAAGCGCACGGCGCTGATGAACACCGTCACCGGCCGCATCTATCAGGTGCAGGAGCACAACGCTCGTCAGGCTGAAATGCGCGAGATGAAAGCGGAGCGCGCCCTAACGCAAATGGATCGCCAGGCCGCTAGCGGTGTTCCGCCAACGCCAGCGGACCAAGCTCGCTGGAAAGCGACTGTCGCGGGCACCTCTGCCGCAGGCGAGTTCAACACCCGCATGAGTGAAATGGTCGAGATTCAAGGGTTGCTCCGCTCGTCCTTGCCTGAGCAGCAGCAGTACATCGACAACAAGCGGCAGCAGATGGCAGCCAATGGCGGCAGCGTGACAGAGCAGGCCAACGTCAACCGTCTGCAAACTGCCGTCGACAACAACACCAAGCTGCTCAAAGAGAATCCGCTGACCTTCAACGCCATGCGCACCGGCACCGATGTGGAGCCCCTGGACCTGACCGGCATTGGCACGCCTGGCGGGCTTCAGTCGCTTGGTGAGCAGGTGGCCGCGCGTTTCGATGTCGTCAATGCGGTGCGCAAGCAATACGGCACTGAGGTCGCGCGCAACCCTTGGAAGCCCGCCGAACAAGCCATGCTCACGTCCGTGCTGGCTCAGGCAGACGATGCCACCAAGCTCAACCTCCTGGGCGCCATCGCGGCAGCGTCCCCAAGCGGCGCCGATTATGCCGAGGCGATCAAGCCATTGGCGGCCGATCGGCCCATCACCGTGCTTGCCGGCCTCGCCCAGTTCCGCGACCTCAAAGGCCCGGACGGGACCAGCGTGCCCAAGTCACTGCTGGCGGGTAGCAAGGTGCTCGCCGACAAATCCGTCGTGATGCCCACCGACAAGATGTTCAAAGACTCGTTTGATAGCGCGGTCGGCGGCTCCCTGGTGCCAGGCACGCCACAGCGGGAAAAAGCGTTTGTGGCGTACAAGGCGCTGTATGCCGGGACCGCAACCGCTCGCGGTGTGATGCACGACAGTGCGGCGCTGGAGGTGGACGAGGAGCTGTCAGCCCAGGCCGTAGAAATGGCGACTGGCGGGATCGGCGAGCGCGGCGGCGCCAAGGTGGTTAAGCCTTACGGCATGACCGACACCACGTTCAACAAGATCGTCGACATTGAGCTTGTTGGTCTGGCCACCCGCAGCGGTTTCCCGGTGAGCCAGTTGGAAGACATGCCGATGTCGCCAGTGCCAGGGCGCGAGGGCTCGTATTACTTGCTGAACGCCGGACGAGTGCAGGTCGACCCGACCACCTCGCTGCCAATGATCATCTCTGTTGGGGTGCCTAAATGAGCTGGTTAGATTCCTCAATCGAGGCGAACGAAGCGGCCAGCCAGGATCAGCGGCTTGAGCGCACATCGGAAAAGCTGAAGCCGACCTTCTTCCAGGGCGGCTTTGACGCGCTTGGCCAAGGCCTGGTGCGCGGCGTCATTGAGGGCGGGGCAACGCTCAAATCTGCCTACCTCAACGCCGCGCTAACCGGTGGGCCCGAGCAAGAACATCTTCGACTACACCCAGTCGACGACGCTCAGCCCCGAAGCGCAGACGGACATCAACACCGACCTCGAAACCACGCGCGAGGAAACCGCGCAGGCCGTTAGCCTTCTGCGTCCCGATCCAAACGAGGTGGGCACCGCTGGCCAGATTATCGGTGAGGCTGCGGCGATCCTGCCCCGTACCGTGCTGGCGTCGGTCGTTGCTGGTCCGCTAGCCGGGGCTGCTGCCGCTGGCGCACCTGCCGGCTATTCCCGCCGCGCTGTATCGATGAGCGAAGGTATCGACGAAGGCACAGCCAACCTGCTGGGCCTAACTGAGGGCGTGACCACAGCCGCAGGCGCAGCGCTTCCGGCCGCTGGCATCGTCAAGCCGTTGCTGGGTGATGCTGCCGCAACGGTTGCTGCAAACGTTGGGCTTGGCGTAGCGCACCGGGCCAGCTCCGCAGCGATCCTTGAGAGCAACGGCTACACCGCCCAGGCTGCGCAATACCGGGCCATGGACAGCACGGCGGTGGCGACCGATGTAATCATGGGGCTGGCGTTCTTCGGCATTGGCCGTGCCGGCATGCGCAAGCCAACCACTGAGCAGGTGGACGCCGCGCGCCGAGCGCAACGCCCAGCACGCAGACATCGACACCGCGCCAGGTGCGCCAGTCGATCCCAAGTCGGGCATGGCGCATCAAGACGCCTTGCGCTCTGCCATCGATTCGATCAATCGCGGCGAACAGGTCGCGCTGCCCGACTCCATACAAAGCGCCACGTTTCTCCGTGCCGATGAAGCGAGCCCGCTTGCCCAGGGCCGGGCGCGGGCTGTGGACGAAGAATTAGGAGTCGATGCCAAATCACTTGCAGGCGAGTTCGCTGCACGGGTAGGGCGTGAAGCCGAATACAGCCCCGAGGGTGCACCGGTATTCCGTGATGGCACCGCCTACCCGCTATCGGAGATAGGCCGGTTCTACGATTCGCACCTGGCGGCGAACACGGAAAAGGGCGCGGCTGTCCCTGACGTGCTGTTCAGCATCGGACGCATGGATGACGCGACTACCCAGGGCCTGCATGACTACCTCCCCGGTTTCAACGAAAACCTGCGGGAAGCGCGTATCTCGGCCAGGGCAATCAAGCACATTCAGGAAAGCAGGCCAGGTATCGTTCGTGAGGTATTGGACCGCCTCGAGCGAGGCGTGTTGACGGCTGACGAAGTGCTGCCCAACCACCAAAACCCTGACCGGGCATTATTGGTGCTGCGCGATGTTGATGGTGGCGAGCGTGCGGGGGCGGCAAAGCACCAGAGCACAGTCATTGAGATTTCGGCGAACGGGAAGGGGGTAGACGTGGTGTCGGCAATGACGATGCCGGAGCGGACCCTTAACAAAGCTCGGGCCCGGAAGGCGGAATTAGATGAATCTCGCGCGGGAGGGCTGCACTCTCCATCCTCATTGGCTGACGGGCAAGCCCGGCAACCTCACGCGGCAGCAGCATCCGAAGATTTTCCGCAGGTCGCGCGAGACAGCGACAGTATACGCTCGGCCGGTGGCGATGCAATTGGACCGACCACACCTGAACCGCCAGAGCTGCAAATGCTGCGTGACGTCGTGAGCCGCAACCCGGAGGCTATGGTAAGTTCCGGCTACGACGCCGATGGGGTGGCGGTGAAAGAGAAGGCATCGGACGTGCTGGCAGCGATTGAGGCTGAGCACGCTACAGGGGTTAAAGAATCGCAGTCCTACGTGGCCGCGATCACTTGCATGCTGAGAGGCGTATAGGTTGGACAGGACACTCGCTTCAATTGCCGCCGGCGGGTGCATGCTGCTGGTCGCGCTGTACTTCGCTCGGCTGCTCTGGCGGTTCGTTGCAGAGCAGGCCACAGCAAGCGCCGTCAACGCGCCGGTCTTTTGGTTCTACGCTACCTGGGCAATCTCCATCGTGGTGCTGGTCGTCTCGCTCGTCGTCTCAATGTACCTGCCCCAAATGCCGGCTTCGTACTGGCAAATCCCCGGCGCAATCGCGCTCGCCTGCTTCGCCGCATCGTGGTTCACCCCCAAGCTTTTCTGACCTCAAATAGTCGGGAAACCGTCTAGCGCCAACACATAGGCTTGCCTCCATCCCAACAGGAGGCAAAGCCCGTGGCTATGAGCGCCAATTGCATCAACGAGGTGGAGCAGGCAATCGGCCGGCCCCTCAAGAAGGCCGAGGCCCAGGCCATTGAAGACCGAATCAGTTTTCATATCCGCGACATGGCCCGCACCGACCCCACCAAGTTCAACGCCCTGACTGAGCAGCAGCGCCAATTGGCAGCCGCTCAAGCTGCTATGGCCGATCATGTCGCCGCCGTCGACAAGGCCGCGCAACGCAAAGCCTTCAACCTGCTGGCTCAGACGCGCGAACTCGCCAATCAGGAGGCTCGCGCGGCGGTGCTCGGTGGCAAGCAGCCATTCACTGCTGCGCTATTCGAACGGCTGCGCCAAGTCGAAACCCGCATCAAGGGCGAGCGCAACCGGGCGTTCAGCTCGATTATGGAAACCATTCAGGCGGCATCGCCCAAGTTCCTCGGCATGATCACCAACAAGGCTGCCGAGCGTGATTTTGTCCGCGAGGTTTACGGCGAAAACACCGGCAATCAGGTGGCGGCGAAGGCGGCCAAAGTGTGGCGTGAGCAGATGGACTCGATGCGTGAACGGCAGAACGCCGCTGGCGCAAGCATCGGCCGGCTTGATTACGGCTGGCTGCCACAGCCGCACAGCCTGGTGAAGGTTCGCCGGGCTCCGGCTGCTGACTGGGCCGCGTACGTGCTCAACCGTCTGGACCGCCGCCGCTATCTCAATGACGACGGCACCCAGATGATCGACGCCGAGGTGACCGACTTCCTACTGGCTGCGCACGAAACCCTGCGCACGGATGGCCTGAACAAGATGACGCCAGGCGCAAGCGGCGGATCGAGCAGGGCGGCCAAGCACGACAACGCCCACCGGCAGATCCACTTCAAAGATGGCGATTCCTATCTGGAGTACATGCGCGACTTCGGGCCTACATCGGTGTTTGAGGCCATGCAGGGCTCCGTCCACGGCCAGATCAAAGACACCGTCATGATTGAGCAGCTTGGCCCGAACTCCGCGCAGACGTCACCGGTTGCTGCACGACACAGCCAAGATCAAAGACGGCATTGGCGACGGCTTCTTGTCGGGCACCGAATTCGGCGCGACCCCGGACATGGTTTGGAACGTGGTCAATGGCAGCTTGGGTGTGCCGGTCAATGCCCGGTTCGCTGAGTTCAACCAAGGCATCCGCAACTTTATGGTGGCGGCGAAGCTGCAAGCCACGCTCATTTCCTCGGTAGTCGGGGACATCCAGTCGCTAGCCATCACCACCGCCTATCACGGTTTGCCCCTGGGCGGCACGCTGGTGAACGCGATCAAAAGCGTTTCGAAGGATTACCGCAACGAGGCGGCGCGCCTGTCGCTGGGCATGGATAGCATTACCTCCGACATGGTGTCGTTCCACACAGACAACCTCGCAGCGGGCTGGACCTCAAAGCTCGCCAACGCAACGATGAAAGTCACGCTGCTGGAAGGCTGGACCAACGCCATGCGGCGCGGGTTTTCGGTTTCGCTTATGTCCCGGTTGGCCACCGACACCCGCTCGGCCTGGGGCGCCGACGCGAAGTTGCAGGCGCGGCTAGAGCGCTACGGCATCACCGAGGAAGACTGGAAGGTATGGCAGGCAGCCACACCGGAGGACTGGCGCGGCGAAGCAATGCTGACGCCAGAATCGATTGGCGCCCTGCAAGGCATTAGCGCCCAACAGAAGAACGACGCCATCGGCAAGATGCTGGGCTACATCCAAGAGGAATCCGAATTCACCTCGATTCAACCTGGCTTGATGACTCGCGCGACCATCCGTCAGGGCACGCAGTCCGGCACCATTGGCGGTGAATCCTTGCGCCACCTGACCCTGTTCAAGTCCTTCGGCGTGGCCATGTTTGAGCGCCACTGGAAGCGCGCGGCGCAGATCGAAACCACCGCCGGCAAGCTGGCCTATTCCGCGTCTGTGTTCACCGGGCTTTTGATGGCCGGCGCGGTGACCAACCAACTGCTCGACATCATGAACGGGCGCGACCCGCGCAAGATGACGGACGCGAAGTTCTGGGTGCAGGCGATGCTGCGCGGCGGCGGCATGGGCATTTTCGGCGACATCATGAACACCGGTTTGGGCGGTGATAACCGTGGTGGGCAGTCCAACCTCACGGGGCTGTTGGGTCCGGTTGTCGGCACCGCCGCAGATATCGGCATGACGGCGGGCAGCGTCTTCAAGGAAAAAACCGAGCCGGCCGACGTCGGCGCGAACCTGCTACGCATCGGCTACCAGAACACCCCGTTCATTCGCAGCTGGTACACCAAGGCGGCCTTTGAACACGCGGTCTTCCATGATATGCAGGAGCTGCTTTCGCCGGGTTATCTCAAACGCATGCGCCAGCGCGCCAAAAAGGATTTCGGCCAGTCGTTCTGGTGGGAGCCGGGCGAAGCGTTACCAGATCGCGCCCCGAACATGGGCGCAGCAGTAGGGAGGTCGCTGATATGCGAGACGATCAAATACAGCGCCTTCAAGCGCTCAGCGAGCGGTTGGGCGAGGTTGTCATCAGCGAGGTCGACCCGCACCAATGGCCCGGCGCCGACAAGGCCCTGGGCGAACTCACGCAGCAGGAGCGCGGCGACCGCTACTGGTGCAAGAAGAACGCCGCAGCAACCATGACGCTGTTGCTCAAGGTGGTGAACATCGCCGGCATATTGAACCGCCAGAAGCCGGCGCCGGATGCCGGGAGCGCCGTCGACGAGTTAGACGGGGAGTTGGCCGCCGCCGAGCGCGAAGCCCAGGCCATCATCAACCGGCTAACGAATGCTCAGCACTGAACCGGGTAAGCCAGAAAAGAAAGTCGGCTTTCTGGTTTTTTTCCTCATATGGGCGAACCGGCGAAAATGGGTAGTACCTGATATCCACATCAGGGCTGTTCTGTGGCTGGAATCCAAGGGCGAGATTGCTGTGCTCCGGTGCTTCCGGGGCTTCGGCAAGTCCACCATTCTGGCGATCTACAACGCCTGGCGTTACTACTCCGACCCGACGTTTCGCATCCTTCACCAATCGGAATCGGACGGCACGGCCTACAAGACCAGTCGCGACACCCAGAACGTCATCCGCAACCACCCGTTGACCCGCCACATGCTGCCGCCCAACAAAGGCCAGGTGGAGCAATGGTGGGTCGAAGGCGCCGCGGACTTCCGTAACTCAAGCATGTATGCCAAAGGCATTCTCTCGAACGTCACGTCGGCCCGCGCCGATGAATGCCAGAACGATGACGTCGAGGTGCCAAAGAACATCCAGACGCCAGAGGCGCGGGAGAAGCTGCGGTATCGCCTGGGCGAGCAGACGCACATCCTCGTGCCTGGCGGGAGCACGCTCTACATCGGCACGCCGCACACGCATGACAGCCTGTACGACGAGATCGAGGCGATGGGCGCCGACTGCCTCACCATCCGCATGTTTGGCAAAGAGCACCGGATAACCGAGGCCACGCTGCATTCCTACGACGTGCCGTTCGTTCCCGACGTCGTGTTCTCGGGCATCGGCAAGCACGCGCGAGCGCTGGTGTTGGGCAAGGATTACCAGCTCACCAAAGCCGGCATCGCCTTTTTTACGCCGCCAGGCACGCTCATTGACTGCTACGCGGAAAGCGCTTGGCCTGATCGCTTTGACCTCAAAGAGCTGCAAAAGCGGCGCCGTAAAACGCGGACCATCAACGAATGGGATTCGCAGTACCAGCTCCACTCGAAGCCGATCACCGAAGTCAGGCTCGACCCCGAGAAGATCATCCCCTACGACTGCGAGCCGGTCATGCGCTACGCCAACAGCGCGGCCGCCATGTTCCTGGGCTCGACGCAGATCGTGGGCGCCATCGCCTATTGGGACTGCTCGCTGGGGAAAATCAAGTCGGATGCTTCGGCGTTCTCCCTGCTACTGACAGACGCGCGCGGCCAGCTCTATTGGCATGAGGCGGAAGAGCTGACCGGCGAGCTGGCCGAGTTCGATGACAAGGACCGCATCATTGGTGGCCAGGTGCAGCGGGTGAGGGCGCTGGTCATCAAGTACCAGATCCCGTGCGTGGTGGTGGAAACCAACGGCCCAGGCGGCTTTGTCCCCAACATCCTCAAACAGGCGCTAAAGGGCACGGGCTGTGGTGTGCGTGAAGAGCACAGCACGGTCAATAAGCAGAAACGCATCCTCGACGCCTTCGAGTCGCCGCTGTCGGCCCGCTTCCTGTGGGCCCACGTGCGGGTGCTGACCGGCCCGGTGTGGGACCAGATGCGCGACTTCAACCCAGCACTGACAAATCAGCCTGACGACTTCATCGACTCCGGCGCCGGCGCGATCAGCCAGACGCCAGTGCGCATCGGGCAGAATAGTCGGGAAACCGACCGAAGTAGCGCGGGACGATTGGCGCCCAGATGCGGGTGTGCACGAAGTGCGAGGTCGACTATTCCGACTAGCCCG
The DNA here is from genome assembly GCF_979258055.1 of Pseudomonas sp. AC211. NCBI lineage: Bacteria > Pseudomonadati > Pseudomonadota > Gammaproteobacteria > Pseudomonadales > Pseudomonadaceae > Pseudomonas > Pseudomonas sp. AC211. The sequence goes on from NZ_OZ409830.1 coordinate 1,264,782, forward strand.
CTAACACCCAGGGGCTCGTATGTCAGTTCAATCCGGACCAACCTATAAGCGGTACGCAGCCAACGGCATCGCTACCGTGTTCGCCATTCCCTTTCTGGTGATCAACGCCAGCGACCTGGCGGTAACCCTTAACGGGGTGGCCGTCACTTCCGGCTTTACGCTGACCGGCCTGGGCAACCCCACGTGCTCTGCGACGTTCACCGTCGCTCCTACGGGCGATCTGCTGTTCCAGATGAATATCCCGATTGAGCGCCTGACGGATTACCAAACCAACGGTGATCTGCTGGCGAAAACGATCAACCTCGATCTGGATCGGCTTTGGCTGGCCATCAAGCAAAACATCAACATCAACAGCCGCGCCCTGGCCACCAGCCCACTGGAGCCCGAAGGGGTAACGCCGCTGCCGGTTGTGGCGCTGCGCATGAACAAGCTGTTGGCGTTCGATGCCTTCGGCAACCCTGTGGCGTCCACCTTCACGCTTGAGCAGCTTGAGCAGCAACCGGCTTTGGCTCAGGCAGCCGCCACCGCTGCTGCTGCGAGCGCTTCGACGGCGGCCGGCTGGGCATCTGACGCCGCCGCCAGTGCACTTGCTGCGGGCAATTCGGCGACAGCAGCGGCAACCAGCGCTAGCAACGCGCTCACTTCTGAGACTAACGCGGCAGCAACTTTGAATGCCGCACCCAAGCAGATTCAAACTGTTGGGGCTTCCGTCGCTGCTAACGCACTTTCCCTTAGTTGGACTAAGACGGGGATCAGCTTTCGCTCTCCCACTTTAAATAGCGGCGCCGTTAACAATCGAAACCCGCCATCAAACCTAACTTTGACAATTCCCTCTGGCGCAACTCTAGGAACTGCGAGCGGCGTTTCGGCGCGCATTATCCACCTGCTAATTGATAACGCGGGCACTGTTGAACTCGCGGCGATGAACTTGGCTGGGGGCGTAAACCTCGATGAAACGGGTTTAATCAGCACCGTCGCAGTTAGTGCTGCTTCAAACTCCGCGAACGTTGCTTATTCAACTACTGCGCGCAGTAACGTGCCTTATCGAGTTGTCGGCTTCATAGATATCGTGGAAGCAACTGCCGGCACTTGGGCAACTGCTCCGACTCTCGTTCAAGGTGTCGGAGGCCAGGCACTCTCTGCCCTCGGCAGCATTGGCTACGGACAAACCGAGCAGAACCTGACGGGTAGTCGTGTATCCGGAACCACATACACCAACACCACAGGGAAGCCGATTTCTGTTTCGGTCTACGGCTCTAGTGCAGGCGGCACAATAACTGCGACTGTTGCTGGCGTCACTGTTGGCACACTTACCTTCAATAATACTGGTGGGACAATCCCATTTATTGTTCCGGTCGGCGCTACCTATGTTGTAACCGGTTCGTTTGCCGGATGGAGTGAGTTGCGATAATGAAGAACTTTATTGATCGGACTAATGGGCAGTTGTTTGCGTATGACGACGACTGCGACCCATCTTTTATTCGGCCCGGCCTTGATGCGCTTTCGGATACTGAACTTGCTGCAATTCTCGCGGAGCGCGGTTCGAAACTTTCCGTCGATGATTATCAGATAACTATTCAGCGCCACATGGACGAGCGCGCCCAGGCTGCTGGCTATGACGACATCAAGGCCGCCGTCACCTATGCGGATGAACCCGCCGTGGCGCGCTTCCAAGCCGAGGGCAAAGCCTTCCGCGCCTGGCGCTCGTTGTGCTGGGCCTACGGCTACGAGCAGTTGGCCGCTGTAAAGGCAGGCGACCGCCCGCAACCCACCATCGCGCAGTTCCTCGAAGAGCTGCCGCTATTAGATCTGCCACAACAATGACACCCGCACGGCTAAAGGAGCCTTTCCATGACTGATCTCGCAACCGCCGGAGCGATTGGCGCAACAGGTGTTACCGGCGGTGTGGGGGTGCTACTCGTCCCCGGCGTCGATCCGTTTGTGGTGTTGGGGGCCTTCGCTGGGGCGCTGTTCTTCATCACCATGGCCCGCGATCCATCGTTTCTGGCCAGCGTCGGCTATCTGCTGTCCAGCTGGATTTTCGGGATTGTTGTTGCCGGCGAGGTCGCTGCACGCGGCCTGCCAATCACCCCACCGCTTGCCGCCCTGGTGAGCTCTGCGGTGTTCGTTGTCCTGGCCACCGGCTTGATCGAGTGGATGAAGGGCGGCAAAGCACCTTTCTGGTTCCGTTTCATTCCCGGCTTAGGGGTAAGAAAGATGGTTGATCCCATGACTTTGCTCACCGCGCTGGTGTGCGCTGCTATCTGTGTGCGCCTGATTGCCTTCCGCCGTAACGACGCCCGCCACCGTGTGGGTGTTTCGCTTATGGCTTGGGCGTTGGCTGCTGCCACCGGATGCCAGGCCATTGCCTCGCTGCTGGGCATCTACCCGGTGGAGTCGCCCTTTGTGCTGGTGGTACTGGGCGTGATCTGCGGGCTGGTGTTCCGTGCTCGCGGCAACCTGGCCAGCATCCTGCGCATCGACTGGTCATCGGCCTGGAACGGGCGGGACCGCCGCAGGAGCACGAAGTAATGGCGCGTTTATCTGTGAACGAGGCGGGTGGCCGCAACGTCCTGGCGTACCTCGATGCGTTGGCTTGGTCCGAAGGCACGTCGACCAGCAAGCACACCAAAGACGATGGCTACGACGTGGTGGTTGGCGGCATTGATAGCCCGAACACTTTCAGCAGCTACCGCGATCACCCGGCGGTGTTGGTCACGGTGAATCGCAAGGGCCTGAAGTCCACAGCCGCCGGCCGATATCAACTGCTGCTGCGCTACTACCGCGCCTACAAGGTGACGCTCAACCTTCCGGACTTTTCCCCCGTCAGCCAAGACAAGGTCGCAATTCGGCAGATCAAGGAACAGGGCGCGCTGCTGGACGTGATCGCCGGGCGCATAGATTTAGCTGTGGATAAGTGCCGGAACATTTGGGCCAGCCTGCCAGGTGCCGGCTACGGCCAGCGTGAACACAGCCTTGAAGACTTCGTCGCCCACTTCATCGCCGCTGGCGGGAGCCTTGCCAAATGGAGATATCCGTATTTCGATGGGCCGTGTGTACTGGTGTACGACGCGGCGGCAAGTGAGGCGCTGGGGAAAGATCACTGGCGACGGCAGCGCAGCTACAACTTTGTGTTGAGTGAGCGCCAGCACGTGCATGTGCCGGCCGGTGGACTGACCGACAAAGGATCAATCCCCATGCTGCTCAACAACCTGGTGCCGCGTGACGGGAAGTTCGAACAGGCCTATGACATGCACGACCAGCTCTGCGAATACCTGTCGCTGACCGTGAACGGCAGACCATTCGCCATCACGCGGGAGCGCTGCGACTCGCTGCTCTATGTGGCAATGCAAGTGCTCAAGGGCACCGACGTGGAAATCGGGAAGGTGAGGGCAGGGGTGGATTCCTACCGGCAGTTGGCCTGCGTTACGGAGCCGAGCACCACGGAGTTGAAAAGAAAGCTTGAGGCGGTATGGATTGGGTGAACGTGCCCAGAACGGGCGAGGCGGGGTTGCGTGACTATTGCGTGACTCTCTCACGCATCTATCAGCATTACTGGGCAGTCGGTTGCAGCGAGCGCCTGTAAATACAGCGGTTTTAGTGGGTGCCTGGAGGGACACTCGGGCATGGGGTGCTAGGGGTCGAGTGTTCGAATCACTCCGTCCCGACCATATTTATCTGAGAGATCCAGTCATTTTGCGGTGACTGGATTTTTTTATGGGTAAGTGTTTTTGCCCGGCCCGGCGGTCGCGGCGGGTGGGTATCGCGGCTGTTGCTAGTCGGGGCGAGCGCATGGCGCCCGTGGTTAATGTCCAGTCCCGACAGTAAGCATGTTGGCGCCGCGTCATCAGGCTGGAAGGCGCGCTGGCCAATAACTAGCGATCCGCTTTCGGGGTGCTAAGTAAAAAAGGCCAGCTTAGCTGGCCTTTTTAGCGTTTTGAGACTGGCGTTATTCGCTTCGCTTCGTTGCATCAATGAAGGGAAGGGCGCTATTGGGAAGCATCGTTGTGGGCAGGGTGCCGTCCCAGCGTTCGGCCTTGGTGAGTTCCACCAAGTTTTGGTTGCTGGCAAGTGCTTGCGCTCTTGCTTTAATTGCATCTGCTTCCGCCTCGCCGCGCAACCGAGTTGCCTCGGCGTCGGCTTTGGCCTCGGCAAGCTTGGAGTCGGCTTCTGCTTGCGCCTGGGTCACGCGAATTTGAGCCTGGACCTGTTCGGTAGCTAGCATCTGCTCGCGGGTTTTTACTTCGACTTCAGCCTTCATTCGCAGAGCGATTGAGCGCTCGTAGTCGTCGCTAAAGTCAATGTTCTCCACCTGAACGCCGTCAATCACCACGGGGCCGTTGATCGACTCTTTAATAGCACGAGCCACATCAGCGACAAACTTGCCTCGTTGCTGGACGGCAGTAACAGCATTGTACTGGCCGAACACGTTCTCGACTTGCGTGGGAACTTGGCGGCTGATCAGGCGGCTGACGAGCCCTTCAAGATCCTGGTACTGCGTGTAGACCTTGGAGACTTCGCCGGGCACCACGTGCCAGGAAACAGAAACCTGGAGGGTCGCGGTTTGTTGGTCCTTGCTGTAGGCCTGCAACTCTCTATAGGACGTCGCCTGGCTTTGCACTGAAATGAACTTTACGGTTTCAATGAAGGGTGTCTTGAATGACAGGCCTGGCTCGACGACGCCAACCAGAGCGCCGTTTCGTAGAAGTACACCTCGCTCAGTCTCATCGACTGTGTACCAAGAACTGAAGAACACCCCAAGCATAACCAGCACTACTGCGGCTATTCCGATCGCCTTGCTGTTGAGCCCCTGCATATCTCTTCCTTATATAGGTTTCGTGTAATCAGTCAGCATACGCTCCGCCGAACTTCGTAGCGTATAGGGAGTGCGCGGGTAGGTCTGCTAAATAAGTCACTTCTGCTGGAAGTGCGTTACCAGTGGGGTCTTTGAAGAATTTTCCAGGAATGCCTTGACGGCTTTTTCCAGGTGCTTATAATGCGCACCTCTTCCGGCGCGGAAGGTTCCTAAAAGTTCTTTCTAATCAATAGGTTAGGTTGAAATTGAGGGTTGCAAAGCAGAGCGATCTGCGTAGAATGCGCCGGGCTGATGAGGTTGAAGGTTGGTCTTGTTGGTCGGTCGAGTAAGTTGATCGAAAAGCGGTAAATGAGGTGGTTGACAGTGGTTTGAAACGCTGTAGAATTCGCCTCCCGCTGACGAGAGACTGAAGTTGATCTGAAGCGCAAGCGGTTGAGTTTGAAAAGAAATTTTTTCGAAATCGCTTGACGGAATAAGAGGCTGCTGTAGAATGCGCGCCTCGGTTGAGACGAAAGGCTTAACCAACTGTTCTTTAACAACTGAATCAAGCAATTCGTGTGGGTGCTTGTGAGGTAAGACTGATAGTCACCAGATTATCAGCATCACAAGTAACACTCGTTAATTTGAGAGTTTTTTGCGATTGCTGAGCCAAGTTTAGGGTTTTCACAAAACCCAGATATGTTTGAACTGAAGAGTTTGATCATGGCTCAGATTGAACGCTGGCGGCAGGCCTAACACATGCAAGTCGAGCGGATGAGAGGAGCTTGCTCCTTGATTCAGCGGCGGACGGGTGAGTAATGCCTAGGAATCTGCCTATTAGTGGGGGACAACGTTTCGAAAGGAACGCTAATACCGCATACGTCCTACGGGAGAAAGCAGGGGACCTTCGGGCCTTGCGCTAATAGATGAGCCTAGGTCGGATTAGCTAGTTGGTGAGGTAATGGCTCACCAAGGCGACGATCCGTAACTGGTCTGAGAGGATGATCAGTCACACTGGAACTGAGACACGGTCCAGACTCCTACGGGAGGCAGCAGTGGGGAATATTGGACAATGGGCGAAAGCCTGATCCAGCCATGCCGCGTGTGTGAAGAAGGTCTTCGGATTGTAAAGCACTTTAAGTTGGGAGGAAGGGTTGTAGATTAATACTCTGCAATTTTGACGTTACCGACAGAATAAGCACCGGCTAACTCTGTGCCAGCAGCCGCGGTAATACAGAGGGTGCAAGCGTTAATCGGAATTACTGGGCGTAAAGCGCGCGTAGGTGGTTCGTTAAGTTGGATGTGAAATCCCCGGGCTCAACCTGGGAACTGCATTCAAAACTGTCGAGCTAGAGTATGGTAGAGGGTGGTGGAATTTCCTGTGTAGCGGTGAAATGCGTAGATATAGGAAGGAACACCAGTGGCGAAGGCGACCACCTGGACTGATACTGACACTGAGGTGCGAAAGCGTGGGGAGCAAACAGGATTAGATACCCTGGTAGTCCACGCCGTAAACGATGTCGACTAGCCGTTGGGGTCCTTGAGACTTTAGTGGCGCAGCTAACGCATTAAGTCGACCGCCTGGGGAGTACGGCCGCAAGGTTAAAACTCAAATGAATTGACGGGGGCCCGCACAAGCGGTGGAGCATGTGGTTTAATTCGAAGCAACGCGAAGAACCTTACCTGGCCTTGACATGCTGAGAACTTTCCAGAGATGGATTGGTGCCTTCGGGAACTCAGACACAGGTGCTGCATGGCTGTCGTCAGCTCGTGTCGTGAGATGTTGGGTTAAGTCCCGTAACGAGCGCAACCCTTGTCCTTAGTTACCAGCACGTTATGGTGGGCACTCTAAGGAGACTGCCGGTGACAAACCGGAGGAAGGTGGGGATGACGTCAAGTCATCATGGCCCTTACGGCCAGGGCTACACACGTGCTACAATGGTCGGTACAAAGGGTTGCCAAGCCGCGAGGTGGAGCTAATCCCATAAAACCGATCGTAGTCCGGATCGCAGTCTGCAACTCGACTGCGTGAAGTCGGAATCGCTAGTAATCGTGAATCAGAACGTCACGGTGAATACGTTCCCGGGCCTTGTACACACCGCCCGTCACACCATGGGAGTGGGTTGCACCAGAAGTAGCTAGTCTAACCTTCGGGAGGACGGTTACCACGGTGTGATTCATGACTGGGGTGAAGTCGTAACAAGGTAGCCGTAGGGGAACCTGCGGCTGGATCACCTCCTTAATCGACGACATCAGCTTCCTTATAAGCTCCCACACGAATTGCTTGATTCATTGCGAAAGACGATAGGGTCGTCCTAGAGGTTTTAGGAGGATCAGTGACGAGTTGTCAGCCTAGTAGCCCGAACAATTGGGTCTGTAGCTCAGTTGGTTAGAGCGCACCCCTGATAAGGGTGAGGTCGGCAGTTCGAATCTGCCCAGACCCACCAATTGTTGTGGAAGAAGCCTCAGATACGGGGCCATAGCTCAGCTGGGAGAGCGCCTGCCTTGCACGCAGGAGGTCAACGGTTCGATCCCGTTTGGCTCCACCACGACGACACGTAAAGTTCAGAATTGAGTATTCGCCTGTTGGCTGAATATTGAATTCTGGTCTTTGACTAGAAAGTATTATCGTTCTTTAAAAATTTGGGTATGTGATAGAAAGATAGACTGGATAGCACTTTCACTGGTGTTTATTCAGGCTAAGGTAAAATTTGTGAGTTCTCTTGAGAGATCAAGAGTATTTCGAATTTTCGGCGAATGTCGTCTTCATAGTATAACCAGATTGCTTGGGGTTATATGGTCAAGTGAAGAAGCGCATACGGTGGATGCCTTGGCAGTCAGAGGCGATGAAAGACGTGGTAGCCTGCGAAAAGCTTCGGGGAGTCGGCAAACAGACTTTGATCCGGAGATGTCTGAATGGGGGAACCCACTTAACATAAGTTAAGTATCTTGCACTGAATACATAGGTGTAAGAAGCGAACCAGGGGAACTGAAACATCTAAGTACCCTGAGGAAAAGAAATCAACCGAGATTCCCTTAGTAGTGGCGAGCGAACGGGGACTAGCCCTTAAGTTGATTTGAGATTAGCGGAACGCTCTGGAAAGTGCGGCCATAGTGGGTGATAGCCCTGTACGCGAAAATCTCTTATCAATGAAATCGAGTAGGACGGAGCACGAGAAACTTTGTCTGAATATGGGGGGACCATCCTCCAAGGCTAAATACTACTGACTGACCGATAGTGAACTAGTACCGTGAGGGAAAGGCGAAAAGAACCCCGGAGAGGGGAGTGAAATAGATCCTGAAACCGTATGCGTACAAGCAGTGGGAGCCCACTTTGTTGGGTGACTGCGTACCTTTTGTATAATGGGTCAGCGACTTATATTCAGTGGCGAGCTTAACCGAATAGGGGAGGCGTAGCGAAAGCGAGTCTTAATAGGGCGTTTAGTCGCTGGGTATAGACCCGAAACCGGGCGATCTATCCATGGGCAGGTTGAAGGTTGGGTAACACTAACTGGAGGACCGAACCGACTACCGTTGAAAAGTTAGCGGATGACCTGTGGATCGGAGTGAAAGGCTAATCAAGCTCGGAGATAGCTGGTTCTCCTCGAAAGCTATTTAGGTAGCGCCTCGTGTATCACTGCTGGGGGTAGAGCACTGTTTCGGCTAGGGGGTCATCCCGACTTACCAAACCGATGCAAACTCCGAATACCAGCAAGTGCGAGCACGGGAGACACACGGCGGGTGCTAACGTCCGTCGTGAAAAGGGAAACAACCCAGACCGTCAGCTAAGGTCCCAAAGTCATGGTTAAGTGGGAAACGATGTGGGAAGGCTTAGACAGCTAGGAGGTTGGCTTAGAAGCAGCCACCCTTTAAAGAAAGCGTAATAGCTCACTAGTCGAGTCGGCCTGCGCGGAAGATGTAACGGGGCTCAAACCATGCACCGAAGCTACGGGTATCACTTAGGTGATGCGGTAGAGGAGCGTTCTGTAAGCCTGTGAAGGTGAGTTGAGAAGCTTGCTGGAGGTATCAGAAGTGCGAATGCTGACATGAGTAACGACAATGGGTGTGAAAAACACCCACGCCGAAAGACCAAGGTTTCCTGCGCAACGTTAATCGACGCAGGGTTAGTCGGTCCCTAAGGCGAGGCTGAAAAGCGTAGTCGATGGAAAACAGGTTAATATTCCTGTACTTCTAGTTATTGCGATGGGGGACGGAGAAGGCTAGGCCAGCTTGGCGTTGGTTGTCCAAGTTTAAGGTTGTAGGCTGACTGCTTAGGTAAATCCGGGCGGTTAAGGCTGAGAACTGATGACGAGTGCTCATTAGAGCGCGAAGTGGTTGATGCCATGCTTCCAAGAAAAGCCTCTAAGCTTCAGATAACTAGGAACCGTACCCCAAACCGACACAGGTGGTTGGGTAGAGAATACCAAGGCGCTTGAGAGAACTCGGGTGAAGGAACTAGGCAAAATGGCACCGTAACTTCGGGAGAAGGTGCGCCGGTGAGGGTGAAGCATTTACTGCGTAAGCTCATGCCGGTCGAAGATACCAGGCCGCTGCGACTGTTTATTAAAAACACAGCACTCTGCAAACACGAAAGTGGACGTATAGGGTGTGACGCCTGCCCGGTGCCGGAAGGTTAATTGATGGGGTTAGCTAACGCGAAGCTCTTGATCGAAGCCCCGGTAAACGGCGGCCGTAACTATAACGGTCCTAAGGTAGCGAAATTCCTTGTCGGGTAAGTTCCGACCTGCACGAATGGCGTAACGATGGCGGCGCTGTCTCCACCCGAGACTCAGTGAAATTGAAATCGCTGTGAAGATGCAGTGTATCCGCGGCTAGACGGAAAGACCCCGTGAACCTTTACTATAGCTTTGCACTGGACTTTGAATTTGCTTGTGTAGGATAGGTGGGAGGCTTTGAAGCGTGGACGCCAGTTCGCGTGGAGCCAATCTTGAAATACCACCCTGGCAACTTTGAGGTTCTAACTCTGGTCCGTTATCCGGATCGAGGACAGTGTATGGTGGGTAGTTTGACTGGGGCGGTCTCCTCCTAAAGAGTAACGGAGGAGTACGAAGGTGCGCTCAGACCGGTCGGAAATCGGTCGTAGAGTATAAAGGCAAAAGCGCGCTTGACTGCGAGACAGACACGTCGAGCAGGTACGAAAGTAGGTCTTAGTGATCCGGTGGTTCTGTATGGAAGGGCCATCGCTCAACGGATAAAAGGTACTCCGGGGATAACAGGCTGATACCGCCCAAGAGTTCATATCGACGGCGGTGTTTGGCACCTCGATGTCGGCTCATCACATCCTGGGGCTGAAGCCGGTCCCAAGGGTATGGCTGTTCGCCATTTAAAGTGGTACGCGAGCTGGGTTTAGAACGTCGTGAGACAGTTCGGTCCCTATCTGCCGTGGACGTTTGAGATTTGAGAGGGGCTGCTCCTAGTACGAGAGGACCGGAGTGGACGAACCTCTGGTGTTCCGGTTGTCACGCCAGTGGCATCGCCGGGTAGCTATGTTCGGAATAGATAACCGCTGAAAGCATCTAAGCGGGAAACTAGCCTCAAGATGAGATCTCACTGGGATCTTGAATCCCCTAAAGGGCCGTCGAAGACTACGACGTTGATAGGTGGGGTGTGTAAGCGTTGTGAGGCGTTGAGCTAACCCATACTAATTGCCCGTGAGGCTTGACCATATAACACCCAAGCAATTTGCTTAGCGCAAATTGATGGTGTGAAGACGATACAAACCGAAAATTCGGCAAACACACAAATTACCCGCAACACCATCACATACCCAATTTGGAGCTGCGCTAACGCGACGCTCCACCCGAATTGCTTGACGACCATAGAGCGTTGGAACCACCTGATCCCATCCCGAACTCAGTAGTGAAACGACGCATCGCCGATGGTAGTGTGGGGTCTCCCCATGTGAGAGTAGGTCATCGTCAAGCTTAAATTCCAAACCCCCTACTCGTGAAAACGGGTAGGGGGGTTTGTTTTTGGGCGCGGAAAAGTGAATCGCGCGCGGCGAGCTGCCTCTAATTAAAGCCTCGCCCGGCCAGTTGTTCTGTTTCTAACGAACAACTGGCAGGGCAAGCTCAGCCTTAGTCCAGCCAATTAACTTTGCTGAACTTGCCCGAGAAGTCTTCAGGCATTGAGACGACTTTCGAAACGCTGTAATCAAAAAACACGAACCCTGATTTAGCCATCGCTATCAAGCTGCCATCGGCCGGCCGCGTGATACGGAAGGTGATATCGCCCCCGTATTTGTTGAAGTCCATTACTCCCACTTCAAACAGCAGTTGGTCGCGAGCATGTGCTTCGGCTTTATAAGTGGTGGCGAGGTCGGTAACGATTATTCCGAGTCCCGCGCCATTGGTTTCTTGAATGCCGAAGTCAAACAGGAACCGCGCTCGCGCCTCGGAAATCATGGAGATCATCGAGTCATTGCCCAGATGGTTGCCCGCATTTATATCGGTGACGCGAACGGTCAGGTGTGTGCTGTAGCAAAACTGGTTTTCAGGAAATACGAGTTGCAGGCGGGCCATTTCAGTCTCTATAGCGTTTTCGAAAGTGGCGCCATTTTACGGCTCCATCGCGGCCAATAGCAGCCCATCCGCCATACAGCGACTATTGATGAACGCTGTTAAGCCAATAAAACGTAACCCGTCCCCCTTCGTTCTGCGGTCCGTAGTTGTCCTGAATGTAAGCGCCGGCTTTGAAGTAAAAGCGCTGGTTACCCCAGTAGCCGCTCAATTGGCGGTAATACGAGCCGGCGTCGCCATCTTTGCTCTGGACGCGTATGCCGAGCTTTCCTGATGGCGTCAGACGCAGGTCATAGCTAAACCGCTCATTGAGTTGCACGTTCTCGGCAAGAAGGATGTTCTCCACAGCGCGATCACCAGGGCGCTTGCGCAGCAGCGCTTCAAGCCGACCAACGCCTCTCAAGTAGTGATACTGCAGTTTAAGCAGCGGATCATTCTGGCTGCCCGGCTGATCGTCGCTGTGAATCTGTCCAATCACGATTTTGCCTTTGCTGGGCACTTGGTTAACCGTGAGCACGGCACTGAGGTAGTTATCCGCAGTTTGGTACGGCCAATAACTCAGCGTCCCGTCTGTCTTAGTTTCCCTTAGTTCAGCACGTGGATAATGGGCGTCTTCGGTGGTCGATCCGGAAACCGGAACCCAGAAGGTGACGCTGCCATCGGAATGACGGCGAAAATACTGGCTTTGGTAACCGTTGTTGAGGCGGGCGGTGTCGATGGCTGTTGCAGATTCGGTGGCGGGTACGGCGAGGTTCCAGGTGGTCAGATCAATCATTAACTGTCCTTAACGCTAGTGAGGAAAGCCCCCCTTGGGTTACCCGGTTCAGGACAAGTTCAGCGCGGCAGGATGAGCGGCTACGGTTATTCGACGGTAGCCGCTATGGGTTCTACGAGTCGGCTTTCGCTTTGGCGAGCAGCCCGTCAGCACGGAACATCGCTTTGATACCCCGCACAGCTTGGCGGATTCGGTCCTGGTTCTCGATCAGGGCGAAGCGCACATGGTCGTCGCCGTAATCACCAAAACCCAGCCCTGGCGACACACACACCTTCGCCTCAGCCAGCAGCTTTTTCGCAAACTCAAGCGAGCCGAGTTTGGCGTAGGGCTCCGGAATTTTTGCCCACACGTACATGGACGCCTTAGGGTTATCCACCATCCAGCCCGCCTCATGAAGGCCACGCACCAATACATCGCGACGCTGCTGATAATTGGCGGTGATTTCGTGCACGCATGACTGATCGCCTTCCAGCGCAGCGATCGCCGCCACCTGCAATGGCGTGAAAGTGCCGTAGTCGTGGTAGCTCTTGATTCTGGCAAGGGCGTTAACCAGTTCAGGGTTGCCGACCATAAAGCCAATGCGCCACCCGGCCATGTTGTAGCTTTTGGACAGCGTGAAGAACTCCACCGCAATATCCTTGGCGCCGGGCACTTGCATGATCGATGGTGCTTTCCAACCGTCGTAGACGATATCGGCGTAGGCCAGGTCGTGAACCACCAGCACGTTGTACTGATTGGCGAGCGCGATGATGCGTTCGAAGAAGTCCAGCTCCACGCACTGCGCGGTAGGGTTGGAGGGAAGCCGATGATCAGCATTTTGGTTTCGGAATACTTTCCCGAATGGCGCGCTCCACTTCGGCGAAGAAATCAACGCCAGGCACCAGCGGTACCGAGCGCACCTGAGCGCCAGCGATGACCGCACCGTAAATATGAATCGGATAACTTGGGTTAGGCACCAACACCGTATCGCCCTGATCCAGCGTGGCCAGCATCAGATGCGCCAAACCCTCTTTGGAACCAATGGTGACGATGGCTTCGTTTTCCGGGTCGATGTCGACCTGGTAGCGATCCTTGTACCAGCGCGAAATTGCCCGGCGCAGGCGCGGAATGCCGCGGGAAGTCGAGTAGCCGTGGGTGTCTTCCCGCTGGGCAACCTGTACGAGCTTTTCCACGATATGGGGCGGGGTAGCGCCATCCGGGTTGCCCATACTTAGGTCAATGATGTCCTCGCCGCGGCGACGAGCCGCCATCTTCAGCTCAGCTGTGATGTTGAAAACATAAGGGGGGAGACGATCAATGCGCGCGAAACGGCGCGAAGCTTGTTCAGCCATGTGTTCCTCGAAGACGTAAGCGCCCGGAACCGTCCGAGCGACGTTGGCCAGTGCGCTGGCCAGTCGCGAAGATAGGTGGCGCCGTTACGCTTGTCGAGAGGGCATCGAAAATTTCAACTGTCTGTACCGCATGAATAGCTCTCGCTCACCCCAACGCACGATCAGCGTTCCAGCATCTGCTTCACGGATGACTGCGGAATCTGTTGCTTGCGTCCTTCGCTGTCTTCGAACTCCAGCATCCCAGGTGTCTTCGTCCAAGTCCGGTTTGCCATCGCTAGTGAGCATCTGGCCGTCAGTGGTGGTGATGATGTATTCGCTTGAGCAACCCGACAGGCTAAGCAGGCAAAATGCGGCAAAAGTCCAATGTTTCATGGTGAGCTCCCCAATCGGTAGATAAGAGCGCGCTTCAAGGCCGCGCCACGGTTTTTACCCTAGCAGCACTCGAGCGCTGCGCCAGCGCAGGCATAAAAAAAGCCCCGCACTAGGCGGGGCTCTTTTTGAAGCGGCGCTTCGTTACGCTTGAACAACCGGAATCTGAGCGTTTGCCGCAGCGTCGCGGAATTCCGCGATCTGGTCGAAGCTCAGGTAGCGGTAAACGTCGGCAGCCATGCTGTCGATGCTTGCGGCGTATTCCATGTACTCGGCAACGGTTGGCAGCTTGCCGAGGATGGACGCCACAGCGGCCAGTTCAGCGGATGCCAGGTACACGTTGGCGCCATCGCCCAGACGGTTCGGGAAGTTACGGGTCGAGGTCGACACAACGGTCGAGTTCGCCGCAACGCGTGCCTGGTTACCCATGCACAGCGAGCAACCCGGCATTTCCATACGCGCGCCAGCCTTGCCGTAGATGCCGTAGTAGCCTTCTTCGGTGAGCTGATGAGCGTCCATCTTGGTCGGCGGCGATAGCCACAGACGAGTAGGAATCGAACCTTTGACCTTGTCGAGCAACTTGCCGGCAGCGCGGAAGTGGCCGATGTTGGTCATGCACGAACCGATGAACACTTCGTCAATCTTCTCGCCCTGAACGGTCGAGAGCAGACGGGCGTCGTCCGGGTCGTTTGGCGCGCAGAGCACAGGCTCTTTGATGTCGGCCAGGTCGATTTCGATGACTTCGGCGTACTCGGCATCGGCGTCAGCGAGACAGCAATTCCGGATTGGCCAGCCAAGCTTCCATCGCCTGAGCGCGACGTTCCATGGTGCGGGCATCGCCGTAGCCTTCGCTGATCATCCAGCGCAGCAGGGTGATGTTCGACTTCAGGTATTCAGCAATGGCTTTTTCCGGCAGCTTGATGGTGCAACCAGCAGCGGAGCGCTCGGCAGAGGCGTCGGACAGCTCGAAAGCCTGTTCAACGGTCAGCTCGTCCAGACCTTCGATTTCCAGGATGCGGCCGGAGAAGGCGTTGATCTTGCCCTTCTTCTCGACGGTCAGCAGACCTTTCTGGATGCCGTAGTAAGGAATCGCGTGTACCAGGTCACGCAGGGTGATGCCTGGTTGCAGCTTGCCTTTGAAACGAACCAGTACCGACTCCGGCATGTCCAGCGGCATTACGCCAGTGGCTGCAGCGAAGGCGACCAGACCGGAACCTGCCGGGAACGAAATACCGATCGGGAAACGGGTGTGCGAGTCACCAATCGCGTGCCGACGGTGTCTGGCAGCAGCATACGGTTCAGCCAGCTGTGGATGATGCCGTCGCCAGGACGCAGCGACACGCCGCCACGGGTGCGGATGAAATCCGGCAGGGTGTGGTGGGTCGTGACGTCGATGGGTTTCGGGTAAGCAGCGGTGTGGCAGAAAGACTGCATTACCAGGTCAGCCGAGAAGCCCAGGCACGCCAGGTCTTTCAGTTCGTCACGGGTCATTGGACCGGTGGTGTCCTGAGAACCGACGGTAGTCATTTTCGGTTCGCCAGTAGGTGCCAGGACGAATGCCCTTGCCAACTGGCAGACCGCACGCCTTGCCGACCATTTTCTGCGCCAGGGTGTAACCCTTGCCGGTGTCGACCGGGGCTTCTGGCAGTTTGAACAGGTCGGTTGGGCCCAGGCCCAGCTCGGCGCGCGCTTTCTCGGTCAGGCCACGGCCGACGATCAGCGGAATACGGCCACCCGCGCGAACTTCATCCAGCAGAACCGGGGTTTTCAGTTCGAAGGTGGTGAGGACTTCATCGGTACCGTGCTTGCACACTTTGCCAGCGTGCGGGTACAGGTCGATGACGTCGCCCATGTTCATGTTCGATACGTCGAACTCGATAGGCAGTGCGCCGGCGTCTTCCATGGTGTTGTAGAAGATCGGAGCGATTTTCGAGCCGAAGCAGAAGCCACCGGCACGTTTGTTCGGTACGTACGGAATGTCGTCGCCGAAGAACCACAGCACCGAGTTGGTGGCGGATTTACGCGAAGAACCGGTACCCACCACGTCACCGACGTAGGCAATCGGGAAGCCTTCGCCGCGCATGGTTTCGATCTGCTTCATCGGGCCGATGGAGCCTTGAACGTCCGGCACGATGCCGTCGCGAGCCATTTTCAGCATGGCCAGGGCGTGCAACGGGATGTCTGGACGAGACCAGGCATCAGGAGCAGGCGACAGGTCGTCGGTGTTGGTTTCGCCGGTTACTTTGAACACGCGCAGGCTGATTTTGTCAGCCAGGGTTGGGCGCTTCTGGAACCATTCGCCGTCAGCCCACGATTGCAGCACGCCTTTAGCGTGAGCGTTGCCGTTTTTGGCTTTTTCGGCCACGTCGTGGAACGCATCGAACATCAGCAGGGTGTGCTTGAGTTGCTCGGCTGCGGTAGGGGCGAGCTCGGCGTTATCCAGCAGCTCAACCATGGTGGCGATGTTGTAGCCGCCTTGCATGGTGCCGAGCAGTTCAACGGCGCGTTGTTTGCTGATCAGCGGCGAGTTGGCTTCGCCCTTGGCGACAGCGGAGAGGAAACCGGCCTTCACGTAGGCAGCTTCGTCTACGCCCTGGCGGTACGCGGTTGGTGATCAGGTCAACGAGGAATTCTTCCTCGCCTGCAGGCGGGTTTTTCAGCAGATCAACCAGGCCGGCAGTTTGTTCGGCGTTTAGCGGCTGGGGCACGATACCCTGAGCTGCACGCTCTGCAACGTGTTTGCGATAGGCTTCAAGCACAGTTATTACCCTCATCAGTGGTCCCATAGGGTTGTCCGGGACGCATCCAGAAGCTGCTTTCAAAGTTTTACGCCTGCAGGACGTTTAGATGAGGGCTGGCTGGACTACCGGCGAATCGTGGTAACCCAGCCAACTGCGTTCCTGCGGGATTAACTGTGCTCGTGACGCTTTGAAAACAGCTTCTAACGGACATCACGCCTAAGAATGGCCCGGCGATTCTACTGGAAAAGCGCAGTAAAGGTAAGACAAACCCCTACAACCTCCGGGGTGACCCCCTCTAGACAAAGGGCTAAGATGCCGGCCTGTTCCTGCCTTTCTGTCACCGTCTGCCTATGTCCAATCACCGCATAAAAACGCCCTGCGTCGGCCTGTGTTCCACCGTGTATGGGGATCTGGTCTGTCGCGGCTGTAAGCGTTTTCACCATGAAGTAGTGAATTGGAACCTGTATACCGATGAAGAAAAACGCGCCGTGTGGTTACGCCTGGAAATTCTTTTGGTTCAGGTGATGGCCGCCAAGGTCGACGTGTTTGACGCTGCGCGGTTGCGTCAGCAGCTTGAACAACGGCAGATCCGGTTTGTGCCTGAACAATCGGAATACTGTTGGGCCTACCAGCTCATCGCCCGGGGCGCGCGGGTGATTAACCAGTTGGAGGCTTACGGCATGGTGCTGCTGCCAGAGTTTCGCAACTGGTCGCTGCCGGAACTGCGCGACGCCATCGACCGCGAATTCTTCCTGCTGTCCGAAGCCCACTACGACCGCTACATCGCCCCCCGCTTCTTGCGCGAAGGCGTCGAAAGCCGCGTGTAAAGGCGTAAAAAAAAACCGCCTACAGCAGGCGGTTTCTAAGGGCGCGATAACGCGACGATTAACGTTGTGCCACCAACTCCTCCAAGTGCGCGATCACCGTGTCCGGTTTAAGTACCAGCACATCGCTCTCCAGCTGATCCAGCACCACCTCGGCCGTGTTGCCTATCAACGCGCCGGAAAGCCCGGTGCGTGCCACTGTGCCCATTACCGTCACCACGGCGCCGAGCTTTTTCGCCGTGAACGGAATCATCACATCGGCCGGTCCTTCCATGATGTGCAACTGCTCGTCGCCGAAGCCGAATTCCTCTTGGAAGGTTTTGCACCGCTCGCGGTAGCGGGCTTCGATGGTTTCGCTCAGTTGAAACACTGGATCGGCCGAAGCCAGCATCGGCGAGGGTGAGCATTGATGACGTGCAGGGTGGCTTTGGCCAGCCCGGCAATTTCAAAGGCGTGGTTGATGATGCTGGCATGCAACGCTCTGTGCTCACCGTCGCTATTCCCAACATCGACAGCGGCCAGGATGACTCCCTGTGTCCACGGCCGTTCGGTTTTCACCATCAGTATCGGGCAGGGCGCATACCGCAGCAGCTTCCAGTCTTCCGGCGTGAGAATGGCTTTTTTCAGAGGGCTGTCTGGGCGATGGTCTTTGATAATCAAGCCGCAGCCTTCGGCTTGCTGAACCTGGATAACCGTTTGGTGCAGGTTGTCATGCCAGGTTTGCTGGCTGGAGGCGCTGTAACCCTCTTCACGCAAACCGTTGCCTAGAACGTCTAGCAAGCCGGAATGGTCGATGCTTCTTGTCGCATACCAATAGGTGCAGATGCGACTGGGTAACGCCGGCAATCAGCTTCGCGCGTTTCAGTGCGTGGCCTTCGGGATGGTCGGGTTCGATAATCACCAGAATGCTGCGAACGGCTTGCATGGTCGTGTCCTCACTGTCTATCGGCATGGTCGTGCGGCGGCACTATAGGTTTAGCTCAGCGCTGCGCTGAATGATGTGGATCAACCGTTTCCCACGCGCGTTACAGCAAACACCGCCGTATAATCCGCCGCCTGCCCAATAGCCCAGCCGTGATTTATGCCTGTTCTTCCTGAAATCGACGCCTTCCTGCTTTGCCCCACGCCCGCCAGTTGGGTGGAAGCGGCACTGAACAACCTCGATATCCTGTTGATCGACCACGCCAACAATGAAAAGAAGGCCGCCGGCTCGGCGTTTCAGTTCATGTTCCAGTACAGCAACAAGCTGGACCTGCAGAACAAGATGTCCCGCCTGGCCCGCGAGGAGCTGCGTCATTTCGAGCAGGTGCTGGGCTTGATGAAAAAGCGCGGTATGCCGTGGTTCAACGTCGGCTCGGCGCGCTACGCCGGGGCACTGCGCAAGCTGATTCGAAACCACGAACCCTATCGCCTGACCGACTCGCTGCTGGTGGGCGCCATTGTAGAGGCCCGCTCCTGCGAGCGTTTCGCCGCCTTGGCGCCGCACTTGGACGAGGAGTTAGGCAAGTTCTACAGCAGCTTGCTCAAGTCCGAAGCGCGACATTTTCAGGACTACCTCAAACTCGCCTACCAGTACGGCGACGAGGCGGACATCCAGCGCAAAATCGCTGAGATCGCCGAGAAGGAACGCGAGCTAATCGAAAGCCCGGATCCTGACTTCCGCTTCCACAGCGGCGTTCCTGCTGCCGCTTAAGCGCGCCTTTTCCTCTCCGCTAATCAGAAGCCGCCCGAAAACCATCGGGCGGTTCGATGTTTCCTATCAGGAAATTCCGATAGTGGCCTAAGTATTTTCGTTGACTTTAACTGCCTGGGCAGTAAATTGGATGCCACTACCTGCCTAGGCAGCTATCGGTGATTCCAATGACCCATTACACCCCCGAAACTTTCGAATACGTGCGCATCGGCATGCTGGTGGGGCGCGCTGCGTTGCTCAAAGACCGCATTCTCGACAGCTACCTCGTGCCTCACGGCGTGACGGCCGCGCAGTTCAAAGTGCTGATGATCGTCTTGCAGGGCTACGACACCCCGGCGGAGTTGTGCCGCCACTTGTCCCTGGACAGCGGCTCGATGACACGGATGCTCGACCGGCTTGAGCAGAAAAACCTGATCAGCCGCACCCGCAGCGAAAGCGACCGTCGCCAGGTGCGCCTGTCGCTGACCGATGAAGGCCGTGCCCTCAATGCGCTGCTGCCGACCATTGGCGCCGCTGCCATGAACGACTTCACTGCCGCGCTGACGGCTGCCGAACTCGAAACGCTCGAAGGGCTGCTGAAAAAGATGCTGCTGGCAGCGGGCGACTCGATCGTGATTGAACGCCTCGGGGGTGACGCATGAATCGCTCCCTGAAAACCGGGTTCAGCCTGACGTTCGCCGCCCTGCTGTTGGCCGGCTGCGCTAACTATCGCGGCCTTAGCACCGAAGGCGAAAGCCTGGACGCGCAGACCTTGAAAGCGGGGCAGAGTCTGCAAGGCATCACCCTGTCACCGGCGGCCTGGCCGCAGCGCGATTGGTGGACGAGTCTTGGCGACAGCGAACTCGATGCGCTGATCAACGAGGCGCTTCGTGACAGCCCCGACATGCAAATCGCCAGCGCCCGGGCGCATCAGGCCAGCGCCGCCGCGTTGGGCGCTGATGCCGCACGCATGCCCAACGTGAACGCCCAAGCCAGCGTCAGCCGTTCACGCCTGGCTCGCGACCAAGATCCGCTGGGGCAGGGTGGCGCTTACAGCACCTTGCGCAGCGCCCAGCTCGGCTTCGACTACAGCTTTGACTTGTGGGGCGGTGAGCGCGCCGCGTGGGAGTCGGCATTGGGCCAGGCCCGCGCTGCTGAAGTGGATCGCCAGGCCGCGTCGCTGACCCTCGCCGCCAACGTGGCCCGCGCCTACAGCAATTTGGGGCAGGCCTATATCGTTCGCGACCTCGCCCAGGAAGACGTGAAGCGCACGCAAGAAATGCTCGACCTCGGCCAGCGCCGCTTGCAGTCGGGTATCGACAGCGAATACCAATACCAGCAAACCGAAAGCCTGGCTGCCAGCTCGCAAGAGCAGCTGATCGACGCTGAAAAACGCCTGCAAAGCGCACGCGTAGCCATGGCCGTGTTGTTGGGCAAAGGGCCGGATCGGGGTAACGAAATTGCCCGTCCGGCGGTGCTGCAGCCCAGCGCCGTGGCGTTGCCGTCATCGCTGCCTGCCGAGCTGCTGGGGCGGCGCCCCGACCTGGTCGCCGCGCGCTGGCGGGTTGAAGCGGCGAGCAAAAACATTGAGGCCGGCAAGGCGCAGTTCTACCCCAACCTGAACCTCACCGCGGCCGCTGGAACCCAGTCGTTGCTGGGCGACTCCCTGTTTGGCGCACCGAGTCGGTTTTTCAATATTGCCCCTGCCGTGTCCCTGCCGATTTTCGACGGCGGCCGTCTGCGCGCGGATCTGGACGGACGCGACGCCGACTACGACCTGGCCGTGGCGCAATACAACAAAAGCCTGATCGCCGCACTCAACGACGTCAGCGACACCATCAATCAGCTTCAGGCCATTGCCCGCCAGATCGTCGCCCAGCAGCGCGCCACCGACGTGTCGCAGCAGTCGTACAACACGGCGGTACAGCGCTTCGGCTCGGGCATCGGCAGTTACCTCGATGTATTGACCATCGAGCAGCAATTGCTCCAGTCGCAACGCCAGCTCGCCAGTCTGAATGCCGAGCGAATCGATTTGTCGATCCAACTGATGCAGGCCCTCGGCGGCGGTTACCAAGGCGAGCACCTCGCTGCGAGTAACGCCCCTCTGTCTGAACAAACAAGGTAATTGCCATGGCTACTCCTACCGCAACTTCCGAACAAACCAACGCCAATCCAGGCAAACGCAAAGCCCTGCTGTTGGGTTTGCTAGTCGTGGTTCTGGTGGCCTGCGCCGGCACGTGGGCCTGGTATCACTTGTATGGCCGTTTCAGCGTCGACACCGACGATGCCTATGTAAACGGCAACGTGGTCTCCGTTACGCCACTGGCCACTGGCACCGTGATTAGCATCGGTGCTGACGATGGCGACTTGGTGCAACAAGGCCAGGTGCTGGTCAAGTTCGACCCCAACGACGCCGAAGTCGCCCTGCAAAGTGCCGAAGCCAACCTGGCCCGCACCGTGCGCCAAGTGCGCGGTTTGTACAGCAATGTCGATGGCTTGAAAGCCCAGGTAGTGGCGCAAAAGGCAGCGGTGCAAAAGGCGCAGGAAAACTACAACCGCCGCAAAACCCTGGCGGCGAGCGGGGCGATTTCCCAGGAAGAACTGTCCCACGCCCGCGATGACCTGACCGCCGCACAAGGCTCCCTGAGCGATGCCCAGCAGCGCCTGAACACCAGCAGCGCCCTGGTCGACGACACCAGCGTGGCCTCGCACCCGGACGTTCAGGCCGCCGCCGCGCAGTTGCGCCAGGCGTTCCTGGAAAACGGGCGCACCACGCTGATCGCGCCGGTCACCGGTTATGTGGCCAAACGCACCGTGCAGCTGGGCCAGCGCGTGCAGCCGGGCACGGCATTGATGGCCGTGATTCCGCTGGACCAGCTGTGGATCGACGCCAACTTCAAAGAAACCGAGTTGGCTGAGATGCGCATCGGCCAGGCCGTGCACATCACCTCCGACCTTTACGGCGACGACGTCACCTTCAGCGGCACCATCGACAGCCTCGGCGCCGGCACGGGCTGGCGCGTTCGCCTTGCTGCCTGCGCAAAACGCCACCGGTAACTGGATCAAAATCGTGCAGCGCGTGCCGGTTCGTGTGGTGCTCAACCCCGAACAGCTGCGCGAGCATCCGCTGCGTATTGGTTTGTCGACACAAGTGGATGTCGATCTGCATGACCAAAGCGGCCCGGTGTTGGCGCAAAAAGCGCGGCAGCAGCCGGCCTTTGAAACGGACGTGTACCAGCAGCAACTGTCGCAGGCTGACGCGTTGATTCAGCAGCTGATTCAACAGAACAGCGCCGTGGCTAAAACCGCTCAGCGTTAATCGCCAGGCGTTGCGCCCGTCAGGAAAAGCCATGGACACCAAAGCGTCATTCACACCGCCCAGCTTGCTGCTCGCCACTATTGGCCTGTCGCTCGCCACCTTTATGCAGGTGCTCGACACCACCATCGCCAACGTGGCGTTGCCCACCATCTCGGGCAACCTGGGCGTCAGTGCGGGCAGGGCACCTGGGTGATCACCTCGTTTGCGGTGAGCAATGCAATCGCGCTGCCGCTCACCGGCTGGCTGAGCCGACGTTTTGGCGAGGTGAAGTTGTTTTTGTGGGCCACGCTGCTGTTCGTGCTGGCCTCGTTTCTATGCGGTATCTCCCGCTCGATGCCTGAGCTGGTGGGTTTTCGCGTGCTGCAAGGCATCGTCGCCGGGCCGCTTTACCCGATGGCGCAGACGCTGCTGATCGCCATCTACCCGCCGTCTAAACGCGGCATGGCCATTGCCTTGCTGGCCATGGTCACGGTGGTGGCGCCGATTGCCGGGCCGATTCTGGGCGGCACCATTACCGACAGCTACAGCTGGCCGTGGATTTTCTTTATCAACGTGCCGATCGGTCTGTTCGCCGCGTTCGTGGTGCGTCAGCAACTGGCTGCGCGGCCGGTGGTCACCAGCCGCCAGCCCATGGACTACGTGGGCTTGATGGCATTGATCGTGGGCGTCGGCGCCCTGCAAATCGTGCTCGACAAAGGCAACGACGCCGACTGGTTTGAATCGACTTTCATCATTGTCGGCACCGCGATTTCCGTGGTGGCCCTGGCCTTCTTCGTCATCTGGGAAATGACCGACGCCCACCCGGTGGTCAACCTGCGCTTGTTCGCCTACCGCAACTTTCGCTACGGCACGCTGGTGTTGGTGCTGGGCTATGCCGCGTTCTTCGGCATCAACCTGATCTTGCCGCAGTGGTTGCAGACCCGGCTCGGCTACACCGCCACCTGGGCTGGCTTTGCCGCCGCGCCACTGGGAATACTGCCGGTGCTGCTCTCGCCCTTCATCGGCAAGTACGGGCCGCGATTCGACATGCGCTTGCTGGCCGGTCTGGCATTTCTGGCCATGGGCTTGAGCTGCTTTATGCGTGCCGGCTTTAACACCGAGGTGGACTTCCAGCACATCGCCCTGGTGCAGTTATTCATGGGCATCGGTGTGGCGCTGTTCTTTATGCCGACGTTGACGATTTTGCTGTCGGACCTGCCGCCGAATCAGATCGCCGACGGCTCGGGCTTGGCCACCTTTCTGCGCACGCTGGGCGGCAGCTTCGCGGCGTCGCTCACCACCTGGATCTGGATCCGTCGCGCCGATCAGCACCATGCCTACATGACCGAAAGCATCAGCGTGTACGACCCCGCCACGCGTGAGGCCTTGCACAACCTCGGCGGCGCCGGTGCCCAAAGTTATGCGCAACTGGATCAGATGGTCACAAGCCAGGCGTACATGCTCTCGACCATCGACTACTTCACCTTGCTGGGCTGGATGTTTATGGGCCTGATCGTGATTGTCTGGCTGGCCAAGCCGCCGTTCACCGCTAAAGCCGGGCCAGAAGCCAGCGCCGGGCATTAACGGTATATAGAGTGGGGGAGCGAGCTTGCTCGCGAAGCTGTTGATCCCAAGAGCTTCGCGAGCAAGCTCGCTCCTACGAGCGGTGGAAACGCTTCCGCTTGCTGCTGTCATCATTCATACATCAAAAATTAATTCCTCCGTCACGGAACTCGGGCAGTTTGCAAGCCTGCGTTTACCTCAGAGGAGTTGCCATGTTGTTTATCCAGTCGCGTTACATCAAACCCGTCGCCATTGCCTTGCTGGCCGCTGCCGTCAGCGCCTGCGCAAGCACGGCGCAGACGCCTGCCAAGCCTGCCGGCAAAGCGCCGGACGTAGCGCTGAACAACACCGATTGGTATCAGGTGCGTACCCAGAGCGAAGTCTATGTATTCGACGACTACGCGGTGTTCAGCCAGTTCTTGCAAACCGGCCAGGCTCCGGTGCTCAAGCCGTTGGAGAAGAAAGACAACTTCGGCCGCTCGGTCATTCTTGGCCTGAAAGCTGAAGACCAGAACCTGGCGCTGAAAGACGTCGCCGCTGCGCGTTTTCTCGACGTAAGCCTGGTGCCTGGCAACCCGTTCTACGGTGAAATTCGCAAGGACGGCATCATTTACGTGTTCGCCCGTTACGGCGACATGATGGACATGTACAAAACCGGCGAGCCAACCTTCAGCTACACCGAAATCGGTGGCGGCCCTAAAGGTGAGCGCGTGGTGTACGGGCTGATGAAAGAAGAAAGAAAGCCTGAGAAACAAATCGCTTTGTTCCACCAGAAATACCCGAAGTAAGCGACACGTTTAGCCAGTAAGCGGCGTAAACAAAAACGGCAGCCCGAGGGCTGCCGTTTTTTATGGGCGCAGTAATTAGCCGGCGACCAGCACGCGAATGGCTTCCAGGCGCAGGGCCGCTTTGTCGAGCATGGCCAAGCCTTGCTCGCACTGGCTGCGCAAGGTTTCCAGCTCGCTGTCGCGCACGTTGGGGTTCACCGCTTTCAAGGCGGTGAGGCGCGCCAGTTCTTCGTGGGTGTCGGCGGCCAGACGGCGCTTGGCTTCTTCAACGCGCTCAACGTGGCGTGGGCTGATTTTGCCTTCGGCCGAGTTGAGTTGCTGATTGAGGCTGTCGCGTTGCGCCTGCACAAACTTGTTCGCGCTGGCTCGCGGCACGGCTTCGAGTTGGTCGTTGAGTTTTTCGAACGACACCTTCGCGGCCAAGTCATTGCCACTGGCGTCGAGCAGGCAGCGCAGGGCGGCCGGCGGCAGGTAACGCCCAAGTTGCAGCACGCGCGGCGCCACGACTTCGCTCACATAGAGCAATTCGAGCAACACGGTGCCGGGCTTGAGCGCTTTGTTTTTGATCAGCGCGACGGCGGTGTTGCCCATCGAGCCGCTGCGCACCAGGTCCATGCCGCCTTGGACCATCGGGTGTTCCCAGGTCAGGAACTGCATGTCTTCACGCGACAACGCCTGGTTGCGGTCGTAGGTGATGGTCACGCCTTCGTCGTCGCCCAGGGGGAAGCTGGCGTCGAGCATTTTCTCGCTCGGGCGCAGCACCAATGCGTTCTCGGAGTGGTCTTCGCTCTCGATGCCAAAGGCGTCGAACAGCTCTTCCATATAAATGGGCAGGGCGAATTCGTCGTCTTGTTCGTGAATCGCTTCAACCAGTGCTTGGCCTTCGCCGGAGCCGCTGGAGTTGAGTTCCAGCAGGCGGTCACGGCCGCTGTGCAGCTCGCTTTCAAGGCGAATGCGCTCGGCTTTGGCTTCGTCGACCAGCACTTGCCAGTCGCCGTCGTCAGCGTTTTCCAGCATCGGCAGCAGGCGCGGCCCGAATTGATGTTGCAGGGCGTTGCCGGTGGGGCAGGTGGCCTGAAAGGCGTTCAGCGCCTGGTGATACCACTGGAACAGGCGCTCTTGAGGGGTGTTTTCCAGGTACGGCACGTGCAGTTGAATGGTGTGCTTCTGGCCGATGCGGTCGAGGCGGCCGATGCGCTGCTCGAGCAGGTCTGGGTGGGCCGGCAGGTCGAACAGTACCAAGTGGTGGGAGAACTGGAAGTTGCGGCCTTCACTGCCGATTTCCGAACAGATCAGCACCTGAGCGCCGAATTCTTCATCGGCGAAATAAGCCGCTGCCCGGTCGCGTTCCAGAATATTCATACCTTCATGGAACACCGTGGCCGGAATGCCCGAGCGCACGCGCAGGGCGTCTTCGAGGTCCATGGCGGTTTCGGCGTGGGCGCAAATCACCAGCACCTTCACGCGCTTGAGCATTTTCAAGGTGTCGATCAGCCAATCGACGCGCGGGTCGAATTTCCACCAGCGCTCTTCCTCGCTCGCCTCAGGCTGGGCCTGGAAGCTGACTTCCGGATACAGGTCGGCGTGTTCGCCCACCGGCAGCTCGAGATACAGATCTGGGCACGGCAGCGGGTACGGATGCAGTTCGCGCTCCGGGAAGCCCTGCACGGCGGCGCGGGTGTTGCGAAACAGCAAGCGGCCGGTGCCATGGCGGTCGAGCAGTTCGCGCACCAGGCGGGCGGAGGCTTCGATATCGCCATCGGTGACGGCCGCGAGCAACGCTTCGCCTTCGGCGCCGAGGAAATCGTGGATGGTTTTGTGCGCAGCGGCGGACAGGCGCCCTTGGTCGAGCAGCTCCTGCACCGCTTCGGCAATCGGCTTGTAATTGGCGCTTTCGGCGCGGAAAGCTTCCAGGTCGTGGAAGCGCGCCGGGTCGAGCAGGCGCAGGCGCGCGAAGTGGCTGTCCTGACCGAGCTGTTCGGGCGTGGCGGTGAGCAGCAGTACGCCGGGAATCACTTCGGCCAATTGCTCAACGAGTTGGTACTGCGGGCTCGCTTGTTCCGGGTGCCAAACCAGGTGGTGCGCCTCGTCGACCACGAGCAAATCCCAGCCGGCGGCGAACAGGGCGTCTTGCGCTTTGTCGTCGTCGCACAGCCATTCCAGGGCGACCAACGCTAACTGGCAATCTTCGAACGGGTTGCTGGCGTCGCTTTCAATAAAGCGCTCGGCATCGAGCAGCGCGACGTCGAGGTTGAAGCGGCGGCGCATTTCCACCAGCCACTGATGCTGAAGGTTTTCCGGCACCAGAATCAGCACGCGGTTGGCGCGGCCAGACAGCAACTGGCGGTGAATAACCAGACCGGCTTCGATGGTTTTACCCAGGCCCACTTCGTCGGCCAGCAATACGCGCGGGGCAATGCGGTCGGCCACTTCACGGGCGATATGCAACTGATGCGCGATGGGTTGTGCGCGCACGCCACCCAGGCCCCAGAGCGATGATTGCAGCTGGCGGCTGGTGTGTTCGAGCGTGTGGTAGCGCAGGGCGAACCAGGCGAGGGGGTCGATTTGGCCGGCAAACAGGCGGTCGCTGGCCAGACGGAATTGGATGAAGTTCGAGAGCTGCGTTTCCGGCAGCGTCACCGACTGATTCTGCGCATTGAGGCCGTGATAGACTAGTAGCCCGTCGACGTCGTCGACCTCCTGAACCGTCAGCTTCCAGCCTTCGAAATGGGTGATTTCATCACCGGGCGAAAAGCGTACGCGGGTCAGCGGCGCGTTACGGGTGGCGTATTGGCGGGTCTCACCAGTGGCCGGGGGGGGGGGGGGGGGGGGGGGGGGGGGGGGGGGGGGGGGGGGGGGGGGGGGGGGGGGGGGGGGTAGAGCATGGTGAGCATGCGGCTCGTCCTGCATCAGGACCGTGCCCAAAGCCCAACTCCGCTTCGCTGTCACTAATCCAGCGTTGCCCCGGTTCATACTGCTGCGCCATGCCTGTCTCCCGCGGTGAAAAAGCCGACTATGGTAACGGAACCCGGCGGCTCTGGCCAAAGACGATCAACATCAACTGCTTACTGGCGCTTTGAACATCAGGCGCGGTACAGCGTCAAAAAGAGCATAAAGGGCATATCCATATGCTTAAAGTGTAGCGATACTCCGCTAAAGTCGTCGATTTGATGGCCGAAAGCACTGGTAAAGGCCCAAATTTTTTTGCGCCTAAACCGTCGGTCATTCAGAGGATAGCTAAACAATGCTTCCCCCGATTCCCCATAGCCTCGCTCCGGTTACCACCCAGCAGGACCCGGTCAAGCCGGTTCCCGTGGTGCCGGCTGTGGTGCCTATAGAAAGCAGCGCGGAAGAAAGCCCGGTGGCGCTGGATAAACGCCATCCGCAAGACACCGAGGAGCTGCTGTGGGAAGAGCAGCGCCGGCGTCGTCAGCGTCGCGGCTACAGTGCTGCCGAGCTGGCCGAAGGCGAGGTGGCCGAGGAAGACCAAGACCTGATCGAGCAATTGCCGCGTCAGGGTCTATGGGTGGATGTCGAAGTGTAGCGGCGCGAGCCTTTGCCGTTGCCCAACTGTTGCAGGACTGGTTTTGGACCTTTTTCGATACCGCGCCGATTGCCCTTGCCAACGCCGATTTGCGCTACACGCCCCAGTGGATCGATACAGCCACGGCCGACCGCTGGCTTGCCGAGCTATTAGCGGCAACGCCATGGGAACAGCCGAGCGTGTCTATTCACGGTCAGCATTTCCCTGTGCCGCGTCTGCTCGCTTGGTATGGCGACAGCGATGCCCGTTACCGCTATTCCGGCATGACCCACGAGCCATTGCCGTGGACGCCGCTTCTCGCCGACATTCGCCAGCGCGTGCAAACGGCGGTTGGCGAGCGCTTTAACGGGCTGCTGATCAACCACTACCGCGACGGACAGGATTCGATGGGCTGGCACAGCGACAGCGAAGTGGTGCTGGGGCTTAACCCAACCGTGGTGTCGCTCAACCTCGGCGGCGCGCGACGCTTTGATCTGCGCCGCGTCGGCAGCAGTCGCATCGAGCATTCATTAATGCTTGAGCACGGTTCGCTACTGGTCATGGCCGAGCAGACGCAGCATTATTGGCAGCATCAGGTCGCCAAAACGCGCAAACCCTGCGCGCCGCGGCTTAACCTCACTTTTCGCCTTATTCGGTCCCAGCCATGAGCATGACAGCAAGCTGATCGACTTCACCGCCGAGCGCGACAAACGCATCCACGACCTCAACGACAAGCGCTTGAACGAAGTGCGCCAGGCGTTTGAACAGGCGCTGCCGCTGACCCAGGCGAAGAAAAAACCCAAGAACAAACCGAAAAAGCCCTGATTGTCGCCCCTGCGTTGCTGTCGTCCGACGGCAACCACCGAGTTTTCCCAATACGCCACCTTGGTTGCCGTTGACCCAGATCAAGTTCGCTTCCGAATCGACTCCCTATCCTGTGTCCATTCTTTGCAGAACCTATGTTCAAACGAACATACCTGGAGGCTTCCATGTTTTTCGACGTAGCAGTATTCGCAGGTCTGGCCACAGTGGCGCTGATGTTCGCGTTTTTCGGTGGGATTGGTTGGTTCATCCGCAGTGACATTCGCAAGCACAAAGCACAGCAGTAAGCGGTCACTACGGTTTCACGGGCACGCAAGGCAATTTGGGCAACTTAGGTTGCCTTTTTCTGCCTGCGATTCGGCCACCTTGAAATCCCGCTCGCACCATTCCCGTTTTTCACCAGTCCCAGCTATGTTGAACCGTATCTCTTAAAAGGTTTCGCCTGAGTGCGCGCTCAATTGCAGGCGTTTCTTGCGCCTGAAATCCCTGCGGTTAAATTTGCGATCAAAACGCTTCTGGGCGCCGGCCTGGCGTTGTGGTGCGCGATGCGTTTTGGTTTGGAGCAACCGCAGTGGGCCTTGATGACGGCGGTGATCGTTGCGCAGCCGCTGTCGGGCATGGTGGTGCAGAAGGGTTTGGCGCGGTTGCTGCGGCACCCTGGTGGGCACGGTGATGTCGGTGGTGGTGATGGCGCTTTTTGCGCAGACGCCGTGGCTGTTTCTGCTGGTGCTCGCAGCGTGGCTGGGCGATCTGCACCGCAGCATCTACCTTGCTGCGCAGCGCGTGGGCGTATGCATTTGTACTGGCCGGCTACACCGTGTTGATCATCGCGTTGCCGGCGATTGGTAACCCGCTGAATGTGTTTGACCAAGCCGTAGCGCGCTGCACGGAAATCTCGCTCGGCATTGTCTGCGCCACGGTAGTGAGTGCGTCGCTATGGCCGCAGCGCGTCGAGCAGTTGTTAGCCAAACAGGCGCGCGATGCCTGGCTCACGGGCTTGCAGGCTTCAGGCGCGGCGCTGAGCGGCGAGCGTCAGGAGCGGCAGGGTTTACTCGGCGCGTTGGGCCGCATCGTTGCGGTAGACGCTCAGCGCGAGCACGCCTGGTTCGAGGGCAGTCGCGGGCGCCAGCGGGCGGTGGCCTTGCGTGTGCTCAGCCGTGACTTGCTCACCCAACTGCGCCTTGCACGCGGCGTGGCGCGGCAATGGCGGCAGCTGTCGCCAGCAGAAACCGAGCAGCTACGGCCGCTGTTGGATGAAGTGCAAGCGGCGCTGACCGATCCGCAAATACCGCAACTGCTTGAATTGCGCGAACGCCTGATTGCCGCCGCCGATGACGCCTCGCTGTCCACCGTTCAGCAATATTCGGTCGGCCGCCTGGCACTGTTGGTGCGCCAAGTGCTGCGGCGCATCAGGCGCTGGAAGCGGTGGAGCAGGGCGTGGCGCCGGATGACGCACCGCGCGCGCTTTCTTGGCACCGCGATATTCAAATGGCGTCGTTGTATGGCTTTCGGAGCGGCGTGGCCTTTTTGCTCATCGCGGCGTTCTGGCTGGCCACTGGCTGGACCTCTGCCGCCGGTGGTCTGACCATGACCGCCGTGCTTTGCAGCCTGTTCGCTAACCGCGAAAACGCCACCCAAATCGGCCTCGGCTTTCTGCGCGGCGTTATCTATTCGTTGCCCGTCGCCTTCGTTGTTGGCCAACTGCTGCTGCCCGAATTAAGCGGTTTCCCGCTGCTGTGCCTGGCCATGGGCGTGCCGCTGTTTTTCGCCTTGCTGGGCATGACCAAACCGGCCATCGCCGGCACCTGCACCTCGTTTGCGCTGCAATTCATCGTGCTGTGCGGGCCACAGAATCTGATGCGTTTTGACGTGTCGTCATTCCTCAATCAGGGCGTGGCCATCGTGCTGGGCGTGGGCTTTGCCGTGCAGATTTTCCGCGTGATCGACCTGCGCCATCCGGCCTGGCATGCGCAGCGGCTGTTGCGCGCCATGTTGGTGGACCTCAGCCGTTTGCCGCAGCGCCCGTTGGCCGGGGCCGAGAACTGGTTTGGTGGGCGCATGGCTGATCGTCTACTGCAATTGGCGCGGCATTATCCGGTGCTGCCGGCGCAATCGCGCAGCCGTTGGGATGACGGCATCAGTGGCTTGGATTTGGGTGATGAATTGCTGCACTTGCGGCGCTGCCTGGAAGTGGCCGCCGCGCCGGAGCTGCGCAAGGCCGAGCGGCGGTTTATGCGCGCCTTGGAGCCGGTGCTGCTTGAGGGCCCGAAGCCCATTCGGTAACGGCGCTGGACGAACCGGCCGCCGAGCTGCAAGCAGCGCTGCGCGCGTCGGGCGCCAGCATCGACCGGCGCCTGGCGCAGGCGGCGTTATTGCAACTGCAATACAGCTGGCGCGTGTGGTGCGAACAGTCGGAACTCAACCCGTATACGCCGCCACAGGAGAGTGAACATGGGCTTGCGTGAGTGGGCGCTGGGCGGCGTATTGCTCAGCCCGTTTCTGTTGTATGCGCTGTTGGCGCTGTTGTGCACCGGGCTATTGCGCTTTGGCTTGCAGCGCATTGGCGCGGCGCGTTGGATTTGGCATGAGGCGTTGTTCGACACCGCCTTGTTTGTATGCGTACTGGCGGCCGTGGTTGCCGTAACCGGGCGCTGGTGAAGGGAGGGCGGTATGCGTTCAACCCTGCGGGTGGTGATTACCCTGTGTCTGGTGGTAGTGGCGGTGTTCGCCGGCTACGACCTGTGGCGTTATTACATGCTCTCGCCCTGGACTCGCGATGCACGCGTGCGTGCAGACGTTGTGGTAATCGCCCCGGATGTGTCTGGTTGGGTAGTCGACCTCAAGGTCCACGACAACCAGTCGGTTAAAGCCGGCGACGTGTTGCTCAGCCTCGACCGTCAGCGCTACCAGGCGGCGCTGGATAAAGCGCAAGCCGTGGCTAACACCCGCCAGCAACAACTGCGGCTACGTGAGCACGAGGCGTCGCGGCGCGCTCAGTTGGGGCCGCAAGCAATCAGCGCCGAGCTCAAGGAAAACGCGCAGATCACCGCCGACATTGCGCGCGGTTCTTACCGCGAGGCTCTGGCCGATGTTGCTGTGGCTGAGCTCAACCTGGCGCGCAGCGAATTGCGCGCCCCGCGCACCGGCCAAATCACCAATTTGCGCCTGGCCCAAGGCAACTACGTGAACGCCGGCCAGCCAATGATGGCGCTGGTGGACGAGCAATCGTTTTACGTTCAGGCCTACTTCGAAGAAACCAAGCTGCCGCGCATTCGCGTCGGCGCATCGGTGAAGGTGTGGTTGATGAGCGAGGGTCAGGCGCTGACCGGCCAGATTGAAAGCATCAGCCGCGGCATTACCGACCGCAACGCCATTCCCGATCAGCAATTGCTGGCCAATGTGGAGCCGACCTTCAACTGGGTGCGGCTGGCGCAGCGGATTCCCGTGCGCATCAAACTCGACCCGCTGCCCGCCGATGTTCAGCTGAGCGCGGGGATGACGGCGAGTGTGCGGGTGAGTGAGGAAGGGGAGGCGAGCGAGAAGCCTAAATCGTGTGCCGGATTCCAGACTCTGGATCCCCGCCTGCGCGGGGGATGACGGTGGAATGTGGGGAAAACTCCGTCGTCCCCGCGCAGGCGGGGACTCAGAATCTCGCAAGAAAGGGTTAACCGATCTGAATCGGCGGCAGCTCGGTCAACGTCACGGTCTGCTGCGAACGCGGCGCGAGAATTTCGGCTTCACCATCCACCACCAATTCATCCCGCTGGTTGAACACACGAGTCGCCACACGCACGCGAAATTTCGGCAGCTTTTCCAGAATTTCCAGGCGCACGGTCAGGGTGTCGCCCAGCTTCACTGGCAAGGTGAAGCGCATGGTCTGGCCCAGGTAGATGGTGCCCGGCCCAGGCAGCTCGCAGGCCACCGCTGCGCTGATCAACGCACCGCTGAACATGCCGTGGGCGATGCGCTCTTTGAACATGGTGCCGGCCGCGTATTCGGCGTCCAGGTGCACCGGATTGTGGTCTCCAGACACCGCGGCGAACAACTGAATGTCGCGCTCTTCAACCGTCTTGCTGTAGCTGGCGGTCTGGCCGACTTCGAGGGCTTCGTAGGGGGTATTGCTCATCTGGCTCATGCAGGCTCCTGGCTTTCGGGTTGGCTGCGGCGGCTATGGGTCAGGGTTTGATCCAGCCAGCCGAGCAGGTCGGTTGTCACCTCGTCGCGGTTGGTCTCGTTGAGCAACTCGTGGCGGGCGTCCGGGTAAATTTTCAGCAGGGTGTTCTTGTGGCCGGCTTCGCGTAGCGCGGCGGTCAGGTGTTCCAGGCGCTTGCCTTCACTCACCGGGTCGCGGCTGCCGCCAATCACCAGCAACGGCAAATCGGCGTCTATCTGCTTGAGCTGCGTGACCGGCGTGATGTGCTGCAGGCCTTCGAGCAGGTCAATCCACAGTTGGTTGGTGCAACGAAAGCCGCACAGTGGATCGTTGACGTACTTGTCCACTTCAAGCGGGTCGCGGCTCAGCCAATCGAATGAGGTGCGCGTCGGTTTGAAGGCCTTGTTGAACGAGCCGAACGAGAGGAAATCCATCAGCGCGCTGCGCCCCGTCGCGCCTTGGCGCCAGCGCTCGAAACGGGCGATGGCCGCCGCCGCTTTGTACAGCCCCACCGGTTGATAGTTGGAGCCCGACAGCACCGCGCCTTGCAAGCTGCAGCTGTGGTGCATCAAGTACGCCTGGCCGATGTAACTGCCCATGCTGTGGCCGAGCAGAAAAATCGGCACGTTGGGGTGCTGTTGGCGGATGTGGTGGTTGAGGTTGGCCAGGTCGTTGATCACCCGCTGCCAGCCGTTGCTTTCCGCATACATGCCCAGCACGCCGCGCTGGGCCGTGCGGCCGTGGCCGCGTTGGTCGTGGGCATACAACTCGTAGCCGGCGGCTACCAATACTTCACCCAACCTTGCATAGCGCCCGCCATGCTCGGCCATGCCGTGCGACACCATCACCACCGCTTTAGGCGTGTGGTCGGCGTACCAACGGTTGACGAATAGCGGGGCGGCATCACTGGCGGTGAGCCAGAAGTCGTCGTGAAGCATGGCAGTCCTCGTTCCTTGTCTGCATCCCTGGTCTGACCCTGACGGGCGTCCGGCCGGCGGTGACAAAAGCGCTACATACGGTTACCGGGCGGTGGGGCATTGTAGAGCCAGCGTCAGGGCTTGTCCCAGCCCGGCGTCGTTTAGTCCGTCAGCACGAGTTGAGCAAGATTCACGTAATAAATGACGCTACCTCTGGTATTTGCGCTGTATGCCAGAACTGCTAAGTTCCCGTCAGCCCCGAATGCGCGGGCCAGACACTCTCAGGTAACGAGGATAAAAATAATGCAACCTGATTTCTGGAGCGACAAACGCCCGGCCGGCGTACCGAACGAGATTGACCTCGGCGCCTACAAGTCGGTCATCGAGGTGTTTGAGCGCTCCTGTAAAGAAATACGCCGACCGGCCGGCGTTCTCCAACATGGGTGTAACGCTGACTTACGCTGAGCTGGATCGCTTGTCCGCCGCGTTCGCCGGCTACCTGCAAAAGCACACCGACCTCAAGCCTGGCGATCGCATCGCCGTGCAATTGCCCAACGTGCTGCATTACCCGATTGCTGTGTTCGGTGCCATGCGCGCCGGCCTCGTGGTGGTCAACACCAACCCGCTGTATACCGCGCGGGAAATGCGCCACCAGTTCAAAGATGCCGGCGTTCGCGCCCTGGTGTTCCTGAACATGTTCGGCAAGCTGGTGCAGGAAGTGCTGCCCGACACCGAAATCGAGTACCTGATCGAAGCCAAGATGGGCGACCTGCAACCGGCCCTCAAAGGCTGGCTGGTCAACACCGTGGTAAAGAACGTCAAGAAGCTGGTGCTCGACTACAACCTGCCGCAAGCCGTCGGTTTCAAAGAGGTGCTCAAGCAAGGCCGTGGCCAGCCGCTGAAACCGGTGAAGGTCGGTCTCGAAGACATCGCCGTGTTGCAATACACCGGCGGCACCACGGGCGTGGCCAAGGGCGCGATGCTCACCCATGGCAACCTGGTCGCCAACATGCAGCAGGTCGACGCTTGCCTCGCCCAGCATGGGCCGGACGGTCGTCCGCTGATGCAGCCTGGCCAGGAAGTGATGATCGCGCCGCTGCCGCTGTACCACATCTATGCCTTCACCGCGAACTGCATGTCGATGATGGTTAACGGCAACCACAACGTGCTGATCAGCAACCCGCGCGACATCGGTGCCTTTATTAAGGAACTGCAAAAGTGGCGCTTCTCGGCGTTGCTGGGGCTGAACACGCTGTTCGTGGCGCTGATGGATCATCCCGAGTTCAAGAACGTCGATTTCTCCAACCTCAAGGTCACCAATTCCGGTGGTACCGCGTTGGTCAAAGCCACTGCCGAGCGCTGGCATGCCGTCACCGGTTGCACCGTGGTCGAAGGCTATGGCCTGACCGAAACTTCCCCGGTCGCCAGCACCAACCCCTACGGCGAAAAAGCGCGCCTGGGCACGGTCGGTATTCCGGTGCCAGGCACGGCGTTCAAAGTGGTGGATGACAACGGCGAAGAAGTGCCGTTGGGCGAACGCGGCGAGCTGTGCATCAAGGGCCCGCAAGTAATGAAAGGCTACTGGCAGCGCCCGGAGGCCACCGCTGAAGTGCTCGATGCCGAAGGCTGGTTAAAGACCGGCGACATCGCGGTCATCGACCCGGACGGTTTCACCCGCATCGTCGACCGCAAGAAAGATCTGATCATTGTCTCGGGCTTTAACGTGTACCCCAACGAGATCGAAGACGTGGTCATGGCCCATCCGAAAGTGCAAAGCTGCGCGGCCATTGGCGTACCGGACGAAAAGTCGGGCGAGGCGGTGAAGTTGTTTGTGGTGGCGCGTGAAGGTGGCTTGACCGCCGAAGAACTCAAGGCCTACTGCAAAGAGAACTTCACCGGCTACAAGATTCCCAAGCACATCGTGTTTAGAGAATCACTGCCGATGACGCCGGTCGGCAAAATTCTGCGCCGCGAGCTGCGCGATATCGCCTGAAAGCCTGAGCGTAAAGCCGCTAGTCGGCTTTGACCGGTTTTGTTTTAAACGTGACCGAAAGCCTGGCTTTCGGTCATTTTTTTGACCGGTAAGGCCATGTTTGGTGCTGTTCCCCTTCCTTTAAAGCTGCTAATCTCGGCGCGCTTTTTGGCCTGCCAGCACGGCTAAAACGTACGAAAATCACAAAAACATCCGTCATCGCGCGGTGAAGATTAGCTGTTGCTTAGGAGTGGGCTTCCATGATCGAAAATTTCTGGAAGGATAAGTACCCTGTTGGGGTTGCTGCCGAAATCAACCCCGATCAGTACCCGAATATTCAAACGGTACTGAAACAGTCTTGCGAACGCTTCGCCAACAAGCTGGCCTTCAGCAACATGGGCAAGTCACTCACCTACGGTGAGATGTATGAGTTGTCAGGTGCTTTCGCCGCTTACCTGCAACAACACACCGACCTGCAACCAGGCGACCGCATCGCCGTGCAGTTGCCCAACGTCTTGCAATACCCGGTGGTGGTTTTCGGCGCCATTCGTGCCGGCCTTGTGGTGGTCAACACCAACCCGCTGTACACCGCGCGGGAAATGGAACACCAATTCAACGACTCCGGCGCCAAAGCGCTGATCTGCCTGGCCAACATGGCGCACCTGGCGGAAACCGTGCTGCCGAAAACCGGGGTCAAGCACGTTATCGTCACTGAAGTCGGCGACATGCTTTCGCCGCTCAAACGCCTGCTGGTCAACAGCGTGGTCAAGTACGTGAAGAAGATGGTGCCGGCCTACAACCTGCCGAACGCCGTCAAACTCAACGACGCCCTGGCCAAAGGCCGTGGCCAGAAGGTCAACGAAGCCAACCCGCAAAGCAGCGACATCGCCGTGCTGCAGTACACCGGCGGCACTACCGGCGTGGCCAAAGGCGCGATGCTTACGCACCGCAACCTCATCGCCAACATGCTGCAAGTGAAGCAACTGATGGGCGCCAACCTCAATGAAGGTTGCGAGATCGTCATTGCACCGCTGCCGCTTTACCACATCTATGCGTTCACCTTTCACTGCATGGCCATGATGCTGCTGGGCGGCCATAACGTGCTGATCACCAATCCGCGTGACTTGCCGACCATGGTCAACGACCTGTCGAAATTCAAGTTCACCGGTTTCGTAGGCCTCAACACCTTGTTCGTTGCCCTGTGCCACAACGAAGGGTTCCGTCGCCTGAACTTCTCCTCGCTGAAGCTCACCGTTTCCGGCGGCATGGCGCTGCAGCAAGCGGCGGCCGAGCGTTGGAAGGAAGTCACCGGTTGCGCCATCTGCGAAGGCTTCGGCATGACCGAAACCAGCCCGGTTGCTACCGTGAACCCGTTCAACGCCATTCAGTTGGGCACCATCGGTATTCCCTTGCCCTCCACCTTGTGCAAGGTCATCGACGATGAAGGCAAGGAGCTGGAAATCGGCGCGGTCGGCGAGCTGTGCGTCAAAGGCCCGCAAGTGATGAAAGGCTACTGGCAGCGCCAGGAAGCCACCGACGAAATTCTCGACAGCGAAGGCTGGCTGAAAACCGGTGACATCGGCCTGATTCAGGAAGACGGCTACCTGCGCATTGTCGACCGCAAGAAAGACATGATTCTGGTCTCGGGCTTCAACGTGTACCCCAACGAACTGGAAGACGTACTCGCCACTTTGCCAGGCGTTATGCAGTGCGCCGCCATTGGCATTCCGGACGAGAAGTCGGGCGAAGCGATCAAGATTTTCGTGGTCGTGAAACCGGGCGCCAGCGTCACCAAAGAGCAAGTCATGGAGCACATGCGCGCTAACGTCACCGGCTACAAGGTTCCCAAAGCCGTTGAATTCCGCGACGTGCTGCCGACCACCAACGTCGGCAAAATCCTGCGTCGTGAACTGCGCGATGAAGAGTTGAAAAAGCTCGGTAAAAAGTGAGTCCACCGTGAATCAACAAACGCCACCGTCTAGGTGGCGTTTTTGTTTGTGAAGGGTCTTCCCGGCTAAGGCGGGCTGGTGAAAGTGCATGGGGGTAGAAGGTAAATTCAGCAAGCCCCTGCTTACGATAGTGTCTTCGCGTAGGAATTGTACTTATTGCCATGTTCGCTTGTCGTGGATCACTGGCGGACGTAGCGGGCATCCATCAATCGCTTTCGAGTTCAGGCTTGCGGCTTTGAATCTTTCGCGAGTTTGTCGATGAAAACGTTTCGTTCGCTCAAGGATGTGGCAGGGGGGCTTTCCCGGCGGCTGGGCCTTTTTAATCAAAGGCACCGCATTGCAATTACAGTGAAACCAGGGAGAACAGACGTAGCCGGCCTTACACAAAAGCCCCGCTCCCGTCCGGACGGACGGCGTCCAGTCATGCCGGCGCTGCTGTTTTCCCTGATTGGCCTCGCAGCTTGTTCCAATGCGAATGCTGGCTGTCTCTACGGCGGTGATGAGCCGGGAGTTGGCCAGCTCAATCTGATGCGGGCTAGCATGGATCTCTTGCACACTAAAATGTGGTTTGAAGACGCAAAAAATCCGTACCCGAACGGAACCTTGATGCTGCTGAAAGAAGTGAAGGTGGACTTGAAAACATGTAACGCCGGTACCTTCCCTGCTGAGTTTAAAAATGAAACTCTTAGGCTGGTGTATTTTCCGCCCAGTCTCGCAACCAGGAACGGGAACCGGTTTCGCATACCGACCACAAGCGAGGGGGTCGCATTCGAAGTCGAATTTCCCGGAAAAGGGACTTTTGGAACTGACGGCATCGACCTCGGTACGAGCGGCGGTCCGGTGATAGCGAACCTCGGCGTCGCGAGGGGTTTCGACATCTTCACTCTGAGGCTGTCGATGGTGAAAACAGGCCCGTTATCATCCACTGCGCCATCCGCCCCGCAGGGTCTAATAGGCGCGATCGGGTCGATTACGCTCGGGACTGAGCAACTGGGCACTTTCAAGTTTTACTCGCAAGACGGTACGAGGCTCGCCCTTGCCGGAGAAAAAATTGTCTTCCCTGAGCAGAAGCTCGTGGCGAACACCCCAAACTGGGTAGCTTATGCGGGAGCGCCAGTGTGTAGATTTACAGCGTTTCCGCTCAATCCTTCAAATATAAAACTGCCAGATGTTAGCCAGCAAAAGTTCAAAGCGGTTGGGGCGATAGAAGATGGCGGGAAGACGCAGAACATCGATTTTCAGTGCTGGGGGCTGCTGTCGACCAAACCTGAGGTCACGTTTGAAGCCACCTATCCACTAACCGGCGCCGTTGGCGTGGGCATGCAGTCGGCTTCGAGCGATGTGGGTGTGCAGATTTTTCTGGATGACCAGCCTGTGGAGCTAGGCAAAGCGTTCGGCATTGATATTCCAATGAATTCCTTTCCAACATTTCCGGGCGGACCGTCCAACACCAGCGGCTCCTTCTGTCAGGCTAATTGTGGCAGCGATATGAGCGGCGCGGGCTGGGTAGATGGCGAGTCCGGTATCGGCAAGGTGAGCTCACCCTTTAGATTCAAGTACTACCAGACGACGAGTAAAACACCTGCGGTGCAGCAACTGGTCGTGCCATTTTCGATCACAATT
Source organism: Pseudomonas sp. AC211 (assembly GCF_979258055.1). Classification (NCBI taxonomy): domain Bacteria; kingdom Pseudomonadati; phylum Pseudomonadota; class Gammaproteobacteria; order Pseudomonadales; family Pseudomonadaceae; genus Pseudomonas; species Pseudomonas sp. AC211. The sequence goes on from NZ_OZ409830.1 coordinate 1,304,436, forward strand.
GATGTGCAATAGGTGACGGGGCTGCCGGCAACAGTGGCGTTGGCGGAGTGGGCGCTCTAACAACGCGCCTGATCTGTTTTCACCCGCTGTCGGCAATAGACAGGGCAGATGTCGCGAACGCCGGTCACCGGCAAAATCTGCGACAATCTGCCCCCGCCTTTTTGACCGTTGCCCACCCGCCAATGACCGACGCCACGCCCACCTTTGACGCCCTGCTGAAAAACCTCGATCAAGCCCTGGTCGCTGACCGCCATCGTCTGCGCCGGCAACTGCACGAGTTGCGCAAAGCCGGGCACGCCGACGAAGGCAAGTTGGCGCAATGGCTGGAGCGCTTCCAGCAGAGCTGCGCCAAGGTCGAGGCGCGGCGCCTGAGTGTGCCGGTGATGCGCTACGACGACAGCCTGCCCATCGCTGCCAAACGCGATGAAATCAAGGCGGCGTTGGCCAAGCATCAGGTGCTGATCATTGCCGGCGAAACCGGCTCGGGGAAAACCACGCAGCTGCCGAAAATTTGCCTGGAAATCGGCCGTGGCTTGCATGGCCTTATCGGCCACACCCAACCACGGCGCTTGGCGGCGCGCAGTGTCGCAACGCGGGTGGCCGAAGAAATCGGTACACCGTTGGGCGAGTTGGTCGGCTACCAGGTGCGGTTTGAAGACCAGAGCAAAGACAGCTCGCTGATCAAGCTGATGACTGACGGTATTTTGCTGGCCGAAACCCAGCACGACCGCTACCTGGAAAAGTACGACACGCTGATCGTCGACGAAGCGCACGAACGCAGCCTGAACATCGACTTCCTGCTCGGCTACCTGAAAACGCTGCTGCCGCGTCGCCCGGATTTAAAAGTCATCATCACCTCGGCCACCATCGACCTCGATCGCTTCTCCAAGCACTTCGACAACGCGCCGATTGTTGAGGTCTCGGGCCGCACTTTCCCGGTTGAAACCTGGTACCGGCCATTGGTGGCAGAGGTCGACGAGGAGGGCGAAAGCCTGGTGGATGACCTGAGCGTCGACCAAGGCATTCTCGCCGCGCTGGACGAAATCGACGCGTTCGAACGCAGCGAAGGCAAACGCCCTGGCGATGTGCTGGTATTCCTACCCGGAGAGCGCGAAATTCGCGACTGCGCCGACATGCTGCGCAAAGCCAATTTACGCTTCACCGAAGTGCTGCCGCTGTATGCGCGATTGACGCCGGCGGAGCAGCAAAAGATTTTCGCGCCCATGGCTGGACGCAAAATTGTGCTGGCCACCAACGTGGCGGAAACCTCGCTCACCGTGCCCGGCATTCGTTATGTGATCGACAGCGGCACCGCGCGCATCAGCCGTTACAGCTACCGCGCCAAGGTGCAGCGCCTGCCCATCGAAGCGGTATCGCAAGCCAGCGCCAACCAGCGCAAAGGCCGATGCGGGCGGGTGGAGCCGGGCATTTGCGTGCGTTTGTACAGCGAGGAAGATTTCCTCGCGCGCCCAGCCTTTACCGACCCGGAAATTCTGCGCACTAACTTGGCGGCGGTGATCTTGCAGATGCTGCACCTGCGCCTGGGCGAGATCGACGCGTTCCCCTTTATCGAGCCACCCGATGGCAAAGCCATCAGTGACGGTTTCAACCTGCTGCAAGAATTGTCGGCGGTAAACCGTGAAAGTCAGCTGACGCCAATTGGCCGGCAATTGGCGCGCTTGCCCATCGATCCGCGCCTGGGCCGCATGGTGCTGGAAGCCGCCAAGCTGGGCAGCCTCGATGAATTGCTGATCGTCGCCAGCGCGCTGTCGGTGCAAGACCCGCGCGAGCGGCCGATGGACCGCCAGCAAGCCGCTGACCAGGCCCATGCTCAGTGGAAAGACGTCGACTCCGACTTCGCCGCCCTGATCAACCTGTGGCGCGGCTTCGAAGAAAAGCGCCAGGAGCTGGGCTCCAACCCGCTGCGTAACTGGTGCCGAAAAAACTTCCTTAACTACCTGCGCCTGCGCGAATGGCGCGACGCCCACCGCCAACTGGTGCTGATTACCCGCGAACTCAAACTGGCCCCCGAGCGCGCCGCCGATTCGTCCCGCAGGAGCGAGCTCGCGCGCGAAAGCGATCCCAAGACCAACGCCAACGCCAGCGCCAACAGCACCAAAGCCAATCCGCCCGCCGCCAAAACCGCCGAAGCTGTGGAAGCGGCGCAGCGCGCCAAAGATTACGCCGCCGTGCACAAAGCCATTCTGTGCGGCCTGCTTAGCCAGATTGGGCAGAAAACCGAAGACGGCGACTACCTCGGTGCCCGTCAACGGCGTTTCTGGATTCACCCCTCCAGCGTCATCGGCCGCAAAAAACCGCAATGGATCATGGCCGCTGAACTGATGGAGACCACCAAGCTGTTCGCCCGCCAGGTGGCTAAAATCGAGCCGGACTGGATCGAGCCATTGGCCGGCCACTTGATCAAGAAAAACCACTTCGAACCGCACTGGGAAAAACGCCGCGGGCAAGTGGTGGCGTTCGAACAGATCACCTTGTACGGCATGATCGTGGTCGGCCGCCGGCCGGTGCACTTTGGCCCGATTGAGCCGGCGGTGGCGCGTGAATTGTTTATCCGCGAAGGGCTGGTGCGCGGCGAAATTCAGTCGCGCGCCAAGTGCCTGAAAGCCAACCAGGAACTGCTGGAGCTGTTCGACGAACTGGAAGCCAAGGCTCGCCGTCGCGATATTCTTGCCGACGAAGAAACCCTGTTCGCCTTCTACGACGCGCGCCTGCCGGCCGACATTTACCAGACCGCCACCTTCGACAGTTGGTACAAAACCGAAAGCGCGAAAAATCCGCAGCTGCTGATCATGCGCGAGGAAGACATCCTCGCCCGCGACGCCAGCGAAGTGACAGACGCGCAGTACCCCGATCACCTGCAACTGGGCGACTTGCGCCTGCCGCTGACCTATCACTTCGAGCCCAACCACCCGCGCGACGGCGTCACGCTGCGCGTGCCGGCGCCGTTGCTGCCGCAAATTCCCGCCGAGCGCCTGCAATGGCTGGTGCCGGGTTTGCTCGAAGCCAAGTGCATCGCCCTGGTGCGTGAACTGCCCAAAGCCCTGCGCAAAAACTTTGTGCCGGTGCCGGATTTCGTCAAAGCCGCGTTGTCGCGCATCGCCTTCGGGCAAGGCTCGTTGGTGCAAGCGTTGAGCGCTGAATTGCAGCGCATGACCGGTGTGCGCGTAACGGAAGAGGCGTGGGCCGAGGCGGAACAGCAGGTGGAAAACCACCTAAAAATGAACTTGGAGGTGGTCGACGGTCAGGGCAAGTTGCTCGGAGAAGGCCGTGACCTGGCTGAACTGACGGCGCGTTTCGCCGAAGCCAGCCAGGCCGCCTTGGCCATGGTTAAAACCGACAAACAGCAAAAACCGGTCGAAGCCAAAGTGTTCGCCCCGGTGGCGCAGACCACGCAGCAAAACATCGCCGGCTTGTCGATGACCGTGTACCCGGCGCTGGTGGAAGAGGGCGGCACGGTCAAAGAAGGCCGCTTTGCCACTGCTGCCGAAGCCGAATTCCAACACCGTCGCGCCTTGCAGCGCTTGCTCCTGCAACAGCTCAGTGAGCCGGCGAAGTTTCTGCGCAGCAAGTTGCCGGGCCTGACGGACTTGGGCTTGTTGTACCGCGACCTGGGCCGGGTCGATGCGTTGGTGGAAGACATTCTGCTGGCCAGCCTCGACACCTGCATCCTCGACGGCGAAAACGCCTTGCCCCGCGACGGTGTCGGCCTACTGGCGCTGGCCGAGAAAAAGCGTGGTGCCTGGGCCGAGCACGCCGAACGCGTGGCGCGCCTGACCCTGGAAATTCTCAAGCTATGGCACGGCTTGCAAAAGCGCTTCAAGGGGAAAATCGACCTGGCTCAAGCCGTCGCCCTCAACGACATCAAGGCGCAGCTAAGCCATTTGGTCTACCCAGGCTTCGTGCGCGAAACCCCGGCCGAATGGCTGAAGGAACTGCCGCGCTACCTGAAGGCCGTCGAACAACGCTTCGAAAAACTCGGCTCGCAATTGCAGAAAGACCGGGTGTGGAGCGGCGAGCTGGCAGGGTTGTGGGCGCAATACCAAGCCCGCGCTGACAAGCACGCGCAGGAAGGCAAGCGTGATCCACAGCTGGTGCTGTACCGCTGGATGCTCGAGGAATATCGGGTGTCGTTGTTTGCCCAGCAGTTGGGCACGAAGGTGGCGGTGTCGGATAAGCGCTTGGGTAAGCAGTGGGCGGCGGTGGAGGGTTAACGCGGCGTCGCTGCTTCCCCCTCTCCCTAACCCTCTCCCCGAGGGGCGAGGGGATCAGCAGCGAAAGCGGCGATATTGCCCCAGTCACCGATTAGCTCCCCTCGCCCCTAGGGGAGAGGGGCTGGGGGTGAGGGGGTGAAGGTTGTGCAATTATTTGCGATTCACAGCCCGCGCCGCATGCAACACATCGGCGCCAATCTCACCTTCAAACTGCTTCCACACCGGCAGCATCGCCTCGCGCCAGGCTGCCTGTTCGGCCGGCGTCAGGGTGATGATTTTGGCCTTGCCGCCCGCTACCAGCTGCTCGTAATCGCGCTGGTTATTGGCTTCGGCGGTCTGGTTAACCGACAGGGTCACTTCGTCCAGAATCGACTCCAACTCGCTGCGAATCTGGAACGGAATGCTGGTCCAGAACTTACTGTTGGTCACCACCATGTAGCTCAGCACGCCATGGTTGGTGATGGTCACGTACGGCTGCACTTTCTCGAACTTCTGCGAAACAAAGTTCGACCACGGGTTTTCCAGTGCTCTGCACGGTGCCGCTTTCCAACGCCTTGTAGGTCTCGGCGAACGGCAGCTTGACGGTGGTGGCGCCCAGGGCAGCGAATTGGGCTTCCAGCACGCTCGACGCTTGAATGCGGAAGGCCAGGCCTTTGGCATCGGCCGGGGTGTGAAGGGCTTTGTTAGCCGACAGCTGCTTCATGCCGTTGGTCCAGAAGCCCAGGCCGTAGATGTTGCTACTGTTCATCGAGCGCAGCAGTTCACGGCTCTTTTCACGCTTGAGGAAACGGTCGACCGCCGCCTGATCGGTAAACAAGAACGGCAGGTCGAACACTTGCAGGCGCTTGGTGTACTTGTCGAATTTCGACAGCGACGGCGCCAGCATTTGCACACGGCCATCGGCCAGCGCGGCCAGTTCTTCGCCGTCGCCGAATAGCGCGGAGTTGGCGTACACCTCAACCTTTACTTTGCCGGCCAGGCGTTCTTCCACCAATTTTTTGAACAGCAAGGCGCCTTGGCCCTTGGGCGTACTTTCCGCCGACACGTGGGAAAACTTGATAACGATCGGGGCTGCATCTTCAGCCGTCGCCATTGAGGGGCTGATCGTCAGCAGCAAGGCGGCGAGCGCCAAAGACAGATACTTGAACATCGGTTTTCCTTAAATTCTGCCAAGCCAAAGAACCCGCCTCAGGCTTGTGGCCTGAACGGGGCATGCGTGTGTCGGATGTAGTCAGCGATGGGCGATAAGTGCCGTCGTCTGCTCGGGGCAAGCGCGGATCGCCGTGCTGTTTATTATTGGTAGGGCCGCCATGACTGATGGGCCAGGGTAGGACCGCCAGGTTTGCGAAGGGCGGGGATTCTTCCGTAAAGCGCCGCGCGCCGCAACCTGCGGTATGCCGAGGCGCTCGCAATTCTGAAAAATAGTGGGGTTTTCAGACGAGGGGCTGAGCCGGTATGGTTTGCCCTCAGCCCAACGGACGGAGAACCTAGATGAGCCTGCACGGCGATTACGACAACCAGAACATTTTTGCCCAGATCATTCGCGGCGACGCGCCCTGCTACAAACTGTACGAAGATGACGACGTGCTGGCGTTTCTCGACGTGTTCCCGCAGTCGTTCGGCCACACCTTGGTGATCCCCAAACGCTCGGCGGCGCGCAACATTCTGGAAGTCGATACCGGTGCGTTGGGCAAGGTTATGGCCGTGGTGCAAACACTCACCCGCGCGATCGTTGAGGAACTGGAACCGGCCGGCGTGCAAATCGCCCAGTTCAATGGCGCGCCAGCCGGGCAAACGGTGTTCCACATCCATATGCACATCGTGCCGCGCTACGCCGGCGAAGGCCTTGGTGTTCACGCCAGCCAGAAGGCCGACGCGGGTGAGTTGCAGGCGTTGCAAGCGCGTTTGGTGAAGCGTCTGAACGGGTGATGTCCACAGCACCCTTGTCACTGAGGTACGCCCCACACTAAACTTGCCACCGGGCGCGACAGGGCGCCCGCTCTCGCAAAAGCCAGCCGCACCTGTCGTTCGGTTTTTTCTTCGGATCTACCGCAACCTGAATCTTCACGCCGCAGCGAGAACGGCCACATTAGAAGAGGAAAGGTTTATGTGGTCTACATCCAACCCGTTGTCCCCCACCCATCGAAACAGCGATTTTCTGCGCAGCCACGCCCGACGCCTGTTGCGGCACGCTCGTTCGGACAGCTTGAGCGTGGCGCTGCCGGTGTTGCGCCGGCTGCACGCGGCGAAGCTTAGCGGTGGTTTGAGCGTGTCCGCGTTGCAGGCCAACCGCGCCGCGCTGCAGTTGAAAACGCTGCTGCGTCTGTTAGCGATAGAACTGGGCTACGCCGACTGGGCGAGCTGCAAGGCTGAAATCGACACCCGCGAAGCCGCCTGCCTGGATCGCTACCGCCTAGACGCCGGCGCTTTTGGCGACTACGAAAAACACTGGTTCCCGGACCCGACTTCAGCGCGCGACTGGCAACGCGCGCGCATGGCGGGTACGTCGTGCAATACGGCGAGCAGGCAGTGGCCATCTTGCGACCGGCATAAGCGCCGAGCTTGGCGTTCCCTTTCGCGATTCTGGATCCCCGCCTGCGCGGGGATGACGGAGGTGGGTTGAAATTCTCTGCCAAAGCTTCAGCGCCAACACCCACCTTCTGTGGGAGCGGCTTCCAGCCGCGATGCTTTTTTGTCGTTGCTGAAAACGGTGATTTCAGATCACGCCAAATCGCGGCGAGCGCCGCTTCTACGGAGCCTTAGCGCTCAGGCGAATTTCGCCAGGTTGGCACCCAACTCGCGCTCCATTTCCCCGTCCGTTTGCCCGCCGTTTTCCATCATCCATTGCACCCGCTCCAGTGTCGCTGGTGCATTCATGTCGGCGCCGAAGCGTTGCGATTCTTCTACCAGCGCCGCCTCCGGTGCAGCGCTCACCTGTTCGACCACCGCTTTGATATGGGCAATGCCCGCCGCTGGAAAACTGGCGATGCGTTGCGCCAGCGCTTCGCAGTGGGCGCTGAGGTCCGCGTCGGGAACGGCGCGGTTGATCCAGCCGTAGCGCTCGGCCGTGTCAGCGTCGAAGTCGGCGCCGCCCAGGCAAATTTCCAAAGCGCGGCCACGTCCGACCAGTTGCGTTAACCGCACCGTGCCGCCTGCCCCTGGCAACAAGCCGACGGCCACTTCCGGCTGCCCCAGCAGCCCGTGTTCGCGTGAGGCAAAGCGCATGTCCAGCGCCAACAAAAATTCACTGCCGGCGCCGCGCGCACGGCCGCGCAGTTCGCCGATGGTCACTTGCGGCAGGCGGCTAAAGCGCGTGAACAGGGCGCTGAGCAAACTGGCCTGGCCTTCGGGCAGCGGCGGCGCTGGCTGATTAAGTTGGCTGCCGAGGTCAAAGTGGGCGATGAAGAATTCCGGGTTGGCGCTGCGAAACAGCACGACGCGGGTGGCTTTATCGGCTTCCAGGCTTTTCGCCAGTTTCAGCAGGTCGATGATCACGTCGCGGTCCATCAGGTTGATGGGCGGGTGATCAAATTCGATGGTGGCCACGCCGTTGGCATCGTGGCGGGTGAGGGTGCGGTAGTCGCTCATGCTGGTCTCCTTTGTGGATCTCAGCAGAGTGGCGCGGCGTCGCGGGGCGGCTCAAGGACTATCCAGTTGGGTGATGCAGGGCATAACGGGAGCGGGTCCCTGTGGGAGCGGCAGGGCGGCACTCCGATTGGCCGCGATGCTTTTCGAGAGCATCGCGGCTAAAGCCGCTCCCACAGGGTTATGCGGTTACTGCAGGTTCTCTCGCAAATTGGCCACTTCGCCCGCTGTCACAGCCGGCGCGGCGTTGCCCCAAGTGTTGCGCACGTAAGTCAGCACGTCGGCGACGTTTTCGTCCGTGAGGTTCCAGGCGAATGCCGGCATGGCGGGCCCGGTCGGTGCGGCTTCGGTGCTACCGGCACGGCTGCCGGCCAGTACCACGCGAATCAGCGAGGTCGGGTCGGTGCTGTTAACCAATGGCGCGGCGGCCAGTTTCGGGAACAGGGTTTTGATGCCCTCTCCATTCGGCACGTGGCAGGCGGAGCAGCGGTCGGCGTACAACGCTTTACCCGCTACCATCGCCGGGTCATCGGCCGCTACCGCCGCGGCGCCGGTGACGGTTTCTGCCCATCTTTGAGGTATACCGCTACCGCCATCAGGTCTTCATCGGTCCAGTGCTGAGTCGAGTTTTCCACGGCCTCGGCCATCGGCCCGGAGGCGATGTCGAAGCGGTTGGCGCCGGTTTTCAGGTACTCGACGATGTCCTCGTTGCTCCACTTACCCATACCGCTGTGCGGGTTGGCGGTGATGTCCGGCGCGATCCAGCCCTGCAAATCGCCACCGGCGAGGAACTGGTCATTGTCGTCACCGCCGATGATGTTTTTCGGCGTGTGGCAGGTGCCACAGTGACCAAGACCTTCCACCAGATACGCGCCTCGGTTCCACTGCGGCGTTTTTTCCGCGTTGGGCACGAATTCACCGGCGGTGAAGTTCAGCCAGTTCCAGCCAACGAGGCTGGTGCGCACGTTGAAGGGAAACGGCAACTGGTTGGTTTCGACCGGGTTGTTCACCGGCTCCAACGTCTGCAGGTACGCCCATAGGGCGCGGTTGTCTTCGCGCGTGACCTTGGTGTACGCGGTAAAGGGCATGGCGCCGTACAGGCGTTTGCCGCCGCGGCTGTGGCCTTCGGACATCACGGCCTGGAAGTCGTCGAAATTCCAATGGCCCAGGCCGGTTTCCGGGTCTGGCGTGATGTTAGCGCCGACCAGTTTGCCGAACGGCGTTTCAATCGACACACCACCGGAAAACGCCGGGTTTGCCCGGCACGGTGTGGCAGGCGGTGCAGTCGCCCAGCACGGCCAGGTAGCGACCTTTTTCCACCATGTTGTACGAGTCGGCGCCGGAGGCTACGTGAACGCTGAGGCTCAGGCCGAACAGGGCAAAGGCGCCCAGTGAAATGAAAGTTTTCATACGCTGATCATCTCCCCAGGGCGTTTCAGGTACAGGCGGCGAATGGCGTCCGCTGCTTTGAAGGCCAGCGCGCCCACGGTGCCGGTGGGGTTGTAGCCGGGGTTCTGTGGGAAGGCGGAAGAGCCGACCACAAACAGGTTGGGCACGCCCCACACTTGCAGGTGTTTGTTGACCGAGCTGTTTTTCGGGTCGGCGCCCATGATGAAACCACCGACGATGTGCGACGACTGGTACGAGGTGTTCGACCACGGCCCCTTCCTCGGTGCCGGTACGAATTCACGCGGGTTCATGGCCTTGGCGATTTCCACGACTTTGTTGGTGCAGTACTGCGCCATCTTCAGGTCGTTTTCAGGGAAGTCGAAGGTGATGCGCAGCAACGGTCGGCCGTGCGGGTCGGTGTAGTTGGGGTCCAGCGACAGGTAGTTGTTGCGCGTGGTGTAACTGCTGGCCTCGCAGCCGATGGACATGGTGCTCAGGTAGTTTTCCACCGTGGCTTTTTCCACTTCGCGCCCCAGTTCGGGGTGCCCGGCGGCACCGGTCGGGAGTCGATGGGCGGGGCGCCAATCAGGGTGACGCGCGTACTGCCGCCCCCGACGAAGCCAAGCCCGGAGTGGTCGAAGTTGTCGTTGTTGAATTCGTCGATGCCCATGCCGATAGCGCCGCCGCCGATAAACGGGTTGAAGTTCTTATCGTTGAAGAACATGCGCACGCTGTTGGCGGTCTGGTAGGCGAAATTGCGGCCGGTGGTGCCGGTGTTGGCGATGGGGTTGTAGGGTTCGCCGATGCCGGAGAGCAGCATGAGCCGCACGTTTTCGAAGATGAATGCGGCGATCACCACGATCTCGGCCGGCTGCTCCCATTCTTCGCCGCTGGAGTCGACATAAATGATGCCGGTGGCGCGGGTGCCGGTGCTGTCCATCACCACCTTGAGCACTTCGGAATTGGTTTTGGCGGTGAAGTTGGGCTTGCGAATCAACGCTGGCAGCACGTTGACGATGGCGCTGGCCTTGGAATAGTTGGCGCAGCCGTAGTTGGTGCAGAAGCCGCAGAACGTGCACGGCCCCATGGTGACGCCCAACTGGTTGGTGTAAGCTCTGCGAGGCCAGCGCCGAGGGCACCGGGAAGGGCTTGTAACCGAGGTTTTTCGCGGTTTCAGCGAATAGCGTCGGCGCGTAGGTTTGCGCGGTGGGCGGGTTCGGGTATTCCTTGGAGCGGGCCCTTCGAATGGGTTGCCGCCGTCAACGATGGTGCCATTGAGGTTGCCGGCCTTGCCAGACACACCAGCCAACCGCTCGAAGGCGTCGTAGTGCGGCTCCATTTCTTCCCACGTGGTGCCCCAATCTTGCAGTGTCAGCTCTGCGGGCACTTCCTTGCCGTAGCGTTCTTTCAAGTGGCTGGCCAGGCGGAATTCTTCAGGCTGGAAGCGAAAGGTGATGCCGGCCCAGTGGTTGCCGGCGCCGCCGGTGCCGTTGCCGGGGTGGAACGAGCCCCACACACGCATGGGCAGCGCGGTTTCAGATTCTTTATTGCGCATCGTGCAAGTGTTTGCTTGGTGCGCAGCATCAGCTCCTGGCGGCGGCTGTAGCGCAATTCGTCGGTGGCGTGGGCCAGGTTGAAGTCGCTGGCGGTGTCGCGCCACGGGCCGCGTTCAAAACCGATGACGTTGAGGCCGGTGTCTGCCAGTTCGTTCGCGATAATCGAGCCCGCCCAGCCGAGACCGACAACCACCACGTCGGTGGAAGGAAGTTTTTTAGCCATGATGAGTTAACCCTTTTTATTCCAGGCGGAGCTGCCGATGATCGAGAGCGGCGTGAGGTTCAGCTTCTGGTTATGCAGGCCCACGTAGTCGCGGTAGTCGTAGCGCGCGCCGGGGAAGCCGATCATTTTCCAAGCCACCATGTCGCGGTTGCCGCCGTAGATTGGGTCGGCAAAAAAGCCTTCCATGGTGTTATCCAGCACTTGCTGGAAGAACGCTTTGGCTTCGATGCCTTCGAGCGTGATGGCGCCTTTTTCCAGGTCGACCAGCACCTTGTCGCGCTGCTCCGGTGGCAGCTCGCTGAATTTTTTCTGGAAGGTGGCCTGGCAATATTTATCCAGCCCGGCCAGGCCCAGGCGGTAACGCTCGCGCGGCACCAGCGGCGATTGATCGGCCTGCGCTGGCGTGCCGGGGGTGAAGGGGCCTCTTCATGTAGAGGCGGCCGAAGTCGCCGTAGTCGCTCATCATCTGGCGGTCCATAAACACCACACAGCCGGCCTCTTTGCCGCTGACGCTCAGTTCGTCAGCAGGAATCAGCTGCTCAACGATGGCCTCAAGCTCAACCACTTCCTCTGGCGTAAAAAATTGCCAACCCGGACTGTCGTAGTGCAGCGGGCCGTTGTGGTCGAAGGGCAGCCATTTGGGCGTGCCGATCACGGTGGCCGCCTGGGCGGTTGCGGCGGCGCCAATAGCCAGGGAGGTGGCGGAAGTTTTCAACAACTGCCGGCGGGTGAAGCCTTTGGATTGCTCAGTCATGCAGGGCTCCTGACGCAGCGCGCGCCTCGGGTGGCTGGGTTACAGCCTGGTAGAGGCGGGCCTGCCGTTATCAGTTCACGGGTTTTTTGCGAGCCTGGCCATAGGGTCAGACGAGCGAAGCGAGGGTGCGAAAGGTGGCTGGTTGTGGCCCCGGATGCGGATTAACGGCAAGGCGTTATCCGCGGTCGTCTTGTCCGCGCGGATTTTTAGACTACGGTTCATTACAAATTGTTGCAGGTTTTATCCGCGTAAATATCTGTTGCGGCTGGGGTAACAATCCGCGTGCTAGACGCATTCCGACATTGTGTCCGCGGCTTCAAGGCGAGCCGCTTGAGCGGCCAGCAGCCCGGCGTAAAACAGCTGCACGGTTGCGCCGTACAAAGCGCTGGGCAGCAGATCGCCGGCGAAGTGATTGCAGTCACCGTTGGGCAAGGCCAGCACGGGACTGTGTTTTTTGTTGGTTAATAAAAGGAAGCTCGATTGGTGGGCGAAATCGAGCACCAAGCCCTTTCCGAGTCCACCCGGTGTGCGCCACGGCGTTGCCAGCGGCCGGCAGCAGCACGCCATAAGTTAGCTGCGTGCTGGCTGTTGGCACCTGGAAACCCAGTGCGTATGTGGCGTCGGCATTTAGCGTTTGGGTGAACAGCTGCACCGTTTGCGCCGAGCACAGGCGGTAATCGCCCAGGCTGCCGCCGTTGAGCAGCGAGTTGGCTCAATACGCTGAGGTCGGCTGCGGTGGAAAACAGTCCAGCATGACCAGAGACTTGGCCCATGGCGTAATAGGCCATTTCGTCATGCACCTCGCCCTGCAGCGTGTAGGTGCGAATGTTGGGAAACCAGACGTGCCCATCACGGGTATTACCGCAGCGCTCCGTGGCTTCGAAGCGGTTTCGGTCGATGCCGCGTTCGCGCATTTGTAGCCGGTGTCATCTAAGCCCAGCGGCGCATAGATGTGTTCGTGAACGTACGCGTCTTGCCGAACGCCCCGTGACGGTTTCGATGATCAAACCCAGCATGGCAAAGCCGACGTCGCTGTAGAGCGTCACGCTATCGGGCTCATGCCGCAGCGGCACCAGGGGCAGCAGCCAGCATGTTTGCGTTCGGCTCTGAGAGTAAAACGCGACGGGCACTTGCTTGGGGTCGTAAATGAAAGGACGAGGGCAGGCCCGATCGATGCTGCAGCAAATGCCGCACCGTAACCTTTGCTTTGCTGCCGCCAGCGAAGGTCGGCAGGTAATGCGAGACAGGGGCGTCGATGCTCACCGCGCCCTACGTCCACCAAGTGCATCAGCGCCAGCGTGGTGGAAAAGATTTTGGTCAGGGAGGCGAGGTCGAACAGGGTGTCGTCGCGCATGGGTTCTGGGGTTGGCATCAGCGTCGTTTCGTCGTAGCGGCGCTGTTTACCGTGCGCCTCGAACAGCACCGGTCGGCCCTTGCAATGGGCGGCGAGCACCGCGCCGGGTAAACCGTTGGCCACGGAAAAGCGCAGCTCATTTCGAATTTTTTCCCGCCAGCTGGCGGGGTAATCGGCGTTGGCAGTCATGGGCGAGGCGCTCCGTCGGCAGTGGGAAACCAGTCAACCATAAGGGCTGAGCGCTATTTAAGCTGACGCATCCGGCCGTTCCTGGTGCCTTTTCCGAAGACTGCCCTTGCTGTATCAGACGCAGTTGTGTGCCTTGTCGCCGGTGACGAACGTCTGCCGGTATCGCTGGGGATTTGTAGTCCTTTTCGGGCACAATAGCCGCCATTCCGATCAATAACGTTGCAAGAGGATCGACCGTGTATAATGTCGTCATCAGCGGTACCGGCCTATTTACCCCGGAAAACAGCATTTCGAACGATGAGCTGGTGGAGTCCTTTAATACGTACGTGCGGCAATTCAACGCCGACAACGCTGCCGCCATTGAACGCGGTGAAGTCGAGGCGCTGAGCGAGTCCAGCAGCGCTTTCATCGAAAAAGCCTCCGGCATCAAAAGCCGCTTTGTAATGAACAAAGAAGGCATTCTCGACCCGCAACGCATGACCCCCCGCCTGCCGGAACGCTCGAACGAAGAGTGGGGCATTCTTTGCCAAATGGGCGTGGCGGCGGCTGAGCAAGCCTTGCAACGCGCCGGCAAAACGGCGGCGGACGTCGACGGTGTAATCGTCGCCTGCTCGAACCTGGAACGCGCCTACCCGGCCGTGGCCATTGAAGTGCAAGCCGCGCTGGGCATCACCGGTTTCGCCTACGACATGAACGTGGCGTGTTCCTCTGCCACCTTCGGCATTCAGGCAGCCACGCAGAACATTCAACTGGGCCAAGCCCGCGCGATTCTCGTGGTAAGCCCGGAAATCTGCACCGGTCACCTGAACTTCCGCGACCGCGACAGCCACTTCATCTTTGGCGATGCCGCCACCGCCGTGCTGGTGGAACGTGCCGATCTGGCTACTTCGGCCTACCAGTTCGACGTCGTCAGCACCAAGCTGCTGACTCAGTTCTCCAACAACATCCGCAACAACTTCGGCTTCCTCAACCGCGCGGCGGAAGAGGGCATCGGCCAGCGCGACAAACTCTTCGTGCAGGAAGGCCGCAAGGTATTCCGTGACGTGTGCCCGATGGTGGCCGAGCTGGTGGGCGAGCACCTGGCCGCCAACGACATTCAGGTGTCTGACGTGAAACGCTTCTGGCTGCACCAGGCCAACCTGAGCATGAACCTGCTGATCACCAAAAGCTGCTGGGCCGCGACGCCTTGCCGGACGAAGCGCCGGTGATTCTCGACACCTACGCCAACACCAGTTCGGCCGGCTCGGTTATCGCCTTTCACAAAAATCAGGACGACCTGCCAAGCGGCACCCTGGGTGTGCTCAGCTCGTTCGGCGCCGGTTACTCCATTGGCAGCGTGATTCTGCGTAAGCATTGATGAGCGCGCCGCCCGACGCGCAGTTACTGCCACGCCTGCTGGCCGGCGACCAACTGGCCTTTCGCGAGTTGGTCGCCAGCTATCAGAGCGCGATGCGCGCGGTGGCCTATGCCATTGTCGGCAGCCGCAATGCCGATGAAGTGGTGCAAGACGCCTGGCTGGCGGTGGTGCGCAATCTGAGCTGGTTTTCAGGGCCGCTCCAGCCTGAAAACCTGGCTGCTGACCATCACCGCCAACACCGCCAAAACCCGCCTGAAACACAACCGCCGCGAAGTGCTGCTGGACGATATTCCATCGCCCCATGGCAGCATCGACGACGGTCGTTTCGCCGAAGACGGCCACTGGCTGCTGGCACCGCACAACTGGCATCAGGATTCGCCGGAGGCGTTGCTCACCGAAGACGAGCTGCGCGAATGCCTGGAGAAAACCTTGGCGAGTCTGTCGGATTTGCAAGGCAGCGTGCTGAACCTGCGCGAACGGCAGGGCCTGGAGTTGGAGGAGATCTGTAATCTTCTCGACATCTCGCTCTCTAATGCACGGGTGCTGTTGCATCGCGCACGGCTCAAGGTGTTTGCCACCCTGGAGCATTTCGAGGAGACGGGGCATTGCTGACGTGTAAAGAACTGGTCGCCCATTCGAGTGATTTTCTCGACGGGCAATTGCGCCTGCGCTCACGCATTGCCGTGCGCCTGCACTGTGGCCAGCTGCACCAATTGCCGTCGGTTTATCCGGCAGATGCGCCTTACCCGAGTGGTATTGCGCGACCTGCCAGAGGCGCCGATTCCTGACCTCGACAGCCTGGCGCAACGCTTGGCCGAGCTGCAAAGAAACGGTCAGTAGACCTTCTGTTTATACGGTGGCGAAGCGATCTTCCAGGTACTGCATGATCGCCTTGGATTCATACATCCACGTGGTGCCGCCGTTTTCTTCGATACGCAAGCACGGCACTTTGATCGCGCCGCCACCGGCCAATAGCGCTTGGCGGTGTTGCTCATTGTTCTTGGCGTCGCGCAGCTCAACCGGCAGATTCAGGCGGTGCATGGTGCGGCGGGTGCGTACGCAAAACGGGCACGCCTGGAACTGATACAGCGCCATGCCTGAGGTGGCCTGGGCGACTTGGGCTTGCGCCTCGGGCGTGCGCTTTTGTTTGCGCGGGCGGGTTATGAAGTCGATGAACACGATGAGCTGGCCCAAGCCAACCCGTAACGCTTTGATAAGCACCAGAACACCCTCAACGGCTGAAAATTCGAGGGCGGAGCTTACCTGAATGCGTGCGCCCTGGCCTTAGCCCGAGCGCATTTAGCCGCGCCGCCGATCAGGCGTGGGCTTCGCCGAAAAAGCGTTTGAACGAGCGCGATAGCCAGCCGCCGCTGTGTTTGTTGTTCACCAGGGCGTTGATGTTGTTCTTCACCGTCTGGGCGTAGGCCTTGTCGTCGTTGCGGATGTGGTTGAACAGCCAGCGTGACAACAGGTTGATCAGCTCCTGCGTCACGTCCTCGCCGGCGCGAAAACGCAAATTGAACTGGCTGACCCGGTCGGTAAAGATTTCATGCACGCGTTTATGGGGGCGGGTGAAGGCGTAACCGGCTTCTTCCAGCAGCGCTTCCTCAAAGGCGAAATGCGAAAGGGTGTAGTCCACCAATTCGCTGAGCACCTCGCCGACTTCTTCGCGGCTGTGGTTGTTTTCGTCGGCGTGAATCAGCTGGTTGATCATGGCGACGATTCGTTTGTGCTGATCGTCGATGATCTGAATGCCGGTGTTGAGGTCTTCCTGCCAGACTAAATAAGCCATGCGATTGCGTCCTTAGCGTGCTGCTCGACTGCGTGCGAGCGGATGCGCCAAGGCTAGTGAGGCGCTTTAGGACGGGGCCTGACTTACATCAAGGTCGATTATGTTTGTAGGAGTTTTCCTAGAGAATTGCGAAGAGCCGCGCGTGTACACACCGTCGCGCGGCGAATTCGAGGCACAAAAAACCGGCACAGTGGCCGGTTTTTTCGTATGGCGTGGCTTAGCGAATCAAGCCCATGAACTCGCTCCGGGTGGCGGCGTTCTGGCGGAATTCGCCGAGCATTACCGACGTCACCATCGACGAATTTTGCTTCTCGACACCGCGCATCATCATGCACATGTGCTGCGCTTCGATCACCACCGCCACGCCCAAGGCGCCGGTGACGGTTTGCACCGCTTCAGCAATCTGGCGGCTGAGGTTTTCCTGAATTTGCAGGCGGCGGGCGTACATGTCGACGATGCGCGCCACTTTCGACAAGCCCAACACTTTGCCGCTAGGAATGTAGGCGACGTGGGCTTTGCCAATGAACGGCAGCAGGTGGTGTTCGCACAGCGAGTACAGCTCGATGTTTTTCACCAACACCATTTCGCTGTTGTCGGAGCTGAACAGGGCACCGTTGGTGACTTCTTCCAAGGTCTGTTCATAACCGCGGCAAAGATACTGCATGGCTTTGGCGGCACGCTTGGGCGTGTCGAGCAGGCCTTCGCGGGAAACGTCCTCACCCAGTTGGCTGAGGATCGCGGTGTAATTCTGTTCCAGAGACATGATCTACCTGTAAGGCATGGGGGCAGTAAGCAGAAGACGCAGGGTAGGGCGCGGCACTGCCGCTTGCAAGCACTCCATGAGAAGCGTCCTACTTCGTCGCGGCCATCCATCATGGTGCGTTTGAGCAGCACGTAAATAGCGCCTGTGCCGCCGTGTTTCGGCAGGCACGAGGCAAAACCGAGCACGCCTTGGTGCTGACGCAGCCAGGTGTTGACGTGGCTTTTGATCATCGGCCGCTTGCCATCCATGCGCACCGCCTTGCCGTGGGTGACCCGTACGCAGCGGATTTCCAGCTTGTTGGCTTCGGCGAGAAATTCCCACAGCGTGTCGCGGGCCTTTTCGACGTTCATGCCGTGCAGGTCCAGGCTGCCTTCGAAGCTGATCTGGCCGAGTTTGAGTTTGCGCATCTGGCCGTCTTGCACGCCGTCGCGCGCCCAGTACAGCGGGTCTTCGGCGCCGACGTCGATAACGAACTGGTCAGACAAACCATCAACACGAGTAACGCCCTCGGAGATGGTCGCGGCCTGGCGCAGGGCCTGCACACGGGCGCGGTCAGCTTTGGGTTTGCCGGTTTCTGCACGGTCGTGCTGGAGAGGTTTGATGCCGCGAGTTTCGTTTTTGAAGAGGGAAAAGTCGTCGTCTTGCATGGGAGGTCTCCGCGAATGGGCCTAGTTTACCCATCGGTTCGCCACTTGGGGCGAACAACCCCCCGGCGAATCAGTCGTGTTTTTTCATCAAATGCGGAGCCAGTGCCAGATCGCTTGGGCGACGAAGACGGCGGCGGCAGCGGCGCCAGGCGGCAATGCCGAGCCAGAGCAACACCAAGCCAAAGACCAGAATCACGGTGGCGCTGCCGGGCGTGTCGTTCAAGCCGCCCAAGGCCGGTGGCCGACCCAGCAGCGTGGCGGCGCCGGCCATAGCCAGCAAAATTCCGAGCACGGCGAACAGCGCCGAAAGGGCGGCCGCGAAGCGCCAGCGCCAGCTTCCGGGGCCGCGTGGGCGAAGGCGTCGGGCATCGAAACCATCAGACAATTTCATTCCGCTTTCCTTTCAGGGTGTCGGCGGTATGACCGGTGCACGGGGTCGAGGTTCACTCACCGGGCCGTCGGAAGTCGGCGGGCGCCCGGTTTGGCGTGGGAAACAGGCTTAGATTAAAGCCTTGGCGTGGCTGACCAGCGCGGCGAAGTTGTCCGCCAGAATGGCCATTTCAGTGCGGTGCACCTCGGCGGCACTGATCACGCCCTCGCCGTACGGCAGGTCGCGCGTGGCACAGGCGCTGTCGACCAGGGTGCAGCGGTAACCGTAATCTTTGCAGGCGCGCACAGTGGTGCTGATGCTGGAATGGGTCATGAAGCCGCAAATGATCAGATCCAGGCGGCCGATGGCTTCCAGGCGACCGTGCAGGTCAGTGCCGGAAAAGGCATTTGGCAGGCGTTTTTCCACCACGGTTTCATTCGGAAGCGGCGCCAGTTCGGGCATGAATCTTCCGCGTGGGCCTTGCGGATCGAGAAAGCCGCCGGGAACCCCCAGGTGCTTTACATGAACGATTGGCGTGCCATTGGCGCGGGCGGTTTCGAGCAGGCTGGCGATCTCCGCAATGGCGGCGTCCAGGCCGGGCAGGGGCATGGCGCCGCTGCGGTATTCCTCTTGCGCATCGATAATCAGCAGGCAGGCATTACTCAAACTGGCCGGCGGATAACTGCGGCCGGTGAGCTGGAGTAAGGTTTGCGGTTGGGACATGTCGTGGCTCCTGACAGACGCGAATGGGCGTCATTGTCACCCCACAGGCGGTGCGTGTGAACCATTTACTTGTACGTCTGTGCTATGGGCCGATTTTGCGCCGCGTGCGCCGATGGCAAGAAAGCGACCGAGCCGCCAGCGCCTTCGGCTAAACTGCCGGCCTCGACTTTGGAGATGCCGCTGTGACCGTTTCGACCTCCCGTTTGCGTACCCTGCGTGACCACATTCGCTGGGCTGTCAGCCGCTTTCATGCTGAAGAACTGTTCTTCGGCCATGGCACCGACAACGCCTGGGACGACGCGCGGCAGCTGGTGCTCGGCGCCGTGCACCTGCCGTGGGAAGTGGCCGACGCCTACCTCGACTGCCGCCTCGAAGACGACGAGCGCGACTACCTCCACACCCTGCTCAAACAACGCATCGAAGAGCGCGTTCCCACTGCGTATCTGCTGGGCGAAGCCTGGTTCTGTGGCCTGCCATTTGTAGTGGATGAACGCGTGCTGATTCCGCGCTCGCCGATTGCCGAGCTGATTCAACAGCGCTTCAACCCCTGGCTGGCCGCCACGCCGGCACGCATTCTCGACCTGTGCACCGGCTCGGGCTGCATCGGCATTGCCTGCGCCTATGAGTTTGCTGGTGCTGAAGTGGTGTTGGCGGATCTGTCGTTCGAAGCGCTGGAAGTGGCGAACCAGAACATCGAACGCCATGGCCTCGATGAGCGGGTGTTCACCGTGCAAGGCGACGGCTTTGCCGGTTTGCCGGCGCAGCGTTTTGACCTGATCGTTTCCAACCCGCCCTATGTCGATGCCGAAGACTTCGCCGACATGCCCGCCGAATACCATCACGAACCGGAGCTTGGCCTGGCCTGCGGCGACGACGGCCTGGACCTGGTGCGCCGCATGCTCGCCGAAGCGGCTGACCATTTGACCGAGCAGGGTTTACTGGTCGTGGAAGTCGGCAACAGCCAGGTGCACGTGGAAGCGCTGTACCCGGAAGTGGACTTCACCTGGGCCGAGTTCACCAACGGTGGGCATGGCGTGTTTTTGCTGACGGCTGAGCAGTGCCGGCGGCATCGGGGGTTGTTTGCAGAGCGGGTTTGAAGTCCGCCTCTAACGCCTTGCGCAGTTTCGGACTTTTCCCCTCGCCCGCTTGCGGGGAGAGGGTGCCCGAAGGGCGGGAGAGGGGCTTTTGTCTGAGACCGAGCGCGCCGCTGCCCTCACCCCCAGCCCCTCTCCCGCAAGCGGGCGAGGGGGAGCTCTATCGCAACATCGTTTAAGCCCCACGCGGTTCTGAACATTTCCCCTCGCCCGCTTGCGGGAGAGGGTGCCCGAAGGGCGGGAGAGGGGCGGTTGGCTGGGACCGGGTCCGCCGCTGCCCTCACCCCCAGCCCCTCTCCCGCATGCGGGCGAGGGGAGCAGAGCCGTTGAGTTTGTTTTGGCCGTTGAGTTTGTTACCGAGACGCCATCCAAATAAACAACCCCGCCTGAAACACACAAAACGCCACCAGACACGCAATGGTGAACCGCTGCGTGCCTTCTTCGCGGCGCAGGCTGTCGATGCGCTGCTGTTGTTTCAGCAGTTTGACGTCCTGCTCGCGCAGGCTGTGGTCGGCGTGTTCGAGCATCGCGGCGGCGTCCATCAGTTCGATGCTTTGCACCTTTTCCTTGTTCCAGTCGCCACGCGAGTGAGCTCACGCGCGGCGCGGAGTAGGTGGCTTTGGCTTGCTGGGCATCGGCGTAGTCGATGTCGAAGCCCTGGGCTTTGAGGAAATGGTCGCGGCGTAAACGGGCATCTTCGCTGAGCACGTCTTTTATCCCCAGCGCACCGCCTTCCACGGTGTAGTGCGCGCACCGCTGTTGGGCCCAGGCGATGCCTTGGGCTAGCAGGAAACGGCCAAGGCCTCGGTTGATCGGCTCCAGGCGCATGCCTTTGTCCGGGCCGAAGCGCACTTCTTTAAGCCGGTGGTCAATCCACACTTCCAGCACGTTGTCGCCCTTGCGGGTCATGATGCCGGGCAGGCTGATGGTCAGGCGCAAAAAGCTCAGGTCGGGACTGTGGCGGGCCAGGCGCCCCAGTTGCACAAAGCGCAACGGGCGGCTGCCGGTGTAGCGGTCGGCGGGCAGGGGCGCCAAGCGCAGCAGGCGCAGCTGGTCGTCGGGCAGGGCGTTCCACGGGTGCGGAAGCGCCGCATTGACTTCGCTGACGGCGGTTTCTTCGGAGGGCGTTTCCTCGGAAAGCGGCGCGGGTTGTTCGATGTCGGTGTCTGCCATGCGCGTGGTCCAAAGCCGTGGTTGCGGTACGCAGAAGCGTACTCGTCTGGGTTTCTATCGGCTATGGCCTGCGCCGCTTGAGGCTGGCGCAGTGCTACTAGTGAACGGCGAGCACGAAGTCGACCAAGCGGCTTGTCAGCTCGCGGGCCAGCGGCAGCTTTGGGTTGTTGTAGGACGCCAATTGCGCCTTCGGCTCGTTGGCGACGATTCGCAGCACATGGTTCATGCCCGCGATCACCACCAGCTGCGCGTCCGGCTTGGCGGCTTTCAATGCGTTGGCATCCTTCACTTCAACCTGCATGTCATGGCTGCCCTGCACGATCAGCGCCGGCATGGTCAGCCGCGCGAAGGCGCCGGCCGGGTCTTGCTGGAACAGTGAAATAAGGTACGGCTGCACGCTGGGACGAAACAGCACCTGCAATGCCTCCGGCACGTGGGGCACCGGTTGGCCGGCTTTGAGTTGGTCGATGGTCCACAGGCTTTGCGGCAGCAAGGCGGCGGGCTGGCGTTCGCGCAGTTGTTCTTTGATCACTTGGTCAATGGGCCGCCCGGTGCCGGCAATCGACACCACGGCATTGGCTCCGGCCTTGGGTGCGGCAAGGGTGGCGATCAACGCACCTTCGCTGTGTCCGATCAGCGTCAGGGTGGAAAAACGCTGATCTTGGCGAAGCGTGCTGCTCCAGCCCACCGCGTCTTGCACATATTTGTCGACGCTCAGGTCGCGCTCATCCGGCGTGGCGGGGCGGCTGGCGGCAATGCCGCGTTTGTCGTAGCGCACGCTGGCGATGCCGTTCTGCGCCAGGTTCTGCGCCAGCAGTTTAAGGCTGTCGTTATTGCCGCCTTCGGGGTTATTGCCGTTACGGTCGGTGGGCCCGGAGCCGGCAATCAGCAGCACAACGGGCACCGGCACGTCGGTTTTGGGCAGCAGCAAGGTGCCGTGCAATTGGCCTTCGGCGGTGTCCAGCGTCAGCGGCCGTTGCAATACGGTGAACGATTGCGCCTGGCTTACAGCAGGCATCAGCAGGAACAGCAGCAGGGCAAGCGCGCGCGGCATAGGAGGGCTACATAGCGGGAGGTAGGCGTTTGGACGCAGCAGATGGAATAAGGTTCGAGGATGAACTGGTCCCGTGGCGCGGGTATACTCCTCGGCGCTTATTTTGGCTGATTTCGCGGAGCGCCCCTGCATGTCCGGCAACACCTACGGCAAGCTGTTCACTGTCACCACCGCTGGCGAAAGCCATGGCCCGGCCCTGGTGGCCATCGTTGACGGCTGCCCGCCCGGCCTGGTGCTTAGCGAAGCAGACCTGCAGATCGACCTGGACCGCCGCAAGCCTGGCACCAGCCGCCACACGACGCAGCGCCAGGAAGCCGACGAAGTTGAAATCGTCTCCGGCGTCTTCGAGGGCAAAACCACCGGCACGCCGATTGGCCTGTTGATCCGCAATACCGACCAGAAGTCCAAAGACTACTCGGCGATCAAAGACCTGTTCCGCCCGGCCCACGCCGACTACACCTACCACCACAAATACGGCGTGCGCGATTACCGTGGCGGCGGCCGCAGCCTCGGCGCGCGAAACCGCCATGCGCGTGGCGGCCGGTGCCATCGCCAAGAAAGTGCTGGCCGGTTTTGGCATTCAGGTGCGCGGTTACATGAGCCAACTCGGCCCCATCGAGATTCCGTTCCAAACGTGGGACAGCGTCGAAGACAACGCCTTCTTCTGCCCCGACCCGAGCAAAGTGCCGGAGCTGGAAGCCTATATGGACCAGCTGCGCCGCGATCAGGATTCGGTCGGCGCGAAAATCACCGTGGTTGCCGATGGCGTGATGCCTGGCCTGGGCGAGCCTATTTTCGACCGTCTGGACGCCGACCTGGCCCATGCGCTGATGAGCATCAATGCGGTGAAAGGCGTGGAAATCGGCGCCGGTTTCGCCTGTGTCGCCCAGCGCGGCACCGAGCACCGCGACGAGCTGACGCCAGAAGGTTTCCTCAGCAATAACGCTGGCGGCATTCTCGGCGGCATCTCGTCGGGCCAGCCCATCGTGGCGCACCTGGCGTTGAAACCCACCTCAAGCATCACCACGCCGGGCCGCTCGGTGGACGTCGCCGGCCAGCCGCAAGATGTCATCACCAAAGGCCGTCACGACCCGTGCGTGGGCATTCGCGCCACGCCGATTGCCGAAGCAATGATGGCCATCGTGTTGCTCGACCACCTGCTGCGTAACCGCGGGCAGAACGCCGACGTACACGTCAGCACCCCGGTGCTGGGCCAGCTGTGATTTCGCCTATTGCCCTGGCGCCCGCAATGGGCGCACTGGGCGTGGCGGGGTAGGCGTGATGGCCAGCCCACTGCCGTACTGGCGGTTATCCAGTTTCTACTTCTTTTACTTCGCCCTGCTTGGGGCCACCGCGCCGTTTCTGGCGCTGTACTTCTCATCACCTTGGGTTCTCCCCGGCGCGCATTGGCGAGCTGGTGGCCATTCCCATGCTGATGCGCTGCGTGGCTCCGAATCTGTGGGGCTGGATCGGCGACCGAACCGGCAAACGCCTGGCCATCGTGCGCTTTGGCGCCGCCGCGACCCTGCTGTGTTTCAGCCTGATCTTCATCAGCAAAAGCTACGCCTGGCTGGCGCTGATCATGGCGCTGCACGCCTTCTTCTGGCACGCCGTGCTGCCGCAATTCGAAGTCATCACCCTGGCCCATTTGCGCGAGCAAGCGGCGCGTTATAGCCAGGTTCGGCTGTGGGGCAGCATCGGTTTTATCGTTTGCGTGGCGGCGCTGGGCAAGCTGTTCGAATGGCTGAGCCTGGACATTTATCCCTGGGCGCTGATCGCCATCATGACCGGCATCGTCATCAGCAGTTACTGGGTGCCGAACGCGCAACCCTACGCGCGCGACAATCAGCTCAACGTCGGCGGTTTCCTCGCCCAGCTGCGCCAGCCAGAGCGTGTTGGCGTTTTACCTGTGCATCGGTCTGATGCAACTCAGCCACGGGCCGTATTACACCTTTCTCACCTTGCACCTGGAGGCGCTGGGTTACGCCCGTGGGTTTATCGGTCAGTTGTGGGCTCTTGGCGTGGTGGCCGAGGTGCTGATGTTTCTGCTGATGGTGCGCATTCTTCAGCGCTTCACCTTGCGTCAGGTATTAACGGCCAGCTTTTTATTGGCCGCCTTGCGCTGGCTGCTGCTGGGCAATTTCGCTGAGCATTTGCCCGTGCTGGTGCTGGCCCAAGTGCTGCACGCCGCCACCTTTGGCAGCTTTCATGCGGCGGCCATTCATTTTGTGCAGCGCAGCTTTGGCGCCAACCAACAAGGCCAGGGCCAGGCGCTTTATGCCGCACTGGCGGGAATCGGCGGCGCGTGCGGTGCGCTGTATTCGGGGTATAGCTGGAACACGCTGGGCCCGGCCTGGACGTTTGCCCTCGCCAGTGTTGCGGCCACGGCGGCGGCCGTTATCATTGCGCTGCGTCTGCCAAGCGACAACGCCCGCGACGGCGCACAGCCACCCACCGCATTGGAAGAGGAGCGGGCATGAGCCGGCAACAATTGGCCGACGAGATTATCGCGGCAGGACGTTTTCTTTATGGTCGCGGCTGGTCGCCGGCCACCAGCAGCAATTACTCGGCGCGGCTCTCGGCCACCGAGGCGCTGCTCACGGTTTCCGGCAAGCACAAAGGCCAGCTAGGCCCAGACGATGTGCTCGCCACCGACCTGCACGGTAACTCGCTGGAACCCGGCAAAAAGCCCTCGGCTGAAACCTTGTTGCACACCCAGCTGTACCAATGGCGCGCCGATATTGGCGCGGTGCTGCACACCCATTCGGTTAACGCCACGGTGCTGTCACGCGCCACCGAGGCCAGCGAGCTGGTGTTCGAAGACTACGAACTGCAAAAAGCCTTCAGCGGTATCGCCACCCACGAATCACGAGTGCGCGTGCCGATTTTCGACAACGATCAGGACATCGCCCGTCTGGCCGCCAAGGTTCAGCCTTGGCTCGAACAGCACCCCGATTGCGTGGGCTACCTGATTCGCGGCCACGGGCTGTACACCTGGGGCGCGCGCATGAGCGACGCGTTGCGCCAGATCGAAGCGTTTGAATTCCTGTTCGAGTGCGAGCTGAAAATGCGCGCGCTTGGCCTCACGTCTACAGAGAGAACCGCGCCATGAGCAGCCTCAGTGTGTTTTCCGTCGCCACGCCGGACATCCCCAATAAAGTGCTCAACCACCTCGAAGACATCGCCAGCACCCTGGCGGCGGTCGGTGTGCGTTTCGAGCGCTGGCAAGCCGTGGCGCCGATCAAACCGGGCGCTAGCCAGGACGAAGTGATCGCCGCCTACAAACCGCAAATCGACGCGCTGATGAACGAGCGCGGCTATGTCACCGTCGACGTCATCAGCCTCAACGCCGACCACCCGCAAAAAGCCGAACTGCGCGCCAAGTTCCTCGACGAACACCAGCACGCTGAAGATGAAGTGCGCTTTTTCGTCGCCGGGCGCGGTTTGTTCACCCTGCACATTGATGACTACGTGTACGCCGTGCTTTGCGAAAAGAACGACCTCATCTCCGTGCCAGCCGGCACGCGGCACTGGTTTGATATGGGCGAGCATCCGCATTTCATCGCCATTCGCCTGTTCAACAACCCTGAGGGTGGGTGGCGAATTTCACCGGCGAAGATATCGCCAGCCGGTTTCCGCGATTGGAAGACTGACTGTCTTTCACCTGATCCCAAACCCCTTACACCGTCATCCTCGCGAATGCGGGGATCCAGAATTTTCGCCATGACATACATTCTGGATCCCGAATCGTCGGACCGCCGCGTGCGCGAGGATGACGGATGTTTTGTTGTAGATGTTTGATTCGAATTCGAAGGAACCCCATCCCATGCCCATCAAAGCCATCCTCACCGACATCGAAGGCACCACCAGCGCGGTGAGTTTTGTCTTTGATGTGCTGTTCCCCTTCGCCGCCGAGCACCTGCCCGACTTCGTCTTGCTCAATGCCCAGCAACCGCAGGTGGCCGAGCAGCTCAACGCCGTGCGCGAGCAAAGCGGCGAGCCGCAGGCGCAGATGTGGCGCGCGTGATCGACATTCTTTTGCAGTGGATCGCCGAAGACCGCAAGGCCACGCCGCTCAAGGCGCTGCAAGGCATGGTCTGGGCTGAAGGCTATAAGGCCGGTCTGCTCAAGGGCACGTTTACCCAGATGCGGTCGAGGCGTTGAAGCGCTGGAAGGAGGACGGCTACGCGCTGTACGTGTACTCATCCGGCTCGATTCAGGCGCAGCAGTTGATTTTCGGCTGTTCGGTCGCGGGCGATTTGTCGCCGCTGTTTTCCGGCTACTTCGACACCACCTCCGGCCCCAAGCGCGAGGCGCAGTCGTACCGCACCATCGTCGCCAGCATTGGCGTGCCAGCACATGAAGTGCTGTTTCTGTCTGACATCGTTGAAGAACTGGACGCGGCCCAGGCGGCCGGTTTGCAAACCTGCGGCCTGGCGCGTGAAGGCGGCGAATTGCGCGGGCATCAGACCCTGGCCAGCTTCGCGCTGATCGACCTCAACGCCTACTGAAACGCCTACTAACCGGCGGCGCCGCGACAAAGGCGGAACCTCGTCGCCCCCGCCAGGCTCTTTAGAGAACACCTGTCGCGACGGGAAACGCCATGTTTCTGGACTTCGATTACTACGCCTACCGCTACTGGTTTTTCGCCGCCCTGGCGTTGCTGGTCGCGCTGCACGTATGGGCCGGCTACAACGTGGTGAAAAGCCCGCTGGCCCGGCAACTGAAAGTGCTGTGGATCAGCCTGCTGGTGCTGTTTCCGCTGCTCGGGTTTTCAATTGGTATGTCATGGGGCCGCGCGCTGGGGTGGCGCGCCGACCTTAAGCGCGAGCGCAATCACAGTGATGGCACAAATCCTGAACCTAACCTGCGGCCGACTATCCTAGAAGAGCAATCCCACTAAGGAGCATCACCATGGGTTCTGGTTTTAACGGCCTGATCGGCCTGATCATTCTCGCGCTGGATATCTGGGCAATCATTAACGTGCTGAAAAGCGGCGCCGAGACCGGCATGAAAGTGCTGTGGGTGCTGTTGATCGTGCTGCTGCCGGTGCTGGGCCTGATTATTTGGGCGATCGCCGGGCCGCGCGGCAACGTGCGCATCTGACGCTGCACGCGCTACAGCAGCCAGGCACCCTCCAGTTGCAACAGCAACTGTTTGCGCTCCAGGCCACCGGCATAACCGGTGAGGGTGCCATTGCTGCCGATCACACGGTGGCAGGGAATGACCACGGCAATCGGGTTGGCGCCATTGGCGGCGCCCACCGCACGCACGGCTGACGGGCGTTCGATGCGCTGCGCCAGATCGGCATAACTGCAGGTGCGCCCGAACGGAATCGCCTGCAACGCCGTCCATACTTCCTGCTGAAACGGCGTGCCCAGCGGCGCCACGCGCAGCTGGAATTGCTGACGTCGACCGGCGAAATAGTCGTCCAACTGCCGACACACCTCATCCAGTTCCGCATCAGCGGCCTGCCAGTTTTCGTTCAGTTCCCACGGCTGCGCGCCGTCCATGTGCAACAAGCGCAAGCCTTGCTCATCGCCGGCAATTAGCAGCGGACCGATAGGGCTGTCGTGGTAGCGGTAGTGCATCGGTCATTCCTCCGGTTCGGCGTAGCTTTGCCACAGGTACATGGCGGCGTAGGCGCGCCACGGTCGCCAGGCTTCGGCCTGGGCGGTGAGGGCCGGCGCGGTGATGCCGGCGCCGCCCCAGAGTTTGGCTTTCAGCAGGCCGAGGTCGCTGGCGGGAAAGGCATCCGCTACGCCAAAGGCCCGCAAGGCAATGTACTGCGCGGTCCATGGGCCGATGCCGGGCAGGGCGCGCAAGCGTTCGATCAAATCGTCGACGCCGTCATCGGCATGCAGCGCCAGGCGGCCATCACACACCGCGCGGGCGAAACCTTGCAAGGTGGCGACCCGCTTGCCGGGCATGCCGATGCCCGCCAGGTCCGCCTCGGCGATGGCCTGTGGCGTGGGGAACAGGCGGTTCGGGCCGTCTGCTGGCGCGTCGGCCAACTCGTCGCCCAGGCGTTTCACCAGACGGCCGACGATGGTCACCGCTGCTTTTACCGTCACTTGCTGGCCAACAATGGCGCGCACCGCTTGCTCGAACGGATCGAACGCAGTGGGAATGCGCAGCCCCGGGTAGCGGGCGACCAGCGCTGTCAGTTGGGCATCCTGGCTCAGGTGGCGGGCGATCAGCGTGGTGTCGGTGTCCAGATCGAACATGCGCTGCACCCGCGCGCTGAGCAGGGGCGTTAAGGACGCGGCGGATGGGCTCACGGTCAGCTCAAGCGCGCCGTGTTCTGGCACATGGCGCAGCGCAAACCAGCCGCAAACATCGCCGACCCGAACGGTGCGCAAGTAACCCTCGGCACTCACCCGCTCCATATCCGGTAAGCAGCGCAGGGCAAAGTAGGCGTGGAACTGCTGCCAATTCCACGGTGGCACATAAGGCAGGAGCAGGGGGGCGGTTGCTGTGTTCATGGCGATAACGATAGCGACTTGGCCGCGCGCCTGTCTCTCCCGTTCTTGCTGTTGAATTCGCTGCGGGGCGGCTGCGAGAGAGGTTCGACCTGTCATGGCCGGCCACGTAGAATGCGCCGCTTGCCTGGAGCCGACGCGCTCCAGCCCCGATTTTTTCCGCGCCCGTTCACGGCGCGGCGCAGAGGAGCAACGCCATGAGCGACTATCAGGAAACCCTCTACGAAGGCTACGGCCAACGTTTTCGCATGGACAAACTGCTGCACGAAGTGCGCACCGAACACCAACACCTGGTGATTTTCGAAAATCCGCGCATGGGCCGCGTCATGGCCCTGGACGGCGTGATCCAGACCACCGAAGCCGACGAATTCATCTACCACGAGATGCTCACCCACGTGCCGATCCTGGCCCACGGCGCCGCGCGCCGGGTGCTGATCATCGGTGGTGGCGACGGCGGCATGCTGCGTGAAGTGAGCAAACACCGTAGCGTCGAACACATCACCATGGTCGAAATCGACGGCACGGTGGTGGACATGTGCAAAGAGTTTCTGCCGCGCCATTCCAACGGCGCTTACGAGGACCCGCGCCTGAACCTGGTGATCGACGACGGCATGCGCTTCGTTGCCACCACCACGGAAAAATTCGACGTGATCATTTCCGACTCCACCGACCCGATCGGCCCGGGCGAAGTGCTGTTCTCGGAAAACTTCTACCAAGCCTGCCGCCGCTGCCTGAACGAGGGCGGCATTCTGGTGACCCAGAACGGCACACCCTTTATGCAACTGGACGGCGTGCAAAACACCGCCGGGCGCATGAACGGTTTGTTCGCCGACTGGCATTTCTACACGGCAGCGGTGCCCACCTACATTGGCGGCGCCATGACCTTCGCCTGGGGCGCAACGCAACCGGGCCTGCGCGACTTGCCGCTCGACACCCTGCGCCAGCGCTTCGCCGCCAGTGCAATTGTGACCCGCTATTACAACCCCGACGTGCACCTGGGCGCCTTCGCCCTGCCGCAGTACGTGCTGGAAGCCATCGGCAAAGCCGATAACGCCTGATCTTGCGCTGAACCCTGTGGGAGCGGCTTTAGCCGCGATGCGGTTGATGGCCAAAAAGCATCGCGGCGAAAGCCGCTCCCACAGGACCTCATCAGGCCGTTTCTAAACGAAATTTTCACATTCACTCGCTGAATATTCGCGGCTTCGCTTCTGGTGGGGCGGCGGAGTATTCTTCGTCACCCTTTTTTTCATGCACGTCTAACCAGTGAGTTTCGGACACATGGCACGATCGGACGCTCTGAGCAGTTCTTCCGTTTCTACGCGCGGCCCCTTTACGCTGAAAAGCCATTTGCTTTTCACCTTTTCCAGCGCCTTTGCGCTGTTGGTGATGTACACGCTGCTGCGCGTGGCGCTGCTGGTGTACAACCGCGAGCTGATCGGTCAGGACACCGTGGCGACCTTCGCCGAAGCCTTTTTCAACGGTATGCGCTTTGACCTGCGGGTGATTGTTTACGCCTGTGCGCCGTTGCTGATCGCGATCCTGATTCCGGCCGCCATGGCCCGCCGAGGCTGGATGCGCGTGTGGCTGACGTTCTTCGCCAGCGTCACGCTGTTCCTCGGCCTGACGGAGCTGGACTTCTACCGCGAGTTTCACCAGCGCCTGAACAGCCTGGTATTCCAATACTTCCAGGAAGACCCGAAAACCGTACTGAGCATGCTCTGGAACGGTTTCCCGGTTGGCCGCTATCTGCTGGCGTGGGCCGTGGCGACCTGGCTGCTGTGGAAGCTGTTCAAGGGTCTGGACCTGCTCAGCCGTCCCCGTGGCGCATCCACCTTGGCGGTTGGTCCTGCGCAAAGCCGCACCTCGTGGCCGCTGCGCGGTGTGGCGTTCGTGTTGTGCCTGGTGCTCGCCGTACTGGCCGCCCGTGGCACCTTGAAGCAAGGCCCGCCGCTGCGCTGGGGCGACGCCTATACCACCGAGTCGATGTTCGCCAACCAACTGGGCCTTAACGGCACCTTGACCTTGGTGTCTGCGGCCTCGGCCAGTTTCTCGTCTCATCGTCAGAACGCCTGGAAATCCACCATGGCCGACGGCGATGCGCAGGAAATCGTGCGCAAAATGATCCTCACGCCCCACGACGTATTGGTCGATGCCGACAAGGCCGCGATCCGTCGTGACTTCACGCCGCCGGCTGATGGCACCTTGCCGGGTGTGAAAAACGTGGTGGTGATTCTGATGGAAAGCTTCGCCGGCCACTTCGTTGGCGCCTTGGGCAGCCCACTGAACATCACGCCGGAGTTCGACAAGCTGGCCAAAGAGGGCGTGTTGTTCGACCGCTTCTTCTCCAACGGCACCCACACGCACCAGGGCATGTTCGCCACCATGGCGTGCTTCCCCAACCTGCCAAGCTTCGAGTATTTGATGCGCATGCCCGAGGGCAACCACAAATTCTCCGGTTTGCCGCAACTGCTCGATGCCCGCGACTTCGACAACCTGTACGTCTACAACGGCAACTTCCAGTGGGACAACCAGTCCGGATTCTTCAGCAACCAGGGCATGACCAACTTCATCGGCCGCGAAGACTTCGTCGACCCGGTGTTTATGGACCCGACCTGGGGCGTGTCCGACCAGGACATGTTCGACCGCGGCGCCAAAGAGCTGGCCACCAATTTTGGCCAGAAGCCGTTCTATGCGCTGCTGCAAACCCTGTCCAACCACACGCCGTACGCGTTGCCGGCCAACTTGCCGGTTGAACGGGTGAACACGGGCAGCAGCTCGGACGAGCACCTGACCGCCATGCGTTATTCGGATTGGGCGTTGGGCCAGTTCTTCGAAAAAGCGCGCAAGGCGCCGTACTTCAAAGACACCCTGTTTGTGATTGTTGGCGACCACGGTTTCGGCAGCGACGAACAACTGACCGAGATGGACCTCTTCCGCTTCAACGTGCCGTTGCTGCTGATCGGCCCAGGCATTCAGGAAAAATTCGGCCCGCTGCGCCACACCGTTGGCACCCAGATCGACATCGTGCCGACCATCATGGGTCGCCTCGGTGGCCAGGTGCGTCACCAATGCTGGGGCCGCGACCTGCTGACCCTGCCCGAAGGCGACCACGGCATCGGCGTGATCAAACCCTCGGGCGGCGAGCAGACCGTGGCCATCGTTACGCCGGAGCGCATCCTGATCCAACCCAAAGGCTTCGAACCGCGCCTGTACGACTACCAGCTCGGCGCCAAAGCCAGCGCCACCCGCGTACCGGGTGACATTGATCCTGAGCTGAAAAAGCAGCTGGAAGCCTTCCTGCAAACCGCCACCAAGAGTCTGCTGGACAACACCGCCGGGGTCGTGGACGGGATGCCGGACAAAGACCCGGATTGATCGTAGTTAATTAGTTTTCAGGCCAGGCCAATCGCGGCTAAAGCCGCTCCCACAGGAATTCATACAACCTGTAGGAGCGGCTTTAGCCGCGATGCTTTTTGAGCGATGCAACACCTGGTCGCGCCAGGCAAATCACCAAATCCCAGGCAAAAAAATAGGCGCCTTAGGTGGCGCCCGGAGAATCAAACGATGCATAAGGTCTGAACAACGCCACCCGGCAAAGTTCAACCGTGCGTGGGCTCCAAACCTGTTTTCACGTTCTACCAACCAAAGAAAGGGCACCCGAAGGTGCCCTAAAAAGATCTATGGAGTAAGTCCACTTTCTCTGAGTCAGCGGCTGTACGAATAGTTCCGCCAGCCCCGACGAAAGTTCTTCACTTGCCCGGCGTAAGCATCAGCCGTTTGGTGCCGTACACCTTGTCCAGGTTTTGCGACTGGAACGGGAACGTCATGTACTGGCCTTTCAACCAGGCATCAATGCCGTCGGCATAGTGCGGGCTAGCCGGGTTGCCGGATTGGCCGGTGCTGTTCAGGCCCATCATCGGTTCCGGTTGCGCGAAGTCGACGACGATGCGCATGGCCGGAATCAGCCAGGTATCGAAGTCTTTGCCCCAGTGGTACGCCGCCGCGTTCAAGGTGGTGTGGTCGCCGCCAGCCGCGTACGGCCCGCGGTCGAGATAACCCTTGATGGCATTCACACCAGTGGCGTCGCTGCCGCTCATGTACTTGGCCATTTGCGTGGAGTCGGTGGCGAAGGTGTAGCTGTGCAGCTTGCCCCACTGCCAGGCCGCGCGGTCGGCGCCCAGTTTGCTTTCACACAGGGCGACCGCCGCCGCCAAGCTGCGCGCCAGAATCGCGGGCTTGTCTTCTTTTTGCGGCGTCTTTACGTCGTCCCAGAACAGGCTGTCGTCGCGGCCGAGCAAATGATCAGCCGGAGCCGAGTAAGAGAGGTCGGTGGTATCGGCCAGCGCTTTCCACGCGGCGCTGGTGTCCGGGCCGAGTTCGTCGAGGAAGGTCTGGCGCATGCTTTCTTGCAGGAAGGCTTCGTACAGCGCGGCGTCGGCTGACGTGGCGCGCAGGTTGCCGTCGAACGCCATCAGGCGGCTATACGCTTCACGGGCTTTGGCGCGGTCGGCAGCGGGCAGGGCGTCGATGGCTTTTTTCAGCGGCTGGGCCATGCCCGGCGCTTCGAACATGCCTTGCAGCTTGGCCACGAACGGCGAGGTTTGGTCGTACTGCATGGCGATCATGCTTTTCGCGTCGTGCTTGCCGGCACCCGCCAGTTGGGCGATGCGCTCGCCACGTTCCGGGTAGTACCAGGAATTGGACAATTGCATGCCGTAGCCACGGGGAATGGTGCGTTGATTGGCGGTGCCCAGCCAGCCTTGCGCGGGGTCCTGATCGTAGGGGTGCAGCATCGGGTCGGCATAACCGTCCCAGTCGTATTGACCATTCCAGCCCGGCGATGGCAGCAGGCCCAAACCGGCACGGCGGTTGGGGTAACGGCCGGTCACTTGCCAGCCAATGTGCTGCGCGTCGGCAAACACCAGGTTCAGCGGGATGGCGCGAATCTCACGCGTCGCGTCGAAGGCTTGGTCCACCGATTGGGCGCGCGACAGGTTGAAGAACGCATCCAGGGTTTTGTCGCCGTCGAGCGACGCGCTTTGTAGCGCCAGGCCGTAACCGCTGCTGATTTGCAGTGGCTGCAACATATGTTTGCGCTCGCCTAGCACGCTATTGAGCAGCGGGCCGTGGCGGGTTTCATAAATGGCTTCGCGCACCGGGCGCTGGCCTTTGATAAAGAAGGTTTCCTGCCGCACCTTGGCGGCCACCCACTTGCCGTCGGCCTCGTATAACACCTGGCTGCCCTGGCGTTTGATCTTCTCCAGGAACAGGTCCTGGTTGTCGCCCATGACCATGGTCATGGCCCACGCCAGCTTGCCGTTGAAGCCTGCGACCACGGCGGGCACACCGGCAATCGAGACGCCAGCGGCCTGGAATTTCGGCGAGCGGATTTGCACATAGTTCCACGCCGAGGGCATGGAAATCGGCAGGTGCGTGTCGTTGGCCAGCAAGCTTTTACCGCCACGGCTGCGCTGCGGTGCGATGGCCCAGTTGTTGGACGCGGCAACGCCGAGCATGTCCAGCCCGGCAATTTGTTCGGTGACCTTGCCGAGCGCGCCCAAGCCCTGAATCTGCCCGCTGAGCACCAAGCCCTTGAGCTTGTCGGCTTCCTCGAACGGCAAAGGTTCGTCGGGGTAGGTGGGTGTCAGCCAGGCGAGCTTGTCGCTGCCGACTTTTTGCGCCAGCGCCAGGGAGGCGATTTCTTCCTGCAGGTTTACCGACAAGCCGAAGTTCATCAGGCAGAAAATCAGCGCCGAATCTTCCGGTTTCCAATACGCCGGTTTCACCCCGGACTCGGCCAGGTCCATCGGCAGTTTGTCTTGGTAGCGGTACAGGTAAGCGTTGACCCCACGGGCATACACCTCGAAGAACTTCTTCATGCGCGGCGAGGCGTTTTTGTACAGCACGTCGGCGCTTTGCTTGAGGTTCACCGCGCGCATAAAGCGGTCGATTTCCAGGGCACCCGGCCCGACCATTTCCGACAAACGTCCTTCAGCCATCAGCCGCATGCCCACCATCTGGCTCAGGCGATCGCCCGCATGCACATAGCCGAGGGCGAAGAGGGCGTCGTGGAAGGTGGTGGTTTCAATCAGCGGCATGCCCATGGCGTTGCGGCGGATCGACACGCTTTGTGCCAGGCCCTTGACCGGCTGAATGCCGGTGGTGGGCGGCAGGCTGTCGGCGTAGTGGCTGTCGAGCCAACTCTGACACCCGCTGAGACTCACGGCGCCCACCAGGGCGGCGGCAGCTGTGAGACGCGTGAAGAATGGCGACGCCATGGTGTGAAGCTCCTGCAAGAATCAATAAAAAACGGCAGGCGCTACGTTAGTGAGGCGCCCGCCGCCGCGCAAGCGACCACGGGCGTTGGGCGGGCGTTATTTTTTTCGGCTGCGGATTGATCCGTTCGGCCAATGCATAGGCACGCACCGTCGCCGGCCGCGCCTTGATGGCGTTGAACCAGCGTTGCAGATTGGGGAAGTCGTCGAGGTTCTGCTGCTGGCGCTCGTGGGGCACGATCCACGGGTAGCTGATCATGTCGGCGATGGTGTACTCATCGCCGCAGATGAACGTGCGGCCTTCCAACTGCTTATTCAGCACGCCATACAGCCGCGCGGTTTCATCCACATAACGCTTCATCGCGTAGGGAATTTTTTCCGGCGCAAACATATTGAAGTGATGATTCTGCCCAGCCATCGGCCCCAAGCCGCCCATTTGCCAGAACACCCATTGCAGGCACTCCTGACGGCCGCGCAAATCGGCGGGAATAAACGCGCCGGTCTTCTCGGCCAGGTACAACAAAATCGCCCCCGACTCGAAAACCGACAGCGGCTCACCGCCGTCAGCGGGTTCGTCATCCACGATGGCGGGAATGCGGTTGTTGGGGGAAATCTTCAAAAAGTCCGGCGCAAACTGCTCGTTCTTTCCGATGTTGATCGGATGCACCTTATAAGGCAGCCCGGCCTCTTCCAAAAACAGCGAAATCTTGTGGCCGTTGGGCGTGGTCCAGTAATACAGATCGATCATCGGAAAGCTCCGTTAAGACGTGTAGTTAACTGACTGAAGGGAGAGGGGAAGGTTCAGCACACAGCGCAGCGGCCGTGTTTTGCGTTTGCAGGGATTCGCGGCTGAAGCCGCTCCTACAACATCAAAATCACCTCACCTGTAGGAGAGGCTTCAGCCTCGATGCCCTTGATCTTCAAATGGACTACGCCCATTCAAGATCGAGCGAGCTAGAGCAGTGCAAGGCAAAAATGGATTTTGAAGCGCAGTTGGCTGTAGCCAATGAGCATTCAAAATCCATTTTTAACGCAGCAATGCCGACGCGCAGCCGATCGGTTACTTACACCCCATGGCACTTCTTGAATTTCTTCCCGCTCCCGCACGGGCACGGATCATTACGACCCACATCCTTCAACGCATTGCGCACCGGCTCCTGGTGCCCATGGTTGCAGTCCGGGCCATGCACGTGGCCGTGGTCGTGGTGGTGATGGTCGTGATCATGGTCGTGGTTGCAGTCAGGACCGTGGACGTGGGGTTCTTGGCTCATTGCAGACTTACTCCGGAATAAAATCGCCGGGAATTATCTCGCCATTTCGCTCCAGGTGCACGCTCGCGCCGAACAACACGCCGGTTTCGGCCACGCCGTAGAAGCGGTAGCGGATCGGCTGGTCGTGTTTTTCCAGCATTTTTGCGATGGGCTTGAGGTTGCGCCAGAGGTTGGTGCGCAGCGGAATCTTGATGCGCCGGTGGCCGTTGGCCGGCACGGTGGCCCACACGTCGGACTCGCCGTCGGCCAGTTTGATGTCGTTCAAATACAGGCTGAAGGTCATGCCACGAATGGGCAGATCGCGGTCGTTGGGGTTGTCGAGGCGCAGGTGCAGCAGAAATTCCTGCTCCACCAGTTTGGCTTTGATCACATCGACTTTTTGCAACTGCACCGTGGGGTCTTGCAGGTCGCCGGCGAACCACGAGCAGCCGCCCAAGCCCGAAGCCAGGCTAAGCAAAAAAATGATGGCGATGTGTGTGCTGCGGATGGCGCGCTGCCGCATGGCGAACTCCCTAGTTGGCCGAGTGTGTCGCAAGCCGCAGGTTCCGGGCAACGTGTTGTTTATATAAAAAAATCTACGCCATACTTGATCGCGTGTGAAACGCGGACCCGCCTCGGACAGGCCGCCTCGGAAAGGAGTGTGACGATGAGCCGCTACGAGATTGCTTTCTCTGGACAACTGGTGCCAGGCGCCCAGTTGGACCTGGTGAAAGCCAATATGGCCAAGCTGTTCCAGGCCGATGCCCAGCGCATTGCCTTGCTGTTTTCCGGGCGCCGCCTGGTGATCAAGAACAACCTCGACGAAGCCGCCGCAGAGAAATACCGGGCGACCATTGAGCGCGCTGGTGCGGTGGTCGAGGTCTGCAACATGGACGTCGAAATCGAAGAAGTGGAAATGGCGCCGCCGCCCCTTACGAGCCGCCAGCGCCGGCGCCCGCACCGGTCGCCGCCGCCAGCAACTCGGGCACGCCGAAACCGTTAGTCGTTGCCCCGCGTGACGAATACATGGCCGCGTTCAGCGACGTGGAGGCACCCGATTTCGGCATCGCGCCGGTCGGTGTCGATTTACAAGATCAGAAGCCAGAGCCGGTCGCGCCAAAGGTCGACCTCAGCCAGTTCAGCCTGGCGCCAGCGGGCAGCGATATGGGCCAGGCGAAAACCGCCCCGGCCGGCCCGCCGCCAGATATTTCGCATTTGAAGTTGCAGGAATAAAAGCATCGAGGCTGAAGCCTCTCCCACGCTAAATCGTTGCCTTGTGGGAGAGGCTTCAGCCTCGATAGTGTTGAGCGCTATCCGCGTTCGCTAAACAAAACCCGCGCAACACTTCTTGGTCTTCTGCTACAAAAACCCACTAGTGACGGAAGCTACCCGCATGCATATAGGTGGGAAATCGTCTAGCCGCTATCTTAGGACGAGATATCAAGCGATAAACAACGTGGGGATCAGTCCTGATCATCCTAAATTGGGGTTTGGCTTAATTTCGATTCGGGTGACATCCCCGAGTTTGCTGGGGCGTATATAGTGAAAGATTAAGCCGGGTCAAATCGCCCTACGTTTATATCAGCAGGAAAAGCTATTTTTACGCACGAAACTATACACCAGCTACCTACATACCAATAATTACTATCCGCCTCTCTAAAGACCTCCTAGAGCCGTTTAAATGCTCTTTTAGGTATGGGTATAGCCATTATTTGATAGCAGAAAGAAGCTTACGAATTTCTTTTAAAACAAAATAAAAAAATTTGTTGCTTTACTAATTTAATTGTGAGTTACCTATTGACAAAGAGCACTTTTCGTGTTATAGTCGATCCCCTAAATCAGATGTTTAAAAAGTTTCTCCCTGTGACTCCAAACCATGTCGTCCAGGGTGATATGAAGAGCTGCCTGATTCAGCTCTTCGTCTGTAAGCCGGAAGATAAGAAAGGTTGGAAGGCTTACATTGCTGGGGGGCCACCCCCAGTCAATATTCCTAGCGCTGCTGCTGCGCAAATAGATGCCCCTTGATTGGGGCATTTATTTTTCCGGCAAAAGTTGCGCATACAATTTAACGATATAGGAGGCACGCCATAGCGACTGTCACGAGACCCTGCGCCTGTTGTGGGGCAGCAATGAAGTGTAAGCGGGGAACAAGAAAGTATTGTTCCGTACGCTGCCAAGTGAGGACATACCGGCAACACGTAGTAAAACCAGCGTTACAAGATGACGCTCCTAGTAATCAATAAGAGGAACAATGCATAAGTGTAATTGTTACAACTGCGGAAACAGCTTTACATCTAAGAAAAGAAATGCACGCTACTGCTCAAAGACCTGCTTCGGCTGCCACCGAACCAAGCTAATTGAGTCAGGGCTTCGGCAGGGAGGCGGCTATTATGCCAAAGCTCAGCCGTAAGACCTGCCCACCATGCAAAAAGAAATTCACACTCAAAAGACCTAACCAGTTGTATTGCTCGGCCAGATGCACAGCCAAGGCGAATCGCAGAAAGAAGGAAAAGCTGGAGTTCCACAACACGGCGTTCGGTAGCTGGCTCGTTCGGAAGTGCCAGAATTCCAGGACTGTGCAAATTCTCACAAATGTTGATCTACCTCAACTGTATACGCTTTGGCTGTATTGTAAGAAAGCTAATGGCTTAGGAATCCAACCGACCGCTAACAATCCTCGATACGAGATCAGCCACATTGCCCCGGCTACTGACGCGGAAGTAATGGGGACACTTCATCCGCTGAATTTGGTTGTCGCCCCCGGCCCGTATAACCGAGAAAGGCACAATGCTTGGGACGGACATTCTGGTAAATGGATTTCGCTACATCATTTAAGCCCGGAGTGGGAAATTGAGAAAGGAGATAAGGTTGAGGCTGTATCTAAGCTGATTCAGCGGTTCATACCTGAAAGCTTTGAAAGATTGCTGGCGGAATTTAGACTTCAGCTTAGTGCAAGGCAAAAAATGCTAGCTCGTTTGGTTTCGCAAGGAGTCGGGATCAAGTCGGCACTGACCAAACTGACTTATGAGCAACTTGAAGACTTGAGTAAAGCGAACCCAATCTTCCCAAAACGCTCAACAATGATAAAGAAACTGCTAGAGCGCTCCCTAAGCGCTCCAGCCGAGCAAATCCTTTCTTGCATGTCTGATAGCGAGATTGAGGAATTGTATACAGGATTGATACAGCCCAAGCGATTCACTTTGCCTAGAGCAACACCTTATCAAGTGTATGTTCACGAAGCAGAGCGAATGGGGTTGAGCCCTGCCGAATACTTCTGTTTCAACGAGAACCAATCGGAATTTTGGGACCACGTTCACGGGGCACCGCTAACCGTGGAATTCTCACACAATACCGATAACGACTACCGCAATTACTACTAGCAGCATGTAGTGTAACGAAGTGGACACTGAATCGGGCTACAACACTAGTGCCATGTACGTTTCAGCGAATTTTGCCACGACATAATCGGCAAGATTCATTGACGAGCGTTTAACGCTCAAATACAGCTGGCTTGCCAGCAATAGCAGTACGCAATAGCGACTGACGTCGCCAATAATAGGAATAATTCATTGATGAACAAGTACCAGACATTTGTACCCGCAACATTCACCAAAGAAGAGCTACAGAAGCGAATCGAGAAGGCTCATAGACGTTATGACCAGTATCAGATGCTAGAAACCTACGATTTCTTAGATTTCCTAACGCAGTTTAGAAAATTCGAATCCGAAGGATTTACTCTAGATACCGGCTTCTTACCGATGGTTTCTCCCTTGGCATCAACATGCCAATTTCTAGCTCGATTTACAAAGCCAGCAAAGGTCATTAAGGCTGAACTAGGCGAGCTAGATAAGGTAGTCACCGCCGAGTATCACGCTTTCCTTGAAGCGGAAAAGCAACGCGCAATTGAAGCTATGGCTCAACGCCTGATTGCTGAAGAGAAGGAGAAGCGTGCCAAGGCTGAAGAAGAAGAACTGGCTAAGAAATTGGAAGAAGCCAGAATCGAAGCAGCTGAGATTCTTGGAGTATGAGTATTGCTAGCGCCCTAATGAGTTTCTTGGAAACAGTGACGCTGAAGCGACCTAACACTAAGGAGAAGCAAAACTCCCCAGCTAGTGACGCTCCTTTCGGAATCGGCAACGCAAAGACTTGAGTTGCTTACAACGTGGCTAGCCAGCCGGGAAACTACGCCGGAAGGCTCTGAAGCTGCACCAGCCCCAGCACCAGCAGCCGATAGCGTGGAATCGTCCGTCTACCAACTGTTGCAGCAGCAGGAGGCACGAAAGGGAAAGCCACGGACTCGCAAGTCTTCCGCGAATACAGGCTAAGGGTTAGCGCCTGCCTCTGAATCAGGTGGTGTCAAAAACGACCGTTTGTGAGCTGTGCGAAAGCAGCTCACAAATAGGTGTCATAACATAGGGGTTGCAGTTATGAGCCCAATGGATATAATGACACCACGTAATTGACACCCTTGAGGCTTCCATCCATGTCCCGCACCTTCGCTTACTGCCGTGTTTCGACCTCGACTCAAACAACCGAGAATCAGGTTCAAGAAATCAAAGCCGCTGGCTTCGATCTTCAACCTCAACGGGTTATTGAGGAAACGATTTCAGGCAGCACCAGCGCCAGCGAGCGTAAGCAGTTTTCCGTACTGCTGGATCGCATGGAAGCTGGGGACGTGCTGGTAGTCACAAAGCTGGACCGTCTAGGTCGCAACGCTATAGACGTACAAACAACCGTCCGCCTGCTCGAAGGCAAGGGCATCCGCGTTCATTGCCTAGCGCTTGGCGGCGTAGACCTCACAAGTGCAGCAGGCAAGATGACCATGGGCGTACTGGCAGCAGTAGCTCAGTTTGAACGCGACCTACTCATTGAGCGCACTCAGTCGGGCTTGAGCCGTGCAAAGAGCGAAGGCAAGACACTAGGCCGCCCAGTGGTTGCAGATAAGGAAGCTGTGCAATCGCTTAAGGCCAAGCAGCTAAGCCAGTCCGCTGTAGCTAAGGAGCTAGGCGTTAGCTTGAGCACTGTGAAGCGTATGTGGAACGTGGCTTAACGCCCTGTATCGCTCGCAGTAAGCGGTAAAGCGGGTAGGTATCACCCTCCTTATCCCTCTGATATTCGCGGAAAGCTGGCTCTAAAGGCTGGCCGTCCTGCCGGGGGTTAAGCCAATCTGAGAGCGAACCGGATATTCCACCCGACGAGAATGAGCCGCTAGCATTGAGAAGCGGGGCTCTCAGCGCAGGGGCAAGGGTTGTCAGAAAATCGACATAGAGCGTGCGGCATCGACTTTTGAGACAGACTGCCATCCGATTGCTATTCTTGCCGTCTCGCTTCTAACGTTCGGGAGGGTCGCAGTGATGGAGACAAAGATCGTCTACGTGCGCGATGGCAAAGAGCACTCAATAACGATTGAGACGCGACTGGTTCCTAACCCACTGGCTGTAAGGTTCGTAGTTATAGAGCACGAGCTTGGAAAGCACAGAGACTTAGTAGCTCAGGAAGAGCCCGTGTTTCTGGATGACCTGTTGAGTCAGATGGGAATCCGCATCCTTAGTACGTTTCGCACAGGCGAGACTAAATCAGTCGAGGCTACTGAGCCAAAGTGAGTAGGGAAAAACCGAGCCTTGCGGCTCGTCCATCTTGGAACCTACTCAAAAATCGACTGGAGATTTCTAGGATTTGGTCTTCGCTGCTTTATCGGCTTTGAAGCCACGGATGATCCACGCGATGAACCAGCCGATAAGATAGAGTCCCACGCTGAATGCCGTCCAAGCTATAACTCCCGTGAAAGCAACGTTCGCCCTACGGTCCGGCAGCTGGTCCAGCTTCGATTGCAGTTTTGCCATCTTTTCAGCCTTAGCCTGACGTACATCCGCCTGAGTCACAGGTGACCTTTTAGCGTCAGGATACAACTCAGGAATTTTCAGCTCATGTAGCCGTTCGCTCTCCATTTTTTGAAGAGTGATCGATGAAATGACGCTTTCGTATTCCTCGATCAACCTCTTCTCACTAGGTAACTCTTTCAACGTTGCGAAGAATATAAAGCAACCGAATGAAACAGATGCAAAAACCCACAGTCGCTGCCATCCGTTCAGCTTCATTTTCATTGCTCCTTGAGTTAGTAGAGACATTAAGCTGCTATGACTTGAGCGACGACGCCAATAATGGCTACAACTGCAGCGAAAACAGCAATGTACGTAGCTACCTTAACTCGATCCGTTTCTTCGCGCATCCCCGAAAGCACTGAGGCCATTAGTGGGAAATTAATACATTTGCCATCGCTTCCAACCTGTTTTTCAAAAAACGACACGTTTGACCCATCTCTCCTTGTGTATCCGTATTTTTCCTTCCATATGGTAATAAAGCCTGCCAAAAACTATGTCTCCGTCTGTTTTGAGTTTTTCTGCAATTAGCTTGCAGTCAATTGGGACGAAAATTTTGGTCTGTCTCTGGTTTTGGCGTCCGACGACGAAGTTTCGAAAGTCTTCTGTGTATATCTCATAAATTTTTTCTAGTATTTGCTGATCGGTAGGTAGTTTCACTTTTCCTCCGGAATTTCATGCGTAAACGTTCAGTTTCGGCAGCTTACTCCGAGTTGTCGTCTTTACCAATCCCTAGAAATCTGTCATTTACGATCTTCAAAGCATCCGGCGGAAGCATGTCCCAAGACTCAGTCTTGGCAAGCAAGGCTTGAAAGGATGTTAGCTCCCCTTGAAGTTCTTGGAGATCGAAGTATTCATCCCGGAACGCCTCGAAGCGCAATTCGTTTCTTTCATGAACAAAATAAAACAGTAGGTGGTCAGTAGAGGTGAAAAAAAGTTTGGGTGTAGTGTTCTCGTCAGTGGCGAAGTACATTTCGTCGCATCTGCCTCGTTTTAGTACGAACAAGTATATGCCGAGTCTTTTAATTAAATTATTGGCCGACACTCGTCCTTCGTATGACTTCAAGTCTAACTTATTGAAAAATTGGTCCTTGTTAATAACTTTGTCAGTGGCTAATTGTTCAGTCAGCAGCTTTCGTTTTTGATCAAGCGCTTCAATGTCCTTCTCAAGCTGTTGTAAAAGTTTGGCGGTGATACGGGAGGGGAATTCTGAGTGAGTTGCCTCGGCTTCAGTCTGTTTATTCTTTAACTCGGTCAAACGTCCATCTAGTATTGATAATTCGCGTTGCAAGCGACCGGAGCTATCTTGCACTAGAGACAAGCTATCGACTTTAGCCAGCATTTGCTTAAAAACTAACTCTGCGCGATCCGCTCCGACTATCCCAGCTGAACATGTGCCTTTTGCCTTATATGAGCATTCGTAGTACTTGCGTCTCCTTTTCTTGCCTTGGAGATGCATGGCTGCCCCGCATTGGTAGCAATTCAATATGCCCGCAAGGATATTGAAGTTTTCAGTGGTCTTGGTAACTTTGTACGTTTTTCGCGACGATCTAGCTGCTTGAGCTAGATAGAACTCTTCCTCGGTAACCACAGCAGGGAAATACCCACTGATTGGCTCACCATCCGGCGTTCGCTTTCCATCTATGAATATGTGAGGTTGGAACTCTCCCAGCGTAGCGCGGCTGTCGAGAATGTTCCTAACAGTACTGAAACCCCAAAGGCCGCTGAGGTTTCTTCTGCCAGAAGAGAAAGTCGGAATACCCTCTTGATTGAGTTGTGCAGCAATGGACCGCGATCCATATCCCTTGGTGGACAGGTCGAAGATGCGTCTCACGATCGCAACGTTTTCAACATTCAGCTCATAGCGTTCTGGTGTAGCTATAAGCCACAGAGGACACAGCTTACCGATGGGCTTGCCAGTCTCGCGGGCTTGCTGATGCTTGTTCCTCCACGCCGAAGAGACCCTTTTCCCTTTAATAGCTGATTCTTCGTGAGCACGTGCCATGGAGATGATCGAAATAATCAAATCAAGCTCGTTGTATTCCTTCGTATACAGTCGCTTATCCGTGCTGGTGTAGACGTTAATTCCCTTTGCTAACAAGTCGAGAAAGCGGGGTAGGGCATCACGCACTTTCTCCCGTGAAAGCCGATCCAGAGACTCGACAACTAAGTAGCTGCCGGTGGGGATGGTGCCGTCTTCGACGAAGCCTAGGAATCGAGCCAGCTCGCCAGTGTCGTCAAGATGCTTTCCTTTATAGGCTGATCGCCCTGCATCAAAGAACAAGTACTCCTTAGGGTCGGCCAGCTCTAGCTCGTTTTCTTCACAGAAGGCCTTGGCTGCTTTCACCTGCCTTGCATAGCTATCACCGGATGACTGTTTTGCCGAGCTAAAACGGATATAGCTGAAAACCTTACCCACAGGTGTGCTGCCTAATTGACTCAAAGTGAGTAATTGTAGCAACACTTCTTGAATTTCAAACCACCGCCACACGGACACGGATCATTGCGTGTTGCCTTCAAAGGCACCGTGCTGTCGATGAAATACCAACGCCCGTCGTTCTGCACAAACCCCGACCGCTCCCGGTGCGCGTGTTCGCCGGCGCCGTCGTGCCAGCGCGCGGTGAAGGTGA
Organism: Pseudomonas sp. AC211; assembly: GCF_979258055.1. Taxonomy (NCBI): domain Bacteria; kingdom Pseudomonadati; phylum Pseudomonadota; class Gammaproteobacteria; order Pseudomonadales; family Pseudomonadaceae; genus Pseudomonas; species Pseudomonas sp. AC211. The sequence continues at coordinate 1,349,207 of NZ_OZ409830.1, forward strand.
CAAAGGCGTGCTCGGGTTTGCCACCGTGCACTTCGGCACTTTCCACCTCCAAGCCCAACCAGGTGCTTTGCGCGCTCCACACGTGCATGGCTTCGGTGTCGAGCGCGGGCTGTTGGGCGGGCAGGGTGGTGCTTTTGAGGTAGTCGATGCGGCCCAGCACATAGGCGCTGTAGCGCGAGCGCATCAGGGTTTCGGCGCTCGGTGCTGGCGTGCCGTCGTGGTAATGGCCGCAGCAGGCACTGAGCAAATTGCCGCTGCCGCAAGGGCAGGCGGTGTCGGAGGGTTGTGTTGTTGGCGAAGCCGGCATGAACGCTACCACCAGTACTTTCCAAAATTTTCCGGGTTGGCCCAGAACTTCGCGTTGAGCCAGTCCGGCACCTGTTTGTACTCACGCAAGTCGTAGGTGAACAGGGTGAGAACCTGAGCGTCGCGCTGGAAGCGTTCGCTGGCTTGCAGTGCCAGGGCGAACAGGTCGGTGTCGTGCAACCCGCAAGCGGGCAGGTCGACCAAAACGGCCAGGCGACTGGCATTGAGATTGCGAATGCCGCCCAGCAGTTCCAGGCCGGTGCGTTTGGGCAGGTGTTCCAGGCAGTCGGCAATCAACGCCAGGTCGAAGCGTTGCGCGGCCAATTCGGCAGGCAGCGGGCCCGCCGGGGCGAACGCGCACACGCTGTCAGGGTGGGCCTGTTGGAACGCTTGCACGGCGGGAAAATCGTTGGCACCGACTACCAGCAAACGGGCTGGCGCGTAGCGGTCCAGCAGGGCGGCAACAGCCTGTTGAGGGGTGCGCGCAGAAAAGCTTTCAGTCATCGAAAATCCTCGAACATGAGCGACAAGCCTAGCTTGATGCAGCGATATGGCCTAGTGCTGGCGAATTCTAAAAGTGCCGTCTTTACTCCCTGAGTGTCGGTTTACGCCGATCCCATGAGGAGACTGTGCATATGAGCATCAAACGGACTGCAGTACCCCTGATCCTGTTGAGTACGTTGCTGACCGGCTGTGCCGGTTTACAGAAAACCGATTGGCCAACCTGTGCAGCGGTTGGTGGTGTAGGTGGTGCCGCGTTGGGCGCCATTGAAAGTTCGTCCTGGGCAGGCTGGGGCGCGTTAGGTGGCGCGGCGTTGGCAGCCGGTTATTGCTGGAGCCATGGCGACGGCGATGAAGACGGCGACGGCGTCCCAGACAGCCGCGACAAGTGTCCAGGCACGCCGCCGAACACGCAAGTGGATGCCAATGGCTGCCCACCGCCAGCGGTTGTGGAAGAAGTGGTTGAGAAAGTGGTCGTGGTTGAAGACGAAGTGATCGTAGTGCGCGATGTGCTGTTCGAGTTCGACTCGGCCAAGCTCACCGCTACCGACAAAACCAAACTCGACACCATCGCCACGCGCCTGAAAAGCGAAGCCCCGAACGCCAAGCTGACCGTCAGCGGGCATACCGACAGTGTCGGTTCGGACGCCTACAACCAGAAACTGTCCGAGCGCCGCGCGCAATCGGTGGCGGATTACCTGGTGGCCAATGGCGTGTCGCCTAACAACGTCGTAGACGTAGTAGGCGCCGGTGAAAGCATGCCGGTAGCGGACAACAAAACGGACGCGGGCCGTCAGTTGAACCGTCGCGTGGAAATCAAGATTCACCGCTAAACCCGTCGCTACCGTGTCCTGCCCTGCAGGGCACGGTAGGCGGACGTTCACCTTATCCAACGCATTGTTCAGGTCAGAACAGGCCAAACGGCAACAGCGCAATAAATAATGCCAACCCTATTGCGCGGGGCTGGTCTTTACTTCTGGAGCCGGCACCCGCCGGCGACTCAGGAGACTAAAAAAAATGCCAACCCTATCCTTTCGGGTCACGGTACCCCTTCTTCTCTTGGTCAGCAGTGTTCTGTCTGGTTGCTCGTCGACTTCAAGTAACGGAGACGCCCCGCTTAACCAGGGAAATTGGCCCATTTGCACCGTGTTTGGTTTGATTTGCTATGCCTTGGATGGAGACGACGATTCAGACGGCGTACACGACCGTCGCGACGTCTGCGCCGACACCCCCGCCAACACCCCGGTAAACAACAGTGGCTGCCCACTGCCGCAATACCCTGCGGCAACCCCGGCACCGCCACCAGAATCCGCCCCCGCGCCTAAGAACGAAACCATCGTGCTCAGCGACGCCGGCGACGTGCTGTTTGCCTTCGACTCGGCCGAGTTGAGCGAAAACGCCAAACACTCCCTGACGGAAATCAGCAAACGCCTGACCGGCGCGAGCCTGGTGAGCGTGCAGGTGGCCGGTCACACCGACAGCAAAGGCAGCGACGCGTATAACCAGAGCTTGTCGGAACGACGCGCACAAAGCGTGTCCAACTTCCTGACGGCCCAAGGCATACCGGCGCAAAAACTGTCGGTTGTCGGCTACGGCGAAAGCCAGCCGGTGGCCGATAACGGCAGCGACGAAGGCCGCGCGCAGAATCGCCGTGTCGAGTTGCATGTCAGCCACTAAGGCCAGTTGAGCAGTAAAGGAACGGGGGCCAGGTGCCTCCGTTTTTTTTGCGTCGGTTTTTCACCGGTACGCTAGTGTCAGTCGCCCGCATGCGGTTAAGGTGCGCGACGAGAAAAAATAACAAGGGGACGGTGCAATGAAGGTGTTTTTGCAGGTGGGCAAGACCGCAGTGGCGGTGTTTTGGTTGCTGGTGCTGGCCAACCTTGTGAGCCCGCTGAACAAACCCATGGACGTCTTGCTCAATGTGCTTGGCGGCGTGGTGCTACTGGCGCACGTAGTAGAGCTGGCCATTTTCGGCAATCGCTTGCGTGGCCTCGACAACCTCACCTCGCACCGTATCCAGGTACTGCTGTTTGGCATCTTTCACTTCTACGGCATCGCTCATCCGGAACCGGCCGCCGTGCTCGAACAACCGCAGCCGATGGCTGTGCCGGCTGTTGAAGAACCGGTCAAAGCGGAGGTGGAACATGCATAAGCGTCTTCTCGCCGTCAGCGTACTGCCCCTGGTTTTATTCGGTGCGTTGGTGCAGGCCGACGTGGAAGTAAACGTTGCGCCCAACTCCTTGCTGCGTTTGCCGACCGCCACCAGCATTTTGTCGCTGGACCGACTCGACATCGCCGAGTCGGCCACCTTGTTCGTGCCGCCCACCGTTAGCGAAATTCGTGTTGGCCACCTGCACATGGGCCGCGATGCGCACATCTCGGTTGCCCCAAGCGCTGAACCGTTCCGACTGGAAGCGCGACATGCCGAGCTGGAAACCGGCAGCCACATCAACGGCCGAGGCGCCAGCGGCAGTTTTGAAAAACCCGCCACGCCGGGCCGTAACCTGACCATTCGCCTGGAACAAGCCACCATTGGCGCGCTGACCATCGACGTACGCGGCGGCATCGGCAGGCCGGGTTATCAAGGCCTGGAAGGCGCCGACGGCAAGCAGGGCGGTTGCCTGTGGGGCCAGGCCGGGCGCGGTTACGACGGCCAGAACGGCGGCGATGGCCTGGCCGGCGCACCCGGCGGCCAGGTGCGCCTGGAAGTGCCGGCCAGCTTTGCCGAAAGCGCAGTGACCGTGAAGGTTGACGGTGGCCTGGGCGGCGCGGCGGGCGAGGCAGGCAAAGGCGGAAAAGGCGGGGCGTCGAAAGGCTGCCTGGTGTATCGCGCCGATGGCGCAGAACCGGGTCGCCCAGGCCAGCCGGGCCAGCCTGGCAGCGATGGGCCGGCGGGTAGTTTTAATCTGGTGCGTATCCAGTAAAACCTATCGCGGCTAAAGCCGCTCCCACAGGTGTTAGAACCTTTGGAAGCGGCTGGGCGGCATTCCGATTAGCCGCGATGCTTTTAAAAAGCTTGCCCGCGTAGCCGCCACCGTCACCACCACAATCCCGATCAACAAGTTCAACCCCACCAACCGCCGAATCTTGCCGAGCACCTCGCCACCGGCCGGCCAGTCTTGCGCTGCCACCGCCCGCTTGAGCGCCGGAAGCTGCAGCGCCTGAACGCGGATAAACAACGCCAGCATCGCCAGGTACAAGCCCATCATCACCTGCACGTATTTAGGCGCCGTCTCAAAACCGCCAAAATGCAGCTGTAACATGCCCACGCCGCTGATCGGCAAGAGCAACACGCACAGCCAGACGAATAGAAAGAAACGGGGAAACACCGCGCTCCACAAGCGCAGCCGCGCCGGGGCTTCCAGTGCGCTGACGGCGGCCGGGCGCAGCACCATCCAGGCGAAGAACATGCCGCCTACCCAAACAACGGCAGCCAGAACATGCAGGGCGTAGAGCAGGGCATAAACAGTCATTCACAATCTCCGGTCGGCGGTTGGCAAAACGCGCGCTATCATAGCCGGCCAGTTTGACCACTGAAAATTTATCCAGCTCGCTTATCTCGCAGAACCCGCCATTGCTCAGTACTGAAATCAAGTCCCAGATCCAGGGCGCCTACTCCCGCTTTCTCGAAGCCAAAGGGCTCAAGCCTCGCTACGGCCAGCGTTTGATGATCGCCGAGATCGCCAAGGTATTGGGCACCATCAAGGTTGACGACGAAGGCCGGCGCAGCAGCGACGCCGCCGTGGTGGCGGTCGAGGCGGGCACCGGTACGGGTAAAACCGTGGCGTACAGCCTGGCCACCATTCCCCTGGCCAAAGCGGCCGGCAAACGCCTGGTTATCGCCACCGCGACCGTCGCCTTGCAAGAGCAGATCGTGTTCAAAGATCTGCCCGAGGTGATGCGCAACAGCGGCCTGAGTTTCACCTTTGCCTTGGCCAAAGGCCGGGGCCGTTACCTGTGTCTGTCCAAGCTCGACATCCTGATGCAGGAAGGCGAGTCGCAAAACGCCACCGCCGCGTTGTTTGCCGAAGAAGGCTTCAAAATCGAAGTCGACCAAGGCAATCAAAAGCTCTACACGCAGATGGTCGAAAAGCTCGCCGGCAACAAATGGGACGGCGACCGCGACAGTTGGTCCGAGGCTTTGGAAGACGCCGACTGGGCGCGCCTGACCACCGATCACAGCCAATGCACGAATCGCCATTGTCCGAACTTTCAGACGTGTGCCTTCTATAAGGCTCGCGAGGGCATGGGCAAAGTCGACGTTATCGTCACTAACCACGACATGGTGCTGGCCGACCTCGCCCTCGGCGGCGGCGCCGTGCTGCCCGATCCGCGCGACACGCTGTACGTCTTCGACGAAGGCCATCACCTGCCCGACAAAGCCATCGGCCACTTCGCCCATTACACCCGTCTGCGTTCCACGGCGGATTGGCTGGAGCTGACGGCGAAGAATCTGACCAAGCTGCTGGCGCAAAACCCGCTGCCGGGTGATCTCGGTCGCCTGATCGAGCAGGTGCCGATTCTGGCCCGCGAAATTCGCACCCAGCAGCAATTCATGTTCAACGCCTGCGAGCAGTTGGCCGACTTCAAGGCCGGCGAAGATATGGAAGGCCGCGAGCGCCCGCGTCACCGCTTTGAAGGCGGCGTGGTGCCGGAGCATTTGACTGAGATGGGCGTGGAGCTGAAGAAAGGCTTCTCGCGCCTGACCGACCTGTTCACCGGCCTGACCGAATTGCTGAAAAAGTCCATGGACGGCGAAGCGTCCATCGGCATCGCCAGTCATCAGGCCGAAGAGTGGTATCCGCTGTTCGGCAGCCTGCTGGCTCGCGCCCAGGGCAACTGGGAGTTGTGGCTGGCCTTTACCGCCGAAGACCCGGAGAACAGCCCGCCCATGGCGCGTTGGCTGACCCTGGCCGAAGGCGGCGCGATGTTCGACATCGAAGTAAACGCCAGCCCGATCCTGGCCGCTGAAACCCTGCGGCGCAATTTGTGGAACGTCGCTTACGGCGCGCTGGTGACTTCCGCGACGCTGACGGCGCTGGGCACCTTCGACCGTTTTCGTATGCGTGCCGGCCTGCCGAAAGCGGCGGTGACGGCGGTGGTGCCGAGCCCGTTCCAGCACGCCGACGCCGGTGTGTTGCGCGTGCCCGATTTGAAGGCCGATCCGCGCGATGCCGCTGCCCACACGGCGGCGATCATCCGCGAGCTGCCGGGCTTGGTCGAAGGGTCGCGCGGCACGCTGGTGCTGTTCTCTTCGCGCAAACAGATGCAGGACGTGTTCGACGGCCTGGACCGCGACTGGCGCAAGCGCGTGTTCATCCAGGGCAACCTGTCCAAGCAGGAAACCCTGAACAAGCACAAAGCGCGTGTCGACGACGGCGAAGCCAGCGTGTTGTTCGGGCTGGCCAGTTTTGCTGAAGGGGTGGATTTGCCCGGCGCCTATTGCGAGCACGTGGTGATCGCCAAAATCCCCTTCGCTGTGCCCGATGACCCGGTAGAAGCCGCACTCGCCGAGTGGATTGAAGCGCGCGGCGGTAACCCGTTTATGGAAATTGCCGTGCCCGATGCTTCACTGCGTTTGGTGCAAGCGTGCGGTCGTCTACTGCGCACCGAGGCGGATCGCGGCACTATTACGCTTTTGGATCGACGCGTTGTAACCCAACGCTATGGCAAGGCGATTCTTAACGCCTTGCCGCCGTTTCGCCGAGAAATTTCATAAGACAGCATCAAATCAAAAGTCCGCTGTCTATTGGCTGGTTGTTCAGGAGAGCCCGTCACATGATCCGCCGTTCACTGCCCGGTATTTTCGCCTTTGATGGTTACCGCGCCCCGCTGGCGCTGGCCGCCGAGCAACAGACGCTATTCAACTTCGTCAGCCCCGCCGATGTGGTGCAGGTGCAGACCCAGAACGCCAACTTGCCTTCGCTGACCGCTGAACTGGCGGCTGAAAGCGAGCCGATGCGGCGGGTTACGTTCAGCCCCGCCGACAACCCCAACCTGCGACTGACCCCGCAAAGCGGCGTGTGGGATTGGTCCAAAGCCAATGTCATGACCCTGCGTATTCAGAACGCCATGGACTGGGCCCTGACCCTAGACATCCGCATGGAAAGCAGCGACGGCAAGGTGCTCACCAGCCGTGTTGCCCTGCCGGCCGGCCCGGCGCAGAACCTGTTGATTCCGTTGCACGCCACCTCGCCGCGAAGCCAAGGCATGCGCGCCGCGCCGGCAATGCCGTGGACCGTGGACGGCCAGCGGGTGATTCTGGCCGACACCGTTGAAGGCGATCTGGACCTGAGCAAGGTCACCGCTGTGGGCATTTATATGAGCCGCCCGGACGTGCCGCAAAGCATTCTGCTCGGCCGCTTCGGCGTACGCGAAGGCGACGAGACCGCCAAGCAGCTGTACACCGGCATCGTTGACGCCTATGGCCAATACACCCGTGGTCAGTGGCCGGAAAAAGTCGGCAGTGACGAGCAGCTCAAAGCGGCTGCAGCCAAAGAAACCGCGCAGCTGAAAAGCTGGCTGGAAAAACGCGGCGAAACCGACCAGTACGGCGGCTTGCTCGGCGGGCCGACCTTCGAAGCGTCGGGCTTTTTCCGCACGGAAAAACGCGATGGCCGCTGGTTTATGGTCACGCCCGAAGGCCACCCGTTCTTTTCGCTCGGCGTGAATACGGTCAGCGCCGGCAACAGCGCGACGTATGTCGAAGGTCGCGAAAGCATGTTCACCGACCTGCCCAAAGAGGGCGATCCGCTGGCCGCTTATTACGGTGGCAGCAGCAGCCGTGCCGACACCGGCGCTGCCAAAGGGCGCAACTTCGACCAAGGTCGTTGGTTCGATTTCTACCGCGCCAACCTGCAACGTACCTGGCCGCAGCAGAAATGCGCCGAGCTTGCCGACAAGAGCACCGCGCAAGTGGTGAACGACGAAGAAAGCGAAGTGCCCGCCGACGTTGAAGCGAACGCCGCCAACACCACCAACACCGCTGAAACCACCGCCGTCGCGCCAGTTGCGCCACCTGTTGTGGCTGCGCCGCCAGCCGCGCCGGCAGCGGCCGAAGAAATGTGCGTGACCAAGAGTTTCGACACCGCGCGCTGGACCCAGAACACCCTGGACCGCCTGCAAGCGTGGGGCTTCAACACCGTCGGCAACTGGAGCGATCCATCGCTGGCGGCTGCCAAGCGCATGCCGTACACCTTGCCGTTGTCGATCAGTGGCGATTACAAAACCATCAGCACCGGCGTGGATTGGTGGGGCGGCATGCCTGACCCGTTCGACCCGCGCTTCGCCATGGCAGCCGAGCGTGCCGTGGCCATCGCCACCCGCGACCATCGCGATGACCCGTGGTTGATCGGCTTCTTCGCCGACAACGAACTGGCCTGGGCCGGCCCGGCCAACGACCCGAACGCCCGCTACGCGCTGGCCTACGGCACCCTGAACCTGACCACCGACGTGCCGGCCAAGCGCGCGTTCCTGAAAATGCTGCGTGACAAGTACCGCAACCAGGACGGCCTGTCGAAAGCCTGGGGTATCGAACTGCCGGCGTGGGAATTGATGGAAGACCCCGGTTTCCAGGCGCCTCGTCCGAACCCGGAACACCCGGCGATCGAGCAGGACATGCAGCAGTTCCAGCGCCTGTTCGCCGACACCTACTTCAAGACCATCGACGATGCCTTGAACTGGCACGCGCCGAACCACCTGCTGCTGGGCGGTCGTTTCGCCGCCAGCAACCCGGAAGCCGTCGCCGCGTGCGCGCAATATTGCGACGTGCTGAGCTTCAACTTCTACACCCAGGTGCCGCAGCACGGTTACGACTTCGCCGCGCTCAAAGCCTTGGATAAACCGATTCTGGTCACCGAGTTCCACTTCGGTTCGCGCGACCGTGGCCCGTTCTGGGGTGGCGTCAGCGAGGTGTACAACGAAGAGCAGCGCGGCCCGGCCTACGCCCATTTCGTTGAGGAAGCCGTGAAGGAACCGATGATTGTCGGCACCCACCTGTTCCAATACCTCGACCAACCGGTTACCGGCCGCCTGCTGGACGGCGAAAACGGCCACTTCGGTCTGGTGGCAATCACCGACCGGCCGTTTGACGGCTTCGTTAAAGCTGTTCGCAAAGCCAACATGGAAGCGCTCAAGGGCGTGCTGAAACCGGTAGCCGTTGCCGCGCCAGCCGAACCCGCCGCGCCGGTTCCCGCCAAACCTGAGGGCGGCGCCAAAGCCGGCGACGGTAAAGGCGAGGGCAACGGCAAGCCGGATGACGGCAAAGCCAGCCCGGCTGGCGCTGCTGGTCAAGGCTGAGGCATAGCCCGATTTTCGGATGGTTCCCTGCGCGGGCAGGCGTTTGCACACTGAGCGGTGCGAACGCCTTTCCCGTTGCGTCTGCCTGAGGAGTTGAACGTGCAGCAAGTTCAAGGCTATTTCGATATCAAGTTTGAACAGGTGAAAGACGCCTTCGCGGCGCTGTTCACCGATCCTCAGGAGCGCGGTGGCGCCCTGTGTATCCAGATCGACGGCGAAACCGTGATCGACATCTGGTGCGGTACCGCCGACAAAGCCGGCGAGCAAGCCTGGAACACCGACACCATCGCCAACTTGTTTTCCTGCACCAAAACTTTTACCGCCGTTGCCGCGCTGCAGCTAGTGGGCGAGGGCAAGCTTTCGCTCGACGCCCCCGTGGCGACGGTGTGGCCTGAATTTGCTGCCGCCGGTAAAGAACACATCACGTTGCGTCAACTGCTGAGCCACCGCGCCGGCTTGCCGGCCGTGCGCGAGATGCTGCCACCGCAAGCGCTGTATGAATGGGACACCATGACTGCGGCCCTGGCCGGCGAAACGCCCTGGTGGACGCCGGGCGAAGGCCACGGTTACGCCGCCATTACTTACGGCTGGCTGGTGGGCGAACTGCTGCGTCGTGTGGAAGGTAAAGGCCCGGGTGACTCGATTGTTGACCGCATCGCCAAGCCGCTTGGGCTGGACTTCCACGTCGGCCTGGCCGATGAGGAGTTCTACCGCGTTGCGGAAATTTCCCGCAGCAAAGGCAACTTCGGCGACGCCTCGGCCCAGCGCTTGCTGAAAACCATGATGAGCGAGCCGGCGTCCATGTCCACGCGCGCCTTCGCCAATCCGCCGTCGATCATGACCAGCACCAACAAGCCGGAATGGCGGCGCATGCAGCAACCGGCGGCCAACGGCCACGGCAACGCGCGCAGCCTGGCGGGCTTTTACACCGGCTTGCTCAACGGCCAGTTGCTCGACAGCCAATTGCTCGCCGAACTGACCCGCGAACACAGCGTGGGTGAAGACAAAACCCTGCTCACGCAAACACGCTTCGGCCTGGGTTGCATGCTCGACCAGCCCGATGTGCCGAACGCCACCTACGGCCTGGGCCCACGTGCCTTTGGTCATCCCGGCGCGGGAGGTTCTATCGGCTTTGCCGATCCTGCGTGTAAGGTTGCTTTCGGCTTCGTCACCAATTCCCTCGGGCCCTACGTATTGATGGACCCACGGGCGCAAAAGTTGGCGCGCACGCTGGGTGAATGTTTGTAGTTTTACCCCGGTGCACAGGCTGTTAAACGAAGCTGTTTACAGTGGGGGCGTGCCCTGTCAGGGAGGAGTGGGCTCGTCAATTGTGATCACCTTTGCCGCTGCACCGTTGCCATGGCTGTCCGCTAGAAACAGCCAGCTACGCGAGCCAGTCTGGCCATAGCGCTCTCCAAAGCAGAAAGCGTGGGCTGTGCGGTTCTTGAGTTTATTTTTTGTGTTTTTTGAGGTTCCAATGTTTCCTACCAAGTCTGCTGCTGCTCTGGCGCTGTGCGCCGCTCTCACCGGTTGTGCTTCCTTTTCTGAAACGTCCGATAAATCGCCTCCCGCTGCCAACGCCACCGTAGCTACCGCTGAAAAGCCTGCCTCGGGCGGCCATTGGTGGTGGCCGTTTGGCGATGACGACAAAGCCAAAAAAGCCGATGCCGTGGTCATGCCCGACCCGAAAATCACCCAGGCCTGGATGGACCAATACGAGCCGCGCCTGCGCACTGCGCTTGAGGGCAGCAAGTTTGAACTGGAGCGTCGTGAGAACCTGCTGGTGGTTTCAGCGCCGGTGGATTCCTCGTTCAACCCCGACCGCCCAAGCATGTTGATGCCCGTTACGCTGGGGCCCATCAGCCGCGTTGCCAAGCTGGTGGAAAACGACAAGCAAGTGGCCGTGCTGATTCTTGGCCACGCCGATCCGTCGGGCGAAGAAGCGCGTAACCGCGAGCTGAGCCTGGACCGCGCTCGCGCCATCACCGCCATCTTCCGCCTCAGCGGTTTGAAAAATGATCGCCTCATGGTGCGCGGTTTTGGCTCTGTTCTGCCGCGTGCTGCCAACGACAGCCCGGAAGGCCGCGCCCTGAACCGTCGCGTGGAAATCATGCTGACGCCGCAAGACACCATGACTGCGCTGCTGGCCAAGTACAACCAGCCAGACCCGGTTCCGGCGGTACAAACCCTGGTGAAAAACGACCCGATTCCGGCCGTGGCGCCAGCCAAAGCCAAGGGTAAAACCGCCGCTAAGCCCGCCGCGAAAGCTGCTGCCAAACCGGCTGCGAAGAAACCCGCTGCCAAGCCCGCCGTTGCCGCCAAGAAACCGGCCGCCAAACCGGCTGCCAAGGCTGCTGACAAGCCAAGTGCGGCGAAGTCGACTTCGGTCAAAGTGGCGCAAAATAATCCAGGGCAGGCTGCCAGTCCGGACAAGGCCGCTGAGGCGAAGAACTGAGCTGGTTGGTCTGTGTCCGCCGCTTGTTAACACTTAAGGAGCCGCGTGATGACCGCTAATTTGGCCGATATGCGCCGTGACTACACCCGCGACGGGCTCACCGAGGCGCAAGCCCCAGCCGAGCCTGTGGCGTTGTTCCAGCAATGGTTCGCCGATGCGCGCAGCACCGAGCAACTGCCGGTGGAAGCCAACGCCATGACCCTGGCCACCGTCGACGCCGATGGCCGCCCGCATTGCCGGGTGCTGTTGCTTAAAAGCGTCGATGAGCAGGGTTTTACTTTTTTCACCAACTACGAAAGCGCCAAGGGCAAGCAACTGGCGGCGCGTCCGTTTGCGGCCATGACGTTTTTCTGGCCGACCCTGGAGCGTCAGGTGCGCATCGAGGGGCGGGTGGAGAAAGTCAGCGCCGAAGAATCCGATGCCTACTTCCAAGTCCGTCCGCTGGGCAGTCGCTTGGGCGCGTGGGCCTCGCCGCAAAGCCGGGTGATTGAAGACCGTGGCGAATTGGAAGCGCTGCTGGCCGAAACCGAACGGCGTTTTCTTGATTCCGCGCCTACCTGCCCGCCGCACTGGGGCGGTTATCGCCTGGTGCCAGAGCGCATCGAGTTTTGGCAGGGCCGCGCCAGCCGTCTGCATGACCGTTTGAACTATCGTCTAGACAACGGCATGTGGTCGCGTGAGCGTTTAGCGCCCTGATTTGGGCCGTTCAGCTCGCCGAGGAACTAATCTTGTGCAGCGCCCGTGACATCGCCGTGAGCGGCGCTGTCTAATGGCCTGTCATCTCCCGGAGGTACCGTTATGCGTAAGTCTCTATTGTTAGTCGCGTCGTTCACGGTTGCGGCCCTGGCACTCACCGGTTGCCAGTCCAGTCTGACGGGCGACTCCTACTCGCGTGATGAAGCGCGCACCGTGCAAACCGTACGCATGGGCACCGTTGAATCGCTGCGTCCGGTCAAAATCGAAGGCACTAAAACGCCAATTGGCGCCGGTGCCGGTGCGGTGGTGGGTGGCGTCGCGGGTAGCACCGTCGGCGGCGGTCGCGGCAGCATCGTCGCGGCGGTGATCGGCGCTGTGGCCGGTGGGCTGTTGGGTTCGGTAACTGAAGAAGGCCTGACCCGCGCGCAAGGTGTGGAAATCACCGTTCGCGAAGACGACGGCAGCATGCGCGCCTATGTGCAGGAAGTGCAGGAAAACGAGATTTTCCGCGTCGGCGAGCGTGTTCGCATCATGAGCGTCAACGGCACCAGCCGCGTCGCGCACTGATTGCAGCGGTAATGAAGAGCCGGCCTCAGGGCCGGCTTTTTTGTGGGCGCCCAGATGACGGCCCCTCACCCCAGCCCCTCTCCCGTAAACGGGAGAGGGGGCTTGAACGCGGAGGTCAGGCGCATCGGTGATCAAATTCCCCTCTCCCGTATACGGGAGAGGGGCTAGGGTGAGGGCCGCCTTTATAGAAGCCTTTTGGGCCGCGAATCTTCCGCCCCACGCTGCAACGTCCGATGCGTCGCCTGCACCAGCCAACAGGCCATAATAAACGGCGCCGTCAGCTCCGGCAGCGCGAACGCCGCGAAGCCCGGTTGTAACGGCAATGCCAACAAAATCCCCAGCACGATCACCGCCAGGTTGCGATACACCTGACTCAGCGCAACCCCGACCAACGCGCCGTTATAGCCATACAGCCCATTCAGCGCGTGTTCGCTATTCCAGCCCTGCTGCAGCGCCACGCCGAGCCCGATGGCCGAGCCCGCCAGCGCCCACAGCGCCGCCCGCCGGCTGGCGAGAAACAGGCCGATCAGCACAATGGCGCCCGCCAGCGGCTCGCCTAAAAAGATCACCTGACCGATGCCTCTTAACAGCGCCGCGCCAATGCCAGGCACATCCAGCGTGACCACACTCGGCACCGTCGCTTGCAACGGCGGCGTCAGGGTCACGGGCAGCAAACTCAGCACCAGCCAGCTCAGCCCCACAAACGGCGCGGTAAAGGCCGGCAACCACTGACGCTGACGGCTGCCGCGCATCAACCGGTTCAACACCAGGCTCGACGCGCCGGCGCTGGCGATGATCAGCAACGGCAACAGCGCCGACCAGGCAAAGCGGTTGCACAGCATCAGGCCCAGCAGCACGCCGTTATAGGTGTAGAGGCCGGCGTCGATATCGGCGAGGTCATAACCGCGACGGCGGGCAGCCAGCGTGGCGGCGAAACCACCGAGCAAGGCGCCGCCCAGCAAGTGCGGCGCGCCGACGGCAATGGCGAGCAAACACAGCGCGCCGAAGAGGGCGTGCTGTTGCAGGAAGATTTGGCTGCAGCCGTGGAGCAGGGCTTTGCCGTAGGTGAAATGGGGCATGGTGGTGATGGCCCAACGACTGAATAAAAAAAGGCGCCAAGCGAGGGCACGCGAGACGCCAAACTGGCATGAACCAGATGGGATTTGCTTTTTCCTGTCCGGCTTCCGGGTCGTCGGCCATGCTGCGTTGAGACCCTGCGTGCGCTGCTCACGTAGTTGACTACGCTGCGCTGCTCCGCAGGGTCTCGCCTTGCCTGGCTCTAGCCCCGAAACCCTCGCTTTTGCGATTAGTCAGGTTTAGAGAAGGGTTTCAATTCTCAAACTGTTCGTCGTCCCCGACTGCCCAAACGGCATCCCCGCCGTAATCACTACCGTATCCCCACGCTTGGCCATGTTGGTTGCCTGGGCGATTTCCAGTGCCGTGCTGGTGATTTCCTCGACCTTGCTCAACCGTGCGTTCACCACTGAGTAAATGCCCCAGGCCACGGACAGGCGGCGGGCGGTCTGGATGTTGGGGGTCAGGCTGAGGATGGGCGCTTTCGGTCGCTCGCGGGAGGCGCGCAGGCTGGAGCTGCCGGATTCGGTGTAGTTGACCAGTGCCGCCACAGGCAGAATGCCGCTGATGCGGCGAATGGCGCAGCTGATGGCGTCCGAGGCGGTAGCCTCGGCTTGTGGGCGGCTGACGTCGAGCTGGGCCTGGAAGTCCGGGCCGTTTTCTACCTGGCGGATGATTTTGCTCATCATGCTCACGGCTTCGAGCGGGTAATCGCCCGAGGCGGTTTCGGCCGACAGCATCACTGCGTCTGCACCTTCAGCCACGGCGTTGGCGACGTCGGTGACTTCGGCGCGGGTCGGGGCAGGGGAGAAGCGCATCGATTCGAGCATCTGCGTGGCCACCACCACCGGTTTGCCCAGCTGGCGGCAGGTGCGAATGATGTCTTTCTGAATGCGCGGCACGTTCTCGGCCGGCACCTCCACGCCCAAATCGCCACGGGCCACCATGATCGCGTCGCACAGGTGGGCAATGGCTTCGAGGTGTTGCACGGCCGACGGCTTTTCAATTTTCGCCATCAGGAAGGCTTTGCCCTGAATCAGCTCGCGGGCTTCGACGATGTCTTCCGGGCGCTGCACAAACGACAAGGCCACCCAGTCCACGCCCAGTTGCAGGCCGAAGTCGAGGTCGATGCGGTCTTTTTTCGTCAGCGGGCTCAGTTGCAGCACAGCTTCCGGCACGTTCACGCCTTTGCGGTCCGACAGTTCGCCACCGGCGCTCACCAGGGTGTCGACCCCGGTGTTCTGCTTGCGCGTCACTTCCAGGCGCAGGCGGCCATCATCGAGCAGCAGGCTCATGCCGGGCTCAAGTGCTTCGATGATTTCCGGGTGGGGCAGGTTGACCCGGCGTTCATCGCCGGGCGTGGTGTCCAGATCGAGGCGGAACGCCTGACCACGGTTCAGGTTGACCTTGCCGGCGGCAAACCGGCCCACGCGCAGCTTCGGCCCTTGCAGGTCCATCAGAATGCCGATCGGCGTGTTCAACTGGCGCTCCACTTCGCGCACCCATTGATAGCGCTCGGCGTGGTCGGCGTGCTCGCCATGGCTGAAGTTGAGGCGGAACAGGTTGACCCCGGCTTCGACCAGATGGCGCACGTCATCAACGCCGCGCACAGCCGGGCCGAGGGTGGCGAGAATTTTTACTTTCTTGTCAGCGTTGGGTTTCTTTTCGTTAGGGCTAGGCAGGCTCATTGGGCAGGCTTCTCAAGAATCAGAATGGCGCGAAAATCGTTGACGTTGGTCCGCGTCGGGCCGGTGACGATCAGCTCGTCCAGGGCCGCGAAGTAGCCATAGCCGTTGTTGTTATCCAGCTCGTCGCTGGCCGAAAGGTTCAGCGCGGCGGCGCGGGCGTAGCTGCTGGGCGTCATCAGCGCGCCGGCATTGTCTTCGGAGCCGTCGATGCCGTCGGTATCGCCAGCCAGCGCATACACGCCGGGCAAGCCTTTGAGGCTTTCGGTCAGGCTCAGCAGGAACTCGGCGTTGCGTCCGCCACGGCCGTCACCGCGCACGGTCACGGTGGTTTCGCCGCCGGAAAGAATCACGCACGGCGGTTTGATCGGCTGGCCGTGCAGTTGAATCTGCCGGGCGATGCCGGCGTGCACCTTGGCCACTTCCCGCGACTCGCCTTCCAGGTCGCCAAGAATCAGCACCGGCAAGCCGGACGCTTGCGCTTTGGCGGCAGCGGCCTCGAGCGACTGCTGGGGCGTGGCGATCAATTGGAAGTGGCTGCGCGCCAGGCACGGGTCGCCGGGTTTCACGGTTTCCGATTCCGGGCTGTTCAGCCAGTCGCGCACGTTGGCGGGAATATCGATGTTGTAGCGCGCCAGAATCGCCAGCGCCTGCTGCGAGGTGGTGGGGTCGGCCACGGTTGGGCCGGAGGCAATCACCGTGGCTTCGTCGCCCGGCACATCGGAAATCGCGTAGGTGTACACGCTGGCCGGCCACGAGGCTTTGGCCAGACGCCCGCCTTTGATGGCCGAGAGGTGCTTGCGCACGCAGTTCATCTCGCCAATGGTCGCGCCGGATTTGAGCAGTGCTTTGTTCAGCGCCTGTTTGTCTTGCAGGCTGATGCCGGCGGCGGGCAAGGCCAGCAGCGACGAGCCGCCGCCGGAGAGCAGGAAGATGACGCGGTCGCTTTCTTGCAGGTTGCTCACCAGCTCCAACACGCGGCGGGCCACGCGCTCGCCAGCGTCGTCCGGCACCGGGTGCGCGGCTTCCACCACTTCAATTTTCTGGCAGTTGGCGCCGTGCTCGTAGCGCGTCACCACCAGGCCGGACACCTCGCCCTGCCACTCGCGCTCCACCACTTCGGCCATGGCCGCCGCCGCCTTGCCGGCGCCGATGACAATCACCCGGCCGCTGCGGTCGGCGGGCAGGTGGTCGGCCAATACCTGGCGCGGGTGGGCGGCGTCGATGGCGGTGGCGAACAGGTCGCGCAGCAGACTCTTGGGGTCGAGGTTCATCAGGACTACTCCAACTCGTTTCTTGTTATGCGTGCAGGTCGATTGCAGTCCGCAAACCTCGCTGTCCCTTTACGGGCACAAGGGCTGTGGACTGAAATCGACCCACCCGGCTTGCAGGCCGTGACACCGCTTACCGGGCAGGTCGAAAAGGGGCGTGGGTCGGAACGGTCCGTTGGCGAACCAACGAGCGGGGGCCACGATGAGGATCACCAAGCGGACCGGCCCAACCCACGTATTGCTTAGTCCTTGCGGATCGAGAAATTGGCCATGTGTTCCAGGCCTTTGATCAGCGCCGAGTGGTCCCAATTGCTGCCGCCGATGGCTGCGCAGGTGCTGAACACTTGCTGGGCATTGGCGGTGTTGGGCAGGTTCAGGCCCAGCTCTTTGGCGCCCGCCAGGGCCAGGTTGAGGTCTTTCTGGTGCAGGCTGATGCGGAAGCCTGGGTCGAAGGTGCCTTTGATCATGCGCTCGCCGTGCACTTCGAGAATTTTCGAACCGGCGAAACCCCCCATCAGCGCTTCACGCACTTTGGCTGGATCGGCGCCGTTCTTGGCGGCGAACAGCAGGGCTTCGGCAACGGCCTGAATGTTCAGGGCAACGATGATCTGGTTGGCCACTTTGGCGGTCTGACCGTCGCCATTGCCGCCCACGCGGGTGATGTTTTTGCCCATGGCCTGGAACAGCGGCAGCACGCGTTCAAAGGCATTCGGGCAACCGCCGACCATGATCGACAGGGTGGCCGCCTTAGCGCCGACTTCACCGCCAGACACCGGAGCGTCGAGGTAGGCAGCGCCGGTAGCCTTGATTTTTTCAGCGAAGGCTTTGGTGGCGGTAGGGGAGATCGAGCTCATGTCGATGACCACTTTGCCGGCGCCTACGCCTTCAACCACGCCGTCTTTGCGGAACAGCACGTCTTCAACCTGTGGGGTATCCGGCACCATGATGATGATGAATTCGGATTCCTGCGCCACTTCCTTCGGGTTGGCCAGGCCAACGCCGTTGTCGCCCAGCAGGTCGGCCGGGGCTTTGTCGAAGTGCTCGGAGAAGAACAGGGTGTGACCTGCTTTTTGCAGGTTTTGGGCCATGGGTTTGCCCATGATGCCGGTGCCGATAAAACCGATTTTAGCCATGGGAATGCTCCTTAGATGGCGTTATGAGTCTTGAGCCAGCCGAGGCCGGCAGCGGTGGTGGTGGCAGGCTTGTATTCACAGCCAACCCAGCCCTGGTACCCGATGCGGTCCAGGTGCTCGAACAGGAAGCGGTAGTTGATTTCGCCCGTGCCAGGCTCGTTGCGGCCGGGGTTGTCGGCCAGCTGCACGTGGTTGATCACGGCCAGGTTGCCTTCCAGGCTGCGGGCCAGGTCACCTTCCATGATTTGCATGTGGTAGATGTCGTACTGCAGGAACAGGTTGCTGCTGGCGACCTTGTCGCGAATGGCCAGCGCCTGCTTGGTGGTGTTCAGGTAGAAGCCGGGAATGTCGCGGGTGTTGATCATTTCCATGACCAGCTTGATACCGGCGGCTTGCAGCTTTTCAGCCGCGTATTTCAGGTTGTCTACGAACGTTTGCTCAACCGTGGCGCAATCCGGACCTTGCGGGCGGATGCCGGCCAGGCAGTTGATTTGCGTGTTGCCAAGCACCTTGGCGTAGGCGATGGCTTTGTCTACGCCGGCGCGGAATTCTTCTACGCGGTCCGGGTGGCAGGCGATGCCGCGCTCACCCTTGGCCCAGTCACCGGCGGGCAGGTTGAACAGCACCTGCTGCAGCTTGTGGGTGTTGAGGCGGGCTTTGATTTCTTCGGCGGGGAAGTCGTACGGAAACAGGTATTCAACGCCGCTGAAGCCGGCTTGGGCGGCAGCGTCGAAACGGTCCAGGAAGTCCACTTCGGTGAACAGCATGGACAGGTTGGCGGCAAAGCGTGGCATGTCTTTTCTCCTCAGCTTGCATGGGAGGGGCAACCCAAAAGCCCCTCACCCTAGCCCCTCTCCCGCGAGCGGGAGAGGGGACTGAAATGCGCTAGTCGGCTCCCCTCTACCGCTTGCGGGAGAGGGGCAGGGGGTGAGGGCTGCGGTTAATCCAGCATCGAAATCGCAGTCGGAGCATCCGAGCCGGTCAGTGCCAGGTCTTCGAACTCGTTGACGGCATTGATCTCGGTGCCCATGGAGATGTTGGTCACGCGCTCCAGAATGATTTCCACCACCACCGGTACGCGGTGCTGTGCCATCAACTCTTGCGCCTGACGCAGGGCCGGCTGAATCTCGTTCGGCTCGAACACCCGAATGGCCTTGCAACCCAGGCCTTCAGCGACGGCCACGTGGTCCACGCCATAGCCGTTCAGCTCCGGCGCGTTGATGTTTTCGAAGGCCAACTGCACGCAGTAGTCCATCTCGAAACCGCGTTGCGCCTGACGGATCAGACCCAGGTAGGAGTTGTTCACCACCACGTGGATGTACGGCAGGTTGAACTGCGCGCCCACGGCCAGTTCTTCGATCATGAACTGGAAGTCGTAGTCGCCAGACAGCGCGACAACCTTGCGGCTTGGGTCGGCTTTCACCACGCCCAGCGCGGCAGGAATGGTCCAGCCCAGCGGGCCGGCCTGGCCGCAGTTGATCCAGTGACGCGGCTTGTAGACGTGCAGGAATTGCGCGCCGGCAATTTGCGACAGGCCGATGGTGCTGACGTAGCAGGTGTCTTTGCCGAAGGCTTCGTTCATTTCTTCGTACACGCGCTGCGGTTTAACCGGCACGTTGTCGAAGTGGGTTTTGCGCTGCAGGGTGCGTTTGCGCTGGTGGCAGGAATCCAGCCAGGCGGCACGGTTTTTCAGCTTGCCAGCGGCTTTCCATTCCTTGGCCACGGTGATGAACATATCCAACGCGGCGCCGGCATCGGAAACGATGCCCAGGTCCGGGTTGAACACGCGACCGATTTGCGTCGGCTCGATATCCACGTGAATAAAGCGGCGACCTTCGGTGTACACATCCACCGAACCGGTGTGGCGGTTGGCCCAACGGTTACCGATGCCGAACACAAGGTCCGACTCCAGCAGCGTGGCGTTGCCGTAGCGGTGCGAGGTTTGCAGACCGACCATGCCGACCATCAGCGGGTGGTCGTCTGGAATGGTGCCCCAGCCCATCAGGGTTGGAACCACTGGCACGCCGACCAATTCGGCGAACTCGACCAGCTTGTCGCTGGCATCGGCGTTGATCACGCCACCACCGGCTACCAGCAATGGACGCTCGGCGTCGTTCAACAGCGCCAGGGCTTTCTCGGCCTGGGCGCGGTTGGCGGCAGGGCGGCTCAGCGGCAGCGGCTGGTAGGCGTCGATATCGAATTCGATTTCAGCCATCTGCACGTCGAACGGCAGGTCGATCAGCACGGGGCCTGGGCGGCCGCTGCGCATTTCATAGAAGGCTTTCTGGAACGCATACGGCACCTGGCCCGGTTCCATGACGGTGGTTGCCCACTTGGTCACTGGCTTGACGATGCTGGTGATATCGACGGCCTGGAAATCTTCCTTGTGCATACGGGCACGCGGCGCCTGGCCGGTGATGCACAGAATCGGAATGGAATCGGCGCTGGCGCTATACAGGCCAGTGACCATGTCGGTGCCGGCAGGGCCGGAGGTGCCGATGCACACACCGATGTTGCCCGCTTTAGTGCGGGTGTAACCCTCGGCCATGTGCGAAGCGCCTTCCACGTGGCGAGCCAGAACGTGGTCGATGCCGCCGACTTTTTTCAGCGAGGCGTACAGGGGGTTGATGGCGGCGCCGGGAATACCAAACGCGGTGTCGACGCCTTCGCGGCGCATAACGAGGACGGCTGCCTCGATTGCTCTCATTTTGGCCATTTGTTGTGCCTCTTTTGTTCTTAAATTGTATACAACTTGCTGTGGCGGATTCTATTCAGGCCATGACTTTAAGGTCAACATTTTTTCGCGGGCAAAGCGCGGCAAGGCGAAACAGATTTAAAACGCCTGTTTTAGCGCGGGTTTCAGCGGCGGCGTGGGGTTGGGTGAAAGTGTGTGTATACAAAATGTCGCCGGATTGTATCGACCCCTTGCGTTTTTTGTTTTGGCTGCGATAGTTAAGGCGTCTTTTGATTGCACCGCCGGGTGCGTTTGCCTGCTCCGGTGGTGTGTTCCGTACGCTTTCAATTACAAGAAGGGACTTACCCCATGAGCGCTTTAACCCTGCAACTCGCCACCCAGATCACCGAGCAAGCCCAGTCGGCAGGCCGCGCGGCCTCGGCAGCGCCCTGACCATTGCGGTGCTGGACGCTGGCGGTCATTTGATTTCGCTGCTGCGCGAAGACGGCTCAAGCATGCTTCGCCCGCAAATTGCCATCGGCAAAGCCTGGGGCGCGGTGGCACTCGGCAAGGCGTCGCGCCAAATCGCCAATGACGCGCAGCAACGGCCGAGTTTCATTGCGGCAGTGAACACGCTGGCCCAAGGCAACGTAATTCCCGCGCCGGGTGGCGTGCTGATTCGCGATGCGAATAATCAGGTGATTGGGGCGGTGGGGATTAGTGGGGATACGTCGGACATTGATGAACAATGTGCCGTGAAGGGGGTATTGGCGGCGGGGTTGCAGGCGGATATTGGGTGAACGGGTTGCTTTGATGAGGGCGCGATCGGCCTATAGGTGTTTTAGATAGGCGCCCGGTCCGGAATTCTGGATTCCCGCCTGCGCGGGAATGACGGTGGTAGTTGAAAGTACTCCGTCATTCCCGCGAAGGCGGGAATCCAGAATCGCAAGGCATGCGCCACATTCAGCAGTGGCGGTATCCAAAGTCGGACGAAAAGACGGCTAAGGAATTACCCAACCACCTTAACCTTAGCCCCAGCCCCCTCACTTACCTCACACCCCTTAATCACCATCCGAATAATCGTCTCGGCCGCCGCCTCATAGTCGGCGTCGTCGAGCTTGGCTTTACCCGTGACGATGGAAATCTGCCAGTCGAAATCGGCGTAGGTCTGCGTCGCAGCCCAGATGCTGAAGAGCAAATGGTGCGGGTCAACTTTGGCCATCAGGCCCTGGTCAATCCAGGCTTGAATGCAGCTGATGTTGTGCTTGGCCTGGGCGTTCAGTTGCGCGGTTTGCTCGGCGGAAAGGTGCGGGGCGCCGTGCATGATTTCGCTGGCGAAGACCTTCGAGGCGTAGGCCAGGTCGCGGGAAATGCGGATTTTCGAGCGGATGTAAGCGCGCAATACATCGGCGGGCAGACCGCCTTCGTTGAACGGCTGCGAGGCGTGCAGCAACGGTTCGACGATGCTTTCCAGCACCTCGCGGTACAGGTTTTCTTTGGACTTGAAGTAGTAATACACGTTGGGCTTGGGCAAGCCCGCTTTGGCGGCGATGTCGCTGGTCTTGGTGGCGGCGAAGCCTTTGTCGGCGAACTCTTCGCTGGCTGCGCGCAGAATCAACTCTTTGTTGCGCTCACGGATACTGGTCATCTAAAGACTCTTTTGCTGTGGCACCGCATCGATGGGCTTGCTGAGTGGTCGGGCATGGTAGCACCGCGTTTGCGCGAGGCTCAATGTCAGGCAGGAACCGCGCTTTTTGTAGGAGCGAGCTTGCTCGCGAACCCTGAAAACATTGATATGCGGGAGAGCCCATTCGCTACCAAGGTAGCTCCTACAAAACATCGGCTGAGCAAAATTCTTGTATACGCGATCAGCATTTTTTGAGTACATTTCTGACTTCGTGGTCAGCTAATTCTTACGTCCCCTTTTTTCGGCTCCCTGAGCAGTTGGAGATCCGTCGTGTCCTTGCCGCTTGCACCTGACGCCAGCCTGGTCGATCCCTTCGGGCGGCGCATCACCTACCTGCGTTTGTCGGTTACCGACCGCTGCGATTTTCGCTGCACTTACTGCATGAGCGAAGACATGCAGTTCGCCCCGCGCGCGCAGATTCTTACCCTCGAAGAGCTGTACGCCGTGGCCGATGCGTTTATCGGGCTGGGCGTCAAACGCATCCGCATCACGGGCGGCGAACCGCTGGTGCGCAAGGGTGTGCTCGGTTTGCTGCAACGGCTCGGCGCACGGAGCGAGTTGGAAGATTTGGCCATCACCAGCAACGGCTCGCAGCTCGGACACCTCGCCGCGCCGCTGCGCGAGGCGGGCGTCAAGCGCTTGAACATCAGCCTCGACTCGTTGCAGCGCGAGCGATTTGCCGCCTTCACCCGCCGCGACGCGCTGGACCACGTGCTCGCCGGCATCGAGGCCGCGCGGGCGGCGGGCTTCGCGCGCATCAAGCTCAACTGCGTGGTGCAGCGCGGGCGCAACGATGACGAAGTACATGACCTCGTGCAGTTCGCCGTCGAGCGCGGACTGGACGTCAGTTTTATCGAAGAAATGCCGTTGGGCTCCGTTACCAGTCATCAACGCGAGCAGACGTTTTGCTCCAGCGACCAGGTGCGCGCGCTGATCGAACAGCGCTTCGCCCTGGTGCGCAGCAGCCGCGTCACCGGCGGGCCGTCGCGCTATTGGCAGGTGGTTGGTAGCGACACGCAGGTCGGCTTTATCTCGCCCCATAGCCACAACTTCTGTGGCGACTGCAACCGCGTGCGCGTGACCGCCGAAGGCAAGCTGGTGCTGTGCCTCGGCCACGAAGGCGCCCTCGATTTGAAGGGCCTGATGCGTGCCCATCCCGGTGACAGCGAGCGCTTGCGTCAGGCGCTGGTTAACGCCCTGCAACTGAAGCCCGAACGCCATCACTTCGACCAAGCCGAGCAAGTGCAAGTGCTGCGGTTTATGAGCATGACTGGCGGCTGAACTGCCAATACGGGGAATGAAAAGCTCGAGGCTGAAGCCTCTCCTACAGGCCCGAGCTGCCCTTGTGGGAGAGGCTTTAGCCTCGATTCCTGGAAACACCATTGATCCTGCTGGCGCGCAGGGTGCCGTCCCTTCACAAAAACAAAAACAGGAAAACTGCCGTGAAACCGAAGCTCGTTTACACCGCCATCGCCGCGCTATTAATCACCACCAGCGCCCACGCCCAAACCTATGTCGTCGGCGTGGAAAACACGCCGTTCTTGCCCCATTACGCCACCGATAAACAAGGCAACTATTCCGGCTTTGCCCGCGAGGTGCTGGACCTATTCGCCGCCAAAGCCGGCGTGCAGTTGGAATACCGCCCGTTGCCGGTCGAGCGTTTGCTGCCGGCGTTGTTACAGGGCGAAGTCGATTTCAAATACCCGGACAACAGCACCTGGGCGCAAGAACAAAAGGCCGGCAAAAACCTGCGTTATAGCCAGGCCGTGGTGAATTACGTCGATGGCGTGCTAGTGCCGCCCAAGCAGCAGGGGCAGGGCGTTGATACTTTGCAGCGGCTGGCCATCGTTAACGGCTGGACGCCATGGGCCTATCAAACTCGCATCGAGGCCAAGCAAACGCGCCTGATTGAAGGCGACGATTTGCCCGCGATGATCAAGCTGGCGCTGAAGAAACAAGCCGACGGCGCCTACTTCAACGTGGTGGTCGCCACCTATTACCTCGACAACATTCGCGCCCGCCCCGGTGCGTTGGTGTTCGATTCCAAACTGCCGTTCACGCGCGGCACGTTTCACTTGTCGAGCAGCAAGCATCCCGAGCTGATTCAGCGCTTTGACCAGTTTCTCGCCGAGCAACACGAGGCCATCGCTGCGCTCAAAGACAAGTACCAGGTCGAGGCCAATCTCGACTCGGAATTTATGGGCCTGGAGCAATGGAAAGTCGACTTTCTCAAGCGCCAGAAAGCCAAGCCGGCAGAGTAAACCTGCGGCCCTGACAAGCGGTTAGACGCCGCGCCCCGCCTGCGTTTTAGCGCGGTTGTCGGTTGCCGCTTGCGCGTACCGGTCGGCGAATGTGCTGAACCTTTACGCAACGGGTCACGTCCATTTTTGCGAGCGGTCGATAAAGCCCAAACGGGCACATCGGCCAACAACCTGCAGCGTGACGCTGCTCGCCAAAAGAGGATTTTGACCATGGAAAGCAAAGACACTATCTCGGTACTCAACAACCTGATCGAGACCAGCAAAGACGGTGAGAAAGGCTTCCGTGAGTGCGCGAACGACGTTGAAAATGCCGAACTCAAAGGCTTGTTCAGCCAGCGCGCCGCGGAATGTGCGGCTGCGGCCAGCGAGCTACAGCAACTGGTGCGCAGCCTGGGCGGCGACCCGGAAACCAGCACCAGCACCACGGGCGATCTGCACCGCGGTTGGGTGAACCTGAAAAGCGCACTCACCGGTCATAGCGAAACCGCCATTCTCAACGAATGCGAGCGCGGCGAAGACGTGGCCCTGAAGCACTACAACGAAGCGCTGGAAAAAGAGCTGCCGTCGAACGTACGCAGCATCGTTGAAAAACAACGCCAAGGCGTACAGCGCAACCACGATCAGGTGAAAGCCCTGCGCAACATGGCGCGTGCCAGCTAACACCGGCACAGCAGGTGGTCGTTAACCGGCGCTCATCCGTCGTCGGTTAACGTGAAAGGGCGGGTCGCTGCATGCGACTCGCCCTTTTTTTAGAACAAAAGCTCGAGGCTAAAGCCTCTCCCACAGGAGCAAACACGTCCTTGTAGGAGAGGCTTTAGCCTCGAGTTTTTTGCGTTGCGATGACGAACGATCCTTAGATCAAAAGCTCGAGGCTAAGGCCTCTCCCACAGGAGCAAACACGTCCTTGTAGGAGAGGCTTTAGCCTCGAGCTTTAGCTTTCGGGATGACGAACAACTCTGCCTACCCAGCAGCCGTCTGCCACCCCGAAACCGGTTTAGAAGTGCACCTTCACCAGCAGACTCGCGGTGTTCTGGTCGGTGCCTTGCAGAATCTCGTCGCCGAGGAAGCTGTCGTCGTCGATGCCGTATTTGTCTTTCCAGTAGTCGTACTCGATACCGACGTACAGCTGCTTTTCGCCCCAATGCAACGCTTTGCCCAGGTCGTATTTGATCTGTGGGTTGAAGTGCAGGTTGGCGTGGTACGTGCCGCGCGCGTTCTCGTCGTTGTCGACCACCCAGTCCATGAAACCGTCGATCAGGATGTCCGAGCCGCCAACTGGAATGGTGTAGCTCCACGCCGGGGTGATCTGCCAAACGTCATCGCCAGGGCGGTTGCCATCGGTTTGGCGGTTGTAGAAGTTGAGCTGGAAGAAGTCGAAGCCGGGGATGTTCAGGTCGAACGCCGGGCCTACCAGGTACGACTCCACATCGCCCTCGCCGAATTCATAGGTGAAGGCCAGCAACACGTCGTTGACCGGGCCGAAGCTGATCTTTTCGCCGGTAATTTTGCTCAACGAGAAACGCGGGCTGAATTCACCGTAGTAGGTGTTGTTGCCCACGCCCGAGTCGGCTTTGCCGTTGTAGAAAATCTTGTCGATAAACAGGAAGTTGTCACCGTACTTCCAGCCGTCGGCGTGCTCGAAGGTGACGGTTTGCTGGATTTCAGGGTTGACCTTGAAATCCTGGCCATACAGGTAGGTCAGGCTGTTGTTCTGCCATTGCAGCAGGTCATCCGCCAACGCAGCCTGGCTACCAGTGAACAGACCGGCAGACAGCGCGAGGCAGTGCGGCAAACGCTTCAGGTTCATGGGGTTTTCCTTGTTGTTTTTAGTGAGGGTAGTGCAGCTCTTGCAGCCCAGACACCGCACAACGCCCGACCCTGGCGAGGTGCGGACGCTGTGCAGCGTTCAGGTTGAACGGGGCGAGGCGGGCGCGTCAGCTTTGCAGGCTGGCTTTGGCCGCGCGCGCCTGGTCGAGGGCGATGTCGTCGTCGCTAGGGTTTTGCATCACTTCGACAATCGACGCCTCGGGATCGAACTCATGCTCGTCCACTTCGTCCAGGTACTCTTCCGGCAGGAAGATATTCAGCAGGATGGCGGCAAAGGCACCGACGGTAATTGGCGATTCGAAGATGTTATGCAGCGCGCTTGGCAACTCGCGCAGCACTTCCGGAACGGCCGCAACGCCCAGGCCCAGGCCGAGCGAAATCGACACGATGAGCATGTTGCGACGGTGCAGACCGGCTTCGGAGAGAATCTTGATACCAGCCACCGCCACGGTGCCGAACATAATCAAGGTGGCGCCGCCAAGTACCGGTTTTGGCATCAGCTGCAACACCGCGCCTACTACCGGGAACAAGCCCAACAGCACCAGCAGGGCGGCAATGAAGTACGCCACGTAGCGGCTGGCCACGCCGGTTAGCTGGATGACGCCGTTGTTCTGCGCGAACGTCACCATCGGCATGCTGTTGAACACAGCGGCCATGGCCGAGTTGAGGCCGTCGGCAAGCAAGCCCGACTTGATGCGGCGGATGTAGACAGGGCCGCGCACTGGCTGCTGGGAAATCATCGAGTTGGCGGTAAGGTCGCCAGCGGCTTCCAGCGGGGTAATCAGGAAGATCACCGCGACGGGAATAAAGGCATACAGGTCAAACGAGAACCCGTACTTGAACGGCACCGGAATGCTGACGGCGGCGACGTCCGGCATGGCGGCGAAGTCGACCTTGCCCAAAGCCCACGCCACGACAAAGCCGATGCCCAGGCCAATGATAATGGCGGACAGGCGCAGAATCGGAACGTCGAACCGGTTCAACACCACGATGATCGCCAGCACCAGAAAGGCCAGGCCCAGGTTGCTCATGGCGCCGAGGTCTGCTGCACCGAAGCCGCCAGCCATGTCCGTAACGGCCACTTTGATCAGCGACAGGCCCATCAAGGTAATGATGGTGCCGGTCACCACCGGGGTGATCAGCTTGCGCAGCTTGCCAATGAACTGGCTGAGCGTGACTTCGATAAAGGCGGCGAAAAAGCACACGCCGAAAATCGTCGAGAGAATTTCATCCGTGCCGCCACCGCGTGACTTCACCATGAAACCGGCGCTGAGAATCACGCTGATAAAGGCGAAGCTGGTGCCTTGCAAGCACAACAGGCCAGAGCCTACCGGGCCGAAGCGCCGCGCCTGAATGAACGTACCCAGCCCAGAGACGAATAACGCCATGCTGATCAGGTACGGCACTTCACTCTGCAGGCCCAGGGCGCCGCCAATGATCAGGGTGGGGGTGATGATGCCAACGAAGCTGGCGAGAACGTGTTGCAGGGCGGCGAACAACGCGGCACTGAAATGCGGGCGGTCGTTGAGACCGTAGATGAGGTCCGAGCGGGTGGAGCTATCGGGTGTAGTCATAGTTGCGCCTGCCAATTGTTTTTATTCGGTCATGGGCTCACGAGGGTCAGTGACCCTCTGTCCGCCAGGATGAAAAATCTGTCTACCTGGTCAGAATGTGCCGATCATAATCACTTGTGGACAGGATGTGGAACAATTTTATTTAGGATTGTGCACAAAATTTATGGGCGGGCCAAAAGCGCGCGGCTGGCGAAAAGCCATGGTCGAGACGCAAGGAATCGAGGCTAAAGCCTTTCCCACAGTGACCGCTCGGACCTGTAGGAGAGGCTTTAGCCTCGATAAGAGCGCAGGATTTAGCGGGCCGGGCGGCCCGCAAGTACGCGCAAGATGGCATTGAGCAACACGCCATACAGCGGCACGAACAGCAGCAGGCTGATGGTCAGCTTCACGCCGTAGTCGACCGTGGCGATTTCCACCCAGTGCTCGGCCATAAACGGATTGCTGCTGTGCCAGAAGGCGACGGCGAAGAACACGAAGGTGTCGAGCAGGTTGCCGAAGATGGTCGACACCGTGGGCGCCACCCACCATTGGCGCAGTTGGCGCAAACGGTCGAAAACCTGAATGTCGAGAATCTGCCCGAGGGCGTAGGCGAGGAAGCTGGCCAGCGAAATGCGCAGCACGAATTCGTTGAATTCCAGCAGCGCGTTTACGCCGCGAAAGCTGGCTTCCTGAAACAGCACCGAGACGATGTACGAGACCACCAGAGCCGGCACCATCACCTGAGCGATTACCAGGCGCGCCGGACCTTTACCAAGCAAGCGCACGGTGAGGTCGGTGGCCAGGAAAATAAACGGGAAACTGAACGCGCCCCACGTCGTGTGCCAGCCGAACAGGGTGATCGGCAGCTGCACCAGGTAGTTGCTGGCAATGATGATGACGATGTGGAACAGCACCAGAAACGTCAGCGCGCCACGCCGACGGTCGGCAGAAATCAGGGACATAAGCAGGACCTTTTTGATCGATGGGGTTAGGGAACCCATGGAAACGGCGCGCATTCTACCTGCTGCGCGCACCGTGTGCTTACTGGCGTCGGACTCGGCTGATGGGTGGAGTTATGGCGCTGGGATGTCGGTGTGATCGACCTCTACCGTATGGCCAGGACCCAGTTCCATCAGCACGTAAAACTCGCCATCGGGGCGGGGGAAGGTGAAGCTCGAATCCTCGCCCAGCTTGCCGGTGATCAGTGGCTTTTCATCGTAGCCAATCACATCCAGCGCGGCGCCGGGCAGGGCGGTGCCGTCTGACAAACCGCCGTTGCACCGCACTTGCCCGTCGGCCACAGGCTGGCACTGGCAATACAGACCATGGGCTTGCGTGTGGGGGCTCAGGCCGAGTGCAAGGCTGGCGAGTAGCAAAGGCAGGGCGCGGTTCATGGGCGGGCTCCGGGTTGGCGTTCTAGCCAACTCACCAGTGAGGGCGAGGCGGTGGCGAGTGGGATGGCGGTCTGGTGCACGCTGCCGTCCCAGCCTTCGACGGTCAGCCACAACTCGCTGCCGGCCGTGGTGTTGCGCGGCACCACCACTTCGGCCATCAGCCGGTACGGGCTGCCCGACAGCAACGCGCCGGCGGTGCGCAAGCTGCGCGGTTTGCCGATGCGCAAGTAAGCCGCTTTTACCTGCGGCAAGCAGCGCTCACACAGCGCAACGGTGAATTCCTTCATGTTGCCGGCCTGGCCTTCGGCTTCCGGGTCGCCGATGTGCCACTCGGCCACACGGGCAGACCACGGACCGAGGGTGAACTCGCCGATGTCGCGCTCACCCAGCCCTAATGTGCCGCGAAACATCGCCGCGTTTTGCAAGTAAGCGGGCATGAAACCCAGCGGAATCAACACCAGCAAAATATTCAGATGAAAGCGGTATTTGTGCCACAGGCGCTGCAGGGCTGGTTGGCGGCGTGGCGCAGTGATGGCTTTGTTCATGGCTGCACCTCCGACGCCGGGGTAAGCGTGGCGGCAGCATCCGGACGAACCCGCTGCGTTCGTTTGGCCAGGTTGGCGGTGGCTTGCACGGTGCGTTTACTCCAGATCAGCAAGCCGCTGAGCACCATCATGCTCAGCACCAAACCGAAGAAAAACCAGATCAGTTTGATCCATATCCCGCCGAAATCGCCGGTGTGCAGTGGGCGCATCGACTCGGTGACGAACTCCAGCGCGCTGCGGTCTTGCAGCAAATTGGCACCGGCTACCGCGCCGGTGTACGGGTTGATCTCGGCGGTTTGATACATCAACGGATACCAGCCGCGCCCGCCGACGCTGTAATGGCTGAAGGCGTCTTCGGGCAGGGTGATAAAGCTGATGTCGAGGCCGGGAATTTGCGACGCGGCGATGGCGGTGATTTGATCCAGGCTCAGTTGCGGCGGCGCCAGGCCGTCTGCGCTCACGGGTACGTCCTGGCGGGAGACAAAAGCGGGCGGGCCTTCGCTCGAGATCGAGATGTGCAAATCGGACAGCAGCGCCTGGATCAGAAACCAAGTGCCGGTGATGGAAATGACCGCGATAAACCAGATCGACCAGATGCCGCTCAGGCGATGGAAGTCGCCCCAGAAAATTCGCGCGCCTTGGTTAAAACGCAGGCGCGGGGTGAAGAAGCCTTTCCAGAAGCGCTTGTACA
Source organism: Pseudomonas sp. AC211 (assembly GCF_979258055.1). Taxonomy (NCBI): domain Bacteria; kingdom Pseudomonadati; phylum Pseudomonadota; class Gammaproteobacteria; order Pseudomonadales; family Pseudomonadaceae; genus Pseudomonas; species Pseudomonas sp. AC211. The sequence continues at coordinate 1,379,825 of NZ_OZ409830.1, forward strand.
CCACCAGCCCGGTGATCAACGACACCAGCATTGGCAGGCCGAGCAGCGATACCAAATACCAGCCCCAGCTATAGCCATTGGTGAACGGCACCAGCCACCAGCCGTGCAGCGCGCGGGTGAAGGCGCTGAAGTCGAACGTTGGGCTGACGCCCTGAATCGCTCCGCTGTAAGGGTTGATATACAAACGGTAGGTGCCGCCGCCCGGTTCGCTGACCTGGGCGGTGAGCGCGAAATGCGATTCGTCCGGGGTGGCCAACCATTCCACCGCCAGCTCTGGCCGCTCTTTGTGGATGGCGGCCAATACCTGGCCGTAGCTCAACGGCTGGGCGTCGTCGTTCGGTTGGCTGGCGCGGATGTCCGGGTTGGCCAGCCAGACAATTTCCTGGCTGACCACCGCCAGGGTGCCGGTGACGCAAACGATCAGCAGGAAAAACCAGATCGGCAAGGCCAGCCAGCTGTGCACGAGAAACCAGGTTTTTGCGCGGGTTTTTTTCGACATAAACAAAAAGGGCTTAACTGGAGGAAAGGACCAGCGCTACACAGCGCTACGAAAACGCAGGGGCGGAAAGTCGTGGTTTCAGACGTCCCTATGTACAAGACGGATAGCGTGGGCAAAACCCGCACCGGCAGATGCAAGAAAATGTGTCCAGCGTGGCGAGGCAGAAGCGGGACGGAAAATTTTTCGACCTATCGTCAGAATCTTTTGCGGTTTTTTGCCGGCTCATCCGTCTTGTTAATAAGGCGCCACATTTTTCCACGAGCGCCAGGGTCAAGGAGTTGCACATGAAACGAGTGAACAGACCGAACGAGGGCAGGGTGGCTCTGGCAATGGCGAGTGGATACGACGTGGCGATGTCTTTCAGCAAACGCGAGGTTCAACCATGAACCAACCTCAAATGGCGCGCCTGAGCAGCTTGCCCGCTCAACACAGTAACCAGCGCTTTAAACGCATCCTCGGCGCCGCCGGGCTGAAATGCAGCCAACCGCGCTTGAAGATTCTCGACGTGCTGTGTGAAAGCACCGAGCGAGGCCAGACGCTGACCTTGCAGGAAATGCATGCGAGGCTGATCGACGCCGAAGTGCCGATCTCCCAGCTCTGCCTGAGCCAGGCCCTGCGCCGCATGTGGCAGGGCGGGCTGGTGTGTCGCAATGACGAGCATGGGTATGCGCTGGTAGCGGATGCGTTGGATGGTGCGCAGCAGCGCAGGGCGGGGTGAGGGCGTTTCTCGCCTGGGTTTGCTTCGCTTCTATTCGATGTATCGGCAATCAGATTTTTTGCGGGGAAAGCGCAACCCGCTCAGCCACCACCGTCATCCCCGCGTACGCGGGGATCCAGGCTCGATCAGGCGTACCGCAGCGGTGAATTTTTGACCCGTTTTTACTGACGCCAGGGTTTAGCGAAACGGGTTGCAAGTACCGTCCGGCTCGCGATTCTGATTCCCGCGTGCGCGGGAATGACGGTGATACGCAGACAAGCTGAGTACTTTCGAGACCTGGTTGCTCTCAGCGAACAATAAAAAAGGGATGCCATTTGGCATCCCTTTTTCGTACAACGCTAATCAGCGCGAAGGCTTAAACGAGCGGTTTGTTCCCGTTCTTGTCTTCTTCATCGGATTTCCCGGCAACTTCTTCCTGCGCTGCCGGTAGCTCGGCGCTGGTTTCGTCAGCCTGGGTTTCCTCGACGTTGCTGTCAGCAATCACAGCCGGCTCAGCCACGTGCACCGGAGCAGGCTCGGCCGCGTCGTCCTGTTTGGCTTTTTCTTCTTCCACGGTGTGCTCAACATCGGCAATCGCGTGAGCGGTAATGCCAACGGGCTCGGCGGCGGCAACGGCGTCAACCACCGATGCCGATGCTTCTTGAGCTTCCTTAGCCAAGCGCTCGGCTTCACGCTGACGGCGACGCACTTCGCGTGGGTCGTTCGGCGCGCGGCCATTGCTGGTCACGACGGGAGCGGGCTCGGCTACCACTTCGGCAACTACGGCCACTTCCACTGCTTCAACTACAGGAGCCGGAGCGGTTTCCGCTGGAGCGGGAGCAGCCTCGGCGGCCGGAGCAGCTTCAACTACAACCGGTGCTTCGTAAGCCGGTGCTGAAGCGGCAGGCGCTTCGTTGACGCTCGCCTCTACAGGCGTGGTGCCTTCAACGGCGCTGGCTTCAACCACGGCGGGTTCAGCTACAACCGGTTCAAATGCAGGCGCTTCATCGACCGCTTCAACCGCAGGTGCTTCAACCACAGCAACAGGTTCGCTGTGCTCGGTCGCGGCGGCTTGCGGCTCGCTTGCGGGCTCAACCGGTGCAGCTTCAGCGGTGTGCTGGTCTGCAACGATTTCGCTGACAGCCACGGCGGCGGCCGCAGCTACGGCAGTGGCAACTTCAGCGGCAGGCGCTTCGGCACGCTGAGCTTCAGCGTTGCCGCTGGCTTCTTCGTTACCTTCTTCGCTGCCTTCGATGATGTTGCCGTTGGCATCACGCTGACGCTCACGACGGTTGCTGCGACGGCGCTGACCGCGCGAACGGCGACGTGGACGGTCACCGCCCTCGGCATGTTCCTGGTCGTCGTCGTGCTGCTCGTCGGTGTTCAGCAACTCTTCTTCGCTACCGGCGGCATCAGCGACAGGGCGCAGTTGGCGTTCTTCACGAGGCGCTCGCGGCTGACGCTCTTCGCGCGGTTTGCGCTCAACGCGCTCCTCGCTCGGCGTTTCCTGACCTTGAGCGTCCAGCGGCTCACGCAGTTCGCGTTGTGGGCGATCTTCACGTGGGGCGCGGTCTTCACGCGGTGCACGTGGCTCACGCGGTTTGCGCTCTTCACGCGGGGCGCGAGGTGCGCGCTCTTCACGGGGAGCCTGGTCTTCACGCGGCTCACGGGGCTCGCGGGCTTCGCGCGGTGCGCGTTCTTCGCGGGGCTCGCGCGGTGCACGTTCTTCGCGTGGGCCACGGTCTTCGCGCGGCTTGCGCTCTTCGTCACGACGGCCGCCACGGTTGCGGTTCTGCTGACGACCGTTGCGACGCTCATCGCTGCGCTGAGGGCGGTCGCCAGTGGTTTTCTTCTCAACAACAACCGGCTTTTCTTCTTCCTTGCCGGCGAACAGGCTGACCAGCGACTTCACCAGGCCACGGAACAGGCTTGGTTCAGCGGCGGCAACAGGTTGCTCGGTAGCGACAGGCGTCGGTGCGGCGCGTTGCGGGGTGGCCTTGATGGCGGCTTCCTGGCGAACCAGGGTGCGAGTCGCAGCTGTTTGCGCGACTTCTTCCACTTCGGCGGCAGCCATTTCGTAGCTCGACTGGGAGGTCTGAGCTTCAGGGCTATCGTCACGGATTCGCTGCACTTCGAAGTGCGGCGTTTCCAGATGGTCGTTCGGCAGAATCACGATGCGGGCGCGAGTACGCAGTTCGATTTTGGTAATCGAGTTGCGCTTCTCGTTAAGCAGGAACGCAGCAACCGGAATCGGCACTTGAGCGCGAACTTCGGCGGTGCGGTCTTTCAGAGCTTCTTCTTCGATCAGGCGCAGAATTGCCAGCGACAGCGACTCAACGTCACGGATGATGCCTTGACCGTTGCAACGCGGGCAGACGATACCGCTGCCTTCGGCAAGGGAAGGGCGCAGACGCTGACGGGACATTTCCAGCAGACCGAAGCGCGAGATGCGACCCACTTGAACACGGGCGCGATCTGCTTCGAGGCTTTCGCGGACTTTCTCTTCCACAGCGCGCTGATTTTTCGCAGGCGTCATGTCGATGAAGTCGATAACGATCAGGCCGCCGATATCACGCAGGCGCAGTTGGCGCGCGATTTCTTCAGCGGCTTCAAGGTTGGTTTGCAGCGCGGTTTCTTCGATGTCGCTGCCTTTGGTGGCGCGCGCCGAGTTGATGTCGATGGACACCAGGGCTTCGGTTGGATCGATGACGATGGAGCCGCCGGACGGCAACTTCACTTCACGCTGGAAGGCGGTTTCGATCTGGCTTTCGATCTGGAAACGGTTGAACAGCGGCACGCTGTCTTCGTACAGCTTGATCTTGCTGGCGTACTGCGGCATCACCTGGCGGATAAAGCTGAGCGCTTCTTCCTGAGCTTCGACGCTGTCGACCAATACTTCGCCGATGTCCTGGCGCAGGTAGTCGCGGATGGCGCGAATGATGACGTTGCTTTCTTGATAGATCAGGAATGGAGCGGAGCGGTCCAGCGATGCTTCTTTGATCGCGCTCCACAGTTGCAGCAGGTAATCGAGGTCCCATTGCATTTCTTCGCTGCTGCGGCCAAGCCCGGCAGTGCGCACGATCAGGCCCATGTCGCTTGGCGCGACCAGACCGTTCAAGGCTTCACGCAGTTCGTTGCGCTCTTCGCCTTCGATGCGGCGCGAGATGCCACCGGCACGCGGGTTGTTCGGCATCAGCACCAGATAACGACCGGCCAGGCTGATAAACGTGGTGAGGGCGGCGCCCTTGTTACCACGTTCTTCTTTTTCAACTTGAACGATAACTTCCTGGCCTTCGCTCAACACTTCTTTAATGTTGACGCGGCCTTCAGGTGCTTTCTTGAAGTATTCGCGGGAAATTTCTTTGAGGGGCAAGAAACCGTGGCGCTCGGAGCCGAAATCAACAAAAGCGGCTTCAAGGCTAGGTTCGATGCGGGTGATTTTGCCTTTGTAGATGTTGGCCTTTTTCTGCTCACGAGCGCCCGATTCAATATCGAGGTCGTAGAGTTTCTGACCATCTACCAGTGCGACACGCAACTCTTCAGGTTGAGTCGCGTTAATCAGCATTCTTTTCATGTAGTACCGTCGGTTTCCGGGCTGCCGGAAACGGCGTTCGGCACACACGACTCTCAGGGTCGGTGTCAGGGCTCGTCAGAAACGGTTGTAAGTCGTTCCATGTCTAACAACGCCGGCCAACGGGGCCGGGGTGGCGACAGACGTCTCCTGCTTGCTGTTGTGAAACAAGCACTTGGTCAGGAGGAGGAATCAACCATCGGTAGCGGACGAAATAACACGTCTTCTAAAGCTACGCAGTCCGAGGTTGTGCATCTCCACCCTACACGTATCGCTGAAAATCGGGTGCCGCTCGCAGAATCTGCAGCGGGTTGGCATTTACCGCTAACTTCCCCGAGGGTAGTTAGCGCGTCATGGCTCAAGGCGTTATTTCCGGAATATTCGTGGCCCTTTTCAGCCATCTATCTTTGAATATTCCGTGGGACGGCCTTACGTCCAGAATTACGTTGCACACGGGAGGGGCTTGCAAAGGTGGGCAAACATCCGCAACCGGGCCGCTTTTGGCGGCGTTCGGGACTATAGCAGCAATGATTAAGTGCTTCAAATCAATAAAAAATTGTTATGATCGCGGCCATGACAGAACCCACCCCTCCGACCTCCGGCGTCCAGCTGCTCGAGGTTGAACCGGAACTTGCCGGTCAGCGAATCGATAACTTTCTGCGCACTCGCCTCAAAGGAGTGCCGAAAACCTTGATTTACCGAATTTTGCGTAAAGGCGAAGTTCGCGTGAATAAAGGAAGGATCAAACCCGAATACAAATTGCAGGCAGGCGACATCGTTCGCGTGCCGCCTTTGCGCTTGTCCGAGCCTGATGAAGAAGTGCCGCTGGCGCAGGGGCTGCTGCAGCGCCTGGAAGCGTCGATTGTGTTCGAAGACAAAGCCCTGATCGTGATTAACAAGCCGGCCGGCATCGCCGTTCACGGCGGCAGCGGCTTGAATTACGGGGTGATCGAGGCCTTCCGCCAGTTGCGCCCAGACTGTAAGGATCTTGAGTTGGTGCACCGGCTGGACCGTGACACCTCTGGCCTGCTGATGATTGCCAAAAAACGCAGCATGCTGCGCCATCTGCATGAGGCGCTGCGCAAAGACGGCGTCGACAAGCGTTACATGGCGTTGGTGCGCGGGCATTGGGCGACCGCGAAGAAGCAAGTGAATGCGCCGCTGCTCAAGAGCAACCTGCGTTCCGGTGAGCGCATGGTGGAAATCAACGAAGAAGGGAAAGAGGCGCTGACGCTGTTCCGCGTGCTGCGCCGCTTCGGCGAATTCGCCACGTTGGTGGAAGCCAAGCCTGTAACTGGCCGTACCCACCAGATTCGCGTGCATGCCAAACATGCCGGGCATTGCATCGCAGGCGACTCCAAATATGGTGACGACGATTTCACCCGCGAGATCCGTGATTTGGGTGGGAAGCGTCTGTTCTTACACGCCTATGAATTGCACGTGCCGCTGCCTGAAGGTGGCGTATTGAAGTTGGAAGCGCCGGTCGACGATATGTGGCGCAAAACCGTGGAGCGTTTGAGTGTCTGATTACCAGCTGCTGATCTTCGACTGGGACGGCACTCTGGTGAATTCCATCGGTCGTATCGTGGCAGCGCTGCACCAGGCGGCTCGCGAATGTGATTTGCCACCGCGCAGCGACACCGAGTTGAAAGCCATCATTGGCTTGGGTTTGCCCGAAGTAGTGGTGGCGCTGTATCCCGATCTAAAGGATGCAGATTTAGCCCATCGCTATCGCCAGTCCTACAGCGAGAACTACCTCAAGCTTGAATCAACCCCGTCTGCGCTGTTTCCCGGCGTGGCGGAGGCGATGACGGCGTTTCGTGAGGCCGGGTATCAACTGGCGGTAGCGACAGGGAAAGGGCGGCACGGCCTTGACCGTGTGCTGGCCGATCAAGGTTGGAGCGAGTTTTTCGACATCACCCGCTGCGCCGACGAAACCGCGAGCAAGCCGGAGCCGCTGATGCTGGAACAGATTCTTGCGTTTTGCGGTGTGCCGCCGGAGCGCGCCTTGATGGTCGGCGATTCGGTTTTTGACCTGGAAATGGCGCGCCGGGCTGGTATGGATTCGGTGGCTGTTGGGTACGGTGCGCAAACGCTGGAAACGCTGAGTCAGTGTGGTCCGCGACTGAAGATCGAACATTTTTCCGAGCTGCGCGCCTGGTTGGAATCGCGCGACGCTCGACCAACGCTAGGGGCGAGTGAATATGTCGAACGAGTTGAATGACGACAAAAGCTGGAAGTTGCTGGAGAAAACCCTGCTGGCCAGCGTGCAGGAACAGCGTCGGGCTCGGCGCTGGGGCATTTTCTTCAAGGCGCTGACCTTTATTTATCTGTTTGGGGCCCTGGCGCTGTTTTCGCCGGCGCTGAATTTTTCCAAAAGCGGCGGCTCGCGCAGCGCGGCTCATACCGCAGTTATCGAAATTCGCGGGATGATTGCGGACCAAGAAGCGGCCAGTGCCGACAATATTGTCGGAAGCTTGCGCTCTGCCTTTGAAGATGCGAATACCAAGGGCATCGTCCTGCGTATCAACAGCCCAGGCGGCAGTCCGGTGCAGTCCGGTTATGTTTATGACGAAATCCGCCGTCTGCGCGGTGAGCACCCGGACATCAAGGTGTACGCCGTAATCGCTGACTTGGGTGCTTCAGGTGCGTATTACATCGCCAGCGCCGCTGATGCGATTTATGCCGATAAGTCCAGCTTGGTTGGCTCGATTGGGGTGACGGCGGCGACGTTCGGCTTTGTCGGCACCATGGAAAAGCTCGGCGTTGATCGCCGTGTTTACACCTCAGGCGAGCACAAGGCATTTCTCGATCCGTTCCAGCCGCAGAAGGCACAGGAAACTGAGTTCTGGCAGGGCGTGCTGACCACCACGCACAAGCAATTCATCGCTGCTGTGAAGCAAGGTCGTGGTGACCGTTTGAAAGACGCTGAGCACCCGGAGCTGTTTTCCGGCTTGATTTGGAGTGGCGAGCAAGCGCTGCAGTTGGGCTTGATCGATGGCCTGGGCAACACCAGTTCCGTAGCGCGTGACGTGATCGGCGAGAAGGAATTGGTGGATTACACCGTGCAAGAAACGCCGTTCGACCGCTTCGCCAAGAAGTTGGGCGCCAGCGTGGCGGAACATGCCGCCATGTGGATGGGCTTTTCCGGGCCGACCTTGCGCTGATCGCTAACGCTTCTTGTGCATTAATCGCGGCTGAAGCCGCTCCTGCAGTGACTTCGGTTTCCGTGGGAGCGACTTCAGCCGCGATGCTTTTCAAACCCTATATAAAGGAAGGCGTTAGGGAATGCTCACGCCTTCCTTCAGCAGCATGTCCACCAGGCGAATCAGCGGTAAACCGATCAGGCTCGTCGCGTCGCTGCCTTCGGTGGCGCGGAAAAGGCTAACGCCCAGTCCTTCGGCCTTGAAGCTGCCGGCGCAGTCATACGGCTGCTCTGCTTCCAGGTAACGCGTGATGCGCTCAGCGTCGAGCTCCCGAAAGTGCACCGTGAACGGCACGTGGTCGACCTGGCAGATTCCGCTTTCGCTATTGAGCAGGGCCAGTCCGGTAAGAAATGTCACGCTCTTACCGCTGGCGTTGCTGAGTTGGCGATGGGCGCGAGCGAAGTCGTGGGGTTTGCCGAGCACCTCATCACCTAGTACGGCCACTTGGTCCGAACCGATAATCAGGTGGTGCGGATAGTGCTCGGCAAGCGCTCTGGCTTTTTGTTCCGCCAGGCGCAGCACCAGAAGCTTGGGGTGTTTCGTCGGGAAGGCGCGTTTCGTCGATATCCGGGCTCGCACATGTAAAGGGCAAGCGAAGTCGGGACAACAGCTCGCGACGGTAGGCAGAGCTTGAGGCGAGGAGGAGCGAGGGCATGGCTATTCCTTTGTAATCGCTGCGATTCTACTCAGCCAACCCCTTGGCGCCCAGGCTGAATTTCCCTTTGACAGAGCAGGGGTGCATCCCTAGAATGCTGCGCCTATGTTGAATGGCCCGATTCCTCCTCACGTTGATCCGCGCAAACTGGCAGATCGTGGTGCCACCCTTGAAGGTGAGCTGCCGCTAGCCAGTTTGCAGCGTCTCTGCGATCCGCTTTCCGACGATGTCGGTGTCGTCCGTGCGAAGTTTGTTTTCGAACGCGATGAGCGCAGATCGCCAGTGATGCATAGCTCGATCGACGTTGAGGTCAAGATGGTTTGTCAGCGTTGTCTGGAGCTGGTCGCCCTGCCTATACACAGCGAGTGCAGTTACGCTGTGGTGAAAGAAGGTGGGAATACCCAGTCTGTGCCGCAAGGCTACGACGTGCTGGAATTGGGTGAGGATCCATTGGATCTGCCGGCGTTGATCGAGGAGGAGCTGTTGCTCGCCTTGCCCATCGTCCCTATGCATGATCCAGAAGATTGCCAGCAACCGGCAGGCCTTGAAGAGCCTGAACCGAGCGAGGACGAGGTATCGCGGTCCAACCCGTTCAGTGTATTGGCACAGTTAAAGCGTGACCCAAACGTTTAGGAGTTATTAATTATGGCTGTTCAGCAGAACAAAAAATCCCGCTCCGCACGCGATATGCGTCGTTCGCACGACGCTCTCGACGCTGCAACTCTCTCCGTAGAGAAGAGCACCGGTGAAGTTCACCTGCGTCACCACGTATCGCCAGAAGGCGTATACCGTGGCCGTAAAGTGATCGACAAGGGCGCTGACGAGTAATCCTTGTCCGCTCCGATCATCGCGATTGACGCAATGGGTGGGGACTTCGGTCCCCACAGCATTGTTCCAGCCTGCATTGCTTGCTTGGCTGAATTCCCCCTCGTTACACCTGGTCCTCGTCGGCCAAACCTCTTTACTGAATGAACTCATCGCACGCCATCCGGCTGTCGATCGCGCTCGTCTGCATCTTGAGCAGGCCAGCGAGGTCATCGCGATGGATGATCGTCCTGCCCAGGCGTTGCGCAGCAAGCCCGACTCTTCAATGCGCGTGGCGCTGGAGTTGGTGCGAGACGGTCGCGCGCAAGCGTGCGTCAGCGCCGGCAATACTGGCGCGCTGATGGCGTTGTCGCGTTATTTATTAAAGACGCTGCCCGGTATCGACCGTCCGGCAATGATGACGGCCATCCCAACCCAGCGCGGCCATTGCCAGTTGCTGGACCTGGGCGCAAACGTCGATTGCAGCGCTGAACATCTTTACCAGTTTGCCGTGATGGGCGCCGTAGCGGCCGAAGCGCTTGGTGTAGTGCGTCCTCGCATTGCGCTATTGAACGTGGGCACCGAAGACGTCAAAGGCAATCAGCAGGTGAAACTGGCGGCGAGTCTTTTGCAGCCGGTCGCTGAATTGAACTACATCGGTTTTATCGAGGGCGACGGCCTGTATCGTGGCGAGGCGGATGTAGTGGTTTGCGACGGTTTTGTTGGCAATATTCTGCTGGAAATCCAGCGAGGGGCTGGCGTCGATGATCTCGGCGCGGATGGAGGCGCTGTTCAAGCAGAACCTCGGCTCTCGACTGATTGGATCGCTGGCGTTACCTGTCCTCAAACGGTTGCAAGGCGAACTTGCGCCCGCGCGACATAACGGCGCCAGTTTTCTCGGTTTGCAGGCCATCGTGGTAAAAAGCCATGGCGCTGCAGGGCCAGAAGGCTTCGAAAGCGCCATTCGCCGAGCGGTCATGGAAGTACGCGAAGATCTACCCCAGCGCCTGCATGGGCGTCTCGAACATCTGTTGTTGTAATGCGTAACCGCCGATGTGACTGCAGTCGGTGGCCTGTCATCCAACTGTCAGTTTGTTAGGCACGACTTGCTCGTGCGTAATTCTCCCGACGATAAGACCATTAGGGACCGTTCAACATGTCTGCATCCCTCGCATTCGTCTTCCCAGGCCAAGGCTCACAGTCTCTGGGAATGCTGGCCGAGCATGGCGCACAGCAACCGCTGGTGCTTGATACCTTTGCCGAAGCTTCTGAAGCTTTGGGTTATGACCTCTGGGCGCTGACCCAGACCGGGCCTGAAGAAAACCTCAATCAAACCGACAAAACCCAGCCCGCCATTCTGGCCGCTTCGGTTGCGCTGTGGCGTGTCTGGTTGGCCGAATCCGGCGCGCGCCCGGCATTTGTCGCCGGGCACAGTCTGGGCGAGTACTCGGCGCTGGTCGCCGCTTGCAGCCTGGAATTTGCTGATGCGGTGAAACTGGTCGAACGTCGTGGTCAGTTGATGCAGAAAGCGGTTCCGGCCGGGCAGGGCGGCATGGCAGCCATTCTCGGGCTGGAAGATGCTGACGTCTTGGCGGCTTGCGCCGAAGCGGCGCAGGGTGATGTGGTTAGCGCGGTGAACTTCAATGCGCCAGGCCAAGTGGTAATTGCCGGCTCGGCTGCAGCGGTGGAGCGCGCCATCGAGGCGTGCAAAGCCCGTGGCGCCAAGCGTGCAATGCCGTTGCCGGTCAGTGTGCCGTCGCACTGCGCGTTAATGCGTCCGGCGGCCGAGCAGTTCGCCGAGTCGGTTACTGCCATCGCCTGGAAAGCGCCGCAAATTGCGCTGGTACAAAACGTCAGCGCGGCCGTGGTCGACGACCTGGAAGTGCTCAAACGCGACTTGCTTGCCCAGCTTTACAACCCGGTTCGTTGGGTTGAGTCCATCGTGCGGCTGTCCGAGGCGGGCGTGACCAATCTGGTCGAGTGCGGTCCTGGCAAAGTGTTGTCGGGTTTGAACAAGCGCTGCGTCAAAGGCATCAACACTTACAATCTCGACACCCCAGACGCCTACGCCGCCACCCGCGCGGCGCTGGCCTGATTAGGAGAAGCTTCCATGAGTCTGCAAGGAAAGGTCGCGCTGGTCACCGGCGCCAGTCGTGGTATTGGGCAGGCCATCGCCCTTGAATTGGGCCGTCAGGGCGCAACCGTTGTGGGTACCGCTACGTCTGAATCGGGTGCTGCGAAAATTACCGAGTACTTCAAAGCCAACAGCATCGAGGGCGCTGGCCTGGTCCTTGATGTTGGCAGTGACGAGTCGGTAAGCACCGTGCTGGACGCCATTTCGAAGCAGTTCGGCGCACCGCTTATCGTCGTCAACAACGCTGGCATCACCCGCGACAACTTGATGCTGCGTATGAAAGATGAAGAATGGCACGACGTTATCAACACCAATCTCAGCAGCCTGTATCGCGTCACCAAAGCGGTCCTGCGCGGCATGACCAAGGCGCGCTGGGGCAGAATTATTAATATCGGTTCGGTGGTGGGCGCCATGGGCAACGCCGGGCAGGTAAACTACGCGGCAGCCAAGGCCGGGCTGGAAGGTTTCAGTCGTGCCCTGGCGCGTGAAGTAGGTTCGCGGGCGATTACCGTTAACTCGGTTGCGCCAGGTTTTATTGACACCGATATGACCCGCGAGCTGCCCGAAGCACAGCGTGAAGCGCTTCAGGCACAGATTCCGCTGGGCCGTTTGGGCCAGGCCGAAGAGATCGCTAACGTGGTGTCTTTCCTGGCTTCCGATGGCGCAGCTTACGTGACCGGGGCTACTATTCCGGTGAATGGCGGAATGTATATGAGTTGAATGTGACGCCGCCCTGCGGAAAACTGTCATACGAGCTGTCTAAAATCCGTTATAAAGCTGCAACTGGTTTATAGACATATCGTTGGAGTGACCCAGAAGGGCTACGGCATTCAGCTTGAAATGCGCAAAACCCTTTCTATACACTTACACACAGACCAGCTGCCTGGATTTGTTCATTAGGAGTGAAAACAAGGTATGAGCACCATCGAAGAACGCGTCAAGAAAATCGTTGCCGAGCAACTTGGCGTCAAGGAAGAGGAAGTAACCAACAGCGCTTCCTTCGTCGAAGACCTGGGTGCCGACTCTCTTGACACCGTTGAACTGGTGATGGCTCTGGAAGAGGAATTCGAAACCGAAATCCCGGACGAGCAAGCCGAAAAAATCACCACCGTTCAGGAAGCTATCGATTACGTTACCGCTCACGCGTAATAACCCGTAATCGTCGACTCCCGACCTGGAAAAGCCGCACTGCCCACAAGGCGTGCGGTTTTTTCTTTAAGCGTCCGTCGGACGCTGTGTAAACGCATAAGAGGAGATTGCTGTGTCGCGTAGACGCGTCGTGGTCACCGGTATGGGCATGTTGTCGCCCCTGGGTACCGATGTTCCAAGCAGCTGGCAGGGCATTTTGGCCGGCCAAAGCGGTATTGGCCTGATCGAGCATACGGACCTTTCTGCCTTTTCCACCCGTATCGGTGGTTCGGTGAAAGGCTTCAACGTCGAGGAATACCTCTCGGCCAAAGATGCTCGCAAAATTGACCTGTTCATTCAGTACGGGCTCGCAGCCAGCTTTCAAGCGGTGCGTGATGCCGGGCTGGAAGTCACCGACGCCAACCGTGAGCGCATCGGCGTAGCCATGGGTTCAGGCATTGGCGGCCTGACCAACATTGAAAACAACTGCAAAGCCCTGTTCGACCAAGGCCCGCGGCGTATTTCGCCGTTTTTTTGTGCCGGGTTCGATCATCAACATGATTTCCGGCTTCCTGTCGATCCACCTGGGTTTGCAGGGGCCGAACTACGCCATCGCCACGGCCTGTACCACCGGTACGCATTGCATCGGCATGGCGGCGCGCAACATTGCCTACGGCGAAGCCGACGTGATGATCGCCGGAGGCGCTGAAATGGCCGCCTGCGGTCTGGGCATTGGCGGTTTTGCCGCTGCGCGGGCAATGTCTACGCGCAACGACGACCCAACCCGCGCCAGCCGTCCGTGGGACAAAGGCCGTGACGGTTTCGTACTCGCCGACGGCGCCGGCGCTCTGGTACTTGAAGAACTTGAGCACGCCAAGGCACGCGGTGCGCATATCTACGCCGAGCTCATCGGTTTCGGCATGAGCGGTGACGCTTACCATATGACTTCGCCGCCCGAAGACGGCGCCGGCGCCATGCGCTGCATCCGCAATGCCCTGCGCGATGCCAACGTCAATACTGACCAGGTCCAATACATCAACGCCCACGGCACCTCGACGCCTACGGGCGACTTGGCTGAAGCCCAAGCGGTTAAAACCGTTTTCGGCGATCACGCGTACAAGTTGGCGGTCAGCTCGACCAAATCGATGACCGGCCATCTGCTCGGTGCTGCCGGTGCTGTGGAGGCAATCTTCAGCGTGCTGGCCATTCGTGATCAGGTCGCACCACCGACCATCAACCTGGAAGAACCGGACGAAGGCTGTGACCTCGACTTCGTTGCCAACGAAGCACGCCAGATGCCCATCGATATCGTGGTGTCCAACTCGTTCGGCTTTGGCGGCACTAACGGCTCTCTGGTGTTCCGCCGGTTCACCGAGTGATGTTGAGCTGGGTCGATGGGCGCCCAGCAGAGGCCGCTTCCGTTATGGATCGCGGCCTTGCTTATGGCGACGGTCTGTTCGAAACCATCGGTGTCAAACGCGGCAGCCCGCAATTGCTTGAGCGCCATCTGGCGCGACTGGCTGAGGGTTGCACACGCTTATTCATTTCCGCTGACCTCACGCTAATTCGTGCCGAATTGCTGGCCTTTTCGGCCGAAGTCGGCGATGGCGTGGCCAAGCTCATCGTCACTCGCGGCGAGGGGTTGCGTGGCTACGCGGCGCCAGCGGATGGCAAGGCGCGACGCATCCTGCTGGCGTCTTCTTTTCCAGCGTACCCGGCCGTTAATGCCGAGCTGGGCATTCGCTTGTTCCCGTGCGTCACCCGCTTGGCAGAGCAGCCGTTATTGGCCGGCCTCAAGCACCTCAATCGGCTTGAGCAGGTCCTGGCACGCTCCGAGTGGCACGACAGCGAGCACGCTGAGGGGCTGATGCTGGACGTGTCCGACCGCGTGATCGAAGGCGTTTACAGCAACCTCTTTATCGTCCGCGACGGCGTGCTGATCACGCCTGAGCTAAGCCGCTCCGGTGTCGCCGGCGTGATGCGTGCCGAGCTGTTGGCGCGCGCTGAAGGTCTTGGCATTCAGATGGCAATCGAGGCGGTCAGTCAGGCGCAATTGCTGGCGGCCGACGAGGTGTTCGTCTGCAATAGTCTGTACGGCGTTTGGCCGGTGTGCGCGCTGCAAGCGCATCGCTGGCCCGTTGGACCGCTCACCCGTAAACTGCAACGCCTTGCCCGCGACCTACTGGACTGCTAATTCGTGATTCGAAAATTACTGCTGCTATTGGAAGGCGGAGTGCTGCTGGCTGGTCTGCTGCTGGCGTTCTTTGTGTGGCAGCAAAACAGCGCGCTGAAACAGACGCTGAATGTTCCACCGGGTTACGTCATGGAAGTACCAGCCGGCGCGACGCCGGGCGGCGTGCTCAATCGATTGGAAAGCGAAGGGGTGCTTAACGGCGCGTTCTGGCTGCGAATTTACTGGCGCTTCAACCTTTCCGGGCAAGCGCTGCATAGCGGTGAATACCAGCTCAATCCAGGCGCGACGGCTAAAGACATGCTGACCCTCTGGCAGCGTGGCGATGTCGTGCAATACAGCCTCACGCTGGTGGAAGGCTGGAATTTCCGTCAGGTGCGCGCGGCCTTGGCCAAGCAAATCAAACTGGAACAGACCATCACCGAGCTTACGGATGCGCAAGTCATGGAGCGCATCGGTCAACGTGGCGTTTTCCCTGAAGGGCGATTCTTTCCCGATACCTACCGCTATGTCCGTGGCATGAGCGATACCGATCTGCTCAAGCAAGCCTTCGCGCGGCTGGCCGCTGTGCTGGATGAAGAATGGAAACAGCGCGACACCAACGCCGACCTGCCCTACAAAGACGCCTACGACGCGCTGATCATGGCCTCGATGATCGAGAAGGAAACCGGCGTGCCGCAAGAGCGTGGGCAGATTGCTGGCGTGTTCGTTCGTCGGCTGCAACAGGGCATGCAGTTGCAGACCGATCCCACCGTCATTTACGGCTTGGGCGAGCGTTACACCGGCAAATTAACCCGCGCCCATCTGCGCGAGGCTACGCCTTACAACACCTACATGATCGCCGGTATGCCGCCCACACCCATTGCCATGGTGGGTCGAGAGGCCATCCATGCGGCGCTTCATCCGGTCGACGGCAAGAGCTTGTATTTTGTCGCCCGTGGCGATGGCAGCCATGTATTCTCCGACGACCTCGACAACCACAACCGAGCAGTGCGCGAGTTTCAGCTCAAGCGACGCGCCGACTACCGCTCCAGCCCCGCGCCCGCGCCGGCTGTGCAATAGCTATTGAAAGGACCACCCGTGACTGGCCTGTTTATTACCCTCGAAGGCCCGGAAGGCGCCGGCAAAAGCACCAACCGCGAGTACCTGGCCGAGCATCTGCGGGCTGCAGGGCTGGACGTGGTGCTCAGCCGCGAGCCTGGCGGCACGCCGCTTGCCGAACGTGTTCGGGAATTGCTGCTGGCCCCCAGCGATGAGCGGATGGCGGCCGACACCGAGCTGCTGCTGGTTTTCGCCGCCCGTGCACAACATCTGGCGCAGGTGATTCGCCCGGCGCTCGCCCGTGGTGCCGTGGTGCTTTGTGACCGTTTCACCGACGCGACCTACGCCTATCAGGGCGGCGGTCGTGGCCTGCCGCAGGATCGTATCGCCGAGCTTGAGCGCTTTGTTCAGGGCGACTTGCGGCCTGATCTGACCCTGATATTCGACTTGCCCGTTGAGGTCGGCCTGGCCCGCGCCAGCGCGCGTGGCCGGCTGGACCGGTTCGAACAGGAGGGCAGGGCGTTCTTCGATGCGGTTCGTCACGCGTATCTGCAACGCGCCGAAGCGCACCCGCAGCGCTATCGCGTGGTGGATGCCGCGCAGTCACTCAGCGACGTGCAAGTAGCGCTGGATGGCCTTCTACCCGAGTTACTGGAGCGCGCCCGTGGCTGAGGTTTTTCCCTGGCAGACCAGTCTTTGGCAAACCCTGGCTGGCCGCGCGCAGCACGCGCACGCTTACTTGTTGCACGGCCCTGCGGGGATTGGTAAACGGGCGCTGGCAGAAAACCTGATGGCCGCGCTGCTTTGCCGCGCACCAGAGAATCTGCGAGCGTGTGGCAAGTGCAAATCCTGCGTGTTGCTGGCGGCCGGTACGCACCCCGACAACTTTATTCTTGAGCCAGAAGAGGCCGACAAAGCCATCAAGGTCGACCAAGTGCGTGAGCTGGTTGGCTTCGTGGTGCAGACCTCGCAGATGGGTGGCCGCAAGGTCGTGCTGGTTGAACCGGCCGAGTCGATGAACCTGAACGCCGCCAACGCATTGCTTAAAAGCCTGGAAGAGCCTTCTGGCGACACGGTGCTGTTGCTGGTGTGCCATCAGCCGAGCCGTTTGCTGCCAACGGTGAAAAGCCGCTGCGTGCAGCAAGCCTGCCCGTTGCCGAGCGAGGCGCAGAGCCTGGCGTGGTTGGCGGACGCATTGCCGGATTGCAGCGCCGAGGAGCGCGTCGAACTGCTGACCTTGGCCGCCGGCTCGCCGTTGAACGCGGTCAAGTTGAATGCCCAAGGCGTTCGCGAGCAACGTGCCCAGGTCGTCGACGGCGTGAAGAAACTTCTCAAGCAGCAGGTGGCAGCAAGCCAATTGGCCGAAGGCTGGAACAGCATTCCGCTGCTGCAATTGTTCGACTGGTTTTGCGAATGGACGCAACTGACGCTGCGTTACCAGCTCACCAAAGACGAAGACGGTTTGGGTTTGGCCGATATGCGCAAGGTGGTGCAGTACCTGGCGGACAAGTCGGGGCAGGCCAAGGTGTTGGCGGATTAGGAATAGCTGCTGGCGCAGCGTCAAAAAGTATTGGGCAAAGCCAACTTGAATCGCGTTTTGCTACTCGAAGCACTGCTTGTGCAGTGGGCAAGCCTGCCCGGACAAGGCTAGAATCAGCCCTTGAATCAGTAAGCTAGGAATGCAGCATGAGCATGCCACCGAATCTTGGCCCGCGTAACGGAATCCTGTCCCTGACCATCAAGGACAAGTCCGTGCTCTATGCCGCGTACATGCCCTTCATTAAAAACGGCGGTTTGTTCATTCCTACGAACAAAAGCTACAAGCTGGGCGACGAAGTGTTTATGTTGCTCAACCTGATGGACGAACCGGAAAAAATTCCGGTCGCCGGTAAAGTCGTATGGATTACCCCCAAAAAGGCGCCCAAGGCAATCGTGCCGCTGGCGTCGGCGTGCAGTTCAACGACGGCGATAACACCGCCCGCAACAAAATCGAAACCTACCTCGCGGGCGCGCTGACTTCCGACCGCCCGACCCACACGATGTAAGCCCCGCTGCGCATGTTGGTAGATTCCCACTGTCACCTTGACCGCCTCGACCTCGCCATTCACGGCGGCTCGCTCGATGCTGCGCTGGACGCCGCGCGGGCGCGGGGCGTCGGCCATTTCCTTTGCATCGGCGTCAGTGCCGATAACGCCGCCGCCGTAAAAGGTTTGGCCGAGCGCTACGCCGACGTGGACTGCTCAGTTGGCGTGCACCCGCTGGACCTCGAGCCCGGCGCCGCCCCGGCGCTGGACTGGCTGCTGAACGAGCTGAACCACCCGCGCGTGGTCGCCATTGGTGAAACCGGCCTGGACTACCACTACGAACTGGAAGCCGCCGAGTTGCAGCGCGAAGCGTTTCGTCTGCATCTGGAAGCGGCGAAAATCACCGGCAAACCCGTCATCGTCCACACCCGCGAAGCTCGCGCCGATACGCTTGAACTGCTGCGTGAAGCTGCCTTGTCCACCGCCGGCGTGCTGCACTGCTTCACCGAAGACTGGCCCATGGCCAAGGCCGCGCTCGACCTGGGCTTCTACATCTCCTTGTCCGGCATCGTCACCTTCCGCAACGCCGACGCCTTACGCGAAGTCGCCCGCCAAGTGCCCGCCGACCGCCTGCTGGTCGAAACCGACTCCCCCTACCTCGCTCCTGATCCCGTATCGCGGCAAACCCAACCTGCCCCAATACGTGCGCGAAGTCGCCGAATTCCTCGCCAACCACCGCGGCGTCGACTACGAAACGTTCGCCCGGCAGACCACCGAAAACTTCAAACGCCTGTTCCCTCTTGCTCATGTAGCCGGTTGATCCGCTATCCGCTTGAAGTAATCGCGTCACCCGCAAAAGCATCGAGGCTAAAGCCTCTCCTACAAAACCGACAACCTTTGCCCTTGCCCTTGCCCTTGGCGAGCAAAGCAAAGCCGCCCTTGACCTCGCCCTTGCCCTTGGCGAGCAAAGCAAAGCCGCCCTTGATCTCGCCTTTGCCCTTGGCGAGCAAAGCAAAGCCGCCCTCGACCTCGCCCTTGCCCCTGGCCAGCAAAGCGAAGCCGCCCTTGATCTCGCTCTTCATGGCCAAACGCACATTTCGCTTTTAGAGCGTCGCGAGCGAAGGTCTGGCAAGGCGGACTGGGTGGGAGAGAGCGGAGTTGGCATCAAGCCAATGAGCATCTCGCACACCCAGTCCAACGCAGCCAGACCGAGCGCAGCAGCTATAAAACCGAAATGAAAAAAAACCCGGACTCTGGGGGATGAATCCGGGTTAAGACCATTAGGAGTAAATCAAGGTACACAGTCCACGGTACCTTGGCTGGCGCGGCACTTGGGGGAGATGCCCACGCCAGTAACCATCAGTATTGGCGAACTTCGCTGATCCGCCAGTGCCGCCAACCGCCTGCTTAAACATATTTGGAATACCGGCGCCGCTGTTGAGTGCTCAGCCAGCAATTGCCTGCTGAAGCACCGCCAGGGTTTCCTCTATCACCCGCGCTTCGGTGTAAAAGTGCGGCGACAAACGGATGCCTTTGCCGCGCGGAATGCACACCACGTCCTGCGCTTTCAATTTCTGATATAGCGCCTGCGTGTCATGCCCCTCAACGCTAAAGGTGATGATGCCCGCCCGCCGCAGCGGATTCAGTGGCGAGTGCAGCGTGAGGCCGGGCAGGGCGGTGAGCCCGTCTTGCAGCCATTGCACGCGCTCTTCAATCAACTCGCCCACGCGCACCATGCTCACTTCCTCCAACAGCGACAGGCTCGCTTCAAGCGCCATGGCGCCGAGCATGTTCGGGCTGCCGCATTCGAAACGCCTGGCGCTGCGGGCAGGCTCCCAGTCGGTGCGTGTGTAGTCGCCCATTCGCTCGAGCATGTGCCAGCCGTATTCGTGCAGTTTTAGTTGCTCACGCATTTCCGCACGGCAGTAGAAAACCCCCAGGCCTTCAGGACCGAGCAGCCATTTGTGCCCATCGGCCATGGCGAAGTCGCATTGATTGGCTTGAACGTCGAACGGCTGCGCGCCCAACTGCTGGATGGCGTCCACGCAAAACAGCACGCCGCGCTGGCGGCAGCCATGGCCGAGCTTGGTTAAGTCCAGGCGCAGGCCGCTGGCAAATTGCACGGCGCTGATGGCCATCAAACGTGTTTTCGGGCCGCAGGCGTTGAGCAGGTTCTGCTCGGGGTCGAGACCGCTAAGGCTTACTTGCACCACCTCGACGCCCAATGGCGCCAGGGCCTCCCATACCACGCGGTTGGACGGGAACTCTTCATCGCTGATGATGATTTGCTCGCCTGGCTGCCAGTCCAGACCGAACGCCACAAACGACAGAGCCTCGGAAGTGTTTTTCACCAGCGCCACGTCGTCGGTGGACGGCGCATTAAGCAGACGCATAAAGCGTTCGCGCAGGCGCTGCTCAATATTCATCCAATCGGCATAGTCACGCGCGCCCAGCAGCACGTTCTGTTCAGCGAACTGCGCAACTGCCTGCGCGGCGCGTCGTGGCCATGGGGCTACGGCGGCGTGATTGAGATAGCGCAAGCCAGGATCTTGCTTAAACTCGTCATGAAAGGCGTACATGGTCTGATGATCCGTGCAATTTGGCACTAAATAGGCATAATACGCGGCTTCGATTTTTGACCTCCGCAGTCTCTTCCTATGCAGAAAGAACCCCGAAAGATCCGTGAATTTCGCCGCCGCGAGCAAGAGATTCTCGATGTCGCGCTGAAACTCTTCCTAGAACAGGGTGAGGATAGCGTCACGGTCGAGATGATCGCCGACGCCGTAGGGATTGGCAAAGGCACTATCTATAAGCACTTCAAATCCAAGGCTGAGGTGTATCTGCGTCTGATGCTCGACTACGAGCGGGATTTGAACGAACTGCTGCATTCGGCCGACGTGGACCGCGACAAGGAAGCGTTGTCCCGCGCCTATTTCGAATTCCGCATGCGCGACCCGCAGCGCTATCGCCTGTTCGACCGCCTGGAAGAGAAAGTGGTCAAGGGCAATCAAGTGCCGGAAATGGTCGAGCAGCTGCATAAAATTCGCGCGTCCAACTTCGAACGCCTGACCTTGCTGATCAAAGGCCGTATCGCCGAAGGCAAGCTGGAAGACGTTCCGCCGTACTTCCATTACTGCGCGGCCTGGGCGCTGGTGCACGGCGCCGTGGCGCTGTACCACTCGCCGTTCTGGAGCAATGTGCTGGAAGACCAGGAAGGCTTCTTCCAATTCCTGATGGACATCGGCGTGCGCATGGGCAACAAGCGCAAGCGCGATGGCGAGCCTCCAGTCATCTGAGCCCATTCAGTCAGTCTATTTGGGCATGTACGGCATGCAGATTGGCTAACCGCAGGCTTATACTCCGGCCTATTCTTCGCCGGAGTCATCCATGATCGTTGACCGTCAGGGCAGGCGCTTCCGCAATTTACGGATCAGTCTGACCGCCGCCTGTAACTACGCCTGTACGTATTGCGTGCCAGACGGTAAACGCCTGGTCGCAGCGCAAGACGAACTCTCGGCCGATGCGCTGGTGCGTGGCGTGGCTTACCTGATCGAGGCGGCCGGCATCGAGCAACTGCGCATTACCGGTGGCGAGCCGCTGGTCAGTCCCAAGCTGGAGGCGCTGTTGCAAGGCGTCAGCACGCTGGGCCTGCGCGATATCAGCCTGACTACCAACGGTCAGTTGCTGGCGAAAAAACTGCCGATTCTGCGCGAAGCCGGTATCCGCCGACTGAATGTTTCCCTCGACACCCTCGACCCGACCGCGTTCCGCCGAATCGCTCGCGGTGGCGACCTGGCCACCGTGCTCGACGGTCTGGAACAGGCGCGGGCGGCGGGCATGAAAATCAAACTGAACATGGTGCCGCTGCGGGGCCAAAACCTTGATCAAGTGCTGCCGCTGCTTGATTACTGCCTGGAGCGTGGCTTCGAGCTGCGGTTTATCGAGCTGATGCGCATGGGCCACCTGGCCCGTGATGGCAACAGCTTTCAGCAGCAATTCATCAGCATGCCGGCGCTGCTGGAAATGATTGGCGAGCGTTACGACTACCAACAAGCCGACGCGCCGCTGGATGCTACGGCGCTGCGTTATCAAATTCCCGGCCACGGCTATTTTGGCGTTATTGCCAACGAAAGCGTGCCGTTCTGCCGTACCTGTTCTCGCCTGCGCCTGTCGTCCACCGGCTGGTTGCATGGTTGCCTGTCGTCGAGCAATCGCCACTACGTTGGCGACCTGCTGGAAAAACCCCCGCCACCAAGCTTTGCCTGCGCTGCAAGGACTATTGATGAAAGCGCTGGGGGACAAGCAGGAGGTCGCCTTTTCTGGCGGCGTTACCGTGATGAAAATCATCGGCGGCTAACTCGTTATCCGTGCCTCTCGCCCACGGGGGCGCGGTTCTTCGCAACACTCTCTCCCTTCGATCACGCTTCGCGCCGAACTTACTCGTCGCGTGAATGATTGCATATGCAACTGTTGCATATACACTCATGTCCATGAACAAGCCAATCACCCCTCAGGGCTGTACCAACCTCAAGCTTCGTCAGCTGACCCGTATCGTCACGCGTCACTACGACAGCTTTGTCGCGCAGTCCGGTCTTAAAAATACGCAGTACGCGCTGCTTTCTTTCATCGTCAAACTCGGGCCGATTCGCCCCAGCGACCTGGCAAAACGCATGCAAATGGATGCCTCGACCTTGAGCAGAAATATGCAGCCGTTGGTGACGCAGGGCTGGGTTGCCGTGGGCGCCGGGGGGATGCAAGAAGCCGTCTGGTTGAGGCGACCGACGCTGGCAAGGCCAAGCGGGAGGAGGGCCTGGTGGCCTGGAAGCAAGCGCAGACGGTGCTGAACGAACAGCTCGGTGTCGAGCGGGTCGCCTTGCTGCACGAGCTGCTCGACGGCTGTATCGCCTCGCTCGGCGAAGAAGCCGATGTCACGCGCTGAACCCACGTTGATTATTAACGCAGAGCCCGACTACCACTCGGCTCTTCCCTCGCCTACGGGCTTGTTGCACTGCAGCCATACGGATGTCCGCGATGGAAACCACTGAACACAATCGCCTGCCCGCGCAGGAAAACGTAGCGACGATGAAGACGCCAATCCGCCTGACTGGAGAGTTGTTGTTTCTGTTGGCAGGTTTCGCCGCCCTCGGTGCGCTGGCGACCAATATCATTCTTCCGGCCTTCCCTGCGATGGCGGGCGATCTAGGCGCTTCGGTGACTGAACTCAGCGCCACACTTAGCAGCTTTTTCCTGGCGTTTGCCTTGGGCCAGTTGTTTGTCGGGCCGCTGTCGGACCGCTTCGGTCGTCGCCGGTTGGTGATGGCGGGCGTGGTGTTGTTCGTTGTGGGCAGTGCCGTCTGCGCGATGTCGCACACGCTATCCGTTCTAATCGCCGGGCGAATCGTTCAAGCGCTGGGGGTTTGCGCGACGTCGGTGCTGTCACGCGCTATCGCCCGCGACTTGTTTGACGGCGATGAGCTTGCCCGCACGCTGGCGATGATCATGGTGGCTATGGCCGCTGCGCCGGGGTTTTCGCCGCTACTCGGCGGATTGTTCAGCAGCTTTTTCGGCTGGCGTGCGACGTTCGGTTTCGTGGCGATCCTCGCGGTGGTGCTGGCCGTTCACTACGCGGCGCGGCTGGGCGAAACCCATGGCGCGGACAACCGGGTGAAGCTCTCGATCGGCGCGATTCTTTCGAGCTACAAGCAGTTGCTGCTGGATCGCCGTTTCATTGCGCCGGCATTGTCGGTGAGTTTGGTGATCGGCACGCTCTACGCGTTTTTCTCCATGGCTCCGGCGATCTTGATGGGCGGCTTCGGCTTGTCGTCGCTGCAACTGGGCGTGTTTTTCGCCGCCACCGTTTTCGTGGTCTTCGGCGCGGGATTTACGGCGCCGCGTCTGGCGCGCGTCAAAGGCCCCGCATTCGTCGGCCGTTGTGGCATCGTGGCGGCGTTGGCGGGAAGCGCTGGGTTGTTCGTTGCGCCCGATAATTTCGTGGCGTTTTGTGTGTCTCAGACGGTTTTTCTATTGGGAATGGGGCTTGTTAATCCGCTGGGTACGGCCATTGCGCTGCATCCATTTGGCAAGCAAGCCGGTACTGCCTCGGCACTGCTCGGGTTTTTGCAAATGAGCTGCGCGGCCGCCGCGATCACGGTGGGTGCGAGTCTCGGACTGCCGGCGTATACCTCGTTTGCGCTGGTGGCAACTGGCGCGCTGACTACCTCGTTCCTGGTTTTCCTGGCCGTGAAGTGAGCGTTCTCTGGGCGTTGAGTTGAAGCCTGGCGCGGAAGCTGCAAGCCTGCGCGTTATGCGTCGGCTTTCTGTCACCGACGTGCGGAGACTCACTATGCGTAACCTGATTATGCTGCTGACGCTGCTGGCCCTCGGGGGCTGCATGAAAGTCAGCGACTTGAGCGATGGCGCTCTCAATCAACTCAGCGATGCCGGGTTGCTCGACCACAGCGATATCCGCCGGTCCAGCCCGTGGCGTTTGCAGGCCGATTCCTTCATCTATATAGCCCAGGGGCATTTCGTGCCGCCGGGCGGCCATGCGCCGCGCCCCAACATAGTGGCGGAACAGGCGTTCAACGGCTTTGTCGAATATTTTCCAATGGTCCGTCGCGCCAAGCAGCCGGCGGGCTTGGACGAAGCGCTGAGCCAGGCGCGGGCGGCGGGCGCGAATTACCTGTTGCATACGCGGTTCGCCGGCGCTGATGATCGCATCGGCACTGAGGATGAATGGAACGATCAGGAAGCGCTGGATCGCCTGGGTGTCGACCACAGCGTGATTCAAGTGATGCTGATCGAGACCAACACGCGCTACCTGGTGGATACCGCGCGCATTCGAAGCCGTGGTGGTTTTCTGACGCTATACGACAACAAGCCCGACGACTTGGTTGGGCCGCCCATGCAGGAATACGCGCGTCGTCTGCTGGGTTTGAATGAATAGAGAGGAGAGGGCATGAGTGATCCAGGCAAGGCGGGCGACCTGCTCGGGCAAATTCCCAAAAGCAAAGGCCTGCCACCGGTGCACCTGTGGAATCCGGATTTCTGCGGCGACATCGACATGCGCATCGCCCGGGACGGCACTTGGTATTACTTGGGCACGCCGATTGGTCGTAAACCCATGGTGCGCCTGTTCTCCACCATCATCCGCCGCGACGGCGATGACTATTTTCTGATTACTCCGGTTGAGAAGGTCGGCATCACCGTCGATGACGCGCCGTTCGTAGCCGTCAGCGTTGATGTGGAAGGCGAGGGCGAGGCGCAGGTGCTGCGCTTTACCACCAACGTGGAAGACGTGACCGAGGCGGGGCCGGAGCACCCGATGCGCTTTGTGATCGACCCGACGACCGAGGAGCCCGCGCCGTATGTGCATGTGCGCACCAACCTGGAGGCGCTGATTCACCGCAACGTGTTTTATCAGTTGGTCGAGTTGGCGGTGCCCCGCGACATCGATGGCCAAAGCTGGCTGGGCGTATGGAGCAGCGGCGAGTTTTTCCCCATTGCGCCACAGCCGGATTGATGCCGCGAATAGGTGACGATTGCGCCATGTGGCTAATTGAAGTTTGCAGGAATCGAGGCTAAAGCCTCTCCCACAAATACACCGATTCCTGTAGGAGAGGCATCAGCCTCGATGCTTTTGAGGTCCAAATTCAAGACATAAAAAAGGGCGCCCGAGGGAGCCCTTTTTTAGTTCTACACCCGACTTACATGTTGGGGTAGTTCGGACCGCCAGCCCCTTCGGGCGCCACCCAGTTGATGTTCTGGGCGGGGTCTTTGATGTCGCAGGTTTTGCAGTGCACGCAGTTCTGGGCGTTGATCTGGAATTTCTTCTCGCCGTTTTCCTGCGTCACGATTTCATACACGCCCGCTGGGCAATAACGCTGCGCAGGCTCGTCGTAGAGCGGCAGGTTTTTCAGCAGCGGAATGCTTGGGTCGATCAGCTTCAGGTGGCAAGGTTGTTCCTCTTCATGGTTGGTGTTGGAGAGGAATACCGAGCTCAGCTTGTCGAAGCTGAGTTTGCCGTCCGGTTTCGGGTAGGCAATTTTCTTCGACTCTGCAGCGGTCTTCAGGCAGGCGTAATCCGGCTTGTTGTCGTGCAGGGTGAACGGGATTTTGCCGCCGAACAGGTTCTGGTCAACGAAGTTGGCGCCGCCCAGCAGCGGACCGTACTTGTGCAGCGCCGCGCCGAAGTTGCGGCTGCGGAACAGCTCGTCGTACAGCCAGCTGGCTTTGAACGACTCGACGTAACCATTGAGCAGGTCGCCGCCTTCGCTACCGGCGAACAGGGCATCGGCCACGGCGTCAGCGGCGAGCATGCCGGACTTCATGGCGGTGTGGCTGCCTTTGATCTTGGCGAAGTTCAGGGTGCCAAGGTCGCAACCGATCAGCGCGCCGCCGTTGAAGACCATCTTCGGCAGCGAGTTCAGGCCGCCTTTGCAGATGGCGCGGGCGCCGTAGGAAACGCGCTTGCCGCCTTCCAGGTACTGCTTGATCACCGGGTGGTGCTTGTAGCGCTGGAACTCGTCGAACGGCGACAGGTGTGGGTTGGCGTAGGACAGGTCGACGATCAGGCCAACTACTACCTGGTTGTTTTCCAGGTGATAGAGGAACGAACCACCGGTGTTCTCGGTGCCGACGATGTCCAGCGGCCAGCCGGCGGTGTGCAGCACCAGGCCTTGCTCGTGTTTGGCTGGGTCGATGTCCCAGATTTCCTTGATGCCGATGCCGTAGTGCTGGGCGTCGGCGTCGCTGTCGAGGTTGTACTTCTTGATCAGCTGCTTGCCGATGTGGCCACGGCAGCCTTCGGCGAACAGGGTGTACTTGCCGCGCAATTCCATGCCGGGGGTGTACACCCCTTCTTTTGGATGGCCTTCGCGGTCAACGCCCAGGTCGCCGGTCAGAATGCCTTTGACCACGCCGTTTTCGTCGATCAGCGCTTCTTGCGCGGCGAAGCCTGGATAGACTTCCACGCCCAGGTTTTCAGCCTGTTGCGCCAGCCAGCGGCAGAGGTTGCCGAGGGAGATGATGTAGTTGCCTTCGTTGTGCATGGTTTTAGGCACAAACAGGTTCGGCACTTTGATGGCGGCTTCGGCGTCTTTCAACATATAGATGTCGTCGCGCTTGACCGGCGTGTTGAGCGGGGCGCCAAGCTCTTTCCAGTCGGGGAAAAGCTCGTTCAGTGCGCGGGGCTCGAACACGGCGCCGGAGAGGATGTGGGCGCCGACTTCGGAGCCTTTCTCGACCACGCAGACGCTGATCTCTTTACCCGCTTCGGCGGCTTTCTGCTTCAGTCGGCAGGCGGCGGACAGGCCCGCTGGGCCGGCGCCAACGATGACGACGTCGAACTCCATAAATTCGCGTTCCACAGGCAATCTCCTACTCAGGCTCTATCTATGTTTTATTTGAGGATCGGGCTCGTTCCGTGAGCTGTGTCGGCGCATTATATCCACGGACCCCGACGGGTCCAATACAAACGTTTGTTTGAATTTCTCAATAGCCTGCTAGAATCAGGTTTACACGGCTTAAAGTGGCCATTTTGTCGTATTGACCCGTTTGGGCGATACGGTCAAGATACGGGCGGTTTTGCGCTGGCCGTGCTGTAGGCTGACCGTCGGTTCCGGCCGACGAGCATCACCCGCCATTGTCTTTTGGCGACTTCTTATTCACCGGAGAGTAACGAGGAATCCATGAAGGTTCTTGTAGCTGTCAAACGAGTGGTTGACTACAACGTCAAGGTTCGCGTCAAAGCGGACAACTCCGGCGTTGATCTCGCCAACGTCAAAAATGTCGATGAATCCCTTCTGCGAAATCGCTGTGGAAGAAGCCGTCCGCCTGAAAGAGAAAGGCGTGGCTACCGAGATCGTCGTGGTTTCCATCGGCCTGAGCACCGCTCAAGAGCAACTGCGCACCGCGCTGGCTCTGGGTGCTGACCGCGCCATTCTGGTTGATACCGCGGAAGAGCTGAACTCGCTCGCCGTGGCTGCAAGCTGCTCAAGGCTGTTGTGGATAAAGAGCAGCCTCAGCTGGTCATCCTCGGCAAACAAGCCATCGACAGCGACAACAACCAGACCGGCCAGATGCTCGCTGCCCTCAGCGGCTACGCGCAAGGCACTTTCGCCTCCAAGGTTGAAGTGGCTGGCGACAAGGTTAACGTCACCCGCGAAATCGACGGCGGTCTGCAGACCGTTGCGTTGAACTTGCCCGCTATCGTGACCACCGACCTGCGCCTGAACGAACCGCGCTACGCGTCGCTGCCGAACATCATGAAAGCCAAGAAGAAGCCGCTGGAGACTCTGACTCCAGACGCTTTGGGCGTCTCCACCTCGTCTACCGTCAAAACCTTGAAAGTTGAAGCGCCGGCTGCTCGCAGCGCAGGCATCAAAGGTCAAGTCGGTTGCTGAACTGGTCGAGAAACTGAAGAACGAGGCGAAGGTAATCTAAATGACTATCCTGGTTATCGCTGAACACACCAATTCCGCCCTGGCGCCAGCCACTCTGAACACTGTGGCTGCTGCTGCAAAAATCGGTGGTGACATTCACGTACTGGTTGCTGGCAGCAATGCCGGCGCTGCTGCGGAAGCTGCTGCCAAGATCGCTGGCGTTTCCAAAGTGCTGGTAGCTGACAACGCTGCCTACGCTAACCAACTGCCAGAAAACGTTGCGCCGCTGATCGCTGACCTTGGCAAGAGCTACAGCCACATCCTGGCTAGCGCTACTTCCAACGGCAAAAACATCCTGCCGCGCGTTGCCGCTGCACTGGATGTTGATCAAATCTCCGAGATCATCTCGGTAGAAAGCGCCGACACCTTCACAGCGTCCGATCTACGCCGGTAACGCCATCGCTACTGTGCAGTCTTCGGCTGCCGTGAAAGTGATCACTGTGCGTTCCACCGGTTTCGATCCGGTTGCGGCTGTTGGCGGTTCTGCTGCTGTTGAAGCAGTGAGCGGCCCGGCTGATGCTGGCAAGTCGTCCTTTGTTGGCGAAGAGCTGGCCAAGTCCGACCGTCCTGAGCTGACCGCTGCCAAAATCGTCGTTTCCGGCGGTCGTGGCATGCAGAACGGTGACAACTTCAAACACCTGTACGCACTGGCCGACAAACTCGGCGCTGCCGTGGTGCATCCCGTGCCGCTGTCGACGCCGGTTTCGTACCGAACGACATGCAGGTTGGCCAAACCGGTAAAATCGTCGCACCGCAGTTGTACATTGCGGTCGGCATTTCCGGCGCCATCCAGCACTTGGCCGGTATGAAAGACTCCAAAGTCATCGTCGCCATCAACAAAGACGAAGAAGCGCCGATCTTCCAGGTTGCCGATTACGGTCTGGTTGCGGACTTGTTCGAAGCTGTACCGGAGCTGGAAAAGCTGGTTTAACCCGCGCTTCCCGCCCAATAAAAAAACCCGCTCACTGAGCGGGTTTTTTTATGCCTGACACCTTAGCTTTGACGCTATCCAGAAACGCCTGGTAGTGACTGGCGGTTTCTTCTGGCCGCTCGATCATCGGCACATGGCCGCAGTCTTTCATGATCACCACGGTTGGCTTTTTCAGCAGCGGCTTCATCACCTCGATGCTCGACACATCCAGCACGCGATCCTTGTCGCCCCACAGTAGCAACGTCGGCGCCTGAATTTTTGGCAGCTCCGGTTCCAGCGGAATGTAGCGCTCGCGCAGATGGCTGAACACTTTGTCATTTTGCTCGCTTCTGGCGCTCGCCTGCTCAGCCATGTAGCGCTGCAGGTTCTTCGGCATCGCCGGTGGCTCAACGAACACGAAGGCCACCAGCTTGGCGAAGCTCTCGGCGTCACGCGCGACCAGCGGGTTCGGCTCGCCGCGTTCGAGCATTTCGTACAGCTCGCTTTTCTTCGGTGAGGTGATGCCGGCATTGTCCAGCAGGCCCACAGAGAGCACTTCATCCGGGTGGCGCGCGGCATACAGCGCGGCAATTTGGCCGCCCATGGAGTTGCCAATCACGTGCAGTTTTTTCAGGCCCAGGGTGTTTACGAAAGCGGCAACGCGTTCGGCTTGGGTGCCCACGTCGTAGCTGGCATTCGGTTTGCTGCTATCGCCGAAGCCGGGCAGGTCGATGGCGATCACCTGATAGCGCTTGGTAAAGAATTTGGCGAAGCGCAGCCAGTTGTCTTTGTTGGCGCCGAAACCGTGAATCATCAGAATGGTTTCGCCATCGGCCGGGCCGCCCTGGTAATAGTGGATGCTCAGGTCGCCGACCATGGTCTGCTCGCTGCTCAGCCCGGCCATTTGCCGTTCGGCAAATTGAGCCGTGGCCATCAGGGTGGCGGGGGAGAAGTACAGCAACGCGGCAATTGCTGCCACGCAGATCGCAAACCCAACGAGTAGTTTTTTCATGGACCGTCCTTATCGCCAATAATTATTTCAATTCGTCTAAGCTAGCATGACGCTGTGTGTGGTCGGCACACCAGGCCGTCACCCCCAACCAACGTTCAGTTCGGGAAACCCGCTGATGCAGATACGCCACCTTATCGCGCTGTTGTTGCTGCTCGCCGGTTTGCCAGGCTTGAGCGCTGCTGCTGGAAAGTGTGAACGCCTGGTGGCGACTGGTAACCCGGAATACCCTCCTTATTTATGGCGCGACCCGGCCAACCCTAAGCAGCTGATAGGCGCCAACGCGGACTTGCTTAAGCAACTGGGCAAAGAACTCAACCTCACCATTGACGTGATCTACACCGGCCCCTGGTCGCGCGCGCAGGAAGAAGTGCGCACCGGGCGGGTCGACATGATTGCCGGCGCATTCCTCACATTGTCCCGTCTGGAAACCATGGATTACGTGCATCCCGCGTTTCTGGAAACCAGCAGCGTGGTCTGGGTAAAACGCGGCAAAGGCTTCCCGTATGCCCAGTGGGACGACCTGCGCCTGCACACCGGTGGCACCTTGGTGAACAACAGTTTCGGCCAGGCCTTCGACCACTACGCCAAAGACAACCTCAGCCTGGAAACCGTACCGAGCCTTACCCAGGCGTATCAAAAGCTGCTGCTGGAACGCACCGACTACGTGTTGTATGAACGTTATCCGGGCCTGGCGCTGGCCGAAACCCTGGGCATGACCGCCGACCTTGAAGCCCTTGAGCCGCCGATTTCCAGCGAAGGCCTGTACCTGACGTTGTCGTTCAACTCGGCTTGCAACGAGCCGTGGCTACGCGGACAACTGGCGAAAAAAATGACAGAATTGGCCGCCTCTGGTGCCCCGCAAGCCTTGCTGGAACGCAATCTTGAGCGTTGGAAAGAACAGCAATTGCAGGCGGCGACTCCCTCGAAACAGTAGGAACTTTTTGTGATTCATAGACGCACACTGGCAATCGCCGTGGCCCTTGTGGCGCTGGCCGGTTGTACCAAAGACCCCGCGCCGATCGAACAAATGCGCCTGACTGAACAGGCCGTCGCCCAAGCCAAAGCGGTGGGCGCCGACGAGCAGATTCCCGAGATGGTGCTGGCCGAACAGAAGCTGGCCCGCGCGCAGAAAAACATGAACGAGCAAGACTACAAACGCGCGCGCATGTTTGCCGAACAAGCCGAACTGGATGCGCGCCTGGCCGAGGGCCGCGTGCTCACCAGCAAGAGTGAAAAACAGTTGGCTGATCTGAACGCCCGCATCAAACGCCTTCACAAACAACTGGGGGCGATGCAGTGAACCCGATTGCCTACCGCCTGTTTGCCGCCGCCGTGGCCACCGTGCTGCTCACCGGCTGCGCCACTGAACCGGATGCCGAGCAAAGCCTGGAAGCCGCCCGCGACAGTTTTCAGAAAGTCAAAGAAGACACCGACGCCCTGCGCTACGCCCCCCGCGATGTGATTCGCGCCGGCGACTCGCTGTCGCGCGCCGATCGGCTGTCCACCTACTGGGGCAGCGATGCTGACGTCCAGCATTACGCCTACCTGAGCCAGCGCTACAGCGCGATCGCCGCCGAGCACACCAAGCTCAGCGTCAATCAAGAGCGCCAGGCCAAGCTGCAAATGGACGTCGAACGTCTGCAACTCAACCTGCGTGAAGCCAAGCTGCTGAGCGTTCAGCAGCAGGGCAAATGGCTGGAAGAGCAGATCAATCTGGCCGCCACCGAAACCAACCGTGGTCTGGTACTCACGCTGGGCGATGTGCTGTTTGACGCCAGCGATGCCGAGTTGAAGCCGGCCGCCAATCGCACCTTGCTCAAACTGGTGCAGTTCCTCCAGCTCAACCCCCGCCGCGTGGTGCGCGTTGAGGGTTACACCGACAACCGGGGCAGCCGGGAGGAAAACCTCGAACTGTCCAAGGCGCGCGCGCAAGCGGTGGCCGACACCCTGATCGACCTTGGCATCGACCAAAGCCGTATCCAGGCCGTCGGTTACGGCGCCGATTTCCCGGTCACCGAAAACGCCTCGTCCCGTGGCCGTGCGCAAAACCGTCGGGTGGAAATCGTGTTCTCTGACGACCAGGGCAAGTTGGGCTCGGATCGGTAGTCCGAGCGCCTCATACCCAGCCCCCGGTCGCTCGCAGCGTCCGGGGCTTTTTTATGCCCAGTGTTATCCTGCCTCCCAAACCCACCACCGTCATCCTCGCGCACGCGGGGATCCAGGCTCGTTCAGTAAACCGCAGCTTACGTCCAGCCTGCGTTAAGCGCCGCCCCACGACCCGGTTTTCCCTGTTCTGTATGCAAAACAAAATCTGCAACTGTGCCGGTTCAGTTCTAAACTGTTTCGCTACTGTATCGGTGTTTACGCTCAATCAGGGAAAGCCGCCATGACCAGTCTGTTGCTCTATCAACGTATCGCCCAGCAATTGGCCGAAGATATCCGCCGAGGCGTGTATCAACCGGGCGAGCGCGTGCCGTCGGTACGCAAGATGAGTTCACAGCTGAACGTCAGCCACGCCACCGTGTTGCAGGCGTACGCCAACCTTGAGGACCAGGGCCTGATTCGTGCCCGGCCGCAGTCGGGCTTCTACGTACACCAAACCCCGGCGCTCACCGCCGCCACGCCCGACATCGCGCGAGTGGAACGCCCAGGGCTTGTTACCCGCAGCAGCATCATCAATCAGGTATTGACCGAAGCCCGTCGCGAAGGGGTTTTTCCCTTCGGCGCCGCGGTGCCTCATGTGGATTATTTGCCGGTGCGCGCGCTGCATCAGCAATTGGCCAAGGTCACCCGGTTTCACAGTCCACGCGCCTTCAGCTATATGTTCAGCCCAGGCTTCGAGCCGCTGCGCCGTCAGGTGGCGATCCGTATGCGCGATGCCGGCGTGGTCGTTGACCCCGCTGAAGTGGTTATCACCCATGGCTGCGTCGACGCCTTGCAAATGTCGTTGCGCGTGCTGACCAAGCCCGGCGACCTGATCGCCACCGAGTCGCCCACGTATTACGGCCTGCTGCAATTGGCCGATTTGCTCGGCCTGAAAGTGATCGAAATCCCCAGCGACCCCACCACCGGCATCAGCCTCGAAGCCCTGCAGTTGGCGGCGAGCCAATGGCCGATCAAAGCGCTGGTGCTCACCGCGCGGTTGAGCAACCCGTTGGGCGGCACCATTCCGGAAGACCGGCAAAAACAACTGCTGCGCCAAGCCCGCGAGTTCGATTTCCATATTGTTGAAGACGACATTTACGGCGAACTGCTGTTCGAGCAAGGCCCGACCAAAGCGCTGAAATCTCACGACCGCGAAGGGCGCGTGCTGTATTGCTCGAGCTTCTCCAAAACCTTGTCGCCGGGCGTGCGCGTGGGCTGGATTGTCGCCAGCAAATACCAGGACGACATTCAGCGCCTGCAAACCTTCACCACTCACTCAGCGTGCAGCGTCACGCAAATGGGCGTGGCGGCGTACCTGGAAAACGGCGGCTACGACCGCCACCTGCGCTACATCCGCCACGAGTACCGGAAAAACCTCAGCGCGTTCCAACTGGCCGTTCAGCAGTACTTCCCCGAAGGCACGCAAATCACGCGACCTAAAGGTGGCTTTATTCTGTGGGTCAGCCTGCCGCGTCGGGTCAATACCAAAGACCTGCACGTTCGGGCGTTGCAGCAGGGCATCAGCATCGCGCCGGGGCTGATCTTCAGCAACACCGAACAGTTCAACCACTGCGTGCGGTTGAACTGCGGCATTCCGTGGAACCGTGAGTCGGAGCGGGCGATCATGACGTTGGGAATGCTCGCCAATCAACTTTGCCAAGAGACACCTAACCTCATCTGACCCCGTTCTCTGTGGGAGAGGCTTTAGCCTCGATGCTTTTAAAACCAAAGCATCGAGGCTAAAGCCTCTCCTACAGTTGTTTTCCCCAGCCTCACATTTATTTTTTCGCCGTTAACCCCGCCCGCCAAACCCCTCCGTCTACCTGAGCGAATGGACCCCCAGGAGACGCCAGCATGGCTCACTATCTCGCTCTATCCCGTTTGCCCCTCATCTACGGTTTTGCCGGTGGCCTGGCTATCACGCTCAGTGCGTGCTCGGTCAAGGAAGCCGACTCGGTCGCCGCGCAGGCGCCTGTTGCCCCCGCGCCGATCACCTATTCCCGTGATGCGCTGGCCGAGCAAGCCGCGCCGGCCGAGGCGAAGAAGGCCGAGCCCAACGCCAATTACGCGGCGGTTGCCGGCATGGTCAAACCGAGCCAGCGCATGGCCGCGCCGCCGGCTGCCGATGCGCCATCGCCGTATTATCAAGACGCCAACCGCGAGCAGTACCAGAAGCTCGCTGACAACCCGATCCACGCCGTCGCCCAAGACCCGGTTTCCACCTTCAGTATTGACGTCGACACCGGCAGCTACGCCAATGTGCGACGTTTCCTCAATCGCGGCCAACTGCCGCCGGAAGAGGCGGTGCGTCTGGAGGAGTTGGTGAACTACTTCCCCTACAGTTATCCGCCGGCCAGCGGCGACACGCCATTTGGCGTTAGCACCGAACTGGCGGTTACGCCGTGGAATGCCAACAGCCGTCTGCTGAAAGTCGCAATAAAAGCCTCCGACCTGCAAAGCCAAGCCATGCCGCCAGCGAACCTGGTGTTTTTGGTCGATGTGTCCGGCTCTATGGACCGCCCCGATGGCCTGCCGCTGGTGCAAAGCACGCTGAAACTGTTGGTCGACCAACTGCGCGCCGAAGACAAAGTGTCGTTGGTGGTTTATGCCGGTGATTCAAGCGTGGTCCTGGCGCCGACGTCCGGCAGCGAAAAGGCCAAGATCCGCGCCGCCATCGACCAACTGCAGGCGGGCGGTTCGACGGCAGGGGAGTCGGGCATTCAGTTGGCGTATCAACAAGCGCAGCAAGGCTTCGTGGCGAACGGCATCAACCGCATCCTGCTGGCCACCGATGGCGACTTTAACGTCGGCATCAGCGACTTCGACAGCCTGAAAAAGCTCGCCGAAGACAAGCGCAAAACCGGCGTGTCGCTGACGACCCTCGGCTTTGGCACCGACAACTACAACGAGCAACTGATGGAACAGTTGGCCGATGCCGGCAACGGCAACTATGCGTACATCGATAACTTGCGCGAGGCGCGCAAGGTGCTGGTGCAGCAGCTCAGTTCCACGCTCATGACCGTGGCCAAGGACGTGAAAATTCAGGTGGAATTCAATCCCGCGCAGGTCAGCGAATACCGCCTGCTGGGTTACGAGAACCGCGCCCTCAAGCGTGAAGACTTCAGCAACGACAAGGTCGATGCTGGCGAAATCGGCGCGGGCCACACCGTAACGGCTTTGTACGAAATCGTGCCCGCTGGCAACAAAGGCTGGCTGGAACCGCTGCGTTATGAGCAGCCGGCAAGCAAACGCGCCGCTTCCAGCGAAATGGCTCTGGTACGCATCCGCTACAAAGCGCCCGAGCAAAGCACGAGCCGCTTGCTGGAAGTGCCGATTGCCGCTGACGCCAGCGCACCGGCCATCGCCCAGGCCAGTGCCGACCTGCGCTTCGCTGCGGCCGTCGCCGCCTTCGCCCAGCAATTGAAAGGCGGCCAATACACCCAGGGCTTCGACCTGGCCGCCAGCGCCGAGCTGGCCCGTGGCGCCAAGGGCGACGACCGCTTTGGCCTGCGCGCTGAATTCGTACAACTGGTGGAACTGGCGCAGAGCCTGCAAACTGCGACCACTCCTTCTCCTAAAACCCTGGCCAAGGTCGACTAGCGTGACAGCCGCTCCTTCACCTGACTCTTCTGTTTCTGCCACGGCCGTTGGCGACGCCGAGTTGTTGCGTCGCTATCGGCGGGGCGATAGCCAGGCGTTTGCCGAGCTGTACGCGCGGCATCGCCTGGGGCTGTTCCGATTTCTGTGTGGCTTATGCGGCGATTCTGCAATTGCCGAGGAAGTGTTCCAGGAAACCTGGATGAGCCTGATCCGCAGCGAGTCGCAGCAGCGCGAGGCGGTGCAGTTCAGCACGTGGCTGTACCAGATCGCCCGCAACCGGTTGATCGACTACTGGCGCAAGCATGGCAAGCGCCAGTATCTGCACGACGAATACGACGAGCAGGTGCACGCCGAGGCCGATCACCAGCCCAACCCGGAGCAGCAGCTCAGCCTGACCCGTGATCAACAGCGTCTGCAGGCGGCGCTGGATGATCTGCCGGCTGAGCAGCGTGAGGTGTTCCTGCTGCGCGCCCATGGCGACATGGACGTCAGCGAAATTGCGACCCTGACCCAAACCCCGGCGGAGACCGTGAAAAGTCGCCTGCGCTATGCCCTGAGCAAGCTACGACGGTTGCTGACGGACCCGGCCACCGCCGACGAGGTATCCCTATGACACACGAACCGCGTGACAGCGCCGAGCTGGAGCAGGCGATGCTCGAGCATTACCGCCGCCACAGCCATCAAGCGCCGCCGCCTGATATGGACGCGCGCATTCTCGCCGCGGCTCAGGCTCAAGCCGCCCACTTCCAGCGTGTGCCGGCCAAGCAGCCTGTGCTGAGTCGCTTGCAAGGCTGGTTATTCGGCGGCAGCCAGCGTGCCCGCTGGTCGATGGCGTTTGCCAGCATTGCCACCCTGGGCATTGGCGTGGGCTTGGCGACGCGCACCATGGAGCGGGCGCCAGAGCAGCAATACGACGCCGCACCGATCACCTTGTCGGTGCCGGCACCTGCGCCGGCGATGGCGCCGAAAGCCGAAGCCGTCGACCCTGATGCCTTCTATGCCGCCGAGCCGCAAGCCGAGAAGAAGGCCACGGTGCAGGAGCGTGCCGCTGCTCGCCCGGAAATGCGCAAGCAAGCGCCGGCAGTCATCAGCGGCCAGTTGAACGAGCAGCTCAGCGACACGCAAGAGGCGCCAGTGTCGCCCGCCGCGCCGTTTGTCGACGCGGCGCCAAAGCCATCAGCCCCGGTATTGGCGCGCAAAACCGCAGGCGATGACGCGCAGGTGCAACGTAGCCTGGAGCAGATTCTGCAGTTGCAACGCGACGGCCAGAGCGCGCTAGCCGAGCAGCAATTGCAGGCGCTGCAACAGCGTTATCCGCAGCGGGATGTGCGCACGCAGTTGCAACAATTGCAGCAGTCGCGTGGTCAGCACTAGGAGGGCAGTGGTTACATCCTGCCCAGAGTGCACGCTTGCCAGGGAGGGCTGAGCGCGCGAGCATGTTGGCCTCTGCCGAGTTCGACCCGTAACCATGATGGCTATTCGATTCCTTGGGCTGTCGTTTGCCGTGCTGCTGTTAGCCGCTTGCGACAAAGACCCGACCCCGCCAAAAGCGCCACCTGCGCCGCAAGTGCCGGCCGTGGAACAGCGTGAGCCCGCCGCTGAAGCGCCCAAGCCCGCGCCCAAGGTGGCCGATACACCGCGCATCAAACCGCTGGAACCGCTGATTGAAAGCAAGCTGGAACCGCTGCCGGAGAAAACGGTAAGCGCGCCTGCAACCGACAAGCAGCTCGCCGAGCCGAGCCCGCCGAAAACCGTGACGGTGCGGGCACCGCAACCGCCGGACAAAATTCAGCGCCTGCACGTTTCCAAGCCGCAAACCGCCGCCCAGCAAAAGGCCAGCGCCGCCGTGAAAAAAAGCGCCGGTGCCCAAAGCCAAGCTCGACCTGCGTTTGCCCAAAGAGCTGGTCAAAGACCTTGAGCCGAAAGTTGCCGTGACGCCGGGCGCCAGTGCGGCGCCGAGCAAACCCGCTGACCCGGCGCTGCTGCCGCAGATGTTTGCTGACAAGCCGAGCGATGTGAGTCCGTTTGAGGTGGGCGGCAGGGTGATCACCAACGAGCGCAGCCGCGATCAAGACGAAGGGTATTTCGACGGCGCCGAGTTGCAGTTCAAGTTCCGCCATTGACAGATTCCGCGAAGAAAAAAAGGCGCCCATGGGGCGCCTTTTTTTTGCAGAGCTGATTACGACTAGGTCGCCGCTTTTTCCCGCCGTTTGAGCTGACGCTTCTTCCAGCTGCTACGCACCCACCAGCGCCAGTAGAGCATCGTCAGCGAATACCCCAACACACCGGCAATCAGCCCGGTGAGCAGCGAGCCCAGCAGAAAGGGCGCCAAAACTGGATGCCAGAGCATCTGAATCAACTCCCACGACGGATCGTCGAAAAAGTGACTGATGCGCGGCCAGACGGTGCCGGTAATTTCCCCAGCCGGTATCTGCATCACCCACGCGCCCAGCTTGTAGGTGCAATAAAACAGCGGAGGCATGGTGATCGGGTTGGTGAGCCACACCAGGCCCACCGAGATCGGCAGGTTCCCGCGCAGGGGAATGGCCAGGGAAGCTGCCAACAGCATTTGCAGAGGAAGGGGGATGAATGCAGCGAACAAGCCGACGGCCATGGCGCGTGCCACTGAGTGACGATTGAGGTGCCAAAGGTTGGGGTCATGCATCAGCGAGCCGAGAAAGCGCAGCGACTTGTGCTCCCGAATCATTTCGGGATTAGGCATGTAGCGCTTAAACAGGCGGCGCGGCATAGGGCATCTCGGCAGGCGGAAAAAGGCGGATTATGCCCAGATTGTGCGGGCTATATGCGTTGACTTTGTGACAACAAATAAGCGCGCTGCGTTTGCTTTAAACGACGCAAGGGCGGCGCACACGGAGCACTAAAAAATGCGTACAGGGATGTTCGCGCTGGCGCTGGGTTTGTTGGCCCTGCGCTGGCTGCCGGCGTTGCCGCCGGTTTGGTTGATCACAGTATTGCCGGTATTCGGCGGCGTGCTTTTATTCACTCGCGCGCGCCCGCTTGGGCTGGCGTTGTTGGGCTTCAGTTGGGCCTGCCTGTCGGCGCAATGGGCCGTTGATGACCGGCTGGCGCCTGAGCTCGACGGCCAGACCCGCTGGCTGCAAGGCCGCGTGGTCGGCCTGCCGGCGCAAGGCAACGGCGCGGTGCGCTTTCAGCTTGAAGCAGTCAGCGCCCGGCGCGCGCATTTGCCCTCGCGCATGCGCTTGACCTGGCACGGCGGGCCGCCCATCCAGGCCGGCGAAACCTGGCGGTTAGCGGTCACGCTCAAGCGGCCGCGCGGGTTGATCAATCCACAAGGCTTCGACTACGAGGCCTGGCTGCTGGCCCAACGCATCGGTGCCCAAGGCTCGGTTAAACACGGCGAACGCCTGGCGGCTGCCAGCGGCCCTTTGGGCTGGCGCGATGCGGTGCGCCAGCGGCTGATGAAGGTCGACGCCTTTGGCCGCCAAGGCGGCCTGGCCGCGCTGGTGCTGGGCGACGATTCCGGCCTGTCGAGCGCCGACTGGCGCGCCTTGCAAGACACCGGCACCGTGCATCTTCTGGTTATCTCCGGCCAACACATCGGTCTATTCGCCGCGCTGCTCTACGGGCTGGTCGCGGGCTTGGCGCGTTTGGGCCTGTGGCCGCAGCGCCTGCCCTGGTTGCCCTGTGCGTTTGCTGCTGCGGGGCTTGGCGCGTTGGGCTACGGGCTAATGGCGGGGTTTCAGGTGCCGGTGCAGCGCGCGTGCGTGATGGTGGCGCTGGTGCTGATCTGGCGCCTGCGCTTTCGTCACCTCGGGGCGTGGCTGCCGCTGCTGATGGCATTGAATCTGGTGTTGCTGGCCGAGCCGCTGGTCAGTTTGCAGGCCGGTTTCTGGTTGTCGTTCGCGGCGGTGGCGGTGCTCATCTGGTTATTCGGCGGCCGTCTTGGCGCCTGGCCGTGGTGGCGCACGTGGACACGCGCGCAATGGACGATGAGCATCGGGTTGCTGCCGCCAATGCTGGCGCTGGGGCTGCCCATTAGCGTCACTGGGCCTTTGGCCAATTTGCTCGCGGTGCCGTGGGTGAGCTTGGCGGTCGTTCCGCTGGCCTTGGTCGGCACGCTGTTGTTGCCAGTGCCAGTGCCATGGCTGGGCGAGGCGGTGCTGCAATTGGCCGGCGGTTTGTTGGAACTGCTGTTTCGGTTTCTGAGCGCGGTGGCCGCCTGGCATCCGGCCTGGCTGGCGCCGCAGGTTACGCCCGGCGTGTGGTTGCTGGGCGCGCTTGGCGCGTTGTTGGCCTTGGCGCCCGCCGGCGTGCCGGTGCGGGCGCTGGGACTGGTGATGCTGGCGCCGCTTTTCTGGCCGCCGACGACCTCCGTTCCCAGCGGCCAGGCCGAGGTGCTGCAATTGGATATTGGTCAGGGCCTGGCGGTGGTCGTGCGCACGCGCAACCACGCCATGCTCTATGACGCCGGCCCGCGTCACGGCGATTTTGATAGCGGCGAACGGCTGGTGGTGCCCTCGTTGCGCAGCCTCGGGGTCGGGCGGTTGGACACGCTGCTGATCAGCCATGCCGACAACGATCACGCCGGTGGCGCGCTGGCAGTGCAACGCGGTTTATCCGTTGCCCATGTGCTCAGCGGCGAACCGGACGAATTGCCCGCTTCGCTCGCCGCCCAGCCCTGCATCAACGGCGCGCACTGGGAATGGGACGGTGTGTACTTCCAAACCTGGCGTTGGCCCCAGGCGAAAACCGGCAATCAGGCCTCGTGCGTTTTGTGGGTGATGGCCAACGGCGAGCGCTTGCTGCTCACCGGCGATATCGACGTCGCCGCCGAAGCCGCGTGGCTGGCGGCGCATCCCGGCCTTGGCGCCGATTGGTTGCAGTCGCCCCATCACGGCAGTCGCAGCTCGTCTTCGTTGGCTTTTTTGCGCGCCGTGGCGCCGCATTCGGTGCTGGTGTCGCGCGGCGCGCACAACGCATTCGGTCATCCGCACCCGCAGGTAATGGGCCGTTATCAAGCGTTGGGTTTGCAGGTGTTCGACAGCGTGGAGCAGGGCGCGCTGCGTATTCAACTGGGCGCTTTCGAACCGGCCAGCGGCCTGCGCAAAGAAGCGCGATTCTGGCGGGAAAAATGAGAACCGCGACGGTCGGCGCGCCCCCGGCCCTATGCTAGAGTGGCGCCACTTTTGTAGGGGCTATCCGATAAGGCCCGTAAAACCCGGCTATACCAGGCCGTTTTAAACCCAGGAGAGTTGACACCGTGTGGGAGCTAGTCAAAGCAGGTGGCTGGATGATGCTACCGATCATTCTGTGTTCCATCGCTACCGTGGCCATCGTTGCCGAACGCCTGTGGACCCTGCGCGTTAACCGCGTGGCGCCGCCTCATCTGCTGGGGCAGGTGTGGCGCATGATCAAAGACAAACAGCTGAACAAAGACAAGCTCAAGGAACTGCGCAACAGCTCGCCGCTGGGACAAATCCTCGCTGCCGGTCTGACCAATTCCAAACATGGTCGCGAGATCATGAAAGAGTGCATCGAAGAATCCGCCAGCCGTGTCATCCATGAGATGGAACGCTACCTCAATGCCCTGGGCACCATTGCCGCCATGGCACCGCTGCTCGGCTTGCTTGGCACGGTGTTCGGCATGATCGAAATTTTCAGCGGCTTTATGGACAACGGCCAAGCCAACGCCGGGCAACTGGCTGGCGGTATCGGCAAAGCCTTGGTGACCACGGCAGCGGGCCTGATCGTGGCCATTCCAGCGGTGTTCTTCCACCGTTACCTGCTGCGCCGCGTCGACGAAATCGTCGTCACCATGGAACAGGAAGCCATCAAGTTGGTGGAAGTGACCCAGGGTGATCGCGAAGTCGATTTCGTTGAGGACAGCAAGCCGTGAAATTCCGCCGCAGAGCCAACAGTGTCGCCCGTGACGAGGTGTTCCTGAACCTGACGTCGCTGATCGATGTGATCTTCGTGCTGCTGCTGTTCTTTGTCGTCACCACCACCTTCAGCCGTCCGACCCAGCTGAAAATCGAGCTGCCGGAAGCGGCCAGCGGTACGCCGCCGGAAGCCACCGAATTGAAGCAACTGGAGGTGGCGATTGCCGCCGACGGCACCTACTCGTTGAACGATCAGGTGCTGAGCAAAAGCGATCTGCCCACGCTGATGGCCGCGCTGCAACGTGAGTCGGCCGGCGACAACAGCCTGCCACTGACCATCAATGCCGACGGCAAAGCCACCCACCAAGCGGTGGTGACGGCGATGGACGCAGCCGGCAAGCTGGGCTTCAGTCAACTGCGCATTACCACCATTGAGGCGCCAAAGGCGCCTTGATGGTCCGCCGCTGATGGCTGCCTCAGACAAACTCCTAAATGCCTGGTACCAGGGCCATCCCGCGCTGCGTCTATTGTGGCCGTTGGAGTGGTTGTACCGGGCGGTGGTCATGCGCAAGCGCGAGCGCTTTCTGGCCGGCGAGGGCGACAGTTACCGCGCGCCCGTGCCGGTGGTGGTGGTCGGCAATATCACCGTTGGCGGCACCGGCAAAACGCCGATGATCCTCAGCCTGATCGCCCATTGCCAGCAGAGTGGCCTCAAGGTCGGCGTCGTCAGTCGTGGCTACGGCGCCAAACCCCCGCAGTTCCCCTGGCGCGTTCGCGCCGAGCAGTCGGCCGACCAGGCCGGCGACGAGCCGCTGTTGATTGTGCAACGCACCGGCGTGCCGCTGATGATCGACCCCAACCGCGCCAACGCCGTGCGCGCCTTGCTTGCCGACGAACCGCTAGACCTGATTCTCAGCGATGACGGCATGCAGCATTACCGCCTCGCGCGCGATATCGAATTGGTCTTGATCGACGCGGCGCGCGGCCTCGGCAACCGACGCTGCCTGCCGGCCGGGCCGCTGCGCGAGCCGGTGGAGCGTTTGCAGAGCGTCGACGCGGTGTTGTTCAACGGTGCCACTGCCGACACTGAAGACGGCTTTGGCTTCACCTTGCAGCCCACGGCGTTGGTCAATCTGCGCAGCGGCGAGCGGGTGGGCCTTGAGCATTTTCCGCCCGGTCAGGCGCTGCACGCGGTGGCGGGCATCGGCAACCCGCAGCGTTTCTTCAACACGTTGCAGGCGTTACACTGGCGCCCGATTTCCCATGCTTTCGCCGACCATGCCGAGTACACCGCCGAGCAGCTGACCTTCAGCCCCGCGCTGCCACTGGTAATGACCGAGAAGGACGCCGTGAAATGCCGCGCCTTCGCCGCTGACAGTTGGTGGTACCTGGCGGTCGACGCCGTGCCGTCGCCGGCATTTCTGGCCTGGTTCGACCATCGTCTTGCGGGTCTGCTGCCGGCGCGCTAAGCCTGCGCAGACCGCCCCTCCATTCACCCGTTAAAGGAATTCGCAATGGACCCCAAACTACTCGACATCCTCGCGTGCCCCCTGTGCAAAGGCCCACTGAAGCTGGCTGACGATAAATCCGAGCTGGTGTGCAAGGCCGACGCATTGGCCTTCCCCGTGCGCGAAGGCATTCCGGTGATGCTGGAAACCGAAGCCCGCAGCCTGAACGTCGACGAGCGCCTGGATAAGTAAATGAGCACAGCCTTCACCGTTGTCATTCCCGCCCGCTACGCCTCCACCCGCCTGCCCGGCAAACCGCTGCAAGACATCTGCGGCAAGCCGATGATTCAGCACGTCTGGGAACAAGCCTGCAAAAGCAGCGCCCAGCGCGTGGTCGTAGCCACCGACGATGCGCGCATTGTCGAGGCCTGCCAGGGCTTTGGCGCTGAAGTGGTGCTGACCCGCGTGGACCACAACTCCGGCACCGACCGCCTCGCCGAAGTGGCCAGCGCGCTGGGGCTGGCTGGTGATGCGATTGTGGTCAACGTGCAAGGCGACGAACCGCTGATTCCGCCTGCCGTTATCGATCAGGTGGCCGCCAACCTGGCAGCCCATCCGGAAGCGGCGATGTCGACCCTGGCCGAGCCGATTGAAGAAGTTGCCGCGTTGTTCAACCCCAACGTGGTCAAGGTCGTCACTGACCAGAACGGCCTGGCCCTGACCTTCAGCCGCGCGCCGCTGCCGTGGGCGCGTGATGCTTTTGCCGCCAGCCGCGAGCAGTTGCCGGCAGGCGTGCCGTACCGTCGCCATATAGGCATCTACGCCTACCGCGCGCAGTTTCTGCACAACTTCGTGAGCTGGGGGCCGTGCTGGCTGGAAGACACCGAATGCCTGGAGCAACTGCGCGCGCTGTTTCACGGTGAGCGCATTCATGTCGCCGATGCCCTGGAAGCGCCGCAAGCGGGCGTCGACACTCAGGAAGACCTGGAGCGCGTTCGGCGCCTGCTGGGGGCCTGATGCGCGTGTTGTTCGTGTGCCTGGGCAACATTTGCCGGTCGCCTTCGGCCGAAGGCGTATTCCGCCAGCAACTGCTTAACGCCGGGCTTGATGGCCAGGTGCATGTCGACTCTGCCGGCACCGGCCCCTGGCACGTCGGCAAACCCGCCGACAGTCGCGCCAGCGCCGCCGCCTTGCAGCGCGGCTATGACCTTTCCGCCCTGCGTGGGCGGCAAGTGAGCCAGGTGGACTTCGAGCAGTTCGACTTGATTCT
The DNA here is from genome assembly GCF_979258055.1 of Pseudomonas sp. AC211. Lineage (NCBI taxonomy): Bacteria > Pseudomonadati > Pseudomonadota > Gammaproteobacteria > Pseudomonadales > Pseudomonadaceae > Pseudomonas > Pseudomonas sp. AC211. The sequence continues at coordinate 1,424,463 of NZ_OZ409830.1, forward strand.
GGCCATGGATCACAGCAATTTCGCCGACCTCAAAGCCCTGCAGCCGGCCAACAGCCGCGCCGAGCTCGACCTGTATTTGCGTCGCTACCAGCTCGATGCCGACGAAGTGCCCGACCCGTACTACGGCGGCGCCGACGGCTTCGAACAGGTGCTCGACATGCTCGAACAAGCCGGCGCGCAATTGCTTAACGAAGTGCGAGGGCGGCTATGAACGTGGTCGAGCAGGTGTCGCTTAAACCCTTCAACACCTTTGGCGTCGACGTCCGCGCGGCGCAGTTTGCCGAGGCCCATAACGATGACGACGTTCGCGCCGCGCTGAAACTGGCTGAAGAGCGTCAACTGCCGCTGCTGGTGATCGGCGGCGGCAGCAATTTGCTGCTCACCGGCGATGTGCAGGCCTTGGTACTGCGCATGGCCAGTCGCGGCATTCGCATTGTAGAAAACGCCGAGCAGGTGGTGATAGAAGCCGAGGCGGGCGAGCCGTGGCACCCGTTTGTGCAAACCACCTTGAGCCAAGGCCTGAGCGGCCTGGAAAACCTCAGCCTGATTCCCGGCACGGTTGGCGCCGCGCCGATGCAGAACATTGGCGCCTATGGCGTCGAGATCAAAGACGTGTTCCACAGCCTGACCGCGCTCGACCGCCAGACCGGCGCGCTGCGCGACTTCAGTCTGGCCGACTGCAACTTCGCCTACCGCGACAGCGTGTTCAAACAGCAGCCCGGTCGTTGGCTAATCCTACGCGTGCGCTTTGCTTTGAACCGTCAGCAGCACCTGCATCTGGAATACGGACCGGTGCGCCAGCGCCTGGCGGAGCAGGGCATCGACACGCCCACCGCCACCGACGTCAGCCGCGCCATCTGCGCCATCCGCGCCGAAAAACTGCCCGACCCGGCCGTGCTCGGCAACGCGGGCAGCTTCTTCAAAAATCCGTTGGTGAGTGCTGAGTTGGCCGCCAAGGTCCGTGAAGAACATGCCGATGTGGTGGCTTATCCGCAGGCCGATGGCCACGTGAAATTAGCGGCCGGCTGGCTGATCGAACGGGCCGGCTGGAAAGGCTTTCGCGACGGCGATGCGGGCGTGCACAAGCTTCAGGCGCTGGTGCTGGTGAACTACGGCACCGCGACCGGCGAGCAGCTGCTGGCATTGGCCAAGCGCATTCAGGCGGATGTGCTGGAGCGGTTTGGGGTGGAGTTGGAGATCGAGCCGAACGTGCTGTAGGCCGTTACACAGACCTGTAGGAGCTAGCTTGCTAGCGAACCCTGCAGCCCCGGGTCACTGATGTTTGCAGGGTTCGCGACCAAGGTCGCTCCTACAATTAATCGGCGATAGGCCATAAAAAACCGCGCACAAGGCGCGGTTTTTTGCTTACAGCGGCAGGCTTAATTCACCTGCGCACCCTTGGCAATCCACGCCCCAATCAACTCCCGCTCTTGCGGTGTCATCTGGGTCAGGTTGCCCAGCGGCATAGCTTGGGTCGCCACAGCCTGCGCCTGGATACGCGGTGCCATTTGCTGAATCTGCTGAGGCGTGTCGAACATCACCCCGGCTGGCGCCGCGCTGAACATGCTGTTGGTGGGCTTCTGCGAGTGGCACACCGTGCAGCGCACTTGAATCACTTCATGCACCTTGTCGAACCCAGGAGCGCCGGCTGGCGCGCTGGCCTGGGCTACCGGTTGCTCGGCTGGAGCTGGCTGCTTGGCCGCTTCTTCGGCTGCTTCCTTGGCCGTCTTGCCGCCAATGGCGCTGGCGGGCAGCGGTTGGTATTCGACGGCTTTAGCGGCTTGCTCGTTGCCCGCGCCATTCATGGTCGACAGGCTCGGGCCGGTAACGAACGCCAGGCAGATCATGCCCAGCGCGCCGGCCGGCAAGGCCCAGCTGAAGCTGTTGCTGTGGTGACGGGTGTTGAAGTAGTGGCGCACGATCACCGCCAATACCGCGATGCCCGCCAGGATCAGCCAGTTGTATTGGCTGCCGTAGGTGCTCGGGAAGTGGTTGCTGATCATGATGAACAGCACCGGCAGGGTGAAGTAGTTGTTGTGGCGCGAACGCAGCAGGCCTTTGGCCGGCAGGGCCGGGTCGGGCGTGCGGTTTTCTTCGATGGCTTTCACCAGCGCGCGCTGGGCGGGCATGATGGTGTTGAACACGTTACCGACCATGATGGTGCCGATGATGGCGCCGACATGGATGTACGCACCGCGCCCGCTGAACACCTGGCTCAGGCCATAGGCGGCGGCAACCAACAGAACAAACAACACCAGGCCGAGCAGGGCCGGTTGTTTACCCAGCGCCGAGTCGCACAGGAAGTTGTAGATAAACCAGCCGCTGACCAGCGAACCCACGCCGATGGCGATGGCGGCCGCTGGGCTGAGGTCGCTACCGGGCGCAATCAGGTACAGCGAAGGGTTGAGGTAGTAGACGATCATCAGCAGGGCAACGCCCGACATCCAGGTCCAGTAGGCTTCCCATTTGAACCAGTGCAGGTTGTCCGGCATTTTCGGCGGCGCGAGTTTGTATTTTTCCAGGTGGTAGATACCGCCACCGTGGATGGCCCACAAATCACCGGCCAGGCCATCACGTGGATTGGCGCGGTTGAGGTTGTTTTCCAGCCAGACGAAATAGAACGACGCACCGATCCAGGCGATGCCGACAATCATGTGAACCCAGCGCACCGCCAGGTTCGCCCATTCAATCAAATGTGCTTCCACAGTGTTTACCTCTTCCCGGAACCGGCTGGCCGGTTGCCGAGCTTCTCTTATTGGTGGGGGTTGAGGAGAACCTGTTCATCCTCGGTAAAAAAATGCTCATCGCAGTTGTTGCCAGAACCGCTGCGATCAACCACCAGGAAGTCATCCCGCTTTTCGATCGTCAGCACCGGGTGGTGCCAAACGCCGCGATGGTAATTAATGCCCTGCTTGCCATTACTGACAAAAGCACGGACCAAACCTGATACAGGTGCATCGCCAAGTGGCGCGACCACGATCAGAAAAGGATTGCCGAGCAGCGGAATAAACGCCTGACTGCCCTGCGGATGGCGCTCCAACATGCGGATGGTGAGCGGGTATTCCAGCTTTTCAGCGCTGAAAATACTGATGATCGCCTTGTCATCCGGCTGCGCCGTCTCAACCGTCGCCAGCTTGTGATAGCGGCGGGTAGAGCCGTTGTTGATCATGAAATGGTCGCTGCCCTCGGTTTCGATGACGTCCCCGAACGGGGCGAAGGCTTCTTTGGTTAGCGGTTCGATGATCAGTTTGCGCATGTTGGTTTCTACATTATTCGTGAGTGAGGCTTTAAAGCTCCCCTCTCCCGCTGGCGGGAGAGGGGCTGGGGGTGAGGGCTGGGTCAAACGCGAATCTTGACCCGCAAAAGCCCCCTCACCCTAACCCTCTCCCTGAGGGAGAGGGCATTGACCGTGTGTTATTTCGCAACCTTGCCAAACAACCGCAGACGGCTAACACCACCGTCCGGGAACACGTTCAGGCGTACGTGGGTGATCGGGCCCAGGGCTTTGATCTGCTCGGCGAATTCGTGCTCGGCGTGCATCTGCAGTTTCTGGCTTGGCAGCAGTTCGCGCCAGAACAGACTTTGGGTTTCGATCTGGCTGTCGGTGCCGCCTTTAACGAAGGCGCCTTGAATCGAGCAGCTGTCCGGGTAGTTGCCTTTGAAGTGCAGGGTGTCGACCACGATGCGTTCGATTTCGCCCGGGTGGCCCAGCGCGACGATGACCCAGTCGTTGCCCGGCGTGCGGCGGCGTGCGGTTTCCCAACCATCGCCCATGTTGATGCCACGGCCCGGGTTGAGGATGTTGCTCATGCGCCCGAAGTGCTCGTCGGAGCAGGCCAGGGCACGGCCGCCGTTCAAGGCGCTGGCCAGGTCGACCTGTTCGTTGTCGCCGACATTCGACCAATCACGGAACGGCACGCCGTACACGCGCAGACGCGCCACGCCGCCGTCCGGGTAGATGTTGAAGCGCAGGTGCGTGAACGCCTGGCTGTTGGCGATTTCGTGGTAGTGGTGGCTGTCGCCTTTCAACTCCACGGCGCCCAGTACTTCAGTCCACTCGGTGCTGTCGCTCGGGTCGCCTTCGGCTACAAAGCAGCCTTCCAGGGACGCCGACGGCGGGAAGTTACCGGTGAAGAAACTGGTGTCGATGTCCACACCCTTGATGGAGCCCGGCACGCCGAGTTTGATCACCGCGCTGTCGTAGCCTTCGAAGCGCTTGCGGCGCGATTCCCAGCCGTCCATCCACTTGCCGTTGTCATCGAACACGCCCTCCTTCCACACGGCCGGAGTCGGCTGGAACAGGCGGTTGACGTCGGCGAACCAGTCATCGGTAACCGAGATGGCCTTGGTGCCCAGGCGGGCGTCGGCGAGGTTGACGTATTTCTCGAAGGGTACGGCGTAAGCTTTCATTGTTTGTCTGCCTTAGATGGGGCGGGGAGAGGTGGCGGCGTCAGGAACTGCAGGCCTTATAGGGCCTGCAAACGGAACAGCGCGATCTTGTTGATTTCGGCCAGCGCCCGCTCGAACTCTGCTTCCTTGGAGTTGTGAATGCGCTCCTCGAACGCTGCGAGAATCTGGTGCCGATTGCTGCCCTTGACCGCCATGATGAAGGGAAACGCGAACTTCGCTTTGTAGGCGTCGTTCAGCTCGGTGAAGCGTTGAAACTCTTCAGCCGTGCATTCGTGGATGCCCGCACCTGATTGCTCCGAGGTGCTGGCTTCTGTCAGTTCGCCGCGCACGGCGGCTTTGCCGGCGAGGTCCGGGTGAGGCGTTGATCAGTGCCAACTGGGCGGCGTGATCGGCGCTGAGCAGGATGTCGGCCATGCGGCTGTGCAGGCCCTCGATGTCGTCGAGGCTGCTGTCGGCGCCCAGGTCATAGGCTTTCTCGGCCACCCACGGCGAATGCTCGTAGATGTCGGCAAAGGCTGCCACGAATGCTTCGCGGCTCAGTGTGGAAGGCGTCAGGGTCTGGAAGCGGCTCATTTCGCGCTCTCTTGGCTGAAGGGGTGGGTGGCGTGCCAATGGCGGGCGATGTCGACGCGGCGGGCGAACCACACCTGTTCGAAGCCCTGCACGTATTCGATAAAGCGCTGCAATGAGGCCAGGCGGGCAGGGCGGCCAATCAGGCGGCAATGCAGGCCGATGGACAGCATTTTCGGCGCCTCGGCACCTTCGGCGTAAAGCACGTCGAAGGCGTCTTTGAGGTAGTTGAAGAAGTCGTCGCCGCTGTTGAAACCCTGCACCTGGGTGAAGCGCATGTCATTGGTGTCGAGGGTGTACGGGATCACCAGGTGGGCTTTGCCAGTCGGGTTGTTTTGTTCCCAGTAGGGCAGGTCGTCGTCGTAGGTGTCGGAGTCGTATAGGAAGCCGCCTTCCTCCATCACCAGGCGCCGCGTGTTCGGGCCGGTGCGGCCGGTGTACCAGCCCAGCGGGCGTTCACCGGTAATTTCAGTAAGGATGCGAATGGCCTCCAGCATGTGCTCGCGTTCTTGCGCTTCGTCCATGTACTGGTAGTCGATCCAGCGGTAGCCGTGGCTGCAAATCTCATGACCGGCGGCGGCCATGACGCGAATCAAATCCGGGTGGCGTTGCGCGGCCATGGCCACGGCAAACACGGTGAGCGGAATACCGGTTTTCTCAAACAGCTTGAGAATGCGCCATACCCCGGCGCGGCTGCCGTATTCGTACAGCGACTCCATGCTCATGTTGCGCTCGCCTTGCAGCGGCTGAGCGGCGACCATTTCCGACAGAAACGCCTCGGACTCTTTATCGCCGTGCAACACGTTGCGCTCGCCGCCTTCCTCGTAATTGAGCACAAAGGAAATGGCGATGCGGGCGTTGCCCGGCCAGTGCGGATGGGGGATGTCGTTGCCGTAACCGATCAGGTCGCGAGGGTAGTCAGCGCTCACTGCAGGTGTTCCTTCTTATGAATGGTGCGGTCGCAGAGAACGCTGGGTAAGCGTGGGCAACCGTGATGGGCTGATTGTATACAAAGTGATAGGTGTTTTGTAAATGGAAAATTTCGCTGTTTTTTCCGTTTACGTGATCGCTTTCAGCGTAGCTCAACGCCCGCCCTTAACCGCGCGGTGCGCTAAGGCAGTGCGCAGACGAAACGGACGCGCTCGGATTGGGCAGCTTGCACGGCGGAAAATTGTTGCTGGTGATTGTGTACAATTTCTTCGTGAAATGTCTCGAAATGCCAGGCGCACATGCTATGCTCCAGGCCGCGCCCTGGCCTCTGGCCGGTGTGGCGCTCCGAATTCACCTGCATAGAGGAGGCGCGGCGGCTGCGTTTGGCGCAGTTGCCCGGAACCGATGGGACGTTTAACCACGCATGTTTTGGACGCCGCTCACGGCTGCCCAGGTAGCAACATCAAAGTTGAGCTGTATCGTGTAGAAGGGTCGTCCGTGGTGTTGATCAACACCCTGCACACCAACGACGACGGCCGTTGCGACGCGCCCGTGTTGCAAGGCGAAGACTACGCTTCGGGCGTTTACCAGCTGCACTTCCACGCCGGCGATTACTACCGCGCGCGCGGCGTGCAGTTGCCGGAACCGGCATTTCTGGATGTGGTGGTACTGCGTTTCGGCATCGATGCCGGCCAGGACCATTACCACGTACCGTTGCTAATTTCGCCGTATAGCTATTCGACGTATCGCGGCAGCTAGATCAACAACATCGCGACTAAAGTCGCTCCCACAGGGCGAGTGACCGGCCACTCGCTTCTGCGGATGCCTACATTCTGTGGGAGCGGCTTTAGCCGCGATGCTTTTTGAACTGCCAGCACCGCGACTTCCCAGCCGCTCCCTCCGCGTCTCAGCGACTCAACAACGAAGCCGTTCCCGCCCCCGCAAACAACCCCGCACTGACCCGGTTAAACCACACCTGCCCCTTGCCCGAACGCAAAAACGTCGCAGCGCCACGCGCGCTCAAGCCGTAGAACAATTTGCAGCCCAAATCCAGCGCCGCCCAGGTGGCGATCATCACCAGTAGCTGATTGCCCATGGGCTGATCGGCGCTGATGAATTGCGGCAGAAAAGCGGCGAAAAACAGGATGTCTTTCGGGTTGCTCGCGCCCAAACCAAATGCTTTCAGAAACATGCTGCGCCGGCTCGGTGCGGTCAGCGGTTGGTCGTCAGCCTTGGCCGGTTTCGCCGCCTCGCGCGACTCCTGCCAGCTCTGGTAGGCGAGGTAAAACAAGTACAACGCGCCCAACACTTTCAGCATGCTGAACAGTTTTTCCGACGCCAGCAGCAGGGCGCCCAGGCCGAGCGCGGACGCGCTAAGCAGGCAGATGGAGGCGCTGACGCCGCCGAGAAATGCCGGCGCCGAGCGGCGTAGGCCGTAGTTCAGGCTGTTGCTGACCATGAGCAGCGACAACGGGCCGGGAATCAGAATGACGATCAGCGCGGCGCTGCTAAATAACAGCCAGGTGTCCAGGTTCATTGCGGGCCTCTTCAGATGTAGAAAAGCCCCGACGCTTTAACGTCGGGGCTCGTGGAGCAGTTTGAGCGTCGGCGAAGATTACAAGAAGGCGAATTTCAGCGCGCAGATAATCGCCAGCACGTACAGGCTTGGGGTGATTTCCTTGTGTTTGCCGGTGGCCAGCTTGAGCACCACGAAGGTGATAAAGCCCATGGCCAGGCCGTCGGTAACCGAGAAGGTCAGCGGCATCATCACCACGGTGATAATCGCCGGGATGGTGTTGGTGTGGTCGTCCCAGTCGATGTGCGCCATGCCGCTCATCATCAGCATGGCGACGTAAATCAACGCACCGGCCGTGGCGTAGGCGGGAATCATGCCGGCCAGCGGGGCGAAGAACATCGCGGCAATAAACAGCACGCCAACGGTGACCGCCGTCAGCCCGGTACGCCCGCCCGAGGCCACGCCAGCGGCGCTTTCTACGTAGCTGGTCACCGGCGGGCAGCCCACCAGGGCACCGAAGGCGCTGGAGGTACTGTCGGCTTTCATCGCCCGGCTAAGGTTTTCGATGTGGCCGTTTTCGTCCACCAGGTTCGCCCGTTGCGCCACGCCCATCAGGGTGCCGGCGGTGTCGAACATGTGCACGAACAGGAAGGCCAACACCACGCTGATCATGCCGACGTTTAGTGCGCCGGAAATGTCCATCGCCAGCCAGGTCGGGGCCAGGCTTGGTGGCATGGAGAAGATGCCGCCGAACTCGACGATACCCAGTCCCCAGCCAGCGAGGGTGACGGTAAGAATGCTGATCAGAATGCCGCCGAACACGCGGTGGTATTCCAGCACCGCAATCATTAGAAAGCAGATGGCAGCCAGCAGCGGGCCGGCGGCGGTGAGGTCGCCCATCTTCAGCAAGGTTTCAGGGCTGGCCACCACAATGCCTGCGGTCTTCAACCCGATGAGGCCGAGAAACAGACCGACTCCGGCACCCATGGCAAACCGCGCAGGCTCGCCGGAATGCTGTTGAGCAGCCATTCGCGGATGCGCGAGAAGGTCAGAATCATAAACAGAATGCCCGAGAGGAATACTGCCCCCAGCGCGATCTGCCAGCTGTAGCCCATGGTGCCGACCACGGTGTAGGTGAAGAACGCGTTCAGCCCCATGCCCGGCGCCAGGCCGACTGGCCAGTTGGCGTAGAGCCCCATCAGGAAACAACCGAAAGCAGCGGCGATACAGGTGGCCACGAAGGCCGCGCCGTGATCGATGCCGGCGTCGGCCATGATGTTGGGGTTAACGAAAATGATGTACGCCATGGTGATAAAGGTAGTCAGGCCGGCGGCGAGCTCGGTTTTGACGGTGGTGCCATGAAAGGACAGCTTGAACAGCCGTTCCAACAGGCCGGTGCGCGCGGGCTTCGCAGCATAAAGTTGTTCTTGTTTGGTGCTTTCCACAGCGGGGTACTCCTCATTTCTCTTATTTTGGTCACCGAGTACTGCGCGCCTGTAAGAAGGGTGGCGGTGCTCTGAGGTAGGTGGCTTACGTGGTGCGCTTGCAGGTGCTTTGTTGACTCTTTGGTCAGGAAGTCACTCGAGCGCGATTATGCGTTTGTATACAAAAAAAGCAATTAATGTTTTTATTGTTGCGCAAAACGAATGGATTGATTGTTCTTAAAGGGATAAGCGGATTGTATGCGACAGTTTGCGTAAGGTATTTGGTTTAATCCGTTGGTAATCAAAGGTTTATAGATTTATTGCCTGTGCGGTGTTCGGGCGAGGAGTGGCCATCCGAGCCTCGGTTACAGCTGGCTAGGGACGTTTTAAGCGTAAAAACACCGGGGTTTTTGTCCGGTTACGCCCGAAAAAACTAAGAAGGCTGTAGGTGGACTCTGTATTTGGCTGGTGATATCTCTGACGTCTCGTTCGCTCAGTTAGGAGCTGCTGGCTAGATTGTGTACAATGCGCCGGTGTTTTTACCCTCTCTATTTACCCGCCGAGGCTTGCCAGCCCAGGGGGGAGAAGCAGTAGAGTCGCGCATGACCGCAGAACTTCTGACGCGAGCCCGAATGAACGAACAATTGCAGCCCCTCAAGAAGCAACCGCGTACTGGCAAAGCCAGCCACAGCGGCACTCAGGATGACGTCGTTTACGCGCATATTTTTGATGCGATTCTGGAACAACGCCTGGCGCCCGGCACCAAGCTGAGCGAAGAAGCGTTGGGCGAAATTTTCGGCGTAAGCCGCACCATTATTCGTCGCGCGCTGTCGCGTCTGGCTCACGAAAGTGTGGTGCTGTTGCGCCCCAACCGTGGCGCCGTGGTGGCCAGCCCAAGCGTTGAAGATGCGCGACAGATCTTCTACTCGCGCCGCCTGGTTGAACGCGCCATTACCGAATTGGCCGTTGAACACGCCAGCGCCGAGCAACTGGCTGAACTGCGCCAGATGGTGGCGGATGAGCAAGCGAGCTTTTCCCGTGGGGATCGTGGTGCTGGCATTCGTCTTTCCGGCGAATTCCATTTGAAACTGGCCGAAGCTGCGAAGAACGCGCCGCTGATCAGCTTCCAGCGCAGCCTGGTGTCGCAGACCTCGTTGATCATCGCCCAGTACGAAAGCGGCAGCCGCTCGCACTGTTCGTACGATGAACACAATCAGTTGATCGATGCCATTGAGGCGCGCGACGTGGCGAAGGCTGTGAGTTTGATGATGCATCACATGGATCACATCGACAGCAAGCTCAACCTCGACGAAGACAGCGCCTCGGATGATTTGCATGCGGTGTTCTCGCACTTGCTGCAAACCAAGAAGAAGGCACCGCGTTCGGCGGCGCCTCGGTAGGTTGTTTTCGGTATAAAAAAACCGCCTGATTGGGCGGTTTTTTGTTTTTCGGGAATGTTGGGTTTCGCCTGCGGCTCACCGAGCGCGGACCGACCCAACCTACGGAGCTGGACTGCGAATCGTCGGGACCTCTGCGGTCAGGGGAATGGCGCTGATGGCCGCAAAAACATCTGTCATCCTCGCGAACGCGGGGATCCAGAATTTCGGATTAGACGCAAATCGCTGCCCTCACCCTAACCCTCTCCCGCAAGCGGGAGAGGGGACTTACCACGCGTTTGCGGCATAACAACGAAAGCCGCAAAAAACATCCGTCATCCTCGCGCACGCGGGGATCCAGAGTTTCGGATTAGACGCAAATCGCGCCCCTCACCCTAACCCTCCCACCAGGTAATGTGCCCGCAATCGCCCTCAGCGCTTATGCACACTCTGCCCAGCCGCAAAGGTTTCCTTCACTGCACGATCATCACCAATGGTCATCAGCACAAACAGTTTCTCTTCCAAATCCTTGGCCTGCTGCAAGCGGTACGACAGCAGTGGCGTGGCGTGGTAGTCGAGCACGATAAAGTCGGCGTCGTTGCCGCTGGCGAAGCTTCCGATTTTGTCGTCCAGACGCAGTGCCTGCGCGCCGCCCAGGGTGGCGAGGTACAGCGATTTGAACGGGCTCAATTTGTTGCGCTGCAGTTGCTGCACTTTGTAGGCCTCGTTCAAGGTTTGCAGCATGGAGAAACTGGTGCCGGCGCCCACATCCGTGCCCAGGCCCACGTTCACGCCGAACTGTTCAGCCTGCTTGAGGTTGAACAGGCCGCTGCCCAGAAACAGGTTCGAGGTGGGGCAGTGCGACACGGCCGAGCCGGTTTCTGCCAGGCGCTGGCATTCCTCGTCGCACAGGTGCACGCCATGGGCGAACATCGAGCGTTCGCTCAGCAGTTGGAAGTGGTCGTACACATCCAAATAGCCTTTCTGCTGCGGGAACAGCGATTTCACCCACGCAATTTCGTCGACGTTCTCGGACAAGTGCGTGTGCATGTACAGCCCGTCGTATTCCTGCAGCAACTTGCCCGCAGCGGTGAGCTGTTCGGGCGTGCTGGTCGGGGCGAAGCGCGGGGTCACGGCGTAGTGCAAACGCGCCTTGCCGTGCCAGCGCTCGATCAGCGCTTTGCTGTCGTCGTAGCTCGACTGCGCGGTGTCGGTCAGGTAGTCCGGGGCGTTGCGGTCCATCATCACTTTGCCGGCGATCATGCGCAGGTTCAGCGCCTCGCTGGCGGTGAAGAAAGCGTCCACCGATTGCTTGTGCACGCTGGCAAATACCAGGGCGGTGGTGGTGCCGTTGCGCAGCAGTTCCTTGAGGAAAATATTCGCCACATCGGCGGCGTGGGCCGGGTCGGAAAATTGTTTTTCGGTGGGGAAGGTGTAGGTGTTCAGCCAGTCCAGCAACTGCTCGCCATAGGCGGCGATCATGCCGGTTTGCGGGTAGTGGATATGGGTGTCGATAAAGCCCGGGGTGATCAGCGCGTCGCGGTATTCGATCACGTCCACGCCGTTGAGCGTGGGCAGCAGATCCTTGGCGTGGCCGACCTTGGCGACGTGGCCATTGTCGACCACCAGCACGCCATCTTCGAAATACTCATAGGACTGCGCGTCGCCCACCAGGGCGGGGTCGGCAATGCTGTGCAGGATGGCGGCGCGGTAGGCTTTCACGTGGCTTGTCATGGGCAGTCTCGTTGTACGTATTTATTGGTATGCGGTGTCGTTGGGCGTCGCGTGCGGCTCAGCCCAATAAAGCGATCTACGCCTTGGCGCGGCGCGAGGCGGGCATCAATTTGGCGACGCTTTCGCCGCTCTTTTCGCCCTGGCCAAAGTTGGCGTTGTAGGTGGCGATCACCTCGCCGGCGATGGACACGGCAATCTCGATGGGCAGCTTGCCTTTCACTTCAGCGATGCCCATTGGGCAGCGCATTTTCTGCATCACCTCGGCGCTGAAGCCGCGATCGCGCAGGCGGTGTTCAAACTTCACCCGCTTGGTTTGCGAACCGATCAGTCCGTAGTAGGCAAAATCGTTGCGCTTGAGGATGGCGGCGGTCAGTTCCAGGTCGAGCTGGTGGTTGTGGGTCATGACGATGAAGTAACTGCCGGGCGGCATGTTTTCCACTTCATCGACCACCTCGTCGTTCAGCACTTTCGTGGCGCCTTGCGGAATGTGTTCGGGAAACTCGTTTTCCCGCGAATCGATCCAGCGCACCTTGCAAGGCAGGCTCGCCAACAATGGCACCAACGCGCGGCCGACGTGGCCGGCGCCGAACACGGCGATTTGCGCTTGCGGCTGGCCCATGGGCTCGAACAGCAGCACCGTGGCGCCGCCGCAGCATTGACCCAGACTGGCGCCGAGGCTGAAGCGTTCCAGGCGGGTGTCCTGGGTGCGGTTGGCGAGCATCTCGCGGGCCAGCTCCATCGCTTTGAATTCCAGGTGCCCGCCGCCCACGGTTTCGTAGATGCGGTCGGCAGTGACGACCATCTTCGAACCGGCATTGCGCGGCGTAGAACCCAGTTCTTCGATGATGGTCACCAGCACGCAAGGTTGCCCCTGTTGCTGCAAGTCGGCGAGGGCGCTGATCCAGCTCATTTGCTCAGCCTCCAGGTGCGAAGCGGTTTTGCGGAACGGGACAGGCGCCAGTCGTCATCGGCTTTCGCGGGCGCGGCGGGCTGTTCCAGTAACACCAGACGCGGCAGGGCTTCGGGGCTCTTCGGCGCGGCTGGGGTGGTGGTCTGTGCGGTGTGTGTTGTCATTGTTGTTCACCGGTTTTTTTGTTCAATCTTCGTTCCTGTGGGAGAGGCTTCAGCCTCGATGCTTTTGACCTTCAAGAGCATCGCGGCTAAAGCCGCTCCCACAGTAGGTTTGCGTCAGGCGGTCTCGACTGCTGCGGCTGCCTTGGCCTTCTGTTCCTTCATCACCTTCCTCATCTGCTCCACACCCCACAGCACGCGCTCCGGTGTAGCAGGGGCGTCGATCAGGGGTTGCACGCGGTAGTCAGCCAGGCTGGCGACGGCGTCTTTGATGGCGCACCAGGCGGCGATGCCGAGCATGAACGGCGGCTCGCCCACGGCTTTGGAGTGGAACACGGTGTCTTCCGGGTTCTTGCGGTTTTCCACCAGTTTCACGCGCAGGTCCAGCGGCATGTCGGCGATGGCGGGAATCTTGTAGCTCGCCGGGCCGTTGGTCATCAGCTTGCCTTTGGCGTTCCACACCAGCTCTTCCATGGTCAGCCAACCCAGGCCTTGCACGAACGCGCCTTCCACCTGGCCGATGTCGATGGCCGGGTTCAGCGAATCGCCCACGTCGTGGAGGATGTCGCCGCGCAGGAATTTGTATTCGCCGGTCAGGGTGTCGACGATCACTTCAATGCACGCCGCGCCATAGGCGAAGTAGTAGAACGGCCGACCCGCTGCCTTGCTGCGGTCGTAGAAGATTTTCGGCGTACGGTAGAAGCCGGTGGCCGACAGAGAAATCTGGCCGAAATAGGCCTTCTGAATCATCTCTTCAAACGACAGATATTGGTCGCGCACGCGCACCTGGCCGTTACGGAATTCAATGTCTTCCGGCGTCACGCGGTACTCGCGGGTGAGGAAATCCACCAGGCGCGCCTTGATGGTTTCCGCCGCGTTCTTGGCGGCCATACCGTTCAGGTCGGCGCCGCTGGAGGCTGCAGTCGGCGAGGTGTTGGGCACCTTGTCGGTGTTGGTGGCGGTGATCTGGATGCGGGCGATGTCCACCTGCAGCACTTCGGCAACGATCTGCGCCACTTTGGTGTTCAGACCCTGGCCCATTTCGGTGCCGCCGTGGTTCAGGTGGATGCTGCCGTCGGTATAGATGTGGATCAGCGCACCGGCCTGGTTGAGGAAGCTGGCGGTAAAGCTGATGCCGAACTTCACCGGCGTCAGGGCCAGGCCTTTTTTCAGGATCGGGCTGGTTTTATTGAACTCGGCAATTTCGACACGGCGCTTGGCGTAGTCGCTGCTGGCTTCCAGTTCGGCCGTCATCTCGTGGATAACGTTGTGCTCGACCGTCTGGTGGTAGTGGGTGACGTTGCGCTCGGTTTTGCCGTAGTAGTTGAGCTTGCGCACTTCCAACGGGTCTTTGCCGAGGTCGCGGGCGATGTGGTCCATGATCTGCTCGATGGCGACCATGCCTTGCGGGCCGCCGAAGCCGCGATACGCGGTGTTCGAGGCGGTGTTGGTCTTGCAGCGATGGCCGTTCACCGTGGCATTGCCGAGGAAATAGGCGTTATCGGAGTGGAACATGGCGCGGTCGACGATGGAGTTCGACAGGTCCGGCGAGTAGCCGCAGTTGCCGGCCAGCTCGATTTCAATGCCATGCAGCAGACCGTTTTCGTCAAAGCCGACGTCGTATTCCACGTAGAACGGATGGCGCTTGCCGGTCATCTGCATGTCTTCAACGCGCGGCAGGCGCATTTTGGTCGGGCGCTTGGTCAGGTGCGCGATCACGGCGCACAAACACGCCGGGCTGGCCGCCTGGGTTTCCTTGCCGCCAAAACCGCCGCCCATGCGGCGCATGTCGATGACCACTTTGTGCATCGGCACGTCCAGCACTTCGGCCACCAGCTTCTGCACTTCGGTGGCGTTTTGCGTGGAGGTGTAGACGATCATGCCGCCGTCTTCGGTGGGCATGACCGAAGAAATCTGGGTTTCCAGGTAGAAGTGTTCCTGGCCGCCAATGTGCAGCGAACCCTGCAAACGACGCGGGGCGGTGGCCAGTCTGCTGGCCGAGTCGCCGATGCGGTGCTGGTGGCTGTCGAGCACGAAGTGCTTGTTGCGCAGCGCTTCGACCACGTCGAGCACCGGTTCCAGGTCTTCGTATTCGATGACCGCGGCCATGGCGCCTTTGCGGGCGTTCTCATGGGTGTCGGCGGCCACGGCAATCACCACTTGGCCAACGTATTGCACAAGACCGTCGGCCAACAGCGGATCGCCGGGGGCGACGGCGCCGATGTCGAGCAGGCCGGGCACATCTTTATGGGTGATGGCGATGGCCACGCCTGGCACTTGGTAGCAGGGCGACACATCAATTTTCGTCACGCGAGCATGGGCGCGGTCGCTCAGGCGGGCATAAACGTGCAGCTGATTGGGGAATTCCAGGCGGTCGTCAACGTAAACGGCTTCGCCCGACACATGCTTGTCGGCGCTTTCGTGTTTAACGCTGCGGCCTACGCCGGTGGTGATGCCGGCACGGAACAGTTCGGCCAGTTCTTCCTGGCTTTTCGGGGCGTGGTGGTTAGACATAAGCGGTCACCCGTGTTTCGACGTCTGGAGTTTGCAGCTCGAGGAAAAATTTACGCAGCAGGTTTTGTGCGGTGAGCAGGCGGTATTCCTTGCTGGCGCGGAAGTCGCTCAGAGGGCTGAAATCGTTGGCCAGCGCGTCGCAGGCGTGTTCGATCACATCGGCATCCCACTGGGCACCTTGCAGCGCGGCTTCGCAGGCGGCGGCACGTTTCGGGATGGCGGCCATGCCACCAAAGGCCACGCGGGCGCTTTGCACCACGCCATCGGCCACCACCACGTTGAAGGCGGCGCACACGGCGGAAATGTCGTCGTCCAGTCGTTTCGACACTTTATAAGCGCGGAACGCCTGATTGCTCTGGTGACGCGGCACCACCACCTTTTCGATGAACTCGGCTTCCTGGCGAGCAGTGACTTTGTAATCGAGGAAGTAATCTTCGATCGGCAGGCTGCGGCTCTGGTTGCCTTTGCGCAGCACCACACGAGCGCCCAAGGCGATCAACAGCGGCGGGGCGTCGCCGATGGGCGAGGCGTTGCCAATGTTGCCGCCCAAGGTGCCCTGGTTACGGATTTGCAGCGAGGCGAAGCGGTGCAGCAGTTCGCCGAAGTCGGGGTATTCCTTGGCCAGCGCGCCGTAGCAGTCGGACAGCGGCGTAGCGGCGCCGATCTCGATGGCATCGTCGGTGAACTCGACGCGTTTCATTGCTTCCACGTGGCCAACGTAAATCATCACCGGCAGCTCGCGGTGGAACTGGGTGACTTCCAGCGCCAGGTCGGTGCCACCGGCGAGCAGGCGTGCTTGCGGGTTGGCGGCGTAGAGGTCGGCGAGATCGGAAATGGTCAGCGGCAGCAGGCAACGCTTGTCGCCGCTGTTCAGCTCGGCGGTTTCTTGCGGGGCGATGGCTTGCAGTTTGGCGATGGTTTCAGCTTCAGCAGCGTCGAATTGGTCCGGCTGTTTCTGGCAGCAGGCTTGCTCGGCGGCGTCGATGATCGGGCGGTAGCCCGTGCAGCGGCACAGGTTGCCGGCCAGGGCTTCCATGGTTTGCGCCTTGTCAAAGCCGTCACTGTTTTTTTGCAGCGCGAACAACGACATCACAAACCCCGGGGTGCAGAAGCCGCACTGCGAGCCGTGGCAGTCGACCATGGCTTGCTGAACGCTGTGCAGTTGGCCTTGATGCTTGAGGTCTTCAACGCTGATCAGTTGTTTGCCGTGCAGCGACGAAACGAACGTGAGGCAGGAGTTGAGGGTGCGGTAGCGAATGCGCGGGGTGCCGGACGACTCGTCCAACTCGCCCACCACCACGGTGCACGCGCCGCAGTCGCCGGAAGCGCAGCCTTCCTTGGTGCCGGGTTTGGCCAGGTGCTCACGCAGGTAATTCAGCACGGTGACATTCGGGTCGAGACGCTGCTCGGTGCGCAGCTCACGGTTGAGTAAAAACTGGATCAAGGACGACCTCCAGGCACTTTCTTGTTTTTTATGGCACGCAACTTTTTGAGGGAGCGAGGTTGCGTAACGGCTGGCCCTCACCCCCGGCCCCTCTCCCGCAGGCGGGAGAGGGGTGAAGAGCCGATGGGTTTGTTTTGCGAATTTAGAGAATTCTGACTTTTGGGTCAATAAAATATTTGACTCTTTGGTCAAGCAATCCGCGTGCCCGACAAGCAGTCGTTTCCTGTAGTCCTGTAAGGCCCGATCTTTCTTGGCTGTAAGTATTTTCCGGCCAACCAAACGTTGAGGTTTTTTTAACGAATTTTTGATCGTTGCGTTTCTAGCATCTGCCCCACTTCAACCTGGGCGGAATCGCACCGTGAACTCACTGCTTAAAGTAAAGGCCATACGCCCTGAATTGCTGACCCTGGTCGGCAGCGCCTTTCTGTTATTAGCCTGCAACCCCGTGCTGTGGGCGCACGTGTTCAGCATTACGCCGAGCACGGGCGCGGGTTTGATCACGCGTGTGGCCTTTGGTCTGATCGTGTTGGCGCTGTTCAACCTGGTGCTCACGCTGCTGGCGTTTCGCTGGGTGCTCAAACCGGTGCTCACCCTGTTGTTATTGGTGAGCGCGGGCGCTGCCTATTTCATGAACGAATACGGCGTGGTGGTCGATCTTGAAATGCTGCGCAACGCCGCGCAGACCAACGCCACCGAGGTGCGTGACCTGTTGTCGTTCAAGCTGGCGGCCTATGTGCTGTTTTTGGGCATTCTGCCAGTGGCGGTGCTCTGGCTTATTCCCGTGAGTTACCGCACCTGGCCGCGCGAGCTGCTGAGCAAATTGCTGGTGACGGTGGGCTGCGTAGCGGTGTTGGGCGTGGTGGCGATGGCCAACTACCAAGGCTTGGCCTCGTTTTTCCGCAACCACCATGAACTGCGCTTGATGGTGGTACCGAGTAACTACGTGGGCGCTTCCTTCAACTTGCTGCGCGAGGAAATCGCCACCGGTAAGCAGCCGTTTCGCACCCTTGGCGAAGACGCCGTAAAAGCGCCGGCCTGGCAGAGCCATCGGCACAAGTCGTTAACCGTGCTGGTGGTCGGGGAGAGCGCCCGCGCCGACAACTTCGGCATTTTGGGCTACGACCGTGACACCACGCCAAAACTCAAAGCCCAGCCCGGCGTTATCGCTTACCCCAACGCTCATTCCTGCGGCACGGAAACCGCCGTGTCGGTGCCGTGCATGTTCTCCAACCTGGGCCGCAGCAACTACAGCGCGGGCAAAGCCTATTCCCAAGAAGGACTGCTGGACGTGTTGAAGCGTGCCGGGCTCAACGTGCAATGGCGTGACAACCAGTCCGGCTGCAAAGGCACCTGCGACCGAGTGAATTTCGTCGACGTCAGCGACCTCAAAGACCCGGCCCTGTGCGCCAACAGCGAATGCCACGATGAAATTCTGCTGCAAGGTTTGCAGAACACCCTCGACAACCTGAAAGACGACACCGTGCTGGTGCTGCATCAGATGGGCAGCCATGGCCCGGAATACTTCAAGCGCTATCCGAAAGCGTTCGAACAATTCACCCCGGTGTGCACCAGCAATGCGCTGAACGAGTGCTCGCGTGAAAGCATCGTCAACGGCTACGACAACACCATTCTGTACACCGACCATGTGCTCTCGAGCCTGATCGACGTGCTGCGCGCCAACCAGGGCAACGTCGACAGCGCCATGCTGTACCTGTCCGACCACGGCGAGTCGCTGGGCGAATACAACCTCTACCTGCACGGCACGCCCTACATGATGGCGCCTGACCAGCAGAAGCACATCGGCATGCTGGCCTGGTTTTCCGACAGCTATCAGCAGGAATTTCAGCTCAACGCCGATTGCTTGAGAGGCCAGCGCGAGCAGCCGGTGAGCCAGGACAACCTGTTCAGCTCGATGCTTGGGCTGTTGCAGGTGAACACCAAGGTGTACGACAAGGGGCTGGATATGTTTGCGGGGTGCCGGACGTAACGACCGTTGTCCCCGTCAGTCCCGCAGGCGGGCGAGGGGGAGCTGAATCGCGTACGGTCGAGTCCCCTCGCCCGTTTACGGGAGAGGGTTAGGGAGAGGGGCCTTTGATTTTAGGTTTGCGTCGGGCCCGACCCTCACCCCCAGCCCCTCTCCCGCAGGCGGGCGAGGGGAGCTAAACCGCGTACGGTCGAGTCCCCTCGCCCGTTTACGGGAGAGGGTTAGGGAGAGGGGCCTTTGATTGTAGGTTTGCGTCGGCCCCCGGCCTTCACCCCCAGCCCCTCTCCCGCAGGCGGGCGAGGGGAGCTAAACCGCGTACGGTCGAGTCCCCTCGCCCGCTTGCGGGAGAGGGTTAGGGTGAGGGGCCTTTGATTTTAGCTTTGCGTTGGGCCCGGCCCTCACCCCCGGCCCCTCTCCCGTAAACGGGCGAGGGGAGCCGAGCCGTTGAGTTTGTTAGGCCAGCTGCGATTCACTCAACTGATGCTCTTCCCCCGCGTAATACGCCCGCACACGCGGGTCCATCACGCGGCGCCACAGCGGCGGAAACAGTGCCAGCACAATCATCCCGGCATAGCCATTGGGCAACTGCGGGCTGTCGTCAAAATGGCGCAGCACCTGATAGCGGCGTTTGGCGTAGGCGTGGTGGTCGGAGTGGCGTTGCAGGTGGAACAGGAACAGGTTGGTCAGCAAAAAATTACTGTTCCATGAGTGATGCGGATTGGTCCGCTCGTAACGGCCGTTGGCCTGTTTACGGCGATGCAAACCGTAGTGCTCGACGTAGTTGACGATCTCCAGCAAGGTCAGCGCCACAAACGATTGGCCGAGGAAAAACAGCGCGCCCATCCAGCCAAATGCCAGGCAGAAGCCGAGCAGAAACGTGCCGCTGATGGCATACCACCAGATCAACTCATTGCGCCAATGCAGCACCGGCAAACCTCGGCGTTGCAGCCGCTCTTTCTCCAGCGCCCAGGCATTGAGGAAGTTGTGTTTGTAGGCGTGGGGCAGAAAGGCGTACAGGCTCTGGCCGAAGCGTGAAGAAGACGCGTCTTCGGGCGTGGACACATGCACATGGTGGCCGCGCACATGCTCCACCTTGAAACCGGCGTAACACACCGCCGCCAGCAGCAAACCGCCGGCGTTCTGTTCCAGTTGCGGGTCTTTGTGAATGAACTCGTGCGCCACGGTTATGCCGATGGCGCCCGTCACCGTGCCCACCGACAGAATCCAACCCAGCCGGCCAACCCAGCTCCAGGCCTCGTCATGCACAAACGCCCAGCCGGCCCAGGCCAACATGCCCAGCAGAAACGGCACGGTGGCCAGGCTGAGCAGGCGGTAGTAGCCCTGTTTATCCATTTTCGGCACGTCGGCCACTTCATCGGGGTTGGCCGGGTCGCGGCCGACAATGGCGTCCAGAATCGGAATAACGCCGAACACCACGGTCACCACAAGGTAGGCCCAGGCGTCGGAATGGGCGCTACCCAGCGACCAGTAATAACTCATGGGCACGCCCAGCACGGGGATCAGCCAAATCCAATAACCGGCTTTTTTTCAGGGCGATCATCCAAGAGGAGGGCAGGTACGCAAACATGGTGAGCTCCATTGTTTTTATGGGGGAGTCGACACCTGAAATTGTAGGACAATCACCTCTGCGAAAAGCCCTTCCCAGCCCCACCTTTTGGACGGCAAGCCGCTTGGCTGTAACGCTTGCCGCCGCTTGGAGCGGTAACACGCTGTGTTACACTCGCGCCCGTTTTGGCAAGCTACTGCGCTCGGTTATGCGGCGTTAAAAAGTAGGCGAAAAATGCTCATTGGCTACAGCCTGCTTTCTGCCTTGCCTACCCGTCGCTCGCTACGCTTGCAACTACCTTTCCCCTAAGGACGCTTATGTTCAAAGCACCTGACAGCCTTTCGGAGCAGATAGCTCACCATCTCGCCGAGCGCATCATTCGTGGGGAATTGAAAGAGCGTGAGCGCATTCAGGAGCAGAAGGTCACCCTGGCGTTGAATGTCAGCCGGGGCTCGGTGCGTGAAGCGCTGCTGATTCTTGAACGTCGCCACCTGATCACCATTCTTCCGCGTCGTGGCGCGCACGTTAGCGAGCTGACGCCACATAACGTCAAAAGCCTCTATGCCCTGGTAATCGAGCTCTACATCCTGCTCGGTTACGCCGTGGCCGAGCGCTGGAAAACCGAGGCCGATTTGCAGCCTTTCGTGGTCATCCAGCAGCAGTTGATGGCCCACGCCGAAGCCCGCGATATCGACAGCTTTGTGCAGAGCAGCTTCGACGTCATGCGCGCTGCGTTCCCGTTCGCCAACAACCCGTATTTGCAAGAAACCCTGGAAAACCTGCTGCCGGCCATGAGCCGCACGTACCACCTGGCGCTGGAAAAACGCAAAAGCGAGATGAGCCAGTTCCTCAATGCATTTGCCGGCTTGCTGCAAGCCGTGATCGCGCGCGACCCGGCGCAAGTCCGCGAAACCCTCACGGCCTATAGCCAACACAACTGCCAGATGGTGCTTGCCGCCATGGCAGAACGCTAACCGACCCCGGCTAAGGACAGCGCGCTATGCGGCTCAAGTGCATCAAGCTGGCGGGGTTCAAATCCTTCGTCGACCCCACCACCGTGAACTTCCCCAGCAATATGGCGGCGGTGGTCGGGCCCAATGGCTGCGGCAAGTCGAACATCATCGACGCCGTGCGTTGGGTTATGGGCGAAAGCTCAGCGAAGAATTTGCGCGGCGAGTCGATGACCGACGTCATCTTCAACGGCTCCAACACGCGCAAGCCAGTCACCCAAGCCAGCATCGAGCTGATCTTCGACAACAGCGACGGCACCCTGGTGGGCGAGTACGCCGGCTACGCCGAAATCTCCATCCGCCGCCGCGTCACCCGTGACAGCCAGAACACCTATTTCCTCAACGGCACCAAATGCCGGCGCCGCGACATCACCGATATTTTCCTCGGCACAGGCCTGGGCCCGCGCAGCTACTCGATCATCGAGCAGGGCATGATCTCCAAGCTGATCGAAGCCAAGCCCGAAGACCTGCGCAATTTCATCGAAGAAGCGGCCGGCATTTCCAAGTACAAGGAACGCCGCCGCGAAACCGAAAATCGTATTCGCCGCACCCATGAAAACCTGGCGCGCCTGACCGACCTGCGTGAAGAGCTGGAACGTCAGCTCGACCGTCTGCACCGCCAGGCGCAGTCGGCGGAGAAGTACCAGGAATACAAAGCCGAAGAACGTCAGCTCAAAGCCCAATTGTCGGCGCTCAAGTGGCAGGCGCTGAACGAGCAAGTGGGGCAGCGCGAAGCGATTATCGGCAACCAGGAAATCGGTTTCGAAGCCTTGGTGGCCGAGCAGCGCAACGCTGATGCGAGCATCGAGCGCTTGCGCGACGGCCACCATGAATTGTCTGAACGCTTCAACCTTGTGCAGGGCCGTTTTTATTCGGTGGGCGGCGATATCGCCCGTGTCGAGCAAAGCATCCAGCACGGCCAGCAACGCCTGCGCCAGTTGCAAGACGACCTCAACGAAGCCGAACGCGCGCGCCTGGAAACCGAATCTCACCTGGGCCACGACCGCACCTTGCTCGCCACCCTCGGCGAGGAGTTGGCGCTGCTGGAGCCGGAGCAGGAAATCACCCACGCCGCCGCCGAAGAAGCCGCTGCCGCGCTGGAAGAATCCGAAAGCGCCATGCAAGGCTGGCAAGGCCAGTGGGACGATTTCAACCTGCGCTCCGCCGAGCCACGGCGCCAGGCCGAGGTGCAGCAGTCGCGCATTCAGCAATTGGAACAAAGCCTGGAACGCCTGGCCGAGCGCCAGCGTCGGCTGAACGATGAATTGGTGTTGCTTTCGGCAGACCCCGAAGACGCCGCCATTCTCGAACTCAGCGAGCAAGTGGCCAGCAGCGAACTGACCCTGGAAGAGCTGCAGCACGCCGAGCAGGCGATGGTAGAACGCCTGGAGCAACTGCGCGGCGAACTGCTGCAAGCCGGCCAGGCGCAACAGCAGGTTCAAGGCGAACTGCAACGTTTGAATGGCCGCATGGCCTCGCTGGAAGCGTTGCAACAAGCCGCGCTCGATCCGGGCAAAGGCACCGCCGACTGGCTGCGCGAACAACAACTCAACGGGCGTCCGCGGCTCGCCGAAGGCTTGCGGGTCGAAGCCGGTTGGGAGCTGGCGGTGGAAACCGTGCTAGGCGCCGATCTGCAAGCCGTGTTGCTGGACGATTCGCAGCAGCTAGGTGCGCTCGATTTCGCCAGCTTCGACCAAGGTGATCTGCGCCTGCTCAGCCCCGCCAAGGGCGGCGCGCGGGTGGCTGGCAGCCTGCTCGATAAAGTCGAAGCCAGCGTCGATCTGGCGCCCTGGCTGGGTAAGGTCAAACCGGTCAACACGCTGGATGACGCGTTGACGCTGCGCGCTCAGTTGGGCGAGGGCGAGAGCCTGATCAGCCGCGATGGCTACTGGGTCGGCCGGCACTTTCTACGGGTGCGTCGCGCCAGCGAAGCCGAAAGTGGCGTGCTGGCCCGCGGTCAGGAAATTGAGCGGTTGGAGCTTGAGCGCGATGAGCGTGAAACCAACCTGGCGAGCCTCGACGAGCGCTTGCAAGCGCTGCGCGAAACCCAGCAGCAACATGAGCAAAACCGCGAAGACCAACGCCGCCGCCTGCAAGACGAAGCGCGCCGTCAGGGCGAGCTGAAGGCGCAATTGTCGGCAGGCCAAGCCAAGGTCGAACAACTGACCCTGCGCCGTCGTCGGCTCGACGAAGAACTGGTCGAATTGGGCGAGCAGCGCGCCATCGAGGCCGAACAGCTCGGCGAAGGCCGTCTTCAGCTGCAAGATGCCCTCGACGCCATGGCCCTCGACACCGAACAACGCGAAGTATTGATGGCCCAGCGCGACGCCCTGCGCGAACGCCTCGACCGTGTGCGCCAGGAAGCCCGTCAGCACAAAGACCACGCGCACCAACTGGCGGTGCGCCTCGGCTCGCTCAAGGCGCAGCGCGATTCCACGCGCCAGGCGCTGAACGGCTGGAGCTGCAAGCCGAGCGTTTGCACGAAAAACGCGAGCAACTGAACCTCAACCTCGACGAGGGCGCCGCGCCGCTGGAAGAGCTGCGCATGAAGCTCGAAGAGTTGCTCGACAAACGCATGGGCGTGGAAGACGAACTGAAATTCGCCCGCCTGGCCCTGGAAGACGCCGACCGTCAACTGCGCGACGCCGAAAAGCGCCGCACCTCGGCCGAGCAGCAGTCGCAATTGCTGCGCACCCAGCTGGAACAGCAGCGCATGGAGTGGAAATCGCTGACCGTGCGCCGCAAAGCCATTCAGGACCAGTTGCTGGAAGACAATTACGACCTGCACGGCGCTGGGCACGTTGCCGAGCGAGGCCAACGAGAAATCGTGGGAAGAAGAGCTCGAACGCTTGGCCGCGCGTATTCAAAGACTGGGGCCTGATCAACCTGGCCGCCATCGACGAGTACCAGCAGCAGGGCGAGCGCAAGCGCTACCTCGACGCGCAGGACGCCGACCTGGTTGAAGCGCTGGACACCCTGGAAAACGTGATCCGCAAAATCGACAAGGAAACCCGCAACCGCTTCAAAGAAACCTTCGACCAAATCAACGGCGGGTTGCAGGCGCTGTTCCCGAAAGTGTTTGGCGGCGGCAATGCCTACCTGGAACTGACCGGCGAAGACTTGCTCGATACGCGGGCGTTACCATCATGGCGCGCCCGCCAGGCAAGAAGAACAGCACCATCCACCTGTTATCCGGTGGCGAAAAAGGCACTCACCGCGTTGGCCCTGGTGTTTGCCATTTTCAAACTCAATCCGGCACCGTTTTGCATGCTCGACGAAGTGGATGCGCCGCTGGACGACGCGAACGTCGGGCGCTATGCGCGGCTAGTAAAAGAGATGTCCGAGACGGTGCAATTCATCTATATCACCCACAACAAAATCGCCATGGAAATGGCCGATCAGTTGATGGGCGTAACAATGCATGAACCTGGCTGCTCGCGGCTTGTCGCAGTAGATGTCGAAGAAGCCTTGGCTTTGGTGGAGGCATAACGCGTACAGCGGTGTAAAGTTGCCTTTCGTCGTGCTAGCTTATTGCCCACTATTTTTTATATGCAGGAAATGTCTGTCAGAACATGGAGTTGATACACGCAGGCTGAAGTTCTGACGGCAGTTTTTATCGGATCATCGGGTTGAGTCACAGGGCGGATGCCCCTTCTTTATTATTATTTTTTCAGGGGCTACAGAATTACATGGAAATCGGTCTGCGGGAGTGGCTGATCGTCATCGGCATCATTGTTATCGCTGGCATTCTGTTTGATGGCTGGCGGCGCATGCGCGGTGGTAAAGGCAAGTTGAAATTCAAGTTGGACCGCAGTTTCTCCAACCTTCCGGACGACGACGGCGCCCCTGAATTGCTGGGCCCGCCGCGTGTTCTCGACCGCCACACTGAACCCAAAGTCGAAGAAGAAGATTTGCCGGCCATGAGCCCGCGCGAATTGAATCGTCGTCGCGGCAAAGTGGTTGAGCCAAGCCAAGGCGATTTGAATCTGGGCATCGAAGAGCCGGTGCCAACCCTGCTCAATCCGGTTGATGACGTTGAACCGAAAAAACGTAATCCCAGCGTGCCGCAAGACAGCAAAGACCTGCCGCCCGTAGAAGAAGTGTTGGTCATCAACGTAGTTGCCCGCGAAGGCGAAGGCTTTAATGGGCCGGCACTGTTGCAGAACATTTTGGAAAGTGGCCTGCGCTTTGGCGAGATGGATATCTTCCACCGTCACGAAAGCATGGCCGGCAATGGCGAAGTGTTGTTCTCCATGGCCAACGGGGTTAAACCCGGCACATTTGATTTGGACGATATCGACCACTTCAGCACCCGCGCCGTGAGTTTCTTCCTTGGCTTGCCGGGTCCGCGTCATCCTAAACAGGCATTTGATGTGATGGTTGCTGCGGCCCGTAAGTTGGCCCATGAATTGAGCGGCGAGTTGAAAGATGACCAACGCAGTGTGATGACTGCGCAAACCATCGAACACTATCGCCAGCGCATCGTTGAATTCGAGCGCAAAGCGCTGACCAATAAGCGCTGATAGCCAGCCGCTGTTTTTTGTAGGGAGCGAGCTTGCTCGCGAAGCTGTTAGAGCAATCGCCAGCAAGCTACCGCCTACGCAGATCTAGAATGACTGAGCAGCTTCGGCTGCTCTTTCGTTTCGAGACTTCCGTTATGACCGACGCCCAGACCGCCGCCACCCGTATCGCCCAACTGCGTAGCGAGTTGGACATGCACAACTACCGCTACCACGTGCTGGACGAACCGAGCATTCCGGACGCCGAGTACGACCGCCTGTTCCACGAGCTCAAGGCGCTGGAAGCCGAACATCCGGAACTGGTCAGCCCCGACTCGCCCACGCAACGCGTCGGCAGCCTGGCGCAGTCGGCCTTTGGCGAGGTGAAACACGAGGTGCCGATGCTCAGCCTCGGCAACGCCTTCGCTGAAGAAGACCTGCTGGATTTCGACCGCCGCGTGCGCGAAGGCCTGGCCGACGAACTTCCGGCCGGCGACCTGTTCGGTGCCGGTGCCACGGTGGAGTACAGCTGCGAACCCAAACTCGATGGCCTGGCCGTAAGCCTGCTGTACCGCGACGGTAAGCTGGTGCGCGGCGCCACGCGCGGGGACGGCAGCACCGGCGAAGACATCAGCGCCAACGTGCGCACGGTGCGCAACATCCCGCTCAAACTCCACGGCAGCGGTTGGCCCAGCGTGCTGGAGGTGCGCGGCGAAGTGTTTATGTCCCGCGCCGGCTTCGAACGCCTGAACGCCAGTCAGTTGGAGCAGGGCGGCAAGACCTTCGCCAACCCGCGCAACGCCGCCGCCGGCAGCCTGCGTCAGCTGGACTCCAGCATCACCGCCAAGCGCCCGCTGGAATTCTGCTGCTACGGCATCGGCCAGGTGCAAGGCGAATTACCCGACACCCACATCGGCATTCTTGACCGCGCTCAAAGGCTGGGGCATGCCCATCAGCCGCGAGCTGAAACTGGCCAAGGGCGCGCAGGAATGTTTGGACTACTACCGCGCCATCGGCGAGAAGCGCGACGCGCTGGCGTACGAAATCGACGGCGTGGTGTTCAAGGTCAACAACCTGGCCTGGCAGCGCGAGCTGGGCTTTCGCGCCCGCGAACCGCGTTGGGCCATCGCCCATAAATTTCCCGCCAGCGAAGAACTCACCGAACTGCTCGCCGTGGAATTCCAGGTCGGCCGCACCGGCGCGGTGACACCTGGTTGCGCGCTTGCGCCCGGTAAAAGTGGCGGGCGTGATGGTCGCCAACGCCACCTTGCACAACATGGACGAAGTGGCGCGCTTGGGCGTGATGGTCGGCGATACCGTGATCATCCGCCGTGCCGGCGACGTGATTCCGCAGGTGGTGCAAGTGGTGCTCGACCGCCGCCCTGCCGATGCCAAACCCGTGCACGTGCCGGAGCAGTGCCCGGTGTGCGGCTCGCACGTTGAGCGCACGCAACTGATCAAACGCAGCAAAGGCCGCGAAACCATCAGCGAAGGCGCGGTTTACCGCTGCGTTGGCCGCCTGGCGTGCGGCGCCCAGCTCAAGCAGGCGATCATCCACTTTGTGTCGCGCCGTGCCATGGACATCGACGGGCTGGGCGACAGAACTATTGAGCAGTTGGTGGACGAAGGCCTGATTCATTCGCCGGCTGATCTGTACAAACTGACCTTCGACCAGATTGTCGAACTCGAAGAGTTTCGCCGAGCTGTCGAGCAAAAACCTGCTGACCGCCATCGAAAACAGCCGCAAGCCGGACCTGGCCCGCTTCATCTTTTCCCTCGGCATTCCCGACGTCGGCGAAGAAACCGCCAAGGTGCTCGCCCGATCGGCTGGCCTCGGTGCAGCGCATCAAGCAAGCATTGCCCGAAGTGCTCACCTACCTGCCAGACGTGGGCCTGGAAGTGGCCTATGAAATTCATGAATTCTTCAGCGACAGCCACAACCAGAGCGTGATCGAGCAGCTTGAACAGGTGCTCGATATTCAGGGCCAGGGCGAACTGGGCGCCGAGTATGCCGCCAGCACCACACTGGCCGGGTTGCTGGACAAACTGCATATTGCTTCCGTTGGCCCTACCGGCGCGAAAACCCTAGCAGCCAAGCTTTGGCGAGTCGCTGCAAAAGGTGCTCGACGCCGACTGGCTCGACCTGCGCCAAGCCCTGAGTGAAAAGCCCGCGAATGCCGTGCGCGAGTTCTTCGCCGTCGCCGAAAACCGTGAACGCGCGCTGAAAATAGAAGCCGCAGCTGCGCGAATTTGGCATGCATTGGGACAGTGAAAAGCGCGTGGTCGAAGGGCTGCCGCTGGCTGGGCAAACCTGGGTACTGACCGGCAGCCTGGAAATCATGAGCCGCGACATCGCCAAGGAAAAACTGGAAAAGCCTGGGCGCCAAGGTGGCGGGTTCGGTGTCGGCGAAAACCACCTGCGTAGTGGCCGGGCCGGGAGCGGGTTCGAAGCTGGCTAAAGCCAATGAGCTGGGTGTGAAGGTGCTCGACGAAGCCGAGTTTTTGCGGGCGTTGGCGGGTATGGCATCGAGGCTTGACCCTGCTAACCAATCGCGGCTGAAGCCGCTCCTACAGATGGTGCACGTAGGAGCGGCTTTAGCCGCGATGCTGTTCAGCCAATCCTCAATTAATCGCGTCATTCAATGCCTTGGCCGGCACGTATTTGATGACTTTCTTCGCGGCAATTTCGATCGCCTTGCCGGTCTGCGGGTTGCGGCCGGTGCGGGCAGGGGCGGTCGGCGACTTTCAGTTTGCCAATGCCCGGCAGGGTGATTTCGTCGTAGTTCTCGAGCGCGTCGCTGACGATCTCGCTCAGTTGCTCCAACACGGCGCGCACGGTCGCCTTGGAGGCGTCGGTGGCTTCGGCGATATCGGTGATCAACTGGTCTTTGCTCATGGCCATGCTGGCTGTTCCTTTAAACGATTACGGAAAGGGTGCTGCGCGAAAGCCGGCACGCTAGCACAAAAGCCTTGGCCGATCAGGCACCTCGGGCATTTTTCCCTGCGACCTTCAGGCGCCGCCACGGCTGGCCGATAGCCTCACAAGCGTGGTGTGCGGCGGTGATCTCAGAATGCCTCCAACGCGCCCGATAAAAACGCGGCGAGCGTCTACGCTTGCAAAGAGTTGTTCTGTCGCTTGAGAATCATCATGCTGCGCGTGTTTGCCGACTTCGGGTTTCCGCTGGAAAATTGCCCTGCCCATTCTGGTGCTGGCGGTGCTGCTGGTACTGATGGGCGTGCTGGGGGTGCGAGGCATTACTCAGGTCGCCGATTCCAGCGGCAAACTGACCAACCGTTATCTGCCCGCCATCAGCTTGTTGCTCAATGCCGACCGCGATCTGTATCAAGCATTCGTGGCCGAACGCAGCTTCGCTTGATGAAGCCGCCGGCGAGCACATCGCCGGGCTGAAAACCTCCCATGGCGAGAACATGCAGCAGGCTTACGACCGCGTGCATAAATACGCCGCCATGGACCCCAGCCCCGAGGCCCAAGCCTTGGTCGCCCAGTTCGACCAGGGTTATGCGACATGGAAGGCCACCTCGCTCAATGTCGTGCAGCGCAGGCAGCGACCCTCGACGCCGCCAGCGCGCTGAGTTTTGGCACCAGTGAAACGCAGTTCGAAGCCATGCGTGACGCCATCGACAAGCTCGGCGAGCTGGAAGATGCCGCCGCCAATGCTGAAGGCACCGCCGCCATCACCCAAGGTAAAGAGCTCAGTTGGCAGCAAGGCGGCATCGTCGCGTTCGGCCTGCTGGTGTGCCTGATTCTGGTGGTGGGCTTCCCGATTCTGGTGACCCGTCCTCTGGAAAACCTGCTGCACCGCATCGAACAGATCGCCGATGGCGACGGCGATTTGCGCGTGCGCCTGGACGTGTTGTCCCGTGACGAGTTGGGCCAGCTAAGCGCGGCGTTCAACCGCTTCCTCGACAAGCTACAGCCGCTGATCAAAGAGGTTGGCCGCGTCACCGGCGAAGTGGCTGCCTCCGCGCAAAACCTGGCCGGCATGGCCGCCGCCAACGATCGCTTGATCAGCAGCGAACACGCCGCCGTCGACCAGGTCAGCACCGCCGCCACCGAAATGAGCGCAGCGGTCAATGAAGTCGCGCGCAACGCCCAGAACGCCGCTGACGCCGCGCGTACTGCCGAAGTGCAATCGCGCGAAGGCGCTCAGGTGGTCGGCGCGACCATTAGCGCCATGCGCCAGCTGGCCCAGGAGGTGGAAAGCGCTTCCGGCACCATCCAGACCCTTGAACAGGAAACCGCCAACATCGGCGCGGTGCTGGCGGTGATCAAAGGCATCGCCGAACAGACCAACTTACTCGCGCTGAACGCTGCTATCGAAGCCGCGCGGGCAGGGGAGCAGGGGCGCGGTTTTGCCGTGGTCGCTGATGAAGTGCGCGCCCTGGCTGCCCGCACGCAAGACTCGACCAAAGACATTCAGAACATGATCGAACGCTTGCAGGTGGGCGTGCAGAACGCCGTGAAGGCGATGGACTCGGGCAGCATCAAAGCGCGCGACAGCGTCGACCGCGCGGCGGGTGTCGACCAGATTTTGTCCGAATCCAGCGACTCGGTCGGACGCATCAACGACATGGCCGCGCAAATCGCCACCGCTTGCGAAGAGCAGAGCAGCGTCACCGAAGAAATCGCCCGCAACATCAGCGACATTCGCGAACTGTCCAACGAAGTGGGCCAGCACCTCGGAGCGAAGCACCGAGGCGAGTCAGCGGTTGTCGGAGTTGTCTTCGGGGTTGGCGAAATTGGTCGGCAGCTTCCGCGTCTAGCGCGATCCTTTGGTAGGAGCCACCTTGGCGGCTCCACAGCACAGTTGGCATAGCTGCGCTCAATACTTAACCGTTAATTTACGTATGGATTTGATAGCGTCCCGGTCATCTGGCTTTTCTACCGTGCGAGCTCCTTCATCGCCACGGAACCGCCATGAAACCTGTCTTTCTGCGCCTGACCTTAACCCTCGCCGCCGCCTGGCTGGCACCCGCTGTCCACGCCAGCGGGCTGGCTGATTTCACCCTGACACCCAACGCAGCCATTTCCGGCTACAACCGCGAGAACCTGACAGGCGTCACCCCGCAGCAATGCGCCGATGCGTGCGAAAGCACGGATCGCGCCGGCTGGTGCGTGTCGTTCGACTTCAACCGAACCACCAGCGCCTGCGACCTCAGCGACAAACGCGCCAGCGATGTGGGCGGGCTGAAAACCGACTACAGCGGCAACCCCTACGACCACTACTCGCTCAAGCCAGACCCGCTGGTAAATTTCTCGCGCGTCACCAACGCCGCCATTTCCGGCTACAACGTTGAGAATCTGAAAAACGTCACGCCTAAAGACTGCGCAACCGCCTGCACCGATGCCAGCCGCAGCAGCTGGTGCAAATCCTTCGACTTCAACAAAACCGCCAGCGCCTGCGACCTCAGCGACAAACGCGCCAGCGACGTCGGCGGGCTGAAAACTAACTACACCGGCAACCCGTACGACCACTATTTTCTGGTAGCTGGCGAGGGCGTCGCCAACCCGGTGCCCGGCAACAAACACGTGTTGTTTATTGGCATGGATGGCCTGCGTGGCGATGCCTTGTTCTGCCCGGGCTGCGCGGCCACGCCGGCCCTCAGTGCGTTGGCTGATGGTGGCGCGTTTCACCGCAACGTATTGGCTGGCGGCGTGCAAGACACCTTCAGCGGCCCTGGTTGGGCCACCGCCTTCACCGGGTTCTGGGCCAGCGCCCATGGCGTAACCAGCAACGCCACCGACCTGCCCATGCTCAAGCCGCACGTGTTCGACCTGCTGAAGCAGCAGTACCCGACCGCAACCGTTGGCGTGGTGGGCGACTGGTTCAACATCACCCATAACTTGAAGCCCGTAGGCGCTGACTTTGTGGTCGCCAACAGCGCGAAGAATTCCCAGCAGGCCACCGACACCGTGAAGGGCTGGCTTGGGTGGAAGAACCCGCCGACCGCGATTTTCTACTACCTGCACAACGTCGACATTCACGCCGCCAGCTACGAGCCGTTGAACGCGTTCTACCAGAGCAAAATCCGTGGCGAAGATGCGCAAATTCAACAAGTGCTCGACACCCTTGCTGCGCGTCCGAACTACGCCAACGAAGAATGGCTGATTGTGGTTGCCTCCGATCATGGCGGCACTGGTAGCGGTCACGGTGGCCAGAGCGCGGGCGAGCGCAGCACCATCCTGATCCTCAACAACAGCTACCAGAACCCCGGCAAAACCGCGTACTGCGTCGGCGACCTGAGCGCCACCCCGCTGTTGCAAGTGGATGGCGTGACGCCGCACGTCCTCGACTTCCTCGGCCTGCCGAACGCCACCGCCGGGAAAAAATACCCCGGCTGCGGACTCTAAGCCGTGCATCGCAAGTGCTTGTAGTGGATGCGTTTTTAAACCGCACGAGGCGGTTGTAAGTTCCAAACAAGCCGGTACAATGGCGCGGCCTTCAGCCTTGAAGGCACGCGTTATGGTGACCCCCCCATCGGTCCCCCCGCAACGATTACCCGTTAACCTGGTCAGGTCGGAAGGAAGCAGCCACAGCGGGAACATTGTGTGCCGGGGTGTGGCTGGTGGGGGTTGCCTCCTATCTCTAAGTCTATGTTTTTAAAGACTTATTTTCTTGCTAAAAATCTCGATGTGTGACACCTGTGTAGAACACTAGTGTGTTCCACTTCGAAGCATACATCGAGCGCTATAAAAAAAATCTTCGACCGCTATTTCCTAGCTAAGAAATTTTTTAACCAGCTCAGCTTCCGCCTCCGCCGCTCCGTTACGCGTTTTCGCATGGTGTTGAATAGCCAGCGGTTTACGTGTGCAAAATATTTGCGTTTGGTCATTCCATAGCTGTGGCTCATTTGGGCTGACACGTGGAATAATCTGTTGGCCCCAACTAGCATAAATGGGAAATATGAAGCTTGATTCTTCCACAATCATATATTTTGAATTTATAACGATAAAGTCAAGGAACGATGTCGATGATTGACGCAGCTATAGGGTCAGCAATTACAGCGCTGGTTAAAGAAGCCACCAAGCCGATTCTTAGTGGTGCGTATAGTTTAGGGAGAGATGCGCTTGAGAAACTTAAGGTCATTCTCAATAAGTGCTTTTCCGCTTACTTGGAGCGTAGTTATGAGAGATATTCAAAAACAAAGACTCTTTTGTATCGCGAGAAGCCAGTAAGTATTAAGGATTTTTATGTAAGAACTGATCTTAGTTTGGATGCAGAAAAAAAATTAGTGAAGATCGATTTATTGATCATATTAAAAAAAAATCGACGCATAGTGATTAGCGGTACGGTCGGTTCTGGCAAGTCGACGTTTTGCAAAAGTATATTTGTGGAGTTGGTGGAAAATCCTACGGATATAATTCCAATTTTCGTAGAATTGCGACATCTAAACAGTTCGGCAGGTTGCTCGTTAGAACAATATATCATCGGGGTGCTGAGTGACATCGAGCCAAGTTTCACCTCTGGGCAATTTGAGTACGCCTTTTTCTGATTGAGGAAGATTGCTTCTGATATTCGATGGGTTTGACGAGATAGATGGCGAGAAAAGGGAGGCCTATGAGCGTGAGCTTATGCGCATCTCAACAACTTATCATAAAGTTATGATCGTGGTTTCAAGTAGGCCTGATAAGAGATTTTATTCTTGGGAGGAGTTTTATACTTATGAGGTTCTTCCTCTGGATAAAGCTAAATCCACAGCGCTTATAAAAAAGCTGGAATACGATAATTTAGTAAGGGATAAATTTCTGGCTGCTCTGGAGTCGGAGCTTTATGACAAGCATCAAAGTTTTGCTAGCAATCCTTTGTTGTTGACTATGATGCTTCTCACGTACGAACAGATTGCAGAAATTCCTAATAAGATACATTTGTTTTACGAGCAAGCTTTTTTGACGCTTTTTAACAAGCACGACTCATTGAAAAGCTTTATATAAGAGAAAGTCTTTTTCAGGGCTTCCGTTGGATGAGTTTAAGCGCGTTTTATCGGCGTTTTGTGTACTGAGATACTCAGATAAGAAATATTATTTTTCTGAAGCAGAAATATCTAAGTTTTTAAAGAAAGCTGTACAGGTAAGCGGTATTAAGACTACCCCGGAGCTCTTCCTGAATGATCTTTCTTGATAGTGTCTCGCATAATGCAAAGAGATGGCATTGGCTTCGCATTTACCTTCACAGGTCTTTTTCAGGAATATTTTGCAGCTTTTGTTTCTTGTCAATTTATCTTCTGGAAGCAAATTTGAAATTTTCGAGAAAATTGCTTTTGTCAATGATCGCGATCTTGTCATCTCCATGATTATGGATATGAACCAGCGATGTCCTTGGAGCAAGAATGGATTCATTCCGAGGTTGAAAAACTTTTTGGTGGCGTGCGATGCCTTTCCCTCTACGAATGAAGGTCGCTTAGCCAGACTCATAAAATTTTATCAATCAATTTTTGCTTCAATCCATAGAGGCGATAAGCAATCTATTGCCTATCGATTCTCACGACGATCAGAGCGATGATACCCATTTCATATACATCGTTAGTCGCTTGTATGGTCAAGAACTTTCGAAAGTCTACAAAAAAGCATAAAAAAATGCTGTCTCATGATTTGGAGTGAGTGTGACGAGCTTCTGCGTTTAGATATTTTATGCATCCGCAGACGAACAGGCGGTTTTGGATTTGGATTTGGAGAAGCTCTCCGCCGCTACAAAGAATAGGCTCACTAAAGCCGGTACAACTCAAGTTTCTGATCTGTTATGGATCTACGCGAAAATGAAGTTAGATGCTTTGAAGAAAAAGCATGATAAAAAAGAAAAAAGATTTAACTAGTTTGTTGCTTGGAAGTGGCCGTGTGTGATGTGTTGCGTTTCTGGATTGAAGAAACTGTGGAGTCTTGCGGTATGCAAGTGAAAATCTAATTTTTGAATGCGTAAGCGGATCAGTATGCCTGAGGATCAAAAGCAGTTAAAATTTTCGCAACGTATGGAGCCTCTGAAAACTCCGTGCGAATTGCTCAGATTAACAGTATTGATGCTTCTATTATGAATAGTCTTTGGAATTTTTTAATCGCCGAACTATTCGGTGGCTTTAACTCTAGAGATAAAAATAATAGCGATGGACTCAGAAGTTCAAATTTTTACAGAATTCGCTATCTTTCTACCATGCTGGCTTTTATAAGGGGTTCCTGTAGATACTTTCCCACTCTGTGGTCTGCGTCCAAAGCTGCTGTTAGAGAGAGCTTTACTTCAAAATGAGTTGGTAAAAAATTTACTGTTTTCTAGAGTTTATGGTGGGCCTCAATTATAGAAGGCTCGGTCTCAACGGGATGCAAGGCTACAACCGGCTGCGCGGTTTGCTCCTAAAAGATAGAGTATTGTGAAAGAACCCCGCTTCGGAAGGGGTTCGTGTCAGCTATCTTCGTGGGGAAACTTCGACGAGCCGCTGCGTGATACGTCTGTAATCTCAATTCCCATGCGAGCCAAAAGGTCATCAAGGAACACGGATTCTTCTTGCGCCAATAGGTCTTTGTGATCGCCAAGCTCACGTTCGATAACCACAAATTTAACGGCGAGAGGGTTGGGCACCAGCCGTGTTTCGATATTCACGGAATGCTCTTGGCCATTGCGCATATAGCTGATTTTAGTCTCCACTCCCGCTGGCCCTCCCTTAGACTTGAAGCGAAGCGGTGAGCATAGCAATCAGGGGGCGACGTGTCTGCCACGCGCTTGTCGCACATCAGTACATTTAGCCATCAAAAACTTCCTGCCCGCCCGCTGAAAACCGCGACTTTATGCGCGTGGGCGCTATCACTGGGAGAGGAATATCGGTTCGCTCTCAGATGGTCCTAACAGGCACAATATGGCCAGCCTTAGGCCGACCATTTTCTCGAATATCGCACTGTATTTTTGACGGTGTATGAGACGCCATCCGTACACTGTAAGAGCCGTTCGGGCAGCAGGTATGGAAAGGGTTAGGCTTTGCTTTCGCGCTTGATACGGTACACGGTAGCCACACCTACATCAGAAAGCTTGGCGATCTTGTCTGCGGACATCGTCGGATGGTCACGCATCAGTTTTTTAACCTCTTCCCACTTTGCCAAGTCCTTGCTTTTGCCTGTTGGTTTCCAGTCCGGCTCAACAGCCTTCTTGTTTTCAATCCTGACGGATACGCTCAACGCGCTTCTCTTGATCGAGTCTTGCCATGGTAGCCATAAGGTCAATCAACATTGAATTGATAACCTGCATGATCTGCCCAGTAATGCCGTTGTCGTCGATCAATTGGTGGCTGGTGGGAAGGTCCACAACTACTAAACGCAATCCTTTAGCTTGAATAGTAGCCTTGAGGTTTGCCCAGTCGCCTTGAGAAAGACGAGAAAGACGGTCAACCGACTCAACCAACAAAACATCACCTTTTTCTGAGTTGCTGAGGAGGTGGGTAAGCTCAGGACGTTCCAGCTTGGTGCCTGAAATGTTCTCGGCATACACGCCAGCCACTACCAACCCGTGTTCAGAAGCAAACTGTTCCAGCAATTGACGCGCTCGGTTTGCGTCCTGATCTTTGGTTGATGCTCGGAGATAGAGGTGGGTGTTCATGCTGCTATCCTTTAGCCTATCGTTTGATGGCTCTATGATAATGCGATCATTAAGCTATCGTCGATAGTTATTTGATAGCTGTCGACAGGCGGCTATACGACTACCAAAGAAGTAGAGTGCTTTGATAGGTAAATTGTTGATGACTTGTCTTCCCGCTACAGAGGATGGCAATCTGCCTTTATTGATGGCTAGCGAGGGCGAAAGCATGAAGGACGGTCACGAAATCGAGTTACGTCAAGATTCGGCTGTGTTGTTGCGAAATAGGTTGGAGAGCAACCGGCAGCTGCTGAGGGAGTCTACCGCTCAGAGCGAAAAAAATCGTTCGTCCGTTGATGCTCTACGCAAAGAACTCCGAGGGAGCTTTAATTCGCTCTAAAGAACTTGAGTCTGGTCGAGGCGTACTTCTAGGCGCTGAGGTGGTCCCATACGTATCTACGAATTTTGGTTAGAGTTTCCCGGCTTCAGCGGTCCGATTCGTGGGGGCATCTGCTCAGTTAGTGGAGCATGGCAGCCTAAGCCATGTAAGCGATGTTAGTAGTAAGCAGAAGAGCGGTTTAGGAGGCGCAGTCGTTGGCGGGCTACTCCTAGGTCCATTGGGTGCGGCTGCCGGAGCACTTGCTACCCGCAAAAACGAAGTCAAAACCGATATACGTACGGTGGACACGCGCCAGATCGAGTTTCAGATCGTAGGCCCCGGCTATGCTTGGTCGACAATTGCCCAATACGGATCGGCAGATAGGCTCCGCAAGCTTCGGGACATGATCGTCTCCAGAGGTTCGGTCACTGAAACCTCTCAGAGTCTGCTCCAATATCAACAAGCCGTAGTAGCAGACCTGCGTATTCGGGCAGCTACCTCCGGTGAAGCTTTTCAGGTTTCCGAGCAGGAAAAGCAGCAACGGAAGGTGGCTTGTGATGAGGTATGGCAGGAGTACCACGCAGCACGATTGCCGTTGTGGGCGGATTTGAAATTCCGTTGGGGGTGCACGTCCTTAGCCAAATCGAGCTGCTGCCATCCTGCTTGGACCGATATTGATTGCACTGCTAGCATCTCTTTTCGTATATGCCCGCGCTGAAGCCAACTTCACGTTGACCGTACAGGTTTCGCTGCTTGCGTTATTAGCGATAGTGAGCTGGATCAGTGCTTTCGCATATTTTTTGAAACGCTTCAGGTTCTAACTCATAGGTTTTGGCCCGCCCTCATCAACCTTTACTCCCGAAAAGATTTCCGAGGTTTCCGCTTTCCCTTGCGAACTTCCTCGCTTTTTCAGGAAGCGGTGAACGGACGCTTCCACAGGATCGGATATTACGTCTTCAGCATTAGCGCCCTTCGGCGCCGGTTCGCCCCTGTTCGCTAGCCACGCTGTCAACTCTTCCAGTCGCTTAGTTGGAGAATGAGAATCCTCAGCCGCTTCCACAGGGTTGTCTGTACAGGTGCTTTCGGCTGGTCGTTTGGGCAGACGCTTCATCTTCATTAAGCTCTCGGCGACAGTCATACCGACACCCCAAGAATCTCAGCAGCTTGAATTCTCGCAGCGGCTAGTTTGTCCGCCCGGTCTGCTTCAATGGCCTTAGCGTCACGCTCCTCAGCCTCTGAAATCAATCTGTTAGCCATCAGATCAACGCTGCGTCGTGCTTCGGCTTCAAGATAGGTTGTATATGCAACATTCACCTTTGCAGAAATCTCAGCCAATTCTGATTTGATAAGCTTTGCAGGCTTCACGAATCTAGCCATGAACTGACATCCAGTCATTAGAGGCGATACCATAGGCAAGAACTCAGCATCCAAAACAAACCCCCGCTGATTCAAAATTTCGAAGTTCAGTAATGAAGTCTAAGAAATCATAACTTTCTAACATTACATATGGATTGTGCTTGCTGTGTGTTTTGCTGATTCGTTTCTGAAGTTCTTTCTGGTCAAATACTTCAGGCACGAATGTTCCGTAGATATTACTCATATTGTTAATTTCCTGTGTTGTGTTGGCGACCGGGCAGTCGCTGATGTGTGCAGCAAGCTGCGTGTGTGTGTAACGGCGGACGCCGATACGCATATCCGAAGATATGTATGGTGGCTCCTAAACGGAGCTCAACGATTCGTTTGAAAGCGATACGATTAAAAGCAGGAGTACTATTGATAAGCCGCTAGCGGCCATTAGAGCGCTAGGTAGGAAGGCCAGTAAGGCCCCTAGCGCCATTAAGCTGTTGCTCTTAATAGACTTGTTATCGTATAGCTTTTCAAAGGCCGCTAGCGGCTAGAGCAAGAAACATTTGGCTAGCTGGCCTGTATGGCTTGTAATTGGCCGCTAGCGGCTTGAGAAAGAAGCTATTTGGGCTAGGGGCCTGTATGGCCTGCATTCCTAGCCCGAACGACTTCAAGTACTACTTAGCCTGTCTGGCCACGTAGTGGCTGTTATGATCCGTGGCAATTAACCATGGTGTTATTATATATGCGGCCGAATTACTCCCCCCCCGTTATACATGAAAGCCAAGCGCCTCACGCCACCTGCAAATCTGTCACCATTGCCTGCATCTCGTCTCGCCACTTCCTAATAGTCTTTGCTGAGACGCCGGTGCTTCGCTCAATGGCTTTTACTGCTACGTTTTTTAACAGCATTTCCAACACGTCCGGCTTCTTTGTGTGCAATTTTCTGGTTGGTAGTTGTATGACCGCAGGGGAATGACGGCAATCTACTGACCACTCTTCCTCGTACTCTTCCGCAGTGCGAAACTGAGTCAGGGTTCGAAGGCCGTTCTCTAGATCGAATTGCTCTTGATAACTTGGAGCGCGCATCTCATCACAGTCATCCCATTCACAAGGTTTCGGTTCTTGCCTAACATCCTCCATCTCACTGATTAGTGATTGGGGGCGACAAGCCATCATTCTCGGAATGATCAGCTCGATTGCTTTGACATAACGTCTAGCATGCCTTTCCCTCAGTCGCAGCAAGTTCTCCACGGTTTCATTGGTGACAATTTTAACTGTCTCAAGAATCAGGGCTAGTCTACCTACAGACAGCGGTATCGACCTGCCGCCAGTTTCAATAGGTTGGTCATGCCAGTCGAGCCGTGCTATGCCCTCAATAATATCCATAGCAAACGCAGGATAGCGTCCCCAATACGTCAGGGCGCCGAGGAAACCGTAAAACGGATTATTGATTATTTTCGGTTTTCGTCCTTGCTCGCCCTTCGGTTCGCGGTTTTCCTTGACCTTGAATACGGGTGTATTGTCGGTAAGCCACTGGTCAGCATTTACTGAAAAGCGCGCACTCAAAACTTCGAGTTCTGCTGGTGAAAGAAGATTGGGTGATGTGTGTGGTTCTGTATCGGATAACGATTTAGAGATAAGTGCACTTGTCATCGATGGTTCTCCTTGTTGTAATTACTTCATAGGCTTGTGCCTCGTTAAGTTTTGCGTTTATTTAGAGCGAATAATTCGAAGCGGCATTAAGACGCCTGCTTCCTTGTCGCCTTGTACTGTTTTGTGCTTGCACGCATTGGAGCAGTAGCGCTTTGTATTGCGGACCATTTTGAACGGTTGTGCACATTGCATGCACTGTCTAACGAGAGCCATATGGCCTCCTTAATATGAGACGGTAAGGATTGCTGGACAACAAAAAGGGGCATTTAAGCCCCTTAAGGTCGTGCAGCACTTACACAGGATACTGACTAGAGAGTGGCCTCTCTAGTAGCGTAAGCCGTTGAACTCTCCCATTCTCGGGCTTACAGGGAGAAGCTTAACTAGGAGTCAGCAAGTTAAGCTTCTGCATTCCAGTCGCGACGACATGAAGCAACTGAAATGGTGTTTTTTTAAACAGGCAAAAGTTCTACCAATCCAAGCCCATCTTACCATGAAAAGTGCTTCGTGTCAATAGGCAACTCACAATTAAATCACTAAAGCAACAACTTTTTTATTTTATTTTAAAAGAAATCCGTAAACTTCTTTCTACTATCAAATATCGGTCATACCCAAACCTAAAAGTGCATTTATACGGCTCTATGAGGTCTTTATAGAGGCGTATAGTAAATATTGGTATGTAGGTAGCTGGTATATAGCTTCGTGCGTAAAAATGACCTTTCCGGCTGATATATGCGAGGGAGAAAATGGCCAGTTAAACATTGTGAGGTGTCTGCCCCGTAAACTCGGGGCTTTATGATGGGGGAGCATGTTTTTATAGGCGAAGGAAGCGAGAACGCAACGTTGTTTCCACCTGTTCTATCAATTGTTTTCCGATGCTAATTCAGTCTATTTATAGCCTCGCTCATCGCTTTAGTCAGTGCTCTACTACCATATATGCCGAATGTCACGGAGCTGTCTTCATGTCCGACCATGCGTTTGATCAGTGAGTCCTGTACCTCAGCATCGCGCAGGTCATCAATGAATGTGTGCCTGAAGCTGTGAAAAGTTTTCCGTGGATCACCAATGCCATGTCTAAGCTTGTATTTGCCGAACCACTTCGACGGGGCGTGTCCAAGCTTGTCCCGCACCCGAACTAATTCAGGAAACAGCCTGACTTCGCCGGTGGTCCTTCGTGACTGGGCGTAATCGAGCAGTCCGAGCTGTACTAGTTCGCTATGTATAGGGAGCATTCTCCGACTCGATTCAGTCTTTAGTCTCTGGCCATCAAACTTGTCATCCACACGTATGCACTGGATGCCCTGTACCTCGATCAGGTCATCAATGTGGAGCTGACAGATTTCCTCCAATCGGCAGCCAGTGAAACGAGCAATCAGAGGAAGCCAATACCTCCAAGGGTGTTTCTTGGCTTCCTGCTTGAGGCTTGCCAAATTGAGCAGCTTGCTTAGGTCTTCAGGCGCAAACGAAATGCGGGCGTCTTTCACTGCTCCCGTCATCACCCTCAATCCTGAAAGCGGGTTTTCGGTTATGTATCCGTTGCTCTTGCACCAGTTGAGGAAGGCTGTCTGTTTGCGCAAGCGGTTGTTAACGGTGACGGAGGTTATCGCTTGGTATTTCCTTCCCGAGTCGATCACCTGCCGCAGCGTCTCTCCTTTGAACTCTGGCTTGAGGTCGAAGTATTGAGGGCAGCGGCTGAGTCGGTCTTTTAGCAATCTTGCTTGGTCTGGCCCAAAGGCAGTGGCTGGCATATCACCCATCAAGTCGAAGAAATTGGCCAAGGCCCTCTCCACTTCGAAAGTGCTCACTGTTCTCCAAATGCCACCTCGTTTGCCTTCCTCGAGATACAGCTTTGCCAGCGTACTCAGAGGTGTGCTGTGGGTTGCGAGTAGCGCATTGGCAGATGCTTTAGGTGTGGGCGAAGAGGGTAGGCGAGCTTCTACGGTCGGGGTCCCGGCTAGCCATTGGATACACAGCGAGCGTAGTGAATTTAGATCAATCAGGGGGTGGCTGGTGATGTGGTTATGCACCTTGCGAGCGACTTCAGCGGCAATGAAAAAGAGCGGTTTTCCTATCTCTCACGCCCAGACTCATTCTCAATGTGTGACAGCTGCGGGAGTGCTGCTTTGGCAGGCGGAGGTTTAGGTAGTAGAGGGCTCCGCGCCGGATGATGTAGGCCATGTGTGACACCAATGTGTGACTGCTATGTGTGACAGTGGTGACTACACCTCAAAATTTTTGGCAGTGTGAGATAGGTGACTACGCCTTTTAAGCGTGGGGTTCTCAACATAGGCAACCACCCTCCAGCCCATACACAGTAAGCGTTTCAGCGAACTGCGAGCATGCTTGCATGCCACCCTGGTCAGGTCCGGGAAGGAAGCAGCCACAGCGGGAACATTGTGTGCCGGGGTGTGGCTGGTGGGGTTGCCTCCTTCTGAAGTCCTGGTTTTTCTCTCTTGTTTTCCTCTCCTGTTAATACGCCCCGTCCGGCGCGCGTTTGTCGTCCCGCATGTGTGTGTCTCGCATCCAGCGCCGGGAAACTAATCTGCCACCATTGAATGGTCCTACAGCTTTGTAGGAAGATTACGAAATAGCTGTATGCGCATACAGTCTTTCGCTTTCTCCCTCGCTGCCAAGGACACGCCCCGATGTCGCGTAGTTTGTTCCTGTTGTGCCTGCTGTTTTCCCTCGCCCTGAATGTTTCCCACGCCGCTCCCCGCAATGTTCGCCGAAGCCAAGAAAGCCGGCTGGAAGCTGTATGCCTCCAACCCGGTTGAGTTCTATTGCGGGTGTCGGTTTTCGGGGAACAAGGTGGATTTGAAAAGCTGCGGCTACGTGCCGCGCAAAAATGCCCAGCGGGCTTCGCGGGTGGAGTGGGAGCACATTGTGCCGGCGTGGGTGATAGGGCATCAGCGCCAATGCTGGCAGAAGGGTGGACGTTCCAACTGCGCGCGCTCGGACCAGACCTACCGCCTGGCCGAGGCTGATTTGCACAATTTGGTGCCCAGCGTTGGCGAGGTGAACGGCGACCGCAGCAATTTCGGCTACGGCTGGTTGCCGCAAAAACCAACGCAGTACGGCGCCTGCCCGATGGTGGTGGATTTCAAGGCGCGCAAGGCCATGCCCTGGCCGCAGGTGCGCGGCATGGTGGCGCGCACGTATTTTTATATGAGCCAGCGTTACGGCCTGCGTTTGTCCAAGCAGGACAAGCAGCTTTATGCGGCGTGGAATAAGCAGTACCCGGTGAAGCCTTGGGAATTGGCGCGCAACCAAAAGGTGGCGTGCGTGATGGGGCGCGGCAATCCGTATGTGGGCAAGGTCGACCTCAAGGCGTGTCGCTGAACACGCCTTGAGTGCTGTCAGCCGCCCAGGCGCACGGCCAGGGCGGCGAGGGTGATCAGCAGCACCGGCAAGGTCAGGACGATGCCGACCTTGAAGTAATAACCCCAGGTAATGCGAATGCCTTTGCGCGCCAGCACGTGCAGCCATAGCAAAGTGGCCAGGCTGCCGATGGGGGTGATTTTCGGGCCCAGGTCGCAGCCGATGACGTTGGCGTAAATCATCGCTTCGCGTACCACGCCAACGGCGGCGGAGTCTTGAATCGACAAGGCGCCGATCAGCACGCTGGGCAGGTTGTTCATCACCGATGACAGCAGCGCCGTGGTCACGCCGGTGCCCATGGCCGCAGCCCACACGCCGTGTTCGGCAAAATAATTCAGCAGTTGCGTCAGGTAGGCGGTAAGGCCGGCGTTTTTCAGGCCGTACACGACCAAATACATACCCAGCGAAAACACCACGATTTGCCACGGTGCGTCGCGCAGCACGCGGCGCGTGGGAATCACGTGGCCATGGGCGGCAACGGCGTACAGCGCGGCGGCGCAAACGCCGGCGATCACACACACCGGAATGCCCAGCGGTTCCAGCGCAAACAAGCCGATCAGCAACACCACCAGCACGCCGACGCCGACGGCAAAGGTCGGCCGGTCACGAATGGCATCGGCCGGCAGCTTGAGGTCTTCGGTGGCATAGGCGAGCGGAATGTCGCGGCGAAAAAACAGGTACAGCACGCCCAGCGTGGCGGCCACGCTGACCACGTTCACCGGCACCATGACGGCGGCGTAGTCGTTGAAGCTGAGCTTGAAATAGTCGGCCGAGACGATGTTCACCAGGTTCGACACCACCAGCGGCAGGCTGGCGGTATCGGCGATAAAGCCGGCTGCCATCACAAATGCCAGGGTCGCAGCGGGGGAAAAGCGCAGGGCCAGCAGCAGGGAAATAACGATGGGCGTGAGAATCAGCGCCGCGCCGTCGTTGGCAAACAAGCCCGACACCGCCGCCCCCAGCAGCACGGTAAAGGCAAACAGTCGCCGGCCATTGCCCCGCGCCCAACGCGCCACATGCAGCGCCGCCCACTCGAAAAAGCCGGCCTCGTCGAGAATCAGGCTAATCACGATCAGGGCAATAAAGGTGGCGGTGGCGTTCCAGACGATTGCCCACACCGTGGGAATGTCATGCAGCCCGACCACGCCAAACGCCAACGCCAGCAGCGCGCCGACCGACGCCGACCAACCGACGCCGAGGCCTTTGGGCTGCCAGATAACCAAGAGCATGGTGAAGGCGAAGATGAGGAAAGCGGTCAGCATGGTTCGGCTCGGGCGGGGACGGGTGGGGGATATCAGCGTATTTCGTGCGGGTTCGCAAGCGGCGTTGTTTGAGGGGCGGGGGTGGCTGGGTGGTAGACGTGGTTCGGGAGCGGCGGCGCGCTAAAAGGCATCGCGGCTGAAGCCGCTCCTACAGGGTGGCGCGGGATTTTTTGGAGGCGTGGTCCGGTTCGGAAT
Source organism: Pseudomonas sp. AC211 (assembly GCF_979258055.1). Lineage (NCBI taxonomy): Bacteria > Pseudomonadati > Pseudomonadota > Gammaproteobacteria > Pseudomonadales > Pseudomonadaceae > Pseudomonas > Pseudomonas sp. AC211. Next base: position 1,469,294 of record NZ_OZ409830.1, read on the forward strand.
TCTGGATCCCCGCGTTCGCGAGGATGACGGTGGTTGTGGCGGGAACTTTCGTTATTTCTGCATGGGCGGTGGTTTGACCATTCAGAATTCAGGCTTGCTGTCTTTGCGCGGCGGCTACGGTTGCACCGTAATCACCGGTGGTTTCCATTGGCCGTTGGCCACTTCCGGTCGGGGTTGGTACAGCCGCAGTACGCCGTAGAACGGCCCTGGTGGTACAGGCAGCCAGTTGCTTTCAAGCGCGATGCCCGGCGTGAGGCGCTGCAGGTACAGCGTCAGGCCGCCATCAGGGTCGCGTTGCAGGCGGTTGAGCATTCGCGAGTTCACCAGGTAGCGGTTCAGGCGGTTGTCGATCAGCAGTTTGGTGTTGGCGTCGTACAGCGTCAGCGACCAGAACGCATCCACCGGCGGCAATTGATCCTTGGCAAAGTGCAGGGCGTATTGCTTGCGCAGGCCGTTGAGCGGTTGTTGGTATTCATCGTTGAAGTAGCCGATGAAGTTCGCTTCGTCGGCCGAGGCGGCAAACAGCGCAACGGCGGCGCCGGCGTAACGGCCCAGGTAATTGTTGGCCAAATGCTCACGGTCGCCGAACAGCTCGGTGGTGGGAATCAACCCGGTGTCGACTTCCGAACTCTTAAACGCGGCGAATTCGGCCCGCGCCGCATCGATACCGGCTTGCAGGGCTTTGTATTGCGTGGCCGTCAGGCGGTCTTCGATAAATGGCTGGTCGCTGTCGATGCCGATATTGGCAAAGCGCCGACGCAGCCCGACTTCAGAAGGGTGCGGCGGTGCAAAGCGCAGCAGAAAATCCATCAGCCGAAAGGCCGTCGGCGTGGCAGTGGTGTCGGGGCTTGGCACCGGCCAGTCGAGTCTTGGCGCCGTGGGCCGGGCCTCCAGCTTGAGGAAGCTGCTCAGCGGTTTTAGGGTGTAACCCTGCTGCACGCGGCGCATCTTGGCCATATCGCTGGGGTCGAACAGTTGGGTGCGATAGAGCGCATACACAAGGCTGCTTTCGCTGCGGATCACCTGGTCGACGTCTGCCGGCGTTGCACCTTGCCAGTCGGGTCCCGCGATCAAGTAGCGGCCGCCTTTGCGCCCGGTGGTGCGGCTGCCGAGGTAGGCAAAATTGTGGGTGAAAATATCGGTCAGTTGCACCGAGAAGTAGCGGTTGCTGTCCACTGCCGGCAAGGTCATGACGATGGGTTCGGCGCGCAGATCAAGCCAGGCGAACGAGTAACGGGTGTCGGCAATGGGTGACTGCACCGCCGTGGTTTTGCCGTTGTAGACATCGCTGTTGTGCGACACCCGATTGAACGGTGCCTGGTACGCCGTGCTTTCGGTATCAACGGCCTGGATATACAGCGTTTTGTACAGCTCAAGCATGGGATAGCCGTAAATGTAGGCGTCTTTGGCAATGGCCTCGGCTTCCAACGGCTCAACTTTTACTTCGGCTTGCGCGCTACTGCCCAGCGACAGGCTTAGGTACAGCGCAAACAACGCAAGTGATTTCATGCAGGGCGCCTGTAGCAGATGGGGGCGGTTTCACGTATTCGCTGCACTACCATTGTCGAACTGTCCTGGCATCAGGGATAAAGAGCAGCGTTCCGTTAAGGGGGTTCCGTGTATATGTCTAGCATTCCCGCCGCACTCTTGCGCTCGGCGCTGGTGTTTGTGCTTTTTATCAGCGGCGCGCAGGCAGCCGAGTGGCCGCTGCAGTGCTTTTATTCGCCGGGCGATAGCGACGAAGGCCTGACCCCATTCGAACACTGCGCCCGGCGCACCGGCACTGCTGTAGAACTGGCGCCTGAGCATTTCAAACGCATGGACTTCGACAAAAACGGCCTTGCCAGCGTGGGCATCGACGGCGAGATGTACTACATCAACCGCCAGGCCAAGCTTCTGCATGTGCTGACCTTCGACAACGGCGCCGACTACTTCGAAGAGGGGCTGGTACGCGCCTGGGTCAACGGCAAGGTCGGCTATTACGACGTAAACCTGAACCCTGTCATTGCAGCCACCTACGACTGGGGCACGCCCTTCGAACAAGGCCGCGCCCAGGTGTGCCAAGGCTGCAGTCGTGGTCCGTCCGATGGCGATGGGCATTGGGCAATGGGCGGCGGGAAGTGGGGCGTTATCGACCGCATCGGGGAAACTGGTGGAGCCGTTGCGTTAGGCCCCTCCCTGTAGGATCGAGCTTGTTCGCGAAGCTTTTTTGATTGGGCCGCCCCCTCGCTGCCACCGAGAATGGACATATCAACGCGTTAAGCCACGACCTGCCGGGCTGTGTGCCAAGTCGGATGCAATTTGCCCCGTGCTCCGCTAGGATTAGCCCCACTTTTCTTGCCCCCCAGTTGCGACGGTTTTCGATGAGTTATCAGGTTCTTGCACGTAAATGGCGTCCGCGCTCGTTCCGCGAAATGGTCGGCCAGACCCATGTGCTCAAGGCTCTGATCAACGCGCTGGACAGCCAGCGCCTGCACCACGCCTATCTGTTCACCGGCACCCGCGGGGTGGGCAAAACCACCATCGCGCGCATCATTGCCAAGTGCCTGAACTGCGAAACCGGAATCAGCTCTACGCCGTGTGGCACCTGTTCGGTGTGCAAAGAGATTGATGAAGGCCGCTTTGTCGACCTGATCGAAGTCGACGCCGCCAGCCGCACCAAGGTGGAAGACACCCGCGAGCTGCTCGACAACGTGCAATACGCGCCCAGCCGTGGCCGCTTCAAGGTCTACCTGATCGACGAAGTGCACATGCTGTCGTCGCACTCGTTCAATGCCTTGCTGAAAACCCTCGAAGAGCCGCCACCCCACGTTAAGTTCCTGCTGGCCACCACCGACCCGCAGAAGCTGCCCGTTACCATTCTTTCCCGCTGCCTGCAGTTCTCGCTGAAGAACATGCCGCCTGAGCGCGTGGTCGAGCATTTGACTCACGTTTTGGGTGTGGAACAGGTGCCGTTTGAAGACGACGCCCTGTGGTTGCTGGGCCGCGCCGCCGATGGTTCGATGCGCGACGCCATGAGCCTCACCGACCAGGCCATCGCCTTTGGTGAGGGCAAAGTGCTGGCCGCCGACGTGCGCGCCATGCTCGGCACGCTGGATCACGGCCAGGTGTACGGCGTGTTGCATGCGCTGCTGGAAGGTGACGCGCGGGCGCTGATCGAAGCCATTCGCCACCTGGCCGAGCAGGGGCCGGACTGGGCTGGCGTGCTGGCAGAAATTCTTAACGTGTTGCACCGTGTCGCCATCGCCCAGGCGTTGCCCGAAGCGGTGGACAACGGCCAGGGCGACCGTGACCGCGTGCTGGCGCTGGCTCAGGCATTGCCTGCCGAAGACGTGCAGTTCTATTACCAGATGGGCCTGATCGGCCGCCGCGATTTACCGCTGGCGCCGGACCCGCGCGGTGGCTTTGAAATGGTGCTGCTGCGCATGTTGGCCTTCCGCCCGGCGGATACGGGCGATGTGCCGAGGGTGGCGCTAAAGCCACTCGGGATTAGCCAGGCCACTGCTGATCCCCGACCTAACCCAGTGGCCGGCGCAGCTATGGCCGCGCCGGTTGCACCTATTGCAGCGCCTGAACCTGTGGCGCCAACGCCAGCGCCAATCCCTGAGCCCCAGGTCGTTGCGCCGCAGCCGCAGCCGGAACCCGTAGCGGCTGCCCCCATCGATTTGCCGTGGGAAGAGCAAAAACCTGCGGCCGTTGCCCCTGTTCCGGTTCCCGAACTCATCGCAGTGCCTGCCGAGGTCGCCCCGGCGCCGTTGCTGCCTGCGCCTGCGCCGGTCGCCGTGCAAACTGAAGCCGCCGTGGTCATCAACACGCCGGCCGATGTCAGCGACGACGATGACGACGAGCCGCCGCCCGGCGACGACGATTACTACATTGCCGAAGGCGAAACCGACGCCTACCTCGATGCGCTGGATTCCATGGGCATCGACGCCCCAGCCCCGGCAGACCTCGCGCCATTGCCTCGCCGCCAAACCGGCCACGGGTCTGGCCGCCGAGTGGCTGGAGCTGTTTCCGCGTCTGGGCATTACCGGCCTCACCGGCAGCATCGCCGCCAACTGCAGCCTGGTAGCGGTAGACGGCGACACCTGGACCCTGCACCTGGACCCCGGCCAAAGCGCGCTCTTTAATGCAACGCAGCAGCGGCGTTTGAACGAGGCGCTGGATGCCTACCACAAGCGTCCAATCAAACTGGAAATTGAGCTGCGCACGCCTGAGCAGGAAACCCCGGCCCAGGCCGCAGCCCGCAAGCGCGCCAATCGCCAGCGCTCGGCGGAGGCGTCGATTCATGACGATCCGCTGGTCAAAGAAATGATTCAGCAATTCGCCGCGACCATTCGCGACGGCACCATTGAGCCTGTGGACGCCCCCGTGGCGTCGTGAAGCATTACTTAACGTGAGGTGATTCCCATGATGAAAGGTGGCATGGCCGGCCTGATGAAGCAGGCGCAGCAGATGCAAGAAAAGATGGCCAAGATGCAGGAAGAACTGGCCAACGCCGAAGTGACCGGCCAAGCCGGCGCTGGGCTGGTGAGCGTGGTAATGACCGGGCGTCATGACGTCAAACGCATCACCCTCGACGACAGCCTGATGCAGGAAGACAAGGAAGTACTCGAAGACCTGATCGCCGCAGCCGTTAACGATGCGGTGCGTAAGGTGGAGCAAAGCAGCCAGGAGAAAATGGGCGGCATGACCGCCGGCATGCAACTCCCCCGGCTTCAAAATGCCTTTTTGATTGATCGACGCGCCCATGCGATGCACAGGGCGGCGTTGCCGGTGAGCTCGGCGTCCTCATGGGCTTGAGCCCACTGCGGGGCCTCGCTCACCGGGCCTTGCCCTGTACATCGCCTGAGCACGCCGGATGCTTGCAGCCTCCCTCACAACAAAGCGCTGATCCCGTAGGAGCGGCTTTAGCCGCGATGCTCTTGATGCAAAAAGCATCGCGGCTAAAGCCGCTCCTACAGTGAAACGATTGTCTTGTGGGAGGGGCTTTAGCCGCGATGCTCTTGATGCAAAAAAAGCATCGCGGCTAAAGCCGCTCCTACAATGAAACCTTTGTCCTGTGGGAGAGGCTTTAGCCTCGATGCTTTAATGTCCCGTCATTGTTCATTCCGGATTCCCACCCATGAGCTTCAGCCCGCTGATCCGCCAACTCATCGATTCGCTGCGCATTCTTCCCGGCGTCGGGCAGAAGACTGCCCAGCGCATGGCGTTGCAGATGCTCGAGCGTGATCGCAGCGGCGCATTGCGCCTGGCGCAGGCGTTGACCCAGGCGATGGAGGGCGTAGGCCATTGCCAGCAATGCCGCACGCTCAGCGAAGATGCGATTTGCCAGACCTGCCAGGATCCGCGCCGCGACGACAGCATTCTGTGCGTAGTGGAAGGGCCAATGGATGTGAACGCGGTCGAGCAGACGGGCTTTCGTGGCCGCTACTTCGTGCTCAAGGGCCATCTCTCGCCGCTCGACGGCCTGGGTCCGGAAGCCATTGGCGTGCCGGAACTGCTGGCGCGCATCGAGGCGGGCAGTTTCGCCGAGGTCATTCTCGCCACCAACCCGACGGTGGAAGGCGAAGCCACGGCCCATTACATCGCGCAGTTGCTCAGCAACAAAGGCCTGATCGCCTCGCGCATTGCCCACGGCATGCCACTGGGCGGCGAGCTGGAGCTGGTCGATGGCGGCACCCTGGCGCACGCGCTGGCGGGGCGGCGGCCGATCAATCTGTAGTTTTCCAGGGCAGCACATCTAGAGCTAGCAATTCGCGCTTGAGAAGAATTACCATTTGCGCATTAATCTTGAGCAATGGATCTTCAGGTGCAGTCACACACCGCTGAGCAATCCCTGCAGCAGCTTTACCGCGAGCATCATGGCTGGCTGAGCGGCTGGCTGCGCAAGCGTCTGGGCTGCGCCGAGAATGCGGCGGACCTGGCTCAAGACACCTTCCTGCGCGTGCTCAGCAAAGACAGCGACCTGCCGACGCTGCGCGAGCCGCGCGCTTACTTGTCGACCATCGCCCATTCGCTGCTGGTGAACTTCTGGCGCCGCCAAGCCCTCGAGCGCGCCTATCTCGACGCCCTGGCCGCCCAGCCCGAGCACTACGCGCCCTCGCCGGAGGAGCGCGAATTGATTATGCAAACCTTGCTGGCCATCGACGCCATGCTGCTGCGCTTGCCGAGCAAGGTGCGCCAGGCGTTCCTGTGGTCGCAGCTGGATGGCCTGACCTACGCCGCCATTGCCACGCGCTTGCAGGTGTCCGAGCGCATGGTGAAAAAGTACATGGCGCAGGCCATGCTGCATTGCCTGATGCTGGAGCAGGGCGCATGACTTCGCCGACGCTCGACTATGCAGTGCTGCAACAGGCCGCCGACTGGTTTGCCACCTTGAGTGACGGTGGCGTCAGCGAGCATCAACGCCAAGCGTGGCGTTTGTGGCTGGCGGCCAGCCTGGACCACGCCGCCGCGTGGCAGCGGGTACAAGCCATTAGCGGCCAGTTTGAACGCTTGCCCAGCGAGCGCCGCCGCGCAGCCGCCCAGGCGCTAAGCGTCGCGGGCCAGAGCAGGCGCCGGGCGATTGGCATGCTGGCGTTGCTCTGCGGTGGCGGCGTGTTAGGCCTGGCCACCGTTCGCCGCAGTACCTTGCAAGCGTGGGTGGCAAGCGAACGTACGGCGGTCGGCGAAGTGCGCGAAACGCGCCTGGCCGACGGCACGCAGCTGTGGCTCAACAGCAACAGCGCCGCCGACATCGACTACAGCCCCAGCCTGCGTCGCGTGCAGTTGTTCCGTGGCGAGCTGTTGCTCGAAAGCGCCCACGACAGCTTGCGCCCGCTGGTGGTCGATACGCGGCAAGGGCGTCTGCGGGCGCTCGGTACGCGCTTTAGCGTGCGTCAGGGCGAGGGCATCACCCAGCTCAGCGTTTTCAACGGCGCGGTAGAAATTACGCCGGCAGCGGGCGGCGCAATCCGGGTAATCGAGGCCGGCCAACAGCTGCGTTTCGGCGCTTCAGGCGATGGCGCGGTGCAGCTCGCCGAGGCCGGGCGCCAAGCCTGGAGCAAGGGCGTGCTGCTGGCCGACAACATGCGCCTGGGCGATTTCATTTCCGAACTGGCCGAGTACACGCCGGGGTATCTGGGCTGCGATCCGGGTATTGCCGATTTACGCCTGGTGGGTGCTTATCCGCTGGCCGACCGCGAGAAAATTTTCGCCGCCTTGCAAACCAGTCTGCCGGTGCGCATTCGCCAGCGCACGCCCTGGTGGATCACCGTTGAGCCGGCCTAGCACCGCGCCGGAAAAATATATTCAATCGGCGGTTCCCCTTTTTGCCGTTCGCTTGGCTTCAGGTGCATAGGGCATGCGCAACGCGTGCAGCCACCCACCAAACGGAACAGTTCATGGCTTCGAATACCTTCCCGTTAGCTGTCACCAGCCGCCGTCTGCGCCCGGCTGTGCGCCTGGCGCTGCTTGCACTTCCCATGACGGTCATGGCGCCGCTTGTGGTCCAGGCCGCCGACGTGCCGGCCAGCCAGCAAACCGTACGCAGTTACCAGATTCCGGCCGGGCCGCTGTCGTCCGCATTAAGCCGTTTTGCTGCCGAGGCGGGCGTGCTGCTGTCGGTGGACGGCCGCTTGACCGAAGGTAAAACCACGCCGGGCCTGCAAGGCAGCGTCAGCGTCAGCGAAGGCTTCGATCGCCTGCTGGCGGGCAGCGGTTTGCGCGTAATTGGCGACGGCCTGGGCGGCTACAGCCTGAGTGGCGGCGATAGCGGGGCGGCGGTGGAGTTGCCGGCAGCTTCGGTGAAGGCGTTCGCCCTGGGCAACGCCCTCGGCAGCATGGAAGGCTACAACGCCACCCACAGCAGCGTGGCGACCAAAACCAGCAAGGCGCTGGTGAATACCTCGCAGTCGGTGTCGGTGGTTACCCGCGAGCAAATGGACGATCAGGGCTCGCAAACCGTGTCCGAAGCTATTCGTTATGTGCCCGGCGTGCTGACCAATCCGTACGGCGCTACCCATCGCTACGACTACGTGGCCATGCGCGGCTTCAACGACGGCTCGGTCGACAACATCATCGTCGACGGCCTCAAGTCGATGAGCGACGCCGGCACCTACAGCAGCCTGCAAGTCGACCCGTACTTCATCGAGCGCATCGACGTGCTCAAAGGTCCGTCTTCCGTGCTGTACGGCCGCAGCAACCCCGGCGGCCTGGTGGCGCTGACCACCAAGCGGCCGAAGTTCGAGGCCAGCAACGAGGTGCAGCTATCCGCCGGCAGCCACGACTACAAAGCGCTGGGCTTCGACTCCACCGGGCCGCTGACCGACAACATCGCGTACCGCTTGGTGGGCTTTGCCAAAGACACCGACACCCAGTTCGACTACACCGAGGAAACCCGCTACACCCTGATGCCCAGCCTGCTGGTCAACTTCAGTGAAGACACCTCGTTGAATGTTTACGCCTATTTGCAGAGCGACCCGCAAGCTGGCTACCACGGCGGTTTGCCAGCCTCGGGCACGCTGTACACACGCAACGGCAAGCGCATTTCCACCTCGTTTTTCGAAGGCGAACCGGACAACGACACTGCCAAGCGCGAGCAGCAAATGTTCGGCTACGAGTTGCAGCACCGCTTCAATGACGTATGGAGCGTGCGGCAAAACTTCCGTTACCTGGATTCGGACCTGGAGCAGAAACAGGTCTACGCCTACGGCTACGCGGCGGGGGACGAGCTGTACCGGCCATATTCCGCAGCGGATGAGAAGCTGCATTCCTGGATCGTCGACAACATGCTGCAAGCCGAATTCTTCACCGGCGCCGCCGAGCACACCGTGGTCACCGGCCTGGACTACCAGCGGATCAAAAACGTCGTCGACTGGCCCTACGGCACGGCCAGTACGCTGAACGCCTTCGACCCGCAATACGGCGACGACAGCGTCACCTTCACACCCAACTTCCAACTCAATAGCTACCTGCGCCGCAAAGAGCAGACCGGCGCTTACGTGCAGGACCTGATCGAACTCGACCGTTGGAATATCTCGCTGGGGCTGCGCAAAGACTGGTTTGACGTGTCGGAAGAAAACCGCGTCGATGAATTCAGCGCCAGCACCGGGCTGGTGAACCGTCCGGCCGGCACCGAGAATTCGCTGACCGACAGCAAAGTCACCGGCCGCGCGGGCGTGCTGTACCAGTTCGATAACGGCATTGCGCCATATATCAGCTATTCCGAGTCGTTCAATCCGTCTACCTACAGCGATGCGGCCGGCAGCCTGATCGAGCCGTCGGAAGGCAAACAGTGGGAGGTGGGGCTGAAATACCAGCCGACCGACACCGACGATTTGTACACGCTGTCGGTGTTCGACATCCGTCAGGAAAACGTGGCGACCAAGCTGGCCAACGAGAATTTCTACCGCAACGCCGGCGAGGTGGAATCCAAAGGCGTCGAGCTGGAAGGGCGTCTGCACATCACCGATCACCTGCGCCTGCTGGGCAGTTACACCTACACCAAGGTCGAGTACGCCAAGAGCTACTTCAGCTTTGACAGCTTCGGCGTGGAGAGCGACGTGAAGGGCAACACGCCGTCGCAAACCCCGAAGCATATGGCGAGCCTGTGGGCCGATTACCGCTTTGACGGCACCGGGCTGGCCGGACTCGGTGTAGGCGCTGGCGTGCGCTACGTCGGCAAAAGCTGGGCGGATGCAGAGAACACCGTTTATGTGCCGTCGTACACGCTATATGACGCTTCGGTGAGTTACGACTTTTCCGAATTGGGGTTGAAGGGCACGTCTGTGCGCGTCAACGCCAACAACCTCACCGACGAGAAATACGTGGCCTCGTGCGGCAACCTCAACTTTTGCTACTACGGCGAAGAACGCAACGTGATGGCGACGGTGATTCAGAAGTTTTGATTGGGCCAGCTGTTGGGCTTCGCCTGCGGCTCAACCCAATGGCGAGCCACGATCTCGACTTTTGGCCGAACTGCCGCCTGTTCCCTGTTGAAAACCAAGCAAGCGCTCGGTAAGGTCGGCCAAACCTTTCCGAGAGCTCGCCATGTCTGCCTTTCAAGAATACTTCGACGACTCGCACCAACTGGTTCGCGACTCGGTACGCCGGTTCGTTGAGCGCGAAATCCTGCCTTATGTGGCGGAGTGGGAAGAGGCGGAAAGCTTTCCTCGCGAGCTGTACCTGAAAGCCGGGGCGGCGGGAATTTTGGGGATTGGTTATCCGGAACAGTTCGGCGGCAGCCATGAAGGCGATCTGTTCGCCAAGGTGGCGGCCAGCGAGGAATTGATGCGTTGCGGCTCCGGTGGCCTGGTCGCGGGGTTGGGCTCGCTGGATATTGGCCTGCCGCCGATTCTCAAATGGGCCCGCCCCGACGTGCGCGACCGCGTGGTGCCGCAAGTGCTCAGCGGCGAGAAAATCTGCGCGCTGGCCGTTACCGAACCCAGCGGCGGTTCCGACGTGGCCAGCCTGAAAACCCGCGCCGTGCGCGACGGTGATGTTTACCGCGTGACGGGCAGCAAAACCTTTATCACCAGCGGCGTACGCGCCGACTACTACACCGTGGCCGTGCGCACCGGCGGCGAAGGCTTCGGCGGCGTCAGTTTGCTGATGGTGGAAAAGGGCACGCCCGGTTTCACCGTGGGCCGGCAACTGAAGAAAATGGGCTGGTGGGCGTCGGACACCGCCGAGCTGTTTTTCGACGATTGCAAAGTGCCGGTGGGCAACCTGATCGGCGCCGAGAACATGGGCTTTGCCGGGATCATGGCCAACTTCCAGTCGGAGCGGCTGGCGCTGGCGATCATGGCCAACATGACTGCCGAGCTGGCGTTGCAGGAGTCCCTCGACTGGGCCAGGCAGCGCGAGGCGTTCGGCAAACCCATCGGCAAATTCCAGGTGCTGAAACACCGCCTGGCGGAAATGGCCACGCAGCTGGAAGTGTCCCGCGAATTCACCTACCGCCAGGCGGCGAAGATGGCGGCGGGCAAGTCGGTGATTAAAGAAATTTCCATGGCCAAGAACTTCGCCACTGATGTTGCCGATCGCATCGTTTATGACGCGGTGCAGGTGGCGGGGGGCATGGGCTTTATGCGCGAGAGCTTAGTGGAGCGGCTGTATCGGGATAACCGCATTCTTTCTATTGGGGGAGGGACGCGGGAGGTGATGAACGAGATTATTAGTAAGCAGATGGGGATTTAGGGTTGGGGCTAAAACGCCGGCTTCGGCTTTTGCGCTCGGCTTGAGACTCTGGATCCCCGCGTTCGCGGGGATGACGGTGGGCTTAAGAAAAACTCCGTCCTTCCCGCGAAGGCGGCGGTGCGACGATTCCAGAGTTTCGGATGGGTCTTTGGTCGCTAATCAAAGCTAGTGCTGGGCTTCGCCATTGGCTTACGAGCTAACCCGACTTCAGTTTTGCGCTTGGCTTGAGACTCTGGATCCCCGCCTGCGCGGGGATGACGGTGTCGTCGTAGAGACCATCGTCATTCCCGCGAAGGCGGGGATCCACAAGGATGACGGTGGGCTTAAGAAAAACTCCGTCATTCCCGCGAAGGCGGCCCTCCACAAGGATGACGGTGAACTTAAGAAAAACTCCGTCATCCTCGCGAATGCGGCGGTCCGACGATTCGGGATCCAGAGTTTCGGACCAATCTCCGGTCGTTAATCACACCCACCCCCGCAGTGTTGGGTTTCGCTTTTGGCTTATGGCCAGAAACCAACAGCATCGCGGCTAAAGCCGCTCCCACAGGGGAGGGTGGTTTTACCAACGAAACCATCCCAATCCTCAAACCCTGTAGTCCCTTTCCTCTTTTGGCACCCTTGTTGCAATCACCTGGTTACCTACCGCATTGCGTCAAAAAACCTGCGGTCACCGGAGAAGCGTCATGAGTCAGGGTGTCGAGTTCAATCGCCTAATGTTGGAAATGCGCTCCATGCAAATGGAGGCCATGGCCCGTCCTAAAGTCGCGGCAGCACCGGCAGAAGTCGGGGCGCCGAGCTTTTCCGACATGCTCGGGCAGGCGGTCAACAAGGTGAACGAAACCCAGCAAGCTTCTAGCCAACTGGCCGAAGCCTTCGAAATCGGCAAGAGCGGCGTGGATATCACTGACGTGATGATCGCCTCGCAGAAGGCCGGCGTGTCCTTCCAGGCCATTACGCAGGTGCGCAACAAGCTGGTTCAGGCGTACCAGGACATCATGCAAATGCCCGTCTGAGTGGTTGGCGTTATCCAGCAAACTCAGGGCCCGCAGCGGGTTAAGCAGCAAGACGCAACAGTGAGTTAAGACATGGCAGAAGCAGCGATCAGCAACGTACCCGTCAAGGCAGATTCCAACGAGCCCAAGAAGCCGCTGTTCGGCTTGGCGTTCTTGGATAACCTGTCGCAGATGACCATGCTCCGGCAGGTCGGCCTCTTGGTCGGTCTGGCGGCGAGCGTGGCCATTGGCTTTGCCGTGGTGCTGTGGTCGCAGCAGCCGGATTACCGTCCGCTGTATGGCAGCCTGGAAGGGATGGACGCCAAACAAGTGACGGAAACCCTCACCGCCGCCAATATTCCGTACACCATGGAACCGAATTCTGGCGCGCTGCTGGTTAAAGCCAGCGACGTGTCCCGTGCCCGCTTGCAACTGGCGCAGGCCGGTGTGTCGCCGCGTGATGCCAACATCGGTTTTGAAATTCTCGACGGCGAGCAAGGTCTGGGCACCAGCCAGTTCATGGAAGCCACCCGTTATCGCCGGGGTTTGGAAGGCGAGTTGGCGCGCACCGTGTCGAGCTTGAACAACGTCAAAGCGGCCCGCGTGCATTTGGCGATCCCGAAAAGTTCGGTGTTCGTGCGTGATGAGCGCAAGCCTAGTGCCTCGGTGCTGGTGGAGCTGTATCCGGGCCGTGCGCTGGAGCCGAGTCAAGTGATGGCCATCGTTAACCTGATCGCCACCAGCGTGCCGGAACTGAGCAAATCGCAAATTACGGTGGTCGACCAGAAAGGCAACCTGCTGTCCGACCAGCAAGAACTGTCCGAGTTGAGCATGGCCGGCAAGCAGTTCGATTACAGCCGCCGCATGGAAGGCATGTTCAGCCAGCGCGTCGACAGCATTCTGCAACCGGTGTTGGGCGCCGGCCGTTACAAGGCTGAAGTGTCGGCCGATGTTGATTTCAGCGCCGTTGAGTCGACGTCGGAAATGTTCAACCCCGACCAGCCAGCGCTGCGCAGCGAACAGAAGGTTAATGAAGAGCGCTCCAGCGCCGCCGGCTCGCAGGGTATTCCCGGTGCTGTCAGCAACCAGCCGCCAGGCCCGGCCTCTGCGCCGCAACAAGCGGCCGCCGCTGCGCCTGCGCCAGCCGGTCCGATTGCCGCTGGGCAACCACTGCTCGATGCCAACGGCACGCAGATCGTCGACCCGGCCACTGGCCAGCCTAAACTCGCGCCTTATCCGGCCGACAAACGCGAACAAGCCACCCGTAACTATGAGCTGGACCGCTCCATCAGCCACACCAAGCAGCAGCAAGGCCGCTTGCGTCGGCTTTCTGTCGCGGTGGTGGTGGACGATCAGGTGAACGTGAACGCACAGACCGGCGAGACCACGCGCACGCCGTGGAGCGCCGCCGACTTGGCGCGCTTTACCCGCCTGGTGCAGGACTCGGTCGGTTTCGATGCGGCCCGTGGCGACAGCGTCAGCGTGATCAACTCGGCATTCGCGGCCAGTCAGGGCGAAGAAATCGAGTCGATTCCGTTCTACACCCAGCCCTGGTTCTGGGATGTGGTCAAGCAAGTGCTGGGTGTGCTGTTTATTCTGGTACTGGTATTTGGTGTGCTGCGTCCGGTGTTGAACAACATTACCGGTGGCGGCAAGAACAATGCGCTGGGCAATGACGGCCACGGCGGCGATGTCGACCTGGGCGCCATGGGCGGGTTGGACGGCGAATTGTCCGCTGATCGTGTAAGCCTTGGTGGACCCGCGAGCATCATGCTGCCGAGTCCGTCCGAAGGTTATGATGCGCAACTGAATGCGATTAAAGGTCTGGTAGCTGAAGACCCGGGTCGCGTGGCACAAGTGGTTAAAGAGTGGATCAACGCCGATGAATGACAACCGCGCCCCCGCCAAGCTGACCAAGGTCGACAAAGCGGCGATTCTATTGCTCTCCCTCGGCGAGACCGACGCCGCGCAGGTGCTGCGTCACCTTGGGCCCAAGGAAGTGCAAAAAGTCGGCGTGGCCATGGCGCACATGCGCAACGTGCAGAAAGAGCAGGTTGAGCAGGTGATGGGCGAGTTCGTCGAAACCGTTGGCGACCAGACCAGCGTGGGCGTCGGCGCCGACAGCTACATCCGCAAAATGCTCACCCAGGCGCTGGGCGAAGACAAAGCCGGCAGCCTCATCGACCGCATTCTGCTCGGCGGCAGCACCAGCGGCCTCGACAGCTTGAAGTGGATGGAGCCGCGCGCGGTGGCCGACGTCATTCGCTACGAACACCCGCAAATTCAAGCCATCGTGGTCGCCTACCTCGACCCCGACCAGGCCGGCGAAGTGCTCGGCCACTTCGACCATAAAGTGCGTCTGGACATCGTGCTGCGCGTGTCGTCGCTCAACACCGTGCAACCGGCGGCGCTCAAAGAACTCAACCAGATTCTCGAGAAGCAATTCTCCGGCAGCGCCAACACCTCGCGCGCCACAATGGGCGGCGTGAAGCGCGCGGCCGACATCATGAACTTCCTCGACAGCTCGGTTGAAGGCCAGTTGATGGACTCGATCCGCGAAGTCGACGAAGACTTGTCCTCGCAGATCGAAGACCTGATGTTCGTGTTCGACAACCTCGCCGACGTCGACGACCGTGGCATCCAGGCGCTGCTGCGCGAAGTGTCGTCCGACGTGCTGGTGCTGGCACTCAAAGGCGCCGACGAAGCGATCAAGGAAAAAGTTTTCAAGAACATGTCCAAACGTGCCGCCGAGCTGCTGCGCGACGACCTCGAAGCACGCGGTCCGGTGCGGGTCAGCGACGTCGAAGCGGCGCAAAAGAAATTCTCACCATCGCCCGCCGCATGGCCGAAGCCGGGGAAATCGTCCTCGGTGGTAAAGGCGGCGAAGAAATGGTTTAAGGCACAGCATGAGCAACAAGGAAGGTCCCAGCGAGCTGATTCGCGCCAAAGACGTCAGCGGTTTGGCCCGCTGGGCGCTGCCCAGTTTCGACCCCGAAGGTGAACAGCCTGCCGAACCGCTGACGCCGCCGCCCAGCGAAGACAGCGCCGCCTCCGCCGCACCTGAGCCGGAGGTGAACGCCCAGGGCGAAGAGGTGCAGATCGAGGATGTCAAACCCTTGACGCTCGATGAGTTGGAGGTCATCCGCCAGGAGGCTTACAACGAGGGCTTCTCAACCGGCGAGAAAGACGGCTTCCGTTCCGGGCAGGTGAAAGCCAAACAAGAGGCCGACGCCGCTCTGGCGGCTAAAGTGGCCAGCCTTGAACAGGTCATGGCGCAGCTGTTCGATCCCATCGCCGAACAAGACCAGAAGCTCGAAGTGGCGCTGGTGCAGTTGGTCAGTCAAATGACGCGCCAAGTCGTGCAGCGCGAGCTGACCATCGACTCCACGCAAATCCGCCAAGTGCTGCGCGAGGCGCTGAAGCTGCTGCCCATGGGCGCGGCCAATGTGCGCATTCATATTCATCCGCAGGATTTCGAGTTGATCAAAGCCCTGCGTGATCGCCATGAAGAAACCTGGCGCATTCTCGAAGACGAAACCTTGCAGCCCGGCGGTTGCCGCGTGGAGTCCGAGCAATCGCAAATCGACGCCACGATCGAAACCCGCCTGGCGCAGATGCTCAAGCAACTGTTCGAGCAGCAGCGCGAACAGGCGACCTCGCCAGCCGAACCGGATATCCAGATTGATCTGGACGGCGACGCGCCAGAGGTTATTCATGCGACTTGAGCGCCTGAGCTTCGCCAAACGCATGGCGGGCTACAGCGAGGCGATCCAGTTGCCGGCCCAGCCGATCGTTGAAGGGCGTCTGTTGCGCATGGTCGGCCTTACCCTTGAAGCCGAAGGCTTGCGCGCCGCGCTCGGCAGCCGCTGTCTGGTGATCAACAACGGCAGCTATCACCCCGTGCAGGTTGAAGCCGAAGTGATGGGCTTTGGCGACGGCAAAATCTACTTGATGCCGGTCGGCAGTCTGGCCGGCATTGCGCCGGGCGCGCGGGTGGTGCCGTTGCCTGACTCCGGCCGCTTGCCGATGGGCATGACCATGCTCGGCCGGGTGCTCGACGGCACCGGGCGGGCGTTGGACGGCAAGGGCGGCATGAAAGCCGAAGACTGGGTGCCGCTCGACGGCCCGACCATCAACCCGCTCAATCGCCACCCCATCGACACGCCGCTGGACGTGGGTATTCGCAGCATCAACGGCTTACTGACCGTCGGTCGCGGCCAGCGCCTGGGCCTGTTTGCCGGTACCGGCGTGGGCAAGAGCGTGCTGCTGGGCATGATGACCCGCTTCACCAATGCCGACATCATCGTGGTGGGGCTGATCGGTGAACGGGGCCGTGAGGTGAAGGAATTCATCGAACACATCCTGGGCGAGGAGGGCATCAAGCGCTCCGTGGTCGTCGCCTCGCCAGCGGATGACGCGCCGTTGATGCGCTTGCGCGCCGCCATGTACTGCACGCGCATCGCCGAGTACTTCCGCGACAAAGGCAAGAACGTATTGCTGCTGATGGACTCGCTCACCCGTTTCGCCCAGGCGCAGCGGGAAATCGCCCTGGCCATCGGTGAGCCTCCAGCCACCAAGGGTTATCCGCCGTCGGTATTCGCCAAGCTGCCCAAGCTAGTGGAACGCGCCGGGAATGCCGAAGCCGGTGGTGGCTCGATCACCGCCTTCTACACTGTGTTGTCAGAAGGTGATGACCAACAAGACCCCATCGCCGACTCGGCGCGTGGTGTGCTCGACGGCCACTTCGTGTTGTCGCGGCGCTTGGCCGAAGAAGGGCATTACCCGGCCATTGATATTGAAGCGTCCATCAGCCGGGTGATGCCGGCGGTGGTCGACGCCGACCATATGCGCAACGCCCAACGCTTTAAGCAGTTGTGGTCGCGCTACCAACAAAGTCGCGACCTGATCAGCGTTGGCGCCTACGTGCCCGGCGGCGATCCGGAAACCGACCTGGCCATTTCCCGGCACGCCGCGATGGTCAATTACCTGCGCCAGGGGCTTAACGACAATGAAAGCCTGCAGCAAAGCAAAGACGCACTCGCAGCGGTATTCGCACCCGCGCCGCCGCGCTGATGGGTTGCTAAGGACGTTGTACTAAATGGCGTTGCCAAGCAGAGCGTCACGTCTGGCCCCGGTGGTCGACATGGCCGAACGCGAAGAGCGTGAAGCCGCACGGGCCCTGGGCCAATGCCAAACCCTGATGAACCAGGCCGAAGGCAAACTCAGCGATTTGCACCGCTACTTGGGCGATTACCAGCAGCAGTGGATTACCGAAGGCCGCAACGGCGTGTCGGGGCAGTGGATGATGAACTACCAGCGCTTTTTGGCGCAGCTGGAAACCGCCATCAAACAGCAGAACCAGAGCGTCGACTGGCACCGCACCAACCTCGATAAGGCCCGCGAGTTGTGGCAGCAGAAATACGCGCGGCTCGAAGGGCTGCGCAAGCTGGTGCAGAAGTACATGGACGAAGCGCGGGTGGCCGCCGACAAGCGCGAGCAGAAATTACTCGACGAGTTATCACAGCGTTTACTGCAACGTGAGCGTGATTGAATTCAGCTGCTAGAGTGAGGAAAAGCCACAACCGTTTGTTTTTTCTTATTTATAAATAACCAGATTCATTTGGGGTAGGGGAGCTTCTCATGGCCATCACTTCATTACCGTCTGACGACGGGCAAGAGCTGACCATCCGCATTCAAGGACGTTTCGATTTTGGCACCCATCAGGCGTTTCGCGACTCTTACGAGCGCGTGAACGTAACGCCCAAACGCTATGTGGTCGACCTGGACCACACCACCTATCTGGATAGCTCGGCGCTCGGCATGTTGCTGTTGTTGCGTGACCATGCCGGTGGCGACAACGCGCAGATCAGCCTGGTGAATTGCAACGCCGACGTGCGCAAAATTCTCGCGATCTCCAACTTCGAACAGCTGTTCAAGATCATCTGACACCATGCCGCTGGATCCGCGCCTGTCCGTACTGATTGCCGAAGACAACGCGGCCGACCGCATGTTGTTGTCGAGCATCATCAGCCGTCAGGGCCATCGCGTCATCACCGCCGCCAATGGTTTGGAAGCGGTGGCGATGTTCGAGCAGGAGCGGCCTGACCTGGTGCTGATGGACGCCTTGATGCCAGTGATGGACGGCTTCGAGGCGGCGCGACGGATCAAACTCAAGGCCGGCGAAGCGCTGGTGCCGATCATCTTTCTCACCTCGCTGACCGAGGGCGAAGCACTGGTGCGCTGCCTCGACGCTGGCGGCGACGACTTTCTGGCCAAGCCTTACAACCGCGTCATTCTCGAAGCCAAAATCAAAGCCATGGACCGCCTGCGCCGGTTGCAGGCCACGGTGCTGGAACAGCGCGACCTGATTGCCCGGCACAACGAGCACCTGCTCACCGAGCAGCGCGTGGCCAAAGCGGTCTTCGACAAAGTGGCGCACTCGGGCTGTCTGAACGCCCCCAACATTCGTTACCTGCAATCGCCGTTTGCGGTGTTCAACGGCGACCTGCTGCTGGCCGCGTTCAAGCCGTCGGGCGGTATGCATGTGCTGCTCGGCGACTTCACCGGCCACGGCTTGCCGGCCGCAATCGGCGCCATGCCGCTGGCCGAAGTGTTCTACGGCATGACTGCCAAGGGTTATTCGCTGACGGAAATTCTTCGCGAGGTGAACGCCAAGCTCAAACGCATTTTGCCGGTGGGCGTGTTCTGCTGCGCCACGTTGCTGAACATCAGCTTTCAGCGCCGCGTGTGCGAAGTGTGGAACGGCGGTTTGCCGGACGGTTACCTGCATCGCATCGCCACCGGCGAGCGCCTGCCGCTGGTGTCGCGGCATTTGCCGCTGGGCGTGCTGGACCCGGCGGACTTCAAAGACGCCTGCGAAATCTATCCGATGGAGCTGGGCGATCGCGTGTTCCTGCTCTCCGATGGCGTGCTGGAAACGGCCAATCCGGGCGAGCAGATGTTTGGCGAGTCGCGGCTGCTGAACGTGTTCTCTGCCAATCGCCAACCCGACCTGCTGTTTGAGGAAATCCAGCAAGCGCTCACCGCCTTTCGCGGTGAGGCGCATGACGACGTCAGCATGGTTGAAGTGTGCATGGTCGAACCCGACTCCTTGCCGCGCCCGGCGCTGGCATTTGTCGACAACGGCCACAGCAGCCCGCTGGACTGGGCCGCCAGCTTCGAATTCCGCGCGCAAACCCTCAAACGCTTCAATCCTTTGCCGTTCCTCTTGCAACTGCTGCTGGAAGTGCACGGCCTGCGCTTTCAGGGTGGCGCGTTATACAGCGTGCTCGCCGAGCTGTACTCCAATGCCCTTGAACACGGCGTGTTGGGCCTGGATTCACGGCTCAAATGCGATGCTGCCGGCTTTGCCGAGTACTACCGCCAACGCAGCCTGCGCCTGGCCGAGCTGGACCACGGCTACGTGCGCTTTCACTTGCAACTGCTGCCCGAAGCCAACGGCGGGCGCCTGGTGGTCAAGGTCGAAGACAGCGGGCCAGGCTTCGATGTGTCAAACATTCTGGAACGCCAGCGCACCGCGCAGAGCTTGTCAGGGCGCGGCCTGAGCTTGATCCGCCGACTTACCGACCGCTCCACCTGGGCAGACGACGGACGCGGGGTGAGCGTGGAGTTCTCGTGGATCGATCAGGCATAATCTTGAGCGTTTTGCTCAGGGAGCGTTCCGGTGGCTGACATTCATCTCGACAGTGCGGTATTGGCCGGCCTACAGGACATCATGGAGGCTGAGTATCCCTTGCTGCTGGATACCTTTATCGCCGACTCCGAAGAACGCCTGCGCCTGCTGCACCAAGCCCTCGCCAACAACGATGCCCACGAACTGCGCCTGGCGGCCCACAGCTTTAAAGGCAGCTGCAGCAACATGGGCGCGCCGCTGTTGGCGAACCTGTGCAAGCAATTGGAAGACGATTCGCGCAGCGCCACCGTACTGGCGGATGCGCCTGCGGTGCTGGAGCAGATCGAACGGGAATTCGCCATTGTGCGCATTTTGCTGAAGTCCGAGCGTCAGCGGTTTTCGTCGTTGTAAGAGCCAGCTTGCTGGCGAACCCTGCAAACCTCGTTCAGCGCCTTTTCCACGGTTCGCCAGCAAGCTGGCTCCTACGCAAAACACGGGCGACGCAAAGTTGGCCCATCCCTTGCTATCTCTCCATCACGACCCACCCGCACGGAGAGAGTGCTAAATGTCCGTTGCCTCAGATCCACTTCTGAATTCCGCCCCTGTGGCCAAGCCGCAAGCAGCGCCTGCAAAGTCTCAGCCTAAACAGGCCGAGCCCAGCAAGGACGATGCTTCCAGCTTCGCCAAGGTGTATGCCAAGGAGCGTCAGGACAAGGCTGTCGACCGTAATGAAGCGGCCGCCAAGTCCAAAAATGCCAAGTCCAACGACAAGGCTGACGACAGCAAACCCGCCGAGCAAACTGCTACAGCGGCAACCACGGACGAGCCGGCCGTTGCCGATAGCGGCAATCCCTTGCCGACCGAGCCGGCAGTCGGCGAGCCGGTAATCGATCCGATGATTCTGCTGGCCATGGCCGGGCAGCAGATGCAGCAGCCGACCACCGAAGACACGGCGCTGCCGACCACGGGGAGGGCGAAGAAACGCTCGACATTCCTTTGTCGCTCACCGGCATGGTGACGCCACAAATCACGCAGACCGAAGACACCGGCCACGACCCGCAAGTGGATGCCATGAGCGAGTTGCCGGGCGTCGACCTGGTGCTCGACCTGGCGGCCAAGGCGCAAGCGGCGAATCAGAAGGGCGGCAGCAATCCATCCGCCGCCCAGGCTGGGCAAACCGGTGGCCAGGATTTCGCCGCTGCCATGGCGCAGCTGACGGGCAAAACCGAAGGCGGCGAAAGCCAGATTACCGACGAGCTGGGTTTGCTGGATAAAGGCAAAGACAGCATCGAGGCGTTAAAAGACAGCAACGCCGACCTGCCCAGCGATTCGTTTGCCAACAAGCTCAGCGCGTTGAATCAGGCGGTCAATCAGCAGGTCACCCAGGCGCAGCGCACGCCGCTGGTGCCAGGCGCGCCGGTGTCGATGCAGCAGGGCGTGTGGACCGAAGACGTGGTCGACAAAGTGATGTGGATGTCCAGCCAGAACCTGAAATCGGCCGACATTCAGCTCGATCCGCCAGACCTTGGCCGCCTGGAAGTGCGCATCAACATGGCTCAGGACGCCGCTACCCAGGTGACCTTCGCCAGCCCGCACATGGCGGTACGCGATGCGGTGACAGAGTCCATGCACCGCCTGCGTGAGATGTTCACGCAGCAGGGCATGACCATGGACGTCAACGTGTCTGATCAGTCGCTCAACCGCGGCTGGGCCGGGCAGAACGGCGGCGATGGTCAGCAGAGCCGTGGTGGTTCCAGCAACAGCGGTTTCGGTGGGGGCGATGAAGAGATCAGCGTCGGCACCAGCGAAATTCGCAGCAACGGCGCCGTGACCGGTGGCCGTGGTCTGGTGGACTACTACGCCTAAGCTGACACTGGCGGCGGCCGGGTCGCCAGGCGCATGTGATCTAGACTGACAACGCCCGCTTACTGATTCGGTAAGCGGGCGTTGTCGTTTCTGACGCGTTTTTTCAGTGACAGCGCCAGACGCGGCTGATATATCGCTGCCCCGTTGCGTTAGAACCAACGCTGGAGCTGGGCTTCAGACATGTAATGGATGAGCAATTGCAGTAAACGGTCTGTGTTGTAGGTAGTTTCCCAGAGCGTCCTCCGCTATGTTTGCTCTACTGCTGGCAGCAATTGTCGTGCAAACAGCTTGTTAGCACTCGTGCCTGGCAAGCTGGCATAACACTTGCTCCTAACCCTTTGAACACGGATAGATTTCCGATCAGTGATGGATTATTGGCATGGCTAAGAAAGAAAAAGCAGCAGCACCGGCGGCCGATGGCTCCGCACCGCCTCCCGGCAAGGGCAAGCTGAAGCTGATCATCCTGATTGTGGTCGGCCTGCTGATCGCCATCGGTGGCTCGGTCGGCGCCACCTGGTTTTTGATGCACAAGAGCGCGCCGGCTGCCGAAGCGGCAAAGGAAGGCGAGCACGGCGGCGCCGAAGAGGGCAAAGGCCCGGACGGCAAACCGCTGAAGAAAGAAGCCATTTACGAAGTGTTGGCGCCAGCCTTTGTGGTGAACTTCAACGTCAACGGGCGCCAGCGGTATATGCAGGTCAGCGTCGCCTTGATGGCGCGCGATAAAGATAAAGTCGACGCGCTCAAGGCCCATATGCCGGTGCTGCGCAATAACCTGGTGTTGCTGTTTTCGGGGCAGAATTTTGACAACCTGACGACGCCGGTCGGCAAGGAAATGCTCCGTCAGTTGGCCACTGCCAGCGTGCAGGAACTGGCGAAGAAAGAAGTGGGCGATACCACGGTCGAGCAAGTGTTGTTCACCAATATCGTTCTGCAATAAACCCGTTATTCAGTCACCGTCTTTCAGTAGGTAACGCAGATGGCCGTCCAAGACCTGTTATCCCAGGATGAAATCGATGCCCTGTTGCATGGTGTCGACGACGGCGCGGTGGAAACCGAAGACGCCGCCATCCCCGGCAGCGTCAAAAGTTACGACCTCTCCAGCCAGGACCGCATCGTGCGCGGGCGCATGCCCACGCTGGAAATGATCAACGAGCGGTTCGCGCGCTACACCCGTATCAGCATGTTCAACCTGTTGCGCCGCTCGGCCGACGTCGCCGTGGGCGGCGTGCAGGTGATGAAGTTCGGCGAGTACGTGCATTCGCTGTACGTGCCGACCAGCCTCAACCTGGTGAAGATGAAACCGCTGCGCGGCACCGGCCTGTTCATTCTCGACGCCAAGCTGGTGTTCAAGCTGGTGGACAACTTCTTCGGCGGCGACGGCCGTCACGCCAAGATCGAAGGCCGGGAATTCACCCCCACCGAATTGCGCGTGGTACGCATGGTTATCGACCAGGCGTTTATCGACCTCAAGGAAGCCTGGCACGCGGTGCTGGATGTGAACTTCGAGTACATGAACTCGGAAGTAAACCCGGCGCTGGCCAACATCGTCAGCCCCAGCGAAGTGGTGGTGGTGTCGACCTTCCACATCGAGTTGGACGGCGGTGGCGGCGACCTGCACGTGACCATGCCGTATTCGATGATCGAACCGATTCGCGACATGCTCGACGCCGGCTTCCAGTCCGATGTCGACGACCAGGACGAGCGTTGGGTCAAGGCCCTGCGCGAAGACATCCTCGACGTCAGCGTGCCCTTGGCCGCGACCATCGCGCGCCGTCAATTGAGGCTGCGCGACATCCTGCATATGCAGCCCGGCGATGTGATTCCCGTGGACATGCCCGAAGAAATGATCATGCGGGCCAGCGGCGTGCCGGCCTTCAAGGTCAAGCTCGGCGCCCACAAAGGCAACCTGGCCTTCCAGGTGCTGGAACCGATTGAACGCTGAGCGAAGCCGCCAGCTTAAAACCCATTAGCACCACCGAATAACGCAAGGCGAGGAACACATGGCAGACGAAGAAGAAACCTCCCCGGAAGAGCAGGCACTGGCAGACGAATGGGCGGCTGCGCTCTCTGAGGCCGGTGACGCGAACCAGGACGACATCGACGCGATGCTCAACCAGAGCGCCGGCGAAAGCAGCGCGCCGCGCGCCTCGATGGAAGAGTTCGCCAGCTCGCCAAAAAACAACCTGCCGGTGAGTTTGGAAGGCCCGAACCTGGATGTGATTCTCGACATTCCGGTGTCCATTTCCATGGAAGTGGGCAACACCGAAATCACCATCCGCAACCTGTTGCAGCTCAACCAGGGCTCGGTGATCGAACTTGATCGCCTGGCCGGTGAACCGCTGGACGTGTTGGTCAACGGCACCCTGATCGCCCATGGCGAGGTGGTGGTGGTCAACGAGAAGTTCGGCATCCGCCTGACAGACGTGATCAGCCCAAGCGAACGCATCAAGAAGCTGCGCTAAACCATGAACAGATTGTTTCCCACCGCTTGGCGGCGCTGCTGGCTGCGGCGTTGCCGCTGCTGGCCAGCGCGGCCGAGCCGGGCAAAACCCTGGCCACGCCCATGGCCGAAGGCAGCATGGGCGGTCAGCTGGTTCAGGTGCTGCTGGGTTTGCTGCTGGTGATCGGCATGATTTTCGTGCTGGCCTGGCTGCTGCGCCGCGTGCAGCAGATCGGCCCGCGCGGCGGCCAGGTGATCAAACTGGTTGCCAGCCAACCGCTTGGCCCGCGTGAGCGGCTGGTGCTGGTGCAGGTGGGCAATGAGCAAATTCTGCTGGGCCTTACGGCCGGGCGCATTACCCCGCTGCACACATTGAAAGAGCCGGTTTACGTGGCCGACCCCCAAGCCGCCACGCCGGAGTTCGCCCAGCGCCTGATGGAGCTGTTGGGCAAGGATCAGAAGGACAAACCGTGATGAGTCTGTTGCGCCTGCTGCTGGCGATTGGGTTGAGCCTGGCGGCACCTCTGGTTCTGGCGGCCGATCCGCTGACCATGCCCGCCATCACCATGACCACCAACCCGGCAGGACAGCAGGAGTATTCGGTCAGCCTGCAGATTCTGCTGCTGATGACCGCGCTGACGTTTATTCCCGCGTTCGTCATGCTGATGACCAGCTTCACCCGCATCATCATCGTGTTCTCGATTCTGCGTCAGGCCTTGGGTTTGCAGCAGACGCCGTCGAACCAGATTCTCACCGGCATGGCCTTGTTTCTGACCATGTTCATCATGGCGCCGGTGTTCGATCAGGTGAACCGCGACGCCTTGCAGCCGTATTTGAACGAGCAGATGACCGCGCGGGATGCCATCGTTAAGGCCGAAGTGCCGGTTAAGAACTTTATGCTGGCGCAAACCCGCTCCTCGGATCTTGAGCTGTTTATTCGGCTGTCCAAGCGCACCGACATTCCCTCCGCCGACCAGGCGCCGCTGACCATTCTGGTGCCGGCGTTCGTGACCTCGGAGCTGAAAACGGCGTTCCAGATCGGCTTTATGATCTTTATTCCGTTCCTGATCATCGACCTGGTGGTCGCCAGTATCCTCATGGCCATGGGCATGATGATGCTGTCGCCGCTGATCATTTCGCTGCCGTTCAAAATCATGCTGTTCGTGTTGATCGACGGCTGGGCCCTCATTATTGGCACCTTGGCCAGCAGCTTCGGCGGCACTTAGCCGAGCCGGGCCGGGAGAACGCACATGACCCCAGAAGTAGCGGTAGACCTGTTTCGCGAAGCGCTGTGGCTGACTGCCGTGATGGTGGCCATTCTGGTGGTGCCGAGCCTGGTGGTCGGCCTGATCGTCGCCATGTTCCAGGCGGCCACGCAGATCAACGAACAAACCCTGAGCTTTCTGCCACGCCTGCTGGTGATGCTGGTGACCTTGATCTGGGCGGGCCCCTGGCTGATTCGCTCGTTCATGGAATACATCACCAACCTCTACACCAACATTCCGTTCCTGATCGGCTAAGCCATGTTTGAGCTGAGCGGTGAGCAGATCGGCGGCTGGGTGGGCGGTTTTCTGCTGCCGTTTTTCCGCATCGCCGGCTTGCTGATGACGATGCCGATCATCGGCACGCAGCTGGTGCCGATGCGCGTGCGCATCTATCTGGCGCTGGCCTTCACCCTTGTGATCTACCCCAGCCTGCCGCCTGCGCCCGCCGTCGATGCGTTGAACCTGGCCACGGTGTTTCTGGTAGCCAAGGAAGTGCTCGTCGGGGCGATGCTCGGCTTTGTGCTGCAATTGTTCTTTCATGCATTTGTGGTGGGCGGGCAAATTCTTGCCACGCAGATGGGCTTTGGTTTTGCCTCCATGGTCGACCCCACCAACGGCGTGTCGGTGGCGGTCATCGGGCAGTTTTTCACCATGCTGGTGACGCTGTTGTTCCTGGCCATGAACGGGCATCTGGTGGCGTTTGAAATCCTGGCCGAAAGCTTTGTGACCATGCCTATCGGCACCGGCCTGACCAGCAACCACTACTGGAACATCGCCACCAGTCTGGGCTGGGTGCTGGGCGCCGGTTTGTTGCTGGTGTTGCCGGCCATTACTGCGCTGTTGATCGTTAACATCGCCTTTGGTGTGATGACGCGGGCGGCGCCGCAGCTGAACATTTTCTCGATTGGTTTTCCGCTCACCCTGGTGATGGGCTTTGTGATCATTTGGATCAGCCTGTCGGACTTTCTCTCTCACTATCAACTGATGGTCAGCGATGCCCTGCAGTTGCTACGCGAATTGGTACAGGCGAAATAGGCCATGGCCGAGAACGAGAATGGCGCGGAGAAGAGCGAAGAGCCCACGGACAAGCGACGCCGCGAGTCGCGAGAGAAGGGCCAGATCGCGCGCTCGCGCGAGCTCAACACTTTTGTGGTGCTGGTGGCGGGCGTTGGCGCGCTAATGAGCTACGGCGGCGCCATGGGCGATGCCATGGCCACCATCATGAAAGAGAATTTCTCCCTCAGCCGTGAGCTGTTGATGGATAACGGCAGCATGGCGCTGCAGTTTGAAAATGCCATTTACATCGCCTTAATGGCGCTGTTCCCGTTCTTCGTCGTGCTGCTCGTGGCCTCGATTCTTGGGCCGATTGGCCTAGGCGGCTGGCTGTTCTCGCCGCAGTCGATGGCGCCCAACTTCGGGCGGCTCAACCCGTTGCCTGGCATCAAGCGCATGTTCTCGGCCAAGGCCGGTCTGGAGCTGCTCAAAGCCCTGGCCAAGTTCGCCTTGGTGCTGATGGTGGCGCTGGCGGTGCTCAACGCCGACAAGCGCGACCTGTTGGCCCTGGCCCATGAACCGCTAGAAGCGGCGATCATGCACAGCATCACGGTGGTCGGGCGCAGCGCCATGTGGATGGCCTGGGGGCTGATTTTTATCGCCGCCGTCGACGTGCCATTCCAGCTTTGGGACAACCGGCAAAAAATGCTGATGACCAAACAGGAAGTGCGCGACGAATACAAAGACAGCGAGGGCAAGCCCGAGGTCAAACAGCGTATTCGCCAGATGCAGCGGGAAATGGCCGAGCGCCGCATGATGGCCGCCGTGCCCCAGGCCGACGTGGTCATTACCAACCCGACGCACTTTGCCGTCGCGCTCAAGTACGACCCGCAGCAAGGCGGGGCGCCGGTGCTGCTGGCCAAAGGTGGCGACTTTGTGGCGCTGAAGATTCGCGAGATCGCCAACGAACACAAAGTGATGGTGCTGGAATCGCCTGGCCTCGCGCGGGCGATTTTCCACTCCACTGATCTGGACCGCGAGATTCCGGCGGGGCTCTATCTGGCGGTGGCGCAGGTGTTGGCCTACGTCTACCAATTGCGCCAATTCCGCTCCGGCAAGGGCAAGCGGCCTGATCCGCTGAAAGATCTGCCCATTCCGCCAGACCTGCGTCGCGACGAATAGCCAATCGAGGCTGAAGCCTCTCCCACAGGTTCGCGAGTTCCATTGTGGGAGAGGCTTCAGCCTCGATTGGCCGGACCTGAAAACAAAGAACCTTGCCTCCCTTCAGGAAGTTGGACGACTTCTTGCAAATCCCACAGGCTCGCGAATTCCATTGTGGGAGAGGCTTCAGCCTCGATTGGCCGGACCTGAAAACAAAGAACCTTGCCTCCCTTCAAGAAGTTGGACGACTTCTTGCAAAAGCCCCGCTAGCGACGCGTTTGCGTCAAAAGTTTGAATGGCGAGGAATGGGCTTGTGGCAATAGATCGCGCACAACTGATCGGGGATTTTCGGGGCAACCTGGCGGGGTTGCGTCAGGGCAATATCGGCATTCCGCTGTTGCTGGTGGTCATGCTCGGTATGGTCATGCTGCCGGTGCCACCGTTCATTCTGGACGTGCTGTTTACCTTCAGCCTGGCGCTCGCCATCGTCGTGCTGCTGGTGGCGATCTACGCCTTGCGACCGCTGGATTTCGCCGTATTCCCGACCATTTTGCTGGCCGCTACGCTGCTGCGGCTGGGGCTCAACGTGGCCTCGACCCGCGTTGTATTGCTGCACGGTCAGGAAGGCCACGACGCCGCCGGTAAGGTGATTCAGGCCTTCGGTGAGGTGGTGATCGGCGGTAACTACGTGGTCGGTATCGTGGTGTTCGCGATTTTGATGATCATCAACTTCGTCGTAGTGACCAAGGGTGCCGGCCGTATCTCCGAGGTTAGCGCGCGCTTCACCCTCGACGCCATGCCCGGCAAACAAATGGCGATTGACGCCGACCTCAACGCTGGCCTGATCGATCAGGCGCAAGCCAAGCTGCGCCGCAGCGAAGTATCGCAAGAGGCCGACTTCTACGGCTCCATGGACGGTGCGAGCAAGTTCGTACGCGGTGACGCCGTTGCCGGTCTGCTGATTCTGTTTATCAACCTGATCGGTGGCATGGCCATCGGTATCGTCCAGCACGACCTGAGTTTTGGCGACGCCGGCCGCATCTACACCTTGCTGACTATCGGTGACGGTCTGGTGGCGCAGATTCCATCGCTGCTGCTGTCTACCGCCGCGGCGATCATGGTGACCCGTGTTTCCAGCTCGGAAGACATGGGCCAGCAAGTTACCCGGCAAATGTTCGCCTCACCGAAAGCCTTGGGCGTGGCGGCGGGCCTGATCATCGCCATGGGCCTGGTGCCCGGCATGCCGCATTTCTCGTTCCTCAGCTTCGGCCTGGTTGCCGCTGCCGGCGCGTACTGGATCGCCAACAAGCAACGCAAAGAGAAAGTTGCCGAAGTGGCCGAGGTTCAGCGTCAACAAGAGCTGCTGCCGGCTCAGCGCGCGCAAGAAGTTAAAGAGCTCGGCTGGGACGACGTAACGCCAGTGGACATGGTGGGCCTGGAAGTGGGTTATCGCCTGATTCCGCTGGTGGACCGTAACCAGGGTGGGCAGTTGCTGGCGCGGATCAAAGGCGTGCGCAAAAAGCTCTCACAAGAGATGGGCTTCCTCATGCCCTCGGTGCACATCCGCGACAACCTCGATTTGCAGCCCAACGCCTACCGTTTGACGCTCATGGGCGTAAGCCTGGCCGAAGCGGAGATTTACCCGGATCGCGAATTGGCGATCAATCCTGGCCAGGTGTTCGGCACGCTCAACGGCGTGGCCGCCAAAGATCCGGCGTTCGGCCTGGAAGCGGTGTGGATCGACCAGTTCCAGCGCGATCAGGCGCAGTCGTTGGGCTACACCGTGGTGGACGCCAGCACCGTGGTCGCCACGCACCTGAACCAGGTGCTGCACAAACATGCCCATGAATTGCTCGGCCACGAGGAAGTGCAGCAACTGCTGCAGCTGCTGGCCAAGGGCTCGCCGAAACTGGCGGAAGAACTGGTTCCGGGCGTGGTGTCGCTGTCGACTCTGCTCAAGGTCCTGCAATCGTTGCTGCAAGAGCAGGTACCGGTGCGGGATATCCGTTCCATTGCCGAAGCCATCAGCAACGTGAAGAGTCAAGATCCCGCCGCCATGGTGGCCGCAGTTCGCGTCGCGCTGTCGCGCTCAATCGTCCAAGGCATTGTGGGACTAGAGCCGGAGCTGCCTGTGATCACCTTGGAACCCAGGTTGGAACAGATATTGCTAAATAGCCTACAGAAGGCCGGTCAAGGCTCCGAGGATGGCATTCTTTTGGAGCCGAGCATGGCCGAGAAGCTGCAGCGTTCCCTGGTGGACGCCGCGCAACGCCAGGAAATGCTCGGTAAGCCAGCGATTCTGCTGGTAGCCGGTCCGGTTCGGGCGATGCTCTCGCGGTTCGCACGGTTGGCAGTACCGACCATGCACGTGTTGGCGTACCAGGAAATCCCAGACAACAAGCAGGTCACCATCGTTGCCACGGTGGGTCAGAACTGAACTGAGGCTTAGGTCATGCAAGTTAAACGCTTTTTCGCCGCCGATATGCGTCAAGTCATGAAGTTGGTTCGCGATGAGCTGGGCGCCGATGCGTCCATCATCGGCACGCGCCGTGTCGCCGGAGGCGTGGAACTGACCGCGGCCCTGGACTACCAGGCGCCGGTGATGCCTGCCCGCCAGCCGAACCCTGAGCTTGAGAACGAGCTGCGTCGCACGCAGTCGATGCTGGTGTCGGCGCAAGCCGATCTGGCCACCCGTGTGGCCGGCGAAAAAATGAAAGACGGCCAGTTGTTCGCCAACGAATCCATCGTGGCGCCAGAATTGCCGGCCTCGTTCGTTCGCCCAGAGCGGCCAAAACCGGCTGCCGCGCCTGCGCCAGAACCTGCGAAGGCGGTGGCAACCGACCAGCGCAGCCTTGATGCCATGCGTTTCGAATTGAACGGCCTGCGCGAGCTGATTGAAGTGCAACTGGGCTCGATGGCCTGGGGTCAGATGCAAAGTCGCCGTCCGCAACAGGCTGCGCTGTGGCGTCGTCTGCAACGCATGGGCTTGCCGGCAGAATTGTCGCGCGTGCTGCTGGAGCGGGTGTCTGCAGTGTCCGAGCAACGTCAGGCCTGGCGCATGATTCTCGCCCACCTGGCCCACGCCATCAAAACGCCAAAAGTCGAGCCGCTGGAAGAGGGCGGTGTGATCGCGCTGGTTGGCCCGGCTGGTATGGGTAAAACCACTACACTGGCAAAAATGGCGGCGCGTTATGTTTTGAAATACGGCGCGCAACACGTGGCGCTGGTGAGCATGGACAGCTACCGCATCGGTGCTCAGGAACAGCTGAAAACCTTGGGCCGCATTCTTAATGTGTCGGTGACGCAAGTGGATCCCGGCACCTCGTTGACCCAAGCGCTGGAGCCATTGGCGCGCAAACGTGTGGTGCTGATCGATACCGCCGGCTTGCCGGGCAATGATCCGGCGCTGCACATGCAGTTGGAAACCTTGGCGGGTCGTGGGGTCAAATCGAAAAATTATCTGGTTCTGGCCGCTACCAGCCAGAGCCAAGTGCTCAAGGCGGCCTACCATAGCTATAAGCGTTGCGGTCTGACTGGCTGTATTCTTACCAAGGCCGATGAAGCGACCAGTTTGGGCGAGGTTTTAAGTCTGGCTATAAGCCAGCATCTACCGGTAGCCTATCTGGCAGACGGTCCGCGCATTCCAGATGATCTGCATGTTCCACGCAGTCATCAGTTGGTGAGTCGCGCCGTGAGTTTGCAGGCGCCTCAGGAGCCCAGTGAAGACGCCATGGCCGACATGTTCGCCGGGCTGTACCAGAACCCGGCGCGTCGCGCAGGCTGATTCGCTGTAGAGCAAGGCAGTAACGAAATTTAGTCGTTCAGGTGGGCCCGGTGCCGGGCCTGAACGTAATCAGCCAAGTGGCCTCAGTCGAGCTAGACAAGGTGTGTAGATAACATGGGTATGCATCCCGTACAGGTGATCGCGGTGACTGGCGGCAAGGGTGGCGTCGGCAAGACCAATGTATCGGTCAATCTTTCCCTGGCCCTGGCTGACCTCGGTCGGCGTGTGATGCTGATGGACGCCGACCTCGGCTTGGCCAACGTCGACGTGCTGTTGGGCCTGTCGGCCAAGCGCACCCTGGCCGACGTCATCAGTGGCGAATGCGAGCTGCGCGACGTGCTGCTGCAAGGGCCGGGCGGCATCCGCATCGTGCCGGCAGCCTCCGGCACGCAAAGCATGGTGCAGCTCACGCCCATGCAACACGCTGGCCTGATTCAGGCGTTCAGCGACATCAGTGACAACCTCGACGTATTGGTGATCGACACCGCCGCCGGTATCGGCGATGCGGTGGTGAGTTTTGTGCGCGCGGCCCAGGAAGTGATTGTGGTGGTGTGCGATGAGCCCACTTCCATCACCGACGCCTACGCCCTGATCAAACTGCTGAACCGCGACCACGGCATGAGCCGTTTCCGCGTACTCGCCAATATGGCGCACAGCCCACAGGAAGGTCGCAACCTCTTTGCTAAGCTGACCAAAGTGACTGATCGTTTCCTCGACGTCGCCTTGCAATACGTCGGCGCTGTGCCTTACGACGAGTCGGTACGCAAGGCGGTACAGAAGCAACGCGCAGTTTATGAGGCCTTCCCTCGCTCCAAGTGCGCGCTGGCATTCAAGGCCATCGCGCAGAAGGTCGACACCTGGCCGTTACCAGCCAATCCGCGTGGGCACTTGGAGTTCTTCGTGGAGCGTCTGGTCCAGCAACCGCTTGCTGATACGGCCGTATGACATCAGGCAATGGGCTCCGTATGTATAGCAAGGCACAGGCGCAGGACTCCCAGCACCAGTTGATCGAGCGTTACGCGCCTCTGGTCAAACGCATCGCCTACCACTTGCTGGCACGTTTGCCGGCAAGCGTGCAGGTGGAAGATCTGATCCAGGCCGGCATGATCGGTCTGCTTGAAGCGTCAAAGAAATACGACTCCAGCAAAGGCGCCAGTTTTGAAACTTTCGCCGGCATTCGCATACGTGGATCTATGCTGGATGAGGTACGCAAGGGCGATTGGGCACCGCGTTCGGTGCACCGCAACAGTCGCATGGTCAGTGACGCAATCCGAAAAATTGAAGCCCGAACGGGTAGAGACGCTAAAGATCAAGAAGTTGCGGCCGAACTCCAATTGAGTCTCGAGGATTACTACGGCATTCTTGGCGACACTTTGGGCAGCCGCTTGTTCAGTTTCGACGACCTTCTTCAGGACGGCGAGCACACAGGTCTGCGTGAAGACGCTGGCATTACCCACTTCGAGCCTTCGCGCGATCTGGAAGATGAACGCTTCCAATCGGCATTGGCGGCGGCCATCTCTGGACTGCCTGAACGTGAACAGTTGGTGTTGTCGCTGTATTACGACGAAGAACTGAATCTCAAGGAAATTGGCGAAGTGCTGGGGGTCAGCGAATCGCGGGTCAGCCAGTTGCATAGCCAGTGTGCCGCTCGTTTGCGTGCACGCTTGAGCGAGTGGCGCGCTAGCTGAGCGGCACTGCCAGTTTCTCGATTCAACGCGCATCCAGGTGCTGGGTGCGTTTAGGACTGTACGGAGGTCGACTTGGACAAAAACATGAAAATCCTCATCGTTGACGACTTCTCAACGATGCGACGGATCATCAAGAACCTCTTGCGTGACTTGGGATTCACCAACACCGCTGAGGCTGATGACGGAACCACCGCTTTACCCATGCTGCAAAGCGGCAGCTTCGACTTTCTCGTCACTGACTGGAACATGCCGGGTATGACCGGTATCGACCTGTTGCGTGCGGTTCGCGCCGATGACCGTCTCAAGCACCTGCCGGTGCTGATGGTGACCGCCGAGGCCAAGCGCGATCAGATTATCGAAGCGGCGCAGGCCGGGGTGAATGGCTACGTAGTGAAGCCGTTCACAGCTCAAGTGCTGAAAGAGAAGATCGAAAAAATCTTCGAGCGTGTTAACGGCTGATCCCGGCCGTGGGGGCAATATGGCGCACGACGATCTACCCATGGGCGACCTTGAGTCGTCCCTAAAATCCAATGCCCGCGAGCTCGTTGATAGCCTTGAGAAAGGTAATTTTGGCGAAGCGGTGCAGCTCATTCATGAGCTCAACAAAGTGCGTGATCGTGGTCTTTACCACGAAGTGGGAAAACTGACGCGTGAGCTGCACAACGCCATCGTCAACTTCCAGCTTGACCCACGCGTTCCACATGCCAAGGAAGTGTCGCAAATCACCGACGCCACCGAACGCCTGAACTATGTCGTGACGATGACCGAGAAAGCGGCCAATCGCACCATGGATCTGGTGGAGCAGAGTGCGCCGCTGGTTAACGACCTCAACGATGAAGCCACTGCGCTGGGCGCCGACTGGGGTCGCTTTATGCGCCGCGAGTTGGGTGCCGAAGCTTTCCGCGAATTGGCCAAACGCATCGAACTGTTTCTCGCCCGAAGCGAACGTGACAGCAGCAAATTGTCGGGGCACCTCAACGACATTCTGCTCGCCCAGGATTACCAGGACCTCACCGGTCAGGTGATCAAGCGCGTTACGCAACTGGTTACCGAAGTGGAAAGCAACCTGCTGAAACTGGTGCTTATGGCCAGCCAAGTGGACCGTTTCGCAGGTATCGAGCACGACCATGCCGTGCTGCGCGCCGAGCAAGAACAACAAAAAGAGCCTTCTCATGGTGAAGGTCCGCAGATTCATGCCGATAAGCGTGAAGACGTCGCTTCCAATCAGGACGACGTGGACGATCTGCTATCAAGCTTGGGATTCTAGGGAGCACACAGATGAGCTTCGGCGCCGATGAAGAAATCCTCCAGGACTTCCTGGTAGAGGCCGGCGAAATTCTTGAGCAGTTATCGGAACAATTGGTCGAGCTGGAAAGCCGCCCGGATGATTCCAATCTGCTCAATGCGATTTTCCGCGGATTCCACACCGTCAAAGGTGGCGCCGGCTTCCTCCAGCTCAATGAGCTGGTGGAGTGCTGCCACATTGCCGAGAACGTGTTCGACATCCTGCGCAAGGGTGAACGGCGCGTTGACTCGGAGTTGATGGACGTCGTTCTCGAAGCTCTTGATGCCGTCAACGGCATGTTTTCTGAAGTGCGCGAACGCACCACGCCGACA
This sequence comes from Pseudomonas sp. AC211, assembly GCF_979258055.1. NCBI lineage: Bacteria > Pseudomonadati > Pseudomonadota > Gammaproteobacteria > Pseudomonadales > Pseudomonadaceae > Pseudomonas > Pseudomonas sp. AC211. Next base: position 1,503,914 of record NZ_OZ409830.1, read on the forward strand.
CCGGCTACGCCAGAGCTGTTGGCGGCGCTGGCGCGTTTGGCCGAGCCGCAGAGCGCCGCAGAATTGGCCGCTGCGACTGCCGAACCAGAGGCTGAACCCGAACCCGACGTTGCCGAGGCGCCTGCTGCGGCAGAAGCCTCTGGCGATATCACCGACAGCGAATTCGAGCAACTGCTCGATGCCCTGCACGACGAGCCCAAAGCGCCCGTAGCAGCCGCCAGCGGCGATGAAATTACCGACGACGAATTCGAATCGCTGCTCGACCAGTTGCACGGCAAGGGCCAGTTCGCTGCTGCCCCGGCCGCGCCCGCTGCGCCGGTCAGCGTGCCGCCTGCCAGTGCGGCCCCGGCTGCTGCCGGTGGTGGCGATGAAATTACCGATGACGAATTTGAAGCGCTGCTGGACCAGTTGCATGGCAAAGGCAAATTCGTTGAACCCGTCGCTGAACCGCAAACACCCGCCGCGCCAGTAGCAGCGGCAACGCCTGCCGCGAGTGGCGCGGGTGACAACATCACCGACGATGAATTCGAGGCCTTGCTGGATCAACTGCACGGCCAAGGCAAATTCGTAGAACCCGCTGCCCAGGCGCCAGTGCCGGCCGCCGCCGCGCCGGCGAAAGCCGCTGCACCTGCGCCCAAGCCTGCCGCGAAAGCCGAGCCGGCCAAACCTGCCGCCCCGGCTAAACCTGCCGCTGCGCCGGCCCCTGCGCCCGCTGCTGCCGCCGCTGATAAAGCCGGCCCGGCTGCCGAAGCGGAAACCACCGTGCGCGTCGACACCGCGCGGTTGGACGAAATCATGAACATGGTCGGCGAGTTGGTGCTGGTGCGTAACCGTCTGGTGCGCCTGGGGCTTAACAGCGGCGACGAGAACATGTCCAAGGCCGTATCCAACCTCGACGTGGTCACGGCGGATCTGCAAACCGCGGTGATGAAAACCCGCATGCAGCCAATCAAGAAAGTGTTCGGGCGCTTCCCACGTCTGGTTCGCGATCTGGCCCGTAGCCTTAAGAAAGAAATCAACCTGGAGTTGGTCGGTGAAGAAACCGACCTCGACAAAAACCTGGTTGAGGCACTGGCCGACCCGTTGGTTCACTTGGTGCGCAACTCGGTGGACCACGGTATCGAGTCGCCGGAAAAACGCGAAGCCGCCGGCAAAAGCCGCGGCGGCAAAATCGTGCTGTCGGCGCAGCAAGAGGGTGACCACATCCTGCTGTCGATTTCGGACGACGGCAACGGCATGGACCCCGACGTCTTGCGCGCCAAAGCGGTGGAGAAGGGCGTGCTCGACAAAGACGCCGCCGACCGCCTCAGCGAAGCCGAATGCTACAACCTGATTTTCGCCCCGGGCTTTTCGACCAAAACCGAGATTTCCGACGTGTCCGGCCGTGGCGTGGGCATGGACGTGGTGAAAACCAAGATTTCCCAGCTCAACGGCATCATCAACATTTACTCGGCCAAAGGCCAAGGCACCAAGATCGTCATCAAGGTGCCGCTGACCTTGGCGATCATGCCGACCTTGATGGTCATGCTCGGCAACCAGGCGTTTGCGTTCCCGCTGGTTAACGTCAACGAAATCTTCCACCTCGACCTGTCGCGCACCAACGTGGTCGACGGTCAGGAAGTGGTGATTGTGCGGGACAAAGCTTTGCCGCTGTTCTACCTCAAGCGCTGGCTCATCAGCAGCGCCCAGCACGAAGAGCAGCATGAAGGCCATGTAGTGATTCTGTCGGTGGGCACGCAGCGTATCGGCTTTGTGGTCGATCAGTTGGTGGGCCAGGAAGAAGTCGTGATCAAGCCGCTGGGCAAGATGCTCCAAGGCACTCCGGGAATGTCCGGGGCCACCATCACAGGTGATGGGCGCATTGCCCTGATTCTGGATGTGCCGAGCATGCTCAAGCGTTACGCACGCCGCATCTGATGCGGTGTGTCACTCAGCGTAGATAAGGCATGGAGCGTGGCATTTACGGGACGTAAATAAGCGCTCCGCCTGCTTGCGCAGCACCAAGCGCGACGGCCCAACCGGGCCTCGGGCGGGTTCAAAGGAGCGGTTATGGCAGTTAAGGTTCTGGTGGTAGACGATTCCGGCTTTTTCCGCCGGCGTGTCTCGGAGATTCTCTCCGCCGACTCGAATATCCAGGTCGTTGGCACTGCCACCAATGGTCGCGAAGCGATCGATCAGGCCCTTGCCCTCAAGCCTGACGTGATCACCATGGACTACGAAATGCCGATGATGGATGGCATTACGGCCGTGCGTCACATCATGCAGCGCTGTCCCACTCCGGTACTGATGTTCTCCTCGCTCACCCACGAAGGCGCGCGTGTCACGCTCGATGCGCTGGATGCCGGTGCGGTTGATTTCCTGCCGAAGAACTTCGAAGACATCTCGCGCAATCCCGAGAAGGTCAAACAACTGCTGTGCGAGAAGGTGCATACCATCGCCCGCAGTAACCGCCGCTACAGCGGTATGCCTGCTGCCGCGCCGGCACCTGCGCCCAGTCATGCGCCTGCCGCCAGCTCTTCCAGCACCGCCACCAGCAGCACGCCTGCGCGCCCCGCGCCAGTTGCGCCACGGCCGGCTGCTGCAGCGCCTGCTGCCAGCTCCAGCGCAGCGCCCAAGCGCAAGGCTTACAAACTGTTGGCCATCGGCACCTCGACCGGCGGCCCGGTTGCGCTGCAACGGGTACTGACCCAACTTCCAGCGAATTTCCCCGCGCCCATCGTCCTGATTCAGCACATGCCGGCTGCCTTCACCAAGGCGTTTGCCGAGCGCTTGGACAAGCTGTGCAAAATCAGCGTGAAAGAGGCGGAAGACGGCGACCAACTGCGCCCCGGCCTGGCCTTGCTGGCGCCCGGTGGCAAACAAATGATGGTCGACGGCCGTGGCACGGTAAAAATTCTGCCGGGCGACGAGCGCCTTAACTATCGCCCCTGCGTCGACATCACCTTCGGCTCCGCCTCTAAAGCCTATGGCGACAAAGTGCTCGCCGTGGTGCTTACCGGCATGGGCGCCGACGGTCGCGAAGGCGCGCGCCTGCTCAAGCAGGGCGGCAGCCAGGTGTGGGCACAAGACGAAGCCAGTTGCGTGATTTACGGCATGCCCATGGCCATCGTGAAAGCCAACCTCGCAGACGCGGTTTACAGCCTTGATGACATCGGTCGACACCTGGTGGAGGCCTGTGTCTGATGGATGTACTTAGCCTTATCGGGGTGATTTTGGCGTTCGTTGCCATTCTGGGGGGCAACTACCTGGAAGGCGGCCACGTCGGCGCACTGGTCAATGGCCCGGCTTTTCTGATTGTGGTGGGCGGCACCTTGGGCGCGGCGTTTCTGCAAACGCCGATGTCAGTGTTCAAGCGTTCGCTGGCCGTGGTGCGCTGGATTATTTTCCCGCCGCGCATCGACCTGGCCGGCGGCATCAACCGCGTGGTGGGTTGGAGCATGACGGCGCGTAAAGAAGGCTTGCTCGGTCTGGAAGCGGTCGCTGACGTCGAGGCTGACCCTTACGCCCGCAAAGGTTTGCAATTGTTGGTGGACGGCGCTGAGCCCGAAGCCATTCGCAGCATCCTCGAAGTCGACCTCTACACCCAGGAAGGCCGCGATATTCAGGCCGCCAAGGTGTTCGACAGCATGGGCGGCTACTCGCCCACCATCGGCATCATCGGCGCGGTCATGGGCCTGATTCATGTGATGGGCAACCTGGCCGACCCGAGCATGCTGGGCAGCGGCATCGCCGTGGCGTTTGTCGCCACCATCTACGGCGTGGCGTTGGCCAACCTGTTTTTTCTACCCGTGGGCAACAAGCTCAAAGCCATCGCCTTACGCCAATCGCGCTACCGGGAAATGCTCCTAGAAGGCATTCTCTCGATTGCCGAGGGTGAGAATCCGCGCTCCATCGAGCTCAAGCTGCAAGGCTTCATGGACTAAAGGTCGGGCTCACTATGGCGCGTCGGCGGCATCAGGAAGAACACGAAAATCATGAACGTTGGCTGGTGTCCTACGCCGACTTCATTACGCTGCTGTTCGCCTTTTTTGTGGTGATGTATTCGATTTCGTCGATCAACGAAGGCAAATACAAAATTCTTTCCGACACGCTGGTGGGCGTCTTCAATCAGCCGGACCGCGCCGTCAAACCGATTCCGGTCGGCGAAGAGCGGCCGCTGACCACCGAGCCGGAAAAGATGCAGGACCAAGACGAAGCCCACGGCGAAGACCCGAGCAAGGCCCTGCAAGAAATCAGCGACGCGGTAAAAACGGCATTTGGCGACCTGATCAAAAGCGATGAATTGAAGGTGCGTGGCAACGAGTTGTGGATTGAGATCGAGCTGAACTCGAGCCTGCTGTTTCCCAGTGGCGATGCGATTCCAAACGACACCGCCTTCACCATCATCGAAAAAGTTGCCAAAATTCTGGCGCCTTACGAGAATCCGATTCATGTGGAAGGGTTCACAGATAACCTTCCGATCAAGACCGCGCAATTTCCTACGAACTGGGAGTTGTCTACGGCGCGGGCAGCTAGCATTGTAAGAATGATGGCCATGGATGGCGTGAACGCCGGGCGCCTGGCGGCGGTCGGTTATGGAGAGTTTCAGCCAATCGCGGATAACGCGACGGCAGAGGGAAGAGCGCGCAACCGCCGGGTGGTTCTGGTGGTGTCACGCAACTTGGATGTGCGGCGCAGTGTGAGTGGTGTAGGCAGTGGCCATGCACAGCCCGACGCCGCGTTAGAGCGGGCTGGCACACAACCTGCACAACCGCCTGCGGTGCAGCCGCCTTCGGGCGGTGCTGTCAATTCCCCGTCGCCGGCCCCTTAGGTTGGCGCTTGTTCTCGGTAAGCCCTTGGTGCGCCGGGAGGATAACGAACATGAGAGTCTGGGCAGTAGCCAATCAAAAAGGTGGGGTCGGCAAGACCACCACAAGCATCGCACTCGCAGGGCTGTTGGCCGATGCGGGCAAGCGTGTGGTTGTGGTCGATCTCGATCCACATGGCTCCATGACGAGCTATTTCGGGCATGACCCCGATTCGCTGGAGCACAGCGCATTCGATTTGTTCCAGCACCAAGGCAGCGTGCCGCAAGGGTTGCCGGGGCAATTGCTGCTGCCCACCAGCCATCCGCTTATTTCGCTGATGCCCTCCAGCACGGCGCTCGCCACTCTTGAGCGGCAGTCGCCAGGGCAGAGCGGCCTGGGCTTGGTAATCGCCAAAAGCCTGGCGCAGCTGTGGGATGACTTCGACCACGCCATCATCGACAGCCCGCCCTTGCTTGGCGTGCTGATGGTGAATGCCTTGGCCGCCAGTCAGCAGTTGGCCATTCCGGTACAGACCGAGTTTCTCGCCGTGAAAGGTCTGGAACGTATGGTCAGCACGCTGGCGATGATAAACCGCTCGCGCAAACAAGCGTTGCCGTACACCATCGTGCCGACCCTGTTCGACCGCCGCACCCAGGCCTCGTTAAGCACCTTGCGCACCCTGCGCAATGCCTATCCCGATCACCTGTGGCCCGCCTACATTCCGGTGGATACCCGCTTGCGCGACGCCAGTCGGGCAGGGCAGACGCCTTCACAATTCGATGACAAGAGCCGGGGTGTACTGGCGTATCGCGCGCTGCTCAAGCATTTGCTCAGCCATGAACTCTCTGCGCAGGTCGCATAGCATGGCGATTTTTGCTATCAGGGCTGGCTCAAGTCTGCAGCGGATGCTGCCGATATATGAGTCAGTCCATTTCACCAGGTTTGTTCTATGAGTCGTCCTACCGCCACCGCTAATCGCCCGCAGCTGGCCTTGCAGTCCTATCTGGACGGCTTGCTGCAGGAAGCGGCTGCCGAACTGGCCGACGCGTTTCCCGCTGAGCCGGTTAGCCTCGTCGTCGTTGCGCCAGCACCGGCACCGGTTGCCGCGCCCGTGCGTGCGGTGCAGCCAGCGCCCGTCAGCAAATCGGCGCCGGTTGTGGTTGAGTCCGACGCCGTTTCCCTCGATGAATTCGAAGCCGCCGTGCTGGAAGAACAGGTGCGCGACGCGCGTCTGCAAGCGCCGCCTGTGGCTGCTCGGCCTGCTGTGGTAAAGCTGGAACGGCCAACGCTGGTCCTGCCTACCCTGGAAATGCCCAAGCCACTGCTGATGCCAACCTTGCTGGTCGAGCAGGCTGAACCAGTCGCGGAAAAACCGATTGAAGCAAAACCCGTCGTCGAAAAACCTGTGGTGCTCGCGCCGCCGGTGGTCGAGTCGGTGGTCGAGCAGCAAATCCAGACCGACATGACGCCAACGCCGCCGCCGTTGAAATTAGACGGTCAGCCGAGCTGGGGCGAAGAGCCGTTCGAATGCCTGCTATTCGACGTCGCCGGCCTCACGCTGGCCGTGCCGTTGGTGTGTTTGGGCTCGATTTACCCGCTGGTCGGCCAGGAGCTGACGCCACTATTTGGCCAGCCCGACTGGTTCCTCGGTATCCTCCCGTGCCAGGCTGGCAACCTTCGCGTACTCGACACCGCGCGCTGGGTGATGCCCGACCGCTACCGCGATGATTTCCGCCAGGGCTTGCAGTATGTGATTTCCGTGCAAGGCTACGAATGGGGCCTGGCGGTGCATCAGGTCAGTCGCTCGATTCGCCTGGACCCCAAAGAGGTCAAGTGGCGCAGTCAGCGCAGCCAGCGGCCTTGGCTGGCAGGTACCGTTATCGAACATATGTGTGCGTTGGTGGATGTGGCCGTTTTGGCCGAGTTGATCGCCAGCGGCGCCGCCAAGCGCTTAGGCAGCGATGGTCGCGTGCAGTAACCGATTGAACGGCCCCGCAAATCGGGGCGCTAAAGTAAACGGCGGGTTACACCCGTACGCCATGACAGTGGCATTGATGAGGCTAGGGATATGAAGAAAACGTCCGCGCAAGGTTCCGAAGATCCCATTCTGCAATGGGTGACGTTCCGTCTGGATAACGAAACCTACGGCATCAACGTGATGCAGGTGCAGGAAGTGCTGCGCTACACCGAAATCGCCCCGGTGCCGGGTGCCCCTAGCTACGTGCTGGGCATCATCAACCTGCGCGGCAACGTGGTGACCGTGATCGACACCCGCCAGCGCTTCGGCCTGGACTCCGGTTCGGTTACCGACAACACCCGTATCGTCATCATCGAAGCCGACAAGCAAGTGGTTGGCATCATGGTCGACAGCGTTGCTGAAGTGGTTTACCTGCGCCAATCGGAAGTGGAAACCGCGCCTAACGTCGGCAACGACGAGTCGGCCAAGTTCATCCAGGGCGTCTGCAACAAGAACGGCGAACTGCTGATTCTGGTTGAGCTGGACAAAATGATGTCCGAAGAAGAGTGGTCCGAACTGGAGAGCATCTAACCCATGCTCGACATCGCGCTGTTGGTGCTTGCCCTGGCTTGCGTCTCGCTGGGCGGCACCTGCATCTGGCTGGCGGGACGACAGCGAGAATTCGCTCGTCAGTTCGAACACCAGGCACAGCGCGACGCACTGCGCGACCAAGCCATCAAAGAACTGAAAAAGCGTTTGGACACCTACCTCACCGGTAGCATCCGCATGGGTGAAGAGCTCTACGAACTGCGCCGCACCCTGGCGCCGATTCCAGACAAACTCAGCCAGATTGAACAGCGCGACCCCAGCAATCTCTCCTTCACCCAGGCAGCGCGTTTAGTCGGCCTGGGCGCCAGTGTCGACGACCTCACCCAATCCTGCGGCCTCAGCCGCGCCGAGGCGGAGCTGGTGAGCAAGTTGCATCAAGCCAAGCGCTAAAGCCGCCTGTGCTGTAGGAGCCAGCTTGCTGGCGAACCCTGCAAACCTCGGCAATTACCGTTTCCAGGATTCGCCAGCAAGCTGGCTCCTACGACGGACGCGTTAATCCAGCAACCGCTGCGGCGTGACATCTTTCTCGCCGCCATCATCCGGGGTAAACCCTTCCGGGCATTTGCCTTTCAAGTACCACGCAAACGCGATGATCTCGGCCACGCTGCGGTACAGCTCTTCGGGAATCGAATCCCCTAATTCCATGCGCGCGAGCAGGCGCACCAGTTCGGCGTTTTCGTAAATCGGCACTTCATATTCCCGAGCCACGGCCAGAATGGCTTCCGCCAATTCATCGTCGCCCTTTGCGGTCAGGCTCGGTGCGCTCTTGCCGTCGTAGTTGAGCGCAATGGCCTGGCGGGGAGCTTCACGTTTCATGCTTTTTCGTCAATCCAGCGTTGTTCGAGGGTGGTGCGCGGGCCTTGCGGCGGCACGCCTTGCTGGCAGGCCAATTCGCCGACATTCAAGCCAGCAGCGGTCAGGCGATCACGCAGCGTGCCCAGTTCGTTATCGATCAGGTTCACGGTGCTGGCCCGTTCTGCCCACAGCTGGCTGGTCAGGCTGCCGCGCGCCAGCTGCGCCTGAACTTGCAGCGGGCCCAGCGGCGGAATGTCGAAGGCCAATTCGATGCGCCACACCGGTTCTTGCTGCTGACCTTTCTTGCCGCCCTTGCCCGATTTTTCTTCCTCTTGCGCATCTTCACGCTGCATTTTCAGTTGCAGCGGCACCAGGTCTTGCCCGTTGCGCATGGGAATTTCCATCTGCCAAGTGGTTAGCAGATTGCCTTCCGGCGTTAGCTGGCTCTGCGCCAGGCTCGATAGTTGATGCGTCTGCAAGCGGGCCACGGCGGCGGCGGCGAGTTTGAGCAGGCCTTCCAGGTCGCCCTCGTTTTCCATTTCCTGTTGCAGCTTGCTTGGCAGCGGGAAAGTCAGTCCTTGCTGCTTAACGCCGGTTTGCCCCAGTGCGCCGAGGGCGTTGCGCAGAAACACCGGCAACGCCTGGCCGAGATTGGCGCCGATGTTGTTCGGGTTGATGGCCGCGCCGCTGGGCAGTGCCGGCAGAATTTGCGCGATCAGGCGCAGCAGGTTGGCTTTCATGTCTTGCGAAAGCCCGGCGGTGTTGCCACTGAGCAGTTTGGCTTCGAGGAACATGCCGCTCTTTTCCAGCGCTTGCGACAGGCCTTTGGAATCGCTCAGCTGCGCGCCGTCGGGCAGCGAGCCAAGCAACTTGTCGATGGCGCCGCGCATGCCTTCGGGCACGCCTTCCTTGCCGCTCAGGCCTTGCAGCGATTTCAGCAAATTCTCCAGCGAGCCCTGACGCGCTTGCTGACTGCCCAACTGTTGGCCCAGCTCAAGTTGATCGAGACGGCCGCTGAGTGGCAGAAAGGTCAGCGATTGATTGCTCTGTACCTGCGCGGTCAACAGGCTGCCCACGGGCAAATTGAGCGGCGTTTCAATCGACAGTTTGCTGCCGGCCAACGGCGTGTTGAGCAGGGCGACCAGCACTTTATTCAGCACCTGCAAGGTCTGCGGCTGCACAAAGGGTTGGCTGGATTCGACCTTGCCTTGAATCACCGTGCCCGGCGGCATGGCCTCGCCATCAAGGCTGGTCAGCGGATTGCCGCCCGCCGCCACCTGCATCAGCACGGACAAACGCGTATCGGAAAGCGCCGTCACCGCCACGGTGCTGCCTTGTACCAGCGGTTGGCTGCTGGTCGCCTGCACGGTGGCTTGCTGGCCGCCATTCACGGTCAGCCTGAGCAGCACTTGTTGGAAGTTCTGCGCCAGGTCTTTAACGCTGACCACTTCGGCGGTGGTGCTATCGCCCACGGCCAGCAGGTTGCCCAGCGGCTGCAAGAGTTTCACCGCCGCGTCGGTCACCGAGGTGTTCGGGCGTGGGGTCGGCGCAACGGGGGAGAGTGGGCGAGTGCTACTGATTTCGCTCATCGGCGGTTTACAACCTGTCGAAAAAGCCAGCTTCGAGGGGCGGGCGTGACATGTATAATGCCGCCCCGTCCGGGTCGGCCGTGCAAGTGGCTTGCCTGAGTATAGCGGCCAAGCTTGCCTGGACTTGATAGCAAAAGCAGCGCCAGAACCAGCCCGTCCGGAATTTTCCTCCGGCCCCTTAGCCCGCAGGTCAGCCTAACCTTGAAGAGCCCCTTCCTCGAAGCTGTAGCACTCGCCTGTGAGCGGGACTGGCGCATGCTTTTCGAACAGTTGGAGCTGCGGTTGGCGGCTGGCGACATGCTGCAAGTTAGCGGTCCCAATGGCAGCGGCAAAACCAGCCTGCTGCGCTTGCTCGCCGGGCTGATGCAACCGACCGCTGGCGAAGTGTTGCTCAATGGTCAGCCGCTGACCACGCAACGCAACGAGCTGGCCCGCAACCTGTTATGGCTTGGCCACGCGGCAGGCATCAAGGGTTTGCTTACCGCTGAAGAAAACCTCACCTGGCTCTGCGCCCTGCATCAACCGGCCACGCGCGATGTCATTTGGCAGGCGCTGGAACAGGTGGGTTTGCGCGGTTTTGAAGACGTTCCCTGCCACACCCTGTCTGCCGGCCAGCAGCGCCGCGTTGCCCTGGCGCGCTTGTACCTGAACCCACCACCGTTGTGGATCCTCGACGAACCGTTTACCGCGCTGGATAAAACCGGCGTCACCCAACTCGAAGCCCATTTGGCCGAGCACTGCGAACACGGCGGCATGGTGCTGTTAACCACGCACCACACCTTGGCGCACCGGCCAAGCGGTTACCGCGAATTGGACCTGGGGCAGCGCCGCCCATGAGCAACGTCTTCACCTTGTTGGTTGCCCGCGAGGCGCGTTTACTCTTCCGCCGTCCGGCTGAGCTGGCCAACCCGTTAGTGTTCTTCGCCATCGTTATCGCCTTGTTCCCGCTGGCCGTTGGCCCGGAAAGCCAACTGCTGCAAACCCTGTCGCCCGGGTTGATCTGGGTGGCGGCGCTACTGGCGGTTTTGCTCTCGCTGGACGGGCTTTTTCGGAGCGATTTTGAAGACGGTTCGCTTGAGCAGTGGGTCCTTTCGCCGCACCCGTTGGCTCTTCTGGTATTGGCCAAGGTGCTGGCACACTGGCTGTTTTCCGGCCTGGCGCTGGTGCTACTGGCGCCCTTGTTGGCGCTGATGCTGGGCTTGCCGGGGCACTGCATTCCCGTGCTGCTCGCCACTTTATTATTGGGAACGCCGGTGCTCAGCCTATTGGGCGCGGTGGGTGCGGCGCTTACCGTCGGCCTCAAGCGCGGTGGCCTGTTACTGGCGCTGCTGATTCTTCCGCTTTATATCCCCGTGCTGATTCTCGGCAGCGGGGCGCTGCAAGCCGCGTTGCAGGGCTTACCAGTGATCGGTTACTTGCTGTGGATGGCCAGCCTTGCTGCCTTGGCCGTTACCCTGACACCTTTTGCGACCGCCGCAGGCCTGGCCATTAGCGTCGGCGAATAAAAATGACGTGGTTACCCTGATGAATTGGACTTGGTTTCACAAATGGGGCTCGCCCAAATGGTTCTACCAGATCAGCGGCCGCTGGCTGCCCTGGTTGAGCGCGGCGGCCGTTCTGCTTATTGCCACCGGTCTGGTCTGGGGCCTGGCGTTCGCGCCGCCGGATTACCAGCAGGGCAACAGCTTTCGCATCATCTATATCCACGTGCCGGCCGCCATGTTGGCGCAGTCGTGCTATGTGCTGCTGGCAATTGCCGGTCTGGTTGGGCTGGTGTGGAAGATGAAAATTGCCGACGTCGCCCTGCAATCGGCCGCGCCGATTGGTGCCTGGATGACCGCCATCGCGCTGCTCACCGGCGCCATCTGGGGCAAGCCGACGTGGGGCTCATGGTGGGTGTGGGACGCGCGCCTGACCTCCATGTTGATTCTGCTGTTCCTTTATTTCGGCATCATCGCCCTGGGCAACGCCATCAGTAACCGCGACAGCGCCGCCAAGGCGTGCGCCGTGCTGGCGCTGGTGGGCGTGGTGAATATTCCGATCATCAAATACTCGGTGGAGTGGTGGAACACCCTGCACCAGGGCGCCACGTTCAAAATCACCGAACGCCCGGCCATGCCGTCGGAAATGTGGATTCCGCTGCTGTTGATGGTGCTCGGTTTCTACTGCTTCTTCGGCGCCGTGATGCTGATGCGCATGCGCCTGGAAGTGCTCAAGCGCGAAGCCCGCAGCAGTTGGGTGAAAGCCGAAGTGGCGCAACAGATTGAAAAAGGAGGCGTGCGATGAGCTTTGCCTCGTTCAGCGAGTTTCTCGCCATGGGCCACCATGGTGTTTATGTCTGGACCGCCTATGGCATCAGCCTGGCGGTGTTGGCGCTCAACGTCGCGCTGCCGGTTCTGGCGCGCCGTCGTTATCTGCAAGAAGAGGCGCGCCGTTTGCGCCGGGAGAGTCAAAAGTGAATCCGCTGCGTAAAAAGCGCCTGTTGATCATCCTCGCCATCGTCGCGGGCGTCGGCATTGCCGTTGGCCTGGCGTTGAGCGCCCTGCAGCAGAACATCAACCTGTTCTACACGCCCACGCAAATCGCCAACGGCGAGGTGCCGCATGACACCCGCATTCGCGCCGGCGGCATGGTGGAAAAAGGCTCGCTGGTGCGCAGCGGCGATTCGCTGGACGTGCAATTCGTAGTCACCGACTTTGCCAAAAGCGTGACCATCCGTTATCGCGGCATTCTTCCCGACCTGTTCCGCGAAGGGCAGGGCATCGTCGCCCTTGGCAAACTCAACGCCGACGGCGTGCTGATCGCCGACGAAGTGCTGGCTAAGCACGACGAAAAATACATGCCACCCGAAGTCACCAAAGCGCTGAAAGACAGCGGCCAATCGGCGCCCCAAGACGGCGCCGCCTATGCCCCGGCAAGTGGAGATAAACAACCATGATGGCCGCCCTGATCGTTCCCGAAATTGGTCACCTGGCGATGATCCTCGCCCTGTGCATGGCGCTGGTGCAGGCCACCTTGCCCATGATCGGCGCATGGCGCGGTGATCGGCAGTGGATGGGCCTGGCCCAGCCGGCCGCCTGGGGCCAGTTCAGTTTTCTGGTGCTGGCCTTTGCCTGCCTGACCTGGGCGTTTATGACCGACGACTTCTCCGTCGCCTACGTCGCCAACAACTCCAACAGCGCGCTGCCCTGGTACTACAAGTTCAGCGCTGTGTGGGGCGCGCATGAAGGCTCGCTGCTGCTCTGGGCGCTGATTCTCGGCGGCTGGACCTTCGCCGTGTCGGTGTTCTCCCGCCAGTTGCCGCAAGTGATGCTGGCCCGCGTGCTGGGCGTGATGGGCATGATCAGCATCGGTTTCCTGCTGTTCCTCATAATTACCTCCAACCCGTTCGAGCGCCTGCTGCCACAGAGTCCGGTGGACGGTCGTGACCTCAATCCGCTGCTGCAAGACATCGGCCTGATCGTGCACCCGCCGATGCTGTACATGGGCTACGTCGGTTTCTCCGTCGCCTTCTCTTTTGCCATTGCCGCCTTGCTTGGCGGGCGCCTGGACGCCGCCTGGGCACGCTGGTCGCGGCCGTGGACCATCGTCGCCTGGGCGTTTCTGGGCATCGGCATCACCCTCGGTTCGTGGTGGGCGTATTACGAGTTGGGCTGGGGCGGCTGGTGGTTCTGGGACCCCGTCGAAAACGCCTCGTTTATGCCCTGGCTGGTGGGCACGGCGCTCATCCACTCCCTGGCAGTCACGGAAAAACGCGGCGTGTTCAAAAGCTGGACCGTGCTGCTGGCCATTGCCGCCTTTTCCTTGAGCTTGCTGGGCACCTTCCTGGTTCGTTCCGGCGTGCTCACGTCGGTTCACGCCTTCGCCTCCGACCCCGAGCGCGGCGTGTTTATTCTGGCGTTCCTGCTGCTGGTGGTCGGCGGTTCGCTCACCCTGTTCGCCCTGCGCGCCCCGGTGGTGAAAAGCCAGGTCGGCTTTGCGCCGTGGTCGCGGGAAATGCTGCTGCTCGGCAATAACCTGGTGCTGGTGGTGGCCGCGTCGATGATTCTGCTCGGCACCTTGTACCCACTGGTGCTCGACGCGCTGACCGGCGCCAAGCTGTCCGTCGGCCCGCCGTACTTCAACGCGCTGTTCGTGCCGTTGATGAGCCTGCTGATGATCGTCATGGCCGTGGGCGTAGTGGTGCGCTGGAAAGACACGCCGGTGAAATGGTTGCTCGGCATGCTCAGTCCGGTGCTCATCGCCAGCGTTGTGCTTGGCGGCGTGGCCTCCATGGTGCTCGGCGACTTCAACTGGGCGGTGCTCGCCGTGTGCCTGCTGGCAGCCTGGGTGCTATTGGCCGGCGCGCGCGACTTGCTGGATAAAACCCGCCACACCGGCCTGCTCAAAGGCCTGGGCAAAATGACCCGCAGCTACTGGGGCATGCAACTCGCCCACCTTGGCATCGCCGTATGCGCCCTGGGCGTGGTGCTCTCGAGCCAGAACAGCGCGCAACGCGACATGCGCATGGAGCGCGGCGAGTCGACTGACTTGGGCGGCTATCACTTCGTGTTCGACGGTGCCGAGCACTTCGAGGGCCCGAACTTCACCTCCGACCGTGGCACCGTGCGCGTCATTGAAGACGGCAAGGAAGTCGCCGTACTGCACCCGGAAAAACGCCTGTACACCGTGCAGCAGTCGGTGATGACCGAAGCCGGCATCGACGCCGGTTTCACCCGCGATATCTACATCGCCCTCGGCGAGCCGCTGGACAACGGCGCCTGGGCCGTACGCATTCACGTCAAACCCTTTGTGCGCTGGATCTGGTTCGGCGGCTTGCTCACCGGCTTCGGTGGCCTGCTGGCGGCGATGGACCGGCGTTACCGCGTCAAAGTCAAAACCCGAGTGCGTGAAGCCTTGGGCCTGGAAGGAGCGCAGGCATGAAGCGCGCGTTGTTGCTGTTGCCGTTGGCGGTGTTTCTGGTGGGCGCGGTGTTTCTGTACCGCGGCCTGTTTCTCGATCCATCGGAACTGCCGTCAGCCCTGATCGGCAAGCCGGTGCCGGAGTTTTCGTTGCCGGCCGTGGACGGGCAGAAGACCCTCACTCGCGCCGACCTGCTGGGCAAACCTGCACTGTTGAACGTGTGGGCGACGTGGTGCATTTCCTGCCGAGTCGAACACCCGGTGCTGAATAAACTGGCCCAGCAGGGCGTGCGTGTGTACGGCGTCAATTACAAAGACGAAAACGCCGCCGCGCTGAAATGGCTCAAGGAATTCCACAACCCGTACCAGCTGAACATCAATGACGCCGAAGGCAGCCTGGGGTTGAATCTGGGCGTGTACGGCGCGCCGGAAACCTTTCTGATCGACAGTAAAGGCATCATCCGCCACAAGTTTGTCGGCGTGATCGATGAGGTGGTTTGGCGCGAACAACTGGCCAGCAAATACCAGGAACTGGTCGACGAGGCCGCGCAATGAAGCGTTGGCTTGCCGCAATGGCGCTGGGCTTGAGCCTGGTCGGCGTGGCTCAGGCTGCCATCGACACCTACGAGTTCGCCAACGAGGCCGAGCGTGAACGCTTTCGCCAGCTGACCCTGGAACTGCGCTGCCCCAAGTGCCAAAACCAGGACATCGCCGACTCCAACGCACCGATTGCCGCCGACCTGCGCAAAGAAATTTTCCGCATGCTCGGCGAGGGCAAAAGCAACGAGCAAATCGTCGACTTTATGGTCGATCGCTACGGCGAATTCGTGCGCTACAAACCGGCCGTCACTGCGCGCACCTGGCTGCTGTGGTTCGGCCCGGCTGCCTTGTTGGGCACCGGTTTGCTGGTGATGGTGGTGATGGGCGTGCGCCGTCGCAAGCCGGTCGCGGTTAGCGATGTGACCCTGTCGGGCGAAGAACAAGCGCGCCTTGATGCGCTGCTCAAAGCCGACAACTCTTCTTCTGTGGCTGCGGACAAAACTTCCCAATGATTGAATTCTGGCTCTCTGCCGGCCTGCTGTTGCTGGTGGCCTTGGCGTTTTTGTTGATCCCCGTTTTGCGTGGTCGCCGCGCCCAGCGCGAAGAAGACCGCACTGCCCTGAACGTGGCGCTGTATCAGGAACGTGTCGCTGAACTGCAAGCCCAGCAACAAGCGGGCACGCTCGGCGACGAGCAACTGCAAGCCGCCAAAGCCGAAGCCGCCCGCGAGCTGCTGGCCGACACCGAAGGCGCCGATCAGGCGCGGGCCTCGAAGCTCGGCAAATGGGTGCCGTTGCTGGCCGCCGTGTTGGTGCCGGTGTTGGCCGTCGGCATGTATTGGCATTGGGGCTCGCTGGACAAAGTGCAGCTCGCACAAGACGCCACCCAAGCGCCGCGCACCATCGGAGAAATGACCGCGCGCCTTGAACAAGCGGTGAAAGCGCAGCCCGAATCTGCCGAAGCCTGGTACTACCTCGGCCGTGCCTACATGAGCCAAGAGCGCCCAGGCGATGCCGTCGGCGCGTTCGAGAAGGCCATCAGTTTGGCCGGTCGCCAGCCTGAATTGCTCGGGCAACTGGCCCAAGCGAAGTACTTCGCCAACAACAAACAGTGGTCGGCCGAGTTGCAGGGCCTGACCGACGAAGCGTTGAAAACCAACCCGCAGGAAGTCACCAGCCTGGGCTTGCTCGGCATCGCCGCGTTTGAAGACAAACGCTTCCAGGACGCCGTGACCTTTTGGGGCCGGCTGGTCGCCTTGCTGCCGCCCGAAGATCCGTCGCGCGCCGCCATCGAAGGCGGCATCGCCCGCGCCCGCGAACAATTGCCCGCCGATCAGCAGCAAGCGCAACAGCCGCCAGCCGCCACCGAGACTGGCACGGTGTTGAAGGTGCGGGTTGAACTGGCCCCAGCACTCAAAGACAAGGTGCAACCGGGCGACAGCGTGTTCGTGTTTGCCCGCGCCGCTTCGGGTCCGCCCATGCCGTTGGCGGTGAAACGCCTGACCGTGGCCGACCTGCCTGCCCAGGTCAGCCTGGCCGACAGCGACGCGATGATGCCGCAACTGAAACTCTCCAACTTCCCTCAGGTCATACTGCAAGCTCGCATTTCGCGGGCAGGCAATGCCAAGGCAGGCGAGTGGATCGGCCGCAGCCAGCCCTTGGCCAGTAGCAGCAAGGATCAGCAGCAGCTGACCATCGACTCCGCGGACGGACAAGCACAATGAGCAAATGGGCACGGGGCGCAGCAGCGCTGATGATTTTGGCTTTGGCCGGTTGCACCACGCCGGCCGTGCAACAACCCAGCAGCGAACCGATTCCTGTGCCGCCCGGCAACCTGCCGCAAACCCCGCCGGGCAAAACCACGCAGCAACCCAAAAGCGCACCGTTGCCGACCCAGGCACCGGCCAGCACCCGCCTTAAAGCCCACCCGCACTTCGCTCCGCCACCCGGCGTGAGCAGCTACTGGGATACGCAACTGGGCGTTTACGTGCTGGATAAAGTACCGGGCCTTTATTATCGCCAACGCACCTACTACCGCTGGAACGACGGTTGGACCTGGGCCACCTACGCCAACGGCCCGTGGTTGCCGGTTGACGCCACCGGCCTGCCGCCGGGCTTGAATCGACTGCATCCATAAGGGCAAAAGCTCGCGGCTGAAGCCGCTCCTACAAAGGTCAGATGCTGTTGTGGGAGAGGCAAAAGCTCGCGGCTGAAGCCGCTCCTACAGAGGTCAGGTGCTGTTATAGGAGAGGCAAAAGCTCGCGGCTGAAGCCGCTCCTACAGAGGTTAGATGCTGTTGTGGGAGAGGCAAAAGCTCGCGGTTGAGCCGCTCCTACAGAGGTCAGGTGCTGTTGTGGGAGAGGCTTTAGCCTCGATAGCCGCGACGCCATTTCAACGCTTGCTCGCTTTCATCATCACGCCATAACCAATCACTGCCGCAAAAAACGACCCGGTCAAAATTCCGATACGGTCCATGCCCGCCAGCGCACTTTCGCCCGGCTCGAACGCCAACGAGCCGACAAACAGGCTCATGGTGAAACCGATGCCGCATAGCACCGCTACGCCGAGCACCTGACCCCAATTCGCGCCTTCAGGCAGCTTGGCGATGCCCACGGCAATCGCCAGCCAGGCCATGCCAAACACGCCCACGGTTTTGCCTAGCAACAAGCCGCTGGCGATGCCCAACGGCACCGGGTGCAGAAAACTATCAAGCCCCACGCCCGCTAGCGGCACGCCGGCATTGGCGAAGGCGAACAGCGGCAACACGCCGAACACCACCCACGGATGCAACCCATGCTCCAGCGCCCGAGCCGGGGAGGGCACGCCATCGCGGGTGCGCAGCGGAATGGTGAAGGCCAGGGCGACGCCAGCTAACGTCGCATGCACGCCGCTCTTGAGCACGCACACCCACAAAATCAGGCCCACCAGCACATACGGACTCAGGGTTTGCACCCCCGCGCGGTTCATGCCAATCAGCACCGCCAGGCACGCGGCCGCCAGCAGCAGCGAAAGGGTCGACAGGTCGCCGGAATAGAACAGCGCAATGACGATGATCGCGCCGAGGTCATCAATGATCGCCAGCGTCATTAAAAACAACTTGAGCGTCAGCGGCACGCGCTTACCCAGCAAGGCGAGCACGCCCAGGGCGAAGGCAATGTCGGTGGCCATGGGAATCGCCCAGCCGTCCATGGCCTCGGGGTGGTGACGGTTGATGGCCCAATAGACCAAGGCCGGCACCACCATGCCACCAATCGCCGCCATGCCCGGCAGCACAATCTGCGAGGGATGGGACAGGTGCCCCTCCAGCACCTCGCGTTTCACTTCCAACCCGATGGTGAGGAAGAACAGCGCCATCAGCCCGTCGTTAATCCACAGCAGCAACGGCTTGGCGATTTTCAGCGCGCCGACTTGCACCACCACCGGCGTTTCCAGCAAACCGTTGTAGAGAAAATCCAGCGGCGAATTGTTGATGATCAGCGCCAACACCGCAGCGGCTATCAACAGCAGGCCGCTGGCCGCTTCCAAGCGAAAAAAACGGGTCAGTGCGTGGCGAACAGACAATGGCATGCTCCTAAAAAGGCGGTTGCAACTGGTAAAACAGTTGCGCTGAGGATAGCTGCTCCACTGTAGCTGGGCGGGCGGGTGCACGGTTCCTATACTGGCCGTCAGAAAATGCGGAGGTGCGTGTGCAACAGCGTGAAGGCCAGGCGCTTGCCTGGGGTTGTTTGGTCGTTGCCATGGCCTTGTGGGGCAGTTCGTTTATTGCCTTGAAGTTCGCGTTCAGCGAGATGCCACCGATGTGGGTGATCTTCGGCCGTATGGCCTTGGGCAGCGTGGTGTTTCTATTGGCCTGGCGCTGGCGAGGCCGCATCGACTACCGCGCCGGCGACTGGAAATACCTGCTCGGTCTGGCCGCCTGCGAGCCCTGCTTGTACTTCATCTTCGAAGCCCTGGCGCTGCAACGCACCAGCGCCTCCCAAGCCGGCATGATCACCGCGCTGTTGCCGCTGCTGGTGGCAGTCGGCGCCTACCTGACACTGCGTGAACGCATCAGCCGCACCACGCTCGCCGGGTTTCTCCTCGCGGTAGTGGGCGCCACCTGGCTCAGCCTGGCGGGCGAGGCCGACGCCCATGCGCCGGCGCCGCTGCTGGGTAACTTCTTCGAATTCGTGGCGATGCTCTGCGCCACCGGCTACACCTTGCTGCTCAAGCATTTATCCAGCCGCTACTCGGCGTTTGCGCTCACCGCGCTGCAGGCGTTTGTGGGCTCGGTATTTTTTCTACCGTTGGCGTTGCTGGGCGCCGACGTGCCGGCCGACGTCACGGTCAAAGGCTGGGGCGCGGTGGTGTACCTGGGCATTGTCGTGACGGTCGGCGCGTACGGGCTCTACAACTTTGGCGTCGGCCGCCTGCCAGCCAGTCAGGCCTCTGGCTTCACCAATTTGATACCGGTGTTCACCTTGCTGATGGCCGCGCTGTTTCTCGGCGAGCGCTTGAATGCATGGCAACTGTTAGCGGTCGGGCTGGTCTTTATTGGCGTAGCACTCAGCCAATGGCGGCGTGACCCCAAGGTGCCGGCCCCTGCTGGAATTCTCGACTGAAGGTAAGCCATGAGCGGTTCACGTAACGACGACCACAACAAACAAATCGCCGCCCGCGCCTGGGCGCGAGAAGCCATTCGCATCATCGAGGCCGACTTCCAGCGCAGCGCCGACACCCACCTCATTCCTCTGACGGTGCCGGGCCTGCCGGGCATCGAGTTGTATTTCAAAGACGAATCCAGCCATCCCACCGGCAGCCTCAAACACCGCCTGGCTCGCTCGCTGTTTTTGTACGCGCTGTGCAACGGCTGGCTGAAACCCGGTGCGCCGGTGATTGAAGCCTCCAGCGGTTCCACGGCCATTTCCGAGGCCTATTTCGCCCGGCTGCTGGGCTTGCCGTTTATTGCCGTGATGCCGGCCACCACGTCGAAAGAGAAGATCGCGCAAATCGCCTTTTACGGCGGCCAGAGTCATCTGGTTAAAGACCCAACGCAGATCTACGCCGAATCCGAACGCCTGGCGCAGGAAAGCGGCGGCCATTTTATGGACCAATTCACCTACGCCGAACGCGCCACCGACTGGCGCGCGAACAACAACATCGCTGAATCGATTTTTCAGCAGATGCGCTTTGAACATTGCCCCGAACCCAGCTGGCTGGTCTCCAGCCCCGGCACCGGCGGCACACTCGCCACCCTCGGCCGCTACGTGCGCTACCGTCGTCACGCCACCCGCGTGCTGTGCGCCGATGCCGAGCGCTCGGTGTTTTTCGACTACTACCGCACCGGCGACGCCAGCTTGCGCCTGGACCACGGCTCGGGCATCGAAGGCATCGGCCGCCCGCGCGTGGAAGCCTCGTTCGTGCCTGCCGTAATCGACGCCATGTGCAAAGTGCCCGACGCCCTGTCGCTCGCCGCCATGCACTACCTGGCGCAGCGCCTGGACCGGCACGTCGGCGGCTCCAGCGGCACTAACCTTGTCGGCGCGTTGCTGGTCGGCCAGCGCATGGTCGCGGCCGGCGAGCAGGGCTCGATTGTGGCGGTGCTCTGCGACGGCGGCGAACGCTACGCCACCTCTTATTACAACCCTGACTGGCTCGCCGCTCAGGGCTACCACTTACAACCCTTGATCGACCAGATCGCCGCTTGCGCCGAACAGGGCGAAGCGTTGCCCGATCTGCCCACCGCAGGAATCTGAGCCATGAGCGACGCTGCACCGAGCATTCGATTCGCAGAACCTGACGACGTACCGGCGCTGACCGAACTGCTCCTCGAACACGGCCCCAATCCCTGGAACTACCTGCCCGAAGACGGCGTGCGCGAGCACCTGCAAGGCATCGCCCACGGCTCAGTTGAAGCGGTGGTGGCCGAGCAGGGCGGGCGCATCGTCGGCTTTGTCAGCTTTATCCAAACCTACCAATTCGCCGACCAGCAACCCTCCGCGCGGCGCGAGGAAGCGCAGGGTTATATCTGCGAAGCCGTGGTGCACAAAGACCTGGCGGGGCAGGGCCTGGGTTCGGTGCTGCTGGAAAAAGCCGTGGCCCGGTTGGGGGAGAAGGGCTTGGTCGACATCTACATCGACCGCCACGAAGAAAACGTCGCCTCGGCCGGCATGATGCGCAAAGCCGGCTTCAGCGAACTGCATACCTACTCCGATCCCGAACGCCGGCCCAACGGCTCGCGGCGAACGACGGTGTGTTACCAGCGGCTCAGTGCCTAATAGCAATCGAGGCTAAAGCCTCTCCTACAGAAACGAATTCCTGTCGGAGAGGCTTTAGCCTCGAGCTTTTAAGGGTGGCCGCCTTTTCGCTTACGCCGCAAACCCACCATCAATCGTCAGGTTGGCCCCGGTGATATAGCCCGCTTCCGGGCCTGCCAGGTAGCTGACGAAGCTGGCGATTTCTTCCACCTTGCCGTAACGGGCCAGAGCCATGCCTTGTTTCAGGGTGTCGGCGAACTCGCCGCTGTCCGGGTTCATGTCGGTGTCGACCGGGCCGGGCTGCACGTTGTTGACGGTGATACCACGGCCGCCCAGGTCGCGGGCCAAACCTTTGGTAAAGCCGACGATGGCCGATTTGCTCATGGCGTAAATCGAACCGCCAGCAAACGGAATGCGCTCAGCGTTGGTGCTGCCGATGGTGATGATGCGGCCGTTGTCGCGCAGGTGGCGGGCGGCTTCCTGACTGGCGATGACCACGCTGCGCACGTTGATCGACAGCGTGCGGTCGATGTCTTCCATGCTCAGTTGCTCGATGGGCGCCACGGCCAGCACGCCGGCGTTGTTCACCAGAATGTCGAGGCCGCCGAAGGCTTCCACGGTTTGGCTGATGGCGCCGCGAATGGCTTGCTCGCTGGCGCTGTCGGCCTTAATGGCCAACGCCTTGCCGCCGGCCGCGACAATGTCTGCCACCAAGGCGTCCGACTGCTGCGCGCTTTGGCTGTAGGTGAACGCAACGGCGGCGCCTTCGCGGGCCAAGCGTTTAACGATGGCTGCGCCGATGCCGCGCGAGCCGCCTTGTACAAATGCCACTTTGCCGGTGAGTGCTGTTTGAGTCGTCATGGTGATTCTCCAAAAGTTAGTAAAGGGTGTGTCGTTTGGTGTGGCGCCAGTATCATCGGCGGATTAGTCGGCGAATAGTCGGTAATACGGATATGCTTTCGATACAAACGGTATGGAATGCGCCATGGACACCCTCAACTGCATCGAATGTTTTGTGCGCAGCGCCGAAGCCGGAAGTTTCGCCCAGGCCGCGCGGCGCCTGGGCTTGACGCCTGCAGCGGTGGGCAAGAATGTCGCCCGCCTGGAACAGACCCTGGATGTGCGGCTGTTCCAGCGTAGTACGCGCAAACTGAGCCTGACCGAAGCGGGCGAGTATTTTCTGACCGAGGCGGCTGGCGGCCTGACCACGCTGCAACTGGCAATGGGCAACCTCACCACGCTGAAAAGCCAGCCGGCGGGCACCTTGAAAGTGAGCATGGGTTTGTCGTTCGGTCGCGAATACATGGTGCCGTTGCTGGGGGAATTCCTTCAGCGTTACCCACGCGTGGTGCCGGACTGGCACTTCGACAATCGCCCCGTCGACCTGATAGCCGAGGGCTTCGACGCCGCGGTGGGCGGCGGCTTCGACCTGCCGCTGGGCGTCGTTGCCCGCGAACTGGCGCCAGCGCACCGGATATTGCTGGCCTCATCGAGCTACCTGGAGAACGCGCCGGCCCTTCGCTCGCCGGCCGACTTGCCGCTGCACGCCGGCATTCTTATTCGCTCACCGCAAACCGGCCGCGTAAGACCCTGGACCCTGCGCAACCGCGAAGGCGTGCTGGCGCCCATCGACATTCAACCGCGCATGACCCTGAGCGACCCCGAGGCCGCGTGCGCGGCGGCGCAAATTGGCTTGGGCCTGGCGTTAGTCAGCGTGGCGCATGCCTTGCCGTATCTGGAACGTGGAACGGTGCAGCGCGTGCTGCCCGACTGGTACGTGGACACCGGGGCGACCACGCTGTACTTCGCCGGGCAGAAGCTGCTGCCACAGAAGACGCGAGTGTTTGTGGACTTTGTTGTGGAGCGCTTTAAAGCGCTGGGACTGGACAAGCGATTGTCGGCCCTGGAAGGGCCGGCGGCGGGGTAAGCGGACCAACAGCATTGCGGCTAATCGGAATGCCGCCCAGCCATTCCCAGAACGAGGTGTGGCTTTTAGAGGTGCGCCGGGTTTGCCATTTTGGATTCCGAGTCGTCGGACCGCCGCCTTCGCGGGAATGACCTGAGACCTCCAACCCAACTCCGTCATCCCCGCGCAGGCGGGGATCCAGAGTGGTGAATGGGAACGCCAAACTCGGCGCTAACACAGCACCTGAAGAAGCGACTGGGCGGCATCCCGTTCAGCCGCGATGTTGTTTCAACCCTCGCGAATCCCCAACAAATCCCGCGCCACCGCTTCGGCGATACGAATGCCATCGACGCCAGCCGACAGAATGCCCCCGGCATAACCGGCGCCTTCACCGGCCGGAAACAACCCGCGCACGTTCAGGCTCTGCAAGTCATCACCGCGGGTAATGCGCAGCGGCGACGAGGTGCGGGTCTCGATGCCGGTGAGCACGGCGTCATGCATGGCGAAACCTTTGATCTGCTTGTCAAACGCCGGCAACGCCTCGCGAATGGCCTCAATGGCAAAGGCGGGCAGGGCGTCGGCCAGGTCCATCAGGTTCACGCCCGGTTTGTACGACGGCTCGACACTGCCCAACGCCGTGGTCGCCTTGCCGGCAATAAAGTCACCGACCAATTGCCCCGGCGCGTTGTAATTGCGCCCGCCCATCACATAAGCGTGAGACTCCAACCGCTCCTGCAACTCCACGCCGGCCAGCGGGCCGCCGGGATAATCCACTTCCGGCGTGATGCCAACCACGATGCCCGAGTTGGCGTTGCGCTCGTTACGCGAGTATTGGCTCATGCCATTGGTCACCACGCGCTCCGCCTCGGACGTGGCCGCCACCACCGTACCGCCCGGGCACATGCAGAAGCTGTACACCGAACGCCCGTTGGACGCGTGGTGCACCAGCTTGTAATCCGCTGCGCCAATTTTCGGGTGGCCAGCAAAGCGGCCCAGGCGGGCCTGGTCGATCAGCGATTGCGGGTGCTCGATACGGAAGCCCACCGAAAACGGCTTGGCCTCCATAAACACGTCGCGGCTATGCAACATGCGGAAGGTGTCACGGGCGCTGTGGCCGAGCGCCAGAATCACGTGGCGGCTGTTGATCTGCTCACCGCTGGCGAGGGTCACGCCCGTCAATTGGCCGTTATCGATTTGCACGTCAGTCACGCGCTGCTCGAAACGCACTTCACCGCCCAAGGCAATGATCTGCTCACGCATATTCGCCACCACGCCCGTCAGGCGGAAGGTGCCGATGTGCGGTTTGGCAACGTAGAGAATCTCTTCCGGCGCGCCGGCCTTGACGAACTCATGCAGCACTTTGCGGCCGATAAATTTCGGATCTTTGATCTGGCTGTACAGCTTGCCGTCCGAGAACGTGCCGGCGCCGCCTTCACCAAACTGCACGTTGGACTCGGGGTTGAGCACGCTCTTGCGCCACAGGCCCCAGGTGTCTTTGGTGCGCTGACGCACCTCCTTACCGCGCTCCAGGACGATGGGTTTGAAACCCATCTGTGCCAGCAACAAGGCCGCGAAAATACCGCACGGCCCAAAGCCGACCACTAACGGACGCTCACCCAACTGCTCAGGCGCGTGGCCGACGAACTTGTATGAAGTGTCTGGGGCGACCGTGATGTGGCGGTCATCGCTGAAGCGCTTCAGCAAAGCTGCTTCGTCGCTCACGGAAAAATCGATGGTGTAGATAAAACACAGCTCGGCGGATTTTTTCCGCGCGTCGTAGCTGCGTTTGAACAGGGTGAAATCCAGCAACTCGTTATCGGCAATACCCAGGCGTGCGACCAGGGCAGGGCGCAGGGCCTCATCGGCGTGGTCGATAGGCAGCTTGAATTCGGTGATTCGTAACATGGGGCGGTCCGTATCAGGGCCGGAGGTAACCCGGCAGCTTGGAGAGGCGCGAATTATAGCCGCGAAAGCCCCTACATGACCGCCACTGCGTCGGCCAATCTACGGGCGAACCGGCTTCTCATTTTGCTGGCGTTCGAAGTCTTGATACATATCGCGCTTGTGCTGCTCAGCGTCTTCGCGCATTTCCGTGCGCTTGGTTTCGCGGTGCGGGTCTTCGCTGTCGGGGATAACAGTCAGGCCGCTGACGGGCGAGGCGGTTTTGTTGGCGGGCTCGGCAGGTTGTTGCTCGACGGGTAATTCCACCACTGGCACGTTCAGTACGCCGCTGGGCGGCACCGGCTCGATGATGCGCGTGGTTTGGCCCGTGCCTTCGGGGCAGGGCACGGTGGCGTAGGTGGTGCTGCCGTCGGCGGCTACGCATTTGTAGACTTGGGCGTGGGCCAGGGTTGGCAGAAAAATCAGCGCGATTGCGGCGAGTTTCAAAGTGCTTCCCTCACTTTGTGGGCGGTTGGTGCAAGGCTAGCAGGGGACGAAGGCGCGGAAAATGCGCCGGTCGAGGTTTGCAGGAATCGAGGCTGAAGCCTCTCCCACAGGTCGGCATTTCTCTCTGTGGGAGCGGCTTTAGCCGCGAGATTTTTGTTGGGCAGCAAAGGTTTGATCTAGCCGAGATATACGGTTCGAGAGCTACCGCTCGTTATCTGGCTCGTGATCTACCGCGTGTGATCTCGCTTGTGATCTCGCTTGTGATCTCGCTGGTGATCTTCCGCTTTTGATCTACCCCGCACCGTTTATCGCAGGCCGAGTGGAGTCGTTGCGTAGGGGGTTGAGCGGCCGGGAGCCGCGAAAGGCGTGTCGGGCCATGGATGGCCCGTCTCGCCGTGCCCCGGAGTAACGACGGAAGGAGGGAACCCGCAGCGCAGCGGAGGGCCAAGGTAGGAGCTAGACCTTTTGGTTACTTTTAGGGCAATGCTAAAAGTGACTCGCGCGTAAGGCGCGAAACAAAATGCCGCGCAAACGTGGTAACGAAGAATTCTTCTGGTTTAAACGCAAGGTTGAATCGTGAAGTCGTACGCAGGTATTCATTACCGCGTGCGCCGAACGTTTTGGTTTCGCGCCTTACGCGCGACTAACTTTTGGCATTGCCCCAAAAGTCAGCAAAAAGTCTAGCTCCTACCTTGGCCTTACGCTGCGCTCCAGGTTCCCTCGCTCCGTCGCCGCTCCGGGGGCCGGCGAGACGGGCCATCCTTGGCCCGACACGCCTTTCGCGGCTCCCGGCCGCTCAACCCCCTCCACGTCGACTCCACTCGGCCTGCGATGAACGGTGCGGGGCAGATCAAAAGCGGAAGATCACAAGCAAATTCAAGAGCGGTAGATCAAAAGCGGTAGATCACAAGCTCGATCAAAATCGGCGCATCAGCGTCTTCACAGGCTGTAGAAAATCGTTCAACTGCGCCGCGGGCTTTGGGGCTGCGCCCCAAATTTTTTGACCGCTGAGTCATAGTCGCGTAATCCCTTTCATGCTTAACTCAGCCCCCCTTAGCAACCCAAAACACTCACCATAAAAAGGAACACGTTCATGGCCCAAGTAACCTTGCGCGGCAACCCTGTTCAAGTCACCGGCGAGCTGCCGCACGTTGGCCAGCAAGCCCCGGCATTCAGCCTGGTGGGCGCTGACCTCAGCGACGTGACCCTGGCCAGCCTGGCCGGCAAACGCAAAGTGCTGAACATTTTCCCAAGCGTCGACACCCCCACCTGCGCCACCTCGGTACGCAAGTTCAACGCCGAAACCAGCAAACTGGCCAACACCGTGGTGCTGTGCATTTCCGCCGACCTGCCGTTCGCGCAAGCGCGTTTCTGCGGCGCCGAAGGCCTGCAAAACGTAGTGAACCTGTCGACCATGCGCGGCGCTGATTTCCTCGCTGACTACGGCGTCGCCATCGCCAACGGCCCACTCGCCGGCGTGGCTGCCCGTGCCGTTGTGGTGCTGGATGAAAACGACAAAGTGCTGCACAGCGAGCTGGTGTCGGAAATCGGCAGCGAGCCGAATTACGAAGCAGCGGTTGCTGTGTTGAAATAAACATACGCTGCAACACATGAACGGCCCGCCTTGCGGGCCGTTTTTCATTGGTGGCTCAAGCGCTTAGTTAAGGTCAGTCTTAGGTAAAAAGCCGGTAAAGAGGCTTTCCGTCAGCGGTTGCAGTGCTTATCGTGCGGGCTCGAATTTCGTTATCGATGATGCCCATGACTTTGCGTACCCTTCGCCCCTGGTTGATCACTGCCGCTGCCTTCGCTGGCGTGGTGTTGTTGGTTATGTGGCTGTCCGCCGCGAAAAGCACGGGTGCCCCCGATGGCAAAGTGCGCGGGCGTCCCGGGATGGGGCCACCCGGCGCCGCAGCTGGCATGACGGTCAGCGTGGCGAAGGTCAAGCGCGCCAACCTCGATGTGCATTTCCACGCCCTGGGCACCGTCACGGCATTCAGCACGGTGAACGTGAAACCGCGCGTCAATGGCGAGCTGGTCAAGGTGTTGTTCACCGAAGGCCAGGAAGTGAAGGCTGGCGACTTGCTCGCCGTGGTCGATCCCCGTCCTTACAAAGCCGCTCTGGCTCAGGCCGAAGGCACGCTGCAGCAAAATCAGGCGCAGCTGAAAAATGCCCAGATTGATCTGGATCGCTACAAGGGCCTGTACGCCGAAGACTCCATCGCCAAGCAAACCCTCGACACCCAGGCCGCGCTGCTTAATCAGTACCAAGGCACGCTGAAGACCAACCAGGGCCAAGTGGACGACGCCAAGCTCAATCTGGCCTTTACCGAAGTGCGTGCGCCTATTAGCGGTCGTCTGGGGTTGCGCCAGGTCGATGTCGGCAATCTGGTGACGTCCAGCGACACCACGCCGCTGGTGGTGATCACTCAGGTCAAACCGATTGCCGTGGTGTTCAGCCTGCCGCAGCAGCAACTCGGCACCGTGGCCGCCCAGCTCAACGGCGCCAGCGCGACGACCAAGCTGCCGCCGGTCGAGGCGCTGGACCGCAATAAGGACGTGACCCTGGCCACCGGCGAGCTGGTGACACTGGATAACCAGATCGACACCACCACCGGCACCGTCAAGCTCAAGGCCAAGTTCGAGAACGCCGACCGTTCGCTGTTTCCCAATCAGTTCGTCAACGTGCGCCTGCTCGCCGAAACCCTGCACGATGTGCTGTTGATTCCGGCCAACGCTGTGCAGCGCGGTAACGAAGGCACTTATGTGTACGTGTTGGGCGAGGGCGACAAAGTGGTTCAGCGCCCGGTCACCCTCGGCACCAGCGAAGCCGAACAGGTGGTGGTGGAGAAGGGCCTGAATGTGGATGAGCAAGTGGTGGTAGAGGGCACCGACCGCCTGCGTGACGGCATGGCCGTGCGTATTGCCGCGCCGGAACAGGTGAAGAAAGACGTCAGCGAAGAAACCGGGCAGAAGCCTTTCGGTCAGGATGACGCCGCGCCGCAAGGCAAGGGCGGAGCCGCGCAATGAACCCGTCGCGCCCGTTTATTCTGCGGCCGGTGGCGACCACGCTGTTGATGATCGCCATTCTGCTCTCGGGCATCATTGCCTACCGGTTCCTGCCGATTTCGGCGCTGCCGGAAGTGGATTATCCGACCATTCAGGTGGTCACCTCGTACCCCGGCGCCAGCCCGGAAATCATGACCTCGTCGGTAACCGCGCCGCTGGAAAACCAGCTTGGGCAAATCGCCGGCCTGAATGAAATGTCGTCCAGCAGTTCAGGCGGCGCCTCGGTCATCACCCTGCAATTCACCCTCGACAGCAACCTCGATGTGGTCGAGCAGGAAGTGCAGGCGGCGATCAACACCGCCAGCAGCCTGTTGCCGAAAGACCTGCCGTACCAGCCTTCGTACAGCAAAGTGAACCCGGCTGATGCGCCGATCCTGACGCTGGCTATCACCTCCAGCAACCTGCCGCTGCCGCAGGTGCAGGATTTGGTCGACACGCGCCTGGCGCAGAAAATTTCGCAGATTTCCGGCGTCGGCCTGGTCAGCATCAGCGGTGGCCAACGTCCGGCCGTGCGCATTCGCGCCAACCCTACGGCGCTGGCGGCGGCGGGTCTGAACCTGGAAAACCTGCGCACCACCGTTGCCAATAACAACCTCAATGGCCCCAAAGGCAGCTTCGACGGCCCGACCCGCGCCTCGACGCTGGACGCCAACGACCAGCTGAAGTCCGCTTCCGCCTACCGTGAGTTGGTGGTGGCCTACGCCAACGGCGCGCCGCTGCGCCTGAAAGATGTCGCCACGGTAGAAGACGCGGCCGAGAACACGCGCCTGGCCGCCTGGGCTAATGAAACCCCGGCCGTGGTGCTGAACATTCAGCGTCAGCCTGGCGCCAATGTGATCAAGGTGGTCGACAGCATCAAAGCCATGCTGCCGCAACTGCAAGCCAGCTTGCCCGGCAGCCTCGACGTAAAAGTGCTCACCGACCGCACCACCACCATCCGCGCCTCGGTGGCCGATGTGCAGTTCGAGTTGGTGCTGGCCATTGCCTTGGTGGTCATGGTCACGTTCCTGTTTCTGCGCAGTTTTTCCGCCACGCTCATTCCGAGTCTGGCCGTGCCGCTGTCGTTGGTGGGCACCTTTGGTGTGATGTACCTGGCCGGGTTTTCGGTCAATAACCTGAGCCTGATGGCCCTGACAATCGCCACCGGTTTCGTGGTGGACGATGCCATCGTCATGGTGGAAAACATCAGCCGCTACCTGGAGAAAGGCGACACGCCGCTGGAGGCCGCGCTCAAAGGTTCGAAGCAAATCGGCTTCACCATTATTTCCCTGACGTTCTCGCTGATCGCCGTGCTGATTCCGTTGCTGTTTATGGGCGATGTAGCGGGGCGGTTGTTCCGCGAATTTGCCATCACCCTGGCGGTGGCGATTCTGATTTCCGGCGTGGTGTCGCTGACCCTCACGCCGATGCTCTGCGCCAAATTGCTCAAGCACACGCCGGAGGAAAAACAGGGCCGCTTCGCCCGCGCCGCCGGTAACGTCATCGACCGCATGATTGCCGGCTATGGCCGCGCGCTGCGTGTGGTGCTGCGTCATCAACCGCTGACCTTGCTGGTGGCGCTGGCCACCCTGGCGCTGACGGCGGTGCTCTACACTTTTATGCCCAAGGGCTTCTTCCCGGTGCAGGACACCGGCGTGATTCAGGCGATTGCCGAAGCGCCGCAGTCCATCTCGTTTCAATCCATGGCCGAGCGCCAACAGGCATTGGCCAAAGCGCTGCTTAGCGATCCGGCGGTAGAAAGCCTCACGGCGTTTATCGGCGTCGATGGCAGCAACGCCACGCTTAACACCGGGCGCATGCTGATCAACCTCAAACCCCACGGTGAACGCGACGCCAGCGCCACCGAAGTGATTCGTCGTCTGCAGCCGACCCTCGACCAGATTCCCGGCGTGCGGCTGTACCTGCAACCGGTGCAAGACTTGACCATCGAAGACCGCGTGGCGCGCACGCAGTACCAATTCACCCTGCAAGACTCCGACCCCGACGTGCTGGCCAAATGGGTGCCGCTGTTGGTGGAGCGCCTGCAACAACTGCCGCAACTGGCGGACGTGGCCAGCGACTGGCAAGACAAAGGCCTGCAAGCCTTCGTTAACATCGACCGCGACGCCGCCTCGCGCTTGGGCGTGTCGTTGTCCGACGTCGACAGCGCGCTGTACAACGCCTTTGGTCAGCGCCTGATTTCCACCATCTTCACCCAGGCCACGCAGTACCGCGTGGTGCTGGAAGTGGCGCCGCAATTCCAGTTGGGCCCGCAGTCGCTGGAGAACCTCTACGTCAGCAGCAGCGATGGCACGCAGGTGCGGTTGTCGTCATTGGCCACGATTGAAGAGCGCAACACCTTGCTGGCCATCAACCACATTTCGCAATTTCCGGCGGCCACGCTGTCGTTCAACCTGGCGCCCGGCGTATCGTTGAGTGAAGCGGTGGAGTCGATCCGCCAGGTTGAGCAAGACATGCAATTGCCGGTCGGCGTGCAGACCAGTTTCCGTGGCGCGGCGCTGGCGTTTGAAAGCTCGCTGTCGAGCACCTTGCTGCTGATTTTGGCGGCGGTGGTGACCATGTACATCGTGCTGGGCATTCTCTACGAAGAGCTTTATTCACCCGGTGACCATTCTGTCCACGCTGCCCTCGGCGGGCGTCGGCGCCCTGCTGGCCTTGATGGTGGCGGGGGAGGAGATCGGCATCGTGGCGATCATCGGCATCATCCTGCTGATCGGCATCGTCAAGAAGAACGCGATCATGATGATCGACTTCGCCCTGGACGCTGAACGCAACCAGGGCATGAGCGCACCAGACGCCATTTACCAAGCGTGCCTGCTGCGTTTCCGGCCGATTCTGATGACCACCCTGGCTGCGCTGCTCGGCGCCTTGCCGCTGATGCTTGCCGCTGGCGCGGGTGCAGAACTGCGCCGGCCGCTGGGTATCGCCATGGTCGGCGGCTTGCTGCTCAGCCAGGTGCTCACGTTGTTTACCACGCCCGTTATCTACCTCGCGTTTGACCGCCTGGCGACGCGCTGGAATGGCTGGCGCAAGAAGCGTGGGTTGGATATGTCGGTGCAGTCATGAGCGAGTGTGTGATGGCCGGCCCTCTCCCCCGGCCCCTCTCCCGCAAGCGGGCGAGGGGAGACAAGCGCGATGCGGTCTGCTCCCTCTCCCGCGCGCGGGAGAGGGTTGGGGGTGAGGGCAAGGCAAACGGTGCTCCCCCAATGAGCATCTCCACCCCCTTCATCCGCCGCCCCGTCGCCACCACGCTGCTCACGTTGGCGCTGCTGTTGGCCGGCTGGTTGTCGTTCAATCTGCTGCCGGTGGCGCCGCTGCCGTCGGTGGATTTTCCGACCATCATGATCAGCGCCTCGTTGCCTGGCGCCAGTCCGGAAACCATGGCCACCTCGGTTGCCACACCTCTGGAACGGGCGCTCGGGCGCATTGCCGGCATCACCGAAATGACCTCCAGCAGCTCGCTGGGCTCGACCACGGTGATCGTGCAGTTCTCCCTGGAGAAAGACATCGACGGTGCCGCCCGAGAAGTGCAGGCCGCCATCAACGCGGCCAGCAGCCTGCTGCCCAGCGGCATGCCGAGCTTGCCGTCGTACCGCAAGGCCAACCCGTCCGACATGCCGGTGATGGTGCTAACGCTCACGTCCGAGAGCTACACCCGTGGCGAAATGTATGACATGGCCTCAACCCTGGTGTCGCCGCGCCTGGCGCAGGTCAAGGGCATTGGCCAGGTCAGCATCGGCGGTAGCTCGTTGCCCGCGGTGCGGGTCGACGTCAATCCGGATGCGCTGAACAAGTACGGCATCTCTCTGGACAGCGTGCGCACGGCCATTGCCAACACCAATTCCAACGGCCCGAAAGGCTCCATCGACGGCGCCACCAAGCAATGGCAAGTGGACGCCAATGACCAGCTGCGCAAGGCCAGCGAATACCTGCCCGTTATCGTTCACTACAACGCTGAAACCGGCGCGGCGGTGCGCTTGGGCGATATCGCCGAGGTCAGCAATGCGGTGGAAGACGTGCGCAACGCGGGCTTCTCCGGGCCCAATCCGGCGGTGCTGCTGATCGTCACCCGCCAGCCGGGCGCCAACATTATCGAAGCCACCGACGCCATCCATGCACTGCTGCCTGAATTGCAGGAGTTGATCGGCCCCAAGGTGCAGTTGTCGGTAATGGACGACCGCAGCCCGAGTATTCGCGCCTCGCTGGATGAAGCGGAAATCACCCTGATCATTTCGGTGCTGCTGGTGATCCTGGTCGTCTATATGTTCCTGCGCAGCCCGCGCGCCACGCTGATTCCCGCCTTGGCGGTGCCGGTGTCGCTGGTGGGCACCTTCGCGGTGATGTACCTGTGCGGCTTCTCGCTGAATAACCTGTCGCTGATGGCGCTGATTGTCGCCACGGGCTTTGTGGTGGACGACGCCATTGTGGTGGTCGAGAACATTGCCCGGCGCATCGAGGAAGGCGAGTCGCCGCTGGAGGCGTCCATTCATGGCGCGCGCGAAGTGGGCTTTACCGTGCTGTC
Organism: Pseudomonas sp. AC211; assembly: GCF_979258055.1. Lineage (NCBI taxonomy): Bacteria > Pseudomonadati > Pseudomonadota > Gammaproteobacteria > Pseudomonadales > Pseudomonadaceae > Pseudomonas > Pseudomonas sp. AC211. The sequence goes on from NZ_OZ409830.1 coordinate 1,537,209, forward strand.
GATGACCTTGTCGTTGGTGGCGGTGTTTATCCCCATTCTGCTGATGGGCGGGATTATTGGTCGGCTGTTCCGCGAGTTTTCCGTGACCTTGTCGGCGGCGATTCTGGTGTCGTTGCTGGTGTCCCTCACCCTCACGCCCATGCTCTGCGCACGTCTGCTCAAGGCCCGCGATAAAAACGCGCCGGTCGCCGAGCCGAAGCCTGAAAGCCAACGCTTCCAGAAATTGATGGCGCGCTACAAGGCCAGCCTGGAATGGGCGCTGGCGCACTCGCGGCTGATGATGGTGATTATGTTCGCCTGCATCGTGCTCAACGTTTACCTGTTCGTGGTGGTGCCCAAGGGCTTTCTGCCGGCGCAGGACTCGGGGCGGTTGCGCGGCTATGCCATCGCCGACCAGAGCATTTCGTTCCAGGGATTGCAGGCGAAGATGGCCAAGTTCCGCGCCATTCTCAGCGCTGATCCGGACATCGAAAACGTGGTGGGCTTTCTTGGCGGCGGGCGCTGGCAGTCGAGCAACACCGGCTCGTTTTTCGTCACGTTGAAACCGATTGGCGAGCGCGACGATGTCGACACCATCCTCGCCCGCCTGCGCCCCAAACTGGCGGAGATTCCCGGTGCCGCGCTGTACCTGAACGCCGGCCAGGACGTGCGCCTGGGCGGGCGTGATAGCAACGCCAGCAACCAATTTACCTTGCGCAGCGACGATCTCACGCTGCTGCGCCAGTGGGCGCCGAAAGTGGAAGCGGCGATGCGCAAGCTGCCGCAAGTGGTGGACCTTAACAGCGACTCGCAAGACAAAGGCGTGCAAAGCCGGCTGGTGGTAGATCGCGACCGCGCCGCCACGCTGGGCGTGAACATGGCGCTGGTCGACGAGGTGCTGAACAACTCGTTTGGCCAACGGCAGATCGCCAATATCTACAACCCGCTAAACCAGTATCACGTGGTTATGGAAGTGGGCTCGAAGTACCAGCAGAGCCCGGAAATTCTGCGCCAGGTGTACGTGCTGGGCAGCGACGGGCAGAGTGTACCGCTGGCCGAGTTCAGCTACTTCGAGCCGAGTTCGGCGCCGTTGTCGGTCAACCACCAGGGCCAGTTCGCGGCGATCACGCTGTCGTTCAACCTGGCGCCCGGCGCGCAGATCGGCCCGACCCGCGAAGCGATCATGGCCGCCATCGAACCGCTGCAATTGCCGCTCGACGTGCAAGCCACGTTCGAAGGCAATGCCGGCGCCGTGCAAGACACGCAAAACAACATGCCGTGGCTGATCCTGCTGGCGCTGGTGGCGGTGTACATCGTGCTGGGCATTTTGTACGAGAGCTATGTGCACCCGCTGACCATTTTGTCGACGTTGCCGTCGGCTGGCGTTGGCGCGTTGCTGGCGCTGATTTTGTGCCGCAGCGAGCTGAGTTTGATCGCCTTGATCGGCATTATTTTGCTGATCGGCATCGTCAAGAAAAACGCCATTCTGATGATCGATTTTGCCCTGGAAGCCGAGCGGCGCCTGGGCATGAGCCCGCGCGAAGCGATTCTGGAAGCCTGCGTGAAACGCTTCCGGCCGATCATGATGACCACGCTGGCGGCCCTGCTGGGCGCGCTGCCGCTGATTTTCGGCATCGGCGGCGACGCCGGTTTGCGCCGGCCGCTGGGCATCACCATCGTCGGCGGCCTGATCGCCAGCCAATTGCTCACCCTGTACACCACGCCCGTGGTGTACCTGTACCTGGATCGTTTGCGCCACTGGGTTAACCGCCGCAGAGGCGTGCGCACTGATGCTTCGTTGGAGACTTCGTTATGAGCCTGTATTCGCGCAGCCTGTTGCTCGCGGTGGCCGTGGCTGTGGCCGGTTGCGCCGTGGGCCCGGACTATGAGCAGCCAGAAGTGGCCGTGCCTGCTGGCTTCAAATACCAGGCCGGGTGGACCCAGGCCGCGCCCAGCGATGCCTTGAACCGTGGCGCCTGGTGGGAGCTGTACGGCGACCCGACGCTGAACCAACTGCAACAGCGTCTGGAAACCTCCAACCAGACCCTGGCCCAGGCTGAAGCCCAATATCGTCAGGCCCAGGCCCTGGCACGCGGCGCGCGCGCTCGTTCTTTCCGAGCCTGAGCGCCGCCTTCAGCAAAACCCGCTCGGGCCAGGCCACGGGCGGTGGCGGCACGGTGTCGTTGTCTGACGGCTCGACGGTGAGCAGCGGCAGCTCCGGCGGCATCAGCGACAGCTACCAGGCCAGCCTGGGCGTGAGTTGGGAACTCGACCTGTGGGGCAAACTGCGCCGCCAACTGGAATCGGACAGCGCCAGTGCCGCTGCCAGCCAAGCCACCCTGGCCGCAACCAAACTCAGCCAGCAGTCGGAACTGGCGCAGAACTACCTGCAACTGCGGGTGATCGACGCGCAGAAACGCCTGCTCGACGACACCGTCTCGGCCTACGAAAAAGCCTTCAAGCTTGCCGAAAACCAATACCGCGCCGGCATCGTCACCAAGGCCGACGTGGCCCAGGCTCGCACTCAGGTGAAAACCACCCAGGCCCAAGCCATCGACCTGAAATACCAACGCGCGCAACTGGAAAACGCCATCGCCGTGCTGGTGGGTGAACCGCCGTCGAGCTTCCAACTGGCCGAGACAAACGACATTCCAGGCTTGCCGGCTATTCCTGCCAGCGTGCCCTCACAACTGCTACAACGCCGTCCCGACATTGCCTCGGCCGAGCGTGACGTGGTCGCCGCCAACGCGCTTATCGGCGTGAACAAAGCCGCGTACTACCCGGACATCACCCTTGGCGCCAGCGGCGGCTATCGCAACGACAGCCTCTCGCAACTACTGACCACGCCGAACCGCTACTGGTCCATCGGCCCCGACTTCGCCATGACCTTGTTCGACGGCGGTTTGATCAGCTCGCGCGTCGAACAGGCCGAAGCCAGCTACGACGCCACCGTGGCCGCCTATCGCTTGAGCGTGCTGACCGGCTTTCGCGAAGTGGAGGACTACCTGGTTCAGCTCGACGTGCTCAAAGAAGAAAACGTGGTGCAGCAGGAAGCGCTCGACTCCGCGCGTGAATCGCTGCGGTTGATGCTCAACCAATACAAAGCCGGAACGGTGGACTTCTCGGATGTCGTAACCGTGCAAACCACCGCGCTGTCGAACGAGCGCACGGTGCTGACGTTGCAGGGCAGTCGGCTGACCGCAAGTGTGCAGCTGATTGCTGCGATGGGCGGGGGGTGGAATGTGCAGCAGTTGGGGGAGAAGGAGTAAAAGCTCCCTCGTTGTGTGCACCTGTGGGAGCGGCTTTAGCCGCGATTGGCCGAGCCTGCGTACCCAGATCACAAACCAGCACACCGCCCCGTAGGAGCTGGCTTGCTAGCGAACCCTGGAAACGAAATTCTCGACCTTCGTTTCCAGGGTTCGCCACCAGGTGAGCTCCTACAAAAGCGGACGATCTCAGGGTGCGATTTATGCCTGCGGCTGACCCACATAATCCATCTTGCCCACTTCCACGCCGTTATGACGCAGCAGCGCATAGGCGGTGGTCACGTGGAAGAAGAAGTGCTGCAGACCGTAAGTCAGCAAATACGACTGGCCAGTGAATTTGCGCTCTTTCGGCGTGCCCGGACGGGTGAGGATCTCGCGCTCTTCGTTGCCATCGACCTGAGCCGGGGTAAACGTGCCCAGGTACTCCAGGGTTTCTTTCAGCAGGGCTTGCAACTGCTCGAACGTGGTTTCCACGTCGTCATGCTTGGGCACATCTACGCCAGCCAGACGCGACGGCACGCCACGGGCGAAGTCGCAGGCGATTTGTACTTGGCGGGTTAGGGGAAACATGTCGGGGAACAGGCGGGCCTGGAGCAGGGCAGCCGGGTCGATATTTTTGGCGGTGGCGTGGGCTTCAGCCTTGCTCAGCACGGCGCTGAGGCTGGTGAGCATTTGCTTGAAAACGGGAACGGATGCGGCGTACAGAGAAATGGTCATGGCAGTCTCCGGTTGAAGGTGGCGCGAGTATACGCGCGCCGGCTTTGTTGCGTGGCCTGATACCGGCCGCGCGTGCACTGCACCTAAATTTCTCGCGGGTTTTGACGTCACACGGTCACCAACCTCTACGCGAGCCACCCCATGATGCACACCCTGCCACTCCCCAACGGCCAATGCCTGCACGGCGACGAAAGCACCGGCTCGTTGCATCTGCAGCTGGATTTACATGAGCCGATTCGCGTGCGCGTTCGCCCTGGTGAGCGGTTGCAGGTAAGCGCCTGTGAAGCCTTGTCAGCGCCGGCGTTGTTGTGGGTCAGCTATTGGCTGTTTGCCCGCGACGAGGCGTGCCAGTCAGTGAGCTGGGAACTCCCCGCAGCGCCGATGGACGCGCTGCACAGCGGCCTGCTGATTCGCGCGGCCGATGGCGCGCTTACCACCGCGCGCACCACGTTTTGGCAACTGGCTGAACCGTGGCTACTGAGCGGGCAAGGCGCCGCGTATCCGCAGCAGATGATCATCAGCGACGGCAAACGCCACCCACGTCGACCGCCAAAGCCGACAGGCGATTTGTACCGGCGTTTCGACGCGCGCTTGGGCAGTTGGATTTCCCTGCGCGCGCTGGATATTGAAACCGACCTTGCGCGCTTCAGCCGCTGGCAGAACAGCCCGCGCGTAGCTGAATTCTGGCAGGAAAGCGGCACGCTGGAGCAGCATCGCCAGTACCTGGAAAAGCTCGACCGCGACCCGCACACGCTGACGCTGATCGGCAGTTTTGACGACCAACCGTTCGCCTATTTCGAAGCCTATTGGGCCAAGGAAGATCGCATCGCGCCCTTCTATTCGGCCGGCGATTACGACCGTGGCATCCACATGCTGGTGGGCGAGGAAAACCATCGCGGGCCGCACAAAGTGGCGAGCTGGCTGACCGCGCTCACGCACTTTCTATTCCTCGACGACCCAAGCACCCAGCGCATCGTCGCCGAACCGCGCGCCGACAACGCCCGCATGATCGGCCACATGCACAGCGCCGGATTTCACTGCGAAAAGGAATTCGATTTCCCACACAAACGCGCCGCCCTGATGAGTATCGAGCGCGAGCGGTTTTTTGATCGGTGTGTGTTGCGCTGAAGCGGTGGTGCGTTGATCGCGAAGGGCTTCGCTTAGCGCAGCGAAGCCCAACGAAGCCGGATCAGGCCGCCGCGTCTTTGCTGACTTTGCGGCAATGCACCAACGCATCGCGAATCATGAAATTCACTAACGTCGGCGACACGCCCAATTCCTTGGCGATGTCTTTCTGCGGCACGCCGTGCAGGCGGTACATTTCGAAGGCGTAGCGGGTGCGGCTGGGCAGCTGGCCGAGGGCGTCGGCGATGTGTTCCAGGGTTGCGTAGTTGATGTGCAGGGCTTCGGGCGAGGCGTTGTGGTTGACCACATTCATGCCTTCTTCTTCGCTGCCGGCGTAGCGCTGTTCGAGCGCGTTTTTGCGGTAATGGTCGATGGCCAGATTGCGCACGATCTGGAAAAGATAGCTCAACTGAGCTTTGAATGACGAGGTGATCTGTGGTGCCGAATGCAGCCTGAAATAGGCGTCTTGCACCACGTCTTCGGCGCGTGAACGACAGCCCGTAATGCGCGTGGCCACCTTGACCAGAATCGAGCGGTTATCAACGAATGCTTGGAATAGGGGTGTATCGCACCTGCTTGTGGACAGTTGTTCCGTCATGGAATTCACCTTGCTACCGGGGGCAGTTAAGCGCTTGCAGAAGGCTGCCTGCGAGCGGGGTAACAAACTATGTCCAATGATAATGATTGTCAATTGCGAGAGATAATAGATTTCGTCTCGTCGCAAAACCGTGACCTGAACGTGATGTTGGCGTGGCAAAAACACCCGTCGAAATCCGCTAATTATTTTCCGCTGCCGTCCGTTCTCCACTGTGAAGGCCCGCGCAACCGGCACGGGCGCAACGGAGAGCGACCATGGTGTTCGATCGTGATGACGTGATTTTCCAAGTGGTGATCAACGACGAAGAGCAGTACTCGTTGTGGCCCGATTACAAAGCCATTCCTGCCGGCTGGCGCATCGTGGGCATGAGCGGTTTGAAGAAAGAGTGCCTGGCGTACATCGAGCAGCACTGGACCGACATGCGCCCCCTGAGCCTGCGCCAGAAGATGGACCAGGACGCCGTGAGCGCCTGACATGAGCGCGCCCGCCACCCTGCGTTTGCTGTGCCTGCCGTACTCCGGCGCCAGCGCCATGTTCTACCACCGCTGGCGCAAACGGCTGCCCGAATGGCTGCACGTTCAGCCGCTGGAATTGCCCGGCCGCGGCCTGCGCATGGACGAGCCCTTACAGCGCAATCTCAATGCGCTGATCAACCAGCTCGCCGACGAAATTGCGCTCGACCTCACCGCGCCGTACGCCCTGTTCGGCCACAGCCTCGGCGGCTTGCTGGCCTTTGAACTGGTGCACGCGTTGAAAGCCCGAGGCCTGCCCGAGCCGCTGTGCGTGCTGGTGTCAGCCACCGCCGGCCCGGCGCGGCGTGATGTCAGCGAGTACCGCGAGGCCAAGTCCGATGCCGAGCTGGTGGCTAAATTGCGCAGCCTGCAAGGCACGCCCGAAGACGCCTTGGCCAACCAGGAATTGCTCGGCCTGATGCTGCCGATTCTGCGCGCCGACTTTCTCGTCGCCGGCAGTTACCAGTACGCCGAGCGCGCGCCGCTGCAAGCGCCGATCCATGTGTTCGGCGGCAAAGACGACAGCATCAGCGTCGATGAGTTGCTCGATTGGCAATGCGAAACCGCCAGCGGCTTTTCCCTCGATATGTTCAGCGGCGGCCACTTCTTTTTGCAGACCGAGGAAGCGCCGTTGCTGCGCTGCGTCCGCCGTTACGCCGAGCAACACCTGCTGCGCCATCGCGCGCAACAGCCCCGGCCCGCTCCCCGCGTAGCCAGTTAACCGAAACCCCAACGCTCCGTCCGCCGCCCGCCCGATTTCAGCAGGATTCCGCCATGCCTTCGTTCGAACGTCCCCGCACTCTGGTTCACGCTTTGCAACGCCGCGCCGCCGAGCAGCCGCACGCCCTGGCCCTGCGTTTTCTGGACGGCGACGATGGCGAAGGCGTGGTGCTCACCTACGCCGAACTCGACGGGCGCGCGCGTACTATCGCCGCCGCATTGCAAGCGCAAACCAGCCGGGGCGACCGCGCGGTGCTGCTGTTCCCCAGCGGACCGGATTACGTCGCCGCATTTTTTGGCTGCCTGTACGCCGGTGTGATTGCCGTGCCGGCGTATCCGCCTGAATCGTCGCGCCACCAGCATCAGCTACGCTTGCTGTCGATTCTGGCCGACGCCGAACCCAGCGTGCTGCTCACCAGTAGCGACGGGCGCGCCACCTTGCAACACCTCGATAACGCACCTGCGTTGCTGCTGGTCGACACCCTGGATCCGACCCTCGCCAATCATTGGCAAGCGCCTGACTTCGCGGAGAACGACATCGCCTTTTTGCAATACACCTCCGGCTCCACGGCGCTGCCCAAAGGCGTGCAAGTCACCCATGGCAATCTGATCGCCAACGAGCTGCTAATTCGCCAAGGCTTCGGCATTCAGGCCGACGATGTGATCGTCAGCTGGCTGCCGCTGTACCACGACATGGGCCTGATCGGCGGCCTGCTGCAACCGATCTTCAGCGGCGTGCCGTGCGTGTTGATGTCGCCCAAATCATTCCTCGAACGGCCGGTGCGTTGGCTGGAAGCCATGAGCCGTTACGGCGGCACGGTCAGTGGCGGGCCGGATTTCGCCTATCGCCTGTGCAGCGAACGGGTCAGCGCATCCGCTTTGGCCGCGCTTGATCTGAGTCGCTGGCGCGTGGCGTTTTCCGGCTCGGAACCGATCCGCCAGGACAGCCTCGAGCGCTTTGCCGAGAAGTTTGTGGCCAGCGGTTTTTCCGCCAGCAGCTACCTCGCCTGCTACGGGCTGGCCGAGGCCACCTTGTATGTCACCAGCGGCACGCGCGGGCAGGGCATCGCCGCCCTGGGCGTGAGCGCTCAAGCCTTGGCGCAACAGCGCATTGCAGCGGGCGGCGACGGCGTTTTGCTCAGCTGCGGCAGCGTGCGGCCGTTGCACGAGGTGCGCATTGTCGAACCCGTCAGCGGCGCCGTGCTGAGCGACAACCAGGTCGGCGAAATCTGGGCCAGCGGCCCGAGCATCGCCCACGGTTACTGGCGCAATGCGCACGCCAGCGCCGAGACATTTATCCAGCAAGACGGCCAAACCTGGCTGCGCACCGGCGACCTCGGCGCCTTGCGCAACGGCGAGCTTTTTGTCAGCGGTCGGCTGAAAGACATGCTGATCGTGCGCGGCCAAAACCTGTACCCGCAGGACATCGAGCGCACCGTCGAAACCGAAGTGGCCCATGTGCGCAAAGGGCGGGTGGCGGCGTTTGCCGCGCGCCATAACGGCGAAGAGGGCATCGGCGTCGCCGCCGAAATCGGCCGCAGCGTGCAGAAAAATGTGCCCGCCGACGAGGTAATAAATGCCATTCGCCAGGCCGTCGCCGGGGCGTATCAGCAAGCGCCGCAGGCGGTGGTGTTGCTCAACCCCGGCGCCTTGCCGAAAACCTCCAGCGGCAAGTTGCAGCGTTCGGCGTGCGCGCTCGGCCTGGCCGATGGCAGCCTCGACAGCTACGCGCATTTTCCCTCGGCTGAAGCCAAGAAAACGGGCGAAACGCCAGGTGCCGCAGGGCTTGAACAACAGATCGCTGCCGTCTGGGCCGAGCATCTGCACGTACCTAGCGTCAGCGGCGCCGACAACTTTTTCCTGCTCGGCGGCGACTCAATTTCTGCCGCGCAGGTTATGGCTCAGTTGCGTGAACAGCTGGGCATCAACCTGCAATTGCGCGACTTGTTTGAAAGCCCAAACCTTGCTGGCTTTACCCACAACGTGGCCGAACACATCGCCCTCGGCGGCGGCAAAGTCGATGCGATAACCCGGCTATCGCGCAACCAGGATCTGCCGCAATCGCCCGCACAAAATCGCCTGTGGTTCCTCTGGCAACTGAACCCCACCAGCGCCGCCTACAACATTCCGGGCGGCCTGCACCTGCGCGGCGAAGTGGATGACCACGCCCTGCACGCCAGCTTTGCGCGCCTGATTCAGCGCCACGAAGCGCTGCGCACGGTGTTCCTCGAGCGCGACGGCCAGGCCCTGCAACGCGTGCAGCCCGATGCCACGCTGCACGTTCGGGATATCGACCTTCGCCACCTGAGCGGCACTGCGCAAACCGAGCAGGCCGCCCGCGAACGGGAGCAGGAGGCCAGCGCACCGTTCAACCTCACCACCGGCCCGCTGCTGCGCGTGACGCTGTTGCGCCTCGCCGATGATGAGCAGCAGTTGATGGTAACCCTGCACCACATCGTGGCCGACGGTTGGTCGCTGAATATTCTGCTCGACGAATTTGCCCGCCTGTACGCCGAAGCCTGCGGCGGCCGGCCGGCCGACTTGCCGGTGCTGCCGCTGGGCTACGCCGACTTCGCCAGTTGGCAGCGCCAGTGGCTGGCAAGCGGGGAAGGGCAGCGCCAGCTCGACTATTGGGCTGCGCACCTGGCCGATGAGGCGCCGGCCCTGCAATTGCCCCTCGACCAACCCCGCAGCCACCAGCGCCGCCACAGTGCCGCGCGTTATCGCTTCAAGCTGGACGACGCCCTGAGCCAGCGCCTGCGCCAGGTCGCCAACGGCCAGAACGCCACGCTGTTTATGCTGCTGCTCGCCAGTTTCCAAACCCTGCTGCTGCGTCATACCGGGCAAACCGACGTGCGCATCGGCGTGCCCGGCGCCAACCGTCAGCGCCTGGAAACCCAGGGTTTGCTCGGCTTCTTTATCAACACGCTGGTGCTGCGCGCCCAGCTCGACCCCCGCCAGCGCTTCACCGACGTGCTGGAAAACACCCGCGCCGCCACCTTGCACGCACAAGCCAATCAAGACGTGCCGTTCGATCAGGTGGTGCACGCGCTCGGTGGCGAAACGCCGTTTCAGGTGATGTTCAACCACCAGCAGCGCGACCTCGGCAGCCTGCGTCGGCTGCCCGGTTTGCTCGCCCAGGAACTGCCGTGGCACAGCCGCGAAGCCAAGTTCGACTTGCAACTGCACAGCGAAGAAGACGCCCGTGGGCGCCTGACGTTGGCATTCGACTATGCCGACGAACTGTTCAACGCTGCCAGCATCGAGCGCCTCGCCGAGCGTATGGTCAGCTTGTTGCAGCAGGTGGCGGAGCAGCCAGACATCAACCTCGGCGCGTTGGAAATAATCAGCGCCGCCGAACAGCAGCAACTGGCCGAGTGGAGTCGTGCGCCGATGCCGACAGCTCAGCAATTGCTGCCCGAATGGCTGGCGCACTACAACGCCGAGCACACGGCGCTGCTCTGGCAAAACGGCAGCCTGAGTTACGCAGACTTGCACGCCCAGGCCAACCGCCTGGCCCACAGGTTGCGCGGCCTCGGCGTTGGCGCGGATGTGTGCGTCGCCATTGCCGCCGAACGCTCGCCGCAGTTGCTGATCGGCTTGCTGGCGATCATCAAAGCCGGCGGCGCCTATGTGCCGCTGGATGCCGATTATCCGGCCGAGCGCCTGGCGTTCATGCTCCACGACAGTGGCGCGAAGCTGCTGCTGACGCAACGTCACCTCGCACAAACCCTGGCCGTGCCGAGCGGCATTCAAGTGCTGGAGCTGGACGCGCTGGAGGAGGACAGCGAGCCCTGCGCCGCGCTGGTGTCGGGCGTGAGCGGTGACAACCTGGCCTATGTGATTTACACCTCCGGTTCCACCGGCCAACCCAAGGGCGTCGGCGTTACCCACGCAGCGCTGGCCGAGCGCCTGAACTGGATGCAACGCACCTACGCGCTGGATGCCAGCGATGTGCTGATGCAAAAGGCGCCGGTGAGTTTCGATGTATCGGTGTGGGAATGCTTCTGGCCGCTGATTACTGGCGCCCGCTTGCTGCTGGCCGCGCCCGGCGAGCACCGCGATCCTCAGCGCCTGGTGCAGCTGGTGCGCGAGTTTGGCGTGACCACCTTGCACTTCGTGCCGCCGCTGCTGCAGCTGTTTGTGCAGGAGCCGGATGTGACGCAGTGCACCAGCCTGCGCCGACTGTTCAGCGGTGGCGAAGCCTTGCCCGCTGCCTTGCGTGACCGCGTCTTGGCGGCGTTGCCACAGGTGGCGTTGCACAACCGCTACGGCCCGACCGAAACCGCTATCAACGTCACCCATTGGCACTGCCAGATCGGCGACGGCGAGCGCTCGCCCATCGGCCGGCCGTTGGGCAATGTGAGTTGCCATGTGCTGGATGCCGAGCTGCAACCGGTGCCCGTCGGCGTTGCCGGCGAGCTGTGCATTGGTGGCGCCGGCCTGGCCCGCGGCTACCTCGGGCGCCGGGGCTGACGGCCGAGCGCTTTGTCGCCGATCCGCTGGGCGAGCCGGGCGCGCTTGTACCGCACCGGCGACCAGGCGCGCTGGGGCGCCGATGGCGCGCTGGAGTATTTGGGCCGTCTTGACCAGCAAGTGAAGCTGCGCGGTTTTCGCATCGAGCCGGAAGAGATTCAGGCGCGGCTGCTGGCCGAGGCTGGCGTTGGGCAGGCCGTGGTGTTCGTTCGCGAAGGCCATGCCGGCGCGCAACTGGTCGGCTATTACACCGGCACCACGGCTGAAAACGAGGCCGAACAATCCGCCCGGTTGCTCGCCGCGCTGGCCGCGCAATTGCCGGACTATATGGTGCCGGCGCACTTGCTGCGGCTGGCAAAAATGCCCCTGAGCCCGGCGGGCAAACTCGATCGCCAAGCGCTGCCCGAACCCGTCGTACAGCAGCGTCAACACATCGAGCCGAGCACACCGTTGCAGGTGCAGGTCGCCGCCATCTGGCGCGAGGTGCTGGGGCTTGAGCAGGTTGGCCTTGCCGATGATTTCTTCGAGCTGGGCGGCCATTCTCTGGTGGCCACGCAAATCGTTTCCCGCGTGCGCCAGGCCTGCGACGTCGAGCTGCCGCTGCGGGCGTTATTTGAAGCCAGCACGCTTGCAGGGTTTAGCGCGCAGGTCGCGGCGGTGCAGGCCAGCGGGCAGCGCAACAGTCAACAGAGCATCGCCATCCTCGACCGCACGCAGCCGCAGCCGCTGTCCTATTCGCAGCAGCGCATGTGGTTTCTCTGGCAACTGGAACCGGACAGCCCGGCCTACAACGTCGGCGGTCTGGCCAGGTTTAGTGGGGCGCTAGACGTCGACTGTTTCGAGGCGGCCTTGCAGGCGCTGATCGAACGTCACGAAACCCTGCGCACCACCTTTCCGAGCAGCGACGGCATTGCTCATCAGCAGGTTTCGCCGCAGTCCAACCTGCGCCTGGGTTGGCAGGATTTCTCCGCGCTCGACGCCGCCGAGCGCACCCAGCGCTTGCAGCACTTCGCCGACACCGATGCCCACCAGCCCTTCAATCTGGAAACCGGACCACTGCTACGCGCCACGCTGATCAAGTGCGCCGCGCACGAGCATTACCTGGCGCTGACGCTGCACCACATCGCCACCGAAGGCTGGGCGATGGATATTTTCGCCCGTGAACTGGCAGCGTTGTACGAGGCTTTTGTGCAGGGAAACGAGTCGCCATTGGCGCCGCTGCCGGTGCAATACCTCGACTACAGCCAGTGGCAGCGTCAGTGGATGGAAGCCGGCGAGCGGGACCGTCAGCTCAGCTATTGGAAAGCTCAGCTCGGCCACGAACACCCCGTGCTCGAATTGCCCAGCGACCGCCCGCGCCCGTCGCGGCAAAGTCATCGCGGCGAGTTGTACCGCTTCGACTTCGCCCCCGCGTTGGCCGAACGCTTGCGCGCCTTTAATGCCGCCCATGGCCTGACGTTATTTATGACCATGACCGCCGCTCTGGCCGCGTTGCTGCATCGCTACAGCGGGCAAACTGACTTGCGCATTGGCGCGCCGGTGGCCAACCGTATTCGCCCTGAAAGTGAAGGGCTGATTGGCGCGTTTCTCAATACGCAGGTGCTGCGTTGTCAGGTCGATGGACAATTCAGCGTGGAGCAATTGCTGGAACAGGTTCGCCACACCGTTATCGAAGGCCAGTCCCATCAAGACCTGCCGTTCGATCATCTGGTCGACGCGCTGCAACCGCCACGCAGCGCCGCCTACAACCCGCTGTTTCAGGTGATGTGCAACGTGCAGCGCTGGGAATTCCAGCAAACCCGCACGCTGGCCGGCATGACCGTGGAATACCTCGCCAACGATGCGCGGGCGACCAAGTTCGACCTCAACCTGGAAGTCACCGACCTCGACCATCGCCTGGGCTGCTGCTTTACCTACAGCTGCGATTTGTTCGACGAGCCGCGCATCGCGCGTATGGCCGAGCATCTGGTCAATCTGGTGCAGGCGATGGTCGATCAGCCGCAGCAGCGCCTCGCCGAATTGCCGCTGCTGTCGGCGGCCGAACAGCACGCACTGCTAGACAATCTCGGGGAAGAACCCGGTGAGCACGCACTGGACGCGACCGTGCATCACCTATTCGCCGCGCAAGCCGCCGCAACACCAGACGCGCGGGCGCTGAGCGTGGGCGAACACACGCTGACCTACGCCGAACTCGACGCCCAGGCCAACCGCCTGGCCCATTGGCTGCGCGCCAGTGGCGTCGGCCCGGAAGTGCGGGTTGGCCTGGCGTTGCCGCGTTCCACCGACTTGGTCGTCGGCCTGCTGGCCATTCTCAAAGCCGGCGGCGCCTATGTGCCGCTGGACCCGGAGTACCCGCCGGAGCGCCTGCATTACATGGTCGAAGACAGCGGCATTGCGCTGCTGCTCGGTCACGCCGACTGGCTCGCCACGCTGGGCGACTTGCCGGGCGATGTGGTGCTCGGTTGCCTGGATGAACTCAAACTCGCCGACTACCCCAGCCATGCCCCGGCCGACCTCAGCTCGCCGCTGCATCAGGCGTATCTGATTTACACCTCCGGCTCCACCGGCAAGCCCAAAGGCGTCGCCGTCAGTCACGGTGAAATGGCCATGCACTGCCGCGCGGTGATTGCCCACTTCGGCATGCGCAGCGACGACTGCGAGCTGCACGTGTATTCCATTAACTTCGACGCCGCCAGCGAGCGCCTGCTCACGCCGCTGCTGTGTGGCGCCGAAGTGGTGCTGCAGGCGCAGGGCCAATGGGGCGCCGAGGAAATCTGCACGCTGATCCGCCAGCACCGCGTCACCATCCTCGGCTTCACCCCCAGCTACGGCAGCCAGTTGGCGCAATGGCTGGCCAGCCGTGGCGAACAGCTGCCGGTGCGCCTGTGCATTACCGGCGGCGAGGCGCTGACCGGCGAGCACCTGCAACGCATTCGCGCAGGTTTCGCACCCGTGCAGTTCTTCAACGCTTACGGGCCGACGGAAACGGTGGTGATGCCGCTCGCCAGCCTGGCGCCGGAGCACCTGCCCGAAGGCGCCAGCAGCGTGGCGATTGGCCGCGTTGTGGGCGCGCGTACTGCTTATGTGCTGGACGCTGATCTGGCGCTGGTGCCGCCCGGTTCCACCGGCGAGCTGTATATCGGCGGCGCCGGCCTGGCCCGTGGTTATCACGCGCGGCCGGCCCTGACTGCCGAGCGTTTCGTGCCCAACCCGTTTGCCAACAGTGGCGCAGGCGGGCGCTTGTACCGCACCGGCGACTTGGTGCGGCAACGCGCCGATGGGCAACTGGAATACGTGGGCCGTATCGACCAGCAAGTGAAGGTGCGCGGCTTTCGTATCGAGCTGGGCGAGATCGAAGCGCGCCTGCTCGAACACCGCGAGGTCAACGAGTGTGTGGTGCTGGCGCTGGATGGCCCCAGCGGCAAACAGCTGGTCGCCTATATCGGCACCGGCTTGGCAGATGCCGACAGCGAACACCAGCAAACCCTGCGCGACAGCCTCAAAGCTCACCTGCTGGCGCAATTGCCGGAGCATATGCTGCCGACCTTCACCGTGCTGCTGCCGAGCCTGCCGCTGACCGCCAACGGCAAGGTCGAACGCTGCGCCTTGCCCGCGCCCGACCTGGAACAAAACCGTCAGCAGTTCGTAGCCCCACGCAGCGCCATGGAACAGCGCCTGGCAGCGATCTGGCGCGACGTGCTCAACGTGCAGCAAGTGGGCCTGGCGGATAACTTTTTCGAATTGGGCGGCGACTCGATCTTGTCCATTCAAGTGGTCAGCCGCGCACGCCAACAAGGCATCCACTTCAGCCCGCGCGACCTGTTCCAGCACCAGACCGTGCAAGCGCTCGCCAGCGTCGCCACGCATCAGCAGCAGGTGCTGAGCGAGCAGGGCGCCTTGAGCGGCGAGGCTGCACTCACGCCCATTCAGCACTGGTTCTTCGGTCGCGACATGGCCGAGCGCAACCATTGGAACCAGGCGCTGGTGCTGCACACGCAGCAGCCGCTGGACGCCGACCTGTTGCAGCGCAGCGTGCAGCGTGTGGTGCAGCAGCACGACGCCTTGCGCCTGCGCTTTACCAATGCCGATGGCCAATGGCGCGCGTTTTACCGCGAGCAGACCGGTGACGACGCGCTGCTCTGGCAGACCAGCGCCGAGCAAGCGCCCGCGCTGTTTGAAAAAGCCCAGCGCAGCCTCGACCTTGAGCGCGGCCCGCTGCTGCGTGCCGTTCTGGTGGACGGGCAAAAACTGCTGCTGGCGATTCATCACACGGTGGTCGATGGCGTGTCGTGGCGCGTGCTGCTCGATGATTTGCAATCGGCTTATGAGCAGTTGCTAAGCGGCAAAACAGAACCGCAACTGCCGGCCAAAACCAGCGCCATGGGCGAATGGGCCGCGCGCCTCGGCGCTTATGCCAGCAGCGAGTCGCTGCGCGAAGAACTGCGCTGGTGGCAGCGGCAGAAGTGGGCGGGCAGGGGCGGTGATTTGCCCGGCGTTCGCCGCGCGGGCAGCAACCTTGAACGCGATGCCGAAACCGTCACTGTGCGCCTGAGTGCCGAACGCACCGGCCAGTTGCTGACGCAGGCGCCCGCGGCCTATCGCACCCAGGTCAACGACCTGCTGCTGACCGCGCTCAGCCGCGTGCTGTGCCAGTGGACCGGGCAGACTTCGGCGCTGATTCAACTTGAAGGCCATGGCCGCGAAGCGCTATTCGACGACCTCGACCTAACCCGCAGCGTCGGCTGGTTTACCAGCGCTTATCCGCTGCGCATCGACCATCACGTCGACCTCGCCACCGCCATCAAAGCCACCAAGGAACACCTGCGCAGCGTGCCGCACAAAGGCCTGGGCTATGGCGTATTGCGTTACCTCGCCGATTCCGTCAGCCGCGCCGCCATTAGCGAGTTGCCCGAAGCCAGGGTCACCTTCAACTACCTTGGCCAACTTGATGCCGGCACCGATGGCCTGTTCACCTTGCTGCAAGACAGTCCCGGGGCTATCCACAGCGCGCTGGCGCCACTGGCCAACGAGCTGAGTATCGACGGCCAGGTGTCTAACGGTGAGTTGCAGTTGCGCTGGACCTTCAGCCGCGAACGCTACGACGCCAGCGCGGTTCAGGAGTTGGCCGAGGCGCTGATCGATGAACTGCACAGCGTCATCGACCATTGCCTGCAAGCCGGCAATGGCGGCTTTACGCCCTCCGACTTCCCGCTCGCGCACCTGAGCCAACACCAACTCGACAATCTGCCCGTGCCGGTCACAGACATCGACGACCTGTACCCGCTCACGCCCATGCAGGAAGGGCTGCTGCTGCACACGCTGCTGGAACCGGGCACCGGCATCTATTACATGCAGGATCGCTACCGCATCAACAGCGTCCTGGACCCTGAGCGTTTCGCCCGCGCCTGGCAGGCTGTGGTCGCGCGCCATGAAGCGCTGCGCGCCTCGTTCGCCTGGAACGCCGGCGAGGCCATGCTGCAGATCATTCATAAACCCGGCGCCGCCGACCTGGAGCTGCTCGACTGGAGCGCCTTGCCCGAACACGAGCATGAAACGCGCCTGCAAGCCCTGCACAAACGCGAGCGTGAAGCGGGCTTCGACTTGCTCAACCGTCCGCCCTTCCACCTGCGCCTGATCAAGCTGGAGGAGCAGCGCTACTGGTTCATGATGAGCAACCACCACATCCTCATCGACGCCTGGTGCCGGGGCTTGCTGATGAGCGATTTCTTTGAAATCTACAGCGCCCTCGGCGAACAACGCGCACCGCAATTGCCCGAGGCGCCGCGTTACCGCGACTACATCAGCTGGCTGCAACGCCAGGATCTCAATCAGGCGCGGCAGTGGTGGCAAAGCAACCTGGCGGGCTTCGAGCGCCGCACGTATATCCCCAGCGACCGGCCCATCGCCCACGACCACAGTGGTGACAACGGCGGCATGTTGGTCGGCGATTGCTACACCCGTTTGCAACCGAGCGAAGGCGCGCACTTGCGCGAATTGGCGCAGCGCCACCAACTCACCGTTAACACCTTTGCCCAAGCCGCCTGGGCGCTGGTGCTGCGCCGTTACAGCGGCGAGCGCGACGTGCTGTTTGGCGTCACGGTGGCCGGTCGCCCGGTCGGCATGCCCGCCATGCAGCGCACCGTCGGGCTGTTTATCAACAGCGTGGCCCTGCGGGTGAAACTGCCGGCCGCCGGGCAACCGCTCAGCGTGCGCGACTGGCTGCACGGCTTGTTCGCCAGCAACATGGACCTGCGCGAGCACGAATACCTGCCGCTGGTGGCAATTCAGGAATGCAGCGAATTGCCCAAAGGCCAGCCGCTGTTCGACAGCCTGTTCGTGTTCGAAAACGCCCCGGTGGAAACCACCGTGCTCGACCAGGCGCAAAGCCTGAACGCCACCTCCGACTCGGGCCGCACGCACACCAACTTCCCGCTCACCGTGGTGTGTTACCCGGGCGATGATTTGGGCCTGCACCTTTCCTACGATCAGCGCTACTTCGACGCGGCGACCATCGAACGCTTGCTCGCCGAATTCAAACGGCTGCTGCTGGCCCTGGCTGAGCATTTCCACGGCGACATGGCCGAGCTGCCCTTACTGGGCGAGAGCGAACGGCGCCTGCTGACCGTCGACTGCAACACCAGCGAGCGCGCCTATCCGCTGGAGCAAGGCTACGCACGGCTGTTCGAAACACAGGTGGCCGCCGCGCCGCACCGCGTCATCGCCAGTTGCCTGGATCAGCAATGGACCTATGAGCAACTGAACGGGTGCGCCAACCGTCTCGGCCACGCCTTGATTGCTGCCGGCGTGCGCCTCGACCAGCCGGTAGCGCTGCTGGCCGAGCGGAGCCTGGAACTGCTGGGCATGATCGTCGGCAGCTTCAAAGCCGGCGCCGGCTACCTGCCGCTGGACCCCAGCCACCCCGTGCAACGGCTGACGCGGATCATCGAACTGAGCCGCACGCCGGTACTGGTGTGCACCCGCGCTTGCCGCGAACAGGCCATGCAGCTGCTGGAAGAACTCGGCTGCGGCGGCCGTCCGCGCTTGCTGGTATGGGAGGAAATACATGAAAGCGCCTGGCCGGACCGCAACCCCGGCATCTACAGCGCGCCAAACAACCTGGCCTACGTGATCTACACCTCGGGCTCCACCGGTTTGCCCAAAGGCGTGATGGTCGAGCAGGCCGGCATGCTCAACAACCAACTGAGCAAAGTGCCGTACCTGAACCTCGGCAGCGACGATGTGATCGCGCAAACCGCCTCGCAAAGCTTCGACATTTCCGTCTGGCAATTCCTCGCCGCGCCGCTGTTTGGCGCGCGCGTGGCCATCGTGCCCAACACCATCGCCCACGACCCGCAGGCGCTGCTGGCGCATGTCGCCGAGCAGCACATCAGCGTGCTGGAAAGCGTGCCGTCGCTGATCCAGGGCATGCTTGCCGAAGACATCGCCCAGCCGCTCGAAAACCTGCGCTGGATGCTGCCCACCGGCGAAGCGATGCCACCGGAACTGGCGCGCCAATGGCTGCAACGCTACCCCAACGTCGGCCTGGTAAACGCCTACGGGCCGGCCGAGTGTTCGGATGACGTCGCGTTTTTCCGCGTCGATGCAGCCTCCACCCAAAGCACCTACCTGCCCATCGGCAGCCCCACCGACAACAACCGCCTGTACCTGCTGGACGACGCCTTGGAACTGGTGCCGCTCGGTGCGGTAGGCGAACTGTGCATCGCCGGCACGGGCGTCGGCCGCGGCTACGTCGGCGACCCGCAACGCACCGCCCAAGCCTTCGTTCCCAACCCCTTTGCCCCAGGCGAACGCCTATACCGCAGCGGCGACCTGGCCCGGCGTCGGGCCGACGGCCTGCTGGAATATGTTGGGCGTATCGACCATCAAGTAAAAATTCGCGGCTTCCGTATCGAACTCGGCGAAATCGAAGCGCGGCTGCATGAACAGGCCGACGTACGAGATGCTGCCGTCGCCGTGCAAGAAGGTCCGACTGGCAAATACCTGGTCGGCTATCTCGTGCCGACTGCGCCCGTGCATGACCCCGCTGCGTGGTTCGACCCGATCAAACAACGCCTACGCGCCGACCTGCCGGACTACATGGTGCCGCTGCACTGGCAACTGCTCGACCGCCTGCCACTCAACACCAACGGCAAACTCGACCGCAACGCCTTGCCGGCTCTGGAGCTTGGGCTTGCACCGAACCAACACTACGTCGCACCGCGTACCGACCTTGAAAGGCAACTGGCCGACATCTGGGCACAGGTGCTGAAGCTTGAGCGAGTCGGCGTGCACGACAACTTCTTCGAACTGGGCGGGCACTCCCTGCTCGCCACACAAATCGCCTCACGGATGCAAACCGTGCTGCAACGCAACGTGCCGCTGCGGGCCATGTTCGAATGCAGCTCGGTGGCCGAGTTGGCCGAATACGTGGAAGGGCTGGACAGCCAGGCCGTGGTGGAACAGAAGGCCGAGCGGGTGAGTGATTTGATGGCGCGGTTTGAAGCGATGTAGATCAAAACATCGCGGCTACAGCCGCTCCCAAAGCCAATGCCGACCCTGTGGGAGCGGCTTTAGCCGCGAGTTTTTGATGTTGTTCTACAGCTTTTGACCTGGCTTTTGACCTGGCTTTTGATCCACCGCTTTTGATCTAGCTTGTGATCTACCCGCCCCATTCATCGCAGGCCGAGTGGAGTCGACGCGTAGGGGGTTGAGCGGCCGGGAGCCGCGAAAGGAACATCGGGCCATGGATGGCCCGTTGTGACGGCCCCCGGGTGGCGACGGAGCGAGGGGACCCGGAGCGCAGCGTAGGGCCAAGGTAGGAGCAAGACTTTTGGTTTCTTTTTCGTCGACTGGAAAAAGAAACTCGCGCGTAAGGCGCGAAACAAAACGTTCAGCGCACGCGGTAATGAATACCGCCGTCCGTGCCATATGCATCCGGCTCAGGACTCTGGATCCCCGCATGCGCGAGGATGCCGGGGGTTAGAGCGCGGAATCTACGTTAGGCGCGAAACAAAACCCAAAGCGTAGCCGGGCAACACACAATCCGAAAACGTCTCCGATCAAGCTCCCTCGCCCCTCGGGGAGAGGGTTGGGGTGAGGGGGGCGGTTGCGTTTGTCTTGCCCCTCACCCCGTCCCCTCTCCCGCAGGCGGGCGAGGGGTGCAGAGCCGTTGCGTTTGTTTTGCCCTCACCCCCGGCCCCTCTCCCGCGAGCGGGCGAGGGGAGCAAAGCCGTTGCGTTTTTTACGCGTTCTTTACGCCCAAGCCCGCCTTCGCATCTCGTCCCTTTACGCCCCCCTGCGGACAATCCTCCCTAAGCGGCAGTCGCCGTATGACGGAGAAATATCCATGCATCTTCTGGACGGGTTGTCCCTGCTGTTGGCCAGCGGACTGTTCATTTACCTGCTGGTTGCGCTGTTGCGCGCCGGGCGTAGTTGAGGAGCCGCCAATGGACAGTCATGTCGTTTTATTGCTGGTGGCGTTCTTCGCATTGGTGCTGTTGCCGGCACCGTGGTTGGGGCGCTTTTTCTTTCGGGTGATGGAGGGCGAGCGTACCTGGCTTTCGCCGGTGTTGCAGCCGGTGGAGCGCTTCGGCTACCGCGTTGCGGGCGTGGATGCCAAGCAAGAGCAGGACTGGAAGACGTACACCTTGTCGCTGCTGGCCTTCAACCTGGCCGGCTTGCTGTTGTTGTTCGCCATCTTGCTGCTGCAAGGCGTGCTGCCCCTGAACCCGCAGCATATGCCGGGTCTGGAGTGGACGCTGGCGTTCAACACGGCGGTGAGCTTTGTCACCAACACCAACTGGCAGGCCTACAGCGGCGAAGCCAGCTTGAGTTATTTCAGTCAGATGGTCGGCCTTGGCGTGCAGAACTTTGTCAGCGCCGCCACAGGTCTGGCTGTGCTGGTGGCGCTATGCCGTGGCATCTCTCGTGGTTCCAGTCAGACGCTGGGCAACTTCTGGGTCGACCTCACCCGCGGCACGCTCTACGTCTTGCTGCCGTTGTGCATCGCCCTGGCGGTTTTCCTGGTCTGGCAGGGCGTGCCGCAAACCTTCAGCCATTACCTGGACGCCACCACCCTGCAAGGCGGCGAACAAAGCCTGCCGTTCGGCCCGGCGGCCAGCCAGATTGCGATCAAGCAACTGGGCACCAACGGCGGCGGCTTCTTTGGCGTGAACTCGGCGCACCCGTTCGAGAATCCGACGGTGTGGAGCAACTTGTTCGAGATGGCCTCCATTCTGCTGATTCCAGCCGCGCTGGTATTCACCTTCGGCCACTACGTCAAAGACCTGCGCCAGAGCCGCGCGATTCTCGCCTGCATGCTGATTCTGCTGGTGCTCGGCGTTGGCGTGACGCTGTACAGCGAGCTGCAACCGAACCCGGCGCTGGCCGGCCTGAACATCGAGCAAAGCGGCTCGCTGGAAGGCAAGGAAAGCCGCTTCGGCATTGGCGCTTCGGCGCTGTGGGCGGTGGCCTCCACGGCGGCGTCCAGCGGTTCGGTGAACTCGATGCACGACAGCTTCAGCGCCCTGGGCGGCATGGTGCCGATGTTCAACATGATGGTCGGCGAGGTGATTTTCGGCGGCGTCGGGGCCGGCCTCTACGGCATGTTGCTGTTCGTGCTGATTGCCGTGTTCCTCTGCGGCCTGATGGTCGGCCGCACGCCGGAATACCTCGGCAAGAAACTCGAAGCCCGCGAAGTGCGTTTACTGGTGCTGACCTTGCTGGTCATGCCGCTGGGCGTGCTGGTGCTGGGCGCGCTGACTGCCGTGCTGCCGTTTGCCAACGCCTCGGTGAGCAACCCCGGCGCCCATGGCCTGAGCCAGATTCTTTACAACTACACCTCCGGCACGGCCAACAACGGCTCGGCGTTTGGCGGCTTCAGTTCGAACACGCCGTTCCACAACCTGATGCTCAGCCTGGCCATGTTGCTCGGGCGCTTCGGCTACATCCTGCCGGTGCTGGCGATTGCCGGCAGCCTGGCGGCCAAGCGCCGGGTGCCGGTGGGGCAGAACAGTTTCCCCACGCACGGCCCGCTGTTTGTCAGCCTGCTGATCATCACCATCTTGCTGGTGGGTGGTTTGACCTTCCTGCCGGTATTGGCCCTGGGGCCGGTGGCCGAACACCTCAGCCTGCTCGGTCATTAATTAGGAATCGCCATGAACGCCAAGACTCAGCCCTTGCAAGTACCGAGCGCGCCGGCCACGCCGCGCAAGCAGTGGCAGGCGGCGATAGTGCAAGCCTTCGTCAAACTCGACCCACGCCAACTGGTGCGCTCGCCGGTGATGCTGGTGGTAGAACTCACCGCCATTTTCACCACCGTGTTGTGCGCCTTGCCGGGCCAGCCGGTGCCCACTTTTATCGCCGTGCAAATCGCCGTATGGCTGTGGTTCACGGTGCTGTTCGCCAACTTCGCTGAAGCCCTGGCCGAAGGCCGTGGCAAGGCCCGCGCCGACAGTTTGCGTGCCGGCACCCAAGGTCTTTCCGCACGCCGCCGCTTGCAAAACGGCACCTTCGAAACCGTGCCGGCTGCCTCGCTGCGCAAAGGCGAAGTGGTGCGGGTTGAAGCCGGCGAACTGATTCCCGGCGACGGCGAGGTCATCGAAGGCATCGCCGCCGTTAACGAAGCGGCGATTACCGGCGAATCGGCGCCGGTGATTCGTGAATCCGGCGGCGACCGCTCGGCCGTCACCGGCAACACCCGCGTGGTCTCCGACTGGCTGCTGGTGCGCATCAGCGTTAACCCTGGCGAGTCCACGCTGGACCGCATGATCGCCCTGGTGGAAGGCGCCAAACGGCAGAAAACCCCTAACGAAGTGGCGCTGGATATCTTGCTGATCGGCCTCACGCTGATCTTCCTGCTGGTGGTCGTCACCTTGCAGCCGTTCGCCATTTATTCCGGTGGCGCCTTGCCGCTGGTGTTTCTGGTAGCGCTGCTGGTAACGCTGATTCCCACCACCATTGGCGGGCTGTTGTCGGCCATCGGCATTGCCGGTATGGACCGTCTGGTGCGCCTGAACGTGATCGCCAAATCCGGTCGCGCCGTGGAAGCAGCGGGCGATGTGCATGTGTTGCTGCTGGATAAAACCGGCACCATCACCTTCGGTAACCGCCGTTGCAGCGCCCTGTACGCCGCGCCGGGCATCACCGGCAAAGCCCTGGCTGAAGGCGCGTTGCTGGCCTCGCTGGCCGATGACACGCCGGAAGGCAAATCGATTGTCGAGTACCTGCGCGGTCTGCATCCGATGAACGAGCCGGTGCGCGACGCGGTGCATGCCGTGCCGTTCAGCGCCGAGACGCGGTTGTCGGGTGTGGATTTCGAAGGCCACATCTACCGCAAGGGTGCCGTGGATGCCTTGTTGGCCTTTATCGGCATGTCGCGCGGTGAAATGCCGGCCGTGCTGTCCCGCGAGATCGACAAGATCGCCCAAAGCGGCGGCACGCCGTTGTTGGTGTGCGCCGACGGCAAGCTGCTCGGCGCCATCCATTTGAAAGACGTGGTCAAGCCTGGCATTCGCGAACGCTTTGCCGAGCTGCGTCAGCTGGGCATTCGCACCGTGATGGTGACCGGCGACAACCCGCTGACCGCCGCCGCCATCGCCGCCGAAGCGGGGGTGGACGACGTGATTGCCGAAGCCACACCGGAGAAAAAACTGGCGCGTATTCGTGCCGAGCAGGCCGATGGCAAGATGGTCGCCATGTGCGGCGACGGCGCCAACGACGCCCCGGCGCTGGCCCAGGCGGACGTCGGCATGGCCATGAACGACGGCACACAGGCCGCCCGCGAAGCCGCCAACCTGGTGGACCTCGACTCCGACCCGACCAAGCTGCTGGACGTGGTGCAAGTGGGCAAGGAACTGCTGGTAACCCGTGGCGCGCTGACCACCTTTTCCATCGCCAACGACGTGGCCAAGTACTTCGCCATTCTGCCGGCGCTGTTCACCAGCATTTATCCGCAACTGGGCGTGCTTAACGTGATGCACCTGCAGAGCCCGCAGAGCGCGATTCTTTCAGCCATCGTCTTCAACGCCCTGATCATCATCGCCCTGGTGCCGCTGGCCCTGCGCGGGGTGCGGGTGGAAGCCGTTGACGCTGCCAGCCTGCTGCGCCGCAACCTGCTGATTTACGGGGTTGGCGGGCTGGTGGCGCCGTTTGTGGGCATCAAGTTGATCGACCTGTTACTGACCAGTATCGGCCTGGCGTGAAGCCAGGTTTTTGGAGAAACGAAATGAACAGCTATGTGCGTCCTGCGGTAAGTCTGATTGCCTTGATGACCGTACTCACCGGCGTGGCGTATCCGCTGGCAGTGACCGGAGTGGCCCAACTGGCCTTCGCCGACCAGGCCAACGGCAGCCTGATTCACGACAGCCAGGGCCGCCTGCGCGGCTCCAGCCTGATCGCCCAGCCATTCGACGGCGCGCAGTGGTTCCAATCGCGCCCTTCGGCCGGTAGCTTTGCCACCGTCTCCAGCGGCGCCAGCAACCTGGCCCCCAGCAATCCGGCGCTGCGCGAGCAGAATAACCGGCGACAGCGAAAAACTCGCCGTGGCCGGGCAGGGCGCCGTGCCCATGGCGCTGGTCACCACCTCCGCCAGCGGCCTGGACCCGGACCTGCCGGTGGCGGCGGCGCAGTACCAGATCGCGCGAATTGCGGCGGCGAGGAATATCGATGGCAAGGCGCTGGAGCGGTTGATTGAACAGAACGTTAGCCGGCCGCTGATTGGGCCGGCGGTGGTGAATGTGTTGGCGTTGAATAGGGCGCTGGCTGGGGAGGGGGAATAGACGTAGGGTGCGCGGGGGTGAGGGTTTGGGATGGAGCGGTGTAAGGCGCGAGATTCTGGATCCAGGCTTTCGGATGGAACGGTGTCAGTCGCAGCATTCTGGATCCCGAATCGTCGGACCGCCGCCTTCGCGGGAACGACGGAGGTTTTTCATACGTTCTCCGTCATCCTCGCGAACGCGGGGATCCAGGCTTTCGGATAGATCGGTGTACGTCGCAACATTCTGGATTCCCGCCTGCGCGGGAATGACGGAGGTTTTTCATACGTTCTCCGTCCTCCTCGCGAAGGCGGTGGTCCGACAATTCGGGATCCAGGCTTTCGGATGGAACGGTGTCAGTCGCAACATTCTGGATCCCCGCGTGCGCGAGGATGACGGTGCGAGGGGCATAAGGCGAAGTATTCCTACACGAATCTATATAAAAACCTCCGTCATCCCCGCGCAGGCGGGGATCCAGAGTTTTGGAAGGATCGGTGTAAGTCGCAACACTCTGGATTCCGAATCGTCGGACCGCCGTCTGCGCCGGGGAATGACGGAGGTCTTTCATACTTTCTCCGTCATCCTCGCGAACGCGGGGATCCAGGCTTTCGGATAGATCGGTGTACGTCGCAACATTCTGGATCCCCGCGTGCGCGAGGATGACGGAGGTTTTTCATACATACACCGTCATCCCCGCACGCGCAAAAGAGTGAAAAAAGATTGTTCTTCAAATAACCGCAACATCCCACCCAACGGAGCCCCATGAGCAACAGCGAACGCGCCGACGCCCTCCTGGCAGCGGTCAACAGCGCCAACGGCCGAGGCCGCCTGAAGGTATTTCTCGGTGCCGCCCCCGGCGTCGGCAAAACCTACGCCATGCTCCAGGCCGCCCAGGCCCAGTTGCGTCAGGGCGTGGACCTGCGTGCCGGCGTGGTGGAAACCCATTCCCGCGCAGAAACCGAAGCCCTGCTGGTGGGCCTGCCGCAACAGCCGTTAAAACGCCTCGATTACCGCGGCATGCAGCTCACCGAACTGGACCTCGACGGCCTGCTGGCAAAACCGCCAAAACTGGTGCTGGTCGACGAACTCGCCCACACCAACGCCCCCGGCAGCCGCCACGCCAAGCGCTGGCAGGATGTGCAAGACCTGCTCGCCGCCGGCATCGACGTGTACACCACCGTCAACGTGCAGCACATCGAAAGCCTGAACGACCAGGTGCAGTCCATCACCGGCGTGCACGTACGCGAAACCGTGCCCGACTGGGTACTGCAAGAAGCCTACGAATTGCTGTTGATCGACCTGCCGCCGCGCGAGCTGCTGGAGCGTCTGCGCGACGGCAAGGTGTACGTGCCCGAGCAGGCGCGTGCGGCCATTGATGCGTTTTTCAGCCAGACCAACCTCACCGCACTGCGTGAGTTGGCGATGCAAACCGCCGCCGCGCGGGTGGATGCCGACCTTAATCAGGGCTATCGCCAGCTCGGCCAAGAAGCGCCAGCGGTGCGCGGTCGGTTGCTGGTGGGCATTGATGCCGACGCCCAGGCCGAGCGCTTGGTGCGCCATGCCTGCCGGGTGGCCGAGCGTCGGCATTTGCCCTGGAGCCTGGTGCATGTCGACACCGGCGCCGCCCGTGACGAACAGGCCCGTGCGCGGTTGCAGGCTGCGCAGCAACTGGCCGAGCGCCTGGGCGGCGAAGTGGTCAGCCTGCGGGCCGGCGAGGTGGCGAAAACCCTGATTCAACATGCCGCCGAGCGCCGCGCCGGTCTGATTCTGGTGGGCCGCAGCCGTCAGCGCTGGCTCGGTGCCGGCGTCGCGCAGCGCTTGTTGCGCCATGGCGACGGCCTGGAAATCAGCGTGCTCGATAGCGACGCCGTGCCACGCACGCGTACGTTGCGGCCGCGTCATCCGTTGCAACGCGGCGATTATCTGCTGGCCGTGGCCGCTACCGCCGTGGCGACGCTGGTGGCGTGGGCGGTGGCGCAGGTGTTGCCGCTGCCGAATATTTCCTTGGTGCTGCTGGCCGCCGTGTTGCTGGTGGCCGTGCGCACCAGTTCCGGCCCGGCTTTGCTGAGCGCGGTGCTGTCGTTCCTGGCGTACGACTTTCTGTTTATTCCGCCGCATTTCTCGTTGGCCATTCACCGCCACGAAGATGTGCTGACGCTGCTGTTCTTCCTGCTCATGGCGGCCCTGACCGGCAACCTCGCCGCGCGACAGCGTCGACAATTGCGGGCGCTGCGTGAAACCCAGGAGTGAAACGGCGGCGCTGCTCGACCTGTCGCGCAAGCTCACCGCCGCCACCGACCGTCAGGCCGTAGTGCTGGCGGCGAGTCAGCAACTGGCGAGCTGGACCGACGTGGAAATCTGCCTGCTCGGGCGCAGCGATGACGGCATGTGGAAAGTGGAGGGCGGCGTGTCGCGCTTGCTCAGCGATGCCGAGCGCATGGCGGCCGAATGGGCGTGGCAACACGATCAGGCTGCCGGCCTGGGCACCGACACCTTGCCGAGTGGGCGTTGGTGGTGGTGGCCGTTGTCGGGCGAAGACGGGCCGCTGCTGTTGCTCGGCGTCAGCCCCAAAGACCAGCAACCACTGGCCATGGAACGCCGGCGTTTGCTCAGCGCCCTGGGTCAGCCGCTGGGGCAGGCCCTGGCCCGCGCACAACTGGCGCAAGACTTGGAGGCCGCGCGCCTGCACGGCGAAACCGAACAATTGCGCAGCGCCTTGCTGGCCTCGGTGTCCCACGACCTGCGCACGCCGCTGACGGCCATGCGCGGCGCCATCGACAGTTTGCTGACCCTGGACGGCCAGTTGCCCCACAGCGATCGCATCGAACTGCCGGAAAGTACCCGCGATGAAGCCGAGCGCCCGGACCGCTATATCCAGAACCTGCTCGACATGGACACGCCTCGGCTACGGCAGCCTGAAGTTGGCGCGTGATTGGGTAGCGCCGGTGGATATCGTCGCCAGCGCCCTGCAACGCCTGCGCCCGCTGCTGGCGCCGTTGCAAGTGGAAACGGAAGTGCCGGCCGAACTGCCACTGCTGTGGGTGCACGCGGCGCTGATTGAACAGGCGCTGATCAACGTGCTGGAAAACGCCGCACGCTTTTCGCCGGCCCACGGTCGCTTGCGCGTGGCGGTGAGCAGCGATGCCAGCGAGCTGCGCATCAGCGTCAGCGATCAGGGCCGGGTATTCCCCGAGGCCGAGCGGGCGAAGATTTTCGACATGTTCTACACCCGCCGCCCGAGGCGACCGGGGCGGGCAGGGCACCGGTTTGGGCCTGGCCATTTGCCAAGGCATGCTCGGCGCCCATGGCGGCCGCGTGACGGTCGGCGACGGTCTGGATGGGCGCGGCGCCAGCTTGACCCTACACTTGCCGCTGCACCCGCAACCGTCTGCCGATAACGACCTCCTATGACCAGCAACCCCAGCACCATTCTGCTTATCGACGACGAGCCGCAGATTCGCAAATTCCTGCGCATCAGCCTCGCCGCGCAGGGCTACAAAGTGATCGAAGCCGCCACCGGCACCGAAGGCCTGGCACAGGCGGCATTGGCCAAGCCGGATTTGCTGGTGCTCGACCTCGGCCTGCCGGACATGGACGGCCAGCAGGTGCTCAGCGAGGTGCGCGAGTGGTCGCAGGTGCCGGTGCTGGTGCTGTCGGTGCGCGCCGGCGAGGGCGAAAAGGTCAAGGCGCTGGATAGTGGCGCCAACGACTACGTGACCAAACCGTTCGGCATTCAGGAATTTCTTGCCCGTGTGCGCGCCTTGTTGCGCCACGCTCAAGCCGGCGACGCCCCGCAAGCCTCGGTCAGCGTCGGCCCGTTGACCGTCGACTTCGCCTACCGTCGCGTCACCCTGGACGGCCAGGACATCAACCTGACGCGCAAGGAATATGCGGTGCTGGCGCAACTGGCGCAGCACATCGGTCGCGTGGTCACCCAGCAGCAACTGCTCAAAGACATCTGGGGTCCGACCCACACTGAAGACACTCACTACCTGCGCGTGGTCGTTGGCCATTTGCGCCAAAAACTCGCCGACGACCCGGCCAACCCGCGCTTTATCAGCACCGAAGCGGGCGTTGGCTATCGCCTCAACACCTCGTCCTGACGCAAGCGGCCATTAGTCGCCGTGCACCTGCGGTGTTTTTTGCCGATAATCCCTGCTCCCGGCCAATGGCCGATCAGCAAATGGGGAGCAAAGGCGTGGAGCACGGCGATAGTTTTCTGCAGTCAGGGGTGGTGTTCCTCCTGGCCGCAGTGTTGGTGGTGCCATTGGCCAAGCGCCTGCAATTGGGCTCGGTGTTGGGCTACCTGCTTGCCGGTGTGCTGATCGGCCCGTCGGTATTGGGGCTGATTGGCCAGCCGCAAAGCGTTGCGCAAATTTCCGAACTCGGGGTGGTGTTGCTGCTGTTTATCATCGGCCTCGAACTGTCGCCACGTCGGCTGTGGGTGATGCGCAAATCGGTGTTTGGTGTCGGCATGGCGCAAGTGGTGTGCAGCGCTTTGTTAATCGGCGGCATCGCCTATGCATTTTTCGATCAAGCCTGGAACAGCGCGGTAATTCTCGGCTTGGGCCTGGCCTTGTCCTCCACCGCGTTCGGGCTGCAAATCCTTGCCGAGCGCAAGGAACTGAACAAACCCCACGGTCGCCTGGCATTCGCCATTCTGCTGTTTCAAGACATCGCCGCCATTCCACTGATTGCCCTGATTCCAATGCTTGGCAATGCCCATGGCACGTCGTCTGGCGATGAAATCAGCCAGCTCGCGAAAATCATCATCAGCATCGCCATCGTCGTGGTCGGCGGCCGCTACCTGCTGCGCCCAGTGTTCCGCGTAGTGGCAAAAACCGGCCTGCGCGAAGTGTCCACCGCCACGGCGCTGCTGGTGGTTCTGGGCACCGCCTGGCTGATGGAGCTGGCGGGTATTTCCATGGCGCTCGGCGCCTTTCTCGCCGGCCTGCTGCTGGCTGACTCCGAATACCGCCACGAACTGGAAGCGCAGATCGAACCGTTCAAAGGCTTGCTGCTCGGCCTGTTCTTTATGAGCGTGGGCATGACCGCCGACTTCGCCCTGATGATGCGCGAACCCTGGGTGGTGCTGGGCTTCACCGCGATTCTGATTGCGCCAAGTTGCCGCTGCTGTTCGCCCTTGGCCGCTGGCTGGGCGAGCTGGACCGGCGCGCCGCGCTGTCGTTGGCCGTGGTAGTTGGCGGCGGGCGGCGAGTTCGCCTTTGTGGTGTTCAACATGGCGCACCAGAACGGCCTGTTCAGCGACCGCTTGCTGGGGCTAGTGGTGCTGTCGATCACGCTGTCGATGGCTATAACGCCGCTGTTGCTGCTGGCCATCGCCGCGCTGTGCAAACCGCAGCCGGTACCCGAACGCGAAGCGCCGGAGGAATACAGCCAGTTCGACGCCGACGCCCCGCGCGTGGTCATCGCCGGCATGGGCCGCATGGGCCAGATCATCGCCCGCGTACTGCGCGCCCAGCGCGTTAGATTCGTGGCGCTGGACACCTCGGTGGAAAGCGTCGAATACCAGCGCGCAGCCTCGGCAGTATGTCGATCTTCTATGGCGACCCGCTGCGCCTGGAAATTCTGCATGCCGCCCATGTCGACAAGGCTGAGCTGTTTATCGTCGCCACCGACGACCCGGAAACCAACATCGAAACCGCGCGCCTGGTGCGCAAGTTGTACCCACACCTGAAAGTCATCGCCCGCGCCCGCAACCGCCAGCATGTGCACCACTTGGTCGACCTGGAAGCCACCGCCGTGCGCGAAACCTTTCACTCCAGCCTGGAAATGGGCCGCTTGATTTTGCTGCAACTGGGGCTGACCAACGAACAAGCCGAAGCCCGCATCCGCCGCTTCCAACGCCACGATGAAGAGGTGCGCCAACAGCACTTGGTTTACAACGACGCGGCCAAAGTGAACCAGACAGCGCGCGAGGCGCGGGCGGAACTGGAGAATCTGTTTGAAGCGGATTTGGTGGAAGAGCGCGCGGTGCGGGGGGATTTGTCGTAGTGACGGTGCGATTCGGAATGCAGAACTTCGGAAGAATTGCATTTCCCTGACAGATACTGGATCCCGAATCGTCGGACCGCCGCCTGCGCGGGGATGACGGTGGGTTGAGTGATAGCTGTGCTTGGCAGCACGTGTCGCCAAGAGTACGAAAAAAACCGAACTAAACATCCGTCATTCTGGCGAACGCGGGAATCCAGTATTTCGGAAGAATTGCATTTCCCTGACAGATACTTGATCCCCGCGTTCGCGAGGATGACGGTGGGTTGAGTGATAGCTGTGCTTGGCCGCACGTGTCGCCAGGAGTACGAAACCGAACTAAACCATCCGTCATTCCCGCGAAGGTGGTGGTCCGACAATTCGAATCCAGAATTTCGGATCAGCCCCCGTTACTCCCCAGCCCTAAATTCCTAATCACCCCACCCGCATCTTCGTCGAATGTTTACCCCACCCCAAAACTAAACATACTCAGATTTGAATTTAACCCCCCATCCCCCTTATGTGACTCTCCAAGCATCTGTTTACAGAGCCTTCTTTTGAGCACTTCGCTCTCCCATCGAACTGGCATTCTGGGCCTTGTGGCACTGCCGCCATGCCCGTCCGCCAGACGCCGCTCTCTCTGATCGGGCCTTAGCCCGCTACGTGCCCCGCGCACGTTTCCTGTATCGCCAGCGCCCAGCCGAACGCCAACAGAAGTGGCGGTTTGCCCGCGCCTGGCTGATTGCCCAACGCCGTGGCGCTGGGTGCTAATCAAAGAGAATGCCCCATGAGTTTGCCGATCCGCAAGAAGCCCAAACGTTTCTGCAACAGAACCCCGATATCGAGATGTTCGAGCTGTTCATCATCGACAACAACGGCGTGCCGCGCGGCAAGTTGTTGCACTCGCGACGAGTTGATGGCCGTGTACGAAACCGGCCGGCCGCTGCCCAGCACCATTCTGGGCCTGGAGGACAATGGCGATGACGTGGAAAACTCCGGGCTGGTCTGGGACGTGGGCGATATCGATTGCCGCGCCTACCTGGTGGCCGGCAGCCTTGACGCGCTTGCCATGGCGCCTGATGCCGAACGCCGCCGTGCAGGTGAGTGATGGCACAGCGAGCAGGGCATGCCGGCAGCAGTGACTGACCCGCGCCGCTTGCTGGAGAAAGTGATCAACGAGCTGCAAGCCGACGGCTATTACCCGGTCATGGCGGCCGAGCGGGAGTTCTACCTGCTCGACCAGAAACGCGACGCCCAGTGCCGTCCGCAGCCCGCGCTGGATGCCGATGGTGGTCGGTCTCTACAGCACGCAGGTGTACGGCATTTGGCTGTGAGTTGGAGCAGATCGAACCGTTCCTCGCCGACCTGTACGCCGCCTGCAAAGCGCAAGGCATCCCGGCGCGAATCTGGTGATATCCGAATACGCCCCAGGCCAGGTGGAAATCACCCTGGAACACCCGCACCGACGCCCTGCAAGCCATGGACGAAGCGGGTGTACTACAAAACGGCTGGACGTAAAGGCGTGCTGCGCACAAACGACAGCATGACCGCCTGCTTTATGGCCAAACCCTTCGACCATATCGCCGGCACGGGTATGCATATGCACGTCAGCATTGCTGATAAGCACGGCAACAACCTGTTCGCCAGCGAAGCGCCGGACGGCACGCCGCTGCTGAAACAGGCGGTGGCCGGCATGCTGTCGACGTTGCTCGACTCGCTGCTGTTTTTCTGCCCGAACGCCAACTCCTATCGCCGTTTCCAGGCCAACAGCTACGCGCCGCTGGCGCCGACCTGGGGCGTGGATAACCGCACCGTCAGCCTGCGTGTGCAAGCGGCGGTCCGGCCAATAGCCGACACATCGAACACCGTATTTGCGGCGCCGACGCCAACCCGTATCTGGCAGCGGCGGCGATTCTGGCCGGCATCCATCGCGGCATTCGCGAACAGCTCGATCCCGGCGCGCCCATTGAAGGCAACGGCTACGCCCAAGCCACCGACGTGCTGCCCACCGACTGGCTGACCACCCTGCGCGCCCTGGAGAAATCCGCTTGGGCGCGAGACGCGCTGGGCGAAGACTTCTTGCGCGTTTACCTGGCCGTAAAGAACGCCGAATACCGCCAATTCATGGGCGAAGTGGGCGAGCAAGACTGGCGCTGGTACCTGCAACAGGCCTGATTAATTTTTACCATCGAGCCGACGCCGACCCTCGCAGCAGCCAGCTCTCTGGCGAAGCACTTCAATCAACTGCTTCGCGAGCGAGCTGGTCCCTACAGGAACGCGCAACGGCCGAGCGATCTGGATGACGTTATGACTTCGCAACGCAGCAATTCCTACGCACACCGCCACGCTCAACGAAGAAACCAATTACCCGCGCCTGGAAGGCGAAGTGCGCGTGGACGTTGCCATTATCGGCGGCGGTTTCACCGGTGTTTCCACGGCGCTGGAACTGGCCGAGCGCGGCCTGAAAGTGGCGATTATCGAAGCGAAAAAAATCGGCTGGGGCGCCACCGGGCGCAACGGCGGGCAAGTGACCGGCAGCCTGTCGGGCGATGAAGCGATGCGCAAACAGATGCGCGCCAAGCTCGGCGATGACGTCGATGACTTCATCTGGAACCTGCGCTGGCGCGGCCACGAAATCATCAAAAAGCGCGTCGAGAAGTACAACATCCAGTGCGACCTCAAACACGGCCACTTGCACGCCGCCTACAAACCCAGCCACATGGACGCCCTGCGCGCCAACTACGACGAAGCCGTACGCCGGGGCATGGGCGATGACGTGCGGATGGTCAGCGCCGCCGAGATGCCCAGCCTGCTGGAAACCAACATCTACCACGGCGCGTTGCACAACCGCCGCAACATGCACGTGCACTCGCTGAACCTGTGCCTGGGAGAAGTGCGAGCGGCTGAAAGTCTTGGCGCCGTGGTGTTCGAAAACTCCCCCGTGGTCGACATCCTTCACGGCGAGGTGCCCGTGGTGGTCACTGAGCACGGCCGCGTCGTCGCCAACTCGGTAATCCTCGCCGGCAACGCCTACTACAAGCTGGAAAAACGCAAGATGGCCGGCATGATCTTCCCGGCCTCCGGCGGCATCGTCGTCACCGAGCCGCTGGGCGAAGAGGTGGCCGCCAAGCTCAACCCGCAAGACCTGGCGGTTTACGACTGCCGCTTCGTGCTCGATTACTACCGCATGACTGCCGATAAACGCCTGCTGTTCGGCGGCGGTGCCAACTACTCCGGCCGCGACTCACGCGACATTGCCGGTGAATTGCGCCCGGCCATCGAACACACGTTCCCGCGTTTGAAAGGGGTGAAAGTCGACTTCCAGTGGAGCGGCATGATGGGCATCGTCATCAACCGCATTCCGCAGCTCGGCAAGCTGTCGAAAAACGTCTGGTATGCGCAGGGCTACTCGGGGCACGGCGTGGCGACGACACATATCGTCGGCGAAATCATGGCCAACGCGGTGACCGGTTCCCTGGAAAAATTCGACACCTTTGCCGGCGTCAGTCATATCCGCCTGCCGTTTGGCGATTGGGTGGGCAATCAAATGCTGGCGGTCGGCATGTGGTACTACCAGATGCTTGAACGGTTACGGTAATACCGCTCGGGCGCAGCGGCTTCCTACACGCGATTGATGATGTGGTTGCCACTTAAGGGCGTTCGGGCTGCGCTTCTTCCGAGTGGTCCTGCTGGAAGGGGGGGGGGGGGGGGGGGGGGGGTGGTGGAGTGGTTCTTAGGATGGGCCGGTACCTAATAAAAAAAGGGATCGGCCATGAACAAGCACTGCTTTCGCCTTATCTTCAGCAAGACGCTGGGCTTTTTAATTCCTGTCGCCGAAATCGCCACCGCCCAGCGCAAAAGCTGGCGCGCAACCAACCAAACTCCGACGTCCAACCTTGATGCTGTCCCCTTGCCCCTCCTCGCCGGTGCTCCCGGCTGGGCTGCTGCCGAGATTGTGCTGGATCGAAATGTTGCCGGAACACCAGCATGACGAGTGCTGCCAATGGGGTGCCGGTGATCGACATCGCCAAACGAAACAGCAATCGCAACCTCGCTTTCAAAACTTCGCAAGATTGCACCTCGGCCACCCTGCGGAGTCTGTGCATCAGGGCGATACCGCACAGGCAACCACGACCTTCGCGACTGCATCGTCAGAGAGAATTGTCGGGCCGAGAGGAACGATAGATGCACTGCCCGTGGCGGAGCAATCATATAGAACATTACCGGTCGATCCGCACTTTAAACAAAAAACATGGAGCGAAGAAATTAGAAACTATGGCCAGGCGGTTGGCCCGATATTGCACTTAAGCACGTTTATGGATCTGTTGAAGAATTCGCCGGATTCAAATTTTAAATCAGTGGCTGGCACGCAAGGTAATAACACTGCACTGATAAACGACCATATGAAACAACGAAAGAGCCTGCCTGAAAAATCCTCGTTTGTATCAGGCATGGAAACGTCAACGCGCATTGTGGAAGTCGGTAACTCAGAAAACCAGGCGCTCGGCCCAACTTCCCTTCAATTACGTGAGGCGAAGGTCAAGGAAAACCGTAAGGCTTTCGATAAGTGGGTGTTGCAAGCGCCAGATGTAGTTGACACTGGCAGTTTGGCTAAAGAGTTGGCTGCAAGTAATCTGGCTAATGGACCGGCATTGGCAATGATCTATCAAGGGACCTTGACGACTGCACTAGCGGGCAAAGGCGCCCTATTTAGCGGCGCAGCAATTTTTTTACTTGGCGGATGATGATCCTCTGTTAAAGAATATTACTGAATATGCGAAGTTGAAGGGTCAGCCAACGTCGTCCGTGACTAGGTGGATTAGCGCGGCGAAAAAATGGAAAATTGGTACGCTCGAAGCGCATCAAAAAATTGCGCAACAAATCGTTGATAGGCGGCCGGAGTTACTGCCGGGTTTTGCCGTTGCCACACATATTCCCCAGGTTGATTCATCCCATGACGGCAACTGGCCAATCAGAACAAAACTGCGTGCGGTTTTTGATAAAGCGCTGGAGCAGTCGCCTGACGTTTTTAATTATGAAGCGGTGCTGCAACGCGCCATGCAGGGCGATCTTAGTTTGAAAACTCACTTCGCTAACTTTTATAGACCCGTCAAAAACGCGTTGGATGGAACCGGAATGTATTTCGAGGCGATGCGATATCGCAGCTTATCGTTTGAAGAGAATGCAGCGCAGTCCCTGGTCAGTTACTGTCGCGAAAAATGCCTGCCCCGACCTTCTTTGAGCAGATGGATCACCTCTTCAGGTGAGTGGAAGCAAGGCTCCTCGCGGCTCACGATAAAGTGATGACGCAGCTAGCAGCACGGCGGCCGGACCTATTGCCGTTATCTGACGGTTACCTTCGAACGCTTGAGGGTGCGAGGGATGGCGCTCCTCACGTCAACGCGCAGGCAAATAGTAGTAGTGACAATGCGCAAGCTGCAGCACACCAAGGTGTTGGGTCGCTTGCGGCTGAGACGGCGCCTCTTCCTTCCGCCAACACGTTCTCCAGGGCCGCTCTTGGATGCGAACCCGGTGCGAGCTGAAAAGCCAATACCTATTAACGATTCAACTGCTGATGGATTTGTTGACCTCCACGCGCCTCCGGTAATTAGCCTTGACCCTGCTAGTGATGACAGTAACAGCAACCTGATTATTGATAGTGCTGCGCCGTCAATTGCTGCTTCTCCTGTACAAAGCCCCGAAATAATCGGGATGGACGCGTCGGAAGACTTTTTCAAACAGTGGGTAAAGCCCGAACCAGCAACTTCGCCGGGTCCAACCTTGGAGGATACTTCCACGCCGCTGGTTACCGATGCGCCGGTCAAAGCGGAAGTACCCGTCCTGCGCCACCAAATCGACAATGCCGTGCCCATATTACAGAGCGAAAAGGGCGACGATATTTTGCTGGCTGCCTTGCAGC
Source organism: Pseudomonas sp. AC211 (assembly GCF_979258055.1). NCBI lineage: Bacteria > Pseudomonadati > Pseudomonadota > Gammaproteobacteria > Pseudomonadales > Pseudomonadaceae > Pseudomonas > Pseudomonas sp. AC211. The sequence continues at coordinate 1,574,267 of NZ_OZ409830.1, forward strand.
CTTCACAAAAAAGCAAGCAGAGCAGCAGCCTGCAGGAATTGCTTGATCGCATGAAGTTAACATTTGGCGGCTACACAAAAAGCGTAATAGAGGAACAAGCTAAGCTGGCCGGCGAAGGCAATGTTCGTGTAAGTAAAAAAGCGCATAAAGATGACCTGGGGGGAAAAGCCCGTTGGTTGGCGACCATTTCTGGTGAAGAGCGGGCACGCTATATGGAAAGTTGGATGGAAGTTGAAGACGTTCCAGGAATTGGACGAGGGCGTAAAAGCAGCTCGCGATATTCCGCGCTTTACCGTATTGGCCCCCTACGCCGGTAAGTTGCTGACCGGTGATGCCATTAAGGCGGAGTGGGAGAAGTTAGGCATGAACTTCACCAGCTATACGTTCGGTACAAAAGAGCGGAAATAGCCTGATCAGCGCGTTTGGTGATGGCGTTGGCAATGTGTCTAGCTTGGTGAATAAAGGTGACGATCCTGCGCAGAACAATTTGACGGTCATGTTGCTGGGAAGCAAGTTGGTTTATCTGTTGGCTGAACGCCCCATTTCGGCGGGTGAGCCCTTGTTGTATGACTATGGCGAAGCCTATGACTACAGGGGCTGGCCGCAACATCCGATCCTTGTGGAAGAGTCCGAACCCTCGGACGAAAGCGGCACCGAGTCGGGAGTGGAATAGCGCGTAGTGCCGGCCCGCGGGGCAAACCCGCGGATCGGCACGTAGCCGAATGGGCATGAGCGCACAGTGCGCGAGCAAATACGTCAGGAAAGTTTGCAGCACCTTTGCCATCGCGCCACACCCCGGTAGCATCCGGGGTTCGTGGATTACGGGGTGACGCATGCTTACCAAACTCGACGCCTGCCTGAATGCAGTCAATCAAATCCTTCTTGGCAAGGAGCCCCAGGTTCGCCTGGCGCTGACCTGCTTATTGGCGCGGGGCCACTTGCTCATCGAAGACTTGCCCGGCATGGGCAAGACCACCCTCAGTCACGCGCTGGCCAATGTGCTGGGCTTGAACTTTCAGCGCATTCAGTTCACCTCCGATTTGCTCCCCGGCGACATTCTCGGCACCTCTGTCTTTGATAAAGACAGCGGCCTTTTTGTGTTCCATCCGGGGCCGATTTTTGCCGAGTTGGTGCTGGCCGATGAGATCAACCGCGCCACGCCGAAAAGTCAGAGCGCGCTGTTGGAGGCGATGGTGAGGAGGGGGCAGGTGACCATCGAAGGTGCGACCCGGCCACTGCCGGAGCCGTTCTTTGTGATTGCCACGCAAAACCCGGTCAGCCAGGGCGGCACGTTTGCGTTGCCCGAGTCGCAACTGGACCGGTTTCTGATGCGCTTGTCGTTGGGCTATCCGGCCAAGGCGGCGGAAAAGGCCCTGCTGCTCGGCGAAGCGCGGCGCGAGATGTTGCCGCGTTTGGATGCGGTGCTCAGTCATCAACAACTCGCCGAGCTGCAAGCCGAAGTGCCCAAGGTGCGCGCCAGCGATGCGCTGGTGGACTACGTGCTGCGCTTGGTTGAAGCCACGCGCACTCAGCCGCAATTTGCCTGGGGGTTGTCGCCACGGGCGAGCCTGGCGCTGTTGGCGGCAGCGCGCGCCTGGGCGTTCTTGGCGCAGCGCGATTATGTGATTCCCGAGGATGTGCAAGCAGTGTTGCCCTCCGTGGTGGGCCACCGTTTGCGTGAGCGTGCCGACCCGGCCGGGCACGGCGGCGGCGCGTTGGTGCAGTGGTTGCTGCGCGAAGTGCCCGCGCTCTGATGGCGATGCTCAAGCAGCGTTGGCAGCGCTGGTTACACCGGCGTATTCCACCGGCCAACAGCGTGCTGCTGACGCAACGGCGGATTTTTATCATCCCCACGCGCATCGGCGCCGCGTTTGGCTTGGCGCTGTTTTTGATGTTGATGGCCGGGGTCAATTATCAGAACAGCCCGGCGTATGGCCTGACCTTTCTGCTCGCGGCGGTGTTCGTGATCGCCATTCTTCATACCTACCGAAACCTCGCTGGCCTGACCCTGCACGCGGCTGGGGGCCGTCCGGTGTTCGTCGGCGAGCAAGCCACGTTCCGCGTGCGCCTGAGTAGCAACGGCCGCGCGTGCACCAGTCCATCGCCCTGGGGGTGGCCACCGCAGGAGCTGCAGCGTTTCGACGTGGCGGCCAATGGCATCGCGGAAAGTGAGATCACCGTGCCGGCCATCCGCCGGGCTGGCTGGGCACGACCTGGCCGGTTACGGGGTGGAAAGTCGCTTTCCGCTGGGCATATTGGTGGCGTGGAGCCAAGTGGACCTGGACCAGGCGCTGTTGGTGTATCCGCGTCCGTTACCCGGCGAATTGCCGCTGGTGGCGGGTATCAAAGACGACGATGACGACGACGGCGGCCGCGCCGTTGGCCAGGGTGCGGATGATTTCCAAGGCCTGAAGACCTATCAGCCGGGCGACTCGAAACGGCGTCTGCACTGGAAGGCCTATTCCCGTGGCCAAGGCCTGCTGGTGAAGGATTTTGCCAGCCTGACCGGGCGCGACCTGTGGCTGGATTTCGACGAATTACAAGGCGACAGTGAAATGCGCCTGTCGCTGCTGTGCCACTGGGTGCTGGCGTTGTCAGAGCGTCAGCAGCCCTTTGGCCTTGCGCTTGCCCGGTTCGGTGCATGGCCCGGACATCGGCGAAACCCACCGCGAAGCCTGCCTGCGCGCCCTGGCGCTATACGGGGAGGGCGGCGATGAGCGCCACGCAAGCGATTCCGCGCATCAGCCTGTTGTGGCTGCTGGTGGCGCAGGTGCTGGTGATCGTTCCGCACCTGGAACACTTGCCGTCGTGGATCATTGCCCTGTGGCTGGTGTGCGCCGGTTGGCGCGTGCAGATTTACCGCATGCGTGCGCAGTTTCCGGCGACGTGGCTGAAGTCTGGACTCACGGTTGGAATTGTCGGCGGCGTGTTTTTATCGCGGGGCAGCCTGATTGGCCTGGACGCTGGCGTGGTGTTGCTGATCGCCGCGTTTATTTTGAAGCTGGTGGAAATGCGCACCCGACGCGATGCGTTGGTGCTGATCCTGTTGGGCTTCTTTGCTGATGGTCACGGTGTACCTGTTTGACGACCGGATGACCACCGTGGCCCTCACCTTGCTGCCGGTGGCAGGCTTGCTGGCCGCGCTGATTGCCTTGCAACAGAGTCCGCTACAACTAAGCCCGTGGCCGCCGCCAGCCTGGCCGGCGGCTTGCTGCTGCAGGCCGTGCCGCTGATGCTGCTGCTGTTTCTGTTTTTCCCTCGCTTCGGGCCGCTGTGGTCGCTGCCCATGCTCGATCAGCGCGCCATTACCGGGCTGTCGGACAGCACGGCGCCGAACGATATCGCTGAGCTGAGCCGTTCTGATGCGTTGGCCTTTCGCGCCAGTTTCGAAGGCGCCGCACCGCCGCGTAGTCAGCAGTATTGGCGGGCACTCACGCTGGATAAATTCGAGGGCCGGCGTTGGTCGCAGTCTTCGAAGTACGTTGGGCTCCCGCACCGCCGTGGACGCGAGTAGGCGAACCGCTGCGTTATCGCATCGTCATGGAAGCGAGTGGCAAGCCCTGGCTGTTCGGGCTCGACCTGGCCACCACTGAGCCCGAGCGCACGCGGCTAATGAGTGACTACCGCTTGGAGCGCGGCCGGCCGGTCGACAAAACCCTGGTCTACACCGTGACCCCCCCTGGCCACAAGCGCTGCGTGAACCGCAGGCCAGCAAACCGGCGTTACGCCGTGCCTTGCAACTGCCGGCCGACGGCAACCCGCGCACCCGCGAATGGGCGCAGCAGCTCAGGCGCAGTTCCCGGACGAGCAGGCGCGGGTGCAAGCGGTACTGAGCCATTTCAACCGCGAGCCGTACTTCTGCCACGCTGCGGCCGCCGGAAGTGGGTGAAAACAGCATCGATGATTTCCTCTTCACCACGCGGCGCGGCTTTTATGAGCACTACGCCGGCGCCACGGCATTTGTGTTGCGTGCGGCGGGTATTGCGGCGCGGGTGGTGACGGGGTATCAGGGCGGCGAGCTGAACCCGTCGGGCAACATCCGCCATTCAGGTGCGTCAGTTCGATGCCCATGCCTGGGTTGAGTATTGGCGCGAGGGCGTGGGCTGGACCGTGATCGATCCGACCTTTCAGGTGGCGCCGGAGCGTATCGAGCAAGGCCTGGAGCAGGCGCTGGCAAATGAACAAAGCTTTTTTGGAGCGCACACCGTTGTCGCTGTTGCGCTACCGCCATATCAACTGGCTCAACCAACTGCGCCTGAATCGGGAAAACCTCAACTACGGCTGGGAACGCTGGGTGTTGGATTACCAGCAGGGCACGCAATTGGAAGTGTTGCAGCGCTGGTTTGGTCGCCTTGATTCGCGCGATTTCCTCTTGGGTTTGGTCGGCGGCGGCGCGTTGGTGTTGACGCTGATTGCCCTGTGGCTGTTCAAACCCTGGCGCCGTGAGCGCGATGTGCAGCAGCGCCTATATCAACGCTTCGAACGCCTGCTGGCCCTCGCCACGGTGTTCGGCGTTTGCCAGCCGAAGGTGCGCGCGCATTTGCCGAGCGCGCCGCGTTGGCATTGCCCGAACAGGGGCAGCCCATTCGCGCTTTTGCCGATGCTTTTGAGGCGCAGCGCTATGGCGGTAAGCCCGTCGCGCCCGAACAGTTGCAGCAGCACTTGCGAACTTTGCGCGCGCATTGCCGATGCGCTGGTTGCAGCGTGATGACTAGATAAGGTTGCCCATGTCCGAATTTATCGATGCCCTGATCGCCCGAGGTTGTGCAGTTGGAAGTCAATTTGCTCGCCAGCCGGGAGCGCCTGGCGGCCGCCACCGATGACGAAGCCCTGCACGACGTGCGCATCGCCGTACGCAAGCTGCGCAGCCTGTTGCGGCCGTTTCGCAAGATCATTGAACACGACCTGTTGGTGACGGCCGCGGCGGCGGCGGGGCGCAGCAGCAGCCCGGTGCGCGACAGCGAAGTGCTGCTGGCCGAGTTGTGCCGTCATCCGGGCATGGCGGCGGTTGTCGCCTGCCGCGAGCGCGAATTGCCGGCGCAGTACCAGCAACTGCTGCGCAGCTCCGAGGCGATGCGCTTGCAGCACGCGCTGGACCTATGGCCCTCATTCTTTCGCCGCACCTTGCATGACGCGGCGCCGGAGAATTTGAAAGGTTACATCACGCGCCAGCTACGCAAGGAAAGCGAGCGGCCGAGCGCGGCGATGGCGGATCCGGCCCATGACCGGCATCGCCTGCGCATCTTGATCAAACGGGTTCGCTACTGCGCGGATACGTATCCGCAGTTGGCGGGTGTGTCGGCCAAACAGGTGAAAGCACTGCGGCGTGCGCAGAATGCGTTGGGCGTTTGGCATGACCGCCTGCAATGGCTGGCGCGGGCGGAGCAGGAGGCGGAATTGGGGCCGTTGGTGGGGGTTTGGCTGGCGGAGTTGGCTGGAGGCGCAAGGGCGTTCGGATGGGGCGTTGGAGAGAGGTTGGGGGAGGTGGTTGGGGGGTAGGTTTTTGGTATTCGGGTTGCTTCGTACCGTGCACGACTTCAGATACTGGATTCGCCTGCGCGGGAATGACGGGTGTATGGTTTTCGTGAGGGTGAACAGGTACCGCTCAACCACCACCGTCATTCCCGCGAAAGCGGAATCCAGTATCTGAAGCCTAACGCCGTCTGAAGCAAGCCGAGAGTCCCAAAGAGCCCCAACCCTACCGATTAAACCGCTCCACCAACGCCGACTGCCGCTGCGCCGTCACCGTCAATTCCCGGCTCAACTGCGCCGTGTTCTGCGCTTCCCGGACGTCTGGTCCGCCAACTGGGCAATGGTGGTGATGTTCTGGTTGATCTCATCCGCCACCGCGCTTTGCTCTTCAGCCGCAGCGGCAATCTGGTCCGCCATGTCGGCAATGTTGGCCACCGCTTCACTGATGCCGACCAGCGCCTGGTCGGCTTTAAGCACACGTTCCACGCCTTCGTCGGCCTGCTTGCGGCCAATTTCCATGGTCAGCACGGCTTCTTCAGCGGTGCGTTGCAGCTTGGCGATCAGTTGGTGAATTTGTCCGGTTGATTCGGCGGTGCGTTGCGCCAGCGAGCGGACTTCGTCGGCGACCACGGCGAAACCACGGCCCATTTCACCAGCACGCGCGGCCTCGATAGCAGCGTTGAGGGCGAGCAGGTTGGTTTGGTCGGCGATGCCTCTGATCACGTCGACCACGCCGCCGATTTCGTTGCTGTCCTGCGCCAGGCGGGTGACGGTTTCGCCGGTTTCGCTACAGAAACGGACAAACGCTGAATGGCTTCGCGGGTTTCGCCGGCGATGCTGCGGCCTTCGCCGGTCAGGCGGTTGGCTTCCTGGGTGGCAATGGCGGTGCGCGCTACGTTGCTGGCCACTTCCAGCGTGGTGGCGGCCATTTCGTTGACGGCGGTGGCCACCTGTTCGGTTTCCACGCGCTGGCGTTCCAGCCCTTTGAGCTGTTTTGCGCCAAGGTGTCGGCCTGGCGCGCTTGTTCGGTCAGGTGCTCGGCACTGTCTTGCAGGCGGGTGAGGCAGGTTTTCAGGCGCGCTTCCTGGCTGAGCATGGCCAGTTCCAACTGCGCCTGCGGGCCGCGGCTGTCGGTGTACATGGTGGCGATCAGCGGGTCGGAGTTGCTTTGTTCGGCCAGTTTGAGCAGGCGACGCAGGCCGCGTTGCTGCCAGTTCAGGCCGAGCAAGCCCAGCGGTACGGAGAGCGCCGCTGCGGCGAGGAAGCCCCAGTGGAAGTCGAGCCAGGCGCCCATCACGAAGCCAATCTGGCTGATCAGAATGAACGGCACCCAGTTCTGCAGAATGGGCAGCCAGACGTTGCTTCGCCGGCACCGCGGCGCTGCCGCTGTTGATGCGCTGATACAGCGCCTCGGCGCGACGGATCTGTTCGGCGGTGGGCTTGACGCGTACCGACTCAAAACCGATGACTTGCTGTTTTCCAGCACCGGCGTGACGTAGGCGTTCACCCAATAACTGGTCGCCGCTGGCACAACGGTTTTTGACAATGCCCATCCACGGCCGGCCCGACTTCAACGTCGTCCACATGTGTGCAAACACCGCCGGTGGCACGTCGGGATGACGGACCATGTTGTGCGGTGAACCGACCAATTGCTCACGGGAATAGCCGCTGATTTCCACGAACGCGTCGTTGGCGTAAGTGATTTCGCCTTTAAGGTCGGTGGTGGAGATCAGGCGCTGCTGAGCGGGGAAAGTACGTTCACGTTGAGTGACGGGCTGATTGCTGCGCATGGGGCGAATATCCGTAATGTCCGTGCCGTTCTGATCGGCCGCTGTCAGGCAAAGTTGAGAAGAATTTTCCTACAACCCTTTCCGATGCAGTTTAACCAGATTTGAACTGGCGCACAGTTTTCACGGGGCCCAACGGCGCTGCGCCCCCTGCGCAACGCCGCCGGCTAAGCCTGCCGGGGTCAGGCAGCGATCAATTGCCGCACGCACGTAATGGAGAATGCCGCCGGCGCGGAAGTACTCCACTTCGTTCAGCGTATCGATGCGGCACAGCACCTCGAATTGCTCCTGTTTGCCGTCCGCGCGGGTGAGGGTGATGGGCAGGCGCATCGAGGTTTTCAGCTCGACGTTATCGAGCCCGCCGATGCTCAGGTTTCCTTGCCGGTGAGGCCAAGGGCCTTGCGGTCCTGCCCTTCGAGGAACTGCAACGGCAGCACGCCCATGCCCACCAGATTGGAGCGGTGGACCACGCTCGAAGCTTTCCGCCAGCACCGCTTTTACGCCCAGCAGGTTGGTGCCTTTGGCGGCCCAGTCGCGGGACGAACCGGTGCCGTATTCCTTACCGGCCACCACCACCAACGGCGTGCCTTCTTCCTGGTAACGCATGGCCGCGTCGTAGATCGCCAGCTTCTCGCCGCTGGGCACGTGCAGGGTGTTGCCGCCTTCTTCGCCGCCGAGCATTTCGTTGCGGATGCGGATGTTGGCAAAGGTGCCGCGCATCATCACTTCGTGGTTGCCGCGCCGCGAACCGTAGGGGTTGAAGTCTTGCGGCTCTACGCCTTTGTCGCGCAGGTAACGGCCGGCCGGGCTGCTGGCTTCGATATTGCCGGCGGGGGAGATGTGGTCGGTGGTTACCGAGTCGCCGAGCAGGGCGAGGATGCGCGCGTTGTCGACGTTGCCGATTTTCGGTGGGGCCTGGTCGATGGCTTCGAAGAACGGCGGATGCTGGATGTAGGTGGAGTCGTTCTGCCAGGCGTAGGTGTCGGCGTCCGGCACCTGAATGGCCTGCCACTTTTCATCGCCGGCAAACACTTCGGCGTATTCCTTGTGGAACATGGCCGTGTCGACCTTCTGCACGGCCTCGGCGATTTCCGCCTGGGTCGGCCAGATGTCGCGCAGGTACACAGGCTGACCGTCTTTGCCGTTGCCGAGCGGGTCTTCGCTGAGGTTGGTGCGCACTGTGCCGGCCAGGGCGTAGGCAACCACCAGTGGCGGCGAGGCGAGCCAGTTGGTTTTCACCAGCGGGTGCACGCGGCCCTCGAAGTTGCGGTTGCCGGACAGCACCGAAGCAACGGTGAGGTCCGCTTGTTGAATCGCTTTTTCGATGGGCTCGGGCAGCGGGCCGGAGTTGCCGATGCAGGTGGTGCAGCCATAGCCGACCAGGTCGAAGCCGAGGGCGTCGAGGTATTCGGTCAGCCCCGCTGCGGCGTAGTAGTCGGTGACCACCTTGGAGCCGGGCGCCAACGAGCTTTTCACCCAAGGCTTACGTTGCAGGCCTTTTTCCACGGCTTTTTTCGCCAGCAGGCCGGCCGCCATCATCACGCTGGGGTTGGAGGTGTTGGTGCACGAGGTGATGGCCGCAATCACCACGGCGCCGTGTTTCAGGTGATGGGTTTCGCCGTTGAATTCATAGGAAACGTCGCCAGCATTGGCGCCGTCGTTGATCGCGGTGCCGCCACCGCCTTCGCTGAGCAGCCGACCTTCTTCGGTGCTGGCCGGTTTCATTTGCAGGCCGAGGAAGTCGTCGAAGGCTTTGCTCACGGCCGGCAGGGCGACGCGATCTTGCGGGCGTTTGGGGCCGGCGAGGCTGGCTTCGACGGTGCCCATGTCCAGCGCCAGGGTGTCGGTGAACACCGGCTCGTGGCCCGGTTCACGCCATAAACCTTGGGCTTTGCTGTAGGCCTCGACCAGCGCCACGGTGGCGTCCGGCCGGCCTCGACAACCGCAGGTAGCCGAGGGTGATGTCGTCCACCGGGAAGAAGCCGCAGGTGGCGCCGTATTCGGGCGCCATGTTGGCGATGGTGGCGCGGTCGGCCAGGGAAGGGTGGCGAGGCCGTCGCCATAGAATTCGACGAATTTCCCCACCACGCCTTTTTTACGCAGCATCTGCGTGACGGTGAGCACCAGGTCGGTGGCGGTGATGCCTTCTTTCAACTGGCCGCTGAGCTTGAAGCCGATCACTTCGGGAATCAGCATCGACACCGGCTGGCCGAGCATCGCCGCTTCCGCCTCGATGCCGCCCACGCCCCAGCCCAAGACGCCGAGGCCGTTGATCATGGTGGTGTGTGAGTCAGTGCCGACCAAGGTGTCGGGGAAGGCGAAGGTGTGGCCGTCTTCTTCTTTGGTCCACACCGTGCGGCCGAGGTATTCCAGGTTCACTTGGTGGCAGATGCCGGTGCCCGGCGGCACTACGCTGAAATTATCGAAAGCGTTCTGGCCCCAGCGCAAAAACGCATAGCGCTCGCCGTTGCGCTGCATTTCAATTTCCACGTTTTGCTCGAAGGCGCTGGGGTCGGCGAATTTGTCGACCATCACCGAGTGGTCGATCACCAGGTCGACCGGCGACAGCGGATTGATTTTCTGTGGGTCGCCGCCGGCCTTGGCCATGGCGGCGCGCATGGCGGCCAGGTCGACCACTGCGGGCACGCCGGTGAAGTCTTGCATCAGTACGCGGGCGGGGCGGTATTGGATTTCGCGGTCGGAGCTGCGGCTTTTCAGCCAGTCGGCCAGGGCTTGCACATCGCTGCGGGTGACGGTTTTGTCGTCTTCCCAACGCAGCAGGTTCTCCAGCAGCACTTTTAGCGACATGGGCAGTTTGTCGATATTGCCCAAGGCTTTCGCGGCTTCCGGGAGGCTGAAGTAGTCATAGGTTTTGTCGCCAACCTGCAGGCGCTGGCGGCTGTTGAAACTGTTCAGGGACGGCATGCTCATCTCCAAATGGGGCTACACGGTAGGGGCCCGGTGCGCAGTTGACCTGCGTCGTAGTCGGTTGCGGCGCACAAATACAGCTCTAGCCTAGCTGGCGCAGCGGCTTTCGCTTGGTGCCCAGGGACCTTTCAACTGACTGCCCTTGAGCGCTTGCGGTTCCAACTCGGCTATCATGCGCGCCCTGAGGAGAACGCCTGATGACCACTTTGTTGCTGCACTGCCGCCCCGGCTTCGAAAGCGAGGTGTGCTCGGAAATAAGCGACCACGCCGCGCGCCTGGAGGTAGCCGGGTACGCCAAGGCCAAGGCCAGCAGCGCGTACGCCGAGTTCATTTGCACCGAGGCCGACGGCCCCGAGCGACTTATGCGCGGCCAGCGCTTTGCCCAGCTGATTTTTCCTCGGCAATGGGCGCGCGGTGAGTTTATCGACCTGCCCGAAACCGACCGCATCAGCGTGCTGCTCGCCCATCTGCAAGCGTTGCCCGTGTGCGGCAGTCTGTGGCTGGAAGTGCTCGACACCAATGACGGCAAAGAGCTGTCGAACTTCTGCAAAAAATTCGAAGCGCCGCTGCGCAACGCGCTCAGCAAAGCCGGCCGGCTGGTGGAAGACCCGCGCAAACCGCGCTTGCTGCTGACCTTCAAGAGTGGCCGCGAAGTGTTTGTCGGCCTGGCCGAAACGAACAACTCGGCATTCTGGCCCGGCGGCGTGCCGCGCTTGAAATTCCCCCGCGAGGCGCCGAGCCGCTCGACGCTCAAACTGGAAGAAGCCTGGCACCAGTTCATTCCCCGTGAAGAGTGGGACGAGCGCCTGAACGGCGAGATGACCGGCGTTGACCTCGGCGCCTCGCCCGGCGGCTGGACGTATCAATTGGTGCGCCGTGGCATGTTGGTCACCGCCATCGACAACGGCCCGATGGCCGAAAGCCTGATGGACACCGGTTTGGTGCAACATTTGATGGTCGACGGTTTCACCTGGACGCCCAAACAGCCGGTGGACTGGATGGTCTGCGACATCGTCGAGAAGCCCGCGCGCAATGCCGCGTTGCTGGAAACCTGGATTGGCGAAGGCCATTGCCGCGAAGCGGTGGTCAACCTGAAGTTGCCAATGAAACAGCGCTACGCCGAAGTGAAGCGTTTGCTCGAACGTATTGAAGAGGGCTTCAAAGCCCGTGGCGTAAAAGCCAGCATCAGCTGCAAACAGCTGTACCACGACCGTGAAGAAGTGACCTGCCACCTGCGCCGGCTAAGCAAATAGCCGCCCGTTTCTGGAGTTGTTTATGCCTGAGTTCGATCCCGCCGCGCCCCTGGACGGCACCCTCGACGCCACCGGCCTGTTCTGCCCGGAGCCGGTGATGATGCTGCACAACAAAGTGCGCGACTTGCCGGCCGGCGGCCTGCTGAAAGTGATCGCCACCGACCCCTCGACCCGCCGCGACATCCCCAAGTTTTGCGTGTTTCTTGGGCATGAGCTGGTTCAGCAGGAAGAAGAGGCGGGCACTTATTTATATTGGATTCGTAAGAAGGTTGAAGGCTGATCACACCAGTCTCGCACTACCTGTAGGAGCGGCTTTAGCCGCGATGCTTGCGATCTTAAAAGCATCGCGGCTAAAGCCGCTCCTACAGGTTCGCACCAGACCTTCAGGCCTTGGCGTTATGAATCCGTATCCGCTTCCTCGGCGCTGCGCACCAGCCGAATGCTGAGCATCACGGCGGCGCAGGTCAGGCCCACGATCAATCCCTGCCATAACCCTTTCGGCCCGCTGGGTTCGCCGAACCAGTCGGTCAGGCCCAGCGCGTAGCCCACGGGCAAGCCGATGCCCCAGTAGGCGAACAAGGTCATGATCATGGTCGCGCGGGTGTCTTGGTAGCCGCGCAGGGCGCCCGCTGCGGTCACTTGCACCGCGTCGGAGAATTGGTACAGCGCGGCAAACACGATCAGCGCCGAGGCCACGCGGATCACGGCTGTGTCGCGGCTGTAGATGCCGGCGATTTCGGTGCGCAGTTGCAGCATCAACACGGCGGCCACGCAGGCAAACGCCAACGCCGTGAAAATTCCGACACCGGCCACAAAGCGCGCCTGGCGCGGATCGCCGGCCCCCAGGGAATGGCCGACGCGCACGGTCACGGCCATGCCCAGGGCATAAGGAATCATGAAGGTCAGCGAGCTGAAGTTGAGCGCCACTTGGTGGCCGGCGACTACATCGGCGCCCAGGCTGCCGATAAGCAAGGCGATAACGGCAAAGATGCTCGACTCGGCAAACACGGCGATGCCAATCGGCAGGCCGACGCTGAGCAGGCGCTGAATCACGTCCCAGCGCGGCCATTCGAAATGACTGAACAGCCCTGCCGTCTTGTACACCGGCGCCCAGCGCACCCAGCCGAGCATGGCGAAGAACATGCACCACATCGCCACCGCCGTGGCCCAGCCGCAGCCGGCACCGCCGAGCGCGGGCAGGCCGAAGTGACCGTATATAAAGATGTAATTAAGCGGCACGTTCAGCAGCAGGCCGAACAGCCCGATCATCATGCTTGGCCGTGCGTCCCAGGCCGTCGCTGAAGCAGCGCAGCACGTAATACAGCGCCACCGAGGGAATACCGCAGCCGATGCCGTAGAGGTAGACCATGCTTGGGCCGATCAGCTCGGGATCGACGTTCATAAAGCGCAGCACCCGTTCGGCATTCCACAGCACGATGCCGGCCGCAATGCCGACCGCCGTGGCTAGCCACAAGGCTTGGCGCACCAGCGCGCCGATGTCGCGCTCCTGGCCGGCGCCAAAGCGTTGCGCCACCTTTGGCGTGGTGGCCAGCAGGATGCCGGTCATCAGCAAATAAACCGGCACCCAAATCGAATTGCCCAAGGCCACGGCGGCCAGATCGCGGGGGCCGACGCGGCCGGCCATCACGGCGTCGACAAAGCCCATCGCCGAATGCGAAAGCTGGGCAATCATGATGGGCAGGGCGAGAACGAGCAGGGCGCGCAATTCGCGCAGGCAGCGGTTGAAACGGGATTCGCGGGCGATCACGAGGCAGTCCATTTTTATCACGTGCGCACTGTATCGGCAGTGGTGGCCGGGCACTCGCTCTGTCCGAGACATACGACTTGAAGCGCGAGCTGCGCCAGGTCAGAGCTTGCAAAGGAGCGGCGAGTTTACGCCTTGACGCGTCAGTCAGGAAAGAGCCCCACGCGAGCGCCATGCCATCTGAAGATCGCCCCTGAGCGCCTGACGGCCTAGAATGTCGGCCTGACTTTTGGAGCCTGTCATGCGAATTCTTGCCGACGAAAATATTCCCCTGCTGGACGAGTTTTTTGCCGAGTTCGGCGAGATCGAACGCATGCCCGGGCGCGCCTTCGACCGTGCCAGCGTGGCGCGCGCCGATGTGCTGTTGGTGCGCTCGGTCACGCAGGTAAACCGCGCGCTACTGGAAGGCAGCAAGGTGCGCTTCGTGGGCACTTGCACCATCGGCACCGACCACCTGGACCTCGACTATTTCGCCGAGCAGCACATCGGCTGGGCCAGCGCGCCGGGCTGCAACGCGCGCGGCGTGGTGGATTACGTGCTCGGCAGTTTGCTCAGCCTGGCCGAGGTGCGCGGCGTCGATCTGGCCCAACGCACCTATGGCGTTGTTGGCGCCGGGCAGGTGGGCGGGCGGCTGGTTGATGTGCTGCGCGGTCTGGGCTGGCAGGTGCTGGTGTGCGACCCGCCGCGCCAGGCGGCGGAGGGTGGCGATTACGTGAGCTTGGAAGAAATCATTCAGCGCTGCGACGTGATCAGCCTGCACACGCCGCTGATCGCCAGCACCCGCCACTTGCTCAACGCCGAGCGCCTGGCGCAGTTGCAACCTGGCGCCTGGCTCATCAACGCCAGCCGGGGCGCCGTGGTCGACAACGCCGCCCTGCGCGAGCTGCTGCAACAACGGCACGACCTTGAAGCGGTGCTGGATGTATGGGAAGGCGAACCGCAGGTGGACCCGGATTTGGCCGAGCTGTGCCTGATCGCCACGCCCCATATTGCCGGCTACAGCCTGGACGGCAAATTGCGCGGCACGGCGCAGATTTACCAAGCGTTCTGCCAGCACTTCAACCTGCCGCCACGGGTGCAACTGGACGACCTGTTGCCGCCGTATTGGCTGACCGAATTGGGCCTGCACGCGACGGCCTCTGTGCCCGTGGCACTGGCCGCGTTATGCCGAGCCATTTACGACCCGCGCCGCGACGACGCCGACTTTCGCCGCAGCCTGACGGGCAACGCCGCCGAACGAAAAAGCGCCTTCGACGCCTTGCGCAAACACTACCCAGCGCGGCGTGAAATTGATGGCTTGCACGTGAAATTAAGCGGCGAAGCGCCAGAGCTGGCGCAAGTGGTGCGGGCATTGGGCGGGACGTTGGTGTAAACGGCAACTGCGTTGGGGTAATCAAGGCTAAAGCCTCTCCCACAGGTCACGGTGGTCTGTAGGAGAAGCTTTAGCCTCGATGGCTTTCCCTGATTACTCTGGCTTAGGCTCGCCCAAGGCAATTTCTTCCATCTTCTCGCAGGCCTGTTGAACCATGCCTTCGGTAATAGGAATCTCCCGGCCTTGGGCGTCAATCACGGCGCCGCCGACAGGGTGTTGGGGTGGCACCGGGTGTACGCGGCGTTCGGCGGTATGCAGGGTGTGCAAGCTCATGGCTCGTCTCCTCATCTGGGTTGTGCCGACAATAGCGGGCCTTGATGAAAGCCCAATGACAACGTCGCGCCACAGCAGCGCGAGGCCATTCCCGTTAAGCGGGGCGTAGTTTTGTGAAACGATGCGGGCCGAGTAGTTCCCGCACATGGGGTGCGTATGTCGGTTTTTCACCTGGGTTTAATCATCAATCCTCTGGCCGGGCTGGGCGGTCCGGCGGCGCTGAAGGGCAGCGACGGAATGGCCGCAGAGGCGATTGCCCGTGGCGCTCAACCCCGCGCTGCCGAGCGCACGCGGGTGGCGCTGGAGCTGTTGTTGCCGTTGCAAGAACGCCTGGAGTTTCTAACGTTTCCCGGCGCCATGGGCGGCGATTTGCTCGCGCAGATGGGCTTCAAATATCGCCTGCTCGGCCACCTTGGTGGGCCGGACACAAGCGCCGCCGATACCCGCGCAGCCGTTCAGGCAGTACAAGCAGAAGGGGTGGGGCTGCTGCTATTTGCTGGCGGCGACGGCACCGCGCGTGATGTCTGCGAGGTGGCGCGCGAAGGGCAGGCGGTGTTGGGTATTCCGGCGGGGGTAAAGATTCAGTCCGGTGTTTACGCCGTCAGCCCACGCGCGGCCGGCGAGCTGACGCGGCGCCTGGTGGAAGGTGGGCTGGTTCGCTTGAGCAGCGCCGAGGTGCGCGATATCGATGAAAGCGCTTTGCGCGAAGGGCGCGTCACGGCCCGTTGGTATGGCGAATTGAGCGTGCCGCAAGAAGGCGGCTTCGTGCAGCAGGTGAAGCAGGGCGGGGTGGAATCGGAAGAACTGGTGCTCAGCGAAATCGCCGCCTGGCTGGAAGACACCTGGGAACCTGACGTGCGCTACGTCTTCGGCCCCGGCTCGACGCTACACGGCCTGGCTCAGAATCTTCGGCTGGACACCACGTTGCTGGGCGTGGACGTGATCGAAAACGGCCAGGTGCTGGCCCGTGACGTGACCGAGGCGCAGCTGTTCGAGTTGGTCGATGGTCAGCCGGCGCGGGTGTTGGTCACAGCGATTGGCGGCCAGGGCCACATTCTTGGGCGCGGCAACCAGCAGATCAGCCCACGGGTGTTGCGTGCGGTTGGGTTGGACAACCTGCGAGTGGTGGCGACCAAGCGCAAGCTGGCCACGCTTGAAGGCCGCCCGTTGCTAGTGGACAGCGGCGATGCGGCGTTGGATGACAGCTTTCCCGACGTGGCTAAGGTGTGGGCGGGGTACAAAGAGGAACTGGTGTATCCGCTTTCGGTGGGTGGATGAAAATTAGCTCCCCTCGCCCGCTCGCGGGAGAGGGGCTGGGGGGTAAGGGTCGGGCGACGTCCGTGTTCGGCTTGAGATTCCCCCTCACCCCAACCCTCTCCCCGAGGAGAGGGGGCCGAACGGCGTGATGCCGGAAGCGGAGCTGCGATTTAACTCCCCTCGCCCGCTTGCGGGAGAGGGGCTGGGGGTGAGGGTCGGGCGACGTCCGTGTTCGGCTTGAGATTCCCCCTCACCCCAACCCCTCTCCCCGAGGAGAGGGGGCCGAACGGCGTGATGCCGGAAGCGGAGCTGCGATTTAACTCCCCTCGCCCGCTTGCGGGAGAGGGGCTGGGGGTGAGGGTCGGGTGCGACGTCGGTGTTCGGCCGGAGATTTCCCCTCACCCCAACCCTCTCCCTCAGGGAGAGGGGGCAAAAAAGCGGGCACTGCCGATTTTTTTCGCTCGCCGCTTGAGTCCCACCGCCACCGTCCCCATCTACCGCTAGCCCCTTCTTCTCTGCGAGCCGCCGCATGATCTCCATTTTGTCTTCCCGCCAGCGCAAGGCGCTGCGCATGACGCGTGAGTTTGTTGCGCCGTACCGCTGGCACGTAATCGGCGCGCTGGTGGCGTTGATGTTCACGGCCGGTATCACGCTGTTTATGGGCCAGGGCGTGAAGCTGTTGGTGGACCAGGGTTTCGCCACCCAGTCGCCGCATATGCTTAACCAGTCCATCGCGCTGTTTATGGTGCTCGTCGTCGCGCTGGCGATGGGTACGTTTTCGCGGTTTTACCTGGTGTCGTGGATTGGCGAGCGCTTTGTCGCGGATATCCGCAAGAAGGTGTTCAACCATCTGATCACGCTGCATCCCGGCTTTTATGAGACCAACCGCAGTTCGGAAATCCAGTCGCGGCTGACGGCCGATACCACGTTGTTGCAGTCGGTAATCGGCTCGTCGCTATCGTTGGCGTTGCGCAATGCGTTGATGCTGGTGGGCGGTGTGGTGCTGCTGTTTGTCACCAACCCCAAGTTGTCGCTGATCGTGATCGCCGCCTTGCCGCTGGTGATCGCGCCGATTCTGATTTTCGGCCGCCGCGTGCGCAGCCTTTCGCGCCAAAGCCAGGACCGCATTGCCGATGTCGGCAGCTACGTCGGCGAAAGTCTGGGCCAAATCAAAACCGTGCAGGCTTACAACCATCAGGAGCAGGACAAACGTCGCTTCGGCGGCACGGTGGAGGACGCCTTTGAAACCGCGCGCAAGCGAATTTCCCAGCGCGCCTGGCTGATCAGTGTGGTGATTCTGCTGGTGTTGGGCGCCGTGGGCGTGATGCTCTGGGTTGGCGGCATGGATGTGATCGCCGGGCGCATCAGCGGCGGTGAGCTGGCGGCGTTTGTATTTTACAGCCTGATCGTCGGCACCGCCTTTGGCACCTTGAGCGAGGTGCTGGGCGAGTTGCAACGGGCGGCGGGGGCGGCCGAGCGAATTGCCGAGCTGCTGCAGGCGCGCAGTGAGATCAAGGCGCCAACCACCGATTTGTTGGTATTGCCCGAGCGCGTCAGTGGCCGCATCGAGCTGGATGCCGTGCGCTTCGCCTATCCCACGCGCCGTGATCGTTTTGCCGTCGATGGCATCAGTTTGCAGGTGGAACCGGGCGAGACCCTGGCGTTGGTCGGGCCATCGGGCGCCGGTAAGTCGACGTTGTTCGATTTGCTGCTGCGCTTTTTCGACCCGCAGGAAGGGCAAATTCGTGTCGAAGGGCTGCCCATCGCGCAGCTTGACCCTGCCGATTTGCGGCGCTGCTTTGCTTTGGTATCGCAAAACCCGGCGCTGTTTTTCGGCAGCGTGGAAGACAACATTCGCTATGGCCGCGCCGCTGCTACCCACGCTGAAGTGGAAGCGGCAGCGCGCGCAGCACATGCTCACGAATTCATCATGGCCATGCCTGAAGGCTATAAAACCCATTTGGGCGACGGTGGACTCGGCCTATCGGGCGGCCAACGCCAACGTCTGGCGATTGCCCGGGCGTTGCTGGTGGATGCGCCGATTCTGCTGCTGGACGAAGCCACCAGCGCCTTGGATGCCGAGAGTGAACACCTGATTCAACAGGCCTTGCCGACCTTGATGGCTGGGCGCACCACGCTGGTGATTGCGCACCGGTTAGCCACCGTGAAAAGCGCTGACCGTATTGCCGTGATCGACAAGGGGCAGTTGGTGGCGCTGGGCAGTCATGCGCAATTGGTGGCGAGTAATCCGCTGTATCGCCGCCTGGCTGAGTTGCAGTTCAACACCAGCAGCGACGAGACGCCGTTTACTCAGCCAGCTTGATGTCGCGCGGCGGACTCTTCGCCGGCTGCGGTTTCACGGTCAGCGCCACGCCGATGGCGGCGACGATGATCGAGCCAATGGCCACCCATTGGCTGCTGCTGAGTTTCTCTTGCAGGAAGATCAGCCCCGACATCGCGGCAATCGCCGGTTCCATGCTCATCAGCGTGCTGAAGGTGCGCGCCGGCAGGCGGGTGAGGGCGAACATTTCCAGGCTGTAGGGCAGGGCGGTGGACAGAATCGCCACGCCAATCGCTACCGGAAGCAGGGTGAAATGAAACATCACGCTGCCGGCGGCAAATACTCCGATCGGAAACACGATGACGGCCGCGACCACCGTGCCCAGTGCTACGGTTTGGCTGCCGTGTTCGGCACCGGCGCGTTGGCCGAACAGAATGTACAGCGCCCAGCACACGCCAGCGCCCAACGCCAACGCGGCGCCCAGCGGGTCGAGTTCGGCGTTGGCCGGGTTCACTGGCAGCAGCAAGGCCAGGCCGATTACGGCCAGGGCGATCCAGACAAAGTCGATAAAACGCCGCGACGACAGCATGGCCAGCACCAACGGCCCGGTGAACTCCAGCGCCACGGCAATGCCCAGCGGCACGGTCTTCAGCGACATATAAAACAGCAGGTTCATCACCCCGAGCGAGGCGCCGTAACCGAGCAGCGACAGTACGCCGGCGCGGTTGAACGGCGCACGCCATGGGCGCATCACCAGGCACAGAATGATTGCCCCCAGGCTTAGGCGCAGCGCTGAAACGCCTTCGGCGCCAACGACTGGGAAAATGCCCTTGGCCAACGCCGCGCCGCCCTGAATGGAGCTCATGGCGATGATCAGCAAAAGAATGGGGATGGCAATCGAGACGGCGGGTTTGGACCCAGGCATGGGGAATTCCGGTTGGAGCGTGGCAGTGAGCAAAATTGGCGCTGGGGCTGATCGCGGCTGAAGCCGCTCCGACAGGAATTCGTGTGGGAGTGGCTTCAGTCGTGATGCTGTTGGGCGGTTTTACCGCTCCGGAATTTTTATCAGCGTTGCGGCGTACAGCTTAGCGGTACTCGCACAGGTAAGCGGTGTCGACGGCGACTTTCAGCTGGAATTTGCTGTTGGCGGGCACGGTGAAGTTGCTGCCGGTTTCGAAGGTTTCCCAGGCGTCGGTGCCGGGCAGTTTCACGGTCAGGGCGCCGGCGACGACGTGCATGACTTCGAGTTGGCTGGTGCCGAATTCGTATTCGCCAGCGGCCATGACGCCGATAGTGGCCGGGCCTTGTTCCATGCCGAAGGCGATGGATTTAACGGTACCGTCGAAGTATTCGTTGACCTTGAACATGACATTTCCTTTAAAGGACGAAAAAAGGTCGGCCAGTATGCCCAAGGCGCTGGGCCCCGTCACCTGCGCGGGCCGCGCTACGGCGGCGTTTACGAGGCGGGCAGGACCAAGGGCAAAAGCCGCGCGGTGTTGCGCGCATCTTCCAGCGCGCGGTGCTGCTGGCCTTGAAAACTCAGGCCCGCCAATTGCAGCGCAGTGTTCAAACTCACAGGTTTTTGCAGTTGGCGGGCTTTGGCGAAGCGCTGTTTGAGGTTCAGGTGCGGCACGCTGGCGAGCAGGCTGGTGAGCTGGTGCTGGTGCCAATCCTGCTCCAGCTGTTTGCGGTCGTAGTCGCCCCAACTGGCCCAACCCACCAGGCGCGGTTGATGGGCGCCGAGCCAGCGCTCGAACAGCGGCCACACCGTTACAAGTGGCGCCGCAGCGTCGACATTCGCCTGCGTGATATGGGTGAGTTGTCGACAAAAACTGGTGAGGTGAGGGCGCCGCAGCGGGCGGACGAAGCGCTGAAAATGGTCAACCTCGCGACCTTCGGCGTTCACCAGGCTGGCGCCGATTTCGATGATTTCCATGTCTGTAACCGGCCAGCCACCCTCTTCAGTCGTGGCTTCCAGGTCGATCACCAACCAATATCCCATCGTTCTCTCCATCCGTTGGGCAAGCAGTATGGAAGGCCTTTCGACGCCTCGCAAACCCCATTCCAGGCGCCTGCGTGGCGTATGACCGACGAAGTCGGGGATTTTCTCCCGACCAAATCGTCAGGGCGCTCTACGCTTGTGGTAACCCAAGAAAGGAGAGATGTGATGGCGACTGTGGCGTTTATCGGGCTCGGCACCATGGGCTTTCATATGGCTGGGCACCTGGCCTGCGAAGGGCATCAGGTGACTGTGTACAACCGCACCCAGGCCAAAGCGGATGTGTGGTGCGAAGAATTTGCAGGCGAAAGCGCCGGCTCCCCGCGCGAAGCGGCCGAGGGCGCAGAGTTCGTGATGACTTGCGTGGGCAACGACGAACAATTGCGCGCCGTGTTGCTGGGCGAAAGCGGGGCGTTCGCCGGCATGGCGGCCGGCAGCGTGCTGGTGGATCACACCACGGCCTCGGCCGATATCGCCCGGGAAATGGCGGCGTTGGCGGCAGAGTGCGGGGTGGGTTTTCTTGATGCGCCGGTGTCCGGCGGCCAATCGGGCGCGGAGGGCGGCATGTTGACAGTGATGGTCGGCGGCGACGCGGCATTGTTCGAGCGGGCAGCGCCGGTGATCGAGAGCTACGCCAAGCGGGTGAAGCGCATGGGGCCGGTCGGCAGCGGCCAGTTGACCAAGATGGTCAATCAGATTTGTGTGGGCGGCTTGCTGCAAGCCTTGGCCGAGGCGCTGCAATTCGCTCGCCGCGCCGGGCTCGACGTACCCAGCGCCATGGACATCATCAGCCATGGCGCGGCGCAGTCGTGGCAGTTGGAGCATCGCTATCAAACGATGCTGGAGGGCAAGTTCGACAACGGTTTTGCCGTGGATTGGATGCGCAAAGACTTCGCCATGGTCTTTGCCGAAGCCAAGCGTAACGGTGCGCAGCTGCCGGTGACGGAGCTGGTGGACCGGTTTTACGCCGAGGTGCAAGGGCAGGGCGGGGGGACGCTGGGACACCTCCAGTTTGATTACACGTCTGAAGTAGCTCGCGGTGGCTTTGCGGTGGCCGGGCGCGCGAGTAGAATCGCCGCCCGTCGCCGGCGCGCCTGGTTACAGCGCGCACGGTTGGTTTGTTCACGAGGTATGAGTCGTCATGAATTGCCGCCCCGGTTGCGGTGCCTGCTGCATCGCCCCCTCCATCAGCTCGCCGATGCCTGGTTTGCCTAACGGCAAGCGGGCCGGCGAACGTTGTTTGCATCTGTCGGTCGATAATTTGTGCGCGCTGTTCGGTTCGCCGCAGCGCCCGCCCGTGTGCTCGGCGTTCAGCGCCGATGTTGAGGTATGTGGCAGCAGCCGCGAAGAGGCGATCCGTTTGCTGGGTTGGCTGGAACAGGCCACCAGCCTCGGCGCCGAGGCGGCTATCCAATAAAGCCCGGGGGCCTCTGGCACCTCGCGCATCATCAGTAAGGAGTTCGTGATGGGTTTGCTAAGTCGAGTGGCTGGCGTGTGTGCCGTGAGTTTGCTGGCATCTACAGCGGCGCATGCCGAGGATTGGAAGCTGGCCAAGGATGAAGACGGCATCAAAGTCTTTCTGAGCGAAGTACCCGGCTCGCAATACAAAGCCTACCGGGGCGTGACCACCATCAAGAGCGACATCGCCACCCTGCGTGCTTTGCAGGAAGACGTCAGCGGCTCGTGCAAATGGATTTTCCAGTGCAGCGAACAAAAGCTGATCAAAAGCGAAGGGGCGCAGAGCTGGACGTACAGCCGCTTCAGCCCACCGTGGCCGGTAACCCCACGGGATTCAGTTATCCATGTGACCACCAGCGAAGAGCCTGACGGCACCGTGCTGCGCAAGCTCGAAGGCTTGCCCACTTATCAGCCGGAAGAGAAGGGCTATGTGCGCGTAACCAAGGTAGACGGCTTCTGGAAGATGGCGCCCAAGGGCACAGGCGATGTGGAAGTGACGTATCAGGTGACCACCGAACCGGGCGGCAGCGTGCCGTCGTGGTTGGCTAACAGCTTTGTGGTCGATGCGCCGTTTAAAACCCTTCAAGGGATGAAGGAGCGGGCGGAGAAGAAGTAAGCCGCGCGCTTTCCTATTGTGGGAGCGGCTTTAGCCGCGATGCTCTTGGTGCATAAAAGCATCGCGGCTAAAGCCGCTCCTACAGGTTCGACGAAGCAATAAAAAACCCCCGCATTGCGGGGTTTTTTATTGCTCGCGTAACGCTTATTTGCGGTCTTTCAGCGCAGTAATGTCGCGCTGCTCATAGCCGGTATAAAGCTGGCGCGGACGGCCAATTTTGTACGGGCTGGAGAGCATTTCTTTCCAGTGCGAGATCCAGCCGACAGTCCGCGCCAGGGCGAAGATTACGGTGAACATGCTGGTCGGAATGCCGATCGCTTTGAGGATGATGCCCGAGTAGAAGTCGACGTTCGGGTACAGGTTGCGTTCCTTGAAGTACGGATCGGTGAGTGCGATCTCTTCCAGGCGCATAGCCAGTTCCAGCTGCGGGTCGTTTTTGATGCCGAGTTCTTTCAGCACTTCGTCGCAGGTCTGCTTCATCACGGTGGCGCGTGGGTCACGGTTTTTGTAAACGCGGTGACCGAAGCCCATCAACTTGAACGGATCGTTCTTGTCTTTGGCCTTGGCAATGAAGGTGTCGATGTTATCGACGCTGCCAATCTCGTCGAGCATGGTCAGCACGGCTTCGTTGGCGCCGCCGTGGGCAGGGCCCCAGAGCGCAGCGATACCGGCAGCGATACAGGCGAACGGGTTAGCACCCGAAGAGCCAGCCAGGCGTACGGTAGAGGTGGAAGCGTTTTGTTCGTGGTCGGCGTGGAGGATGAAGATCCGGTCCATTGCCTTGGCCAACACCGGGCTGATCGGTTTGATCTCGCAGGGGGTGTTGAACATCATGTGCAGGAAGTTTTCAGCGTAGGTCAGGTCGTTGCGCGGATACATCATCGGCTGACCCATGGAGTACTTGTAAACCATGGCCGCCAGGGTCGGCATTTTCGCTACGAGGCGAATGGCCGAAATCTCGCGGTGCTGCGGATTATTGATGTCCAGCGAGTCGTGGTAGAAGGCCGAGAGGGCCCCTACTACACCGCACATGATGGCCATCGGGTGAGCGTCGCGACGGAAGCCGTTGAAGAAGCTTTTCAGCTGCTCGTGAACCATGGTGTGGTTCTTTACGGTGCTGACGAACTTGGCTTTCTGCTCTTCGGTTGGCAGTTCGCCATTGAGCAGCAGGTAGCAGGTTTCGAGGTAGTCGGACTGCTCGGCCAATTGCTCGATCGGGTAGCCGCGGTGTAACAGGATGCCTTTGTCACCGTCGATATAGGTGATCTTCGACTCGCACGAGGCGGTCGACATAAAGCCAGGATCAAAAGTGAAATGGCCCGTGGCGGTCAGGCCCCGCACATCTACAACATCGGGACCAACGGTGCCGGATAAAACGGGCAGCTCGACGGGGGCTGCGCCCTCGATGATCAACTGCGCTTTTTTGTCAGCCATGTGTGGCCTCCTATTTATGCTTGAAATCACCAGACTGCCCCCCACGCAGGGCCCGCCACACTATAGAGAGATAAATCCTAAAGTCAATTTACCGGAACCCATGCGCCAGAAGGCTTGCAGCGGTGTTTCGTGTCTTTTTGGGCGCTATTTACGCCTTTTGCCAAGTAAGCGCAATGAGCGGTTTGGGGTAGGCCTTTTCGTTGTCATTAGTAACCTAACTGTCTATACTCCCCCACCGACCGCCAGGGGCACTTGGAGCCTTTATTCTGGAGGTTGTCACTCCCTGGGTAGTGGGTTCTGACCAGTGCACTTCCCGACAACTTTGCCCTGATTGTTAGGGGCCCTTCAGTGTGAAAAAAGCCGTGAATAGCCAAAGACCTGTAAACCTAGACTTAAGGACGATCAAACTCCCAGTCACTGCTTACACGTCCATCTTGCACCGGATCTCCGGTGTCATCCTTTTCGTGGGCCTCGCTGTGCTGCTGTACGCACTCGACAAGTCCCTCGAGTCCGAGGATGGCTTCAAGCAGGTGGCCGCGTTTCTGGCCAGCCCTCTGGCCAAGTTTGTGATTTGGGGCCTGCTCTCCGCTCTGCTGTATCACTTGGTGGCAGGTATTCGCCATCTGATTATGGACGTGGGCGTTGGTGAGACGCTGGAAGGCGGCAAGCTGGGCTCGCAAATCGTACTCGTCGTTTCGGCGGTAGTGATTGTGCTGGCGGGAGTATGGATATGGTAACTAACGTCACGAACTTCTCACGCTCCGGGCTATATGACTGGATGGCCCAGCGCGTGTCTGCGGTTGTACTCGCGGCTTATTTCCTTTTCCTGATCGGATACCTCGTGGTTCACCCAGGCCTGGACTACACCGTCTGGCATGGTCTGTTCTCACAGAACTGGATGCGCATTTTCAGCCTGTTGGCGCTCGTTGCTCTGGGCGTTCACGCCTGGGTCGGCATGTGGACGATTTCCACCGACTACCTGACGCAAATGGCGTTGGGCAAGTGGGCGACCGGTGTGCGTTTTCTGTTCCAGGCAGCGTGTGGCATCGCCATGTTCGCTTACTTCGTCTGGGGCGTGCAGATTCTTTGGGGTATCTGATTCATGGCTAACATTAATACGCTTTCCTTCGATGCCATCATTATTGGTGGTGGCGGTGCCGGGATGCGCGCCGCACTGCAGCTGGCCCAAGGCGGCCACAAGACTGCAGTAGTCACCAAGGTGTTCCCGACCCGCTCGCACACTGTGTCGGCACAAGGCGGTATCACCTGCGCCATCGCGTCGGCCGACCCGAACGATGATTGGCGCTGGCACATGTACGATACCGTCAAAGGCTCCGACTACATCGGTGACCAGGACGCTATCGAGTACATGTGTTCCGTGGGCCCGGAAGCGGTGTTCGAACTCGAGCACATGGGTCTGCCGTTCTCCCGTACCGAACAAGGCCGCATCTATCAGCGTCCGTTCGGTGGCCAGTCGAAAGACTTCGGCAAAGGCGGCCAGGCTGCCCGTACATGCGCTGCTGCTGACCGTACCGGTCACGCGTTGCTGCACACGCTGTATCAAGCCAACCTGAAAGCCAACACGGTATTCCTCAACGAATACTATGCAGTGGATCTGGTGAAGAACCAGGACGGCGTTTTCGTCGGCATCATCGCTATCTGCATCGAAACCGGTGAAACCTCGTACATCCGCGCCAACGCCACCGTGCTGGCAACGGGCGGTGCGGGCCGTATCTACTCGTCGACTACCAACGCCCTGATCAACACCGGTGATGGTGTTGGTATGGCGCTGCGTGCTGGCGTGCCGGTACAAGACATCGAAATGTGGCAGTTCCACCCCACCGGTATCGCCGGCGCTGGTGTACTGGTTACCGAAGGCTGCCGTGGTGAAGGTGGTTACCTCATCAACAAGCACGGCGAGCGTTTCATGGAGCGTTACGCTCCGAACGCGAAAGACCTGGCTGGTCGTGACGTGGTTGCCCGTTCGATGGTTAAAGAAATCATCGCTGGCAACGGTTGCGGTCCGGATGGCGACCACGTGATGCTGAAACTCGACCACTTGGGCGAGGAAGTACTTCACAGCCGTCTGCCAGGTATCTGCGAACTGTCGAAGACCTTCGCCCACGTTGACCCGGTTGTTGCTCCGGTTCCTGTGGTTCCAACTTGCCACTACATGATGGGCGGCGTTGCCACCAACATTCATGGCCAGGCGATCACTCAGGATGCTGCGGGTAACGACCACATCATTCCGGGCCTGTTCGCAGTAGGCGAAGTGGCGTGCGTATCGGTGCACGGTGCCAACCGTCTGGGCGGCAACTCGTTGCTCGACCTGGTGGTGTTTGGTCGTGCGGCCGGCATCCACTTGGAACAAACTCTGAAAGAAGGCGTCGACTATCGTCGTGCCACTGAAACCGACGTTGATGTTGCTCTGGCGCGTTTGAATGGCCTGAACGAGCGCACCAGCGGCGAAGACGTTGCGTCCCTGCGTAAGGAACTGCAGAGCTGCATGCAGAACTACTTCGGTGTATTCCGTACCGGCGAATACATGCAGAAGGGTATTGCTCAGTTGGCTGACCTGCGTGGCCGCATCGCTGCCGTCAAGATCGACGACAAGAGTCAGGCCTTCAACACCGCGCGCATCGAAGCGCTCGAGTTGCAGAACCTGCTGGAAGTGGCCGAAGCCACTGCCATTGCCGCTGAAGTCCGCAAGGAATCTCGTGGTGCTCATGCTCGTGAAGACTACGAAGATCGGGATGACGAAAACTGGCTCTGCCACTCCCTGTATTTCCCAGGCGAGAAGCGTGTGTCCAAGCGTGCCGTCAACTTCGCGCCTAAGACTGTTCCGGCGTTTGAACCCAAAATTCGTACTTATTAAGGGTGGCCATTATGTCTCTTGGTAAAACTCTGCAAGTTAGCGTTTACCGCTACAACCCGGAAACGGATGCCGCACCGTTCATGCAGGACTTCAACGTCGATATCGACGGCAAAGACCTGATGGTGCTGGACGTTCTGGCGTTGATCAAAGAACAGGATCAGGGCTTCTCGTATCGCCGTTCCTGCCGTGAGGGTGTTTGTGGCTCCGACGGCATGAACATCAGCGGTAAGAACGGCCTGGCCTGCATCACGCCGATTTCGGCTGTAGTGAAGGGCAACAAGCTGATCGTTCGTCCACTGCCAGGTTTGCCGGTTATCCGTGACCTGGTCGTCGACATGAGCATCTTCTACAAGCAGTACGAAAAGGTGAAACCTTTCCTGCAGAACAATACTCCGGCGCCGGCTATCGAGCGTCTGCAGACCCCAGAAGAGCGTGAAAAGCTCGACGGTCTGTACGAGTGCATTCTGTGTGCGTGCTGCTCGACGTCGTGCCCTTCGTTCTGGTGGAACCCGGACAAGTTCCTCGGTCCAGCTGCGCTGCTGCAAGCCTATCGTTTCCTGGCCGACAGCCGCGACACCCACACCGAAGAGCGTCTGGCTGCACTTGATGACCCGTTCAGCGTATTCCGCTGCCGCGGGATCATGAACTGCGTGAACGTCTGCCCTAAGGGTCTCAACCCGACCAAGGCAATCGGCCACGTACGCAGCATGTTGCTACACAGCGGTACCTGATTTACTGGCAATACCTGCATAACCAGCAATACCTGCGGCGCCGACCTTTCGGCGCCGTAGTTTAAGACCGGGTCGCTACCCAAAAGGCGGCGGCCCTCACTTTGAAAAAATTGACGACCAGCAGGGGCATCCGGGCTGGTACCCGGACTATCTGCGGGATCCGAAGTGGCTTTACCAGGTCGCTGGTTTTGGGCTGGGTAATTTCATGCGGTTTCCACGCCGGTGGTGTCCCCTTACCGAGGGTGACCAAGCATGCAAGAAAGCGTGATGCAGCGCATGTGGGACAGTGCCCACCTATCCGGTGGTAACGCTGCCTACGTGGAAGAGCTCTACGAGCTCTACCTGCACGATCCCAACGCTGTGCCAGAAGAGTGGCGCACCTACTTCCAGAAGCTGCCGGCCGATGGCAACGTCACCAATGACGTTTCCCACTCGACGGTGCGCGATCATTTCGTGTTGCTGGCCAAGAACCAGCGTCGCGCTCAACCGGTGTCTGCCGGCAGCGTGAGCAGTGAGCACGAGAAGAAGCAGGTCGAAGTCTTGCGACTGATTCAGGCGTATCGGATGCGTGGCCATCAGGCCTCTCAGCTCGATCCGCTCGGTCTGTGGCAGCGCCCGGCACCGGCTGATCTGGCGATCAATCATTACGGCCTGACTGATGCCGATCTCGACACAACCTTCCGTACCGGTGAGCTTTACATCGGTAAAGAGGAGGCGACGTTACGCGAGATCTACGTGGCTCTGCAGCAGACATATTGCCGCACCATTGGCGCCGAGTTCACGCACATCGTCGATTCCGAGCAACGCAAGTGGTTCCAGCAGCGTCTGGAAAGCGTGCGCGGTCGTCCGACGGTTTCCCCTGAGGTTCAGAGCCATCTGCTCGAGCGCCTCACCGCCGCTGAAGGCCTGGAAAAATACCTGGGCACCAAGTACCCGGGCACCAAGCGTTTCGGTCTGGAAGGTGGCGAGAGCTTGATTCCGCTGCTCGACGAGCTGATTCAGCGTTCCGGTTCCTACGGCACCAAAGAAATCGTCATCGGCATGGCCCACCGTGGCCGTCTCAACGTGCTGGTCAACACCTTCGGTAAAAACCCGCGCGACCTGTTCGATGAGTTCGAAGGCAAGAAGAAGCTGGTTGAGCTGGGTTCCGGCGACGTGAAGTACCACCAGGGTTTCTCATCCAACGTGATGACCACTGGCGGTGAAGTGCACTTGGCCATGGCGTTCAACCCGTCTCACCTGGAAATCGTTTCGCCAGTGGTTGAGGGCTCTGTTCGCGCCCGTCAAGACCGTCGCAACGACACCACCGGTGACAAGGTTCTGCCGGTTTCCCTGCACGGTGACGCGGCGTTCGCCGGTCAGGGTGTGGTCATGGAAACCTTCCAGATGTCGCAGACCCGCGGCTTCAAGACTGGCGGCACGATCCACATCGTGATCAACAACCAGGTTGGCTTCACCATCAGCAACCCGGAAGACTCCCGTTCCACCGAGTACTGCACCGACGTCGCCAAGATGATTCAGGCGCCGATCCTGCACGTAAACGGTGATGATCCGGAAGCCGTGTTGTTCGTGACCCAGCTGGCCATCGACTACCGCATGCAATTCAAGCGTGACGTGGTAATCGACCTGGTTTGCTACCGTCGTCGCGGCCACAACGAGGCCGACGAGCCGAACGGCACCCAGCCTTTGATGTACCAGCAAATCGCCAAGCAGCGCACCACCCGTGAGCTGTATGCCGACGCGTTGATCCAGTCCAACAGCCTTGATGCCGACAGCGTTCAGCACAAGGTCGACGACTACCGCAATGCGCTGGACAACGGTCTGCACGTTGTAAAAAGCCTGGTCAAAGAGCCGAACAAAGAGTTGTTCGTGGACTGGCGTCCGTACCTGGGCCACGCCTGGACTGCGCGTCACGACACCCGTGTACCGCTGAAAACCCTGCAGGAACTTGCAACCAAGTTGCTGGAAGTGCCGGAAGGTTTCGTGGTTCAGCGTCAGGTTTCGAAAATTCTCGAAGACCGCCAGAAGATGGCTGCCGGTGGCTTGCCGATCAACTGGGGCTTCGCCGAAACCATGGCGTACGGCACCTTGCTGTTCGACGGGCACCCGATTCGCCTGACCGGCCAAGACGTTGGCCGTGGCACCTTCTCGCACCGTCACGCGGTGCTGCATAACCAGAAGGACGCCGGCACTCACGTTCCGTTGAAGCACCTGTACGAAGGTCAGCCGCGTTTCGACCTGTACGACTCGCTGCTGTCCGAAGAAGCCGTGCTGGCCTTCGAATATGGCTACTCGACCACCAAGCCGGATGCGTTGGTGATCTGGGAAGCGCAGTTCGGTGACTTCGCCAACGGTGCACAAGTGGTTGTCGACCAGTTCATCACCAGTGGCGAGCACAAGTGGGGCCGTCTGTGCGGTCTGACCATGTTGCTGCCGCACGGTTATGAAGGGCAGGGGCCTGAGCACAGCTCGGCGCGTCTGGAGCGTTACCTGCAGCTGTGCGCTGAGCACAACATTCAGGTGTGCGTGCCGACTACCCCGGCGCAGGTCTACCACATGCTGCGTCGCCAGGTGATCCGCCCGCTGCGTAAGCCATTGGTCCGCATTGACGCCCAAGTCGCTGCTGCGGCACAAATTGGCCATTTCGACCCTGGAAGATTTGGCCGAGGGTTCGTTCCAAACGGTACTTCCGGAGATCGATGCACTCGATCCGAAGAAAGTGAAACGGTTGGTACTGTGCAGCGGCAAGGTCTACTACGACCTGCTGGAAAAGCGCCGTGCCGAAGGCCGCGACGATACTGCCATCGTGCGTATCGAGCAGCTGTATCCGTTCCCTGAAGACGATCTGGCCGAGGTGCTTGCTCCGTACAAGAACCTGGAGCACGTGGTCTGGTGTCAGGAAGAACCGATGAACCAGGGCGCTTGGTATTGCAGTCAGCACCACATGCGTCGTGTTACCAGCGCGCACAAAAAAGGCCTGTTCCTCGAGTACGCCGGCCGTGAAGGCTCTGCTGCTCCGGCCTGTGGTTACGCTTCGATGCACGCCGAGCAGCAGGAAAAACTGCTGCAGGACGCCTTTACTGTTTAACGCCTTCGTCCCACAACGGGCTGCAGCGATCCTGCAGCCCGTTTGCTGAAGAACCCGAATTTAAGGAACCGTACACAATGGCTATCGATATCAAAGCCCCGCAATTTCCGGAATCGGTTGCTGACGGCACCGTTGCTACCTGGCACAAGAAGCCGGGCGACGCCGTCAAGCGCGACGACCTGATCGTCGACATCGAAACCGACAAAGTGGTTATGGAAGTGCTGGCTGAGGCCGACGGCGTTCTGGCTGAAATCGTCAAGAATGAAGGCGACACCGTGCTCAGCGGCGAACTGCTGGGCAAACTCGGTGATGGCGCCGGCGCTGCTGCCGCTCCAGCCGCCGCTGCACCGGCTCCTGCTGCCAGCGCTGCTGCCGCTCCGGCTGCTGCCCCGGCTGCCAAGTCCGAAGACCTGATTCTCGCTCCAGCCGCGCGCAAGCTGGCTGAAGAAAACGGCATCGACGTCAACAGCATCGCTGCCAGCGGTAAAGGCGGTCGCGTTACTAAAGAAGACGTGGTTGCTGCCATCGAAGCGAAGAAAAACGCTCCGGCTGCACCGGCCAAAGCCGCTGCCGCACCTGCTGCTGCGGCTCCGGTTTTCGCTGCTGGCGACCGCGTGGAAAAACGCGTTCCGATGACCCGCCTGCGCGCCAAAGTGGCCGAGCGTCTGGTTGAAGCTCAGTCGACCATGGCCATGCTGACCACCTTCAACGAAGTCGACATGACTGAAGTGATGGCCCTGCGCAGCAAATACAAAGACCTGTTCGAGAAGACCCACAACGGCGTGCGCCTGGGCTTCATGTCGTTCTTCGTCAAAGCCTCGGTTGAAGCCCTCAAGCGCTTCCCGGCGGTGAACGCGTCGATCGACGGTACCGACATCGTGTACCACGGCTACCAGGACATCGGCGTTGCCGTCTCCAGCGACCGTGGCCTGGTGGTTCCGGTTCTGCGTAACGCCGAACTGATGAGCCTGGCAGAAGTCGAAAACGGCATCGCCACCTTCGGCAAGAAGGCCAAAGAGGGCAAGCTGTCCATCGACGAGATGACTGGCGGCACCTTCACCATCACTAACGGCGGCACCTTCGGTTCGATGATGTCGACCCCGATCGTCAACCCGCCGCAGGCTGCCATTCTTGGCATGCACAACATCATTCAGCGCCCGATGGCAATCAATGGTCAGGTTGTCATCCGTCCAATGATGTACTTGGCGTTGTCTTACGACCACCGTCTGATCGATGGCAAGGAGGCCGTGAGCTTCTTGGTAACGATCAAGAACCTGCTGGAGGATCCGGCGCGCCTGTTGCTGGATATCTAATCCGTTCTCTGATCACGGCGGCCCCCAAAAGGGGCTGTCCGGTTTCATCCGAAAAGGAATGAGTTATGACGCAAAAATTTGACGTGGTAGTGATCGGTGCTGGCCCAGGAGGCTATGTAGCCGCTATCAAGGCCGCTCAACTGGGTTTGAAAACTGCCTGTGTCGAGAAATATCAGGGTAAGGAAGGCAAAATTGCCTTGGGCGGTACCTGCCCGAACGTCGGTTGCATTCCATCCAAGGCGTTGCTCGACAGCTCCTACAAATTCCACGAAGCCCACGAAGGCTTCGCTGTGCACGGCATCAGCGCCAAGAACGTCTCTATCGACGTACCGGCCATGGTTGCGCGCAAAGACACCATCGTTAAAAACTTGACTGGCGGCGTTGCCACCCTGTTCAAGGCCAACGGTGTGACCCTGCTCGAAGGCCACGGCAAACTGCTGGCGAACAAGCAGGTTGAAGTGACCGGCCTTGACGGCAAAGCGGTTGTCTACGAAGCCGACAACGTGATTCTGGCCTCCGGCTCGCGTCCCGTAGACATCCCGCCAGCTCCGGTAGATCAGGACGTTATCGTCGACTCCACCGGCGCTCTGGATTTCCAAGCCGTACCGAAAACCCTTGGCGTGATTGGCGCTGGCGTTATCGGTCTGGAGCTGGGTTCGGTATGGGCCCGTCTGGGTGCCGAAGTGACCGTGCTCGAAGCACTCGACAAGTTCCTGCCAGCGGCTGACGAAGCCATTGCCAAGGAAGCACTGAAGATCCTCACCAAGCAGGGTCTGAAAATCAAACTGGGCGCTCGCGTAACCGGTTCGGAAGTGAAGAAGAAGCAAGTCACCGTTACCTACACTGACGCCGAAGGCGAGCAGAAGCAGGTATTCGACAAGCTGATCGTGGCCGTAGGCCGTCGCCCGGTAACTACCGAGTTGCTGGCAGCAAACAGCGGCGTCGACCTCGACGAGCGCGGTTACATCTTCGTTGACGACCACTGCACCACCAGCGTCCCAGGCGTTTACGCCATTGGTGACGTGGTACGTGGCGCCATGCTCGCGCACAAAGCCTCGGAAGAGGGCGTGATGGTTGCCGAGCGTATCGCCGGCCACAAAGCGCAAATGAACTACGACCTGGTGCCATCGGTTATCTACACCCACCCGGAAATCGCATGGGTTGGCAAAACCGAGCAAGCGCTCAAGGCTGAAGGCGTTGCCATCAACGTCGGCACCTTCCCGTTCGCTGCCAGCGGCCGCGCCATGGCTGCCAACGACACCGCCGGTTTCGTCAAAGTCATCGCCGATGCCAAGACTGACCGCGTTCTGGGCGTTCACGTAATCGGCCCGGCTGCTGCCGAGCTGGTGCAACAAGGCGCTATCGGTATGGAATTTGGCACCAGTGCCGAAGACCTCGGCATGATGGTGTTCTCGCACCCAACCATGTCCGAAGCGCTGCACGAAGCGGCCTTGGCAGTGAATGGCGGCGCCATCCACATCGCCAACCGCAAGAAGCGTTAATAGCGACAACAAGAACCACGCCGGGCGGCCCGTCGTGCATCTTCACACCGAAGACGCACCGCGGAATGCCCAGGCGGACTGTTTCTAGAAAACGGTCACAGGTGGCGCGGCAACTATCACGCAGCGTCGAATGCGCAATACCTAACGAAGACGGTAGACAAGCATGAATCTTCACGAGTATCAGGGTAAGCAACTGTTTGCTGAGTACGGCCTGCCCGTATCCAAAGGCTTTGCAGTAAACACCCCGGAAGCGGCCGCTGAGGCCTGCGACAAAATTGGTGGCACCGAGTGGGTTGTCAAAGCCCAGGTCCACGCAGGTGGTCGCGGTAAAGCCGGTGGTGTGAAACTGGTCAAGAACAAGGACGAGGCCAAGGCCTTCGCCGCTCAGTGGCTGGGCAAGCGTCTGGTGACCTACCAGACCGACGCCAACGGCCAGCCGGTCAACCAGATTCTGGTTGAGTCCTGCACCGATATCGCCAAAGAGCTGTATCTGGGCGCAGTCGTTGACCGCTCCAGCCGTCGCATCGTGTTCATGGCCTCCACTGAAGGCGGCGTGGACATCGAGAAGATCGCTCACGACACCCCTGGAGAAGATCCTCAAAGCCACTATCGATCCATTGGTTGGCGCTCAGCCGTACCAAGGTCGCGACCTGGCCTTCCAACTGGGCCTGCAAGGCGACCAGATCAAGCAGTTCACCCACATCTTCGTTGGCCTGGCCAAACTGTTCCAGGACTACGACCTGGCACTGCTGGAAGTGAACCCGCTGGTAATCAAAGCTGACGGCAACCTGCACTGCCTCGACGCCAAGATCAACATCGACGCCAACGCCATGTACCGCCAGCCAAAACTGCGCGCCATGCATGACCCGTCGCAAGATGACCCACGTGAAGCCCATGCTGCCAAGTTCGAGCTGAACTACGTAGCCCTGGAAGGCAACATTGGCTGCATGGTCAACGGTGCCGGCCTGGCCATGGGTACCATGGACATCGTCAACCTGCACGGCGGCAAGCCAGCCAACTTCCTCGACGTAGGCGGCGGCGCTACCAAAGAACGCGTTACCGAAGCGTTCAAAATTATTCTGTCCGACACCAACGTTGCAGCTGTTCTGGTGAACATCTTCGGCGGCATCGTTCGTTGCGACATGATTGCCGAAGGCATCATTGGCGCAGTGAAAGAAGTTGGCGTGAAAATCCCGGTGGTTGTGCGCCTTGAAGGCAACAACGCTGAACTGGGCGCCAAGGTACTGGCAGAAAGCGGCCTGAACATCATCGCGGCAACCAGCCTGACCGACGCTGCTCAGCAAGTCGTCAAAGCTGCGGAGGGCAAAGTAATGAGCGTCCTGATCAATAAAGACACCAAAGTTATCTGCCAGGGCTTCACCGGCTCGCAGGGTACTTTCCACTCCGAACAAGCCATTGCCTACGGCACCCAAATGGTTGGCGGCGTGACTCCGGGCAAAGGCGGCACCACTCACCTGGGCCTGCCAGTCTTCAACACCGTGAAAGAAGCTGTAGAGAAAACTGGCGCTACCGCCAGCGTGATCTACGTTCCGGCTCCTTTCTGCAAAGACTCGATCCTGGAAGCCGCTTTCGGTGGCATCAAGCTGATCGTGTGCATCACCGAAGGCATCGCGACCATCGACATGCTGGAAGCCAAGGTTAAGTGCGACGAATTGGGCGTACGCCTGATCGGCCCTAACTGCCCAGGCGTGATCACTCCGGGCGAATGCAAGATCGGCATCATGCCTGGTCACATTCACCTGCCAGGCAAAGTCGGCATCGTTTCGCGTTCCGGCACCCTGACCTACGAAGCTGTTAAGCAGACCACTGACGCCGGTTTCGGTCAGTCCACCTGCGTCGGCATCGGCGGTGACCCGATCCCAGGCTCCAACTTCATCGACATCCTGAAGCTGTTCCAGGAAGACCCGAAAACCGAAGCCATCGTCATGATCGGAGAAATCGGTGGTTCGGCTGAAGAAGAAGCCGCTGCTTACATCAAAGCTCACGTGACCAAACCAGTGGTTTCCTACATCGCTGGTGTGACTGCCCCTCCAGGCAAGCGCATGGGCCACGCAGGCGCCATCATCTCTGGTGGTAAAGGCACCGCTGACGAGAAATTCGCAGCGCTGCAGGACGCAGGTGTTAAAACCGTGCGTTCGCTGGCTGATATTGGCAAGGCGCTAGCCGAGCTGACCGGCTGGACCGCCAAAAACGCGTAATTGCGTTTGGGCAAGTAAAAGGCCACCCCTCGGGGTGGTCTTTTTTTTGCCCCCGCGATCTCCGGGTCGTCGGCCATGCTGCGTTGCGAACGCTCCTGAAATGCTCACGTACTAAATGTACGCTGCGCTTTCAGGAGCGCCCGCGCCTTGCCTGACCTTAGCCCCGGAGATCTCGACCGTGGCGCCTGTTTGAAGAGCAGCGCTGCGATCTCCGGGTCGTCGGCCATGCTGCGTTGCGCTCGCCCGGTAAATGCTCACGTACTGCAGTACGCTGCGCTTTCCCGGACGACCGCGCCTTGCCTGACCTTAGCCCCGGAGATCTCGACCATGGCGCCTGTTACAAGAGCTTGTGGGTCCCTGTGGGAGCGGCTTTAGCCGCGATGCTTTTGATCGTAAAGAGCATCGCGGCTGAAGCCGCTCCTACAGAAACAAAACATGCGAAGGTAGCCGCGCCCGCAAAACCCAAACCACGCCCACAAAAAAGCCCCGCATCTGCGGGCTTTTTTGTTTATGCCCTTCTTCGAAAGAGGGGCAGAGGCTCGTCAGCGGACGCTTGGTAAACCTCGTTGAATTCGCTGAAGGCTTTCAGCGCATCGTCCGGGTCTTTGTCTTCGCGCAGGGCGAAGGCGTCGAAGCCGCAGCGGTGCAGGGCCCAGAGTTGGTCGCGGAGCACATCGCCAATGGCGCGGATTTCGCCCTTGTAGCCGTAGCGGGTGCGCAGCATGTAGGCGGTGGAGGAGTGGCGGCCGTCGGTGAAGGCGGGGAAGTTCAGGGCGATGACCTGGAAGTTGTCCAGTTGATCGGCGATCTCTTCAATTTCTTCACCGGCTTCCAGCCATACGCCGAGACCGCCGTCGCGGGCTTTCCAGAGCGCTGCTGTGTTCCACGTACAGGCCCAGCGGTACGATCAGGTCGTCGCAGTTGGACACGCCTTCCAGCGTCGCGTCCTTGGGCAGCAGGTGCCAGGTTTCGTCGACCAGCTGACCGTTCTTAATGATTCGCTGCCGTATACGCGCTCCTTGAACGGGTCAATGCCGACACGGCGGAAGGTGTCGAGGAAGCTTTCTTCTTCGTGACGGGTTTCCACGTACACGTCGATGATTTTGCTGACCACGTCCGCCATGTCTTTTTCGGCGAACGATGGGCCGGAGAATCTGCGCCAGGCTGGCGTCGCGACCCGAGCTGCCGCCCAAGGAGACCTGGTAGAACTCCTGACCTTTCTTGTCCACGCCCAGAATGCCGATGTGGCCTACGTGGTGGTGACCGCACGCGTTCATGCAGCCGGAAATGTTCAGGTCGATATTGCCGATGTCGAACAGGTAGTCCAGGTCGTCGAAACGGCGCTGGATGGCTTCGGCAATCGGAATCGACTTGGCGTTTGCCAGCGAGCAGAAGTCGCCGCCCGGGCAGCAGATGATGTCGGTCAGCAAGCCCACGTTTGGCGTGGCGAAGCCGTTTTCGCGCAGCTCGCCCCACAGGGTGAACAGCTGGCTTTGCTCGACGTCGGCCAGAATGATGTTCTGGTTATGGCTGTTGCGCACTTCGCCAAAGCTGTAGCGATCGGCCAGGTCGGCGATAACGTCGAGCTGCTTGTCGGTCACGTCGCCAGGGGCAACGCCGGTGGGCTTCAGCGACAGAGTCACGGCGACGTAGCCCGGCTTTTTGTGGGCGAACACGTTGCGGCTGGCCCAACGATCAAAACCGGGGTGCTCGGCGCGCAAGGCGGCGAGGGCGTCGGTCTGGTCTTCTAGCGCTTTGTAGGCCGGATCAACGAAGTGGGCGGCAACGCGTGCCACTTCCGCTTCGGTCAGGGTGGTGGGGCCGTCTTTCAAATGCGCCCATTCGGCGTTAACGCGTTCGGCGAATACGTCCGGCGTCAGTGCTTTCACCAAGATCTTGATGCGCGCCTTGTACTTGTTATCGCGGCGGCCATAGCGGTTGTACACACGCAGGATGGCGTCGAGGTAGCTGATCACGGTGCTGCCACGGCAGGAATTCGTTGATGAAGCTGCCAACGATTGGCGTACGGCCCAGGCCGCCACCGACCGAGACGCGGAAGCCCAGCTCGCCGGCTTCGTTCTTCACCGCTTCCAGGCCGATGTCATGCACTTCGATGGCCGCGCGGTCGCTCACGGCGCCGTTGACGGCGATCTTGAACTTGCGCGGCAGGTGCGAGAACTCGGGGTGGAAGGTCGACCACTGACGAATGATTTCGCACCAGGGGCGCGGGTCCACGATTTCGTCTTTGGCCACGCCGGCGAAGTGGTCGGTGGTGGTGTTGCGGAATGCAGTTGCCGCTGGTCTGTACCGCGTGCATTTGCACGGTGGCCAGCTCGGCAAGAATTTCCGGTACGTCCTCCAGTTCCGGCCAGTTGAACTGCACGTTCTGGCGGGTACTGATGTGCGCGTAGCCCTTGTCGTAGTCGCGGGCGATCTTGGCCATCATGCGCACCTGTGCCGACGACAGCAGGCCATAGGGCACGGCCACGCGAAGCATCGGCGCAAAACGCTGGATATAAAGACCATTCTGCAAGCGCAACGGGCGAAATTCTTCGCCAGAAAGTTCGCCAGCCAGATAACGGCGGGTCTGATCACGGAACTGCTTGACGCGGCTCTCGATGATGTCTTGATCGTAACTGTCGTAGACGTACATACGGGTCCTGTTTTCAGGCTACTTACTGCCAAATCAGCGCGCACGGCCGCGCACTCCTTGCGGAGCCGGGGGAAGATACCAGTTCAGGTTTATGCGCAAAAGTGATGTTTTAGTATAAGAACGAAACTTATGGTGCTAAGAGCGGTGGGCTTTAACGCGCAGCCCTACAAGCCGCCTTGAAAGGCCCTCGTGAACCTTAGGAAAACCCCTATCGCGGCAGCTCGATTCGTTCCGTTTCGCCTGGCACCGTCGGCCAATCGCCGGCTGCCCATTTCGCCCGCGCGCGGTCAATCAGCGCCGAGTCGCTGGCGACGAAATTCCAGTTCATGCGCCGTGGACCATCCAGAGGGCTGCCGCCGACCATGATGATCTGGCAGTCGCTTTCGGCGAACAGCGTGTAGGTTTCACCGGCCGGCAGCACAACCATGCTGCGTGGCGACAACGGCTCGTCTTCCAGTCGCGCTTCGCCGCTGATCAGGTACAGCGCGCGTTGCTCGTGTTCGGCGGCAACAAATTGCGCCGAGCCGGTGCTCATATAAATGTCGGCAAGCAGGGTGGGCGTCGGCACCGGCACGGGAGATTTAAGGCAGAAGCCTTCGCCGGCCACCAACCGAATCTTCACCCCCAGCGCCTCGCTCGCGGGCAACTCGGCAACGCCGTGATGGCTGTAGCTCGGCGCGCCTTGTTCCAGGTGCTGCGGCAGGGCCAACCACAGTTGGAGGCCGTGCAGCTGCGAACCGGTTTCCCATAGCTCGCTTGGGGTGCGCTCAACATGGGCAACGCCGTTGCCAGCCGTCATATAGCTGACATCGCCAGCCCCTACGCGCTGATCCGAGCCGAGGCTGTCTTTGTGCAGCAGGGCGCCTTCAAACAGATAGCTCAGCGTTGATAGGCCGATGTGCGGGTGCTGACGCACATTCATGCCGGTGCCCGGCGCGGTGTAGTGGTTGCTGACGATGTGATCGAAGAACACAAACGGCCCCACGCTGCGGCATTGCGCGGACGGCAGCGGCCGCAAAATCGGCTGGCCTTCAACGTCTTCGGGGCGGGGGCGAATCACCAGGGGAGCGGCCATAACGATTACTCAGCAAGTTGGGTGTCGACGTGAATCTCAGTGCTGGTCATCAGCTTGTGCACCGGGCATTTGTCGGCGATGGCCAACAACTTGGCGCGCTGTTCATCGGTGAGCTCGCCTTCCAGCGTCAGGCTGACCGCCAAGGTGTAATGGCCTTCACGCTCTTTGCTGGCGTCGCGGCTGACCGCCACCTTAATTCCGGTCAGCGGCATGCCACGGGCGCGGGCATATTGCGTGACGGTCAGGGCTTTGCAGGCGCCGAGGGCGGTGTCGAAGTAATCGTGCGGGTCTGGCGCCGAGCTTTCGCCGCCCAGTTCGGTCGGCATGTCCGTCGCCAACGGTGCCAATTCGGCGATCTGAATGTCGTGGCGATAGCTGGTGGCGGACTGGCTGGTGATGGTTATGGTCATGGCACATCTCGGCGTCGAAGGGCGTGGTAGAGCATCGTGCTTGGCGCCGCTTGAACCTGCAAGCCCGACGCGGGGTCTATGCTTGTCACGCACTTTCAGGGAGCGAAGCGTTGTCCAGTCAGCCCACGTTCATTGCCACATTCTTTCTCACGCTGCTGCTTGCCAGCCCAGCCACGCCCGCGACTACCACTACACCGACGCCCATTTGCACTACGTCGATTTCTTCCAGGAAACCGAGGGCATGCCGGCGTTGCTAAAACAGATGGACGCAAACCGCGTCGACCACGTGATGATCGCCGGCATCCCCTTGGCCAAGAAATGGCACGAAGACGAACCCAAGCGCCCCCGTTATTACGCCGGCGATGACGCCGATGCCTACTGGTACAGCGCCACCGATTTCTACGTCGCTGCTGCGTTGGGCGAGCTCAGCCCCAAACAGCGCGAGCGCTTCCACCCGTTTTTGTCCGGCTTTAACCCAGTGGATAAAAACGCCGACGCCCATATCGCACGGATGCTCAAGCTGTACCCCGATTTCTGGCAAGGCATCGGCGAGGTGTTCACCCGCCACGATGACCTGACAGCTATCACTTCCGGTGACACGCCAAGGGCCAACAACGAAGCCATGGCGCGCGTCTATCACCTGGCCGCCGAGCATGATCTTCCGGTGCTGCTGCACGGCAACATCACCTCCAAGCGCGAGAAAAATCCGCTCTACCTGGCCGAAATCGAAGAGCCGCTGCGTAACCATCCGCACACGCGGTTCATCTGGGCGCACGCCGGCACGAGCATGGAACTGCACCGCCATCAGACCAAGCTGGATTTCGTGCTGCCGACGCGCGCAACGCATGCTCGAGGCGTACCCGAATTTGTATATCGACCTGTCGTGGAGCGTCTTGCACCCGTATTTGCTAGACGAGCAGGGCAAGCCGGATGCCGATTGGGTGGCGCTGGTTAAACGCTACCCGGAGCGTTTTATGCTCGGCTCCGATGTGGTGGGCAAGTTCGACAACGTGGGGAAAGAGCTAAGCGGCTTCGACCCGTTTCTCGATGCGCTGCCGGCCGACGTCGCGCAGAAAGTTGCCCGCGATAACTTTCTTGCCGTGCTGCCGCGAAATCTGAAACAGCCGGCGCCGTAACGCGGCACTGTCATCAGTCTGTCATTGCATGGTCATAAGCTCGCGCCATCCAAAACTAAGGAGCGCGACATGCAAGTCATCCGTAAGAGTTCGTTGGCGGCGTTGCTGCTGTGTGCAGTCAGCCAGTTGGCCCAGGCCGAAGTGCGGGTCGAAGGCCCGGTTGAGTTCGGCATTTTCGAAACCACCGCCACCGACCTGCAACCGGGCGAGCGCGTGCTGACCCGCAGCAAACAAGCGATTCAGCCGACGGATGTGATTCCCGCCAAGCTCGGCACCAAATTCGGTATTCGCTACACCCTGGCGAACAAGAAAATCGACGACACGCCGCTGACCCTGCTGTACCTCACCCCCGGCATCCAATCCGCCGATGGTCGCCACGACAAACTGGTGGTCGAGCAGAAGCTGGTGGTCGGCGCCCCGCAAGACGTAATGGCATTCGAGTTCAGCGAATACAACGAATTGGTAAAAGGCGACTGGCATTTCATGGTCTTCCAGGGCGACCGCCTGCTAGCCGAAAAGCGCTTCACCGTGCAGTAAATTTCCCCGCTCCACCGAGCCCGAAGCCGCCGTACTCACCAAACACGCCGTCATCCCCGCGCAGGCGGAGATCCAGGCTGCCGCCCGCGTAAAGCCCTCGAAATTCCGTACGCATTCCCCACAACCAGCTAATTTCTTCCCACCAGTTGGCAGCGAGGCAACACTTTGTTACTTTGCCTGCACTATCGTACCAACTCGAAACGTGTGCGCCAGTCACGGTGACGCCACCAGGGACGATGGAGTTTCTGTTGCAGGTCGCAGTTGCGTGCGCGCCGACCTTCAGCAGCCGAGAGATGAATAAAAAACAGGGTGGCCATTAGCGCTGCCCAAATAATCTTGGCGTATAGGGAGCGTTGTCGATGAACACACGTGTGTGCGGTTCCAACGGAAAGGGGCGCCCATGGCGGGCGGGGGCAACGATGGCGTTACTGCCATTGCTGGTGGCGGGGGCCGCGCAGGGCGCTGAGTTCAGCTTTGCCGACAACGAAGTAACTGGCTCGTTGGACACCACCCTTTCATACGGCTCAATGTGGCGCGTGCAAGGCCGCGACAAGGGCAACGTCACCGACATCAACGCCGACGACGGCAACCGCAACTTCGACACCGGCCTGGTTTCCGAAGTGTACAAAGCCACCTCCGACCTCTCGGTCAAATACCAGAACTACGGCGCGTTTGTGCGCGGCACGGCGTTCTACGACACGCAGATCATGGACAAGCGCAACGACTATTACGACACCACCGGCGGTGTCGAGCGCCCCAGCCAGAACTTCCCCAACGACAACGAATTCACCGAAGACACCCGCCACAACGCCGGGCGCAAAGCGCAGATTCTCGATGCGTATCTGTATGGCAACTGGGACATCTACGACAAACCCCTCGCCGCCAAAGTCGGCCGCCAGGTATTGAGCTGGGGCGAGGGCGTGTTCTATCGCGGTGGCGTGAACACCATTAACCCGGTCGACGCGGCCAAATTCCACCTGCCGGGCTCCGAGCTCAAAGAAGTATTGGTGCCGATGGAAGCCTTCAGCTTCAACGTCGGGCTGACCGACGATTTGTCGATGGAAGCGTTTTATCAGTGGAAATGGAAAGAGACCCAGCTGGACCCAGCGGGTACGTATTTTGGTGATACGGACCTGTTCGCGGAGGGGGAATACGGCGTATACGGACAACGCGGACCTGGCGCCGCTGATGCCGCTATACACCTCGTTTCTCGGCGTAGGCGGATTAGGTGCGGGGGCTTTTGGTCCCAACTCCTACCTGAATGAACAGACCACCGTGTTTAAGGTTGCCAATATCGGCAAAGACATCGAAGCCGATGACAGCGGTCAGTTTGGTGTGTCGTTCAGGTACGTGGCCGAACAGCTCAACTCTACTGAATTCGGCTTTTACTTCGTCAACTACCACGCCAAAGAGCCACAGATTGCGATAGATCTTTCGGGATTCGAGGGCGTCGATCTCAATACCGTAGGCGGTGCACTCGGCAGCTTCGGCCTAGCGCCTGAGTTCGCGGGCGCACTGGCTACCTTTGATATGGCCGGGAATGCCCAGGCGCGTCGCGACTATGTTGAAGACATCCGCATGTACGGCTTCAGCTTTAACACTACGCTGGGCGATGCCTCGT
Source organism: Pseudomonas sp. AC211 (assembly GCF_979258055.1). Classification (NCBI taxonomy): domain Bacteria; kingdom Pseudomonadati; phylum Pseudomonadota; class Gammaproteobacteria; order Pseudomonadales; family Pseudomonadaceae; genus Pseudomonas; species Pseudomonas sp. AC211. The sequence goes on from NZ_OZ409830.1 coordinate 1,617,322, forward strand.
TCTCCGGCGAACTGGCGTATCGGCCGAACGCGCCAATCAGCATTGCCGCGACCGACGACTTGCTAGGTGACCTGCTCATCCAGGGGGTTAACGGTTCGCCATTGGTAGACAGCGCGATAGCTGGCGGCGAAGGCGTGCGCAGCGGTTGCAGGCAAACAACTGTGCCGCTCGCAACTCTTCGAAAACTACCAGCGCGCCGAAACTTACAACATCTCGCTTTCCACCATTTACAACTTCGGCCCCATGGTCAGCTTTGACTCGGTCATGGGCGTGGCCGAAGTGGCCTCTGGCAACACATCCGTGGCAGCAGCTTGAAATACCGCGCCTATGACGGCAGCACGCGCAAATTCGCCAGCACCACCGACAAGGCCTATGTCGACCCTGAAAACGGCGACTCCGACCAGATTACCCGCGACAGCTACGGCTACACCTTGCTGGTTTCCGGCACCTGGAACGACGTTTACGCCGGGGTGAAGTTGGCGCCGTACGTGGTTTACCAAGACGACTTCCAGGGCAACTCCGACCGCACCGGCAACTTTATCGAAGGCCGCAAGGCATACACCCTGGGCATGGACGCTACCTACCTGAACGCCTTCGAAGTCGGGCTGCAGTACACCGAGTACTACGGCGCCGGCCGCAATAATTCCATGCGCGACCGTGACAACGTGTCGTTAAGCGCCAAGTACTCGTTTTGATGCCTGACAGAATTCTGGAGAACCGTGCATGTTGAACAAAAATTCACTGCTGCTCGCCGCCATTCTGCTGGCCGTCGGCACCACCGATAGCCTGGCCGGCGTTTCTGCACAGCAAGCCGCCACGCTGAAAACCACCCTGACGCCGCTAGGCGCTGGAGAAAGCCGGCAATGGCGCCGGCACCATTCCCGCCTGGACCGGGGGCATGACCCAGGCGCCGGCCGGCTACAAAGGCCCTGGCGCGCACCACGTCGACCCGTTTGCCGGCGAGAAGCCGCTGTTTACCATCACCAAAGGCAATCTGGAACAGTACAAAGCCAGCCTCACGGCGGGGCAGATCGCCTTGTTCAACGCCTACCCGGAAACCTTCCAGATGCCGGTGTACCCCACGCACCGCACCGGCTCGGCGCCGCAGTGGGTGTACGACAACACCTTCAACAACGCCACCAGCGCCAAAGTGCTGGACGGTGGCAATGGCTTTGCCGACGCCTATGGCGGCACGCCGTTTCCCATTCCGCAGAGCGGCGTTGAAGCGGTGTGGAACCACATCGTGCGGTATCGCGGCACCTACGTGATTCGCCGCTCGGCCGAGGCGGGCGTGCAGCGCAACGGTCAATACTCGCTCGTGACCTCGCAGGACGAAGCGCTGTTTCGCTTCTACAACCCCAAGAGCAACTACAGCGAACTGAACAACACCTTGTTCTATTACATGACCTTCACCACCGCCCCGGCGCGCCTGGCCGGCAATGGTGCACTGGTGCAGGAAATGCTCGACCAGGTCAAAGAGCCGCGCCAGGCCTGGGGCTACAACCCTGGCCAACGCCGCGTGCGCCGCGCGCCGACCTTGGCCTACGACACGCCAATTGAATCGTCCGATGGCCTGCGTACTGCCGATGACACCGACATGTACAACGGCGCGCCAGACCGATACGACTGGACCCTGGTCGGTAAAGGAAATCTACATTCCCTACAACAACTACCTGCTCACCAGCCCGGCGGTGAAATACGACGACTTGCTAAAGCCCGGCCACATAAACCCGCAATACGCGCGCTATGAACTGCACCGCGTATGGGTAGTGGAAGGCAAATTGAAAGCGGGCGCGCGGCACATCTACTCCAAACGCACGCTGTTCCTCGACGAAGACAGCTGGGGCGCGGCGGTAGTCGATCAATACGACGGGCGAGGGGAGTTGTGGCGCGTGTCCATGGCCTACCTGAAAAGCTTCTACGAGCTGCCCACCGTATGGACCGCGCTGGACACCTTCCACGACCTGCAAGCGCGGCGCTACAGCGTGCAATGGCTCGACAACGAAGAACCCGGCACCGCCGACTTCAGCAAGCCCTCGCCAGACGACGCCAACTTCAGCCCCGCCGCCTTGCGCCGCAAAGCCTCGCGCTAACCGCAGCGAGCAACCTGTGGGAGCGACTTCAGTCGCGATGCTCTTGCTCTAAAAAAGCATCGCGGCTAAAGCCGCTCCTACAGGTTATTGCCGACGCTGCTAATCAATCGCCGCGGTATTCGCAGCCGCTGGTGCAGGTTTCGTGAATGCGTACGCGCGACAGCTCGGGCAGCAGGGGTTTGAGCTGTTGCCAGATCCACTTGCTGAGCACTTCGCTGGTGGGGTTTTCCAAGCCGGGAATGTCGTTGAGGTAGTTGTGATCCAACTGCTCGTACAGCGGCTTGAAGATCGCTTTGATTTCGGAGAAGTCGCGGATCCAGCCGGTGTACGGATCGACGTCGCCTTCGATGTAAATGGCAACGCGGAAAGAATGGCCGTGCAGGCGCCCGCATTTGTGCCCGTCAGGCACGTGGGGCAGACGGTGTGCGGCTTCGAAGATGAATTCTTTAAACAGTTCCACGACGTAACGCTCTGAGAAGGGAGGGCGGCAAAAACAGCCGGCGAGTCTAGCAGTTCGGCCCAGGCTTTACCCATAGCGAGCTTGTCTCGCCGGTCATGAAAGTGCCTTACGCCTTCAGGTTCAGGCGCTTGGCCAGGCGATTGAGGTTGGCGCGGTCCAGGCCCAGCTCCGCGCCGCGCCGGCCCAGCTTCCCTGATGACGCGCCAGGCAGGCGCTGATCAGTTGGCGTTGATAGTCGTCGAGGTGCTGGCGTAAATCGCCCACCGCACCCTCAGCGGCTGGCACTTCCAAGGTCTGGCCCAGCGCAGCGGGCTGGGCGTCGGGCAAGGCCAGGTCGGCGGCGTTGAGGCTGAGGAATTCGTGGCCGTTCGCGGCACGCTGCCAGCGCTTTGAGCGAGGCGCGGCCGATCAAATGCTCCAGCTCGCGCACATTGCCCGGCCAGTCGTACGCCAGCAATGCCGCCTGCGCATCAGCCGCCAGGCGCAGGCTGCGCAAGCCCAGGCGCGGACGGTTGTCTTCGAGGAAAAAACCCGGCGAGCAGCAACACATCGCGGCCCGTTCGCGCAACGGCGGCACCCGCAGCGGATACACGCTCAAGCGGTGATAAAGGTCAGCGCGGAAACGACCGGCGCGCACCTCTTCGGCCAGGTCGCGATTGGTTGCCGCCAGCACCCGCACATTCACGTGGTGCTCTTTGTCCGACCCCACGCGTTGCAGTTGCCCGCTCTGCAGCACCCGCAGCTGGCTGGCTTGCACCGGCAACGGCAGTTCGCCCACTTCGTCGAGAAACAACGTGCCGCCATCGGCCAGCTCGAACTTGCCGCGCCGCTCGCTTACCGCCCCGGAGAACGCGCCGCGCACGTGGCCGAACAGCTCGCTCTCCACCAGGGTTTCCGGCAAGGCGGCGCAATTGAGGCTGATCATCGGCGCCTTGGCGCGCGGTGACTGCGCGTGAATGGCCTGGGCCACCAACTCCTTGCCGACACCGGTTTCGCCGCTGATCAACACGCTCAGTTCGCTGTTGCCGACCACCGCAATCTCTTCCACCAAACGCTTATGGGCGGGGCTCTGACCGATCATTTCTTTGGTCTGCGCCTGGGCCGCCGCCTGTTTGTAGACCTCCGGCGAGTTGGTGTTGGTCGTGGGCATCGCGGGCCAGATGGCTGATGCGCTCGCCCGCTTTCACGGTGGCCGCCGCCAAGCTGGAAAAGGCCGCCAAGGTGTTCAGGTCGGCGGGGCTGAAGCAGGCGGCGTCCAGCGCGTCGAGCGTCAATACGCCCCACGGACGGTCGTCGAGGTACAGCGAGCAGCCCATGCAGTCGTGCACTTCCAGATGGCCGTGCACGCCTTCGACCAAGCCGTCATACGGGTCGGGCAAATCGCTGTCGGCGGCGAAGTGTGCGGGCTCGCGGTTTTCCAGCAGCGCTTTTAAACGCGGGTGCTCCGCCACTTTAAAGCGCCGCCCCAGGGTGTCGGCGCTCAAACCATGAACGGCCAGGGGCACCAGTTGCTCGCCTTCCAGGCGCAATAACGCAGTGGCGTCGCACGGCAACAGGTCGCGCAGGGCGTCGAGCAAACGGCGGTAACGCTCGCTCTCCGGCAGCTCACGTGACAGGTCGGCCACCAGAGGAAGAAATGCATTGAGCAGCGAAGTGGCGGTCATAACGACCCTCTTTGAGTCGTATGGACTCGTGTCATAACGACTTTAAGTTTTGGTAAGTCATTGAAAATAAACGGCTAAAAAGGTGGCACGAAAACTGGAATGTTCAGCTGGCGAAAAACCCTACCACAGCCTAGGGAAAGAACTCATGCTCACTGCCCCGCAAACCGCTTTGATCAAAGCCACCGTGCCGCTGCTCGAATCTGGCGGCAGAAGCGCTGACCACGCATTTCTACGACACCATGCTGCGCGACTATCCGCAGGTGCGCCCGCTGTTCAACCAAACCCACCAAGCCAGTGGTGCGCAAGCCCGGGCGCTGGCCAATGCGGTGCTGATGTACGCCAAGTTTATCGACCGCCTGGAAGCCCTGGGGCCGCTGGTGGGGCAGATCGTGAACAAGCACGTGGCGCTGCAGATTCTTCCCGAGCATTACCCCATCGTCGGCACGTGCCTGCTCAACGCCATTCGCGAAGTACTGGGCGCGCAAGTGGCGACCGACGAGGTGATTGATGCCTGGGCCGCCGCGTACGGGCAATTGTCGAACCTGCTTATGGGCATTGAAGAAAACATGTACAGCGCCAGCGAGCAGGCTGAAGGCGGCTGGCGCGGTGGTCGGCAATTCCGCCTGGCGCGTAAAGAAGCGGAGAGCGAAGAAATCACCTCCTTCTACTTTGTGCCGGCTGACGGCGGGGCGCTGATGGACTTCGTGCCGGGCCAGTACATCGGGTTGCGCCTGGTAATCGACGGCGATGACCTGCGCCGCAATTACTCGCTGTCCGCCGCCCCGAACGGGCGCGACTACCGCATCAGCGTGAAGCGTGAGCCAGGCGGGCGCGTGTCGGGTTACCTGCACGAACGGGTGCAAGTGGGCGACAGCCTCGAACTGTTTCCACCGGCGGGCGCGTTTATCTTGCAGGCGTCTGACAAGCCGCTGGCCTTGATCACCGCCGGCGTTGGCATCACCCCGGCACTGGCCATGTTGGAACAGGCGTTGCCCAGTGGCCGCGAGATTCACTTTATTCATTGCGCACGGCATGGCGGGGTGCATGGGTTTCAGGCGTGGCTGGAGACAAAGGCGCAGGACTATCCGCAGCTCAAACGCTTCTACTGCTACAGCGAGCCGCGTGAAGAAGACCAGCACATTGAACAGGGCTTTTTGACCGAAGAGCGCTTGGCCCAGTGGCTACCCGAGAGCCGCGACTTCGACGCCTACTTCCTCGGCCCGCAACCGTTTATGGCCCACGTGAACCGCAGCTTGCGCGGTTTGGGGGTGCCGGCGGAGCAGTGTTATTACGAGTTCTTTGGGCCGGCTGGGAAGCTGGAGTAATGCGTTCGGCTCGAAATTCTGGGTTCCCGCCTGCGCGGGAACGACGGGGTTTTAAGCAAGCCGCCACGTTCCGCTCCCTCTGCCCGCTTGCGGAGAGGGCTGGGGTGAGGGTTTTCAACTCGGTCAGGGCGTGCGAATCCGCTGCAATTCCCCATTCAACCAATCGGCCGACGGTTGCTGCTGGCCGTTGCAGTCGACGCTGTAGGCTTTGCCGCTGATGCTGCTGCCGGTAGCCGCGCGTTTGATGAAGTCTTCGCTGCTGTCGACCAGGCCTTTGTTTTCCAGGTAGTCGAGCTTCTGCTGCAGGTGCATGCGCGCTTCCTTACCGTCGTAAGCACTGCCGTTGCGGATAAAACTGCAGCCGCTGTTCTCGACGAACACCAGCAATTTGTCTACTTCGCCACGGCTCTGCGCGCTTAGTGCTGCGTGGGTTTCAGTCGCTGCAAGCAGGCAGCAGCTGATGCAGATAATCCGCCACATAGGTGTGAAAGCCACCATCGTTCCAATACTCCATATGACTCAAAGGGGTGTGCCGTTTGTACCAGGGCCCTACGGCCATGGCACGGTCTTCGTACACCACGTCGGCGTAGTTCGGCAGCGGACGCAAGGGATAGCCCAGTGCATCCGCCGGTGCATAAAGGTTAAGCCAGCGCGCCCGTTCGCGCACGGTCGGGCTCAGGCAATTGCCAGGAAAGCGAATCGGCAGCACCGGGTTATAGGCGAAGGTGAACAGCGGAATATTGCAGCCAAAGGTGATCAGCCCCGCCAGGGTTTCCAAGCCCAGGAAGGGGTCCAGTGGGCAACTGGGCGTGGCATTCAGCTGCTGTTGGTCCCAGGCGTAATTGGAAAAAATATGTCCACCCAGCGAGTGCGCCAACACCACCAGCGGCGTGTCGGCGTCCACCTTGGCGCGCAGCGCTTGCAGGCCCTGACGCACCGTTTGGTGCACTTGTTGGTAGGTGGTGTCGTACGCTTCGCTGACCTTGCGATAGCCGCTGGCATCGCCGAGAAAAAGCGTGACAGCACGGCGCAGCCAGCGCCAGGTCACCGGCTCGGCTTTGAGCTTTTCCAGGTAGGCAAATTCGCGGTCATCCAGCACGTCGGCCCAGTACAGGCTCTGAAATGCCACTTGGTCCGCCTGATCGCCGAGGCGCAAGCGCAGTTGACTGATCAGGCCCTGAGCGAATACGTGGTAACCGTCGCTGTTGAACTGCGCGGGCTGGGTGCCAATGCCGTGAATGATGGCAACTGCAAGCTTCATGACCGGTCCTTGGTATTGCTCGGAAATTTCCCTGTGCGTTTTACAGCGCCAGCAAGCGCTCGCCAAGTTCGTTGCCATCAACCAGTTCGAGGAACTCATCGCCCATTCGCCGGCTCGCGTCCATCGCGGTGCGCCAGTAGCGTTCGCGCCCGGCGTCGTCACCAAGGAAACGGGTGAAGTCTTTGCGGTCGGGCAGTTTGCCGAACGGCAGTTTGGCCAGGTATTCGCGCGACGGCGCCAGCAGCAGCACGTTTTGCAGGCGCACGTTATCGCCCTTGCGCCACGGCAGGCCTTTGTCGAACCAGCCGGGAATGACTTTGTCGGTGAAGTGCGGATACAGCACCACGTCATCGCCGCTGTAGGGCAGGTCGAGGTGGTAATCGAGCAAACCGCCGTCGCGGTAGGTGCCCGCGCCAGCGCCGGGAATATCGCGCACGCCTTCCATCACCATAGGAATGGAGCCGGAGGCGAGCAGGGCGTGGCGCAAGTTGTTCACGTCCAGGTGCAGCAAGCGCGAGGGGAAGTCGCTGAGGGCGCTCAGCGGCGGCTGGTTGCGGGCGTCGTGCAAAATTACCCGCTCGAAATGGCGCGACAGGCGCGGGCGGCCGAGCAGGTTGTTGCCGATTACCGACGACAAGCCCAGCCCCAGCGCGCCACGGCGGTCGTGGGCGAGCAAGCCGAGGCTGCGAACCACCATGATGTTGAGGCTGTAGTGGGGATTATTGAGGACGTGATCGTCCTGGCCTTCAAGCAAGTCGTCGAGCATGCGCACGCAGCTCTGCGTCACTTGCGCCATGGTCACGCCCTTGGCGAAACGCTGCTGGGTATACAGCTCGCCCAGGCGCTGAATGCCGGCCGCCGCGTCAGGCAGACAAGCACTGGCGAAGCGCCAAGAGCCGATGGAAGCACCGATCAGCGCGCGTTGACGCGGTGCGCGTGGCAGCCAGTCGCCGAACAGCGCCAGGTCCAACCCTTGAATGCCCAACGCCTTCGGACCGCCCGCGGCGCCCGGCAGAATGCCCACGTCAGCTGGCGCCAAGCCACGCTCACGAATTCGCGCCAAGGCTTTGCTGCCGGCTTTAAGGGTCAGGGCGGGGGACTTGATTTGGATCGCGCTCATGTAGGCCTCCATCACGCAAGGGCGCGATTATAGAGCGGTGAGCGGTAAGACCAAGGAGGTTTTGTTGTGTGAATGTGGGGGTAAAGCGTGGGGGTGTAACAAAGCACGTGGTGATCCCGGCCGGCGTCATTCGCGCGAAAGCCGCGGTTCGACGACTCGGAACTCGAATGATCAGAGGTAAGCACTTGCCTGCGAAATTCTGGATCCCCGCGTGCGCGAGGATGACCGAGGTTGGAATAAGAGCACCGTCATCCTCACGAGCGAGGTCGTCCGACGATTCGGGTCCAGCGTGCATCAATTGACTTGCTAGCTCTGGATCCTGAATCGTTGGGCCGCCGTGCTCGCGAGGATAACGGCGGCTTAGGACCAACAATCAGAAACGGTACGAAACCTGAGTACCGAAACCGTGCGCGCTGTTTTCGTAGGTGGCGCGGTACGAGCCTTTCGCCGGGTCGGTGTCGTTGACTTTGGTGTCTTCTTCCCACAGGTAGGAGTAGGCCAGGTCAACGGTCAGGTCCTGAGTCGGGTTCCAGCCCACGCCAAAGCTCACAGCCGTGCGATCGCCGGTAGGGATGCGTGGCGAACGGTCGGCGTTGTTGGTCGGGCTCTGGTCGAAAGCCAGGCCGGCGCGCAGTGTCCATTGCTTGTCCAGCTTGTAGGCGGTGCCTACGGCGTAGCCCCAGGTGTCGTGCCAGTTCTGGTCTTCGGTGATGGTGGAGAAACGGCTTGAAGCGGCAGAAGAAACGCCTTCGTTCTCGATGGTGATTTCTTTCAGACGGCTCCAGCGAGTCCATGTGCTGCCTGCGTAGACAGTCCACGAATCGTCAATTTCGTGGGTGATCGACGCGTCGACCGATTCCGGCGTGGTCAGGTCGAGTTTGGCGTCGTACTCGCCGTAGGCATTCAAGAAGCCGCCCAACACTGCGTTACTGCCAGACACTTCGGTGTCACCTTCCAGCTTGTATTTCACCTTCGAGTGATACGTCACGCCCGCACGGGTCTGCGGAGTGAACTCATACAGCACGCCAATGTTGTAACCGAAGGCGGTGTCGTCGCCTTTCACTTCCACGCGGCTTTCGCTCGGGTCCAGGCCTGGAACGCCGGAAACCGCACTCTCCAGCTTCCCGCTAATGCGGTTGATAGTCGGGCCAAAACCCACCGACAGCTGATCATTCACACGGAAGCTCACGGTCGGCTGCACCGTGACCACTTTCACTTCGCTGTAGTCGCCGAACTTACGGCCCTGGAAACCGCCTTCGTAGTCGGTGATGAGGCCGAACGGGGCGTACACGCCGACGCCAAACGCCCATTGCTCATCCACCGGGTTCACGTAGTAGCCCATGGGCACGGCAGTGAACGGCACCATGTCGCCGTCGTTGCTGCCGGAAGTGGAACCGCTGGCGTGCTTGATGTCGGTTTTGGCGGAGATGGCCGCCGCGCCAACGCTGACTTCCTGGCGTTTGAGGCGCGACATGCCGGCAGGGTTGCCGAACAGGGTGGTCGCATCTTCGGCCGAGGAGGAGCGCCCAGCGAAGGAAGAACCCATGCCGCTGACACTTTGTTCGTTAAGGGCAAAACCGCCAGCCAGGGAGTAGCTGGAAGCGGCAGAAATAGTCAGGGCTAGGGTGGTCTTGAACCAGGCGTGTTTCATGGAATAGTCCTGTTGTAATTGTGTACGGGTGGCGGAAATTATCAGGATTCATATTTCCTGGCCAGTCGCTCAAGATCCCAAATTTACCCGTAATTGTCCTACAAGTAAGGGCATTGTGATGGCAACGTCGGCAATCTTGTACGAGCGTACTTTTGCCGTTTTGTTCCAGTTGTTTTTACGCCGCCTGGCGGGCTTTGCCGACGTAGTGATGCCACGCGCGGCTGAAATCACGCTCGCGGCCCTCCGGTTGAAACACCTGCCGCCACACCCGCGCCATGCCCATTATGTCGTCTCCCTCAGGCAGGCCGGGGCTTTGCGCCTCAACCATGAGCCAGGCGATGGCGGTGGCGTAACGCAGGTTCACCGTCAGTTCCAAGTGGGGCGCGGCGAGAAAGGCGTGCTGGCTGGCTAATCCGCGAACGCGGCTGGCCAGTTCTGGATCGAGTGCGAGGTGGTGGTCCCAGAGCGTTTGGTGACGCAAATCGGCGATTCGGTACAGGCCGTGACCGCGCAGGTCATCCAACGCCGAACCGAGGGCCGACTGACAAGCGGCGGTGCACAGCAGAAAGGATTCAGCGCACGGGCTGTGCCGATCCAGGTAGAGGAGGGTAGGGCGGATAACGTGTTGGCATAAATCACTGGCGGCAATGCCCATGGCAACCTCGAGAAAAGGTGACCGGTGAGACCTTGGCGCCTGGCAGCGGTGTTAAAACGATTTTCGAAAAGGCCCCACCGGGAGCGGGGTTAGCCGCTCCTGTTGAAGCATAGTCAGACCATTACGCTGTAAAGGGCTGTTTTTAAATCATTTACGCGCCAGCTGCGGCGCGTATATGCCTCAGGGTGATTAAAAGCCGCTTGGAAGGGAGATTGCGGATGGGGTTGTTGGGCTTCGCTTCGCTCAACCCAACCTACGAGATGTAGCCGTAGGTTGGGTTGAGCCACCGGCGAAGCCCAACGGGATGACCGTTACAACCAGTTCGCCACCGCCCACCAGCCCAGCAGGCTCATCACGATGGTGTACGGCAACGCCATCCACGCCATGCGGCCGTACGACAACCGCACCAGCGGCGCCAGCGACGAGGTCAGCAGAAACAGGAACGCCGCCTGGCCATTGGGCGTGGCCACGCTCGGCAGGTTGGTGCCGGTGTTAATCGCTACGGCCAGCGCTTCGAAATGCTCGCGGCTCATGTTGCCGGCGGCGAATTCGCGTTTCACCTCGGTGATATAGATAGTGGCCACGAACACGTTGTCGCTGATGGCCGACAGCAAGCCGTTGGCAATAAACAGCATGGTCGGCTGCTGCTCGGACGGCAGCGCCAGCACGGCCTGGATAATCGGCGTGAACAGCTGCTGTTCGTGAATCACCGCCACCACGGCAAAAAACACCACCAGCAACGCAGTGAAGGGCAGCGCGTCTTTGAAGGCGTTGCCGATGCGGTGCTCGTCGGTGATGCCGCTGAACGCGGTAATCAGCACGATAACCAGCAAACCGATCAAGCCCACTTCCGCCACGTGAAAGGCCAGGCAGCCGATCAGAATCAACGCCGCCAGGCCCTGCACGATCAGGCTGGCTTTATCGGCTTGTGTGCGGTGTTGCGATTCGCGGGCGGCTTGTTCGGCCAATACGTTGCGCACCGACTCCGGCAGCTCGGTGCCGTAGCCAAACCAGCGCAGCTTCTCCAGCAGTACGCAGGTCACCAAGCCAGCCGCCAGCACCGGCAGCGACACGGGCGCCACCTTCAAGAAGAAGGTGATGAAATCCCAGCCCACTTCGTGGCCGATCAACAGGTTCTGCGGTTCGCCCACCAGCGTGCACACGCCACCGAGCGCTGTGCCGACCGCGCCATGCATGAGCAAGCTGCGCAAAAACGCGCGGAATTGGTTTAGGTCGTGGCGTTTCTGTTCGTCGATATCGCTGTCGTCACTGCCGTCTTTCGGCGCGCTGTGGCACGAGGCGAAGTTATGGAACACCTGATAGAAGCCCAGGCAAACGGTGATGACCACGGCGATCACGGTCAGGGCGTCGAGAAATGCCGAGAGGAAGGCGGCCATCAAACAGAACGTCAATCCCAGCAACGCCTTGGACTTGACCCCCAGCAGCAGCTTGGAAAACACCAGCAGCAACAGGTCTTTCATAAAGTAGATGCCGGCGACCATGAACATCAGCAGCAAAATGACCGGGAAGTTATGCACCAGCTCGTCATACAGCGCCTGCGGGCCGGCCATGTGCAGCAGCAGCGCTTCGATCACCAGCAAACCGCCGGGTTGCAGCGGGTACGCACTTGAGCGCCATGCCCAGGGTAAAGATGAACTCGGCCACCAGCATCCAGCCGGCCACCATGGGCCCGAGCGTCCAGAGCGCCAGCGGGTTGAGGATCAGAAAGGCGAGAATGCAGAGCTTGTACCAGCGTGGCGAGTGGCCCAGAAAGTTGCGCGCGAAGGCGGGGGCGAGCGAGGTTGGCATTGCGGGCGGACCTTATTCGAATGTGGGTTTGAGGCGCTGGCAAGATACCAGACAGATCAAGCGCTTAAAGCCTTTAGTCGAGCAGTGGTGTGAAGACCGGCAGCGTGGTCTGCGTCACACCCTCGGCATCGACTTTTATGACGTGCTTGTTATAGTTGCGCGGTTTTATCCACAACAACATTCTATGCGCGCACGCGCAGCAGAAATGAGGAAGGCCAAGATGTCCGCCTACAAAGCGTTCCGTGTAGAACTGGCCGACAAGATCGCCCATGTGGTGATCAACCGCCCAGAAAAGGTCAACGCCATGAGCGCGGACTTCTGGACCGAAATCGTGGAAATCTTCAACTGGATCGACGCCACCGACGAGGTTCGCGTGGTGGTGATTTCCGGCGCGGGCAAACACTTCTCCTCCGGTATCGACCTGATGATGCTGGCGCAAGTCGGCAGCCAGCTCGGTAAAGACCCTGGCCGCAACGCCGAAGTGCTGCGGCGCAAAATTCTCGAATTACAAAGCTCGTTCAACGCCGTCGACGCCTGCCGCAAGCCAGTGCTGGCGGCCATTCAGGGCTACTGCCTGGGCGGCGCCATCGACCTGATCAGCGCCTGCGACATGCGCTACTCGACGCTGAACGCGCAATTCTCGATCAAAGAAATCGACATGGGCATGGCGGCCGACGTCGGCACCCTGCAACGCCTGCCGCGCATCATTGGCGACGGCATGATGCGTGAGCTGGCCTACACCGGCCGCACCATCGGCGGCGAAGAAGCGCGCAGCATCGGCCTGGTCAATCGCACGTTTGTAGACGAAGCGGCGTTGCTCGACGGTGTGTTCGGCATCGCCCGGGAAATCGCCAGCAAATCGCCAATCGCCATTCGTGGCACGAAAAAAATGATCGGCTACATGCGTGATCACCGCGTGGACGACGGCTTGGAATACGTCGCCACCTGGAACGCCACCATGTTGCAATCTGCCGATCTGCGCGTGGCCATGGCCGCGCACATGAGCAAGCAAAAGCCTGAATTCGCAGACTGATGCGCGCGTATTTCTCACTGGCGCGGGAGGCGCAGTAGGCCATGGTTTCTGGAGCCACATCCTGAGTTTGGTGCGCGACGAGCTGTTCGCCACCATGGAAGAGGCGGAACTGAGCCTTGAGCAGTTTATTGCCGAGCGCAACAACGGCAGCCTGCTGCAACAAGCGGTGGAATACCTGCAGCAAATTCGCGGCACGCTCAATCTGATCGAGCTGGCCGGTGCCGAATTGCTGGCCCAGGAAGTGCTGGAACAGGCCACCGACATTCCCGAAGGCGCCGGTGAAGAGCGCGACGTGCAGCTCTCGGCATTGAACAATGCCTTGCACGTGCTGCGCCGCTACCTCGAAAACGTCGAGATGCATCGCCAGGAGTTGCCGGAATTGCTGTTGCCGGCGATCAACGACCTGCGCGCTGCCGGTTCGCAGCCGCCGCTGCCGGAAAGCTTTTTCTTCAGCGCCCGTCTGGACCAAACCCGTCCGCAAACCGGTACGCCGGTCGATGTAGCCGCCCATGCCGATGACCTGCGCCGCCTGCGTCATATGTACCAGGTTGGCCTGCTCGGCTTTATCCGTGAGGAAAGCCCGCAAGCTGGCTTGAAGCTGATGGGCCGCGCCTTGACCCGGCTCGACAGTCTCTTCGCCAGTCAGCCGCGTGGCCGCCTGTGCTGGATTGGCGCCGCCGCGCTTGAAGCGCAGGTAGATGGCCAGTTGCTGCCGCGTAAAGCGCGCAAGCAACTGTTCGCCCGCATTGACCGCGAGCTCAAGCAACTGCTCGGCAATGCCAGCTACGAAGCGCCGCGCAATCTGCTCAAAGAATTGCTGTATCTGGTCGCGCTGGCCGACAGCCATGGGCCGCAAGCGTCTCAGGTGCGCGAAGTGTTCGGCCTGCTGCCGCTGCCTTTTACCGATCAGCTGCTCGAAGAAGAATCGCAATTGCTGGCCGGCCCGGGCCGTTCGGTGATGCGCTCGTTGTCCTCGGCCATTCGTGAAGAGTTGGCCAGCGTGAAAGACCTGCTCGATCTGATCGAGCGCGGCACCGTCGACAGCGAACGCCTCACCACCTTGCACGGTTTGCTTGGCAAGTTGGCAAAAACCCTCGGCATGGTGGGCCTCAGCTCGGCGGGTGCGACGTTGCAGAATCAATTGCAAGTGGTGGCGGGCTGGAACGACGCCGAGCCGATTGAAGTGCCGGCGTTGCACAAACTTGCCGACGCCGTGCTCTATGTCGAAAGCATGGTCGCCAGCCTGGAAAGCGGCGAGCGCCGTGATGCGCGTCCTCAAACTGCGCAGCCAGGCGATGAAGCCACCTCGTTTGCTCAGCACCAATTGAACGAAGCGCGGATTGTGGTGGTCGATGAATCACAGGCGGGCTTGGTCATGGCCAAGCGCGCGATTACCTCGTACCTCGAATCCAATGGCGACAAGCTGCACCTGGCCAATGTGCCGTTCAGCTTGCAGGCGGTGCGCGGCGGCTTGTGGTTCCTCAATCAGGAACGTGCGGCGCTGCTGGTGGGTGCCTGCGCCGATTACATTCAGACGCAGATGTTGGAGAGCGCGCAAATGCCATCTGAACAAATGCTCGAAACCCTGGCCGATGCCCTGACCAGCCTTGAGTACTACCTGGAAGGCGGCGCCGTGCTGCGGCCTGAAACCGTGCCGAGCGTGCTCGACCTGGCCGCCGAAAGCGTGCGTGCCCTGGGTCTGCAGGTGGCCGCGTAATGAGCAAAAGCTGGGAGCCGGCGGTACTCGATATCAGCCAGAACGGCGGCTGGGCACTGGCGCATTTTCGCCAGGGTTTTCTCGCCGACAGCAACGGCGTGCTGTTTCCCCGCGACTGGCTGAAGCGTCAGGATTTACCCGCCTTTGAAGAGCACGGTCTCGGCCATTTCGATGGCGATGCCGTCTACCTGCTGGACTTCGCCCACGCGCCCGAACTGCCCGGCTGCACCTTGCAGAGCTTGCGGCAGTTCATGATGCAGAGCGATGCCGACACCTTCCGCCTGCTGGGTTTCGCCGCGCAAATTGCCACCTGGGCCGACAACTACCGCTTCTGCGGCAGCTGCGGCACGCGCATGCAGCGCTCGCTAACCGACCGTTCCTCAACCTGCCCCAATTGCCAAGTGGCGCATTACCCGCGCCTGTCGCCGAGCATGATCGTGCTGGTCACTCGCGGTGATGAAATTCTGCTGGCCCGCTCGCCGCGTTACGTGCCGGGCATGTACAGCACGCTGGCCGGCTTCGTTGAGCCGGGCGAGTCGGTAGAAGCCTGCGTGGCGCGCGAAGTGCGCGAAGAAGTGGGTATTGAAATTCAGCACATTCAGTACCTGGGCAGCCAGAGCTGGCCGTTCCCGCATTCGCTGATGTTCGGCTACCACGCCGAATACGCCAGCGGCGATATCGTCATGCAGGAAGAGGAAATTGAAGACGCGCAGTGGTTCAGCATCGACAACCTGCCGCCGCTGCCGGCATCGCGCTCGATTGCCCGTTACCTGATCGATGTGTACCTGGCGCGCCGCTCAGGCCTGCCCGAACCAGTGCTGCCAAACTAGCCGCGCGGTCAACGCCAACACCACCAAGATGAACACCGGGCGGATAAATTTAGAGCCGCCCGAAATCGCCGTGCGCGCGCCCAGAAACGCACCGGCCATTAGCGCCACGCCCATGCTCAAACCGAGCACCCACGCCACTTGCCCGCCGATGATAAACACCACCAGCGCGGTGATATTGCTGACGAAGTTCATGGTCCGCGCCACGCCGCTGGCGCGCAGCAGATCGAGCGGGTAGAGCAGCAGCGTGCTCACTGTCCAGAACGCTCCGGTGCCGGGGCCGGCCACGCCGTCATAGAAGCCCAGCGTAAAGCCTTGCGGCCATTGGCGGCGGCGCGCGATAGGCGCGTCGCTGTTCACCGGCGCGGTGGGCGTGCGGCTGAACAGCAGGTACAAACCGCAGGCGAACACCACCACCGGCAGCATTTGCATCAGCCATTCGGCCGGCAGCCAATGGGCGACGATGGCGCCCAGCGTTGAGCCGATGGCGGTGGCAATCAAAGCGAAGCGCCAGGCGCTGGGGTCGAATAATTTGCGTCGGTAAAAAGTCAGGCTGGCCGTGGCCGAACCGAAAGTTGCGCAGAGTTTGCTGGTGCCCAGCGCCAGGTGTGGCGGAACGCCAGCGGTGAGCAGCGCGGGCATAGTCAACAGGCCGCCACCGCCGGCGATGGCATCGATAAAGCCAGCGAGAAAGGCGACGCCCGCGAGAATGGCGAGGGTGGTTGGGTCTACAAGCAGTTCGAAGGGCATAAAAAAGTCGACTGGTGTCCGTTGCGCCGAATGCCGGCTGGCCGTGGCGGGGGAGGCTGCGCATAATGCCGCCTATTTGCCGCAGAAGGAATTGGCTTTATGCAGTATGACGGTCTGGCGTGGGGCATCGCCCTGCTGGCTCTACTGGCCGTATTGGTCGCCGCACGAATTCTGCTCAACCGCAGTTGGTTTCTCGGCTGGTTACGCGGCACGGTCGGCCTGGCCTTTCTGGCATTGGCCGGGCTTATCGGCACTGTCGCCTACGATCTGGTCAGCTACGACGCTATCCCCGAAGACAAACCTGTGGTCACCCTCAGCTTCCAGGCCGATGGCCCACAGCGTTATCGCGTCACCCTGCTTGAAGGCGCCGATGAGCGCAGCGTGAATCTGGAAGGCGACCTCTGGCAGTTGGACGCGCGGATGATCGAATGGAAAGGCCTGGCTGCGCTGATTGGCTTACAGCCGGGCTACCGCCTGGAAAAACTCTCCGGCCGTTTCCTCGCCATCGAACAACAAGAACTGGCGCAACACGCCAGCGCACCGTTGGCGCAAAGCCCGTTCGGTATCGACTTATGGCGCTGGCTGCGCCTGGGTCAGCACGACCTGTTCCTGTTCAAGCCACAAGCGTTGCGCGTGACCTACTTGCCCATGGCCGATGGCGCGGTGTATGCCGTTAGCCTGTCGCCCACAGGGTTGATGGCCAAGCCGCTGAACCAGGCGGCGGATCAGGCGCTTAAAGACTGGAAATAAGAGCGTTCGAACCGATGTTGTAGGAGCTAGCAAGCTAGCTCCTACGGGGTCGGGGAATCGCTTCATCTGCGCCCAAAAATAATCATCATCACCCCCACCTAGCGTCACCAGGCACGCCACTAGCGCGGCCATTCCCAGGCTTTCACCGAGCAGCAGATAACCCAGCAGCAGCGCAATCACCGGGTTAACGAAGGCAAAGGTAGACACTAAGCTCGGGCGCACTTCGCGCAGCAGCCAGAAGTAGGCCGGGTACACGCCCAGGCTCACGGGCAGCACCAAATACGCCAGCCACCACCAGCCATGGGCCGGACAGCTGCGTCAGGTCGAGTTGATTCCATTCGCCACGCCAGGCGGCAAACAAGGCGAGCATCATCGCGCCGATGAGCATTTGCAGGCTCATGCCCAACCAAGTAGAGCGGAACGAAGGGCGGCTGCGTAGAAGCCAGGCGCCAATGGCCCACATCAGCGTGGCGGCCACTACAAGGCTGCCGGCGAACCATTGCTGGGCGGTGGCGGCGCTGCCCAAGCCGTTGCTCATTAGCAACACGATGCCGCACGAGGCCAACACCAAACCGCACAACACCCACAGCGGCGGCCGGTCGCCGAGCAGCCATTCCAGCGCCACGCTCCAGATGGGCAGGCTGGTGTAGAGCATCGCCAGCAAACCGGTGGGCAGGTATTGGTTGGCGTAGAGCAGGGCGCGCTTGGCCGACGGTGATCAGCATCAGCCCGCCGATAAACGCGCCGCCCCAATCGCTGCGTTGAATGCGCGCCTGGCCGCTGATAAACACCCACGCCAACGCCAGGCTGCCGGCGAGGAAAAAGCGCAGGGTGACGATGACAAAAGGCGGCAATTCCAGCAGCAGAAAATGGTTGGCCAGGTACGTAGTGCCCCAGCCGATGTACACCGCTGCAAAGGAAAGCAGCAACACCAGGGAACGAGCGCGAGGGGAAAGCGTGGAAGACATGGAGGGCCTGAAATGACGCGCGCCGGCAGGGCGCCGGCGCAGCGTAAATAGATGGAGTGATGAGCTTAGTGCGCGGCGCCACCCGTAGCGCCGGACGGCAACGCTTTGGTCAGCAGCACGGCGATCATGCTGATGGCCAGCGCCAGGCCGACAAAATGGAAGGCGTCATTGTAGGCCATGATCATCGCCTGCTGGTGCGTGATCTCGCTGAGCTTGGCCAGCGCGGCGGTCTCGTTGCCCAGGGTTTGCGTCAGGCCGCATATGCGCTCGGCCACTTGCGGGTTGCTCGGCACAATCGCTTCGCGCAGGTAGTCGAAGTAAATCTTGGTGCGCGCGTCGAGCAACGTGGCGAGCAGGGCAATGCCGATGGCGCCGCCGAGGTTACGCAGAATATTGAACAGACTTGAAGCCGAGCCGGCGTCCTGCGCGCTGATGTACACCGTGGCGATCAGCGAGATGGTCACCATGATCAACGGCTGGCCGAACGCGCGCAGCAGTTGAATATGGTTGAACTGCGGACCGGCGAAATCCAGGTTCAGCACGCCAGACAGAAAACTGCCCAGCCCGAACAAACCAAAGCCGGCCGCGCACAGCCATTTCGGCGGAAATGAACTTCATCAGTTTCGGCACGAACGGAATCAGAAACAGCTGCGGCACACCCATCCACATGATCACTTCGCCGATCTGCATGGAGTTGTAGCCCTGGATTTGCGCCAGATACAGCGGCAGCAAATAGATCGAGCCATACAGCCCGACGCCCATGCCCAGACTGGAAATGCTCGATAAACCAAAGTTGCGGTTGCCGAGAATGCGCAGGTTAATCAGCGGATTCGGTTTGGAAAACTGCACGATCACAAAGGAGATCAGGCTGATCACGGCAATGCTGCCCAAGGTGACGATAAACGCCGACTCCAGCCAATCCTTGCGATGGCCTTCCTCAAGGAACACCTGCAAGCAGCCCAGGCCGATGCCGAGGGTGAGGATGCCGGCGTAGTCGGTGCTTTTCAGCAGTTCCCAGTGGGGCGCCTTTTTCTCCAAGCCATACAGCAGCCCGGCGATCATCAGCAGGCCGGGCGGCACGTTGATATAGAAGATGTATTCCCAGCCCCAGTTTTCGGTCAGCCAGCCGCCCAACGTCGGGCCAATGGAAGGGGCGAACGTGGCGGTCATGGCAAACATGGCCATGCCGACGGCGCGTTTGCTTTCCGGCAGCTTGATCAGCACCAGCGTGAACGCCAAGGGAATCAGCGCGCCGCCGGTAAACCCTTGCATGGCGCGGAAGACGATCATGCTTTCGAGGTTCCAGGCCATGGAGCACAGCAGCGAGGAAATCAGAAAGCCGATCGACACATACACCGACAAACGCCGCGCCGACAGCAGCTGCACCAGCCAGGCGGTGAGGGGAATCATGATGATTTCAGCGACAAGGTAGGACGTGGAAATCCACGAGCCTTCTTCCAGCGTGGCCGACAGCGCGCCCTGAATATCCTTGAGCGAGGAGTTGGTGATCTGAATATCCAGCACGGCCATAAACGCGCCGAGCATGGCGCTCATTACCGCAATCCAATCGCGCCGCGTCGGTTCGCCGTCCGGGCGAACCAGGGCGTCAGCTGCCACTGTTGTCCGCCTTGATGGTCACTTTCACGGTCACCGACATACCAGGGCGAATCTTTCCCTTGAGCGGGTTGTCGGCGGCGAAGGTGAGTTTCACCGGAATGCGCTGCACCACTTTGGTGAAGTTGCCGGTGGCGTTGTCTGGCGGCAGTAGGCTGAACTGCGCGCCCGAGGCGGCGAACAGGCTTTGCACCGTGCCCTCGATGGACTTACCGGGGTAGGCGTCGAATTCCAGCTCGGCTTTTTGGCCTGGCTGCATCTCGCCAATCTGGGTCTCTTTGAAGTTGGCCTGCACCCAGATGTCTTCATCGGGCACCAGGGACATCAGGTAGGCGCCGGCCTGAATGTACTGACCATTGCGCGCGGCGCGCTGGCCGATCATGCCGCTGATGGGCGCATGAATTTCGGCGCGGCTGAGGTTGAGCTTGGCCTGCTCAAGGTCGGTTTTAGCGTTGCTGATCTGTGCTTGCAGCCGCTTGATGTCGGCGTTCAGCGAGTTCACTTGCTGGCGCTGGGCTTGCAGGTCGGCCTGGGCTTTGCTCACGTGTGAGCGAGCGACGCGGCTGTCGGCGGCCAGGGTGGTGACGCGTTCCTCGGACACATAGCCAGGTTTGCGCAGGGTTTGCGCGCGGGACAGATCCATCTGCACGCGGCCCAGCGTGGCTTCGGAAGACGTTACGTCCGCTTCGCTGGCGGCGATCATGCTGCTTTGTTGGGTCAGTTTGCTTTGCGCCTGCACCAGCTCGGCTTCGCGGGTCGCCAGCGCGGCTTCGGCGCGGCTGACAGCGATGCGGAAATCTTCAGGGTCGAGTTTTACCAACAGCTCGCCTTTTTCCACGTGCTGGTTGTCATGCACCAACACTTCTTCGATGCGCGCGCTGAGCTGGCTGGAGACGCGGGTGATCTCGCCCTGCACGTAGGCGTTGTCGGTAGTTTCGATAAAGCGCCCGACCAGAAACCAGTGGGCGAAAAAACCACCGGCAATAATCAGCAGAATGGCGAGGAAGATAAATAGACGGCGTTGCAATTGGGCAGGCATGCGAGAGCTCGTAGGGCAATTCCCCGAAGGGGGGCAAAAGTGTAAGCGAATCTAACAGTGTTCCACGCAACCAAGTAGCCGATACAATTCAGAAACTTTGTTGCTTATGGGGAACAATAATGGGGCTGGATGATGCGCTGATCTTCACCCGCGTCGTGGAATGCCACAGTTTCACCCAGGCGGCGCAGGCGCTGGCGATGCAGAAATCGACGGTGAGCCGCCGTATCGCCTTGCTCGAAGAACGGCTCGGCGTGCGCCTGCTCAACCGCACCACGCGCAAACTTCGCCTCACCGAAGTGGGCCAGGCCTACTACGAGCGCTGCCGGCAAATCATGTTGGACTTCGCCGAGGCCGAGCAGGCGGTTATGCAACTGCAGCAAGAGCCGGCGGGTTTGCTGCGCATCACCGCGCCCATCGAGTTCGGCCAATTATTTCTCGGCCGCGTGCTGGGTGCCTTTATGTTGCAGTACCCACAGATCACCGCCGAGGTGGAAATCACCTCGCGGCATGTGGATCCGCTGGAGGAGGGCGTCGACATCGCCATCCTGATCGGCCAGCCGCAAGACTCGACCCTGATCGCGCGCAAATTGTTTTCCAGCGGTCGCCGCCTGTGCGCCAGCCCCGTCTATTTAAAGGCGCACGGCACGCCGCGCGTGGTGGAAGACCTGGCCCAGCACCGCGCCATTCTGTTGCCGCAAGACTCCATTCGTTACTGGCCGCTGCTGGGTGAGAACATTCCCTGCCAGCGCGTGTTGTCGTGCAACAACCTCACCTTCGCCCGCGAGGCGGCGCTTTCCGGCGCGGGCATTGCGGCGCTGCCGTTTATGCTCAGCGAGGACCAGGTTGTGCGCGGGCAGTTGGTGGAATTGCTGCCTGAAGTGCGCTTGCCGGTGGGCGAGGTGTATGCCGTGTACCCGTCGCGGCGCTTCCAGGCCATGAAGGTCAAAGCCTTTCTGGACTTCCTGATGCGCAGCCTGCGCTTGGAGGAAGGTGGTTTGCTGGAGCCTTCCGTGGTGCGGCTGGTAACATTGCCGCCCACTCTTTGAATACCGACCGCCGACGCCCACCTGCGGTGGCCCGATGCCCTTAATTGATCTGCTGATTCGAGACTGTCCATGACTAAAGTACGCACCCGTATCGCGCCATCCCCGACTGGCGACCCCCACGTTGGCACCGCTTATATCGCGCTGTTCAACTTGTGCTTCGCCCGTCAGCACGGTGGTGAGTTCATTCTGCGTATTGAAGACACCGATCAACTGCGCTCCACCCGCGAGTCGGAGCAGCAGATTTACGACGCCCTGCGCTGGCTGGGCATCGAGTGGAGCGAAGGGCCGGACGTTGGCGGCCCGCATGGTCCGTATCGGCAGAGCGAGCGTGGCCCGATCTACCAGAAATACAACGCCGAGCTGGTGGAAAAAGGCCACGCCTTCCACTGCTTCTGCACCGCCGAGCGCCTGGACAAACTGCGCGCCGAGCAAACCGAAAAGAAAGAAACTCCGCGCTATGACGGCCTGTGCATGAACCTGCCGGCCGCCGAAGTGGCGCAGCGCGTCGCCGCTGGCGAGCCACACGTAACCCGCATGAAGATGCCCACCGAAGGCGTGTGCGTGGTGCCGGACATGCTGCGCGGTGAGGTCGAAATTCTGTGGGACCGCATGGACATGCAGGTGCTGATGAAGACCGACGGCCTGCCGACCTACTTCCTCGCCAACGTGGTCGACGATCACCTGATGGGCATCACTCACGTATTGCGTGGCGAAGAATGGCTGCCCTCGGCGCCCAAGCTGATCAAGCTGTACGAGTACTTCGGCTGGGAACAACCGCAGCTGTGCTACATGCCGCTGCTGCGCAATCCGGACAAAAGCAAACTGTCCAAACGCAAGAACCCCACCTCGATCACCTTCTACGAGCGCATGGGTTATCTGCCGCAGGCGATGCTCAACTACTTGGGTCGCATGGGCTGGTCGATGCCAGACGAGCGCGAAAAATTCACCCTGGACGAGATGGTCGAGCACTTCGACATCCAGCGCGTGTCGTTGGGCGGGCCGATTTTCGATCTGGAAAAACTGTCCTGGCTCAACGGCCAGTGGATTCGCGAACTGAGCGTCGAAGACTTCGCCGCGCAGGTGCAGAAGTGGGCGTTGAACCCCGAGTACCTGATGCAAATCGCCCCGCATGTGCAGGGCAGAGTAGAAACCCTGAGTCAGGTCGCGCCGCTGGCCAACTTCTTCTTCGCCGGCGGCTTGCCGCTGGAGGCCGCGCAGTTCGAGCATAAAAAGCTCTCGCCGGAGCAGGTTCGTCAGGTGATGCAGTTGATTCTGTGGAAGCTCGAATCGCTGCGTCAGTGGGAAAAAGACAACATCACCGGCTGCATTCAGGCGGTGGTCGAGCATCTGGAACTGAAACTGCGCGATGCCATGCCGCTGATGTTTGTCGCCATCACCGGCCAGGCAAGCTCGGTGTCGGTGCTGGATGCCATGGAAATTCTCGGCCCGGACCTCACGCGTTTCCGCTTGCGTCAGGCCATTGAATTGCTGGGCGGTGTATCGAAAAAGGAAACAAAAGAGTGGGAAAAGCTGCTGGCGAGCATCGCTTAAGCCGCTTTGTTGGAGGTTGTTAAGCGCTGGATATGCTGGAAGGGCAGGGTAAGTAGTTGTTCTTCCAGCATAAAAAATAAGTATGTAGGAAAAATAGTGTTGACAGCCCCAGGGCTCACGCTTAACATGCGCCCCGTCCTCGAGATGGGGCTATAGCTCAGCTGGGAGAGCGCTTGCATGGCATGCAAGAGGTCAACGGTTCGATCCGTTTAGCTCCACCAATCTCTAAAGCCGAAAGGCTTGCCACCACCGGTTCCTGGAACGGGTTGAGTTGTTAGAAGGGTTTTGCGTCCCCTTCGTCTAGTGGCCTAGGACACCGCCCTTTCACGGCGGTAACGGGGGTTCGAGTCCCCTAGGGGACGCCACGATTTAAAACGCAGCACCGCAAGGCGCTGTGAGCCGAGAGGCGATAAATCTGGGGGTATAGCTCAGCTGGGAGAGCGCTTGCATGGCATGCAAGAGGTCAACGGTTCGATCCCGTTTATCTCCACCAATTTCGCAGTAAACATTGTTAGAACTGCCACGGGCCAGCTTATTGCTGGCCTTGTTTTTGAAGGTTTTGTCCCCTTCGTCTAGTGGCCTAGGACACCGCCCTTTCACGGCGGTAACAGGGGTTCGAGTCCCCTAGGGGACGCCAATTTATCCGCTCTGCGGACTTTTGAAGGGTTGCTCTTATGAGCAGCCCTTTTGTTTTTTTGGGGTGGCAAAAGCGCTACTAACCAGCTGCCGTTCACTGTGGAAGCGGCTTTAGCCGCGATGCTGTTGATCTTGAAGCGGCGTGTACCTCAATCGCGGCTAAAGCCGCTCCTACAAGGCACCGCGTTTCGTTCGCCATTCATGGCCCTGATCTGATTTCGCCCTATTCCCCCACGTTGCTAAACTGCCGCCTCGCCGCCATGGAGAGACGTATGAACTGGGATTTGCCGACGCCGTTTGTAATTGACCTGCAGGTGCTCGCCGACGACATCGATGGGCTTGGCCACGCCAATAACGCGGTGTATGTCAGTTGGCTTGAGCGCTGCGCGTGGCGGCATTCGCAGAGTCTGGGCCTGGACCTGAGCGAATACCGCCGTCTGGACCGCGCCATGGCGGTGGTGCGCCATGAGGTGGATTACCTGGCCAGCGCCTACGAGGGCGACGAGCTTCAGGTGGCGACGTGGATTATCGAGTCGGACCAGAAATTGCGCATGAGCCGGCATTTCCAGCTAATTCGCCCCGCTGATGGCGTCACGCTGCTGCGGGCGAAAACCACCTTTGTGTGCATCGAACTCAGCACCGGCAAGCCCAAGCGGATGCCGCCGGAATTTCTCGAAGGGTACGGTCCGGCGGTTCTTCAGCGTTGACGCGCGAACCCCATCGCGGCTAAAGCCGCTCCTACAGGGCCGCCTTTCGGCGGGAATGACGAACACCTTCCAAACCCCCACCGTCATCCCCGCGCAGGCGGGGATCCAGAATCTCATAGGGAAATGCCGGCGCCGGGTGCTCGTCTTTGCTTTCTGCCGGAATGACGAACACCTTCCAAACCGCACCGTCATCCCCGCGCAGGCGGGGATCCAGAATTTCACAGGGGAATGCCGTCGCCGAACGCTCGTCTTCCTGTGGGAGCGGCTTTAGCCGCGATAGGCCAGACCTGCAAACGGCTAACCCCGCATCAAGGCGCCTGAGTATCAGCCGGCGACAAAAACGCCCCCGGTGTCATCAACCACAATCTTGAACTCCCGCGTTTCCCCAGGCGTAAACACGGCGGATTGCGCATTGGCCGGCATGTCGCTGACGCAATAGCCCGAGCCGCCGCGCGAGACGCTGATCGATACCTCACCCGGCGGCACATCGACGGCAATCGATTGCTTCGGCGCGAGCTGCGCCACCAATTGGTTTTGCACGTACAAGTCCACGGCGCAGGCGTTCGGCGCGTTGTTGTCGCGGCTGACCACCAGGCGCGCCATGGCTTCGCTGTCGGGTGCGGCGGTGAGTGGTACATCCGGCGGCGGTACCAGCGATTCGGCATTGGCGCTCGTCAGGCAAACGAGGCAGGCGAGGGCGAGCAACAGGCGGGAAATGGGCATGGACGACATCCTTTCATCGGGTTCTATGCGTTGTGACCGCATGCTGGCCAATTGAATTCACTCTCAATCATCGCCTTGCCCGGTGCCGGTCCCTACACTAGGCGCCTTTTTCGCCCGCTCTAAAGAGATTGTCGTTATGCAAATCGCCCTGGCGCCTATGGAAGGCTTGGTCGACGAAATCCTCCGTGACGTGCTGACCCAAGTGGGCGGCATCGACTGGTGCGTGACCGAATTTATCCGCGTCAGCGACCGCCTGTTGCCGGCCTCGCATATGCACAAAATGGCCCCCGAATTGCGCGACGGCGCCCGCACCCGCGCTGGCGTGCCGCTGCGGGTGCAGCTGCTGGGGTCTGATCCGGTGTGCCTGGGCGACAACGCCGCATTGGCCTGCGAGTTGGGCGCGCCGGTGCTGGATTTGAACTTCGGCTGCCCGGCCAAAACCGTGAACAAATCCCGTGGCGGCGCCATTTTGCTGAAGGAGCCGGAGCTGCTCCACGCCATCGTCAGCGAAGTGCGCCGCAGCGTGCCGGCGGCCATTCCGGTGACGGCAAAAATGCGCTTGGGCTTTGAAGTACCCGACGGCGCTCTGGATTGCGCCCGCGCCCTGGCCGACGGCGGCGCCTCGCAAATTGTCGTGCACGCCCGCACCAAGCGCGACGGCTACAAGCCGCCAGCACACTGGGAATGGATTGCGCGCATTCAGGACGTGGTCAAGGTGCCGGTGTACGCCAACGGCGAAATCTGGAGCGTTGACGATTGGCGGCGCTGTCGCGAAATCAGCGGTGTTGACGACATCATGCTGGGCCGCGGTCTGGTGGCCTTGCCTGACTTAGCCCGGCAAATTGCAGCGGCCCGAGCAGGGCATGAAGTCGTGCCGATGACCTGGGCGGAACTGATGCCCTTGCTGCAATCGTTCTGGCTGCAAGCCCGTGGAAAGTTGTCGCCGCGTTACGCGCCGGGGCGATTGAAACAGTGGCTGGGACAGCTCACCCGCAATTACCCGCAGGCCATGGAATTGTTCAGCCAGATTCGCCGGGAAAGCGATTGCGTGCGGATTGATGAGTTGCTGCACGTGCAATTCCACGATCAACGGCTCGCGGCTGAAGCCGCTCCTACAGGCGCTGCGTTTTCTGTGGGAGAGGCTTCAGCCTCGAGCTTTTGATTTTTTTTTGTGGGTTCTCTTGAAAAGGTTTTGCCTGTCCTTATCTAGCGGTTACGGGATGCCGAAGTCGGGTCCCGGACTTAACCACTTGCTGATTTTTTCAGGAGAGAAACACCATGAGTACTGCATTTTCCCTGGCTCCGCTGTTCCGTAGCTCCGTTGGCTTCGACCGTTTCAACGACCTGTTTGAAACCGCCATGCGCAACGATCAGGGCAGTTCGTATCCACCCTATAACGTGGAAAAACACGGTGACGACCAGTACCGCATCGTGGTCGCTGCAGCCGGCTTCCAAGACGAAGACCTGGAGCTGCAAGTCGAGCGCGGCGTGCTGACTGTGAGCGGCGGCAAACGGGCTGACGCCAACAAAGAAGTCACCTATCTGCACCAGGGCATTGCCCAGCGTGCGTTCAAGTTGTCGTTCCGTCTGGCTGACCATATCGAGGTCAGAAGCGCTGACCTGGCCAACGGCCTGCTGAGCATCGAGCTTGAGCGCGTAGTGCCGGAAGAAGCCAAGCCAAAACGCATCCCGATTGCGGGTTCGCGTCCGGCGTTGAATAGCTGATCGCAACCCCTGCGCGGGGATGACATCAGCAAGACAAGGGCGCCCCAGGGCGCCCTTGTCATGTCTGCCTTACGGCCGTTTCACCGCCGGTGGCAGCAGGGCACGGAAGTCGGCCAGTGGCACGGGGCGGCTGTACAAGTAGCCCTGATAGAAGTGGCAACCTTCCTTGAGCAGGAAATCCAGCTGGTCTTGCTGCTCCACGCCCTCGGCAATCATTTCCAGTCCCAGGCTGCGCGCCATGGCCACAATCGCGCGGATGATCTCGGCGTCGTTGGGGTCATTGGTGGCGTCGCGCACGAACGATTGGTCAATTTTCAGCACGTCTACCGGCAGGCGCTTGAGGTAAGTGAGCGACGAATAGCCCGTGCCGAAATCGTCCATGGCAAAGGTCACGCCGATTTTTTTCAGGCGCAGCATTTTCGCGATGGTGTCGTCGATGTTTTGAATCACGATGCCTTCGGTGATTTCCAGCTTGAGCATCGAATGCGGCAGTTCGCTGTCGCGCAAGCTGTTGGAAACCCGCTCGACAAAGTTGTTCTGGCGGAACTGCAGTGGGCTGATGTTCACGCACAAGCTGAAGGTGTCAGCGTCGATCAGCCCGTCAGCCAACAAGCGGGCGCAGGCATGACAGGCTTCGGCCATCACCCAGCCGCCGACTTCCAGAATCAGACCGCTTTCTTCCAGCACATGAATAAACTGCGCCGGCGATTGCGGCCCGAGCGTCGGGTGGCTCCAACGCAATAGCGCCTCGGCGCCGATGATGGCGCCGTTGCGGGCGTCGACTTGTGGCTGGAAGTGCAGGTTGAACTCGCCGCGCACCAGCGCCTGGCGCAAATCGTTCTCCAGGCGCAGGCGCTCGCTGGCCGCTTCTTGCATGCTCTTGCGAAACATCTGAATGGCATTTCGGCCGGAATCCTTGGCGCGGTACAGGGCAATGTCCGCGCGCTTGAGCAGGTCCGCCGGGGTGTTGCCGTGGTCGGGAATCAGCGCGATGCCCATGCTCGGCGTCACTTGCAGGCGGTGGCTGTCGAGCAGCATCGGCTCGGCCAGTAGCTTTCGCAGCTTGTCGGCGATCTGCCGCACTTGGCGCATCACTTCCGAGCGCTTGCCTTCCAGACCAGAAAGCAGCACCACAAACTCGTCGCCACCCAGGCGCGCCACCGTGTCTTCCTGGCGCACGCTGGCCTCCAGGCGCGCGGTGACCATTTTCAGCACCGAGTCGCCGACCGGATGGCCCAGCGAGTCGTTGATGTGTTTGAAGTGGTCGAGGTCGAGAAACAGCAGCGCACCGCGCAAGTCGTGGCGGGTGAGCAGGGCGATCTGCTGAGTCAGCCGGTCCATCAGCAAGGCGCGGTTGGGCAGGTTGGTCAGCGGGTCGTGGTAGGCCAGGTGCTGAATCTGCGCATGGGCTTTTTTCAGTTCGTCGATGTCGCGCGCCGTGAGCAGCAGGCAGCTCTGGCCGTTGAGGTCGATGGGCTCCACCGACACTTCAACTTGCTTGAGCGTGCCGTCGCGGTGGCGGCCAAGCATTTCCAGGTGATGCACCCGACCGTCGCGTTCCAGCAGTTCAACCAGGCGCTCGCGCTCGCTGGGCTTGGCCCAGACGTTGAGGTCTTCGGGGGTGCGGCCAATCACTTCGTCCGGGCGGAAGCCGGTGAGGCGGAAGAACCCTTCGTTCACCTCGATATAGCGGCCGTCTTTGCGCTCGGTGATGGTGATGGCGTCGGGGCTTGAGTGAAACGCCTTGGCGAATTTTTCTTCGCTGGCCTTGAGCGCGGCTTGCGCCTGCTGGCGCTCGGTGATGTTGCGGAAGGTCGTGGTGATGCACAACTGACGGTCGACGTTGATATAGCGGCTCGACACCGCGCAGGTCAGCTCTTCGCCGCTGTGTGTGTAGTAACGCGCCTCGACGTTGTTCAGTTCCTTGTTCTGCCGCAACTGGGCCCCGAGGCGCTCACGAACGTCCGGATCGGCCCAGAAGCGGATCTCCTTGGCACTTTTGCCCGTGATGTCTTCGGCCTTCCAGCCGAAGGTGCTGGAAAAGCTTGGGTTGACCTCGATAAACACGCCGTCCACTACGCGCGAGACGCAAATCGGGTCGGGACTGGCCTGGAACAGCGTGGAGAACTTTTCTTCGGACGCAGCCAGGCGCTGAACGCGCTGCACCCGCTCGCTGATGTCCATCAGAATGCCGACCATGCGCAGCGGCTGGCCGTCGTTGTCGCGATACAGCTTGGCGGTGCTCTCCAGATAATGAACTTCACCGTTAGCGAACTGGGAGCTGTAGGTGATCTGGTAATCCTTGCGTTCGCCCTCGACCACGTCGCGATAGGCCTGGCGCATGGCGTGCTGCTCAGCTTCCGGCACGCTGCCGAAAAAACTGGCGAAGCTGCCGTGATACGGCTCGTTGGCCATGCCATGCAACTGCGAAGCGCGGGGCGAGCCGTACAGCATGTTGCTCGGGATGTGCCAATCCCAGGTGCCCAATTCTGCGGACTCCAGGGCCAGGGAAAGCCGCTCGCGGCTGTCGCGCAGTTCCTGTTCCT
Organism: Pseudomonas sp. AC211; assembly: GCF_979258055.1. Classification (NCBI taxonomy): domain Bacteria; kingdom Pseudomonadati; phylum Pseudomonadota; class Gammaproteobacteria; order Pseudomonadales; family Pseudomonadaceae; genus Pseudomonas; species Pseudomonas sp. AC211. The sequence continues at coordinate 1,646,992 of NZ_OZ409830.1, forward strand.
GCTCGCGCTGCTGGGTGATGTTGCGCATCGACAACACCAGGCAGGGCCGACCATCCAGCTCGATCTTGCCGCCGAACACGACATTGATGCTTTGCCGGCCGGCGCGGTCGTGCAGCACGATTTCCAGCTGCTCGATGCGGCCTTTCTGCTCCAGGGTTTCGAGCATGCGCCGACGATCATCAATGTTGTGCCACAAGCCCAATTCGGACGAGCTGCGGCCAAGCGCCTCGGCGGCGCTCCAGCCGAACTGCGCTTCGAAACCGGGATTGACCTCAATGAATTCGCCCGTGGGGTAGTCGGTGATCACCACAGCGTCCGGCGTGTTGCGAAAGGCTTTGGCGAATTTGTCTTCGTTGGCCCGCAACGCCTGCTCGCGGCGCTTGTGCTCGCTGAGGTCGAGAAAGGTGCTGAGGATAAAACTCTGGTCTTCCAGCTCGATCAGTTGGCTGGATAAGCGCCCGTCCAACACACGGCCGTCTTGTGTGCGTAGCTGCACTTCGTGGCTTACGGGTTCGATGGTTTGCGTCAAGTCGAGCAAATATTGCTCGTGCTGGGCAGGGTCGGCCCACAATTTAAGCTCGCCCACCGACCGCCCAATGCACGCCTCGGGCGCCCAGCCAAACAGGGTTTCAAAGTGCTGATTGGTGGCGATGAGCACGTTGTCTTCATAACGCACCAACAAAATCACGTCGGGGCTGAGGTGGAACAGGCTGGCGAAGCGTTGTTCGGAGGCGCGCAAGGCGTGCTCGCGCTCTTGCTGTTCAGTGACGTCGCGGATCACGCCCATCATGCTTGGCTTGCCGTTATCGTCGCGCTGCAGGCTGCCGGAAATTTCCAGCCAGTGCAGGCTGCCGTCCGGCCAGCGAATGCGGTGGCGAAAGGCACGCGTAGTCGGCAAGCCGCTGATGGCTTCCTGGAACAGGGTTTGAACCGTGTCGCGCTCGTCTTCGGGTATCAGCGAGAAGTAGTCGACCGGCTGGCGCACCGGGCGGTTGGGGTCGAGGCCGAAAATCGCCTGGGCACCGCGCGACCAGTTAATGCGGCCGGTTTCCAGTTCCCAGTGCCAGGCGCCGAGGCGCGCGCCATTGAGTGCGGCGAGCAGGCGCGGTGCGTCTTGCCAGGCTTGTTCCCGTTCGACCGGGTCGGACACAGGAATATGCGGCCGTGGCGGCAGGGAATCAGATGGTTTGGGCATAAATGCCCCATTCGATGGAGGGGTACGACGCGGTTACATGCAAGCGGGGTGGGGTCATGGGCTCGCCCTTCTTATCATTATGTGTAGCACGTTAGCGTCTGCCTGCCCGCTTAGGCAAGACGCCACTATTGATCGCTGCGCGGCGTTTCTTCGCGTTGAGCGTCCAGCAGCGCCATAAACGCTTTGGCTGCGTTGGACAGGGTTCGTTCGGTATGAAAGATGTAGCCCAATTGGCGACGCAACTGAATGCCCGGAATAGGCAGGCGCGCCACTTGGTCGTCGAGCATGGTGCGTGGCAGCACGCTCCAGGCCAGGCCGATGGAAACCATCATCTTGATGGTTTCCAGGTAGTTGGTGCTCATGCCGATATTGGGCGTCAGGCTCTGTTCGGCAAACAGCTTGCTGACGATGCGATTGGTGAATGTGTTTTCGCCCGGAAATACGGCGGGGTGCTCGGCGATGGCCTTGAGGTCGATTTTCTTCAGCCGCGCCAGTGGGTGCTCGGGGGCGGCGACGAAATCCAGCGGGTCGTCCCACACGGGTACGGCACGCACCGGCGCGTGCGTTTGCGGCGCCAGGGTAATCACCGCCACCTCGGCACGGCCATGGAGGATTTCCTCATAGGCCACTTCCGAGTCCATAAACTGAATATCCAACGCAACCTGCGGATAGGCGCGGGTAAAGGCGCGCAGCAACGACGGCAGGCGGTGCAGGCCGATGTGGTGGCTGGTGGCCAAGGTCAGCCGGCCACTGATTTCGCCATTGAGGTTGCTCAGCGCGCGGCGCGTATCATCCAGCACGTTGAGAATCTGATACGCACGCGGCAGCAGGGCGCGGCCCGCTTCGGTCAGGCTCACCTCGCGGCCAAGGCGGTCGAACAGGCGCATGTTCAACTGCTGCTCAAGGCTGGCGATGCGCTTGCTGATGGCCGGTTGGGTTAGATGTAAACGCTCGCCAGCGCCAGAAAAACTAGCGGTTTCAGCGATGGCGATAAAGGCGTTGAGGTTAGCCAGATCCATACTGGGATTCCACTTGGTTATCCAAAGTATGAAAAATATGAATTTGAGTTATTTAAAGCAAGTCCTTACGATCCAACCCCATAAGCAGAAGGGTTATTCGGACAGGGGCAAACGCTCAGCCGACAAGGCCCAAACGCAAACCTGATGAGGAATAACTGATGGCCGGCAAGACGCTCTACGACAAACTTTGGGAAGCGCACGAGGTTAAACGGCGTGACGATGGCTCGTCGCTGATCTACATCGACCGCCACATCCTTCACGAAGTGACGTCGCCGCAAGCGTTTGAAGGTCTGCGTCTGGCTGGGCGCAAACCGTGGCGCATCGACGCCAACATCGCCACCCCAGACCACAACGTGCCGACCACGCTCACCGAGCGCAAAGGCGGCATCGCGGCCATCGCTGATGAAGTGTCGCGCATTCAGGTGCAAACCCTGGACGACAACTGCGACGAATTCGGCATTCTCGAATTCAAAATGAACGACATCCGTCAGGGCATCGTTCACGTCGTCGGCCCGGAGCAGGGCGCTACCTTGCCGGGCATGACCGTGGTGTGCGGCGACTCGCACACCTCGACCCACGGCGCATTCGGCGCGCTGGCCCACGGCATCGGTACCTCGGAGGTCGAGCACGTGCTCGCCACCCAGTGCCTGGTGGCCAAGAAAATGAAAAACATGCAGGTGCGCGTCGAAGGCCAGTTGCCGTTCGGCGTCACCGCCAAAGACATCGTGCTGGCCGTGATCGGCAAAATAGGCACCGCAGGCGGCAACGGCCACGCGTTGGAATTTGCCGGCAGCGCGATCCGCGACTTGTCGATTGAAGGGCGCATGACCATCTGCAACATGTCCATCGAAGCCGGCGCCCGCGTGGGCTTGGTGGCTGCCGATGAGAAAACCGTCGCCTACATTCAGGGCCGTCCATTCGCACCGAAAGGTGCCGATTGGGACGCCGCCGTTGAAGCCTGGAAAGACTTGGTTTCCGACGAAGACGCCGTATTCGACACCGTGGTCGAACTCAACGCCGCCGACATTCAGCCGCAAGTAACGTGGGGCACGTCGCCGGAAATGGTGTTGCCGGTTGACGCCAACGTGCCGGACCCGAGCAAAGAGTCCGACCCGGTGAAAAAAGACTCCATCGAACGCGCACTGAAATACATGGGCTTGGCCGCCAACCAGGCGATCACCGATATCCAGCTCGACCGCGTGTTCATTGGTTCATGCACCAACTCGCGTATCGAAGACTTGCGCGCCGCCGCCGTGGTCGCCAAGGGCCGCAAGGTGGCCTCGACCATCAAGCAGGCGATGGTGGTGCCGGGCTCCGGTTTGGTGAAAGCGCAGGCCGAAGAAGAAGGCCTGCACACCATTTTCCTCGAAGCCGGTTTTGAATGGCGCGAACCGGGCTGCTCCATGTGCCTGGCCATGAACCCGGACAAACTCGGCAGCGGCGAGCATTGCGCCTCTACCTCCAACCGCAACTTCGAAGGCCGTCAGGGCGCCGGTGGCCGCACCCACCTGGTGAGCCCGGCCATGGCCGCAGCCGCTGCGGTAACCGGCCGCTTTATCGACGTTCGCGAATTGACCCAGGCTTGAGGACCAGCACATGAAAGCGTTTACCCAGCACACCGGCCTGGTCGCTCCTTTGGATCGCGCCAACGTCGACACCGACCAGATCATCCCCAAGCAATTCTTGAAATCAATCAAGCGCACCGGCTTTGGTCCGAACCTGTTCGACGAGTGGCGTTACCTGGATGTCGGGCAGCCGAACCAAGACAACTCCACGCGCCCGATCAACAAAGACTTCGTGCTCAACCACCCGCGCTACCAAGGCGCCAGCGTATTGCTCGCTCGCGAAAACTTTGGCTGCGGCTCGAGCCGCGAGCACGCCCCGTGGGCACTGGAAGAGTACGGTTTCCGCGCCATCATCGCGCCGAGCTATGCCGACATCTTCTTCAACAACAGCTTCAAGAACGGCTTGCTGCCGATCATCTTGCCGGAAGCCGAAGTGGACGAATTGTTCGACCTGGTTGAAGCCAACGTCGGCTACCAACTGAGCGTCGACCTGGCCGCACAAACCGTGACTCGCGCCGACGGCAAAGTGATTGGCTTCGACGTCGATGCGTTCCGCAAACACTGCCTGTTGAACGGTCTGGACGATATTGGCCTGACCCTGCAGGACGCAGCGGCCATCAGCACGTTTGAAACCAAGCACCGCGCTTCGCAACCGTGGTTGTTTCGCGATTAAAAGCTGAACCTGTAGGAGAGGCTTCAGCCTCGATTCCTGGAAACGGGGAATCAAGCGCATCGAGGCTAAAGCCTCTCCCACAGAAAGCGCTCCGCACATAGAAGGACGTATCCATGACCAGCAACGCCCACGCTCAAGTCGTACAGAAACAATTCGGTGAACAGGCTGCCGCCTACCTGAGCAGTGCTGTGCACGCCCAAGGTCCTGAATTCGCTCTGCTACAGGCCGAGCTGGCCGGTCATGAGGCGGCGCGGGTGCTGGATTTGGGCTGTGGTGCCGGGCACGTCAGTTTTTATGCCGCGCCGTTGGTGCACGAAGTGGTGGCTTACGACCTGTCGGAGAAAATGCTCGACGTGGTCAACCATGCTGCTGCCGAGCGCGGGCTGAGCAATATCCGCACCCAGCACGGCGCTGCCGAGCAGCTGCCGTTCGCGGATGGCGAATTCGATTTCGTCTTCAGCCGTTATTCGGCGCACCACTGGAGCGACGTCGGCCAGGCGTTGCGCGAAGTGCGGCGTGTTCTGAAGCCGGGCGGGGTGGCGGCGTTTATCGACGTGATGTCGCCGGGCAAGCCGCTGCTCGACACCTATTTGCAAACCGTGGAAGTGCTGCGCGACACCAGCCATGTGCGCAACTACGCTGCCAGCGAATGGCTGCGCTTTATCAGCGATGCCGGCCTGCACACCCGCAGCTACAGCCGCCAGCGTTTGCAGCTGGAATACAGTTCGTGGGTGGAACGCATGCGCACGCCGCCAACCTTGCGCGTCGCGATTCGCGAACTGCAGCAAGCGATGGGCGCGGAAGTGCGTGAGTATTTCGAGATTGGTGAAGACGGTACGTTTAGTACGGATGTGTTGGTGGTTTGGGCTGAGAAGTAGGGCGTTGGGTTAAGGCTGCTGAGTCTTTGCGCGCAGTAAAGACGCAGATGCCTGTCTCACCACCGTCATTCCCGCGCAGGCGGGAATCCAGAGTCGTTCAGGAGGCGGTGTTCGACTTGGATTCTGGATTCCCGCCTTCGCGGGAATGACGGAGTTGGGTCAGATGGCACCGTCATTCCCGCGAAGGCGGCGGTTCGACGATTCGAAATCCAGAATGTAACGACGGGCGCTGTCGCTTGAAGGAGTCTGGATCTTCCCCCTTTCACGCAAAAAACGATGATGGTTTTTAAGGTTTTTGTACGACGCGCCCCAAAGCCCGTCCATTTATTAATTTGAGGAACCTATGAGCAAGCAAATCCTGATTCTCCCCGGCGATGGCATCGGCCCGGAAATCACCGCCGAAGCGGTGAAAGTGCTCGAGCTGGCGAACGACAAATTCCAGCTGGGTTTTGAATTCAGTGAAGACGTCATTGGCGGCGCTGCCATCGACAAGTACGGCGTGCCGTTGGCTGACGAAACCCTGGCCCGCGCCCAAGCTGCGGACGCCATCTTGCTGGGCGCCGTCGGCGGCCCGAAATGGGACAAAATCGAACGCGACATTCGCCCTGAGCGTGGCTTGCTGAAAATTCGTTCGGCCCTTGGGCTGTTCGCCAACCTGCGTCCGGCCATCCTGTATCCGCAACTGGCCGATGCCTCGTCGCTCAAGCGCGACATCGTTGCGGGCCTGGACATTCTTATCGTTCGCGAGTTGACCGGCGGCATCTACTTCGGCGCGCCGCGCGGCACCAAGCAACTGGAAAACGGCGAGCGTTTCGCCTTCGACACCCTGCCGTACAGCGAAAGCGAAATCGCCCGTATCGCCCGTGTCGGTTTTGACATGGCGCGCGTGCGTGGCAAGAAGCTGTGTTCGGTCGACAAGGCCAACGTGCTCGCCTCCAGCCAACTGTGGCGCGAAGTGGTTGAAGAAGTGGCCAAGGATTACCCGGACGTCGAACTCAGCCATATGTATGTCGATAACGCCGCCATGCAACTGGTGCGCGCGCCCAAGCAATTTGACGTGCTGGTAACCGACAACATGTTCGGCGACATTCTGTCGGATGAGGCTTCCATGCTGACCGGTTCTATCGGCATGCTGCCGTCCGCCTCGCTGGATGCCAACAACAAGGGCATGTACGAGCCGTCTCACGGTTCGGCCCCGGACATCGCGGGCCAAGGCATTGCCAACCCGTTGGCGACCATTCTCTCGGTGTCCATGCTGCTGCGTTACAGCTTCAACCAGAACGCGGCGGCCGATGCCATCGAGAAAGCGGTCGGCGTGGTGCTGGACCAAGGCTTGCGCACCGGTGATATCTGGTCGGAAGGCTGCAAAAAGGTCGGCACCCGCGAAATGGGTGACGCCGTAGTAAAAGCGCTGCGTGAGCTGTAAATAGCGGCGCCAAGCAACAACCGCTTTCGGGGTCGCACGGGCGACATCAACTCGGTTACTCTCTGCGACCCCCTCGAAAGCGGGGGTTCGTATTCATGTTTTCTTAAGGTGTAGTTGCGATGAAGCGTGTAGGTCTGATCGGTTGGCGCGGGATGGTCGGTTCCGTACTCATGCAGCGGATGCTCGAAGAGCAGGATTTCGACTTGATCGAACCGGTGTTCTTCACTACCTCCAATGTCGGCGGCCAAGGCCCGGCCGTGGGTAAAGACATTGCGCCGCTCAAAGACGCTTACAGCATTGAAGAGCTCAAAGGCCTCGATGTGATCCTGACCTGCCAGGGCGGCGACTACACCAGCGAAGTATTCCCTAAGCTGCGCGAAGCGGGCTGGAACGGTTACTGGATCGACGCGGCGTCCTCGCTGCGTATGGACGATAACTCGGTGATCGTTCTCGACCCGGTGAACCGCAAGGTCATCGACCAGGCGCTGGACGCCGGCACCAAGAACTATATCGGTGGCAACTGCACCGTCAGCTTGATGCTGATGGCATTGGGCGGCTTGTTCGAAGCCGGTCTGGTGGAGTGGATGAACGCCATGACCTACCAGGCGGCCTCGGGCGCCGGTGCGCAGAACATGCGCGAGCTGATCAAACAAATGGGCGCCACCCACGCCGCTGTCGCTGATGAACTGGCCAACCCGGCCAGCGCCATCCTCGACATCGACCGCAAAGTGGCCGAAGCCATGCGCGGCGACGCGTTCCCTACCGAAAACTTCGGTGTGCCATTGGCCGGCAGCCTGATTCCCTGGATCGACAAGGAATTGCCCAACGGCCAAAGCCGCGAAGAGTGGAAGGGCCAGGCCGAGACCAACAAGATTCTGGGCCGCTTCAAGAGCCCGATTCCGGTCGACGGCATCTGCGTTCGTATCGGCGCCATGCGTTGCCACAGCCAGGCGCTGACCCTGAAGCTGAACAAAGACGTGCCGCTGAGCGACATCGAAGGCCTGATCAGCCAACACAACCCTTGGGTAAAACTGGTGCCAAACCAGCGTGAGCTGAGCATCAAGGAACTGACCCCGACTGCTGTGACCGGCACCCTGACCGTTCCGGTTGGTCGTCTGCGCAAGCTGAACATGGGTTCGCAGTACCTGGGCGCCTTCACCGTGGGCGACCAACTGCTGTGGGGCGCCGCCGAACCGCTGCGCCGCATGCTGCGAATTCTGCTGGAGCGCTAATCGCCACACCCTTCTTTCTATAAAGAGAGAAGGGCGCACAGACAGACGCTTTAAAAAAACAGCCTTGGAGCGCACGGGTTAACGCCGGTGCAACACCAAGGCTGTTTTTTTATGTGCGGGCGGGTACAGTGCCGCTCCCCGCGTTACACCCGGCGTTCAACAGAGGTAGCAGCATGAGCCAGACTTTCGATATCGCCATCATTGGCGCCACCGGCACCGTCGGCGAAACCCTTGTTCAAGTGCTTGAAGAGCGCGAATTTCCTATTGGCAGCTTGCACCTGCTGGCCAGCATTGAATCGGCCGGCGCGTCGGTGCCGTTTCGTGGCAAAAACGTGCGGGTGCGTGAGGTCGAGAAATTCGATTTCGCTCAGGTGCAGCTGGTGTTTTTCGCCGCCGCCGAGCAGGTCACCCATAGTTTTGTCGCGCGTGCCCAGGCCGCCGGTTGCCATTTGATCGACTTGTCCGGCGCGCTGCCAGCCGCCGAGGCGCCGCTGCTGGTGCCCGAGGCCAATGCCGATGTGTTGAAACAGCTTAAAGCGCCATTCCAGATCAGCAGCCCGAGTCCTTGCGTGATTGCCTTGGCCGTCGCGCTGGCGCCTTTGCGCGCGGTGTTGGATATCCAACGGGTGACCACGACGGCATGTCTGGCAATTTCGAGTGTCGGTCGGGAAGGGGTGTCGGAACTCGCCCGACAAACAGCGGAATTGCTAAATGTGCGTCCGCTGGAGCCGCGCTTCTTTGATCGTCAGGTGGCTTTCAACGTATTGGCGCAGGTGGGTAAGCCGGATGCCAGTGGTTTCAGCCGCGTAGAGAAGCGCCTGGTTGAAGAGCTGAAAGCGGTGATGGCCAAGGCAGACCTCAAGGTGTCCGCCACCTGCGTGCTCGCGCCAGTGTTTTTCGGCGACAGCCTGAGCGTTTCATTGCAGTGTTCGAACGCCGTGGATGTGGCTGCCGTGAACGCCGCTTTGGAAGCGGCTGAGGGTATCGAGCTGGTGGAAGAGGGCGATTATCCGACCGTGGTCGGGGACGCCGTTGGCCAGGATGTGATCTATGTCGGACGGGTTCGTGCTGGATTCGACGATTTGTCCGAACTCAATTTGTGGATTGCGTCTGATAATGTGCGCAAAGGCGCCGCTCTGAACGCTGTCCAAATTGCTGAGTTATTGATAAAACACTATCTGTAAAAGATACTTACCTAGAAATTTGAAGAATCATTCTAGCTTGGCCTATCTTGGTACAACCGGGGGCTGAGCTGTTGTTGGTTGGGGAGCCGCCGCAAGGCGGAACAGGCAGCAACTGTAATAAGACCCTCTCGCAGTTCGAGAAGAAAGATAAAACAAGGGATATCGCTATGGCTCGGGTTCGCAAACTGGTGCTGGCAATCGCGGCTGCTTCGGCGCTGACGTCCGGTATGGCGCACGCGTTGGGGCTCGGGGAAGTGACCCTGAAGTCGGCGCTGAATCAGCCATTGGACGCAGAAATCGAACTCGTCGAAGTTCGGGATCTGGCTTCTAACGAGGTGGTTCCGAATCTGGCATCCCCTGAAGAATTCAATAAAGCCGGTATTGACCGTCAATACTTTCTAACTGATCTCAAGTTCACGCCGGTGCTCAAGCCTAATGGCAAGAGCGTTATTCGCGTGACTTCCAGCAAACCGGTTCGCGAGCCTTACTTGAACTTCCTGGTGGAAGTGCTTTGGCCAAGCGGCCGCGTGATGCGCGAATACACCCTGCTGCTCGATCCGCCGCTTTATTCCCCACAAACTGCCGCCGCTGCCGCGCCCAAGCCGCCTGTGGCTGCGCCGGCTGCCAAACCAGCCAGCAAGCCAGCCGCCGTTGCGCCTACAGCACGTCCAGCCGCACCGGTTGCCGCTGCGCCTGCGCCATCGGCACCTGCCGCCCGCCCGGCAGCGCCTGCGCCAGCTCCGGCACCTGCCGCCGCACCGGCTGGCAAAGTGGCCGACGACACCTACAAAACCACCTCCAGCGACACGCTGTGGGAAGTGGCCCAGCGCACCCGCTCCGGTGGCTCGGTGCACCAGGCCATGTTGGCCATTCAGGATCTCAACCCTGATGCCTTCGTCGACGGCAACATCAACCGCATGAAAAGCGGCCAGGTGCTGCGCCTGCCTGACGATCAACAGATCAAGTCGCGCTCGCAGAGCGAAGCGATTGCCCAGGTTGCGTCGCAGAACACCGCTTGGCGTGAGCGCCGTAGCGTAGCCGCCACTGGCGCTCGCCAGCTGGACGCCACCAAACGCGACACCGCTGGCGCCGCGCCTGCGAAAACCGACGACAAAGACAGCCTCAAGCTGTTGTCCGGTGATGCCGGTAAAGCCACTCGCGGCGCCGACAAAGGCACCGGTGGTGACACCAAGGCGCTTAACGACAAGCTGGCTGTTACCAAAGAAAGCCTGGATTCCACTCGCCGTGAGAACGACGAGCTGAAGAGCCGCATGGGCGATCTGCAAAGCCAGGTCGACAAGCTCAATCGCCTGCTCCAGCTCAAAGACAGCCAGATGGCCAAGCTGCAGGCCGACCTAGCTGCCAAAGCCAAACAGCCAGCCGCCGCAACTGCCCCAGCGGGCTCCTCGACGGCAACCGCAACGCCGAGCGCTTCGGCCGCGCCAGCCGCACCGGCCAAGGTCGAAACCCCTGCTCCAGCCACCGCCCCGAGCGCCGCTGCGCCAGCACCTGCACCGACCGTGGACGCCGCCAAGCCAGCTGAAACCACGCCAGCGGCCCCGGCTGCAACTCCTGCAACCCCAGCGCCGGCTGCGGCCGCAAGCGGCGAGACCGACTACAACTACAGCGAAGAACCGGCCGAGAAATCGGCTGCTGAAGCCGCCAAAACCCCAGCCGAAGCCGCGCCGGTCCCAGCGCCAATGCCCAAGCCAGCCGAAGCTCCGGCCAAGCCGAAGCCCGCTGTCGTGTCCGCGCCTGAGCCAGCCGAAGAAACCAGCTTCGTCGATGACCTGATGGCCAACCCGATGATGCTTGGCATCGCCGGCGGTGGCGCGCTGTTGCTGCTGTTGATCGGCTTGATGGTGCTGTCGCGCCGCAACGCGCAGAAAGAAGCTGCGCTGCACAACGAGATTCACATCCACGAAGAGCAAAGCCCGTTTGACAACGATCTGGATACCCCAGATACCTCGTTCGCTGGCTTGGATGACGCCACCGACGACAACTTCGCACCGGTCAAAGAAGAGCGCGTGACCGCGCAAACTGGCGACGTGCTCGGCGAAGCCGACATCTACATCGCCTACGGCCGCTTCACCCAGGCTGCCGAGCTGCTGCAAGACGCCATCAACAACGAACCGCACCGCGCGGATCTGCGCTTGAAACTGATGGAAGTGCAAGCCGAGCTGGGCGACCAGGAAGGCTTTGCTCGTCAAGAGCGCGAGCTGAACGAAATCGGCGGCGCCCACAGCGAAGTTGAACAGTTGAAATCCCGCTACCCAGGCATGGGCGGTGCGGCAATGGGCGCGTTCGCTGGCGTCATGGCTGCCTCGGCGCTTGATAACCACAACGATGATTTCAACAACAGCGACGCTGACAACTTCAGCCTCGACGACCTGACCCTCGACGAACCTGCGCCACTGGCCGCTCAGCCAGCCGACGACATGGACTTGAGCCTGGACGACCTGGAAGCTGAACTGGATCGCGACCTGAACGCCGCCGGCAACGACTCGCTGAACGACTTCGGTGATCTGAGCCTGGACGACGAGCTGGCGCTGTCTTCGACTACTAGCCCAGCCGCCAGCGGCATGAGCGACCTGGACTTCGACCTGAGCCTGGACGACACCCCAAGCACCACCAGCAACGCCGCTCTCAGCGACGATCTGGCCGACTTCAGCCTGGATCTGGACGAGCCGAAAGCCAGCGCCACCAGCGAAGAAGACGACTTCCTGCTGAGCCTGGACGACGACCTCAACAGCACCACCAGCAGCAATGATTTCGCTGATCTGAACTTGGAGCCTGACGCTACCCCAGAGCTGCACGCTGGCCTGGACGCCGAGCACGAGCTGCCAGCCGACTTCGACCTGTCGCTGGCTGACGATGAGCCAAGCGCACCGGTATCCAACGAAACGTTCGCGGCCAAACTGGACGAAGTGACTGCCGAGCTGGATCAGATGAATGACAAGCTGGACCTACCAGAAGAAGACGACTTCGACTCGTTGATCGCTCCAGCTGCTAGCCCATCGGTGGCCAACCTGGACGCCGACGATGACTTCGACTTCCTCTCCGGTACCGACGAAACCGCCACCAAGCTCGATCTGGCCCGCGCCTACATCGACATGGGTGACTCCGAAGGCGCCCGCGACATCCTCGACGAAGTGATCAGCGAAGGCACCGACGTTCAACAACAGGAAGCGCGCGAGCTGATCGCCCGTATCGTCTGATTAATGACTGAAGCAATACCCACAGCGGCGGCCGAAATGGCCGCCGTTGGCTTTTCCAGAATTGCCCTTGGCGTTGAGTACAAAGGCTCCCGTTACCGTGGCTGGCAGCGCCAGGCCTCGGGTGTGGCGACTGTCCAGGAAGAACTGGAAAAAGCCCTGTCGCGGGTCGCCGATTCGCCGGTCACGCTGCTGTGTGCGGGCCGCACCGACGCTGGTGTTCACGCCTGCGGGCAGGTTGTGCACTTTGACACCCAAGCCGAGCGCAGCCTGAAAGCCTGGGTGATGGGCGCCAATATCAACTTGCCCCACGACATCAGCGTGACGTGGGCCAAGGTGATGCCGGCGCACTTTCACGCCCGCTTCAAAGCCATCGCCCGGCGCTACCGCTACGTCATCTACAACGACCAGATCCGACCGGCGCATTTGGGTGAGGAGATCACCTGGAACCACCGGCCGCTGAACGTCGAGCGCATGCGCGAAGCGGCTCAGTATTTGGTCGGTGAGCATGACTTCAGCGCCTTCCGCGCCGGCCAATGCCAAGCGAAATCGCCGATTAAAAAGATGCACCACCTTCGTGTGACGCAGCACGGCAAAATGATTGTGCTGGACCTGCGCGCCAACGCCTTTCTGCACCACATGGTGCGCAACATTGCCGGCGTGCTGATGACCATTGGCGCGGGCGAGCGGCCGGTTGAGTGGATGAAAGAGGTGCTGGAGTCGCGTATTCGCCGCACCGGCGGGGTGACGGCGCATCCGTTTGGCTTGTACTTGGTGCAGGTCGAATACCCCGCGGAGTTTGTGTTGCCGGAGCGCTATATCGGGCCGCATTTCCTCTCGGGTCTGCCGGACCTTGGCTGACGCCTGCCGATTGCCTTTGCTACCATTCCAGGCCTTGTGTTCAACAGCCGGTTATTCAGGTGTCTGCCGTGTCCGTCGTTCGTAGCAAAATCTGTGGCATCACCCGCCTTGAAGACGCACTCGCGGCCATCGAGGCGGGCGCCGACGCGTTGGGTTTCGTGTTCTTCGCCAACAGCCCGCGGGCGATGACGGCAGAGCGAGCCGCCGCCATCATCGCCGCGCTGCCGCCATTCGTGACCACGGTCGGGCTATTCGTTGATATGCCGCGCACTGAGTTGGAAGCCTTGCTGCAACAGGTGCCGCTGGACCTTCTGCAATTCCATGGCGACGAAACGGCAGCCGATTGCGCCGGTTATGGCCGCCCGTATGTCAAAGCCCTGCGGGTGCGTACCGGCGATGACGTTGCGGCAATGATCGCGCGCTACCCCGAGGCTTCAGGCATTCTGCTGGACACCTTTGTCGCCGGCATTCCGGGTGGCACCGGTGAAGCGTTTGACTGGGCGTTGGTGCCAAGCCAGGCGAGCAAGCCGATCATCTTGGCCGGTGGGCTGACGCCTGAGAATGTGCGCGCCGCGATTGAACAGGTGCAACCGTATGCCGTGGATGTCAGCGGCGGGGTAGAGCAGAGCAAAGGCATTAAAAGTGCGTCGAAAGTGCAGGCGTTTATTCGCGCTGTTAAGGGGGCTTGAAACGCCCGCCAGGCATGTGACGGTTGGCCATCATGTGCCGTCCATAACCCTGTCGCTGCGCAAGGCGCGTGAACTTCGCCGTCTCGTTGCGGTTAAACCCATACGGCAACGAGCGGCATCAGCGGGTCTGAGGCGGTACCTCAGGTGATCGACCGGACCGCAAACCTGAATTTTTTGCTTTGCGACAGGCAGCGGTAACGCCGCCTGTACAGGCCAACAGCTTTGGAGAATGAGTGCATGAGTAACTGGCTGGTAGACAAGCTGATCCCATCGATCATGCGTTCCGAGGTGAAAAAGAGCTCTGTCCCCGAGGGCTTGTGGCACAAATGCCCATCCTGCGAAGCGGTGCTTTACCGTCCTGAGCTTGAGAAAACCCTGGATGTTTGCCCTAAGTGCAACCACCACATGCGCATCGATGCCCGCGCCCGTCTGGACATTTTCCTCGACCCCGAGGGCCGCGAAGAAATCGCCGCTGATCTCGAGCCGGTTGATCGCCTGAAATTCCGCGACAGTAAAAAGTACAAAGACCGCCTCACCGCGGCGCAAAAGCAGACCGGCGAAAAAGATGCGCTGATCGCTATGCGCGGCACCTTGCAAGACCTGCCTGTGGTCGCGTGCGCGTTTGAGTTCGCCTTCATGGGTGGCTCGATGGGCGCCATCGTCGGCGAGCGTTTTGTTCAGGCCGCCAACGTCGCGCTGAAAGAGCGTTGCCCACTGGTGTGCTTCGCCGCCTCCGGTGGCGCGCGTATGCAGGAAGCGTTGATCTCGCTGATGCAAATGGCCAAGACTTCGGCCGTATTGGCCCGCTTGCGTGAAGAGGGCGTGCCGTTTATTTCCGTACTGACCGACCCGGTCTACGGCGGCGTGTCGGCCAGCTTGGCCATGTTGGGTGACGTAATTGTCGCTGAGCCCAAAGCGCTGATCGGTTTCGCTGGCCCGCGAGTGATCGAGCAAACCGTGCGTGAAAAGCTGCCGGAAGGCTTCCAGCGCAGCGAATTCCTGCTGGCCCACGGCGCCATCGACATGATCATTTCCCGTCAGGAATTGCGTCCTCGTCTCGCCCGTTTGCTGGCGCAAATGCAGAACCTTCCGACCCCGGTCGCCATCCCTGCGCCTATCAGCGCATGACCCAGCCCACGGTGCAGCGCAACCTGGCTGAGTGGTTGAGCTATCTGGAGCAGTTGCACCCGGTGGCCATCGACATGGGCCTGGACCGCACTCGCGAGGTGGCCAGCCGCCTCGGTCTGGGGCGGCCGGCGGCGAAAGTCATCACCGTGACCGGCACCAATGGCAAAGGCTCAACCTGCGCCTTTCTCGCCTCGCTGCTTGCCGAGCAGGGGCTGAAAGTGGGCGTCTACAGCTCGCCCCACCTGCTGCGTTACAACGAGCGCGTGCAAGTGGCGGGAGTGGAAGCCACTGACGCCGCGCTTTGCGAAGCCTTCGCCGCCGTTGAAGCGGCCCGTGGCGAAACGTCCCTGACCTATTTCGAAGTTGGCACCCTGGCCGCGTTCTGGTTGTTCCAGCGGAGCGGCCTGGATGCGGCGGTATTGGAAGTAGGCCTGGGCGGTCGACTGGACACGGTCAACCTGATTGATCCTGATCTGGCGCTGATCACCAGCATTGGCCTCGACCATGCGGACTACCTGGGCGACACCCGTGAGTCGGTAGCATTCGAGAAGGCCGGCATTTTCCGCGCTGGCGTACCGGCTATTTGTGGCGATTTGAAACCACCGGCGCCGATTCGTGAAAAAGCCAGCTCGCTCCCTTGCCCATTGCTGCTGCGCGGCCCCGATTACGACCTGGCGTTTGGCGAGCACAGCTGGCACTGGCGTGGCTTCAACGCCGCCGGCGAGCCACTGAGCCTGCATGACCTGCCGCTGCTTGATCTGCCCATGGAAAACGCCGCGCTGGCACTGCAGGCCTACGCCATGCTCGACCTGCCTTGGCAGCCTGACCAATTGGTCACTGCGCTGCAACGCACGCGGGTGACCGGCCGCCTCGATCGCCGCGCAATAAATTGGCATGGCAAGGCACTCACGCTGTTGCTGGATGTTGGGCATAATCCCCACGCCGCCGAGTATTTGGCGCAGCGCCTGGCAGATCGCCCGGTGGCGGGCAAACGCCTGGCGGTGTTCGGTTTGTTGGCCGATAAAGATTTACCCGGCGTACTCGCCCCGTTGCTCACACAGGTGGCGACTTGGGCCGTGGCGCCGCTGCCAACGCCGCGCAGCCGGCCCGCCGCCGAGTTGCAGGCCGCGCTGCTGAACCTGGGCGCACGCGTTGAAGCGTATGGCGACATCGCCGCAGCCTTAGAAGCGCAACTGCAGCAGGCGACGGCAGAAGACGAAATTCTGTTGTTTGGTTCTTTTTACTGCGTGGCCGAGGCCCTGGAATGGCTGGCCCGCCATGCCATGGGAGAAGTGGGGAATGGCTTTGCTGGATAAAGGATTGAAGCAGCGGATCGTCGGCGCCTTGGTGCTGATTGCCTTGGCGATCATCTTCTTGCCGATGCTGCTGTCGCGCCAGGATGAATCCCGCCACGTCGTGGTCGAGGCTCCGGCTATGCCACAAGCGCCCGCCATGCCGGAAGTGGCGCAAGAGCCGGTGTCGGTGCCAGAGCCAGAATTGCTGCCCGAAGAGCCCGTGCCGGTCGAGCAGGTGGCAACTACGCCAGCCCCGCTTCCGACTACTCCTAGCGCATTGCCGCCGCCGACCACGCCTATCGCTCCGGCGCCTCCCGCACCGCCAGCCAGCAAGCCGCCGGCTACTGCCAGCGCCACGCCGGCGGCGCCTCCTGCCGCTGCGGCGACGCAAAATCGCCTGGATGCCAACAGCTTGCCGATCAGTTGGTCGATTCAACTGGCCAGCCTGTCCAACCGCGCCAGTGCCGAAAGCCTGCAGAAAACGCTGCGTAGTCAGGGCTATAACGCCTACATTCGCAGCGCTGAAGGCATGAATCGGGTATTTGTCGGGCCGCTGATTGAACGCGCCGAGGCGGATCGCCTGCGTGATCAGTTGACCAAGCAGCAAAAACTCAAAGGCTTTGTGGTGCGTTTCCAGCCGGAAAGTAGCTGATGGGCCGGTAAGAGCATCGCGGCTGAAGCCGCTTCCACAGGAATGTACGATTCTTGGGAGCATCTTTGCCGCGACGCTTTCAGCAGTTAGGTTGCGTCGGTAAGCTCTTCGAGCACAGCGCAACCCAGTGCGCCATCAGCATTTTCGCCAAGCGGCCGGGATTTAATCGGTGTTCGATAAATCCCGGCTTACTCCTTTTCCGAACGCTCTGCTAAAATCCCGCGCCTCTTCCGTCGGTAGGCCTGTAACGTGCCATTTACCTGGGTCGATTGGGCGATCATCGCCGTTATCGCAATTTCCAGTTTGATCAGCTTGAAACGCGGCTTCGTCAAAGAAGCGCTGTCGCTGGTAACTTGGATCATTGCTGGAGTCGTGGCCTGGATGTTCGGCGGCGCGCTTTCCCAGCACCTCGTGGATTACATCGACACCCCCTCTGCCCGCGTCATCGCCGGCTGCGCCATTCTCTTCGTGGCCACATTATTAGTGGGTGCCCTATTTAATTTTCTTATTGGCGAGCTGGTTCGCGTTACCGGACTATCGGGCACTGACCGCGTGCTAGGCATGGTGTTCGGTGCCGCACGGGGCGGTTTGCTGGTGGTGTTGCTGGTCGGATTATTGAGCCTGGCGCCTGTTACTCAGGACGCCTGGTGGAAAGAGTCATCACTGGTGCCGCACTTTCTGATCGTGGCGGACTGGTCGAAAAACATGATTCTTACCCTGGCCAGTCAATGGCTGGCCAGCGGTGTGAGCGGGCCGGCAGAACTGTCGTTTAAAGATGTTCTGGCGCCAAAGCCGTTGTAGAAGTCAGCAGTTGCGGTAATTCAGAAACGTAGCGAGCAAACGTTAGGCGAGGCGAAAGCAGGTGAAAAAAGCGGAGTTGGCTCTAGCCAATGAGCATTTTTGAATCCTGTTTTCAACGAAGCCTAGCCGAGCGCAGTTGTTCAGAAACGTAGCGAGCGAAGGCTAGGCGAGGCAAAAACGGGCGAGTAAGCGGAGTTGGCTGTAGCCAATGAGCGTTCCGAGCCGGTTTTTAACGAAGCCTAGCCGAGCGCAGTAGTTTCCCACTTCAAAGGGGTTGGTCGCATGTGTGGCATCGTGGGTATCGTCGGTAAGTCAAACGTCAATCAAGCGCTGTATGACGCGCTTACCGTGCTCCAACATCGCGGCCAGGACGCTGCCGGTATCGTGACCAGCCATGACGGCCGGTTGTATCTGCGCAAAGACAACGGTCTGGTGCGCGATGTGTTCCACCAGCGCCATATGCAGCGCCTGGTCGGGCACATGGGCATCGGTCACGTGCGTTATCCGACAGCGGGCAGTTCCACGTCCGCTGAAGCACAGCCTTTTTACGTGAACTCGCCGTATGGCATCACCCTGGCGCACAACGGCAACTTGACCAACGTCGAGCAGCTGGCCAAGGAGATCTACGAGTCTGATCTTCGCCACGTCAACACCAGCTCCGACTCCGAAGTGCTGCTCAACGTGTTCGCTCACGAGCTGGCCGTTCGCGGCAAGTTGCAGCCGACCGAAGACGACGTGTTCGCCGCCGTCACCGACGTGCACAAGCGCTGCACCGGCGGTTACGCCGTGGTGGCCATGGTCACTGGCTACGGCATCGTCGGTTTCCGCGACCCTAACGGCATCCGTCCGATCGTATTTGGCCAACGTCACACCGACGAAGGCGTGGAATACATGATCGCTTCGGAAAGCGTGTCGCTCGACGTGCTCGGCTTCACCCTGATCCGCGACCTGGCGCCGGGCGAAGCGGTGTACATCACCGAAGAAGGCAAGATTTCCACCCGCCAGTGCGCCACCAACCCGAAATACGCCCCGTGCATTTTCGAACACGTGTACCTCGCGCGTCCGGATTCAATCATGGACGGCATTTCGGTCTACAAAGCGCGTCTGCGTATGGGCGAGAAACTGGCCGATAAGATTCTGCGCGAGCGCCCGGATCACGACATCGACGTGGTTATCCCGATTCCGGACACCAGCCGCACGTCCGCCCTCGAACTGGCAAACCACCTGGGCGTGAAATTCCGCGAAGGCTTCGTTAAAAACCGTTACATCGGACGCACCTTCATCATGCCGGGCCAGGCTGCGCGCAAGAAATCGGTCCGCCAGAAGCTCAACGCCATTGAGCTGGAATTCCGCGGCAAGAACGTGATGCTGGTCGACGACTCCATCGTGCGCGGCACCACCTGCAAGCAGATCATTCAGATGGCCCGCGAAGCCGGGGCGAAGAACGTGTACTTCTGCTCGGCAGCGCCGGCGGTTCGTTACCCGAACGTGTACGGCATCGACATGCCGAGCGCCCACGAACTGATCGCCCACAACCGCACCACCGAGGAAGTGGCTGAACTGATCGGCGCCGACTGGCTGGTGTATCAGGACCTCAGCGACCTCATCGACGCGGTGGGCGGCGGCAAGGTCAAGATCGACCAGTTCGATTGCGCGGTGTTTGATGGCAAGTACGTCACCGGCGACGTCAACGAGGCGTACCTAAACAAAATCGAACAGGCGCGCAACGACTCGTCGAAGCTCAAGACCAACGTAGTCAGCGCCATCATCGACCTGTACAACAATTGATAACCCCAGCCCGCGAAAGCGGGCTGAACGTTTTAGTGCTGAACATTTGATGGAGAAAGGGCATGACGCAGGAATGGGATGCCGGTCGGCTGGACAGTGACCTCGAAGGCGTAGGCTTCGACACCCTGGCGGTGCGCGCCGGGCAACACCGTACCCCTGAAGGCGAGCATGGCGAGGCGATGTTCTTCACCTCGAGCTACGTGTTCCGCACTGCCGCCGACGCCGCTGCGCGTTTTTTCCGGCGAAGTGCCGGGCAACGTCTATTCGCGTTACACCAACCCCACCGTGCGTACCTTCGAAGAGCGCCTCGCCGCGCTGGAAGGCGCCGAGCAAGCAGTCGCAACGGCGTCCGGCATGTCGGCGATCATGGGCGTGGTCATGGCGTTCTGCAGCGCTGGCGACCACGTACTGGTGTCGCGCAGCGTGTTTGGTTCGACCATTAGCCTGTTCGAAAAATACCTGAAGCGCTTTGGCGTGCAGGTCGACTATGTCGAGCTGACCAACGTCGCCGGCTGGGGCGAAGCCTGCAAGCCCAACACCAAAATGTTCTTTGTCGAATCACCCTCCAACCCGTTGGCCGAGCTGGTGGACATCGCCGCGTTGGCCGAAGTGGCTCATGCCCACGGCGCGAAACTGGTGGTCGACAACTGCTTCTGCACGCCGGTGCTGCAAAAGCCACTGGCGCTCGGCGCCGACGTGGTGGTGCATTCGGCTACCAAATTTATCGACGGCCAGGGTCGTTGCCTGGGCGGCGTGGTGGCCGGCAGTGCCAAGTTGATGGCCGAGCTGGTGGGCTTCGTGCGCACCGTTGGCCCGACCCTAAGCCCGTTCAACGCCTGGGTGTTCCTCAAAGGTCTGGAAACCCTGCGCATCCGCATGCAAGCCCATTGCGCCAGCGCGCTGCACTTGGCCCAGTGGCTGGAGCAGCAGCCGGGCATCGAGAAGGTTCACTACGCCGGCTTGCCGAGCCATCCGCAACACGAACTGGCCAAGCGTCAGCAACGTGCGTTTGGCGCCGTGGTGAGCTTTGAAGTGAAGGGTGGCAAAGAGGGCGCCTGGCGCTTTATCGACGCCACGCGTTTGCTCTCGATCACCGCTAACCTGGGCGACAGCAAATCCACCATCACCCACCCGAGCACCACGTCCCACGGTCGTTTGACGCCCGAAGAACGCGCTGCAGCGGGCATCCGCGACAGCTTGATCCGCGTGGCCGTTGGCCTCGAAGAAGTCGACGACATCCAGGCCGATCTGGCCCGGGGCCTCGCGGCGCTGTGATCGGGCGTCGCTGATGGTCGAGTTGGAAGTGGAGCGCCCGCTGGCCAGCAACGGCAAAGTCGCGTTGGTCACGGGTGCCGCTCGTGGCATCGGGCCGGGCATCGCCGCCTGGCTGATCGCCGAGGGTTGGCAAGTGGTGTTGGCCGATACCGAGCGCGAGCGCGGCGCCAAGGTCGCCAAAGCGCTCGGCGACAACGCCTGGTTTGTGGCGATGGACGTCAGCCAGGAAAGCCAAGTGGTTGAAGGCGTTGCGCAGGTGCTGGGCCAGTTCGGCCGGCTCGATGCACTGGTTAACAACGCCGGTATCGCCGACCCGCATAACGCGCCGCTGGACAGCCTGGAGCTGGCTCAGTGGAATCGCGTGCTGGCCGTCAACCTGACGGGCCCGTTGCTGCTGGCCAAACACTGCGCGCCTTATCTGCGTGCGCATTACGGCGCCATCGTTAACATCACTTCTACCCGTGCCCATCAAGCTGAAGCCGACACCGAAGCCTATTCGGCGAGCAAAGGCGGGCTGCTGGCACTCACTCGCGCGCTGGCAATCAGCCTGGGGCCGGACATCCGCGTCAACGCCGTCAGCCCAGGCTGGATCGACGCCCGCGACCCCAGCGAACGCCGCGCCGCGCCACTGACCGACGCCGACCACGACCAACATCCCGCCGGCCGCGTAGGCACGGTTGAAGACGTGGCCGCGCAAGTGGCGTTGCTGCTGTCGGCGAGCGCCGGGTTTGTGACTGGGCAAGAGTTTGTGGTGGATGGCGGGATGACGTGCAAGATGATTTACGCGGATTAAACAGCCGGAGTGGGCGGGGGCGGTTGCGCCTTTATTGCTTCAAAAAGCATCGCGGCTAAAGCCGCTCCTACAGGGCTCTGCATAGCCTGTGGGAGCGGCTTTAGCCGCGATGGGGTTTCCCAGACGACAACGAACGGGCCTGTTTACTGCGGCCGCAGATCAATCGCCGAATCGCCCTGGCCATCAAATAGCTGCCCCGGCTTCTGCGGCAAAATGCTCGGCCGTGCGCTATCCGCCGCGCCGCCTAATACGCGAATGTCGCTGTACTTCTTGCCCGAAAGCGCTGCCAAACCCGCGCCATCACGCACGACGCTCGGTCTGGAGGAAGACCATCAAATTGCGCTTGGTATGGGCCTCTTTGGTTGAGCGAAACAGTCGGCCCAGCCATGGGATATCGCCTAACAGCGGCACTTTCGAATCCGTCATGGTCACGTCGTCCTGAATAAGGCCGCCGAGCACAATGACCTGGCCGTCTTCGGCAAGGATGGTGCTTTTGATCGAGCGCTTGTTGGTGATCAAGTCCACCGCCTGCGCAGACAGCGTGGCGCTGGGGGCAATCGAGGAAATCTCCTGTTCGATCTCCAGCCGCAGCGAGGCGCCGTCGTTAATGTGCGGGGTGACCTTGAGGGTGACGCCGATATCTTTGCGTTCGATGGTCGTGAACGGATTGCTCGCGCCGTCGGTAGCGGTGGTGTACGAGCCGGTTTGGAAGGGCACGTTTTGCCCCACCAGAATCTCGGCTTTCTGGTTGTCGAGCGTCAACAGGCTTGGCGTGGAGAGCAGGTTGCTTTTGCTGTTGGCCGACAACGCCGTTATCAATGCGCCGAAGTTTTTGCTGCCAATTCCGATAATAGCGCCGTCGGGCAGGGTGTCCGGCACGGTGTCATCCTGGATGGCTTGCAGCACGGAACCGACAGAAAGCCCGGTATTGCCGAAGTTGACGCCGCCGACGCCACCGGTACCGCCCCGCGCATCCACAGCCCACTGCACGCCGAGCGCGTCGGTGATGTCGCCGGAAATCTCGACAATCGCTGCTTCCACCATTACCTGCGCGCGCGGTACGTCGAGCTGGTGCACGATGTCTTCGAGCATGGCCACGGTGTCTGGCTCGGCCAGCAATACCAGGGCGTTCAGGCTCTCGTCGGCGCGAATCAGAATGTTCTGCGGCTTGCCCGCACCGGCTTCGGCAGTGCCGCCGCCAGCCGGGTTTTTA
Organism: Pseudomonas sp. AC211; assembly: GCF_979258055.1. NCBI lineage: Bacteria > Pseudomonadati > Pseudomonadota > Gammaproteobacteria > Pseudomonadales > Pseudomonadaceae > Pseudomonas > Pseudomonas sp. AC211. The sequence goes on from NZ_OZ409830.1 coordinate 1,669,874, forward strand.
ATACCTTCGGAAATCTCGCCCAGCACGGTGGCCAATGCTTTGGCATCGTTATGCCGCAGCCGAATAACGCGGGTATTGGCAGAGCGGCTGCTGGGCGTGTCGAGGGATTTCGCCAGACCGACCATTCGCGCGCGGGCGGCGGGCGGGCCGATGAGAATCAAGCGGTTGGTGCGCGTGTCGGCAATCACCTGCGTACCGGCGGCCCCCTTGGCCTGCCCGTGCGCCACGCTGGCATTGAGCGCTTCGGCGGCATCGGTGACCCAGGCGTATTGCAGGTTGACCACGCTGTAGTCGTTGTTGCTCTTCTGATCCAGCTGATGAATCAGGTCTTCGATGCGCGTGATGTTGGCGCTGCGGTCGCTGATGATCAGGGCGTTCGCCGAGGTCACCGCCGCCAGGTGGCCGTACTGCGGAACGAGTGGGCGAATCAGCGGAATCAGCTCGGCGACATTGCCGTGTTGTACTTGAATCAGTCGAGTTTCCAGGCGATCCGGTGCAGCGCGACCGGTGTCGGCATCGGCCTTGGCTTCGGCGTTCGGCACGATGCGCGCCTGGTCGCCCTGGGTAATCACGCTAAAACCGTGGGTGGCCATTACCGAGAGGAAAAGCTGGTACACCTCGCTGAGATTCAGCGGCGCTTTGGACACCACGTTGACCTGGCCTTTGACGCGCGGATCGACCACAAAGGTTTGCCCGGTGATGTCAGCGATCTGGTCGACGAACTCAGCGATGTCGGCGTCCTTGAGGTTGATCGTCCAGCGTTCCTCGTTCTGCTGCTGTTCATCGTCGGCCGTGCCGTTCGCCGGTGTTATCGCGGCGCCAGCCGTGGCGCTGATGCTAAGCAGACCGCAAGCGAACAGGGCCAGGGTCAAGCGTGAAAGAGTCAATGGCATCGGCTTAATCGCTTTCCGTAGGCGGGTCGGTAGGGAGGGGTTCGGTTGAGCGCGGCGCGGCAGGGGGCTCGGGTTCGTTCACCGGCTCCTGATCGGGTTCGTCCTGACCGCCAGCGCTTTCCATCTGTTGACGCAAGGCTTCCATGCGGTCTCGCAGCTGCTGTTCATCCTGCTGTTGCAGCGTGGACAGTGCGTCCACGGCGTCGTAGCTGCTGGGAAGCGGGCGGCTGGCCGGGGCGTTTTTGTTCTTGTTGAACATCAGCGTTTCCAGGCGGCCGTTGCGCTCGATTTCGACGCGATCGCGGTACACCGCATGCAGGCGGATGCCTTTGTCGATTTCGGCGCCCACGCCGAAGCGCAGCGGCTTGGCGTTTTCCCGTTGGATGATGGCGCTGGAGCTGCGCGCATCGCTGTGAACAAAGCTGCCGCGCAGGGTCAGGCGCAGGCTGGTGGCAGGGGGCGCGGTGGTTTGCGTGACGCGGGCGGGACCGAAGAGGGTTTCTATACTGTCCAGGGCCGGTGCGCTGGACAGCTCGCTGGCCTCATCGGTCTGCACGCTTACTTGGGTGCGGTTGAGTTGGAGCCATTCGATGGTTTGCGTGGCGAAACTCAAACTGATCAACAGGATCAACAACACGCCCAACAATGTCGGGGCATTGTGCATCAGCCTGCGGAGGGTTTCGGGCACGGTCAAAGACGTTTCTCGCACTGTCGGATTTGCTGGCGGCCGATCATAGAGCAGCCAAGTGTTTTTACGCATCCACTTCGCGCCGTAGTCCTATTCTGTTTTATATGGCGGGGCGATGTGTTTTTTCGGCAGTGTGGTAAAGATAGCCGCCGTTGCACACTCTACGAGTCGCCTCGTCTAAAAATCGATAAAAAAACAGCAGCATGGCGAATGATCGTCATCCTTAATCTTGAACATGGGCGCTGAACAGCAGCCCCTTCCACAATGCCAAGGTCGGATTACAGATGAACGTTTCTCCGGTGGAAACCGTGTCACGCCGTTTACCGTTCAGTTACGCCAAGCGTAATGGCGTGGTGTTGATGCTCGATAAAGACCAGGTGTGCCTGGGCTTTCGGCCGGCTGTGGAGATGGTCGCGCTGGCCGAAGCGCAACGGTTTGTCGGCCGCCGCTTGCCGCTGCGAGCGCTCAGCCCGACCGATTTCGATCAGGCGATGGCGGCGGCCTATCAGCATGATTCTGCGTCCATGCAACTGGCTGAAGACATCGGCGGGCGGCTCGACCTGGCTGCGCTGGCCGATCAGGTGCCCGAAACCGAAGACTTGATGGAGCAGGAAGACGACGCACCGATCATTCGTTTGATCAACGCCATTCTTGGCGAATCGATCAAGGAAAACGCCTCCGATATTCACCTCGAAACCTTTGAAAAACGCTTGGTCGTGCGCTTTCGCGTCGACGGCGTGCTGCGCGAAGTGCTGGAGCCCAAACGCGAGTTGGCGGCGCTGTTGGTGTCTCGTATCAAGGTGATGGCGCGTCTGGATATTGCCGAGAAACGTGTGCCACAGGACGGTCGTATTTCCTTGCGCGTGGGCGGGCGGGAAGTGGACGTGCGAGGTTGTCGACGTTGCCCTCGGCCAACGGTGAGCGCGTGGTGTTGCGGCTGCTCGACAAACAAGCGGGGCGCTTGAGTTTGCAGCACTTGGGCATGTCCAGCCGCGACTGCCAACTAATGGAAAGCAGCGTGCGCAAACCGCACGGCATCATTCTGGTCACCGGCCCCACGGGCTCAGGGAAAACCACCACCTTGTACGCCAGCCTGGTCAGCCTCAACGACCGCACACGCAACATTCTTACCGTCGAAGACCCCATCGAATATCACCTTGAAGGCATTGGCCAAACGCAGGTCAACACCAAGGTCGACATGACTTTTGCCCGCGGCCTGCGCGCCATTCTTCGGCAAGACCCGGACGTGGTCATGGTCGGCGAAATTCGCGACGCTGAAACCGCGCAAATTGCCGTGCAGGCCTCGCTCACCGGCCACTTGGTGCTCTCAACCTTGCACACCAACAGCGCGATTGGCGCCGTAACGCGCTTGGTGGATATGGGCGTTGAACCGTTTCTGTTGTCGTCCTCGCTGCTCGGTGTGTTGGCCCAGCGCCTGGTTCGTGTGCTCTGTCCGCACTGCAAAGAAGGCCTGCCAGTCACTGAAGCCGAAGCCCAGGTGCTGGGCGTGCGCAGCGGCGAAACGCCGGTCATTCATCACCCGCGCGGCTGCCCGGAATGCAAGCAGCAGGGCTATCGCGGGCGCACCGGTATTTATGAGTTGGTGGTGTTCGATGACCGCATGCGCACGCTGGTCCACAGCGGCGCCGGCGAGCAGGAGATGACCCGTCATGCACGCGGCAACGGCCCGAGCATCCGCGATGATGGCCGGCGCAAAGTGATGCAGGGCGTCACCAGCCTGGAAGAAGTGCTGCGCGTGACGCGCGAAGACGAAGCGCCGACCACCGCTGCGCAACGGCGCGAACTATCTGCCAGTTCGCCGAATCAACACCAACGTAGGGGCGAGCGACGTGAAGACCGTTAAGTCCGTCGCCCGTGCTCTGACCGTCACCCAACCGGGCACATTCTGATGGCAGCGTTCGAATACCTTGCCCTGGACAACGCGGGGCGCCAGCAAAAGGGCGTGATGGAAGCCGACAGCGCGCGGCAAGTGCGGCAGATGCTGCGCGAAAAGCAACTGGCGCCGCTGCAAGTCAACGCCACGCGTACCCGTGAGCAGGCGAGCAACGACGGTCATTTCACCTTTGTGCGTGGGCTGTCGGCACGCGATCTGGCGATGCTCACGCGCCAGTTAGCCACCCTGATTCAAGCCGCATTGCCTATCGAAGAAGCGTTGCGCGCCGCCGCCGCTCAGGCCTCCGCACCGCGGGTGCAGGCGATGTTGCTGGCAGTGCGGGCGCGGGTGCTGGAAGGCCACAGCCTGGCGGCAGCGCTAAAAGAATTTCCCGCAGCGTTCCCCGACCTGTACCGCGCCACCGTGGCAGCGGGCGAGCACGCCGGGCATTTGGGCCCGGTGCTCGAGCAACTGGCCGACTACACCGAACAGCGCCAACAGTCGCGGCAGAAAGTACAGCTGGCGTTGTTGTACCCGCTGGTGCTGATGATCACCTCGCTGATAATCGTCGGCTTCTTGCTCGGCTATGTGGTGCCGGATGTGGTGCGGGTGTTTATCGATTCGGGGCAAACGCTGCCAGCTCTGACGCGCGGCCTGATCGCCCTCAGTGATGCGGTGAAAAGCTGGGGCTGGTTATTTGTGCTGCTGGCGATTGCTGGTGGCTTTACCGCGCGTTGGGCGCTGCGCGACGACAACGTCAAACGGCGCTGGCACGGCTTTCAATTGCGCTTGCCGCTGGTGGGCCGATTGGTGCGTGCCACCGACTGCGCGCGCTTCGCTTCGACCCTGGCCATTCTCACCCGCAGCGGCGTGCCGCTGGTGGAAGCGCTGAGCATTGGCGCCCAGGTGATTTCCAATCGCGTGATTCGCGCCGACGTGGTCTTGGCCGCGCAAAAAGTCCGCGAGGGCGGCAGCCTGACCCGCGCCCTGGAAGCCAGCGGGCAGTTTCCGCCGATGATGCTGCACATGATCGCCAGCGGCGAACGCTCCGGCGAACTGGACCAGATGCTGGCCCGCACCGCGCGTAATCAGGAGGGCGACCTGGCCGCCCAGATCGCGCTGATGGTCGGCCTGTTCGAACCTTTTATGCTGGTGTTTATGGGCGTTGTGGTGCTGCTCATTGTGCTGGCGATTCTTCTTCCAATTTTGTCTTTGAACCAACTAGTGGGGTGATCACGATGCAAGCAAACGTCATGCAAAACGGGCTGCGACAACGGCAACGCCAGCGCGGTTTTACCCTGATTGAAATCATGGTGGTGGTGGTGATTCTCGGCATTCTCGCGGCGCTGATCGTGCCCCAGGTAATGAGCCGCCCCGACCAGGCGAAAATCACTGTGGCCAAAGGCGACGTCAAAGGCATTAGCGCCGCGCTGGACATGTACAAGCTCGACAATCACGCCTATCCGAGCACCCAGCAAGGCCTCGAAGCGCTGGTGAAAAAACCGAGCGGCAACCCGGTAGCGAAAAACTGGAACGCTGACGGCTACCTCAAACGCGTGCCCGTCGACCCATGGGGCAACCCGTATCAATACCTGGCGCCCGGCAGCAAAGGCCCGTTCGATCTCTACTCCTTCGGCGCCGATGGCAAAGAAGGCGGCAGCGACAACGATGCAGATATCGGTAACTGGGATCAGTGAGTTTGAAGCGGCCGCAGGCCCTGGCCGGCTTCACGTTAGTGGAGCTGCTGGTGGTGCTGGTAATTCTGGGCACCCTGGTTGGGCTGGCGGTGCTCAGCACCGGCATCGCCGGCCCGGCGCGCGAGCTGCGCAACGAGGCCGAGCGGCTTAGCGGGCTGATTGGCGTGCTGGCCGATGAGGCCGTGTTGGACAACCGCGAATACGGCCTGTGGTTCGACGCTTCGTCCTATCAAGTGCTGCGCTACGAGCCCGGCAAAAGCCGCTGGCAGCCCGTGGATCGCGCGCCGCACCAGTTGCCTGCTTATGCCGTGCTGACGGTCGAACTCGAAGGTGCCGCGCTGAAACTTCCCAGCCAACACGCTGAAGAAGACCAACCCAAAGACGCCGAGCGCAGCCCGCAAGTGCTGATTCTATCCAGCGGTGAACTCAGTCCCTTTCGCCTACAACTGGCCGAGAAGCGTGCCCAAGGCGCGCGCTTGCAGATGTCCACCGACGGCTTTCGCTTGCCCAAAGTTGAAGCAGCAGACGGCAAAGGAGCCGGCAAGTGAGCCGCTGCCGTGGCTTCACCTTGCTCGAAGTGTTGGTAGCCCTGGCGATATTTGCGTTGGTGGCGGCCAGCGTTCTGGGCGTTAGCGCCCGCAGCTTGCAGACGGCCGCGCGGCTTGAAGACAAAACCCTGGCCATGTGGATCGCCGACAACCAGCTCAGCGACATGCAATTGGCCCCCGCCGTGCCCAGCATCGGCAATCAGCAGGGCCAGGTCGATTTCGCCAACCGCCAGTGGCAATGGCAAAGCACCGTCGAAGACACCAGCGAGCCAACCATGCGCCGCATCACCGTGTGGGTCGCCACGCGGGACGAGCGTGGGCGCGGGGGCGAAATCAAAGACCGCGCCGTCGCCAGCCTGGTCGGCTTTGTCACCACCGAGCCCATCGAGGCCGGGCAATGAAACGCGCGCAAGGCTTTACCCTGCTGGAGCTGCTGATTGCCGTGGCCATCTTTGCGCTGCTGGCCTTGGCGACCTATCGCATGCTGAGCAGCGTGATGCAGGCCGACAGCGCCACGCGCAGTCACGAGCAGCAATTGCGCGAACTGGTGCGCGGCATGGCCGCGTTCGAGCGTGATGTGTTGCAAGCGGTGCCGCGCCTGGTGCGCGATCCGTTTGGCGATGAACGTGCCGCGTTGCGCGGTGAAGACGGCGACGCCACTGCTCTGGAATTCACTCGCACCGGCTGGCGCAACCCCATGGGCGCCGGTCGGTCGCGCTTGCAACGGGTGCGCTGGGAACTCAGCGGCGAGCAACTACAACGCCGCTACTGGCCGGTGCTCGATCAAGCGCAAGACAGCCAGCCGCAGGTGCAAGCCGTGCTCGATGGCGTCACCCGCATGACGCTTCGCTACCTCGACCGCCAGGGCCAATGGCAAGCCAGTTGGCCGCCTGCCGACGGCAACGAAAGCGAGCGCCTGGAACAGCTGCCCAAAGCCTTGGAACTGGTGCTTGAACACCGGCGCTACGGCCAGATTCGCCGCGTGCTGCGCCTGCCCGATCTGCCCGCCGAAGGTAACCCTGGCGACGGTCAGAACCCGGATAATCCTAACGCCAACCCAGACGCCAACCCGGACGGCCAAAGCCCGGCGCCCGATGATTCGCAGGTGCTGGAATGAAGCGTCAACAGGGTGTGGCGCTGATCACCGTGCTGCTGGTCGTGGCGGTAGTCACTGTGGTGTGCGCCGGCATGATCGCCCGCCAACATGTGGCCATTCGCAGCAGCGCCAATCTGCTCGATACCCGTCAAGCCTGGCAGTACGCGCTGGGCGGCGAGACGCTGGCCAAGGCCGTGCTTAAACGCGATGCGCGCGGCGGCGACCCGCGTCAGTCGGTGGATCATCTCGGCGAGAACTGGGCCAAACCCATGCAGCCGTTCGCGCTGGACGAAGGCGGCGTGCTCAGCGTGCGCATCGAAGACCCCAGCGGGCGCTTCAACCTCAACAGCCTGGTGCGCCAACAGCAAGTCGACGAACCCTCGGTGCTGCGCTTCCGCCGCCTGCTGCTGCGCCTGGGCATCACCACGCCCTATGCCGATCGTCTGGTGGACTGGCTCGACGTGGACCAGGAAGCCACAGGCAGCGAAGGCGCCGAAGACAATCAATACCTGCTCGCCAAGCCGGCCTATCGCGCCGCCAACCGTCGCCTTCAAGACGTCTCCGAGCTACGGTTATTGCTGGGCATGACCGAGGCTGACTTCCGCCGCCTGCAACCTTACGTAAGCGCCTTGCCGGCGGATGCGCCGTTGAACGTCAACACGGCTGGCGCCATGGTGCTGTCGTGCCTGGCCGACGGCCTGACGCCGGACCTGGCACAAGGGGTGGTGCTGGCGCGCGGCAAGGAAGGTTTCGCCTCGGTGGACGCGTTTCTCGCCCAGCCCGGCCTGGCCGGGCAGGGAATCGAGGGGCAGGGCTTGGCAGTCGGTAGTGCGTATTTTCAAGTGATCAGCGAGGTGCGAATGGGTGATCGCCGGCAGGTGGCGGTGAGTAACATGCACCGAGATCAACAAGGGCGCGTGCGTGTACTGGCGCGCGACCTTGGACAAGACGGGCTGATCGCCATTGGCGCGACCGCCTCCGCAACAAATGAGGAGCAGGCACGATGAGCCTGGTAACGATTTTTCTACCGGCGGCCGCTGCGGTGGCTGTTGACGAAACCCTGTTGGTGCACCGCATCCGCGCGGGTGTGCACGACCAGCTGTTGCTCGCCGAAGCGATGGTGGAGCTGGATGAACCGTGGCGCCTGGTGATTCCGGTCGAGGCTGTCACCGCCTGTGCCGTAGCGCTGCCCACGCAGAAAGCGCGCTGGCTGCGTCAGGCCTTGCCGTTTGCTGTGGAGGAATTGCTGGCCGAAGACGTCGAGCAATTTCACCTGGCCCTCGGCACACCGCTCGGGGACGGGCGTTACCGTATTGTCGCCGTACGCGCAGCCTGGCTGCAGGGCTGGCTCGCCGCGTGCCCGGTGGCGCCGGTGAGTATTCATGTCGATGCCGATTTGCTGCCTGACATCGGCACCCAGATTTGCTGGCTTGGCGAGCGCTGGCTGCTGGGCGGCCAGTTGGCCACGCGTATGGCGGTGGCGCAGGATGATTGGCCGCAGATTGCCGACCAGTGCCCGTTGCCCTTGCACGCCATCGCGCCGCCGACCCAAGCCTTGCCGGACGGCATCGAAACCGCCCAGCGCGAAGAGGATGTGTACCTCTGGCTCGCGGCCCAAACGGCCGGCTGCAACCTGGCCCAAGGCGAGCTGGCCAGTCGCGAAGACAGCCAAGGCTGGAAGCGCTGGCGCCCGGTGCTGGGGCTGGTGGGGTTATGGCTGGTGCTGCAATGGGGCTTCAACCTGGCGCAGGCCTGGCAGTTGCAACACAAGAGCGACACGATCGCCGCCGCCAACGCGGCGCTGTATCGCGAGTTGTTTCCGCAGGACACCAAGCTGGTGAACCTGCGTCATCAACTCGACGAACACCTGAGCCAAGGCCGCACGGCCGGGGGCAGTCGCTTTCTTGCTTTGATGGATCTGGCCAGCACCGCTGTGCAAGCTGATGGCGGTCTGGTGCGCGTTCAACAGTTGGACTTCAGCGACACCCGTGGCGACCTCGCGCTGCAACTGCAAGCGCCTGACTTCAGCGCACTGGAGCGCCTGCGCCAACGCCTGGCAGATGCCGGTTTGCCCGTGCAACTGGGCTCGGCGAGTCGGGAAAACAACGGCGTCAGCGCCCGGTTAGTCGTAGGAGGGCAGGGATGAATACCGCCACAGTCAAAATGCAGCTGCTCGACCGCTGGCAGCGCTCACCGCTGCAACGGCGCTGGACCACCCTGGCGCCGCGTGAGCGTTTGGCGCTCGGGCTGATGGTTATCTGCGTCCTCGGTGCGCTGCTCTACATCAGCTTCTGGCAACCGGCCCAACATCGTCTGCACAACGCGCGTGAAGCGCTGGCGCAGCAACTGGAACTGAGCGGCTACCTGCAAGCCAAAGCCCCGCAAGCCCGTGCCTTGGTGGAAAAACCCACCACCAGCCTGGCGCCGGAACAGCTGCAAGGTTATGTGACCAGCAGTGCGGCGGCCGCCCAGCTGACCATCGAACGCCTCGACAGCTCCGGTGATGGCAGCTTGCAAGTGAACCTGCAACCGGTGGCCTTCAACGTGCTGCTGCGTTGGTTCCAGGAGCTGGAAGGGCAGGGCGTACGAATTGACGAGGCGGGCATGGACCGCAATGAAGAAGGTTTGGTGACAGCGCGGTTGACGTTGCGGGTTGGGCAATAGGTAACGGGTCTGGAATTGCCTTTTGCAGGTAATCGCGGCTAAAGCCGCTCCCACAGGAAACACTACTTGCTGTGGGTGCTGCTGGGCGGCACCACTTTGATGTAGTGCTTAGGCGCAAAAACTTGCGGCTTAGCCAAAACAGCCTAATTCACCTAATTTCAGAAAATTTCTATACAGGGTGTTGACTTAGGTATGCCCCCCGCGTAAATTTCGCGCCTCGCAAGCAAGGGGTGATTAGCTCAGCTGGGAGAGCATCTGCCTTACAAGCAGAGGGTCGGCGGTTCGATCCCGTCATCACCCACCACTTGTGAAACCGGACGAAAGTCCACCGACGCGCAGCGGTAGTTCAGTCGGTTAGAATACCGGCCTGTCACGCCGGGGGTCGCGGGTTCGAGTCCCGTCCGCTGCGCCATTATTTGCCAAGTCCGACGTTGTCGAGCTTGAGATCAAAAGCCAACCAGGGCTTTACGATCAGACGCAGCACGTTTCACGTTGTACCGGACGAAAGTCCACCGACACGCAGCGGTAGTTCAGTCGGTTAGAATACCGGCCTGTCACGCCGGGGGTCGCGGGTTCGAGTCCCGTCCGCTGCGCCATATACGAAACCCTTGGATCGAAAGGTCCAAGGGTTTTTTATTGGCTGCGATTTAATGATTGGCTGTTTGGGTTCGTTCATCTGTTAGTCATCTGCGGGTTTTAGGCTTGGCCTTGACCTGAACGAAAATAGAGCGAGCACAAGCAAATGGACGAGTACCAAGAAGAGTTGTTGGAATACCGCGCGGCTGAGCAGGATGAGCCGGCTGAATTAGTGGAAGACGCTACAGAGCTTTAAATCTGCGCCGGCTTCCCCCCTCACCCTAGCCCTCTCCCCTAGGGGCGAGGGGACTAAAAGCAAATCGCGTTAGTCAGCAGAAAGGCGATTGGCTCCCCTCGCCCGCGAGCGGGAGAGGGGCTGGGGGTGAGGGCCGGGCAAAACGCGGTCACCCCGCCTTACGCTGCGCCTTCCTGAACTCCCCCGGCGTCTGCCCATTCCAGCGTTTGAACGCCCGTTGAAACGCCTCCGCCGATGCAAACCCCAGCAAATACGCAATTTCCCCGAACGCCAATTCCGTGTCGCGGATATACGCCACGGCCAGGTCGCGGCGGGTGTCGTTGAGGATGGCGCGGTATTGCGTGCCTTCTTCGGCCAGCTTGCGCCGCAAGGTCCAGGTCGGCAGTTGCAGGCGGTTGGCCACTTCCTCCAGGTCCGGCTCGCGGCCGTTTAGCAGCGGCCCGAGCAACTGGCTGATGCGCTCGCGCAGGCTGCGGGTGCGGGTCAGTTGCTCCAGCTCGCGCTCACAAATATCCAGCAGGTGCCGCCAGGTGCTCGGGCAATGCTCTGGGTTGCGCAAGGCAAGCGTGGCCTGGTTCAGGCGCAGTTGGTTAGTGTCGCTGGCGAATTCCACGGCGCAGCCAAACAGCTCGCCGTAGCGTTCGGCATAAGGCGTGGCGGGGAATTCGATGTCGACTTTTTCCACGTCCAGGCGCTGTCCGGCCAGCGCGCCCAGTTGCGCTGCCCAGCCGGCCAATACCGAGTCGACGACGAAGCGGTTGTAGGCGTTATAAGGGTTGATCGAGTAGAAGCGCAGCCAGGCGCCACGGGTGTCTTCGTGAAAGCTCGATTGGCCACGGTAGTTGTAGGCGTAAAGCGGCTCGAAGCGAATCAGGGCACGGGCTGCCTCGCGCACGGTCGGGGCTTGAGCGGCGGTCACGCCGGCTAACCCAACCTGGCTCAGACGCGTGTGCACGCCCATGCTCAAGCCCAGTGCCGAATCGCCGGTCAGTTGAATCGCGGCATGGCCCAACCGCATGTAACGCGGAATCGACAACCGCGCCCGCGCCTCGGCCAGGCGCGCCGGGTCGAGCCCGTATTGCTCCAGCAACGGCAGCGGATCATGCCCGGCATGGCGCACCGCATCTGCCAGGCCATGCACAAAGCCGACCGACAAATCTCCCAGCCGAACCCGTACCGGCTTCATGGCTTACAGCCAAATGTTCAGCAGCCGGCCACCGGGCCCGCCGCTGTCGTCGAGCGTGCTCACGGCCTGGTCTTGCATCAGCAGGCTCTGGCCATCGCTGCGCAGGTTCCAGAACTGGCCATGGAGAAAAACCGTCATGCCCAGGCGGACGCTGCTGCCGTCCAGTGGCGGCGCCATATGGGTTTCGTTATGGCTGATCTGGAACGCTGGAACGGCGAGCACCTGCACGCCTTGTTTGCTCAGCTCGGCAAACGCATCGGCGCGCTCGCTGTCGCTGCCCAGCACCACGGCCAAGCGCCCAGCCGGTGTGTCGATTACCTGTGGCGCGTTCGGCGCGGCGGCGATGAAACCCAGCTCATCGGCGGTGGGATACGCCTTGCGTTGAGGCTGCCCCAGCGGCGCACCGTCGCTGCCAAACACCAGGCTGACGTTGTAGAGCGGGCCGCTGCCGACCACCAGTTGGCCGTCTTCCACGCTCGGCTCGGGCAGCACGATCGAGCCGGCCACCAGGGGTGATGCCGAAGTCTTTGGCCAAGCCGCCAAACACCGTTTGGTAGTCGCGCGCCATGTGCTCGCCCTGCATGCGCAGCAGGGCGTCATGCAAGCGGTTGTCACCTTTGGCGAACAGCAGCGCGCGGCTGAGTTTCAGTGGATTGCTTGCCGCCAGCCAGGCCATTGCGCTGTTGACCGTGTGCGCCTGATACACCTCGACTTTCTCGCCGCTGATGACCAGGCCCGTGCCGATATGTTCGGGCAGCACGGCGACGGTTTTGCCATTGAGCAAGCCGGCTTCGTTGGCCTTGTGCAGGTAAGCGGCGAGCTTCAAGCGCAGCAGGTCGGCGCTGTGGTAGTCGCCCGAATACAGCTGCGGCTGAATGCCCAGCAGGTTGCCGTTGGTGCCCGGCTGGCCCTGATTGAGCGCCACTTCGCTGCGAAGGTCGGAGAGGTAATGGGCCTCCGGACGGCAAATCGGTCCACAGCGCATAAGCGCCGAGCAGAACGATGGTGGAAGAGGCGAGGGCGTTGCCGAATAGTCTGCGCATGGTCGTCGGGGTGCGAAATGAGGCCATAAGGGTAGGGGGCGCAGCGGCGCTTGCCAAGTTGTGCTGCGCGTTTGGATCAATAACTTGTCACTTTGGATCATTGAGAGGGCGCGGCGCGCTCTTTATCGTTCGCTCACAACTGACCGCCGCCCACGCTTTCGGCCAGAAAGCCAAACCATGAGGCAGCGGCATTCCGTGCGTTAACCCCCGATGTGGAGCTTGCTATGACCGTCGCCCAATTTCCCCACCTGTTGGCCCCGCTGGACCTGGGTTTCACCACCCTGCGTAACCGCACCCTGATGGGCTCCATGCACACCGGGCTGGAAGAAAAACCGGGCGGCTTCGAACGCATGGCGGCCTACTTCGCCGAGCGCGCATTGGGTGGCGTCGGCCTGATGGTAACCGGCGGCATTGGCCCGAACGTGGAAGGCGGCGTGTATGCCGGCGCGGCCAAACTGAGCACCCCGGAAGAAGCCGAGCAGCACCGCATTGTTACCCGCGCCGTGCACGAAGCGGGCGGCAAGATCTGCATGCAGATTCTCCACGCCGGCCGTTATGCCTACAGCCCGAAATCGGTAGCGCCGAGCGCCATTCAAGCGCCGATCAACCCGTTCAAGCCCCACGAGCTGGACGAAGAGGGCATCGAAAAGCAGATCGCCGATTTCGTCAATTGCTCCAGCCTCGCCCAAGTGGCCGAATACGACGGCGTGGAAATCATGGGCTCCGAGGGTTATTTCATTAACCAATTCCTCGCCGCCCACACCAACCAGCGCACCGACCGCTGGGGTGGCAGCTACGAAAACCGCATGCGCCTGCCGGTGGAAATCGTGCGCCGCGTGCGTGAAGCGGTAGGCCCGAACTTCATCATTATTTATCGCCTGTCGATGCTCGACCTGGTGGAAGGCGGCAGCACCTGGGACGAAATCGTCACCCTGGCCAAAGCCATCGAAAAGGCCGGCGCCACCATCATCAACACTGGTATCGGCTGGCACGAAGCGCGTATCCCCACCATCGCCACCAAAGTGCCGCGCGCCGCGTTCACCAAAGTGACGGCCAAACTGCGTGGCGAAGTCAGCATTCCGCTGATCACCACCAACCGCATCAACACCCCGGAAGTGGCCGAGCAAGTGCTGGCCGATGGCGACGCCGACATGGTGTCCATGGCCCGCCCGTTCCTCGCCGACCCCGAGTTCGTCAACAAGGCCGCTCAAGGTCGCAGCGACGAAATCAACACCTGCATCGGCTGCAACCAGGCCTGCCTGGACCACACCTTCGGCGGCAAACTCACCACCTGCCTGGTCAACCCGCGCGCCTGCCACGAAACCGAGCTGAACTACATTCCCACCGCAGCTGTGAAGAAAATTGCCGTGGTCGGCGCTGGCCCGGCGGGTCTTTCCGCTGCCACCGTGGCGGCCGAGCGTGGCCACAGCGTGACCCTGTTCGACTCGGCCAGCGAAATCGGCGGCCAGTTCAACATCGCCAAGCGTGTGCCGGGCAAAGAAGAGTTCTACGAAACCATTCGCTACTTCGGCCGCAAGCTGCAAACCACCGGCGTTGATCTTCAACTGAACACCCGCGTCAGCGTTGAAGACCTGGTTAAAGGCGGCTTTGACGAAATTATCCTGGCCACCGGCATCGCCCCGCGCACGCCGGCCATTCCGGGCATCGACCACCCGAAAGTGATCAACTACCTCGACGCCATCTTGCAGCGCAAACCGGTTGGCCAGAAGGTGGCCGTGATTGGCGCCGGCGGCATTGGTTTCGACGTATCGGAATTTATCGTTCACCAAGGCGACGCCACTAGCCAGGACCGCGATGCGTTCTGGAAAGAGTGGGGCATCGACAAAGCCCTGGAAGCGCGCGGCGGTATCGCCGGCATCAAAGCTCAAGTGCACGCCCCGGCGCGCGACGTGTTCCTGCTGCAACGCAAGAAAACCAAAGTGGGCGACGGCCTCGGCAAAACCACCGGCTGGATCCACCGCACCGGCTTGAAAAACAAAAACGTGCAAATGCTCAACAGCGTCGAATACCTCAGCGTTGATGACGCCGGTTTGCACATCCGCATCGCCGAAGGTGAGCCGCAGCTATTGCCGGTCGACACCATCATCATCTGCGCCGGCCAAGACCCGCTGCGTGAACTTCAGGAAGGCCTGGAAGCGGCCGGGCAAGTGGTGCATCTGATTGGCGGCGCGGACGTGGCGGCGGAGCTGGATGCCAAGCGTGCAATCAACCAGGGTTCGCGCCTGGCTGCAGGGTTGTAATCGCTCTGCTCCCTCTCCCGCTTGCGGGAGAGGGCTGTTTCTGCTGTTTCTGTGGAGCGGCTTTAGCCGCGATGCGTTTGATTGTTTTAAAGGCATCGCGGCTAAAGCCGCTCCCACAGAGGGTGTGTATTCCTCAAAAAACAAAAAAGGAGTTGCCATGACCACTTCCGCCCTCAGTTCCAACCCCGCCGTCACCGCTGCCCTCGAGCAGTGGCACCACATGATCGCCAGCAAAAGCCTCAAGGCCTTGCCCGAGTTGTTGGATGCCAAGGCGGTGTTTCGTTCGCCCATGGCTTACAAGCCGTACGAGGGCGCGCAGATGGTCAATGTGATTCTGAATACCGTGATTCAGGTGTTCGAAAACTTCGAATACCACCGCGAGCTGGTCAGCGCCGACGGCCTGAATGTGGTGCTGGAGTTCAGCGCCACGGTTGGCGAGCGTCAGCTCAAGGGCATCGACATGGTGCGCTTCAATGAAGACGGCAAAATTGTCGACTTCGAAGTGATGATCCGCCCCATGAGCGGCCTGCAGGCGTTGGGCGATGAGATGGGCAAGCGTCTGGCGCCGTTTCTGGCCAAGGCCAACGCTTCGGCCTGATGCCGCAAACCTGACCGCTTGTACCGATTCCGTCACACTTTCATGTCAGCGCCTGTTCGCCAGGCGCTCGGCACGAGTGACTGCCAACCCAGTCACATTGCCGTCGATACTTTTTACCCCTAGACTTGAGCCAAATGTAGGAATACGCCCTACTTTCTCGCCGTGCGCGCAGAAAAAATTGAGCGTATTCATAAGCGCGAAAGTCGCCATGTATCTGGGTTAGGGGGTTCGTTGATGAGCATGCAGATCAAGCCGCAAATGGTTGAAGCCGTGATGTTCTTCAGTGAGCGCGGCATCTGCAAAGAAATGCTGTACCCCGAATTCGAGGCCCTGCTCGACGGCGTGGTCAACATGCCCGAGTTCAGAGACCAGCAAATGCGCGTGGCGTACGTGCTGATCAACCCGCGCTTGCTGGTGCGCGCGGCGGTGTTTTTCTTCCTCGACTTCGACGAACGCGGCTCGCCCGACAGCGGCTGGAACATTCCCCTGCGTCACCTGGCCGAACGCTCTGGCCGTGGCCCGGACCTGGGCGCCGGCCCCATTCGTTTGGCCTGCCGGAGCCAGTGCCCGGTGTCGTGGCACCAAATGCATTTGTGGGATCCCAGCTTGGTGCCCGGTCAGAACGATCTGGTGTTGCTGCGCGATACCGTGCGACGTAATCAGCTCGGCTTGTTGGTGGAAGACGATTCCGGCCAGAGCGTTGCCCCGGAACGGTTGCAACTGGCGCCGGAAGATCAGTGGCACGCGCCGGATCCGGCCAAGGAAGCGGCCGACCAGGTGGCGGAGAAAATCGAGCAGGAACACCGGCTCAAAACCGCCCAGCTCATCAAGCAGCAGCGCCTGCGCATCAGCAGCCAAACCCAGCAGTACGAAGAAGAGCTGGCCAAGCTAAAGCTCGCCGCCGCGCAAGACACGCAAACCATGCTCGGGCAGATTCAGAGCCTGCATCAGGCGCTGCGCCAGCAAGAAGAATTGAACGTCAGCCTGGAAATCGCACTGGCTGCCCAGGCCGACACCTTTCAGAAAAACCGCGAGGAAATGACCGAGCAACTGCGCGCCATCGAGCGTCACGGGCGTGCCGAGGCGGACATTCTGCGCGCCCAATTCGACAGCGAACTGCAGGCGCGAATTTCCTCGCTGTGGTCGAGTACAAAGAGCAGATCGCCATTCGCGATGTCGAGCTGGCCTACCGCAACGAACTGGATACCCAGCTCGAAGAAGAAGTCGAGCGCCTGAAGAAAGAGCGCGACGCCTTTGCCAGCCAGGGCGGCGAGCAGATTTTGGAGCGCCTGTCGAAACTCGGCGTGGTGTTCGTGGTGTACCACCCGGGCGCCGGTCACCTGACCATTCCGCTGCAAGACATCGCCCGCTACCAAGACAACCCCACTGGCCTACGCGGCGGCCAAGTGCTTTGTTGCCGAGCCACAATACCGCCAGTGGCTGGCCCATTACGAAAAACCCAGCTGCGACGCTAGCTTGCCGAACGGTGATCGGTGCGGCATTCCCCTGGACCGCATCGACACGCCGAGCCGCTTTGTTATCGGCGACTCCAACTGCTGCGCCCGCCACAAAGCCGGCGCCCGCCTGCGGACTGTCAGCTAACCCTTGTCCCTCGACGTTTCCGATTGGTCACCCCAGGCGCCGCTCCAGCGCCTGGCCACGCCGTGGCTGCAAGAAGCCGGCGTCGACGTGGCGGTGCTGCGACTGGATGAAATCGACCCGCTGATCAGCGGCAACAAATGGTTCAAGTTGCGCCACCATCTCGACGCCGCTGCGGCGGCTGGCGCACGCGGGGTCATCAGCCTGGGCGGCGCCCATTCCAATCACTTGCATGCCCTAGCCGCTGCCGGCCAGCGCTTTGGTTTCGCCACGGTCGGTCTGCTGCGCGGCGATGCGCTCGACACCCCGACCGTGCGCGACCTGCACGCCTGGGGCATGACGGTGCATTGGCTTGGCTACGGCGGTTATCGGCAGCGGCATCAGCCCGACTTCTGGCAACCGTGGCTGGCTCAATACCCCGGCTTCTACCCGATACCCGAAGGCGGTGGCGGTTTGCCCGGCGCGTTGGGTTGCATGGGCCTGCGCGAGATGGTGCAGGCACAGCTGGCGAATATCGGCTGGGATGACTTCGACGCCTGGTGGCTGGCCGTCGGTACTGGCACCACCCTGGCTGGGCTGGTGCTGGCCGAGCAAGGCCAGCGGCGCGTGTACGGGGCGTCGGCGGTGCCGGCGGGGCACGGTGTGGAAGCGAACCTTCGGCTCATCTTCGAGCAGGCTGGTTACACAGGTGACGGGTACGACGTGCTGCAAGCGAGCCGAGCAGGCTTTGCTAAGGTCGATGAAGCGCTAACGGCATTCATCAGCCAGACTGAGCGCGAGGGCGAATTGCCGTTGGAAGCGATTTACACCGGCAAGGCCCTAATGGCGTTGCGCCTGCACGTGGCGGCCGGTAACGTGGCGCGCGGCACTCGCCTGCTGTTCGTCCACACCGGCGGTTTGCAGGGCCGCCGCGCCACGCAAGTGAACATTGCCCGCCCGTCGCACCAGCCCTTTCATGAGTAGCCGCCTTCCATGAGTGAACCCCTGAACCTTGAGCAACTGCGCAGCCTGACGCCGCTCAATGTGCTGTCGGAACAGCAGTGGCGCGAATTGCGCAGCCAACTGGTGCCGCAGCCGATGCTGGCCGGGCAGCTGTTGTTCAGGGCGGGCGACCAGGCGCGGGTTACGTATTTCCTGCTGGCCGGCGAATTGGTATTGACCGACGCCGACGGTCGCAAGCAGCGCTTGCAGGCTGGCAGCGAAGCCAGTTGTCATCCGGTCTCACCCAACCTGCCGCGCCTGCACGAAGCGCGGGCGCTCACCGACATCAGCATTCTGGTGCTCGACAGCGCGACCCTCACGCGCCTGCTGACCTGGCGCCTGGCGTATCAGGATTTGCTGCTGGAGTTGGGCCAACGCGGCGGCGATGTCGAATGGCTGGAGCGCCTGCTGCAAAACCCGCTGTTCGCCAAAGTGCCGCCGCCGAACGTGCGCGCCATGCTCGACCGCTTGCAGCGCCTGGAACTGAAAGCGGGCAGCACCGTGCTTAGCGAAGGCGAAACCGGTGACTGCTGCTTTTTCCTCAACAGCGGCCGCGCGGAAGTGATGCGCAGCGCCGGGAGTGAAAAGCAGGTACTGGCCGAACTGGAAGAGGGCGCCTGCTTTGGGAAGAAGCCTTGCTCGCCGACCAGCCGCGCAACGCCACCGTGACCATGCTCGAAGACGGCGTGGTGCTGCGCCTGGACCGCCAGGATTTTTTTCTCCCTGCTCAAAGCGCCGATTGTCGACGAGTGTGTCGTTCGGCGAAGCGGCGCGGCTGCTATCGGCCGGCGCGCAGTGGCTGGACGTGCGTCTGCAAGAAGAATACGAACGCGGCCACGCCCTGGAAACGCTGAACATGCCGCTGCAACTGCTGCGCTTGAAAGCGCGGCTGCTGGATAAAACCCGCACCTACCTGTGCTACTGCGACAGCGGTACGCGCAGCACCAGTGCGGTGTTTTTGCTCTCGCAGCTGGGGTTTAACGCTTATGCGTTGCGTGACGGGTTGAATGCGTTGCCGGCGGTGTTGCGTGACGGGTTGCTGTGTGAGAGCGGCTCGGGGTATTTGGCGCGGTCGGGGGGGAGGACGGAGCGGAGTCGGTAGGGTTGTTCTTGGGTTCGAGATGCGGTCGGGAAGCGAGGTTGCCTGAACGAGCCTGGATTCCGAATCGTCGGACCGCCGCCTTCGCGGGAATGACGGTGCTCTCTACACATAACGCCGACACATCCGAGATTCTGGATCCCCGCGTTCGCGAGGATGACGGTGAGTTGATTAGAGACATCCGTCATTCCCGCGCAGGCGGGAATCCAGAATATTGAGTCGAGCGGAGATGCCTCGGCGAACGACGAGAACCAAGCCCCTTCACCCACCCCACTGCGGCCACCCATCCCCCCCACCAAAAACACCCGCTCCGCCTCCCGCCAGTCCCCACTCCCATCCCGCTCAAACCGCACCAACAACTGCGCCTGCGCATCCACCTCCAGCTCCCCCAACCACTGCCCAAACCGCTCAGCCGTCCACACCGTCCCAGCCTGTTCCCGCGCCGGTGCCAGCCAAGTTTGCCGGGAATCGGCTGCCACAGCCCGGCGCCTTCCTGCTCGGCAGCAAAACCGGCCCAGTCTTTGCGATGCAGCCAACGTCCACGCAAATGCTCGCGCAGCGCGCCAGCGGGCGGCTGGCTGTGGCCGGGCCAGGGGTAGAACAGATAACCCGCCAGCCATAGTTGCGGCTGCACGTTGGCAATGCCAAGTTCGGCCAGCGCCGCCTGCGCTTGTGGCGTGGCAGACAGCGGCAGTTGGTGGTCCAGCAAATGGCTGA
The DNA here is from genome assembly GCF_979258055.1 of Pseudomonas sp. AC211. Lineage (NCBI taxonomy): Bacteria > Pseudomonadati > Pseudomonadota > Gammaproteobacteria > Pseudomonadales > Pseudomonadaceae > Pseudomonas > Pseudomonas sp. AC211. The sequence goes on from NZ_OZ409830.1 coordinate 1,689,670, forward strand.
GCTTGCGCGCCAGGCGGTCCTGGCTGCCAGGGCCGAGCCATTCGTGGGCGTTGCGGCCATCGCCGTGTTGCGGGCCGAGGTAGAGCTTGATGGCCAGTTCCTGGTGGTGCACGCCGTCATCGTCTTGCAGCAGCAAATCCAGCTCACCCGGGCGTATGCCCGCCCTCGCGAATCGCCAGGTTGGCGGCCAGCAGTTCCACGCCAGGCGCGGCCATCAGGGCGAATTGCCAGAGGCGTTCGTAATACAAACCCAAACGCCGGATGCTGTGTTGCGCCAGCCAGGTGCTGAGCGCAGCAGGGTCGCGGTCGAGTTGTTGCAGCCAGTCGGCCAGTTGCTCAGGCACGGCGGCCCACGTGCTGGCGGTTAATGGATGACGTTGCCGGCAATGCGTCGGATCCATGAGTGGCGGCGACAGCAACCACCCAGGCCAGGTCGCGCACGGCGGGCTGGTGCAGGTGCTGGGGCAGGGCGGTGAGGTGGGAAAAGCGTCATGGTGCGAGCATAGCGGGTCGCTGGGGTGAAGTGCGCCTTGGTTTGGCCCGCGGGTTTCGCCCATAATCGTGCTCGCCTCTGTGGATAGAGGATGTCTTTCAAATTTTCTGCCAGCGTCTGCCAGGAGCCTCATGGAGCAATTTCGCAATATCGGCATCGTTGGCCGCCGGCAGTTCGCAGGTGCTGGACACCATCCGCCGCCTGGAGCAACTCGCTTATCGAGCGCCAGTTGCACGTGATCCTCGAGGACACCATCGCCGAGGTGTTGCCTGGCCATGGCCTGCAAACCTCATCGCGCGAAAGCCTGGGCGAAGCCTGCGATCTGGTGATTGTGGTCGGCGGCGACGGCAGCATGCTCGGCGCCGCTCGCGCCCTGGCGCAGTTCAATGTGCCGGTGCTGGGCATCAACCGGGGCAGCCTCGGGTTTCTCACCGACATTCGCCCCGACGAGCTGGAAAGCAAAGTGGCCGAAGTGCTCGACGGCCAGTATCTGGTGGAAAACCGCTTCCTGTTGCAAGCCGAAGTGCGCCGTCACGCCGAAGTGATCGGTCAGGGCGATGCGCTGAACGATGTGGTGCTGCACCCCGGCAAGTCGACGCGCATGATCGAGTTCGAGCTGCACATTGATGGCCAATTCGTGTGCAGCCAGAAGGCCGACGGCCTGATCGTCGCCACGCCCACCGGCTCCACCGCTTACGCCTTGTCGGCCGGCGGCCCGATCATGCATCCCAAGCTCGACGCCATTGTGGTGGTGCCGATGTACCCGCACACCTTGTCGAGCCGCCCGATTGTGGTGGACGGCAACAGCGAGCTGAAAATCGTCGCCTCCAAAGACATGCAGATTTATCCGCAGGTGTCGTGCGACGGCCAGAACCATTTCACCTGCGCCCCAGGCGACACGCTGATTGTCAGCAAGAAGCCGCAGAAACTGCGCCTGATTCATCCGCTGGACCACAACTATTACGAAGTTTGCCGGACCAAGTTGGGTTGGGGCAGTCGCCTCGGGGGCGGTAACGACTGGATGGAACTTGATCCGGCGCGCGGGTATGACTTGATTGGTGACGTGCATGGTTGCGCGCACACCTTGGCGCGCCTGCTCGACGGCCTCGGTTATCAACGCCAGGGCGGCGTGTGGCGTCATCCGCGGCGTATGGCGATTTTCCTCGGCGATATCGTCGACCGTGGCCCGCGTATTCGCGAGGCGTTGCACATGGTGCACGACATGGTCGAAGCCGGGCAGGCGCTGTGCATCATGGGCAACCACGAATTCGACGCCCTCGGCTGGAGCACCCCGGCGCCGCCCGGCAGCGGCCGCCAGTTCGTCCGCGAGCACACGCCGCGCAATGCCCGCCTGATTACCCAAAGCCTGGCGCAATTCGATGCCTATCCCAACGAGTGGCGCGAATTCCAGCGCTGGTTTTACGAGCTGCCGCTGTTTATCGACGCCGGGCATTTTCGCGTGGTGCACGCCTGCTGGGACGCCGGCCTGATCGACTCGCTGCGCACGCAACACCCTGACGGCCGTGTCGATGAAGCCTTTATCCAGGCCTCGGCGGTGCCCGGCAGTTTTGCCAACAAAGTGTTTAGCCGCTTGCTGCGTGGCACCGATATGCGCCTGCCCGATGGCCTGACGCTGACCAGCGGTGACGGCTATACCCGCGCGTTCTTCCGCACCAAATTCTGGGAAGAAGACCCGCAAACCTACGGCGATATCGTCTTCCAGCCCGACGCTTTGCCCGAAGACGTGGCGCGCACGCCGCTGACCCCGCAAGAAAAAACCCAGTTGCTGCGCTACGGCCCGAAAGAGCCGCCGCTGTTCGTCGGCCACTACTGGCGCAAAGGCCGGCCAGCGCCGATTCGGCCGAACCTGGCCTGCCTCGATTACAGCGCCGTGCTGTACGGCAAGCTGGTGGCGTATCGCATGGACCAGGAAGCCCGCATCGATCCGAACAAATTCGCCTGGGTAGACGTTGAGCGCCCGGAGGTTCCCGTTGAGTGACACGGCATCGAGCAGGTAACGCCATGAACCCGGTTGAAGTGTTGCGCCTGCCCGTGAGCGTCAATCTGGCCGGTTTCGTTCAGCTGTTGCAGCGCTTGCAGGTGCCGCACCGGGTGAGCGAAGAGTCGGGCGAGCAGGTGCTGTGGGTGCCGGGCGAGCAGTTGGCGGCGGATGTGCGCGGTTTGTATCAGCAGTATCCCGACGGCGATCCTGAGCAGCGTTTGCAGGTGCCGGAGCAGGTGCAGCCGGCGCGGGCGGGGTTCATGGCGCAACTCGGCGCCAGCCCGATGACTGCGTCGTTGATGGTGGTGACGCTTGTCATTGCAGCCGTCACGTTACTTGGCACGTATGACGCAACGATGCACTGGCTGACTTTTCAGGATTACTACGTGCTTGGCGACTCCCGATATATCAGCGCGGACACGCCAATTGTCGACATCCGTCAAATATGGCGGCTGTTAACTCCGATTTTTGTTCACTTCAGCATTTTGCATCTGGCCATGAATGGGATGTGGATTTGGGAACTGGGGCGGCGCATAGAGTCGCAGCAGGGCAAGTGGCTTTTCCTGGCTTTAATCGTTTTGTTCGGTCTGTTCTCAAACGCAGCGCAATTCTGGTGGACCGGCCCGTCACTATTCGGCGGCCTGTCGGGCGTGCTCTACGGCCTGCTCGGCCACTGTTGGATTTACCAATTGCTGGCCCCAAATCGTGCTTACCACTTACCCAAAGGCGTGGTGGCGATGATGCTGATCTGGCTGGTCATCTGCATGAGCGGCATCACCGAGCTGGCCGGCATTGGCGCCATCGCCAACGGCGCTCATGTCGGTGGTCTGGTTATGGGCTGCCTCACCGGTCTGTTGGGCGGTGCACTGGCGCGCCGTCGTCGTTAAACTGCGACTTTGTTTTTGGAGGCGAATATGTCGTCCTTTGCTGAAATGATTGAAAACATCACCCCTGATATCTACGAAAGCCTGAAGCTGGCCGTGGAAATTGGTAAGTGGTCGGACGGGCGCAAGCTGACCCAGGAACAGAAAGAACTGAGCATGCAGGCCGTCATCGCCTGGGAACTGCAAAACCTGCCGGAAGACCAGCGCACCGGTTACATGGCCGTGCAGGAATGCAGCTCGAAATCGAAAACCGTGCCGAACATTCTGTTTAAGTCGGACGCTATCCATTGAGTGAATTGGGTCGCGGTGCCTTGAGCAAAATGGCCGCCCGCCTGGGCGCGCCGGTTGCAGTACGCGTTTCGGTTGGGTGACGACGAAATTCCGGTCAACCCGCTGATCGGCAAGACCGTGCGGTTGGAGTATTTGGGTGCGATTCACTGCAGCCACTGCGGGCGCAAAACCAAAACCAGTTTCAGTCAGGGGTATTGCTACCCGTGCATGACCAAGCTGGCGCAGTGCGACACCTGCATGATGAGCCCCGAGCGTTGCCACCATGAGGCCGGCACCTGCCGCGAGCCGGAATGGGCGGCGCAGTTCTGCATGACCGATCACATCGTGTACCTGGCCAATTCGTCGGGCGTGAAAGTCGGTATTACCCGCGCCACGCAAGTGCCCACCCGCTGGCTCGACCAGGGCGCCAGCCAGGCGCTGCCGATCATGCGCGTCAGCACCCGCCAGCAATCGGGCTTTGTGGAAGACTTGCTGCGCACTCAGGTGGCCGACAAAACCAACTGGCGCGCGCTGCTCAAAAGCCACGCCGAGCCGGTCGAACTCAAAGCCGTGCGCGAGCAAATCTTTGCGGCCTGCGCCGAGGGGATGTTGGGCTTGCAACAGCGCTTTGGCTTGCAGGCCATTCAGGCGCTGACGGATGTGGAGCCCATCGAGATCACGTATCCGATCGAGGCCTACCCGGCAAAAAATAACCAGCTTTAATCTGGATAAAGACCCTGTCGCCGAAGGCACGCTGCTGGGCATCAAGGGCCAATACCTGATGTTCGATACCGGCGTTATCAATATCCGCAAATACACGGCCTACCAACTGGCCGTGCATTCCTGAACGTAAGGGCAACTGCCATGCGCACCGAACAACCGAAGATGATTTACCTGAAGGACTATCAGGCGCCGGATTACCTGATCGACGAAACCCATCTGACTTTCGAGTTGTTCGAGGACCACACTCTGGTTCACGCGCAGCTGGTGATGCGCCGCAACCCGGTGCGCGGCGAAGGCCTGCCGCAGCTGGTGCTGGATGGTCAGGAGCTGGAGCTGTTGTCCCTCAGCCTCGACGGCAAAACCCTGGAGCCAGGCGACTACCAGCTCAGCGACAGCCACCTAACGCTGCAACCGGCCGGCGAGCGCTTCGTCATCGACAGCAGTGTGCGCATCCACCCGGAAACCAATACCGCGCTGGAAGGTTTGTACAAATCCAGCGGCATGTTCTGCACCCAGTGCGAGGCCGAAGGCTTCCGCAAAATCACCTACTACCTCGACCGCCCGGACGTGATGAGCAAATTCACCACGACCCTCAGCGCCGAACAGCACAAATACCCTGTGCTGCTTTCCAACGGCAACCCGATTGCCAGCGGCCCGGAGGAGGGCGAGGGCGGCCGCCATTGGGCGACGTGGGAAGACCCGTTTATGAAGCCCGCCTATCTGTTCGCCCTGGTGGCCGGCGACTTGTGGTGCATCGAAGACACCTTCACCACCATGAGCAACCGCGAAGTGGCGCTGCGCATTTATGTCGAGCCGGAAAACATCGACAAATGCCAGCACGCGATGGACAGCCTGGAAAAATCCATGCGCTGGGATGAAGAGGTCTACGGCCGCGAATACGATCTGGATATTTTCATGATCGTCGCCGTCAACGACTTCAACATGGGCGCCATGGAAAACAAGGGCCTGAACGTCTTCAACTCCAGCTGCGTACTGGCCAAAGCCGACACCGCCACCGACGCTGCGCACCAGCGCGTTGAAGGCGTGGTGGCGCACGAGTACTTCCACAACTGGTCCGGCAACCGCGTCACGTGCCGCGACTGGTTCCAGCTGTCGCTCAAAGAAGGCTTCACCGTGTACCGCGACGCCGAGTTCTCGGCCGACATGAACTCGCGCACGGTCAAACGCATTGAAGACGTCGCCTACCTGCGCACCCACCAGTTTGCCGAAGACGCCGGCCCGATGGCCCACGCCGTGCGCCCGGACAGCTTTATCGAGATTTCCAACTTCTACACCCTGACCGTGTACGAAAAGGGCTCGGAAGTGGTGCGCATGCTCCACACCCTGCTGGGGAACGACGGTTTCCGCAAAGGCAGCGACCTGTACTTCGAGCGCCACGATGGTCAGGCGGTGACCTGCGACGACTTTATCAAGGCCATGGAAGACGCCAACGGCGCCGACTTCACCCAGTTCAAACGCTGGTACAGCCAAGCCGGCACGCCGCGTTTGCAGGTGAGCGAGGCGTATGACGCCAACGCGAAAACCTACACACTGACCTTCCGCCAAAGCTGCCCGCCAACCCCAGGGCAAACCGAGAAGCTGCCGTTCGTGATTCCGGTCGAACTGGGCTTGCTCGGCACCCAGGGCCAGGCGCTAACCTTGAAGCTGCAAGGTGAAAGCGAGGCGCGTGGCGAGTCCACGGTTATTGCGGTGACTGAAGCCGAGCAGAGCTTCACGTTTGTGGACGTGGCCGAGCAGCCGTTGCCCTCGTTGCTGCGCGGCCTGTCGGCGCCGGTGAAGCTGAGCTTCCCGTACAACCGCGACCAACTGATGTTCCTCATGCAACACGACGCCGACGGCTTCAACCGTTGGGAAGCCGGCCAGCAACTGTCGGTGCAAGTGCTGCAAGAGCTGATCGGCCAGCATCAACGCGGCGAAGCGCTGGTGCTGGATCAGCGTCTGATCACTGCGCTGGGCACCGTGCTCAGCGATGCCAGCCTCGATCAGGCCGTGGTCGCCGAAATGCTTTCGCTGCCAAGCGAGGCGTACCTCACTGAAATCAGCGAAGTGGCAGACGTCGACGCCATTCACAGCGCCCGTGAATTCGCCCGTCAGCAACTGGCCGAGGCGTTGTTCGAGCCGCTGTGGCAGCGTTATCAGCAGAACCGCGAGGTCTCGCGTAACAGTGAGTACGTGGCGCAAGCCGAGCATTTCGCCCGCCGCAGCCTGCAAAACATCGCGCTCTCATACTTAATGCTGAGTGGCAAACCGCAAGTGCTCACCGCGTGCCTGGAGCAGTACGACGCGTGCGACAACATGACCGAGCGCCTCACCGCGCTGGCCGTGTTGGTCAATTCGCCGTTCGAGGCCGAGAAAGCCAAGGCGTTGGCGGCGTTTGCCGAACACTTCAAAGACAACCCGTTGGTGATGGATCAGTGGTTCAGCGTGCAAGCGGCGAGCGCTCTGCCTGGCGGTTTGGCGCGGGTTAAAGCGCTGATGGAACACCCGGCCTTTACCCTGAAAAACCCCAACAAGGTGCGTGCGCTGATCGGTGCTTTCGCCGGGCAAAACCTGGTCAACTTCCACAGCGCCGATGGCTCGGGCTACCGCTTCCTCGCGGACCTGATCATCACCCTCAACGGCTTCAATCCGCAGATCGCTTCGCGGCAATTGGCGCCGCTGACCCGCTGGCGCAAATACGATGCCGGCCGTCAGGCGCTTATGAAGGCCGAGCTAGAGCGGATTCTCGCCTCTGGCGAGCTGTCTTCCGACGTCTATGAAGTGGTCAGCAAGAGCCTTGCTTAAGATTTGATTCATCCCTTCCCCGAAGAACAGAAAGTGTTACTGGCGAAATGCCGGTAACACTTTTCTGTTACTTACCGAAATAACGCCCCCGCTGCTTATTAGAAAACCCTTAATAGGTTGGGGCTTCGCCCTTGACTCTTTTCTGATTGTGCGGCCAGGAATTTGAGCTGGAACGGCGGCGAGTGGCTATCCGCGCCACATCGTAGGACAAACCGCGCAATAGTTTCCTGAATAGTGGGTGCGTTGGTTAATGAATGATCAGTCACGTCTTGTCTGGCAAACCATAAAACGTTGGCGTCATTAAATTGAATTAAAACGCTTGTTTGGCACCATGGTTGCATTGCTCGACTGTAATTGGCCCCGCAATGGTGCAGACAATGCTCGGGGGTGCGTGCTAGACGCGTTGGAGGGGAATCTTCCAATCAACTAAAAAGACCGCCTCTAAACAGCGGCGTACATGAGCCCGCTTGCTACTAAGCGCGGGCCGATAAGAATAACGATCTGTCCACGGAGTAAAGTCTCGATGGAATTCAAGTCCCGTAGTCCTATGTTGCGTTTCGCGCCGTCCAAGGCAGGCTTTGCCTTCGCCGGTCTTCTGCCGTTGCTGGTGGCTGTTCAAGCCCAGGCCGTGGAATTCAGCTTTGCCGACAATGAAGTCAGCGGTTCCATCGACACCACCGTGTCGTACGGCCAGTTGTGGCGCGTACAGGGTCGTGACAAAGGCAACGACGACATCAACACCAACGATGGCAACCGTAACTTCGATACCGGTCTGGTTTCCGAGGTGTACAAGATCACTTCCGACCTGGAAGCGACCTACAAGAACTACGGTGTGTTCGTGCGTGGTACCGCTTTCTATGACACCCAGATCATGGACAAGCGCAACGACTACAACGACAACAACAATCCGAATCAGCCGAGCCAGACTTCTCCGAACAGCTCGAGTTTCACCTACGAAACTCGCCACAAGGCTGGTCGTGATGCTCAGCTTCTTGATGCCTACGTTTACGGCAACTGGGACGTGGCGGATCTGCCTGTTACCGCTCGCCTGGGCAACCAAGTATTCAACTGGGGCGAAGGCCTGTTCTACCGTGGTGGCGTGAACACCACCAACCCGGTAGACGCCGCCAAATTCCGCCTGCCAGGTTCCGAACTGAAGGAAGTGTTGGTCCCGGTTGAAGCGCTGAGCTTCAACGTTGGTCTGACCGATAACCTGTCGATGGAAACCTTCTACCAGTTCAACTGGAAAGAGTCGGCGATTGACCCGGTTGGTACTTACTTCTCCGAGACTGACTTGTTTGCTGACGGTGGTAACACTGCTTACTCGACTCAACCGAGACTGCAGCAGCTTTCCGCTCTCTACACCGGGTTGGGCGCGCTTGGCACTGGTGGCTTGAACGGCGGTCGGACGATTGACAGCAATGGCAACATCCAGGTCGCCCGCATTGGCTCGGATATCAACGCTAAAAATGATGGTCAGTACGGCGTTAACTTTAAGTACATCGCGGAGGAACTGAACTCCACGGAATTCGGCGCGTACTTCGTAAACTATCACTCCAAAGAACCGACCATCGCCGCTAACCTTGGCGAGTACGACGGCATCACCAGCTTGGCAACTCTTGCTGGCGCGAGCTGCGTGGCGCGAGGCCTGGGCCCCGCCTGTGCAAGTCCGGCGGTTCTTGCATTGTTTGCTGATGCAGCCGACGGCTTGGCGACCCTTGATGTGGCCAACCAAGTGAACGCACAGCGTGAGTACGCTGAAGATATTCGTATGTATGGCTTCAGCTTCAACACCACCGTAGGTAACGCGTCGGTGTTCGGTGAAATTGCTTACCGTCCCAACCTGCCAATTGGCATTGCCACCACCAATGACCTGCTGGGTGACCTGCTTCAACAAGCGCCTGAACTGGCAACCCGTCAGACCGTGAACATCGGCGGCCAAAACGTTCAGCTCGGCGATGAGATCCACAACGTCGAGCGCGTAGAGGCTTACAACACGTCGTTGGGCACTATCTACAACTTCGGTCCTTCGGCCGGCTTCGATTCCCTGTTTGGCGTGTTCGAACTGGCCTCCGAGCACCTGCGCGGTAGCGATCTGAAGTACACCGATTTCGAAGGCAACACCAAGTACTACTCCGGGCGCGGCAACAGCTCCTACATCAGCGGCGCTGACCGTGACGACCAGGTCAACAAAAACGCCTACGGCTTCACCACTGTGCTCTCGGGTACCTGGAACGACGTATACGCTGGCGTGAACGTTTCCCCGTACGTCGTCTACAAAAACGACTTCGAAGGTAACTCCTACCAGACCGGTAACTTCATCGAAGGCCGTCAGGCTTACACCCTCGGCGTCAAGGCCGCCTACCTGAACAGTCTGGAAGGCGAACTGGCCTACACCGAGTTCTCCGGTGGTGGCAAGAACAACGCCAGCCGTGACCGCGACAACATCGGCGTCAACGTTAAGTACTCGTTCTAACACCCTCTATATAAGAAGCCGGGCGCCTACGGGCGCTCGGACGATGATTGACCACGGAGAATCAAGATGCTGAAAAAGCACACGCTGATTAGTGCAGCGATCGCACTGGCGTTTACCGCCGGTAGCGCGCTGGCCGCTGTTTCGTCTTCGGAAGCCGCCAAGCTCGGCACTACGCTGACGCCGTTCGGCGCCGAGAAAGCGGGTAACGCGGCAGGTACCATTCCGGCTTGGACTGGCGGTATCACCAAGGCACCGGCTGGCTACAAAACCCCGGGCCAACACCATGTCGATCCGTTCGCTGACGACAAGCCGCTGTACACCATCACCAAAGCCAACATGGACCAGTACAAGGCCAACCTGACCCCAGGCCAGATCGCCTTGTTCAACGCCTACCCAACTGACTACCAGTTGCCGGTGTACCCGACCCGTCGCTCCGGCTCCGCGCCGCAGTGGGTCTATGACAACACGCAGAAAAACGCTACCACCGCCAAACTGCTCGATGGCGGCAACGGTTTCGCCGACGCTTACGGCGGCATCCCGTTCCCGATTCCGCAGAACGGCGTCGAAGCGGTGTGGAACCACATTGCGCGTTATCGCGGCACTTACATCGTGCGTCGCGCTTCGGAAGTGGCCGTGCAGCGCAATGGCGATTTCACCCTGGTGACGTCCCAGCAAGAAGCGATGTTCCGTTTCTACGACCCGAAAAGTAACTACTCGAACCTGAACAACATCCTGTTCTACTACCTGTCCTTCACCAAGAGCCCGGCACGCCTGGCTGGCGGCGCGGTACTGGTACACGAGACCCTGGATCAGGTGAAAGAGCCGCGTCAGGCCTGGGGCTACAACGCCGGTCAGCGTCGCGTACGTCGCGCGCCGAACCTGGCATACGACACCCCGATTGCTGCCGCTGACGGCCTGCGTACTGCAGACGACACCGACATGTTCAACGGCTCGCCAGACCGCTACGACTGGAAGCTGATCGGGAAGAAAGAAATCTACATTCCGTACAATAACTACAAAATCAGCAGCCCCGACGTGAAATACGCCGACCTGCTGAAAGTGGGCCACCTTAACCCGGCTTACACCCGTTACGAGCTGCACCGTGTGTGGGTAGTTGAAGGCACGCTGAAAGCTGGCGCCCGTCACATCTACTCCAAGCGCGTACTGTTCCTCGACGAGGACAGCTGGCAAGCAGCAGAAGTGGACCAATACGACGGCCGTGGCGAACTGTGGCGCGTGTCGTTGGCGTACCTGAAAAACTTCTACGAACTGCCAACCACCTGGACTGCCCTGGACGTGTTCCACGACCTGCAAGCCCGTCGCTACCACGTACAGAACCTGGACAACGAAGAGCCGACCACCATCGACTTCAGCCAGCCGATTCCAGACGACGGCTACTTCAAGCCGGCTGCTCTGCGTCGTCGCGGTACGCGTTAATAGCGTGATGCTGTAGGAGCGGCTTTAGCCGCGATGCTCTTGAGGTAGAAAAGCATCGCGACTGAAGTCGCTCCCACAGGGTTCGAGGGTTCGAGCTTTTGATGGTGTAGGAGCGGCTTTAGCCGCGATGCTCTTGATGCAGAAAAGCATCGCGACTGAAGTCGCTCCCACAGGGTTCGAGGTTTCGAGCTTTTGATGGTGTGGGGAGCGGCTTTAGCCGCGATGCTCTTGATGTAGAAAAGCATCGCGACTGAAGTCGCTCCCACAGGGTTCGAGGTTTCGAGCTTTTGATGGTGTGGGAGCGGCTTTAGCCGCGATGCTCTCGAGGTAAAAAAGCATCGCGGCTAAAGCCGCTCCTACAGAGTTCCGAGTTCGTTCCCACAAGACCATAGGCAACACAACTCAGGTTGTGTAGTGTTCGGCAAAGGCCGCTACAGTCGTAGCGGCTTTTGTGCATCAGGGGTATCTATTCCGATGCATCAGAGGTGCCTATAACGCGTCAATCACGCGGGTTTGCCTTAACAAAACATAACGTCACGTTGATTGTCAGACCTTTCGAAAGCTGGATAGGATAGGCGGCCTGCAAAAAGGCTGATATCCCATAACAATAAAGGGAAAGGTGTATGAGTGAGCCCGTCATGCGGCGCACCCAGTCTGGTGAGGCTAAGAAGTTGCGCACACCAGCGTTCCGCTTCCACTCGCCGCTGGCTAACGTGCTTTCGCTGTGTAGTGTGTTGTCCGTTCTGAGTTTTGTTGCACCCCTCAGTGTGCACGCGGCGACCGACGATTCGGCGACCGTCTACTCAATCCCATCCGCCAAAGCTGCAGACTCTCTGTTGCTCGACATCGACAACGCCGGCAAACGCCTGGTCGCTGTGGGTGACCGTGGCCACATTCTGTATTCCGACGATGAAGGCAAAACCTGGGTGCAGGCCAAAGTGCCAACCCGGATGATGCTCACAGCGGTGGCGTTCGGTGACGACAAACACGGCTGGGCGGTTGGTCACGACGCACTGATCCTCGCTACCGAAGACGGTGGCACCACCTGGACCCAACAATTCAGCGACCAGGAACGGGAGGAGGGCGCGCCTTTCCTCGACGTCTGGTTCAAAGATGCTTCCATCGGTTTTGCGGTTGGTGCGTATGGCGCGTTGTTCGCCACCACCGACGGCGGCAAGAACTGGGAAGATGCCGGCGACCGTCTCGACAACCCCGACGGTTACCACATCAATGCCATCACCGAAGTCAAAGGCTCGGGCCTGTTTGCCGTCGGTGAAATGGGCAGCATGTTTAGAAGTGCCGACGACGGCGAAACCTGGGAAACCCTCGAGGGCCCGTATGAAGGTTCGCTGTTTGGTGTGATCGGCACCAATGAGCCCGGCACGCTTCTGGCCTATGGCCTGCGCGGCAACCTGTTCCGCTCCACCGACTTCGGCACCACCTGGACACCCATCAAGGTCAAGTCGCCTCGCGGCAAACTCGACTTCGGTTTGTCTGGCGGCGCACTGCTTAAAGATGGCTCTGTGGTCATCGTCGGGCACGGCGGCAGCGTACTGAAAAGCACCGATAACGGCCTGACCTTCAGCCTGATCAACCGTCCGGATCGCTTGTCCTTGTCCAGCGTTGCAGCTGACGACAAAGGTGATCTGGTGTTGGTCGGTCAAGGTGGCGTCCATGTCACTTCGCCCCACCGGTGAAGACGCTAGCCCAAAACAATAAGCCGTGGCTTTGAGGTATGAGTACGATGAGTAACCATCATCAGGATAAGGGCTCCTTTCTGGAGCGCCTGATCTTCAACAACCGGCCGACAGTGATCCTCATCTGTCTGCTGGTCAGCGTCTTCCTGTGCTACCAAGCCTTGCAAGTGCGCCCGTCCACCAGCTTCGAAAAGATGATTCCGCTGCAGCATCCGTTCATTCAGAAGATGCTCGAGCACCGCAATGATCTGGCCAACCTGGGCAACACCGTGCGTATCTCGGTGGAAGCCAAAGATGGCGATATCTTCAGCAAGGAATACATGGAAACCCTGCGTCAGGTGAACGACGAGGTGTTCTACATTCCAGGCGTCGACCGTTCCGGTCTGAAGTCGCTGTGGAGCCCGAGCGTTCGCTGGACCGAAGTGACCGAAGAAGGCTTCGCCGGCGGCGAAGTGATTCCGCAAACCTACGACGGCTCGCCAGACAGCCTCGACGAGCTGCGCAACAACGTGCTCAAGTCGGGCCAGATCGGCCGCCTGGTGGCGAACAACTTCAAGTCGAGCATTGTCGACGTGCCGTTGCTGGAGTCCTACCCAGACCCGCAAGACCAAGGCACCCTGCTGAAACTCGACTACCGCCAGTTCTCCCACGAACTGGAAGCGAAGATTCGCGACAAGTACGAAGCGCAAAACCCGAATGTGGAAATTCACATCGTCGGTTTCGCCAAGAAAGTCGGTGACCTTATCGACGGTCTGGTGATGGTGGTGGCGTTCTTTGCCATCGCGTTCCTGATCACCCTCGTCTTGCTGATGTGGTTCACCCGCTGCATTCGCAGCACCATCGCCGTGCTGTTCACCACCTTGATTGCCGTGGTGTGGCAACTGGGCCTGATGCACACCGTAGGGTTCGGTCTGGACCCTTACTCGATGCTCGTGCCGTTCCTGATTTTCGCCATCGGTATTTCCCACGGCGTACAGAAAATCAACGGTATCGCCCTGCAATCGAGTGAAGCCGATAGCCCGCTGACCGCTGCGCGCCTGACCTTCCGCCAACTGTTCCTGCCGGGCGCCATCGCGATTCTGGCCGACGCCGTGGGCTTTATCACGCTGCTGATTATCGACATCGGCGTGATCCGCGAACTGGCCATTGGCGCGTCCATTGGTGTGGGCGTGATCGTGTTCACCAACCTGATCCTGCTGCCGGTTGCCATCTCGTATGTCGGCATCAGCAAAAAGGCCATCGAGCGCAGCAAGAAAGACGCCGTGCGCGAACACCCGTTCTGGCGCCTGCTGTCCAACTTCGCTCACCCGGTGGTGGCGCCGATTTCGGTGGTTATCGCCCTGGCAGCCTTCGGTGGCGGCTTGTGGTACGGCCACGGCCTGAAAATTGGTGACCTTGACCAAGGTGCGCCGGAGCTGCGTCCGGACTCGCGCTACAACCAGGACAACGCCTTTATCATCAACAACTACTCGACCAGTTCGGACGTGTTGGTGGTCATGGTCAAGAGCAAGCCTGAAGGCTGCTCGATTCACGAAACCATGCAGCCCATCGATGAGCTGATGTGGACCATGAGCAACACCGAAGGTGTGCAATCGGCCATTTCCCTGGTCACCGTCTCCAAGCAGATGATCAAGGGCATGAACGAGGGCAACCTGAAATGGGAAACCCTGTCGCGCAACAAAGACGTGCTGAACAACTCCATCGCTCGCGCTGATGGCCTGTTCAACAACGATTGCTCGCTGGCCCCGGTGCTGGTGTTCCTCAACGACCACAAAGCCGAAACCCTCGACCGTGCGGTTAACGCGGTGAAAGCCTTCGCCAAGGAACACGACAACGAGAACCTGCAATTCCTGCTTGCTGCCGGTAACGCTGGTATCGAAGCGGCGACCAACGAAGTGATCAAGGAAACCGAGTTCACCATTCTGATCCTGGTGTACATCTGCGTGGCCACCATGTGCCTGATCACCTTCCGCTCGTTCGCGGCGACCTTGTGCATCGTGCTGCCGCTGATCCTCACCTCGGTGTTGGGTAACGCGCTGATGACCTTCCTGGGCATTGGTGTGAAGGTGGCGACGTTGCCGGTGATCGCGCTGGGTGTGGGTATTGGGGTCGACTACGGCATCTATATCTACAGCCGTCTGGAAAGCTTCCTGCGCGCCGGTATGCCGCTGCAAGAAGCCTATTACCAGACGCTGAAATCCACCGGTAAAGCGGTACTGTTCACCGGTTTGTGCCTGGCCATCGGCGTGTGCACCTGGATTTTCTCGGCCATCAAGTTCCAGGCCGACATGGGCCTGATGCTGACCTTTATGCTGCTGTGGAACATGTTCGGCGCGCTGTGGCTGTTGCCAGCGCTGGCACGCTTCCTCATCAAGCCTGAGAAGCTGGCAGGCAAGAAAGGCGGCTCGCTGCTGGCCCACTAAGGCCCGGGTGAGCAACAAAAAAACCGCAGCCTGGGCTGCGGTTTTTTTATGCCTGAAACGTCGTTTCCTGGAATCGCGGCTAAAGCCGCTCCTACAGGACTGCACCGACTGTGGGAGCGGCTTTAGCCGCGAGTTTTTGATCTTCCCGCTCAGCCGTGCCCCTTCAACCACTCATCAATCATCCCGCGCAAACGCTCGCCGGAAAAACTGTCGAAATGCCCGCCATGCACCGTGCGCACGGGCAGCCGCCGCAAGCGTTCGAGGCTGGCGGCATAGTCGTCGAGGTTGGAGTGGTAGGCGTCTTCGATCAGCGGACCGTCGTAGATGATGTCGCCGCTGAACAGCGTTTCGGTGCTGGCTTCCCACAGGCTGATGCCGCCCGGCGAATGACCCGGCGTGTGCAGCACCTGCAACACGCGGTTGCCCAGGTCCAGCACATCGCCGTCTTCGACAAACCCGGTCGCCGGCGCCGCTTTCACCTGGTACTCGGCGTAGCACAGCGGGCAATCCGGGTGGGCGTCGAACATGTCATCGCCAACGAATGCCGTGCTCAAGGTATTAGCGCCATCGGGGTGCGCGAGAATGTCTGCCTCGGCCGGGTGCACCAGGCGCTCGCTGAATTCGTGGTGGCCGGCGATATGGTCGAAATGGCAATGACTGGCCACGGCCAGCAGCGGCTTTTCCGTGAGCCACGGCAGCTGCTCGCGCAGGCTAACCAGGCCGGAGCCGCTGTCGAGCAGCACGTCTTTATCGCGGCCCTGGATATGCCAGAGGTTGCAGCGGTAGAACGGGCGGATGTAGGGCTCGTGGATAAGGCTGATGCCGTCGTAGCAGTGGCGGACTTCGAACCATTTGTCGCGGGTGACGATTTTCATGGGGGGGCTCTTTTCTGAGGCGCGCGGTGTGGGCGAAGCTTTCGATCCATTCAAGATTCTGGATCCCCGCGTTCGCGAGGATGACGGTGGTCTCGTTAAAAACCTCCGTCATCCTCCCGAACGCGGCGGTCCGACGATTCGGGATCCAGACTTACGGAGCGAACGGCGGCCCCTGAACAATCTCAATCACCAACGGCCGGTCACCCGGCGCCATCTCCAACAACCTGGCCAAATGCGCCAAATCCATCGCCCGCTCCGCCACACACCCAAACCCCCGCGCGATGGCGATAAAGTCTGGCGTGTAAATATCCACCCCAATCGGCTCAATACCCCGGCGTTCCATGTAGCCCTTGATCTCGCCGTAACCGTAGTTGTTCCACAGCAAGATCACGATGCCGACTTTGGCCTCCACCGCGCTGGCCAGCTCCGGCAGGCTGAATTGCAGGCCGCCATCGCCGATCAGGCAAATAACCGGCGTCTGCGGTTCAGCCAGTTTTGCGCCGATGGCGGCGGGCAGGGCGTAGCCGAGGGTGCCGTAGCCGGTGGAGGAGTTGAACCAGCGGCGCGGGGTGTTCAGATCGACCAGATGATTGCCGCTGTACACGGTTTGCGTGGAATCCCCGACAAAGCGCGCCGTCGGCAACACGCCGAGCACGGTGGCGAATAGCTCGCGATAGGGCGCCCAGCCGCTAAACCCTTCAGCCAATTGCGCGCGCACGGCGGCGGCACGCTGAGCGCCAGGGCTGCCGGCATCGCCGGTGCGACCCGGCAGCTCGGCCAGCAGGGCGACTATGGCCGCGCGCGCATCGCTTTGAATCGCCAGCGTCGGGGCATGGTTGCGCTGCAATTGCTGGGCGTCGATGTCGATGCGGATCAGCTCGCCGTTCAAGGCAAAGCCGCCGTCGAATACCACGTCGTAATCCGTTTCGCCCAGCTCCGTGCCGATGGCCAGAATCACGTCCGCATCGGCGGCCAATTTGCGCACGGGCACCAATGACTGGTTGCTGCCGATCAGCAGCAAATGCTCAGCGGGCAATAAGCCTTTGGCATTGATGGTGAGGGCGGTCGGCGCATCCAGAACGGTGGCCAGTTGCGACGCGACGTCGGCCGCCTCCAGGCAGCCGCCGCCGAGCAACAGCAGCGGCCGTTTCGCGCCGTGCAGTTTCGCGGCGGCCTGTTTGATCAGCTCGGCAGAAGGCGCGGGTCGGCTTGAGGCGTTCGCGCGGCTGAATGGCCAGGTGGGCGGCCGGCGCGGTGATGATGTCTAGCGGCAGCTCGATGTGCACCGGGCGCGGGCGTTCGCTGTCGAACACGGCGAACGCGCGGGCCAGCACCTCGGGCAATTCGTCGACGCTGAGCACGGTATGGCTGAACGCGGTGACGCCAGCGGTCAGCCCGCGCTGGTCGGGCAGTTCGTGCAGGTAGCCATTGCCAGTGCCCAGGCGCGAACGCTCGTTGACGCTGGAAATCACCAGCATCGGAATCGAGTCGCCATAGGCCTGCGCCATGGCGGTGAGGATGTTGGTCATGCCTGGCCCGGTGATGATGAAACACACCCCAGGTTTGCCCGTGACCCGCGCGTAACCGTCGGCCATAAAGCCGGCGCCCTGCTCGTGACGCGGGGTGATGTGGCGCAGGGCCGTGGCAGGCAAGCCGCGATACAGCTCCACCGTGTGCACGCCGGGAATACCGAACACGGTGTCCACGCCCCAGGCGTCCAGTTGCTTCAGCAGAAATTCACCGCAGGTGCTCATCGGGCAGTCCTTAGAGGCGAGGAGGGCAGCAGGGCCGTCAATGGCTGATCTGCGACAGAAAGGCTTGCAGGCGCGGGTGCTTGGGCTGCTCGAAGAATTCGGTCGGCGCGCCGGTTTCGACGATTTGCCCGGCGTCCATAAACACCACACGGTCGGCGACCTTGCGGGCAAAACCCATCTCGTGGGTCACGCACAACATGGTCATGCCTTCAAGCGCCAGCTCGGTCATCACGTCCAACACCTCGCCGACCATTTCCGGGTCGAGCGCCGAAGTGGGCTCGTCGAACAGCATCACCTTCGGGTTCATGCACAGCGCCCGGGCAATGGCCACGCGTTGCTGTTGGCCGCCAGACAGTTGGCCGGGCTTCTTCTGCGCCTGGCTGCCGATGTGCACGCGGTTGAGGTAACGCAGCGCTTGTTCCTCGGCCTGGGCACGCGCAATGCCGCGCACTTTCATCGGCGCCAGGGTGCAGTTTTCCAGCACGGTCAGATGGGGGAACAAGTTGAAGTTCTGAAACACCATGCCCACTTCGCGGCGCACATGGGCGCTGCCTTGTTTGCTGGCCACGTCCTGGTTTTCCACGGTGATGGTGCCGGTGTCGTGGGGCGAAAGGCGGTTGATGCAGCGAATCAGCGTCGACTTGCCCGAGCCCGACGGCCCGCAAATCACAATTTTCTCGCCCTGGCGCACCGACAGGTTGATGCCCTGCAACACCTGAAAATCGTCGTAGCGCTTGCCGACGTTCTCGAGCCGAATAATTTCGGTAGTCATAGGAATTCCTCAGATGCGGCGCATACGCGCAAGGGTGCGTTGCACCAGGCCGACGTTCTTCGCGGCGGGGCTGACCTGATCCCACGACAAACGCCGCTCCAGGCGACCTTGCAGCCAAGTCAGGGTGTAAACCATGACCAGGTAGTAGACCAACGCCACCGCGTAGTACTCGGAAAACTGAAAGGTGGTGGACACGGTTTGCGAGGTCACGGCCATCAACTCTTGCAGGGAAATCACCGAGGCCAGCGAGGTGATTTTCAGCAACGTGATGAACTCGTTTGCCGTCGGCGGAATGGCGATGCGTGCCGCTTGCGGCAGCGTGACGTAGCGGAAAATCTGCCAGCCCGACAAGCCCAGCGCGTGGCCGGCGGCGTGCTGACCTTTGTCCAGCGCCTTCAAGGCGGCGCGGTTAATTTCGGCCTGGTAAGCCATTTCATTCAGGCTTAGGGCAATCCAGGCGGCGAAGAACGGGGTGAACCAGGTCTCGCGAAAAATCGGGAAGAACTGCGGCAGCGCGTTCCACACAAACAGCAGTTGCAACAGCGTCGGCGCGCCACGAAACACACTGAGCACAGCGCGCAGCAGCATACGCAGCGGATTGGGCGGGCCGTCCAGCGCCAGTGCGGCCGGAATGGACAGGGCGATGCCGACCGAATGGGCGAGCAGGGCGAGCAGCAAGGTGATGCACGCGCCCTTGAAAAAGGGGTAAGAAAACAGTGCGTCCCAGAAGACGGCGACGTCGAATTGCATGGGGGTATCCCCTTTGAGGCGGTGGGAAAAACGCGGCGGTTTCGTTGATCAGCCGCCAACGGTGGTGGGCCCAGCCCTCACCCCCAGCCCCTCTCCCGTAAACGGGCGAGGGGAGCTAAACGGTGTTATCGCAGCGAACCGCGATTGGCTCCCTCGCCCCTCCGGGGAGAGGGCGGGGGTGAGGGGAGTGGGCGCCGCAAATAGTTGAACTTACTCCCCGCACCTTCCACATTCACCGGATCGAGCTTCCACTTCTCGCTGAGCGCTTTCAGCGTGCCGTCGTCTTTCAGCGACTTGATCGCCGCCGCCACGGCTTTGGTGTTGGCTTCGTCTTTCACCAGATACGCGCCAAATACATCCTTCTCCGGGAAGGTATAGAGCGTCTTGAATTGCCCCGGCGTTTGCAGTTCGCGGTAGGCCAGTTCGGTGTCTTGCGACAACCCGGCGCTGGCGCGGCCGACCAGCACTTGCTGGGCCACGTCGCTGCCCTTGGGGTAGGTCTGAAGGGTGGCGGCCGGTTTGCCGGCGGCTTTGAGTTCAGTGTTGAGCTTTTCCATGATTGCCACGTAACGCGTGCCCGATTGCACGGCCACCACTTTGCCGGAGAGGTCTTCCAGCTTGCTCAGGGTGAGGTCGCCCTTGCCGCTGCCAAACACGATGGTGGCGCTGGACAGATACGGCACTGCATTGAGCTTTTGCGTGCGCTCAGGCGTGATCAACGCACCGCTGATGACCACGTCGCAGCGTTTGGATTCCAGGCCCGGCAGCAAGCCGGTGAATTCGGTGACGATAAAGCGCGCCGGCACGCCCCAGGTTTTCGCCATGGCGCGGATCAGGTCGGCATCGAAGCCGCTGGGCTCGCGGTCGCCGGTTTTCTCAAAGAACTCCAGCGGCGGGAAGGTGGGGTCGGAGCAGACGTTGAAACTACCGCCGCTGACAAAAGACGGTTTGCTGTCGGCGGCGTGCAGCGTGGCGCTCAGGGCAGCGGCCAGCAGGCCGAGAAGGGCAATGGAACGAGTGCGCATGGGTGACTCCTTAAAAGGCTAAGTGCATCTGTTATTGGCAGTTCAAGAATCAGGCCAGCGAGGACCTGTAGAGCCGTTTGTTGTTATGCAAAAGCGTTTGGAGCGGGTGGAGCTACTTCCATCTCATCCTTGCCACCGTCATTCCCGCGAAAGCGGGAATCCAGAATTGCCCATGAATAGGTGCACCTGGATTCCCTCCTGCCGGGGGAATGACGGGGGACGGGTTTGTGATCTACGCGATTTCCGCGTTGCCTTTCATTTCAGCTTTCTTGGGCAGCGGCATCCAGCGTGGCCCTTGTGGCCCGTACACCTCAGCCGGTTCCGGGAACACCAGCAGCAGCACCAGATACAGCACCGCCGCCAAGCCCAGCGTCACCGGCAAGCTGACGTCGATGCCGTTGGCCAGATTGCCCAGCGGCCCGACGAATTGCCCCGGCAGGTTGACGAAGCACAAACCGATCAACGCGCTTGGCACCCAGGCGCCCATGCCGCGCCAGTTCCAGCCGTGGGTGAACCAATAGCTGCCACCTTTTTTGCCCACGGGTGAACACTTGCAGGTCATCGGCGTGGTAAACGCCACGACGAATGATCAGGCCCAGAATCATGATCACCATCCATGGCGTGGTGCAGGTAATGATCAGCACCGCGAAGGTCGACACGCTTTGCACCAGGTTGGCGGCGAAGCGGCCGATGAAGATAAACGCAATCGACAACACACCAATCAGCAGCGTCGCCTTGACCCGCGACAGCACGCGCGGGAACACGCTCGACATATCCAGCCCGGTGCCATACAGCGAAGTGGTGCCGGTGGACATGCCGCCAATCACCGCAATCAGGCACACCGGCAGGAAAAACCAGGTCGGGCATACCGCCAGCAAGCCGCCGACATAGTTGTTCGCGGTGATGTACTCCGGTGCCTTCACCGCCACGATGGTCGCGGTCGCCAGGCCGAACAGGAATGGAATCAAGGTAGCCAGCTGGGCGAACACCACCGCCAGCATGATCCCGCCTTTCGAGGTTTGCTTGGGGATGTAGCGCGCCCAGTCGCCGAGGAAGGCGCCGAAGGAAATCGGGTTACTCATGGCCACCAGCGCGGCGCCGATAAATGCCGCCCAGAAGCCTTCGGTACCCATGTTCACGCTGCCGGCGTAGGCGCTGTCGAAGGTGCTGGAAAAAGCAAAGATGCCCAGCAGAAACAGCACGCTGGCGCTCCATACCGCCACCTTGTTTACCCACAACAAAAAGCGGAAGCCGTAGATGCACACGGTGAGAACGAGGAGGGCAAACAGGCCGTACGCCAGGCCCAGGGTCAGGTCGGTTTCGGGCAGGCCGATGAGGCGTTTTGCGCCGCCGATCAACGCGTCGCCCGAGCTCCAGACCGACAGCGAAAAGAACGCGATGGCCGTCAGCAGCGACAGAAACGAGCCGACAATTCGCCCGTGCACACCAAAGTGCGCGCCCGACGACACGGCGTTATTGGTGCCATTCAACGCCCCAAACAAGCCCATGGGCGCGAGGATCACCGAGCCCACCAGCACGCCCAGCAAAATAGCCCACACGCCGGCGTGAAACGACAGGCCAAACAGCACGGGGAAACTGCCGAGCACGGCGGTGGCGAAGGTGTTGGCGCCGCCGAAAATCATACGGAACAGGTCCAGCGGTTTGGCGCTGCGCTCGCTGTCCGGGATCTGTTCGACGCCGAAGGTTTCGATGGTTGTCAGTGTTTTTTGGTTGTTGTTATTCATTTTTTCTCCCCGCAAAGACGCACTAAGCGTCTGCGCCCGGCTTATATTTTTATGGTTTTGCGTGGTTACGCGTTACTGCGGTACAGCCGACAAATGCTCATGGCAGGCCAACCAGCGGCCCGCTTCTACCTCACGAAAGACAATGGTCTCGCGCTCGTAACTGGTGCTTTCGCTGCCGGCTACGCGCACTTGCGTGCGCACCTCGTGGACGAAAATCGCCACGTCGCCCTGCACGCTGACGAAGGGTTTGCTCGAGGTGCACTCCAGCACCTCGAAGCCATCCGCCAGCCAGTCGGCCCACACGGCTTCGTACGCTGCGCGACTCAACAACGGCGTGGGCCAGGTGTGGAAGACAAAGCTGGCGTCTTCGCTGAACGCGGCGAAGTAGGCCGCCGTGTCGGTGCGGGCGAAGGCGGCGACCAGGCGTTCGGCGGCATTGAGCACTTGCTGTTCTTTTAGCGCGACGGTCATTTGTGGCTGACTCCCGGCAGTACGCAGAGCATTTCGTACAGCAGGTTGGCGCCCAGCAGCGAGGTGTTGCCGGTGGTGTCGTAGGGTGGCGACACTTCAACTACGTCACAACCAATCAGGTCCAGCCCTTGGCAGCCGCGGATGATTTCGATGGCTTGAATAGTGGTCAAGCCGCCGATTTCCGGCGTGCCGGTGCCAGGCGCCCAGGCCGGGTCGATGCCGTCGATATCAAAACTCAGGTACACCGGGCCACCGCCGACTTTCTCGCGCACTTCGGCCATTAGCGGGGTCAGCGACTTGTGCCAGCACTCTTCGGCCTGCACCACACGAAAGCCCTGCTTGCGGCTCCAGTTGAAGTCTTCAGCGGTGTAACCCTGTGCGCGCAAACCGATCTGCACCACACGGTCGCAGTCCAGCAGGCCTTCTTCCACGGCGCGGCGGAAGGTGGTGCCGTGGGCGATTTTCTCGCCAAACATATGGTCGTTCACATCGGCGTGGGCATCGATGTGCACCAGGCCAACCTTGCCGTACTTCTTGGTCAGCGCCCGCAGAATCGGCAGGGTGATGGTGTGATCGCCGCCCAGGGTCAGCGGCAGAATGCCGTGAGAGACGAACTTGTCGTACGAGGCTTCGATGATGCGCACGGCATCCAGCAGATTGAACGTATTGATCGCCACGTCGCCGATGTCGGCCACGTTCAACGAATCGAACGGCGCGGCGCCGGTGGCCATGTTGTAGGGGCGGATCATCACCGACTCGGCGCGAATTTCACGGGGGCCGAAGCGGGTGCCGGAGCGAAGGGAGGTGCCGATGTCCAGCGGTACGCCAACGAAGGCGGCGTCCAGGGCATTGAGTTCGGCGTCGGTTTGGATATGCGGCAAGCGCATCATGGTGGCGATGCCGCCGAAACGCGGCATTTCGTTACCGCCCAGGGGTTGATGAAGCGTCTTTTCCACGGGGTGGCCTCACGATCTTATGTTTTTAATAGTGGGCGGATTCTGCGCAAGGCGTAGGCGGGAGAAAAATCCGGTGTAGGCAAATACTTAGTTCAGAGATTTCTAAACTAAGTTGGGGTGGGTAGACTGGGTCAGCCCCGACGTACATCTGGCCCCCCTCGCCCCTTCGGGGAGAGGGTTGGGGTGAGGGGAGGCGGCAGACAACGGTGTTTGCCCCGGCCCTCACCCCCGGCCCCTTTCCCGCAAGCGGGCGAGGGGAGACAAGCTGGCACAATTTTGCCCCCTCGCCCCTCCGGGGAGAGGGCTGGGGTGAGGGGAGGCGGCAGACAACGGCGTTGGCCCCGGCCCTCACCCCCGGCCCCTCTCCCGCGAGCGGGCGAGGGGAGACAAGCTGGCACAATTTTGCCCCCTCGCTCCTTCGGGGAGAGGGTTGGGGTGAGGGGTAGCGGCAGACATCGGTGTTGGCCCCGGCCCTCACCCCCGGCCCTCTCCCGCGAGCGGGCGAGGGGAGACAAGCTGGCACAATTTTGCCCCCTCGCCCCTCCGGGGAGAGGGCTGGGGTGAGGGGAGGCGGCAGACAACGGTGTTTGCCCCGGCCCTCACCCCGGCCCCTCTCCCCGCAGGCGGGAGAGGGGAGCAGAGCATTTGAGTTTGTTTGGAGTTTGTTTTGAGCCAAGTCCTTCCCGACCTAAAACTCCTGCGCATCTTCGTCAGCGTGGTCCGCCATCAGGGCTTCGCCGCCGCGCAGCAGGAGCTCAATCTCTCCACCTCGGCCATCAGCACCTACATGAGCCAACTCGAAGGCCAACTGGGCCTGAGCCTGTGCCATCGCGGTCGCGGTGGGTTCAGTCTGACCAGCAAAGGCGAACTGTTTTTTCAGGAAACCCTGCGCCTGCTCGGCGAGATGGAAGGCTTCGAGCGCTACGCCGCCGCACTCAAGGGCGAGCTGCGGGGCACGCTCAATTTAGGGGTGATCGACTCCACCGTCAGCGACCGCGCGTTGCCATTCGCCGAGGTCATCGGCACTTACAGCGAAGAACACCCGGCCGTGCATTTGCACTTGTCGGTGCTCAGCCCTTACGAGCTCCAGCTTGGCGTGTTGGAGAATCGGCTGGACTTGGCCATCGGTTCGTTCTCCACGCGCATGAACGGCTTGCTCTATCAGGCGCTGTACCGCGAGCAGCACTGGCTGTATTGCAGCGACCGCCATCCGCTGTTCGGCGAGCGGCGCATTCCGCCAGAGTTGATCACTCAGCAGCGCATGGTCGGGCGCAGTTATTGGAGCCAGGCGGAGCTGGCGCGCCACGGTTTCAAGCACAGCGCGGCTACGGTAGAAAGTATGGAGGCGCAGTTGATTCTGGTGCTGTCGGGCGCCTACATCGGCTACCTGCCCGAGCACTATGCGCAAGCCTGGGTCGACCAGAAACGCCTGCGCCCGCTGCTGCCCACCACGTTTGGTTACCAGGCGCCGTTTTCCCTGACCTACCGCCGTGGGCGTTCGCGTGAGCCGCTGTTGCAAACCTTTCGCGATTTACTGAAAACCCAGCTGAGCCAACCGCGCCCGGCCGCTTCGCTATAAGCGCGGCCGTTGCTGGCGTCTAGCCATTGCTGTGCTACACCTAAATCCTTATGGGCATAGGGATTTATATGCTCGTCACCACAAGGATGAACGCGATGCGCCAGAACCTGCCTGTTACTCAGCGCGAAAGAACCTTTTCCGAGCATGAGCGCCTGATTTCCACGACGGATTTGCACAGCAAAATCACCTACTGCAACGACGCGTTCGTCGAGCTCAGCGGTTTTACCCGGGAAGAGCTGATCGGCCAGCCACACAACCTGGTGCGCCACCCCGATATGCCGCCGGCGGTGTTCGGCCACATGTGGGACGTGATCAAGCAGGGCAAGCCGTGGATGGGACTGGTGAAGAATCGCTCCAAAAATGGCGATTTCTATTGGGTCAGCGCCTACGTCACGCCGGTGTATGAGAACGGCCAGATCGCCGGTTACGAGTCGGTGCGCTCGTTGCCGACCCGCGAGCAGGTCGCGCGGGCAGACAAACTTTACGCCCGCCTGCGTGCCGGCAAGAGCCCGGTGCCGGCCTTGGCCTACTGGACGCGGGACATTGTGAATTCCTGGCCGGTGATTCTGGCCACGCTGATTATTCTTGGCGGGGATTTGTGGCTTAAAGGCTGGGCGAAAACTGCATTGGCCATGGTGGTCATGGCGCTGCTGGCGCTCTGGCTGGTCATCAGCAAACGGCAAGACGTACGCAATACCCTGGCCGATCACCCCAAAGCCTTTACCAGCGAGCTGGTGGCCCTGACCTATTCCGACAACCCCGGCCCGCAGGGCTTGCTCGATCTGGCCATGATCAGCGAAGAGGCGCGTCTGCAAACCGCACTCACGCGCCTGGAAGATGCCGGCATCAGCGTAAAACTGCGCGCGGCGGAGTCGTCCAAGTTATCGAACTCCAACGCCGAACTGATCGAGCAGCAACGCAGCGAAACCGATCAGTCGGCCACCGCCATCAACCAGATGGCCGCCACCATTCAGGAAGTGGCGCACAACGTCGCCAGCACCGCCAACGCCGCGCAGGAAGCGGATCAGTTGGCGCAGCAGGGACGCGGTCTGGCCAACGACAGTCTGGGCGCCATGAAGCACATGGCCGATGCCGTTACCGAAATCGGCCAGGCGGTGAAGGACCTCGCCGACTCGACACAATCGATTGGTAGCGTCGCCGACGTGATCACCTCCATTGCCGAGCAAACCAACTTACTGGCCCTGAACGCTGCAATCGAAGCGGCGCGGGCCGGGGAGCAGGGGCGCGGGTTTGCCGTGGTAGCAGACGAGGTGCGTTCGCTGGCCTCACGTACACGAGAATCCACCGAGCAGATTCATGCCA
Source organism: Pseudomonas sp. AC211 (assembly GCF_979258055.1). Taxonomy (NCBI): domain Bacteria; kingdom Pseudomonadati; phylum Pseudomonadota; class Gammaproteobacteria; order Pseudomonadales; family Pseudomonadaceae; genus Pseudomonas; species Pseudomonas sp. AC211. Next base: position 1,716,130 of record NZ_OZ409830.1, read on the forward strand.
TCATCGCGTCGCTGCGCAGTGGTGCCGACCGCGCCGTAACCACCGCCAGCAAAGGCGAAGAGATTTCCCGCGAAAGCGTGCACAGCGTGGAAGCCGTTCAGCAGGCGTTGGATGGCATCAGCCAGGCGGTGACGCGCATCACCGGCATGAGTCAGCAGATGGCGACCGCTTCCGAGCAGCAAAGCCACGTGGCCGAAGACATCAGCCAGCAAATCACCCGCATCGCCCAGCTTTCCGAGCGCAGTGCCGGGCAGGCGCAGGAAGGCGTGGTCATCAGCCAGGACCCTGGAACACATGGCCGATTACCTGCACAGCCTGGCCGAGCGTTTTAACAAATAATCAGTGGCGAGCCCGATGGCAGCGACTGCCATCGGGTGGCAGACTTCGCGCTCCGGAGGAGTGCCCATGTCCCGCCCGTTATGCCCGCGTTGTCAGCGTCCGCTCAGCCATTGCCTGTGCGCGCTGATCCCCAGCCTCAACAGCCGCACCCGCGTGCTGATTCTGCAGCACCCCAGCGAAGTCAAACACGCCCTCAACACGGCGCGCCTGGCTGCGCTTGGCTTGAGCAATGCCGAGCTGTGCGTGGGCGAGCGGTTTGATCAGTTGGAGGCGCTGCTCAATCCGCCGGGTTATCGCAGCGTGCTGTTGTTTCCGGGCGAGGGCGCTACGGTGCTGGAAGCGGGCCCGGCAGACGTACCGATTCAACTTGTTATGCCGGATGGCACCTGGCGCAAGGCGAGCAAACTGCTGCACGTGAATCCGTTGCTGGCGGCGTTGCCACGGGTGTGTTTGCCGGCAGGCGGGGCTTCCCGATATCGGCTGCGCAAGGCGCCGAAGGAAGGGGCCTTATCGACAATCGAGGCCGTTGTTCAGGCGCTAGAAATTGTCGAGGCGCCGCTGCGTTTTGGCGAATTGCTCAGGCCGTTCGAGGCGCTGATTGAAGGTCAGATTGCGGCGATGGGCGAAGAGACGTTCCAGCGCAATCACCTATAAAAGGCATCGCGGCTGATCGGGTTGTGTTGCTGTTTGTGGGAACGGCTTCAGCCGCGATTGGCCGGACCTGCACAGCGCATTCCAGACCAACACACCGCCCCGTAGGAGCTAGCTTGCTAGCGAACCCTGCAAACGAAGATCGAGAATTTCGATTGCAAGGTTCGCCACCAAGGTGGCTCCTACAAAAAACCGTACGCAATGCGCCTGCGGGAGCCGCGATGCTGTTGATCTTCAAGGCGCATCCCGCAAGGCCAGCGCGTTATCGAGCATGCGGTTGGAAAAGCCCCACTCGTTGTCATACCAGGCCAGCACCTTGAGCAGCTTGCCGTTGGTTTTGGTGTGGTTGGCGTCGAAGATCGACGACAGCGGGTTGTGGTTGAAGTCGTGCGACACCAGCGGCAGCGTGTTGTAGCCGAGAATGGGCAACTGCTTGCTGGCTTCCAGCATCAGCGCATTGACGGTTTCGGCGCTGGTCTGCTGTTTCAGTTCTACCGTTAAGTCCACCAACGACACGTTGATAACCGGCACCCGCACCGCCATGCCGGTGAGCTTGCCCGCCAGTTCCGGCAGTACCAGGCCGACCGCTTCGGCGGCGCCGGTTTTGGTCGGGATCATCGACTGGGTGGCCGAGCGCGCGCGGTACGGGTCGCTGTGGTAGACGTCGGACAGGTTCTGGTCGTTGGTGTAGGCGTGAATCGTGGTCATCAGGCCGTTTTCAATGCCCAGCTCGCGGTGCAGCACTTGCGCAATCGGCGCCAGGCAATTGGTGGTGCACGAGGCGCTGGAAATGATCTGGTGCGACTGGCGCAAGGTGTCGTGGTTGACGCCATAAACGATGGTGGCATCGGCGCCTTTGGCTGGGGCCGAGATAATCACCTTGGCGGCACCGGCCGAAAGGTGCGCGGCCGCTTTGTCGCGGTCGGTGAACAGGCCCGTGCATTCAAAGACGATGTCGATCTGTTGCTCGCGCCATGGCAGTTCGGCGGGATTGCGGATGGCGGTTACGGCGATGCGGTCGCCGTTCACCAGCAGTGCGTCGGCTTGTGCCTCAACAGTGCCGTCGAAAATGCCGTGCACGCTGTCGTACTTGAACAGGTGGGCGTTGATGGCGCTGTCGCCGAGGTCGTTGATCGCGACTACCTGCAGCTGTTGGCGGTAGTCCTGGGTGTACAGGGCGCGCAGAATGTTGCGGCCGATACGGCCGAAGCCGTTGATTGCGATACGCAGTGTCATGGAATCACCGAATCTTGTCTTTTGTTGTTGGAATTACAAGATTATGCTCGGTAATATATAAATCAAGCCATTTTTACCGACTATATTTTGTTTTATATAAAATTTATGCCTGTTTGGAGCCGATGATATGCATCCCCGTGTCGTAGAAGTTACCGAGCGTTTGATTGCCCGCAGCCGCGCCACGCGTGAGCATTATTTGAAGATGATTCGCGCCGCTGCCGAAGACGGTCCGGCGCGAGCCAAGCACCAGTGCGCCAACTTCGCCCACGGCGTGGCGGGGTGTACCGGCGAGGACAAACAGCGCCTGCGCCTGATGGATTCCGCCAACGTGGCGATCATCTCGGCCTACAACGACATGTTGTCGGCCCACCAGCCTTACGAGCACTTCCCCGACCAGATCAAACAGGCTTTGCGCGATATCGGCTCGGTCGGCCAATTTGCCGGCGGCGTGCCGGCTATGTGCGACGGCGTGACCCAAGGCGAGCCGGGCATGGAAATTGGTATCGCCAGCCGCGAAACCATCGCCATGTCCACCGCCGTGGCGCTGTCCCACAACATGTTCGACGCCGCGCTGTGCCTGGGTATCTGCGACAAGATCGTGCCGGGGCTGATGATGGGCGCGCTGCGCTTTGGCCACTTGCCGATTATTTTCGTGCCGGGCGGGCCGATGACCACCGGCTCGTCGAACAAAGAAAAAGCCGAAGTTCGCCAGCGCTACGCCGAAGGCAAAGCCACCCGCGACGAGCTGCTGGAATCGGAAATGAAGGCCTACCACGGCCCCGGCACCTGCACCTTTTATGGCACCGCCAACACCAACCAGCTGCTGATGGAAGTAATGGGCCTGCACCTGCCGGGCGCCTCGTTCGTTAACCCGTACACGCCGCTGCGTGATGCGCTGACCCGCGAAGCGGCGCAGCAGGTCACGCGCCTCACCAGCCAGGCCGGCAACCGTCTGATGATGGGTGAAATGGTCGACGAAAAAGTGTTGGTCAATTCCATCGTCGCTCTGCACGCCACCGGCGGTTCCAGCAACCACACCTTGCACATGCCCGCCATCGCTCGCGCGGCCGGCATCTTGCTGACGTGGCAAGACATGGCCGACCTCTCCGAAGTGGTGCCGACCATGGCCCACGTCTACCCGAACGGCAAATCCGACATCAACCACTTCCAGGCCGCTGGCGGCATGGCGTTTCTGATCCGCGAGCTGCTCGATGGCGGCTTGCTGCATGAAGACGTGCACACCGTGGTCGGCCATGGCCTGCGTCGCTACACCCAGGAGCCGTTCCTGCAAGACGGCAAACTGGTGTGGCGCGACGGCCCGACGCAAAGCCTCGACGAAAGCATTCTGCGTCCGCTCGCCAACCCGTACTCGCCCGAAGGCGGCTTGCGCGTGATGGAAGGCAACCTCGGCCGTGGCGTGATGAAAGTGTCGGCCGTGGCGCTGGAGCACCAGATTGTCGAAGCGCCGGCGCGGGTCTTTCACGATCAGCAGGAACTGGCCGACGCCTTCCAGGCCGGCGAGCTGGAGCGCGATTTCGTCGCCGTGATGCGCTTCCAGGGGCCGCGCAGCAACGGCATGCCCGAGCTGCACAAAATGACGCCGTACCTGGGCGTGTTGCAGGACCGTGGCTTCAAAGTGGCGCTGGTCACCGATGGCCGGATGTCGGGTGCCTCGGGTAAGATCCCGGCCGCCATTCATGTGTGCCCGGAAGCCTTCGACGGCGGCCCGCTGGCCCGCGTGCGTGACGGCGATATCGTTCGTGTTGACGGCACCAAAGGCGAATTGCGCGTGTTGGTGGATGAAGCGGAACTGGCGCAGCGGGAAAATGCCCAAGGGCTGCCGGTCGCCTTCGGTACCGGCCGTGAATTGTTTGCCTTTATGCGCGCCGCGTTCAGCACCGCCGAACAAGGCGCCAGTGCCTTTACTACCAGTTTGGAAGGATTGAAATGAAGTTAGCCCTGGTCGGCGATATCGGCGGCACCAATGCACGCTTTGCGTTGTGGCGCGATAACCAGCTGGAGTCTGTGCGGGTTCTGGCCACGGCCGATTTTCCCGGCGTCGAGCAAGCCATCATCGCCTACCTCGACGGCCTCGGCTTGGCGCCGGGCGCCGTACACGCGGTGTGCCTGGCCTGCGCCGGGCCGGTGAGTGGCGATGTGTTTGTATTCACCAACAACCACTGGCGCCTGAGCCGTTCGGCGTTCTGCCGCGACCTGAAAGTGGACGACCTGCTGCTGATTAACGATTTCTCCGCCATGGCCCTGGGCATGACGCGCCTGGAAGACCATGAGCGCGTGCAAGTGTGCCCCGGCACCGCCGAAGCCGATCGCCCGGCCGTGGTGGTCGGGCCGGGCACCGGTTTGGGGGTTGGCACCCTGATTGGTTCGGCGGCTGAAGGCTGGCAAGCGTTGCCGGGCGAGGGCGGGCATGTCGACCTGCCGATTGGCTCGCCGCGCGAAGCGCAGCTGTGGCAAGAGCTGTATCGCCTGAACGGCCATATTCGCGCCGAAGACGTGTTGAGCGGTGGGGGTTTGCTGCTGTTGTACCGCGCCCTGTGCGCCCTCGACGGCCATGAACAAAGCCTGCAATCGCCAGCCGACATCACCGCCGCCGCACTGGCCGGTGACGAAGTGGCGGGCCAGGTGATCGACCAATTTTGCTCATGGCTAGGCCGCGTTGCCGGCAACAACGTGCTGAGCCTTGGCGGGCGCGGTGGTGTGTACATCGTCGGTGGCATCGTGCCGCGTTTCACCGAGCTATTCTTGCGCAGCGGTTTCGCGCGCTGCTTCGCCGAGAAAGGCCCGATGAGCAAATACATGGTCGATGTGCCGGTGTGGCTGGTCACCGCCGAGTACCCAGGTTTGATGGGCGCCGGTGTCGCCCTGCAACAGCTGTTGGAACGCCAGCAATAAACGTCTAGAAAACAAAAACCAGAAAAGGACGGGCCCCTTGAGCCAGACCGGAAAATCCATTCTGTTAGTGGATGACGATCAGGAAATTCGCGAACTGCTGGAAGCCTACCTGAGCCGCGCCGGCTTCCAGGTGCGCACCGTCGCTGACGGCGCCGGCTTTCGCGCGGCGCTGGGGGAGGAGAGCGCCGACCTGCTGATTCTCGACGTCATGCTGCCCGACGAAGACGGCTTCAGCCTGTGCCGTTGGGTGCGCCAACACCCGCGCCTGGCCCAGGTGCCGATCATCATGCTGACCGCCAGCTCCGACGAAGCCGACCGCGTGATCGGCCTGGAATTGGGCGCTGACGACTACCTCGGCAAACCCTTCAGCCCCCGCGAACTGCAAGCGCGCATCAAAGCCCTGCTGCGCCGCGCCCAGTTCGGCCAGGAACGCAGCCGCGTCGAGGTGCTGGCCTTTGATGAATGGCGCCTGGACATGATCAGCCATCGCCTGTTTCACCTCGACGGCGAAGAAGTGTTTCTCTCCGGCGCCGACTTCGCCTTGCTCAAGCTGTTCCTCGATCACCCGCAACAAATTCTCGACCGCGACACCATCGGCAACGCCACCCGTGGCCGCGAGCCGATGCCGCTGGATCGCATCGTCGACATGGCCGTCAGCCGCTTGCGCCAACGCCTGCGCGACACCGGCAAAGCGCCGCGCCTGATCCGCACCGTGCGCGGTTCCGGCTACCTGCTGGCGGCCAACGTGACGCCGCACAATGCTGCCTAACCCGGCGCCGACGCCACCGAAACCCTGGTATCAGCGCTGGTTCGGCTGGGTGCCGGTGCCGCGCTCCTTGCTCGGGCGCATGTTGCTGCTGACGCTGCTGGCGGTGTTGATGGCGCAAAGCTTGTCGAGCGTGATCTGGCTGTCACAACTGCGCGCCACGCAACTGGAAGGCCTGGTGACCAGCGCCCGCAGCCTGGCGCATTCGATGTCGGCCAGCGTCAGTTACCTGCGCTCATTGCCGCTGGCCTACCGGCCGCTGGTGCTGGATCAGTTGCGCAGCATGGGCGGCACGCGCTTTGTGGTCACCCTTAACGACAAGCCGCTGGACATGCGCGTGCTGCCGCCAACGCCGCGCAAAACGGCGGTGCTCGAATCGGTGCACGACGTGCTGCGCGAAGCCATGGGCAGCGACCCCGACATTCTGGTGACCTTCGTCAGCCCCGACGATCTACGTATCTTCAATGGCGGCCTGAAACTCGACGAACTGCCGCGCTCCTGGGCGCATTACGCGCTGACCCTGGAACCGGTGAAACCGCCGGTGCTGGTCACGCAAATCCAGATGGCGCCAGGCGAATGGCTGTACATCGCCTCCTTGTTGCCCGAGCCCTACACCAGCCTGGAAGAAGAAGGCCTGCCGGCGCAGCAGGTGTGGTTCATCTTCCTCACCAGCAGCTTTTTGCTGCTGTTTATCGGCGTGCTGGTGCACTGGCAAAGCCGTCCGCTTAAACGCTTGGCCCGGGCCGCGCGCGACATGTCGCTGGGCGCCGCCGAAGTGCGGCCGGTGGCGGAGGGCGGGGGCAGTGAAGTGGTGGAAGTGGGCCGCGCCTTTAACGCCATGCGCGAACGCATCAGCCGTTACCTGATCGAACGCAGCCAATTGTTCAGCGCCATTTCCCACGACCTGCGCACGCCCATCACACGCTTGCGCCTGCGCGTGGAATTGCTCGAAGACGAAAAGGTGCAAGCCAAATTCGGCCGCGACCTGGACGACCTGGAAATGTTGGTCAAAGGCGCGTTGCAGTGCGTGAAAGACACCGACATCCACGAAAACATCGAGCCGGTCGACCTCAACCTCGCGCTCGACTGCCTAATCGAACCGTACCTGCCGCCCCAAGGCAACGGCCGCGTCAGCCTCAACGGCCGCGCGCTGGCGGCCTATGCTGGCAAGCCGCTGGCGCTGCGCCGCTGCATGGGCAACCTGATCGACAACGCCCTCAAATACGGCAACAAAGCGCACCTGCACATTGAAGACAACGACAGCGCGTTCATTCTGCACGTGGATGACGAAGGCCCCGGCGTGCCGGAGCAGCGCCTGGAGCAAGTGTTCGAGCCGCACTTTCGCCTGTCTGGCAAGCAGCAGGGCTACGGGTTGGGCTTGGGCATCGCGCGCAACATTGCCCATAGCCACGGCGGTGAAGTGACCCTGCAAAACCTGCGCGAAGGCGGCTTGCGCGTGACCTTGTACCTGCCGCGTTTCGCCGACTAATCAGAACTCAGCGACGATCTGCCCGAGCATTTCCATGGCCCGCTCGCTGGCTTCGTCCCACGTGTGGCCGTGGTTCAGGCGCGCGCAATTACCGAAACTGCGTGTGGCCGAAAAGATCGGCCCCGGCGCCAGGCTGATGCCCTGCGCCAACGCCAGTTGGAACAGCTGCAACGAGTCCACCGCCTGGGGAAATTCGAACCATAAAAAATAGCCGCCGCTGGGCCGCGTCACCCGCGTTTCGGCCGGAAAGTGGCGGGCAGCGGAGGCGAGCATGGCGCTCTGCTGCATCTCCAGCGTGTGCCGCAACTTGCGCAAATGGCGGTCGTAGCCGCCGTGTTGCAGGTAATCGGCAATCGCCGCTTGCGCCGGCACGGACGGGGAAATGGTGGTCATCAGCTTCAACCGGCTAATCTTTTCCGCATAACGGCCGCCCGCCACCCAACCCACCCGATAACCCGGCGCCAGGCTTTTCGAAAACGAGCCGCAGTGCATCACCAGCCCGTCGCGGTCGAAACTCTTCACCGGCTTGGGCGGCTGGGTGCCGTAATACAGCTCGGCGTACACGTCGTCCTCAATCAGCGGCACCTGATGCTGGTGCAGCAGCTCATACAGCGCGCGCTTTTTCTCATCGCTCATGCTCGCGCCGAGCGGGTTCTGCAAACTGCTCATAAACCAGCACGCCTTGATCGGCAGCTGCGTCAGGCTGTCGGCCAGGGTTTGCAGATCAATGCCCTCGCGCGGGTGCACCGGAATTTCCACCGCCTTGAGCTTCAAGCGTTCCAGCACCTGCAACGTCGCATAAAAGGCCGGCGCCTCAATGGCCACCAAGTCGCCGGGCTGCGTGACCGTTTGCAAACACAGATTCAACGCCTCCATGGCGCCGTTGGTGATCACCAACTCTTCGAGCCGCAGCATCACGCCGGCCACGCGATAACGCAGAGCAATTTGCCGGCGCAGATCGGGGTTGCCCGACGTCATGTCGGCAATCACCGCATGGGGCGACAGCGCGCGCAGGCTTTGCGCCATCGAGCGCGCCAGGCGGGCGAGGGGGAACAGATGCGGGCTGGGAAACGCCGAGCCGAAGGGCACGGTGTTGGGGTCTTTCAGGGAACCCAGTACCGAGAACACCAACTCGCTGACATCCACCTCGGTGGTATGCGCCGCACGCGGACTGATCTGCGCCTCGGGCAGGGGGCGTTTGGCGTGTTCACGCACGAAGTAACCGGAACGGGCGCGCGCCTGAATCAGGCCGCGATCTTCGAGCAGGTAATAGGCCTGAAACACTGTGGAAGGACTGACCCCATAGGTGCGACTGGCATGGCGCACCGACGGCACTTTTTCGCCGGCAGCGAGCACACCGGAGCGGATCAGTTCGGCGATTTCATCGGCGAATTTTTCGTAGCGTTTCATCGAATCCTGCGCGGGCTTGGGCGGGAGGGCAGGGAGGGGACTTTACGGGAAGGGGTGGGGGCATGGCGATGGGGTCTGTTTTGAAGAGCTTCGCGAGCAAGCTCTGGGGTAGATCAAAAACATCGCGGCTAAAGCCGCTCCCACAGGTTTTCGCGTTCTGTGGGAGCGGCTTTAGCCGCGATTCCTGCACAAGGCGATATCAAACCGTACGCGCTCCCTCTCCCGCGTGCGGGAGAGGGCTGGGGTGAGGGGCTTTTAATCAGCGATTCACCGGCGCCACAAACGTACTCACCCCCGCCACACGACTGCCCGGCACATCCACATCCTTCAACTCAAAATGCACTTTCTCGGAAATACTCGCCGGCCGCTCCGCTGTCAGCACCACGCTCAGTGGCACGTCGGTTATCTCGCCCGGCGCCAGTTGCAAGGTGGTGTTGCCGCTGAGTTGGTACGGGCCGTCGCCGGTCAGGGCGAGTTGATAGCGGCGGGTTTGTTGGGTTTTGTTAATGACTTTGACGCTGTAGATGTTTTCGATTTGCCCGGCGCTGTTTTCGCGGAACAGGCCACGGTCGCGGGTGATGTCCAGGGACAGCTGCGGCCGGGCGTCGAGCGCCCAGACAAAGGCGCCGATCATTAGCAGCAACGCGGCGCCGTAGCTGACCAGCCGGGGCCGCAGAAAGCGGGTTTTTTCGCCAGTCAGCGAGCGCTCGGAGCGGTAGCCGATCAGGCCGCGGGCGTAGCCCATTTTGTCCATCACCGAGTCGCAAGCGTCGATGCACGCCCCGCAGCTGATGCAGTCCAGTTGCAGGCCGTCGCGGATGTCGATGCCGGTGGGGCACACCTGTACGCACACGGTGCAGTCGATGCAGTCGCCCAGGCCCACACTTTGCGGCACCACGTCACGGCGGCGGGCGCCACGGCTTTCGCCACGGGCGGCGTCGTAGCTGACCAGCAGGGTGTCTTTGTCGAACATCACGCTTTGAAAGCGCGAGTACGGGCACATGTGCAGGCACACTTTCTCGCGCAGCCAGCCGGCGTTCAGGTAGGTGGCGGCGGTGAAGAAGAACAGCCACGTGGCGCTGCCGCTGTCGAGGCTGAAAGTCATCAGCTCAGTGGTGAGGTCGCGCACCGGCACGAAGTAGCCGATAAAGCCGACCGCCGTTGCCAAACTGATGGCCAACCACAAACCGTGCTTGGCGCTGCGCCGCAGCAGTTTGTTGGCCGACCATGGCGCGGCGTCGAGTTTGATCCGTTGGCTACGATCACCCTCGGTGACTTTTTCCGCCCACATAAACACCCACGTCCACACGCTTTGCGGGCAGGTGTAGCCGCACCAAACGCGGCCGGCGAATACGGTGATGGCGAACAGGCCAAAGGCGGCAATGATCAGCAGCGCCGACAGCAGAATGAAATCCTGCGGCCAGAAGGTGGCGCCGAAGATGTAAAAGCGCTGGCCGGACAAATCCCAGAGCACCGCCTGGCGACCGCCCCAGTTCAGCCACGCGGTGCCGAAGAAAATCAGGAACAGCAGCCCCGCGCCGTACAGGCGCAAGTTGCGAAACAGGCCGGTGAAGGCACGGGTATGGATCGGCCCGCCGGCTTGCGCCGGGGTCAGCCGCAATGGCTGGCGCGGGTCAATGGTTTCAAGCAGTTGCGCGGGAATACGGTCGGTCATGGCTGGCCCCATCAGGCTCTTTTCCAGGCGTGGCCATGATGGGGCGGCATCTGCTCCGATAACAGACTCAGGTTTAGCGGAAAAAACCGGATCAGATGGGTTTCGCTCAGCTCAGTTCGAGCCAGATCGGGGCGTGGTCGGAAGGCTTTTCCATGCCGCGCAGGTCGTAGTCGATGCCAGCGTCTTTGAGGCGGCTCAGCAGCGGGGCGCTGGCCAGAATCACGTCGATGCGCAGGCCGCGTTTGGGTTCGTCTTCAAAACCACGGCTGCGGTAGTCGAACCAGCTGAAGCGGTCGTTCACCTCCGGGTGCAGGTGTCGGAAGGAATCCACCAGGCCCCAGCCTTTCAAGGTTTCCAGCCATTCGCGCTCTTCCGGCAGGAAGCTGCACTTGCCGGTTTTTAGCCAGCGCAGTCGGTTCACGTCGCCAATGCCGATGTCGCAGTCTTGCGGGGAAATATTGATGTCGCCCATCACCACCACCGCCTGGTCCGGCGAGAACTGCGTGGTGAGCAGGGTTTGCAGGTCGGCGTAGAAACGCTGTTTGGCCGGGAATTTGGTCGGATGGTCGCGGCTTTCGCCTTGGGGGAAATAGCCGTTCATCACGGTGACGGGCTGGCCGTTTTCGTCGGCAAAGGTTCCGTAAATGAAACGGCGCTGGGCGTCTTCTTCGTCGCCGGGGAAGCCTTTGTGCAGCGACAGCGGCGCCTGGCGCGAAAGCAGGGCGACACCGTAATGGCCTTTCTGCCCGTGCCAGCTCACGTGGTAACCCAGGGCTTCAATTTCAGCGAAAGGAAATTGCTCGTCCGCCACTTTGGTTTCCTGCAGGCCGATGACGTCGGGCTGGTGTTTTTCGATCAACGCCGCCAACTGATGAGGGCGGGCGCGCAGGCCGTTGATGTTGAAGGAAACGATCTTCATGGGCGGCAAGTTCTCTTTATGGCGGTCTAGACGGGCGGACAACAAAGCCTGCGATGCTAGCCCATGGCTGGCCTGCGAACCAGCGCGGCGGCGTGTGGCAGGGCAGCGGCTCTGCTGCTAACGTGAGGTCGGTCTAACGCAATAAACGCCCGATAAAACCAACAATAAAAAACCGCCTGGAGCCCGCGCCATTTGTGCGTTTGCGCCAAGGCAGGTGAACCGAGGTACCGTGCATGCCTTCGTCTGTTGCCCTTCCCGCTGCCGAGGTGCGTTTACTCGACAGCAGCTTTGTTCGCGAAGCCCGTTCCTTGCTGTATCACGCCTACCGCCACGAGCCGACGTTCGGCTATCTGTTTGAATCCGAACGCCCCGGTTACGACCAACGCGTACGCGCCACCGTGCGCGAACTGGTGCAGCGGCATTTTCTCGAAGACTTGCCCGCCATTGGCCTGGTGATCAACGACCGGCTGGTGGCCTTGGCCTTGATCGCGCCGCCACAGCGCCGGCTCGACATCACCGAAAGCTGGGGCTGGCGCCTGCGCATGTTGCTGACCACCGGACTGCGCTGCACCAAACGTTACCTGCACTACCACGACGCGGTGCTCGCCTGCCTGCCGCCGGGGCAATACCACGTGCTGCCATTGCTGGGCGTGCACCCGGAATTTCAGGGCAAACACTTGGGCGAACAATTGCTCGAAGCCCTGCACGACTGGTGCGCCAGCGACGAAACATCCCTCGGCGTGGTGCTCGACACCGGCAACCCGCGCTACCTGGATTTCTACAAACGCCAAGGTTACGAAGAAATTGGCGAAGTGGCCGTGGGACCGATTCACGAGCATGTGTTCTTCCACGCCAACCCCCAGCAGATCGCCCTCGCCAGCGCTTGAAACGAGCCGCCACCGTGGCGCCCGCCCGCTCTGGAACGGGCGGGCGCCCGTGTTAGCATCGGTGCCCATGACTTTTCACGCATCAATCGGGCTGGCGTTGGCGCTGCTGCTCACGGCCACCACCGCCCTCGCGCAAACCCAGCTGAGCGTGCGCATCAAGCCGGCCAACCCGGCGCTCAAAGCCAACGTCAGCGGCTATGTGGGCGATCTGGGCGAGCGCGACGAACCGGCCTTGCAGCGCTTCAGCCGCGGCGCCGAAGTGCAGGCACGCAAGGCTGCCGAGGCGTTGGGCTATTACCAGGCAACCATCAGCAGCGAGGTCGACCGCAACGACCGCGGCCCGCGCCTGATCCTGCGCATCGAACCCGGCGAGCCGGTTCACATACGCAACGTGACGGTGCGTATCGACGGCCCCGCCGCGCAATTGCCCGCCTTTCGCGTACCGGCCAGCAGCGAGCTGCGCAGCGGCGCGGTGCTTAATCACGGTCACTACGAAGATGCCAAACGGCTGATCCAGAACCAGGCCTCGCGCTATGGCTTTTTCAGCGGCCGTTTCACCTCGCAACGCATGGCCATCGACCCGGTAGCCGGCGTGGCAGATATCGAGCTGATCTACGCCAGCGGCCCGCGCTATTACTTCGGCCCCAGCCAATTCAGCGGCGACCAGACCTTCGACGAACAACTGCTGCAACGCATGGTGCCGTTCAAACCGGGCACCGCCTATGACGCCGACCTCATCGCCAAGCTCTATCAAAACCTGCAAGGCAGCGGCTACTTCGACAGCGTGCGGGTGGATGCCGCGCCGGTTCAGGGCAGCGGCGAGCAGGTGCCGGTGAAGATAGGCCTGGTCTCCCGTGAACCGCGCACCGTCGGCATCGGCTTGGGTTTTTCCACAGACGTTGGGCCGCGCGCGCGCTTCAACTGGACGCGCCACTGGGCCAACGCGCAAGGACACAGCTACGGCACGGAAATGGAAATATCCGCGCCTCGGCAAAACATCGGCCTGTGGTACGACATTCCCGGCAACCCGCCGCTGACCGACAAAACCCGTTGGGCCGGCGGCTACCAATACGAAGAACTGGCCAACACCGATAGCCTCAGCCGCCTGCTCACCGTCGGCCCGGAGTGGCACAGCAAACTCGACAGCGGCTGGCAGCAAGTGCTCTCGCTCAAGCTGCAACGCGAGGAATATCGGCTGGGCAGCGACAACGGCCTGAGCACGTTATTGATGCCTGGCGTCAGTTATTCCTACCTGCACAGCGACAACGCCATCGACCCCGCCAACGGCTACCGCTTGCAGTTCGAAGCGTCGGTGGCGAAAGACGGGCTGATCTCCGACAGCAACCTTATTTACGGCACGGCGCTGGCCAAAGGCCTGACCACGCTGTGGGACAAGCACCGTTTTCTCGGCCGCATTCAATTCGGCGGCAGCGCCACTGACGACTACAAAGCAGTGCCGCCGTCGTTACGCTTTTTTGCCGGTGGCGACCAAAGCGTGCGCGGTTACGACTACCAGTCGCTGTCGCCGGAAAACAATGAGGGCGACCGCATCGGCGGCCGCTATCTGGTGGCCGGCAGCGTGGAATACCAATACGCCTTCGCCGAGCGCTGGCGCTGGGCAACCTTTGTTGACCAAGGCAACGCCTTTCAGAATCTGGAAATACCCACCCTGAAAACCGGCGTCGGCATGGGTGTGCGCTGGATTTCGCCGGTGGGGCCAATCCGCCTGGACCTCGCCCGGGCGCTGGATGACGACGGCGGCTTTCGCCTGCATTTCTCCATGGGGCCGGAGCTGTGAGGGTGCTCAAGCGTGCGGTCGGCGCGCTGCTCGCCGTGGTGCTGAGCACGGTGCTGGTGGCGGCGGTAGTGCTTGGCACCGAGGGCGGCAGTCGCTGGCTAGTGACGAAAATTCCGGGCGTGCAGGTGGACGCCTTCGAAGGCCGCCTGGGCGGCGCCTGGCGTGCGGCGAGCGTGGTGTGGCAGCAGCAGAAGGATGAGGTGGCGCTGACGGACGTGAGCGTCGAGTGGTCGCCGTCGTGCTTACTCCGGCTGACCCTGTGCATCGACCAACTTCACGCCCAGCAATTGACCCTGCAATTTGCCAGCAGCGAGAGCAGCGACGACACGCCCTTGGCGTTGCCGGCACTGAACCTGCCGGTGTCGCTGCAACTGGGCGATATCCAAGTGGGCAGCATTGTTTACAACGGCGGCGAGCAGGCGAGCCAGCTGGCGCTGGTGGCGCACTGGAACGCGGGCGGCTTGCAGATCGAACGCTTGCAGGGCGCCAGCAGTGGCGTGGCGCTAGACATACACGGCTCGCTCGACCCCAACGGCCAGTGGCCGCTGAAGCTGGAGGGCACGGTGCAACTGCCGGCCCCCGATGCGCAGCGCTGGGATCTGGCGGTTAAGGTTGAGGGCGAGCTGCAAAACAGCCTGGCGGTGACGGCCGTCAGCTCCGGCTACCTGACGGCAACGCTCAAGGGCCGCGTGCAGCCGTTGGCCGATGGCCTGCCGGCACAGGCGCAGATCAGCGCTGAGCAATTTGCGGCCTACGCGGATATGCCTGCGCTAAAGACCATCGAACTGAGCGCGGCCGGCACGCTGAGTGCCGGTTATCAAGTGAACGGCACGGCGGCGCTGGCGGCGCAGAACGGCGATATTCCGCTGACCCTGGCCGGGCTCGTCACCGCCAGTGGCGCCGATATCCAAGCCCTGACGTTGCAAGCGGCGGACAACCAGCACGTCACCGTCAATGGCCGCCTGGATTGGCAAGACGCCTTTACCGCCGACGCCGACTTCACCTGGCTGGACTTCCCCTGGCGCCGCCTGTTGCCCGAGGTGGAGGAGCCCGCCGTCACGCTGCACACCTTGGCCGGGCAGGTGCATTTTCAGGACGGCAACTACCTTGGCCATTTCGCCGCCGAGCTCAACGGGCCGGCCGGCGCGTTCAGCCTGAGCAGCCCGGTGAGTGGCGACCTCAGTCAGGTGCATTTAGTCAGCCTGCAACTGCAAGCCGGGCAGGGCAAAGCCGAAGGGCAGGTGACCCTGGGTTTTGTCGATGGCATTCGCTGGGACAGCCGCTTGCAGCTCAGCCAGCTCGACCCCGCCTATTGGCTGGCCGAGCTGCCCGGCACACTCGGCGGCACCTTGGTCAGCCAGGGCGAATACCGCGAGCAGCTGAAGCTGACTGCCGACCTCGACCTCAACGGTCGCCTGCGCGGCCAACCCGCCGTGGTTCAGGTGCAAGCGGCTGGCGCCGGTGAACGCTGGAGCGTGGACAAGCTCAACATCCGCCTGGGCGACAACCGCGTGCAGGGGCAGGGCAGCCTTGATCAACGCCTGGCCGGCAAACTGACCCTGGCCATGCCACGCCTCGGTCAACTCTGGCCGCAACTGGCGGGCCAGTTGAATGGCCAGCTCGACCTCGCCGGCAGCCTGCAAGCGCCGCAAGGTCAGCTGAAACTGCGCGGTACCCAGTTGGCCTATCAACAGCAAAAAATCGCCACGCTCGACGTTGCCGGCGCACTCGACAGTCAACAGCGCGGCAACCTGGAACTGACGGGCACGGCGATCAGAAACGGCGACACCGACCTTGGCCGCCTTCACCTGGTCGGCAGCGGCAACCGCCAGCAGCAGCGTGTGGCCCTCGACCTCACTGGTGACAAACTCAAACTGAATATCGCCGCCGACGGCACCCTGGCGCCGAATTTCGACTGGCGTGGACGCATCGCCAGCGGCCGCGTTGAAACGGCCGGGCAGGTGTGGACGCTGCAACAAGCCGCCACGCTGCAACGCTTGGCCAACGGCCAGTTGAGCCTGGGCGCGAACTGTTGGCTGAGTGGTGCGGCCAGCTTGTGTGGCGACGAGCAACGGCTGATGCCCGAACCGCGCTTGCGCTGGCGCCTGCGCGATTTCCCCATGCAAACCCTGGCGCAGTGGTGGCCGGCGGACTTCGCCTGGCAAGGGCAACTCAACGCCGACCTGTCCCTCGACTTGCCCGCCAACGGGCCTAGCGGCGATGTGCGCCTGGACCTGGGTGCCGGCAACTTTCGCGTCCGCGACAACGGTCATTGGCTGGACTTGCCCTACGACCGCTTCCTGCTCACCAGCCAACTGCGCCCGCAACGCATCGACTCGCAGCTGGATTTCCATGGCGCCAAATTGGGCCAGTTGACCCTGCGCGCACAGATCGACCCACGGCCGATGAGCAAGCCGCTGTCCGGCACCTTTGAACTGGCGGGCCTCGACCTCAGCGTGGCGCGGCCCTTTGTCCCCATGGTCGAGCGCCTGAACGGGCATCTGAACGGCAGCGGCACGTTGTCTGGCGGCTTGCTGGCGCCGCAAATCAACGGCCGCTTGCTGATCGAAGACGGCGAGGTGGCGGGCAGCGGATTGCCGGTCAGCGTCCAGGGTTTGAAGGCAGAGGCGTTGATCGTCGGCGAGCGCCTGCAACTGACCAGCAACTGGCGCAGCGGCGAAGCAGGCGAGGGCAGCCTAAGCGGGCAACTGACGTGGAACGCAGGCCTGAATATGGACATGCAACTGCGCGGCAGTCGCCTGCCAGTGATCGTGGAACCGTACGCCAACCTGGAAGTGCACCCGGACCTCAACCTGCGCCTGGCCGATGAACGTCTGGCGGTGCAAGGCAAAGTGCGCGTGCCCCGTGGCGCCATCGAAATTCGCCAGTTGCCGCCGTCAACTGTGAAGGTTTCTGACGATGCGCAAGTGGTCGGCGTGCACGACCCCGAAGCGCGGCAAACGCAGGCCATGGCGATGGATATCGACATTGACGTAGGTGCCGCCGAAGGCGAGCCGCCGCTGACCTTCAGTGGTTTTGGCCTGACTGCCGAACTGGGCGGGCGCCTGCACATGGGCGACAACCTCGACACACGCGGCGAGCTGACGCTGAAAAAAGGCCGTTACCGCGCCTACGGCCAGCGCCTGAACCTGCGCCGCGCACGGCTGCTGTTTGCCGGGCCGATTGACCAGCCGTACCTCGACGTCGAGGCGGTGCGCCAGGTCGACAGCGTGACGGCCGGCCTGCGCATCAGCGGCAACGCCGAGCAGCCGACCACGGAAGTGTTTTCCGAACCGGCCACGAGTCAGCAGCAGGCGCTGTCGTATCTGGTACTGGGACGCCCGGCCAGCAGCGGCAGCGGCGACAACAATATGCTCGCCGAAGCGGCGTTGGGCCTGGGCTTGATGGGCAGCTCATCGGTGACCACGGAAATGGCGCAGCGCCTGGGCATCAGCGACTTCCAGCTCGACACTGGCGGCAGCGGCGCGACCACCAGCGTCGTCGCCAGCGGCAATCTGTCTGAACGTCTGAGCCTTCGTTACGGCGTTGGCGTGTTCGAGCCAGCGAGCACCATCGCCCTGCGCTACGAACTGACCAAACGGGTGTACGTGGAAGCCGCCAGTGGCCTGGCCAGTTCGCTGGATATTTTCTACAAGCGCGACTTTTTGACCGGCACGTAAAGCAAAGGCCCCCTCACCCCAGCCCTCTCCCGTGAACGGGAGAGGGGGCGAGATGCGATCTACGCCAACAAGCTCAGCCACGCCGAGGCCAGCAACAGCAACGCCATCACCTGATTGAACCGACGCATGCCGGCGTCGGTGCGGCAAAAGCGCGTCACGCCCCGGCCCAACGCCGCCCACACGCCGAGGCACGGAATCGCGACCAGAAAGAACAGCAAGGCCAGCAGCGCCACGCGGCTGGTTTTGTCCGGCGCATGGGCGGCAAACACCCCAACCACCGCCAGCGCCATCATCCAGGTTTTCGGATTCACCACCTGCAAACCGGCCGCTGCCGCCATGCTCAGGCGCTTGCCTGGTTGCTGGCGGGCATTGTCCAGACCCACCGCCGGGCTGCGGAAAATCTGCCAGGCCAGGTAGCTCAGCCAGGCAATGCCCGCCCACGCCATCGCTTGCTGCACAAGCGGATGGCGAGTCAGCGCATCGCCAATGCCCACACCCACCAGCAACACCAACAGGGCCGCACTGGCGCAGGCGGCCAGCACCAAGGGCACGGCCGCGAGCAGACCAAAGCGGGCGCTGTTACTGAGCACCAACAGGTTGGTGGGGCCAGGCGTTATGGAGGCGACGAGGGCGAAAAGCAGAAAGGGCAGCAAGTCCACGATGGGCTCCAGGCGGATTCAGGAGCCGTAAGGGTTGCAGGCGGGCGAGGTTCAGTCTGGATGATTTGTGCAGCGCTTGCGGTAGTCCGCCGGGGTCAGCCGATACGCCCGACGGAACCAGCGGCCGAGATGACTTTGGTCGGCAAAACCAAGGGCGCTGGCCACCTGGGCGGGCGTTTCGCCCCGAGCCAGCAGGTGCCGGGCTTTGCTCAGGCGCAACTGAATGAGATAGGCATGGGGCGCCATGCCAAACGCGACCTTGAACGCGCGGCTGAGGCGGAAACGGTCGACACCGCTGATGCGCGCCAGGTCGTCCAGCCCGATGTCGTCGTGCACATGGGCATGTAAATAATCCCGCGCCCGCTGCGCCACCAGCGGCAAGCGCGGGTCGAGGCCTTGCGGCTTGCGCCAATGCAAATGCGCGGTCATTTGCCCGAGCAGATCATCCAGCGCCGTCTGCCGCACGATGCGCAATTCGTTGCCATGCAACGCCTGGAACGCATTCAGCGTGGCCTGGGCCAGCGGCCGGTCGCCGATCAACGTTTGCTCGAACCCCGGCTGGCAATCGCTGGGCGCCTGCTCGAACAGGGCGTGCAGCTCGCGCTCCAGCCACTGCGGGTCGAGATAGAGCATGGAATAGGTGAAGCCTTCCTCGGACGGCGCGGTGCCGTCATGAATCTCGCCGGGCTCGAGCATAAACACCTGGCCGGGGGTGCTGTTGTGGCGCTGCTGGCGGCAACTGAACTGCTGCACTCCTTGCTCGGTGACGCCGATCAGGTAGCTGTCGTGCCAGTGCGGGTCGTAGGCATGGCCCCGGAAATGCGCGCGGATGGTCTCGATGCCGGTGTCGGCGTCTTGGCTGAGATCGATCCAGTTGCTATCGGCCATGGCGGGGGGACCAGACAGGAGGAGGGGTGAGTCAGTATGCCAAGGTGGGAAATGGGCGTCTGGAAGTTTTGTGCAGTGGGTTTGGATGGCGGCAGCGGCCGGAATCGCATCGCGGCTAAAGCCGCTCCCACAGAAATCGCACAACCTATAGGAGCGGCTGGGCGGCATTCCGCTTTAGCCGCGAGATTTCGATCTACTGCATTTGGCGTTCAGCTCACGCAGTAATGAATGAAGACTCAAAACTGAGCCAGACGTGGAACTCTGGATCCCCGCCTGCGCGGGGATGACGGTGGATTGTCCAAACACCTCTGTCATCCTCGCGAACGCGGGGATCCAGAATTTCAAGCCGTACACGGTAGATCCGCGCAGGTATTCATTACCGCACGCGCTGAACGTTTTGTTTCGCGCCCAGTGGCACAACGGACACCACCCGTCACCCTCACCGAACAGCCGTCGACGTCGCCGCGTTAAACCACCCCTTCACATAACACGTCGACACCAACGACGTATCACACCGCCCGTTCGTCAACGCCTCACGCAATTTGTCCACGTCCGCCCGCTCCACATAGCGGCGCGCATCGTCCATGTCGTCGGCCTGCCCATAGCCGCCGTTGAGCATTTCGCTCAGGGCTTCCTGTTTGCTCCAGCCTTGAATCACCGTGCGGAACATCGCGCCCATCAGGCCAGTGCGGTCGCTGCCGTGTTTGCAGTGCATCAGCACCGGGCCGCGGGTTTCGGCCAGTTGCAGGGTGTTGAGCACGCGCAGTACGTCGGCGTCGTTTACGCGGTCGGCGTGCAGGGGAATGCTGATTAAGGTGATGCCGCTGTTGCCTAGCCACTGGCGGTCGTCTTCCTTGCTCAGGCTGACCACGGTGCGCAATTGCAGCTGTTCTAGCACCGCCAGGTTTTGCGGCTTGGGCAGGGCGCTGCGGTAGAGGGTGGGGGACATTTCGAAGAGTTTGAAACTGCTGTCTACCGGCCGCGCCCAGGTTTCGTTTTGCGCGGCGCTGAATACTTCAACCGGCGCGGCCTGGGCGTGGCGGAAATGGACGAGCAGCCCCACGCCCACCAGCGCGATAAACCCCGCAACAGCAACCACCAGACGATAAGACGTACGCATGAAAGCCCCTCAAGTAAGGGCACCCATGCTAGGAATCGGCCGGTGAAGCGTTGATCAAATCGATGTGAAAAAACGGTGAAAGGCGA
The DNA here is from genome assembly GCF_979258055.1 of Pseudomonas sp. AC211. Classification (NCBI taxonomy): domain Bacteria; kingdom Pseudomonadati; phylum Pseudomonadota; class Gammaproteobacteria; order Pseudomonadales; family Pseudomonadaceae; genus Pseudomonas; species Pseudomonas sp. AC211. The sequence continues at coordinate 1,736,646 of NZ_OZ409830.1, forward strand.
GGCGTTTTATTGCGTGCGCGAGCCGCCGAAATAGGCGCAGCCGCGTTCTACTTTGCCATTGCTGCGCAGCTCGGCGGACAGAAACTGCACGGCGCCGGTGGCGCTGTCGACGCAGCGTTGCGGGGCCACCCACAGCTCTATGCGCAAGCCGTTGGCTTCGCTGGTGAGGTTGAAGCGGCCGTTGGGCAATTGTTCTTCCAAATAGGGCAGGGCCAACGGTTCCTGGTTGGGACGCTCGAGCACCATGCCTTTGGCGTTGACGCTCACGCTCCAGTCCGGCTCGTGGCCGCTGGCGCGCAGCATTTGGCGTTTGAAGTTGGGGTCGTCGCAGCCGTGGCCTTCACGTTGCACGCGGTACAGGCGGGTGAGGTTCAGTTGGCCGTCGGTGCCGGCCACGGGGCTGGCGCCGAGGTTGCCGCTGACGTCGGCGAACAGGGTGGCGTCGCGGGTGTCGAGCAGGGCGGCGGACTCTTGCAGCAGGCCGGTGTTGCCGCTGTCGTTGATGACGAAGCGGCGCTGTTCCTGGCACGGGCGCAGCAGCAGCTTGCCGTTGCTGACGCTTAGTTCGCCCTGCATGCGGGTGCCGGGCGAGACCGAGTGTTTCGTCCTGTTGGTCAAACATGGCGCAACTGGCGAACAGGGGCAGCAGGGCAAACAGCAGAGGGCGAACGGCGCGCATCGGGAGGGTCTCCTGGAAAGTGCGGCCACGTTACCCATGGGTCTGCGTTGGCACAAGAGCGGAGCGCGGATTGAAAAGCATCGAGGCTGAAGCCTCTCCTACAGAAAACTGGGGGCTTCAGCATCGTGGGGCCCGTCACTCACCCGACGGTATAAACCTGCCCGGTTTGCTTGCCTTCCACGCTTTTCGAGTAGGCCAGAGAAACGTCCGCTGCCGGCACCGGCTTGAAGCCACGGAAGAACGGGCCGTAGCTGTCCATGGATTCCACCAGCACGTTGGGGCTGACTACGTTCACGCGCAGGCCGCGCGGCAGTTCGATGGCGGCGGCTTTGACGAAGCTATTGAGTGCGCCGTTAACCATGCTGGCCGAGGCGCCGGCAACGATGGGGTCGTCGCTGAGGATGCCGGAGGTGAAGGTGAACGAGCCGCCGTCGTTGATGAATTCGCGGCCGATTAGCAGCAGGTTTACCTGGCCCATCAGCTTGTCGTTCAGGCCGATGGCGAACTGCTCGGCTTGGAGGTCGGCCAGCGCGCCGAAGTGCACGGAACCGGTGGTGCTGACCAGCGCATCGAAGCGGCCGGTTTGTTCGAACAACTGGCGGATGGAGGCGGCGTCGCGGATGTCGACCTGGAAGTCGCCGCTACTGCGACCGACGCGAATCACTTCATGGCGCTCGGCCAGTTCACGTTCAACGGCTTGGCCAATGGTGCCGCTGGCACCGATCAGGATAATTTTCATGGCACTGCTCCTCGGGGGTGGGTGTGGGACGCAGTGTAGGACGGCAGTTTGTAAGCGATAATCCGTCTAATTGGAAACCTTTGGTTCTCGCTGGGAAACAATCGCCATGAGTGAAATGGATGATCTGGCGGCCTTCGCCACGCTGGTGGAGGCCGGCAGCTTTACCGCCGCCGCGCTGCGGTTGGGGTGCAGCAAGGGGCAGCTGTCCAAGCGTATTGGCTTGCTGGAGCAGGGCTTGGGCATCAGCTTGCTGCACCGCACCACACGGCGATTGTCGCTGACCGCTGCGGGCGCAGCCTTGTTGCCGGAAGCGCAGGCGTTGGTGGCGCAAGCGACGCGGGCGCGGCAGACCCTGGCGCGCTTGCAGGAAGAGGCGAGCGGCGTGGTGCGCATTACAGCGCCGGTGTCGCTGGGCGATACCTTTTTCGACGCCCTGCAACTGGAGTTCGCCCGCGCCTATCCGCACATTCGCATCGAGCTGGAGCTGAGCAACAGCTACCGCGATCTGGTTGCCGATGGTTTCGACCTGGCCATTCGCAGCGGCGAGCAGAGTGATGATCGCCTGGTGGCGCGGCCGTTGTTGTCGATGCAGGAACTGACCTGCGCCAGCCCGGCGTACCTGGCGGCCCACGGCCAAGTGCGCGAGCCGCAGGCGTTGAGTGAGCAGGTGTGCTTGCTCAACAGCCACTACAGCGGCGCCGAGGAGTGGCTGTACCACCGCCAGCATGAGTTAACCCGTGTGCAAGTAAACGGCCCGTTTGCCAGCAACCACTACAGCTTGCTGAAAAAAGCCTGCCTGGGCGGGGCGGGGATTGCGCGGTTGCCCTCGTACCTGGTGCATCAGGAATTGCTCGACGGCACGCTGGTGTGGCTGCTGCGCGATTACCAGACGCGCATCAGCCCGGTGTTTCTGGTGCATGCCTATCAGCACGGGCTGCCCAAGCGCACGCAGGTGTTGGCGGATTATTTGTTGGCGTGGTTTGAAGAGCGGCGGGGGGAGTTGGATCGGTTGACGACCGTGGCGCCTTAACGTCCCCCCTCACCCCAACCCTCTCCCGCGAGGGGAGAGGGGGCATATCGAGGTGCTCGCAGGATTTCCTCTCCCCTCTACCTCTGGGAGAGGGGGTGAGGGTGGGGTCAAACGCGCTGATCGGCCCTAAGCAGCGTCTCCAGACACTGCTCCTGAATCCCGTAAAACGTTTTGATCCCTTGAATCCGCTCCATCACCGGCGCCGGGTCTACCGGTTCGGGGCGTTTCACGGCGAGGATCATTTTGTTTTTGTTGGTGTGTTCCAGCGAGACGAATTCGAACACTTTGGTTTCATAGCCGCAGGCTTCGAGCAGCAGGGCGCGCAGGCTGTCGGTGACCATTTCGGCTTCCTGGCCCAGGTGCACGCCGTATTGCAGCATGGGCCGCAGCAGCGCCGGGGTTTGCATCTGTGGGCGGATCTGTTTGTGGCAGCACGGCGAGCACATGATGATCGAGGCGTCGCTGCGAATACCCAGGTGGATGGCGTAGTCGGTGGCTACGTCGCAGGCGTGCAGGGCGATCATGATGTCGATGGCGGCTGGCGTGTACGTGCGCACGTCGCCGTGCTCGAAGCTCAGGCCCGGTTGCTCCAGACGCGCAGCGGCGTCGTTGCCCAGGCGCACCATGTCTTCGCGCAATTCCACGCCGGTGACCTTGCCCTGACGGCCGAGACTGTTGCGCAGGTAGTCGTGCATGGCGAAGGTCAGGTAGCCCTTGCCGGAGCCGAAGTCCACCGCGTGAATGGCCTCGTCGGCGCCGCGTTGTTGCAGCGGCGAGCTGGCCAGGGCGTGGGAAAACACTTCGACGAACTTATTGATCTGCTTCCACTTGCGCGCCATCGCTGGCACCAGTTCGTGCTTGGCGGTGGTCACGCCGAGGTCGGTGAGGAACGGGCGCGTCAGCTCCAGAAAACGTTTTTTCTCGCGGTCATGGCCGGCCTGGGCGCCTTCGCGTTCCACAGCCTTGCCCATGAAAAGCCGGCTTTTGTTTTTCTTGCCGAAGGTCAGTTGCACGTCGTCGGTGAGCGACAGCAGGTGGGCGTTTTTGAACGCGGCCGGCAGTAAGTCGGCGATTAGGGCCAGGGCCTCGGCGTGGGGGAAATTCTTGGTGATGTCGCGGGTTTTGTAGGTGTACACGAACGACAAACACGCCTGGCCGCGCACGGTCACCGGACGGATTGCCACCCGTTGCAGCTCGGTTTCCTCGCCGTGGTATTTGCTCAGCAGCACCTTGACCAAGGTGTTCTGCACCAGGCTTTTTTCCACGAGGGCAAGGAAATCGCCACGGTCATCGGTGGTGGCGGCGGCGGAAACTTCGACTGACATGGACGGGCCCGGTCTTCACTGGCTGGCGAGGGGCGGTAATGCTACAGGGTTCGCGCCGTTCTGTGGCGCCGCGCCAGCAGGTGGTCGATGGACAGCACGCCAGGCCCGCGCGCCATCAGCAGCAGCAAAATCGCCGCCCAGGTGCCGTGCACGGGGTAGGCGTCGGGGTAGACAAACAGCTGAATCGTCAGCGTCATGCCCAGCAGTGCCAGGGCGGAAAAGCGTGTGGCCAGGCCCATCAGAATCAGCACCGGGAATAGGTGCTCGCTGAACGTGGCGAGGTACGCCGCCGTTTCGGGCGGAATCAGCGGCAGCGCGTATTCACTGGTGAACAGCGGAACGGTCGAGTCGGCCAGGTGCGGGTTGTCGTAGACAAAGGTGCCGCTCACCAGGTCGACGGCAAAGCCCTCGACCTTGGTTTGGCCGGATCGCCAGAACACCGCCGCAATGGAAAACCGCGCGATAAAGGCGATCAGGCTGTGGGGAATTTTTTCGAACAGGTCGATCAGGCGTTGGATGTTCATGGGGTTGCTCGGTAAGAAAGCGCGGTGATCGCGCCGTGGGAAATCAGCAGGGCCAGTGCGGCGCCGAGGTCGACATCCGGCGCGCAGGATTGCGCCGCGTCGGCGAAGGTCTGGCCATTCAGCAGCCGGCCAATAAAGCCGGCGCTGTCGGCGTCGATGCCGATCACCAGCACGTCGAGGTGCTGACGCAGCACCAGGCAATGTTCGGCGCTGCCAAGGTCAACCTGCTCGATGGCCAACTCGCCCTGATGCGCGGCCCATAGCGAGCGCACCCCGTAAGCCGACGTCAGCAAGTGAACGCAGGCGTGCAACTGAAACCGCACATCGCCCAGACGCTCGCTGTCGCCTAGCGCGCCGGCTAGCACCTCATGCGCGACGGGCTCGGCATCAGCCGCGTGGTAAGCCTGCACCCGCAAGGCTTCCAGTCGCGCCATGTCTGCGAGGTACGGCAGCGTGGCGGCAGGCTCGAAGGTTTCTATAAACAACGGAAAGTCGCTGCCGTAGTGCACCAACAGGCACGAGGAAGGCGGATTGGCTTTTACGTACACCGCCGCCATGGCGCGGAAAAACGCCTCGCCGACCAACTGCTGCACAACGGGAAAGGTATCGGCCAGGGCATTGATCAGCGAGCTGAGCACGTTGTTGCGGTACACGGCGAAACGCGCCGCCGGGTCGGAGCCGTTGTAAGTGTGCAGCCCGCTCGGCGTGATGAGCTCGTCGCTCAGCAGGGCGTGCTCGAACTCGGCTTGCACGCTCATCGCGCGGTGCTCCGCGCCAGTACGCGTTCGGCCATGTGCGCTTCGGCTAGCAGGTGGTCCAGCGGCGGCACGTCGTTGTCGCGTTCGATCAACGTCGGCAGAGGGCCGAGGCGGGCGATGAGTTCGGCGTACAGCTGCCACACGGCGTGGTCTACCGGCGCGCCGTGGCTGTCGATCAACAGGCGGGCGCCGCTGCTGTCGCGGTCTTCGGCAAAGCCAGCGAGGTGAATCTGCTCCACAGCGTGCAACGGCAGTTCGTTGAGATAAGCCTGCACGTCGCGCTGGTGGTTGATGCACGAGATGTACAGGTTGTTGACGTCCAGCAGCAGGCCGCAGCCGGTGCGCTGCACCACGTCGCGGATAAACGCGGCCTCGCTCAAGCTTGAGGCGGTGAACTCGACGTAGGTGGCGGGGTTTTCGAGCAGCATGCGGCGCTTGAGCACGGTTTGCGTGTGGTCGATGTGTTCGCACACGCGCGCCAGCGTCGGTTCGTCGTAGGCCACGGGCAGCAGATCGTTCAGGTACGTGGGCCCGTGGCTGGACCAGGCCAGGTGCTCGGAAAACGCCGCAGGCTCGTAGCGTTCCAGCAGGGTGGCGAGGCGTTGCAGGTGGTCGCGATCCAGCGGCTCGGCGCCGCCAATCGACAACCCGACCCCGTGCAGCGACAGCGGGTAATGCTGGCGAATCTGCCCGAGGTAGTGATGACAAGGGCCGCCGGCGACCATGTAGTTTTCCGCATGAATTTCGAAGAAACCAATGGCGGGCAGGCTGGCGAGAATGGCTTGGTAATGCTGGGACTTCAAACCCAAGCCCGCACGCGCGGGCAGGTTTGAAACAGAAGCGAGAGGCGCGCCGCTCGGAGCGATAACGGACTGATTCATGACGGCGCGCCCCGTGTACTTAGGCTTTTTCTTTAAACGCTGCCATCTGACCGAAGCCGGTCGGGGAGGTCGGGCTGGCGGTTTTTTCGCAGGTGCCAGCCGGTACGTGTTTCCAGGCGCTGCCTTGGTAGTCCTTGGTGGACGTGCCAGCACAGGTGGTGCCTGCGCCTGCTGCGCAATCGTTTTTACCCTTCATGGAAACGCCAAAACATTTTTCGCCTTTGCTGTCATCGGCATGGGCAACCATAGGCGCGGCGGCGATGCTCAATGCGCTGCCCAAGGCCAGAGCGAGGGCGGCGGTATGCAGAGGGCGGTTTTTGTTGTTCATGGAAGTGTCTCTCTTCAGTGGGAGGAAACAAGCCGTAGTGGCCTGCTTAGTGAAGTAGAGAAACGAGGCGGGGGGTTGTTACAGGGGACGGAAAATAATTTTTTCCTGGTTTGAATGGATCAAGAGCATCGCGGCTAAAGCCGCTCCCACAGGGTATGTGCGGTCTGTGGGAGCGGCTTCAGCCGCGATGCTTTTTGAGGTCAACCGCCCAGGTAGGCGTCGCGCACTTTCGGGTCGGTGAGCAGCGCCTCCCCCGTGCCTTCCATAACGACATGCCCGTTTTCCAGCACATACGCCCGGTCAGCAATCTTCAGCGCCTGGTTGGCGTTTTGTTCCACCAGGAACACCGTCACACCGTCTTGGCGCAGCTGTTCGATGATCTGGAAAATCTGCTGGATGATGATCGGTGCCAAGCCCAGCGATGGCTCGTCGAGCAGCAGCAGCTGCGGCTTGCTCATCAGCGCACGGCCGATGGCGAGCATTTGCTGTTCGCCGCCGGACATGGTGCCGCCGCGCTGGCTGTAGCGCTCTTTCAGGCGCGGGAACAGGTGCAGCACTTTGTCGAGCTGTTCCTGATAGTCGCCTTTGTCGGTGAAGAAGCCGCCCATGGCCAGGTTTTCTTCAACGGTCAGGCGGGCAAAGATGCGGCGGCCTTCAGGCACCACGGCAATGCTTTTGCGCATGATCTCGCTGGATTCCAGGCCCACCAGTTCTTCGCCTTGGTAGCGAATGCTGCCGCTGGCGGCACGCGGCGAACCGCACAGGGTCATCAGCAGGGTCGACTTGCCGGCGCCGTTGGCGCCGATCAGGGTGACGATCTCGCCTTTGTGCACTTGCACGTTGACGTTATGCAGCGCTTGGATCTTGCCGTAGAAGGTGGAAACGTTGTCGAAATACAGCATGGTTACGCTTCCCCCAAATAGGCTTTGATCACTTCCGGATTGTCGCGAATCTGCTCCGGAGTGCCATCGGCCAGCGGTGTGCCCTGGTTGATCACGACGATGTGGTCGGAAATGCTCATGACCAGTTTCATGTCGTGTTCGATCAGCAGCACCGTGACGTTGTATTCGTCGCGCAGCACGCCGATGAGCTGCTTGAGCTCTTCGGTTTCGTTCGGGTTGAGACCGGCCGCCGGCTCGTCGAGCATCAGCAGGCGAGGGCGGGTCATCATGCAGCGGGCAATTTCCAGGCGGCGTTGCTGCCCGTACGCCAGCGTGCCGGCCGGGCGGTTGGCGACCTCGGTGAGGTTGACCTTATCCAGCCAGTGCGCGGCAAACTCCATGGCTTCACGCTCGCTTTTGCGAAACGCAGGAGTCTTGAACAGACCGGCCAGGAAGTTGGTGTTGATGTGCCGGTGCTGGGCAATCAGCAGGTTTTCAATGGCGGTCATGTCTTTGAACAGGCGCACGTTCTGGAACGTACGCACCACGCCCTTGCGGGCGATTTCATGGCCGGCCAGCCCCTGAATGGCTTCACCGTCGAGCAGGATGGTGCCGCTGGTGGGTTTGTAGAAACCGGTCAGGCAGTTGAACACCGTGGTTTTGCCGGCGCCGTTCGGGCCGATCATCGACACCACTTGTTTCTCTTGCACGGTCAGGCCCACACCGTTGACGGCCAACAGACCGCCGAAGCGCATGCACAGGCCGCTTACTTCAAGAATCGGGCGGCTCATTGCTTCAACTCCAAGTGCGGGCGCTGCATGGGCAAGAAGCCCTGTGGACGCCAGATCATCATGAACACCATCAGGGCACCGAACAGCAGCATCCGGTACTCGCTGAAGTTACGCATCAGTTCGGGCAGCAGAATCATCACGATGGCGGCCAGAATCACCCCCAGCTGCGAGCCCAGACCGCCGAGCACGACGATGGCCAGAATGGTTGCCGACTCCAGGAAGGTGAACGACTCCGGGGTGATCAGGCCTTGGCGCGCGGCAAAGAAGCTGCCGGCGAAACCGGCGAAGCAGGCACCGAGGGTGAAGGCGGAGAGTTTGATCACAGTCGGGTTCATGCCCAGGGCGCGGCAGGCGATTTCGTCTTCACGCAGCGCCTCCCACGCACGGCCGATGGGCATGCGCAGCAGGCGGTTGATGACGAACAGCGCGACCAACACCAGCAGCAAGGCCACCAGGTACAGGAAGATCACTTTGTAGATCGAGTTGTAGGCGATGCCGAAGTATTCGTGGAAGGTTTGCAGGCCTTCCGCCGCCTTGCGCTCGAAGCTCAGGCCGAACAGGGTCGGTTTGTCGATGTTGCTGATGCCGTTCGGGCCGCCGGTGAGCTCGGTGAGGTTACGCAGCAGAATGCGGATGATCTCGCCGAAACCCAAGGTGACAATGGCCAGGTAGTCCCCGCGCAGACGCAGCACCGGGAAGCCCAGCAAGAAGCCGAACAGCGCCGCCATCAGGCCGGCAATCGGCAGGCACAGCCAGAAACCGAAGCCGTAGTAGTGCGAGAGCAGGGCGTAGCTGTAGGCGCCGACGGCGTAGAAGCCGACGTAACCCAGGTCGAGCAGACCCGCCAGGCCGACCACAATGTTCAGGCCGAGGCCGAGCATCACGTAAATCAAAATCAGCGTGGCGATGTCCACCGCGCCGCGCGAACCGAAGAATGGCCACACCAGCGCCACCACCACCAGGGCCAGCACGAACCAGCGCTGGGTCGAGGGCAGGGTCAGGAAGTTGGTAGCCGACGACGGCACGCCCGGCACTTTCGGCACGGCGTCCCAGGCATTGCCCAACTGGGTGCGGAACAACTGCCAGAAAAACATGCCGATGGCGCAGGCAAAAATGGTCCACAGCACCGGCGCGCTGGCGCCGTGCACTTCCAGCTTGATGCCGACGATGTTCAGCTTCAGGCCCAGAATCGGGTAGGCCACGGCCAGCACCAGCAGGGCGCTGAAAAACGCCGTCTTGAGCTGTTTGGCTTTAATAGAACTGGTCATACCTTTTTCAACCTCCGGGCGACCGAGAATGCCGGTCGGGCGGAACAACAGCACCAGCACCAACAGGCTGAACGCCACCACGTCTTTGTATTGGTCGCCGAAAATGTCGGCACCAAACGCTTCAGCCACACCCAACACCAGACCGCCAAGCATGGCGCCCGGAATGCTGCCGATGCCGCCGAGTACCGCTGCGGTAAAGGCCTTGATGCCGGCCAGGAAGCCCAGGTTCGGGTTGATCACGCCGTACTGCATGCCCAGCAATACCGCCGCAACGGCCGCCAGGGTGGCGCCGATGACAAAGGTCAGGGCAATGATGTTGTTGGTGTTGATGCCCAGCAGGTTGGCCATCTTGATGTCCTCGGCGCAGGCGCGGCAGGCGCGGCCCAGGCGGGAGCGGGAGATGAACACCGTGAGGCCGGCCATCACCAGGAACGTGACGACGAAAATCAGCACCTGCATATAGGAGATGACCACACCGTTCATGGTGCTCTCGCCAAATACGAAGTTGCCGGGGATCAGGTTTGGAATCGCTTTGTCTTTCGAGTTCTGCGCGAGCAAGACCTCGTTCTGCAGAAATATCGACATACCGATTGCCGAAATCAGCGGGATCAAACGGTTGCTGCCGCGCAGCGGTCGGTACGCGACCCGTTCAATGCTGTAGCCGTAGGCGCTGGCGACAATGATGGTGGCCGCGAACGCCGCGATCAGAATAATCGGCAGGCTGTCCAGGCCCATCATGGTCAGGCCGGCGATCACCAGAAAGGCGATGTAGGAACCGATCATGTACACCTCGCCGTGGGCGAAGTTGATCATGCCGATAATGCCGTACACCATCGTGTAACCGATGGCGATCAGGGCGTACGTGCTGCCAATGGTCAAGCCATTAACCAGCTGCTGTAAGAAATGGTAGATGTCAGGCATCAGAACTCTCCTGAAAACTTGCAAAACCTGTTGCGCGACTCGATAGCTCTGTCAGGTCGAGATGTTCCCTGCAGGCCGGTTACGGCTGCATCCACTCGGTGTGGGCACAGTTAGCTGGGGTTCCAGCCAAGCGGTGTGGTCAATCGCTTCCATCACGAAGCACGCCTTGTGCTTCGCCCCGTGCGGGGTCGGCTCGCGCCGCTCAGACCTGCCAGTGGCGGTCTGCCTTGCTATTTAGCTGGGGATTGGGGTTTTGAAGCTTTCGCGTGGGCGGCGCTCATTCGCTTGTGGCTGAGCGTGGACCCGTTTACCTCTTAAAACAAAGCCCACTGCGTGTGCAGTGGGCTTCGGGTTGCGGCTTGTTACTTACTTGGCTTCTGTTTTGGTGCCGTCAGCGTGCCAGTCATAGACCACGAAGCTGAAGTCTTTCAGATCGCCTTTGGCGTCGAAGCTCAGGTCGCCAGTCGGGGTGTTGAAGGTGTTGGCGCGCAGGGCGGCCGCTACCTTGGCGGTGTCGGTGTCGCCGGCTTTCTTGATGCCTTCGGCAATCACTTGTACCGCTGCGTAAGCCGGGAACACGAAAGGACCGGTAGGGTCTTCTTTCTTGGCTTTGAACGCTTCAACCAGGGCCTGGTTTTTCGGGTCTTGGTCGAACGACTTCGGCAGGGTAACCAGCAAGCCTTCGGAAGCAGGACCAGCGATGGCCGACAGCTCTTTGTTACCCACGCCTTCTGGGCCCATGTAGCGAACTTTCAGGCCTTTCTCAGCCGACTGACGCAGCAGCAGGCCGAGTTCCGGGTGGTAGCCGCCGTAGTAAACGAAATCGACGTTGGCTTGTTTCAGCTTGGAGATCATGGCCGAGAAGTCTTTGTCGCCGGCGTTGATGCCTTCGAACAGCGCGACTTTCACGCCTTTGGCTTCCAGGGTTTGCTTAACGGCAGTGGCGATGCCTTCACCGTATTGCTGCTTGTCGTGGATGACCGCAACGGTTTTTGGCTTGATGTGGTCAGCAATGAAGTTGCCGGCGGTTGGGCCTTGCAGGCTGTCCAGACCGATGGTGCGGAACACCAGCTGATAACCACGGGCGGTGATTTCCGGGCTGGTCGAGGCCGCGGTAATCATCAGAATGCCTTCGTCTTCGTAAATGTCCGAAGCCGGCTGAGTGGAGCTGGAGCACAGGTGGCCAACCACGAATTTCACTTCGTCGTTAACGATTTTGTTGGCCACGGCCACGGCTTGTTTCGGGTCGCAAGCGTCGTCGTACACCACGCCTTCGAGCTGCTGGCCGTTTACGCCGCCAGCCTTGTTGATTTGTTCGATAGCCATTTTGGCACCGATGAACTGCATCTCGCCGTATTGAGCGACCGCGCCGGTAACCGGGCCAGCCAGGCCGATTTTGATGGTGTCAGCTGCTAGTGAATAGCTGGCGACGCCGGCCATAGCCATGGCTGCAAACAGTTGCTTAGTAGCCTTGTTCATAGTGCTCCACTCTTATGTTTTTTCGTTTTTTTGTAAGACCCGATCACGCGAGCTGCGCGAGCGGTTCATGCCCTGTTGGCCTAAGCTGCGGCGCCAGACGAAAATCCCCGGCCCTAAGTCCCTTTGAATACGAGGGTCCTGGCAACTTTAACGGCGGAGTTTAGAGTGCCGATTTGTGCCTTGAAAAGCGGCGACTGATGCTGTCTGTAGGCAATGTCGCTAAATCGAAATAAATGTATAGAAAAACGGCGTGTCGCCACTGCCGGGCAGAGCGTCAGGCCGATCTTGTTCCCCCGGCAAACGCCGCTATCATTGCCGCCCGGCGGCTTGGCCGCCATTTACATCTTGTCGAACAAAAAGAGCCCGTGATGACCGACGCCATTGACCCGCTTTACGCCAAGTTGCTAGGCGAAACCGCCCCGATCACCTGGCAAGAGCTGCAGCCCTTCTTCGCCCGTGGCGCCTTGCTGTGGGTAGCGCCCGGCAGTGACCTGATCGAGGTGGCCATGGGGTTTGCGCAAGACAACGGCGCCCAGGTGGCGCAGTGGTTGGCGGATGGGGTGGTGAGCAAGGTGGAAGCAGAGGTGGCGCAGGACTTGCTCGACCGTGACCCGACGCTGTGGGCCGTGGTGGTGGCGCCTTGGGTGTTGGTTCAAGAGCGGGGGTAGGGCGCGGGTTCGTCGTTTCCAGGAATCGAGGCTAAAGCCTCTCCCACAGGTTTCATTCCATGGTGGGAAAGACGTCGTTTTATTGTGGGAGAGGCTTTAGCCTCGATTGGCCAGACCTGAAAACCGCACTCTCACCTACAAAAACGCAAAAAAAGCCGCTCAATCGAGCGGCTTCTTCATACCAACATTCTTACTCTTCGATGGCACCCATGGCCGTGGTGTTGAAGCCACCGTCCACATAGGTGATTTCACCGCTGATGCCCGAGGCCAAATCCGAGCACAGGAAGGCGCCGACGTTGCCGACTTCTTCGATGGTCACGTTTCGGCGCAGTGGGGTTTGCGCTTCGTTGGCGGCGAGCATTTTGCGGAAGCTCTTGATGCCGGAAGCCGCCAGGGTGCGGATCGGGCCAGCGGAGATGCAGTTCACGCGAGTGCCTTCCGGGCCGAGGCTGCCTGCCAGGTAACGCACGCCCGCTTCCAGGCTGGCTTTGGCCATGCCCATCACGTTGTAGTTGGGCATGGTGCGCTCGGCGCCCAGGTACGAGAGGGTGAGCAGGCTGCCGTTGCGGCCTTTCATCATTTCGCGACCGGCTTTGGCCAGGGCCACGAAGCTGTAGGCGCTGATGTCGTGGGCGATGCGGAAACCGTCACGGGTGGTGACTTCGGTGAAGTCGCCGTTCAGTTGGTCGCCAGGGGCGAAACCGACGGAGTGAACGATCACGTCCAGGCCGTCCCACTTCTTGCCCAGCTCAACGAATACGTTGGCAATTTCTTCGTCGCTGGCCACGTCGCACGGGAAGCACAGGTCGGCGTTCGAGCCCCAGCCGGCGGCGAATTCTTCGACGCGGCCCTTGAGCTTTTCGTTCTGGTAGGTGAAGGCGAGTTCAGCACCCTCGCGATGCATGGCGGCAGCAATGCCGGATGCGATGGACAGCTTGCTGGCGACACCGACGATCAGTACGCGCTTACCGGCGAGAAAACCCATGGTGTTATTCCTCTTCCTGCTTTCAAGGATTAATCGGCAGTGGCTGGGACCAGGAAAGCGGCCTCCAGCAACTGCTGCGTATATACGTGTTGCGGGGCGGCGAAAATGGCTTCGGCTGGCCCCTGTTCCACCACCCGACCTTGCTTGACCACCATCAAGTGGTGACTCAGCGCCTTGACCACCGCCAGGTCATGGCTGATGAACAAATAGGTCAGGTTGTACTTGCGCTGCAGCGATCGCAGTAATTCCACCACCTGGCGCTGCACGGTACGGTCCAGTGCCGAGGTGGGTTCATCCAGCAGAATCAACGCCGGCTTGAGCACAAGTGCCCGGGCGATGGCGATTCGCTGCCGTTGCCCACCGGAGAACTCGTGGGGGTAGCGATGCCGGGTTTCCGGATCCAGACCTACCTCCAGGAGTGCATCGATTATTGCCTGCTCCTGTTCTTCTTCACTGCCCATCTTATGAATGCGCAGCCCTTCACCAATGATCTGACACACCGACATCCGCGGGCTCAGGCTGCCAAACGGGTCCTGAAACACCACCTGCATCTGCCGCCGCAAGGGCCGCACTTGATGCTGGGTCAGGTCGTGCATGTCCTGGCCTTGAAAGCGGATGACGCCCTTGCTGCCAATCAGCCGCAAAATCGCCAACCCGAGGGTGGATTTGCCGGAACCGCTTTCACCCACAATGCCCAGGGTTTGGCCCTGAGGCAGGCTGAAGTTGATGCCGTCCACCGCTTTCACATGATCGACCGTATGGCGCAGCACGCCTTTCTTGATCGGAAACCACACCCGCAGGTCTTCGACTTCGAGCACTGGCTTGCCGGCTGCGTTGGCCACCGGCGAACCGCTGGGCTCGGCTCCGAGCAATTCCTGGGTGTAGGGATGCTGCGGATTGTCGAACAGTTCATCGCATGAAGCCTGTTCGACGATCACTCCGCGCTGCATGACACATACCCGGTGTGCAATTCGTTTTACCAGGTTCAAATCGTGGGTAATCAGCAGCAGCGCCATGCCCAGGCGGGCCTGCAAATCTTTGAGCAGTTCGAGAATTTTCAGCTGCACGGTGACGTCCAGCGCCGTGGTCGGCTCGTCGGCGATCAGCAGCTCCGGCTCGTTGGCCAGCGCCATGGCGATCATCACCCGCTGGCGCTGCCCACCAGACAATTCATGGGGCAGCGCTTTGAGGCGTTTGTGCGGCTCGGGAATGCCCACCAGCTCGAGCAATTCCAGGGTGCGTTTGGTCGCGGCTTTGCCGGTCAGGCCTTTGTGCAGGGCCAGCACTTCGTTGATCTGCTTTTCGATGTTGTGCAGCGGGTTCAGCGAGGTCATCGGCTCTTGGAAAATCATGGCAATGCGGTTGCCACGGATGTGCCGGAGTTTCTTTTCGTTGACCGTCAGCAGGTCGTGTCCGGCATAGCGAATGCTGCCGGCCGGGTGGCGCGCGAGCGGGTAGGGCAGCAGGCGCAGAATGGAATGCGCAGTCACCGATTTTCCCGAGCCGCTTTCGCCAACCAGCGCCAAGGTTTCGCCACGGCGAATATCAAAGTTCAAGCCTTGGATCACGCACTGACGGCTCGCGCCCGAGGTGAATTCCACGGCCAGGTCGCGCACTTCAATGAGATTTTCCGGCGCGGTGTTTGGCGGTGTTTTAGGGTTCTGGCCCATGTTATTTCCTTGGGTCGAAGGCATCGCGAGCAGCCTCGCCGATAAACACCAACAGGGTCAGCATCAGGCCCAGCACGGCAAAGGCGCTGATGCCAAGCCACGGCGCCTGGGTGTTGGATTTACCCTGCGCGACCAATTCACCCAGCGACGGCGAGCCGGCCGGCAGGCCGAAGCCGAGAAAATCCAGCGCGGTCAGCGTGCCGATGGCGCCGGTGAGAATGAACGGCATAAAGGTCATGGTCGAAATCATCGCGTTGGGCAGAATGTGGCGGAACATGATGCCGCCGTTCTCCATGCCCAGCGCCCGCGCGGCGCGCACGTATTCCAGGTTGCGGCCACGCAGGAACTCGGCGCGCACCACGTCCACCAGGGTCATCCACGAGAACAGCAGCATGATGCCCAGCAGCCACCAGAAGTTGGGCTGCACAAAGCTGGCAAGAATGATCAGCAGATACAGCACCGGCAGCCCCGACCACGCTTCCAGAAAACGCTGGCCGAGCAGGTCGACCCAACCGCCATAGAAGCCTTGCAGCGCGCCGGTCACCACGCCGATCACGGAGCTGAAAATGGTCAGCGTCAGGGCGAACAGCACGGAAATGCGGAAGCCGTAAATCACCCGCGCCAGCACGTCGCGGCCTTGGTCATCGGTGCCCAGCAGGTTGTCCGCAGAGGGCGGTGCGGGCGCCGGTACTTTCAGGTCGTAGTTGATGGTGGAGTAGCTGTAGGGAATGGGTGGCCACAGCGTCCAGCCGCCTTTTTCGGCGATCAGTTCGCGGATATACGGGCTCTTGTAGTTCGCCTCCAGCGGAAACTCACCGCCAAACGTGGTTTCCGGGTAGCGCTTGAATACCGGGAAATACCAGCCGCCGTCGTAATGCACCACCAGCGGTTTGTCGTTGGCGATCAACTCGGCGCCCAGGCTTGCCACGAACAGCACGAGAAACAGCCACAGCGACCACCAGCCGCGCTTGTGCGCTTTCAGGCGTTCGAAGCGGCGACGGTTGAGGGGTGACATTTTCAATGCAATGCCCATGCTCAACCCTCCCGATTCGCGAAGTCGATGCGCGGATCGACCAAGGTGTAAGTGATGTCGCCGATCAACTTCACCACCAGCCCGAGCAAGGTGAAGATAAACAGCGTGCCGAAGACGATGGGGTAGTCGCGGTTGATCGCCGCCTCAAAACTCATCAAGCCCAGGCCGTCGAGGGAGAAGATCACTTCGATCATCAGCGAGCCTGTAAAAAGATGCTGATAAACGCGGCGGGGAAGCCGGCGATGATCAGCAGCATGGCGTTGCGGAAGACGTGGCCGTACAGAATCGCGTTGTTGGTCAGGCCCTTGGCCCGCGCAGTGACCACGTACTGTTTGTTGATTTCGTCGAGAAAGCTGTTTTTGGTCAGGAAGGTGAGGGTGGCGAAGTTGCCGATCACCAGCGCCATCACCGGCAGCACCAAGTGCCAGAAGTAGTCGAGAATTTTCCCGCCCATGCTCATCTGGTCGAAGTTATTCGACGTCAGCCCGCGCAGGGGAAACCAGTCGTAATAGCTGCCGCCGGCAAACAGCACGATCAGCAAAATGGCGAACAGAAAAGCCGGAATCGCATAGCCGACGATGATCGCCGAGCTGGTCCACACATCAAACGTGCTGCCGTTGCGCATGGCTTTGGCGATGCCCAGCGGAATGGACACCAGGTACATGATCAACGTGCTCCATAACCCGAGGGAAATGGACACCGGCATTTTCTCCACGATCAGGTCGACCACCTTGGCGTCGCGGAAGAAGCTGTTGCCGAAATCGAGCTGGGCATAGCTTTTGAGCATCAGCCAGAAACGCTCCGGGGCTGATTTGTCGAAGCCGTACATTTTCTCGATTTCTTTCACCAGCTCCGGGTCCAGGCCTTGCGCGCCCCGGTAGTTGGAACCGGCCACCGACACCTCGGCGCCGCCACCGGAGATGCGACTGGTAGCGCCTTCGAAGCCTTCCAGCTTGGCGATCATCTGTTCCACCGGCCCGCCCGGCGCGGCCTGAATGATGATGAAGTTGAGCAGCAAAATGCCCAGCAGCGTCGGAATGATCAGCAGCAGGCGCCGCAGAATATAGGCAAGCATTTATTGGGAATCCTGTGGGGCCGCTTCGGGCGGCGCGGCGTCGGTGCTGGCCGGCGCTGCCGCTGGGGAGGTGCCCTCGGCGGTCTCGCGGGTTTGCCACCAGGTCATCAGGCCAAAATCATATTTCGGCGTGATGGCGGGCCGGCCGAATTTGTTCCAGCGAGCGATGCGCCAGGTGTCGATGTAGTAGTTGGGAATCACATAGTTGCCCCACAGCAGCACGCGGTCGAGGGCGCGTGCGTGCGTAATCAGGCTTTGGCGCGAGTCGGAGCGAATCAGGCCGTCGACCAACTCGTCGATGGCCGGGTCGCGCAGGCCGATGAAGTTCCGGCTGCCGGGGCTGTCGGCGCTGCTGGAATGCCAATACTCGCGCTGTTCGTTGCCCGGCGAGTTGGATTGGCCCCAGGTGGCGTTGGTCATGTCGAAGTCGCGCGAGCGTAGGCGGTTGACGAACTGCGAGGCGTCGACGCGGCGAATCTGCATGTCGATGCCCAGTTCGGCCAGGTTGCGCATAAACGGCAGCAGAATGCGCTCCATGTTCAGTTGGTACAGCATGAACTCGAAGGCCAGCGGCTTGCCGTCGGGGCCGACCATTTTGTCGTTTTCAATCTTGTAGCCGGCGTCCAACAGCAGCTTGTATGCCTTGCGCTTTTGCTCGCGAATCATACCGTCGCCCGACGACACGGGTGGGCGGAACACCTCGGTGAACACTTGGTCGGGCACTTTGCCGCGCAGCGGTTCGAGCAGTTTCAGCTCGGCCGCGTCGGGCAGCTCGTGGGCCGCCATGTCGGAGTTTTCGAAGTAGCTGCTGTTGCGCTTGTAAGAGCTGAAGAACAACTGCTTGTTCGACCATTCGAAATCGAACAACAAGCTGATGGCTTCGCGAACGCGCGGGTCCTGGAATTTCGGCCGGCGGATGTTGAAAGCAAATGACTGCATGCCCACCGAGTTGTGGTTGGGCAGGGCTTCTTTAACGATGCGGCCATCGCGCAGGGCCGGGCAGTCATAGCCGGTGGCCCAGTCTTTGGCGGAGTACTCGAGGTTGAAGTCGAACTGGCCGGCCTTGAACGCTTCCAGCGCTACCGACATGTCGCGGTAGTAGTCGATCTGCACGGTGTCGAAGTTGTAGTAGCCGCGCGTCACGGGCAGGTCTTTGGCCCACCAGTTGGGGTTGCGTTCGTAGCGGATGCTGCTGCCCGGCGACACCTGGGTAATGCGATACGGGCCGCTGCCCAGCGGTACTTCAAGGTTGGCTTTGTTGAAGTCGCGCGTGGCCCACCAGTGTTTCGGCAGAATTTGCAGTTGGCCGATGATCAACGGCAGCTCGCGGTTGCCGGCGTGCTTGAAGTTAAAGCGCACGGTCAGCGGCGTTTCGGCCACCACGGTGTCGACGTCCGCGTAGTAGTTGCGGTACATCGGGTCGCCGTTTTTCAGCAGGGTATTGAAGGTGAAAATCACGTCGTCGGCGGTGACGGGCGTGCCGTCGTTGAAGCGCGCCTTCGGGTTGATAAAGAAGCGCACGTAACTGTCGTCGGCGGCCTTCTCGATTTTCTCGGCGATCAACCCGTACTCGGTGAACGGCTCGTCGGGGGAGTGGTAGGTGAGGCTGTCGTAGAGCAAGCCCAGTTGATCGGCCGATACGCCTTTGGGAATGAACGGGTTGAGGCTGTCGAAGCCGCCGTTGCCGGCCAGGCGCAGGGTGCCGCCTTTGGGGGCGTCGGGGTTTACGTAGTCAAAGTGTTTGAAATTGGCGGGGTATTTGGGTGCTTCGTCGTACAGGGTAATGGCATGTTGCGGCGCCGCTGCGGCTGTCAGGCATAGACCGGCGAGCAGAGCGCCGCTGCCAACGCGCAGCACGGTGCGCAAAAACAAAGTCATAAAGCCTTCTCCGTGGGCTTCAGCCACCAGGCGCGCAACCCGAGGGTGTAAGGCGGCGTGGTGACGGAGGCGAACCGGTTGCGGTACGCCAGGCGGTGGTAGTTGAGGTACCAGTTGGGAATCATGTAGTGCTGCGACAGCAGCACGCGGTCCAGGGCGCGGGTGGCGGCCACCTGTTCATCGCGGGTTTGGGCTGCCAGCAGGCTTTCGAGCAAGCTGTCGACCACCGGGCTGCGAACGCCCGCGTAGTTTTTGCTGCCTTTGACGCTGGCCTGGCTGGAGTGAAAGTACTGCCATTGTTCGAGGCCGGGACTGAGGTTTTGCTGCAGCGTCATCAGAATCATGTCGAAGTCGAATTGGTCCAGCCGCTGTTTATATTGCGCCCGGTCGACGGTGCGCAAGTTTGCCTGTACGCCAATGCTGGCGAGGTTTTCCACATACGGCTGGAGAATGCGCTCAAGGTTGGGGTTGACCAGCAGCAGCTCGAAGCGCAGCGGTTCGCCCTTGGCATTTTGCAGACGCTGGCCGTTGAGCTTCCAGCCGGCGTCGGCCAGTAGACCCAACGCGCGCCTGAGGGTTTCCCGCGGAATGCCGGCGCCCTGGGTTTTCGGCACCGCGAACGGCTCGGTAAACAAGCGGGCGGGCAATTGCTCGCGGAACGGTGACAGCAGCAGCCACTCGCGGCCTTCGGGCTTGCCGGTAGCGCTGAACTCGCTGTTTGGGAAATAGCTGCTGGCGCGGGTGTAGGAATCGTTGAAGAGGGTGCGATTGGTCCACTCGAAATCGAGCATCAGGCCCATGGCTTCACGCACCTTTTCATCGGCAAAGGTTGTGCGCCGGCTGTTCATGAACAGCCCCTGGGTCTGCGTGGGAATTTGATGGGGAATTTGCGCGCGGATCACGTCACCGCGTTTCACGGCCGGGAAGCGGTAACCGTTGGCCCAGTTTTTAGCTTGATGCTCGATATAAAAATCGAATTCGCCGGCCTTGAAGGCTTCGAAGGCAACATCGCTGTCACGGTAGAACTCGACCTCCATGCGGTCGAAGTTGTACTTGCCACGGTTCACCGGCAAATCAGCGCCCCACCAGTCTTTTACGCGCTCGAACACCAGGCTGCGGCCAGGCGTGATCTCGGTGATTCGGTACGGGCCGCTGGTTACCGGGGCGTCGAAGGTGGTGGCTTTGAAGTCGCGGTCTTTCCAGTAATGCTGCGGCAAAATAGGCAGCTCGCCGAGGCGCAGAATCAGCAGCGGATTGCCGGCGCGCTTGAGCACAAAGCGGATGCGGTGGCGATTGAGGATGTCGACCCGCGCCACTTCCTGCAGGTTGGTGCGGTATTGCGGATGACCTTGCTTGAGCAGCGTGCGGTAGGAAAACGCCACGTCGAAGGCGGTGACCGGTTTGCCGTCGTTGAAGCGCGCTTCAGGGCGCAAGTTGAACACCACCCAGCTGCGGTCCTCGGGGTATTCCACCGACTTGGCAATCAGCCCATAACTGGACGCCGGCTCATCGCCGGAAGGGTCGTACTGGCCGGTGCCGGCCATCAGCGGTTCGTTTAATTCGCCAATGCCGTATTGGGCAAAGTTAGGAGTAGACGAAGGGCTGCTACCTTTAAATGTATAAGGGTTTAGAGTGTCGAAGGTGCCAAATGCCATCACTCGAATCGTGCCGCCTTTGGGCGCGTCTGGGTTAACCCAATCGAAGTGAGTGAAACTGGCGGGATATTTGAGTGTGCCGAATTGCGCATACCCATGGCTTTCGCTGATGGAGGCGAAAGCGGGAACGCACAGAGCCAGACTCAAGAGTAGCGAAAGGAGGCAACGCATCAGGCTAGGTGGTCCGTTCCGTAGCGGCATTGAGCTTCGTGGCCGTACAGTAACAGCTTGTATCCGCTGGAAAAAGAGAAAGCCCAGAGGCCGGTTTCAGAGGCTAATGGCGACAATGAAAGAATGTTCCGCGAGGTTTTCATCTTGGCAACACGCACCCATGGATTGCAGTCATGGATCGATCGTTTGAATCAAGCCGAGTTACCGGCATTGGCCGCCGTAGTGCAGGACTTGCACCGCCTGGCCCAGGCAGAAAAATCGTCGGTGCAGCAACTGGCCGATGTGTTGCTGCGCGACGCTTCGTTAACCTCCAAGGTGCTGCGCGTCGGCAATAGCGTTTACTACAACCCCGCCCAGGAACAGATTCGGACCATTTCGCGCGCCATTGTGCTGATTGGTTTCGACAACGTGCGGTTGATTGGTTTGTCCGTCAGCCTGATCGACGGCTTGCTGGGGCGCGCTTCCAGCGAGCAACTGCACGAACTGCTGGCCCGCTCGTTTCACGCTGCCGTGCAAGCCCGCAACATGGCCGGTTACGTGCTAACCAAGCACCAGGAAGAGGTGTTTATCGCCGCGTTGCTCTACCACCTCGGCGCACTGGCGTTCTGGGGCTGCGGCGGTGAGCAGGCGGATGAACTGGGCGCCGCCTTGGCGCGCCCCGGCGTCAACGAAGACGAAGTGGTGCGCGAAGTGCTCGGCACCAGCTTTCGGCAACTGACCCAAGGCCTGGTGAAAAGCTGGAACCTCGGCGAAATCGCCAGCCTTGCCCACAACACCAGCAACCACAACGACCCCGCCGCGTTTGCCGTGCACCTAGGCGCGCGCATCAGCGAAGCAGCGCTGGAAGGCTGGGACTCGCCAGAAATGGAAGGCCTTATCAATCAGATGGCCACCTTTATTGGCGTGACGCCGCAAGAAGCGCTGCAACAAGTGCTCGACAGCGCCGACGAAGCGGTAAAAGTGGCCGCCACATTTGGCGCCAGTTCCTTGTGCCGATTGATTCCCTCCACCGACCCGGAACTGATCCGCACCCAACAGGAACAGCGCAAGGCGCGACTGCTGCAGCCCAACCTGCTGATCTTGCAACAGGCGCTGCAAGACCTCGGCATGATGGTTTCCAAACGGGCCGACGTTGGCTTGATTCTCGAGACGCTGTTCAAAGGCCTGCACCAGGGCGCTGGGCTGGAACGGGTGATGCTGGCGGTATTGGCCGATGAGCAGACCCGCTTCAAAGCCAAGCGCGCCGTCGGCGAAAAGACTGAACGCTGGCTCAGCGACTTCGTATTGCCCGCCGAACAGGCCGAGCAGCCGCATATTTTCAGCTACGTGCTGCGCCACCGCGAAGCGCTGTGGATGGGCGTGCCGGCCAGCTACAACCTCAACGAACTGGTGACCCAACCGATCCGCCAATGGCTCGGCCAAGGCATGTTCTTCATCGCTCCGTTGCTGGCTGGCAATCGGCAGATTGGCGTGCTCTATGCCGACAGCCGTATTTCCGGGCGGGCGCTGAAGCATGAACAGTTTGTGGCGTTTCAGCGCTTTACTCAGCTGACTGGGCGGTGTTTGGAGGCGTTGACCAAGAAGTGATTCGGAGGCGGCTAAGGCCGGTCCCACAGTTTGTGCAGGTCTGTAGGAGCGGCTTTAGCCGCGATGCTGTTGATCTTCTCTGTCCACTGAAATCGACGTTTCCAGGAATCGCGGCTAAAGCCGCTCCCACAGGACCAACGCAATCTGTAGGAGCGGCTTTAGCCGCGATGCTGTTGATCTTCCCCGCCCACACCCCAATGGCACGCATAAAAAAAAGAGGCCCGCAGGCCTCTTTTTTCGATTGCGCGGGATTTTCTTACGACAAGAAACCACCGTCCACATTTAGCGCCACACCCGTGGTGTAGCTGGAAGCATCACTAGCCAAATACAGAACCGTGCCCGCCATCTCGCTCGGATCCGCTACGCGCTTGAGCGGAATCTGTTGCAGCGCGGTGTTCAGAATGGCGTCGTTTTTCACCAGCGCCGAGGCAAATTTGGTGTCAGTCAGTCCCGGCAGCAAGGCGTTGCAGCGAATGCCGAATTGCGCGCATTCCTTGGCGAACACCTTGGTCATGTTGATCACGGCGGCCTTGGTCACCGAATAGATGCCCTGGAACACGCCCGGCGATACGCCGTTGATCGAGGCCACGTTGATGATGCTGCCTTTGCCTTTTTCACGCATCAGCTTGCCGGCTTCGATGGACATGAAGAAGTAGCCGCGAATGTTCACGTCCACGGTTTTCTGGAAGGCCGACAGGTCGGTGTCCAGCACGTTGCAGAACTGCGGGTTGGTGGCGGCGTTGTTGACCAGGATGTCCAGTTGGCCGAACTGCTCGCGAATCTGGGCGAACACGTTCTGAATCTGTTCCATCTCGCCGATGTGGCAAGCGATGGCAGTGGCTTTGCCGCCGTCGGCAATGATGGCGTCGGCCACGGCCTGGCAGCCTTCGATTTTGCGGCTCGAAACGATCACGTGCGCGCCTTGCTGGGCCAGCAATTTGGCGATGGCTTCACCGATGCCGCGGCTGGCGCCGGAAACGAAAGCGACTTTGCCGTCGAGGTCGAACAGGTTGGTCTTGGACATGGGGTTCCCCTGATTGCGGGTTTTTATAAGCGTCGGGTTAGCGACGACCAGATGGCTGAACCCGCCGCCAGCCGAGGGCAGGGCGGCGGGTTGCGCATGATTACAGCGTGGACTTGTTGATGACCTGCAGGCTCGCTTGCTCCAACAGCTTGTTCAGCTGAATGAACGAGGCGAAGCGTTTGTCCTGGGTTTGGCCATGGAAGTAGCGGTAGTAAATCTGCTGCACGATGCCGGCCAGACGGAACAGGCCATAGGTGTAGTAGAAGTCGAGGTTTTTAACTTCCACGCCGGCGCGCTCGCCGTAGTAGTCGGCGAATTCCTGGCGGGTAAACATGCCCGGCGCGTGGCTCGGCTGGCGACGCATCATTTGCATCGGCGCCGGGTCGGCTGCATCGATCCAGTAGGCGAGGGTGTTGCCCAGGTCCATCAGCGGATCGCCGATGGTGGTCAGTTCCCAGTCCAGCACACCGATGATTTGCGTCGGGTTGTTAGGGTCGAGAATCACGTTGTCCAGGCGGTAGTCGTTATGCACGATTGCCGGCTTGTGGTGGTCGGCGGGCATCTTGTCGCGCAGCCAGGCTTTGGCCACGTCCCAGGTCGGCGCGTCGGGGGTCATGGCTTTTTCGTAGCGGTCGGTCCAGCCCCCAATCTGCCGCTCTACGTAGCCTTCCGGTTTGCCCAGATCGCCTAGGCCGCAGGCGTTGTAGTCGACGTTGTGCAGCTCGACGAATTTGTCGACGAAGTTCTTGCACAGCTCGCGGGTTTGCTCGGGGCTGAAGTTCAGCTCAGGCGGCATGTCGGTGCGCAGGATGATGCCGTTGACGCGCTCCATCACGTAGAACTCGGCGCCAATCACGCTCTCATCGGTGCAGTGCACGTAGGCTTTCGGGCAATACGGGAAGCCGGCGTTGAGCTGGTTGAGAATGCGGAACTCGCGGCCCATGTCGTGGGCCGATTTGGCTTTGTGGCCAAACGGCGGACGGCGTAGTACGAATTCCTGATCTGGGTATTCGAGCAAGTAGGTGAGGTTCGAGGCGCCGCCGGGGAATTGGCTGATTACCGGCGTGCCAGTCAGGCCTGGAATGTGCGCCTTCAAGTACGGGTCGATAACGGCGGCGTCGAGTTCTTCGCCATTACGGATTCGGGTGGACTGGTCGGTAAGCGCCATACTTATCCCTTCTACTTATAATGAGGGCCTTAGATTATTGGCTAATCTAATGCCGTGCCGCAGGCCTCACAAGCCGCGCGGGCCCTTATTGGCGAGCGTGTTTTTGGATAATCATCCGGCCTGATTGCCGGCTACAACCTACGCAACAGACCGCGCGCAGACGAAAAAAAACCGGAGTCCAAAGACTCCGGTTTGTCATCTAGCGTAGACGCTAAATCGCCTTAAACCGGGAACAGTTCGCCCAGCTTCATGGCCAGCATCATGTCGCCTTCAGCGCGCAGTTTGCCGCCCATGAACGCCTGCATGCCGTCGGTTTCACCGGAGGTGATGCCAGCCAGGGTTTCGGTGTTCATGATCAGGGTGACGTTGGCGTTCGGCGCGGTGCCTTCGGTCAGGTCGCAGGTGCCGTCTTTAACGGTCAGGTAGAAGTCTTCGCCGTCTTCGATTTTGAAACCGAATACCAGGTCCAGGCCGGCAGCA
Source organism: Pseudomonas sp. AC211 (assembly GCF_979258055.1). Lineage (NCBI taxonomy): Bacteria > Pseudomonadati > Pseudomonadota > Gammaproteobacteria > Pseudomonadales > Pseudomonadaceae > Pseudomonas > Pseudomonas sp. AC211. The sequence goes on from NZ_OZ409830.1 coordinate 1,761,644, forward strand.
GCGGAAGCGTTGAATTTGGACTGCATGGTTTTTGCGATGTCAGCAACTGTGGTCATGATTCGATCCTTTATAGTTTTCTTGGGTTACGCGCGGCCTTGCGGGCCACAGTAGTCCGGAACTCAGCGGAAAGTGATGAGTTCCGGCGCCTTCAACAGCTCTAAATGCGCGTGACTGTTGAAGGAAGCCAGTGCCACCTCGCGACCGCGGAACTTGAAGCGGTTGAGCGAGGTGTTGACGATTTGCCAGTTCAGCTCGAAAGCTTGCGCTGCCGGTATTGCAGTTATGAGATGCAGCATGGCGGTAATGGTGCCGCCTGATGTGAAGACGGCGACGCTGTCTTTGCTCGAGGCGCGTTCGAGAATCCGCGCCAGACCGCCTTCCACTTGTTCAACGAATTCTTTCCAGCTTTGCAGGCCCGGTTTCGGATGCTCGCCGGAAATCCAGCGACCGATCAGCAGGGCGAACAGACGCTGAAACTCACCACGGTTTTGTGCCGCGTTGCGTAAGGTTTCGAGAGCGTGGGGTTCTTCGGGAAGCAGGTCGGGGAGCAGGGCGCGAATGACGGCGTCGGCGTCGAATTCGTTGAAGGCTTCATCGGTTTCCAGCTCCGGCGTGGCAATGCCTGCGGCCTGGAGTTGAGCGAGGGCCGATTTGCCGGTGTGCTGCTGACGCAAGAGGCTGCCGGCCAGGCAACGATCAAAGCGTACGTCGAGCTGCGCCAGGTGCCGGCCGAGAATCTCGGCTTGCTGCACACCGCGCTCGGACAGCACGTCGTAATCGTCGGCGCCAAAGGAAGCCTGGCCATGGCGAATCATATAAATGCTGCCCACGTGAGCGTCATCCCGCTACGGTGAAAGTTTCGCGAGGGTATGAGGATAGGGTGGGCCTGTCAACGAAAAAACATACGCTTGTTTGAATCGCTGTAGCTGCGCTCCGTAGCCCAAGCGAGACGCACAGCCTGGTAACAAACAGCGCCTTTGCGCGGCTGGTCGGGCCAGGGTTGCGTCGGTATGCTTGAGCCCTTACTCGCCGCCCGATGCCGGGCGCTTATCAGGTTTATCGAGGAAAAACGCGTGGAGTTTTTAGCCGATTACGCTGGCTTTCTGGCCAAGACATTCACGGTGGTGGTGGCCATTTTGGTGGTGCTGCTGACCATCGCCGCGCTGCGCGGAAAAGGCCGTAAACGTAGCGGGCAATTGGAGGTCCATAAACTTAACGACTTCTACAAAGCGCTGCACGAGCGGTTGCAAGGCTCGATTGTGAGCAAGGACCAACTGAAGGTTCTGCACAAGGCTCAAGCCAAGGCCGACAAACTGGCGAAGAAAAACCCCGAGGCGAAACCGCGTGTTTACGTGCTGGATTTCGATGGCGACATCAAAGCCTCCGCCACCGACGCGCTGCGTCACGAAGTGACGGCATTGCTTACCTTGGCCACACCGAAAGACGAAGTGGTGCTGCGCCTGGAGAGCGGCGGCGGAATGGTCCACAGTTATGGTCTGGCGTCGTCGCAACTGGCGCGCATCCGTCAGGCCGGCGTGCCGCTGACGGTATGCGTAGACAAAGTCGCCGCTAGCGGCGGCTACATGATGGCGTGCATCGGCGAGAAAATTATCTCCGCGCCGTTCGCCATTCTGGGTTCGATTGGCGTGGTGGCGCAGTTGCCCAACGTGCACCGCTTGCTGAAGAAACACGACGTTGATTTTGAAGTGCTCACCGCCGGCGAATACAAACGCACGCTGACGGTATTTGGCGAGAACACTGAGAAGGGCCGCGAGAAATTCCAGCAAGACCTGGAAATCACCCACGAGCTGTTCAAAGACTTCGTCGCCAGCTACCGCCCGCAGTTGCAGATGGACGAAATCGCCACGGGCGAGGTCTGGCTGGGTCAGGCCGCACTGGGTAAAAAACTGGTGGATGAGCTGATGACCAGCGACGAATACATCGCCACCAAAGCGAAAACCGCCGACGTGTACCAATTGCATTACGCGCACAAGAAAAGCCTGCCGGAGCGGGTCGGCCTGGCAGCGAGCCTGTCGGTTGACCGCCTGTTGTTGACTTGGCTGAGCCGCCTGCAACAGCAACGCTTCTGGTAAGTAGCCGGTCGGGCACCGCGTCGCGCGTTCAATAACAAGAGCTAACGCAGGAGAGCGATATGAGTAAGTTCAACGCACTACAAGTCAGTGAAGTGGCTGGCGTGTTCGAGCCGCAGGTGATTGAGCGAGACACCGCGGACCTTCCAGCCGGCGAGTTGCTGATTCGTGTGCATTACTCGTCGCTCAATTACAAAGACGCGCTGTCGGCCAGCGGCAACCGTGGCGTCACCCGTAACTTTCCGCACACGCCCGGCATCGACGCCGCCGGCGTGGTGGAGCAGTCCAGCGTTGGCGAATTTTCGGTTGGCGATGAAGTGATCGTCACCGGCTACGACCTGGGCATGAACACCGCCGGTGGCTTCGGCCAATACATCCGCATTCCTGCTGCCTGGGCGATCAAGCGTCCGCAGGGTTTGTCGCTGCGTGAATCCATGGTGCTCGGCACCGCTGGCCTGACCGCCGCGCTGTGCGTCGACAAACTCGAACAAGCCGGCCTGCGCCCGGACAGCGGCACCGTGCTGGTCACCGGTGCTACCGGCGGCGTCGGCAGCATTGCCGTGGTGCTCCTGAAACGCTTGGGTTACACCGTGGCGGCCTCCACCGGTAAAGCGGAGCAGGCGGCGTTTCTGCAGGGCCTGGGCGCCAGTCAGATTGTCAGCCGGGAAGACCTGCAAGCCGGCGCCGACAAAGCCATGCTCAAAGAACAATGGGCCGGCGCGGTGGATACCGTGGGCGGCGACATCCTCTTCAACGTAGTCAAAGCCCTGCAATACGGCGGCAGCGTCGCCTGCTGCGGTTTGACCGCTGGCGTGGGCTTCAAGGGCAGCGTAATGCCGTTCATTCTGCGCGGCGTGAACCTGCTGGGCGTCGATTCGGTCGAGCTGCCGATGGTGGTCAAAGCCTCGATGTGGGATCGCCTGTCGCTGCAGTGGAAGCTCGACCTCGAACCGCTGGTGGAAGAGGTGAACCTGCAACAACTGCCAGCCGCCTTGCAGCGCATTCTGGCCGGGAAAATGGTCGGTCGCGTGCTGCTCAATCTCGGCTAAGCGCCATTGAAGGGAGCGCGTGCAACGCTCGCTCCCAGCGACACCGCCTTACTAGGCGCCCGATTGCCGGGCTACACTCCAGGCTCATCCCCATAACAAGGAAAACAACCGATGAGTCTGCCGTTCTGGTGTGTGTTCATTACTGCGTTGCTGATTTACGTGGCCAAGGTTCCGGTGGCTCGCGAAATGAAGAAAGATGGCGGCTACGACAACCATCATCCTCGCGCCCAGCAAGCGCGCCTGACCGGCTTCGGCGCCCGTGCGTACGCTGCCCACCAAAACACTTTCGAAGCCTTCATGCTGTTCGCCGCCGCCGTGCTGATGGCGCACGGTACGCAAACCATGGGCTTTTTTGTCGACACCCTGGCGGTGATCTTTGTGGTAGCCCGCGTGCTGTATCTGTTTCTGTACTGGGGGGATTTGCACTGGCAACGGTCGCTGGTATGGATCGTTGGCCTGGTGTGCACGCTGTTGATCATGCTCAGCCCCACATTGCGTTAAGGCCGCGTGGCGCGTTGATCAGCGGTCGGTGAGGTAAAGCGTGAGGGTCTGGCCCGGAGTGAGGTCGTGACTGGTCTTCGGGTTCCAGGTTTTGAGGTTTTGCATTTCGACGTTGAAGCGCTTAGCGATCATGTACATCGAGTCGCCTTTCTTCACCTTGTAATAGGTGACCGTCTCGCGACCCTGCGCCGGGCTGTTCTTGGCGATGCTGCGGATCACTTGCTGGGTGCCTTGTAGCGCCAGGGTCTGCCCCGGTTTTACCGCATTGTTTGGCAGGTTGTTCCAGCGGCGCAGGTCGCCGACGTCCAGCTTGTTGGCCTTGGCGATCTGCCAGAGGTTGTCGCCGTTCTTCACCTTGTAGCTCTTGAGCTTGACGCTGGTGGTGGTGCTGCTGGCCACGGCGGTCGGCTTGCTGGTGGGGAAGGGCGAGGGCAGCGGCGCCGAGCCGGCGGTCAGCGGAATGGTCAGGGTCTGGCCGACGCTGAGTTTGTTGCCGGACAGGTCATTGGCTTCTTTCAATTCGGCTGACGAGAGCTGATAGCGGCTGGCGATGCCATGCAGGCTGTCGCCTTTGCGCACGCGGTATTCCTGGAATTCGGTGATGTCGCTCGGCTGAATTTGCGCCAGCGAGGTGGTCAGGCGTTCGGCTTTTTGGGTCGGCACTAAAAGGTGCGAAGGGCCGCCACGGGTGATGTTGCGTTTGAACGCCGGGTTCAGCTGGATCAACTCGTCTTTGTCGATATCGGCCATGGCGGCGACGCGGCTGAGGTCCATCGGCTTGTCGATTTCCACTACTTCGAAGTAGGGCTCGTTGGCGATGGGGTCGAGGTTGATGCCATACGCGGCTGGCGCATTCACCAGTTGCGACAGGGCCAGCAGCTTGGGCACGTAGTCCTGGGTTTCCTTGGGCAGCGGCAGGTTCCAGTAGTCGGTTGGCAAGCCGAGGCGCTGATTGCGCTCGATGGCGCGGCTCACGGTGCCCTCGCCGGCGTTGTAAGCGGCCAGGGCCAGCAGCCAGTCGCCGTTGAACATTTCATGCAGGCGCGACAGGTATTCGATGGCGGCGTTGGTCGAGGCCGTAATGTCGCGGCGACCGTCGTACCAGGTGGTCTGCTGCAAATTGAAGTTGCGCCCGGTGGACGGAATGAACTGCCACAGGCCAACCGCATCGCTGCGCGACAGGGCGAAGGGGTTATACGAGCTTTCAATCACCGGCAGCAGCGCCAGCTCTAGCGGCATGTCGTGGGCTTCAAGGCGCTCGACCACGTAATGGATATACAAGCTGCCGCGACCGCTAGCGCTTTCCAGATACGAGGGCTTGCTGGCGAACCACAGGCGCTGTTGTTCGATGCGCGGATTGATGCCGATTTCGTCTTGCAGCTTGAAGCCGGCGCGCATGCGGTCCCACATGTCTTGGGGCTTGTCGGTGCCGGGGGTGTCGGTCATCCATTCCGGCGGCTGGGTGCGGCTGGTCAGGGTGACGGGGCTGGAAGTGCCGGGATTGTGACCGCCGCTGCTTTGGCAGCCCGCCAGAATGGCCGCGAAGACAACCGGGAGCGCACGAGCCAGACGGGCCAATGTGTCGAATTTCCGGGACTTCTGGGCGATTGACGGCATTGGCGGCGGGTGTGATCCAGGCAAAAAGATCGGGCGATTCTAGGAACGCCGCCTAATGTGGTCAAGTTTTAACCGCCCGCCCGGTTAGGCGGCGATGGACTTAAAACTGGTCTTTCCAGGCCCGCAGGCGAGCAAATACCTCGCTAGGCTTGCGCTGAGCCGCGCCGTCCCGTTCGTCGATTTTTGCGACCACGTTCGCAACCTCGGCGCGCAAAAACGGATTGGTTGCCCGCTCCAGCGCCAGATTCGACGGCAAGCTGATCTGCCCGTTTTCGCGCCAGGCCGTCACCTGCGCCAGGCGCGCCGTCACCTCTGGGTTCTGCGGCTCCACCGCCTGGGCAAAGCGCAGGTTGCTGAGGGTGTATTCGTGGGTGCAATAAATAGCCGTGTCGTCGGGCAACGCCGCCAGCCGGCCCAGGGAGCTGAACATTTGCTCCGGCGTACCCTCGAATAAACGCCCACAGCCGCCGGCAAACAAGGTGTCGCCGCAAAACAGCAGCGGCACGTCGGCCTCGGTTGGCGCGCTGGCGGCGTAGTAGGCGATATGGCCGAGGGTGTGGCCCGGCACGGTGAAAATGCGCAGCGTGAGGCCGAGCACTTCAATCTGGTCGCCGTCGTCCAACGCCACGTCGCGGCCGGGAATGTTTTCCTGGGACGGGCCATAGACCTTCGCCCCGGTAGCGGTTTTCAATTGCTCCACGCCGCCGACGTGGTCGAAGTGGTGGTGAGTGACCAGAATGTCGCTCAGTTGCCAGCCGGGGTTGGCTTTCAACCAGGCCAGCACCGGGGCGGCATCGCCGGGATCGACCACCGCGCAGCGCTGCGTGGCAGTGTCTTGTAACAACCAGAGGTAGTTGTCGTTGAAAGCGGGTAGGGCATCGATCTGTATCATGGCGCGGTCGCTAAGCTGACGGTGACGACGCATCTTATTGGTTTTTCGCGCGGTCTGGTGCTGTGCCCGCAATGCGGTGCCCATGAAGTGAGGAACGGTTATGACTGACAAGGCCTTCGCCCAAGCTGACCCCGAATGGCTCGAGCTGATCAGCGCCGCGCGCGGCTGGCTCGACGGCCCGCTGGGGCAAATGATGCTCGGCGAAGAACGGCGCTTGCTGGAAGACGAACTGGCGCGGTTCTTTGGCGGCTACCTGGTGCATTACGGCCCGCACGCCGACAAACCGTCCGGCGCCAAACAGATTCAACGCTGCGTTCACGTCGGCGCGCCGTTGCCAGGCGCCGAGATTGTTTGCGAAGAACAAGCCTGGCCGCTGACCGAATCTGCCGCCGACGTGCTGGTGCTGCAACACGGCCTGGACTTCTGCCTCTCGCCCCACGGTCTGCTGCGCGAAGCCGCCCGCAGCGTGCGACCGGGCGGGCACCTGATCATCATCGGTATCAACCCCTGGAGCACCTGGGGGCTGCGTCACGTGTTCGCCCGCGACGCCCTTGGCGATGCCCGTTGCATTGCCCCCAACCGGGTCACCGACTGGCTGCGCCTGCTCGGTTTCGCGCTGGAGAAACGCCGCTTCGGGTGCTATCGTCCGCCGCTTGCCTCGCCAGCCTGGCAATCGCGCCTCAGCCGCCTTGAGCAGTGGGGCGGGGCCTGGCAAATGCCGGGAGCAGGCTTCTATCTATTAGTGGCGCGCAAGCTGGTCATCGGCCTGCGCCCCTTGCGTCAGGCACAGCGAGCGCCCATGGGCAAGCTGATGCCCATGCCGGTGGCGAAAGTCAGTCGGCGTGATTCAAAACCGTGACACACAAGCAGCAGGATTCATGAGCGAACAGATCGAAATCTTCACCGACGGCGCCTGCAAAGGTAACCCCGGCCCTGGCGGCTGGGGCGCGTTGCTGGTGTTCAAAGGCGTGGAAAAAGGAACTGTGGGGTGGCGAAGCCAACACCACCAACAACCGCATGGAACTCACCGCCGCCATTCGCGGCCTGGAAGAGCTCAAACGCCCGTGCGAAGTGCTGCTGGTGACCGACTCCGAATATGTAATGAAAGGCATGAAAGAGTGGTTGGTGAACTGGAAAAAGCGCGGCTGGAAAACCGCCGCCAAGCAGCCGGTTAAAAATGCCGACCTCTGGCAGGCGCTGGACGAACAGGTCAACCGCCACACCGTGACCTGGAAGTGGGTGCGCGGCCACACCGGCCACCCCGGCAACGAGCGGGCCGACCAGTTGGCCAACCGCGGCGTCGATGAAGTACGAGGAATCAAGCATGCGTAGTGTTGTACTGGATACCGAAACCACCGGTATGCCGGTTACCGATGGCCACCGGGTTATCGAAATCGGTTGTGTTGAACTGATCGGCCGCCGCCTCACCGGCCGGCATTTCCACGTGTACCTGCAGCCCGATCGCCAGAGCGACGAAGGCGCCATCGCGGTTCACGGTATTACTGACGAATTCCTCGCCGACAAACCGCGCTTCAAGGAAGTGGCCGACGAGTTCTTCGAATTCATCAAAGACGCGCAGCTGATCATCCACAACGCCGCGTTCGACATCGGCTTTATCAACAACGAATTCGCCCTGCTGGGCCAGGACGACCGCGCCGACATCACCGAGCACTGCAGCGTGCTCGACACCCTGATGATGGCCCGTGAACGTCACCCGGGGCAGCGCAACAACCTCGACGCCCTGTGCAAACGCTACGGCGTCGACAACTCCGGCCGCGAACTGCACGGCGCCTTGCTCGACGCCGAGATTCTCGCTGACGTTTACCTGAGCATGACCGGCGGCCAGACCAGCCTGTCGCTGGCCGGCAACGCCTCCGACGGCAACGGCGGCAATGGTGGCGCCAACCAGGCCAGCGAGATTCGCCGCTTGCCCGCCGACCGCCCGCGTACCCGCGTGGTCCGTGCCAACGAAGAAGAACTGGCCGCTCATGCCGTGCGCATGGGCCTGCTGGAAAAAGCCTCCGGCGCGCTGCCGCTGTGGGTGCAAATGGATGCGCCGGCAGTGCAAGCCGAGCCCGCCGAAACCGCATAAGGTTTTTATAGGAGCGACCTTGGTCGCGAACCCTGGAAACTACTTTCTAAAAAGAAGTTTGCAGGGTTCGCTAGCAAGCTAGCTCCTACGGTTCGCACCTCCCTTCAAAATTCTCGACGCTCCCAACATCCCCACTGTGGGAGCGGCTTCAGCCGCGAGCTCTTGATCTCGTCGTTTGCAGGAAATCGCGGCTAACGCCGCTCCTACAGATCGCACACCTCCTGTGGGAGCGGCTTCAGCCGCGATGCTCTTGATCTCATCGTTTCCAGGAAATCGCGGCTAAAGCCGCTCCTACAGATCGCACACTTCCTGTGGGAGCGGCTTTAGCCGCGATGCTCTTGATCTCATCGTTTCCACGAAATCGCGGCTAAAGCCGCTCCTACAGATCGCACACTTCCTGTGGGAGCGGCTTTAGCCGCGATGCTTTTTGTCCACATTCACCTGCGCCATTTCCTACTGAATTATCCGCGTGCGACGTTTTCGTACAGCCCCCGACGCAGGGGGTTACGCGCGTTCTGTCGAGTCTCTACCCTGAGGGCTGCACGGGCCCGGCCCGGTAACTCTTCAGGCGATAACAGCATGTATAAAGACCTCAAGTTTCCCGTTCTCATCGTGCACCGCGATATCAAGGCCGACACCGTGGCCGGCGACCGCGTGCGGGAAATTGCCCGCGAGTTGGAGTTGGAAGGCTTCACCATCATTTCCACCGCCAGCTCTACCGAAGGGCGCATCGTTGCCTCCACTCACCATGGCCTGGCCTGCATTCTGGTGGCCGCCGAAGGGGCAGGGGAAAACCAGCGTCTGCTGCACGATGTGATCGAACTCATCCGCGCCGCCCGCGTGCGTGCGCCGCAGTTGCCGATTTTCGCCTTGGGTGAGCAAGTGACCATCGAGAACGCGCCGGTCGAGGCCATGGCCGATCTCAATCATCTGCGCGGTTTGCTCTATCTGTTCGAAGACACCGTGCCGTTCCTGGCGCGCCAGGTGGCCCGCGCCGCACGTATTTATCTGGATGGTTTGCTGCCGCCGTTTTTCAAAGCGCTGGTGCAGCACACCGCCGAGTCCAACTATTCCTGGCACACGCCTGGCCATGGCGGCGGCGTGGCATATCGCAAGAGTCCGGTGGGCCAGGCGTTTCACCAGTTTTTCGGCGAAAACACCTTGCGCTCGGACCTCTCGGTATCGGTGCCGGAGCTCGGTTCGTTGCTCGACCACACCGGCCCGCTGGCCGAAGCTGAAGCCCGTGCGGCACGCAATTTTGGCGCCGACCATACCTACTTCGTGATCAACGGCACCTCGACGGCGAACAAGATTGTTTGGCACTCGATGGTCGGCCGCGACGACCTGGTGTTGGTCGACCGCAACTGCCACAAGTCGATTCTGCATTCGATCATCATGACCGGCGCCATACCGCTGTACCTGAGCCCGGAGCGCAACGAGCTGGGCATCATCGGCCCGATTCCGCTGAGCGAGTTCAGCCGCGAATCGATCCAGGCCAAGATCGACGCCAGTCCGCTTGCCCGTGGCCGTGAGCCGAAGGTGAAGCTGATGGTGGTGACCAACTCCACCTATGACGGCCTGTGCTACAACGCCGAGCTGATCAAGCAAACCGTGGGCGACAGCGTGGAAGTGCTGCACTTCGACGAAGCCTGGTACGCCTATGCCGCCTTCCACGAGTTCTACGCCGGCCGTTATGGCATGGGCACCTCGCGCACCGAAGACGGGCCGCTGGTGTTCACCACCCATTCCACGCACAAATTGCTCGCCGCGTTCAGCCAGGCCTCGATGATTCATGTGCAGGACGGCGGCGCTCGCCAGCTCGACCGCGACCGTTTCAACGAAGCGTTCATGATGCACATCTCCACCTCGCCGCAGTACGGCATCATCGCTTCCCTGGACGTGGCCTCGGCCATGATGGAAGGCCCGGCAGGCCGTTCGCTGATTCAGGAAACGTTCGACGAGGCCCTGAGTTTCCGCCGCGCCCTGGCCAACCTGCGGCAGAACCTGAGCGCTGATGATTGGTGGTTCAGCATCTGGCAGCCGACCCTCGCCGACGGCGCCGAGCAGCTGACCACCGCTGATTGGGTGCTGCAGCCACAGGCGGATTGGCATGGCTTTGGCGATGTGGCCGATGACTACGTGCTGCTCGATCCGATCAAAGTCACGCTGGTCACGCCCGGCCTCACCGCCGGCGGCGCGCTCAGCGAGCGGGGCATCCCAGCGGCAGTGGTGAGTAAATTCCTTTGGGAACGGGGGCTGGTGGTTGAGAAGACTGGTCTGTATTCCTTCCTGGTGCTGTTCTCCATGGGCATTACCAAGGGCAAATGGAGCACCTTGCTCACAGAGTTGCTGGAATTCAAACGCAGCTACGACGCCAACGTGCGCTTGATTAATTGCCTGCCTTCGATCGTGCGCGAAGACACCCGCTATCAGCACATGGGGCTGCGCGATTTGTGCGATGCGTTGCACACCTGTTATCGCGATAACGCCACGCCCAAAGCGCTGAAACGCATGTACACCGTGCTTCCGGAGCTGGCGATCAAACCTGCCGATGCCTACAACCATCTGGTGCGCGGCGAAGTGGAAGCGGTGCCGATCGATCAGTTGCAAGGGCGTATCGCGGCGGTGATGTTGGTGCCGTATCCGCCTGGCATTCCGCTGATCATGCCGGGCGAGCGCTTCACCGAAGCGACTCGCTCCATCATCGATTACCTGGCTTTCGCCCGCACCTTCGACCGCAGCTTCCCCGGCTTCGATACCGACGTGCATGGCTTGCAGCACCAGGACAGCCCGCAAGGGCGCTGCTATACGGTTGACTGCATCAAGGAATAACGGGTCTCGCGGGATGCACGCAGGATCAAGCGCAACAGAACGCGACAAGGCGTATGGGTTCTGGACCTGCTTGGCGCTGGTAGTCGGCTACAGGATTGGCTCGGGGGTGTTTCTGCCGCCCTAGAGCCTCGCCGCTTTCGGTTCAAACGCCAAGGCGTTCAGGCCCGGCGCCCGTGGCGCAACCGCGTGCACGGTGTCGCCACGTGATAGGCGTGGCGCGTTATTCGCCGGTGGCTACGGGCCGGCTTGGGTCGGTGATCCATTCGCTCCAAGACCCTGCATACAGCGGCGCCAGCGGGTAACCGGCGAGGCTCAGGGCGAACAGGTTATGGCACGCCGTTACGCCGGAGCCGCAGTACGCCACCACGCCGTCAGCGGGACGGTTGCCCAGTTGCGCGGCAAAGCGGGCGCGCAGTTGCTCGGTCGGCAGGAAACGCCCGTCGCTGCCCAGGTTGTCGGTGAACACCGCGCATTGCGCGCCGGGAATATGCCCGGCCACCGGATCAATAGGCTCCACTTCCCCACGAAAACGCGGCAGGGCGCGGGCGTCCAACAAGGTCAATTGCGGCTCGCTCAGGCGCTGCTGCACCTGCTCAGCGTTCAGCACCAACTTGGCGTCGGCGTGGCCGGTAAACGTGCCGGCGCTGCGCTCGGGCACGGCGTGGTCCAGCGGCAGACCTGCCTCGCGCCATGCCTTTAAACCGCCATCCAGCAAAAACACCTTGTCACGCTTGCCCAGCCAAACCAGCAGCCACCAGGCGTGGGCGGCAAAGGCGCCGGGGCCGTCGTCGTAGAGGATCACTTCGCTGTCGTTGTTCAGGCCCCAGGCACGCAGGCGTTCGATCAGCTGCTGTGGGTCGGGCAGGGGATGGCGGCCGGTGACGCCTTTGACGATGGGGCCCGATAGGTCGCGTTCAAGATCAGCAAACACCGCACCAGGAATGTGGCCTTCGGCATAACTGCGTTGGCCATAGGCGAGGTCATCGAGGGCGAAGCGGCAATCGAGCAGCAAACGCTCAGGGCCGGCAGGACGGTTGACGAGTTCGGAAGCAGAGATCAGTTGCGCGAGGGACATGATGGGCACCTGAGAACAAATCGGGGGCTCATCATAAACGCGTTTGACCAGAGAGGGCCGTTTCCAGGCCCGGCCAATCGCGGCTAAAGCCGCTCCCACAGAAATCGCACAACCTGTAGGAGCGGCTTTAGCCGCGATGCTTTTGGGACTACCGAACACAGACCGGGGAATTTTGTTTCCAGGGTTCGCCACCAAGGTGGCTCCTACAACGGCTTGTTTCAGTCGATTTTCAACTTACCAATCCGGTCGTTATCCAGGCTGCCGAAGTACAGGAAGCCACCCACCGGTTTCACCGACGTCACCATGCGCAGGTTGCTGCCGCTGGTGTCGTGCAGGCTGCGGGTGATTTTGCCTTGCTCGTCCACGGCAATCGCCAGGCCGTATTTCGCCGGTTTCGGCCACAGGGCGCGGGGCAGTTTGGCCATTTGCGCTTTCAGGAATGGCTGGCCTTGGAGGAAATCGGCGTCAGCTTTGCGTGGCGTTGGCAGGGCGACCCAGAAGGTGCCGGCGCGGTCGCCTTGGAGGTTGTCGGGCATGCCCGGCAGGTTGTCGATAAAGATGTCGTGGGTGCCGGCTTTCGGACCCTTAAGCCAGAGGCGGCTGATGCGGTAGCGGTAGGTTTCGTTAACCAGCACGAAATCCTCCTTCGCCGACAGCGCCACGCCGTTGGCGAAGTACAGGTCTTTGAGCAGCACCTCGGTGGTTTTGCTCACCGGGTCGTAGCGCAGCAGGCGGCCGTATGGGCGGCCTTCGAGCAGGTCGAGCAGGTAGTCCGGTTGTTCGAATTTGCTCGAGGCATCGGAGAAGTAGATGCGCCCGTCGCTGGCGATGTCGACATCGTCTGTGAAGCGGAACGGCACGCCGCCGGCTTCGGTCGTCAGCACGGTGATTTGGCCTTGCGGGTCGATGCTCAGCAAGCCTTTGTAGGCATCGGCGACGATCAGGTTGCCCTTGGCGTCGAAGTCCATGCCCAGCGGCCGGCCTTTGGTTTCGGCGAAGGTTTCGACCGAACCGTCTGCTTTGATGCGAATAATTTTGCCGTCATGGGTGCCGCCATACACGCGGCCTTCGGCGTCGACGGCGGTGTCTTCAGGGCCGTGAACCTGGCCTTTGGCGAGCAGTTCGGCTTTCATCAAGGCGTCGTTGGGTTCCAGCACGCCGGTCATGGCCGGCTCGTGCGGCGGGGTCCAGGCCAGCGGGTCGATGGGGCTGGGTTTAATCAGCAGGTACACCACCACAATCACCAGCAGCAGGGCCACCAGGCCCAGAAACTTTTTCATGACATATCCTTGTTCTGATTATTGTCGGACAAAACGCCCGCAGCATAGGAGCGCCGCCAGTGCAGGGCAAGCCGTGAATCACCGCTCGAATCACCGGCCATAGCCGGGCTCGATATATACTGCGCGGCAAATTTAAGGAGAGGCATGTGGCCATCGAAATCAATTGGATCCCCGATGACGCCAGCTTGGCGCAGTTATGTGCCCAATGGCGACGTCTGCCCTATGTGGCCCTCGACACCGAATTCATGCGGGTCGACACCTTTTATCCCATCGCCGGCCTGCTGCAGGTGTGCGACGGAAGCCAGGTTTTTCTGATTGACCCGCTGCTGATTCAGAACTGGGATGCCTTTGCCGAGCTGCTGTCCGACCCTGCCGTGCTCAAAGTGCTACACGCCTGCAGCGAAGATCTTGAGGTTTTTTCCCGCCTCACCGGCACCTTGCCGCTGCCACTATTCGACACTCAGATTGCCGCCGCTTACTTGAATATCGGCTTCTCCATGGGCTACTCGCGCCTGGTGCAGAGCGTGCTGGACATCGACCTGCCCAAAGGCGAAACGCGCTCCGACTGGTTGCAGCGGCCGCTCTCCGAGACGCAAATCAGCTACGCCGCCGAAGACGTGCTTCACCTGGCCGAAGTGTTTCAAGCTCTGCGCGCGCGGTTGGCCCCGGACAAGTTCGACTGGGTGCTGGAAGACGGCGAAGAAATGGTCAGCAACCTGCGCCGCGAAATCGACCCCAACGAGGTGTACCGCGACGCCAAGCTCGGCTGGAAACTGCCGCCGGCCAAACTCGCCGTGCTGCGCGAGCTCTATGCCTGGCGTGAGCAGCAGGCGCGGCTGCGCAACCTGCCGCGTAACCGGGTGATCCGCGAGAACTCACTGTGGCCCATGGCGCGCACCCAGCCAGACAACCTTGTGGCGCTGGCGCGCATTGAAGACATGCACCCGAAAACCGTGCGCCAGGACGGCGAGTTTCTGCTCGGTCTGATCAAACAAGCCGCCGCCAAACCCGCTGAGCAATGGCCAGAGCCGCTGCCGGAGCCGCTGCCGGTGGAAGCGGCGGCCTTGCTGAAAACCTTGCGCGCCGTTGGCCAGCGTGAAGCCGAGCGCCTGGATATCGCGCCGGAAATCATGCTGCGCAAAAAAGTACTCGAGGCGCTGCTTAAAAGCGGTTACCCCAACGGCCCATACCAACTGCCCGAGTCCCTGCGCGGTTGGCGACGTGAATTGATGGGCCAGGAGCTGCTCGACAGCCTGGCGACCCATACCCAGGAACAACAGGCATGAAACAGATTTGCTCGATTTACCGCAGCCCGAAGAAAAACGAGATGTACCTGTATGTGCTTAAGGCCGATGCCTTGAAGAAGGTGCCAGAGTCATTGTTGGTGGCGTTTGGGCCGCCCAAGCATGCGTTTGATTTGGTGTTGAGTCCGGAGCGGCAGCTGGCGCGCGAGGATATTAATAAGGTGCTGGAGAATCTTGAGGGGCAGGGGTATCACTTGCAGATGCCGCCCGCGGAGGACGAGTACATTCAGCATCTACCCGAAGAACTCTTGCGCCGAAACGACCCGGTGTAACCGGGCGACCTCCTGGGCGTCGGCCAGGCGGCGTTGCGTCCTCACGCTAAATGCTCACGTACTCCGGACGCTCCGCTTCAACGCTCCGTTGCAGCGAGCTTCTGAGCGTCGGCCATGCCGCGTTGCGTCCTCGCTTTAAATGCTCACGTGCAGGAGCACGCTCCGCTTTAAAGCTCCGGGGCGCCTTGCCTGGCTCTAGCTCAGAAGCTCGGAAGGGGCCAAAGCGAAAGCAAAGGCAAAGGCAAAGGCAAAATCAACGTCAAAAGCCAGCGGAACTTGGCGAATCCATTTTTTAGGCGCTGCTTCAGGCAGCCCGTGTCTTAAGGTTTTTCTGTCACATGCGCGTTTTAGTTGCTGAACATGATCACGCTTTGTATGCGCAGTTGCTGCGCGGGGCTCAACCGGATCTGGAGCTGGTGGCCAGTGATGATCCAACCGAGTTGGCGCGCTTGGCGCCGGAGTGCGAGGTGTGGTTGGGGGAGCCGGGGTTGTTGGCATCGGTGTTGCGTAAGGGGCATGTGCCGCAGTGGTTTCAGTCGACCTGGGCGGGCATTACGCCGTTGTTGGCGAAGGATTTACCGACTAGCTATCGCCTGACGCGTGCGGTGGGAATTTTCGGGCAGGTGATGGCCGAATACGTGCTCACGTATATGTTGGCGCACGAGCGCGAGGTGTTGGCGCGGCTGGCGGCTCAGGTGGAGCGGCGTTGGGATAATCACGCGCCGCGCAGCCTGGCTGGGCGGCGGGTGCTGATTGTCGGTACGGGTGATATCGGCCTGAGCGTGGCGCAGTTCTTGGCGCCGTTTGGGGTCGAGTTGTATGGCGTGGCGAGTTCGTCACGTGAGCTGGCGCCGTTTAAGGAAGTGGCGGCGATGGATCAACTGCCGCGTTTAGTGGCGCAGGCGGATTACGTGATCAATCTGCTGCCTGATACGCCCAGTACGCACGATATTTACAACACGACACTGTTCGCTCAGTTCGTGCCGACGGCGTTGTTTATTAACGCCGGGCGCGGGGTGGCGGTGGTCGATGCGGACTTGGTGGCGGCGCTGCGGGATGGGCATCTGGCCGGCGCCATTATTGATGTGTGCCGTCAGGAGCCGTTGCCGGCGCGCCATCCGTTCTGGACTGCGTTCGGCTTGTTGCTCACCGGCCACAGTTCGGCGCCGACCCAGCCGCCGTTGATGGCACAGCTGTTTCTGGACAACTTGCAGCGCTTGCAAAGCGGCGAACCGCTGCGCGGCGAAGTGGACTTTTCCAAGGGCTATTAAGAGTGGTTCGCAGGCCCGTCAAACGGCCTGCAACCGTTTGGCAATGCGGCCTTGGCCGGTGCCGAGGCAGGCGCTAGACTGCCGGCCTTTTTCACCAGCCCGTACCTTGCCATGGCCGCCAAAGTCGAACCTTTCTGGAAACGCAAAACCCTCGATCAGCTCGACCAGGACGAGTGGGAGTCGCTGTGCGACGGTTGCGGCCTGTGCTGCCTGCAAAAGCTCGAAGACGAAGAAGACGGCAGCGTTTACTACACGCGCATCGCCTGCAAATTGCTCGACCTGAAAACCTGCCGCTGCAGCAACTACCCCAAACGCCGCGACTTTGTGCCCGACTGCATCCAGCTCACCCCCGGCCAGGCCAGCGAATTCCAGTGGCTGCCGCCGACCTGCGGCTATCGCCTGGTAGCCGAGGGCAAAGACTTGGAAAGCTGGCACCCATTGGTGTGCGGCGACCCGGAAATGGTCCACAACGCTGGCATTTCTCAGGTCGGCGCGATGCTCAGTGAGACGGCCGTCCCGGAAGATGACTGGGAAGACTATATGATCTTCCGCTCGGGCTGAGCCTGGCCCGTGGTCCCAGGCGACCCATTATTCATCTCGGTGAATCAAACAACCGAGGCCCGGTCATAGGGACGTACCGCGCCGCATCAACAAGGAATTGTCTGCAATGCCCAGCCTCCGTCATGCGTTTGTTTCCGCCGTTTTACTCCTCGCCAGCAGCCCGCTCTGGGCGGTGGAAAAAGTCGACCTCGATTACACCGTGCGTTTGCTGCCCGACAGCGACCAGGCCGAGGTGCGCCTGACCCTGGCCAAAGGCGAGGCGGTGCGCAGCCTGAGTTTCAACCTGGGCAAAAAGGGCTACTTCAGCGACTTCACCACCGACGGCACCTGGCAGCTCAACGCGGCGCAAGCGGGCGAGCAGCAGCAGGGCGTCTGGCAGCCGGGCAAAGGCAAAACCAGCCTCAGCTACCGCGTGCGCATCAGCCATCCGCGCCCGGCGGCCGACGGCAAAGCCACTCGCTACGACGCGCGCATGACCGCCGACTGGGCCTTGCTGCGCGGCGATGACTTGGTGCCCAGCGCGCGCCTGGACCAGCACGACGGCATCGAGTTGGTGTCGCGCCTGCAATTTGAATTGCCCAAAGGCTGGAAAAGCGTCGAAACCGGCTGGCCGCGCATTGGCAAAAACCGCTTTCGCATCGACAATCCCTCGCGCCTGTTCGACCGTCCGACCGGCTGGATGCTGGCCGGCAAAATCGGCACCCGACGCACCACCTTGGGCGAAACCGAAGTAACCGTCGCCGCGCCCGTGGGCTCCGGCGTGCGGCGCATGGACGTGCTGACGATGCTGACGTTCGTGTGGCCGCAGGTGCAGGCCGTATTCCCGCGCGACCCGGCCAAGCTGCTGGTGGTGGGTGCGGGCGACCCGATGTGGCGGGGCGGTTTGTCGGCGTCTAATTCGCTGTTTATGCATGCCGACCGGCCGTTGGTCAGCGAGAACGGCACCAGTTCGTTGGTGCATGAACTGGTGCACGTGTTCAGCCGCATCCGCGACACCGACAACAGCGACTGGATCAGCGAAGGTCTGGCTGAGTACTACGCCATCGAACTGCTGCATCGCGCCGGCGGCATGACCACCGAGCGTTACAAAGCGGTAAACGCCAACCTCAAACAGTGGAGCCGCAAAGTGGTGAGCCTGCGCGGCAACAGCGTCAGCGGCAAAACCACGGCCCGCGCTGTGCTCCTGCTGCAAGACCTCGACCGCGAAATCCGCAAAGCCACCGGCAACAAACGCTCGCTCGACGATGTAAGCCGCGGGTTGATGCGCATGGATGTGGTGAGCACCAAGGATTTTATCGGCGTTGCTGAAGATGTTATGGGTGGGGCGTCGAAGGTGTTGGATACGCCGTTGTTGAAGCAGGCTGATTAAAGAGCGTATCGCGACAGTTTTGGATGTATTGCACTAGGGCCGCGAAGTTGGGACAACCGGCACCGTCATTCCCGCGCAGGCGGGAATCCAGAAACTCAAACTGCCCTCGATGAAAACTGCCAACGCTGATATATAAGACTGGCCGATGGTTCTGCGAGATCGATTATTCTGAAAGAGAATCGGCGATTTCGAATATGTTAACTTCAAGACCCTTATCTTTTACTGCACGTTCAAACTGCTTGCGCAGGCTTTTTGGTATGAGTTCATATTCCTCTCTGGTCTTTCGGTCAAAGCTTCCTTGAAGGCCGACATAAAGGTCCAGTGCTTCAATCAGAGATTTTACGTCCTCTGGGAAGATGTTTTCGGAGCGAAATAAATTTAGAACTTCGACGTGTTTACGTATGACAGTGTTCTCTTCTAGATAAACGCATGCTGATAACCTATTCCATTTTTCGCGGAGTATCATTATTTGCGCCTGTCGTCGATTCAGAAAGTTTATATCTGAAGCCTGCAATTCTGGTTTTTTCTTTTCAGTGTTTTCGCACTCTACGGATTTCGAATTGTACTCCGCGAAGGCCTTGCGAAGGGAGAACATGTGTTTGTCTTTTAATTCGATCTCATCGTCCTGATTGGAAGCTCTCGCACTCATCGCTAGGGCGGCCAGGAATAATGCTAAGAGCATGGTTTTAATGCGCATCTTGTACGCACTTCCAAAAATCTCTCTCTTGACGAGTTATATCACCCGATAATATGAGATGGGCCGTTGCAACCCTAACCCTATCTTTGACTATTTTCGATACGCTGGCCACCGACTGCGAATATGTTTCAAAATCGAATTGCGATATCGAATAAGCGGAAGATAGTGGGTTGTTTTTGACAAATAGTTGGATTATCACGCCGCCCGACATGGATATGCTCAGAAAGCTGCCATTTCTATAAAAGCCTTCTATCTGTTCAAGTGTTTTTTTGCTGTCTCGGCCGAAATTTATGTCTTTGATACTGCAAAACATTTAGTAACTCCCTCTGGCCTTCATTAACAGAGGGGCAAGTTACAGCTGTCGGGGGCTTGAGAAAGTAGGACCACAAGCGTTGCGCTGTGGCCCGTTTTCTATATTTATTAGGATATTTCGGCGTGACAGTGGCGTTACCGTGCCAACAGCATTTTCAAGACTGAAACGACTTTCCGAAGAGGGTCCGGACTTGGTATTCAGCCCCTTCGCCATGCGGTCATACAGCACCACATTCACCGTCGCCGCCAAATTCATGCAGCCGTTGGTAGGGATGTAAATCACCTCTTCGCACCAGGCCAACACCTCTTTGCTCAGCGAGCCATCTTCGGGGCCGAAGATGTAAATGGCGCGATCGGGGTGGGTGTATTCGGTCAGCGGTTTGGCGCCTTCCACCAGCTCCACTGCCACCGGGGTACAGCCCAGCGGAATGATGCTTTGCAGGTCTTCGATGCCGATCAACGGGATGTCCTGGTGGACCATCTTGGTGTCGGTGGCGAATTCCTGTGCGCGGGCGTAGCGCTTGCCGGTGTAGAACACCGAGTTCACGCCGTAGCAGCCAGCGGCGCGCATGACGGCGCCGACGTTGTCCGGGGATTTTGGGTTGAACAACCCGATACAGCTGTAGCGACGATTAGCCACAAAACGCTCTCTTATTCTTTGCTTTTCAACAGCGCAGCCAGGTCGGCAAAGGCTTTGTGGGTGACTTTCGGCCCGGTCGGGCTGGCGGTGGAGCCTTCGCTGAAGTACTGCTGATCGGTGTAGCGCGAGTGTTCGTTGTCGTGACAGAACAGGCAGAGCAGCTCCCAGTTGGAGCCGTCTTGCGGGTTGTTGTCGTGGTTATGGTCGCGGTGGTGCACGGTCAGTTCGCTCAGGCGTTTGCCTTCGAACTCGCGTTGGCAGCGGCCGCAAATGTGTGGGTACATCTTCAGGGCTTTGGCCCGATAACCTTCTTCACGGCTGCGCTGGGCTTCGGCGATCAGCCGGTCGGTTTTAAGCGTGGCCGCCGATTTTTCAGTGCTCATGGGATGTCCTGTTCAGTCCAGGTTGAGAGTGCGGTAATGGTGAGCCCGGCGCGCGGGCTTCTCAAGGGCTTCAGCGTTTTTCCGCGATCCAGATGGTGTGGCGTGTGCCTTTGTTGCCGTGGGCATACACCTGCACTTCTTTCACCGCGAAACCGGCCTTGGCCACGCGCTCGGAAAACTTGCGGTCGGCGCTGGCCGACCACACGGCCAGAATGCCTTTGGGCCGTAGCGCGCGGTGGCAGCTGCCCAAGCCGGCGGCAGAGTAAAGCCAGCTGTTGCCTTTTTGCGTCAGGCCTTCGGGGCCGTTGTCGACGTCGAGCATGATGGCGTCGAAGCCTGCCGGTTCGCCTTGCAGTACATGGGCGACGTCGGCCAGGCGGATTTCGGCCCGTGGGTCGTCAATCGGCATGCCGGCTTTCAGACCAAGCGGGCCACGGTTCCACTCGATGACGCCGGGCACCAGCTCGGCCACCACCACCTGCGCAGTGGCGCCCAGGTTTTTCAGCGCAGCGGCCAGGGTGAAGCCCATGCCCAACCCGCCGATCAGCACTCGCGGCGCGGGGCGATGGGCGACTTGCTTGCATGGGATTTCGGCGAGCGCATCTTCGGAACCGTGCATGCGCGTGTTCATCAACTGGCCGCCGTCGCCACCCTGAATTTTGATCACGAAATCTTCGCCGTACTCGAACAGGCACAGCGCGCCGCCGTTTTCGGGAATGGGGGCGGTGTCGAGCAGAACGAAGCGTTTCATTGAGGGTGAGCCTTATGCGGGGCGCGTAGTCTAACGTCCACGTCACGGTTACGGAGGTGCGTTATGCAACTGTTTAGATTGATGGTGCTGGGGGCGGGCGTTATGGCCGCCGCCGCAACGATGGCTGCCACGCCGGGTTCACCTGGCACCGCCACGCCTAATCCTTACCAGACGATTCAGCCGCGCAACGTGCCGATGCCAGCGCCCGCCGCCCGGCCGACCACGCCCGGCGACTACAACCCGCGCACCGCGCCGCCCGCCAACACGGTTAACCCACGCGACAACGGCCTGCCACAAATGCAACAGGCGCCGAGCACGCCAAAGGTGAAGCCGGCTGAGCCGGTGAAGCCAAGGGTTGAGGAGTAGGCGCTCCTACAGGTGCCACTTTTGGGCTGGAAGACACCCGCCTTCCAAACCCCACCGTCATCCCCGCGTAGGCGGGGATCCAGAATTTCGGATGGAATACAGCGTGCGGGTGCCCACTTGTGTGGGAGCGGCTGGGCGGCATTCCGAATATCTGCGATTCCTGGGCGCGGTTAAATCAAGAGCATCGCGGCTAAAGCCGCTCCTACAGATTCCACTTTGACTGGTAGAACCCCACCGTCCATCACCCCGCCAGCCCCAACACCTTCAGCAGAAACGCATATTCCAACGCCACATCCTTGATCCCTTGATAGCGCCCACTCATGCCGCCGTGCCCGGCGCCGAGGTCGGTTTTCAGCAGCAGCAGGTTGTCGTCGGTCTTGTGCGCGCGCAGCTTGGCCACCCATTTCGCCGCTTCCCAGTACTGCACGCGGCTGTCGTTGTAGCCGGCCACGGCGAGCAGCGCAGGGTAGGCCTGGGCGCTGACGTTTTCGTACGGCGCGTAGCCCTTGATGCGCTCGAATACTTCGGGGTCGTTCGGGTCGCCCCATTCGTCGTACTCGGTAACGGTCAGCGGCAGGTCGGGGTTCTGCATGGTGTTCAGCACATCCACGAATGGCACTTCGGCGATGGCAGCGGCGAACAGGTCGGGCCGTTGATTGAGCACCGCGCCAATCAGCAAGCCGCCGGCGCTACCGCCGCTAATCGCCAGTTGGCTGCGGGTGGTGTAGCCCTCGGCGAGCACATGCTCGGCGCAGGCAATGAAGTCGCTGAAGGTATTGGCCTTGTGCTCAAGCTTACCGGCGCGGTACCAGGCTTCGCCCAGTTCGCCGCCGCCGCGAATGTGGGCGATGGCGAAGACAAAACCACGGTCCAGCAAGCTCAAGCGGGCATGGGAAAACCATGGGTCCAGGCTGGAACCGTAAGCGCCGTAGCCATACAGATAGAACGGCGCCGGTTTGCCCAACGTTTCCCGCCGAGCCACCAGGCTGATGGGGATTTGCGTGCCGTCACTCGCGGTCGCCCAAAGGCGCTGGCTGACGTACGCATCGGCGTCAAACACCCCTTCAACCGGCGTTTCTTTCAATACGATTTGCTCGCTATTGACCAGATGCAGCTGGCGCACCTGGGCCGGGCGGTTCAGCGCTTCGTAACGCAGCCGAATCACCTCGCTTTCGAACTCCAGGCTGTCCTGCACGTGCAGGCTGTACGCCGCGTCAGGCAGTTGCACCCGCGCGGGCGTTTGGCCCAGGCCGTGCACTTCCAGAATCGGCAGGCCACCTTCGCGCAGGCTGAGTACCAGGGCGCCGGCGTTGAGAGTGATGTCTTCGAGCATCACGGCCGGGTTATGGCCGATCAGTTCCTGCCAGTCGCTGCGCGCCGGCACGCCAGCGGTGGCGGCGTGGTACAGAGCGAAGTTGATGCCGGTCTGGTTGCTGCGAATGACCCAGCCCCATTGGCCCGCCTCGGCGCCGTGCACCAGGCGGCCATGGTCGACAAAGTATTCGTGGCCTTCTTCACGCGGGGCCAGGCAGGTGAAGGTGCCGTGCGGGGTGTCGGCGTCCAGCGCCCAGGTTTCGCAGGTGGTTTTGCTATTGAGCAGCACGAACAGCTGGCGCTCGGAGCTGCTGCGGTAGCAGTTGACGAAGAAACGCCCGTCGAGCTCTTCGAACACCTGCTCGGCGCCTTCGGTGCCCAGGGTGTAACGGTTCAGGCGGTAAGGGCGGTGGGTGTCGTCCAGTTCGCCGAAGAACAGCGTCTGGCTGTCGTTGGCCCAGGTCATGCTGCCGTCGCAGTCGTCGAAGGGCAGGGCGGTGATGGCGCCGCTGGCCAGCTCTTTGACGAACAGCTGATAAATCTCGTCGCCGCTGGTGTCCAGGCTGTAGGCGAGGCGCGTGTAGTCGGGGCTGACGCTAAAAGCGCCTAGCGATAGGAAGCCGCCGTTGGCCAGTTCGTTCGGGTCGAGCAGCAGCTCTTCGCTGGCGTCGTCCACGGTATGGCTGCCATCGGCCGGACGCGCGCAGCGGTAGTGGCGCGGGTATTCGTCGCCGGCGGTGGTGCGGGTGTAATACAGGTGCGGGCCCCAGGGCGAGGGCAGCGACAGGTCGGTCTCGCGGATCCGACCTTTGATCTCGGCGAACAACTGCTCACGCAGCTCGGCTTGTTCGGCCAGTTGGGCATCGAGGTAGGCGTTCTCGGCGTTGAGGTATTCGAGTACCTCGGGAGTGTCGCGGTTTTCCAGCCAGTGGTACGGATCGTTGCCGTTTTCGATGCGGGCGATAGGGGCTTGCGGCATACCAAAACTCCAGAGCAAAGGCGGCCGACGTCAGACGCGCCGGGCAGGAGAAAAGCCGCTATCATAAGCGCCCCTTCGCCAGCATCGCCACGAACCGCATGAACGAACACGATTACGTCCTCGCTTGGGGCCTGTATGCCATCGCTGCCCTGGGTTGCTTGCTGGTGAGCTTCCTGATGACCGGCTGGATGTGGCGCTACTTGCGCGAGCCGCTGCGGTTGGTCATCGCGGTGCTGCTATTCACACCCACTGTTGTCGACCCCGGCAAAGAATTGTATGCCCCGGCTGTAGCGGTGACTGCGCTCGATTTGCTGTTCAAAGTCGGCAGCAACATGTGGACCGCCGTTTCCGACCTGGCCATGTACGGCATGATCGCCGTGGTCGTTTATGTGCTGTTCGTGCTGATTCGTTGGCCCATCGAGCGGGCGTGGAACAAGCGCAAAGCCGCCAAGGCCGCGCCGGCACCGGTTGAAGAAGATGAACCAACCCTGCGCGAGCTGATGGAACGCGAGCCACAAGGCCAGCCTTATATCCGTCCCGCCGCCGACAGCCGCACCCAGCCCGCCAGTGGCAGTGGCGGCCGTCGTGAACGCATCGAACCGCGTCTGTAAGTCCCTGCCCAATCCAGTTGTCCGGAAGAGTTGAGCCATGTGTGAATTGTTGGGCATGAGTGCCAACGTACCGACCGACATCGTGTTCAGTTTTACCGGCCTGATGCAGCGCGGCGGCGGCACCGGCCCGCACCGCGACGGCTGGGGCATCGCCTTCTATGAAGGACGCGGCTTGCGCCTGTTTCAGGACCCACAAGCCAGCGTCGATTCGGAAGTGGCCAAGCTGGTGCAGCGCTACCCAATCAAAAGCGAAACCGTGATTGGCCATATCCGCCAGGCCAACGTAGGCAGGGTTTGTCTGGCCAATACACACCCGTTCGTGCGGGAACTGTGGGGCCGCAACTGGTGCTTCGCCCACAACGGCCAACTGGCCGACTTCGCCCCGGCGCCGAGTTTTTATTGGCCGGTGGGCGACACGGACAGCGAGGCTGCGTTTTGCGATTTGCTTAACCAGATTCGCAGCGCCTTTCCGCAGTCGGTGTCGGTGGAAATGCTCTTGCCGACCCTGGTGCGCGCCTGCACGGCGTACCGCACCAAGGGCGTGTTCAACTGTCTGTTGAGCGACGGTGACTGGTTGTTCGCTTATTGCTCGACCAAGCTGGCGCAAATCACCCGCCGCGCGCCATTCGGCCCGGCACGGTTGAAGGATGTGGATGTAATCGTCGACTTCCAGGCCGAGACCACACCCAACGACGTCGTCACCGTGCTGGCCACCGAGCCACTTACCGAAAACGAAAGCTGGACCTTGTACCAACCTGGCGAATGGAGCCTGTGGCGCCGCGGCGAATGTATCGCCAGCGGCCGCAGCTAAGCCGGGCGACGGACCCATCCAAGGAGCACAGGAGCAGGCATGTTCAGAAGTTATCTACGTTTGGTGTTGTTTGCCGTCGGCCTGCTGGTTGGCGTGCAGATTCCGGGCTTTATCAGCGATTACAGCCAGCGCATCGAAGCGCATTGGAAAGAGTCGGAGCAGAGCCTCAGCGGCTTCCGCCAGACCGCCAACCAATTCTTCAACGGCGACCTCGACGCCCTGGTCGCCCACTACCGCGCCAGCAACGACCCGGTGTTCGCCAGCGACGCCAATAGCCTGACCAACCTGCTGGTGCGCTCGCGCTTGCTGGACCGCGAATGGCAAGCCATGACCGGGCCGTGGTACGTGCGGGTATGGCATGTGGCGTTCAATCCCAACCCTGAATTGTTTAAGGAAACCTACGAGGGCTACCGCTACCAGGTGCTGCTGGCGCCGGAGGCGATTGCCTGGGGTATTTTCTGCGCGTTCGTGTTGGCGTTTTTGATCGAGCTGCTGGTGCTTGGGGCAGGGTGGACCTTGGGCGTGAACCGCACCCACAAGGTTACCCAGCATGAGCAGCGGCCCTGGCGGTAAAGCAATTTCTGTAGGAGCGGCTTTAGCCGCGATGCTTTTTAAGATCAACAGCATCGCGGCTAAAGCCGCTCCCACAAAAGAAGAACGGGCCCTTTCGAGGCCCGTTTTTTATTTCGACAAGAACTTCATCCCGTCTTCCAGCCCGCGAAGGCTCAAGGGATACATGTGGTCTTCCAGCAACTCGCGAACGATGTTGGTGGACGCCGTGTAGTTCCACGTGTCTTTGGGGTACGGGTTGATCCAGATGAGCTTTTTGTATTTCTCGCGAAAGCGCTGCATCCACACATAGCCCGGCTCTTCGTTCCAGTGCTCGACGCTGCCGCCGGCTTGGGTGATTTCGTAGGGGGCCATGGCGGCGTCGCCGACGAACACCACTTTGTAATCGGCGCCATATTTGTGCAGCAGGTCTTGCGTGGAAAAACGCTCCGAGGTGCGGCGCAGGTTGTTTTTCCACACCGATTCGTACACGAAGTTGTGGAAGTAGAAATACTCCAAATGCTTGAACTCGGTTTTGCACGCCGAGAACAACTCTTCGCAGACCTTCACGTGGGCGTCCATCGAACCGCCGATGTCGAACAGAATGAGCAGCTTCACCGCGTTACGCCGTTCCGGGCGCATCTGAATATTCAGCAAGCCGCCATCGCGGGCGGTGAAGTCGATAGTGCCGTCCAGATCCAGCTCATCCTGCGCGCCCTGGCGGGCAAACTTGCGCAGGCGACGCAGGGCCACCTTGATGTTGCGGGTGCCGAGCTCCACCTGGTCGTCGAGGTTTTTGTACTCGCGCTGGTCCCAGACTTTTACCGCTTTGCCCTGACGCTTGCCGGCATCGCCAACGCGAATGCCTTCAGGGTTAAAACCACCTGAACCGAACGGGCTGGTGCCGCCGGTGCCGATCCACTTATTGCCACCTTCGTGGCGTTCTTTCTGTTCTTCGAGGCGCTTCTTGAACTCCTCGATCAGCTTGTCCAGGCCGCCGAGCGACTCGATCTTGGCCCGCTCTTCGTCCGTCAGCGAACGCTCGAATTCCTTGCGCAGCCACTCATCAGGGATCAACGCCTCGATGTGCTGGTTAAGATTTTCCAGGCCCTTGAAATAGGCGCCGAAGGCACGGTCGAACTTGTCGAAATGGCGCTCGTCTTTGACCAAAATCGTGCGCGACAGGAAATAGAACTCGTCCATGTCGGCAAACGTCACGTTGTGCTTCAACGCATTGATCAAATCCAGCAGCTCACGCACCGAGACCGGAACCTTGGCGGCGCGCATTTCGTTGAATAGGTTGAGCAGCATGGCTGCGTCTCCGTTGGAGTTTCACTCGATCAGTCCCCTCGCCCCTCAGGGGAGAGGGCTAGGGTGAGGGGCTGCGGGCAACACGGTGTCGCTCCCGGCCCTCACCCCCAGCCCCTCTCCCGCAAGCGGGCAGAGGGGAGCACAGCAATTGACTTTGTTACCGGCCAGCGCGGCGGCTCATGAAGGCCAGGCGCTCAAGCAACTGCACATCCTGCTCGTTCTTCACCAACGCCCCCGCCAACGGCGGAATCGCCTTGGTCGGATCGCGTTCGCGCAATACCGCTTCGCCAATATTGTCGGCCATCAGCAGCTTCAGCCAATCCACCAATTCAGAGGTCGAAGGCTTCTTCTTCAGGCCCGGCACTTTACGCACGTCGAAGAACACATCGAGCGCTTCGGCCACCAGGTCTTTCTTGATGTTGGGGTAGTGCACGTCAACGATCTGCTGCAGCGTGGCGCGATCGGGGAAGGCGATGTAGTGGAAGAAGCAGCGGCGCAGGAAGGCGTCTGGCAGCTCTTTTTCGTTGTTCGAGGTAATGATGATGATCGGGCGCTTCTTGGCCTTGATCGTCTCGTTGGTCTCGTAAACGTAGAACTCCATCTTGTCGAGTTCTTGCAGCAAGTCGTTGGGGAATTCGATGTCGGCTTTGTCGATCTCGTCGATCAGCAGAATCACGCGCTCATCGCTCTCGAACGCTTCCCAGAGCTTGCCCTTCTTGATGTAGTTGCGCACGTCGTGAACTTTGTCGCTGTCCAGTTGCGAGTCGCGCAGGCGGCTTACCGCGTCGTACTCGTACAGGCCCTGGTGCGCTTTGGTGGTCGACTTCACGTGCCAGGTAATCAGCTTGGCGCCGAACGAGGCGGCCAATTGCTCGGCCAGCATGGTTTTACCGGTGCCCGGCTCACCCTTGACCAGCAGCGGGCGCTCCAGGGTGATGGCAGCGTTGACTGCCAATTTAAGGTCGTCGGTTGCGACGTAAGCCTGGGTGCCTTCGAACTTCATCGGAAAATCCTCAAACGGATAGCAGCAAGTTCCTATGGAACCTGGCGGTTTCAGTAGATGTAGACGCCGACTATAGCGCGGCCGTCCCACGGCTGTGAACGCGGACGCACTATTCAGTCACTGAATGGGCAGTCACCCCGACGAAGGTGTCAGTAATCGCCCGTCGGTTAGGGTCGGATTCATTCCTCGGTGGGTTTGCCTCGCTCATACCGGGCATTGAATGCCTGTACGAAGCCATTACGCAGAATCGCCAGGAATGCCTGAAAGGCGCTGACGTCTTGCTGGTGCACGTTGCCGCTGAGTTCGACGCGGGTGGCGAATTGGTCTTTCTGCTGGTTTTTCAGCACCGTTTCGCTGCCGCCGACCAGTGCTTCCCAAATCGAGCGGAAGAAGCCTTTGTCTTTTTCCTCAACGTCTTGCTGCCAGTTGAAAACATCGACATCGCGCAGCAGCGGTTTGATATAGCCGCTGAGCTGAGCTTTCTTGGCGTTCGCTTCGATCACCAGGTCGCCATGGCCGGCGTTAAAGTCGAATTTTCCGTAAGCGCTGGAGAAGTCGTTGAGTTTGCGCAGCTCAACGTCGCGGGCGCGCAGGCGGAATTGGAAGTCTTCGAAGTTCTCGTAGGGGTCGAACACGATGGTGCATTCCAGCGGCGCATGGCCCAACAACAGCGCCTTGCCTTCGAAGTGCGCGACGCGCTCGCCGTTTTTGTCAGCCACGTTGGTGAGGTTGTAGAGGCTGGCGTTGACCTCGGTGGCCTGCATATCCACCGGCGGGGTGGAGGTGAAGTTGTGGAAGCCCAGCTTGCCGTCTATTACGCGAACCTCATTAAGGGTGATCGGCAGCAATTTCTCTAGCTGCTCGCGCCAGTTCACGCCTTTACCGGTCTGCGTCGCGTCTTCGTTTTTGCCGCCATCGACGAAATTCAAAGTCGGCGCAATAAACATGACTTCAGCCACCACCGCGTGGTCATACCAGAGCGAGTGCCAGCTGACCGCGATGTCGATTTGTGGCGCTTCGAGCAGCGGAACCGGCACGTTGCCGTCTTCTTTATGAATGTTCAGGCCATTAATTTGATAAGCGCCGCGCCACCACGCCAGGTCTACATCGGTGATGTGGCCCTGGTATTCGCCCATGTCGGCGAGCTTGCCGTTGAGGTAGTCGCGCACCACGTAGGGCAGGGTGAAGTGCAGAACCAGCACCAGGACAATCAGTCCAATCAGGGTCCAGAGTGGCCAGCTGTAGCGTCTTTTCATGGGGTTGACTCCGATTTGCTGGCGGTTTGGCATCGCTCAAACGGCGTGCGTGGCTCGCCCGGCAATCTCGTTTGAAGTACTAGCTAGACTGTCCCCAGGCCGCTCGGGTTCGGATTTTTTCCGGCTGGACGCCTGCCCGTTGGCGGGCATAGGCTGTTTTTCTTTCGCATCAACCAAGGATTAGAGGATATGAGCCGCATCTACGCAGACAACGCCCAGTCCATCGGCAATACGCCGCTGGTATTCATCAACCGCCTGGGCCCCAAGGGCGTCACCATTCTGGCCAAGATCGAGGGGCGCAACCCCGCGTATTCGGTGAAGTGCCGCATCGGCGCCAACATGGTGTGGGACGCCGAAGAGCGCGGCGTACTCAAACCCGGCATGACCATTGTTGAACCCACCTCGGGCAACACCGGCATCGGCCTGGCGTTTGTCGCCGCGTCACGTGGCTACAAGCTGATGCTGACCATGCCGGCCTCCATGAGCCTGGAACGGCGCAAGGTGTTGAAGGCGCTGGGCGCTGAGCTGATGCTGACAGAAGCGGCGAAAGGGATGAAAGGCGCGATTGAAAAAGCGTCGGAAATCGCTGCCTCCGATACCAGCAAATACTTTATGCCGCAGCAGTTCGAGAACCCGGCCAACCCGGCGATTCACGAGAAAACCACCGGACCGGAAATCTGGAACGACACCGAAGGCGCCATCGACGTGCTGGTGTCGGGCGTCGGCACCGGCGGCACCATCACCGGTGTGTCGCGCTATATCAAAAACACCTGCGGCAAACCGATTCTCTCGGTGGCGGTGGAACCCAGCAGTTCGCCAGTGATTACCCAGGAACTCGGCGGCCACGAGTTGCGCCCGGCACCACACAAAATTCAAGGAATTGGCGCCGGCTTTGTGCCGAAAAACCTCGACCTGAGCATGGTCGACCGCGTGGAAACCGTCGGCGATGACGAAGCCAAAGCCATGGCGCTGCGGCTGATGCGCGAAGAAGGCATTTTGTGCGGCATTTCTTGCGGGGCGGCCATGGCAGCAGCGGTTCGCCTGGCTGAGCGCCCGGAAATGCAGAGCAAAACCATCGTCGTGATTCTTCCCGACTCCGGCGAGCGTTACCTCACCAGCATGTTGTTCAGCGACATGTTCGACGAGCAGGAACTCGTCCAATAAACCGGCGTTGGTTGGGCTGAGCGCCAGGCTTGGCCCAACCCAACCCACCCCTTACAAGGTGTGTTGCCCATGTTGCAGTCTGTCTCCCCGAAAAACGACATCACCCCCGAAACCAGCGCCACGCCAGAACCTCCCAAGCCCACCTCGGCGGGCATTTTCTCGCCGTTTGCGGTGCGCGCTTTTCGCATCATCTGGATCGCCAACCTGTTCGCCAACCTCGGCACCTGGGCGCAGTCGGTGGCCGCCGCCTGGGTCGTCACCGAAGCCCATGCCAGCGCGCCGATGGTGGCGATGATTCAAGTGGCGTCGGCCTTGCCGCTGGTGGTGCTGTCGATTGTGTCCGGGGTGCTGGCCGACAACCATGACCGGCGCAAAATCATGCTCATCGGTCTGACCTTCGAGCTCAGCGGCGCCACCTTTCTGACCGTCATCGCGTTCGCCGGGCTGCTCGATCCACTGCTTTTAATCGTCTCGATTCTGTGGATCAGCCTGGGCGGCGCCATCACCATTCCGGCCTGGCAAGCGGCGGTGAACGAGCAGGTGCCACCGACCATGGTGGGTAACGCGGTGCTGCTCAACAGCGTGAACTACAACGTGGCGCGCGCCGTGGGGCCCGCGCTCGGGGGGCTTTTGCTGAGCGTGACCGGCTCGGCCTGGGTTTTTCTCTTCAACTGTTTGTGCTACCTGGGCTTGATCGCGGCCATTTGGCAATGGCGGCGTCATGTGCCGGCTCGGCAGTTTCCGCCGGAGCACATTGGCGAGGGCGTCATCGCCGCGCTGCGCTTCACCCAGCATTCCAGCGTGACGCGCTTGGTGATGCTGCGCTCGTTCAGCTTTGGTCTGTCGGCCAGCTCAATCTGGGCACTGTTGCCGATTCTGGCGCACCGCAACCCCGAAGGTGACGCGTCGGTGTACGGCTATATGTTGGGCGCGCTGGGCATCGGTGCGATTGTCGGCAGTACGCTGGTCAATCGCGCTCGGCAACTGGTGGGCAGCAGCCGTTTGATCAGTTTTGCCGGCTTGTTGCTGGCGGTCATCGTGTTGCTGCTGGGCAGCGTCGATACCTTGTGGGTGCTGTATCCGGCGCTGTTGGTGGGCGGCGCCTGCTGGATTGCGGCGGTGGCCACGTACAACTCGGCGGTGCAAATTCTGGTGCCGGACTGGGTCAAAGCCCGCGCCCTGGCGCTGTACCAGACCGCGCTGTATGGCGGCCTGGCGTTGGGCTCGTTCTTGTGGGGGCACCTGGCGCAGACCATGGGGGTGCAGGGCGCGTTGCTGGCGGCCGGCTGCTTGATGCTGGCTTCGGCGCTGCTGCTGTACCAGTCGCGCTTACCCGAGTTGGACGCCAGCAATATCGCCCATGCGCCCGCTACCTTGCCCGGCCAGCCGACGTTTGTGTTCAACCCGGAGCGCGGCTCGGTGCTGGTGAGCATCGAATACCGCATCCCCACCGAGCGCACCCGCGAGTTTGTCAAAGCCGTGCAAGGCTTGCGCAGCCTGCGCTTGCGCAACGGCGCCGAGCGCTGGGCGATGTACCGCGACGTCAGCGATCAGGAGGTATGGCAAGAAGTGCTGGTGGTCGATAACTGGCTGCAACACTTACGCATGCTCGACCGCCTGACGCTGTTCGATAAAACCCTGATCGACAACGTGGTGCTGCTGCACAGCGGCGAAGAGCCGCCACGGGTGCGGCACGGCGTGAGTTACGAGTCGGGTAATTACGACAGCGTGCCGTAAGGCGTGCGCTCAGGAGGCTTTGGCGACTTTGGCTGGCTGTGTCGGTTTGACCACCAGCCACAGCGCCAGGCCGATCAGCACGCCGCCATATAAATAGGCCCACGACAGCGGCTCGCCGAGCAGCAGCACGCCCCACAACACGCCGAAAGGCGGCACGGCGAAGGTAACGGTGGAGGCTTTAATCGGGCCGATGTCGGTAATCAGGCGGAAATACAGCACATAGGCAAACGCCGTGCACACCAGACCAAGCCCGGCGAGGGACAGCCACACGGTGACGTCGCCCCAACTGGCCGGTGGTTGTTCAACCACGGCATAGCCGAATAGCGGCAACAGAAACAGCGTGGCGCCAAACATGCTGCCGCAGGCGGTGGCGCGGTTATCCAGCGGCACGCCGCCCAGCCATTTGCGCGTGAGAAAACCGGCGAAGCCGTAGCAGGTAGTCGCCACCAGGCAGGCGAGGGCGCCCCACAACAACTGCGCATCGAAAGCCACCGGGCCAGTGCGGGTGAGCAAACCGACGCCAAGCAACCCCAGCACCCCGCCCAGCGATTTGGTCGGCGTTGGCGGCTCGGCGAAGAACAGCATGCCGATGAGCACACCCATGAGCGGTGTGGTGGCGTTGAAAATAGAGGAATAGCCAGCGGGCAACACCATGGCGGCCAGGCAATACATGGTCGCGGGCAGGCCAGAGTTGATCACGCCCAACACCAGCAAGTGGCGCATTTTGCCGTGGAAATTCCACTGCACGCGCATCACCCAGAGAATCACGATCAAACCGACCGCTGCGAGCGCGACGCGAAAGAACGCGCTGGGCAATGGTCCGAGCACTGGCACGATCACCCGCATAAATAGAAAGCTGGCGCCCCAAATGGCAGCCAGACTCAGCAGGCGAACGTAATCTGCAAGTCTCACAACAGTCTCCAGCCTCGGATAAAGAGGCGAGAGTGTTGCCGCTGGGTCGGCGAATGGCAATCCGATTGTTGCGCTTGAATATGCCTACGCAGGGAAGTAAGACGTGCACACTTCCTACACGAGAATTAGCGCCATTACCCAATCGGAACGATTGCTTCAGGGCGTAGGGTCGGGCTCGGCATCGCCAGGGACTGCTTCGTCGTTCATGTCGGAAGGCAGCATGACCATGAGTTCATGCATGTCCACCATCAAGTAGCGACCGATGCGGCGGGTGGGCAGCACGCCTTGATCTACAAGGCGCTCAATGTGCGCTTGGCGCTTGGTTAAACCGGCGGCCTCGCAAAAACGCTTAACGCTTAAATAACGGGGGCATTCGCGGAACCATGCCTGGGTTAGCTGTATTTCTTTCATAGGGCTTCCTGCACCATCGCGACCTGTCAAAGCACCTGACAGGTTTGGTTTCCTTAATCTCTGTTCCGCATTCTATTACTAAAGGTTAGGGGTTTAATCCGGTTTGTACCTAACTGGTAGTAAAGATCGGAAATACGGTATCTCGACAGGAAGTACAGATGAACAATCAACGTTTTCTCTTCACCGCTGGCCAACGACTGCGCGGTTTGCGCGAGTTGATGGGCTTGAGCCGTCCAGCGTTTGAGAAATTGACGGGTATCGACAGGAAGCGCCTGGAAAATATTGAAAGCGGTCAGCAACGCATGCACGACATCGATTTTGAGAAAGTCTGCAGCCTGTATCCCGAATTCTCACGCTGGATCACTTACGGCGGTCCGGTGGATGGGGAGGTGGAGTTGAAGGTAGCGGATTCCGGGCAACTGAACGCGGTGTATCTGGTGCAGCGCAACCCGGCGCTACTGGAAAATCTAGGGCTGACGCTAGAAGACTGGACCCATCGCCACGAACCGCAGTTGCAATTGATCAGCGAAAGCGAGGCGCTGCAAGAGCGCCAGTCAGCACTTGAGGCGGAGCAGGGGAGCGACGTTGACGAAAAAGGTGCGGTGACCGACCCCGATAACGCTCAGCGCTGAGCGATCGTCTTCGCCAACTGACACAAATACGCCACCACATCCGGCGCGCCGGCCAGGCGCAAGCCTTCGCCCAAGGCGGTGGCTTCGGCGGAATGTTTGGGTAACAACAAGAACTCTGGCGCGCCGGGAGTACGCAACATGGCCAGCCGCGCGTAGGGCACGCCTTTGTCGAGCAACAGCCCCATGAACTGCGGATCGCTCCAGGCCTGCACGGGCATGGCCAGCATGTGATAACCGGCCTGCAGGGCGTGCAGTCCGGCTTCGTTGATGCGGTAGCGGGTCAGCTCGGCGGGCAAGGTCACGTCCAATCCCCGCAAACGTGCATAGGCAATGGCGCTGGCAAATGCCTCGTGGTGGTGCTCGCCGGCCCAATACACGCGATTGCCGACCCAGTCGGCCTGGCGCAGTACGATGCGCTCGCCGGCCAGAAAACGCGGAAGTGCGGTGCTGATAACTCTGACGAAATCTTTGTAGCTAATGATGCGTATGCCTTTACACGCCTCGCTGCTGGCGTACTGCTCGAAGCTGGCGAAGGGTGGGGCGCTGAGGTCGCTGCCGCACAGGCCGTCGATCAAGCGCAGGTCGAAGGCGTTGAGCTGCTGAGTGTCGTGCTCGACCACTTTGATCAGCATGGCGTGAGCCTCGGCTTTGTCTTCCTGCACCGGGCCGGAGAGCGCGTTACGCGGCAGGTCGACCAAGCGTTGCAGCGGTGCGCCGTTTTGCCACCAGATTTGCTCGCTGGGCTGCGGCAATACCTGAAACGGCAAACGCAGTTCGCTGGCACGTTGCAAGATATGCCGCGGCCCACGGCCACTCAAACCCAGGCGCTGCGCCAGGGCTGAAATGCGTTCGGTAAGGGAGGCGGGATGCTCGCTGGGACTCATGGCCAAATGCTAGTTCCTAGGTCATGCAAGCCAGTGTGGCAGACGATGTGCAAATGTGCCGGAGCAATTGTCCAACCCTGCATAACGGTCGTGCAGCCGGGCATGCCCAGCCAGCGGCCATGTGCCTGCGACCCAGTTGTGGTCTGTGGCAGTATTGCGGGAATCATTTGCGAGGTAGCCTCCATGCCAAGCCTGGAGTTGGATATTGCCCTATCTGTCGAACGTTTGCGCGCGGTCTATCAGGGGCAGGCCAACCGAATCCTGTTACGTAGCCGCGATGGTCGGCGTGTCAGCCTGCCGGCGCACCACTTGCGGCCTTTTCTGACCCACGACGGCGTCTACGGTTCATTCGAGCTGGAGTTTAACAGCGCCGGCGAGCTTGTCGCCCTGCGGCGTCTTACAGCAACGCGCTAGCGCCTCGCCGTGCAGCGCCGGGCAGGGCTATAATCGCCGACCTTTTTTCTCGAGCGAAGCCCGCCCATGTACACCCTGGCCCGCGACCTGCTTTTCAAACTCTCCGCAGAAACCTCTCATGAGTTGTCGATCGACATGATCGGCGCCGGCGGCCGCCTGGGCTTGAATGGCGTGTTCTGCAAACAGCCGGCGCGCGTGCCGGTGCGGGTGATGGGCCTGGATTTCCCCAACCCTGTCGGCCTCGCGGCCGGGCTGGACAAGAATGGCGACGCCATCGACGGCTTCGCCCAGTTAGGGTTCGGCTTTGTGGAAATCGGCACCGTGACGCCGCGCCCGCAGCCGGGCAATCCCAAGCCCCGCCTTTTCCGCCTGCCGCAAGCCGAAGCCATCATCAACCGCATGGGGTTTAACAACCACGGCGTCGACCATCTGCTGGCGCGGGTTCAGGCGGCGAAATTCAAAGGCGTGCTGGGCATCAACATTGGCAAGAACTTCGACACGCCGGTCGAGCGCGCCGTCCATGATTACTTGCTGTGCCTGGATAAGGTCTACGCCCACGCCAGCTACGTGACCGTCAACGTCAGCTCGCCCAACACCCCGGGCCTGCGCAGCCTGCAATTCGGCGACTCGCTCAAACAACTGCTCGAAGCGCTGCGCCAGCGCCAGGAAGACTTGGCCCAAGTGCACGGCAAGCGCGTGCCGCTGGCGATCAAGATTGCTCCGGACATGAGCGATGAAGAAATCGTCGAAGTGGCCAACGCCTTGGTGCAGGCCGGAATGGATGCCGTCATCGCCACCAACACCACCTTGAGCCGCGACGGCGTGCAAGGCCTGGAGCACGGTGACGAGGCGGGCGGGTTGTCCGGCGCGCCGGTGCGCGAAAAGAGCACCTACACCGTCCGAGCATTGGCCGCCGAGTTGGGCGGGCGTTTACCGATCATCGCTGCGGGTGGCATTACCGAGGGCAAGCACGCTGCCGAGAAAATCGAGGCGGGCGCGAGTCTGGTGCAAATTTATTCGGGCTTTATCTATAAGGGCCCCGCGTTGATCCGCGAAGCGGTGGACGCCATCGGGGCGATGCCCAAGGCCAAATAACCCAAAGGCGAAAAACGCAGCCAATAAAAAAAGGCCTCCTTAAAGGAGGCCCTGGGCTCTCGCCCGCCGTCCGGATGGGACGTGCATGGTTAAGCGGAGAGTAAATAAGTAGTCGGAGTTTCCCTGTTTAACCGACTGCGTTGAGTTCATTAAGCCTATGGATACCGGCGGTGCCGATCAGTCCGTCCCAGTTGTCACCGCGACCCTCTCGCCAGCCGTTGATCCAGGCTTGGCGCACGGACGGAAGAGTAAATGGACACAATTCACGAGATTTGCCATGGACGCCAAATTGATAGCCGCGCAAAAAAGCTCTTTCTAAAGGATCACGCTTAAGTCTTCTCATAGGGTGTTGCCCTCACTTGTTGACTGTTATGTCCTGGTTCGCCTCTTGACGAGGCCTGGCAGAAAGCCTCTGCCAGTGGAGCCCGCTGCCGGCGTTACGGGTCTCCTCCCAGCGCCGTTGCGACGTTGGGCTGAGTTGATTTCTATCGAATGCGGCGGGTGCTGGGAATGATCGTTTTGTCATAAGCACGTAACGTTTGTCGTGGTGCGGCCATAAGCAAACCGCTACGGTACGGCCTGCGCCAACGGGGCCGGGGCCGCAGCTGGAAATAACGGCGATTGGCCAGTGCGATATTTTCGCAGTTGCGATGTTCATCGATTCCGACGAAGGGTCTCGAATACGTTTTTTTGCGGTGTCCGTCGCCTTTTTTTGGTGTCGGATACCGCCGCCAAACCTGCAAGCAGGCGCGGCAAAGGGGTTGCGTCTAGGCTGCTTTCACACGGGCTGGCCTGGCAGCTCGAGCCGTAAGGCTCACCAAGCGCTTCATTTCGATGCGCGGGACCGGAGGGTAGAACCCCGGTTTTTAACCGGGCACGCAGCTCAACTGCGCGCCATTACGCTTAGGCACTGGAATACACATGTCGGATCGTTTCGAACTTTTTCTTACCTGCCCCAAGGGCTTGGAAGGCTTGCTCGCTGAGGAAGCCACCGCGCTGGGGTTGGAGGAAACCCGTGAACACACCTCGGCGATCCGCGGCTTCGCGCAGATGGAAACGGCCTATCGCCTGTGCCTCTGGTCGCGCCTGGCCAACCGCGTATTGCTGGTGCTCAAGCGCTTTCCCATGGCCAATGCCGACGACCTCTACGACGGGGTGCTGGACGTCGACTGGGCTGAGCACCTTGACGCGGCCGGCAGCCTGGCCGTCGAGTTCAGCGGCAACGGCTCGGGTATCGACAACACCCACTTCGGCGCCCTGAAAGTGAAAGACGCCATCGTCGACAAGCTGCGCACCAGCGCCGGCGAGCGTCCCTCCATCGACAAACTCAACCCGGACCTGCGCATTCACCTGCGCCTGGACCGTGGCGAAGCTATCCTCTCGCTCGACCTCTCCGGCCACAGCCTGCACCAGCGCGGCTACCGCTTGCAGCAAGGCGCCGCGCCGCTGAAAGAAAACCTCGCCGCCGCCGTGTTGATTCGCGCCGGCTGGCCGCGTATTGCCGCTGCCGGTGGCGCGCTGGCCGACCCCATGTGTGGTGTCGGCACCTTCCTGGTCGAAGCGGCAATGATTGCTGCCGATATCGCTCCCAACCTCAAGCGCGAGCGCTGGGGCTTTACCGCCTGGCTCGGCCACGTGCCGGCGCTGTGGAAAAAGCTGCACGCCGAGGCGCAGCAGCGTGCGGACGACGGGCTGGCGAAACAGCCGTCGTGGATTCGCGGTTACGAGGCCGACCCTCGCCTGATTCAACCGGCGCGCAACAACATCGAGCGCGCCGGCCTTTCCAACTGGATCAAGGTGTACCAGGGCGAAGTCGCCACCTTCGAGCCGCGCCCTGACCACAACCAGACCGGCCTTGTGGTGTGCAACCCGCCGTACGGTGAGCGTCTGGGGGACGAAGCCAGCTTGCTTTATCTCTACCAAAACCTCGGTGAACGCCTGCGCCAGGCGTGTATGAACTGGGAAGCGGCGGTGTTTACCGGCGCGCCAGATCTGGGCAAGCGCATGGGCATTCGTAGCCACAAGCAATACGCCTTCTGGAACGGCGCACTGCCCTGCAAGCTGCTGCTGATCAAGGTGCAACCCGAGCAATTCGTTACTGGCGAGCGCCGCACCCCTGAGCAGCGCGAGCGCGAGCGTGAGCAAGCGGCCCAGGGGCATGAAGTCGAGGCGCCGGCCAGCGCGCCAGTCGAGCAGGCACGCCTGAGCGAAGGCGGGCAGATGTTTGCCAACCGATTGCAGAAGAACCTGAAAACCCTGGGCAAATGGGCGCGCCGTGAGGGCGTGGATTGCTACCGTGTTTATGACGCGGACATGCCTGAATACGCCCTGGCTATCGATCTGTACCACGACTGGGTGCACGTTCAGGAGTACGCGCCGCCCCGCACCATCGACGCCGACAAGGCCCAGGGGCGGCTGTTCGACGCCCTGGCGGCCATCCCGCAGGCGCTCGGTATCGATAAGTCGAAGGTGGTGATCAAGCGTCGCGAGCGCCAGAGCGGCACCAAGCAGTACGAGCGCCAAGCCAGCCAAGGCACCTTTACCGAGGTCAGCGAAGGCGGCGTGAAGTTGCTGGTCAACCTCACCGATTACCTCGACACCGGCTTGTTCCTCGATCACCGCCCGCTGCGCCTGCGCATCCAGCGCGAAGCGGCCGGCAAGCGTTTCCTCAACCTGTTCTGCTACACCGCCACGGCGTCTGTGCACGCGGCCAAAGGCGGCGCGCGCACGACCACCAGCGTCGACCTGTCGAAAACCTACCTGGACTGGGCGCGGCGCAATCTGTCGCTGAACGGCTTCTCGGACAAGAACCGTTTGGAGCAGGGCGATGTGATGAACTGGCTGGCCGCAGACCGCGAGGAATACGACCTGATCTTTATCGACCCGCCGACCTTCTCCAACTCC
This sequence comes from Pseudomonas sp. AC211, assembly GCF_979258055.1. Taxonomy (NCBI): domain Bacteria; kingdom Pseudomonadati; phylum Pseudomonadota; class Gammaproteobacteria; order Pseudomonadales; family Pseudomonadaceae; genus Pseudomonas; species Pseudomonas sp. AC211. The sequence continues at coordinate 1,800,985 of NZ_OZ409830.1, forward strand.
AAGCGCATGGAAGGTGTGTTCGACGTGCAGCGCGACCACGTGCAGTTGCTGGACCTGGCCATGGCGCGGTTGGCGGCCGGTGGCGTGCTGTATTTCTCCAACAACTTCCGCAAGTTCCAGCTCGATGAAGGACTGGCGGCGCGGTATCAGGTGGAAGAAATTACCGCCAGCACGCTCGATCCGGACTTCGCCCGCAACGCGAAAATCCACCGCGCGTGGCGTTTGATGGCGAAGTAACGAATCTGACGCCCACAAAAAAGCCGCTCTGTTGAGCGGCTTTTTTGTGGGCGCTTACTGCGCGTCGAACGCTTGGCCGTTCACGCCTTGGCTGTCTGGCCCCATCAGGTACAGATACACCGGCATGATCTCTGCGGGCAGCGGATTGTTCATCGGGTTTTCGCCGGGGTAGGCGTGGGCGCGCATGTCGGTGCGGGTGGCGCCCGGATTGATGCTGTTGGCGCGCACGTTGGTGATGTCGGCCACTTCGTCCGCCAGCGTTTGCATCAGGCCTTCGGTGGCAAATTTCGAGACGCCATAGGCGCCCCAATAGGCCCGGCCTTTGCGTCCTACGCTGCTGGAGGTGAAGATCATCGACGCATCGGCAGACAGTTTCAGCAGCGGCAGCAAGGTGCTGGTGAGCATAAACATAGCGTTCACGTTCACCTGCATCACGCGCATGAAATTGTCGCCAGACAGCTGCTCCAGCGGCGTGCGCGGGCCAACGATGGACGCGTTATGCAGCACGCCGTCGATGTGGCCGAATTCGTTTTCGATCATCACCGCCAGTTCGTCGTACTGGTGCGCCAGCGCTGTTTCCAGGTTGAAGGGAATCACCACCGGTTGCGGGTGCCCGGCCGCTTCGATCTCGTCGTACACGGCGCTCAGATTGGCTTCGGTTTTACCGAGCAGCAGAACGGTGGCGCCATGGGCGGCGTAGGTTTTTGCAGCGGCGGCACCGATTCCACGGCCGGCGCCAGTCACGAGAATGGTACGGCCCTTGAGCAAGTCGGGGCGGGCGGAATAGTCGAACATCAGCAGTCTCTCTAGGAATAAGCCGGTCGGGCGCTGGGAAGCGGCCGACCGGGAATCAAACAGTCAGCAGCTACACAACGCCCGATCCAGCACGGCGCGCAGTTCGGACGGGTGATCAACCACCACGTCGGCGCCCCAATGGCGCGGGTTGTCGTCGGGATGGATATAGCCGTAGGTCACGGCTGCGGTTTTGGTGCCGGCGGAGCGGCCCGATTCGATGTCACGCAAGTCGTCGCCGATATACAGCACGCTCGCCGGGTCCAGGCCCAGGCGCGAACAGGCCAACAACAGCGGCTCGGGGTCCGGTTTGCTGTTAGTGACGTGATCTGGGCAAATCAGAATGGCCGAACGCTTGGCCAGGCCCAACTGTTCCATGATCGGCTCCGCGTAGCGCACCGGCTTGTTGGTGACCACGCCCCAAATCAGCTTGGCGTGCTCAATGTCGGCCAACAGCTCGGCGATGCCGTCGAACGGCTTCGTCAACACGGCGCAGTGGTCCTGATAGCGCTCCAGGAACTCCAGGCGCAGGGCTTCGAACTGCTCGGACATCGGGTCTACGTCAAAGGCGCGCAGCACCATGGCGCGGGCGCCGCCGGAGACGTGGTCGCGAATCAGCTTGTCTTCCATCGGCGGCAGGCCGCGGGCGGCGCGCATGGCTTGGGCGATGGCGATGAAGTCTGGCGCGCTGTCGAGCAGCGTGCCGTCCATGTCGAAAAGAACCGCTTGCAGGCGCATCAGGCCCCCTTCACGGTCTGGATCATGTAGTTGACGTCTACGTCGTTGGCCAGCTTGTAGTGCTTGGTCAGCGGGTTGTAGGTCAAGCCGATGATGTCTTTGACTTCCAGGCCGGCGGAGCGGCTCCACGCGCCGAGTTCGGACGGGCGAATGAATTTCTTGAAGTCGTGGGTACCGCGCGGCAGCAGGCGCATCAGGTATTCGGCGCCGACGATGGCGAACAGGTACGCCTTGGGGTTGCGGTTAATAGTGGAGAAAAACACCTGGCCGCCGGGTTTGACCATGGCGTAACACGCGCGAATCACCGAGGCCGGGTCCGGCACGTGTTCGAGCATTTCCAGACAGGTGACTACGTCGAACTGCTCGGGCATTTCTTCGGCCAGGGCTTCGGCGGTGCACTGGCGGTATTCCACCTGTATGCCGGATTCCAGCTGGTGCAAACGCGCGACGGCGAGCGGCGCTTCGCCCATGTCGATGCCGGTAACAGTGGCGCCGCGCTGGGCCATGGCTTCGCTGAGAATGCCGCCGCCGCAGCCGACGTCGAGCACTTTCTTGCCAGCTAGGTTGACCCGTTCATCAATCCAGTTCACCCGCAGCGGGTTGATGTCGTGCAGCGGCTTGAACTCGCTTTCGCGGTCCCACCAGCGGTGGGCGAGGGCGGAGAATTTGGCGATTTCGGCGTGGTCGACGTTGCTCATACAGGTTTCCTCAAATCGAATTCGGTGGCGGCCAGGGAGCCCTTGGTCATTTCAAGGGCGCGCGGCTGGTGGCGATTTTCTGGCCCCAGGCGCGGGCGCTGGCGTGCAGTTTTTCTTCGTCCATGCGGGTCAGGCGGCGGTTGTCGAGCAACTGCTTACCGCCGACCCAGACATGTTTGACGCTGTTTCGGTTGCTGGCATAGATCAATTGAGAGACCGGATCGTACACCGGTTGTTGCGCCAATTCGGTGAGGTCAAATGCCACGATGTCGGCGGCCTTGCCGATTTCCAGCGAGCCGATTTCATTTTCCAGGCCCAACGCGCGGGCGCCGTTCAAGGTAGCCATGCGCAGGGCACGGTGTACGTCTAGGGCGGTGGCGGAACCGGCCACGGCTTTGGCCAGCATGGCGGCGGTACGGGTTTCGCCGAGCAGGTCGAGGTCGTTGTTGCTGGCCGCGCCGTCGGTGCCAATGGCGACGTTGACCCCCGCTTGCCACAAGCGCTCGACTGGGCAAAAGCCGCTGGCCAGTTTCAGGTTCGACTCCGGGCAATGGATAACGCTGGCGTTACTTTCCACCAGCAACTGCAGATCTTCGTCATTTACCTGAGTCATGTGTACGGCTTGAAATCGCGGGCCGAGCAGATCGAGGCGAGCCAGGCGGGCCATCGGGCGCTCGCCATGCTGCTCCAGACTTTGCTGCACCTCAAAGGCGGTTTCCTGCACATGCATATGAATGCCGGCATCCAGCTCCTCGGCGAGCATGCGGATGTTTTCCAGCTTATCGTCGCTGACGGTGTACGGCGCGTGCAGGCCAAAGGCGACCTTGATGCGCGGATGCAAACGGAGGTCGTCGAACAGGTTCAGGCCCTTGCGCAGCGCTTCATCGGCGTCACGGGCGCCGGGGATCGGGAAGTTCAGCACCGGAATGGTGATCTGCGCGCGAATCCCGCTGGTGTGCACCAGCTCGCTTGCGACTTCCGGGAAAAAGTACATGTCGGAGAAACAGGTGATGCCGCCCTGCAACTGTTCAGCAATCGCCAGCTCGGTGCCGTCGCGAATAAAGGCTTCATCCACCCACTTGGCTTCGGCGGGCCAGATGTGGTCTTGCAGCCAATTCATCAGCGCTTTGTCGTCGGCCATGCCGCGAAACAGGCTCATCGCCGCATGACCATGAGCGTTAACCAGGCCTGGGCTGAGCAACATGCCCGGCAGCTCGCGCACCTCGGTCGCCGGATGGCGCAGGGCCTCGTCGCGCGGGGCGATCAAGGCGATGCGGCCATCGCGAATACCCAAACCGTGTTCCTGCAACACCACGCCGGCAGGCTCGACAGGCACCAGCCAGGTTGGCAGGAGCAGCAGGTCGAGCGGGGCGGCGGTGTTGGGCATGGCGGCATCCAGAGGCTATAACGATGGGCGTGTAACAGTAGGCTTTGACAGTATCGCCTACGTCTACGTAGGAAGTTGACTACGCCAGGCTCGGAACGCTGGCCTGGACGGGTTTTTGCGCTGACGAAGTATACCCGAGCGCCCAAGTGTGGGGCTCGCTATAATCCGCGGCTTTTCGCTTCCGAGTACGAGGATGGTCATGCGCGAGCAATTGTTGGCAGCAGAGAAGGTTACAGCCATCGATTGGCGGGATGGCGCGCTGTACCTGCTGGACCAGCGTGCGTTGCCTTTCGAGGAAACCTGGGTGCGCTTCGACTCGGCAGCCGGTGTCGCCCAAGCGATCAAAGACATGGTAGTGCGCGGCGCCCCGGCTATTGGTATTGCTGCCGCTTATGGCCTGGCGCTCGGTGTGCGGGCGCGAATGGCCGAAGGCGATGACTGGCAGATGGCGCTGGAAGAAGACTTCGAAACCCTCAATAACTCGCGGCCCACGGCGGTCAACCTGTTCTGGGCGCTGAACCGCATGCGTGAGCGCCTGTACCGCATCAAAGACAGCGACGATGCGTTGGCGATCATGAATGCCGAGGCCGAGGCCATTCACGAGAGCGACCGCGAGGCCAATCTGACCATGGCGCAATTAGGAGTCGACCTGATTCGCCGCCATCAAGGCAACCTGCAAACCTTGCTGACTCACTGCAACACCGGCGCCCTGGCCACTGGCGGCTTCGGTACGGCGTTGGGCGTGATTCGGGCGGCCTACCTGGATGGCTTGGTCGAGCGCGTGTATGCCGACGAAACCCGGCCGTGGCTGCAAGGCTCGCGCCTGACCGCTTGGGAACTGCTCAACGAAGGTATTCCGGTGAGCCTGAACGCCGACTCGGCGGCGGCGCATCTGATGAAAACCAAAGGCATCACCTGGGTAATCGTCGGCGCCGACCGCATCACCGCTAACGGCGATGTGGCCAACAAGATCGGCACCTATCAATTGGCCGTAAACGCCATGCACCACGGCGTGCGCTTTATGGTGGTGGCGCCGAGCTCGACCATCGACATGAACCTGGAAAGCGGCGACGACATTCCGATTGAAGAGCGCGCCGGCAGTGAGTTGCTGGAGCTGGCTGGCAAGCGGGTGGCGGCGGATGTGCCGGCGGTGAATCCGGTGTTCGATGTGACCCCGGCTGACCTGATCGATTTCATCGTTACCGAGAAGGGTGTGGTCGAGCGTCCGGACAAGGCCAAGATGGCCCTGCTCATGTGCCGCAAGCGTCTGCACTAACGCCTTCATTTATTAGCGTTTGTGCCCGTTCAGGTGATGTCATTTATATGGCCTCGCCTGACGCGCGGCCTGCGTTGCGGGGATAGGTTCAGGGCATCGGTTGTGGTACTCTCCGTCAGTTTTCAAGGGGGCCTGCCATGGCCACCCCAATTGCGCAGATCCATGCCATAACTCGTTGATTTGTCATGTGTCGTTGTGGCCTGAAGGCGGCAACGGCGAGCTCCCCGTCATTCAGGAAGAATGCGCGGAGTTTCACCAGAAAAAGGAACCAGGCTTCTCATGGGCGAACTGGCCAAAGAAATCCTCCCGGTCAATATCGAAGACGAGCTGAAACAGTCCTACCTCGACTACGCAATGAGCGTAATCGTAGGGCGCGCCTTGCCGGATGCACGTGACGGCCTCAAGCCCGTGCACCGTCGCGTTCTGTACGCGATGAGCGAGCTGGGCAACGACTGGAACAAGGCTTACAAGAAATCCGCCCGTGTGGTCGGTGACGTAATCGGTAAGTACCACCCCCACGGTGATACGGCGGTTTACGACACCATCGTCCGTATGGCGCAGCCCTTCTCCTTGCGCTACCTGCTGGTCGACGGCCAGGGCAACTTCGGTTCGGTAGACGGCGACAACGCCGCCGCCATGCGATACACCGAAGTGCGCATGACCAAGTTGGCCCATGAACTGCTGGCCGACCTCGACAAAGAAACGGTCGACTGGGTGCCCAACTACGACGGCACCGAAATCATCCCGGCCGTTATGCCCACCAAGATCCCCAACCTGCTGGTCAACGGTTCCAGCGGTATTGCCGTGGGCATGGCGACCAACATTCCGCCGCACAACCTCACCGAGGTTATCGACGGTTGCCTGGCGCTGATCGACAACCCCGAGCTGACGATCGACGACCTGATGCACTACATCCCCGGTCCGGACTTCCCGACCGCGGCGATCATCAACGGTCGTGCCGGCATCATCGAGGCCTACCGCACCGGTCGTGGTCGCATCCAGATTCGCGCCCGCGCCATGTTCGAAGACATCGACAAAGTCGGTGGCCGCCAGCAGATCGTGATCACCGAGCTGCCGTATCAGCTCAACAAAGCCCGCGTGATCGAGAAGATCGCCGAGCTGGTGAAAGAGAAGAAGCTCGAAGGCATCACCGAGCTGCGCGATGAGTCCGACAAAGACGGCATGCGCATCGTCATCGAGCTGCGTCGCGGCGAAGTGCCGGAGGTGATCCTCAACAACCTCTACGCGCAGACCCAACTGCAAAGCGTATTCGGCATCAACGTGGTGGCACTGATCGACGGCCAGCCGAAGATTCTGAACCTCAAGGATCTGCTTGAAGCGTTCATTCTTCACCGCCGTGAAGTGGTTACCCGCCGTACCGTTTACCTGCTGCGCAAAGCCCGTGAACGCGGCCATATCCTTGAAGGTCAGGCGGTTGCGCTGTCCAACATCGACCCCGTTATCGCGGTTATCAAGGCCTCGCCTAGCTCGGCTGAAGCCAAGGAAGCGTTGATTTCCCAGGCTTGGGAATCCAGTGCCGTGCAGGGCATGGTTGAAGCGGCTGGCGCCGAAGCGTGCCGCCCGCAAGACCTCGACCCGCAATATGGCCTGCGTGACGGTAAGTACTACCTTTCGCCGGAACAGGCTCAGGCGATTCTCGACCTGCGTCTGCACCGCCTGACCGGGCTGGAACACGAAAAACTGCTGGCCGAGTACAAAGAAATTCTCGACCAGATCGGCGAGCTGATCCGCATCCTGACCAGCGCCACGCGCCTGATGGAAGTGATCCGCGAAGAGCTGGAAGGCGTGAAGGCTGAGTTCGGCGACAAGCGTCGCACTGAAATTCTCGACACCCGTCTGGACCTGACGCTGGGTGACCTCATCACCGAAGAAGAGCGTGTGGTCACCATTTCCCACGGTGGTTATGCCAAGACCCAGCCGCTGTCGGCCTATCAGGCCCAGCGTCGCGGCGGTAAAGGCAAGTCAGCTACCGGCGTGAAGGATGAGGACTACATCGAGCACCTGCTGGTCGCCAACAGCCACGCTACGCTGTTGCTGTTCTCCAGCAAGGGCAAGGTGTACTGGCTGAAAACCTACGAAATTCCGGAAGCGTCCCGCGCTGCCCGTGGTCGTCCATTGGTCAACCTGTTGCCGTTGGACGAAGGTGAATACATCACCACCATGCTGCAGATCGACCTCGAAGCCCTGCAGAAAACCGCCGGCGCTGACGACGATCTGGACGACGCCGAAGACGTGATCGAAGGCGAAGTGGTGGAAGCCGAAGAGGCGGCGGAAGTCGAAGAAGTCGAAGGCGAGACCGCTGAGTGGGTGGCTGAGCCGACCGGCGAGTACATCTTTATGGCCACCGCTATGGGCACCGTGAAGAAGACGCCGTTGTCGCAATTCGCCCGTCCGCGTACCAGCGGCCTGATTGCTTTGAAGTTGAAAGAAGGCGACACCTTGATCGCAGCGGCCATCACCGACGGCGCCAAGGAAGTCATGCTGTTTAACGACTCCGGCAAGGTGATTCGCTTCGCTGAAAGCTCGATCCGCGTGATGGGCCGTGGCGCCCGTGGTATTCGCGGTATGCGTTTGGGCAAAGGGCAAACGCTGATTTCCATGCTGATTCCTGAATCCGGCGCGCAGATTCTCACTGCCTCCGAGCGCGGCTTCGGCAAGCGCACCGCGCTGAGCAAATTCCCACGTCGCGGTCGTGGCGGTCAGGGCGTTATCGCCATGGTCACCAAAGAGCGTAACGGCAAGCTCATCGGCGCCATTCAGGTGCAGGACGGCGAGGAAATCATGTTGATTTCCGATCAGGGCACCTTGGTGCGCACCCGTGTGGACGAAGTGTCCAGTTCGGGCCGTAACACCCAGGGCGTCACGCTGATCAAGCTGGCCTCTGACGAGACGCTGGTTGGCCTTGAGCGTGTGCAGGAGCCTTCGGAAGTGGAAGGGCAAGTGCTGGTTGGCGAAGACGGTGAAGTGCTGGAAGGCGCTGAGCTGGATGATGCCGACATCGATGCTGCTGACTTGCACAGTGCCGATCTGGACGACGCGATCGACGCGGTGTCCGACGACGCGGCCGAGGCGCCAAGCGAAGACTAAGCGGGCAGGGCGCGCTGCCTCCGGTGGCGCGCCTGACACCTGCACGAATGACAGCATGCACCGTCGCTCGGTTGACGGTGTAGAACGAGAGAGACTGACGTGAGCAAGCGAGCCTTTAACTTCTGCGCAGGCCCAGCCGCGCTTCCCGAAGCTGTACTGCAACGTGCTCAGGCCGAGCTCCTGGACTGGAATGGCAAAGGCCTTTCGGTCATGGAGATGAGCCATCGCAGCGATGACTACGTGGCCATTGCTGAGAAAGCCGAGCAAGACCTGCGCGACCTGCTCGCTATTCCGTCGAACTACAAAGTGCTGTTTCTGCAAGGCGGCGCCAGCCAGCAATTTGCCGAAATCGCGCTTAACCTGCTGCCAGAAGACGGCACGGCCGACTACATCGACACCGGTATCTGGTCGAAGAAAAGCATCGAAGAAGCGCGTCGCTACGGCAACGTCAACGTCGCCGCCAGTGCCAAGCCGTACGACTACTTCGCCATCCCTGGCCAGAACGAATGGCAGCTCACTAAAGACGCCGCTTACGTTCACTACGCCAGCAACGAAACCATCGGTGGTCTGCAATTCGACTGGATTCCGGAAACCGGTGACGTGCCGTTGGTGGTTGATATGTCTTCGGACATTCTGTCGCGCAACCTCGACGTGTCGAAGTTCGGCCTGATTTACGCCGGCGCCCAGAAGAACATCGGTCCGTCCGGTTTGGTCGTGGTGATCGTCCGTGAAGACCTGCTCGGCCGTGCTCGCTCCAGCACGCCGACCATGCTCAACTACAAAGTCGCGGCCGATAACGGCTCGATGTACAACACGCCAGCGACCTTCTCCTGGTACCTCTCTGGCCTGGTGTTCGAATGGCTGAAAGAGCAGGGCGGTGTCGCGGCGATGGAGCAGCGTAACCGGGCGAAGAAAGAGCTGCTGTACGGCGCCATTGACGCCAGCAATCTGTACAGCAACCCGATTGCCGTGAACGCGCGCTCGTGGATGAACGTGCCGTTCCGCCTCGCAGACGAGCGCCTGGACAAGCCATTCCTGGCCGGCGCCGACGCCCGTGGCCTGCTCAATCTCAAAGGCCACCGTTCGGTCGGCGGCATGCGCGCCTCTATCTATAACGCCGTCGGCCTCGATGGCGTTCAAGCGCTTGTTGCCTACATGGCGGAGTTCGAGAAGGAGCACGGCTAATGACAGGTGTACCTTCCGAGCACGAGCTCAAAGCGCTGCGGGTTCGCATCGATAGCCTCGACAAGCGAATCCTCGATTTGATCAGCGAGCGCGCCAGCTGCGCGCAAGAAGTGGCACGGGTGAAAATGGCCGCGCTGCCCGAGGGCGAGAAGCCGGTTTTCTACCGTCCAGAACGCGAAGCCTGGGTGCTCAAGCACATCATGGAACTGAACAAAGGCCCACTGCCAAATGAGGAAGTGGCGCGTTTGTTCCGTGAAATCATGTCGTCGTGCCTGGCGCTTGAGCAACCGCTGAAGGTCGCTTATCTGGGGCCGGAAGGTACTTTTACCCAAGCAGCAGCCATGAAGCATTTCGGCCATGCGGTGATCACCGTGCCGATGGCTGCCATCGACGAAGTGTTCCGCGAAGTGGCCGCTGGAGCGGTGAATTTCGGCGTGGTGCCGGTGGAAAATTCCACCGAAGGCGCGGTGAACAACACCCTCGACAGCTTCTTCGAGCACGACTTGGTGATTTGTGGCGAAGTAGAGCTGCGCATTCACCATCACTTGTTGGTCGGCGATGTCACCAAAACTGACCGCATCACCCGCATTTACTCCCACGCTCAGTCCCTGGCGCAGTGCCGCAAGTGGCTCGACGCGCACTATCCGAACGTCGAGCGCGTAGCAGTTTCGAGCAACGCCGAAGCCGCCAAGCGGGTAAAAAGCGAGTGGAACTCAGCGGCGATTGCCGGCGATATGGCCGCTGGCCTGTACGGCTTGAGCAAGTTGGCCGAGAAGATTGAAGACCGTCCGGATAACTCCACGCGCTTCCTCATTATCGGCAGCCAGGAAGTGCCGCCGACCGGCGACGACAAGACCTCGATCATCGCCTCGATGCGCAACCAGCCGGGCGCCTTGCACGAACTGCTGGTGCCGTTCCATGCCAATGGCATCGACCTGACCCGCATCGAAACGCGGCCTTCGCGCAGCGGCAAATGGACCTATGTGTTCTTTATCGACTTCGCCGGCCATCACCGTGATCCGCTGATCCGTGACGTGCTGGAAAAGATCAATCAGGAAGCGGTCGCACTGAAAGTATTGGGCTCGTATCCCAAGGCAGTGCTGTGACCTCCACGATTCTCTGAGGAGAACCCATGAGCAGTGATTTCCTCGCCCTGGCCCAGCCCGGCGTGCAAAAGCTTTCGCCTTACGTGCCGGGTAAACCGGTGGACGAGCTCGCCCGGGAGCTGAATCTGGACCCGGCCAGCATCGTCAAATTGGCCAGTAACGAAAACCCGCTGGGGCCAAGTCCGAAATCGCTGGAGGCCATTCGCCTGGCGGCCGCCGAATTGACGCGTTATCCCGACGGCAATGGCTTCGAATTGAAAGCTGCGCTGGCCGAGCGCTGCAGTGTGCAGACTAATCAAGTGACGCTCGGCAACGGCTCGAACGACATTCTTGAGCTGGTCGCCCGCGCGTATTTGGCGCCGGGCTTGAACGCGGTGTTCAGCGAGCACGCGTTCGCCGTTTATCCCATCGCCACCCAGGCGGTGGGCGCTCAGGCCAAAGTGGTGCCGGCGAAGGAGTGGGGGCACGACCTCGACGCCATGCTCGCGGCCATCGACGCCAACACCCGTGTGGTGTTTATCGCCAACCCGAACAACCCGACCGGCACCTGGTTTGATGCCGATGCGTTGCGTCGTTTCCTCGCCAAGGTGCCGGCGCATGCGTTGGTAGTGCTCGACGAGGCGTATATCGAATACGCCACTGGCGGAGCACTGCCGGATGGGCTGAATTTCCTCGCCGCGCACCCGAACTTGCTGGTGTCGCGCACCTTCTCCAAGGCGTATGGCCTGGCTGCGTTGCGCGTGGGCTACGGCGTATCGTCGCCCGCCATTGCCGACGTGCTAAACCGCGTTCGCCAGCCCTTCAACGTCAACAGCCTCGCCCAGGCGGCGGCCTGTGCGGCGCTGGGGGATGCGGACTACCTTGATGAAAGTCGCGCGCTCAACGACGCGGGTATGCAACAACTGGAGCAGGGCTTTCGGCAGCTCGGCCTGAGCTGGATCGCCTCGAAAGGCAACTTCATCGCCGTCGATCTCGGTCGCGAGGGCATGCCGGTGTATCAAGGCCTGCTGCGCGAAGGCGTGATCGTGCGTCCGGTTGCCAACTACGGCATGCCCAACTTCCTGCGCGTCACTATCGGCCTGCCGGCCGAGAACACGCGCTTTCTGGATGCGCTGACCAAGGTTCTTGCCAGTGGCTGATGTCATGGCGGCGCAACAGCGTGCACCTATGATCGAGCGCCTGGTGGTGATTGGCCTGGGCTTGATCGGCGGGTCGTTCGCCAAAGGCTTGCGCGAAAGCGGCTTGTGCCGCGAAGTGGTCGGCCTCGACCTTGACCCCGAATCGCGGCGCATGGCCGTGGAGCTGGGTGTGGTGGATCGTTGCGAAGCAGAATTGGCTGCCGCCTGTCAGGGCGCCAGTGTGATTCAGCTGGCGGTTCCTATTCTGGCGATGGAAAAGCTGCTGCGCGAATTGGCCAAGCTCGACCTGGGCGACGCCGTGCTGACCGATGTCGGCAGCGCCAAAGGCAATGTGGTGCGCGCGGCGCGTCTGGCCTTCGACGGTTTGCCGGCGCGGTTCGTGCCAGGTCATCCAATTGCCGGGTCGGAGCAGAGCGGTGTTGAGGCCTCGAATAGCGAGTTGTTCCGGCGTCATAAAGTCATTTTGACGCCGCTTGAGCAGACGGATTCGGCAGCGTTGAGCCTGGTCGACGCCCTGTGGCGTGCGCTGGGCGCCGACGTTGAACATATGGCGGTGGAGCACCACGACCAAGTGCTGGCCGCGACCAGCCACTTGCCGCATCTGTTGGCATTTGGGCTGGTCGACTCTCTGGCCAAACGCAGCGAGAACCTGGAGATCTTTCGTTACGCCGCTGGCGGCTTTCGCGACTTTACGCGAATCGCCGGCAGCGACCCGGTGATGTGGCATGACATCTTTCTCGCCAATCGCGAGGCGGTGCTGCGCACGCTGGACACTTTTCGCAGCGACCTCGACGCCCTGCGCGACGCGGTCGATGCCGGGGATGGGCATCAGCTTCTGGGCGTTTTCACTCGCGCTCGAGTGGCCCGTGAGCATTTCAGCAAAATTTTGGCCCGTCGGGCCTATGTGGACGCTATGAATACCAACGATCTGATTTTCCTGGCCAACCCAGGTGGCCGTTTGTCCGGCCGTATTCGTGTACCGGGCGACAAATCCATTTCCCACCGCTCGATCATGCTCGGCTCGCTGGCTGAAGGCGTGACCGAGGTGGAAGGTTTCCTCGAAGGCGAAGACGCCCTGGCGACCCTGCAAGCGTTCCGCGACATGGGCGTGGTCATTGAAGGTCCGCACCACGGCCGCGTGACCATTCACGGCGTTGGTCTGCATGGTTTGAAGGCGCCGCCCGGCCCGATTTATCTCGGCAACTCCGGCACGTCGATGCGTCTGCTGTCGGGCCTGCTGGCCGCGCAGCCGTTCGACGTCACCCTTACGGGCGATGCGTCGCTGTCGAAACGTCCGATGAATCGCGTGGCCAAGCCACTGCGTGAAATGGGCGCCTTGATCGACACCGCTGCTGAAGGGCGTCCGCCCATGACCATTCACGGCGGCCGTCGCCTGGGTGGCATGACCTACGAAATGCCGATGGCCAGTGCTCAGGTGAAATCCTGCCTGCTGCTCGCCGGTCTGTACGCTGCGGGCTCAACCACCGTGATCGAGCCTGCGCCAACGCGTGACCACACCGAGCGCATGCTGCGCGGCTTCGGTTACCCGGTGACCGTCGAAGGCAACAAGGCGACCGTTGAATCCGGCCACAAACTGACCGCGACGCACATCGAAGTGCCGGCGGATATTTCCTCCGCCGCTTTCTTCTTGGTCGCCGGTTCGATTGCCGAAGATTCCGAGTTGGTGCTGGAACATGTCGGCATTAACCCGACCCGTACCGGCGTGATCGACATCCTGCGTCTGATGGGCGCCGACATCACGCTGGAAAACCAGCGGGAAGTGGGCGGCGAGCCGGTAGCCGATTTACGCGTTCGCTCGGCCAAACTCAAAGGCATCGACATTCCGGAAGACTTGGTGCCGCTGGCCATCGATGAATTCCCGGTACTGTTCGTTGCTGCCTCGGTGGCTGAAGGGCGTACCGTTCTGCGCGGCGCGGAAGAGCTGCGGGTTAAAGAGTCCGACCGTATTCAGGTTATGGCCGATGGGCTGCTGGCGTTGGGCGCGAAGGTCGAGCCGACGCCGGACGGCATCATTATTGATGGCGGCACGTTGGGCGGCGGCGAAGTGCACAGTCATGGCGACCATCGCATTGCGATGTCCTTCAGCGTCGCTTCGCTGCGCGCTACGGCGCCAATCCGCATTCACGATTGCGCCAACGTCGCCACCTCGTTCCCCAACTTCCTCGGCCTGGCCGCGCAAGTGGGCATTCGTGTCGCTGAAGAGGGCAAATCATGAGCATTCAGGCGCCAGTCATCGCAATCGACGGTCCAAGCGGTTCGGGCAAGGGCACCATTGCCAGCTTGGTCGCCAAAAAGCTGGGCTGGAGCTTGTTGGATTCTGGTGCGCTGTATCGCTTGTTGGCATTCGCAGCGCGCAACCATGGCGTCGACCTGACTAATGAAGAAGCGCTGAAGCTGCTCGCCGCTCATCTGGATGTGCAATTCGTTGCCGCCGCCAATGGGCAGCCGCAACGCATCATTCTGGAAGGCGAAGAAGTCACCGACGCGATTCGCAACGAGCAGATTGGCGCCGGTGCTTCGCAAGTCGCCGCGCTAGGCGCCGTGCGGGATGCGCTGTTGCAGCGGCAACGTGCTTTCCAAGAAATGCCCGGCCTTGTAGCGGATGGTCGCGACATGGGCACCGTAGTGTTCCCTGACGCGCCGCTTAAGATTTTCCTGACCGCCAGTGCGGAAGAACGTGCTCGACGCCGGTACTTGCAGTTGAAGGCAAAAGGCGACGATGTTAATCTTGCGAGTCTGCTAGACGAGATTCGTCTGCGCGATGAGCGCGATACTCAGCGCACGGTGGCACCGCTCAAACCAGCGGCTGACGCCATTGTGCTGGATTCCACCGAACTCTCGATCGAGCAGGTGCTAGAACGCATTCTGAACGAAGTCGCCAATCGCGACCTCGCTGGATGACAGAGCAGGTCTGTGAGGAACCCAGTCTTTATCCCACACCCGGCTTTTAAACTAACGAAACCCACATTGTCTGGAGTGTGGATGCTGGGCGGGTTTATCCGTCCTAGATCAATCAGGAATTAACATGAGCGAAAGCTTTGCAGAACTTTTTGAAGAAAGCCTAAAAACCCTCGACATGCAGCCGGGCGCAATCATCACTGGTATCGTTGTTGATATCGATGGTGACTGGGTTACTGTCCACGCCGGTCTGAAGTCTGAAGGCGTCATCCCGCTCGAGCAGTTCTACAACGACGCTGGCGAGCTGACCATCAAGGTCGGTGACGAAGTACACGTTGCGCTGGACGCGGTTGAAGATGGCTTTGGTGAAACCAAGCTGTCCCGCGAAAAAGCCAAACGTGCAGAGTGCTGGATCGTTCTGGAAGCGGCTTTCGCAGCTGAAGAAGTGGTTAAGGGCGTTATCAACGGTAAGGTTAAAGGCGGCTTCACAGTCGACGTTAACGGCATCCGTGCGTTCCTGCCAGGTTCTTTGGTTGACGTTCGCCCAGTGCGCGACACCACGCACCTCGAAGGCAAAGAGCTGGAATTCAAAGTCATCAAGCTCGACCAGAAGCGCAACAACGTTGTCGTTTCCCGTCGCAGCGTCCTCGAAGCCGAGAACTCCGCCGAGCGTGAAGCTCTGCTGGAATCCCTGCAAGAAGGCCAGCAAGTCAAAGGTATCGTCAAAAACCTCACCGACTACGGCGCATTCGTCGATCTGGGTGGCGTGGACGGCCTGCTGCACATCACCGACATGGCTTGGAAACGCATCAAGCATCCATCGGAAATCGTCAACGTTGGCGATGAGATCGATGTAAAAGTGCTGAAGTACGATCGTGAGCGTAACCGTGTTTCCCTGGGCTTGAAGCAACTGGGCGAAGACCCATGGGTTGCTATCAAAGCGCGTTACCCAGAAGGCACTCGCGTGACTGCTCGTGTAACCAACCTGACCGACTACGGCTGCTTCGCTGAGCTGGAAGAAGGCGTTGAAGGTCTGGTACACGTTTCCGAAATGGACTGGACCAACAAGAACATCCACCCTTCGAAAGTCGTACAAGTTGGCGACGAAGTGGAAGTTATGGTTCTGGACATCGACGAAGAGCGTCGTCGTATCTCCCTGGGCATCAAACAGTGCAAAACTAACCCGTGGGAAGATTTCTCGGGTCAGTTCAACAAAGGCGACAAGATCTCCGGCACCATCAAGTCGATCACCGATTTCGGTATCTTCATTGGTCTGGATGGCGGCATCGACGGCCTGGTTCACCTTTCCGATATCTCCTGGAACGAAGTAGGCGAAGAAGCTGTACGCCGCTTCAAGAAAGGCGACGAGTTGGACACCGTGATCCTGTCGGTTGACCCAGAGCGTGAGCGCATCTCCCTGGGCATCAAGCAACTGGAAAGCGATCCGTTCTCCGAATACGTTGCTACCAACGACAAAGGCGCGATCGTTCGCGGCACCGTCAAAGAAGTAGACGCCAAGGGCGCTGTAATCACCCTGGCCGAAGGCATCGAAGCTGTACTGAAAGCCTCCGAAATCAGCCGCGACCGCGTTGAAGACGCCCGCAACGTGCTGAAAGAAGGCGAAGAAGTAGAAGCTAAAATCATCAGCGTTGACCGTAAGAGCCGCGTAATCAGCTTGTCGGTTAAGTCGAAAGACGTTGAAGACGAAAAAGAAGCCATCAAAGAAATGCGCAAGCAGGAAGTTGAAACTGCTGGTCCGACCACCATCGGTGATCTGATCCGCGCACAAATGGAAAACCAGAACTAAGTTCTGAGCTTCCGTTAAGAAAAAAGGCGACTTCGGTCGCCTTTTTTTGTTTTTGAATTCAACAAGCTGCAGCGTTCAGGGGGCTGTTCAAAGCGCTGCGGTCATGCTAAAACCTTTGCAAGCTGATCTAGTCGCTTGAAAACGAAGGGAAAATCATGACCAAGTCCGAACTGATCGAACGCATCGTCATCCATCAAGGCCTCTTGTCCCCAAAAGACGTTGAGTTGGCTATCAAGACCATGCTGGAACAGATGTCCCAAGCGCTGGCGACGGGAGATCGGATCGAGATTCGAGGATTTGGCAGCTTTTCACTTCACTTCCGTGCACCGAGAGTTGGGCGAAATCCCAAGACGGGGCAGTCAGTTCGGTTGGACGGGAAGTTTGTCCCGCATTTCAAACCGGGCAAGGAGTTGCGCGACCGGGTCAACGAAGACGAATAAAGCTGGCTTACCACAATAGCGCTCATTTCCCTCCCTGAAGCGCGGTACGCTGAACCGTTTGAATCGGATTCTGCAAAATAGATTGCCCTGTAAGGCTCGCGAGTTATTTACCGTTTGAGGTAGAATTCGGCCTTCGCAGGATGGTCCAAGCCCTACATTTTTCAGGCTTGTATGAAATGGATTTTTCAGTTAACACGTTGAAAAATCGACTGATTTCACAGGTGTGTGGCCTGCCTTTCTCTCCTGCTTAATTATTTCGCCGCCGCGACCGCCTGGTTTCGTCGCGAGTGTTCATAAGCATTGGCAGGTAAGGTTTTCATGAAAGCGGTAATTCTTGCAGGCGGCCTCGGCACGCGCATCTCTGAAGAGTCCCATCTCAAACCTAAGCCAATGATCGAGATCGGTGGAAAACCTATCTTGTGGCACATTATGAAAATTTACTCCTACTACGGAATAAATGATTTCGTGATCTGCTGTGGTTATAAAGGCTATGTAATAAAAGAGTACTTTGCTAACTACTTTCTTCATATGTCAGACGTAACGTTTGATATGTCTAACAACACCATGGAAGTTCACCAGCGCTATGTAGAGCCATGGCGAGTTACGTTGGTGAATACCGGTGAAGAAACGCTGACCGGCGGGCGACTTAAGCGCGTTCGCGAACATCTCGGCGATGAGCCTTTCTGCTTTACCTATGGCGATGGCGTTGCCGACGTCAACATTCGCGATCTCGTCGATTTCCATCTTGCCCACGGCAAACCTGCCACCGTAACCGCCATCCAGCCGCCTGGTAGATATGGCGCGCTGAACCTGCAGGGCGGGTCGGTGCAAAGTTTTCAAGAGAAGCCGGCCGGCGATGGTGCCTGGATCAACGGCGGCTATTTCGTCTTGAATCCCTCTGTCATCGATTACATAGCCAACGACCAAACTAGCTGGGAAGCTGAACCGTTAATGCGTTTAGCCAGCGAAGGTAATTTGATGGCCTACGAGCACAATGGCTTCTGGCAGGCGATGGACACGCTACGTGACAAGAACCACTTGGAAGACCTGTGGAGCAACGGCACTCCCCCTGGAAAGTGTGGGCATGAAAATTTTCGGTGATATCTACCGCGGCCGCAAAGTGCTGTTAACCGGGCACACCGGTTTCAAAGGCAGCTGGCTTGCCGCTTGGCTCACGGAGCTAGGTGCTGATGTGACCGGGTTCGCCCTAGAGGCGGGCACAAACCCCAGTCACTGGTCGCTGCTGAACAGTTCTGCCCGAGACATTACCGGCGACATTCGCGATGCCAAGGCGGTGCAGGACGTATTTATTCAAGTCCAGCCAGACATCGTTTTTCACCTGGCCGCACAAGCGTTGGTCCGCCGCTCGTATCGAGACCCGCTAGAAAGCTGGTCCACAAACGTGATGGGCACGGCCAATGTCCTCGAAGCCTGCCGCACGACCGCAAGCGTCACCGCCGTGGTCGTCATCACCACCGACAAGGTCTACGCCAATAACGAATGGCCGTGGGGCTATCGGGAAATCGACCGTCTCGGCGGCCACGACCCCTATAGCGCGTCCAAAGCCGCCAGTGAGCTAGTCGTGGAAAGCTACCGCAAGTCGTTCTGGTCCAGCGAAGGCGCGCCGTTGATGGCGTCGGCGCGAGCCGGCAACGTGATTGGCGGCGGCGATTGGTCTGAAGATCGGCTCATCCCCGACCTGGTCCGCGCCGTCGCAGCCAATACGTCGCTGGAAATCCGCTCGCCGCAGTCGACGCGGCCTTGGCAGCACGTATTGGACTGCCTGTCCGGCTACCTGCTCCTCGGTCAGCGTCTCTTGCTCGCGGATAAAACCGCCGCCGATGCCTGGAATTTCGGGCCAGCCCCCGAAGACAACCGCACCGTTGCCGACGTGTTGAAAAGCCTCCAGATACATTGGTCACAGATGGTCTGGCATACCTCGCAAGCCACGCAACCGCACGAAGCCAATCTGCTTTATCTGGACTGCGCAAAGGCTCATGCCCATCTCTCTTGGCGGCCGGTATGGACTATCACCGAAAGCCTGGCAATGACCGCTCAATGGTACAAACATCATCACACCACCGGCGTGGCGCTAACGGGCGAGCAACTCAAGCGTTACGTTGAAGCCGCGCGCGAAGCCGGCAGCGTCTGGGTCGAAGCATGATTGTCAGTCACACCAAAATCGACGGTCTTGTGGTCGCCCAACAACTTCCATTCGAGGATAACCGTGGCGCTTTCGGCCGGCTTTTCTGCGAACGGAGCCTCGCAGAGCAGTTGGGTTCTGAGCACATCGTGCAGATCAACCATTCCCGTACCCGTACAGTCGGGGCGGTAAGAGGTATGCACTTCCAGCATCCGCCCCACGCTGAAGTAAAAATGGTCCGCTGCCTGAAAGGGCGGGTTTGGGACGTGGTCTTGGATTTGCGCGCGAACTCGCCGACGTTCCTGCAATGGCACGCCGAAATGCTGACCCCGGAATCTGCGAATATGTTGGTGATTCCCAAAGGCTGCGCGCACGGGTTTCAAGTATTGGAAGCCGAGAGCGAGCTGCTTTACCTGCACACCGCTTTCTACGAGCCCGCGTCCGAAGGCGCCGTTCGTTTTGACGATCCTCTTGTCAACATCACGTGGCCGTTGCCGGTCACCGATTTATCACAGCGCGATACGAATCATCCGCTGCTAACTCCCGATTTTGCCGGACTGTATCTATGAACTGTCGTCACTGTGCCGAGCCGCTCCAACACACGTTCGTTGACCTCGGGTTCGCGCCGCCATCGAACGCCTACCTTAATGAGGCAGAACTCAGCGCGCCGGAAACTTACTTCCCGCTCAAACTGAAAGTGTGCAACCACTGCTGGCTGGTGCAGACAGAAGACTACGCCCAGGCCGATCTGTTCTTTTCCAAGGACTACGCCTACTTTTCCTCGACCTCCAGCAGTTGGCTGGAACACGCAGCGGCTTACGCCAAAGCCATGACCGAGCGTCTGGCCCTGGGTAAAGACAGCTTTATGATTGAAGTTGCATCCAACGATGGGTATCTGCTCAAAAACTTCGTGGCCAGCGACATTCCATGCCTCGGAATCGAGCCGACCGCCAGCACCGCTGCCGCTGCGGAACGTCTCGGTATTCCGGTGTTACGCGAGTTTTTCGGCGAAGCGCTGGGCGAGCGTCTGGCAAAAGAAGGACGCCAGGCGGACTTGATCGCCGGCAACAACGTTTATGCACATGTGCCCGACATCAACGACTTCACTCGCGGTTTAAAAGCCGCCTTGAAACCCGGCGGCACCATCACGCTGGAATTTCCGCACCTGATGCGCCTGATCGAACACACCCAGTTCGACACCGTCTACCACGAGCACTTTTCCTACCTGTCGCTGTACACCGTTTCGCAGATCTTCGCCGCGGCGGGCTTGTGCATCTACGACGTACAAGAGCTTCCAACCCATGGCGGAAGCTTGCGCATATTCGGCGCCCACACAGAACAGGCGCCCGCTACCAGCGCCGCCGTCGCTGCGGTACTGGAAGCCGAAGCAAGTGCCGGCCTGCAAAATCTGGCCGTGTACGAAAGCTTCCAACAGCGCGCGGATGAATTGAAAAATAACCTGCTGAGTTTCCTTATCGAACAAAAGCGAGCAGGGAAAAAAGTGGCCGCCTATGGGGCCGCTGCCAAAGGGAATACGTTGTTGAACTACGCCGGGGTTAAACCTGACCTACTGTCCTTCGTATGTGATGCAGCGCCCTCGAAGCAGGGGAAATATTTGCCTGGCAGTCATATTCCCGTTTTTGCCCCGGAAAAAATGATTACGGAGCGCCCGGATATCGTCGTGATTCTGCCGTGGAATATTGCAACCGAAGTTATGCAGCAGACCGGCTATATCCGTGAGTGGGGCGGTAAGTACGTCACTGCAGTTCCGACGCTGGAGTTAAAATGAGCGAACGCATCTATTACACCAAACCCTCAATCACCGAGCTCGAGGTTGAATACGCAACCGACGCTGCCAGGAATGGTTGGGGTGATCGTTGCTACGAATACATCTCCCGGTTCGAAGAAGCCTTTAAGGCACATCTCGGCGTTAAGTATGCGATCGCTACCTCCAGTTGCACTGGAGCGTTGCACATGGGCATGGCAGCGCTCGGTATTGGCCCTGGCGACGAAGTGATTATGGCGGACACCAACTGGATCGCCACTGCATCGCCGATTGTGCAGCTTGGAGCGACCCCGGTTTTCGTCGACATATTGCCCGACTCCTGGTGCCTGGACCCGGCCCAAGTGGAAGCGGCCATTACGCCTCGTACCAAAGCGATCGTCGCGGTACACCTTTATGGCAATCTTTGCGATATGGATGCGCTGCTAGCCATCGGCCTAAAACACAATATCCCGGTTATTGAGGATGCTGCGGAGGCGATAGGTTCCCAGTATCACAACAAGTCAGCTGGAAGCATGGGAGCGTTTGGCGCGTTCTCTTTCCATGGCACCAAAACCATGACAACGGGCGAGGGTGGCATGTTTGTCACCAATGACGCAGAGCTCTACGAAACTGTCCTGACTCTTTCCAATCACGGGCGCGCGCGAAATCAGACAAAACAGTTTTGGCCCGATATGGTTGGCTTCAAGTACAAGATGTCCAACATTCAAGCTGCGATAGGATGTGCCCAAGTCGAGCGCATTAGTGAGTTAATCGCTAGAAAGCGAGAAGTGATGAATTGCTATCGCGAGCTTCTAGGTAACCATGCAGACGTGTTTCTCAACCCCGAGCCTGCTGGAACAGTAATAGGTGCATGGATGCCAACTGCAGTATTCACACCTGATTGCGGTTTAACTTGTGCGATTCTCCAAGAAGACTTCGCACAAAAAAATATTGATGCTCGCGTTTTTTTTAGTCCCCTTTCAGGGCTTCCTATGTTTACCCGGCAACGAGAAAATGAAAACGCATGGTCCATACCTGCGCGAGCCATAAACTTGCCTAGTTATCATGACCTGACACGTGATCAGCAAAAAAGGATCGCAGATGTTCTGATTAGGCGGCTAGAACAATGAGCTCTACAGTTGAGCGAGTCATGATAGCGGGGATTGGCGGCGCGTCTTTAGGGACGGAGCTGCTTAAATGTTTAGATATGGCGGGTATATATGAGGCTTATGGATGTGACATTTCCCATACCGCTTATGGACTCTACGAACCCCGTTTCAAAGAAACGCTAGTTGTGAGTAGGGAAAATTATGTCGCGGACGTAATTAACGCTTGTGACAGCAGAGAAATTCGTTGGTTGATTCCGGGCGGAGAGCAGCCAATGGTGTTGCTAGGCGCGGAAGCGGATCAGCTACAGCGAGCGGGCATCACGTTACTAAGTAACTCCCAAGATGTGATCGCCACCTTTTCCGATAAAGATGCCACTTTCAAGTTGTTACAAAAAGCAAGTATCTCCATTCCGGTTACACGTGCGATCCAGTTAAAAGAAGATATTGAAGCAGTTGGTTTACCCTGCATTGTCAAGCCTGCCACCGGGTCCGGTGGTAGTGCGTCTGTTTTTTTTGCAGTGACACTTGATGAAGCGATGATCTATGCCGAGTTTATTCGGCGAAGCGGAAACACGCCTCTCGCCCAAGAATACGTTGACGACTCCGAGGGTGAGTTTACTGTCGGCGTACTCTCCTTACCGGATCGTACCGTTGCCGGCTCGATAGCTCTACGCCGCGCTTTTGATGCAAAGCTTTCAGTCTCTTATAAAGGGCGTGGCGGTCTTATTTCGAGCGGTTATTCGCAGGGGTATATCGATACGTTTTCAGATATCTGCGCTCAGGCAGAAAAGATCGCAGTTGCAGCTGGAAGTCGTGGGCCTATGAACATTCAAGGGCGTGTGCGTAACGGCGTGCTTATGCCGTTTGAGATAAATCCTCGCTTTTCGGCGTCTACATTTTTACGAGCCATGGCTGGATTCAATGAAGTTGACATACTTTTGCAATACCTTTCCAAAGGCAGCGTCCCAGCTAAGAAGGAAATAAAGCCGGGATTGTATCTGCGCAGCCTTACCGAAAGGTATATCGACGGTGAGGCCATGAGATGAGTATCCGCTGGATTAATTCCAATATTGGAACAGCTCCCGCTGTGGATGTCATCGGCTCCACAGAATATACCGTCATCGATGTACGAGACTTGGTAGATAAGCAAGGTAACAACGCTAGCACGGTTAAGGCGAAGATTGATGAAGGCGTTGCGTCGCTAAAGGCCGACTTTAAAACTGTAATTTGTTGCGATTATGGTATATCGCGCAGTAACGCGATCGCTGCTGGGGTTATTTCCGTCTATGAGAACATATCGCTAGAGTCTGCGATACGGAAAGTCCAAGACGCCACCGGAGAAAAGGAGATCAAACTGGAGCCGCTGGCTGCAGTTAGGGAGGCGCTCGGATCGGCTCGTAAAGTAAAAAGCGGGCTGACGCGTACCGTCTTAGTCACTGGCGGCAGTGGATTTGTAGGTCAGGCGCTGTTACCCCATCTGCGCGCGCTGTATAACGTTATCGCGCCAACGCGGGAACAGCTTGACCTAGAGGGAGGGAGTACTCAGCTCGAGTTGTTTATTGTTGAGCATTCAGTCGACTACGTAGTTCATTTGGCAAGTCCGCGGGTATACACCTCGAATGTTGCCTTAGGTTCGACTCTCACCATGCTGAGGAACGTCCTGGATGTATGCATTTCTCAAGATATCCATTTAGTATATCCTTCGAGCTGGGAGGTGTTTTCTGGTTACAGTGGAGTTTTACATGCCAGTGAGTCTCTTCCGGCTTATCCGAAAGGACCGTATGGAGATACAAAATATCTTGCAGAAAAGCTTATTGAATTGAGTGTTCAGTCTAGGGGGCTCAAATGCTCGATAATTAGATCTTCGCCTGTTTATGGTGAAGGATCGGATAAGCCAAAGTTCATATACAACTTTATAGATAAAGCCTTGCGCGGAGAGGAAATAGTTACGCACGTCTATAAAAACGGTGCGCCAGCCCTTGATTTAATGTCCATCGATGATCTTGTGAAAGCGATTTGCTTGACGGTCCAAAAAAGTTATCTTGGATATCTTAATATCGGTACTGGGTTGTTGACGAGTACTGCAAATGTCGCACAAATTGTAGTTGCTGCTTTGAGTAGTACGAGCGAAGTGAGAGGAGTTGCAGTGGACTCGCAAGTCGCTTCTATTTCGATGGATCATTCCCGAGCGGATAAACTATTAGGCTGGCGCCCGTCCATTTCGTTCGAGGTCGGTCTGCGACAATTGATTGCGAAGAGCAGGGTTATTAATGAGCAATTCTGAAGAGAAGAAACTACAAGAGTCTTTCACGTGGGCTCGGTCGCAAGTTTTCAGCGATTACAACAACATCCTGGGATATTACCAGGCGCAGAGTTGCTTAGAATATGCACGAGGCAAAAGTCTATTGGACATGCCGTGTGGGGACGGTGCTCTCACCTCTATGCTTGCACCTGCTTTCGAGAGAGTTGTCGGCGTAGATGCTTCCGGCACGCATCTTGAGTTGGCCCGGAAAAATTTATCAACGGCTGAGTTTCATGAGGCGTTGATTGAAGACTTCGAAACTAGCGAACGTTTCGACACGATCACGATGCTCAACATACTTGAACACGTCGTTGATCCTGTGGGCGTGCTGGAAAAAGCTGCCGGACTGCTATCAGAAAACGGGGTTTTACTGATACATGTTCCTAATGCACTTGCAATTAACCGCCGGTTGGCTGTTCTGATGGGCACACTAACCGAGTGTGAGGAGCTATCTCCTTTCGACATAAATGTGGCTGGGCATAGGCGTTCATACTCGTTGCAAACACTTTCCGAGGATATTGCGCGAGCCGGCTTGAAGATTACTGCAACTGGCGGCGTTTTTTACAAGATGCTCTCCACTCCGCAAATCGACTGGTTCCTGAAGAATGGGCTTTGGGAAGAGGGTGGATTTGGCTGGGGGCGAGTTGGTGCGGAGCCGCGGGACTGGCGTGCAGAATTTTGTCGCGCTTCCTACGAACTCGGCAAACAACACCCTGAGGACTGCAATGTCATTTATGCGTGCGTAACACGTTAAGAGAACTTTTGGCATATGTCTTTAACGATATATAAATATTTTGAGCGGCAAATTACATTTTTTTCCGAAGCGTTTGCCGGACAAGAGGGGCTGCTGCTGCCTTTCATTGAGGATTCTGCCAGCGAGGTGGACGCTATTGTTGAGAGTTACACTCCAGGCCGTACTGGATTCAACCCGGCGATATCGTGGCAATATGCGATTTTTCTTTATAAGCTTTCGAACAAGCTTTATAAGGCGGGAGTTAGCTCAGAACTGTTAAGCCCAATATTTTCTCTGAATAAAATGTTAAACGGAATAGACATTTTCTATGAGATTGAAATGCCTAAAAATTTCCTCCTTGGGCATACCCTTGGGTCTGTTTTTGCCAAAGCGGAATACGGTGAGTTTTGTGTGTTCCATCATGGGTGCACGGTAGGGCAAAAAAACTACACAAGACCTTCTTTGGGCGAGGGTGTGGTTATGTATCCTGGGTCTATGATCATCGGAGATTGTAAGGTGCGCAGTAATACAGTGCTTGCTCCGGGGGTACGATTGGTTGATAGCAATACTCCGGGAGATTGTTATGTATTCGAAGATGGAAAGGGAGGGGTGAAGTTTAAGGAGTTGACTGAATTTCATGCGGACAAGTTTTTTAGCAATAGATGATTTAGGCGCAGTGGCTTGGCTCGTTTAGTTTTTTTCAGGGCCAAGCTCAGGGTAACGAGCGTTAACTTTAATGTGTCATACTTCAGGTAATTGGCGCGGATTTTTCAGGGGATCGTTATGTTCCTTCATTGTGCGGGGAGTGGGATTAACATTAAGACAGCTAAGTGTGTTTGTGAAGTGTTTTGTCTCTGGGCGCTCAATTGAAGATGGTCGTTCTGTTCGTATGCTGTTTTTTTAAATTGGCGTATCCACATGTCTAATGTGAATTTAAATGTGTTTGCCAATCTTACGGGAAATGTCTGGGCAGCAATAGTAAGTCTTGCGTTTATCCCGCTTTATATTCGGCTAATGGGCGTCGAGGCATACGGCCTAGTCGGTATATTTCTTTCTCTTCAAGCTGTTTTTTCGGTTCTGGATCTGGGCTTGTCTCAAACTCTAAATAGAGAGCTCGCGAAACTTACAGTAGATGATAAAAGTAACAAGCTGATCCTCGATACCGTGCGAACATTAGAATGCATATATGTAATCTGTGCTGCGGTAATCGTCGCCACTATTATTTTGGCTTCTGGCTATATTGCTAGTAGCTGGTTGAACCCGGATGTTTTGAGTAAGGAGGATATTCAGGTTGCCATATCAATCATGGCAGCGGTCATAGGATTGCGGTGGCCGTTAACCTTGTATATTGGTGGGCTAAATGGACTGCAAAAACAGGTTTTCCTAAATGGTCTATTCGCTGTTTTCGCTACTTTTCAAGCTTTAGGCGCTGCTGTGGTGTTGTGGTTCGTCGACTCAACGGTTCAGGCGTTTTTTGTATGGCAGCTTATAATTGCTGCGATCCAGGTAGCAGCAGTGCGTTATGTGTTCTTTAGATTTTTACCAAGAGGCCAAGCACGGTTTTCACTCGAAGTGTTAAGTGGCATCTGGCGATTTGCGGCGGGAGTGACGGGCGTTACATTATTGTCTGTGCTATTGACGCAGTTGGATAAATTATTGCTTAGTAAGTTGTTGAGTTTGGAGAATTTTGGCTATTACGTATTCGCGTCGACCGCTGCTGCGGTAATTCTTAAGGTTAATGGTCCTCTATTTAACGCGTTTCTGCCCCGATTTGTTCAGGTTTTTGCAACGAAAAATGAGGTCGATTTGGCTCTCGCGTACCGAAACGGGTGCCAGCTCGCTGCAATTGTTATAGTTCCGATTGCATGTGTGCTTGCTTTTTTTTCATCTTCTGTATTGTTGCTGTGGACGCAGAATTCTACGTTGGTTGCTAATTCGGCATTTGTTTTTTCGCTACTAGTAATTGGAAATGCACTAAACGGCTTGATGGCCCTTCCGTATGCGTTGCAGCTTGCCAGCGGATGGACCCGACTCGCGCTTTATCAAAACTTATTACTCGTGGTGTTTTTTGCGCCCGCCGTGTATTTCTCTTCTACGCAGTGGGGTAGCGTCGGGGCCGCTAGCGCTTGGGCAGTTATGAACTTTGTAGCCATGTTAATTGGAATTCAGTTTATGCATTCCCGCTTGGTTCGGAGAGAAAAATTATACTGGCATGTTAATTCCGTGGTTTTCCCTATTGTCGCGGGAGGGCTAACGTGCACAGCAGTGGCGTTCATATTTTCCGGTAGGGAGACAGTTGCGATGCTTTATTTAAAGGTTTTTTTAGCGTCGGTGTGCAGTGTGATAGCTGTAGCATTGTCGCTGCCGCGAATTAGGTTTTTTTTGATTGCACGCTTTTTTTGCAAAAAAATCGATTGAGGTAAGTATGGAAAAATATACAGTTATTATTCCTACTAGAGACAGGGCGGAGACGCTGGAAAGTGCGTTGAAGACTTGCTTGTCTCAAGCGTATCCGAATTACGAGGTTATTGTTAGTGATAATTTTAGCTCCGATAGTACTCGGGAGGTCGTAGCTAAGTTTTCTGATGCAAGGTTGAAGTATATCAACCCGGGCCGTAGATTGAGCATGACGGAGAACTTCGAGTTTGCGCTCTCTCATGTGGGTGAAGGTTTCGTGATGTTTATAGGTGACGATGACGGTCTTCTACCTGACTCGATTAACTATGTGGCTGAAGTTCAAAAAAGATTTAACGTGTTGGCTATTTCCGGCCAAAGTGCCGAATATTGCTGGCCTAACTTCCCTGATATTAGCAGGGCGAATTTCTTAAGTTGGGCTAGTTCAAAGGAAAAGCTTGAGCTTCGGACGTCGCGCCGGTGGGTCCAACGATGCCTTAGTTTCAGGGAGCCTTACACCTTTGGAATGCCTAAGCTATATCACGGGTTCGTCCATAAAAGCGTAATCGATAAGGCTTTTTCGGCGGGGGCTTACTTTGCTTCTATCACACCGGATGCTTATTCTGCGTTTGCCACAGCATTCTTCGTAGACAAGTACGTTTTTAGTTTTAAGCCTTTTACTATCGGTGGCGCATCGGGCAAGAGTAACGGAGTTTCCGGCCTGGAAAAGAAAGGATCAAATAACGAAGCGAATAAGTATCTCAAAGAAAACACTCTCGAATTTCACTCGGACTATAAATTCACCTTTTCCCTAGAGGTGGTTATGGCTGAGACGTTTGCTCAGTTTTCAGACAGATTCCCGAATCTCACGCACGGGTTTGCCGTCGATAAAGAATCAATGCTTCGTTTTTCAGTAAGCACAGCTAATTCAAAAAACTATGAAGATGTGAAGGCGGCAGCAACAGTTATGGCTGAGAAATATTCTCTTGATCTGCGGCGCAGATCCTGCCGGTTCTTGTTTAAGAAGGCCGTTAGATTTTTCGACTCGTTGCTTCGTCGGGCGAAGACGGTAATGTTTGGTGCGAGAATTGCCGATTCATCTTTACTGGGCGTCAACAATGTTTATGATGCGTCTTTGTATATCCACAAGCGTTTCAAGTAGTGCCAGATCGTCTGTTTTCTAAATGAGCTCTTCGTTTGCAGGGATTCCGACTTTGCCTTCTGAAAGTCCAGTTGTTTGTGTTGTTGGCGCCTCCGGCTTTATCGGCCGCCACCTTGTGAGCGCGTTGACTGCTGCTGCCGTTGACTTCAGAGTTTTGACGCGTCAGTTGGCCCCGGATGGGCCGATGGCGCCGCGCTCCTATACGGGAGACCTGGTTGTTCCTGACAGCCTCGGTGCGTTCCTCGCGGGTGCAGATGTCTTAATAAATCTGGCGCAGCCTTCCAGTTCGGGTGACGGCGAACGCTTTCTTGAAGGTATGAGAAACCTGGCTGCGGCAGCGGAGTCTGCCGGCGTGCGGCGGGTTTTACACGTTAGTACTGCAATGGTAGTTGGCGTTCCTGAGTCCGATCGGGTTACCGAGTTTTGTGAGTGCAACCCGCAGACGGCTTATGAAAGGCAAAAGCTGTCTGCGGAAAAGGTTTTGCAGGGTAAGTTGGCTGGTCGTGTCGATCTCGGAATTTTAAGACCCACCGCCGTTTTCGGTGCGGGCGGTAAAAATCTCATAAAGTTAGCGGACAACCTCACCCGCCGAGGTTTTTTTTATCGAAACGTTCTTCGATTTATTCACGGCACCCGGCATATGCATTTAGTTAGCGTGGGCGACGTGGTCGACGCAATCGTTTTTTTAGCGCTTACCCCCAAGATGCTTGAGGGTAATGTCTTCTTGGTTTCGTCTGATGAAGAACCGGCCAACAACTATCAGGCTGTCGACGCTATTCTTGGCGCGGCTTTGGGGAAACGGGCTTGTCGGAGTTCATTTAGCCTTCCGCGGCCGCTACTCCGTTTTTTGCTTCGCGCTATAGGGCGTTCCCAGGCAAATCCCGCCCTTATTTATGACTCATCCAAAATCCGCCTGTGGGGTTTTAAAGCTTCGAGTGACTTTAACTCTTCTCTCGAAGAGTTTGCGAAGGCATATATGCAGGATATCAACTGATGAAGGTCTTGCACGTGGCTGACGGCATTGATCCTTCTTCGGGAGGCGGCACTGCAGAGCGAACTTTCCAGCTTGCCAAGGCGCTTCAACGAGCAGGTGTGAGCTGCACGGTGCTGTGCACGGACGAGGGGTTGGGCGCTAAACGCCGCGCCGAGCTTGAGGGAATTCAGTTGGTGGCCGTGCATTCGCTCCTTCATCGCTTTTTATTCCCCGCTATCTCCAACAGACGCATCGCCGCGCTGGTGGCAGAGGCTGATGTCATTCATTTCACTGGTCATTGGAGCGTTCTGGGCGCTCGGGTTTGTCTGGCGGCGCTGCGGTTGAATAAGCCCTATGTGTATTGCCCAGCAGGCGCTTTACGCATCTTTGGCCGGTCGGTTTGGATCAAGCGGATTTATAACCGGGTCGTGGGCCGCCGTATCGTGAACGGGGCGTCGCGTTGTTTTGCCGTGACGGAGTTGGAGCGCGAGCAGTTTCACGAATACGGGGTGACTGATGAGCGCATCGTGCTTCTGCCCAATGGCGTCGATCCCGACAGCACAGCGGTGCCCGATGTCGTTTCTTTCAAGGCGCGATATGCACTGGATGGTAAGCAGGTCGTGCTGTTTCTAGGACGGCTCAGTCCCATAAAAGGGCCGGATCTGTTGCTTGAGGCATTTGCTGCGATTGCCGAACGCCATCCTGATGCGGTGTTGGTTTTTGCCGGCCCGGACGATTCGCTGGGTCTGCAACTCAGGGCGCAGGCCCGTGACGTCGGGCTGTCCGAGCGGGTGCGCTTTGTCGGTTTTCTAGCCGGTCAGGCGAAGCAGGATGCCCTGGCTGCAGCCGACTTGTTGGCCGTGCCCTCGCGCCGTGAAGCCATGTCGTTGGTGGCGTTGGAGGCGGGCCTGCAAGGCACGCCGGTCATGCTTACCGACCAATGTGGTTTTGACGAAGTGCAAGGCGCTGGCGGCGGTTTGGTAGTGGCTGCCCAGGTCGATGCGTTAGCAGCGGGGCTCGATCAACTGCTTGGCGAGCCACAAGCATTGCCCGTTTACGGCGAAAAATTGCGACAGCTGGTGTTGGCTCAGTACACCTGGGATGTGCTGCTCGGCAGGGCTGGCCAGGTTTACGAACAACTCTCGGGCGTACCGTTTCAGCCGGCTTCGGCTCCAGTGAATAAGCAAAAGTGAGCCTGGCTTGAAGATCCTTATTTTGAGCCAGTACTTCTGGCCGGAAAGTTTCATCATCAACGATATCGTGCGCACGCTCGACGAGCAGGGGCACCAAGTGACCGTGGCCACGGGCAAGCCAAACTACCCGGACGGAAATGTGTTCGAGGGCTATCGGGCGTGGGGACTGCAACGCGAACGCTACCTCGACCGAGTCGATGTAGTGCGTGTGCCTCTCTGGCCGCGCGGGCAGGGCGGGGCGAAGAATCTGATTCTCAACTACCTGTCTTTTGTCGTCGCCGGCTTGTTTTGCCTGCCTTGGATGCTGCGCAAGCTCGAGTTTGACGCCATCGTGGTGTTCGCTCCGTCCCCGGTCACCCAAACGATTCCGGCGATTGCCTTGAAGTGGCTTAAAAAAGCCAAGCTGGCGTTATGGGTGCAAGACCTTTGGCCGGAAAGTCTCGCGGCGACTGGCTTCGTTAAAAACCCGCACGCACTCAAGGCTGTTGGTTGGGTGGTGAAGCGTATTTATCACCATTGCGACTTGTTGCTCGTCCAGTCCCGGTCGTTTATCGACTCGGTTGCCCACTACGCCGCTCGGGAAAAAATTCACTACTACCCCAATTCTATCGATGGCCAGTCGTCGACGGCCGAGATCGCGCTGGCTCCTGAGCTGACGGAACTACTCGATTCGCATTTTTGCGTCGTGTTCGCCGGCAATCTCGGTACTGCGCAGGCGCTGGATACCTTAGTGCAGGCCGCCGTGCAGTTGCAGGACGATCCGCAAATTCGCTTGGTTCTGGTTGGCAGTGGCAGTCGCTTGGGTTGGTTACAGGCGCAAAAGCAGCTGCTCAATCTCGATAACTTGGCACTGCCGGGACGCTTTCCGATGGAGGCTATGCCGGCAATATTCGCGCGGTCTTCAGCGTTATTGGTCTCGCTCACCAACGAAGACATTTTTTCCAAGACTATTCCCAGTAAAGTTCAGTCCTATCTGGCCTCGGGGCGGCCGATTATCGCGTCGCTTAATGGCGAAGGCGCCCAGGTCGTGGAAGAAGCGAGCGCGGGATTCACCTCGGCAGCGGAACAGGTATTGCCTTTGGTCGCCAATATTCGACGAATGAAAGCGCTCACGAAGGGCGAGCAAGACGCGATGGGACAATCAGGGAGAGAGTATTTTGAAGCAAATTTCAAAATGGATATGCAGGTGTCCCGTTTGGTTAACCTCCTTGGAGCGTAAGTTCTCGCTCCGCCGTTTTCTCGGGCCAAGCCGAGCAGCGAGCGTATGAGCCTGATCGTGTTTCCATTCGCCTTCATGGCCAATACGTTTGCCATGATGTTGGTGATGATTGGCTTGAGTGTGTTTGGCAAGCCGGAGCTGGCTGCTGATTTTGGTCTGATTCATGGCGCTACCGTGGCCATGTTTTATGCCTTTTCGGGCAATGCCCGAAGCCTGATATTGGGCGAGTCGGGGAAGATAAACGCGGCGCAGATTCTTCGTCTGCGCTTGATCATGCTCGTGCCCCTCGCGGTGTTGGCTTTTGTATTAAGCATCGGCGTTGTCGCCTTGAGCTGGGGGTTTGTTTTACTCCTCGTGTTGCGCCGGGCGTGCGAATGGGTGGCTGAGATCTTTCTCGGTGAACAGGAGTTACATCATCACCGGCGCGCCGCCGCGCTGTTCGCGCTGGTGCAAGGCGCGCTGAGCGCACTGCTGCTGTTGGCCCTGGTCCACGGCGGGCTAGAGGTGTTTCCGGTTCTGCTGATCTGGGCTATCTCGCCGCTATTCGGCAGTTTTGATGCCCAATTGGCCAAACGCTGCTTGGCTCGGACGGTAAGTCTGGTAGGCGCGGTGAAAGTGTTGATGCCACATGTGGGCTCGACGGCCATCATCGGCGTATCGGTGTATGTGTTTCGCTTATTTATCCTGTTAATTGCCGGCAAAGAAGAAACCGGTGATTTGTTCGCCAGTTTCGCAATGGGCGGAATTTTAGGCGCCGTTTTTTCTCAAGCACTTGGACCGACGATGGTTCGCCGCACCAACAATATGGGCGGTGGGCGTCTTAACCGGGTGTTTGGCAAGATCATGATTGGCTCCGCGCTGTTAGGACTCGTGCTGATCGTTGCTGTGAGCATTGCGCCCACGTCGCTGCAATGGACAAATAAAAGCCCGTTGTTCTGGCTCGCGGTAGGCTGTTCGCTCCTGGGCGGGCTGGTGATGGTACTGGCGCAGCGAATTCGTCTGGAGATCCTACAGAGCAGTGGGGGAGACGACGTCTTCGGTTCAGATATGCTTGCCAATTTGCTGCTGGTTTCAAGCATTCCGTTTTTCTATTACATTGCCGGGCCAACGTCGTTGGCGGCGCTGTATCTATTTGGAGCTGTACTTTCCCTAGGCTTTTATATGAGCGAACGGGAAGGATTATTAGGGAAGATAAAAATGTTCAAGGCGCATGAGCACCGAGTGCTGATTGTGTTGGCGATGTTGCTGTTTGTTCCGGTGTTTTTTCAGTTAAGCGCCGGACTGTACAGGACGGACATGCTTGGCGGCTCCGGGGGCAGCTTGGCGCTCCTGCCTATCCCGATATCGGTGTTTGCTTGTTACGGTGGCATCGTACTGCTAGGGAAATATTCCCAGGCCAGACTTTCCCTCACTTTCCTGTTTTTTGTTTTCATCTCCATGCTGCTGACGACCGCACTGTTAGTCGGCAGTGAGGGCAGCTATCAGGGCGCGAAGTTCATCTTGCTCGTGCAATTCATGCTGCCAATGTTCGCATTGGTGTTAGGCCAGCAATATGGTGCGCGAGTGGCGGCTACAGAGGCAGTCCCTGACGTTATCTTAGTGACGTTGATGGTCTTCGTTCCATTGCAGCTTCTAGCCACTTATCTCAGCGGTGCCTTTACACTTTCGTCTTCAGTGTTTGTTTTTAAGATCTATCAGCATCTCCAGTATGTGTCCGTTGTGTTTGCGGCCTTGTTTCTGGTCGCACTGTTTTCGCTTTTTGACAACGATAAACGTCGGCCCTGGCTTCTGCTGCTCGCTGCGGCGATGTCGATATATACACTGTTGTCAACTTCAATGCTCGGCACTGCCTTGCTGTTTGCGGGGCTCTTGGTCTTCTGCGTGCGTAACGTACTGTTGAAGCGCCATATTAAAATGTCGTTGTTCCTCGTGGTTCTCTCGTTGGGAAGTGCATTTGCGAGCTTCTTGTTTATTATCAAGGCCGAGTTTGTCCAATCCAAGCTGGGCGTATCCAGCGCAGGTGCATGGGAACACGCTCCGGCTAATGCTGTAGAACGACTCTCGTACTTACGTTTTTATCTAAGCGGTGTAGTAGAAAACGGGCAAAACTTCTTGCTGGGACACATGCAAGCCCCTGATCGGACGTTGTACCCCAGCGCGCATAACTATTATCTGGATCTGGTCTACAACTTCGGCTTTGTCGCCTTGCTGCCTTTTCTGGCGCTTATCGGATTTACCGTTTATTCCGTATTGCGGAACTTCGCAATGTTATGGCGGCGCCCCTATGTATTGAGCGTGGCAGGTGTCGTGCTGTTCCTGGTGCTGGTTGACAATGTATTCAAGGTCGGGATGCGTCAGCCTTATCCGGGCATTGTCACGTTCTTCTTTTGGGGCGTTTTACTAACAGCATTAAACTCGTTGCCTAAGATAGATAAAAAGGTGGAGGCGCGCGAGCTACCGCATCAGTGAATGCCGAAATTGCTTGGGCGGCATCGCTGTTTGTTTAGGCAAAATTATAACTATTAATTAATAAATGTAGCCGTGGATAGATATGAACTGGAACGTTGTTGTAAGAACAATATGGTTGCTCGTGATACTGGGTATTTCTGTAATCGGTGCTGTTGCGACAGCCGAATATCAAGGTAATGCCTGGATTTATCTTCTTTTTACAGCCCTCTCCTCGATGGTTTTGTTTTTTGGTTTTGGTCCGAAGGCGATTTTCTTCGATGGTTTCATCGGCGTGCTGCTCTGGATTGGTTTCTGGTTGAAGTTCAGCGTGCGGACAGCTTTTTTTTGACGGGCAATTTGCCATTCCTGTGGGTGCCTTCGATGGCTCACCGGCGTCTTTAGATCAGACGTTGATAACGGTGTCTTTTGCGCTCGCGGCGATTTTGCTTGCGCGTTTTATCCGTCAACTTTTTTTCAGTTATCCAAATGCATTGCCAGATATCGCGTACACAGGGTTGTACGCCTTTTACCGGCGCCACCGTGTGCTCGTGTTGGTGGCGTTTGTGCTGGGCGTGCTGGGCATTTGCGTCTCGAACGCCTGGTTCGGTATCTATCAGCGGGGGCTGGTCGCGAGAGTGAACCTGCCGTTCGGCTTGAATGGCGTGTATGCCTGGCTGCTGATGTTCGGGATGGCATCGGTTTCGGCGGTGCTATTGCGCTTTGAGTTTGAGCTGAACCGTGACCGTTATTGGATTGCCGTCACCATTGCCTTGCTGGAGACCACGCTGTCCAACATATCGTTGTGGAGCCGAGGCATGATTCTGAATGGCTCATCGCTGCTCTATGGTGCGATCTCTCAGTTCCGCCGAAGCGAACCGCGCATGCGCCTAGGATTGACGACGTTTGTAGGTATCGCGTTTGTAGTCTTTTTTGCAGCTTCAGTGCTCACTGTTAACTATCTGCGTGCGAACGCCTTTTATGCGGGCGCCTCAGAGGAACTGAGAAAGAACGCTGTTATGGAGCAGACATCGGCGCTTTTTCTGGACCGCTGGGTGGGTATTGAGGGGGTGATGTCGGTCGTAGGCGCTCCGGATAAAGGCTGGGCGGTTTTTCGTGAGGCTCTGCAGGAACGCTTCGATGAGGGCGCCAACGCGTTCTATGACCAAAAATTCATAGCCTCTCCCTACGATAATTCCCGCAACGATGCGCTGCATTTCGTTTCCTTGCCGGGCTATCTCGCGTTCCTCTACTATCCGGGGTCGATTTTATTTCTGGTCTGCGCGGTTTTCGCATTTTCCATCGTGGCCTCGATTTTCGAGTTTCTCGTCTATAAATTGGGCGGCAAGAATCTGGTTCTCTGTGCGCTTATTGCGCAGGTAATAGCATTTCGCTACACCAGTTTCGGCTATGTTCCGATCCAGAGTTACATGCTGTTTGGCTCGATTGTATTGAATGTTTTAATTCTTTTTTGCTTGGACAGAGTTTTGCGTTCGTTCTACAAAGTTTGAAACTTAAAGGGTAGTAAGTCATGGCTCGAGTTTTAGTATTGGGCGTTACCGGCATGCTCGGTAATGCAGTGTTCCGGGTGTTCAACGCAGATGCCCGGTTCGAAGTGTGGGGCACGCTGCGTAGCGGGGCGGCCCGTAGTCACTTTCCCGAGGCGAGCCATGCGCGACTGCGCACCGGTGTCGATGTGCTCGACCAGGACTCGCTCGTCGCCGCGCTGGCTGCCATCAAGCCGGATGTGGTGATCAACTGCGTCGGCCTGATCAAACAGTTGGCCGATGCCAAAGACCCGCTGACCGCGCTGCCTATCAACGCCATGCTTCCGCACCGCCTGGCGAAACTGTGCCAATTGGTCGGCGCGCGGCTTATCCACGTCAGCACCGATTGCGTTTTCTCGGGTAGCAAGGGCGGGTATCTGGAGAGTGACGTTTCAGACGCTGAAGACCTTTATGGCAAATCCAAGTACATCGGTGAGCTGACCGATATGCCGCATGCCGTCACTTTGCGCACGTCGATCATTGGTCATGAGCTGAACTCGAACTACGCGCTGATCGATTGGTTCCTTTCCCAGGAAGGCAGCGTAAAAGGTTTTTCGCGGGCGATTTTCTCCGGCCTGCCTACCGTCGAGTTGGCGCGCGTGATGAAAGACTTTGTTATTCCGCACACTCAGCTCAGCGGCTTGTATCATGTCGCCGCTGCGCCGATCGCCAAGCTGGATTTGCTGCGTTTGGTGGCCTCGCAGTATGGAAAACAGATTGAGATCCGCGCCGACGATTCGTTGGTAATCGACCGGTCGCTAAATGGTTCGCGCTTTAGCGCCGCCACTGGCTATGTCGCACCTGCTTGGCCCGAGCTTATTCGGGTTATGCACGCCGACAGCTAACTTGTTTTAGGTTGCGCTTCGCTCCCGGCATTTAACGCGGCGGGAGCGGGGCCGTATTGATCGTTTATTCGCGTGTTCGTTTGGCGACACGCTCATGCTCTGGAAGGTTTTATGTTCGACGACAAGGTGTTGATGATTACCGGGGGAACGGGTTCTTTCGGCCACACGGTACTCAAACGGTTTCTCAATACCAACGTGCGCGAAATCCGGATTTTCAGCCGCGACGAGAAAAAACAGGAAGACATGCGCATCGCCCTGGCCAACGACAAGGTCAAGTTCTACATCGGTGATGTGCGCAACTACGACAGCCTGGCCCAGGCCATGGTCGGCGTCGATTACATCTTCCACGCCGCTGCTTTGAAGCAAGTGCCCTCGTGCGAGTTCTACCCGATGGAAGCGGTGCGCACCAACGTCCTTGGTACTGAGAACGTGCTGAACGCGGCCATCGCCACGGGCGTGAAACGGGTTGTGGTGCTGAGCACCGACAAAGCGGTTTACCCCATCAATGCCATGGGAATTTCCAAGGCCATGGCGGAAAAACTCATGGTCGCCAAGTCGCGCATGATCCCGGCGAACGGCCCGGTGATTTGCGCGACGCGTTACGGCAACGTCATGGCCTCGCGTGGCTCGGTTATCCCGCTGTTTGTGGAGCAGATGCGTTCGGACGAACCGCTCACCGTTACCGACCCCGACATGACGCGATTCCTGATGTCCCTCGAAGACTCGGTTGATCTGGTGCTGCACGCCTTCGAACACGGTCAGCAAGGCGATCTGTTTATTCAGAAGGCGCCGGCGTCCACGGTGGGTGATCTGGCCCAGGCGCTGAAAGATCTGTTCGGCAAAACCAATACCGTGAAAGTCATCGGCACCCGTCACGGCGAGAAACTCTACGAGTCGCTGGTATCGCGCGAAGAAATGGCCAAGGCCGAAGACATGGGCCGCTACTACCGGATTCCGGCCGATAACCGCGACCTGAACTACAAAAAATATTTCGTCGAAGGCGAGCAGCGAATCTCCGAGCTGGACGATTACACCTCGCACAATACCGAGCGCCTGGATGTGGCGGGCATCAAGACGTTGCTGCTGAAACTGGATTACATCAAGGACGAACTCAATGCTTAAGGTTATGACCCTGGTCGGCACACGCCCTGAGCTGATCAAAATGAGCCGGGTGATCGCCGAGTTGGACCGCCAGGTTCAGCATGTGCTCGTGCATTCCGGCCAGAATTACGATTACGAACTCAACCAGGTCTTTTTCGATGACCTGGAAATTCGCAAGCCGGACCACTTTCTGGGTGCGGCAGGCGAAACAGCGGCTCAGACCATCGCCGAGGTGATCGCCAAATCCGACGCCATCTTCGAACTCGAAAAACCTGATGCATTGCTGCTCTACGGCGACACCAATACCTGCTTGGCGGTGATTGCCGCCAAGCGTCGCAAGATTCCGGTGTTCCACATGGAAGCGGGCAATCGCTGTTTCGATCAGCGCGTGCCGGAAGAGCTGAACCGTAAGGTTCTGGATCACCTCAGCGACATCAACATGGTGCTCACCGAGCACGCGCGCCGCTATTTGATCGCCGAAGGCATTCGCCCGGAAACCATCATCAAAACCGGCTCGCACATGCAGGAAGTGCTGGAGTACTACAAGCCCAAGATCGACCAGTCCGATGTGCTGGCCCGTACCGGTCTGGAGCAGGACAAGTTTTTTGTCGTCAGCGCGCACCGCGAAGAAAACGTCGATACCCCGGATAACCTGCGCGACCTGCTCGGCAGCCTGCGTGCCCTGGCGGATCAGTACGGCTTCCCGTTGATCGTGTCGACTCACCCGCGCACGCGCAAACGCCTTGAAGCCCTTGGCGAGTCGCTGGATCACCCGTTGATTCGCTTTGTGAAGCCGTTCGGCTTGCTGGATTACATCAAGCTTCAGCAGTCCGCGTTCTGTGTGCTCTCGGACAGCGGCACTATCACCGAGGAAGCGTCGTTGCTCAATCTTCCGGCCGTCACGTTGCGCAATGCCCACGAGCGTCCTGAGGGTATGGACCAGGGCACGCTGATCATGAGCGGTCTCAAGCGCGACTCGGTGCTCGATGCCGTGCGCGTGGTGACCAGCCAGCATTCGCGTGAGCGTCGGGCGATTCCGGTGGTGGCCGATTACGAAGGCGGCCCTGTGTCGCTGCAGGTTGTGCGCGTGGTGCTCAGTTACACCGATTACATCAACCGCAACGTGTGGCGCAAAGACTAAGCCTGGTTATGAATGTCTTATTAACCGGAGCAAGTGGCTTTGTGGGACGCGCGGTGCAGGAGCGCTTGTTGGCTGACGGCGTTCACGAGGTTCGCGCCGCATTTCGCGTGCTTCCTACGTCAACTCGGGATCGCCTTCAGGTGTGCCATGCGCCTGACCTCGGTCCGCAAGGCGACTGGCGTGAGGCGTTGTCGGGTATCGATGCGGTGATTCACTGTGCGGCCCGCGTGCACGTGATGCATGAGCAGAACGACGATCCGTTGGAAGCGTTTCGCCGCGTTAACGTGGCCGGCACCTTGCAGCTCGCTCGCCAAGCGGTAGAGGCGGGCGTTCGGCGCTTTATCTACCTCAGCTCCATCAAAGTGAACGGCGAGATGACCCGACCGGGCCAGCCTTTCCGTGCCGATGACCCTGCCACCGCAACCGACCCCTACGGCATTTCCAAATGGGAAGCCGAGGAGGGCCTGTTCGCGCTCGCCCGTGACACGGGGTTGGAAGTGGTGGTGGTTCGACCGCCCTTGGTTTACGGCCCGGATGTGCGCGCGAATTTTCTGAGCATGATGAATTGGCTCAAAAAGGGCGTGCCGTTACCGTTCGGTGCAATCCGAAATCAGCGCAGTTTGGTCGCCGTGGGCAATTTGGCGGACCTGCTGCGCGTGTGCCTGGATCATCCTGCTGCTGCTGGCCAACGGTTTCTGGTCAGTGATGGCGACGACCTTTCCACGTCTGAGTTGCTGCGCCAGTTGGGCGTTGCGCTGCGACGCCCAGCCAGGCTCGTGCCGGTGCCTCAGGCGTGGCTTGAAATGGCGGCTCGGGTGCTTGGGCGTGACGATATCGGCCGCCGACTGTGCGGATCGCTGCAAGTCGACATCGCAAAAACCCGCACGCTGTTGAATTGGACTCCACCGTTGACGGTGGAGCAGGCCCTGGCGCTGACCGCCACGCGCTTTTTGGATAGCCAAAGCCGATGAATATTTCTGTTGTATTGGCGGTGGTGGCTATCGCCTCGTTGTCACTGACCTGGGCGGTTCGCCGTTATGCCCTAGCCGCCAGCGTATTGGATATTCCCAACGCGCGAAGCTCCCACACCCAACCGACCCCACGCGGTGGCGGCGTGGCGATAGTGCTGAGTTTTCTCGTGGCGCTGCCACTGTTGGCGTGGCTCGCCGGCCTCGGTTGGTCGGCGGTTTGGGCCATGGTCGGCGGCGGTGGTTTGATTGCACTGGTAGGTTTTCTGGACGACCACGGGCACATCGCGGCGCGTTGGCGATTGCTTGCCCATTTCAGTGGGGCCGTCTGGGCCCTGGCCTGGCTCGGTGGCGCGGCGCCCTTCACGGTGTTTGGCACCACCTTCGACCTCGGCTGGATCGGCCATGGCCTGGCGGTTTTCTACCTGGTGTGGCTGCTCAATCTATTCAATTTTATGGATGGCATCGACGGCATCGCCGGGGTGGAAGCGGTCACCACGTGTGCCTCGGGGGCATTGTTGTATGCGGTGCTAGGGCGCTCCGACCAAGCGCTGATTCCGCTGCTGCTGGCCATCGCCAGCGCCGGTTTCCTGTACTGGAATTTCCCGCCGGCCAAAATTTTCATGGGCGATGCCGGTAGCGGTTTTCTAGGGTTGATGCTGGGTGTTTTGTCGCTGCAGGCCGCCTGGGTATCGCCGCAGTTGTTTTGGGCTTGGCTGATTTTGATGGCGGTATTCATTGTCGACGCCACTTGGACACTGCTGCGCCGCCTGGTTCGCGGCGACAAAGTGTACGAGGCGCACCGCAGTCACGCGTATCAATACGCCGCGCGCCTTCATGGTCGGCATTTGCCCATCACGCTGGCGGTGCTGCTGATTAACCTGGGTTGGTTGCTGCCATTGGCCTTTCTGGTGGCCACGGGCGTGCTGGATGGCCTGCTGGGCTTTGCGCTGGCGAGCGCACCGTTAATCTATCTGGCGATTCGCTACCATGCCGGGAAGCAAGAGTAATGAATACTATGGACGCAAGTGATCAGGGACGGACGTAACGTGGTGAGTCGCGAAGTAAAAAAACATATTCCGATGCGTGATCGCCTGGTAGGGCTGCGGCGTCGCTACAAGCGCCTTTTGCAAATAGCGGCCGACATCGTGCTGGTATGGGCGTCCCTGTGGCTGGCCTTTGTCGTGCGCCTGGGCATCGAGCGCCCAATCGACCCGTTCGGTGACTATGCATGGTTGTTCTTGATCGCACCGATCATTGCCATCCCCGTTTTTATTCGGCTCGGTATGTACCGGGCGGTGATGCGTTATTTCGGTAACGAAGCGCTTGTCGCGATTTTCAAGGCGGTGTCGCTGTCGGCGCTGGTGTTGGGCATGTACATCTACCTGTACCGCGCCGAGGTTCTGGTTCCGCGTTCGCTGGTGTTCAACTATTGGTGGCTCAGCCTGCTGATGATCGGCGGCCTACGTTTGTTCATGCGCCAGTATTTTCTGGGCGATTGGTTGCTGGCCGGGCAGCACGTGCCGTTTCTGCGCCAGGACGATGGTCTGTCGAAAGTCGCCGTGTATGGCGGCGGCGCGGCGGGTAATCAGCTGGTTGCGGCGTTGCGCATGGGCAAGGGCATGCGCCCGGTGGCTTTTATTGATGACGACGAGGGCATCGCCAACCGTGTGGTTGCCGGCCTCAAGGTTTACACCTCGCGCAATATTCAATTGATGATCGAGGAAACCGGCGCGCAAGAGGTGCTGCTGGCGATTCCGTCGGCGTCACGTTCGCGGCGCCGCGAGATTTTGGCGGCATTGGAAGCCTACCCGGTGCATGTGCGCACAGTGCCGGGCTTTATGGACTTGGCCAGCGGGCGCGTGAATGTCAGTGACTTGCAGGAGGTGGATATCGCCGACCTGCTGGGACGCGACCCTGTGCCGCCGCGCGCGGATTTGTTCGAGCGCTGCATCCGCAATCAAGTGGTCATGGTCACCGGAGCGGGTGGTTCGATCGGGTCGGAGTTGTGCCGTCAGATTCTGGTCTCCGCGCCCATGGCATTGGTGCTGTTTGAGCACAGCGAGTACAACCTTTACAGCATCCAGAGCGAGCTTGAAGGGCGTATTCGCCACGAGGGATTGAGCATCAAGCTCATACCGATTCTGGGCTCAGTGCGCAGTCCGGAGCGCTTGCTGGACGTGATGCGTACGTGGAGCGTGAACACGGTTTACCACGCTGCGGCGTACAAACATGTGCCGATCGTTGAGCACAACGTGGCCGAGGGCGTATTGAACAATGTGTTCGGCACGCTGCAAACGGCCCAGGCGGCAATGCAGGCGGGCGTGGAACATTTTGTGCTGATTTCCACTGACAAGGCGGTGCGTCCTACCAATGTGATGGGCAGTACCAAACGCCTGGCGGAAATGACACTGCAGGCCCTCAGTGCTGAAAAGCAGCCGGTGTTGCTGGGCTCGAAAAACGCTCAGGCCAACAGAACGCGTTTCACCATGGTTCGTTTCGGCAACGTGCTGGGCTCGTCCGGCTCGGTGATTCCATTATTCCGCGAGCAGATAAAACGCGGCGGGCCCATTACGGTGACCCACCCCAACATCACCCGCTATTTCATGACCATCCCCGAGGCCGCGCAGTTGGTCATTCAGGCGGGCTCGATGGGCCAGGGCGGCGACGTGTTTGTGCTGGATATGGGCTCGCCGGTGAAAATCGCCGAGCTGGCGGAAAAGATGGTGCATTTGTCCGGGCTGACGGTGCGCAATGAGCAAAGTCCCCACGGCGACATTGAAATCGAGTTCACGGGCCTACGCTCAGGTGAAAAGCTGTATGAAGAGCTGCTGATTGGCGACAACGTCAGCCCAACCGAGCACTCGATGATCATGCGAGCCAACGAAGAACACCTGCCCTGGGTGGTTTTCAAAGACGTGTTGGATGCGATCTTTCTGGCGGTCGAGCGTGACGATTATGAGCGAGTGCGAGAATTGCTCCGCGAGCACGTTAGCGGTTACCTACCAGAATGCGAAATCGTTGATTTGATTCATAAAAAGCGCCTGGAAACGCCCGCGCCGGGTGATTTGACACTCCACTGAGGCTGCCTCTAAGTTGGCCACCGCAGGGCGTATCGCGCCCTGCGTTACCCACTTAAGGAGCTTGATTATGCGTATCGGATACGTCTCTTCTCTGCTGTTTGCCACCCTCACGTTGTTCTCTGCCGGCACCTTTGCCGCTGAGCCAGTCAAAACCGAGCCCACCCAACCTGTTGCTTCTCAGCCGCTCAAAGCGCCTGAGGCGGGAACCGTCAACCTGAATACGGCCGACGCGGAAACGTTGCAGCAAGACCTCATCGGTATTGGTCAGGTCAAGGCGAAAGCGATCATCGACTATCGCGACGCCAACGGACCGTTTACGTCGGTAGACGAGTTGCTGGAAGTGAAGGGAATTGGCGCAGCAACCCTGGAGAAGAATCGCGCGAAGTTGAGCGTCGCCAACTAAGCGTTAAGCGGGAAATAAAAGAAGGCCGATCTCAGATCGGCCTTCTTTGTTTTCGGAGATAAAAAAGGGCGGCTTATAGCCGCCCTTTTTTTGCGCCGTGGCG
The DNA here is from genome assembly GCF_979258055.1 of Pseudomonas sp. AC211. Taxonomy (NCBI): domain Bacteria; kingdom Pseudomonadati; phylum Pseudomonadota; class Gammaproteobacteria; order Pseudomonadales; family Pseudomonadaceae; genus Pseudomonas; species Pseudomonas sp. AC211. Next base: position 1,844,446 of record NZ_OZ409830.1, read on the forward strand.
ATTAACCGCGAGCTTGCAAGGCCGCGATGCGATCTTCCAGCGGCGGGTGGGTCATGAACAGGGCTTTCAGGCCGCCTTTCACGCCACCGTTGATACCGAACGCGGTCAGGGTCTCAGACATGTGCACCGGCACGCCCTGTTCGGAGCGCAGACGCTGCAGGGCGCCGATCATCGCGCTGGTGCCGGCCAAGCGAGCACCGGCTTCGTCGGCGCGAAATTCCCGGCGACGCGAGAACCACATAACGATGACGCTGGCCAGAATGCCCAAGACCATTTCGGCGAAGAACGTGGCGATGTAAAAACCGATGCCGTTGCCTTCTTCGTTCTTGAGCAAAACCTTGTCGACGAAGTTGCCGAAGATCCGCGCGAAGAACATGACGAAGGTGTTCACCACGCCCTGAATCAGTGCCAGGGTCACCATGTCGCCGTTGGCAACGTGGCCAATTTCGTGGGCCAGTACGGCTTTCACTTCATCTGGCGAGAAACGCTCCAGCAGGCCCTGGCTAACGGCGACCAAAGCATCGTTGCGGTTCCAGCCGGTGGCGAAGGCGTTGGATTCGTAGGCCGGGAAGATGCCCACTTCTGGCATTTTGATACCGGCGTTGCGCGACAGCTCTTCCACGGTTTGCAGCAGCCACTGTTCGTGACGGGTGCGCGGTTGGCTGATGATTTGAGTGCCGGTGCTCATCTTCGCCATCCATTTGGACAGGAACAACGAGACCAGAGAACCGGCGAAACCGAACACGGCGCAGAAGACCAGCAAGCTGGTGTAATTCTGGCCAGTGAAGCGGTCCACCCCGAGCAGTTTGAGGGTGATGCTGGCGATTAACAGAACCGCCAGGTTGGTGGCCATGAACAACAGAATGCGCATCATGGTGTAAGGCTTCTCCTTTGAGCTAAGACGTTCGACTAGTGCGGGGTATATAAGGGCGGCCCCCGCGCTATACAACTCGGCGACTATTTCAAACTGTGTCGTTTGCGCCGGTCAGCGTGCTGGTAAACAGCAGGCGGGTGAGGCGTGCAATGCGCTCGCTGTGCTGCTGTTGCAACGCCTCTCGCAATTGGTGGGCGAGGGTGGAGTGCACGCGGCGAACACTGGGTGGCAACGCATCGCCATCGGCAACGGCATGGGGTACGCCGCGTGACAGCCGCAGGAAGCCTTTTTCGCTCAGCACCGCCTGGTCGAGCGCGTCGTAATGAATGGTCGACTCGTAGCGCAAATAGCCTTCATCAGCCAGCCACAGCAGGGCGCCGAGGCACGCTTGATGACGCTTGCTGGGCAGGCCGAATTCGTCCGCTTCTTCGCGGCCGATCAGGTCTTCGACGTACAGGCCCACCTTGCGCGGGAAGGCCTGGTACAGCAGCAGGAGGCCTGCTGCGGCATCTTTATAAAAGTCGTCGATTTGCAGGTCCATGGCGGCTTATTGGCTGTAGGTTTTGAGGAAGTTTCCAATGCGCCCGATGGCCTGGTCGAGGTCGTCAAGACGGGGCAGGGTGACCACCCGGAAGTGGTCTGGCCACGGCCAGTTGAACGCGGTGCCCTGAACCACCAGCAGCTTTTCCGAGAGCAACAAGTCGAGTACGAACTTCTCGTCGTTGTGGATCGGGCAGACTTTCGGATCGATTTTCGGGAAGGCATACAGCGCGCCCATCGGCTTCACGCAGCTGACGCCGGGGATGCTGTTGAGCAGTTCCCAGGTGCGATTGCGTTGCTCCAACAGCCGACCTTGCGGCAACACCAAGTCATTAATGCTTTGGTAGCCGCCCAGCGCGGTTTGGATCGCGTGTTGGCTCGGCACGTTGGCGCACAGGCGCATGTTGGCGAGGATGTCGATGCCTTCGATGTAGCTTTGGGCTTTTTGCTTTGGCCCGGAAATGGCCACCCAACCGGAGCGGAAGCCGGCGACGCGGTACGACTTCGACAGGCCATTGAAGGTCAGGCACAGCACGTCCGGCGCGAGCGAGGCGGTGGAGATGTGCACGGCCTCGTCGTAGAGAATCTTGTCGTAGATTTCATCGGAGAACAGCACCAGGTTGTGCTGGCGAGCCAGCTCGACCATGCCTTCGAGCACTTCTTTGGAGTACACGGCGCCGGTGGGGTTGTTCGGGTTGATGATGACCATGGCCTTGGTGTTCGGCGTGATCTTGGCCTTGATGTCGTCCAGGTCTGGCCACCAGTTGGCCTGCTCGTCGCACAGGTAGTGCACCGGATTGCCACCGGCCAGGCTCACGGCGGCGGTCCACAGCGGGTAGTCGGGCGCGGGAATCAGCACTTCATCGCCGTTGTTGAGCAAGGCTTGCATCGACATCACGATCAGCTCGGACACGCCGTTGCCGAGGTAGATATCTTCGATGCCAACGCCTTCAACTTGCTTCTGCTGGTAGTACTGCATCACTGCTTTGCGGGCGCTGAACAGGCCTTTGGAGTCGCTGTAGCCTTGGGCGGTGGGCAGATTGCGAATGACGTCCTGAAGGATTTCTTCCGGGGCTTCAAAACCGAACGGCGCCGGGTTGCCGATGTTCAGCTTGAGGATGCGATGGCCTTCCTCTTCCAGGCGTTTGGCGTGCTTGAGCACGGGCCCGCGAATGTCATAGCAGACGTTGGCGAGCTTGTTCGATTTGCTGACCTGCATGTGAGCGTCCTGAGTAAAGCGCTGACCCGAGACTGGGCAACGTGGCTTGGCAGCCTGTAACGCGGATGACAGACTGGCGTCTAAACACCTGTCTGCCGGACCTTGAAGTGCGGCAATCATACGTGTGGCCCGAACCTGGGAAAAGGTACAGGCCGGGCTTTTTTCAGCCAATGAGGTGACCCCCATGGACAAGCTTGAAAAACCGCTGGACGCCTGGCGCGAGGAGCTCTCGGACGAGCAGTTCCACGTTTGCCGCATGGGCGGTACCGAGCGTGCCTTCACCGGCAAATACCACGACGATAAAACCCCTGGCGTCTATCACTGCGCGTGCTGCGGCGCGGCGTTGTTCGACTCCGAAGCGAAGTTCGATTCCGGCACCGGCTGGCCGAGCTATTACCAGCCAGCATCGAACGCGGCGATCGCCAGCAAGGATGACTTCAGCCACGGCATGCACCGTATTGAAGTGACCTGCGCCAAGTGCGACGCGCACCTTGGGCATCTGTTTCCTGATGGTCCGCCACCTTCCGGGATGCGCTATTGCATCAACTCGGCTTCGTTGAAGTTGGAGCCGAGGTAGGGCGCTGATTTGTAGGAGCGGCTGGGCGGCATTCCGAAGCCGCGGTGCGTCGAAGAGCATCGCGGCTAAAGCCGCTCCTACAGAACCGAGTTGTGGTTATTTAAATTGCACACAATTCAATTGTTAACTATCTTGTCGGCCGACCATCCCTATTTGCGGAGCCCGCACCCATGAGCGACACCTTGTTCAGCATTCCCGCCACCACCATCAAAGGTGAGCAGAAAACCCTGGCCGACTTCGGCGGCAAGGCTGTTCTGGTGGTGAACACCGCCAGCAAATGCGGCTTCACTCCGCAATACAAAGGTCTGGAAGAGCTGTGGCAGACCTATAAGGATCAAGGCCTGGTGATTCTCGGTTTCCCCTGCAACCAGTTCGGCAAGCAAGAGCCGGGCAACGAAGGCGCCATCTCCGAGTTCTGCGAGCTGAACTTCGGCGTGAGCTTTCCCCTGTTCAAGAAGATCGACGTCAATGGCGCCGACGCCCATCCGTTGTTCGTGCAACTGAAAAAGCGCGCACCAGGTCTGCTCGGCAGCCAGGGCGTTAAGTGGAATTTCACCAAGTTTCTGATTGGCAAAGACGGCCAAGTGGTGAAGCGTTTTGCTCCGCTGACCAAGCCCGAAGAGCTGACCAGCGAGATCGAAGCGCTGCTCAAGTGAGCCTGGGTCGATGAGCCAACACGATGTTCTTCCAACGGCACCGCAGCTGGACGCCGCCACCGCGCTGCAGCTCGACAAGCAGCTGTGCTTCAAGCTGTACGCCGCCTCGCGCGCGGTGATTCGCGGCTACAAGCCGATGCTTGACCAGCTCGGGCTCACCTACCCGCAATACCTGGCCATGCTGGTGTTGTGGGAATGGCAGCAAACCCCGCCTGAGCAGCCGACGGTGAAGGCGCTCGGCGAGCGATTGCTGCTGGATTCCGGCACGCTCACGCCGTTACTCAAACGCCTGGAGCAGTTGGGCTTGGTGGTCCGGCAGCGCAGCGCTCGGGACGAACGCGAAGTGCATTTGGCCCTCACGGCTGAAGGTCTGGCGTTGAAGGCCCAGGTGCTGCCGCTCAAGCAGCGATTGCTGTGCGAAAGCGGGCTGGACCTGAATGAACTCGATGGCCTGCGCGAGCAGCTTGGCGGCTTGCTGGATCGCTTTATAACAGCGCCGTAGCGGGCAGCCACTGGTTCAGTAGCGCGAGCAATTCGTCGCGGCGGAACGGCTTGGCCAGGTAGTCGTTCATGCCGGCCGCCCTGCAACGCTCGCGCTCATCGGGCAGGGCGTTGGCGGTGAGGGCGATAATCGGCAGGTCGCTCCAGCGAGGCTGCTGGCGGATGCGCCGAGTCGCTTCATAGCCGTCCATCACCGGCATGTTGCAGTCCATCAGCACCAGGTCGATGGCCTCGCGTTCCAACACTTCAAGCGCCTCCACACCATTGATAGCCAACAGCACCTCGCAGCCAGCTTTGCTCAGCATGCCTTTGGCCACCAGTTGATTTACAGCGTTGTCTTCCACCAGCAGCACGCGCTTTTGCTCCAGAGCCGTCGGCGCGTTCGCGGGCGCTGGCGTGGAGACGGGCTCGCCGCCCGGTTCAAGAGAACGCTGTAAGGCTTTGTGCAGGGCGGCACGCGACAGCGGGCGCGGCAACTGCAGCACCGGCGCCAAGCTGGTGGCGAGGTCGCTGGGTAGAAAGCTGCCATAGGCGCTGATAAACAGTACCGTGTGGGCGAAGTGCTCGCGCAGGTTGGCCAGTTCTTCTGCGCGGTCGGTAATCACCAGGTCGGCGCTTTGCAGCGGTGGCGCCAAGCAGTCATCCAGGCGCTGATAGCTCAGCCCCCAACCCGGCAGAACCGTTTGCAGCAGCTCGGCCAAACCGGTCTGGGCGCCGCACAGCCCTACGACCCGCCCGCTCAGCGCCGGCAGCAAGGCCGGTGGTGCGGCCGCGGCCAGCGGCAGCTCAACGCAGAATTCGCTGCCCGCGCCCAACACCGATTTCAACGTCAGCTTGCCGTGCATGGCTTCACAGAGTTGGCGGGTAAGCGCCAGCCCCAGCCCAGTGCCGCCGTATTGCCGGGTGATGGTGACGCCGGCCTGGGCGAAGGGTTGGAAAATGCGCGCTTGGGCGTCTTCGGCGATACCGATGCCGCTGTCGGTCACGGTAATGCGGATGCCGGGGTCGGTGAAGGCGATGCGGATGTCGACGCGGCCGTTGTGGGTGAATTTCAGGGCGTTGGAAAGCAGGTTGCTGACAATTTGCCGAACCCGCGTCGGGTCGCCGAGCAGCAGGGCAGGCAGGCGCGGGTCGATCAGGCAGGTCAATTCAACATTGGCGGCGGCGTTTTGCGAGAGCAGGTTGGCGGTGTCTTCCACCAGTGTGGCGAAGTCGAACGGAATCGACTCCAGCTCCAGTTGCCCCGCTTCGAATTTGGACAAATCGAGAATGTCGTTAAGCAACTCCACCAGCACCTTGCCGGAGTTGTGGGCGATGCTCAGTTGTTGCCGTTGTTCGGCGCTCAGCGGGCTGTCCAGCGCCAAGCCGAGCATGCCCAGCAGGCCATTGAGCGGCGTGCGGATTTCGTGACTCATGTTGGCCAGAAACGTGGCGCGGGCCAGGGCCATCTGGTTCGCGCGGGCACGGGCGCTTTCCAGTTCCTGGTTGGAGAGGGTCAGGCGGGTGTTGCTGGCTTTGAGCTCGTTGGTGCGCGCGGAGATGATGTTTTCCAGCTCGCCCAGGTACTGCGTGAGTTGGTCTTCGGCTTTGCGCCGGTGCTCGACTTCCTCCGACAAACTCGACAGTTGCTGGTTGGTCACGTCGACCAAAATGCCGATTTCATCGTTTTCATGGCCAGACGGGCAGGGCAGCTTCTGCCGGGTTGGCCGGCGCAGGTCGCGGGCGCTGATGGCTTGAATCACGTCGGTGAGCGGCTTGGTCAGCATGAAATAAAACACCACCAGCAAAATCATCGACAGCAGCAGGCTATAGGCGAAGCCGCTCAGCAGCGTGACCAGCGCGCGTCGTAGAAAATTGCTGCCAAAGGCGAAGGTGTCGACTTCAAGGCGCAGCAGGCCGATGGTTTCGGTGGGCAAATGGTTAACGAATAGCGGGTCTTCGAAATGACGGCTCTGGCCGAACAGCCGGTCGCTGAACATCCGGTAGGGGCTGTTGATGCGCGAGCGGGTGGCGCTGGCCAGGCTGGTGCCGGTGTCGTCGATGATTTGCGCGTTGATCACAGCGGGTGAGCGCAGCAGGCCGGCCACCAGTTCCTGCGCCAGTTCGGTGTCAATGTTGTAGGCGATGCGCGTCGCCGGGTTATGGCTGATCTCCAACAGCGCGCGTATCTCGCGGTTGATCGAGGCGTCTTCGCTGGCATAATCGCTGCTCACCTGCAGCAGGCTGAGCAAGGTGCCGAGGATCAACGCCACGAGAACCGTCAGGCTGGCCTGTTTGAACGACAGGCGATGGGTGAGCGTTATATCCATAAGGTCGTGAACCAGCCTCGTCTCTGAGCATTGGGCAAGCATAGCTGAATAGATTTGCTGCTTGCCCGGCCCACATTGAGTTTCCCTTCGCAAAAAAGGAGTAAATCGTGGACTCCCGTTTGAATGCCTTTCTGGAGCGTGCCGACGCGGTGTTGGCGCGCCTCGACCCGTTGTTGCCGACCTTGCGTGTTGAGGTGGACTGGTCGCAGACCGTCGCCGCGCGCTGGCATCGCGAAGGCCGTGGCGGCTATTTGCAGCCGCTGGAAGTCAGCCTCGACTTGCGCCTGACCGACTTGATCGGCGTCGACACCCAGCGCGATCACTTAGCCCGCAACACTCGCCAATTCGTCGCCGGCTTGCCCGCTAACCACGCCTTGCTGTGGGGCGCGCGTGGCACCGGTAAATCGTCACTGGTGCGGGCGCTGTTGGCCGAGCTGGCGGGGCAAGGGCTGCGCTTGATCGAGATCGAGCGTGACTACCTGGCCGATCTGCCGCGCATTGTCGAGCTGATCGCCAAGCTGCCGCAGCGCTTCGTGTTGTTCTGCGATGACCTGTCGTTCGAAGCGGGCGAGGGCGACTACCGCGTACTCAAGAGCGTGCTCGACGGCTCGCTGGAGCGGGCGCCAGAAAACGTGCTGCTGTACGCCACCTCGAACCGCCGGCACTTGGTGCCGGAGAAAGAGAGCGACAACCTCGACAGCAAAATGGTCAACGGCGAACTGCACCCGAGCGAGGCGATTGAAGACAAAATCGCCCTGTCGGATCGCTTCGGTTTGTGGCTGTCGTTCTACCCGTTCACTCAGGAACATTTCCACGACGTGGTGCGCCACTGGATTGGTGTGTTGGCCAAGCAGGCCAACCTCGACTGGGCGTGGAGCGAAGAGCTCGGCGTACTTGCGGCCCGCTACGCCACCAGCCGTGGCAACCGTAACGGCCGTTGTGCCTATCAGTTCGCCCGCAATTGGGTCGGCCTGCAATTATTGGAGAAACAGTCGTGATCGATTTACAAAGCACCGGCGCTGGCCTGGAAGGCTACGGCCTGTTGGCGGCGCAGCTAGAAGCACTGCTGGCGGATGAGCGCGACTTTGTTGCCAATGCCGCGCAATTTTCCGCCTTCCTTTATACCCAGCTGGACGACCTCAACTGGGCCGGCTTCTACCTGAATAAACAGGAACAGCTGGTGCTTGGGCCGTTCCAGGGCCAGGTGGCTTGCGTGCGCATTCCATTCGGCAAAGGCGTATGCGGCGCGGCGGCGGCCAGCCTGCAAACCCAGCGGGTTGAAGATGTGCATGAATTCCCTGGGCATATCGCCTGTGACAGTGCGTCAAACAGTGAGCTGGTGGTGCCGTTGGTGAAAGAAGGGCGCCTGATCGGCGTACTGGACCTGGACAGCCCGAAGCTGGCGCGCTTCAGTGAGGCGGATCAGCGCGGGATTGAAGCGTTGGCGGCGATATTTTTGCGGTTGACTGAGTGCTAATGGCACACGCTCCTGGGCGAGCGGCCGGGTGGCATTCCTAGCTGCGATGGTTTCAACAGCATCGCGGCTGAAGCCGCTCCCACAGGAGCTTCGCAGGTTGGGTTAAGCGCAGCGCAGCCCAACGCATACCGCCAACAAAAAGCCCGGCATCGAGCCGGGCTTTTTTGTTGGCGGCTGAGCGCACTCAGTCGTACATGTTCTTTTTCTTCCAGTCTTCGTCGCCCATCGAGCTGATGCCCTCGTTGAGCTCGTTTGTTTCGTCGGCCGCCGGCTTGTTGCTTTCCAGGACCATGGCGTTGGCGCGTGCCAGTTGTTTTTCCAGCGTGCTCAGCGGTGCTTGATAACGCTTGGCGTCGGGTTGCTTGCGGATGTATTGCACGCCCCGTTCGAAGGCAAGGCGCGCATGGCCGGGTTGCCCTTGTTGCATGGCGCTCTGACCGGCAGTGGTAAACAGCTCGATGTGCACCTGCACCAGAATGTGCCGAACTTCTTCCAGCCAGGTTTTCGCTTCGGCGGTGGGCAGCAGTTTGTCTTGCGCGGCGCGGGTGATTTGCCCGTGGAGAATCTCCAGCACCACGCGCACGTCTTTGGCTTTGGCTTCGTTGACGATCGGTTGCGGCGGGTTACGCACTACCAGCGCATCGCCCTGGCCGATGAGGCCGCGCAGCTCTTCAATGCGGTCTTTAACGGCGGTCTGGCTCTTGTCGACGGCCAGCAAGCGTTCGGCAAATTGCAGCATCAACCGATTGAGCAGCTGCTTGAGGGCAGGGGACATGAACTGGCCGGGAAGGGAGTCGGAAACATCTGCACAACGGCGCAGACGATCGCCCAAGTCGGCCTTCTGACGGGCCTTCTCCAGTTTGCTGTTCTCTACCGTATGGTTGATGTAACCGATCACGAACAGAATCGCGATGCCCGCTACGATCAGTAGAGTGATTACGAGTGGGGACACCTTTAGAACCTCTCGACTGCTGGAGTTTCGGCCGAGTGTAGTGCCTATGTGCTATTGCGGATAGGCACCGACCAGCTTCTACACAGAAGTCATTGATTTAAATTAATTTTCACTCAAGTGTTGACGACCCTCAAAAGGCTCCCTAGAATTCGCGCCACTTCGCAGCGTAAGGCAATACGCAAGCGCAGCGAAGGTTGGAAAATGTGCGTCATGCACAACCTGTGTCCCCTTCGTCTAGTGGCCTAGGACACCGCCCTTTCACGGCGGTAACAGGGGTTCGAGTCCCCTAGGGGACGCCATTTTCCAGGCAGCAATACACCAAGTTGTAGATGCGGGAATAGCTCAGTTGGTAGAGCACGACCTTGCCAAGGTCGGGGTCGCGAGTTCGAGTCTCGTTTCCCGCTCCAAATTTTAAAGCAGTGCTGAAAGGCGTTGCTGGTAAAAAAGGTTGATGTCCCCTTCGTCTAGTGGCCTAGGACACCGCCCTTTCACGGCGGTAACAGGGGTTCGAGTCCCCTAGGGGACGCCATTCAAGCTGTAGATGTATTGCGGGAATAGCTCAGTTGGTAGAGCACGACCTTGCCAAGGTCGGGGTCGCGAGTTCGAGTCTCGTTTCCCGCTCCAAATAAACAAAAACGCCGCTCATTGAGCGGCGTTTTTGTTTGTGCGCGATTTGTGGTCGAAAAGCCCATTCGGTTTCCTGTGCGAGCGGCTTTAGCCGCGATCAGGCCGGGCCTGAAAACGGCGCCGCCTGGGCAATCGCATCGCGGCTAAATCCGCTCCCACAGGTGCCTGTTTTTGTAGGAGCCACCTTGGTGGCGAACCCTGGAAAAGGTGTCGGTTGCAGGGTTCGCCAGCAAGCTGGCTCCTACAAGAGTCCAGTCGGTTTTCTGTGAGCGTTTGCCTCAGTGCGTGCTGCCTTCGCGGGGAATCGCCAAAAATTGCTTCTCACGTTCCCAGTCGAACGGCTCGTCGTTCTGTTCGGCTTCGTAGCGACGCTCATCGAGCGCTTGGAACAAGGTGATTTCTTCGTCCGGCATAAAGTGCAGGCAGTCGCCACCGAAGAACCACAGCAAGTCGCGCGGCACCAGATGGGCGATTTGCGGGTAGCGGTGGATGACCTGGCACATCAAGTCCTGGCCCAGATAAAGGCTTTGCTCAGGCTCCTGCGGCAGCAGGGTGAGCAATTCGTCGAAGCGTTCCAGAAACAGCGCGTGGCTTTCTTCCGGAACCTGTTCGGCTTCGCCCAGCGCAACCAGAATGCCGCGCAGGTGGGTCAGCAGCGCCAAGTGATGGTCGAGATAGGGGCTGGACATGGGCGACTCCTCAGGAACAAAAACGGGCGCGAAGTATAGAAGCCTTCGCGCCCGTTGTCGTGTTGCCGCCTGGGGTGGGCGTTAGCGGATCTTGCCTTCGCCCAGGGTCAGTTCTTCTTTGGCGTAATCGTCCACGTCGATCACGCGACGCCGCGCCGCTTCCGCGTCACGCAGGTTCTGCGCTTCCTCGGCTTGCAGCACGCCGGCCGCCAGTGCCGCATCAATCAAGCTTTCGCCTGGCTGCGGCGTGAGACGACCTTCTTTCACCGCCACATGCAGCTTTTTATGCAGCCCATGGCTGGCGCCCAGCAGGTTCACCGCATGTTGCAGCGCGCCCACGGCGTCGGTCGGGTCGGTTGGGCGGAAGCAGCCGGCCAGCACCGCTTCCAGTGCCGGGTCGCCGGCAGGGCGGGTGAGAATGCCAGCAATCTCGGCATCCAGCGCATCCGATGGGCCCTTGTGGCGACGGCCGAACGGAAACACCAGCAAGCTCAGCGCGCAGCCAAAGAAGCCATTGGGGAAGTTTTCCAGCAAGTCGGCCAGCGCCTGCTCGGCTTTGCCCAGGCTTTCTTCCATCGCCCAGCTTACCGACGCACGCAAGTGCTCCGGGTAATCGAGGTCGTGGTAACGCTTGAGCGCTGCCGAGGCCAGGTACAGGTTGCTGAGCACATCGCCCAGGCGCGCCGACAAGCGTTCACGGCGTTTCAGCTCGCCGCCGAGCAGCATCATGCTGAAGTCCGCCAACATGGCGAAACCGGCGGCCAGGCGGTTAAGCGCACGGAAGTAGGGCTGGCTGAAGCTGTCGCCCGGCACGCGGCCGATTTTGCCGAAGGTCAGACTCAGAATCAGGCTGCTGGCGGCGTTGCTGAGGGCGAAACCAATGTGCTGCATCAGCAGTTCATCGAATTCCACCAGCGCACGGTCGCGGTCTTCGCGGCCGGCCAGGGCCATTTCCTTGAGCACGTACGGATGGCAGCGAATAGCGCCCTGGCCGAAGATCATCAGGTTGCGCGAGAGAATGTTCGCCCCTTCCACGGTGATGAAAATCGGTGCGCCTTGCCACGAACGGCCCAAGTAGTTGTTAGGGCCCATGATGATGCCCTTGCCGCCGTGCACGTCCATCGCGTGGCTGATGCACTCGCGACCGCGCTCGGTGAGGTGGTACTTGAGAATCGCCGAGAGCACCGAAGGTTTTTCGCCCAGATCGACCGCGTTGGCAGTCAGGATACGCGCGGCGTCCATCATCCAGGCGTTACCGCCGATGCGCGCCAGTGCTTCCTGAATACCTTCGAAGGCCGCCAGCGGCACGTTGAACTGCTCGCGCACCTGGGTGTACTGGCCGGTGACCAGGCTGGTGTATTTGGCCGCGCCGGTACCGACCGCTGGCAACGAAATCGAACGGCCTACCGACAGGCAGTTCATCAGCATCATCCAGCCTTTGCCCAGCATCGGCTCGCCGCCGATGAGGTAGTCCAGCGGTACGAAAACGTCTTTGCCGGAGTTGGGGCCGTTCATAAACGCGGCGCCCAGCGGCAAGTGGCGACGGCCGATTTCCACCCCAGGGGTGTCGGTCGGAATCAGCGCCAGGCTGATGCCCAGGTCTTCTTCGTCGCCGAGCAAGTGTTCCGGGTCGTAGGCCTTGAACGCCAGACCGAGCAGCGTCGCTACCGGGCCGAGGGTGATATAGCGTTTTTCCCACGTCAGACGCAGGCCAATCACTTCCTCGCCGTTCCACTGGCCTTTGCAGATGATACCGACGTCAGGCATTGCCCCTGCATCGGAACCGGCCAGCGGGCCGGTGAGGGCGAAGCAAGGAATGTCGTCGCCACGGGCCAGGCGTGGCAGGTAGTGCTGGCGCTGTTCGTCAGTGCCGTAGTGCAGCAGCAATTCCGCCGGGCCGAGCGAGTTAGGCACCATCACGGTGGAGGCCAGGTCGCCGCTGCGGGTCGCCAGTTTCATCGCCACTTGCGAGTGGGCGTAGGCCGAGAAGCCTTTGCCGCCGTACTCCTTGGGAATGATCAACGCAAAGAAGCCGTGCTCTTTAATGTGCTGCCAGGCCGCTTCGGGCAAATCCATGTGCTGGCCGATGTCCCAGTCAGTGACCATCGCGCACAGTTCTTCGGTGGGGCCGTCGAGAAACGCTTGTTCTTCGTCAGTGAGCGTTGCCTTCGGGTAGGCGAGCAGGGTGTTCCAATCCGGGCGGCCGCTGAACAGCTCGCCGTCCCACCAGACGGTGCCGGCTTCGATGGCGTCTTTCTCGGTTTCCGACATCGGCGGCAAGGTTTTCTGGAACCAGGCGAACAGCGGCGCGGTGAACAGCTTGCGGCGCAGTTCCGGCAGTACCAGCGGCACGGTGATGGCGATTAGCACCAGCCAGAGAATGGCCATCAGCCAGGTCGGTGCATGGCTGTAAATGCCCATGAGCACCAGGTAGACGGCGACGATGCCAATGGCAGGCAACGGCGAAAGGCGACGGTGGGCCAGAAAGGCCACGCCCAGCACCAGAACAACTAACCAGACAGCAAGCATGCAACGTCCTCCTTGGAACGGACCGGCTGAATGCCGACCGTGTCGAGCTTAGTAGGTGTGGCGAGAGAGGGACTGGCGAGAAGGGCGCCAAGCCAGGCTTGGCGTCATCGAATTGAACTCGGCACCCCCAGGAACCCAGGTGAGTGAACACCTTGCCCCGGCCGCTTCAGTGATAGTGACCACCCTCGCGTTGTTCAGTTCGCACTGGATAACGCCCGCGCACGCCGCGGCTGGCGTGACTGCGCAGTCAGTCTTTACTGATGCTAAGCGGGTGCAGGCGATGCGCTGGGGCAAAACCCCGGAACCATGAAGCGCCTCGATAGCTAACATCAATTTCCAAGTCTGTTTTCTTTGGCTCAGGCAGGTAGGATGCCTGAGCCAAAAAAAGCGAAATAGAAGGTAACAAACCGATGCTGACGATCTGGGGACGCAAGAATTCCGGCAACGTGCGCAAAGCGTTGTGGGCCGCCGAAGAAGTAGGGGTGCCCTACGAACGACGCGATGCAGGTGGCGCTTTCGGGGTGGTGAACGAACCGCACTACCGCGCCATGAACCCCAACGGTTTGGTGCCGGTGATCGAAGACGGCGACCTAGTACTGTGGGAATCCAACGCCATCGTTCGTTACCTCGCAGCCCAGTATGGCGACGGTGTGTTGTATCCACAGAACCCCGCCCAGCGCGCTGTTGGCGACAAGTGGATGGACTGGTCCACCTCGGTGTTTGCCGGCGCGTTCCGCGATTTGTTCTGGGGCACCGTGCGTACCGCGCCGGAACAGCGCGACGAAGCGCGTATCGCTGCCGCCTTGCAGCGCTGCGGTGAGCTGCTGGCCATGCCCAATGAGGCCTTGGCCAGCCAGCCGTATTTGTCTGGTGAGGAGTTCGGCATGGGCGATATTCCACTCGGCGCCGGCATTTACGCCTGGTTTGAAATGCCCATCCAGCGCCCCGATCTGCCTCATTTGCAGGCCTGGTACGAACGCCTGAAACAGCGGCCCGCGTACCAGACAGCGGTGATGACGGCGCTAACCTGATCAATAAAAAAACAACCTGGGAAGCGGTTTAGCAGTCCACTGCCCGTGGCGCTAAACTGCGCGGCCCGCCGTAACGCCTGAGAACACGGCGGCCGCGTCTCCCGCTCCAATTTTCTTATTCAAGTGTGTATTTCCTATGAGTTCTGCCCTGTCTATCCGTGGCCTGACCAAGACGTACGGCAACGGCTTCCAAGCACTGCACGGCATCGATCTGGACGTAGCCGAAGGCGACTTCTTCGCCTTGCTCGGCCCCAACGGCGCCGGTAAATCGACCACCATCGGCATTCTTTCCACGCTGGTGACCAAATCCAGCGGCACGGTCAACGTGTTCGGCCATGACCTGGACCGCGAGCCCTCGCAGCTCAAGCGTTGCCTGGGCGTGGTGCCGCAGGAATTCAACTTCAACCAGTTCGAAAAAGTCTTCGACATCGTCGTGACCCAGGCCGGTTACTACGGCATTCCCCAGCGCATCGCCAAAGAACGCGCCGAGCAATACCTGACCCAGCTTGGCCTGTGGGACAAACGCAACTCGGCCTCGCGTGAATTATCCGGCGGCATGAAACGTCGGCTGATGATCGCCCGCGCGCTGATTCACCAACCGCGCTTGCTGATCCTCGATGAACCCACCGCTGGCGTGGACATCGAATTGCGCCGCTCGATGTGGACCTTCCTCACCGAGCTGAACGAGCAGGGCATCAGCATCATCCTCACCACTCACTACCTCGAAGAAGCCGAACAGCTGTGCCGCAACATCGGCATCATCGACCACGGCCGCATCGTCGAAAACACCAGCATGCGCAGCCTGCTGAAAAAGCTGCACGTGGAAACCTTCCTGCTTGACCTGAAAGACTCGCTCACCGTGCTGCCCACCTTGCCCGGTTATCCCGCGCAGTTGATCGACGACCACACGCTGCAAGTGCAAGTGGAAAAAAGCCTGGGCATCAGCGAGCTGTTCCGCCAACTCGGCGAGCAGCACATTCAGGTGCTGAGCATGCGCAACAAAACCAATCGCCTGGAGGAGCTGTTCGTGTCCTTGGTGGAAAAAAACCTGGCGAAGGTGGCGGTATGAAACACGATTATTTGAACAACGAACTGCAAGCCAACTGGGTTGCCCTCAACACCATCGTCTACCGCGAAGTGCGCCGCTTTATGCGGATTTGGCCGCAAACGCTGCTGCCGCCAGCGATCACCATGGTTTTGTACTTCGTCATCTTCGGCAACCTGATCGGCCGGCAGATCGGCGACATGGGCGGCTTCACCTACATGCAGTACATCGTGCCCGGCCTGATCATGATGTCGGTGATTACCAATGCCTACGGCAACGTGGTGTCGAGCTTCTTCGGCAGCAAATTCCAGCGCTCGGTAGAAGAGCTGATGGTGGCGCCGGTGTCGCCGCACACCATTCTCATCGGCTACGTCATCGGCGGCGTGCTGCGCGGCCTGGCAGTGGGGGTGATCGTCACGATCCTGTCGCTGTTCTTCACCAAGCTGCAAGTGCACCACCTGGGCATTACCGTGCTGGTGGTGCTGCTGACCGCCACGGTGTTCTCGCTGTGCGGGTTTATCAATGCCGTGTTTGCGCGCAACTTTGACGACATCTCGATTATTCCGACCTTCGTGCTGACGCCGCTGACGTATCTAGGCGGGGTGTTCTATTCCATCAACCTGCTGCCGCCGTTCTGGCAAACCGTGTCGCTGGCCAACCCGGTGCTGCACATGGTTAACGCCTTCCGCTACGGCATTTTGGGCGTGTCGGATATCCGCATCAGCATTGCCATCGGCTTTGTGGTCGTGGCAACTACGGTGCTTTACATCGCCTGTGTGCAGTTGCTGAAGAGTGGGCGAGGCATGCGCCAGTAATCGCCTGCCTACCCCCGACGTACGTCCCAAGGCGCGGCAATTTGTATACAATTGCCGCGTTTTTTTTACCGTCAGGTCGCCGCCATGCATTCCGCCGTCGAACACTCCCCATTAGGCAAGGCCAGCGAATACATCGCTACCTACACGCCGTCGCTGCTGTACCCCATTCCCCGCGCGCCGAAATGGGCCGAGTTGGGCCTTACGGCTGAAACGCTGCCGTATCAGGGCGTCGATTTCTGGAATTGCTTCGAGCTGTCGTGGCTGTTGCCGTCGGGCAAGCCGGTGGTGGCAATTGGTGAGTTCGCGATTCCCGCCGACTCGCCCAACATCATCGAATCCAAGTCCTTCAAGCTGTACCTCAATTCCCTCAACCAGAGCGTGTTTGCCACGCCAGGCGAGTTGCAGGTGGTGCTGGAGAAAGACCTCAGCGCCGCCGCCGGCAAGCCTGTAGGCGTGCGTGTACGCAGTCTGGCGGAGGTGGAAGCCGAGGGCGTGACGGCGTTGCCGGGGCGCTGCATTGATGAGCTCGACGTCGCCATCAGCAACTACGCCCAGCCACAGCCCGAGCTGCTGCGTTGCGATACCAGTCGAGTGGTGGAAGAGAGCCTGCACAGCCATTTGCTCAAGTCGAACTGCCCGGTCACCGGCCAGCCGGACTGGGGCACTGTGGTGGTCAGCTACCGTGGTCCCGCGCTGGACGCGGCCAGTCTGCTGGCGTATCTGGTGAGCTTTCGCCAGCACGCGGACTTTCACGAGCAGTGCGTGGAACGCATTTTTCTTGATCTGCAACGCCTGCTGCAGCCGCAAAGCCTGACGGTATATGCGCGCTACGTGCGTCGTGGTGGGCTGGACATCAACCCATACCGCAGCCTCGGGCCCATTTCAGCGGACAATCGACGCCTCGTCCGCCAATAACCGGTCAGTTTTCATCTAGCACGAACGTACCCGTTGTTTCTCCCATCGCCGACGCTTTAGTCTTAGCCCCGACGACCATCGGGATAACAACAATGACTAAAACGTCCCCGTCAGCCGCGCCCTTGCGCGTGCTGATTATCGGTGCCGGCTTCGCTGGCATCGGCTTGGCAATTACCCTCAAGCGCGCCGGCATCGGCGATTTCGTCCTGCTGGAAAAGGCCGGCGACCTGGGCGGCACCTGGCGGGACAACCGCTACCCCGGCGCCGCCTGCGATGTGCCTTCCCATCTGTATTCCTTTTCTTTCGAGCCCAAAACCGACTGGACGCGCAAATTTGCGCCGCAGACGGAAATCTTCGCCTACCAGCAGCACTGCGCCGACAAGTACCAGTTGCGCCCGCATATTCGCTTCAACCGCGAAGTGGCCAGTGCCGTGTTCGACGCCGAAGCCGGTGTGTGGCAAGTCACCTGCACCGATGGCGAAACGTTTAGCGCTCAGGCACTGGTGAGCGCGTGCGGCCAACTGAATCGTCCGTTGCTGCCGCGCATCGCCGGGTTGCAGCAGTTCACCGGCGAAGCCTTCCACTCGGCCCGCTGGAACGCGGACTACGACCTCAGCGGCAAACGCGTAGCGGTAATCGGCACGGGCGCCAGCGCCATTCAATTTATTCCGCAAATTGCCCCGCAGGTGGCGCAGCTTCACGTGTTCCAGCGCTCGCCGGCGTATGTGCTGCACAAGCCAGATCGCGCCTATCGGCCCTGGGAAAGCGCCCTAATGCGCCGCCTGTCGTGGCTGCAAACCCTCGACCGGGGCCTCAAATACATCCAACACGAGGCGCGGGTGTTGGCGTTTACCGTGGTGCCCAAGCTGATGAAACCCATGCAGCTGCGCTTTCGCCTGCATTTGAACCGCAGCATTGCCGATCCTGCTTTTCGTCAGCGCCTGTCACCTGAGTACCCCATGGGCTGCAAGCGCATCCTTATCTCCAACGACTACTTTCCGGCCCTGGCGCGGGCCAACGTCGAGGTGGTGGGCGATCAGATCGAAGCGGTGACCGCCACCGGCATACGCACCGCCGACGGCCGCGAGCGCGAGGTGGACGCGATCATCTACGGCACCGGCTTCGCCGCCACCGATTTCCTCGCGCCCATGCACATCACCGGGCTCAACGGGCGCGACCTCAATGCCGCCTGGAAGGAGGGCGCCGAGGCCTATCTGGGCATTAGCGTCAGCGGCTTTCCCAACCTGTTCATCCTGTATGGCCCCAACACCAACCTGGGCCACAACTCGATCATTTACATGCTGGAAAGCCAATTCAGCTACGTGCTCGGCTGCCTGCAACAGTTGCAGCAGCATCAACTGCGCTACATGGACCTCAAGCCCACGGTGCAGGCGCAGTTCAACCAGTCGCTGCACAAGGCCATCGACCGCTCCATTTGGCAGCAGGGTTGCGACAGTTGGTACAAAACCGCCAGCGGCAAAAACACCAACAACTGGCCCGGTTTCACCTTTACCTACCGCCATCACACCCGTCGCCCGGAGCTTGCGAACTATGACTGCATTCGTTGAACCGCCGCGCTTGAGCCAGCGCCTGTTGGCCGCTGTGTTGCGCACCAGTTTGAAGGTGCTGTTTCGCGGGCTGATCCGCCCACCGATGCCTATCGCCGCCCAGCGCGCCATTCTGCGTGCTTTAACCGTTTCCACCGTCGCGCCCCGTGGCACTCGCCGTAGCGCCGAAATGCTGGCCGGGTTGCAATGCGAGTGGCAGCGGCCGGCTGAGCACAGCGAGCGGGTAATGCTGTATTTCCATGGCGGCGCTTATCTGATCGGTTCGCCCGCCACGCACCGCGCCATCACCGGCCATTTGGCCAGGCGCGGCAAGCTGGCCGTATGTGCGCTGGACTATCGCCTGGCGCCGGAACACCCGTTTCCAGCCGGGCTAAACGACGGCCTGGCCGCCTACGAGGCGCTGTTGGCAAAGGGTTATAGCGGCGAGCAGATCATGCTTGGCGGCGATTCCGCAGGCGGCAACCTGGCGCTCGGGCTGGCCTTGCGCATCAAGCAGGCGGGGCTGCCGCTTCCTGCGGCGCTGGTGTGTTTCTCGCCGCTGACCGATGCCACGCTCAGCCAGTTGCATCAGCCGCCAGCGGGCGATCCGTTGCTGAGCCTGGCCTGGATCCACCAGGCCGGCTCGCTGTTTTGCCCGCCGGGCGTAGACCGTCGTGACCCGTTTCTGTCGCCGGTATACGCCGATCTCAGCGGTTTGCCGCCGCTGCTTATTCAGGTCGGCGAAGACGAAGTGCTGCTCAACGACAGCCTGCGCCTTGCCGAGCGCGCCACCGCAGCCGGCGTGGATGTTCACCTGCAACGCTATCCAGGCTGCTGGCATGTATTTCAGGCTCACGCCGGCTTGCTGGACATCGCCGACGTGGCCATGGCGCGGGTGGGCAGCTTTATCCAGACGCGCTTTGCCGCTGTGGCGGCGCAAAAAGGTGCGTAACCCAGCCTGCACAAATGTGGGAAAGGCACTACGCTGGAAGAGGGCGTCCTTGCTGGGCGCCCGCTAGCACACGCTCTACGCCGCAGTACGCAAATGCAACAAGCCTCGGGTGATGGGTCTTTCGGATCTGTCGCGACGTCAGCGCAGTCAGCTGGCAGCAGCAATGGGAAAGCGGTCAAACCATCCATCGCATGTGAGGGGGTCGCATCATGAGCACAGCAAGCCATAACGACATCAGCAGCAATGTGTTGCGCCGGATGAAAGAGGGCGGCTTCGACTTTGCCCGCATCCACCCAATCGAGTTCTACGCCATTTTTCCCGACGAGGAGCGGGCCCGCATGGTGGCGAAAAAATTCCGCAGTGAAGTACTCAATGCCCAGGTGAGCGAGCGTGATGACGGCGCCTGGCACGTGTTGATCAGCAAAGTCATGTACGCCACCTATGACGGCATTGGTGCGTTCGAACATGATTTGGAGTCGATGGTCGCCCCGTTGGGTGGCGTGCTCGACGGCTGGGGTGTTACGCAGGAACTCAAAGGGTTGCGGGTCTGACCCGCCAATAACGAGGCGCCACACCGCGAATGCACCGGCCGGCCACAAGCGGGTCGGTGCCCGGCGACACTTTTCTGAAACGCTGACTCTGCCTCGGCACGAGGTTTGCCTGATCAGGTGGAAAAGAAAGAGGCGGTTCAGCGATGAGCGACATTCTGATTCTTACCCACGTCGACTATTGCCCGCCGGGCTACCTGGCGCGGGTGCTCGACGAGCGCCAGCTGGATTTTTCCGTCCTGCGCGCCGACCTTAACGAGCTTGACGATTTCGACCTTGAGCGGCCCAAAGCCGTGGCGATTATGGGCGGGCCCATGAGCGTCAACGATCCCTTGCCGTGGCTGGAAACCGAAATTGCCGCCGTGCAACGGTTTATCGCCCGCGACATTCCCCTGATTGGCCATTGCCTCGGCGGCCAACTGCTGGCCAGGGCGCTCGGCGCGCAAGTGCACCGCATGCCATACCGGGAAATCGGCTGGCAGCCGCTGTGGCAGGCCATCCAGACCGAGCCCAGCCCGTGGCTGGAACACCTGCCGGACGAATTCCCCATCTACCAATGGCACGGCGACACCTTTGACCTGCCACCCGGTGCCCAGCGCTTGCTTTCAAGTCCGTGGTGCCCAAACCAGGCGTTTGCCTGGGGCGAGAAGATTTTCGCCCTGCAAGGGCACCCGGAAATGACCGAAGAACTGGTGCAGCTGTGGCTGAACGACTTTGAGCATTTGCTGGACGAGACCCAGCCGAGTCAGCAGTCGAAACGCAAGATGCTTGAGGATTTGCCGGAGAAAGTGGCGGCGTTGAATGCGGTGGCGGAGGGGTTTTATCGGCGGTGGTTGGGGTTGGCGTTTGGGTGAGGTGGGGCGGGCGGGTATTTTTTTTGGGGATTTCGTGGTTTTGCGATTTGTCAGGCTGAACGGAGCAGTCACTCAAAACCACCGTCATCCCCGCGAAGGCGGGGATCCAGAGTCGCTCAGGGAAAGGCGATCCTTCCGGAATACTGGATTCCCGCTTTCGCGGGAATGACGGGTGTTTTGTTGGGGGGCTCCGTACTTCTGCGATTCGTCAGTAAGAACCAGCTCCCACAAAAAACCTCCGTCATCCTCGCGAAGGCAGCGGTCCGACGATTCGGGATCCAGAGTCGTTCAGGGAAAGGCGATCCTTCCGAAATACTGGATCCCCGCTTTCGCGAGGATGACGGAGGTCTAGTTTGGAATTTCTGTACACCTGCAATGCGTCAGTTGACACACGGCCATCCCTCAAAACCTCCGTCATCCTCGCGAAGGCGGCGGTCCGACGATTCGGGATCCAGAGTCGTTCAGGGAAAGGCGATCCTTCCGAAATACTGGATTCCCGCTTTCGCGGGAATGACGGAGGTTTAGTTTGGAATTTCTGTACACCTGCAATGCGTCAGTTGACACACGGCCATCCCTCAAAACCACCGTCATCCTCGCGAAGGCGGCGGTCCGACGATTCGGGATCCAGGCTTGCATGGCGAGCACCATTACCTGAACGAACCTGGAACCCCAACCGTCGACCGCGCCGATCCTCGAAGCCATCCCCCATATTTAATTGCAATCAACCCCAACTCCACTGGTCATAAGGAAACACCCAAGCGAAGCGGCTATCTTCAAGGGTGCCGCGCAACAGGGCGTGGCCACGCACGGTGCGTCAAGGAATGCGCGATTATGGTGCGCAGGGTAAGTGTCTTATTTTTAAGTGATTGATATCTAACGAATAAGACGGATGGCTCGGGCTTTGCAATACCTATGCACGTCCGGGTGACAAGGAGTACGGCATGACCCGCACCTTTTATGACGAGATGTACCTGGCGAACGGCGAATGCCGTCCGCATTACCGGGAGTTCGCGCGCTGGTTGGCCGACACCCCGGATGAGTTGCTGGCGCAGCGCCGCCGCGAAGCTGATCTGCTGTTTCACCGCGCTGGCATCACGTTCACCTTGTACGGCGACGACCAAGGCACCGAGCGGCTTATTCCCTTCGACATCATTCCGCGCAGCATTCCGGCCAGTGAGTGGCGCATTGTCGAGCGCGGCTGCATCCAGCGGGTGCAGGCGTTGAATATGTTTCTCGCCGACCTTTACCACGACCAACGCATCATCAAGGCCGGCATCATTCCGGCCGAGCAGGTGCTGGCCAACGAGGGTTACCAACTGGCGATGCAGGGGCTGAATCTGCACCGCGATCTGTACGCGCATATCTCGGGCGTTGACCTGGTGCGCGATGGCGATGGCACGTACTACGTGCTCGAAGACAACCTGCGGACCCCCAGCGGCGTGAGCTACATGCTCGAAGACCGCAAAATGATGATGCGCCTGTTCCCCGAGCTGTTCGCCGCCCAGCGCGTGCTGCCCATCGACCACTACCCCAATTTGCTGCTCGACACCCTGAAAAGCTCCAGCCCGCTGGATAACCCCAACGTGGTGGTGCTGACGCCTGGGCGCTTTAACAGTGCATATTTCGAGCACGCGTTTCTGGCCCGTGAAATGGGCGTGGAACTGGTCGAAGGCGCCGACCTGTTCGTGCGCGACGACAAAGTCTTTATGCGCACCACCGCCGGCGCCAAGCAGGTGGATGTGATTTACCGCCGTCTCGACGACGCCTTCCTCGACCCATTGGCATTCAACCCCGACTCCATGCTCGGTGTGCCGGGTCTGCTCTCGACCTACCGCAGCGGCAATGTGGTGCTGGCCAACGCCATCGGCACGGGCGTGGCCGACGACAAATCCATTTATCCCTACGTCGGCGAGATGATCCGCTTCTACCTCGACGAAGAACCGATTCTGAAAAACGTGCCGACCTTCCAGTGCCGCAAGCCGGTGGAGTTGCAGCACGTGCTGGCCAATCTGGAACACTTGGTGGTCAAGGAAACCCAAGGCTCCGGCGGCTACGGCATGTTGGTGGGGCCGGCGGCCAGCAAGGCGGAAATCGAAACCTTCCGCGCCCGGTTGATCGCTCGCCCCGAGGCGTACATCGCGCAACCGACGTTGTGTCTTTCAACGTGCCCGACCTTTGTCGAAAACGGCATCGCCCCCCGCCATATCGATTTGCGCCCCTTCGTGCTGTCCGGCAAAGACACCCGTGTAGTGCCAGGCGGCTTGACCCGCGTGGCGTTGCGAGAAGGGTCGCTGGTGGTGAACTCGTCGCAAGGCGGCGGCACCAAAGACACCTGGGTGGTGGAGGACTAATTATGCTGAGCCGCACTGCCTCTGACCTGTACTGGATGTCCCGTTACCTGGAGCGTGCCGAGAACCTCGCGCGCATGTTGGAAGTGAGCTATTCGCTGTCGCTGATGCCGCAAGACGGGCGCGGCAACGGCCTGGAAGAGCTGGCGCTGCCGCTGTTGATCACCGGCACGCTGGACGAATACCTGGAGCGTCACGGCCCCTTGCACGCCGAGCGCATGCTGCATTTCTTTGCGCTGGATTCGGAAAACCCGGCGAGCATCTACTGCTGCCTGCAAGCGGCGCGTACCAACGCCCATGCCGTGCGCGGGCGCATCACCGCCGACATGTGGGAAAACATCAACGCCACCTGGCTGGAGATTCGCGGCATCGCCGAGCAGGGCCTGGGGCGTTATGGCATCAGCCGCTTCTGCGAGTGGGCCAAGGAGCGTTCGCACCTGTTCCGCGGCGCCACCTTCGGCACCATCATGCGCGGCGACCCGTACCGCTTTATTCGCCTGGGCACGTTTATCGAGCGCGCGGACAACACCCTGCGCCTGCTCGATGCCCGCTACGAAATGCTGGGCGAAGACATCGACGAAAACGATGGCCGCCCGGCGCGCAGTTATTACCAGTGGACCGCCTTGCTGCGGGCGCTGTCGTCGTTCGAGGCATTTGCCGAGATCTACCGTGGCTCGCCCGGCACCCGCAAGGTGGCCGAGCTGCTGTTGCTGCGTCCCGATGTACCGCGTTCCTTGCGCTCGTGCATGGACGAACTGCACCTGATGCTCGCCAGCCTGCCCGGTGAAAACGGTCGGCCGGCGCAGCGTCTGGCGGCGGAGCTGGAGGCGCGCCTGCGTTACACCAGCATCAATGAAGTGCTCGACGAAGGCCTGCATGGCTGGCTCACCGATTTCATCCTGCTGGTGCGCAAGCTAGGCCAGGCCATTCAAACGTCTTACCTGGAGGTCGCATGAGACTCTCAATCAGCCATGACACCACCTATCACTACGAAGATCAGGTGCGTAACAGCATTCAATACCTGCGCATGACGCCGCACGACAGCGAGCGTCAGCAGGTGATCAGCTGGGAACTGAACCTGCCGCGCCCGGTGCGCGCGCAGGTCGATCCGTACGGCAATATTCTTCACGTGCTGACCCTCGACGAGCCCCACGAAAGCATTCTGCTCGGCGCCCGTGGCCAGGTGGAAATCGACGAGTCGAGCGAGTGCGAACACGAAGAGCAGTCGCCGCTGCCATTCTTGCGCACCACCCGACTGACCGAGGCCGACCAGGCGCTACGCGAGTTCGCCATGGTGCAATGCAACAGCCGCCGCGACCGTTCCTGCATGATCGATTTGATGCACGGCCTCAACGCCCGCATCCGCTACCAGCCAGACGTCACCGATGTGCAGACCAGCGCCGCCGAAGCCTTCGCTGGTGGCAAAGGCGTATGCCAGGACCAAGCCCATGCGTTTATCGCCTGCGCCCGTAGCCTGGGCGTTCCGGCGCGGTATGTGTCGGGTTATCTGTTCACCGACCGCGACGACCACCTGTCCAGCCACGCCTGGGCCGAAGCCTGGCTGGATGGCGCGTGGTACAGCTTCGACGTGACCAATTGCCTGGCCAAACCCGAGCGTCACCTGAAGTTGGCGGTTGGCCTGGATTATCTCGACGCTTGTCCGGTACGCGGCATGCGCCGTGGCGGCGGAGTGGAGCAAATGCACGCGCACGTGGAAGTGTCGCCTGTGCGGGTGCAGCAGCAATAACCTCATAAGCCGCGCAATAAGCGGTTAACTCCTAACGCCCGACGCGGTTTCGCCGCTCGGGCGTCCTTGCCTGTGTGGACTCTGATGACTTATTGCGTTGCTCTGAACCTGGCCGAAGGCCTGGTGTTTGTCTCCGACTCGCGCACCAATGCCGGTGTCGACCATATCGCCACGTTTCGCAAACTGCATGTGTTCGCCGTACCTGGCGAGCGCCTGATCGTGCTGCAAACCGCTGGCAACCTGGCCACCTCGCAAGCGGTGATCAATCTGCTGCGCACGCGCCTGAACCACGACGGCGTGCACCTCCATAACGTGGTCAACCTGTACGGCGCCACCACGCTGGTGGGCGACACCATGCGCGAAGTGATGGCCCGCGATGCCAACTCGCCGATGGCGGCGGGCGTGGACCTGAGCTGCTCGTTTCTGGTTGGTGGGCAAACCAGCGGCCAGCCGGCAGAGCTCTACAACATCTACCCGCTGGGCAATTTCATCTCCGCCTCCGACGACACGCCGTTCTTCCAGATTGGCGAAAGCAAATACGGCAAACCGATCCTCGACCGCGCCTTGAACTACCACACCGACCTAGACAAAGCCCTGCGCTGCGCGCTGGTGTCGTTCGACTCGACCATTCGCAGTAACTTGTCGGTCGGCTTCCCGTTGGACGTGGTCGTCTACAAAGCCGACAGCCTGCAAGTGCCAGCCGGATTTCGCGTGTTGGAGAGTGACCCGTATTTTGAAGGGGTGCGGCAGCAGTGGTCGCAGGGGCTGAGCCAGTTACTGGATGAGCTGCCGCCGTTGCCGCCGGAGTATTCGGCGTAGGGCCAACAGCACGGCCCCTCACCCCAGCCCTCTCCCGCAAGCGGGAGAGGGGGCTTTTTGCGGCGTATCGGCCTCACATCGTCAGTTCGGCCAAAGTCACCCCTCGCCCGCTTGCGGGAGAGGGGCCGGGGTGAGGGCAGCGGCAGACGCGATTGCTACGACCGCCAACCACCCCCCAACGCCTTGTACAACGCAATCGCCGCCTGCATCCGCGCTAACCGTAGTTGCACGCCACCTTCTTCGGCCTGAAACAACACACGCTGCGTTTCCAGCACGCTGAGCAAGGTCTCGGCGCCTGATTGGTAGCGGTTCTGCGCCAGTTCGAAAGCGCGCTGGGCGTGTTGGCGTTCCTGGTCTTGCCAGGTGCGTTGCTGGTCCAGTCCGGCGATGGCGGTGAGGGCTTTTTCGACGTCGGCCAACGCGGCGTCGATGGCGCCTCGGTAGCTGTGCAGCAGTTCTTCCTGACGAGCCTGGCTCAGGTCGCGGCCAGCGGCCAGTTTGCCGGCGTTGAAAATCGGTGCAGTGAGCCCGGCGGCGACGGTGTAGAACGGATTTTCCAACACATTCTTGAACGCATCGGCGCCCGTACCGAGGCTGGCGGTGAGGGTCAGGCTTGGCAGCATGGCGGCGCGCGCCACTTGCACATCGGCACTGGCGGCGGCCAGGCGCGCTTCGGCGCTGGCGATGTCGGGACGGCGGCTCAGCAACTCGCTCGGCACACCGGCTCCAATCTTCGGCCAATGAAGCTCGCTGAAGCGCTCATCGCCCATGGACAACCGCTGCACCGGCTGCCCCAACAGTTGGGCCAGACCGATGCGCGCTTCCATCGCTTGCTGGCGCAGCAGCGGCAATTGCCGTTGCTGCGCGGCGACCAGGCTGCCTTGTTGCGCCCGTTCCAGTTGAGTAGCGGCGCCGGCCTCGAAGCGTTGGTCGATAAGCGCGAGCACCTGCTCGGCGTTGGCCAGATTCTGCTCGGCGATACGCAGCTGTTCGATCAGCGCCAGGCTGCTGAGGTAGCTGCTGGCGACGCTGCTGAGCAGCGTGAGGCGCACGGTGTCGCGCTCAAACTCGCTGGCACGCAAGGACTGCCGTGCGCTGTCGCGGGCAGCGGCGCGGCCGCCCCAGAAGTCCACTTCATAACTGGCGCTGAGGCTGGCGGTGTAGGTGTCGAGGCGGCGGTCGTCGCCGTCGGTGTCGCGCTGGCTGTAGCCGTCGCCGCCGAGCAGCTCTTCGCGCGCCGCATCGAACCCGCCTTTTACGTCCGGCAGCAGCGCCGCGCCGGCAATGGTGCTGCTGGCGCGGGCCTGGCGAACGCGGGCTTCTGCTGCGGCGAGGTCGTGGCTGCTGCGTTCGGCTTGGGCGACTAGCGCGGCAAGCTGCGGGCTGCCAAACGCGTTCCACCAGTCGCGCTGAACGCCGTCGCCAGCGCTCGATGTATGAGGCGATGCCCATTGCGGCGGCGCGGGCGGCGGTTCGATAGCGGCAGGCGGCGTGCTGCATGCACCGATTGCCAGGCAAACGGGCAGCAGGGCAGGGAAGATGTTTTTCATGGGCTGGTCAGCGCCGTGACCGGGTCGAGCTGCGCGGCTTTGCGCGCCGGCATAAAGCCGAACACCACGCCGGTAATCAAGGCGCAGAAAAACGCTCCAGCCATGGCCAGCAGGGAAAACACCACCGCAATCTGGCTCAAGTGCAGCACGCCGCCGACCAGCAACGCCAAGGCGATTCCGGCAATGCCGCCCACCACCGAGAGCAACACCGCTTCGGTAAGAAATTGGCGAAGGATGTCGCGCTGCCGCGCCCCGGTGGCCATGCGAATGCCGATCTCGCGGGTGCGCTCGCGCACGGTCATCAACATGATGTTCATCACGCCAATACCGCCCACTAGCAGGGAAATGGCGGCGATGGCGCCGAGCATCAGCGACAGGCTGTTCTGCGTGCGCGCTTCGGCCTGAATCATGGCGGCGTTGTTGGTCAGCTGAAAATCGCGCACGCCACGGTGCAGGCGCAGCATCAGGCGGTCGATAGCCAGCTCGGCCTCGTGCACGCGTTTGGCGTCGGCGGCGGCGATCACCACGAATTCCGGGTTGTGTTTGCCGAACAGGCGAATGCTGGCGGTGGAGTAGGGCACCACGATTTGCTTGTCGCTGTCGTCATCGCCGGAGCTGGCGCCTTTGGCGCTGAGGATGCCGATGACTTGAAACGGCACGTTCTGAATGAGGATGTAGCGGCCAATCGGGTTGGCGACGCCAGCGAACAAGGCGTCGCGCACTTTCTGGCCGATGACTGCCACGGTGGCCGCGCGGTCTTCGTCGGCTTGGGTAAAGAAACTGCCCTGCGCCACCGGCCAATTGAGGATGGTGGGAAAGGCCACGCCATTGCCGCGGGTGTAGGCGTAGTAGTCGATATTGCCGTAGCGCACCACGGTGTCGCCGCCGTTTACCGGCATGATCTGCCGCACCTGTGGCAGGGTGCCGACGGCGGCCAGGTCGTCGAGGCTGACCACACCTTCCGGCGCGCGCGGCATGGGTGCGATGCCGGAGAGGTAAATAATGTTCGAGCCGAACGCGCCCATTTGCGCCATCACTTGCCGCTTGCTGCCCTCGCCAACGGCCAGCATCACCACCACCGACGCCACGCCAATAACGATGCCGAGCAAGGTCAGCGCGGTGCGAAAGCGGTTTACCCACATCACCCGCCACGCGGCCTTTAACGCGTCGACCACTTCGCCGCTGCACGAGGCGCTGCTGGTGCTCGGTTCGCGCAGGCGCTGTTGCAGCTGTTCGATTTGCGCTTGTCCTTGCGCGGCAGGCGCCGGACTGCTGGTGCTGTCGCTGATGATCACGCCGTCGCGCACTTCGATCACGCGGCGGGCACGGGCGGCGACGCCGCGGTCGTGGGTAATCAGCACCACGGCGTGGCCTTGCTCGGCCAGCTCGTCCAACAGCGCCATGACCTGCGCGCCGCTGTGGGTGTCGAGGGCGCCGGTGGGTTCGTCGGCGAGAATGATATGGCCGCCGTTCATCAACGCGCGGGCAATCGATACACGCTGCTGCTGGCCGCCGGACAACTGATGCGGGCGATTCTCCCGTCGGCTGCCCAGGCCCAGCCGCTCCAGCAGGGCGGCGGCGCGTGCCTGGCGTTCGCTGTGGCTGAGGCCGGCGTAGATGGCTGGCATCTCGACGTTTTCCTGGGCACTGGCTGACGGGATCAGGTGGTAGCCCTGAAACACAAAACCGAAGGCCTCGCGCCGCAGCCAGGCCAGCTCGTCGGCGGGCAGCTGGGCCACATCGATGCCACTGAATTGGTAACTGCCGGAAGTGGGGCGGTCGAGGCAGCCGATGATGTTCATCAGTGTCGATTTGCCTGAGCCGGAAGCGCCAACGATGGCAACGAATTCACCCGGATAAATCGCCAGCGACACGCCGCGCAGCACCTCGACCACCGGCGCGCCATGGCCGCCGTATTGCTTGCGGATGTCAGTGAGGGCGATTAGGGCAGTGGCGCAGCCGGTTTCCTCAGCCGGCACGCTCATTCTCCGGCCCCGGCTGGCGGGCCGATCAACAGCCGTTCGCCTTCTTCCAGGCCGGCAAGTAACTGCACCGACATGCGGTCGCGCAGCCCGGTGCGCACCTCGCGCGTTTCGATTTGACCGTTGCCATTGAGCACCAGCGCCTTGTACGTGTCCGGCGTGGCGGTGGCGTCTTGCAGCGCGGCCACGGGAATGGTCAGCACGTTGTCGGCCTTGCCGGCGACGAAGAACACCTGCGCGGTCATCTCGGCCATCAGCGCGCCGTCGGCGTTATCGACGTCGAGCAGCACGGTGTAGAGCACCACACGGCCGCCGCCGTCGGCATTGGGGCTGCCGCCGCCCTGGTTGGCTTGGTCCAGCGGCGTGGGCGGCAGCGGCAGCACTTGGCGCACCGTGCCGTTCCAGCGTCGGCCGTCGCCGCTGAGGGTGGTGAACCAGGCGTGCATGCCGGGCTTGATGCGACTGATATCGGCCTCGGACACCTGCGCCCAAACCGTCATGGGCGACAGCTTGGCGATGCGCATGATCAGCGGCGTTTGCTGCTGGGCATTGAGCGTCTGGCCCACGCGGGCATCGACGGCCACCACGGTGCCGGCCATGGGCGCGTAAATGCGCGTGTAGCCCAGCTCGGCTTCGTCGCTGCGCAGGCTGGCTTCGGCCTGGCGAATACGCGCTTGGAACATGGCGATACGGGCCTGGCTGGCGCGCACTTGGGCGGTGGCGATTTGCACGTCCTCGGTGCGGGTGGCGCCGCCTCGGGCGAGGTGTTGCTGGCGCGTGAGCTGCTGGTTGGCCAGCTCATTCTGCGCGCGCTGTTCGGCCAGTTCGGCTTTCAGTTGGTCGATCGAATAGCGGCTGGCGTCGACCTTGGCTTGCTGGGTGGAGGGGTCGATTTCCACCAGCAGTTGGCCTTCTTCAACGTGCTCGCCGGGCTCGGCATGCAGTTTCAGAATTTGACCGGAAGCCTGGGCGCCGACATCCACATAACGCCGTGGCTGCAAGGTGCCGAGTGCGCTCACGCTGCTCTCGATACTGCCGCGCGCTACCGCCACGGTGGCCAGCTCGTCGCTGCGAAACGGCAGCGCTTGCCAGGTGGCAACGGCCATCAGCGGCGTCAGGCAGAGCAGGGTGAGAACAAGGCGGCGGGGGGAGATCAGGGCGCTCATTGGCAGGCTCGTGAGGGTCTGCCAAATGAACGAGTGACTGCGCCGGAAATTTAGCCGTTAGAGCGGGGCGGGGCGGTTGCGAATCAGCGTGGTGCCATCGCTTTGTGGCTCCAGCTTGATCGGCAGCACTTTGGGCAACGCTTTCACCAGGCTGGCGACGTCGCGGGTGCTGTAGATGCCGCCGATGCGGATGTCGGCGGTGCTCTGGTCGGCGAGTAACAGCGGCTCGTCGAGGTAGCGATTGAGCAGCGGCACGGCCTCGCCAAGGGTGATGTCGTTGAGGATCAACTTGCCGTCGCGCCAGGCGAGGGCGGTGGCGGTGTCGACCGATTTCACCGTGGGCTTGAGGTCGCCCGGTTTGAAGCTGGCCTGCAGGCCTGGCGTGAGCGTGCTGTCGTTGCCTTGACGGTCGCTTTGCACACGCACCGAGCCTTCGGTGACGGTGACCACCACGCTGTTCTGGTATTTCCACACGTTGAAGCGCGTGCCGGTGACGGTGATCGAGCCTTCTCCGGCGGTCACCACAAAGGGGTGCTCGCTGTCGTGGGTGACGTGGAAATACGCCTCGCCGCTGCTCAGCCGCACGCGGCGCTGGTCGCGGTAGTTGCTGAAGCTGAGGTCCGAGTTGCTGTTCAGTTCGACTTCGCTGCCATCGCTCAGGGTGATGCGGCTGATGTTCTGCGCCGTGTCGAACTGCTCATAGGAATTGGGCAGCCAGCCCATCATCCAGCCGCCGTAAGCCGCCAACGGCAGCGCCACGATTGCCAGGGCGATGGCCCTCGCTTGCGGACGCCAGCCGCGACGGCGCGCGCGTGTCGGGCGGTTCGCGGCGCTTGCGGTCGCGTGCAGGGAAGGGCGTGGGGCGGTAACGGTAGCGCTGGCTGGGAGCTGCTCGCTGAGGTCCCAGATTTCCAGCATGGCGACGTATTCGATGGCGTGGTTGGGGTGCGCGTCGAGCCAGCACTTGAACTCCTCGCGTTCTTCTTCCGTGCAATCGGGCGCATGCATGCGCATACACCAATGTGCAGCCACCTCAACCAGAGGGTCGTCGTTGGCAGGGGAAGGCGCGTTGTTCATCAAGGAATACCGGTTACCGGGTACTGAAAAGGTGAAATCGCTGGCAGATGAGATTAGATGCTTGATGAGAATTATTATAAAATGAATAATTCCATACTGCCAGTATGACGGTCAGGGGTGGTCAACCTTATCGCAATGTTCGCCGTCACGTCTGTGGCCGGGAGTCGTTTTGGAGATTTATTACCGGGAGCTGGTGCGCTTTTTGAGCGCCAAGCTGGGGGACCGACACGTGGCGGCCGACGTTGCCCACGACGCGTACCTGCGTGTGATGGAGCGGGCCGGTCAAGCGCAAATCGAGTCGCCGCGCGCGTTTTTGTATCGCACCGCGCTTAACCTGGTCATCGACGAACACCGCCGCAACGCCCTGCGACGCACCGAAACCCTCGATGTACTCGACGAAGAAGAACAATTCTTCACCCCCTCGCCACACCGTGACCTGGCGCAAAATCAGCGCCTACAACTGCTGCAACGTGCCCTCGACGAATTGCCCGCTTTGTGCCGCGAAGCGTTTCTGCTGCGCAAACTCGAAGGCCTGAGCCACGACGAAATCGCCGAGCGCTTGAGCATTTCCCTGAGCCTGGTGGAAAAACATATCGTCAACGCCATGAAGCACTGCCGCGTGCGCATGCGCGAGTGGGATGCCGAATAAGCCGCCTGCCGTCCGCCAACACCCCAGCCCACAGCTTTCAACCACTCGCCTTTAAATTTCATTCCCCTGTCCTCGTTCCTACACAACAGGCGATCTCTGCTCGCCACCCGATTCGCTCGCCACCCGTTGTGCGTGGCTTTTCCAGAGGACACTGGACCATGACTCCATCCGTTGCACCTGCCGCCATTCACGACCTGATCGGCATTGGGTTCGGCCCGTCCAACCTGGCGTTGGCCATTGCCCTGCGTGAGCGGGCTCAGCATCAAGGCGCGCTGGATGTGCTGTTTCTGGACAAGCAGGCCGACTACCGCTGGCACGGCAATACGCTGGTGACGCAGAGCGAGTTGCAGATTTCCTTTCTTAAAGACCTGGTCACCTTGCGCAATCCCAGCAGCCCGTATTCGTTCGTGAACTACCTGCACGCCCACGACCGCCTGGTGGACTTCATCAATCTGGGCACCTTTTACCCGTGCCGCATGGAGTACAACGACTACCTGCGCTGGGTCGCCGCGCAGTTCAGTGAGCAGAGCCGGTATGGCGAAGAAGTGCTGGCCATCGAGCCGCTGCTGCACCACAACCGGGTCGAGTCGCTGCGCGTGGTGTCGCGTGACAGCCAGGGCGAAACCTTTGTGCGCCGGACCCGCGCCGTGGTGGTCAGCGCCGGCGGTACGCCGCGTATTCCCGAAGCGTTTCGTAGCCTCAAAGGCGAGCCGCGCGTGTTCCATCATGCCCACTATCTGGAGCGCATGGCGCAGCAGCCGTGTGTGGGCGGCAAGCCGATGCGCGTGGCGATTATCGGCGGCGGGCAGAGCGCGGCGGAGGCGTTTATCGACCTGAACGACAGCTTCCCTTCGGTGAAGGTCGACATGATTCTGCGCGGCTCGGCGCTAAAACCGGCCGATGACAGCCCGTTCGTGAACGAAGTGTTTTCTCCCGAATTTACCGACCTGGTCTTCAGCCAGACCGGCGCCGAGCGCGAGCGGTTTATCCGCGAGTACCACAACACCAATTATTCGGTGGTGGACATCGATTTGATCGAGCGCATCTACGGCATTTTCTACCGGCAGAAAGTCTCGGGCATTCAACGCCACGCGTTTCACCATTTGCGCACCGTGGAACGCGCCACCGTCCATGCCGACGGCATCGAATTGGCCCTGCGTCATAGCGCCAGCGGCGAATTGGACGTGCACCGTTACGACGCCGTGGTGCTCGCCACGGGCTACGAACGGCAAAGCCACCGCCAACTGCTGGAGCCGCTGGCGCCGTACCTGGGCGATTTCGAAGTGGACCGCGACTACCGCATCGTCACCGACGAGCGCTGCCAGGCGGCGGTTTACATGCAGGGCTTCTGCCAGGCCAGTCATGGGTTGAGCGACACCTTGCTGTCGGTGCTGCCGATCCGCGCCAACGACATCGCCAGTTCGTTGTACGGCTACCTCGGGCATCAGTCCTTGAGCGATGTGCAGCGCGCGCCGTTGTTTGCCACGGCGAGTTAATCCAGCAGCAACCCGACCTGGCGAATCTTCGGCAACTTGCGCACCACCAGCTGGTGCGAGCGTGTCAGCAGGTCTTGCAGTTCGGCGGTGCTGATGGTCTCCGTGCTGTCCAACCGAACCCAGTGAGCCCGCGCCAGATACGGCGCCGGGCTAAAACCTGGGCGGTCGACGTAGCCAAGAAACAGGTCGCTATCGACCTTGAAGGCGATGCCGCGACCGATAAAGTTGATCACCGCCACCATCTTGTTTTGCGCCACCGAAAAGACGCGGTTGTCGCCCCATTTCAGATCTTCGCGCACGCCCGGCAGTTGCAGCAGGAAGTCGGCGGTTTGGCTGGCGTTCATGTTCATCTCCTTTGCCGAGAGGGCGTTAAACCGGGTGCGGCCAGTCGCCGCGAAAGTGTTCGGTCACGTGGTCGAGCCAGGCGCGCACGGCGGGCAGCATGCCACGGCGGTGCGGGTACACGGCCTGCAGAAAGCCGCCCGGCAGCGCCCACTCCGGCAACAGACGAATCAGGCGGCCGTCAGCCAATTCCTGATGGCAGTTCATCAACGGCAGCATGGAAAAGCCCAGGCCGGCCAGCGCTGCGTTTTTGCGTACGGAAAAAT
This sequence comes from Pseudomonas sp. AC211, assembly GCF_979258055.1. Lineage (NCBI taxonomy): Bacteria > Pseudomonadati > Pseudomonadota > Gammaproteobacteria > Pseudomonadales > Pseudomonadaceae > Pseudomonas > Pseudomonas sp. AC211. The sequence continues at coordinate 1,878,545 of NZ_OZ409830.1, forward strand.
CTTCGATGGCCAGGCGCGGTTCAAACGCGATTTCACGCTTATTGCCGTCAGCGTCCACCACCCGATAGCGCACCTTGCGGTCGGTATCTACGGCGCCGAGCACCGGCAGTTCGCGCAAGTCGTTCAGCTCATTGATCTGCCGACCAGCCAGCAGCGCAGGGGAGGCCACCAGCACGGCGACGGCGGGGCGCAGCTTGCGCGCGATCAGGTTGGGGTCTTCGTCGCCTTCATCGCGCACCCGCAGCGCCACGTCGAACCCTTCGGCCAGCACGTCGACGCGGCGGTTCACCAGCACCACCTCGAGTTGCACCTGCGGGTAGGTGCTGAGGAAGTCGTTGATGATCGGCGACAGGTACGACTCGGCCAGCGCAGTAGGGCACGACACCCGCACCCGGCCGCGCGGTTCGCTGGAGTGCGTGGCCACGGCTTCGTCGGCCATGTCAGCGGCGATGATCATGGTTTGGCAGTGGCGGAAGTAGTGTTCGCCGATTTCAGTCAGCGCCAAGGTGCGGGTGCTGCGTTGCAACAGGCGTGCGCCCAGGCGTTCCTCCAGCTCGGCAACGCGCCGCGAGAGTCGCGACTTCGGCACGCCGAGCAGGCGGCCGGCGGCGGCGAAACCGCCGGCTTCCACCACTTTGGCGAAATAGAACAGGTCGTTGAGATCTTGCATAGCGGGTTCTGGCTGTAGTCATCGTCCTATAGGTGGGACGAACTATCACATTTTTGCTGACTAATGCGCTATTGGAATCATCGGTAGGCTTAGCTCCATCGAATTTCAACCCACTTTTAACGCCGCTACGGCCCCCTTGATTCGGAGAACCACCATGAAACTTCTGCACCTCGACTCCAGCATCCTCGGCGACAACTCGGCCTCGCGCCACCTGAGCAAAGCCGTGGTCGACGCCTGGAAAGCGGCCGACTCCAGCGTTCAGGTGAGCTACCGCGACCTGGCCGCCGATGCTTACAGCCACTTCTCCGCTGCCACCCTGGTTGCCGGCGGTACGCCTGCCGAGCTGCGTGATGCGGCGCAAAAACACGAAGCGGAACTCGGCGAAGCGACGCTGAACGAATTCCTGGCCGCCGACGCCATCGTTATCGGTGCGCCGATGTACAACTTCTCCGTTCCAAGCCAGTTGAAAGCCTGGATCGACCGCATCTCCGTCGCTGGCAAAACCTTCGCCTACGACGAGAACGGCCCGAAAGGCCTGGCCGGCGGTAAAAAAGGTGATCATCGTTTCGACCGCAGGTGGCATCCATGCCGGTCAAGCCAGCGGCATCGCCCACGAAGACTACTTGCAGCTGCTGTTGCGCTTCCTCGGCATCACTGACATCGAAGTGGTGCGCGCAGAAGGCCTGGCTTACGGTGAAGAACCGCGCGCCAAAGCACTGGCCGCCGCCAACGAGCAAGTGGCGGGTCTGTTTGTAGCCGCGTAACGGCTGAACGGCACTGAGAAAAATCCCCGCTTCGGCGGGGATTTTTTTGGCACGCCACATGCTTTTGTCATCTCACTGTGTTTGCGAAGCGGCCGCTGCGGGTTCATGCTCGGCGCTGCGGCAGGCGAAAGTAGGCGGCGATGGTTTTGAGGAGGTGGGCGTGAGCACCTTTTTTGCGCGTGTGATGGTGGTAGTGCTCGGTTTAATGGCCGGCGCGTTGCCGGCTTCGGCCGGCACGGTGGGTTCGCGCCTGACCGTCGGCTTTCACCGCATGACCCTGCAAGATCCCCTCGACCAACAACCCATGCAGGCGGTGGCGTTCTACCCCGCGTATGCGCGCACGACGGTCAGCCAGATTGGCCCCTATCACATCGCCGCTGGCGAAGACGCGCCGGTCGCGCCCGGCCACTATCCGATGCTGGTGCTGAGCCACGGCAACAGCGGCAGCCCCCTCGCTCAACACGACCTCGCCACGTACCTGGCCAAACATGGTTTCGTCGTGCTGGCGGTGATTCACCCCGGCGACAACTACGCCGACCAAAGCCGCCTCGGCACGCTGAGCAATTTGTATGGCCGACCGATGCAGGTGTCGCAAGCCATCACCGACGCCCTGCAAGACCCCTGGCTTGAACCGTTTGTGGATGAGCAGCGCATCGGCATGATCGGCTATTCCGCCGGGGGCGAAACGGCGCTGATCGTCGGCGGCGCGCAGCCACAACAGCAGTTGCTGCGCGATTATTGCCAGGCGCATCCAGCAGACGAAGATGCGTGCCGCAGCCACGGCGAGCTGGTGGTCGACCGCGATGACCTGGTGGCCGAGAGCGACCCGCGCGTCAAAGCCCTGTTATTACTGGCGCCGCTGGGCCTGATGTTTGGCAAGGAAGAGCTGCAAGGCGTGCAGCTGCCGGTGCTCATGTACGCCGGTGATAACGACCAGTTGCTCTCCGTGGAAACCAACGCCCTGGCCCTCAGCCGCAGCCTGCCGCAACGGCCGAACTACCGCCTGCTCGATGGCGCGGGGCACTTCATTTTCATGTCGCCATGCTCGCCCGAGCAGGAACAGATGATGCCGATGCTGTGCAAAGACGCCGATGGCGTCGACCGCCAGCGCATTCACCGGCGCATGAACGCCGAGGCGGTGGAGTTTTTCAGCACCGTGCTGGGGCCGGATTTGCGCGACCACCAGGCTTCGTTGCACTAGCCCTGTTGCGGTGACTGTGCCCGTCGCGCCAGGCACAGGCTCAGGCTTAGCCCCGCCACGGCGAGCAGGGCGGCGGCGAGAAAAATGCCGTTATAGCCAACGCCATACGCCACCGCGCCCATCAGCGGGCCGGCAATTGCCAAGGCCAAATCGAAGAACACTGCGTAGGCGCTGAAGCCGGCGCTGCGGCTGCTGTCCGGCACACGCTTGATGGCCTCGACGCCCAGCGCCGGATACACCAACGACAACCCACAACCGGTCAACGCCGCCCCAGCCATTGCCCAGGCCGGCGTCGGTGCGTACCACAGCAGCAGCAAACCGAGGCTTTCGATGGCCATGCAGCTGATCGCCACGTTGTAGCCGCCGTAGCGCTTGATGGCGTCGATCAACAGCACCCGCGCGCCGATAAACGCCACGCCAAAGGCCGACAAACTATAGGCCGCGCCGCTCCAGCCTTTGCTGGCGAAATACAGGGCGACGAAGGTGGTCAGTGTGCCGTAGCCGATAGAGCCCAGCGCCAAGCCGACGCCATACGGCGCGATACGGCCCAGCACGGTGCTGAAGGGCAGGCGCTCGCCCTTGAGCACGGGGGCCGACGGGCGCTTCCAGATCAGCAGCAACCCCAGCGCTGCGACCGCCATCAGCGCGGCGCCCAGGGTCCAGTAACCCCACGCGTCGACCATCAGCACGCCGGCCGGCGCGCCGATGGCGATGGCGCCATACGCGGCGATGCCGTTCCAGGAAATCACCCGCGCGGTGTATTCCACGCCCACCCGGTTGATGCCCCAGCTAATGGTGCTCACGCCCAGCAACCCTTGCGTCACGCCCAACAGCAAACGCGCCGCCAGCATGATCGACAGGCTGACCAGCGGGTAAGCGCTGAGTTGCGTGGACAACAAGGTGAGCAGGCCGCTGACGGCGATGCCGCACAGCCCGTACACCAGCGCCGGCTTGGTGCCGAGACTGTCGGCCAGGCGGCCGGCCAGCGGGCGACTGAGCAGGGTGGCGAGGTATTGCGAAGCGATGGTCAGGCCGGCAATGACCGCGCCATAACCCAACTGGTCATGGACAAACCCCGGCACCACGGCAATGGGAATGCCGATGCAGAGAAAACCGAGAAAGGTAAAAAACACCACGGAAACAATTTGCCCCGTGATGGCCAGAGAGCTGGGCGCTTGGGTGTGCATGCTGAAAAACTTCGCCGGAAAACGTAGGGCAATGATGGCCAGTGAGCGGCGAGAAGGGAAGGTAGCTAACGGTTATTCCGGCCCACCGTTCTCCCGCCGATGCACGGCTGAGAACGGTGGGCGCGGGTTTACTTCGGGTTGTTGCGTTCGTGGCGGTAGGCGCTCACTGCCTCGTACACCGCTTTGCGCAAGCGGTTGATGCCGCCTAATGGCCGGTGCTCGGGCAGTGCGTGCCACGGGTTGAACGACTGGTTATCGCAGGCGAGGGTTTGTTCGGTGCTGTCGAAATCCTGCGCCGGTACTTTGATGGTGGCCACGGTTTCGAACGGCGAAACCTTCTCGCTCCATTCGATGCTGGTGTCTTCCAGCGGCATATAGAACGCCGGGTTCTGCCGTTGCACTTGCAGCTCGAAACACGCCGGCATGCGGTCCAGCGACAGCTGCTGGTACAGCGCGTCGTGGAGGAAATTCGGCATGTCGGTGTTCACTGCCGGCAAGGTGTACGCCGGGCAGCGCTGCGGTGCGGGCACCACGCGGTACTTGATGTTATGCGGCCCGAATTTGAACGGTGCAACCGAATCGTAAGTGGTGTCTACCGGGCTGTCGGGCGCGGGCGCCAGGGTTTTCAGGGCGATGGTCAGGTGGCGGATTTGCCACGTGCGCGGGTCCAGGCTGGGGAAGAATGCCAGCGCCGTTTTGCCATCGGCCTGGGCTTTGAAGTTGCTCTGGTATTCAGCCACGTCGCTGACGAAAAACGAGGGGTGGTTGAACATCACAAAGTCTTGCTCGCCCGCCACCGCAGGCGAGGTCATCAGCTTGGCGCCCGGTACGTCGAACAGCTTGATGGCCATGCCGCGGGCATCACGCACGCGGTCGAATTGCGGGTAGGCATTGCCGTTGGACAGGCGCATCAGCGCTTGCCAGGTTTTGCCCGGCTCGCTGAAAACGCCGTGGCGCAGTTCATCGTTGAGTTCCGGCAGCACGGTCACTTCGGCCTTTACGCAGCCATGGGCTTTGGCGTGGGCGTCGCGCAGTACGCGGGTCTGGTCTTTGTGCTGCTCCACCACGCGAATGGCATCTTCGATGATGCCGCGCGTCATGGCCGCTTCGCCGGGCGGAATCTGCTCCTCGGCCGACACCGGGCCGGAGAATTTCCAGGCGTAGTACAGCTCGGCAATGCCCCAGCCACCGAGGCCGACCACCGCCACAATCACCAGCAATTTGCCGAGCACACGGCCCAGCCAGAGCCAAAAGCGTTTAAGCATGAAGCGCGTCCTTATGTGTGTGTCCCACGGTAGGGATCATCCCTGGCAGCTTGGGCCTGGCGTCCAGGCGGCGGGTGTAACCGGTTGCAGCTGACTTTCCACCGGCGCATTGCCGAGCACCTTGAGGTATTCGATCAACGCCAGCCGCTCGTTCGGGCTCAGGCCTCGGCCAATCACGCCTTGCTGACGGCAGCCGTCGCGGAACTCATGGCCTTGGTTGCCGTTGCCGGTGACGCTGGTTTTGAACAGGAAACCGCCGTCGAATTTCTCGCTGCGGTAGCCGGCGCGCTCGGGGTCGTACTCGTGGTTGCCGACCCAGAATTCAGCCCGCCGCTCATACACCGGCGACAACAGTTCAAACAACGTGGGCACCGAGCCGTTGTGCAGGAACGGCGGGGTGGCCCAGATGCCGTCCAAGGGCCGCGCTTTGTAGCCGCGCTTCTCTTGAACGCCGATGGGCAGGCCATAGCCGTCCATTTTCCAGCGCTCTTCACCGCTGATGCCGGCGTCTTGGTACGCACGGTTTTCCACGTAAGCGGTGATATAGGCCAGGCCTTTGGCGCTGGAAATGCTGCGGAAATTCAGGTCTTCCAATTTGCCGTCGAACAGCTTCACGCCAAGCGTGCTGAGCTGCTCTTTGCTCCAGCCCAGCTTGCTGATGTTGAAGCGGTGGTCGGCGATGTTGTCGGCGGTCGTCGGGTCGGTGCCGACGATGCTGACTGGCACGATGCGCATCCGCCATTCCGGGTCGCGGGTGGGGGCCAGGCGTTTGTCCGGCGCTTTGGGATCCGGCGCGTGGCAGTAGGCGCAGTTTTCCTGATACAGCGCGCGGCCCTGGCTGGCCATTTCCAGATTGACCTTGCCCAGCACGGGCTCGGGCCAGGTCGGTGGTTTCAGCTGTTTCAGGGTTTCTTCCAGGGTGTAGAGATCACGCACCCGCACGCTGGAGGCGTAGCGTTCGGCCACGGGCACGCGGCCCTGGTTGTCTTCGAACAGCCGGACGGTGGCGCCCACGCCCAAGGCTTCGCCGATATTGCGCGCCATCGGTTGCATGGCCGAACCGTTCCACTGCACCCAGTCGAATTTCCAGATATCCCACAACTGCGGGTAGCTCACCGGGGCATTGCCGACGCGGTAGTTGCTGGGGTCGATGGCGTCGCCGAACACGCTGTTGGCGATGCGGCCGAAGGCGTCGGTGCGACCAAAGCCTTCTTCGGTGGGGTAGAGGCCGCGATGGGTGTCGTTCCAGGCTTGGGACAGAATGCGGTTGAGCGTGACCTTGAGGTCGGTGCGCAGTTGGTCGCGGCCTTCGGGGTACTTGTCGCCCAGCACGTTCTTGGCGAAGCGGGTGAATTTCAGCGGGTTGTAATAGGTGAACGCCAGGCTCATGCCGAGCGCCTGCCCGAAGCTGCCGCCTTTCAACGTGGGCACCGTGGACGCCAGCGAATGCAGGGCCGCGCCGCCGTCGATGCGCACCGAGTTGCCGTTGAAACGCAGCTCTCCGGTGTGGCACGCCGAGCAGGTGATATCCAACAGTTGCGCGCCGGTTTCTTCTTCTAGATGGCGAGCAAAACCAACCGGCAAATTTCCAGGGTTCAGCGAGGTGGGTTGTTGGTTCGGTTCGGTGAGAAAGCCAAAGCGGGCGAGGTAATCCGGGGTGGCGAATTTGTCTTCGGAGAAGGGCAGCTCCAGCGCGGTAAACCAGTCATAGCGCAGGCCTTTCACTTCCGTGCCCTGGGGCGTGTAGTAATAGGTTTGGCGCGCCTCGGGGCTCCACTGCTCCAGATAATGCAGCTGCGTGGGCGCTTGGTACGCCGGCAAATTCGGGTTGGCAATGTAGTAGAGGGCAATAGCCAGAACCGCCAAGACGGCGAGTACGACGAGAAGCAAAATCCGCTTCACAACCTTCATGGGTGACGGTCCTTGTGCATTGTTATTGGCTGAGCGTTTATGCCAAGCAATTACAGGCTTGGCAAGACGCTAATCACCTATTGTTCTTATGGCTTTGGGCAACCATTCATGCAGCGAGGCGGCGTCGCTTAGAAGAAATCCGTCCTAAGCGCGTCAAAAAACTTGCTACGGTTGAAAACAGGGCAGGAAAAGGATTGTTTTAACTCAGAAAATTAAAACGGATGCCAGGGAGCAGAACGCCATGCTCGATATGCTCGACAGAGACACCTCGCCAACGCTCGCCACGCTCGATGTCTACAAAAGCAACGCCGAACGCCAGGCGCTTTGCGACGCCTTGGCCCGTTACGGCGACAACATGAGTGTGGCCGCGCGCATGCTCGGCATTTCCAGGCCGACGTTTTATCGCCTGTTGCACAAACACCGGCTGCGCTGACGGCCTTGGCGGGCGGCGCGAACGGCGGGCTTAAGCCAACCTACGACGCATTGTTCGCAACCGTTCGGCTGCGCCAGGCCATCGGGTTCACCCCTTCGGTTCGGGTGAAGGTGCGGCAGAAGTGGGCTTGGTCGCAGAAGCCGCATTCGGCGCTGATCTGAGTGAGGGTCATGTCGGATTCTTGAATCAGGCGCTTGGCCTGGTTGATGCGCTGTTGGTGAATCCAGTCTTGCGGCGACATGCCGGTGCTGCGCTTGAAGGCGCGGGAGAAGTGACTGCGTGACAGCGCGCAGGCTTGCGCCAGTTGCGGCACGGTGATTTTTTCGCCAATCAGGTTGTGGATGAGCGCCTTGACCAGCTGTTCACGCCAGCGTGTAAGACCCCCGGTTACCAGCGTTTCGCCGTCCTTCTCGTCGCTGGGTGTGAGCGAGCGGCGGGACATCCAATGGATACTGGCCATGATCCTTCCTTTGTGCATGAAAACCTGACCTGAGTGTGGGCAGGTGCTGCACGGCGAACAAGGTTCAAGGAAGGCCGGTTCCGGCCAACGAGGTGCGCAATACGGACACCTCTAGCACGATGGTTTCAACCAAACTGCTGGCGGTACTGAACGGGTGTAAGGCCAAGCTTCTCGCTGAACAGAAAACGCATGTGTCGCGTACTGCCCAAGCCGGCCCGATAGGCCACGGTTTTCAGCGGCAAATCGGTGCTCTCCAGCAGGCTGCGAGCACGGTCGATACGGGCGTGTTGCAGAAATTCCATGGGCGTCATGTTCACTTCGCGGCTGAACACGCGGGCGAAGTGGCGTGCGCTCATGCCGGCCAGGCTGGCCATGCGCTCCACGGAAAAGTCTTCGTCAAGGTGGGCCAGCACATAGGTTTGCACCTGGTTGATGGGCGAATCCTGTTCGGCCAGCGCGGCCAACATGGGGCTGAACTGTGCCTGGCCGCCTTGGCGCTTCATGGCCACCAACAACACTTTGGCGACATCCACCGCCACCTTCTTGCCGTGGTCTTCGGCCACCACCGCCAACGCCATGTCGATGCCCGCCGTGACGCCGCCGGAGGTGAGCAAGCGGCGGTCTTTCACGTAAATCTGGTCGGTGCCCACGCGCGCTCTGGGGAACCGTTTAATCAGGCGGTCGGTGTAGTTCCAGTGCGTCGTGACCTGGTGATCATCAAGCAAACAGGCCTCGCCGAGAATGAACGCGCCGGTGCAGATCGAGCCGTACATTTTGCAGCGCTGAACCGCGACGTGCAGCCAGGCCGACACCTCGGGAAACCGCTCGTTGTAAGCGCCGGGGCCGCCGGGCACCAAGAGCAGGTCGTAGGGCTCGCAGCCGTCGGCGAGGGTCAGATTGGTCTGCACCGTCACGCCGTTGGAAGCGGGCACCTGGCGTTGCTCGGTGCCGATGGTCAGTAGCTTGTAGCAGTCCTGCTCCGGCAAAAACCGGTTCGCGACGGAGAAGACTTCGAACGGACCGGCCATGTCGAGCAGCAAAAAGTTGGGAAACAGCACCATCGCAACCGTTTTCATGGGCGTAACTCGCGGCTTGCTGAATGTAGGAAGAAACTTACAGCGAAGCGGCGCGCAAGGCACGAACCTTGTTGTTTTTAAAGGATATTTGCGACGAGCGTGGCGTCTTGATGGCACGGTTTTGAGGCGTGCGCCGCTCTGCTGCGCCACTTGGGGGCAGCGCGGCACCACAAACAAAACTGCAACTCTTTTTTAACCCGGCCGGTCCCAACTTCTGAGAGCCAGACAAGGCCCTACAGGGGGAAGCCAGCCATGTTTCGTGATTTCGATACCTGCATCGCCTGGACCGATGCCATGAAGGAAGGCCACAACTACGTGGGCCTGATCGAATACCAACCCAAACGCATGGGTGCCGAAGTGCGCGTGCTGTGGGTGATCGTGCCGGGCTGCGTGTGTGAGAACGAGGCGGAGACCGCTGCCGACAACATGCTGCGCGAGATCAGCGACATCACGCAGCTGGACCGCGTGACCTACAGCGACGGCGTGACGCTGTAGCACGGTTTGCGACAGCGCCTGAACACTTACTGAAGAATTGAGCGAGGAACGCCGGTCATGGCACGAGCCATCTGGAAAGGCGCCATCAGTTTTGGCTTGGTGCACATCCCCGTGGCGCTTAACTCCGCCACCGCCTCCCAGGGCGTCGACTTCGATTGGCTGGACAAACGCAGCATGGAGCCCGTGGGCTATAAGCGCGTGAACAAAGTCACCGGCAAAGAAATCGACCGCGAGAACATCGTCAAAGGCGTGGAGTACGAGAAGGGCCAGTACGTGGTGCTGAGCGAGGAGGAAATTCGCGAAGCGCACCCGGCGTCCACGCAAACCATCGACATTTTCTCGTTCGTCGACAGCGCAGAAATTCCCCTGCAGCACATTGACACGCCGTATTACCTCAGTCCCGACAAGCGCGGCGAGAAGGTGTATGCCTTGTTGCGCGAAACCCTGGCCAGCACCAAAAAAATAGCGCTGGCGCTGGTGGTTTTACATACCAAGCAGCACCTGGCGGCCTTGATGCCCATAGAAGACGCCATGGTTTTGGTGATGCTGCGCTGGCCCAGTGAGGTGCGCAGCCTGGCGAGCCTGGAACTGCCGGCTTCGGTGAGTAACGCCAAGCTGGCCAAGGGGGAGTTGGAAATGGCCAAGCGCCTGGTGGAGGACATGAGCGGCGAATGGTCCCCAAACGATTACCAGGACAGCTTCACCGACAAGATCATGCAGCTCGTAGAGCAGAAGGCGCAGCAGGGCAAGATCGAAGCGGTCGAGCAGGCGCCAGGCGAAGAAGGCCGGCGCACCGCCGACGTTATCGACCTCACCGAACTGCTCAAACGCAGCCTGGGTGGCAAGCCGTCGGCGAAGAAGGGCGCGGCGGCATCCAGCAAGGAGTCGGAAGAAGACGAGGCGCCCGTGCCACGAGCAAAAAGCTCGCGCAGCAGTGCGAGCAAAAGCACCGCGTCGAAAGCCAAAGCGCCTGCGCGCAAATCCACCAAAACCAGCAAGGCGAGTTAACGCGCCAAGGGCGGGGCCATGAGCGAACATAAACGCGCACAAACGTCCGAGGTCGTTGCGCCGAAAACCCCACGCCAAGGCATGCCTGCGGGCGAGGCGGCGAATCATCCGCACGGCGCAGATGACAAGGGCCGGCAACTGCTTGATGAGGTGTCGATCAGCCATCCCGAGCGGGTTATCGATGCGCAGAGCGGCACGCAAAAGTTTGCCTTTGCGCAGTTTTATCACGGCATCAGCGAGTGGATTCTTCCCCACCTCAAGGGCCGCCCGGTGTCGTTACTGCGCGCGCCCGACGGTGTTGAAGGCGAGCATTTTTTCCAGAAGCACGCCCAGCATCTGGCTATTCCACACATCACCCATTTGGACCAAGCAATCGACCCGGCGCATCCGCAGTTGATGCAAGTCGACAGCTTGCCGGCGCTGATTGGCGCGGTGCAGATGGGGTGCATCGAACTGCACACCTGGGGCGCCACCAGCGCGGCGGTGGAAACGCCAGACCGCCTGATTCTCGACCTCGACCCGGACCCCGCGCTGCCATGGAGTGCCATGGTCGAGGCGACGCAGGCGACCCTCGCATTATTGGATGTCGTGGGCTTGGAGGCCTGGCTGAAAACCAGTGGCGGGAAGGGCATGCACATTGTAGTGCCACTGCGAAAACAGGCCGGTTGGGACAGCGTGAAGGCGTTCGCGAAGGCCCTTGCGAACCATATGGCCAACCAAGCGCCGGAGCGCTTCACCGACAAAATGGGGCCGCAGAATCGGGTGGGGAAAATCTTTATCGACTACCTGCGCAACCAACGCGGCGCCAGCACCGCCAGTGCCTACTCGGTGCGCGCGCGTCCGGGCTTGCCGGTGTCGGTGCCGATTGAGCGGGACGAACTAGGCACGCTGCAAAGTGCTGCGCAATGGACCGTCGCCAACCTGCAGGCGCGACTTGAAGGTCTGCCGCGCGAGCCGTGGCACGACTACCACAACCGCCAAGGCCTCACCCGCGCGCAGTGGGGCCAGTTGGGCATCGAGCCTGTCTGACGCTATTGCTCGCTATCGGCTTGCACTTGCTTAAACAACTGCTGCTTGGCGCCTTGCAAAATGCGCTCGGACAACTGCGGATCGGCCACGCTGCGCGACAGCACCAATGCGCCTACAAGGGTTGAGAGCAGGGCGATGGCTTGCTCATCGGCATCTGGCCCTTCCAAGTGTTCTGCCAGTTTGCTGAAGCGGCTTTGCACCACGGCGTCGGTTGTGGGGCTGGCTTGGCCGCGCTGGCCCAGTTCGGCGCACATCGTAGTCAGTGGGCAGCCTTTGCCGGGGTGGGTGCGGTGGGTGTTGCTCAGGTAGTAGCGGATAAAGCTCTGCAGGGGCTGCGCTTCAGAGAAGGTTTTCTCGACGCCGTCGGCCAGTTTTTCCGCAGCCGCGCTGAGCGCTTGCTCAACCAGGTCATCCTTGGATTTGAAATGCGCATAAAAGCCGCCGTGGGTCAGGCCCAGCGCTTTCATCAGCGGTTGCAGGCCGGTGGCGCCGATGCCGTCGCGGCGAAAACGCTCCGACGCTTCGTCGATGATGCGCTGGTGAGTTTGTGCCTTGTGATCTTCTGAGTAACGCATGGCAACGCCCTCCAATAACGTGAAATGCCGGCCGTCATTCTAAACCAGCCGGCACCTGAACGTCAGACCGCTTCCAGCAACGTCGCCACGCCCTGGCCGCCGGCGATGCACTGGGTGGCAATGGCGAAACGCCCGCCCGTGCGTTTGAGCAGCGAGGCCGCTTTGCCGGTGATACGCGCACCGGTGGCGCCGAGCGGGTGACCCATGGCCAGCGCGCCGCCGTCGAGGTTGACCTTGGCCATGTCCAGGCCCAACTCGCGTACGCAGGCAATGGATTGGCTGGAGAAGGCTTCGTTGATTTCCACCAGGTCGATGTCGTTGATGCTCAGCCCTTCACGTTGCAGCAGCTTGCGCGTGGCGTGAAGCGGACCCATGCCCATGATTTCCGGCGCGCAGCCGGCCACGGCCACGGCGCGTACGCGGGCCAGCACATCAAGGTTCCAGCGTTTGGCAAAGGTTTCCGTGCAGACGAACACCGCTGCGGCGCCGTCGGTTAATGGCGAGGCGGTGCCGGCGGTGACGCTGCCGCCGAACGCCGGTTTGAGCGTGGCCAGTGCGTCGGCATTAGTGCCGGGGCGAATGCAGCCGTCTTCGCTGACCAGCCCTTCAGGCGTGGCGATGGGCACGATTTCGTCGGTGAAGTAACCGAGTTCGCGAGCCTTGGCGGCTTTGGCGTGGGAGTCGACTGCCATCAGCTCTTGCTCTTCGCGGCTGATGCTGTACAGGTTGGCGACGTTCTCGGCCGTCTGGCCCATCGACATATACGCCTGGGGGAAACTCTCAAGCAGTTTCGGGTTGGGCGAAATATTGAAGCCGCCCATGGGCACGCGGGTCATCGATTCCACGCCCGCGCAAATAAACGCCTCGCCGGCGCCGAGCAGAATTTGCCCAGCGGCGAAGTGCACGCCGGTCATGGACGAGCCGCAGAAGCGGTTGACGGTGGCGCCGCCCAAGGTGTCGGGCAGGCCAGCGAGAAAACTGGTGATGCGCGCGATGTTCATGCCTTGCTCGGCTTCGGGGTAGGCGCAGCCCATGATCAGGTCTTCGATTTCCCGTGGGTCGATGTCGAGGCGGCCAACCAGTTCTTTCACCACTTGGGCGGCGAGGTCATCGGGGCGCACATTGATCAGGCCGCCTTTACGCGCGAAGTGAAACGGCGAGCGGGCGTAGCCGGCGATTACGATGTTTTCCATGGTGCTTCTCCTGCGACGCGGCCTTAGCCGTGCATGTTCATGATCAAACAGGTGGTGGAGCCGGTGGCGTAGAGCTTGTCGTCTACGTCGTACAGGCGGCCTTCGGCGAGCGCGGTGGAGCGGCCGACGTGGATGATTCGCCCTTCAGCGCGAATCGGGCCGACAGCGGTGGTGACGGCGCGCACGTAGCTGATGCGTAAATCCGTGGTGGTGTAGCCCTGACCTTTGCTGAGCATGGTGTGAATCGCGCAGCCCATGGCCGAATCGAGCATGGTGGCGATGTAGCCGCCGTGCACGCTGCCCAGCGGGTTGTAGTGCATAAGCGAGGGATGGCCCTGGAAGATGAAATGGCCGCTGGACCATTCCATCGGCACCATCGCCATGGGCTCGTTAATGGGCGGCGAGGGCAGTTGGCCGCTGCCGATGCCATCGAAAAATTCCTGCGGGCTCATGCCGGCCACTTGCTTCAATGTCATGGTGTCGGGTGCCGCCAAACGCGCACGCAAATCGTCGGCAGCTGCCAGCCAAGCCTGGATTTTTTCCTCGCGGGACATGCTCATAAAGACCTCTCAAGCGTTAACGAACTAAAAGTATCAAGCCGCACTGGCATCACGCTTACAGCCTAAATTACACTCGTCATGTAAAACAATATGAAGGCCGTAATATAAGTGCCAAGCTCAGTGGCATAAACGCCATGCCCAGATTACAAAACCTGTAGGAGCGGCTTCAGCCGCGATGCTTTTCCGTCCACCAACGAATCAATTGCAGTCTTTACTGCTAAGAAATTTCCCAACCGGAGAACCAGCATGAGCAACTACGACGTAGTGGTAATTGGCGGCGGCCCAGGCGGCTACAACGCGGCGATTCGTGCCGGCCAGTTGGGCTTGAAAGTCGCCTGCGTGGAGGGGCGAGACACCCTGGGCGGCACCTGCCTGAATGTCGGCTGCATGCCATCGAAAGCGCTGCTGCACGCGTCCGAGTTATACGAGGCGGCCGTGGGCCCGGAATTCGCCAAGCTGGGCATTGAGGTGAAACCCACGCTCAACCTCGCGCAAATGATGAAGCAGAAAGACGAAAGCGTGACCACGCTGACCAAAGGCATCGAGTTCCTTTTTTCGCAAGAACAAAGCCGAATGGATTAAAGGCTGGGGCCGCATCGATGGGCCGGGCAGGGTGGTGGTCAAAGCCGCCGATGGCAGCGAGCAGGTGCTGACCGCCAAAGACATCGTCATCGCCACCGGCTCCGAGCCCACGCCGCTGCCAGGCGTGACCATTGATAACCAACGCATCCTCGATTCCACCGGCGCGCTGTCGTTGCCGGAAGTGCCCAAGCACCTGGTGATTGTCGGCGCCGGGGTAATTGGCTTGGAACTCGGCTCGGTGTGGCGCCGGCTCGGCAGCGAGGTCACGGTGGTCGAATACCTCGACCGCATCTGCCCGGGGCTGGATCAGGAAACCGGCAAAACCTTCCAGCGTTCCCTGGCCAAACAAGGCTTTTCATTCAAGCTCGGCAGCAAAGTCAGCAGCGCCACCGCCACGGCCACCGGTGTGACCGTGGAAATCGAACCGGCGGCTGGCGGCGAAAAACAAACCCTGGAAGCCGACTATGTGCTGGTCGCCATCGGCCGCCGCCCGTTCACCCAAGGCCTGGGCCTGGAAACCGTGGGTATCACGCCAGACAAACGCGGCATGTTGGAAAACCAGAAACACCGCTCGGGCGTGCCAGGCATCTGGATAATTGGCGACGTGACCTCCGGCCCGATGCTGGCGCACAAGGCCGAAGACGAGGCGATTGCCTGCATCGAACAAATCGTCGGCAAAGCCGGTGAGGTCAACTACGCGCTGATTCCAAACGTGATCTACACCAAGCCGGAAGTGGCGACGGTGGGCAAAACCGAGGAGCAGCTCAAGGCAGAAGGCCGTGCCTACAAGGTCGGCAAGCTTCATTCGCCGGCAACAGCCGGGCGAAAATCAACCATGAGAGCGAAGGTTTTGTGAAAGTGCTGGCCGATGAGCGCAGCGACGAAATTCTCGGCGTGCATCTCATTGGACCCAGCGTCAGCGAGCTGATCGGCGAGTATTGCGTGGCCATGGAATTCGCCGCTTCGGCTGAAGATATCGCCCTGACCTGCCACCCGCACCCGACACGTTCCGAGGCGCTGCGCCAAGCGGCCATGAACGTCGATGGTTGGGCCATGCAGGCTTGAACAAGGCACCTCAAGCGCAGCACTGATAAAACCTGCACTTGCCAGGCTGCTCGCGGACTAATGGCACATCAGCCTTTTACAAACCGCGAGCAGCCATGGCCGACCCCGCAATTGAAAACAAACTCTTCCTCGTCCTGCTGACCGCAGTAACGCTCGCCTTCGGCTGGATTTTGCTGCCGTACTACGGCGCCGTTTTCTGGGCAGTAATCCTGGCCATTTTGTTTAACCCGCTGCAGCGCCACCTCGCCCGTCGCCACCAAGGCTCACGCAACCTGACCGCCTTGGCCACGTTGCTGGTGTGCCTGTGCATCGCCATTTTGCCCGTGGTGTTCACCACCGCCTTGCTGGTGCAGGAAGCCGGCGAACTCTACAAACGTATCGAAAGCGGCGAGCTGGACATCGGCGCCTACATTTTCGAAATCAAACGTCACCTGCCCACCTACGTGCAGGGGCAGATGGACCGTTTCGGCATGGGCAGCCTCAACGGCCTCAAAGACAAAGCCATCAGCGGCGCCATGCAAGGCAGCCAAGCCGTCGCCAGCCAGGCGTTCACCCTGGGACAGAACACCTTCGAGTTTCTGATCAGCTTCGCGATCATGCTGTATTTGCTGTTCTTCTTTCTGCGCGACGGCCAGGAACTGGTGCGGCGTATCCGTAGCGCCATTCCGCTGAATGACGGGCAAAAGCGCCGGCTGCAATTGCGCTTCACCCGCGTGGTGCGCGCCACAGTGAAAGGCAACGTGCTGGTGGCGGTGACGCAGGGCGCGCTGGGCGGTCTGGCGTTCTGGTTTCTGGGCATTACCAGCCCGCTGCTATGGGCGGTGCTGATGGCGTTTTTGTCGCTGCTGCCGGCAGTGGGTGGCGGCATTGTCTGGGTGCCGGTGGCGGTTTACTTCCTCGCCACGGGCGCCATCTGGCAGGGCGTGGCGCTCAGCGTCTGGGGCGTGTTGGTGATCGGTATGGTCGACAACGTGCTGCGCCCGATTCTGGTTGGCCGCGACACCCGCATGCCGGACTACATGATTCTGCTATCGACCCTCGGTGGGCTCACGATCTTTGGCTTGAACGGTTTTGTGATCGGCCCGTTGATTGCGGCGCTATTCCTTTCTTGCTGGGGCATTTTCACCAGCGGCAATCAGAAAGTGCGCCTGCCTTCTTAAAAGCGACTAAAAGGCGCGCTGTCTTTAGGTAACTGCCCACTGGATGCAGCTGTCGGTCCTGCATTAACCGCTGCGGCTTGTCGAGAAGCTTGCGACCCTTTTTTGGAGGAGGGTCGCCATGACGTTAACCCTTTCAAAAGCGTTGGGCGGCCCGATTCCTCGGGCCGCGTTGCGTTCTTTCTTGCCACTGTTGCGAAGCCGCTTCGCAGTGGGGCAACTCACCTCTTTTCCTGTTGCAGCTGCGCAGAGAACCCCAGTTCCGGCGCCTGAGTTGCTTATCAGCGTGATCGTGCCCACCTACAACTACGCCCTCGTGCTGCCCAGAGCGCTGGATTCGGTGATAAGCCAATGGGGCGACGATATTGAGTTGCTTGTTATCGACGACGGCTCCGACGACCACACGCCGGACGTATTGCAGCGCTACACCCGCCGATTTGCTGGCTGTTTTCAGATAATCCGCCAAGACAATGCCGGAGCCGCAGCGGCGCGAAACCGCGGGGTGCGGGCGGCGCGCGGTGCCTATGTGCTGATGCTGGATGCCGATGATGAGTTGCTACCAGACGCCTTCAAAACCTTGCGCGAGGCGTTGCGCGCGGCGCCCTCGGCGGCCATGGTGCTGGGCGCTCAGGTTTCGGTGTATGCCGATGGCAGCCAACGCGTGAGGCTGCCCACACCCGTGACGGGCACGCCAGTGCAGCGGTGCCGCCGCTATCTGCTGCAAAAGCGAATTTCCATTTCCCATAGCCGCTGCCTATTCCGCCGCGATCTGCTGCTGCAACGCCCTTACCCGGAAACACTGCGCAGCGGCGAAGATGTGGCGGTGTTTGCCTATGTATTGGTGAGTGGCTCCGCCGTGACGACGACCCACCCTTTGGCTCGGGTTTATAAACACCGCGATAGCCTGCGCCACAGCCGAGCGGACGAAGAGTCGGTGGCCCAAGGCATGCTCCATGAAGTGTTTGCACAACTGCCGGACGAGTGCCAGCGCTTGCGCCAGCGTTATGCGGCTCAACGTTATCTGTCGCTGTTTCGAGCGGCGCTTGTAGTCGGTGATGGCTGTTCGGCGCGCCGCTTTTATCGGCAGGCCGTGACCCTGTCGTGTTGGCAAGCGCTGCGACCCGGCTACCTCAGTAAATTGCTGCGCATGGGATGGCGCTGACGCGGGCTGCGGCTCTGATTCTCGCCCCATAAAAAAGCCCGGCATGAGCCGGGCTTTTTTATGGGCGCTGCGCTTACGGCGTCAGCACCATGGTGGAGTGTTGCACCAGTTCCAGCAGCGGTTGTGGGTACACGCCGAGCACGAAGGCCAGCAGCGCCACGGCCAGCAGCATGATGCCGCCGGTACGCTGACCCCAGTTGAACGGTGCATCGTGCCGATGCAGGTTCGGTTCCACCAGGAACAAGGTGACCATCACGCGCAGGTAGTAGAAAACGCCGATCGCGCTGCCCAGCACCAAGGCGCCCAGCAGCCACCATTGTTGGGTTTGCACGCCAACCATAACCACCACGAACTTACCGATAAAGCCGGAGGTCAGCGGAATACCCGCCAGCGACAGCATCATCACGGTGAGCACGGCGGTCAGGTACGGACGGCGCCAGAACAGGCCGCGGTATTCGTACAGCGCGTCGGCATCGCGGCCGCTAAACGGGGTGGACATCAGTGTCACCACGCCAAACGCGCCGAGGCTGGTCAGCACGTAGGTGGCCAGGTACACGCCAACTGCTTCCACGGCCAAGCCTTTGCCGGCGATGACCGCGATCATCAGGTAGCCGAAGTGGGCGATGGAGGAATAACCCAGCAGACGCTTAAGGTTGTTCTGCAGCAGGGCGAGCAGGTTGCCGACCAGAATCGAAGCCACGGCGATCACCGACAGCACGGTGGTCAGCAGCCCTTCGTTGGCGGCCGGGGAGAGCAGGAACAAGCGAACCATCACCACGAACACGGCCACTTTACTGGCGGTAGCCAGGAACGCGGCCACGGGTGCGGGCGCGCCTTCGTAAACGTCGGGCGTCCATAGGTGGAACGGCACCAGCGACAGCTTGAACGCCAGGCCAACCAGCATCATGCCCATGCCCAACTGCGCCATGGCGCTTTGCGCGCCAGTGGCGGCCAGCTTGGCGCCGATACCGGCGAAGCTCAGGGTGCCGGCGTCGGCATACAGCAGGGCCATACCGAACAACAGGAACGCCGAACCGGCGGCCGAAAGCACCATGTATTTGATGCCGGCTTCCAGCGAGCGCTTGTTGAAGAACGCGTACGCGACCATGCCGTAGACCGGCACCGACAGCAGTTCCAGACCGATGAACAAACCGGCCAGGTGCTGGGCGCAGACCAGCACGATGCCACCGGCGGCGGCCAGCAGAATCAGCAGGTACAACTCGTCACGGTTGCCGGGGAAGCCGACCTTGTCATCGCCCATGTAGGCGTGAACCAGGGTCACGCAAGCGAGGGTCGAGACCAGAATCAGGCCGATGTAGAAGTTGGCGAAGTTGTCGACCAGCAGCAGGCTGGTGACCGCCAGCGGTGTGGCTTTGACGGCGGGAATGATCGACAGCAAGGCCAGGTTCAAACCCAGACCCGACAAGATGAAGGTCTGGCTGTGGTTGCGTCGCCAGGCGATGGCCAGCATCACCACCACGATGGTGGCGCAAACCACCAGCAGCGGGAGCAGGGCGAGCAGGTGTTGAGTCGTGAATTCCATAACGCGGCTTTCCATTACAGGCTACCGGCCCGATGCGAGTTGAGTGGAAGCGGTACCCAGCCAGTGTTGGATGCCCTGCATAGTGGCCGACGAGGTGTCCAGAATCGGCTGCGGGTAGACCCCAAGCAGAATCAGCAACACCGCCAGGCCCAGCACCATGAACATCTCACGGGCGTTCATGCCTCGCAGTACATCGTCAGACTTGGTCGGACCAAAGTAGGCACGGTGAATCATGATCAGCGAGTACACCGAGCCAAACACCAGGCCGGTTGCCGCCACGATGGTGAACCACGGGAAGGCTTTGAACGCGCCGACCAGAATCAGGAATTCGCCGACAAAGTTACCGGTGCCCGGCAAGCCCAGAGCCGCTGCAGCGAAGAACAGGCTGATGGCCGGCAGGTACGGCAGGCGTCCCCAGATACCGCCCATTTCGCGCATGTCGCGAGTGTGCAGGCGCTCATACAACTGGCCGCTGAGAATAAACAGCGCCGAGGCCGACAGACCGTGGGCAATCATTTGCACCACCGCGCCTTGCAAGGCGATCTGGCTGCCGGAGTAGATGGCAATCAGCACAAAGCCCATGTGCGACACGCTGGAGTAGGCGATCAGGCGCTTGATGTCGGTTTGAGCAAACGACAGCAGGGCACCGTAGATGATCGCAAACACGCCAAGGTACATGGCGATGTGAGCGAATTCGGCCGACGCATTAGGGAACAGCGGCAGGGCGAAACGCAGCAAACCATAGGCCGCGGTTTTCAACAGGATACCGGCCAGGTCGACCGAGCCTGCGGTTGGCGCTTGCGCGTGGGCGTCCGGCAGCCAGGAGTGGAAAGGCACCACCGGAAACTTCACTGCGAAGGCAATGAAGAAGCCGAGCATCAGCACGTATTCGGTGCCCTCCGACAGCTTGGTCTTCAGCAGGTCGGCGTAGTTGAAGGTGATCACGCCCGTGGCGTTGTAGTTGACGAACACCAGCCCAAGAATCGCCACCAACATGATCAGGCCGCTGGCCTGGGTGTAGATGAAGAACTTGGTGGCCGCATTGATGCGGGTGTTGCCTTTGCTGCCGCTGTGACCCCAGAGCGCGATGAGGAAGTACATCGGCACCAGCATCATTTCCCAGAAGAAGAAAAACAGGAACAGGTCGATGGCGAGGAACACGCCTACCACACCGCCGAGAATCCACAGCAGGTTGAGGTGAAAGAAGCCGACGCGGTTCTGGATTTCATTCCAGGAACAGAGCACGGACAGCACACCGAGCAAGCCGGTGAGCACGATCATCAGCACGGACAAACCGTCCATGGCCAAGTGAATGGTGATGCCGAAGCGCTCGATCCATTGCACCTTGAACTCGTGGGCCCAAACCGGCTCCGCACCTGGCGCGGGCGCCAGGCTGAAGTTACCGGTGGTCCACAGCCAGAGGCTCAGGCCGAACAGCAGCACCATGCTGAGCAGGGCGATCCAGCGCGGCAGGGTGTTGCCGAACCGTTCGGCCTGCCAGCACAGCAGGCCGCCGATAAAGGGAATCAGGATTAGCCAAGGCAGAATCATGACGGGCTGTTTTCCTTAATTCAAAATCAGAAGAAGGGCGAGCAGCAGCACGGCACCGCCGGCCACCGAGGCCGAGTACCAGCGCAGGTTGCCGGTTTCCGTACGGCTCATCAGGCTGTTACCCAGGCGTACCAAGCGCGGAACCACACCGATGCTGCTGTTGATGGGGTCGTTGCCCAGCAGGCGGGTGATCAGCAGGTACGGCTGCACGAACAGCTTGTCGTAGATCCAGTCGAAGCCCCACGCGGCGAACCACCAGGCCGAGAGCAATTTGCCCGGGCCGCTGTTGGCCACTGCGGTGGCGAAACGGCGCTTGCCGAGGAACAGCACGGCAGCCAGGGCGATACCGGCGATGGCGATCAGGCCCGACGACAGCTCCAGGCTGTGTTTGGCTTCGCCACCGGCGTGGCCGAAGCTTTGCGGCAGCACACCAGCCAGCGGCGGGCTGATGAGCGCGCCGATAAAGGTCGACAGCACGATCAGCACCGACAGCGGCAACCAGTGGCTGATGCCGTGACCGGCATGGGCCTCGGTTTTCGCCTCGCCGTGGAAGGCGATAAAGATCAGGCGGAAGGTGTACAGCGAGGTCATGAACGCACCGACCAGACCGGCGTACAGCAAACCGGTGTGGCCGCTGGCGAACGCTTCCCAAAGAATTTCATCCTTGGAGTAGAAGCCGGCGGTCACGAAGGGCAGGGCAGCCAGTGCGGCGCCGCCGACGATAAAGCTTGCGTAGGCCAACGGCAGCTTCTTCCACAGGCCGCCCATCTTGAAGATGTTCTGCTCGTGGTGGCAGGCGACGATCACCGAACCGGAGGCGAGGAACAGCAGGGCCTTGAAGAAGGCGTGGGTCATCAGGTGGAAAATCGCTGCGTCCCAGGCGCCAACGCCCAGGGCCAGGAACATGTAGCCGATCTGGCTCATGGTCGAGTAAGCGAGGATGCGCTTGATGTCGGTTTGTACCAGTGCCGCGAAGCCGGCGAGTACCAGCGTCACGCCGCCGACGATGCCAACCAGCTCCAGCACTTCCGGCGCCAGCAGGAACAGGCCATGGGTGCGGGCAATCAGGTACACGCCAGCGGTCACCATGGTGGCCGCGTGAATCAGCGCGGAAACCGGAGTAGGGCCGGCCATTGCATCGGCGAGCCAGGTTTGCAGCGGCAACTGAGCCGATTTACCTACCGCGCCACCCAGCAGCATCAGGGTTGCCCACCACATCCAGGTATCCCCGGCCTGCAGTTTTTGCGGCGCCAGAACCAGCAGCTCTTGGATGTTCAACGTGCCCAGGTGCTGGAACAGCAGGAACAGGCCGATGGCCATGAACACGTCGCCGATACGGGTGACGATAAAGGCCTTGAGTGCGGCGTTACCGTTGTTGCGGTT
Organism: Pseudomonas sp. AC211; assembly: GCF_979258055.1. Taxonomy (NCBI): domain Bacteria; kingdom Pseudomonadati; phylum Pseudomonadota; class Gammaproteobacteria; order Pseudomonadales; family Pseudomonadaceae; genus Pseudomonas; species Pseudomonas sp. AC211. The sequence goes on from NZ_OZ409830.1 coordinate 1,900,815, forward strand.
GCTGTAGTAGAAGCCGATCAGCAGGTAACTGCACAGGCCCACGCCTTCCCAACCGAAGTACAGGAACAGCAAGTTATCGCCCAGAACCAGGAACAACATGCTGGTGATAAACAGGTTGGTGTACGAGAAGAAGCGCGAGTAACCGGCTTCACCGCGCATGTACCACGAGGCGAACAGGTGAATCAGAAAGCCTACGCCGGTGACGACGCCCAGCATGGTCAGCGACAGGCCGTCCAGGTACAGGGTGAAGCTCGGGGCGAAGCCGTCTACCGACATCCATTGCCACAGCACCTGGCTGTACACGCCGCCTTCTGGCGGGTTGACGTTGAATTGGTAGATCAGAAAGGCGGTGGTCAGGGCCGACAGGCCAACGGAGCCCACGCCGATCAGCGCCGAGACGTTTTCCGACCATTTGCCGCGCGAGAACGACAGCAGCAGCCAGCCGATAAGGGGGAAGGTAAATGTCAGGAATAAAAGGTTCATCCGCGCATCTCGCTGGCAGCGTCGATATCGAGGGTGTGGAAGCGGCGGTAGAGCTGCAACAACACGGCCAGGCCGATGCTGGCTTCGGCGGCAGCCAAGGTCAGCACCAGAATGAACATCACTTGCCCGTCAGGCTGTGCCCAGCGGCTGCCGGCCACGATAAAGGCCAAACCGGCGGCGTTCATCATGATTTCCAGGCTCATCAGCACGAACAGAATGTTGCGGCGCACCATCAGGCCTACCAGGCCGAGACAGAACAGCACACCCGCTACGGCGAGGCCGTGTTCCAGGGGGATCGAATTCATCATTGGATTTCCTTCGCCTCTTGACGGCCGAGGTGGAACGCGGCGACTACCGCTGCCAACAGCAGCATGGAGGCCAGCTCAACAACCAGCAGGTACGGGCCAAACAGGCTGATGCCCACGGCTTTGGCGTCAACGGTGGTCAGGCCGATGGCGCCGGCGCTCGGGTTGCCGAACAGCACGTAGAGCAATTCAGCCAGCAGCAACAACGCCAGCAGCGCCGGGCCGAACCAGATGCCGGGCTTGAGCCAGACACGCTCCTGATCGGCGGCAACAGGGCCGAGGTTGAGCATCATCACCACGAACACGAACAGCACCATGATGGCGCCGGCATACACGATGATTTCCAGCGCACCGGCAAACGGCGCGCCGAGGCTGAAAAAGGTCATCGATACGGCCAGCAACGAAATGATCAGGTAGAGCAGGGCGTGAACCGGGTTGGTGTTGGTGATCACTCGAAGAGTGGACACCACCGCCACGCCGGACGCGAAGTAGAAAGCGAATTCCATAGTCAGATTCCCACGACGGATACAGGCAGCCAACGGCCGGTCGCCAAATTCAGAGTCAGTTGAGCGCGCATTACGGCAGCAACCCCTTGACGTTGATCGGCTCGGCTTCGTTTTGCGCCGCGCCCTTCGGCTTGCCAGCAATGGCCATACCGGCCACGCGGTAGAAGTTGTAGTCCGGGTTTTTACCGGGGCCGGAAATCAGCAGGTCTTCTTTCTCGTACACCAGATCCTGACGCTTGAACTCAGCCATTTCGAAATCCGGCGTGAGCTGGATCGCGGTGGTCGGGCAGGCTTCTTCGCACAGGCCGCAAAAGATGCAGCGCGAGAAGTTGATGCGGAAGAATTCCGGGTACCAGCGACCGTCGTCGGTCTCGGCTTTCTGCAGGGCAATACAGCCCACCGGGCAAGCCACGGCGCACAGGTTGCACGCTACGCAGCGCTCTTCACCATCGGGGTCGCGGGTCAGCACGATGCGGCCGCGGTAGCGCGGCGGCAAGTACACGGGCTCTTCGGGGTACTGCAAGGTGTCGCGTTTGCGGAAGGCATGGGAGAACACCATCACCAGGCTGCGAAGCTGGGTATAGGTGCCATGCACAACGTGGAGCACATACTTAAGCATGGTCATTCTCCGTTACTGAGCCACGCCGGCCGGGGTGTTGAGCAACACCACGGCAGCGGTCACCAGCAAATTGATCAGGGTCAGCGGCAGGCAGAACTTCCAGCTGAAGTCCATCACCTGGTCATAGCGCGGGCGCGGAATCGAGGCGCGCAGCAAGATGAACAGCATGATGAAGAAGCCGGTTTTGAGCGCGAACCAGAGGAATGACAGCGACGGCAGAATGTCGAACGGACCGTGCCAACCGCCGAAGAACAGCGTGACCAGCAGGGCCGAGATCAGCACGATGCCGATGTACTCACCGACAAAGAACATGCCCCATTTCATGCCGGCATATTCGATGTGGTAACCGTCGGCCAGCTCTTGCTCGGCTTCCGGTTGGTCGAAGGGGTGACGGTGGGTAACAGCCACGCCCGCGATAAAGAACGTACAGAAGCCGAAGAACTGCGGAATGATGAACCACAGGTTTTGCGCCTGGTATTCAACGATGTCGCGCATGTTGAACGAGCCCACCTGCGCCACGATGCCCATCAGCGACAGGCCCATGAACACTTCGTACGACACGGTTTGTGCCGAGGCACGCAGGCTGCCGAGCAGGGCAAACTTGTTGTTACTCGACCAACCGGCAAACAGCACCGCGTACACCGACAAACCGGCCATGGCGAAGAAGAACAGCAGGCCGATGTTCAGGTCTGCCACGCCCCAGGTCGGGGTGATCGGGATGACCGCGAAGGCAATCAGCAAGCAGCTCATGGCCACCACCGGCGCCAAGGTGAAAATCACCTTGTCGGCGAACGGCGGCGTCCAGTCTTCCTTAAAGAACATTTTGATCATGTCGGCGGCGATCTGGAACGCACCGAACGGACCCACACGGTTCGGACCGTAACGGTCTTGCCACAGGGCCAGCAGGCGACGTTCCACCCAGCTCAGCAACGCGCCGCACACCACCACGGCGAGCAGCACGACGATGGCTTTGAGCACGGCGATGATCACGTCGATCACTTCAGGCGTGAACCAACTCATTGCGCGGCCTCCTGCAGCGAATCAGCGGTTTTGCCAGCAATCGCGGCGGGGATGCCTGCCAAACCAACCGGCAACGCAACGATGCCCGCACTCAGCTCTTCGCTGACGCGCAGCGGCAGACGCAAGGTCTGGCCAGCTACGTTGAGGCTGACCAGCGCGCCTTCGTTCACGCCCAAGCGGGCAGCTTCCGAAGCGGCAACGGCAACGTAGGCCTCAGGAATGCGCTGCTGAACCGGCGCGGCGCGCGAGGAGTTCTCTTCGCTGCCGAACAGGTGATGAACCGGCACAACCTGCCAGGTGCCTGGCGCCGGGTTGAATGCGCCCGGTGCAGTGGCAAACCAGCTGAGGCCATCGCCTTTGCTTTCGATCAGGCGCGTGCCTGGGTCGCCAGCACGCAGGTGACCGCCGACTTCGTCCTGGAATTTGTTCCAGGCTTGCGGCGAGTTCCAGCCCGGCGACCAGGCGAACGGCACTTGCTGACGCGGTTCGGCGGAGCCCGAGTAGCCTTCCATGGAGAAGGCGAAGGCCGTGTCTTTGTCTTGCGAGGCGCGCGGTTCGTGCACGCTGATATTGGCGCGCATCGATGTGCGACCGCTGTAACGCAGCGGCTCACGGGCCATTTTCAGGCCTTTGATGCGGAACGAGGCGCCCGGCGCGGCGTCGACGATACCGGCCAGCAGGGGCGTGCTGGCAGCGGTGGCGGCGGTCACTTGGTCGAGCTGCGTCCAATCCACGTTCTGGCCGAGCAGGGTGCTGCGCAAGGCGTGCAACCAGCGCCAGCCTTCGTGAACCAGAATGCTTGGGTCGTAATAGGTCGGATCAAACACTTGGAAGAAGCGCTGGGCGCGGCCTTCCTGGCTGACCAGCGTACCGTCGCCTTCGGCGAAGCTCGCCGCTGGCAACACCAGATGGGCGCGGGCCGTGGTGTCGGTTTGCTGGTGATCGGCAACGATGACGACTTTGGCGGCGCTCAGTGCGGCGTCGACCAGCGCTTTGTCGGCGCGGGTGTACAGATCGTTTTCCAGCACCACGATGGCGTCGGCTTTGCCGTCGACCACAGCTTGCAGCGCGGCGTCGGCAGAGTCGCCGCCGAGCATGGCCAGGCCCAGGCTGTTGGCTTCGCTGACCACCAGGCTCAGAGAGCCGTTTTTCTCGCGCAGCTTGAGGGCCTTGGCGATGTTGGCGGCGGCTTCGATCAAGGCTTTGTTGCCCAGCGAGGTGCCGGCAATTACCAGCGGACGTTTGGCTGCCAGCAGGCTGTCGGCGATGCGCTGGGCCAGTTCCAGGGCTTCGGCGTCCAGACCGGCAACGGCCGGAGCGCTGGCGTCGATGGCGTGAGCGACTGCAAAGCCGATGCGCGCCAGGTCATCCGGTGCGGCGTGCACGCATTCTTCGGCCACGTCGTCGAGCTTGGTGGCGTCGAGGCTGGCAATAAACAGCGGGTTCAGCGCGTGCTGGCCGATGTTCTGCACAGCGGCATTGAGCCACGGTTGAATCTTCATGGCTTCGGCCATGTCTTCGGCCTTGCCTTTCACCGACTGGCGCAAGGCGAGGGCGAGGCGGGCGGCGGTTTGCGTCAGGTCTTCACCGAGCACGAATACAGCGTCGTGGTCTTCGATGTCGCGCAGGGTCGGAATCGGCAACGGGCTGTTTTGCAGCACGTTCAACACCAGGCGCAGGTTGTCCAGTTCTACAGCGCCGATGCCGGAGTAGAAGTGCTCGGCACCGACCAGTTCGCGCAGGGCGAAGTTGCTTTCCAGGCTGGCGCGCGGCGAGCCGATGCCGACGATGTTGCGACCGCGCAGCAAGTCGGCGGCGTTGTCCAGCGCTGCGTCCACGCTCAGCTTCTGATTGCTGGCGGCCAGCAGCGGCTGACGCGGACGGTCGGTGCGGTTGACGTAGCCATAGCCAAAGCGACCACGGTCGCAGAGGAAGTACTGGTTCACCGAGCCGTTGTAGCGGTTTTCGATGCGACGGATTTCGCCGTAGCGCTCGCCGGGGCTGATGTTGCAGCCGCTTGAGCAACCGTGGCAGATGCTCGGCGAGAACTGCATGTCCCACTTGCGGTTGTAGCGCTCGGAGTGGGTTTTGTCGGTGAACACACCGGTGGGGCAGACTTCGGTGAGGTTGCCGGAAAACTCGCTTTCCAGAACGCCGTCTTCAACGCGACCGAAGTACACGTTGTCGTGGGCGCCGAATACGCCGAGGTCCGTACCGCCGGCATAGTCCTTGTAGAAACGTACGCAGCGGTAGCAGGCGATGCAGCGGTTCATTTCGTGCGCAATGAACGGGCCGAGTTCCTGGTTCTGGTGGGTACGCTTGGTGAAGCGATAACGGCGCTCGTTGTGGCCGGTCATCACGGTCATGTCTTGCAGGTGGCAGTGGCCGCCTTCCTCGCACACGGGGCAGTCGTGCGGGTGGTTGGTCATCAGCCATTCAACGACGCTGGCGCGGAAGGCCTTGGACTCTGCGTCGTCGATGGAAATCCAGGTGTTGTCGGTGGCGGGGGTCATGCAGGACATGACGATGCGACCACGGGTGTCGTTTTCGTCGGTGTACTGCTTCACCGCGCACTGGCGGCAGGCGCCGACGCTACCGAGCGCCGGGTGCCAGCAGAAGTACGGAATGTCGAGCCCGAGGGACAGACAGGCCTGTAACAGGTTGTCTGCTCCATCGACTTCGAGCGCTTTGCCGTCTACGTGGATAGTGGCCATAGTTCAAGTTTCTTCGTTGGCCCGTTTGTTCAGGGGTGAAAGCCGCATCTGCTGCGGTTTTCGCCACGCTCAACTGGCGGGCTTGGCTAATAGAATCACGGTTCGATGGGGCCAGAGTTCTAGATAAGCGTTCTCTGGCCGCCGTCGTAAAAACGTTAGGCGCTGACGAACTGCGTCGGCGCCACCGGCGTGCTGATTCGGGAAATACCCGCTTCGAACTCCGGTCGGAAATATTTGATTGCGCTGCCCAGCGGCTCCACGGCGCCCGGTGCGTGTGCACAGAACGTTTTGCCTGGGCCGAGGAAGTTGACCAGGCCCTCGAGGGTTTCGATATCGCCGGGCTGGCCATGACCTTTCTCAATGGCGCGCAAGACTTTCACGCTCCACGGCAGGCCATCGCGGCACGGCGTGCAGAAACCGCACGACTCGCGGGCGAAGAACTCTTCCATGTTGCGCAGCAGGGCAACCATGTTGACCTTGTCGTCCACCGCCATGGCCAGGCCGGTGCCCATACGGGTGCCGACCTTGGCGATACCGCCGGCGTACATTTGCGCATCCAGGTGTTCGGGCAACAGGAAGCCGGTACCGGCACCGCCGGGTTGCCAGGCTTTCAGGGTGAAGCCGTCGCGCATACCGCCGGCGTAGTCTTCAAACAACTCACGGCCAGTGACGCCGAATGGCAGTTCCCACAGGCCTGGGTTTTTCACCTTGCCGGAGAAGCCCATGAGCTTGGTGCCCATGTCTTCGCTGCCCGGCCGGGCGAGGCCCTTGTACCACTCGACGCCGTTGCCAACGATGGCCGGCACGTTGCACAGGGTCTCGACGTTGTTCACGCACGTCGGCTTGCCCCACACGCCGACAGCGGCCGGGAAAGGCGGCTTCGAACGCGGGTTGGCGCGGCGACCTTCAAGGGAGTTGATCAGCGCGGTTTCTTCACCGCAGATGTAGCGACCGGCACCGGTGTGCACGAACAGTTCGAAGTCGAAACCGCTGCCCAGAATGTTCTTGCCCAACAGGCCGGCAGCCTTGGCTTCAGCCACGGCGCGGTTGAGGTTGGTGGCCGCATCAACGTATTCGCCACGCAGAAAAATGTAGCCGCGATAGGCCTTGAGCGCGCGCGCACTGATGAGCATGCCTTCGATCAGCAAGTGCGGCAGCTGCTCCATGAGCATGCGGTCTTTCCAGGTGTTGGGTTCCATTTCATCCGCGTTGCACAGCAGGTAGCGGATGTTCATGGATTCGTCTTTAGGCATCAGCCCCCACTTCACGCCCGTGGGGAAGCCGGCACCGCCACGGCCCTTGAGGCCGGAGTCTTTGACGGTTTGCACGATGTCGTCTTGCGACAGGTCGGCGAAGGCTTTACGCGCGGCGGCGTAGCCGTCTTTGGCCTGGTATTCCTCAAGCCACACGGGCTGCGCGTCGTCACGCAGGCGCCAGGTCAGCGGGTGCGTTTCCGCGGTGCGGGCAATGCTGTTGGCCGGCCCGAAGGAGGTCAGGCGGGTGGTCGAAGCGGACGTCATACGTAAGCCTCCAGCAGTTCTGCTACGCCATCGGGTTGCACGTCGCCAAAGGTGTGGTCGTCGATCATCAGCGCCGGGGCCTTGTCGCAGTTACCCAGGCAGCACACCGGCAGCAGGGTGAAGCGGCCATCGGCAGTGGTTTCGCCGAGGCCGATGCCCAGCTGTTGCTGGATGCTGCTGACTACCGACTCATGGCCGCCGATGTAGCAGACCATGCTGTCGCACACGCGGATGATGTGACGGCCAACGGGCTGGCGGAAAATCTGGCTATAGAAAGTGGCAACGCCTTCGACGTCGCTGGCCGGAATGCCGATGATCTCGCCGATGGCGGCGATGGCGCCATCTGGCACCCAACCACGGGCTTTCTGAACGATCTTCAGCGCTTCGATGGAGGCCGCGCGGGAGTCTTCGTAGTGGTGCAGCTCATGTTCGATGGCCGTGCGCTCGGCATCGCTGAGGGTGAAACGGTCGGTTTGAATCAGCGTGGTGGTAGTCATAGTTAGCGGTCCACGTCAGCCATAACGAAGTCGATACTGCCCAGGTACGCGATCAAGTCCGCGACCATGCTGCCGCGGATTACCGAAGGAATCTGCTGCAGGTGCGGGAAGCTTGGCGTACGAATGCGGGTGCGGTAGCTCATGGTGCCGCCGTCGCTCGTCAGGTAATAACTGTTGATGCCCTTGGTCGCTTCGATCATCTGGAAGCTTTCGTTGGCCGGCATGACCGGGCCCCAGGAAACTTGCAGGAAGTGGGTGATCAAGGTTTCGATGTGCTGCAACGTGCGCTCTTTCGGCGGCGGCGTGGTCAGCGGGTGATCCGCTTTGTACGGGCCAGACGGCATGTTGCGCAGGCACTGGTCGATGATTTTCACGCTCTGGCGCATTTCTTCCACGCGCACGATGCAGCGGTCGTAGGCATCGCCGTTCACTGCCAGCGGCACTTCGAACTCGAAGTTTTCGTAGCCCGAGTAAGGGCGCGCTTTACGCAGGTCGAAGTCCAGGCCGGTGGAACGCAGGCCGGCGCCGGTGACGCCCCATTCCAACGCTTCCTTGGTGTTGTACTGGGCAACGCCAATGGTACGGCCACGCAGAATGCTATTTTTCAGCGCTGCTTTTTCGTATTCGTCGAGGCGCTTGGGCAGCCATTCAACGAAGTCTTTCACCAGCTTTTCCCAGCCGCGCGGCAGGTCGTGCGCAACGCCGCCGATGCGGTACCAGGCCGGGTGCAGACGGAAACCGGTGATGGCTTCGATCACGGTGTAGGCGCGCTGACGGTCGGTGAAGGTGAAGAACACCGGGGTCATGGCGCCGACGTCTTGAATGTACGTACCGAGGAACAAGAGGTGACTGGTGATGCGGAAGAACTCGGCCATCATGATGCGGATGACGTCGACCTTTTCCGGCACCTTGATGCCAGCCAGCTTCTCGACCGAAAGCACGTACGGCAGGTTGTTCATCACACCGCCGAGGTAGTCGATACGGTCGGTGTAAGGAATAAAGCTGTGCCAGGACTGACGCTCGGCCATCTTCTCGGCGCCACGGTGGTGGTAACCCACTTCCGGTACGCAATCGACGATTTCTTCACCGTCCAGCTGCAGCACGATACGGAACGCACCGTGGGCCGAAGGGTGGTTGGGGCCGAGGTTGAGGAACATGTAGTCCTCGTTCTCGTTGCCGCGTTTCATGCCCCAGTCTTCCGGGTTGAAGCGTGCGGCTTCTTCTTCCAGGTTCTGCTTGGCAACCGACAGACTGAACGGATCGAACTCGGTGGCGCGCGCTGGGTAGTCTTTGCGCAGCGGGTGACCCTGCCAGGTCGGCGGCATCATGATGCGGGTCAGGTGCGGGTGACCGGCAAAGGTCACGCCATACATGTCCCACACTTCGCGCTCGTACCAGTTGGCGTTCGGCCAGATGTTGGTCACGGTCGGCAGGTTCAGGTCGCCTTCGGACAGCGCGACTTTGAGCATGACGTCGCTGTTCCGCTCGATCGACATCAGGTGGTAGAACACCGTGAAGTCGGAACCTGGCAAACCACGACGCTGAGTGCGCAGGCGTTCGTCGACGCCGTGCAGGTCGTAGAGCATGACGTAGGGCTTGGGCAGCTGACGCAGGAAGGTCAGCACCTCGATCAGCCGCTCACGCGCCACCCACAACACCGGCATGCCGGTGCGGGTTTGCTGGGCGGTAAACGCATCTGCGCCGAAGCGCGTGTTCAATTCGGTGACGACGTCTTGGTCGTCTGCCTTGTAAGGCGGGATGTACAGAGCGGTGTCTGCAGTCATGGTCTCGGTCGCTATCAGTCAACGTAAAGGGTGAATCCGGCGGACTTTCTGGGTAAGAAAAAGCTAGATCACACTTCGTCGGGGCTGCGCAGGTTGGTTACCTGAATACGCTGTTCACGGCGCTGTTCCTTTTGCGACGGCATGTCGGCGCGGTAAACGCCTTGTTCGCCAACGACCCAGGAAAGTGGGCGACGCTCCTGGCCAATCGATTCTTGCAGCAGCATCAGCGCTTGCAGGAATGCTTCAGGGCGAGGAGGGCAGCCGGGCACGTAAACGTCCACGGGCAGGAATTTGTCCACCCCTTGAACGACAGAGTAAATATCGTACATGCCGCCGGAATTCGCGCAGGCGCCCATGGAGATAACCCACTTGGGCTCGAGCATTTGCTCGTACAAGCGCTGGATGACCGGAGCCATTTTGATGAAGCAGGTGCCTGCAATCACCATGAAGTCGGCCTGGCGGGGTGACGCACGAATTACTTCGGCGCCAAACCGGGCGATGTCATGGGGAGCGGTGAAGGCAGTCGTCATCTCCACGTAGCAGCAGGACAGACCGAAGTTGTACGGCCAGAGGGAATTCTTGCGCCCCCAGTTGACCGCGCCATTCAGCACGTCCTGCAGTTTGCCCATGTAGATGTTTTTGTGGACTTGATCCTCTAGAGGATCGGAAACGGTCTCCCGCTCGCCGATCGGATACTGCTCATTAGGCGCATCCGGGTCGATTCTGGTGAGTTTGTATTGCATCGCCAAAGCCTCATTGTTTTAGCTTCGCCTGCCGCTTGCGACGACCTTCGGGAGCCCAATCAAGAGCACCGATGCGCCATAGGTAGACAAGACCTGCCAACAGAATTGCTATAAAAACTGTAGCTTCAATAAAGCCGGCCCATCCGCTTTCACGAATAGATACCGACCAGGCGAAGAGAAAGAGGGCTTCAACGTCGAAGATCACGAAGAGCATCGCGACCAAATAGAATTTTGCCGACAGGCGCAGGCGAGCGCTGCCGGTGGGCAACATGCCGGATTCGAACGGCTCGTTTTTAACCCGGCCCCACGCCTTGCCACCGAGCAGGCTGGAGACGCCGAGCATAAAGGCGCAAAGGCCGATAACGCCCAGCAGGAAAATGGCAAAGCCCCAGTTGTGGGACATGGTCGCGACAGCTTCAGCAGGCATGCCGGTACTCCTTAGACAAGCATCGGCGGAATCATGGGAGATGAAAGTTGCCGGTTGTAATCCATAGCCAGCAATCTAATTTTCGTAATTTTATGCGTGTCTGCCTTCGTAAGTAAATTTTTCCTTATAAAAAATTAACTTACGGGCCAACATCTTAGCGGCGCAAATCGCGCAAAGCCCGTGGCGTCGGGGTTATGACGCGTTCTACGTCGTTAGTCGAACATCCGCTTTTTTATTGTTAATGACAGCAAATTGTGCTGTAGATGATATTCGTTATTGTTTGGGCGTTAAATCGGAAACGCCCTACGTCGAAGAAGGGTAGTTGCTGTTAGCGCAGAAGCGAGCAAAGCGTTAGGGAAGTTGGCGCTTGAGTGAGGGGCGAGAGAGGAGTGGGTGCTTGAGTTTCGGCTTGCCATCCACCGAGACGGTAGTTTTCGGAGTAAGCGACATTTTTTCTGGCATAAAAAAAAGGCGAGCCTGAGCTCGCCTTTTCTTTACACCCCAGGCCTAAGCCTAGTGAGCCGTTCCGTGAATCAATGGAATTGGTTCATGGTGTTGTCTTTACCGCTTGCCTTCAGAGCCGCTTCGCCAGCGAAGTACTCTTTATGGTTGTCGCCGATGTCGGAGCCAGCCATGTTCTGGTGCTTGACGCAGGCGATGCCTTGACGCAGTTCCTGACGCTGAACGCCTTTCACGTAAGCCAGCATGCCTTGGTCGGCGAAGTAGCCTTTTGCCAGGTTGTCGGTGGACAGCGCAGCAGTGTGGTAGGTCGGCAGGGTGATCAGGTGGTGGAAGATACCAGCCTGTTGCGAACCGTCGCGTTGGAAGGTGCGGATCTTCTCGTCTGCAACCTGAGCCAGTTCGGTTTCGTCGTAATCGACGCTCATCAGCTTGGCGCGGTCGTAAGCGGAAACGTCTTTGCCTTCAGCAACGAATGCATCGAACACTTGTTGACGGAAGTTCAGGGTCCAGTTGAAGGACGGGCTGTTGTTGTAGACCAGCTTGGCGTTCGGGATCACTTTGCGGATCTCGTTAACCATGGCAGCGATCTGGCCAACGTGTGGCTTCTCGGTTTCGATCCACAGCAGGTCAGCGCCGTTCTGCAGCGAGGTGATGCAGTCCAGGATGCAGCGAGCTTCGCCGGTGCCAGCGCGGAACTGGAACAGGTTGGAAGGCAGGCGCTTAGGACGCAGCAGTTTGCCGCCACGGTTCAGAACCACGTCGCCGTTGTTCAGCTCGTTGGCCGACACTTCTTCGCAGTCCAGGAACGAGTTGTACTGGTCGCCCAGGTCGCCCGGCTCTTTGGTCACAGCGATTTGTTTGGTCAGGCCGGCACCCAGGGAGTCGGTACGGGCAACGATTACGCCGTCGTCTACGCCCAGTTCCAGGAATGCGTAGCGAACTGCGTTGATCTTGGCCAGGAAGTCTTCGTGCGGAACGGTCACTTTGCCGTCTTGGTGGCCGCACTGCTTCTCGTCAGAAACCTGGTTTTCGATCTGGATGCAGCACGCACCCGCTTCGATCATTTTCTTGGCCAGCAGGTAGGTGGCCTCCGGGTTACCGAAACCAGCGTCGATGTCGGCGATGATCGGTACGACGTGAGTTTCGTAGCCGTCGATCTGAGCCTGAATTTCGTCTGCTTTCACTTTGTCGCCAGCGGCGCGGGCAGCGTCCAGGGCGGTGAACAGCAGATCCAGCTCACGGGCGTCAGCCTGGCGCAGGAAGGTGTAGAGCTCTTCGATCAGGCCCGAAACAGCGGTCTTCTCGTGCATGGATTGGTCTGGCAGCGGGCCGAAGTCCGAACGCAGAGCAGCAACCATCCAGCCGGACAGGTAGAGGTAGCGCTTGTCGGTAGTCTTCAGGTGCTTCTTGATCGAGATCAGCTTCTGCTGACCGATGAAGCCGTGCCAGCAGCCCAGGGACTGGGTGTAGACGGAGGAGTTAGCGTCGTACTCAGCCATGTCTTTGCGCATGATAGCGGCGGTGTACTTGGCGATATCCAGACCGGTTTTGAAGCGGTTCTGAGCGCGCATACGAGCGACGGACTCAGGGTTGATCGCACTCCAGCTGTTGCCGGCGGTTTCTTTCAAAGCGGCTACGGCTTTGATGTCATCTTGATAAGCAGACATGGTCAATCCTTCAAAGTTGATTGGTTGAGCACGACACTTCCCTTTCAAAACCGACAAGCAACGCGGTCTTTCAGTGGGCGGTGTACTGCAGCGCAACGAAATTATCGACTGAGACGAGATTGAAGCTGAGGAGGGGGCAGAGGGGGCGAACAGTTCGATGGTGTTGGCGTTGGCACTTGCTGGTTCGTGGAAACCGATGGGTGTCGCTGCTGTGACCAACTGGCCGTTTCGTTAAACGCTTCCCCGTCCCTCAGGACAACTTCGTTCCAGTCGCAATCTCGTCGAACTGCCTTTTGAGCGGTAAAACACGAATCGAATCTACGGTAAGCAGGTTGCGATCCGGAGACCTCCGTTAGGGGTCTCTGATTAGCGGGAGCGGGGCCATCATGCCTTTGCAAAAAGACTTCGTCAAACGTTTTGTAGTGCTTTTTTCTTACTACTACATATTGTTCGACGAGCGACTGGCGGGTCACGTTTTCCAGCTGTTAGGTTGCCCTGATCAGTCCAGGGCATCGACCTTCAGGCGCAGCGTCATGCCTTCGCGACCCTGGGTGGAGCGGCGCTGAATAAAGCCGCTCTGATCGGACTGCGAGCTTTCATTCACACCGCCGATGGTGATCCATTCGCCCAGGCGGCCGGTCACTTTGGTGTTGGTATTTTGAATGTCGATCGCGCCTTGCTGGGTTTGGCTGAGGCGGTCGTTATTGTTGTTGATACTGACGTGCACCACATCGCCGGTGAGGCTGGCGGTCACGTAAAAGCCACGGGTCACGTTGCGGTATTCGGTGTTGTTGTAAACCCGCCCATAGCCGTCGACGCTCGAGCTGGTCAGCGGCACGCTCTGGCCCACTTGAATCAGCGCCGGGTAGCCTTCCGTGGTCTGCACTTGCTGGGTGCCGCCGCCCCGGCTTTGGGTGCTGCGGTGGATGATGCGTACTTGGTCGCGACCATTCACTTCGCCACGTCCCGACTGAATTTCCACATTGCCAGCATTGGCCGAGCCGTTCACCGAGTAACCCTGGTCGTTCATCTGGTTGCTGTCGGTGGTGTCGACACTGATGAGCAAGCGCCTCGGTTGTTTGTCGATCTGCTTGAGCAGGTCGCGAACTTCCTGAAGTTTGGCGGGCGGGGCGTTGACGACCAGTTGGTTGCCGTAGTTGCTGGCCCGGCCTTCGTTGCCCAGCACGGATTGCACCACGGGCAATACGTCGTCGGCAGTGCGGTAGTTCAGCGGCATTACTTCGGTAGCCGCCAGCACCGGCAGGCTGACAGTCAGGCACAGGGCGGCAAACAGCGAGCGCAGGGTCATACCAGAAGACTCCGAAGGTCGAGGTCGGTGACGCTAACGTCCCAGGCCTGATCGAATTTGTTTTGTAGCACGCGCACCTGGCTTGGATCGTTGTACAGCGCGTAGCCGGCCAGTTGCTCGAGTTTGGGGCGCATCAGCATGCCGTTGGTGTCGGCGAGCAAATACGCCACTTCATCGTTGCTGTAGCTGGGGTTGAGCTTACGAATGTGCAGGTTGCTAGGCAGGCGCCGCGATAATTGCAGTAAACGATGGCCGTCTTTCACGGCGTTGCTCGGGTCGTTAACCAGAATGCGCAGCCGATTCTTCGGATTGGCCAGCAAGAACTGCGTGCAGGCCTGTTGCACGCTGCTGTGGTGATAAAGCCAGCGTTCGAGGTCAGGGGTATAGATGCACAGGCTGCGTTGCGCCTGTTGAAGCAAGGCCAAGGCGTGCGCTTGGGCTTGTTCGGCGTGAGTGAAATGCTGGAGTTGACGCGGCCCGTCGAGATGAAACGGGGCCGGTTCGCGACGCTCCGGTTCGGCCAGCAAAGGCGCCGGATTGTGCACCGTAAAACTGCCGGGCGAGACGAACTCGATGGCCGGCAGTTCTTCCGCGACACCGTCCGTGGCGTCTGTTGGCGGAGCGTCTTTATCGATCATCCTGACCTCACTGACTGATGCGTTTCATCTCTACGTGGGGGATGCCAGCGTCGAGAAATTCGCCGCTGACTACGGTAAATCCTAGACGCTCATAGAAGGCCGTGGCGTGAACCTGGGCGCTGAGCATTTGTTCTTTCAGACCCCGGCGCTCGGCTTCCTGGATAACGGCCTTCATCAGCTGTTCACCGACTTTCAAACCGCGCCAGTCTTTCAATACCGAAACCCGGCCGATATGGCCGTCGGGCAGCAGGCGCGCGGTGCCAATCGCGTAATCGCCATCAGCAGCCAGAAAATGCACGGCTTCGACATCTTCGGCGTCCCATTCCAACTCCGGCGGCACCGCTTGTTCAGCAATAAACACGGTTTCGCGAATGCGGCGCAGGTCTGCGTTGTCTTTCTGCCAGCTGGCGAGCCTTACCTGAACGTTGCTACTCATCTGCAAACTCCAAACTTCCTTGTTTCACCAGTTCGAGGACGAGGTTACGCCCTTCATCGTCGGCCAACCATTGGCCCAGGTTTTCCAGGTGCAGCACGTCGGCGGCACAAATCAGTTTCAGCAATTCGCGGAGGCCGGCCGACAACAAACGGCTTTGTCCACTGGCGAACAGCACAAGATCTTCGCCTACTTCTGACCAAGCCAGGCGCGCGCTCGGATTGCGGATAAGCATGGCGCCGTTTTCGATTTGGTCGAGCAGCTCTTCTTCGTCCAGTTCAGTGCCAGCAACCAGTTCTGGATAGCGCGGTTCGGTCATGAATTGGCCGAACCAGGTCATCAGCAAACGCTCGTCACCCATGTGTTCGTTAAGCAGGGCTTTGAGACGGTCGAGCGAGTCGCGCTGAATCTGATGCGGGTCGCTGGCAGGGGCGGCGCCGGCATCGCTGTAGCGTTCTTCGTCCGGCAGGAACTGGCTGAGAAAGTCGGTGAAATGGGTCAAGACTTCTGCGGCGCTAGGGGCGCGGAAACCCACGGAATACGTCATACAATCATCCTCGGCGGTGCCATAGTGAGCCAAACGTGGCGGCAGATAGAGCATGTCGCCGGGCTCCAACACCCATTCGTCGGTCTGTTCAAAGTTGGCCAGAATGCGCAGGTCCGCATGCTCAAGCATGGGGCTATCCGAGTCGCACATCTGGCCGATTTTCCAGCGCCGGTGTCCCTGGCCCTGGAGAAGGAAAACGTCGTAATTGTCGAAATGCGGGCCTACACCGCCGCCCGGCGTGGCGAAGCTGATCATCACATCGTCGATGCGCCAGCTCGGCAGGAAACGAAAGTGCTGCAGCAGCTCGGCCACTTCCGGCACGAACTGGTCGACGGCTTGCACCAGCAGGGTCCAGTCGCGCTCGGGCAGGGTGGCGAATTCATCTTCGTTGAACGGGCCGCGGCGCAGCTCCCAAGGGCGTTCGCCGTGCTCAAGCACCAGGCGCGATTCAACTTCTTCTTCCAGCGCCAGGCCGGCCAATTCGTCGGCAGAGATAGGGCTTTCGAAATCGCTGATGGCCTGACGGACCAGCAAGGGTTTCTTCTGCCAGTAGTCGCGCAGGAATTCACGAGCGGTGATGCCACCGAGCATCTGAAGCGGAATATCAGGATTCATCGCTAAGCCTTTGAAAGTCATCTGAGCCCGTAAATAAAAACGCCCGGCACTGCCGGGCGTGCAACTGGGCAATATCGGTTAGATACGTTTGGCCTGAGCGGCAGCGTTGCCCGCGTAGCCAGCCGGGGTGAGGGCGCGCAGCTGAACCTTGGCGTCGGCTGGAATATCCAGACCGTCGATAAAGGTTTGCAGGGCTTCGGCGCTGATGCCTTTGCCGCGCGTCAGCTCTTTGAGTTTCTCGTACGCGTTTTCGACGCCGTAGCGGCGCATTACGGTTTGCACCGGTTCGGCCAGCACTTCCCAGCACGCGTCGAGGTCGGCAGCGATGCGCTGAGCATTGAGCTCCAGCTTGCTGATGCCTTTAAGAGTGGCTTCGTAGGCGATCACGCTGTGGGCGAAACCAACGCCCAGGTTGCGCAGTACGGTGGAGTCGGTGAGGTCGCGCTGCCAGCGGGAGATTGGCAACTTGCTCGCCAGGTGCTGCAGCAGCGCATTGGCGATGCCCAGGTTGCCTTCGGAGTTTTCGAAGTCGATCGGGTTGACCTTGTGCGGCATGGTCGACGACCCAATTTCGCCAGCAATGGTGCGCTGTTTGAAATAGCCGAGGGAGATGTAGCCCCAAATATCACGGTCGAAGTCGATCAGGATGGTGTTGAAGCGGGCAACCGCGTCGAACAGCTCGGCAATGTAGTCGTGCGGCTCGATTTGCGTGGTGTAGGGGTTGAAGCTTAGGCCCAGCTCTTGCTCGATAAAGGCGCGGGCGTTTTCTTCCCAATCGACCTGCGGGTAGGCCGAGAGGTGCGCGTTGTAGTTGCCCACGGCGCCGTTGATTTTGCCCAGCAGGGGAATGGCGGCAACTTGAGCGATTTGGCGCTCCAGGCGGTACACCACGTTTGCCAGCTCTTTGCCCAGCGTGGTCGGCGAGGCCGGTTGGCCGTGGGTGCGCGACAGCATCGGCACGTCGGCAAAGCGGTGAGCCAGCTCGCGGATGGCGTCGGCCAGTTGCTGCATCAGCGGCAGCAGCACGGTGTCGCGGCCTTCGCGCAGCATCAGCGCGTGGGAAAGATTGTTGATATCTTCGCTGGTGCAGGCGAAGTGGATGAACTCACTCACCGCAGCCAGTTCTGGCAGCTTGGCGACTTGTTCTTTAAGCAGGTATTCCACGGCTTTTACGTCGTGGTTGGTGGTGCGCTCGATTTCCTTGACGCGCTCAGCGTGCTCAACCTGGAAGTTGTCGACCAGTGCGTTAAGCAGGGCGTTCGCTTCGGTGGAAAACGGTGCGACTTCCGGAACGCCGGTATGCGCGGCCAGGCGCTGGAGCCAGCGAACCTCGACCATGACGCGGAAACGGACCAGGCCGTATTCGCTGAAGATTGGGCGCAGAGCGCTGGTTTTGCTGGCGTAACGGCCATCAACGGGGGATACCGCGGTGAGCGAGGAGAGCTGCATGGGGCGTTCTCGGACAGTCGGGCGACGAAAAGGGGCGCGAATTATACATAGAAAAACCTTACCTGACCCGCGCGCAGCGAACTGCTCTGTCGGGTTTTTCGGTGAGGCGTGGAACAGCGCGGTGCTGTGGGAGCGACTTCAGTCGCGATGCTTTTGAGATCACGAGCATCGTGGCTGAAGCCGCTCCTACGGGTATGGAAGTGTTTATCCGCGAACCAGCGGGTAAAGCTCTTTCAGCAATTTGCGACGGTTAATCACCAACTGCCAGCGATGGCCGCCCAGTTGACGCCACAGGCGTGCCGAGCGAATGCCAGCAAGCAACAGGGCGCGAATTTTTGCGGCATTGCTCGGTTGTTGAAGGTTGCGCATGTCGCCGTGCACTTGAATGCGTTGGCGGAAGGTGCTCAGCGTGTCCTGATACAGGCCGCCGCTCGCGGCAATTACGTTTTCGTGCACGAGACCGAAGTGCTGAACCTGCTGTTGAATCTGGTCGAGGCGTTTGCCGATGGTTTCCAGCATGTCGTCGCGCTTGGCCAGCTTGCGTTCCAAGCCCAGCAGCGCCAAGGCGTAGCGCAGCGGTTCGCGTTGCAGGGTGGTGGGGTCGCGCTCCAGGGCACTAAGCAGCGCGCGGTAGCCATTGCGCAGGTTGATGTCGTCGCCGCCGTAAACGTCCAGGGTGGTTTTCGGATCGCGGACCATCAAACTTCCGAGCATGCAGCTCAAAGCGCCTTCGCTGATCTGCCCGGTGCGTGCCACTTGGTCGACCAGAAACGCCGCCTCAAACACGCCGCCCAGGGCAACCAGTTGTTCCTGAATCGGCGTCATGCGCGCTTTTCCTTACTGCTCCAAGGTTGCGCCACTTCTATTACCCCGCCGCCCAGGCAGACGTCACCGTCATAAAACACCACCGACTGGCCCGGCGTAACGGCACGCTGCGGCATGGCGAATACAGCGCGGTAACCCTCGCTGGTTTTCTCCAGCGTGCACGCCTGGTCGCCCTGGCGATACCGCACTTTCGCGGTCAAGGCGCGTGGGCTGGTGAGGTCGATGGGGTTGACCCAATAGATATCGGAGCAGAGCAGGGCGCTGGAAAACAGCCACGGGTGTTCATTGCCCTGGCCGACCACGAGCACGTTGCGTTCGAGGTCTTTGATCAGCACGTACCACGGCTCTTCGCCGGCGTCTTTCAAGCCGCCGATGCCCAGGCCCTGACGCTGGCCGATGGTGTGGTACATCAAGCCGTGGTGACGCCCAATGATTTCGCCTTCGGTGGTTTCGATATTGCCGGGTTGTGCCGGCAGGTATTGCTTGAGGAAGTCGCTGAAGCGGCGCTCACCGATAAAGCAGATGCCGGTTGAGTCCTTCTTCTTGGCCGTTGCCAACTGATGTTTTTCGGCGATGGCGCGCACTTCCGGTTTTTCCAGTTCGCCGACCGGGAATAACGTCTTGGCCAGCTGCTCACCGCCCACGGCGTGCAGGAAGTAGCTTTGGTCTTTGTTCGGGTCGAGGCCTTTAAGCAGTTCGGTGCGCCCGTCGATATCGCGGCGACGCACGTAGTGGCCGGTGGCAATCAGGTCGGCACCGAGCGACAGCGCGTACTCAAGGAAGGCTTTGAATTTGATTTCCCGATTACAGAGGATGTCCGGGTTGGGCGTGCGTCCGGCTTTGTATTCGGCCAGGAAATGCTCGAACACGTTGTCCCAGTATTCCGCAGCGAAATTGGCAGTGTGCAGCTTGATGCCGATTTTGTCGCACACCGCTTGCGCATCGGCCATGTCGTCCATGGCGGTGCAGTATTCGGTGCCGTCGTCTTCCTCCCAGTTTTTCATAAACAGGCCTTCGACCTGATAGCCCTGCTCCAGCAGCAGCACGGCGGAAACGGAGGAGTCGACACCGCCGGACATGCCGACGATCACGCGAGTAGAGGAATTGTCACGCATAGGAGTTTGGATGCAGGGCTTTTCGGAAAAACGCGATTCTATCAGGGCAGCCGGCTCAGTGGTGATCGACGCTAGTCACGCAGCAGGGCGAGAGGGAAGCGTTCGCCGCCCAGGTAGTCGTCGATGCAGCGCAACACCAACTCGCTGCGCCAGCGCTCCGGTTGGGCGGCCAGTTCCTCGCGGGTTAGCCATTGCGGGCCGATGATGCCGTCGTCGAGCTGGTAGTTGTCGCGCTGTTGCAGCGCCTTGGCGGCGAAGCACACACGCTGGTAGGTCACGCCGTTGCTGGGGGCTGTGTATAGATAGATGCCGGTGACGGCAGTGAGCTCAACGTCCCAGCCGGTTTCTTCGAGCGTTTCGCGAATAGCGGCCTGCATGAGACTTTCGTCGGCTTCCAAGTGGCCAGCAGGCTGATTAAATACAGCGCGGCCGCCTGCGGTTTCTTCCACCATCAGGAAACGACCCTGATCTTCGACGATGGTCGCGACGGTAACGTGAGGGGTGAAACGCATGAGTAACTCCTGTGCGATCAGCGCGCGCTTTGGTTTCAGGCGGGCGGCGAAAAAGGCAATATCGGGGCAAGCTGCTAGGCTAAAAAGCGCCTCTGCTACCGGGTAAATGTAGTAGCGATGTAGTTTGACTACAGAGATAGGTCAGGTGCCGTAATAACGCGGCCTGCAGCGGGTGTTTAGTCCGACAATCTCAAGAAAAGTGCGTGACTTTCTGTAGAAATACTACAAGAATGGCCCGCCTTTCCGAGACCAATTCAAGTTCCATATCGCCGCGCCATCCGCGTGGCGGGATGTCAGACCACGAAAGCAACGGAGTCCAGCATGGGATACCAAAAGATCCAGGTGCCAGCAACCGGTGACAAAATCACCGTCAATGCCGATATGTCCCTGAATGTACCGAACAACCCAATCATTCCTTTCATTGAAGGTGATGGCATCGGGGTTGATATCAGCCCAGTGATGATCAAAGTCGTCGATGCAGCCGTAAACAAAGCCTACGGCGGCGAGCGCAAGATCTCCTGGATGGAAGTTTACGCTGGCGAGAAAGCCACCCAGGTTTACGACCAAGACACCTGGCTTCCGAAAGAAACACTCGAAGCCGTTCGTGATTACGTTGTATCGATCAAAGGTCCTCTGACCACTCCAGTTGGCGGCGGCATCCGTTCCTTGAACGTGGCCCTGCGTCAGGAGCTCGACCTCTACGTTTGCCTGCGCCCAGTGCGTTGGTTCACCGGTGTTCCTAGCCCGGTTAAAAAACCACAAGACGTTGACATGACTATCTTCCGCGAAAACTCGGAAGACATTTATGCCGGTATCGAGTGGAAAGCCGGCTCGCCGGAAGCTGAAAAAGTCATCAAGTTCCTGAAAGAAGAAATGGGTGTTACCAAAATCCGTTTCGACCAAGACTGCGGCATCGGCGTCAAGCCGGTTTCCAAGCAGGGTACTCAGCGTCTGGTGCGTAAAGCACTGCAGTACGTGGTTGATAACAACCGCGACTCGCTGACCATCGTGCACAAAGGCAACATCATGAAGTTCACCGAAGGTGCCTTCAAAGATTGGGGCTACGAAATCGCCAAAAACGAATTCGGTGCAGAGCTGCTGGATGGCGGCCCATGGATGCAGTTCACCAACCCGAACACCGGTAAGAAGGTTGTGGTTAAAGACGCCATCGCCGACGCCATGCTCCAGCAAATTCTGCTGCGCCCGGCTGAGTACGATGTGATCGCGACCCTGAACCTGAACGGTGACTACCTCTCCGACGCCCTGGCGGCCGAAGTAGGCGGTATCGGTATTGCTCCGGGCGCTAACCTGTCCGACAACATTGCCATGTTCGAAGCCACTCACGGCACCGCGCCGAAGTACGCTGGTAAAGACCAGGTGAACCCAGGTTCGCTGATTCTGTCCGCCGAAATGATGCTGCGTCACATGGGCTGGACCGAAGCTGCCGATCTGATCATCGACGGCGTTAACGGGGCGATCTCCGCCAAAACCGTGACCTACGACTTCGAACGTCTGATGGACGGCGCTAAGCTGCTGTCTTGCTCGGCGTTCGGCGATGCCATGATTTCTCACATGTAATATGAGCGTTTAGGCACAAAAAAAGGCCGGTCCATGACCGGCCTTTTTTATTGCCCATTGAAATTGGCCCCAAGGGGCCAAATATCAGGCTTCGGAGGTAACCGCTTGTGGCTGTGATACAGCGACTGGCGGCGCGTCCGCGGTTTGGGTGATGGAGCTGATGTTGACAGCATGCAGGCCCTTGGGACCCTGAATGATGTCAAAGCTGACCGGCTGGCCTGCTTTAAGGGTTTTGTAACCGTCCATCTGGATAGCCGAGTAGTGGGCGAACAGGTCCTCATCTCGGCCGTCAGCCAGGATAAACCCATAGCCCTTGGCGTTGTTGAACCACTTGACCTTACCGCTAAGCATGCTGATGTCCCTCTGCAAATACACCCACCACTGGGGTATTATCCGTTACGACTCCGCGCTGGAATCATCCGCTTTGGTAAGCGCGCGGACCCTGATACCCTCGATTGGGTATTCTCTGTTTGTAACACTGATTTACTGATAGTCAAGGCGACGGCACGACCGTCTGCGAAGTCGGTCAAAAACTGTCTGTCGTCCCACTCCTACAATTACGAACCTTTCATCCCACATGCGTGTAAGTAGCCAGATTCGACTAACATTCAATCAGGACCATCCCGAGCCGCATGAGGATGACGCCTCGGGCGTGGCCCTGCAGGAAGCTAAGCCTGCGTTGCAGGCACCACCGATGTACAAGGTGGTCCTATTCAACGACGACTACACCCCCATGGATTTCGTTGTCGAAATTCTTGAAGTGTTCTTCAGTTTGAACAGGGAAGTGGCAACCAAAATCATGCTGACCGTTCATACAGAGGGACGGGCAGTGTGTGGCGTGTATACCCGCGATGTTGCGGAGACCAAGGCAATGCAGGTCAACCAATACGCGAGAGAAAGCCAACACCCGCTACTCTGTGAGATAGAGAAAGACGGTTAATTGCGACTGCTTGGTTATGAGGTGAAGCTATGTTGAATCGAGAGCTCGAAGTCACCCTCAATCTGGCCTTCAAGGAGGCCCGCACCAAGCGTCATGAATTCATGACGGTTGAGCACCTCTTGCTGGCCCTGCTGGACAACGAGGCAGCCGCCTCAGTCCTGCGTGCGTGCGGAGCGAACCTGGACAAGCTGCGCCATGACCTCCAGGAGTTCATCGACTCCACCACGCCCCTGATCCCCCAACACGACGAAGAGCGCGAAACCCAACCAACTTTGGGCTTCCAGCGCGTTCTGCAGCGCGCGGTCTTCCACGTGCAAAGTTCGGGCAAGCGTGAGGTGACGGGCGCCAACGTGCTGGTGGCTATTTTCAGCGAACAGGAAAGTCAGGCCGTATTCCTGCTCAAGCAACAAACTGTCGCGCGAATCGATGTGGTCAACTTCATCGCGCACGGCATTTCCAAAGTTCCAGGCAACGCCGATCACACCGACAGCGATCAGGAGATGCAGGACGAAGAGGGCGGCGAAGCGTCTTCGTCGAGCAATCCGCTCGATGCCTATGCCAGTAACCTCAACGAAGCTGCACGTTTGGGCCGCATTGATCCGCTGGTAGGCCGTGAAAACGAAGTGGAACGTGTTGCGCAGATTCTTGCGCGGCGCCGCAAAAACAATCCATTGCTGGTGGGCGAAGCAGGCGTTGGTAAAACCGCCATCGCTGAGGGCCTGGCCAAGCGCATCGTTGACGGCCAAGTACCGGATCTGTTGTCCGATAGCGTGGTTTACTCGCTCGATCTCGGCGCCTTGCTCGCTGGCACCAAATATCGCGGCGATTTCGAGAAGCGCCTGAAGGCGTTGCTCAACGAATTGCGCAAACGTCCCCATGCCATTCTGTTCATCGACGAAATCCACACCATTATTGGTGCGGGCGCGGCGTCTGGTGGCGTCATGGATGCATCGAATCTGCTCAAGCCAATGCTGTCTTCGGGCGAGATTCGCTGTATTGGTTCGACGACGTTCCAGGAGTTCCGCGGAATCTTCGAGAAAGACCGCGCCTTGGCGCGTCGCTTCCAGAAAGTTGACGTTACCGAGCCGTCGGTTGAAGACACCATTGGCATTTTGCGTGGCCTCAAAGGACGCTTCGAGCAGCATCACGGCCTCGAGTACAGCGATGAGTCGCTGCGTGCCGCCGCCGAGCTCGCCTCGCGCTATATCAATGACCGTCATATGCCAGACAAGGCCATCGACGTCATCGACGAAGCGGGCGCGTTCCAGCGCTTGCAGCCAGTCGAGAAGCGCGTGGCGCGAATCGAGGTGGAGCACGTCGAGGATATCGTGGCGAAAATCGCGCGCATTCCCCCCAAACATGTCTCCAGCTCCGACAAAGAGCTGTTGCGTAACCTTGAGCGCGATTTGAAGTTGACGGTATTTGGTCAGGACGCTGCTATCGATTCGCTGGCAACGGCGATCAAGCTCTCGCGTGCGGGCCTCAAGTCGCCGGATAAACCGGTCGGTTCGTTCCTGTTCGCCGGTCCCACCGGTGTCGGTAAAACCGAGGCGGCGCGGCAATTGGCCAAAGCCATGGGTATCGAACTGGTGCGTTTCGACATGTCGGAATACATGGAGCGCCACACGGTTTCCCGCTTGATTGGTGCGCCTCCAGGTTACGTCGGTTTCGATCAGGGCGGCCTGCTAACCGAAGCCATCACCAAAATGCCGCATTGCGTATTGCTGCTCGATGAAATCGAAAAGGCGCACCCGGAAGTCTTCAACTTGCTGCTGCAAGTGATGGACCACGGCACGCTGACTGATAACAACGGCCGCAAGGCGGACTTCCGCAACGTCATTTTGATCATGACCACGAACGCCGGTGCCGAAACGGCTTCGCGGGCCTCCATTGGTTTCACCCATCAGGACCACTCGACCGACGCCATGGAAGTGATCAAGAAGAGCTTCACGCCGGAGTTCAGAAACCGCCTGGATACCATTATCCAGTTTGGTCGCCTGAGCCACGAAGTGATCAAAAGCGTGGTCGACAAGTTCCTCACCGAGCTGCAAGCGCAACTCGAGGACAAACACGTCACGCTGGAAGTCAGCGACGCGGCGCGCAACTGGCTGGCAACGGGTGGCTACGACTCGCAAATGGGCGCACGCCCAATGGCGCGTCTGATCCAGGACAAGATCAAACGTCCGCTGGCAGAAGAAATTCTGTTTGGCGAGCTGGCCGAACACGGCGGTGTGGTGCACATCGATGTGGCCGACGGCGAGATGACGTTCGACTTCGAAACGACAGCCGAAATGGCTTAGCCCGGTAAGGCTTGTCGGGGAAATGGTCTGCCATTTCCTCGGCTCGCTACATAAACCGCACCAACAAAAATGCCCAGCAGTTGCTGGGCATTTTTATTTAACTGGCTTAGCGCGCGCGGTAAGTAATGCGGCCCTTGCTCAGGTCGTACGGCGTCAACTCAACACGTACTTTGTCACCGGTAAGAATACGAATGTAGTTCTTGCGCATCTTTCCGGAGATATGCGCGGTTACGACGTGCCCATTTTCCAACTCCACGCGAAACATGGTGTTAGGTAGGGTGTCGACGACAGTGCCTTCCATTTCGAAGCTGTCTTCTTTCGACATGCAGTAAAGCCCTCGGTTACCAATGAATGGCCCGGTGCAACTGGCGCCAGGCAAAAGCGGCGTGCATTGTGCCCGAAAACAGGGCCCGTCGCCAAGGTATTCAGGTGAGGGTTATCCAGCGTTGATTGACGAACAGCTCAATGGGGCGGTATTGGGTCTTGTAATTCATCTTCCGGCAGCTCTTGATCCAGTAACCCAAATACACCGCATGCAGCCCGATACGGCGGGTTTCGGCGATCTGCCAAAGGATGGCGAAGCGCCCGAGGCTGCGGCGTTCTTCGGTGGGGTCGTAGAAGGTGTAAACCGCTGAAAGGCCGTTCGGCAACACGTCGGTGACCGCGATAGCGACCAGCCGGCCGTCCAGGCGGAACTCATAGAAGCGCGAGAAGGGCAGGTCGCGCACAAGGAAGGTCGTGAATTGGTCGCGGTTCGGCGGATACATGTCGCCGTCCGAATGGCGCTGTTCGATGTATCGGGCGTATAGCGCGTAATACTCTTCATTGAAGTTCGGCCGAACGGCGCGCACCTGCAGATTTTCATTACGTTTGAGAATGCGCCGTTGCTGGCGGGTCGGCTGGAAAAGGGCGGCGGGAATGCGCGCCGGAACGCACGCGGTGCAGCCTTGGCAGTGCGGGCGATACAGGTGATCGCCGCTGCGGCGAAAACCCATTTCCGAAAGCTCGGCGTACACATCCACATCCATGGGCTGGCTGGGATCGAGGAACAGCGTGGTGGCTTGTTCTTCGGGCAGGTAGCTGCAGGGATGCGGTTGAGTGGCATAGAACTTAAGGCGCGCCAGCTCGGTCATGATCAACACTCTTGAGAGCCTGGGGTTAAGTGTATGCCAGGGTTTCGGACTCGACTAGGCGACCCAGTCGGCTGTGGTCGGCTGATCCAAATGACGCTTCAGAAAATCGGCAAATTCGGCCCGCGCAATGGGTCGCGCACCGAAGCTATGCAAGTGTTGGGTGGGCATCTGGCAGTCGATCAAAACAAAACCCCAGGCTTTGAGATGTTCGACCAGCGTGGCAAAGCCGACTTTCGAGGCGTTATCCGCATGGCTGAACATCGACTCCCCGAAAAACAGCTGCCCCATTGCCAGCCCATACAGCCCGCCGACCAGTTTGCCGTCGTCCCGCACTTCCACCGAATGGGCGAAACCCTGCTGATGAAGCTTCAGGTAGGCCGCTTGCATGGCATCGGTAATCCAGGTGCCATCGGCGTAACTGCGCGGGCCAGCGCAGGCGCTGATGACGGCAGCGAAGTCTTTATCAAAGGTCACCTGATAGCGGCCCTGACGCATCACCTTGGCCAGGCTGCGCGACACGTGCAATTCGCTAGGAAACAAAACGGTGCGTGGGTCGGGCGACCACCACAAAATTGGTTGTCCCTCGGCGAACCAGGGAAAGCAGCCGTGCCGGTAGGCGGCGACCAAACGTTCGGCACTGAGATCTCCCCCGGCAGCCAATAAGCCTTCAGGGTCGCGCAGCGCTTTTTCCAGCGGTGGGAATTCGTAGGTGTTTCGTTGCAGCCAAGTGAGCATGGTCAGGCCCGGCCGGGGGAGAGGAGGGCGGACCAAAGGGCCCGCCGCTTAACGCTTACAAGTCCAGATATTTCTCGGCATCGAGGGCGGCCATGCAGCCTGCGCCGGCCGACGTGATGGCTTGGCGGTACACGTGGTCTGCCACATCACCGGCGGCGAATACGCCTTCGATGTTCGTAGCGGTGACGTTCCCTTCGCTGCCGCCTTTGATCAGCAAGTAGCCGTCACGCATATCCAACTGGCCGGTGAACAGGTCGGTGTTCGGCTTATGGCCGATGGCGATAAATACGCCAGCCAGCGCCAGTTCCGAGGTTTCGCCAGTGTGGCTGTCGCGCAGGCGCACGCCCGTCACGCCTTTGTTGTCGCCCAGCACTTCGTCCAAATTCTGGTTCCAGTGCAGGCGCATGTTGCCGTTGGCGGCTTTGTCGAAGAGTTTGTCTTGAAGAATCTTCTCGGCGCGCAGCTTGTCGCGGCGGTGGATCAAGTGCACTTCTTTAGCGATGTTCGACAGATACAGCGCTTCTTCCACGGCGGTGTTGCCGCCGCCAACAACCGCGACCACCTGGTTGCGGTAGAAGAATCCGTCGCAGGTCGCGCAAGCCGAAACGCCCTGGCCGGCGAACGCTTCTTCAGACGGCAGGCCCAAGTACTGAGCCGAGGCGCCGGTGGCAATAATCAGTGCGTCGCAAGTGTAAGTGCCGCTGTCGCCTTTGAGCGTGAATGGCTTGCTCTGCAACTCGGCGGTATGGATGTGGTCGTAGACAATCTCGGTGTCGAAGCGCTCGGCGTGTTTCTGCATGCGCTCCATCAAGGCCGGACCTGTCAGGCCTTCGACGTCGCCGGGCCAGTTGTCCACTTCAACGGTGGTCGTCAGTTGGCCGCCGGGTTGAATACCAGTGATGACCAAAGGTTTGAGGTTGGCGCGCGCGGCGTACACGGCAGCGCTGTAACCGGCAGGGCCGGAGCCCAGGATGATCAGCCGCGAATGCTTGACTTCACTCATAAAAAGACCCCATAAGCCTTTGTCACAAAAGAGAATGCGTGCTCCAATTGGGCCGCACGAAAGATGCTGGCGGCTATGCTACACCGAAGCAGCAGAGCCCCGCAAAACGCGCCAGAGGCAAGGCCGGGCGCGTGGCAAGAAGCGGGTAAATCCGTACAATGGCCGAGTTTTCGCCGCCAATCGTTTAGTTGGACGCGCCACAAGCGCAGGAAAAGACGCGTTTTGAAGAATTCCACCACCACCGCTCAAGCACCCGTCTGGCGTCAGCAATTGCACTACCGACTCAAGGAAGGTGCGCTGATCGCCCTCGGTGCGCTCTGCCTCTATCTGTGGATGGCACTGCTCACCTACGACCAGAACGATCCGGGCTGGACCCACACCAGCAACGTGGTGCAAGTGCAGAACGCCGCCGGCCGCGCCGGCGCCTGGTTCGCCGACATCCTGTTCATGGCCCTCGGCTATTTCGCTTATCTGTTCCCCGGTCTGCTGGTGATCAAAACCGTGCAGGTGTTCCGCAACCGCCACGAGCCGTGGCAGTGGAATGGCTGGTTGTTCTCCTGGCGCCTGATCGGCCTGGTGTTCCTCATTCTTTCTGGCGCGGCCCTGGCCTACATTCACTTCCATTCCGGTTCTTCCATGCCCGCGTCGGCTGGCGGCGCGCTGGGTGAAAGCCTTGGCCGCCTCGCTGTCGTCGCCCTGAACGTGCAGGGCAGCACCTTGCTGTTTATCGCCTTGTTCCTGTTCGGCCTGACCGTATTCAGCGACCTGTCGTGGTTCAAGGTGATGGACGTCACCGGCAAAATTACCCTTGATCTGTTCGAGCTGATCAACAGCCTGATCACCAATTGGTGGAATTCGCGCGTCGAGCGCAAGCAATTGGTGGCCCAGCTTCGCGAGGTCGATGACCGCGTCAGCGAGGTGGCCGCGCCCGTGGTTCATGACCGCCGCGAGCAAGCGAAGGTCAAGGAACGCATCATCGAGCGCGATGAAGCCTTGAGCAAACACATGACCGAGCGCGAAACCCGTCCCGCGCCGGTTATCACGCCGCCTGCTGCGCCGAAAGCCGCCGAGTCGAGCAAGCGTGTGCAGAAGGAAAAGCAGGTTTCGCTGTTCGTCGACAGCGCCGTGGAAGGCACCTTGCCGCCCATTTCCATCCTCGACCCGGCAGAGAAAAAGCAGAAAAAGTTCTCGCCGGAATCGCTGGAAGCCATGTCGCGACTGCTCGAAATCAAGCTCAAGGAGTTTGGTGTCGAAGTGGTCGTGGAGTCCGTGCATCCGGGTCCGGTGATTACCCGTTTCGAAATCCAGCCGGCTGCCGGTATCAAGGTCAGCCGTATTTCCGGCCTGGCCCGTGACCTGGCCCGTTCGCTGGCCGTGATGAGCGTGCGGGTGGTGGAAGTCATTCCCGGCAAAACCACTGTCGGCATCGAGATTCCCAACGAAGACCGCCAGATCGTGCGCTTCTCCGAGGTGCTGTCTTCGCCTGAGTACGACGACGCCAAGTCACCCGTTACCTTGGCGCTGGGCCACGACATTGGCGGCCGTCCGGTGATTACCGACCTGGCGCGCATGCCGCACTTGCTGGTTGCCGGTACCACCGGTTCGGGTAAGTCGGTGGGCGTGAACGCCATGATCCTGTCGATTCTGTTCAAGTCCGGCCCGGAAGATGCCCGACTGATCATGATCGACCCGAAAATGCTTGAGCTGTCGATCTACGAAGGCATTCCGCACCTGCTGTGCCCAGTGGTCACCGACATGAAGGAAGCGGCCAACGCCTTGCGTTGGAGCGTTGCCGAGATGGAGCGCCGCTACAAGCTGATGTCCAAGCTGGGCGTGCGTAACCTCGCGGGCTTCAACCGCAAAGTGAAAGACGCCGAAGAAGCCGGCGAGCCGATTCCGGACCCGCTGTACAAGCGTGAAAACATCCACGACGAAGCGCCGCTGTTGAAAACCTTGCCGACCATCGTGGTGGTGGTCGACGAATTCGCCGACATGATGATGATCGTCGGCAAGAAGGTTGAAGAGCTGATCGCCCGTATCGCGCAGAAAGCCCGTGCGGCGGGTATTCACCTGATTCTCGCTACTCAGCGTCCGTCGGTGGATGTGATCACCGGTCTGATTAAGGCAAACATCCCGACGCGCATGGCGTTTCAGGTGTCGAGCAAAATCGACTCACGAACCATCCTCGACCAAGGCGGCGCCGAACAACTGCTGGGCCACGGTGACATGCTCTACCTGCCGCCCGGCACCGGGCTGCCAATTCGCGTGCACGGCGCGTTCGTATCCGATGAAGAAGTTCACCGCGTGGTGGAAGCCTGGAAACTGCGTGGCGCCCCGGATTACATCGACGACATTCTTAATGGCGTGGAAGAGGCCGGCAGCGGCTTCGACGGCGGCAGTGGCGGCGGTGGTGAAGGCGGCGAAGGCAGTGAAGACGATCCGCTCTACGACGAAGCCGTTCGGTTTGTCACCGAAAGCCGCCGCGCCTCGATTTCTGCGGTGCAACGTAAGCTGAAAATCGGCTACAACCGCGCTGCCCGTATGGTCGAAGCCATGGAAATGGCCGGCGTGGTAACCGCCATGAACACCAATGGCTCGCGTGACGTAATTGCCCCGGCGCCGATTCGCGACTGACGCGCCCGTTTCCCTATTTGTGTGACCAATGACGAGGATTTACATGCGCCTGATCCGCTTGCTGTTGCTGGCTGCCCTGGCTGTCGCCGCGATTCCCGCGTATGCCGACGACGAAGCCGCCGTGCAAAAGCTGACTCAATTGCTTAACCAGGCCCAAACCATCACCGCGCGCTTTTCCCAGCTGACCCTTGATGGCGGCGGCACTCAGCTGCAGGAAACGGCCGGCGAACTGGCGCTTAAACGCCCCGGCCTGTTCCGCTGGCACACCGACGAGCCACAGGAACAACTGCTGGTGTCGAACGCTGAAAAAGTCTGGCTGTACGATCCAGACCTGCAACAAGTCACGATTCAAAAGCTCGACCAGCGCCTGACCCACACGCCCGCCTTGTTGCTCTCGGGCGATGTGTCTGAAATTCGTCAGAACTTCGACATCAGCTTTAAAGAAGCCGGCGACGTGGTGGATTTCACCCTCAAGCCGAAGGCCAAAGACACGCTGTTCGACAGCCTGCGCTTGTCGTTCCGCAAAGGCGTGATCAACGATATGCAGCTGATCGACAGCGTCGGCCAGCGCACCAATATCCTGTTCCTGAGCGTGAAAATGAATCCGGTCGTCGACGCCAAGCAGTTCACCTTTGAAGTGCCGGCCGGCGCCGATGTGATTCAGGAATAACTGCGGTTCACCCCTAACGAGACGCTGCGCCCCGCCATGGATCTGTTCCGCAATACCCCCGTCGCTCAACCCCTGGCTGCCCGTTTACGCGCAGCCAGCCTGGACGAGTACGTCGGTCAGGAGCATTTGCTGGCGCGTGGCAAGCCGTTGCGCGAAGCGCTGGAGCAGGGCGCGCTGCATTCGATGATTTTCTGGGGCCCGCCCGGCGTGGGGAAAACCACCTTGGCGCGGCTGTTGGCGCAGGTCTCGGATGCGCATTTCGAGACCATTTCCGCCGTGCTCTCGGGCGTTAAGGAAATTCGCCAGGCGGTGGAAGTCGCCCAGCAGCACGCCGCGCAATATGGCCGCCGCACCATTCTGTTTGTTGACGAAGTGCATCGCTTCAACAAGTCGCAGCAGGATGCGTTTCTGCCCTATGTCGAAGACGGCACGCTAATCTTTATCGGCGCCACCACGGAAAACCCTTCGTTTGAACTGAACAACGCCTTGCTCTCGCGGGCGCGTGTTTATGTGCTGAAGAGCCTCGACGAAGAAGCCCTGCGCAAATTGGTTCACCGCGCCCTGACCGATCCTAAAGGGCTCGGTGATCGCCACCTGAACTTGCCGGACGAAAGCTTCAAAATCCTGCTCGCCGCCGCCGATGGTGACGGCCGGCGCCTGCTGAATTTCCTCGAAAACGCGGCCGACCTGGCGGAAGACAACGGCGAGTTGAGCGTCGACTTGCTGCAAAATCTGCTGGGCGACAGCCGTCGTCGTTTCGACAAAGGCGGCGAAGCGTTCTACGACCAGATTTCCGCACTGCACAAATCGGTGCGCGGCTCCAGTCCGGACGGCGCCTTGTACTGGTTCGCGCGCATGCTCGATGGCGGTTGCGATCCGCTGTACATCGCCCGGCGCGTGGTGCGAATGGCCAGCGAAGACATCGGCAACGCCGACCCCCGTGCGCTGACCCTGTGCCTGAACGCCTGGGATGTTCAAGAGCGCCTCGGCAGCCCCGAAGGTGAACTGGCCGTGGCGCAGGCCATTGTCTACCTGGCCTGCGCGCCGAAAAGTAACGCGGTGTACAACGCCTTCAAAATGGCCATGCGCGACGCGGCGGAGCAGGGCTCGCAAGAAGTCCCGCTGCACCTGCGCAACGCACCGACCAAGCTGATGAAAGAACTGGGTTACGGCGACGAGTACCGCTACGCCCACGACGAGCCCGAGGCCTACGCCGCTGGCGAAGATTACTTCCCCGACGCGCTCGAGCCGCGCCGCTACTACCAGCCGGTGCCGCGTGGCCTCGAACTGAAAATTGGCGAAAAGCTCAAGCACCTGGCGGCGCAAGACCAAGCCAGTCCTCGGCAGCGGAGAAAATCATGATCCGTCTGATTTTGGCGGTGGCCGTAGGCGGCGCCGCCGGCACGCTGTTGCGTTTTGCCACTGGCAGCTGGATTGCGGCAAATTGGCCGCAGCATTTCAGCCTCGGTACGTTTCTGGTCAACATCGTTGGCTGCCTGCTTATTGGCCTGCTGTATGGTTTCTTTTTGCTCCGCCCGGAACTGCCGATAGAATTGCGCGCAGGTCTGATCGTCGGCTTCCTTGGGGGCCTGACGACGTTTTCTTCCTTTTCCCTCGACACACTGCGCCTGCTTGAAAATGGGCAATTGCCGCTGGCCCTGGGCTACGCGGCGCTCAGTGTGTTCGGCGGCTTGCTTGCCACCTGGGTGGGCTTGTCCCTGACCAAACTCTGATGATGAGAGACAACCATGCTTGATCCGAAACTGATCCGTAGCGAACTGCACGCCATCGCCGAGCGCCTCGCCACCCGTGGCTTCCAGCTGGATGTCTCACGCATCGAGGCCCTCGAAGCGCAGCGCAAAACCGTGCAGAGCAGCACTGAGCAGTTGCAGGCCGAGCGCAACGCCCGTTCAAAATCCATCGGTCAGGCCAAAGCCCGGGGCGAAGACATCGCGCCACTGATGGCCGACGTCGATCGTATGGCCGCCGAGCTGAGCGCCGGCAAAATCGAACTGGACAAGATTCAGGCCGATCTAGATGCCATCTTGCTGGGCATTCCCAACCTGCCCCACGAATCGGTGCCGGTGGGTAAAGATGAAGACGACAACGTCGAAGTGCGCAGTTGGGGCACGCCGACCACCTTCGATTTCGAAATCAAAGACCACGTCGCCCTGGGCGAATTGCATGGTTGGCTGGACTTCGAACGCGCGGCCAAACTGTCCGGCGCGCGTTTCGCCTTGCTGCGCGGCCCTATCGCCCGCCTGCACCGCGCCCTGGCGCAATTTATGATCAACCTGCACACCGGCGAGCACGGGTACGAAGAGGCGTATACACCTTACCTGGTGCAGGCGCCTGCTTTGCAGGGCACGGGCCAGTTGCCGAAATTCGAAGAAGACCTGTTCAAAATCAGCCGTGAAGGCGAGGCCGATCTGTACCTGATTCCGACGGCCGAGGTGTCGCTGACCAACATCGTCAACGGCGAAATTCTCGACGCCAAGCAGCTGCCATTGAAGTTCGTCGCCCACACGCCGTGCTTCCGTAGCGAGGCCGGTGCTTCGGGCCGTGATACCCGCGGCATGATCCGCCAGCACCAGTTCGACAAAGTCGAGATGGTGCAAATCGTCGAGCCAAGCACCTCGAACGCGGCGCTGGAAGAACTCACCGGCAACGCCGAGAAAGTGCTGCAACTGCTGGGCTTGCCGTACCGCGTTCTGGCGCTGTGCACCGGCGACATGGGCTTTGGCGCGGTGAAAACCTACGACCTAGAAGTGTGGGTGCCAAGCCAGGACAAATTCCGCGAAATTTCTTCGTGCTCCAACTGCGGCGACTTCCAGGCGCGCCGTATGCAAGCCCGCTGGCGCAACCCGGAAACCGGCAAGCCGGAGCTGGTGCACACCTTGAACGGCTCGGGCCTGGCGGTCGGTCGCACCTTGGTGGCTGTGCTGGAGAACTACCAGCAGGCCGACGGCTCCATTCGCGTACCGGACGTGCTCAAACCTTACATGGGCGGCATCGAGGTGATCGGCTAAATGGAATTTCTGCCGCTGTTTCATAACCTGCGCGGGCAACGCGTGCTGGTGGTTGGCGGCGGCGAAATCGCCTTGCGCAAATCCCGTCTGGTGGCCGACACCGGCGCCGTGTTGCGCGTGGTCGCGCCGTACATCGACAGTCATCTGGCAGCGCTGGTGGCATCCAGTGGTGGCGAGCAGTTGCTGCGAGGCTACGAAGCGGCTGACATGAACGGCTGCACGCTGGTGATTGCCGCCACGGACGACGAGCCGCTTAACGCCCAGGTGTCGCAAGACGCCCGCGCGCGCGGCATGCCGGTCAATGTGGTGGATTCTCCGGCACTGTGCAGCGTGATCTTTCCCGCTATTGTCGACCGATCGCCGTTGCTGGTGGCAGTGTCTAGCGGCGGCGATGCGCCGGTGCTGGCACGGCTGATCCGCGCCAAGCTGGAAACCTGGATTCCCGCCGCCTACGGCCAACTGGCCGGCCTGGCGGCACGCTTTCGCGCGCAAGTGCGCGAACGCTTTCCCGATTTGCAGCAACGCCGTGTGTTCTGGGAAGAGGTGTTCCAGGGCCCGATAGCCGAACGCATGTTGGCCGGGCAGGGCAGCGAAGCCGAAGCACTGCTGCAATCGCGACTGGATGGCGAGACGGGCACGGTGAAAGGCGAGGTTTATCTCGTTGGCGCCGGGCCGGGCGATCCCGACCTGCTGACCTTTCGCGCGCTGCGACTGATGCAGCAAGCCGACGTCGTGTTGTATGACCGCCTGGTAGCGCCCGCCATTGTCGAGCTGTGCCGTCGCGACGCTGAGCGCATCTACGTCGGCAAACAGCGCGCCGAGCATGCGGTGCCGCAGGAACAGCTCAATCAGCAACTGGTGACGTTGGCCAAACAAGGTAAACGCGTGCTGCGCCTCAAGGGTGGCGACCCGTTTATTTTCGGTCGCGGTGGCGAGGAAATCGAAGAGTTGGCGGCCCATGGCATTCCGTTCCAGGTGGTGCCGGGCATTACTGCGGCGAGCGGCTGCGCTGCCTACGCCGGCATCCCGCTGACCCACCGCGACTATGCGCAGTCTGTGCGTTTCGTGACCGGCCATTTGAAAGACGGCAGCACCGATTTGCCCTGGTCCGACCTCGTCGCGCCTGGGCAAACGCTGGTGTTCTACATGGGGTTAGTGGGCTTGCCGTCCATTTGCGAGCAGCTTGTGCTTCATGGTCGTAGCAGCGACACCCCAGCCGCGCTGATTCAGCAAGGCACCACCCAGAACCAGCGCGTTTTCACCGGCACCCTGGGCAACTTGCCGCAACTGGTGGCCGAGCACGAAGTGCATGCGCCGACGCTGGTGATCGTCGGTGAGGTGGTGACGTTGCGGGACAAGTTGGCGTGGTTTGAAGGCGCGCAGTCCCAAGTCTGAAGCCAGCCCTGCGGACTGAAATCCAAAAGCATCGCGGCTAAAGCCGCTCCCACAGAGGTGCGAACGCCTGGCTCCTGTAGGAGAGGCTTTAGCCTCGATTTCCCGGAAAAGGAGCTCTCCGGATAATGGCGCGGTTGCAGCATCGAGGCTAAAGCCGCTCCTACAGACAGCGGGTGCAAACGGTCTAGAACCGCTCCCGATCATGCGCCCGCATGAAATTCTGTTGCGGCCCTTTGGGCACGATGCCCGTCGGGTTGATGGTCAGGTGACTCGCGTAGTAGTGGTGCTTGATGTGCTCGAAATCCACGGTCTGCGCCACGCCCGGCCACTGATACAGCTCGCGCAGCCAGTTGGACAGGTTCGGGTAATCCTCAATGCGCTTGAGGTTGCACTTGAAGTGGCCGTGGTACACCGCGTCGAAGCGAATCAGCGTGGTGAACAGCCGCCAGTCTGCCTCGGTGATTTGCTCGCCGGTCAGGTAGCGTTTCTCGCTCAGCAGGGTTTCCAGCGATTCCAGCGTGGCGAACAGGCCGTCGAAGGCTTCTTCGTAGGCTTGCTGCGTGGTGGCAAAGCCGGCGCGGTAAACGCCGTTATTCACATTGGGATAGATGAGCTCGTTCAGCGCATCAA
This sequence comes from Pseudomonas sp. AC211, assembly GCF_979258055.1. Classification (NCBI taxonomy): domain Bacteria; kingdom Pseudomonadati; phylum Pseudomonadota; class Gammaproteobacteria; order Pseudomonadales; family Pseudomonadaceae; genus Pseudomonas; species Pseudomonas sp. AC211. The sequence continues at coordinate 1,937,052 of NZ_OZ409830.1, forward strand.
TCTCGCTGCGCAGGGCTTCGGGGTAGAAATCCAGTTCGTTGCCGGTCAGCCCGTTAAAGGCTGAGTTGAACATGCGGATGATTTCCGACGATTCATTGCTGACGATGCGCTTGAGCTTCTTGTCCCACAGTACGGGCACCGTCACGCGGCCGGTGTAGTGGGCGTCGTCGGCGATGTAGCGCTGGTACATGAGGCTTAGGTCGTCCAGTGCATCGCCGCTGGAGCCGTGGGTGGTGTCGAAGGTCCAGCCGTTTTCACGCATCAGCCAGCTGACCACGGAAACGTCGATGAGATCTTCCAGGCCTTTCAGCGCGCGGAAAATCAGGGTGCGGTGGGCCCAAGGGCAGGCCAGGGACACGTACAAATGGTAGCGACCGGCTTCGGCTTTAAAGCCACCTTCGCCGCTGGGGCCGGCTTCGCCGGTCGCGGTCACCCAGTTGCGGCGCTGGGCGTTTTCACGCTTGAAGCGGCCGCCGTCCTCGGTGTTGTACCACTGGTCTTGCCATTGGCCGTCGACTAACAAACCCATCATCAAATCCTCAGCTATTTTGCGTTGGAGCTGAGTCTATTCCGATCAGTTCGAACGAATAGCGCAAAAGTCGCCTGGGAATGATCGACTAAATCGATTTGTTGCGCTTCTGCCAGAAGATTTCGGCTTTAGCGAATGCTTCGTCACGTGGCGTATTCAGCCCACGTAGCGCCAACGCCATGGTCGCCATGACGGCTAGCCGGCCGTAATTGTCTTCAACTTCGCCTCGCCAGAAGGCGGCCAAATGTTCCGGATCCAAACGCTCGGGTTTGACGTGGCGCTGGGGCGACAACGGCGGCCATTCTTCATCCCAACTGCTGCCGCCCTCGGTGCCGTAAAGGTGCGACGTGGCGTCGGGGTTCATCTCGATTTCGCCGCCGTCGCCCTTGATCACGATGGCTTTGTCGCCCAGCAATTGGCTGGCGTCGCGATGCGCGGCCTGATAGCCCGGATGGAAAATACTCTGCAGGCCGCAGCGGGCGTTGAGCGGGTTTAGCACGCGGGCTAGGGAGTGGATGGGCGAGCGCAAGCCGAGGGTGTTGCGCAGGTCGATCATGCGTTGCAGTTGCGGCATCCAGTCTTGCAGCGGGAAGAAGGCGAGGTTGTGCTGAGCCAGGGCCTGTTCGGTCGCTGCCCAGTCGCGGCACAAGGTGATGCCGAGTACGTCGAGCACTTGTTCGCTGTACATGCGGCCGGCCGTGTGAGCGCCGCCACCATGCATCAGGATGCGCACGCCGTTGTTGGCCAGGCATTTGGCGGCGAGCAAGTACCACGGCAAATGGCGCTTTTTGCCGGCGTAGGAAGGCCAGTCGAGGTCAACCTGAATGGCCGGGGCGTTCAGCCGCGCGCGTACGGCCTGGGTAAAGCCGGCCAATTCCTCCGGGCCTTCCTCCTTGTGGCGCATCAGCATCAGAAACGCACCGAGCTGGGTGTCTTCGACCTTGCCGTCGAGGAGCATGCCCATGGCCTCGCGGGCTTCTTCCTGGGTCATGTTGCGCGCGCCGCGCTTGCCCTTGCCGAGAATGCGCACGTAGTGGGCGAACGGGTGCTCGGCGGGGGTTACGAGGGTCAGCGGTTGGGCGGTCATAGGCAATTCGTCGGCTTCGGCAGGCCCGCCAGTTTGGCGGCGAGTTTGGCTGGAGTGCCTTTGAACAGGCGATTGAGGTGCAGGCTGTTGCCCTTGTCGGCGCCCAGCTTCAAGGCGGCAAATTTGATCAGCGGCCGCGTTGCCGGCGACAGCTGAAATTCGGCATAGAAGTCACGTAGCAGATTCAACACTTCCCAGTGCTCGGGGCTCAGGGCGATGTCTTCCTGTGCGGCCAGCGCTTCGGCGGCGGCAGGTGACCAATCATGGTGGTTCGCCAGGTAGCCGTCTTTGTCGAGGGCGATGGCGCAGTCTTCAACGATCAGTTCGTTCATAGCCAGGTGTTGACCTTGGCGAAGGCGGTGCAGCATTCGACGAAGCCGGGGTAGTCGAGCGCTTTTACGCGCGGCGGCAGGGCAAGGTGGCGGGCGTGCAAATCTTCCTCCAGCGCGTAAAGCGAAATGCTCTCGGGCATCAGGCTTAGTGCCTGCCATTGCGCCGTGTCGGGCTGCAACGCGTAGGTGGCATCGCCAGTGAGTAAAACGCCGTCGCCAGGACCGAGCAGACGCAGGCAACTGACCAGGCGGGAGTCGCTGAAGGGCGAGTGAGAGAGCATGTGCAGGGTGGCCATTAGAGCGTGATCACCTGGTCGTGTTGGGCGATTAGAACGGTGAGGGCGCTGTCGTCTAGCGCTTCCACTGCGGGGCTCAACGGTTGGCCGCTCAGGCCGCGCTCGTCGAGGCTGCGGGTGGACGCGTACAAAGCGTCGACACCAAACAAGGGCAGCGCTTGCAGGTTGGCGGTGAGGTCTTTTTGTTGCACCGCAACGGCCTGCTGAGCGGATTGCAGCTGGAACACGCCATCGTCGAGAAACAGCAGGCTGATGGGCAAATCGAACGCGCCGCCCGCCAGGGCAATGTCCAACGCTTCACGCGCACCGGGGCCGGACCACGGGGCCTGGCGGCAAATAATCAGCAAAGACTTGGACACTTCACGGCCCTCCGAAGCAGACGAGGCGGTCAGCGAGTTGCGCCGCTTCATGCAACTGGCCCAGGCCGGAAAGCTCCCACGGCTTGGCCAGGCTGGCGGCGCTGCGTTCGCTAGCGTTGGGCTTCTTCTTCGTTCAACACGCCGCGGCGCAGGGCGGCGGCGATGCACACCACGCCGTCGAGGGTGTGGGTGGCAATGAAGGTTGACCAGGCGGCAGCGGTGTCCAGTTCGTCCTGCGGGGAAACCGGCGTGGCGGCGGCGCTGTAGACACCGTCCTGATAAAAGAACACCCGCACAATCTCGTGACCGCCGGCCAGCACCGCCTCGGCGAAACGCAAAGCGCGTCGTGATGAGGGCGCGTGGGGCGCAGAGAACAGGGCGATAGCGAATTTCATGGCGCTGACCGATCAGAAAAAACAGGCGGAATAATACGGCGCTTTGCCGATTTCAGACATAAAAAAGCCCGCCGAAGCGGGCTTTTTCTACGACGCCTGAATCAGTCGTCGCTGCTCATGATGCCGAAAATTTGCAGCAGGCTGATGAACAGGTTGTAGATCGAAATGTACAAGCTGACGGTCGCCATAATGTAGTTGCGCTCGCCGCCATGAATGATCTGGCTGGTCTGGAACAGGATGCAGGCCGACGAGAACAGCACGAACGCCGCGCTGATTGCCAACTGCAGACCGCTGATCTGGAAGAACATGCTGACCAGCACCGCGCCGAGCAATACGAAGAAACCGGCGGTGATAAAACCGGCCAGGAAGCTCATGTCTTTACGGGTGGTGAGCACATAAGCCGACAAGCCGCAGAACACCAGAGCGGTCATGGCGAAGGCCGAGCTGATCAGCTCCGGACCGTTGGCCATACCCAGATAACGGTTAAGGATCGGACCGAGCGTGTAACCCATGAAGCCGGTAAGGGCGAAGGTGGAAACCAGACCCCAGGCGGAATCACGCAGTTTTACGGTGAGGAAAAACAGACCGTAGAAGCCGATCAGAACGACGAAAATATTGGGATAGGGAACGCGCATCTGCTGGGCAAAAAACGCAACCACGCCACTGAAGGCGAGGGTGAGGGCCAGCAGCCCGTAGGTGTTGCGCAGTACGCGGCTGACTTCTTGCTGCTCGACCTGCGCGTGGCCGAGTGCGTAATCTTGTTCGTGCATGGCGACACTCCTGAATAGACGGCTTGTTGGGTTCCGTGACCGTAGTCTTGGCGATCATAACAGAGCACTTGTAGCTGCCAACCCGCAGAGTTTGACAGTGTGTTTCCTTCCGGTATGATTCGCCCGCACTTCGGAGGTGTGGCCGAGCGGTTTAAGGCAGCAGTCTTGAAAACTGCCGACTGTAACAGGTCCGTGAGTTCGAATCTCACCGCCTCCGCCATCTGAAAACGAAAAGCCCCGCGCAACGCGGGGCTTTTTTTGCCGGCGTTTTAGCTTAGCGAGAGGCGCTGGTTGGGGCGCAGCCGGTGCTTGGGCCGCCTGTCAGCGACTCCACGTTGTCGAGGACCTTGTTGCCCTGATCAACCTTCTGCGCATGCTCGGCGGCCTGGACGCGTTGTGCGTAACCGGCAGAATTGCCGCTCAGGTTTTGCTGGGTTTCCAGCACCGAGTTGGTGATGGCCAATAGGCTGCGACCGGTTGAGATCAAGTCGGCCGTGGTATTCGGTGCGCATGGGCCGTTCGCCGTTTGTACGTTGTTCAGGCCTTGGGTTTGGGTGTTTTGCGGCAAGCAGCCGGCGAGCGTGGCCAGCACGGGCAAAACGAACAATGCGCTCAGTGTTCCCTTGATCTTCATTTGCAGTTCCCTCTGGTTTGCCGGGTTATCGGAGACCGGGCCTCGACCGAATGCCGAAGCGAAGGCAGGAAGTCTATGAGCGCCCTGTAGGCACGAGGAATAGTACGGGTGTACTACGGCGCTCGGCCCTGCAAGCCTGCTAGCGTCTTGTCCTCAAGGATGCGACCGCTTAGGGTGAGGGGCATCTGTTCAGTCGGTTTTGCAAGGATTGCTTATGCCTACGCGCGCGCGTCGCCCGTACGACACCGAACGCGCCCAGGCGGCGGTGCGTTTGATCATTACGCCGATCACTGTCAGCTACATGTTTTGGGTGTATTTCCAATCCATCATCGACCGTGAGCTTGCCTGGCTGGTCGCCTGCTTCGGTTTGTTGTTCTTTGCGCTGTCGTTGCTGCTGTGGTGGGACATCTGCCGGCGGCCCGGCGAGCACCCGGTGCGGCGCGCCTTTACGCTGCTCACCGACTTCAGTTGCATTACGCTGACCATGGCGGTGGGCGGCGCCGCCATGTTGCCGGTGTACGGCATTCTGCTATGGGTGACGGTTGGCTACGGCTTGCGCTACGGGCCACGCTATTTATTGGTGGCGACGGCCATGGCGATAGCGTCGCTGGCCATTACCGCCAGCAGCTCGGCGTACTGGCAGGCGCAACCGTTCATGACCATTACGCTGATCATCACCACGCTGATGGTGCCGGGTTATATGTACGCGCTGCTCAAGCGCGCCCACGAAGCCGCCGAGGCTGAGCGCGCGGCGAACCAGGCCAAGTCGCAATTTCTGGCGCAGGCCAGCCACGATTTACGTCAGCCCATTCACTCGATAAGCCTGTTTACCGCTTGCCTTCGCGATGGCCGGCTAGACGCTGAGCAACAGCGCCTGGTGGACAACGTCGACAAGTCGCTGCACAGCGTCTCTCGCCTGTTTCGCACAATTCTTGACATGTACTCGCTGGACAGCGGTCGCGTCACGCCGCACCCCGAAACCCTGGCGCTGCACACCTTGCTGCAGCAACTGGTGCAGCAGAACGCCGAGGCCGCGCGCTGGGCGGGCGTGGCGATCCGCGTTCATTGCCCGCCGACCTACGTTCACGCCGACCCCGGTTTGCTCACCACCATGCTGCAAAACCTGCTCACCAACGCGCTGAAATATGCGCCGGGCCGGCCGTTGCTGATTGGCTGTCGACGGCGCGGTGACCAGCTTTGCATCGAAATGTATGACAAAGGCATCGGCATCGCCGAAGCGCATCTGGGCAGCATTTTCGACGAGTTCTACCGCGTGCGTCAGGCCCGTGGCAAAGACGTGGAGGGCATGGGGCTGGGGCTTGCCATCGTCAAACGCCTGGGGCAACTGATGGGGTTGTCCATCCGCATTCGCTCCACCGTGGGCAGCGGAACCGTAGTGGCGATCGACGGCCTGGAGCCGGTTTCGGTACCCGCCGTCCATAGCTCTGCGGCGCCGCTTCGGCCTGTGGCATCGCCAATGCTCGGCGGCTTGCGCGTGTGCTTGATTGAGGATGACGACAACGTGTTGTTGGCGACCGCCACCTTGCTGCAGAAGTGGGGCTGCAACGTGGACAGTTACACCTCGATTCCGCGCAGCCATAACCCCTACGACCTGGTGATCACCGATTTCGATCTGGATACCGAGGCGTCCGGCGCGGACTGCATCACCTATGTGCGCCAACTTAGCGGGCGCAATATTCCGGCGATCATCGTCACCGGCCACGACGTGCGGCGCGTGCAGGAAGCGGTGAATGATCCGGCCATTCCGGTGCTGCCAAAACCGGTTCATCCGGCGGAGCTGCGGTCGCTGCTGGTGGCGCTGAAACTGGCGGAGCAGGCGTCGTAGCCTTCAGTTAAGCCCGGCTTTTGCCGCGAGTGCAGCGGCGGCGGTGCGCGTCGTCACGTCCAGAATGTGCAGCAGGGAAGACACATGAATGCGCACCGTGAACGGCGAAATAGCCAGCTCCCGCGCAATTTCTTTGTTGGACAGACCGCGAGCCACTAGCACCAACACTTCCCGTTGTCGCGGTGTCAGTTGATCCAGCACGCTGCCATGTCTGATAAACGCTGGTAGCCCGGCAGGCCCAGTGGCCAAAACGAATTCCCCCGCACGTACCGCCAGCAGCGCTTGGACGATTTCATCAGGCGGCGTGGCTTTGCCGATAAAACCATCGGCGCCAGCGGCCATCACCTCATCGATCAGCCCTCGGTCGTCGACCATCGAGACGATGACGATGGAACTGCGCTTGAAGGACGTCCGCAATGCGCTGATCGCTTGCGGCGACTGCCCGGGAAACAGCAGGTCGAGCAAGAAAATGCTAGGTGCTGGGCCGTCATGAGCCAGCCGCAGTACATCGGCCATATCGCTGGCTTCTTGCACGGCTGCCTGGGGGAAGACGCGCTGCACGATACGGCTCAGGCCATCGCGAAACACCGGGTGATCGTCGGCGACAATGATGCGTTCAGGTGGCGACAGGGGCGCGGTATTGGCGTTGTCAGTCATACCCGAAGCCTAAAGTCATATTTCGAGCAGCGCCACCTCCGGGCTTCAAGGATGCGCGACGGCGCTAGTTTTGCGTGGCAAACGCGCGCACGCGTCCAAGATTCTGGCGTTGGCTATTTGACTGATATGCGCCAAGCTAGGCCATGTAAGGAGATTTTGTTAAGGTGTCCGCCTTCCCATAAGACCGCTTCGCCAAGCGGCTTTGACGCGCAAGAGGTGTCGCTTGATTAGGGTGCTAGTGGTCGATGACCACGATCTGGTTCGAACCGGTATTACGCGCATGCTCGACGATATCGACGGCCTTCAGGTTGTCGGTCAGGCCGACTCGGGGGAGGAGTCGCTGAAGAAGGCGCGCGAGGTCAAACCGGACGTCGTCCTGATGGACATCAAAATGCCAGGCATCGGCGGTCTTGAAGCCACCCGCAAGCTGCTGCGCAGTCACCCCGATATGAAAGTCATCGCCGTCACAGTCTGTGAAGACGACCCGTTTCCGACGCGTTTGCTGCAAGCCGGCGCGGCAGGTTATCTGACCAAGGGCGCGGCGCTGGAAGAGATGGTCCAAGCCATTCGTATGGTGTTTGGCGGGCAGCGTTACATCAGCCCGCAAATTGCCCAGCAGCTGGCGCTGAAATCGTTCCAACCACAAACCAGTGGTTCGCCGTTCGACCTATTGTCTGAGCGGGAAATCCAAATCGCGTTAATGATCGCCGGTTGCCAAAAAGTACAAACCATTTCCGACAAGCTCTGCCTCTCACCGAAAACCGTGAACACCTACCGCTATCGCATTTTCGAAAAGCTGGAAATCACCAGTGACGTAGAGCTGGCCTTGTTGGCGGTGCGTCACGGGATGGTCGATGCCACCAGTTGAAATGAGCGAACCGTTTGACGCCAGCGCGTTTCTGGCGACCAGCAGTGGCCGCCCCGGCGTGTATCGAATGTTCGATGCCGAGGCGAAGCTGCTGTATGTGGGCAAAGCCAAGAATCTGGAAAAACGCCTGGCCAGTTACTTCCGCAAAACCGGACTGGCGCCGAAGACCGCTGCCCTGGTGGCCAAGATCGCGCAGATCGAAACCACCATCACCGCCAACGAAACCGAAGCGCTGCTGCTTGAGCAAACCCTGATCAAGCAATGGCGGGCCGCCGTACAACATTCTGTTGCGCGACGACAAATCCTATCCCTACGTGTTCTTGTCCGATGGTCCGTTCCCGCGCCTGAGCATTCACCGTGGGGCCAAGAAGCTGAAGGGTCGCTACTTCGGTCCATACCCCAGCGCCGGTGCGATCCGCGAAAGTCTGAGCCTGCTGCAGAAGACTTTTCTGGTCCGCCAGTGCGAAGACAGTTACTTCAAAACCGCACCCGTCCGTGCTTGCAGTACCAGATCAAACGCTGCAAGGGGCCGTGCGTGGCCGGCTTGGTGACGGCTGAGGAATACGCTGAAGACGTGCGTCATTCGGTGATGTTCCTGGAAGGGCGCAGTAATGCGCTTACCGACGAGTTGTCTACCGGCATGGAACAGGCAGCGATGAATTTGCAATTCGAGCGGGCGGCCGAATTGCGCGATCAAATCGGCTTGCTGCGCCGAGTTCAGGACCAGCAAAGCATGGAGGGCGGCAATGGCGATGTCGATGTGATTGCCGCGATGGTCAATCCCGGCGGTGCCTGCGTGCATCTGATCAGCGTGCGGGGTGGTCGCGTGTTGGGCAGTAAAAATTTTTACCCGCAGGTCGCGATTGAGGAGGGCGTGGGGGAGGTGCTCGCCGCGTTCCTTGCGCAGTATTACCTCGGCAGCCATGAGCGCGATCTACCGGCCGAGTTGATCGTCAACACCGACCATGAAGACTTCCCCGTGCTTATCGAAGCGATTCAATCGCTGCGCGGCCGTGAGTTGGCGATCAGCTACAAAGTTCGCGGCACCCGAGCGAAGTGGCAGCAGTTGGCGGTGACCAACGCCGAGCTGGCGCTGGCTTCGCGCCTCGCTGACCGTCAGCACATCGCCGCCCGCTTCGAAGCCTCTGGCGCAGGCGCTGAACATGGATGAAATTCCCCAGCGCATGGAGTGCTTCGACATCAGCCACTCCAGCGGCGAAGCGACCGTGGCTTCGTGCGTGGTGTTTGGGCCGAGGGGCCGCTGAAGTCCGACTATCGGCGCTACAACATTGAAGGCGTTACCGGCGGCGACGACTACGCGGCGATGCATCGGGCGCTGACGCGGCGTTTCAGCAAGATCAAAGACGGCGAGGGCAAGTTGCCCGATATCCTCTTGGTCGATGGCGGTAAGGGCCAGCTGTCGATGGCGCGCGAGGTCTTGCAGGAGCTGGCTGTGCCGGACCTGATTCTGCTCGGCGTGGCCAAGGGCGTAACGCGCAAACCCGGCCTGGAAACCTTGTACCTGAACGACGCGGCCCACGAATTCACCTTGCCCGGCAACTCGCCGGCGCTGCATTTAATTCAGCAGATCCGCGATGAATCGCACCGCTTCGCCATCACCGGTCACCGCGCCCGGCGCGGCAAGACACGGCGCACGTCGAATCTGGAAGAAGTGCCAGGCGTTGGGCCGAAACGCCGCCGCGAGTTACTCAACCACTTCGGCGGACTGCAGGAATTAAAGCGCGCCAGCAGCGATGAGATTGCCAAAGCGCCTGGAATTAGTAAAAAGCTCGCCGAGTCGATTTATGCGGCCTTGCACAGCGAGTAGAATGCCCGCTCACCTCGCAGCCTAGTTGTGCCGATGAATATCCCCAACCTGCTTACCGTTCTGCGCGTTCTGCTGATTCCGATCTTCCTGTTGCTGTTTTATCTACCGTTTTCCTGGAGCTACCTGGCGGCCAGCGCGGTATTTGCAGTGGCAGCGGCGACTGATTGGCTGGACGGTTATTTGGCCCGCAGATGGGAGCAGAGCACCCCGTTTGGCGCTTTTCTCGATCCGGTAGCCGACAAATTGATGGTCGCCGTGGCCTTGGTGGTGCTGGTGGAAGAGCACCACACCATTTGGCTGACCCTGCCGGCAGCGATCATCATCGGGCGCGAAATCGTTATCTCGGCCTTGCGCGAATGGATGGCCGAGCTCGGCGCTCGCGCGCATGTTGCGGTGTCGAACCTGGGCAAATGGAAGACCGCGGCGCAGATGCTGGCCCTGGTTATTCTGCTGGCGAGCCCGCCGTCGGAAACCGTGCGAGTGGTGATTGGCTTTGCTCTGCTGATCGTCGCGGCGGGGCTGACGTTGTGGTCGATGGTGCATTACCTGATCGCCGCCTGGCCGCACCTGAACCCCAATCGGAATAAATAAAGTTTTTTGAATCAAGGGGTTGACGGGATGTTTGGTTTCTATAGAATGGCGCCCGTCACCAAGACGCGGGAATAGCTCAGTTGGTAGAGCACGACCTTGCCAAGGTCGGGGTCGCGAGTTCGAGTCTCGTTTCCCGCTCCAGTTTGTTGACGTTGACGCCGCAGTTTGCGGCGTCTTCGTTTTGAGGCCGAGTAGCAAAATGGTTATGCCGCGGATTGCAAATCCGCTTACGCCGGTTCGATTCCGACCTCGGCCTCCATTATAGAAAGGCCCGTAGCTCGTTGATCTACGGGGTTTTTTCTTTTTAGGGCTGACCAATTCCTACATGCCTTGAAGCTTGCCTCACGCACGATGGCTGTATATATTCCGCCCTCGTTCTGTGCCGCAGCACCGCCATTGGCCGCTGCCACACACCATCGCCCGGATGGCGAAATTGGTAGACGCAAGGGACCTAAAATCCCTCGTTCTTTGAACGTGCCGGTTCGACCCCGGCTCCGGGCACCACTTCCAACACAAGGCTTATCCGCAGCGATGCGGGTAGGCCTTTGCTGTTTCTGACGCCCGCTGGTTTTATGGCACGGTCGTACGCTTAAATTCGCCTCTTCCTACACAAATCCGACATTGCGACTACGATCAGATGGCATGGCCAGGTGGGCCATGGACAGTGCCATCTACGGATCGAGGTGCAGCGTGGCGAAAGTTTTGATTGCTGACGACCATGAGGTTATCCGCATGGCTACACGGATGATGTTGGAAACCGCAGGTCACGAGGTGATTGGTGAGGCCAGCAACGGCGTTGAGGTGGTAAGCCTTTACGCAGTCTCTCGCCGGATCTGGTCATTCTGGACATGGACATGCCGCAGCTTGATGGCTTCGCCGTGCTTCAGCGGGTTCACGCGCAGGCCAATCCGCCCAAAATCATTGTGTTCTCGGGCCTGGATGCCAGCCGCTACGCGGTTCGTTGTGCGAGCCGGCGCGTCGGGGTTCGTAGCTAAAGACAGCGACTTGAAGCAGCTCACCAACGCCGTGCAAACGGTGATGTCGGGCTACAAGTTGTTTCCGTCACCGAGTATTCCTCGGTCGATGGCAGCGGTCAGTTGGCTTCGGAGAAGGAGTTGTTGGAAACCCTGTCCGACCGCGAAATGACCGTGCTGCGTAGCCTGGCGACGGGCCATCGGATCAAGGACATCGCCGATGAGCTGCTGCTGAGCGAGAAAACCGTGAGCACGTACAAAAGCCGACTCATCAGCAAGCTTCAGGTCGGCAACATTCTCGAACTGGTCGAACTGGCCAAGCAGCAACAATCTGATCTGAAACCCACCCCGCACGGCGCGCTTCTTAGTCGAACGCGCCGTTGAGCACCTCATAAATAATGCCGGTGGCGATGGCGACCAAAATCAGGTCGGTGCCGACTTGCCGCCATTCATAACCCTCGTAGCGCGGCAGCTGACCGAGCAGGCGACCGTCGAGTTTTTTGGCGATGCCCGGTGGCAGCGGTTTGCCGCGGGCGAGGTTCTTCTGAATGCCGGGGGCAGGCGGCTGGGCCTGGGCCCAATAGTCGCGGTGGCCGCCCAGCAGGCCGTAGATAGAGTTGCGGTCCACGCTGGGGCCGCCGCCATGCCCTTCGTTACCGCCGCCGTCCTTATTCTTCCCGCCCTGCGCATGTTCGCCACCATGGCCGTTGCCGTTGTTTTTGCCCTTGCCGTTGCCAGGGTCGGCGAGTGCCGCGGAAACAGAACCCATCGCCAGGGTCAGGCAGGCGAATAAAGGCGATCGATTTGTGTGCTTTGAACATGGCAGCGTTCTCTAAAGGGAAGGGCAGGGGCTGGACAATTCGAGCTTAGCTGAGCCGCAACGCACCGTCGTCAGGCCCTTAAGCGACAGCCGTCAATTGCCGCAGAGCCGCCTGTAAAAGCTCAAATGCTTCTGTCCGCCGCGCTGCAGTTCGCGCTCAGTCAGCCAGTGCTGCGCGTGGTTTTCCAGCCGCTGCAAAAAAGCGCGGCCAGAGACCAGGCGTGGCGGCGTGGGCCAGAATAACGCATAGGCGCGCCTGGCTGCGCGGCTTGCACGCGCCGAGCGAGCACATGGCCGCCCAGGAGTGAGCGCTTCCAGCACATACGCCGCGCCCCCAGCACCACGCTTTCAAGCCGCGCTGCTGCGCGCCGACAGCGGCGCAACGGGGCGGCAGCTGAGTGCTGCGAGGTCCGCACGCAGGGCATCGCTGCGCCGACGCTGCGGCCAATCGTCGGTGCCGGGGAAACGCTCGATGCCGTTCTGTTCCAAGCAGTATTCGAGGCTGAACAGCGCAGCAGCGTGGGCTTGCAGAAAGTGGCGATAACCGTCGGCAGTTTCCACAGACAGCGCCGAGAAGGCGTCATCAACCTCTTGATGCAGCCGGCACCGGCCTCGCGTAGGCGTGCGCGCACGTTATCCATGCTTGGGCACCACGGCGCGCAAGGCTTGCAGAATCTTGCGCACCAGTTGCTCTTCGGTAAACGGCTTTTGGATCACCGGGCTGTCGCCGAGGCCCACGGAGTCGAGTTCGGCATAACCGCTGATAAACATGATCGGCAGCTGAGGTTGCTGCACCGCCACCACCCGGGCCAGTTCGCCGCCGTTCATGCCGGGCATGGCGAAGTCGACGAGTAGTAAATCCACCTCTACGCTGGTCAACAAGTGCAGCGTGTGGGCGCCCGGACTCTGCTTCCCGGTGACTTCAAATCCCAGGCGCCGAAGCATCTGCGCCGTGACGTCGCGTACCGAAGGGTCATCGTCGACCAGCAAAATGTGGTGCTCGCCGCAGAGCAACTGCTGGGCTGTCGCCCGCCTGATCGGCCGCCACCGGGTTGAGAACTTGCGGTTCGGCAAGCGTGGCAAATACACCTGCACCGTGGTGCCCACGACCCACTTCGGTGAAAATCCGTGACGCCGCCACCCCGATTGCTTGGCAGGCAAACCGAACACCTGCGCCAAGCTCCAGGCCGGAGCCTTTACCCACTTCCTTGGTGGTGAAGAAGGGTTCGAAGGCTTTTTGCAGCACTTCCTGCAGCTCCATGCCGGTTCCGGTGTCCGATACCGACAGCATCACGTAGTCGCCGGGCCCACGGTTCTTGGCGCTCTGTGCTGGCTGGCTGATGGTGACGTTGGCGGTGGCCAGCACCAACTGTCCGCCGTCTTTCATGGCGTCGCGGGCGTTGATCGCCAGATTCAGGATGATCGTGTCGATCTGCGTTGGGTCGACCAAGGCGTGCCAGAGGTCGGACTGCGCCTGAATCGCCACGCTAATGCGCCCGCCCAGCGTGCTTTTGAGCAAGGTGTGCAGGTTGCTCAAGGTTTCGTTGAGGTTCAGCGGCGCGGGCGCCAATTGCTGACGACGGGCGAAGGCCAGCAGCTGGCTGGTCAATGTGGCACCGCGCTCGCCAGCGGTACGGATATGGTTAACCCGCCGCAGGCTGGTTTCAGGCGCCACGCCGCGTTCCAGGTCGCGCTGCAAGAACGTGGCGCTGGTCAGAATCACGGTCAACAGGTTGTTGGAATCGTGCGCAACGCCAGCGGTGAGGTTGGCTAACCGCCTCCAGGCGTTGCATTTGCCGGAGCGGTTGCTTCAACTTTTTCCCGTTCCTGAATCTGCTTGCGCAACGCGGCGTTGGCGTCGGCCAGCTTGTCGATGCTGGCGATTTCGCTGGTGATATCCCGGCCTGCCACGTAGGCACGGCCGCCGTCTGGCACCGCGCTCCAGGAAATCCAGCGATAACCGCCGTCACAGTGACGCAAGCGGTTGACGAAGCGGTCCGCCACCTTGCCGCGCCGCACGGTGGCCATCGCCACACGGCTGCTGCGCACGTCGTCAGGATGGGTCAGGGCGACCAAGGGCAGCCCGAGCAATTCATCCTGACGCCAACCGAGGATGCTCTGCCAGGCGGGGTTAACTGCCAGCGTGATGGAATCGAACCCTGTCACAGCGAGCCAAGTCGCGGGACAGCTCCCACGTGCGGTCACGTTCGCGGGTCCGCTCTTGCACGCGCTCGCCGAGTGTTTCGTTCATTTGCTTCAGCGCTTCGGTGGCGGCGCGCTGCTCGGTGATGTCCATCACCACGCCGACAAAGCGCGTGCACTGCGCGCCTTCAAAGAATGCCTGGCCACGCATTTCCAGCCAGCGCTCGCGGCCGTCCGACAAATGAATGCGGTAGGGCGTGGCGAAATCGGGGTGATGCGGGTCGCTGGTCACCGCTTGAATGCGTGCCCGCAGCGCCGGCAAATCGTCGGGGTGGCAGAGGCGTTCGAACACGCTCATGTCCAGCGTTTCGTCGGCGTCCAGCCCGCACATGGCGCGGTAGCGGTGGTCGCAGCGCAGTTCGCCGCTGCTGGGCTCGTAATCCCACATGCCCAGGCCAGCCGCTTCCACGGCCAGACGGGCGCGCACGCCAACCTCCTGCAACGCCTGCTCCGCCTGCTGCCGACGGCGCCGCTCATTCACTTCCGCCAGGGCGCGGTTGACCGCCTTGGGCAGTAGCGAGAGGTTTTGTTTGAGCACGTAGTCGACGGCGCCGGCGCGCATCATGTTGACGGCGTTTTCTTCGCCGTACACACCGGAAAGGGAAGATAAAAGGCGTTTGCGCGGCCAAACGCCGGGCTTCCTGCAACGCCTGGCTGCCGGAGAACCCCGGCAGAATGAAGTCGGCCAGAATCAGATCAAACTCGCGTCGCTCCAGGGCTTCAACGACACCAATCTGGTCGTAGACCAATTCGACATCGAGGGTGTAACCACTGCGCTCCAGTGCTAACTGAGCCAGTTCCGCATCGTGCGGGCTGTCCTCAATCAACAAAATACGGATGTGTGTTGACGCGGGCATCAAGGTTCCTAGGTCAGTCGTGCTGGTCGTCGTGCTTGCGGGTGCGGTTCAGACGCAACGAGCCGGGCGGTGGTTCATTGAGAACGGCCCAGAAAATCCCCAGATCGGAAATCGCCGCCACGAAGTCTTTGAATTCCACCGGCTTGACCACATACGCGTTCACGCCCATTTCATAGGCGCGCATCAGATCGGGTTCCTCGCGAGAGGAGGTCAGCATGACCACCGGAATGCTGCGCAGCGCCGGGGTTTCGCGCACGGTTTTGAGCACTTCCAGACCGTCGACCTTGGGCAACTTCAAGTCGAGCAACAGCACGGCCGGATTGCCGTCTGCGCGGCTCTCGTAATCACCACGTCGCAGCAGGTAATCCAGCGCTTCGGCGCCGTCGCGTTTAATCACAACATCGTTGGCCAACTGGCTGCGCTCCAGCGCGACCAGAGTCAGTTCCAGATCGTTGGGGTTGTCTTCCAACGAGAAGGATGGGTTTGAGCATCAGTCTTTCCGGTCATCAAGTGGAGTGTTGTAAGTCAGTCGGGGTAGAGGCGAAATAGAACGTGGCGCCATGGTCGATACGGCCTTCGGCCCACACGTGGCCGCCATGGCGTTCGATGATGCGGCGCACACTTTGGCCAGGCCAATGCCGGTGCCTTCGAACTCTTCCATGCGATGCAAACGCTGGAATACACCGAACAGCTTGTTGCTGTACTGCATGTCGAAGCCGACGCCGTTATCGCGGATAAACACCACGATTTCATCAGCGCGCTGCTCAGCGCCCATCTCGATCACCGCCTTGTCGCGGCGGCTGGAATACTTGAGGGCATTGCTGACCAGATTGCGCAGCACCATGTGAATAAAGGCGGCGTCGGCTACCACGACGGGCAGCGGCTGGATGCGCCACTCTACGTCGCGTTGCTCGTAGTCGGGGCGCATTTCCTCGCGAATGGAACTGACCAGCGCGCCCAGATCTACGTCCGTCATGTGCAGCGCGGCGCGGCCCATTTGCGAGAAGCTCAGCAGGTTGTCCACCAGCACGCCGGCGAAACGCGCGGCATCGCTGATGTTCACCAGGAAACGCTTGCCGCGCTCGCTCAGCTGCTGACCTTCAAGCTCACCGAGCAGTTCGGTGTAGCCGGCGATGTGGCGCAGCGGCGCGGCAGTCGTGGGACACGCTGTACGAGAACGACTCCAGCTCTTTGTTGCTCTCGCGCAGTTCGCCAGCCAGCATCGCCATCTCTTCGGCCTTGCGCAGCACGATGCCCAGCACGGCGTTGCGCAGCTCCGCGCACCTTCGCATTCAGCCGCGTCCCACGGCGCGCAGTACCCGCGCAGCTCTTCGCGCCAGGTGTCGAAACTGTTGCGCGGGGAAAGGGCGCCGCTGGTTAAATCCAGTGTTTTATTCGGCTGCCCGGCCCATTTCACTGTCTGCACGCGCTCGGGCCGGAACCACATCAGGTAATGAGCGTGCAGCTTGGAAATCGACACCGCCAGCACGCCGGCACTGTGAGCCGCCAGGTGCGGTAAATGCGGCACATCGCGACCGAGATTGTCGCTGCTGAACAAAAGGCCGCCCTTCTGGCCCCCGAGCCACGTGGCCAGCTCCATGATGTGTTCGTCGGCCGGCGCGTTGCCGACCGTGACGCACGTATCGGCCGTCACCACGGCGGCGCCTTGGGCCTGGGCGAACGCCAGCACCACGTCGGGCAAGCGCTGGAAGCCTTCGGTCACGCTGTCGTAATCGGCCATACCGGCCAACAGCCGCACGACCAGATGGCGCAATTCCAACTTGCGGTGCGCCAACTCAGCCGCTTCGCTGGCGTCGATTTGCAACGCCAGAATGCGCGCCAACAACTCACAGGTGGTGCGGGTTTTGTGGCTGAGCAGACGCGGCTCGCTGTCATGACACGAGATCAACCCCCACAGGCGATCGCGCACCACAATCGACACCGACATCGAGGCCAGGGTGCCCATGTTGCGCATGTATTGCAGATGCACCGGCGACACGCTGCGCAGCGAGGCGAAGCCCAAATCCAGCGGCTGCTGATCGACCGGGTTCAACGCGGGAATCAGGGGCGAGGGCGTGTAATTGGCATCGGGAATCAGCCGAATCAGGTTCTTGCAATACAGCGCGCGGGCCTGGGCCGGGATATCCGAGGCGGGGAACTGATGGCCCAGGTAGCTGGCGTAACCCGGCTCGGCGCGTTCGGCCAGCACGTCACCATTGCCGGCTTCATCGAACCGGTAGGCTTTGACGCGGCCAAAGCCGGTAATCCGGCTCAACTCATTGACCGCCAACTGGCAGATGGCCTCGATGGTGTTCGCCGCATGCAGCTCGGCAACAAAGGTGCGCATCAAGGGATACAGAACACCGTAAGCCTCGCCAGCATTGCTGGCCTGCTCGAATTCGAGAATCAGCTGATCGTCGTTGCGATGGCCCATCAGCGCGAACGAGCAGGCCTGTGCCGTGCCCATAACAAAACGCACATCGCCAAGATGGAAGGGGTTGCGGTCTTCATCCGAGAGCCCGGCGAGCCGCGCCGGTAACTCCGGCTCATCGATCAGCTCGCTCAGCGATAAACCCAGCAGGCTCTGCGCCTCGAGCCCAAGCCACTGGCGGACGTTTTCACTGACCTGTTGCACTGCCAAGTCCGTTGCCGCGACCACGATCAAAAATCCATGGGGCTGAATGCCGCCGGGAATATGGATCGGTTCGTCGGCACAGCGCGCTACGGCGTCGGTCAGCGAATCAGGGACGGGGGTGTTCATGGTGCATCCTTTCAGACCAGTGCCACGAGAAATGGGCCGGCAATACGGCTTGGCCCAATTCAGAGCGGCGGCTGCAGAAAATGGTTCGAGAAATTTTCGACGGTGCGATTGGCGGTTATTTTGCCTCAGCCCAACCCGTTGACTGCCAGTAGCCACTGGGGGTTCAGACGCGGCTGGTCGGTTTCCAGTCCGAGCGCCTGCATGGCTTCTTTATGGGCGGCAATTTCAGCGGTTACCTGGCTGAGCGAACTGGTATTGGCTTCCAGCAGGTACATCTGCGTCAGGCCCTGGTGGTAGAAACGCAGCAACTTCATGGCCTCCGGGTTCTGCGCGTTTACGCCGGCCTCCACGTCGTGCATCACATTGGTCACGCTCATCAGCGCGCGCTTCAGACGCCAGCCATACACCGCTGCGCTCATCCACGGCTGCGACCACAACTTGACCTTGAACAGTGCGGCGCACAGCACCACCGCCAACGCCACGCCGCCGGCATTCCAACGGAAATTGTCGCCGCCCGGCGTGCCAAACAGCAGCACCGCCAGGCTGGACAACAGCATGGCCATGGCCACGAATATCACCGCCACGATCACCGTGCTGCGGCGGGTTTGCTGGCGATAGGTGGCAGGGTCGAAGGGTTGGATTTCAAACATGAGGGGAGAGGGCTCTAGGCGAATGCGGCGGGTATTATCGCCTTAGAGCGGGCGAGCGGGGAGAGAGGACGAGGCGAGTTGCTGAATAAAAGAAGGGCTGCGGCGAAGTTCAGCGCCCCGCATTCGCTCCTCGTACCAACCGGCTGATCGCCTCGCGTTCGCTGATCTGCGTCGGCATCTTCAGGGTGACAAGGTGACCATCCATAAGCTGAATGGCCAGTTCGGTTTCAAAGTGCAGGCCGTTTTCGTCGAGGGTGGCGTAGGTCACGCCATAGGCGTTTTTACCGGTTTCGCTGAACATGCTGCCCATGGCGTTCTCCTTGTTGAGCCGCGTTGCATTAATGACGTGCAGGTTTTTGTTCGGTTTTTGCCGGGGCAGGGGTTTTGTCGCTGTGGCGATACAGCTCGGCATTCAAGTGGCTGGCAAAGGCCGAGGCGGCTACAAGGCTGGCGATGGCTCCGAATTTGTTCATGGCGGTTTTCCTCATGCTAGGGGGGCGGTGTTGCCCGATGGGTTGCATGATTGCCGAGCGTCGCAGCGGCCAGAAGTGAAAGGGCACGATGGTGACTATCGAAGCCAGTGATACAGCGCAGCGGCGCTATCGAGCCAGCGATATGGACGCGCGGCCTTGCTCAGGAAAATGGGTCAGTTCGTAAAATTTTATTGACGACAACGGCCGCCGCATTTCCCACTGTGGATTCACAATTAAAACCGCGAAAGCGAGATAAGCCGTGGTTTATGGGTTTCCTTGCGCGCGCCGCTATGTTAAATAAAACAAACAGCTGGCCATAACCTACATCGCTTCAGGAAATCCCTTATGTCGTTACGTATCTGCATTCTGGAAACAGACATTCTGCGTCCGGAACTGGTTGACCAATATCAGAGCTATGGCCGGATGTTCGAGCAGCTCTTCGCTCGCCAGCCAATTGCCGCCGAGTTCGTCACCTACAACGTGGTGGAGGGCAACTACCCGGCAGATGACGAGCGCTTCGATGCCTATTTGGTCACCGGCAGCAAAGCCGATTCGTTTGGCACGGATCCCTGGATCGAAACCCTCAGAACTTACTTGCTCGACCGCTATCAGCGCGGCGACAAGCTGCTGGGCATTTGCTTTGGCCATCAGTTGTTGGCGCTGCTGCTGGGCGGTAAAAGCGAGCGGGCGCATCAGGGCTGGGGCGTCGGTACCCACCGCTACCAAGTGGCCGAGCAGCCGAGCTGGATGACCCCTGCGATGGATGAGTTGACCTTGCTCATCAGCCATCAGGACCAAGTCACCGCGTTGCCCAAAGACGCGACGGTAATTGCTTCCAGCGCGTTCTGCCCCATCGCCGCGTACCGCATCAATGACCAGGTGCTGTGCTTCCAGGGGCACCCGGAATTTATTCACGATTATTCCCGCGCCTTGCTGGAAATTCGCCAGCAGCACCTGGGCGAAGAAATCTATAAGTCCGGTATCGACAGCTTGCAGCACGACCATCAAGGCGCGGCTGTTGCCGAGTGGATGATGCGTTTCGTCGCGCAAGACAAAGGCGGCGTTGCCGGCCTGATCCATCGAGGCTAAAGCCTCTCCCACGGATTGTTCGTTGCTGTGGGAGTAGCTTTATCCTCGAGCTGTTTGCGCCTGTTCAGCCCGCCCGCCGTACCAATTATCAAAATCCCCGCTCATTTTTTCCTCCCTACGGTCACAAAATTAAGCGCGGCGTTTC
Organism: Pseudomonas sp. AC211; assembly: GCF_979258055.1. Lineage (NCBI taxonomy): Bacteria > Pseudomonadati > Pseudomonadota > Gammaproteobacteria > Pseudomonadales > Pseudomonadaceae > Pseudomonas > Pseudomonas sp. AC211. The sequence continues at coordinate 1,957,215 of NZ_OZ409830.1, forward strand.
GTTGCCGTCGCCTTTTGAAGACCAGAGGAAAACGCAGCACGATGGGCTATCTCGATCTTTTGCAGTGGCCGGCCATGGCCGTCACGGTAATAGCCGCCTGGCTGATTGGCGCACGAAGCGCGCGCCGCCGGATGATGGGGTTTTGGGTTTTTATTCTGAGCAATGTGTTGTGGGTGATCTGGGGCTGTATACCCACGCGTATGCGCTGATCTTGCTGCAGTTCTGCCTGTGCGCCATGAACTGCCGGGGCCTGAAGAAAAAATGCCGACACAGTCACACAGCCGTAACGCCGGGTTGGCAGTTTTTTTCAGCAGCTATAGTCAAGACTTACTGCCGAAATACATGAGGCCCGTTTTATGGACTGGCTCGTCACTTATAAATACAACAACGTGGAGCGCCACCTGCAGTTGCAGGCCCGCACTGTGCCCAACATTCAGGTGGTCGCGTTTCGCGCGGTGACGGAGGTGTTCGGCGAGAAGCCGCCGGTGGCGAAGGTCGCCGGGCAGCCGGTACTGGAGTGGGTGAGGGCGTGCGGTGTGGATATCACTGACGTGATCTTGCTGCGTCGCAACAGCCGCGAGCGCAAGCCTGACGCAGAAGATCAGGGCGCGGGTGCCCAGTCGCAAAAAAAGGCTGAAGCGCCTCCCGGTCATGCAACTGTTGCCAGCCATGCGGAAGAGGCTTCAGCCTCGATGTTGCGAACTTACTTAATGCTGCGAACTAAATTCCGTGTCCGCTAAACCTGCTTAGCAAGCGACCGCTTTCTGCACGCGGCGTTGACGCAATTCCTGATTCGAACGGCGAGCCAGGGTTTTCGCTTTGGTCACGTGAATCGGACCTTCAACGTAGGTCGGCAATTCGCGCTCAACCCAAGCCGCCTCATCCCCGCGCCAGCGCAGCAGGCCAGCCTCGATTTTAATTTCACGGTGCAATTCACGAATCAGCGTGTGCATGCGTGCTTGGCTCAGCAGCTCTTCGCTTTTGATTGCCTTGCACAGCGGCTTGCCGTTCTGCCCAACCAGGGACAGCAGCAAAGAACCGTCTGGACGAGGTTTGATGGCAACAGTGTGCTGAGGAAACGCGTCGAAGAATTCTTTGATGGCCAGTTGCATTCCATGTACTCCATTGATTCTTTTGCAGATGGAGTGAATAGAGCAGATGCCGTGCCAGAAAATTCGTACGAGAAAAACAGAATAAAATCAGTAGCTTAGATATTTTTCCGAGCGCAACGGTCGTGCACTTTGCATGATCGGGCAAAACCCGATCTTGCAAAGTGCAATTTCAGCTCGCGTCGTTTAGCTGAAGGGTTGCTGAAACGGGGTTTTCACCGGCACGTCCGGCCCAGCTTCATCGGGCACGAACGTCTGCGGTTGATAGCCGCGTGGCGCCGGTTTGCGTGGCACGCGCTGCGCCACTTCGGGCAGGTGTTTGAGCTGATACCTCGGCGGTGCCGGATGACGCGCACGGCCTAGGCCGCGGTAGATGGCGACGGCGCCCAAGACGATGTCAGCCGCGCCGAGCACGCCCTTCACGGCCATGCCTTTGCGAATCAGCAACGCGCCGCCGGCGACGGCAAGCAAACGTTCGAGATAACCCGGATTAGCCATTGGTGAACTCCTCAGGACGCTTTCTTCAGGGCCGACACCAGCTCGGCTTTGCGCATGCTTGAGCGGCCCGGAATGTTCATGTCCCGCGCACGCATCATCAGGTCGGCCTTGCTTTGCTCTTCCAGCTTCTGCCCTGGGCGGGGCGCGCCATGCTTAGTGGCGACGGCCTGGCGCGCCGACGATTTGCGCGCCGCGCTCTTGGCGCCCGGCGCCTTGCGCTGCCCGGAGCCGCCGGCCTTTTCGCCGCCACCGGACTGTTTATTCACCGTGGCCCAGGCGCGGCCTTCAGCTTCGCCTTTAGACACACCTTTGGCTTCGTAGCTTTCTTCGATGTGCTCGGCCTTGCGCTTTTGCTCGGCCGTGTACTTGTCTTTACTTCCGCGCGGCATGATTTCTCTCCTCATGATGCGGGGCTGTAGCAAGCCCGTTACAGGTTCTGAGCGAGGGCCGTTGCCGGGAGTTCAGCTTTTTCCGCAAACGGTTCGCTGAGGGCAAAATTGGTTGAACTCTCACGCGCAATCACACACCTATTCTGTAGGGGACCGGTCTGCCCATCGCTCAAACGCCAGTGTTGCGCGCAACCGGATGGTCGACTGGCTTCGATCATTGGTAACGGTTCCCTGCACATTTCACCCCTTGCAACCGGCCATTTATTGCAACCGGTTGGAGCGGGTCTGGGAAACAGGAAACGGGGACGAGGAGCGAAGGACATGAAAAGAGATTGGGAGCTGTTGCGCGAAATGCTGCTGGAAATCGAGAGCCTGCAAAAGGGCCATCATTTCTTCCCCCACCGCATCGACGGGCACTCCAGCGACAGCGTCAGTTATCACCTGCACCTGCTTGAGCAGGCTGGCCTGGTGGAATGCGCAGACCACCGTCCGCTCAGCGGCGAGCTGGTGCGCATCGGTAAATCGCTGACCCTCACCGGCCACGATCTGCTCGACCTGATCCGTGACGACAACCTGTGGATGGTCAAGAAAGCCTTCCTCACCGAGCACCTGGGCGGCATCACCATCGACGCCCTCAAATCGACCATGGCGCTTTACCCAAGCGACAGCGGCAGCTCATTCAATGTCTCCCGCCACGCACAGAACGACGCCGTCTTTAATTAACACGGCAACCCGTTTTCATTCGGTAGCAGTGGCGGCTTTGAGCCGGCCGCTGGCTGCCGCTTTCACTCGCGCTCAACTCAGCTGACCGAGGCACGCCCATGTCCGCCGATCGCACGTCGCAAGACGAGGCCACGTTCAACTCCACTGGCACTCAGTCTGACAACCCAAGCTCCAGCACTTCATCCAGCGCCGACGTTCAGGCCTTCAAGCAAAGCATTCTGGCCAAACTCAAATACGCCGTCGGCAAAGACCCAGGCAATGCCTACATCCACGACTGGTTTGAAGCCATCGCCCTGGCCGCCCGTGATCACCTGGTCGACAACTGGGAAGAAGCCGAAGCGCGGGTCGATCGCAAGCCGCAAAAGCGCGTGTACTACCTCTCGCTGGAATTTCTGATCGGCCGATTGCTTGTTGATTGTCTGAGCAACCTGGGCCTGCTGGAAACGGCACGCGAGGCGCTGGCCGAGCTGGACGTCGACATCGAGCGCATCCGCGAAGTCGAGCCCGATGCCGCGCTCGGCAACGGCGGCCTCGGGCGACTGGCCGCGTGCTTTATCGAAAGCATGGCCACGCTCAACATCGCCGGCCATGGCTACGGCATTCGCTACGAGCACGGTCTGTTCAAGCAGGTGATCAGCGACGGCTGGCAACACGAACACACCGAGACCTGGCTCGACTTCGGCAACCCGTGGGAATTCGAGCGGCCGGAAGTGAGCTACAACGTCGGCTTCGGCGGCAGCGTTAATACCGTTACCGAGCGCAACGACGTGCCGCGCCAACACTGGCAGCCCACCGAAATTATCCGCGCCATCGCCTACGACACCCCCGTGGTTGGCTGGCGCCGCGCTGGCGTCAGCACCTTGCGGCTGTGGCGGGCGAGGGCGCTGGAAGACCTGCAATTGGAACGCTTCAACGCCGGCGACCACTTGGGCGCCGTGGCCGACGTGGTGCGTGCCGAAAGTATTTCGCGCGTGCTGTATCCGGCTGACAGCACCGAGGCTGGCCAGGAACTGCGCCTGCGCCAGGAATTCTTCTTCGTTTCCGCCTCGCTGCAAGACTTGCTGCACCGCCACATGCGCCTGCATGGCGACATTCACTCGCTGCCGGAAAAAGTCGCCATTCAGCTCAACGACACCCACCCGGCCATCGCGGTGGCCGAGTTGATGCGCCAGTTGGTCGACGTGTACCGCATCGAATGGTTTGCCGCCTGGGAATTGTCCGTCGCGACCCTGTCGTACACCAACCACACCTTGCTGCCCGAGGCGCTTGAGTCGTGGCCGGTGTCGTTGATGGAGCGCCTGTTGCCTCGGCACATGCAGATCATTTACCTGATCAACGCGCACCACATCGACTCGCTGCGGGCCAAAGACATCCACGACTTCGACCTGCTGCGCTCGGTGTCGCTGATTGAAGAAGAACACGGGCGCCGCGTGCGCATGGGTAACCTCGCGTTCCTCGGCTCGCACAGCATCAACGGCGTGTCGGCGCTGCACACCGACCTGATGCGCGAAACCGTCTTCCGCGATTTGCACAACCTGTACCCCGACCGCATCCGCAATAAAACCAACGGCGTAACCTTCCGCCGCTGGCTCTACCAGGTGAACCCGCAGCTTACCCAGCTGCTCATCGAAAATATCGGCGATGGCGTGCTCGACAGCCCGGAAACCTCGCTGATCAAGCTCGAACCGTTCGCCGACAAACCGGCGTTCCGCAAACAGTTCGTCGCCCAGCGCCAACACAGCAAAGCGGCGCTGGCGCGGTTGGTAAAAGAGCGGCTGAACATCGACCTCAACCCCGAGGCGATTTTCGATGTGCAGGTCAAACGCATTCACGAATACAAACGCCAACTGCTGAACCTGCTGCACACCGTGGCGCTGTATCAGGCGATTCGTAACGAGCCGACCACCGATTGGGTGCCGCGCGTGAAAATCTTCGCCGGCAAGGCAGCCGCCAGTTATCACCAGGCCAAACTGATCATCAAACTGGCCAACGACATCAGCCGCACCATCAACGACGACCCGACCGTGCGCGGCTTGCTCAAGGTGGTGTTCATTCCGAACTACAACGTCAGCCTGGCGGAAACCATCATTCCGGCGGCCGACTTGTCGGAACAGATCTCCACCGCCGGCATGGAAGCCTCTGGCACCAGCAACATGAAATTCGCGCTGAACGGTGCGCTGACCATCGGCACGCTCGACGGCGCCAACGTGGAAATGAGCCAACTGATCGGCCAGGAACACATGTTCATCTTCGGCATGACCGCGCAGGAAGTGAAAGCGCGCATGAGCAATGGCGACTTCGACACCATCCATGTGATCCAGCAATCACCGCGACTGAACGCGGCGCTGGAAGCCATCAGCAAAGGGGTATTCTCGCCGGATGATCCAGAGCGCTATGTGGGCCTGATCGATGGCCTGGTGCACCACGACCGCTACATGCTTTGCGCGGACTTCGACTCGTATTGGGATGCGCAGCGCAAAGTCGACGAGTTGTGGCAGCAGCCCAACCAATGGTGGCGGTCGGCGGTGCTGAATACTGCACGGACAGGCTGGTTCTCCTCGGACCGGACCATTCGTGAGTACGCCGAGGATATTTGGAAGGCGATGCCTCCCAAGAAGTGAGGGTTAAAAGCATCGCGGCTAAAGCCGCTCCCACAGAAATCGCACAATCTGTGGGAGCGGCTTTAGCCGCGATAGGTTTTATCAGGCGACGGACATTCGCCCCAGCCCGCGGTTAACGTCCGCCTTTGATCAGGCTTTGTGATCCACCCCGCAGCGCAGCGGAGGGCGAAGCTCGAGGCTAGACGTTTTGGCTTCTTTGCGCCGATCTACCGTGTACGGCTTGAAATACTGGATTTCCGCCTGCGCGGGAATGACGGTGGTCTTTGAAAGCTCCTCCGTCATCCCCGCGCAGGCGGGGATCCAGAGTTTCACGGCTATTAGCCCGCCCCAGAGCGCCGCCGCTCAAAAAAATCGCGGCTTCAGCCGCGATTTTTCTCACCTGGTGAGCAACCTCAGCTCACCAAAACCCAGCAGGATGTTGCTTAGCAATGTAATCCGGCTGCAACCCAAACGCCGTCTGAAAAAACGTCGCCAACCGCGTATGCAACACCATCTGATTAATCGACGCCAACTTCCCCTGCTGCACCCGCCGTTGGTTGCTATCAGCATAAAAATCCTCATGCAACACCCGTTGCTGCTCAGGCTCAGCCGTGATGCAACAACTGTTGAAACCCGACTCACCCTGACCCTCCGGGTACGCCACCAACAGACACAACCCCGGGCTGGCTTTTTCCGGCCCATGCAGCTCAACGCGCACCTCCAACCCCGCGCCTTGCGCGTAGGCTTTCGCCTCCTCGAACAAAGGCACGGCGCATTCGTGCATGAGCGTCATAAACGCATCCAGAAAGGCTTGGCTATCGACTGCCTGGCTATCCATCCTGCACGCGCTCCTCGATCAATGCCCGATTCGGGCCGGTTTGTGCCGCATCGGCGCGGGCCGGGGCCGGTTGGGCTGGGGCGACCGGCTCGGTTGCCGGGCGTGGTGACGACGGGCGATGCGCAGCATCCCCCACAAAGCGGCCGCTGCCACCAGCAGCCAGGTTCCGATCAGTAGCAACACAACGCTTTCAGGTGGCATACGGTCCTCCTGCAGCCCCTGCGGCTGCGGCATAACGTCGACATCAACGGGATTGGGTGCAGTGGTGGGCTGCGCATGAATGCGGATGCGCTGGTGCATGTGCTCGGCGTGGCACACCTCGTCGATCACTTGGCTGACGAAGCTGCTGAGTGCGTCGCCTTGCACCTCGGCGGTTGGCGTCGAACAACGTCCACACCACAGGGCTCGCTGTCAGGCGCTCTTTCAGGTGGCCGAGGGGCTCGGTCAGGCCGTCGTCGCCGCCGTCCAGCCAGGTGAAGTCGCCGAGCAGCAGCAGGCGTTTCACGCCGGCGACCGGCAAGCCATCGAGCAGGGCGGTGACGGCTTTGAAGGTGCTTTCGAATTGGTGGTCGTGGTCGGAGGCGGGCAGCACGACGATGACCGCGTCGCGCCCGGCGATGCTGTGGCTGACGCTGATGGCGTCGTACAAATCGCCCTGAATGGTGCTCAGGCCCGGGCGGGCGTTTACGGCGTTCAGGTCATCCAGAATCAGTGTGGTCTCGAACTGGCGCGCCAAGGCTTCAACCATCAACGCGTTTCCAATGCTGCTTTGAGCGCCGTATACAGCGAGTTTTACGGCAGGCGTTTCGAGATTTTTCATCTAGGCGATTCTCGTGATGGTGGTGGGTGTCGCGAATTGGAAAGCAGGTGCGGATATCAGCCGTTGGACGCGTGCTGACGCCCCGGCTCGTTGGGTCCGCCAGGTTGCCCGGCAGAAACCGTAACCTCGGTGATATCGCTGCTCTTGACTGAACTGTGCAGCGACTCCACATGCCGACGGGCCTGGGTTTCGGTGAACGCCTCGGTGTCGCTTTGCACCTCCACGCTCTTGGCTTGGCCGTGAAGCTGGTAATGCACCACAAACGAATAGTTGCCGCTCATCTTGAGAGTTTCTCCAACGGTGGCAGGTATTAACTTTGGCCGCTTGGCGGGGCAAAGGGTTCAGCTTTATTTGCCAAGCGGTAAAGGCGGCCAACGGGTCGGTTACACGCGCGTAACGGCGGCGTAAATGTCGCCATCAGCGAAAAATGGTTAAACCAATGCGGGTGCGCGAAAGTCGATTGAAGGGAGACATGCACAAACACGCTCGGCCGTGACGTACGGCGTACTCGCGGGGTGATCCGCAGGAGGTGCTGATATGACCTTTGTCTGCTTTCTAAAAGGCTGTAACTGGCTGGAACCTACCCATGAGCTGTTCGGCAACGAACTGCTGCTATGCCAATGCTGCCTCACGTTGCGGCGCGCATCGGTATTTGCCCGAAGGCCTACCGAGCGCCACGGGCGAGGGCGGTCACGGCGGCGCCGCTTGAACACCTGGGAGACGATTCTCGCCACCGTGATTGGCGAGTTTTCCGACCTTAACGATGTCGCCCACACCACCCGCGTCACTCTGCGCATGGCGCTCGCCACGTTGCTCGGCGGCGTGCTTGGCTGGGAACGCGAGCAGCAAGGCAAGTCGGCCGGCGTGCGCACGCACATGCTCGTCGCCTTGGGCAGTGCGCTATTTGTGATGGCGGCTGAGCAAATGGGTGCCGAGGACGACGCCATGAGCCGCGTCATGCAAGGCGTGGTCGCCGGTATCGGCTTTCTGTGCGCCGGCACCATTCTCAAAGGACGTTCGCCCAACGAGGTCAAAGGCCTGACCACGGCGGCTGGTATCTGGCTAACGTGTGCGATTGGCATCACGGTCGGACTGGGCCGCGAGGCCACGGCGTTGCTGGGTACGGTCTTCGGCTTGATTGTGCTGAATCTGGTGCCGCACCTGATGAGCCGGCTGGAGAAGGACAGCCCGGAACAGGGTCAACTCACGCAAGAGGACGAAGAACCGCCGAAGTAAGCGGGCTTAGAGCGGCGTCGCGGTCTTGCGCCGCAACACCAGCAAAAACTGGCGCTTGCCGGTGGTCCAGACCAGGGTTTGAAAATCCCCCTCACGAAGCCCGGCCTTGTTATAGGCATTGGCCTGATGCACCGCATTACCGTCGGCGAGGGTTTGCGCCACCACCACTTCGCTCATCACCACACCTCCGGGCGTGCCGGGTTGCAAACTGGGCGTGACCGCAATCGAATAGCCCACCCGCAGCGGCTGCGGCTGATTCACCAGGGTGCCGTTCTTGCGCACCGCCTGATCGCGCTGGGTATCGACAAACGTCGACACGGTTGCCGAACTGCCAAGCGTTGCTACAAACGGCTGTAACGGCTGCAAGGCGTAGTTATTGGCACCGGCAATGCGATCCACCAAACCCTCGGCGGCCACCTCGGCTGGCCCGTGCAACAAGCCTGCTTCCCGGTTCGCGCGCGCCTCCAGGTTGGCCACCGGGGATTTCACCTCCGCCAATACCGCGCGCCATTCAACCTGAGAGACGGGCGAAGGAATGGGGGCGGGCGCGTTGGGGTCGAGGGCGGCGGCAGATGCCATCGAAGTGAACAGCAGGCCGAGCAGGGCAATCAGAGATTTCATTAACAACGTCGCCGCAAGGGAGGAGGGGAGACTATAGCGGGCATCCCCTTTTCCAGGAATCGCGGCTAAAGCCGCTCCCACAGGGCCGAGGTTTTCTGTGGGAGCGGCTGGGCGGCATTCCGATTAGCCGGGATGCTTTTGGTCGTACACCCGGCTCCTGCCCAACGCTGCCAACCACCGCCTATCCATCTGAATTACAAGCCCTTTTACCCCAGCCACCGCCTGTGTAAAATCCCGCGCCCCGACCAGAGGAGACACACCGTTGGCCACCCATTACTCGCCGTCCCCGGACACCATTGCCTGCGGCCGCACCGGCGCCAGTCTCGAAAGTGCTGCCGATCTCAGCCAGGTCACCTGCAAGCTGTGCCTTCGCGCCGCCGAAAAGGCCGCCGCCGAACCGGTGCGTAAAACCCCAACCCTGGCCGAACTGCGCGCTGCTGCCAAAGCCGAAAAAGCGGCCACCAGCGAAGACGGCCAAGCAGTCGCCGCCGTGGCCAGCGAACCCAAGCCGGTCGCCGTCGTAGCCGCTGCAAAGCCTGCCGAAGCCAAACCCGTTGCGAGCAAACCTCAGCCCGTAGCAAAGCAGGAATCTGCGCCCAAAGCCGCCGCCGCGCTCAGCCCGCGTGCCGCCTGGCATCAGCGCCTGCAACAACTGCCCGGCCGCAACCGCCTGCCACGCGGCGTCGCTAAGCAACGGTTTATCTAACCCGCACAGGCCGGCGCTTCAGTAGCCGCCACGGCGAACTGCCCGAGCGCGGCCACTTCGCCGATCACCAGCACGGCTGGGGCCTTCAACTCAAACGCCAACGCGGCCTCGTGCAGGCCCGCCAACTGGCTGCGGCACTCACGCTGGTGCGGCAGCGAGGCGTTTTCGATCATCGCCACCGGCGTGTGCGCCGGCAGGCCGCCAGCCAGCAACTCGCGCTGCACCTCGGCCAGTTTCGCGACCCCCATGTAAATCACCAGCGTGGTGCCGGTTTGCGCCAGGGCGTGCCAGTTCAGGCTGCTGTCGTCTTGCGTGTGAGCGGTCACCAACGTCACCCCGCGCGCGACGCCGCGCAAGGTCAGCGGAATGCCGCATTGGGTGGCGCCAGCCAGACCGGCGGTGATGCCGTTGACCAATTCCACTTCGATGCCATGGGCGCCAAGCCAGTCGGCTTCCTCACTGCCTCGGCCGAAAATGCATGGGTCGCCGCCTTTCAGGCGCACCACGCAATAGCCCTGGCGGGCGTAACGCAGCATCAGCCGGTGAATAAATTCCTGCGGCGTAGACCGGCAGCCGCCGCGCTTGCCGACCGCGATCACCTTGGCGTTAGGGCAATGCTCGAGCACGGCCGGATTGACCAAGTCGTCAATCATCACCACCTGCGCCGCGTTCAGGGCGCGCACGGCTTTAAGGGTCAATAACTCCGGATCACCAGGACCGGCGCCCACCAACCAGACTTTTGCGCTCATAGGAATTTCCTCCAGCAGGTCAGGCGAAACGCGCTGCGCGTTTTTGTAGGAGCGAGCTTTCTCGCGAATGCGTTCCTGAATCGTGTCGTCATGTGTGTAACACCCACACCAGCAGCCCGATATTGATCAGCAGCGAAACCAACGCCAGCCCGCGCCACACCTTCAGCGGTTCGCGCTCCAGCAACGGGCGCGGGCGGGCAGGGTTGGTGTTCGCCTTGTTGCAAGGCCAGCAGCCATTCTTCAGCGGTTTCAAAACGCTGGGCCGGGTCGTTGGCCAGGGCTTTTTCCAGGTTGTGTACCAGCCATTCCGGCAGGTCTGGCCGGTAGCGACTGGCCGCAACCGGTACACCAAAACGCGGGCGCTGAAAGGCTTCGATTTCACCGTGCGGGTAATGCCCGGTGAGCAGGAAGTACAAGGTCACGCCCGCGCTGTAGAGATCTTGCGCCACGCTCGGGGCGGCGCCGGCATAGGCTTCCGGGGCGATGAAGCTGGGGGTGCCGGGCAGCTCGCCGTTGTCCTGCGGCGACAGGCCAGGGCAGTAGGCGAGGCCGAAATCCAGCACCCGCAGTTCACCGTCGCTGCTGAGCAGCAGATTTTCCGGCTTGATGTCCCGATGCAGGATATTGCGCCGGTGCAGCATGCCCAGCGCCCGTAACAGGCGCGAGGCGATTTCCAGCCATTGGTTAAGGCCGAAGTTGCCGTGCAGGTTGAAGTGCTCGGCCAACGTGATGCCTTCGTGTTCGCGCATCAGGTAGTACAGGTGCTGACGCTGATTGGCGTGGTGCACCTCGGGAAAGTAACGACCGGCAACCCGGCGCAGAAACCACTCTTCCTGCAACAAGGCTTGCCCGGCGTTGCTGTCACTGTCCCGGCTGGCTGGCAGGGTTTTCAGCAGCCAGGGATATTGCGGCGCGTTGTTGCCAGTGGCATGTACGCGGTAAACCAGCGACTGACGGCTTTGGCCCACCAGGGCCTCGACCTTCCAGCCTTCAAACAATTGCCCAGGCTTGAGCGCCGGCGGCACTGGCCATTGCTCAACTTGCCCGAGCATATCGCCCAGGCTCGCTTCGCCCAGTTTCTCAACCCGCACCAGTACAGCGCTGGCGTTGTCCTGGCTGCCGGCCTTGTGCGCGGCGGTCACCAGCGCCTGGCTGGCGGCCTGCAATTGGGTTTCGTCACGCAAGATGCCGGCAATCGACGCCTCGCTGAGGGTCGCCCAGATGCCGTCGCTGACCAACAGAAAACTCTCGCCCTGGCGCAGTTCGCCGTCCAGGTAATCGACCACCACATGCTGTTCCAGGCCCATCGCGCGCTTGAGCACATGCTGCATGCCCGGCTGACCCCACACATGGTCTTCGCTGATGCGCTGCAACTGCCCGGCGAACCAGCGATACACGCGGCAATCGCCAATATGCGCCAGGGTAAATTGCTTGCCGCGCACCACCAGCGCACTGAGGGTGGTGAGCAGCGGCTGCCCGCCACCGTTGGCGTGCAACCAGCGATTCTGTGCCAGCAGCAAACGGTCCAGCGCCTGCGCCACGCCCCAGGTTTCCGGGGTGGCGTAGTAATCGAGCGCCAACGCTTGCAACGTGGACCGCGCGGCCAGACCGCCGTCCGCGCATTGGCTGACGCCGTCGGCCAGGGCAAACAGATAACCCTTGCTGGCAGCCAGGGCCGGGGCGGGCGTGACCAGGCGCACAGCGTCCTGATTCTCGGCCTGTGGTCCGCTGGCGCTCGCTTCGGCGTAGCTCAATTGCAGGCTCATGGCGTGTGCTTAAACGCGTGCGGCGGTGAAGGCGGCCGAACCCCAGGTGGTTCTCCAGCGGCGTTTCACCCCGTGCAGACCAAACCAGGCCACTACGCCGAGGCTGGCGAACAGCCACAGACCCAACTGGTAGTCACCGGTGTTTTGCTTGATTGCGCCCAGACCGGCCGCCAGCAAGAAACCGCCAATGCCGCCGGCCATGCCGATCAGGCCGGTCATGACGCCAATTTCCTTACGAAAGCGCTGCGGCACCAGTTGGAACACCGCGCCATTGCCGGCACCCAGGCCGAGCATCGCCGCCACGAACAGCGCCAATGCCGCCACCGAACTGGACAGGTGGAAACCCACCGCCGCGATGCAGATGGCTGCTACCGCGTACATGCCCAACAGCGTGCGAATGCCGCCAAAGCGGTCGGCCAATGCACCGCCGAGTGGACGCATCAGGCTGCCACCGAACACGCAGGCCGCGGTGTAATAACCGGCGGTCACTGGGTTAAGGCCGTACTGATCGTGGAAATAGCCGGGCAGGGCGCTGGCCAGGCCGATAAAGCCGCCGAAGGTGACGCTGTAGAAAAACATAAACCACCAGCTGTCACGGTCGCCCAGGGCCTTGAAGTAGTCGGCCATGGATTTTGGTTTCGCCCGGTTCGGTGCATTGCGCGCCACCAAGCTGAAGGCGACGAGGGTGAGCACCAACGGAATCAGCGCCAGGCCGAACACGTTGGTCCAGCCAAACGCCGCCGCCAACACTGGCGCAGCCAGCGCGGCGAGCACCGTGCCCGAGTTACCGGCGCCGGCAATGCCCATGGCCTTGCCCTGGTGCTCAGCCGGATACCACTGCGACGCCAGCGGCAACGCCACCGCGAACGAAGCGCCTGCCATGCCCAGGAAAACACCCAACAGCAGCGCTTGCTCATAACTATGAATGCCCAACTGCCAAGCGACCGCCAAGGCGCCGATGACAATGATCTGGCCAAAAATGCCCGCCGTTTTCGGCGACAGCTGATCGGCCAACATGCCCATCACAAAGCGCAACAGCGCACCGGCCAGAATCGGCGTAGCCACCATAAAACCGCGCTGTTGAGTGGTGAGCTGCAAGTCGGTGGCAATCTGCACCGCCATTGGGCCGAGCAGGTACCAAACCATAAAGCTCAAATCGAAATACAGGAACGCCGCAAACAGCGTGGGGGTGTGCCCGGCTTTCCAGAAACTGTTGTTGTTCATTGAACACCTCATCTGCAAAAGGAAATGTGTTTGCAGGTGGGCTGCCGCTGCCGGTTGCACCACCTCCCCGAAACCGGGGCCAAAAACGCAAAAAACGCCGCATTCCGCCGGGCACTTGGGCCTAGGGAATAGCGACGCCTTTGTCGTGGTGGGCAAACCGCCGTTGGCTACCTGTGAGGATGTATGAGCAGGTTGTGTGCCAGGTTGGGTGGGAGGCTCTGGGATGGGGGTTTGGTGGGGTTTTGGCGGATAAGCGTGTTTTGTTGTGCTGCGTTTTGGAGCGCTGGACTCGGTGTGCGCACCAACGCGTACGATTTGAGATTCTGGATTCCCGCCTGCGCGGGAATGACGGTGTTCTCCCAAACACCGCCGTCATCCTCGCGAAGGCGGCGGTCCGACGATTCGGGATCCAGAGTTTCGGAGGAGACGCTGGTGCTGCGGCGAAAGGGTCGTCAGTACTGAAAATCTGCTCCGCGGGCGCGTCTGGTGCGGGGTGCGCAGCATCGTGTACGACTTGAGATTCTGATCCCCGCGTGCGCGAGGATGACGGTGCCCTCTCCAACACCTCCGTCATTCCCGCGCAGGCGGGAATCCAGAATTTCGGAAGGGACGCCGGTGCTGCGGCGAAAGGGTCGTCAGCACTGATCTACTCCGCGGGCGCGTCTGGTGGGGGGTGCGCAGCATTGTGTACGACTTGAGATTCTGGATCCCCGCGTGCGCGAGGATGACGGTGCCCTCTCCAACACCTCGGTCATCCTCGCGAAGGAGGGAATCCAGAGTATCGGAGGAGACGCTGGTGCTGCGGCGAAAGGGTCGTCAGCACTGATCTGCTCGCGGGCACGTCTGGTGCGGGGTGCGCAGCATCGTGTACGACTTGAGATTCTGGATCCCCGCGTACGCGAGGATGACGGTGCCCTCCAACACCTCCGTCATCCTCGCGTACGCGGGGATCCAGAGTTTCGGAAGAGACACCGGTGCTGCGGCGAAAGGATTAATTCAACATCTCACTCATCGCAATAATCTGCTCCGCCACCTGAATCAACTTCTGCTGCCGACTCATCGCCTGCCCACGCATCAACGTATAAGCCTCATCCTCATTGCAGTCTTTCATCTTCATCAGCAGCCCCTTGGCCAGTTCCACGCGTTTGCGTTCGGCCAGTTGCTGGTCGCGGGCGTGCAGTTGGGCGCGTAGGGTCTGGTCGCTTTCGAAGCGGGCCATGGCCACGTCCATGATCGGCTGCAGACGCTGGGCGTGAATGCCTTCGACGATGTATGCGCTCACGCCGGATTTGATCGCCTGGCGCATCACGTCCGGGTCGTGCTCGTCGGTGAACATCACGATGGGTCGGGCTGGTCGCGGCTGACCAGCACCACTTGCTCCATCACGTCGCGGCTCGGCGATTCGGTGTCGATCAGCACCACGTCGGGGCGCACGGCTTCCACGCGGGCGGGCAGGTCGATGGTCAGGCCGGATTCGTCGATCACCTCGAAACCGGCTTCGCTCAGGGCGGCACGCAGGCGCCCGACTTTCTTGGAGGTGTCGTTGATCAGCAGAATTCGCAACATGGCTGGCGGCTCCGCTTACTGATCGCTAAGGGCATGCAGGGCAAAGCTGCGGGCGTAGGCGGCGGGGTCGCTGCCGTCCCATACGCTGCCGTCGAGCAACTGACTGCTGCGCATTGGCGAGGCCGGTACGGTGATTTCCAGACTGCCGGCCGCTCGGCTGTAGAGTTCAAGCTGCTGCACCTGTTGCGCCACGGCTAAGTAATCCGGGTCTTCGCGCAGCAGGCCCCAGCGGCGGAACTGGGTCATAAACCACATACCGTCCGACACGTACGGGAAATTCGCCGCGCCGTGGGCGTGGAAGCGCAGGGCGTGGTCGTCGTGCCAGCTGGCGCCCAGGCCGTCGCTGTAACGGCCGAGCAGGCGCGGTTCGATGCTCGTGACCGGCGCATCGAGAAACTTCGCTGGCGCTAAGCAGTTGCGCCGTGCTGCGGCGGTTTTCCGGGCTCTCTTCAATAAAGCGGCTGGCTTCCAGCACGGCCATTACCAACGCGCGCGCGGTGTTGGGGTATTGCTCGACAAACTCGCGGGTGCTGGCCAGCACTTTTTCCGGGTGGTCCGGCCAGATCGCCTGGCTGGTGGTCACGGTAAAGCCTTGCTCATGGGCGATGGCGTGCGCGCCCCAGGGTTCGCCCACGCAGAACCCATCGATACGCCCGGCTTGCAAGTGCGCGAGCATTTGCGGCGGCGGCACCACCACGCTGTTCACATCCTGCAGCGGATGAATGCCCTGGCTCGCCAGCCAGTAGTACAACCACATGGCGTGGGTGCCGGTGGGGAAGGTTTGCGCGAAGGTCAGTTTTGAGCCGCTTTGGTGCGCGCGCACATTCAGTGCACTGGCAGTGGTCACGCCGGCTTCTTTCAGCGGTTGCGAGAGGTTGATGCTCTGGCCGTTCTGGTTCAGGCCCATGAGCACCGCCATGTCGGTAGCCGGCGCACCGCTGATGCCCAATTGCAGGGCGTAGACCATGCCGTACAGGCTGTGGGCCGCGTCGAGTTCGCCGCACAGCAGCTTGTCGCTGAGGCCGGCCCACGAGCTTTGGCGCTTGAGGTTGAGGGTCAGGCCGTAGGGCTGGGCAAAGCCCTGCGTGGCGGCGACCACCACCGAGGCGCAATCGCTGAGCGGCATAAAGCCCAGGTTCAGCACGTTCTTTTCCGGCGCATCGCTGCCGGCCACCCAGGCGAGGGCGTGAAGGGCATCGAGGGGATTGCTTGAATCGCTCATGGCGCTGTTCCCGTATTGCAAAAAAAAGCGCCGTAGCGTCCGGCCTGGAGGCCAGTTGCGCACGACGCCGTTGTCATGACTGGGGTTGGCCTGATGGTGGCCTTTACGCAGAAGAGAGCAAACGTTGTGCCGGATATTGGGCTCGGCTTGAGATTCTGGATCCCGGATCGCCGGACCGCCGCCTGCGCGGAAATGACGGTGAACACTGTGGGAGCGGCTTTAGCCGCGATTGGCAGGGCCTGCAAATCAACAGCATCGCGGCTAAAGCCGCTCCCACAGGTGATATGTGCGGCTAGTACACATCCCGCAAATACCGCCGATCCTTGCTCATCCCACTCACATACAACGTAGCCGCCCCAGCGGTCATTTTGCCGTGCACCTGCACGATCTTTTTCAGCGCCGCGTCCACGTCTTTAGCCATGCGGCTGGCGTCGCCGCACACGCACACGTAGGCGCCTTGTTGCAGCCATTGCCAGATCGCGGCGCCTTCTTCGAGCATGCGTTGCTGCACGTAGATCTTCTCGGCCTGGTCGCGCGAGAACGCGGTGTCCAGGCGCGTGAGCAGGCCGCTGCGTTGCCAGGTGCGCAGTTCGTCGTGGTAGTAGAAGTCGCCCACGGCGCGCTGTTCGCCGAAGAACAGCCAGTTTTTTCCGTTGCCGCCTTGTGCCTGACGCTCCTGCAAAAACGCGCGGAACGGGGCGATGCCGGTGCCGGGGCCGATCATGATCAGCGGCGTGGCCGGGTCTTGCGGCGGGCGGAAGTGGGTGGAGCGTTGCAGGAAGATGCGCACGCCCGTGTTGGCGGCGCGGTCGGCGAGAAAGGTCGAGCACACGCCGCCACGGGCCTGGCCTTGATGCTGGTAACGCACCACGGCGACGGTCAGGTGCACTTCGTTTGGCGTCACCGTTGGGCTGGAGCTGATGGAGTACAGCCGTGGTTGCAAGGGCTTGAGCAGGCGCGCCAGTTGCTGGGCGTCGAGGGCGATGGGGTATTCGCGCAGCAGCGTGGGCACTTGCCGACCCCAGAGCCAGTCTTGCAGCGCCGCCTGATTGCCTTCGTGCAGCAGTTCGTCGAGGAACGGACTGCCGTTGTGCCCGGCCACGCGGCGCAGCAGGTCGGGGCTGATGCGGGCGATTTCCAGGTGCTCGGTCAGGGCTTCACGCAGCGGCATGGACGCCTGATTGTCGAGTTCGACCGGGCTGTCGCCGTCGAGCCTGAGCGTGGCGAGCAATTCCTCGACCAGCGCCGCGTCGTTGCTGGGCCACACGCCCAGGGCGTCGCCGGCCTGGTAGGGGAAGTCGTGGCCGCTGAGGTCGAAGGCCAGATGGCGGGTTTCTTTTACTGAGCCGGCGCCGTTGAGCACTTGGTTATGTACCAGGCGGGTCCGCAACGGGTTGGCGCGGTTGAAGGTGCTGCTTTCGCTCGGTGTCGGGCGCAGTACGGTGGGCGCGGCGCTGTTGCTGGCGAAGCGGCTGCACAGCTGCATCAGCCATTGCTCGGCGGGGGCGTGGAAGTCCGGCTCGCATTCCAGGCGCGGCTGCAAGCGCTCGGCACCAAGGGCGGCCAGGCGTTCGTCGAGCTTGCGACCGAAGCCGCAGAATTGCTGGTAACTCGAATCGCCCAACGCCAGCACGCTGAAACGGCTGTTAACCAGGGCGTCGGCCTCGGCACTTTGCAGGCTGTGCCAGAAGTCGCTGGCGTTGTCGGGCGGGTCGCCGTCGCCAAAGGTGCTGGTCACCAACAGCACGCCGGCGGCGTTGCGCAGGTCGTCCAGCTTGGCCTCGTCCATGGCTTCGTACTTCGCCCGCTGACCGGCGCTGCCCAGGCGTTCGGCGCAGGTGGCGGCGAGGGTCTCGCTGTTGCCGGTTTGCGAAGCCCAGAGCACCAGCCACGGCGCCTCGCCGCTGTCAGTTTCGGCGCTGGGCGCTTCAGCGGCGCGGGAGAACAAACCGGCCAGCAGGCCATTCACCAACAGCCGGTTGTTCGGCGCAAAGGGGGCGCTGGCGGGCAGCGTCGGCACGCCGGCCTGGCGTGCTTCCACGTTGCGCAGGCCGAGCAGAAAGCCTTGCATATACAGCTGCTCTTCGCTGGCCAGTGCCAGTGGGGCCGGGCCGTCGAGGTTGAGCTGGCGGGCGAATGCGTCGAGGGTCATCGGAGCAAATTCCTTGGCGGAGGGCGAGGGCAGCGCTTCGTCTGGTGGGCTGATGGGGTGCAAGGCGACCGCGCAGAACTTGAACGCCGGCTGCAGGGAAATAGGGTCGATGGCGTCGCTGGTTACGGCGTTGATGGCCAACTGCTCGCCAAACACATCGTTCCAGTGGAATGGCGCAAAGCAGTTGCCCAATTGCACGCGGTCGCTGACCACTGCTGGCAACACCGCGCGGCCACGCCGTGAGCGAATTTCCACCTTGCTGCCGGCGCGAATGCCCAACCGCGCGGCGTCGCTGGGGTGAATTTCCACGAACGGGCCGGGGTTGAGTTTGTTCAGGCTCGGCACCTTGCCGGTCTTGGTCAGCGTGTGCCATTGGTGTTGCACGCGGCCGGTGTTGAGCACCAGCGGGAAGTCGTCGTCGGGCAGTTCGGCGGGCGGCAGATAGGGGCGGGCGAAGAACTGCGCTTTGCCGGTTGCGGTGGGAAACCGCAGGGTCTGTTCGTTGCGGTAGCGGATGGGGTTGCGCTCGCTTGCCGCCTCGCTCGCGCACGGCCATTGCACCGGCGCCTGCTGCAAGCGGGCGTAGCTGGCGCCGCGAATGTCGTAGCCGGTGCCGGGGTTGGCGGCTTGTTTGATTTCCTCGAACACCTGCTCAGCGCTGGTGTAGCTGAAGGCCTCGCTGTAGCCCATGGCGCAGGCGACGCGGGCGATCAGTTGCCAGTCGGGCAGGGTGTCGCCGGGCGGCTGCACGGCGGCCTGCATGAGGGTGAGGTTGCGCTCGGAGTTGATCATCACGCCCTCGGCTTCGGCCCACAGCGCGCCGGGCAGCAGAATGTCGGCGTAACGGTTGGTTTCGGTGTCGAGGTAGGCGTCCTGGGTGATCACCAGTTCGGCGGCTTGCAGCGCCTCGATCACCGTCTGCCGATTGGGCGCGCTGGCCACCGGGTTGGTGCAGATGATCCAGCAGGCCTTGATCGCCCCGGATTTCATCTGCTCGAACATCGCCACCGTGCCGTCGCCGGCTTCAGCGTGAATGGCGCCGGGCGCCAGTGCCCACAGCTGTTCGATGAACTGGCGGTCTTCAGCGATTAATGCCGAGCGTTGGCCGGGCAAACCGGGGCCCATATAGCCCATCTCGCGGCCGCCCATGGCGTTGGGCTGGCCGGTGAGGGAAAACGGTCCGCTGCCCGGCCGGCAAATGGCGCCGGTGGCCAGGTGCAGGTTGCACAGCGCGTTGGTGTGCCAGGTGCCGTGGATGCTCTGGTTCAGGCCCATGGTCCAGCAGCTCATCCAGTTGGCGGCTTCGCCAATCCATTGCGCGGTCTGGCGAATATCGGCTTCGGCGAGGCCAGTGATTTCGGCGACGTAGGCGGGCGTGTACTGGGCGAGAAAATCTTCCATCACCTCCCAGCCTTCGGTGAAGGATTCGATAAAGGCTTTGTCGCTGTGGCCGTTGGCGACCAGCAGGTGCAGCAGGCCATTGAGCAGGGCCAGGTCGGTGCCCGGGCGAATTTGCAAAAACAGATCGGCCTTGTCGGCCGTGGCGCTGCGGCGTGGGTCGATGACCACCAGTTTGGCGCCGGCCTTTAAGCGGTCGAGCAGGCGCAGGAACAAAATCGGGTGACAGTCGGCCATGTTCGAGCCAATCACCACAAACACATCGCTGTGCTCGAAATCGTCGTACGAGCCGGGCGGGCCGTCGGCGCCGAGCGACAGTTTGTAGCCGCTGCCAGCGCTGGCCATGCACAGCCGCGAGTTGGATTCGATATGCCGGCTGCGGATAAACCCTTTGGCCAGTTTGTTCGCCAGGTACTGCGCTTCCAGCGACATTTGCCCGGACACATACAAGGCCACGGCGTCTGGCCCGTGCGTGTCGATGATGCTGCGCAAGCGGTTGGCGGTGGCGTCGATGGCTTGCTCGATGCCCACACGCACCGGGTCGCGGTTGCGTTCCTGGCGCATAAAGGCGTGCTCCATGCGCCCGCTGTTGGCCACCGCTTGGCCGCAGGTGCTGCCCTTGGTGCACAGCCGGCCGGCGTTGGTGGGGTGCTGTTTGTCGCCCGACACTTTGACGATCAGGTTGTTTTCCACCTGCATGACAATGCCGCAGCCCACGCCGCAATAAGGGCACACGCTGCGTACGCTTTTGCTGGTGATGATGTCGCCCATGTCATTCCCCGCTGAAACGAAAAAGGCGCCATGCAGCGCACCGTTTTTCAACGGGGCTGCATGGCGCCTTTGCCTGAAAGTGCGGCCACCGACGTTGATGGCCTTTGCGTGTGTGTAGCAATGGCTGGGCCAACACCCTCGCGAGCCCTTGCACGACCCTGTGGGAGCGGCTTTAGCCGCGATGCTTTGGCTGTTAAGAGCATCGCGGCTAAAGCCGCTCCTACAGGGTTTCTTGGGTCCGAATTGGGGCGTTAGCGCCGCACCCGCACTGTTTTGGCTCCAGATCCGGGCGCATCAAAGAGACCACGCCATCGCACAAAAGCCCCACGCCACGGCCTCTGCGCCGCTGTTGTTTTCCTTCTGGCACAACCACTGCATACGTGACTGCAACCCCGCCGCGTTGCTGCGTGTGGGATGCCCTGTCGATCAATGGCGATCGTCTGGCCGCAACCGGCCCGGGTAATTACATGACTGCAGGGCTCAAGGGCCGGCAGCACGAACAGGCAAAGGCGCCTGGAACCTTTTTGGTTCCGGGCGCTTTTTTTGCTTCGACAAAACCGCGTTGGCTCTGGCAGGTACGTCTATGAACAGCACAAATGAACTGCAAACCCTGGTGGTAATCGGCAACGGCATGGTGGGCCATCACTGTGTCGAGCAACTGGTGGAGCGGGGGCGCCCTGGCGCATTACCGCATTGAGGTGTTCAGCGAAGAACCGCTGCGCGCCTATGACCGTGTGCATTTGTCTGAGTACTTCGGCGGCCGCGATGCCGAGTCGTTGGCCTTGGGCGAGGCCGCGCTGTATCACACGCCCGGCGTGACCCTGCACCTGGGCGTGCCGGTGCTGGAAATCGACCGCGCTCGCCAGGAAGTGATCACCGCCAACGGCTGCGTGCCGTACGACCACCTGGTGCTGGCCACTGGTTCCTATCCGTTCGTGCCGCCGATTGAAGGCGCGGCCGGTGACTCGCGCTTGGTCTACCGCACCCTGGCCGATCTGGACACCATTCAGGCAGCGGCGAAAAACGCCCGGCGTGGCGTGGTAGTCGGCGGCGGCTTGCTGGGCCTGGAAGCGGCGAATGCGCTGAAGTCCCTCGGCCTTGAAGCCCATGTGGTGGAATTCGCCCCGCGCTTAATGCCGGTGCAACTGGACGACCACGGCGGCCAGGCGCTGAAAGCGCGCATCGAAGAACTGGGCGTCAGCGTGCACCTGTCGCGCGGCACCCAGTCGATCACGCCGGGCAGCGACTACCGCTACCGCATGAACTTCGCCAATGACGAATTTCTGGAAACCGACCTGATCGTGTTTTCCGCCGGCATCCGCCCGCAAGACGCCCTGGCCAAAGCCTGCGAGCTGGAGCTGGGTGCCCGTGGCGGCATCGCCATCGACAGCCAGTGCCGCAGCAGCGATGCACGCATTTTCGCCATCGGCGAACGTGCGGCGTGGAACGGCAGCATCTTCGGTCTGGTCGCGCCGGGATATCAAATGGCGCGCAGCGTGGCCGCGCAACTGTGCGACGCGGTGGGCTTGAGCGATGACAGCGCCCAGCCATTCCTCGGTGCCGACATGTCGACCAAGCTGAAACTGCTGGGCGTGGACGTGGGCTCCATCGGCGATGCCCATGGCGCCACCCAAGGTGCGCGCAGTTACCGGTTTATCGACGAAGCCACCTCCACCTATCGGCGCCTGATCGTCTCGGCTGACGGCAAACAGGCGCTCGGCGCCGTGCTGGTGGGCGACAACAGCTACTACGACACGCTGCTGCAATACGTGCAGAACGGCATCACCTTGCCGGCCGATCCGGCCAGCCTGATCTTGCCGCAAGGCGCCGCCGCACCGGCCCTTGGCGTGGACGCGTTGCCGGCCAGCGCCACCGTGTGCTCGTGCCATAACGTCAGCAAGGGCGCGATCTGCTGCGCCATCGACAACGGTTGCAGCGACCTCGCCGGCCTCAAGTCGCAAACCAAGGCGGCCACCGGTTGCGGCGGTTGCGCGGGCTTGCTCAAGCAAGTGTTCGAGCACGAACTGACCGCGCGCGGTGTGGTGGTCGACAAGAGCCTGTGCGAGCACTTCGCCTACACGCGCCAAGAGCTGTACTCGCTGGTGCGCGTGGGCGGCATCGAAACCTTTGAAGACATGCTCGCCCGCCACGGCAAAGGCCATGTCGGCTGCGACATCTGCAAGCCTGCCATCGGCTCGATTCTCGCCCTCGTGCTGGAACCGGCCCATTCAGGAGCCGTGGCTGGTGCCGCTGCAAGACACCAACGACACCTTTATGGCCAACATGCAGAAGAACGGCACCTACTCGGTGGTGCCGCGTATTCCGGTGGCGAGATCACCCCGGACGGCTTGATCGCCATCGGCGCGGTGGCGAAAAAGTACGACCTGTACACCAAGATCACCGGCGGTCAGCGCATCGACCTGTTCGGCGCGCAGTTGCACGAGCTGCCGGATATCTGGGGCGAACTGATTGCCGCCGGCTTTGAAACCGGCCACGCCTACGGCAAGTCGACCCGCACCGTGAAGAGCTGCGTCGGCAGCACCTGGTGCCGCTACGGCGTGCAGGACAGCGTGAAAATGGCGCTGTTTATCGAAGACCGCTACAAGGGCCTGCGCTCGCCGCACAAGCTCAAGTTCGCCGTGTCCGGCTGCACCCGCGAATGTGCCGAAGCGCAGAGCAAAGACGTGGGCGTGATCGCCACCGAGAAGGGCTGGAACCTGTACATCAGCGGCAACGGCGGCATGCGCCCACGCCACGCCGAACTGTTCGCCACTGACCTCGATGACGAGACGCTGATCCGCTACATCGACCGCTTCCTGATGCTCTACATCCGCACCGCCGACAAGCTGCAACGCACCTCGGTGTGGCGGGAAAGCCTGGAAGGCGGGCTGGATTACCTCAAGGCCGTGGTCATCGACGACAGCCTGGGCCTGGCCGCCGAGCTGGAGGCGCAGATGCAGCTGGTGGTCGACCGCTACGAATGCGAATGGGCAAATGCCCTGAAAGACCCGGAAAAACTCAAACGCTTCCGCACCTTCGTCAATGCCAAGGGCGGCGACCCGGATATTCACTTCGTCAAAGAGCGCGGGCAGATTCGCCCGATTCAGCTCGACGAACTCAAGCTGATCAATGCAGTGGAGGTGGTGTGATGCAGGCCATGGCACGGGAACAAGGTTGGACCGGCGTGTGCGCGCGGGCGGATTTGGTGGCGAATTCCGGTGTGGTGTCGCTGGTGGACGGCGTGCAGGTGGCGCTGTTTTACCTGCCCGATGGCGAGCAGATATTCGCCGTGGAAAACCGCGACCCGTTGTCGGGCGCCAATGTGATTGGCCGCGGAATTATCGGCAGCCTGGCGGGGGATCTGGTGGTGGCGGCGCCGTTGTACAAGCAGCACTTCCGCTTGCAGGACGGCACCTGCCTGGAATACCCGGAGCAAGCGTTGAAGGTGTGGCCGGTGCGGGTGAGTGGGGACGTGGTGGAGGTGTTTTTTGGCTTAACGGCCCCCTCATCCCAACCCTCTCCCGCGAGCGGGAGAGGGGCTTAACCGTGTATGCCGCGCCACCTCGGTCAATTCCCCTCTCCCGTTTACGGGAGAGGGGCTAGGGGTGAGGGCCGAATCCACGACCGTTCCGACTCCCGCCCAGATTTAAATTGTCTCAGAGTTCTATAACTCATCCAGCGTGCCACCCAGGCGGACAATCCCATCAAACGGCTCATCCTCTCCATCCTCTGCCTGGCCGCGCTAAGCCCGGTGCAGGCCGCCACGCCCGTGCTCACCATCGCCACCAGCGAGCTGCCGCCTTTCGTCAGTGCCAACCCGAAAAACAGTTTTCTCACCGAGCTCTTGCCGGAGGTGGGCAAGGAAATGGGGGTGAAGTTCGCCTTCCGCTTTATGCCGTGGCCGCGCTGCGAGCGCGAGACGGATGAGGCCAAGGTGTGGGCGACCATGCCGTATGTGCCGACGCCGGAGCGCGATGCCAGGTTTCTGTTCTCGCAGCCGCTGTATGCCAAGAAAACCTTGTTTTTCTATTACAGCCCGACAGATCAGGGCTATCCGCGCACGTTTGAAGCGTTGAGTGAATTGCAGGAATACCGAATCGGCGGCGTGCGCGGTTATTACTACGAGGCGCTGCTGGCTGAGGCCGGTTTACAGGTGGAGTCGGCGACCAGCGAGGAGTCCAGTTTCAAAAAGCTGCGCGCCGGGCGCGTAGACCTGGCGCCGGCGGTGGACGTGGTCGGCTGGGACGTGATTCGCAAGCATTTTCCAGCCGAGGATCACGCCAGCTTTCGTACGCTGGAAACACCGCTGGCGGTCGGCCACAACTACCTGATGACCTCGCGCAATTACCCGCAGACCGAAGCGTTGCTCGAGCGCTTCAATCAGGCGCTGGCCAAGCTGCGGCGCAACGGTGTGTACAAGGCCATCGCTGAACGCCATGGCCTTAGCGTGGACAACTAGCCCGGCTTGGTTGACTCGCGACGGCCGTAATCTTGGGTGATGCGGTCGATGATCACGGCCAGCGCCACGATGGCCAGGCCGGCTTCCACGCCACGGCCGACATCCAGGGTTTGAATGCCCACCAGCACTTCTTCACCCAGCCCGCGTGCGCCAATCATCGAGGCGACCACCACCATCGACAGCGCCATCATCACCGTCTGGTTCAGCCCGGCCATGATGCTCGGCAGCGCAAGCGGCAGCTCGACATTGCGCAGCACTTGCCAGCGCGTAGCACCCAGGCAACGTGCGGCTTCGCGCACCGAGGTGTCGACCTGCCGCAAGCCCAGGTCGGTGAGGCGAATCAGCGGCGGCAGCGCGTAGATGAGGGTGGCGAAAATCGCTGGAATCTTGCCCAGGCCAAACAGCATGAGCACTGGAATCAGGTACACGAAGCTGGGCAGCGTCTGCATCACATCGAGCACCGGCATGATCACTCGCCGCGCCGTGGGCCGGAAGGCGAGCAGCACGCCGATGGGCACGCCGAGCAGCACGCACAAGCCGGTGGCCACCAGCACCAGGGCGCAGGTTTGCAGCAGCTTGTCCCACAGGCCGACCACGCCGATCAGAAACATCAGCGCCACCAGCGCCAGCGCCCGTTTCCAACTGCGTCCGGCATGCCAGGCGAGGGCGAATACCACTATCAGCAGCAGCCACCAGGGCAGGGCGCGCAGGCCGCTTTCCAGCCAGGGTGACGCCCAGCAACAAGGTGTCCGCCACTTGCCGCAGCTGGTCGCCATAGTTGACGACCAACCCATCCACCAGGCGATTGACCGGCTCGGCGATGGAGTGGTGCAGGCTTTCGGGAAAGCCTGAACTCACAGCGCCGCCTCGACCTTGCTGCGTGCTTGGTCACTGACCCACGCCTGCCACACCTGCGGATTGGCTTTTAGAAACGCTTCGGCGGCGGCGCGGGGCGATTGGCGCTGTTCGCTCATGCTGGCCAATGTGCTGTTGAGCAGGGCGATGGGAAAGTCGACCTTTTCAAACATCGCCACCAGCTCGGGGGTGTTGCTCACGGAACGGCGCCGACACGCCAATCGACAAGCGCGCCGCCAGTGAACGGCTGCCGCGCGGGGTGGGGTTTTTGCTGTCGGTGAGGGTTTTCCAGGCGTCGGCGTCGAAGGCCGGTTCTTCCAGGCGCACCAGCTTGTAGCGGCCCATCAACGGGGTGGGCGACCAGTAATAGAACAGCACCGGTTTGCCCCGGCGAATGGACGAGGTGATTTCCGCATCCAGCGCAGCACCCGAGCCGGTGCGGAAGTTCACGTAGCTGTCGGTCAGGCCATAGGCTTTGAGTTTTTGCGTGTTCACCACTTCCGAGGTCCAGCCGGCGGGGCTGTTGAGGAAGCGGCCTTTTTCCGGTTGCTCGGCGTCGCGAAACACCTCGGCGTAGCGGGGCAGGTCGCTGACTGAACGCAAGTCCGGCGCTACGGCTTTGATGCCTTTGGCGGCGTCGCCGTGAATCACATAGTCAGGCACCCACCAGCCTTCGTCGGCATTTTTGACGATGTCGCCCAGGCCAAACACTTTGCCTTCAGCCTCGGCCTTGACCCAGGCGGGGCTGCGGCCGGCCCATTCTTCGCCGATCACCTGAATGTCGTTGCGCGCCAGGGCCACTTCCAGGCTGACGGTGCTGCCAGGCTGGGTGTCGGTCTTCAAGCCGTAGCCTTTTTCCACCAGCACACGCAGCACTTCGGTAATCAGGCTGCCGCTTTCCCAGGTGAGGTTGCCGAAGTAAATCGGCTTTTGCTCGGCTGCGCGTGCCGTTGGCATTAACAAGGTGAAAGCCAGTGCAGCGCCGCCCAGCCAGCGAGTAATCGAATGCATCGCGCGTTCCTTTTGTGCGGAGAGTCGTTGCGAACTCGGTGGGCGATTTCTTTTACGCCTGACGGTTTTTGAACACGCCGCTGAGAACAAATTCATAGCGTTCGGGGCGGATATAAAAGGTGGTGCGGTCGCAGCACTGCTGCTCGTCAAACCATGAGGTGCGCTGCATCACCAACAGCGCCGTGCCGCGTTTGATGCCCAGGTGCTCGGCCAGTTTTTTGTCGGCCTCGCGGGCGCGAATGGCCATGTCGGCGCGCACCACGGGTTTGCCGGTGACGCGTTCCAGCACCGAGTACAGCGGCTCTTGTTCGACGCTGGGCCAGTCGACGTCAGCCAGCTCGGCGGTGAGGTAGCTGCGGGCGAAGGCGATGGGTTCGTCGTCCACAGTGTGCAAGCGCTCGACCATCACGCAAGCCTCGCTGAACAGCGCGGTCAGCTCGTCCGGCACCGCCACGCGGCGATGGGCGAGCAGGCGCATGGTCGGCGCCAGGCCTTGCAAGACCAGCGAGTCGTGAAAGCTGCGCAGGGCGTCGAGGTCGTGGCGCACCTGTTGCGCGGCCACGAACGTGCCTTTGCCTTGTTTGCGCTCCACCACGCCGTCATCGCCCAACTTGGCGAGGGCCAAACGGATGGTCACGCGGCTGACCTGGAAGCGCTCAACTAACTCCGACTCCGACGGCAATTTGCCCAGCGCGCCGAAGTGGCCTTGCTGGATTTCAGCCAGCAATTGGTGAGCGATCTGCTCGTAAAGCGAGGTGGAACTGTCGCGTTGCAAGGTCACGGTGAGAAGTCCTGAGCGCGAGAAGCAGGGCAGTCGGCCGCTTGCTTCTAAGGTTATGAATTTTCAGTCTTGGGGCTAACTTGTATTAATACGTATTATGATGACCACAGACAGTATAAATGACCTTACGGCGCCTGCCATGTCCCGATTCCAGACCCAACTCGCCATGCCACAATTCGCCATGCCACAGCCCGCCTTGCAAGTCGATGCCGCGCATTTCGCCTACCCCAACGGCCACGTGGTGTTCCGCGACTTCAGTCTGAGTGCCAAGCCAGGCGAGTTCGTGGCCATTCTCGGGCCGTCCGGTTGCGGCAAAAACCACCTTGCTCAACCTGCTTTCCGGGTTCCAGCAACCCCAGGCCGGACGTTTGCTGGTGCACGGCGAAGCGGCGCGCCCGGAGTTGCCGGCGCTGGGTTATGTGTTCCAAAGCCCGCAGCTGTTTCCCTGGCTAAGCGCGCTGGAAAACGTACGTTTCGGCTTGCGTGTGGCCGGTGAGCAGAATGTGGCGGCGCAGCGTGAAAAGGCGCTGCATTACCTGCGGTTGGTCGGCCTGGAAGCGGCTGCCGAGCGCTTGCCGCGTCAGCTGTCGGGCGGCATGCAGCAGCGCGTGGCGCTGGCCCGCACGCTGGCGCTGGAGCCGCAGGTACTGCTGATGGACGAACCGTTCGCCGCGCTCGATGCCATCAGCCGCAACAGCATGAATGAAGAAACCCTGCGGCTCTGGGCCGAGCTGGGCCAGACCGTGTTGTTCATTACCCACGACATCGACGAAGCGGTGTTTCTCGCCGACCGGTGGTGGTGCTGAACATTGCCCCAGGGGGCGTTCACAGCGAGCTCGCCATCGACTTGCCGCGCCCCCGCACTAACCGTGACACCCGCCGCTTGCCGGCTTTTCTCGACTATCGCAACGAGCTGATGGAACGCATCGGCGACGTCATGGCGCAGTCGCCGTCGCTTCCTGAACTCACTTCCTGATATCGAGAATTTCATGATCAAAGCACTGCTGTTGCCCGTCGCGCTGGCGGCTACTTCCTGGCTGGGCGGCGCCCACGCCGCTGAACCGCTGCGTATCGGCTACGTGATGGCCATGGCCAATGCGCCGGTGATCGTCGCCGAGAAACAGGGCTATTACCGCGACGAAGGCTTGGCGGTGGACATCAAAGCGTTGGGCGACGGTCCGGTGATTCAACAGGCGCTCGCGGCCCACGAATTGGATGTGGCCTACGTCGGCACGCCGCCGGTGTATCAGTGGTACGCACGCGGTTTGAAGAGCGTGATTCTGGCCAAGGTCAACTACGGCCAGGCCGCCGTGCTGACCCGCAGCGACAGCCCGATCAAAAGCCTCGCCGAACTCAAAGGCCACAAGCTGGCCGGGGTGAAAAAGGGCAGCGGCATGGACGTATTGCTGCGCGGCTACGTGCTCAAAGAAAACGCCAAGCTGGAACCGGACACCGACGTCGAAATCGTCGACATGCCGCCCGGCAATATGAACGCGGCGCTGGAGCGCGGCATTGTCGATGCGGCCTTCAGCTGGGAACCCTTTGTCAGCCAGGCGCTGCTGCGTGGCTCGTCGCGACTGTTGCTCGACGTGAACCAGGCGCTGCCCAACTACCCGTGGTACGTGGTGATCGGCCTGCCGGAAACCCTGCAGCAACGCCCCGATGACGTGGTGAAACTGCTGCGCGCCCACCGCAAGGCCATCGCCTTTCTCAACGAACACCCGGCTGAGGCCAACGCAATCATTGCCGAGGCCTTCAAGCTGGAAACCGTGCAGCGCGCCGACGGCAGTACCGTCAGCGGCGTGGAAATCGTCGCCGAAGCGCGCAAGCGTCTGGGCTGGTCAGCCGAGCTGCAAGCCTCGGACCTGGCCTTTATTCAGCGGCTGATGAACTACTCCAACGAGCTGAAATTCATGGACGCACAGATTCCCCTCAAGGATCTGGTGGACACCTCGTACCTGCAAAAAGCCTCGCGTTGAGCCCAGCCATGAAACGCACCTTGTCACTGCCAACACCGAACTGGGGCTGGGCCTCGCTGCCGTTTCTGCTGCTGGTGTGGATTGCCCTGGCCAGCCGCTTTCCCAGCTACGTGCTGCCGCAGCCCTGGACCGTGGCAGGCGAAGCGCTGCGCTGGATTGACGACGGCTCGCTGTGGAAGCAGTTCAAGGCCAGCGTGCTAGAGGAACTGGCCGGCTTTTTCAGTGCGGTGCTGGTGGCCGTGGTGTTGGGCGGGGCGGCGGGTTTGTCGCGGCGTTTTCGCGATTTCATCTCGCCGCTCAACAGCCTGTTTATGGCCATTCCGCCGATTGCCTGGGCGCCGCTGATTCTGATCATTTTCGGCTTTGGTTTTTTCTCCATCGTGCTGGTGATTTTTATCGCCGCCGTGTTTCCCATGGCCGTGACCATTCAGGAAGGCGTGCTCGGTATTCGCGACGGCGAAGTACGCGCCGCGCGCACCCTGGGCGCCAATCGCTGGCAGTTGCTGGGCCTGGTGTATTTGCCGGCGTCGCTGCCGTTTCTCACCGCCGCGTTGCGCATTGGTTTCAGCCAGGGCTGGCGTGCGCTGGTGGCCGCCGAAATGATCGGCGCCTCGCAAGGCATCGGCTGGATGGTGTCGATGGGCGGGCAAATCGGCAACAGCAGCCAGGTGCTGCTGGGCATCGTGCTGATCGGCTTGCTCGCCTGGCTGATGGAAGCCCTGGTGTTCCGCCGTATCGAGCGTCACTACCAAGCGTGGCGCGCCGCCTGAACAGGCGCGCCGCTGCATTCTTTTTTGATCAAGAGGACTTACCGTGAGCCAGACGTTCGATCCCCGTGAAGCCGGTGAATACACCGCCCCCGTCGGCCTGTATGCGCGCAACAAGGCGCGGCCGTTTCTGGGCAGTATCCGTTGCGACCGCCAGACTCTGGTGGCCGGCCAGTGGGACGAAATCACCTTCGTGTACGAGGTCGGCGCCAGCGGCCTGGCCGACGGCGCCTGGCTCAAATTGGCGTTCAAATTCTATTCGGACTGGGCGCTGTTCCAGACTTCCGACCCTACCGCTGCCAACTACGTGAGCGCCGAATACCAGGCGGGCGAGTTGGTGCCAGGGCAAAGCCCGGCGACCGTGCAGCACCTGAACGTGCGCTTCGATCAGAAGGGCCACGAGCGGCCGTTTCAGAAAGCCATCCTGATCGACATCGTGGACGGCTATCTCAACCCTGGCGACCGCATCGTTATTCGCATCGGCGACCGTCGCCAGGGCGGGGCGGGCACGCGGGTGCAGAGCTTTGTCGAAAAAGACTTCCGCCTGCGCCTGTTTATCGACCCGCTGGGCAGCTCGAAATTTGCCGAAGTGCCGGGCGATTTGCTGCTCGATATCGTGCCCGGCGTGCCGGAGCGCCTGCTGGTGATCGTGCCGCGTCTGGTGGGCCAGGGGCAGCCGTTCGATGTACTGATTCGCGCCGACGACGCCTGGGGCAATACCTGCCGCAACCTGCCATTGACCGGCACGCTGCTGCTTAACGGCCCGCGCGGCAGCAGCCTGGCGCTGCCGATCACCCTGGCGGGTGAAGGCTGGGCGGTGGTTCGTGTGCCGGCGCTGAAGCTGGAGGAGGTGGGCGAGTGGTCCGTGAGTGTGCAGCCCGACGAGGCGGGCATCGGCCCGGCGCAGGCGTACATCAACGTCGACGAAGCGGGCGCCGGCATTCGCCCGCTGTACGCCGATTTGCACGTGCATTCCGATGACACCGTGGGCACCAACGACACGCTTTATAACCTCAGCTACGGCCGCGACGTGGCCGGCCTCGATGTGCTGGGCTACACCGCCAACGATTTCAACATCACCGAAAAACGCTGGGACGCCGCCGTGGCGCTGATCGGCGAACTCAACGAGCCGGGGCGCTTCGTCTGCTACCCAGGCACCGAGTGGTGCGGCAACTCCTGCGCCGGTGGCGACCGCAACGTGGTGTTCCTGCACGACGGCAAGCCGGAGTTTCCCTTCGACGCCCAAGGGCGTCTGGTGCGCTCGTTCGAATGGAATGAATTCACCGCCGGCACCATCAAACCCGGCGCCTGGCCGGTGGACGAGCTGTACGCGGCCTACGCGAAAAATCCCGAAGGGCATCTGATGATGCCGCACGTGGGCGGGCGTCGTTGCAACCTGGACTGGCATCACCCCGAGCTGGAACGCCTGATTGAAGTGGGCTCGGCCTGGGGCCAGTTTCACTGGGTGTATGCCGAAGCCTTGCAGCGCGGTTATCGCGTTGGCGCGGCGGCCAACAGTGACGAGCACCAGGGCCGTTGCGGCGGCGGCGTGCCGGCTACCGCCGTGTTTGGTTCGCGCGGCGGCCTCACCGGCGTAATCGCCGACAGCTTCGACCGCGCCGGCGTCGGCAAAGCGCTGCGCGCCCGGCACACCTTTGCCACCACCGGCGAGCGCAGCGTGGGCGTGGTGAAGGTTGGTGAGCGGTTGATGGGCGACGTGCTGCGCGCCGAACCGGGACAAACCCTGGACTACCGCCTGCTTGGCGATGCCGGCTGGGAGCAGGTGGAATTGTTTGATGGCGAGCAGTGCATCTGGTCGCGCAACCTGCATGAAGAAGCCGGGCTTTCCAGCCGCCGCGTCCGGGTTCGTCTGGGCGGCGCGCGGATCAAAGACCGTTACCGCGGCGCGTACTGGAGCGGCGAAATCGAGATCACCGGCGCGGTTATCAATGGCTTCAACTTCCTCGGCGCCGATCACCCGGAGCAAACCGTATGGCGCAAAAACGCCACCACGCTGGCCTTTCGCACCGACACCAATGGCGACACCGACAGCCTGGAAATCGAGCTGTCGCAACTGGCCGGCGCGCGCATCAGCCTCACCAGTCGCGTGGACGCTTACGTGAAAGTGGGCGATGCGTTGCAGCCCCATCCCCATGTGCATGCGCCGACCGTGGAGGTGCAGGTGTCGGGCGAGCAGTTGCTGGAGCAGGGCGCCGTGGTGGAAAAACTGCCGGGCGCGGAACTGCAAGTGGCGCTGGAGCGCATCACCGAGCAGCCGTTGCCGCGCGAGGTGCAGGGCAGTATTGGGCTCGACGAACTGGCGCTGGACCCGGCGCGCGAGCACCCGCTGTTTATCACCGCACGCCAGCGCGACCAGTCGCGGGTTTGGACGTCGGCGGTGTTTGTCAGCGTGTAAGGCGCGCGGTCAGTCTTTAAAGGCATCGTCCAGCGGCACGCGGTAGCCGGTGGCCAGGCGATTGGTTTCGTTGGCCATGCCGATTACCGCCTGCAGCTCGCCGAACATCTCGTCGGTCATGCCCGCTTTGCGCGCGCTCGCGGTGTGCGAGCCGATGCAATACGGGCAGTTGTTGGTCACGCTGACGGCGACGTAAATCCGTTCTTTGGTCAGGGCGTCCAGCGCGCCCGGGGCCATCACCTGCTTGAGGCTCTGCCAGGTGCGCTCCAGGGTGTCGGGGTGCGCGGCGATGCATTTCCAGAAGTTATTGACCCGATCAACCTGACGCGTTTGCTTGATGTCGTCGTACACCGCCCGTACGCGCGCATTGGCATTTTCATATTCGATTAAGTGCTTGGACGTCATGTTCTTATTCCTAATATTTTTTGCGTTGAGCCGAAGGGAAACTACCGTCTGCTCTAACGCTATCAAGGAGAGAAACCGATGTCATTGCGCATTCTGGCGTTAGCCGCCACCGCCTTACTGCCCCTGTACACCGCCACGGCCAGCGCCGCCGAGCCGGGTTTATGGAACGTGTACGCGTCGCTGAAGAGTCATAAATGGGTCGACCTGACCCACAGCTACAACGAGCAGATTCCGCACTGGAAAGGCTTCGAGCCGGCGCAGCGCAAAACCCTGTACACCATTGAGAAAGACGGCTTCCAGGTGGACCTGTATTCCCATGTGGGGCAGTGGGGCACGCACGTTGATCCGCCCGCGCATTTCCACACTGGCCTGCGCACCGTTGACCAGATTCCGGTAACCGAGCAGCTGCTGCCTTTGGTGGTGCTGGACATTCACCAGCAGGTGCAGAAGAACCCGGACTACACCGTCACCCTCGACGATGTAAAAGCCTGGGAAAAACGCCACGGCGCCATTCCCGCCGGCGCGTTTGTGGCGCTGCGTAGCGACTGGTCCAAGCGCTGGCCGAGCCAGGACAAGATTCAAAACCTCGACGACAAAGGCGTGGCCCACTATCCGGGCTGGAGCAAAGAGGTGTTGGTGTACCTGTACGAAACGCGAAAAATTACCGCCTCCGGCCATGAGACAACTGACACCGATCCCGGCATCGCCACCAGCAAAGACGACTACTCGCTGGAGTCGTACATCCTCGGCAAGAACCACTACCAGATCGAGCTGCTCGATAACCTCGACCAAGTGCCGGAGGCCGGTGCGCTGGCTGTGGTGAGCTTTCCGAAAATCGAAAAGGGCAGCGGTTTTCCGGCGCGAGTGTTTGCCATCCTGCCGTAAGCACCGGGGTTTCAGCCGGCTTTAAACGCCTGGATTTATAAAATCGCTTGGTATGACGCTCTGCCTTAAATAGAATCAATCTCATTTGTTTCGTAGGCAGAGCCTCTCGCTATGACTGAAGTCGCCTCAACGCCGCAGCACATGCCGGAGCCCGGCCTGACCGCGCTGTATCGCGAGCACCGCACGTGGCTGGAAAGCTGGTTGCGACGCCGCGTCGGCAACGCGTGGGATGCGGCGGATATCAGCCAGGACACCTTCCTGCGCGTGCTCTCCAGCGCGCAACCGCTGGCCGATTTACGCGAGCCGCGTGCCTATCTGCTCACCGTCGGCAAGCGCCTGCTGAGCAACTTCTACACCCGCCGCAGCCTGGAACAGGCGTATCTGGAGGCGCTCGCGCAGCTGCCACAAGAATGCGTGCCGTCACCGGAACAGCGCTGGCTGCTGCTGGAAACCCTGCACGCCTTGGACGAACTGCTCGATGGCCTGGCAGCGCCGGTGCGTCGTGCGTTTTTGTTAAGCCAACTGCATGGCCTCGGCTACCGCGACATCGCCGAACAGTTGGGCATTTCCGAGCGCACGGTGAAGCGCTACATGGCCCAGGCCTACGAACACTGCCTGCTGGTGGAGCTGTGATGCGCGCCTCGCCGGCAAGCGAAGCCGTCGACGTGGCCTGCGCTGCCGCGCGCTGGCTGGCATTGCTGGAGTCGGGCGCCGCCACCGAAGACGATCATCGCCGCCTGCAACAGTGGCGCAACAGCCATTCCCACCACGAAGCCACCTGGCAGAAAGCCCAATTGCTGCGCGAACGTTTCAGCGGCGTGCCGCCCGAGCTGGCCATGGCCACGCTGGACCGCCCGGACCTGGCTCGCCGCGCCGCGCTCAAACGCGCCTTGGCGGTGGCGGCGCTGGTGCCCACCGGCTGGCTGATCCGTCGCCAGTTGCCGCTGGACGTCTGGAGCGCCGACCTGCACACCGCCATCGGCGAGCGCAGCAGTCGGCTGCTCGCCGATGGCAGCACCGTTGAGCTAAGCACCGACAGCGCCGTGAACGTCGACCTGGCCACCCGCACCGTCACCTTGCTGCGCGGTGAGCTTGCCCTGACGGTGCCCGGCAACCAGGCGCTCACCGTGCAATTGCCGTACGGGCAACTGTCGGTCGCCAACAGCGAGCTGTGCGTGCGCCGCAATGAGCACGCCTGCCACGTGTTGGTTTACGGCGGCGAGGTCAGCGTGCAGCCGTTGCACGGCGCGCCGCTGGTGCTGCGTGCAGGGCAGCAGGTGGACATGAACATCGGCGGCATCAGCCCGGTGCGGCGCTTTGAGGCGTCGCAGCCGGGTTGGCGCGACGGCGTGCTGGTGGCCGAAAACCAGGCGCTGGGCGATTTTCTGCGCGAGCTGAGCCGCTTTCGACCCGGGCTGTTGCGCTGGTCGCCGGAGCTTGAAGGGCTGCGCGTGACCGGCAGTTTCCGCCTCGACAACACTGACACGGTGCTGGCGCTGCTCGCCGCCACCTTGCCGGTCGAGGTGCAATCGCGCACCCGCTATTGGGTCACGCTGCTGCCGAAAAAAGCGCCGCTCAAAAATAATGTGGGCTGAGGCTGTCCCTTTTTTTCATCTCGCCGGTCATTCCAGGCAAGTGAATTGAATCGAGAGCGATCCTCCATGTCCGTCGTCCAGCCTCATCGTCCCAACCGTCTGCCTTTCGCCTTGCGCCCGCTGTCGCAACTGGGCCTGATTCTCAGCCTGGCCGGCGCGCTGCACGCCGTGCCCAGCCTGGCCGACGACGCTCGCCACAGTGTGCAGATTGGCGCTGGCAGCCTGAGCAGTGCGCTGACCCGCTTCGCCAGCCAGGCCGGCGTCAATCTTTCCGTCGACCCCGCGCTGGTCAGCGGCCGCAATAGTTCCGGCCTGTCCGGTAACTATGGCGTGGAGGAAGGGTTTGCGCGCTTGCTGCAAGGCAGCGGCTTGCAGTTGCAGCAAGCGGGCGAGGGCGCCTACACCGTGGTGCCAGCTGCGCCCGTGGGCAGCGCCGTGGAAATTGCGCCCACCAGCATCACCGGCGGCCAGCACGCCGCCGAGGCTGAGCGCTATGCCGGTGGCCAGATCGCCCGTCGAGGCTCGCAAGGTTTGCTCGGCTCGCGTGACTTTATGGAAACGCCGTTCAGCATGACCACCTACACCAGCGAGGCGGTGAAAAATCAGCAGGCGCGCACCTTGAACGACCTGGTCGCCAGCGACCCGTCCGTGCGCGCCACCAACCCGGCTGGTGGGCGCTTCGAGCAGTTCACCATTCGCGGGTTCAGCCTGTTCAACAGCGACGTTTCCTATAACGGCCTCTACGGCATCTTGCCGACGTACTCCATCGACATGGAAATGGCCGACCGCGTCGACGTACTCAAAGGCCCGAGCCAACTGGTCAATGGCATCTCGCCGCGCGGCAGCGTTGGCGGTGGCATCAACGTGGTGGCCAAGCGCGCCGACGACAAACCGCTGACCGAATTTACCGGCAGTTACGCCTCCGACAGCCAGGTCGGTGGCGCCGTGGACATTGGTCGGCGCTTCGGCGAAGGCAACCAGTTCGGCCTGCGTTTCAACGGCGTGAAACAGTCCGGCGACACCGAATGGGATCACCAGAGCGTCGACCGTGAAATGGCCGTGTTGGGCCTGGACTTTCGCGGCGACCGCCTGCGCCTTTCCACCGACATCGGCCACACCGAGCGTGACACCGACGCCCCACAGGAGCGCGTATTGATTGGCGCGGCGGCGAAGGTGCCGGACGCCGACGATGTGCGCCACAACTATGCGCAGTCGTGGACAAAGGCACGCACCGAAGACACCTTCGGCGCAGTGAACGCCGAGTACGACTTCAGCGATTCGTTAATGGCCTACGGCGCCGTGGGTGCGCGGGAAAGTAACCACGACTTCCTGCGTCACAACGTGCCGGTCAGCAACGACGCCGGTGCCTTTGTGGTCCAACCGCGCGACTTTACCCGCGACGAGTCGGTCCGCACCGCCACTGCCGGCGTGCGCAACTGGTTCGACACCGGCCCGGTCAGCCATGAGCTGAATCTGTCGGCCAGCTACTTCTACATGGACTTCACCAACGGCGGCGCGCGCTACGCCAACGCCACCAGCAACCTCTACAACCCGGTGCAAACCCCGACACCCACCAGGCCGATTCGCGCCGACGCCGAGGTGTACACCGAGAACCGCTTCAGCGGCGTGGCGCTGTCGGACACCCTGGGCTTTTTCGACAACCGCTTACTGCTCACCCTTGGCGCGCGCTGGCAGCGGGTGCAAGTGGACGACTGGAGCAACGACGTAAAAGGCGATACCGCCTACGACGAAGAGAAGGTCTCGCCCTCCGGTGGCGTGCTGTACAAACTCACCGACGAGCTGTCGCTGTATGCGAACTACATGGAAGGCCTGAGCCAGGGCAAGATCGCGCCGTCCACG
Source organism: Pseudomonas sp. AC211 (assembly GCF_979258055.1). Classification (NCBI taxonomy): domain Bacteria; kingdom Pseudomonadati; phylum Pseudomonadota; class Gammaproteobacteria; order Pseudomonadales; family Pseudomonadaceae; genus Pseudomonas; species Pseudomonas sp. AC211. The sequence continues at coordinate 1,994,616 of NZ_OZ409830.1, forward strand.
TCAGTGAACACCGATGAAATCTTCCCGCCGTTTATCAGCCGTCAGGTGGAAGTGGGCGCCAAGTACGACCTCGGCAGCTTCGCCCTGACCGCCGCCGCGTTCCGCATCAAACAGCCCGCCTACGAAACCAACGCCACCTCGCGGGTATTCGGTCCCAACGGCAAGCGGGAAAACAAAGGCATCGAACTCAGTGTGTTTGGCGAGCCGCTGCAAGGCTTCCGCCTGATGGGCGGGTTGATGTACATCGACAGCGAACTGACCGGCACCGTCGGCGGTGTGGCAGACGGCAACCGCGCCCCGGCCACCCCGGAATACAACGTCAACCTCGGCGCCGAATGGGACGTGCCTGGCGTGTCGGGCCTGACCCTCACCGCGCGTGGCATTCACTCCAGCTCGCAGTACCTCGACCAAGCCAACAGCAAGCAAATCGACGGCTGGGAACGCTACGACATGGGCGCGCGCTACGCCTTCAAAGCAGCCGAAAAAGACATCACCCTGCGCGCCGGCATCGAAAACGTCATGAACGAGCGCTACTGGGCCTCGGCCGGCGCTTCCGACGACAGCGAGCCTGGGCTGAGCATGTCGACGCCTCGCACTTACCTGGTCTCGGCCACCATCGGTTTCTAACTGCTGTTTACGGCGCAACTGTTTACCAGCGGCGCCGGCTAAACAGACTTTTTGCGGAAAAGCAGGCGCGATGATCGCTATTTGACCGTACCCACCTTCGCCAGCGCGAAACGCTACATGTAGCGTGCTATGCACAGAGTTATGCACAGATAGTGTGGATATCTAGGATGAGTGCCGCGCTGTTGGCGGGCCTTAAAAGGGTTGCGGAAGGTCCGCTAATCGTGCTCGGAGGGATCCTGCTCAACGTGGTTGGCGCGCAGCCAGGCAAGGCGTTGATGGAGTTGGGCGGCGAAGGTGCGGGCGGCCAATTCTTCCTGAAAGGTCACACCCCGATAGCCGATACGCACGCGCCAGCATTGCTGCCCGCGGAGCTTCACATACTCGACATGCACGTTGTTCATCACCGCTCCCTGTTCGCGGCCCACGGCGCCGCAGCGCGAAGAGTAACGGGGCGGGTGCGGGCTCGCAATTGCACTAAAGGCGACAGTGGCAATGCGGCGCGATGTTTTTAATGCGCTTGCAGGCCCGGCCAATCGCGGCTAAAGCCGCTCCCACAGATTGTGCGTTCCCACAGATGGTGCGCTCCCACAGATTGTGCGTTCCCTGTGGGAGCGGCTTTAGCCGCGATTCCTGCAAACGCTAAAGCTGCAGCGGTTTAGTACACCCACACTTCCACGCGGCGGTTTTTGATGCGGCCGTTTTCGGCGCTGTTGGCGGCCACCGGAAGCTCGTCGCCGAGGCCGTCGATGTCGCGGAACATTACGCCTTGTTTGGCCAGTTCACGGCGCACGGTCATGGCGCGCAGTTTCGACAGCAACGCGGCACGCGAAGGGTCGGCTTTGGGGTCGCCGAAGCCGAGCAGCACGACCTGACGGTTGAGCTTGTTGTTGTCTCGCAGGTAGTCCATCACGCGCTGCAGGTCGTAGTGCGATTTGTTGTCGAGGTTGGCGCTGCCTTCCTGGAAGCGGAAGTTCACCGACAGGCGCTGGGCGTCGCGGGCCAGGTCTTGGTAGTTCTTCGGCATGTCGGCGGTGGGCGCCACTTTGATCGCTTGCACGGTCTGGGCGATAAAACCGGTTTTGGCGACGATGGCCTGGCCTTCGGGGCTCTGGGCGAATTTCACCAGGGCGTCGGCCCATGGGTTTTTCACCTCGGGCGGCAGGTAGAAGAACAGCCGGCGCGACAGCGGATAGTCTTCGGTGGCGATCAGGCTGGTGGACGGCGGCATGGCCTGCGAGTCGCCGTCGGCGATGGCCACGGCTTTGGCTTGGCGGATGTAGGGCAGGCCGATAAAGCCGATGCCGGCCGGGTCTTTGGCCACTTCATCGGACAGCTGTTCGCTGGACTCAAAACGCTTGGCGCCGGGGCTCAGGGTTTTGCCGTGGCTGGCCAGTACCAGTTCCTTGAAGGTGTCGTAGGTGCCGGAATTGTCGTCGCGGGCGTACAGGTGAATGGCGCCGCCACGGCCGCCCAGGGCTTCCCAGGTTTTCGCGTCGCCGGAAAAAATCTGCGCCAGTTGCTCGGTGCTCAACGCACTAAGCGGGTTGCTGGGGTGCAGGATGATGGCCAGGCCGTCGATGGCGATGATGTGTTCGGCGCCACGGCCTTTCAAATCACCCAGGCCGGCGAGGTCGGCGTATTCGCTGTCTTTGATCGGACGTGACGAAGCGGCCAGGTCGGCGCTGCCGTCTTTGAGGGCAACAAAGCCGGTGCCCGAGCCATGGGCGGCGACGATGATGACCACGTTCTGGCCTTTGGCGTTCTGGCCGCTGAGGCGCTGTTCGTTGTCATTGCCGGTGGGTTCGGCGCGCACGTTTTTCAGGCCCTGTTGTTCCAGCAAACCTTTAACCAGGGCGGGGCCCAATTTCGCGCCGATGGTGTTGGAACCCTGGATGCGCAACGCCGGCGCGTCGCCCGCAGTGGCGGGTAGCGCGGCGAATATGGACCACGGCAAGGCGTAGCAGATAAAACCCAGAACCAGGAAGGTGACGGTGCGAATCCAAGTATCACGTTCGGTTACAGCAGGGGCGCGCGGCATGCGGCAGGACCTTATTCTAGAGCGGTGGAAAGTGCCCGGAGAATAAGTCGGAAAGGTTGCAGGAAAGTGACAGCGGGTGCGCCTTTGCCGTGCGAAAGCAAAGGCACAAACACGCCAATCAGAACGACTTGCTGACGCTCGCTACCACCGTGGCGCCGCAGGTGTCGGTAAAGCCGTAATTGCTCGCGCACTGATCGTCCGAGAGGTCGGTGTCGATGTAGCTCAGGCCCCATTTCAGCTCGAACAGCTCGTAGCTGAGTTTGGCTTCCCACTCGCGGTATGAATCGCTGCCGGTGCCATTTCGCGACCAGTACAACGGGTCTTTGAAGTCCATGCGGCCGTAGCGCAGCAGCAGGCCGACGTCGGCGGGCAGGGTGGTTTCGTAGCCAACGTAGGTATAGAGGGTGTCTTGGTCTTTGCCGACGATGTTGGGCGCGTCGTTGGAGTAGTAGGCCGCCGCCTTGAAGCCATAGGCGCTGAGGATGCCGTAGGCCTCGCTCTGGTTGAATTGGCCTTCTTTGGGATAGGCGTATTTGAGGTAGCCCACGTCCAGGCTCACGTCTTCGGTCGCCTGCCAGAACCAGCCGGCGTAGTAGTCCACTTCTTGCCGGGTTTTCAGGCCGAAACCGAAGTCCACATTCGAAGTCCAGGCACCGGCGTACAGGCCGCTGCTGTGCAGCAGCGTGGCGCCCGCTTGGGCGGCGGGGTCGTTCTGGGTTTGCGAAATGCCACGGGTGCGGTAGTCGCTGGCCAGGGTCAGGTCGACCTGCACGGCGAAGTCGTCATTCAACGGTATGGCGGCTTGGCTGAGGAGCGGAAACAGGGCGAGGCCTGCGAGCAAAACGTGCTTCATGGTGTGATCCCGACGTTGTTTTTTTTAGGTAGGAGCGACCTCTGTCGCGAACCCTGGAAACGCCGCAAGCGAGGTTTTCAGGGTTCGCCAGCAAGCTGGCTCCTACAGGGACGGTGCGGCTGTTTTTGCTTCGGCGGCGTACACCTGCTTGCCGGCGAAATACGTCGCCAGCACCTGCGTTTCGCCCAAGGCTTTGGCGTCCACGGTGAACACGTCACGGTCGAGGATGACGAAGTCGGCGGCCTTGCCGGCTTTCAGCGAGCCGATCTGTTTTTCCAGGCCGATGGTGCGCGCCGCATTGAGGGTGTAGGCGTAGAACATGGTGTCGCGGTCGATGCGTTCGTCGGCGTTGAGCACGCCTTCAACGCCTTCGCGGCTGATGGCTTGGGCGATGGCTAGCCAAGGGCTCGGACTCGACACCGGCCAGTCGCTGGCGCCGGCGATGGTGGCGCCTTGTTTAAGCAGCGAGTGCGCCGGGTATTGGTAGCGGAAGGCAAACGCGCTGACGTAGGGCTTGACCATGTCGATGGTGTATTCGTCGCCAGCGGCCCACAGCAACTGCATGGCGGCGATCACGTTCAGCGGTTTGAAGCGGGCAAATTCTTTCGGATTGACCAGCTGCAAGTGCGTAATCGAATGGGTGATACCGCTTTGCCGGTCTTTGCGCGCCTGCTCGATGCCGTTCAGCGATTCACGCACCGCGCGGTCGCCGATGGCGTGGATGTGCACCAGCCAGCCGCGGGCGTCGATGGCGCTGACCAGCTCGCCGAAATGCGCCGGGTCGATCAACAGCTCGCCGCGTTTTTGCGAGTTGTTGTACGGGTCAATCAAGGCCGCGCTTTGTGCCGGGTATTCGAGCACGCCGTCGGCGAAAATCTTGATGCCGGGCAGCGTCAGGTTGGGGATGCCTTGGAATTGGTCATGCACCTTGGCCAGCACATCGAGGTCGCTCGGCCGGCTTTTGCCGTTGGCCACCAGCAGCGCAGCGACGTGGGCCGTCAGCTGGCCTTTTTCTGAAAGGGCTTTGTACACCGGCAACACGCCTACGGATTTTTCCGTGGGCTTCATGGCAAACACCGCTTCGCCAGGCGCGGCGTTGGCGGCGGGGTCCATCCAGGCGGTGATGCCCAGGCTGTTGTTGTAGGTCACGGCGGTTTGCCCCGCCTTGAACATCACGGCCTCGCTCGGCGGCGGCAGCACAGCGGCGGCACGGTCCCAGCCGGCGTCTACCAGAAAGCCGTTGGGTTCGCCGTTGGCGCGTTTGCCCACGGTGTCGGCTTCGGCGGCCGGCAGCTTTTTGATCAGCGCGGCGTCGATGCCGGCGCGCTTGAGCATGGCGGCGTTGATCCAGCCGGTGTGGTGATCGCTGCCCATAAAGGCGATGGGTTGGTCGGCCCATTCGCCAGCGTTGAAGCGTTCGCGCAGGGCTTCGGCCTGCGCCCAGTAGGCCGAGTTCATGCCCGCTACAACGAGCACCGCGCCGTGCCCGGCTTTGCCGTTGGCGCGCCAGCCTTGCAGGCGTTTTTCCAATTCTTCAAGGGGTACGACTTCATCGGCCATATTCGCCGAGGCCATCTCCAGACCGCCGAACACGGCGTGGGAGTGGGCGTCGATCATGCCGGGCATGAGGGCTTTGCCGCCGAGGTCAATGACGGTGGTGGTGCTGTCGGCAAGCGCTTGGATCTCAGCGTCGCTGCCCACTTGCAAAATTTTGCCGTTCTCCACGGCCACAGCTTGCGCCTTGGGCGCGCTGCTTTCGGCGGTGAACACCTTGCCGTTGAACAACACCAGATCAGCAGCCGCCATCGATTCCATCGAGGAAAAAGCCACCGCCAACGCCAGCAGGTTCGGAATGAACCTTTTCATGGGAAACCCCTTGTATTTATTGGTCTGGTGGCGAGACTAGCGGTTGCGCTTGGCGGGCAGAACGGCTGCGCCGCGCAAAACCCTTTTGCCTGACAGGAAAAACTGTATGGACAAGCTCAGTGCCCTCGGCATGTTTGTGGCCACTGCCGAACACGGCAGTTTCAGCCGTGCGGCCGAGCAGTTAGGCAAAACGCCGTCGGCGCTGACCAAGGCCGTCAGTCACTTGGAAGCCGAATTGGGCAGCCGCCTGTTCGAGCGCAGCACGCGGCGCACGGTACTGACCGAAGCAGGGCGGTTGTACTCGGAAACAGCACGGCAAGTGCTGCAGCGCCTGCATGAAGTGGGTGAGGAAATTGGCCAGTTGCAACACGGGCTGCACGGCAATTTACGCATCACCGCGCCGCTGGCGTTTGGGCGCGCGTTTCTTGATGAAGTGTGCGCAGGCTTTCTCACGGTGTACCCGCAACTGACCCTGCACATCGATTTGTGCGATGCCTTTGTCGACCTTGTGGAAAGCGGCTATGACCTGGCGTTGCGTGAAGGCCACAGCGATTTGCCCGGCCTGATTGCTCGCCGTGTGGGGCGCAATCGCATTTTTATCTGTGCCAGCCCGGCCTACCTGGAACGACATCCCGAGCCGCTGACGCCGAGCAGCGTCAGTGAGCACCAATGGCTGGTGTATCAGCACCCGGCGCTGGACAAGTATCAATGGTTTGTCGAGCGCGACGGCCAGCGCCTGACCCTGGCGCACCCAACCAATACGCGGCTGCGCAGCGACAACTATGACCTGTTGTTGGCCAGCGCCCTGGCCGGCGCCGGCCTGCTGCATACGCCGGAATGGAGCGTGGTGCCGTACCTGGCCGAGGGCCGTTTGGTACGCGTGATGGCGGATTACGACATCGATCCCGACGCCTTCGGCCCGCACATTCTGGCGGTGTACCCCAGCCACCGCCGCGCCACCGGCAAGGTGCAGGCGTTTATTGATTTTCTCGCTGCGTTTCTGGCCCAGCGTGGGTTGGATGGAACGGCTTAGAAGAAGCGAGTGACGCTGACTTTGGCGTTGCGGCCTTGGCTGCGCACGCTGTCGCCGCTCAGTTGCGGGATGTAGTCCTTGTTGAAAATGTTGTCGACGGTGAGGTTTACCTCGGTGCCTTTCAATCCGCGTTGGCGCGGTTTCCAGTTGGCGAATACACCGAACACGGCGTAGCTGTCGTTCTGCGCCTCGTCGTAGGGGGAATCGCTGGCCCAGTCGTCGCTGGGTACGCGGTCGGTTTTACGCACGTACTCGGCTTGCCAGCCCACTTGCATATCCAGCGGCACGATCTTCGCGCCGAGGGTGCCGTTCCATTTTGGTGATGGAATATCGCGCGCCCACACGTCGGGGCCCCAGGGGTTGAGGTAGGCACCGTCGTGTTTGCCGGTCATCCACGAATAGCTCAGCGAGCCGAACACCCAAGTGGAGTCGTAGAAGCTTTCGACCTCGAAGCCCTTGATGGTCGAGCCATTGATATTGCGGTAGATCGGCCGGTTGCCGGCGCCGCAGCGGGCGGTCAGGGAGCCGCCGTTAATGGACTGGTTTTCACAGTCGACGCCGAGGTTTTTGAAAATCTCGTCTTTGATTTCGTTGCGGAATACGGTGGTGCGCACTTGCAGGTTGTCGGCGCGGCCGATGTCGAACGACAGCACGGTGCCGGCACGCAAAGCGGTGATGCGCTCGGGGTCCAAATCACGGCTGGTGCGGTTGCGGGTGCTGGTGGCGCTTTGCACTTCGTACTGTTCGTCGATCACCGGCGCGCGCCAGGTTTTGCTGTAGTCGGCGAAGAAGCCCACCTGCGGCAGCGGCGCCCAGAATAATGACAGGCGCGGCGACCAGCCGCTGTAGGTCTGGCTGCTGTAGTCGTGGACGCCTGGCGTGTTGTACAGCGGCGCCAGGTTCTTTTTACCGTCGTTGCGCACTTGGTCGAAGCGCAGCGATGGCGTGAGGGTCAGGTCGCCCAGGGTGATGGCGTCTTTGATGTAGTGACCCTGGCTGTCGACTTCGCCGCGCGGCATAAAACCCGGCTGGTAGTAGCCGTAGTTGTACTGCGGTCGGTTGTAGGTGCTGCCGGGCATGTACATCAGGGTGTCGCGTTTGTGCTTGCGCAGTTGGCTGCCAACCGTGACGGCGTGGGCCAGCGGGCCGGTGTCGAACAGGCTGGTATTGCGCAGTTCGATGACATCGTCGCGGTACGAGGTGTCCATCTTTCGGCCACCCGTGGCGGGCTGGTAGAAGGCGTTTTCGCCGCGCTCGTCGGTCTGCTCGGTTTTGGAGTGCGAGTAGCTCAGCTCCAGGTCCACCAACGGGTTGTCCAGCGGCTGGTATTCGTACTTGGCCGACCAGGTGGTGTCGACCGTGGTGCGGTCGGCGAGCAAACGGCGCAGGGCACCTTCATAACCGTACAGGCGGATGTTGGTGGCGATTGGCGGCGTGGGGTAGCTGTTGGAGGAAAACGGCGTCATGCGCTCGCTGTTCGAGCGGGTGTAAGACAGGCCCAGGCTGTGCTCATCGTTGGGGTGCAAGTTGAGTTTGAACAGTTCGGCGTCCAGGTCTTGCGCGGAGTTGGGCAAGCGCTTGGGGTTGATCGGGTAGCGGTTATCCGGGTCGGGACGTTGATCGGCGAGCTTGAGGTCGCCGCCGTCGCGCTTGGTGTAATACACCAGCGCGTCGATCATGCCGTCTTCGGTACGGCCATACGTCGCACCGGTGTAGATCTGCTGATGATCGTTGCTGCTGTAGCCGTACTTGAGCATGGCGCCGGTGTCGCGGCCTTGTTCGAGCAGGTCGGGAGCGTCCTTGGTGGTCATGTTCACCGTGCCGCCGAAGCCGCCGTTGCCAGTGAAGGGCGAGTGCGGGCCTTTTTCCACTTCGATGCTCTTGATCAGCTCCGGCTCGATGAAAATGGTGCCTTGCTGGTAGCGCTCAAAGCCGGATTTGGGCGCGCCATTGAGGGTTAACGGCACGTCTTCGGCATCGCCCATGCCCCAGATATTCAAGGTTTGGCCGCCCGGCTTTGGCGAGCCGCCGGCGGTGACGCCCGGCAAGGTGGAAAGCAGGCTGCCAATGTTGTTGGGCTGGCGGCGGTCGATCTCAACCTGGCTTAACGTGGAACGGCCGACTGTCGCCGAATCCACCTGCGCGCCGTCGCCGACAATACTCAACGCGCCGAGGCTGATGCCCTGTTCCGTGGCCGGTACTTCGCTGGCGCGCACCACGTAGGTGTTATCGACCTTCACCAGGGTAAACGCGCTGCCGCGTAGCAATTGGCGAATGGCCTCGTCGGGGCTGAATTGGCCGCTAAGGGCCGGCGCCTGCACGTTGCGCAGCACAGTTTCGTCGAACAGCAACTGCGCCTGGGTTTGTTGCGCCACTTGGCTAAGGGAGACGGCCAGCGGCTGGGCGGGCAGGTTCAGGCTGAATGTCTGCGCCTGGGCTTGCAGGCTGAAGGCCACGCACAAGGCCAGCAGCGATGGGCGGGCGTAGCGGCTTTGGACGTAGTGGTGCACGCGAAACATGACTTCCCCCAAGGTGGCAATTGCCGAAAATTGGCCTGCACGGACGATGCAGACGGGAGGAAGACGCGGCACGGAGCAAAACCCTCATATGCAAATAACAAATATTCGCATCTATTTTTTTCGTGGCTCGATCTTGGCGCGTCCGTCGCCAAGAATCACCGTTCTCACCGGCAGCAAGGCCGGCAGCGCGCGCAGCAGAGCGTCCGGGTCGTTGACGTCCAGACTGCCGGACACCGTGTAGTTGGCTAACGCCGGATCGCTTAACTGCACCGGCTGGTCGCGGTACAGCGCCAACTCGTCGATCAGGCTGGCGAGGTCGCGGTTGCGAAACACCAAATGGCCACTGCGCCAATCGGCGACCTGGCTGGCATCGAGCAGCGTTTGCTGCACGCGGCCGCTGCGGTAGTCGTAACTGGCGCGCTGCTGGGCACTGAGCAGCGTGGGCGTGGCATCGGCCGTCGGGATCAGCGCAACCTGGCCATGGGCGACGGTCACCACCAACTGCCGCTGGCCGCGCCGCACGTCAAAGCCGGTGCCCACCACGCGCACCTGCGCTTCGCCGGAGTGCACCCAGAGCGGCCGTTCTTTGTCGGGCGCCACCTCGATATACAACTGACCCTGGAGCAGATGGATGTCGCGACGGTGGGCGGTGAAATCGATGCTCAGCCGGGTATTGGCGTTGACGAATAACGTACTGCCATCGGGCAATTGAACATCACGAACGCCCTTGGCCTGCGCCGCAATGTGTTGGCTGAACACGGTGTGTGGCGCGCCGAGGGTCATGGCCAGCAGGGCACAGAGCAGCGCGGCGGCAACGGCCAGCGCCGGCCGCCAGCCACGTCGACGACGGGCTGGGCGAAGCGCCGGCGCGCCGCGCAGTTCGCCCAGCTCAGCCCACAGGGCTTCGAACTCGGCATAGGCGCGGGCATGTGCCGGTTCGGCCAGCCACTGGGCGAAGGCTTGCGGGTCGGGGTTGCTGCCTCGGTTACGGCTGAACCACTCGGCGGCCTGGGCGTCGATGCTGTCGTCGCCCGGGTTATCGGCGGGCGCGTTCACTGCGCCGGCTCCTGAGTGTGGTCCTGCTCCAGCCGGCGCTTGCAATGCAGCAGGGCGAAGGCGATGTGTTTTTCCACCATGCTTACGGAAATTCCCATGCGGTCGGCGATCTGCGCCTGACTCAAGCCATCAAAGCGATGCAGCATAAGGGCTTCGCGGCGCCGCGGCGAGAGTTCGTCCAGCACGGTGCTGAGGCGTTCCAGATGTTGCTGCTGCTGGGCGCGGGCAAGCGGCTCGTTGCTGTGCAGGGGCGTCACGTGCACCTCGACCTCGCTGGGCTGCGCGCTGTGCTCGGCAAATACCGAATGCCGAACCTTCTGTTTACGCCAATGATCGCGCAGTAAATTGCGCGCCATTTGAAACAGAAACGCGCGCGGTTGCTCGACGCTGGCCTGGTCGCGATAGCCCAGCCATTGGGTGAATACGTCCTGGGTCATGTCGGCCGCATCACTGGCGTTATCCGTGCGTTTGCGCAGGTAATGCAGGATGTCCGCATAGAAGCTGCGATACGTGTGCGCGTCTTCAGGGTCGGGGTGGCGGCGAGACATGAGCGTCCTTTTCGGTGAGCGGCGGAGCAGGGCGCGGCGATGTTATCGAGAATGGTTAGCATTTGTCTCGTGCGAAATGTGTTTCGGTGAAATTCTCTGTTTCGTACAAATGACTTTCTTGCCGCGCCGCTTTCTCTTGTTGCGGCATCTGGCTAAGCTCGGCGTTCGTTGCCGCTTTCGTTGCCGCTTTCAAACGCAGCCGACCTTCACCTGCCGACCTTCACTGCCGAGAGTTTCTTATGCCCCAGCAATGGCCCGCCGCCGATATCGCCCGGTTGATCCTCGACGGCTTCGATGACTATCGCGAGCACTTCAAACAGATCACCGACGGCGCCCGCGCTCGCTTCGAACAGGCGCAATGGCAGGAAATTCAGCAGGCCTCGGCGGCGCGCATCAATTTGTACGAAGAGAAAGTGCACGAAGTCAGCCTGCGCTTGCGCCAGGCCCACGCCGATGAAGTGCTGCTCGACGTGCACCTGTGGCCGCTGGTGAAAAGCGCTTACATCAACCTGATCGACAGCCGCTTCGACGACGAACTGGCCGAAACCTGGTTCAACTCGATTTTCTGCGGTCTGTTCAGCCACGACCTGATCAGCGACGGCTGCATGTTTATTCACACCACGCGGCCGTCCTTGCGCAGCCACGAACGCGGGGCGCAAACCCGCACCTACATGCCGCAAGTGAACCTGGCCGGCATGCTTGAGCAGGTGTTCACCGACTACCAATTCAGCGTGCCCTACGAAGACTTGAACCGTGACCTGGCGCGCCTGGAAGGCCAACTGCGCGCCAACCTGCCGGACTGGGTGTGCAAAGACCCGGAGCTGTGCATCGAGCTGTTTTCTTCGGTGCTGTACCGCAACAAAGGTGCCTATCTGGTGGGGCGCATTTACACCCGCGATGAACAGTGGCCCCTAGTGATTCCGCTGCTGCACCGCGAGGAGCGCGGTATTCAGATTGACGCGCTGATTACCGATGAGGCGGAAGTGTCGATCATCTTCTCCTTCACCCGTTCGTACTTCATGGTCGATGTGGCGATTCCCGCCGAGTTTGTCGGTTTCCTCAAACGCATTCTGCCGGGCAAGCACGTCGCCGAGCTGTACACCTCGATTGGCTTTTACAAACACGGCAAGTCCGAGTTTTACCGCGCGCTGATTAACCACCTGGCCAACACCGACGACCGCTTCATCATGGCGCCCGGTGTGCGCGGCATGGTCATGAGCGTGTTCACGCTGCCGGGCTTCAACACCGTATTCAAAATCATCAAAGACAAATTCCTCGCCGTCGAAAAACGTCGACCGCGCCACGGTGATCGAGAAGTACCGCATGGTGAAAAGCGTCGACCGGGTAGGGCGCATGGCCGACACCCAGGAATTCGCCGACTTCCGTTTTCCCAAGTCCAAATTCGACCCGGAGTGCTTGGCCGAGCTGTTGGAAGTGGCACCGTCCACTGTCGAGCTGGAAGGCGAAACCGTGCTGGTGCGCCACTGCTGGACTGAACGGCGTATGACGCCGCTGAACATCTACCTCGAACACGCCAACGAAGCCCAGGTGCTCGAAGCGCTGGAAGACTACGGCCTGGCCATCAAGCAACTGGCGGCGGCGAACATATTTCCCGGCGACATGCTGCTGAAAAACTTCGGCGTCACCCGCCATGGCCGCGTGGTGTTTTACGACTACGACGAAATCTGCGCCCTCACCGAAGCTAACTTTCGCGTCATTCCGCCACCGCGTTATCCCGAAGACGAAATGTCCTCCGAGCCGTGGTATTCGATTGGGCCGCTGGACGTATTCCCTGAGGAATTCCCGCCGTTCCTGTTCGCCGATATGGGCCAGCGCAAGCTGTTCAGCGAGCTGCATGGCGACCTGTACAACGCGGACTACTGGAAGAGCCTTCAGGACGCGATTCGCGCCGGCAAGGTGATCGACGTGTTCCCGTATCGGCGCAAAGAGCAACTGAACTGACTGCCCATGGCAGAGGCGATTTTCTCCCGCTCCTCGTGGCTTAACTCGCTGCATATGTCGACGCTCACCGTGAGCCTGTTGCAGGCCCACGGGCACGCCGCCGAGACCGTGCTCGAAGGCAGCGGCATTTCCACCGACGACCTGCGCGGCATGAAACGCCTGATTGGCCCAGGCCAGGAACAGCAGGTGTTCGCCAACGCCTTGCGCCTGAGCGCGCAGCCGGCGTTGGGCTTGCAACTGGGCGTGCGCACCCGTATTTCTGCCTATGGTTTGCTCGGTTACGCGCTGCTCTCGGCGCCGACTTTTGGGGAAGCGCTGCGCATTGGTTTGAGCTACCCGGTGCTGCTGGGCACTTACTTCAACCTCAGCCTGGTGCGCGAAGGCGACGTCGCCTGGTTGGTGGCCACCGGTTATGGCGAAGACGAAGCGCTGCGGCCGTTCAACGTCGAGCTTTGCCTGGCTTCGCTGAACGTGGTGTGCGCCGACCTGCTCGGCCAGCCGTTGCCGCTGGAGGCCGTGCAGTTTGACTACGGCGACACGCCTGAACGGCGTCAGGCCTACCGCGACTGTTTTGCCTGTGCGCTGCACTTCGACCAACCGCGTAACGCCATCGGTTTCGCCGCCCGCTGGCTTGATGCAGCGCTGCCGCTGGCCGACCCGATCACCCACCAGGAAATGCTCGACCAATGCCGCCGGCAGAACGCCGAACTGGCCGCCAGCCGCGCCTGGCTGGAGCGTGTGCGCGAGCTGCTGGCCGAGCGCTTGCAGCAACCGCCGAATCTCGACGAACTGGCGCGGCACATGAACTGCTCGGCCCGCAGCCTGCGGCGCTATTTGCAGCAACAACACACCAGCTACCAGCAACTGCTCGACGAGCTGCGCTTCAGTCGCGCCAAAGAGCTGCTGCAACAGGGCGATCTGCCCATCTACCGCATCGCCGAGCTGCTCGGCTTCAGCGAAACCGCAGGGTTACGCCATGCGTTCCAGCGCTGGAGCGGGCAGCCGCCGAGTTATTTTCGCGTTTAGTTCTGGCGCTTTCTTTTCCAGGATTCGAGGCTAAAGCCTCTCCTACAGGGAACCGAAGCCGTCCTGTAGGAGAGGCTTTAGCCTCGAGCTTGTGTTCTGTATTCGGCCAACCAAATTGGCCATTTCGATCCCCTTTTGGCCACTGCCAGCGTTCTCGCCAGCGCGGTTGCGTGCCCACAATGCGGGCACAACAACACTGATGAGGTAGCGCCCATGTTGACCGTGTATAGCGACGATCACCGTCTTCACCATGGCCAGTCGGAACTGGTCGATGGCCAGCTGCAGCCCTGTTTCGAAATGCCTAGCCGTGCCGACACGGTGCTGGCGCGGGTGCAGCAGCAACAGTTAGGTGAGGTGATTGCGCCCAAGGATTTCGGCCTGGCGCCGATAGCGCGTGTCCACGACGCGGCCTACCTGACCTTTCTACAAAACGCCTGGGCGCGCTGGGCGGCAGAAGGGCACAGCTGCGACCTGCTGCCCTCGACCTTTCCCGGCCGCCGCCTGCGCCGCGACGGCCCGATTCCCCGCGCGCTGATCGGTGAGCTGGGCCATTACCGCTTCGATACCGAAGCGCCAATTACCGCTGGAACGTGGCAAGCCATCTACAGCTCCGCGCAAGTTGCGCTGACCGCCCAGGACCACATGCGCCAAGGCGCGCGTACCGCCTTTGCGCTGTGCCGCCCGCCAGGCCATCACGCGGGTAGCGACTTTATGGGCGGCTACTGCTTCCTCAATAACGTCGCCATCGCCAGCCAGGCGTTTCTCGACCAGGGCGTCAAGCGCGTGGCGATTCTTGACGTCGACTACCACCACGGCAACGGCACGCAAGAGCTGTTCTACAAACGCGGCGATGTGCTGTTCGCCTCCATTCACGGCGACCCGCTGGACGAATACCCGTACTTCCTCGGCAACGCCGATGAAACCGGCGAAGGCGAGGGCGCCGGCTGCAACCACAACTACCCCCTGGCGCTCGGCAGCGGCTGGGCGCAATGGAGCGCGGCGCTGGACGACGCCTGCGAGAAAATCGCCGCCTATGCACCCGACGTGCTGGTGGTTTCCCTGGGCGTAGACACCTACAAAGACGACCCCATTTCCCAGTTCAAACTCGACTCGCCGGACTACCTGAGCATGGGCAAGCGCATCGCCGCCCTCGGCCTGCCGACGTTGTTTGTGATGGAGGGCGGTTATGCGGTGGAGGCCATCGGCGTGAATGCCGTGAACGTGCTGCAAGGTTTTGAAGAGGAGGCTGCCCATGCGCCGGAATAAATTGCTCAGCCTGGTCGCCAGTGCCAGCCTGCTGGCCAGCGCCACACTGATGGCGGCAGAGCCGGTGGTGCGAATCTACAACTGGTTCGACTACATCGGTCCGGACACCCTCAAAGGCTTCAAACAGGAAACCGGCATCGAACCCAAGTACGACGTTTACGACAGCAACGAAGTGCTCGAAGCCAAACTGCTTTCCGGCCATTCCGGCTACGACCTGGTGGTGCCCAGCGATGTTTCTTGCCCAACTACATGAAGGCGCAGGTGTTCCAGAAACTCGACAAGAGCAAGCTGCCGAACTGGAAAAACCTCAACCCGGAATTGCTCAAGGTGCTGGCCGCCAAAGACCCCGGCAACCAGTACGTGGTGCCGTACATGTGGGGCACCAACGGCATCGCCTATAACGTCGACAAGGTCAAAGCCATTCTTGGCGACGACGCGCCGCTGGATTCGTGGGACTTGCTGTTCAACCCGGAAATTCTCGCCAAGCTCAAACAGTGCGGCGTGGCGTATCTGGATGCGCCGACGGAAGTGATTCCTGAAGTGCTGCAATACCTTGGCCTGTCGCCCAACAGCCACAACCCCGAAGACTACAAAAAGGCCGAAGCGCACCTGAACAAACTGCGCCCGTCGATTACCTACTTCAGCTCGTCGAAGTTCGTCACCGACCTGGCCAACGGCGACATCTGCGTAGCGCTGGCCTGGTCGGGCGGCGCCATGCAAGCGGCGGCGCGGGCGGAGGAGGCGAAGAACGGCATCAAAATCGAATACCGCATTCCCAAAGAAGGCACGGCGGCATGGTTCGACGTACTCGCCATTCCACGTGATGCGCAGAACGTTGACGAGGTACACGCCTTTATCAACTACGTGCTGCGCCCCGACGTGGTGGCGCCGATTTCGGATTACGTGGCGTACGCCAATCCGAACAAGGCGGCCGACGACTTGATCAGCCCGGCGTTGCGCAATAACCCCAACGTGTATCCATCGGCGGAAATGCAGGCGAAGTTGTACAGCGTGGAGATGCTGCCGCCGGCGTTGGAACGGTTAAGGACGCGGACGTGGACGAAGGTTAAGACGGGGAAGTAGGGGCTTTTTGGCTGGTGATGGTGGGGACTTGGGGGCGGTGTTCGACGCACCATTCTGGATCCCCGCGTGCGCGAGGATGACGGAAGTCTATCTTCACATCACCGTCATCCTCGCGAACGCGGGGATCCAGAATCTTTCAGGAAAAGCCACTCGCTCTGCCAACCGCCTTTACCATTAGCCCGATTCTGGATTCCCGCCTTCGCGGGAATGACGGTGATAGGTGGAAAACCTCCGTCATTCCGCGCAGGCGGCGGTCCGACGATTCGGAATCCAGAATCTTTTCAGGAAACGCCGCTCGCGCTGCAAAACCTACCCACCAAAACCCCCTTGATCCCAACGCCCCCACTAAGCCACGCTTCAACCTCCCCAATCCCACCCGGAACCAACCGTGGTCCTACTCAACTGCGACATGGGCGAAAGCTTCGGCGCCTGGTCCATGGGCCTTGACGCCGAGGTCATGCCTTTTATCGATTGCGCCAACATCGCCTGCGGTTTCCACGCCGGCGACCCCGGCACCATGCGCGCCACCGTGGCCTTGGCGCTGGAGCACAAGGTGCGCATCGGCGCGCACCCGGCGTACCCCGATCTGGTCGGCTTCGGTCGCCGCTCCATGGCCTGTTCCTCGCAAGAAGTCATCGACCTGCTGCACTACCAGATCGGCGCATTGGCGGGCGTCTGCCGTGGGCAAGGCGGGCAGGTGGAGTACGTGAAGCCGCACGGCGCGCTGTACAACGACATGATGAAAAACCCGGCGCTGCTGCGGGCGGTATTCCAGGCCGTGGCCAATTCTGGCGACGGCCTGCGCCTGATGCTGATGGCGCGCGCCGACGACGCGGCAGCCGAGGCGCTGGCCGCTGAGTTCGATGTGCCGCTGTGGTTCGAAGCGTTCAGCGACCGCGCCTACGACGGCGCCGGCCATCTTCTGTCGCGCCAGCTGCCGGGCGCGGTGCACCACGACCCCGAGCGCATCGTGGCCCAGGCGCTGGATCTGGCGCAGGGCAAACCGTTGCTGGCGAGCGACGGCAGCGCTCTGCAATTGCACGTCGACAGCCTTTGCGTACATGGCGACAACACAGCCTCGGTGGCGGCGGTGCGGCGTATTCGCGAGGCGTTGGACGCGTTGAAGTCGGTATGAAACCAAAGGTCGAAGCGGTGGCGGTCGATTGCCTGATGCTGCGGCTCTTCGACGACATCAACGAAGCCCACATGCCCTGGCTGATCGCCGCCGCCCAGCGTTTGCGCGCGGTGTTTGCCGATTCGCTGATCGACCTGGTGCCGTCGTACACCACGTTAATGCTGCATTACGACGTGCTGCGCATTGACGGCGCCCAGGCCCGCACATTGATTAACGATGCCCTGCGCGACTTGCAGCCGGCCGATGAAAACAGCGGTCGCAGCCATGCGTTGCCGGTGTGGTACGACCCGCAGGTCGGGCCGGAATTAACGCGGTTGGCGCGGCGCAGTGGCCTGTCGGTCAGCCAGGTTATTGCGCTGCACAGCGGTCACGCCTACCGCGTATTCGCCCTCGGTTTCGCGCCCGGTTTCGCTTACATGGGCCTGGTCGACCCGCAACTGGCAGCGCCGCGTCTGGACACGCCACGGCCGCGTGTTCCCCGAGGCAGCGTGGCGTTGGCGGAGCGCCAGACCGCGACGTATCCGCAGGTGTCGCCCGGCGGGTGGAATGTACTGGGACGCACGCCGGTGGCGCTGTTTGATCGCGCCCTGGACGGCTACAGCCTGTTGCAACCTGGCGACCGCGTGCAGTTTGTGCCGGTGGAGCGCGCCGAGTTCCTGCGCTTGGGCGGCGACGATACGGCGCTTGAGGCCTTGCCATGAGCCACGCAACGGTAGAACAGAGCACGCCGCTGGTGCAGCTGCAGGACGGCGGCCGCTTCGGCGTTCGTCATTTGGGCGTAACCCAGGGCGGTGCGGCGGATTGGCTGTCGATGCGTTGGGCCAATTGGCTGCTGGGCAATGACTTAAACGCGGCGGTGGTGGAAGTCACCTTGGGCGGCTTTGCCGTGCTGATGGAGCACGACGGTTGCCTGGCCCTGACCGGCGCCGACCTGGGCGCCACGCTGGACGGCGAGCCGTTGCCGCCTTGGCGCAGCTTCAGCGTGCGCGCCGGGCAACGGCTGCACTTCAATACGCCGCGTCAGGGCATCCGCGCTTACCTGGCGGCGCCGGGCGGCTTCGATTGCGCGCCGACACTCGGCAGTGCCAGCACGGTGAGCCGCGAGGGATTTGGCGGGTTGCATGGCGACGGCACGGCGCTGGTCCGTGGCGATACCTTGACGTGGAACGGGCCGACCGTGGCGCCTCGGCAGTTGCCTGAACAGCACATTCCCGTGTTGAGTCTGGAGCAGCCGCTGGAACTGATGCTCGGTGCGCAACTGGGCGAGTTCAGCGGCCAGGCGCTGTTCGATTTATTCAATGCCAACTGGCACCTCGACACCCGCGCCGACCGCATGGGCATTCGCTTGCTGGGCCCGACGCTTGGCTACCAAGGCGCTGGGTTGATTTCCGAAGGCATCCCGCTGGGCGCCGTTCAGGTGCCGCCAGACGGGCAGCCAATTGTGCTGCTCAACGACCGGCAAACCATCGGCGGCTATCCACGCGTAGGCGCGCTCACACCGCTGGCGCTGGCGCGTCTGGCGCAAGCGCAACCCGGTGACAGCGTGCGTTTCAAACCGGTTGTCCAGCACGTTGCCGAGCGCGAATACGTGCAGCTGCTCAAACGCTTGAGCACCCCGGCTTAAGCCGGTACCAGATCGAAGCCGGTGGTTCCCAGGCGCTCGCCGTTCACCAGCACGTGCACGGCGTGATGCCCCATGTAGTGTTTGCGCGTAGTCAGCTCGCGCATCTGTTGCGCGCGTGACAACACCACGCTGGCACCGCCGGGCAAGTCGAAGGTTTTCAGCTTGAACACTTTGCTGGCGGTTTTGCCGGAGGCTTTGACGTAGTCGATGGCGTAGTCCACCACCAGGCGCTGGGACTGCGCGTTCGTGGAGGTGAGCGTGAACGCCAACGTCATGCTGTGGCCCAGCGGCACGGTTTCGGGGCTGACGCTCAGCGCGGTTAGCTTCACCTGAGCCGGTTCGCCGGCACCGAGCACCGCCAGCGCGCGGCGGTCGCCAGCCTTGATCAGCGTGCGCAGGGCATGGCGGGCAATCCAGGCGGTGCGCGGCTGGTGCAGCGGCCAGGCTTCTATTTGGTCGAGCAACGTGTCGGGATGGTCTTTGCTGATGTCGTTTAAATGGTTGGCCACCGACTTGCGAACATACAGGCTGGGGTCGTCGTTCAGCGCCTGCAGAATCGGCCAGGCGCGCCACGGTTCAGCCTGCATTTGCGGCAGCCTGAACGACCACGGTAAACGCGGGCGGCTGCCTTCGCTGGCGAGGCGGCGCACATGCTCGTTGCTGTCGAACGCCCAGTCATTCATCAGCGCCAGGCTGCGCTCCAGGTCTTGCAGCAAGAAATGGCGGATGGCGAATTCGGACGAGCCGAAGCAGGTGAAATACTTGAGCGCCTGCATCGACAGTTCGAACTGGTCACGCCCGTAGACGGCGACGTATTGCGGCAAACACATGCTCACAAATCCACTGTTCAGGCGCGGCGCCAGCTCTTTGAGGAAGGCCCAGCGCCGTGGCGAAGTCGGCGGGCAGAGTGGCGTGCAAACTGTCACTGACCCGCGCCATGCGCTGCATCACTGACAAATTATCGAGGCCGTCTGTGGCCAGCGTCAGGAACCGTCTGCGGTCGAACGCCGGGTAGACCGCTGCGGTTTGCTCGGCGATGTGGTGCAGTCGGTCGCGGTTGAAAATTTCCTTGAGGGCGGGGGCGCTGGTTTGCGTAGTGCTCATGGCTGACCTGGGGAAGATTGCTGTCAGGGAAGTCTACCGGCTGGGTAGGACATACCGTATATCGGCAAAGCGCTACTTTTCCCGCTCCGACAGGGCCTGGCAAGTGGCGCGGTGCCAGTGTTAGTGCCACTCTCAGCGTGTAGCCCGGCCGATGTGGCGGACTACAAAAGAGTAACGTGACGTTGCCATCAATCAATCGGACCGGATATCCATCGGAATAGGCTGCTATAAACGTAAGCAGATTCTGAAAAACTTCCTGATAAGCCAACGTGACTGTTTAGGCTTGAGTTCCGAGGAGACGGCCGCACTTAACAGGCGACCGCCCACTCGCTGTTTAGAGAGGAACAAACGATGAAAATGTGGCTGCGTACTTTGGCCTGGAAACTGTCCGTTCTGTTGGGCACCGCCCGCCTGCAACCCATCCCGATTCCAACCGAGGAACAGCAACGCCGGATGGCTGCGCAGCGCCGCAGACGTTAATCGACGTTGCGATTCCAGCCTGGCCGTGTAAACGCCGGGCTGGCCGATTATGTCCCCCAGCGTGGCGCTTTTCGTGACTCCTGGGCGTTCTGGCCGGTGCTAGCATCCTCGGACTTTTCCGGGGAGCAGTGCATTCGATGGAGCGTCTGATTCAGGCCAATGGCCAAGCGCATTACGGCATTTTTCCCCACGCGGTGGATGAGGTTAACTACCGCGACTTCGACTTCCGCTCGCCGATGGGCCGCCGTCTCGGCGCCTTGGCCAAGTGGCGACGCTTCCACCAATTCCAATATTTCGGCGTCATCAGCGACCAGCTGATTGGCGGCTGCGCGCTCGCCAACTTGAGCCTGGCCGGCATCGGTTTCGTCTACCTGTACCACCCAGCGAGCGGGCGCATGATCGAGCGCCAGTTCAAGTTGCCGCTGGGCATCGGCAGCCAATTTTCCCAACACCCCAATGACGGCGTTTGTGAGCTGCACAGCGGCAAAAATCTGCTGCGCCTGGAAAACAGTGGCAGCGAAAAACGCCTGTGGGTTGAGCTGGATGACGGCACGCGCATAGACGCGCGTTTCAACGAACACGAGCCGCCGTTCCAACCGATGTGCCTGAACACTCCAACGGCCAGCAACGGCTGGGTGTATGCGCAAAAAGTCGCGGGCGTGCGCTGCGCGGGCAATGTAAACAGCGCGCTGGGCAATTTCGACCTCGGCGCCATCGACGCCTTTGCTCATCACGATTGGTCGGCCGGCTATATGCGCCCGGAAACGTGCTGGAATTGGGCCTGCCTGTCGGGGCAGGCGAGGGCGCAGCGCGTAGGGTTGAATCTGTCGTGCGGGGTGAACGAAACCAGCTTCACCGAGAACTGTTTCTGGCTGGACGGCGAACTGATCAAGGTCGACACCGTGCGTTTTGACTTCGATCGGCAAGACCCAATGAAGCCTTGGCGCATTAAGTCCTTTGACGGCCAGGTCGACCTGCATTTCGAAGCGCGCGGCCTGCATAAAGAGCGGCTGAACTTGGGAATTATCGCCAGTAACTTCAAGCAAATTTTCGGACAATTCCGAGGCGAGCTGCGGCCAAAAGGTCGGCCAGTACTGGCAATCAATGACCTGTGGGGCTTTGTTGAAGACCAATACGTGAAGTGGTAACTGCGACAATTTCGCCTGCACGAAGCGACTATGTCTTACAACTCAACGTCTTCCACTTTACCGAGGGTTATGGTTAGCTGGCTAATTATTAGTTTTAGCTATGACCACGAGCGTTTTCTTATGCCCCACACAGATCAACACCGTTTTGGTATGCAATTGGCCCAACTGTCGCGCTCGTGGCGCGGTGAGTTGGACCGCCGTCTGGCCGGGCTGGGTTTGTCTCAGGCGCGCTGGTTGGTGTTGCTGCACCTGGCCCGTTTCCGCGATGAATTGCCCACTCAGCGTGAGTTGGCGCAAAGCGTTGGGGTAGAAGGCCCGACTTTGGCGCGTTTGCTCGACAGCCTGGAAACCCAGGGCTTGGTGCGCCGTCAGGCAGTGGTTGAAGACCGCCGCGCGAAAAAGATCAGCCTCGACGATTCGGCCCGGCCATTGATTGAGCAGATTGAGGCGATATCTACGCAACTGCGTAAGGAGTTGTTTGACGGCATCGACGAAGACGAACTTCGCCGCTGTCAGTTAGTTCACGCGCGCATCCTCAGTAACCTCGAAAAGCGTTAAGGCCGGCGCAAACGGGGAGGGCTGCAATGGCTTTCCCCTGTAGCCAAAACCTCTTTTGTAGGGCTTTTGACACTGGCGTCCTACGTCGCTAAGTGCATCTTTTCTTTGCCATTTATTTGACTGTTTTTCCGCTGTTTTGCGTATCATGGCCAAATGCCGGGATAACTGCGTCACAAATAAAAGAATCGTGACCATACTCTTAGGCAAGGGCCTACATGGATGTCCTCCCTACTTCAGTCTTTTGCTAAACCTTTTGTTAGCACCACAACGTTGGAACTGCGCCGATAGGTGCGCTGTGGTGTGAACATGGAGCAGTACTTTCCGGGAGGCGTCGATGGTGCAGGTTCGACATTTATTACTTGGCTTGGCCTCCGGCTCGGTTTTGTATTCGGGGTTGGCGTCCGCCTTGGGCTTGGGCGACATCACGTTGCATTCAGCGCTCAACCAACCCCTGGAAGCCGATATCGAACTGCTGGAAGTGGGCGACCTCAGCGCCGCTGACATGAAGGTGCACCTGGCGCCCGATGCCGTTTTCGCCCGTTCCGGTGTCGACCGCATCTACTTCCTCAACGACCTGCGCTTCACGCCGTTACTACGTGGCGGCAAAAGTGTGATTCGCGTGGTGTCGAGCAAGCCGGTGCGCGAGCCCTACCTGAATTTCATCGTCGAATTGGCGCGGCCCAACGGCCAGTTGTTCCGCGAATACACGCTGTTGCTCGATCCACCCAATTCCTCCGCCTATAACGCAGTGGCTGCCACGCCAGCGGCGACCTCAGCCAAACCTGCCACGCGTTCCACGGCTGGCGCACCCGCTGCGGCGAAGCCAAAAACCGCGCCGCCGCCAGCCGCGCTCGGCAAGCGCTATGTGGTAGCCCGAGGCGACAACCTGTGGACCATCACCGCCCGGCTGCGCGCCCAAGGCAGCAAGTCGTCGCAACAACAGTTGATGGATGAAATCCACGCGCTGAATCCGCAGGTATTCACCGGCGACGACACCAGTCGCCTGCAAGTAGGCGATAGCTTGCTGCTGCCGGACACTGCTCCCGCAACGGCCACTGCATCGACCCCGGCTAACGCGTCTGGCCCGGCTTCCAACGTCGGCGCTGCCAGCGATGCCGAGGCGCCGCCAACCCTCAGCGTGGTATCGCCAGACGATGAGCCGCTGCCCGTGCCGACCACGCCGCTCGACCCGCAAGCGGAAATGATCGTGCAAATGCAGCGGCGTCTGGACAACGAACTGGCCCAGCGCGCCGACGAGAACACCAAGCTGCAACAAAGCCTGGCGGAGCTGACGCTGCAAGTGCAGCAGTTGATGGAGCAATCCGCCGCCAAGGACAAACAGCTGGCCGACCTCAAAGCCCAGCTCAGCGCCCAGCAGTCGCCGACGCCGGTGCAGGACAGTAACGCTGCCAGCCCATCAGCCCCCGTGGTTGCGCCACAGCCTGCCGATAACACCTGGTATGGCGCGCTGTGGGCCTTGGTGGGCGCGCTGCTACTGGCGCTGCTTGGCGTGCTGTTCTGGCGCCGCAAGCGTCAGGAGCCCGAGCCGCAGCCGGTGATCGTGGTCGCCCCAGCAGGCCAAGCGCAGGATGAAGACGACGACTTCGACCTGGACGATTACGACAGCGAACCCGTTGCCCCCGCGCCGGTAGTGGCCAAGCCACGCGCCGCCGTCGCCCCAACCGAAGCGCGTGCCGCCAGCCCGACCGACACCCTGGAAGGGGCCAACATCTACATCGCCTATGGCCGTTTCAGCGAAGCGGCCACCAGCCTGCGCCGCGCCCTGGATGCAGAGCCGCAGCGCAGCGATATCCGCTTCCGCCTGCTTGAAGTGTTGGCTCAGCTGGGCGATGCCCGTGGCTTCCAGCGCGAGGAAGAGATTCTGCTCGACGCCGGTTACCCCGACGCGCCCATCGCTCAGCTCAAAGCCCGCCACCCGGAAATGTTTGAACGCCCGCTGGCCGAAGAACCGGCTGCCGACGTGTTCGACGACGCCGTGTTGGCGCTCGACGAGCCGCAGCCGCTGGTAAGCCAGCCGGTGGCCGAAGACGATCAGTTCAACCTCGACGACTTCTCCCTCGACCCCGACTGGGACCTGATCAGCCCGTTCTCTGCCAACGCCCGCAACAAAGCCGAAGCGGCGCAGAAAGCCAGCAATGATCCGGCGCCGGAGATGGAGAAATTGGACTTGAACAGCCCGTTCGCCGAGTCGTCCATGGTGGTCGAAGAAACCCACGACGAGGGCTGGTTCGGCAAGGGCGTGGACGACGGCGAATACCTCAGCCAACCACTGGTTGAAGAGGATGAGCCGCTGGCGGACCTTGACCATCTGGACTCGCGCCGCGATAACCTGGCCAAGTTCAATCAGGCCCTCGCTTATATCGAGCAGGGCCACTTGGAAAGCGCCTGCGACATCCTCAATGAACTCGTCAACGAAGGCGACGAAGAGCAGAAGCGCGAAGCCTCGAGGCTGCTGGCTAAAATCGCCTGAGCCAGGCCCTAGCAAAAAGCCCGCGTGTTCTATGGCCGCGGGCTTTTTTTATGTTTTCAGGAGTGCACCATGGACCGTAAAACCGACGTCAGCATCACCTACTGCACGCAATGCCAATGGCTGCTGCGCGCCGCCTGGTTGGCGCAGGAATTGTTGTCCACCTTTGGCCAGGATTTGGCCAAGGTCAGCCTGGAACCCGGCACCGGCGGCGTGTTCCGCATCACCTGTGGCGACGTGCAGATTTGGGAACGCAAGGCCGATGGCGGGTTTCCCGAGGCCAAGGTGCTGAAACAGCGGGTGCGCGACGTAATCGACCCTGAGCGCGACCTCGGCCATAACGACCGGGCCACGCCAGCGGCGGACTAGCCGCTCATGGCCGCGCGGGTTGGGCGTCCACCGGCTCGACCGGCTTGCCGTCGCCCATGCGGGCGGAAAGAAAAATAGCGAAGATGATCAACGCACCGCCGCCCATCATGCGCAGCGTCGGCGTTTCGGAAAAAATCAGCCAGGCGAAGGTGATGCCGTACACCGGCTCCAGGGCGAACACCACGGCGGCGGTGCGAGCTTTGAGTACGTCCAGACTGGCGACGAACAAGCTATGGGCGACGCCGGTGCAGAACACGCCAAGCAGCGCAATCCACAACCAATTCATGGCCGACACGCTCGGCAGCTCCGGTGCCGCAAAGGGCAGCAGACACAGCGCCACGACCAGGTTCTGACACAACGCCGACTGCACCGGCCCGACCTTGCCGGAGCCGGCGCGGTTAACCAATGACAACAGGGCGAACAGCAGGCCCGAGAGCACGCCCCACAGCAGTCCGGTGGTGGCGCCGCTGGCCAAGTTGAAATCAGGTGTGACCAGCACCAAACCGATGCTCACCAGGCACACCAGCACAATCTCATTGCGGCGAATGCGCTCGCGGAAAATCAGGCCTTCGAGAATCACCGTCAGCGCTGGAAAGCTGGTGAAACCGAGTGTGGCGATGGCCACGCCGGCCACCTTCACCGAGATAAAAAAGCTCACCCAATGCCCGGCCAGCAACACACCGCCCAAGGCCAGCCGTGCCCAATCGTTGGCGCGTAAACGCTGCCAGGGAATGCGCGCGATCAGCGCCGCAAACACCGCCAAGGCCAGCACCGCAAACAGCGCGCGGCCGAACACGATCATGCTTGGTGTGGTGGTCGCGAGCTTGCCCAGCACGCCGGTAAAGCCAAACATCAGGGCGCCGCAGTGCAGAGCGGTGAGGGCGGAGCGGTGATTCATGGGGGTCCTTAAATTTGATTCAAAAGCATCGCGGCGAAGCCGCTCCCAAAGGGCATTGAGAACCTGTAGGAGCGGTTGGGCGGCATTCCGATTAGCCGCGATCCCTGGAAACACAGCTATTCAGATAATTCTAAAAAAGCATCGCGGCTAAAGCCGCTCCTACACGAGGGTGAATACCTACGCCAACCGCGCACCGTTAGGCAACGCATGCTCAAAGCTGGCCAAGACTACCCGATTTTCCCCGTCATACGCGCCGGTCACCAGCACCTCGGAGCGCACGCCCGCGATGGACTTTGGCGCGAAGTTGCACACGCATAGCACCTGCTTGCCGATCAGGCTTTCGGCGCTGTAGTGGTCGGTAATTTGTGCGCTGGAGGTCTTCAGCCCGAGCGGGCCGAGATCGATTTGCAGCACATAAGCCGGCTTACGTGCCTTGGCATTGGGTTCGGCGTGGCAGATGGTGCCGACGCGTAGCTCCACGCGCTCAAAGTCTTGCCATTCGATGGTGTTCATAGCAGCTCCAGGGACACTGATCGGCGCAGTGTAGGCAGCGCCCCGGAGTCTGTCTGTCGCCAGACTCGCGGCCATTGTCGCCAGGCTCTCGCCGTTAGTGCGCGCGCCGCAGTTGCCGGGGCGTGGTGCCGACATGCCGGGCGAGGGCCGCCGTGAAAGCGCTTTGCGAGCTGTAGCCGACCCGCTGCGCCACCTCGCCGACTGGCAGCGCGGTGTCGCGAAGCAGGTCAATGCCCTGTTGCAGTCGACGCTGGCGAACGTAGTCCATCGGCGTTTGCCCGGTTTGTTGGAGAAACCGGGCGTGAAAGCGCGCTGCCGACAAACCGCTGAGGCGCGCCAGGTCGGCGACCTGCAAAGGGTGCGCGGCATGCTGGTCAATGTAGCGATCAAGGCTCGCCAGCGGCAGTTCGCCAGCAACAGGCGAAGCGGAGGGCGCGCTGGCCAGGCTGGCTAGTAGCAGCGCCGCGCCTTGCTGGGCGATGACCGGGTCGGCAATCGGGCTGGCGATCAGCCAATTCACCAACTGCTGTTGTGCGCCGCCGAGGGTCAGCGTTTGCGGGCGGTCGAGCAGGCGTTGGCCATTATCGGCGT
Source organism: Pseudomonas sp. AC211 (assembly GCF_979258055.1). NCBI lineage: Bacteria > Pseudomonadati > Pseudomonadota > Gammaproteobacteria > Pseudomonadales > Pseudomonadaceae > Pseudomonas > Pseudomonas sp. AC211. Next base: position 2,021,401 of record NZ_OZ409830.1, read on the forward strand.
GGGCGCCGAGGCGACTGCGCAGCCAGTGGCTGTCGGGCACATCGAACACCATGCAATCGCTGCCTTCACGGCTTTCGCAGGCGTGGTGCGAGCCGCTGGGAATCACCAACAGCTGTTGGCCGCGCAGCAGGCTGCCGTGGCCTTCCACTTCAAATTCCAGGCGACCGTTAAGGCCGAAGACAATTTGCGCGTGGCTGTGGCTATGGGCGATCAACTCATCGCTGTAATGGCGCAGGGACAAAATCGAGTGCATGGCGGGCTCCTCAGCACAGAGGCGCAGTTTACCGATGTGCACCTTTGGGGGAAGCGTTGTCATCAGTTTGTCTTGGGCATGTCACACGCAGGTCACCCGCAGCCTTCAACCTCCATTAAACCCTGCCGGAGGCCGCGCCCATGAGCAGCGCTCAGCTCGTAAAACCCAGCCGTAAGCAACGTGTACGTACCCTGTGGATTTCCGACGTGCACTTGGGCACGCGCGATTGCCAGGCCGAACACCTGTCGCAGTTTCTCAAACGCTACCAGGCTGACAAGGTTTACCTGGTAGGCGACATCATCGACGGCTGGCGCCTGCGCAGCGGCATCTTCTGGCCTCAGGCCCACACCAACGTGATTCGCCGGCTGCTGACCATGAGCAAGCGCGGCACCGAAGTGGTGTACGTCACCGGCAACCACGACGAATTCCTGCGTCGTTATTCCAAGCTGATTCTGGGCAACATTCAGTTGGTCGACGAAGCCGAGCACATCACCGCCGATGGCCGTCGCCTGCTGGTGATCCACGGTGACCAGTTCGACGTAATTACCCGCTACCACCGCTGGCTGGCCTTTCTCGGCGATTCGGCCTACGAATTCACCCTCACCCTGAACCGCTGGCTCAACCACTGGCGGCGCAAGTACGGCTACGGCTATTGGTCGCTGTCGGCGTACCTGAAGCACAAGGTGAAAAGCGCGGTGAACTTCATCAGTGACTTCGAAGAAGCCATCGCCCACGAATGCAACAAGCGCGGCTTCAATGGCGTGGTGTGCGGCCATATTCACCATGCCGAAATCCGCCAGATGGGCGAGGTGGAATACATGAACTGCGGCGACTGGGTGGAAAGCTGCACCGCGCTGATCGAACACCTGGACGGCAGCATCGAGCTCTATCGTCTGGCCGACGACCACGCCCGCCAAGCGCAGCAAGCCGCTGCGGAACAGGCCGCAGGCGACGTGGCCACCGCCGCCCTTGGTACCGTGATGGCGACGCCGCCGGTCGTGGCTGCCGATGCAGCCGCCCGCGAAACCACTGCATGAGGATTCTGATCGTCACCGACGCCTGGACGCCGCAGGTAAACGGCGTAGTCACCAGCCTGCAAGCGCTCATCGCCGAACTGCGTGGACTGGGCCATCTGGTCAAGTTGCTGTCGCCGGCTGACTTTCGCCACGTGCCGTGCCCCACTTACCCAGAGATTCCGCTGGTGTGGGACCTATGGCGCGTCGGCCCGGCGATTCGCGACTTTCGCCCCGACTGCGTACACCTCGCCACCGAAGGCCCGCTGGGCTGGACCGCGCGGCGCTGGTTGAGCAAACGCGGGCTGGCGTTCTCCAGCGCCATTCACACGCGCTTTCCCGAATACGTGCACACCCGCTGGCCGCGCATTCCGTTGGCCTGGGGCTACGCCTACCTGCGCCGGTTTCATCAACCGAGTCAGGCCGTGCTGGTCAGCACCGAGCGGCTGCGCAGCGAGTTCGCCGGTTGGGGGCTGCAACGCCTTGGACTGTGGAGAAAGGGCGTCGACCTCACGCGCTTTACGCCGACCCTGCACACGCCGGGGAAACTGGTGTTTCTCTATGTGGGGCGGGTCGCGCCGGAGAAAAATCTGGACGCGTTTTTGCGCCTGGATCTTCCCGGCGAGAAACACGTGATCGGCGACGGCCCGCAGCGTGCCGAGCTGCAAAGCCGCTACCCGCAGGTGCGTTTTCACGGTTATCAGCACGGCGCTACGTTGGCCCGGGCGTATGCCGAAGCCAGCGTGCTGGTGTTTCCCTCGCGCACCGACACCTACGGGCTGGTGATGCTTGAAGCGCTGGCCTGCGGCACGCCGGTGGCAGCGTTTCCCGTGGCGGGTCCGCTGGATGTGCTGGAGCAGGGCGTTAGCGGCGTGATGGATGAAGATTTGCGCGGCGCGTGTCTGGCAGCGTTGAGCCTGGATCGGCAGCGCTGCGCCGAGGCGGCGCAGAAGCAATCGTGGCGGGCGTCGGCGTTGGAGTTTTTGGCGCAGCAGCCGCTGATTGATGGGGAAGTGGTTGAGCCGGTGGTTGAAAAGGCTCTGCTGAACTAACCGCTTTTCGTAGGAGCCAGCTTGCTGGCGAAGCCTTGGGGAACTGAAATCAAGGGCTTCGCCAGCAAGCTGGCTCCTACGAGCACCGCGTGATTTACACGATCACCTTATCGCGCAACTTCTCCGCCGCCAGGTTCAGCGCCTGAATCACGCGCTCTTTGTCGTAGTTCTGAATGCCGTTGGTATCCAGATACATAGAGAAGCCTGGCAATTCGTGCTCCACATAGCTGGACGCAGCGCCCAGGTCGCGACGGAAGTCGACCACTTGGTAAATCTGCACCGGGCGGGTGAAGCCTTTGACGGTGATCTGGCCTTTATCGCGGCACATGATCACGTCTTTGATCAACGAGTAGGTCTCGTGGGAAATCAGAATCTCCCCGGACTCGGCGGCGCTTTCCAGGCGGCTGGCGAGGTTCACGTCGCGGCCGATGATGGTGTAGTCCATGCGCGTGTCGGCGCCGAAGTTGCCCACCGTGCAATAACCGGTGTTCAACCCCATGCGAATTTCCAGCGGTTTGGTGATGCCCTGCGCTCGCCATTGTTGGCGCAACACTTTCATGTGCTTGCGCATGGCGATGGCCATGGACACGGCGTTCACCGCATCTTTCTTGGCGCCCTGGCTGGACGGGTCGCCGAAAAAGACCATCACGCAGTCACCAATGAACTTGTCGATGGTGCCGCCGTATTTCAGGGTGATCTTCGACATTTCATTGAGGTAGGTGTTGAGCAGATCGGTCAGCGCTTCGGCTTCCAACTCTTCAGACAGCTCGGTAAAGCCCTTGATGTCAGAGAAAAACACCGTGAGCTTTTTGCGCTGGGTTTCCAGGCGCACGCTTTTCTTGCCGCTGAAGATCGATTCCCACACCTGCGGAGACAAGTATTTGGCGAGGTTTCGCGCCAGGCGTGCGGCTTTTTCCTGCTCGCGCTTGATTTCGTTGCGCGCTACGTCCAGACGCAGCCCTTGTTGGTGCACGAAATAGGCGGTGATGCAGATGTACAACGTGCTGAACACCACGCTGATCAGCGACACCAAGGTGGGCGTGGTGGCTTTGACTTCCGGCTGCACGATGACGCTGGTGAGCACCACGCCGCTAACGGTAATCAGCAGGGCCAGGCCCAGGTAACGCAGGCCGCCAATGATCAGCGCGCTAAACACCAGCGTTAGCACGATCATCAAACTCGGCACCACCGAAAAACCCAGCAGGGCAATGGCGGCGCCGCAGTGCAGCGAGTCGATAAACAGCAACACCAAATCGGTTTCGCGCGCGTGCTCGCGTTTGAAACGCTGGCTCAGGTGATGGGCAAGATGGGGATAAAGCAGGGCGTAAGGCACCATCCAGAGGATGTTGTAGCCGAAATACTGCACAAAGGTGCCAGCCGCGATGCTGGCCGCCATGGCGATATAAGCCAGCACCCGCGAGTAGTACTCGCGCAGAGGTAAAGAAGGTAAGTCAATCGGACGATCGATACTGGCTGACTTCATAGCGTTGACACGATCCCTGCTGGTTTTCTGACGTCTCTGTAGGACGTCTTCGCTCTCTGCAAAACAGAGGCCATGCTTTTGGTTGGTGCGGGATCATAACCAGCAAAAGATGGACCGCCAATACCGCCCGCCGAAAGGCTGGAGACAAGGGCTCCAGCGGTCGGTGATAGCACTATGGTTTCAGATCGATGGCTCGGTTACAGCCTTATAAACCGAGTTTTTTGGCTGGGCAAACAGGCGCCGCAGCATCGGTTCGAAGAACTCCAGCGGCAGGTGCTCATAGGCCGGGTCGAAAGCGGCGGCATCGTACTTGGCGCAGAACTCAATAGTGCGCAGGTACTGCGGGTGGTCCTTGAATTGCTCACGCAGCAGCCGGTCCATGCCCAGGTGATGAAAGAAGTAATAACCCTGGAAAACGCCGTGTTTCTCCACCATCCACAGGTTTTCCTCACTCACAAACGGCTTGAGCATGGCTGCGGCGATATCCGGGTGGTTGAAGGTGCCAAGGGTGTCGCCGATGTCATGCAGCAGCGCGCACACCACGTATTCCTCATCGCGGCCATCACGGTGGGCACGGGTGGCGGTTTGCAGTGAATGGGTCAGACGGTCGACGGGAAAACCACCGAAATCGCCATCCAGCAGCTTGAGGTGCGTCATCACCCGGTCGGGCAACAGCTTGGCAAACGCCATGAAATCTTGAGCGATGATCGCCCAGTCCTCGGCGGTTCCGTCTTGCATATGGGTGAAGCGGGCGTGAGCGTTCATCAGGTTCTCCGCGATTGTTTTTGTTTTTTTAGATGAAAGTTGCGTAACGGGTCTGAGCGAGGGCCAGGCAAGGCGAAAGTGGGTGAGAAAAGCGGAGTTGGCTGTAGCCAATGAGCATTTTCGAATCCCGCTTTCAACGCCGCATGGCCGAAGATCTGCCACGTCTTAACGGGTCTGAGCAAAGGCCAGGCAAGGCGAAAGTGGGTGAGAAAAGCGGAGTTGGCTGTAGCCAATGAGCATTTTCGAACCCGCTTTCAACGCCGCATGGTCGAAGATCAGGCCCGTTAAAAGGGAATTCGGCCGGTGAAGGCATCTTTGAGCATCACCCAATCTCCGGCGAGACTCCACAGCGGATAGTCAAAAGTAGCGGGCCGATTTTTCTCAAAAATAAAATGCCCCACCCACGCAAACCCATAACCGGCGAGCGGCATGGCCAGCAGCCACAACCACTGCTGCGTAAAAAGGGCATAGCCAAGAATGCTCAGCACCAACAGGCTGCCAACGTAGTGCAGACGGCGGCACACCGGGTTGCTGTGCTCTTGCAGGTAGTAGGGATAGAACTGCGCAAAGCTGGTGAAGCGTTCGGCGGTTTGCGTGCTCATGGCACACCTCCTGTTGTTTTCTTAGGTATGGCTGTCTGTAGGACACGGTGCACTGAAGTGTAGGTCGAGTGTCTTCGTGGGCCAGTGACAATCAGCGCCACTTTAGTATCCTTGCGCTCGTTCCGCCTTCGCGCGGCTCCCGTGACTAGAACAAGAACTCTTGCATGAGCGAACGTACGACTTCTTCGAGTTGGGTACTGGCCATCGTCAATGGGCTGGAAATGGGTGGCGTCGATTGCCGTCAGCTGTTTGCCGAGCTGGGACTGGATTACCAAGCCTTGAATGACCCCGATGCGCGTTTTTCCCAAGACGGCATGACCCGCGTCTGGGGCCGCGCGGTGCAGCTCTCCGGCAACCCGGCGATTGGCCTGAACCTGGCCAAGGTGGTGCGCCCGGCGTCGTTTCATGTGGTGGGCTACGCGTGCATGTCCAGCCGCACGCTGAAAGAAGCCTTCACCCGCCTGGTGCGTTTCCAGCGAATCATCGCCGAAGGCGCCGACCTCAACTTCCGCCCGCTGCCTGAAGGCTACGCCTTGACCCTGGCGATTCACGGTGATCGCCTGATTCCGGCGCGGCAGAGTGCCGAAGCCTCGTTGGCTTACACCCTGTCGTTTTGCCGTTGGATCACCGGCAAGGAATTGCGCCCGCTGAAAGCCTGCTTTCAGGGCGAACCGCCGGCTGATCTGGCGCCGTATCAGCAAGTGTTCCAGGCGCCGCTGCAATTCAACGCCGAGCACTACGCCCTGGTGTTTGAGCGCGCCGACCTCGACGCGCCGATCCCGAGCGCCAACCCGGCACTGGCGCAATTGCATGACCGCTTTGCCGGCGAATACCTGGCGCGCTTTTCGGAAAGCCGCATGACCCATCAGGCGCGCCAATTGCTCTGCCGCTTGCTGCCGCAAGGCGAGCCCAAGCGCGACACCGTGGCGCAGGCGTTGCACCTGTCGCAACGGACCTTGCAGCGCCGCTTGCAGGAGGAGGGCACTAGTTTTCAGCAGTTGCTCGACGACACCCGCCGCGAGCTGGCGGTGCAGTACCTGGCGCAGCCGGAGCTGACGTTGTTGGAGATTGCGTACCTGCTGGGATTTGCCGATCCGAGTAATTTTTTCCGCGCATTCAGGCGCTGGTTCGACAGCACGCCGGGGGAATACCGGGCGCAGATGTAGCAGTTACCGCGGCGCTCAAGCTGTCAAAGCGCCTGAAGGATGGCCGGGAAATCCGGCCGCTCTGCCACGTTCGGCGTCACACAGGCGCGCTGCAACTGCCACAACCGCTCCGGCGCCTCGCCGCAGCGTTCCAGCAATTCCTCCAGCAAACAGCCAAACGCTCGCGCTTCGATGCGTTGCAGCGCGTGGCCCTGCGCGCTTCCTGGGTCGAAGAACGAGGCGGCGCCGAAGTCGCCGAGCAGGCTGTGGCCGGCGTCGTTTACCAGCAGGTTATGGGCGTAGAGGTCGCCATGCAGAATGCCGTTGCCATGCAGGTGGGCGGCCGCCGATGCCACGGCGCGGGCGATGGCCACGGCTTGCTTCAGCGTAAAGCGGCGCGCTTCGGCATAGCAGTCGCGGATGCAGCTGGCTAACGACGGCGGCCCGGCCAACACTCGGTAGTCTGCATTGATGCGTTCCAGCAACAGGCCAGGCGGCGCGCCGGCTTGCGCCTGAAGGGGGCCGGCCACGCCGATCAGATTCGGATGATTGCCCGCCGCCAGGCATGCGGCCATTTCACTGTGGGGCAGGCCGTCGCTGGTGACCTCGCCGCGAAACAACTTGGCGGCCATGGCGCGCGGCGCCTGGCCCGGCGCTTGCCACTGCGCCGCGTGAATCACCCCCGAGGCACCTTCGCCCAACACGTCGCCTAGCTGCAACTGCGCCCGGGCAATGGCCGCCACCGGGTGAGCGGCCAACACCGAGCGCTCTGCGACATCACTGGCCGGATTGCCGGCATACGCCAGCCACGCCAGCTGCGGCAACTCCAGCAACCAGCCAGGAAGATGCTCGAAGCGGTTGGCGGCGATACGCAGCAGTTGCAGGTTGGAAAGAGCGCTCAGGCTTTCGGGTAGGACGCTCAGGCGATTGCCCGCCAGCATCAGTTTTTGCAATCGCGGCCGCTCGCCCAGTTCAGCTGGCAAGTCGCTCACTTGGTTGTCGCTCAGAATCAGCCAGCGCAACCGAGTCGGCAACGCAGCCGCCGGCACATGGGCGATGCGGTTGGCCTTGAAACCGACCATCTCCAACTGCGCGCAATCACCGAGCACTTCGGGCACGTGGGTGAACGGGTTGTCGGAACAGAACAGCACCTTGAGCTTAGGCAGGCGCGGCAAATCCGAGGGCAGGGCGGTGAGCTGGTTGCCGGATAAGTTGAGCACTTCCAGGCTGTCGGCCAGCGCAAAGATCTCGTCGGGAAACTCAGTCAGCCCGCAGGACAAATCCAGCCGCGTAATGCCAGCCAGCTCGCCCCGGCGCAGTTGTTCAAGCGTATGCATAGAAAAGAGTTACACGCGTATAGATTCCCCTCTCCCGTTTCGGGAGAGGGGCTAGGGGTGAGGGCAAAAACCGAATGTAGGTTGGGTTGAGCAAAGCGAAGCCCAACGAGTTACGGATTAGTTGTCATACCCCAAATTCGGCGCTAACCACCGCTCGGTCACGGCCAAGTCCTGGCCCTTGCGCGCCGTGTAGCTCTCGACCTGATCCTTATCCACCTTACCCACCGCGAAGTACTGCGCCTGCGGATGGGCGAAGTACCAGCCGCTGACCGCTGCCGCCGGGAACATGGCGTAGTGCTCGGTCAGGAACACGCCGCTCACGCCCGCTTTGTTCTCCTCGGCGGCCGGGTCGAGCAGGGTGAACAGCGTGCCTTTCTCGGTGTGGTCCGGGCAGGCCGGGTAACCGGGGGCAGGGCGGATGCCCTTGTAGGCTTCCTTGATCAGCTCGTCGTTGCTCAGCGTTTCTTCCGGGTCGTAGCCCCAGTGGGTTTTGCGCACTTGTTGGTGCAGCCACTCGGCGCAGGCTTCGGCCAGGCGGTCAGCCAGGGCTTTGACCATGATCGAGTTGTAGTCGTCGCCGGCGTCTTGATAAGCCTTGGCCACTTCCTCGGCGCCGATGCCAGCGGTGGTGATAAACCCGCCCACGTAGTCGGTGACGCCGCTGCTTTTCGGCGCCACGAAATCGGCCAGCGAGAAATTCGGCTTGCCGTCGGTTTTGATGATTTGCTGGCGTAGGTGATGCAGCTTGGCCAGCGGTTTGCCGTCGTCGCCGTACAGCTCGATGTCGTCGTCCTGCACCTGATTGGCAGGCCAGAAGCCAAACACCGCGCTGGCTTTGATCAGCTTGCCGTCGATGAGTTTGGTGAGCATCTCGCGGGCGTCTTTGTACAGCGCGGTGGCCGCTTCGCCGACCACTTCGTCGGTGAGAATGCGCGGGAATTTGCCGGCCAGGTCCCAGGAGATAAAGAACGGCGTCCAGTCGATGTACTCGGCCAGCACGTTGAGGTCGATGTCTTCCAACACCTTCACGCCGGTAAAGGTCGGCACGCTGGGCTGGTAGCTGGCCCAGTCGAACTGCGGCTTCTTCGCCACGGCGGCGGGGTAGCTCAGGCGCTCGGTGCGGGCGCTGCGGTTGGCGGTGCGCTCGCGTACTTCTACGTAATCTTTGCGGGTGCTTTCGACGAAACCGGCTTTCAGTTCCTTGGACAGCAACTGCGTGGCGACGCCCACGGCGCGCGAGGCGTCGGTGACGTACACCACGGCATCGTTCTGGTACTTGGGCTCGATCTTCACGGCCGTGTGCGCTTTGGAGGTGGTGGCGCCGCCGATCATCAGCGGCAGGGTGAAGCCCTGGCGCTGCATTTCGCGGGCGACGTGCACCATTTCGTCCAGCGACGGCGTGATCAGGCCCGACAGGCCGATGATGTCGCACTTCTCGGCAATCGCCGTTTGCAGAATCTTCTCTGCCGGCACCATCACGCCCAGGTCGACGATGTCGTAGCCGTTACAGCCCAGCACCACGCCGACAATATTCTTGCCGATGTCGTGTACGTCGCCTTTCACCGTCGCCATCAAAATCTTGCCCTTGGCTTCAGGCTTGTCGCCTTTTTCCAGCTCGATAAAGGGAATCAGGTGAGCCACAGCCTGCTTCATCACGCGGGCGGACTTCACCACCTGCGGCAGGAACATTTTGCCAGCGCCGAACAGGTCGCCGACCACGTTCATGCCGGCCATCAGCGGGCCTTCGATCACCTCGATGGGCCGCTTGCACTGCTGCCGCGCTTCTTCGGTGTCTTCGACGATGTGTGTGGTAATGCCTTTGACCAGCGCGTGTTCCAGGCGCTTGCCGACGGTCCAGGAACGCCACTCTTCGGTTTCCGCTTCTTTAACGCTGCCGTCGCCCTTGTAGTTGTCGGCGATGGCCAGCAGGGCGTCGGTGCCGTTGGGCGTGCGGTTGAGCACCACGTCTTCCACGCGGTCGCGCAGCTCGGCGGGAATCTGGTCGTAAATCTCCAGCTGGCCGGCGTTGACGATGCCCATGGTCAGGCCGTTTTTGATCGCGTAGTACAGGAACACCGAGTGAATCGCCTCGCGCACCGGGTTGTTGCCCCGGAACGAGAACGACACGTTGGACACGCCGCCCGAGCTCAAGGCGTAGGGCAGGTGGTCGCGGATGTAGGCGCAGGCGTTGATGAAGTCGACGGCGTAGTTGTTGTGTTCCTCGATGCCTGTGGCCACGGCAAAAATGTTCGGGTCGAAGATGATGTCCTGCGGCGGGAAGCCGACTTGATCAACGAGAATGTCGTAGGAGCGTTTGCAGATTTCGATTTTTCGTTGTTCGGTGTCGGCCTGGCCGAGTTCGTCGAACGCCATCACCACCACCGCCGCGCCGTAGCGCTTGCACAGTTTGGCGTGGTGAATGAACTGGTCGACGCCTTCTTTCATGGAAATCGAGTTGACGATGCCCTTGCCCTGAATGCACTTGAGGCCCGCTTCGATCACTTCCCACTTGGAGGAGTCGATCATGATCGGCACGCGGGAAATGTCCGGCTCGGAGGCGATCAGATTGAGGAAGGTGACCATCGCCTTCTTCGAATCGAGCATGCCCTCGTCCATGTTGATGTCGATCACCTGGGCGCCGGCTTCCACCTGTTGCAGCGCCACTTCCAGGGCTTCGGTGTAGTTGTCCTCACGGATCAGGCGGGCGAACTTGGCGCTGCCGGTGATGTTGGTGCGCTCGCCGACGTTCACAAACAACGACTGACGATCGATGGTGAACGGCTCCAGCCCGGAGAGGCGGCAGGCTTTGGGAATATCCGGAATCACGCGCGGCTTGTACTTGCCCACCGCCTCGGCGATGGCCTTGATATGCGCCGGCGTGGTGCCGCAGCAGCCGCCGACGATGTTAAGAAAGCCCGAAGCGGCAAATTCTTCGACCACCACGGCCATTTCCGCCGGGCTTTCGTCGTATTCACCAAAGGCATTCGGCAAGCCGGCGTTGGGGTGAGCAGACACATGGGTGTCGGCCTTGCCGGCCAGTTCTTCCAGGTACGGACGCAGTTCCTTGGCGCCGAGCGCGCAGTTCAAACCAACGGAAATCGGCTTGGCGTGGCTCACCGAGTTCCAGAACGCTTCGGTGGTCTGGCCGGAAAGGGTGCGGCCGGAGGCGTCGGTGATGGTGCCGGAAATCATGATCGGCAGCTCGAACCCCACTTCTTCATAAACGCCTTGCACGGCGAAAATTGCCGCCTTGGCGTTGAGGGTGTCGAAAATAGTTTCGATCAGAATCATGTCCGCGCCGCCTTCGATCAGGCCGCGGGTGGCTTCGGAGTAGTTCTCCACCAGCTCGTCAAAGGTGACGTTGCGGTAGCCGGGGTTATTGACGTCGGGCGACAGCGAACAGGTGCGCGAGGTTGGGCCAAGCACGCCGGCAACGAAGCGCGGACGGTCCGGGGTCTCCAGGGTTTTCGCATCCGCCACCTGGCGCGCCAGACGGGCGCCTTCCACGTTCAGCTCATACACCAGCGCTTCCATGCCGTAATCGGCTTGCGACACTTGCGTAGCGTTGAAGGTGTTGGTTTCCAGAATGTCGGCGCCGGCATCGAGGTAGGCCTTTTCAATGGCCTGAATCACATCGGGGCGGCTGAGCAGCAGCAGGTCGTTGTTGCCCTTCACATCGCTCGGCCAGTCGGCGAAGCGCTTGCCTCGGTAGTCTTCTTCCTCCAGGCGATAGCTCTGAATCATCGTCCCCATCCCGCCGTCGAGAATCAGAATGCGCTCGCTCAGGGCGTGCTGAAGAGACTGGAGTCGGGCTTGGCGATCGGACATGTAGGCATTACCTGAAAAGCGCGGAATTTAGTGGGCGCGATAATAGCAAAGCTGCAACGGGCTGGAGCACATGGCGGGTTTACATGAATTTGGCTCATGTTGGAGCTGCTCCACTCCCTGTAGGAGCCAGGTTGCTGGCGTACCGTGCGCACACCGGCCTGAATATCGGCTGCGGCATTCGCCCGCAAGCTGGCTCCTACCAAACCAATTAGCGGGCGCCCGCGATTACAAAAAAACACCGCGAAACCCCTCGCCGTCGGTGCCTGGGGCCGCGCATATCGTTAGACTCGCGGCTTGAGATTTCAGGATGTTTCCATGTCATACCGCTCCTACGTCGCAGCCGTCTTATGGTTTTTTGCCATGGGTGCCGACGCCGACTCCATCTCCTACAACCGCGACGTTCAACCGATCCTCACGGAGAAGTGCGTGGCCTGCCACGCCTGCTATGACGCGCCGTGCCAGCTGAACATGGGCAGTGCTGAAGGCGTGTCGCGCGGGGCGAGCAAAATTCCGGTGTACGACGGTGGCCGGACGGTAGCGGTCGACACCACGCGCCTGTATCTCGATGCCCACAGCCCGGCGGCGTGGCAGCGCAAGGGCTTTTCGTCCGTGCTCGACGCCCAGGGCGGCCAGGCCGCGTTGATGGCGCGCATGTTGGAACTTGGACAGCAACACCCGGTAGAGCCCAACGCCAGGCTGCCCGAGAGCATTCAGCTCGGGGTAGAGCGGCCAAATTCCTGCCCCACGCCGGGCGAATTCGACGGTTACGCCAAGACGCATCCGCTGGAAGGCATGCCGTTGGGCGTGACGGGGCTGACGGCGGGTGAATTACAGACGCTGCAACAGTGGCTGGCCGCCGGCGCGCCGCTGGACCAGCAGGCGCTGGTGGCCAACGGTATAGAACTGGCGCAAATCAAGCAGTGGGAAGCCCTGTTCAATGCCCCAGGCGCGCGCGAGGGTTTGGCGGCACGTTGGCTGTACGAGCATTTGTTCCTGGCGCACCTGTACTTCCAGAACGGCGACAACCGCCATTTCTTCCAAGTGGTGCGCTCGCGGACGCCAAGCGGTACGCCGGTTGATCTGATCGCCAGCCGCCGACCGAACGACGACCCCGGCACCGTCTTCTATTACCGCCTGATTCCGGTCCAGGGCGTGATCGTGCATAAAACCCACATCACCTATCCGCTCAGCCCGCAAAAGCTGGCACGGGTGAAGGAGCTGTTTTACGGCAATGACTGGCAGGTTCAGGCCTCGCCGGGGTATGGCCCGCAGCGTCGCGCTAATCCATTCGATACCTTTGCCGCCATTCCGGCGCGGGCGCGGTATCAGTTCATGCTGGAAAACGCCGAATATTTTGTGCAGACCTTCATTCGCGGTCCGGTATGCCGGGGCCAGATCGCCACGGACGTGATCCGCGATAACTTCTGGGTCATCTTCCAGGATCCCGACCACGACCTGTTCGTCACCGACCCCAACTACCGGGGCCAAATCACCGAGAAGCTCGCCTTGCCCGGTCAGCTCGACGACTTGGGCGCCACCTTGAGCCTGTGGCGGGCGTACCGCGACAAACGCAACGACTACGAAAACGCGCGCAAAGATGCTTACGCCGACGCGCCGGCGCCAAGCTGGTCGCACATCTGGGCGGGCAACGACAACGCCGTGTTGTCGATTTTCCGCAACTTCGACAGCGCCACCGTGAAGAAGGGCTTGATTGGCGAGGTGCCGCAAACGCTGTGGTGGATGGACTACCCGCTGCTGGAGCGCACCTATTACCAGTTGGTGGTCAACTACGACGTGTTCGGCAACGTCTCGCACCAGGCGCAGACGCGGCTTTATTTCGACTTGATCCGCAACGGCGCCGAGCAGAATTTTCTGCGCCTGATGCCGGCCGACGCGCGCGACGAGATACTCAGCGACTGGTACCAGGACGGCGGCAAACTGAAGATGTGGATGGACTACCAAGACATCGACGACGACAGCCCCACGGGCTTGTTCCTGCCGGAAGCCAATGCGAAAAACATCTTCGCCAAGCAACTGATCCAGCGTTGCGCCGGCTTCAACATGCGGCCCGACCCGATCAACCGCTGCGCCGACGCCAACTGTTACCGCCGCAACTTCCCGAAACCGCAGCAAGACGCCGAGCAGGCGCTTAGTCGCCTGACCAACAAACCGGCGGCCGGGCTGAAAGTGATTCAGGACCTGCCCGAAGCGACCCTGTTGCGCGTGGAAGAAGCAGACGGCAGCTACGACGTCTACAGCCTGCTGCGCAACCGCGCCCACAGCAACGTGGCCTTCATGATGGGCGAGAGCCTGCGTTATCAACCCGGCCTGGACACGCTCACCGTGTACCCCGGCGTAATGAGCAGCTACCCGAACTTCATGTTCAACGTGCCGGTGAAACAGGTGCCGGAGTTCGTCGCGACCCTGGAGCGCGTGCGCGACGACGTGGCGTTTGAACAAGTGGTGCAGCGCTGGGGCATCCGCCGCTCACATCCGCAGTTCTGGCAGTACTTCCACGACCTGGACCGCTACATCCAGCGCACCGAGCCAGTCGAGGCGGGGGGTTCTCGACATGAATAGGTACGAGAATTTATAGGCTGCGAAACCCGCCTTCCTCCTGTGGGGGCGGTTGGGCGGCATTTCGATTAGCCGCGATTCTTTGGATATTCGAGATCCAACAGCATCGCGGCTAAAGCCGCTCCTGCGGGAATGTGTTTCTGCGGCATCATTAGCGCTTCCCCCTGATTTATGGACCTTTTCCCCCGCCGTTACGGTCAACCCTGTAACGCGAGGTGGCGCGCCGTGGTGTCGGTTTGCCATGTGCGCGCCGGGTTCTGGCGCCTGACGGCGTCGTGGTTGGGAGCAGCGGATTTATGCTGATTTCAGTGCAAGCGCTAAGGGCGCTGGCGGCGTGGTTGGTGGTTGGTCATCACATCATGCAAGTGTTCTTCGATTTCAAAGCCGACAGTGCGTTTGGCCAATTTTTTATCGACAAAGGCGCCGTGGGCGTCGACATTTTTTTTGTGATCAGTGGCTTTGTCATCTACCTCTCCACCCAGGGCAAAGATATTGCCGCCGGGCGCTTTCTGCTCAATCGCGTGCTGCGAATCGTGCCGGCTTACTGGCTTTTTTCGTTAATGGCGGCCTTGCTGATTGTCTACGCCCAACCCGTGATGCCGGGACAAAGCTTCGAGCTGCAGCACTTCGTGCTATCGCTGCTGTTTATACCTGCCGACAACCCTGGCGGCTTCGGTCTTTACCCCCACCCTCAGCGTGGGCTGGACCCTCAACTACGAGATGTTCTTCTACCTGCTGTTCGCACTTGGCTTCAGTGTGCCGGAGCGCTACCGGCTGTGGCTGATTGCCGGTGCGCTGTTTCTGATTGGCACGGTGGCGACTCGGGAAAGTTGGGTGAGCGATTTCTACCGCAACAGCATCGTTTATGAATTTCTGTTCGGCATCGTGCTGGGCATGGTGTATCAGCGGGGTTGGATTCAACCGGGGCGCTGGCTACCAGTTATGGTCATTGTGGGGTCGTTATTGACCATCTATCACCTGGACACCGCCGTGCGCATGTTGCATTGGGGCGTGCCGAGCGCCTTGATTGTGGCGAGCTGCATTTCGCTGGAAAGCTATTTCCGTGGCAGTCGCGTGCTCAAGTCGCTGGGCGATTGCTCGTACTCGGTTTACCTCGTGCACGTGCTGGTTCTGTCGCTGGGCTGGTACCTGACGCAGCGCTTCGACTTGAACATTTATTGGGTGATCGGCGCCTGCATTCCGGCTATCGTGCTCGCCTCTTGGGGGAGCTACGAGCTGATCGAGAAGCGCTTTTTCCAGCAAGCCAAAGTCTGGCTGGACGATCAGAAGCCCCTTACGAACAGATCGGCTATTCCTGACTGATTTACTAGGGCTTTATTCGCCCGCCCCATGGGCGTAAACTGCGCCCATGTTTGCGAGGAGTTGCCATGACTGCCATCACCATTACTGAAGCTGCCCACGATTACCTAGCCGACCTGCTGAGCAAGCAGAGCACCACCGGCATCGGCATCCGCATCTTCATCACCCAGCCGGGCACCCAATACGCTGAAACCTGCATCGCCTATTGCAAGCCAGGCGAAGAGAAGCCAGACGACCACGCCGTAGCGTTGAAAAGCTTCACCGCTTATATCGACGCCTTCAGCGAAGCCTTCCTTGAAGACGCGGTAGTCGACTACGCCACCGACCGCATGGGCGGCCAGCTGACCATCAAGGCACCAAACGCCAAAGTTCCGATGGTTAACGAAGACAGCCCCATCAACGAGCGCATCAGCTATTACCTACAGACCGAAATCAACCCGGGGCTGGCCAGCCACGGCGGTGAAGTTAGCCTGATCGACGTGGTCGAAGACGGCATTGCCGTACTGAAATTCGGCGGCGGCTGCCAAGGTTGCGGACAGGTTGACCTGACTCTTAAAGAAGGCATCGAGAAAACCTTGCTCGAGCGTATTCCCGAGCTCAAAGGCGTTCGCGACGTGACCGATCACACCAACAAAGAAAACGCCTACTACTAAATAGCGTTCGATGACAAAAAAGCGGCCCTCGGGCCGCTTTTTTCATTTTTGCAGGTTCGTTTCTGCCCCCTTCACTGGGGAATCCGTGGAGTTTTAGCTTCGTTCTGCAAAGCTAATCGGAGCCTTCATACAGGCTCTAGGTCGTGCTTTTCATAGGGTTTATGTATTGAGCCCTAGGGGAAGAAACGCCATGAACAAACACTGCTTTCGTCTTATTTTCAGCAAGCCTCTGGGCTTTTTTATTCCCGTCGCCGAAATCACTCGCGCCCAACGCAAACCTGGGCAGCGGCAGGGGCCTGCTGCTAGTGCAGTTGCACCTAAACCGCCGGCTTTTTCGATTAAGCATCTCGCACTTTCTATGTGGGTGGCCGCTGTTCCAAGTTGGGCCACCGCAGAAATTTTGCTGGATCGCAGCACCGGCGCCACGGTATCCAGCGCCGTCAATGGCGTGCCCGTGATCGAGATCGCCAAAGGGGGCATTGTTGACGAGGTGCGATACCTGCTCAATACAAAGGAAGATATTCAAACGCGCGTCAAAGGTTACTCCACATCGATCATTATCGATGGCAACGGTCACAAACTGCCTGTTTCGGCTGATACCGTCGGCGCGCTGGGAAAAGACGATCCGCTTAGTCCGGGTGAAAGTACCCCCCACCTTACCGGCACCGAAAACGATCCCCATAGCGAAGGTCCAGAAACAGCAAAGCCCAACCATATCTGGGAAGCCTACAATAAAAAGATGATTAGCATGGAGGCTGCCGAGTTTCTGTCTCATGTGAAAAACAAAGTCGAGTATGACTTGCAACTGGGGCCAGTTTTTCTGGGTGAGGCCCATAATTTACCTTCGGCGTGGTTACTGACGAAGCAGTTGTTATCCGACGGGGCGTTAAAGCGAGCTGTCTTGGAGAGTGTTCCGATCTACGACTCGTATGAGCTCGCGGATAATGCGGCTGTCGAACAGGCGCTGGCAATGAAAGGTTATTCATCGCTGGATGATTATTTTAGTAATTTCGACTTGCTGGAAAAAGATACTACCGGTTATAAAATTATCAAGCAGGAGTTTGCCGCTGAAGTAGCAAAAATTAATCGCTATTATGCTGGGCTCTTGCGGTCGGACGTACTGAATAACGATATCAGATTTGACTTTATTGACAGTGGGCGATTGGAGGACCGACCCGCCAATGATCTGGAGGAAATAACCGTGCGAAATATCGCGATGGCTGAACAACTAAATAGTGATCTTAAATACAAGCTGCCGGGTGTGCTTGGAATATTCGGCGCCGAGCATCTGCGCAGGCACCCGACTCATAACAATACGGCGGGTCCGGCCGTTCAGGAATTGGTGGATCTACCGCAGTACAGAACGTATGACTTAACGCCGTTATTTAACGATTATTCAACCGGAAAGGATCTGTATCGGTGGTCGCAGCTTAGTGATAGCCGGCCCCTGGATGCGGGAATATCGGAGGCGACCCCTTACAAACCTTCAGGCGCCAACATTGGGGAGCCTATTCAAATTAGAAAATATAAAAAACCAACTGGTACTCAACGCAGCAGGTGAGCATGCGCAGCCGGCAATAGATCAAGTCAGAGCAAATTATCCATCCACCTCTATCGTCTTCGATGCTCAGGAAGGGGGCAATCTCGAATATGTCGACGGTGCGGCGGCAAGCACTTCTCGCGAGCGGCTGACGAAGGTATTTCTTTGCCGATAAAGAGCCCGCTCTATCCGATAAGCACCGCTGGTTAACACTGGCCAGTAATAAATTGTACCGAGCCCCCAAATACTTGAACCTCAAGGAGTTTCATCTAACGGCTCAGGGCACATTCGAGTTCGTCCCCCCCGGCTCGCTGTCCAACCCAGTGCCGTTTAATGATCCTACGCAGTAGGGACCGCAGGACGCGTTAAAGCGGCGTAACCACGCGCCGCTCCCTGGCCGGCCATAGCATCACCAGCGCCAACGCTACTAAGGGCAAGACACCGAGGTTGATGGCGGTCCAACCCAGCCCGGTGATCAAGGCACCGGAGGCAAATGAGGCACAGGCGGCGACGGAACCGTTGACCAGTTCCATGACGCCTTGCGCCTGACCACGTTCGCTTGGGGCGTGACCTTCTGCGAGCAAGGTGGTGCCCGCGATCAGTGCCAGGTTCCAGCCCAGGCCGAGCAGGAATGAACTCACAAGAAAATGCCCGTTTGCTCAGGCCGACGAGCGCGACCACGGCGCTGGCGAGCAAAATGCAGCCGCCGAGCACGGCGACGCGGCGGCTGCCGAGGCGGTCTACCAGCGGACCGGCGACAAATGCTGGAAGAAACATGCCGAGCATGTGCCACTGAATGACGCCCGCGCCCACTGCCACATCAAAGCCACAAAAACTCATGGCCAGTGGCGTGGCGTTCATTACCAACACCATCAAGCCGTGGCCGATAGCGGTGGTGGCAACCGCTGCGCGCACCACTGGCCGTGCCAGCAGTTCGCGCATGGCGGCAAAGCCCGCTTTGCCTGGCGCCGGCGCGGCACCTTCGCGTAATCGGCTGAGCAACAGCAAGCCGAAAGTAGCGAGCGCCGCGATGGCCAAATACGCCCCCACATACGGTTTACTCAGCACGGTGCGCGACCACAACGCCAAGCTGGGTGCCAGCAAAGCCGCAAGCACACCGCCTCCGACGACATACGCGGTGGCACGGCCTTTCTGATGTTCGTCTACCGCTTCCAGCGCGGCGAAACGGTAGTACATGGCCGACGCTTGATAGGCGCCGATGGGCAAAGCGCCGAGGCAGAACACGATGAAGTCGCCCACCCAAACGCCCAACGCGCTGAGTAAGCCGCCCGCCACGCCACAAGCCGCACCGAGCATCAAGCCCGGTCGCCGGCCGTGACGCTGCATAAACAGCGACAGCGGCTGCACGGCCAGCAAATTGCCGAGCACCAGCAGCGCCAAGGGAAGGGTGGCCAGCACGTTGCTCGGCGCCAGTTGCAAACCGACCAGCGAGGTCAGGGTGATGCCGATGAGCGAGCAGGACCAATACAGGGCCTGGCCGGCGAACAGCAGCCGAACGGAGGCATTACGCAGCAGCAACATGATGGTGTTTCCTTGGCGGATGGTGACGTCAGCTGGCGTTGGCGCAGCCAGCTGGTTTGTGCACGCGTTCGGTGGAAGCGGGGTTGTTGAGCAACTTGGCTGCCGGGCGGCGAGGGCGTTGCAGCAGTTCGCCGCCGCAGTTCGGGCATTTGCCCTTGAGGTGGGTGTCGGTGCAGTCCTGGCAGAAGGTGCATTCGAACGTGCAGATGCGCGCGTCTACCGAGTCGGGCGGCAGGTCGCGGTCGCAGCATTCACAGCTTGGGCGTAGTTCGAGCATGGCGTAGTCCTTACGTGGGTGGCTTTGAATGAGGATGGCGGGCGCTTATAGCGCCGGCTCGCGCAGTGGGGCGTCGCCAAAGCGCTGCGAATATTCCTGGGGGCTGACCGCCAGGTGGTTGTGAAATGTGCGCCGCAGGTTTTCCGGATGGCCGAAGCCGGTCAGGCGCGCCACGGTGGCAATCGAGGCTTGGGCGTCTTGTAGGAGCAAGCGCGCCGCTTCAAGCCGCACGCGCTCGACATAGCGCCCCGGGCCCATGCCCAATTCCTGGGTAAATACGCGCGACAAGGTACGCGGCGTCATTTTCGCCTGGTGCGCCAGGGCTTCCAGCGACAAGTCTGCCCCGATGTTGGCGGGCAGCCAGTCGAGCAGCGCAGCCAGGCGCGGCACGCGGGTCGGTTCCGGGGTGAGCAGGGCGCTGAACTGCGTTTGTCCACCAGGACGACGCAAAAACATCACCAAGCGCCTCGCGACGCTCAAGGCCATTGCTCGGCCCAGGTCGGCTTCAACCAGGGCCAGCGCCAGGTCGATACCGGCCGTGACGCCCGCCGAGGTGAACACATGGCTGTCGCCGTCGAGATTGCGCGGGTCGAAGGTGTGCAGGCGGTCGCTTTCGATCAGCACCGAGGGAAACCGGCAGCGCAGCTCGTCGACGTCGGCCCAATGGGTGGTTGCCTGGCGGCCGTCGAGCACGCCAGCGGCGGCCAGTATCAGTGCGCCGGAACAGATCGACCCCCAGCCGCCGCACCTGCGGCTCGGCCTGGCGCAGCCACTCAAGCAACGGCGCGGCGAGCATTTGCTCGTTAACGCCGAGGCCGCCGGGCACTAGCAGGGTGCTCTAGCTGCGCGACATTCAGCGTTTGCCAGGTGCGGTCCACACACAGGCGCATGCCGGCAGACGTGGGCACGGGCGCAAGGTCGGCGCCTACCAACAGCAACTCATAAAACGGCGGCAAGCCCTGTCGCCCGCGCTCGACGTTGGCCGAGGCGAACACTTGCATGGGGCCGGTGACATCCAGGCTCATCACCTGCGGGAAGATCAGGCAGGCGACGGTGCGCAAGTGGTTGGAATGAGGAGGCGTGGCCATGGGGGGCACCTTCTTGACGAGGGTGCCATTCTGTCGCGCGATGGGCTTGGCAACAATGACAATAAGCCCACAGATCTTGCCAATTTATTGGGCTTGTAGGAGCCAGCTTGCTGGCGAATCCTGGACACTCCGATGTGGAGATCGCCGTTTCCAGGGTTCGCGACCAAGGTCGCTCCTACAAAAAAACAGCGCTGGGCAGCCGCCAGCGTTTGGTCGGTACATGTCCCTCATTGCGGATTCAGCCGCTCCAAAACCGCATCAACGTAGTCTCTTCATCCCGCAAACCTTGCGGCTGCGCGACTTGTTCAACGAGGCCAATTCACCTGCAATGAAGTGTTCCAGCACGGCCGGATGCACGTAGCACTTGCGGCAGATGGCAGGGGTGTTGCCGAGCTGGCTGGCGACATCTTTGATCACTTCGTTGACGAGGCGTTTTTGCTCGGTGGCCGAGCGTTCCTCGTGGGGCAATTGGCGCAGGCGGTCGAGGGCCAGGGCGGTGCCGGCCCAGGTGCGGTAGTCCTTGGCGGTGAAGTCGCTGCCGCTTTGTTCTTGCAGATACTGGTTGATATCGGACGAGGTCACGACACGGCGCTGACCGTCGTCGTCCAGGTATTGGAACAGGTGCTGGCCTGGCAATTCGAGGCAGCGGCGAATGATTTTCGCCAGGCGCGGGTGCTGCAGGCTCACTTCGTGCTCGACGCCGCTCTTGCCGCGAAAGTGAAAGCGGATGCCGGCGCCTTTCACGTCCACGTGGCGGTTACGCAGGGTGGTCAGGCCGAAGGATTTGTTGTCACGGGCGTACTGCGTGTTGCCGACGCGAATCAGGGTCGAGTCGAGCAGGGCCACCACCGTGGCGACCACTTTGTCATGGCCAAGCCCCGGCAGTTGCAGGTGTTCTTCGGTGCGCGTGCGCAGTTTCGGCAGGGCGCGACCGAATTCCAGCAGACGCTCGTATTTGTCGGCGTCGCGAATTTCGCGCCAGCGCGGGTGATAGCGGTACTGCTTGCGCCCACGGGCGTCGCGGCCTGTCGCTTGCAGGTGGCCTTGCGGGTCGGGGCAAATCCATACGTCTTCGTAGGCCGGCGGAATGGCCAGCTTGTTGATGCGCTGAATCACGTCGGCGTCGCGGATGCGCTCGCCCTTAAGGTCGAAGTAGACGAACTTGCCGCGCAATTTACGTCGGCGAAAACCCGGTTGGCTGTCGTCAACGTAGTGCAAGTCGGGCGGCAATGCGGGACAGAGCAGGGTGCCGGTGTCGCCGCCTTCATCATCGGGGAGCGGCCGTTCGCCTTTGGCCAACGGCAATACGTCGGGCTTGATTGCGCTGGTCATGGTTAGCCTTGCCTCGGAGTGTTGATGGCTTCGCTCCATTCATCATGCTCGCAGCGCTGACATGTGGCGTGCTCGCCGGCCTGCAGCTGCGTGGTGTTGCCGCACCAGATGCAGGCGTACAACGCGCTGCTCGGCACTTCCCGATATTGCTGGCGAAGCGGGCTGGGCAATACCGACAGGCCATAGCGCACCTGGTCGTCGGGCAGGAAATACAGGCTGACGTCGCCGTTCACTTCCATGATGCCGATGCGCACTTGGCCCAGGTGCTCGACGCCTTTCTGGCGCAGCTCCATAAAGAATTCGTCGGTGGAAATGTTCTTGCGGGCCAGCGCCGGCACGTCGCACACGCCGTTTTCAATGATCAGCGCCGGGCGGCCCTCCAACCAGTCACCGAACCGCGGCAAGCGCTCCATGGCGAAGGTGGTGACGCGGTAGAGCAGCAGCAACGTAGCGAACACCACAACGATGGGCAGCAACGGCACGTCGTCATAGAAGGTGACGTCGCCTGCGGCCGAACCGAGGGTGAGGATCACCACGAGTTCAAACAGGGACAGCTGCCCAACGCCACGGCGTCCCGAGATTTTCAAAAAGGTGAACACCACCAGATAAGCGAACAGCGTGCGCACCGTGACTTCGAGCAAAAACGGTACGGGCAGCTTGTCGATCAGCATCCGCTGCCAATCGAAAGCGGTCATGGCCAGAGGCCTTGGTGACGAGGGGACATGGGCGGTTTCCTACCTGACTGCGGGTAACAAAATAGACGCTGACCGGCGGTTTTAGGTTCGGTGTATTTGTGCGTCAGGGGCAGGTGAACGCCGGCTCGACGCGTAATGCCTGAAAAGCATGTTTTTTATGCTCTTTAGGTTTGAATGAATAAAAAGTCATGAAAATCAATGTGTTAAAAATTGTAATTCTTTTAGGTTATTACAAAATAGTTAAAAGTTACTTTTTGAGATAAGCCCTCTCCTCAATCATTGCGCCCAACACGTCGAACCGCTCTGCAACGGCCACTTGCCAGACAGCGCGGGCGCTGGGTCACCGCGCTGTTGACCGGCGACATACGCAATTGCGAGGAGTTTTAAATGGGCAATGTTCAACCAGCCGCATCAGCGCAGCGGCAATGGCAGGCGCCGGCCAGCGCCGATCTGGTCGACCTCGGTCACCGCCACCGCGAGCCGCTGGCCCAGAGCCGGCGGCATCACGTGGCGCCAGTCGGCGTATTGAGTCGGCGCGAAAAGCTGTTGCTGGCGGTGCTCGCGGTGGTCGCCCACGGTGGGCTGATTTACTGGCTCAACCAGCAGACCCCGCCGCCGCTGCCGGTAGTGCCGCCAGAAATTCCGCCCATGGAAATCGAATTCACCCGTCCGGCGCCGCCGGTGGTGGAACCGCCGCCGCCGCCACCGCCACCGCCCGTGGTTGAGCCGCCACCACCGCCACCGCCTGTGGTGGATGAGTTGGCTGCGAAGCCGGCGCCAAAACCGATTCCGAAACCCAAGCCGACACCGCCGCCCAAACCGGTACCGAAGCCGGCACCCAAGGCCGTGGAACCGCCGCCCCCAGCGCCGACACCAGCGCCCGTTGCGGCACCGGCGCCACCCGCGCCGCCGGCTCCGGCGCCGGTGACACCGCCATCGGCCAACGCGGCGTATTTGAAGAACCCGGCGCCGGAATACCCGTCGCTGGCCCAGCGTCGCGGTTGGGAAGGCACGGTGGTGTTGCGGGTGCATGTACTGGCCAGCGGCAGCCCGGCAGAGATTCAGATTCAAACCTCCAGCGGCCGCGAGCTGCTGGATAACGCAGCCGTACAGGCGGTCAAGCGCTGGTCGTTTGTGCCGTCCAAGCAAGGCGATGTGGCGCGGGACGGTTGGGTCAGCGTGCCGATCGGCTTCAAGTTGCACTGACAGCGACCACGCATTAGCGAATTTATAGGAGAGAGTTGAATCATGAGCGTATTGGCCACATCCCCCCTCGAGTCGATTGAAAGCGCGGTCATCTGGCTGCTGGTCGGTTTCTCTGTTGTGACCTGGGGCCTGGCCCTGCTGAAGGCCCTGCAATTCGGGCGTCTCAAGCGCCAGGACCGCAAATTTCAGAAGCTGTTCTGGGGCGCCTCCAGCCTCGATGGTGCGGCGGAACTGGTGAACTCCCAGCCCGGCGCCGTCTCCCGTGTTGCCCAAGCCGGCTTTGGCGCGATTCAGGTGCAAGAGCACGCCCAGGACCTTAGCCAGGCGATCAATCACCAAGACCGCCTCGAGCGCGCCCTGCGTCAGCAAATTCAACGGGAGCGTCGTTCGTTGGAATCGGGCTTAGCGGTGGTCGCATCCATCGGCAGCACGTCGCCCTTTATCGGTCTGTTCGGCACCGTATGGGGAATCATGGAAGCGCTCAAAGGCATCAGCCTGGCCGGCTCGGCCAGCCTGGAAACCGTGGCCGGCCCGATTGGGGCTGCGCTGGTGGCCACCGGTGTGGGCATCGCCGTCGCCGTGCCGGCGGTGCTGGTTTACAACTACTTCCTGCGCCGCCTGAAGCTCAACTCGGCTGACCTGGACGACTTCGCCCACGACTTCTACAGCCTGGCGCAGAAATCAGCCTTCAAACTCATCCAACTGCCTGGCGGTAAAGCCGCACCGCAGAAAGTGAAGGAGGCTTCGTAATGGCGTTCTCCACTCAAGACAGCGATGAAGTGCTCAGCGAAATCAACGTAACGCCGCTGGTGGATGTGATGTTGGTTCTGCTGGTGGTGTTTATCGTCACGGCGCCGCTGCTGACCAATGCCATCCCGATCAACTTGCCGAAGACCGAAGCCGTGGCGCCGGTTGAGCAGAAAGACCCGCTGGTGGTCAGCATCGACGGCGCCGGCAAAGTGTTCCTTAACAAGGACGAGATTCAGGCCGACTTGCTGCAAACCAGCCTGGAAACCGCCAAGGCCAAAGATGCCGAATTGCGGGTGCAGTTGCAGGCCGACGAGAAGGTCGACTACGGCCAGGTGGCCAAGGCCATGGCGTCGATCGAACGGGCTGGGATTACCAAGCTGTCGGTGATTACTGCGCGTTAACGACCTCCCGATTTTGGTCGCCCTGCTTCAGGCAGGGGCAGGGCGGCCGCTTTTGTTTGTTCCCGGACACGGTGAAACCGCTGCGCTCGCTACGTTTCATCGCGCCCGGACCATAAAGAACGCGTTTTGGCAGGGGAAACCTGATGACTTCCACGCTCTATATCTCGCCGGGCGCTTGCTCGTTCGCCGCTCACGTGGTCGTGCATGAGCTGGAGTTGCCGATTCAGGTAGAGCGCGTTGCGTTGCGTACGGCGGGCTCGCCGATTCACCAAATCAACCCTTTGGGCCGCGTGCCGGTGTTGCAGTTGGACGATGGCCGCCGCATTACCGAGAACAGCGCGATTTTGCCGTATCTCGCGGACCTCAAACCGGGCACTTCGCTGTTCGCGCCGGCGGGCAGCGTGGAGCGCGCGCAGATTCAGAGTTGGATGGGTTACCTGGCCGCCGAGGTGCACGCCGCCTCGTTTCGCCCGCTGAACCGGCCGGAGCGCTACAGCGCCGATGAAAGCGCCCACCCGGGCATTCGTGCGCAGGCGCTGGAGCAGTTGTACAAGGCGTTTGCGCACATCGACCAACACCTGCAAGCCCAGCCTTTCTTGGGCGGCGAGCAGGTACAGCATTGCCGATGCTTACCTGGGCGTGTTCGCTGGCTGGGCAGGGCGCGTGGGCGGGCGCTTGGATGAGTTGAAGGCGTTGGCGCGCTTTCGTGAGCACTTCAACGCGCGGCCGGCGGTCCAGCGCGCGTTGGTGGCTGAGGGCTTTTAGGCCTCAGCCGTTTTCCTCTTCGTAGCGGTCCAGCGTGTCGCTGGTGATGATGCGGCCCAGTTCGATCAACTCGGGCGCTTTGTAGAACTCGAAAAAGCGGCAGGCGCGGCGCGGTACGTTGACCAGAATGTCGGGCGGGTAGCCCGCGATCTTGTATTGCGCGAGTGAGGTTTGCATCACCTCGAAGCTCTGGTTGACCAACTCCAGCAGTGACGCAGGGCTGCCCGTTTCCGCAACCCGTGAACCGGTGGCCGAGTTTGGCGTCGGGCTTTCGTCCGGGCGCGGCGAGGGCGCGGCGGCCGGTGGGTCGAGCCAGGGGTTGGGCTCGGCGCTGGCGGCGGCTTCGAGTAACGCCGCTTCTTCGGCGGGGCCGGCCAGTTTGCGGCGAAACGGAATGCGTGAACCAATGCTGTCCATCAAGCCGTCGAGCTTGCCTTTGAATGCGGCGGGGCGCTCGATGACCGGCAGTTGGTAATGGCGCTGGCCGTTGGCGTTGAGGTTCACGGCCACAATCAAATCGCAATGACTGGCCACCACCGGCACGATGGGCAACGGGTTGAGCAGGCTGCCGTCTACCAACATGCGCTTGCCCTGGATCACCGGGGTAAACAGGCTGGGAATAGCGGCCGAGGCGCGCATGGCCTGGTGCAGGTTGCCTTGCTGAAACCAGATTTCCTGCTGGAAGGTGAGGTCGGTGGCGACGGCGGTGTAGGGGATGCGCAGGTCTTCGATATTGATCTCGCCAACCATTTCGCGAATGCGCCCGAAGACTTTTTCGCCGCGAATGGCGCCGAGCCGGAAGCTGACGTCGAGCAGACGCAGCACGTCGATGTAGTCGAGGCTTTCAATCCACTCGCGGTATTCCGGCAGCCTGCCGGCGGCATAGATGCCGCCGACCACCGCGCCCATGGAGCAGCCGGCGATGCAGGCGATGTCATAACCGCGCCGCTCCAGTTCCTCGATAGCGCCAATGTGCGCATACCCCCGTGCGCCCCCCGCACCCAACACCAGCGCCACGCGTTTACTCATCACCCGCTCCTGATTACTATCGCCGACCGCTTGGCACGGCATTTTGCGACCATACGCGCGCCGGCTTGCGCCGCCAAGGCGTAGGCGATCGCCGCTTCGCTTGATCGCACTTTTTCGCGGCGCTGGCGTCTGATCAACACACGTGCTTAATGACGTTTAACCTGCTGTTTCTCTTATTTGGAGCAATGTTATGAAAGCCTGGATCTGCTTACCCCTGATGGTGCTGGCGTTGTCCGGTTGCGCCGCCAAAACTGCCTACCGCGACAGCTGCGCCGCGCAGTCGGACGCCGCCTGGCGCGAGCTTGATCTGGCCAAGGCCGAAGGCTTTGCCGGCACCGTCAGCTACTCCAAAGCGCTGTCGCTGCTGACCGGCGCCAAGACCTCGCAACAATTCGAGGGCTACGAAAGCTGCACCAAGAACGCCAAGAAAGCGCGCTTCTACATCAGCGAATCCCGCGCGGGGCGTTGATCTCGGTTGAGTTGTAGGTTTGTTGGGCTTCGCCTTCGGCTCAACCCAACAAGGCGTCCCGCAATCCAGGTCGTAGGTTGGGCTGAGCCATCGGCGAAGCCCAACACGCCACTTCTGTAATCCAGCACAGCAATACAATCTCTTCCCATCTGCATCTCTCACTATCAGCTCATACGAATCTGACAGTGAGCGCCCCATGGCCAATCCCGTTTCCCGCAGCGCTTTCACCGCCAGTGATTGGGGCTTGCTGTGGCTACGCGTTACCGGCTCTGCCTTGCTGCTGCATGTGCACGGCTTGCCAAAACTCCTGCACTTTCAAGAACAACTCAGCCTGATCGAAGACCCCTGGCACCTGGGCGCGACCTTCACGCTGAGTCTGGCGATTTTCGCCGAAGTGCTGTGCCCGCTGCCGATTCTGCTCGGCGTGCTCACCCGTCTTTCTTGCTTGCCCATTCTCGCCGTGCTGCTGGTGGCGCTGGTGGCCGTGCACCCGGAATGGAGCGTGGCCGACGGCCAGTTCGCCTGGTTGCTGCTGATAATTTTCAGCACGGTGTTTATCGCTGGCCCAGGGCGCATTGCCTTGTCGCAACGCCTGCCCGGTAAGGCGCGGGCGCTGGTCTATCTTCAGTGACGGCTCGGTTTCTTACGTTCAAACAGGAGGCGTCAGCCCATGAGTAGTGTGGAAGTATTCGAAGAGGTGGCGACCTTGCTGGTCCGTCACCGCGTCAAAGCTGGCCAAGACGCCGCCTATGAAGCGTGGCTGCGCCGCATCATCAGTACCGCGCGCGAGTACGCCGGGCACTTGGGCATCGACGTGATGCGCGGCCACAGCCAGGGCCTGACGCAGTTCACCTGCGTGCTGCGTTTCACCAGCACCGAGCTGCTGCAAACCTGGCTCGACTCCGACGACCGCCGCCGCTTGGTGGCCGAAGTGGAACCGCTGCTGGCCGACGGCGATAAAACCGAAGTGAATGCCGACCGCGAATTCTGGTTTACCCCCGCTGAAATCGGCACCGCCAAACCGCCCGCGCGCTGGAAACAGGCGTGCGTCACCTTTCTGGTGATTCTGCCGCTGAGCATGGGCGTGCCGCTGTTGTGGAAGCCGGTGTTCGCCAAACTGCCGTTTTTGTCTGGCTACCTGGCCAGCAGTGTGGTGATCACGCTGAGCATCGTCCTGCTTGTGGTGTACGTGTTTATGCCGCGAGTGACACGCCTATTTGCGCGCTGGCTTAACGCCTAGCGCTGCTTTGTGAAAGGAGAGTAATCCTCATGGCTGATGAAACCCCCTCCAAAGGCCCCCGGGCGCCGCCAATTTCTGGCAGCCAGTTCAGTGCTTGGCGCTGCTGGCGCGCTGTGGTCTGCCTTGCCTTTTTCCGCTTACGCCACCTCATCAGGAGCTGCGATGAACGCCGATCTAATTCTCTTCAATGGCCGGTTGCACACGGTTGACCGAGAAAAAACCGACCGCCACGGCCGTCGCCATCAAAGACGGCAAGTTCATTGCCGTGGGCAACGACGGCGAAGCCATGGCCTTTCGCGGCGGCTCGACCCGCGTGGTCGACCTGCAAAAGCGCACGGTCATTCCGGGCCTCAACGACTCGCACCTGCACTTGATCCGCGGCGGCCTCAACTACAACCTGGAGCTTCGCTGGGAAGGCGTGCCGTCGTTGTTCGATGCCTTGCGCCTGCTCAAAGACCAGGCCGACCGCACGCCCGCCCCGCAATGGGTACGCGTAGTGGGTGGCTGGAACGAATTCCAGTTTGCCGAAAAGCGCTTGCCAACCATTGAAGAGTTGAACAAAGCCGCGCCCGACACCCCGGTGTTTGTGCTGCACCTGTACGACCGCGCCTTGCTCAACCGCGCCGCGCTCAAGGTGGTGGGCTACACCCGCGACACGCCGAACCCACCGGGCGGCGAAATTGTGAAAGACGCCAATGGCGAGCCCACCGGCATGTTGGTGGCGCGCCCGAACGCCATGATTCTGTACTCCACGCTGGCCAAAGGGCCGAAGCTGCCGCTGGAATACCAGGTGAACTCCACGCGTCAATTTATGCGCGAGCTGAACCGACTGGGCGTTACCAGCGCCATCGATGCCGGTGGTGGCTACCAGAACTACCCGGACGACTACCAGGTTATCCGCGAGCTGGCCGCCAACGACCAACTCACCGTGCGCATCGCCTACAACCTGTTTACCCAGAAGCCCAAAGAAGAACTGGTGGACTTCAAAAACTGGACGCAAATCGTCAAGCCCGGCGATGGCAATGACTTCTTCCGCCACAACGGCGCCGGCGAAATGCTGGTGTTCTCGGCCGCCGACTTCGAAGACTTCCTCGAACCGCGCCCGGATCTGCCGCAAACCATGGAAGAAGAACTGGAACCGGTGGTGCGTCACCTGGTAGAGCAGCGCTGGCCGTTCCGCCTGCACGCCACCTACGACGAATCGATCTCGCGCATGCTCGATGTGTTCGAGAAAGTGAACCGCGACATTCCGTTCAACGGCCTGCACTGGTTCTTCGACCACTGCGAAACCATCACGCCGAAAAACATCGAACGTGTACGGGCGCTGGGCGGCGGTATCGCCGTGCAGGACCGCATGGCGTTCCAGGGCGAATATTTCGTCGACCGCTACGGCAAAAAAGCCGCCGGAGCCACGCCGCCGATCAAACGCATGCTCGCCGAAGGCGTGCCGGTGGGCGGCGGTACGGACGCCACGCGGGTGTCGAGCTACAACCCGTGGACCTCGCTGTACTGGATGGTCAGCGGCAAAACCGTCGGCGGCATGGAGCTGTACCCCGAAGGCTTGCCGCGCGAAACCGCACTGCAACTGTTCACCCACGGCAGCGCCTGGTTCTCGACGGAGCAGGGTAAGAAGGGCCAGATCAAAGTGGGCCAGTTGGCAGATTTGGTCGCGTTGTCGGCGGACTTCTTCAGCGTCGATGAAGAAGCCATCAAGTGGATTGAATCGGTACTCACCGTGGTGGACGGCAAGATCGTTTACGGCACCGATGAGTTCGACAAGCTCGCACCGCCTGCGCTGCCGGTGACCCCGGACTGGTCGCCGGTGGTGAAAGTGCCCGGCCACTGGCGTCAGCAAACTGCACTGGCCGCGGCCGTGCACCAGTGCTCCGGCCCGTGCGGCGTGCATTCCCATAGCCATGAAAAAGCCCGTCTTTCCTCGGCACCGGTGAGCGATCACCAGGGCTTCTGGGGCGCGTTCGGCTGTTCCTGCTTCGCCTTCTGAATTCGTTATCCAACCCATCAGGCCCGGTGCGGGCCTGATTATTTCGAGGAAATATCATGAGCAAGAAATACAACCGCTTGGACAAAGACAACGCCGTGGTGCTGCTGGTTGACCACCAGGCCGGCCTGATCTCCCTGGTGCGCGACTTCACCCCGGACGAGTTCAAAAACAACGTACTGGCCCTGGCCGACATCGCCGCGTTCTTCAAGCTGCCGACCATCCTCACCACCAGCTTTGAAAACGGCCCGAACGGCCCGATGGTTCCCGAACTGAAAGCCAAGTTCCCGGACGCCCCGTACATTGCCCGTCCTGGCCAGATCAATGCCTGGGATAACCCGGACTTCGTGGCCGCCGTTAAAGCCACCGGCCGCAAGCAAATTATCATCGCTGGCGTTGTGACCGACGTGTGCGTGGCGTTCCCGACCTTGTCGGCGATTGAAGAAGGCTTCGACGTGTTCGTGGTGACCGACGCTTCCGGCACCTTTAATCCGCTGGTTCGCGAGTCGGCGCTGAACCGTATGGTGGAAGCGGGCGCGCAATTGATGAACTGGTTTGCCGTAGGTTGCGAGCTGCAACGCGACTGGCGCAACGACATCGAAGGCTTCGGCGCCATCCTCGGCGGCCACCTGCCGGCGTATGCCAACCTGATGCAGAGCTATAGCCAGAAAGCGCAGTAATTTTTCGGCTGGACGTGTAAGACCCCAATCGAGGCTGAAGCCTCTCCTACAAGTGGTACATCGCTTGTGGGAAAGGCTTCAGCCTCGATTTTCTTTAGGACGACAATTTGATTTTCTCGCACTTCAACGCTGTGGTCCGACCAACCATTCTGGATCCAGAATCTCGACGTTTACGACGCCTCTCGACGTCGCACCGATGCTAACTCACTGCCCCCCATGGCGCCGGTGCGCCGATCAACCGTCCCATGGCGCCTTTGATGCCCAACTCTTTCAACGCGGTGAGTTCACCTTGGGTTTCGACCATTTCGGCAATTAACGGCAAGTCGATGCTGTTGGTGGCGCGGAACATGGCTTCGATAAACATGCGTTTGTCGCTTTCCTCGTCGATGGCGCGGATGTAGGTGCCGTCCACTTTCAGGTACGCAAGGCCCAGGTGGGTGAGGTTGCCGATGAGGCTGAAGCGGCCGCCGAAATGTTGCAGGCCCAGGTTGAACCCGGCCAGGTGAACGGCCTGGCTGAGGCGTTCCAGTTCGGCAGGCGGCGGCAAGTGGCGTTCGTCTACCTCAAGGGTCATCAGGGTGGCGTGCTGGGGGTTTTCCCGGAGCAGCGTGATCAGCTGCGCCTGGGCGTCGGCTTCGCGCAAGGTGGCGGCCGACAGGCTCAGGGCGATGGGTTGCTGATGCGCGGCGAGGTGGGCGAGGGCGTGTTTGAGCATCGCCAGGTCGAAGCGGGCGGTCCAACCCAGGCGCTCAATCCAGGGCAGGAAACGGCCGGCAGCGATGGCCTCGCCTTGCGGGTCGATCAGGCGCGCCAGCACTTTGTGGTGCAGCACGCGTTGGGTGTCGGCGCAGTCCACCACCGGTTGGAAGTACAGCTCCAGCTTGCCTTTGTTGAGCGCTTCGTCGATCCAGCCGCGCCAGTCGTTGAGGCTCTGGCTCGGAGCGGCGTTGAAGTCGTCGAGGCGGTCCCAGAACTTGGCGGCGTTGCTCTGCGCCTGGGCCAGCGCTTGATCGCCACGGCTGATCACCGCCGTTACGTCTTCGCCGGGGCGGAAGGCGGCAATACCCAGATGCGCCACGGGCGTGCAGTCACTGGCGCCGGTTTGGCGCAGGCTTTCCAGGCTGTCGATCAGTTGCAGGGCGAGGCGGTCGGCGTCGTCGCCGGCCAGCCCTGGGGCCAATAAGGTGAACTCACCGCCACGGCTGCGCGAGGCCAGCCAGTCGCTGCGGTCGGGGTGTTCGAGCGAGCGTTTCAGCAGCTCGCCAATGGCGGCGATCAGGGCGTCGGTGCGTTGCCCGCCGAGGCGCTGGTTGAGGCCGCCAAGGTCGTTGACCCGCAGCATGATCAGGTAGCCCTCGGCGTGCTGTTCGTGGGCGCTGAGTTGGTTGGCCAGGTTGATGTCGAACAGGCGGCGGTTGGCCAGGCCGGTGAGGGTGTCCTGGTAGGCTTCTTCGCGGAGTTTTTCACTGCGCGCGGCTTCTTCGGCGAACAGGTTTTTCAGTTTCTCGACCATCTGGTTCATGGCCAGCACCACGCGCTTGAGCTCGGGTGTGCGCGGAACGCGGGGCAGGGTGAAGAACTCGCGACGGCTGATGGCGTGGGCCTGTTGCACCATGTTGTCGAGCGGTTTGAGCTGGGTACGCAGCAGCCAGCCGCCGAGAATCGAGCTGACCAAGCCGCAGAGCAATAACCAGGCGGCGCTGCCCAAGGCGCTGTCCCACAGACGCGACAGGGCGAATTGCGGATGGCTGAGCACTTCGACGCGGGCGGCCTGATCCCAGCCGCGCATGATCATGGCGTCGCCGCCTTCGGGTTCAAGGTCGATCAGTTTGACGAACCAGGCCGGCACGTTTTCCGAGGTCGTGGTGGTGCGGCGTTCAACCATGGTTTCGCCGTTGTCGACGCGCACCACGCGGATGGTGGCGTAGTAGCCGCTGTCGAACACCGAGCTGACCATCAACTCGATCATGGCCGGGTCGTCGACATGCGGGGTCATGGACAGCGCCAGTGCAGTGGCGGCGTCTTGCGCGTGGGAACGCAACTGGCTGAGCAATTGCTCGCGCGAGCTTTCCACACTGGTGATGAAACTGCCGGTGAAGGCCACTACCAGAAACAGGCAAATGGCGAGAAACAACTGCTTGAGTAACGACATAAGGTTCTCCTAACCCTCACCAACGGCAAAGCCTTCGGCATTCATTTTTTCAATATGTCCTGCCAGCGCGAAAGCTTTTTTGCTGTCACCGCGTTTGCCGGAGGAGCCCGGCAGGTACAAACCTTCGGCATTGAAGGAATACACCGGGAGTAAATCTTTACGTTGCGAGGCGGGGCGAATATCGCCGATCAAGTTGTCCAGTACCAGCGGCTGGGCGGTGGGGCTGGAGTAGTAGGTGAGCACCATGTGGGCCTGGTTGTAGTTCAAGGCTTTGACGTAGGTGATGCGCAGCTTTTCGCTGGGAATGCCCAGGCGCCGCAGGGTGAAGTATTTGGCGATGGAGTAGTCCTCGCAGTCGCCAGCGCCCTTGACCAGCGCTTCGAGCGGCGTGGCCCAGTAGTCTTCTTGGCGCCAGTTGCGCATGTCATCAACAAAGCGCAGCTCGCGGTTGAAGAACTTGTTCACCACAACGAGCTTTTCGCTTTCGGGCAAGCCCCCGCTTGAGCTGACCAGATCGCCCCAGGCGAGAATGCGGGCTTCGCTTCGCCGAGATTGCCGTAGCGGGTTTCGGCGGTTTTGACGATGACGGCGAAATCCCAATCGGCAAATACACTGGCAACGCCCACCAGCAACGCCAGCAACAAAGACGCACAGACGCGTGCCGAAAACAGGCGTCTGTGTCGTCCTTGAAAGCGCTGCCGAAGCTGCATGTCGCGTCTCCGCCGATGGTGGGGTGATTCTAGGCAGTTGCAGGGGAATTTGCTGTATGGGCTACGGGAATTTTCTACGGCGTCGCTGCGCTTGTATCCGAGCGGCTACGGGCGCTTGAGGGTTTTCTGCCTGAGGATATAAATCGTCACGCACACCGCGCTGGTCAACATAAACGTGCGCGCCCAGAACATCGGCACCAAGTAGCAGGAAAAGCCGATGCTCAGCCACATCAAACCGATGGCGTATACCTTGCCTTTGAGCGGTATGCCGTTGCCGTCTAGGTAGTCGCGAATCCATGGGCCGAGCTTGGGATGGTCTACCAGCCAGTGGTAGAAGCGCTCGGAACTGCGGGCAAAGCAGGCGGCCGCCAGCAGCAGAAACGGTGTGGTGGGCAGTACGGGAAGAAAAACCCCGATAACCCCAAGCACCACGCTCAGCCAACCAATGGTCAGCAGGGCGTAGCGAATGGCGGGGTTACGGTTTTCGTGGACTTGGCGCGTCATCCACGGTCCTTATCGTGCGGTGACGAATTAGTGGTGACGAGGCTTGAGCAGCGCAGGTTTTTCGTCAGGCGCCTGACAGATCAGGAACAGCGCGGTGAGCGCTTCGGGAATTTGCTCGACCATGTCGTCCATCAGGTCGGCGTCTTTGGCGATGTCGGCGAACTCGGCTTCTTCATCGAACAAACCGGAACCCACCATGATCGGCAGCAGCAGTTCGCTGACTTCTTCTTCGGCGGTTTCAAACCAGGCGGCTTCGCGCATAAATACGCCTTCCATAAAGCCGATGCACCAGCCACGAATATCGGAATCGTCCGGCTCTTCGCCCAGATCCAGATCACACGGCAGTTCGAGGTCATCGTCGGCGGCGAGCATGCGGCCGATGTGCGCTTTGAGTTGGATGAGGGTGGCTTCGATTTCGTCGCGCTCGGCGTCGTCACGGTAGTGCGGCGGCTCGGAGAACAGGGCGTCGATCCACTCGCGCTCCGATACTTGCTCGGTGCAGATCGACAGTGCGGTGAGGAAGCCGTGAGCGGCTACATAGTCCAGGGCTTCTTCATGCAACTCATCGGCGTCGAGGAAGGCTTGCAGGCGGGTCAATTGCGCGGCGAAGGACATTACGGCACTACCTAATGGGACTGAATGCGCAAGATTTTAGCCTGTATAGCGCCGCTGGCGCGGCGCTCTTGGCAGATTTTTTCGCCGCTGCCGCTTGCTGGCAGGATTTTTCGACGGGCAATCACCGATAGGCGTCGTCCCTTGCCTGGGGGTGCTGACGTATACTGCGGCGCTTTTCCGCCTGCACCTTTTGCAACGCTTGGGGTTTTTATGCTCGAACCGGCTCTGCGCATCCTTAAAGACGTTTTTGGCTACGACAGTTTTCGTGGGCGTCAGGGTGCAATCATCGAGCGCGTGGCCAACGGCGGCGACGCCTTGGTATTGATGCCAACCGGCGGCGGTAAATCCCTGTGTTTCCAGGCGCCGGCGCTGTTGCGGCCCGGTTTGGCGGTAGTGGTTTCGCCGCTGATTGCCTTGATGGAAGACCAGGTGGCCACGCTGGACGAGCTGGGCGTGGCAGCCGTGGCGCTGAACTCGACCCTGAGCGCTGCCGAGCAACGGCAGATCGCCGACCGCATTCGCCGCAATGAAATCAAGCTGCTCTATGTAGCGCCCGAGCGCCTGGTGCAGCCGCGCATGCTCGAGTTTTTGCAGGACTTGGACATCGCCCTGTTCGCCATCGACGAAGCGCATTGCGTGTCGCAATGGGGTCACGATTTCCGTCCCGAATATTTGCAACTGGGCCAACTGGCCGAGCTGTTTCCCCATGTTCCGCGCATCGCCCTGACCGCCACGGCGGACATGCGCACCCGCGAAGAAATCGTTACGCGCTTGCACTTGCAAGACGCCGAGCGGTTTCTGTCGAGCTTCGACCGACCCAATATTTTCTATCGCATCGTGCCCAAAGAGCAGCCGCGCAAGCAGCTACTGGCGTTTCTTAAAGAGCGCAAGGGCGACGCCGGCATCGTGTACTGCATGTCGCGCAAAAAGGTCGAAGAAGTCGCGGCCTTTCTGAGTAAGGAAGGTTTCGCCGCGTTGCCGTATCACGCCGGTTTGCCCCACGAACTGCGCGCCACTCACCAGAAGCGTTTCCTCAATGAGGAAGGCTTGATCATGGTCGCGACCATCGCCTTCGGTATGGGCATCGACAAGCCCAACGTGCGCTTCGTGGCCCACCTGGATTTGCCCAAGTCGCTGGAAGCCTATTACCAGGAAACCGGCCGCGCCGGCCGCGATGGCTTGCCCGCCGACGCCTGGATGGCCTACGGGCTGCAAGACGTGCTGCTGCTTAAACAGATGCTGCAAAGCTCTGAAGGCGATGAACGCCACAAGCGCCTGGAGCAGCACAAGCTCGACGCCATGTTGGCCCTGTGCGAGCAGATTCGCTGCCGCCGCCAGGCGTTGCTGGCGTACTTCGACGAAGAAATGCCCAACCCCTGCGGCCATTGCGATAACTGCGTCGACAACGTGCAAACCTGGGATGCCACCGAGCCGGCCCGCCAGGCGCTGTCAGCGATCTTTCGCAGCGGCCAGCGCTATGGCGTCGGCCATTTGGTCGATGTTTTGTTGGGGCGCGACAACGACAAAGTGCGCAGCAGTGGCCATCAGCACTTATCCGTTTTCGGCATGGGCAAAGCCCTGAGCGAAGGCGAATGGCGTTCACTGTTTCGCCAGTTGGTGGCGCGCGGTTTGGCCGATGTGGATCTGGAAGGCTACGGCGGCCTGCGCCTGAGCGAAACCTGTCGGCCGCTGCTGCGCGGCGAGGTGACGCTGGAACTTCGTCGCGACCTGAAACCGCAGCTGGCGGCGAAATCCTCGTCGGGTGGCGGCAGCTCGGCCAGCCAACTCGTGCGCCCGGACGAGCGCGAGCAGTGGGAAGCCCTGCGCGCACTGCGGCGCAAACTGGCAGAAGAACACGCGGTGCCGCCGTACGTTATTTTCCCCGACTCGACGTTGCTGGAAATGCTGCGCAGCCAGCCCGGCTCGATGGCGGAAATGGCCGAGGTCAGCGGTGTTGGCGCGCGCAAACTGGAACGCTATGGTGCGGCATTCTTGGAAGTACTGAGCGGCGCTGCGGAAGTGGCGCCACCGGTGGTGGATATCCGTCACGAGTTGGTCAGCCTCGCCCGCGCCGGCATGACGCCGCAGCAAATTGCCGGGCAACTGAAATGCACCGAAAAGAACGTGTACAGCCTGTTGGCCGAAGCCATTGGCCGGCAGCAGTTGTCGCTGGAACAAGCCATGGATTTGCCGGCTGAGCTGCTGGGCGAAATTCAGGATGCGTTTCTCGATGCCGATGGTGAGTTGCCAGCGGTGGCCGCCATTGCCGAGCAGTTTGCCGGGCGCGTGCCGGAAGGCGTGCTGTACTGCGTCCGCGCGGCGTTGCAGGCAGAGTTCGAGGTGTAAAGTCGGCGCTCAGCTCCGTGTTCGGCGGGGCCGTTTTTATGGCGTCAGAAATTTTGCCCGGGTTGTTGCGCGCACTTTCTGCGGCTATGGTGTCAAAAAGCCTCCCCACCAAGAGAAGAGGTAACGGGTGCCGCTCCATCAAGCCTGGCTGGACGATGTCCGCCCCAATCCTTATGCCGACCAACTGTCTTTAGGCTTCCGCCTGCTGCGTTTCGTGCGCCCGTTGGAAAATGAATACCGTCAGTACATGCGCGAGGACAGCTTCGACCTCAAGCGTATTGCCCTGAGCGTGGGCATGGTGCTGTGGATGGCGTTCGCGGTGCTGGATTTCTCTCTGATCGACGGGCCTCAGGTCTGGTGGATGCTGGGCGTGCGGCTCAGCGTGCTGGCGATGCTGCTGGTGTGCGCCCTCCTTATTCTGCAACGCAAACACTTCCATCTACTGGTGCCCTTGAGCATCACCTGCATTGGCGGGCTCGGGCTGGGCGCGGCCTCGGTGGTGGCCATCGCCCACACGGTCGACATGACCTACCCCTACGAAGGCCTGCTGCTGGTGTGCATGGCGGCGTATTTTCTGGTCGGCTTGCGCTTATCCGAGGCGCTGGCCACGTCGCTGATGGTGCTGCTGGCGTATGTGTTTCTGGAGCTGCTCGTGGGGCTGCCGATTCCCCGTCTGATCAACAACGTGTTGTTTCTGCTGTTCGGCAATTTGATGGGCGCCATCGGCTGTTACCTGTTGGAGTTCAAATCGCGCGAGCACTTTTTGGTCAGCCGCCTGATGCGCGTGCTGGCGGATCACGACAGCCTGACCGGCCTGCATAACCGCCGCAGTTTCAATCGTCAGCTGGAACGCTTGTGGCGCCAGGCGCAGCGCGAGAACCAGCGGCTTGCGCTGTTGCTTTGCGATATTGATCACTTCAAAGCCTATAACGACTGCTACGGGCACCAGGCCGGCGACAACGTGTTGCAGCGCGTCGGTGCGGTGCTGGCGGATGCGGCGCGCCGGCCGCTGGATATGTCGGTGCGCCTGGGCGGTGAGGAATTTGCGGTGTTGCTCTACGACATCACCGATGCGCAGGCGCGCGAGCGGGCAGAGGCGCTGCGTTTGGCGCTGGAGAAGCTCGGCATTCGCCATGAACGCTCTGATACGGCGGCGATGGTGACGATGTCGGTGGGCGTGTCCTGCCTGCTGCCGGCCGAGGAACGCGACGTGGGCCAGCTGTATGAGCGAGCAGACCGGGCGCTGTATGAGGCCAAGGCGTTCGGGCGCAATCAAGTGGTGGCTTAACGCAGCACGCATAAAAAAACCCGGCGTGAGGCCGGGTTTTTTTATGCGCTTTCTACCTTGGGGCTAGATGCCCATGCCCACCAGGCTTTGCACGATATTGCGCAAGGTGCCGGCAATGGTCGGGTGTTCCACCTCAAAGCGTTCAACGGCGAGGTTCACGCCGTCCACCAGATTGGTGTCCGGTGCGCTGGCTTCGCGTTGCAGTTGCAGTTCGATCTGTTGCGCCAGGGCGTTGAGTTCTTCGCGTTGCTCGTCGGAGACGGGCGTCTGGCTGTTCAGTTGCTCGCGCAGTAAGTCCAGTTGATGCTGCAATTCGCGGGCAGGCATGGTGTTTCTCCCTCTGTGATAGGCAACAGCATTGACCCTGAGCGTGCGCCAAAGGTTCGAGTGTTGAGGGTAATCCATGCTCTGCCGCTTTGCCCGAGCGCAGGCGCGGCAAGGTGTAACACCTTACGGCTTTTCACCTTTTTGCCGGCGCTGGGCCAGGTCTGTGAGGCTAGGGCCGAGGTCCGCCAGTTGATCGATCACCGAATGCACGCCGAGGCGATAAAGGCTCAAGGTTGCCTGCGCGCGCAAGTGGTCGCGCTCGGGGGCGGGCAGGGCTTGCCAGTCGTCTGGCGCCTGGCCACAGAGCGGGCCGCAAGCGGCGAGTCCTACGGTCCATAAGCCGGCATTCAAGCCCGCCTGCAGTAAACGCGGTTCGCCGCTGATCAGCACGCAGCCGTCGAGGTTGTTCACCTTTAACGCCGACAGCGACTGCCAACAGGCATCGGGCGCCGGCCACGGGCGGGCGGAGCTGGTGTCGGTGCCGACCAGCCAGGCGGGCAGGGCGCAGGCCAGTTGTTGGCTGGCGACGGCGGGAAGCTCGTCCAGCCAGGCGCAGGGCACGCCTTGCTGTTGCAGGGTTTCCAGCACATGCAAGGCGCCGGGCGTGACGTGCGCGTAATCATTGGCGCTGGCTTGTAGGGCGCTTTGCAAGGCGCTGAGGTCGGCGCTGTGAGGCTCACGGCCCAGCGCGGCGCTCAGCGCGGCATGTGGTGACAAGAGATGGCAGGGCTGATTGGCGGCGTCGGGAAACAGCCGCTGCAAGGTCACGGGCAAGGCGCGGGCGCCGAAGTCCACCAGGCA
This sequence comes from Pseudomonas sp. AC211, assembly GCF_979258055.1. Classification (NCBI taxonomy): domain Bacteria; kingdom Pseudomonadati; phylum Pseudomonadota; class Gammaproteobacteria; order Pseudomonadales; family Pseudomonadaceae; genus Pseudomonas; species Pseudomonas sp. AC211. Next base: position 2,061,185 of record NZ_OZ409830.1, read on the forward strand.
GCCAGAGAGGCCAAACAGCACGGCGGTGAAGTCGGCAGATGATGAGGCGAGTGCAGGCATGACGCGCATCCGAAGGGGCTTGTTAGCAAAGTAGTTACCCGCGATGACGGTGCGATGAATACTTTGTGACAATTGCCGCGAAAGCAGCCGCAGCGACAACAAATACGCACGCAAGCCGCGCTGCCAAAGCCGGTTGTCAGCCCTTATACTGGGCGCCTTTTGCGCCAGCACCTATGCTGGCAAAGCGCGCGCCGCGCGTTCCCCGTTCTGCCTTTGGAGCCTTGCAATGGAAGTGTTTGCCAGCAATTGGGCCACGCGTTTTGGCCAACTCTGCCTGTGTGCCGGTCTTGCGCTGGTGGCGCAGGGCGCTTGGGCGGCGGAAAACGACCCGTGGGAAGGCTTCAACCGCCCGGTGTTCACCTTCAACGACACGGTCGACACCTACGCGCTGAAACCCGTCGCGCAGGGTTACCAAGCGGTTACGCCGCAGTTTCTGGAAGACGGCATTCACAACGTGTTCAGCAACCTGGGCGATGTCGGCAACCTGGCCAACAATCTGCTGCAGGGCAAAGTGGCGGCGGCGGGCGTCGATACAAGCCGTTTGATCTTCAACACCACCTTCGGCCTGCTCGGTTTCTTCGACGTCGGCACCAAGATGGGCTTGCAGCGCAGCGATGAAGATTTCGGCCAAACCCTTGGCGCGTGGGGCCTGAACAGTGGGCCGTATCTGGTGCTGCCGCTGCTTGGGCCAAGCACCGTGCGCGATGCGTCGGGCAAGATTCCGGACAGCTTCCTGGAACCCTATCGCTACATGGACCACGTGCCGACGCGCAACGTGACCCGTGCGGTGGATGTGGTCGATACCCGTGCGAGCTTGCTGTCGGCCGAGAAATTTATCAGCGGCGACAAGTACAGCTTTATCCGCAATGCGTATCTGCAGATGCGTGAGTTTAAAGTTAAAGACGGTGAAGTCGAAGACGACTTCTGAGTAAGACATCGATCGGCTGCGCGTCGGCGGGGCGGCGTTGGAAATGGCTCTTCAATGCTCATGGGCTATAGCCCACTGCGCTTGAAAGGCCATTTCCGCCTTGCTCCGCTCTAGCTCGCTCGATCTTGAGCGGCGTGATTCCGAGAAAAAGATCAAAACGAAAAAAGGCGACCTCAGGGTCGCCTTTTTTCGTTGATGGGTGCGGGGTTACTTCATGGAAAGAATGGCCAACCCCAGCGATTGTTTGCCGCCATCCAATGCGCTTGCGCGGATGACTTCGGCTTCGGCGTCGAGGCCGCGTAATTCGTTGTGTTCCGATGCGATGTGGACGCGAACCTTGTCGCCCACTTTGGCGTCGCTTTCGGCTTCTAACTGCATGCCAGTACTGGACAAGTCGAGGCAGAGGGCGGGGATGTCGCGGCCGCCGTGTTTCAAGGTGACGGGTGCTTCCAAGCGCATACGGATGTAGTCGCGTTTCTCGGTGTAGGCATGATCACTTTGGCTCATCGACCCGCTCCTGTGGTTTTTATTGGACTCTCCGACGGCTCTTATAACCTTGCCATCTTTCGCCTGTAAAGGCGTCAGACGATGATCGGCGCACGCTTGAATCGCCGCACGGATGGGAGTACCGTCTGCGCCTTGACCGTCCACGCGTCCCGGCTGATCGGCCTGACGTACACGCCAACCACCCCCTGGCGCCGTTTGCCTGGTACCCCATGCACAATTCCAGTGCCTCGCTGCTGATTATTGATGACGACGAAGTAGTGCGCGCCAGTTTGGCCGCTTACTTGGAAGACAGTGGCTTCAGCGTTTTGCAAGCTAGCAACGGCTTGCAGGGTTTGCAGATCTTCGAGCAGGAGAAACCTGACTTGGTGATTTGCGATTTGCGCATGCCGCAAGTCGATGGCCTCGAGCTCATTCGCCGCATAAACGCGCTTGAAGTGCAGACGCCCGTTATCGTCGTTTCCGGCGCTGGCGTGATGAGCGATGCCGTCGAAGCGTTGCGTTTGGGCGCCGCCGATTACCTGATCAAACCCCTTGAAGACCTCGCCGTGCTGGAGCACTCAGTACGCCGTGCGTTGGATCGCGCCAATCTGCGTATCGAAAACCAGCGTTACCGGGAAAAACTCGAAGTCGCCAACCGCGAGCTGCAAGCCAGCCTGAACCTGCTGCAAGAAGACCAGAACGCCGGTCGCCAGGTGCAGATGAACATGCTGCCGGTCACGCCGTGGAGCGTTGATGGCTTGGAGTTCGCGCACCAGATCATCCCTTCGCTGTATCTGTCGGGCGACTTCGTTGATTACTTCCGCCTCGATGACCACCGCATTGCTTTTTACCTGGCCGACGTTTCGGGCCACGGCGCGTCGTCGGCGTTTATCACAGTTCTGCTGAAATTCATGACCACGCGGCTGCTGTACGAATCGCGCCGTGGCGGGCAGTTGCCCGAATTCAAACCTTCGGATGTGCTGGGCCACATCAATCGCGGGTTGATCAATTGCAAGCTCGGCAAGCACGTCACCATGTTGGGCGGCGTGATTGATGAGCAGAGTGGCAAGCTCACGTACAGCATCGGGGGGCATTTGCCGCTGCCGATCATGTACAGCGAAGGCTCGGCGCACTATCTGGAAGGCCGCGGCCTGCCCGTGGGGCTGTTTGATGAGGCAACGTACAGCGATCACGTGATCGATTTGCCGCAATCTTTCAGCCTGACCCTGCTTTCAGACGGCATTCTGGACCTTTTGCCGAGCGATACACTCAAAGAAAAGGAAGCGTTGCTCCCTCAGTTGGTGTGCACGGCGGGTGGCAGCCTGGATGGCTTGCGCCAGGTGCTTGGGCTGGCCAATCTCTCAGAGATGCCAGATGATATTGCCTTGCTGGTGTTAAGCAGGAACCTTGCATGATCTGTATGACCGCGCGCCCCATGAGCCTTATGAGCCGCATAAACGATAAAGGTACAGTGGCATGAGTACCGGTCGAATTCAGTTTGCCGAGCAGAACGGCACCTTCGTTCTGAAATTCGTGGGCGAAGTGCGCCTGACGCTCTGTTCCGCATTAGATGCCACGATCGAGAAGATTTTCACTGCGTTGAATTTCTCCGCCATCGTCATCGACCTGACCGAAACCCGCAGCATCGACAGCACGACACTCGGCCTGCTGGCCAAGCTGTCTATTCTGTCGCGCCAGAAAGTCGGCCTGCTGCCCACCGTGGTCACCACCCACGCCGACATCACCCGGCTGCTGCAATCCATGGGTTTTGATCAGGTGTTCAATATCGTCGACCAGCCGTTGGCCTGCCCAGGCAGCCTGGCGGACTTGCCCTCGCAAGATCAATCCGAAGAAGTGGTGAAGGCCAAGGTGCTGGAAGCGCACCGTATTCTGATGGGCCTGAACGAGTCGAATCGTGAAGAGTTCCACGATCTGGTGAACGCCCTCGAGCGCGGCTAACGCCGGTCGAAGCGGCACCCAAACAAACGCGCGAGCGGCCTAAGCTCCTCGCGCGTTTTGCATTTCAGCGTTTGGCGGCGAGCAGGGCTTCGAGTTTTTCCTGATCGCGGGCGAACTGGCGAATGCCTTCGGCCAGCTTCTCGGTAGACATCGCTTCCTCATTCAGCGCCCAGCGGAAACTGCTTTCGGTCGGCACCTGTTTCGGCTCGCCCGGATTGCCGTCCCGCAGCACGCGTTCCAGCGAGCCTTCGTCTTCGGCCAGTTGTTGCAACAGCTCGGGGCTGATGGTCAGACGGTCGCAGCCGGCCAGTTGCTCGATCTGGCCCAGGTTGCGGAAGCTGGCGCCCATCACCACGGTGTCGTAGCCGTTGGCCTTGTAGTAGTTGTAAATGCGCGTCACCGACTTCACGCCCGGGTCTTCAGCGCCAACGAAGTCGCGGCCTTCGGCCTTTTTGAACCAGTCGTAGATGCGGCCTACAAACGGCGAAATCAGGAAGATGCCGGCATCAGCACAGGCGGCCGCCTGAGCGAAGGAGAACAGCAGGGTGAGGTTGGTTTGAATCGCCCGCGCGCTCGAGTTGCTCAGCGGCGCGGATGCCTTCCCAGGTAGCGGCAATTTTGATCAGGATGCGCTCGCGGCCAATGCCGGCGCGGTCGTACAAATCGACCAGGCGCTGGGCGCGCAGCAAGGTGGCTTCGGTATCGAACGACAGGCGTGCGTCCACTTCTGTAGAAATACGGCCCGGAATCACCTTCAGAATGCCCTGGCCAACGGCGACGCCAAAACGATCACTAGCCAAGCCAAGGTCGCCATTGCAATCGGCCACGGCCTGATTCAGCAGCTCGGCGTAACCCGGCATAGCGGCAGCTTTAAGCAGCAGGGAAGGGTTGGTGGTGGCGTCCACCGGCTTGAGGCGGGCAATCGCATCGACGTCGCCGGTATCGGCAACCACGGTGGTGAACTGTTTGAGTTGTTCGAGCTTGGAGGTCATGGCGCGGCCTTGTGGTAACGGATGGCTAGACCTTACCCGAGCAACCAGTCGCGCTCAACGGCTGGCGCGTGACATTCAGCGGTGTTTTTGACGTTGTGCGTGAAAGGCGCCAGTTTCCCGACGAATACAGCTGCGCTCGATGCGCTCGTAGAAGCCAGCTTGCTGGCGAACCGCGCAAACGCCGTATTCGGTGTTTCCAGGGTTCGCCAGCGAGCTGGCTCCTACGGGGCGAGCACTGTTACGAGCGGGAGGCCACGGTTGCCGGGGTCTGCCAGCCGCCGCCCAGGGCTTTATAGATCGACACGATGCCGTGGTAGACATCCACCTCGGCCTGCGCCTGAGCATCCTCAGCCGCCAGGCGCTCGCGTTCGGCGTCCAGCAGCACGAGGAAGTCGGAGGTGCCTTCGCGGTAGCGAATCGATGCCTGCTCGGCAGCGGCGCGACTGGCTTCGCTCTGACGCAGCAGCGAGATCAGGCGTTCCTGGCGTTTGCTGTAGTCGGTAAAGGCGTTTTCCGATTCTTCCAGCGCCACCAACACTTGTTGCTCGTAGTTGGCGAGGGCACCGTCGGCATCCGCTTCAGCGCCGCGCAAGCGGGCCCTTACGCTGCCCAGATCGAACGCCGCCCAACTGATGGTCGGCGCCACGCCCCAGGCCCGCGCGGCCGATGAGCCCAGCTGCGAACCGCGTGCCGAGGTAAAGCCTAGGAAGCCGGCCACGTTTACCCGTGGGAACAGGTCTGCGGTGGCGACGCCGACGTTGGCGGTGGCCGCAGCCAGTTGCCGTTCGGCAATTCGCACGTCAGGACGACGGCGCAGCAATTCGGCCGGGTCGCCAATGGGCAGCGCCTTGGCAATTGCCGGAATCGCCCGAGGGCTTAAATCCACGGTCAATTGCTCAGGCCGTTGCCCCAGCAGCGTGGCGATGCGGTTGCGCGAGCGGGCTTCCTGAGCTTGCAGTTGCGGCAAGGTGGCCTCGGTGGCCGCCAGGCGCGCATCGGCACGCAATACATCCAACTCGCTGCCCACGCCGGCTTCACGCATGGTGTCGGTGAGGTTGCGCGACTCCTGCTGGTTTTTCAGGTTGCTGCGAGCAATGCCCTCGCGAAGTTGCGCACCGCGCAGTTCGCCATAGGCATCGACCAGCTCGGCGATCAGGCTGACTTGCAACTGATACAGCTCGGCCTCGGCAACGTCCTGCTCGGCGTCGCTGGCTTCCAGTTGACGTTGAATACGCCCGAACAAATCCACTTCCCAGGCCATGTCCAGGCCCAGGTCGTAGCGTTCATTGCGCACGCGGCGGTCGGTCACGCCCGGTTGCTGCGCTTTGCCGTTCTCGCTGCTGGCGCGGCTGGTGACCACGGGGAAGCGGTCATTGGCCACGTCGTCGCGAATGGCGCGGGCCGCTTTCAGGCGGGCAAAAGCCACGTGCAGTTCGCGGTTTTCCTGCAACGACTGGGCGACCAATTGGTTCAGGGTCGGGTCGTCGAACTGCTGCCACCAGGTCACTTCAAAGGTGCTGCGGTCGTACTTGCCCTGATTGGCGTCACCTTGGGCGGCGGTGAGTTTCGCCGCTTCGGTTTCCGGCGCTTTGTAGTCCGGGCCCACGGCACAGGCGCTTAGAGCGAGTGCCAGAAGGGCGGGGGTGAAGGCTTTCAAACTCATGATGCGTGTGCCTCCAGCAGGCGAACTTTGCGCGCTTCGCGGCGTTCCACGAAGTTGCGGATCAATACATAGAACACTGGCGTCAGCAGCAGACCGAAGAAGGTCACCCCGAGCATGCCGGAGAACACCGCCACGCCCATGGCATGACGCATTTCAGCACCGGCACCGCTGGAGAACACCAGGGGCACCACGCCCATCACGAAGGCGAACGAGGTCATCAGAATCGGGCGCAGACGCAGGCGGCATGCTTCCAATACGGCGGCCAGCGGGGTCATGCCTTCCAGCTGTTTATCCTTGGCAAACTCGACGATCAGAATTGCGTTCTTACACGCCAGGCCCACCAGTACGATCAAGCCGATCTGGGTAAAGATGTTGTTGTCGCCGCCGGAAATAATCACCCCGGTGATGGCCGACAGCAGCGTCATCGGTACGATCAGAATCACCGCCAGTGGCAGGCTCCAGCTTTCGTATTGGGCGGCCAGTACCAGGAAGGCCAGCAATACGCAGAGCGGGAACACGAACAACGCGGTGTTGCCCGACAGGATTTGCTGATACGTCAGGTCGGTCCATTCGAACGTCATGCCGTTTGGCAGCTCATCTTTCAGCAGTTTCTCGATGGCTTTTTCCGCTTGGCCCGAGCTGTAACCCGGTGCGGCGGCGCCGTTGATTTCTGCGGTGATAAAGCCGTTGTAGTGCATTACGCGGTCCGGGCCCGAGGTGTCGCTGACCTTCAGGAAGGTCGCCAGCGGGATCATTTCGCCCAGGTTGTTACGCACTTTCAGCTGACCAATTTGCTCGGCTTCCAGGCGGAACTGCTGCTCTGCCTGCACGTTGACCTGATAAGTGCGGCCAAAGCGGTTGAAGTCGTTGGCATACAGCGAGCCGAGGTACACCTGCAGGGTGTCGAAGATGTCGCTGATGGCCACGCCGTGGGTCTTGGCTTTTTCACGGTCGATGGCTGCGTCAACTTGCGGCACGTTCACTTGGTAGCTGGTAAACAGCCCGGCCAGTTCCGGTACGTTCTGGCTCTTGGCAACGATGTTCATCGTTTCCTTGTACAGCTCTTCGTAACCCAGGCCGCCACGGTCTTCGATCTGCAAACGGAAGCCGCCAATGGTGCCCAGGCCTTGAACCGGCGGAGGCGGGAAGATCGCCATGTAGGCTTCCTGAATGCCGGCGTACTTGCCGTTCAGGGCGCCGGCGATGGCGTTGGCCGATTGGCTCGGGTCTTTGCGTTCGTCGAAGTCTTTCAACGCCACAAACACGATGCCGCTGTTCGGGCTGTTGGTGAAGCCGTTGATCGACAGGCCGGGGAAGGCGATGGCGTTGGCCACACCCGGTTGTTGCATGGCCATTTCCGACATTTGCTTAATCACCGCTTCGGTACGGTCGAGGCTCGCGGCGTCTGGCAATTGCGCGAAGGCCACCAGGTATTGCTTGTCTTGCGCCGGGACGAAACCGGTTGGCGTCGACGAAAAGCCTGCGTAGGTCAGCACCATCAGGCCGGCGTAAATCACCAGAGCGATGCCGCTGCTGCGAATAACCCGCGCCACGGTGCCGACGTAGCCATGACTGGCTTTGTCGAAGAAGCGGTTGAACGGACGGAACAACCAGCCGCCGAGCAATTTATCCAGCACCTTGGAGAAACGGTCCTTCGGCGCGTTGTGATCTTTCAGCAACACAGCGGCCAACGCTGGCGACAAGGTCAGCGAGTTGAATGCCGAAATCACGGTGGAAATAGCGATGGTCAGGGCGAACTGTTTGTAGAACTGCCCGGTAAGGCCGGAGATAAACGCCGCCGGAATAAATACCGCGCAGAGCACCAACGCCGTGGCGATGATCGGGCCGGTCACTTCACGCATGGCGCGCTTGGTGGCTTCGATCGGGGTTAAGCCCAAGCCAATGTTCCGCTCGACGTTTTCCACCACGACGATGGCGTCATCCACCACGATACCGATGGCCAATACCAGGCCGAACAGCGACAGCGCGTTCAGCGAGAAGCCAAACAGGTGCATCACGGCAAACGTACCGATCAGCGAAACCGGCACCGCCACCAACGGAATGATCGAGGCGCGCCAGGTTTGCAGGAACAGGATTACTACCAACACCACCAAAATCAGCGCTTCGAACAGGGTGTGAACCACCGCCTCGATGGAGCCGCGCACGAAGATGGTTGGGTCATAAACGATGCTGTAGTCCATGCCCTCCGGGAAGCCTTTCTTCAGCTCTTCCATGGCCGCACGCACTTCGTTGGAAATCTCGATGGCGTTGGAGCCTGGACGCTGGAAGATTGGAATGGCCACGGCCGGGTCATTGTTCAGCAGCGAGCGCAGGGCGTACTGGCTGGAACCCAGTTCAATGCGCGCGATGTCTTTCAGGCGAGTGATTTCACCGTCTTCGCCGGAGCGAATAATGATGTTCTCGAACTCTTCCTCACTCACCAGACGGCCCTGGGTATTCACCGAAAGCTGGAAGCTGGTGCTGCTAGGCGAGGGCGGGGCGCCGAGTTGGCCGGCGGCCACCTGACGGTTTTGTTCGCGAATGGCGTTGACCACGTCGGTCGCGGTCAGGTTGCGCGAGGCGGTTTTGTTCGGGTCGAGCCACACGCGCAGCGAGTAATCGCCCATACCGAACAGCTGCACATCACCCACGCCGCCGAGACGGGCCAACTCGTCCTTGATATTGAGCAAGGCGTAGTTGGACAAATACAGCATGTCGTAGCGCTTATCCGGCGAGGTCAAGTGCACAACCATGGTCAGGTCAGGCGATGCCTTGTCGACCGTGATACCAATGCGCGTCACTTCTTCGGGCAGCTTGGGCTGGGTGCGCGTTACGCGGTTCTGCACTTGCACCTGCGCGTTGTCCAAGTCGGTGCCCAGGGCGAAAGTGATGGTCAGGGTGATTTTGCCGTCGGCGGTCGACTGCGAGGACATGTAGAGCATGTTCTCGACGCCGGTGATTGCCTGCTCCAGCGGTGCGGCAACGGTTTCACCAATTACTTTCGGGTTGGCGCCGGGGAAGTTGGCGCGAACCACTACGGTAGGCGGCACCACTTCCGGGTATTCGCTGATCGGCAGCTGGAACAGCGAGATGGCGCCGGCGATCAGGATCAGCAGTGATAACACTGCGGCGAAGATCGGCCGTTGAATGAAGAACTGAGAAAAATTCATCGCTAATAATCCTTTAAGCCCAAGAGCTGTTAACTAACGGGCTTAGCCGCGTGCCGGAGCGGTGCTGGCAAGCTTCTGCACGACTTTGTCGTTCTTGGCTTGGGCCGCATTGTTGTTTTCCAAGGCTTGGCGCTGCTGCGCCAGGGCGTTGATGGTTTCATCGCTGGCCATCGGAATTACCTGAGGCTCGACCGGCGAACCAGGGCGCACGCGCTGCAAACCTTTCACCACAATCTGGTCACCCTTGGCCAGGCCGCTGCGCACAATGCGCAAACCTTCCAGCTTTGGCCCCAGCTCAACGGCGCGGTAGGCGGCTTTGTGCTCGGCGTCGATCACCAGCACAAACTTCTTGCCGAGGTCGGTGCCGACCGCTTCGTCGTTGATCAGGGTGGCGTTGTAGGTGCCGCTGCCAACCAGTTTCAGGCGGGCATACAGGCCAGGGGTGAAGCGACCGTCAGCGTTATCAAACACAGCGCGGCCACGGATGGTGCCGGTCTTGGGATTGACCTGGTTGTCGACGAAGTTCATCTGGCCCAGGTGCGGGTGGCCGTTTTCGCCAGTCAGGCCCAGGTACACCGGGCTGTTCTGACCGCGTTGGCCTTGGCGGGCGAGCTCGTTGTATTTGAGGAATACGCGCTCATCGACATCGAAGTAGGCGTATACGCGGTCGGTCGACACCACGCTGGTGAGCAGGGTTTGCCCGGCGTTGACCAGGTTGCCGGCGGTAATGTCGGCACGGCTGACGCGGCCATCGATAGGCGACGTGATGCGGGTAAAGCTCAGGTTAAGACGGGCGTTTTCCAGTTGCGCCTGGATATTCGCCACGCCAGCGCGGGCTTCTTGGGCGGCGCTGGTGCGGGCGTCAGCCAATTCCGCAGAAATGGCGTTGCTGGCACGCAGACGTTCGCCACGGCGCGCTTCGTTCTCGGTGCGGCTCAGGTTGGCGCGAACTTGTTGCAGCTGGGCTTCCAGGCTGCGCACTTCGGCTTCAAACGGGCGGGGGTCGATCTGGAACAGCAAGTCGCCTTTCTTCACCAGCGAACCTTCGGTGAACGCGACCTTGTCGATGTAGCCGGAAACGCGAGGGCGAATGTCCACGGCTTCTGGTGCTTCCAGGCGGCCGGTGAACTCGTCCCACTCATTGATCGGTTGTTGCAGCACCTCGGCAACGCTGACCTTGGACACTGGCATCTGCGCAGTGGCTTCGGGCGCCTTGCCACACGCACTGATAATCACCAGGGCGAGGGCGGCTAGGGGGAAACGCAAGGCTAAAAGGGACTGTTGCATCGGTGAGACTCCGCCATAGGTTTTTCAGAATGGGCGGAGTGTGATGGCCTAATGAGACGTCAGACGAATCGAACAAGCCGAAGTTGGATATCAATATGAATGATGTTTAGTTCATCTGACGGTAATAGTTCAGACAATTTTTCGAACTGTAGGAGCGGCTTCAGCCGCGATGCTCGTGATTTTGTGGTTTGCAGGAATCGCGGCTAAAGCCGCTCCCACAAATTACTTCGTTAAACCAAGCTATCCGGGTCGGCCACGAACATCTGAATGCGCGAGCGCAACCAACGCTCGGCCGGGTCGTTGTCTTGCGCGCCGCGCCAGGCCATCGACAGTTCAAACGAGCGCGCCGGTATGCCATCGGGCACATCTTCGGCCCGCACGCCGCCGGTGGCGGTGAGTGCGGCGGCGGTGTAGTCGGGCACGATGGTCACCAGGTCAGTGCCCGACAACAACGTGCCCAAACCATTGAACTGCGGCACCGCGAGTACCACTTTGCGTTTGCGCCCGACCTTTTCCAGTTCTTCATCGATAAAGCCGTTGAGGTCGCCCGCAAACGACACCAGCGCGTGGGGCCGCGCGCAATATTCGTCCAGGGTCAACTTGCCCGGCGCCGAGTCAGCGCGCAGCAGCTGCGGTTTGCTTTTGCGCAGGGTTTTGCGTTTGGCGTTGGCCGGCAGTTCATCGGTGTAACTCACGCCCACCGAAATTTCACCGGAAGCCAGCAAGTTGGGCATCAATAGATAGTTGGCGCGCCGAACCACAATCACCACGCCAGGGGCTTCGGCGCGTACGCGGCGCAGCAGGGCAGGAAGCAATCCGAACTCAACGTCGTCCGAGAGGCCTATACGGAAGACGGCAGTGCTGGTGGCTGGGTCGAATTCCGAAGCGCGGCTGACGGCGGTGGAGATGGAGTCGAGCGCTGGCGAGAGCAGGCCAAAGATTTCCGAAGCGCGCGCCGTGGGCTCCATGCTACGACCGGTTCGCACAAAGAGTGGGTCGTCGAATAGACTGCGCAGCCTTGAAAGCGCCGCACTGATGGCGGGCTGGCCCAGAAAGAGCTTTTCCGCCGCACGCGTCACGCTGCGTTCATGCATCAGCGTCTCGAACACGATCAGCAAGTTGAGATCAACGCGGCGTAGGTCGTTACGATTCATTCAGCGCTACCCTGTACCTGAGTGCTCTAGTGCGGTTCCTGGAGCGAAAGGCTGAAGGGCGGCGAGGCTGGCGTCAAGGCCGGCCATCATTGGTATTTATGTCGACTATCGATAGACGCGGGTGGTTTTGATAGTAAAGCCCCGATAAAGTCCGTGGCCATTGGGAGTCCACATGCGAGGTGAGCGATGTCCCGTGTAATCCGTTTCCATCAGTTCGGCCCAGCTGAGGTCCTGAAGCTGGAAGAACAAACTACCGCACAACCGGCGGCCGGAGAGGTATTGCTGCGGGTTGAAGCCATCAGCGTGAGCTGGCACGACGTGCTCTGGCGCCAGAACCTGGCCCCGTCTCCTGCACGTCTTCCCGCCGGTATCGGCCAGGAAGTGGCCGGTGTGGTGATTGCCGTCGGCGCGGGCGTAGACGATTTGAAAGTCGGCGATAAAGTCGCCAGCTTTCCCGGCCACAGCGCTAACCAATATCCCGGCTACGGCGATGAAGTGGTGCTGCCGCGCCAGTCGCTGACCCGTTATCCCGACGACGTGCTAAGCCCGGTGGAAGCGAGCGGCTTTTATACGCCGCTGCTGATTGCCTACTTTGCCTATGTGGAACTGGCGAAAGCCAAAGCCGGGCAAACCGTGCTGATCACCGATGCGTCGCACTGCTCGGGTCCTGCCTTTGTGCAATTGGGCAAGGCGCTGGGGCTGCGTATTGTCGCCGCCACGAAAGACCCTGAAGACCGCGAGTCGCTGATTGCCCTGGGTGCCGACAAAGTGATCGTCACCGAAGAGCAAGACTTGGTCGCCGCCATCAACAAATACACCGATAACCGCGGTGTGGATGTGGTGCTCGACGGCTTGGGTGGCCCGCAAATGTGCTTGCTCGGCGATGTCATTGCGCCGCGTGGTCGCCTGGTGCTGTACGGCCTGCAAGGCGGTAACCAGACGCCGTTCCCGGCCTGCGCCGCGTTCCAAAAGAACATTCAGTTCTTCGTGCACTGCATCGGTAACTTCACCGGCAAGCCGGAGCTGGATATTCCGCCGGATCAGGAAGCCGTGGCCAACGCCCTGACCGCGTTGAACCAACTGGCCCGCGACCGGGTGCTGCAACCGCGAGTCGAGAAGGTGTTCGCCTTTAACGACTTCGTCGAAGCGCATCACTACATGGAAAAATGCCCAAAACAGGGCCGTGTGGTTATCGAAGTAAACGAGTAACAGAGGAAGCGGCAGGCCAGCATGACTGGCTTGCCAGGGTAGGGCTTATCTACCCTTGAGCAGCTCGGCCGCCTGGTCGAGCAAGGCGAGCGGGTCGGGCGCTTTATGAATGTCGACCGACAACAGCTGGCGAAACTTCCGCGCTCCTGCGAACCCTTGCCCCAACCCCAACACATGCCGCGTCACGTGGTGCATCGCACCGCCGCTGGCCACATGTGCCGCTATATAAGGACGCAGCGCCTGTAGCGCTTCAAGTCGGCTGATCACCGGCGCGTCGCTGCCAAACAGCTGCTGATCCACGTGCGCCAGCACATACGGATTGTGATACGCCTCGCGCCCCAGCATCACGCCATCGAACGTCTGCAAATGCTCCTGGCACTGCTCCAGCGTCTTGATGCCGCCGTTGAGCACAATCTCCAACTCCGGGAAATCCGCCTTCAACTGCGCCGCCACGTCGTAGCGTAGCGGTGGAATCTCGCGGTTCTCCTTTGGCGACAAGCCCGCCAGAATCGCAATGCGCGCATGCACCGTGAAACTGCGGCAGCCGGCTTCTTTCACCTGACCGACAAAATCCACCAGCTCGGCATAACTGTCGCGCCCATCAATGCCAATGCGGTGCTTCACCGTCACCGGAACCGACACCGCATCGCGCATCGCCTTCACACAATCGGCCACCAACGCCGGATGGCCCATCAGGCAGGCGCCAATCATATTGTTCTGCACCCGATCGCTCGGGCAGCCGACATTCAGATTCACCTCCTGATAACCCGCCTCCTGCGCCATACGCGCACATGCCGCCAACTCGGCCGGCACGCTGCCGCCCAACTGCAACGCCAGCGGGTATTCCGCCGCATCGTGCTGGAGAAAACGCTGAGGATTGTCGCCACGCAGCAACGCGCCGGTGGTGACCATTTCGGTGTAGAGCAGGGCGTGTTTGGACAGCAGGCGCAGGAAGTAGCGGCAGTGGTGGTCAGTCCAATCCATCATCGGTGCGACGGAGAAGCGGCGGGAAGGTTCGGCTTGAGCGGGTACGAATGGCGCGGTCATCGTCGGTGTCTGGGGGACAGTTTCGGGGCGGGGAGTCTAACAGGAATAGTCCTGGGTTCCGATGGCGCGCGGCCTGGCGTTAAGGCTCGACGGTGTCCGTATGCAGGAGGGTGTAAGGCAGTACCAGAGTGTCTGCAACCAGGCTGAATGGAAGGTCGATGATTGCGATGGGGGCAAGAACAACCATGACGCCGGCGTTTTCTTCCGTTGCGCCCTTGATGACCATCAGGTCGACGGCAGAGCCGCAATAGGGATGGATACCGCAGTGTTTGCCATCGCCGAACGTTTCCGAAACCGTCGAGCAGCCTGCCATCATTGCCAGCGCTGTTGCCGTTATCACCATGCGCATGCGAACCCAACTCCCTAGATGAACCAGGGGCGAGACTCTAGCATTCAGCAGGGAATTAAATGCGCGAATGTAGCGACGTTCGAAGTCGTGGCGGATCGTTATTTTTGCAGGGGAGGTGGCGAGAGAAGTGCGGCGGATTAATCAGGAATGATTAATCCGCCCTCACTGAACAGCGGAACAGAAAATTACGCGTTAGGCGGGGTGCCTTCGGCGTTAGCGACTACGGCATCAATCTGAATAAGCGCGCCCAGTGGAAGCTCGGACACACCCACGGTGCGGCGGGCAGGGACGCCGCCTGGGAAGTACTTGCCGTACACCTCGTCAACCGCTGCCATGTCGTCAATATTCTTGAGAAAGATATTAACTTTGACGACGTCATTCATGACATGGCCGATGCTTTCAATAATGACCTTGATATTGTTCAAGCACTGAGCCGCTTGCGCCATGATACCGCCGGGCACCAAGTTGCCATTTGCCGCATCAATCGGTAGTTGTGCAGAAAGGTGGTTGTAGTGGGAAAACGCCACAGTTTGCGTCGAGAATGGGCAGATCGGTGCGCGTGAAGTGTTGTTGGCGTTGATAACAATGCCGTGGCGATCTTCAACGAGCTGCGGCGGCGTGCCGTCACCGTGCGATACAACAACTTCGATTTGAACCAGTGCATCCAATTGCAAGCCAGCAACCGGAACTACGGTGCGCGCCGGCATATAAGCAACGGTGCGGGCAATGGCCGAGTCGGGGAAGAATGTGGTGTAAACCTCATTAACCGCTTGAATGTCGCTGAGGTTTTTTACAAAAACGTTAACTTTGACAATGTCATCGAATGGAACGTCGATGCCTTGCAGAATGGCTTTTACATTTTTCAAACATTGCGCAGCTTGTTCCTTGATGCCGCCAGAAACCAATTTTCCGGTTGCCGGGTCGATAGGAAGTTGTGCGGAGAGGTTGTTGTAGTGCGAAAAGGCGACCGTTTGCGCTGACAACGAGTCTACCGGAGCATTTTCTACGTCGGCTGCGGATTTAATCAGATCACCGGCCTGAGGCGCTTGGGGAATGGTGCCTTCGCCGTTCGACAACAGTGCTTCTACCTGCAAGGCTGCGCCCATTGGCAGAGCGGCGACGCCCACCACGGTTACGACGGGAACGTAATAGGGAAAGAAGTCAGCGTATACCGAGTTAACAATATCCAAATCAGCCATGTCTTGAAGAAACAGGGTGATTCTGACTACATCTTCCAAGTTGTGATTAATGCCAGTGACGATGTCTTTAAGATTGTTAAAGCACTGTTCGGCTTGCGCGCGAATGTCATCAGATACCAAGTTCCCAGTCTTGGGGTCAATCGGTAACTGAGCGGACAAATTGTTGTAATGGGAAAATGCGACACTTTGTGAATATGGGCCGATAGGCTTGGCAGCGTTTTGCGGATTTCTTGCCAGTACTGCGTTATAGCCAGTCATAGTAGCGCTCACCTGATACAAAGGAAATTAATGCAGCGGTCAGTTTGTTTAATTCAAATGCCACTGCGTTTCCGGTCGCGGAGTTAGTCGCGCGGGTAGTTAAATAAATCGAAGGACCCGTTCGGATGAGCAGAGTGTAGAGGTGATCGCTCGGTGCGCTATGTACGATAGCTTTAGAACTCGGCGGGAAAATCCTGAGAGACCTGTGGGAAATTCCTTACTGCATAGATCCAACATGCAGTTGGTGCCAAAGCCTTTTCTGGTGAACGAGCGACTTTCCTAAAGAGCGCGGGCGGAGCGCCGGAAAAGTCGCACAGTTCAAAAATGCTTCAAACCACCCAACTGTACTCTTTCAAATTTCCGGCCATTGCACCGTTG
Source organism: Pseudomonas sp. AC211 (assembly GCF_979258055.1). Classification (NCBI taxonomy): domain Bacteria; kingdom Pseudomonadati; phylum Pseudomonadota; class Gammaproteobacteria; order Pseudomonadales; family Pseudomonadaceae; genus Pseudomonas; species Pseudomonas sp. AC211. The sequence goes on from NZ_OZ409830.1 coordinate 2,077,324, forward strand.
GCAACGCCTCAAAACCCGGTCGGGCGAACAGGTAGCCCTGGAACAGGTTTATACCCAGCGATTGCAAATGGCGCAGTTCACCGACCGATTCAATGCCTTCAGCAATTACTTCAATTTCCAGCGCCCGGCAAACGCCCACAATTCCTTCAACAATTGCCTGGCGGACACGGTGGCTGTCGATGTCGCGCACCAGCGCCATGTCGAGTTTGATGATGTCGGGTTGGAACTCGGCAAGCAGGTTGAGCCCGGCGTAGCCGGCACCGAAGTCGTCGATGGCGGTGCGAAAGCCATGCTTGTGGTATTCGGTGACGATCTCTTTCAAGTGGTCTTTGTTGACCAGTTCTTCCCCCTCGGTGAGCTCGAAAATAATGCGCTCAGTGGGGAAGTTGAAGCGCTTGGCGGCCTCAAGCGTGGCCCGAATGCACGTAGCGGCTTTGTACACGGCGTTAGGGAGAAAATTGATGCTCAGCAAACACGGCATCTGCAGTCGACTTGCCAGTTCCACCGCCTTGACTCGGCAGGCTTGGTCAAACGCGTAGCGGTTGTGCTCGTTAACGCGCCCGAGCACTGAGGCGGCGCCGCTGCCGTCCGTACCACGCACCAACGCCTCGTAGGGCATAAACGCTGCGCTCGGCAAGGTTGACGATGGGCTGGAAAGCCATGGTGAAGTCAAATTCGAGGGCTGTACCGTCGCGACAGGCCTCGCAGCTAGGCTTGTTTGGTTGTGTAGTCATGGCGAAAAAACCCAAATTGGCCAGGGATAACGTCCGGAACGGTGTCCGGTTTTTTTCTATTGTGGCGAAATTTGGACCGTAGCAGATGAAGAAATGGTCGGTGAGTTTTTTGTACGCTGATCACAGCACCTCAAAGGTGAGGCCGGCGTAGCGCCTGAGTCGCTCGACGTAGCGCTGGTCGAAGGCGGTGGCGGGTGTCCAGAACCCGCCGCCCTTGCCGGCTTCTTTGGGAAGGTCCAGGGCCAGACTGATCGCGGCCTGGCCGAGCATTTTGCTGGTGGAGCCGTAGCCCGGGTCGCGGTCGCCGGTCACTTTCACGTTCAGCACCTGGCCGGTGGCGGTGCGGCCGAGAAAGCGCAGTTCGTAACGCCCCGCCTCTTGGGCTTCCGGGCTTGGGCCTTCGCCAGGCTTGGGCAAGAGAAAGCGCTCCAACAGTCGGCGAATAGGGGAAATCATCACGCCTAGCATGAAAAAGCCCAGCCCAAATACCAATGCGAACGCCACGAGGCGACCTTTCAAGCCAGGGCCTGTCAGCGTGGCTTCGTTGTAGGCGAAGGTTGAACCGTAGGCATTGCCGCTCAACGCGTTGGAGCGATGGACGACTCGCTCGTTAATGGCAGCCATGAGGAAGGGGCCGATCCACATACCGAAATCGCTGTCGTGTTCGACGCCGCGAACCGCATGTTGGCGGGTGGTGAATCCGTGACCCGGCGGGCAAATGGAGTAGGGGTTCATCAGTTCTTTGCGCAAGGCTGGGTCGGCGGCTGCTTCTTGCGCCACGTTGATGATGCTAGCGATGGTGCCGCCCGAAGCCCCACCTTTCAGTGTTTTCACGCGCATTTTCACCTGCGTGGCCGGCACACCGAATTGCGCCATGGCCTGTTGTTGCAGCACGTAAACGCCCATGTCGGAAGGCACCGAGTCAAAGCCGCAGCAATGGACGATGCGCGCGCCAGATTGTTTGGCGGTGCTTTCGTATTTGTCCTGCATGCGTTTAATCCATTGCACCTCGCCGGTGAGGTCGCAGTAGTCGGTGCCCTGTTGCGCGCAGACTTTTACCAACGGCTCGCCATACAAGGCATAGGGTCCAACGGTGGAGACCACAACACGGGTCTGTTCGCATAATGTGCGCAGCTGCGCCTCGTCACCGGCATCGGCAATCAGCGCCGGAAGGTTCTCGCCGAGGACGCCCAATGTGCGTTTGAGCGTGCTGAGCTTGGCGGCGGAGCGCCCCGCGATTGCCCAACGCAGTGCCGGCGCTTCGCTGGGTAAGTGCTCGGCCAGATAACGGGTTAGGAGCTGGCCGACAAAACTGGTGGCACCGAATACGACGAGGTCATAGGCAGGAGCGGTCATGCAGGTTTTCCCAGGCAGTGGCAGGGTCGTGGCAGGGCAGTGCCACAGCGTGAAGGCAACAGCGCGTTGGGTTAACGGTAGCTGAATCGGCTCCCGGCGACGTGTGGAAAATACCGCAGGTTGTTGCAGTGCTCGCCTGACTTGCGATTAGTCAGGCATACCCGCTGCGGTGCGACTCTCCCTACAATGGCGCCTCACGTTTTCGCCGAGCCGCGCCATGGATATCGAACTCGCCCGCACCTTTTTGCAGATTGTCCGCAGCGGCAGCCTGGTGGCCGCTGCCGAGCAGCTTCATGTGACGCAAACGGCGATCACCGCGCGGGTGCAGAATCTGGAGAACCAGCTGGGCTGCAAGCTGTTCGTGCGCAATCGAGCGGGCGCGAAGCTGACGGTCGATGGCGAAGCCTTTGTGGTGTTTGCCAACCAGTTGGTGCAAACCTGGGAGGCGGCGCAGCGCGATTTACCGTTAATGCCGGGCTATCGCACGGTGCTGCGCTTGGGCGGGGAGGTAAGCCTGTGCAACCCGTTGATGCTTAGCTGGGTGCAGCAAGTGCGCCAGCACATGCCGGCGCTGGCGGTACGCGCGCAAATCGGCGACGGCCAGGCGCTGCTCAAACAATTGGAACTGGGTGTGCTGGATGCCGCGCTGGTTTACCAACCGTCCTATTGGCCTGGCTTGCAGGTTGAGCAAGTGTTGGAAGAAAAGCTGATTCTGGTGCGCCAACCGCAGACGCCGGAGCCTTACGTGTACATCGATTGGGGCGAGGACTTTCGCCGTCAACATGACGCAGCCTTGCCTGATCGCGCGAAGGCGGCGCTGGGGTTCAACCATGGTCCGCTGGCGCTGCAGTACATCTTGGCTTCCGGCGGTAGCGGGTATTTCCGTACACGGGTGGTGCAAAGCTATCTCGACAGCGGCGCGCTGGAACGGGTCGAAAAAGCCCCGGAATTCAATTACCCGACTTACCTGGTTTATGTGCGCGAACGTGACAGTGAGGCGCTGCAACAGACGTTTGCCTTGTTGCGCGAGGTGATTCGCAGCGGGGCGGATTGGTCGCAGCGTTGGGACCCCGCCTAGGGTTAACCCAGGTGCATCAACAGGTCACGGTGCAAGGCCGCGATCAAGTCGGTTTGCGTGACGATGCCCAGCAACTCGCCTTTGTCGAGCACGGGCAGGCAGTGCAGACCCTGATCCGACAGCAGCGGAATCATCTCCACCACATGGGTGCTGCGCTGCACGGCGATTACCGGGTGGCTCATGACTTCTTCCAGCACTACATCCCGCTTTAAACCGAGGCGGCCCAAGAGATTGCGGCGGCCTGAGCGGCGGCTGTGACTGATGAGGTCGATTAGGCTGACGATACCGACTAAATGACCTTGTTCGTCCAGCACGGGCAAGGTCTTTAAATGGTGATGCTTGAGCAGGCCCAACGCCTGCTTGAGGGTGGTTTGCGGCGTAGCGGTTTGCACATCGCGCGACATGATCTGTTCGGCACGGATGTCGCCCATGCTACGGCGCAGCGCGTTCTTCTCGGTGGCGCGAATGATTTGCTTGAGGTCTTCGCGCTGAATATCAACGAAACCGCCCAGCTCGTTCAGCGCTTCGTCCAGGTCGGCACTGGTGATGCCCATACGCTCCTGCGGCGGCCGGTCTTGCGTGGCGTGAGCGTTGGCCGCCGGCGCGGGGAGCTTGGGATAGCGCACGCCGGTGAGGTTGTTGTAGAGCAGGGCGCACGCTAGCAATGCCAAGGCATTGAACAGCGTTGGGTAAAGCACGTGCCAGCTCAGATCCGTCAGGCTCGGCCCACCGAACACCACGCAAATGGTCAGCGCCGCGCCCGGAGGGTGCACACAGCGCAGCAGAAACATGCACACCAACGTACCGCCCACGGCTAGCGCGGCGGCAGCAATTCCGGGCGGACACATGTGCAGCGTGCCGACCGCCACTACGGTGGCCACTGCGTAGCTGCCGACAATCGACCACGGCTGCGCCAGCGCGCCCGACGACACGGCAAACAGCAGCACTGCGGAGGCGCCGAGGGGGCCAAGCAAATGCGCTGCCACCTCCGTACCGAACAAATGACTGCCCGCCCACGCACAGGCTAAAACGCCCAGGGCAGCGCCATAAGCGGCGCGCAGCCATTCGGTGGGGCGGGTGGGAGTAGCGGAAGGCAGGAAGGTTTTTAACCAGGCGGCGAACATCAGGTGAAAAGGCTCGGCAGACAGGACGGCGGCGAGTGTGGCGAGCGCCTAACGGCTGCACAACTGAATAATAATGCTGGTTAAACGCAACAAAATTGCACTAAACGGGGCGGCGGGGATATTGCCTACGCGCTCTTGCAACCGCAGCTTCATCCTCTTCAGACATAGCCACTATCGACCCGACTGATTTCCGCGCGCTGGCGCGGCGCCGTAACGTAGCGCCATACCGAATTGCGGAGGTGGTTATGACGAACATCAACATCATGTCAGTGGTTGGCAGTGCCGTTCCGGCCACGCTGCGCGCCGACGGCGTTCTCGCCTGCTGGTACGTGATGGTCGATGGCGTGCAGCGCTCCGGCCCGTTTAGCTCCTTCGAGGTGGCGGTGGCCAGCAAAACCCTCTGGACCTTCGAATCGCTTTTACGCAGCAAGCCGAACCACGCGCTCGCTGCCTGAGTTTCACGCTGCTCCCCCGGCGTCCCTTGGCAACTCCCCGGTTGCCTCTTTTATTTCTGCGTTGCTCCACGCCTTTTGCCCGTCCTTGTGACGGGCTTTTCTTTTCTCGCGATAAACTGCCGCGTCTTTTATCGGAAGCATCGGCGTGAAGTGGGACATTTTCTGCAGCGTGGTGGATAACTTCGGCGACATTGGCGTGACCTGGCGCCTTGCTCGGCAACTGGTCGCCGAGCACGGTTGCGCGGTGCGGCTTTGGGTCGACGATTTGTCTGCGTACGCGCGTGTCTGCCCTCAGGGCGACGCGTCTGTCGCCCAACAGTGGCAAGACGGCGTTGAGGTTCGGCAATGGCCCGCCATCTGGCAGCCCGTGCTGGCGGCAGACGTGGTGATCGAGGCTTTCGCTTGCACACTGCCGGCCGCTTATATCCAGGCAATGAGCGAACGAGAGCGGCCGTCGCTGTGGCTGAACCTGGAATACCTGAGCGCCGAAGCGTGGGTCGAGGGCTGCCATGGCTTGCCGTCGATGCAATCCAACGGCCTAAAGAAGTTCTTCTTTTTTCCTGGATTTACCGAGAAAACCGGCGGCTTGCTGCGCGAACGCGACCTGCTTGCCCAGCGCGACGCGTTGCAGCTGGATCCGGCAGCGCGGCAGCGGTTTCTCGCCTCGTTAGGCGTGATTCAAGCGCCTGGTACGCAGCTGATTTCCCTATTCGCGTACGAACTGCCGATGCTTGGCCAATGGCTCGACGCTTTGGCCCAGTCGAATGAGCTAGGCCATTTACTGGCGCCGGAAGGGCGAGTGCTCGGCGACGTACAGCGCTGGCTCGGCGCAGAGACCTTAGCGGTTGGCGATGTGGTGGAGCGGGGCAACTTGCGCGTGCAGATTTTGCCGTTCATGTCGCAGCAAACCTATGACCGATTGCTCTGGTGCTGCGACTTCAATGCCGTGCGTGGCGAGGACTCGTTTGTGCGCGCGCTGTGGGCGGGGCGGCCCTTGGTGTGGCACATCTACAAACAGCAAGACGACGCCCATCTCGAAAAACTTCAAGCATTTCTGGCGCTGTACCAGCAGGGGCTGCCGGCAGCGGCGCAGGGGGCGTTGCGTGATTTTTGGCTGGCGTGGAATACCGAAGGCGCGCTAGCCGAGTCGTGGAACAATCTGTCGGAGTGTCGCTCCGACTTCCATCGGCATGCTGGGCAGAAGGCTCTAGAATGGGGCTATCAGGCCGATCTTGCATCGGCGCTGGTACTGTTTTACCGAAATTGGCTATGATACGCGGCCTAGAATTCTGTACCTCCATCCAAATTCGGATACTCGTATGAAAACCGCACAAGAAATGAAGCCAAACAGTGTGGCCCTGATCGACGGCCAGCCATGGCTTATCCAAAAGGCCGAATTCACTAAATCCGGTCGTAACAGCGCCATCGTTAAAATGAAGTTGAAGAACCTGCTCTCCGGTTCTTCCACTGAAACCGTTTACAAAGCCGACGACAAAATGGAACCAGTCATCCTGGACCGCGTTGCCGTGACTTACTCCTACTTCAGCGAACCGAACTACGTGTTCATGGACGAAGAGTTCAACCAGTACGAGCTGAACTCCGAAGACTTGGAAAGCGTTCTGCCGTTCATCGTTGATGGCATGACCGACGTCTGCGAAGCCGTGTTCTTCGAAGGCAAAGTGGTTTCGGTTGACCTGCCGACCACCATCGTTCGCCAAATCGCTTACACCGAAGGTTCGGCTCGTGGCGATACCTCGGGCAAAGTGATGAAGCCTGCCAAGCTGAGCAACGGCACTGAAGTCAAAGTGGCTGACTTCTGCGAGATCGACGACTGGATCGAAATCGACACCCGTACCGGCGAGTACAAATCGCGCGCTAAAGCTCCGGTTTAAATCCGACTTTATTGCCGACATGAAAAAGCCCGACCTAGGTCGGGCTTTTTTGTGCCTGTTGCTTTTACACAGCGACGTTCAGGGTTACCTGGATGTTGCCGCGAGTAGCGTTGGAGTACGGGCAAACCTGGTGGGCTGCATCAACCAGGGCCTGGGCTTCAGCTTGATCAAAGCCTGGCAAGCTGATGTTCAGTTCCACTTCCAGACCAAAACCGCCGGGGATCTGGCCGATGCCGACTTTGCCGGTGATCGAGCTGTCAGCGGGCAGTTGTTTCTTCTGCTGGCCGGCAACAAATTTCAGCGCGCCGATGAAGCAAGCCGAGTAGCCGGCAGCGAACAGTTGTTCCGGGTTAGTAGCTTCGCCACCTTGACCGCCGAGTTCGCGAGGGGTGGAGAGTTTCACGTCGAGCACGCCGTCCGAAGAAACAGCGCGGCCGTCGCGGCCACCGGTGGCGGTTGCAGTAGCGGTGTACAGAGCTTTGATGGTTTGCATGGTCGTTCTCCAGTCGTCTATTTGGTTTGCTAAAGTTTTGTGCGCTAAGCAGTGCGTGGAGTGAAATTTAGTGTCTATTTAGTTTGCGCGCAAGCTAAATAATTGAACTAATTTGTTCTAACCATTCTTTATTTGTGGAATAAGCTTCTAGACCGAGCCTTGCAGCGCGTCTCGCAGGGTGACCAGCTCGTTTTTAAGCTCCATAAGCTCGGCTGGCTGCTGCGCTGTGGCCTTCAAAATGCAGGCGGGAACGCCCATGGCCTGTTCCTGCAAGGCGCGGCCCTTGTCGGTCAGGTGCAGCTGCACCACGCGTTCGTCCTGGCTGCTGCGGGTGCGGGTGAGCAAACCTTCCGCTTCCAGGCGTTTGAGCAGCGGGGTGACGGAGCCGGGGTCGGTGAGCAAGTGCTGGCTCAGTTCCCCGACGGTAATGCCATCGCCTTCCCACAGCACCAACATCGCCAAGTACTGCGGATACGTGAGGTTGAGCGCCTGAAGCAGCGGCTTGTACACCTTGGTCATCGCTAGCGATGTGGAGTACAGGGCGAAGCACAGCTGGTTATCGAGTTTGAGCTGTTCGGGCGTGGCCATGGTGCCTCCGGCAGATACGTAAGGGATGCATAAAGTTAGCGCGCTTGTCTTTAATGCGCCATCGGTTGCAGCGAATGGCTGTTCGCCCACCGCCGTTTCACATGCGGAAGCCTTCGACGATGTGCTCCGCCAGGCTCTCGGTCACTGGCGACTGCGTGCGTGTGTTGCGCAGCAGCACAATGCTGCACAGCGGCAGCTCCGGCAGGTTCTCGGCTTTTCCCAGAATGCGCATGTCAGGGGTAATCAAGCTTTGCAGCTGGGCCGTGACCGCCAGCCCGGCGCTGACTACCGCCATGATCGCCGACAGGCTCGGGCTGGTGTACGCCACGCGGTATTGCCGCTCCATCGTGTCCAGCGCATTGCACGCCCACAGGCGGCAGAAGCAATCGTTGTTGAACATCGCCAAGGGCAGCGGCGTTTGCTCGTGCGGACTGAAGCCCAAGGCCTCGGCCCAGACGAACCGTTCCTGGCGCAGCAGTTGGCCGATTTCATCGCCCGGCATACGCGTGACGATGGATAAATCCAAATCCTGTCGCTGCAACAGTTGCGACGACGACTCGCAGTGCACTTCCACCTGCACCATCGGGTAGGCCTGGGCGAAGCGCGACAAAATGCCCGGCAAAAAGCGCATCACGTAGTCATCCGGCGTGCCGATGCGCACCGAGCCGACCATGTGCGGCTCGCGCAAGGTATTCATCACCTCGCCATGCAGTTTCAAAATGCGCCGCGCATAACCGAGCAGCACTTGGCCCTCGGCCGTCAGCCGCACCTGGCGTCCATCGCGCTCGAACAAGGCGCGCTGTACCACGTCTTCTTCGAGGCGCTTCATCTGCATGCTCACCGCCGACTGCGTGCGGTTTACCGCTTCCGCCGCGCGGGTAAAACCGCCCAGATCGGCGATCGCGACAAAGGTCCGTAACAGTTCGCTGTCGATGCCGACATAGCTGCTCATTCATCAACTCCCCAGATGGGTCGCATAAGAAACATTCGTTGGATTGATCTTAGCGCCGGGCGGACACTCTCGCCATCCCCTTCGCGCAGCAGTTCGTCGCACACCTAACGGGGAGCATTGAACAAGGAGAGCTGATCATGAAAGCGCAAAAAGGTTATGCCATCGTCGCCGCCTTGCCACGTTCGCAGCAGGGTTCCCAAGGCCTGTTCGCCCGGCTGTGGCTGCAAGTGAAACGCTGGCACCAGCTGGCCGCGCAACGCCGCCTGCTGGCGAGCATGCCGGACGCTACGCTCAAAGACCTGGGCCTGTCGCGCTCGGACATCGAGCAGGAAGTGGAACGGCCATTCTGGGACGACCCCCTGAAACGTTGAGCCCACACCACCGCAACCAAGGAAGACCGCATGAACCCGCAGTTCCATCTGGCGCAAGTCAACATTGCCCGCACCAAAGCCCCGCTCGATGACCCATTGATGCGGGGCTTCGTTGAGCAACTGGACCCCATCAATCAATTGGCTGACCGCAGCCCTGGTTTCGTCTGGCGGCTGCAAACGGAAGAGGGCGACGCCACCTCGATTGTGCTGTTCGACGACCCGCGCCTCATCGTCAACCTCTCGGTCTGGACCTCGTTCGAGGCGTTGAAGGCCTACGTGTACAGCGGTGACCACCTGAGCGTGCTGAAGTCGAAGAAGAGCTGGATGGAAAAACTCGACACGCCCTCGCTGGCTCTCTGGTGGCTGCCCGTTGGCCAACTGCCAACGCCCGCGGAGGCCAAAGAGCGCTTGGCGCTTTTGGCAAAAAACGGCCCCAGCGCGACTGTATTCACGTTCGCCAGGCCGTATCCTGCACCCGAAGCCGAACCAGGTGCAGCCGATGTCCACACCGCTATCGCTATCCCTTAACCAGGCCCGCCGCCTGGCCTTGAGCGCCCAAGGTTTTGCCGACCGCAGCCGCGCCAGCGAAGTCAAACCGGCGCGTTTCAACGCGTTGATTGAGCGCTTGGGCGTGGTGCAGATCGACTCGGTGAACGCCGTGGTCCGCTCCCATTACCTGCCATTGTTTTCCCGCCTCGGCGACTATCCGCCCAGCCTGCTCGAGCAGGCTGCATGGGGTCGCGGCAAGCGCCGAACCCTGTTTGAGTACTGGGGCCACGAAGCCTCGCTAATGCCGTTCGCGTTATACCCAATGATGCGCTGGCGCATGCAGCGCGCCGCCCACGGCCGGGGCATCTACCAACACCTGGCGACATTCGGGAAGGAGCAACAGCAGGTGGTGCAGCGGGTGCTCGCCACGGTGCGCGACAGCGGCGCGACGGGCGCGGGTGCGCTGACGACCCGGGTAGAACGCGCCGGCCCCTGGTGGGACTGGAGCGCAGAGAAAATGGCGCTGGAATGGTTGTTCGCCGCTGGCGAAGTGACCGTAGCCGGGCGACGCGGCTTCGAGCGGCTATATGACTTGCCCGAGCGCGTGGTCCCCCACGCCTGGCTCAACCACCCCGACGTGCCGGAAGCCGAGGCGCAACGCCAGCTTCTGCTACACGCGGCTGCGGCGTTGGGCGTGGCCACCGAAAAAGACTTACGCGATTACTTTCGCCTCGACCCCAAAGACAGCCAGGCGCGGCTGGCCGAGTTGGTCGAAGCCGGCGCGTTGCAACCGGTGACCGTGCAGAGTTGGGACAAAACCGCCTATAGCCTTCCAGCCCTCAGCATCCCCCGTAGCGTAAAAGCCTCGACGTTGCTGTCGCCGTTCGACTCGCTTATCTGGGAACGCGCGCGCACCGAGCGGCTCTTCGACTTCCGCTACCGCCTGGAGATTTACACCCCGCAAGCCAAACGCGTGTACGGCTATTACGTGCTGCCATTCCTGCACAACGAGCGGCTGGCCGCCCGGGTCGACCTGCGCGCCGAGCGCAGCAGCGGGCGTCTGTTGGTGCATGCGCTGCACGAGGAAACGGTGGGCCTGGATGAGGAGGGCGTGCAGGCCCTGGCGCGTAATTTAATAGCCATGGCGCAATGGTTAGGGTTGTCGCAGGTGGAGGTGAATTGCCCGAAAGGTGAGAGCCAACGGCTGCGCAGCGCGCTTCGCGCCTAATGGCATGGCCGCCCGGCCGGTCTGCAGCTCGCCTGCGCGGAATCACTTACTCCGTCACCCCCGCGAAGGCGGGGGTCCAGGCGCGGTGATTGACGGGTTTACCCCAGACCGCTCTTTCGCCGTCCCACCGCATCGCGGCTAAAGCCGCTCCCACAAAAAAACAGCTGGCAAGCGTCGCGGCTTCGCTCTTTTGTGGGAGCGGCTTTAGCCGCGATGCTCTTGCTCTAAGCGCTTACCCCTGAAACGGCGACTTGCTCAATATCACCCCCGTCTCCGCCACGTACTGATGCCAATGTTCCAGCAACACGGCCAGCTTCTCGGGCTCACCTTCGGCCAGGTCATGAATCTCACCCGGGTCGCTGCTCAAGTCATACAGCTGCCAAGTAGAAGGCCCAACCGGGCCGGGAATAAACACGGCTTTCAGGTCGCCTTGGCGAATGGCGCGCATGCCGAACAACTCCCAGCCGGTGACGGTGTTCTGGTCGTGAATCTGCTCGGTCTCGCCGCTCAGGTAGCCCAGCCACGATTTGCCGCGCGGCTCCGCCACCTCGCGGCCTCGCCACTGCTTGCCCGGATGGCGAACCCCTGCGAGATCAAGAATGGTGGGAGTGATGTCCATCACCGTGCTGAATTCCTTAACGATCTGCCCCTGCCGGTGGAAGGCGGGGTAGCGCACCAGCGCCGGCACGCGAATGCCGCCTTCAGTGGTGAAGGCTTTGTATAGACGCGAAGGCGCTGTCGCCGCCTGGGCCCAGCGCGGTCCGTACCACACGTAGGAATTGGCGCGGCCGATGTTGTCCAGGCTGTTGTCGTAGTGGTTGTCGAGGTAGGTGAGCAGCGTTTCGCCGAACAGCGGAAACGCCTCCAGCAGCAGGCCTTCGGCGCCGTTGTCGGACATGAACAGCACAAAGGTGTTGTCCAGTTCGCCTTGCTGGCGCAAGTAATCCACCACGCGACCGATATTCCAGTCCATGCGCTCGACCATGGCCGCATAGGTTTCCATGGTGCGCGCAGAGATCGCCCGCTGCTCGTCGCTGAGCGCCTGCCATTCCTGGTTCTGCGCGATCACAGGGTGGGCTTCCACGTCCTGCCCGACCAAGCCCAATTCCTTGAGTTTGGCCAGGCGTTCCTGGCGCAATACCTCGGGCCCGGCGTCGTAGCGGCCCTGGTAATTGGCCACCACGTCGGCGGGCGCTTGCAGCGGCCAGTGCGGGGCGGAGAAGGGCAGGTAGGCGAAAAATGGCCGCGCCTGGTCGCGCTCTTTCAGGTACTGCAACAGCTTGTCGCCAAAGGCGTCGGATGAGTAGAAATCGTCTGGCAGCGTATCGACGAATTGGTCGTCTTCGATGTACAGCACGGGTGTCGCTTTGATGATGCCGGGGGTGTTTTCGTCTTCCGGTGGTTCGTAGCCGTAATGGTTGGCGGCGCCGGGAAGCAGCGAGAACGACCGCTCGAAACCGCGAGCGTGCGGCGCCTGGTCAGCGGTCAGGCCGAGGTGCCATTTACCGGCCATCAGCGTCTGGTAGCCGGCTTCACGCAGCAGTTCGGGCAGGGCCACCACGCGCTCGTTCAAATAGCCTTCGTAGCCCGGTTGGCCGAGTTGCTCCGGGCCGATGGCCTCGGCCATGGCGCCGATGCCGGCGATGTGGTGGTCGGTGCCGGTGAGCAGCATGGAACGGGTTGGCGAGCACGTGGGCGCGGTGTGGAAGTCGGTCAGACGCACGCCGGCGGTGGCCAGGGCGTCGAGGTTCGGCGTGGCGATCTCGCCACCAAAGGCGCCGAGGTCGGAGAAACCCAGGTCGTCGGCGACGATCACCAGGAAATTCGGGCGTTTACTCATGGCACAGCATCCTTCTTTTAACCGGTAGAAATCAGTAGGCGATATAAGCCAGCGGCAGGTCTTCCACGCGCACCACAGGCGGGGCCACGTAGACGCCGTCGCTGGTCAATTCATGCAGCAGTTCTTCGCGCAGTTGATGGAATTCGAAACTGCTGCGCGCCCGTGGGTGCGGCAGGTCGATGGCCACCACGCGCTTGATTCGTCCGGGGCGCGGCTCCATGACCACCACGCGGTCGGCGAGAAAAATCGCTTCCTCGACGTCGTGAGTCACCAGCAGCGTGGTGATCGTTGCGCGGCGGCGAATGGCCAGCAGTTCGTCTTGCATGTGCTGACGGGTGAGTGCGTCGAGCGCGCCGAACGGTTCGTCGAGCAGCAGAATTTGTGGGCTGGCAACCAACCCTCGGGCAATCGCTACCCGCTGCGCCATGCCGCCCGATAGCTGATGCGGGTAGGCGCGTTCAAAGCCTTGCAAACCCACCAGATGAATAAACTCGCTGACCCGGCGAAAGCGCTCGGCCTGGTACAGGTGTTCGTTAACCAAGCCCAGGCCGATGTTCTGCTCCACCGTCAGCCACGGAAACAGACGGTGCTCCTGGAACACAATGCCGCGATCGCCGCCGATGCCCTGCACCGGTTTGCCGGCCACTTCAATCTGCCCGCGAAATTCGCTATCCAGGCCCACCAGCAAACGCAGCAGGGTGGATTTGCCGCAGCCGCTGGAGCCGACGATGGCGACGAATTCGCCGGGCGCGATTTCCAGATTGAATTCACGGATGGCTTCCAGCTCGCCGCCGTCGACGGCGAAGTGTTTGGCCACGTGGTTAAAGCGCACCAACGGCGCGGCGGTCGCTTTGGCCGTTGGAAAGGCGAGTGTGCTCATGCGGTTCTCCAGCGCGTTGCCCGCGCTTCGATAAATTGGCCGAGGGCGTTGAGGGCGGCGCCGGTAAGGCCGATGAGGAGCATGGCGGCCATTACCTGATCCATGCGAAACAGCTGCTGCGCACCGATCATCAAGGTGCCGATGCCGTAGCCCGAGGCCATGAAATATTCCGCGCCGATGGTGCCGAGCCAGGCGTAGATCAGACCCAGGCGCAAGCCCGCGAAAATGGCCGGCGTGGCGCCCGGAAGAATCAGCAGGCGCAAGCGCTGAAACAGATTCAGGCGCAGCGCCGTAGCCGCTTCGCCCAACTGCGGCGACAGGTTGCGAATGCCCCGTTGGGTAGCCACCAGCAAGGGGAAAAACGCCGCCAGGCCGACGAACACCAACTTCGCCAATTCCCCCAGACCGAACCAGGCGGTGAGCAGCGGCACCCAGGCGAAAATGGCGATCTGGCGCAGCGCAGAAAGACTCGGGCCCAGTAGCCGGTCGGTGCGCGACGACAAGCCCAGCACCACGCCCAGTACAAAGCCCAGACCGCCGCCGACCAGCAAACCGGCCAGCGCGCGCAGCAGGCTGTGGCCCATGGCGGTCAGCAAGGTGCCGTCGCCCAAGCCTTCGTATGTGCTGAGCAGCACCTGCCACGGGCTAACCAGAATGTTGGCGTCTACCCACTGCAATTGACTCACCACCTGCCAAATAGCCACCAGGCCCAGCGGCAGCAGCCACGGCTGCCAGCGTTGCCAACCGCTGCCCACGGGGCGGCGGCGGAACTCGGCGGTGGGCGGGTGCGGCCAGAACAACAGCGCGCGGTCGAGCAGGGTGATGCCGCGTTCCATCAGCACGCCGACGATGCCGATGATGAGGATGCAGACGAACACCACGTCGAGCATGAACAACTGGCGGCCCCAGACCATCAGGTAGCCGATGCCTTCACTGGAGGCGAGCAACTCCACGGCCAGCAATGACGACCAGCCGGTGGCCAGCGCCAAGCGCAAACCCGCCATAAACGACGGCAGGGCGGCGGGCAACACCAGGCGCCATATCAGCAGGTAGGTCGGCAAGCGCAACACGGCGGCGGCTTCGCGCAATTTCGGTTGGGCGTCGCGCACGCCGACCATGCTGTGAATGGTCACCGGCACCACCACGGCCTTGACCAGCACCACCAGCTTCAAGGTTTCACCAATGCCAAACAGCAGCATGAACAGCGGAATCCAGGCCAGGGTTGGAATCTGTGCAAGCGCGCTGAAGGTGGGGAATATCAGCCGTTCCGCCCGTGGGCTGAAGCCCAGCGTGGCGCCCAACACTGCGCCAACCGCCACGCCAACCGACAACCCCCAAAACAAGCGCTGCAGGCTGATCCACAAGTGACCGAGCAAATCGTCGCGGCCCAGTTCCACAGCGCTTTGCCAGACCAAAGCCGGCGCCGGCAGGGTTTGCGCGGACATCCAGCCGTAGCGCGCGGCCAGCGCCCAGAACACCAACAACAAGGCCGGCACCACCCAAGGCCACAGCGCTTGGCGCGCAGCGGTTGGGCTGAAGGCGAAGCGTCGAGTGGGCGGATTCAACGTAAGGGGGCGGGCGCTTGCCATATCAGTCACCCCGCCACACTAGGGCGCTGGAGAAAGGCTTAGATATATTCTTCATAGGAATATCAAATTCAGTTGTCTGCGCTTTTATAAGCTAAGGATCGCATTTAAGGGCTGGCCCAACTCGCGAGCAAATGCCTTTGCTGAATACTTTTTATGCTTTTGCCGCATGTGCAGCGGAGCCCGCGCTAGATAGCACTTAGGTCGAACGGTTACTAAAAAATAATTTATTAGTATTTAAAGTTTTGTTCCTGCTGTGCCTTATTCGCGGCTCTAGCTGGCGCGGTGCCGGCATTTTTTTTGGCGGGAGCCCACAACGATGAATACCTTCTTCAACTCGGCCTTGAGCCTCTTCGCCTCGCCGCTGCTGGCAGGACTACTCGGCGTGTTTCCGCTGGTGGCTCACGGCGCGCCAGAACCGCTGACGGAAATTCGCATCGCCGTGCCTGACCTCAGCGCGGTGGCCACCCACAGCGGCGGCGGCATTGTCGACGTGGTGCGCGAGCAGCAGCTTTTCGAAAAAGCGCTGGCGGCCGACGGCATCAAGGTTCAGTGGAATTTCTTCAAGGGCGCCGGCCCCGCAATTAACGAAGCATTCGCCAACGGCCAGGTCGATCTGGCGTACCTGGGCGACCTCGCGGCCATCGTCGGTAAATCCAACGGCCTCGACACCCGGCTGCTGAGCGCCACGGCCCGCGACGTGAAGCTGTATCTCGGCGTGCTACCGGGTTCCGGTATTCAGTCGCTGGCGGATTTGAAGGGCAAGCGCGTGGGCATCTTCCGGGGTACCGCTGTGCAACTGTCGTTCGACGCCGCGCTCGTGAGCCAGGGCCTGACGGAGAAAGATATCAAGGTCATTAACCTGGACTTCACCGCGTCCACCTCGGCGCTGGTGGCCAAGCAAATCGACGCCACCTGGGGCGCTTCCAACCTGACGGCGCTGCGCGCGCGCGGCCTGGTCGATATTCCGCTGACCACCAAAGACCTCAACGGCGCCGGCAGTGTGCAGAGCGTACTGGTGGGTTCGGGGGCCTTTGTCGATGCGCACCCGGACATCGTCAAACGCCTGCTCAAAGCGCAGGAAACCGCTGTGCAGTGGGTGAGTGATGAGGCGAACAAAGAGGCGTACATCCAACTGGTGTCGCGCCTGGCGGGTTACCCGGCGGTGATCCTGCAAACCGACCTGGGCGATGAGCAACTGGGCCACCTGTTCCAGACCCGACTGGACCCCGAGTTTCTCGGCAAGCTGGATGCGTCGATCAAACTGGCCGGTGAGCAACGGCTGATTCGTAAACCCTTCAGCACCGCCGAGTGGGTGGCCAAAGACGTGGCAACTACGCAGCCGGCGGCGGCTGCGCAGTAGCCGGTTTACTGTTTGGCGAGAAAGGCCTTGGCGGCCCGCGACCCGTTGGCCTTGCCCAGCACGTCGCAAATGCCTTGGCCGGCCGCGATCAGTTTCGCCATGTCGATGCCGGTGCTGATGCCCATACCGTTGAGCATATAAAGCACGTCTTCGGTGGCGACGTTGCCGGTGGCGCCCCTGGCATACGGGCAGCCGCCGAGGCCGGCGACGGAGCTGTCGAACACGGCGATGCCTTCTTGCAGGCTGGCGTAGATGTTCACCAGCGCCTGGCCGTAGGTGTCGTGGAAGTGGCCGGCGAGTTTGTCGCGGGCGATATCGCGACCGACCACCTCGAACAGCCGTCGGGTACTGGCCGGCGTGCCGGTGCCGATGGTGTCGCCCAGCGACACTTCGTAGCAGCCCATGGCGAACAGCTCGCGCGCGACCCTGGCCACTTGCTCCGGCGCAATCTCGCCTTCATACGGGCAGCCGAGCACGCACGACACATAACCACGCACGCTGATGTTGTGCTGCTGCGCCAACGCCATCACCGGCGCAAAGCGCGCCAGGCTCTCGCTGATGGAGCAGTTGATGTTCTTCTGCGAAAACGCTTCCGAGGCCGCCGCGAATACCGCCACTTCGCTGACACCGGCTTCAATCGCCGCTTCCAGGCCCTTGAGATTGGGCGTCAAGGCGCCGTACGTAACGCCGGGCTGGCGCTGGAGCTGGGCAAATACCTCGGCGGAGCCGGCCATTTGTGGCACCCACTTGGGCGACACGAAACTGCCGACCTCGATATAGCGCACGCCAGCGGCCGACAGCTGATCGACCAAGCGCACCTTGGCGTCGACGCTGATGGCCTGTTGTTCATTCTGCAAACCGTCGCGCGGGCCGACTTCGACCAAGCGGACGTGGGTGGGCAAGACCATTTCACTCTCCCAAAACAACATCGTTCTACTGTACGAGCGAGCTTGCTCGCGAATGGCGTTTGCAGGGTTGGCGAGCAAGCTCGCTCCTACAACAGCACCAGCAGTTGCGTTTATTCCAGGTCCACCAACACCGCACCTTCGGCCACCATTTCGCCTTCGGCGCAGTACAGCGCTTTGACGGTGCCATCGTGCGGGGCGCGGATGCTGTGTTCCATTTTCATGGCTTCCAATACCACCAGCGGCGTGCCGGCTCGAATGGTCTGGCCGGCTTCTACCAGCACGCGCACGATACTGCCGTTCATGGGCGCCGTCAGCCCGCCGTGCTGCTGATGGCTGGCCTCGGCAGCGGCGATGGGGTCGAACTGTTGCACGGCGTGCAGCTCGTTATTCCAGCGCAGGAACAAGGTCGCGCCTTGGCGGATGGCCAGGTGCTGGGTGGTGACGCCGTTGGCGTTTACCCGTAGCTGATCGCCTTGGCGCGTGATGGTCGCGTCGGCGTCGCGAAGGCGCACCACGCGTTGTTCGCCAGCGCAGGTCAAGTGCCAGTCGGTTTCGCTGGCCAGACCGGCGCGCCAACCCGTGCTGGCGGCCCACGGGCTGTGCGGATCATCGTCACGCGACACAGGCGTTGCGGTCAGCTGCCAGGCGCGGGCGGCCAGTTGCCAGAAGGCTTCGGGCCGTTCACCGGGAGGCGGCAGCAGCTCGGGCTGAAAGCGCGGAATAAAGCCGGTATCCAGCTCGGCGGCGGCGAAGGCGGGGTGCGCGAGAATGCGCTGCAAGAACGCCAGGTTGGTCTTCACGCCGCCTACGGCAAATTCGCCGAGCATGGCCAGCAAACGCAGGCGCGCTTCCTCGCGGTTTTCGCCCCAGGCGATCAACTTGCCCAGCATCGGGTCGTAGAACGGCGACACCGCGTCGCCTTCCGCCACACCGCTGTCCACGCGCCGACCCGCGCCAGGTGCCGATTCGCGGTACAGCTGCAAGGTGCCGGTGGCGGGCAGGAAGTCGTTGTCGGGGTCTTCGGCGTACAGGCGCACTTCAATGGCATGGCCTATCAACGGCACCTGCTCTTGCGTTAGCGGCAGCGCTTCGCCGCGCGCCACGCGAATTTGCCAGGACACCAGGTCGAGGCCGGTGATGGCTTCGGTGACCGGGTGCTCCACTTGCAGGCGCGTGTTCATTTCCATAAAGAAAAAGTCGCCGCGCGCATCCAGCAAAAACTCCGCCGTGCCGGCGCCCACGTAGCCGATGGCCTGGGCCGCTTTAACGGCCGCTTCGCCCATGGCCCGGCGCTGCTCAGGGCTAAGGCCGGGGCGGGGGCTTCTTCGACGACTTTCTGGTGGCGGCGCTGAATCGAGCAATCGCGTTCGTTGAGGTAAAGGCAGTGGCCGTGCATGTCGGCGAACACCTGGATTTCCACGTGCCGAGGTTTGAGCACGTATTTTTCCACCAGCATCTGGCTGTTGCCAAACGAGGACAGCGCCTCACGCTGCGCAGAGGCCAACGCTTCGGCCAACTCTCCCTCGTGCTCGACCACTTTCATGCCTTTGCCGCCACCGCCGGCCGTGGCTTTGAGCAGCACCGGATAGCCGATGCGCTGGGCGGCGTCGCGGAAGGTGGCGAGGTCTTGCGCCTCGCCGTGGTAGCCGGGCACCAGCGGAACGCCAGCTTTTTCCATCAGCGCTTTGGCGGCCGACTTGCTGCCCATGGCGTCGATGGCAGAGGCGGGCGGGCCGAGAAAAACCAGCCCGGCCGCTTCGATGGCCCGGGCGAACTCGGCGTTTTCGGAGAGAAAACCGTAACCGGGGTGGATTGCCTGGGCGCCACTGGTTTGCGCCGCGGCGATCAGTTTGTCGATGCGCAGGTAGCTCCCAGCCGGCTTGGCGCCGCCCAGATTCACGGCGCTGTCGGCCTCGCGCACATGGCGGGCGCGGCGGTCGATGTCGCTGTGCACGGCCACGGTGCTCAGGCCCATGGCCTTTGCGGTGCGCATCACGCGACAGGCGATCTCGCCTCGGTTGGCGACGAGTAAACGGTTGATCATGACTGCGGCTCCTGCCAGGCGGGTTTGCGCTTGGCCAGAAAGGCTTGCAGGCCTTCCTGACCTTCGGCGCTGACGCGGATTCGAGCGATGGCGTTTTCGGTGTAGCGGCGCAGGGCCGGGGTCAGCGCGCCAGTGCCTACTTCATGCAGCAATTGCTTGCTGGCCTGCATGGCTAACGGACTGTTGAGCAGCAGGTTGGCGACCCAGCTTTCTACTTCCGCCTCCAGCTCGTCAGGTTCGTAGCACTCGGCCAACAAGCCCAACTGCTGCGCGCGTTGGCCGTCGAAGCGTTCGGCGGTCAGCGCAAAGCGGCGCGCGGCCCGCTCGCCAATGGCTTGCACCACGAACGGGCTGATGACCGCAGGCGCCAGGCCGATGCGCACTTCCGACAGGCTGAACTGCGCATCGCGCGCGCCGATGGCCATGTCGCAGCAACTGATCAGGCCGATGGCACCGCCAAACGCCGCACCTTGCACCACGGCCACGGTGGGGATTTTCAACTGATGCAGGCTGTACATCAGGTCGGCCAACTCACGGGCGTCGTTGAGGTTGGCGCTGTAGTCGAGATTGGACGATTGCTGCATCCAGGCCAGGTCGGCGCCGGCGCAAAAGTGTTTGCCGCGCCCGCGTAGCAGCATGAAGCGAATACTGCGGTCGGCCTTGATGATGTCCAGCGCCAGCACCAGTTCGCGAATCATCTGGGCATTGAAGGCGTTGTTCTTCTCCGGGCGATTCAACCACAGGGTGGCGATGCCGTCGGTGCTGATAGCTAGTTCGATGGTGGTGAAGTTAGTCATTGCACGAATCTCTGTGTGGAGCTGGGCTGGCTTTCGTGGGAGAGGCTGAAACCTCTCCTACAGGAAACGCCGTTCAGCTGAACTACATCCGGAACACACCGAACTGGGTGGGCTCAATCGGCGCGTTCAGACTTGCGGAAAGTGCCAGGCCCAACACCTCGCGGGTTTGCGCAGGGTCAATCACGCCGTCATCCCATAACCGTGCGCTCGAGTAATAGGGGTGACCCTGCTGTTCGTATTGCGCCAGGATCGGCTGCTTGATCGCCGCTTCGTCTTCGGCGCTCAGTTGCTGGCCACTGCGTTCGGCCTGCTCGCGTTTCACCTGCGCCAGCACGCCCGCCGCCTGCTCGCCGCCCATGACGCCGATGCGCGCGTTGGGCCACATCCACAGGAAACGCGGGTCATACGCGCGGCCGCACATGCCGTAATTACCGGCGCCGAAACTGCCGCCGATAATCACCGTGAACTTCGGCACCTTGGCGCACGCCACCGCAGTCACCAGCTTGGCGCCGTGCTTGGCGATGCCGCCGGCTTCGTATTTCTGCCCGACCATAAAGCCGGTGATGTTCTGCAAAAACAGCAACGGGATGCCGCGCTGGCACGCCAGCTCGATAAAGTGCGCGCCTTTTTGTGCCGACTCGGCGAACAAAATGCCGTTGTTGGCAATGATCGCCAGCGGGTAGCCGTTGAGGTGGGCGAAGCCGCACACCAGTGTGCTGCCGAACAGCGCTTTGAATTCATCGAACACCGAGCCGTCGACCAGGCGGGCGATCACCTCGCGCACATCGAACGGTTGCTTGGCGTCGGCGGGAATTACGCCGTAAATCTCATCGCTGGCATACAGCGGCGGTTGCGGCGCGCGGCTGTTCAATTGGCCGTGCTTGCGCCAGTTGAGGTTGCTGATGCAGCGCCGCGCCAGGGCCAGCGCGTGTTCGTCGTCTTCGGCGTAATGGTCGGCAACGCCAGAGGTTTTGCAATGCACGTCGGCACCGCCGAGGTCTTCGGCGCTCACCACTTCACCCGTGGCAGCGCGCACCAGCGGCGGCCCGGCGAGGAAAATGGTGGCCTGGTTGCGGACCATGATGGTTTCGTCCGACATCGCCGGCACGTAGGCGCCGCCGGCCGTACACGAGCCCATGACCACGGCGATTTGCGGGATGCCCATGGCGCTCATGTTCGCTTGGTTGAAGAAAATGCGGCCGAAGTGTTCGCGGTCGGGGAACACCTCGTCCTGACGCGGCAGGTTGGCGCCGCCCGAATCCACCAGATAGATGCAGGGCAGGCGGTTTTCCTTGGCGATGGTTTGTGCGCGCAGGTGCTTCTTCACCGTGAGCGGGTAGTAGCTGCCGCCTTTGACCGTGGCGTCGTTGGCCAAAATCATGCACTCCACGCCCTCGACGCGACCGATGCCGGCAATCACCCCAGCGGCCGGCACGTCTTCGCCGTACACCTCGTGGGCCGCCAGTTGGCCGACTTCAAGAAAGGCCGAGCCGGGGTCGAGCAGACGGTTAATGCGTTCGCGCGGCAGCAACTTGCCCCGCGAGGTGTGGCGTTCCTGCGCCTTGGCACCGCCGCCTTGCTGCACCTGGGCGAGGAGGGCGCGCAAGTGATTGACCTGCTCGAGCATGGCATCGGTATTGGCCGCGAATTCGGGGCTGCGGGTGTTGATGTGGCTGGTGAGGATGGCCATGGGGCGCTCCGGGCGATGCGTTCGGTACCTGTGGGAGCGGCTTTAGCCGCGATGCTTTTAGATCAACAACATCGCGGCTAAAGCCGCTCCTACAGTCGATGTAGGGCTGGTGGTCAACGGGTCTCGTTAAACAATTCCCGCCCAATCAACATCCGCCGAATTTCGCTGGTGCCGGCGCCGATCTCGTACAGCTTGGCGTCGCGCAGTAAACGGCCGGTGGGGAATTCGTTGATGTAGCCGTTGCCACCCAGAATCTGGATGGCGTCCAAGGCCATTTGCGTGGCGCGCTCAGCGCTGTAGAGGATCACCCCGGCGGCGTCTTTGCGCGTGGTTTCGCCACGGTCGCAGGCATTGGCCACGGCGTAGAGGTAGGCGCGGCTGGCGTTGAGTTGGGTGTACATGTCGGCGACTTTGCCTTGGATCAGCTGGAATTCGCCGATGGCCTGGCCGAACTGTTTGCGGTCGTGGATGTAGGGAACCACCACGTCCATGCAGGCTTGCATGATGCCGACGGGGCCGCCGGACAGCACCACGCGCTCATAGTCGAGGCCGCTCATCAACACCTTCACGCCGCCATTGAGCACGCCGAGAATGTTTTCTTCCGGCACTTCAACGTCATCGAAAAACAGCTCGCAGGTGTTGGAGCCGCGCATGCCGAGCTTGTCGAATTTGTTGCTGCGCGAGAAACCCTTTAAGTCGCGCTCGACGATAAACGCGGTGATGCCGTGGGCGCCTTTTTCCAGATCGGTTTTGGCGTAGATCACGTAGGTGTTGGCGTCTGGCCCGTTGGTGATCCAGGTTTTGCTGCCATTGAGCACGTAGTGGTCGCCGCGTTTGTCGGCGCGCAGTTTCATCGACACCACGTCCGAGCCGGCGTTGGGCTCGCTCATGGCGAGGGCGCCGACGTGCTCGCCGCTGATCAATTTGGGCAGGTACTTGGCTTTCTGCTCAGCGGTGCCGTTGCGGTTGATCTGGTTCACGCACAGGTTGGAATGCGCGCCGTATGACAAACCCACCGAGGCCGAGCCGCGGCTGATTTCTTCAATCGCCACCACGTGCGCCAGGTAACCGAGGCCGGCGCCGCCGTATTCCTCGCTGACGGTAATGCCCAGCAAGCCCATGTCACCGAATTTTCGCCACATGTCGTGGGGGAACAGGTTGTCGCTGTCGATGGCCGCAGCGCGTGGCGTCAGTTCGGCGGCGACAAAGGCCTGCACTTGGTCGCGCAGCATGTCGATGGTTTCGCCGAGGGCAAAGTTCAGGGAAGGGTAAGTCATGGTGGGCACCTGCTGATTATTGTTGTTGAGCTGCCAGTAACGGGTTAAGCGGGAATTTGCGCCATGGCGGCCAGGCAGCGCTCTTCGGCGGTGTCCAGCTCCATTTGCATCTGCTCGATGTCGAGTAATTGCTGACGCAGCTGTTCGCGGCGCTCGGCGATCTTGCGCATAAAGGTTTCGAGTTGTTTGTGGTTGCCGGTGGGGTCGTACAGCTCGATCAGCTCGCGGCATTCGGCCAGGGAGAAGCCGATGCGCTTGCCGCGCAAAATCAGCTTGAGGGTGACTTTGTCGCGCGCCGAATAAATGCGCTCCTGACCACGGCGCTCGGGAGTGAGCATGCCTTGCTCTTCGTAAAATCGAATGGTGCGGGTGGTTACGTCCAGCTCGCGGGCCAGGTCGGAAATGCTGTAAGTGGTCGGCATAGGAAAATGCTTACTCGATAAGTTACCTTTACGTTAACGTAAGGCAACTTTCCTTACAGCGTCAAGCGAGCTTTTGTGGGTGTTTTTGGCGTCAGGCGGTTTTGCGCGGCGACTGTGGCGGGGCATTGATGCCCATCGATACGTAGATGCTGGTGAACGCATCCACACCAATATTGGCCGGCTTCACCCATTCCACCGGCACATACAGCAGGCCGCCGCCGATGGGAATTGGCGCGGTGGGCACCAGCACGGCGTAGTAGTGGCGACCGTCGATATCAATGGGTTCGGGGTTGGGCATCAGCGCCAACACCGCCACGCCGTCGCCGCCGAAGAAGCACCACACCGGGCTCATGGCGTTGATGTCGGCGCCTTCTTTTTTCTCCAGCAGCGCCACGAAGCGGTCGGCCAGGTTGTACAGCTTGCCGAACAGCGGAATGCGCCGCAGGGTGACGTCGGTCAACCAGGCCAGCGGCTTGCGCAAGCCGTGTTGCACGGCCAAACCCAGCACATAAATCGCGATTACCAGCAGCACGGTGCCCAAGCCGTAGGCGAGGTAGGTGTTGCTGGCGAATGGTTGGCCCATGGCGGCAAACAGCCGGCCGACGTAGGTCGACGGCCCGACGATGCGGTTGAGCAGGCTGACCACCCAGGTGAGCAACACCAGGGTCAAGGTCAGTGGCAATAAAACGATCAACCCCGCCAACCAGGTGGTCAGCAGGGAATTGAAGCTTTTCTTCAGCATCGGGAATTCCGCGGCAATCAAGCGATGGCTTTGAGGGTGAATACCTGGGTGATCTGTTGCAGCTGGCCGTCCCACACGTAACGCAAATGCTCGCCCTGCACCGGAATGCTGGCGGCCGGCGGGCGGAACAGCGCCGCGCATTCGCCGTTTTCGTTGCGCACGCTGCGGTACAGCAAACCCCACGAGCGCGCTTTACGGCGCTCGGCGGCAAAGCGTTGGGACAGGGCGTAGGCGTTCGGGTCGGGGTCGTAGAGTTCGTCGTAGCCTTCGCGCACGTCATCCAGCGGCTGCACCACTTTGCACACGTAGGTGCGCAGGGTCAGCTCCATGCTCGGCTCGTGGGTGGCGCGCATAAAGCGTTCGCGGTGGAAGCGGGTTTCGGCGATGGCGGTTTGTAAACTGTCGCCGCAGTAGTACACGCCGTATTGGCCGTCGGTGAAGCGGCTTTTGGCGCCCACGTGAGTAAAGGCAGCCATTAACGGCGAGGCGCCGGGGCCGCACACGCGGTCTTCGGGGGCCACATGGCTAAGCAGGCCGGCCTCTTCGCGCAGGCGGTCGTTGGTCAGGCTTTCAATCAGAAAGGCTTGTTCCAGATCGGCGGGGTCCAGCACATCTTCAAACACCGAGATCGGCGGGAAGGCGCTGGAAACGATGCGATAGGCCCGCATCCATGCAGGCAGCACTTGAGTCGGTTGTTTCAACCACGTACTCCATCCAGGTAACGACGTACCACGGCAATATCCATCACGCCGCCGGCCAGCATCACCTGCAAAGCGCTCATGCCGTTGAAGGGTGCTTCGCTGTTGGCCTTGCGAATCCATTCGTACGTCGACGGTTTATCGCCAAACAAAATACGCAAGGTTTTATGGATGCCCATCAGATAGGAAACCCGCTCTAACGTGTCGCGCGGTAAGCGAATTTCGGGCAGTTGGCGGTACTTGTAGAGCGTGCTGCGGCCGATGGAGCCCAGCAGCACGGTTTGTTCCTCGACCGAGCAGTTCCATTTCTCCATCAGGTTGAAGAAAAACTTCAGCGCCACCTGCCCGGCATGAGCCGAGTCGAGGTCGAGAACAGCGCTGTTGGACGGGCTGGCGAGGGACATGGTGTTTCTCCACAAGTGGACAGTGATGTCACTTTAGTCCGCATATGGAAAAACCGCAAGTGCCCGATACCCAGCGCGCTTATGCCTGCCCGGCGTCCTGCACGCTGATCTGCTGCGCCAACTCGATCATCTGCTCACGCATCCAGCGGTTCGCCGGGTCCTGGTCGGTGCTTTCGTGCCAATACAGGTGCGTTTCCACGGCGGGCACTTCTACCGGCACGCCGACGTAGTGCAAGTCGTGGCTGCGGGCAAAGCGCTCGGGCACGGTCATGGCCATGTCGGTTTTCTGCATCACCATCGAAGCCATCAGGTAATGCTGGGAGCGCAGGGCGATCTTGCGCTGAATGCCCATTTTGCCGAGGGTGAGGTCGACATAACCCAGCCCGCTGCGGCGGCTGGAGATGTGGATATGGGTCAGCGACATATATTCGTCGAGCGTCAGCTTTTCCTTGGCCAGCGGATGGCCTTTGCGGATCGCGCACACATAGCGGTCAGACAGCAGCTTGACGTGGCGCACCTGCGGGTCGGTGTTCAGCGGCGCGTCCACGGCGAAGTCGAGGCGGCCGGCGGCGAGCTCTTGGTGGTCTCGCGACGCTTCGACAAAAAGCTCTCAATCTGCACGGCCGGCGCCTGGCGACGCAGGCGCTGGAACAGCGGCGGCAGAATGATCTCTTCGGTGAGGTCGGTCATGCTGATGCGGTAGGTCTTGTTGGCTTGCAGCGGGTTGAACGTGCGGCTTTCCTGCACCGAAACACGCAGCAGCGACAGGGCATTGCGGACCGGACCAATGATGTTCTGCGCCATGGGCGTGGGCACCATGCCTTGCGCGGTGCGGACGAAGAGCGGGTCGTTGAAGGTTTCGCGCAGGCGCGCCAGGGCGTTGGATACGGCGGGTTGGGTGATGCCGACAATCTGCCCGGCACGGGTCAGGTTGGCCTCGGTGTAGATGGCGTCGAAGACGATAAAAAGGTTGAGATCGACCTTGCTCAAGTTCATTGCCAACGCGCTCCTGGTCTTATTGGTTTGGTGTCCCGGAATCAGCTAATCATATATCGGTGATGAATGTTAATACACGCCGAGAATAGGTTAGATAAATCTTCATCCCTGTTCTAGGATCTTTTCCAACCTCACAACAGCCCGTCAGAAGGTGCCTCCGATGGATTTCGCTTATTCCCCCAAGGTTCAAGAACTGCGCGAACGCGTTACCGCATTCATGGACGCTTATGTCTATCCCGCCGAAGCGGTGTTCGAAGCTCAAGTGAACGAGGGTGATCGCTGGCAGCCCACCGCGATCATGGAAGAGTTGAAAGCCAAGGCCAAAGCTGAAGGCCTGTGGAACCTGTTTCTGCCGGAGTCGAAACTCGGCGCCGGTCTCACCAACATGGAATACGCGCCGCTGGCCGAAATAATGGGCCGCTCGCTGCTGGGTTCCGAGCCGTTCAACTGCTCCGCGCCAGACACCGGCAACATGGAAGTGCTGGTGCGTTACGCCAACGAAGAACAGAAAAAACGCTGGCTCGAGCCGCTGCTCGCTGGCCAAATTCGCTCGGCATTTGCCATGACCGAACCGGGCGTGGCGTCGTCCGATGCCACCAACATGGAAGCCCGTGCCGAGCGCGTGGGTGATGAGTGGGTTATCAACGGCCGCAAATGGTGGACATCGGGCGCCTGCGACCCGCGCTGCAAAATCATGATTTTCATGGGCCTGAGCAACCCGGACGGCCCGCGTCACCAGCAGCACTCCATGATCCTGGTACCGACTGATGCGCCCGGCGTAAAAATTCTGCGTCCGCTGCCGGTGTTCGGCTACGACGACGCCCCCCACGGCCACGCCGAAGTGCTGTTCGAAAACGTGCGCGTACCCTACGACAGCGTGTTGCTGGGCGAGGGCCGTGGTTTTGAAATCGCTCAAGGTCGCCTTGGCCCAGGCCGTATTCACCACTGCATGCGCTCCATCGGCATGGCCGAACGCGCCCTGGAATTGATGTGCCAGCGCGCCGTCAGCCGTACTGCGTTCGGCAAGCCGCTGGCCCGCCTGGGCGGCAACGTCGACATCATCGCCGACTCGCGCATGGAAATTGACATGGCCCGTCTGCTGACGCTCAAAGCGGCTTACATGATGGACACCGTGGGCAACAAAGTGGCGAAAAGCGAAATCGCGCAGATCAAAGTTGTCGCGCCAAACGTCGCCCTGCGCGTAATCGACCGCGCCATTCAAATGCACGGCGGCGCGGGTGTGTCGAATGACACGCCGCTGGCCTACATGTACGCCATGCAACGCACCCTGCGCCTGGCCGACGGCCCGGACGAAGTGCACCGTGCAGCCATCGGCAAGTTCGAAATCGGCAAGCACATGCCTAAAGACATGCTCAAGAGCCACTAAGCCCTAGCGCATGAAAAAGCCCGCCCGGTTTAGCCGTGGCGGGCTTTTTTGCGTCTGCCGTTCTGCCCCGTTACTCGCGGTAGAACACTTGCACCAGGTGATAACCGAACTGGCTTTTCACGGGGCCGTGCACGGCGCGCACTTCCTTTTTGAAAATGACCGAGTCGATGGACTTCACCATCTGCCCAGGCCGCACTTCGCCTAGGTCGCCACCTTTTTTGCCGGACGGGCAGGTGGAGTATTTTTTCGCCAATACATCGAACGCCTCGCCCGCGGCGATGCGTTTTTTCAGCGCGGCCGCTTCCGCCTCGGTTTTCACCAGAATATGGCGGGCCATTGCTTTTGCCATGGGGGCTCCTCGGAATCTTCTTTATTTGCCAACGCATCGAGGCATAAGCCTCGGTTACGGGGCGCGTAGTGTGCCAGTATTTGCGGCGGCGTTTTACTGGCGCCAATAACATGGCCGCCAGTGTGCTTACTTTGACCTACCGTATTACTTCCACGACCCAAGGAGGCTTTGCCCATGGACCTGAACCCGATGCTGAAAATTCTGGCGACTCAGGACGGTTCAGACCTGTACCTGTCCACCGGCGCGCCGCCCTGTGCCAAGTTCAATGGCGTGCTCAAGCCCTTGAGTGCCGAGCCGCTGAAGTCGGGTGAAATCGCTGCCGTGGCGGATTCGATCATGGACTCGGCGCAGAAAATCGAGTTTGAGCGCGAGCTGGAAATGAACCTCGCCATATCGCTGGCGGGCATTGGCCGCTTCCGCATCAACATCTTTAAGCAGCGCAACGAAGTGTCGATTGTGGCGCGCAATATCAAGATGGAAATCCCCAAGTTCGAAGACCTGAAGCTGCCGGAAATCCTGCTGAAAACCGTGATGGAAAAGCGCGGCCTGGTGTTGTTCGTGGGCGGCACGGGCTCGGGTAAATCCACCTCGCTGGCGGCGCTGATCGACTACCGCAACCGCAACAGCGGCGGTCATATCATCACCATCGAAGACCCGGTCGAGTACGTGCACCGGCACAAGAAATCGATCATCAACCAGCGCGAAGTGGGCGTAGACACCCGCAGCTTCCACGCCGCCCTGAAGAACACCCTGCGCCAGGCGCCAGACGTCATCCTCATCGGCGAGATTCGCGACCGCGAAACCATGGAACACGCCCTGGCCTTCGCCGACACCGGGCACTTGGCGATCTCCACTTTGCACGCCAACAACGCCAACCAGGCGCTGGACCGCATCATCAACTTCTTCCCCGAAGAGCGCCGCCCGCAGTTGCTCAACGACCTGGGCAATAACCTCAAAGCCTTCGTTTCTCAACGCTTGGTGAAAACCACCGACGGCAAGCGTCGTGCAGCGGTGGAAGTGCTGCTCGGCACGCCGACGGTGCGTGATTTGATCAAGCGCAGCGAGCTTAGCGAGATCAAGGAAATCATGGAGAAATCGCGCAACCTGGGCATGCAGACCTTCGACCAGGCGCTGATCGAGCTGGTTAACGAGGGGGCGATTGATGAAGAAGAAGCGGTGAAAAACGCCGACTCGGCCAACAACGTGCGCCTCAAACTCAAGCTCTACCGCGAGACGCCCGCCGTGGCTGCGGCGCCGGTGGCTGCTCCGGTGGCGCCCGTCGCGCCAGTGGCGCAAGCCAGCGATTGGGGCATGGAGTTGAAGCTGGAAGACATCGAAGAAGAGCCGGCGCCGCCGGAAGATCCGGGTCGCCACGGCATTTAACCCCCGACTATTTCGTCGGCGGGTTCATATAGCGCTCGCGGATGCGCTCTACGCCGCCATTGGCGCGCAGTTTGGCAATGGCGGCGCGCATGCGTTTGATCACCGTGGCGTCGCAGGTTTTTGAACACGCCAGGTACATTTCCGTGGTCGCCATTTCTGGGCTCATCAGCAGCGGGTCGCGGGTGTTGCGGTTCCAGGCGAACTGGCCTTCGGGCACGGTGGTGAACCAGGCGTCGATGCGTTTTAACTCCAGCAGCCGAAGCGGCTTGTCGCCCAGTTGCAGCGGATAAATCTGCTCGCGGCTAAACCCTTGGCTGAGCAGAATTTCCTCTTGCGCCGAGCCGATGCCAACACCAATGCGCTTGTACTCCGTGCGCGCTTGCTCGAAATTTTTCAGCGGTTCGCTGAAGCTAAAAAACGCCCGGGGCAGCGGCAGCACGGAGGCGATCCAGGTGTACTGGGTTTCCCGACCCGGCGTTCGCGACAGCGGCAGAATCAGTAAATTTTTCCCCTCCCGCACGCGCTTTTGCGCCCGCAGCCACGGCTCGGAAATAATGTTCACCCGGTACCCCGCCAGCGCTGCCGCTTCCAGCACGGCGTCGCCCACCAGCCCATGGCCCAATGGGTCGTTAGGGGCGGCTAGCGGCATGGCGTCGGGAATGTACAAATTAAAAACAGGCGGGGCAGCCAACGCGCTGGCGCCGAGCAGGGCCAGCAACAAACCGACTATTCGGGGCAGCATGGCGACGTCCGTAGGAGGGCAGTGGAAGGAGTATAGGTGAGGTTTTGCGCGCCGATTAGCAGGGTCCATATGACTTCACACGGTCAAATTGACTCGCACTCAGGGTGAGTCGTTGTGACTGCGCTAACGGCTAATTTATTGATTTGGATCAATAAAAAATGTGGCACGCATTCTGATTAGTCCTGGGTACGCAACGGAAAGCCTTTCCGGCGTTCACTCGGAGATTCACCCATGTTTGCCTACCTGAGCAGTCCGAAAAACGTGATGCACCTGTCCAACCAATTGCTGATGGCGGGCCTGGTGGTGTTGCTGGTCGGTGTGTTCGTCGCCTACGGCTACGAGGGCAGTTTGAATCTGCCCACGCTGGTCGCCGCCCACGCCGGTGTGATTCTCGGCCCAACGGCGCTGAAGATCGGCTATGTGATGCGGTTGATCGCCCAATACAACCTGCGCAAGGCCCCGGCTGTGGCGTACGCGTGAAATCAGGCGCCAGCGGGCACGATCAGGTCGACCAGCGAATCCGCCGTGGCCTGCAACCGCGCGGTGTCCGGGTACAGACGTTCGATCACCACGATGCCGCGCGTGAGCGTCACCAGCAGCCGCGCGGCGTCTTCAATGGGCAACGCCAGCGGCTCGGTGGCCTGGCTCAGGCGCTCGGCAAGCAAACCTTCCAGCCCGTCGACCATGCCGCGCAGCACGTCACGAATCGGCTCTGCGCTGGCGTTTTCATCCACCGTGGTTTTGGTCGACAAACAGCCGCGCGCCGCTTCGCCGGATTTCATCGAGGCGATGGCAAAGGTGAAAAAGGCTTTGAGCGCTTCGCGGGTGTCGGGGGAGGTCAGGGTTTCGCCGGCAGCGGCCAGAAAGCCTGCTTTGTAGCGAGCGAACACGGCGAGAAACAAGCCTTGCTTGTCGCCGTAGGCGTTGTACAGCGAGCCACGTTGCACGCCCGTGGCTTCGGCAAGTTCCGGCATGGAGGTCGCGCCGAAGCCTTTACGCCAGAAAACTTCCAGCGCGCGTTCGAGGGTTTGGTCTTCGTTGAACTGTCGTATTCCGGCCATGGCGGCAATTTCACTCTTGTTTGACAGGTCTGTCAATAATGCCTTGACAGGCGCTTCGTTGCTCACAACACTAGCAAGCATGACAGGTATGTCAAAGATGGCGTGGACAGCCGATCAGCCTTTTTGCCAAGCGAGCCTCGAATGACCAGTGAAGCCAGCGTCACCCACAGCGACAGCGGCCCCCGCCAACCCAGCGTGATGCACGCGATTATCGCCGGCCTGTGCGCCAGCCTGGTCGGCATCGGTCTGGCGCGTTTCGCCTATACGCCCTTGATTCCCTCGCTGATCGAAGCGCAGTGGTTCGCCGCCAATGACGTGATGTACCTCGGCGCTGCCAACCTGGTCGGTTACCTGGCCGGCGCGCTTAGCGGTCGGCCTATCGCGCGCCGCCTCGGTGGGCCATGGACGCTGCGGGTGATGATGCTGTTCGCCTCGCTGGCGTTTCTGGCCTGCGCGTTTCCGGTGTCGGTGTTGTGGTTCTTCGCCTGGCGCTTCGTTTCCGGGCTGGCGGGCGGCGCGATCATGGTGCTGGCCGCCACCAGCGTGCTGCCGTTTATTCCCGGTGCGCGCAAAGGCCTGGCCAGCGGCGCGATTTTCCTGGGTCTCGGCCTGGGCATCGCCGCCTCGGGCACCTTGGTGCCGCTGCTGCTGAACCTCGGCCTGCAACAAACCTGGATCGGTCTCGGTGTGCTGTTCGCCGTGCTCACCGCCGTGAGCTGGAGCGGCTGGCCGACCGTGGCGACGCCAACGCCGGTCATTACCGCCGGCACCGAAAGCAAAACGCCGACCGCCATGAAACTGCTCTACGCCCAATACGCGCTGATGGCCGTGGCGTTGGTGCCGATGATGGTGTTTCTAGTCGACTACGTGGCGCGCGGCCTGCAATGGGGTGCGCATTGGAGCGCGATGGTGTGGGTGGTCTACGGCATTGGCGCGATTCTGGGGCCGATGGTGTACGGCGCCTTGGCCGACCGCATCGGGTTTGCCACCACCAGCCGCGTGGTGCTTGGTATTCAGGCGCTGGCGATTGCCTTGTTGGCGTTGGACCACAGCGTGCCGGCCTTGGTGGCGGCGGTGTTGGTGATCGGCTCGTTTCCGCCCGGCATCGTGCCAGTCAACCTCGGCCGTATTCAGCATTTGCTGCCGGGCGACCTAAGCGCGCAGAACCACGCCTGGAGCCGCGCCACCACGGCGTTTGCCTTGTTCCAGGCGCTGGCCGGTTACGCCTATTCGTACCTGTACGCCCTGAGTCACGGCAACTACACGCTGCTGTTTGTCATCGGCGGGGCGGCGGTGGTGCTGGCCTTGTTGCTCGACCTGATTCCCAGCGCCAGCCGCCGCGCCGCCGTCGATTAATGCAGCGGAATGTCGTGCGGCACCGCTTTGAGCCGTGGCAGCCACCAGGCCACGGCGAAGTTGAGCGCCAGCAGCAACACGCCGAACACCGGCAGCAGCGGCAAGCCCAGGTGCGCGCTTAACCACAAACCGCCAAACCAGGCGCCTGCCGCGTTGCCCAAGTTGAATGCCGCGTGACTCAGCGTGGCAGCCAGGCTGGCCGATTCACCGGCTTGCTCCACCAGCAGCAATTGCAGCGGTGTGGACACCGCAAAGGTGGCGATGCCCCAGCACAGCAGAATCGCTAGGGTCGGCAGTTGCCACTGCCCGAACAGGTACAAACCCAACACCATCAGCGCTCCGCAGGCCAAGGCCATCGGCACGGCGCGCTGCACACCGCGATCAGCCAGGCGCCCGCCAAGCACGTTGCCCAGGGTCAAACCGACGCCCATCAGCAACAGCGCGCCGTTGCTTTGGTCTGGCGTAAAGCCGGTGACTTCCCGCAGGAACGGGCTGATATAGGTGAACACGGTAAACAGCGACACCGACGTCAGGCTGCACACCAGCAAGGTATGCAACACCGGGCGGCGGAAGATGCCGCTCCAGCTGCCGCTCGCGCTGCGCACCGGCCGGGCAGTGGGCGGCAGCCAGATAAATTGCGCGATCACCGTCAGCGCCCCGATACCGGCCACCACGAAAAACGTCACGCGCCAGTTCGTGGTTTGCCCCAGCCAGGCCCCGAGCGGCACGCCGAGCACGTTGGCGATGGTCAGGCCGCTGATCACCATGGCCATGGCCGAGGCCTGGCGATGGGGCGGCGCGAGGTCGCGGGCGAGCAGGGTGGCGCAGCCAAAGAAGCCGGCATGGCTGATGGCCGTGGCCAAGCGCGCGGCGAGCAGCCAGTGATAATCCGGCGCCAGGGCGCAGGCCAGGTTGCCCAAGGTGTACATAAACATCAGCGCGATCACCGCTTGCCGGCGTGGCGCGCGGTCGAGCATCGGCCCCAGCAACGGCGCGCCGACCACCACGCCCAGGGCGTAAGCGCTGACCAGCAGGCCGGCGTCGGCCAGGCTCACATTCAGGTCGGCGGCGAGTTCGGGCAGCAAGCCCATGATGATGAATTCACTGCTGCCGACTACAAAACCGCCGAGGGCGAGGGCGAGCAGGGGGAGGGACATGAGGGTGCGGGCGTGCATTGAGCGGGGGGTTCCAATCGGGTGGGGCGGTTAGGCTTGAGACGGCGTTACATTCAAGATTCTGGATCCCCGCCTTCGCGGGGATGACGGAGTCGTTTGGATTACCACCGTCATCCCCGCGCAGGCGGCGGTCCGACGATTCGGGATCCAGAATCGTGAGGGGAGCGCCGTACCATCGGCAAAACGCGACCCCCCCAAGGCCGCGCATTTTAAGCGCTTTCCCGCTCCACCAGTTCACATTCCAGCAAATTCAATTGCTGCAACGGCTCATCCCCCTCGATCACCCCCAACGCCTGCAACACCCGCCGCGCTGCCACTTCGCCAATTTGCCGGGCGGGCGGTTTGATGGTGGTCAGGCTCGGCAGCAGCATTTCGGCGAAGGCGTAATCGCCAAAGCCCACCACGGCGCAGTCTTGGGGAATGCGCAAACCGGCGCGCTGGCCGGCGAGCAGGCCGCCAGCGGCAACGTTGTCGTTGGCGAAGATGATCGCGTCGGGGCGCGGGGTGCGGTTCATCAGCGCGTCCATCGCCTGCTTTCCGCCTTCAAAGGGCGTGGCGTCGCTGCTGGGC
The DNA here is from genome assembly GCF_979258055.1 of Pseudomonas sp. AC211. Lineage (NCBI taxonomy): Bacteria > Pseudomonadati > Pseudomonadota > Gammaproteobacteria > Pseudomonadales > Pseudomonadaceae > Pseudomonas > Pseudomonas sp. AC211. The sequence goes on from NZ_OZ409830.1 coordinate 2,111,754, forward strand.
ACGAACACCCAGGGCTCGCGGCCAGCTTCGCGCAGGGTTTGCGCGTAACCGTCGCGGCGTTCCAGGGCGCTGAAGTCGCCGGCCGCGCTGTTCTGCACGAAGGCGATGCGCTGGTAGCCCTTGTCCAGCAGATAGCGCGCGGCGCGTACGCCCACGTCGTGGTGCAGAAAGCCGACCTGCATGGGGCTGCGCTCGGGCTGGTAATCCCAGATTTCCACCACCGGAATGTCCGCCTCGGCGAGCATTTTGTCGGTGCCCGGCGAGTGGAAATGGCTGGTCACCACCAAGGCCGCAGGCGACCAACCGAGAAACGCCCGCACGGCATTTTCTTCCTGGTCTTCCGAGAAATAACTGGAGGCCAACAGCAACTGATACCCGTGCGCGGCCAAGGTGTCGCTGAAGCCCTGAATGGTGTTGGCAAAGATCGGCCCGGAGATGTTTGGCACCACCATGCCGACGATGCGCCCACGGGCTGAAGCCAGCCCGCCGGCCACCAGATTGGGCACATAGCCCAACTCGGCGACCACCGCGTGAATGCGCTCGCGCAGTTCGGGCGATACCTGTTCCGGCTGGTTGAAATAGCGCGACACGGTGATGGCCGAAACACCCACCTGCTTGGCCACGGTGCTTAACGTCACACGCCCGGCGCCACGGCGTTTGCGGGTGGTTTCTTTGTCGCTGCTCACGGTAAAAGCCGATCCTGGGCGAGGGGAGTGGCGGCCACCTTACTGCATTTGGTAGCGCTAACAAAAGATCCGCGCTAAATCACTTTATGGAATATAAAAGTAATTTATTAGTATTTGACGGTCTATAAATGCCCCGTTGATACTGGTGATGTTAGCGCTAACAAGCGCCGCGCTGTCGCCACGCACTGCCACTCGTACGAGCGAGACCAGACACCGACAGCGCTCTACAGAGCCCACCGCAGCAGTGGGCCACGTCTGGGTCTTTAAAGGGGCAGTCCACCATGAACACCGCAGCATCCACTTTTCCGCGTCGCAGTCCGTTGGCCCTGGCCGTTTTGCTCGCCGCGCTGGGCCAGTACAGCGTTGCCGCCGAGCCGTCTGAGCCAACCGAAAGCGCCGAGCAAGCGCCCACCCTGAGCACCGTTACGGTTACCGCCACCCGCCGCGAAGAGTCGCTGCAAAAGGTGCCGGTGGCGGTGTCGGTGGTCGATGGCGAACAGCTTGAGCGCGACAACCGCAACAACGTCTCGAGCATCGTTCAGCAAGTGCCCACGCTCAACTACCGCAGCGGCGCCTCGAACAAAGACACCTCGTTGTTTATCCGTGGCGTGGGCACCATCACCACCTCGCCGGGCATTGAGCCCACCGTGGCGACTGTGATCGATGGCGTGGTGCTTGGCCGCCCCGGTCAGTCGACGCTGGACCTGCTCGACCTGGAACGCATCGAAGTGCTGCGCGGCCCGCAAGGCACGCTGTTTGGCAAAAACGCCTCGGCCGGCGTGCTGAACATCGTCAGCAAAGCAGCGCCGGAAGAAACCCACGGTTACGTCGATTACTCGCACTTCGGCGGCGGCAACGAAAACCGCCTGCGCTTTGGTATTGGCGGGCGCCTGACCGACACCGTGAAAGGCTCGCTCACCACCTTGCTGGGCACGTACGACGGCAACGTCGAGAACGAATACAACGGCCATGACGTCAACGGCTACGACCGCAAAGGCGCGCGCGGCAAGTTGGAAATCGAGCCGAACGACGACGTAAAAGTCACCCTGATCGCCGACTACACCGATGGCAAAGACACCATTCCCAACGGCGTCATCACCCAAGCCAGCCCCGCGTTTGGCACCGCTCTGGGCAGCAGCGTTAGCCCCAGCGACCACAATCGCAGCATCAACAGCGACTTCAACACCCGCGTCTACGACCGCAACCAGGGTTTGTCTGGCCAAGTGGACTGGAGCCTCGGCGATTACACGCTGACCTCCATCACCGCCTGGCGCGGCTGGAACAACACCCAGTACCAGGACGGCGACCGCCTGGCGCAAGTGGCGGTCGGCTTCCCGCAATCCCACGACAAAGGTCAGCTCGACTACGACCAATACTCACAAGAACTGCGCCTGGCCTCGCCCAAAGGTGAATTCAACGAATACGTGCTCGGCGCGTTTTACATGCACGGCAAAAGTGAAGAGAGCTACCAGCGCGCCGTCACGCCGGTCAGCTTTGTCACCCAACGCGGCCGCGCCGACTACGAAGCCACCAACGACAGCTACGCCGTGTTCGGTGAAAACACCTTCAACTTCACCGACGACTTTCGCGGCATTCTCGGCCTGCGCTGGACCCACGATGACCTGGAATACAAACACCAGCGCGTATCGACCGCCGCGGCCACTGGCATTCAGCCGAGCTACGCCAGCAACGGCTCGGTGGACGAAGACGGCTTTACCGGCCGTGCCGGGTTCCAATACGACATCAACGACAACCTGACCAGCTACATCACCTACTCGCGTGGCTACAAAGGCCCGGCCTACAACGTGTTCTTCAACATGCAGCCGCGTGACACCGAAGCGTTGAAACCGGAAACCTCCAACTCCTGGGAAGTGGGCCTGAAAAGCACCGCCTTCAACAATCGCCTGACCGCCAACCTGGCTGCGTTCCACACCGAGTACGACAACTACCAGGCCAACTTCTACGACGTGGTGGCCGGCGCCGTGGTAACCCGCCTGATCAACGCCGGCAGCGTGAAAACCGAAGGCGTGGAACTGGATGTGAGCCTGCAAGCCACCAGCCAACTGAAATTCTCCGGCGCCGTGGCCTACACCAAAGCGCGCGTCGACGAATTCAGCTGCCCGGTCGGCGCCGCCGCCTCGTGCGACATCAACGGCAAACCGCTGCCCTACAGCCCGGACTGGAAAACCTACGTACGCGGCGACTACACCATCCCGCTCGACAACGGCCTGGATATCGAACTGAGCACCGACTACGCCTGGCAAGACCACGTGCAATACAGCCTCGACCAGAACGCCAACACCATCCAGGGCGCCTACGGCATCTGGAACGCCAGCGTGGCATTGGCCGACTACAACGACGGCTGGCGCGTAGCGGTGCTGGGCAAGAATCTGGCGGACAAGAGTTATTCCAATGGGCTGGCGTATAGCGGCGCCAACTACGTTTATCGCTCGGTGCCTAGGGATGATGAGCGGTATTTTGGGGTTGAGGCGCGGAAGGATTTTTGATGTTTAACAAACCTCTCAAAACCCACCACCGTCATCCTCGCGAAGGCGGGGATCCAGAATGGCCCGTCGAACGGTGCTCGTCACAACACTCTGGATTCCCGCCTGCGCGGGAATGACGGATGTAGGGGCAAAGAAATTCGTTTCCGACAACCCACCCCTGTAGGCGCTACTCGAATGGGCTGGCGTACAGCGGCGCTGACTACGTGTATCGCTCGGTGCCTAGGGATGATGAGCGGTATTTTGGGGTTGAGGTGCGGAAGGATTTTTGAGGTTTAACAAACCTCTCAAAACCCACCACCGTCATCCTCGCGAAGGCGGCGGTCCGACGATTCGGGATCCAGTATGGCCCGTCGAACGGTGCTCGTCACAAAACTCTGATCCCCGCCTGCGCGAGGATGACGGGTGTAGGGGCAAAGAAATTCGCTTCCGACAACCCACCCCCTGTAGGCGCTACTCGAATGGGCTGGCGTATAGCGGCGCCAACTACGGGTATCGCTCGGTGCCGAGGGATGATGAGCGGTACTTTGGGGTTGAGGTGCGGAAGGATTTTGAGGTTCGAGCCTGACCATTACGTTGAACAACCCCACCGTCATCCTCGCGCACGCGGGGATCCAGAATCTTGTGACGAGCACCGTCCGCCGGACAATTCTGGATCCCCGCGTGCGCGAGGATGACGGACGTAGGGGCAACGAAATTCGTTCAGACAACGCCACCCCTGTAGGAGCGGCTTCAGCCGCGATGCCCTTGACCTTAAACAACCCAAAAAGCACCACCAGGAAACCCAAACCCATGACCACCCCCACCCGCCAACTCAGCCTTGGCGCCTTCCTCATGGCCGGCGGGCACCACATCGCCGCCTGGCGCCACCCCGACGTGCAGGCCAATCCGCTGGATTTCGCCAGCTACAAACGCACCGCACAAATCGCCGAGGCGGCCTGTTTCGATGCGGTGTTTGTCGCCGACAGCGTGGCCGCCAGCACCGACGACATTGCCAGCCACACCTCACGTTCGGTGTACTTCGAGCCGCTGACGTTGCTGGCCGCGCTCAGTGCGGTGACCGAGCGCATCGGGCTGATCAGCACGGTCACCACCAGCTACAACGAGCCTTACCACGTGGCGCGTAAATTCGCCTCGCTGGATCACTTATCCGGTGGCCGCTCAGGCTGGAACCTGGTCACTTCGGATGCCGCCGCCGAAGCCTTCAATTTCGGCCGCGATGCGCATATTCCCCACGCCGAGCGCTACGCCCGCGCCCGCGAATTCCATCAGGTGGTTACCGGCCTGTGGGACAGCTGGGCCGACGATGCCTTTGTGCAGAACAAACAGTCCGGCCAGTTCTACGACCCGGCCAAGCTGCACGTGCTCAACCACAGCGGCGAGCATTTCAGCGTGCGCGGTCCGCTTAACGTCGCCCGCTCGCCGCAAGGTCGGCCGGTCATCGTGCAGGCCGGTTCTTCGGAAACCGGTCGCGCCCTGGCGGCGGAAACGGCGGAAGTGGTGTTCACCGCGCAAACCTCTTTGGCCAAAGCGCAGGCGTTTTATGCCGATGTGAAAGGGCGCATGGGCGCCTTTGGCCGCGAGCCCGACGCGCTGAAAATCATGCCCGGCGTGTTTGTGGTGGTCGGCCAGAGCCGTGACGAAGCGCAGGAGAAATTCGAGCAGTTTCAGGAGTTGGTCGAGCCACAGGTGGGCGTCGCCTTACTGGGACGCATGTTGGGCAATTTTGATTTGTCGGGTTATCCGCTGGACGGCCCGCTGCCCGATTTACCGCTCACCGAAAACGGTCAGCAGAGCCGGCAGAAATTGCTCACCGAACTGGCCGGCGCCGAGAACCTGAGCCTGGCGCAACTGGGCCGGCGTATTGCCGGTGGAAGAGGGCACTACAGCTTGATCGGCACCGGAAGCGACATCGCCGATGAGTTGCAGGCCTGGTTCGAAGGCGGCGCGGCGGATGGCTTCAACGTGTTGGTGCCGCACTTGCCGGCCGGGTTGGAAGACGTCGCCCATTTTGTGGTGCCGGAGCTGCAACGGCGAGGCTTGTTTCGCACTCAGTATCAGGGCAGCACCCTGCGTGAGCACCTGGGCCTGACTCGGCCGGTGAATCCGTTTTTCAGCCAATGACATCAAAAGATCGAGGCTGAAGCCTCTCCTACAGTGAACGCATTTCTCTGTGAGAGAGGCTTTAGCCTCGATTCCTGAAACCAAGAGACCACCCCATGACCTACCTCGCCAACCCCGACCGCTACCAATCCATGCCCTACCGCCGCGTCGGCCGCAGCGGCCTGGTATTGCCGGCGCTGTCCCTCGGCCTGTGGCACAACTTCGGCGATGCCACGCCGATTTCCACCCAGCGCGCGTTGCTGCGCACGGCGTTTGATCTGGGCATCAATCACTTCGACCTGGCTAACAACTACGGCCCGCCCTATGGCAGCGCAGAAACCAATTTCGGTCGCCTGCTCAAGGAAGATTTCGCCGCGCACCGCGACGAGCTGATCATTTCCACCAAGGCCGGCTGGGACATGTGGCCCGGTCCCTACGGCCAAGGCGGCAGCTCGCGCAAGTACCTGATTTCCAGCCTCGACCAAAGCCTGCAGCGCTTGGGCCTGGATTACGTCGATATCTTCTATTCGCACCGCTTCGACCCGCACACGCCGTTGGAAGAAACGGCCGGCGCGCTGGCGAGCATCGTCGAGCAGGGCAAGGCGTTGTACATCGGCATCTCGTCTTACTCGGCGGGAAAAACCCGCGAGATCACCGCCTTGCTGCGCGAGCGCAACGTGCCGCTGCTGATTCATCAGCCTGCGTACAACCTGCTTAACCGCTGGATCGAAAAAGACCTGCTCGATGCCACCGACGAGGTGGGCGCCGGCGTCATCGTGTTCACCGCCCTGGCCCAGGGCTTGCTCAGCGACAAATACCTCGATGGCGTGCCGCAAGATTCGCGCGTAAACCGGCCGGGCGGCGCCTCGCTGCGTCCCGAGCATTTGTCCGAAGCCAACATCGAACGCGCCCGCGCGCTGAATGAAATCGCCAAGCGCCGTGGCCAAAGCCTGGCGCAACTGGCCCTGGCCTGGACCTTGCGCGACCCACGCGTGACCTCGGCCCTGATTGGTGCCAGCCATCCTGAGCAGATCGTGGAAAACGTCGCGGCGCTGAACAACCTGGCCTTTAGCGCCGAGGAGCTGGCCGAGATCGACCGCTACGCCGTCGAAGGCGGAATCAACCTCTGGGAAAAACCGTCCACCGACTGGGAATGACATGCGCCTATTAAAACGTTTTACCGCGCTGTGGCTGCTCGCCGCGTGCAGTCAATTGGCGTTGGCCGATCCGGCCACGCTGCGCATCGGCTATCAGAAAGGCTCGGCGAGTCTGGTGTTGGCCAAAGAGCACAAGCTGCTGGAGCAGCGCTTTGCCAACACGCAGATTAAATGGATTGAATTTCCGGCCGGGCCGCAGATGCTCGAAGCGCTGAATATCGGCGCCCTTGACGTGGGTTCCACCGGCGATATTCCGCCGCTGTTCGCCCAGGCGGCCGGCGCCGATTTGCTCTACATCGCCGCCGAGCCGGCCAAGCCGCAAGCCGAGGTGATTGTGGTCGGCAATGCCAGCCCGATTCACAGCGTGGCCGAGTTAAAGGGCAAAAAGGTCGCCTTTCAGAAAGGCTCCAACTCGCACAATTTGCTGCTGCGGGCGCTGAACAAAGCCGGCCTGGCATTTAGCGATATTCAGCCGGTGTACCTGTCGCCCGCCGACGCCCGCGCGGCGTTCGAGCAGGGCAGTGTCGACGCCTGGGTGATTTGGGATCCTTACTATTCAGCGCTGGAACTGGAAGGTAAGGCGCGCCTGCTGGCCAATGGCGAAGGGTTGGGCCTGATTGGGCCATTCTTCCCGGCGGCGCGGCCTTATACCGAGGCGAATCCGCAGTTTATTCCGGCGTTGCTGGATGAACTGGGCAAAGCCGAAGCGCTGATCCGTACTGACAAAGCCGCCAGCATTGCGCTGCTTTCCAGCTTTATGGGCTTGTCGCCAGCGGTGATCGAACGCAGCTTCAGCCATCGTCCGCCGTCGCCGCCGATGGCGGTCAGCGCCGAGATTGTGCAGGCACAGCAAGCCACGGCCGATCTATTTCTGGCCAATCGGTTGCTGCCGAAAAAACTCGATATTGAAGCGGCGGTGTGGCGGCCGTAACCGCCAGGCGAGCGGGGCGCCTTAGCGCTCGCGCATCGCTTCGGAACGGGCTTTGAGCACGGGTTTAAGCAGGTAATCCAGCACGCTTTTATGCCCGGTGATGATGCCGACGTTGGCCACCATGCCGGGAATGATCAGCAGCGGATGCTCGTCGGTTCCCAGGTGGTTTTTGTCGGTGCGCACCTGGATCAAGTAGAAGCTGTTGCCCTTGTCGTCGGTCACGGTGTCGGCGCTGATCAGTTCCAGCTTGGCTTTCAGCCCGCCGTAAATCGTGTAGTCGTAAGCGGTGAACTTGACCATGGCGCTTTGGCCGGGGTGCAGGAACGCGACGTCTTGTGGGCGCACCCGCGCTTCGATCAGCAGGTTGTCTTCCAGCGGCACGATTTCCAGCATGTCGCTACCGGGCTGCACCACGCCGCCGATGGTGTTGATCTTCAGCGTTTTGATGATGCCGTGCACCGGCGAGGTGACGGTGGTACGGCTGACGCGGTCGTCAATCGCGACGCTGGTGGCGGTGATTTTTTGCAGTTCGGTGCGCTTTTCGTTGAGCTCTTTCGAGGCGTCGGAGCGGAACGCCAGGTCGGATTCCTGCATCTTGCTTTTGATTTCGTCGATGGCCGCCTCGGCGCGCGGAATGGCCAGCGAGGTGGAATTCAGCGAGCCGCGAATTTCCACGGCGCTGCGGCGCAAGCGCAGAATTTCCACCGGTGAAATCGCGCCGGTGCCCACCAATGGCTCGGACATGTTCAGCTCTTGCTGCAACAAGCCGAGGCTGGAGCGGTATTGCTCAACCTTGGAGCGAAACTCGGCCAGCTCCTGGGTTTTCTGCCGCAGTTGTTCGTTGAGGGTGCGCTGCTCGCTTTCCAGGTGTTTTTTCCGCGAGCTGTACAGCGCCAGTTCATCGGCGGCCAGTTGCGGCGCCTTTTCCAGAACGTCGGCAGACAGCTGCATGGGCCGGCCTTCGGCTTCGGCAGACAAGCGTTCCACCCGCGCTACCAACGCCATGCGGTCGGCTTCGGTTTCGCCACGGTTGGATAAAAACCGCGTGTCATCCAGACGCATGAGCTTGTCGCCCTTGTTCACCATCTGGCCTTCGCGCACGAAAATTTCGGTGACGATGCCGCCTTCCAGGTTCTGGATCACCTGCACTTTGCTCGAGGGAATGGCTTTGCCCTCGCCGGTGGTCACTTCATCGAGCACGGCAAAGTGCGCCCAGCCGAGAGCGGTGAGCAGCAGGCCGCAGGTCACCCACAAGGTGATGCGCGACAGCCAGGGTGAATCTTCGCGCACCACGCCGTCCACTTCCGGCATGAACTCGGTGTCCTGTTTTTTCTGCCGCAGGCTTGAAAAGTACCCGCGTGGCGGTTGGCTCAGGTCCATGTTTTTTCCGTTAACACTCATCAGTTGACGTCATACCGAGGCCTGGCCGATGCGGCCTTTGCGCAGGGCGTCGATAACCGCATCTTTCGGCCCGTCGGCCATCACTTGGCCGTTGTCGAGCACCACCAGACGGTCGACCAGGCTGAGCATCGAGGTGCGGTGGGTAATCAGCAGCACGGTTTTGCCTTGAATCCAGGTGTGCAGCTTGGCTTTGAGGGCTTCTTCGCTGGCGTTGTCCATGGCGCTGGTGGGCTCGTCGAGCACCAGAATCGGTGGGTCCAGCAGCAGCGCGCGGGCCAGCAATACCGCCTGGCGCTGGCCGCCGGAAAGCAGTTGGCCGCGCTCGCCCACCGGGCGCTCAAAACCTTGCGGATGTTGGCGGGCGAGTTCGCTGACGCCGGTCATTTCCGCCACTTCGAGCATGCGTGCATCGCTCACGTAACGGGCGCCGAGGGTGAGGTTGTCGCGCAGGCTGCCCGACAGCAGCGGCAGGTCGTGGGCGACGTAGCCGATCTGGTGGCGCAAGTCGGCGACGTCGAGTTGGCGCAGGTCGAGGCCGTCGAGCAGCAATTGGCCTTCTTCGGGTGTGTAGAAGCCCATGATCAACCGCGCCAGGGTGCTTTTGCCCGAGCCGCTGCGGCCGATGATGCCGATGCGCTCGCCCGGCTGCATATGCAGGCTGGCGCCGACCAGGGCGGGGCCGCTGGCGTTGGGGTAGGTAAAGCTGACCTTGTGCATGTCCAGCGCGCCCTTGAGTTGGGTGCGCTCCAGCGGCCGCTGTTTGGCTTGGCGCTCTTGCGGCATGGACATCATGGCGTCGGTGCTGCGCATGGTGATTTGCGCTTGTTGGTAGCGCGTAATCAGGCCGGCAATTTGGCCCAGCGGCGCCATCACGCGGCTGCCAAGCATGTACGAGGCCACCAGGGCGCCGACGCTAAGGTTGCCGTCGATAATCAGGTACACGCCGGCAATGATCGTCGCCATGCCGGAGAACTGCTGGAGGAACAGCGTGCCGTTGGTAGCCAGCGCCGACAGGTTGCGCGCATGGGCATCGAGGCGGGTCATGGCGCCGTGGGTGGTTTCCCATTTGTGCTGCCGCTCGCTTTCGGCGCTGCACGCTTTCAGGGTTTCCAGGCCGCTGAGGGTTTCAATCAGCAAGGCCTGACGCTCGGCGCCCAGGGCCAGGCTTTTCTGCACGGTGTCGCGCAGGCGCGACTGAATAATCAGGGCGAAAATAATCGTGATGGGAAAGGCCAGCAGGGGAATCACCACAATCCAGCCGCCGAGCAGACCAATCACCACAATCATCAGCAGGGCGAAGGGCAGGTCGATAATGCTGGTCAGGGTCACGGCGGTGAGAAACTCGCGCAGGCCCTGGAAGTCGTGAATGCTCTGGGCGAAACCGCCGACGCTGGCGGGCCGGGCGATCATCGACATACCTGTGATGCGCTCGAACAAGGTGGCCGAGAGCACCACGTCGGTTTTCTTGCCGGCGACATCCAGCAGATGGGAACGCAGCACCCGCAGCAGCAATTCGAACATCGTGCCCAACAGCAAACCGATGGACAGCACCCACAAGGTCGAAATGGCCTGGTTGGGCACCACGCGGTCGTAGGTCTGCATCACAAACAGCGGCACCATCATGCCCAGCAGGTTGATCAGCAGGCTGGCGAGAATGGCGTCGGCATACAGCCAGCGCGACAGTTTCAAGGTGTCGCGAAACCACGCTTCCACACGCGGCACCAGCGGCGTGCGCAGGTCTTCCAGTTCATGGCGCGGCCGGGCAAACAGCGCCTGGCCGGCGTACTCGGCTTGCAGCAGCTCGCGGCTTACCCATTGCTCGCCGCCTTCGGCCTCGCTGGGCAAAATCAGCGCCTGACCATCGGCGCGCCACTCGCGCAGCACGGCGCAGCGGCCGCCCTTGAGCACCAACAGCACCGGCAGGTTAAGGGCGGAAATGGCATTCAACTCACGGCGCAGCAAGCGGCCTTGCAAGCCGGCGCGGGCTGCAGCGCGAGGTAATAAATCGGGGCTCAGACGTTGTTCAGGCATCGGCAAGCCGGCACTCAAACTGCCACGGCTGGCTGAGCAGTTGTGCAGGTTGCACAAGATCAACAACCCATCGAGCAGCGGGTCATCGTGGTCTAAACGCGGGTCGCCGGACGGGCCGGTCCGTTCCATGGTGGTCACAGTCTCACTACTCCTCATTCAGACCTTGAGCACTCGGCTGACTGCTGTCTGATCGCACTGTGCCACTGTGGTTCAGACAAATTATTCAGCGAGTTCACCGAGGGCTGATACAGCGGGACCCGGCGCCACCCATGCACTGTTGTAGGAGCGGCTTCAGCCGCGATGCTCTGGATTGAAGATCAAGGGCATCGCGGCTGAAGCCGCTCCTACAAGGGCGGGTGGGGCGGCTGGCTGCCGTCGCTTATTTCATCGACGGCAATTGCGCGGTGCTTTTCACTTCGTTGAGCGCGGTCGCTTCGGCGGGCAGCACGGTGCCTTGCTTGCGCAGCAGCTCGCCCATGGCCGATTGCAGGCGGTACATCGAGAATTCCTCGGTGTAGCGCACTTCCACGTAACGACGGTTGGCGGTGAACAGTTCGTTCTCGCTGTCGAGGAGGTCGAGCAGGGTGCGTTGGCCCAGGCCGAATTGGTCTTGGTAGGCCATGCGTACACGCTTGGTGTAGTCGGCGTAGTCACGGGCCAGCGGCGTCTGCAGGCGGGCGTTGCGCAGGGCGTTCCAGGCCAGGGTCACGTTCTCGTTGATCTGACGCAGGGCGTTGTTGCGGATGTCCATCGCCTGGTTGATTTGGTAGGCGGTGGATTGCAGGTTGGCCTTGTCGCGGCCGCCGTTGAGCAGGTTGTAGGTCATCACCACGCCCGCACGCCAGTTGTTGTCATGGCCTTCGTCGCCGGCGGTGTTGTTGTTGGCGTTGGCCGCCAACTCGGCGTCGAAACGTGGGTAGAAGGGCGACTTGGCCACTTCGTATTGTTTCTCGGCGGCGATCACGTCGGCTTGGGCCGATTTCAGCATGGGGTTGTTATCCACCACGCGCTGGCGCGCTTCGTTCACGTCTTCGGGAATCTGGCCTTTGATCGAGGCCGGAATTTCCAGCTCATCGGCGGGGCGGCCAACGGCACTGAAGAAATTGGCTTCGGCGTCCTGCAGGTTCACTTCCTCGGTGTAGAGGTTGTTGGCTGCCAGGGCCAAACGCGCGGACGACTGATCGGAGTCGGCGTTGCTGCCCACACCGCGCTCGCTGCGCAGGTTGATCTGATCGCCCATGCGCTGGTGCGCCTGCAAGTTATTGCGGGCCAGGTCGACCATCTCGCGGCGTTTCAGCACTTCGAGGTAAAGCTGCACGGTGCGCAGCGCCAAGTCTTCGCCGGTGCCTTGGATGTAATAAGACCGGGAATTGACCACCGCTTCGGTGCGAGCAATTTCGTTCGGCGTGTTGAAGCCATCGAACAGCATTTGCCGCAGGCGCAGCTGCGAGGTGCCGTAGTCGAGTTGTTCCTTGTTGTGGCTGTTCAGGCCATTGCCGCGCGCGCGGGTGGTGGGGTTGTCGGTTTCTTCGCGGCCGTAACCGGCGATGGCGTCGACTACCGGGTAGTAACCCCTTGTGCGACGCCGACTTGCTCCTTGCTCGCTCGGCGGTCGTTGATGCTGGCTTGCAGCTCGGGGTGGGTGTCGATGGTGCTCTGGATGGCTTCGGACAGGGTCATGGCCTCGCGCCTGTGCGCAGACCACAGCCAACAGCACGCTAGTCCATAGCGGTTTTATTGCAGGCATGGGTACTTCTCCATAGGTGTGAACGTTGTGTTGGTATGCCAATAAATTGGCTTATGCGCCTACTAGACCGTTTCAGGCTTGTAACATTCCAGCTAAGAACAACTTTAGAAGAACCTAAGAAATTTTTGGAACAAACCTTATGAATATTTATTCTTATGCAGTATGTGAAAACGAGCACATTGTTTTTGCCTGCACGTCACGTTTACCGGGGTCTTTGACGCTGGCGAGACTTGCAAATCACGGTCAATTGCGGTTTCGAGCGTCTGGAACGGGGAGAAACACTGCGGTAGTTTGAGCAGCGCTAGGGCGGTAGTTTTTTGACGTCATGGCTTTTTGATGCAAATCATCGTTGCCTAACTTTCGGCGGGTTTTTCGTATTCCTCAGCTTTTGAAAGGCGGTTGGCCCTTTTGAAAATGCGTGTCGACGGGTCGTTGGCAGCAGTAGTGAGGAAGGAATCATGGCTACGTTGATTGGTGTCGTCAGTAAAGTAATCGGCGAGGTCTTTGCGGTAGCGAGCGATGGATCGCGACGCGCGTTGACTGAGGGCGACCGCGTATACGCGGGCGAACAACTGGACACCGGCGCTCAAGGCGCCGTTGCCGTGGCGCTGGCCAATGGCGGCGAACTCACCCTGGGCCGCGAAAGCAGCCTGGAACTGGATACCGCGCTGCTCAACGGCGGCAGCGGTAACGAGGTGATCGTTCAAGACCCCGTTGCACCGGCCACGCCCAGCCAGGACGACCTGACTGACGTTGAGCAACTGCAAGCGGCCATCGAGGCGGGCCAAGACCCGACCCAAGCCGGTGAAGCCACCGCTGCCGGCCCGGGTGCAGGCGCAGGCGGCCCCGGCGGTGCAGGCGGCGGCCGTTCCTTCGTGCTGCTGACCGAAGTCGGCGGCGCCGTGACCCCGAACATTGGTTTCCCCACCGAAGGCCTGGCGCGCGGCCCCGAGTTTCCCGATCCCGACCCGGCCGCCCGTAACCTCCCTGATCCTGATCCTGCGGCCCCGGACGGCGACCCCGACGCCGGCACCGTGTCCATTTCCCTCGACGAAGACAGCGACCTGCCCGGCAGCATCGAAGGCAGCCCGTACGGCGACGACCAGCCCGGCGTGCCGGCTTCGCTCAGTGGCAGCCTGGGTTATAACTTCGGGCCGGACGGTCCGGGGGCGTTCGCCTGGAACGCGGTGGATTTGTCTGGCATCACCTCGCAAGGTCAACCGCTGGTCGTGGTCATCAGCGCCGACGGCCTGACGCTCACGGCCCACCAAGGCGGCGCTGACGGTCCGGTGGTATTCACGGCCACCAACACTAATCCGCTGACCGGCGCCTTCGACTTCAACCTGGAGCTGCCGCTGGATCATCCAGTGGCCGGCGCCGAAGACACGCTAAACCTCAACCTCGATTACACCATCACCGACGGCAACGGCACGCCGAGCACCGGCACCCTGGCCGTGGGCATCAACGACGACAGCCCCGAATTGAATACCGGCGGTGAGGGTTCGCCGTTCGTGGGCGGCATCGTCCATGAAGACGCGCTGAGCCAATTGCCGGCCAGCGGTCAGTCAGGTCTTCCGGGCGTGGCGGTTGCCGCGCCCTACGAGGGCAACAACGAAGACGGCGATGCGCCGGGTTCCGACAGCAACCCCGCGCAGACCGTGAATGTCGGCGTGGAATCCGGCCCCGGCTCGCTCACCAGTCTGGTGAACTTTGGTGCTGATGGCATTGGCAGCTTCGGCCTGGTCGGCACCGCTGCCGCCACCGCCGTGCTCGATGCCCAGGGACTGACCTCGGGCGGCGTGGCGTTGACCTATTCCGTCGTGGTGTCGGCTGACGGCAGCTACACCACACTCACCGCCAGCGGCCCCGGCTACGACGTGTTCACCCTGCAAGTGGGCGCCGATGGCAGTTTCAATTTCACCCTGCAAGGGCCGCTGGACCACGCGCTCGCCAATGGCGATGACGGCGAACTGTTCGGCAATGGCAACGTGCTGGGTATCGACTTCACCGGCCTGCTGACCGCCACCGATTTCGACGGCGATCCGGTGCAAGGCTTCGGCACGGCCGGCGGCCTGTTTGTGATCAATATCGAAGACGATGTGCCAACCATCGGCACCGTGGGCACCGAAGCCCAGCTGCAAGTGGATGAAAGCGATCTGGGCGCCAACGCCTCAGCCAACTTCAGCGATGCATTCACTGTGCAAGCCGGCGGCGATGGCCTGCAAAGCGTGAATTACGAGCTGACCGTGAGCGACCCGGCCAGCGGCCTGGTGGACACCGCCAGCGGCGAGAACGTGGTGCTCAGCGTTAATGCCGGCGTGGTCGAAGGCCGTACCGAAGGCGGCAACGAACTGGTGTTCACCGTGAGCGTGGGCGCCGACGGCACCGTGACCCTCGATCAGATTCGCCCCGTGGTCCATGACGACGGCAGCAACCCCGACGATGTCGATGTGCTCGGCAGCGGCCACATCAACTTGGTTGCCACCGCCACTGACGGCGATGGCGACACGGCCAGCGGCAGCCTCGACCTGGGCAACGCCATCAGCTTCCGCGATGACGGCCCAAGCATCACCCCCGGCACCTTGGCCGGCATCGCCCTGGTGGTGGATGAAAGCGCGCTTTCGGTGGATGCCAGCGCTGATTTCAGCGGCGCGTTCACTCCCGTGTTTGGTGCCGATGGCGCCGGCAGCGTCAGCTATCAACTGAACGTCAGCACGCCCGGCGCCGACAGCGGCCTGGTGGACACCGCCAGCGGCGACGCCATCGTGTTGTTTAAAGAGGGCGACATGCTGGTCGGCCGCGTCGGCGATGCCGGCGGCCCGATCTCCTTTACCGTTACGGTGAACGCAGCGACCGGCGTGGTCACGCTGGATCAACAGCGCGCCATCGTGCACGACCCGGACACCGGGCCAAATCAATCCACCGGCTTGCTCACCGATAATCTGGTGCAGCTGAGCGCCACCGTCACCGACAAAGACGGCGACAGCGCCACCGCCAATCTGAACATCGGCGGCACCCTGAGTTTTGCCGACGATGCGCCCATCATCGACCCGGGCACCGGCTTGCCGCCTGCGCTGGTGGTGGATGAAACAAACCTGAACGTGGACGCCAGCGCCGACTTCAGCGGCGCCTTTACGCCGCTGTTCGGTGCTGATGGCGCGGGCAATGTGGCCTACACCCTGAACGTCAGCGCACCGGGCGCCGACACCGGCCTCGTCGATACCGCCAGCGGCAACGCCATTGTGCTGTTCAAAGAAGGCGACCTGCTGGTTGGCCGCGTCGGCGATGCCGGCGGCCCGATCTCCTTCACCGTTTCGGTGAATGCGGCGACCGGCGTGGTCACGCTTGACCAACAATTGGCCATCGCCCACCTGCCCAACACCGGGCCGGACCAAGCCAGCGATTCGCTGCTGGGCAATCTGATTCAACTGACCGGCACCATCACCGACGGTGACGGCGACACCACCTCGGCCACCGTGAATATCGGCGGCGCGCTGAGTTTCGAAGACGATGCACCCACCGTCTCGCCAACCACGGCCACCGCCACATTGGACGACGAAGGCCTGCTCGGTGGCATTAACGGCGGCCCGGGCGATGTCGCCGGCGCGGCCACCACCACCAGCGGCACGCTGAACTTCGCCGCAGGCGCCGATGGCTTGCAAAGCATTGCGCTGACGGGCCCAAGCAGCCTGGGCACTGAGGCTGTGACCTCGGTGTGGGATGCCAGCACCAACACCCTGACCATCAGTTCCGCCCGTGGCGAACTGGTGCGCGTTGAGCTCACCAACCCAAGCACTGGCGCTACACCGTCAGCCTGCTGCAACCGCTGATGCACCCGACAACCGGCACCGAAGACACCCTGCAGCTGAACGTCGGCTACACCGTCACCGACCGCGATAACGACCAGGCCAGCGGTAACCTGGCGGTCAACATCAACGACGACAGCCCAACCATTCAGGCGTCCGATCTGGGCGGCAGCTCGCAGGTCACCTTTAACGGCACCAGTGCGGGTTACGCCAGTAGCTATGGCTACTACACCAAAGGGCCTGATGGCTTGCCGGTCGACGGCAAAATCATCTGGGCCAACGTGCAGGACCAGACCGCCGGCGACACCGCCGACATCAGCAGCCTGGACCCCAGCACCACTGGTTTCTTCATCATTCCCAACGGTGCCAACGGCAACGCTGGCCTGGTAGACGGTGCGTCCGTCAGCTTCAGCCAGGTGGGCGGCAAGTGGGTGGCCTCGGTGGGCGGCGTGCCGCTGGTGGGCGACGATGGCGCCAATGTGCTGTTCACTGACGCCTCGCTCAACCCCGGCGGCTCGCACCTGCAAGACACCGGCAGCGCGGGCAATCAGAACTGGGAAGACCTCACCAACGGCTCCGACTACGACTACAACGACGTTGCCACCAACGTGACGTGGGGCTCGTCGTTGCAGCTGCAGGTGGATGAAAGCAACTTCGGCGCAGATGCCAGCGCCAACTTCGCCGGCACTTTCAACGTGCAGGCCGGTGCCGATGGCATCGCCAGCCAGACCTACAACCTCGGCGTGACAAACGCTAACTCCGGCCTGGTGGATACCGCCACCGGCGAGAACGTGATGCTCAGCGTCAACGCCAGCGGCGTAATCGAAGGGCGCACCAGCGGCACCAATGACTTGGTATTCACCGTGAGCGTAAATGCCGGCGGTACCGTTACCCTCGACCAGATTCGCGCCATTGTTCACCCCACCGGCGACGCCGACGAAGCGGCGTACCTGGGCGCCGGGCATATCAGCCTTGGCTCCACGGTTGTCGATGGCGACGGCGACAGCGCTACTGCCACCGTCGACCTCGGTCAGGTGATCAGCTTCCGCGACGACGGCCCAAGCGTGGGCACCAACGGCACCGTGCTGCTCGACGACGACGCATTGGCCAATGGCATTGCCGGTGGCGTTAACGACGACGTCGACTCCACCAACGTCAGCGGCACCCTCGCGCACGACTTCGGTGCCGACGGCGCGGGCTCGATCCAGTGGCTCACCACGGGCGCGCCAGCCGGCTTCAGCTATGAAACCTCCGGCAGCAATCTGCTGGTCGTCCAGGATGGCACCACGGTTCTGACCGTGTCGCTCGACAGCAGCACTGGCGCCTACAACGTGGTGCAAAACGCCGCCATCAACCACGCCAATGCCGATAACGAAAACAACCAGCCGTTCACCTTCAACTATCAGGTCACTGATAAAGACGGCGACAAGGCCAACGGCACGCTGCAAGTGAACGTCGACGACGACACGCCTACCGCGCGTGACGACGTGGCTCAGGTGCAAGTAGCGCAAGGGCAAAACTTCAACACCCTGTTCGTGCTCGACTTCAGCGGCAGCATCGATAAGAGCGAACTGAACACCATGCTCACGGCGGTGAAAGCTGCGGCGCAGGCATTGTTCAATGGCACCACGGGCGATGTGCACGCGCAGATCGTCGCCTTCTCCGGTGACGCCACCTCGTATCCGTCATTCGATAACTACGCCGACTTCGCAGCGAAAATCGACAGCCTCAACTCCAGCGTCCCTGGCGGCGCACGGCCTTACAGCGGCTCGACTGACTTCAGTGATGCCGTAAACGAAGTGGTCAGTTCGTTCAACCCGATTGCCGGTGCCAGCAACCAGGTGTTCTTTATTAGCGACGGCAACCCGAACGAATCCCTCGGCCCGAACGGCGAGGCATTGAACCCGGCAGCTGCGGCGCAGTGGAACAACTTTGTTAATGCCAATGGCATTCAGGTCAGCACCATCGGCATCGGTGACGGCATTGCCACTGGCCCGTTGCAGCAGGTGGACGTGGACGGCAACGGCGTGCCGATTCTGGTCGACGGCTTCGGCTCGTTGATCGATTCTCTCGTGGGCCAGGTCACTGGCGGCTTCGTCAACGGCAACGTGCTCAATGGCAGCGACGGCGCCGTGGGCGGCGGCGATGACGATAGCTTCGGTGCCGACGGCGCCGGGCGCATTCAGTCCATCGTGGTAAACGGCGTCACCTATACCTGGGACGGCGCCAACACCATCGACCCGAGCACTGGCGCCAACATCAATGGCAACCAACTGAATAATATCGCCACGGGGCAGGGCGGCGCGTTGTCGTTCAACTTCAGCACCGGGGCCTGGAGCTACGTTGCGCCGGCCAATCTCTCGGGCGACCAGGTGGAAAACTTCACCTACACCATCGTCGACAAAGATGGTGATCCGTCGTCGGCTTCGTTGACCATCAACGTGGAAGACGCCGGCCCGGTCGTGGGGCGTGTGGATGAAAACGAACTGGCCGGTGGCGCTTCCGATGGCGACGCTTTCAACACCGTTACCACCGGCGACCTTTCCGACCTGGTGGCAGGTCCCGGCACCGCGCAGTTCAGCCTGAGCAGTAACACCAGCGGGCTAACCGCAGCGACTTCGCAAGGCGTAGCACTGGTATACAGCGTGGCCGGCAATACCCTCACCGCCACCGCAGGCGCCAACGGCCCACAAGTGTTTACCCTGCAAGTGCAGGCCGACGGCGAATACACCTTCACCCTCAAAGGGCCTCTCGACCATCTGCCTGGCAGTGGCAACGGCGACGTGTTGAGCCTGAATTTCGATAGCATCCTCACCGCCGTAGACGCCGGCAATAATCCGGCACCGTTAGTGGGCGGCTTCCTGGTGCAGGTCGAAGATGACGCGCCGACTGCTGCCAACATTGTGCAGAACGGCCAGGCTACCAACTCGCTGAACACCAATCTGATGGTGGTGCTCGACGTCTCCGGCAGCATGCTCGACGCCTCCGGTGTCGGCGGCATGAACCGGCTCGACGTGGCGAAGAATTCGTTGCTGGAACTGTTCGAGCAATACGATGCGATGGGCGATGTGAAAGTCAGCGTGGTGTCGTTCTCAGGCTCGGCCACTACCGAAGAAGTGTGGGTCAGCATCGCCGATGCCAAAGCGGCGATTCTCGGTCTGCAAGCGGCGGACTCCACCAACTATGACGCGGCGCTGATTGCCGCTATCAACGCCTACGGCCAGCCCGGCAAAATCGAAACAGGCAACGTGCAGAACGTGGCGTACTTCCTGTCCGATGGTGAGCCTAACTGGCCAAACGGCGACGCTGGCA
The DNA here is from genome assembly GCF_979258055.1 of Pseudomonas sp. AC211. Lineage (NCBI taxonomy): Bacteria > Pseudomonadati > Pseudomonadota > Gammaproteobacteria > Pseudomonadales > Pseudomonadaceae > Pseudomonas > Pseudomonas sp. AC211. Next base: position 2,131,432 of record NZ_OZ409830.1, read on the forward strand.
TTTCCAACGCCCCGGGCAGCGCTGCCGGCTGGCCAACCCCGTACTCCAACGGTGGCGTATCGGAAGAACAGGCGTGGATCAAATTCCTCGAAGCCAATGACGTGCGCGCCTACGCGCTGGGCATGGGCACGGGCGGCACCGTCGCCGGCCTGGACCCGGTTGCCTACAACGGTGAAACAAACACCAACACCGGCGGCCAGGTAGTGAGCAACCTCAACAACCTGACCTCAGTACTGGTGAACACCGCACAGGCGTCGCCCCTCTCCGGCAACCTCACCAGCGGCGGCAGCTTCGGAAACGACGGCGGCTATGTGCGTTCGCTGACCGTGGACGGCAAAACCTACACCTACGACAAAGCCGGCAACGTGGTAACCGCCACCGGCGGTGCGGCATTCACCTTCACCGCCGGCACTCTGAACTTCGGCCTGGCCTCGGGTGGCAACCTGGCGGTTAACGTCAACAGCGGCGCCTACACGTTTACGCCGCCAAGCGTGATCAGCACGGCGATCGCCGCGAGCATCGTGTTCACCCTGATCGACATGGACGGCGACACCGCCAGCGCCGCGCTGAACATCGGCATCGGTGCAGGGCAGGCGCCGACGGTGGTGCGTGATGATCTGGTGCTCACCAACGCTGGCGCGCAAAGCGGTACCGATCAAATCAGCATCCCGACATGGGCGCTGCTGGCCAACGACACCGGCCCGAGCCACAACATGCTGTCGATTATCGCGGCAGGCAGTGCGGTGGACGGCGACGTCAACCATACCGCGGCCGCGCAAGTGTTCAAGGAAGAGAGTGGCGGCGCACGTGACGGCGGCAGTTTCACCTACACCGCCTCGGTAAATGGCAGTACCGCCCTGGACACGGCAGTGGTCACGGTTGATCGTACCCACGAGGGACAATCGATCCTGGATGGCACCGTCCGCAACGAAGTGCTGCTGGGCCGCGATAGCGCCAACGACACCCTCAACGGCAAAGACGGCGACGACATTCTGCTGGGCCTCGGCGGCAATGACACGCTGAACGGCGGCGAGGGCAACGACATTCTCGTAGGCGGTCTGGGCGTCGATCAGCTTATCGGCGGCAACGGTAGCGATACCGCCAGCTACCACGACGCCACCGGGGCAGTGACTGCGATTCTGACCACCACCGGCGGTGGTCTGGGTGCCGGCTCGGCGACGGGCGCGGCAGGGAACGACACCTTCAGCAGTATCGAAAACCTGATCGGCTCGGACTACGCCGACAGCCTCACCGGTAACACCAGCGCCAACTACCTCAACGGCGGCGCAGGCAACGACACGATTGTCGGCGGCGGTGGCAATGACGTGGTCATCGGAGGCCTGGGTAACGACCAGCTCACCGGCGGCACCGGCACCGACACCTATGTATGGGAAAAAGGCGGCCTGGGCGGCACCGACACCATCAACGACTTCCACGTTGACCTGAGCGGCAACAGCTCGGACGTGCTCGACCTGTCGCAACTGCTGTCGGGCGTGGCGCAGGCCGGCAACGCACTGGACGACTACCTGAGCTTCAACTTCGGCGGCGGCAATACCACCATCGGTATTTCCACCACCGCTGGCGGGCCGGCTCAGCAATCGGTGGTATTGAGTGGGGTAGATCTTTCCAGCGGCGCCTACTACGGCAGCACCGATGCGGCGACGGTCATCAACGGCATGATCAGCGATCACGCCCTGAAAACCGACACCGTCTAACCCGTTGTTCCTGACTTGGGCCCGCTTCGGCGGGCCTTTTTTTGCCCAGGTTTTACGACGGCTAAAACGACTACGGGCAGCTCGAAGGCTGCCCGTATGGGGTGTTGCGTGTGAAGCCTTAAGCGGTCATCTGCCAAGGCTCAAGGTCGTAACCCTGTTTGTTCAACTCATCGCGTGACTGCTTCAGCAAACGCTCGAGTTGGGTTGGATCGGTAAACGCGCTGCTGGCCACTTGAGTACGGCCGAGCAGGCGGGTGTTGGTGCGGTCGATAACAGAAAAATTCAACTCACCTTTGCCATCTTGCGGCGCCCAGGCAACACACTGGAAAGGCTGAAAAGCGCGGTGAGCAATCAACAAAGCTTCGTTAACACGGAGCGGGGTAGTCATGGGGTCGTTTCTCCGATGGGTCCCAAACAGTAAGCGGCCGCTGGAGCGAATCTTCGCTACTGGGGCCTTCAGGAGTGTTGATGGCGGGAGCTGACCCTTGAGTCACAATAAGGTCGCTGAAATGATGAAAAAGGTCGCAAATTTGAAGTAATCGTGTGGTAAGCGGGGGGGGAGGTTTGTTTAGAAGATCGGAAAATCTGCAGAGCCCCCGTCATCCTCGCGCACGCGGGGATCCAGAATTTCGGATGTGACGCGACGTGACCGACTTGAGAGCCTGGATCCCCGCCTTCGCGGGAATGACGGAGGTTTGTAGCGGGAAAATGGATAACGCCCAGCCCGCACCGTCATCCTCGCGAACGCGGGGATCCAGAGTTTTGGATGTGACGAATTATGTGACCGACTTGAGAGCCTGGATCCCCGCGTTCGCGAGGATGACGAGGGTTGTTTAGGAGACCGGAAACCTGCAAAAGCCACCGTCATTCCCGCGCAGGCGGCGGTCCGACGCTTCGGAATCCAGAGTTTTGAATGTGACGCGAAAATGTCGACCGATTTGAAATTCCAGAATCCCAAGCCCCGCACCCATCAAAAAGCGCAACAACCCCCCACAAAAAAGCCCGCCATAAAGACGGGCTCTTCCACAACCAGAGTGCCCTTAAATCACCACACCCTGACTACGCAAATAATCATCATAAGTGCCGCTAAAATCCACAACCCCACTGGCCGACAACTCAATAATCCGCGTCGCCAACGACGACACAAACTCCCGATCGTGGCTCACGAAAATCAGCGTACCCGGGTAGTTCTCCAGCGCCAGGTTCAGCGCTTCGATGGATTCCATGTCCAAGTGGTTGGTCGGTTCGTCCATCACCAGCACGTTCGGCTTTTGCAAGATCAGTTTGCCGAACAACATACGGCCTTGCTCACCGCCGGAAATCACTTTGACCGACTTCAAAATCTCGTCGTTGGAAAACAGCATGCGGCCCAAGGTGCCACGAATCATCTGCTCGCCCTGAGTCCACTGACCCATCCAGTCGAACAGGTTCACGTCGTCTTCAAAGTCGTGGGCATGGTCCTGGGCGTAGTAACCAAGCTCGGCGCTGTCGGTCCATTTCACGTTGCCGGAATCCGGCGATAGCTCGCCAACCAAGGTACGCAGCAGCGTGGTTTTGCCGATACCGTTCGGGCCAATGATCGCTACGCGCTCGCCGGCTTCAACCTGGAAGCTGAAGTTCTTGAACAGCGGCTTGCCGTCGAAACCCTTGGCCATGTTCTCGACCATCACCGCATTGCGGTGCAGCTTCTTGGTTTGCTCGAAACGAATGAACGGGCTCACACGGCTGGACGGCTTGACCTCGGCCAGCTGAATCTTGTCGATCTGCTTGGCGCGCGACGTCGCCTGTTTGGCTTTCGAGGCGTTGGCCGAGAAGCGGCTGACGAAGCTTTGCAGCTCGTTAATCTGCGCCTTCTTCTTAGCGTTATCCGCCAGCAACTGCTCGCGCGACTGGGTGGCGGCCGTCATGTACTCGTCGTAGTTGCCCGGGAACAGACGCAACTCGCCGTAATCCAGGTCAGCCATGTGCGTGCACACGCTGTTCAGGAAGTGACGGTCGTGGGAAATGATGATCATGGTGCTGTTACGCGCCGTGAGAATGTTTTCCAGCCAACGGATGGTGTTGATGTCCAGGTGGTTGGTTGGCTCGTCGAGCAGCAACACTTCCGGATCGGAAAACAGCGCCTGCGCCAGCAACACCCGCAGTTTCCAGCCTGGCGCCACTTCAGTCATCGGGCCGAAATGCTGCTCCAACGGAATGCCCAAACCCAGCAACAACTCACCAGCACGGGACTCGGCGGTGTAGCCGTCCATTTCCGCGAACTCGGTTTCCAGCTCGGCCACAGCCATGCCGTCTTCTTCACTCATCTCCGGCAGCGAATAAATGCGATCGCGCTCGGCCTTAACCTTCCACAATTCCTCGTGGCCCATGATCACGGTATCGATCACGGTGAACTGCTCGTACGCGAACTGATCCTGACGCAGCTTACCCAAGCGCACATTCGGCTCCAGCATCACCTGGCCACCGGACGGCTCCAGATCGCCACCGAGAATCTTCATGAAGGTCGACTTGCCACAGCCGTTCGCACCAATCAGGCCGTACCGGTTGCCGTTGCCGAATTTCACGGAAACGTTTTCGAACAGCGGCTTGGCGCCGAACTGCATGGTGATGTTAGCGGTGGAAATCAAAGGGCTTACCTATCAATAACGTAAAGGTGTCAGGAGTTGCCTGATACCGATTGGAGACCGATATTCAGCGTTTCCTGTCCGCTCCAGGCGGAGCGTAAATGGGTCCGGCGGGCATGAAATCAACGCAGCGTGTGCCCAATCGGGCGGCGCTGGCGGGCGTTTGATGCGGGGTTCATGCCAAACAGGGCGCGCATTGTCGCATAGGTGATGCGACTGTTGTACGGTCGCTGACAAGCAGAATATTCAGCGCACCCGCACGTTTCCCACGCAATTTCCTTGCACTTTGCGTACGCTTCGCCGACTGGAACAAGGACGACTGGTGTTTTGCCCCGTGATTAAACGAATCCCTCCTGCCTTATGGATTGGTGTGACGGTGCTCCTGCTTGGAGCACATGTGGCCAATCTGATGCACTGGCAAACCCAGCTTCGACAGGTCGAAAGCGCGCCACTGCTAGTGGTTGCGAGCGACACGCCCGCTGCCACACCCGCCCCGATCCCCGCCGTCACCTCATTATTCGGCACTGCCCAGTTGCAGAAGCCGGAGCAGGGCAGTACGGCTGAAATCAAGCCCAGCACGCTCTCGCTGAAACTATTCGCCAGCTACGTAATGCCCGATAGCAAACGCTCGGCGGCCATTATTAGCACCAACGGCGACAACCAAAAGCTCTATTACCTGGGCGACAACATTCAGCAAGGCGTCGAGCTGAAAGCCATTCACGCCGACCGCGTTCTGGTTAAGCGTAATGGCGTGTTGGAAAGCATCAGCCTGGAAAACATCACGACTGACGCCACGACTACCGTCGAGAAAGAGAAACCCGAGCCGATGGAGGTGGCTGTGGCAGAGCCCACACCACAGCCAGCAAACAAGCAGGACATGTTGCAGCAACTGAAAAAACTCAAGTCGTTGGCCGCAGGGAATAATTAAATGTTGGGTAAAGGACTGCTAATGGCGCTATTGCTGGCTCCAGGCCTAGCGAGTGCAAACGTAACGATGTCCGATTGTTGGGGCGAGCCCACCAGCAGCTTGAGCATTGACGTGGACGGAAGCGGAACAGTTTCCGGAGCTCTGGTTTTATCCGAGCCGTTGTTGGCGCCGCGTTTGCAACAGGTGCGCAGCCCGGTTGACCTCTTATTCGACGGCTACGACATGCTCAAAGCGCAGCGAGTCTGTGAGCAAATCTCCGCCGCCAACGCGCCCTTGGCAAAAATGGTTTTTGGCGGACGTCAGCGCTATCTGGCCCAGCGAGGCGCACCAGCGTGGGACTGGTTGATGGTCACCAGTAATGACGTCGCCGCAAACCTGGTAACCGGTGACCTCCAAGGCATTTTTGTGGGCAAAGGCAAAACGGTTTTCGGCCGAGGCCTGGAAAAGTCCGCGCTAACCGATCCGGCAAAAATGGCGGCATGGCTCCTGGATACTTACCGCCGCAAACATCAGCCGGTGGTGCTGTTTGTGGAAGCCGAATATCAACAACCGTTCTTTGAGTTCTTCTCCGAGAATCCATTACCCGGCGTGTTCCTTTCTTTCGAAACACCTGAGAACGTGCGCGACGCCCTCAACAAACATGCCAAGTTTTCCGCTGATGAACAGGCTCGTCTGCTCAATTATTACTGCAAGTAGCCTGTGTATCTCGGCCTTGGCTTCGGCGGAGGACATCGAGCTCACCGTGCGCATTCGTAACGAACGAGCCTCCGTGGTATCGGGTGCGCAACTGTGCGGGCAATTGCCGCTGGCCGAAAACGGCGCGGCGTCCTCGTGGACGGTTTCCGGCCCCGCCAACCTATCTCTGGCGCCGTCCAGCTATTGCGTAGAACTGGATGATTTTGGTCCATTCCAAGTTAAGTCAGTGCCGCTTCGCTGGACGTTGTCCGGCACGCCAGTCCAACAAGAAGTAGCGCCTGACTACCCGTTGGCGACTCGCCCGTCACCTGAGTTACAGGCGCTCGCGGAATCGTTCGCGCAATACCCGGCAGCGAAGCGACCGGCTCGTATCTATGAATGGATGGTGGCCAACATTGATTACATCGGTATCCGTCGAGGCATTGACGGCGCGGAACATGCGTTGAAACACCGACAAGGCGACTGCACAGAACACATGTTGCTCGCCGCAGAGCTGTTAGTTCGCAACGGTTTTTCCGTACGACGCGCATTAGGTGTCGCATTGCTACCACAGCAGAACCGCATAAACGCGAACGACTTGCATAACTGGTTGGAATATTTCGATAATGGCACTTGGCTTGTTTTCGACTCATCGAAACGGATTTTTATAGAGCCGGAAGGGCATAGGTACGTTGCGCTGCTGTATTACCAGAGCAGCCAACAACTGTCGGTGTCGCCATTTGCGACCGATGTCCAGGACCTAGTGTTGTACCTCAAATAATCAAAGGGATTTGTGTGAAAGGATTCAACCAATCTGCCCCCTGCTGCGGGCAGATGCTTGGTGTACGCAACGCAGAGTGCATTCCACCATTGCGATCGTTCCTTTGTCCCAAATGGTGGCTTTCACAGCTCGCACCGCATCGGGATGTCGTCGTAACAACCCCTAGAGAATCTGCCGTTCCTTCTCGGTCGTGCCGAGAAGCCGGAGTCCGCGCGCCATTGTGTCTGCTGCAAGCCTTTGCTCTGGATTGGGGAATGTCATGAATGGATTCACCGCGTTCATTATCGGACTGATTTTAGCGGGAGTAGGCGCACAGGCGCAGGCCACCGAGGAAGTTCTGATTCGCGCCAACACCACCATCAGTGCAACCGACCACTTGCACGACGGCAAACGCCTGATCGTCGAAGGGGCGACGCTTACGCTGGCCGGCGCGCATGCGTATGAGTCGGTGATATTGCGCAATTCAGCGGTACTGACCTCGCCAGTTGAGCTAGCGATTACGCTGACCGCAGATACGGTTGAGGTGGATGCGACATCACGGATTAATTTGAGCGCCAAGGGCAAGACTGGGGCTGGAAACTCCAATAACTACAGCGGCGCCAGCTATGGGGGCCGTGGCGGTCTCTACTCTAGCTTCGTAACCAATGAACCATATGGAGATTTCCGCGAACCGAGGGATTTGGGGAGCGGTGGCCGCGATCCGAATTCAAACTACACCCGTGGCGGAGGAGCGTTCGAACTAAACACGGATACGTTGAAGTTGCAGGGTTTGGTTCAGTCGAACGGCCAAGCGCAAAGTGGATACGGTTCAAGCAGCGGCGGTAGCCTGTTACTGCGTGTGGGCACACTCACCCTAGGTGATCAGGCCCGAATCGAGGCAAATGGTGGAGGCGGCGCTGGCTACGGTGGCGGCGGAGGAGGGCGAGTAGCACTGTACTACGGTGCGCTGACTTCTGGCTCGCTGGCGAGTCAGGTGTGGGCCAAAGGCGGACTTTCAGGTGGTGGTAGTAGTGGCAAGGCCGGGGGTGCTGGCTCTGTTTATTTTTAAGAACACTAGCAGTGGCGTAGAAGAAGTAGCGTTCAATAACGGCGATGTGCCTCTCAGCGCAGCGATGGCGCTGTTGGATGTGAGCACTGGAGCCAGCTACAACGGCGCGATGCGTTGGAGCAACGTAGTCGGAGAAATCAAAGGGGCGGTGCCTGCCGATTCTACTGTTAGCGCAGGGACGTTAGTGCTGGAGAACGCGACTCTGTCACTTTCCGGAGTGCATGCATACGAATCGGTGCGCTTGAGTAAGTCGGCGGTATTAACCTCCGGAGTTGGCACAGCAGTGAAATTGACCACCGGCGCGGTTGAGGTGGATGCGACGTCGCGGATTGATGTGACCGCTAAGGGCAAGACTGGGGGCGGCAATTCGAATAACTACAGCGGCGCCAGCTATGGGGGACGTGGCGGTGTCTTTTCTAACCTCGTAACCAATGAACCATATGGAGATTTCCGCGAGCCGAGGGATTTGGGGAGCGGTGGCCGCGATGGAAACACAAACTACACCCGTGGCGGAGGAGCGTTCGAGCTAAACACTGACACGTTGAAGTTGCAGGGTTTGGTTCAGTCGAACGGCCAAGCGCTAGGTGGATACGGTTCAAGCAGCGGCGGTAGCCTGTTGTTGCGTGTGGGCACACTCACCCTAGGTGATCAGGCCCGCATTGAGGCAAATGGTGGGGGCGGCGCTGGCTACGGTGGTGGCGGCGGAGGGCGAGTAGCACTGTACTACGGTGCGCTGACTTCTGGCTCGCTGGCGAGTCAGGTGTGGGCTAAAGGCGGACTTTCAAGTGGTGGTGGTAGCGCCAAGGCCGGGGGTGCTGGCTCTGTTTATTTTAAGAACACTAGCAGTGGCGTAGAAGAAGTAGCGTTCAATAACGGCGATGTGCCTCTCAGCGCAGCGATGGCGCTGTTGGATGTGAGCACTGGACCCAGCTACAACGGCGCGATGCGTTGGAGCAACGTAGTCGGAGAAATAAAAGGGGCGGTGCCTGCCGATTCTAATGTTAGTGCAGGGACGTTAGTGCTGGAGAACGCGACGCTGTCACTTTCCGGAGTGCATGCATACGAATCGGTGCTCTTGAGTAAGTCGGCGGTATTAACCTCTGGAGTTGGCACAGCAGTGAAATTGACCACCGGCGCGGTTGAGGTGGATGCGACGTCGCGGATTGATGTGACCGCTAAGGGCAAGACTGGGGGTGGCAATTCGAATAACTACCGCGGCGCCAGCTATGGGGACGTGGCGGTTTCTATTCTAACTTCTTAACCAATGATCTATATGGAGATTTCCGCGAACCGAGGGATTTGGGAAGCGGTGGTCGCGATGGAAACACGAACTACACCCGCGGCGGAGGAGCGTTCGAGCTAAACACGGACACGTTGAAGTTGCAGGGTTTGGTTCAGTCGAACGGCCAAGCGCTAGGTGGATACGGTTCAAGCAGCGGCGGTAGCCTGTTGTTGCGTGTAGGCACACTCACCCTAGGTGATCAGGCCCGCATTGAGGCAAATGGTGGAGGCGGCGCTGGCTACGGGGGTGGCGGCGGAGGGCGAGTAGCACTGTACTACGGTGCGCTGACTTCTGGCTCGCTGGCGAGTCAGGTGTGGGCAAAGGCGGACCTTCAGGTAGTAGTGGCGGCAGTGCCGGAGGTGCTGGCTCTGTCTATCTCAAAGATGTGTCCAACCATAAAGAAGAATTGATATTTAACAATGAGGGCATCTCTACCAATGCCCCTGCCGCGGTCTTGGATATAAGTTCTGCTCCCTATACGGGCACCCTTCGTTGGACCAACGTAGCAGGCGAGCTTAAAGGCGAAATGCCCTTCGATCCCGCAGGCAATCACAGTCAGTTGGTATTGGAGAAATCCACGCTCACCCTTGCAGGTTCCTTGGCTTACGACTCGATCGTTATGCGTAGTACTTCTACGCTGACCTCTCCTATGGGCGAAGCTATCCACCTTGTCGCCGACACCTTCGAAGTTGACGAAACCTCGCAAATAGATGTTACGGGGAAGGGACGACGAGATCCGTCAGTCTCCGATTATAACTGCGGAGGTAGTCATGGGGGGCTGGGAGGGTGTTACGCGCATACGCCTGCGCCAGCTTTTGGCGATAAGCGGATGCCAACAACTTTTGGCGGTGATGGACGGGCGGGATACGGCGACGGCGCCCATGGCGGCGGAGCGCTCGCCATTGTGGCTAGAGTGTTAAAACTCGATGGCCGGCTGCTTGCAAATGGTGCCTCGGACTGGGGTGGTGGTGGCGCAGGCGGCTCGCTCTGGATTAACGCTCAGCAGCTTCTTGGCAGCAGCACAACTCGAATTCAAGCAATCGGGGCAAACGGTACTTACAGTGGAGGCGGCGGCGCAGGTGGACGTATCGCCATTTACCATGCTGGTATGGTGGGCATTGACGTCTTCAGTCAAGTCAGTGTTGCACCAGGAACCGGTTCGGCCACTGGCGGCGTCGGCTCTTTACACCTCGAATACAGGATTGGCTCCACCGCCGTTCTAGGCACCAGCTTCACCGACACCATCAACCAGGACGTCTACCAGTTCACTGTGGACTTCAACGGTGCCGTTGATCCTCACTCCGTCAGTTCAGAGACCGTCTGGTTGCAAGGTCCGGGGGGAGCCGGAGTCTATAGCAGTTTCCGGGCTCTCACCCCCGCCAAGTACCTCTTTATGTTCGATGAGGCGCTCCCTGACGGTACTTATCAGCTGCGAGTTGCAGGCGTTCGCTCTGCCCAAGGTCGAGGCATGGACCAAGATGGCAATGGAGTTGAGGACGAAGAAAGCGACATCTACCTGCGCACCTTTGTCATCGACCAGAGCTCTCCGGAAGTTCCGCAAATCCTCACACCCTTGGTTGCGCCTGCCGTGAACCAACTGACCGTCCGCAAAACCACCATCACGGGCAATCGAGAAGATCAGACAGAAGTTTATGTAAACGGCGTACTGAAAGTGCCGTTGGGCAATAGCGAGTGGAGCATTCCCGATTACCCGCTGCCAGAAGGCAAAAGCGACCTGCAGATAATCGCGCGCGATGAGGCCGGCAATCCGTCCGCATCAACAGCGACATTGAAGTTCGATGTCGACAGCATCAAGCCGGGTCTCAATGGCTATTCCCACTCAGGCAATATCCGCCTAGTACCTGCTGCTGTATGGGTCACGTACACCGAAGCCGGCAGCGGTTTGGATCTGGCTAACAGTTCCATAGCGCTGACACTAGCCGGCAACACCCTGTCGGGTCGTCTGACAGAAGAAACAGGCAAACTCGTTTTGACGCTTAACAGCCCCTTGCTAGAGGGCAGCTACAGCTACGACGTTCGCCTGCAAGACAAATTCGGCAACCTGCGCACCGGCGCGTCCAGCTTCACCCTCGACTACACCCCGCCCGCTGCAATCGTGGTGAATACTTTCCCTGCGGTGACAACCAGCGCGAAACAACGCTTCACCGGCACTAAGGAAGCAAACGGCACGTTACGGATCCGCAATGCCGCCGGCACCGTGCAGTACACGAGTACGGTTAGTGCCAAAACCTGGCAAACCGACCTAACGCTAGTTCCTGGTGACAACGCGTTCACCGTCGATCAAACCGATGCCGCCGGCAACGTCAGTCCGAAAACGTCGTTCCAGATTCGCTTCGATGATCAAGCCCCTGGCTTGGTGGCGTGGAATGCCGAGCCTAAGGGCAGCGGTACGGCCCTCAAGTTGTCCTGGCCGGGATATGACGAGGTTGCCAACGGCAACGACATACAGGAGTACCGCATTTACAGCGCGGCGGCGCCATTCACCACGGTGGCGAGTGCGCAACTGCTGCAAACAGTGGTCGCAGGCACAAAGCAGGTCACTCTCAACGGGCTGACGCGTAAAGAACCGCGGTATTACGCCGTGCTGGCGGTAGATCAGCAGGGGCTGCAACAGGCCACTGTCATCTCACAATCCGTCACCCCTGAAGATGTTATTGCCCCCGAGGAGGCCGGCAATCTTCAAGTGACTACTGGCGCCCAGCAGCTACAGCTGAGCTGGAATGCCAGTGCCAACGGTGCCGCGGATTTGGCCGGTTACGCGCTGTATGTCGGCGCTAACGGTGAACAACGCATCAATCTGCCATTAGCCGAGTTAGCGGACGGTTTGCGTTACACCCTGGGCAACCTGGACCCTGCCACCACCTACTCTTTGAAACTGGCGGCAGTCGATAACGACGGCAACGAAAGCACAGGTGTGCGAAACCCTGGTGTCACCTGGCTGGCCAATCCTCAAGGGCTCGAGGTTGAGGCGTTTTCCAGTCGCTTTGATGCGAAATGGCTCGCCTCGCAACCTACCGCTGCGGTCAGTGCCTATCGGATTTACGTAGCGGATGCGCCGTTTACTTCGGTGGCTGGCATGAGCCCACGTTTAACGCGTACCGCCGCGCAGCTAACTGGCTCCGTTGCCGGTCTGCAAAACGGCCAGACCTACTATGTTGCCGTTACGACCGTGAACACATCCGGCGGAGAAAACCCTCAGGTACAGCCTGTCAGCGTCAAACCCAATGCCGATACCGTAGGACCGGTTCTGACCGCGCTGCAGTGGGACGGCGTCGCCGGCGTTGTGAATCTGCTTGGCGGCGGCGAGCTGGAGACGTTGGGCGAGCTGCAAGCGCAAGCGCGTGACGAGTCCGGTATTGCTCGTGTAGAGCTGAGCCTTGATGGCCAGCCGCTGGGTCAAGCCGTCCAGTCTGGAACTGCTTACAAGCAGGCGCTCGACCTGACGCGCATTGCCGATGGCGACCATGTGCTCACCATCAAGCTGGTCGACACGCTGGACAACACCAGCGAAACCAGCGTCGAGCTGGAGGTCGATCTGGCCGAGCCGGCCAAGCCCACGTTGCGTCTGCAAAGCCAATTGGCAACTACCAACACTGCGCAGCAAGTGCTCGTGATTCGCGGGCAAGCGGGTGCCAGTGCTCAGGTTGAGTTGAACGACGAACTGCAGTCCGCCGAAGTCAGCCTTGGCAGCACTGGTGAAGCGCTTTTGCCGGTTACCTTGAAAGAAGGCGAAAACGAGCTGGTGGCGCGTCTTCGTCACGCCAGCCGCAGCAACTTTGGTGAAAGCAGTACGCCGTTGAGTGTGACCCTCGACACCACGCAGCCAGACGCGCCTGCGGGTTTGCAAGCCTTGAGCAAAACCCAGGGTGTCGTACAGATGAGCTGGTCGGCGGTCGCCAAAGGAACCGCGGTTGGTTACAACCTTTATGTGTCTAGCCAGCCTTTCACCCTTGCAAATGAAGCGGGCGTAACGCGGCTGAACACCACACCGCTGACGGCGCTTGGCTATACGCACAAGCCGACAATCGACGGCACGTATTACTACCGGGTCAGCAGCGTCAACAAGGTGAATTCGGAAAGCGCCTTGTCCGTCCAAAAATCGGCAGTGGCCGACCGCGTGGCGCCGCAAGTACTCACCATTACCTACAGTTCACAAGGCAGCGTATCCGGCGATGCTCGCTTTGCGCCGGCGCGGGTGGATGTCCGCATGCAGATGAGCGAGGTGCTGCGTAATGCGCCGTTCCTTAGTCTGGACTTGCCCGAAGGCACCTCCATTCCGGTACGCATGAGCCAGGCCGCGAACGATCCGCTGTATTACCAGGGCAGTTTCGATATCAGCACGTCGCTGCCGTCCGGCCTGTTGTATGCGCGGGTATCGGCGTACGACACGGTGGGCAACGAAGGCACCGACATAGGCCTTGGCAGAACCTTGCGCGTCGACACGCAAGGACTGGATGTGCAGCAGCTCTCGCTGCTGCCAGAAAGCCCGGTGGAAAACCTGGTGGCCAACAACCTGGGCCGTGAAATGCAAGTAATCCTGCGTCTGAGCGAAGACCCTACCGGCTTGCCGCAGCTCACCCCACAACTCAACGGCCAGGCCTTCGGTGGCCCCATAGCATTGAAACTGGACGCGCAGTCGCAACCGGGCAGTCCGATCTTCACCGGCAGTTTCCGTGTGCCAGTGGAAGCCGGAAAGCATCAGGTAGACCGTCTCGGTTTTGCGTATCTGGCCACTGACGATTTAGGTAACAAGAGCGAGCGCATTCAGGGGCGTCGTGATTTCCAGGTGTATCAAGGCAACTTGCCGCCGCTGGACATCCCGCAAGGCCTTGTGGGCAAGGCACTACCGTCTGGACGTGTTGCCCTAACCTGGCAAGCCGTGTCCGAGTCCACGCTGTACCAGGTGCTGCGGCGTGCCGAAGCGGAGTCCGAGTTCCTGGAAGTGGCGCGGGTCAGAGAGCCTCGCTACGAAGACAATCTGCCTACCGCTGGCATGGCCGATGGCGTGTATTTCTACCAGGTCACAAGCATTCGTGAGCATGAGGGTAAAGAGGCCTCAAGCCAGCCGAGCACGGAAGTTCGCGTCGAGGTCGACAGCGAAGTGCCGGCTGCTCCGAGCGAGCTGCAGGCAGAGCTGAATGGTTCAGGCGTTGTTCTGCGTTGGCAGTCGCCAGAGCAGCCGGGCACTTATGCGTACAACCTCTATCGCGCCGATGTCGCTCAAGGTGCCCCCAATAAGCATTGTGGGTCGCGCCGCTTTGCAAACCGCTATACCCGAGCTGATCGCCCGTGACGGCAAGCCCTCGGACACCGAGCACGCCTATACCGTCACGGCTGTGGACGCCGCCGGTAACGAGTCTGAGCCTGCACAAAGCGTGTACCTCAACAGCACATTGTTGCCGGTACGTGACCTGAAAATTGTGCTGCGCGACGGCCAGGCACCTGCACTGGCGTGGGATCACAGCGGCAAAAACGTAGTGGGCTACAACCTCTACGTCGGAGCCGACGGCGCGCAGCAAAAGCTCAACGCGCAACCGCTGCAAGCCAAGCAATATCAGGATCAAGGCCTGACATTGCCACTAACCTCAGACCGCCGCTACAGCGTCACCGCCGTGGACGCGCAAGGCGTCGAAAGCATCCCCCACACCTTGCTCCTACCCGCCGTTAAAGCCGAGCTGCGCCCGGACCAACAGCTGCAACGCGGCGTGTTCAACACCGTTCACTACCGCATTACCAACAACAGCCCGCAGGCACTCACACATCTGCGCTTGCGGATCAATGTGGATGTCAACGGCACGCCAACACCGCACCTGTCCGAGTACTTCGATATAGCCGCAGGCGGCTTGACCGAGGTGCCGCTGGTGATCGGTGGCTATCCGGAACTTACCGGCGTGGTAGCGCTGAGCAGTGAACTCATTTACGCGCCAATGGCTGGTGAAGAAGCACTGATTCAGCAGAGCCAAACAATGGACGCCGGGGAGAGCGCTTTGCTGGTTCAGGTGCTCGCCGATGACCTCACCCGTGGTGGTGTTGGCCAGGTGCGTTTGCGCATCGAAAACCCAAGCGAAGTCGCGACCGAACTGGTCACAGCCAAAGCCAGCGGCACTCAGGCTTCAGACGAAATGCGTCTGGTGCTGGAGGACCTGAAAGGCAACGTGCTGTCGAGCAAACCGCTGAAAGCGGCCATCGGCAATGGCCTGGTCACCGTGCGTGACGGCCGCACCGTCGCCCGCGTTGGCGCGCTTGATGTGCTGGAGACCGGTCCGTTCAACATCGACGTACCAGCGGCCGCGCCGGACCAGGTGCGCGTGCGCCTGGAAGCCGACTTCCTGCACTACCAAACCGGGCTGCCCACCGAGCTGAAAATTCGTGGTCTGCGCAGCAGTCGCGAAGTAACGCTGGTGGAAAGCCCGTACTACGGCGAGCTCACGAAGATCTCGGCGCAGCAAGTGCAGGCGGGCGACAAGCTGACCATCACCGGCCGTGCCCTCACGCGTGACGGCAATCAGCCGTTGGCCGCTGTGGAGCTCAATGTGGTGCTCACGGTGCGCGGTTTCGAACGCGTTATCAGCGTTACCACCGACGCCAACGGCGCCTTCAGCTACGAGCACCAGACGGCGGCAGACGACTCTGGCACTTACCAGGTGTCCATCGTTCACCCGGGTATTTCCACCCGGGCGCAGCAAGGCCAGTTCCTGGTCATGGGCGCCTCGTTCTCGCCTGCCAGCGTCACTACCCAATTCCCGCGCAATTACGAGCAACTGGTAAGCATCGTGGTCGATGCGGGTTACGACACCGCGCTCAACAACCTGCGCCTGGAATACATCAAACCGGCCGGCAGCACTGGCTTGCCCACCGGCATAAAAGTGCAGCTCAGCCCGGCCATGAACCTGGCGGCGAAAAAGCGCGGCAATCTCACGCTGCGCATCAGCGGTGACAACAGCGCAGCCGCCAACGGTTTGCTGGACTACCGCATCGTCGCCGACGGTCTGAGCAAACCACTGGGTCAAACGCGCATCCAGTACAGCCTGGTAGAAGCGCGGCCCGTCATCAGCCTTAGCCCGAACCAGATCCGTACCGGCCTCAAGCGCGGCGGTGAAGAACAGGTGGAAACCATCAACCTGAAAAACACCGGTCTCGACGTGCTTCGCAACGTCCGTCTCAGCCTGCTTAACAGCGAAGGCGGTGTTATGCCGGCGTGGCTCAGCCTGCGCAGCGCAGAACGCCTAGGTGACCTTGCCGTTGGCGCCGGTACGCCTATCAGCATCGCGTTCAAACCGGGCGACACCGTGCTTGAAGGCAACTACTACGTCACCCTGCGTCTGCAAAGCGACAACCACGCGCCGGTGGATGTCGCCATGGAAGCCGCGGTTACGCAGTCGGGGCAGGGCGGAGTGATCTTCCAGGTATCGGACATCTATACCGGCACCAAAGCCGACAACGGCACGCTGATTCCGGGCTTGGCCGGTGCGAAGATCAAACTGCAAAACCGCAACGTGCTAACCGAGGAATACAGCATCACCAGCGACGCCCGCGGCCAGGCGCTGCTGGAGAATATTCCGGCTGGCGAATACACCTACCGCATCTCCGCCTGGGACCACGACGACCTCGCCGGACAGCTGTGGATCAAGCCCGGAATGACCCAGGCCGAGCCGGTGTTCCTGATGAGCAAGCTGGTGACGGTTGAATGGTCGGTGAAGGAAATCACCCTCGAAGACCGTTACGAAGTCATCCTCGACGCCACCTTCAAAACCAATGTGCCAACCGCGTTGGTATTGATCGAGCCGCTAGCGATCAACCTGCCAGCCATGCGCAAGGGCGATGTGCTTCAAGGCGAATTGACCCTCACCAACTACGGGCTGATCCGCGCCGACGAAGTCAAAGCCAGCCTGCCCACCGGTGACACCCGAGCGAAAATTGAATACCTGCGCCCGGTGCCCAACACGCTGTACCCCGGCGAGGTGCTGATCGTTCCGTACCGCGTCGTCGCCCTACAAAGCTTCGACCCCGACGACGTACTAAACGGCGCCGCCGGCTGCTGGAACTTCAACTACCAAGGCACCGTGTCATACAGCAGCTATTGCGCTAACGGCGTGCAGGTGCCGGGCAAAGCCAACGTTGGTTGGTTCTCCTCCGGCACCGCCTGCAGCGCGAGCGGTGGTGGTGGCAGCTCAGGTGGCGGTGGCGGGGCTGGCGGTTGGGGCGGCTGGGGTGGCAGTGGCGGCAGCTTTATACCCAAGCCAACGCCAATCACCACCCAGCAATGCGTGCCCGATGTGCAATGCAAAACAGGCAACTGCCCGGGCGCCAACGGCGGCGGTAAATAATTAAACGATGGGAGAGCCCTTCCGCATGACGGAAGGGCTGCAAGGGAGTGCGCACGTGAGCAAGAAAACTTTTAGCCTGTGGTTGTACGCAGGTGTGTTGGCTATGCTGGCCGGCGTGGCGCAAGCCAAGCCGGGTATCGACCATCAATTCGGCGAGCCCGATTACGCCGACGGCCGTCTGCAACTGGACGTGCTCGACCTGCAAGTACAAGCCCTGGGCGCCCCCCATGCGCATACTGCGCAGCTGGAAAAACGGCCAATGGGTATGGAACGAACGCTGGCACGACCTCGAAATTCTCGGCGCCGCCGACGCCACCGCTCCACAAGGTGCGGCCGACCCCGTCAACGCCGACAAACCCTACGCCATCGTCCGCGCCGGCCAGAGCTACCTGCGCTCCAGCACCACCGCCCAAGGCCAGGACGTCAGCTTCAACAACCTGCCGCAACGCACCCTCACCGCCCTGCAACACGGCCTGGCCGGCTACCGCTGGCAAGACATTCAAGGCAATCGCAACGAATACGACGCCCAGGGACGGATGACCGCTTACCTCGACCACAATGGCGTGCGTACCACCCTGGTACGCAATGCCGACGGCCGCATCAGCGAAATCAAAGACCACAACGGCGACAGCCTTATCACCCTGACCTACACCGCCGGCAACCTCACCAGCGTTAAGGACTACAGCGGTAGGGAAGTGAAATACGAATACAGCGGCAACCGCCTAAGCGCTGTGGTCGACGTGCTCGGCAAACGCTGGGTCTACAGCTACGACACTAATGGTTTGGCCGGCTACACCGATCCGCTACAACAGAAAACCACCTTCGTGCTTGGCACTAACGACCGTGTACAGCAGCGTCGTCTGCCGGACGGGCGTTTCACCCAATACAGCTACAGCTACGACGATGCGCAGGAGCAGTACTACGTACGCAAGATTGATCAGGCGGGTTTGGTGACTGAGCGGTGGTATGACCGATTGGGGCAGGTAGTTCGGGAGCAGTTGGATGGGGAAACCCAGTTCACGCGTAGTTATTTGCTGTCGGATCGCTCCAGTGATGTCAGTAAGGTGGCTGAGGCTTATCGTATTTCAGGTAAAAGTTTGGCGGTAAGTAAGGAAATATCTCAGCGGCAGGGAGAGCGCCTTCGCCTTATGTGGCGCAGATGACAGAAGTTGATGCGCATGGGAATAAGACGCTGACGGAGTACAACCGTGTTGGGCAGATTTTAAGGGTTAAGTACGCCGATGGCAGTGAGATCAACAAAAGGTATGACCCAGCAACCAACCGTGTGTCCGAAGAGATTAGCCAACGGGGAATTAAAACCAAGTACCGCTATAACGTAAACGGCGACTTGACTGAGCTGACCGAAGCTGCTGGACTTAAGGAAGAGGCGAGTTCTACGTTTAGCTACAACGCTCTTGGTCAACTGGAAGAGGAAATTATTTCAGGCGATTTAGCCACGCAGACCCCCTCCTGCCAGATGGAGCTATGGCTATGACCAAAAGGGAAACAACGATAAAGTGACTGACCCGCTAGGCTACGAAGCGAAGTACACCCATGATGTTCAAGGCAATATTGAAAAAATAATCAACGCTAGAAAGAAAAGTTGGACTCAAACGTACGACTTAACGGGAAACCTGAAGAGTACAAGAACACCCTTGGGTCAAGAGACGATATATGGTTATGACGATCTTGGGCAGCGAAACAGCGTAGCGATGCCTAACAGTGCCAAGAAGAATATCCGGCTTAATATATCAGGTCTGCCGATCATTATCGAAGATGTTGAGAATTTAAAAACGAATTTTGAGTACGATGCGAGTCAACGATTAACAGCAGTTATAGACGCGTACGGCAATCGCAGGGAAGTCGAGTATGACAATCGCAGTCAATTAAATAGCATCAAAGACGAAACAGGCAATATCATTCGGTATCGCTACGATCACGGGCGATTGGCACAGGTTGCTTTTCCTAGCTCTAAAAATGACTTTGAATACGACAATCGTAATCGACGGATACATGACGCGCGCAAGTACATCTCGGAAGGTGACGAGATAACTGAGCTTGATAGTTATACTTTCCTAGAAAATGGCCTGGAGTCAGAATGGAAAGATGCTGCAACGAATTCGCTGAGGACCAGGTACGACGCGCGTGAGCGAGTGATCAGCAAAGCGGACGCTAGCGGAGCAGTAAGTAACTATAGTTATGATAAGCGAGGAAATTTAACTGAAGTAAAAGATTCTTCAGGTCGTATCACTCGCTTCCGCTACGATGCGCGCGACTTCGTCATATCGGAGATTAAAGTTGGAGACAGTAGTACGCCCTCTAATGAGCGGCGGTATAACTATGACGAAATGGGAAATCTAAAGCGGTTCGAGACACCTAGCGGCCGAGTGGTTGATTATTTCTATGACGCAGATAATCGCCTGGTAAGGCTAAAAACTCTTGATACTGCTTTGGCTGCGAGTAACGATCTTCCAGTTAGTACCATCGACTATAGTTACAGCGATCTCAATAATCTTATAAGCTATGAGGATGAGAGCAGTAAGGTGAGTTATACTCGCGATGCTTTAGGTCGAGTGGAAAATGTTACTACCATATACAAAAAAGCGTCGCCCGTTTTTAGTAAGACTTATAGTTATGCCTATGACTTAAATAGCCGAAAAATTAGCTACACGACGCCTGAGCACGAGACGTACCTCTACCAGTATACTCCACATGGTCGATTGTCCGGAGTTAGTATTCCGAATGAAGGTAGTATTAGCTTTCAAGATTTCAACTGGGTAGTGCCGCAGACTATCTTATTTCCCGGGGGGAATCAGTACAGCATTGGTTACGATGGCTTGCAACGCTATAAAAGTCGAATGCTAAAAGATGCAGCTGGCAACCCAATTCTCAATTGGCAATACGAGTACGATGCGGTGGGCAACATTACCTCCATTGAGAGCGGCGGCGGAAAAACCAAATATGGTTACGATCAATTATACCAGTTGACCGAAGCCAATTATTCGGAGGGTGATGTTCGAAAAAATGAAGTGTTTGCTTATGACGCTGTAGGAAATCGGCTGGATAAAGCTTTTGATGAAAAAGAACTGGATATCGGCCAATGGCATTACAATGCACATAATCAACTTATTAGCCATGATGGCATCGGCTATCGCTACAACCGAGACGGACATCTAATTGAACGTGGTGCTCTGCAAGCTGATGGTAGTTTGAGTCGCGGCGATTCAAGCGATCACTGGAGATACGATTATGATTTCCGTGAGCGATTAGTGAGAGTATACAAAAAACAGTCAGCTTTTGGTTCAGTATGAATATAACCCGCTAGGGCAGCGAATTAGTAAGACCCTCCAAGAACAGGGTATTACCATTTTCTATCTTTACAGTGAGGAAGGTTTGGTCGGTGAGTATAATGAAAAAGGCGAGCTTCTACAGGAGTTTTCTTATGACCCTACCGCATCATGGATGAGTCAGCCACTATTCACTCGTGCAAAATTAGCAAATGCTCAAAATCAGGCTTTTCAAGTTAGCTACTACGGCACTAGTCATCAGGGTTCGCCAGAAGTCGCTTTCCTGAAAAGCGGATATGTGACATGGCGAGCTAAATCGCAAGCTTTTGGCGAGACTATCGTAACGAACGGCAGTATAAATAGTCCGTTGCGTTTTCCGGGACAGTATTTCGATAAAGAAACTGGGCTCAATTATAATTACTTCCGGGACTACGACCCGGAGTTAGGTCGATATATAGAGCAGGATCCAATAGGTCTGGCTGGCGGGGAAAATAGCTATATATATGGGTACGGCAATTCTGTAACTTTTTCTGATGTCCTTGGTTTGGATGCGATTAAAATCAGATGTCTTTTTCTATATGATTAACACTGAGTGGAGCCCGTTTGGGGGGCTTGGCGAAATTAAGCTTCCACTTTATCACGCTGGCGTTGTTTCCGTAGATCCAAAACTGGAGCAACGAGATATTACGAATATGGTCGCTATGACAGTGGTAGGCGAGGTGTGGTAAAGCGCCGCGGAGTCCCTAACCTGGTTTTTAAAGACGGGAAGCCCACGGATGATTCTTTAGAAAAGCTGTACGACTTTATTGGACGAGAAATTTGCAAAGGTGCTCCGGTATGGCGCAGCTATCATGACGACTCTGATCATAATAAGGTGAACGCTTATGCTGAGAAAGTTAAAAGCGATGCTAGTCGGCCGGATTATGATCTCACTTCAAATAATTGCGGTGACTTTGCCAATAGTGCAATAGATGCAGGAAAAAATGAGGATGCTAAATGATGATATGCGCTAGTAAAGCAAAAAATATATTTATGATATTTTTGGTTGTGCTCGTCGTATTTCTTTCGTGGCAGTTGGTGAATGGCAGCGTCTCTCTTGAGCATGCCGGGCGTCAACAAAGTTATGCTGAGACAGATCTAAACAAAGCAGTTCGCTTGTTAAGCGTGATTGCTCGAGAGACTGGTCGGGAAGAGCTTTTACATGTTGTGCGCTCTGAGTTCGCGGATGACGAATTTCTCATTAAAGATAGAGTTATTTTGGTCGGGTCGATTTGTTTTGTTTTTAAAGGCGATTTTTTAAGAAAAGTTGTATTGTTAGATGGGTTAAATTCTGACGAGATGGACTATATAGATGGTAAGTGAACGCTCGGCGAAGGTTGGTGAGCCAGATTTATATGGTGATAGGTGCTGGCGAATGATGAATAAGTTTGAGTAGTATGAAGATTTTATCTTTCCTGATTTTTTAAGTAATCGTGTTGAATTCGGTAGGTCATCATCT
Source organism: Pseudomonas sp. AC211 (assembly GCF_979258055.1). NCBI lineage: Bacteria > Pseudomonadati > Pseudomonadota > Gammaproteobacteria > Pseudomonadales > Pseudomonadaceae > Pseudomonas > Pseudomonas sp. AC211. Next base: position 2,153,618 of record NZ_OZ409830.1, read on the forward strand.
ACCTAAAAACGTGGGGTAATGATGTACAAGCAATGGATGGCAGGCTTTTTAGCCCTATGGAGCGCAAGCACCTGGGCAGAAGACAAACTATGCGCAGTAGTCCTAATCGAAATCGCCCAGGAACTAACCCTTGAGCGCCAAGCCTTCGAAGCTACGATGCGCATCAATAACGGCCTGGACACCATTGCCCTCGACCAACTCCAAGTCCAAATACTGTTCGAGGACGACACCGGCCATGTCGTCAAAGCCAGCTCCGACGCTAACGCCAAAGACGCGGCGTTCTTTATCCGCCTGGACGACAGTAACAACCTCAATAACTTGCAGTCCGGCGCGGACGGAGCGGTCACCAATGGCCAGGTGCCGGCCAAGGCGGCGGGTGTATTGCGTTGGTTGATCATTCCCACCGCCGGTGCGGCCGGCGTGAGTCTGGCGGGCAAGCGCTATAACGTGGGCGCGAGCCTGAGTTACAACGCGGGCGGCAAGGTGGAGTCGTTGGACGGTGACCCCCGACACCATCACGGTCAAACCCCAGCCCGAACTGACGTTGGATTACTTCCTGACGAAGGAAGTGATTGCTGACGATGCCTTCACTCCAACCATCGAAGCGCCCGAGCCGTACACCTTGGGTGTGCGCGTGCGTAACAGCGGGCGTGGCGAGGCGAAGAGCGTGAAGATTGAGTCTGCGCAGCCGAAGATCATTGGCAATGAGCAGGGCTTGGCGATCAATTTCCGAATCAACCAGAGCTTTGTCGACGAAGCGGCGGCCTCGCCGACCTTGCTGATCGATTTCGGCACTGTGGCGCCGGGCAAGAGCCGCAATGGCCGCTGGATTATGGAAAGTACGCTGTCGGGCCAGTTTATTGATTTCACGGCGTCGTTCTCGCACCCGGATGAGCTGGGCGGGCGCCTGACGTCATTGCTTGATGGTGTGAATGCGCACTTCCTGTTGCGCGATGTGCTGGTCGACCGCTCGGGGCGGGACCGTATTCGCGATTTCCTTGGCTATGTTGGCGACGAGCTCTATGTGTTCGAGTCCGACAGTATCGGCCAGGCCGACAATTCACCGTGTCTGGATTGCTCGCCCGTCGCTCGACTCGGCGGCGCCCTGGCTGGCGGCTCCACGCTGCGCACGTTGGCGGTAAACGGTGCCGCCGACTTTGGTTTTGTCCGTGTGGCCGACCCCTACGCCGGTGGCAAAGGCTTGATGCGTGTGGTGCGCAGCGATGGCTTTGCGTTGTCGCGGCACAATGCTCTGGCTGAGCAAAGAACGGGCCGCTGATAACCGCTCCTTCAACTACTTCCTCAATGTGTTCGACATTAGCCCCACCAGCCAATACACCGTGGAATTCGGTGAACTGACGCCAGGATCCCCAAGCCTCCTGTGTTTATGCCCGTCACCGACCGCAGCACCTATGAGGGCGGGCAGGTGAAGCTTTCTGGTGCGAGCCGACGACCCCAACGGCACGGTGCCGAAACTAGTGGCGGCCGGGCTGCCCACCGGCGCCACGTTTAAAGACAACGGTGGCGGCAGCGGCACCTTCTACTGGACGCCGTTGCAAGGTCAGGCGGGCCGCTACGTGGTGAATTTCCGTGCATCCGATGGCGCATTGGAAAGTGCCTTGCCCGTGGGCATTCGGGTGTTCCGTGCCGGTGACAACGACGGCGATGGGTATGGACGACGCCTGGGAACTGGAGCAGTTCGGCAATCTGGACCGCGACGGCAACGGCGACCTCGACGGCGATGGCATCAGCGACCTGAATGAGTTCGACCAAGGCAGCGACCCCAAATCTGCCGAGCTGACGCCGCTGCCGCCGCAGCTCGATACACCGGCCGACAACGCAGAAGTCACCAGTTTTTATCCAACGTTGCGCGTGCAAAACAGCGGCAACGGCCAGGGCAAGAACTACGGCTACTGGTTTGAGCTGTATGAAGACGCCAACTTCGCCAGTTTGGTGGCCAAGTCGGACGAGATCAGCGAAGGCAGCGGGCATACAGAATGGGCCGTAACCGAGGCCGACTTACTCCCCAATGCCACGTTGCACGACAACCACCGTTACTACTGGCGTGCGCGGGTCATGCACAGCAGTGGTAGCAGTGAATGGGTTAACGGGCGTTTCTTCATCAACCGCAGCAACGACGCACCGACCGCCCCGACATTGCTCAACCCCACGCCGATGGGCCTGGTAGCGCAAACGCGGCCGACCTTCCAGTTCAACAACAGCGCCGACCTTGATGAAGACGCGCTCAGCTACCGCGTGCAGGTGTTCCTCGAAGCGGACGAAACCTTCACCCAGCCGGTTGCCGAAGTCACAGGTTTGTTGCCGGGCGCCAGCGGCGTCACCGAATGGCAATCGCCTGTAGAGCTGCAGGAAAACAGCTTTTACATGTGGCGCGTTGAGGCGATCGACGAGCACGGTTTGGTTACCTCAAGTGAGCCGAGTTTGTTCGGTGTCAGTTTGAGCAACGAAGCCCCCACCGAGCCGGTGCTGGCCTGGCCGTTGAACGGCCAGCAGATCGATAAGGCTGATGGTGTAGTGCTGCGTGCCGACCCCGCAACGGACCCCGAGCGGCGGCCGTTGCGTTACCGCATTCAACTCGACAGCAATGAGCGTTTCGACTCTGGCGATGGGCTGGATTCGGACTGGTTCAGCGCTAGTCAGGGTTCCGTTCAGTGGACGGTGCCGCATGCGTTGAGCGAAAACCAGCGGTACTTCTGGCGCGCTACGGGCCAGTGATGGTCAGCAAGAATCCGCCTGGGTGACCGGCCGTTTCACGGTCAACCAGCATCAGGAAGCGCCGCCCACCCCGGTGGTCAGCAATCCCACAGGCGGCGCTTGGATAGAGGTGCGCACACCGCGTCTGGAAGTGCACGCAGCGCTTGACCCTGACGGCGATGCGCTGTCGTACGAGTTCGCGCTGCACACACCCGAAGGCGTGCAGCCGCTGGCTACTCAGGTAGTGAGCGAGTTGAACTGGTCGCCGTCATTTGCGCTGCAAGACAACAGCAGCTACCGCTGGCGAGTTCGTGCGCTGGATGCCACCGGCTTTACGTCGGCCTGGAGCGACTGGCAAACATTCTTCATCAACGAAAACGGCGTGGACGACGCCCCTAGCCTGAGCTTTGTGCTGCCCAATGCAGACCAGACCGTGAGCGGTGGCGCAGTAGCTGTTCAGTGGACCGATCAGGACCCAGACAGCGCCGCGACCATCGATCTGTATGCCAATGGCCAACTGATCGCCAGCGGTCTCGCCGAAGATAACGACGGCGATGCTGACCAGTTCGTCTGGTCGCTGGCCGGCGTTGCGCCGGGTAGCTATCGCATCAGCGCGGTAATTCGCGACGCCAGCAACAACGTGACGGTGCAGGCGTGCTGCAGCGTGACCTTGCAAGCCTCGACACCAAGGGTGCAGGTCACGCCAGTGGGCGGCCTTGCAGCTTGACGAGTTCGGCGAGGCCCACGTTGAGGTGACGGTCAGCCTGGATCGCAGTCCGAAAGCGGGGCAGAGCGTCATGCTCAACCTGGCTCTCAGCGATGAGTCGGAAGCGCGCTTGCTCAATGAGCAGCCATACCTGTATTTCACCGCCGAGAACTGGCAGCAGCCGCCACGTATTCGGGTTACGGGCGTTGACGATTGCAGCATCGACGGGCCTCAACCGGCAGCGTTGCAATTGCTGCCACTACAGAGCACAGACAGCGACTTTGCTGGCCTGGATCCTCAGGATCTGGCCCTGACCACAGTCGACAACGAGCAGGCTGGGCAGACGCTGTTCGTGTGCCACTACCAAGTGGTTTCACGCTCGGAGCCCGATAACCAAGGGCGGGTCGACATCACCCTGCGTCCGCAACTACTGAACACCGGCGCAACCCTGGTTTCTGCGCAGGCAGCGCCTAGCGTTCAGGGGGCGGGTGTAAGCGTGGCTTCTACCACTGCGCTTGGGTTCGGCAAGGTGCTCACTGGCGTGCGCAACCCGTCCACCGACACCCTCGTGCTGCGCCAACCGGCAACGGAGCCGGTGTCGTTCAGCCGCGTGCATTGGGCGATCACGTCGGGCGCGCAAGCGCCGGTTACCCAGGGCTCAGCCGGAAACGACACGCTCGCCGGAGGCGCTGGCGGGGTCATTCTGGATGGTAAAGGCGGTGACGACCTTATCAATGGCGGCAGCGGCAACGACGTGATTATCGGTGGCTCCGGCAAAGACAACCTGTTCGGTAATGCCGGCGACGACACCTTTATGGTGGAGGGCAGCGATGGCTCATCAGATACCTTCAACGGCGGAGACGGCTATGACCGGATTCTGGGCGGCGAGGGCGACGATGTTATTCGCGTCACCGCCTACACCAGCGCATCGCGGGTTGAATTGATCGATGGTGGCCCAGGCCGAAACCGTATCGAAGGCACGGCCGAGGTCGACCGCATCGATTTACGCGGCACGGAGCTGCGCAATATCGAACTGGTCGACGGCTTGGCCGGCAACGACTATATCGCCGGTACTGCCGCCGCTGACGTGATCATGGGGGGACTAGGCAACGACGAGCTGCTGGGCGATGGCGGCGACGACACCTTCTTGGTGACCGGCGTGCAAGGCTTTGACCGGGTTACCGGTGGCGAAGGCAACGATCGTGTGTTGGGGTCCGCAGGCGATGACCGTATCGGTTTTACCTACTTCGCCTACGACGCCACCGTCGAGTTGGTGGATGGTGGCGACGGGGTAAACGTCATCAGCGGCGACGATGCTGGCAATACCTTCGACTTCACCAGCACGGTCTTGCAGAACATCACGCGAATTGACGGTCAGGGCGGTAACGACTCCATTCGCGGCAGCCCCGGTAACGACGTGATCGACGGCGGCCCAGGTGTCGACTCCATGACCGGCGGGGCAGGTGATGACGTCTTCCTGTTCTATGGCAACAGCGGCGAGGCGGACGGTTACGCCGGTGGATTGGGCGTCGACACGATTCGCGGTGGCCCCGGCGATGATGTGTTGAACGTCACTGGCTTCTCATCGGTGAACGGCATCGAGGTGATTGATGGCGACGGCGGTTTCAACCGAATAGTCGCCACCAGCTCCAACACCTTGGACTTCTCCACCGTGCGTTTGCTTGGCATCGCGCAAATCAACGCAGGCGCAGGCAGCAACCGCATCATCGGCAGCGTCGATGCGGACGTGCTGATCGGCGAGGCAGGCAACGACGTGCTGCTGGGCGGCACCGGCGGCGATACCTACCGTTTCTCTGAGGGCGATGGCAAAGACATCATCTCAGACGGCGGCAATGTGGCCGACGTAGACCGCTTGGTGTTCGATACCTCATGGACGACCGAGGAGCTGTGGTTGGTTAAGTCAGGTGATGACTTGCGCCTGGTCAAAGGAACGGATCAGGTGCAAATCACCGGGTGGTACAAAACGCCTGCCAACCTCATCGAGCGCATCGAACTAGGCAACGGTCTGGTCATGACCTCTTGACCGTGTCGAAGCACTTCGAGCTGTAATGGCCAGCATGAATCCTCGACCAGTGCGGATCGCACCGAAGCGCAGCGGCAACAACTGGCAGCCGCACTCGCGACGGCCTGGAAGTAAGACAAAAAGCTCGCCTTTCGGGGCGAGCGTTTTTGCGCAAGGCGCCAACATCACCTCTTCAGCGCTTCGTTGTCTTTGCTTGTTTCTGTGCCGGTGAATAATCAACGCGCAAAAAAAAGCGGCATCACCAAAACCCCTATGGGGCCCCGATGACGCCGCTTTGGCGTTTGCGCTAGCTAAGCGCTGTTTCGTTACGCCTTAGCGCAGCTCTCCGGTGCCCAGTCACCCATATCGGGGTTGTTGCACACGTCGTTGATCATGGTTTTGCCTTGTGTGGCGACTTTCTGGCTTTCGGTGCGCGAGGTTTGCGCTTTTTGCGCGGCTTTCTCGGTGGCGACGGCCTGGGTCGATACTTTGGCGCGTTGGGCTTTGGTGACGGTCACTTTCTTGCCGGCGTCCGCTTCAGCCACTTTGGCTACGGTGTCGCGCTGCACGCCAACGGCGATCAGGTCCTTTTCGTAGGCTTGGGTGTAGGCGTCGAGGTCTTCGCCGGTGCGGCCGTCAGCGGCGGCGAGCAGGGCGTTGGTTTCTTTCAGGCCGCTGACGATTTCGGCCAGGTGGGCGCGGCCGTCGGCTTCGCTGATTTTCTTGGCTTTGCGGGCATCGCGCAGGCTGGCGAATTCGCGCTGGTAGCAGGCTTGGGCGGCTTTGGCGTAGCCGACGCTGCGGTCGATTTCGCCGGTGCTGCGGTCGATGTCGGTGGCGTAGGAGCCGATGCGCTGGTTGTCGTCGGTGATCTGTTTTTGCTTCTCGACGTAGTAACCCGCTGCGCCGCCGACCAGGGCGCCGCCGGCTGCGCCGATCAGGGCGTTGCGTGCGGCGTGGTCGTCACCGGACAAACCGCCGGCCAGACCGCCGATCAGGCCACCGGCGATGGCGCCGGTAACGGCCGAGTTTTTCACCGCGTCTTCGGTACCGCGCAGGTGCGATACCGGTTCGTAGCACGCTGGGTAGTACTGGGCGGTGGTGGTGGCCGCTACTTTCGAGGTGGGGCCGGTGCTGGCGCAACCGCTGATGAAGATGCAGCTGGCGGCCAGAAAGGACACCGCCATACGTGCCGACATGTTGAGTGTTTTGTTGATGCTTGCCTGCTTCATGGTTTTTTCCCGTTCTTGGTGTTGTGTGTTTCGCGGCCCGGTGAGCCCGGCCGCAAACGCTTCCTTAACGCTCGCCGTTCGCGAGCAACTGCTCCAGAATCGCCGCCGGATCGGCACGCTTTTCCTGGCGATACTTTCCTACGTGCGTAACGAAGAGGGTGGCACGTTTGACCAGGCTCTTGCCGAGCACTGGTTTGCGGTTGAGCTCTTCTTTTATGCGTTGTAGCTGCGCCTGAATCACGGCATCGGTGTAGCGGGTGCCAGTGGCCAGGTTGTCGATGTAAATCTGTACGGCGCCATCCAGTGCGCTTCGGCCGTTGGCCATCGCGGTGGCAAACAGCTTAGCTGAGGCTTCGTCCTTATTTGCCTTTGCTTGTTCCTGACTTTTTTCAGGTTGGTCAGGCGAATGTTGTAGTTGTTGATGGTTTCAGCCACCAGCGCTGCCGACTGAATCAGGTTGCCGGCTGCTTCTTCTCGCTGTTGGGCAATCAGCGAGACGTTGCGTTTCAATTCTTCGTTAATTAATCCGAGCTGAGCTTGCAGCGCCGGGTCGGTGCTGGCGGCGATCAGGCTGTCGAGGCTTTTGGTCGGGTCGGCGGTGTCGTCGATGGCGTCGGTGAGCGAGGCCAGGCGGCCTTCTTTTTGCCATTGCGTGAGCAGTTCTTTGTAGCGCGAACGTGGGGCGGAGAGGGCGCCCAGGGCCACGCGGAAACCGGTAGGTTTCGTTGGCTTGCTCGGTGCCGTCGGCGGCGAACAGCGGGTACTCGCGGCGCATGCCGGTGAACAGCGTGGTTTCGCCTTCGAGGTAGTTGCCGCCTTTCACCACAAAGCCGCCGTAGGTGCCTTGGCGGCGTCCGGCGTGCACCAGCTGGAACGATTCCTGAACCATTTCCGCGGCGTTGCCAATTACGTCGTACAGGCCGATGGGGTTGGGCAGTTTGGTGCCGATGGGCAACAAACGCGCGGCCTGACCGCTGCCGCCTGCCACCTGGTTGTAGACGGCCCAGTCGCCGAGCGGACCTTCCTGATCGCTGCCTTCGACTTTGCGCGGGAACAGCCGGCCTTCCAGTTCCTGGCGGCTCACGGCTTGCGCGCCACGGGCGGCGAATTCCCATTCGGCTTCGGAGGGCAGGCGCACAAAGCTCAGGCCGCCGTCTTCGGCTTTGGCGGTGCGACCGCTCACGGGCAGCAGGTCGCGGTGGTTTTTCATCAGCCAAGCGGTGTACACGGCGGCGAAGCGCTCGGCGTCGAAGTGCGACACCTTCACCTTCGGCAAGCGCGCCGCCGCGCCGGTGGCCGGTTCCGGGCAGGCCGGCGGTTCGCCTTGGCCGGCCAACGAGGCGGCTTGGTCCATGACGGCGGCGTACTGGCGGGCGGTCACTTCGTATTTGCCGATGAAATACAGCATGGGCGACAGCGGCGTGCCGGCTTCTTTTTTTGGCAGCGCTGGTTTCAGGGTTTCGCGCCAGGTTTCCGGCAAGTCGGCGAGGGTGAACTGGCCGTTGATAAAGTCGCGGCGGTAGCCGGAGATAAACGACTGCTGGTAACCGCTTTCACCTTCAGCGAACGGGTAGCCCAGGCTGATTTCACGGTCGTCCAGGGCGCCGTTGGCCAGCACGTAGACGTAGCGCATCACCAGATTGCCGCCGCATGGCAGCGGCAGGCTGACGTCGTCGGGTAGCGGCTTGGGGTTGTCCACCGAGGGTTCTTCCGCCCAGGCGTTCTGACCCAATGCCAGGGCCAGCGCCGCTACTGCCGTGAACCGCTTAAACATCGCGTAATCCTTCCGAAGCTTCGATCTGCGCCGCGCGCCAACCGCCGAGTGCAGCTGCGAAAGCGCTGCAGGTCAGGGTGGCCAGCGCCGCCAAAACAAAATGAATGGGCAATAACTGGCACACGAACTCGCCGGTGCCCGTGTCGAATAACTGGTTCAGACCGGCCCCGGCGGCTGCGTACAGCAATCCGGGCCAGCAGCAGACTAAACGCGCCGCTGTACAGCGCCAAGAGCAACAGAAACCCCACCAGCGCGGCCGTCGGAAAACCCAGCAGGCGCAACACGGCCAGCGCTTTGCGTTTGCGCTCCACCGCCGCCAGCGTGTTGGCGGCCACGGCAGCAAAAGCACCGCCCACGGCCAGCGCGGCAATCAGCCAGAACACCAGCGTGAGGTTATGGCTGAGCGAGCGCACCTGAGCGATGGTTGAGGCTTGCGTGGCCACTTCCTGGCCGAGCCCGGCGAAGTGCTGACGCAAACTTTCCACGCCATCGAGGTCCGCTGCATACACGCGCAGCCCCGGGTACACACGACTGCCCGGCACCGACGGCGTCTCGCCCGGCCAGCCGAAGACGGGCACAGCGCGACCGTCGCGGTAATCCTCGGCGGCTTCAAGCAGGCTCAGCGGGGCGAACAAGCCATCGCGGTTGAAGGTGGCCAACGGCAACACCGCCTGCACCGTCACGCTGATCTGCCGCGACTCCACTTGGCCGTTCTGCTGCCGCCCGAAACGCGCGCTCAGGCGCTCGCCGGCTGCTACACCGAGCTTCTCGGCAGCGCTCTGGCTCAACACAATTTGCTCGCCGGTTGGCAGCGGCACATCGGCGAGCAACGGGTCGCCCTCGGCGGTGGGAATCATCTCAACAGTCAGCGACTGGCCGCTGCCGTCTACCGACAAATCGGTGGTGGCGGCAATCTGCCGGGTGCGCGGCAGGGCGAAGGCCACGTCCGCGCGCAGTTTCAATTCAGCGACATCGGCCGCGCGATAACGGCCGCCACCCAGGGTGATGACCTCACGAATCGACGGGTCGTTTTCCAGGCGTTCGGTCAGCGTGGTGACCAGGCCGAACTTGAGCCCGAACAACACCAGCAGCGGCGTGATCACGGCGGTCAACGCCAACACCGCGCACAGCGACAAGCGCGCTTCGGTGCGGTAATCCGCCCAGGCCAGTGACAGCAGCAAACCTAGGCGCATCAGTGCCCCGCCTGCGTAAGTGTCGCGGTTACGCCGCCGTCTGCGTCGCGCCGCCATTCAATCGGCAACACGCTCAGGCCGGCGCTGCGGGCCAGGGGTTCGTCGTGGGTGGCAATGACGGTGCAGGTGCGATGAACCCTGGCTTGTTCAACCAACAGCTGCATCACGCGCTGCGCGTTGGCCGGGTCGAGGGAGGCGGTGGGTTCGTCGGCCAATACCAGTTTCGGCCGGTGGGACAGGGCGCGGGCGATGCTCACCCGTTGGCGTTGGCCGACCGACAGCCGACTCGGGCGCTTGTCCAGTTGCTCGGCAATTTCCAGGTGCTCGGCCAGGCGCTGCACCTGCTCGTCGGCGGCCAGGTTCAACAGGCGGCGCGGCAGCTCGATATTGCCGCGCACGTCGAGAAATTCCAGCAGCCCACCGGTTTGCAATACGTAGCCGCAGGCCTTGCTGCGCAAGCGTGCCAGGGCGTCGTGGTTGTGGGCGCGCCACAGCGCGGCGATGTCGAACTGGCCGCCGTCGACCTCGAAGTGAAACTGCCCGCTGTTATCCGGCGACAGCACCAGCGCGAGCAAATCCAGCAGCGTGCTTTTGCCACAACCACTGGGGCCGACCACGGCAATCTGCTCGCCCGCCGCCAGGTCCAGCCGGGGAATGTTCAGGCTGTAACGCTGGCGGCCGGCGCCACGGGTTTTCTGAATGTCGCGCAGGCGCAGCATCAGGGCAGGGTCGACAGCGGAACGCGGTACAAGGCATCGCCCGGCTCAGCGTCGCCGAAGCGCACCCAGTTGGCGACGTCGTTGTGGAAGGTTTCGTACAGGCGAATCTTCGAATCCAGCTCGTCGATAAAGTCTTCCTGCTCGGCCACGCTCAGCGACAGCCACAACTCCTGGGTCATGTTCAGCGACTTGCTGCGGTACGGCAGGCCTTCCAGGTACTCACCCAGGATGCCGCTCTGGGCCAGGTTGCTGCCCTTCACCAGTTTCGACGGGTCGCGGCTCATGTAGGCGCTGGCCGTGGCGATTTCTTCGAAGAAGTCTTTCGATGAACTCTGGGTGCGGCGCGCCGCGTCGACGATCAGTTTCAGCGATTGCTGCAGGTCGTTGAGCTGCATTTTGCTCAGCAGCACGCACACCTGAAATGCCGGCAGGGCCGGGTTGGTCAGGTCGCGGTCGGCGGTCCAGGCGGTCACCAGTTGCGGCGCGTGGGCGGCGCCGCGCTGGCCGAGGAAGTCCATGTGCATGGCGTAGCCGATGGCGGCGGTTTTCGCCGCCAGGCTCAGGCCGCTTTGCAGCTGCGGCGCCGGTTGGGCTTTTTGCTGGCCGGCGTTGTGCACCAGGTCGGCAAACACCGAGCCGATTTCATTGACCGTGTTGCCGAATTTGCCGACGTCGCCGCCAGCCACGGAAATGTACAGGTCGCCGATTTTCGGGTTGCCGTCGGCGGTGAGGCTGCGGTACTGCTGCTCGGCGTAGCCGTGGTTGTTTTTGCCGGCCGGGGTGCGCAGGTGCAGGGCGTAGATTTTGATCTGCTTGCGCAGCGCCGCTTCGCGTACTTGGGCTTCGTTCATTTGCGTGCGGCCCAGCGGATCGTTTTTGCGCAGGGCGCCGGCGTCGGTCACCAGCAAAATCACCCGGCCGGCATAGGGCGACCAGTCCATGTTGTCGACCGCGTCCATCACGCCGGCAAAGGCGTCTTCGTTGAACGAATGGCTCGACACGGTGGTGGCTTTGACGTTGCGCGCCAGCTCGATAAAGCGCTGCGGGTCGTTGTCTTGCTGCAACGGCACCAGGGTTTTGCTGACGTATTCCAGGCCTGGGGTTTTGTCGGTGTTGTTGCGGAAACCGACCATGCCGAAGCTGACTTTATCCAGCTCGCCACGGGCGCCGATCTGTTCTTGCAGGCCTTTAACCACGTCGTTGACCTGGTCGATATACGGCTGCATCGACACCGAGGTGTCCACCACCAGCACGATGCCGGTGCGGAAGGCGTCGGGCTTGCTGGCGAGCTTGGCGCCGGCGCCATTGAGTTGCGGCGTGTTGCCAGGGTCGATGGACGCCACGTTAAGCAGCTGCGCCGGCTGGCCGTCGGCGTCGAAGCTTTCGCGCGACTCGAAAATCGGCAGCAGATAAAACTGGTCCTGGGCGATGGCCATGTCTTGCGGCTCGATGGCCAGCACGTTCTGGCTGGAACCGTCGTCGCGCTGCGCTTTGGTGACCTCGTTGCGCGCGGCGGTGGTGTCGGCCAGCAGGCGTTCCACGTCGTCAGCCTTGCGCAGGAAAATCACCGGACCACGGCCCGAGCGCTCGGTGAATTTCAGCACCAGGCTCTGCTTCCAGTCGCTGACCTGCGCGGCGGGCAACCAGCCTTCGCTGCGGCCATCGCTGGAGGCGCCAACTTTTACCCAGGGCTCGCCGCCGACCTGCTGGCGGGCATACACGTACAACACCGAAAACGCCGGCAGCGCCGTGCTCCCGGCTTTGCCGCCGGCTTCTTGCGCCAGTTGCGCGCCGGGTTTGCTCAGTACGCGCTGGAACAGGGTTTTCTTGCCGGCCATCAGCAGCGGTTTGTCGCCGCCGTCCGCATTGGCGGCCGGGGCGACGCTGCCGGTAGTGGTTGATGCCGTCGTGGTCGAAGCTGGCGGCTGAGCGGGTTTCTTCTCAGGCTGCACCTGAGCGACTGGCGGTTTGTCGGCTTTCGGCGAACCGCTCAACAGGAAATAACCGCTGCCGCCGAGAATCAGCAGCAAGCCCAAACCGGCGCCGGCAATCAACGGCACTTTGCTGCCCGAGCGTTTCTTCTCCATTGGCGGCGTGTACGTAGGCGCGGGCGGCGGCAGGGTGGCGCCGGCGTCGGTGGCGTGCAGCGGCGGCATGTCGATGGACATCGGCGTCAGGCCACCGGTGTCGGCGGTAATCACCGGCGTGGCGGCGGTCGGCGCTTCTTCGCTGCGCGGTGTCGGCGGCAGGTTCAGCGGGCGAATCTGTGTGCTTTCCATGGCGCTTGGCGCCAGGTGATCGAGCGCGGCAATAAACGCCCCGGCGGTGGGGAAACGCTCGTCCGGGTTCTTCGCCAGCAGCTTGCGCAAAATGTCCTGATAACGGCCGTGGTTGATCGGCAGTTCTGGCAGCGGCTCGGTCAGGTGGGCGAGGGCGGTGGACAGCGAGTCGGTGCCGACATAGGGCAGCTTGCCGGTGAGAATTTCGTAGAGCACCACGCCAAGGGCGTAGAGGTCGGTGCGCCCGTCGATAGGCAAACCACGCGCCTGCTCGGGGCTCATGTAGCTGGGCGTGCCGATGGCAAAACCGACCTGAGTGAACTGCGTGCTTTCTTCAATCGACTTGGCGATGCCGAAGTCCGACAACACCGCCGTGCCGTCGGCGCGGAACAGAATGTTGGCGGGTTTTACGTCGCGGTGCACCAGCCCTTGCGAGTGCGCATAGCCGAGCGCCGAGGCCACCTGGCGCAGAATCGACAAGCCCTGTTCCGGGCTCAGGCCTTCTTCGATGCGCTCTTTCAGCGTGCCGTTGGCCAGGTATTCCATGGCCATGTAGTACCAGGGCCCGGCGTTGCCAATGTCGAAAATGGTCACGGTGTTGGGCTGCGACAGGCGCGCCAACATGCGGCCCTCGCGCAGAAAGCGTTCGCAAAAACTCGGGTCGGCGGCCAGCGCACTGGCCATCACCTTGAGCGCGACCTTGCGTTGCAACGAGCGCTGCGTGGCCAGATAAACCGTGGCCATGGCGCCTTCGCCAAGGCCGCGTTCTATGTCGTATCCAGGTATCTCGATTTGCATGCCTTTACTGCTCTTATGAGGCGGCTAGTTTTTCGTTCAAAAGCATCGCGGCTAAAGCCGCTCCTACAGTCCGCACAACATGTGGGAGCGGCTTTAGCCGCGATGCTCTTCTGGTCCTTTCACAAAGCCCGAACCGTAATCGCCGTAATGTTATCCGGCGCCCCCCGGGTCAGCCCCAGGTGCACCAGGCTTCTCACCATGGCGTAGGGTTCGGCGTTGCTGAGTACGTCGCGTAATTCACTGTCATCGGCGGTTTTGTTCAGGCCGTCGCTGCACAGCAGAAAGTTGTCGCCGGGCTGCACGGTAAAGCTCACTTCGGCCAGCTCCAGCTGTTCAAACACGCCAACGGCGCGGGTGACGACGTTGGCACGTGGGTGCACGCGGGCTTCTTCTTCGCTGAGCATGGCGTTGTCGATCAGGTCTTGCACGTAGCTGTGGTCGCGGGAAATCATTTCCAGCTGGCCGTCGCGCAGGCGGTACAGGCGGCTGTCGCCGGCCCACAGGCACACGGCCTGCTCGCCACGGGTGGCCAAGAGCACCACGGTGCTGCCCATCATGCTCACGCCACGGCGCGCGGTTTCTTGCAGCACTTGTTCGTTTACCTGGGCCAGCGCCGCGCGCAGGGCGGCGACGTACTCGGCCAATTCCTGCGGCGCGGGAATCTGGCGCAGCGTATCGATGATCAGGTTGCTCACGTAGTCACCCGCCGCGTGGCCGCCCATGCCATCGGCGACCACCCACAACCCGCGCTCGGTCAGTTCCAGGCAGGCGTCTTCGTTCACCTGACGCACCATGCCGACGTGGCTGTAACTGGCGGCCTCATACGCGCTAATCATGGCGAATCCCTCAGCACGCTGCGCCGCTCGCCCATTAGCAAGCGGGCAAAATCTTCCAGCGCCGGCAATCCGTGGCAGCGCAACAGCCCGGCTGCCACCTGATCGGAACCGTGGCCCCACCAGCAACTGGCGCCTTCGCAGCTCAATTGCGCCAACAGCGCCAAACGCGCGTGGGGTGTGGTGACGTCGCTGCGCAACAAACTGCCCAGCCCACCGACATGGGCGCGAGGCGCCACTGCAGGCTCACCGAGGGCGCTGACGGCCTGCTCGAAGTGCTCGACGTCGGCGTCCGGTTCCAGGGTTGAAAGCAGCAAGGCTTCGGCGCGATCAAACCATTGCTCGTCGCCACCGACCACGCTGGCGATGTCGGCATCGGCCGGCAGCAGGCAGGCGATGGTCAACGGAAAATAGCGGCCGACGCGGTCGATGCTCGGCATCATCACGCCCGCCACCGGCTGGCTGCCGAGCAGGTTGGCCGGCACGGCGAAACGCCACAGCGGGCTGACCAGGTACGCATCCAGCCAGGCATCGCCCAGCTCGCGCTGGCTGGCGGCCATGCCGGCGGCCAGCCAAGCGTCCCAGGCTTCGATAAACGTGGGCGGCAGGTCGCGACTGAGAAAGTCGCCACGGGCGGCCAGCTTGCCGTAAAACCCAGCGCTCATTTACAGCCGCTCCGGCAGGCTGAAACCCGACAGCACGCGGCTCTTGAACGGGTTGAAGGCGCTGCTGGCGCGCAGCTCACAGGAGATGCTCGCACCGTCCACATGCAGGCGCAGGGTGAAGCGGTCTGGCGCGTTGCCGCGTTCCAGTTCCGACTGCTCCAACAGGCGGAACCAGGCCCACGGGCCATCCAGCGTCAGCCCGGAACGACCGCCGGTAGGTGGCGGCAGAATCGACACGCGCACGCCGCCGGTGCTGTTGGGGCTTGGCCATTGCATCGCCACGGGCCGGCTCGGGCCATGGTCGTAGGTCATTTGCTGGCCGTCGAGGTCGAGCAAAAATTGCTCAATGCTGGCGTCCATGGCCACAGGCCGCAGCTCGAAACGCACCGCCGGTTGCGTGCCGCCTGCGCGGAAAAACGCATCGCGAATCGCCGCCGCGCGCTGGAAGGTGCCCAGCACGTTGGGGTTGATACCGAGCTTCTGAGCGGCGCCCGGCTGCCAGCGCCAGGTGGCGGCGGAGGTGTCGACGTAGGGCTGCAAGTACTTGCGGAAGTAGTTGTCCATCACCCCGCCCGTGCCGAAGAACAGACCGAAGTCTTCCAGCGTCACGTCGCGGCTGCTGCTGGGGTTGATCGGGTAACGGTCGGCGATGGACTGGCGATACACGCTCACCACTTCGCTGACCCACGCGCCGTTCAACTGATTGCGCACGCCACCCATCATGCTGTTGGTGGTGGAGTTGACCACCGACTTCACCAGCCCTTGCACCACAGGCGGCTGACGCTCAGCGGTAAGCGCCACGCGCGAGAGCGGCAGCGGCTACCTGATTTTTCGACTCACCGAGCAAGGCCTCGCCACTGGCGCCGACCATGCCGCTGACTTGCACATACAGCGCGTTCATATCGGCCAGCAAGGTGTCGATGGGCGGTGGCTCGTTGCCGGTGGTGGCGACCAGGCTATTAAGCTCGGCAAAGCGCGCGCTAATGGGGTCGGTTTCGGCCGGCGCTTCGCTTTGCGTGGCTTGTTCTTCGCCCACCAGCGAGCCCAGTTGCTGCTTGAGCTTGTCTACCGTG
Source organism: Pseudomonas sp. AC211 (assembly GCF_979258055.1). Classification (NCBI taxonomy): domain Bacteria; kingdom Pseudomonadati; phylum Pseudomonadota; class Gammaproteobacteria; order Pseudomonadales; family Pseudomonadaceae; genus Pseudomonas; species Pseudomonas sp. AC211. The sequence continues at coordinate 2,169,628 of NZ_OZ409830.1, forward strand.
CCGTCGACCTTCTTGCCTTGTTCGGCGAGCAAACGGTCGGCCTGTTGCAGGTCGGTTTCCTTCGCTACCGCCACCAGCAATTTCTTGAACGGCGAGTTCGGCCCGGAGAGCACGCGCAGCACGTCGGCAGCTTGGGCCACGTTGCTGATCGGCACCACGTCGATGTCGCCGAGCAAGCCTTCCCATTGGCGCAGGTAGTCCTCGAAATACAGCTTGCGCACCTCGGAGGCCAAACCGGCGACGCCTTGCACGTCGTCCAGCGTGCGCCCGAGCACCCACTGTTCTTCGGCAATGGTGCCGGCCTGGCTGAGGCTGGCGGTGAGGAACACTTCGCGGTAGCCACGGTAGGTGAAGAAGCCGCTCAAGGGTTCGCTCAAGGGTTTGCCACTTTTGCGCGTGAACACCAGCGGCGCATCGCGCCCGGCCGCTTCACTGATGCGAAAGTCGGGCAGGGCCTTGCGGCAGTTTCTGCCGTTTCACCCGGTCGTACACGCGCTGCGCCACGGGCAGGCGTTGCAGTTGCCGGCGCAGGTCTTCCACCAGGTTTTCGTCCAGGCGGGCGCTCGGCGGCCGACGTTCCAGCAGGGCGTCCAGATGCTCGTGCAAGGCTTGGCGCTGCTCGGGCGCCAGGTCGCGGGGCAGGGCGCGGTCCCAGTCCAGCGCAATCCAGGCTTTGATGAAGTCGGCGTCGTAATGGTCCGGGCTGCCGAGCATCAAGTAGGCCTTGAGGCCTTCGTAGAGGAAGTCGGAACTGCCGCCGGAGCGCAGCTGTTCTTCCATACGGGTGACCAAACGCGGCGCAAACACCGCGATCAGCAACTTGCGGTACACGCTGGCCGATTCCTCGCCGAGCATGTCGCCTTGGTACAGGCCGTAACCTTCAGCCCAACCGGGCGGATCGCCGGCCACGTTCTTGATCGCGTTGAGCAGCGGCAGTACCGCCAGCACGTCACGCTGAGCCGGGCTTAGGCTTTCCAGCGCTGCGGGCAAAGGCTGCACGCGTTGCTCGACAGCAGCGATATAGGCCTGGTTAGCGCGGTAGCTGGCAAACCACACGCCGGCCACCACCAGCACCACCAGCACGGTGGCGGCCAGGGCGCCGCGCGCCAGCCATTTGCGGCGCCGCTCGACCTTGGCGTCGGCGCCGACCAAACCGCGCTCACCAAAGGCCACGGTGCGGAACAGGCGCTCGATAAAGTAGCTGCGCCCGGTGCCGTTCTGCCGCGCCAGGTGCTGACGGTCGAGGTTCATCGACTGCGCCATGGAGCCAATCAGCCGATCAATCGGCGTGCCTTCCTGCGTACCGCTGGTGAGGTACACGCCGCGCAGCAGCACGCGTTCTTCGAAGGTGGTGGGTTTGAACACGCCTTCGAGGAAGCTGCTGAGGTTGTCTTTGAGCGCCGACACTTGCTGCGGGAAGCCGTAAATCAAATCACGGCGCGCCGGGTCGCGTTCGGTTTGCAGGCGCTCCACCAGGCCTTCGTTCAGGCGCTGTTCAAGACCAGCAAATTCGCTGGCAAATACCGCCAGCGGGCCGTCGGTGTTTTTGCCGTCGTCCAGGGCAAAGGTCATGCCCCACACCTGAGCGCGATCCTCTTTACTCAGGTTGTCGAAGAACTCCATAAAGCCCGGCACCAGGTCGAGCTTGGTGAGCATCACGTAAATCGGGAAGCGCACGCCGAGCTGGGTGTACAGCTCTTGAATACGCGCGCGAATGGCGCGGGCGTGGGCCAGGCGCTCGGCCTCGGTACCCAGCAGCAAATCCGAGAGGCTGATGGCGATAAACGCACCATCGATAGGCCGACGTTTGCGTTGGGTTTTGAGCAAGTCGAGAAAGCCCAACCAGGCCGCTTTGTCGACCGCTGCGTGGCTGTCTTGCGTGGTGTAACGGCCGGCGGTGTCGAGCAACACGGCTTCGTCGGTAAACCACCAGTCGCAGTTGCGCGTGCCGCCCACCCCACGAATGGCGCCGCTGCCCAGTTCGCCGGCGAGGGGAAGTTCAACCCCGAGTTCATCAGCGCCGTGGTTTTGCCCGAGCCGGGCGGGCCGATGATCACGTACCACGGCAGCTCGTACAGGCTGCGGCGTTCATCGCCGCCGAGCTTGGCGCGCTTGAGCAACGCCAGGGCTTCGTCCATGCGCTGCTTGAGGGTCGCCAGTTCTTCGGCGGTGGCTACGCTGGCGGCATCCGGCGCGCTGACGGCGGCCAGGCCGCTCATCACCTTGGCGGCGTTGCGCCGGGCTTGCAGGATGCGGGCGACGCGGTAGCCGATCCAGATCAGAAACAGCAGGGCAATCAGCACCCAGCGGCTGGTGGCCGAAGCCAATGGCTCGTGCTCGCCAATGCGCAGCAACGGGCCGACAAACCAGATGATCAGGCTGAGGGCAATCAGGCCCAGCACCGGCATGACCCAGCGGGCGAAAAAGTTGAAAAACGACTTCACTCGACGCCCTCCGCAAATACCGTAATTTCGACCCGGCGGTTGCGCGCGCGGCCTTCGTTGGTGGCATTGGAGGCCACCGGCTCGGTGTCACTGCGGCCTTCGGCACGGAAGCGCGTGCTGTCACCGCGGTTTTCGCCGCAAGAATGCCCGCCACTTCCTGGGCCCGCGCCTGCGACAGTTTCCAGTTCGAGGGAAAGCGCAGGGTGGCGATGGGGCGGTTGTCGCTGTGGCCGGTGACCAGCACGTTGCCTTTGACTTTCTGCACCGCGTCGGCGATGCGCTTCAGCAGCGGTTGCAGGTCGCTGTCGATACTGGCGCTGCCAGAGCTGAACAGCTCGTCGCCGCGAATGGTCACCACCGAGCGGTCGACCGCGTCTTCCACGGCCACACGCTGGGCTTTGATGTCGTCGGCCAAGAAGCCGGCCAAGCGCGGACGCTCGATGATTTTTGGCTGCATCGGCGGGCGGTCAATGGCTTGCACCGGGATTTCGCCCAGGGCATGAATTTTTTTGAATACCGGTTCGGCATCAGCGGCCAGCTTCATGCGCAGACCGAATACCAGCAGCAGCAACAGCGCCAAACCGATGGCAATGCCGACCCACGGCGGCAGGTATTGCGAAAGACGGTCGCGCACCACGCTCAAGCCGCGCCAATGCGGCGACAGCTCGCGGTCGCGCTCACCGCGCACCGAACGAATGGTGGCAGCGGTGCGTTCACGCAAGGCTTCCAGTTGGCTGCGGCCGTCGTTCATCACCCGGTAACGGCCCTCGAAACCGAGGCTCATGCACAGGTACAACAGCTCCAATAAATGCAGGCGCTGGTGGGCGTTTTGCAGGCAGTGATCCAGCAGTTGAAAGACCTTTTCGCCGCCCCAGGCTTCGTTATGCAGGGTGATCAGCAGGCTCTGTTTGCCCCATTCGCTGGTACTGCCCCACGGCGTGCTGAGCACGGCTTCGTCGAGCGCGGTGCACAACACATAGCGCGCCAGCATCATTTCGTCCTGCGGCACGCCGGCCTGGCGCACTTGCTCTTCGAATTGACGCAAGTGCCCGAGTATTTGCGCGCGCAAGCTGGCCGGCGCCGGGGTGGGCGATGGTGTTGCGCAAGCGGGTGAGCAAGGCCAGTAGCGGACCGGCTGCCTGCTCCAGCGGATTCAAACCCTGACCGCGCGTGGTAGGCAACGGCGCGCTGGCCATGGGGCCGGCAGGTTGTGCTGGCGGCGGCGTCGGGCGGCCGGCGGCGGCCGGGTCCGGCGCGCGGCCACCGGGGCGCGGCATGATCATGGTGCGGTCATCGGGGCGACCACCACCGGGGTTATTGGTGGAGCCGGTTCCGGGTGGAGGGCTGCCGAACGGATCGTCGATTGGGTGCATCGGATTATCCTCGGATGGCCCAGAAGGCCAGATTCAGCCCCGGAAACTGCCCGGCAATATGGAACGCAAAACCACCGGAATTCGGCAGTTGCTTCCAGTGCGCGCTGCCGCGATCCAGCTCGAAATAGGTCGAGCCGGCGTGGTACGGCAATTGGCGTGGCGCCACCGGCATCGGCAGCAAGCCAATGCCCGGCAACTGCAAGTTCACCAGGTCGCGAATGTGTTCCACCGAGCCCACTTTGGCTTGCTGCGGGAAGTTGCCGCGCAGGGTTTCGCCCGGCACATCGGCTCGCACCACCAGAATAAAGGCGGCGTTGTCGATCAGGGTTTTGTCCGCCAGCATCGCCACGTGCACGCCGTACGATTTCTCCACAATCGGAATGGCCACGGCCTTGCTGTCGATCACCGTCGCCAGGGCCATGCGCAGGGCGAGGAACACCGGAGCGAAGCTGCCGGCCAGGTCGTCATGGGCGTACTGCGGGTATTCCGCCGGGCGCCGCTCGCTGGTGGTGAAGGTCGACAGTTCGCCGGCCAGGGCCACCAGTTCCGTGTACAGGCGCTCCGGGTGCAGCGGGCTCAAGCGGGCCAGGTGGCTGGTCAGGGCCTCGGCGCGGTTGATCAATTGCAGCAGCAGGAAGTCGGCGATCTCGGATGCACCACCGGCGCTGGAGGCGACTACGCGACCAGCGAGGGCTTCGCCGCGTTGATGCAGCAGGCCCACCAGTTCCTTGCAGAAACCGGCCAGGGGCGCAGCGGCGGCCACATCGAGCAGCGGCGGCAGGTAATCGGGGTCGAGCACCAGGGCGCGGTCGGCGCGTTTTTCCCGCACACGCACCACGCCGACGCTGGCGTACTCGCCGAGGCCGTCCTTGTCGGTCAACAGGCGAAAGGCCTGGCCGCCAATGGATACCGGGGCGCGGCTTTCAAAGGCGGCGTTGTCGTCGCGCACTTCACGCACCTGGCTCAGGTAACGGGCGCCGCCCAGGGCTTCGCCTTCGTCCACGGTGTCACGGGTGCCGGCACGGCGCAGCGGCAGGGCCAGGTGCACGATGGCGTCGCGGGCGTTGTCGTCCACGCTCAGGGGCAAGGGCGCGCTGTCGTCGCCGGGAATATTGAACGGCGTGCCGTCCGGCAAAGTGCCTTTGGCGCTGAGGATGGCGAGCTTGCCCTGGGCCAGCAGCGCCTCGTCGATCTGCAACTCGGAAAAGCCCCAGCCACCGGCGAGCAATGGGCGGCAACGGCCATCAACCAGTGCTTCGAGGTAGCGGTCGTGTTGCTGGAAATGCTGGGGGCGCAGGAACATTCCTTCCGACCAGACCACGCGGTTATTCCAAGACATGCTGGCTCCTGCTAGTTCGCTGAACGCGGGGTGATGGCCACGGCATGACTGCCGACCATCACGTCGTATGGGCTGGTTTTCTGCGCGGGTACGGCAACCACCTGGCGCCACAGAGCGTGGTCGAGGTCGCGGTAACCGACAACGATGGCGAGGAATCTGGTTTGCTCGTCCAACGTGCGCTCGAGTTCTTTTTGCTCGCTGGAGCGCAGCAGCAATTCATCGTGGGCGACCAGGTCCAAAGCCAGGGCGCTTTCCGGTTTGTCGATCAGGCTGAAAAAGTCGGCGCGGGAAAAGTTGTTGGCGCTTTTCAGTTCATACAAGCGCACGCGCACCGGCGCGGGGTCGCCAGCCGGGGAGGGGTTCAGTTCACTGGAGCCGAGAAAGTGCAGTTGCAGCACGGTCGGCGGTGGCGGCGGTGGTGGCTCGGATGCACAGGCGGCCAGCAACGAGGCCAGCACCACGCCGTGCAACAGGGAAAAAATTCTTGGCATTCTTGAGTCCTTGAAATGAGTGCCTGACTGGCGTTGCCCTGGCCGAAGCCGGGCAACGATTCCGTGTGTGAAGAAAATTAGCGACGTCGCAAACGGCTGCTGTGCTCCTCGTAAGCGCGGCTGAATTCACGGCCGAACAGGTCTTGAAAATCGTCCTCGGCTTCGCGCTGGATGCTCGCGTACAAGGCACTGAACTGCTCCCACAATTGCGCATGGCGCGCACCGGGTAGCAGGGCGGAAAAGCCGCTGGGTTTTTCGAAGCGGGCTTCCAGCGCATTCGGCTCGAAGCGTTGCAACAGGTGATGAATCGCCGCCTGCACGCCGGCCATCACGGCCATCTGGTGCGCCTTGATGTCGTCGAAGCCGTCTGCAATGGCCTGGTCCGGGGCGAGGAATGCCTGGTTGCCGGAACGCAATAACAACAGCAGCGCTTCGTCCACGTTCGGCGCGAATTTTAGCGGGTTGTTTTGAATCGGTTGAATGGTGGTCTGCTGCATGCGGAACTCACCTTTCAAACTGCTGCGCGCGCGCAGCACTTCGATCATGCCTTCAACCATTTGCCGGTAACTGCGGCCGATGGCTTCCATTTGCGCTTCGGCGTTTGCCGGGTCTACGCGCAGTTGCGACACGCCGGCGCCGCGCAAAAAGGCCTGGAGCAAGTCGCCGCTCGGTGCCGCGTCCAGCGGTGGCAAAGGCGGTTGCAGGCGAATCGGTTTCGGCTCGCGAACCGGCTCGGGCGTGGGGTCGAGAATAAATTCCTGCGGCTCGGGCGGAGCAGGGGGCGCAACGCTCGGCGTGGTGGCGATGCCGGCCCAGGGGGTCATCCACCACGGCGCTTGGCGGCGGCGTGATGGGCTCGGGTTCGGCGGCTACAAAAGGCACGGCAGCGGGCGGCGGTGGCGCCAAAGGCTGCTGCGCGAACGGATCGGGAATCGCAGGCTTTGCTGCCGAGAGATCGGCAAACGGATCCCAGTCATCCGGAATCATCGAGGCGCCGCCACTGGCAACCGGCGTGGCGGCCGGCACATCGAACGTCGGCATGGGCTGCGGCGTCGGCGGGCGGAAGTCGTGGCGCTCGGCGGGCACATGGTCCGGAATCGGCGCGCCGCCGCCGGATGGCGGATTTAGAAAATCGAACAGATCAGGCTTGGTATCCAGCGGCGAGTTGCCGTGGAAATGCGCGGCGGCATGGTGCGTTACCGGCGTCGGCATGGCGGCCGGCGCAGCGCTGCCGGCCTGGCGGCTCATCAGGGCATCGAAGCTGGTGTTGGGGTCGGTGGCGATGCCCGAGGCGGCGCTGCTGGAGGCAAAACCGCTCATGGCATCGAGCTGCACAAGAATGTCGTACTCACCCAAGCGCACCAGCTCGCCGTCTTGCAAACGCTCGCTGTTACCACGGCGCAGGCGCTGGCCGGACTGCACCAGGAGCACGCCGTTGGTGCTGTTGTCGGTGATGTAGTAAGCGCCGTCGCGGCTGGTGATGGTGCAGTGCAGGCTGGACACCAGGCGTTCGGGGTCGGGCAGCACCCAATCGTTTTCGGGGCCACGGCCGATGGTCAGGCTACCCTGGTCCAGCTGACGTTCCGACAATTGGCCGGGTGTCAGTTTGTGGTAGCTGGTGATGGTCAAACGCAGTGGCATTGCGACTCCTTGCACACGCCTTGCGGCGTTACCTCCGGGCTGATGAGAAAAGCTTTACCCCATCGCCTTATTTTTCCTGCGCGAATACTACAGCGGCCAACGCACAGAGTTCCGTCTTTCATCTGAAAATTCAGGATAAAAAAGACACGCTTCACAGATTGATCTTCTAGGCTAGCTGTTGCTCACTCGTCCTCCAAGCGCGGCTTGACAACGCTTTGACGTGCTCCAAGAATGCCCGTCGCCCCGCCAGTGGCGTTTTTTTGAGCCATGGTTTGGCCACCACGCGAGCCGAAGGAATCGGTTCTCGTAGGCACCCCAATCGGATCAGGGCTGCGTTCCAGCAGCCTGATATGGAGATCGCCCGAGTGTTGGATGTACCCGCTTTACTGGCTCCGATAAACGCCGACGCACCCTGCGGCGAGGACCTTGAATACGATGCAGCTTTTCTCGAGCTGGAGCGTAGTGCGCAAGGTCAGCCGGAACGCCAAATGGGTGACGCCGTTTTACCGGCAGAACCGCCCGAATGGCCCAGTGTTAACCAGCAAATTCACGACCTCTTTTCCCGCACCAAAGACCTGCGTGTCGCCAACATTTTGGTGCGCAGTTCCCTGGCCCTTTATGGCCTGCCGGGTTTCGCCCAGGCGCTGTTGCTGATCAGCGAATTGCTCAACCAGTACTGGGTCGATTTGCACCCACGGCTGGACCCCGACGACAACGACCCCACCTCGCGCATCAACGCGCTGACCGGCCTGAATGCCGAAGACAACCTGCGTCTGCTGTGGGAAAGCGCACTGGTGCGTTCGCGCACCTTTGGCACCGTGACGGTTCGCGCGGCGATCAACGCCCACGGCCTGCAACGCTTCGCCAGCGAAACCCTCGGCCAGGATCAATTCAACGCCGCGCTGCGTGACAGCGATGCCGAAGCGCTGCAAACCACCCGCGATGCCGTGGCCCAGGCGCTCACCGCACTGACCGCCATTGAGCGTGAAGTGAGCGAGCAAGTCGGCTCTGACCAGGGCGTGGATCTGGCACCGCTGAAACTGATGCTGCGCCAGGCCGGGCAGACCCTCGGTGCCAATGCGCAAGCCGATACCGGCAGCACTGATTCAGCAGGCGAGGGTGACAGCATGGCCAGCAGCGATGCCTCAGCCAGTGCCACACAAACGCCACGCGCCAGTGGTGAAATCGCCACGCGCGATGACGTGTTGCGCCAGCTCGATCGCCTGCTTGAGTACTACGCCCGGCACGAGCCATCGAGCCCGGTGCCGGTGCTGCTCAGCCGCGCGAAAACCTTGGTCACGGCTGATTTCGCGGCCATCGTGCGCAACCTTATTCCCGATGGCATGTCGCAGTTCGAAGCCTTGCGCGGGCCTGATTCCGAATGACGTTGGGGCGTGCCCCAACGGCGTAATCCAATAAGTCGGTCATCAGTGGTTTGTCGATGACGTCACTGTTCAGTCGCCTGATGGCGAGGGAGGAGCAACATGGTCACCAGTAGCCAGAAATTCATCGCCCGAAATCGCGCGCCCCGTGTGCAGATCGAATACGACGTCGAGCTGTACGGCGCCGAGAAAAAGGTTCAGCTGCCGTTCGTAATGGGCGTGATGGCCGACCTCGCTGGCAAGCCTGCCGAGCCGTTGGCTCCGGTAGCCGACCGCAAGTTTCTGGAAATCGACGTCGATAACTTCGACTCGCGCCTCAAGGCGATGAAACCGCGCGTGGCCTTCAACGTGCCGAACGCCCTTACCGGCGAAGGCAACCTGAGCCTGGACGTGACCTTCGAGAGCATGGACGACTTCAGCCCGGCGGCCATTGCCCGCAAGGTTGATTCGCTCAGCAAACTGCTTGATGCGCGCACCCAACTGGCCAACCTGCTGACCTACATGGACGGCAAAACCGGCGCCGAAGACATGATCATGAAAGCGATCAAAGACCCGGCCCTGCTGCAGGCCCTGGCCAGCGCACCGAAGCCAACCGACGAGCCACAAGCTTAAGAGGACGATTTAGCATGGCCGAATTGAGCACCGACAATCAGGCGCTGCCACAGGCAACGACCGAGCAGACCAGCGAGTTCGCAAGCTTGCTGCTGCAAGAATTCAAACCGAAAACCGAGCGTGCCCGCGAAGCGGTGGAAACCGCTGTGCGCACCCTGGCCGAACACGCCCTGGCACAGACCAATCTGATTTCCAACGACGCCATCAAGTCGATTGAATCGATCATCGCCGCCATCGACGGCAAGCTGACCGAGCAGATCAACCTGATCATGCACCACCCCGATTTCCAGCAACTGGAAAGCGCCTGGCGTGGCCTGCATTACCTCGTCAACAACACCGAGACTGACGAGCAGCTGAAAATTCGCGTGCTCAACATCTCCAAGCCGGAACTGCACAAGACCCTGAAGAAATTCAAGGGCACCACGTGGGACCAGAGCCCGATCTTCAAGAAGATGTACGAAGAAGAATACGGCCAGTTCGGCGGCGAACCGTACGGTTGCCTGGTAGGCGACTACTACTTCGACCAGTCGCCACCGGACGTGGAACTGCTCAGCGAAATGGCCAAGATTTCCGCCGCCATGCACGCGCCGTTCATTGCGGCCGCTTCGCCGACTGTGATGGGCATGGGCTCGTGGCAGGAACTGTCGAACCCGCGAGACCTGACCAAGATTTTCACCACCCCGGAATACGCTGGCTGGCGCTCGCTGCGTGAGTCTGACGACTCGCGTTACATCGGCCTGACCATGCCGCGCTTCCTGGCGCGCGTACCGTACGGCGCGAAAACCGACCCGGTGGAAGAGTTCGCTTTCGAAGAAGAAACCACCGGCGCCGACAGCAGCAAATACACCTGGGCCAACTCGGCCTACGCCATGGCGGTGAACATCAACCGTTCGTTCAAACTGTACGGCTGGTGCTCGCGCATTCGTGGTGTGGAATCGGGCGGTGAAGTGGAAGGCCTGCCGGCTCATACGTTCCCAACCGACGACGGCGGCGTGGACATGAAGTGCCCAACCGAAATCGCCATTTCCGACCGCCGCGAGGCCGAGTTGGCGAAGAACGGTTTCATGCCGCTGCTGCACAAAAAGAACACCGACTTCGCCGCTTTTATCGGCGCCCAGTCCCTGCAAAAACCGGCCGAATACGACGACCCGGACGCTACCGCCAACGCCAACCTGGCCGCGCGCCTGCCGTACCTGTTCGCCACCTGCCGTTTTGCCCATTACCTGAAGTGCATCGTGCGCGACAAGATCGGTTCCTTCAAAGAGAAGGACGACATGCAGCGCTGGTTGCAAGACTGGATTCTCAACTACGTCGACGGCGACCCGGCGCACTCCACCGAAACCACCAAAGCCCAGCACCCGCTGTCGGCCGCCGAGGTGGTGGTGGAAGAAGTGGAAGGCAACCCGGGTTACTACAACTCGAAGTTCTTCCTGCGTCCGCATTACCAGTTGGAAGGGCTGACTGTTTCGCTTCGCCTGGTATCGAAACTGCCGTCCGCCAAAGGCGCGTAAAACGCCGGGAGCTTAGCCCGGGCGGCGTTAAAAGCAGGTTCAAAAATGCTCATTGGCTACAGCCACCTGCATTTGCCTTGCCCGGCCGTCGCTCTCGACGTTTTCCAAAATTTTGCACAGTGCATTTAAACGGACTTGCCATGGTGGTGGGTTCACAAAGATGAAGTGGCTACGGCCACGCAGGAGGAAACATGGCTGTTGATATGTTCATCAAGATCGGTGACATCAAGGGCGAGTCCAAGGACAAGGCCCACGCTGATGAAGTCGACGTATTGGCGTGGAGCTGGGGCATGTCGCAAAACGGCAACATGCACCTGGGCACTGGCGGCGGCGCTGGCAAGGTTAACGTGCAAGACCTGACCCTGACCAAGTACCTCGACAAGGCCACACCGAACCTGATGATGGCGTGCTCCTCGGGCAAGCATTACCCCGAAGCCAAGCTGACCGTGCGTAAAGCCGGCGGCAGCGCGCAGGTTGAATACCTGGTGATCACCATGAAAGAAGTGCTGATCTCCTCGGTGACCACCGGCGGCAGCGGCGGCGAAGATCGCCTGACCGAAACCATCGGCCTGAACTTCGCTCAGGTACAAGTGGACTACCAGGCCCAGAAAGAAGACGGCTCCAAAGAAGGCGGCCCGATCAAGTACGGCTGGAACATCCGTCAGAACGTCAAGATCTGATAACGCGTTACCCGCTCCACAATCTGTAGGAGCGGCTTTAGCCGCGATGCTTTTCAGCGATCAAGAGCATCGCGGCTAAAGCCGCTCCTACAGGGGGAGCGACTTTTTTCTCGTCATCCAATCCCAGGGAAGTGCTGTTATGACTGCCGATGAACTGTTGCGTGCCGGTCGCCTCGATGATGCGCTCAAGGCCCTGCAAGACCAGGTTCGCGGCGCTCCGGCCAACGCCACGCTGCGGATTTTTCTTTTTCAGCTGTTGGCCGTTATGGGCCAATGGAGCCGTGCGCAAAATCAGTTGAAGGTGGTCGGTGAACTCGACGCCGCCGCGTTGCCGATGGTGCAAACCTATCGCACCGCGCTGGAGTGCGAGGCACTGCGGGCCGAGGTGTTTGCCGGGCGCGTGACGCCGGTCATTCTCGGCGAACCCGCCGCCTGGATCGCACCATTGATTCAAGCCTTGAAGATGGACGCCGACAGTCACCCGCAAGCCGCCGAGCAGATGCGTGCCGAAGCCTTTGAAGCCGCGCCGGCCAATCCCGGTCAGGTCAATGGCACGCCGTTCGCCTGGTTGGCCGACGCCGATCCGCGCCTGGGGCCGGTGCTGGAAGTGATCGTCAACGGTCGCTATGCCTGGCTGCCGATGAGCAACATTGCCAGCCTCACGGTGGAAGCACCGACGGACTTGCGCGATCTGGTGTGGCTGCCGGCCGAACTCACGCTGATCAATGGCGGCACCACGGTGGCGCTGTTGCCCAGCCGCTACCCCGACACCGTGGCGCAAGGCGACGACGCCGCGCGCCTGTCGCGCAAAACCGATTTTCTCGATAACGGCGTGCCGCTGGGCCAGCGCCTATTTGCCACCGATGACGGTGATACCGCGCTGTTCGATCTGCGCACCGTGGAATTCGCTGTGGCAGACGCCTGATGGCCAACATGCCTTTGCAGGAGCGCCTGCAACCGTCGCTGCTCGACCGCCTGGTGGACAACGACCGCAGCAACCCGAACGAGAGCCCGGACAAGCGCGTGCTGTCCATGAGCCAACTGAAAGCCTCGGTGCTGCGCGACCTCACCTGGCTGTTCAACACCACCGCCTTGCTCGATGTGGAAACCGCCGCCGCCACGCCGGCCGGCACCTCGGTGCTCAATTACGGCTTGCCGGCGCTGTCGGGGCGCACCTTGTCGAACATCGACGTGCCGGCGATTGAAGCCTTGGCTGACGAAACCATCGCCACCTTCGAGCCGCGCATTCTGCGTTCCACCTTGCGCGTCAAAGCGCGCTTGCAGGAGGAGGGCATGGACCACAACGCCCTGGCGTTCGAAATTGAAGGCGACCTGTGGGCACCTGCCGGTGCCGCTGCGGTTAATCCTCACGACCAATCTGGACCTGGAAACCGGCCACGTGAAAATCGTGCCCAACGAGCAGCGGAGGCGCGCATGAATCCGCGCTTACTCGAGTATTACAACCAGGAGCTGTCGCACATTCGCGAGACGCGCCGCCGAGTTCGCCCGCGAGTTTCCCAAGATTGCCAGCCGCCTGACGTTGTCGGGTGTGGATTGCGCCGACCCGTACGTGGAACGCCTGCTGGAAGGCTTCGCGTACCTGACCGCGCGGGTGCATTTGAAGCTGGACGCCGAGTACCCGACGTTCACCCACAACCTGCTGGAAATCGCTTACCCGCATTACCTGGCGCCGACGCCATCGATGACCGTGGTGCAACTGCGCGCCGACCCCAACGAAGGCTCGCTGAGCAGCGGCTTTACCATCGAGCGCAATGCGCCGCTGCGTGGCGTGCTGGGCCGCGAAGAACAAACCGCCTGCGAATACCGCACGGCCCATTCGGTTACGCTGTGGCCGCTGGAAGTGGCCAGCGCCGAATACTTTGGCAACCCGGCGGCGGTGCTCGGGCGCCTGGCCGCCAGCGAGCTGAAGGCCAAGGCCGGTTTGCGCATTCGCCTGCGCAGTGGCGCCGGCCTGCCGCTCAACAGCCTGAGCCTGGACAGCCTGCCGCTGTACCTGCACGGCGCCGATGAGCAGCCGTTCCGCCTGTACGAGCAATTGCTCGGCAACGCCTGCGCCGTATTCGCCCAGGCGCCGGGCAGCGATTGGGTCGAGCGCCTGCCGCCCGGTTCGCTGCGTCCGCGTGGTTTCGACGACGAAGACGCATTGCTGCCCGTGGTGCCCCGTGCCTTCCAGGGCTACCGCCTGTTACAGGAATACTTCGCGCTGCCTAACCGTTTTCTGTTCGTTGAATTCGCCGAGCTGCGCCGTTCGGTGCAGCGCTGCGCCGGCAACGAGCTGGACCTGATCATTCTGTTTAACAAGCACGACGCCACGCTGGAAGGCACGGTCAGCGGCGCGCAATTCGTGCCGTTCTGCACCCCGGCGATCAACTTGTTTCCACGCCGCGCCGACCGCATTCATTTGAGCGAGCGGGTGAACGAGCACCAAGTGATCGCCGACCGCACGCGGCCGATGGATTTCGAGATTCACTCGCTCACCCAAGTGACCGGTCACGGCACCGGGCCGGAGCAGCCGTTCCAGCCGTTCTATGCCGTGCGCGACCCGTCGCGCTATGGCCGCGAGCAGGCGTATTACATCGTCCGTCGCGAGCCGCGCCTGTTGTCGAGCAACCAGCGGCGCAACGGCCCGCGCTCCACCTATGTGGGCAGCGAAACCTTTGTCTCGCTGGTAGACGCCAATCAGGCGCCGTACCGCCACGACCTGCGCCAACTGGGCGTCAGCGCGCTGTGTACGAACCGCGACCTGGCGTTGTTTATTCCGGTGGGCACCAGCAAAAGCGATTTCAGCCTGGAAGACAGCGCGCCCGTATTGGACGTGCGCTGCCTGGCCGGCCCGAGCCGTCCGCGCGCCAGCCGTGCCCATGACGCCAGCGCCTGGCGGTTGATCAGTCAGCTGTCGCTGAATTACTTGTCGTTGTCCGAACAAGGGCAGGGCGCCGCCGCGTTGCGCGAGCTGTTGCGCTTGTATGGCGACCCCACCGATTCAGCGCTGCAATTGCAAATCGAAGGCCTGCGGGAAGTCAGCAGCAAACCCTGCACCCGGCGTTTGCCGATGCCGGGGCCCATCGTGTTTGGCCGTGGCCTGGAGATCAGCCTCGAATTCGATGAAAACGCCTTTCGCGGCACCGGCGTGTTTCTGCTCGGCGCGGTGTTCGAGCGTTTCCTCACCCGCTATGTGTCGGTCAACAGCTTTACCGAAACCGTGCTGCGCACCACCGAGCGCGGCGAAATCATGCGTTGGCAGGCGAAACCCGGATGCCGACCGAACCTCTGAACTCGCTCGCCGCGATGGCGGCCGCGCCCTGGGAGCATGACTTCTTCCAGGCGCTGCGCCGTATCGAATGCGAAGCCCAGGACAAACCCCGGCTCGGCCATTCCGTGCGCCTGGCCGACGACCCGCTGCGCCTGGGGCAAACCCCGGACTGCGGTTTTGCGCCGTCAACTTTGTCGCTGGTCCAGCCCGCCAGCGACACCACGCCGCCGCGCGTAGAACAGTTCTTCGGCCTCACCGGGCCGAACGGGCCGTTGCCGCTGCACTTGACCGAATACGCCCGCGAGCGTCAGCGCAACGAAGGCGACTCCCGGCTTTACGCGGTTTGCGGACGTGTTCCACCACCGCTTGCTCACGCTGTTCTACCGCGCCTGGGCCGAAGCGCGGCCGTCGGTGAGCCACGACCGGCCAGACGACGATTACTGGTCGGCGCGCCTGGCCGCGTTGTCGGGTCGCGGCATGGACAGCCTGCTCGGCCAGGGCCCGATTCCAGATCAGGCGCGCTATTACCACACCGGCCACCTGGCGGCCACGAGTCGCTATCCCGATGGCTTGAAGGTGATTCTGTCCGAGTACTTCGAGCTGCCGGTGGCCATCGAGGAATACGTCGGCCAATGGCTGGAACTGCCCGAGCGCAGTCGCCTTGGCGCCGGGGCCAGCACCCTCGGCATGGACGTGTGCCTGGGCACCCACGTGTGGGACCGCCAACATAAATTTCGTCTGCGTCTGGGCCCCATGCCCTTGGCCAAATACGAGCGCCTGTTGCCCGGTGGTGAGCTGTTTCGCCAGCTGGCCGCGTGGGTCGGCGAGTACCTGGGCCATGAGCTGGACTGGGACGTGAACCTGGTGCTGAGCCAGGAAGAAATACCCCCATTGGACCTGGCCGGCGGTGTGCGGTTGGGTTTCAACGCCTGGCTGGGACACCCCGGCGAGGATGCCAAGGATTTACTGCTGGCTAGCCAGTACGCCGGAGACCGGCTGCTGCAACGCCCGAATAAGGAGATGAGTCATGAGTGAGATCAGCCGGGTTGCACTGTTCGGCAAGCTGAACAGCCTTGCCTACAAAGCCATTGAAGCGGCCACCGTGTTCTGCAAATTGCGCGGCAACCCGTATGTGGAAATGGCCCACTGGCTGCACCAGATCTTGCAACTGCAAGACTCTGACCTGCACCAGCTCGTGCGCCAGTTCAACATCGACCCGGCGCGCCTGGCCCGCGATCTCACCGAAGCCCTGGACCGCCTGCCGCGTGGCTCCACCTCCATCACCGACTTGTCTTCCAACGTGGAAGAAGCCGTCGAGCGCGCCTGGGTGTACGGCAGCCTGATGTTTGGCGAAAACCAGGTGCGCACCGGCTACCTGATCGTCGGCATTCTGAAAACCCCGAGCCTGCGCCATGGCTTACTGGCGTTGTCCCAGGAGTTCGACAAGGTCAAGGTTGAAGCGCTGACCGAGCGCTTTGACGAGTACGTCGGCAACTCGCCGGAAAACGCCCTGACCGCCAGCGATGGCTTTAGCAGCGCCGCACCGGGCGAGGCCAGCGGTGCCATGGCGCCCGGCGCGCTGGGCAAGCAGGAAGCGCTGAAGAAATTCACCGTCGACCTCACCGAGCAGGCACGCAGCGGCAAGCTCGACCCGATTGTGGGCCGCGACGAAGAAATCCGTCAGTTGGTCGACGTGCTGATGCGCCGCCGCCAGAACAACCCGATTCTCACCGGCGAGGCCGGCGTGGGTAAAACCGCGGTGGTCGAAGGCTTTGCCTTGCGCATCGTCGCCGGCGACGTCCCGCCTGCGCTGAAAGACGTGGAACTGCGCGCCCTCGACGTCGGCCTGCTGCAAGCCGGCGCCAGCATGAAAGGCGAATTCGAACAGCGCCTGCGCTCGGTGATTGAAGATGTACAAAGCTCGCCCAAGCCGATCATCTTGTTTATCGACGAAGCCCACACCCTGGTCGGCGCCGGCGGCGCTGCCGGTACGGGCGATGCGGCCAACCTGCTGAAGCCGGCCCTGGCTCGCGGCACCTTGCGCACCATCGCCGCGACCACCTGGGCGGAATACAAAAAGCACATCGAAAAAGACCCGGCCCTGACCCGTCGTTTCCAGGTGGTGCAGGTGGAAGAACCGTCCGAGCACAAAGCCATTCTGATGATGCGCGGCGTGGCCTCGACCATGGAAAAACACCACCAGGTGCAGATTCTCGACGAAGCCCTGGAAGCGGCGGTGAAGCTGTCTCACCGCTATATTCCGGCGCGTCAGTTGCCGGACAAATCCGTCAGCCTGCTCGACACCGCCTGCGCCCGCACGGCCATCAGCCTGCATGCTGTGCCGGCCGAAGTGGACGACAGCCGTCGGCGCATTGAAGCGCTGGAAACCGAGCTGGCGATCATTGGCCGCGAAAAGGCCATTGGCATCAATATCGGTGACCGCCTGCGCGGTGCCGAAAGCTTGCTGAGTGAAGAGCGCGAGCGCCTGACGGGTTTGGAAACGCGCTGGGCGGAAGAGAAAGCGTTGGTCGATGAACTGCTCGATATCCGCGCCCAACTGCGCGCTGGCGCCGAAGCCGTGGACGACACCGGCAGCGAGCCGGCGCCCGCCGAGCCGAACGCTGAACTGCACACTCGTTTGCAAGACGTGCAAACCCGCCTGGCCGCGCTGCAGAGGAGTCGCCGCTGATTCTGCCGATTGTCGACTACCAGGCCGTGGCCTCGGTGGTGGCCGACTGGACTGGCATTCCGGTCGGGCGCATGGCGCGCAACGAGCTGGAAACCGTGCTCAACCTGGCGCAGTACCTGAAAAAACGCATCATCGGCCAGGACCACGCCCTGGAGATGATCGCCAAGCGCATCCAGACCTCGCGCGCCGGCCTCGACAACCCGAGCAAACCCATCGGCGTGTTTATGCTGGCCGGCACCTCGGGCGTGGGCAAAACCGAAACCGCGCTGGCCCTGGCCGAGGCCATGTATGGCGGTGAGCAGAACGTCATCATCATCAACATGAGCGAGTTCCAGGAAGCCCACACCGTGTCCACCCTCAAGGGCGCGCCACCGGGCTACATCGGCTACGGCGAAGGCGGCGTGCTGACCGAAGCGGTGCGGCGCAAACCGTACAGCGTGGTGCTGCTCGACGAAGTGGAAAAAGCCCACCCCGATGTGCACGAAATTTTTTTCCAGGTGTTCGACAAGGGCGTGATGGAAGACGGCGAAGGCCGGGTGATCGACTTCAAGAACACGCTGATTCTGCTCACCACCAACGCCGGCACCGAGCTGATTTCCAGCCTGTGCAACGACCCGGAACTGATGCCCGAGCCGGACGCCATCGCCAAGGCTTTGCGCGAACCGCTGCTGAAGATTTTCCCGCCGGCGCTGCTCGGCCGTCTGGTGACCATTCCCTACTACCCGCTGAGCGACGAGATGATCAAGTCCATCGCCCGTCTGCAACTGGAACGGGTGAAAAAGCGCGTGGAAGCCACCCACAAAGTGCCGTTCGAATACGACGACGGCGTCATCGCCCTGATCGCCGAACGCTGCACCGAAACCGAGAGCGGCGGGCGCATGATCGACACCGATCCTGACCAACACCTTGCTGCCGGATATGAGCCGTGAGTTCCTCACGCGCATGCTCGAAGGCAAGCCGTTGGAAGCGGTGCGCATCAGCCGCCAGGGCAGTGATTTCCACTACTCCTTTGGCGCTTCAACAGACAGCAGCGCTGCGGTTTAACGCCGTCGCAGTCGGGATACGGATATGGCATTAAGCACAAGCACGCGCCTGGTTCAGGTCGACAGCCCGCTGGGCACCGATGTTCTGGTGCTGCGCCAGCTCGACGGCGTTGAAGAACTGGGGCGGGTGTTCGAATACGAGCTGAACCTGGTCTCGGAAAACACCTCGCTGGCGCTCAACAGCCTGCTCGGCAAACCCATGAGCCTGACCATGGAGTTGCAAGACGGCAGCAAGCGCTACTTCCACGGCATCGTCGCCCGCGCCAGCCAGGGCGCCGGCATCGGCCAGTTCGCGGTGTACCGGGTCACGCTCAAGCCGTGGTTGGGGCTGATGTCGCGCACCTCCGACTGCAAGATTTTCCAGAACCGCACGGTGCCGGACATCATCAAGCAGGTGTTCCGCGACCTTGGTTTCTCCGACTTTGAAGACAGCCTCAGCCGTTCCTACCGTGAGTGGGACTACTGCGTGCAGTACCGCGAAACCAGCTTCGACTTCGTTAGCCGGCTGATGGAACAGGAAGGTATCTACTACTTCTTCCGCCACGAAAAGGCCGCCACGTGCTGGTGTTGGCCGATGCCTACGGCGCCCACAGCAAGGCCGCGGTTACGGCAGCGTGCCGTTCTATCCGCCGACCGCCGAACAGCGCGAGCTGGACCATATCGACGACTGGCACCTGAGCCAC
This sequence comes from Pseudomonas sp. AC211, assembly GCF_979258055.1. Taxonomy (NCBI): domain Bacteria; kingdom Pseudomonadati; phylum Pseudomonadota; class Gammaproteobacteria; order Pseudomonadales; family Pseudomonadaceae; genus Pseudomonas; species Pseudomonas sp. AC211. Next base: position 2,188,790 of record NZ_OZ409830.1, read on the forward strand.
GAAGTGCAGTCCGGTTCCCTGGCGCTCAACGACTACGACTTCCAGCGCCCCAGCGCGCGCCTGGAAGTGCGCTCGGTAATCAGCCGCCCGCACACCGCCAGCGATTACCCGCTGTACGACTACCCCGGCGAATACGTGCAAAGCGGTGACGGCGAGCACTACGCACGCACCCGCATTGAAGCGATTCACACCCAGTTCGAGCGCGTACAGTTGCGCGGCACGGCCCGTGGCATTGGCTCGGGCAATCTGTTCAGCATGACCCGTTACCCGCGCGACGATCAGAACCGCGAATATTTGGTAGTCGGCGCCCGTTACACGATCGTGCAAGAGCACTACGAGACGGGTTTTGACGACGTGGAACAGCAGTTCATCAGCCACCTCGATTGCATGGACGCCAGCCAGGCGTTTCGCCCGCAACCGATCACCGTGCGGCCCATCGTGCAGGGTCCGCAAACCGCCATGGTGGTCGGCCCCAAAGGCGAGGAAATCTGGACCGACCAATACGGCCGCGTGAAGGTGCATTTTTACCGGGACCGCCACGACCAATCCAACGAAAACAGCTCGTGCTGGATGCGCGTGTCGCAATCCTGGGCCGGCAAGAATTGGGGTTCGATTCAAATTCCGCGCATCGGCCAGGAGGTGATCGTCAGCTTTCTGGAAGGCGACCCCGACCGCCCGATCATCACTGGCCGCGTGTACAACGCTGAACAGACCGTGCCCTACGACTTGCCCGCCAACGCCACGCAGAGCGGGGTAAAAAGCCGTTCGAGCAAGGGCGGCTCGCCGGCCAATTTCAACGAAATTCGCATGGAAGATTTAAAGGGGTCCGAGCAGCTGTTTATCCACGCGGAAAAGAACCAGGACATCGAAGTCGAGAACGACGAAACCCATTGGGTCGGCCACGACCGCACGAAAACCATCGACCACGATGAAACCGTGCACGTCAAACACGACCGCACCGAGACCGTCGATAACAACGAGACCATCACCATCGGCGTGGACCGCAAGGAAAAGGTCGGCAACAACGAAACCATCTCCATCGGCGTCAACCGCACCGAAGATGTCGGCAGCAACGAGAAAATCACCATTGGTGCCAACCGTACCGAGAGCGTAGGCGCCAACGAAGACATCACCATCGGTGCTGACCGCAATGAAAAAGTCGGCAGCAACGAGACCATCAAAATCGGCGCCAACCGCACCGAAGATGTCGGCAGCAACGAAAAAATCACCATCGGCGCCAACCGCACCGAGAGCGTGGGCAGCAATGAAGACATCGACATCGGCAGCAACCAGACCACCAAAATCGGCAGCGACGAAAGCCGCAGCGTTGGCAAAAACCGCAGCACCGATGTGGGCAAAGACGATTCGCTAAGCGTGGGCAAAAACTTCGAGCTGACGGCCGGCGACTCCATCACCCTGAGCACCGGGGCGGCCAGCATCAGCATGAAAAAAGACGGCACCATCGTCATTCGTGGCAAAAACATCACCATCGACGGCTCGGGCGCGATCAATATCAAGGCCAGCAAAAACGTGGTCGTCAAAGGCCAGAAGATTCTGCAGAACTGATTAGCAGCGGCCGCTAACCCCGGCCGCCCAACGGAAGAGAAACCAGCATGAGTGTTCAGCACTTCACCCCCGGCAGCGCCGCTGCCACCCGACTGGATGGCGTGGTGATCGGCGTATTGCTCGACGTGCCACAAACCGCCTCGCCGGTGGTGGCGTTTCCCGGTTGCCCTTCGGAAACCGGCATCGCCGCCACCACCACCACGCAGCTGAGCCGCGAGGATATCGGCACCCAGGTGGCGCTGATGTTTGTCGGCGGCGACCCCGGCCAACCGCTGGTGATCGGCCGTATTCAGCGCCTGGCGCCGGTGGAAAAACCGGTAGCCGTGGCGCACCTGGACGGTGAACGCCTGGAGTTTTCCGCCGAGAAGGAAATCGTGCTGCGCTGCGGCAAAGCCAGCATCACCCTGACCCGCGAAGGCAAAGTGATCGTGCGAGGCACGTACCTGTCCAGCCGGTCCACGGGCGTGAACCGCATCAAAGGCGGTTCGGTGCAAATCAACTGATTCACTGAAGCAAGAAGCCCTTCATGGAACTGCTTAACGCGACCGGTCTGGTTGCTGCCTACACCCAAGGCCTGGCCCCGGACGGACGTGAGTCGCTGGTGGTCATCGCCAAAGGCACCTTCACCTTGCCCCTCGACGGCCGCGAAGCGACGTTGGCGGCGGTGCAGCGTCCGCTGCTGATGGCCGATGAATACGTGGGCGAACCGGGGCTGTCGGCGCCGCTGCGGGAAATGGACTTTGCCCTGATCAAACCCTTCTGCGACGTGCTGGTTCACGGCAAAGCCTATGCCCCCGAAGGCCGCCCGGTGAGCCAGTTGACCGCCGGCATTCGTGTTGGCCGCGTGAGCAAAGCCTTCACCGTGTACGGCCCGCGCCAATGGCAACCTGGCCTGATCGGCGCCGGTGCCGGCGTGGCGCAAGCCTTTACCGAGCAAGCCATCGACTACGCCCACGCCTTTGGCGGCAGCGTGCCGGTGGCTGACAACCCGGAATTGCGCGACAGCTACCCGGCGAACACCTGCGGCCGTGGCTGGTTTCCAAAAAGCGCCAGCACGGCGGACATCGTCGGCATGCCGATGCCCACCACGGAAATGCTCGGCCAACCGGTCGACAGCCCCCACGGCGACTTCACCCCCATGGCGCTCGGGCCCATCGGCCGCAGCTGGCCGCCGCGCATCGGCTACGCCGGCACCTACGACGACGCCTGGCTGGCCGATCACTTTCCCTTCCTGCCGCCGGACTTCGACAACCGCTACTACCAGGCCGCGCCGCCGGACCAGCAAACCGAGCACCTCAAAGGCGGCGAAGACGTACTGCTGCTGTGCCTCACCCGCCAGGAACGCGCCGGCTTCAAAGTGCCGAGCATGCAGGTCCCGGTGACGTTTTTTGAAGAAGGGCGGGCATGAAACGGTGCAGGCGGTAATTGATACGTTGGTGATTGATACCGATGCGGGGGTGGTGGAGGTGACGTGGCGGTACAACCGACCATTGAAGAAAACATGTTCGAGATTGAACAGGTATTGGTCGGCACCCGTTCCACCGCCTGGTGGCATGCGCGGCAGATGGGCAAAACCTATTACCCGTCATTGTCGGTGCTGACCCGCACCAAGCGCATAGAGCGGGACAACTCATGAAACAGCCGCTGGCAATTATCGGCTCGGGCATGGTCAGCGCCGTCGGCTTGAGTGCGCCGGCAAGCTGCGCTGCAATCCGCTGCGCCATCGACAACTTCCAGGAGTCACGCTTTATCGACCGGGGTGGCGAATGGCAACTCGCTGCCACAGTGCCGTTGGAGCAGCCGTGGTTAGGCCGCACCAAACTGATCAAGATGGCCGCTCGTGCCATCAGCGAAGCATTGGCCAGCATTCCAGACGTGAACCCCGCGAGCGTGCCGCTGCTGTTGGGCCTGGCCGAAATGGAGCGCCCCGGGCGGCTGGATGGCGTGGACATGTCGCTGTTGCACGACATCGAAGCCGAACTTGGCGTGCGCTTTCATCCGGCTTCCAGCGTGATAACACGGGGCGTGTAAGCGCCGCAGTAGCCATGCTTAACGCCCGCAAACTGGTATACGAAGGCGGGCATGCGCGAGTGCTGGTGGCGGGGGTGGACTCGTTTTTGCTGCCCAAAACGCTGACCGTGTTTGAAGAGCGCGAGCGACTGCTCACCAGTTTGAACTCCAACGGCTTCATTCCCGGCGAAGGCGCAGCCGCCGTAGTGTTGGGCGCGCCACAAGCACAGGAAGAACCGCAACTGCTGTGCGTGGGGCTGGGCTTCGGCATGGAGCCGGCCACCATCGACAGCGAAGACGTGCCGCTGCGCGCCGAAGGCCTGGCGCAGGCCACGCGTGCAGCGCTGGCCGAAGCAGGTTGCGGGCTGGAGGACATGGACTATCGCCTCACCGATTTGTCTGGCGAGCAGTACTACTTCAAAGAAGCATCGCTCGCGCTCAGTCGTACGCTGCGGGTGCGCAAAGAATTCTTTTACCTATGGCATCCCGCCGACTGCATTGGCGAAGTGGGCGCTGCCATTGGCCCTGCCATGTTGGCGGTAGCGCTGGCCGCCAGTCGTAAAGCGTACGGCGAAGGCGCCAATATTTTTTGCCACGTGGGAAACGATGCCGGGCAGCGCGCCGTGGCATTGCTCAGCTACCAGACTGTGAGGGCTGCCTGATGGCTAACCAGGTGTTTGCCAACAACATGGAAGTGTCGTGCAAGTCGGCTGCCGGCAAGTCGGTGGCGTGTTTCCCCGACGTGTGCTTTACACCGCCACAAGCGCCCCGACGCCCATGGGCGTGCCGATTCCATATCCCAACACCGGCATGGCCAAAGACGCCACCAACGGCACTCGCACGGTAAAAATCACCGGCAAGGAAGTGATGCTCAAAGACAAGAGCTACTTCAAGACCAGCTACGGTGACGAAGCCGGCTGCGCGCCCAAGAAGGGGGTGATCACCAGCCGCAACAAGGGCAAGGTGTACTTCACCGCGTGGTCGATGAACGTCAAGTTCGAAGGCTTGAATGTGGTGCGCCACATGGACCTGACCACCCACAACCACGCCTCGCAACCTGGAAATACGCCGCCGTGGATGTATGCCGACGAGATGACCTCCGGCGACAAAGACCCGTGCGCCAGCGACCGTAAAAAAACAAAAAGACAACTGCAAAACCTACAAAGGCAATGCCGCCTGTGATGCCGCCAAACCGGCGCGCACAAAAGCCAGCGGCGAGTCCCATGCGCTGGCCGACCAGATTGCTGCCGATAAATGCCTGGCGGCCATGCGTTGCACGTTGCGGCCGTATACGCCCTCGGAGAAAGACAAAGCCGACGGCAACGCCTGCTGCCCTTCGCAAACACCGCATCACCTGATTGAAGCCAGCGCCGTGCATGCGCTGGGCCGAAGCGGTCCGACCCTGGCTGGCGTTTCTACCGACTACCGCGAAGGCAAGGCCTTGTCCATTTGCGCCGAGGGCCAGACGCAGTTCACCGGCACCCACGGCATGATGCACACCTTCCAAAGCGCCGGGGCTGCCGGCGCACCTGTGCAGGCGCTGGCCACCAGCGATGGCAATACGGTGAACGCTGCCGCCACCACCTATGGCGAAGCGAAAAACAATGCGGTGGCCGGCATTCGCAAAACCTTTCCGGAGTCGGCCTGCGAAGACGACTGCATCAAACATCAGCTGGACTACTACCACAAACGCCAAGGCATGACCGACAGCACCAAGATCAAGGCGGTGCAAACCGGTGATCATTCCGCGCCCCAGGTCACAGCGGCAGAAACCGTGGCGTTCAATCGCTCGGCGGCTATCGCGAAGGGACGCTCGGCTGGCGGTGGCGGTAGTCGTTAATTACTGAAGGAGCTTTTATGAGTGGACATTGGACCGGCGAGTTTTCCTTCGCCACTGGCGCGGTGCGCTTTGCCGACCTGGCCTATATCGCCATGTACAACGACGAACTCGACAAGGCTAAGGTTGCTCATACCCATTATGTGGAATGGGATGCCGGCACCTGGCGCGGCGGCGGCGACGTGCAGTGGGCAACCGCTGGCATGTGCGTGGCCCGCACGCCTTTGCAGCAAATGTGTGCGGTTGGCTTCTATGGTGGCGTGCGCCTGATTGGCAGCGGCGACACCCACGAAGAGCAAATAGGCGGCAGCCCCGAGGTGATCAAAGCGCGAGGCCCGTTACGTGGCGTGCGCACCATTGGCGAGCGCGTGTATGTGGTCGGCATGAATCGCCAGGTGTGGCGCCGTGACGACGTTAACCATTGGGTAGCTATTGATCAGGGCGCCAAGCCGGCTGCCGACAACCGCGAGGTCGTCGGATTCGAAACCGTGGACGGCTTTAGCGAAACGGACATCTATGCCGCCGGCTGGGACGGCGAAATCTGGCACTTCAACGGCGCCGACTGGCAACAAAAACCCAGCCCGACCAACATCGTTCTGACCCGCTTGCTGTGTGCCGGCAATGGCGTGGTGTACGCCTCAGGCCGCAAAGGCCTGCTGCTGCAGGGGCGCGACGACGCCTGGGAAGTGATTGAGCACGACAGCATGATCGACGATATCTGGGACTTGGCCTGGTATCAGGACACGCTGTATGTCTCCAGCTTGTATGGCCTGTTCACCCTTCAGAACGGCAAGCTGCACGCGGTTCATTGTGGCGACGTGCACCCGGACACCTTCTATCACCTGTCGGTGGCCGACGGCGTGTTGTGGTCCATCGGGGCAAAAAATATCGTGGCCTTCGACGGCACCACTTGGACCCGGATCGACGGATGATCCCCCACGTACTCGACCAACACGCCGAAGAAGCCAGCTTCCTCGCCATGCTGCGCGACCACGCCGTGGGCGCGCCAAACTACGACCTCACGCACCTGGCCAACCTCGACAACCGTATCGAAGCCCACCTCGACGGCCTGCACATCGCCGGCCTAAAGGGCCTGAACGTGCTGCTCGAGCAACTGAACCCCAACGCCAACGGCGAGGTGTTCGCGGCCACGGTGTTGGCGTTTCAGATGAACAACAGCGCGGCGTTGAAAACGCTGGGCGAGCACATTCGCACCAGCGAGGAGGGCGAGCGTTACTTTGCCGCCGCGCTCGGCTGGCTGGAGTGGCCGGCGATTCAACCGTGGGTGGAACGCTTGTTGACATCGCCCGAGCCGCTGTTCCGGCGCTTGGGTCTGGCCGCGTGTGGCCTGCATCGCCAAGACCCCGGCCCGGCGTTGCTGTCTGCGCTGGGCAACAGCGACCCCAGCGTATTGGCCGCCGCCGCGCGCACAGCCGGTGAGTTGCGGCGCCGCGACCTGATGCAGCCGATTCGCCTGCACAGTGTGCATGCGGATGACGCGGTGCGCTTCTGGAGCAACTGGGCCACCGCGCAAATGGGCGATGAGGAAGCGCTGCCGATTCTTCAACAATTCGCCGAACAGCCCGGCCGCTACCAGGAGCGCGCCTTGCATGTGGTGCTGGCCTGGCAGGCGCGGGAAACCAGCATGGCCTGGATTCGGCGCATGACCCAGAACCCGACGCAGCGCCGCATCGCCATCAAAGCCACCGGCCTGTTTGGCGACCCCGTGGCGCTGCCCTGGCTGGTGCAGCAGATGCACGACGTGCCCATGGCGCGAGCGGCTGGCGAAGCCTTCAGCCAGATCACCGGCGCCGACCTTGCCGACCTCGATTTGGAACTGCGCCATTCACCCGATTACGACGGTGGCCCGAACGACGACCCCAACGACCCGAACGTGGCCCTGGACCCTGACGAAAATCTGCCCTGGCCCGACGCCGGGCTGATCAGCGCCTGGCTGGAACGAACCGCCGGCGCGTTGCACAACGGCACGCCGTATGTGCTCGGCGAACCCTTTAGCGAAGCGGCGTGCCGGCGCGTATTGAGCAGCGGCAACCAGCGCCAGCGGCACATGGCGGCGGGCTTGTTGGCGCGCTATGTGCCGACCCTGGCGATTTTTCCCATTACCGCTCCTGCGCGTCGACAGCGTCGCGCGTTAGGCGCCTGACCTCAGAGGATTTCACATGGAATGTTTTGAACACCCAGGCGCACCGGGCGTGGGCCTCTGCCGAGGCTGTGGCAAGGGCGTGTGCCGCGCGTGCGCCGTGGTACTGCCCAAAGGCTTGGCGTGCTCGCCAGCGTGCGAAGTGGAGGTGGCGGAAGTCACCGAAATGAACGAACGCGGCAAACGCATCTACGGCATCGGCCAGTACAAAACCAACCAGTTGGCGAGCGGGGTGTTGGTTTGGTTGTTGCTGAGCGGGGCGATGGTGTCGATGTCTGGCTACTTCTTTTTTGCCCGCGGCCGGATTGACTACGTGACTAGCACGATGGCGGTTTTGTTTTTGCTGATTACGTACATTACGTATCGCGGGAGTAAGCGGACCGGGATTAATTGTTGAGGAGTTTCGTTACTGGCCGAGATTCTGATCCCCGCGTGCGCGAGGATGACGGAGGTTTGGGCTACGTTCGAAGACATAACCTGGCCTTTAAAGAGGAAACTAGTCGCCAAGACCACACCGTCATCCTCGCGCACGCGGGGATCCAGAATGCTGCGGCGACCATCGTAACTGGCCACAAGCGCGGTTCCTGGCCCTTCGCCTCAGCGCCCCCACACAACCGCCGCCCACGCCCTACCTAAAAAACTGGCTCGGCGTAACCCCAAACTGCTTTTTAAACATGGTCGCAAACGCGCTTGGGCTCTCATAACCCAGCGCACCCGCCACTTCGATGATTTTTTCGCCCACGGCGATGCGTTCCAGCGCTTGCATCAGCCGCGCTTGCTGGCGCCACTGGCCGAAGGTCATGCCGGTGCTTTTCTGGAATAACCGCTGGATGGTTTTTTCGTCCAGGTGCAGGCGCGCGCTCCAGTCGGCCAGGGTGGCGGTGTGGCCGGGGTTTTCTTGCAGGGTCTGGCAGATGACGCCAAGACGCGGGTCGGTCGGTTGCGGCAGGTGCAGGGGCAGGGTGGGCAGAATTTTCAGTTCGTCGAGAATCAGGTTCATCACCCGCGCTTCCCGCGAGTTGTTGGCGTACGGCTCGGCAATGCCAATGGCGGTCTGGATCAATTCGCTCAGCAGCGGCGAAATGCTCACGGCGCGGGTTTCGGTGGGCAGGTCTCAGCGAGTCGTCGGGGTGCACGAACACGCTGCGCATTTTCAGCGGGCCGATGCAGCGGATGGCGTGCTCGTGGCCGCACGGCATCCAGATGCCGCGACTCGGCGGCACGGTCCATTGGTGCATCGCCGCGTGCACCACCATCACACCTTGAATGGCGTAAATCAGCTGGTGCTTGTTGTGGCAGTGGGGCGCGATTTGCCAATCGGCCGGGTAGTCGGTGGCGCTGGTGCTCACGCGCCAGGCGGCGGCGTCGATTTCTTCCAGCAACTGGGGCAAGGGTCTGATCATGTTGTCTGTTTTGCGATAGGTATTGTCTGCATCCCGTGAGACAGGCGCTTTTAAGGGCCCGTAGCATAGCGTCGACCCCTGAAATTACCAGCGCATGTTTCTGCGCTGGCTTGTCTGGAAGCTGCCCTATGTCCACCAGTGCCACTGCTTCACCGTCCTTAGCCAGTACCGTCACTCAGCAGGCCAGCCCGCTGGTGATGCGCGTCATCGGCGCCTGCGCCCTCGCGCATTTGATCAATGACCTGATTCAAGCGGTGCTGCCCTCGATTTACCCGATGCTCAAGGCCAACTATGGCCTGACCTTCGCCCAGGTCGGCCTGATTACCCTGACCTTCCAACTGACGGCCTCGCTGCTGCAACCCTGGGTCGGTTACCACACTGATCGCCACCCCGAAACCGTGGCTGTTGCCGGTGGGCTCGCTGTGCACGCTGGTGGGTATTTTGCTGCTGGCCTTTGTCGGCAGTTTCCCCGCGATTCTGCTGGCTTCGGGGCTGGTGGGCATCGGCTCGTCGACCTTTCACCCGGAAGCCTCGCGCATCGCCCGGCTGGCCTCGGGCGGGCGCTACGGCCTGGCGCAGTCTACCTTTCAAGTGGGCGGCAACGCCGGTAGCGCGTTCGGGCCACTGCTGGCGGCGGCCATCGTGATTCCGTACGGGCAGGGCCATGTCGCTTGGTTCGGTTTATTCGCCACCTTTGCCATTGCCGTGCTCTACGGGCTGAGCCGCTGGTACCGCAATCACCTCACGCTGTTCAAGCTCAAGCAAGGCAGCGTGGCGACCCATGGGTTGTCCAAACAGCGGGTGATTAGCGCCTTGGTGGTGTTGGCCTTGCTGGTGTTTTCCAAGTACTTCTACATGAGCAGCCTGACCAGTTACTTCACGTTTTTTCTGATCGAGAAGTTCGACGTTTCGGTCACCAGCTCGCAGCTCTACCTGTTCCTGTTTCTCGGTGCGGTGGCAGCCGGTACGTTTTTCGGCGGGCCGATTGGCGACAAGATCGGCCGCAAAAAGGTGATCTGGTTTTCCATCCTCGGCGCCGCGCCGTTCACCTTGGCGCTGCCCTATGTCGACCTGTTCTGGACCGGCGTACTGAGCATGATCATCGGCTTTATTCTGGCCTCGGCATTCTCGGCCATCGTGGTGTACGCGCAGGAACTGGTGCCCGGCAACGTCGGCATGATTGCCGGTGTGTTCTTCGGGCTGATGTTTGGCTTCGGCGGAATCGGCGGCGCCTTGCTGGGCTATCTGGCTGATATTCACGGCATCGAATATGTGTTCCGCCTGTGCGCGTTCCTGCCGCTGCTGGGCATTCTCACCGTGCTGTTGCCCTCAACCAAGGGCGTGTAAAACCGCGCCCCGGCCCGCGCACGGTGAGCGTTACGCATCGTGTTCACCGCGCATGGCGGGCTGTTCGATGGGCTGGCCAATGATTCGGTCCATGGGCGAGTGGGGGAAAACCATCTCCACCACCACGCCGTTCGGGTCTTCGACGAACAGCTGGTGCTCGCCAATTTCGGGGATCACCCGCTCACTGAAGCTGATGCCCAGCGACATCAGGCGTTTTTGCATCGGACCCAGGCCCATGCAGCGCAACGACACGTGGTCAATCGAACCGGAACCGTGCCGCGCCGACCGTGCGCCCAGGTACGCCTCCAACCCGGAGCGCGCATCGGTGATGGCGACGATGTGCAAAATCGGCTGATCGCCGGCGTACAGCCAGTAACCAGGAAACCGAAACGCCGGCCGAGGGCCGTGTTTTAGGCCGATCACGTTGCTGAAAAAGTCGGCGGTTTCGTCCCACTTTTTGGTGCGGATAGTGAAGTGGTCGAGGCGCTGGATGGTAATGGCGGCGTTTGTCATGGCGATGCTCCGAAATCGGTGGCGGTTAACAGCTCCGGATGCTGCGGTTTTTTTCCTGCAGCAATAAGCGGCCCGTGCAGCAAGCACTTTCGCGGAGCGGTTGAAGATGCGCCCGGCCAGGCATAAGCGGCCGCGATACCTGCCAGCGCCAATGCTGATTGGTCTGATGAAGCGCGCTGAATTAGGGTCGGCTACCGCCTTTTTGTGAGCCGTGCCGATGCGTTTTCGCCGCCTCGATCTCAACTTGTTAGTCGCGCTGGATGCCTTGCTCAGCGAGTGCAGCGTGACCCGTGCGGCCGAGCGTTTGTGCCTGGGCCAATCGGCCACCAGCTCGGCGCTCGGGCGTTTGCGTGAGCATTTCAACGACCCGCTGTTGGTGGCGGTCGGTCGCACGATGCAACCGACCACGCTGGGCTTGGCGCTGCTGCCGAAAGTGCGCGAAGCGCTGGCGCTGACGCGCGAGATTATCGATGCGCCGGTGCGCTTCGAGCCGGCGCAGTGTGAACGGCGTTTTACCGTGGTGGCGTCTGATTATGTGGCGGCCGTGTTGATGCCGGCGGTCAGTCGTGAACTGGCGCGACTGGCGCCGGGCGTGCGCTTGACCGTGCGTGATTTGCCTCTGCCGCGCGACGGCGACGTGGTCAGTGAAGCGCTGGATTATCGCCGCAGCGATTGCGCCATCGTGCCCCAGCGCCGGCTCAATCCGGCGTACCCGCAGCAGCCGTTACTGACCGATGAACTGTGCTGCCTGGTGAGCGCCGAGCACGCCGCCTATGCCGATGGCATCAGCTTGGCGGCGTATTGCGAGGCGGAGCATGTGGTGCGCGAATTTGCCGATGGCCGTCAGTTGGCGCTGGATGCCGCGCACTTGGAAGAACTCGGTATTAGCCGCCAGGTGGCGGTGGCGGTAGAAAGTTTTGCCTTGATGCCGGACTTTCTCGTCGGCACGGCGCGGGTGGCCACGCTGTTTCGGCGCCAGGCCGCGTTATTCGCCAGCCGCTATCCGCTGCGCGTAGTGCCAGCGCCGTTGGCGTTTCCTGTGGCGACGCAGGTGGTGCAGTGGCATCCGTATCAGGATGCGGATCCGGCGTTGAGTTGGTTTCGTGCGGTGTTGGTGGCGCAGGCGGGGAGTCTGAACGCAGTCTGCGTCTAGTCCCCTCGCCCCAGCGGGGAGAGGGCTAGGGTGAGGGGGCTGCGCGCACAATTTACGACCGAGTAAAAGCCGGCCCTCACCCCCAGCCCCTCTCGCCTGTCCGGCCGACTTAGCGGGCGAGGGGAGCTCAAGCGCGGTCTGCTTTTAGTCCCCTCGCCCCAGCGGGGAGAGGGTTAGGGTGAGGGGGGCTGCGCGCACAATTTGCGACCGAGTAAAAGCCGGCCCTCACCCCCAGCCCCTCTCCCGCTAGCGGGAGAGGGGAGCTAGTGCGCGGTCGGCTTCTAGTCCCCCGCAATCCGCCTGCAATCCGGCCGCCGCAATCGCCAGCAGCGCACAGCGCTCGTCGTTATCCGAGGTGTCGCCACTCACGCCAATCGCCCCCAGCAGTTCACCGTGCGTCGAGCGAATCAACACACCGCCCGCCACGGGAATCACTTCGCCTGCGGTCAGGCTGTTGATGGCATCAAAAAACGCCGGCATCGCTTGCGCCCGTCGCGCCAGTTCGCGCCCGCCAAAGCCCATGCCCAAACAGCCGCGCGCTTTGCCGGTGGCAATCTGTGGCCGCAGAAAACTCGCGCCTTCATCGCGCACCACGGCCAGCGGGTGACCGGCCTGGTCGAGCACGGCAGCGGCCATGGGTTTCAGGCCCAAATCACGGGCCGCCTGCACAGTGGCGCTGGCCAGTTGCGCGGCGAGGGTAAAGGTCAGTGCAGTCATGCGCCTGCGCTCCATTTGCCCAAGTGCGCGACGCGGTCGCGGGTGTACTGGTCGGTCCATTTCAGTGAGTTGAAGTCCGACACCTGCTTAGGGTTGTAAGGCGTGCGGTCGAGGCGCATCGGTTGGCCGGCTTTGTATACCGCCTTGAGCGCACGACGGTTTTGCAGCAGGCGGATGTCCTCCAAGGGCGAGCCGTCGAGCAACAGGAAATCGGCCTGCTTGCCCACCTCCAACGTGCCCAGGGTTTCGCCCCGTGGCATGCAGCGAGCACCGACGTTGGTGGCGGCGTAAAGGGCTTCGGCCGGGGTAAAGCCGAGGCGGGTGACCAGCAGTTCCAGCTCGCGCGCATGCCATTCGCCATACGGCGTTACGGCAAAGCCGCTGTCGCTGCCGCAGGCGAACGGAATGCCGGCGGCCTTGGCGCGTTTGAGCACCTGGCTGCCCACTTCCAGGGTGCGCGCGCAGTAGGCGGCGTAGCCGGTGGTGATCGCCGGGTCGTGGGGTTGGCAGAAGTCCACGGTGTTCTGCGGAAAGGTCATGGTCGGCGCCAAAATGCTGCCCGCTTCGAGCAACGCGTCGATGCAGGCGTCGTCCATATAGAAGGCGTGAAACACCAAGTCGACCCCGGCCTTGGCGGCGTACATCACCGCTTCGCGGCCATAGGCGTGGGTGGCCACTTTGCAGCCGAGGCGGTGGGCTTCGTCGACCATCTCTTTGGTTTCATCAGCGGTAAAGGCGGCGATGATTTCGCCGTTGGGGCGGCGGTGGGTGCCGTCCATGGCGATTTTGATCAGGTCGACGCCGTCTTTAGCCTGCTTGGCGTACCTCGGCCAGGGCCTCGCTGCGGCTGGTCACCAGGCGCGCGGTGAAATATTCGGGCGCACCGACGCGGCTGGGAAACCAGTCGTTAAGGCTCTGTCGGTTGGTAATCACCCGGCTGCTGGCGGCAATGCGCGGACCCTCGAACAGCCCGGCGACGATGCTGTTGCGCACCGCGATGCTCAACTGGCCGCTGTCGCCGGGGCAGACCATGCTGGTGACGCCAGCCGCCAACACGTGCTGCGCGAAGAACATGCCGCGCAGGGCGCGGAATTCGTCGCTGGTCCAGATATCAATGTCTTCCTCACTCTGTGCATTGCCAAACGCCAGATGGGTATGCACATCCACCAGACCGGGCATCACAAACTGCTCGCCCGCATCCACAACCTGGGTGCCCGGCGCGGGAACGGGTGCGCTGCTGCGCGGGCCGACGTAACTCAGCACGCCGTTTTCCACCACCAGCGTTTGCTGCTGGCGGGTGGTCAGACCGGTGCCGTCGAACAGGGTTTGGCAGTGCAGATGCAAGGTACTCATGGCGGTGACATCGCTGTAATTGAAGGTGTGCGGGCAGGCTGCCCAGCGCGGCGGTTGCGCACCAACAGATTGTGTCGATGGCCAGGTATTGACCGCTTCAATTCCTCGCCCGGCCCTTTGCCGGCGCGGCTTGCAGGAAAAGCGCAGGGCGAGCGCAGCAGGTAGTGAAAGTGGCGATGCCAACCATCGTGATCGACGATTTTTTTAGCGCCGCGCGCGGCGCCTAAGGTGCGCGCACTCAACCCACAGGAGCGTCGCCATGAACATTCATCAACACTTGCTGGACCTGGAACAGGCGCGCAGCCGTGCGCTGGTAGAAGAGGATCACGCCCGCGTGGCCGAGCTGTTCGCCGACGATCTGGTGTACGTGCACACCACCGGCCTGGTGCAAGGCAAAGCCGAGTACCTGGCCTACGCGAAAACGGCGGTGCAATACCTGGCCATCGAGCGCGGTGAATTACAGATTCGCTTCTACGGCGAAGGCGTGGCGGTGATGACCGGGCCGCAATGCAACACGCTGCAAAAGCGTGGCGGCGACCAACCGATTCGCGGCGAAGGGTTTGCCACCCAGGTGTGGACGCTGGGAGCGCATGGCTGGCAGATCAGCTCGTTCCAGGCCACGCGGTTGCCGGCTTGAAGGCAGTGTCGCCTGGAAAAGCATCGCGGCTAATCGGAATGCCGCCCAGCCGCTCCTACAGGTGGTCGGTGCCTCTGTAGGAGCGGCTTCAGCCGCGATAGCTACACCGCCGATCCGGCATATTCAACCTCAATAAGTATGCTAACAACGCATATCCAAAAACAAAGGTAATGCGTCATCTACATATTAGGATAGAACCAAATCGAATTTCCCGCCCATTTCTTATGTAGTTAGCATGGCCCCACCTGAAGGCCGAAACGCCTTCATTTGCTGATTTCAGGGAGATGTCATGTCGCTGCGTTCACTCGCTCGCTGGCCGATGGTGCGCAATGTGGCGGCGCGGTTGGTCAGTCCGCTGCTGTTGTTGCTGCTGTGGGAACTGGCGTCGCAAACCGGTGTATTGCCGACGCGCGTTATCGCCGCGCCCAGTGCCATCGGCGGCACCTTGTGGCAGTTGCTGGCGAGCGGTGAATTGGCCGGGCATTTGTGGGTGTCGTTGGGCCGTGCGCTTAGCGGCCTGGCGATTGGGGTGAGCGTGGGCACTACGTTGGCGCTGGTGGCGGGGCTTTCGCGCGGGGGTGAGTTGGCCATCGACTCGCCCATGCAAATGCTGCGCACCCTGCCGTTTCTGGCCATCGTGCCGCTGTTTATCTTGTGGTTCGGGGTGGGCGAAACGCCAAAGATCGCGCTCATCGCCCTGGGCACCACCTTTCCCATTTACCTCACTTTGTTTGCCGGCATCCGTGGCCTTGATCCCAAGCTGATCGAAGCGGCCACGCTGTTCGGCCTCAACCGTCCTGAGCGCGTCTGGCATGTGATTTTGCCGGGCGCCTTGCCTTCGTTTTTTGTCGGCTTGCGTTATGCCTTCGGCATCAGTTGGCTGGGGTTGGTGGTGGTTGAGCAAATCAACGCCACGGCCGGCATCGGCTACTTGGTCAACGATGCCCGCGACTTTGTGCGGCACCGACGTCATCGTTATTTGCCTGCTGGTGTACAGCGTGCTCGGCCTGGGCATCGACGCCCTGGTGCGCGGGCTCGAACGTTTCACCCCGGCCTGGCGGCCGACGTTTATTGGGAGTTGAACATGCCTCGCAGTAGCTCGTTATCTGCGGTGTCGGTGCGCCAGGCGGTTCGCCAATTTGGCCCGCAGCGCATTCTTGATGGCTTGGATCTGGAGATCGGCGCCGGCCAGTTCGTGGCCCTGCTGGGGCGCAGTGGCTCGGGCAAAACCACCTTGCTGCGCGCGTTAGCCGGCTTGGACCAGATAGACAGCGGCCAACTGCAAGTGCCCGACGCCCGCGCGGCGGTGTTTCAGGAGCCGCGCCTGATGCCGTGGAAGCGCGCCTGGCGCAATGTCAGCCTCGGCTTGCGCGGCCAGAGCCACGTGAACGGGCGCTGGCGGCCATGGCGGAAGTGGGCTTGCAGCATCGTTTGCACGCCTGGCCCGGCACCTTGTCGGGCGGTGAGGCGCAGCGTGTGGCCCTGGCTCGGGCTTTGGTGCGCGAGCCGAAATTATTGCTGCTCGACGAACCCTTCGCCGCCCTCGATGCGCTCACCCGTTTGCGTATGCAGCAATTGGTGCTGGAGCTGTGGCGCAAACATGAACCGGCGGTGCTGCTGGTGACCCACGACGTCGACGAAGCCGTGCTGCTGGCCGACCGGGTGTTGGTGCTGGACCAGGGCCGCATCGTCGACGACCTGGCCATTACCCAGCCGCGCCCACGGGAAATTGCCACACGCTCGTTGCAGGACATTCGCCGCCATCTGCTCACCTTGCTCGGTGTCGAGTCCGCGCCCGCGGCTGCGCCCAGCCATTCTTTCTACCTGACCGGAACGCACCGATGACCCTGACTGCCCAGCCCGCCATCGCCGTGGACACCCGGCCCGACTTGGACAGCCCGGCCTTCGCCCAGCTGCTCGACCGACTGAGCGCCGAGTTCGCCGCCAGCGCCGGCCATTACGACCGCCACAGCGAATTCCCCCACGCCAATTTGCAGCGTTTGCACGCACACCAATTGCTCGCCCTGACCGTGCCGCGCGAGCTGGGCGGCAGCGGCGCCACGCTGGCCCAGGCGCGGCGTGTAATCAGCGCCGTGGCCAAGGGCGAACCGTCTACCGCCTTGGTGCTGGTGATGCAATACCTGCAACACACGCGCCTGCAAAAGAACCTGGCCTGGCCCGAATACCTGCGCCTGCGTGTGGCGCGCGAAGCGGTAGAAGAGGGCGCGCTGATCAACGCCCTGCGCGTGGAACCCGAACTCGGCACCCCGGCACGCGGCGGCTTGCCCGCCACGTTGGCCACGCGGGTGCCCGAAGGCTGGCGCCTGAACGGGCGGAAAATTTATTCCACCGGCATTCCCGGTTTGACCTGGCTGTCGGTGTGGGCGCGCAGCGATGACAGCGTGCCGCGCGTGGGCACATGGCTGGTGCACCGCGACACGCCGGGCATTCGCATCGAACAAACCTGGGACCACCTCGGCATGCGCGCCACCGGCAGCCACGACGTGATTTTCGACAACGTGCTCGTGCCCTTCGACCACGCCGTCGACGTGCAGCCGGCCGACGTGCCACGCCCCTCGGAACTCGACCCCTCGGGCGTGCTGTGGCTGGCGGTGTTGTTGTCGAGCATCTACGACGGCGTGGCGCAGGCGGCCCGCGACTGGCTGGTGGGCTGGCTGCGCGAACGCACGCCGGCCAACCTCGGCGCACCGCTGGCCAGCTTGCCGCGCTTTCAGGAAGTGGTCGGCCGCATCGATGCACTGCTGTTGTCCAACCGCGTACTGCTCGATGCCGCCGCCGATGGGCGCGTGCCGGCCGACGAGGCCACGCAAATCAAATACCTGGTCACGCACCAGGCGATCAAAGCAGTGGAATTGGGCATCGAGGCCATCGGCAATCCGGCATTGGCGCGCGGCAATCCATTGGAACGCCATTACCGCGACGTGCTGTGCAGCCGCATTCACACCCCGCAAGACGACGCCATTCTCGGCGCCGCCGGCCGCGCCGCGTTCGCCCATGCCGCCGAGGCGCTGGCATGAGCACGCTGCGCATTGCCAGTCAGTTGGACGTGGCGTTTAACGCGCAGTTGCGGCGCGCGCTGCCAGACGCCGAGGTGCTGGACTGGCCGCGCGGTGTATTCGCCGGCTTGCCAGCAGACGTGCAGGTAATGCTTGCCGCGCCGCAGCCGAAACTGCTCAGCGCCGAGGAACCGGTCGGCTGGCCCTATGGGTTGCAATTCATCCAACTGGTGACCTCGGGCATCGACTTTTTCCCGCCCTGGCTGCTTGAGCGCGTGCCGGTTGCCAGCGCGCGTGGCGCCACTGCCGAGGCCATCGCCGAGTTCGTCCTGGCCAGTGTGTTCGGCGCCGCCAAGCAGTTGCCGGCGCTGTGGATCAACGACGCCAGCCAGTGGCAGCAACGCCCGTTGGCGTCGGTCAGCGGCAGCACGTTGGGGCTATTCGGCTTCGGCAGCATTGCTCGCAGCACCGCGCACAAAGCCCTGGCGCTGGGCATGAACGTGGTCGCCTTGCGCGGCTCGGCCACGCCATTCGACCTGCCGGGAATTCAGCCCGCGCGGGACATTCACGACCTGTTCGCCCGCGCCGATCACCTGTTGCTCGCCGCGCCTGCCACGGCGCACACCTACCGCGTGGTCAACCGCGCCGTACTCGCCTCGGCCAAGCCCGGCCTGCACCTGATCAACGTGGCGCGCGGCAGCTTGATCGATCAGGACGCCCTGCGCGAAGCGCTGGATGCCGGGCAGATTGGCCTGGCCAGCCTCGATGTCACCGACCCCGAGCCGCTGCCCGACGGGCACTGGCTGTACCGCCACGCGCGGGTACGGTTATCGCCACACACCTCGGCTAATTCGCCGCAGGTTTATCTCAATATCGCCGGGCTGCTGGCGCGCAACATTCAACGGTGGCGCGCCGGCGAAGCCT
Organism: Pseudomonas sp. AC211; assembly: GCF_979258055.1. Lineage (NCBI taxonomy): Bacteria > Pseudomonadati > Pseudomonadota > Gammaproteobacteria > Pseudomonadales > Pseudomonadaceae > Pseudomonas > Pseudomonas sp. AC211. Next base: position 2,207,428 of record NZ_OZ409830.1, read on the forward strand.
TGGAAAACGCCGTGCTCGTCACCCACCCGTCGCCTGAAGGAGTTCCCGCATGAGTGCCCAACCGCCCGGTTTGCCGAAGCCGTCTGCCTATGGTTTGCAGCGCGACGGCCACACCGTTTTCCGCTGGCAGCACCCGCCGCAACAGGCCACCTATGCCGCGGAACGGCGCGTGCGCCGCGAGCGGTTGGCGGCGGGTTTTTCGTCTGTTTGCGCGGCACGGCTTCGACATGGGCGGTGCCGGGCATATCACCGTGCGCGACCCGGAATTCCCCGAGCATTTCTGGGTAAACCCGGTGGGCGTTTACTTCGGCCATATCCGTGTCAGCGACCTGCTGTTGGTAAACCCGGAGGGGGACATTATCGAAGGCGAGGGCTCGCTGAATCTGGCGGCGTTCGCCATTCATGCCGCCCTGCACAAGGCGCGCCCCGACGTGGTGGCCGCCGCGCACGCCCATTCGCTTTACGGCAAAGCCTGGTCCAGCCTGGGCCGCTTGCTCGACCCACTGACCCAGGACGCCTGCGCCTTTTATGAAAAGCACGCGCTGTTCGACAACTTCAGCGGCGTGGTGCTGGAAGAAAGCGAAGGCGCGCGCATCGCCGCCACGCTGGGCGCCGACAACGTCGCGTTAATCCTGCAAAACCACGGCTTGCTTACCGTCGGCGAAACCGTGGAGGCCGCCGTGTGGCGTTTTATCGCCCTGGAAAACGCCGCCCACAGCCAACTGCTGGCCGAAGCCGCCGGCACGCCGAAACCGATTCCCGCCGACGTCGCGCGCCACACCGCTGGCCAAGTGGGCACCGAATTCGGCAGCTGGTTTGCCTTGCAGTCGCACTGGGACCGACTGGTGCGCGAAGAACCCGATTTCCTCGAGTGAAGGACAACCGTTATGAACCGTCGTGAATTTATCCAGCGCTCGGCCGTCGCCGGGCTGGCCGCCGCCTTGCCGTGGCGCCTGGCCCACAGCGCGGCGCCCTGGGAAGGCGCCAGCTTGCACGTGGCCACCTACAAAGGCGCGGCGCCGACCTTCTTCGCTGAGGCGGGCATTGAGACGCCGCCGTACCCGGTGAAATACGCCGAATTCACCGGCGGCAATCTGGCCTTCGAAGCGTTGGTGAGCGGCACGCTCGACATCGCGCCAATGAGCGAAATTCCGCCGATTTTCGGCATCAAAAACGAGGCGCCGGTGAAGCTGATTGCGGTGCTGACGGGCGACGTCAACAACCAGGCGATCATCGTGCCCAAGGGTTCGAACATCCAGCACCTCAGCGACTTGCGCGGCAAACGCATCGGCTACATCCGCTCTACCACCTCGCATTTCCTGCTGCTCAAAGCCCTTGAAGAACAAGGCCTGAGCTTCGCCGACATCACGCCCATGGCGCTGACCCCGCAAGACGGTTTCGCCGCCTTTCAAAACGGCAACCTCGATGCGTGGGTGACATACGGCTACTTCATTCAACTGGCCGAACTGCGCAGCGGCGCGCGGGTGTTGCGCACGGGGCAGGGCTACTTGTCCGGCAATTACGTGATCGCCGCCAACGCCAACACCATCGCCGACCCGAAGAAACACGCCGCCATCACCGACTACATCCTGCGTGAATACCGCACCTGGCAATGGATTCAACACAACCCCGATGCGTGGGCGGCCAAGAGCGAGAAGATTCTCGGCATTCCCAAAGAGGTGTTTCTCGCCCAGTTCAAAGCCCAGAGCGGCCCCCGTGTATTGCAGCCGGTCGACGATGCCGCCGTGCGCTCGCAGCAGGAAGTGGCTGATGTGTTCTACCAAGCCGGCGTGCTGCCGAAGGCCCTGGACGTGTCGACGCTGTGGGACCGCAGCTTTCGTTGGGGTTGAGCCATGAGGCGAACCACCGTTGCGTTGCTGCTGGCGCTGGCGGCAAATGCCCCGGCGTCGGCAGAGGAACCGTTGCAGCAGCGCTTGCTGATACTCGACAGCCACCTCGACACGCCCATGCAACTGGCGCGGCCTGGCTGGGACATCAGCCAGCGTCACCGCTACGCGGACGACCTCTCGCAAGTCGACCTGCCGCGCATGCGCGACGGCGGCCTGGACGGTGGCTTCTGGGCCATCTTCACCCCGCAGGGCCCGCTCACCGACGAGGGTCGCACGCAGGCCAGCGAACATGGGTTGGCCGTGCTCACGCGCATTCGCGACATGATCGCCAGCCACCCGAACGACTTCGAACTGGCGCTGACCGCCGCCGACGCCACACGCATTGCCGCGCAGGGCAAACGCGTGGTGTTTATCAGCATGGAAAACGCCGAACCGCTGGCCGCCGACCCTGCGCGCCTGCTCACCTACCACCGCCTGGGCCTGCGCATGCTCGGCCTGGTACATGCCGCCAACAACAGCTTCGCCGACTCCGCCAGCGCCTTGCCGCACTGGCACGGCCTGAGCGCCGACGGTAAAGCGCTGGTCGCCGAGGCCAAGCCGCTTGGGCATCGTGCTCGATGTGTCCCACGCCTCGGACGCCACCTTCGACCACGTGCTGGACCTGAGCCGCGCGCCGATCATTGCCTCGCACTCCGGCAGCCGCGTGATCGCCGCCAGCCCCCGCAACCTCGACGACAACCGCCTGCGCCGACTGGCCGCCGCTGGTGGCGTGGTAGGCATCAACAGCTTCCCCAACGACCTCATCACCCGCCGCCCCAACCCCATGCGCGACAAAGCCCTGAGCCCGCTCTACCGCGAATTTCGCAACGCCGCCGCGCTGAGTCCCGAGCGCGTCGCCGACCTGGCCGAACGCATCCGCCAAGCCGATGCCGCGTATCCGCAACAGCAAGCGAGCTTTGACGACTTCACTAACCATCTGCTGCATGTGCTCGCCGTGGTGGGGCCTGAACATGTAGCCATCGGTGCCGACTGGGATGGCGGCGGTGGCGTGGTGGGGATGGACGATGTAAGCCAGTTGGGGCGCGTTACCGAACGGCTGTTGCAGGCCGGGTATGGGGAAGGGGACTTGGCCAATATTTATGGCGGGAATTTGTTGCGGGTTTTGGCGGCGGTGCAGCGGGTGGGGCAACCTTGAGCCCAGTCCCTCTCGCCCGTCCGCATGCGCGCTAATTGCGTTCGCCTGTGCCAACGCCTTTTGCAGGAATCGCGGCTAAAGCCGCTCCTACAGCAGCGCACCAACCTGTGGGAGCGGCTTTAGCCGCGATGCTTTTGATGTTGCTTACAGGCTCTTGATTGTGATCTGGCTTGTGATCTACCCGCCCCATTCATCGCAGGCCGAGTGGAGTCGACGTGGAGGGGGTTGAGCGGCCGGGAGCCGCGAAAGGCGTGTCGGGCCATGGATGGCTCCGTCTCGCCGTGCCCCCGGAGCGGCGACGGAGGGAGGGGACCTGGAGCGCAGCGGAAGGCCAAGGTAGGGGCAAGACTTTTTGGTTTCTTTTTCGTCGACTGGAAAAGAAACTCGCGCGTAAGGCGCGAAACAAAACGTTCAGCACATGCGGTAATGAATACCTCCGCACTTCACAACGGTGTACGGCTGGAAATACTGGATCCCCGCGTGCGCGAGGATGACGGAGGTTTGGGCAACTATTGCGTTGGAGCTTCGCCGCGTTCGACGCATGCGGTAGGGAATACCTGCGCACTTCACACCGGTGTACGGGTTGAGATTCTGGATCCCCGCGTGCGCGAGGATGACGGAGGTTTGGGCGACGGGCGTGTTACGACCGGAAATTCTGGACCGAATCGGCACATCGCCAGCCTCAGGCCGGCAGATACATCCCAAACGTATTCACCCCATCCCGACTGTCCACAAACACCTCCCCCCATGCATCAACGCAATCGCCTTAACAATCGCCAACCCCAACCCATGATTCGCACCACTGTTCGAACGCGCCGCATCCACCCGATAAAACCGCTCAAACAGCCTCGGCAAATGCTCGCCCACAATCACCTCGCCCGGATTGGCCACGCCAATGCTCACCCGTTGCCCCTGCCGATCAATAAACACATTGATCGTCTGCCCCGCAGCGGTGTGCTGCACGGCGTTGTTGAGCAGGTTGATCAGCGCGCGAAGGAAATGGGCGCGTTCGATTAGCACCTCGGCGTCACCATGCACCTGCACCTCGACGCCGGCATCTTCGAGAATGAAGTCCAGGTAATCCACCGCCGTCGCCACTTCAGCGGCCAACGAGGTGGTGCTCAGCTGCGTGGCTTTGTCGCCCTGGTCGGCGCGGGCCAGGAACAGCATGTCGTTGATGATCGAGCGCAGGCGTTCGAGTTCTTCGAGGTTGGATTGCAGCACTTCAAAATAATGCTCCGCTGAGCGGCCTCGGGTGAGGGCCACTTGGGTCTGGCCGATCAGGTTGGTCAGCGGTGAGCGCAGTTCATGGGCGACGTCGGCGTTGAACGATTCCAGCCGGGTATAGGCCTGTTCAACACGGCCCAAGGTGGTGTTGAACGCACTGGCAAATTGCTGCAGTTCGGGCGGCAGTGATGACAGTTGCAAGCGGCCCGATAGCCTCGGCGGCGTTGGCTTTTCCGCTTCCGCCGAGAGTTTGATCAAGGGCCGCAGGCCGACCCGCGCTACCCAATAACCCAGCGCGGACGCGAGCAGCACGCCAGCCACCGCCAGGCTCAGCAGGGCAATCAATAAGTGGTGCTGGGTTTGCCAGAAGGTTTCGGTGTCGATGGCGATCAAAAAACGCAGGGGCGGGCGGCCGTCTTTGGCTTCGAATTGGCTGACCAGCACTTTCTGCGGGTAAGCGCGGTCGTCGGTGACCAGTTCGCGAATGCCCAGCGGGCCAGCGGCAAATTCGCGGATCGCTGCCGTCGGCGCGCCGAATTCAAAGGCCGGGTTGCCGCTTACGACCCAGAAGCGGATGCGTTTGTCTTCTTCGCTGAGCAGGGTGAGTTTGTTGGTGATTTTCAGCCAGTGTTCCGGCGTGCCGAAACGGTCTACGGCGGACTCGAGCACGCTGTAGCGCGCGTCCAGTTCGGCGTCAGGGAGCATGCTCATGCCCTTGTCGACCTGCTGGTACAACGCGCCGCCAATCAACAGGAACACCAACAACGCCACCAGCGTGAACAGCGCGCTCATGCGCAAGGCAATGGAACGGCTTAGCGGCGTGGCTTCACTCGCCATGGCGGCTCTCCAGCACATAGCCCATGCCACGAATGGTGTGCAGTAATTTGCCGGCGAACGGGCCGTCGAGTTTGGCGCGCAGGCGTTTGATCGCCACTTCCACCACGTTGGCGTCGCTGTCGAAATTCACGTCCCAGACCATCTCTGTCAGGGCGGTTTTCGACAGAATTTCGCCTTGGTGGCGCGCTAGCGCGCTGAGCAACGAGAACTCTTTGGCGGTGAGGTCCAGCCGCTGGCCGGCGCGGGTGGCTTTGCGGCTGATGAGGTCGACGGCCAGATCAGCGATGCTGATTTGCACCGGCTCATGGTTGGCGCCGCTGCGCCAGGGTCAGGGCTTGCAGGCGGGCGACCAGTTCGAGAAAGGAGAACGGCTTGCCCAGGTAATCGTCGGCGCCTTCACGCAGGCCGCGAATGCGGTCTTCCACGCGCTCGCGGGCGGTGAGCATGATCACCGGGGTTTGTTTGCGCGCACGCAACGCACGCAGTACGCCGAAGCCGTCGAGGCCGGGCAGCATCACGTCGAGCACGATCACGGCGTAGTCGTTTTCCAGCGCCAGGTGCAGGCCGTCGATGCCGTCGCGGGCCACGTCCACGGTGTAGCCCTGTTCGGTGAGGCCACGGTGCAGGTAGTCGGCGGTTTTTTCTTCGTCTTCGATAATCAGAATGCGCATGGTCGGGCTCAGTGTTCGGTGGCAACGAGCGGCGCCGCCTGGCGTCGGTGGAACCACCGCTCAAGCGCCAAGTATATGACCGGCGTGGTGAACAGCGTCAGCGCCTGGCTGACCAGCAAACCGCCGACCACGGCAATGCCCAGCGGTTGGCGCAACTCGGCGCCGGTGCCAAAACCGAGCATCAGCGGCAGTGCGCCGAGCAGGGCGGCGAGGGTGGTCATGATGATCGGCCGAAAGCGCGTGAGGCAGGCTTGGTAAATCGCATCCTGTGGCGACAACCCGCGCTCGCGCTGGGCTTCCAGGGCGAAGTCGATCATCAGAATGCCGTTTTTCTTGACGATGCCGATCAGCAGCACCAGCCCGATCAGCGCCATGATGGAAAAATCCTGCCCGCACAGCCACAGCATCACCAAGGCGCCAAGGCCGGCGGAGGGCAGGGTGGAGATGATGGTCAGCGGGTGCACGAAGCTTTCATAGAGCACGCCCAGAATGATGTACACCGCCACCAGCGCCGCCAGAATCAGCCACGGCTGACTGGCCAGCGAACTCTGGAATGCCTGTGCCGCACCCTGGAAATTGCCGCTTATTTCCGCCGGCATACCGATGTCGAGCTTGGCCTGGTTCAGTTCCCGCACCGCGTCGCCCAGGGCCACGCCGGGCGCCAGGTTGAACGACAGGTTGGCGGCCGGAAACATGCCGTCGTGGGCAATCGACAACGGCCCGCTGGTGGGTACGTCGACTTTGGCCAGGGCCGACAGCGGCACCATCTCGCTGGTTAGCGGCGAGCGCAGGTAGAAGAAGTTCAGGCTTTCGGCTTTGCCGCGCTGCTGCTCGTTGAGTTCCAGAATCACCTTGTACTGGTTAGTCTCGGTCTGGAATTCACTGATTTGCCGCTGCCCGAAGGCGTCGTACAGCGCTTGGTCGACATCGCTGGTGGTCAACCCGAAACGCGCCGCCGCGCTGCGGTCGATGCTGATGTGGGTGATGCTGCCGCCCAGTTGCAGGTCGTTGGACAGGTCGCGAAATGCCGGGTTGCTGCGCAGTTTGTCGGTGAGGCGCTGGGTCCACAGGTTAAGGCTTGGGCCGTCGTTGCTTTTCAGCGTGTACTGGTACTGGCTGCGGCTGGGGCCGGCGCTGAGGTTGATGTCCTGGCCGGCGCGCAGGTACAGCACGATGCCGGGCAGGGTCATGAGTTTGGGGCGGATGCGGTCGATAAACTCGCTGGCCGATACATCGCGTTCACCCCGTGGTTTGAGGGTGATCCAGAAGCGGCCGTTGGCGATGGTCTGGTTGTTACCGGATACGCCGACCATATGGGAAAACACGCTGACAGCTGGATCGGCGGCCACGATTTTCGCCAGCTCGCGGTGCTTGGCAACCATCTCGGGATAGGAGATATCCGCTGCCGCCTCGGTGGTGCCCAGCACGAAGCCGGTGTCTTGCATCGGGAAAAATCCCTTGGGAATAAACACGTAACCGACCACCGCCACCACCAGGCTGGCGCTGAACAGGCCAAGCATTAACCGTTGGTGATTCAGGGCGCGGCGCAGGCCATGGTCATAGCGGCTTAACAGCCAGTCGCCGAAACCTTTGCGCTCGCCGGTGTGGTGCGCCTGGGGCGCGCATAAACAAGGCGGCCAAGGCCGGCGCCAAAGTTAGCGACACCACCACGGAAATCAGAATGGTCGAGGTCGCGGTCAGGGCGAATTCCTCGAACAGCCGCCCGACCACGCCGCCCATAAACAGCAGCGGAATAAACGCGGCAATCAGCGAAAAGCTGATGGACACCACGGTAAAGCCAATTTCCCCCGCGCCCTTGATCGCCGCTTCGCGCATGCCTTCGCCGGCTTCCAGATGCCGGTGAATGTTCTCCACCACGACGATGGCATCGTCCACCACAAAGCCCACGGCCACCACGATGGCCACCAGCGTCAGGTTATTGAGGCTAAAGCCCATCACATACATCAGCGCGAAGCTGGCAATCAGCGACACCGCTAACACGCTGGTGACAATCAGGGTGGCCGACCACTGGCGCAGAAACAACGCCATCACCGCGACCACCAGCAACACGGCAATCAGCAGGGTAATTTCCACTTCATGCAGCGAGGCGCGAATGGTTTGCGTGCGGTCGTTGAGCACGGAAACCTGCACCGACGCCGAAAGCATGGCCTGCAAGCGCGGCAGCTCGGCCTGAATACGGTCGACGGTGTCGACGATATTCGCGCCCGGCTGGCGGAAGATCACCAGGTTGAGCCCCGGCTGGTCGTTCGACCACGCCTGCACATAGGCGTTTTCCGCGCCGTCGATCACCCGCGCTACATCGTTGACCCTAACCGGCGCGCCATCTTTGTAGGAGACGATCAACTGGCCGTAGTCTTCGGGGTGAAACAACTGGTCGTTGGTGGCCAGCGTGGAAATGCTCGACTCACCGTACAGCGCGCCTTTGGCCAGGTTGAGGCTGGTTTGTTGCAGCGCCGTGCGCAGGTCGGCGAGGGTCAGGCCGAGGGCCGCGAGTTTGTCCGGCGAGGCTTGCACACGGATTGCAGGACGTTGCTGGCCGCTGATGTTGATCAGGCCAACGCCATCAATCTGGCTGAGCTGGCGGGCCAAAATGGTTTCGGCCTGGTCACTGAGTTCGGTGCCGGGCATTTGCGTCGAACTGACGGCGAGGATCAGTACCGGGCTGTCCGCCGGGTTGACCTTGCGCCAGGTGGGCAGGCTGGGCATGTCTTGCGGCAGCTTGCCGGCGGCGGTGTTGATGGCCGCTTGCACTTCCTGGGCGGCGCTGTCGATGCTCTTGTCGAGGGTGAATTGCAGAATCAGGTTGGTCGAGCCCAGGGCGCTGGTGGATGTCATCTGGGTCATGCCGGGAATGGCACTGAACTGCACTTCAGAGCGGTGTGGCCACCGACGAGGCCATGGTGTCCGGACTGGCGCCGGGCAGCTGCGCGTTCACCTGAATGGTCGGAAACTCAGCCTCTGGCAACGGCGCCAGCGGCAGCTGCGGAAAGGCCACCAAGCCCAGCAGCACCAAGGCGAAGGTGAGTAGCAAGGTGGCGACCGGATGGTCGACACCACCAGGCCGAGACTGCCCCGCGCCCGGTCACGGTTGCACCTGTGCCGTGGTGGCGGGTTCATTGCTCAACACCTCGATTTTCGCCCCCGGCTTCAAGCGCGACTGGCCATCGCGAATCAGCACGGTGCCGGCCTCAATAACTGCCGGCTGCACGCCTTGGATAATGTTCAGTTCGCTGTCTTGATACAGCACCTTCACCGGCACGCTTTCCACCGTGTTGCCGTTGACGCGGTACACGAAATAACTCTCCAGCCCGCGCTGCACCACTTGCGGCGGCACCACCAGCGCGCCCTGGTCGACAGCGGTTTGCACCTTCACCGTGACCAATTGGCCGGGCCACAGGGTTTGCTTGGCATTGGCAAACTCGGCCTTGGCCCGCAGCGTGCCAGTACTGGCGCTGACCTGGTTGTCGATCAAACGCAACTGGCCCTGGGCGAGCAGGGTGCCGGTTTGTTCGTGGTCGCTGAGGTAGGCGTTGACCAGCGCCGGGGTTGGCGCGTTGAGCAGCTGCTGCAACGTGGGCAACAGGTTTTGTGGCAAGGAAAACTCCACCGCGATGGGGTCGATTTGCGTGACGCTAAACAAGCCCTGAGCATCGCTGACGCGCAGGAAATTGCCCGGATCGACCGTGCGAATCCCCACCCGGCCAGCGACCGGCGAGCGAATCTGGGTAAACGACAACTGCACCTGCGCCGCTGCAATCGCCGCCTGATTGCCCTGCACCGTGGCCTTCAACTGGTCGGTCAGTGCCTGCTGCTGATCGAGGGTTTGCTTGGACACGCCGTCGTCAACGCTGAGCAGCTTGTAGCGCTTCAAATCCACCTCGGCGACATGCAACTGCGCCTGTGCCTGGCCCAGTTGCGCCTTGGCCTGATCGAGGCTGGCGCGAATGGCCCGGTCATCAATTTGCGCCATCAACTCACCAGCCTTCACCCATTGGCCTTCCTTCACCAGCAACTGAGTGAGCACGCCATCAATCTGCGTGCGCACCACCACGCTGTGCAGCGACAACACCGTGCCGATGGCACTGATAAATCGCGGTACGTCTTGCTGCTTAACCGCCACTACGTGCACGGGTATGCCTACAGGGCCGGCAGTTTTGGTTGTTGGTTTCGGTAAAACGCTTATTAAGGCGAAGGCGGCGGCCGCCACCAGCACAAGGGATATCACGATTTTGCTGCGAGTGCGCATGCGGATGACGCCAAAGCTGGAATAGGGGAAAGGTAGCGTGCCGTTATACCGGGTCGAGGCGGTCATGAGGGTGACGGGTAAATGACGGGGGTGTCAGTTTCGGGAGGGGGGGCCGCGTTCGCGAGGATGACGGGGGGTGGGGTCTGCAACGTCGTCACCTTCAAGACTCTGGATTCCGCCTGCGCGGGAATGACGGTGGGAGGGATTGGCGATGCCGTTTTTCCTCAAGGAGCCCCGACACAATGAATACACATCTCCGCCAAAACCTCCGTCATTCCCGCGAAAGCGGCGGTCCGACGATTCGGAATCCAGAGTTTCGGACGTTACGGTGCTCGCCGCCACAGCCTGGATCCCCGCGTTCGCGAGGATGACGGAGGTGGGGGCTGCAACGTCGCCACCTTCAATACTTGGATTCCCGCCTTCGCGGGAATGACGGTGTTGGGGTTAAGCAATGAGGTTCTTGCCCCGGCAACTTGTGGTTCAGATACTGCAAACCGTTGGACACACATCCTCGCCCAAACCCCCGTCATTCCCGCGAAAGCGGCGGTCCGACGATTCGGAACCCAGTGTCTTGGACGTTACGGTGCTCGTCGCCACAACCTGGATCCCCGCATTCGCGAGGATGACGGGGGTTGGGCGGAGCATCGTCGTCACCTTCGATACTCTGGATTCCGAATCGTCGGACCGCCGCCTGCGCGGGAACGACGGTGCCGGGGGCTCGATTCTGTGTGGGAGCGGCTTTAGCCGCGATTCCCGCAGACGACCATTAATGCCCCGTCAACTCCCCCAACAACTCATCCTTCAACCGCTTCAACTCCGGCGCCGCACGGTCCCGAGGGTGGGGCAGGTCCACGCGAATCTCGTGCTTGATGCGCCCCGGATACGAGTCCAAAACAATCACCCGATCCCCCAGGTACAGCGCTTCTTCAACATCATGGGTCACCATGATCATGGTGCTGCGCTGTTGCACCCAGATGCGTTGCAACTCGCCTTGCAGGTGCACACGGGTGAGGGCGTCCAGGGCGCCAAGGGGTTCGTCGAGTAGCAGGATTTTCGGCTGGGTAATCAACGCGCGAGCAATGGCTGCCCGTTGCGCCATGCCGCCGGAAAGTTGATGCGGGTACGCTTGTTCAAAGCCGGTAAGGCCAACCAAGGCGATGTGCTCAGCCACGCGCTGCTGTTTCTCGGCTTTGCTCAGCGTCTGGTTTTTCAGGGCCAGGGTGATGTTTTTCTCGACCGTCATCCACGGGAACAAACGGTGGTCCTGAAACACGATGCCGCGTTCCAGGCTGGTGTCCGTGATGCGCTGGCCGTCGAGCAGAATGTCGCCGTTGTAGTCGTTGTCCAGGCCGACGATCAGGCGCAGCAGGGTGGATTTGCCGCGGCCGCTGGCGCCGATGATGCTGACGAACTCGCCCGGGTTTACGTTCAGGTTGATGTTCTGCAACACCTGCAACGGTTGCCCTTCAATGCGGTATTGCTTGGAAAGCCCCTGAATCTGCAGGGCGCCGGGGAGGGCAAGATGCGCGGCCAGCGGAGCTTGTTTGAGTTGTGCGTTCACAGCGATCACCTATCCACGAATAGAACGCCAGCGCAGCACGTAGCGGCTCAGGCGGGAAAACAGCAGGTTCATCAGGTAGCCACACAGGCCAATGCACAGCACGCAGACCACGATGATCTCCATGCGTGCGCCGGCCTCGGCGTTCATCATCAGGTTGCCCAGGCCAGGGCCGGACGACAGAAACAGCTCGCTGCCCACCGCCGTCACCCAGGCAAACGCCAGCGCATGCAACACACCGTTGGCCATGCTCGGCACGGCGGCCGGCAGCAACACGTAAACAAACTGCTGCACGCGGCTCAGTTCCAGCACGCGGCCGACCTCGCGGTAGCGTTTGTCTACGCCGCTAAACCCTTCGTAGGTGTTGAGCACCATGGGGTAGAAGGCGGCGAGAGTGACGATGAGAATTTTCGAGACTTCGCCGTTGCCGAACCACATGGCGATCAGCGGAATCCAGCCGAGCATCGGCACCTGGCGAATGGAGTGAAACAGCGGACCGATCAAGCGGTCGGCCACCTTCGACAGGGCCATCAGCACGCCCACTGTCACGCCAAAGCCAATGCCCAGTGCCAGGCCAGTGGTGGTGCGCGCCAGGCTGGCGAGCAGGTTGGTTTGCAATTCGCCGTTGCCGAGCAACTCGACAAACGCGGCGCCGATGGTGTTGACCGGCACCAACGCATAGGCCCAGGTCGCGCCCTGACGCGACAGCGCGTCCCACAGCAGCACCAACAGCACCGGTAACACCAGGCCGCGCAACGCTTTCAGGCGGGTTATGTAGTTCATGCTCACCTCCTGGCGGGCTTGCCAGCGGAACAGGCGGCGTTCCAGCAGGCGAAAGCCGAAATCCAGGCCAAAGCCGATCACGCCGGTCACTACCACGCCGACCATCACAATGTCGATGCGCAGCATTTGCCGGCCCATTTCAATCATCTGGCCCAAGCCGTTGTCAGCCGCCAGCAGCTCGGCGGCCACCAGCACCACCCAGGCGCGGGTCAGGCTGATGCGCAGGCCGGTGATAATCGGCGGCGCAGCGGCGGGAAAGGCGATTTCCTTGACCAGCGTCGGCCACGGCAGGCGGTACACGTTGGCAACTTCGAAATAGCTGCGCGGAATCGCCTTCACGCCTTCGCTGGCGGCCAGGGCAACGGGGAAGAACGCGGCCTTGGCGACGATGACGATTTTGAAGGTTTCCTCTATGCCGAAGAACAGCACGAACATGGGGAATCAGGGCGATGCTCGGAATCTGCCGGATCGCATGAAACAGCGGCCCGCAATACACCTGCACGGTTTTCGATAGCGCCATCAGCACGCCAAACGCCAGGCCGGCGAGCGAGCCAATCACAAACCCGAAACCCAAGCGGCTCAGGCTGTTAAGCAGGTGCTCTTGCAGGTCGCCGCTGGCGAGCAGTTCCTGGAACGCCTCCAGCACATATAGCGGCGGAATCAGCAGCGTTTTCGGGAACCAGCCAACGGCTGTCGCCCAACTCCACAGCGCCAACAACGCCAAGGGCGAGATCAACCAGGTGAGCTTGCCGCCATAGTGTTTCCAGTCCAGGGCCATCTCACACCTCACTTATCAAAACGGGCCGGGCGTGGCGGCGTATGGCCCGCACCCAGCAGATAACGGCCATGCCCAGCACCACGGGAATCCAGCACAAAAACAGGTTGGCCAAACCGAGGTAGTGACTCAGCACGCCGCCGAGCATGGCGCCGCTGAAACCGCCGACCATGCTGGCCAGGTTGAACAGCCCGGAAATTTTGCTTTTGTCCATGCTGTGCTCGCTCATCTGCGTCATGTTGACCAAATGAATCAGCGCCGTGCCGGTGCTTAACAGCACGCCGCCGAGGGCCAGCAGCCAGTAGTTCTGCGCCAGGCCCACGAGCAGCAAAGCGCTGATCGCGGCGCTTAGGCTGACCACATAGGCGAACACGCGGCCCAGGCGTTGCAGCATATAGCCGAGGCTGAACAGCGCCACCACCGAGGCCAGCCCTTGCACCATCACCAGGCTCACGGCTTGGGTCTGGCTGAGCTTGGCGACGTCCATGGCGAGCAGAATGATGAAGGTGCCAAACAGCGAGCCGGTGGCGCTGCCGACCAATTCGATCAGGCGGCTTTGGGCGATTTCGACGTTGCCGATCATGCTTTCGGTATCGCCCCACATCCCCAACGCCGCGCCGGGCGCGGCGCCTTCGGCAGACGCTGCCGGTGCGTCGCTCCAAAAGCCCAGGCTGTAACCGGCCATGGCACCGAACGCCAAGCCGATCACGACAAAGCCGAAGGTGAAACTGGTGCTCGAACTCAGCCAGTTGCCGAGCAGCGGGCCAATTAGCCCCATGCCCACCGTGAGCGCGCCGCGATACCAGCCGGCCTTGCTGCTGCCGATATGACGCAACTGCTGAAGGAAGGCGCTGTTCATCGACACGATGCGAAACGGAATGACAAACCGATCAGCAATCGCGCCGCCGCCAACCACAGCCAGTGGCCAAACAGCGGAATCGCCAGGTTGAGCAGCATCGGCCCCAGGCTCGCGAGGAAATACACCCGGCGCGCGCCGTAGCGGGCAATCACGAAGCCGGCCGGCAGGGTGAGGAAAATCATGCCCAGCGATTCCATCGCCGAGATGATCCCCACCTGCATGGCATTGGCGCCCAGGTGCAAGGCATAGAGGGTGGTGACGATTTTGGCCATGCCGATGGTGGCGCCACTGAACGCGGCCAGAAGCATGAAATTGAGCAGGAAGGTTGTGCGCGAGGTGTTCACAAATCAGTCCGTCGCTAACACAGCAGGCGCTTGCGCTGCGGCGGTGACAGGGAGGGGCAGGCCATAGGTAATCCTTGAGGTTTTTTAATGCCTTGGCTAGAGCAAGAGCTGTACCAAAGGCTGTGGGCCAGTGATGGCGGGGGTTGCGGGCGAGGTGTTGATGGGCGGGCAGGGTGGGTGCTGGTGGGGTGTTGCTGGAGCAGCAGTGGGGTATTGCGGTCAAAAAAGCAGCCCTCACCCCCAGCCCCTCTCCCGCGAGCGGGAGAGAGGGGCTAAAGCGCGGTCTGCTTTTAGTCTCCTCGCTCCAGCGGGGAGAGGGTTAGGGAGAGGGAGCTGAAACGCGGTCTGCTTTTAATCCCCTCGCCCCTCGAGGAGAGGGTTAGGGTGAGGGGGCTGCGGTCTCGCCCGGTGTCAAAAGTCATAACTCACGCTGGTGTAATAAAACGCCCCCTGACCGCCTTCCGGCGAGGTGATGCTGTATTTGGCCCCGCCATACGGTTGCGGCCCTTCGAGTTTGTCCGGGTGACTGTCGAACAGGTTGATGGCGCCCACCGACACCTTCAGGCCTTGCTGGAATCGGTACGACAAATCCAGGTCTGTCACCCATTGCGCGCTGAAGGTTTGGTCCAGCGCCGGGTTGCTGGCGTTTAGCGCTTTCCACTCGCCATAGCGGCGCTCGGCCAGGCTGATGCCCCAGCCGCCGTATTGCCAGTTGGCGCCCAGGGTCAGCTTGGTTTCCGGCGTGCCTTCTTCGATCAAGCCCTGGGTGGTGCGGCCGACAATCTGGTCGCCGCGAATTCGCCCCACGTCGCGCAGTTGGGTGATGTCGGTGTGGTTTTTGCTGAAGCCCAGGCTTAAATCCAGGTTGCCGAACTGCTGCAAATCCCAGCGGTAGTTGCCGGTCAGTTCCACGCCGCGTGTGCGCGTGTCGGCCACGTTGGTGAAGAACGCGGCGCTTTGAATGTTGGCGTACGGCGTGCCGGCAAAAATCGGCCCGACCACGCTGGCCGGCAACTGGTCCGACAAGGTGATGCGGTTTTCGATGTCGATGCGATAGGCGTCTAGCGTCACCGACGCATTGGGCAACGGGCGCCACACCAAGCCCAGGGAATAGTTGGTCGACTCTTCCGGCTTCAACGCCGCGCCGCCCAATGCTGCCGCTTCCGGGCTGTCGGCGCGCAGGGTGCGTTGCTGCACTTCCACCCAGTTGCCGCTGCCGCTCGGCTGCTCGACCACCTGCACGCTGAACGACGAATAACCGCTCTGCACCAACGACGGCGCGCGGTAGCCGGTGCTGGCGGTGGCCCGTGCAGCCAACTCGGGGGTGAAGTCGTAGCGCAACGACAGCTTGCCGTTGGTGGTGTCGCCAAAGTCGTCGTAGTGCTCGGTGCGTGCAGCCAACCCGGCTTGGAATTTCTCGCTCAACTGCGCTTCGGCGTCGATATACGCGCCAAGCACGCGGCGGTCGAGCGACACGGCATCCACCTGGGTGATGCCGGAAAAGTAGCCGGGCAGGCGACGACTGGTGATGGGGTCGATGGTGTTCAGCAGCGGGCCGGACCGCCAGCCAGCCGGGTCGCCTTCGTTAAGCTCGTAGCTTTCTTTGCGCCAGGCCAGCCCCGCCGACAAGGTCAGGGGTTTGAACAGCAGGTCGGTGGGGAATTCACGCACCCAGTCGAGGGTCAGGTTGGTTTGGTCGGCCTGGCGCTCGCCGGTGTAAATCTTCGACGGGCTGGCCGCGCCCCGGCTCGGGTTGATGGCGTTGCGGTCGGTAGAGTCCACCTTGTTGTTGCCGTAGTTGGCCGCCAGGTCGAACTTGCCGAGCAGCGACGATTCATAGCGCAGGCCGCCCGTGAGCGCGTAATCCTCCAGCGTGTAGCGGGTAATCGGCACGCGGCCGGTGGGGTAACGCTGCGAGGCCACGCTGCCGTAGTTGCTGAACAGCACGCTTTGCGGATCGAAAAACCCCTCGGCGTCGGTGTTTTTGTGGGCGTAGGTGGCGAAGCCATAGGCGCTCAGCCCCTCGCCCAGGCCTAGCTCACTGTTGAGTAAAAAGTTGTACTGATCCGACACATTGCCCGAACCCCAACGCCAGGTGCGATTCGCATCGTTTTGCTCGCGCGGTGTATTGATGCTCGGTGAGCTGGTGTAGAACTTGCGGTTGTCGGGGTTGGTGTCGCTGGCGGGGTCTTGGCTGCCGGCATCGAAGCTGGCCGTGACGAAACCATCGTTGGGCAGGGCGAAGCCTTTCCAGCCGCTGAGCTTGCGTTGAATGCCGTCGCCTTTGTCATAGCCGCCGAAACGGTAGCCGGCGCTGCCGCCTTCATCCTTCTCTTTGAGCACGATATTGATCACCCCGGCGATCGCATCCGAGCCGTACTGGGCAGCGGCGCCGTCGCGCAGAATTTCCACGCGCGCAATGGCGGCCAGGGGAATCAAGCTCAAATCCACCGCCGCTGCACCACGGCCGTTGACCAAGCCTTGGCGGGTGATATTGGCGCTGCTGTGGCGGCGCTTGCCGGTTGACCAATACCAACACCTGATCCGAGGCCAACCCGCGCAGCGGCGCGCCTTGTGCAATGGACCCGGCAAACGCGCCCTGCGGCGACTGCGGAAAGCTGAACGAGGGCGACAGCGCCGTGAGCGCGCCAGACAAATCTTGCGCGCCGGTTTCCTGCAGTTTTTCCGCGCTGATCACATCAACCGGCGCCGCGCTTTCCAACGCCGTTACATCGCTGCGACGGGTGCCAACGACCACCACTGTGTCGAGCTGCGGTGCGCTATCGGCGGTGGTTTTTTGCGAGGCTGCGAAGGTCGATTGAGCGGTTGCGGACAGCGCGGCGATGGCGGCCGTGGTGAGTAGATTTAGACGAAACATCCTGGTGATCCCTATGAGTAATACGTGGGGGGTGAACGCTCATGGGTTGTCCCTTTGCTTGTGCGTGGGGTGGGCAGAGCAATGGTTGTGCCAGGCTTTTTATTCTTTGTATATCAATGGCTTGATGGCGGTAGTTAAGGTGGTTTAGATCAATGTGTTGGTGAAGCAGCAGGCGATACGCATCACGTTGCTTGTGTAGAGAGCCAGCTTGCTGGCTCCTACAAAAAAGCAGCCTTATCCGCTAAACCCGAGCCAAAAAAAACGGAGCACCGAGGTGCTCCGTTTTTCATTGCCTTAACCCCTCATCAGAATCGGCTGGTCACGCTGACGCCTACGGTGCGTGGGTCGCCGTAGGTGATCACGTACTGGCCGCTGCCAACCGCACCGTTCGGGCGGCCATGCACTTGGTAACGACGGTCGGTGAGGTTGTTTACAAAGCCGGTGACGCTGAGTTTCTCGTCGTGGTTGAACCAGCTCAGGCGCGCGTTGGCCAGGGTGTAATGGTCCTGGCTGAGGGTGTCTTCATCCTGGCGGTCGGCGAGGAAATACTCTTTGCCGCGGTAGCTGGCATCCGCCCCGGCGACCAGCTTGCCGGCGCCACCCAAGGGAATGGTGTAGTCGGCGCCCAGCGAGATCACCTGCTCGGGCGAGCGCACGAAGCGGTTGCCGCTGTAGTCGCCGGTCACCGCGCCGGTGGTGGGGTTTACGTTTTTGAAGTCGGTGTATTCGGTGTCCAGGTGCGACAGCGCTGCGCGCAGGTGCAGGTAGTCGGTGGCTTGGGCTTCCAGTTCCAGTTCTGCACCTTTCACCGTGCCTTCCGCGCCGTTGGTAAGGGCGGTGGTGAGTACGTTGTTACTCACGGTCAGCAGGTTCACCTGAATGTCGGTGTAGTCGTAGTAGAAACGCCGTGGCGTTGGCGATGATCCGTCCGCCAAGCCATTCGGATTTCAGGCCCAGCTCAAAGGAATCCAGTTCCTCCGGATCAACCGTGGTCAACCCCGACAAGCCGCCCGACAGCCCGGTGTTGAAGCCACCCGAGCGGAAGCCGTGGGCGTAGCGGAAGAACACGCGCACGTTGTCGTTGATGCGGTATTCAGGCGTTACGTCATACGTCCAGGCTTCCCAGTCTTCGCCTTTTTTAAGATTGCCGTTGTTGTCGGCACCCAACACCGGCACGCTTGCACGCCGGACACGCTGCGCAGCTGGGTCAGGTTGAGGTCGATGTCTTTGTATTCTTTGGTCCAGCGCAGGCCGCCGGTAACGGTGAAATTGTCGGTGAAGTCGTAGGTCAGGTTGCCGAACAGCGCGTAGCTGTCGTTGGTGTGGTCGTAGTTGAGGTCGCGGTAAACCGTGCCGGTCTGGTTGCTGGCACCGCCGTTGGCAGCACGGCCGGGCTCGACGTTACGCACGGCCGAGCTGCCCAGGTCTTCATGGAAGACGTGGGCGCCGGCCAGCCAGCGCAGGGTTTCTTGCTGTGGCGAGGCGAGGCGGATTTCCTGGCTGTATTGCTTGTATTCGTTGTCGGTGTCGGTACGGCCGGTGACTTCATAAGGGGTGTAGTCGGCGTCGATCAGCGACTGGTTGCGCAGGTAGTCGTAGGCGGTGATGGAGGTCAGTTTGTAGTCACCGATGTCCCAGTTCAGGGTCAACGAGGTGCCGTCGTGGTCGAGTTTGTAGTCTTCGTTGACGTTCAACTCAATCTTGCGGCCGTCGGGGCGCTGGTAATTCGTCGGCGGGTAGTAGGTGCCGACCGGCAGCGAGCCGCTGCTGCCATCGCCTTTAAACTGGCGGCCATGCACTTTCCACAGCGCTTCGAAGTTGTCGCCGAACTGCCCCAGGAATTGGGCGCGGAACGCCTTCTTGCTGACGTCGCCGTAACTTTGGTTGGCGGTTTCATTGCGGGTGTAACCGTCACGTTCTTCCGAATAGATCGACACCCGGCCGGCCAGCTTGTCGTCGACCAGCGCGCCGCCGATGGCGCCGTTGACGATGCGTTCGCTCTTGGTGCCGACGCCAACAGTGCCGTAGCCGTCGGTTTCAAAGGTGGGTTTTTCGAGATCACATTCACGGCGCCCGCCGTGGTGTTTTTGCCATACAGCGTGCCTTGCGGGCCGCGCAGAATTTCGATGCGTTCCAGATCGAACAACGGTCCGCCACCAGCGATGGGGGCGTTCAGGTACACGTCGTCGGCATAGATGCCGACCGGGTACACCGTTGCCGCCCCGGTATCACCAGTGCCTAAGCCACGGATATACCAACGCGGCCGCCCATCACCATCCGGGTTCTTCGCGGCGGCGTTCGGTACAAAGGTGGTGATGTCGCCCATGGACCGTACGCCGTCAGCGGTGATGCTGGTGCCATTGATGGCCGACACGGCCACGGGCACTTCTTGCAGGGTTTCTTCTTTGCGCTGAGCGGTCACGGTCACGGTTTTTAGTGTCGGCGTAGTGTCGGTTTCAGCGGTGTTCGGCGTTGGCTCGGCGGCCCATAACTGGCCACTGGCAGTAGCGCTACTAAGCACAAACGCCAGCCAGATGCCTTTGGTAATTGGGTTGATCGCTAACATATTCCCTCCCGGTCGAATGAAGTAAGGCGTTGCACTCTGCTGTTGTTGAGTGGTGCTTTGCCTGAACCCATAAATAAGGTGTGGAAGGGTGATAGCAGGGACTGTGCCAGTTCCCTTTGTGGATATTTCTATAGGTGCGCTAATTTCCTAAAGTGCTGAAAAATAACGTGTTTGCTGAATAGATTGGGTGGGAGTTTTAAACAAAAAAAGCCCCCGGTTAAATGCTCGACGAACATTTAAGCCGGGGGCCAACAGTTGCCTGTAAACCCGGCAGCACAACCTGCTGCCGGGGTGCTTCTGGAGAAGCAATAAACGCGCGTTGCTGCCTCAGCAGCAGCGTTTAAATAGCCCTGCGAGTTGTCGCGCCAATGACATGTTCCAGCACCCGCGTATCGATCCAGTCACGTACGTCGAAACGGCGCGGAATGAAGTCCCAGCGGTGCAGGAAATCGGTGAAGTCTTGCAGGCAATGAATCGAGCGTTCATCGAAGTTGGTGCGCAGGCGTCGATGGGCGTCTTCGCCGTAAGCGGCCGCCACCCAGTATTCGCTGGTGTTCAATTCACGGGCGAGAAAACGCCGGGTTTCTTCGGGGTTGGCCCAGGCCCATTGTTCGGTGCGCAGCACGGTGTCGACGATGCGCACCGAGGCATCGAAGTGTTCTTCCAGCAGGTTGACGTCCACGGTGAGGGTGCGCGGCGTGCCGTTGTTGGCGCGAATCAGCGGGTCGGGGTGCGAGCCGGTGTCGACCACCACGCGCAAGCCAAACTCGTTTGCGAGCTGAACGGCATGGGCGCCTTTGAGGAAAATGGCGTCGATGTCACCGCGCAGCAGGCCGATCAGTTCGTTGTTGCGGCGGGTATGGCGGCCGTTGTTCAGCGTGACTTCCGAGCCGTACAGGTGGTGCTTCTGTTCGTCGCTGTAGGTGCCGCCGTAGGGGTAGTCGACCAGCTCCACATCACGCACGTCCAGGCCTTCGAGCTTCAGTGCGTTTTCCAGACCGCGCAGGGCTTGGGCGCGGGTGAAGTCGATTTGCACGTTGGCCCATTTCGGCAGCCCGAAGCGGCGGTTTTCAGGTCGCGCACGGTGCGCACGCCGCTGTCTTCGGTGGTCAGAATCAGCTGCACTTCATCGCTCCACGACAAGCCCAGCACGCGGGTTTCGACCCCGGCGGCGTAGGCCCAGATGGCGGGAATATTGCCGCCGTGGCGCACCGAGTTTTGCAAGTGGTGGTCGTAGTGCGCTTCGCGAACTTCACGCTCGCTGGATTCACGCAGCGATTGAATGTTGGTGCCGAACGGGCGGAAGGCTTCGGCCAGCCGACCCGATTGCACGGCAATGCCCAAGCCGGTGGGCACGGGGCTGTGGGTGTACCACAGGGTTTCTAGTGAGCTCATGGCCACTCCAGTTGAGCCCGACCGATCAGCCTGCCAGGGCCGCGTTGGCGCTGCGCAGGGTGGCTAGCGGTCGGGTATCGATCCAGTCGCGAACGTCGAACTGCTGGGGGATGAAATTCCAGCGGTGCATGAACGCAGTGAAGTCTTGCAAGGCGGTAATGGCGCTTTCATCGAGGGCCGTGGCCAGGCGTAAATGGGCGTCTTCGCCGTAGGCCACGCGCACCCAGTACTCGCTGCTGTTGGTTTCGCGGGCCAGGTAGCGGCGGGTGTCGTCCGGGTGTTGTGCGGCCCACTGCTCGGCACGCAGCACCGAGTTGAGAATGCCCACGGCCACGTCGTAGTGCTGGTCGAGCAAATGCTGGTCAACGCTCAAGGTGCGCGGCGTGCCGTTGTTGCAACGAATCAGCGGCTCGGGGTGTGAGCCGGTGTCGATCACGGTGTACAGGTTGAGGTCGTGGGCGAGCTGGGCGGCGCTGGAACCTTTGAGGAAAATGGCGTCCACCTCACCGCGCAGCAACCCCAGCAGCTCGGCATTGCGGCCGTCGGCGCGGTGGCTGTTGGCTGAGGCGGAGAAGGGCGTGCCGGCAATTTCCTGAACCGGGTTGTCGCTAAAGGTGCCGCCGTAGCGGTAGTCCACCAACTGCACGTCGCGCACGTCCAGGCCTTCAAGCTTCAACGCGTTTTCCAAGCCGCGCAGGGCTTGGGCGCGGGTGAAGTCGATCTGCGCGTTGCGCCAGTCCGGCAGGCCGAAGGTGCGGCCCTTGAGGTCTTTGACGGTTTTGATGCCGCTGTCGGGGCGCGTCAGAATCAACTGCACTTCATCGGCCCACGACAGCCCGATCACCCGCGTTTGCCGACCCTGGGCGCGGGCCCAAATGGCCGGAATATTGCCGCCGTGGCGCACCGAGTTTTGCAGCGTGTGGTCGAAGTGCGACTCGCGCACGGCCTGGTTGGCCGACTCACGCAGCGACTGCACGCGAGTGCCCAGGGCGCCAACGGTTTCGTCCAGCCAGCCTTTTTGCACGGCAATGCCCAGCCCAGTGGGCACCGGGCAGCGCGTGTACCAGAGCGTGTCGAGCGGTTGGCTCACGGGGCGTTCCTCATGGAGGGCCATCAGGCGCGCACCTGCACATTTTCATCTGTGCGGCTGGCGGCGGCCGGACGCTGATGCACCAGCGGCAGCACCTCCTGACCAATGCGCAGCGCCTCTTCCAAATGCGGGTTGCCGGCGAGAATGAAGGTGGAGAAACCGGCGTCGCGGTACTCCACCAAACGCTCGGCAATGTTCTCGTGGCTGCCGACCAACCCCACGGTCGGGCCGGGCTTGGCCTTGGCAAAACCGGCCCACAGGTTCGGCCCCAGAATCAGGTCTTCGAAGCGGTCGACGTTCTGGTGGTAGGCGGTCTGGCGCGCGGCGCCCACCGAGTCGGAGCCGCTGGTGAAGTTCTTGATCAGCGCGCTGGTTTTGCTAGACAGGCGCTCGTACTGGGCCTTGAGATCACGCCAGGCGGCTTCTTCGGTTTCGCGGGCAAACAGGTCAACGCGCAGGCCGAAGCGCACGGTGCGCCCTTGTTTATCCGCCAGCTCGCGCACACGCTCGATATGCGGTTTGAGTTTGTCTACCGGCTCGGCCCAGTTCAGGTACACGTCAGCGTGTTTGGCTGCCACATCCAGCGCCGCGTCGGAGAAGCCGGAAAAGTACACGCCCGGCTTGCGCTCGTTATGCAGGCCGGGCGGCAGCGAGCCGTTGTCGAGTTTGTAGATATCGCCCTCGTAGGAGAATTTGTCGTTCTCCCAGAGGCCTTGAATGATGTCCAGGAACTCGCCCGTGCGCTTGTAGCGCAGGTCATGCTCGAGGAAGTCGCCATTGGCGCGTTGGCTGGCCGGGTTGCCGCCGGTGATGATGTTCCAGTCCAGGCGGCCACGGCTGAGGTTTTGCAGAATCGCGGCCTGTTGAGCGGCGTAGGCGGGCAGCGTCCAGGTGGCCTGGAAGGCGATCAGAAACTTGATCCGGCGCGTCTCGCGGGCCAACGCGGCGGCCACGATCCATGGCTCGGGGCCGGTGGGCAGTAGCGCGCCCTCGAAGCCGGCCAGCTCGGCGGCTTTGGCCACTTGAGCGATGTAATCGATATAGGTGAAATCATCCGGCTCGCCGTTAGGCAAACGGCCGGGCGCGATATTGCCGGGGCGATGGCTGTGGGCGCCGCGGTTGTGGTTATCGGTGCTCAGCTGCGGGCCATCGGTGCCCAGTGGCAAGCGCCAGAAGAATTCAGTGCTCATGTGCTGCTCCAAGAATGTTCGCAAGGACGTCGTGCCAGCACGATTGCAACGCCCATGCCACGCCCGTCGAACAGCCGGCAGGCCCCGTGGCTCGGGCGGTGAAGGTGCGGCAAAGCGCGGCGAGGGCGGTGATTGCTGGTGGAGCAGCAGTCGAGCAGCACTGGCGTGTCTGACAGGCAACAGCGCAGCGGGGCGATGGGCTGGCAGGCCTGTAAAATCAGGGTTTTGGCCGCTGGCACAAGTTCTGCTCTGTAGGTGGTACGGCCACAGTTTGCGTGGCGTTATCGACAGGAATCGACCATGAGCCAACCTTCACTCAATGCCGGGCCGCTGGACTTCGTTGCCCAGGCCAAACGCGACTTTTCCAAAGCTTTTCGCGTGCTCCAGGAAACCCGCACGCTGACCGCCACCAACACCTTGCAAGCCTACGTGCGCTTGCCCGACACCGACCTCGTCGTCGCCTTGCGCGCGCCGAGCCCGTGGGCTGACGAACAGAAAATCGGCGTGTCGGTCGTCAGCTACGACGGTGTGGTGTATCTCGACGAATCGCTACCCGCCGGCGCGCCCCTGAGCGACAGCAAAGAAGCCGGCAGCGGCAAGCGCTACGGCCAGGTACTGCGCGAGCGCGCCGACGTAAACGTGGTGGCGCATGTACACACGCCGTACCTCGGCGGCTGGGCCGGTGCGCACCGCGTATTACCCCTGCGCTACGCCGCCTCGCAGCGCGTCACCCTGGCGCGTGAACTGCCGCTGTACCTGGACCGCACGCAGATTGAATCGGACTTTATCGTCGAAACCCTGAATCGCGACCCCAACATTCCGGCATTGCTGGAAGCCAACGGCGGGGCCACGTTCTGGGGTGAAAGCGTTATTCAGGTCGCCAAGCTGATTCTGCTGATCGAAGAGGGCGCCTACTTCCAGGCCCTGGCCGAAAACCTCGGCGGCTCGCAAGAATTCGGGCCGGGCGTGCTCGAACAACAATGGAAAATGACCGGGCTGTGGCCGCAGGGGAAAAAGCTGCTGGAGCAGGTGGCTTGAGGGGGAGGTGTGTTTGCAGGGAATCGCGCTTTTGATTTTGGGACAAGGCCATACGTAACGCGGTCGCGCTAAAAACCTCTGTCATCCTCGCGCACGCGGGGATCCGACGATTCGGGATCCAGAGTTTTGAGTCGTACGCATATGGCTCGGGCGGCGGTATTCATTACCGCGAGCGCTGAACGTTTTTGTTTCGCGCCCTACGCGCGAGTCACTTTTTCCAGTCGCCGGTATGCCGGACCATGAAAAAGTAAGCAAAAAAAGCTTGCCCCTACCTTGGCCCTCCGCTGCGCTGCGGGTCCCCTTGGACTTTTAGGGCAATGCTAAAAGTGACTCGCGCGTAAGGCGCGAAACTAAAACGTTCAGCGCGTGCGGTAATGAATACCTGCGCCGATCTATCGTGTCCGGCTTGAAATTCTGGATCCCCGCGTTCGCGAGGATGACGGATGTTTTTTTGGCGGGCTCGCGTAGGTTGGCCCTGGACCTGGCTCAATCGTTTCCAAGGAATCGCGGCTAACGCGGATCGCCGCCACGCCGTTCCCACAGGACGGCACAACCTGTGGGAGCGGCTTTAGCCGCGATGCTTTTCGAGGCAAAACCTACTTAGCCCCCTCCACCTGCTTGGCATTCAAAATCGCCGTGTATTCCCCCGGATCAACCCCGTTCAGGTAGTAATTCCCCACATGGTGCAAACGCCAGCGAATCGGGTCGTGCGTGGTGTGCACACGTGCATTGCGCCAGAAGCGGTCGAGGTTCCATTTGCTCAGCGATGAACTGGCCCCGAGCAAGGAAAAGATGTCGCTGGAAATACGCAACGAAGCGCTGTCCGAATGCGCCCGTGCGGTGGCCACCGACAGAATCAGTTCGTCTTGCAGTTCCTTGTTCTCCGGGTCCTGCTCGTGCAGGTCGAACACCCGCGCGGCGTCGCGCAGTAGCGACTCGGCTGCCCGCAGCGCCACGGCAAATTCGCCGATCTGTTTGATGATGTGCGGCTCTTCGTTGGCGCGTTCAACGCCGCTCTCCACCCACGGGCGAGCGTGGTGGTTGAGGTAGTGCACGGCCGCGTCCAGGGCGCCAGCGGCGATGCCGGTGTCGATGGCGGCGTGGAGAATTTGCGGGAAAGTCAGGCCGGTGCGTTTCATCGGGCCTTGGCGGTAGACGAGGTAGGCTTCGTCGAGCTCGATGTTGTCGAAAATCACCGTGCCGCTGACTGAGTTTTTCTGTCCGTAGGCGTCCCAGTCGTCCACCAGCGTCAGGCCCGGTGTGTTGCGGTTCAGCAGCACGCCCACGCCGCCGTCGTCGGAAGCGGCGGTGAGGGAAATCCATTCGGCCAGGTATGAGCCGGTGGAGTAGAACTTGCTGCCGTTGAGCACTAGCTTGCCGTCGGCGCGCCGTTCCACGCGGGTTTTCAACGCGAATTTATTCTTGCCGCCGACTTCTGCCAGGGCGTTGCCGAAGCGTTTGCCGGCCAGCACGTCGGCGATCAGCCGGTCGCGCACCGCGTCGCTGTAGCCGCTGAAGATGCCGCGCAGCATGACGTTATGAATTTGCAGCAATTGCCCGACGCCGCCGTCGGCAACCGAGATGATGCGCACGGTTTCGACGATGGTTTGGACCGACGCGCCCAGGCCGCCAAACTGCTTGGGCACGCCGATGGCGGTCAGGCCGCTGCTGGACAACAAGTCGGCCTGACGACGCGGTAGCTGGCCGTTCTGGCTGCTGTCCGCGGCGATGGCGGCGATTTCCTTGGCGATTTCCTTGGCCACGGCAATGGCCTGTTCCTCACTGATCAACACTGCACTCGCCTCGGGGGACGCGAACGCGCGCTCGGCCTCGCTCATAACTCACCTCATGGTTGGTCGATGCCGAATGCGGCACCGCTGTTGGCAGGGCTAGAGCAGGTTCTATGCCATGGCCCGCCGATGCAGGCGGCGGTGGTTGTGAGCAGCGCCAGGTGCTGCCCACGCAGCAGGCCGGCGCGGGCGGTTGTCTGTGCAGCAGCAGGCGCTGTTGTCGATGCAGCAGCGCCAACCGCGCATGGCCCGTGGTGCGCGGCGCACAGCGTTGGCATGGGCGCTGCACTGAAGCCTGCACAACCCATGTCAGGAGCTACCCATGTCCATTGCCGCACTGGCCGCCACACCGGCGCTTGAGAAAATCTGGTTCACCCGTTGCCCGGTGCCGACCGCATCGGGCATCGCCTACAAGCTGGGCTGGCTCAGCGAGGAATTTGCCGCTGACGGCTTGGCCGTCGATACCTTGCAGGAGGCTCGCCAGCTGGGCCGTCATCATTACGATCACGACCTGCCCGGCCTGTTTCGCGAAGGCGGCAACGTACCGGCCTTGGCGGCACGCGCCGCCGGGGCACCAAGTCGCCTGATCGGCCTGACCTGGATTGAAGAATGGCAAACCATTCTGGTCCGGCCCGACTCGGGCATTCGCAGCCCCGCCGACCTCAAGGGCAAGCGCCTGGCTTTGCCCGCTTGGGCCGACAGCCGCGCCGGCAGCATCGCGCGGGCCATGAGCCTGCACGGTTACAAAGGCGCCTTGGCATTGGCCGGCCTGGGCTTTGATGACGTGACGCTGGTGGACGTGGCGCTAACCCCGCAGGAAGGTGCGCCCACGTCGAATGAAAACCTGCAACGGCTGTGGTCGGGGCTCGATCATTTGGTACAGGGCAATGTCGACGCCGTGTATGTGAAGGGCGCTTCGGCGGCCGATGCCGCACGGCGCCTCGGGCTGGTGGTGGGCATTGATCTGGACGTGATCGCCCAGCCGCGCCAACGCATCAACAACGGCACGCCGCGGCCGATCACCGTGCACCAGGACCTGCTCGACTCGCACTTTGATGTCGTGGTGCGCTTCCTCGCGCAAACCCTGCGCGCCGCCGATTGGGCCCGCGATAACCGCGAGGCACTGTTCGACATTTTGCAGGCGGAAACCAAGGCCGGGCGCGAAGGCGTGGCGCAGGCCTATCGCGGCGACTTCCATCGCTCGCTGGCGCCGAGTCTGTCGGCTGAGCGGGTGGAGTTTCTGCGCATTCAGAAAGCCTTTCTGAACCTGCATGGATTTCTGGAAGGGGATTTTGATATTGCGCAGTGGGTGGATGAGCGGCCGCTGTTGGCGGCGCGCGAGTTGTTGAATTCGCGGGGGTAGATGGTCGTTGGGCTGGCCCTCACCCCCAGCCCCTCTCCCCGGTGGGGAGAGGGGAGCTAAACGCGATCTGCTTTTAGTCCCCTCGCCCCGCCGGGGAGAGGGTTAGGGTGAGGGGCGCTGCATCCCCAATCCTCAAGCCCGCTTTACCCGCGCCAACGCCCGCCGCTGCGCTTCTTCGCGCACGGCCGGAATAATCCAGCGGCCGTAATCCACGGTGTCGTACAACGGGTCGTAGCCGCGATTGAGAAAGGTGGTCACGCCCAGGTCCACGTAGTCGAGCAGAGCTTCGGCCACGGTTTCCGGGGTGCCGACCAGGGCCGTGGTATCGCCGTAGGCACCGACGGCGGTGGCGGTTGGCATCCACAGCGCGCGGTCGTGGCGATCACCCGCAGCGGCGGCGGCCAATAGGCGTTCGGAGCCGGTGCCTTTCAGGCGTTTGGTCCAGGGGCTGCCTTCGGCGAACTGCGGGTTCTGTTTGATCTGCGCCAGAATCTGATTGGCACGCTCCCAGGCCAGTTCTTCGGTGGCACCCAGAATCAAACGGACCGACAAACTCACCCGTGGCGAGGCCACGCCGGCGTGCTGTGCGGCGGCACGCAGCTTGGCGATTTGTTCGGCCACGCCGGTCAGCGGCTCGCCCCACAACGCGTACAAATCGGCGTGTTTCACTGCGATCTGGTAGGCGATATCGGACGAGCCGCCAAACGAAATCGGGATAACTCCGGCCGGTTTCACCGGGGAAAACGCGCCCTTGATCTGGAAGTATTTGCCGTCGAAGTCGAACGGTTCTTCGCTGGCCCAGGTGCGCCGCACAATCTCCAGGTACTCGTCGGTGCGCTGGTAGCGCTCGGTTTTATCCAGCAGAAAATCGCCTTCGCCGGGCTCGGCGGCAATACCGGTGATGGCGTGCAAACGAATGCGCCCGCCGCCGGTGGTGTGGTCGAGGGTGGCGAATGCTCGGGCCGCCACGGTGGGTGAGGTGAGGGCCGGACGGTGGGCGACCATAAAGCCCAGGCGCTCGGTTTGCGCGGCGGCGAAGGCGGCGATTTGCAAGCTGTCGGCACCGCCGGGGCCGCTGGCGATCAGCACCCGATCAAACCCCGCGTTTTCGTGGGCGCGGGCGTGGTGGCGCAGGTAGTCGAGGTCAAAGCCGGCGCTGCGCACGCCTTTGGTTTCGGACCATTGGCTGGGGAACACCATGCCGACAAATTCAATGGACATTACAAACACTCCTTGTGGGTAACAGGCTCAGGCGCCATTGACCGAATGCAGCGCGACCGGCGCGTCGGCGCCACGGCTGAGCGCGGCACGCTCGCTGCGAAAGTGCGGCAGGATGTGCTCGCCCAAGCGGTAGGTTTCTTCCAGGTGCGGGTAGCCGGCGAGAAAGAACAGGTCGATGCCAACGGCGTTGTACTCGCGAATGCGCGCCACCACGTTTTCGTAGCTGCCAACCAGCGCCACGCCCGGCGGCAGGCCGATGTAGCCAAAGCCGGACCAGACGTTGGGGTAGATAAAAAAGTCGTCGTAGGCCTGGGTTTCGCCTTTCTCGGCGTACTCATGCTCGAAGCTCAACTTGCGCGCCGAGCGCAGGCCGGAGTGGGCGGCAATGGCTTTCACCACGCCTTTGGCCAGGCCTTCGTCGAAGAAGCGTTTGGCCTCGGCGCGGGCTTCTTCTTCGGTGGGGCGGGTGATCACGTCGATAGACAGGCCAAAGCGAATGGTGTCGTTGCCGTACTGCTTGGCGCGGGCGCGCACGTCTTCGATCAGCGCGCGAATGTCTTCCGGGCGCTCGGCGCGCATCAGGTAGTAATCGGCGTGTTTGGCAGCGAGTTCACGCGCGGCTTCGGAAGAACCGGCGGTGCAAATCAACGGCAGTTCGGCCTTCTTTTGCGGGCCGCGCATGCCACCGCCTTCGGCTTGGTAGTACTTGCCCTGGTAGTGGAAGTTTTCGTTGTGCCAATAGCCTTTGACCACATCGAGAAATTCGCTGGCGCGCAGGTAACGGTCGTCGTGTTCGGTGAAGTCGCCGACCTGGCGCTGAATCACTTCCGAACCGCCATTGATGATGTTCCACACCAAGCGGTTGCGCGAAGCGCGCTGGTACGTGGCGGCCATTTGCGCCGCGGCAAAGGGCGAGAAGTGGTAGGGCTGAAAGGCGGTCACGAACTTCAGCTTGCGGGTTTCACGGACCAGCAACGAGCACACGGTCCACGGCTCTTCGCCGCCGGGCGCATTGACCATCAGCACGCCGCCGAAGCGATTGATTTCCGCCGCTTTGGCGATTTGCGCGAGGTAGTCGATGTAGGTGAAATCGTCTTCAACATCGAAGGCCGACACCGCGCCGGTGCTGGCAGGGTTGTTGGACCAATCGCCACGGTTGCGCGGGTCGCCCGGCAGGAACTGGGTTTCGCCGTGCAGCGGCAGGCGGGTGAAAAATTCGATGCTCATAGTGGGCCTCATGGAGTTGGCATCGACCTGGAATGTCGATGGCGTAAGGCGGTTGAGCAGGTTTCGCGCCAGGTGCCTGAAAGGCCCGGCTGGTCTGGGCTGGCGGGGATTGAGTGTAGAGAGGTGCTGGGCGGCGGGCAGGGGGGTGTTGCTGGAGAAGCAGTGGGGCAGCAGGTGTAGCGTGAGATCAAAAACATCGCGGCTAAAGCGGATCGCCGCCCGGCCGTTCCCACAGGACCGCACAACCTGTGGGAGCGGCTTTAGCCGCGATTTCCTGCAAACTTCGATGCCGGTTTTCACGGCGGCGAGGCCATGTTGGGCCGCAAATCCAACCGAAAACATCCGTCATCCCCGCGCACGCGGGGATCCAGAATCTAGAGTCGAACACGGTGATTGGCTCACCTTTGGCTGAAAAGCATCGCGGCTAAAGCCGCTCCCACAGGACCGCACAACCTGTGGGAGCGGCCTTAGCCGCGATTTCCTGCAAACTTCGATGCCGGTTTTCACGGCGGCGAGGCCATGTTGGGCCGCATATCTAACCAAAAACATCCGTCATCCCCGCGAAAGCGGGGATCCAGAATCTAGAGTCGAACGGTGATTGGCTCACCTCTGGCTGAAAAGCATCGCGGCTAAAGCCGCTCCCACAGGGCCAGTTTTAACCGCGAATTCCTGCAACCCTCAATGACGAGTTTTTACTGCGGCGTCGGATCACAAATCGGTGTGATTTTCTCGCCATTGAGCACCTTGCGGGCAAACGGGATGGAGTCTTTCAGCGAGGCGTTTACCGTGCCGCTGTGTTCAAGCCCGGCATACACGTGGGCCTCGATAATGCTGCCCGCTGCGCAGGCGTCTTTGGACAGTGCGCTTTGGCTGGCGGCCGTGGTGCTGGGGTCGGTTTGGCCGGCGCCGATAAAGATCGGTTGCGGCGCCTTCAGGGTGGGGAAGTCGATGGCTTGCACCCAGGGTTTCAGTTTTGCGGCCGCTTGCGGGCTTGGTTTTTTCTGGGTGTTGGCCGGCGTGCGGCCGGTGAACACGGTGTCGCCTTCCAGGGCGAACAGGCAGCTGGTACGTGCCTGTTCAACCAGCGGCAGTGCTTCGTCGGCGAAGTAGTCGGCCGGGGTGATGCTGGGGTCGTATTGTTGCTGGGCCAGCTGGGTGTAGAAGCTGTAGGCGATGGTTTCGTCGACCTTGTTAGGGTCTTTGGCGGGGCGGTTTTTGCTGTCGGTGATTTTGTAGATCACGCCGGTGGCGATGGTGCCCTTTACGCCGAGATCAGGCGTGTACGCCGGGGCGTACGTGGCGGCGGCAAACGCGCCAGCTCCGCCTTGCGATTGGCCAACAATCAGCACCTTGTTGGCCAGGCCCTGGGTGCCGTTCACCACGGCTTTGGCGGCGTCGAGAATGCCGTAGGCAGCGGCGCGGCTGTTGAGCAGCGGGTGGCCGCCCGGCACACCCAGGCCTTGGTAATCGGTGGCAACCACGGCGTAGCCTTCTTTCAACCAGGCGTTGAGGTAGTTGACGTCGCGAATCGAGCGGCCCTGCCACGAGGGTGCGCATACATCCGCTACACCCACGGTGCCGTGGCCCCACGACACCACCGGCCAACCGCCAGCCGGAGCTTTGCCTTTGGGCAGGAATAGCGCACCCGAGACCACGATCGGCGTTTTGCCGTCGATGCCGTCGGTGGAGGTGTACAGCACGCGTTGCTGGCTGGCGGCGCCAGCGAGGCTCAAGGTGGCGTCCAACGGTTCGCTGCGCAGCAGTTTGCCAGGCGTGGCCGGAATGGCTTTTTCCCAGGTGTAGAACGGCGACACACGGCCATCGCCTTGCAGCGGGTTGGGGGTCGGTGCATGGGTTTCAGCCAGGGCGGTGAACGACAAAGCGCTAAGTGCAAGGGCGAACGGGGCCCTGCGCGCGCGAGTGGGCGTGGCAGTTTCATAAGAGTTTCCTGTTTTCGAAGGGGAAAAGCGCAGCACACCACGGCAGGCACAGGTAGTGCCCGCCGTGGCCAGCCGGGTTACGGGTTGCTGCTGACTTGGGCTTTCAGGCTCGGCCAGTAGTCTTCCAGGTGCAGGTCGATGAGGGCCTGGTTGGTGAAGTGGGTGTCGAACGATTTGCTCAGGTCCACTTCCTCGCGGATCAGTCTGTTCTCGTAGGCGTAGTGCGCCAGCGCTTGGTAATGGGCGCTGAGTTGCGCGTTGCTGCGCGGCGCCCAGCGTTCCTTCCACGGCACCGGGTCGCCCTGGTCGTCGCGGCGCAGCACGCTTTCGGCGGTGCCGGCACGCGATGACAGCGCGTAGTAGGCGTCGCGGTTTTGCTCCTGGGAAATCCACCAGGCGGCTTTGATCCAGGCGGTGGCCAGCAGTTGGGTGACGTCGGGGTAGCGCTGGATAAAATCGTCGGTGCCCCACAGGTCCGAGACCAGGCGCCACGAATTGTCGCCCTGCTTGGTCGACCAAATGATTTTGCCGACGCCTTTGTCCTCCAGCGCGTAGGCCTCGCTGAGCAGAACCGCTGCATCGACCTTGCCGGCCGACACGGCGGCGGCACCTACTTGCGGGTTGAGGTTGGCGATTTTGAAGTCGTTCAGGCCGAGGTGTTTGCTGGCCAGAAAGTTGGTGAAGGCAAACTCCCAGGGCCGGCCACGGTGCAGGGCAACGCGTTTGCCTTTGAGGTCTTCGATGCTCGTTGCGGTGGAGTTGGCCGGCACCACCAGGTACACGTTATTGCCGCTGCCGCCGGGCACGATCAGTTTGCCCGGCACACCGCCTGCGCCGCCGATGACCGAGGGCAGATCGCCGCGTACCGCGAAGTCGATGCTGTTGTTGGTGAAACCTTCGTTGATTTGCGGACCGGCGCCGGCGTGGGGCAGGGCGATCCAGTCGAGTTTGATGCCCTGCTTGGCCAGTTCCTGTTCCAGCCAACCGTCTTCGATCACCCGGCCGGCGATGCCGCCGAAGGTCGGCTTGCCGCCTTGGGTAAACGCCACGATGGCGATTTTTACCGAGCTGGGTGTGTCCGCCGCCACGGCGCCCAGGCTAAACGCCAGGGTGGCCAGCGCCGCGAGGCCGTTACGCCAAAGTCTGTTCATGTCGCTCTCCTGTGGGCGGAACATCCGCGCTTTATTGGCAGAGAGCAGTTTGCATGCCAGGCGCTGCAAGCCCCGCAATACCTGGCCTGAAGCGCAAGAGCGTGGGTTGCAGCGGCGTTTGATGCTGATGCGCCCGCAACGATTGCTGCCCCGTTGCTGCTGGAGCAGCAGGGCGAAGGCATAGAAACAAAACGAATATATAAAGATGAATTAATAATTTTTTTTATCTATGCCGCCTTCGTGCATGATTGCCGCCAGCGCCCTTTGCCTGACAGGTATGTCCTATGTCGTTGCTCACCCATCCCAATGCCCGCGAACTGACCAAATCGGTCCGTGCCACCGTGCTGGTGTTCAAAGACCCGCGCTCGCAAGAACTGCTCAGCCGCATCGAACGTCTGGCGCCGAGTGAAGCCAATGCCTTGATCATTGGCGAGACCGGCACCGGCAAAGAACTGGTGGCACGGCATATCCATAACCTCAGCAACCGCAGCAAGGAACCTTTTGTGGCGGTGAACTGCGGTGCCTTCGCCGAAACCCTGGTGGAAAGCGAACTGTTCGGCCATGAAAAAGGCGCGTTCACCGGCGCCACCAGCAGCAAGGCTGGCTGGTTCGAAGCGGCGAAGGGCGGCACGCTGTTTCTCGATGAGATCGGCGACCTGCCACTGAATATGCAGGTGAAATTACTGCGCGTATTGCAGGAGCGTGAAGTGGTGCGCTTGGGCTCGCGCACCCCGATTCCCATCAACGTGCGGCTGGTGGCGGCCACCAACGTCAACCTCGCCGATGCCGTGGTGGCCGGGCATTTCCGGGAAGATTTGTTCTACCGCCTTCACGTCGCCACCATCCGCCTGCCGCCGCTGCGCGAACGCCCCGGCGACATCATGCCGTTGGCCGAATTTTTCATGGAAGAACACTGCCAACGCCTGGGCTACAAGCGCGCCAGCCTGAGCGAAGAGGCTGAACGCAAGCTGCTCAATCACAGCTGGCCGGGCAATATCCGTGAGTTGGAAAACGCCATTCACCACGCGTTGCTGGTATGCCGCAACGAGCGCGTGCAGCCCAATGATTTGCACCTAGTGGACATGCGCTCTGCCGGCATTCGCCACGAGGCAGCGCCCGCGGCTGCGCTCAACCAAAGCCCGGCACCGCTGGCCGCTGGACCGGCGGATCTGGAAGCCGCATTGATCGAACTGTTTGAGCAAAACCTGCCGGACTTGTACGAGCACATCGAAGAAACCGTGTTCCGCACCGCTTACCGCTTTTGCCATGGCAACCAGCTACAAACCGGGCGGCTGCTGAACATCAGCCGCAATATCGTGCGCGCCCGGTTGGAGAAAATCGGCGAGATCGCGCCTTCGGCACCGCGTTTGGGAAGCTTGGGTTAACTGGCGCAGCGGATTGGGGCAGGCATTGGCGACTCGGCGAGTGCCTGCTGCGCTTCTAGCTGGGCGCGTTGCGCGCCGGCTCGCCAGATTTTGAACAGGTCATGCTCGGTGAGCATCACCAGTTCGTCGCCCTTGTAGCCCAGGGTATTGATGCAGTCTTGGTCAAAGTGCTGACGTTCTGTTTCGTCTCGGTACGCGGGAAGCGGTCGAGCAGTAAAGCGTACGGCGTGACTGAGCCATTCCTTGATTCGTTTCACTTCGACGTCCTTGCTTGCCCGTATGAGATGGAGGCAAGAATATGGCATAGCGCCACTAGTGTGCACGCGCTATCTGTAGGGCGTTTGTGCCAATTGCGGGCTGAAGACTGAGGGCCGACGGAGTCGAGTA
This sequence comes from Pseudomonas sp. AC211, assembly GCF_979258055.1. Classification (NCBI taxonomy): domain Bacteria; kingdom Pseudomonadati; phylum Pseudomonadota; class Gammaproteobacteria; order Pseudomonadales; family Pseudomonadaceae; genus Pseudomonas; species Pseudomonas sp. AC211. The sequence continues at coordinate 2,242,415 of NZ_OZ409830.1, forward strand.
GCATGACGCGCTCTGATTTGACGCCGCTTGAGGTTCGCTATGCCGCTGCACATCCAAACGCCTTTGTTGCAATCGCGCCCATTGAGCGTGCTCACCAATAAAACCGTGTGGCTCAAGTTGGAAGCCGCGCAGCCGGTGGGCTCGTTCAAGATTCGTGGTATTGGCGCGGTGTGCGAAACCTACGCAAAGCAAGGCAAGCGTCGCTTTGTGTCGTCTTCGGGCGGCAACGCCGGCATCGCGGCGGCCTACGCTGGGCGGCAGTTGAATATTCCGGTCACCGTTGTCGTTCCTGAAACCACCACCGCACGCGCCAAAGCGCTGATCGAGCAGGAAGGCGCCGAGGTCATCGTGCACGGCGCGTCGTGGATGGAAGCCAGCGCGTTGGCGCAGTCGCTGCTGGATGAACACAGCGCGTTTATCCATCCATTCGACAACGCCGAAATGTGGGCGGGCCACGGCAGCCTGATCGACGAGGTGGTGGCAGCCGGCGTCGATTTCGACGCAGTCATCGTCGCCGTGGGCGGCGGTGGTTTGCTCTCTGGCGTGGTCGCGGGTTTGCAGCGCAACGGGCGCAGCCAGGTGCCGGTGGTGGCGGTGGAAACCCTCGGCGCGGATTCCCTGGCGCAGTCGGTCGCCGCTGGCCGGCGCGTGGAATTGCCGGCCATCACCAGCATCGCCACCTCGCTGGGCGCCAAAGCGGTGTGTGAAAACGCGTTCGCCATTACCGGACGCCACGACATCCGCTGCGCCACGGTGACCGACGCGCAAGCGTTGAGCGCCTGCGAGCAGTTTCTGCATGATCATCGCGTGTTGGTCGAACCGGCTTGCGGTGCCGCCTTGGCTACGTTGTACAACGTGCCAGGGCACGACGCGTTGGCTGATTTTCGGCGGCCATTGGTGGTCGTTTGTGGCGGGGCGACGGCCACACTCGAGCAGATTCAGCAGTGGCGGAGAACGCTCGCCTGATTGCACGGGCACGCCCAAGCGGCGGGGCTTTTACGGCGTTTAACCGGCCGCCGACGCTCCGCTGTTTGCCATCAAACTGCTATGAAATATCGATCTTTTTCGCCACACCGTAGTCTGAGTTATTAAGCCGCTTGATGCCGTGACGGGCATCCAGCACTCACTCATGACTTTAAAAGGTGACCTCAATTGGCCGAGAAGCCCCATGCCTCTTCGCACATTGCCGCACTGAAAAAATCCGCCACCGGCATTGCCGGTTTCGATGAAATTACCCTGGGCGGTCTGCCGCAGGGCCGGCCGAGCCTGGTGTGCGGTTTTGCCGGCTGCGGCAAGACGCTGTTCGCCATGAGCTTTCTGGTGAACGGCGCGCTGCAGTTCGGCGAGCCCGGTGTGTTCATGAGTTTCGAAGAACGCACGCAAGACCTGATGGAAAACGTCGGCTCGCTGGACTACGACCTGCAAGGGTTGGTGGACCAAAAGCTGATGGTCATTGATCACGTGTACGTCGACAGCAGCGAGATCGAGGAAACCGGCGAGTACGACCTCGAAGGCCTGTTTGTGCGCCTGGGCTATGCCATCGACAGCATCGGCGCCAAACGCGTGGTGCTCGACACCATCGAGGCGCTGTTTAGCAGTTTCAAAGACACCGCGGTGCTGCGCGCCGAGCTGCGCCGGTTATTTTATTGGCTCAAAGAGCGCGGCGTGACGGCGGTGGTGACCGGCGAACGCGGTGATGGCCTGCTGACCCGTTATGGCATCGAGGAATACGTGTCCGATTGCGTAATTCTGCTCGATAACCGCGTGGCCGATCAGATCACTACGCGCCGTCTGCGGGTCGTCAAATACCGCGGTTCGTCCCACGGCACCAACGAATACCCATTCTTTATCGACGCGCAGGGTCTGACGGTGATGCCCATCACCGCCGCCGGGCTGGATCACGACGCGCCGGAAGACATCGTGCCGACTGGCATCGAAGGCCTGGACCAGATGCTTGAGCGCGGTGGTTATTACCGTGGCTCCAGCGTGCTGGTGACTGGCTTGGCCGGCACGGGTAAAACCACCTTTGCTGCGAGTTTTATTCACGCCAGTTGCCTGCGCGGCGAGCGCTGCCTGCTGTTCTCCTTTGAGGAAGGGGAAAGCCAACTGCTGCGTAACCTGGGCTCGGTGAACCTGGAACTGAAGAGCTACATCGATAGCGGGCTGCTGCGCGTGGAGTCCACACGTCCGAGCCTGTTCGGCCTGGAAGTCCATTTGGCGCGCATGTACCGGGAAATCGTCGAGTTCAAACCGCACAACGTAGTAGTCGATCCGATTTCCGCGTTCCACGGGCCGCAGTCGGAAGTGCACGCGACGCTGTTGCGCCTGGTCGATCTGCTCAAGCAGCGCAACATCACCACGGTGTTCACCAGCTTGAGCGATGCGAAAACCACCCGGGCGGGCTTGGATCGCGCCATTTCCTCGCTAATGGACGCCTGGGTTTCGCTGTCCAGCGTAGAGGCCGACGGCGAGTACAACCGCTTGCTGTATGTGCTCAAGGCCCGTGGTATGGGTCACTCGAACCAAGTGCGCGAATACCACATCAACCACCGCGGCATCACGTTGGTGACGCCGTATATCAGCCCCAAAGGGGTGTTGACCGGTTCCGCGCGCATGAGTCACGAAGCCCGTGAACGCCGCGCCGTGGAGTTGCGTCAGAAACTGAACGAGCAGCGCCTGCGCGGGAAGCAGAAAAGCCGCGATGAGTTGGAACGCAAAATTGCCGAGATGCGCGCCGCCCTGGAAGCTCGAGAGGAAGAGGACTCGCTGCTAGACGACGATGAAATCAGCCAATTGCAAAGCGATGATGAGATTCGTCGGCAGTTGGCCCGAGCACGAGGAGTTCTCGAATGACCACCCCTGATTTGCACGATCCCGACTCGCACACCGTATCGGGCACCGCCACCACGCCGGCCATCGACCCCAACGCTGTCGGGCAACCGGGGCATTACGCCCTGCGCCTGTACATCGCCGGGCAAACGCCGAAGTCGGTGACCGCCTTGCGCAACTTGCAGCGCATTTGCGAGGAGTACCTGTCGGGCGTGTATTCCATTGAAGTGATCGACTTGCGCGTCACCCCACAACTGGCAGCAGGCGATCAAATTCTGGCGCTGCCGACTTTGGTGCGGCATCTGCCTACGCCGCTGGTGAAAATTATTGGTGACCTGTCCAACACCGACAAAGTGCTTGTCGGCCTGGATATCCGCCCAGAGCCAGTCAATTGAGTTTTACACCGCCACCTGAACAACCGCCGGTTGCCTCGGCGACTGCGCAACTGCCCGAAGGCTCGACGCAAGCGGGGGAGTGCTTGGAGCTGCGTTTGTATGTGTCTGGCAGCACCGCCCGTTCCACGCGAGCCATCACCAATCTGAGAGCGCTGTGCGACACCCACTTGCCTGGCGCTTATTCATTGGAGGTCGTCGATATCTACCAGAACCCGAGCGCGGCGCGCGAAGCGCAAATTATCGCGGTGCCCACGTTGCTGAAGCTCAAACCGCTGCCGGTGCGGTTGCTTATCGGCGACCTGTCCGACACCGCTACCTTGCGTAGCGCGCTCGGTATTGAGTGAGGGATTGCCGATGATCGAACGCGCCATAGGGCTGACCGACGAGCAATACATCAAGCAGCTGAGCGACAAACTGCGCGAAGCCGAGGACACCCTCGAAGCCATTCGCACCGGCGCGGTGGACGCGCTGTTTATCGACACCGGCGAAGCGGTGAGTGTGTACACCCTGGAAAGCGCCGACCGGCCGTATCGCACCCTGGTCGAGCAAATGCAGGAAGGCGCGGTGACGTTATCGCGCGACGGCTTCGTGCTGTATGGCAACGAGCGCCTCGGCGAGATGGTGCGCCGGCCGCTGGAAAAAGTAGTGGCCCACGATTTCGCTGACTTCGTCGCGCCCGCCGAGCGCGAGCGCTTCCGCCGCTTTATTGCCAACAGTGCCGAAGAAGCGGTGCGCAGCGAATTCAATTTGCTGGCCGCCGACGATCAAGTGACGCCCGCTTACCTGTCATTCCGCGCCTTGGCGCTGGACAGCAGCGAGGAGCCGATTATCTGCGGCGTGGTCACCGACCTCACCGAGCGTCGCTTGCTGGAAGCACGCCTGAGCCAAGCGCAAAAAATGGAAGCGGTGGGGCAACTCACTGGCGGCCTGGCGCATGACTTCAATAACCTGCTGCAAGGCATCAAAGGCAGCCTGGACCTGATCGCGCGCCGGCCGACTTCGGAAAAAGTCGTGCGCTGGACCGAGGCCGGACTCAAAGCCGCCGACCGTGGCGCCAAGCTCACCGCCCAGTTGCTGGCGTTCTCGCGCTCGCAAAAACTCGAACTGCAACCGCTGCGCATCAATTCGGTGATTCGCGACATGACCGACCTGCTGGTGCGCACCATCGGCACCACGGTACGCATCCGCTTGAACCTGGAACCGTGCGAGCACTACGTGCTTAGCGACCCCACGCAGCTGGAGCTGGCCATCCTCAACCTGGCGCTCAACGCCCGCGACGCCATGCCAAGCGGCGGTTCGCTGAACATCACCACCCAGCATCATCCCGAACCGGTGGAAGGCGCACCGTACGGCGTCATGCAGATTTGCGTGGCGGACACCGGCGTCGGCATGAGCGAAGACGTTCGCCTCAAAGCGTTCAACGCGTTCTTTTCCACCAAGGGCATCGGCGCCGGCACCGGGCTGGGGTTGGCGCAAGTGCAGAGCATCGTCGAGCAATCCAACGGCTGGGTGCGCCTGGTGTCGGCGCCGGGTTGTGGCACTCAGGTGTTCCTCACCTTGCCGTACACCCGCGACAGCGCGTTGATCGAAGTGCCGGCCGCTGCCGCCAACGAGCCGCTGAAACAGGGCGGCAAGCAGGTGATGCTGATCGACGATGACGACGACGTGCGTCGCGTTGTGGTCGACATGCTCGAAGCCCTCGGCCATCAGGTACGCGAAGCCAGCAGCGGCTTGGCGGGCCTGAAACTGATCGACGTGCAGATGCCTGATCTGGTGCTGCTGGACTTCGCCATGCCGCACCTTAACGGCGCGGAAGTGGCGAAACTGCTGCTGGAGAAATACCCACACTTGCCGATCATTTTCATCAGCGGCTTTTCCGACACCGCACAGCTGCAGGCGGCGGTGGGCAGCAGTGCGACCGTGTTGCGCAAACCGTTCACCATGGACCGGTTGAGCGACATGCTGGATCAGGTAGTGGGCGCAAACATCGAGCCCTCCTGACCGATGTTTTTCCGTAGGATGGACGTCCAACCCATGCGTGGAGGTTTCCACATGCACCGTTTAGTGCTCAGTGTGTTGCTGGTGGCTGGCTTGAGCGCGCAGGTGACGCTCGCTGCCGAAATCGTCGGTCAGCAGCGCACCATCACCCGCACCTACGTCAGCCCTGGCGCCAGCGGCTAGTATCAGCGAGTCCAGCCGGCAAGAGGGCAGCAGCGGCTACGGCGGTTATCAGGTGCCGGATAATCGCTACAACTCCAACAGCACCTATCAAGGCTCTGGCTCGACGCAGATTCGCGGCGATGTGCAGCAAAGCATCGAATATCCGGGAGTAGGGGAGTTCCAGCGCCAGCCCGGTAACGGTTCGGTACAGCGCGAGCGGCCGCTGAGGTTTCGCTGTCACCGGCTTGTCGCGTGATCGTCACACGCTTGCCACTGCTTTTGGTTGCAATCGCTGTAACTCATTCGGAGAAGCAGCGATGCAGCTATGTGTGATCGGCGCGGGGTATGTGGGGTTGGTGACGGCGGCGTGTTTTGCCGAAATGGGCAATCACGTGGTGTGTGTGGAAACCGATCCCACGCGCCTGGCGCAGTTGCAGGCCGGCGAAGTGCCGATTCATGAGCCCGGTTTGTCAGCGCTGTTATCCGCGCATTTGGCCAGCGGCCAGCTGAGTTTCACTCGGCGCCTGGCTGAAGGCGTAGCGCGGGCGGCGGTGGTGTTTATTGCCGTGGGCACGCCCAGCGGCGAGGACGGTTCGGCAGACCTCAGCCATGTGCTGGCCGTGGCCGAACAGCTGGGAACCACGCTGCGACAAGCCTGCCTGGTGGTGAACAAATCGACAGTGCCGGTCGGCACGGCGGAGCGGGTGCAGCACCTCATTAACCAGCGGTTGCAGCAGCGCCAGCTTGGTTTTCAGGTGAGCGTGGCGAGCAATCCGGAGTTTTTGAAAGAAGGCTCGGCCATCGACGATTTCATGCGCCCGGACCGCGTGCTGCTGGGTTGCAGCGATGCTGCCAGCGAAGCGTTGCTGCGTCGTCTGTACGCGCCCTTCGTGCGCAACAGCGAACGCGTGCTGAGCATGCCGGTGCGCGCGGCGGAGTTCAGCAAGTACGCCGCCAATGCCTTTCTGGCGACCAAGATTTCTTTTATCAACGAGATGGCCGGGTTATGCGGCCTGTTGGATGTCGACATCGAACAGGTGCGCCGTGGCATCGGCAGTGACAAGCGCATTGGCACGCACTTTATCTACGCCGGCTGCGGCTACGGCGGTTCGTGTTTCCCCAAAGATGTTAAAGCGCTGATCCACACGGCCGAGCAGAACGGTTTCGAACCGGCAATCTTGCGTGCGGTGGAGGCGCGCAACGCGGTGCAGAAAACCTTGTTGTTCGAAGCGTTGTACGACCACTTCAACGGCTATTTGCAGGGGCGGGTGGTGGCGCTGTGGGGCTTGGCATTCAAACCGGGCACCGACGATTTACGCGAGGCTCCCAGCCTGGTGTTGCTCGATGCCTTGCTGGCCGCCGGGGCGCGTGTTCAAGCCTGCGACCCGGTGGCCTGCAAAGCGGTGGCGGCGCGTTACCCGCAGGCGCTCGCCAATGGTCAGTTGCAGCTCAGCGAGTCCCCTTATTCGGCGGTGGAAGGCGCGGACGCGCTGGTGTTGGTGACGGAATGGAAGCAGTTCCGCCAGCCCGATTTCCGTCGTATTCGCGGTTTGATGCGCATGCCGGCCGTGTTCGATGGACGCAATATTTACGATTCGTTGGAACTATCTGCGCTAGGGTTTCTCTATCGTGGCATTGGCCGCCCTGTGGCGGGCCATTGTAAGGCGAGTGCCGCCTGATTAGACTGCGCGGCACTAACGGTATGACCCTTCTTTCAAGGACTCACATGATCAAGAAATGCTTGTTCCCGGCTGCTGGTTACGGTACCCGTTTCCTACCAGCAACAAAGGCCATGCCCAAGGAAATGCTGCCGGTGGTGAACAAGCCGCTGATTCAGTACGGCGTTGAAGAAGCGCTGGAAGCCGGGCTTTCGGAGATCTCCATCGTTACTGGCCGTGGCAAGCGCGCCCTGGAAGACCACTTCGACATCAGCTACGAGCTGGAACACCAGATCAAAGGCACCGACAAAGAAAAATACCTGGTCGGCATCCGCCGCCTGATCGACAACTGCAGCTTCTCTTACACCCGTCAGGTTGAAATGAAAGGCCTGGGCCACGCGATTCTGTCTGGCCGCCCGCTGATCGGTGACGAACCGTTCGCCGTGGTACTGGCAGACGACCTGTGCGTAAACGTCGATGGCGACGGCGTACTGACCCAGATGGTCAAGCTGTACAACCAGTTCCGCTGCTCGATCGTAGCGATTCAGGAAGTGCCGCAGGACGAAGTGTCCAAGTACGGCGTTATTTCCGGCGAGATGATTCGTGACGACATCTACCGTGTTAACAGCATGGTCGAGAAACCGAAACCAGAAGACGCTCCGTCGAACCTTGCCATCATCGGCCGCTACATCCTGACCCCGGACATCTTCAAGTTGATCGAAGAAACCGAGCCAGGCAAAGGCGGCGAAATCCAGATTACCGACGCGCTGATGAAGCAAGCCCAGGACGGTTGCGTTCTGGCTTACAAATTCAAAGGCCAGCGTTTCGACTGCGGCGGCGCCGAGGGTTACATCGACGCCACCAACTTCTGCTTCGAAAACTTCTACAAGACCGGCAAGGCTTATTAAGCCGAAGCTGTGTTGTAAAAAAAGGCCACCGTGAGGTGGCTTTTTTTTGTACTCGAAAATCCAGCCCGGTTTTTTGTAGGAGCGGCTTTAGCCGCGATGCTTGTGAACCCCAAAACCATCGCGGCTAAAGCCGCTCCTACAGGCGCTCGGCGGGCGCTTTGCGCTATGCTGCCCGCCAGCTAAGGAGATTTGCATGACTTACGATTTCGACCTCTTCGTGATTGGCGCCGGTTCCGGTGGCGTGCGTGCGGCGCGGTTCGCTGCAGGGTTTGGCGCGCGGGTAGCCGTCGCCGAAAGCCGTTACCTGGGCGGCACCTGTGTCAACGTCGGCTGCGTGCCGAAGAAACTGCTGGTTTACGGCGCGCATTTTTCCGATGAGTTCGAACAAGCTGATGGTTACGGCTGGACGCTCAATGGCACGCCGACCTTCGATTGGCCCACGCTGATCCGCAACAAGAACGCTGAAATCCAACGCCTCAATGGCATCTACCGCAACCTGCTGGTGAACAGCGGCGTTACGGTGCTGGAAGCCCACGCGAAAATTACCGACCCGCACCACGTCGAGGTCGACGGCAAAACCTTCAGCGCCAAACATATTCTGGTCGCCACCGGCGGCTGGCCGGTGGTTCCGCCGATTCCCGGCCACGAACATGCGATCAACTCCAACCAGGCGTTTTTCCTCAAAGAGCTGCCAAAGCGCGTGCTGGTGGTAGGCGGCGGGTATATCGCGGTCGAGTTCGCCTCGATCTTCCACGGCCTCGGCGCCGACACCTCGTTGCTGTATCGCGGTGACCTGTTCCTGCGCGGCTTCGACGGCGCGGTGCGCAAGCACCTGAAAGAGGAAATGACCAAGCACGGCGTGAATTTGCAGTTCAACGCCGACATCGATCGCATCGACAAGCAAGCCGACGGCAGCCTGCACGCCACGCTCAAAGATGGTCGCGTGCTGGAAACCGACTGCGTGTTTTACGCCACTGGCCGGAGACCGATGCTCGACAACCTCGGTCTGGAAAACACCAACGTGCAGCTCGATGAGCGCGGGTTCATCAGCGTTAACGACGAATACGAAACCGCCGAGCCGTCGATTCTCGCCCTCGGTGATGTGATCGGCCGCGTGCAGCTCACACCGGTCGCGTTGGCCGAAGGCATGGCCGTGGCGCGTCGGCTGTTCAAGCCGGAGCAGTACCGCCCCGTGGATTATCAGCAGATCGCCACGGCGGTGTTCAGCCTGCCCAATATCGGAACAGTGGGCATGACCGAGGAACAGGCGCGCGATGCCGGCCACAAGGTGGTGATTTTCCAAAGCGACTTCCGCCCGATGAAACTGGTGCTGACCTCCAACCAGGAACGCACGTTTATGAAGCTGGTGGTCGATGCCGACAGCGACAAGGTGCTGGGCTGTCACATGGTCGGCCCGGACGCCGGCGAAATCATCCAGGGCCTGGCCGTGGCGTTGAAAGCGGGCGTCACCAAGCGCCACTTCGACGACACCATGGGCGTGCACCCGACCGCCGCGGAAGAATTCGTGACCATGCGTACGCCGGCGTGAGTATCGAAACGCTGTTCTACCTCAGTGACCTGTTCGGCGTCGCCGTGTTCGCCGTCACCGGCGCGTTGATGGCCGGGCGCAATGCCATGGACCTGTTCGGCGTGCTGGTGATTGCGCTGGTGACGTCGTTAGGCGGCGGCACGCTGCGCGACCTGATCCTGGACAACCACCCGGTGAGCTGGATCGGCAACGAGCTGTACTTGCTCGTCGCCTCGCTGGGCGCCCTCGGCACGGTGCTGTGGGCGCGTTTTATCAAGCCGCTGCCGGAAAAGGCCCTGTTGATTGCCGATGCCTTTGGCTTGGCGGTGTTTACCGTGATTGGCACCGAAGTGGCCATGCGCCACGGCGTGCCGACCAGTTCGGCGGTAATCATGGGCGTGATGACCGGCGTGGCCGGCGGCGTGCTGCGCGACGTGCTGTGCAACCAGATTCCGCTGATCTTCCAAAAAGAGGTGTACGCCACCGCGTGCATCGCCGGTTCGCTGGTATTTATCGCGCTGCTGAACCTGGGCGCCGGACATTGGGCGGCAACGGGCGTGGCGATGCTCGTGGTGTTGGTGACGCGCATCGCCGCTATCTACTGGGGTTTGGCGCTACCGCGTTTCCAACTGATGGACCGGCGCAAACACCCGCGTTAATCCGCAGGCAAACCCACGACCCAGCCCAGGACCTTACGAACTCCCCACGTTCACCGATTGGGCGCCGTCTGCAGCTCCGGATCATCCGGATTCTGCTGTTCAAGCTCCGCTTGCAGCACTTGTACTTTCTGCGGCTGCCCGGCTTCGTGCCAATAACTGATCAACGCCAGACGGGCGTTGCGGTTCTCGGGCTGACGCTTGAGCAAGGCTTCGAGCTGGTTACGCGCCTGCTCCGGTTTGCCGGTGTCGTGCAGGGCGATGGCGTACACGTAGCTGAATTGCGGGTCTTGTGGGTTCAGCTCGGCGGCTTTGGCCAACGCCGCCATGGCGTTCTCACGGTCGCCTGCGCGAATCAGCGCCAGGCCAAGGCTGTGTTGCAGCAACCCGGCTTCGGGGTGCCGGGTTATGGCTTCGTTCAGCAGTAGCAACGCGGCGGCATGCTGCCCTTGAGCATCGAGCAATTGCGCCAGACTGACCACGGCGGGCAGGAAGTCCGGGTTACGTCGCAGGGCCTCGCGCAAGGCGGCTTCGGATTGCCCGCCACGGCCCGTGTTCTGATAAAGCAGCGCCAGGTTGAAATTGGCTTCGGCGCGGTCGCGCAGCGTCTGCTGAGACGCTTCATAGTCTTTGATGACCGGCTGCCAGGCGCTATCGATGGCAGCGCGTTGTGCGGCCGGCACGTTGGCCAGTTGCGACGCGGCAGCAAAGCGCACGGCGCGCACCGGGTCGCTCAAACGCGGGCTGAGCAGGCGCACTTGCTGTTCGACCGAGCCCATTCGCGCCACCGCTTCAACCGCCGCCGCGCGCACTTGCGGGTCCGCGTGGTTGAGGGCGATAACTGCCTGGTCCAGGGCGCGCTGACTCGGATAGGTGGGCAATTGGGTCAGCACGGTGGCGCGGCGAATGGCAGGGAGGTCGGAACGTGCCAGTTGCTGCATCAGCATGCGCGCCGCTCCCGGCGAGCCATGCCGCGCGGCGAAAATGGCGTCGCCATAGCCGCCGTCTTTGACCGGCGTGCTGCCATACCAAACCTTGAATTGCTCGGCGATCTTGCTGGTTGCGGTGGTGTGGCAGGCGGCACAGGCATCGGTGCTGCCGAGCCTGGCCGATTGCGCCGGGTCGGGAATGCTCAGGCTGTGGTCGTGGCGGTAGTCGTTGACCATGTAGAGCTTGCCGGGCATATGGCAATCCACGCAGTTGGAGCCTGGCTGCCCGGTTTTGTGTTTGGTGTGCTCCGGCGCTTCGTAGTTCTTCGCTTTCAAATCCGCCGCGTCGATGCCGGCCCGCGAGGCCTTGCCGGCGGTGTTGTGGCATTGCAGACACACACCGTTGCCGGGCGCTTTGAGCTGGTTGCTGTGGGGGTTGTGGCAATCGGTGCAGGTCACGCCTTTGCTGAACATTTTGCTCTGGGCAAAGGAGCCGTACTCGAACACTTCGTCTTTGATCTTGCCGTCGACCTGATACAGCTCGGCCGTCAGGTTGGCCGGCACGTAGTCATCCATGAGCCGTGTGCTCGCGGTGTCGCCATCGCCCAAGGGCGCCCGACGGGAATGACAGCGGCCGCAGGTTTCCACCTGGGCAATGGCGTCGCGGCTGCCCAGTGCTACACCAAAGCCTTTATCGGGTTGCTGCTTGTTGAGGTTTTTCCCCGCGCTCCATTCCAGATGGCGCGACGCCGGCCCATGGCAGCTCTGGCAGCCGACGCCGAGGTTGTTCCAGGTGCTGGCGAAGGTGTCCGTGGTGGGGTTGAAGTTGCGTTTGAAACCGGTGGTGTGGCAGTCCACGCACATGAAGTTGGCGTTCTGCGCCGCTTTGCTCCAGTGCAGATCGTCGCGGAAATTCATCTTCTCGCCGGGGTACAACTCGAACCACCGGTGCTTCTGCGTATCCCACGCCACGCCGGAGGCCTGAAGGCGGCCGCCGGGCATTTCCAGCAGGTATTGCTGCAACGGCTCGACGCCAAAGGTGTAGGCCACTTTGAAGTCGGCGGGCTTGCCATCGGGGCCTGGCGTGTTGATCCAGAATGCGCCGTCGCGCTGGGTAAAGCGGCTGGTTTCCGCTTCCCCGGTAAAGGTGGCGTTGTTGAAATTGCCGCGAACATGTTCGGCGCTGGCCGGCAGCATGGCCATCTGATGATGGGAACCGCTCCAGGCGTTGCTTTGTTCGCCGTGGCAGCTCTGGCATTGCCCTTCATCGACAAACGAGGCGGGCGGTAGTGCCTTTTCGCTGCTCAGCGCGGCGGGCGATACCGTGTCTGGCGCGACGGGGGCGGTGGCGTGTTGGCGATAAAGCCAGATGGGCAGTGTAACCAGCAAAATGACGGCAAAAATGATCAGCGCGAGCGGACGGGCAGGGGCATCGGGGCCTGAAGGCAGGGTAGGGGGAGGACGTTTGTTCGGGTACTTCGGCATGCAAACTTCCGTTGTTTTAACGCGCGCGTATCACAGTGGCATGCAGCTTCAGTGAGTCGGGCGGGGCTGTCAAACCCATCGATAAATAGCTTCCTAAGCAGATTTTCCGCTTGGGCAATTTCCCGTACGCTAACGCACCTTTTCCGCTGTTCTAATTGAGCCTTCCATGAGCCCCACCAACCTGACCATGACCCGTGGCATGGTGCTGCTGTTTGCCTTTTGCTGCGGCGTGATCGTGGCGAACATCTATTACTCCCAGCCGATCATCGAACTGATCGCGCCGGACATTGGTATTTCCACCACCGCCGCCAGCCTGATCGTGTCGCTGACTCAGGTCGGCTACGCACTGGGCATGTTGTTTCTGGTGCCGCTGGGCGATTTGCTTGAAAACCGCCGGCTCATGATCGTCACCGCGTTGGTTTCAGTGGGCAGTCTGTTGGCGGCGGCATTTACCACCCAGCCCCATGCGTTTTTGCTGGTGTCGCTGTTGATTGGCCTGAGCTCGGTGTCGGTGCAGATCCTTATTCCGTTGGCGGCGCACTTGGCGGCAGAGGAATCTCGCGGCCGTGTGGTGGGCGGCATCATGGGTGGTTTGCTGCTGGGCATTTTGCTGGCTCGGCCAATCTCCAGCTTGATCGCCGACCACTTTGGCTGGCGCGCGGTGTTTCTCGTCGCTGCTGCGGTCATGACGGTAATTGTGGTGATTCTGGCGACCACCATGCCGGCCCGTCAGCCCGAACATCGCGCCACTTACGGTCAATTGCTGCTGTCGTTGGGCGCGCTGTTCAAGCGCGAACCGGTGCTGCGCCAGCGCGCCTTGATGCAAGGCTGCATGTTCGGCGCGTTCAGCCTGTTCTGGACCGCCGTGCCGCTGGAACTGGCGCGTAACCATGGCCTGTCGCAAACGCAGATCGCCTTGTTTGCGCTGGTGGGGGCCATTGGTGCCATCGCCGCGCCGATTGCCGGGCGCCTGGCCGATGCCGGCCACACGCGGGTGACCACGCGGCTGGCCTTGCTGTTGGCGATGCTGTGTTTTCTGCCGGCTTTTGTGCCGCCCAGCAATACGGTGATCGCCTTGGCGGTGACCGGCGTGGTGCTGGATTTCTGCGTGCAGATGAACATGGTGCTCGGCCAACGCGCGGTTTACGCCTTGGACGCTGCCAGTCGTGGACGGCTGAACGCCTTGTACATGACGGCGATTTTTATCGGCGGCGCGCTGGGCTCGTCCTTGGCCAGCGCCTTGTTTGACCATGGCGGCTGGCTGTGGATTGTCATCGTAGGCAGCGTGTTGCCGTTGCTGGCGTTGGCGATTTTCTGGCGGGGCGAGCGGCGGGTGGCGTGATCGGGTTGTTGGAGGGGTTGGGATTGTTGGGCTTCGCTTTTGGCTCAACCCAACCTACGTAGGCCAACCCGGCCTGTGATCAGTTCTGCAATTCGTCCAACCCTTCAAACAGCGCTAACGCTTCGGGATTGGCCAGCGCATCGGTGTTTTTCACCGGCTGGCCATGCACCACATTGCGCACGGCCAATTCAACGATCTTGCCGCTGATGGTGCGCGGAATATCCGCCACGGCAATGACCTTCGCCGGCACGTGGCGGTTGGTGGTGTTGTCGCGAATCACCTGGCAGATGCGCTGTTTTAAATCCTCGTCCAGCGTTACGCCCTCGCGTAACCGCACGAACAGCACCACGCGCACGTCGCCTTGCCATTGCTGGCCGATGGCGATGGATTCCAGAACCTCTTCGATCTTTTCCACCTGACGGTAGATTTCCGCCGTGCCGATGCGCACGCCGCCGGGATTAAGCACGGCGTCGGAGCGGCCGTGAATGATCACGCTGCCGTGGGGCGTTTCTTCGGCGTAGTCGCCATGGGCCCACACGCCGGGGAAAGTGTCGAAGTAGGCGGCTTTGAATTTCTCGCCGTCCGGGTCGTTCCAGAAACCCACGGGCATGCTCGGGAAGTGCCGGCTGCACACCAGCTCGCCTTTCTCGCCAATCACCGACTGGCCGTCGTCGCTCCACACCTCGACCGCCATGCCCAGGCCTTTGCATTGCAGCTCGCCGCGGTACACCGGCAACACAGGGTTGCCCAGTACAAAGCAGGAGACGATGTCGGTGCCACCCGAAATCGAAGACAAGCACACGTCCGGTTTAATGGCCCGATACACATAGTCGAAGCTTTCATGGGACAGCGGCGAGCCCGTCGAAAGCAGTCCCTTCAGCGCGCTTAGTTGGTGACTTTTGTTGGGCTCGACGCCGGCCTTTTCCAGCGCCGCCAGGTACTTGGCACTGGTGCCGAACACGCTGATGCGCTCGGCGTCGATCAGGTCCATCAAGCGCTCCGGCCCCGGCTGGAAAGGCGAGCCGTCGTACAGCACCACCGTCGCGCCAATTGCCAAGCCGGACACCAGCCAGTTCCACATCATCCAGCCGCAGGTGGTGTAGTAGAACAGCGTGTCGTCGCGGCTGAGGTCGGTGTGCAAGCCGTGTTCTTTGAGGTGCTGCAGCAGCACGCCGCCGGTGCCATGGACGATGCATTTGGGCACGCCGGTGGTGCCGCTCGAATAGAGAATGTACAGCGGGTGATCGAACGCCACGGGGGTGAACTGCGGTTCGCCGCCCGGCGTGAAGAACTCGTTCCAGAGCGCCACCTTGGCGCTGCTCTCGTAGTCCTCACGGCGCGCGTGCGTTTGCGTGTATGGCACCACGATCAACTGCTGCAAGGTGGGCATCTGGGCGAGAATTTCGTTGAGCTTGGCGGTCTGGTCGTTGTCTTTGCCGGCGTACTGGTAACCGCCGGCGGCGATCAGCACTTTGGGCTCAATTTGGCCGAAGCGATCGATTACGCCCTGTGTGCCGAAGTCTGGCGAGCAGCACGACCACGTCGCGCCCAGGCTGGTGGTAGCCAACATGCCGACCACCGTTTGCCAGGTGTTGGGCATCATCGCCGCCACCCGATCACCCTGGCCCACGCCAGCCTTGGCCAGCGCTTGTTGCAGGCCCGCCACTTGGGCCGCCAGCTCGCGGTAACTCAGTTCCTCGTGCGTGCCATTTTCGCTCACGGCCACCAGCGCCGGGTGCGCGTCGCGGCGGCGCAGCAGGTGCTCGGCAAAGTTCAGGGTCGCGCCGGGAAACCAGCGCGCGTCCGGCATGTGCGGGCCTTCTTCCAGCACCGCCGTGGGCGCCGTGTTGAACTGCACCTCGAAGAAATCGACGATGGCCTGCCAAAAGCCTTCCCGGTCTTCCACGCTCCAGGCGTGCAGCTGCGGGTAGTCGGTCAGCGAGAGCCCGTGGCGCTGATTGATAAAGCGGCGGAACGCATCCATTCGTGTCGCGGCGATGCGGTCGGGCGAGGGCGTCCATAGCGGCTGGGTCATGGCGATGTCCTTGGCTGAGCGGTGAATCATTATGCCGATGGAAGTTGCCAACGCGTGATGCCAAAGCGTCTTCCACCAGAACCGTGGACGCCGCCACGCCGCTGCGGTTCCATCGGTTTGCGCTTAGCGGGCCAGCCAACCGCCATCCATATTCCATGCGGCACCGCGTACTTGCACCGCCGCGTCGCTGCACAGAAATAGGGCCAACTCACCCAATTGCTCTGGCGTGACGAAATCCAGCGACGGCTGCTTTTCGGCGAGCAAATCGTGGCGCGCCTGTTGCGCATCGCCCGTGGCCAGCGCGCGGTCATCGATCTGCTTTTGCACCAGGGGCGTCAACACCCAGCCGGGGCAGATGGCGTTGCAGGTCACGCCCGTGGTGGCCGTTTCCAGCGCCACGCTTTTGGTCAGGCCGACCAGGCCGTGTTTGGCGGCGACGTAGGCGCTTTTACCCGCAGAAGCAGCCAGGCCGTGGGCCGAGGCGATGTTGATGATCCGCCCCCAATTGCGCGCGCGCATACCCGGCAAGGTCAGGCGAGTGGTGTGAAACGCCGAGGTGAGGTTGATGGCAATGATCGCGTCCCAGCGTTCGACCGGGAATTCCTCAACCGGCGCCACGTGCTGAATACCGGCGTTGTTGACCAGAATGTCGATGCCGCCGAATTCGCGCTCGGCGTAGGCAACAAGGTCTTCGATGTCGGCCACCTTCGAGACATCAGCCGGGTGATGCCCAACCTTGCCACCAAAGGCCGCCACTTCATCAATGGCGGCCTTGGCGTCGCCAAAACCATTGAGCACCAGGTTGGCCCCGGCCTTGGCCAGCACCAGGGCGATACCCAGCCCGATGCCACTGGTGGAACCGGTAACCAACGCAGTTTTGCCGTGCAGACTCATACATCTCTCCTTGTCTGGCGAGCGGGGCCCGCCAGGTGGGTTCAAACGGTTAAACGATGCCCGTGGCGTAGAAGGTGCCGATGACCACGAACACAGCGAGGGTTTTGATAATGGTGATGCCGAAAATGTCTTTGTACGCCTCGCGGTGCGTCAGGCCGGTTACGGCCAGCAAGGTGATTACGGCGCCGTTGTGCGGCAGGGTGTCCATGCCGCCACTGGCCATGGCGGCGACGCGGTGCAGCACTTCCAACGGAATGTTCGCGGCATTGGCCGCTTCGATGAAGCTCTGCGACATCGCCGCCAAGGCGATGCTCATGCCGCCCGACGCCGACCCGGTAATACCCGCCAGCAAGGTCACCGTGACGGCCTCGTTCACCAGCGGATTGGGGATGGTTTTCAGCGCATCGGCCAGTACCAGAAAGCCCGGCAGCGAGGCGATAACGGCGCCAAAGCCGTATTCCGACGCGGTGTTCATCGACGCTAGCAACGCGCCGCCCACCGCCGTTTTGGTGCCCTCGGCCAGCTTGCTGCGAATGGCGCGGAAGCCGCAGATCAACACCAGCAAAATGCCCAACAGCAGCGCGGCCTGAACGGCCCAGATGCCGGTGAGCTTGGCCACCTCGCTGGTCACCGGCTGCGCCATGCCGGCCAATTGCAGGGTATGGGTTTTGCCGTACAGCTCGGGAATCCAGCGGGTGAACAGCAAGTTGGCGACGCCCACCAGAATCAGTGGCGACAGCGCCAGCCAAGGGTTGGGCAAGGCGATGTCTTCGGCGGTTTCCGGCTCATTGCGCAGCTCGGTGCCGTAGCCTTCGCCGTTGGCCTTGGCTTTGCGCAACTGGCGGCGCAGGTACAGCATGCCGACGATAAACACGAACACCGTGCCGGTCAGTCCCAGCCACGGCGCGGCCCACGAGGTGGTGCCGAAAAACGTGGTGGGGATGATGTTCTGGATTTGCGGCGTGCCGGGCAGGGCGTCCATGGTGAAACTGAACGCGCCAAGGGCGATGGTGGCCGGAATCAGGCGTTTGGGAATGTCGCTTTGGCGGAACATTTCCGCCGCAAACGGATACACCGCAAACACCACCACAAACAGCGACACACCGCCGTAAGTGAGCAAGGCGCACACCAGCACGATCACCAACATGGCCTGGCGCGTACCCAGCAAGCGAATGGCCGCGGCGACAATGGAACGCGAGAAGCCCGACAGCTCGATCAGCTTGCCGAACACCGCGCCGAGCAGAAATACCGGGAAGTACAGTTTGACGAAGCCGACCATTTTTTCCATGAACACGCCGGTAAAGGCGGGCGCCACCGCAGACGGGTCGGTGAGCAACACCGCGCCCAAGGCCGCGATGGGCGCAAACAGAATGACGCTGTAGCCGCGATAAGCCGCGAGCATCAGCAAGGCTAAAGCGGCGAGGGCGATGATCACACTCATGTAGCGATCTCCTGAAATCGGGCGGGGTGGCCGCCCGTGGGTCATTGTTGTTATTGATTGAAGCCGTGCTGTATGGAGTAGCGAAGCGGCGATTGATTCGCCGCATTTTCAGCCACGCTTATTACTGTCATCAGCCATCACCACAGCGCCAAGCTGTAGCTGAGGATCAGCCGGTTTTCGTCCAGGTCGTTGCCAAAGTTAGTCGAGCGCAGGGTTGCGTTACGCCATTTCACCCCGAGGTTTTTCAGCGGGCCGTCCTGGATCACGTAGCCGATATCGGTGTTGCGCTCCAATTCCTTGCCTTCGTTACCGCTGGCCAGGGTGATGTTGTCGCCGCTCAGGTAGCGGGTCATAAAGGTCAGGCCGGGCACGCCGAGCGCGGCAAAGTTGTAATCGTAGCGGGCCTGCCAGGAGCGTTCGTCGGCGTTGGCGAAATCGCCGATTTGCACGAAGTTGACCAAAAACGCATCGGTGCCGCCGATGTAGGCAAAGCCCGTGTCGCCGCTCATTTTCTGATACCCCAAGCCAAACGCATGGCCGCCCAGGCTGTACGTGAACAGGGCGCCGAGGGCGCGGTTGTCGACGTTGCTGCGCCCGTCATCGTCCGAACGGCCGTAGCGCAGGTCGGTTTTAAACGACTGGTTGGCGCTGATGGCCAGTACGTGGGTGAGGTTGACCAAGTGCTGGTTGTAGAGGTTGTCGAGCTTGCCGTAGTTGTAGCCGGTGGTGAGTTGGTCGTTCCACTTGTAGCTGAGGCCGGCGAAGTCGAACTCATCACTGGTGGTACTGGCAACAATGCCGCGCGCGCTGCCGGAGGTGACGGTCATGTCCTCGCTGTTGGCGGAGTCGCGCAGGCTGACCTGAGTGAAACGCCCAGCATCGACGGTCAAACCGGCGAATTCAGTGGAGTTGAGGTGCGCGCCCTGGAACGTCTGCGGCAGCAGGCGCGAGTCGTTGGCCAGGGTGGTCGGTAGTTTGGGCAGCAAGGTGCCGACCTTGAGCACGCTTTTGGACACTTTCAATTTCGCGGTCAGGCCCAGTTCGCTGTAATCGTCCGCCGCCTCACGGGGCGCGCTGCGCCCTCTGGGCAGCAAACCGGAACCGGCGCGATCAGGGCTGGAATCGAGCTTGAGGCCCAACAGGCCGATGGCATCGACGCCAACGCCAATGGTGCCGTCGGTGTAGCCCGACTCATAGCGCAGCAGAAACCCCTGCGCCCATTCGTCTTGCTTGGACTGGGCAGCATTGTCTTGGCGGAAATCACGGTTGAAATAGAAATTGCGCAGTTCGAGGGTGGCTTTGCTGTCTTTGACGAAGTCGGCGTGTGCCTGGCCTGCAAGACCTAAACCGGTGCCGAGGGCGGCGAGCGCAAAGGCGGGGCTGAGCGGATAGCTCATGGCAAATCTCCTGGCTGCACCTGCGTGATCATGGACGATGCCGAGGCGTCCTGGGGAAACTGCTCACATAGCGTGCGACGTTTTTGTTGTTGTTTTTCGGCGCGGTCATTGCCGCGGAGGGTGCTATAGCGAGATGTGTGCCAGGGTGTTTAAGGGATTGATATGTAAGGGAAAGATGATTTTTTGGTGGGGGCTTATGGGTTGCGGTGTCTCGGAAGGGAGACGGGGTGGGGTAGGTTTGCTGCGGGGTTTAGGGGGAGGAGGGTGAGTCTCTGGTTTGGGATGGTGTCTATGTTTTGAGATTGTTAGGGCGGTTTCGAGGCGGAACGTGGTGTTCGACGGGGCATTCTGGATCCCGAATCGTCGGACCGCCGCCTGCGCGAGGATGACGGTGGGGTTTTTGTACTCTCCGTTAACGCACTAATCGCTACCAAACATCCGTCATCCTCGCGAAGGCGGGGATCCAGAGTTTCGGATTTAACGCGGCAGGCGGAACACCTCACCGCTAGTACGGAACCAAGAACGGCGAAAACCGTGCTCGACGGAAGACTCTGGATCCCCGCGTGCGCGAGGATGACGGTGGTTTTTTACCGTTCTGAGTTAACACTGATCTGTAGAGGCTCCGCTGGTCGCCAACCAACCCCGTCATTCCCGCGCAGGCGGGAATCCAGAATTTCGGATTTAACGCGGCAGGCGGAACAACCTCATCGCCAGATACCGAGCCAAGAACGGCGAAAACCGTGCTCGACGCAAGATTCTGGATCCCCGCTTTCGCGAGGATGACGGTGGTTTTTTACCGTCCTGAGTTAACGCTGATCTCGCAATAACGCACTAATCGCTATCAAACATCCGTCATCCTCGCGCACGCGGCGGTCCGACGATTCGGGATCCAGGCTCGCGAAGGGGACATCGTCAGCAGCAAGAGCCTCTGCAAAGAAAGTAACGGAAAACAACCCTAACCAATCAAGACTTATCCGCCGCCATCTCCAACGCCGCATCCAACCTCAACCGCTCGTTCTCATTAAATTGCTCATCAGCCAGCCGCTGAATCGCCGTCTGTTTATCGCCATCACTCAAGCCATTCTGCCCTTCAATCTGCGCCTTGCTGGCAGCAAACGCGGCAATGCGCTGCTTCCATCCCGCACGCTGCTGATCCAGCGCTTCCAGGCGCGTGGTGGCTTCGGCGCCAACCAGTTGCTGACGCAACGCGCGGACCTGCTCGGCACTGGCGCCTTGCGCGCGCAGTTGTTCGGTTTGTGCGTGCAGCTCGCTTTGCAGCTGCGGCAGCACGCTTTCTTGCAACTCTTCGGGCAGGCCGGCGCGCAGTTGGTCCATGGCTGCGCCTTTGGCGGCGGCGTCCAGTTTGTCGTCGTGTTGAATGGCCAGGCGTTGCAGGGTGAACTGGTTGTAGGCCTCTTCGTTGCCGAAAAAGGCCTGGTGGGCTTCGGCGGTGAACAACCGGGCGCGCAAGGCTTGCACCGCGCTTTCACGGTTGCGCAGGGCGTCGAGGTTGGCCATTTGCGGCAGGTCGCGTTCGAGCAGCACCAGCTCGCGTTTGTAGTCGATGTATTGGCTGAGCAGCGCTTGCGCCTGTTCCTGCGCGGGCTGCGGCAGTTGGCTGGCGATATAGGCGCGCAGGCGTTTGACGCTGTCTTGCAGCGACTCCTCGCCATAGGCGCTGAGGAAGTAATCGAAGATGCGGCGGATGTCGGCCGTAATCAGCAGATTGCCGGCGCCATCGACCTGGAAGCTGCCATCCACCTGCGTGCCTTTGAAGGAGGGCGGCAGTGGGGCGAGCGTGGCGGGCAGGGTGGCGACTTGGGTGGTCAGCTGTTCAGCTGGCGCGTTGCCAGGGATTTTGGGCGTGGTGCTGGGCGCTTTGGCGGTGGCCGCCACCGGGCTTTCAGCCGGGGTGTCCAGCGGGTGCAGGTACAGCATGACCGCCACACAAATGGCGAAGGAGATGGGCAATAACAGCAGCAGTTTTTTCACGTTGTTCGCTCCACGCAAGGCCATAAGCCGGACCCTCAGCGGGCCCGGCTGTTTACACCGTTACAGGCCGACGTTTTTCAAGCGGTTGGCTTGCTGGCGGTACACGGTCACGGGGTCGGTCTCGAACAGGCTGGTGAGGCCGAAGGTCTGGTTAACCTCGTCGAGGTGGTTCATGCGGTAGTTGTCGCGAATCACCTGGCCCAGGTGCGAGCTGCAACGGCCGACCAAGCCGTCGTTGGCGGTGGTGCCAAAGGTCACCGACGACGCGCCGAGCAACAGGTCGCTGGGGTCGAGCACGTTGGTCAGCGGGCTGGTACCGCCCCACGAGTAGTAGCGCACGCCGTTGACGCTGTAGGCGCCTTCGCCACAGGCGCTGGTGGGAATGCCTTGCGGGTACTTGGCGTTGAAACGCGCCGCACCGGCCGAGTTCAACGATTCCAGGCTGCCCAACGCGTTTTGCGGCGTGGTGCTGGAACTGGCCGAGAGGAAGTTGATCAGTGCGCCGAGGCCGTTGACGATGCCGGCAACCACGGCTTCACCAGCAGAGCCTGGCGGAATCTGACGCAAGAAATCGGCCGTGGCCGAACCTTTGTGCGGGGCGCCAACGCTGGTTGCCGAGGCCACCAGATCCGGGCGAACGGCAGCAACGTAGCGGATGGTCGGGCCGCCGTGGCTGTGGCCGATCAGGTTCACTTTCGGCTTGCCGCTGATGGCGACAATTTCTTCCACCTGGTCGAGCAGTTGTTCACCGCGTTTTTCCGAGGTGTCGAGCTGGCTCACTTCAGTGATGTACACCTTGGCGCCGTCGCTGCGTAGCGCCGAAGGAATGCCGTACCAATAATCCACGCCAAGAATGCTGTCGAAACCGAGCATGCCGTGGGCCAGCACCACCGGGTACTTGGTCTGGGTGTAACCGGATGACGCTGCGTCGGCCTGGTTCGAAATCAGCAAACCAGAAGCAAGGCAGAGGGCGAGCAGAGTTTTATTGTTGTTCATATGCGCTCTCGCAAGGGATGAAATAGGCAAGTGTCGCCATCCAGGGCAGGCCCCCACGCCCATCCAAGGCGCGTACAGCAGCCGGAGCGGTAGTACAGGATTCATGCCACTACAGGCGAAACGGGTGAAGTCGCTCTATTTCAGCGTTTTGCCGCTTATTTGCGCGTTTTGTCCGACAATTTGCGCTGTTTCCCCTGTTACTGCCTGAAACGGCGGGCGCGGTGTTTGGCCACTTTTAACGCCACGCGTTCCCCGCCAGCGGTCCGAATGCGCCAAACGGACGGGGCACTAAAGCGCCTCACCTAACCAAAGGATGGGTTGGCAGCGCCCGCCACTCCAGGGTTGACAGCCCGCCTGCCGCTTCCCTAGGATTGCCGCCAGCGCCGATTTAAACAGCTACTTGCGGGGCGCTCCCCGAAGACCAGGTCTCAACGCCGGCTTCGAAATACCGCTAAAGCGCTGGTTCGGTGTTGCCTCTCACCGCTGCCTGCGGAGCTTCTGAGGCGAGAGACCCGTACATGAACGCCCACACCGTCCTGACTTCCCCCGATTCCCTGGCCCCTGCGCCGTCGCCCGTTGCTGCCTCGCTTACGCTTCGTCCCCTGATACGTCTGGCGCCCATCACCAGCGGCCTTGCCTTGCGCAACCCGAAAATCTTGCTCGGCGGCAGCCACCAGCCCACCTTGCTGCGCTACCTCGAAGGCTGGCCGAAACGCTGGGGCGCGCCTCGCACGTTTCTGATTCAGTTCGTGGGCGACGATGAGTCGTTGCAACGCTTTGCCCGCGACAGCTTTGACCTGGCCGTGGTGCAGGCGCCGAGTGCAGCGAACCTTGAAAGCTGTGTGCGCGAGTTAGTGCGCGTGGCGCGGCAAGGGTTGATAACCCGGCGTTGACGGTTTTGGGACGCTGACCGATTCCGTCAACCGCCCCTGAGCACTTGCGTCATTGAGGCCGTCGCCACGCGGCGCCTACCCTGCGTGACGACCAATTGCACAGGGAACCGTCATGCAACGCATCCATTTCGAAACCGAACACAATATGTTCCGCGAGGCTTTCCGCGCGTTCTTGCAAAAAGAAGTGGTGCCCCACCAGGACGCCTGGGAAGAGGCCGGCGTGGTCAGCCGCGAGGTGTGGCTAAAGGCGGGTGAGATGGGTTTTCTGCTGCCCTGGGCCGATGAGGAATACGGCGGCAGCGGTCTGAAAGATTTCCGCTACGAGCAAATCATGTGCGAGGAATTGGCCAACATTAACGAGGCCGGTTTTATGCTGCCGCTGCACTCGGCGCTCTGTGGCCCGTACATCGCCGATTACGGCAACGCCGAACAAAAAGCGCGTTTCCTGCCGGCGATCATTCGCGGCGAAAGCATTCTCGCCGTGGCCATGACCGAACCCAGCGCCGGCTCCGACCTGGCCGGTATGCGCACCACGGCCGTGGACAAGGGCGACCACTTTGAGCTCAACGGCTCGAAAGTGTTTATCTCCAACGGCCTGCTCGCGGACGTGGTGATCGTCGCGGCCAAAACCGATCCGGCCAACAAACACGCCATGGGCCTGTTCCTGGTCGAGCGCGGCATGGAAGGTTTCGAGCGCGGCCGCAATCTGAAGAAACTCGGCATGAAAAGCCAGGACACCGCCGAGCTGTTCTTCAACAACGTCAAAGTGCCGAAAGAAAACCTGCTGGGCGACGCCAAAGGCGGCTTCTTCTATCTGATGAACATGCTCGCCCAGGAACGCCTGACCAACGCCTGTGGCGCCGTCGGCGGTGCCGAAGCGGCGCTGCAAGTGACCATCGACTACGTGAAAGAACGCAAAGCCTTCGACCGACCGATTTCGCACTTTCAAAACACCCGCTTCAAACTTGCCGAAATGCGCACCCAAGTGGACGTGGCCCAGGTGTTCGTCGACCGCTGCGTGATGGACCACAACCAGAAAAAACTTACCCCGGAAGTCGCCGCCGAAGCCAAACTGTTCACCACCGAATTGCTCGGCAAAGTGGTCGACGAAGGTGTGCAGCTGCACGGCGGTTGGGGCTACATGTGGGAATACCCGATCTGCAAGATGTACGCGAACGCTCGCATTCAACGGATATTCGCCGGCACCTCGGAAATCATGAAAGAGATCATCAGCCGTGGCATGAAGTTGTAAGCGCACCGCAGCCCCACAACACGCCGACCCACAACAACAAGAATCAGGAGCCCAGATGAAAGGCCCACTGTCGTCATTGAAAGTGCTGGATTTCTCCACCTTGCTGCCAGGCCCATTTGCCTCGTTGTTGCTCGCCGACATGGGCGCCGATGTGCTGCGTGTGGAATCGCCGACGCGCATGGACCTGGTGCGCGTATTGCCGCCCCACGACGGCGGCGTGTCGGCCAGCCACGCTTACCTCAACCGCAACAAACGCGGCATCGCGCTGGACCTGAAACAGGCGGCAGCGGTGGAGGTGGTAAAGCAACTGGTGCTTGAGTACGACATCGTGCTCGAGCAATTTCGCCCCGGCGTGATGGACAAACTGGGCGTGGGCTACGCGGCGCTGAAGGCGATCAATCCCAAGCTGATTTACGTGTCGATCACCGGCTACGGCCAGACCGGCCCGTACAAAGACCGCGCCGGTCACGACATCAACTACCTCGCGCTTTCTGGCATTGCCGACCAAACCGGTCGCCTGCAAAGCGGCCCGCTGCCACTCGGCATTCAGGCCGCGGATATTGCTGGCGGCTCGTTGCACGGGGTTATGGGCTTGCTGGCAGCGGTGATTCAGCGCCAGCACAGCGGAGAAGGGCAGCACGTCGACATCAGCATGACCGACTGCATCTTCAGCCTGCACGCCATGGCCGGCGCCGGTTATCTGGCCTGCGGCGAGGCGCCGACCATGGAAAGCCAGGCGCTCAATGGCGGCAGCTTCTACGACTACTACCGCACCCGCGACGGCCGCTGGTTTTCGGTCGGCAGTCTGGAACCGCAATTTATGCAGCAGCTGTGCGCCGCCATCGGCCGGCCGGAATTGGCGGCACACGGGCTGTCGCAAAAGCCGGAGCAGCAGCGCGCGTTGAAGGCACAGATTCAGCAGGAATTCGAACAGCGTGACTTTGCCGACTGGTGCGAGCGCTTCGCTGCCCTGGATGCCTGTGTCGAGCCGATGCTGAGCCTGGCCGAAGCAGTGGAGCATCCGCAGTTGCAGGCGCGCGAGCTGGTGGTCGAGGTGCCCCGCGAGGGCAAGCCGGCGCAGCGGCAGATCGCCTGCCCGATCAAATTCTCCGGCGGCTTGCCGGCGCCGCGTCACGTGGGGGCGGCGGTGGGCGCTCATACGGCCGAGGTGCTGACGCAGTTGGGCTACGACGCTGACCAGATCGCCTCGTTGCGCGCCGCCAAAGTGATTGCCTAAGCCCAGGATGGGTCGGCTGCTTTCCGCCGGCGGCTGTGCTAAAACAGCCGCCCCGAGCCGCATCACACAAGGAGCAACACCCATGGGCAAGCCATCAGGAATCAGCCTGGCACTGGCCGCGCTATTGAGCGCCGGTATCGCCTGCGCCGAAGAGCCCGCGCCAGACAGCAGCACGCTCAAGGAATCGGCCAAAGCGGCGGTGTCGTCTGCCATCTCGGCTGGCAAGAACTTGCTCGGCGGCGCCTCGGAAGGTGTGACCGAAGGCCGTGAATCGGCGCAAGGTGCGGATGGCGCTTTTATCATCTCGCAAAGCGACCAGCTCGACGGCAAGGTCGAGGTCAAGCTGCTGAAAGTCAGCGCCGTGGACGGCAACCTTGAAGCCCTGTTCGGTTTCAAGAACCTCACCGACAAGCCCGTACGCCTGATAAACCTGTGGGATAACGGTGCGCTGCTCGCCGTCGACGGTGAGGACTACGCCAGCAACCTGGCCCCCGATTCGGCTAACCCGGAAGAAGTGACCGTTCCGGCCAAAATCGGCGTGCGCCAGGCGTTTATTTTCCAAGGCCCGGTAGAAGGTCCAAAAGCAGTGCGCCTGTGGGGCAAGGATTTCCTCGTTAAATAATCAAGGAGTCCACCGACATGGTTACCTGCTACCTGCGCTACGTGCTCGATCCGAACAAGCTCAAGGAATTCGAACATTACGGTAAGTTGTGGATTCCCCTGGTCGAGCGTTTCGGCGGCCAGCACCATGGCTACTTCCTGCCGTCTGAGGGTGCCAACAATATCGCCTTGGCATTGTTTACCTTCCCTAGCCTGGCCACGTACGAACAGTATCGCCAGGCCTCGATGAACGACGCGCAGTGCTTGGCGGCGTTCCAATATGCTCAAGACACGCAGTGCGTCCTCAGCTACGAACGAAGTTTCTTTCGCCCGGTGTTTAAGTAAAGCTCGGCGCATCCCCGTATCTCTCCATGCAAACGGCGGTTTCGCACGACCGCCGCTGGCAATCAACTGTCCCTCTGCAATCATTTTTCCTCGCCTCTGATATCTGCCCGCCATCGGCGTAATATTGCTTATTTATCAATGGGTTAAAAAAGTGAAAAACCTCTGAACCATCTTCGCAGTGAGCGGGACAGATACTCTGTGGAGGCAATACAGCCTCTAACAACTGACCGTATGTTTGGAGGAAGAAATGACTACCAACAACTCAGGCAACAACAATCCGGGCAACTTCGCCAACGACCGAGAGAAGGCGTCTGAAGCAGGCAAAAAAGGCGGCCACAACAGCGGCGGCAATTTTGCCAATGACCGTGAGAAGGCGTCCGAAGCGGGCAAGAAAGGTGGCCAGAATAGCCACGGCGGTGGACGCAGCTAATTAGCTGCTGCCACGCGGAAAAGGGGTCTGGTTTCCAGGCCCTTTTTTTATCGGTCGCATCGCAGACGGGAGCGTCCACATGGCCGGTCAACCGTTATCCTTTTTAGAAGTCAGTCGAATTATCGAGCAGGGTTTGCTGCCGCATCGCTGCCGTTGCACCAGCCGCGACGGCACATCGCTGGATCTGCACCTGACCGCTGCCGATCCGCCACACCGCACGGTGTCCATCACGGGCGTGCCGCTGGCGGAATTGAACAGCAGCCGGGCCTTATCCCGGCTGGTATTGGAATTGCGCGACGCGCTGATTCCTGAGGCGCAAGGCAACGATACCGTTGCGAATCGGAACATGGGCTGAGAACGCCTGACACTGCACGGGAGGCAGTCATGAGTAAGCATCTTTTTCTGGTCAGCTATGTGCTGAATAACCAACCGATGCATGAAGAGCTGCATTCAAGCGCTGACACCCTGTCGGTGGCTCAGGCACGCACGGAATTGGAGGCTAAGCATCAGGGCGAGTCGCCGATGAACATCACCGACATCGAGGTGAGCAAAATCACCCGAACCCACGAAAAAGGCGAAACCCCAGCGCACTACAAACAGCCCTGAGCGCGCCGGCCCAGGGCTGCCCACGTTTATTTCGGCAGATGGCGCATCACGCCTTCCAGGGCGAACCGCGCGCTGTTGAGCTGGACCTCTTGGCGGTCACCGAAGAAACGCTCTTTGTGGGTCGCTACATGAACGTCATTGCCCACTTTGTACGCCCAGGCGAACCACACGGTACCGGGCAATACGCCGTCCATGGCTTGCTCTCCGGAGACTCCGGTGGTGGCCACCGCCGTGTCGGCGCTGCTCACCTGCAAGGCACCGCGTGCCATTTCCACGGTAATTTCCTCGCTGGTCAGGCCAAAGGTGTCGATGGTCATCTGGCGCACGCCGAGCAGGCGTTTCTTGGCTTCGGGCGAATACACCACGTAACCACAATTCAAACAGCTGCCGCAGCCGGGTGCTTCAGTGAGCAGGGCGGCGACGCGCCCGCCCGTACACGACTCGGCGGTGGCCAGCGTGCGGTTTTGGGATTGAAGAAAGTCGACGACTTGTTGGGCGAGTTCCATAGGCATTTCTCCTGCGCGTGCTCGGCCGTTGTTGTGTGTGCAGGCCGTTACAAGCTAGGGCAACCGGAGCGGGAATTTTGTTTCAGCAACACGAGCGGACACCGAGAGGAAATTCCAGGCGTTTCGCTTGGTTACGCGCTTGGGTCGGGCGAAAAAAATGCTGAACTGATATGAAAATGCCGCGCTCCGAAGAGAACAATCGGTCAAATGCAGCAACAGGTTCCGCCGACAGCGAACAACGAATTAGGCCTGACAGGGCCACCCTCGCACTCGCTTTACGCGCCGTTTGGTCTTGCCCCGCGAGCCGGGCAAACGGCAAATCCTTTCACCCAGCCGGATAGCGCTGGGACACAACAGGAATACAGCGATGAACAACTATCACATCGTCCCCGTTTTGAATGGCTGGGCGCTCAAGCAAGAAAAAACCGAAACCACCATCACCACTGCCGAAACCAAAGCCAGCATCTTGCACAAAACCGCCGAGCTGCTGGACAACAAGGCCACGGCCGCCTCGGTGAAGATTCATCGCGAAGATGGCACCCTGGAAGAAGAGCGCACGTACCCGCGAAGTGCTGACCCCCGCCGCTCAGCGGGTTGAATGCCAGCGCCGCCTTCAACGGCTTTTGAATCGCCCCCTGGATTCTGCTTCAATACCGGCCACTTTTTTAAGGCGGCTGGCTAAGCCTTTTCCGTCCATTTCACGTTTATATTCTGTGCGCTTGGCAAAATGTCGGTTACGCGTTCGCAGTTCGGCAACCGTCGGTTGGTCAGCGAGGTTTTGTATTTTTTTTAGCTGCGCGATGAGTGAACTGCACTCCAGCGGGTGGCCCACGGAGAACGTATGAGCAAGGCTACCGGCTCTAGCAAGAGCGCCAAAGAGGCGTCGACTATTCAACCCAGTCACCTGCGCTTTCCCGTGGTGGGCATCGGCGCTTCGGCGGGCGGGCTGCAAGCGCTGTTGAAGCTGTTCGAGAACCTGCCCAATAACACCGGGCTAGCGTTCGTGGTGGTGATGCACCTCTCGCCTAAACACGAGAGCACCGCCGACCGCATTCTGCAGAAAGTCACCAAGATGAAGGTTCGCCAGATCACCCAGCCGGTGCCCATTGAGCAGAACTGCATCTACCTGATTTCCCCCGCCCAGCAATTGACCATGAACGATGGTTACCTGAGCGTTACACCGCTGGCCAACGACCAGCCGCGCCATATCGCCATCGACGTGTTCCTGCGCACCCTCGCCGACGCCCATAGCGAGCGCGCCATTTCGCTGATTCTCAGCGGCAGCGGCAGCGATGGCGCCGCCGGCATGTGCCGCGTGAAGGAGCAGGGCGGGGTGACCTTGTGTCAGAGCCCCGACGACGCCGAGTACGACAGCATGCCGCGCGCCGCCATCGCCACCGGCCAGGTGGATTTCGTGCTGCCGGTCGCCGACTTGCCGCAAAAAATCCTCGAATTGTGGGAGACCATGCGCAGCATTCAGCTGACCTCGGACGTGCAACTGCAGGCATCGGTGCGCCAGGAGATGGACGAGGAAGAGGCCGGCGCCGCCGAAACCGCTTTTCGCGAAATTCTCGGCATTCTGCGCACCCGTACTGGCCACGATTTCAAACACTACAAACGCGCCACCGTGATTCGCCGCATCGAGCGGCGCATGCAGGTCAACCAGTTGCGCGACCTGCCGGCCTGCCGCGCATACCTGCAAAGCACGCCCGCTGAAACCACCCAGTTGCTGGGCGACATGCTGATTGGTGTGACCAACTTCTTCCGTGACCGCGACGCCTTCGAAGCACTTGAACGCGATGTCATTCCGCGTCTGTTTGAAATGCCCACTGACGAAGAAAGCCAGGTGCGTGTGTGGTCGGCAGGCTGCTCCTCGGGTGAGGAAGCCTATTCCATGGCCATGCTGCTGGCCGACCATGCGGAGCAAAGCGAAAGCGGTCGCAAGTTCCAGGTGTTCGCCACCGACATCGACGAGCGCTCAATCGCCATCGGCCGAGGGGGGCTGTACCCCGAGGCGATTATCCCGGACATCCCGCCGCAGCGCCTGCGGCAGTACTTCAGCAAAGAGCAGTCGCGCTACCGAGTGAAAAAGGAAA
Source organism: Pseudomonas sp. AC211 (assembly GCF_979258055.1). Taxonomy (NCBI): domain Bacteria; kingdom Pseudomonadati; phylum Pseudomonadota; class Gammaproteobacteria; order Pseudomonadales; family Pseudomonadaceae; genus Pseudomonas; species Pseudomonas sp. AC211. The sequence continues at coordinate 2,273,025 of NZ_OZ409830.1, forward strand.
TTCGCGAGCGGGTGCTGTTCGCCATGCACAACTTGCTACGCGATCCGCCGTTTTCCAAAGTGCACCTGATCTCCTGCCGCAACCTGCTGATCTACCTCGACCGCGACGTGCAGGCTGAAATTCTGCGCATGTTCCACTTCGCCTTGATGCCCGGTGGCTACCTGATGCTCGGCAGTTCCGAGTCGGCAGATGCCTGTGGCGATCTGTTCGTGGCCGTAGATAAGAAGAACCGTATTTTCCGCACCAAGTCGGTGACAACCGCCAGTCGCTCCAGTGCGCAACTAGCCGTTAATGTGTACCCCGGCGTTACGGTGGAACCGAGCAGGAAAGTAGCGCAGAGCGCGCGTATTTCCTTTGCCGAAGTGCATCGCCGTGTATTGGAGCAGTACGCGCCGCCCAGCGTGATCGTCAATCACGACTCACAGATCGTGCACATGTCCGAGCAGGTTGGGCGTTACCTTCGCCACGCCGGTGGCGAGCCCTCCCACAGCCTGTTGTCGTTGATTCATCCCTCGTTGCGCCTGGAATTGCGTACGGCGTTGTTTCAGGCTTTCCAGTCGCGCAAGAGCGTGGAGGCACGGCGGGTTAAACACGAGCGCGACGGCGTTAGCAGGTTCATCAATATGGTGGTGCGCCCGTTCCGCGACCTGGACACCGACTTCGCCCTGGTGATTTTCGATGAAGTCGAAGAAACCATGAGCGAGGACCCCAAGCCCGCCCATGCCGACGCCAAAGACAATGTGCTGGCCCAGCTGGAAAGCGAACTGCAACGCACCAAAGAGCAGCTGCAAGGCACCATCGAACAATCGGAAACCTCGACCGAAGAGCTCAAGGCCTCAAACGAAGAACTGCAGGCCATCAACGAAGAACTGCGCTCGACCACCGAAGAGCTGGAAACCAGCAAGGAAGAATTGCAGTCGATCAACGAAGAGCTGATCACCGTTAACCTGGAGCTGAAAACCAAGGTAGAAGAAACCGGCAAGATCAACGACGACCTGCAAAACCTGATCGCCTCGACGGACATCGCCACGGTGTTCGTTGACCACCAGATGCGGATCAAATCCTTCACCCCGCGCGCCACCGAAATTTTCAACATCATTGCCAGCGACCATGGCCGTTCGCTGCTGGATATCACCCACCGTCTCGACTACCCGGACATGGCCATTGATGCCAGCAAAACCTTTGAATCGCTGCGCTCCATGGAACGCGAAGTGGCCGGCGTTAATGGCCGTTGGTACATCGCGCGGATTCTGCCGTACCGCACCACCGACAACCTGATCGACGGCGCGGTGCTGACCTTTATCGACATCACCCAACGGCGCGCAGCCGAGGAAAAGGCACGGCAAAGCGAGGAGCGCTTGCGCCTGGTGGCCGAGAGCACGCAGGACTACATCATCATCACGCTCGACCATCAGGGCTGCATCACCGGCTGGAACAAAGGCGCCGAGCAAGCCTATGGCTACAGCGAAGAGACCGTGATGGGCAAGCACGCCGAACTGATTTACGGCGACGAAGAACAACGCACGCAAATGATCAATCGGCAGTTGCAAGGCGCCGCCCAAACCGGCCGAGTGGAAGACGACTGCTGGCACGCGCGCCGCGACGGCAGCCGTTTTTTCTGCAACAGCGTAGTCACCGCCTTGCCCAACGGCGGCCCCAACGGGTACGCCATGATCGGCCGCGACATCACCGGCAAAAAACGCGTGGAAGCCGAGCAGGAAAACCGGCTGGAACAGAACCAGCGCAACATCCGCATGCGCGACGAGTTCTTCGCCATGATGTCCCACGAGCTCAAACACCCGCTGAACCTGATTCAACTCAACGCCGAGCTGGTGGCGCGTTTGTCCGTGGTGAAATCCCAGGCGGTGGCGGCCCGTGCGGTGGAAACCATCCTCAATGCCGTGTCCAGCCAGGCACGCATCATCGACGACTTGCTCGACCTGTCGCGCATCAACACCGGCAAGCTCAAACTCAACGTCGGCCCGGTGATCGTGCAGAACATTCTCGAAGAAATCACTAGCGTGTTGAGCGCCGAAACCTGGGAAAAAGACATCAGCATCGAAGTCGATCTGCCGTCGCCTGGTTGCGATCCCTTGGTGGCTGAAGCCGACCCGGTGCGCGTGGAACAGATTCTCTGGAACCTGCTCAACAACGCCGTGAAATTCACCCCGGACGGCGGCGCTATTCGTGTGGGTCTGAGCGAGGAAGACGACTTCCTGAAAGTTACCGTGCACGACGATGGCCAAGGCATTGCTGCCGAATCGCTGCCGAAAATATTCGACCTGTTCGGCCAGGCCCCCGAAGCCCATCGCGCGCCCCGCAAACCCGGATTAGGCATCGGCCTGGCCCTGGTGCGTGAATTGATTGAAGCCCAGGGCGGGCGCATTGAAGCGCAGTCGCCGGGCCTGGGGCAGGGCTCAACCTTTACCGTGTGGCTGCCGCTGTACCAGAGCCTTACCGACCTGGACTTCTCCGAACAGCCGGCCGAGGGCCAATTCACCGGCGTGCGCGTGCTGCTGGTGGATGACTCCGACGACATTCGCGAAGTGATGCAAGCCTTGCTCGAACTCGAAGGCGCGCTGGTCGACACCGCTGGCGAGGGGGAGGGCGCACTGGCGTTGCTGGAAGGCAATCAGTACGACCTGATTCTCTCGGACATCAGCATGCCCGGTATGGACGGTCACGAGCTGATGCGGCGAGTCCGTCAACTCAGCGGTTGGGAGAAAACACCGGCCATTGCTCTGACTGGATTCGGCGCTGTCACCGATGTGGAACAAGCCTACCAAGCCGGCTTCAACGCCCATGTAAGCAAGCCAGTGTCACTGGAAATCTTGCAACGCACGGCCCTGGAACTGGGCGCGCTGAAAGGGTGAAACCATTGGTCGCCGACATGGGTTGAACAGCGGCGCCCCACGGTCAGTTAAAAGACACACCCGACGCGCAAGACTGCGGCGTCGGGCTGTTTGATAACTGATGTGGAGGTGGCTATGAAACCCAACCAATGTGGCTGTCCAGGCTGCGTATGCGAAGTCAGCGAAGGCACCGTGTACAACCACGACGGCGAGCTGTACTGCAGCGAAGCGTGCGCGACCCATCACCAACACGGCGAGAAATGCCCGTCGGCGGACTGCCACTGCGAAAGCAGCAGCAAGGAAGACGACCGCGACGTGAATGAAGGGGATTTGGATAGCGCGCTGGAAGAGACGTTTCCGGCGAGTGATCCGATTTCGCCGTGAGGGGAGGAGCATGGATGGCGGGTTATTTTTACTGGGTCAGGTAATGACCATCAAATCCCCAACCCCACCCCGTCATCCTCGCGAAGGCGGCGGTCCGACGATTCGGGATCCAGGGTCGTTCAGCAGATAAACACCTTAAGGGAGTCGTAGGATGGGTTGAGCGCAGCGAAGCCTGACGTAGAGACCTTGAGTTTTTCAAGATAGCGCCCCGGCGCACCACTCTGGATTCCCGCCTGCGCGGGAATGACGGGTGTCTTTATGGGGTCATGGAATAATCATCAACTCCCCAACCCCACACCGTCATCTCCGCGAAGGCGGCGGTCCGACGATTCGGGATCCAGAATCCTTCAGCGCATAAAAATCAGAAGGACAGCGCACGCCGGGCCACCCGCATACCCCAACCCTCTACTCCGCATCATCCTGCTCATAAACCTCCTCAGCCTCATCAATCTGCGGCTTGGGCGTTTGCTCCTGCTGAACCGGCCAAACCGAGCCCGGATCTTCATTCCCCGGGTCGTTAATTTCGTCCGCAATTGGCGTGTTGTCGTTACCTGCACTCATGGTCATTTCCTCGTGTGGGTTGTTATCGATTGCTACGTTTAGCCAGGCACCACAACAGCCCGGACCCAATAATCACCGCCGCCGCCGAGTACATCAGTTTTTCATTGCCATAGCCGGCCGCGCGCCAGCCGCCGTCGATACGGCGCTCGCCACTGGGTGTGCCGAACAGGTTGCCGGAGGAAGTAGCGCTGCGTCGGCCGCGCTTTAATGCCAGGCCAGTCAGCAAGCCGGACAGCTGGGCAAATCCCGGCATCAGGAAATGCCCCAAACGCAATGCGACAGCGGTGGCGCCAACGGTTTTGCTGGGCTTTGGATTGAGCGCTAGTTTCACCATCGCTTCGGCCACCAGGCGTGGGTCGTAAACGGGCGGTGGCGGCTTCAATGCGCTGCCGGAAAAGTTGCCGCCATCGCGAAAACCGGGGGTGTCGATGACGGCGGGGTACACGTCGCAAATGTGAATATCTGCCCATTGGGTCAGCTCGCCGCGCAAGGCTTCGGTCAAGCCGCGCAAGCCGTATTTGCTCGCTGAATAAGCGGCGGCGTATGGCTGCGCGACCCAACTGCCGACAGAACAAGGTGTTGATCAACACGCCCGCATGCTGCTTCTTGAAGTACGGCAACACCACATAGGCGCCGCGCAGGTAGCCAAGCAAGTCGGTCTGCACGATTTGTTCATGGGCCGCCAGCGGCGTGTCGTCAAAGCTGCCGACGGCGCCGACGCCGGCGTTGTTGATCCACACATCGATGCGGCCTTCGCCAAACACCGCCGCGCTGCTGGCGAGGTTTTCCATGTCGGCATTCTGGGTGACGTCCGTGGGCACCGCGATGGCCTGCGCGCCCAAGGCTTTGCATTCTTCTACCACGTGCTCCAGCGCCTCAGCGTCGCGCGCGGCCAACACTAAGCGCGCGCCTTCACGGGCGAACGCCTGGGCGGCGGCGCGGCCGATGCCGCTGGAGGCACCGGTGATGACGACCGTGGCGAGTTTCAATGAACGGGTATGCATAAAGTCAGCCTCCAGTTTTAACGTTGGGGTGTAAGGGGCTGACTCGAACAAGCGCGACACAATTCAGCTTGGCCGACGGAGTGCAGGCGCGCGGCACTCATCCTTGGCCACCTCGCACTTTCCAGTGTTTAACGTCGTCGCCAAACACGGTTTGCTTCATCTCGTGCGCCAAGCCATAGGCCAGCGATTCATGGGCCGCGATGACTTTTTCTTCCGCCGACAAACTTTTGAAAATATCCAGCTTGGTGGCGGCCGTAGCGGTTTCCACTTCGAAAATCTTTACGTACCGCGCCAGGTCGTTATCGAGGCTGGAAAGGTATTCGCGCAGACGCTGGTGATCGACCGAGCTCTGGTTGAAATACCAATTCATCGGGTGAATCAGAAACCGCGAATGGGGCGCCGTAATGCGGTGCTGAGCCGCTAGGTACATGATGATGCCCATCGACTCGATGTTGCCGGCGTTAATCGCCATGACCGGAATCGGCAAGGATTTGAGAAAGGTGTACAGGCTAAAACCAAAGTTGGTGCTGCCGCCGGTGGTGGACAAGTTCAGCAGCAAGGAGGTGGCACCTTGTTCCATGGCTTCCAGGCAGCAATCACGAAAATGCTCGGTGGTGCCTTGATCGATTTGGCAGTGAAAGTGAACGATATGTTCGGTCATCGGCTCGCCTCGTTAGCTGCAGGTCGTCTTAGCCGTTGAGCCAGAATGGGGCGGGAAAGTTGCACTGTTCCGACGAGGGAAGGGCTGCTCGTCAGGCTAAGTAGGGGTGAGGGTCTGACAGCGCAGACCCTCGTTTGCATGGGCTCGTTTTCACTTACCCGCGGCCGCCGCCGTGGCTGTTCTGACCACCTTTGCGGCCGGCTTCAGAGGCTTTCTGACGATCGTTGGCGAAGTTACCGCCGCTGGCTTGGCCGCCTTTTTTGCCGGCTTCGGAAGCTTTTTGACGGTCGTTAGCGAAGTTGCCTGGGTTCTTATTGCTAGTAGTCATGATCTGTCTCCTAAACAATTTGGTGACCGGCGAAATTGCCCGCCACAGAAAATAGGGCCGGTGCAAATCACGCTTGGTTCAGGATTTTTTTAAACGATAAATGATTGATATATAAGAGATATTACGGTGATGCCAAGGATCGGTATTATGGCTATGCCGGAACCATCGTTACGCAATCACCACGCCATTAAGGGCGCAACGGGCACCCATCGAATCGGCGGAACCTCCCGCCTTAGCAGGCAGTCGTCCTTACCAGTCCTGGTAAACAACGGAGCCCTGCCCATGAGCGATACCGTCGCTGATTTCTTACTCGAACGCCTCAGCCAGTGGGGCGTAAAACGCATCTTTGGTTACCCCGGCGATGGCATCAACGGCATCATGGGCGCGATGGGGCGCCACGCTGAACAGTTCGATTACATCCGCGTGCGTCACGAGGAAATGGCCGCATTCATGGCCTGTGCCCATGCGAAATTTACCGGCGAGATCGGCGTGTGCATGGCCACCTCAGGGCCGGGCGCGATTCACCTGTTGAACGGCCTGTACGACGCCAAACTCGATCACCAACCGGTGCTCGCCATTGTCGGCCAGCAGGCGCAAACCTCTCTGGGCAGCGACTATCAGCAAGAAGTCGACCTGCACACGCTGTTCAAAGACGTCAGCGCCTATGTGGAAACCGTCGGCAGCCCCGTGCAGCTTCGTCATGTGCTGGACCGCGCGTTGCGCATCGCCGTGGCCGAGCGGCAGGTGACCACCGTAATCCTGCCCAACGACGTTCAGCAGATGAAAGCCGTGGCCACGCCGCCGCAAAAACACGGCGTGGTGCAATCGGGCTTCGGTTTTATTCCACCGCGCCCTTACGCCCGTGACGAAGATTTAACCGCCGCCGCTGAACTGCTCAACGCCGGCCGGCGCGTGGCGATTCTGGTGGGCGCGGGCGCCATCGGTGCGCACCTGGAAGTGGAAGCGGTAGCCAACGCGTTGGGCGCCGGCGTAGCCAAGGCGCTGCTGGGGAAGGCGGTGCTCAGCGATGACTTGCCATATGTCACCGGCTCCATCGGTTTGCTCGGCACCCGCGCCAGCGATGAGTTGATGCGCCGTTGCGACACGCTGCTGATGATCGGCACCACGTTTCCCTATGCCGAATTCTTACCGAAACCCGGCCAGGCCAAGGCGGTGCAAATCGACCTGTTCGCCCGCAACATCAGCATGCGTTATCCCATCGACCAACCGTTGCTCGGCGATGCCAAGGAAACGCTGCAGCGCCTGCTTCCCTTGCTTAAACCTAAACGCAGCAAAGCCTGGCGCCAGGGCATTGAAAAGCAGGTGCAGCGTAGCCGCGAAGAACTGCACAGCCGCGCAATGAAAAGCGCCGAGCCGGTCAATCCGCAGCGCGTGTTTACCGAGCTGAGCGCGCAATTGCCGGCGGATGCCATCTTGTGCGGCGACAGCGGATCGCACACCAACTGGTACGCGCGCGACGTCAACCTGCAGCCCAGCATGCTCGCCTCGTTGTCGGGCAAGTTGGCCTCCATGGGCAGTGGCGTGCCCTATGCCATCGCCGCGAAACTGGCGCACCCGCAGCGGCCTGTCATCGCCATGGTGGGTGATGGCGCCATGCAAATGAACGGCAACAGCGAGCTGCTTACGGTGCAGCAGTATTGGCAACGCTGGCAGACGCCGACCTTTATCGTGCTGGTGCTCAACAACCACGACCTCAATCAGGTGACGTGGGAGCAGCGCACCAAAGCCGGCGACCCGGAGTTCACCCCGGCGCAACATGTGATCGAATTTCCCTACGCCCGCTATGCCGAACTGTTGGGCTTTGAAGGCATTCGCGTGGACGCGCCGGAGCAATTAGCCGACGCCTGGAAGCGCGCGCTAACGGCCACGCGGCCGGTGTTGTTGGAAGTGGTCACCGACCCCAGCGTGCCGCCGTTGCCGCCGCATATCAGCTTCGAAAAAGCCAAGGCCCTGGGCGGCGCTTTACTGAGCAACGACCCCAAAGCCTGGAGCGTGATCAAACAAAGCGCCAAGCAACTGCTGTCGTAAGCCAATGCGCGCCATGGAAAAAATGCCTGAACCTGACGGCGCTTGCCGTGGCCGAAATTAAGACAGTCAATGCCGGAGGAAACCGTCATGCCCGAGTTAAACGCCTACATCTGGATAGGCTTGTGCGCCATTCTGGTGGTCCTGGATATCTGGGCCATCATCAGCGTGTTCCGTAGCAGCAAGAGCGTTTCGACGAAGTCGCTGTGGGCCCTGGCCATCGCCATCTTCCCCGTGCTGGGCCTGATTTACTGGGCCATCGCCGGGCCGCGCGGCATGGGCGGTGGGCCCAGCTCGGCCGAACACAGTAAAGGCTAGGGCGCTGCGCGATGGGGGTGAGAAAGCGCGAACGCGACGTGAGGGATTTGCCCGCGCTGCTGCGCGCCAATGCCGAGTCATTGCCGGCCGTGGATGACCCGGCGTTCGGCGCGCTCTTCAGCCGTTACGCGGACGCCAAGGTGGTGCTGATCGGCGAAGCCAGCCACGGCACCGCCGAGTTTTATCGCGCGCGAGCGGCCATCACCCGCCACCTCATCGAGCACCACGGCTTCAACATTGTGGCCATCGAAGGCGACTGGCCCGACGCCGCGCGCATCGATGCCCATGTGCGTCATCTTCCGCAAACCGAGCACAGCGAACCGCTGTTCGGCCGCTTTCCGACCTGGATGTGGCGCAACCGCGAAGTGCTGGCGTTCGTGCGTTGGCTGCACCGTCATAACCAGCCATTAGCGGCCGAGCAGCGCGTCGAGTTTCGCGGGCTCGACCTGTACAGCCTGCGCTCCTCGATGGAGTCGGTGCTCACCTACCTCGACGCCAACGATCCGACCCGCGCCGCCGAAGCGCGCAAGCGCTACGAATGCCTGACGCCCTGGCAAGACAACCCCGCGGCCTATGGCGAACGGGTGGAGTGGGGCGGTCGCGACTCGTGCGAGCAAGCCGTGCTCGACCAGTTGCACGAATTACTCTGGGCGCGCCTGGAAAGCCTCGAAGGCAGCGAGGCGATGTTCAACGCCGCGCAGAACGCCCGCGTGGTGCGTGCCGCCGAGCAGTATTACCGGCTGATGTACCGAGGCTCGGCGCTGTCGTGGAACCTGCGCGACAACCACATGTTCGACACCCTCAAGCAGTTGCTCAAACACCGAGGCCCGAAGGCCAAAGCGGTGGTATGGGCGCATAACTCGCACATCGGCGATGCCGCCGCCACAGCTATGGGCTGGCAAGGGGAATTCAATCTCGGGCAGCTCAGTCGTGTGGCCTGGGGCGACGATGCGGTGCTGATCGGCATGGGCACCGACCGTGGCGAAGTGGCCGCCGCCGACGACTGGGGTTCGCCCATGCGCTTTAAGCGCGTGCAGCCTTCGCGGCCCGACAGTTGGGAACAGCAGTTTGTGCAGGCCGGCGTGCCGCAATCGCTTACCGACTGGCGCGGCGCCGACAAACAGGGCCTGCGCGACGCCCTCAGCGAAACCTTGCTACAACGCGCCATCGGTGTGATTTACCGGCCGCAAAGCGAGCGTCAGAGTCACTATTTTGAAAGCGTACTGGGCGAGCAGTACGACGCCTACCTATGGTTCGAAACCACCACGCCAGTCACGCCGCTCGTCGCGCCTGCCGGTGAGGCCAGCCACGAAACCGACACCTATCCGTTTGGCCTGTAGCGCGATTAAGGGGAGGGCGGGTCGTACTCGTTCACGTAGGCAACCTTGCTTTGCATACGGCTGAGCAGGTTGACCAGGGTGTCGACTTCCTGCGCCGAGAAGTCACTCAGCAAACGCCGCTCACGTTCCAGCACCACTTTCAACACGCGATCATGCAACGCGCGCCCTTGTTCGGTGAGGCTGACGGTATAGCGGCGCGCACGCCGGCTTGGCCCATAAAAAAACGCCGGACGAACCGGCGTTTTTTTATTCAGCGGAACAATCAGGCGGTACGTCCACCCAAGGTTTCCGCCACCCAATCGGCAATGTAATGGCCGGCGTTAATGCTGTTATCGAAACTCGAATGCTGCACACCGCCTTCACGCTCGGTGAAGATTTTCAGCTCGCGTTTCGGGCTGTTGACCAATTGCTCGTAGGTGCGATGCGCCCATTTCAGCGGGATCTGCGAATCTTTTTCGCCGTGGGTCACCAGGAACGGCACCTTGATGCGGTCGAGCACGCCGTCCAGGTGCACGTTTTCGGCGATGGCCATAAAGTCGTCCTGATCCTTCGCGCCCCACACCCAGCGCACGTGCGCCCAGTAATGCGGTACCGGGAAGCTGCCTTCTTTTTCCAGACGACGTTTCTGCACATCGCGCCAATCGTGGTTGGCACCCCACACCACGCCGCAGGCAAAACGCGGCTCAAACGCCACCGCGCGCGGGCAGTAATAACCGCCGAGGGACACGCCTTCCAGCCCAATGCGTTTGGCATCGAACTCGCTGCGGGTTTCCAGCCAATCCACCACGCGGCTGGCCCAGTGCTCGCTGTCGTAACGCGCCGTGAGGTTGTGCAACCGCAGCGCTTCGCCAGTGCCCGGCTGGTCGATGATCAACGAGGCGACGCCGCGCTTGGCCAGCCAGGCGGGCAGGCCGACGCGGTATTTCATTTCCTTGGTGGAATCCAGGCCATTGACCTGCACCAGAATCGGCTGCGGGCCGCTCACGCCTTCGGCACGCACCAGCAAGCCGGAAATGTGCGCGCCTTCGTATGGAATTTCGACCCGCTCACAGTTCTCCTGCGACAGTTCGATGCCTCGGGCGAAGGTGTGCAGAAAGGTTTGATACAGCGCTGTGCGGCCTTCGGCGCCGTGCGCTTGCAGGCGTTCGCAGGTGAGGTAGTAGGTGGCGGCGCGGTTGTATTTTTCGCCGGCCGACAGCAAGCGGCCGTGCTGTTCGTCTTCTTCGGCAAGGCCGCAGAGTTTGTCGGCCATCTTCTGCCAGGTTTCGCGGAAGGCCTTGGTGCCAGCGGCGTCGGGTTGCTTGGCGGCCTCTTGCAACGGCGCGCACATTTCCTCGATCTCGCCGAGGCGGGCGCCCATTTCGATGGCCAGGTCGACGGAGAGGTTCCAGACGTAGTTGGTAGGGAAGTAGCGGAACATGGTTGTTGTTGTCCTTATTCGTGCCAGGCGGAAGTGGGCCAGGCAGGCCCGTGCTAGTGGGCACGGTAAGGAGCGGCGAGGTAGTTGGCCAATCGTGAGTGGGGATGTGAGGTATCGGGTGGGGCGATACCTGGGTGGGGTTGGATTTGGGTCGAAGGCATCGTGGCTAAAGTGGAATGGCGGCACAGCCGATCCCACAAAGTTACTGTGGTTCTGTGGGAGCGGCTTTAGCCGCGAGATTTTGATTTGCGCGTGATCTGTCTATACCGCGCCTGTTATCAAAACCTGCGTCACATCCAAGATTCTGGATCCCCGCGTTCGCGAGGATGACGGGTGTCTTGAACAAAACCTCCGTCACCACCGCACGCGCCGAGCTTTATACCGCGCCCGTCATCAAAACCTCCGTCATCCTCGCGCACGCGGGGATCCAGTATTTCAAGCCGTACACGCTAGCTCGGCAAAGGTATTCATCACGCCGCCTTAGCCTGATCCACGCTCTGAATAAACGCACTGATGCGTTCCCTCAACCACCGAGTGCATCGGGTCGCCGTCCACGCTGCGGTGCCACAACATCACTTCACGCATCAGCGGAATTTTGACCGGCGGCGGCAAAATCCGTAGCGGCAAATGCGCGGCGTATAAGCGCGCCAAACGCTGGTGCATGGTGGCGATGCGCTGCGTGCCAACCACCAACTGGGGCAGGGTGTTGAAGTCGTTGGTGATCACTTCCAGGCGCCGGTTAAAGCCGTATTGGGTGATAAACCATTCCTCGATGCTCATGTGTCGCGAGCGGCCGAAACCCACCGAGACATGGCCCATCTCCATGTACTTTTCCAGGGTCAGGTGCTCGCCCACTTGGGTGTTGCCGTTCCACACCACGCACACGTGTTCTTCCTCGAACAGCAGTTGCGAAGGGTGACCTTCGAGGGTGTAGCGGTCGGGCACGATCATCAGGTCGACTTCGCCGCGTATCAGCAGTTCGCCGGAGTTGTCGCTGGGGCCGATCATTTCGAACGTGATGTGCGGCGCCTCTTGGTGGATGCGTTCGATCACCTGGGCAAACAGCACGCTGATCAGGTAGTCGGACGTCACCAGGCGGAAGTGGCGCTTGCTGGTACTGGGGTCGAACACCGGCTTGGCGGTGATCGACGATTGAATGGTCAGCAGCACTTCGCGCACAGGTTTGGTCAGCTCCAGCGCGTAGGGCGTGGGCTGCATTCGGCGGCCGACTTGCACCAGCAAGTCGTCTTCGAAGTAGGTGCGCAGGCGACCCAACACGCCGCTGGTGGCGGACTGAGTCATGTGCAGACGTTCAGCGGCGCGGGTGATGTTCTGCTCTTCAAGCAACACATCCAGCGCCACCAGGAGGTTGAGGTCCAGGTGGTTGAAACGCATGGCGGTCAATCTCGTTCTTGTATTTATTTTGGCGATACATTCGAGTCAAACCATCGCTTCGTCAACCCTGCCTCGGAATTCTCCTGCTCCGTTTTCGGCTATCCGCCAGGCGCTATGGGTGTGCGCGCTGGTATCGCGATTGCCGATAGGTCACATCCCAACTCGCGATTAGTCAGCTGCCCACACCGACGGCACAGTTCGCCGCAGTCGGCCGTGACCGACACCACCACCGGCGTCGTTCTCCTCGCGCCGGATCATAATTTCAATGGAGTGGTAGCCATGAACATCATTGGCCTTGACGCCCTGATCTTTGGTGTCGATGACATCCAAGCCTGTACCGATTGCCTGCGTGACTACGGCCTGCACCCTGTGGGCGTTGACGCCAACGGCGGGCGCTTTGAGGCATTGGACGGCACCGCTGTCGTCATTCGCCGCGCCGACGACCCAACCCTGCCAGCCGCTATCGGCCCGGCTCCCTCGATTCGCGAAACCATTTATGGCGTCGCCAGCGCCGCTGACCTCGATGCCATCGAAGACGAACTGGGTCGCGACCGCCTGGTAACCCGCGACGAGCAGGGCGTGCTGCACAGTGTCGACGACCTCGGTTTCGCCATCGGCTTCCAGCTCACCGTACGCAAAACCTTCACCGCACCGGCAGATCTCAGCAACGCTCCCGGCCATGAGCCGCAGCGCCCGCTGAACCAGCCGGGCATCACCCTCGACATGGCCGCTGTGCCGCGCACTTTGTCGCACGTGGTGTATTTCGTGCCAGACGCGGCCAAAGGCGAGGCGTTCTATGCCAACCGCCTGGGCTTTAAAACCACTGACACTTTTGTCGGCGCCGGCCCGTTTATGCGCCCGGCAGGCTCGGACGATCACCACTGCCTGTTCATGATCCAGACCCCGCCACACATGAAAGGCTGCGAGCACTTCACCTTCCACATGGGCAGCGGCACCGAAGTGCTGTTGGCCGGTCGGCGTTTTGAGCAAAAGGGCTGGACCAGTTTCTGGGGCCCGGGCCGTCACCTGTTTGGCTCCAACTGGTTCTGGTACTTCAACAGCCCGCTGGGCTGCCACATCGAGTACGACGCCGACATGGACAAACACGACGACGCCTGGGAAGCCCGCGTTGCGCCCCTGACCGCCGATAACTCGCAGCTGTTCCTGTTCACCTCGAAAGAGAAATGGGCGCCGGGTGGTCCGCCACCGAAGCAGGGTTAAGCGGTGGCCGCAGGTGAAATTGCCCTGTGCCGCAGCGAGGACATTGCCGAAGGCCAAGCCCGGGGTTTCGACCCTGAGCAACGCGGCAAAGACAGCCTCTTTGTGCTGCGCCACAACGGTGAAATTCGCATGTACCGCAACAGCTGCCCGCACTTGGACGTACGCCTGGAATACCGCAAGGACCGATTCATGTCGGCCGATGGCCAACTGATCATGTGCTACGCCCACGGCGCGCAGTTTCTTCCGGCGACGGGGGAGTGTGTGTACGGGCCGTGTTTGGGGGAGCGGTTGCAGGCGGTGAATTGGCGGGAAGAGGAAGGGTGGTTGGTGGTGCAAGCGCCATGAATTTTGTTCCTCGCCGCTGCTAGCAGGCGACACACAATTCCAGTCCCCTCGCCCCTTTGGGGAGAGGGTTAGGGTGAGGGGAGCGGTGTTGGATGGGGCGTTTGATTGTGCGCGCAGTGGCCCTCACCCCCGGCCCCTCTCCCGCGTGCGGGAGAGGGGTGCAAAGCCGTTGAGTTTGTTTTGGGAGAGGGGTGAACAGCCGTTGAATTTGTTCGGGACGTATCTCCCCACGCGATACATCCCATCCCTATAAGCGATTAGTCATCTTCCTGCTTTGCCGGGAAAGTGGCCCACAACGAAGCGGCGCGTGCGCCGTTCGGCGAACAAAAATAAGAAGTGAGACATGCCATGAATGCAGTCAACGCGGTTAAAAAAGTCTTGGTGGTGGGCGGTGGTATTGGTGGGTTGTGCGCCGCCATCGCACTACGGCGTAAGGGCATTGCGGTTGACCTGATCGAGCTGAAAGCCGAATGGACCGTGTACGGCGTCGGCATCATTCAGCAAAGCAACGTAGTGCGCGAGATGGCCAAGCTGGGCGTACTCGACGGTTACCTCGACGCCGCCTACGCCTTCGAAGACGTCGCCATTTATGGCCCAGCCGGGCAACTGCTCGCACGCATTCCAGGCCAGCGTCTCGCTGGGCCGGAGTATCCCGCCAACGTCGGCATCTCACGCCTGGCGTTGCACAAGGTGCTGAGCGAAACCGCGATGGAGCTGGGCGCTGCCGTGCGCTTGGGCCTGAGCGTTGAAACCCTTACCGAGCACGCCGACAGCGTCAACGTGCTGTTCACCGACGGCAGCAGCGGCGACTACGACCTGGTGGTCGGCGCCGATGGCCTCTACTCGAAAGTGCGCAGTCTGCTGTTTGGCGACACCTACACGCCCCGTTTCACCGGGCAGTCGGTGTGGCGCTACAACTTTCCCCGCGCTGAGCAAATCGATCACCTGGCCAACTTCCAGAGCGCCGACGGCAATGCCGGCTTGGTGCCGCTGGCAGGCGATCTGATGTACCTGTTTCTCACCTCGCACGAACCCAACAACCCCTGGATGGACACCGCCACCCTCGCCGAAAAAATGCGCGAGCGGATGCAAGGTTTTACCGGGTTGGTGGGTGAACTGCGCGAGCAAATCACCGACAGCAGCCAGGTCGTTTACAAGCCCATGGAAGTGGTGTTCGTCGACGAGCCTTGGTACCGCGGCCGCGTGCTGATTATTGGCGACGCCGCCCACGCCACCACGCCGCACCTGGGGCAGGGTGCCGGCATGGCGATTGAAGATGCGGTGGTGCTTGGTGAGGAACTCACCGCCGGCGGCAGCGTGGAGGAGCAGTTGCAGCGCTTCATGAAGCGCCGCTTCGAACGCTGCAAATACATCAGCGAGAAGTCGGTGCTGGCCGGCGACAAAGAAATGCAGCACGACCGCGAGTTCGACCGCATCGGCCTGGTCAAGCAAATGCTCGCGCTGACGGCCGAGCCCATCTGATTTCACCCCGCGAATGCCCGTCGGGCGTTCGCGGCATGTACCAACAGCAGCAGTTACCACACCAAAACAAAAACAAGAGGTTAACGCGATGGTTAGGTCCTCGACTGCGGTGCTCGCGCGCCGCTCGGTCTGCATGTCTGCGCCCTTTACACCGAGTTTGCTTACCCGAAGTCTCGCTGCCGCCCTGGTGCTGTGCAGCGGTGCGGCCCATGCCTTTCAAGTGGATACCGGCAGCAGCGATTTCAGTCTGCGCTGGGACAACACCGCCAAGTACAGTGCCGCCTGGCGCACTCAAGACCCGAGCCACAAGCTCAGCGAGAGCACGGTTGCCCGCAACCAGGACGATGGCGATCGCAATTTTGAAAAAGGCTTGATCTCCAACCGCCTGGACATCCTCTCCGAACTGGATATGTCGTATCAAAACGTCGGCGCTCGCCTGAGCGGCGCGGCGTGGTACGACACGGAGTACCAGGGCAGCAACGACAACGACAATCCGGCCCGCAGCAACCAGCGCTCGGTGGCGTATGACGAATTCACCGACGACACCCGCCACTTGCACGGCGGCGATGGCGAATTGCTGGATGCCTTCGTGTACTGGAACGGCGACCTGGCCGACCGCTCGCTGTCACTGCGCGCGGGGCGTCACGGCCTGATCTGGGGCGAAAGCCTGTTCTTCGGTGCCAACGGCATTGCCGGCGGCATGGCGCCGGTTGATGTGGTGAAAGCGCAGTCGGTGCCTAACACCCAATTCAAAGAAATCACCCGGCCGGTCAATCAGCTCTCTGGTACTTACCAACTCACTGATGACGTGTCGGTTGGCGCTTTCTACCAGTTGCAATGGGAAGAAACCCGGCTGCCGGCGTCCGGTAGCTATTTCTCCACCAGCGACATCATCGGTGAAGGCAACGAGCGCCTCGTGGTCGGGGCGCCATTCCCGGCATTTCTCGGCGGCAACCCAGACAGCCCGGCGGCGTTTTATCACGGCAAAGACAAAGACGCGAAAGACTCGGGGCAGGGCGGCTTGCAGCTGAAATACAGCGCCGAAACCGTCGACTACGGCCTGTACGCGATTCAGTACCACGACAAAACGCCCAAGCTCTATCTCAAGCCCGGCACCGGTGCGCCGGACTTCGCCAGCGGCAAGATTGGCGAGTTCTACTGGGTGTACCCGGAAGACATTCGTGCGCTGGGCGCCAGCTTCTCGACCACCGTGGACGAGTACAGCTTTGCCGGCGAAGCCTCGCTGCGCTGGAACATGCCGCTGGTGTCCAACGGCGTCACGATTCTGCCGGGCGTGGAAGCCGACAACGATGACGACGCCCAGTACGCCGTTGGCCGCACCGCCCATATCAACCTCAACGTGCTGGCCTCGTTCGGCCCGAACTTCGTTGCGCGTGAGTCGAGCTTTGTCGGTGAGATCGCCTGGAATCGCCTGCTCAGCGTCACTAAAAACCGCGCCGCGCTCGACCCGGATGCCACCGACGACGGCCTGGGTTTCAAGGTGGTGTACACGCCGACTTACCGCCAGTTGTTCTCCGGCGTGGATATCTCGATTCCCGTCGGCTTGAGCTACTTCCCGCTGGGCAAGTCGGCGGTGGTCAGCTCGTTCGGCCCCAACCGTGGCGGCGACATGAACATCGGCATCACCGCCACCTACCTGGACCGTGTGACCGCCGGGCTCACGTACACCCATTTCTACGGCGCCGACGACACCAACCTCGACGCCCAGAGCCAGTTCAACTTCAAGCAATCGTTGAAAGACCGGGATTACCTGGCCTTCTCCGTCAAGACCACGTTCTAACAGGACCTGCCCATGACATCGCTGAAAAAGACACCAGCCTTCACGCTCAAAGCCCTGTGTTTTGCCGTGCTCGGCACCCTGGCCCTGAACAGCCAGCCGCTACTCGCCGCCTCCGCCGAAGACGCGGCCAAGCTCGGCACCACCCTGACGCCGTTCGGGGCTGAACGCGCCGGCAACGCTGACGGCAGCATTCCGGCTTGGGATGGCGGCTACACCAAAGTGGACCCGGCTTATAAGCCCGGCGGCAAGCGTTCCGATCCCTTTGCAGCAGACAAACCGCTGTTCAGCATCACCTCGAAAACCTGGCGCAGTACGCCGGTCAGCTCACCGATGGCACCAAGGAGATGTTCAAGCGTTTCCCTGAAACCTATCGCATCGACGTGTACCCAACCCGTCGCTCGGCTGCCGCGCCGCAGTGGGTATACGACAACACCCTGAAGAACGCCACCCGCGCCAAGCTGGTGGAAAGCAGCGCCGGGCCGGTGCCCGAAGGCGCGTTTGGCGGCATTCCGTTTCCGGTTCCGCAAAACGGTGCCGAAGCGATGTGGAACCACATCCTCAACTGGCGCGGCACCTCCATTGCCATGCACTTTCGTCACTACCTGATGACCGCTGACGGCAACCAGGTGCTGACGACCGACGGCACGGCCATTCAGGAAATGCCCTACTACTACCAGGACGGTTCGCCGGAAACCTTCGCCGGTGACTACTGGCTGTTCCGCTTGCTCAACGTCGGCCCGCCCATTCGTGCCGGCGAGCAGATCATGGGCCGTACCAATATCAACGGCGACAAATCCCAAGCCCACGTTTACCTGAGCGGCCAGCGCCGAGTGCGCAAGCTGCCCAATGCCTGCTGCGACACGCCAACGCCGGCCACCGCCGGGGTGATGTCGTTTGACGAACTCAGCGTGTTCCAGGGCCGCATGGACCGTTTCAACTGGAAGCTGGTGGGCAAGCAGGAGATGTACATCCCGTACAACACCAACAAGGTGCAGGCCGCCGCCAAGCCTGAAGACCTGTTCCTGGCCCATCACCTAAACCCCGACTACGTGCGCTGGGAAAAGCATCGCGTATGGGTCGTGGAAGCCGAACTGGCTCCGGGCAAACGCCACCAGTTGCCGAAGGGCCGTTACTACCTCGACGAAGACACCTGGCAAGCCATGCTGGGCGACCGCTGGGATGCCAATGGCCAACTGGCGAAAACCTTGTGGTCGCTGCCGGCCGTGCTGCCTGACCTGCCTGCCCAGGCGCAATTGTCGTCCGGCTTCTACGACCTGACGTCCGGCGCCTGGTTTGTCCAGAACCTCTACACCGGTCTGGCCGAGCAATACGGCATCGTCGATCGCTACAAAGCATCCGAGTTCTCGCCAGCGGCCATGGCTGGCGCGGGCGTGCGGTAACAACGCGTGGTTTTGCGGTGGATCGCCTGCGGTCCACCGGCTTTTTTCGAATTGAAGGGGCAGGGCATGAACAGAATCTGTCAGGTGGGGCGCGTGTGCATGGCGGCGCTGTTGCCGCTAGCCGCTGCGTTCAGCCACGCCGATGGCGTAGCAGTCGGTAGCGCCTTGGCCACGCCAGCTATGCACGTGGCGGCAGAACAGAAAGCCGTGGTCATTGACCTGGCGCGCGCCGGCGACCGGCTGGTGGCGGTGGGCGAGCGCGGTTTGGTGCTGCTGTCCGACGACAACGGTCAACAGTGGCGCCAAGCCTCGGTGCCGGTGTCGGTCAGCCTCAGTGCGGTGCAGTTTGTCGATGGCCAACACGGTTGGGCCGTTGGCCATGCCGGCGTGGTGCTCGCCACGGCAGACGGTGGCGAACACTGGACGAAGCAACTGGACGGCGTGCGCGCAGCGCAACTGGAACTGGACGCGGCCAACGCCGAGCTGGCCCAGGCCGCGGATGCCGGCGATGCCGAAGCGCGCGTGCAAAGCGCCGAGCGGCTGGTTGCAGATGGCCCGGACAAACCGTTTCTGGCCCTGCACTTTGTCGATGCCAAACGCGGCCTGATCGTCGGCGCGTACGGCCTGGTACTGGAAACCCTCGACGGTGGCGCCACCTGGCGTTCACGCGTGGGCCACATCGACAACCCCACCGGCATGCACCTGTACGCCATCGGCCGTCAGGGCAGTCAGTGGTTCCTCGCTGGCGAGCAGGGTTTTCTGGCCCGGTCCAGCGATGACGGCGCTTCGTTTCAGCAGCTGGAAAGTCCCTATGCCGGCACGTTCTTCACCCTGCAAACCCGCGCCGACGGGGCGCTGCTGGTGGGCGGCCTGAAGGGCAACGCCTTTATCAGCACCGATGCCGGCGACAGCTTCCAGCCACTGCCCGTGCCCATGCCGGTGTCCTTCAGCGACGCCACCGCCCTGGCCGACGGCCAGGTGCTGCTGGCCAATCAGGCCGGCGGGCTGTTTCGCACCGTTGGCAACGGCGCGGCCTTGGTGCCGTTTACCAAGCCCTTGGGCAAACCCGTTTCCAGCGTCATCCAGGCAGCCGATGGCAGCGTGGTGGTGGCTGGTTTCACTGGCTTGTTGCGCGTACCGCAACCGGCCCTCGCTGTATCGGAGTGAGGTTATGAAGTCTCCTAACGCTTCCTTGCCAGGCGTGTCTGGCGAACTGGCGGATTTCAATCCGCGTTCCGGCTCGGTGCTGGAGCGCGCGCTGTTCAACCATCGCCTGTGGGTGTTGCTGGTGTGTCTGCTGACCACCGTGTTTCTGGGCTGGCAATCCACCCGCGTCGAGCTGAACGCCAGCTTTGAAAAGATGATTCCCACCCACCATCCGTACATCGCCAACTACCTCGACCACCAGAAAGAACTGACCGGCCTGGGTAACTCGCTGCGCATTGCCGTGGTGAATAAGCAGGGCGACATCTACAACGCCGAGTACCTGAAAACGCTGCAGGCGCTGAGCGACAAGATTTATCTGCTGCCGGGCGTGGACCGCGCCTTTATGAAGTCGCTGTGGACACCGGCCACACGCTGGGTGGCGGTGACCGAAGACGGCCTGGACGGCGGCCCGGTGATTCCCGATGACTACGATGGCAGCGCCGACAGCCTTAACGCGCTGCGGCGCAACGTGCAGCTGTCGAACGAGATCGGCCAGCTGGTTGGTTTCGAGCAAAGCTCGAGCATCATTTACGTGCCATTGCTGGCGAACGGCGCCGATGGCAAGCCGCTGAACTATGCCGTGCTCTCCGAACAACTGGAGGCGCTGCGCACACAGTTCCAGAGCGACAGTATCGAAATTCGCATTACCGGTTTCGCCAAAAAAGTCGGCGATCTGATCGCCGGCCTCAAGCAGATTCTGCTGTTCTTTGCCGTGGCCATTTTCATCACCACGGTGGTGCTGTTCTGGTACACCCGCTGTGTGCGCAGCACGCTGTTGGTGGTGGCCTGTTCGCTGGTGGCGGTGGTCTGGCAAATGGGCCTGCTGCCATTGCTCGGCTATCAGTTGGATCCGTATTCGGTACTGGTGCCGTTTCTGGTGTTTGCCATTGGCATGAGCCATGGCGCGCAGAAAATGAACGGCATCATGCAAGACATCGGGCGCGGCATGCACCGCGTGGTAGCCGCGCGGTTTACCTTCCGCCGCCTGTTCCTCGCCGGGCTCACCGCGCTGCTTTGCGACGCGGTGGGTTTTGCCGTGCTGATGATCATCGACATCCAGGTGATTCAGGACCTCGCCGTAATCGCCAGCATTGGCGTGGCGGTGCTGATTTTCACCAACCTGATCTTGCTGCCGGTGCTGCTTTCCTATGTCGGCGTCAGTCCAAGCGGCGGCGCAGCTCAGCCTGAAAAGCGAACAAGCGGAAAACGCCGGCCAGCGCCGTCATGGCTTCTGGCGGTTTCTCGATTTGTTCACGCAAAAGCGCTGGGCCAGCCTGTGCATCGCCATCAGCTTGGCACTTGCGGCGCTGGGTTTCATGGTCAGCCTGCACTTGCAGATTGGCGACCTCGATGCCGGCGCGCCGGAGCTGCGCGCCGACTCCCGCTATAACCAGGACGACGCCTACCTGACCCGCCATTACGGCGCCAGCAGCGACCTGTTTGCGGTGATGGTGAAAACCCCGCCGGGCGCCTGCGCGCGTTACGACATTCTGGCCAAGGTCGATGCCCTGGACTGGCAATTGCGCGCCTTGCCGGGCGTGGATTCCACCAACTCCCTGGCGCTGCTCAACCGCCGCATGCTGGTGGGTCTGAGCGAAGGCAGCCCGAAATGGTACGAGCTGCAAAACAACCAGGCGATGCTCAACATGATCACCGCCAGCGCCCCACGCGGGTTGTACAACGAAGACTGCAGTTTGCTCACGCTGTATGCCTACCTCACCGACCACAAGGCCGAAACCCTCACGCGGCTGGTGGAACATGTTGAACAATTCGCCGCCGCCAATAACACCGCCGACGCGCAATTTTTGCTGGCAGCCGGCAACGCCGGTATCGAGGCAGCGACCAATATCGTGGTCCGCCAAGCCAACCGCGAAATGCTGTTCTGGGTGTATGGCGCGGTCATCGTGTTGTGCTTGATCACCTTCCGCTCCTGGCGCGCCACGGTGTGCGCGGTGATTCCGCTGATGCTCACCTCGGTGCTATGCGAAGCGCTGATGGTGGGGCTGAACATTGGCGTGAAGGTCGCCACCTTGCCGGTAATCGCCCTGGGCGTGGGCATTGGCGTGGACTACGCGCTGTATGTGATGAGCATTCTGCTCGGCCATTTGCGCCAGGGCGCGAGCCTGTCCGAGGCGTATTACCGGGCGCTGGTGTCCACCGGCAAAGTGGTGATGCTCACCGGCGTGACCCTGGCGATCGGCGTCGGCACCTGGATGATTTCGCCCATCAAATTCCAGGCCGACATGGGCGTGCTGCTGGCCTTCATGTTTGTCTGGAACATGGTTGGCGCGCTGATTCTGCTGCCGGCCTTGGCGTACTTCCTGTTGCCGCAAAAACAACCCTCAAGCCGTGCCGATGCCGCAGTGGCAAGTTCCGCGCAAGAGCCGCCGAAACCGGTGGCGAACCGTTCTGCGCGCGCCGCCATTCATTGACTCAACAGCCCTCAGAACAACAAGAAGAGTGAATTGCCATGCGTCCTGAGCTTGAAAAAATCGAGGCTAAAGCCTCTCCCACAGGTGATCAGCGGTCAGTGTGGGAGCGGCTTCAGCTGCGATTCCTGCGCACCCCGACAATCGCAGGAGCCCGCTATGTCCACTAACCGTCAAGCCGGCTTGCCGCAATCGCTGTTGCTGCTGTTGGGCAGTTGCCTGCCCGTACTCGGTGCGGTGCTGTTGGCACCCGTACTGCCGCGTATGCAGGAACATTTCGCCAGCACACCCGGCGCCACCGTTCTAGTGCCCATCGCCTTGACCTTGCCCGCGTTGGTGATCGCCCTGGTGGCACCATTCGCCGGTTTGCTGGCCGACAAGGTCGGGCGCAAGCCGCTGCTGCTGGTTGCCATGTTGCTGTACAGCGTGTGCGGTCTGTTGCCGTTATGGCTGGATTCGTTGCACGCCATTGTTGCCAGCCGCGCCGGTATCGGCCTGGCGGAAGCGGCGATCATGACCGGCTGTACCACGCTGATGGGCGACTACTACAACGGCGCCCGCCGCGAGCGTTTGTTCGCCATGCAGATGGTTGCGACCTCGCTTTCCGCTGCGGTGTTCATGGCCGTTGGCGGCCTGCTGGGCGAGAACGGCTGGCGCACGCCGTTTGCCTTGTATGCGGTGGGCCTGCTGTTTCTGCCACTGATGGCGAGCTTGTTGTGGGAACCCAAGGGCGACGCCGAACACGCCGGCCCGGTCGAGCACACTGGCCCGTTTCCGCTGCGCCGCCTGGCGCCGCTGTATGTGCTTACGGTGTTGGCCGGCGTCAGCCTGTTTGTGGTGCCGGTGCAGGCCGGTTACCTGCTGAGCTTGCTGCACGTGGATGCGCCGCAGCAGATCGGCATGACCATGGGCGCCAACCAGCTCGGTGTGCTGGCCGGGGCTATCGGCTTTCGCATGCTCAGCGGCCTGGCACCGCACAAACAGATGCTGCTGGCGTTTTTTCTGGCCGGCATCGGCGGGCTGATGATGGCCGTGGCAGGCAACCATGCACTGGTGGTGATCGCCGTGCTGGTCAACGGCCTGGGCATCGGTCTGATGCTGCCCACGCTGATCACCTGGATCATGAGCCAGGTCGATTTCCCCAACGCGGCCGCGCTGCGGGTGGTTTTACCGCAGCCATCTTTGCCGGCGAATTTGTCAGCCCGCTGGTGGTGCTGGCGATCACCCACGGTGAAAACACGCTGCTGCCCACGGCGCTGGGCATCGTCGCCGCCTTGCAATTGTTGATCGCACTGGCCTGTTTGGGCTTGCCGAAAAACGCCAACCGGGCCGCCGTGATCGGCACCCCGTTGTAAGCGCACGAGGACTCTTCATGTCAGCACTTCCCAGCTTCAAACGTGTGGTCACCGGCCACAACGCCCAGGGCCGCGCGGTGGTCGCCAGCAGCGGCGCCACGCCGAACGTGTTCCCGTTGGCTGCCGTGCCCGGCACGGTGTTTTACGAAATCTGGAACAGCACCTGCAGCCCGGCCGTGCTGGATAACGCTGACGACCCGACCGCCAAGCCCTTGCAACTGAGCCCCGAAGCGTCGGGCAGCGTGATTCGCGTGGTGGATATTCCGCCAGACAGCGTGCAGAACCCGATCAGCGCAGAAGACGCCGCCGCTGCGTTCGCCGAAATCGGCCAGGCCCATGCCGGCACCGGCACGGCCGACTCCAAACACAAGCTGATGCACCGCACCGAAACCCTGGACTACGGCATCGTCACCGAAGGCGAGGTGTGGCTGGTTCTGGACGACGAAGAAGTGCGCTTGGCCCGAGGTGATGTGGTGGTGCAACGCGGCACCAACCACGCCTGGAGCAACCGCACCGAACACATGGCACGCATGGTGTTCGTGCTGCTGGACGGGCGCTTTGCGCCGCCATTGAAGGAGAACGCGCAATGAAACTGGCCACCCTGAAAAACGGTGCACGGGATGGGCAACTGGTAGTGGTGTCCCGCGACAACGCCTGGGCGCTGCAAGCCGACTCCGTCGCTAAAACCTTGCAGCAGGCCCTGGAAAACTGGGCCAGCGCCGAGCCGCGCTTGCGCCTGCTGGCCGATGAACTGAACGCCGGGCGAGCCGTGGGCGCCTTTGCCTTCGACGCCGAACACGCCATGGCGCCGTTGCCGCGCGCCTACCAATGGTGCGACGGCTCGGCCTTCATGAGCCACGGCGCGCTGATGCAAAAAGCCTTCAACCTGGCGCCCATTGAAGGCGCGGACCTTACGCCGCTGATGTACCAGGGCGCAGGTGATGATTTTATCGGCGGCCGCGACGACGTCCCGCTGCCCAGCGAAAGCCAGGGCATCGATTTCGAAGGCGAGTTCGGTGTGCTGGTCGACGAAGTGCCCATGGGCTGCAGCGCCGAAGACGCTCTGGCGCACATCAAGCTGATCGTGCAAATCAACGACGTCAGCCTGCGCGCCCTGGCCCCACGGGAAATGACCACCGGCTTTGGCTTTCTTCAGGCCAAGCCGTCTTCCAGTTTTGCGCCGTTGGCGATCACGCCCGATGAACTGGGCGAAGCCTGGCGGGCAGGGCGCGTGAATTTGCCGTTGCAGGTGCAGTGGAACGGCGAGTGGTTCGGCCATCCCCATGGCAGCGAAATGAATTTCCACTTCGGCCAGCTGATCGCCCATGCGGCGCTAACTCGGCGCTTGCGTGCCGGCACGGTGATCGGTTCGGGCACGGTCTCCAACAGCGATCGCAGCGTTGGCTCAGCCTGCATTGCCGAACGCCGGGCGATTGAAATGATTGCCCACGGCGCGCCGCAGACCGGCTTTATGCGCTTCGGCGACCGGGTGCACATGGAGGTGCTGGGCGCAGACGGTCAGTCGCTGTTTGGCGGTATCGATCAGCGCGTCGTTCAGGCCCAGGGCTAAGGAGTCGCCGATGCGTGTGCTCATTACCGGCGCCAATGGCTTCGTCGGCCGTGAACTGCTGCGCTGCCTGCTGGCGCGCGGCACGGTGTGCGGCAAGCCGATCACCACGTTGTTGGCGCTGGATAAAAACCTCGACGGTTTACCCGACGACCCGCGCGTGCGTCGCCACGACGGCAGCGTTACCGATGCCGCGCTGCTGCGCCGCGTGCTGGCCGATGGTGTGGACGTGGTCTTTCACCTGGTGAGCATTGCCGGTGGGCTGGCCGAGGAGCAGTACGAGCTGGGTTACCAAGTAAACCTGCTCGCCAGCCTTGAGCTGCTCAACCAACTGCGTAACCGAGCGCGGCCGCCGGTGCTGGTGTACGCCAGCAGCGTGGCGGTGTACGGCGGTAATCTGCCGGCGCGCATGAATGAACAGGCGCCGCTCAAACCCGAGCTGTCGTACGCCACCCACAAAGCCATGCTGGAAGCCATGGTGCTCGACCTGGCCCGGCGCGGCGAAGTGGATGGCCGCGCCGTGCGCCTGCCCGGCATCGTCGCAAGGCAGCGTGAACCCAACGGCTTGCGCTCGGCATTCATGAGCGACCTGATGCGCGCGTTCGCCGAGGGCGAAGCCTATTGCTGCCCGGTATCGCCGCAGGCCACCTGCTGGTGGATGTCTGCACGCCATTGCGTCACCAACCTGATTCACGCCGCCGAACTGCCGCCACGGCAAGTCGTTGACCAGCGGGTATGGCAGCTGCCGGTGCTGCAGTTGTCCATCGCCCAGGTGGTCGATGCCCTGGCCGCCGTCTACGGCGAAGCGCGCCGCGCCCTGATTACCTACGCGCCCGTGCCGGCACTCGAAAGCCTGTTCGGCCAACTGCCGCCGCTGAAAACACCGCTGGCCCGCGCGGCCGGTTTCAGCCATGACGGCAGCGTGGCCGCGCTGGTCCGCAATTCCCTTAATCCACCCGCACTTCGTGGAGCGCCTGCCCATGTTTAAACCCAGCCGACGTCTGGTCGACCTGTCCGTCACCCTCGACAACAACCCCTACACCGACCCGCCACCCTTGCTGCCGAAAATCGATTACATGGACCACCAGCAAGGCTGGCCGGAAATGGCTGCCATGTTTCCGGGCCTTGAGCTTGAGCAGATGCCCGGCAATGAGTCGTGGGCGGCCGAGCGTTTACAGATCACCACCCACAGCGGCACCCACATGGACGCGCCGTGGCATTACGCATCGACCACCGACGGTGGCAAGCCGGCGTTTGGCATCGATGAGCTGCCGCTGGACTGGTGCCTGCAACCCGGCGTGAAGCTGGATTTTCGCCATCTGCCCGATGGCCATGTGGTAACGGCCAACGAAGTGGAAGCCGAGCTGGCGCGCATCGGCCATGCCTTGCAGCCGCTGGACATCGTGTTGATAAACACCCGCGCCGGCACCTTGTTCGGCCAACCGGGTTACCTGGAAGCCGGCATCGGCATGGGCCGGGAAGCGACGATGTATCTGCTCGAACGCGGAGTGCGCGTGGTGGGCACCGATGCCTGGAGCTGGGACGCACCGTTCAAATACACCCGCGAGCGCTTTGCCGAGAGCGGCGACGCCTCGATTATTTGGGAAGGGCACAAGGCCGGGCGCGACATCGGTTACGGCCAGATGGAAAAACTCGCCAACCTGGAAACCCTGCCAGCCCACGGCTTTGTGGTGTCGTGCTTCCCCTACAAAATCAAACACGCGTCGGCGGGGTTCGTTCGCGCTGTGGCCATTTTCAACGACTAAAA
Organism: Pseudomonas sp. AC211; assembly: GCF_979258055.1. Lineage (NCBI taxonomy): Bacteria > Pseudomonadati > Pseudomonadota > Gammaproteobacteria > Pseudomonadales > Pseudomonadaceae > Pseudomonas > Pseudomonas sp. AC211. Next base: position 2,299,908 of record NZ_OZ409830.1, read on the forward strand.
CAAGAGAGAGCTGTATGCCGTTTTCGCCTGCCGTTTCTGCCGGATTGTTCAGTGCCGCGCTGCTGCTGTGCAGCTCGGCGTTTGCCGCCACGCCACCCAACATTTTGCTGATTGTCGCCGATGACCTGGGCTACTCGGACCTGGGCAGCTATGGCGGCGAAATCAATACGCCAAGCCTGGATCAATTGGCGAAAAACGGTGTGCAGATGACCAGCATGTACGCCGCGCCGACCTGCTCGATCACCCGGTCGATGCTGATGTCCGGCACCGACAATCACCTGGTCGGGCTCGGCACCATGGCCGAAGCCATGCAGCCGTTTCAGCGCGGCAAACCGGGCTACGAGGGCTACCTGAACGGGCGCGCTTACTCGATTGCCGAACTGCTCGCAGCGGGTGGTTACCGGACCGCCATGGTGGGCAAATGGCATCTGGGCCTGGACGCCGATCAGGGCCCGGACAAGCGCGGGTTCCAGCAGTCGTTCAGCCTGCTGGAAGGGGGCGCACCGCACTTCAAGCCCGCCAGCGAGCAGCCGGCGAAAATCGAGCAGGTGCACTACCGCGAGAACGGCCAGCCAGTCGAGCTGCCGGAGAATTTCTATTCCACCGATTTCTACACCGACAAATTGCTCAGCTACCTGAAAGCGAACAAGGCAGACGGTAAACCGTTTTTCGCCTACGCCGCTTACACGGCGCCGCACTGGCCCTTGCAGGCGCCAAAGGAGTATCTGGACAAATACAAAGGCCGTTTCGATCAAGGTTACGACAGCGTCCGCGCCAGCCGGATCGAGCGCATGAAGGCACTCGGCATTTTGTCACCCGAAGCCGTCGCAGCCAGGCCGCTTCCGGTTAACCCGAAGCTGCCTGGCTGGGACCAGCTCACGCCTGAGCAGAAACGCAGCGAAGCGCGAAAGATGGAGATCTACGCGGCCATGGTCGACAACCTCGACCATAACATTGGCCGGCTGGTGAGCTACCTGCGCGAGAGCGGGCAGTACGACAACACGCTGATTGTGTTTATGTCTGACAACGGTGCCGCTGGCGAAAACCACACCCAGTTCTACCCGGCCGGCGCGCACACCGACAACGCTTACGCCAACCTCGGCCAGCGCGGTTCACAAATCGACTATGGCCTGCGCTGGGCAGAAGTCAGCGCCGCGCCGTTTCACCTGTTCAAAGGCACCACCGCAGAAGGCGGCATCAGCGTGCCGGCCATCATCAATCTGCCCAAAAGCCTTCATCGCCAAGGCATAGAGCGCGGCATCGCGCGGGTCGACGACCTGGCGCCGACGTTTCTCGCTGTCGCCGGACTGCCCGTCCCCAACGACGCCAACAAACAGCCAATCACGGGCAAGTCGATGGTGCCGCTGTTAACCGGGCAGGGCAGTGCCCATGAAAACCCGGCGCTGGCCGGCGAGCTGTTCGGCAACGCCTATTACCGCGAAGGCAACCTGAAGCTGCTGGGCATGCGCCCGCAAACCGGCTTTGGCGAAGCACCGCAGCCACCGCAATGGCAATTGTTCGACCTGAGCAAAGACCGTGGCGAAACCACCGACCTGGCGTCATCCCAGCCGGAAACCGTGCAGCGACTCAAAGCCGCGTGGATGGAATACGCCAAGCAGGTGGGCGTGGTTTTTCCGCCGCGTCCATAGCCTTTCCTGATACCGAACAGGCGGCTGCACCGGCCGCCAGGAGCTGAACCTTGGGCATTATTCGAACGATTGGTTGCGCCGTACTGGCCTTGCTTTCGATTACTCAAACCTGCCGTGCCGAAACCGGCGTGGAGCCGTCCGCCGCGACGCGCAAGCTGCTCGACAGCGCCGTGGACTACTACCGCACCCAGGGCGACGCCGCGCTTGCCGCCTTTAGCCGCCAGGGCGAATTCATTGACGGTGAGCGCTACGTGTTCGTCGTCGACACCCACGGCACCATGCTCGCCAGCGGCGGGCCGTCGGCAGTGCTGATCGGCCGTAACGTCAACAAGGTGCTACCGCCCGAACTGCGCACAGCGTTTGCCGAGGCACTGAACACCAAAGAAGAAGAGGGCGTGCAAAACGCCGAATACCCGTGGAGGAACTGGGCAGACGGCCGGGTAGAGCGCAAACGCGTGTTCTTCCGCCGCGTGGGCGAACGCATTATTGCCGTCGGCCATTACCTGCCACGGGCCACACCCGAACAAGCCGCGCAACTGCTAAGCAAAAGCGCCCAGGCCATCGAGCGAAATCCGGCGGCGAGCTTCAAAGCCATCAACGAACTCTCCGCCGACTTTCGCGAAGATGACCTCTACGTCTTCGTCATCGACCTCACCACCCGCCGATACGTCGCCCACGGCTACAACCTGCGCCTGCTCGGGGTGGACTTCGCCACCATCCACGACCCGCAAGGCAAACCCGTCGGCGCACCGATACTGGCGCTGATGGCAAAGCAGGAGCAGGGCGGCTACGACTATCGCTGGAAAAACCCAGTGACCGGCAAGGTGGAAGACAAACACGCGTTGCTGCGCAAGGCGGGCAATTACGTGGTGGCGGTGGGGTATTACCGCAATCCGAAATAGGCGTTAGCGCGGCAGCCCCGGATGTACCGGTGCGCCATTGAGGGTGTCCAGCAGCCGGTTGAAGGCCTCGATGCTGAGCGGGGGGTAGTAGAAATAACCCTGAACCTCGTCGATCCCCTCGGCCTGCACCAGTTGCAGCTGCGCCGCCGTTTCCACACCTTCGGCCGTGGTTTGCAGCGACAAGGCGCGGCACAGCCCGGCAATGGACGACAACAGCGCGCGGCCACGCGGCGACTGTTCCAGGTCGGAGATAAAGCTGCGGTCTATTTTCACCCGGTCCAGGGGTAGTTCTTTCAGGTAACTGAGGGAGGAATAGCCGGTGCCGAAATCATCCAGGGCGATGCGAAAGCCGGCGTCGCGCAGCGCTTGCAAGCGTTGACGGGCGAACGCCGAGTCTTCCAGCAGGATGGACTCGGTAACCTCCAGTTCCAGCGCCTCGGGCGGCGCATCACAGTGCGCCATGCTGTCGGTGAGTACCGGCAGCAATTGTTCATCACGCAACTGGCGCGCCGACAGGTTGATCGCCAGCGATAACGACCAGCCGCGCGCCTGCCAGTCGTTGAGTAACACCGCGGCCTCGCGAACCAGCCAATGGCCGATGGGCACGATCAAGCCAAGTTCTTCTGCCAGTGGAATAAACGTGTCGGGCGCTACGCGTCCGTACTCGGTGGTGTCCCAGCGCAGCAAGGCCTCGGCGCCGACAATGCGCTGGTCGCTCATGCGAATTTTTGGTTGCAGCGCCAGGCTCAGTTCGTTTTGCGCTTGTGCCCGGCGAAGCAGGTTGGCGAGTTTGATGCGATGCACCAGTTGCTCGTTCAGCTCCGGGCGGTACAAGGCGTATCGATTGCGGCCTTCGCGCTTGGCGACATACATGGCGGCGTCGGCATGGCGCAGCAGATCGCCGGCTTCCTCGCCGTGCTCCGGCGCCAAGGCGATGCCGATGCTCGGGGTGGCAGTGAGAATATGGCCGGCCAGGTCCATGGGTTCGTTGAGCACGCGAATCAGCTTGTCGGCAACCACCAGCACTTCGGTGTGACTGCGCAATTCCAGCAGTACCACGAACTCGTCGCCGCCCCAGCGCGCCACCAGATCGCCCTGGCGCAGCGCCTGCTGAAGTCGCTTGGCCACTTGTTGCAGCAGGCTGTCGCCGATGTCATGGCCGAAGGCGTCGTTCACCTGTTTGAAGTCGTCCAGATCGACAAACAGCAGCGCCAGGTAACAGCCGCTGCGCTGATGCTGCAAGGCGCGCTGCAAATGCTCCTGAAACTGCAGGCGGTTGGGCAGCTGCGTGAGCACGTCGAGGCGAGCCAGGTGCTGCAGATGATCCGCCGCACGGCGGCGCTCGCTGATGTCGCGCAGCGACAACACCAGATGACCGGCGTGCTGATCGCGGCCTCGCACCAGTGTGCTGGTCAGCTCCACGGGCATGCGCAGGCCGCTGTGGCGCACGCAGGTGAGTTCGCCTTGCCAGTGATCGGCGCTGCTCAGCGCCGGCCATGGGCTGTTGTCGTCGGCATCGAGTAGTAGCGTGTCGAACTGCAGGTCGGGCAGTTGCGCGGCGCTGATGCCTATCAGTTCGAGAAACGCGGCGTTCGCTTGCAGCACGCGCCGGTCTGCCGTCAGCACCGCATTGGCGTCGCGGTTATTGGCAAACGCCGCGGCCAGCAGGCGCAGATGCTCTTCGGCTTCGCGCTGGCGGGTGATGTCTTTGCAGGTGCCGGTGATGCGTTGTGCCAGGCCATCGCTGCCGCGCTCGATGGCACGTCCCTGCGTGCGTAACCAAAGCCAGGCTTCGGCCGGCGTATTGCGCACTCTGAATTCCAGATCGTAGTAATCGCAGGTGCCGCACAGGTGCTCGTTCCAAGCCAGCAGCGCGGGGCCTTGGTCGTCGGGGTGCAAGCGCTGCACCCAGTCGGCCCAGGGCAGCGTTTCACTCAGGGTTTCGTCGGGATTGTTGGAGAAATAATGCAGGCGCATCTGATTGTCCTGCGCCTGCCATTCCCAGATCAGCTCGCCGCTTCCCCACAGCGCCAACTGCAGGCGGCGCTGAGCTTCCGACGCACTGAGCGCGCGCTTGAGCTCGACCGTGCTGAGGTACAACTCGCGGGATTTTTCAGTGAGCAATTGCTCGGCGGTCTTGCGCGCCTGACGCTCGCGATCCAGGCGACGCTGCCAGAGTTCTTCGTTCACTGGCGGGTCATGTCGAAGCGAGTGGCGCTGCTGCCGGCCGCGCTGGGCAAGTCCTGGCGGCGCACGCGGATGGCTTCGCCGTAGTGGTAAATGCAGCCACGAATCAGACCTTCGGCCAAGTCAGCCAGCCCGCGGCTGGACCGGTAGATAAGCACCAGATGCTGCGGCGTGTGCTCGGCGGTTTCGAACGACGGTAATTGCGCATGCGGGTAGAGCTTGTGCACCTCTTGATGCACATGGCCATCCACGCTGGCGAGCAGGCTGAACGCGTCATGGCAGTGCGCGAGCATCTGCGGGTAGGTTTCAACGAAGCGCTCGAACAGGAACTCGCCGTAGACCTTGATCAGCATCGACACACTGCTGCCGGTCAACCTCGCCAGCGTGGCGACCAGCGCCTGCATTTCTTCATGGGAGTAATAGCCGACAGCCGTATAGGCACCGTCGTTGGGCAGGGAAGTTTCGTTCAGCATCTGGTCCGCCAGCGCGGGCGAATAGCGCTGCTCGACCATTTCCAGGAACTCGGTGAATACCATACCCAGCATCATCGATTCCTTCGACTGATCGGCTGTAGTGGGTATAGATGGCGCGGAGCGGGGCGGCAAGTTTTGTAGCGCGCGGGACGCGACGGCAGGTGACGCGCCGCCTGCGCCTGCCGTGTATCTGGGGTCGGCGCTGCTTTTCCGCTATGCCACGCCTTGATCGCACGTGCCACCGAAACACAATTCTCGATTGACATACGTCAATATCTGCTCAAGTATATCGTTTAAGTGATATTCATCAATCGCACAGCGATACGGAGCATAAATTGTACGATCCACTTGTCCATGCTCATCCTGGCGTTGGCGCGCCGCATACACCCTCTTATTGGGTGGACACGGCCGGTGCCGCGCCGCAGGACGACGGCCCGCTGAGCGGTGCTGTAGACGTTGACGTGGCGATTATTGGCGCCGGCTATACCGGCCTCAGCTGCGCCTTGCACCTAGCACGCCAGCATGGCGTTCGTGCACTGGTGCTCGAAGCCAATCAGGTGGCCTGGGGTTGCAGCGGCCGCAACGGCAGTTTCGCCCGTATCTCCGGTGGGCGAGTGGCACTGTCGGAGCTGATTCAACGTTACGGCGCGACCACGGCAAAAGCCTATTTCGATGAGATGTCTGAGGGATTGAACACCGTGCGCGGCCTGATTCGCGACGGCCAGATCAGCTGCGACGCGCAGCCCGATGGCGTGTTCAAGGTGGCCAGCCATGCCAAGCATGTCGAAGCGCTGAAGCGTGAAGTGGGGTTGTACAACGACGTGCTGAAATACGGCGCCAAACTGGTCAGTGCGGCCGACGTTCAACGCGTGCACACCGGCGCCGAGTCGTTTGGTGCGCTGTATATGCCCGACGGCTTTTCCATGCAGCCGCTGAAGCTGGCGTGGGGGCTGCACCGCATGGCGCGCCAAGCTGGCGCCACGGTGCATGTGGGCTCGCCCGTGGTGGGCTGGACCAGCGCCAACGGCGTGCACCGTCTGCAGACACCCGGCGGCGTAGTGACGGCGCGCAAGGTGGTGGTGGCCACCAATGGCTACACCTCGCCGACCCTAAACCCGGCAACTGCCGGGCGCGTTTTGCCGGTGCACTCGCAAATCATCGTGACCCGGCCGCTGACCGCCGCCGAGAAAAGCCACAGCCTGCCGGGCAGCGAATGCATGTTCGACACGCGAAATCTGCTCTCTTACTACCGCCGCCTGCCGGACGACCGCATTCTGTTCGGCGGACGCAGCGCCATCACCGGCAAAGACGCCGAGAACCCCCAGCACCGGCAGAATCTGCACGATGCGCTGTGCCGCAAGTTCCCGGTGCTGGCCGGCATTGAGGTGGATTACAACTGGGGCGGTTGGGTGGCCGTCAGCGAAAACTCGCTGCCTTTTATTTGCCGTGTGCCAGGGACCGACACTGTGTTTTCCGCCGGTGGCTACGCGGGCAGCGGCGTGTCGTTCTCGGTGCAGGCCGGCAAGCGTCTGGCGCAAATGGTCAGCGGCGAACAGCACCCGACCCGGGTCGATTTTCTGCACCAAATTCCAAAGCGTTTCCCCTTTCAGCCGTTCCTGCGCGTCGGGCAGCGGTTGGCATACGCGTGGTACCGATTCAAAGACGCGCAATAAGCGCAGCAGCACGCGAAGGGTGCTTGCCACCCCGCGACTACAACAAGAGTGATGTGGGCACTGTCGCCCAGGGCGTTCGATTCAACTGTCTAATTACAACAAGCTCAGGAGTTGAAAATGCGATCAATCAATACACGTATGGCGGGCTTGGCTGCGGCCATTTCCCTGTGTTCCATGGCCCAGGTGCAGGCTGCTGGAACCGTCACATTTGCAGGCTGGGGCGGCGCGCTGCAAGACGCTGAGCGCACGGCTTATTTGAAGCCGGCAGAGAAGGCGCTGGGCATCACCATCAAAGAAGACAACATGGACGGCCTGGCCGCTGTGCGTGCGCAGGTGATGTCCGGCAAGCCGAAGTGGGACGTTGTCGAATTGGCCTCCAACGACTGTGTCATGGCGCAGGAACAAGGGCTGACCGAGCCGCTGGATTATTCGGTAATCAGCACCGACGGCGTTGCCGAGAATTTCTACGGTAAGAATTGGATCGCCAGTAACGCCTATTCCACGGTGCTGGCCTGGGCCAATGACGCCGGGCCGAATACACCGAAAACCTGGAAAGCGTTTTTCGACCCCGAAGTAAAAGCGTCGCGCTCGATGTACCGCCAGCCGTACACCACGCTGGAACTGGCGCTGATCGCCGATGGCGTGTCGCCCAAAGCGCTGTATCCGCTGGATGTTGATCGCGCTTTCAAAGTGCTCGAGCGCATCAAACCGCAGGTGGTCAACTGGTGGCGCAGCGGCACCGATTCGGCGCAACTGCTGCGCAGCCGTGAAGTGGATGCGCTGTCGATCTGGGCCTCGCGGGTTGAAGACCTGAAAAAATCCGGCGACGACGTCGACTTCACCTACCAGCACGCGCTGGTGGATTACGACTGCGTCGTGGTGCCCAAAGGCGCGCCGAACAAAGAACTGGCGATGAAGCTGGTGGCCGAAATCATGAAGCCCCACAGCCAGGCGACGCTGGTGACGTTGATCCCCAATCCGCCAATCAATACCAAGGCGTACGACACCGGCATCATTCCGGCGGATATGGCAGCGACCTTGCCAACTGCACCGGCCAACCTCGACAAGGTGGTGTTCTTCGATCCGGTCTGGTGGCAAGCCAACCAAGCTGAAGTGCAGCGTCGTTTCGACCTGTTTATCCAAAACTAAAAGGGCGCTGGCATGAAACGCATACACAAAACCATGATGCACACGGCCATCGTTGCGGCCTTGGCAGTGGGCGCAAGTTTTTCGGCCGTGGCCGACAGCCTGACGTTCTCCGGCTGGGGCGGCGCCTTGCAAGACGCTGAGCGCAAAGCCTATCTGGAGCCGGCAGCCAAAGCCCTGGGCGTGACCATCAAGGAAGACAACATGGACGGCCTGGCGGCCGTGCGTGCCCAGGTTATGTCGGGCAAACCGAAGTGGGATGTGGTGGAACTGGGCAGCACCGAATGCGCCCAGGCCCAGCAGGAAGGCCTGGCCGAGCCGCTGGATTACTCGGTGATCAATGCCAAGGATGTCGACAAGAGCGTGGTCTCCAGCCACTGGATTGCCAGCCACGCTTACGCCACCGTGGTGGCTTGGGCCGATGACACCGGCGCGCCGGTGGCGAAGAACTGGCAGCAGTTTTTCGACCCGAACGTGAAGGGCGCCCGTGCCTTGTATCGCCAGCCATGGCTGACCATGGAAGCGGCGCTGCTGGGTGATGGTGTGGCGCCCAAAGACCTGTATCCGCTGGACGTGGAACGGGCGATCAAGGTGCTGGAGCGCATCAAGCCGCAGGTGGTGAACTGGTGGAGCGCCGGTGCCGATTCGGCGCAACTGCTGCGCAGCCGTGAAGTGGATTTCCTGGCGATCTGGAATGGTCGCGTCAGCGATGTGAAAGCCAGCGGCGAACCGGTGGACTACAGCTTCGACGGCGCTTTGTTGAGCCATGACTGCCTGATCGTGCCCAAGGGCGCGGCTAACAAGGAATTGGCGATGAAACTCATCGCCCAGATCATGCTGCCGCAAAGCCAGGCCAAACTGGCGACGTTGATTCCGTACTCGCCAGTGAACGCCAAGGCGTATGAGCTGCCGATCATCACCGAAGAGCTGGCGGCGCGCCTGCCCACTTCACCGCAGAACATCGACAAAGTGGTCGCCGTTTCGCCTGAGTGGTGGGTGAAAAACCAGGAGGCGGTGCGTCAACGGTTCGCCCTGTTTGTGGCCAGGTAAGCTGTGCGTTGATCTGTTGAACGGGGTGGGGCGCCCAGGCGCCTCCTCTACGAAAAAGGGCGCAAGACGTCCACTGTGCCGAGTGTGAGCATGTCCCAAGAACATAAACTTTCGATGTCCATCGACATCGAGAACCTGACCAAGACCTACGACAGCTTTGCTGCGTTGGATGATGTTTCGCTGAATATCAAAAGCGGCGAATTCCTGTCTTTGCTCGGTTCCTCCGGTTCCGGCAAAACCACGCTGCTGATGGCACTGGCCGGGTTTGTGCGCCCGGATGCCGGCAGCATTCGCTTTGCTGGCCGCGAGATGGTGTTCGAGCCGCCGCACAAGCGCGACGTGGGCATGATGTTTCAGAGCTACGCGCTGTTCCCGCATATGAACGTGTTCCAGAACGTGGCCTATCCGCTGAAGCTGCGCGGTTTCAAGCGCGCTGACATTCGCAAGCGCGTGGAAGCGGCGCTGGCGACCGTTGAGCTGGATCACTTGATCGAACGCGGCATTACCGAAATGTCGGGCGGGCAGCGCCAGCGTATCGCCCTGGCCCGCGCCATTGTCTTTGAACCGAAAATTCTGTTGATGGACGAACCGCTTTCGGCCCTCGACAAACGTCTGCGCGAAACCATGCAACTGGAGTTGCGCCGGTTGCATGAACGCCTGGGCATGACGGTGGTTTACGTCACCCACGACCAGCGCGAAGCGCTGACCATGTCCGACCGCATTGCTGTGATGAGCCAGGGCCGCATTCGCCAGATCGATACGCCGGTGAACCTGTACGAGCGTCCGGCCAACCGCTTTATCGCCGAGTTCGTCGGCGAATCGTCCTGCCTGCCGATCACCCTGCAAGACGGCCAGCCGCTGTTTCAGGGCCGCCCGGTGCGCGGTGCCGGCGTGGCCGCCAGCGTGAAGAATCCGAGCCTGGTGGTGCGCCCCGAGAAGCTGCAATTCGTCACGGCCGATGCCAGCGACTACAACCTGCTGCATGGCCGCGTGACCGATGTGATTTTCCAGGGCGAAAGCCAGTTGGTGCAGATCGACCTGGGCGAGGGCATGGCCGTGGCCATTCGCCGGCCTACCCGCAGCTCGGAAAGCAACCGTTTGCCTGAGCGTGGCGAAGCCGTGGTGCTCGGCCTGCACCTGCAAGACACGCTGGTGGTGGGAGACGACCAATGAGCGCCGGCGCCAACGCGCTGAACGCGCGCGAACTGCGCGGCGCCGGCCGGCGTGAGCGCTGGTTTCTGTTCGGCACCGGGCTGCCCGCACTGCTGCTGGTGTTGCTGACGTTTGTGCTGCCGATTGGCTGGCTGTTCTGGCTGTCACTGTTCGACGCCGAAGGCCAGTTGACCATCGAAAACTACACGCGCTTGCTGGAGCCGATTTACGTTCTGACCTTTGTGCAGACCTTCAAGATCAGCATCATCGTCACGCTGGTTTGCGTGCTGATCGGGTACCCCTACGCCTATTTCATGATCAAAGGCTCGCGCTGGCTGGCCAATTTGGCCATGGCGCTGCTGCTGGTGTCGCTATGGACGTCGCTGCTGGTGCGCACCTATGCCTGGCTGATCATTCTGCAGCGCCGTGGCATCGCCAACGATCTGTTGATGAGCCTGGGCCTGACCGATGCGCCGCTGTCGCTGGTGCATAACCTCACCGGCACGGTGATCGGCATGGTGCACATCATGTTGCCGTTCATGATTCTGCCGCTGTTTGCGGCGATGAAAAGCATCGACCCGATTTACAACCAGGCAGCCGCCACCTTTGGCGCGTCGCCGTCGCGGGCCTTTCGTGATGTGTTTCTGCCGCTGTCACTGCCGGGCCTGGCGGCCGGCGCCACGCTGGTGTTCGTGATTACCCTGGGCTTCTACGTGACGCCGGCGCTGTTGGGCGGAGGCAAGGTGCAGATGATCTCGATGCGCATCGAAAGCGACGTGTCGATGTATGCCAACTGGGGCGCCGCCTCTTCGCTGGGCGTGGTGCTGCTGGTGGCCACCTTGCTTATGTTGTTTATCGTCAAGAAGAGCGTCGGCCTCAGCCGGCGCAGCGAGTAAATCATGGCCCGACTCAAACAAAACCTGCTGGCGGCGGTGACCGGCGCATGGCTCTACGTGTTGGTACTGGCGACCATGGCGTTTCTGGTGTTGCCGACGCTGATCGTGATTCCCATGTCGCTGTCGGATGCGCGCTACCTGAGCTTTCCACCGAAGTCGTTCAGCCTGGAGCCGTTCTTCAGCTATTTCGCCTCGCTGGAATGGCGCAGCGCCACCGGTGTGTCGCTGCTGACCGCAACGCTGACCATGTTGCTGGCGACCACGCTGGGCACGGCGGCGGCGTATTCGCTGCATGTTACCCAGTCGCGGGTAACCGGCGTGCTGCGTGGTCTGATGATGGCGCCGATGATCGTGCCGACCATTTTTATCGCCATCGGCCTGTTCTTCGTCTACGCCCGCTTTGACCTGAACAACACGATTCCCGGTCTGGTGCTGGCGCATACGCTGCTGGCCTTGCCCTATGTGGTGATCAACGTCAGCGCCGGCCTGCGCAGTTACGACATGACCCAGGAGCAGGCGGCCTGCATTCTGGGCGCCACGCGACTGCGCGCGTTCTTCGACGTGACGCTGCCGCAGATTCGTTTTTCGGTCATTGCAGCGGCCATGTTTGCCTTCGCCATTTCCCTGGATGAAGCGGTGGTGTCGCTGTTTATCAGCGGCGGCGACAGCTCCACCCTGACCAAGAAAATGTTCAGCTCGCTGCGCTCGGAAATCGATCCGCTGATTGCCGTGGTCGCCACGCTGATGACCCTGCTGTCGATCATCATGCTGTGCATCAGCATCATGGCCCAGCGCAAAGCCAAAAGGGCCGCGGCATGATCCGGCTGGCCCACGCCAACCCGCAGGTGCTCGAGTTCTTCTGGAACGGCCGCCGCGTGCAAGGCCGCCAGGGCGAAAGCCTGGCAACCGCGCTGCTGGCCAATGGCATTCGCACCCTGGCCTGGACGCGCAAATCACACCGGCCGCTGGGCTACTCCGGCAGCTACGTGGCCGGCGTTCTGGCGCGTGTGAATGGCGTGCCGAATGTGCGCCTGGACCTGCTGCCGGTCACAGCCGGGGCCAAGGTGGACATGCAGAACTGCTGGCCGACGCCGGCCCTCGATGTGCTGCGTTTGTCGCGCCTGATTCCGGCCAGCTGGATCCAGGGCGGCTTCGAACACACCAACCTGGTGCCCAGCGGCAGCGCCTTGTTTCAGCGCTGGGAAGCGCTGCTGGCGTTTCTCGCCGGTTCGGCGAAACCGCCTGAGCGTATCGGGCAGATAGCGGTGCCGATGGCCCGGCGCCTGAGTGCCGATGTGCTGGTAATCGGCGCGGGCCCATCCGGCTGCGGCGCTGCCAACAGAGCCGCAGCGGCGGGGCGCAGCGTGGTGCTGGTAACCCGAGGCCATGGCGTGGCGCGCTATGCGCAAAGTTTCGGTACGCCGGGTCCGCAACTGGATGAACGCGTACAACTGGTGACTGGCGTCGAGGTGTTTGGCGCCTACCGCGAGGGCGAACTGCTGCTTGGCGCCCCGCATGACGCAACACTCGGTGCCGTGGCGTTGGAAGCCGACGAGATCATTCTGGCCACTGGCCGCCGCGCCTGCCCGCCGGTGGTGCCGGGCATCTGGCTGCCTGGGGTAATGGATGCGCGAACCGCATTGCTTATGGCCCACGAACAGGCCGTGGCAACGGGTGCGCGCGTGGTGGTGGTTGGTACGGGGGATGAACACGCCGTCGCCGCGCGCCTGACCGAACTGGGCGTCAACGTGGTCGCCGTGCGCCCGGTAGCGCAGCTGCACCGTGTGGAAGGACGCCATCGCGTAAAGGCTGCGCGGTTCGCTGACCGTGTGGCCTGTGATGCCGTTGTGCACGCGGGGCCGTGGTTGGCTGACGCGAGCCTGAGTTTCCAAAGTCGCGCCGATGGCTTGCTGCAACTGCGCGAAGTGCGCGACAGCCGCCTGCGTACCGTCGGCTCGGCCGCATTGGCGGATGAGCCGTTGCCGGTAGCCGCCGCCTCGCGCCATGCCGCGCTGCTGTGCCCGTGTTTCGATGTGTCGTGCCATGAGGTGCAGGCGCTGGTGGAGCAGGGCATTACTGACCTGGAAGTGATCAAGCGCCTGACCTCATGCGGCATGGGCCCCTGTCAGGGCCAGCCGTGCTGGGATTCGCTGCGCGCACTGGTCAGCGCCCGCAGCGGCCTGGCCTTGTCGGCATTGCCACGGCCAACGCTGCGTCCGCCACGTCGGGCGCTGAGCGTGGCGCAGGCGGCGGGGCTGGTCGATTGTGTGGAGCCGCTGCAATGACGGCCGCTCATGCACTGCCAAGCCAGGCCTCGATCATCATCGTCGGCGCCGGCATTCAAGGTTTGTCGCTGGCCTTCAACCTCACTGAATTGGGCGTGCGCGACATTCTCGTGCTGGATGCCGGTTACTGGCAGAGCGGGGCGTCCGGGCGCAACGGCACGCTGATTCGCGGCGCCTTCAGCTCGCCAGAGTGGACGCGCTTTTTCGCCCATTCGTGCCACCTGTGGCAGGGCCTTTCGAAGCGCCTTGGCGAGAACGTGATGTACTCGCGGCGCGGCTACACCATGGTCGGCGAGCGCAGCAGCACGGCCGCCATGCTCGACCGCACGCTGCAGGTGCACCGCGAGTGCGGCATCAATTCCAGCCTGCTGACTGCCACCGGGCTGCGCGAGGTGTTGCCGGCCCTGGCCCATGAGCGTGTGAGTGCGGCCGTGCACCTGCCGGACAGCGGCGTGGCGCCCCATCATGCGGCCATGTATGCCTATCGTCAGGCTTGCGAAGCGCGCGGCGTGAAGATTTTTTACCGCACTGAAGTCACCGCCATCGACCAGAGCGCCGGGCGCATTAGCGGGGTGAGGGTGGGTGAGCAGCGCATCGCCACCGACACCCTGGTGCTGGCCGGCGGCGCTGAAAGCAACCGCTTGGCGCAACTGGCCGGCGTGCCGCTGGATGGTTATCCGATGCGCCTGGAAGCCATGGCGCTGGAACCGATGCGCCCGCTGATTGGCCCGGCCGTGGCACTGCTGGATCGGCTCTGCTACATGCACCAGACTGCGCGCGGCGAAGTGGTGGGCGGGGCCGAAGTGGCGGAACGTCCGCAGCACACGCTCAATGCCGATGTGCCGGTGATGGCGGCCACTGCCAAAGCGTATCTGGAGATGTTTCCGCAACTGGGCCACGCGCGGATCTTGCGCCAATGGGCCGGCTTGGTGCATATCTCCAAAGATTTTGGCCCGCTGCTGGGCGCGCATCAGCAGTTGCCGGGCCTGTTTATCAGCGCGGGCTGGTGTTACGGCCATGCCGGCGCCCCGGCTGCGGGTGAATTGCTGGCCAAAGTTATCGTCAGCGGCGAGGTGGACGAGCGCATGCGGCCGTTTGCCGTCGACCGCTTTGAACGCAATCAGCCGGTGGTGGAGCCGGGCATTGTGTTGAGCCATTTTGAATAATTGAAACGCACCGTGATTGATGTGCCGTTATCGGCAAAACAAGGATAAAACCCATGAGCTCTCTGGAAGACTCGCCACTGTTCATCACTGCCTTGTCGAAGGGCTTGGCACTGCTGACTGCCTTTCGCGCCGGGCGCCCGAGCATGAGCCTGGTCGAAATGGCTGAAGCCACCGGGCTGAACAAGAGCACCGTGCAGCGTTCGGCATTTACCCTCGAAGCACTTGGGTATCTGTACAAGGAACCGGTGACCAAGCGCTTTCGCCTGGCGCCCAAATCCCTCGATCTGGGCACCGAGTTGTTGCAAACCAGCGAGCTGATCGAGCGCGCCAATCCCTACCTGCATGAGCTCAACCGCGACGTGGAAGAAAGCTGCAACCTGCTCGAACCGTGCGGGCTGGACATGCTCTATGTGGCGCGCTTTCCCAGCCACAAGCAGATTTCCATTCATATGCCGCTGGGCCGGCATTTGCCGATGTACTGCACAGCAGCGGGGCGCGCCTACCTGGCCGCGCTGCCGGCCGCCGAAGCCGACGCCATTCTTCAGGCCTCGGACCGCCAGAGCTACACGGCCACCACCGTGACCGACCTGGAGCAACTGCGCGCCATCGTTGCCGAATCGCGCAGCGAGGGTTACGCCTTCGCGCAGGAAGAGTATTTCGCCGGTGACATCAGCGTGGCGGCTGCGGTGGTCAACGCCGATGGTTATCCCTTGGGCGCGGTGGGTATTTCCGTGCCGTTCAGCCGATGGACCCTCGACGATGCGCGCAAGCAACTGGCGCCAAAAGTGATCAACGCCGCGCGCACCATCGCCAGCGCATCGCGCAGTTTGCGTCCCGTGGGCTAACGCGCAGGCTCCCTTTCACAGCTACTCCTGCTGCGGGCTCCGGCCCGCGGTATAGGCGCCGAATTGCCCGAATCTGCGGGCGGAACATTGAGGACAACGCAATGAGCCAAACCATGAAAGCCGCCGTTTTGCATGCCGTTGGCGAGCCGCTGCGCATCGAGCAGGTGCCGATTCCGCAACCCGGCCCCGGCGAGATTCTGATCCGCATCGTCGCCTGCGGCGTGTGCCACAGCGACCTGCACGCCATGGACGGTGACTGGTCCGACCTGCCCACACTGCCGCTGATTCCTGGCCATGAAATTACCGGCCACGTTGCCGCCCTCGGCGCTGGCGTAACCGAGCTGGCCATCGGCACCGCCGTCGGCATGCCGTGGATGTACAGCGCCTGCGGCACCTGCGAATTCTGCCTGGGCGGCATGGAAACCATCTGTGCGCGGCGCGAGTCGACCGGCTACAGCAAGCAGGGCGGCTATGCCGAATACATGATCGCGCCGGCGACCTTTGTCGCCAGCATTCCGGCAGGCACCGACCTGTATGCGCTGGCGCCGATACTGTGCGCCGGCGTGACCACCTACCGTGGCCTGATGCGCTCTGGCGCACGGCCCGGGCAGTGGGTGGCGGTGATGGGCATCGGCGGGCTTGGCCATGTGGCCGTGCAATACGCCATCGCCATGGGCCTGCGGGTTGCGGCCATCGACGTCGGCGCCGACAAGCTGGAACTGGCGCGCAGCTATGGCGCCGAGGTGCTGGTCAACGCCCTCGACAACCCGGTGCAAACCCTCAAGGACAACATTCCCGGCGGCGTGCATGCAGTGCTGGTAACGGCCACCGCCAATGCAGCCTTCGAGCAGTCGGTAAAAATGCTGCGCCCAGGCGGCACAGCGGTGTTTATCGGCTTGCCCGGCGGCGACGCCGACGCCGTGCGTGCCTCGATCTCCAGCATCAGCGGCTGGGAGCTGACCATCACCGGCTCCAACATCGGCACCCGCCAAGACCTGCACGAAGCCGTCGCGTTTGCCGCCCGTGGGCAAGTGAAAGCGCAGATCAGCCTGGAACGCCTCGACGACATCAACGACATCTTCGACCGCATGCGCAAAGGCCAACTGGTTGGCCGTACCGTGCTGAAAATTTCCTGACCAACCCACTACGGAGCCTCGTCCATGACCATTAACCGTCTGCAACCCAACCCCGGTCTGCTCAGTCACGCACTGGTGCATAACGGCATCGTTTACATCACCGGCCAGGTGCCCGCCGACCGCACCCAGGATGTGGCCGGGCAAACCGCCCAGGTGCTGGCGCGAATCGATGCGCTGCTGGCCGAGGCCGGCTCGGACAAGTCGCACATTCTGTTCGCACAAATCTGGCTCAAGCATGCCGTGCAGGACTTCGCCGCGATGAACGCGGTCTGGCGCGAGTGGGTGCCGCAGGACGCGCTGCCGGCACGTGCCACCGTGGAAGCCAATATGGCCGCCGACAACATTTTGGTGGAAATCGCCCTGCAGGCCGCCGTCAAAGCCTGAACCCTTTATGACAGGCCCGGCGCAGCCGAGCGCTGCGGCCCTGGAGAGCGTTATGAGCAGCACTGTTCCACACCTTATCAACGGCGCGCGCGTGCCCGGCACCGGCCGCACCGCCGACGTTTACAACCCCTCTACCGGCGCGGTGATTCGCCAGGTGGCGCTGGCCGATCGCGCCACCTTGCAACAGGCCATCGACGTCGCCAAAGCGGCCTTCCCGGCCTGGCGCAACACGCCACCCGCCAAACGCGCGCAGGTGATGTTTCGCTTCAAACAATTGCTGGAACAGCACGAAGCGACCATCGCCCAGATGATCAGCGAAGAGCACGGCAAAACCCTGGAAGATGCGGCGGGCGAACTGAAACGCGGCATCGAAAACGTCGAATTCGCCTGTGGCGCGCCGCAGTTGCTCAAGGGTGACTACAGCCGCAATGTCGGCCCGCATATCGACGCCTGGACCGACCTGCAACCGGTAGGCGTGGTTGCCGGCATCACGCCGTTCAACTTCCCGGCAATGGTGCCGCTGTGGATGTACCCGATCGCCATTGTTTGCGGCAACTGCTTCATTCTCAAACCGTCGGAACGCGACCCCAGCTCGACCTTGTATATCGCCGAACTGCTCATCGTAGCCGGCCTGCCTAAAGGCGTAATGAGCGTGGTGCACGGCGACAAGGAAGCCGTGGATGGCCTGATCGAGTCGCCGGATGTGAAAGCCCTGAGCTTTGTCGGCTCTACGCCAATTGCCGAATACATCTACAGCGAAGGCACCAAGCGCGGCAAACGCGTGCAGGCCCTTGGCGGGGCGAAAAACCACGCCGTGCTGATGCCCGACGCCGACCTGGATAACGCCGTCGGCGCACTGATGGGCGCGGCCTACGGCTCCTGCGGCGAACGCTGCATGGCGTTGTCGGTGGCGGTGTGCGTGGGCGAGCAGATTGCCGATGCCCTGATCGCCAAACTGGTGCCGCAAGTGCGTGCCTTGAAGATCGGTGCCGGCACGAGCTGCGGCCTGGACATGGGCCCACTGGTTACCGGCGCGGCGCGCGACAAGGTCAAAGGCTACATCGATGCCGGCGTTGCCCAGGGTGCAGAACTGGTGGTGGACGGCCGCGACTTGCAGGTGGCCGGCAATGAAAACGGCTTCTTCGTCGGCGGCACCTTGTTTGACCGCGTGACCCGCGACATGAGCATCTACACCGACGAAATCTTCGGCCCGGTACTGTGCGTAGTGAGGGTCGGCAGCCTGGAGGAGGCCATGCAATTGATCAACGATCACGAATATGGCAACGGCACCTGCATCTTTACCCGCGACGGGGAAGCAGCGCGGCTGTTCTGCGATGAAATCGAGGTGGGCATGGTCGGCGTCAACGTGCCGCTGCCGGTGCCCGTGAGCTACCACAGCTTCGGCGGCTGGAAGCGCTCGCTATTCGGCGACCTGCATGCGTATGGTCCTGACGGTGTGCGGTTCTACACCCGCAAGAAAGCCATCACCCAGCGCTGGCCGCGCCGTGCCAGTCACGAAGCGGCGCAGTTCGCTTTCCCAAGCAACAGCTAAGTCGGCCAATTCTCAAGCGAGGGCACCATGAACAACGCACAACAGTTTTACATCGACGGCCAGTGGGTTGCCGCTGAATCCGGCCAGACGCTCGACGTCATCAATCCGGCCACCGAACAAGCCTTTATCAAGATTGCCGTGGGCAACGCCGCCGACGTCGACAAGGCCGTGAACGCCGCTGCCAAAGCCTTTCCGGCGTTTTCGATCACCAGCGTCGAACAGCGCCTGGCACTGCTGAAAGAGATTCTGCGCGTCTACAACCTGCGCTACGAAGACTTGGTCCGCGCCGTCAGCCAGGAGATGGGCGCACCGCTGCACTTTGCCCGTGACGCGCAAATCTGGAGCGGTCGCGCGCACCTGGAAAGCACCATCAGCGCATTGGAAAAATTTGAATTCAGCGAGCAGCACGGCAGCACCCGCGTAGTGCGTGAAGCGATTGGCGTATGCGCGTTGATAACCCCGTGGAACTGGCCGCTGAACCAGATCGTCTGCAAGGTGGCGCCGGCCATTGCCGCCGGTTGCACCGTGGTGCTCAAGCCTAGTGAAATCGCGCCGTTGACCGGCATTATCTTCGCCGAAATTCTGCACCAAGCGGGCGTTCCTGCTGGCGTTTTCAACCTGGTCAACGGCAACGGCCCGGATGTTGGCGCGCCGCTGACGGCGCACCCGAAAGTGGACATGGTGTCGTTCACCGGCTCAACCCGCGCCGGCATTCTTGTGGCCAAAGCCGCCGCCGATACGGTGAAACGCGTTGCGCAGGAACTGGGCGGCAAATCGGCAAATATCGTGCTTGCCGATGCCGATCTGGAAGTGGCCGTGAGCAAAGGCGTGCAAGGCTGCTTCTCCAACTCCGGCCAGAGCTGCGACGCACCGACCCGCATGTTGGTGCCCGCCACCCACCACGCCCGCGCCCTGGAAATTGCCAAAGCCACCGCTGAAGCCATGGTCACCGGCAGCCCGAATGAGGAAACCACCACCCTCGGCCCGGTGATCAGCGAAGCGCAATTCAACAAGATTCAGGGCCTGATTTCTGCAGGCATAGAGGAGGGCGCCACCCTGGTAACCGGCGGCCTGGGCCGACCCGAAGGCCTGAGCAGTGGTTACTACGTGCGGCCAACCGTATTCGGCAACGTCACACCGCAGATGACCATTTCACGCGAAGAAATCTTCGGCCCGGTGCTGTCGATCCTTCCGTACGAAACCGAAGAGCAGGCCATCGAAATGGCCAACGACACCGTTTACGGGCTGGCCGCTTATATCCAATCCGGCGACATCGAACATGCCCGCAAGGTAGCGGGGCGCATGCGCGCTGGTTCCGTGTACCTCAACTACCCGGACTGGGACACCTTCGCCCCGTTCGGCGGCTACAAACAATCCGGCAACGGGCGTGAATATGCCGGCTGGGGCATTCACGACTTTCTGGAAATCAAAGGCGTGGTTGGCTGGGGTAACTGAGCAATGAATGCGTTCGGCCTGGGTTGTTGACGGGCCGAACGCATTTTTTTGGGGGTGGCGAAAACCGTTAAGGCCGAGGCCCGTAGTTACGCTTTGAACCGTCCAACCAAGCCTTGTAGTTGCTCTGAAAGCCCGGCCAATTCTTGCGAGTCGCTGTGCGCAGACTGCGCCAGCTTCTCTACCAGCAACGCGTCATGCTGGATTTGTGCGATGTGTTGGTTGATGTCTTCGGCGACGTGGTGCTGCTCTTCGGCGGCTGTGGCGATTTGGGTGTTCTGGTCACGTATGTGGTCCACCGCGCCGCGAATGTGTTCGAAGCTGACGCTGGCCTCGCCAATTCTTTCCACGCTATTGCGCGACATCTCCAAGCTGCTTTGCATTTGCTTGGTCACTTCTTGAGTGCGACGCGCCAAGCCGCCGAGCAGCGTGTCGATCTCGCCGGTAGACACCGCAGTGCGCTGCGCCAGAGCGCGTACTTCATCGGCAACCACTGCAAAGCCTCGACCTTGTTCGCCGGCGCGTGCGGCCTCGATGGCAGCGTTCAGCGCCAGTAGATTGGTTTGCTCGGCAATGGAGCGAATGGTGTCGAGAATTTTGTTGATGTTGTGGCTGTCCTGCTCCAGCTCTTTCAGCGAGTCAGCCGACTGCCTGAGGTTTTCGCTTAGACGCTGAACACTTTGTGTGGCGCCTTCAATCTGTGTTTGTCCGGTGTGCACTTGGCGCTGACCGTCATCGGCGGAGTTGGCGGCGGCGCTGCACGAACGAGCGACTTCGTTGGCGGTGGCGACCATTTCATTGAACGCGGTGGAAACCATCTCGACAGCACTTCGCTGGCGCTCGGCAACATCGTTCATTTCTTGCGCCACCCGCGTAGATCCGTCAGAGGTGTGACGCAACGCGGTGGAGGCCTCGATAATCCGTTGCACCAGTTGGCGGATGGCACCGAGGAACTGATTGAACCACCTCGCCAGCGACGCCGTCTCGTCGTTGCCAGTTACCGCCAGGTTGCGCGTGAGATCGCCGTCACCTTGGGCGATATCTTGCAGCCCGCTTGCCACCCCATGAATCGGGTTGACGATCACGTTGGCGAACACCGCGCCCAGCAGCGCGAACACGGTGGCCAACACCGCCACGATGATGCCGATCTGCCAAGCAAGCGCGTTGGCTTTAGCCATGACTTCGTCATTCTCGATAAGCCCGATGAAGTTCCAGCCAAGCGTAGGGGAGGGCCAGACATGAGCCATGTAGTGCTTGCCGTTGAGCTCAACCTGAACGAAGCCCTTGACCCCAGCCAGTTTCGAATAACCGTCGCCCAGGTCGGCCAAGGACTTGAAGTTATGGCTGGCATCTTTCGGATCGACCAGCACGTTGCCGCTTTCCTCGACGAGCATGAGGTAACCGGTTTCGCCAAGGCGAATCTGCTTAATGAGGTCGGTCAGTTGCTTGACCGAAACATCCAGGCCAACGACGCCCGCTAGAGCGCCTTGCTCATCGTTCACCGTGCGGACGGTACCAATAAGCACCGCGTCGTCCGGGGCCCAGTAGTAAGCGGCGGTGCGCACCGTTTTGCCCGGATTGGCCACAGCCGTTTTGTACCAGGGACGTACGCGCGGATCGTACTTGCTCAGTGTCGTGTCGGCGGGCCAGGTGGCATAGCCACCGTCGATACGCCCGTAAGAGAGATACGCCGTAGTGGGGTGCGCCTTGGCGAAGCGGCCAAACTCGACCTCCAGTTCTTTACTGGAAGGTGTCAGCGGCGTGTTGCTCGCATCACTATTGGTGTAATTGCTCAGCTCGGTAGCCGACGCCACCAGCGGTAGCGACGCGACATACTCGACGTTCTCACTGATGCCGCGGAAAAACATGTCCATGGCGTTGTCTATCTGGCGAATTTCGCGCCCGCTGCCTTCGATGAAATCGGCCTGCGCCTGAGAGCGCAGATTGAAAATTACCACGGCGGCCACCAACAGAATGGGGACACTGGCGATGGCGCCGAAGGCCCAGGTCAGCTTTTGCTTAATGTTCATTGCCGGTGTCCCCAAGGTAAGTGACGACCTCAGGCTAGAGGCCGCTTGTGCAGGCGATATTGGGCTATCGGCACATTTCTGTTGTGCTTAAGCCTGACGGTGAGCGAGGCCACCAGATTAGGCTGACAATCAGGGATCGACGGCAGATTTTTCGACGACTACTGCCGGCGCGGGCTTGGCTTCTCCCTGGCGGGCAATGCTGATCGAAGTGTTCCAAGCGGAAGAAGAGGACGTCTGAAAGTGCGTTTCCTTAAATCGAACCCTAAATTGCTGCAGCGGTTAAATGAAGGGCTGGTTAAGCTTCGATGTGTATAGCGGATTTAACATAATATACATTATGCGAATACTCCTATACGGATCTGCGAACGCGACTACAGACTTTTTCAGCGCGCTCGTTCCCTGACCGCGCTGTCTTCGCAGTCAATCCTTTTTCAGACTGGCCTGCAAGTTACGCAGTTTGGCCTCTGTGGTTTTGAGCATGGCGGCACCTTCGCGCCGCCATGCGTCTTCCAAGCGCAACAGATCCGATTCCTGCTCGGCTTTTAGGCTCCACTGATGTCGATCGTGCCAGGCGCCCAAGCCGCTCTGTGTAGCTTTCAGCAGTTTGCGTGACTCGGCCGACAGTGGACTCTGTTTCGGATACGCCTCGGCGGCATAACGGTTGCGTTTGATCAACAAACGCAGGCGATGCGGATCGTCGCCACTGTTGCTCAGGGCTTTCAGCAATTTGACCTGCTGTTTATGCAGGCGCTTTTGCAATTGCGCCGGCCAATTTTCCAGCTCCCCGGCGCGCTCGGCGGCGCGTATGGCGTGTGGCCACAGATCCAAACCAACGAACAAATCACGCAACTCGCTGCTGCGCACCACCTGGCGGTAATGCTCGGCCAGGCGCTGCTCACGAACCTGCGCCTGCGCCTCAAGCCCCCGCTCGCGCAACTCACCGGCGAGCACTTCAAGGTCTCGAATCGGCGTGGTCAATGCGCCCACGCGTTTCGCTGCATCTTCCAATGCCTCAACGCCTCGGCTCCCGCGCAGTGGGCGCAATACGCTGCGCAAGCGCCGTACCGAGGTACGTATGTCATGCAGCGCTTCGCTGTCGGTGCTGCTTTCCAAGCGTGCGACTGCATTAAAAAGTGCCACTTCCAATTGCAGAACATGGGCCACGATGTTGTTCACCAACGACATGCACTTCCCCCTAAAGCCAACAAAGCATCCAGCAGCGTTGCGCTGCTACTCGATGTCACGGTTTTTAACCAAGGTAAACATCCGCACCCGGTCGCTCAATTCCTGAAACGCATGGCGAAACGGGTCGTGCTGGTCGCTGGTGGTGGGGTCCACGAAGTTCCAGACCAGCACCTGCGCCGAGCGCGGCAGCACCTGTTCTTCGTTAGACGACTTGTCGCAAAGATCGATCAAATAATCGAACTCGTGATCCTGAAATTCTTCCAGGGCTTTGCTGCGCAGGCCTTCAGTTGAAATGCCGGCGTGTTCCAGCGTTTCCAGGGCGCGCGGGTCGATTTCGGTTGGCTCGATGCCGGCGCTGTAGGCTTCAAAATGGTCGTGTTCAAGATGGCGTAATAGCGCTTCGGCCATCGGCGAACGGGCGTCGTTGGCGATGCAAACGAACAGAACTCGTAGTTTCTGGCTCATGGGTCTCTCCAGTGGCGAAAGTCGCGGGCAGGCTTGAGCCTAAGGCTTGCGTATGACACTTGTGCTTACGGCCATACGTCGCTTGGCGCGATAAAGCGGACGAGCAGCCGCACCAGGTAGAAAAACTGTCATGTGCGGCTTCTAGCGTGAACGCTTCCCCGTGCTGACGATGGTGATGCCCGATGAGCCGCAACGAACCCCTGCCCTCGCCCTTGCCGTCTGATGGTTATGTCGAGAACGCTGACGTTTCCTTAGCCGAGGTGCTCGGTGCGTTGTCGGTGCTGCGCGACGACATGCGCGAGGCGATCAATAGCCGCGTTGACCTCGCTGCGATTCATCCTGATTACCTGCCTGGCGCCATCAATCTTCTTCACTACCTGGCGCTAAGACGTCAGGACATCCGCCAGCTGCAAAAGCAATTATCCGCCCTCGGTCTCTCGTCGCTGGGGCGCTGCGAAGCCGATGCATTGGGTTCGGTTGAGCGTGTAATAGACGTGTTGAAAACCCTCGGTGCCAGCCAGGAACCGAGCGCGCCCAGTGCAGCGTCGCCGCTCGCCAATTCCTTGCAAACCAACCCGTTGCTGGATCATGGCGCCGCGCTGTTTGGTGAGGCGCCGCAGGCCCGGTTCGGTGCGCATTATGGTGACCATGCCCAGCGAAGCCGCTGACGACTATGAACTGGTCGAAAGCCTGCTGGCCGCTGGCATGAACTGTCAGCGCATCAATTGCGCCCATGACGATGCGCCGGCTTGGCTGAATATGATCAAACACCTGCGCAAAGCCAGCAAAAAGCTCGGCAAGCCCTGTCAGGTGGCCATGGACCTGGCGGGCCCGAAACTGCGCACCGGCCCCGTGGCGCTGGGGCCGGCGGTGTTGAAAGTGAAACCGCTGCGTGACGCATTTGGCCGGGTTCAGGTACCCGCCGAGGTGTTCTTAACCGGCGACCCTGCCCGTTTGGTCGACAACAGTGTGCTGTTGCCCGAGCCATGGCTGCGCCGGCTGAAGGTGGGCGACCGCCTGGCCTTTCGCGACGCCCGCGATGCCAAACGCGCGCTTGTTATCAGTGCTGTGGAAGAAGCCGGCTGCACGGCGCAGCTGGAGAAAACCGCTTATTTCGTGCCCGGCATGATGCTGGCGTTGGACGAATCGGCTAGCCGAAAATCCTCCGCCAAGGTGCAGGCGGTTCCGCCCTGCCCTCAGATCATCACAGTCAATGAAGGCGATGTATTGCTGTTGGGCCTTGAAGGCGAAGGTGTCGCCGCGCGGTTCGATGCAGACGGCAAACCGCTTGCGCCCGCGCGCATCAGTTGCACCTCGTCGGCGGTACTGGAAGCGGCCATGCCAGGCGACCCGATATGGTTCGACGACGGCAAAATCGGCGGCGTAATCACTGCCCGGCGTGACGGCGAACTGGAAATTCATATTCACCACGCGCCCGACGGCGCCAAGTTGAAAGCCGACAAAGGCATCAATTTGCCGGACACCGATTTGCAGCTGGGTGCACTCTCGGACGACGATCTCGAAGCTTTAGCGTTCGCCTGCAAACACGCCGACATTGTGCAGCTGTCATTCGTCAACCAAGTGGCCGACGTGCATGCCTTGCTTGAGCACATTGAACGCCTGAACGCGCCGGATCTGGGCGTGGTGCTGAAAATCGAAACCCGCCGTGGCTTCGAGCAGCTTCCGGAACTGCTGCTCGCCGGCATGCGCCGCCCTCGATTGGGCGTGATGATTGCGCGCGGTGATCTTGCCGTGGAAACCGGCTTCGAGCGCTCGGCCGAGTTGCAGGAAGAAATGCTGTGCCTGTGCGAAGCCGCCCATGTTCCGGTGATCTGGGCGACGCAGGTGCTTGAGAGTCTGGCCAAAACCGGCGCCCCTACCCGCGCCGAAATAACCGACGCCGCCATGGGCGTGCGGGCCGAGTGCGTGATGCTGAACAAGGGTCCGTACATTCTCAAGGCCATCGCCACGCTCGACGACCTGTTGCAGCGCATGCAAAACCATCGTGACAAGAAACGCGACCTGCTCAGAAAACTAAACGTGGCAATGCTGCACAGCTGATCCGCTAAGGCGCAGTTTTCTCCATGATCTTCAGCAGCGGCGCATAGTCAGCATGCCTGACCGGCATGATGCCGGACGCATGTTGCGAGGCGAGAAACTCGGCGAGCGCCTGCGGGTCGCTGAGCATGGCGGTGCGAATACGCGCTTTTAACGGCGCGCACACGTTGGCGCTGAACACGTACGGGTCGTAGAAAATCGGCGCCGAACGCCACAGCACGCGCAGGGTGTCTTGTTTGATTTTGCCGCTGTTGAGGTACCCATCGGCCTGCACGCTGGACACAAACGCCGCGCCAACGCGCCCGTCGAGCAAGGCGTCCAGCGATTTGTCATGGGCGCCGGTGTACACCAGCGAGGCGAAATAACGGGACAGCGGCTGGCCGATTTCTGCGGCGAACTCGCCATTGGGAACAATGCCGCCGGAGGTGCTGGCCGGATCGCTCAAGGCCACTTTTTCACCGCGTACGGCATTGACGTCTGCGGGGCCGTCGCGGCGAACCATCAGCAGTGACTGGTAATGGTGGCCGGCCGGCGTGAAAAAACCTTCGTTGATGGTGAGACTGGCGAAGGGCTCGATTCGCGGCTCGCGCTGGTACGCCAAAATGTACGAGGCCGGGCCCAGCCAGGCGATATCGACGCCGCCAGAAACAATGGCATCCACCACGCTTTCATACGAAGACGCCGCGACGATTTCCACCGGCATATGCAAGGTGTTGGTGAGGCGTTGCAACAGCGGCTGAAATTCCACCATCAGCGCCTCCATGCTTTTCTTCGGAATCACCGCCACGCGCAGGCTTTGTTGGGTGCACTGAGCATTGGCGCCAGTGCTCAATAGCGCCGACAGCAACAGCGCCGCCAGGGCTGTTACTGCGCGCACGCGTTTTCCATGGCGCTAACGAACGGCGCATATTCGCGCAGCTTTTGCGCAGAGAGCGGTCGGCTGAAGTGGTAGCCCTGGGCGATGTCGCAGCCTGCGAGTTTGAGGCACACCACCTGGTCCACGGTTTCGACGCCCTCGGCCACTACTTCCAACCCGAGGCGTTTGGCCAGAATGATGGTGGACGAAACAATCGGGCTGTCGTCGTAGCTGTTGGATAACGGCGCAATCAGCGCCCGGTCGATTTTCAGTTTGCTCAGTGGCAGTGATTGCAGATGCGCAAAGCCGGCGTAGCCTTGGCCGAAGTCGTCCAGACTGACGCCTATGCCATTGGCGCGCAGGCGATGTAAATGCTCAATGGCGATGCCGTCCTGGTCGAGCACGGTGGTTTCGGTAATCTCCAGTTCCAGGCGCGATTTGTCGATGCCGTGCCGGGCCAGCTTGTTCAGTAGGCGCTCGCTAAAATCGCCCTGGCGCAACTGAATGGCCGACACGTTTACCGCCAGCCGCGTGGTGATGCCCTGCCCTTGCCAGTCGGCCAGTTCCTCACAGGCCAGGCGCAACACTTCCCAGCCCAGCGCGACGATAAAACCACTGCGCTCGGCCAAGGCGATAAAGCGGTCCGGGTACACCAGACCAAACTCGGGATGCTCCCAGCGCACGAGTGCCTCGTAAGCCACCACCGTCATCGAATCCAGCCGCAGCAATGGCTGGTAATGCAGCACAAACTGCCGCTCGCTCAAGGCGTGGCCGAACGCCTGCTCCAGGGTGAACTCCTCGATATCGGACACATTCAACGACGGGTCAAAAAATCGGAACTGCCCCCTGCCCGCTCGCTTGGCCGAATACATGGCAGCGTCGGCGTGGCGAATCAGGCTGTCGACATCCTGCCCATCGCGCGGGCAAATGCTCACGCCCACGCTGGGGCTGGTGTTGAGCTCGTGCTCGTCCAGCGAATACACCGCCGTGAGCTTGGCTACCAACGCGCGTACCCAGGCATTGATTTGCTCTTCCGTGCGCTCGCCGGCCAACAGCACCACAAACTCGTCGCCACCAAAACGCGCGGCCTCGTCGCCCGGTTCGAGCAAACGGCTGATGCGCCCGGCCACAGCCTGCAAGAGCAAATCGCCGGTTTTGTGGCCGAGGGAATCGTTGATCGATTTGAAGCGGTCCATGTCGATAAAACAGATCGCCAGCAAACGCCGCTTACTGCGCTGCTCGGTCAGCACGCGCTTGGCTACTTCGATAAAGCGCCGGCGATTGTGCAAACCACTGAGATGGTCGGTGGCGGCGGCATGGCTGCTGCGCTTGTGCTCTTCCTCCAGGCGACCGATCAATTCCTGGTTCACCGCTTGCGCCTGTTCCAAGGCGCTGAACGCTAACTGCCGGTTGTTCAGGGCACGCAGCGTCCAGAGCAGGCCACTGAGAATCAGCAGTGTCATGCCCAGGTTGAGCCAGCGTTGGCGGCCAAACGCCAGTTGCGGCGATGCCAGAATTTCATCGGTGCGCTCGCTGACCATCACACTGAAGCCACGGTCGGCGACCCGGCGGTACAGGCTTTGATACGCCTCGCCATTCAGGTAAACGCTGAGTTTGCCCACCTCGTCGGTGCTGGCGTTCAACGTCGAATGCAGCGGCACGGCGGAAATCACCACCCCGCTGTTGTTGATGCGCAAACGTTCTTGCCCGTCGCTGTCGAGCAGGCTCATAAGCCCGCTGTTGCCCAGATTGATGTGCTGGAACAGCGTCGCCAGGTAGCCAATATCGAGCTGTACCAACAGCACGCCGTCGAGCTTGCGTGTGGTGGCGTCGGCGAGCGGCAGCAGAAACGGCAGGCGCCAGTTAGGCAAAGAGGAGGTTTGCTCGCGCTCGCTAAGCCGAGGCAAAAACGCTTTGAAGCCGTAGCGCGCGGTATGCGCCTGCAGTTGCTCGAGCCAGGCGGCTGGAAGCGTTTGCGCTTCATCGTTGTGGCTGGCAGACAACAGCTTGCCGCTGCTGTCGTAAAGACTCATGCGTTTGAGCACCGGGTCTTCGGCCAACATGCGC
This sequence comes from Pseudomonas sp. AC211, assembly GCF_979258055.1. NCBI lineage: Bacteria > Pseudomonadati > Pseudomonadota > Gammaproteobacteria > Pseudomonadales > Pseudomonadaceae > Pseudomonas > Pseudomonas sp. AC211. The sequence goes on from NZ_OZ409830.1 coordinate 2,328,517, forward strand.
ACCAGCCCCTGATGGCTTTGCTCACGACTTTCCGGCGTGCTTTGCGTCACTCGGCCAATGGCCTGCGCACGGTCGACCAGTTGCTGCAGGTTCTGCGCAACGATACTGGCGAGATTGAGATGCTCCGATGCTTTGGCCGCCAAGGCTTCCTGGCGCGACGCCGCTTTTTGCTGGAAATACAAACCCCACAGCAACACCAGCATCGCGACGCACAAGGTCAGCCACAGCACCTGCAAAAATCGGGGAGACGAGAAAAACTGACGGTTCACTGCACCATCATCCGGCCACGTTGAATGGCCAGCATACGGCGCCCACATGACGGCACAATGACATCATCTGAGCGCAGACGGGTTTACTCCGGCTGATGCGCAGGTGGCGTATATGACGCGCTGATTTGCCGGTGGCACGCCTGCAATATTTCGTCGGCCAACGACGAATCATCCGGGCAAGCGCGTGACAACACCACGGCGCCCACCACCTGCGCCAACAGGCTGATCATTTTTTCGCGCACTTGATCGTCCGCCGCGTTGCCGTCGGCGATGTGCTTGTGCTGCAGCCCGCTGACCGCCTGCTCAATGCCCTCGGCAAACGTGGCTTTGATGTCGGCCGGTTGCCGCGCCGCGTCGCCGCACAGGGCCGACATGGTGCAACCGCTACCGGGCGAGTCACGGTGTTGGCGCGACAGGAACAGGTCGATAAAGCCGGCGAAGTCCAATTCTTTGCTGGAAGCGCGCGACTGGGCCAGGCTGCACGCAGCGGCCTCGGCCATCAGATCGGCCTTGGAACCGAAGTGTTTGTAAAAGCCGCCTTGGGTAAAGCCAGCCGCCGCCATCAGGTCGGCGACGCCGATGCCGTCGTAGCCGCGTTCGCGGAAAAGCACCGACGCCGTGTCGACGATGTGGGCTCGATTGGCCAGCGATTGGGCTTTTGTCACTTTCATAGCAAGCGCCTCTGTTTCGTTCACATACGCAGTGAATACTACTCTGATGTCGACCATAATCAAAACCATTGACAGGTTAGATTATGCTCGACATCATAAAACCGCCGCTTCGTTACTGCGTGTCGGCATGCCCTCACCTCAAAGACTGTGGAACAGACATGAACGCCAAGACGCTATTTGAACCCTACACGCTCGGCTCGCTAACGCTTTCCAACCGCGTCGTCATGGCGCCGCTGACGCGCAACCGCGCCGGCATTGGCTTTGTGCCCAGTGAATATGCCGCCGAGTACTACGCCCAGCGCGCATCGGCCGGTCTGCTGATTTCCGAAGCCACGCAGATTTCGCAACAAGGCCAGGGCTATCAAGACACACCCGGCATCTACACCCAGGCCCAAATCGATGGCTGGAAAGCCGTCACCGCTGCGGTACACGCCAAAGGCGGGAAAATTTTCCTACAGCTGTGGCACGTCGGCCGCGTTTCCCACGTCGACCTGCAAGAAAACGGCGCGGCGCCAGTAGCGCCATCGGCCATTCGCGCCGCCACCAAGGTATTCGTCAACAACGGTTTCCATGACGTCTCCGAGCCACGCGCCCTGGAAATCAGCGAGCTGCCAGGCATCGTCGAAGACTTCCGCAAAGCCGCTGCCAACGCCATTGCGGCTGGTTTTGATGGCGTGGAAATTCACGGCGCTAACGGCTACTTGCTCGATCAGTTCTTGCAAGACGGCGCGAATGTGCGCACCGACGCGTACGGCGGTTCCATCGAAAACCGTGCGCGGCTCGTGCTCGAAATCGCTGCGGCCGTGGTGAGCGAGATTGGCGCCGAGCGCACCGGCATTCGTATTTCCCCGGTGTCGCCTGCCAATGGCGTGTCCAGCAGCGACCCACAAGGGCAGTTCGACTATCTGGTGGAAAAACTCAGCGCGCTCGGCCTCGTTTACCTGCACGTGGTTGAAGGCGCCACTGGCGGCCCGCGCAACGTCGCGCCGTTTGATTTCGACTCCCTGCGCAGTCGCTTCAGCGGCACCTACATTGGCAACAACGGTTACCACCTCGACCTGGCCAACGCGCGCCTGGCCGACAACCAGATCGACCTGGCGGCGTTTGGCCGTCCATTTATTGCCAACCCGGATCTTGTCGAGCGCCTGAAAGGCGATGCACCGCTGGCTGCACTCGACCCCGCCACGCTCTATGGCGGCGGCGCGAAAGGCTATACCGATTACCCGACGTACACCGCGTAAACCACCCTCTTCTCTTAAGGAATGACCGCCATGACCGCATTGAAATCTGTACTGATTACCGGCGCTTCGTCCGGTATCGGCGCCGTGTACGCCGAACGCTTCGCCGCCCGTGGCCACAACCTGGTTCTGGTAGCCCGCGACAAAGCCCGCCTCGACACCCTGGCCGCACAACTGCGTGCCGCCCACGGTGTTTCCGTAGACGTGCTGCCCGCCGACCTGACCGAACTGCGCGACATCGAAGCCGTAGAAGCGCGCCTGCGTGAAGACGCCAACATCGGCATTCTGGTTAACAACGCCGGCGCGGCGCAGTCTGGCGGGTTTATCCAGCAAAGCACCGAAAGCGTCGCCCGCCTCGTGGCGCTGAACACCACCGCCCTGGTGCGCCTGGCCAGCGCCATCGCTCCGCGTCTGGTGGCGGCCGGTGAAGGCTCAATCATCAACATTGGTTCGGTCGTGGGCCTGGCCCTGAACTGAACATGACCGTGTACGGCGCCACCAAGGCATTCGTGCAGTTCTTGTCGCAAGGCTTGACCCTGGAACTGGGGCCAAAAGGCGTGTACGTGCAGGCCGTGTTGCCCGCCGCCACCCGCACCGAAATCTGGGACCGTGCCGGCATCGACATCAATCAACTGCCGGAAATTATGGAAGTTGGTGACATGGTCGACGCCGCACTGCTGGGCTTCGACCGCCGCGAAAACGTGACCATTCCGCCTCTGCAAGACGCGGCGTACTGGGACACCTTGCAAGGCGCGCGTCAGGCGTTTCTTGGCAACCTGAAGCAATCCACCGTCGCCCCACGCTATCGCAACGAAGCGTAATCGCTGGCCCGCCGCGCCTTGTTCAGGGTGCGGCGCGCCCTTCCCCGCTCGTAGCGTTCGCTTGCGAACCGAGGCACGGTCACCGTGACAATTCATATTTCCCCTACCCGTGGTCCTGATGCGCAGTTCGCCACCGCCATCAATCGCACCATTACCGTGGCCGGCACGCCCATCGCCTACCGCACCATCGGCGAAGAAAACGCCATGCCGCTGGTGATGCTCAACCACTGGGGCGCGGTGCTCGACAACTTCGACCCGCGCATTGTCGATGGTCTGGCACAAACCCGCCGAGTCTTCGCCACCGATTACCCCGGCATTGGCGGCTCGGGCGGCACGGCCCGATTGACCGTCGAGGAAATGGCCGACGATGCGATCGCCCTGATTCGCGCGCTGGGTTTTAGCCAGGTCGACTTGCTCGGCTTTTCCCTTGGCGGTTTTGTCGCACAGGCCGTCGTGCTCAAAGCGCCTGAACTGGTGCGCAAACTGATTCTGACCGGAACCGGGCCTGCCGGTGGCGCAGGCATCGACCGCGTCTGGTCGATGTCATGGCCGCTGATGATCAAAGGTCTGTTGACCCTGCGCGACCCCAAGTTCTACCTGTTCTTCACCTCCAGCACGCAAGGCAAACAGGCAGCGAAAGCCTTCCTGAAACGCCTGAAAGAACGCAAACACCAGCGCGATAAAGCGCCGTCGCCGGCTGCGTTTATGCGCCAATTGAAAGCGATTCAGGCATGGGGCAAACAGCCGCCACACGACCTGCGCCCCATCAAAAGCCCAACTCTGATCGCCAACGGCGACAACGACATCATGGTGCCGTCGCTGAACTCGGCCGACCTGGCGCGGCGCATCCCCAATGCCCAACTGGTCATTTACGACGATGCTGGGCATGGCGGGATATTTCAGAATCACCAAGATTTCGTAGAACGAGCGGCGATGTTTTTAGAGGATTGAACCGGAATGGCCGCCACTCTTTCAAAAAACACACCCCCACCTGTAGGAGCGGCTTTAGCCGCGATTCCTGAAAAAGATAATGCTGCGTTTGGGCGCGATTTGGCGGTTACAGGTCCGGCCAATCGCGGCTAAAGCCGCTCCTACAGGGAATGGCTGTTAACCCGCGCGCTCGGGTACTACCACTCGCCCGCTCAACATCTGCGGATCGGCAAAACAGTCGCGCAAAATCGCCGCGCTTTCGCTGGCCCACAGCGCGTACGCCGCAGCGCCGGGATGGAAGCCGTCGGCGGCCAGCGAATCTCGCTGCATGGGGAAGTCGCACGTTTGCAGGTGGCAGTCCATGCGCCGGTTCGTCAGCCATTTCAACCCGGCGTTGAAGTACCTGGCACGGCGCCCCAGGTACCAGCGCAGCGGTTGCGGCAACGCCGGGAAGGCGTGCATGGGCGGTATCGGTGCGATCAACAGGTGTCGAGTGCTGTATTTCCATTGCAGCAAATCCAACAGCCGGTTCATGGTCGGCGTCCACTCGGCCACCGAGGCGCCGCCGGTCACATCGTTCAAGCCAATAGACACCACCACCGCATCAAACGGCTCGGTCACACTGCGTTCAACCAATGCCTGCAATTGCGCGGTGTTCAAGCCCGACTGCGCGATCAGCTTCCACGACACTCTGAACTCGCTGGCCAGGTTGCCGACCAATTGCCCGCTCAGCGCCTCAGCCTGACTGTTTACCCCCACGCCAGCCGCCGCCGAGTCCCCCAACAGCAGCAGGCGCAGATGCGGGCCACTTCCTGTCGTGCCCACGCGCTCGCCTTCGGGCTCAGGCAGTCGCGGCGTTACCCGGCGCACGTACAGGCCTTGCAGCAACAGCAACGGTGCGAGGACAAGTTTGATCAGCGTTTCGCGCATAGACCTCAGCCTTGTTGCTTCAAGTGCAGGTTCAAGCGGCGAGTCAGTTTGGCTACCAATTGCGGGTCTTCCATGGCTAACAGTTGCTGGCACACCCAGTCGCGCCAGCCGGCTTTCTTTTCTTCCCGCGCGCTCATCAAACGGCCGAATTCCCATGCCGCTTCCAGCGCCAGTTGCGCGTCCATCTCTTGTTGGCGCTGATAGCTTTCGAAGCAGTATTGACGATGGTGCTGAATCGCGGTGCGTTCGGCGGCTGGAAGCTGGCTGAGGTTGAACGACATATCCGAATCCCTGTAAGCTGGTTATGCATACAGTATTTGGAGCAAGTGATGAACTGTCAACACGAGTCTGAACACGACGGCAAAAAACACGCCGCAGGCACCGAACAGCAACCCATGGAAATGCTCGATTACCTGCGGCTGGCCAACTTCATTCACTACCTTGCGAACGACGTGAGCGAGGCGCCAGGCAACGGTAGCCTGGCGTATGGCGAAACCGGCCTGGCGTAGTGGGCTAAAAGCTGCTCAAAGCCCCTCACCTGCAAGCGGCCGAGGCGGCTGATGGACGCGCGCTTTCTGTAGGAGCGAGCTTGCTCGCGAACTCCTGCAACCGCCAGTTTTGGGATTTCCTTCGCCATCATTCGCGAGCAAGCTCGCTCCCACGGGTGTGCACGTTCCTGTTCGGCAGAAGGGCTGGATGCCAATAAAAATTGAACCCCAGCGGCATAGTGCCCTCCCATAGGCTCCGCGAACCGGCACCGACCGGCGCAGCCGTGGTCATACACTACGATTGCTGCAGCGCACCCGCCTAGAAGGAATATCCGCCATGGAAACGCCGGCGAAGCCGCGTAATACCCTCAACCCACCGGTGTTCTACACCGCCGCCATACTGATTCTGCTGTTGGTGTCGTACACCGTGCTGTTCCAGGAACAGTCGCAAACGCTGTTCGACCATATCCAGCACTGGATCATCGTCAACGTCAGCTGGTTCTACATTCTCACCGTCGCGCTGATTCTGATTGGCGTAGTGTTCCTCGCCGTCAGCCGCTACGGCGACATCAAACTCGGCCCGGACCACAGCGAGCCCGACTACCGCAATGCCAGCTGGTTTGCCATGTTGTTCTCCGCTGGCATGGGCATTGGCCTGATGTTCTTCGGCGTGGCCGAACCGGTGATGCACTTCACCACGCCGCCCGTTGGCGACCCCGGCACCGTGCAAGCCGCCAAAGAAGCCATGAAGCTGACGTTCTTCCACTGGGGCCTGCATGCCTGGGCGATTTACGCCATCGTGGCGCTGATCCTCGCGTACTTCAGCTTCCGCCACGACCTGCCGCTGACCCTGCGCTCGGCGCTGTACCCGCTGATTGGTGAACGCATCTACGGGCCCATCGGCCATGCCGTGGATATTTTCGCCATTCTCGGCACCGTATTCGGCGTCGCGACATCCCTTGGTTATGGTGTGCTGCAAATCAACAGCGGCTTCCACATGATGTTCGGCCTGCCGGTCAACACCACCGTGCAGTTGGGCCTTATTGTCGTGACGTGCGCGTTGGCGACCTTGTCGGTTGCTACCGGCCTGGACCGTGGCATTCGCATCCTCTCGGAACTGAACCTGAGCCTCGCCGTTATCCTCATGCTGTTTGTGTTGGTGCTCGGCCCGACCGTGTTCTTGCTGCAAACCTACGTACAGAACACAGGTAGTTACCTGTCAGAAATCGTCAGCAAAACCTTTAACCTTTACGCCTACGAACCCACCGACTGGATCGGCGGCTGGACCCTGCTTTACTGGGGCTGGTGGCTGTCGTGGTCGCCCTTTGTCGGCCTGTTTATCGCGCGCATTTCCCGTGGCCGCACCATTCGCCAATTCGTCTGCGGCGTGCTGTTCGTGCCGGCCGGTTTCACCTTGCTGTGGATGACCGTATTCGGCGACACCGCCATTCATATGATCCTCAACGAGGGCAACACCGAACTGGCGCGAATCGTCGGCGAGGACAGCTCATTGGCCTTATTCGCCTTCCTTCAGCACTTCCCCTGGTCCACGGTGGTGTCGAGCATTGCCGTGCTGATGGTGGTGGTGTTCTTCGTCACCTCTGCCGACTCTGGCGCGCTGGTCGTCGACATGCTCGCCTCTTCCGGCAGCACCCATTCACCGGTGTGGCAGCGCATTTTCTGGTCGGTGCTAATTGGCGTGGTGGCCATTGCGCTGTTGCTGTCCAACGGCCTCAAAGCCCTGCAAACCGCGACCATCGCCAGCGCCCTGCCCTTCGCCGTGATCCTGCTGGCCTCAATGTGGGGCCTGTTCAAAGCGCTGGACAAAGACTCCACCAAACAAGGCATGCGCTACCACGCCCTCGCCCGTCCTCGGCAAACCGCGCGCACCCACGGTGGCTGGCAGCGTCGCCTGCGCGGCATCGCCATGTTTCCGCGTCGCGCCCACGTGAGCCGGTTCATCAGCGAAGTGGTGCGCCCGGCGTGTGAATCGGTGGCCGAAGAGCTGAAAAAACAGGGCTACGTAGCCGAAGTCACCACCGGCAGCGACGGCCGCACCGCGCTTGCCGTAAGCCTGACCGGGCAGCCCGACTTTCTTTACGAAGTACGCCCGCGCGCGTTCACCCTGCCGAGCTTCGTGCTGAGCGGCGAGGAAGACACCGCCAGCGAAACCCGCAAATACTTCCGCGCCGAAGTGCACCTCAAAGAAGGGGGGCAAGACTACGACCTGATGGGCTGGAACCGCGACGACGTGATCGGCGACATACTCGACCAGTATGAAAAGCACATGCATTACTTGCATGTGGTGCGCTGATAGCCTTGTAAAAATCAACGGCCCCTCACCCCAACCCTCTCCCGCAGGCGGGAGAGGGAGCTGATTGCCGATCGCTTTTGTAGGAGCGACCTTGGTCGCGAACCCTGCAAACCCCAGTTCTGAAATTCCCTGCGATCATTCGCGAGCAAGCTCGCGCCTATGGACCTGCACCCACGTAGCCATACGTCACTCCTCGCCCGCCTGCGGGAGAGGGAGCTGGTTTCCGATTGCCTTTGTAGGAGCGACCTTGGTCGCGAACCCTGCAAACGCCAGATCTGAAATTCCTGCGATCATTCGCGAGCAAGCTCGCTCCTACGGACGTGCACCGACGTCGCCATACGTCACCCCTCGCCCGCTCGCGGGAGAGGGGCTGGGGGTGAGGGCCGCTTTTGACGCTCAATCAAAAGCGAGGCTAAGCCCCAGTTCTGCACGAAACGACTCCTCTGTAAGAGCGGCTTTAGCCGCGATTTCCTGCGCAAGAAAGATCAAAAGCATCGCGGCTAAAGCGGAGTGCCGCCCAGCCGCTCCCACGGACGACGGTGGTGTTTCGCAAGCATAAAAAAAGCCCCGCACTAGGCGGGGCTTTTCTTTATTGCTTCAAAGCCTTCAACCGCGCTGCGAAAGGTCCATCAACTCCCGATTCGCCACGGCATACATGGCGTAGTCGGTGCCCGTGGCGGCGCGCAGTTCGCCGAGCATGGCTTTCCAGCGGTCGACCATTGGCCGGTGCTGTTCGATCCACACTTGGGTGCGCTCTTCCATGTCCGCCGGGGCGTCGGTCATTTGCAGCACCGATACCGTGATGGCCCGCTGTTGCCAGTCGAGGTCGTCGCGGAAGGCTTCACGCGCCAGGGCTTGCCAGTTGTTTTCCACGGGCAGGTTGGTGATTTGCTGCAAGTACCACGACAGTTCCAGCGCACCACCGACGGCGAAGTAGGCAGCGCCTACCTGTGCGGGGTCCTGACCGGTGATGTCGGCCGCTTCGATAATCGGCAGCAAGGTGTACAGATGACTTGTGCCGGCAACCGCACGGGCCAGTTCTTCCGGCACGCCTTGTTCCACGTAGTCCTGCACGCGCGCTTGCCATTGTTCACGCGCCGGCCCTTCGAGCAGGCCGTCGAGTTGTTTGGCCAATGCTTCCAGGCGTGGGGCGAAGTGGCCGACGTCACGGGCGGCGTCCAGTTCGTTGCGACGGCTGCGCAGGAACCAGCGCGTGGCGCGGCGGCCCAGGCGCATCAGTTCGTCCATCAGTTGCAGTTGCAGGTCGGCCGGCACTTTGTAGTCCAGTGCCTCGATCTGCGACCACCAGTACGGCAGACGGAAAACGTCGCGCACAATCACATAAGCGCCCGCCACGTTGGCCGCGCTCATGCCGGTGGATTCCTTCAGGCGCTGAACGAAGGTGATGCCCATGTGGTTGACCAGGTCGTTGGCGATCTGGGTGCTGATGATTTCGCGTTTCAGGCGGTGGCGGCGCATGGCGTCACCGAACTTCTCGGCCAGCAGCGGCGGGAAGGCGGTTTCCATTTCGCGGGCGAGGTAGTCGTCGTCCGGCACCAAGGATTTGAGCAGCGATTCCTTGAGGTCGATTTTGCTGTACGAAATCAGCACCGACAGCTCCGGCCGCGTCAGGCCGTGACCATTGGCGGTGCGTTCGGCCAGTTGCTCGTCGTTGGGCAGGAATTCCATGGCGCGGTCGAGTTTGCCGCTGCTTTCCAGGGCGGAAATCAGGCGTTTGTACTCGCCAATACGTTCACGGGCGCGGCGCTGGGCCAGCGACAGTGCCTGGGTTTGCTTGTAGTTGTTGCCCAACACCAGGCTGCCCACGGCGTCGGTCATTTCGGCGAGCAAGGTGTTGCGCTGCTTGCCGGTCATGTCGCCGGCCGCAACGATTTCGTTGAGCAGGATCTTGATGTTCACTTCGTGGTCGGAGCAGTCCACACCACCGGCGTTGTCGATAAAGTCGGTGTTGCTGGCGCCGCCATTGAGGCCGTATTCCACGCGGCCGAGCTGGGTCATGCCGAGGTTACCGCCCTCGCCCACCACTTTCGCGCGCAGTTCGCGTCCGTCGACGCGCAAGGCGTCGTTGGCTTTGTCGCCGACGTCGGTGTGGCTTTCGCTGCTGGCTTTCACGTAGGTGCCGATGCCGCCGTTCCAGAGCAGATCAACCGGTGCTTTGAGCAAGGCGTTGAGCAGTTCGGTGGGCGGCAGTTTGTCGGCCTTGATGTCGAAGCGTTCTTTCATTTCCGGGCTGATGGCGATGCTTTTCGCGCTGCGCAGGAACAAGCCACCGCCTTTGGAGATCAGCGAGGCGTCGTAGTCGGCCCAGCTGGAACGCGGCAGGTCGAACAGACGTTTGCGTTCCACGAAGCTTTTCGCCGCGTCAGGGTTAGGGTCGATAAAGATGTGCTGGTGGTTGAACGCCGCCACCAGTTGCAGCTTGTCGGACAGCAGCAGGCCGTTGCCGAACACGTCGCCGGCCATGTCGCCGATGCCGATGACGGTGGAGAGGTCTTTCTGCACGTCGATGCCGCGCTCGCGGAAGTGACGCTGCACCGACACCCAGCCGCCTTTGGCGGTGATGCCCATGCCTTTGTGGTCGTAACCGGCCGAGCCACCGGAGGCGAACGCATCGCCCAGCCAGAAGCCGTATTCGCCGGCAATGCCGTTGGCGATGTCGGAGAACGTGGCGGTGCCTTTGTCGGCGGCAACGACCAGGTACGGGTCGTCTTCGTCATGGCGCACGACGTTTTGCGGCGGCACCACTTCGCCTTCTTTCAGGTTGTCGGTGATGTCCAGCAAGCCGGAAATGAAGATGCGGTAGCAGGCGATGCCCTCGGCCAGCACTTCGTCGCGGGTGCCGCCAATGGGCATGCGGCGTGGCACGAAGCCACCCTTGGCGCCGACCGGCACGATCACGGCGTTTTTCACTTGCTGCGCCTTCACCAGGCCCAGCACTTCGGTGCGGTAGTCTTCTTCGCGATCAGACCAGCGCAAACCGCCGCGGGCCACTTTGCCGCCGCGCAGGTGCACGCCTTCGACCCGTGGCGAGTACACGAAAATCTCGAACATCGGCACCGGCTTGGGCAAGTCGGCGATGGCGCGCGGGTTGAATTTGAAGCTGAAGTACGACTTGGCCTGACCGTTCGCATCGCTTTGATAGAAGTTGGTGCGCAGCGTGGCTTTGATCAGGTCCAGGTAGCGACGCAGGATGCGGTCTTCGTTAAGCACGGCCACGTCGTCGAGGGCGGTGAGAATCGCTTGTTCCAGACGTTGCTGCTTGTCGGCCAGGTCGTCGGCGGTGAGTTTGCGCGCCAGGTAGAAGCGGGTTTTGAACAGGCGCACCAGTTCCTTGGCTATGTCGACGTGGTTGAGCAAGGCGCTGGCGATGTAGCTCAGGTCGAAGCCCAGGCGAATCTGTTTCAGGTAACGGGCGTAGGCGCGCAGCAAGGCCACGTCGCGCCATGGCATGGCGGCGGTGAGCACCAGCCGGTTGAAGGCGTCGTTCTCGGCAGCGCCACCAACGATCTGCACGAAGGCATCTTGCAAGGTGTCGTTGAGTTGCTGAATGTCCAGGTCCAGGCCTTCGGCGTAGGTAAACGCGAAGTCGTGAATCCAGAACTCGCGGCCGTTCTGGTGGCGCAGGCGGTACGGGAATTCACCTAGCACGCGCAGGCCGAGGTTTTCCAGAATGGGCAACACGTCCGAAAGCGCCAACGGCGTGTCGGCGTGGTAGAGCTTGCAGTGCAGCTGCTGGCCGTCGGCGCTCAGCGGCTGGTAGAAGCTCATCACCAGCGGGCGTTCGTCCGAGAGGCTGAGCAAATGCTGCATGTCGACCACAGCCGAGTGCGGCGCAAAGCGTTCGCGGTAGCCGGCGGGGAAGCTTTTCGGGAAGTCGGCCAGCACGCGGGTGCCTTTGGCTTCGCCCAGGCTTTCAACCACCAGACCGGCGTAGTCGTCTTTCCACGAACGGCAGGCCTGAATGACTTCGCGCTCGATTTGCGCGTGGTCGATGTTCAGTTTGGTTTTCGGGTCGATGCGCAGAATGAACTGCACGCGGGCCAGCACCGATTCGGAGAAGTAGGTCCAGAACTCGCAGTCGGTGGCTTGCAGGCGGTCTACCAGCACTTGCTGGATGCGCACGCGACTTTCGGTGGAATAGATGTCGCGCGGGACGTAGGCCAGTGCATAGACAAAACGACCGTACGGGTCGGCACGCAGGAACAGGCGCACTTTGTTGCGTTCCTGAATCTGCACGATGGCCAGCGAAGTGTTGTACAGCTCGTCCACCGGGGTCTGGAACAGGTCGTCGCGCGGCAGCACTTCCAGCACTTTCACCAGCTCTTTGCCGAGGTGACCTTGGGCGTTGAAGCCTGAACGCTGCTCCACTTCCGCCACTTTGCGGCGAATGTACGGAATGCTGCGTACGCTTTCGCTGTAGGCGATGGAGGTGTAAATGCCCATGAAGCGGCATTCCTTGACCACGCGACCTTTGGCATCCAGTTCGCGAATGGAAACGAAGTCCGGGTAGGCCGGACGGTGCACGCGGCTTGGCTGGGCGGCCTTGGCGAACGACAGCAACACGGGCTCACGCAGGTAGTTCACGGCGTAGGCTTCGATGTGCAGGTCTTCGTTGCTCAAACCGGTACGCAGGCGTTTGGAGAGGCCCAGCAGGGTCGATTCGTCATAGGTGATATGACCGCCTTCAGCTTCATCGGCCACGGTGAATTCTTCGTAGCCGAGGAAGGTGAAGCGGTTGTCGAGCAGCCATTGCAGGAACACTTTGATTTCCGCCAGTTCGGCGGCTTCGACGTTGAGCTTGGCTTTGCTCAGCCAGTCCAGCAGTTCGCCGACTTTGGCGCGCATGGGTTGGAAGTCGGCGACGGTGATGCGCACTTCTTCCAGCACTTCAAGAATGGCGGCTTCGAGCGTGCGCATGTCCGTGGCGTTGGCGCTGCGGTCGATCTCAAGAAAAATCAGCGACTCTTGCGCCACGTCCGGGCCGGTGGTGCCTTTGGGCAACACTTCCACCAGCTCGCCTTTGGCGTCGCGGCGCACACTGAGCACGCTGTTTTGCAGGGTATGAATGCTGTAACCGCGACGGTTCAGCTCCATGCGCACCGAGTCGACGAGGAAGGGAACGTCCGGGTGCAGCACTTCGACGGCGGTGTGGGTCGACTGCCAGCCGTGCTTTTCGTAATCGGGGTTGAAAACGCGTACCTGCGGTTTGCTGCTGTCGAAGCGTTCTAACAGACGCCACGCGGACAAGGTGCAACCGACGAGGTCGGAGAGGCGACGCTGGGTCAGTTCCTCGAGGGCGGTGATACCGAAATACTGCTCGGCGAACAGGGCTACTTGTGACAACGCCTGTTCACTAACGTGCTGCGCCAGTGCCGCTTGCAGTTGATGCTGAAAGTCGGCTTTGCTGGCCGCCGTAAAGAACGCCATGTGTGTGCTCCGCTGGGCTTGTTGTTCGTGAGAGAGCTCGCTGAATTCATACCTGACCGATTACGCCGTGTGCCGGTGCCGAAAGTTACCTGGGCAGGGCACCCTGTTAATCGGGTTGCACAACAGTCTAGGCCATTGTTGAAACCCGCCAGTGCACGCGACGACCATCAAGTCACGCGTAGCTTAACGAGAGGCTGTGACCGAGGGATTGCGATGGGGCGACATATTCGGTCAACAGATGCAGTGCTCTAGTGCGCTGGTTGTACGGGAGTCTCGGAACAAACGACGTCATTACCGTGTAGGCGACGGCCCGACGATTTGGCGCGCGTGCGCTGTTTCTCACAAACCACCGTCATTCCCGCGAAAGCGGCGGTCCGACGATTCGGAATCCAGAGTCTTTCAGGAGAACGGTGATCGCTCCGAAAAACTGGGTCCCCGCGTGCGCGAGGACGACGGTATGGGGTGTGGAACCGTCGCCGGTCAGACGATTCGCCGCGCAGGCGCCACCTTCTGCAAATACCCCGTCATTCCCGGGAAGGCGGCGGTCCGACGATTCGGAATCCAGAGTCTTTCAGGAGAGCGGCGATCTTTCCGACACTCTGGATTCCCGCCTGCGCGGGAATGACGGTGGAAAATTCAAACCCATGGCCATCCATGAACGAATGTCAGAACGCAGTGGGGTGACCCACCACTCAATCCCCCAGCCCCCCAATAGCCGCCGCTTTGTGTTTTGCATTAAAGTGTCACGCCATTCGCAGCCACCCCCGCGCGCCTTGTCGCCTGGCTGCGAGCCGTTGCATCTCGTCAATCCGCCAGGAAACTCTCCACGATGGAACACCGCGAAGCGCTCGTCGCCCTGCGTCAATTTCTCTCCACGCAGATTCTGGGTCAGGAAAAACTCATTGAGCGGCTGCTGATCGCCCTCCTCGCCGACGGCCATATGCTGGTGGAAGGCGCTCCCGGCCTGGCCAAGACCAAGGCGATCAAGGAACTGGCCGAAGGCATCGAGGCGGAGTTCCACCGCATTCAGTTCACCCCCGACTTGCTGCCTGCCGACATCACCGGCACGGAAATCTATCGCCCGGAAACCGGCAGCTTTGTGTTCCAGCAAGGGCCGATTTTCCACAACCTGGTGCTGGCGGACGAAATCAACCGCGCCCCGGCCAAGGTGCAGTCGGCCTTGCTGGAAGCCATGGCCGAGCGCCAGGTCGGTGTGGGGCGCAGCACCTACGATTTGTCGCCGCTGTTTCTGGTAATGGCCACGCAAAACCCGATTGAGCAGGAAGGCACCTATCCCCTGCCCGAGGCCCAGCTCGACCGCTTCCTTATGTACGTGAAAATCGGCTTCCCCGACGCCTCGGTCGAACGCAAGATTCTTCAGCAAGCCCGCGGCGAAGCCCTGAACGGCGAAACCAAACCCGAACATAAAGTCAGCCAGCAGGCGATTTTCGCCGCGCGCAAAGAAGTGCTGGGTTTGTACATGGCCGACGCCGTGGAGGAATACCTCGTGCAGTTGGTGATGGCGACGCGCACCCCGGCCAAGTTCGACCCGGAATTGGCCGAGTGGATTTCCTATGGCGCCAGCCCACGCGGTTCCATTTCCCTCGACCGCTGCGCCCGCGCCCACGCCTGGCTGGCTGGCCGCGATTTCGTGTCGCCGGAAGATATTCAGGCGGTGCTGTTCGACGTACTGCGTCACCGCATTATTTTGTCGTTCGAGGCCGAAGCGGCCGGCATTGATCAGGACCGGGTGCTGCAACGCATCCTCGATGTGGTTGCCGTGGCCTGATTGCCATGCAACCGCTTGCCGCCAGCGAACCCGGTATTCGCGTCAGCCTTGCTGAGCTGATCGAGATGCGCCACCGCATCCGCGAGGTGCAGTTGTTTTCCACGCCGGCGCGACGCAGTCCGCTGGTGGGTTTGCACCACTCCAAATTGCGTGGCCGTGGCGTCGACTTCGATCAGGTGCGCGTGTATCAGCCCGGCGATGACGTGCGCACCATCGACTGGCGCGTGACGGCCCGAACCCAGGAACCACACACCAAACTGTTCCATGAAGAACGCGAGCGGCCGATTTTTATTCTGGTGGAACAGAGCCAACGCCTGTTTTTCGGTTCAGGGCTGGCGTTTAAATCGGTACTGGCCGCGCAAGTGGCGGCGCTGATTGGCTGGGCCGCGCTGGGCCACAACGACCGCGTTGGCGGCTTGGTGTTTGGCGACAACGAGCACCACGAAATCAAACCCCGACGCAGCAAGATGAGCCTGCTGCAACTGCTCAACCGTCTGGTGCGTGCCAACCAGAACCTCAACAGTGAAATTCCCGCCGGCCGCGACACCTTTGGCCTGGCGCTGCGCCGTGCGCGCGAAGTGCTGCGCCCCGGCAGCCTGGCGGTGGTGCTGTGTGATGAGCGCGCGCTGAACGACAGCGCCGAGCAACAACTCACCCTGCTCGCTCGTCACACCGACTTATTGCTGCTGCCGTTATCCGACCCGCTGGACCACGCTCTGCCCGCCGCCGGCTTGTTGCAATTCACCGAGCGTGGCGCCCTGTTGGAACTTGACACCCATAACGCCGAACTGCGCGAGACCTATCACGCCCTCGGCGAAGCGCGGCAGGCGCGCTGGCAATTGTTGGCGCAAAAACTCGGCGTGCCGCTGTTTCCGCTCACCACCTTGAACGACCCGATTGAACAGCTGCGCGATCACTTGCAAGGGCAGCGGCCGAGGAAGAAGCAATGAATCCTCTCGACCAGTTGCAGCCTTTGATCGCCCCGCCGCCAATTTCCTGGTGGCCGCCAGCGCCGGGCTGGTGGCTGCTCGGTTTGCTGGTTCCAGTGGCGCTGTGGGGCTTGTGGCGCTTGCGCAAACGTCTGCCGCAGCGGGGCAAAAAACCGGTACCGACGTGCCGCTCGATCCCCTTCGCCTGGCGGCGTTGCAGGAACTCGGGCAATTGAAAAAACCGTATGACGGCATCAACGCCGGACCGTGGTTGCAGCAACTCAATGCCCTGCTCAAGCGCCTGTGCCGAAGCCATTACCCCAATAGCCAGAGCCACACCATGAGCGGCCGCGCCTGGTTGGCGTACCTCGACAACCGCTGCCCGGCCGCTGGTTTGACGCGCTGGATGATTCTGGTGGAAGGCGCGTATCGCCCCGAATGCAAACTCGACGACAAAGCGGTGGATGGCCTCTACCAAGCCGTCGATACCTGGATTCGCAAACATGTTTGAGTTCACCTGGCCCTGGCTGTTCGTGCTGCTGCCGCTGCCGTGGCTGTTGCGCCTGGTGTTGCCCGCCGCCGATAGCGGCGAGGCGGCGCTGAAGGTCAGTTTCCTGCCGGAGCTCGAAGGTCTGGCCGGGCGCCGCGCGCGGGCCAACTTGCCCGCGTGGCGGCAGCAAGCGCCTTTCGCCCTGCTGTGGTTGCTGTTGTTGAGTGCAGCGGCGCGGCCGGCGTGGGTCGGCGAGCCGTTGCCGGTGTCGGCCAGCGGGCGTGATCTGCTGCTGGCCGTGGATGTGTCCGGCTCCATGGACTACGCCGACATGCAGTGGAACGGCAACGACGTCAGCCGCCTGACCTTGGTAAAAATCTGCTCGGCGACTTTATTGAGGGCCGCAAAGGTGATCGCGTCGGGCTGATTTTGTTCGGCAGCCAGGCGTATTTGCAGGCACCGCTGACCTTTGACCGCCGCACCGTGCGCATCTGGCTCGACGAAGCCCTTATCGGCATCGCCGGCAAAAACACCGCCATTGGCGACGCCATCGGCCTGGCCGTAAAACGCCTGCGCCAACGGCCGGCCAATAGCCGCGTGCTGGTATTGGTCACCGACGGCGCCAGCAATGGCGGGCAGATTGATCCGATCACGGCGGCGCGGCTGGCCGTCGAGGAAAAGGTGAAGGTGTACACCATCGGCATCGGCGCCGACCCGGAGCGCGGCGCGTTCGGCATGCTCGGTCTAAACCCTGGCCTGGACTTGGACGAACCGACGCTGCATAAAATCGCCGACATGACCGGCGGCCAGTACTTCCGCGCTCGCGATAGCGACGAACTGACCCTGATCGAAGCCAGCCTCGACAAACTCGAACCCGTGGCCCAGCAACCCACCATCGCCCGCCCTGCCCTTGAGCTGTACGCCTGGCCGCTGGCGGCGGCGTTCTTGTTGAGCCTGGTGCTGGTGGTCAACGCGCTGTGGCCGCACTTGTTGCAAAGCCGTTTGCAGCGCGCATTGCCGGCCCGACCGAAATGGCGCCCGCGCATGAGGAAACGCTCATGATCGCGCTATGGCCCCATTGGCTGCGGCCGTTCTGGCTGCTGTTGCTGCCGCTGCTGCTGTGGTTGCTCTGGCAACTCTGGCACCGCCAACGCCGCGCCGGGCGGTGGCAAATGCTGCTACCGCCGGCTTTCCACGCGGTGCTGCTGAGTGGCGGTAATCGGCGGGTCAGTCGTTTGCCATGGATTGCCCTTGGCGTCGCCTGGTTGCTGTGCTTGCTGGCGTTGTTGGGCCCGAGCTGGCAGCACGTGGAACAAAGCACGCAAAAGCGCGCCGACCCACTGGTGGTGCTGCTCGACATGACGCCTTCGATGCTGGCCGGCGATGTGCAGCCCAATCGCCTGGAACACGCCAAACACAAAGTGCTCGACCTGCTGGAAGCACGTCACGACGCGCAAACCGGCATCGTGCTCTACGCCGGCAGCGCCCACACTCTGGTGCCGCTCTCGGACGACCTGGCGACCACGCGCAATCTGTTGGAGTCGCTGAAACCGGCAATCATGCCCGAGGCCGGACGCCGCGCCGACCTGGCCGTGGCCAAAGCCATGACGCTGCTGGCGCAAGGCGCCCAGGGCAACGGTCGTTTGCTGCTAATCACCTCGGCCCTGGATGATCAGGAACGCCAAGGCATTCGCCAAGCGCTGGGCAAACAAGGCAGCCGCTTGCAGATTCTGGGCATCGGCTCGGCCCAGGGCGCACCGATTGCACAGGAAGGCGGCGGCTTTTTGAAGGACGCCCAAGGCAGCATTTTGCTGCCGCGCCTGGACAGCGCCGGCCTGCGCCGTTTCGCCAACGAACTAGGCGGCAACTACCTGCGCTCGCGTCTGGACGAAACCGACCTGCGCGACCTCGGCCTGCTCGCCGACACAGAAAGCCTGCGCGACAGCGAACCCACGCAATTAGAAACCTGGGCCGACCAAGGTTATTGGCTGCTGTTGCCGCTGCTGTTGCTGGCCGCCTGCGCTGGGCGCCGCGGTTGGCTGTTCTGCTTGCCGTTGCTGCTGATGATGGGGCCGCGTCCCAGCTACGCTTTCGAGTTCGCCGACCTCTGGCTGCGCGCCGACCAACAAGGCGAGCGGCTGTTGCAACAGCACAAAGCGGCGGAAGCGGCCGACACCTTTGCCGATCCCAAATGGCAGGGACAGGCGTTGTACCAGGCAGGCGACTATGCCGGCGCCGCCAACCGTTTCGCCACCGGCGGCAGCGCCGCCGATCACTACAATCGTGGCAATGCCCTGGCCCGCAGCGGTGAGCTGGAAGCGGCGCTGGATGCCTATGACCAAGCCCTGGAGGTGCAACCCGAGTTGCCCCAGGCGCTAAAAAACAAAGCCTTGATCGAAGAACTGTTGCGCCAACAGAAGCAGCAGGAAAAAGAGCAGAAGCAGAAAGAACAACAGCAAAAGCAAAAACAAAAAGGCAAGAACCAGCAGCAAAAGCCGTCTGAGCAAAACCAGGGCGGGCCCGATTCCAACAGCAACACCGACAAGAACCAGCCGCCGCCGTCTACCCCGAACAAAACGGACGAAAAAGACGCCACGCAAAAGCCGCCACCCGATGGCCAGCAAAGCGCCCAGCAAGACCCCAACGCCAGCAAAGCCGGCCAGCAGGCCGGTGGCGACAAAGACGGTAAAGACGGCAAAAACGGAAACGCCGATAAGGCAGAGCAGCAACCAGGCGGCAAACCCCAGGCCGACGAGGGCCAACAGCAACACCTTGGTGCCGAGCAGCGCCAAGCCATGGAGCAATGGCTGCGGCAGATTCCCGACGACCCCGGCGAGCTGCTGCGACGCAAATTCTGGTACGAACAGCAACAGCGCCAAGAGCCTAGGAATTAGTTGATGACCCGTCTGTTTTGCGCCTTTTTGCTGTGCCTGCTGGCCATGCAGGCCAGCGCCGCGAACTTCACCGCCTCGGTGGACCGCACTCGCCTGAGCGAAGGTGAAACCCTGGAGCTGTCGCTCGAATCCGACGACGCCACGTTGTTCGGCAAGCCCGACCTGGCGCCGCTCGATGAAGCGTTCGACGTGCTCGGTACCCGGCAGATCAACCGCCTGACCACCATCGACGGTTCCGCCCGCGCCACCACGCGCTGGATCATCACCCTGCAACCGAAAACTGTCGGCAACGTGGTGATTCCGTCGCTCAGCCTGGGCGAGAACAAAAGCGAGCCGATCACCCTGCAAGTGATCAAAACCGAAGCCAACAGCGACGCCGAGTCTGTGGCGCCGGTGTTTATCGACGCCAGCCTCGACCAAGACACCGTGTACGTGCAGGCCCAGACCATCCTCACGTTGCGCATTTACCACTCGGTGTCGCTGTACGACGACAGCGCGCTCACGCCGCTGCAAATCCCCGACGCGCGCATCGAGTCGCTGGGTGACCCGCGCACCTATGAGAAAGAAATCAACGGCGTGCGCCACGGCGTCATCGAGCTGCGTTACGCCATCTACCCGCAGCACAGTGGCGAGCTCGATATCCCATCGCTGGTATTCAGCGCCACGGTGGCGGACCGCACTCAGAACAACAGCACTTACCAGCCATTCGGGCCGCGCCCGGGGCGGTTGATGCGGGTGAAGTCGCCGGTGATTCCCTTGCAGGTAAAAGCCAAGCCAGCTGAATACCCCGTCGACGCGCCGTGGCTGCCCGCGCGCGCCGTGGTACTGAGCGAAGCCTGGACGCCGGAGCCAGACAAAGCCCAGGTCGGCGACTCGCTGACCCGCAGCCTCACCTTAAAAGTCGACGGCCTTTCCAGCGCCCAGCTGCCGCCGTTGCCGGCCACGTCGGTGACCGGTTTGCGCCGTTACCCGGACCAGCCGCAACTGAGCAACAGCACCAATGAACGCGGCCTGATCGGCAGCCGCGAAGAACGCGAAGCCCTGGTGCCGAACCGCAGCGGGCGCATCGAGCTGCCAGCGGTGGATCTGGTGTGGTGGAACACCAAGGAAGATCGCTTGGAGCATACCAGCGTGCCGGCGCGTGCCCTGATGGTCGCCAACAACCCGACCATGGACGTGGAAGCACCGGTGAACACCGACGCCGTGTTGCCGCTGATGGAAGGCCCGGCCGTGTGGCCGTGGCAACTGGCGACGCTGATTCTGAGCCTCACCACCCTGCTCGGCTTTGGCCTGTGGTGGCGTGCGCGCCGCCAGCCAGCGGTGTCGCGCACCGCACAAACCGGCCCGAGCCCGCGCAGCTTGCTCGACGACCTCAAACGCGCGTGCCTGGCCAACGACTCCCAAGCCACTCGCCAGGCGCTCGACGCATGGGCCCGGCAACAGCCAGAAACCCTCGCCGACATGGCCGCGCGGTTTGTGCCATTGAGTGAAAGTCTGGATGGATTGAACGGCGCGTTGTACAGCGAGAGCGGCCAATATTGGCAAGGTGAACAGCTGTGGAAAGCCATCCGCGCCCTCCCCGCCGCCGAAGCTCCGGCTGCGGCGCAGGAAACGAGTCCGTTGCCGCCGTTGTATCCGCGGTGATTGGGGGTTGCAGGGATCGCGGCTGAAGCCGCTCCTACAGGTGTACCGATTTGGTTTGGATGGCTCGATCCGCTATGGGAGCGCGGTAGGCCTGGGAAAGAGCGGTTCGGAGTAAACCAGTCAATCACCGCGCCTGGATCCCGAATCGTCGGACCGCCGCGTGCGCGGGGATGACGGTGGTTTGGTTGGATCTGTCGTCTATCACGTGACCCGATAAAGACACCCGTCATTCCCGCGCAGGCGGCGGTCCGACGATTCGGAATCCAGAATTTCGAGGCGAACACCCATTTACGTCCCAAATGGGCCGGCCTTGCGTACAAAACTCCCCCACACCTTCAAATCCTAAACTGCTTAACCAACGTCCCCAACCGATCCCCCAATTCCGCCAAACTGCGCGCCGTCTGTGCACTCTGCTGGGTTTCATCGGCGACCTGATCCACCGCGCCGGCAATCTGGTGCACGCTGCGGTTGATCTCTTCGGCAACGGCCGTCTGCTCTTCCGCCGCGCTGGCGATTTGCGCGTTCATGGCGTTGATGGTGGCGATCAGTTCGGCAATGGCATCCAACGAGGCGCCGGCCTGGTTGGCTTGCTGGCTGGTGACGTCGCCCGCTTCGCTGGAGCGGCGCATGGCGGTTACGGCGTCTTCGGTGCCTTTTTGCAGGCGGTCGATCATGCCTTGAATTTCCTGGGTGCTCTGCTGCGTGCGGCTGGCCAGAGCGCGCACTTCATCGGCGACCACGGCGAACCCGCGTCCGGCTTCACCGGCACGGGCGGCTTCAATCGCAGCGTTGAGCGCCAGCAAGTTGGTCTGCTCGGCAATCGAGCGGATCACGCCGAGCACGCTGACAATCGATTGCACGTCTTGCTGCAAGCTGTCGAGCGAGGTGCCGCTGCTGCGGATATCGCCCACCAGCGCATGAATGCGGCTGATGCTGCCGTCGACAACTTTCTTCGCGGCCTGCCCTTCCTGGTCGGTTTGTTGCGCAGCCGATGCCGCGCCTTGCGCGCTCTGCGCCACTTGATGCGCCGCCGCCGACATCTCGTTAATGGCCGTGGCCACTTGATCGGTTTCGTGACGCTGGTTGGCCATGGCTTTATCGGCCCGCTGGGTTTGCGCGGACACCTCGCTCACCAGCGTGGTCAATTGCCCGGTCATTTCCACGATCTGCCGCACCAGGCCGTGAATCTTCGCAACAAAGGCGTTGAACGAGCCGGCCAGTTCGCCGAGTTCGTCTTTGCTGTTCGCCGGCAGGCGTTTGGTCAAGCCGCCATCGCCGGCGGCAATGTCGTCGAGGTTGTTTTTGATTTGCTGCAACGGGCGCAAGAAGGCATTGCCCAAGGCCAAACCGGCGATGCCGAAAATCACCAGCAGCACCAGGGCAATGACCACGATGCTGGTGACGATGGTGCTGATGCGCGCCGAAATCGAGGCCTGCACTTTAGCGACATCCGCTTCCACGCCGTCCAGGTTAATGGCGGTACCGAGGGCCATGTCCCACTTGGGCAAGTAGATGTTGTAGGCCAACTTGGGCACTAACACTTTGTCGTTGGTGGGCAGCGGCGAAGCGTAACGCAGGTAATTCGTGCCGTTCTTGCCGACGTTGTACAGCTCGCGGTTTACGTAAACGCCGTTGGGGTCTTTGCGGTCAGCCAGCACTTTGCCGACGTCCAGCGGGTTGTCGCCTCGGAACAGCCGCACAATGTTGGCGTCATGGCCGAAGAAGTAGCCATCTTTGCCGTATTTGATTTTCGAGAGGATTTTGATCGCCTCCGCCCGGCTGTCCATGTCGCCCTGGGCAGCGCCGTCGTAAAGGTTTTGCACCGAGCCAAGGGCAATTTGCATGTAGCTCTGCAGTTCTTGTTGGCGCTCGGCAATCAGGCGTTCACGGGTTTCTTTGACTTCGCCATCGGCCAGGCTTAGCAACACTTGCGTGGCCGCACCGCTGAGCACCAATGCAAACAGCAGCACCGGCACCAGGGCCAACAGCATCACTTTTGTCTTTAAACGCATGATTACTCCTTTAACTGCGCACCGTCAGGAAACGGCAATAACGAGTTATCGGCGATTCTGATTACGGCTGTAGGTGGTTTCTTAAATTCATTTCAGACTAAGTCGGCACTTTCCTCCGACTTTTTTCCATCAATCCCCTCAAACATTTCGTGCAGTGCCGATAAAAAGCGTCGGACGCGTCACAAATATCCGTTCAATATTTCAATCGGCCATGTGCATAATTCCCGCCGCCCGGCCATAACGGCTATTCGTGCGCTGTCTGTAATCACCGTTTGTCCTAAGCCTTACACGAGAATTACCCCATGCTCAGTCGCCTCTCCATCCAGTGGAAGATCACCTCTCTCGCCGGTCTATGTCTGTTGGTGATCGTTACTCTTTTGGTCGGCACGTCGCTGTATCAGTCGAAAAACACGGCGAACGTGGTCAAGGCGTCGAGCACGGCCATGCTCGAAGAGGCGGCGCAAAAGCGCATGGCGGCGCGGGGGGAAACGCAGTCGCTGCGGATTCAGCGTTATTTCATGGACGCCTATCAGTACGGCAATGGCTTTACCCGTCAGGTGAAAATGCTCTTGGCCCAGGCCAAGGCGCACAGCATTGAAGCCGGCGCCGTGCGTACCGATCTGTCTGAGCAGATGCACACCGCGTTGCAAGGCAACAGCAATTTGTTGGGCCTGTACGTGGTGTTTCTGCCCAACGCGCTGGACGGCCAGGACGCTCAGTTTGTCGACCAGGAAGCTCAAGGCAGCAACGATATCGGCCGCTTCGCGCAGTACTGGTCGCAGTCTAAAAGTGGTGAGTTGTCGCCCGAGGCGATGAAGGAAGAATTGCTCAACGACACCAGCGTAATGAGCAATGGCACGCCCTATAACTCCTGGCTGACCTGCCCGCTGCAAGGCAAAAAAGCCTGCGTGCTCGACCCGTATATCGACGAGGTCGACAAGGTTAAAACCCTGATGACCAGCATCGCCTTTCCGGTAGAAGTCGACGGCAAGGTGATTGGCGTCGTCGGGCTCGACATCAGCCTGGCGAGCCTGCAAGACATCAGCGTGAAGGCCAATAACGAGCTGTACAACGGCGAGGGCCACGTCAGCATCATCAGCCCGCTGGGACTGTTCGCCGGCCACAGCCGCGACGCTGCCATGTTGGGCAAACCCTTGAATGCCGCGTTCGGCGAGCACGGCAATGAACTCAGCCGCCTGACTGCCAGCGCCCAATCGCAGGTGCTGCACGAAGGCGACATGCTGCAAGTGCTCGAACCGCTGCAACCGATTCCCGAATCCAAACCGTGGAGCGTGTTGATCGAAGTGCCGCAGCAGGTGCTGACTGTGCCGGCGAAAAAGCTTGAGGCCGAGCTGGATCAGCGCGGCAAAACCGACAGCAGCGTGTCTCTGGGCATTGGTCTGCTGGCGGTAATTCTCGGCTTGCTGCTGATGTGGCTGACGGCGCGCGGCGTGACTCGGCCGATCCTCAATGTGGCCGCCATGCTGCAAAACATCGCCACCGGCGAAGGCGATCTGACCCGCCGCCTCGACTACGCCAAGCGCGACGAATTGGGCGAACTGGCCGGCTGGTTCAATCGCTTCCTCGACAAGTTGCAGCCCATTATCGCTGACGTGAAAAGCTCGGTGCAGGACGCGCGCGGCACGGCGGATCAATCCTCGTCCATTGCCCGTCAGACCAGTGCCGGCATGCAACAGCAGTTCCGTGAGGTGGACCAAGTGGCCACCGCCTTCCAGGAAATGAGCGCCACCGCGCAAGACGTCGCCCACAACGCCGCCCAGGCTGCCGAGGCCGCACGCAGCGCCGACGACGCCACCCGCGAAGGGCTGGGCGTGATCGACCAGACCACCAGTGCAATCGAGTTGCTGGCCAATGAAATGAACGTGGCCATGGAAGAAGTCGAAGGCCTGGCCAGCAGCAGCCAGCAAATTGGCTCCGTGCTGGAGGTGATTCGCTCGATTGCCGAACAGACCAACCTGCTCGCCCTCAACGCCGCCATTGAGGCGGCGCGCGCGGTGAATCCGGTCGAGGTTTTGCCGTGGTGGCGGATGAAGTGCGCAGCCTGGCCAAGCGCACGCAAGACTCGGTTGAAGAAATTCGCAAAGTCATCGAAGGCCTGCAAAACGGCACCCGCGAAGTGGTCAGCAGCATGGGCAGCAGCCATCGCCAGGCGCAGACCAGCGTGCAGCAAGTGGAACGCGCTGTTAGCGCCTTGCAGCGCATCAGTCAGGCGGTGGGCGTGATTACCGACATGAACCTGCAAATCGCCAGCGCCGCCGAAGAACAAAGCTCGGTGGCCGAAGAGATCAACCGCAACGTGGCTTCGATTCGCGACGTGACCGAATCGATTTCGGCGCAGGCGGATGAGTCGGCGCAGGTGAGTCAGGCGTTGAATCGCTTGGCCAACCATCAGCAGGCGTTGATGGATCAGTTCCGCGTGTAAGGGCTTTTTGTAGGAGCCAGCTCGCTGGCGAACCCTGGAAACTTAGATCTGAAATCACCTGTTCCAGGGTTCGCCAGCAAGCTGGCTCCTACAGGGCTGCGCTTTATGGCGCGATCCAATCCCCGCGAGGGCGCCTTGGCCCTTGCCGCTCTGACTGCGCCCCGCTAGCCTGCGCTCTCTCTTTCGCCAAGGATTTGCAGATGCTTAATTACGCCATCGTCGCCGGCTCCAGCCGCAACAACAGCCAGTCCGCCAAGGTGGCGCATTTCGTTCAGCAGCGTTTGATCGAGCTGAACCTGACCAGCGCCGAAAACAGTTCGGTGATCGACCTGGGCACCGGTGCCCTGCCCCTCTGGCCTGCCGAAGATACCGGCCCCTGGGCGCAATACGCCGAGCAGCTGACAGCGGCCGACGCGGTGATTGTGGTGGTGCCGGAGTGGAACGGCATGGCCTGCCCGGCGATCAAGAATTTCTTTATCTACACCAGCAAGGCCGAACTGGCGCACAAGCCGGGGCTGTTGGTGGGCGTTTCGGCGGCCGTGGGCGGGCCTTATGTCATCAGCGAAATGCGCGCGTCGAGCTACAAGAACTGCCGCGTGAATTACCTGCCGGAACACATTTTGGTTCGCCATTGCGGCGGCGTGCTGAATGGGCCAGAAGCGGCTGGCGAAGATGATCAACGCCTGCGGGCCCGCATTGATTATGCGTTGGATATTTTGGCTAAGTATGGCGAGGCGCTGAAGCCGGTGCGGGCGGCGATTGATATGAGCAATCCGGGGTTTGCGAACGGGATGTGATGGGCCTGGAAGCGCATCGCGGCTGACCGGAGCGCGGAACCGGGCGTGGCTTCAGGTTCGTGCCCGCCGCAACATTCTGGATCCCCGCGTGCGCGAGGATGACGCGCATTCAAAACCTCCGTCATCCTCGCGCGGGGACGGCGGGCATCTTGGGCAAACCTCCGTCATCCGCGCGCAGGGACGGCGGGGATTTTGGGAAAAAACCTCCGTCATCCTCGCGCACGCGGGGATCCAGAGTTTTGGATGAGACGAGTATTTGTGCACGCCACAAAATTCTGGATCCCGAATCGTCGGACCGCCGCCTTCGCGAGGATGACGGGGGTCTTGGGCAAAACCTCCGTCACCCTCGCGCGGGGACGGCGGGCATCTTGGGAAAAACCTCCGTCATCCTCGCGCACGCGGGGATCCGACGGTTCGGGATCCAGAGTTTTGGATGAGACGAGTATTTGCGCTTGCCACAACATTCTGGACCGCCGCATTCGCGGGGATGACGGGAGGCTTGGGCGAAACCTTCGTCATCCTGGCGCGGGGACGGCGGGTGCTTGCGCACTATCATCGAAAAGCATCGCGGCTAAAGCCGCTCCCACAGACAGCGAACAACCTGCTCCGGTAAGCCGCGGTTCCTGAAAAGGCATCACGCCCCTGGCAGAAAAACACCCACCCGCAGCCCACCCAGCGGGCTGTCCAGCATCTCGATGCGCCCACCCCACGCTTCGACAATATCGCGCACGATGCCCAATCCCAGCCCGTGCCCTTGCACCTGTTCATCCAGCCGGGTGCCCCGTTCCAGTACTTCCACGCGGCGCACGTGTTCAATGCCCGGTCCGTCATCGTCGACCCACAGGTGGTACCCGCCCGCCTCTTCTTGAACGGTCAGGCTTACGGCCGAGTCGGCCCATTTGCAGGCGTTGTCGAGTAGGTTGCCGAGCACTTCGAGCAGGTCTTCACGGTCCAGCGGCAAACGTAAACCCGGTGCGGCGTTCCAGGTCAGTTCGAGACCTCGGTTGTGAATCATGCCAAGGGTGCTGAACAGCCCCGGCAGCTCTTCGTCGCACACGAACTGCGCGCCGGGCAACGCTTCGCCGGCCAATCGCGCCCGGCCCAGTTCGCGGCTCAGGCGTTGTTCGATCTGTTGCAGCTGTTCGCGCAGGGTGGCCTGAATGGCGGGATAGGCTTTTAATTCGTCGCGCTCGGCCAGGCTGATCAGCACGGCCAGCGGGGTTTTCAAGGCGTGACCGAGATTGCCCAGGGCATTGCGCGAGCGCAGCAGGTGGTCTTCGGTGTGGGCTAGCAGGTGGTTGATTTGTGTCACCAGCGGTTCCAGTTCCAGCGGCACTTCGCTGTCCAGCGCAGTGCGTTGGCCCTGTTGCAGTTGCTGCAATTGCTGACGCACGCGTTCCAGTGGACGCAAGGCGTTGCGCACGGTCAGGCGTTGCAGCAGCAGAATAATCAGCAGCGCGCCGGCGCCGACCGCCAGGCCAACGTATTGCACGCGACGAAAGCTGGCGAGTACGGGGCTGTAGTCTTGCGCCACGGTGATGGACATCTGCTGCCCGTAGCGACGGTAGTCGGCGCGGTAGGTCAGCAACAGTTGCTCATTCGGGCCATCGGCCAGATCGGTTTGCAGACCGGGCTGCGTGGCCGGGGTCAGCTCAAAATCCCACAGCGAGCGGGAGCGCCACGGGGCCGGCGTTCCGTCGGCGAAGTCGATGCGGAAATAGCGCCCGGAAAACGGTTGCTGGTAGGTAGCCTGCACGCGCTGGTCGCTGAGCTGCAAACCGCTCGGCCCGCGCACAGTGGCGATCAGCAAACTCTCGGCCTGCTGGCGTAAGCCGTCTTCCAGATAACGCCGTAGGCCAAGGTCCAGCAACCAAATGCTGGTTTGCGCCAGCACCAGGCCAACCACCAGCAACACACTGACCAGGCCGACGCTCAGCCGGCGCTGAATCGACTTCACGCGCCCAACCCGGCGAAGCGATAGCCCTGGCCGCGTCGGGTTTCGATCACTTCACGGCCCAGCTTGCGGCGCAGGTGGTTGACGTGCACTTCCAGCACGTTGGAGTCGCGCTCGGTTTCGCCGTCGTACAGGTGTTCGGCCAGGTGGGTTTTGGACAGCAGTTGCTGCGGGTGCAGCATGAAGTAACGCAGCAGGCGGAATTCAGCGGCGGTCAGTTGAATATCGCCGCCGTTGAGGTTTACGCATTGGCGCGTTTCGTCCAGCTGCAAGCCGGCGGCTTCCAGGTGCGGCTGATTCGCCAACCCTTTAGAGCGGCGCAGCAAGGCCTGAATGCGCAGTTGCAGTTCTTCGGGGTGGAAAGGTTTGGTCAGGTAGTCATCGGCGCCGGCTTGAGACCGTCAATACGTTCGGCCCAGGAGCCGCGTGCGGTCAGAATCAGTACCGGCGTTGCCAGCCCACCGGCGCGCCATTCGCGCAGTACGTCGAGGCCCGGTTTGCCGGGTAGGCCGAGGTCGAGAATGATCAAATCGTACGGTTCGGTGGCGCCCTGGTGCGCGGCGTCGCGCCCGTCGGCCAGCCAATCCACGGCATAGCCTTGGGCACCCAGACTGACGAGCAATTCGTCCGCCAACGGCACGTGGTCTTCCACCAACAACAAACGCATCAGTCGTCTTCCTTGTCCTTGAGGATGCGCCCGTCGCGCACGTCGATTTCCAACTCGCGAACCACGCCGTCGGTGGTCAGTAGCTCAATTTCGTAGACCAACACGTCATCCTCTTCCTCTAGTTCAGCCTCTAACAACTTCGCCCCGGGGTGACGCTCCAGGGCGGGTTTTAGCAGCTGTTCCAAAGGCGGGATGCGGCCTTCCTGCCGCAGGCGCAGCACCTCGTCTTGGTCCAGGTCACGGGCGTGCACGGCGACGCTCAGGGTGAGCACGGCCAGGACCAGGGCGACGATGCCGCAGTAACGCATCAGCCATTTGCTAACGGGTTTGCTCATTACTTGTCTTGATGGTCTTTCAGGATCTGGCCGTTGGTAGCGTCAAGCTCCAGATCCCACTCCAGGCCCTGAGCGTCACGCAGTTCAACCTGGTAGATGTAGCGGCCGTGTTCTTCTTCCAACTCGGTGCCTTTCACAGTTGCGCCGGGGTGTTTGGCCAGGGCCGCTTCGTTAAGTTTCTCGAACGACTGAACGGTGCCGGCATCACGCAGTTTCATGGCTTCGTCCGGACCCAGGTCACGGGCTTGGGCCATACCGGCGGTGGCAGTCAGGGCAGCAACAGCAAACAGGGCAGTGAACTTATTCATGGGGTCAGTCCTTTTCTTCAGTTAGTCATGTGTTTCGACGGGATCACCTTATCGCCCGCCGCTTAACTGAAGCTTAAATTCCTTAAGGTTGAGAAAATCCAGCTGCTCAGGGCTTGGAGGCAATGGCTTTGGCTAGCGCGGCTTGCAGCTCGGGGTCGTCCGGCTTGGTCATGCTGGAAAAGCTCGCCACCACGTTGCCCTGGCGGTCGACCACGTATTTGTAGAAGTTCCAGCGCGGCGCACTGCTCTGCGCGGCCAGCTCTTTGAACAGGGGAATGGCTTGGTCGCCGCGCACGTGCTGCGGCTCGACCATGGCGAAGGTCACGCCGTAATTGACGTAGCAAACCTTGGCGGTTTCAGCGAGGTCGGCGTCTTCCTGATTGAAGTCGTCGGAGGGCACGCCGAGCACTTCCAGGCCCTGCTCTTTGTGGCTTTTGTACAGCGCCTCAAGGCCTTTGAATTGCGGCGCAAAACCGCAATGGCTGGCGGTGTTGACCACCAGCAGCGGCTTGCCGGCGAACTGGTCGCAGAGGTTGAGTTGTTCTTTGTTTTTGTCGCGCAGCTTGGGCAGTTCGCCTTGCAGCAATGGCGGGCAACTGGCCGCCAGCACCGGCAGCGAGAACAGCGACAAAACGAGGGCAGAGTAGAACGATGCGACGCAGGCTCATGGTGGTGGCGCTCAGGGTCGATGGCAGTGCAGCCACGCTACCCGTCAAGCGCCGGGCCGTCAAAGGCAACTGCCCATGCCCAGTTGCAGCAACGCCAGACCGCCACGTTGCCAGCCCCACCACACCAGGGCGAGCAACCCGGCCGCTGCGGCGACGCTTAACGCTACCGTGAACGAACGGCTCATGCCGCCGCCATACGCAGGCGTTCAACCGGCTGTTCGCGCACCGGCCAATTGAGCGCGGCGGCGACCAGGCTGAGGGCGATGGAAATTTGCCAAACCAGGTCGTAGCTGCCCGTGCGGTCGTACAGATAGCCGCCCATCCAGCCGCCAAGAAACGCGCCCAGTTGATGGAACAAGAAGACGATGCCGCCGAGCATCGACAGGTTGCGCACGCCAAACAACGTGGCCACGGTGCCGTTGGTAAGCGGCACGGTCGAGAGCCAGAAAATGCCCATCAGCACGCCAAAGGTGTACGCGGTAAACGTCGACACCGGCACGCTGATAAACCACACCAGCACCACCGCACGCGCCAGGTATAACCCCACCAGCAGGCGCGGCTTGGACATGCGCCCGCCCAGCCAGCCGGCGAAGTAGGTGCCGAAAATATTGAACAAGGCCCACCAGTGCCAACACCGTGGTGCCGACGGCGGCGGGCAAATGCTGATCCACCAGATACGCCGGCAAATGCACGCCGATAAACACCACCTGAAACCCGCAGACAAAAAAGCCCAACGCCAGCAGCCAGAAGCCTTTGTGCGCTGCGGCTTCACGCAACGCCGCGCCGAGGGTTTGGTCGTGGCCCGACACCGGCAGCGGTTTGTCTTTAAGCATGGCCACCAGCGGCACGATCAGCGCGGCCAGGGCACCGAGGGCGACCAGGGCCAGCGACCAGCCCAGCCAACTGAGCAAGCCAACGTGCCGGGCAACATGGCGAACTGACCGAACGAGCCGGCGGCCGCCGCGATGCCCATGGCCATGCTGCGTTTCTCCGCCGGCACCGCGCGGCCGACTACGCCGAGCACCACCGAGAACGTGGTGCCCGACAAGCCCAACCCGATCAGCAAACCGGCGCTCAGCGACAGCGACCACACCGAGTCCGCCGAGGCCATCAGCACCAAACCCAGGGCATAAAGAATGCCGCCAACCACCATCACCCGCGCCGCGCCGTAGCGGGTCAGCCAAGGCGCCGGCAAACGGCTGCGACAAACCCCACAGCAGGTTTTGCAGGGCGATGGCGAAGGCAAACACCTCGCGGACCCAGCCAAACTCGGCGCTCATCGGCGCCAGAAACAGGCCGAAGCCATGGCGAATGCCCATCGACAGCGCCAGGATCAGCGCCGCCCCCAAAAGCACCCATGTCGTTGCACGCCTCGCTGTCATCGCCCTGCTCCGCTGCACTGCATCAATCGATGGTTTCCAGGTCGTCCAGCAACAGCCAGAGCGCCTCACGTTTTTCTGCACCGAGGCGCAGCGCCACTTGCGCTTGCGCGTCTTTTCCAAGCCTGCGCGGCCTGTTCAAAGCGGCTGGTGCCTTGCGCTGACAATTGCACCTTGCGGCTACGCAAATCACTGCCCTCGCCCATCTGCACCAAGCCTTCGCCCTCCAATACCTTGAGATTGCGACCCAAGGTGCTGCGGTCCAGGCCCATGGCTTCCGCCAATTCGGAGATGCTCGGTTGCTCGAGCCGCTGGAGGTGGCTGAGCAGCGAATATTGCGCCACGTTTAAGCCGAGCGGCTGCAGGGCGTCGTCATAGAGACGGCTGACACTGCGGGCGGCTCGGCGGAGTTTGGTGCAGAGGCAATGGGTGGTTAGCATGGATGCGTGTATATACCCGTGTTTGCGTGGGCGTCAAATGGAAAAAGCGATTTTTGGGGTGGTTGTTTCGAGTGGGCATGGGGGAAACGTGGACGGGGTTTACGATAGGTGCCTGACGAAAGACTCTGGATTCCCGCCTTCGCGGGAATGACGGATGTTTTTGTCGCGAACATCGTCATTCCCGCGAAGGCGGCGGTCCGACGATTCGGAATCCAGAGTGCTGGATGTGTCGGGGTTATCCGTACCGGAACTCCGAGTCGGAGGACGGCCGCCGGCGCGAGGATGACGGTGGTTGTAATCAAGACACCCCGTCATCCTCGCGAACGCGGCGGTCCGACGATTCGGGATCCAAAATCTCGGATGTGTCGACGTTATCTGTACGACGCAAAAGCCTGGATCCCGCGCATGCGCGAGGATGACGGTGGTTTTTGCAAAGACATCCGTCATTCCCGCGCAGGCGGCGGTCCGACGATTCGGAATCCAGAATCTCGGATGTGTCGACGTTATGTGCACGACGCAATAGCCTGGATCCCCGCGTGCGCGAGGATGACGGTGTTTTTGTATAGACGGTCGTATTTTCCGCGAAAGCGGCATTTCGACGATGCGCGCACTCAGGCTAGCGCCCTAAACCGCCAACACCACCAACACCACCAACACCAAACACCTCCACCAACTCCACCATCGCCCCCGCCGTATCCCCTGTCGTGCCGCCCAACCGCGCCACCATCCGCCCCGCAACCAGGCGAACAGCAGCAGCCCGCTCACCAACGCCAACAACCCGGCCCAGCCAAACATAAGCATGGCCAGCGCATGTGCGCCCAGCAACCACGGCAACGCCGAGCGCGGCAGGTGCTCCGCCAGCGCCTGCCCCAAGCCACCACTTCGCACATACGGCGTGGTCATAAACAGCAGCGGCAACAAACCGCGCGCCAGCCACGGGGCCAGCAGCAACGCGCTCCACTGGAAATGTTCTAGCAAGGCCACCAGCGCCGCAAATTTCAGCAGCAACACCACCACCAGCGTGACCACGGCAATCGGCCCGCTGCGCGGGTCTTTCATGATGGTCAGGGTGCGTTCGCGGTCGCCGAAGCCGCCGAGCCAGCCGTCGGCGCTATCGGCGAGGCCGTCCAGGTGCAAGGCGCCGCTCAGCGCCACCCAGGCGGCCAGCAGCAGCGCGGCGCGAAGCAGGGTTGGCGTGTCGGCCAACAGCGCGTTCAGGCCGAACAGCAGCAGGCCAATGAGCAGACCGACCACGGGGTACCACAGCAGCGAACGCCCCATCTCCTGCGCGCTCGGCATGCCCGCCAAGCGCACGGGCAAGCTGGTCAGAAATTGCACGGCAATCAGCAGCGGCAGCATCAGACCTCCGACAGCACGCAGGGCGATTGCACGATCAACTGGTGCAGCCCACCGTGCAAAACTTCTACTTGCAGCAATTGCTCGCGCGGCAGACCGCGGGCCTGGGCGAGCAGCAAGCGCATCACCCCGCCGTGGCTGATTAACAGCACGCGCTTCCCGCCTTGTTCGGCCGCGATGCGCTCGATAGCGCCGAGCACCCGAGTGGCGAACTCAAGCACCGGCTCGCCGTCGGGCGGCGTAAAGGCATAGGGATCCGTCCAGAATTGGCCCAGTTCGGCCTCATGCTCGGCCATCAGCGCCAGCGCCGTTTGCCCTTCCCAGGCGCCGAAATGCAGCTCGCGGATGTCGCGTTCCAACTGCAGCGGCACGCCACGCTCAGCGGCAAGCTGGTGGGCGAATGCTGCGCAACGTTGCAGCGGCGAGCTAATGATCAGGTCCCACAGGCCCGCTTCGGCCACGGCGGCGTGCATTTGCGTCCAGCCTTCATCGGTGAGCGCATCGTCGATGCTGCCGCGAAAGCCACCGGCCAGCTCGGTGGCGCCATGGCGCAACAGACTCAGGTGCAGGGTCATGCCGGGCGATCTGTCACGGCGGCTTCGGCAAACGTGGCCATGTCGCCGTGCAGGCAGCAGGCCATTTGCAGCAGCGGCACGGCCAGCGCCGCGCCACTGCCCTCGCCCAGGCGCAGGCCCAGTTGCAGCAGGGGTTGCGCCTCCAGGGCTGCCAACACGGCGTGATGACCAGGCTCGGCGCCCTCGTGAGCGAACAACAACCACTGCCGGCAATCGGCGTTCAAGCGCACGGCGATCAGGGCCGCGACGGTGCAAATAAACCCGTCCACCAATACCGTCACGCCCTCTTGCGCGCAGGCGACATACGCACCCACCAGCGCGGCAATCTCGAAACCGCCCAGGTGTTGCAGCACGGCGAGCGGGTCGTTGAGGTGGGCGCGGTGCAGGGCCAAGGCGGTTTCGATCACGTTCACTTTATGGGCGACACCGGCCGGGTCCAGGCCCGTGCCAGGACCGACCATCAACCGCACCGGGCAGTCGAGCAGCGCACTGGCCATGGCGCTGGCAGCGGTGGTGTTGCCAATGCCCATTTCGCCGCCGATGTACAGTTGCGCGCCGCCGGCCTTGGCTCGGCGAACACTGTCACGCCCGGCTTCGAGGGCGATGTACAGCTGAGTGGGCGTCATCGCCGGGCCTTGGGCGAAGTTGAACGTGCCGGCGCCCAGGTTGAGGTGGCGCACGTTCGGGATGGCCTCCAGCGGCGTGGCGGTGCCCAGGTCGATCACTTCCAGCGCAGCGTCCAGATAACGCGCCAACACGCTAATGGCTGCGCCGCCGCCGGTAAAGTTGCGCAGCATCTGACCCGTCACGGCTTGCGGGTAGGCCGACACACCTTCGGCGACCACGCCATGGTCGCCGGCAAAAACGGCAATCCATAGGCTATCGATCACCGGCCGCTCGCAGCCTTGCATGGCCGCCAGGTCAATTGCCGTCTGCTCCAGCACCGCCAGCGAGCCGGCCGGTTTCGTCAGCACTTGCTGGCGTGCCGTGGCTTTGCTTTTGGCCACGGTATCCAATGGCTGACACGGTGCAGCCCACCACGACAAGCTCATAACGGCACTCCTTTAAGAATCATGGGTAGGCCCGCGACGGTGAAAATCACCCGCTGGCAGCGTTCAGCCAGGGCTTGATGCAGCCAGCCCGCTTCGTCGACATAGCGGCGTGTCAGCTCGCCCATCGGCACCACGCCCAGGCCGGTTTCGTTGCTCACCAGTAGCAGGCGCCCCGGCAGCGCCGGTAGGCACTGGAGTAACGCGTCGCGCTCGGCCGCCAGGCGCTGGGGATCGTCGAGCATCAACAGGTTGGTGAGCCAGAGCGTCAGGCAGTCCACCAGCAGACAGCGATCCGGCGCCAGCATGGCTTTGCAACACGTGCGCCAGGCGCAGCGGCTCTTCGACCAAGCCCCACGCGGCCGGACGGCGCTCGCGGTGTTGGCGGATGCGCGCGCTCATTTCGCCGTCGCCGGCCTGGGAGGTGGCGATATAGGTGACGGGCCAGGTGCTTTCGCTGGCCAGGCGTTCGGCGAGTCGGCTCTTGCCGGAGCGGGCGCCGCCGAGGATGAGTTCATGCATGGTCAGTGTCCAAAGTTGTCACCGCCCCTGTAGGAGCGGCTTTAGCCGCGATGTTTTTGATCGCAAGAGCATCGCGGCTAAAGCCGCTCCCACAGAGTGCGTGGAATACCGCGCGAGTTGCTTGGTTTCCGGTGCTCGCCAAACATCGAGTGCAAATCGCGGACCTGTAGGAGCGGCTTTAGCCGCGATGCTTTTTGGTCGCAAGAGCATCGCGGCTAAAGCCGCTCCCACAGAGTGGTTTATAGCCCGCATAAGTGGCGCAATTTTTCGGTATCCAGATGCTGTTCAACCAAGTCCGCCAGGCGCTCCAGATCGCGCTCGCGCAGGGCGTGGTAGTCGACGGTCTGCACGTCTTGCAGTCCGGCCCAGCGCAGCAACGCTGTGCAGGCAGCGGGGCTCTCGAACAGCCCATGCAGATAGGTGCCGAGAATCTGTCCATCGTCGCTGCAGGCGCCGTCGCAGCGGCCGTCGTCGAGCTGCACGGCGAACCGTTCCAAGGCCGGCCCGGTGCTGATGCCGGCGTGAATTTCATAGCCGCTGATGGCCGCGCCGTCGAGGCATAGAATGGCCGTTCACGTTGCGCAGTTGTTTGTGCTCGACCAACACCGTGTCGAAGTCGAGCAGCCCCAGTCCGGCGCTCGATCCGGCGGCACCTTCGATACCTGCCGGGTCGTGGATCTGTTGGCCGAGCATCTGGAAACCGCCGCAAATGCCCAGCACCTTGCCGCCGTAGCGCAGGTGTTTGTGCAAGGCGCTTTCCCAGCCGTTCGCACGCAGCACGGCGAGGTCGCCACGGGTGCTTTTCGAGCCCGGCAGAATAATCAGGTCGGCAGGCGGTATCGGCTGGCCGGGGGCGATGAATTGCAGGTCTACCTGCGGGTGCAGGCGCAGCGGGTCGAAGTCGGTGTGGTTGCTGATGCGCGGCAGCACCGGCACCACGACCTTGAGCACCTGCTCGGCTTTGGCGGTTTGCCGGGTGTCGATAGCGTCTTCAGCTTCCAGGTGCAGGTCGGTGAGGTACGGCAATACGCCCAGCACCGGTTTGCCCGTGCGTTGTTCCAGCCAGTCCAGGCCCGGTTGCAACAGGCTGAGGGCGCCGCGAAAGCGGTTGATGACGAAGCCTTTCACCCGCGCCTGCTCGCTTTCGGAGAGCAATTCCAGGGTGCCGACCAGATGGGCAAACACGCCGCCGCGGTCGATGTCGGCAATCAGAATCACCGGGCAATCCACCGCTTCGGCGAAGCCCATGTTGGCAATGTCACCGGCACGCAAATTGATTTCCGCCGGCGAGCCCGCGCCCTCGACCATCACCACCGTATAGGCGCTGCTCAAGCGTTGGTGCGACTGCAACACGGCCTGCATGGCGACCTTTTTGTAGTCGTGGTACTGGGCCGCTTCCATGCTGGTGACGGCGCGGCCGTGAATGATGACTTGCGCGCCGGTGTCGCTGTTTGGTTTGAGCAGCACCGGGTTCATGTCGGTGTGTGCCGGCAAACCACAGGCTTGCGCTTGCACCGCCTGGGCGCGGCCAATTTCGCCGCCGTCGACGGTCACGGCGCTGTTGAGCGCCATGTTCTGGGTTTGAAAAGCACCACGTTCACGCCTTGGCGATGCAGCCAACGGCACAGGGCCGCCACCAGCGTGCTTTTGCCGGCGTCCGATGTGGTGCCTTGCACCATCAAGGTGGTGCCGGTTGCGTTAGTCATTGGTGCGCCACGCGTGGAAAACCTCGGTCAGTGTTAGCCAGTCAGCCTCTTCAGCCGGCAGGCCGATGCGCAGGCTGCTATGAGCCGGAAACAACCGCAGCAGCACGCCGCGCCGGGCGAAAAAATCGTGAACGGCAGCGGCTTGTTCGCCTTGCCACCATTGAAAAAGCCCAGTGCCGCCGCTGGGTTGCAGGCCGTTAACCGTCATCAGCTCGGAAAGCCGCTCGCTGGCGTACAGCGCACGTTCACGTTGCTGCTTCTGACTGGCGAGGTCGGCGAAACACTGGCGGGCCACGGCGCGGGTTTGGCCCGTTAACGGTCCAGGGGCCGAGGCGATCGGCCAGGGCTTGCAGCAGCGCTGGCGCCGCCAGCACGCAGCCCAGTCGAGCGCCGGCCAGGCCGAAGAATTTGCCGAATGAGCGCAGCACGATCAGACCGTCACGCGGACAGTCGGCCGCCAGGCTGTGCTGCGGCGTGATGTCGATAAAGGCTTCGTCCACCAGCAACCACCCGCCCCGCTCCGCCAGGTTCGCGTGCCAGGTCAAAAGCTGGTCGCGCGGGCACAGGCGGCCGGTGGGGTTGTTGGGGTTGACCACCACGAGCACGTCCAGCTCATGGAGCTGCGCGGCGACGTCGGCCTCGGTCAGTTCGCGAACGTCGTGCCCGGGTTCGCGCCAGGCGTGGGCATGTTCGGCGTAGCACGGCGACAGCACGCCCACACGGCTGCGCCCACGCAAACGCGGCAATAGCTGAATGGCTGCTTGTGAACCGGCCACCGGCAGCAACTGCTCAACGCCGTAATAAGCGCAGGCAGCGGCGGTTAAGCCGTCGTCATCTTCGGGCAGCCGCGCCGCAGGCGCTGACGGGAATCTCGGCCAGGGGAAACGGCCACGGCGCGATGCCGGTGGACAGGTCCAGCCAGTCTTCGACGGCAATGTCGTAGTCACGCGCGGCCTGTTGCAGTCGGCCGCCATGGAGCAGGCCGGCGCTGATTGGCTTAGGCAAACAGGCGCCCTCCGAGCAGCAACACCAGCAGCCACAGCAGCACGCCACGACGCACCAACCGCACGGCGCGCTCAATGGTGTCGGCGTCCGGCGGCGGGCCTTCGCCCAAGGGTGGGCGTTCACGCAGGGCGCCGTGGTACATGGCCGGTCGCCCCCAGCGCTACGCCCAGCGCACCAGCGCCCGCCGCCATTACCGGGCCGGCGTTTGGGCTGTACCAGGTGAAGCCCTGCCGGCACCAGCAGCGCAAGGCCAGACGGGTGTTGCCGAGCAGCGCGTAGGTGAGCGCCACCAGCCGCGCCGGGATCAGGTTGAGCACATCGTCGATGCGCGCCGCTGCCCAGCCAAAGCGTTCGAAACGCGGGTTGCGGTAGCCCCACATGGCGTCCAGCGTGTTGCTCAGGCGGTACAGCACCGCGCCGGGCGCGCCCAGCAGCACAAACCAGAACAAGGCGGCGAACACCGCGTCACTGCCGTTTTCCAGTACCGATTCGGTGGCGGCCAGGGCCACGCCGTGCTCATCGAGAGCCGAGGTGTCGCGGCTGACGATATAGCCCACCCGCTCGCGGGCTTTGGCCAAATCACCGTCGCGCAGCGCCTGCACAATCGGTTGCGCATGTTCGGTCAAACTTTGCATGCCCAGCGCCAGGTACAGCGCGGCTATGTCCACCAGCCAGCCGATGTAGGGCAGCAGGCTCAGCAGCCAGGCGGCGACGGTCAGCGGCAGCACGGCGAGCACCCAGGCGGTGACGCCATGGCTGCGCCAGCCGCGTCCGACCTCTTCGGCGTTGTCGCTGAAGGCGCGGTTGAAGCGCTGTTCGAGGGCATTGGCCAGGCGCCCAAAGCCCACCAGCGGATGCCAGCGTTTGGGTTCGCCGAAACACGCGTCCAGCGCCACCCCGGCGACGCTGAGCAAGGCGATGCTCATTGCGCCTCCGGCCAGGTGTCGGTGAATAGCAGTTCGCTGAGCGGTCGCGGCGTCGCCCGGCCTTCCTGTTGCAGCATCGGCGCTTCGTAGAATTCGGGCACCGGGCCCACGCACAACACTGCAACCGGCTTGGCGCCAGCGGGCAGGTGCAGCAATTCGGCTAACGCGTGCGGCTCGAACATCGACACCCAACCCACGCCCAGCCCTTCGGCGCGAGCGGCCAGCCAGAAATTCTGGATCG
The DNA here is from genome assembly GCF_979258055.1 of Pseudomonas sp. AC211. NCBI lineage: Bacteria > Pseudomonadati > Pseudomonadota > Gammaproteobacteria > Pseudomonadales > Pseudomonadaceae > Pseudomonas > Pseudomonas sp. AC211. The sequence continues at coordinate 2,367,755 of NZ_OZ409830.1, forward strand.
CGCAGGACACCGAGGCCAGGTCCATTTCTGGCAATGTGCGACGGCCAAACACATGGGCTTCGCGGCCATCACCCAGGGCGACCACAAGCAGCTCGGCGCAGTCGCGAATGCCCTCGACCTTCAGCCGCATAAATTCATCGGCGCGCTGTTCCAGCGCCTCGGCAGTACGCACCCGTTCTTCTTCCACTAGCGCGTGAATGGCATGGCGCAACGGTGTTTGCGTAATGCGGATAAACCGCCACGGCTGCATCAGGCCGACGCTCGGCGCGTGGTGAGCCGCTTCGAGCAAGCGCGCCAGCACCTCGGGCGCCACTTCGCCGCCGCTGAAATGGCGCATGTCACGGCGTTCGCCAATGGCGCGGTAAATGGCCGCGCGCTCGGCCGCGCTGTAGGCGTGGTCGCTCATGCCAGTTGCTCGTCGCTCTGCTGAACGTGGCTAAGAGCGGGCGCTGCGCCAGGCAGAAACAGTGCTGCGGCGGCCGCCGGGTTGGACGGCATATACAGGTGAATGTACGAAGCCGTCAGCCGGCCGATGCGGTACACCGCCTCGCTGGTGCGTTTGTAGGTCGGGCACACGCCACGGGCCAGCGGCTCCAGGGCGCAGTGCAGTTCGGAGTAGTGATAGGTGTGGCCCCGCACGCGGCCTTCGGGCAAGTCGATTTCCTGCAACGCCAGGGCTTTGAGCTTTTTATGCATGAGCGCATTGCCCGGCAGCAGGCCCAACAGTTCGCCGCTGGCGCCGTCTTTGTCAGTTAGCGCGTCGAGCAGGTACAACATGCCGCCGCATTCGGCGTGCAGCGGTTTGCCCGCCGCGTGATGGGCGTGAATGGCGGCGCGCATGGCCTGGTTGGCTTGCAGCGGTTGCAGGTGCAATTCCGGATAACCGCCGGGCAAATACAGGCTGTCGACCTCGGGCAACGCGCTGTCGCGCAACGGCGAGAATTCGATCAGCTCGGCGCCCAGCTCGCGCAGCAGGTCGAGGTTGGCCTGATAGAGAAAGGCGAACGAGGTGTCGCGCGCCACGCCAATGCGCACGCCCTTGAGCGACGGCAATATCTGCCGAACCATTGGTGGCGGCGCGAAGTGCACGGGCGCCGGCAACGTGGTGTCGGCGCTGGCGGCCAGGGCGTCGGCGGCGGCGTCCAGACGGGCGTCCAGGTCTTCCAGCTCTTCGGCTTGCACCAGGCCCAGGTGCCGGCTCGGCAGTTCAATCGCGGCGCTGCGCGGCAAGGCGCCGTACCATTTGATGGCAGGCGGCAGGCAGTCGCGCAGAATTTCGCCATGCCGGGCGCTGCCGGTGCGGTTGGCGAGCACGCCGGAGAACGGCAGGTCGGCCTGGTACGTGGCCATGCCGTGAGCCATGGCGCCGAAGGTTTGCGCCATGCCTGAACCGTCGATCAGCGCCAACACCGGCACGCCGAAGTGACGGGCCAAATCGGCGGCCGATGGCGTGCCGTCGAACAGGCCCATGACGCCTTCAATCAGAATCAGGTCGGCCTCGGCGGCGGCTTCCCAGAGCAGGCGACGGCTTTCCGCTTCGCCGACCATCCACAAATCCAGCTGGTACACCGGCGCACCGCTGGCGCGGGCGAGAATCATGGGGTCGAGAAAGTCCGGCCCGCATTTGAATACCCGAACCCGTTTGCCTTGGCGTGTGTGCAAGCGCGCCAGGGCGGCGGTGACGGTGGTTTTGCCCTGGCCGGACGCCGGTGCGGCGATCAACAGCGCCGGGCATGCGTGGCTTTGCATTAGAACTCCACCCCGGCCTGGGCTTTCACGCCGGATTTGAACGCGTGCTTGACCATGGCCATTTCGGTCACGGTGTCGGCGGCTTCAATCAGCGCAGGCGGTGCGCCACGGCCGGTGGCGACCACGTGCTGAAATTCCGGACGGCCGCCGATATCGGCAAGCACGGTGTCGAGGTCGAGGTAGTTGTGTTTGAGGGCGATGTTCAGCTCATCCAGCACCACCAGGCCGATGGCCGGGTCGTTGAGCATGTCTTTGGCAACGGCCCAGGCGGCGACTGCTTTGTCGATATCGCGCTGGCGGTCCTGGGTGTCCCAGGTGTAGCCCTCGCCCATCACGTGGTAGCTGACTTCTTCGGGGAAGCGGCGGAAGAAGCGTTCTTCGCCCGTGCTGGCCGCGCCTTTGATGAACTGCACCACGCCCACTTTCATGCCATGGCCCAAGGCCCGCGCCACCATGCCAAAGGCTGAGCTGCTTTTGCCTTTGCCATTGCCGGTGTGCACCAGCAGCAGGCCGTATTCGTTCTGGGCCTGGGCGATTTTCTCGTCGATAAGGGCTTTTTTGCGGGCCATGCGCGCTTTGTGGCGGGCGTCGCGTTCTGCGGATTCGCTCATTGCGGTCTCAGCTCTTCAACATCAATTGTCCAGGCCATGAAACCCAGCGCGCGGCAGTGGCTTTTCATTGGCGTGGTTGAGGCTAGCGGAGAACGGCAGACGCAGGGATTGCAGGCAATCACCCGACGCCAGACAAAGCCCTCCGCAATGCCGTGGTACTGCGACAGGCCGGTCTCCGGGCTAATGAGCGCGGCCAGTGATGGCCAACAGAACAGCGCGCCTTCCCGTGTTCTACACAGTGGCTAGTGCGGTGTTCAGCTCAATTACCGTTGCGGGGGCAGCGTCGGCTTGTGCCGTTTCTTTTGTACGCGCAACACGTGCAAAACAAGCGGGACCGACTTCCCTGTTTCACCGCCAAATGGCGGCACCTGAAGCGAGGGTGGCAGGTTAGAGGGTTGCAGGTTGAGCGTCAATTCGGCGGGGGGCGCCAACTCGGCGCACTTCTGTATAGGGGGAAACCCCTACAAAGCCTGTAGGGGGTGCCCCGATTTTTCGCTTGTGCGCGGCTGCCTATAGTTCGCCCACCTTGAACCTGGTCGGGAATTTGCCGTGTTGGCCTATTGCGCGCTTTACCTTGGAGTTGTCATCAGCCTGGTTGGCCTGGGCGTGTCCATGCCGTGGTTGGCCGGCTCCGGTCTGGCCGTTACCGCCTTGGCCGGCGTGTTTGTTAGACCGCGCAAGGCGGCAGCAGCCGAGCCGGTTTACGTTGAAGAAACCGCGCCGACCCTGGACAACCAACCGCTGCTCACCGCGCTGTTGCCCACCTGGAACGACAACCTTGGCCAGGTGCGCCAATTGCTGGGCAGCAACGTCAGCGCCCTCTTCGACCGCTTCGCCAGCCTGGTCGACCGCCTGCAACAAACCCTCAACCGTTCCGAAAGCGTGCTCGGCAACAACGGCATCGGCGACAGCCTGCGCACCGCCAACGCGCGCCTCGACGAAGTGACCAGCGCCTTTCACGCCGCCAGCGACAACCGCAAGCAATTGCTCGCCACCGTCGGCCACCTGAACAGCGATGCCAGCGAATTGCAGAGCATGTCCAAGCATGTGCAAGACATCGCCAGCCAAACCAACCTGCTCGCCCTCAACGCCGCCATCGAAGCAGCGCGTGCCGGCGAATACGGCCGGGGCTTCTCGGTGGTCGCCGATGAGGTGCGCAAGCTGTCCAGCCTGTCGGCCGAAACCGGGCAGCGCATGGTGGAAAAAGTCGGCGAGATCAACAAAGCCATCCAGTCCACCGTCGGCGCTGCGGATCAGCTGTCGGCCAGCGAGGAAAGCAACCTGCGTTACCTCGATCAGGTAGCGGGCGAAATCATGCAAGGCCTGTCGGCCAACCTCGACGAGCTGACCCACAGCTCGCTCGAACTGCAACAAGACACCCGCGTCACCCAGGGCGACATTCAGGAAATCGTCGTCAGCCTGCAGTTCCAGGACCGCTCCGACCAGATGCTTGACCACCTGCAAAGCGACATCCAGCGCCTGCAAAGCGCCCTGCAAAGCCAAGACCCGATCATCAGCGACCCGCAGCGCTGGCTGCGCGAACTGCGCAGCCAATTCACCACCGATGAAGAACGCGGCGGCCGCCGTGCAGCCGGCAAAAGCCGCGCTGCGCAAGACGACATCACCTTTTCTAACGCTTTTCCTTGCCCTGACGGAGCCCTGCCCCATGGCCAAAACCATTCTGATCGTCGATGACTCATCGTCCATGCGCCAACTGGTGAAAATGACCCTCACCGGGGCCGGCCACCAAGTGATCGAGGCCGTCGACGGCCGCGATGCGCTGGCCAAGCTGACCGGGCAGAAGGTCAACCTGATCATCAGCGACGTGAACATGCCTAACCTCGACGGCATCGGACTGGTCAAGGCGCTTAAAGCGCGGCCGGAATACAAGTTCACACCCATCGTCATGCTGACCACCGAAAGCGAGCAAAACAAAAAGGCCGAAGGCCAAGCCGCCGGTGCGCGCGCCTGGATCGTCAAACCGTTTCAGCCGGCGCAGTTGTTGTCGGCCGTCGACAAGTTGGCCAGCTGACATGTTCCAGCTCAGCCACCCTGCCCCGGGCCAGTTGGCCATCGCCGGCAGCCTGACCATTTATGAAGTCAGCCAGGCGCACACTGAATTGGCCGCCGTGCTCGCCAGCGACACGCACCTGCCCGCCTGGCGCCTGGACCTGAGCGAGGTGGAAGAGCTCGACACCGCCGGCGTGCAACTGCTGCTGGCCTTGCACAAGTCGCTGCAACAGCTGGGCATCGTGCTGGAAACCTGCAACCCGGCCGCCGCCGTACACGAGCTGCTTGCCCTGTTGCGCCTCTCCCATTTGCTGCCGTTGTCGGCAGCCCAGGCCTGAGGGCCACCCCATGCTGAACGGCGAACAGTGGACACAACTGCTGCTGGGCTTTATCGAAGAAGCCAGCGAGCTGACCAAGCAGGCCGAAGAATACTTGCTGCAACTGGACCAATCGCCCACCGACGAAGAGGCGTTGAGCGGCTTGTTTCGCGCCATGCACACCATCAAAGGCTCGGCGGGTTTGTTCTCGCTGACGCCGCTGGTGAGCTTTACCCATCACCTGGAAAACCTGTTGATGGCCGTGCGCGACGGAGCCGGCACGCTGACCCCGGCGCTGATTTCCGTACTGCTGCGTTGCCTCGATGAAATCGCATCCATGGTGGCGCTGATCGACGCGCAAACGGGCGAACTTCCGGTGGATGAAGAGCATCAGGCGCAACTGCTTGCAACCCTGGCTGAACATGCTCAGGCCGTACCCGGCGCCATGCCGGTGATGGCTGCCCACGAACCTGAAACCAGTGCGCCGGTCGTGGCCTCGCTCGGTAAATCGGCGGCTTGGCACATTTCCCTGCGCTTTCACGCCGACCTGCTGCGCAACGGTTTCGACCCGGCCTCGTTTGTGCGTTACCTGGCGCGTCTGGGCGACATCAATCACTTGGCGTTGATCGATGACACCCTGCCCGCCCTCGCCGATCTGGACCCGGAAAGCTGCTACCTGGGTTTGGAAATTGACCTGCAAAGCGAGGCCAGCAAAACCGAAATTGAAGAGGTGTTCGAGTTCATCCGCGACTTCTGCACCTTGCACATTTTGCCGCCCGACAGCGTCCTGGACGACTACCTCAAGCTCATTCAGCAACTGCCGGAAAGCGACGCGCGCATTGGCCAGATTCTGGTCACGGCCGGCCTGCTCACCGAACACGAACTGCAAACCGGGCTGCACCTGCAAGCCAGCGCCACCGATGAAAAACCGGCGCTGGGCGAAGTGCTAGTGAGCCAGGGCATGGTCGCGCCGAAAGCCGTAGACGCGGCATTGGCCAAGCAAAAAGCCTCCCGCGATAAGCGTGTGAACGACAGCCCGATTCGCGTGGCCGCGCACAAGCTCGACGAGCTGATCAACCTGGTCGGCGAGCTGGTTATCAGCGCAGCCGGCGCGCAGTTGCACGCGCAAAAGCACGGCAACGCCCAGTGCATTGAAAGCGCGCAAACGGTGAATCAGCACGTTGAGCAAATTCGTGAAGCGGCGCTGAAAATGCGCATGATCGAAATCGGCGACACCTTCAACCGCTTTCACCGCGTGGTGCGCGACGTCAGCCAGCAACTGGGCAAAGACATCCGCCTGGACATTCGCGGCGCCGACACCGAGCTGGATAAATCGGTGATCGACCAACTGGCCGACCCGCTCACGCACTTGGTGCGCAATGCCATCGACCACGGCATTGAAAACGCCGAGCAACGCGCGGCGGCCGGGAAGGCGGCGCAGGGCTTGCTGCGCCTGAACGCCTACCACGAGTCGGGCATGATCGTGATTGAAGTGAGCGACGACGGCCATGGCCTGAACACCGCGCGCATCCGTGAAAAAGCTATCGCCCGCGGTTTGATCGACGCCCAGGCCAACCTTTCGGAACACGACATTCAACGGCTGATTTTCGCCGCCGGTTTTTCCACCGCCGATGCGGTGTCCGACCTTTCCGGCCGTGGCGTTGGCATGGACGTTGTGCGCAGCGCCATCGACGCATTGCGCGGCAGTATCGACATCGATTCCGTGCTCGGCCAAGGCACCACCTTTCGCATTCGGTTGCCGCTGACGCTGGCAATCATCGATGGCTTTCTGGTCAGCCTGGGCGACGAGCATCTGGTGGTGCCGCTCGACTTGGTCACCGAATGCATCGAGCTGGATGCCACCCAACTGGCGCGCTGCACCTACGGCTACATCGAGCTGCGCGGCAAACCGCTGCCGTGCATCGACCTGGCCGCGCACTTTGGCTTGCCCGCCAGCCACACCAGCCGCCGCAATATTGTGGTGGTCAACTTCGGCCGCCAGCAGGCCGGGTTGATCGTCGACCACCTGCACGGCGAGCTGCAAACCGTTATCAAACCGCTGGGCCTGCTGTTTCAGCACCTGCAAGGCATCAGCGGCTCCACCATTCTCGGCTCCGGGCAGATCGCCCTGATCCTGGATATCGCCAGTCTGTTCAACACCCTGCAACACAGCGTCGAGGCCGACTCGCGCGCTAACCAACCGCGACCGGACCTCACCGGCTCCTAGGAGACCTTTTATGCACGCTATCCGTAACTTGAAGATCGGCATTCGCCTGATCGCCGGCTTCACCCTGGTGGTGATTCTCACCGCCGTGGTGGGCGCCCTGGGCATCATTAATTTGAGCAAGGTCAACGACCTGTCAGACCAGATGTACCAGCGCGAAATGATCGGCCTGAGCTATATGCAAACCGCCAACCTCAACCTCGCCTACGTGGGCCGTCACCTGCGCAGCAGCTTGCTGAGCACCAACGCCGAAGAACGCGAGCGCACCATGGCGCAAGTGCACGAGGCGCTTAAAGCCATGCACGAAAACCTCGACAAGGCGCGCCCCAGCTTTAGCAGCCCTGAGTCGCTGGCGCAGTTGGCCACCCTGACCAAAGAGCTGAATACCTACGAGCAAACCGCGCTGCGTATTCTCGACATCAACAAAGCCAGCGGCCGCTTCGCCGAGGCCAGCGATGTGATCGCCCTGCTGCCTGAGCTGCGCGCCCAGAGCAACGCCGCCGACGAAACGATTGCCGCACTCGTTGAGCAGAAAAAACACCGCGCCGGGGAAGCTAACGACACCATCACCACGATTTACGAAGGCTCTCGTACGCAAATGATCGTGCTGATTCTGATCGCCGCCGCCCTGGGCTTCGCCATTGGCATTTTGGTCACCCGCAGCATCACCCGCCCGCTGAACCGTGCGGTCGACGTGGCCAACAGCCTGGCCGAGGGCGACTTGAGCGTAAGCATCACCTCGGACAGCAAAGACGAAACCGGCAAGTTGCTAGCCTCCATGCAGCACATGACCGAACGCCTGCGCACCGTGATGGGCGATGTGCGCAGCGCCGCCGATTCGTTGTCGTCGGCTTCGGAAGAAGTCAGCGCCACCTCCATGTCGCTGAGCCAGGCCGCCACCGAACAAGCGGCCAGCGTGGAAGAAACCACTGCGTCGGTTGAACAGATGTCTGCCTCGATTGCACAGAACACCGAAAGCGCACAAATCACCGACGGCATTGCCGGCAAGGCGGCGAACGACGCCGTACAAGGTGGTCAGGCTGTGCGCGAGATGGTGCAGGCGATGAAACAGATCGCGGCCAAAATCGGCATCATCGATGACATCGCCTACCAGACCAACCTGCTGGCGCTGAACGCCGCCATCGAGGCTGCCCGTGCTGGCGACCATGGCAAAGGCTTCGCCGTCGTCGCTGCCGAGGTGCGCAAACTGGCAGAGCGCAGCCAGGTGGCCGCGCAGGAAATCGGCGGCGTGGCGAGCAACAGCGTCAGCCTCGCCGAACAGGCCGGCAAACTGCTCGACGAAATTGTGCCGAACATTCAAAAAACCTCGGACCTGGTGCAAGAGATCACCGCCGCGTCGCAGGAGCAATCCAGCGGCGCCGGGCAGATCAATATCGCCATGGGCCAGATGAACCAGATCACCCAGCAAAACGCCTCCGCCTCGGAAGAGCTGGCGGCCACCGCCGAGGAAATGAACGCCCAGGCCAGCCAGCTGCAGGAATTGATCGGCTACTTCCGTCTCGACAACTTCGCCGCTGCCGCCAGCCATAAACCGAGCCAACCGCGCGGGCCGAGCAACGTGCGCGAGCTGCGTCGCCAAGAGCCGCGCAAGCCCGGCCAAGGACTGGTGGATGAAGGCCAGTTCGTGAATTTCAACTAAGCCCCGGGACGCCACGCCATGCCTCACTTACAAGCCAGTGTTGCCGCCACGCCCGATAGCGTGCAGCACCTGTCGTTCCGGGTTCGTGACGCGCGCTATGCGCTGCCGATCGAGCTGGTGCGCGAGATTATCGAATACGGGCAGATCACTACGGTGCCGATGATGCCGAGCTTTATTCACGGTGTGATCAACCTGCGCGGCAACGTGGTGCCGGTGCTCGACCTGGCGGCGCGCTTTGGCATGCCACTGAGCGTGGCCAACAAGCGCACCTGCATTGTCATCATCGAACTGCACTTGGACGACCAAGAGCAGCGCATCGGTTTGGTGGTAGACGCCGTGGACGCCGTGCTGGATATCGACGGCACCACCGTTGAACCGCCACCGCCATTTGGCGCGGGTATCAACACCGACTTCATTGCCGGCATGGCCCGCGACGAGCGTGGTTTCACCATTGTGCTGGACGTGCGACGGGTGTTGTCGCTCGACGACATCCGCCAGTTGAGCCTCGCTCGCCAGGCCAGTTGATGCCCACCTCTAACCTGCCGAAACTCAGTGACAGCGACTTCCGCAGCCTGCAGCAGATGATGCTGCAGGCTTCCGGCATCCGTATGGCCGAACAGAAGCGCACGCTGATGGCAGGCCGTCTGATGAGCCGGCTGCGCGAACGCGGGGTGCCGAATTACGGCGCCTATATGCAGCTGATCAACGACCCCAACGAACAGGAAGAACGGCGTCTGGTGATCGACCTGTTGACCACCAACGAAACCTACTTTTTCCGCGAGCCGCAGCACTTTGAGGTACTGGGCGAGTGGCTGGGCCGGCAGCGCAAGCCGGTGCATATGTGGAGTGCGGCCAGCTCATCGGGCCAGGAAGCCTTCACCATGGCCATGGTCGCCGCCGAGCACTCGCGCAGCCGCGACTGGTCGATTTTCGCCAGCGACCTCAGCCGCCGCGTTCTGGAAACCGCTCGCCGGGGCACCTACCCGCTCGACCAGGCCGACAACTTTCCCGCAGGCTGGCTGAAACGCCACTGTTTGCGCGGTGTGGAAGACAGCGAGGGTCTGTTTCGCATGAACCAGGAACTGCGCCACCGGGTGAACTTCGCCGAGGTCAACCTGATGCGCCCGATTCCCGCCGGTGTCGGCCCGTTCGACGTGATTTTCCTGCGCAACGTGTTGATCTACTTCGCCCAGGACGAAAAGCGCGCCATTACGCAACGCTTGGTCGAGCGCCTGCACCCTGGCGGCTTGCTGTTTATCGGCCACGCCGAAAGCCTGCACGGTTTCGACTTGCCGCTGCGAACCCTGCGCCCTTCGGTGTTTGAACGCCTTTAAGAAACGGAACCAGCCGATGCCCCATAACGCGCGGATCAAAGTATTTATCGTCGATGACTCGGCGCTGGTGCGTCAGGTGCTCACCGCCTGCTTGCACAGTCACCCCACCATCGACGTGATTGGCCAGGCCGCCGACCCGCTGTTTGCACTGGAAAAAATGCAGAAACAGTGGCCCGACGTTCTGGTGCTGGACGTGGAAATGCCGCGCATGGACGGCATCACGTTCCTGCGCAAAATCATGGCAGAGCGGCCGACGCCATCAATTATCTGCTCGACACTCACCGAAGCCGGCGCCGCCATCACCCTCGACGCCCTGGCGGCAGGCGCTGTAGGCGTGTTCACCAAAGCCAGGCTCGGGCTTAAAGACAGCTTGCAGCAGATATCCGGCGATCTGATCCGTCAGATTGAAATGGCCGCCCGCAGCAGCCCACGCGCCATGCCAAAGGCAACACCAGCGGCGTCTGTCGCAAAAACGGTGAGCGCTGCTGCCCAGCCGGAGCCGCATGCAGAAAAGCCGTCGCTGACCACCACCGATCGTGTGGTAGCACTCGGCACATCCACAGGCGGCACCCAGGCCCTGGAAGTGGTGCTGCGACAATTGCCGGCCGGCTGCCCCGGCATCGTCATCGTTCAGCACATGCCCGAGAAATTCACCGCCGCCTTTGCCCAGCGCCTCGACAGCCTCTGCGCCATCGACGTGCGCGAAGCCAAACACATGGACCGCGTGCGCCCCGGCCTGGCCCTCGTGGCGCCGGGTGGCAAACACATGCAGCTCAAACGCAGCGGCGCGCAGTACTTTGTGGAAGTGATTGATGGGCCACCGGTGAACCGGCACAAACCGTCAGTCGACGTGTTGTTTCGCTCGGTAGCCAAACACGCCGGCCACAACGCCCTGGGCATCATCATGACCGGCATGGGCGACGACGGCGCCCGTGGCCTGCTTGACCATGCGCGAGGCCGGCGCGCGCACCGTGGCGCAGGACGAAGCCAGCTGTGGTATTCGGCATGCCCAAAGAAGCCTTGCGCATGGACGCGGCGCAAAGCACTGAATCACTCGGCAATTTGCCTAAGGTCATCATCCAATACGCGCGCACGGGGGCCTTAGCGCTTAATCCGACGAACGCTGCGGTGCCCAACGCAGACGGCTTGCAGGCACTTTGCCGTGCACAATGATGGCCACTTGCCCATCAAATTGGCCGAACCTTCGCTACACTCCTTACTCATTGCTTATAAGCGCGGCCGTGTCGAGCCTCGCCTTGCGCCCGTGCGGCGCAGTTTGAGACAGGAGTCCAAGCAATGCGTAATCGCCGTTTCAACTCCCTTTATCTCTGGCAACACGGTTGCCACCATCGCCGCTGCCGCAGCGTGCCGCTATGACGTGTCGTCTGTTGCTGGCCGACGATCACGCGCTGATCCGCGTTGGCGTGCGGGCCATGATCGAAACCCTGCCAGGCTACGAGGTGGTCGGCGAAGCGCAGGACGGACGACAAACCGTCGACATGGCCCGTGCGTTGCACCCGGACATCATCTTGCTCGACGTCTCGATGCAGGGCGTCAGCGGCCTGGAAGCCCTGCGAGAGCTAGCCACCGCCGCACCCGACTCGCGCGTGCTAATGCTGTCGATGCACGCCGACGCCGAGGTGGTGGTGTCTGCCCTGGAAAAAGGCGCACGCGGTTACCTGCTAAAAGACGCCGCGATTGATGAGCTGCACGAGGCGCTGAACGCCGTTGGGCGGGGTCAGCGTTACCTGAGTTCATCCATTGCCGAGCCCGTTCTGGAACGCGCCTTGGCACGCTCACAACGCCCGCTACCGGTCACGCAAAGCCTGACTGAGCGGCAGATCGAAATTCTGCGTTTGATTAGCCGGGGCGTGAGCACGCGCCTGATTGCCGAAGGGTTGGGGTTGAGCGTTAAGACCGTGGAGGCGCACCGGGCGCAGATTATGAAGCGGCTGCATATTCATGATGTCGCGGGGTTGGTGCTGTATGCCGTGCGCGAAGGGATTGTTGATCCGGATGATTGATGAGCGCATCCGCGTTCCGACTTCCGACATTCCCGTGCAGGGTCGCGGTCCGACTATTCGGGATCCAAAGCATTTCGCCGGGTAAGCGACCGAGGCATTCACTCCATTGCGACGTGGCGAACCCGCTACCGCACATCGCCTCGAAACTCTGGATTCCCGCCTGCGCGGGAATGACGGAGGTTATTCATACACCACCGTCATTCCCGCGTAGGCGGGAATCCAGAATCTCAAGCCGGTGCAGAGGATTCATTACCGCGTGCGCTGAACCTTTTGTTTCGCGCCTACCCGCGCGCTCGCCTGCGCGACGACTCCACTCGGCCTGCGAACAATGGGGCAGGTAGATCAGAAGGGCAGATCCACAGCAGATCAAAACATCGCGGCTGAAGCCGCTCCTACAAACTGCGCCTTCTGGCTCAATGCTTGGGCACAAACCTGGCGGCTTGGTCGCCAGCCAGCTCACAAACGTCTGCAAACGCTCATCGCTGAGCAGCGCATCGCGCGCTGTTATAGGCCAGCGCCAATTCCTTCTCGCTAAACAATCGATGAATCTGGTTATGGCACGCCCGGCATACCCATAGCGTGGCGGTGATGCGTTCGCTTTTGGCGAATTGCTTTTGCACGTAGGGCTTGTTGTGCAGCGCTTTGGGTATCAGGTGATGCCGGGTGAGCGGCACGGGGCGTTGGCACAGTTCGCACTGGTCGGGCTGGGGCGGAAGGCGGATCGGTTCGGGCATCGCGGGGCTGATTAGCGCTTGCGGCAGAGCGTCAGACCGTCGCCGATGGGCAGAAGCGAGAGGTCGACACGGGCGTCGGTTTTCAGGCGGCGGTTCAGTGCTTGAATGGCGCGGGTGTCTGGGCTGTCGGGCGATTCTTCGAGCACGCGGCCGCTCCACAGGGTGTTGTCGAACAGAATGACGCCACCGGTGCGCACCAGGGCCAGGGCGTGTTCCAGATAAACCGGGTAGTTGGCTTTGTCGGCGTCGATAAAGATCAGGTCGTAACTCTCGCCGCGCCCTTCCCGCTCCAGTTGCCCCAAGGTTTCCAGCGCCGGCGCCAGGCGCAGTTCGATGCGGTCTTGCAGTTCGGCTTGAAACCAGTAGCGACGGGCGATGTGGTTGTAGTCGCCGGGCAGGTCGCAGCACAGCAGATGGCCGTCTTCGGGCAAGGCGCTGGCCATGCTCAGGGCGCTGTAGCCGGTGAAGGTGCCGATTTCCAACAGACGCTTGGCGCCGATGAGTTTCACCAGCAGCGCGAGGAACTGGCCCTGCTCCGGCGCCACTTGCCAGCGCGCCATGGGCAGCGCCTGCGTTTCTTCTCGTAGGCGTTTGAGCAGTGGCGTTTCACGCAGGGAAACGTCGAGCAGGTAGTGGTAGAGCGCGTCGTCGAGGGCGAGTGTTCGAGCGGTCATGCGGTGCGTCCTTGGCAGGGGTCACTAAAAAACAAAGCGGCGCCGGTGGCTCAAGGAGTGCGCGCCAGGCGGGCTGGGCTCAAAACGCGCTTGGCGTCGACGTAGCTTTTCAGCCAATAGGCGGTGGACAGGCTGTCCAGGCGCACGGTTCCGCCGCTGGATGGCGCGTGGACGAAGCGCCCTTCCCCAACGTAGATACCCGCGTGGCTGACTTTGCCGCCGCCAGCTGTGGCGAAGAACACCAGATCGCCGGCCTGCAAGGCTTCACGCTTTACGCTGGGGGCGCCCATGCTCACCATTTCGCGGGTGGAGCGCGGCAGCGAGATGCCCGCGGCGTCGCGGTACACATAGCCGATCAGGCCGCTGCAATCGAAGCCGCTGTCCGGCGTGTTGCCACCGTAACGATACGGCGTGCCGACCAGGCCCAGCGCGCGAAACAGCACGTCGTCCGCCGCATCGCTCTGCGTGGCGCTGGGTGGTGCGTACACGATGGGTTTTGAAGGAGGTGGCGAACTGGCGCAGGCAGACAGCAGCGCAGCGAGTACAACGAGCAGGACACGGGCCGGAGCAGGCATAAGCGGGGCGGCTCAGAGATGGTTCGGCGTACTCTGCCTTTGAGAAGGCCGTGGCGCAAGGGCTGGGTGCGTTTTTGCAGGCGCCGCTCTCCCCTACAAACCACTGCCAACCCCAAAAACACAAAACCCCCGATTAACGGGGGTTTTGCTTAACAACCGGCGCTTACGGATGCAGCGGGGTTGCGGCTGACTTGAGCGGTGTTCACCGAGGCCATCGCCAGCGCGCGTTTGGCTTCGATAAAGGTGCGGCTCCAGTATTTGTCGTCAAGGCTGTCGACGCGGACGCCGCCGCTCTTGCTGCTGCTGGAGTGAATGAACTGATCATCACCCAGGTAGATACCGGCGTGGCTGACACGACCGCGACCGTGGGTGCTGAAGAACAGCAGGTCGCCCGGCTGCAGATCACCGCGAGCAACCAGCGGCGCGTCGAGGTTGATCATTTCGCGGGTGGAGCGCGGCAGGCTCATGCCGGCTTCTTCTTTGAACAGGTAGCCGATGAAGCCACTGCAATCGAAACCGGTGTTGGCCGAGGTGCCGCCGAAGCGATAACGGGTGCCTACCAGCGACAGGCCGTGGGCCAGGATGCTGTCGGCGAAAGACGGGAGTTGATAAGGCTGGTCCTGAGCAAAGTCGGGTAACGGGTCGAGGCCGTCATCGGATTCTTCATCAGCAATGGATTGCTGGCTGATGGTTTGCTGAGGAATTTCAGTTACTTGGGGCTGGCTGCATGCCAGCACAGGCCACGAGGAACACTGAAAGTGCGAGGGGCACGAGGGGTGCAGAGCGTTTGAGCATGGGCACGACCGTGGACTAAAAATTTATGAAGGCGCGAATATGCCTTCCATAACGGTTATATGCAAATTTAATTGGCCAGAGTGTGACTCAGTAGTATCGGCAACACATCTAAAGCTTTCCCGCGAATATGGACGTCCACATACGGGCTCAAAGCCCCGTCCTGCGGGTTTATCTCCACCGTAAAGCCCCCGCCTGACGCGTGCGCAAAACAGGTTCGGCGATGTAGGGAAAGCTGGCCGTCGTGCCCACCGCCACAACCAGGTCAAAACCCTTGCGAAGCTCGTGGTAGAGCGTCTCGATGGCTTTTTCCGGCAGCATCTCCTCGAATAAAACGACCGGCGGTCGGAGAATGCCCACACATTGTTCGCACCTTGGCGGCAACGGCCTGTCCAAGTGCGCCGCCAACTCCTGGCTCACCGCTCCGCACGACTGGCAATACAGTGGCGCCAGTTCGCCATGAATTTCGATCAAACGCTCTGGATCGCAGCCGGCCTGGCGGTGATAGCCGTCGATGTTCTGCGTCAGCACCCAGCACCCCGGAAAACGCCTCTGCATCTCGGCGATGGTGTAGTGACCGGCGTTGGGTTTGGCATTCAGGCAGGCGCGACCGAGTTCGGCGAGGTATTTCCAACATAGCGCTGGATCACGTTGCAGCATGGAACCGGATAACGCGGCTTCGATGGGAATGCCTTCCGCCGTCTCCCCGTTGTACAGGCCGCCCAGGCCGCGATAGGTGGGCAAGCCCGAATCGGCCGACAACCCGGCGCCAGTGATGAACAACACGCGCTGGGCGCGCTGTAACGCTTCGATCACCCGTGCATCCATCTCGCAGCCCTTCCCGTTGTCGATCATCGCGATCCACTCAATGATTCACGGTGTGCGCCAGCATCCACGACAGCTGCGCCATCGACCGGCCGCTCTGCTCATGCCAGGTATTGAACGCGGTCTGCACGGTGGCGAGGTCTTTGAGGCTGGTGGGCACCTTGTCGATGATGTCCTGCGCACGCAGCGCGGCGACCATGTCGTTGGTGGGAATAAACGTGTCTTTGCCCGCCATGCGCAGAAAACGCGGCGCCGACAGCCCGCCCATTTGGCTGCCGTGCTTGGCCAGGTATTTCCACAGCCCAACGATATCGGTCACCGGCCACTCGGCAATCAGCGCACCGAAGCTGCCGCGCTCCTCGGCGACGTCGAGAATGAACTGCGCGTTACGCGGCACGCTTTTCAGCTTGCCTAGGTGCCGGATGATGCGGGCGTCTTGCATCAGCCGTTCAAGGTGGTCAGCGCCCATCAGCACGACCTTCTCCGGGTCGAAACTGAAGAACACTTGCTCGAACGCCGGCCATTTGGCGTCGACCAGGCTGTGCTTGAGCCCGGCGCGAAAAACCCTGTAACGCAATCAAGGACAAATAACGGTCATCACTGATTTTGCGCAGTTGCGCTGGGGTTTTGACGCTCGGCAGTTGAGCCTCGAGTTTGGCCTGCGAACCGAAGCGATTCAGACAGTACTCGTTGAGCCATTTGTAGTCGCGCATCCGGCTTCCTATATATAGAGGCGAAGTCTGGTGAAGCCCGGCGCTTTTACAGGTTCATCACATTGAGAAAGCGCGACGGGGGCGCTCTCGTCGATACGCAGGTTCTCAAAGTCGAACAGCTTGCGGTCCGCCAATTGCGACGGCATCACGTTCTGTAAGGCGCGGAACATGATCTCGGTACGCCCCGGCGTCTTGCGCTCCCACTCCAACAGCATCTCCTTGACCACCTTGCGCTGCAGATTTTCCTGCGAGCCGCACAGGTTGCACGGAATGATCGGGAAGCCTTGCAGCTCGGAGTACGCCTCGATGTCTTTCTCGCTGCAATACGCCAGCGGGCGAATCACCACGTTCCGGCCGTCGTCAGCGCGCAGCTTGGGCGGCATGGCTTTGAGCGTGCCGCCGTAGAACATATTAAGGAAGAAGGTTTCCAGAATGTCGTCGCGGTGGTGACCGAGCGCCATCTTGGTGGCACCGATCTCGTCGGCGAAGGTATACAGCGTGCCGCGACGCAGGCGCGAACACAGCGAGCAGGTGGTTTTGCCTTCCGGCACTTTGTCCATCACCACCGAGTAGGTGTCTTTCTCGACGATGTGGTACGGCACGCCGATGCTTTCCAGGTACTGCGGCAGCACGTGCTCGGGAAAGCCCGGCTGCTTCTGGTCCATGTTCACCGCGACGATTTCAAACTTGATGGGCGCGACCTTCTGCAGGTGCAGCAGCACATCAAGCATGGTGTAGCTGTCCTTGCCGCCCGACAGACAGACCATCACCTTGTCGCCGTCTTCGATCATGTTGAAGTCGGTGACCGCCTCGCCGGCTTGGCGACGGAGGCGTTTCTGCAGTTTGCTTTGATTTACCGAAAGGGTGCCCATGGTGCGAAGGTCCGGAAGTGCTGAACGCGAAGGCGCGCATTTTACGCAGAAAGGAACGTTTGCCCTACCCCCAAACGACGCGACGCGGTGGTCACTGTTTGTTCAAATCCCAGTCAAAGCGGTAGCGCACTTCGCCGTCAAAGGCCTCAAGCTTCTGCGCCAAAGCCGGCTCGGCATACTGAAGTGCAGGTGCTTGCGCACGCCTTTCTCGCCGCCGAAGTCGTCGGCATACCAGTCGTAGATACGCGAGAAGTCGAAGCTCTTTGTCTTTGAACGACACACCACGCGGACTGTTGATGTAGGCGCGTGCGCCGTCGCTGAGTTGCTGCTCGGTATTTTTTGCACTGAGGGTGAACGACGGCATGTTCGGCGAACCCAGGCTGGCGGAGCTGAGTACGTAAAACAGCCGAGGATCACGCCAGAACGGTCGCAGGATGCGGTGCTGAATATCGCTGAGACTGAGCTTGTAGCCGTCCACTTCCACCACTTTCTTGTCCCACGGGCCGAACTGGTACCAGGCGCCGAGGCTGGTGATGGAATCCACCGGGTATTTCTTCAGCACCAGTTTGGTCACCAGCGCGTTGTACAGATTGACCCAATAGGCGAACTGCTCGGCGCGGGTGAATTGACGCGGGTCGAGGTCGCTTAGCTGGTCGATATACACATCAAGCAGGCGCCGATGCACCTTGTCGACGCCGGCGTAATCGAAGCGCGCGATGCCATCGGTTGGGCTGGTTTTCAGGTAGCGGGTCAGCAGTTCGCTGCCAGGCGCTGTGGTCAATATGGGCGGCGCGGCTTTCATCGCTGGCGTTCCAGATTTCCCACGGGTCGGCGGATGGCGCAGCGCAGGCCAGACCGGGAAGCAAGGCGCCAGAAAACAGCAAGGAAGCGACAGCAAACAGGGTGCGCAATCGGCGCATACGGCAACTCTCCATCACGGCTTCACGGGCCGCAGTCTGCTGCGTGGGACAGGCCTGAACCTTGCGAGTTCCGCCACACAAGCCCGTGCTTTCGCTGTGCTAGGCTGCGGCCATGACCCTAGACCCCGCCTCCACCCTGCCCCGTGAACTCGATAACAGCCTGGACCTGGCCGATCAGGTGTTGCTGCTGTTGCGCGAGTCGCCCAATGGCTGCAGTGAATACCAGCTGATTCAGCAACTGAAAAAACGCCACTCCACACACATTCCCAACCTGAACCTGGCGGACAAACTGGTGCTGTTTCGTACGCATTTTTTGTTATTCAACGCCCTGTACCGCCTGCGCGATCAGCTGTGGCAAGCGCAGACGGATCATTTATTGATCAATCCGCTGTCCGTGCAGTTGCTGCCATATACGCCCGGCGAAGCGCAGCTCAGTGATGCCGATCCACTTCGCGCCTATTACCTCGACCTCAGCCATTTACGCGAGACCAGCGAAGCCGATGTGGAGAAACTTCTCACCAGCTTCTGGAAACGCATGCAAGGCGGTGACGAAAAGCGGGCGGCGCTCGAGTTGTTCGAGCTCGACAGCAGCACCGAGGCGCTCAATCTCGCCACTGTCAAACAGCGTTACCGCCAGCTCGTCAGCCAGCACCATCCCGACCGTGGCGGTAGCACCGCGCGGCTGCAATCGATCAACTTGGCGATGGAAATTCTTGCTCGCTATTACCGCTGACCTTTAGAGACTGATTTGCTCTAAAACCACGCCGCACGCGGCCTCCAGCCCCTGCCTATACTGCGACATACGGTCGCATTGGTTCGGCCCTGCACCCGGTAGCGCTACTCACGCGCCTCGGGCGCTACGCTGGGGGGCGACCGTTATAACAAGAGGAGGTATCTCGCATGATCCATCACGTTTGGGGGCTATTCGCGCATCCTGATCAAGAGTGGCAAGAGATCCGCGGCGAAGAAGAAAGCATCAGTCACATGTATCTCACCCATGTGCTTATCCTTGCCGCGATTCCCGCAGTGTCTGCCTATATCGGAACCACGCAGGTCGGCTGGACGGTGGGTAACGGCACGCCCGTTATGCTCACCGAAGCAAGCGCGCTGTGGATGACGGCCATGACCTACCTGGCAATGCTGGGCGGTGTGGCGGTCATGGGCGCGTTTATCAATTGGATGGCGCGCACCTACGACGCCAGCCCGGACATGGGCCGCTGTATCGTGTTTGCCGCTTACACCGCCACGCCACTGTTTATAGGCGGCCTCGCCGCGCTGTATCCCAACCTCTGGCTCGCCATGGCCGTTGGCACGGCGGCGATTTGTTATACGGTTTACCTGCTTTATGTCGGCATACCGACGTTTATGAACATTCATCAGGACGAAGGCTTCCTGTTTTCCAGCTCGGTGCTGGCAGTGGGGCTCGTCGTGTTGGTAGCGATGATCGCCATGTCGGTGATCTTCTGGGAAATGGGCGTGGGCCCGGTCTACACCAGCTAAAAATCGGAGCCACTGATACAACGAAACCGCCGTTTGGCGGTTTCGTCGTTTTAGGCAAGTGGCAAGCGGCGCGCTTGGGCATAATCGCGCCTGTTATCCGGAGGAACTCGATGCCCGAACTGCTTAATGCTCGTGTCGAGGCTTGTTACCAGCAAGCCGAAGCGTTTTTCAGACGCCGCTTTACCCGCCCCCAAGTCAGCCTCAAATTACGTGGCCAGAAAGCCGGGGTGGCTCACCTTGATGAAAACCTGCTGCGCTTCAACCCTCAGCTGTACCGCGAAAACCAGGAACACTTTTTAAAGCAAACCGTGGCGCATGAAGTCGCGCACATGATCGCCCGCGAAATGTTCGGCCGGCACATTCAGCCCCATGGCGAGGAATGGCAGTTGATCATGCAGGGCGTTTACGAATTGCCGGCCGACCGCTGCCACACCTACGAGATTCAGCGCCGCAGCGTGACCCGCTACGTTTACAGCTGCGCGTGCGCAGACCGTGATTTCCCCTTCTCGGCGCAGCGCCACACCCTGGTGCGCAAGGGCCGGCGTTATTACTGCCGAAGCTGCAAAGCGACCTTGGTTTACAGCGGCGAGCAGCGCGAAGAATAACGCCAGCATTCCCGGAGCCGAGTCGGTGATGGCGGCGTGGTTTCAGACGTAACGTCCTGACGCAGGGTATTTTTCCGCCTCGCCGACTCGCGTAACAACACCTCATCGGCAAACAAACGAAACAGCTCGAACTACTTCGCAGCACGGCCAGTCGGTATTAAAGGCGCGGCAAAGATCACGCCAAATCCGATTAGCCTACGAGGTGAACCATGAACGCGATTGACCTGCTCAAAGCCGACCACAAGGTTGTGCTCGATCTGCTGGAACAACTCAGTGCCACCACCGAACGTGCGGTGAAAAAACGCGTTGAGCTGATTAACAAAATCGAGATGGAGCTGTTCGTCCATACCCATATCGAAGAAGAAATTTTCTACCCGGCCTACAAAAAAGCCGGCGAAAAAGAACAAGCGAAAATGTACTTCGAAGCCATCGAAGAACACCGCGCTGTGGATGCTCTGGTGCTCCCGCACTTGAAAGGCACAGCGCCGGACAGTGTCGAGTTTTCCGGCCGCGCCAAAGTGCTCAAAGAATTGCTTGAGCACCACATCGAGGAAGAGGAAGAGTCGATGTTCAAAGAAGCGAAAAAACTGCTGAGTGCAGCCCAGCTCAAAGAACTGGGTGCGGAAATGGAAGCACGTAAAACCTCGCTGAAGGGCGAGCTGCAGCAACAACGTAGCGCCGCGTAATCGTCACCACCTGGCCAAGCAGATACCACCCGGTTCTGCTTGGCCGCCCTCCCCGTTTAACGCGGCCGCGTTACCCGCAGCACCACGGCAGCGATGCGTTCTGCATTGGCATAGGCCGGCTCCAGCAGTTCTTCGCCGAACACATCCGGATCCATCTCCCAGTATTGCCAATCGAACCCGGCTGCGTGCAGCAATGGGCGGATGCTGGCGGCAAACGGATCGTCGCCCTCGACCATGGCCACGCCCGTGTACAACAACAACGTACCGCCAGGCGCCAAACGCTGGAGCGCCGTATCGACAATGGCGATCGACAGACCGGCGCCATGCTCACCACCGCCATCGCGGTAGGCGCGGCCTTCGGCGTCGGCCATGTACGGCGGGTTGGCGATGATGAGATCGAACTGCCCCTGCACCTGATCCAGTAGATTGCTATGGGCGACCTGCACGTTATCAGCGCCCGCCAGTTCAGCATTTATAGCGGTGTAACGCAGCGCCTGCGGGTTGATGTCCAGCGCCAACACCTCAGCATCCGGTCGTTCAACCGCGGCCACAATTGCGCCGACGCCTGCACCGCAGCCGATGTCCGCGATGCGCAGCGTCGGCCGCGTGTCGTCGTGGAGATGGGCGAGTAAGGCCTGAACAAACCGGTAGCTATCGGGGCCGAAAAACACGGCGTCCTGTTCCTGCGTGGGGAAGCGCGAGTGTACGAACAGCTGACCATGCAGTGACGACCAACGCACCCGACTCTCCGAGCCTTCGGCGCGCTCATCGAGGCAGCCGGCGTCACGCAGCAGCGTCAGTAAGCGGGTATCGAGCACGTCGCCTCTGAACGGCCGGCTCCAGCCAAACACATCGCGAAGGTGGGCGGCGAA
Organism: Pseudomonas sp. AC211; assembly: GCF_979258055.1. Taxonomy (NCBI): domain Bacteria; kingdom Pseudomonadati; phylum Pseudomonadota; class Gammaproteobacteria; order Pseudomonadales; family Pseudomonadaceae; genus Pseudomonas; species Pseudomonas sp. AC211. The sequence goes on from NZ_OZ409830.1 coordinate 2,389,452, forward strand.
TTCGTTGCCGGGTCGGGCATTGACGCGTTCGTGGGTCAGCGGGGTAACGGTAGTAAAGCGATAGCCAAGCGCCTTCAATGCCTGGCCCAACTGCACAAGCGCCCCATGGGATTCGGCGCTTGACGGGGTAATGCCTTGGCTCATGCAGCGCTCCTAGCGAACCAATGTGGACAGGATTCGGGTGGCCATCAAACCGGCCGGGGTGCAATGGGTGGCAGGTCCTGCCAGGCTGAGCAACCGGCGCTCGCGCTCCTCGGTGCTCAAGGTGGCGAGTTCCTGGGCAAGGGCGTATTGCTCGCGATCGATGTCGCTGCTCTCCACCAGGCCGCCAAGCGCTTGCGGTTCGACATAACGGTGAAGGCGCGCATACGGCGCGTCGCGTCTGCCTTGCTCGCCGGGCGGCGCTTGGCCGGCAGCGCTTCCTGGGTTTGCAGCCAGTCACCGGCAATCCAGTCGTGCAGCACTTGCAGCTCGTATGGACTGAACACGCCAAACATGGCCGCGCCCTCGCCCTGCACCAAATGCCAGAAGCGGCTGTTATCGGGTGCCTGGTTGCGGCAAATCCACCCGCGCGATTGCAGGGCGTCGAGAAAACCGCGAATCGGCTCAGGCCCGCTCAGCCATTCGTTCACGGTACGGCCTTCAATGCGGCAGTAATCCGAATGCACCTGGCCAGCCAGCGAGCGTTTGCTTTCCAGCAGCGTGAGCAGTTCGTGGTCCAGATCGAACGCCTGGACGACGGCAGTCGAGCCGAGGCCCAGGTCGTTGAGCAGGTAGCCGTGGCAGACGCGTCGGTAAAATTCCTCGCTGTCGCCAACTTGCGGCATGTTGTCCAGCACCGTGCGCACCGCTTTATGCGCGTGACCGGACGCGGCGTTATCGATCGTCACGTGTAGCTTAAAGTAGTACGGGTCGATGCCCAGTTCGTCTAACTCATAGGCGCTGATTAACAGGTGCAACGGCAACTGTTCGTAGCCCAGGTTGTAGCCGATCACTTCTGGCAAGTAATGCTCGGCCAACATCCCCAGCGACAACTGAACCGCACCCTGCAGATAGTTTTCATCACCCAGGGTCGCCAGCTCTTCGCAGCCCTGGGTGCTGAGCAGCTGTTGGTACATGAGCACATGGTTCATGGCCGGAACGCCGTCGCCGAGTTCTTCCAGATAGGTTTGCACCAGGAAATTCAAACGGCTGTCGCGCCAGTGCGGCATCACGCCGTAGAGCCAGGCGCCATCGACCAACTTGGTCGGCGCCACCGCCCGCAGAAAGTACAGCGCATGGGCACGGCAGCTAAAAAAGCGCCGTGGCTCGCCTAGTTTTCGACCGTGTAAATACTGGTTGTAGTCGGCGGTAGTGCGCGCTGTGCTGGCACGCATCCAGTGCAACAACTGCTGCGGATTTTCCGGCAGGTCGCACGGCAAGTTGGCCGCGTGCTGCAGCTGCGCATCCAGAAAACGCCGCGCGCTATCCAGATGCTCGTCTGGCTCACTCAATAATTTTACGTAGAGCTCCTGGGCCGGCCCGCGATGGGGGTGAGCGTCGCGAAGTCGAGATGTTCCGTATCGACCAGACTCAAGATGGACATTGCATACTCCTGGCAGGCACCTCAACTGAGGCATAGAAGTGGGAGCCAAGGGCGCGCGTAAAGATTCCACCTATTCGCTGAACGGTCGAGGCCATGGGCGCGGCAGCGTAAACAAAAGGTGGAACCGGCCACCCGGCGCGACCGTCTTTTTGCTGTAGCAACCGGTGAATCATTTTGCCCGTAAGGACACCGCCCCCATGGCCGCCATCAAACCCCTGAATTTCGGCATCGAAGAGGAATACTTTCTCTCGGACCTAACCACCCGCGAACTAGTCCGCCAGCCCGCCGCGGCCTACTTTCCAGCCTGCCGCGAAGCACTGCCCGAGATGGTGACCGCGGAAATGTTCACCTCGCAGATAGAGGTGGTCACGCCCATTCTCAGTACCCAGCAGGAGGCGCGCGAATGCCTGAGCCATGCGCGCACCACGCTGTCATGGCTGGGCGAGGAGCATGGGCTGGGCATTATTGCGTCCGGCACCCACCCGCTGGCGCAATGGCAGGCGCAGCAGCCCACCGACCTGCCCCACTACGACGATTTGTTCACCGACATGCAAATGGTGGCGCAGCGCAGCATTTTGTGTGGCTTGCATGTGCATGTGGGCGTGCCTGGCGACCGTATCGTGGTGATGAACCGCGTGTTGCCCTGGTTGCCCCTGTTGTTAGCACTGAGTGCCTCGTCGCCGTTTTTCGGCGGCCGGCTGTCCGGCTTGCACAGCTACCGGCAAGCGGCCTGTGATGAATGGCCGCGCATGGGCTCACCCGAGCATTTTGACAGTCAGGCCGACTACGAACGCTATGTCGATGCCTTGGTGGAAAGCGGCAGCGTTCGCGGCCGCAGCGATGTGTGGTGGAACATTCGCCCGGCGCTGCGCTTCCCCACGCTGGAGCTGCGCGTGACCGATGCCTGCCCGCATTTGGAAGACGCGCTGTGCATCGCCGCCTTGTTTCGCGCGCTGGTGACTTACGCCCTGCACAACCCCAGCCCTGGCCCAAGCGACACGCCCTTGCAACGCCAACTGCTCAAGGAAAATCGCTGGCGCGCCAAGCGCTACGGCATCCAGGGCGAATTCATTGAGCCGGGCACGCAGCGCAGCATCAGCCTTGAACAGTGGCTCAGCAAAACCTGGGAAATGGTTGGCGACTACGCCCACGCGGGTGGCGATGACAACGCCTTTGCGCACGCTCAGCGCATGCTCAGCCGGGGCACTAGCGCCATCGAGCAGGCGCAGCACTACCACAGTGCGATGAGACGCGGCGCCTCGACACTCCAAGCCCTGAGCGGCGTGGTCGACCTGTTGCGCAATCAGACGCTCAGCGTTTAGCAGCACGTGCCTCTTGCTGGCCGCGCCGAAGGGCGAAACAATCCGGCACCTCACCGGTAGGCCATCAGGAGTCGAAATCATGAGCGACCGCATCGTGCGTTTGCTGGGCATCAAGCATCCCATCATTCAAGCGCCCATGGTCGGCGTATCAACACCCGAGCTGGCGGCCGCTGTATCGAACGCCGGAGCGCTGGGCTCCATCGGCCTGGGCGCGAGCAACGCCGACCAGGCGCGCGTGCTGATCGAAAATACCCGCGCGCTCACGGCTGCACCGTTCAACGTCAATCTTTTCTGCCATCGACCGGCCAAGCCCGACGCCACCTGCGAAGCTGCCTGGCTGAAACAGCTGACACCGTTGTTCAACGAATTGAACGCCGCCCCGCCCGAACAACTGAAGGAAAGCTACCGCAGCTTTCTGGCCAGCGAAGACGTGCTCCAAGTCCTGCTGAGTGAGCGGCCTGCGGTGGTCAGTTTTCACTTCGGCCTGCCGTCAAACGAATGGATTGCAGCGCTAAAGAAAGCCGGCATCGTCACCCTCGCCTGCGTCACCAGCCCGGCAGAGGCGCAACTGGCTGAAGCCGCTGGCGTTGATGCGTTGGTCGCCCAAGGGGTCGAAGCCGGCGGTCATCGGGGCGTGTTCGAGCCAGGCGAAGACCGTCTGCTCGGCACCTTTGCACTGGTTTCCCTGATCGTCCGCGCCAGCTCACTGCCAGTGATCGCCGCAGGGGGAATCATGGACGGCAACGGCATCGCCGCCGCCCTCGCACTTGGCGCCGAGGGCGTGCAGCTGGGCACCGCCTTTATTCTGTGCCCGGAATCGGCCGCGAACGCTGCCTACCGCGAAGCCCTGGTCGGCCCGCGCGCGCATCAGACACGCATCAGCGCCGCCATTTCCGGGCGCCCGGCGCGGGGCATGGTCAACCGCTTATTCACTGAACTGGACCGCGGCACGCCGCCGGACTACCCCATCGCTTACGACGCCGCGAAAGCGCTGGTAGCGGCTGCCGCCGCACAAGGAAATGGCGACTTCGCCGTGCAGTGGGCCGGTCAAGGTGCGCCGCTTGCCCGGGCATTACCAGCGGCAGAGTTGGTGGAAACCCTGGTCCGCGAATGGCGCGCCGATCATTGATTCGCTACGTTTCCGAACGCCCCGTGCCTTCCCGATCGCGCTCGTAGTGGTGCGCCAACTCGAACGCCGGAAGCCACGCTTCGCGACGCAGCGTCCAGCTTTCGTAGGTGGGCGTGAACTGATCCAGCGCGTCCAGCGCACCGAGGTTCACCTCCACCTCATCGCCGCTGCGGTTGAACACGGAAGAGCCACAACGCGGGCAGAAAAACCGTTCCCCATAGCTCGCCGTTTCGCCTTCAATCGTCACCGCCTCCTGAGCAAATATCGCCGAGGCATGGAACAATGCGCCGTGGTATTTGCGGCAGTCCAGGCAGTGGCACAATCCCACTCGATACGGCTGCCCGCTGGCCACAAACCGCACGTTGCCGCACACGCACCCGCCCGTGAAAGACGCCATGATTAACCCCCGTAAAGACTTGAGTGTGATGGGCTAGTGACAGCGCAGGTGCGCAGGAATTCTGGGTGGAAAACGGCTTCATTGCGAAGCACACAACGATTAAGGGGCAGCGCTGGCAAGCCCGAAGCGAAGGAATGCAGATGTTTGTGTTGATGGAATTCAAAGAAGAATCGATGGCTGAGTACATCAATTCGGCACTACGTAGATACGGCGTCGACTCTCAGGTTTTAAACGTTGGGGTGTTCCCTGACGGTTCAGCCGCGTTCGCCATCGTCTGTTTCCTCACTGGCGAAATGGATCAAGGACGGCATCTGCTCTACACCAGCCACGAATTTATGGCTGACATTCATCCTGAAGCGGCGATCGTATTGCAAAGGCTTCGCCAGGAACACAATCAGCGGCTCCTCAGTTGGCTTACCTCAAAGCCGGTGCTCATCGTGAGCCTTGTGGGGTTGGCAGTGGGTGGTCTTGCTTATCTGTTCGCCCGCTGAAAACGGCGGCAAATCTCTACAGCGACGTTCCCCGACCAACTGGTTTTCCACGCAATCCGTTTTCCTTCCTGGCGGCTGACTTCCTGCGCCTGCCCGTCGCGCTGCTTGCCTTGGCGCGCCTGGCCGATCAACTGAGGAATAAGTGGCCCTTCGGATAAATGTCGCCAGAATCGCCCCGGCATGTGCTGGGCCATAACGGTGGGGTTTATCCGGGCCGGGTTGAAAATGTGCCGGTAGTAGGTGCGCCACAACTCGGCATTGGGATCTTCAGCGTGTTGCGCCCATTGGCGCCACTGCTCGGGGCAGTGCTTGCGATAGTCCAGGGTGTGGCCGTCGTAACGAATGCCGTCTTCGGGCGTGGCGATCAACCAGCGTTCGCGCCCGAGGCGATCGGCAAAATGCCCGCTGGCACTTTCGAGAATGTCATGGGCCGGTTCATGGAAGGCTACCCAGTCCAATTGCAGGTGCTCAACGAGCGCAGGCGGCACCGGAATGAAGCGAAGGAATGCGTGCAAGTGGTGAGCTTCGCGGCTGACCTGCCGGATACGCCGCTGCAATTCGCTGCCTAAACGATCACCGGCCAGCATGGCGGTGCGATCACCATGGGCCACGCGCCACAGCACCTCATAAAGCAAGCTCCAGCGTTGGTCGCCACGATAGCGACCGGCCTGTTCCAGTTGCGTCAGCGAGCGCCGCCGGAATGCGCGGCCGAAACGGCCCGCGCTCGGCTGGCAGTGGCGTCGGTTGCGCCAGCAGATCGTGCATCAGACCTTGCGCCCAGACCACGTCCGCCGGATCCACGCTATGGCTGAGCAGCATGCGGGCCTGCTCGCGCCAGGTGTCGAAGTGGTTGTCGCAATCGAGCGCAATCATCCCCAGAGCCCCATTTGCAGTGGCGCTTGCGGCTCGCGTAACCGTTCGCGCAATAGCCCGCTGCGCACGCCAGCGTCTGCGGGCCGGTAATCGCTGGTTACGATGAAGGGCCGGGCTTTGTCTAGCACGCAACGCATTTGCACCAGGTCGTCGTAGCGAATCCGACGTTCGCGGCGAAGCGCCACCAGCCGCTGCACACTGCGCAGCCCAATGCCGGGAATGCGCGCCAACAGCGCCGGCTCAGCGCGGTTTACGTCCAGGGGAAACACCTCACGATTGGCCAGCGCCCAGGCCAATTTCGGGTCGATATCCAAGGCCAGATTGCCGCCTTCTTTAAGCAGTTCCCCGGCGTTGTAGCCGTAGCCGCGCATTAGAAAATCGGCCTGATACAGGCGATGTTCACGTAACAGCGGCGGCGCAGCGTGGGGCACGCTGGTCGGGCTGTCGGGAATCGGGCTAAAGGCCGAGTAATACACGCGCTTGAGGGCGAAGCCCTGATACAGCGATTCGGCGTTGTGCAGAATCGTGCGGTCATCGGTGGCATCGGCGCCGACAATCATCTGGGTACTCTGCCCCTGCCGGCGTGAATCGCGGCGCCCCGGCTTCGCCCGCGACCGCTTGTTGCCCCTTATAAATGGTGCCCATGGCATCACGAATGGTGCTGGCACGCTTTTCCGGCGCGAGCAATTCCAGGCTCGCATCAGTGGGCAATTCAATATTCACGCTCAAGCGATCAGCGAGCCGCCCCGCTTCCTCGATCAACAGCGGGTCAGCATCCGGAATGGTTTTGAGGTGAATGTAGCCGCGAAACTCATGCTCCTCGCGCAACAAGCGCGCCACACGAATCAGCTGCTCCATGGTGTAGTCAGCCGAGCGAATGATGCCCGAGCTCAGAAACAGCCCGCTGATGCAGTTGCGCCGGTAGAAATCCAGGGTCAGGCGCACCACTTCTTCCGGCGTAAACCGCGCTCTGGGCACGTTGCTGGAGCGACGGTTAACGCAGTACTGGCAGTCGTATAAACAGAAATTGGTGAGCAGTACCTTGAGCAACGAAACGCAGCGGCCGTCCGGCGTGAAGCTATGGCAAATGCCCATGCCATTGGTGGCGCCTAGCCCGTCGCGGTCTTTGGAGCTGCGCTTGGGCGCACCACTGCTGGCGCACGATGCGTCGTACTTGGCGGCATCCGCGAGAATGCCGAGCTTGGCAATGAGTTGCATGATTCACGCCCTAACACTGATTATTCATACAGTAGTTCAGGAGCGTTCTGGCATGCAAGCCTTGCGCTTGGGCTGCCGACCATTGGCCGCACTTAAACCGGGCTCTGCCCGTCATAGGCTGATGCCTAAAAGCCTGCCAGACGAATCGCTGCCGATGACGCTGAAGTGCTAAACCCACCCTCGCCCTAAACCCGCTGCAAAGCCTCTAGGTGTCTGGGCTGCAAGACTTCCAAGCCTGTCTTTCCGGGCCTCGACGCTGGCGCAGCGTCGGAGCGCGCGCCTGTAAGAGGCGCCAATAGAAGCGACTTTTCTCCGCACTATGGGCACCGGCGCCGAATGAGCGGCGTCACTCCGTAGCAAGTTGTCAGTTGACAACTTTACGCATTGATTAGAGACTGAGGTTCATTGGATGACCCGTGCAGCACATACGAAAAAGGAAGTTGAGAACGCCCTTAAATACGCCGAGTCCCAAGGCTGGCGAATAACGCAAGGCGGCAGTCATTGCTGGGGGAAGATGTATTGTCCTTCCAACGATAGCGACTGTAGATGCGGCGAATTCTGTATCACCAGTATTTGGAGCACTCCCAAGAACCCTGGCAATTTCGCCAATGCCATACGCCGGGTCGTTAATAACTGCACCACGCTTAGTGGGCAATCAGCGTCGAAGAAATCGGCCAATGCGGAGTAAAAACATGGACTACATCTTTACCCTCAGATACCTGCTGAACCCGAACGAGCACGACATGGACGAGCTGGTCGGCCGTCTTGCTGAAGCAGGTTGCGACGATGCCCTGATCGGCATCGGCCAACCCGGCCGCATTGCCCTGGCGTTTACCCGAGAAGCCGCTTGCGCCGAAGAAGCCATTCTCAGCGCAATGGACAACGTGCGCAGCGTTCTGCCAGACGCTACCCTCATTGAAGCGACGCCGGATATGGTTGGCCTCACCGACGTAGCCGCGCTGGTCGGCATGACTCGCCAGAACATGCGCAAGTTGATGATCACCAACGCCGACTCATTTCCTGCCCCCATCCATGAAGGCGCTGCGTCCATCTGGCACCTGTCCGACATCCTCACCTGGATGCAGTCCCGGGGTATTTACACCCTCGCGCAGAGCCTCATCGATATTTCCCAAACCGCGATGCGCGTTAATGTCAGCAAAGAGCAGCGGCGTCTGAACGCTGGCGCGCTGGCTAGCTAAGAACGGGCTTGGGTGTATGGCGAATTTGCTGGCGAATTGAGTCTGTCGTAGCTGACAACAGCCCCGTTAGGATCGCAGCACTCCTGCTAACGAGCGCTTTGGAGCACGCGATGGACGATATTCCCGGCAACATACACATCCCCCATTTTCGAGTAAGGCGCGTGGTGCCGGATGACCTCGCGCTTATCTGCAACCACCGTGAGCGCATGTTTCTTGAAGCCGATGGCAACGCCGAACAGCTCAGGGTAATGACTGAAAATTTCCGTCCATGGCTGAAAACCCGTTTGCGGGATGGTCGCTATTACGGCTTCGTGCTGATGGATAACGAAACGCCAGCCGCCGCCGTGGGCTTGATGACCATCGAATGGCCGCCGCACCCTGCTCACCCAACGCACGCGTCACGCGGTTACGTCCTAAACGTGTACGTCGAACAGCCCTATCGACGGCAAGGGCTCGCCTCTTCGTTGATGAAACTGGCGGAAGCAGAATTTGCCCGGCGCGGTGTCGGCTTCGCCGTGCTTCATGCCACGCGGGCCGGTAAGCCGGTGTATGAAAAGCTGGGCTGGGGAGCGACGTCGGAGATGGCCAAGCGCTTGCAGATTTGAGGCAGCAAACAAGCCTCTCGCAGGAGGTCTGCGGAGGCTTGTTGCAGGCGCGGTTAGAACGTCTGACCGTTCGCAGCTTTTTCCAGTAGCAGCGCAGGCGGCAGGAAGCGGTCGCCGTACTGTTCAGCCAAGTACTGAGCCCGCGCGACGAAATCTTGCAGCCCGTATTGGTTGATGAACTGCAAGGCACCGCCGGTCCAGGCCGCAAAACCTATGCCGAAGATGGAGCCGATGTTGGCATCCGCCGTCGACAGCAAAACGCCCTCTTCGACGCAGCGAACGGTTTCGATGGCCTGAATAAACAAAATGCGGTCGCGAACATCCTCTTGGGAAATTTGCGCGTCTGCCTTTTTCGAAACGGCCCTTGAGTTCCGGCCAGAGAAATTTCTTGCCGCCGGCAGGGTATTCGTAGAAACCACCGCCTGCTGCTTTGCCAGGACGTTTGTATTCGTTGAGCATCAGGTCCACCACCGCGAACGCAGGGTGCTCAGGAATCTGTTTGCCCTCAGTCGCCAGATCCTTAACGGTTTGTTGGCGAATATGGTTCATCAGGCTCATCGACACTTCATCGCTGATGGCCAACGGACCGACCGGCATACCGGCTTTACGCGCTTCGGTTTCGATCATCGCCGCGTTCACGCCTTCGCCCAGCATGGCGAGGCCTTCATTGGTGAAAGTGCCAAACACCCGCGAGGTAAAGAAGCCGCGGCTGTCGGTAACCACGATAGGCGTTTTGTTGATCTGCATAACGTAGTCGAAGCCGCGCGCCAGGGTTTCGTCGCTGGTATGCGCGCCTTTGATGATTTCCACCAACGGCATCTTGTCCACCGGGCTGAAGAAATGCAGGCCGATAAACTTGTCCTGTTTCTCCACCGCTTTCGCCAGGCCTGTGATCGGCAAGGTGGATGTGTTGGAAGCAATCACAGCATCCGCCAGGGCATGACGTTCAGCGGCGGCCGTCACTTTGGCTTTCAGGTCACGGTCTTCGAACACGGCTTCGATGATCAAATCGCAGCCACTGAAGTCCGCTTCGTCGGCAGACGCTGTGATGCGAGCCAGAATGGCGTCGCGTTTTTCTGCGGTCATTTGCCCCCGGCCGACCTTTTTATCCAACAAGGTGGCCGAGTAGCTTTTGCCTTTCTGGGCCGCTTCCAGCGATACATCTTTAAGCACCACCTCGATGCCCGCCACCGCCGACACATAGGCGATGCCAGCGCCCATCATGCCCGCGCCCAGCACACCGACTTTTTGCGTGACGTAGGCCGGTTGACCCTTGGGCCGCGAGCCACCGGCGTTGATTTCATTGAGCTGAAACCAGAACGTGCCGATCATGTTTTTCGCCACCTGGCCGGTGGTCAGTTCGGTGAAATAGCGCGCTTCAATGAGCTGCGCGGTGTCGAAATCGACCTGCGCGCCTTCCACCGCAGCACACATGATTTTTTCCGGTGCCGGGAAGCAGCCTTTGGTTTTGTCGCGCAGCACCGAGGGCGCGATGGCGAGCATTTGCGCCACGTTGGGGCTCGACGGCGTGCCGCCCGGAATTTTGTAGCCTTTCACATCCCAAGGCTGCACGGCGTTTGGATTGGCGGCGATCCAGGCGCGCGCCTTGGCGAGCATGTCGTCGCGGTCGCTGGCGAGGTCGTGAATCAACCCGGCTTTTAGCGCTTCGGCCGGCCGAACTTTTTTGCCTTCGGCCAAGTACGGCAGCGCTTTCTCCAGCCCGAGGATGCGCACCATACGCACCACCCCGCCGCCGCCCGGCAATAGGCCGAGCGTTACTTCCGGCAGGCCCAACTGCACGCTGCTGCTGTCCAGCGCGATGCGGTGATGACAGGCCAGGCAAATTTCCCAACCGCCGCCCAACGCGGCGCCGTTAATTGCCGCCACCACCGGTTTGCCCAGGTTTTCCAGGCGCCGCAGTTGGCCTTTGATGTTGAGGATCATCTGGTAGAACGATGCAGCGTCGGCCTTGGTGACTTTCACCAACTCATTTAGGTCGCCGCCCGCGAAGAAGGTTTTCTTCGCCGAGGTAACGATCACCCCGGCGATATCGGCCTTCTCGGCTTCTAGTCGGGCCACGGTGGCGGCCATGGCCTCACGGTAATCGGCGTTCATGGTGTTGGCACTTTGGCCGGGCATATCGATGGTCAGAACGACGATATTGTCCTGGCCTTTTTCATAACGGATGGCGTCAGTCATTTCTTTTCCTACCCCGAGAGTGGGGAAGCCGTTCAGAGGCGCAGCGAACTGAGCAGGCAAGTCGAAGGCCGGCTGAGAACGCGCAATAGCGTCTGAAAGCTCCTTAGATGCGTTCGATGATCGTGGCGATGCCCATGCCACCGCCGACACACAAGGTGGCGAGGCCGTAACGCAAATTGCGTTTTTCCAGCTCGTCCAGCAGTGTGCCGAGGATCGCGCAGCCGGTTGCGCCCAGCGGATGGCCCATGGCGATGGAGCCGCCGTTGACGTTGACCTTCTCTTCGCTGACGCCCATGTCTTTCATGAATTTCATCACCACCGAGGCGAACGCCTCGTTGACTTCAAACAGGTCGATGTCATCAACGCTCAGGCCGGCTTTGGCCAGCACTTTGCGCGTAGCCGGCGCTGGGCCGGTGAGCATGATGGTCGGATCGGTGCTGGTGACGGCGGTCGCCACGATGCGCGCCCGCGGCTTCAGGCCAAGCTCTTTGCCTTTGGCCTGCGAGCCAATCAACATCACCGCCGCGCCATCGACGATGCCCGAGCTATTGCCCGGTGTGTGCACGTGGTTGATGCGTTCAACATGGCTGTATTGGCGGATGGCCGTGGCGTCAAAGCCCATCTGGCCCATCATTTCGAAGCTCGGCTTGAGCGCGCCGAGGCCTTCCAGGGTGGAATCGCCGCGGATGAACTCGTCGTGGTCCAAAAGCACGATGCCGTTCTGGTCAGTGACCGGAATCAGCGACTTGTTAAACGAGCCATCAGCGCTGGCGCGTGCCGCTTTTTGCTGCGAGCGCAGGGCAAACGCGTCGACATCCGTGCGGCTGAAACCTTCTAAGGTGGCGATCAAATCGGCACCGATGCCCTGCGGTACGAAGCTGGTGCTGAGGTTGGTTTCCGGGTCCATGACCCAGGCGCCGCCATCCGAGCCCATGGGCACGCGCGACATCGATTCAACGCCGCCGACTACGACCAGGTCTTCAAAGCCCGAGCGCACTTTCATGGCGCCGAGGTTTACCGCTTCCAGACCCGAAGCGCAGAACCGGTTGATCTGCACGCCAGAAACGCTGACGTCCCACTTGGCCACCATCGGCGCGGTTTTAGCGATGTCTGCGCCTTGATCGCCCACAGGCGTTACGCAGCCCAGCACGATGTCATCCACCTGACTGGTATCGAGGTTGTTGCGCGTTTGCAGCGCAGTGAGCAACCCGGCGATGAGGTTGACGGGTTTGACGCTGTGCAACGCGCCGTCCTTCTTACCCTTGCCACGCGGCGTGCGCACCGCGTCGAAAATGAATGCTTCGGTCATGACATCCTCTGGCCTTCTGCTGAAGGGCTGGCTATCGGCATCGCGCACAGGGCGCAACGAGCCTGTTGTTGTATGCCGCTCCACCTTAACGCCACGGGCCCCAGGCTCAATGACCGAAATGCTCAGGGCCATTGACCGCACTGCTCAGACGAACGGTTGTTTGATTCAACGGTGCGCCAGGCACTCAGGGATGTGTCTGGAACAGGCATCGGTCACTGATATCAGGTGTGTACATAACCACAGGGCGCAAAGCCCACCCTTCTAAATACCAACTCTTCTAAGGCGCATGTGACCCGGCCCCTATTGTCTACAGAGCTACTGTTCACAGCGCTAGGGCGCCGCTGCCGGGTTTTGCCGGAGCGGTTTATCAACTCAGCCAAGGCAAGCGGGTGCGTTTTTCGGACCGCGCGACGCCAACAAGAACAAAGGCCGACCGCCATGTTGAAACAACCGAAAATCCGCCAAGCCGGATGGATCCTCTTTGCCACCGCTGTCGTTCTGATTCTTCCCAATCTAACGAGGCTAATCAGCTGACGGCCATTGCGCCGCGCATGCGGGTTGTTTCTGACTCGCTCTGCACGTTGCGCATCCAGCCACTACAATCGCCGCTTTAGGAACTGGAGCGGTGGCATGCGCGCGATACTCGTTGGCTTGTTGTTAATGCTCGGCCTGCCCGCGCTGGCGGCTGACCCTGACCTTCGCCCTGCCCGCCGGCGCCAAGACGCTGAGCACCGAGGCGTTGCTCAAGCTATCCGCAGGTGCAGGCCATCGAGATTCAAAACGACGTGGCGTACAAGCGCACCATGCGCTATCGCGCCGTCCCGCTCGCCGCGCTGCTAACCGGCGTGGGAAGCAGCGACCACCTGCAAGTGGTGGCGCTCGACGGTTTTGCCGCCGAAATCGCCGCCGCGCCGCTGCTGCAAAAAACCGGCAGCCGCGCGTGGCTGGCCATCGAGGATCCGGCAACGCCCTGGCCGCCGCTGGCCAGCGGCAAGCCAAGCGCCGGGCCGTTTTACCTGGTGTGGAGCCAGCCTGAAACCGACCACATCGGGCCGGAACAGTGGCCGTTTCAGATTGCCAAAATCAGCCGTTTACCTGCCCTGGCAGAACGCTTCCCAGCGCTTTTGCCGGCAAGCGATGCCAGCCCAGAAGTGCAAGCCGGGTTCGCCCAATTCCAGAAAAACTGCCTCGCCTGCCACCGCCTCAACGGCGCCGGCGACGCCCAGTTCGGCCCGGACCTGAACGTGCCGCACAACCCCACCGAATATTTCGCCGACGGCTTTCTCGCCCGCTACATCCGCGACCCACAAAGTATGCGGCGTTGGCCGCAGGGCAAAATGCCGGGCTTCGGCGCCGAGGTCATCAGCGACCAGGCGTTGCAGCAATTAATTGCGTACTTGCGGCATATGGCGGGGCGAAAGATATAAAAGCATCGCGGCTATAGCCGCTCCTACAGAAGAGGTGCGGCGAGGCTCCAAAACTGTGGGAGCGGCTTTAGCGCGATTCCTGCAAACGAAAACATCAAGAGCATCGCGGCTAAAGCCGCTCCTACAGAAGAGAGCTGATCGAGCTGAAACGCTTTAAACCACCTTCAAATTCCGTGCATACCAGGGCCGTCTCGGGCTGCGTTTGAGCAGCTGCGGCACCTCGTCTTCGCCACTGAGCGCGATCCTTAGCGCCAGCTTCATCACCTCGACCTCCATTTCAGCCGCCTGGCCTGCAAACGCCGCAGCGCTCCTGCTCAGCCGGCCCGCAGCCGTGGGTCAGCGGGCCGAGCCACGGGTCGGCCACCTCGACCCAGCGCCCCGGGGCAAACCAGTTCACGCCGTTCACGTCGCGACGCAGCACCTCGCCCGGATGGTGCCGCTCATGCGCCTGGAACCAGTCTTCAACCCGCGCATCCAGCCAGGCATGAAAGCGCCAAAACACCGGGTTGATGTGGGAGGAAAACGGGTCGCCGAGAAAATCGTTCTCGGCACGAAACCAACGCGGGGCGTAATCGGATTGCTCGCGATCCCCGGTTATGGGCATGCCGTTGGACGGGTCTCGGGTCACCGTGGCCCAGCGCATATGCAGCCAGTCGTGAATATTCAACTCCACCTCGGAACCGAACTGGGCGAGCGTCAGGCGACTGAGGTATTGGGGGTCCTGGTACTGCGATTCCCAAACCTGAAAGTTGCTGTAGTGGGTGTCGTGGGCCTTGATCTGGGCGAGCCACTGACTGAGTTCTTCGTCGTCACTGGCTACCCAGGCTGGCGGTACCGAGTTGCCGTCGTGGTTGTCGTAGTAACGGATAAAACCCTGGCGGTCGCGCTCGATAAATACCGGCGGCTGTGGCAGTTCCTGCCAGGTCGGTAAGTCGGACTGCAATGTCCGGGCGCGGCCGAGCATATGGCGGTGCATAAACAGAAAATCCTCGCCCGAGCCGTTCAAGTGCTTACGTCGGCCCCGCGCGCCACGCTCGGCGTCGCGCGGGCCGGGCTGCCAGCCCAGGCCGCGCAGGGCTTTGCGTTTGTCGTCGTCCAGGCGTCGCCATTTGTCGCGGCTCGCATGCCACAGCTGATGAAACAGCCGGTGCTGCGGCGACACCAACCAGGCCAGTAGCGCAGGCGCCAACGGCGTTCGCTCCCGGGCCTCGGGGAACGCGCGTTTGATGGCGACGAATTGGCAAGCCTGTTCCGGCAAGGCCAAAGGCCGCTGCAAATCGCGTATCGAACCATTCAACGAGGCACTACCGGCATCGCTCCACCCGCCCCACACCTCGTCCAACAGCGCAGTGAATTCGTAGCGCGGCACGCCGTTATCACCCAGCAAGCGCCAACGCAATTGCCCTTCAGGCATCCCGGTAAGGTCGCCTTGCACCCGGTATTCGGCCGGTTTGTCGCTACGCAAGGTGCTTGGCAACCCCAAATAACCTCGCACCGCCCGCCCGCTGGGGCCTACGTCCAGCAGCAGTTCCACGCTCTGCGCCAAACCCAGCATCTGACGGTCCATGCCGCTAAAGCGGATATCCCAGATACCCCGCAACTGATCAGCGAACCGCGCGAGCGGCGGCGCTGCCGATTCCACTGTGGCCTCGTCCGGCGTCAGGCGCTGCCCCGGCTGCAAGAGGTCGTCGAAATCACGCTCGCGGCGCGCGTAAAGCACGGCGGGAATGGCCGCGCCGGTGACCACCAGCCCAGCCATAAAGCCCTCGTCGGGAAAACCTCATCGCGCACTCATCAATCCAGACCTGATCCAGCTAGAACGTCTGCTGCGCCAAGAAATTTAGCGGTGCGGTGCACCTCGTCCGCTAAATTTTCCGGCGCCTGGCTCGTTCCTCCCAACAGCACACCTTTAGCCGTTGGTTCGAGCATGAAAAACACCCGTCGTACCTTGCTGGTTGTCTCGCTTTTACTGGTGCTCGCGGTTGTTGGCGCGGCGGCCTGGTTCTTCTTTGTGCGTCCCGCACCGCCGTATTCAGCCGAGGTCATGCGCCGCGCCAACGCGCTGCAAGAACGCATTGTGTCGTTCGATAGCCATATCACCGTGCCGGTAGATTTCGGCACCGAAGGCAACGAGGCCGATAAAGACGGCGAAGGCCGCTTCGACCTGATCAAGGCGGCGCGCGGGCGATTGTCCGGCGCGGCACTTACCGTATTCGGCTGGCCGGAAATCTGGAACGGCCCGAACGCGCCGCACCGCCCTACCCCGGCTTTTGTCGATGAAGCGCGCCATCAGCAAGAGCTGCGCTACACCATCATCACCGGCATGGTTCGCGACTTTCCCAATC
Organism: Pseudomonas sp. AC211; assembly: GCF_979258055.1. Lineage (NCBI taxonomy): Bacteria > Pseudomonadati > Pseudomonadota > Gammaproteobacteria > Pseudomonadales > Pseudomonadaceae > Pseudomonas > Pseudomonas sp. AC211. The sequence continues at coordinate 2,405,551 of NZ_OZ409830.1, forward strand.
AGGTCGGCATCGCCTACACGCCCGCCGACTACCGCCGCCTGGCCAACGAGGGCAAGTTCGCCATCTTTATCAGCATGCTCAACGCTTACCCGCTGGGTGACGACCTCAGCCTGCTCGACACCTGGGCCGCGCGCGGCATGCGCATGTTCGGTTTTAGCTACGTTGGCAATAACAGCTGGGCAGACTCTTCGCGGCCGCTGCCGTTCTTCAACGACCGCGCCGATGCACTCGAGGCCTGTCGGCCCTGGGCGAACAAGCGGTGGCGCGATTGAACGAGCTGGGCGTGATCATCGACGTGTCGCAAATGTCGACTCTCGCACTGGAAGACGTTGCCCGCCTGAGCCGCACGCCGCTGGTGGCTTCGCACTCCGTGCCCCGCGCCTTCGTCGACATTCCACGCAACCTCAGCGACCACGAATTGCAGCTGATCAAAAACAGCGGCGGCGTGGTGCAAATTGTCGGGTTCCCCGCCTACCTGCGCCCCCTCAGCCAACCGACCGTAGACAAGCTCAACACCCTGCGCGCGCAATTCGACCTACAGCCTCTGGACGGCGCCGCCAATGCGTTGATGCCCGGCGATCCGGTGATCGCCACCTGGCCCGAGGCGCGCTTTGGCGAGTACGCCGGCGCGCTGTACAAAATCCTCGAAGAGGAGCCGCTGGCGGGCCTGAAAGAGTACGGCGATGCCATCGACTACACGGTAAAAAAAATCGGCATCGACCACGTCGGCATCGCCTCGGACTTCAACGACGGCGGCGGCCTGGACGGCTGGCACGATGTCGGCGACACCCGCAACGTCACCGCCGAACTGCTCAATCGCGGCTACTCCGATGCCGACATTGCCAAGCTCTGGGGCGGCAATTTTCTGCGCGTCTGGGAACAGACCCAAGCCAGCGCCACCCGCTGATTACCACCGCGTTTCCAGGAATCGAGGCTAAAGCCTCTGCCACAGTAAAACGCCGCCAAACGGGAGCTCCATGACTGATCGCCGCACGTTTCTCAAGCAGGCCGGTTTACTGGCCGCAGCCTTGCCCATGGGCGCCCCGGTCTTTGCCGACGACTCGTCGGCGCTCGCCTTCAGCAGCAATGCCGCCGAGAAATGGCAGCAACTGCGCGCCCTGTTCCCACTCGATTACAGCCTTGCGCACTTCTCGACGTTTCTGCTCACTTCGCACCCGAAACCGGTGCGCGATGCCATCGCCCAGTTTCGCGCCGAGCTGGACCGCAACCCCGCCGCTGCCGTGGATTACGAAAGCGAAGCCATCTGGAAACACGAGGACAACGCGCGCAACTGGGCAGCCAATTACCTCAACGTCACGCCGGCGCAAATCGCCCCTCACCGGCAGCACCACCGAAGGCCTGGCGCTGATCTATGCCGGTATCCACATTCGCCCGGACCAGGAACTGCTGACCACCGAACACGAACACAGCTCAGCCTACGCCGCCATGCGTTTTCGCAAGCAGCGAGAAAACACGCAGATGCGTGAAATTCGCTTGTTCGACGAGCCGCAGGGCATTTCAACCGAGCAGATTGTGCAGCGTTTAAAAAGCGAACTGCGCCCGAACACCCGCGTGTTGGCGCTTACCTGGGTTCAATCGGGCAGCGGAGTGAAGTTGCCGATTGGCGAAATTGGCAAGATGGTGCGCGAACACAACCAAGGCCGTGACGAAGCGGATCGACTGCTGCTGTGTGTCGATGGCGTTCATGGTTTCGGCATCGAAAATGTCACCTTCGCCGACCTGAATTGCGACTACCTGATTGCCGGTGCGCACAAGTGGCTGTTCGGGCCGCGCGGCACCGGCATCATCTGCTCGGCCACGCCGACCATGGCCAACATGACGCCCACGGTTGGCAGTTTTTCGCGCGCCGACGACACCTTTGGTTCGGTGATGTCGCCCGGCGGCTACCACAGTTTTGAACACCGCTGGGCCTTGGGCAAAGCCTTCGAGCTGCACCTTTTATTGGGCAAGGCGGACGTGCAAGCGCGCATTCATGGCCTTAACACCTACCTGAAACAGCGATTGAAAACGGTCAAGGGCGTGCAATTGGTCACACCTGAAAGCCCGCAGTTTTCCTCCGGCTTCACCTTTTTCAAAACGCCCTTAGTGGATGAAGACGCCATTGCCGCCTACCTGACGCGCAACGGCGTAATTGTCGATGCCGTTAACCGCGACGTCGGTCCCGTGGTGCGCATGGCGCCGAGTTTGCTCAACACCGAAGCGGACATCGACCGCGCCATCAATTTGCTAACCAAACAGCTGTGAGAAACCGTTTATGAAAACCCTGCTTATTGCCGCGCTGCTGCTGATCGCACCGCCTGCGAATGCTGCCGACACACACGCTGTGGGCAGTGTATTTCGCGACTGCAAAGACTGCCCGCAGATGGTCGTACTGCCTGCCGGCACGTTCACCATGGGCACCCCAGAAAACGAAGTGGGCCGCCAGCCCGATGAAGGCCCGCTGCACCCCGTCACCTTCGCCAAACCGTTCGCCATCAGCCATTTCCAAATAACGGCGGGCGAGTGGGACGCCTATGTCAAACAAGCAAAAGTGACCATCGCCGATGGCGACGAGCGCCCTGGTCGCGCGTGCGTCGCCAGCAAACCGCGCTACCCGCAGGCACCCAAGCAGCCAGCGGTGTGCATGAGCTATGACGACGTAAAAGCCTACGTCGCCTGGCTGTCGAAGAAGACCGGCAAGCACTACCGCATGCTCAGCGAAGCCGAGCGCGAATATGCGGCGCGAGCCGGTTCTGCCGGGCCATTTCCGTTCCCCTTTGATGAAGGCGCCGACTATGGCATTAGCAAACACGCCAACACCTACGGGCCGGCGGATGGCTTCAGCTACACCTCGCCGGTCGGCAGTTTCCCAGCCAATGCCTTTGGCGTGTATGACATGCACGGCAACGTGTACGAGTGGGTGGCCGATTGCATGCACGACGGCTACGTCGGCGCGCCGAGCGATGGCAGCGCGTGGATGGAAGCCAGCTGCGAGTACCACATGATTCGCGGCAACGACTGGACCGAGGCACCGATTTTTTCGCGGTCGGGAAACAGGAATTATCGCGAGCCGTATGTGCGTGGCGATTGGTTGGGCTTTCGAGTCGCGCGCGAGCTGTAGGCGCCAAGCAGAAGCAAAGCATCGCGGCTAAAGCCGCTCCCACAGATGCTCTGTTTTTTCTGTGGGAGCGGCTTTAGCCGCGATTCCTGAAAAAGAAGAACGCCAAGCTGTCTCCTAATCTGCCGACCCTCCCCGCTAAATTTCCCCTCCCCTCACCCGTCTTTTCCTCAGGCGATCACGCCCGCGCCCTTTCAGGAAAAGCCGATGACCACCCCCACCCCAGCTGCCCCCAGCGCCGTTCGCGAACTGCTCACGCTGCTCAAGCCGTTCTGGCCGTTGGCCACGGCCTGCGTGGTGTTGGGCATACTCGGCGGTTTGAGCATCACGGCATTACTGGCAACGATCAACAATGGCCTGCACGCGCAAAACGGTATGAGCACAGGCGTGGTCATGGCCTTCGCCGGATTTTGTCTGGTGGCGCTGGCTAGCTCGATTGCGGGGGATATCGGCACCAATTACATCGGCCAACACATCATCGCCCGCCTGCGTAAAGACCTAGGTGCTAAGGTGCTGTCGGCGCCCATCGAGCAGATTGAGCGCTTCCGCAGCCATCGCCTGATACCGGTGCTGACCCACGACGTCGATACCGTCAGCGACTTCGCCTTTGCCTTCGCGCCGCTGGCCATTGCCTTTACCGTCACGCTCGGCTGCTTGGGCTACCTGGCCTATTTGTCATGGCCGATGTTCCTGATTACCGCCGTGGCCATCGTGATCGGCTGCACCGCGCAGTTTTTTGCGCAATCGCTCGGGTTGCAGGGTTTTCACCAGGCGCGCGAAGCCGAGGACGACCTGCAAAAGCACTACCGCGCCGTGGCCGAAGGCGCCAAGGAACTGCGCATCAACCGGCCGCGCCGCCAGCGCATGTTTACCCAGCAGTTGCAGGCAACGGCTGAACATATCTGTCGTTTACAGATCCGCTCCATCAGCATTTTCGTCACCGCCAAGGCCTTCGGTTCCATGCTGTTCTTTGTGGTCATCGCCCTGGCCATTGCCACGCAAAGCCTGTGGTTCAACAACGATGCCGCGGTCATCAGCGGCTTCGTCTTGGTGCTGCTGTATATGAAAGGCCCGCTGGAAACCCTGCTCGCCACCTTGCCGATTGTTAGCCGTGCCCAAGTGGCGTTCAGCCATATCGCCGAGCTGTCGCGGTTGTTCTCCTCGCCGGAGCCGCACTTGCTGCTGGACAACCCGCAAACCGCCCCGCCCACGCCCCTGCGCGGCATCGAATTGCGCAATGTGGCCTATGCCTTTCCCGCCGTAGAAGGCGCATCGGCGTTTCATCTTGGGCCGGTCAACCTCAGGGTCGAGCCCGGCGAAATTCTGTTTATCGTCGGCGACAACGGCAGCGGCAAAACCACGCTGATCAAGCTGCTGCTCGGCTTGTACGCGCCGCAGCAAGGCGAGGTGCTGCTTAACGGCCAGGCGATAACGGCTGAAGAACGAGACGATTACCGCCAGTTGTTCACCACGATTTTTGCCGATTACTACCTGTTCGACGACCTGGTTCAAGGCGAGCACGCCCTGCCCGCCGATGCCGGCAAATACTTGCAGCGCCTGGAAATCGCTCACAAGGTCAGCGTGCGCGACGGGGCGTTCACCACCACCGATTTGTCCACCGGCCAGCGCAAGCGCCTGGCACTGGTGAACGCCTGGCTCGATGGGCGGCCGGTGCTGGTGTTTGATGAATGGGCCGCCGACCAAGACCCGGCCTTCCGCAAGATTTTCTACACCGAGCTGCTGCCCGACCTGAAGCGCCTGGGCAAAACCATCATCGTGATCTCCCACGACGACCGCTATTTCGACCTCGCCGACCAAGTGGTGCACCTGCAAAACGGTCAGCTGCAGGCCGCTGCGCATCCCGCCTGAGTAAAAAAGTTCAGAAATCGGAAAATTATTTTTCCGGTTTCCGCCCCCAGCCTCGTCCTATAAATGCGAACCTAACTCAACAACATGCACGGAAGATCATGATGTCCTCCACGAAGCACCTTTCACCACGGATGAAGCTGATGCTTCAGCGCACCTTGCGCCCGTCTTTGTTGGCCAGCAGCGTTGGTCTGTTCCTCGCCAGCCCGTACGCGGCGATGGTGCAGGCCCAGGACGTCGCGCTGGATATTCCAGCACAGTCACTCTCCAGCGCCCTGCAAGAGCTGGGTCGCCAAGGCAATCTGCAGATTCTTTACAGCCCGGACCTGGTCGGCAATCGCAAGAGCGCGGCGGTCAAAGGCAACTTCGCACCGGCGATCGCGCTGGACGTGTTGCTGCGCGGCACCGGCATCAGCTACCAGATTCGCGGCAACAGCGTGACGCTGCTCAAGGCCGACCAGAGCGCCATGGAATTGGGCGCCACCGCCATCGTTTCCAATGGCCTGGGCGAAACGACTGAGGGCACCGGTTCGTACACCACGGCGGCTACCAGCACGGCGACGAAGATGCCGCTGTCGATTCGCGAGACGCCGCAATCGGTCAGTGTGATCACCCAGCAACGCATGCGTGACCAGAACATGATCAGCCTGGAAAACGTTATTTCCGAGGCGCCGGGCGTGCTGTTTAAAAAGAAGAGCAACTCCTCGGACGACGAAGTGGGTATTTTTTCCCGCGGGCTGAAGATCGAGAATTTTCAGGTTGATGGCATCCCGACCGTGTTCCAACCGGAGATGAAAAGCCAGGACAACGACTTGGCCGTCTACGACCGTGTCGAGATCGTGCGCGGCTCCACCGGTTTGCTCAGCGGCACCGGCAATCCGTCGGCCACCATCAACATGGTTCGCAAGCGCCCAACCCGTGAATTCCAGGCATCTATTCAGGGCAGCGCCGGCTCGTGGGACAACTACCGCACGGAAGTAGACGTTTCCGGCCCGCTGACTGAAACCGGCAACGTGCGCGGCCGCATGGTAGCCGCGTACCAAACCGCCGACTCGTTCACCGACCGGCTAAGCACCGAGCGGCAAGTGGCCTACGGCATTCTCGAAGCGGACCTGACCGAGCGCGATACCGTCAGCTTCGGCATCGACTACCAGGTGAAAAACTGCAACGCCTGCGGCTACTTCGGTTTCCCGGCGTTCTTTAGCAACGGCAACCGGACCGACTTCGATCGGGACTATAACTCCGCTACTGACTGGAGCCATGCCGACCGCAAACGCACCTCGATTTTCACCACCTATGAGCACCGTTTCGATAACGATTGGTTGGCGAAAGTGGCCTATACCAACACGCGCGACGACAACGATGTGGAATACGGCTGGTTTAGTAGTGAAGGTTATCCCGATCAGGAAACGGGCGCCGGTACGAGCCTGTATTTCGCCAAGTGGCCGAGCAAGCCCGAACAAAACGCCATTGACGCCTATGCCACCGGGCCTTTTTCCTTCCTCGGGCGCGAGCATGAGTTGATGTTTGGCGTCAGCGCGAATAAATACCGGGCCAACGTCGATGCCAACCCGCTGTGGCGCTTTTATGACCCGACAATCACCTGGGACCCTACCATTCCCAACGTCTACAACTGGCACGGGAACATTGCTCGCCCACCTATCGAGCGCGAAGGCCGGGTTAAATATGAACAACGCAACACCGCCGCCTACGCCGCAGTGCGCTTGAAACCAACCGATGATTTGTCGGTGATCCTGGGTTCGCGCTTGAGCTACTTCAAACTCGATCAATCCACTCAATACGACTGGGATCCGGGTGTGGAATACGCACCCGATGACGGCAAGCGCAAGGAAACCGGCGAGGTCACTCCTTACGCCGGCGTGGTGTACGACCTCAACGACACCTATTCGGTGTACGCCAGCTACACGAAGATTTTCAAACCGCAGACCTCACAAACCATTGAGGGCAAGTTCGTCGATCCGGCTGAAGGCGACAGTTACGAAATCGGCAGTAAAGCCGAGTACTACGGCGGCAAGTTGAACCTGTCCGCTGCGCTGTTCGAAACCAAGCTATCCAACTACCCAGCTTCCACTGAGTTCGGCGATCAGTTGGGCAACAGCTACGTCAACCCGACCAACCTCAAGGTCAAAGGCGCTGAGGTGGAATTGGCGGGCGAAGTGCTCCCCGGATGGCAGGTGCAGGCCGGCTACAGCCACGTCACCAGCTACTACCCCGATGGTGTCGATGTGAACGTCGGGTTCCCGAAGAACACGGTGAAGATGTTTTCCACCTACAACTTCCAGGGCGAGCTGAACCGTCTGACATTAGGCGGTGGGGTACGTTGGGAAAGCGCGACGAGCTACGACAACATCGGCGTATTCGGCCCGGACAACCCCGTCACCGCCAAACAAGAAAGCTACGCCCTGGTCGACGTGCTCGCGCGCTACAAATTCGACGAGCACTTCACCGGCACGCTTAACGTCGATAACGTCTTCGACAAGGAGTATTACGCCAGTACCAGCGTGTACAGCGACTTGTACGGCGAGCCCCGCAGCGTTACCGCCACGCTGCGCTGGGAATACTGACCCCGCGTACCCGCCCAGCAAAAACCGCTTCGCTTGAAGCGGTTTTTTTTCGCCCAAAAAACCTGAACCCCGCTCCTGCCGTCCAGTCGGAACTAGTACTGGACGCCGCCCGACCGCAGCTGTCGCGCTGGCACCGCTCCGTCCACCCCCATTCAGCGAGGAGACAGCATGAAAGCCGTGGTGTTTCACGACGTCGGCGATATTCGCCTCGAAGACGTTCCCGAGCCGACCCTTCAAGCGCCCACCGACGCCATCATTCGCATCACCGCTTCGGCCATTTGCGGCACCGACCTGCACTTCGTGCGCGGCACGTTCAGCGGTATGGTCAAGGGCACCATTCTTGGCCACGAAGCGGTGGGTATCGTCGAGGAGCTGGGCAGCGACGTGCGCAATTTGCAGATTGGCGACCGCGTCGTGGTGCCCTCCACCATCGCCTGCGGCAACTGTTCTTACTGCCGCGCCGGTTATTACGCCCAGTGCGACGTCGCCAACCCCAACGGCAAAACCGCTGGCACGGCATTCTTTGGCGGCCCGCAGGCGACAGGCCCGTTCCACGGTTTGCAGGCCGAAAAGGCGCGCATTCCCCACGCCAATATCGGCTTGATCAAATTGCCCATGGAAGTCAGCGACGACCAGGCGATTCTGCTTTCCGACATTTTCCCCACCGGCTACTTCGGTGCCGAAATGGCCGAAATCACGCCCGGCGACACCGTCGCGGTGTTTGGTTGCGGCCCGGTCGGCCAGTTCGCCATTGCCAGCGCGAAACTGTTGGGCGCCGCTCGGGTGTTTGCCATCGATCACCTCGACGACCGCCTGCGCATGGCCCGTGAGCAAGGCGCCGAAACCATTAATTTCGACAAGGAAGACCCGGTCGCCACCCTGCTTCGCCTTACCGATGAGATCGGTGTGGACCGCGTGATCGATGCCGTCGGCGTCGACGCCAAGCACTCGCGCTGCCACCACGGCTCGCCGTTGCAGGAAGGCGCGTTCCGCGAAGAAATGGCCGCGGTAAGCCCCACCACCCACCCCGACGGCGACAACTGGCATCCCGGAGATGCGCCCAGTCAGGTGTTGCAATGGGCGGTGGCGGCGCTGGCCAAAGCTGGCACGTTGTCGATTGTGGGCGTCTACCCGCCGCAGATGAACAGCTTCCCGATTGGCGCGGCGATGAACAAAAACCTCACCATCAACATGGGCAACTGCCATCACCGTAAATACATCCCCAAGCTGATCGAACTGGTGGTCAGCAAGCGCATCGACCCAGCGGCAATCCTCACTCAGATCAAGCCCATGAGCGATGCCATCGAAGCCTTTAAGCAATTTGATCGCCGCGCCAGCGGCTGGATCAAGGTTGAGTTGCACCCGCAAAAGCAGCACAGCGTGCGCAGCGGCGATGAAGAAACTATCAGCGACACAGCCGTGTCCCACGCGCTGCATAACCCGGACTGAACAATGGCGGCCATTCGAATCGGGATATCCGGCTGGCGTTACGGGCCATGGCGCGGCGAGTTCTACCCAGAGGGGCTGGTGCAGAAGAAGGAGCTCAAATTTGCTTCGCGGGCAGTGAACAGCATTGAGGTCAACGGCTCGTTTTATGCCCTGCAAACGCCTGAGCGCTATCGCGGCTGGGCAGCGGATACGCCGGACGATTTCGTTTTCAGCATCAAGGCGCCGCGCCTGATCACTCACATCAAGCGCCTGCGCGACATCGAACAGCCCATGGCGAACTTCTTCGCCTCCGGTCTCGGTCAGCTGGACACACGCCTGGGGCCCCTGCTCTGGCAGTTTCCGCCGACGTTCAAGTACGACGCGGTGCTGATTGAGGAATTTTTTCAGCAATTACCGACCACGCGGCGCGCCGCGAAAAAAATCGCCAGCGGGTGCGACGAGCGCCGCCAGGTTGAGGGGTATCAAGACTGGCCTGGCAAGCTTCCGATGCGACATGCCATGGAAATTCGTCACGACAGCTTTGTGAACGACGACTACATCGCCCTGCTGCGCAAATACAACGTCGCCCTCGTGGTGGCCGATGCCGCGAAGAAATGGCCGTACGCCGAAGACCTCACCAGCGACTTCGTTTACATGCGCCTGCATGGCGACAAAAAGCTCTACGCCAGCGGCTATTCAGCGCCCGCGCTAAAACGCTGGCACGACCGCATCGAAGCCTGGAGCCACGGCAAACAACCCGCTGACGCGCACCTGATCAGCCCCGACAGCAAACCCAAGCGCGGGGCGCGTGACGTTTATTGCTACTTCGACAACGACATCAAAGTGCGCGCGCCGTTTGATGCGCGCCAGTTGCTGGAGTCGTTCGGCCTCGCCGCCGCGCTGGCGACAAAACCCGGTGAATTACCACAAGGAATCGAGTTATGACCACCGTCACTTCCGTGCCCCTGCCCGTGAATCAGCTGCGGCCCGCCGTGCACAGCGTGCGCATTCTCACCGTGAACATGCACAAGGGTTTCACCTTCTTCAACCGCCGTTTCATCTTGCCCGAGCTGCGCGACGCGGTGCGCACCATGGATTCCGATCTGGTGTTCTTGCAGGAAGTGCACGGCACCCACCAAACCCATGCCAAGCGCTACAGCAACTGGCCGCCGACGCCGCAGTACGAATTTCTCGCCGACGCCATGTGGCCGCAATTTGCCTATGGCCGCAACGCGGTTTACCCGGACGGCGACCACGGCAATGCGCTGCTGTCGAAATTCCCGATTCTGCGGCACGACAACCTCGACGTGTCCGTAGGTGTGCATGAACAACGTGGCCTGTTGCACAGCGTGCTGGATGTGCCAGGACACCGCGAGGTGCACGCCATTTGCGTGCACCTGGGCCTGCGCGAAGGCCACCGTCAGAAGCAGCTGGAACTGCTCTGCACGCTGCTCGATGCACTGCCAAAAGACGCGCCCGTGATTGTTGCCGGCGACTTCAACGACTGGCGCTTGCGCGCCGATGCCGTGCTGGCCAACGCCGGCATGCAGGAAGTGTTTATGCAGCACTACGGCGCCCCCGCGCGTAGCTTTCCCGCGCGCTGGCCGCTGTTGTGCCTCGACCGAATTTATATCCGCAACGCCCAAAGCCATGAGCCGCAGGTGTTGTCGACAAGGCCGTGGTCGCATTTGTCCGACCATGCGCCATTAGCCGTGGAGGTTCGCCTATGAAGTACGAGTGGCGTGAAGGAAATGAAGTACAGCTGCTGATTAATGGCGAGGAATTCTACCCACGCGTGTTTGCCAGCATTCAGGCCGCGCGCAAGGAAGTGCTGCTGGAAACCTTCATCATCTATGAAGACAAGGTCGGCGAAGAGCTTCGCGACGTGTTGATCGCAGCGGCCAAACGGGGCGTGCACGTGGAGGTGACCGTGGATGGCTACGGCACCGCCGACATCGGCAAGCCCTACGTGGCGGCGCTCACCGAAGCCGGCGTGAAGCTGAACATGTTCGACCCGCGCCCGCGTGTGCTCGGCATGCGCACCAACCTGTTCCGCCGTCTGCACCGCAAAATTGTCGTGGTGGATGCTGAAGTCGCGTTTATTGGTGGCATCAATTTCTGCGCCGACCACCTCGCCGACTTCGGCCCCATGGCCAAGCAAGACTACGCCGTGCAAGTGCGCGGGCCGATCGTTACCGACGTTCACCGTGCCGCGTTGGAACTGCTCGCCTGGCGCCGTGGTGAACGCCCAGGGCAACAACCGCCCTCGCCCGCCAATCATTTTCGCGGCACCGTGCGCATGCTGCTGAGCCTGCGCGATAACGAGCAATACCAAGACGACATCGAACAGGCCTACATGAGCGCCATTCGTTCCGCCAACTACCGGCTGGTGATTGCCAACGCCTATTTTTTCCCTGGGTATCGCCTGCTGCGGGAACTGCGCAACGCGGCCCGGCGTGGCGTGAAAGTGACGCTGATCATGCAAGGCATGCCCGACATGCCCGTGGTGCGCCTGTGCACGCGCCTGCTCTACAACTACCTGCTGCGTGACGGCGTGGTGATTCACGAATACTGCCAGCGGCCGTTGCACGGCAAAGTGGCCCTGGTGGACCACGAATGGGCGACCGTCGGCTCCAGCAACCTCGACCCGCTGAGCCTATCGCTGAATCTTGAAGCCAACCTGATCATTCGCGACCACCGCTTCAACCAGCAACTGCACGACCACCTCACCGAACTGGCCAACGCCAGTTGCAAACGCATCAGCCTGGAACGCGTTATGCGCGGCTACTGGTGGCGGGCGCCGATCATCTTTCTCACGTTCCACTTCTTGCGGCATTTCCCGGCGATTGCCGGCTGGCTGCCGGCCCATTCGCCGCGCCTGAAACCCCTGGTGGTCAAGGACGCCGTCGCGCTGCAACAACAACCGGAAAGCGACATGAACCTTAAGGCGGAGGAAAGCCGATGAGCGCCAATACCGCCACTGCCGAGCAGGAAAAGCCGCAACCCGCCTGGAAAATCTGGGCCAAACGGCTGCTCAATGTTTTCTTCTTTTGCCTGGTGCCTGTGTTGCTCTACCTGCTGGTGAAAAACCTCAACTGGCAGGAAGTGAAAACGGCGCTGCACGCCTTCAGCGCGAAAACGCTGTTACTGGCTCTGCTTGCCAGCGCCGTGAGTTACGCGGTGTACAGCTGCTTCGACCTGATCGGCAGCCACTACACGGAACATAAGCTGCCGGCCCGGCAGACCATTCCGGTGACGTTCGTGTGTTACGCGTTCAACCTGAACCTCAGCTCCTGGGTCGGCGGCATCGCCATGCGCTACCGGCTGTACTCGCGGCTGGGGCTGGACGTGCCGACCATCACCAAGGTCATCAGCATCAGCCTGCTAACCAACTGGCTTGGCTACATTTTGCTTGCAGGCGGGGTCTTTTCGCTGCGACTGGTGGACCTGCCCGAACATTGGAAAATCGGCGAATCCACCCTGCAACTGATCGGCTTCGCCTTGCTTGCAGCATCGGCGGTGTACTTGTTCGCCTGCAAATTCAGCAAACGCCGCAACTGGCATTTCGGCAAACAGGAAATCACCCTGCCCAGCCTGCGCATGGCCGGCGCCCAAGTGGTGCTCGGCACGCTGAACTGGGGCTTCGATGGCGGCGATGATCTTCATCCTGCTGCCCGACAAAGTCTCGTACTGGGACATCCTCGGCATTCTGCTCATCAGCAGCATCGCCGGCGTGATTACCCACATTCCTGCCGGGCTCGGCGTACTGGAAGCCGTCTTCATCGCCCTGCTGCAACACCAGGTCGACAAAGGCTCGATTGTGGCGGCGTTGATTGGCTACCGGGTCATCTACTTCCTGATCCCGTTGGCGGTGGCCGTGGTGGTTTACCTGGTGCTGGAAAAGCGCGCCAAGCACATTCGTACTTCGCAGGACGACTAACCCCAAAAAGCATCGCGGCTAAAGCCGCTCCTACAGAAAAAATAAAGATCCTGTAGGAGCGGCTTTAGCCGCGATGCTCTGAACGTAGATGTGTCGTTTCGACGATTCCGACAGGCACAAAAACCATCGCGGCTAAAGCCGCTCCCACAGAGTAAGCAGTTACCCGTAGGAGCGGCTTTAGCCGCGAGATTTTTACTAACGCCCACCGCGCATTTACGGTTTCAACACCAACGTCCCCAACGGCGGCAAGCTGAGGCTCAGCGATTGCGGCTGGCCGTGCGCTTGCGCGTCGTCGGTATGCACGGCGCCTCGCGAGCCTGCGTTCGAGCCTGAGAATTGCTCATCATCGCTGTTCAGCAACACCTGCCATTCCCCCGCCTGCGGCACGCCGATGCGGTAGTGTTCGCGCGGTACGGGGGTGAAGTTGTGCACCACCAGTAACGGCGCGCCGTCGTCGCCGTGGCGCAGCCAGGCGTACACACTGTTGGCAGCGTCGTCGCCGATCAGCCACTGGAAGCCTTCGGCGCGGCCGTCGCGTTGGTGCATGGCCGGGTATTGGCGGTACAGCTGGTTAAGGGTTTTCACCAGATTTTGCGTGCCTTGGTGTTCGCCGTAGCGCAGCAGGTACCAGTCCAGTTCATGGTCGTGGCTCCACTCGCGCCACTGGCCGAACTCGCAGCCCATAAACAGCAATTTCTTGCCGGGATGCGTCCACATAAAGCTCAGGTACAGACGCAGGTTGGCGAATTTCTGCCAGCGGTCGCCGGGCATTTTGTCGAGCAACGAGCGCTTGCCGTGCACCACTTCGTCGTGGGAAATCGGCAGGATGAATTGCTCCGTAAATGCGTACAGCAACCCGAACGTCAACTGGTTGTGATGATGCTGGCGGTTGACGGGGTCTTCGGCAATGTATTTGAGGCTGTCGTGCATCCAGCCCATGTTCCATTTGTAGGCGAAGCCCAGGCCGCCACCTTGGGTGTCATGGCTGACGCCGGGCCAGGCGGTCGACTCTTCGGCAATCACCAGTGCGCCGGGCACTTCGGTGTGCACCACGTCGTTAAGGTGACGAAGGAAGTCGATGGCCTCGAGGTTTTCGCGGCCGCCGTGGCGGTTGGGAATCCACTCGCCCTGTTTGCGTGAATAGTCGCGGTACAACATCGAGGCCACGGCATCCACGCGCAAACCGTCGATGTGGTACAGGCGCAACCAGTGCAGCGCGGAAGCCAGCATATAGCCGTGCACTTCATTGCGGCCGAGGTTGTAGATAAAGGTGTCCCAGTCCTGGTGGAAGCCCTCGAACGGGTGCGCGTATTCGTACAGCGCCGTACCGTCGAAGCGTGCAAGGCCGTGGCTGTCAGTCGGGAAATGCGCAGGCACCCAGTCGAGAATTACGCCGATGCCGGCGCAATGGCAGGCGTCGACGAACGCGGCAAATTGCGCCGGCGTGCCGTACCGCGCGCTGGGGGCAAATTGCGACAGGAGTTGGTAGCCCCACGAGCCACCAAACGGGTGCTCCATAATTGGCAGCAGTTCGACATGGGTAAAACCCATCTCGTGCATGTACGGAATCAGCTGGTCGGCCAGCTCCGGCCACTGCAACACGCGGCCGTCGTCGTGACGCCACGAGCCGACGTGCATTTCGTAAATCGACAATGGCTGGTTATGCGCCTGATGCTGCGGGCGGTTTTCGATCCACTGCTGGTCGTTCCAAACAAACTCCAGCGGCTGCGCCACCACCGAACCGGTGGCGGGTGGATGCTCGGTTGCCAAGGCGATTGGGTCGGCCTTGAGCGGCAGCACGCCGTGGCTGCCGAGAATTTCGTACTTGTACACCTCGCCCGGACCAAGGCGTGGAATGAAGATTTCCCATACGCCCGACGGATGCCGAGCGCGCATCACATGGCGGCGGCCGTCCCAGCCGTTGAAGTGACCGACCACCGAAACACGCCGCGCATTGGGAGCCCACACGGCAAACCGCACGCCGGGAATGCCGTCCACCTCGGCCAATTGCGCGCCAAAGGCTTTGCCAAGATCGCGGTGATTGCCTTCATTGAACAGGTAAATGTCCATGTCGCCGAGCTGCGGGCCGAACGAATACGGGTCTTCTATCTCTTGCTCGCCCGCGCCCCAACGGATGCGTAAGCGGTAGCGGCACAGCTCGGCCGGGCGGATGGTGAACATGCCCGGCACTTCACCCAGGGTCATGGCGCCGAGGTTTTCGCCGTTGTTGGCGTCGATTAAATCGACCCCCAAGGCGCCTGGCAGGTAAGCGCGAATGATCGGCCCCTGCTCGTCGCGATGCGGGCCGAGAAACGCAAACGGATCAGCGTGCTCAGCGCGTACCAGCGCCTGCACTTGCTCGTCAGGCAGGCTGCTGCCACGCGGGGCCAGCACATTGGAATCAATCATCGTGCAGCACTCCCCAACAGGTTTTGCCCCAGTTCCACCAAGCCCTGCACCGGCACGTTCAGCCAGTCGGGACGGTAGCGGGCTTCATACAGAATTTCGTAGGCGGCTTTCTCCAAGCTGAACAGCGTCATGGCCGCCACTTCGCCGTCGCGCTCATGCCAGGCGTGCGGCAGGTCGGCGGCAGCCAGGCGATACGCTTCCTGGAACGCCGTGCGCGCTTGGGTGCGATAGCTTTCCGCGACGTTGCGGCGCACCTGTTCAGCCTCGGGCGAAGCATCGGTGCTCTGCGTGTTGCGGATGGCCATGGCGGCGGCGTAGTCGAACGAACGGATCATGCCAGCCACGTCTTTCATCGGGCTGTGGCGCATGCGGCGCTCTTCCAGGCTGCGGGTCGGCTCGCCTTCGAAGTCGATCAGGTAAGCGTCGCCCTGCACCACCAGCACTTGGCCCAAATGCAAGTCGCCATGAACGCGAATACGCAACCCGCCGAGGCATTGCTTGGCCAGTTTGCCCACCGCTGCCAGCAGCGGTTTGCGGTTGGCCGCCAGCCATTTCACCGCGTCAGCGTTGGCGCTGCTGCTCGCGGCGACCACATCCAGCGCTTCTTCTAATTGCGCGCCGATGCTGCGCGACCACTCTTTCACATCGTCCTCGGTGCTGGTCACGCCACCGAAGTCCGGGTTATCGCTGGGTTGCGCGAGCACACTGTGCATCTCGCCCAAACGACGACCTAGCATGCGCGAAAACGCCGCCAATTCGACGCTCGCCGGGGCCACGCCTTCGTCTGCATCGTTGACGGCCGGCGCCGCAAGCTGGTCGCGAATGGCCCGTTCCAAGGTGTTCTGCGTCCACAGCCAGGCATCGCCTTGGTTGCTCAGGAATTGCTGCAACACCATCAAAGTGTGCGGCACGCCTTCGTTATCCACCCGACGCACTTCACCCAGCAGCTGCGGAATATTGGCGAAGCCCTGCGCGGTCAGGTAGCCACCCATTTCGGTTTCCGGGTGAATCCCCGGCATCACGCGGCGCACCAGCTTAAGCACCATGCTCTCGCCAATCAGCGCCGAGCTGTTGGACTGCTCGGCCGATACCAGATTGATCTCTTCATCCGGGTTGTCGGCTAGCGCCAACAGCTGCGGGGTCGGCAGAAATTGCAGCTCGCAGCCGCCGGAGGTGAGCGTCTGGCTTTCGCGCAGATAACGCACCACCTGCTGGCTGAATTCGCCGAGGGTGAAGGCGTCGGTCAACAGCCCCACCTCGCGACCCCGACGCAAGCGGGCCAGTGCCAACTGTTGCGGTACGGTGCTGCCGGCGGTGTTTTCCGCCACGTAGCTGAGCGGCAGTTGATAGTGCTCAACATGCTCGCCGCTGCGCACTTGCACTTCGCTGAGTACGCTGCGCGCGCCAAACGGCACGGCGTACAGCAATTTGTATTCGGCGTTGGCGGCATCGTCCAGCGCTGAGAACCAGCGACGTTTGGGCAGGTACGCCGGCAACGACTCGCGGCTCAGGGTCGTGCTGCAGCGCGCCTGCATCAGTTCATTGAGGTCACGTTTGATAACCAACGTTGGAAGTTCGGGCATACGGTCCACCGGCGGCACGTGCCACGCAGGCATCTGTGCTTCTTCAGCAAGCAAGAACCAATAAAAGCCATAGGGCGGCAGGGTCAGCAGGTAGTTCAGCTGACCGATTGGCGGGAACGACGTACCGCCGACCATCTCCACCGGCACCATGCCGTTGTAGGCCGACAGCTCCAGCTCGGCAGCCTGCGCAGCGCGCGACACGTTGGCCACGCACAGAATAATTTCGCGCTTGCCGTCGACGCCTGTGTACTCACGCAGGTACGCCAGAATGCGGCGGTTGGCCGGTGCGAGCATTTTCAGGGTGCCGCGCCCGAAGGCTTTCTGTTGTTTACGAATGGCGAGCATGCGCCGCGTCCAGTTCAGCAACGAATGGGTGTCGCGCTGCTGGGTTTCGACGTTGATGCTCTGGAACCCGTAGAGCGGGTCCATGATCGGCGGCAACACCAGGCTGGCTGGGTCGGCGCGTGAAAAGCCGCCGTTGCGGTCGATAGACCACTGCATCGGCGTGCGCACGCCGTCGCGGTCGCCGAGGAAAATATTGTCGCCCATGCCAATTTCGTCGCCGTAATACAGCGTCGGCGTGCCCGGCATCGACAGCAGCATGCTGTTAAGCAACTCGATACGCCGACGATCACGCTCAACCAATGGCGCGAGGCGGCGACGAATACCCAAATTGATCCGCGCGCGCCGGTCGGCCGCGTAGTAATTCCACAGGTAATCGCGCTCGTCGTCGGTGACCATCTCCAGCGTCAATTCATCGTGGTTACGCAGGAAAATCGCCCACTGGCAGTTGTCGGGAATTTCCGGGGTCTGGCGCAGAATGTCGGTGATCGGAAAGCGGTCTTCCTGGGCGATGGCCATGTACATACGTGGCATCAGTGGGAAGTGGAACGCCATATGGCACTCGTCCCCGGGACCGCCGTTTTCACCGCCAAAATACAGCTGAGTGTCTTCCGGCCACTGATTGGCCTCGGCCAGCAACATGCGATCCGGGTAGGTGGCGTCCAACTCCGCGCGAATCTTCTTCAGCACGTCGTGGGTTTCGGCGAGGTTTTCGTTGTTGGTGCCTTCGCGCTCAATCAGGTACGGAATGGCGTCGAGGCGAAGACCGTCCACACCCAAATCGAGCCAGAAACGCATCACGCTCAGCACTTCTTTGAGCACCTGTGGATTGTCGAAATTCAGGTCCGGCTGGTGGGAATAAAACCGGTGCCAGAAGTACTGGCCGGCGACCGGGTCCCAGGTCCAGTTGGACTTCTCGGTGTCGAGAAAGATGATCCGCGTTTCCGGGAATTTCTGGTCGCTGTCCGACCACACGTAAAAATCCCGCGCCTTGGAACCGGGCTTGGCCCGCCGCGCTTTTTGAAACCACGGGTGTTGGTCCGACGTGTGGTTGATGACCAACTCGGTGATGACCCGAATGCCGCGCCGGTGCGCCTCGGCGATAAAACGCTTGGCGTCGGCCATGGTCCCGTAGTCGGGATGCACATCGCGGTATTCAGAAATATCGTAACCATCGTCGCGCCGTGGCGAGGGGTAAAAACGGCAGCAGCCAGATGGTGTTCACGCCCAGATCGGCAATGTAATCGAGCTTGGCAATCAAGCCCGGGAAGTCACCGATGCCATCGTTGTTGGAGTCGAAGTACGACTTCACGTGCACCTGATAAATCACCGCGTCCTTGTACCAGAGCGGGTCATTGATAAAGGCGGCAGGCCGGCGTTTTTTACTGCGTCTGTCGACTGGCGCTTTGCTGCCAGTTGGAGTTTTTTCGTTATTCGCTGCGTCGCTCATTGCGTATTCCCTTAGCCGGTTACGCGCACACGCCAGATACCGAATGGCTGGTGCCACGGCTCAATGCGCATCCATTGGGTTTTGCCATACCAAGTCCAGGTGTGGCCGGTCATCAAATCTTCGCCATGCAAATTGGCGTCGTCGGGCAGCCCGAACTCCCAGAGCGGCAGTTCGAAATGGGCTTCCTGAGCGTTGTGCGGGTCGAGGCTGACGGCCACCAGCACGAAATTGCTGAGGTCGGCCGTGCGTTTGCCAAACAACAAAATGTTGTCGTTGTAGCAGGTGTAAATCTGCAGCCCGAGGTGGGTTTGCAGCGCCGGGTTTTGCCGGCGAATGCGATTGAGCTGGGCGATTTCACTAACGATATTGCCCGGCTGCTGATAATTGCGCGGACGGATCTGGTACTTCTCCGAATCCAGGTATTCCTCTTTACCCGGCACCGGCGCCGACTCACAGATTTCAAAGCCCGAGTACATACCCCACAGCCCGGAACCCATGGTCGCCAACGCGGCGCGAATCAGAAATCCAGCGCGGCCATTGTTGTGCAAAAAGGCCGGGTTGATGTCCGGCGTATTCACAAAGAAATTCGGCTGATAGCAATCGCGCCATGGCGCTTCGTTCAGCTGCGTGAAGTACTCAGCCAGCTCGGCTTTGGTGTTGCGCCAGGTGAAATAGGTGTAGCTCTGGCTAAAGCCCACCTTGCCCAGGCGCGCCATCATCGCCGGCCGGGTAAACGCCTCGGCGAGGAACATCACCTCAGGGTGAGTGGCGCGGATATCGGCGATCAGCCATTCCCAAAACGGCAAAGGTTTAGTGTGCGGGTTGTCCACGCGAAACAGCGTCACGCCCTGCTCCACCCAGCCCTTCACCACATCGCGCAGCGCCAACCACAAATCCGGCATGGCGTCTTTGGAATAGAAGTCGACGTTAACGATGTCTTCGTATTTCTTCGGCGGGTTTTCAGCGTGACGAATGCTGCCGTCCGGCCGCCAACTGAACCAACCCGGATGCTCTTGTAGCCACGGGTGATCGGGCGAGCACTGAATCGCGAAATCCAGGGCAATCTCCAGCCCGTGTTCTTTGGCGGCCTGAACCAGCGCGCGGAAATCTTCAAAACTGCCGAGCTGCGGGTGAATAGCATCGTGGCCGCCATCTTTACTGCCAATGGCATACGGGCTGCCAGGATCATTGGCGCGGGCTTGCAAAGAATTATTGCGACCCTTGCGGTGCGCCTTGCCGATGGGATGAATCGGCGGGAAATACAGCACATCAAAACCCATATCGCGCACATACGGCAGGCGCTCAATCACATCGCGAAAGGTGCCATGGCGGTCTTCATCATCGGTTACCGAGCGGGGAAACAGCTCATACCAACTGGCGAACTCCGCCAGCTTGCGCTCGACATCCAACGGATATGCCGGGCTGTTCACACGGTGCGGATGAGCCTCGGTGTGGCGCATGGCCTCGGTGGTTTCGGCGGACAGGAAAAACGCCACGCGCTCGTCCACCGACTGGGTGTCTTGCAACGTGCGCAAGCGTTCGGCCATCAGCTCGGCATGTTCGGGGCCAGCGTTTTCAGCGGCGCGGCGTAACAGCAATTCGCCTTCTTGCAGCTCGAGGGTGATGGGCACGCCGGCGGAAAACTTCTTCAGCAGTTCATAGGTGAACGTACCGTAGACATCCCACCAGGCTTGCACGGCAAATTGATAGCGCCCGGGTTGGCTGGGGGTGAACTCGCCCTGCCAGAGGTCGTTGCCCAAAGACTGCAACGGCACGCGGTGCCATTTTTCTTCCAGCTCGGCGCGCCAGAGGATGGACGCGTCAATCTTGTCGTGGCCATCGGTGAAAATCACCGCGCTCACCGTCACGGCAGAGCCGGCGATGCCCTTGGCGGCAAAGCGGCCGGCCTCGACCACGGGCGTCACCGCCTCAATGGCAATGCGCGGCAACTGCAAGGCGTCATCCAATTGCAAGGTGGCAGCCTGACGTTCAGCAACCTGATTGAGGGGGGCCAACGGGCTGGCGTGCGACATCGAATCGGGCTCCTTCTTAGCAAACAGCCGCCACCCGTGGTGGAGAATGGGAGGCGGCTGGTTGGAGTTCGTCATCCCTGGCGAAACAGGGGGCGTACAGTTCCGAGCCCCGTGTTTGAGCAAAAGTTCAGGGATTTGATGGATTCATTGGCCAGGCAATGGTGTTTGCAGGGATCGCGGCTAAAGCCGCTCCTACAGAACCCACGAGGGCCGTGGGATGGGCTGGGGGGCATTGCGTTTTATGCGCGAAATTGAGTAGCGCGTGATCTGGCTCGTGATCTGGCTTGTGATCTGGCTTGTGATCTGGCTTGTGATCTGGCTTGTGATCTTCCGCTCTTGATTTTGATCTGCCCCGCGAGGTTTATCGCAGGCCGAGTGGAGTCGTTGCGTAGGGGGTTGAGCGGCCGGGAGCCGCGAGAGGCGTGTCGGGCCAAGGATGGCCCGTCTCGCCGTGCCCCCGGAGTAACGACGGAGCGAGGGAACCTGGAGCGCAGCGGAGGGCCAAGGTAGGAGCTAGACCTTTTGGTTACTTTTGGGTGGTCCGGCAATCCGGCAATGCCAAAAGAAGCTCGCGCGTAAGGCGCGAAACAAAAACGCTCAGGGCGCGCGGTAATGAATACCTGCGCATAGCTTCAGCATTCGGTCTTGCTTTCAAATCTGAGGCGTTCTTCGTTACCACGGTTGCGCGGCATTTTATTTCGCGCCTTACGCGCGAGTCACTTTTAGCATTGCCGGTATGCCGGACCACCCAAAAGTAACCAAAAGGTCTAGCTCCTACCTTGGGTCTACGCTGCGCTCCGACTTCCCTCGCTCCGTCGCCGCTCCGGGGGCACGGCGCAACGGGCCGTCCCTGGCCCGATGCGCCTCTCGCGGCTCCCGGCCGCTCAACCCCCTACGCAACGACTCCACTCGGCCTGCGATGAACCTCGCGAGGTAGATCAAGATCACGGTCAAAAGCGGTAGATCACAAGCCCAATCAAAAGCGGTGAAGCAAGATCAAAAACTCGCGGCTAAAGCCGCTCCCACAGAGTTCACGTGGACTTGGGAGCGGCTTTAGCCGCGATGCTCCCGATTCGCCTAGACCGCCCCGGACCCAATCGATACAGTCCGCGCCCATGCCTATCGCCTACCTCAGCCTATTCGCCAGCGCCTTCATCGCCGCCACCCTGCTCCCGCTGCAATCGGAAGCGGTGCTGGCCGGCCTGCTCCTGGCCGGCAGCTACTCGCCCGCCGCATTGGTGCTGGTCGCCACCATTGGCAACGTGTTGGGCTCGCTGGTGAACTGGGCGCTGGGGCGCGGTATCGAGCGCTTCCGCGAGCGCCGCTGGTTTCCCGCCAACGAAGAGCAGTTGCTGCGCGCTCAAGGCTGGTACCAGCGTTAGGGCTGCTGGACGCTGCTGCTCAGTTGGCTGCCCGTGGTAGGCGACCCACTGACCCTGATCGCCGGTGTGATGCGCGAACCGCTGTGGCGATTCGTGCTGCTGGTAACTATCGCCAAAGCCGGCCGCTACCTGGCATTGGCGGCCGTGGTGCTCTACGCCTAACGCTAATCATCCAGCGGCGCAGGTGCCGGTGCCGGTGCCGGTGCCGCAGCGTCCGCCGGCTTGCTCGCTTCTCTCTCACGCATCGGCATCTCGTCCACCGCGCTGAACAGCTGCTTCGGGTCGATCGCACCGGAGTGCTCCAGCTTCTTCTCGCCGTCCTTGCCAACCAGAATCACTTTCGCATCGGCGCTGGCGCCCAGCTTCAGCGCGCGAATCAGGGCCATGGTGCTTTGCGGGTCGAGGTCTTTGCCGTTGCGTTGGCCGATCGTGTTCACCACGGTGTAGAGCACCATGTTGCGTTCTTTAAACGCGGCTTCATTAGCAGGCTCTTTCAGCGCGGCCAGCAGCTTGACCAGTGCCGGGTCGGCGCTGCTGTTGGCGATCACGATAAGCGGCCGCGACTGGCCCCGGTCGGCCGCGAGCGGGCTATCGTTATCGTCGGCAAACGCCGGGCCGCTGAGCGCGACCATCAACGCCAGACTGAATGAGCGCAAAAACATACACACCTCCGTTGAAAAAACCGTCCCGTCAAAGATTGCCGTAACGGGGCAAAGGTTCACTGGACGGTGGAGATGGGCGGGAATTTTTTCGGTTAATGGATGGGCGATTGTGCACGCAGCCCCCTCACCCTAATCCTCTCCCCGAGGGGCGAGGGGACTAAAAGCAGACCGCGCTTTGGCTCCCCTCTCCCGCTCGCGGGAGAGGGGCTGGGGGTGAGGGTCGGCCTTTACTCGCTGCCCTCACCCGCCCGACGTCGAAACAACGGCCGTGGCTCAATGGCCGAACGCCCATACACCACGCTCATGCCCGTCAACCCTCTCAACGCATCCTCTACAGACTTGTCCGCACGCACGGCAAAGCTGTCGAAGCCGCACTGGCGCATGTGGCTAAGCTGATCGCGCAACACATCGCCCACGGCGCGCAATTCACCGCGCCAACCCAAGCGTTGGCGCAATAAGTACGCCTGGCTGTAACCGCGACCATCGCGAAAGCTGGGAAAGTCGATGGCGATCAACGCCACGCCAGCGAACGGCAGGTCGAGCGTTTCCACGTCATCGTCCGGCCCCAGCAGCAAGCCGTTGCCAGGCTGCCAGGCAGCCAGCGGCACAATTGGGGTGGCGTCGGCCCGGTCGATCACGGCCTGGCCATTGATCAAGCGAATCAGGTTGCTCAGTGCCACCACCTCCGCCCGGTAGACGCGTTCTTTAAACGGTTCCAGGCCGATGCGCTGCACGGTGTCGACGAAGCGTTCCTGCACTTCCCGGTAGTCGGTGAAGGTATTCACGATGCGTTCGATCACCTGCGGCACCTGCTCGGCGGCGAACGAGGGGCCGATGACTTTGCCCAGCGCGGCGTGCTGCCCCTGCGCGCCGCCCAGGGTGATCTGGTACCACTCGCTGCCGTTTTTATCGACGCCCAGAATGCCGATGTTGCCGATATGGTGATGGCCGCAGGCGTTCATGCAGCCGGAGATGTTCAGGCTCAGATCGCCGATGTCGTGCAGGTAGTCGAGGTTGTCGAAGTGCGCCTGAATCGCTTGCGCCACGGGGATGGATTTGGCGTTGGCCAGCGAGCAGTAGTCGCCGCCCGGGCAGGCGATCACGTCCGTGAGCAGGCCGATATTTGCTGTGCCCAGCCCGTGCTCGCAGGCGGCTTGCCACAGGGTGTAGAGGTCGCGTTTGCGCACGTCGGGCAGCACGATGTTTTGTTCGTGGGCGATGCGAATTTCGCCAAACCCGAACGCCTCGGCCCAACTGGCCACCGCGTCCATTTGTGCGGCCGTGACGTCTCCCGGTGGTAACGCAGCGCCCGGTTTGGTCGACAGCACCACGGCGGCATAGCCTGGCACTTTATGGGCGTGCACGTTGCGCTCGGTCCATTGCGCGAAGGCCTTGCTGTTAGCCAACTGCGTGCCGAAGTCCAGGTCTATCGCCGGCAGCGACTCGTAACCTGGCGGCACAAACGCGGCGGCCACGCGCTGGTATTCGGCTTCGGTCAGCTCGGCCGGGCCGTCTTTGATGTGTTGCCACTCGCGCTCCACCTCGGCGGCAAAAGCTTCGATGCCCAGGGCTTTCACCAGGATTTTGATCCGCGCTTTGTATTTGTTGTCGCGCCGGCCGTGGCGGTTGTACACGCGCAAAATCGCTTCCACATACGACAACACGTGCTGCCAGGCCAGGCCGTCGCGAATCGTCTGCGACAGAATCGGCGTGCGCCCCAAACCGCCGCCGACCATTACCCGCAGCAGCAGCTCACCGGCGTCGTCGCGGTACAGGTACAGACCGATGTCATGCATTTGCACGGCGGCGCGGTCTTCGTGCGCCGCACACAGGGCGATCTTGAATTTGCGCGGCAGGAACAGGAATTCCGGATTGACCGTCGACCACTGGCGCAAAATTTCCGCCAGCGGGCGCGGGTCGAGCAATTCGTCTGCCGCCACGCCAGCAAAGGCCTCGGTGGTGATGTTGCGCACGCAGTTGCCGGAGGTCTGAATCGCGTGCATCTGTACCTCGGCCAGGCGCGCGAGAATGTCTGGCACTTGCTCCAGTTCAATCCAGTTGAATTGAATATTTTGCCGGGTGGTGAAGTGACCATAGCCACGGTCGTAGTCGCGGGCGATGGCCGCCAGGCAGCGCAACTGCACGGCACTCAGCGTGCCGTAGGGAATAGCCACCCGCAGCATGTAGGCGTGCTTTTGCAGGTACAGACCGTTCTGCAACCGCAGTGGCAGAAACTCGTCTTCGCTCAGTTCACCGCTGAGCCGGCGCTGCACCTGGTCGCGAAACTGCTCGACGCGCTCGAACACCAGCGCCTGGTCGTAATCGTCGTATTGATACATGCATCTGCCCCCGAATAATGCCAGGGACTATGCCGTGCCTGCCGCCTTACAAAACAGCGGCAGATAACGCGATTAAATGCGGATCAGATGCCGACACTTCAGCCGGCAAAGTGCCGATTGGCCACGCGCTGCAAGCCCAGGTTCTCGCGCAACGTAGCGCCTTCGTACTGCTCGCGAAACAGCCCCTGGCGCTGCAATTGCGGCACCACCTGATCGACAAAATCATCCACGCCGCCCGGCAAATGGGTGAACAGGATATTGAAGCCGTCCGCCGCCCCTTCGTGGTACCACGCGGCCAATTCATCGACGATATGCGCCGCTGTGCCGACTACCAGGCGATGGCCGCCGGCCCCCAGCGTGCGCAGTAACTGGCCGACCGTGGGCCGTTCGCGGCGGATCAGGTCGAGCACCAATTGCTGACGGCTTTTGTGCCGCTCGGTAGTGGGCGGCTGTTCCGGTATCGGTACAGGTGCGTCCAGCGGCAACGCGGCCAGGTCAATGCCCAGATCGAGCAGAAAGCTCAGTTGTTTGAGCGCGCTGCGGGGGTCGACCAATTCCAGTAACTGCTGATGTTTTTCCTCGGCCTCGCTGGCGGTGCGGCCGACGATGGGCGACACGCCGGGGAAGATTTTCAGCGCATCCGGCGTTCGTCCAAACCGGCCGCGCGCGCGTGCAAGTCCTGATAAAACGCCTGCGCCTCGCCCAGGGTTTGCTGCGCGGTAAACACCAACTCGGCGCTGCGGGCCGCCAGTTCCCGGCCCGTGTCCGAAGAGCCAGCCTGGGCAATCACGGGCCAGCCTTGCACCGGACGCGGCGCGTTCAGCGGGCCTTGCACCTGGAAGTGCCGGCCACGGTGGTTGAGCACCCGCATGCGGTTAACGTCCAGCCAGGTGCCGCTGGCTTTATCGAGCACAAAGGCATCGTCGGCCCAGCTGTCCCAGAGGCCGGTGACCACGTCGAGAAATTCCTCGGCGCGCTCGTAGCGTTCGGCGTGTGCCAACGGTTGGTCGTGGTTGAAGTTCTCGGCGCCGACCAGCGCTGGGACCAGGTTCCAGCCGGCGCGGCCGTTGGACAGTTGGTCCAGCGAGGCGAAGCTGCGCGCCAGGTTGTACGGCTGGTTGTAGCTGGTGTTGGCGGTGGCGATCAGGCCGATATGGCGGGTCACCATGGCCAGCGCGGGCAGCAGAATCAGCGGGTCCCAGCGCAAGCTGTACGGCCCGCACGCCAGCACCTCGGGGTCGAGTTCGCCGACGCTGACGTTGTCGTTGAGAAACAGCGCATCGAAGCGCCCGCGCTCCAGGGTTTGCGCGTAGTGCTGGTAGCGCTGAATGTTCAGCGAGGCATCGGCGTCGGCCTGCGGGTGGCGCCAGGCGCCGGTGTGGGCGCCGCTGCCAGACAAGAAGGCGCCCAGGCGTAAACGTCCATCGGCATTAGCCATGGGCGTGCTCCGGCGTTTCCACGGCTTGCGCCGACTGGCGGCGCAACAACAGCACCACCCCGGTTAACGCCACAGTCAGCACCAGGGCCAGGAACACCATCACTGCCTGATAACCGTGCAAAAACGCCTGCTGAACCCAGCCATTGAGCACCTCGGGCGCCTGGCTCAGGTGCTCCGTCAGCAAAGCCACACCCTGCTCCGGCTGGGCCACGGCGGCGTTGACCCAATCGGCCTGACTGCTGCTGACAGCGCTCAGCTCGCGCGCGGCGAAAAAGCGGTACACGCCCACACCTATCGCCAGGCCAAGCCCGCCGCCAATGTTGTGCAAGGTCATCAGCGAGCCCATGGCCACCGAGCTGATCGTCGCCGGCACCGAGCTCATGCCCAGCACCGTTGACGGCCCCAACACGCAGGCCCAGCCCACGCCCATGAGCGCGAAGGCGCCGAGCAGGTAAACCAGCGAGGTGTGGGTGTCGAAGCCCGTTTGCAGCAAGGCGGATACGACAAACAGCGCCAGGCCTGCCTGGATGAGTAACGCCGGCCCTTTGCGGTCGACCAAACGCCCCACCACCGGCGACAGCACCGCCACGCCCAAGGTCGTCGGCAGCAATAAAAGCCCGCTGGTTTGCACGCTGTCGCCCCGAATCAGCGCCAGGTACAACGGCATCACAAAGAACGCCAGGCAGTAGAAAACCGCGAGGGCAAAGCTGGCCACAACGGCCGCCACAAAACGGCGATTGGCAAACAGTGTCAGGTCGACAATGGGCGCCCTCACCCGACGCTCCACTTGAATAAACGCCACCAGCGCCAACGCCGCTACGACCAGCAACGCCAGGCTGATCGGCGACGTCCAACCCCAGGCGCCGCCCTGCACAATCAGCAGCACCAGGCTTGGCAGGCCGATCAACAGCAACAGCGCGCCCCAGCCGTCCAGGCCTTGGCCCTCGCCGCGCGACTCGTCCACCGCCCAGGCGCAAATCGCCAGGCTGAGCAGCACAAACGGCACGTTAAGCAGGAAAATCCATTGCCAGCCCAACGCACTGGCAATCACCCCGCCCAGCACCGGGCCGCTGGCCAAGCCCACGCCGTTAACGCTGAACAGCACGCCAAAAAGCGCGGCCTTGTTCACTGGCCGGGAAGGCATTCGCCACAATCGCGCCAGAGGCCGTGTACAGCACCGCGCATGCCAAGCCTTGGGCGACGCGGGCGGCGATCAGCAGGTCGATGCCCGTGGCGACGCCGGCCGCCAACGACGCCACGCCGAACACAGTCAGGCCGATAAACAACACGCGCTTGCGCCCGTATAAATCGGCCAGCCGACCGACCAGCACCATAAAACTCGACAGCGCCAGAATGAAGCCGTTGATCACCCACTGCAGCGCCTCGAACGAGGTGCCAAGGTCGGCCTGCAACGCCGGCAAGGCGGTGTTGACGATGGTGAAATCAACGCAGCCCAGAAAACTGGCGACGCTCACGCCAAACAAGGCCCACCATTTGCGTTGCGGTTGCGCAAAAACGCCCATGGATTACTCCTTAAAAAGTAAATAACGCGGGCGGCTCGGCCACCCGCCAAAAAAACGCCCAGGCCTATACGGCAATCGCCGTGTGCGACCACGCCGGGTGCACCACGCCGGGCAGGCTGAAGGGAATGGGAATGCCGCGCTTTTTGAACTTCAGCGGCAGCCAATGCACGCGCTCCGGGTGCACCGGTTCGATCAACAGTTCGCGGGCCGTGGCCATGGCGTGGGTCATCTGCTGCGGGTAAATGATGAAGTCGTAACCCTGCTCAGCCCACAGCGGCAAAATGATCGGAATTTCTTCCAGAATGTATTCGCGGCACTGCGCGGCGGCCTGTTGGGTATCCGCTGCCGGGTCACGCAACAACAAGCGCTCGATAAACACGCCAATGGTGGTGTCGATGGCCGCGCGCAAGCGGCTGTCGGGCTGGGCGTACACCTCGTTCACCTGCAAGCGCAGGTCGGCGTAGCGGTCGGAGGCCAGCTCTTCATTCCAGCGGCTGATGGTGACTTTCGCCTCCAGGCCGTCGAGGTATTTACGATTGCGCTTAAGCCACGCCTCGCCATCACGAATCGACGCCGACAACGCCAGGCCCGGCGACTTGCCGTGTTTGTTGTGGCGTTGCAGGGTGTCGGCCACCACCACTTTCACTTCGCTGAAGCCGGACTTGTTAATCAGGTGCACGGTGGAGCTGAGCTTTTGTTCCTCGTGGTATTCCTGCCCCACGCTCACCGCTAGCACGCAGCGTTTGCCGGTGAAATCCAGTTCTTCACCGCCCTTGTTGAAATACGCTTTGAGATTGATCGCTTCCACATCGCTCATGGTCGTTAGCTCCAGTAGGCCAAAGGTTGGTCGTCGCCGAAATAGCCGATAAACACGCCAAGGGTGACGCGCGTGCTGGTGGCCGAGGGGCGCACCGCATGAATCAGGCGGGGGTTAAGCAGAATCAGGTCGCCGGGTTCTGGCTTGATCACAAAGTCCGGCGGCGGCAGCAAATCGCGCTCGATGCCATAGGCGCGGGTGCCACGCAGGCGCTCGTATTGTTCCTCGTCGGGCTCGATGCCCCAGATTTCCAACTCGCCGCCGTCCTCCGGGATTTCCAGGTAAATGTTGGTCGACAGCTGAGTGAGCAAACGCGGCTCGTGATCGCTGGGCGCGTTGCGTTCGAGGTTGTCGGTGTGCGGCGTAAGGTCGACTCCGCTGCCCTGAAACCGGGCGATGCCGACAAAGCATTTCTCGCCGTTTACATCCAGCAACCGCGCGCCCTTGGGCCACACCTCATCGAGCAGCAAACGCAGGTCATCGATGGGCGACGCCAGCGGGCGAAAGGTGTCGCGAATCTTGCGGATATTGGTCAGCGCCTGGGCGTGATACTCCTGGCGACTGTGCTCATCGCCGATTTCGATATAGGCCTTGCCCAGGCGATTGAATTCTTTCTGCTCCGTGAAGGTGCCGCGCAACTCATGACGAGCCAGGCGCTCGCGGGCCAGTTGCACGGTGTCCACTGGGCAAAAACCCTTGAGGCGCACACCGTAAGAACGCTTGTGCAGCACGTCGGCGATATGCGACGGCTGTAGTTGATCGGCAGTAAGGGTGGTGAACATACAAACTCCTGAACGTCCCTGAGTGGAATGGATGGTCGACCAACAGCGGGTTGCGTCACGGGCAACTCAGGTCTTGCAACGGACTCGCTTTGCTCTCTGTAGGAGCGGCTTTAGCCGCGATTGGCCGGGCCTGGAAACGGTGGGCTCGGCCAAGAGCATCGCGGCTGAAGCCGCTCCTACAGGTTTTGCGTTGGGTCATGAGGCTCCGGCTAACTCACTTGCTTTCTGTGGGAGCGGCTTCAGCCGCGATTGGCCGGGCCTGGAAACGGTGGGCCCAGCCAAGAACATCGCGGCTGAAGCCGCTCCTACAGGTTTTGCGTTGGGTCATGAGGCTCCGGCTAACTCGCTGTGCTTTCTGTGGGAGCGGCTTTAGCCGCGATTGGCCGGGCCTGGAAACGGTGGGCTCGGCTAAGAGCATCGCGGCTGAAGCCGCTCCTACAGGTTTTGCGTTTGGTCATGGGGGCGGTTCCTGGTTGAATTGGCGGGCGAAGAAGCCGCTGGCGTCGAACGGCTGGCTGATGATCCCTTCGGCTCGGTACAGATCGGCGGTGCGTTGCACGTCGGCGATTACTTCGGCGTCGATGGGCACGCGGTGCGGTTGCGAGTAGCGGTTGGAGCGGCTGTGAATCTCGACCGGCAAACCGCTGTGGCGCGCCTGGATGGCGGAGAAGGCTGGCTCGTTGGCGTTGGCCCACACGTACGCCCGGGCCAGGCGCTGGAGGAAATCGGCCAACAGCCCAGGCTTGTCGCGAATCGCCGTGTCGTTGGCCACCAGCAACATGTTGCCGGCAAACAAGCCTTCGCCACTGACGAGCACCCGCGTGCCGCCCTCGACCTGGCTCATGCTGGTGTAGGGGTCCCACGTGGCCCAGGCGTCGGCCTCGCCGTTGGCCAGCAGACCTCGGGATTCGGCCGGTTGCAGGAAAATGAACTGCGCGTCCTTGCCCGTCAGCCCTGCCCCACGCAGCGCCGCCAGCGCCAGGTAATGGCCGATGGAGCCGCGCGTGGTGGTGATTTTCTTGCCCTTCAAACTCGCCGCATCACGCAGCGGCGAGTCCTGATTCACCACAATGGCCACTGCCGTTTGCGTGACCTGCACGCGCACCACGCCCACGGTTTTCAGCGGGGCGCCGGCGCCGGCGGCAAACACAAACGGCGCATCGCCCAGCGTGCCGATATCCACCGCGCCAGCGGCCAGCGCTTCGGCGGTAGGCGCCGCCGCACCGAACGAGGCGAACTCGATGCGGTACGGCAGGTCTTTCAACTCGCCGGCCGCTTCCAGCAGAATTTTCAGCGAGGCCTTTTGGCTTGAAACCCGCAGCAGCTCCTCGCCCTGAACACCCGGGGCAAGGGTCAGCAGCGCAGCCAATAGCACGGTGAAAGTCTTCATCAGAACGCCAGGCTCAAGCGGCCGTAGTAGTAACCGCCGCCCAGGCCATAGGGCGAGAACATGCCGTACTCATAAGTGCCGGCCCACGGCACGATGCCGATGCTGTCCGGGTATTCGTCGAACAGGTTGTTGGCGCCTACGGCGACGGTCACGTTCTGCGTGAGGTCGTACGCCACGTCGATGTCGGTAATCCATTTCGGACTGTAGGTGCGGTCGTTGGCCGGGTTGTTATTGCCCTCGGTGTATTCGCCGTAGCGGCTCACGGCCAGGTTCACGTTCCAGCTATCGAGCCGGTAGTTGGTGGAGAAAATCCACTTGTCCTTGGGCGTGGCCTTGGTCAGGTCGGTTTGCTGCTGGCGGTCGAACAACACGTAGCCGCTGCCCAGGCTGGACAACTCGCCCGGCGTTTCGGCCAGGTCACGAATAGTGGTTTTGTTGTGGTTGTACGCCACGCTCCACTTCGCCTGGCCGTACTCCTCGAAGTTCTGGCTGTAGTCGAGCACCAGGTCGATGCCCTTGGTGCGCGTGTCGGCGGCGTTGGCGAAATACTGCCCCGCCAGGTTCGGCGCCAGACCGGCGTTGACCAGAATCTGCGACACCGCAGGGCCCGACAAAATGCCGGTTTGCAGAATGCGGTCATCGATGTCGATCAGGTAGAAGTCGGCCGTAAAGCGCAGGCGCTCGATGGGCTCAGCGGTCAACCCGAGGCTGTAATTGCGCGACTTCTCCGGCTTGAGGGTTTCGGCGCCCAAGGCGATGGCTTCCGGCGAACCGGGTCGCATCTGCTTGGTTCGCGCTGTAGTGGTGGCACCGCCGCCGAGGAACTGGGTCACCGAGCTGGTGGACGAGGAACACGTTCTGCGCCAACGACGGCGCACGGAAGCCATTGCTCACCGCTGCCCGCACGGCGTAACCCGGCAGAAATTCATAACGCGTGGTGAACTTGCCGCTGGTGGTTTCGCCGATGTCCTGGTTGTACTGCTCCTGACGTAAAGCGAAGGCGGCGTACCAGTTGGACGTCACGTTCAAACCGAAATCGACGTACGCCGCGCCGCTGTGGCGAATCTGGTCGCCGGCATCTTCGGGGTTGGTGCCGTTTACCGAGAACAGGCCCGGGTCGGGACGTCGGCCCGCGTACTGCCCGGTCGGAATCACGTAGTTGCCGTAGTTATACGAATTCGCTTCGCCCTCCCCCAGCTCGTATTTTTCCCAGCGGTACTCAATGCCGAACGAGGTTTCCAGCGGGCTGCTCCAGCCGATATCCAGCGCGCGGGTGAAGTCGAGGTTGTTGGTCCATTGATCAAAGATTTCGTCGGCCAGATGAAAGCGCTGCTGACTGAAATCCGGGCCGTTGGAAATGTTCAGGTTGTTGTCGGTGTAGAGCTTGGCTTTGTCGCGGCCATAGGTGGTCGACAGGTCCCAATCCCAGTCGGCCAACAGGCCTTTGGCGCCCACGGCGAATTGGTAGTCGGTTTCCTTTACCTCGCGAGTAGCCTGGCCGCCTTTCGGATAAGGCGCGCCGGCCACGCCGTTGAGCGCGGTGATGTCGGTTGGCGCGCGATGGCCGAGCACTTTCTTGCCGTCGCGATAGCTGAAGGTCGAGAACGAATACAGCGTCACGTCGTTTTGCAGCGGCAACTCAAGGTTGTAAGCCGTGCTGGCCGTGCGGTCGCGGCCCAGTCCGTACTCCTCGCCCCAGCCGTGGGTTTGGCTGGTGCGCGGGTCGGGTTGGCCATTGGCGAGCGTGCCGTAGTTGCCGACCACAGAACCCGAGCGGTCGTAGGGTTCTTGCGACTTGGCATCGAACGACAGGTTAAAGAAACCGCCATCGCCTAACGGCAAACCCAGGTTGGCCGCTTCGTGCCCTGTGGTGCCGTCGCCGCTGTAGTACTGGCCCAACGAGCTGTCGGAGGTGACGCCCGAGTTGTCTTTCTTGAGGATGATATTGATCACCCCGGCGATGGCATCCGACCCGTACTGCGCCGCCGCGCCGTCACGCAAAACCTCGATGCGCTCGATGGCAGCGGTCGGAATCAGGTCCAGATCCACCGGCACCGCCGCCGTGCCCACCCGCGCATTGTTGTTAATCATCGCCGTGTTATGCCGGCGCTTGCCGTTCACCAGAATCAGCACCTGATCGCCACCCAGCCCGCGCATGCTGATGCCACGCACCAGAAACGCCGTGCCGCCGCCGTTAATGGTTGGCGCGTTGAACGAAGGCAGCAGCCGCGTGAGGATGTCCTTGAGGCCGTTCTGGCCGGTTTTCTCCAACTGCTCCGCCGTGATCACATCAATCGGCGCCGGGCTGTCGGTCACGGTGCGCGGCTGGCTGCCGCGTACGCCGGTGACCACCACGGTATCGAGCGTCGGGTCATCGGCCAGGGCGGTAATCGGCACGCCCGCCGCCAGCAAGGCAGCACTGATAGACGACAAAGCAAAGGTTTTACTGAACGCACTACGCATTGAAAAACTTCCTGTTTAAAGCGCCTGGGGCATTTAGTGTTTGGCGGCAGCGGTTGGGGTGGTGTCTGGCGCGGTGGCGGCGATGGCCTCCACCTCGATCAACGCACCGGGCAGCACCAAGCCTGCGACTTGCACCGTGGTGCGCGCGGGTTTGAGCGGTTGTTTGTCGGTGCCGAAAAACTGCCGGAAGCCGGCCTGCAAGCCATCGAAATCCAGGCGTCCGCCCTTGGCCGGGTCGGCGACCAGGTACACGTTCAGCTTCACCACATCGCCAAGCGTCAGGCCGCGTTGCGCGAGCACCGCTTCGATTTTGCGAAACACCGCCACAGTCTGTTGTTCGGTGCTGCTTGCGGCGTGCAAGTCATCTTTGCCGGCCTTGGGGTCAACCGGATCCGGCAGAATTCCGGACACGTACGTGAGCTGGCTGCTCGGCGGCAGCGTGACCGCTTGCAGAATCGGCGAGTTCGGATAAGTAGACGGCACCCGCTCGATACCGGCGGCCTGAGCGCCGCCGGAAACGGCACCGGCCGCGCATAGAATCCCCAACCCCAGCAGGGCTTTTGGTGTGAAAGGCATGGCAGTACTCCAAGGTTTTTATCGCCAGCCTCGGAGGTCCGCTACCTGGCACATCATGGTTATCGGTCGGTAAAAAAGGCGCGGCGGGTTCAGGCCGTTTGCCGGTAAGGCGTGTGTTGCACACGCTCGAAAAGGTTGCGCACCACCCGGCGTGCGGCGCCGGCGGCGGCCTCCTGCCAAATGCCCACGCCACTGTGGGCGAGGCCATCGCTGGTCAGGTGAATGCGGCCCTGGGCCTGGTTGAGCAGGCTGTACGCCGGCTCGGCCACCTCATGGTTAATCCACGGCCCTAAGTTGTACGGAATACGGCTCCAGGCGACGGCGAGCGGATTGCGCAACTCGGCCGAATGGCCCGGATGCAGCAACTCCACCGCCTGTTTTGACGCGGCGATCTGCTCGGCAATGCTCTTCTCACCAAAGACCCGCGCGGTTTCGCCGTTGTTGTAAGCGGCAATCAGAATGCCCTGCTCCTGATTGAACCCGCCGCTTGGATACCAGAGGCCCGACGCCTCCTGATTCACAAACGAGAGGCCGCCATAAATCTGGTAATCGCGCTCCCAGAACCGCCGCGACTGCCACGCCACCTTGTTGGCATAGCCAAACTGCACCGCGCCAATCGCCTGCTGCACCGGCGCGGTGAAGTTGGTGTCCAGCTTGGCCAGCAACGGCAGCGGCAAGGCCACCACCGCGTAGTCCGCCGTCAGCGTGTGCTCGCGCCCGGTTTTGCGCGCCACATAGGTCACCTGCACGCCGTTGTCCTGGTTATGAATCGCGCGCACTTCACTGCCCAGGCGCAAGGCACCGCCCAGGTGTTTTTCGAAGGCTTTGGGAATGCGGTCCATGCCGCCGACCGGCTGAAACATGGTCGGCGAGAACTCCGGGTACTCATCAATCATCAACGCATTGGCCAGCGCCGGATTGAGCAGCGTGCGCAGCGGCAACGGCTCATTCTTCTGCGCCACCTGCTCGCCGGCACCGGGCCAGACTTTGTAGCCCGAACGGGCCGAACCGATGTACTCAAGCTTCTCCGACAAATCGCCAAACGTGCGCAAAAACTGCAACAGCGCGCGTTGGTCATCGGCATTCAATTCATCATTCAGCGCCTGACGATTCACCGCCTTGGCCAGCAGCTCCGCCACATGGCCACGGCTGTCATTCACCGCCTGACGAATCTGCATCGGCGGCTCGGCCAGGTTCGGCCGCACCAGCGCGTTGCGGCTGGTATTGACCAGCACCTCCAACTCCACGCCCAGCTCGCGGCAGTAGCCGAGCATCAACTGATGGTGGCTAGGCAAACGGGCCGGGCCGGCATTGAAATAAAACCCATCGGCAAAGTTCGCCACCTGCACCGTGCCGTCGGTGTACTCAACGCGGTCACCCTTGCGCAGCGTCCAATTGCGACCGCCAACGCGGTCACGGGCCTCAAGCACCGTGACGTTAAAGCCAGCCTTGCGCAGCTCGTAGGCACTGACCAAACCGCCGATGCCGGCGCCGATCACCACCACGCTGGCGCCCTTGCCAACCTGGGCCGAGGGCAAGCTCGCATAATTTTCCGGGCCGCTGGTTGGCTGAGCGAATGCCGGGCTCAACAACCCCAGCGCCCCCGTCGCGCCATACGCCGCCCGGTAACCGCCGATGGCGGCAACCCGTGCAATTAGCGCTCTTCTGGTCAGTGGCATCCCTGTTTCCCCATCGTCTTGACAGGCCGATCCGGCCTGGCAACCTATATCGCGCATTGTTATAGAGCGATGCGCTTAGGCTGCTAAATTCATCTATGGTGGCCATGCTACTGACGGTTACAAAATGTGAGAAATACATTTTAGGCATATGCAAATATTAAAGTGTTTAATCTTATGCGGCGTGCAAGCTGCAAGAAATGCATAACCTGAGAGCGTTATATTTCGCGGAAAGCATCGCGGCTGAAGCCGCTCCTACAGAGTGTGCGATCTGTAGGAGCGGCTTTAGCCGCGATGGGTTTGATAGCGCCACGAAAACAGCGCCCGACGGAAAGCTCTCGATTCCGGCCAGTGACAACGTTCTCCAATCGCACGCGAGACGGAACCAAAACGTCCAGCACACGCGGTAATGAATACGTTCGCCGATCCACCGGGTAAGGCTTGAGATTCTGGATTCCCGCCTACGCGGGAATGACGGGGGATCTTTCAAGCACCACCGTCATTCCCGCGTAGGCGGCGGTCCGACGATTCGGAGTCCAGGCTTCTGGCCAGTGACAACGTTTTCCAATCGCACGTGAGGCGAAACCAAAAGGTCCAGCACACGCGGTAATGAATACCTTCGCCGATCCACCGTGTACGGCTTGAAATTCTGATCCCCGCGTTCGCGAGGATGACGGTGGTGTTGGAATAATCCTCCGTCATCCTCGCGAACGCGGGGATCCAGAGTTTCGGCCAATAACGACGTTCTCGAATCGCGTAAGGCGGAACCAAAGCGTTCAGCGCACGCGGCATAAATGCTTTCGCCGGTCTAACGTGGCGGCTTGAGATTCTGGATCCCCGCGTTCGCGAGGATGACGGTGGTGTTGGAATAATCCTCCGTCATCCTCGCGAACGCGGGGATCCAGAGTTTCGGCCAGTAACGACGTTCTCGAATCACGTGAGGCGGAATCGTCACTCCCGCTTAGACGTCGATCTGACGTTCCCAATTCCCTCAATTGCCTCGCCCAAACCAAACCGCACGACAAGCCAATCCCCCATCCGCCGATAAACCTCATCAACCTCCCCCGTCACCGCCCCCATCCGCAAAAAATCATGGGTCAGTCCCTCACACTCAAGCACCTCAACCGCCACTCCCTCATCCCTCAATCGCTGCGCATACGCCCTGCCCTCATCCACTAACGGATCAAACCCGGCAATGGCCATACAGGCCGGCGCACTCCCCGTCAGGCGGCGCGCCAGCAGCGGTGAAAATCGAGGGTCGAACCGGTCTTCCGCGGTGCGTTGGTAGTGCTGGTAAAACCACTCCAGCGTCTGGCTTTCCAGCAAGTAGCCTTCGGCAAACAGGGTCATCGATTCGCTGATGCACGAGGCATCGGTCACGGGGTAGCAGAGCAATTGCCCCACAGGTTTAAGCGCCACCAACGCCGGCTCATGCTCAGCTTGCGTGGCCAGCACCGTGGCCAAGGTGGCGCCGACGCTGTCGCCACCGAACACCACCCGCTGTTTATCCAACCCATGGGCAGCGGCCTGCTCGGCCAGCCAGGCGATTGCGTCGGCAGCGTCGTGCAAGGCGGTAGGAAATTTGTGTTCTGGCGCCAGACGGTAGTCCACGGCCAGCACGGCGCACCCGGCACGCTGGGCAAATTCGCGGCAGACCCCGTCGTGGGAATCAAGGTCGCCCAACACAAAACCGCCGCCGTGCAGGAACACCAATACGGGTAACGGCGAATCACTGTGCGCCGGCCGGTAAAGCCTCCAGCCCAACCTCATAGCCGTCACGGGCGATGCAGCTCAGCGCTTCGGCCTGCACGCCTACAGGCGCAGCCCAACGCAGTTGTTCGGTGGTGGCGGCGAATACCGCGCGGGCTTCGGCGACTGGCAGTTGGTGCAGCGGTCGTGTGGTGGCGCGGTCGGCGAGGTCGAGAAAGGCGTCGATGTCGGCGTTCAAGGGCATGGCGTTACGCCTCCGGTTGCAGCAGGTGAATGAGGTGGGCCTTGCAGGCGTCCATCAGCCGTTCGATGCGCTGGGTGCGGTAGCGGCGGTTGCTGAAGTTGCAGCGCAGGTACAGCTGCCCGTCGCCGATTTGCGCCACCACTTCCAGTTCGTTGGCAAGCGGCGCATGCGGGCCGTGCTCGTCGCCAACCGGTTCGTTGGCGACGGTAAACGCAGTGCTCGCGGGGCCGAAGTTGGCGTTGGCCTGGCCGAGGTAGCTGAAGCTGACGTGCGGCGTATTGGCGAATTCATTGCGTAAGAAACCGAAGCCAACGCCGTTATCGGGCACACCGTTCAGCGCTTGCTGCACGGCCGCGAGATTCGCGCTCAGGCGCAGGGGAAATTGGCTGGTGAACCAGCCGAGGGTACGGCTAACGTCCGGCGCGCGGTCGTCGTTAACGCGGCCATGGGTTTCCAGTTCAATGGCCACGCTGTCACGGCCGGTCCAGTCGCACAGGGCGCTGGCAAGCGCGGTGAGCAGCAGTTCGTTTACCGCTGCTTTATGGGCTTGCAGGCCTTCGCTGCTGAGCGTTCGGCTAACCGTGACTTGATGCTGCACGATGTTGCTGCCGCGCGGGTTGTCGCAGGGCCAGTGGTCGCCCTCGCCCGCTAACTGTTCGCGCCAGAAGTCGCGCTGCTCGTCAGCCAGAAGCGGCACCTGCGCCTGCCAATGTTCGATCCAGGCGCGGTAGCTGGCGGTTTTTTCGGGCGGGTTGCCGGCGTAGGCCTGGAGCAGGTCTTCGCTCAGTACGCGCCAGGAGACCAGGTCCATGGCCAGGTGATGCACCACCAACAACAACCGCTCGCTGCCGTCCGCCAAGGTGGCGTGAACGGCGCGTAACAGCGGGCCCGTTTGCAGGTTTAGGCTGCGCTGGGCACGGTTGAATAGCGCCAGCAAGGCCGCCTCGTCCGCCACGGTTTCTTCCCACAGCAGCGTGTCGTTATTGACCGGCCCGTAGGCCTGACGCCACTGCCCGCGCTCTTCGCTAAAGCGCAGGCGCAGGCTGTCGTGATGGGCCACCACCGTCGCCAGTGCGCTGCGCAGCGCCTCGCGGTTCAGCGGCTGTGTGGCGCGCAGCAGCAGGCTTTGGTTGAAGTGCTGCGGCTGACTGGTATGCCGGGCAAAGAACGCGGCTTGCACGGGCAGCAAGGCGAACTGACGGTCGTCCACGGGCACGAAAACAGGCGCTCCAATCACTGCCGACTGCGGCTGCCCCAGCAACCCGACAATGGTCGGTTCGCGCATCAGGTCGCGCAGTTTCAATTGCAGTTGCAGCGCCGGGTGATTTCGCACGCGCGAGATCACTTGCAGGCTAAGAATCGAGTCGCCGCCCAGTTCAAAGAAGCTGTCGGTAATCCCCACCTGTTCCACCTGCAACACCTCGGCCCATATCTCGGCCAGCAGGCGTTCCTGTTCAGTGCGCGGCGCTACATAAGCGCTGCTGGTGAAGCTCGGTTCCGGCAGCGCGTTGCGGTCGAGTTTGCCGTTGGGAGTGACGGGAAATGTGGCCAGCACCAGCACTTGCGCGGGCACCATATAGTCGGGCAGTTGCTCACGCAGTGCCGCTCGCAGCGCTTCGCCGTTTGCATTTTCGCCGCTGACTACATAGCCAATCAGCTGTTTGCCCGAAGCGCCATCGCGGGCGATCACCAGGGCGTCTTCCACGCCCGGCTGGCGGCGCAAGCTGGCTTCCACTTCGCCCAGTTCAATTCGGAAGCCGCGCACTTTCACTTGATGGTCGATGCGCCCCACGTAGTCGAGTACGCCGTCGGCACGCAGGCGCACCAGGTCGCCGGTGCGGTACAGGCGCGCGCCCGCTTCGCCAAACGGGTCGGGCACGAAGCGTTCGGCGGTAATCTCGGGCCGCCCGTGGTAACCGCGCGCCACGCCGTACCCGCCGATGTACAGCTCGCCGGCAAACCCGGCCGGCAACGGGTTGAGGTCGACATCCAGCACATGCAACGAACGCTGCCCCACTGCTTTGCCGATGGGCGCATACGCCGCCTCGCAGCGCCCGCTCAGCGGCACGCGCCAGAGCATGGGCGTGACCACGGTTTCGGTCGGGCCGTAGCCGTTGGTGAAGTACGTCGGTCGCAGCGCTGCTTTCACTTGCTCGAAGCTCTGCTCCGGCACCGCGTCGCCGCCAAAGCAGTAGGTGTGTACCGCCGGTGCCGGCACGCCGCTGGCTTCGATGTATTCGGCCAGTTGCTTGAGATACGCCGGCGGGAAGCAGGCGATGCTGATGCGCTGTTCATGCAGCACGGCGCAGGTGTGTTCGGGCGTCCACAAGGTGCCGTCGCGAATCACCAGGGCTCCGCCGCTGGCCAAGGTGCTTAGCCAGCGCTCGTGGGCGCCGTCGAAGGCAAACGACATAAACAGCAGTTCGCGGGTGCTGGCATTCATTTCGTACAGCTGGGCAATCGCCTGGCAGTGCATGCTCAGCGGCCCATGGGTGACGGCCACGCCTTTGGGGCGGCCGGTGGAGCCGGAGGTGTAGATGAGGTAGGCAAGGTTATCGGCCAGCAGCGGCGAGGCCAGCGCGCGGCTGTCGCCGTCGGTGGACAACAGGTCCAGCGCGACCACGCCCACGTTGGGCGGAATCGGCAAGGTGCCCTGCACCTCGCTGCGGGTAATCAGCAGCGCCATGGCCGAGTCGTCGATCATGTAGGCCAGGCGTTCGGCCGGGTAGTCGAGGTCTAGCGGCACATACGCGGCGCCGGTTTTCATCACCGCCAGCAGCGCCACGATCATCTCTACCGAGCGCGGTAACGCCACGCCCACCACCACTTCCGGCGCCGCGCCACGCGCTTGAAGCACACGCGCCAGTCGGTTCGCGGCGCTATCCAGTTCGGCATAACTCAGCTGCGCATCGCCGCATGCAATCGCCAGGGCGTGCGGTTGTTGCCCGGCCTGCTCGGCGATCAGGTCCGGCAGTAGCTGCGCACGATGGCTCGGCGCAGGGGCAGCGCTCCAGTGTTGCAGCTCGGTCAGCGTCGCGGCGGGCAGCCGTTGCAGATTACCCAGGCGCTCCTGCGGCGCGTCCAGCATGGCCTCCAGCGTCGCTTCCATGAGCGCACGAATCTGCGCCACGCCCTGCTCGCTGAAGCTGGCGCGCAGGTACATGTACTCGATCATCAGGCTGTCGCCCAAGTGAACGGCCAAGTCCATAGCAAAGTTGGTCACGCCCAGATCCTTCGATGCACCAAAGCTCAGCCCAGCCGGCTCAGCCTCGCGCAAGCGTTGGTCGATGGGGTAGTTCTCGAACACGATAATGCTGTCAAACAACGCCTGCCCGCCCAGCCCGGACCAGCGCTGCACGTCGGCCAGGGGCGCGTGGGAATAGGCGCGGATATCGAGGTTGTAGGCCTGTAGCTGTTGCAACCACGTGTCCAGCGGCTGCTCGGCGTGCAGGCTCTGAATCACCGGCAAGGTATTGATAAACAGCCCGAGCATGCTGTCGGCGCCGGGCAGGCTTTCCGGCCGGCCCGCCACCGTGGCGCCAAAGCTCACGGTGCGTTGGCCGGTGTAGCGTTGCAACAGCAGCAGCCAGGCGCCCTGAATAAAGGTGTTCGGGGTAATGCGCAGCCGCCGGCAATGCTGTTGCAACCGCGCCGTCCACGCGTCGTTCCAGTTGGAATACAAC
The DNA here is from genome assembly GCF_979258055.1 of Pseudomonas sp. AC211. Taxonomy (NCBI): domain Bacteria; kingdom Pseudomonadati; phylum Pseudomonadota; class Gammaproteobacteria; order Pseudomonadales; family Pseudomonadaceae; genus Pseudomonas; species Pseudomonas sp. AC211. The sequence goes on from NZ_OZ409830.1 coordinate 2,446,990, forward strand.
GCGGCGTGGCCGTTTTCCTCGCTGACGTGACGCGGGTATACGGCCTGGCTCAGGGAAGTCGGTTCGACGTTTGCCAGCTGCGCGCGCCAGAAGCCTTCCAGGGCACTTTTGTCCTGGCTGTGCAGCCAGGCGATAAAGTCGCCGTAGCGCCCGGGTGTGTCGTGCAGCGGACGGCCGGCGTAGTGCTGCAGCACTTCGGCGAACAAATTCGAACTGCTCCAGCCGTCCATCAACAGGTGGTGGCTGGTCCAGATCATGTGGAAATGCTGCTCGCCCAGCTGCACCAGCAGCATGCGTTGCAGCGGCGCCTGGTCCAGCGCAAAACCGCGCGACGCTTCCTGCTGTGCCAGCTCGGCGAGCGCCTCGTCGTTCACGGCACGCTGGCGCCAATCGCGAATTTCCAAGGGCATGCGCGCCTGTTTGTGCACCACTTGCAGCGGCTCGCTGAGCTCGGCCTGCCAGTGGAAACTGGTGCGCAGCACGCCGTGGCGCGCGGTAACAAACGCCCACGCCGCTTCAAAACGCGCCACGTCGAGGCCAGTCACCGGCAGGCTCACCTGGTTGATATACAGCGCTTCGCCGCTGTCTTCCAGGGTGTGAAAGAGCATGCCTTTTTGCATCGGCGACAGCGGGTACACGTCTTCGATATCGCTTTCAGCTACCGGCAGCGAAGCGCGTTGCATGGGGTCGATTTGAATGCGCTGCACGGCCGGTTGCGCCGCTGAACCTGTGACGGCAATGCCCGCCAAGTTGGCGATGGTTTGCTGTTCGAACAGATCACGCGGGCCGAGGGCGATGCCCGCTTGGCGAGCGCGGCTGACGATTTGGATGGAAATAATCGAGTCGCCGCCCAGCTCGAAGAAGTTGTCTTCGATGCCGACCTGCTCGACGCGCAGCACGTCTTGCCAGATGGCGGCGAGTTGCATTTCCAGCGCATTACGCGGCGCAACATAGGCGTGCTGCGCCACGCTCTGCTCCGGCACGGGCAACGCCTTGCGGTCGAGCTTGCCGTTGGGCGACAGCGGCAGCGCCTCCAGCAGCATCCATTGGCTCGGCACCATGTAATCGGGCAGGTGCTTGAGCAGCGTGGTTTTCAAGTCGGCAACCTCGGCGCCCTGCTCGGCCACCACATAGGCGACCAAGTAGTTGCCGTGGCTGCCGCTGTGCGCCACCACCACGGCGTCGCGAACGTTGGGTTGCTCGTGCAGCCGCGCTTCGATTTCGCCCAGCTCAATGCGCAGACCACGGATTTTCACTTGATGGTCGATACGCCCGGCGTATTCGATCACGCCGTCTTCGCGTTGGCGGGCCAGGTCGCCGGTGCGGTACAGCCGCTGCCCGACGTGGAACGGATCGACCACAAAGCGTTCCGCAGTCAGCGCCGGACGATGGTGATAACCGCGCGCCAGGCCGATGCCGCCCAGGTACAGCTCGCCGGTTACGCCGGGGCTGACCGGGTTTAATTCGCCGTCCAGCACATAGGTGTGCAGGTTGGCGATGGGCTGGCCGATGGGCACGGCGTCGCGGCCTTCTTCGACGCAGGTCCAGTGGGTGACGTCGATGGCGGCTTCGGTCGGGCCATAGAGGTTGTAGAGCCCAGCGCTGGGCAGCAACGCCATGGTTTGCCGTTGCAACTCGACCGGCAACGCTTCGCCGCTACAGATAATCCGCGTGAGGTTCTGGCACTGAACGGCCAGTTCATCACTGATAAAGGCCTGCAACATGGAGGGCACAAAGTGCAGCGTGGTGATGTGCTCTCGGGTGATCAGCTCGACCAGTTTTGCAGGGTCGCGGTGATCGCCGACGCCGGCAACCACGAGACGCGAGCCAACCATCAGCGGCCAGAAAAACTCCCACACCGACACATCGAAACTGAACGGCGTTTTTTGCAAAACGCTGTCGCTGACATCCAGCGCGTAGGCCTCTTGCATCCACGCCAAGCGGTTGTACAGCGCGACATGACGGTTACCCGCGCCCTTGGGTTTGCCCGTGGAACCGGAGGTGTAAATGACGTAAGCGAGGTTTTCCGGGTGCAGTTCAACGTTCGGGTTTTCGGCTGATTGATGCGCCCAGGCGTCCGGCGTATCCAGCGTTAAACACGTCAGTCCAACAGGGATCGGCAGTGCGTCGAGCAGGTGCGATTGGGTCATCAGCAAGCCGATGCCGCTGTCTTCAAACATGTACGCCAAACGGTCTTGCGGGTACTCCGGATCGAGCGGCACGTAAGCCCCGCCCGCTTTAAGAATGGCGAGCAACCCCACCACCATTTCCACACTGCGCTCGGCGGCAATACCCACCAGCACATCGGCACCAACGCCCAAGGTTTTCAGGTGCTGGGCCAAACGATTGGCCTCGCTGTTCAGTTCGCCATAGCTCAATGCCGTGTCGCCAAAGACCAAGGCCGGCGCCTGCGGCTGGCGGGCTGCTTGCGTTTCAAACAGCTGATGCACAAACGGCACGTCCGGGTAGTGTTTCGCCGTGTCGTTCCAGCTGTTCACCACACGGGCGTGATCGGCTTCCACCAGCAATGGCACGTCGCCGAGGGCGCGTTCGGGCTGGTGCATAAACTGCGTGAGCAGGCGCACCAGTTGGCCGGCGATGCGCTGGATGCTGTGGGCGCTGAAGTGCTCGGTGAGGAAGTGGAAACCCAGCTCAAGCTCGGCGCCCACCTGAGCGATCAGCGTCAGTGCATACCCGCTCTGTTCGCTGTACGCCAGGTTGGCAAACTTCAGCCCGCCCGGCGCGGCGGCCAGGGCGTCGGACACCGGGTAGTTTTCGAACACCAGCAAGGTGTCGAACAAGGCTTCGCCGTTATGCCCGGCCAGGCGTTGCAGCTCGGCCAGCGGCATGTGTTCGTGCTCACGCAGGGCCAGGTTTTGCGCCTGCACCGCACGGGTCCACTGCACGGCGTTGAGCGCCGGCGGCGGGCTGGTCACTACCGGCAAGGTGTTGATAAACAGCCCTAGCTGTTCCTCGATGCCGGCCAATTCCACCGGCCGGCCAGACACGGTGGCCCCAAACGCAACACAACCCTGCCCGCTGTAGCGTTGCAACAGAACCGCCCACGCCGCTTGCAGCAGGCTATTGAGCGTCACTTGCTGCTGACGGGCGAAGGCTTGCAGCGCATGCGTGAACGCCGCGCCGAGGTTTACCAGGTGCGCGTCTTGCCCTGGCTTGGCGTCCGGGTGGTGACCGCAGGCCAGCGCCAGGCGCGTCGGTTCTTCCAGCGGCGCCAGTTGCTCTTGCCAAAGGCCAGGCTGGCGGCGCGGTCTTGGCGCTGTAGCCAGCCGAGGTAGTCGGCGTAATCGCTCGACGGCGCCGCCACCGCTTGCCCGGCGTAGGCTTGCAGCACTTCGCCGAGCAGGCGTGAATTGCTCCAGCCGTCCAGCAAAATATGGTGGCTGGTGTAGATAAGGTGATAGCGCTGAGCGCCCGTGGGAACCAGGGCCAAGCGCAGCAACGGCGGGCGCGCCAGGTCGAAGCCGCGTTGCAGTTCGGTGGCGGCGACGGCGTCGGCATCGCTGCCGTGCGGGCACACCGAAACCTCCAGCACAGCTTGACGGTGGATGATCTGCCGGGGCGTTTCCAGGCCGTTGTCCCACACGAAGCCGGCGCGCAACAGTTCATGGCGGTCCACGGCCTGCTGCCAGGCGGCGGTAAAACGCGGCACATCGAGGCCGTGAATATCCACGCGCATCTGGTTGATATAGGTCGGCCCATTGGGCTCGTACAGGCTGTGGAACAGCATGCCCTGTTGCATGGGCGACAGCGGGTAGACGGTCGCGATCTGCCGTGCCGGCACCGGCAAGGCGTCGAGTTGCGCCTGGGTCAGTTCGGCCATCGGCACATCGCCTGGCGTAAGGCCGGCGTTGTCGTCGACCAGGCAATGCTCGATCACCGCCACCAGCGCCTGCTGATAGGCGTCGGCCAGTTGCTGAATGCGCGCCTCGCTGAACATCTCGCTGCTGAAGGTCCAGTTCAGGCTCAGCTCGCCGCCATACACCTGCCCGTCCACGCTCAGCCAATTGCCCAGCGGCGCCGCCTCGTCCTGCCCGGCGCCACGGCCTTCGTCGGCCGGCGTCCATAGGCTGTCGGCGGCGAAGTCGGCGTCGAACTGGCCGAGGTAGTTGAAGGTGATGCGTGGCTGCGGCAAGGCGGCAAGCACCTGCTGAATCTCGGCGCTGGCGCAGTAGCGCAGCAGACCGAAACCCAGGCCTTTGTCGGGAATGTTCTGTAGCTTTTGTTTGCTGTGCTTGATCGACGCCGCCAGGTCCGCCGACGGTTGCAGGCACACCGGGAACAGGGTGGTAAACCAACCCACGGTGCGCGACAGATCGATGTCGGCGAACAGCTCTTCGCGGCCATGGCCTTCCAGTTGAATCAGCGCCGAGGGTTGCCCGCTCCATTCGCATACCGCTTGCGCCAGCGCCGTCAGCAGCAGGTCGTTGACCTGGGTGCGATAGGCAGCCGGTGCGTGTTGCAACAACTGCCGGGTGTGCTCGGCGCTCAGCCGTGTGGCCACGCTGCGGGCGTGACGTTGCTGCAGCGAACCGGCAGGATTGTCAGCCGGCAGGTCATGCGGCGCGTGCGCCAGTGCCTGCTGCCAGTAGGCGAGCTGGCCGCCCATGGCCGCGCTGACAGCGTGCTGCTGCAAGCGCCGGCCCCAGGTTTGGTAAGCGCTGGTTTTCGCCGGCAGACGACCCTGGCGGTAAGCGCTTTGCAGGTCTTCCAGCAGAATGCGCCACGACACGCCGTCCACCACCAAGTGATGAATCACCAGCAGCAGCCGTTGCGTGCCATCGGCCAGGTGCAGCAGCGCCGAGCGCAGCAGCGGGCCATCGCTGAGGTTGAGGCTGCGTTGTACTTCGTTGCAGTACGCCGGCAACTGTGCGACGTCGTCGAGGTGCGTTTGCCAGAGCAACCCATCGTTGCCATCAAGCGCCGCGTGTTCCTGCACCCAGCCCTCGTCCACTTGGCGATAACGCAGGCGCAAGGCGTCGTGATGGTTCACCACCGTGCTCAGCGCCAGTTCCAGCAAGGCGGCATCCAAGGCTTCGACCGGCGCCAGCAGCAGCGACTGGTTCCAGTGCTGACGCTGGGGAATGGCCGTGGCAAAAAACGCCTGCTGAATCGGCAGCAGCGGCGCCTCGCCGGTCACCGGTCCCTGCTCCACCTGCAACGCTTCACTGCGCTGCGCCACGCCAGCCAGGCGGCGCACGGTCTGGTGCTGGAACAAATCGCGCGGGGCGAAGCGGATGCCGGCCTGGCGGGCGCGGCTGACGATCTGAATGGAAATAATCGAGTCGCCACCCAGCTCGAAAAAGTTGTCATCGACGCCCACTTGTTCAACGCGCAGCACCTCTTGCCAGAGGGCGGCCAGTTGCTGTTCCAGGGCATTGCGCGGCGCTTGGTAGGTCGTTTGTGTGGGCGCCGCTTCGTGCTTGGGCAGCGCTTTGCGGTCGAGCTTGCCGTTCGGCGACAGCGGCATCCGTTCCAGCAGCTGCCACAGCGTGGGCACCATGTAGTCGGGCAATGTGCTGAGCAGACTGGCCTTGAGCGCGTGCAAGTAGCCGCCTTGTATCTCGGCCTCGGCACGGGCCAGGGTGTCCGGCTCCGGCACCACGTAGGCGAGCAATTGCTTGCCGTCTACCGCGACCACCACGGCTTCGCGCACGGCCGGCAGCTCGTGCAGCCGCGCTTCGATTTCGCCCAGCTCAATGCGCAGGCCACGGATTTTCACTTGATGGTCAATGCGCCCCGCGTATTGGATAACGCCGTCTTCGCGTTGGCGCGCCAGGTCGCCGGTGCGGTACAGGCGTTGGCCGGCACGAAATGGATCGACCACGAAACGTTCGGCGGTCAGTGCCGGACGACGGTGATAACCACGCGCCAGACCCACGCCGCCCAGATACAGCTCGCCGGTTACGCCGGTGCTGACGGGGTTCAGTTCGGCATCCAGTACATAGGTGTGCAGGTTGGCGATGGGTCGGCCAATGGGCACCGCATCCTGGCCTTCTTCGAGGCAGGTCCAGTGGGTTACGTCGATGGCGGCCTCGGTTGGCCCATACAGGTTGTAAAGGCCGGCGTTGGGCAGCAGCGCGAGGGTTTGCCGTTGCAGTTCCACGGGCAAGGCTTCGCCGCTACAGATAATCCGTTTCAGGTTCTGGCATTGCACCGCCAGTTCGTCGGCGACAAAGGCCTGCAGCATCGAGGGCACAAAGTGCAGCGTGGTGATGCCCTCGCGGGTAATAAGCTCCACCAGTTTTGCCGGGTCGCGGTGATCGCCCACACCGGCAACCACCAGCCGCGAGCCAACCATCAGCGGCCAGAAAAACTCCCACACCGAGACGTCGAAACTGAACGGTGTTTTTTGCAAAACGCTGTCGCTGGCGTTCAGCCCATAGGCTTCCTGCATCCAGGCCAGACGGTTGTACAACGCCACATGGCGGTTGCCGGCGCCTTTGGGTTTGCCGGTAGAGCCGGAGGTGTAAATCACGTACGCGAGGTTTTCCGGATGCAGGGTTACATCCAGGTTTTCGCGTGCCTGGCTTGCCCATGCGCCGGGCTCATCCAGCGTCAGACAGCTCAGCCCGGCGGGAACCGGCAACGCTTCCAGCAGGTGCGATTGCGTCAGCAACAAGGCGATGCCGCTGTCTTCGAACATGTAGGCCAGACGGTCCTGCGGATACTCCGGATCCAGCGGCACATAAGCCCCGCCCGCTTTAAGAATGGCCAGCAAGCCGACCACCATTTCCACGCTGCGCTCGGCGGCGATACCCACCAGTACATCGGCACCCACGCCAAGGGTTTGCAGATGCCGGGCCAGACGATTCGCCGCCTCGTTCAGTTGCCCATAGCTCAACGCTGTGGCGCCAAACACCAGCGCGGGCGCGTGCGGCTGGCGCATCACTTGCGCTTCGAACAGCCGGTGCACAAACGGTGCATCCGGATAGCGCCGCTGCGTCTGGTTCCAGCCGATCAGCGCCTGCTCACGCTCCTGCTCGCTGAGCATCGGCAGTTCGCCCAAGCGCGCATCCGGCGCGGCGACGATGGCGTGCAGCAGGTTCTGCCAGTGCTGCGCCATCCGCTGAATACGCGGCGCGGCAAACAGGTCGGTGGCGTAGATAAAATCGGCGCTAATGCCGCCAGGGTGCTCGGTGCAATCCAGACTCAGGTCAAATTGCGCGGTCGGCATCGCCCATTGCACCTGGCTTATTTGCAAGCCCGGCAGGTGCATGCCCTCGCCCGCTGCGGCGCTTACCTGGTGGTTGAACAGCACTTGGAACAGCGGGCTGTGGCTGAGGCTGCGTTCGGGTTGCAGGGCGTCGACCAGTTGTTCGAAGGGCAGGTCCTGATGGGCTTGGGCGTCTACGGCCGTTTGCCGCACGCGCTTGAGCAGGTCGCGGAAGGAGGCCTGGTTGCCGACGGTTGCGCTCAACACCTGGGTGTTAACGAAAAAGCCCAGCAGCCGCTCGGTTTCGCCCCGGTTGCGGTTGGCCGAGGGCACGCCAACGCGAATCTGCGTTCGCCCGCTGTAGCGCTGCAACAGCAACTGGAACGACGCCAGCAGCGCCATAAACGGCGTGCAGCCTTCGCGCTGCGCCAGTTGCTTGATGGCTGCGGCCAGGGCAAACGGCAGGTCCACGCTCAGGCGCGCGCCCTGCCCGGAGCGCTGCGCCGGGCGCGGCCAGTCGCCGGGCAATTCCAGCAGGGTTTCGCCACCGGCCAATTGTTCGCGCCAGTACGCCAGTTGCCGCGCGCCCTCGCCGGCTTCCATCCACTGGCGCTGCCAGGCGGCGTAGTCGGCGTATTGAATCGGCAGCGGTGGCAGCGCGTCTTCAATGCCCAGGCGACGGTTCTGGTACAGGCCGATCAGCTCTTGCACCATCAATTCCATGGACCAGGCATCGGACACGATGTGGTGCTGCACGATCAGCAACACCGCGTCGTCGTCGGCGATTTGTAACAGCTGCACGCGCAGCAGCGGCCCGTGCTCCAGATCAAACGGCCGCTGCGCCTCGCGGCTGATTGCTTCGGTGATGGCCGGCAGTGCCGCGCCGGGCATGGGGACGCGTTCAATCGCCACCGCCGCCGCTGGTTGGATGCGTTGCTGCGGCTGGCCGTCGCGCAGCTCGAACGTCGTGCGCAAGGTGTGGTGACGTGCCACCAGTGCATCGAAGGCATGTTGCAGGGCGGCGAGGTCCAGCGCGCCTTGCAGGCGAATGGCGGTGGGCATGTGGTACGCGCTGGTGTCCGGCTGCAGTTGCCAGAGAAACCACTGGCGTTGCTGGGCGTAACTCAACGGCAAGGCATCGCGCTCGCAGGCCGGCACGATGGGCAAGCGGCCGACGTTAACGCCCTTCTCCGTCAGTTTCTGAAACAGTTCACGGCGCTTGGCAAAGCCCAGCCCTTTGATGCGGTCGACCAGTGCTTGCGTGTGTGCCGAGGGCTGCTTGAGCATTACGCCTCCTCCAGTTCGTCGAGGGTGGCGAAGATGGCGTCGTAGTCGTCTTCGACGCTGCCGTGCTCCCTGCTCTTTTCAATGGACGCGGCCAGTTCGGCCACGCTGCTGGCGCGGTAGAAGTCCTGCATGGGCAGCTCGACGCCGAGGGTGTTTTTCAACCGGGAAATCACTCGAACCAGCAGCAGCGAATGGCCGCCGAGTTCGAAGAAGTTGTCGTGCCGGCCAACGCGCTCAACATCGAGCAGTTCTTGCCAGACCGCCGCCAGCTGCATTTCCAGCTCGCCCTCGGGGGCGACGAAATCGCCGTACACGGCCTGGCTTTCAATCGCCGCCAGCACCTTGCGATCCAGCTTGCCGTTGGCGTTCAGCGGCATGGCCTCGAGCACCACCCATTGCTGCGGCACCATGTAGTCCGGCAGCTGGCGCTTGAGCGCCGCCTTGAGGCGATCACGCAACGCGCGTTGAAGCGCCTCGTCGGCGCAGGGCTCGTTGGTGGTGACGTACGCCACCAGATGCCGGCCGCTGGCTTGATCCTGGGCGAGCACGGCGCACTCGCGCACCTCGGGCTGCTCGCTCAGGCGCGCTTCGATTTCGCCGAGCTCGATGCGCAAGCCGCGAATTTTCACCTGATGATCGCGCCGGCCCACGTACTCCAACACGCCATCAACGCGGCGCCGCGCCAGATCGCCGGTGCGGTACAGGCGTTGGCCCGGCGTGCGGGCGTAGGGGTCTGGCACAAAGGCCAGCGCGGTGCGAACCGGGTCGCCGACATAACCGCGCCCCACCCCCGTGCCGCTCACGCACAACTCGCCCACGGCGCGCGTGCCGACCAGCTCCAACTGGCCGTCGAGCACGTGCAGCGTGTTGTTGTCGGTGGGCAAGCCGATGGGCAGATAGATGCTCGCGGTATGCGCCTCGCTGATGGGCGTCAGCGCCACATCGTCCGAGCACTCGGCCGGGCCGTAGGCGTTAATCAGCGGAATATGCGGGTAACGCTGCAACCAGCGCCGCGCCAGTTCCGGCGGCATCGCCTCGCCGGTGGTCAGCAGCCAGCGTAGGTTGGGCAAGGCATCGGCCTCGCCGTCCAACATGCCTTGAATCAGCGACGGCACGCTTTCCAGCACGCTGATGCCAGTGGCATTCACGTGCGCCAGCAGCGCCTGAGGATCGTGGGCGATGGCGTCCGGCACAATTTCCACCCGCGCGCCGCACAGCGCAGCGGTCAAGAACTGCCACACGGAAATATCGAAACTCTGCGACGCGGTCTGCGCGATGACATCGTCTTGGCTCAGGCGCAAATACGGCAGCTTGCTCAGCTGGTTATTGAGCATGCCGGCCTGCTCGACCATCACGCCCTTGGGCTGGCCGGTGGAGCCAGAGGTGTAAATGACATAGGCCAGGTGACGCGGGCCGATGGGCAGGTTTGGCGCGCTGGCGTGGCTGGTCTGTTGCAGCTGTTCCCAGACCAAAAGCTGCGGCCGCTGGCTGGCCTCGACGGCGGCGAGCAACGGTTGCAACGCCGGCACGCATTCGGCGGTGCAAACCAGCACGGGCGCGCGGCTCAGGCTGAGGATGTGGCGCAAGCGTTCGGCCGGCAGGTGCGGGTCCAGAGGCAGGTAGCCGGCGCCAGCTTTCAGGGTGCCGACGATCATGCCCAGCAGCGGCAAGCCGCGCTCGGCCAGCAACGCCACCGGTTGGTCCGGCTGTACGCCAGCGCGCAGCAGCGCCTGGGCCATGCGGTTGGCGGCGCTGTCGAGTTCGTGGTAATGCCATTGCTCGCCGCCGCAGCGGGCAGCCAATCGGTCGGCGTGCGCCCGTGCCTGTTGTTCGAACATGGTCGCGTAACCGTGCTGCAACGGGTAGTCGCGGGCGGTCTGGTTGAAATCGTCGAGCAACTGCCGGCGTTGTTCAGGGGCCAACAACGGCAACGCATCAAAACGCTGTTGCGGCTGTTCGGCCAGTTGCAGCAGCAGGAAATTGAAGTCGGCCAGCAGCTGCTCGACGGTGCTGCGCTCGAACCAGCGCTGGTCATACGACAGATGCAGACCCAGCGCCTGGCCTGGGTAGATCACCACCGTCATCGGGTAGTTGGTGTGGGTGCGGCCGGAGTCTGAGCTGACGTTAAGGCTTTGCGCCTGCTCCATTACGCCTTCTTCAACGGGCGCGTTTTCGAATACAAACAGGCTGTCGAACAGCGGCTGCCCCTTGCCGATTTCGCTGCACGCTTGAATGTCCACCAGCGGCAAATGTTCGTGCTCGCGCAGGCGCAGGTTGAGGGCGAACAGCGCTTGCAGCCATTCGCCAACGCTTGTCGCACTGCCGGCCTCAGGCAGATGCACGCGCAGGGCGATGCTGTTGATAAAGAGGCCAACAGTGCGCTGCATGTCCGGCATATCGACCGGGCGCCCGGCAACCGTCACACCAAACAGCACGTCGCGCTCGCCGCTGTAACGGTGCAGCGTCAGCGCCCACGCCGCCTGCACCAAGGTGTTGACGGTGAGTTGCAGACGCTGCGCGGTGGCTTGCAACTGCTGGGTCTGTTCGCGGCTCAGCTGGGTTTGCACGTCGCCAATCAACGAATGCCCGGCCTCACGCAGCGGCTGACGGTCGAATGGCAGGCCCGTGGGTTGCTCGAAGCCGGCAAGTTGTTCGCGCCAGAAGCGTTCCGAGGCCGGGCGATCTTGCTGCTGCAGCCAGGCGATAAAGTCGCCGTAGCGCGAAGCCGGCGGCAAGGCGGCGCTGCGGTTTTGCGCCAGCGCCGCGTACTCGGCGAAGAACTCGTCCATCAGCAGCGAACGGCACCAGGCGTCGATCAGAATGTGGTGATTGCTCAGCACAAAACCGAAACGCTGGTCGCTCAACTGGATCAGGCGCAGGCGAAAAGGCACGGCGTTTTGCAGGTCGAAGCCGGCACCACGTTCGTCCGCCAGCATGGCGAACAGCTTGCCTTCGTGCTCGTGGGCCGGCACCTGGCGCCAGTCGTGAATCTGCACATCCGGCGTGGCCACGCGCTGCACCACTTGCACCATGCGCTCGCCCACGTTCCAGGAAAACCGTGTGCGCAGCGCGTCGTGACGCTGGGCCACGGCTTGCCAGGCGCGGCGGAAACGCTCGGGGTCGATGGCGCTGTCGACGGTGTAGCAGTACTGCATCATGTAAATGCCGGAGCCGGGCTCCAGCAAGGTGTGCATCAGCAAGCCTTCCTGCATCGGCGACAGCGGGTAAATGGCCTCGACCTGGCGCAGGTCGAACGGCAGCTGTTGCAACTGCTGCTGCGTGAACCCGGCCAAGGGGAAATCGCTGAGCGTGGCGCCGCCTGCTCTATCGCTCAGGCAATGGCTGATTACCGCGCGCAGTTCTTGGCCATACCGCTCGGCGAGCGCGGCGATGTCGGCTTCGGCGAACATCGCGCGGCTGAAGGTGAAGCCCAGTTCCAGCTCACCGTTCAGCACCTGGCCGTTGATGCTCAGCCAGTTGCCGAGGCGGTTGTCCGGATTCTGCAAAGCACCGATGGCTTCGTCAGCCGGCGCAAACAGGCCGTCGGCGGCCAGGCTCTGGTCGAACTGGCCGAGGTAATTGAACGTCACGCGCGGCTGCGGCAATGCCGCCAGCACCGCTTGTTGCTCAGGCGTGCCGAGGTAGCGCAGCGCGCCAAAGCCGATGCCGTTGTCTGGCACGGCGCGCAGCTGTTCTTTGATGGTCTGAATCGACTCGGCCAGCTCGGCGGCCGGGCTCAGCGCCAGGGGAAACAAGCTGGTAAACCAGCCGACACTGCGCGACAGGTCGATGTCCTCGAACAGCGCTTCGCGGCCGTGGCCTTCGAGCTGAATCAAGGCGCTGGGCTGGCCGGTCCAGTGGCACAAGGTGCGCGCCAGTGCCGTCAGCAGCAAATCGTTTACCTGGGTGCGGTAGGCGGCGGGCGCTTGTTGCAGCAGTTGCCGCGTGTGCTCGGCACTCAGGCGGCAATACAGGCCGTGGCTGTGTTCCAGGTTCAGGCTGGCGCCGGCACGGGCGGCCGGCAACTCGGCGCTGATGCGCTGCAACGCGTGCTGCCAGTGAGTGACCGAAGCCGCGCCTTGTTGCTGGGTCCATTGCGCCAGGCGCTCGGCCCAGCGCTGTTGGCTCGGCGCCGGGTCAAGCGTTTGCCCGGCGCACAGTGCGTGTAAATCTTCCAACAGCACGCGCCAAGACACGCCGTCCACGGCCAGATGATGGATCACCAACAACAGGCGCTGAGTGCCGTCGGCCAGGGTGAACAACACCGCGCGCAGCAGCGGACCCTGACTCAGGTTGAGGCTGCGTTGTGCCTGCTCGGCAATGGCGGTGAGTTCGCTGGCAGTGGCGACATCGCGCTGCCACAACACGTCGCTGTCGACCACCGATCGTGTGCGCGCCAGCCAGCGATCCTCGTGCTGATAGAAGCTGAAACGCAGCGCCTCGTGCTGTTGCAGCAAGGCGTTCAAGGCGCGCCCGAGTGTGTCGGCGCCCAGTGGCTGACGCAGGGTCAGCAGCACCGCCTGGTTGTAATGCTGTGGTTGTTCCAGGGCCATTTCGAAAAAGCGCTGCTGCACGGGCAGCAGGCGAATGTCAGCGCTGCTGGCGACGGCTGCGACCGCTTTAGCCACCACCGGTTTAGCGACCTGCGCCAGTTGCGCCACGGTCTGCTTTTCAAACAGTTGGCGCGGCGTGAGCTTGAGGCCCTGGCGCTTGGCGCGGGCGATGATTTGCAGACTCAGAATCGAGTCGCCGCCCAGTTCGAAGAAGTTGTCGTGCACGCCCACCTGCGCGACTTTGAGCACGTCCTGCCAGATCGCCGCCAAGGTGCTTTCCACCTCATTACGCGGTGCCGCATAGGTGAGTTGCTGCACCTGCGGGCTGGGCAAGGCGCGGCGATCGAGCTTGCCGTTGGCAGTGAGCGGCAGGCGCTCCAGGGTGAGGATGTGGGCGGGAATCAGGTAGTCCGGCAGCAGGGTTTGCAGCTGGTCCTTGATGGCCGCTGCCGACACATCGCCTACGCAATAGGCGACCAGTTGCAGCTGCTCTTGCACCGGCTGAGCCAGCACGGCAGCGTCGCTGATGCCGGGCAGTTGGCGCAGCACTTTTGCCACTTCACCGGGCTCGACGCGGTAGCCGCGAATTTTCACCTGATCGTCGCTGCGGCCGAGGAAATGCAGCACACCATCGGCGCTGCGGCGCACCCGGTCGCCACTGCGGTAAGCGCGTGAACCGGGCGCGCCAAAGGGTCCGGCACAAAGCGTTCGGCGGTTAGCGCCGGCTGGCCCAGGTAGCCGTCGGCAACGTTGGCGCCGCCGATATACAGCTCGCCGGCCACCCGTTCTGGCAGCGGGTTCAGAAAAGCATCCAGCACCTGCACCTGAACGCCAGGCAACACGGCGCCGAGCGGTACGTTGCCTTCCAGCAGCTCGCCGGTTTGCTCATGAGTGAGCACGCCGACGGTGGTTTCGCTCGGGCCGTAGTGGTTGATAAAGCGGCACGCTGGCTTGAGCTGGCGCACCCGCTGATACAGCGCCTGCGAGCACGCCTCGCCGCCCACCAGCAACGCGTGGCTGGGCAATACATCGCTGGGGTTCGCCGCTTGCAGCAAACCGTTGAGGTGGCTGGGCACAATCTTCAGCACGTCGATGTGCTCGGCGGCCATATAGGCGGCGAAGCGATCCGGGTCGAAGCCGAGCTCCGGTTCCACCACATGCAGCGGTCGCCCGGAACACAGCGCGCCAAACACCAGGGTGTGGCCGAGGTCGGCGGCAATGGTGGAGACCAGCGCCATGCTCGCGCCGGCCGGCAAGGCCAGGCGATCCAGCACGCCGTCAACATAACTGGCGAGCGCGCCGTGGTTGACCACCACGCCCTTGGGCTGGCCGGTTGAACCGGAGGTATGAATCACATACGCCGGACTGTTTGGCTGCAGCACCACCGGAAATGGCGTGGCGTTGGCGGGCCATTGCTGCGGGGCGTAAGCCAGTACGGCGCCGCCCAGTTGCTCGCGGCGCTCATCGTCAGCGGCGAGCACCACCAGCGCGGCGTTGGCGCGTTGCAGCATGGCCACTACACGCTCGGTCGGCGCTTTCACATCCAGCGGCATATACACGGCGCCGGCTTTCAGCGTCGCCAGCAACGTCACCAGCCAGGGCATCGAACGGTCCAACAGCACCGCCACCGGCATGCCCGCGCGCACGCCACGGTGTTGCAGATGGGCGGCCAATGCGTTGGCCTGAGCCTCCAGCTCGGCGTGGCTCAGGCGAAGGTCGCCGCACACCGCCGCCAGCGCCTGAGGCTGCTCGGCCACCTGCTTATTCCAGCGCTCCAGCACGGACGGCAGCGCAGCGCGGCTAACCGGTGCGGTCGGCACCGGCGTGTTGTTCAGACTGCACAGCGGCGCGTCCGGCTGGGCAAGTACCTGTTCGAACAACTCGCGCAGGCTGGCAATAAACCCGTCGATGCTGGCGGGTTGGTACAAGTCGCTGGCATAGGTCATTTCACCCAACACGGTGGCGCCGGTGTCGGTGATATCCAGCGCCAGATCAAAGTGCGTGCCGACTTTGTGCAGCGGGTATTCGCTAATGCTCAGCCCCGGCAGCTGCAAGGCTTCGCGCGTTTGCAGGCCGACGTTCTGGTTGAACTTGGCCTGAAACAACGGGTTGTGCCCGAGGCTGCGCTGCGGCTGCAACGCCTCGACCAGTTGCTCGAACGGCAATTGCTCATGGGCCTGCGCCGCCAGGCTGGTTTCGCGAATCTGTGCGAGCAAACTGGTGAAGCTTTGGCGCCAGTCGATTTGGCAGCGCAGCACCTGCGTGTTGATAAAAAAGCCGATCAGGCCTTCCACTTCTTCCCGGCCGCGGTTGGCATTCGGCACGCCGATGCGGATGTCGTGCTGGCCGCTGTGGCGCGCGAGGAATAAGCCGTAGCCGGCCAAGACCAGCATAAACAGCGTGCTGGCCTGGCTGCGCGCCAGCGCCTGCATGCGCTGCGATAGCGTTGCGCCAAAGTCGAAGCGCACGGTGGCGCCGGCATAGCTTTGTACCGGCGGCCGGGGGAAATCCGCGGCTACGTCCAGCAACGGATGCTCATCGCCCAACTGCTCGCGCCAGTAGGTCAATTGCCGCTCGCCCTCGCCCGCCTCCAACCAGCGCCGTTGCCACAGCGCGTAATCGGCGTATTGCACCGGCAATGCCGCGAGGCTGCCCGGGCCATGCTGATAAAGCTGCACGAATTCGCGCACCATCACGTCCATCGACCAACCGTCGGAGACGATGTGGTGCATGCACACCAGCAGCACGTGTTCGTCGCTGGCGAGGGTGATCAGGCTGGCGCGCAGCAGCGGGCCATTGAGCAAGTCGAACGACTGCGCGACGCCGGCTTCTACCAGCGCTTGAACCTGCGCTTCGCGCTGCTCGGCGGGCACTTGGCTCAGGTCGCTGCGCTGCACGACGAGGGGCTGCGCCGGCAGCACTTTTTGCTCGGCCTGCTCGCCCTCGAGATGAAACACCGTGCGCAGGGTTTCGTGGCGTTGCAGCAAACCGTCGAACGCCGCTTGCAGCCGTTGTTCGTCAAGCGCGCCGTGCAAGCGCAAGGCGGCGGCCATGTTGTAGGCCGCGCTGTGGGGCTCCATTTGCCAGAGGAACAGCAGGCGCTGCTGCGCGTACGACAGCGGCACATGCGGCTGCTGATGACGGCTGGCGACGATGGGCAGCAGGCTGAAATCCTTGCCGTCTTGCTGCAATTTGGCGAGGAACTGGCGACGTTGTTCGAGCGACAACCCGATGAACTTTTCGGCGATGCGGGCGGTGGTGTTCGGGGTCATGCTCAAACCTCTTCCAGGGAATTCATAAACGCTTCCATCTCGTCCCAGTCCTGGGCGTTGTGCGGTTGCTGCGCGGCTAACTCGTCGGCCAAGTCAGCCAACAGCGGCCGCTCGAACAGGCTGCGCAGCGGCAGGCTGACGCCCAGTTCGCGCTTGATGCGCGCAACCACTTGCGCGGCCAATAGTGAATGGCCGCCGAGGTCGAAAAAGCTGTCGTCCAGACCGATACGCGGCACCTGCAACACCTCGCTCCAGATCGCCGCGAGGCTGATTTGCAGCTCGCTTTGCGGCGCGCGGTAGTGCCGCTGTAATTGGCTGGGGTCGGGTTCTGGCAAGGCGTTGCGGTCGAGCTTGCCGCTGGCGGTGAGCGGCATTTTGTCCAGCAACAGCCAGTGGCTCGGCACCATGTAATCCGGCAGCGCGGCTTGCAGGCGGGTGCGCAGTTGCTGGCGGAAGGCTTGCTGCGCGGCGGCATCGTTGAGGTCGATGTGTTCCGCTACCACATAGGCCACCAGCGTGGCGCCACTGCCCAGGTCGGGCGCCAGCACCAGCGCTTCGCGCACGCCTTGGCACTGTTGCAGGCGCGCTTCTACTTCGCCCAGCTCCAGGCGGAAGCCGCGAATTTTCACTTGATGATCGACGCGGCCGATGTACTCCAGCGCGCCATCGGCACGGCAGCGCACGCGGTCGCCGCTGCGGTAAAGGCGCTGGCCGGGCGTGAACGGGTCGGCAATGAAACGCTGCGCCGTCAAGGCTGGCTGGCCGTGGTAACCCTGGGCCAAACCAGGGCCGCCGATATACAACTCGCCGATCACGCCCTGCGGACACAGGTTGAGGTCGGCGTCGAGCACATATAGGCGCGTGCCAGGCAACGGTCGACCAATCGGAATGCCGCGCCAAGTCACCTGCTCGGCAGCCAGCCCCGTGCAGTCGTGAATGCTCGACACCACCGTCGCCTCGGTCGGCCCATAGGTATTGAGCAGCCGCACCGCACCCAGCCCGGCCTGCTGCGAAAAGCGCAAACCGTCCACCGCCATGGCTTCGCCGCCGACGTGAATCTGGCGCAGATTGCCGAATGAACGGGCTGGGCCTTTGGCGAAATCCTTGACCAGCATGTGCCAGTACGCGGCGGGCAAATCCGCCACGGTGACGCCGTGTTGCTGCACGGCGTGCAACCAGGTTTCGCTGTCCCACGGGCGTGAATCACGCAGCACCACGGCGGCGCCACGCAGTAACGCGGGGTAAAACTGCTCGACGAAGCCATCGAAACTCACCGTGGCAAATTGCAACACACGGTCGGTGGCCTGGAGTTCGCTGTAATCCGCCGCCAGTTGGCTAAACCCGGCGAGCGCACCGTGGCTGACGGCCACGCCCTTGGGTTGGCCGGTGGAGCCGGAGGTGTAGATGACGTACGCGAGTTGCTGGGGATGAATCGGCAGATTGAGGTTTTCATCGTTGCCGATTTGCTGCACAGCCACGCGGGTGACGCCGGGCAGTTCAAACGCCTGCGGCTCATCGCTGAGCAGCCACTGCGCGCCGCTGGCCGCACAGACTTGCGCCAAGCGCTCGGTGTGGGTGCTGGAATCCAGCGGCACATAGGCGGCGCCGGTCTTCAGTACCGCCAGCAGCGCAACCGGCAAGCTCAGGTGACGCCCCGGCATAACGGCCACTAAGCTGCCGGCGCCGACGCCCAACGCGCGCAAGTGCCGAGCCAAGCGGTTGGCGCTCTGATTCAGTTCGCGGTAGCTCAAGGTGGCTTGGCTGTACGCCAATTGCACCGCCAACGCGTGCGGCGTGCGTTCGGCTTGCTGTTCCAACAGCTGATGCACCGGTGTGTCGGCCGCCGGCATTTGCAGGTAGGCATTGTTGGCGTGCTGGCGTTGCACATCGGCGTCAGTCAGCAGCGGCATAGTGCCGATGGCGGCCTCGGGCGTTTGCGTCACGGCGCGCAGCAACTGGCACCAGTGCGCCGCCAGCTGCTCAATGGTCTGGGCCTCAAACAGGTCGGTGGCGTAGGTAAATGCCGCCAGCAGGTGCTCGCCCTCCTCGCGGGTTTCCAGCATCAGATCGCTGGCGGCTGCATGCTGACGGCCATTCGCCGCGCCCTCGTGCGCCTGCAACAGCGCCACCTGAAGGCCGCCACTCAGCTGCATGGCAGTGACATCGCTAACCAACGGCTGATGATTGAACATCACCTGAAACAGCGGGTTGTGGCTCTGGCTGCGCGACGGCTGCAACGCCTCCAGCACGGCATCGAACGGCAGCTCCTGATGGGCTTGTGCAGCGGTGCTCGCCTGCTTCACCTGCGCCAGCAATTCACTGAAGCGCAACGCACCGCTGAGCTGGCTGCGCAGCACCTGGGTGTTGACGAAAAAACCGATCAACCCTTCGCTTTCCCGGCGCGTGCGGTTGGCAATCAGGCCGCCGACGCGGATGTCTGTTTGCCCGCTGTAGCGATGCAGCAGCACGTTGAAACTGGCCAGCAACACCACAAACAAACTCACCCCACTGCGCACGGCCAGCGCCCTGAGCGCCTGTTGCAAATCGGCATCCACCCGCAGCTCCAAGCGCGCACCGGCATGACTGGGCACGGCTGGGCGCGGGTGATCAGTGGGCAATTCCAGCAACGGATGATCCTCGCCCAGGTGTTCGCGCCAATAGTCCAGCTGCCGCTCGCGCTCCCCGGCCTCCAACCAACTGCGCTGCCACAGCGCGTAGTCGCGGTACTGCACCGTCAGCGCGGGCAATTGCAAAGGCTGCCCGGTGGCGAAGGCGTCGTAACCGGCCATGAACTCCTGAATCAGAATGTTCATCGACCAACCGTCGGCGATGATGTGGTGCATGGTGAGCAGCAGCACATGCTCCTTGTCCGCCAGGCGCAACAGCTGCACCCGCAGCAACGGGCCGGTGCTCAGATCAAACGGCTGCGCCGCCTGCTGCGCGGCCCAGTGCTGGGTTTGTTGCTGTTTGGCGGCGGCATCCAGCGCGCTTAAATCGGTGAACTGCACGGTCAGCTCGGCGTGTTCCGCCACCTGCTGAAACGCCACGTCGCCGCGCTGAACGAAGGTACTGCGCAGACTTTCATGACGCTGCACCAGCGCCTGAAAACTGCGCTGCAAGGCGTCCCTGTCCAAGGTGCCCAGCAACCGCACCGCACTGGGCAAGTTGTAGGCCGCGCTGTGCGGCTCGAGCTGCCAAAGGAACCACATGCGTTGTTGCGCATACGACAGAAAATCCCGCTCGGCGTGGCCTGGCATCGAGACGATGGGATAGCTGCTGAAATCGATTCGCTCATCGCGCAGCGCCGCCAAAAACAAACGGCGCTTTTCGGCGGGCAACTCAAGGAAACGGCGGGCCAGGGAAGATTCAATCGTGCTCATCAGTCGTCCAATCGAAAAGGCGAGCGGGGATTCCGCAATACCCAATGGACGAAAAATGGTGAGGGGGATTTAGGGGGAAGTTGGGGATCGCCGTTTCCAGGGAATCGCGGCTAAAGCCGCTCCCACAGGACGGCGAATTGGCTTGTAGGAGCGGCTTTAGCCGCGATGCTGTTGATCTACCGCTTGTGATCTGGCTTGTGATCTACCCGCCCCATTCATCGCAGGCCGAATGGAATCGACGCGTAGGGGGTTGAGCGGCCGGGAGCCGCGAAAGGCGTGTCGGGCCATGGATGGCCCGTCTCGCCGGCCCCCGGAGCGGCGATGGAATGAGGGAAGTCGGAGCGCAGCGTAGACCCAAGGTAGGGGCGAGCTTTTTTTGCTTACTTTTTCAGCGACTGGAAAAAGTGAGTCGCGCGTAAGGCGCGAAACTAAACGTTCAGCACACGCGGTAATGAATACCGACGCACTTCACATCGGTGTACGGCTTGAGATTCTGGATCCCCGCGTGCGCGAGGATGACGGAGGTTTTGGTTGAAATTCGCGTAAGGCGCTAAAGCAAACGTTCAGCGCACGCGGTAATGAATTCCTGCGCACTTCACATCGGTGTACGGCTGGAAATTCTGGATCCCCGCGTGCGCGAGGATGACGGAGGTTTGGGTTGATATTCGCGTAAGGCGCGAAGGCCATGTTCAGCCTGACGGTGTTGACCGCCGCCTGCGCGAGGATGATCGAAACTCAGATCAGAATCGCGGCCCATAAAAAAACCCGGCCGAAGCCGGGTTTTTTTCATCAAGCCAGACTAATTACTTAGCCTGAGCCTCAACTTCCGCCTCAACGCGACGGTTTACAGCGCGACCTGCATCGGTAGCGTTATCCGCAACCGGCTTGGACTCGCCATAACCCACAGCATTCACGCGATCACCGCCTACGCCATACTGGTTAACCAGCACGTCACGAACGGCGTTGGCACGACGCTCAGACAGTTTTTGGTTGTAGGCATCAGTACCCACTGAGTCCGTGTGACCTTCGACAGTGGTCGAGGTGTCTGGGTATTGCTGCATGAAGTCAGCCAGGTTTTTGATGTCGCCGTAGCTTTCTTCTTTGACTTTCGATTTGTCGAAGTCGAATTTCACGTCCAGCTCAACACGCACCACTTCAGCCACTGCTGGGCAGCCGTCAGCGTCGACGGTCACGTTGGCAGCGGTGTCTGGGCACTTGTCGACGTTGTCGCACACGCCGTCGTTGTCGCTGTCGGTGCAGGTAGCAGGCGCTGCAGCAGCCGGAACCGGCTCAGCCGCTTTCTTGCCACCGCCGAAGTTCACACCGATACCGACGCTTGGCGCCCACTCGGTGTTGCCTTGGTCGATGTTGTACTGCGCTTCAACGCCGGCACGGGCGTAGAAGTTTTCAGTGAAATACAGCTTCGCCCCGCCGCCCAGGTTGGCGAAGGTGGAACGGTCGCGGCTGTTGCTTGCGTTCTGGTCGATGCTCTGGTCAGAGAAGCCAGCCGACAGGTACGGACGCACCATGTCGCCAGGGGCATTGAAGTGGTACAGGGCGTCCAGCGCAGCGTTAGCGCCTTTCACGTTGGTACCGCTGTCTGTACGGGCGTTATGAACTTCGTCGTAGCCCAGTCGCAGCTCTACGTCGTCGGTGAGGAAGTAGCCAATCGAGCCGCCGAACAGGTTGCCGTCATTATCAAAATCACGGGTGCTGTCGAAGTACTGTTTCTTGGCGAAGCCTTCAATCTCAACCGCACCTTGGCCTTGAGCCAACGCTTGGAAAGAGCTGGCGGCGATCAGCGAACCGATTACAACGCCTAAGGTGTTTTTCAATTTCATCCGTAAAGTCCCCATTCAGATTGTGCGCAGTTAAACCAATACAAATTCTCGACTAGGACAACGTAGTAGAAGAACACCACTGCCGCGAACCCTAGCCAAACAAATTTTTACAACTGGCCCTACGCCAGCCGTGGCCTCTAGCTTGCTCAACTGAGATATCGGCGAAATTCTTTCGGTTCAACAAATAAATTCAGGTTGGCCAAATTCGACCGTTTGGGCAGATTTCCGGCCGGCCGCGCAACCCAATCGCCGCACCTAAGCTAATAACCAAATAGTATTTATTTGTTACTTCTTAGAACCATTATTCTCTGCGTCACCGGACCACCGGACCTCTCTTCCTTATTAGTCACTGTCCAGTGGTCCGCCCGCTCTTCTCAGCGCTGCGGAGCCCGTTGAGGAGTATAAAAATGAAAGCGCTCACCCCGCTCCGCCTGCTGGCCGCCCTGGCCATTTCCAGTTTCGCGTTAAGCACCCAGGCCGCCGATTTCACCGTTGCCTACCAAACCACTGTCGACCCGGCCAAAGTTGCCCAGGCGGACGGTGCGTACGAAAAGGCCAGCAACAGCAAGATTGATTGGCGCAAGTTCGACAGCGGCGCCGAAGTGATTACCGCCGTGGCCTCCGGTGACGTGCAGATTGGTTACGTCGGTTCCAGCCCACTGGCTGCCGCTGCAACCCGCCAACTGCCCGTGCAAACTTTTCTAATCGCCACCCAGATCGGCGCCGCCGAGGCGCTGGTGGCGCGTAATGGGTCGGGCATCAATTCCCCGCAAGACCTGGTCGGCAAAAAGGTCGCCGTGCCGTTCGTTTCCACCGGCCACTACAGCCTGCTGGCTGCGCTCAAGCACTGGAACATCGATCCGAAGCAGGTTGAAATCGTCAACCTGGCACCGCCAGCCATCATTGCTGCCTGGCAGCGTGGCGACATCGACGCCACCTACGTCTGGGACCCGGCGCTGGGCAAGGCGAAGGAAAGCGGCAAGGTGCTGATCACTTCGGGCGAACTGAGCAAGCTCGGCGCGCCGACGTTTGATGCCTGGATCGTGCGCAAAGACTTCGCCGCCAAGCACCCTGAAATCGTTTCGGCGTTCGCCAAGGTCACCCTCGACGCTTACGCCGATTACCGCAAAGACCCCAAAGCCTGGCTCGCCGATCAAGGCAACATTGCCAAAGTGGTGAAGCTCTCCGGTGCCAAAGCCGACGACATTCCCCTGCTGCTGCAAGGCAACGTGTTCCCGCTGGCGGCTGACCAGGTTACCGCCCTGGGTTCACCGACCACCCAAGCGATCACCGACACCGCGGGCTTCCTCAAGGAGCAAGGCAAGGTTGACGCCGTGCTGCCGGATTACTCGCCCTACGTCAGCGCCAAGTTCATCCAGAACTGACCCCACCTTTATTCCAGCCCTGGCGGCAGTGCCGACCAGGGCTGTTTGCGGGAGCACGACCATGAGCTTGTCCTTTTCCCGCCGCCTGCTGGCTACTCTGGTGATCGCCGGCCTGAGCGTTTCTGCTCAGGCGCAAGACATCATCATCGGCTACCAAACCGGCATCGACCCCAGCAAAGTGCCGCAAGCCAATGGCGGTTATGAAAAAGCCATCGGCGAAAAACTCGACTGGCGTCGTTTTAACAGTGGCGCCGAAGTGGTTACCGCCATTGCCTCTGGCGATGTGCAGATCGGCAACCTCGGCTCCAGCCCGCTGGCCGCCGCAGCGACACGGGGTCTGCCAATCGTGACCTTTGTGGTCGCCGCGCAAATTAACTCGGCCGAAGCCTTGGTGGTGCGCAACGCCAGCGGTATTCAAAAGCCGGCGGACCTGGTGGGCAAAACCATCGCCACGCCGTTTGTCTCCACGTCGCACTACAGCCTGCTGGGCGCGCTGAAGCACTGGAACATCGACCCCACCAAGGTCAAGGTGGTCAACCTCAACCCGGCGCAAATCACCGCCGCGTGGAAGCGCGGCGACATCGACGGCGCGTTCGTTTGGTCGCCAGCGCTGGGCGAAATCAAGAAAGACGGCAAGGTGCTCACCGACGCCGCCGAAGTCGGCACCTGGGGCGCGCCCACCTTCGAGGTTTGGGTAGCGCGCAAGGACTTCGCCGAGAAGCACCCTGAAGTGTTGGCCAAGTTCGCCAAGGTCAGCATCGACGCCTACACCGCCTACAACGCCAACAAGGCGGCGTGGACGGCCGATTCCGAGCAGGTGAAGGAAATCGCCCGCCTGACTGGCGCCAATGCTGCCGACGTGCCCGAGCTGCTGGCCGGTTCGACCTTCCCGGAAAGCGCCGAGCAGAAAACCCTGCTCAACGGCCAAACCGCCAAAGACATCGCCGCCACCGCCGTTTTCCTCAAGGAACAAGGCAAGGCCGATGGCGTGCTGGCCGATTACTCGCCGTATGTGAGCAGCCAGTTCGTGCAGTGAGTTCAGCGACTACCACGAACCTGTAGGAGAGGCTTCAGCCTCGATTCCTGAAAACGACAATCCAGGCACGCCTCCCCCCACAGCGGCCCCATCACACAGAGAGACACCTCACATGGCCTTACTCCAACTGGAGCGCATCAGCGCACGGTATCCGGGCAATTCTGCCCCGGTGCTGGCCGACATTTCCCTGACCCTGGGCCCACAGCAATTGCTGGTGGCGCTCGGGCCGTCTGGCAGCGGCAAAACCTCGCTGCTTAATTTGATTGCCGGTTTCGTCGCGCCGAGCGGTGGCCGCATCACGCTTGATGGCGTGCCGGTGCAAGGCCCGAGCGCCGAGCGCGGTGTGGTGTTTCAAGACGACGCCCTGCTGCCCTGGCAAAACGTGTTGGACAACGTCGCCTTCGGCCTGCAACTGGCGGGCGTGGCGCGGCCGGCGCGGCAAGCCAAGGCGCGTGAAATGCTCGCACTGGTCGACCTTGCCGGGTTTGAACAGCGCCAGGTTTGGCAGTTGTCGGGCGGACAGAAACAGCGCGTCGGCCTGGCCCGCGCCCTGGCCGCCGACCCACGGGTGCTGCTGATGGACGAACCCTTCGGCGCGCTCGACGCCTTTACCCGCGAACAGATGCAAGAGCTTCTGCTGCAAGTGTGGCAACGCAGCGCCAAGCCGGTGTTCCTGATTACCCACGACATCGAAGAAGCCGTGTTTCTGGCCACCGATCTGGTGCTGCTGGCGCCCAATCCGGGCCAGATTGTCGAGCGGCTGCAGCTGGATTTCGGCCAGCGCTATGCCGCCGGCGAACCGGCACGGGCGATCAAGTCGGATCCGCGTTTTATCGAAACCCGCGAGCACGTGCTGGCGCAGGTGTTTTCACAACGTTTGGCCATTCAAGCGGAGGCCCGCGCATGAGCAGCTACGAAGCCAGCCTGAGCACCAGCAAAACCAGCCCCGCGCTGGATGTGTTGCCCCAGTCGAAACCGCAGCGCCCGGCGCTCACCACCCGCCTCATCAGCGTGCTGACCCTGGTCGCACTGCTGGCACTCTGGTGGGCTGTCACCGCCTTCGGCCTGATCGAACCGCTGTTCCTGCCGCCGCCTTCGGCCGTGCTGCAGAAGGGCTGGCTGCTGGCGACCACCGGTTACATGGAATCGACGCTGTGGCAGCACTTGGGCGCAAGCCTCGGGCGTATTGGTTTGGGTCTGCTGATTGCGGTACTCACCGCCATTCCCGTGGGCATCGCCATCGGCCGCCACCGCATTGCCCAGGGCATTCTCGATCCGCTGATCGAGTTTTACCGCCCTATTCCACCGCTGGCTTATCTGCCGCTGATCGTTATCTGGTGCGGCATTGGCGAACTGTCGAAAGTGCTGCTGATTTACCTGGCGATATTCGCCCCAATCGCCATTGCCACCGCCACCGGTGTGCGCACCGTCGACCCGGCCAAACTGCGCGCCGCGCAGTCGCTCGGCGCCACGCGCGGGCAGCTGATTCGCCACGTGATTCTGCCCAGCGCCCTGCCCGACATTCTCACCGGTGTGCGCATTGGCCTGGGCGTCGGCTGGTCGACGTTGGTGGCGGCCGAGCTGATCGCGGCCACCAGCGGCCTGGGTTTTATGGTGCAGTCAGCGGCGCAGTTTCTGGTCACCGACGTGGTGATCCTCGGCATTTTGGTCATCGCCATCATCGCCTTCGCCCTGGAAATGAGCCTGCGCGCCCTGCAACGCCGCCTCGTACCCTGGCACGGCCAAAGCCACTGACGCGTCGGCTATGACCGACGCGCACCCGCCCTTGTGCGCACACCCTTTTTGCACCACCACTGCCACGTAAGAGAACGACCATGAGCCTGCACATCACCCCCTTGAGTTCCGCCCTGGGCGCCCAGGTTGAAGGCGTTACCCTCAGCGAGCCGCTGAGCGACGCCAACCGCCGCGCCATCGAGCAGGCGCTGCTGGATCATCAGGTGCTGTTCTTCCGCAACCAGCCCATCACGCCGCAGCAACAAGCGCGCTTTGCCGCGCAGTTCGGCGACCTGCACATTCACCCGATTTACCCCAACGTGCCGGAACAGCCCGAAGTGCTGATTCTCGACACCGCCGTCACCGATGTGCGCGACAACGCCATCTGGCACACCGACGTCACCTTTCTGCCAGAGCCGGCGATGGGCGCGGTACTGAGCGCCAAGCTGCTGCCGGCCAAAGGCGGCGACACCCTGTGGGCCAGCGGTATTGCCGCGTATGACGCGCTGTCGGCGCCGCTGAAAAATCTGCTTGATGGCCTGACCGCCACCCACGATTTCACCCGTTCGTTTCCGCTGGAGCGCTACGGCAGCACGCCGAAAGACTACGCACGCTGGGACGAAACCCGGCGCAAGCATCCACCGCAATCGCACCCCGTTGTGCGCACCCATCCGGCGAGCGGGCGCAAGGCGCTGTTTGTGAGTGAGGGCTTTACCAGCAAGATCAACGAACTCGAACCTGCCGAAAGCCAGGCCCTGCTCAACTTCCTGTTCGCCCACGCCACCAAACCCGAATTTTTCGTGCGCTGGCGCTGGCAGGAAAACGACATCGCCTTTTGGGATAACCGCGTGACGCAGCACTACGCGGTGGATGATTACCGACCGCAACGGCGGGTGATGCAGCGCGCGACGATATTGGGCGACCGGCCGTTTTAGAGAGCGTCCAGGCTTGCCGCTTGCCGTTGATGCTCGTCCCAAGGCGCTGGGGTGGGAGAAAATGCCGTCCTGCCCAAACGCAAAAAAAGCCCGCACTCGGCGGGCTTTTTCGTTGTGGCGATTAATCAGCCAGCAATTTTGCGATCCAGCGAGAACTTGCCGGCGCCTTCCACCAGCAGCGTGGCGCTGATAACGGCCAGAATCAGCGCGTATTCAAAGCCGTTGGTGGCCATAAAGAAGCCGTTGCCGATGTGCACCGCGAAAATGGCGACCAGCATGGCGATCACCAGCGACAGGGCCGCTGGGCGCACCAACAAACCGATTACCAGGGCCAAGCCACCAAAGAATTCGGCGCTGCCGGCCATCAGGGCCATCAGGTAGCCCGGGGTGATGCCGATGCTTTCCATCCACTGCCCGGTGCCGTCCAGGCCGTAGCCGCCGAAAAGACCGAAGAGTTTTTGCGAACCGTGGGAAGCGAACGTCAGACCGGTGACGACGCGAAGAAGAGTGATGCCCAAACCTGCACGAGTGGCGAGTACGGTGTTGATCAGCTTGTTCATGGTGCGTTCCTTGTTGAGGCTAAGTAGGTGTTGGTGGGCGTATTCTAAATAATCAATTCGATACGACTAGCGGCATTTTCGCGTTAAACCTATCTAATTTGTAGATGTGTCATTGTTTTTATAGCGAGATTTGCAGGGTTCGCCAGCAAGCTGGCTCCTACCATTCCGGTGTCGGCGGGAAGGCGTTATTTCTTGGTAGTCGCTACTTTCGCTTTGGGGATTAGCTGCTCGCGCTCGCGGTCGTACGCCAGGTAGTACTTGTTCACCGCGTTGACGTAGCTGACCACGCCCATGCCCACCTGCTCCATGGCGATGCGTTCCACTTGGAAGAACCACTGGTTAGGGTTCAGACCACGTCGTTTGGCTTCAGCGCGAAAGCCCTGCACGCGCTGCGGGCCAAGGTTGTAGGCGGCGAGCACAAAGGCCATGCGCTCGCGCTCGTTGATTTGCGCGCTACTGAAGAAGTTGCGGCGAATGCGCGCCAGGTACTTGGCGCTGGCCTGCACGTTGCCCTCCAGACCTTTTACATCGCTGATGCCAACGCTGCGCGCGGCCGCCGGGGTGATTTGCATCAAGCCGGTAGCACCGCCGCTGCCGCGAGCCGCTGGGTTGAGGGTCGATTCTTTGAATGCCAACGCGGCGAGGGCCAGCCAGTCGATGTCCTGCTCGTTGCCGTAGCGCTGCAGCACCGGGCGCACTTTCTCCAGGCGCTGCCGGTCGCTGCGCGCCAGCGGGTCATGGACTTTATAAATGCGGCGGTAAATGCGCTGGAAGGCGACGTCCTGATCGGTTGGCGTGCTATAGCCGCTGAGAAAACGGTCGATGGCGGCCCGCAGCATGGGCGCGTCCGGCCGCACGAACCAGTTGATATCGCCCTGCTCGCTCAGCACCAGTTGCCGATCGATGCGCAGCTTGGGCATCACTTTCAGCCAGCGCTCGGCAATCGGCAGCTCGACAGCGGTGTACGGGAAAATCCCGGCCTCGACCATTTCGAGCACGTCTTCGACGGCCAGGCTGGGGTCGACCCATTCAACGCTGATGGGCGCCAATTTGCGCAACGCCAATTGCTGGTTGACGGTTTCCAACGCCTCCGCCGCCGCGCTACCCGCCGGCAATGCCAGGCTGCGGCCCGCCAGTTGGTCAAGGCGCTGATAGCGTTTGCTGCCTTGGCGAGCAACGAGCACCAGCGGCACTTGGGCGCGAATCGCCACGCTCGGGCTGACGTCCTGGCCGCTGCGGGCGTTAAGCAATTCGCCGGGCACCACCAAATCGCCCTCGCCGCGCTGCAAGGCGCCGAGCAATTGGTCTTTGGCTTTGGGGATGATCTTCAGGGTTAGCGGGCGGCCGTCGCGGGCGTTGCGGTTGAGGTACTGCTCGAAGGCGCGTAGGCGGTGGTATTCAAGGCCGATGGCTTGGCCTTTTACTTCGCCGGAGCTATTACGGCTCTGGTTGACCAGCACTCGCAATACGCCGCTGCTGCGAATTTTACTGAGGTCGCGCACCTGACTCGGATGCTGCCAGCCTTCCTGCGGCCCGGCCAAACGCGCAGCCGCCGGCAACGGCAGCAGCACCAGGCACAGTAAAAGCAGCAACGCTCGGGTCATTCAGTCTCCAGATGCCACGCCTACCAACGGACGCGGCACCATCAATATCGGCCGCCTAAAAGTGGCGGCACCGGGGCGGGTTCCCCGGCAAAGGGCGCGGAGGGTCGCACAGCGCTCGGCAGGACGCCAGCCTAAGCGTGTATCAACTTTAACAAGCGCTCATAAATAGCTGTATTTTATAGCTTTATAGATGTTCATGGGGAGATGGTAAGCTGCACCGCTCCGCAGTGAGGTAGCACGATGCAACTCATCGACATTGGCGTCAATCTGACCCACGACAGCTTTGCCCAGAATTATGAAGCAGTGCTCGCCCGCGCCTTTGAGGCCGGCGTGCGTCAATTGCTGCTCACCGGCACCAGCCTGGAGGGCAGCGAAAAAGCCCTGGACCTGTGCCGCCGCGCCGACGAAACCGGCGCGCGGTTGTTCAGCACAGCGGGCGTCCACCCTCATGACGCCAGCAGTTGGACCGGCGCAACGGCCGGGCAACTTCGCGCCCTATTAAAAGAAGACCGCGTACGCGCCGTTGGCGAATGCGGGCTGGATTTTAACCGGGACTTTTCGCCTCGTCCGTTGCAGGAAAAAGCCCTGGAAGAACAGTTGGCCCTGGCCGTGGAGCTGAAGATGCCGGTGTTCCTGCACGAGCGCGACGCCAACCAGCGGCTGCTGGAGATACTGCGCGATTACCGCGACCAGTTGCCGGCAGCTGTGGTGCATTGCTTCACGGGGAAAAGCGGGCGCTGTTCAGTTACCTGGATTTGGACTTGCACATCGGCATCACCGGCTGGATTTGCGATGAACGTCGGGGCACCCATCTGCATCCACTGGTGAAGGAAATTCCGGCCGGCCGCCTGATGCTGGAAAGCGACGCGCCCTACCTGTTGCCGCGCACATTGCGCCCCAAACCGAAGAACGGCCGCAACGAGCCGGCGTATTTGCCTGAGGTTTTGAAAGAAGTGGCAACGCATCGGCAGGAAACGCCGGCGTATCTTGCAGCGCATACCACTGACTGCGCGCGGGCGTTTTTCGGTTTGCCCGTGGTTGAGGCGCCTGGCGATTAACAGTCAGAACGGGGTCATGTGGGCAATCATCGCGGCTAAAGCCGCTCCCACAGGTTGGGCGCTCTGCGGGGCGGCTTCGCGTTTTACCGTTCCCGCATCCTCAATTCCCCGCTATTGATCATCCAGTGCGTAAACGCCGCCAGCGACACCTGATAGCTGCACACCACCAGCGCACTGGCCCCGGGCCGGTAATTTTCGAAGTAGCAGTTGAGCACCAGGGCGCGCCCATCCTCGGAAACGCTCAAGCCCTCCTCGCGGTAGTGCAATTCGCCGTCATGGCGTTCGATGTCTTGGCGCACCACGAGCACCGGTTGCGGGGCACTAGCCATGGCTTACTCCAGTTCGCAGCCGCGATAGCGCTCGGCCGCGTTCACAGCGCCTAATTTTCCTTCCGCTACCAACCGCGCCCGGGCAGCGGCGGTGGTAGTCGCGCAAGGCGCTGTAGTAGTCGGGCCCGGTTTCCAGTTGATCGGTGAGCGGCAGCGCTTCGGCGCGGCCATCTACGGTGGAGCCAACTGTGTTAATGGTGCCGATGGTGGCCACGGTGTCGCTGTTATCGCCGAACGGGGAAAACAGGAAGTTGGCCACCCGCCCGACGCTGTCGCGACTGTTGGCCGAACCCAGCAGTGGCCATTCCAGCACCGGACCGTCGCCAATGCCCCACACACCAAAGGTCTGGCCGAAATCAGCCTTGTGATGCACCAGCCCCATGCGCCCGGCTGTGTCGAACAGACCCGCCACGCCCAACAGCGTGTTTATGGTGAACCGCCCCACAGTGTTCATGGCCCGCTGGCCGTTGCCTTGCAGCACGTCGTTCACAAATACCTTGGGCTCGGCAAAGTTCGCGGCGAAGTTATGCACGCCGTCTTGCACCGGCTGCGGCAATTTGGCGTAGCCACGGGCCACCGGCTGCAGCACGTATTCATCGGCTACGCGGTTGAAGCCGAACACGCTGCGGTTGACCGGCTCGAGCGGGTCGCGCAGTTCATAACCAATCGCCGCGCAATCAACCTGACGCTCCGTATGGCTGCACCCCCACCAGTGGCGCCAGCACCGCACATACGCCCAGAAGCTGAACCGCTTTTACTGCCGACATAACGCTCTCCTTTGACTGAATGCCGGCGAGCTTGGCGGGTGGTTTTTGCGCGAAGATGTCTGCTTGATGGCGGCGCGGCAGCAATGTTGCACGGTTGAAATATATGACCGGTCGGGGCAAATGGTTTTAGATAGCGGCCTGCCCCACCACCGGAACCGACCACCTGTGAACCGACTGCTGATCGTGGACGACGACGTCGAAATCCTGGCCTTGCTGAAGAAGTTTTTCGTTCAACACTCGTACGAGGTGGCGGTCGCCACCGATGGCGACGCCATGTGGGCCGCCATCGCCCGGCAGCGTCCGGATGTGATTGTGCTCGACGTCATGCTGCCCGGTCAGAGCGGCCTGAGCCTGTGCCAGCGGCTGCACAGCGAGTGGCGAATTCCGGTGATCATGCTCACGGCGATGGCCGAACTGAGCGACCGCATCATCGGCCTGGAGTTGGGCGCCGATGACTACCTGAGCAAGCCCTTCGATGCCCGCGAGCTACTGGCCCGGGTACGTGCGGTGCAACGCCGCGCGGGCGAGGCGCCCAAACCGCTCACTGATAATGAACGGCCAATAGTGATATTTGCCGACTGGCAACTGGACGTTACCCGCCGCGAATTGCGCTCTCCCGACGGCGTGATGATTCCGCTGTCGGCGGGCGAATTCGAGTTGCTGCTGGTATTCGTCGAGCACCCCGGGCGCATTTTGAGCCGCGAACAGTTGCTCGACCTGTGCCACGGTCACGCCCATGACGCGTTCGACCGCAGCATTGATGTGCAAGTAAGCCGCCTGCGCCGCAAGATCGAGCCCGACAGCAAACGGCCGGACATCATTCGCACCGTGCGCAACGGCGGTTATCAATTCAGCCCTAACGTCAGCCGTCGATGAACTGGCCGCGCCGCCCCACCGACACCATCGCCCGCTGGATCGCCCTGACCATCGCCTTGGCAATGGCCGCTGCGCTCGTGCTGAATCTGGTGTTTACCCAATTGGCTGGCGTTTGGGCCAAGCCGGCGCTGCCCCAGAGCGGACTATTGGAGAAGATCGCGCTCAGCGCACGCATCATCGAAGCCGCGCCTGCTGACATGCGCCTGGAATTGGCTCGGGCCAGCGGTGAAGCGAACTTTGTCGTCAACTGGTTTAGCGAGCGCAAACAAATCGACCTGCCCGCCACCGTGGACGGTTACGAAGAAGGTGATGCGTTGCTGCACAAGCTGCTCGGCCCTGCTGCCATCAGCGTTGAAGGTTACAGTCCAGACGACTGGCCAGCGCCCAATCGCGACCGGCCTTACGTGTTGGTGATGCAATTGCGCGATCACAGCTGGCTGACCTTTACCGCGCCAGATCGCAGCTGGGGTCTGGACCCGGCCGTGCGCCTGGCGATTATTGTCAGCCTTGGCTTGATCGCCATCATCGCCGTCGCCTGGTTTGCCACCCGCCAACTGGCCTTGCCGCTGCAACAATTTGCCAACGCGGCGCGACGCTTGGCAGTGATTTTCGGGCGCCGCCCATCGAGCCAATCGGGCCGCAGGAAATTCGCCAGGCGATTCTCGCGTTTAACGCCATGCAGGCGCAGATCCAACATTTCGTGGCAGATCGCTCCCAGATGCTGGCGGCTATTTCCCACGACCTTCGCGCCCCGCTCACCCGCATGCGCCTGCGCGGCGAGTTCATTGAGGACAGCGAGCAGCAGCGCAAACTGTTCCGCGACGTGGACGAGATGCAAAGCATGATCAACGCCGCGCTCGACTTCTTCCGCGACGATGCCCGGCTGGAAGTGGCCACGCCGTTCGACCTGGCCGAATTGCTGCAAACCTTGCGCGACGACTACCGCGACCAGGCCATCGAGCTGCCTTTTAGCGGACCGTCGAAGCTGGTGTACACCGGGCGTCCGGTGGGGCTGAAGCGGGTGATGACCAACCTGGTGGACAACGCCCTCAAATACGCGCACTCGCCTGCGCTGTCGCTGCGCACAACAGATGCCGGCATTGAAATTGAGGTTAACGACAGAGGTCCCGGCATTCCGGAACATGCGTTGCAGCAGGTATTTGAGCCCTTTTTCCGCCTGGACAGTTCAAGGAATCCCAATTCTGCTGGGGTCGGCCTAGGCCTTTCGGCAGCACGAGCCATCGTGCGCGAACACGGCGGGGAGTTACAGCTGGTCAACCGCGCCGACGGTGGGCTGTCGGCACGGCTCTGGCTGCCGTGGAATGGATGAACTCAGTTGGCCGGCACCGTGTGAACTTCAATTTGCAGGCGCAGTGCAGTTCGTAGCGCATTGAAGATGGCGGCCAGGTTATCCATGTTGGGATTGCCGGTGGGCGACAACATGCGGTGCAGGCTTTTGCTCGGTTTTTGCGTTTCGACGGCGAGCTGTTCGAAGCCGATGGTGGCGTTCACCAGATCGCGCAGCACCAGACGCGCAACGTCGGGTTCGCCATTAAGGAAAAGTGTGGCGGCTTCGTGAAGCAGAGATTGGGCGAACGCCGGTTCGCGTTCAACGCGGTCGACGATGGTTTGTTTGAAATCGCGGGTTAGCGCCATGGTGGCGTCTCCTCTATGCCGGCTCCGCTGGCAATCAGCTCGGCTTTACGTGCTTTGTATTCTGCGAACAGCGCTTGTGCCTTGTGGATGTCGGCGGGCTGAGTGGCTTTGGTGCCGCCGCCGAACAAGACGATCAACGTGTCGCGTTCCTTTGCCAGGTAAATGCGATAACCCGGCCCCCAATCGATTCGGTACTCGCCAATACCGCTGAACCACTTGATGGCTGACGTATTGCCCAACTCCATCCGGACCAGCGCAATAGACACCTTCGTAGCTGCCTGAATAGACAGCGAATCGAACCATCGCTTATAGGGGCTGGACTCATCCTTGCGTAAATACTCAACGACTCTTGGCATTCGAATAGTAACCTATGTGTTACTTAGTGGTAAAGCTGATAATCCATTTATCAGCCGAACCAGCATGCCAAGCGCTGCGCGGCTTGCCCGCAGGACTCATTGGAGTTGGGTTTGGGAAGGATCTAGCTAAAGAAGGAGTAATGGCGGCTCGCGCCTAGGCCCGCGCGAAGCATTTCGCGTTTTTCTGAAAGCGCCCGACCGATCGCGGTCGAGCACGGCTTTCTACGCAAGGATCACGTGCCCGCTTTCGCCGCGATGACGGCGCATTGTGGCAAACAGCGTGATTGAGCTTTTTGCGACTTACCACGCCCCACTAATCTGCTCCGTCAACGGCATTTGCTCGCCCAGCTTGAAGCTGCGCACACCGATGCTGGCTTTCTGCGGGCAGTAGACGGCGCGGCAGTTGTCGCCAAGGTCTTCGGCAACCAAACGATCGGCTTGGGCGGAAATACGCAGCACGCATTGGCTGGTGCTTTCCTGATAGCTGTAAACCCCAGGGCTCTGTTTTTTGGCGACGCCGCGCATGCGGCAGGTGAGGTCGTCGCGCCCGGCGGCGGTCAGCGCGAACTTCAGCGTGCCGTCGAGCAGGTTGATTACTTCGATGGTGTCTTGGCCGTTGACCCTTCGACCATCGGGTATTTCCAGCCAATCAGCGTTTGCGGGCAGTACAGCAATAAGCAGAAGCAGCGAAACCACACACTTGGAGTACATGGCAGAGATTCCTTAAGCCAGGGCGGGAGCCTGGCAATGTGCGCGTTTGTCGGCGGTATAACGCAGAACGCCGACGCCCCATAAGTGGTGGCGTCGGCGCAGTGGTTAGACAGCTCGGTATTATTTTGTTTTTTTCGCGCTGGCTGCGTGAAGTGCAGTCAGTTGGTCCGAAGCGGACTGCAACCTGGCCTTGATTGCCAGCAGTTCATCCTGACGTTCAACAATCACTCGCTTCGCCGGGCAACGGCCGGTAAGACCGCGCAGCAACATGATGCTGCCCAAGGCAGCGCGCACACTGCCTATCACGCCCCCGCGGCGCAGGCCGGTGCCAACCATGGCGGCACCGCTGGTAATGCACATTGCGCGTTCCCAGCCATGAACATTTTGCGGGTGGGCCTCGAGCTCGCGGGCCAACGCTTCAAAAGCGACCATAACCTTCTCCTTGTTTTCGTTCGGTGGCCGTAACGACAGTTCGTCACGCCCTACACAACCGACCGGTTCCGATGGCAAGCGTTCACTGTTTGCGGTTTTGTTACTGTCAGGCGTAGCGCGCGTCTTGCGGTTGCGGCAGCTCGGGGTTTTCGCCCGGTTCGCCACGGGGCAGTTCTGGCGGCACGTCATCGGGCACTTCTGGCGGGGTTTCGTCCGGCACCTGGGCGTACAACTCTGGCAGGCGCACCACAAACTCTTCGCCAGCCAGGCGGTCGCTAAAGAAACTTTCCAATACTTTTTGTCGATGCGTTCATGGTCGCCTCCTGCTTTAAACGACGGGTTTAAGACGGGTTAGAAAGAAATACGACGGCGGTTGAACAGGGTCTGCATGGCGCGCAGGCTCAGTTCCTGACCGCTGTAGGTCGGAAGCTTGTGCGCGGTGCAGTGAGCGCTGGTGCCGCTCAATGCGTTATCGCGGATCAGCACTTCGCGTTTGATGCTCAGAATTTCGTCGTTGGCAGCGGCTTGGCTGTAAACGGTTTTTCCGGCGATCACTTTGATCAGCGCTTCGTTATTGGCGCTTTTCAGGGCCAGCACAAAGGTGCCGTCCGGGCGTGGTTGCAACGACACGTCATGGCTTGGGAAGGCAGATACATAAAGATCGGTAAGAAGTTGCATGACGTGCTCCTGAAGAAGGTCTATTCGCTCAGGACTAAAATTGCAAGATGAACGCCAACCTGCAGAAACTATTTTTCTCGTTATATTTCAATCACTTGAAAAACCAACAAAGCGTGCTTCGCAGGCAATCTGCACGAAGTACCCGGTTGGCCATCATGCAAATTGCATCCTGAAACCACCTGAACCCCCTCGCCCTGCCCCGGTCACTAAAACACGCTTAGCCAACAGAGCCCTTTCCGATGCTTGAGGATTTTCAACGCCAGTTTCCTATCGCCGAATTGAAAACAGTGCTCGCCGCTGCCATCACCGTCTTGGTGCTAATGCTTGCAGCACGGCTGGTAACCCGGGTCCTTGCGCGCCTGGCCAAACCCTTTGCGTTTCCTCGTGAATTGGTGAGGCAGCTACGCGATCCGGTCTGCGTGCTGTTGCCCCTGCTCGGGCTGCAAACTGTGTGGACTGCAGCCGACGACAGCTTCCGCCTGATCGGCCCGCTGCGCCACGTCACCACCTTGGCCATCATCGGCGCCTTTACCTGGCTGGGCCTGCGGGCGGTGGCCGCGGTGCAGGAGATGATCCTGATTCACAACCCGGTGGACATCGCCGACAACTTGCGCGCCCGCCGCATCCAAACGCAAACCCGCGTGCTGGTACGCACCCTGAGTTTCTTCGTCCTGCTGTTCGGCCTGGCCGCCATGCTGATGACCTTCCCCAGCGCCCGCCAATTCGGCGGCAGCCTGTTGGCGTCGGCGGGGGTCGCGGGCTTGGCGGTGGGCTTCGCGGCCAAGCCGGTTTTGGGCAATCTGATTGCGGGCCTACAAATCGCCATGACGCAGCCTATCCGCCTGGACGACGTGGTGATCGTCGAGAACGAATGGGGCCGAATCGAGGAAATCACCGGCACTTACGTGGTTGTGCGCATCTGGGACGACCGCCGCCTCATCGTGCCGCTGCAATGGTTTATAGAGAATCCGTTTCAGAACTGGACCCGCTCCTCGTCCTCGCTAACAGGCGCCGTCATCTTCTGGGTCGACTACGCCATTCCGCTTGAGCCGCTGCGCAAGGAACTCGAACGCCTGCTCAAGCAAGTGCCGCAATTGTGGGACGGCCGTGTCAGCGTGCTGCAGGTGGTCGACACGTCCGACCGCGCCATTCAACTGCGCGTGTTGGTGAGCTCGCGCGACTCGTCCAGCGGCTGGGACTTGCGCTGCTATATCCGCGAGAACCTGATCAATTTCATCAGCCACAAACACCCCGATTGCCTGCCGCAATTGCGCGCTGCGTTTCAAAGCAGTCCGACCCACCACGTGGTGGATCCCCACGTGCACGAGCCGATTGCCGAACCGGAACGCCAACCCCCCGTGTAATCGGCCAGCGCGCCTTGCCGCCGCTGCGCACGACGAGCGGTTGACTGGGAAAAAAGTAGAAACTTTTTCGCGGACCGGCCAGTCAGCACTTACGTAGGGGCAAGACCTGTTCCGACAGGGCCAAACCACTCCAACACACTTATTCGAATTCGTATTGGCGTAGCCGATGCGAAGCGTTTTTTTACGCGACTGACAATCTTTTTTTGCGCGGTCGACTTAGCGAAATGAGCGCCGGCTCGTGAACGACCGGCGCCACGGGAGGAACACATGGGAACTGCACTAGCGATGGAACGGTTAGACGATTTCGCTTCGATTGTCGCCCCCAAGGCTCAACCTCCGGTTGAAAGCACCAAGCCAAAAACGCTGTATCCCAATAAGAAAAAAATCCTCTTCGTGACGTCCGAGCTGGCTGACTTGATCAAGGTGGGCGGCCTTGGCGATGTGTCCGCTGCCCTGCCCCGCGCCCTCTCCGGCCAACATGACATTCGGGTGCTGATTCCCGGCTACCCGCAAGTGCTGGAAAGCGGCCACCCGCTGCGCGTGATCGGCGAAGTTAAAGGCCATGCCGCGCTTCCTTCGTGCAAGATCGGCCGCATGGACTTGCCCGACGGCCTGATCGTGTACGTGCTGATCAGCCCCGAGCTGTACGAGCGCGAAGGCACGCCCTATGGCGACGTCAACAGCCGCGACTGGCCAGACAACCATATCCGCTTCGCCCGTCTGGGCATGGCCGCTGCCGACATCGCCGCCGGCACCGCCTGCATCAGCTGGTGCCCGGACCTGGTCCACGCCAACGACTGGCCGACGGCCCTCACGCCCGCCTATATGAAGTGGCAGGAGCAAGACACGCCCTGCGTGTTCACCATTCACAACCTGGCCTACCAGGGAATGATCGACATGCATTGCAGCCCCGAACTCGCCCTGCCGCCGGAAGCCTGCGGGCCGGAAGGCATGGAGTTCTACGGCAAGCTGTCGCTGCTCAAGGCCGGCATCACCTACGCCGACCACATCACCACCGTCAGCCATACCTATGCCCAGGAAATCACCACCGAGGCGTTCGGCTGCGGTATGCAAGGCATGCTTCAGGTGAAGACCAACGAGGGCAGCCTCAGCGGCATCACCAATGGCATCGACGAAAGCTGGGACCCACGCACCGACACCCACCTGATTGCCAACTTCAGCATGCACAACCTGGGCGGGAAGAAACAAAACGCCGAATACGTCGAGCAGCTGTTTGGCCTGGATGCCGATAGCGGCCCCCTGTTCGCCGTGGTCTCGCGTCTGGTGCAGCAAAAAGGTATCGACCTGACCCTCGAAGTGGTCGACACCATCGTTCAAGGCGGCGGTCGCCTGGCGGTGATCGGTCGCGGTGAGCCGGAGCTGGAACAGGCCCTCACCGAAATGGCCAAACGCTACCCCGGTCGGGTCGGTGTGAAAGTCGGCTTCAACGAAACCGACGCCCGCCGCATGTTTGCCGGCAGCGACTTCCTGCTCATGCCGTCGCGCTTCGAGCCGTGCGGCCTGAGCCAGATGTACGCCCAGCGCTTTGGTTCGCTACCCATCGCGCGCAAGACCGGCGGCCTGGCCGACACCATCGAAGATGGCGTCACCGGCTTCCTGTTCCGCGACGCTACCGCCGAGAGCTACAAAGACGCGGTGCAGCGCGCCCTCACGGTTTTCCAATACCCCGAGCTGCTGAACGCCATGCGCTGCCGCGCCATGGCCTCGCCGCTGTTCTGGAAGCAGTCGGTTGAACCCTACGACCGTCTGTACAAAGACCTGCTGCAACAAAAAGCCGCCCGTGCGCGAGGGCAATGGTGATGTCGGCGCCGACCACCCGGCCGGCACACGGCGCCCTCCCCGTAGCGGAGGGACTCACCCGCTTCGCGCTCTGGGCACCGCAAGCCAACACGGTTGACGTGGTGTTTGCCGATGGCAGCGCGCAGCCCTTGCAGAAAGAGACCGAGGGCTGGTTTCGCGCCGAGCTGCCTTGCCCGATTGGAGGCGCGTACGCCTACCGCATCGACGGCGGCCAGCAAGTACCCGACCCCGCCTCTCGCGCCCAGCAAGACACCGTGCACGGCTTCAGCCTGGTAACCGACCCCACCGCCTACGCTTGGCAACAAGCCGACTGGCGCGGCCGGCCATGGCACGAAACGGTGTTGTACGAAGTGCATGTAGGACTGCTGGGCGGCTTTGCCGGTGTTGAGCAGCGGCTCGCCGATTTACGCGAGCTGGGCGTCACCGCCATCGAACTGATGCCGATAAACCAGTTTCCCGGCGAACGTAACTGGGGTTACGACGGCGTGCTGCCGTTTGCGCCGCAGCACAACTACGGCAGCCCCGATGAGCTGCGCCATCTGATCGACACCGCCCATGGCTTGGGCCTGATGGTGTTTGTCGACGTGGTCTACAACCACTTCGGGCCAGACGGCAATTACCTCGGCTTGTACGCCAAGG
The DNA here is from genome assembly GCF_979258055.1 of Pseudomonas sp. AC211. Taxonomy (NCBI): domain Bacteria; kingdom Pseudomonadati; phylum Pseudomonadota; class Gammaproteobacteria; order Pseudomonadales; family Pseudomonadaceae; genus Pseudomonas; species Pseudomonas sp. AC211. Next base: position 2,486,438 of record NZ_OZ409830.1, read on the forward strand.
ATTTCTTTCGCGAAGACATCACCACGCCTTGGGGCCCGTCTATCGACTTCCGCCGCGCCCAGGTGCGTGACTTTTTTATCGAAAACGCGCTGATGTGGGTGCACGACTACCGCGTCGACGGCCTGCGCTTCGACGCGGTGCACGCCATCAGCGAGAAAGACTTTCTGATCGAAATGGCCCAGCGCCTGCGCGCCTCGGTGCCCCTGGATCGTCACCTGCACCTGGTGCTGGAAAACGAGCACAACAGCGCCGAATTGCTGCAAGCCGGCTTCGATGCACAGTGGAACGACGACGGCCACAACACCTTGCACGTGTTGCTCACCGACGAGCACGAGGGCTACTACCAGGATTATTGCCAGCAGCCGACCGAGAAACTCGCCCGCTGCCTGCAAGAAGGCTTCGTCTACCAGGGCCAGGAAAATCGTCACGGGCACACCCGTGGCGAACCCAGCGGGCACCTGCCGCCCACCGCCTTCGTACTGTTTCTGCAGAACCACGACCAAGTGGGCAACCGTGCCTTTGGCGAGCGGCTAAGCACCCTCTGCGACCCGGACGCCTTGAAGGCCGCCACTGTGCTGTTGCTGCTGTCGCCGATGATTCCACTGTTGTTCATGGGCGAGGAATGGGGCTCACGCCAGTCATTTCTATTCTTCACCGACCACCATGACGAACTGGCCGTTGCCGTGCGCGATGGCCGGCGCAACGAGTTCAAAGACTTCGCCGTGTTCCAGGATGCTGCCATCCGCGACAGCATTCCCGACCCGAACAAACTCGGCACCTTCAACGCCTCGCTGCCCGACTACGCGCCGGACATCGAGCCCAGCCATCAAGCCTGGCGCATTTACTACCGCAAGTTGTTGGAGCTGCGTCAGCAGCTAATCGTGCCGCTACTTCCCGGCAGCCGCCCCGGCCATGTGCAAGTGCTGGGCGACAAAGCCGTGAGCGCCAACTGGACGCTGGGCGACGGCAGCAAGCTGCGCATTGACCTCAACCTCAGCAGCCAGCCCGTCAGCGCCCCGCCGTTGGGGCCGGCGGCGCGCGTCATCTTCGGCAACCGCATCGACTTGCACGCTGCGCAACAAGGCTTGCGCGGCCCATTTAGCGCATTGGCATCATTAGAGGAAAGCGCATGAGCGACGAGCAACTGGCCAGCCTGTCTACCGCAGCAGGACTGAGCGTCGACTGGGTAGACGCCAACGGCCGGCCGCAACGCGTAGATCCCGACGCCCAACGAGCGTTGGTCGAAGCCCTGGGATACGCGGCCCAAAGCCCGCAACAAATCGCGGCCAGCCTGGCGCACCTTGAACAGCAACAGCACCGCCGCGAACTCGATCCGCTGCTGACCCACGAGATGCACAAGCCGCTGTCACTGGCCAGCGAGTTTGGCGCCAACACGCCCTTCAGCCTGCATTTGGAAAACGGCCGTCGAGTGGACGGGCGTCTCGATGGCCACGGCTGCCTGCCGGCCATTGCCGACTACGGTTATCACCGCCTGCAAATTGGCGAGCGGCTGATCACCGTCGCCGTCGCCCCGCCCGCCTGCCTGAGCGTGGAAGAGTTGACCGACGGCCAGCGCCGGCACATCTGGGGCCTGACCGCACAGGTGTATTCGCTGCGCCGTAATAACGACGGCGGGCTCGGCGATATGCAGGCGCTTGCCGACCTGGCGCGCAGCGCTGCCCACCATGGCGCCGACGCGCTGGCCATCAGCCCCATGCACGCCATGTTCAGCGCCTGGCCGGGCCAGTACAGTCCGTACTCGCCCTCCAGCCGCTTACTGTTCAACGCCTTGCACGCCGCGCCAGACATGATTCTTGGCGACGCGGCCGTCAACGACGCGCTGCAAATCTGTGGCCTGCACGACAACCGCAAACAGCTCGAAAGCCTCGACCTGGTCGACTGGCCGGGCGTCACGGATAGCCGCCAGCGCCTGCTGCGCCAGCTCTATCAAACCTTCCGCGACCAGCACAACGCGCTGACGCCGGACTTCGATAAGTTCTTGCTGTGCGGCGGCGACGCACTGTTGCAGCACTGCCGCTTCGAAGCCTTGCAGGGCTTTATGGTGCGCAACGAAATGTCCGGCGACTGGCGCACCTGGCCGGAGCATTACCGCGACCCGCACCATGCCAATGTCGACCTGTTCGCCGCCGACCACGCCCAGGAAGTTGGCTACCACGCCTTCTGCCAATGGTTGATGGCGCGCAGCATGGGCCGCGCCCAGGCCGCTGCGTTGAACGCCGGGATGAAAATTGGCCTGATCGCCGACCTGGCCGTGGGTGCCGATGGCGCCGGCAGCCAGGCCTGGTCGCGCCAGGACGAACTGTTGCAAAGCCTCACCGTTGGCGCGCCACCCGACATCCTCAACCGTCAGGGCCAGAGCTGGGGCATCTCGGCGTTCTCACCAGACGGCTTGCGCCGCAACGGTTACCGCGCCTTTATCGAAATGCTGCAAGCCAACCTTGCCCACGTAGGCGGTGTGCGCATCGATCATGTGATGGGCTTGCAACGCCTGTGGGTGATTCCGCAGGGCGCGCCGCCGCAAGCCGGCGCGTACCTGAACTATCCGCTCCAAGACTTGCTGCGCCTGGTGGCGCTGGAGTCGTGGCGCAACCGCGCACTGGTGATTGGCGAAGACCTCGGCACTGTGCCCGACGGTTTGCGTGAAGAACTCGGGCGAAGCCGCCTGCTCGGCATGCGCGTGCTGCTGTTCGAGCAAAAGGACGGCGCCTTTATTCCCGCACCGCAGTGGCCGGACGACGCGTTGGCGACCACCACCACCCACGACCTGCCCACCCTGCACGGCTGGATGCAAGGCCGCGATATCGAATGGCGGGAGATGGCCGGGCAATCGACGCCCGAACAGAGCGTCGACGACCGCAGCCATCGCCACTGGGAAAAGCACAACCTGCACAAAGCCTTTCAAGACTGCGCATTGCTGCCCATTCGCGACAACAGCATCACCGAGCAACTGGACGCCAGCGTCTCGTTCCTCGGCAGCACGCCGGCGCCATTGGTGCTGCTGCCGTTGGAAGACGCCATGGGCGAATTCGAACAACCCAACCTGCCCGGCCCCGGCGACACGCACCCCAACTGGCGCCGCCGCTGGAGCATGAACGCCGCCGATATGCTCGACCGCCCCGAACCGAGCCAACGGCTGGAACGCCTCGACCAAGCGCGCCGCGCCCGTGATCACTTAGCGCCATCGAGACACCGCAATGACTAAGCCACTACGTCCACTGACGGCCACAGTCCGTCTGCAATTTCATAAAGACTTCACCCTCGACGACGCCGTGCCGCTGGTTCGCTATTTCGCCGACCTGGGCATCAGCCACCTCTATGCCTCGCCCATTCTCACCGCGCGGCCCGGCTCTACCCACGGCTACGACGTGGTCGACCCGACTCGCATCAACCCGGAATTAGGCGGCGAAGAAGCGCTGCTGCGCCTGGTAGCGGAGCTGCGTGCCCATGGCATGGGCTTGCTGCTGGACATCGTCTCCAACCACATGGCCGTGGGCGGCGACGCCAACCCGTGGTGGCTCGACGTACTCGAATGGGGCCCGACCAGCCCCTACGCGAATTTCTTCGACATTCAGTGGCGCTCCCACGACCCGCTGATGGTCGGCCAACTGCTGGTGCCCTTCCTGCGCACCGATTACGGCGAAGTGCTCGGCGCCGGGGAAATCGAACTGAAGTTCGAAGCCGAAACCGGCAGCTTGTATGCCCAGCACTACGAACACCGCTTCCCGCTCTGCCCTCCCACCTACGCCGACGTGCTGAAGACCAGCGAAGACGCGACGCTGCAAGCCTTCGCCGCGCGCTTCGAAAGCCTCGACGTCGACCCCATGGCCTGGGCACAGCGCCCGACAAATTCGCGCGGATCTTGCCGAGGCGGTCCAGGTGCCGGACGTGGGCTTGGCGCTGGCCGAGGCGGTCAGCCACTTCGAAGTGGTGAGCGGCAAAATCGACGACAGCGGCAGCATTGACCAATACGCCTTCGACAACCTGCACCGCCTGCTCGAACGCCAGCACTATCGCCTGGCGAGCTGGCGCACCGCGGCTGACGACATCAACTGGCGGCGCTTCTTCGACATCAACGAACTGGGCGGCTTGCGGGTTGAGCGCAACCGCGTGTTCGAAGCCACCCACGCGAAAATTTTCGAGCTGATTCAGCGCGGCTTGGTGGACGGGCTGCGCATCGACCACGTCGATGGTCTGGCCAACCCCGGCAGCTACTGCCGCAAACTGCGCCGGCGAGTGAACGGCTTGCTGAACAAACGCCCGAGCGAGCTGCGCGACGCTCAGGGCAAGGCGCTGCCGTTCCCGATTTATGTGGAAAAAATCATCGGCGCCGGCGAGCAGTTGCCCACCAACTGGGCGGTGGATGGCACCACCGGCTACGAATTTATGAACGAGGTGTCGCTCCTGCAGCACGACCCCATTGGCCAACTGCAATTGGCCGACCTGTGGGAAACCCGCAGCGGCCGAACCGCCAACTTTATGGACGAGGTGCGCGAGGCGCGAAACCTGGTGCTCAACGGCACCCTGGCCGGCGACCTTGAAGCGCTGGCGCAGGGCTTGTTGTTGGTCGCCCGCGATGACGTTTATACCCGCGACCTGACGCTCGGCTCCATCCGCCGTGCGCTGCTGGAATTGATCGTGCACTTCCCGGTGTACCGCACCTATGCCGGCGGGCATGGCCGTTCCGAGCAGGATCAGCTGTTCTTCGCTCAAGCCTTGGAAGCCGCGCGCAACAACCTCAGCGAAGCCGACTGGCCGATTCTCGACTACCTCGACCGCTGGCTGGGTGGCGAAGCACTGCGTCAGTTGCCCCCAGGCCCGGCGCGCCGGCAGCGGCAGAAAATGCTCACGCGCTTTCAACAACTCACCTCGCCCGCTGCCGCCAAAGCCGTGGAAGACACCGCGTGCTACCGCAGCGCCGTGCTGCTGTCGCGCAACGATGTGGGCTTCGACCCGCAGCACTTCAGCGCGCCGGTGGCCGAGATCGAAGCGAGCTGGCAACGCCGCGCCGAGCACCTGCCCAACAACCTGCTGACCACCGCCACCCACGACCACAAACGCGGCGAAGACACCCGTGCGCGCTTGGCGGCCATCAGTGAGCGCTCAACCTGGCTGGTGGAGCACATCGACCGCTGGTGGCCGATGGCGGCGCCGCTGCGCCAAGAACTCACCGACGGCATGGCGCCGAGTGCCGGCGACGAAATGATGCTGTACCAAACCCTGCTCGGCAGTTGGCCCCTAGGCCTGGCTGGTGACGACCAAACCGGCCTGGACGCCTACTTCCAGCGCTTGGTTGGCTGGCAGGAAAAAGCGCTGCGCGAAGCCAAACTGCGCAGCAGCTGGAGCGCCAACAACGAGGCTTACGAAGGCGCTTGCCGCAGCTTCTTGCAGCAACTGCTGCAAAGCCCCGAAGCCCTGGAATTGCGCAAAGACATCGCCAACGCGGCGGCCTCGCTAGCGCCCGCCGGCGCCCTCAATGGCCTGGTGCAGACGCTGCTGCGCATGACCACGCCCGGCGTACCCGACCTGTACCAGGGCGCCGAATTCTGGGACTTCAGCCTGGTCGACCCGGACAACCGCCGCCCGGTGGATTTCGCCGCGCGCCAGGGCGCCTTGAGCCAGCCCAAAGCCATTAGCGAGCAGCTTGCGCACTGGGCCGACGGCCCGTTGAAACAGGGCCTGATTCGCCACACCTTGCACCTGCGCGCCTGCCAGCCACAGGTGTTTTCGGCCGGCAGTTACCGGCCGCTGACCGTCGCTGGCAGTCAGGCCGACCGCGTGTTGGCGTTCGCCCGTTATGTCGACGATGAGCAGTTTGTGATCGTGCTGGTACCGCGCCTGGCCGCGAACCTGCTCGGTGACAGCGCCACGCCATTGATTCCTGCCAGCGCCTGGGGTGACACGCACCTCGTGCTGCCGCCCGAACTCAGCCGTCACACGCTGATCAGCGCTTTTACTGCCAGCAGCCACACCCCGGTGGACGGTCGCCTTGACGTCGCCCACCTCCTGCGGGATTTCCCGGTCACTTTGCTTCACCCCTTTCAGGAGCCTCGGCCATGAGCATCGACGAAAAACGCGTTAGTGAATTCGCATTCCAAATCTGGGAATCGGAAGGCAAACCCGAAGGCCAAGCCGAACGCCATTGGCAAATGGCGCTGAAGCTGGCCGCCTCCGAAGCCGGCGTGCCGGCCGCGAAGAAAACGGTCAAAGGTAAAACCTTGCCGGCGCCGAACCCGGCGATTCCAGCGGCGAAAAAACCGGCCGCCAAGGCTGAAAAACCCGCGTTGCTGGAAGCCAAGCCAGCAAAACCTGCGGCGAAAAAAACCGCCGAAAAATCACCTGAACCGAAAGCCGCTGCGCCAGCCAAATCTACTGACAGCAAGCCCGCTAAACCGGCTGCCAACAAACCAGCCGCGGCAAAAAAACCGGCCGCCAAACCGCCTAAGGCCTGAATCACAGGCTAGTCGGCGTGAAGTGATCGTTATCGGAATTCAATGTTGAATCGAAGGAATCGTCACCCATGACCAAGCCGCATAAATCGCCCACTGGGGCGCCGCAAGTCGTGCGGCAATCGCGCATTTCTGAAGGCCATCCGTTCCCCCTGGGCGCAACCTGGGATGGCCTCGGCGTCAACTTTGCGCTGTTCTCCGCCCATGCCACGAAAGTGGAGCTGTGCCTGTTCGACAGCACCGGTGAAACCGAACTCGAACGCATCGTGCTGCCTGAATACACCGACGAAATCTGGCACGGCTACCTGCCCGACGCGCACCCCGGGCAAATTTATGGCTACCGCGTATACGGCCCGTACGAGCCCTCGGCCGGGCACCGTTTCAACCCCAACAAACTGTTGATCGACCCCTACGCCAAACAGTTGGTTGGCAAGCTGAAATGGTCTGAAGCGCTGTTCGGCTACACCATCGGCCACAAAGACGCCGACCTCAGTTTCGATAAGCGCGACAGCGCCAAATTCGTGCCGAAAAGCAAAGTTATCGACCCAGCGTTCACCTGGGGCGAGCGCCCCCATGTGCGCGTGCCGTGGGACAGCACGATCATTTACGAAGCCCACGTGCGCGGCACCAGCATGCGTCACCCCGCCGTGGCTGAAAACCTGCGTGGCACCTACGCCGGACTGATGAACCCGGACCTGCTGCAGCACATCAAAAAGCTCGGCGTTTCCACCATCGAGCTGCTGCCCGTGCACGGGTTTGTCGACGACAAACACCTGCTCGAAAAAGGCATGAACAACTATTGGGGCTACAACACCATCGCCTTCTTCGCGCCCCACGCCGGCTACTCGGCGAGCGGGCATATCAACGAATTCAAAGAAATGGTCGCCCACCTGCACGACGCGGGTTTGGAAGTGCTGCTCGACGTGGTTTACAACCACACGGCCGAGGGCAACGAGATGGGCCCGACCCTGAGCATGCGCGGCATCGACAACGCCAGTTACTACCGCCTGCTGCCCAGCGATAAACGCCATTACATCAACGATTCCGGCACCGGCAATACGCTGGACCTGAGCCACCCGTGCGTGCTGCAAATGGTCACCGACTCGCTGCGCTATTGGGCCACGGAAATGCGCGTGGACGGTTTCCGCTTCGACCTGGCGACCATTCTCGGCCGCTACGCCGATGGCTTCGACGAGCGCCACAGCTTCTTGGTTGCCTGTCGCCAGGACCCGGTGCTGAGCAAAACCAAACTCATCGCCGAGCCGTGGGACTGCGGTCCCGGCGGCTATCAGGTCGGCGGCTTCCCGCCGGGCTGGGCCGAGTGGAACGACCGCTTCCGTGACAATGTGCGCGCGTTCTGGCGCGGCGACGAAGGCCAAGTCGCCGAACTGGCAAGCCGCCTGACAGCGTCCGGCGACCTGTTCAACCAACGCGGCCGCCGCCCGTTTGCCTCGGTGAACTTCATCACCGCCCACGACGGTTTCACCCTGCGCGACGTGGTGTCGTACGACCACAAACACAACGACGCCAACGGTGAAGACAACCGCGACGGCAGCGACAACAACATCTCGTGGAACCACGGCGCCGAAGGCCCGACCGACGACCCGGAAATTCGCACCCTGCGCCTGCGCCAGATGCGCAACATGCTGGCGACGTTGCTGCTGTCCCAAGGCACACCGATGCTGGTGGCCGGCGACGAATTCAGTCGCACCCAGGGCGGCAACAACAACGTGTATTGCCAAGACAACGAGATCGGCTGGGTGGATTGGGAGCTGGACGACGAAGGCCGCAGCCTGATGGAGTTCACGCGACGGGTCATCAGCCTGCGCAAAGCCTTCCCGATCCTGCGTCGTGGCCGCTTCCTGGTTGGCCAGTACAACGAGGAACTCGGGGTCAAGGACGTCACCTGGCTGTCGCCGTGCGGCAACGAGATGACTGAAGAGCAGTGGCAAGACCCTCATGCCCGCTGCCTGGGCATGCTCATGGACGGTCGTGCGCAACCCACCGGCATCCGCCGCAAAGGCGCTGACGCGACCTTGCTGCTGGTGCTTAACTCGCACCATGACGTGGTCAACTTCACCCTGCCGGAAGTCGCCCAGGGCATGAACTGGAAGTGCTTGTTGGACAGCAATCGTCCCGAAGACCACAGCCACGAAGTGTTCGAGTTTGGCGACGAGTTCACCGTCACCAGCCGTTCACTGTTGTTGTTCGAGCTGCAGCGCGACGCCAACGCGTAACGCTGGCCCTCAACGGAGACCGCCGCATGGAACGTCACTACAGCGACGCCGACCTGCAGGCGTTTCTCGCCGCCCTCACCTGCCCGGTTCGACAACCGGGCCAGGTGCTCAAACAGTTGGTCAACGAAGGCCTCGACCGCCTTCCCTATCCCGCCAGCGGCGCCACGTTGCACCGCTGGCGCGGTTTGGCCAGCGTCGCGGCGACTGATCTGAGCCTGTGCAAACTCTACGAAGGCCACACCGACGCCTTGGCCATTCTGGCCGAGGTCGATTGCGTGGACCAAGCCGCGCGCTACGCCATGCCCGCCGACAGCACATGGGGCATGTGGGCCGCAGAACCGCCGCAGGCAAAAGTGCATATCAACTCGCGCACCTCCGCCCAGGATGTTCGCCTGGACGGGCGCAAAGCCTGGTGTTCCGGCGCCACGCAGATTAGCCACGCGCTGCTTACGTGCTGGGACGAAGAAGGCCAACAACAGCTAGTCGCCGTTTCCCTGCAACAGCCAGGCGTCACGGTGCTGGACGAGGGTTGGCACGCCGTCGGCATGGCGGCTACCGGCAGCGTGTCGGTGAATTTCGAACAGGCGCGCGGGCATTGCATCGGGCCTCCGGGCGCCTATTTGCAGCGTCCGGGTTTCTGGCAAGGCGGCGCAGGTATTGCCGCGTGCTGGTTTGGCGCGGCCCAGGCGGTGGGTGAAGCCTTGCGCCGCCATTGCCTCGCCCATGCCGAACCCCATGCATTGGCGCACTTGGGCGCGCTGGACACCGCGCTTAGCGCCGCTGCCGACGGCTTGCGTGCCGGCGCCCAGTGGGCCGACGACAACCCCTACGCCAACGCGGAACTCCTGGCGCGGCGCTTGCGCAGCCTGTGCGAGTGGGCCGCCAACCGGGCGCTCGAGCATGTGGGCCGAGCGCTTGGCGCGGCGCCTTATTGTTTGGATGAAAAATTTGCCCAACTGCTGGCAGACCTGCCTGTCTATCTGAGACAGAGCCATGCAGAACGCGACCTCGCCGCTCAGGGTGAGCGGGTTGCAGATGAACCGGAAGGAAGCTGGATGATATGAAGCCCAACCTGATCAATAGCCAGCTTATCGGTACGCCCTTACACGCCTGGAACCAGTCCCGGCGCCTTGCGGATGTCGCCCCGATCAGCATCGACGAACTGATGCCGGTGGGGTCGCGCGCCGTCATCGTCGCGCCACACCCGGACGATGAAGTCCTGGGCTGCGGCGGCCTGCTGCAACAGTTGGCGGCGCGCCATATTCCGGTATTGCTGGTTTCCGTTACCGCTGGCACGGCGAGCAACCTGGGCTCGCATTACTGGACGCCGCAACGCCTGAGCATCGCCCGCCCGCTGGAAAGCGCACAGGCCCTGCGCCGCCTTGGCCTGGACCAAAGCCAATACAAATGGCTGCATGCCGGGCTGCCCGATACCCAAGTTCACCTGTTCCAGCACGACCTGACGCAGTTTCTGCTCGGTTATCTGCTGCCCACCGACGTGCTGTTTACCACCTGGCGCGAAGACGGCCACAGCGACCACGAAGCCACCGCTGCCGCTTGTTTGCAGGCTGCTGAACGCCTCGACGTGCCGGTCAAGGAAATTCCGATCTGGGCCTGGCACTGGGCCCATCCTGAAGACGCACGAATTCCTTGGGAACGTGCCCGCAAGCTGCCTCTGGACACCTGGACGCAGGCGCGCAAACGCCACGCCATTCAAGCCTTTGCCAGTCAGATTCACGCCGACCCGCAGGCTGATTTGCCACCCGTATTGCCTGCCTGCGCCGTGGAGCGCTTGCAGCAGCCGTTCGAGTTGATCTTTGTTTGAGGGGCGCGTCATGAGCGTGGCGGATAGCTACTTTGAAGGCCTTTTCCGCGCCGATGCCGACCCTTGGGCCATGCGCACACGCTGGTACGAACGGCGCAAACGTAATCTCACCCTCTCGGCCCTGCCCCATCACCGCTACCGCAGCGTGTTGGAGCTGGGCTGCGCCAACGGCGAGCTGAGCGCGCGGCTGGCCAACCGCAGCGGGCAACTGCTGTGCTGCGACACCTCGACCACCGCTTTGGAGATCGCCCGGGCCCGGCTCGGGCAGCGCCATAACGTGCAGTTCTGGCAGGGCCGGCTGCCCAAAGAATGGCCGCCCGGTAAATTCGACCTGATTGTGTTCAGCGAGCTGGGTTACTACCTGGACAGCACCGACCTTACCCAACTGATTTTCACCATGCGCTACGCCCTGGCACCGGGCGGCACGCTGGTCGCCTGCCATTGGCGCCACCCCATCGACGGGTGCCCGCACACCGGCGATGAAGTGCACAACGAATTGCACAAACTGCTGCGCATGCCGCGCCTGGTCTGGCACCAGGAAACGGATTTTTTGATGGAGGTGTGGAGCGAAAACCCCGCCTCTGTTGCTGAGCAAGAAGGCCTGATCAGGAGAGAAACATGATTGGAGTAATCATCCCGGTACACAACGAAGAGGCCCTGCTGGGCAAGTGCCTGCAAGCCGTGCAACGCGCCGCCGCGCACCCAGAGCTGAACGGCGAAACCGTGCACGTTCTGGTGGTGCTCGACAGCTGCACCGACGCCTCGGCGCACATTGCCCTGCAATTCGACGTGGCGACCCTGGCGGTCGATGCCCGCAACGTCGGTGAAGCGCGCCTGCAAGGCATCCGCCTGATGCTCGACCAAGGCGCCCGCTGGCTGGCCTGCACCGACGCCGACAGCGAAGTGGCCGAAGACTGGCTGGTGGCGCAGCTGCGCCAGGGCACCGATGTGGTGTGCGGCACCGTGCAGATCGCCGACTGGGGCGATATCCCCGACGAGGCCCAAGCGCTGTACCGCGCTCGTTATCACAACGGCGATGGGCATCGGCATATCCACGGTGCAAACCTGGGCTTCAGTGCGCTGGCCTATACGCGCGCCGGTGGGTTTGAACCGTTGGTAGTCGATGAGGATGTGGCGTTGATCGGCCGCTTCAAGCGACCGGCGCGAGCATTGCCTGGTCGGCACTGCCGCAAGTGACCACCAGCGCGCGGTTGGATGTACGTATGGCGGGCGGTTTTGCCGATTATCTGCGCGGTTTGGCATATGAGCCGCAAGCCGCTTAGCTAAAACGGACCGCCGCCTGCTCGCGCTCACAATGGGACTGTTTCCCCGATTGTAGGAGCGGCCAGGCGGCGATCCGCTTGAGTCGCCATTGCTGCAACCCTCGTTCTAGCCTCTAAACCCCACCCGCTTGGCCACCATCTCGCCAAACTCCGCCACCGGCCCCTGCAAATTGCCGAGAAAGCGCGGGTGCACCAGCCACAGGTCGATCACCGGCTTGAAATCGCTCACCGGCACAATTTCCAGGCGTTGCCGATGGCTGCTGTTTTCCAGCAGCGGCATTGGCACCAGGCCGTAGCCGAGGCCGTTGGCGATCAAGCCCAGTTGCAGCTCGGTGCCAAAGGTTTCCAGGTTCACTTTCAGTGACAGCCCCTCCGCACTCAGCGCCCGTTGCAGGCCGGCGCGAAAGCCGCAGCCGTCGGGGTTGAGCACCCAGCCGCGTTGGTAGCAGTCGGCGAGTTTGTAGCTGCGTTTGCGCACGTCGCCTTTGGCCGCGACTACCACCAGGTTCATGCGCGCCAGCGAGCGGCCGACCATCGCTTCCGGGAACACTTTGCCGGCGGGAAACAGCGCGGCCACGGCGTCCAGTTCACCGTTCTCGATTTTGCCGAGAAGATGGCTACCCCAGCCCGTCGAGACTTGCGCCTGCAGGTCGGGATACAGCGTTTTCAGCTGGCTGAGGGCATCGAGCAGCACCACGTCGCCGATGGTTTGCGGCACGCCCAGGCGCAGGGTGCCGGTGGGTGCGGCGTCGCTTAATACCAACTCGCGCAAGGCGCCCATTTCGCGCTGCACGTTCAAGCACTGCTCATACACGCGCATGCCCAGCGACGTCGGCTTCAGCGGCTTGGTGTTGCGGTCGAGCAGATTGGCGCCCAGGTCGTCTTCGAAGTTCTGCACGCGCCGCGTTATTGCCGGCTGGGTGAGTTGCAGGGTTTCGGCGGCCTGGCTGATGGACTGACTTCGGATGACGGCCACGAAGGCGTCAATATCGTCTATCTTCATTCTTTTTTCACATAATAAAATAGTGGAAAAATACCAGTTAAGAATAATACCTTTCGCCTGCAGAGGGATAGCGTGATCCCTAACGGATTAATCCAGGCGGAGGGAACCATGGCACAAAACAGCAACGTTGCTCGCTTGCGGGGGTTTATCGGCGGCTTTGCCGACCTGCTCGACGCGCGCCCACAGGAAGATGTGCTGATCGAACGCGGCGCGCAGCTGCTGGGTGACTTGGTCAGTGTCGACGATTGGCTTGCGGCCGCTTTCGCCCAGCCCAGTGCCGAGCGTTATCAGCAATACCTGCTGCATGTCGATTCGGCGCAGCGTTTCAGCGTGGTCGGCTTTGTCTGGGGCCAGGGCAGGAAACACCGGTCGCATGACCACCGCGTCTGGGGCCTCATTGGCATGTTGCGCGGCGCTGAAGATGCCCAGGGGTTCAGCCGCGCCAGCAACGGTGCCTTGCAGCCCAGCGGCCCGGCGCAGCGATTGACGCCCGGCCAGGTGGAGGCTGTGTCGCCGCGCATCGGCGATATCCATCAGGTGCGCAACGCGTTCAGCGACCGTACCTCCATCAGCATTCACGTCTACGGCGGCAACATCGGCGCGGTGAAGCGCGCGGTATACCTCGCTGACGGCAGCGAAAAGCCGTTTATCTCCGGTTATGCCAACGACCACTTGCCCAACATCTGGGACCTGTCCAAAGAGAACCCTGCGCCATGAGTGACTTTGCCCATCGTCAGTACGCGGACCTTCGCACCGCCCTGCTCGCCCGCCAGGAATTGGCGCTGCTGGACGTGCGTGAAGAAGCGCCCTTCGCCGAAGCCCATCCGCTGTTTGCGGCCAATGTGCCGCTGTCCAAGTTGGAGGTGGAAATCTATGCACGCGTGCCGCACCGCCATACGCCGATTACGGTCTACGACGACGGCGAAGGCCTGGCCGAGCGGGCGGCTGAACGCATACTCGCCCTGGGTTACAGCGACGTGGCGTTGCTGCAAGGTGGTTTAAGCGGCTGGCGCGAAGCCGGTGGCGAGCTGTTTCGTGACGTTAACGTGCCGAGCAAAGCCTTTGGTGAACTGGTGGAAAGCCGTCGGCACACGCCCTCGTTAGCGGCCGAAGAGGTGCAGGCGCTGTTAAGCGAAAAGGCCAATGTGGTGGTACTCGATGCGCGGCGGTTCGACGAATACCAGACCATGAACATCCCCGGCTCCATCAGCGTGCCGGGCGCCGAATTGGTGCTGCGGGTGCGCGAGCTAGCGCCAGACCCCAGCACCCAAGTAATCGTCAATTGCGCCGGCCGCACGCGCAGCATCATTGGCACCCAGTCGCTGGTAAACGCCGGCATTCCCAACAAGGTGGCGGCGCTGCGCAACGGCACCATCGGCTGGACGCTGGCCGGCCAGACGCTGGAACACGGCCAGGCGCGGCGCTTCAACCACGACACGCCAACGCATTTGCCCGCTGCCCGCGACAGCGCCCGTCGGGTCGCGGAACAAGCCGGCGTGCGCGAAGCCACGCTGGAGCAGTTGAGCGCTTGGCAGGCCGACGATAGCCGCACCACTTACCTCTTCGATGTACGCACGGCCGAGGAATACGAAGCTGGGCATTTGCCCGGCGCGCGGTGGGTTGAAGGCGGTCAACTGGTGCAGGAAACCGACCACGTCGCCAGCGTGCGCGGCGCCCGCCTGGTGCTGGTCGACAATGACGGCGTGCGCGCGCCCATGAGTGCGTCGTGGCTGGCGCAAATGGGTTGGGAAACGTGGGTACTGGCGCCACAGCCTGTGCAGTCATTCACCGCCACAGGCCCGTGGCAAGCGCCTCTGCCAGCCATTGCGAAGGTGGACAGCATCACAGCGCAAACCCTCAGCGAGTGGCAACAAACAGCCGGCACCGTGCTCCTCGATTTCACCAGCAGCGCCAACTACGTCAAACGCCACATCCCCGGCGCTTACTGGTTATTGCGGGCCCATCTGCGCGAAGCGCTTGAGCTATTGCCGGTGGCAGAACGGTATGTGCTGACGTGCGGCAGCAGTCTGTTGGCGCGATTTGCAGCGGCTGATTTGCAAGCCCTAACGAGCGTGCCGGTGAGCGTATTGGAAGGCGGCACCGCCGCGTGGATTGCAGCCGGCTTGCCGCTGGAGGCAGGCGAAACCCACTTGGTTTCGCCACGTATTGACCGCTATCGCCGCCCGTATGAAGGCACCGACAATGCGGTGGCGGCGATGCAGGGGTATCTGGATTGGGAATACGGTTTGGTGGCGCAACTGGAACGCGACGCCACTCATGGTTTTTTCGTGATCTGACGGCTTGCACCAGCCAGGGCACCGATGCGCCCTGGCACGCCAATCAGGCAACTTTGAACTGACGGACCAACTGACTCAGGTCTACCGCCAGGTACGAAAGCTCGCCGCTGGCAATGGTGGTTTGCTGCGCGCCTTCGTTGGATTGCGACGCCAGGTCGCGGATGCTGATCAGGCTGCGATCCACTTCATAGGCCACATGGGTTTGCTGCTCGGCAGCCGTGGCGATCATCAGGCTGCGCTCGTTGATCTGCTCAATCGCCTGATTGATCAGCACCAGCGCCGCGCCGGCCGCAGCCGACAACTCTTGCGTGCGCCCGGCCTGTTCGCTGGTCAGCGCCATGGCTTCAAGCGCGGCGCCGCTGCGGGTGTGGATGCCGGTGACCATGGTTTCGATGTCCTGGGTGGCAGACTGAGTGCGCCGCGCCAACGCCCGCACTTCATCGGCCACCACGGCAAATCCGCGCCCTGCCTCGCCGGCTCGGGCCGCTTCAATGGCGGCATTGAGTGCGAGCAAGTTGGTTTGCTCAGCCACCGAGCGGATCACCGCCAGCACCTTGTTGATATCCGTGGCAACGCCGGCCAACTCCTCCACGCTGCTTGAGGTGTCTTGCACGCTGTCCACCATCTGCGCGATGGCGGCGAGGGTTTCGTCCACTCGCTCGCAGCCATGGTTGGCCGCCGCGCTGGTTTGGGTGGCCACTTCCAGCGCACCGGCGGCGTTGCGAGCAACTTCTTCGATGGCCGCACTCATTTGCGTAACCGCCGTAGCCGCCAGTTCCACTTCCGACGCCTGGCGCTCCATGCCCTGTGACGCGCCTTCGGTGATGCAGTGCATCTGTTCCGAGGTGGCGGCCAGTTGCGCGGAGGAATCGCTGATTTTGCCCAGTGCCTGGCACAGGTTGTTTTGCATGGTTGCCAACGCTTTAAGCAGGCGCGCCATTTCGTCATTACCGTCGACGATCACGGCGCCGCTCAAATCGTTGTCAGCAATTCGCTCGGCGATGGCCAGCGCCTGGCGCACCGGCTTGAGCACGCTGCGGGTGTACAGCCAGGCCATGCCAATGCACACCAGAACGGCAAACACGTTGTAACCGATTACCCACACAAAGGTGTCGTCGTAGGCGCGCTTGGCCTGGGCACTGTAGTCAGCGGCCAGTTCGTTTTTGGCCGCGGCGAAGTCCTTGATCTGCTGTTGCAACGCGGCGCTGCTGCCACGCAATGTGGCTTCGTTGAAGGCGGCAGCGCCAGCCACGTCGCCCGCATCGATCAGGCGCAAATACTGTTCCTGATTGCGGTCGAACAGCACGACCGCTGCACGCAAGGTGTCCAGCGCAGTCTGCTCATCCGTACTCAAGGGCAGCGCGGCGATGCGGTCGAGGTTGGCGTCGATCTTGGCGCGCCAACGCTGAATCTCGGCGGCGGCCGCCTCGCGTGAATCCTGGGTTTCCACGGCGTTGCGCAAAATGCTGTCGGCGGCGTTGATTTTGGAAAAGTTGCTGTCCAGATCACCCAGCTCCTTAACGGCCGGCACGATCTGCATCTGGAAGTAGGTGCTGACATCGTTCAGCGTGCTGGCTTGGCGCAGCGCGGCGAAACCGAGCCCGGCAATCACCACACAAAACAGGCCGAAGCACAGGGTTGAGCGAAAGCCGAGGTTAATCCGTCGAAGCATCATGAGAGTCGTCCAGTGGGGTGGGAAACCACATCGCACCGGAAAGCAAGCAGCGGCTTCAGATAGGTGCGAAGTACAGGACTGAATTAGGCTCGCGAAAGGGTCTGCGGATTAATGCGAAACGGATTACACCCGTGTAGGGCGATACCACAAAGCGGGCCACCCAGGACCAGTAACAAGTGCGCCAGCCCTATCACCTCACCGGCGCATACCGCGCCATCACCTCCACCACCCACTCAATAAACACCCGCAGCTTCAAACTCACATGCCGGTTCGGCGGATACGCCAGGTAAAGCGGCATCGGCTCCATCTGCCAGTCTTCAAACAGCGGCACCAACTGCCCCGCCGCCACCGGCGCTGTGGCCATATAAGCCGGCAGCCACAACATGCCCAAGCCGGCAATACCGGCGGCCAGATACGCATTGCCGTCGTCTACCGCCAGCGCGTACCGGCCCCGCAAATGCACGGTGTCGTCTGCCTTGTGCAAGGAATAGGGCAAGGTTTTGCCGGTTCGCGCCCACAGGTAGCCGACCACGCGGTGCGCCGACTCTTCCAGGTCGCGCGGGTGAGCCGGGGTGCCCATGCGCCGCAGATAGTCCGGCGCGGCGTACACGCCCAACTGCAAATCGCCGACCTTGCGCGCCATCAGCGATTGGTCGAGCAGCTCGCCGCCGCGCACCACGCAGTCCACCTTCTCGCCGATCAGGTCGACCATGCGGTCGCTCACGCCCATGTCGATCTGAATATCCGGATAGCGCGCGTAAAACTCAGGCAACGCCGGTATCAGCAAGGTGGTCGCCAGCGGACTGGGCACATCGACCCGCAGCCGGCCGCGCGGCGCCGTGGCGGCACTCGACAGACTGGTCTCGGCATCGTCCAGCTCGCCCAGCAAGCGCACCACGCGCTCGTAATACACGGCGCCATCGGCGGTGAGGTTGAGCTTGCGCGTGGTGCGGTTCAGCAGCTTTACCCGCAGCCTGGCTTCCAGTTGCTGAATCAGCTGCGTGACTGTGGTTTTGCTCATGTGCAGGGTGTCGGCGGCCTTGGTGAAACTGCCCGCTTCCACCACCCGGGCGAAGGCCAGCATTGCGTCGAAACGGTCCATGGGCGGGTTCCTTGGCGGCTTGATTGTTTGGAAAGCACAAACAGTGCTGGCCAAGGTTGCGCGTTTATTGACTGCAGGCCAAGACCTAGAGTGGCCGCACATCCACTGATACGAGGCTTTGCCATGAACAACCGCGACGTCGTTTTCCCCGAAGGCCGCCAGGCGCTGTACGAGATCAACCGCTACTCGCCAGCCGTTCGCTCCAACGGTTTTCTGTTCGTTTCCGGCCAGGTCGGCAGCCGCGAAGACGGCTCGCCGGAACCGGACCTGCTCACCCAGGTGCGTACCGCTTTCCGTAACCTCAACGCCGTGCTCGCCGCTGCCGATTGCACCTTCCACGATGTGGTGGACGTAACGGTATTCATCGTCGACCCGCAGGAGAAATTCGAAGCCATCTGGACCGTGGTGCCCGAGTTCTGGGGCGAAGCACCGTTCCCGAATATCACCTGCGTGGGCGTGACCTGGCTGTACGGTTTCGACTTTGAAATCAAAGTCATCGCCAAACTGCCGAACGGCGCCTGAGCATCATCAAGTCGTCATAAAGCCGGTTCACCCTACTTCCACGCAGCTTATTGCGTGTGTGCTCGATAATTTGCCGACCCTGGGTTGGCATTTTTTTTGACCGGCTGAAACCCAGCCGCAGGAGGCGAACATGGACATCGCAGTACAAAAACAGACGACCGCTAACCGTGAAACCTGGATGGTCACCACCGGCAACATGGCCATTTCCTTTTCCGACCAGGATTCGGCCATGCACTTCGCCGACAAACTCAAAGAACGCGTAGAAGCGCCGCATCCGCTTCTGGGCGAGGTGCTGTTGTCCACTTATGCCGGGCTTGGCGAGGCCGCGCAGTAAGGCAAGCACAGCGGCGATTTATTCTTGCAACCAAAGCTCAGCGGCCTGGGTCAATGAGGCAACAGCTGGCCGATAACGGAACCAAACCGTCGTCAGCCAGCCATCAAATCGCAATATCGCCGCCCTACAGTGCAGCCTCGAATTCAGGAGTAAGGCTTGTGAATCGCAGCATCCGTAACCTGTGCAAAACCCTCGACAACGTTGCCGCCAACAATCAAACCGCCGCCATCGCCATGATGCGAGCCGCCGAAGCGAGCAACGATCAATTGCTGAAACAGCAGCTGCTTAATGTGATTCACCGTCTGAACGTCGACGCCGAATTGCTCCAGGCGGCTCGCCACGAAATTGCCAGCGAAGGCCTGAAACGCGCCTGAGTAGTGCCCCCCGAGCGCCTGCAATGGGCGCTTCGGGCTGATATCGAACTTGCAGTTTGCAATCGCCTCCCCGCCTCACCATGCAGTCTGCAAATACTACGGTGATATCAGCGTAAGCTAACTGCTTGATTTTAAAAGGCTTTCATCCCAGTTAAAAATTGGCACGCCTGCTGCTCTCTTGTTTGCATCTCAAACAAAAATCGGAGAGCACAAACAATGCAACTGGCGATCAACTACCTCTTCCAATCCTTCCCAGACCAACAAGTGGCCGTGACCCCTCGCCCGGACGGTACGCTGCTGCTGAATTTGCAGTGCGGCGAGCAACAGATCACCAAGGTGATTGCCAGCGAAGCGGTATTCAACGAAGCCAAAATCAAAGACGTGGTGCGCGACATTCAGCGCGACATGAAGCTGGCCTCTGGCGAGCTGTGCTGGAAAGGCGCCGGTGCTCATTGGGTGTGGCAACGCCTGCCCACCTATGAAGGCCCGATCCACGTCACCAAGGCCAAGCGCCTGTCCCAGCGTCCACTGGCTCACATGCGTCCGCATCTCAATGCGGCCATGTCGGCCTAAGCGTCGCAGCACGATTTCCCTCAGCGATAGACTTGCCCGGCTCCGTAAGGCGCCGGGATTTTTTTGCCCAGCATCAGGAGACCATTCCCATGCGCGCACTGACCTATCACGGAAGCCATAACGTCAAGGTCGACAACGTACCCGACCCCATCATTCAAGAGCCGGACGACATCATTCTGCGGGTGACCGCCACCGCCATCTGCGGCTCGGACTTGCACCTGTATCGCGGCAAGATTCCCGCCGTAAAACACGGCGATATTTTCGGCCATGAGTTCATGGGCATCGTCGAAGAAGTTGGCAGCGCGGTGACTGCCGTGGCCAAAGGCGACCGCGTCATCGTGCCGTTTGTGATTGCCTGCGGCAGCTGCTTCTTCTGCGACATGAACCTGCACGCGGCCTGCGAAACCACCAACCCGGACCGTGGCGCCATCCTTAATAAAAAGCAGATTCCCTCGGGCGCAGCGTTGTTCGGCTACAGCCATTTGTATGGCGGCATGCCGGGCGGTCAGGCCGAACTGGTGCGCGTGCCGAAGGCCAACGCCGGACCGTTCAAAGTGCCGGATGAACTCGACGACGAACGCGTGCTGTTCCTGACCGACATTTTGCCCACCGGCTACCAGGCCGCCGTAAACGCGGGGATAAAACCAGGCAGCAGCGTCGCCATTTACGGCGCCGGGCCGGTCGGTTTGATGTCGGCGGCTTGCGCGCGACTGCTCGGCGCCGAGCAGATTTTCATTGTCGACCAGCACCCCTATCGCCTCGACTACGCCATGCGCACCTACGGCGCGATACCGATCAACTTCCGCGACGTCGACGACCCGGCCGCCGCCATCATCGAGCAAACGGCCGGCCACCGTGGCGTGGACGCGGTGATTGACGCCGTGGGTTTTGAAGCCAAGGGCAGCACCACCGAAACCGTGCTCTCCACCCTGAAAATAGAAGGCAGCAGCGGCAAGGCGTTACGTCAATGCATCGCCGCTGTTCGCCGTGGCGGCACCGTGAGTGTGCCGGGCGTGTATGCCGGCTTCATCCACGGCTTCCTGTTCGGCGATGCCTTCGACAAAGGCCTGACCTTCAAGATGGGCCAAACCCATGTGCACGGCACCCTGCCGACCTTGCTCGAACACATTCAACGCGGCGAGCTGCACCCGGAAATCATCATCAGCCACCGCATGAACCTGTCCGATGCGGCCGAGGGCTACAAGATCTTCGACAAAGCCGACGACGAATGCCGCAAGGTGATTTTGCGGCCCTGATCCACCGGGTAAAAAACGAGACCTTATGGCCAAGAAATCCGCTGCCGCCGACACGCTGCGCATCGCCACCTTCAACGTCAACGGCATCAACACACGCCTGTCGGCATTGCTGGCCTGGCTGCAGCGCGAGGCGCCCGACATCGTTTGCCTGCAAGAGCTGAAAGCCGCGCAGCAAAAGTTTCCCGCCAGCGCGATACGCGAAGCCGGTTACGGCGTGATCTGGAAAGGCCAGCCGGCATGGAACGGCGTGGCGATTCTGGCCAAAGGCATGGAGCCGTTGGAAATCCGCAACGAACTGCCCGGCGACCCGGACGACACCCAGAGCCGCTACCTGGAAGCGGCGGCTCATGGTGTGGTCGTCGGCTGCTTGTACTTGCCCAATGGCAACCCGCAACCGGGGCCGAAGTTCGACTACAAACTGGCGTGGTTTGAACGTTTGATCAGCCATGCCGAAGGCTTGGTCGACAACGGTCACCCCGTGGTGCTGGCCGGCGACTTCAATGTGGTGCCCACCGACTTCGATATCTACAACCCCAAATCCTGGCGCAAGGACGCGTTGCTGCAGCCGGAAAGTCGCGAGTGTTACCAACGCCTGCTGGCTCAGGGTTGGACCGACTCGCTGCGCGAGCGCCACCCCGATGAGCCGATCTACACCTTCTGGGATTACTTCCGCCAACACTGGCAACGCAACAGCGGTTTGCGTATCGACCACTTGCTGTTGAGCAAGCCGCTGGCCAAGCGTTTGGTCGACGCCAACGTCGACCGCTGGGTGCGCGATCAAGAACACGCCAGCGACCACGCCCCCACCTGGATCACGCTCAAGCGCTGACGACCCGCGACGAAACGCAACGAACTCCCGCCAACCGGGGCAGGTCATCTGCTTAGCAAGCAATCCACTACCACCCGCAGCGGAGAACCCCATGGCAGGCACGTTGGTATCGCTGGGCAGCATTAACGCGGACTTCCAATTGCGCGTGAACGACGCCCTGAGCGACGTCGAAACGCAACTGGCCACCGGCTTTGCAAGGCGGCCGGGTGGCAAGGCCGCCAACACGGCGTACATCGGTGCCCTGTTCGGTCATCGCAGCGTATTACTGGGCCGCGTGGGCAACGATGACCTGGCCGAACAAGCCCTGGCGCCGTTGCGCGCGGCCGCAGTCGAGCTGAGCGGTGTCAGCCGTTCCCATACAGAACCGACCGCCGTGTCGATGATTGTGGTGCCGCCCGATGGCAAGAAGCAGATCGTGCTGGCCGCCAATGCCAATGATGAATGGGACCCGGCCGCCCTCGACGTGGCACTCGAGCCGCTAAATGGGCTGACGGCGCCTGCTTGTCTGGTGGTCGATTGCGAAGTGCCCACTTGGGTGGTCGAGCACGTGGTGCAGCAGGCGCACCGCCTGCACATTCCGGTGATCCTCGACCCCTCCTTCCCCGACCGTGTGCCGCCTGCCCTGCTCCACGGCCTGACCGCAATCACCCCCAATTGCGAAGAAGTGGCCGCGCTGTTGGGCCTGGAACCTGGCGAACTGAACGAGCTTGAAGCCCTCGCCCACGCCGCCCGTGAACTGTGCGCACGCGGAGTGAAATTGGCCTGCATCAAACTTGCCGATGGCGGTGCCGTCATGGCCTACGAGCAACGGGTTTTCTATGTGCCGGCCGCCGAAGTCAACGTGGTCGACAGCACCGGCGCCGGCGACGCCTTTACCGCCGTGCTGGCCATCACATGGCTCGAAGGCCTGGCGCCGTTAGAAACCGTGGCGTGGGCCGTGGCCGCCGCGCAACAGGCCGTCACCGGCTATGGCTCGCAGGAAGCCTACGCCGACCGTGAACACCTCGAAGCCCTGGCCGGGCAGCGGTTTTTCCAGGCGCGGGAACTGCTCAATGATTGACCACTGTGGCGGCGCGATGCTCGCCTTCGCCGCGTTCGACCCCCACGATGAACGTCGCCGCGAAGCCCTGTTCACCCTTGGCAACGGCGTGCTGACCTGGCGTTCCAGTGCGCCGGAAGCGGCCTTCGGCGGCGCGCCGGGCATGCGCTACGCCGGCCTTTACCGCGGCGGCTGGTACGACGCCGCGCCGCGCTCGGTCAATGGTGTAACGCAGACTCTGGAAGCGCTCGTTAACCTGCCCGACCCCTTCGGCCTGAGCGTTTCGCTGGACGGCGAGCAGTGGTTCACCGGCGAGGCGCTGGACTATCAACAGCACCTCGACCTGCGTGCCGCGCAGCTCAATCGCACGTTAAGTTTTCGCTTGGGCGAGCGACACATTCAGCTGCATGAAGAACGCCTGGTGAGCATGGCCGAGCCGACGCTCGCCTTGCTGCGCTGGACGCTCAGCAGCGACCAGCCGCTGCCGCCGTTGCACGTTCGTTCGCTGTTGGACGGCGGCGTCAGCAACAGCCTGGTCAGCGGCAGTCATCCGTACGAAGGCTCGCGCTTGCGACCGGGCACCTTTACCCACCGCGCCGATGGCCATGCGCAGGTGCGCGCCCGGTTAATTTCCGCTATCGGCGAGGTGCTGGTGGCCTGCCAACTGCGAAGCGACGAGCCGCTGAATTGGCGCAGCGACATCCAAGCGCAGCGGCTTATCCAGCACACCGTGATCGAGCAACCCGGCACCCGCGTCACCCTGGAAAAACGCGTTCGGGTGTTGGTGGATGACGAGATTCCGGCCGGCACGGTGGAACTGCCCACCGCACCGTTTGCCAGCTTGCGTGCAGCGCATCAGCGCGCTTGGGAAACACTCTGGCGCGCTGCCGATGTGCAGCTGGACGACACCGTACTCGATACGCCGCTGCGCCTGGGCGCCTGGCATGTGCTGCAAGCCGCCTCGCCACTGAGTGCCGAGCGCGACCAGAGCTTTCCGTCACGCGGTTGGCACGAGGGCTATTTCGGGCAGATTTTCTGGGACGAGCTGTTCGCCTATTCGTTTCTTTCCAGCCGCCTGCCGGCCATTACGCTGAGCATGTTGCGCTACCGCTACCGGCGCCTGGATGCCGCCCGCGAAAACGCGCGCCAGGCCGGCCTAGAAGGCGCCCTGTTCCCGTGGCGCAGCGCCCGCAGCGGCCGCGAGCAAACGCCGCCGTTCAACTACAACCCGCTATCGGGACGCTGGATGGCCGACCACACGTACCTGCAACGGCACATCGGTGCTGCCGTGGTGTATGGCGTTTGGCAGCACTATCAAATCAGCGGCGAGAAAGAGTTTTTAGCCGACTGGGGCGGCGAAATGGTGCTGGAGATCGCCCGCTGCTGGGCCAGCCTGGTCAGCTACGACGAAACCCTGGAGCGCTTTGTCATCAATGGTGTGATTGGTCCCGACGAATACCACACGGGCTACCCGCACACCGGCCAGCCGGGCTTGAACAACAACGCCTACACCAACCTCATGGCTGCCTGGGTGCTGCACCGGGCCGTGGATTTATTGCACTGTCTGCCAGCCGACCTGGAAGCTGCGTTGCGCAGCCGGCTTCAGCTCAAAGACAGCGAAGTCGCACACTGGCGCCATATCGGTTCACGGATGTATCTACCCTTTCTACCCGACGGCGTGCTCAACCAGTTCGACGGCTACGAGCACCTGCAACCGGTGCCGAGGGAATGGATGACCACCGAGCACCCGCGTCTGGACTGGATGCTCGAGGCGCGCAACGACTGCTGCGAGTGCTACCAAGTCAGCAAGCAGGCCGACGTGCTCGCCTTGTTTCATCTATTCCCGCCAGCCGAGCTCAGCGACCTGTGTGAACACCTTGGCTATCACTTCGACGTGCCCGCCATGCGCCGCACCGCCGACTTCCATCTGGCGCGACTGAGCCACGAATCGAGCCTGTCGAAACTGGTGTGTGCCGGCGCGCTGGCTCACTTGAACCCGCAAGCCTCGTGGGACAGTTGGTGCGATTGCCTGCGCACCGACCTCGACGCCCCGGCCGACAGCGGCACCCTCGAAGGCGTGCACCTGGGCGCCATGGCCGGTTCGCTGGACGTGTTGCAGCGTCATTACCTGGGCCTGCACCCCACCGCTGAATGCCTGCGCATATTTCCTGCCGTGCCGCCCGCGCTCGACGGCGTGCACATGGGCTTCACCTTTCAAGGCCGCTACCTGCGCGTGCAACTGCGCGACAAGGTGCTGAGCCTGCACCTGGCGGAAAACGCCGAGCCATTGGACGTCTGTCACCCCGGCGGTAGCGAAACGCTGACCCCCGGCGCGGTGTTGCGTCTGGACTGCCACGCGCCAGCGGCGCACTAAACGAGGATGGGCTAATGAACACACTGAGCGGACAAATCGTTATCGTCACCGGCTCGGATTCGGGCATGGGCCGCGCCATGGCGCTGGCCTTCGCCCGAGAAGGCGCCGACGTGGTGATCACCTACCACAGCGACCAAGAAGGCGCGCAATCAACCCTTGATGACGTTAAACGGCGCGGCAATCGCGCGCTGATGCGCCAGGTCGATGTCGGCGATGAAAGCAGCGTGGTAGAGCTGTTCAACGCCGTCACCGCCGAGCTCGGCACGCCGACCGTTTTGGTCAACAACGCCGGCATTGGCATGAGCAAAGCCTTTATCGAGCTGACCGCCGAGGACTTCGATAAAACCATCCGCACCGACCTGCGCGGGCCGTTCCTGTGCAGCCGCGAATTTGTCCGCCTGCGGGAAAAAGCCGGTGGCGGCGGGAAAATCCTCAACATCACCTCGGTGCACGACTCCATCCCCAGCCCCGGCAACGTGCCCTACGGCGCAGCCAAAGGCGGCCTGTTGACCATGACCCGCAGCCTGGCTCTGGAACTGGCGCCGATGGGCATCAACGTCAACGCCGTAGCACCCGGCATGATCGACACGCCGATGACCCACAAACGCCTGGAAGACCCGCAAACCCGCACCAAAGAGCTGCCGAATATTCCCTTCAAGCGGCCCGGCCGTCCGGAGGAAATCGCCGAGATGGCGCTGTTTCTGATCGGACCGGATTCGGCGTATATCACCGGGCAGAATTTTGTCGTGGATGGCGGCTTGGAGATGAATTGGGGACAAGGGGCTTAAGCAACGTGAAAGCTGGGCTTCGCTTGAAACGAAGCCCAACGAGCCAGCGTTACAAAATCGGCTTTCCGCCCGTTACCCCATAGCGCGTGCCGGAGATGTAGCTGCCTTCATCCGAAGCCAACAGCACATAAATCGGCGCCACTTCCACCGGCTGCCCAGGCCGACCCAACGGGGTTTGCGAGCCAAAGCTGGTGATGTCTTCTTCGGTCATGGTCGAGACAATCAACGGCGTCCAGATCGGTCCCGGCGCCACCGAATTTACGCGGATGCCCTTCTCGCCCAACAACTGCGCCAGTCCGGCAGTGAAGTTAGCGATGGCGCCTTTGGTGGTGGCATAGGCGAGCAAGGTTGGCTTCGGTGTGTCGGAGTTGACCGAGCTGGTGTTGATGATTGAGCTGCCCGGTGCCATGTGCGGCACGGCGGCTTTGCAGATGCGAAACATGGCCGTGATGTTGATATCGAAGGTGCGCACCCACTCTTCATCGGGGATATCGGCCAAGTCGCTGTGGGTCATCTGGAACGCGGCGTTGTTGACCAACACGTCGATGCGGCCAAAGGTTTCCACGGTCTTGGCCACCAGCTGTTCGCAGACGTTTTTGTCGGCGATATCACCGGGCAGCAACAGGCACTGACGCCCAGCCTGCTCGACCCAACGCGCGGTTTCCTTGGCGTCTTCGTGCTCGTCCAGGTAGGCGATGGCCACGTCCGCGCCTTCACGGGCGAAGGCGATGGCGACGGCGCGGCCAATGCCGCTGTCGGCGCCGGTGATCAGCGCAATTTTATTGGCTAAGCGATGGTGGCCGGTGTAGCTCTGCTCGCCGCAATCGGGGTACGGCTCCATACGGGTTTGGCTGCCTGGCACGGCTTGTTTTTGCGAAGGGAATGGGGGCGTTGGGTACTCTTTCATCGGTTCGCTCCAGTCAGTTGATCGAGTAGGGTCGACTGACGGCGCGCGGTGGCCGTTCAACTTTTACGATGAGGGGCGTGGAGCTTTCGGTCGAGTCTGGGGATGGCGATTGCAGGTCAGACCAATCGCGGCTAAAGCCGCTCCCACAGTAGAGCTCCGGTGCTGGCCGGCATCGGCATCAAACCGCTTCCACCGACCCTGTGGGAGCGGCTTTAGCCGCGATGCTTTTCAAGACTCCACTGGAATGATCGAAATCTTGCCGTTCTTCTCGACAATCGCGAATTTGATCTGCTGCAAGCTCACCAGCCCCTGTTTTTCCCGCGCGGCTTCGAGAATATCCTCCTCACGCAGGTGCATGGCGCGCAGGCGGCTCTGTAGCGGCACGCCGTTTTCTACGACGATGGTAGGCGAGCCCTCCATCCATAAATCAAACGACGGCCAGCGGTATTTCAGCCGCGACAGCACCACGTCGATGGTCACCAGCGTGACGATCACCAAGGCGGCGTTGGTGAAGGAAAAGTCGTCGCCCAGCAGCGCCTGCTGGGTGGCTTCGCTGATGATCAGCAGCAAGATGAAATCGAAAATAGTCAGTTCCGACAACGAACGACGCCCGGCAAAGCGCAGGATGATCAGCAGCGCAAAGTAGATACCAGCGGCGCGTAATACAGCGTCCATAAAGGCCTCGAATCACGGGTAGATAAACTGGTTGAGCGTCACGCTGCCGCCCGGTCCACGCACCACCGAGCGATACGCGCCGACGCCGTCAGAGCGCACGGCCAAGTGCACCCGTACCTGGCCGCCAGCGTCGGCGCGAAGCGCCAGCTGCATGCCGGTTTTGTCGAAGGTGGCGGCGTTTTTCGCCGGTGGCGTGATGCTTTCCACGGTCAGGCCGTCGAGCAATTCGCCCTCGATACGCAACGGCAGGTCGGCGTTGGGCGCGCCGCGCAGGTCGACAACAATCACGGACGTGGCGCCGTTGCGCAGAAAGCGTTCGTAACTCACGGCCAGCTGATCCTGGCCAGTGCTGGCCTGGCTGCTGCTCAACAGGCCTTTGGAAAACAGCCCGAGCAATGTCAGCAGCACCAGCACGGTCATGCCCACCAGGCCGAGGCGTTCGAGCAGCCATAAGCGCCGCTGTACGGCCATGTTTTCGTGCACCGG
This sequence comes from Pseudomonas sp. AC211, assembly GCF_979258055.1. NCBI lineage: Bacteria > Pseudomonadati > Pseudomonadota > Gammaproteobacteria > Pseudomonadales > Pseudomonadaceae > Pseudomonas > Pseudomonas sp. AC211. The sequence goes on from NZ_OZ409830.1 coordinate 2,514,484, forward strand.
CGTGAGGCGGCTGCGCGCATCGTGTTCAGTCAGTTTTACCCGGAACATGCCCATGGTTCGGCTCCTCCATAAAAATGGACTGAGCCGGCGCGGCAATGGTTCGAGGTGTTTGCTAGGGTGAGGCGCTGCACTGAAACCAAGCGAACCTATCGGCCGGTGTGCCCCTCTTAACTGAACCGAAACCGCCAAGGTGCCTGCATGGAGCTGGTGATAGCTCGACCCGAAGGCCTGTATTGCCCACCCGGTGATTTTTACATCGACCCGTGGCGCCCCGTGGAGCGCTCGGTCATCACCCACGCCCACGGCGACCACGCGCGCACCGGCAACCAACGCTATCTGGCGGCGGCGCCGGGCGAAGGCATTTTGCGTTCGCGCCTGGGGCAAGACATCAACTTGCAAACGCTGCCCTACGGCGAGCGCCTCAATCACCACGGCGTGACCTTGAGTTTTCACCCGGCCGGCCATGTGCTGGGTTCCGCGCAGGTGCGGCTGGAATACCAGGGCGAAGTCTGGGTGGCCTCCGGCGACTACAAGGTCGAAGCCGACGGCACCTGCACGCCATTCGAGCCGGTGCGCTGCCACACGTTTATTACCGAGTCGACCTTTGGCCTGCCGATTTACCGCTGGCAGCCGCAGCGCGAGATTTTCGCCGGCATCGACAGCTGGTGGCGCGACAACGTCGCCGCCGGACGCGCCAGCGTGTTGTTCGCCTATTCCTTCGGCAAGGCGCAGCGGATTCTGCATGGCATCGACGACAGCATCGGGCCGATTCTCGTGCACGGCGCCGTCGAGCCGTTGAATGCGGTTTACCGCGAAGCCGGCGTGCGCATTCCCACCACGTTGTATGCCGGCGACATCGCCAAGAACGACCCACTGTTGCGCCAGGCGCTGATCCTGGCGCCTCCCTCTGCTGCCGGCAGCACCTGGATGCGCCGCTTCGGCGAGTACAGCGACGCCTTCGCCAGCGGCTGGATGTTGCTGCGCGGCACACGTCGGCGTCGTGGCGTAGACCGAGGCTTTGTGCTCTCCGACCACGCCGACTGGCCGGGCCTGCTCTGGGCCATCGAGCAAACCGGCGCCGAACGGGTGATGGTCACCCACGGCCAGGTCAACGTGCTGGTCCGGCATTTGCGCGAACAGGGCCTCGACGCGCGCGGTTTCAAAACCGAATACGGCGATGAAGACGATGCGCAGGTGCCCGAATGAAAGCCTTCGCCGAGCTGTACGCGCGCCTCGACGCCACCACCTCCAGCAACGCCAAGTTGCAAGCCATGCAGGACTACTTCGCCGGGGCCGAGCCAGGCGACGCGGCGTGGGCCACCTACTTTCTCGCCGGCGGCCGGCCCCGCCAAGTGGTGCCAACCCGCGTGCTGCGTGAACTGGCCAGTCGCTTGGCGGGGCTGCCCGATTGGCTATTCGAAGAAAGCTACCAAGCGGTCGGCGACTTGGCGGAAACCATCTCCCTGCTGCTGCCCGAAGCCGAGCACAGCAGCGAACACGGCCTGGCCTGGTGGCTGGAAGAACACCTGCTGCCGCTGCGCGGTTTGCCGCCGGAAACCCTGGCCGACCACCTCCCGCCGCTGTGGGCGCAACTGGACCGGCAAAGCCTGATGGTCAGCCTGAAACTGCTCACCGGCTCGTTTCGCGTCGGCGTCTCCAAGCTGCTGGTCACCCGCGCCCTGGCGGCATTGGCGGGCATCGATGCCAAGCGCGTGGCGCAGCGGTTGGTGGGCTACACCGACTTGTCGCACCGTCCCACTGCCGCGCGTTACCTGGCGCTGATTGCCGCCGAGTCCGACGACGAACACGCCCAGCGCGGCGGCCAGCCGTATCCGTTTTTCCTCGCCCATCCGCTGCAACAGGAGCTCGACAACTTCGACACGGTACTCGGCCCGGTCGAGGACTGGTTGGTGGAATGGAAGTGGGATGGCATTCGCGCACAGCTGGTTAAGCGTGAAGGTCGCCTGTGGATCTGGTCGCGCGGCGAAGAGCTGGTGACCGAGCGCTTCCCCGAGCTGCACGAGCTGGGCGAGGCGCTGCCCGACGGCACCGTGGTCGACGGCGAGCTGGTGGTGTGGAAACACGACAGCGACAAAGCCTTCGGCATTCAACCCTTCGCCCTGCTGCAACAACGCATCGGGCGCAAAACCCTGAGCAAGAAACTGCTCGATGACGTGCCCGTGGTGCTGCTCGCCTACGACCTGCTGGAGTGGCGCGGCGAAGACTGGCGCAGCCGCACCCAGGACGAGCGCCGCGCGCGCCTGGAATTGTTGGTAGCGGAGATGGGCGATGAACGCTTGCGCCTGTCGCCCGAGGTGCGCGGCAGCGACTGGGCCGACCTCGCCCGCCAGCGCGAAGCCTCTCGCGAGCTGGGTGTGGAAGGCATGATGCTCAAGCGCCGCGACTCGCTGTACGGCGTCGGCCGCACCAAGGACATGGGCCTGTGGTGGAAGTGGAAAATCGACCCGTTCAGCATCGACGCCGTGCTCATCTACGCGCAACGCGGCCACGGCCGGCGCGCCAGTTTGTACAGCGACTACACCTTTGCCGTGTGGGACGACGCCAGCCCTGGCGAGCGCGTACTGGTGCCGTTCGCCAAAGCCTATTCCGGGCTCACCGATGAAGAAATGCGCAAAGTGGACGCCATCATCCGCAAGACCACGGTAGAGAAATTCGGCCCGGTGCGCAGCGTCACGCCCAGCCTGGTCTTCGAACTGGGCTTCGAGGGCATCGCCCTGTCCAAGCGTCACAAGAGCGGCATCGCCGTGCGTTTTCCGCGCATGTTGCGCTGGCGCACGGACAAAACCGTGGACCAAGCCGACACCCTCGCCACCCTGCAGGGCCTGCTGTGACCAGCCCCGCCAGCGCCTGGTTTGCGCTGCGTCAGTGGGAAACCTTTCCCCTTTCAAAAAGGAGGTGTGGGCCGCCGTGAAAGGCGGCGAGTCCGGCTTGCTGCACGCCACCACCGGCGCGGGGAAAACCTATGCCGTGTGGTTCGCTGCGCTCAATCGCTTCGCCAAGATTCCCGCTGCACTCCGCGCCCACCGCGCGCCCTCGAAAACCGACAGTGGCGCCGCTGACCGTGTTGTGGATTACCCCCATGCGCGCCCTGGCCGCCGACACCGCGCGCGCTTGCAGGCGCCGCTGGATGATTTGCACATTCACTGGAGCGTGGGCCTGCGCACCGGCGACACCGGCAGCGCCGAGCGCGCGCGGCAAAGTCGCAAATTGCCCAGCGCGCTGATCACCACCCCGGAAAGCCTGACGCTGCTGCTTACCGGCGCCAAAGCCCGCGACACCTTCGCCAGCGTGCGCATGGTGATCGTCGATGAATGGCACGAACTGCTCGGCAACAAGCGCGGCGTGCAGCTGCAGTTGGCCCTGGCGCGCCTGCGGCAATGGACGCCGGAACTGATGGTCTGGGGCTTGTCTGCCACCCTCGGCAACCAACCCCACGCCATGGAAGTGCTGATGCCGACCGGGCGTTTGGTGCAAGGCAAAATGGCCAAAACCTTGCGCGTCGATACCCTGCTGCCGCCCGGCATCGAACGCTTTCCTTGGGCCGGCCATCTGGGTTTGCGCATGTTGCCGCAGGTGGTTGAAGAGCTGGAAAGCAGCAGCACCACACTGGTGTTCACCAATACGCGGTCGCAAGCGGAAATTTGGCACCAGGCGCTGCTCGAAGCGCGTCCTGACTGGGCGGGCTTGCTGGCCTTGCACCACGGTTCGTTGTCACGTGAGGTGCGCGACTGGGTGGAACTGGCTCCCAAGCAAGGCTCGCTGAAAGCCGTGGTGTGCACCTCCAGCCTCGACTTGGGCGTGGACTTTCTGCCAGTGGAGCGCGTCCTGCAAATCGGCTCACCGAAAGGCGTGGCGCGCCTGATGCAGCGTGCCGGCCGCAGCGGCCATGCGCCAGGGCGGCCTTCGCGCGTGACCTTGGTGCCGACCCATGGCTTGGAACTGCTGGAGTCGGCGGCGGCGCAAACGGCAGTCGCCGAGCGCCGAATCGAGGCGCGCCAGTCGCCGGAAAAACCCCTCGACGTGCTGGTTCAACATTTGGTCAGCATGGCCTTGGGCGGCGGCTTCATGAGCGAGGCCATGCTCGCCGAAGTGCGCAGCGCCTGGGCTTACCGCCAGCTCACCGACGAGGAATGGGACTGGGCCTTGGCGTTTATTCGCCATGGCGGCCACTCGCTCACCGCCTACCCCGACTACCGCCGCGCCGAACCCGACGCCGACGGCCGCTGGCGCGTGCCGGATGCGCGCTTGGCGCGGCGGCACCGCATGAGCATCGGCACCATCGTCAGCGATGCCAGCCTGAGCGTGAAGTACTGGACCAAAGGCGGCAGCGGCGGCTCGATTGGGCAGCGTCGAAGAAGGCTTTATCGCCCGCCTGCGCCCCGGCGACGGCTTCCTGTTCGCCGGGCGCCTGCTGGAACTGGTGCGGGTGGAAAACATGACCGCCTACGTGCGCCGCGCCACCGGCAAAAAAGCCGCGGTGCCGCGCTGGAATGGTGGGCGTATGCCGCTGTCCAGCGAGCTGGCCGACGCCGTGGTCGACAAACTCGGTGCCGCCGCCGAGGGCGAATACGCCAGCGATGAGATGCGGCTGTTGCGCCCGTTGCTCGCGGTGCAGGAGAGCTGGTCGGCGCTGCCAACGGCGCACACCTTGCTTGCCGAAGTGGTGAAATCACGCGAAGGCTGGCACCTGTTTCTGTACCCGTTCGCCGGGCGTTCCGTGCACCTGGGGCTGGCCAGCCTGCTCGCCTGGCGTCTGGCCGAAGGGCAACCGCTGAGCTTTTCCATCGCCGTTAACGACTACGGCCTGGAACTGCTGTGCGCCAGCCCCATCGACTACGCCCACGCCCTAACCCCGGCGCTGTTCAGCACCGAGCACCTGTTGCGCGACGTGCTCGCCAGCCTGAACGCCGGCGAGCTGGCGCGTCGCCGCTTCGGCGAAATCGCCCGCATCGCCGGGCTGGTGTTTTCCGGCTACCCCGGCGCGGCCAAAAGCGCCCGGCAACTGCAAGCCTCCAGCGCCTTGTTCTTCGACGTCTTCCAGCAATACGACCCGAGCAACCTGTTGCTGACCCAGGCGCAACAGGAAGTGCTGCGCCAGGAACTGGAAGTTCAGCGCCTGCAGCACACTCTAGAACGCCTGCAAACGCGGCGCCTGGACGTGCACGTGATCAAACGCGCCACGCCCCTGGCCTTCCCGCTGCTGGTGGAACGTTTTCGCGAAAGCCTCAGCTCGGAAAAACTGGCCGACCGCATCAAACGCATGGTGCAAGACCTGGAAAAGCCGCCGGCCCTGGCGGCTACGAAGCCGAAACCGACGCCCGATTCGCCATCGACAACGAGCGCCCTGCCCCACGCAAAGGCCGCGCCCCGCGCCAAGGCAAAGACGGCCGACCCCGTCCCGTTAAGGAGCGTCCCTGAGCGAACATCTGCCCGTGCAACTGGCTGGAACTGAACTCTGGCTACTCGCCGACAAAGCCATCTGGTGGCCCGACTATCAGGCGCTGCTGATCGCCGACCTGCACCCTGGGCAAGGCCGCCACCTACCGCCAACTGGGCCAACCCGTTCCCCACGGCACTACCGCTGAAAACTTCCAACGCCTCGACCAACTGCTGCACCGCTACCCCAGCCGGCGGCTGATCGTACTTGGCGACTTTCTCCACGCCCGCCAAGCCAAAACCCCGCCACCTTGGCCGCCCTGCAGCAATGGCGCAGCGGCCATGTGGCCATGGACATCACCCTCATCCGCGGCAACCACGACCTGCAACGCTGGCGATCCCCCGGCGCATTTGGGCATCGAAACCGTCGCCGAGCTGCTACTGGTGGGCCCGCTGGCCCTGCAACATGAACCGGACGCCCACGCCACCCACCATGTTCTGGCCGGGCATGTGCATCCTGCGTATCGCCTGCGCGGCAAAGGTCGGGCAGAGCCTGCAGGCTGCCGCGCTTTTTGATTGGCGAACGGGTGAGCCTGATGCCCGCGTTTGGGAGTTTTACTGGCGCATGGGCGTGTTGCCTGAGGATGGGGAGCGGGGTTTTGTGGTGGGGGATGGTGGGGTTTGCGGGTGGTTTAAGGGGCAATCGCCTTTAGCAGGGATGTTAAAAAACACCTTCGCCGATCTACCGCGTACGGCTTGAGACTCTGGATCCCCGCGTTCGCGAGGATGACGGTGGATTTTTCAAACACCACCGTCATTCCCGCGAAGGCGAGAATCCAGAGTCTCGGAGCGGAGTGCAATGGCGGGTTCTTCACGTCGCAATAGACACCTATGCCTCGATTGCTTTGCCCGGCGGGAGATACTGGATCCCCGCGTTCGCGAGGATGACGGTGGTGTTTGGTAAATCCTCCGTCATTCCCGCGCAGGCGGCGGTCCGACGATTCGGAATCCAGAGTTTCGGAGCGAAGTGCGGTGGCGGGTCTCGCGAGGATGACGGAGGCGCCGTTACCGGCCTCAACCAAACCCCAACGGAACAACCCCACTCCCCACCGGTCTCTAGCCATACACCAAGCCCGCAAAAAAACAGCAACCCCCATCGCCCTGTGACATCCCCCCTCCCACACGGCAAACTACCCCCACACCGGAGCCGGAGTGCCCCTGTCCACCGCTCCTCTTTATGGAAAACAGAATGCGCCACAGACAAGTCATCAACGCCTCCGTCAGCCCCAAAGGCAGCCTGGAAACATTGTCCCAACGCGAAGTGCAACAACTCAGCGAAGCCGGTTCCGGCAGCATCTACGATCTATTCCGCCAGTGCGCCCTGGCCATCCTCAATACCGCGCGCCCATATCGATAACGCCAAGACCATCCTCGACGCCTATAAAGATTTCGAAGTGCGCATCCACCAGCAAGACCGTGGCGTGCGCCTGGAGTTGTTGAATGCGCCGGCCGACGCGTTCGTCGATGGCGAAATGATCGCCAGCACGCGCGAGATGTTGTTCAGCGCCCTGCGCGACATCAAGCTTACACCGAGAACGAACTCGACAGCCAACGCATCGACCTGGACACCTCACAGGGCATCACCGATTACGTGTTCCACCTGCTGCGCAACGCCCGCACCCTGCGCCCCGGCGTGGAGCCGAAAATCGTGGTGTGCTGGGGCGGTCACTCGATCAGCACCGAGGAATACAAGTACACCAAGAAGGTCGGACATGAGCTGGGCTTGCGTAGCCTCGACGTGTGCACCGGCTGCGGCCCCGGCGTGATGAAAGGGCCAATGAAGGGCGCGACCATCAGCCATGCCAAGCAACGCATCACCGGCAGCCGCTACCTGGGCCTGACCGAGCCGGGCATCATCGCCGCCGAGGCACCGAACCCGATCGTCAACGAGCTGGTGATTCTGCCGGACATCGAAAAACGCCTGGAGGCGTTCGTGCGGGTCGGTCACGGCATCATCATTTTCCCGGGCGGCGCCGGTACGGCCGAAGAGTTCCTGTATCTGCTCGGCATTCTGATGCACCCCGACAACCAGGACCTGCCTTTCCCCGTCATCCCCACCGGGCCGAGAAGCGCCAAGGCGTATTTCCGAGCAGCTGCACGCGTTTATTGGGGCGACGCTGGGGGAATCGGCGCAGGCGCATTATCAGATCATTGTCGACGACCCCGCTGAAGTGGCGCGGCAGATGACGCTCGGGCTGAAGCAGGTGAAACAGTTCCGCCGCGAGCGCAACGACGCGTTCCACTTCAACTGGCTGCTGAAAATCGATGAAGGCTTCCAGCGCCCATTCGGGCCGACCCACGCCAACATGGCCGCGCTGAAACTCAACCGCAGCATTGCCCCACATGAGCTGGCGGCGACTTTGCGTCAGGCGTTTTCCGGCATTGTGGCGGGCAACGTGAAGGCGACCGGCATTCGTCTGATCGAAGAGTTCGGCCCTTATGAAATTCTATGGCGACCCCGCCGTAATGTGAGCCGCTGGACAAACTGCTGCAAGCCTTCGTTGAGCAACACCGCATGAAACTGGCCCGGCGGCGCGGCCTATGTGCCGTGCTACCGCGTGATTAACGGCTAACCCCCCCGTACCTGTGGGAGCGGCTTTAGCCGCGATGTTTTGTAGGAGCAGCGCGGTTAATCGCCCTCCCACAGAGAGCACTTGAGGTCCCCCATGCGCGAATTCCATTTCTACGAACCCAAACTCGGCCACGGCATGAAGCACGACCTGCTCAATTCCATCGTCGCCCCACGGCCGATTGGCTGGATCTCGTCGCAGAGCCCCGACGGCGTGCTTAATCTGGCGCCGTACAGTTTCTTCAATGCCTTCAACTACACACCGCCGATCATTGGATTTTCAAGCATCGGCTGGAAAGACAGCGTACGAAATATTGCGGCCAGCAAAGAGTTTGTCTGGAACCTGGCCAGCCGCCCGCTGGCGGAGCAGATGAATGCCTCGTCGGCGCTGGTGGCGCCTGAGGTCAACGAGTTCGAACTGGCGGGCCTCGACACCGCGCCCTCGCGCCTGGTGAAACCGCCACGGGTGCTGGCCAGTCCGGTGTCTTTCGAGTGCCGGTTGAGCGACATCGTGCAGCTGCAGAAGGCCGACGGGGGGCTGATCGATACCTGGCTGGTGTTGGGCGAAGTAGTGGCCGTGCACATCGACACGGCGGTGTTGGAAGACGGCGTGTACAACACGGTGTTGGCGCAACCGATCATGCGAGGCGGCGGCCCGACGGACTATTTCGCCATCGAAGAAAGCCAGCGTTTCCACATGCATCGCCCGGTGGTGGACAAATAACCGCAGCGCTTTTACTGCGGGTTTCCGCTGCCCTGACGAAACCCGCTTGCCGGCGCAAAAATATCGCTCGAACCTTCCAGCCGCTGCGCCCTTCTACTTAACACCGCAGCTTCTTACAGGATGTAACTCATCATGCTGGAACCCTTCTACTCGCCGCTACGCGCGTGTCCACGTACGACCTGGACCGCCCACTCACCAACGCCAGTGGCTTTTTTTTCCAGCGCGAACAACGCCTGTTTCTAGTCACCAGCCGCCACGTGGTTGTCGACGCACCGACCGGAGCATCACCCGAGCCGGCTGGAAATCGAGTTGCACACCAATAAGGACAACCTGGCGGAGTCCATCGGTTTTTCCATTCCGTTGTTTAAAGACGGTAAGAGCCTGTGGCGTCAGGGCACCGATTCGGGCGGTGAAATTGACATTGCCGTTGTGGAAATCGAACGCAGCGCGCTGCCGCCAACCACCGCGTACCTGGCCTTCACGCCCGAGCACCTGGCCGATCTGACCAAGCCCATCGAAATTGGCAGCCCCTTGCTGGTGGTCGGCTTTCCGCTGGGTTTTCACGACACCTTGCACCACATGCCTGTGGCGCGTCAGGCCAGCATTGCCTCGGCGTTTGGCCTGCGTTTCAAGGGCGAAGGTTATTTCCTCACCGACGCGCGCACGCACCGTGGCTCTAGCGGCGCACCGATTGTGATGCGCATGGCCGCCGACGATAACCGCGAGCTTCCGTGGCTGCTGCTGGGCGTGCATTCATCGCGTCTGGACGTTAACCGCGATCAGGAACTGGACGAAGCGCTGGGCCTTAATTGCGCCTGGTATTCCGATGTGCTGATGACCCTGACCGAGTAAATCGCGGGTGGCGGTATCGGTTTTCGTTGTGTAAGGTTGCCGGCGGGTGTCACGGCTGCGGTTCTGCAGCCGGGCAGGTTTTTTGTGTTGGTCGGGCCGCCGCACAGTCTGGAAAAAGTGAGCGACCATGAACCGACCCCCTTCCCCCAAAGGCTCTTCCGGCTGCGCGCCGCGTAGCCGACAAAGCGTTTAGCGCCCTCGAGCATTTCCTTCATATCGAAGCCGTCAGCGGCATCGTTTTGATGCTCGCCGCTGCCATCGCCCTGATCTGGGCAAACTCTTCAGCAGCCGACAGTTACCACCACCTCTGGCACATGCCCGTCAGCCTTGGTTTAGGCGATTGGCAGCTTTCACAGTCGCTGCATTTCTGGATTAACGACGGCTTGATGACCGTGTTCTTTCTGGTGGTCGGCCTGGAAATTCGCCGCGAAATTCACGAAGGCGCCCTCGCCACACTCAAGCTGGCGACGCTGCCAATGGCCGCCGCGCTCGGCGGCGTAGTGGTGCCAGCGCTGATCTACGTTGCCCTTAACGCTGACCCAAACCTGCGCTCCGGCTGGGCCGTGCCCACGGCCACCGATATCGCTTTTGCCATGGGCGTGCTGGCCTTGCTGGGCAAATCGATTCCGCCGTCCGTGCGGGTATTTTTGCTGGCGTTGGCGATCATCGATGACATTGCCGCCGTGCTGATCATTGCCGTGTTTTACTCCGGCGGCCTGGAGCCCATCGGTTTCCTGATCGCCGCTGCCGGCATTGTGCTGGTGCTGATCTTTCAGCAAATCGGCATTGGCTCCGCGTTTGCCTATGTGCTGCCCGGCGCCATTTTGTGGTTCGGCCTGTTGAAAACCGGCGCCCATCCCACCCTGGCCGGCGTGGTGTTGGGTCTGATGACGCCAGTGTTTTCCCGCCCCGATACCGAGGGTCCGCTGGACAAGGCCAGGGGCGCCCTGCACAACCTGACGCACCGTGCCGAGGAAGACACCGGCGAGGTCTTGCACTCGGTCAAACAGCTGCGCACCGCACAGCGCGAACTGTTGCCGCCGGTGATTCGCGTGCAGGCAGCGCTGCATCCGTGGGTGGCCTACGGCGTGATGCCGCTGTTCGCCCTGGCCAACGCCGGCGTTAGCCTGGGCGGCGTCGACCTCAACAATTCAGCCTCGCTGACGGTGATGTTCGGCGTGCTGTGTGCGCTGGTGATTGGCAAGCCAATTGGCGTGATGTTCAGCACCTGGCTGCTGGTGCGCCTGGGCTGGTGCGTGCTGCCGCCGGGCATGACGTGGTCGTGGCTGGGCTTGATCGGCTGCCTGGCGGGCATCGGCTTCACCATGTCGATCTTTATCGCCTCACTGGCCTTTACCGACGATGGCCTACTCAGTGCCGCCAAGCTCGGTGTGCTGCTCGCCTCGGCCATTGCCGCGACGCTCGGCCTGATAATTGGCGCCATCGTGGTTCGCCGCGCCAAGGCGAACCCTGCCTAGACCCGCCCAAACCACGCCGTCTGTGGGAGAGGCTTTAGCCTCGATGCTTTTTGAGCTTTAAAAGCAGGCCGTGGCGGCTAACGATAAGCCGCCACCCTCGCCAGCCACGCTTCGTCGTCATCCAGCGCCTCGATGGCCTTGTTCAGCGCCGGCACTAAGCGTGCGTAGGCAGTGGGCACCAGTAGGTGACGCTGATAGCGACTCAGCGGCCCGGCAACAAACAACTGGGCCTGCAGGGCGGGTCGTTCAAACCAGAAAAACTCCAGCGTGCGCTTGCCGACAACGGTGGCATCGATCCAACCGCGTTGCAGGCGTTCGACATTGACGCGCTCATCCACGCTGTCTTGTCGACTGACCGATCCACTCGTCAGCAGCGGCGTCAGCTCCGGGTAATAGTGCCCGGCCACCAAGCCCAAGCGATGCCCCTGCAGCGTGGCAAGCGTGAGCCGTGAGACCTCGCCGCTGTTGCGCGACACCAGCAAATTGACGTCATCGATAAACGGCTCGGTCAGCGTAAAAGCAGGCGAATTGGGAAACCACGCGGGGCCCACGCCGAGCACCAGCCCCGGCAGCCGGCCCTCGTTCAACTGACGATCCAGACGCCGGCGAGGAATCTCGCGCACGGCGAAGTGGTAATCCGGCATCAGCGCTTCCAGCCGCTGCGCCAGGTCGAAATACAGCCCTTTTTGGGCGGCGTAATCTACGACGTAAGGCGGTTTGTTCTGGTAGCAAAACAAGGTGATGTCTTCAGCAGCCGATGCCGCCGCACTGTGCACAAGCCAGACCACAGCCCAGAACATTGCTCTCACCGCACACCCCTGTTTTGCCGAATCGTTACCGATTGACTATAGATCAGCAGGCGCGTGCGACATGCCGCACTGCCTATCAGCGTTTTCACCTTCGGCTTGGATGCCTGGGTGGAGGACGGTATAAGGAACGCCACGAAATAGACGTGTTTGATTGGCTACGGATGGGGACACATGGCGCAGTGGCTCAAAGGTGACGAGCAGATGGTGGAGCGGATTCGGGCCTACGACTGGGCCTCGTCGCCGCTGGGGCCGATCGAGGATTGGCCTGATGTGTTGAAAACCACTGTGGCCCTGAGCCTCGGTTCAAGCTTCCCGCAAGCCATTGTTTGGGGCGACAGCCTCACTACCCTGCACAACCAAGCCTTCAATCAAATTCTCGGCAATAAACCCTCTGCGTTGGGCCGCTCGTTCAGCGACGTGTGGAGCGAAGCGTGGCCCGATATCAGCGCCTTCGCCGACGCCGCATTTGCAGGCCAGGCCACCTACCTGGAAGACTTCCCGCTGCTGATCGAGCGCGGTGGCGCGCCTGAACAGGCCTACTTCACCTTCTGCTACAGCCCCATTCGCGACCACACCGGCAAGGTCGTTGGCATCCTCGACACCGTGGCTGAAACCACGGCCACGGTGGTCGCCAACCAGCGCCTGGCCTTTCTCGATGGCCTCGGGCGTGCGGTGGCAACGGCCACCAGTGCCGATGTGATTCTGGCCGCCACCACGCGCATGTTGGCCCAGCAGTTGGGGCTGTCGAATTGCGCCTACGCCGACATGCATGCCGATGAGGACGGCTTCACCATTCGCGGCGATTGGGCAGCGCCCGGCTCGCCGCACGTTCTGGGTATTTACCGTCTGGCAGACTTCGGCGCACTGGCCGTGCGCAACCTGAACGCCGGCTTGCCGTTGATCATCCACGACAACCTGGGCGAGCTGCCCAGCCACGAATCGGCGGCATTTCAGGCCCTTGGCATCACGGCAACCATTTGCATGCCACTGATCAAAGATGGCCGCCTCACGGCCTTGATGGCTATTCACGACAACGTGCCCCGGCAGTGGACCGACGCAGACCTGGGCCTGCTTCGCGAAGTGACTGAGCGTTCGTGGGCGCACATCGAACGAGTGCGCGCCGACGCCGAACTACGTGAAGCGGTGAACGCGCTGGCCACGCTCAACAGCACCCTGGAAGAACGGGTGCAGGAGCGCACGGCGCGGCTGGTCGAAACCGAAGCCGAGCTGCGCCAGGCGCAGAAATTGGAGGCCATCGGACAACTCACCGGCGGCGTGGCCCATGACTTCAACAACTTGCTGACTATCATCCGCTCCTCGATCCACTTCTTACGCCGCACCGATCTGCCACTGGAACGCCGCAACCGTTACATCGACACCATTTCCAACACCATCGAGCGCGGCGCCAAGCTCACCGGCCAACTGCTGGCCTTTGCTCGCCGCCAACCGCTGCATCCGCAAGTGTTCGAAGTGGGCCAACGCCTGGAGGCCTTGCACGACATGCTCGACCTCGCCGCCGGTGCGCGAATTCAGGTGGTGCTGGAATTGCCAAGGCAGCCCTGTTTTGTCCGGGCCGATCTCGGTCAATTGGAAACCGCGCTGATCAACATGGCCATCAACGCCCGCGACGCCATGGGCGGCGAAGGGCAACTGACGGTGCGCCTGACGTGCAACCAGCGCATGCCATCGGCCTCCCAGTCAGCGGCCGAGGCCGGCTTGCTGGCCGCGATTGCCGTTACCGACACCGGTGCCGGAATCGCCCCAGCGGTGATGTCGCGAATATTCGAACCCTTCTTCACCACCAAGGAAATTGGCCAGGGCACCGGTCTTGGCCTGTCGCAAGTGTTTGGCTTCGCCAAGCAATCGGGCGGCGACGTCGACGTGTACTCCGTGCCTGGGCAAGGCACCACGTTCACCCTGTTTCTGCCGCAGGTGGAAGCGCAAGCCGGGCTTACTGAACCTGCCCCGCCACCGATGCTGCAGACCCTGCATGGTGCGCGGCAGCGAGTGCTGGTGGTGGAAGACAACCGCGAGATCGGCAGCTTTGCCGCCGACATGCTGCAAGACCTGGGCTACGACGTAACCTGGGCCAGCACTGCCGAAGAAGCCCTGCAACGCATGGGGCCTGAGGCGCTGGAATTCGATGCCGTGTTTTCTGACGTGATGATGCCCGGCATTGGCGGCCTGAACCTGGCCACCGAACTGCGCCGCCGCCGCCCCGGTCTACCCATTATTCTCACCTCCGGTTACAGCCAGACGTTGTCCGCCGGAGGCTTCCAGGGTTTCGCGTTTCTGCGCAAACCGTACTCGGCTGAACAGGTGGCGCAGATGTTGAGTGCGGCGCTGAATCGTAAGGATTAGTGCACGTGCTACGGCCGCGTCGTCAAAATCGGCGTTCACCATGCAAGCCTGGATCCCGAATCGTCGGACCGCCGCCTGCGCGGGGATGACGGTGGTCTTTAATGCAACGCCGTCATTCCCGCGTAGGCGGCGGTCAGACGACCTGGGATCCAGGCTTAAACAAAGCTATCTAAAAAACCACCGTCATTCCCGCGCAGGCGGCGGTCCGACGATTCGGAATCCAGGCTCGTTCATGTATCGGTACTCGTCTAAACCCCTCCAGCGTGCATGCGCTTAAAACCAAAAAAACCTACCCCAACTCACCCCACCGTACCGCTCGGCAAATAATCGAAACCTTCCGCCAAACCCACCCGTCCACTTATTAGCGACGACCCGTTCGCGTCACAGTGGAGAAAAATGGAATGAACACTACCCCGCTCAAACACTTCGGTCTGGCTTGCGTTCTCAGCTTCAGTGCCCTGGCAAGTGCCGTGGCCGCCGAGTCCAACTCCTTCGTTGAAAACGCCACCCAAGGCGGCATCCTGGAAATTGAAGCCGCCAAGCTGGCGCTGGAAAAAAGCAAAAGCACCGACGTGCGCGAGTTCGCCACCACCATGCAGGCGGACCACACCAAGGTGAATCAAGAGCTCACCGCCCTGGCCAAGAAGCAGAACATCGAAGTGCCAGACGAAGCGTCGATGATCGACAAAGCCAAAAAGCTGCTGCTGGAAATGCGCGACGAGTCGTTCGATAAGGGCTACGCCGGCAACCAGGTAGCCGCCCACGAACAGACCATCGAGCTGTTCAAGAAACAAGCCGAGTCCAAAGAAAACCCAGAGCTGCAAGCCTTCGCCAAAGAGAAGCTGCCCGCCCTGGAACATCACCTGGAAATGGCCAAACAGTTGAAAGCCAAGCACGACCACTA
This sequence comes from Pseudomonas sp. AC211, assembly GCF_979258055.1. Classification (NCBI taxonomy): domain Bacteria; kingdom Pseudomonadati; phylum Pseudomonadota; class Gammaproteobacteria; order Pseudomonadales; family Pseudomonadaceae; genus Pseudomonas; species Pseudomonas sp. AC211. The sequence goes on from NZ_OZ409830.1 coordinate 2,529,638, forward strand.
AGCCCAGCGGAGGTTGTATGAACGCTCAACACACCGCGCCGCCGGATCGTGACGGCGCCACGCTCGACGCCGAGCAGTGGCCCGCTCAGGACACGCCGGCCGATACCCGAGGCCTTCCCGGGTATCCGCGTCAGCAAGCCGGCAAGCAGGTCGATTCCGAAGCGGACTTCGATCCTGATTCGCCGGACCTTGCCGATCCGCAAATCGACCCGAGGCATCCACCGCGCATTCCCGACGATGCGCCGGACCCACGGGCTGAGAAGCGCGCGCCAAGCGATGAGTACCCGCCGTACGAAAAACCCTGAGGTCGCTAACGCTTGCGTTAGCCCCTGTCGTTCACGTTAAGGAAAGCTGTCCATGCCACTGCACTATGTCGCCTGCTTGGCAGACTTGCCCGACGGCCAGATTGGCCAGGGCAAGATCGGTGAGCAATCGTTGATTCTGTTGCGAACCGGCGACACGGTGCAGGCGTTTCAGGGCAATTGTCCGCACGCCGGCGCGCCGTTGGCCGAGGGCGCGGTGTGCAATGGACGCCTGATATGCCCGTGGCACAAAGGCACATTCCGCCTCAGCGATGGGCACGTGTGCGAACCGCCAGCGCTGGAAGATTTGCAGCGCTATGCGGTGACCATTCGCGACGGCCAGGTGTATGTGGACGATCAACCGCTGCCTGCCTCAACCGACAAATCCCAATCACCAGACGAGCGTTTATTCGCCATCGTCGGCGGCGGCGCTGCGGGTACGGCAGCGGCTTCGGCATTGCGCGAGCACGGCTTTGCCGGCCGCCTTCTGCTAATCGACCGTGAAGAAGCACCGGGCTTTGATCGCACGGTGTTAAGCAAATTTGTCATCGCTGGCGAGATGGCGCCGGCGCAGATTCCCGATCTTAAAAACGATGACTATTACCGCGAACAGCGCATCGAGCGCGTCCACGGCCATGTCAATCGCATGGACGCCCAGCGACGCGAAATCGAACTAAGCGATGGTCGCCTGTACCGATACGACTCGGCGCTACTGGCCACCGGCGCCAAGCCGAAAACCCTCGACCTGCCCGGCGCGCAGTTGGACAACGTGCATGTGCTGCGCTCGCGTGCGCATGCCGCGGACATCCTGCACGCCACGCTACCGGGTGATCGGGCGGTCATCATCGGCGACAGCTTTATCGGCCTGGAGGCGGCCAGTTCGTTGCGCAAACGTGGCCTCGGCGTCACCGTAATCGCCCGCCACGAAGTGCCGTTCGCCAAGCAGTTCGGCATTGAGGTGGGCCGCGCCATCCGCCTGCTGCACGAGAGCAACGGCGTGGTGTTTCGCGTGGGAGAAGAAGCCGTGAGCTTCGAGGCCGACGAAGCCAATGAAGACCAACATGTGAAGGCGGTGCGCCTGGCCTGCGGCGAGCGCATCGCCGCCGACCTGGTGCTGGTCGGCGTGGGCGTGAGCCCGGCAACAGACCTGTTGCAAGGCCTGCGCTTATGCGACGACGGCGCGCTGGTGGTTGACCAACATATGCGCGCCGCGCCCGGGCTGTGGGCGGCTGGCGACATCGCGCGCTTTCCCTTGGCCGATGAGCACCTGCGCATCGAGCATTGGCGCGTAGCCCAGCAGCACGCGCGCATTGCGGCGCAAAACATGCTCGGCGGCGAAGTGGCCTACGACAGCGTGCCGTTCTTCTGGACCCAGCATTTCGGCAAGCGTTTCGACTACCTTGGCCACGCAAAAGACTGGCAGGAAACCGTTATTGAAGGAGATCTGGTGAACCTGCACTTTATCGCCCTGCTCTGCAGCCATGGCCAGGTGGAAGGCGTGGTGGCGTGCCAACGACAGGCGGCGACGGCATTGTTGGCTGAACGTATGCGTGAACCGCTGTCGGTCGAGCAAGCGCTGAGCTTGGTCCGCCAATGCGACGGTGAGACGGGTTAAACCTCGTGGGCAGGCCCGCCTAGACGGGCTCACCAGGTTGCTCGCCAGGTTGATTGGATCGGCCGGCTATTTGGGGAAAATGCCGGTGATGGTAATGCCGTAGTCCTTCAGCAGCTTCAGCGGCAGCTCGGTCGCCTCTTCCTGTGGATCACCAAATTCGCCCTTCTCCAGATTCTGCTCGGCCCATTCCCAAACGTATTCCACCGCTTGCTCGACGCTCGGCTTTTCGTCCTGCTCGACATCCAGAACGGAGGTGTTTTGGTCCCGGTTGTAACTGATCACCCAATGGGTCATACGCTGATCTCCGCGTTAAATGTGTCGGTGTCTTAGCTGCTGACTGGCGCAACGCCAGATCGGTTCAGGGAGGTTTGTAACCGCATCCATTCGTGGTCGAAGTTCGCCGTCTACGTCGTTATCTGCTTGAAAACTTGAACTTTCCGAGCCATGGCTTCCTCTCAAGCCCATGCACGACATGGCGTTCGCCGCCGTCTTAAAGGAATAGGAGTTTTCCAATGCCGGAACAGGCATGGCCTGAGCGCAAGCCGTCGACCGTCGCGATTCTGCTGGCCATTGCCGCCTGCCTGGCGCTCGCTGGCTGTAACGACAAACAGCAATCGCCGCCCCATACCCGCGTGCTGGTGCAGAGCGTAAAACCCGGTGATTTCAGCGACCAAGTGGAGCTGACCGGCGACATTCAGGCGCGCGTCGAAGCGCAGCAGTCTTTCCGTGTCGGCGGCAAGATCATCGAGCGCATGGTCGAGGTCGGCGATCGGGTGAAGGCCGATCAAGTGCTGGCGCGCCTCGACCCACAAGAACAGCAAACCAACGTCGACAACGCCCGCGCCGCCCTGCAAGCGCAAGAGGCGCAGCTGCGTCTGGCTGAAGTCAGTTTTAAACGCCAGCAACAGCTGCTGCCCAAGGGCTACACCAGCAAAAGCGAATTTGACCAAGCGCAAGCGCAGTTGCGCTCCAGCCGTAGTTCGTACAGCGCCGCTCAGGCGCAGCTGGCCAACGCCCGCGACCTGCTCACCTACACCGAACTGCGCGCCTCCGCCGATGGCGTAATCACCCAGCGTCAGGCGGAGGCCGGGCAAGTGGTGCAAGCCACGGTGCCGATTTTCACCCTGGCCCGCGCGGGCGAGCGCGACGCGGTTTTCGATGTGTACGAATCGCTGTTCAACGCTGAGCTGGCCGAACAACCGGTGACCGTCAGCCTGCTGAATCGCCCCGCCGTCACCGCCCAAGGCAAGGTGCGCGAAATAACCCCGACCATCGACGCGCAAAGCGGCACGGTGAAGGTCAAGGTGGCGCTGGAAAATGCACCCGAGGAAATGAACCTGGGCGCCGTGGTCACCGCCACCGTGCGCCCGAAAACCAGCAACCGCGTGGTATTGCCATGGTCGGCGCTGTTTAAAAGCCAGAATCAGCCAGCCGTGTGGCTGGTGGATGAGCAGCAGAAAGTCACCCTGCAACCGGTCAGCGACGTGGCGTATGGCAGCGGCACGGTGATGATTGGCAAAGGGCTGGCAGCAGGCCAACACGTGGTTGTCGCCGGTGGGCAGTTGCTCCACCCGGGACAAGTGGTGGAAATCGCCACGCCGGACAAAGCCGCCGAACCCGAAAAAGCGAAAATCGCCGCGCCGCCACCGGCTGATAAACAGCTGGAGGGCGCGCAATGAATCGTTGCCTGCCGCTCGCTGTGTCGCTATTGCTGGTCCTCGGCCTAACCGCCTGCTCTGACGAAGAACCGCCAAAACCGGCGCCGCGTCCAGTGCTCTACAGCGTGGTCAGTACCCAGCAGCAAGCCACGGTGGGCCGCTACGCCGGCACCATCGAAGCGCGTTACGAAACCACCGTCGGTTTTCGCACAAACGGCCGCATCGCCTCGCGCGCCGTGAACGTCGGCGACAAAGTCGACAAAGGCACCCTCCTCGCCACCCTTGACCCTAGCGATCAGGAAAATCAGCTGCGCGCCCGCGAAGGTCAGATGGCCAGCGCTAACGCCCAGTGGATTGACGCGCAAGCCGACGCGCGTCGTCAGCAGGAGCTGTTCGACCGCGGCGTGGGCGCCAAAGCCAACCTCGACGACGCGCAAACACGCTTGAAAACGGCGCGCGCCAGCCTCGATCAAATGGCCGCCGATGTGCAAAACGCCAAAGACCAGGTGGAGTACACCCGATTGCTCAGCGACTTCCCTGGTGTGGTCACCGCCTGGCGCGCAGAAACCGGCCAAGTGGTCGCGGCCGGCCAGGAAGTGCTGACCCTGGCCCGCCCCGACGTACTCGAAGCGGTGTTCGACCTGCCTGACGAACAAGTGGCGCAATTGCCCGCTGACGCGCGCTTTACCGTGCGCTCGCAGTTGCAGCCGGACGTTCAGGCCCAGGCACAGGTTCGCGAAATGGCACCGCAGGCCGATCCCACCACTCGCTCGCGACGCGTGCGCCTGAGCTTAATCGACAGCCCGGAAGAACTGCGCCTGGGCACCACCGTGAACATCGAGCTGAGCAGCCAGACGCCTGCTCACAGCACCTTGCCGGCCAGCGCATTGATTGCGGACCGGGTCGAAAACGGCCGCGCGCACGTGTGGGTCATCGACCCTACGAGCCTCGCGGTCAATCAGCGGGCCGTGCAGGTGTTAAGTCGTGAAGGCGACTCGGTGGTAATTGGCGAAGGCCTACGCGACGGCGAGCACGTGGTGCGCGCCGGCGTGAATAGTTTGCAACCCGGACAAGTCGTCAAGCTGGACCCAGGAGCAGTGCAATGAGTCGGGAAACGGGCGGTTTCAACCTGTCGGACTGGGCCCTGCGCCATCAATCGTTAGTCTGGTATTTGATGGCGGTTTCCCTGGTCATGGGGATTTTTTCCTACTTCGAATTGGGTCGCGAGGAAGACCCCCTCATTCACCATCAAAACCATGGTTATCCAGACCCGTTGGCCGGGCGCGACGGTGAACGACACCCTTTACCAAGTCACCGACCGCATCGAAAAGAAACTCGAAGAACTGGACACCCTGGACTACGTGAAAAGCTACACGCGGCCCGGCGAGTCGACTGTGTTCGTGTACCTGAAAGACACCACCAACGGCAAAGACATCCCCGACATCTGGTACCAGGTGCGTAAGAAAATCACCGACATTCAGGGCGAATTTCCCCAAGGGTTACAGGGGCCATTCTTCAACGATGAATTCGGCGACGTGTTCGGCAGTATCTACGCCTTCACCGGCGACGGGCTGAGTTACCGGCAACTGCGCGATTATGTGGAACAGGTGCGCCTGGATATCCGCAGCGTCGACAACCTGGGCAAGGTGCAGTTGATCGGCGAACAAAACGAAGTGCTGTACCTGAACTTCTCCACCCGCAAGCTGGCGGCGCTGGGCTTGGACCAAAGCCAGGTGGTGCAAAGCCTGCAAGCGCAAAACAGCGTGACGCCATCCGGTGTGATTGAGGCCGGGCCCGAGCGCATTTCGGTGCGCACCTCGGGCGAATTCCGCTCGCAGGAAGACCTGCAAGCGGTGAACCTGCGGGTTAACGATCAGTTTTATCGCCTGGCCGACCTGGCTACCATCGAGCACCGTTTTCAGGATCCGCCGGAATCGTTGTTCCGCTTCAACGGCCAACCTGCCATCGGCTTGGCCGTTGCCATGCGCGACGGTGGGAACATTCAGACCTTCGGTAAGCAATTGCACCAGCGCATGGAGGAAATAACGGCGGAGTTGCCGGTCGGCGTCGGCGTGCATCAAGTGTCGAACCAAGCCGAAGTGGTGAACAAAGCCGTAGGCGGTTTCACCAGTGCGCTGTTCGAAGCCGTGGTGATTGTGCTGGTGGTGAGTTTTATCAGCCTGGGCGTGCGCGCCGGCTTGGTGGTGGCGTGCTCCATTCCGCTGGTGTTGGCCATGGTGTTTGTGTTCATGGAATACAGCGGCATCACCATGCAGCGGATTTCGCTCGGCGCCTTGATCATCGCCCTCGGCCTGCTGGTGGATGACGCGATGATCACCGTGGAAATGATGGTCACGCGCCTGGAGGCCGGCGACACCCGCGCCCAGGCCGCCACTTACGCCTACACTTCCACGGCTTTCCCGATGCTCACCGGCACGTTGGTGACGGTGGCAGGCTTTGTGCCGATTGGTCTGAACGCCAGCTCGGCGGGCGAATACACCTTCACCCTGTTCGCCGTGATTGCCGTGGCGCTGTTGGTGTCGTGGCTGGTGGCGGTGTTGTTCGCGCCGGTTATCGCCGTACACGTTTTGCCGGAATCGCTGAGCCACAAAAAAGACAAAGAACCCGGCCGGCTGACCCGAGGCATGGACCGTGGTTTGAAATGGGCGATGCGCCATCGCTGGCTAAGCATCGGCCTCACGGTGGCACTCTTCGTCACGTCCATAGTGCTGATGCAATTCGTCCAGCAGCAATTCTTCCCCTCCTCCGACCGCCCGGAATTGCTGGTGGACCTTAACCTACCGCAAAACAGCAGCCTGGAGGAAACCCGCCAAGTCGTTGACCGTTTGGAAGCGACCATCAAGGACAGCCCCGACATTCAGCGCTGGAGCACGTATATCGGCGAGGGCGCTGCGCGCTTCTATCTGCCGCTCGACCAACAACTGCAAAACCCCTTCTATGCCCAGCTAGTGATCGTCAGCAAAGACCTGGAAGCGCGCCAACGCCTGGCCGCTGAACTGAAGGCCCGTTTGCGGGAAGACTTCGTTGGCATCAGCAGCCTCGTTCAACCGTTGGAAATGGGCCCGCCTGTAGGACGGCCGATTCAGTACCGCATCAGCGGACCCAACATCGAACAAGTGCGCGAATACGCCATGCAAGTGGCCGGTTTGCTCGACGGCAACGCCGATATCGGCGACATGATCTATGACTGGAACGAGCCTGGCCGGGTGCTGAAAATCGACGTGGCGCAAGACAAAGCCCGGCAGTTGGGGCTGTCGTCACAAGACGTGGCGCAGACCATGAACAGCGTGGTGACCGGTGCGAATGTCACGCAGGTTCGCGACAGCATCTATCTGATTAACGTGGTCGGCCGTTCCGAGGAAGGCGAACGACGTTCTCCTGAAACCTTGGAAAACCTGCAAATCACCACGCCGCGTGGCACCTCGATACCCTTGCGCGCATTCGCCACGGTCAGCTACGAGCTAGAGCAGCCACTCGTTTGGCGCCGTGATCGCAAACCCACCATCACGCTCAAGGCGAGCGTCCACGGCGATAAGCAGCCCACCGATGTAATGGCCGAATTGCAGCCGAAGATCGACGAGTTCGCCGCGAAGCTGCCAGCCTCGTATCGGATCAAACCGGGCGGCACCGTGGAAGAAAGTGGCAAGGCGCAAGGACCGATTGGCAAAGTCATACCGCTGATGCTGTTTTTGATGGCGACCTTTCTGATGATTCAGCTGCAAAGCGTGAAGAAGCTGTTTCTCGTTGCCAGCGTCGCGCCACTGGGCTTGATCGGCGTGGTCGCCGCGCTGCTGCCCACCGGCACACCGCTGGGCTTTGTGGCAATTCTTGGCGTGCTCGCGCTTATCGGCATCATCATTCGCAACTCGGTGATTCTGGTGACGCAAATTGACGAATTCCGCGAGGCAGGTTCAGACGCGTGGGATGCCGTAATTGAAGCGACTCACCACCGAACCCGCCCCATTCTGCTCACCGCTGCAGCGGCGAGCCTGGGCATGATTCCCATCGCACGCGAAGTGTTTTGGGGGCCGATGGCCTTTGCGATGATCGGCGGCATCATCAGCGCCACCCTCCTGACCCTGCTGTTCTTGCCGGCGTTGTACGTCGCTTCATACCGCATTCAAGAACCAGCGCGGGAAAGCGCCCAACGTGGCGGCGAACCTTCCGAGGTGCGTTAGCTGGACAACAATGCGTCGTGCGGAAAAGGGAACCGAACGGCGCATTCTTCCTTCTCACGTTATGCCCGTCCGCGCAGCCCGCGGGACGATGCTCAACGACAGAGAGCCCGGATGAACACAAAACGCGCCGTCGCACTGCTGACCCTCGACACGCCACTGGCCGACCACGAGCGCGCGGTTCAGCAGGTACTGGCAGAGAAAATCGGCGACCTGCTCGGTCTGCCCGTACAGACGTCTCCCGAAAAAAACAGCGCCTGTTATTGGATCCCCAGCGAAACGGTAACGGGCGTCCAGCAGATGAAGGCGCTCGGGATCGCCAGCGCCGAGGATTTCTTCGGCGGCGCCGTGCGGTTCCCCTTCATGGCGACCAAAGCCATTAGCCACCCCTTGATCGAGCAGCCGACCGTGACGCCCGAAGGCTGGACCGCGCAGTTTCACCAACAGGCGGCCGATGCGGTATTGCGCGGCGCCACGGTGTTTGACCTGAGCGATGCCGAGCGGGCCGGATCGGCCCTGCTGGCGCATGGGCCCGTGCGGATAAAAGCCGTGCGAGGCAAAGCCGGTCGAGGTCAGACGTTGGTGGAAAACGCCGCTGAACTCAGCGCGTGTTTGCGCCAGGCGGATGCTCAGGAAGTCTCGGAATGGGGTCTGGTACTGGAGGAACACCTGAAGGAGGTGGTGACGTTTAGCGTGGGACAAATCCAAGTCGCCGGGCTCGTCGCCAGCTATTACGGCTCGCAACGCTTAACCCAAGACGACAGCGGCGCGCAGGTGTACGGCGGCTCTGATTTGATGATCGTGCGCGGCGGCTATGAAGCGCTTGATGCGCTGCCGTTATCCACGCACGCCCGTTTGGCGATTAAGCAGGCCGTTACGTATGAACAGGCCGCGTTCGATTGCCTGGGCCTGATCGCCTCGCGTCGCAACTACGACATTGCCCAGGGCATTGACGCCTTGGGGGAAGAACGCTCTGGCGTTTTGGAACAGTCGTGGCGCATCGGTGGCGCCAGTCCTGCTGAAGTCTTCGCGCTGGAAGCCTTGCAGCAACACCCCGAAATCCTGTGCCTGAAGGCAAGCACCTACGAAACATATGGCGATGACGCCCCAGCGGGTGCGACGCGCCTGTTCCAAGGCGAGGTTGCGCCCCACGGCACTATCAGTAAATTCGTAAAGGTTGACCTCAATGCCTGCCCATAGCCAGACCATAGACATTCAAGTTGATAACGAAACAATCGCCGGAACCCTGATGTCCCCGGAACAGAAAGTGCCAGGCATACTTTTCGTTCATGGTTGGGGTGGCAGCCAACAGAGGGACTTGGCACGCGCCAAAGGCATCGCCGGATTCGGCTGCGTATGCCTGACCTTCGACCTGCGCGGCCACGAGCGCACGTCCGGCAGTAAACAGACGGTGACACGGGAACAGAACCTGGCGGACATCGTTGCAGCTTACGACCAATTGGCGAGCCATCCCGCAATCGATCCGGACAAAATCGCGGTGATCGGCAGTAGTTACGGGGGGTATCTGGCGACGTTTCTTACCGACATGCGTCCGGTACGGTGGCTCGCATTGCGCGTGCCCGCGTTGTACTGGGACGAAGAGTGGACGGTGCCCAAACAGCTTCTGGACCGCGAGCGCCTGGCGCGTTACCGGCGCACGCTGTGCTTGCCAGAACAGAATCGCGCCCTGGCCTGCTGCGCAAAATTCAAGGGGGACGTGCTGTTAGTGGAGTCGGAGCACGACGACTATGTGCCCCACACCACGCTGATGAGCTACCGCGCTGCTTTCGAAAAGGCTCACTCGCTTACCCATCGCATCGTGGACGGCGCCGATCATGCGCTCAGCCAGGACAGCGACCAAAAAGCCTACACCTCGATTCTCAACAGTTGGATTGGGGAAATGATCATGGGCGCGAGAACCGCAGACTATCCCCATCATTCCGCTATCTATTCGTAAGTGTGGCGAGTCAGTGCAAGGTGTACGCCGGCTCCAGGCCGTTATCTAGGCAGCTGGTCTCGCTGCAAAGCGGATCGGCAAGACGATCAAATTGAAAACCGCTGCGGTAGATCACCACATTACGAAAGCTGCTTAGTGTTTTGAGTGCGTCGGTGTATTCATGCCCTAGAAGACGACGGTTAATCAGCACTCGGTCAAACGGCTTGCCGCCAAAGTCGATCAACGAAAGCAGCTCATCCAGCGTGCCGACCGAAGCAATGCCGAAACAGCCGGCGTTATTCATGAGTTTTTCGACGTTGGCGCGAACCAGCGGGTCGGCGTCGGCAATCAGGATGCGCATGTGCTTGGCTAACATGGTCAAAGCTCTTAAAGAATGAGCCGGCAAGTCTCCTTAGGGTGACCAATCTATTGAATTCGATGTTTCCTCAAAGGCGGTAGGACATTACCTCTCGAAGCGTTCCAACCCGTCGGCAACCATGGCTAATTCCTTCACGAGCGCCTGCAAATGGCCTTCCAATTCCGCCTGCGATGTTTGCTCCTGACAGGCACGATTCAATGCTGCTGCCGCACGCTGCGCGCCAAAAGCTCCGATGTTTCCGGCAGTGCCCTGCAGCGTATGAGCTAGGCGCGTAGCCAACACGGTGTCATTCGCCTCGACGGCGGCATGGAACTCCGCCGAGAAGTCCTGCGCTTGTTTGCGAAACATCTTCAACAATTTGGTGTAAAGCGCCGCGTTGTTCATGCAAACGGACAGGCCCGCTTGAACATCTACACCGGGAAGTGTCCCAAATGTTTCGGAAACCGGTTCGGGCTCAGTCGAGGCTTGCGCATTGGATGAAATAGGAACTGGTTTAATCCACTTGGCGATTGTGGTGAACATGCTCAAGACATCGAGAGGCTTGGTGATGTAATCATCCATGCCCGCTGCCAGCGCCTTCTCACGGTCGCCTTTCATAGCGCTGGCCGTCATGGCAATAATCGGAATTTCCTGTGTATTCAGATCGGCGCGTATGTGCTGCGTGGCGGTATATCCGTCCATCACCGGCATCTGGCAGTCCATCAAAATGAGACTGTATGAGCGGTCTTTGGCGAGAAAGTCCAGCGCACGCTGGCCATTGCCAGCCACCACAACCTCGGCGCCAGCCTGGGCGAGCAATGCCACCGCCAGCTCCTGATTCATCTCGTTATCTTCAACGAGAAGGATGCGATGGCCGGCCAAGCGCGAACGAAGATCAATGGATACGTTGTCGTCTCGAACCTTACGGGCAGGCATCGGCTTGGAATGACTTAGGGCTTCGCTGAGCGAGCCCGCCAGTTTGGCGGCGGTCAACGGTTTCACCATCACGGCGTTGAACGCTTCAGCGTCTTGCACCTGAGCACTGCCCTCACCGCCAGCTGAGCCGATCAGAATAGCCCGCACGTCGCGATGGCTTGGCCGCTGCCGAATGAGCCGCAAGCAGTGCGCCCCGCCCATGATAGGCATGTGTTCGTCGAGTAAGATGAGATCGTACCGCCTACCGGAGCGCTCCATTTTATCGATGGCAATCAGTGCCTCGATTCCGTTGGCAACTTGATCAACTTGCATTCCCAACGACAGGCCCATCGTCGCAACAATTTCCCGAGCTGACGCATTGTCGTCAACCAACAGTGCGCGGATATCGCTCAGTGAATTCGCAGTCGACGATAATAAGGTGCCCGGCGCTTCGACGCAGTCGAGATCGACGTGAACATGGAAGATCGAGCCCTCGCCGTACTGGGACTCCACCCAAATTTGGCCGTCCATCAATTCCACCAATTGCTTGCAGATAACAAGCCCCAGGCCACTGCCACCGTACCGTCGAGTGGTAGATGAATCCGCCTGGGTGAAACTATTGAACAGCTTCGCCCTTTGCTCCTCGGTAAGCCCTATCCCGGTGTCTTTGACCCAAAAATGCAACGTGAGCCGTTTTTCTACAGCCTCTACCAATTCGACCCCGACGATGACTTCACCCCGGTCGGTGAATTTCACCGCATTGTTGCCCAGATTAATAAGCACCTGCGCCAAACGAAGTCGGTCCCCTACTAACAGAGCGGGAACATTGGCCGAGATATCAAAGAGCAACTCGATGTTCTTCTGATTGGCCCGAAGACTGATAGCGTTTGAAAGATCCTCAAAGGCATCTTCCAAGCGGAACTCTTCGTGCTCAATCTCCATCTTCGCTGACTCGAGCTTGCTGAAGTCCAAAATGTCATTTATCAAATCCAGCAACGAGTTAGCGGCCTGGTGAACTTTTTCAATGTAATTACGTTGCAGCGGATCCAAATCGCCCCGCAGCGCCAATAACGACATGCCCATAATGGCGTTCATGGGCGTGCGGATTTCATGGCTCATATTGGCCAGGAATTCACCCTTTATCTTATTGGCAGACTCGGCGGCGCTCATCGCCGTAGACATTTCCCGCTCGGCTACTTTCTGCGCCGTAATATCGATAAGCCATCCAAGCGTGCCGGTCTCACCCAAAAAATCGATGCGGAGAAAGTTAACTAAGACGTCGCGAATTTGATGGTTGTTGTCATAAACCTGCGTTTCATGCTGTTCCACCACTCCTTCACGGCGCAACATGTCGCGCAATTTTTCCCGTTCATCAGGGCGGACATATAGACGCGGCATGGGCACATCGACCCGGACATCGAACGTATTGGTGAACAGAGGATTGGCAAACCTGACAATGCCAGTAGTCCCGATCTGAAGATCGTCGGCAATAATGCACACCGCGACGGGGGCGTTATCTAAGATCAATTGAAGGCGTTGATGTTGCCGGGCTATTTCTAACGAATCGCTGCGGCGGATACGCATATCCGCCAGCCGCCGAAGGAAAAACCACATTAATAAACCGCAGGATCCGGCGGTTAAAAAAGAAATCCAGAATCCTTCCTTAAAGCTGTAAACCGGAGCGAGCGCGCTGATTGTGACGAGCTTCCATTTACCGCTGGGATCATTCCAATCGACCGGAGCTGACGAGACAGCGTAACGCTGACCTTCGATGGTTACGGTATCTTCAGACAGGTTGAAAGGTAGCGCTCTGACCTTGCTTTCATCGTCAAAATACGCGCCGAACTGCTTGGTTTCCGCGATTTCCTTTATTTGCGCAGAACTTTTTGGCTCTGTCGTGCGCAGGCTCCACTCCAAGCGCCCGGAAGTAAACACAATTCCTTGGGGAGAAATCACTAAACCGATGCGAGAACCGTCATCTTTGACGAAATCTCCTAATTCACTGGCTTCAAATCGCCCCACCACGGCGCCTGTCACCTCATCCGACGCAGCCTCCAAATACACGGGGGCCGCCACGTAATACACAAGTCGGCCGGACACGGGGCTCACACCGCCGCTTACGCTTGGCAGCCCCTTCATCGCCTGTTGGAAATAGGGACGATTGCGAACGTTTACCCCAATCGGCGATATGTTTTCACCGCTCCAATCACTTTTGACCACTCCTTCCCCGTCGACGACAAAGGCGAGACTTGCGCCCACGCGCTTAGCGATTACCTTCAGGGCCGGTTGGGCGATATTGAATTGTCGAGCGTGGCGGATGTCCGGCTCTAGTGAAGCGGTCCTAACCGAGGAGTTAATTAACCCCGCCAACAGCAGCGCTCCCATCCCTTTGCCGTTTAACGTAACGCCTTCAAGGCTGAACGCATTTTCTCGGATCAGCGCCCGCTCCGCGTCACGAAACCGCCCCTCCACCATTAGCCGATAAGCTTCGGTGGCCGCGAAACCAAGCACACACGACAACGACAAAGCCCCCACAAGAACCGGAACACGGTAAGCCCCAATCCACTCAGAAATTTTATTCACCTGGATACTCGTAAAAGTTAAAGAAGCGACAAGCAAAGAATTGGTTAGCTTGGCTTAAAACTGTAGCACCACAATTCGCTAGACGTGGTGCAAAAACTTTAAATCGATTTGAGCGGCGCGCAGCAAAATAGCGGATATAGGGATTTTCCTACAGATCAGGAAGAGTCGTTGTACATCGCCAGAATTAAGCGGGTGCGATATTTCGGCTACTTAACTCGCGTAGGAACACCTCAATGTCCCAGCCGAAAATCCTTATCTCCGAAAGCCACCCCCTTGCGCAACAAGCGTTAGTAAGCGTTTTAAAATCGCTCGGGCACACAAAGCTTCATGTTGCACCTACGAATGACATCGCAGAAAAATTCATCTTGGAAGAAAAGTCATTCGACATACTATTTTTCTCATTAAGCTCAGCGAATTGCTCCGCCCTGAACTTTTTACGTCATGCAAACCGTACCGGAGCCATTCGAACCGTAATCTTCGTCACCGATGTGTCGGCAGATATTTATACCGCTCTATGCAAACTCGCAAAGTTTTCGGGGATTCACGTAGCTGGACGTCTGGGCAAGAAATACACAAAACGTGAGTTACAAGCGGCATTAGAAAGCGCATCCGTACGAAAACCGCAATCACAATCTATTTCGCGGAGCAAGATGCCGTCTGCAAAAGCGGTGGCGGCAGGTGCACTAAATGATGAATTCATTCCATACTTCCAGCCAAAAATAGACCTCGACTCCATGAAAATAGTCGGAGCCGAGATACTAATGCGTTGGAAACATCCAAAATTAGGCATTATCGGCCCACAAATCTTTATTGATCTAGCGAAGCGCTTCGGCCACTTGGACGCAATGACGTTTTCAATTTTTCAGAGCGCGCTAGAATTTTTAAATCATAAAGACTTGGACAAAGAATTTAAACTCTCAATAAATATAGACGCCGCCCAACTTACTCGGCCCGCTTTCAGCTCAAAAGTATTAAAGATCCTGAAAGCCAACCATGTTCGCCCGGATGCCGTGATTTTAGAAATCACCGAAACCGGGCTTCTTAAATCACCGGCTGAGTGCTACGCCAATTTAATTCATTTACGGACGATTGGCTGCGGTATATCCATCGACGACTTTGGAACAGGACTTTCTTCGCTGCAGCGAATCTGCGAGATACCCTGCACCGAAATCAAACTAGACATGAGTTTTGTGAAAGATATCGTCCTAAATAAGCGAACTCAACTAGCCGTAGCCAGTATGGCTCACCTCAGCCAACAGATGGGAGTATCACTGGTAGCTGAGGGTATCGAAACAGTTGAGCAACTAAGACTTCTTCAGGACCTAGATTGCCAGTTCGGACAGGGCTACCTATTCTCACCCGCTGTGTCAGGCGAAAAATTAATTGAATGGATGTCGAGTCGCAAAATGGAGGATCAGTTTCTTTTACTTTGATCATGCAATTCTGGACCAATCCGGCCACGAGCATGAACTGCATTTGTAAAGTTCAGGAAAATCAAAGGATACATCTGAGCGAGAGCGTCGATGTCGACGAGCCGTCACTCCCAGAAATGGCAGAAAAAACGATGCACGCCCACCCGCGTACACAGCTAAGCCGGTAGAAATGAAATTTCCTACATGGTTTAAAGAAAACAATTTAATAAAGCTGAACTAAACTCGACCGAGGAGTTGCCGTTAATGGGGAACATAATGGACCGTAAAGACGCGATGGATGGAATTTCGGTATCAGGAAAATCTTTCAAACGGGAAGCAGATGGAAACGTTGAGCAATCAGCGAATTTTCCTACCCCGAGAACGGATCGCGCCCACTGCAAAAAGACTTCATTAAATGTTCTATTAGTGGACGACCACCCAGCCAACCTGCTGATACTAGAACAACAACTTATATTCCTGGGGCATACAGCCCAAAGTGCGGAAAATGGAGCTCAGGCGTTAATGCTCACGTACCAAACGCAATTCGACCTGATCATCACCGATTGTAGAATGCCGGTAATGGATGGGTTCGAGTTAACCAAGCAACTCCGAGCGCAGGAAAAAAATCTAGCACAGTCGCTTTACTGGATCGTAGGTGTAACTGCAAGTACGGACGAGGATGAACGCAGCTACTGCATTAAGGCGGGAATGAATGATTGTCTTTTCAAGCCAGTTGGTGCATTGGAACTCGAAAACTGCATTAAAAGGCTTGAGGGACCGATCAACCCATCGACTTCAACTGAGCCAAAGCATATCTCGCAGCTGGTTGACGATAAGAGCATCCACGCACTAACAAACGGCGACGATGACCTAAAATCTCTTTTCCTGCAGCAGTTATACACCACTAACCAAGTTGACCTAAACAAACTCTATGGATACTTGAAGTTGTTAGACTGGGAGGAATTCTCGTTCATGACGCATCGTGTGAAAGGCGTGGCTAGGCTAATTAACGCCAAGTCACTAGTTGATTCGATCGAGAAATACGAAAAAGCGATGAACATCGACAATCAACCGTCTGATATTACAATCATCGCTACCGCAGTATGTTGTGCAATTGAAGACCTACAGCGATCGCTTGAGATAGAAATTGGCGCTTCGTAACCATAAACCATCAGAAGTTAATAACGGAAATACAATGGGAAAAGTACTCATCGTCGACGACCACCCCGTAGTGCGGATGGCTGTCAGGCTTTTATTAGAGCGCGAAGGCCATACATTACTAGGCGAGACGGATAATGGTGTAGACGCTTTGACCGTGATCCGCACTCAGCGGCCTGACTTGATTATTTTGGATATCGGCATCCCAAAAATCGACGGATTGGAAGTTCTAGCCCGAATCAGTACATTAAAACCAAGGCCGCGGGTGCTTATCTTAACCTCACAGCCGGCCGACTTATTGGCGTTTCGTTGTATGAAAGCCGGGGCGGCAGGTTTTGTAACGAAAGGCGACAATCTTGAGGAACTGCAGCGCGCCGTTTGGGCGGCCCTCTCCGGATATAGCTTTTTCCCTACTGACATTCTCAGCACCGTCAACCCCACTATTACTGATAGCAGCGAGCAATCAATGCTTAACAGTCTGTCAGACCGCGAAATAATGGTGTTGCAAATGCTCGCCCAAGGGAAATCGAACAAAGAGATTGGTGACTCTCTGCTCCTAAGCAACAAGACGATCAGCACTTACAAAACTCGCCTTCAACTTAAGCTCAACGCTTTCAACTTAGTTGCTCTCGTAGACTTCGCTAAACGCAATGGATTGGGTTAATTAGCGAAATTTAGACGCTTTCCAAATTACTTCGGCCTCTTGCGCTTCGGAACCCTCCTGCATCGGTTCGACTGGGCTAACCTTAATCTCACTAATTACTTAGATGGTTAAGGGAGCGCAGGAAGCGCATGCTCAGTATTTTATTAGCTAGCGACCGAATTACGGTACGGAAACATTTTCAAAAAATCTGCGAGGTTTCTGGGTTACATGTCTGCGGCGAAGCGCTGAGTTTGGAGGAGACAGCAGCGAAATGCGCGCTACATTCGCCGGACGTGGTGATCCTTGGGTTCCGTTGCTCGGTATCACGCCAGACAGAAACCATCCTGGAAATATCCCGCCTCTCCAACGAGATCAAGGTGCTCATATGCACCTCCCGCGACTCCTATCGGTCTACTCAAGCTTTTATCAGCGCGGGAGCGGCTGCGCTGGTACCCCGCCAGTGCACCAGCGCAGAATTTCTAAAAATACTTTCAGGAGCCACCGCAGGGTTCAGCATGGTGCCGATTAGGTCCTTACAGCACACGAAGGTAAAAATTGCGTACCGCACCGCCGAGTCACTCGCCAAAGTGAATTTAGTGGAACCCTAGCGTCTGCCGCCCCGGCCACCCTGGTTCGATGTTGGACGAACCCACTCAGACCGCTTATCCATTTTTCAGAACGCCTGAACGTAACACAGGCCCAATTCCTGACACCTTCGATAAGGGAATTTACGATGAATAGGCTCGCCTACGCTTTGCTCTTGATGCCTGGATTGCTAATGATCGGTCCTAGCAGCCTAGCGGCTGATGCTATCGATAGTACTGGCCCGAGCTCCACTCCAGGCCCGACAAACCCTACACCTCCAACATTACCCACTCCGGGTACCGGCAAGAGTGACAGCAACGGACCTGCGACCGATGTCGAGGGCCGTGACAGCGCTCCACGGCCAGGCACAGACGGAACCGGGATAGAAGACGCCCCCTCATAGCGTTTTAAAGAGTTCTCCAAACGAACCCGGCACCGAACCTGAGCGAAAGACTGACAATAAGTAACCGGTCGAGCAAAACGCTGGCCGCCCTCCGCTATCCCTCCTCCCGCCGAGTGGCTTGCCGCTCGGCGATCAGCGCGTCCTGGCTAGAACTTTTTTAGAACCTTATGTATCAGACCTATAACCTGATATTAGGCGAGAGTTCCTGGCTATCTCCGCCTAGCCCCGCTGAGCAGCGCAACACGGTTCCTCGCCGCTGGCGCTGCGAGAGGAATAAGAATGACAAGCCCCCTGCTTCAGCGTTATTTGAAGGTTCGCCGGCACAGCGAATCGTTAGTCGCAACACTCACCGATGAGGACATGGTCGCGCAATCCATGCCCGATGCCAGCCCCGCCAAATGGCATCTAGCGCACACGACTTGGTTCTTCGAAACCTTCGTGTTAATGGTTCATCGACCCGGATACAAACCTTTCGACCCCGCTTACGCTTACCTTTTCAACTCCTATTACGAGTCCCTCGGCCCACGGCAACCACGCCCCCAGCGTGGCGTGTTAACGCGACCGGCTATGACGGAAATTCGCCGCTACCGTGACTACGTAGATGAGCACATCCAAGCGCTAATGGGAGAACCTGCGCCGGCCGAGTTAACGGGCCTGTTTGAATTGGGCCTCGCACATGAACAGCAGCATCAAGAGTTGCTGTTGATGGATATTCTCCATCTTTTCAGCCTGTCGCCCTTGAAACCTGCTTACAGCGAAGAGTGGCGCACGCCACAAAATGACCGCCCCGGCCAGTTTCAGCTAATGGCCGGCGGCATGGTCGAACTCGGCCACATTGGCGACGAGTTCTCTTTCGATAATGAAAACCCGCGCCACGCCACGTGGCTTCAACCCTTCGAAATCTCCGATCGACTGGTGACCAACCGCGAGTGGCTCGCCTTTATGGCTGATGACGGCTATGCCCGAGCCGAATTCTGGCTCGCCGATGGTTGGAGCAAGGTTCAGGCTGAAAGCTGGCAAGCCCCACTGTACTGGCAGCGACTCGAAGGCGATTGGCAGCAGATGACCCTGGCGGGCGCGCAAAAGATTTGTCTCGACGCCCCGGTGATGCACATCAGTTATTTCGAAGCTTGCGCCTACGCCAGTTGGGCGAATGCTCGACTTCCAACCGAAACGGAGTGGGAGATCGCCGCTCGCTCAGGGCTACTGGAGCAAATCGATGATTGCGCCTGGCAATGGACCCAGAGCGCGTATACGCCCTACCCCGGTTTTAGACCGGCGGCGAGTACCGTAGGCGAATACAACGGAAAATTTATGGTGAGCCAATTGGTGCTTCGAGGCGGCGCCTGCGCAACACCTCCCGGGCATTCGCGCCTCAGCTACCGAAACTTTTTCTACCCGGGCCAACGCTGGATGTTTTCTGGTTTGCGCTTAGCCCGCGACCTGTCGTCGCATCAAAACCAAACCGAGGCTGACGAGCATCAACACAGCAGTGACTTCGCCAAAGACGTGCGCGTAGGATTTTCTGCAGAATCAAAAACCTGGCGCCCAAGTATTTTTATGATGCCGTCGGCTCGGAATTATTCGAGGCGATCTGCCAGACGCGGGAGTATTACCCCACTCGCGCAGAAACCGCCCTGTTAAAAGACATCGCTCACGAGCTATCCACCTTCATTCCCGATGGAGCCGCGTTGATCGAATTTGGCAGCGGTGCCAGCGTTAAAACACGGCTGCTGCTCGAGGCCTCGCCACAGCTCGACGTATACATTCCACTGGATATCAGCGCGTCGGCGTTGCACAAAGCAACGGAACAACTTCAGCATGCCTATCCAGCGCTGTGGGTCGCCCCTGAAATTGGCGATTTCTGCCATCTAAAAGATTTGCCCGCCGCCGCACGAACACGTCCTCGAGTAGGATTTTTCCCGGGATCCACGCTCGGCAACTTTTGCAAGCGCGACTCCGTAGATTTCCTACGCAACGTGCGGCGTTTTTTGGGTGAAGGCGCACGGCTGATCCTCGGTCTGGATATGCTCAAAGACATCGCCACACTCGAAGCGGCGTACGACGACGCCGACGGCATCACCGCTCAATTCAACAAAAACCTGCTGGCCCGCATCAATCGCGAGCTGGACGGCAATTTTGAACTGGAACAATTCCTTCATCTGGCGCAATGGAACCCCCAGCAAAGCTGCATGGAGATGTTCCTAGTAAGCACGCAGGACCAAGACGTTTACGCTGCAGGCGAAACATTCCACTTTGCCGAAGGTGAGCGCTTACACACCGAGTGCTCGCACAAGTACACCCCGGACTCGGTAGCGCGCTTGGCTGAATCCGCAGGTTGGACCTTAGAACGGCAATGGTTAAGCCCTGCGCCGCAGGTGGGCATCTTCGTACTACAGGGCTGAGCGCATACGGAAAAAGCCCTGCAACTTAATAGCTGCGGGGCTTTTTGATTTTCTATGTTGTTGAGCATTTGACGAAAGCGCGCTCACGCTGTCGCTTGGTCACGCGCACTTCTATCGACTACCCGCTACCAATTCGCCAATGGGCTAGCCACTACGTGCTGTAACGCTCGCTCGTGGCCGCAATAACTTTGTTTGCGATAAAACATAGACAAAACAGACGAAGATAATAATTAGAGTTAACGAATAAAATGTTGCCAGCGACGGAATCGCCGACGGTAGTTGTACGATAAAGGCGACGCCTTCAGTGTCCATGACGTGACCAACAACACCCCAGAACGCGCCGCTTACCGCACTTAAAACCACTACCGGTATATAGGTTGCCAGAATAACCATGTTCGAATTAACGGCGTTAGCTGGCGTTATCAACTCAAGTGACACATGGAAGGCTTGTAAAAAGCACTGTTGCATAGACCCCTACATTGAGTGCCCCAGTGGACGCTGGGACGGCTCCCAAGCGTAGGGAGCGCGACACAGAGCAGTAGCAGTGCGAACGCCCCGACCAAGCTGATAAGTACAATATTAATAGCGCGCATATTATTCACCCCTGAACCAGGGCCGATACTGGCCGTTAGATATTCATTTTGGGCAAACGAACTAACCAGCCGATGCAGTTAATTGGCATGAGCACCACACCAACTAACGTTTTTAGCTTTAATATGCTGCGCTGCGCCACAAGATCTAAGCCACATTTGAAATGAGACATACACAGCAAGCGGAATAGAAATCCAAAAAAATACATATCCAAAAAAATAACCGGCGAGCCAGCTCTTGATATCAAGATCCCCCCACATACATGGTTGCGGTGCCCCCTTGCCGCCTTGACACCCGAAATAGTGATAGAGGTAAAGGCTAAGTTTCCACCACCCAAGAAACAGGGCACTGGGTATCCAGATAAACACATAACGAACGGTCCATTGCACGCGTCTGACATCCTTTTCTGTTCACGCAGCCCAACGGCGCGCTAGCGCATTTTCCCGGGGGATGGTCATTTCCTAACCAATATTATCGGCCATCGATAGAGAGAAACCCACGTTCCGACGTCGCTCGACACCCGCAATCTTCTAAAAGCAAAAAAGCCCCGAAAACTTCTCAGTTTTCAGGGCCTTAGGCGTTTCAATATGGCGGTGAAGGAGAGATTCGAACTCTCGATACGATTTCTCGTATCCACACTTTCCAGGCGTGCTCCTTAAGCCACTCGGACACTTCACCGTGTCTCGACGACGGGTTAGGTCTGTCGAAGGCGCGCTAATCTAGCCGAAGCGTTCGCTAAAGGCAAAGTTTTTTTAACGGATTCATGCGGTTAAGCGAAGGTGCTGTTCGAAGAATGCAGCTCAAGTGCGTCGGTTCCATAGAAGTCCAGCGCGACCGTACGGTCAGCCTTAGCGCTTTACCTGCCGTCTGCGCCTCGGTAACGTCTGCCCACCTTATATAGCTGCCCGAGCAAGGATTTGTGCCATGAGCGATCTGATCAGTTACCAACTCGATGACGGAATTGCCACCCTGACGCTGAGCAATGGCAAGGTCAATGCCATTTCTCCCGATGTGATCGCGGCGTTCAACGCGGCGCTGGATCGGGCTGAGCAAGACCGCGCGGTGGTGATTATCACGGGCCAGCCGGGCATTTTGTCGGGTGGGTACGATTTGAAGGTGATGACGTCCGGTCCAGAGAACGCCATTAACCTGGTCGCCGCCGGTTCTACCCTCGCCCGCCGCATGTTGTCGCATCCGTTCCCGATCATCGTGGCGTGTGGCGGTCATGCTGTGGCCAAGGGTGCGTTCATTTTGTTGTCTGCCGATTACCGCATCGGCGTAGAGGGACCGTTCAGCATTGGTCTGAACGAAGTGCAAATCGGCATGACCATGCACCACGTGGGTATCGAGCTGGCGCGTGATCGTGTGCGCAAGTCGGCGTTCCACCGTTCGGTTATCAATGGCGAGATGTTCAATCCGCAAACGGCAGTGGATGCCGGCTTCCTTGATACCGTGGTCCCCGCCGAGCAGTTGATGGCAACCGCGGTTGCCGCCGCGCAGCAGTTGAAGAAAATCAATATGAAGGCGCACAAGAACACCAAGCTCAAGGTTCGCAAAGCGTTGCTGGAAACCCTGGACTGGGCGATTGAAGAAGACAAGAAGCACGCGGTTTAACCACAATCGTGCAAACGAGCCCGGCCATCGAGCCGGGCTTTTTTATGGCGCAAAGCCCCGTAACGCCTGGCTTGCAGCTTGTAACAAAACGCCCAACGAACGGTCATTGCTGAAAATAGTGCACATCCGTACACTGCGCGACCTCTTCCGAAACGGGCGTCTCAATGCTTTTCTTTCTGCGCATGTTGCTCATGGGTCTGCACTTTGTTCTGGCAGGCGTGTTGGGCATTTTGATTGGCCTGTGCCGTCCGTTTAACCCTGATAACAGTCGCCTCTGCGCTCGCCTCTATTCACGCCCCGCCTTGTGGATCCTGCGGCTCAAGCTCAAAGCTGAAACCGAAGCGCTGCGCAACCAGTCGGCGTCGTGCGTCTACATTGCCAACCACCAGTCCAACTACGATCTGTTCGTGTTGGGCGCCGTGGTGCCCAAACGCACCGTAAGCATTGGTAAAAAGAGTCTGAAGTGGGTGCCGTTTTTCGGGCAGTTGTATTGGCTCGCCGGCAACGTGCTGATCGACCGTGGCAACGCGGCCAAAGCCAAGCACGCCATGCTGACGACCACCGAGACCCTTCAGCATAAAGACACGTCCATCTGGGTTTTCCCTGAAGGCACACGCAATTTGGGCAACGGCCTGCTGCCGTTCAAGAAAGGCGCGTTCCAGATGGCGATCGCCGCTGGCGTGCCGATTGTTCCCGTGTGCGTGAGCACGTACAGCACGCACATGCAGCTCAATCGTTGGAACAGCGGTTGCGTAACCATCCGTTCGCTGCCAGGCATTTCCACCAAAGGCATGACGGCAGACGACATTCCCGCCCTCATGCAGCAGTGCCATGAGCAGATGCAGACGACCATCGCCGAGCTGGATCGCGAGATAGCGGCGCCCGCCTTGGCCACCAGCAAACCTGTGCTGCCTTAAGCGCCCGATGCTCGTTAATAAAAAAGCCCCGCCCTGCGGGGCTTTTTTATTAACGCTCGCTTACGGTGGTGCCGCGTTCAAGCGCTTAAAAATTCAGGTTCTGCACGGAGCCGTCTCGTCGCTGCGCTTGTCATAGCCTCAGCGATACACGTCAGCGATACACCATGCGCGCCATGCATTACCCTTGGCGCCATGCGCAAAGCGCCACTCAAAACCGGAGCGTACGGATAACAACCATGACAAGCGTCGTTGCAGCAGCGGTTTATTCCCAAGGCAAAAAAGTTACCGACATCAAGCTCGACGAGGGCAAAGCCTGGGCGGCCAAGCCCGATCATTTTGTTTGGATTGGGCTTCACGATCCAGGGCAGCGCCGAGCTGCTGAACCTGCAGAAGCAATTCAACCTGCATGAATTGGCGATCGAAGACGCCCTGCTTCAGCACACCCGACCCAAGCTGGAAACGTTCGGCGATGCACTGTTTATGGTGCTGTACTCGCCGGTTATGGAAGACGACAAGCTGGTGTTCGTCGAAACCCAGCTGTTCGCCGGCAAGGGCTACGTAATCAGCTGCCGCTACGGCAATTCGCCGTCCTACGCTCGCGTCAGACAACGCTGTGAAGCGCAGCCAATAATGCTCGAGCATGGCGAAGATTTCGTGCTGTATGCCCTGCTTGGTTTTGTGATCGAGAACTACCGGCCGCGTCTGGAAGAGTTCAACGCCAAGCTGGAAGACATGGAACAGCATGTGCTGCGCAATCCGCTGAGCCAGGAGGATGTCGAGCGCATCCAACGCATGCGCCGCCGCTTGTTGCGAATCCGCCGTTACATCGCGCCGATGGTGGAAATCTGCACCGAGCTGCAGCAGCTCGACTTCCCCTTCATTGATAAGCACATGCGCCCGTACTTTCGTGACGTGCAGATTCATGTGCAGCGCTTGATGGAAGACCTCACCGGTCTGCGGGAAATGGCCGATCACGCCATTGAGATCGGGCTGCTGTTGGAGTCATCCCGACAGAGCATTACCCAGCGAAAATTCGCCGCCTGGGCAGCGATTCTGGCCTTTCCCACGGCGATTGCCGGCGTGTACGGCATGAACTTTCAATACATGCCCGAACTCACCTGGCACTACGGTTACGCCGGGGTGATGACGGTCATTACCGTGGGCTGCGTCGGTTTGTTTGCCAACTTCAAACGTATGGATTGGCTCTGAAACAACGAGGCTGAACCGGCTTCTCAACGCCCTTATGGCGCGGCAAGAAGAAGGTTCAGCCTCGGCATTACCTACGCGTTGCGCGCAAGGCGTAGCGGATTAATTGCCCGATTTGATCTTGTTCCACAACCGCGTGCGGATGCGGTCGGTGGCCAGCGGCATGGCTTCCAGGGCAAACATCGTTTTCATCGTGTCTTCGCTCGGGTACACCTTGGTGTCGGCTTTAAGCTCCGGGCTCACCAACGCATCGGCCTTTTCGTTGCCGTTGGCGTAGCGCACGTAGTCGCTGATCGGGGCCATCACTTTCGGGTCGAGCAAGTAGTTCATGAAGGCGTAGGCGGCTTTCTCGTCTGGCGCATCGGCTGGCATCGAGACCATATCGAACCACATCGGCGCGCCCTCTTTCGGAATCACGTAGCCGATATCCACGCCGTTTTTGGCTTCTTTCGCACGGTTAGCGGCTTGCATGATGTCGCCCGAGAAACCGACAGCCACGCAAATCTCGCCGTTGGCCAGATCGGTAACGTACTTGGACGAGTGGAAATAGCGCACGTACGGGCGAATCTGCATCAGCGTGGCTTCGGCCTTTTTGTAGTCGGCCGGGTCTTTGCTGTGATGGGGCAAGCCGAGGTAATGCAGGGTAATCGGCAGCACTTCAGGGCCGTTGTCGAGAATCGCCACGCCGCATTCGCTGAGCTTTTTCATGTTCTCGGGCTTGAGAATCAGGTCCCAGGTATTGAGCGGCACGTCGCCCAGCACCGCTTTCACTTTGGCCACGTTGTAACCGATGCCAGTGCTACCCCACAGGTACGGGAAGCCGTATTGGTTGCCCGGGTCGTTGGTTTCCAATGCTTTGAGCAGCACCGGGTTGAGGTTGCTCCAGTTCGGCAACTGGCTCTTGTCGAGCTTTTTCAGCGCGCCGCCCTGAATCTGACGGGCCATGAAGTGGTTGGAGGGAAACACCACGTCGTAACCGGATTTGCCGGTCATCAACTTGCCGTCCAGGGTTTCGTTGCTGTCGTACACGTCATACACCGAGGCGATGCCGGTGGCGGCCTGGAAGTTCTTCAAAGTGTCTGGCGCGATGTAGTCGGACCAGTTGTAGATCTTGACGGTGTCGGCAGCCTGACTGACCGAGGCCACGAGCATGAGCGGAGCGATGAACTTGAGCATGGTGTTATCCAGGTATTTTTGTTTTTAGGGAGCGTGTGCGGCTTATTTGAAAATAAGCACGTAGGTTTTTTCGTACGGTCTCTTTGATGTCCCAGACGCCAACGGTGTTGGCCGGCATCATCAGCGCGTCGCCGGCGCTGATTTCCATGGGTTCACCGCCGTCCGGGGTAAAGGTGCAACGGCCGGCGATGATGTGGCAGAACTCCTGCTGCACGATCTGGCGGCGCCACACGCCAGGGGTGCATTCCCAGATGCCGGTTTCCACGCCGTCGTCGCGCTCCACGCAGGTGGTCGACGCCACAGCCACGACTTCGCTCAGGGGCACGGCCACCGGGAAGGATTCTTCGAGCACGGCAGCGGGGGTGTTTTTGAAATGGGTGATGGTCATGGGTTTACTCATTCTTCGGTTAAACAGTGATCAGTCCCCTCTCCCGCTTGCGGGAGAGGGCTAGGGAAGAGGGAGCGGATTCGCGCCGGGCAAAACGTTGCGTAACGCCCTGGCCCTCTCCCCCGGCCCCTCTCCCGCACGCGGGCGAGGGGGGTGAAGGGCGTTGATTTCATAAACCCTTCCGCAAACCCCGCCAGCCCTTGGGCGAAGTGGCGGCGCCAGGGTGCGCTGCCGGGGTCGGCGAGCACTTTGTCTTCGTGGACGAAGCTGCGGATGATGGCGTTGTAGCCGAGCCAGCGGCACGGTTCAGGTTCCCAGGTGCGCAGGCCGTGTTTGATGCTGCTGTCCAGCTTGCACCACGGCTGGCGAGTCCAGAACGCTGGTTTCGCCGAGAATCAATTGCGCCAGGGTGCGCCCGCCCAGGTTGCTCGCGCCCACGCCTTCGCCGCCGTAGCCACCGGCCGGCGCCACCTGGTTTTTGCGGTCGCAGATCATGTGCGGATGGAAGCGACGCGACATGCCCAGGTTGCCGCCCCACGAGTGGGTGATCGGCACTTTCTTCAGCATCGGGAACAGTTCACCGAACAGGTAGCGGCGTAGCTCGACTTCACCTGGCGTAAGGCTCGAGTCCTGGCGCAGCTTGCCGCCAAATTGGTAACCGCCACGGGCGCCGAGTACCAGCCGGTCGTCTTTGGTGCGTTGCCCGTAGGTGACTTGACGACTGGCTTCGCTGAAGGCCTGACCCCGATCCAGGCCGATTTCCGCCCAGGTCGCGGCCGGCAGTGGCGCGGTGGCGACGATCAGGCTTTGCACCGGCAATTGATAGTTGCCCAGCGGCGGCAACGTCACGGAATAACCTTCCACCGCCGGCACCACCCACTGCGCGCGCACTTCGCCTTGCGCGGTGCGCACCACGCCGGGCTGCCACTGGTTCACGCGGCTTTGCTCAAATATCTGTACGCCCATGCGCTCAACCGTGCGGGCCAGGCCGCGTACCAGTTTGGCCGGCTGAATGGTCGCGCAATGGGGGGTGAAGATGGCGCCGTAAGGCTTGGCGACGCGCAGTTCCTGGTTCAGTTCGTTGACTGACAGCCAGCGGTAGTCGGCTTCGGTGGTGCCGTTAGCGTGCAGGGCGCGCAGTTGGCTCCGCAGCGACGTCTCTTGCTCTGGGTAACGGGCGGCGGTGTAAAGGATGCCGGCCTTGCGGTAGTCGCAGTCGATGCCTTCACGTTCGAGCACCTGGCCCACTTCATCGGGAATGTGGTGCAGCAGGTCGAGCGACTCATGCCGAGCGGCCGGCGACAATCCCGCCAACAGGCGGTCCTCGCCCAGGATGTTGCCCATCAGCCAGCCGCCATTGCGCCCGGACGCGCCGAAGCCGGAGATCTCGGCGTCGACCATCACAATGCGCAGTTCAGGCGCTTGGCGTTTGAGTAGTAGGCGGTCCACAGGCCCGTGTAACCGGCGCCGATAATGGCCACGTCCGCTTCGACAGTGCCGGTTAATGGCGCTCGCGGAATCAGCGGCTCGTCGAGCTGATCCATCCACAGACTTACGTTGCGCCACGCGCTCATGTACCGCTCCAGAAACTGTTCGCCATCGAGTGGCGCAGAGACTAGAGGCTAGATTCGCGGCGTGTCTTGCGCGCGGCCCGCGAAGAAATTTGTTAGCCGGCACGCTGTTTGAGGTATGCCTTGGGCGTGAGCCCGGTGTGCTGGCGGAAGCAGCTGTAGAACGCCGACAGCGAAGTTGAAACCCGCGGCAAACGCCAGGTCGTCGATGCGCACCGGCCCGGCAGCGTTGTCGATAGCAGCCAGCAAATGCTGCAAACGCGCGTGGTTTACATAGCGGTAGAAGCTCTGCCCCAGCACTTGGTTGAGCAAGTAGGAAATCTGGTTGCGGCTGTAGCCGGTGGCGCTGGCCACGTGTTGCAAATTTAAGTCGGGGTCCAAATACGGCTGATGCTGCTGGAAGTAATGCTGCAAGTCATCGGCTAGAAACCCCAGCTGCCGCGCCGACAAACCCAGGCGGCTGATGGCCAGGCGATTGTCCACCGCCTCCTTATTACCGCTGCCGCTGGTTTCGTGCATCAGCGAGGCGTATTCGTTCACCTGCCAAATCAAGCCGTCGCGCACCGTTAATGCCTCGCTGGTGCGAAACGACACCAGCCCTTCGCCGCCGCGCAAGGTGATGCGGTACTGAATAAAGGCGGTGTCACCGTCTACGCGAATGCGGTCGCTGTGCTCCAGCGCTTCTTCCGGCGCGCGCGGCATGGTGGCGAGCACGTAGTCGCGCAGCTCAGCCAGTGCCAGCACACGGTTTTGGAAGAAGTCGTGGTACTCGACGTCCGGGTGATACAGCGCCATCACCCCGTCGAGGTCGCGGTTTTCCAGCAATAGTGATAGCGCAGCACCACGTCGCGGGTGATATCGGTCTGTTCCGGGCTGTCGAAACGCTCGGTCGGCGATACGGCGAAGTTGGGGCTGCGCGCCATGGCCCACGGCTGAGCCGCGGTCCAGTCGATCAGGCCGAACTGCCAGGTCGCCAGAATCAGCAAGCCGAAGGCAATGCGGTACCAGGCGAACAGCGCATGGCTGTGGTTGGCGATGAACTTCAACAAGCCGCGCACGGCGATCATGGCGAAGATAAACGCGGTGACGAAGCCGATGGCAAACACCGGCAAATCACTTTGCTGGAACAGATCGCGGTACTTGTAGCCCGAATACACCGCCGCGCCGACCATGGTCGGCATCGCCAGAAAGAAGGAAAACTCAGTAGCCGTTTTGCGCGAGAGGCCGAACAGCAGGCCGCCAATAATCGTGGCGCCGGACCGCGAGGTGCCGGGAATCATCGCAAGGCACTGGGCAAAGCCGACCTTCAAGGCATCTTTCCAGGTCATTTCATCGACCGTTTCGGCGTGCACCACATGCTGGCGGCGCTCGGCCCACAGCATGATCACACCGCCAATCACCAGCGCGGCCGCCACAGTGATGGGGTTGAAGAGATAGTGGTGAATCAGGTCGGCGAAGATCACGCCCAGGATCACCGCCGGGAAGAAGGCAATCAGCAAGTTGCCGGTAAATCGCTGCGCCTGACGGTCTTTAGGCAGCCCCAGCACCACGTCAAAGATCTTTTTACGGAATTCCCAGACCACCGCCAAAATGGCGCCGAGCTGAATAATGATGTTGAACGCCATGGCCCGTTCGCCGCCGAAATTCAGCAGGTCGGCGACGATAATCTGGTGCCCGGTACTGGAAATCGGCAGGAACTCGGTAAGCCCCTCAACAATCCCCAAAATCAACGCCTGCGCAGCGTCTCCAAGATCCATGCAGCTTCCCCCATCGGCAGTGCCCCGCACCGCCCTCAAAATGTTGTCGACGAAAAAGTGTCGGACGAAAAAACCACGCCCCAGCAAAAGGCGTCAGCGCCCGGGCAAACCCCCTGCCCTGTCGACTGAAAATGCCCTGCAAGCGCTTGGGAATGCCACTTTGGCGCCGAAATGTAGCAGACAACTCCTACCGATGCTGCTGCCTTTACCTACATTTCCCCTGTACTGTTGCAAAGCCATCACCAGCGCCTACTTTCAAGGCAGCACAACAACAAAAACGGTTGGAGTTCCGCACCATGCAAACCTTGCGCAAACTACCGATTCATCGTCGGCTTTGGCTCATTCTCGCTGTCGCGTTGGTCATGCTGGTCGGCCTTGGCCTGTTGATGCTCAAGCAGATCAACCACGACCTGCACTCGGCCAAGGTTCAAAAGACCCAACATGTTGTGCAAAGTGCCACCGGCGTACTGACTTATTTTTACGGCCTGGAAACCGCCGGCACGCTGACGCGCGAGCAGGCGCAGAAACAGGCGATGGAAGCCGTGCGTGGCTTGCGCTACGCCAAAGATGATTATTTCTGGATCAATGATCTGGGTCCGAAAATGATCATGCATCCCACCAACCCGAAACTCGAAGGGCAAGACCTCAGCGCCCTGAAAGACCCCGACGGCAAATTCCTCTTCAACGAGATGGTCGCCATCGCCAAGGCCAAAGGCTCGGGCATGGTCGAATACCGTTGGCCGAAGCCGGCGCCAGTGAGCCCGTGCCGAAAATCTCCTATGTGCAGCTGTTCCAGCCGTGGAACTGGATTGTCGGTTCCGGCGTGTACAGCGACGACATGCAGGCCGAATTCCGCGAACAGGCCATGAGCGCCTCGATGCTGGGCTTGGGCATCGCCATCATCGTGGCGCTGGTGGTGCTGTACATCAGCCGCAGCATTACCCGACCGCTCAACGAAGTGGTCAGCGCCATGGCCAACATCGCCAGCGGCGAAGGCGACCTGACCCGCTCGCTGACCAGCGATGGCGACGACGAACTGGCTGACCTGGCCAAGCACTTCAATACCTTCACCAACAAACTGCGCACCGTGATCAGCCAAATGCTGCAAGCCGCGACGGCACTCAACCAGTCCGCCGACACCCTGGGCAGCGTCGCCACGCAATCGCAACAAGATGCGCAACAACAAGCCATGCAAATGGAACAAGTGGCCACCGCCATCAACGAGGTCACCTATGGCGTGCAGGATGTGGCCAAGAATGCCGAGCAAGCTTCCGGCGAAGTGCAAGGCGCCGAGGCCAATGCCCAGCAAGGCCAGGCCAACATCGAGCGCAGCCTGCAACAGGTGAACAAACTCTCCGGCACCATTAATGAAGCCGTGGAAGTGATCCAGTCCTTAGCCCAGGAAACAACCCAGATCGGCGGCGTTCTGGAAGTGATACGCTCCATCGCCGAACAAACCAACCTGCTCGCCCTTAACGCCGCCATCGAAGCCGCGCGGGCCGGTGAACAGGGTCGGGGGTTCGCGGTAGTTGCCGATGAAGTTCGCTTACTGGCCCAACGCACGCAGAAGTCGACGGCCGAAATCCAAGGGATGATCGAGCGCCTGCAAAGCAACTCGCAGGCGGCGGTAAACGTCATCAACGAAAGCAGCAAAGCCTCGCAACTGACCGTCGACCAAGCGCGCCAGGCCGGGGAAAGCCTTAACCAGATCAGCCAGTCGTTACGCAACCTGACCAGCCTGAACGCCTCGATCGCCAGTGCTACGTTGCAACAGGCGCATGTGGTTGAAGACATCAATCAGAACGTCACCGACGCCGCCAGCCTGGCCCACAACACGGCAATGGCCGCCGAGCAATCGAGCAGCGCCAGCCAGCACCTGAATCAACTGGCCGATGAGTTGAACCGGCTACTGCGCCAATTCCGCGTATGAGGACTGCATGACCAGCATGGAACACCAGGAGATCAACCTCCAACAGCCGGAAAACCAGGACCTGATCTGGGATATGGAAAGCATGGCCCGGCGTGAGCTGGCCGAGCGTTTTATCCGGCTGTTCGAGAACCGCTTCTGCGTGTATTCCGAATCGGTGCGCCAGCTCTACACCAACTACACCCTGCACTTCCCCACCGACCTGGGGCGCAAAATGGTGGTACTGCCCAACGCCTACGCGTTCCACGACACCCTGCACGGCATCGACGCGGCGGCCGTGCGCAAAACCGGGCTGTGCGTATTGCCCGGCGTATTGGTCGGCAAACCGGGGCTGCTGCTGAGCACGGAAATGAAAGACGACGGCAGCACGCCGAAAACCATGCCGTTCAAACCGGCGCTGGCGCAGATCATCAACAGCCAAAAGAAGCTCGGCGATGTGTTCCTGCCGATCATGATGAAAGGCGACCTGCGCGAGTTTGACCAGCAGATGCCCTACATCCACCTGCACCGCTTGCAAGTGAACAAGCTCACCCACCTGTCCACCTTCGAGCGCGACGACATCCACCAGACCATCACGCGCAAGATGCTGATGCTGTATCGGCAGGCGGATAGTTTGGTGTGTTGAGGAGCACGATCAACAACCGCGCCCCCACGCGCCCGAGCCCGTCACCCCGGCCACCTGCGTAACCCCGACGCCCCCGTAACTCCCGACACCCGTCACCGTCACCCCCGCGAAGGCGGGGTCAAATTTCGACTCGGCCGACGATCTTCGTTCCAGTCGAGGGCCGAAGAATCGAACGAAAAGCGTCTTTCAGTCCTGACTCACCGCCCCAATCTTGTGAATCGACAAATCCGCCCCGTAGTACTCGTCTTCCTGATTCAAGCGAATCCCACTGGTGGCCTTCAACACGCCGTACACCAGCAAGCCACCCAGCAGCGCCACCACTACGCCGAGCCCGGTGCCAATTAGCTGGCTGATAAGGCTCACACCACCCAGCCCGCCAAGCATCTGCTGACCAAAAATGCCGCAGGCGATGCCGCCCCACACGCCGCACAAACCGTGCAGCGGCCAGACGCCGAGCACGTCGTCGATGCGCCACTTCGCTTGGGTGGCGGTAAACGCCCAAACGAACAAAGCCCCGGCCACCAAGCCGGTCACCAGCGCGCCCACCGGGTGCATCAGGTCGGAACCCGCGCAGATCGCCACCAGCCCGGCAAGCGGGCCGTTGTGCAGGAAGCCTGGGTCATTGCGGCCGACAAACAGCGCCGCCACGGTGCCGCCGACCATGGCCATCAGCGAATTGACCGCCACCAGGCCGCTGACGCCCTCCATGGTTTGCGCGCTCATGACGTTAAAGCCGAACCAGCCGACGATAAGAATCCACGAGCCCAGAGCCAGAAACGGAATGTTGGACGGCGCGAATGCCACCAGCTTGCCGTCGCGATAGCGCCCGTTACGGCTGCCCAGCAACAGCACGGCGCCAAGCGCCAGCCAGCCGCCCATGGCGTGAACCACCACCGAGCCTGCGAAGTCGTGGAAGCTGGCGCCAAAGCGCTCGGCCAGCCAGGCCTGGAAGCCGAAGTTGCCGTTCCAGATCAGCCCTTCGAAGAACGGGTAAATAAACGCCACAATCAGCAAGGTCGCGCACAGCTGCGGGCCGAACTTGGCGCGCTCGGCAATGCCGCCGGAAATGATCGCTGGAATGGCGGCGGCGAAGGTCAACAGGAAAAAGAACTTCACCAAGGCGTAGCCGTGGTCGGCAGTCAGCTCAGCTGTCGGCACCAGGAAGGTCACGCCATATGCCACCCAGTAGCCAACGAAGAAGTAGGCCAGCGCCGACATGGCGAAGTCGGAGATGATCTTCGACAAGGCGTTCACTTGGTTCTTTTGCCGGACTGTGCCAACTTCCAGAAACGCGAAACCGGCATGCATGGCCAGCACCATGACGGCGCCGAGCAGAATGAAGACCGTGTTGGAACCGTGGATCAGGGTTTGCACGGCGCTGTTAAGGTTTTCCATCGATGAAGCGACTCCGGCAGCGAAAAAGCACAAAGCGGCTCAACGCACCACCCGCACGCACCATGATGACGCCACAGCGCACCAGTTCTGCTCAAGCGAGCGAACCGATTTAGAACCAGGGAAACGGGCAGATAACGTGAGCGATCAGTTCTTTTCTTTATTTTTCATTCGGTTGAGCAACACTGTTGCCACCTGGGTTAACGCAGAAAATGCGCGATTACGGCGCAATTGCTGGGCGTTGCGCACCAGCACAATGCAAGCGCTATACCAGCTGCATCGGCCGGCCAGCGAGCGCGCGGCGGCCGTTATTAGATGGAACCATCCATCGGAGCGGCAACTCGAAACCCAAAGACCTACACTCACCGACCCCACCACGGAGAACCACTATGGTTAGCAAGGCCAATGAACGTGCTCAGGAAGAGCTTGTCGCCGAATTCCAAGCCCTGATCGCAGACACCGAGAAGCTGCTCGAACACACCGCCAGCCTGGCCGGCGCCGAAGCAGACGAATTGCGCTTGAGCATTCACGACAGCCTCAAGCGCGCCCGCGACACCCTGCAACTCACCGAGTACACCGTGCGTGAGCGTGCTGAAGAAGCCTTGGCTTCGACCGAAGCCTACGTTCAGCAAAACCCTTGGCAGGCCGTCGGCATCAGCGCTGGCATCGGCTTCCTGCTTGGCCTGCTGGCTACCCGTCGCTGATCATGAGTGACGGAATGGAATCCCTACCCCCACCTCCGCTGCAAGGCGTCGGCCCATCGCCCAAGCGACTGGGCGCGGCGTTTTTGGGCTTGTTGCACAGCCACGTCGAACTATTCGGCATTGAGCTGCAAGAGCAAAAAAGCCGCAGCCTGAACATGCTGTTGTTCGCCGGCTTGGCCCTGGTTTTCGCCCTGCTGCTATTGCTGGGGTTGTCGGCGCTGGTGCTGATTCTGGTGTGGGACAGCTACCGTCTCACGGGCATTATCGGTTTGTGTGCGTTCTACGCCTTGGCAGCGCTGTTTTGTGGTTTGCGCCTGCGCGCGGCAGTCACCGACGAATCGTCCCTTTCAGCGCCACGCTCGAAGAGCTGGCCCGTGACCGTGAGCGCCTGATGCCATGAATCCTGCCAAACCTACCCGCCAGGAATTGCGCAAACAGCTGGTTCGTTTGCGCATGGAAATGCACCGCCACGAACTGCGCCACGAAACCCAGCAACTGCTGCACCCGCTGCGCAAAATGCGCGGTACGGCGAGCAGTTGGCAAAGCAGCCTCAGCACCAGCCGTGCGCCGTTGTGGGGCATGGCCGGGGTTTCGTTGCTGGGCTTTTTCGGCGGCAAAAGCAAAAAAACTCAGCCGTTGGCTGAAAATCGGCCTGGGCCTTTATCCGCTGGTTGCCGTTGCGCTGAAGAACCGCAAACAGGTCTAATCCGGCCCATGTAGGGCGCTGTCCTACAACTGGCCACTTTCTTGCAAACGCAACGTGATGAACAGCAACGGCGCTGTTCATCGCCTTGCCGTGTGCGGGCTGAACTGCCAACCGCTACTAAGGATGTGACTGTGATCGACGGGCAACCGCTTGCCTGCTTCCAGCCGTTTATAGATACCGCCACCGGGCGTATCGCCGGTATCGAAGCGCTGGGCCGCCTGCAGCAAGACGACGGCCGCCTGGCGTCGGTAGGGCCTTTATTCGCTGACCCCAAATTCCCCATGGCCGCCCTGCGCCGCCTCGACCGTGAAATTCGTGCCGACGCCCTGCAGCGCTTCCATGGCGCCCCGGCTGACTGGTTTCTCAGCATTAATATTTCGCCGCGCTGGATTGGCCGCCTGCGCCCGAACCAACCGTTGCCCAGCTTGAAGCAACTGGAAAAATACGGCGTCTCTCCCGAGCGCATCGTCTTTGAAATTACTGAGCTCGGCGGCGGCAGTTGCGCTTGCCGGAAGTGGTGGCGCGCTACCGCGAAGCGGGCGCACGTATTGCCATCGACGACTTCGGCGCTGGCTACTCGCAGCTCGACCGCGTGCTCGCCTTGCAGCCCGACATTCTCAAGCTCGACATGCGCCTGTTCCAGGAAGCCGCGCGCGGCGGACCGAGCAGTGAAGTGGTCAAAGCCCTAGCGCAAATGGCGGAAAAAACCGGCTGCTGGATCATCGCCGAAGGCGTGGAAACCGAAGCCGAACTGGACTTCGCCCTCGGAATGCGGGTCGCGCTATGTGCAGGGTTACCTGTTCGCCAAACCCGAGCGTGAGTTCTTTCCCGCCGACGCCTTCGTCGAGCGCTTCGCCGAGCTGCGCAACCGTTATGTGCGCAATAAACTGTCGGAGCGCGCGCGCCTGGTTTCCCTGCGTCAGCAGCTCAGCGGCTTGATGAACA
Organism: Pseudomonas sp. AC211; assembly: GCF_979258055.1. Lineage (NCBI taxonomy): Bacteria > Pseudomonadati > Pseudomonadota > Gammaproteobacteria > Pseudomonadales > Pseudomonadaceae > Pseudomonas > Pseudomonas sp. AC211. The sequence goes on from NZ_OZ409830.1 coordinate 2,565,326, forward strand.
GCTTCAAGACCTGGGCCGAAGCCGACGCCCCCTTGAGCGCCCTGCCCGCACCCACCGACTACCCCTGGCTGCTGCGGGTTTACCAATGCGACCCCAACGGCACCCAGCTCACGCCGAACCTGGAATGGACCGGCACTGGCTGGCGCGAAGACGGACGCTACCTCGGACATAACTGGTCATGGCGCCCTTACTTCTATCAATTGCTGGCCGAAGGCTGGGATGAACGTCGGCTGATTCTTTCATCCACCTACCGCGACGCTACGAGCAACCAGTACTGCCTCACCGCCGGGCAATTTATCGACAACGGGCAACGGTTGTTGCTGTTGGATATTGATGTGGCGGGTTTGTAAAAGCTCGAGGCTAAAGCCTCTCCCACAGTAAAACTTGATGCCCCTGTAGGAGAGGCTTCAGCCTCGAGCTCTTCAATTCAAGACCGCAATCACCCTTGCAGCCAACCCCGGAACCGGGAAGCTAGGCGCCATCAGCCACTGAACGGCGAGGACAGGCCTTGGACTGGCACACACTGCTCAACCGCGAACGACTCGGCAAACCCACTTACAGCGCCACCGAGTTGGGTCGCAGCCCCTTTCACAAAGACCACGACCGCATCATCTTCTCCGGCGCCTTTCGCCGGCTGGGCCACAAAACCCAGGTGCACCCCGTGTCGAGCAACGACCACATACACACCCGCCTGACCCACTCACTGGAAGTCAGCTGCGTGGGCCGTTCGCTGGGTATGCGCGTGGGTGAAATGCTGCGCGATGCCCTGCCGGATTGGTGCGAACCGAACGACCTGGGCATGATCGTGCAGTCGGCGTGCCTGGCCCACGACATCGGCAATCCGCCGTACGGCCACTCCGGTGAAGATGCTATTCGGCACTGGTTCCAACAGGCCGCTGGGCGTGGCTGGCTTGATGGCATGAGCGAGGTGGAGCGCCAGGACTTCCTGCATTTCGAAGGCAACGCCCAAGGTTTTCGTGTGCTCACGCAGCTGGAATACCACCAGTTTGACGGCGGCACTCGGCTGACTTACGCCACCCTCGGCACCTACCTCAAATACCCTTGGACCTCGACGCACGCCGAAGCGCTTGGCTACAAAAAGCACAAGTTCGGTTGCTACCGCAGCGAGTTGCCGTTGCTGGAGCAAATCGCCGCCAAGCTCGGCTTGCCGCAGCTGGAACACGAACGTTGGGCGCGCCATCCGCTGGTGTATCTGATGGAAGCGGCCGACGACATTTGCTACGGCCTGATCGACCTGGAAGATGGCCTGGAAATGGAGCTGCTTGATTACCCCGAAGTGGAATCGGTGTTGCTTGGCCTGGTCGGCGACGACCTGCCGGAAACCTATCGCCTGCTCGGCCCGCATGACTCGCAGCGGCGCAAGCTGGCGATTCTGCGCGGTAAGGCCATCGAACACCTGACCAACGCCGCCGCCCAGGCTTTCGTCGAGCAGCAAGACGCCCTGCTCGCCGGCACGTTGCACGGCGACTTGGTGGAACACATGCACGGCGCCGCCAAGCGCTGCGTGCTCGGGGCGAAAAACATGGCGCGGGAGAAAATCTTCCAGGACAAGCGCAAAACCCTGCACGAGATCGGCGCGTACACCACGTTGGAAATTCTGCTGAACAATTTCTGCGGTGCGGCCCTCGAACTGCACAGCGGCGAAAGCCTGTCGTTTAAAAACCAACGCATTCTCGACCTGCTGGGTTACAACGCGCCCAAGGCGGACTGGACGCTGCATCGCTCGTTCCTGCGCATGATCGACTTCATCGCCGGCATGACCGACAGCTACGCCACCGAAATGGCAGCGGAAATGACCGGGCGCTCCAGCCCGGTGTAATGGGAATGTTGAACGCTCTGGAATAGAAACGCTTATGCCCACGCTCTTGCGGCAACTGTTCAGTTGGCAATCCGGCCCGCCCGCCTGGGGCCCGCCATGGTGGCGATGCTCGGCTGCGCGTTGCCGCTGATTCTTGGATTGTTCAGCGGTCACCCTGGTTTTCTGTGGGCTGCCGTGGGGGCTTTCCAAGCGGCCAAGGCCAACCCGCTGCACCGCTTTGGCATGTTGCGCATGTTGCTGCTGATCGGCCTCGGGGCGTGGAGTGCCGGCCTGGGGTTTTGGGGCGCGGATCATCCCTTGATCAGCCTCGGCTTGTTTGCCCTGTTCGGCTTTTTGCTGGCCTGGCTGCAACGCTTCGGCGCCGAGGCCGGCAAGCTTGGCATCGGTTTGGCCATCTGCCTGTGCCTGGGCCAAGGCCAGCACGGGGTCGGCAACCTGACCAATCCCTACGCCGTCGGCATGCTGTTTATTCTTGGCGGCCTTTGGGTGACCTTGCTGGCCTTCGCCCTGCGTGGCGGTGCACGGCCTGCGCATGTGGCCGCGGATGCCGCGTCTGGTCGGCATCTTGAAAGTGCTGCGCCGCCACGCCAAACGTCAACCGCGCCGTCAATGGCTGCTGCACGCCTTCAGTTGCACCCTGGCGTTCGCCCTGGCCGGCCTGACCGTTGAACTGGCCGACCTGCCGCGCGGCTACTGGCTGACCATTACCGTTATCGCCACCTTGCAGCTCGAATTCCAGGGCAGCCTGGTGCGCGCGCTGCAGGCGAGCCTGGCCAGTTTTTGCGCCGCGTCGCTGCTGATTTACTTTGGCCACAGCCTGCAAAGCCCGCCGGTGATGGTGGCGGTGATGCTGCCCTTAATCGCCATGAGTCGTGCCTTTCAGGCCCATCACTACGGGCTGTTCGTGCTGCAAACCACGCTGTGTTTCCTGCTGCTCACTGAAAGCCTTTCCCATGACTGGCACTTGGGTCAGGTGCGGGTGCTCAACACCTTGACCGGCGTGGCAATCGCCCTGTCTGTGGCGTTGCTGATGCATTGGGTTCGGCATTACCTGAACCAATACCTCAACCGCCGTCAGAGCAACCAGCCGGAGCCTGCGCCCGTTACCGTCACGCCCTCTTCGCAAGAGTGACGCACGCACGCTTTTGCCCCGGCAGAAAAGCCATCCGTTCACTATGCTTGCCTCTTGCTTCGGTACGGGGTTGAGCGCAGCGATACCCGCGAACAATCGGAGCAAAAGATTTCCCTCTGCGCTGTTCAAGGAGTGATGCGCAATGAGCAAGTCCCGCCGCGTGGAACGCCGCTACTCGCTGCACGTGCACATCAGTGTGCTGTTTACCTTTTTACTGCTGATCACCGGCATCGTGCTGGGCCTTTTCAACTACCGGCAAACCACGCAAATCATCTACTCCAGCAGCGCCGAGTTGTTCAGTCGGATTCAGGAAGACGTCCAGCACGACCTGCTCAATACCTACCAGCCGATTCGCCACCTCCTCAGCCTGCTTGCCCTGCAAGAGCAAAACCACGGCACCGACCACTATCAGCGCATGGCGCTGCTGCCCTCGTTTGCACAAGCGCTGCGCGACAACCCGAAACTGGCCTCGCTATTTCTCGGCTACGACGACGGCGATTTCTTCATGGTGCGCCCGCTGCGCACGCAAGCCTTGAAGGACAAATTCGACGCGCCGCAAAACGCCGCGTACCAGGTGTGGTCCATCGATCGCGTGGGCGAATCCGCGCAAACCGAATCGGCGCAGTCGGAATCGGCCTACTACGATGCCGAACTGAACCTGATCAGCCGCCGGCAGAATCTCAAAGAACGCTACGACCCCCGCAACCGCAGCTGGTTTGCCAGTGCGTTGAGCCGCAAAGAGCAGATCACCACGGCGCCTTATGTGTTTTTCTCCACCGGCAATGTCGGCACCACCCTGGCCCGTGCCACGGGCGAACATGCGGTGATTGCCGCGGACCTGACGCTGGATGATTTGTCCGCCACGCTGGCCAAACACAAAATCACGCCCTCCACCGAAGTGGTGCTGTACGACGGCAACGGCAATGCCATCGCTTACCCCGACAGCAGCCGCCTGATTGTGCAAAGCGAAAAAGCCCAGTTGGCCAAAGCCCGCGACCTGAATCCGGTGCTGGCCGCCCTGCTGGACCGCGACCCAAACGTAGCCTTACGCGGCATCCGCCTGGACCAGCGCGACTGGGTGGTCTCGCGCAGCCATTTGATCGAAGGCGGGCCGCAAGGCTTGGAGCTGGCGTTGGTGGTGCCCAAAGACGAATTGCTCGCCGATGCCTACCGTATTCGCTGGCAAGGCGCGCTGGTGACGCTGGCCATTTTGCTGCTGTGCCTGCCGTTGGGCTGGCTCAGCTCGCGGCTGATCATTCGCCCACTGCGCGACCTGGTGCGCGAAGCCGAAGCCATCCGCCGCTTCGACTTCAGCCAACCCAGCAGCGGCCATTCGCCGATTCTGGAAATCGACCAACTCGCCACCTCAATGGCGCGCATGAAAGAAACCATCGCCAGCTTTCTGAACATCGCCTCCAGCCTGTCCGCCGAAACTCGCTTCGATACGCTGCTGGCACGCGTGTTGGAAGAAACCGTAGAAATCAGCGGCGCCCAAGGCGGGCTGATTTATCTGATCGATGCCGACACCGGCAGCCTAGAGGCCAAGGGTCTGATCCTGGACAAACAGACCCGCGAGCTGGAGCCCTTTCATCTGGCCAGCTACCCGGCCGCCGCCGACGACCTACCCGATTGGCTCGACGGCCCGGCCAACGGCGGCGCCAGTAGCACGCGCAGCCTAGAGCTTCGATCAGGCCGGCGCGTTGCGCGACATCTTCCTGAAACTGGACAGCCCACGGCTGCACCTGGCCGCCACGGGTTTGCACAACCGCCAAGGCCAGACGCTCGGCGTATTGGTGCTGTTGCAGCGCGACACCGGCCACGTCGACGATCAAGCCATGCTGCGGCCCGAGCGCATTGCCTTTGTCGAAGCGGTGTCTCGGCGTAGCGGCGCTGTGCATCGAAAGTCAGCGCCTGTTGGAAAGTCAGAAAAAACTGCTGAATGCGTTTATTCAGTTGATTGCCGGCGCCATCGACGCCAAGAGCCCGTACACCGGCGGCCACTGCCAACGCGTGCCGGAGCTGACACTGATGCTCGCCCGCGCTGCCGCCAACAGCGACGAGCCAGCCTTTGCCGCCTACCAACCCACCGACGAGCAGTGGGAAGAGCTGCACATCGCCGCCTGGCTGCACGACTGCGGCAAAGTCACCACGCCCGAATACGTGGTGGATAAAGCCACCAAACTGGAAACCCTTTACGACCGCATCCACGAAATTCGCACGCGCTTCGAAGTGCTCAAACGCGACGCCTGGATCAGCTATTGGCAAGGCGTGGCCGGTGGCGGCGATGAAGCGCAACTGGCGGCATTGCGCGATGACCTGCTCGCCGCGCTGGACGACGAATTCGCCTTTGTCGCGCGCTGCAACCTGGGCGGTGAAGCGATGGCCGAGGCGGACCTGGAGCGCCTGGCACAGATCGGTATGCGCACCTGGACGCGCACCCTGGACGACCGCCTGGGCGTGTCGTGGGAAGAAAATCAGCGCCAGAGCCGCACCCCAGCACCCGTCCTGCCAATCAGCGAACCCTTGCTGGCCGACAAACCCGAGCACCTGTTCGAGCGCGGGCCCAAAGACAGCGTGCCGGTGGACAACCCGTGGGGCTTCAAACTTAACGAGCCCACCTACAAATTCAATCGCGGCGAACTGTACAACCTTGGCATCGCGCGCGGCACGCTGACGGCTGAAGAGCGTTACATCATCAACAACCACATGGTGCAGACCATCATGATGCTCAGCCATTTGCCGTTCCCGCCGCACCTGGCCAACGTCACCGAAATCGCCGGCGGACACCACGAAAAAATGGACGGCACCGGCTACCCCAAACGCCTGCGCCGCGACGACATGAGCCTGCCGGCGCGGATGATGGCAATTGCCGATATTTTCGAAGCGCTGACGGCCGTGGACCGCCCATACAAACGCGGCAAAACCTTGTCGCAGGCCCTGGGCATCATGGTCGGCATGGCCAACGGCGCGCACATCGACAAAGACCTGTTCGCCCTGTTCGTCCGCAGCGGTTTGCACCTGGAATACGCCCAGCGCTTTTTGCAGCCTGAGCAGATCGATGACGTGGATGTGGAGGCGTTGCTGGCAAAGGTAGCGTGAGCGCCGCCGCAACCTGCTAGGAGCCAGCTTGCTGGCGAACCCTGCAAACGACGATGCGGGGCGATCCGCGTTTGCCTCCTTCGCAGGCAAGCTCGCTCCTACAAAAGCGCTGGCGGGATCAGCGTTTTCAGGAAATCGCGACTAAAGTCGCTCCCACAATGAAAGCAGTCCGTGAGTCGCCAATGCGAATCAGCGAAAACAACAAAGGGGCCCGTAGGCCCCTTTGTTTTACATCTGCTTAAACCGTAACGGCTTAGGCGTGTTCAGCGTTGATTTCGGTCTCTGGGTACCAGACGTCGATCAACGGGCTGGCTGTGTAGTCGGTGACTTCACTGCGGCCCTTGAGCCAGGCTTCAACGGCGGCGCGTTGTTCCTCGCTGACCGAACCGCGTTTGGCCAGGCAAACCAGACCGTAGTCTTCGCCGCCAACATAGCCCAGGCCGTTGTCTTTCATGGCCACACGCAGGAATTCGTCGAGGAAAGCGTCGATGTCCGCTTCGCTCAGGTCCGCCTTGAGGTTCAGGTTCAGCTCGAAGCCGAGCTCCTGGAATTCATCTACGCAGAGTTTTTTGCGCAGGCGGCGGGAACGGTTAGTAGCCATGGAACAATCCTCAAAAGTGATAACGCGCGGCACTTTACCAGCAAAGGCTGCGCCGTGCCCGACTCTCTGCCGGGCGCCCGTAATGCAGCGGACAAAATTGCACCACTACTCGGCAAACTGTAGAACGCTTCGGGCATAATGCCGGCACTTTCTCCGCGCATTTGGGAACCTGTGAGCCCAAGCGCTTTCTTCTTTACGCCATCTTTCTTTTTTGGCCCTTGCCTGAAGGGTTTCTGCCAATGATCAAATCGTTTCGCCACCTCATCATCGCCAGCCTTTTGTTACCCGCCGCGCTGCCGGCATTTTCCGCCCCGCTCAACACCACCCTGCCCGCCTCCGTCCAGAAAGCCATGAAAGCCGGCAAGATCGGCAACGACTCGCTCTCCGTTGTGACCTTGCCCGCTGACCGGCGCCGGCACCCCCACCATCATTAACGCCGATGTCTCGGTGAATCCGGCTTCCACCATGAAGCTGATCACCACTTACGCCGCCCTGGAATTGCTCGGCCCCACCCATCAATGGAAAACCGAGTTCTACGGCGACGGCCCGCTCAAAGACGGCGTGCTCAACGGCAACCTCTACCTTAAAGGTGGCGGTGACCCGAAGCTGAACATGGAAAAACTCTGGCTGCTGATGCGCGACCTGCGCGCCAACGGTGTGCTGCGGGTAACGGGCGATCTGGTGCTGGACCGGTCATTTTTTGTACAGCCGCAACTGCCGGTATTCGATGACGACGGCAAGGACGACAACAAGCCCTTCCTGGTGACGCCCGACTCGCTGCTGGTAAACCTCAAAGCCGTGCGCATGATCACCCGCGCCGAGGGCGGCAAGGTGAATGTGATGATGGAGCCGCCGCTGACCAATGTGCGCATCGACAACCGCGTCAAGTACGTGGCCAAAGGCAAGTGCGCCGGCGACGTGCGCTACAACCCGGTCACCGAATTCGACGGCACCACCTTGGTGGTCACCGGCCAGCAAAACGAAGGCTGCAACACCCAGTCGTACTTGTCGCTGCTCGACCACGCGGGCTACGCCGCTGGCGCCGTGAGGGCGATCTGGCAGGAACTGGGCGGCACCATCATGGGTAAAGACCGCATCGACCTCGTGCCCAAAAGCGGCACCTTGCTCGCCCGCGCCTTTTCGCCGGACCTCACCGAGATCATCCGCGACATCAATAAATTCAGTAACAACACCATGGCGCGCCAGCTGTTCCTGAGCCTGGGCGCCGAATTTCGCAACAGCGCCGATGGCGACGACGCCAAGGCGGCGCAACGGGTGATTCGCCAATGGCTGGCGAAAAAAGGCATCACCGCCACCCATCTGGTCATGGAAAACGGCTCGGGGCTTTCCCGTGCTGAGCGGGTCAGCGCGCGGGAAATGGCGACGATCCTGCAAACCGCCTGGAAAGGTCCGTACGCCGCCGAGTTCATCAGTTCGCTGCCCATCGTCGGCATGGACGGCACCATGCGCAAACGCCTGAAAAACACACCGCTGAATGGCGATGCACACATCAAGACCGGCACCCTCAACACCGTCCGCGCCATCGCCGGCTTCAGCCGCGACGCCAAGGGCGAGACCTGGGCGGTGGTCGCCATCCTCAACGACCCACGCCCTTGGGGCGCCTCGGCGATCCTCGATCAGGTGCTGCTCGACCTGTATCGCCGCGCGGATTGATAAATGCATCGCGGCTAAAGCCGCTCCTACAGACTCCCGGACCTTGTAGGAGCGGCTTCAGCCGCGATCCCTGGAAACTCCATTACCCGACAACATTAAGCATCCCCCTACGGCGCGACGGGAAATTGGCTACAGATGATTCCCCCCGGCAGCAGATTGCCCAGTACTCGCCAAACAACCGGCAACCCGGCGGCAAAAATCAGCCGCAAACACCTCAAACACAATCACAACCCATTGTTTTATAACGCATTTATAAGACAAATCCGCACCTGGCACACTATTCGCTATAGGCACCTTGTCGCCGCATTTCGCGCATGAGGTTCCCCCGACATGGTCCCGCCAAGCAAAACAAATACAATCGACTTTGACGCCGCCAAACTGCAGCGCTTGGGCTTTGCCAGCAACCGCAGTCAGTCGCTGCGTCCAGTCTCGTTGGCGCAATTGCGGCAGAAGCTGAACCTGCAATTGCAGACCAGCCTGGAAGTCGAGCGGATCCTGGAAATCTTCTTTCGCGAGGTGCAACGCCTGGTGCCGCTGCACGCTGTGGCGTATCAACAGCCCTCCGCTGACCTGCGTCTGGAGCTTGGCGTGCGTGCTACCCACTCGGCCGGCTACCGCTTGAACCACGACGGCGAATACTTGGGCGAGCTGATCTTTCGCCGCAACCAGCGCTTCTCTGAAGAAGAATTGAGCCAACTGGAATCGCTGCTGGCGTGCATGCTGTTTCCATTGCGCAACGCCCTGCTCTACCGCAAAGCCGTGCAGTGCGCGTTGCGCGATCCATTGACCGACACCGGCAACCGCATCGCCATGGACCAGGCCTTGCAGCGCGAGATCGACTTGGCGCGCCGCAACCTGCAACCGTTGTCGGTGCTGATGCTCGACGTCGATCATTTCAAACACATCAACGACACCCACGGCCACAGCACCGGCGACGAAGTGCTGCGCGCCATGGCCGATACGCTGAAAGCACAGCTGCGCAATATCGATATGATTTTCCGCTTTGGCGGCGAAGAGTTTCTGGTGCTGCTGTCCAACACCAGCCGCGAAGGCGCAGCGATGGTCGGCGAGCGACTGCGCTTCGCCGTGCAAGAATTGCAATGCACCGCTCAGGGCCAGCACATTGATGTATCGGTCAGCCTCGGCTGCGCCTGCCTATTGCCGGGCGAATCAGTGGACAGCCTGATGCGCCGCGCGGACAACGCGCTGTACGTGGCCAAACGTGAAGGCCGTAATCGCTTGACCATGGCGGGTTGAACACACGCCGTCATTCGCGCGGGAATGACGGTTGGTTTTTACGGCGGTGAACCTCAACGCGAAAAAAAAGGCCAGTCAATCGACTGGCCTTTTCCGTTACAGCGCAACCCGACTTATTGCTCTTCGGGCGCTTCTTCCGGCATTTCTTCCGGGGCTTCTTCGTCGAGCGCGCCAGCGTCTGGCAATGCTCTTCGTCCGGTACGTAGCCTTCCGGCTGCTCTTCACCGGCACCGCCGCCCAGGCCACCGGCCTTGGACATCACCAACATGGCGAACTCTTCCACCGACATTTTCTGGTCGTTGAAGGTGACTTCGTTGTTGGCGTAATGCAGGTTCGATTCGAGCTTGTCGCCTTTGAGCACGATCATCTCGGTAGACAGCGCCATGCCGCTGCCCATCTCGGTGAACATGGCGGCTTGGTCGTCGATGGCCTTCTGGTCGGTTTCGCCGGCAATTGCCGCCTGAACGCGCACGCCATCACCGATCACGGCTTTGTCGATCGACAGTTTGGCATCGAGCTGCGTCAGCACTTGCTTGGCCATTTCTGGCGGCGGCAGGTCGAAGGACGTCGGCTTGTTGAAGTCCATCGCCAGGCTCACCAGCGCTTCGCCGTGGGCGGTTTTAACGCTGAATTTCTCCAGCGCTACGTGCGGTTTACCGGCCAGCAATTGGCCGACGTCGGCTTTGAGCTTTTCTTCTTCGGCTGGGGTGAACGCCATGTCTGGCGCTTCCTGGCCGAGTGCCTGGGCTTGCTGCACCGGCGCCAGTTTGTCTTTGTAGAGGTTGACCAACGACTGCACGGCAGCGGCGTCGAAGTCTTTCATGCGCCAGATCATGTGCAGACCGGCGATGTCTTTGCCGTCGAAGCTGACCTGTTCAATGTCGTAGGAGACATGACCGGCCAACTTGCCGTCATTTTCTTCAAAGGTGCCGGCCTGAGCGATATTTTTGATCACTACCGGCGGCTTGCCGGCCACGGCGATCGAGGCAGTGGCCAGCTTGACGCTGCTGTCGCCGAGGTAGAACTCACCGCTGCCCAGCTTTTGATCGCTGTCTAGGGTCAGGTCTTTCAGCTCGATTTTGATGGCTTCGCCATTGGCGTCGGTGCCGCTCAGTACCAGGCTGTCCATGCCGCCGGTCAGGGCCACGTCTTTAGCGTGGGCGCTGGCGTCGACTTCCAATTTCAGGCCGGAGAATTTGACGTTCTGCCCTTCCTGCGGCGCGAAGTCCAGCGGGGTCAGTTCGATGGTGCCGGTGGTGGACTGGTCGTAGCCGAGGCTGACCTGGCCGGTCAGTGGCGACTCGCCTTTGGCGGCGTCGAACCATTTCTGCGTCAGTTCGTTGGGTTCCAGCGCGTAGTTGCTGGTGGCCAGAACCGGCCAGAGGTTGAGCTTTTTCAAGCGCGCGGCGGGCAGTGGGCCGTGTTGGATGTTGTCGACCAGCAGCACTTCCATATGACGGGCCTCGCCTTCAGAGGCGGGCATATCCAGGGTCAGCTTGTAGTGCGCGGTGCTGGTGAACAGGTGGCTGTCGAGCGACAGCAGTTCCAGCTTGCTGGTGATGCCGGTGCCCAGCAGCGCATCGGCGCCTTTCTGGTTAGCTTCGGCGATGGAGTTCTGCAATACGGTGGGCAATTGGGTGCCGGTGTACCAGGCGCCTGCGGTACTGATGACGCCTACCGCAACGATGATGCCTGCAGCGATTCCTGCTGATTTTTTCATGAGTCGACTCAACGAATGTCCATGTTTATGTATGCGCCTTCCTGGCCGGAGGAGACCCGTGCGCCACAGGCGCCGCACAGCGAAAGCGGCGGCGATGGTAGCACTGTGGCGCGGTTCGAGGCTGTGTCGCTTATCGCTCTTCGAGAATTTTCACCGTGGGCGTGGTTGGGTCGGTCTTGACCCAGTCCGTGAGCAGGCTATACGCCACCGCCAACAAGGTCGGCCCGAGGAACAAGCCCATAAAGCCGAACGCCAACAAGCCGCCAAACACCCCGAGAAGCACCACCACCAGCGGCAGGTTGCCGCCACGGCTGATCAGGTACGGCTTGAGCACGTTGTCTACGCCACTGACGATAAACGTGCCCCAGACACCGAGGAAAATCGCGAAGCCGTATTCGCCTCTCCATGCCAGCCACACCGTGGCGGGAATCCACACCAGCGGCGGGCCCATGGGAATCAGGCTGAACACGAAGGTCAGAATGCCCAACAGCAAGGCGCCCGGCACGCCGGCAATCCAGAAACCAATCAAGGCCAACACCGCCTGGGCAGCAGCGGTGCCGATCACGCCATTGACCACGCGTTGCACGGTGCCGGCCACCAGGTGCTGGTAATAATCGGCGCGCTCACCGATCAAGCGGTGCAGGCCTTTGCTTACCAACGCCGCCATGGCCGGGCCGTCGCGGTAGAAGAAAAACACCAACACCAGACTCAGGGTCAGCTCCAACATGCCGCCGCCGATTTTGGCGCTGCGGGCTAGCAGCCAGTTGCCCACTTCGCCGAGGTACGGTTTCACGCTGGCGAAAATCGCCGCGCCTTGCTGGTCGATGGTCATCCACCAGCCCACCAGGCGCTCGCCGAGCAACGGCACGCGGCCCAGCCATTCGGGCGGCGCCGGCAGGCCTTGCACTTGCAGGTCTTTGACCAGGTTGACGGCATCGCGAACGTGGTCGGCCAGGTTGAAGCCCAACCACACCAGTGGCACCGCCACCAGCACCATCCAGCCCAGGGTCAGCATGCCGGCGGCCAACGACACGCGGCCACCCAGCCAACGCGTGAGCAGCGGCATCAACGGCCAACTGGCAAAGGCCAGCACGGCGGCCCAGAACAGCGCTGAGAAGAACGGCGCCAACACCCAGAGCGCAGCGCCCAACAGGGCCAGCAAGAGAATCTGGACCAGCAATCGGTCGTTATTGAGCATGTAAAGCTCCGAAGGGATGGGTAGCGATCTGGATGTGGCGACAGGGATAAAACTAGCGCAGCAGCTTAAAGGATAGGCCGTCGTTTTGCGCTGCATCGATTTCCAGGCGCGCCGCCCGCACGCGCTGCGCCACCAACGCATCGCGCCAGGCCTGAGCGTGTTTGCCAGAGAGGCTCACGCGTAGAGTGCTGTCCTGATTAAGGGTGCGCCCCAACAGCTCGGCCCAGGCCGCCACCGGCTCACCGTCCAGGGCGGCGAAATCCAGTTCACCGGTATTGCGCAATTGCCGCAGCAAAGTCGCCGGCCCGGGCAGCAACTCGCCGAGCGCAGCGCCGTTATCCAACTGCTCCACATGCAGATACGCCCGACGATTGCCGCGCGTGATGCTGTACAGCGCCACCAAGGTATTCTGCTTTGGCTCCGCCAGACGCAGCAGCAAATAGGCTTGCTGATCATCAGCCCCTAGCAGCTTGGCGTTACCAAACACTGAATTCGCCCACAGGCTGCTGGAGCCACACTCGCGGCTTTCGCACCAATACAGCACCTCGGCGCCCTGCTCTTGCAGCGCATCGCGGGCCGCATTGAACGCTTGTCCGGAAGTGTGCTCGGGCGGCAATTCATAGGTAACTGAGCGCATATAGCCGAGGCTGTCGACCTGGCGCTCATAGCGCAACGTGCCGCTGATGCGGCGGATGGAACCGAGGGGATAGATGCGTTCTTGCGCGGGCACATCGCGAAAGTCGACGATTTCGGCGCGGGGGAAGCGCGGCAGAATGTCCAGGTCCTGACTGCCGGGCAGATCCGCAGCAAGGGTGGCAGAACTAGCCAAGGCAGCCAGGGCGATGGCCAACAGGCGGTACACGCGCATAAAAGGTCTCGTTGTTCGTGTCAGCAAACGGGGCAGCCCTAACGAGCGCTGCCCGGCGAAGTCGCCCAGACTCCGCAGTTGCCCGGAGCAAGTCAAGACGCGGAAAAAAACCTATTGAAACAGGCTGCTACCGCTTCGGCGCCGGCTTCGTCGTCCAGATGCAAATGATGGCCGCCGGCCAGGCGCTGCACCTCGAATGGCAACCCCTCCAATGCCGACACCACCGTCGGCTGCGCATGCAACATGCCGCCCTCGGCCACCACCAGGCAGGCTGGACACGCCACGCTGCGCACAAACACCTCGGTGTGCGCCTGGGTAAAACGCAGCGGCGACGGCAGCGTCAGGCGGCTGTCGGTGCGCCAGGTGTAACCGCCAGGCACCGGCATCAAGCCGCGCTGAGCCAGCAACTGCGCAGCCTCGAAACTGACGCCGCCAACGCCTTTCATCCGCGCCTTAACCGCTTGCTCCACCTTCTCGTACACCGGCTTGCGCTTGCCCGCCAACGCCAGTTGCTCACGCAACGCCGACCCGAGCTTGGCCGGCGCGGATTCTGCCTCACCGGTGAACGGCACTAACCCATCGATAAGCGCCAGCCGCTCAATGCGCTCGGGCATCGAGGCCGCGAGGAACACCGAAACAATCGCGCCCATCGAATGCCCCAACAAGGAAAAACGCGACCAACCGAACTGCTCCGCCACCAGCAACACGTCGTAGGCGTAGTCCCACATTTGATAGTGCGCGCCGGCCGGCCGGTGATCGGAATGGCCGTGGCCGGCAAAATCCAATGCAATGATGCGCAGCCCTTCCAGCTTGGGCGCCAGGCGGGCGAAGCTCATGGCGTTGTCCAGCCAGCCGTGCAAGGCGATAACCGGCTTGCCGTCTTCAGGGCCGAACACATGGGCCGACAGTTCGATGTGCGGCAGGCTCAGGCGCACTTCTTCAAAGGAATAATTCATGCGGACTCCAGGCGGGCTTGCCAGCGATCAAACAGGGATTTGAGCAACTCGGCGGTCGCTTGTGGGCGCTCCAGCGGAAACATGTGCCCGCCCGGCAGCGTCAGGTACTGGCAATGCGGCAAGCGCCGAATCGAGCGGGTGTGATGAGGCAACACCACGCGGCTGTGGCGGCCACGCACCATCGCCAACGGCACCTGCAACTGCTGCGGCCGCCCCGGATTGCTATGGGGCACGCTGCGATAAATGCTGATTTCGGTGGCCGGGTCGAACAACAGTCGCAGGCCTTCGCCGTTGGCTTGCAGGCCGTGCTGCACGTAAGCGTCGAGGCAGTCCGGATCGAAGCGGCGAAACAGCGATTTGGCCGAAAAATAATCGCGCGCCTCGGCGATATCGCTGAACTCCTCACGGCGCCCCAGCGTACGACCGGCCGGGGTGATGCGATCAATAAAACCAAAGCGCTTGGCGGCGCGAATGACAATGCGGTCGGCCAGGGTAAGCACCGGCGAATCGAGCATCACCACCCCGCGATACAACTCGGGATGACGCAACGCCGCGTGGTAATGCAGCACCCCGCCTAACGAATGCCCAACCCCCCACACCGGCTCTGGCCGTTCGCGCAGGTGATGCACCAGCTCGTCGACAAGGTTTCCCCAGTTGTCATCCACCGGGAAACGCGGGTCATGGCCGTGTTGCGGCAAATGCGAGACCTCGTATTCCGGCGCCAGCGCGGCGAACAACTTGCCGTACGTGGCTGACGGGAAACCGTTGGCATGGGCGAAAAAAACCGATTGCGGCATACAGGGAAGCTTCCAGGACAAACCTGTGGCGATTGTCCGTAAGCGGTGGCGGCGCGGCAATGACTGTAAGTGCCGGGAATGATGGCAATACGGCCAGGGAGTATGGGCGCGAGGATTCGCGCGCCCGGGCATCGAAGAGCATCGCGGCTAAAGCCGCTCCTACAGAGTTGCGTGGATGCTGTGGGAGCGGCTGGGCGGCATTCCGCTTTAGCCGCGAGTTTTTCATCTTGCGTCACAGCCGTTGATCTTGCTTCAACGCTTTTGATCTTGCTTGTGATCTGCCCCGCACCGTTTATCGCAGGCCGAGTGGAGTCGTTGCGTAGGGGGTTGAGCGGCCGGGAGCCGCGAGAGGCGTGTCGGGCCATGGATGGCCCGTCTCGCCGTGCCCCGGAGTAACGACGGAAGGAGGGAACCTGGAGCGCAGCGTAAGGCCAAGGTAGGAGCTAGACCTTTTGCTGACTTTTGGGGCAATGCCAAAAGTCAGTCGCGCGTAAGGCGCGAAATAAAATGCCGCGCAACCGTGGTAATGAAGAATTCTTTTGGTTTAAAAGCAAGGTCGAATCTTGAAGTCGAACGCAGGTATTCATTACCGCACGTGCTGAACGTTTTTGTTTCGCGCCTTACGCGCGAGTCACTTTTGGCATTGCCCCAAAAGTAACCAAAAAGTCTAGCTCCTACCTTGGCCCTCCGCTGCGCTGCGGGTTCCCTCGCTCCGTCGCCGCTCCGGGGGCACGGCGCAACGGGCCGTCCCTGGCCCGATGCGCCTCTCGCGGCTCCCGGCCGCTCAACCCCCTACACGTCGACTCCACTCGGCCTGCGATAAACCTCGCGAGGTAGATCAAAATCAAGAGCGGAAGATCACGAGCCAGATCAATAGCAGTAGAAGCAGATCAAAAACCTCGCGATTGAAGCCACTCCCACAGGGTCGATGGAACCTGTGGGAGCAACTTTAGCCGCGATGCTTCTAACCGGTCACACCGGCGGCGCCATATCCCCCAACGGCACAATCGCCATGGTCAGACGCGAAATACAGCTCGGCTTCCCCTGCTCATCCGTCAACCGAATATCCCAAACATGCGTCGTACGCCCCAAGTGAATGGGCCGCGCCACGGCCGTGACGCGCCCGCTGCGCACGCCGCGCAGGTGGTTGGCGTTTACTTCCAGGCCCACACAGTAAAACTTGGAGCTGTCGATACACAGGTAACTGGCGGTGCTGCCAAGGGTTTCGGCGAGCACCACCGAAGCGCCGCCGTGCAGCAGACCGTAGGGTTGGTGGGTGCGTGAGTCGACCACGATGCTGGCGGTGATCGACTCGTCATCGAAGGCGTCGAAACGGATGTCCAGCACTTCGCTGATGGTGTTCTTGCGCAGGCTGTTAAGGGCCTGCAGATCGGGGGTTGTGCGCCACAGGCTCATGCCGGTTCCTTCTTGTCAGTCATGCCAAACCAGGGCTTCGCGCCGGCCCGACCATTCGGCAAAGCGCGCGGCGTAAGCGTCTTCTACCACGCTGCGTTTGATTTTCAGCGTGGGTGTGAGGAAGCCGTTGTCCACTGCCCACACTTCTTTGAGCAGCACCAGGCCGCTGAGTTGTTCGTGCTTGTCGAGCGCGGCATTAACGTCGGCCAGCAGCGTTTTGAAGCTGCCTTCTAGCGCCGGTCGCGAGCCATTCAGGGCTTCTTCCCGGCCCACGTCGGACAGCACACACAAGGCCATCGGCTGTGGCATGCCATCGCCGACTACACAAACCTGCTCGATACGCGGATGCACGGCCAAGAGGTTTTCGATGGGTGCCGGGGCGACGTATTTGCCTTTGCTGGTCTTGAAGATCTCCTTGATGCGGCCGGTCAGGCGCAGGTAGTGCTCGCTGTCTTGCTCGCCTTTGTCGCCGGTGCGCAGAAAGCCGTCTTCGGTGATGGTTTCGGCGGTGCGTTCGGGGTCTTTGTAGTAGCCCTGCATAGTCGCCGGGCTGCGTACTTGCACTTCGCCCAGTTCGCTAATGCGCACTTCCACGCCGGGGCTGGACTGGCCGATCCAGCCGGGGCGGTTTTTGCCTTTGCGGCAGATGTGCGAGTAGCCGCAGTTTTCGGTCATGCCGTATACCTCGAGCACATCCAGACCCAAGCGCTGGTACCAATGCAGCAACGCTTCGGGCACCGGCGCGGCGCCAGAAAGCGCGTAACGCACGGCGTCCAGGCCCAGGCCGGCGAGCACTTTGTGGCCGACGCGTTTGCCGATAAACGGAATTTTCAGCAGGAAATCCAGGCGCTCGGCGGGCATTTTGCTGTACACGCCCATCTGGAATTTGGTCCAGATGCGCGGCACGCCGAATATCAAAGTCGGGCGTGCGCGGCGTAGGTCGACGAGAAAAGTGTCGAGGCTTTCGGCAAAAAAGATCGTTTCGCCGGCGTACAAGGAATTCAGCTCGACGAACATGCGCTCGGCCACGTGGCACAGCGGCAGATACGAGAGCAGGCGATCGTCTTCGGTGGCTTGGAACAGCTCGGTGCCGTGGCCGGCGGCAAAGGCGAAGTTGCCGAAGTTGTGCATCACGCCTTTGGGGGTGCCGGTGGTGCCGGAGGTGTAGACGATGGTGGCGAGTTGGTCGTGGGCGCCGATGGGGTTGTCGCGGATCGGCGTGCAGGCTTGCAAGTCGCTCCACTGCACGTCGAAGGTGCCTTCGGGGTGCAACGGCAAGGCGATGGTGCGAATGCCTTCAGGAATGCCCGGCGCCATGGTCGGCCAGTCGTCGAGCTTGCCAACAAACACCAGCGCGGCTTCTGAGTGGGTGAGCACCTGGCGCACAGAGTCGGCGGTGAGGTTGGGGTAAAGCGGCACCGACACATGGCCGGCCATCCAGATCGCCAGGTCGGTGATGATCCAGTGCGCGCAGTTTTTCGACACCAGCGCAATGCGGCTGCCCATCGGCAGCTCCTGGGCGCGCAGCCAGTTCGCGGCGCGGCGGGCTTGGTCGCCGACATCCGACCAGCTCAGTTCCAGCACCTGGCCGCCTGGTAACGGCTGAACCATGTAGCGTTTATCGGGATGGCGAGCTTCGCGTTGGAAGAAAATCTCTAAGGGCAACACAGCAGCATTCGTCACAGGGCCTCCTCCTAATTATTTTTGTGGGGAAACAACATGCGGACTACAACGTGTGAAACGGGAAACCTTGAAACCAAAACCAGCGAGTCAAAGAAAAAACCAAGCACTTGCTTGGTTGGACTATTCCACGGCAAATGCGAATCGCGCAAGGGGAGAAATGTTTAGAACTGTAGCCAAGCCAAACGCGGCCTTTTAGCGCCCTGCCCGCGCTTACCACCTGGCGCACCATGTGGGACTTTTCTGAGGCACAATAGGCGACGCTTTTTTTATCGCCCGGACCGTTCATGTTCAAACTTTTCCCGCTCCAGCGCGCCGCCCTGGCGCTCGTGCTGGCAGGTGTTGCCGGCTGTTCCTCCAACAACAAAGCCGTTTATGAGCACGAAAACTTCGCTGACTCCGGCACGTTTTCGCGCAACTACGCCAGCACCGACGCTGCCTCCTGCGAAGCCGCGCGCCGTGCCTTGTTGAGCCAGGGTTACATCATCACCAGCGCCGACCCGAAGCAAATCAGCGGGCACAAAAGCTTCCAGCAGTCGGGCGACGACCACCTGGAAATCACCTTTAACGTGGTGTGCACGGACGGCGGCGCTTCGGACCATCACTCGACGATGTTTGCCAACGCGCTGCAAGACCGTTACGCCCTGAAGAAACTCAACAACTCTGCCAGCCTGGGCGTAGGTGTGCTGGGTTCGGTGTCGATGCCGATTGGCTCGACGGATGATTCGCTGGTGAAAGTGGCCAGCGAGACGGTGTCGTCGGCGAAATTTTACGAGCGCTTCTTTGCTCTGGTGGAAGTGTTCCTGCCGCCGCCGGTAAAAGCCGCAGAGCCTGCGCCGGAGCCTGTGCCAGTTCCGCAGCAGCTCGGCGTTCCGGAACCGCAGGCCGCCGCGCCTGCCGCAGCGCCGGCTATTCAGCCAGAAGTAACGCCGGTAACTGAGCCGGCGCCCGCGCCGAGCGTTGAACCGTTGGACGAGCCGCCGCTGGAGCCGATGATCATCCTGCAGCCCAGAAGTGAAGTGCCCGCCGCTACGCCCTGACGTCGATTCCGGCCCGTAGCAGCCAGCTTGCTGGCGAACCCTGAAAACATCGGCTTAAGGCGGTGGCGCGGTTCGCGAGAGAGCTCGCTCCTACAGAAACGGCAACAGCCGCGCCGCTACTCCGGATGGTTCAGCGACACCAGTTCCATCAGCCCGGCCGCTGCAAAATCCCCTTCCAGTTCTACCAAGCTCGCGGTGCGCAAGGCCACCGGTTCCTGGCGATGCCCGTGAATCAACAGCCCGGCCAGCTCGCCGAGAAACGGGTTGTGGCTGACCAGCAAAATCTCCCCTTCCTCCCGCTCATCCAGGTACGCCAAGGCGTCGCGCACGCTGCTTTCGGGCGTGGCCCATGGCGCCGCGCCCACCGCGCCGCGAAAGGCGATGGCGTTGCGAACCAGGTCGGCGGTTTGCTGCGCGCGCAGGTACGGGCTGGCGAGAATGGCGCTGATGGCCTGCCCTTTCAGGCGCTCGGCGCTGCGCAGCACTTCATCGCGACCGCGCGGGGTGAGGGGTCGCTCGGCATCGGTTGCGGCTTGGGGAAAGGCTTCACCGTGGCGCAATAACCACAGGCGCATCAGAGCTTGGGCTCTTCGTCGCGTACCGGGTGCGGCGCGGGCGGAATGCTATGGGCCACTTCGCCGTCCGGCGCACGGGCGGTGGGCCAATCGGCGAACGGCCAGGGTTTTTCTTCGGTGTTGAAGGTGCCGAAACGGCCGATCTGCGCCAGGTACTGGCTAACGCTGTCGCCAAAGGCCAGCAACGTGGCGTTGGGTGCGCCGTAGAACAGGCGATAGCCCAATTGCAGCAGGACCACGAAGCCCAACAACGTCGCGGCAACTTGCCAACACAGGGTGAACACCAGCATCCAGATGATGCGCAAGCCAATGGACTCACGCTCGAGGTTCTTGTTGAGGGTGTCGCTCATGGCATGTTCCTTTTCAAGAAACGGTCAGAAACCGGTGGTGGAAATAAAGTCGACGTCGGTTTTCGGCTCGGCCAGCATCAGCCGCTCGATCACCTGCGCCAGCGTGCGCCCTTCGAAGAGAATGGCGTGCAAACCGGTCACCAGCGGCATGTAGGTTTGCAGTTCTTCGGACTTCACCTTGAGCACTTTCAGGGTGTTTACACCTTCGGCCACTTCGCCCAATCGGGTTACGGCGTCTTCAAGGCTCAAGCCTTCGCCCAAGGCATAGCCAACCTGGAAGTTGCGGCTTTTCGGCGACGAGCAGGTGACGATCAAGTCGCCGACGCCGGCCAAGCCCAGAAAGGTCATGGGGTTGGCGCCGAGCTTGACGGCGAAACGAGTCATTTCCGCCAAGGCGCGGGTAATCAACATGCTCTTGGTGTTCTCGCCCATTTCCAGCGCAGCGGCCATGCCGGCGATGATGGCGTAGACGTTTTTCAGCGCCCCGCCCAACTCCACGCCAAAACGGTCGGCGCTGGCGTATACGCGGAAGGTGCGGCCATGTAAGGCGGCTTGCACGCGCTGGCAGAGTTCGTCGTCTTCGCTGGCCACTACCGTTGCGGTCAGCTCATGGCCGGCGATTTCCTTGGCCAGGTTTGGCCCGGACAACACGCCAATGCGCGCCTGTGGCGCGATTTCTTCGATGATTTGGCTCATCAGCTTGAACGTCTGCGCCTCGATGCCTTTGGTCAGGCTGACCAGCATTTTGCCGGCCAGCACTTCGGCGAACGGCTGCAGCACGGTACGCAGGGCGCTGGACGGCAACGCTACAAATACCAACTGGCACGCGCTTAGCGTGGCGGCGAGGTCGGTTCCGGGGACCACGTTCGGGTGAATTTTCACGCCTTTGAGGTAACGCGGATTTTCGCGGTTGGTGCGAATGGCCTCGGCCTGCTCGGCGTCGCGCATCCATTGGTGCACCGGGTTGCCGTTCTCGGCCAACAAGTTGGCGATGGCGGTGCCAAAGCTGCCGCCGCCCAGAACGGCAATGGCGGGTACTGCGATGGAGTGCTGATCTGTCATAACCAATCCGTAGTGAGCCATCGTGCGTGGCGAGCTGCCGGCATTATTACGGAGCAACCGGGCCGCGGCCAGTGTTGCACGCTACCCTTGGACAGGCCGTGGGCAAAAACCGCTAGTGCTGCGCAAAGGCGCTGCGCCGATGGCGGTTTGAACAGGTAGACTTGCCGGTTTTCACAGAACGCCCCCGCAGCACTAAGCATCGGTACGGTTCTTAGCTGCGACAGAGAACGTCGAACGTAGCGAGCGCAGCGTTTTTGAAAGGAGAGTTTTGATCCCATGAACCTTCGCCGAGGCTGGGACATCCACACCCGCACACAGCTGATCAGCGTAGGCCCGGCCCTGTTGCTGACGCTGTTACTCACCGGTTTTTTTACCTTTGTGCGCTTGCAAGACCTGCGTCAGGAGCTGAACCACACCGGCCAACTGATCGCCAACCAGCTGGCGCCCGCGACCGAATACGGCGTGATTGCCGGCAATATCCAAGTGCTCAACACCCTGCTCAAGGCCACGCTCGATACGCCCCATGTGCGCTTTATTGAAGTGCGCGACCGGCAAGACAATATTCTCGCCTACGAAGAACAAGCCTCCCCGCAAGACAAAAGCGCCACGCAGGTGGAAATTTTCCACGCGCCCATTCATTTGCAGCGGCTGGCGTTGAGCAAAGACATGCCCTACTCCGCCGGCGCGGGCGGCAATCACCTCGACAACGACTACCTCGGCCGCGTGGTGGTGGGCATGTCTAACGATGCGTTTAACAGCCAGCAGCAGACCATTCTGCTCAAGGCCACGGTGCTCGCCCTCTTCGCCCTGCTGCTGACCTTTCTGGTGGCCCGGCGCCTGGCGCGGCGGTTATCGCAACCGATCAGCACCATGGCCGATGCGGTGAAGGCGATTCAGGCCGGCAACTACCGCACCGCCCTGCCGGAGGTCGACGACAACGAGCTGGGTGGCCTGGCGCGGCACATCAACAACCTCGCCAGCGCCTTGGAACAAGCCAGCACCGAGCAGCAGCAAAGCATCGCTCAACTGGTGAAGGCGCGAGAAGAATCGGAGCAGGCCAACCGCGCCAAGTCCGACTTCCTGGCGATGATGAGCCACGAATTGCGCACGCCCATGAACGGCGTGCTGGGCATGTTGCAGTTGCTGGAAACCACGGAAATGACCGACGAGCAGGCCGAATACGCGGCGCTGGCGACGGAGTCCACGGAGCACTTGCTCAAGGTCATCAACGATATTCTCGACTTCTCGCGAATCGAGCGCGGCGCGCTGGAGTTGGAGCGCATCACCTTCAACCTGCTGGACCTGATCCAGAGTTCGGCGCAGGTGTTTCAGCACAGCGCCAGTCAGCGCGGCCTGACGTTGCAGTTGGATACCCAGGCCGGCCTGGAGCAATTGGTGGTCAAAGGCGACCCCACGCGCATTCGGCAAATTCTGGTCAACCTGCTCGGCAACGCGCTGAAGTTCACCGAAGAAGGCAACATTCGGATCGAAACCCGCTGGCAGGCGCTCGACAACGAGGTGCTGTGGTTCAGCTGCGCCGTGCGCGACAGCGGGATCGGCCTTTCCCCGCAGCGCTTGGAGCACATGTTTGACGCCTTCCAGCAGGCCGACACGTCTATCTCGCGGCGCTACGGCGGTACCGGACTCGGGCTGCCCATAGCGCGCACCTTGGCCGAACGTATGGGCGGCACGCTGAACGCGCAGAGCCAGGAAGGCAGTGGTTCGGTGTTCACCTTGGAAATTCCACTGCCGTTCGCCCGTCAAAGCGAACGCCCCGCCGAGCAAAGCGTGGACGACGCCAGCTCCGGCAGCGGTCATAAAGTGCTGCTGGTCGAAGACAACCCGGTGAACCAGACGGTGATCGAAGCCATGCTGCGCAGTTTGGGTTACCAGGTCAGCCTGGTCGGTGATGGCGCTCAGGCGCTGAGCAGCGTGGAGCGCCACGAGTTCGCCGCCGTGCTGATGGATTGTCGGCTGCCGGTGATGGACGGTTATGAAGCGACGCGGCAGATCCGCCGCCTGGTTGATCGGGCCGATCTGCCGATCATCGCCCTGACTGCCAATGCATTGCAGGGCGACCGCGAGGCGTGCCTGCAAGCGGGCATGAATGACTATTTGGCCAAACCGTTTAAACGCGCCGACCTGCAACGCATCTTGCAAGCCTGGGTGGCACCCCGACCTTTGGCGAGTAGTCAGAGCAACGCGTGAAAACGGAACATGCCGGGCTGTCACATACTCGTAATAGCGTTACAACATTGTGCTCAACAGGGTGAAACCCAGCCGCCGCAGACAGTGGTAGAGTGCGTCGGGCACGGTGTGGGGCATGGCTCTTGAGGGCGCACGGAACATTCGGTGTACAACTGTGCTCAGAGCCTGTGACTTTCATTTCAACGCAACAGTCTATGACTACGCTGGTCGCGACAACGCCCTACAAAACGGGCAATGCAGTGAACGTTCGCACCGGCCTAGATGATTCGCTTAGCCCTGCCGCACGGGGATTATTGAGGAGCTCGCATGTCCAAACAGAACGCTTACACTCGGGAAGACTTGCTGCGCTGCAGTCGTGGCGAGCTATTCGGCCCAGGTAACGCGCAACTGCCCGCCCCCAACATGCTGATGGTCGATCGCATCACGCATATCAGCGACACCGGCGGCAAATACGGCAAAGGCGAGTTGGTTGCCGAACTCGATATCAACCCGGACCTGTGGTTCTTCGCTTGCCACTTCGAAGGCGACCCGGTGATGCCAGGCTGCCTGGGCCTGGATGCCATGTGGCAGTTGGTAGGTTTCTACCTCGGCTGGCAGGGCAACCCCGGCCGCGGCCGCGCCCTGGGTTCGGGCGAAGTGAAATTTTTTGGCCAGGTGCTGCCCACCGCCAAGAAAGTCACCTACAACATTCATATCAAACGCACCATTAACCGCTCCCTGGTGTTGGCGATCGCCGACGGCACCGTGAGTGTTGATGGTCGCGAGATCTACAGTGCCGAAGGTTTGCGCGTCGGCCTGTTCACTTCCACTGATAATTTTTAAGGGTTATCCGCATGCGTCGCGTCGTGATCACCGGTTTGGGCATCGTCTCCTGCCTGGGCAATGATAAAGACACCGTCTCCGCCAACCTGCGTGCTGGCCGTGCCGGTATCCGCCACAACCCGTCCTACGCTGAAATGGGGCTTCGCAGCCACGTTTCCGGCTCCGTTGACCTGAACCTTGAAGAGCTGATCGACCGCAAGGTGTTCCGCTTCATGGGCGACGCTGCCGCCTACGCTTACCTGTCGATGGAACAGGCGATTAAAGATTCGGGTCTGACCCCGGAACAGATCTCCAACCCGCGTACCGGCCTGATCGCCGGTTCCGGTGGCGCCTCCACCATCAACCAGATGGAAGCCATCGACACCCTGCGCGAAAAAGGCGTTAAACGTATTGGCCCGTACCGCGTAACCCGCACCATGGGCAGCACCGTGTCGGCCTGTTTGGCGACGCCGTTCCAAATCAAAGGCGTGAACTTCTCGATCTCCTCGGCCTGCGCCACGAGCGCGCACTGCATTGGCCAGGCGATGGAGCAAATTCAGTTGGGCAAACAAGACGTCGTGTTTGCCGGCGGTGGCGAAGAAGAACACTGGAGCCAAAGCTGCCTGTTCGACGCCATGGGCGCCCTCTCCACCCAATACAACGACACCCCGGAAAAAGCCTCTCGTGCTTACGACGCCAAGCGTGACGGCTTCGTGATTGCTGGCGGTGGCGGCATGGTGGTAGTCGAGGAACTGGAACACGCCCTGGCTCGCGGCGCCAAGATTTACGCCGAAATTGTCGGCTACGGCGCCACCTCCGACGGCTACGACATGGTTGCCCCAAGCGGCGAAGGCGCGATCCGCTGCATGCAGCTGGCGCTGTCCACCGTCGACGGCCCGATTGACTACCTCAACACCCACGGCACTTCGACGCCGGTGGGCGATGTGGCAGAAATCAAAGGCGTGCGCGCAGTGTTTGGCGACAAAGCGCCGCCAATCAGCTCGACCAAAAGCTTGTCTGGTCACTCCCTGGGCGCCGCCGGCGTGCATGAAGCGATCTACTGCATGCTGATGATGGAAGGCAACTTCATTGCCGGCTCGGCCAACGTTGACGAGCTGGACCCGGAAGTGGCTGACATGCCAATCGCCACCAAAACCCAGGAAAACGTCACGCTTAACCACGTGATGAGCAACAGCTTCGGCTTCGGCGGCACCAACGCCACGCTGGTGATGAAGCGCTGGGCGGGTAAGTGATCTGATTTAGCGATCACGCAAAATCGAGGCTGAAGCCTCTCCCAAAACAGCTGAATTTCACTGTGGGAGAGGCTTCAGCCTCGATGCTGTTGAAGGCATAAAAAAACGGGGCTCACCAATGTGAGCCCCGTTTTTTTTATGCGTGTAATTCAAAAAGCATCGCGGCTTAAGCCGCTCCTACAGACCGTGTTTAGTCTGTGGGAGCGGCTTCAGGCTTACTTTGGCTTGCGACCAAACCCTGGACGCTGACCCGACCCACTCGCCGGCCCGCTGCGCTTGGGCGCTGGCTTGCGTGCCGGGCGATCGGCCAATTCGATACCCACACGCACCGGCTTGGCCGGACGTTTCTTGTTGGTGTCGCTTGGACGCTCCGCTACCGGTGTGCCACGACCACGCGGTGCGGAATCGGGACGTGGGCCGCTGCGTTGCGGACGCTCGCCATTTCCGAACGAGGCGTACGAACCGGACGCTCAGCACCTTCACCACGCGGTGTACGGGCCGGACGATCAGCACCCTCGCCACGAGGCGCACGAACCGGACGATCAGCACCCTCGCCACGCGGCGCACGAACCGGACGCTCAGCGCCTTCACCACGCGGTGCACGGGCCGGACGCTCAGGGCCGCCGTCCAGCGCTGGGCGCAAGGTGCGCTGCGGACGCTCGCCACGGCCAACCGGCTTGGCCGATTTACGCTGCAAGCGGTCGAGTTTTTCTTTGGTTTTGAGCTTCATGCCTTGCTGCTGCACGGACGCCAGGCCCACTTCAGCGGCAAGAATGTCCACTTCGCTCTGGCTCATTTCACGCCAGCGGCCCATGGTCAGGTCGGAGGTGAGAAACACCGGGCCAAAACGCACGCGCTTCAGACGGCTGACCACCAGACCCTGGGATTCCCACAAGCGGCGAACCTCACGGTTACGGCCTTCCATCACCACGCAGTGGTACCAATGGTTGAAGCCTTCACCGCCAGGCGCTTCCTGAATGTCGGTGAAACGCGCCGGACCGTCTTCGAGCATCACGCCGGTCTTCAGGCGTTCGATCATTTCCTCGTCCACTTCGCCACGCACACGCACCGCGTATTCACGGTCCATCTGATAGGAGGGGTGCATCAAGCGGTTGGCCAGCTCACCGTCGGTGGTGAACATCAAAAGGCCGGTGGTGTTGATGTCGAGGCGACCAATGTTGATCCAGCGGCCATCTTTGGGCCGTGGCAAACGGTCGAAAACGGTGGGACGCCCTTCCGGGTCGTCGCGGGTGCAGATCTCGCCGTCGGGCTTGTTGTAGATCAGCACGCGGCGGGTTTCTTCGCTGATTTCTTCGCGTTTGAGCAAACGCCCATCGACGGCGATGGCGTCGTGCAGGTCAACGCGTTGACCCAAGGTGGCGACATTGCCGTTCACCTTGACCCGACCTTCGGCAATCCAGGCTTCAACGTCGCGACGTGAACCCATGCCAATACGGGCCAGGACTTTCTGCAGTTTTTCCCCTGCTGGGCTGTATTCTTCCGACTCACTCATTCTGGGCACCTCCCGGTGTAGGTAACAATTCGCCGCCGGCGAGGACTCGCCAGCGGGCGCGCATCATACGCTGCGCCGCCTTTCAAGCCCTAGCGCAGGATGTCGCAGGTGTAAGGCCTTTCCTTTATTTCATCGCCGATTACGGCCATGCCTGCACGAAGTCATCAATCGACAGGTCTTGCGGTGTGCGCAATTCCCGCTCTGGTGTGCCCAGATACAGGAAGGCGATGATCTGCTCGTTGTCAGCCAAGCCTACAGCCTTTGGCCACCCGCGCGTTGTACGCCATGTCACCGGTGCGCCACACGGCGCCAATGCCCTGGGCGTGAGCGGCGAGCAGAATGCCGTGGGTCGCGCAGCCTGCGGCCAGCACTTGTTCCTGAGCGGGTACTTTGGCGCTTTCCTGCACACGGGCGATCACGATCACCATCAGGGGCGCTCGCAGCGGCATGGCCAAGGCTTTGGCCAGGGCTTCGGGCGGCGCATCGGCACCGAGCGCCGAAGCAAACAACTCGCCCAAGCGATTACGCGCACTGCCTTCCACGGTCAGGAAACGCCACGGCCGCAATTGGCCATGGTCCGGTGCGCGCAATGCGGCGCGAAACAGCACTTGGCGCTGCAATTGATCCGGCGCAGGTTCAGTCAGTCGGGGGGCGGAAACACGGTTGAGCAGAGCGTCGAGCGCATCCATGGGGACCATCTCCTGAATAAGTACAGCGGGCATTCTAGTGGGGTAAACGGAAAATAACCGGGCGGATTTATCCGCCGTTTGCCATTGAGACCGTGCTCGCGCAGAAACCGCGCGCCTTGCCGGGCGTGATATCGCTAGAATGTGCGACTGTCCTTTCCAGAGCCTGTCTGCATGGTCTCACCGACGCTGCGCACCATTGGTTTCATCATCGGCATTTTCCTTATCACCCTGGCCATCAGCATGGTCGTGCCCGTGGTGACACTGCTGATCTTCAACCGCGCGGCGGAGATCAACACCTTCCTGTGGTCCAGTCTGATCACCTTTCTCGCCGGCCTGGCCCTGGTGCTACCCGGCAAGCCCGAACATGTACACCTGCGCCCGCGCGACATGTACATGCTCACCGTCAGCAGCTGGATTGCCGTGTGCATTTTCGCCGCGCTGCCGTTCTTGCTGACCCAACACATCAGCTACACCGACTCGTTTTTTGAAAGCATGTCTGGCATCACCGCCACCGGCTCCACGGTGTTGAGTGGGCTGGACAGCATGTCACCGGGCATTCTGATCTGGCGCTCGCTGCTGCACTGGCTCGGCGGCATCGGTTTTATCGGTATGGCGGTGGCGATTCTGCCCTTGCTGCGCATCGGCGGCATGCGCCTGTTCCAGACGGAATCGTCCGACCGCTCAGAGAAAGTCATGCCGCGCTCGCACATGGTGGCCAAGTACATCGCCCTGGCGTACACCGGCATCACCGTGCTCGGCACCCTCGCCCTGTGGTGGGCGGGCATGAGCTTTTTTGATGCGCTGAACCACGCCATGTCGGCGATTTCGACCGGCGGATTTTCAACCTCCGACCAGTCTCTGGCGCACTGGCCGCAACCGGCTGTGCATTGGGTGGCGGTGGTGCTGATGATTCTCGGCAGCCTGCCCTTCGCCCTGTACGTCGCCACCCTGCGCGGCAACCGTCGGGCGCTGCTGCGCGATGAACAAGTGCGGGGCTTTTTTGGCTTGTTGTTCACCACCTGGCTGGTGATGACGCTCTGGTACTGGCTGACCACTGATCTGCCCTGGTACGAAGCGCTGCGCCACGTGGCCGTGAACGTCACCTCGGTAGTGACCACCACGGGCTTCGCGCTGGGCGATTACAGCCTGTGGGGCAACTTCTCGCTGATGATTTTTTTCTACCTGGGGTTTATTGGCGGCTGCTCTGGCTCGACGGCCGGCGGCATCAAGATTTTCCGCTTTCAGGTGGCCTACATCCTGCTGCGCGCCAACCTGCACCAGCTGATCCACCCGCGCGCGGTAATCAAACAAAACTACAACGGCCACCGCCTCGACGAAGACGTGGTGCGCTCGATTCTGACCTTTTCGTTCTTCTTCGCCATCACCATCTGCGCCATGGCGCTGGGCCTGTCGCTAATGGGGTTGGATTGGATTACCGCTCTGACCGGCGCCGCAAGCACCGTGTCGGGCGTGGGTCCGGGTCTGGGCGAAGTGATTGGCCCGGCGGGCAACTTCGCCAGCCTGCCGGACGGCGCCAAGTGGCTGCTGTCGTTCGGCATGCTGTTGGGGCGGCTGGAAATCATCACCGTGTTGGTGCTGTGTGTTCCAGCGTTCTGGCGGCACTGAGAACGTCCTGCGCCGAAACCCAAAGGCCCGGCGCAGCGTTACGAGACTTAGCGCAACTGCGACGGCGACTTACGGACGATTTTGATCGAGTGCGTAAGGGTTGGTTTGCGCGTCACGCTGATGGCTTTGCGTGACACGGTGTCGATGGTGATGTTCCAGAAGCCGCTGCTGGGCACCACGATTTTGGCCGGGAACTTGTCGAACGCGCCGCCGTGGTAAGTGTGCCGACCGCCGTTTTTGAAGCTGCGGAAGTTGGCGTCGTTCATCAGGCGGATGTTGCAGGTTTGCGAGCAGTCGATCACGACAATGTCGTCTTCGTTGAGGTGTTCGCGCTGGTGTATGTACTTCATGAAGGCTCCGCACGGCGTTGCAAGAACGAGCGTAAGTAAAAGGGCAAAAAATCGAGGCCGCTAGTATGGCGGACGGCGGGCCTCATGGCGATCTTCGACTATGGTTGCAACAAGGGATGCGAACCAACGGAGCGCACGATGGACAAGCCCAACGACCACGATAAACCGCCAACCCTCTGGCAAGTGTTCCACAGCGTAATGGCCGCCGCGTTTGGCGTGCAAAGCGGCAAGAACCGCGCCCGCGACTTTCGCCACGGCAAGCCCAGCCACTTTATTTTTATCGGTCTGCTGTTCACCGGCCTGTTCGTGGTGGTGCTGTTCGCGCTGGTGAAACTGGTGCTGCACCTGGCGACGAGTTAGTCGCCGACTTACTGCAGCAGCGGCCGCAGCGAGAATGCGTAATCGCGCAGCGTCGGCTGGTTTTTCAGCGTGTAACGGCGAAAATCGACGCCGAAGTTATCGGTGCCGGCCACCCGCTTCGCCAGATTCGCGGCCTGGGTTTCGTTGAGGCTGACGTACATAGTTAGCGTGCGGTCTTTGCCGCCGTGCTTGGCGAAATCCACACCGTTTTCGTAGTCGTGCAGCATCACCAGCGCCCAGCCGCCGATGGTGAACTGGCCGCTCACCAATATCTCCAAGCGCCCGTCGATTCGCGCCTGCAACGCTTCAAGGCTGGAATTGATGGCGGCGAAGTGAATGTCTTTACCCGGCACCAAACCTGACTCTTCTGCGGCCTGCATCGCACCAAAGGCCATGTCATCGCTCGCCGCCCACACCATGTTGATGCCGCGATAACGCGGCAATAGCGTGCGCGCCTGGTCATACGCGCGTTTGCGCTGCCATTCGCCATACGCCAGCACTCGCAAACGAACGTCCGGATTTTCAGCCAAGGCTTTTTGCAACCCGCGCTCACGCAACTGGCTGGACGGCGTTTGCTTGATGCCGCCGAATGCCAACATTTCCAAGGGGCCATCCGGATGCCGCTCGCGGGCACGCTGGATCAGGCTGGTGGCCAACATGTAGCCGGCCTCGGCGTCGTTGGGCACCAGGCTGCCGATCCAATCGGGGTAGGTTTCTCGGCTGCTGCCGATCACGCGTTGCTGGTCGGGCGTCAGGGTGTTGCTGACGGCAAACAGCTTCACCCCGGAATCCTTGGCCAAGCGCAGAATTTCCGGGGCGGCGTATTGTTCGTTGATAAATAGCAGGTAGTCGGGCTTGTGGTCGCCCTGCAGCACATCGCGTGCTTGCTCCAGCATCAGGTCGCGGTCGCGCTGGGCGTCGAGCACGGTCAGCTGCATGCCCAGATCGCTGGCAGCGGCCTGCATGAACTTGACGTAGCCATCCCAGAATTCCTCACCGGTCTTACCCGGATTAAGAAACACCACGCTAGCTGCGTTGACGCAATTCCATGCGAGTAATCCCACTACCGCTACGACGGCGCGCACCAACCGCTTCAACTTCATGCACTCATGCTTGACCCAGCCGCGCAGTATACGCAGTTGTGTAGTGGCTATCTGTCACCACTTGTCAGCAAATGCTTACAAGCCTTGTCGGCTTTCCCTACTGGTGGCTCACCCAGAACACCGCAGTAGATACCGCCAGCGCAATAAGAATGAGGATGGCCCAGGCGTCTACCACGCTGTCGCGGGTGTTTTCGAAGGGTTCGTGATTGGCGTGTTCGTCGTGGACGTGAGAATGGTCGGTCATGGCTGGCCCTGTTGTTGTGGTTTTGGGATGGTCCGCTTTGCAGTTAAGACCACCTCTGGCGCGCCGACAAATCAGCCACGCATCGCGGCGTAAACCGCGATGCGCTATAGGCTTACAACACTTCTTTCAGCAGATGCGCCATGGTGTGAAACGCCCGCGCGGAAACGGTGGGGTTGTACTTCATCATCGGCAGGTTGTCGGCGCTGGGGTCGGTAAACGAATGCACCGCGCCGCCGTAGCTGACCAACTGCCAATCGACGCCAGCGGCGTCCATTTCAGCCTCGAACGCCGGAAGCTGCTCTTTGGGCACCAACGGATCGGCCGCGCCGTGCAACACCAGCACCTTGCCTTGGATGTTCTTCGCATCATCCATGTTGGGCGTGTCCAGCGTGCCGTGGAACGACACTGCTGCTTTCACCGGCGCCCCGTCGCGGGCGAGCTCTAGGGCGCAGCAGCCGCCAAAGCAAAAACCGAACACCGCCAGTTTGTCGCCCGCCACGGCGGCGTGGGTCTGGCTTTGCAGGACGGTCAGGCTGGCTTGCATACGCGTGCGCAACAGCGCGCGGTCATTCTTCAGCGGCATCATGGCGGCGGCCGCTTGTTCGTGGCCGTTCGGGCGGACTTCGGCGCCGTAGATGTCCGCAACCAGCACCACATATTCCGTGCCGGCCACCTTCTTAGCCAGCTCGACGGCGCCGTCGGTCACGCCCATCCAATTCGGCGCCAGCAGCAGGCCAGGGCGCGCGGTGGTGACGCTGGCGTCGAAGACCAATTGGCCTTCGTAGGCGTGGCCGTCGACGGTGTAAGGCACGGGGATAACGCTGAAGTTGGTCATGCTTGGCTCCTTGGTTTCGGATTCGGTGTGGGATTCTGTGGGATTTCTGTAGGAGCGACTTTAGTCGCGATCCCTGGAAACGGTGATCGACTGCAGATCGCAATCGCGGCTAAAGCCGCTCCTACAGCGAACGCGTCGGCCTAGACGCCCGCGTGCCTTGCCTTGTGTGGGAGCGACTTTAGTCGCGATCCCTGGAATCGGTGATCGGCGGCAGATCGCAATCGCGGCTAAAGCCGCTCCTACAGGGGATGCGTTCGCGTTGAGGCATGCGCCCAGCCTAAAAAAATAAAACCCGCCGAAGCGGGTTTTGTTTTAGCGCCAGTGGTTAAACCGACAGCTCGACAAGCAGCTTGTTCAGCCGGCGAACATATGCGGCCGGGTCTTTCAGGCTGTCGCCGGCGGCCAGCGCCGCCTGGTCGAAGAGGATGTGCGACAGGTCGCCAAACCGCTCTTCGCTTTGCTCGTTGTCGAGTTTCTCGATCAGCGGGTGCGCCGGGTTGAATTCAAAGATGGGCTTCGAATCCGGCACTTTCTGCCCGCTCGCTTCCAGAATCTGGCGCATTTGCAGCCCCAGATCCTGTTCGCCGATGGCCAGAATGGCGGGCGAGTCGGTGAGGCGGTGGGAAACCCGCACTTCGCTCACCTGGCTGCCCAGTGCGGCTTTCAGGCGTTCAACCAAGCCTTCTTTGGCCTTGGCCGCTTCTTCCTGGGTTTTCTTGTCTTCTTCCGAATCCAGGCTGCCCAGGTCGAGGTCGCCACGGGCCACGTCGACGAATTGCTTGCCGTCGAAGTCGGTGAGGTAGCTCATCAGCCACTCATCGATACGGTCGGTGAGCAGCAGCACTTCGATGCCTTTCTTGCGGAACACTTCGAGGTGCGGGCTGTTTTTCACCTGGGCGTAGCTTTCGCCGGTGAGGTAGTAAATCTTGTCCTGGCCTTCCTTGACGCGGGTCAGGTAGTCGGCCAGGCCAACGCTCTGCTCGCCGCTGTCGTCGCTGGTAGAGGCGAAACGCAGCAGGCCGGCAATCTTTTCTTTATTGGCGAAGTCTTCCGCCGGACCTTCTTTGATCACCTGACCAAAGTTCTTCCAGAAGCCCTTGTATTGCTCAGGCTCGTTTTTCGCCAACTTCTCCAGCATGTCCAGCACGCGCTTGGTCAGCGCCGACTTCATGGAGTCGATGATCGGGTCTTTCTGCAAGATTTCGCGCGATACGTTGAGCGACAGGTCGTTGGAATCGACCACACCCTTCACAAAGCGCAGGTACAGCGGCAGGAACTCGTCGGCCTGATCCATGACAAACACGCGCTGCACGTAGAGCTTCAAGCCTTTCGGCGCTTCGCGGTGGTACAGGTCAAACGGCGCGCGGCCCGGCACGTACAGCAGCGAGGTGTATTCCAGCTTGCCTTCGACCTTGTTATGGCTCCAGCTCAGCGGGTTCTCGAAGTCGTGGGCGACGTGTTTGTAGAACTCTTGGTATTCCTCGTCCTTCACCTCGGTGCGCGGACGGGTCCACAGCGCGCTGGCGCGGTTGACGGTTTCCCATTCAGTTTCCGCAGGCGCGTCTTCACCCTCCTGCTCTTTGGGCAACTCAATCGGCAGGGCGATGTGGTCGGAGTATTTCTTGATGATGTTGCGCAGGCGCCAGCCATCGGCGAACTCGTTTTCGGCGGCCTTCAAGTGCAGAACAATGCGGGTGCCGCGTTCGGCTTTCTCAACGGTGGCAACTTCAAACTCGCCCTCGCCTTTGGACGTCCAGTGCACGCCTTCGCTGGCCGGTGCGCCGGCGCGGCGGCTGAACACTTCAACCTGGTCGGCGACAATAAACGCCGAATAGAAGCCCACACCGAACTGGCCGATCAGGTGCGAATCTTTCTTCGCATCACCGGACAACTGCTTCATAAAGTCGGCGGTGCCGGACTTGGCAATGGTGCCCAGGTGGGTGATGGCGTCTTCGCGGCTCATGCCGATACCGTTGTCCTCAAGGGTCACGGTGTTGGCGGCCTTGTCGAAGCTGACCCGAATACGCAGCGCATCGCCGCCTTCCAGCAGCGCCGGGTTGGCCAGCGCTTCGAAACGCAGCTTGTCGGCGGCGTCGGAGGCGTTAGAGATCAACTCGCGAAGGAAGATTTCCTTGTTGGAATACAGCGAATGGATCATGAGGTGCAGCAATTGCTTCACCTCGGTCTGGAAGCCCAGGGTTTCTTTTTGAGTTTCCACACTCATGGTCGTTTAACTCCAAGCAGATGGCACAAGCCGTAAACCGGCGATGACCAACAGATGGGGGCAACGACTTGGATTTCAAGTGGTTAGGTTGGAGGGGGGTGCTGGGGCTATCGCGGCTAAAGCCGCTCCTACAGGTTTCCGAACTCGCCACGATTGACGGAGTGTTGGAAAGCCGTGGCTGGAGGCTGCGCCCTACCTGTAGGAGCGGCTTTAGCCGCGATGGTTTTGGGCTGGGTGCATGACTTTAGACTCTGGATCCCCGCGTTCGCGAGGATGACGGAGGTTGTTAGGGGAGGACATCATCATTGCCGCGAAAATGGCTGCCCGACGATGAGTCATCAAGCGCAATCGCCTCCCCCTCTAAGGCTCCAACAACTCAATCGACGTAATCTGCGCCGGCACCACCGAAAAACTCGCGCCGCCCTGCCCCTTCAAGTTGCGCTGCACCACAATCTGCCCGTCAGTATCGATGCCATTAAACCGACCCTCCACCATGCTGCCGCGCTCGGTGACGATGCGCATCTGCAAGTTCTGGTAGCGGCTCGGGTTGCTCTGCAAGCGCTCCAGACTGAACCGCACGCGGCGGTCCAGTGAGCTGGCCGGCGCAGCCGGAGCGCCCGCCAGCGACGGTTTCTCGGCCGGCTCAGCGGCAACCGCCTTGGCCTTTTCTTCCACCTGATACCGATCACCCACCACAACCCAGCCCAGCGTCGGGCTTTTACGCAGCGCCACCGGCAATTGCTGCGTCTGTCCATCAATCTGCGCCTCTACCTCCAGACTCATGGTCGACGCCGGAAAATTCACCACAGGCAAAATGCCCAGCTCAACACGCTGGGTGGCGTAGCGCCGTTTCAGGTAGTCGGTGATCACGTATTCCAGCGTTTCCCGCGAGTCGTAGCGGGTGTCGACCTTGTTGTCTGCATAGCGCAGGTGGTCGGTAAACAGCTCTACCGTGCCGCTCAGGGTGGTTTTGAACTGCGGCGGCAACACCAGGTGGAAGTCGCCCGCCAGCTTGTTTGGGCCTTGCGGCTCGAGCTTCAAATGCAGGGTGTAGGAATGGTTCAGGCGGCGCGCTTCGGGCAATTCCTGTTCGGGCAGCAGCCAGCTCAGTTGCACTTCCGGCAAGTTGCCGGTGTCTTGCGGCAGCACATCCACGCGCACCGGGGCGTTGCCGGCTTTGGCCAGGTTGGGCATGCGGATGGTGACTTCGCGGCGGGCAAAAATGTCTTCGCCTTCGCGCAGGCTCAGCACGCCGTCAATTAACTCGCCTTGCTGGGGCGCGAACGGTTGGCCGTTAAGGCTACCGCGCAGGTGAATCGCCAACTCCGCCGGCGCCTGCGCCGGCGTGCGCGCCCAGTCCAGGCTGAGAATGGCCTGCAAACGCTGGGTATCCTGATTGGCCAGCAGCGTGAGCCCGACAATCAGCGGAATAAACCCCAGGCCGCTGAGCATCACCGCCTTGCGCGCCACTCGCCAATGGCGCAGCACGAAGGCCAGGGTCAGCGGCGGCAACAGGCTGCCCAGGCCCCACAGCAAACTGACGTCAAACGCCAGAATCACCAACCACACCAGACCGACCAGAATCAGCAGCAACCCGCCGAGGATCAGCAACGCATCCATCTACACATCCTTATCCAGTTGGCCCGCCCGCAAACACCTTCAGCAACCGCGCGGTTATGGCTCATCTACCTTGAAGTGCGCGCGTGCCGTGGCAATCGGTTCACTGCGCGTGGTTTGCCAGGCAGTAATCGCCACGTTCGCCACGCGCCGGCCCTGGCGCCACACCTGGCACGAGGCGAAGGTGTCACGATAGTGACCGGCGCGTAGGTAATCTATCGAGAAGTCGATGATTTTCGGAAAGTGCGGCGTGCCCATGAACATCAGCAAATGCAGCATGGCGCTGTGCTCCATAAAGCCCGCAATCACGCCGCCATGAATGGCCGGCAGAATCGGGTTGCCGATGCTGTCTTTGTTCGCCGGAATGCGGAACACCATGTCATCGCCCAGGCGCAGGCACTCAATGCCCAGCAGCTTGGCGTACGGCGTCAGTTCCAGCAGCTCGTCGTAGTTATTGCTCTGGTGCGCGGCCTGCACCACTTGGCTCAGGTCTAGCGGCGGCAAAGTGTTCTCGCTCATGCCTGACCTCCATCAATCGCGCCCTTCAATTGCTCAGGCTTGAGCGCCGAGCTTTTCAACGCCGTGTCGCCCTGCGGGCCTTTGCCCATGCGCATAAAGGTGCCGACCACATTGGCGATGGGCTGCGAGGGGTCGTCCTGATAGGCGTAGCCGCGGGTAAAAATGATATTGGGCGTCACGCGATAGCACTCGGCCACGCCGAACACGTCTTTATTGGGCTCGGCGGGGCGCATGTAATCGATGCGCAGGTCCAGCGTCGGGCAGATTTCGAAGTCCGGCAGCACGCAGATGGTGGAAATGCCGCAGGTGGTGTCCATCAGCGTGGTGATGGCGCCACCGTGAATCACGCCGGTTTCCGGGTTGCCGATAATTTGGCGGCTGTACGGCAAACGCAGGGTCAGGCGCTCGTTGTCGATGGCATGCACGGTCAAGCCCAATACCTGACAGTGGCGCAACGCCGAGAGGAAACGCTGAGCGCGCTCTAGAATCAGGCTATTGCTCATGTTCAAGGCCTATCTCATTGATCCATAAGGGCCGCATCATACCTGTCCCGACTTAGGTTTGAAGATAGACAGCGACTTTGGTTGGAACTTCGCGCAGCAGGTCACGCTCCAAAAACGCAGCGATGAGAAAAATCGCCCCAATAAAGCGAAAAAGGACCCGAGCCCATGAAAAACCCAATTGCCTACGCCCTGCTGCTTGCCGCCACCATGACCCTGGCCGCCTGCGACAACACCCCAGAAGACAAAATGGAATCCGCCCGCGAATCGGCCCAAGACTCCGCCGAATCCGCACAAGACGCCGCCAACAAAACTGGCCAGGCCATCGAGCAAAAAGCTGAAGAAGCACACGACGAAGCCACCAAGTAATCGCTTACCCGTGACGAAAACCGGAGCCACAAGCTCCGGTTTTTTTATGCCTGAAATTCAGCGCATCGCCGGGCCATACATAAATCGGCCCCCTCTCCCGCTCGCGGGAGAGGGCTGGGGTGAGGGCAACATTCTCCGCCCCATCGAAAACTCGGGATCCCCGCCTTCGCGGGGGTGACGGAGGTTTCACTCCAGCACACTGCCATTGCTCCAATGCTGCTACCGTTCGCCCCGCCTGTTTTCAGAACTCAAACCCATGAAACGCCAACGCCCTCCGCGCCTGCTCTCCTCGCCCCCTGCGCCGGCCACCCCGCCCGTGCACCCGGACATCTGGCTTGCCGACGAAGGCCCGGACATCGGCGCCGCCAACGGTGCGGCGACGCTCGCGTTCATCTTTGTATTGGTGGTCACGTTGCCGGTATACGGCCTGGCCCTGCTCTTGATCACCGCCGTCGAAGCGGCGAAAGGTATTCCGCTTTCCTATGCACAAAGCCTCACGGACCCGACGCTTTTGGTGCCGCTACTGGGCACAGCACTGCTGGCGGCGGGGTTGCTGCGCTGGGGCGCTTCTTCGCAGAAAGTGCTGAGACTTACGTTCGACAGCCCGCAACAGGTACTACGCGCCACCGTGCGGCGGCCGCTGCGCAAGCCGGTTGAATGGTGCGTACCGTTCGCGGATATCCACAGCGTCACGCCTTACGTGATGGCCAGTTACGACAGGCATGGGCATTTCCACCTGACCTTTAAAGCGCCGAACGGCAAATGGATAACGCATCAGTTTGGCTGGCACATGCCACTTGAGCAGGTGGACTTTCACGCGGCGTGGTTGCGCGGGTTTATTGGCGAGCGCATGCAGGACGTGTTGAATCTGGATTCGTGACGGGAAGAGCCGGAAGCCACTTGCGAAAATCACCTCTGGCCCTGTAGGAGAGGCTTTAGCCTCGATGCTCTTTTGGATCAAGAGCATCGCGGCTAAAGCCGCTCCTACAGAGAGTTTGCGATCCCTGCAAACGGTACTTAGCGCTTTTTCTTCTTTTTGACCTTGCCGCCCATGGCCTTCAAGCGCACTTGCGCTTCAGCCAGCACGTCGCGTTTCTCAGGCTTGTCCATTTTCTTCCAGGCTTTGATTTCATCCCTACTGCGCCCACAGCCAATACAAATCCGTTCTTCGAATTCGCACACACTGATGCAAGGATTCTTGGTATCGCCCATTCGGTAATCACTCAGTCTCGGGAATATTCCTGCTCTTCTCGGATGGCGCGTGCCAGCGCTTCTTCTTCGCTCTCTTCTTCAGGCTCTGGCGCCGGCGGCGTTACCACCTGCGTGGCGACTTTATGGCGCAGCACTTCCAAGGCCTCTTCCGCCGACATCGGCTCTTCGACTTCGTCGTCTTCAGCCAGCGCCATATCGGCGCGCGCTTGCAGGCTTTCGGGTACCGGTGGGTCGTAGTCGTCGGGCAAATCGTCGAAGTCGGTTTTCAGACCTTGTTCCATGGAGTCCAGTTCGGCCAGCAGGCTGCCGAAGCTTTTCTCTTCGCTCGGCGCCGGTGCCGTGCCCTCTTCGCCTTCGCCGGCCATGTCGGCGCGGGCTTGCAGGCCCTCGGGTACGGGCAGGTCGTCGGTGTCGAAGCCAAGCATGGGTTCGGGTTCGAGTTCGCGCAGGGCGGCGAGCGGCGGCAGTTCGTCGAGGTTTTTCAGGTTGAAGTGGTCGAGAAACTGCTTGGTGGTGGCGAACATGGCCGGTTTGCCGGGCACGTCGCGGTAGCCGACGACGCGGATCCATTCACGTTCGAGCAGGGTTTTGACGATCTGGCTGTTTACGGCCACGCCGCGGATGTCTTCGATTTCGCCACGGGTGATCGGTTGGCGGTAGGCAACCAACGCCAGGGTTTCAAGCATGGCGCGCGAATAGCGTTGCGGGCGCTCTTCCCACAGGCGGCCGACCCACGGCGCGTAGATTTCGCGCACTTGCAGGCGGTAGCCGGTGGCCACTTCCTTGAGTTCAAAGGCGCGGCCCGAGCAGGATTTTTCCAGGAGCGTGAGGGCCTTTTTGAATACGGCAGGTTCGGGCCGCTCGGCTTCTTCGAACAGCTCGTACAGGCGCTCCAGGGACTGCGGTTTGCCGCTGGCGAGCAGGAACGCTTCGAGCAGGGAGGCCAGTTCTTTGGGTTCGTTGAGGTTCATGCTTGGTCCAGTCTCACTCTGCACGCGCACGCACGTGAATCGGCCCGAAAGATTCGTTTTGCACGAGCTCCACAAGCTGTTCTTTGATCAATTCCAGCACGGCCATAAAGGTCACGACCACGCCCAGCTTGCCTTCCTCGGCCAGGAACAGGCTCACGAAGGGCACGAAGCCGGCGCCTTTGAGGCGTTCCAGCACTTCGCTCATGCGCTCGCGGGTAGACAGCGCTTCACGGGTGACCTGGTGGCTTTCGAACATGTCGGCGCGGCGCAGCACTTCGGCCATGGACAGCAGCAGTTCTTCCAGGCTGACGTCGGGCAGCAGTTTGCGCGCGCGCGCTTCGGGGGCGTCGAGGCGCGGCACGGTCAGGTCGCGGCCTACGCGGGTGAGCTGGTCGATGCCTTCGGCGGCGGCTTTGTAGCGTTCGTATTCTTGCAGGCGGCGGATCAGCTCGGCACGCGGATCGTCTTCTTCTTCCTCGGCTTCGCTGGAGCGCGGCAGCAGCATGCGCGATTTGATTTCGGCGAGCATGGCGGCCATTACCAGGTACTCGGCGGCCAGCTCCAGGCGCACGGACTGCATGAGTTCGACGTAGCCCATGTATTGCCGGGTGATTTCAGCGACCGGGATGTCGAGCACGTCGATGTTCTGTTTGCGGATCAGGTACAGCAGCAGGTCGAGCGGGCCTTCGAAGGCTTCGAGGAACACTTCCAGGGCGTCGGGCGGAATGTACAGGTCCACCGGCATTTCGGTGACGGCTTTGCCGTAGACCAGGGCGAAGGGCAGCTCTTGCTGGGCGCCGGCCTGGCTGTCGACTTCGCTGGGGGTGGTGTCCTGCATAGATTCCTTAACGCGTACTGAGGGCGGCGGGTTAACGGTAATTCAAACCCATGGCGGCGCGTACTTCTACCAGAGTTTCGCGGGCTTCGTCGCGGGCGCGCTCGGCACCTTCGGCGAGAATATTGCGCACCAGCTCGGGGCTGTCCTGGTAGTCCAGTGCGCGCAGTTGCAGCGGTTTCAGTTCGGCTTTTACCGCTTCGATTACCGGGCCTTTGCAGTCGAGACAGCCAATGCTGGCGCTGCGACAGCCCTGTTGGGCCCAGTATTGGGTGGGTTCGTCGGAGTAAATCTCGTGCAACTGCCATACCGGGCAGCGCGTGGGCTCGCCGGGGTCGTCGCGGTGCACCCGCGCCGGGTCGGTGGGCATGCGCCGCAGTTTGTCTTCGATCTCGGCTGCGGTGTCGCGCAGGTAAATGGCGTTGCTGTTGCCGCCCTTGAGTGGCGAGGTGGCCATTTTTCCGCCGTCCAGCCCGGTCATGCGCGGCGCCGCGCTGAGCAGGGCTTGGGGTTCGGGCAGCAGCACTTTGCCGCCGCCTTCGAGGTAGCCGTACAGGCGCTCTTTGTCGCCGAAGGTGATGCTTTGCACTTCTTTGAGCAGCGCGCGGGCGGTGTCCAGGGCTTCGCTGTCGCCCTGTTCCTGATAGGCCTTGCGCAGGCTGTTGTAGAGCTTGGCGGTCTTTTTGCCGAGTCGCAAAATGGCGGCTTCGGCTTTGGCTTCGAAGCCTGGCTCACGGCCGTATAAATGGTTGAAACGCCGCGCCACTTCGCGGGCGAATTCCACGTGGGGCAACTGGTCGGCGCCCACCGGCACCAGGCCGGCGCGGTACAGCAGAATGTCGGCGGCTTGCAGCAGCGGATAACCGAGAAAGCCATAGGTGCCGAGGTCTTTGTGGTGCAGTTGGTCTTGCTGCTCTTTATAAGACGGCACGCGTTCGAGCCAGCTCAGCGGACAAATCATCGAGAGCAGCACATGCAGTTCGGCGTGTTCGGGCACTTGCGATTGAATGAACATGTTCGCAGAACTGGGGCTGACGCCGGCGGCCAGCCAGTCGACGGCCATGTCTTGAACGTGTTCGGCGATCTGGCCGACTTCGTCGTAGTGAGTGGTGAGCGCGTGCCAGTCGACGATGCAGAAAAAGCAGTCGTACTCGTGCTGCAGCTTCACCCAGTTTTTAAGTACGCCGTGGTAGTGGCCCAGGTGCAGCCGGCCGCTGGGACGCATGCCAGACAGTACGCGGCGTTGGGCATCGATCACGCTCAAGCGACAGTTTCCGTCGGCATTCAGGCATCGGCCTCGAAGGGCGTGGGGTCTCCGCAGCCAACGCGCACCAGCACCACTTCGTCATCGACCAGGCTTACCACTGTGGAAGCTTCCAGCCCGCCGAAGCCGCCGTCGATAATCAGGTCGACCTGATGTTCGAGGATCTGGCGCATGTCGTAGGGGTCGCTCATGGGCTCTTTTTCGCCCGGCAAGATCAGGCTGGTGCTCATCAGCGGCTCGCCGAGTTCTTCCAGCAGCGCCTGGGCGATGGGATGGCTCGGCACGCGCAGGCCGATGGTGCGGCGTTTGGGGTGCAGCAGCATGCGCGGCACTTCACGCGTGGCGTTGAGAATGAAGGTGTACGGCCCCGGCGTGTGGCCTTTGAGCAGGCGGAAGGCGCCGGTGTCGACCTTGGCGAACAGGCCCAGCTGCGACAGGTCGCGGCAGACCAGGGTGAAGTTGTGTTTGTCGTCGAGCTGGCGCAGGCGGCGGATGCGCTCGACGGCGGTTTTGTCGCCGATGTGGCAGCCAACCGCGTAGGACGAGTCGGTGGGATACACGACCACGCCGCCGGCCTTGATGATTTCGACCGCTTGCTTGATCAGCCGCGCTTGCGGGTTTTCCGGGTGCACCTGGAAAAATTGACTCACGGGAGCTCTCTTATCAAAGGCCGGCAGTTCAGCCGGCAGCAGCGTGTTGGACATGATCGAACCGCAACCACAAAGGCGCGAGGTCGTCGGGCAACGGGCGGTACATGCCCAGTTCCGACCAGTCTCCCGGCGCGTGGAAGTCACTGCCGACGCTGGCCAGCAGACCAAATTCACGAGCAAGAATTGCCAAGCCGCCGATTTGCTCGGCTGGCTGCATGCCGTTCACCACTTCCAGCGCCTGACCGCCGGCGGCGACGAAGTCGATCACCAGTTTGCGGCGTTTGCTGCGGGTGAAGTCGTATTGCCAGGCGTGGGCCAGGCTGACCCATGCGCCGGCTTCGCGCAGGGTGCCGACGGCTTGTTCGAGCGTTGGCCAGTGCTGTTTGACATCGCCGAGCTTGCCCGACCCCAGCCATTTGCGGAACGCTTCGCCGCGATCTTTAACGTAGCCGGCGCGCACCAGGAAGTCTGCGAAGTGCGGGCGCGCCGGGGCGTTGCCGCTGTCGCCGAGTTCTTGCTGAATGGCGCGGGCGCCGTCCAGTGCGCCGGGCATGCCTTTGAGGGCCAGGCGCCGGTCGATTTCTTCGGCGCGTAACCAACGGCCGCTGTGCAGGTCGGAAATGGCTTGAACCAGTGCAGGAGCATCAGCAGCAAAACCGTAACCGAGCACATGAATCGTCGCGCCGCCCCAGGTGCACGACAG
The DNA here is from genome assembly GCF_979258055.1 of Pseudomonas sp. AC211. Taxonomy (NCBI): domain Bacteria; kingdom Pseudomonadati; phylum Pseudomonadota; class Gammaproteobacteria; order Pseudomonadales; family Pseudomonadaceae; genus Pseudomonas; species Pseudomonas sp. AC211. The sequence goes on from NZ_OZ409830.1 coordinate 2,608,437, forward strand.
TTCGATGCCGTTGACCAGTTGCATGTCCAGTTTGGTGGCGGCGGCGCGGGCTTCGTCGAGGCCTTCGAGGGTGTCGTGATCAGTCAGGGCCAGAACCCGCACGCCGCGCTCATGGGCGCGGGCGACCACCACGGCGGGCGCGAGGGCGCCGTCGGAAGCGGTGCTATGGCAGTGCAGGTCTACAGTCATCAATCAGAATCTCGGTCATTGGCCACTGTTTGCAATAGATCGCGCAGGCGGCAAACAGTTAGTACGAAAAAAACCGCGCGGCGGCACAAAGTCTGCGCCCCTGCGCCTAGCTCTACGGTTCGGGTTTGTTATTATGCCGGCACATCCAGCTTCTGGCTTGCCACTGTGAAACAATTCCTCGACTTCATCCCGCTCATCCTGTTTTTTGTTGTTTTCAAGCTTGAACCCCGCGCCATCGACCTCTTCGGTCATACCTACATGCTAGGCGGTATTTTCAGTGCCACCGCCGTGTTGATCGCCAGTTCCGTGGTGGTTTACGGCATTTTCTTCATCGTTCAACGCCGCCTCGAGAAAAGCCAATGGCTGACGCTGATTGCCTGCCTGGTGTTCGGCAGCCTGACGCTGGCGTTCCACAGCGAAACCTTCCTTAAATGGAAAGCGCCGGTGGTGAGCTGGCTGTTCGCCCTGGCGTTCCTGGGCAGCCATTTCATCGGCGACAAGCCGCTGATTCAACGCATGATGGGCCACGCCGTGAGCCTGCCGGAGCCGATCTGGGTGCGCCTGAACATCGCCTGGATCGTGTTTTTTATCGTCAGCGGCTCGGCTAACCTGTTTGTCGCCTTTACCTTCCCGAGCATCTGGGTGGACTTCAAAGTATTCGGCAGCCTGGCCATGACCGTGCTGTTCCTGATCGGCCAGGGCATTTTCCTGGCCCGCCATATCCACGATGGCGACGCTGACGCCGCCACGCCCAAGACTAAGGACTGACATGCTCTACGCGATCATCTCCACCGACGTAGCCAACTCCCTGGAAAAACGCCTGGCCGCCCGCCCTGCTCACCTCGCGCGTCTTGAGCAATTGAAAACTGAAGGCCGTCTGGTACTCGCCGGCCCGCACCCGGCCGTAGACAGCACCGACCCCGGCGCCGCCGGTTTCAGCGGTAGCCTGGTGGTGGCGGAGTTCGAATCGCTGATCGCCGCACAAAGCTGGGCCGACGCCGACCCGTACAGCGCCGCTGGGGTGTACGCCAACGTGATCGTCAAACCGTTCAAGCTGGTATTGCCGTAACCCCCAGGCAACCGTTGCCCTCAACGTTACTAAGGAAAGTCGATGCGCCAAGGCCCTGTGTTCCTGTTGTTCGCTGCATCGTTGTTGATTGCCAACGCTTACGCCGAAGAAGCCGCGCCCGCCCCGGCACCGGCTGTTAATGAACAGGTGCAGTTGCAGGGCCAGGTCGACAGCCTTGAGCAACGCCTGGCTGAGAGCGAGCGCATGCGCGCCGAGCTATCTACTGAAATGCAAGGCAGCGCCGAGTCGCGGGAAAGCGCTCTGGTGAGCCGCCTGCGCCAGGAAAACCAGCGCCTGAAACTGCAACTCAAGCAAGCGCAGGCCAGTCAGCAGGCGCCGCTGTTCAGCGAAGAACAAACCTGGTTTGCCGTGGGCGCAGTGGTCACGCTGGTGGCGTTGCTGTGCGGAGCGCTGCTGCGGGGCGGCCGCAAAACCCGTCGCGAATGGACCAACTGAACCGCCTGATCCGAGTTAAACGCCGCCTATGTCAACTCTCCTACTGATCGACGATGACGTGGAACTGTGCGAGCTGCTGAGCAGCTGGCTGGGCCAGGAAGGCTTTCACGTACGCGCTTGCCACGACGGCCGCAGCGCACGCGCGGCGCTTAGCAGCGAGTCACCCGCCGCCGTGGTACTCGATGTGATGCTGCCCGACGGCAGCGGTTTGGAATTGCTCAAGCAGCTGCGCAGCGACCACCCGGATTTACCCGTACTGATGCTTTCAGCCCGAGGCGAACCGCTGGACCGCATTCTTGGCCTGGAACTGGGCGCTGACGATTACCTGGCCAAACCCTGCGACCCCCGCGAACTCACCGCCCGCCTGCGCGCCGTGCTGCGCCGCAGCGTGCCGGTGGCCACGCCCAGTCAGTTGGAACTGGGCGATCTGGTCTTCAGCCCGGTGCGTGGCTCCGTGACGATTGCCGGGCATGACGTGGTGCTCACCGTGTCCGAAAGCCGCCTGCTCGAAGCCCTGCTGCGCCAGCCTGGCGAGCCGGTCGACAAACAGGAACTGGCGCAATTGGCCCTGGGCCGCAAGCTCACCCTGTACGACCGCAGCCTGGACATGCACGTGAGCAACCTGCGCAAGAAAATCGGCCCGCACACCGACGGCCGCCCGCGCATTCTGGCGCTGCGCAGTCGCGGGTATTACTACAGCGCGTGAGCTGTTGCGCCCGGTGTGGGAGCGGCTTGAGCCGAGATGCTTCTGAGCCTGAAAAGCATCGCGACTAAAGTCGCTCCTACAGAAGCCAGGTTGTATGTCAGTAACCTGCGCCATGGCCTTTACCTAAGCTTTACCCACCCCTGACCGCGCCTGACCTTGCGCTCCCTAGACTGGGCACATCCGGCAAATACGCCGGTTTGCAGACAAGGAGATACCTCATGCGCAAGACCCTCATCGCCGCTCTGTTCGCCGCTGCCCTGCCAACCATGACCATGGCCATGCCGTCACCGGGCGAAGAAGGCCCACGCCACATGATGGACGGCGGCCCACGCGGCGAACACCGCGGCCCGGGCATGTTCCGTGACCTGGACCTGAGCAAGGAACAACGCAAAGCCATTGGCGAGATCATGGGCGAGCAAATGCACAGCCGTGACGAAGTGACCAAGCGTTACCTCGACAAGCTGCCCGAGGCCGACAAAAAGGCCATGCATGACGAAATCAAAGCCAAGCGTGAGGCCACCAACGGCAAGATTCGCGCACTGCTTAACCCTGAACAGCAGAAGGCGTTTGATGAAAAGCAAAAGAAAATGGAAGCTCGCCGGGCGGAATGGCAGGAGTTTCAGGCTTGGAAGGCTAAGCAGGGGAAGGTGCAGTAAGGTTGGTGTGAGTCGGGGGCGGGTTGACGGTTAGTTGAGTCGTTTCCGGATTTGCGCATGGAATGTAGAGTCGCGCAGAAATCAGTACGGCTTGAGACTCTGGATCCCCGCCTGCGCGGGGATGACGGAGGTTTTTATACCGTCCACCGTCATTCCCGCGAAGGCGGCGGTCCGACGACTCGGAATCCAGAATTCTGGACGTTGCACAGATTGATGCACGACTAGAGAGCCTGGATCCCCGCGTGCGCGAGGATGACGGAGGTTTTTAAATAGTCCTCCGTCATCCTCGCGCATGCGGGGATCCAGAATTTTGAACGTTGCACAGCCTTCAAACCGTAGACCATCTGCCCCTAACATTAACCGGCCACACCCCAACCCAACCGAGCCCTCCTCGGCTGGGTTTTATCCGTTAAACAGGAGTCCACGTGCGCTCACTCTTTTGGCGAATCTTCGCCAGTTTCTGGCTAGCCATCGTGCTGGTAGCCGGCCTGTCGATGCTGCTAGGCCGCGTGCTCAATCAGGACGCCTGGATTCTCAGCCAGCACCCCGCGCTCCAAGGCGTGCCGGAAGACTGGGTGCGTATCTATGAAAGTGAGGGCCAGCAGGCGGCGCAGGATTATCTGGAGCAGCGCAAACGCGATTTCCACATCGACACGCAGGTGCTGGACGACAACGGCAACGTGCTGATTCAAGGCACTTTCCCCCGTCGAGCCGCCGCTTTTTGAGAAGCGCCAACACGACGACCCACGCCGCCTGCCGTGGCGCCGAATAACCACCGACTACACCAGCCCCAGCGGCGAAACCTATCTATTTATCTACCGCATCCCGCACCCGGAACTGGACAACTGGCACCGTGGCAGCCTGCTCTGGCCGTTGAGTGCGTTGTTTATCGCCTTGGTGGTGCTCACGGCCCTGAGCCTGCTGCTGACGTTGTCGATCACCCGCCCGCTCGGCCAATTGCGCGGGGCGGTGCATGACCTCGGTCAGGCGGCGTATCAGCAGCACACTCTGGCTCGCCTGGCGAATCGGCGTGATGAGTTCGGCGTGCTGGCCGGCGACTTCAATCGCATGGGCGAGCGTTTGCAAGATTTGATCAGCAGCCAGCGTCAGCTGCTGCGCGATGTGTCCCATGAGCTGCGTTCACCGCTGGCGCGTTTGCGCATTGCCTTGGCGCTGGCCGAACGCGCCGGGCCGGAGGAACGGGCGAAGCTGTGGCCGCGCCTGGAGCGCGAGTGTGATCGGTTGGAAGCGCTGATTAGCGAAATTCTCGCCCTGGCGCGCATGGACGCCAACCTCGGCGCTGCGCAGCCGGTGGATATCGCCGCGCTGTTGAAGAATCGCCAGGAAGAAGCGCAGCTCAACGAGGCCGAGCAAACGGTGACGGTGGAGGTTGAACCGGGCCTGACGCTGGCCGGCTGGCCAGACATGCTCGAACGCGCGCTGGATAATCTGCTGCGCAACGCCCTGCGCTTCAACCCCGCGGGGCAGCCCATCGAATTGCGTGCGGAGCGTGTGGGAGAGCAGGTGCGCTTGAGCGTGCGTGACCACGGACCGGGCGTGTTGCCCGAACATGTGGCGCGGCTGGGGGAACCGTTTTTCCGTGCGCCGGAGCAGAGTGCGCCGGGGCATGGTCTGGGTTTGGCGATTGCCCGTCGTGCGGCGGAACGGCATGGCGGCACGCTGGAACTGGCCAATCATGCCGAGGGTGGATTTGTGGCGAGTTTGGTGTTGCCGGTTGTGCATTCGGAGCAAAAGCATCGCGGCTAAAGCCGCTCCCACACGGGTCTTTGGGGGTTTGTGTAGGAGCGGCTTTAGCCGCGATCCAACAGCGTGCCGCCCCGCCGTTCCCACAGAACTCCTAAGACCTGTGGAAGCGGCTGGGCGGCACTCCGCTTTAGCCGCGATCAAGCAAACGCGATTATTCAGCCGTCCAACAACGCCAACGCATCCTTACTCACCTGCGTCACCCGCGCCCAATCGCCCGCCTTGGTCCACGCGCTGTCGAGCATCCAGCTACCGCCTACGCACATCACGTTCGGCACGGCCATATAAGCCAACAAGTTGTCGGGCTTCACGCCGCCGGTGGGGCAAAAGCGCACTTGGTTAAACGGCCCTCCCAAGGCTTTTAACGCCGGAATACCGCCGCAGGCTTCGGCCGGAAACAGCTTGAAGCGCCGATAGCCCATGGCATAACCCAGCATCAAATCCGACGCCCCGCCAGCCCCCGGCAGGAACGGCACCGAGCTGTCGACGGCGAAGCGCAGCAGCTCGGCGGTGCAGCCGGGGCTGACGATAAATTGTGCGCCCGCCTCCTCCGCCGCCTTGAACATCTGCGTGTCGAGAATGGTGCCAGCGCCGATGCACAGGTCCGGGCGTTCCTTGCGCAGCAGGCGAATGGCGGTGAGGCCGTGTTCCGAACGCAGGGTGATTTCCAGGGTGCGCAACCCGCCTTCGGCCAGCGCGTCGGCCATGGGCAGAATCTGCGCTTCGTTGTCGATGGTCACCACGGGAAGGATGCGCGCCTGACGGCAGATGGCATCAATCTGTGCGGTTTTTTCATCCATGCTCGGGGTCACGCTGTTGAGGAGTGTCATGTCAGGGGCACCAGTAAATGGACAGCGGCGAGCGCAGGAAGGCACGGATTGGCATGGCGTGAACGTCATCGCCCGCCAATGCGGCTTGCAAGGTGTCCAGCTTGGCTGGGCCTTGCAGGGCAAGAAATATCGAGCGCGCCGAACCCAGTATCGGCAGCGTCAGGGTGATGCGTTGATGCGGCACGGTCGGCGCCAGCATTGACAGGCAGCGCTGCGGGCAATCGGCGCTGAGGGCCGAGGCCAGCAACGGGCTGTTGGGGAATAGCGAGGCGGTATGACCGTCGTCGCCCATGCCCAGCACGAGTACATCAATCGGTTGCGGCAGTTCGCTGAGCGCGAGCTCCGCGCCAGCCACCGAAGCGTCGAGCGACGCCGGGCTGCGGTACAAGCCGATGAAATGTGCACGCGCCGCATCGCCGCGTAGCAAGTGGCGTTTTACCAACGCTTCGTTGCTGTCGCTGTGTTCGGTGGGCACCCAGCGCTCGTCAGCGAGGCTGACGACAACGCGCGCCCAGTCGAGCTTTTGCGTGCTCAGCGCGTCGAGAAACGCCGCCGGACTGCGGCCGCCGGACACCACCAAACTGGCGAAATCGCGTTCACGCAACGCCGTACTCAGGGCCTCGGCCACTGCTTCGGCCAAGTCGTGTGCGTGCTGTGTTGCCGATGCCTGGCTAAACGCCTGCACACCAGCGGGGAATTTCAGTTCAGAGATCGCCATACCAGGACCTCCCATCACGGGTAATCAGCGCCATGGCCGCCATGGGTCCCCAGGACCCGGCCGCATATGGCTTGGGTGGGTCGCCGAGCTGTTTCCAGCCGGCGATTAACTGGTCGCACCACAGCCAAGCGTGTTCGACCTCGTCTTTGCGCACGAACAGGTACTGGTTGCCTTGCGTCACTTCCAGCAACAGCCGTTCGTAGGCATCGGGAATGCGTGCTGCCTTGTAGGTTTCGGAGAAGTTGAGCTGCAACGGGCCGCTGCGCAGTTGCATGCCTTTATCCAGGCCCTGATCTTTGGTCATCACTTGCAGGGAAATGCCTTCGTCCGGTTGCAGGCGAATGATCAGCCGGTTGCTCACCAGCGGCCGTTGTTCCGGCGCGAAGATGTAGTGCGACGACTCTTTGAAGTGAATAACGATCTGCGACAGCTTCTGCGGCATGCGTTTGCCGGTGCGCAGGTAGAACGGCACGCCGGACCAGCGCCAGTTGCGAATTTCCGCGCGCACCGCCACATACGTTTCGGTATCGCTCTGCAGGTTGGCGTTGTCTTCTTCGAGGTAGCCCGGCACCGGTTTGCCGGCGCTGCTGCCCGCCACGTACTGGCCCCGTACCACTTGGCGGCTGAGCTGTTCCGGGGTGATGGGCGCCAGCGCTTTAAGCACTTTCACTTTCTCATCACGAATGCTGTCGGCCGACAGGTCGCTGGGCGGGTCCATGGCGATCAGGCAGAGCAGTTGCAGCAGGTGGTTCTGAATCATGTCGCGCAGTTGCCCGGCCTGATCGAAGTAACCCCAGCGCCCTTCAATGCCCACCACTTCGGCCACGGTGATTTCCACGTGGGAAATGTGGTGCTGGTTCCACTGGGTTTCGAACAGGCTGTTGGCAAAACGCAGGGCAATGAGGTTTTGCACCGTCTCTTTGCCCAAGTAATGGTCGATGCGGTAGATCTGGCTTTCCGGGAAATGCGCGGCGACGGCATCGTTGATGGCGCGTGACGATTCCAGGTTGTGGCCGATGGGCTTTTCCAGCACCACGCGGGTTTTCTCGGCCAGACCGCAAGCGGCGAGGTTGGCGCAGATGGCGCCGTACACGAACGCCGGCGTGGCGAAATAGGCGATCAGCGTGTCGGCAGTGCCCACTTCGTTCACCAGCGCGGCGTAATCGTCCGGCTGGGCGAATTCCATGCTGATGTAGCGCAGGCGCTGGCGAAAACGTTCGAGCACTTCGCCGTCCAGGTCCATGACCGGGATGTAGCGGTGCATCCAATCATCGATAAACGCCAGGTGTGTAGCGGGTTCGCCCTTGTCCCGGGCCAGGCAGATGATGCGCGTATCGGCGTGCAGCAAGCCGGCGCGATCAAGCTGATACAGGGCGGGAAAGAGCTTGCGCAACGCCAGGTCGCCCAGAGCGCCGAACAGGATAAGGGTGCAGGGTTTTGCAGTGATCACGGGCATGATATTTGTTCTTTTATCAAGTATTGGAAGAAATACCGCGTTAACCGGCTGAAATCAAGCTTAAATGTTGTAAACAAAACAACATTTTGCCCATCTCACTGTCGACAGTGGCCGTTTGCAGGGCCTCACAGTTAGGATAGGCCGCCCTGCCCGCGCCTCAAGCGTAGCGGCTGCAATTGGCCCGTATCACCGAGGAAACCAGATGGAACGCGTGCGTAACCTGTTGGAGCAGATCCAAAGCCGACTGGCCGAGCTGAACAAAGCCGAACGTAAAGTGGCGGAAGCCATTCTGCGCAGTCCGCAACAGGCCACCCGTTTCAGCATCGCCACCCTGGCCCAAGAAGCCCAAGTGAGCGAGCCGACGGTGAATCGCTTTTGCCGCTCGTTTGGCGTCAGCGGTTACCCCGAACTGAAAATGCAGCTGGCGCAAAGCCTGGCCAGCGGCGCGGCATATGTAAGCCGGGCAGTGGAAGCCGACGATGTGCCCGAGGCCTATACCCAGAAGATTTTTGGCAGTGCCATCGCCTCGCTCGACAGCGCTTGCCGCCAGCTTGATCCGCAGAAAATCAGCCGCGCCGTGGACCTTCTGATTCAGGCCCGGCAAATCAACTTCTTCGGCCTCGGCGCCTCCGCCTCGGTGGCGCTGGATGCGCAGCACAAATTCTTCCGCTTCAACCTCGCCGTCACCGCCCATGCCGACGTGCTGATGCAACGCATGCTCGCCTCGGTGGCCCATACCGGCGATTTGTTCGTGATCATTTCCTACACCGGCCGCACCCGTGAACTGGTGGAAGTGGCGCGCGTGGCCCGCGAAAACGGCGCCTCGGTGTTGAGCCTGACGGCAGCCAATTCGCCGCTGGCCAAGACCAGCACCTTGAGCGTGGATATTCCCCTGCCGGAGGACACCGACATTTACATGCCGATGACCTCGCGCATCATCCAGCTCACCGTGCTCGACGTGCTTGCCACCGGCGTAACCCTGCGCCGAGGCGTGGATTTCCAGCCGCATTTGCGCAAGATCAAAGAGAGTTTGAATGCCAGCCGGTATCCGAATGAGGATGATCCGGGGTAGTTCATTTCTATATCGGCGTTGCGCCAATCGCGGCTGAAGCCGCTCCTACACGTCGTGCAATTTGTGGGAGCGGCTTTAGCCGCGATGCTTTTAAAGGTCACACCGCCCGAACATGCAAGCGCAACTCCGCCTCTTCCCCCGGCCCAATCGTCACGCTGTCTTCCCGGCAACTCGCCGCCTGCACCGAGACAAACCCCAACGCCTCATGCCAACCGACATCGGCTAACGGCCGCGCGCCGGGGTGCCAGATCACGGTGTTGGCGCCGCCGCTGGTGTCGATCTGTAACCGGCGCCGCCACAGTTGGTCATCCAGGTCGATGCGCCCTGCCCGCCGGTACACGCGGTGGCAGCCGTTGTCCAAACGCAGCGGGCTGTTTTGCTGGAAGTCGTCGCGCAATAACAGGTCGTAGCCGTGCGCGCGCTCCAGGCCGCGCAGCGCCACCTGGGCCATGTCGCCCACGCGCCAATAGCCGTGTAAGGCATGGCTGAGCTGGCACGGTTCGCTGTCCTGATGCTGGGTGACCAGGCGCAATTTCAGCTCGGCGCCCAGTTCGGCAAACAGTTCTACTTGCCACTCGCACAAGTCCAACCGCCAATGCAGGCGCACGCCGGTGGCGTCGGCTTCATGGCTGATCAACTCCCAGTCGCTGAGCCGCGCCCAGCCATGGGACGGCCAGCCGCTTTCGGTCGGGTGTCGACTGAACCACGGCCAGCACACCGGCACACCGCCACGGATGGCGCCATGTTTAGGCCAGCGCGCGGCGCACCACAGCCAAGGCCGTTGGCCGCGCGGTTGGAAATGCAGCAACTGCCCGCCCTGCCGGCTAAACACCGCCTCGCAGGTGGGATGGCTGATTAGAAAAAGGTCGCGCTCCTGATGGCGCGTCCAACTGAAAAGGGGCTTGCCGGCGTCAACCAGCAGGGCGTGCAGAGGGTTGTCCTCTATACGCATCTGCTCGCTGGCCGCCACAAGTTCCGGGCGCGGCACGATAGGCCTGACTGTCTTTCGGCTCATCGACCGCGCTCAGGCATCACTTCCACCAGTATTCGACTTGCGCACCAAAGTTTGAGCCGTGCAGATCGGTGCCAAAGGCGCCGGTGTCGAGACAGTGCCGAACCCGCTGCGACCATGCTGGCCGAGCGTTGGGCTGCTTCGTTCCAGCTTGCGTAGGTGTAATACAAGCGGAATTCAGGACGGGTGGTGAAGCCCGGACCCATCGGCGACCACGTCGGGGCGACGGTGAATTTGGTCAGCTTGCGCGTACCGCCAGGGGCTTCAACCTGGTCGCGGCCCAGTTCGGTGACGAACTTGAAGGTGTCGGTAATTGCATACACCGGACGCACGCCAACGGAGAGCCAGTTCTGGTCCTGGCCGTCTTCGCGCTTGTCTTTTTCGTAGACGATTTCGAACTGACCGCCGAAATGTTTGGTCACCTGCCAATCGAAGAATTCCACCACGCGCCAGTTGGTTGCACTGTCGTCCAGCGTCGGATCGCCGGTGTAGCCAAGACCAGTGCCGGGGCCGACGCCGTATTGGAAGGCCAGGGTGTTAACGCCGCCGAGGAATTCTTTCTGTTTGTGCTGCACGGTTACCGAGTAACCGCTGTGGGCGTCGGTGCTGTCGGGCTTGTCGATGTAGCTGACGCCTACTTGCACGGTGCCGTTGGGGTTGGTGTTGAAGCCGTCGACGTTGAAGTCGTGACGGTTGATGTACGGTTCCTGGTCGTAGTTGTCTTTACGCGAGAACACGTAGCTGTACTTCAGGTCACCGATCTGAACTTCGTCGAAGCCGAAACCGGTGGCGCTCTGGTTCCAATAGTAGAAGTCGGAGATATGGATGTCGTTTCGTTTGTAGAAACGCCGACCGGCCCAGAACGAACCGCCATTGAGCGCGGGCATGTTGCTCCACTCGGCGTACATCTGGTTCATGCGGGCGAAGCCGTAGTCGCCAGTGTATTTCGGGGTTTTGTCGTACTGGTTGTAGAGCTGGGCCATGCCCTCGACGCTCAACACCGAACCGTCGTCGAGCTTGAACAGGTCCTGACGCAGGTCCAATTCAGTGTATTGCTCGCATTCGTTACCCAACCGGTATTTGGACTTCGCGCCTTGCAGCTGGAAGCACTGCTGGCCGGAACTGTTTACCGAGGTGCCGATGCCGTTACGGGTATAGCCGCTGAACTCCAGGGCCTGGGCCGACCACGGGAACATTGCCAGGGCGCACGGCAGTGCCCAGAGACTTTTTTTCATTGTGCTCATATCCACTCCACTCATTTTTATTGTTGTTGCGCTTCGGATAACGGTTGCGCGTCGGTACATATCAAGGGCCCCGCCTTGCGGTGGGGGTACTGCTTAAATCGGTGTTTGCCCTATCGCGGCTAAAGCCGCTCCTACACGGTTTTGTAGGAGCGGCTTTAGCCGCGATGCGCTTAGCCTTCGCGCGGAATCAACCGCGTCACACGCCCTGCTTTTTCAGCGGGTTGCGACTTTCCCAGCAGCCCCAGGCGCTCTCCACTCTTGGCGTCGAACAGCAGCACTTTGTCCGGGTCGAATTGCAGCTCCAGGGTGTCGCCCACACGCGGCGCCATGTCCGGTGCCAGGCGGCAGCAGACTTTGGTTTGGTTGAGGTTGACGAATACCAGGGTGTCGGGGCCGGTCGGCTCGATCACTTCCACTTCGGACAAAATGCTCGGCAGGCTGGAGCCGGCCGCAGCCAGGCAAATTTGCTCGGGGCGAATGCCCAGAATCACTTCGCGGTTTTCCAGCCCTTCGTCCTGCATGGCCAGCGGCAACTCGCAACGCGCCTGCCCGGAATCCAGCAGTGCCAACAGACGGCCGTCGCGACGTTGCAGGCGCAGGGGAATGAAGTTCATGGGCGGCGAACCAATAAAGCTCGCCACGAACAGGTTGGCCGGGTCGTTGTAAATCTGTTGCGGGGTGCCGAATTGCTGCACCACGCCATCTTTCATCACCGCCACTTTGTCGCCCAAGGTCATGGCTTCAATCTGGTCGTGGGTGACGTAAACGGTGGTGGTTTTCAGGCGCTGGTGCATCAGCTTGATTTCGGTGCGCATCTCAACGCGCAGCTTGGCGTCGAGGTTCGACAGCGGTTCGTCGAACAGGTAAATCTTCGGCCGCCGTGCCAGTGCCCGGCCCATGGCCACACGCTGTTGCTGGCCGCCGGAAAGCTGGCCCGGCTTGCGCGCCAGCAGGTGTTCGATCTGCAGCAGCTTGGCCACGCGAGACACTTCTTCTTCGATGGCCGCCGCGCTCATCTTGCGCATCTTCAACCCGAAGGCGATGTTCTCGCGCACGTTCATGGTCGGGTACAGGGCGTACGACTGAAACACCATGGCAATGTCACGGTCTTTCGGGCTCATGCCGCTGATGTCAGCGCCGTCGACGAGAATCTCGCCACCGGTAATATTTTCCAGGCCGGCGATGCAGTTCATCAGGGTCGATTTACCGCAGCCAGACGGGCCCACCAAAATCAGAAACTCGCCGGACTCGATCTTCAGTTCGATGTCTTTGAGGGTGTCCGGCAAGCCGCTGCCGTAGGTTTTCTTGACGTTTTTAAGTTCGAGAGTTGCCATGTTTCACCCCTTGACCGCGCCGGCCGTGAGTCCACGCAGGAAGTACTTGCCCGCGACGATGTAGACCAGCAGCGTTGGCAGGCCGGCGATCATCGCCGCCGCCATGTCTACGTTGTATTCCTTGGCCCCGGTGCTGGTGTTCACCAGGTTATTGAGGGCCACCGTGATCGGTTGAGCGTCGCCACTGGCGAACACCACACCAAAGAGAAAGTCGTTCCAGATCTGGGTGAACTGCCAGATGAGGCAGACCATGATGATCGGCACCGACATGGGCAGCAGAATCCGCCCGAAAATGGTGAAGAAGCCGGCGCCGTCGAGGCGCGCGGCCTTGACCAGGGCATCGGGAATCGCCACGTAGAAGTTGCGGAAGAACAGCGTGGTAAAGGCCATGCCGTACACCACGTGAATCAGCACCAGGCCGGTGGTGGTGTTGGCCAGGCCGAGTTTGCCGAGGGTGAACGAGGCCGGCAGCAGCACGGTCTGGAACGGCAGGAAGCAGCCAAACAGCAGCAGACCGAAGAACAACTGCGACCCGCGAAAGCGCCACATCGACAGCACGTAGCCGTTCATGGCACCGATAAAGGTGGAGATCAGCACCGCTGGCACGGTGATTTTCACCGAGTTCCAGAAGTAGCCGCCGACGATGTCCCAGGCCTTGATCCAGCCGATGCCGTCGATCATTTGCGGCCAGCTCAGCAGGTTGCCGGTGCGAATGTCGTCGGGGCTTTTGAAACTGGTCAGCAGCATCACCACCAGCGGCACCAGGTACACGGCGGCGGCGCCGAACAAGGTGACGTAAATCGCCAGGCGGCTGAAGCTGAACGACGTTTTACCGTACGGGCGGGCCATTGGGCTTACAGCAATGGAATCAGTCATGGCGTTTGTTCCGCAGCTCGGAGTACAGGTACGGCACCAGAATGGTCAGGATCGCGCCCAGCATCAGCATGGCGCTGGCTGAACCGATGCCCATCTGGCCGCGGCTGAAGGTGAAGGAATACATGAACATCGCCGGCAGATCGGACGAGTAACCAGGACCGCCTGCGGTCATGGCCGCCACCAGGTCGAAGCTCTTGATCGAGATGTGCGCCAGAATCATGAAGGCGCTGAAAAACACCGGCCGCAGACTCGGCAATACGATGCGCAGGTAGATGGTCGGCAGGCTGGCGCCGTCCACTTGTGCGGCGCGAATAATCGATTGATCAACACCGCGCAGACCGGCGAGGAACATCGCCATCACAAAGCCCGAGGCCTGCCACACGGCGGCGATCACCAGGCAGTACACCACGCGCTCCTGATCCACCAGCCAGTCGAGGCGGAAGCCTTCCCAGCCCCAGTCACGCAGCATTTTGTCCAGGCCGAGGCCCGGGTTGAGCAGCCATTTCCAGGCGGTACCGGTGACGATCATCGAGAGCGCCATCGGGTACAGGTAAATGGTGCGAATGAAGCCTTCTTTGCGAATGCGCTGGTCCAGCAGCACCGCGAGGAACACGCCGAGTATCAGGCTGATGGCGATAAACATGCCGCCAAACAGCACCAGGTTTTTACTCGCGACCCACCAGCGGTCGTTGTCGAGCAGGCGCACGTATTGCTGCACGCCGACCCACTTGTAGCTCGGCATGAAGCTGGAATTGGTAAAGGACAGAATGAACGTCCAGAGGATGTATCCGTAGAAGCCCACCAGAATCAGCAACATGCTCGGCGCGACGACCAGTTTCGGAAGCCAGCGCTGCAAGGTGTCGAACGGTGAGGCCTTGTTAAATACCGCCACGGTGCTCATCGGCATAACCCAGTCTTAGAGAAATTCAGTCCAAACGCTCCCCGCGACGCAGGCGTGGCCGTTGTCGAGGGGCTGCCGAGGCAGCAGAGCGTTGGAGGTAAAGCTGCCGGCGAACCGGCAGCGGTCAAGCACTTACATCGCGGCCTTGATAGCCGAAGCCATCTGCGCACCGGCCTTGGTTGGGTCGGCGTTCTTGTCGCTCATGAAGTTGGTCACCACATCGAAGATCGCCCCTTGTACCGCCAGGGAGGTCGCCATGTTGTGGGCCATGCTTGGCTTCAGGGTGCCGGCTTTGTCGGCGGCCTTGAAGTCGGCCATAGCGGCCTGGCCACAGCTGTCGAACTTGGTCATATCCAAGTCGTCACGCACCGGGATCGAACCTTTGTTCTGGTTGAACACGTACTGGAATTCAGGCTCGAGGATGATCTTCGCCACTTCGTTCTGCGCAGCGATGTTGCCCGGCGTGTTGTTCTTCGCCGAGAGCTTGAACATGGCCAGCGAGTCGATGTTGTAGGTGAAGCTGCCTTGCGTACCTGGGAACGGCACACACTCGAAGTCGGTGCCGGCTTTCTTGCCTGCCGCGCTCCACTCGCTCTTGGCCCAGTCACCCATGATTTGCATGCCGGCTTTGCCGTTGATGACCTTGGCCGCTTCCAGGTTCCAGTCCTGGCCGGTGCCGTCCGGATCCATGTAGCCCTGAAGTTTTTTCAGGGCTTTGAACACTTCGGTCATTTTGGCGCTGGTGAGGGTGTCTTCGTCTTGCTCGATGAACGCTTTGGTGTAGCCGTCTGCGCCCATGATGCTCAGCACCAGGTCTTCAAAGACGGTGCTGTCTTGCCACGGTTGACCACCGTGAGCCAACGGAATGAAACCGGCGGCCTTGAATTTTTCAGCAGCGGCGAACAGTTCGTCGAGGGTAGTCGGCGCCTTGTCGATGCCAGCTTTTTTCATCGCGACGGGGTTGATCCACAGCCAGTTAACGCGGTGAATGTTCACCGGTACGGCCACGTAGTGATCGTCGTACTTCATGGTGTCGGCGACGGTTTTGGACAGCAATTTGTCCCAGTTATTGGCCTTGGACACATCGTCCAGCTCGGTCAGCAAACCGAGGGCGCCCCAGTCTTGCAGGTCAGGGCCTTTGATCTGGGCGGCGGAAGGTGGGTTGCCGGAAACGGCGCGGGTTTTCAGTACGGTCATGGCAGCAGCACCACCACCGCCGGCCACGGCACTGTCTTTCCAGGTGTAGCCGTCTTTTTCCACCAGTTTGCGCAGCACGTCGATGGCTTTGGCTTCACCGCCAGACGTCCACCAGTGCACCACTTCTACAGTGCCTTTGGACTCTGTAGGGGCATCGGCGGCAAGGGCGCTGAGGGGAAATAGGGAGGCGAGGGAAATAACAGCGGCGAGTCGGTTGATCGCGTTCATCTGAAGTACCTTCTTGTTGTTATACAGGCAAGTCGGAAGCTTGCGTTGCGATGGATTCTAATCAAGCGTTTTAGCTCCTGAGGTAACGAAGGGACGCGTAAATGTCACAGCTCCGTGACAAAACTTTTAGGTTCTTGGCACTAGCCTGGAAAGCTCGGCCAGCGCGGCTGTGAGGCTCGGCGCCAGGCCAATTTGCGGCAGGCAAACTGCCTGATACGCGTGATACAAATCCGGTTTTCCCGCCCAAATAGTGGCCGATGGCACGTTGTGAACATCCAGCTCGTGGTGCCAGCTGCCCTGCTCGCGGTCGATGAAATAAGCCTCGATAAAATCCCAGAACCGCCGGTACCACACTTCATAACGCTGCTCGCCGGTGCGCTTGAGCAGCGCCGCCGCCGTGGCGCTCGCCTCGGCATGCACCCAGTGCAAACGGGGGCGCACCACGGGCTTATTTTGCCAATCCAGCGTGTAGACCAACCCCGGTGCCCCATCGACATTCCAGGCGTAGCGGCAGGCCGCATCGAACAACCCAACGGCGTCATGCAGCAGCCAATCGGGCGCTGCGTAGTTGGCGCGTTGCAGCGAAGCTTCCAGGTGCAGCACCAACCGGGCCCATTCAAATGCGTGGCCGGGCGTGGTGCCGTATGGGCGAAAACCATCGGCTGGATTGGCCAGGTTGTAATCCAGTTGCGGCTGCCATTGACGGTCGAAATGTTCGATGACGCCGTAGCCGTTGTCGGCCGCGTGGCCATGAATCAGTCGCTCAACCATCCGCAGCGCGCGCTCTAGCCAGCGGGTTTCGCCGGTGGCGTCGGCCAGGGCGAGGAATGCTTCGGTGCCGTGCATATTGCTGTTGGCACCGCGATACGCTTCTTCGTCGGTCCAGTCGCGAGCGAAGGATTCGCGTAGCGCGCCCTCCTCCTCGCTCCAGAAATATTCATCAATTATCTGCACCGCCTGCGCCAACAACTGCCCGGCACCCGCAGCGCCCGCTTGCAGCGCTGAGCTGGCGGCCAACGCCACGAACGCATGCAAATAAGCGGCTTTGCCAGTGTTGCCGTCGCGGTGTTCAGCCACCGCAAACCAGCCGCCATGCTCGGCATCGCGCAACGGCCCGAGCAACGCGGCGACGCCGTGCTCAACCAACTCCAGGCAACCGGGAATGCCCTGCACATGAGCCATGGCGAAACTGTGGGTCATGCGCGCCGTGTTCATGGTTTCGGCCACCGCATCGGCGGGCAAACGACCCTGCGCATCGAGGTTGGCAAAGCCCTGCGCAACCCGAGCGGCCTTGGCAAAACTCAGCAAGCGCAGGCCCTCGGTTTGCAACCAAACGTGGTGCGCGGGGGCATGCAGCCAGCTGGAAAAAATTCGCGTCGATGCGGTCGCCGGTCATGGGCGTTCCCTGTTTAAGTGGGTTGGCGGTGAGGTGCGCCAAATTCTACGCAGCGTATGAGCGAGAAATTCCGATTCAGTGCCAAGAAAAGTGTCACGGGTCTGTGACAAATGCCCGCGCTAGAGGCGCTGCGCGGATGTGGGGCGGGGAACCGTCAGCCGCGCGGGTCGGCTGACGGGTTTTGCAGAAGGCGTTACTGACCGGCCGGTTGGCTTTGCGCCGTGGCTTGGGTGACGTTGCTGCCGGCCGGCACGCTGCGCGTGAGCCAGACGTTGCCGCCGATGGTCGAGCCTTTGCCCAACGTGATGCGCCCCAGAATGGTGGCGCCGGCGTAAATCACCACGTCGTCTTCCACAATCGGGTGACGCGGCTGGCCTTTGTGCAGCTGGCCATTTTCGTCGGCGCTGAAGCGTTTGGCGCCCAGGGTCACGGCTTGGTAAATGCGCACGTGGTTGCCGATGATCGCGGTTTCGCCGATCACCACGCCAGTGCCGTGATCGATGAAAAAACTGTGGCCAATTTGCGCGCCAGGGTGAATGTCGATGCCGGTCGCCGAGTGCGCCAGCTCGGCACTGATACGCGCCAACAATGGCAAACCGGCGCGGTACAAATGGTGCGCCATGCGATGGTGAATCACCGCCAGAATGCCGGGGTAGCACAGCAGCACCTCGTCGACGCTGCGGGCGGCTGGGTCGCCTTGGTAGGCGGCGATTACGTCGCTGTCGAGCAAGCGGCGAATGCCGGGCAAGGCGCTGGCGAAATCCCGAACGATGGCCACTGCTGCCGCCTCGCCATTAGGCTCTTCGCCGCGGTGACGCGCCGCGTAAGCGAGCTCCAGGCGCACCTGAATCAGCAGGCAGTTAAGGGCGTTATCGAGGGTGTGGCCGACGTAGAAATCTTCGCTTTCCTGACGCAGATTGCTCGGCCCCAACCGCATGGGAAACAGCGCGCCAATCAGCCCATCGAGAATATTCGCCATGGCCTGACGCGACGGCAATTCGCGCCCCACTAACTCGCGCGAACGGCCCGTGCTACTGCGCCACTCGGCGCGCACCGCATGCAGTTCGCCGACGATTTTCTCCAGCTGCCAATTCACCGGTTGGCTGACGGCCTCGGTGGGCGTTGGCGTCAGCTTATCGAGGCCGGCATTGAGCAGTTCAGACATGGCAATCCCAAGGCGCGAGGCCGAATTAGGCGGGATGGCTACTCTAAGTCGCGGCTCGGAAGGCGCCTAAATAATTAATTCGTTTAGGCATAGAACGGAATCGTCTAGCCCGACGCCATTCTGTAGGAGCGGCTTCAGCCGCGATGCTCTTAAACGACGTGCTAGGCAGGTCTGGCCAATCGCGGCTAAAGCCGCTCCTACAGGATGGCGGGGGAACGCTCAACTTCCATGCCCCTGCGCCATCGCCACGATCACTTTGCGTTTGCCGGTGAAGGTAGAGCGGGCGTGGGCGGCGAGCATGTTGTCGAGCATCAGCACATCGCCGGCTTGCCAGGGAAAGCGGATTGCGCAATCGTCGAGCACGCTGCGTATTTCATCCAGCAGGCTGTCTTCGATGGGGCTGCCGTCGCCGTAGTAGACGTTTCGCGGCAGGTCTTCTTCATCAACGATGTCCAGCAGGTTTTCGCGGATGTCGGCCGCCAGGTTGGAGAGGTGAAACAGGTGCGCCTGGTTGAACCACACGTCTTCCCCCGTCACCGGATGCCGCGCCACGGCTTGGCAAATCTGGCGGGTGCGCAGCTCGCCGTCGTCTTTCCATTCACAGGTGATGGCGTGGCGCGCGCAATAGGCTTCGACCACGGCCGGGTCGTCGCTGTTGAATACTTGCTCCCACGGCACGTCGAGGCCATTGCCGAAGTTGCGTACGTACATCAGGCCGTGACGGTTAAAGCGCTCGTGAATGCGCTGGGGAGTGCGGCGGAAAATCTCACGGCTGTCGGCAATCGGCGTTTCGCCGCCGGTTTCGGCGGCGATCATGCTGTAGAACCAAATCTTCATCGGCCATTCGCGGGTGTAAGCCTGCTCGTTGTGCAGTGGAATGCGCTGATGGGCCGGGTATTCGGTGGAGGTGTAAACGCCCTGCGTCACGTTGCTGCGCGGCGTGGAGCCGAATTCGTAATTGAGCAGGTCGTGACCAAAGCCGGCGGCGAAGGCGCGGAAACGCTCGGGCTCGCCCACCTCGAAACCGCGAAACAAAATGCCGCCCGCCTTGAGCAAATGGCTGTCCACCAGCGGCCGGATTTGCCCAAGCATTTCCAGCAAATCCAAGCCCGGCGCGGGCGCCTGAATCAGCAGTGGCAGCACGCCGCCGCTACTGAGCAGCGGCCTGATCGTCAGCGCCGGGGCAATGGCGTTCATGCCAGCGCGTCCACTGCAGCGGCGAACGCGCGGGCGAAGCGCGCGGCCACTTCATCGATCTGTTCGGCGCTGATAATCAGCGGCGGCAGAAAGCGCACCACGCTGCCATGGCGGCCGCCGAGTTCCAGAATCAGTCCGCGCTTGAGGCACTCCGCTTGAACCCGCGAAGCCAGCGCCGTGAATGCAGGCGGATGGCCGAGGTTGTCGACCCTGCCGCGCGGGTCCACCAGTTCAACGCCGAGCATCAGGCCGCGCCCTCGAATGTCGCCCATCTGCGGATAGTCCCGTTGCAGCGTGCGCAAATGCTCGGTCAGCCGTTCGCCCATGGCCGTGGCGTGGCTGGCGATGTCGTGTTCGCGCAGGTAACGCAGCACGGCGGAACCAGCCGCCATCGCCATTTGGTTGCCCCGGAACGTGCCGGCATGGGCGCCGGGTGCCCAGGTGTCGAGCCACTCGCGATACACCACCACGGCCAACGGCAGGCTGCCGCCGATGGCTTTGGACAGCACCACTACATCGGGAATGATGCCGGCGTGTTCAAAGGCAAACATTTTCCCGGTGCGGGCAAAGCCGCTTTGTATTTCATCAACGATCAGGGCGATGCCGGCGCGTTCGGTGATCCGTCGCAGGCCTTGTAGCCACGCAATGTCGGCAGGAATGACACCGCCCTCGCCTTGCACCACTTCCACAATCACCGCTGCTGGCAACAGCACGCCGCCTTCGGGATCGTTGATCAGGTTTTCCAGGTAATTGAGATTGACCTGCACGCCCTGCTCGCCGCCGAGGCCAAACGGGCAACGGTAGTCGTAGGGATACGGCAAAAACTGCACGCCATTGCCGAGCACCGCACCCAAGGGCTTCTTCGGGCCGTGGTTGCCCATCAGATTCAGCGCGCCGAGGCTCATGCCGTGGTAGCCGCCCTGGAACGACAGAATGCCGCTACGGCCGGTAGCCGTGCGCACCAGCTTCAGCGCGGCTTCCACCGCGTCGGTGCCCGTGGGGCCACAGAACTGGATTTTTGCCTCGCGGGCCAGGCCTTCGGGCAGCACGGCGAAGAGGTCTTGCACAAACTGGTCTTTGACCGGCGTGGTCAGGTCGAGCGTGTGCAGCGGCAGTTCGTCGTTGAGCACTTGGCGAATGGCGTCGATCACCACCGGATGGTTGTGGCCCAACGCCAGGGTTCCAGCGCCGGCGAGGCAGTCGATAAAGGTGCGGCCTTCGACGTCTTCCACGTAGATGCCACGGGCGCGCTTGAGTGCCAGAGGGATGCGCCGCGGGTAGCTACGGGCGTTGGATTCCTGGCGCTTTTGCCGCGCCAGCAATGGGCTTTCTTCGAAGTGGTAAAGCGCTTCTTCCGGGGCGGTGACACGCGAGGCGGCGACTTGCATGGGGTGTGGAACTCCGTGGGTAGGCAGCGACGCAACCAAAGGCGCGCCCGCGCGTTCGGTGGCTGTTGGAAGAAGGGACGTGTGGGTGGGGGGGAAATTTAGGCGGAAAGGGTTTTGCGCTGGGGAAAAGTGGGCAGGTATTCAGACCTGACCCATCATTCGAAAAAAACCTCCGTCATTCCCGCGAAGGCGGTGGTCCGACAGTTCGGGATCCAGCGTTTCCAGTCGTACACGGTGTGAAGTGCGGCGGTATTCATTACCGCATGTGCTGACCTGACTCATCACTCGAAAAAAACCTCCGTCATCCTCGCGAATGCGGTGGTCCGACAATTCGGGATCCAGAGTCTCAAGCCGTACACCGGTGTGAAGTGCGGAGCTATTCGTTACCGCGTGCGCTGACCTAACTCATCACTCGAAAAAAACCTCCGTCATCCTCGCGCACGCGGGGATCCAGAATCTTAAGCCGTATGCATATGGCACGGGCGGCGGTATTCATTACCGCGTGCGCTGAACGTTTTTGTTTCGCGCCTTACGCGCGACTCACTTTTTCCAGTCGCGGAAAAAGTAAGCAAAAACGCTTGCCCCTACCTTGGGTCTCCGCTGCGCTCCGACTTCCCTCCCTCCATCGCCGCTCCGGGGGCACGGACTAGGCGTCCCCGCGATAAGGGCCATCCATGGCCCGACACGCCTTTCGCGGCTCCCGGCCGCTCAACCCCCTCCACGTCGACTCCACTCGGCCTGCGATGAATGGGGCGGGTAAATCACAAGCCAGATCAAAAGCGGTAGATCAGAAGCGGTAGATCAAAAAAACATCGCGGCTAAAGCCGCTCCCACAGGTTATTCGCCGTCCTGTGGGAGCGGCTTTAGCCGCGATTCCTGCAAACACCAATCTCAAAACGGCCGACTTCCCGCCAAGCTGATCCGTTTAAGGTTACGCCGCTCTTTAGCGTCAAAGGCGTTGCGGGCATGCAGGGTGGCTTGGTTGTCCCAGTAGACGATGTCGCCGACCTGCCATTTGTGGGTGTAGTAGAGCGCGGGGTTTTGCAGGTGTTGGCGCAGGCGGGCGATCAGTTCTTGGCCTTTTTCGGGGTCGTAGCCGGGGATTTCCACTTCGGTGTGCACGCTGAGGAAGAGCAGTTTTTTGCCGCTGTCGGGGTGTACGCGTACCAGCGGGTGCTCGGTGCCTTGGATGGGTTCGATGTCGGGCGTTCGGTAGGTGGCGAAGGTGCCGCCGTAGCCGCCGCTTTTCAGGCGTACGAAGGGGTTGTAGTTGATCAGGCGTAGGCCTTCGATTTCGGCTTTGGTGGTTTCAGGCAGCGTTTCGTAGGCCAGGGCCAGGTTGGTCCAGCTGGTCTCCCCGCCCTTGCTCGGCACTTCCAGCGCGTAGAGCAACGAGCCGGCTGAGGGCGTGGGCGTCCATTGGTGGTCGCTGTGGGCGGGCAAGGCGAAGTTGCCCAGTTCACCGCCTTCGGTATTGGCGACGCGAACGATGGCCGGCGCTTTGCCGTCGGCGCCGGAGGACAGTACGGGAATGTCGGCCGGTGGCTGAAATACCGAGCCGAAGTAGCTGGTGAAGTGCAGGTACTGCGGGTCGTCCAGTTGCTGGTTTTTGAAGATCAGAATGTGGTGGTCGCGCAGGGCTTGTTTCAGCGCCAGTACCTGCTCGGCAGTCAACGGCTGGCGGGCGTCGAGACCGTGCACTTCGGCGCCCAGCGGGGCGTGGTGCAGCGGCACGATGGCGAAAGCGGGTTCGGTGTGGCGCAACGCGGTGGCGGCGTGGCTCATGGTGCAGTTTCTCCAGGTGTGAAAAGCCCGCCGCACTCGACGGGCTACTGAGTGGCTCAGGCTTTTTTGATGGTGTGGCTGCGCTGACCGTTAACGCCGTAGGGCACTTCGCCGTGCAGGGTCACGCGGCGCACGATGCGCGACTGGTTGCCGTAGTCGTCGACGGCGTAGTGCTGGGTGGAGCGGTTGTCCCAGATCGCCACGTCGCCCACTTGCCAGGTCCAGCGCACGGTGTTTTCCAGGCGCGTGACGTGGCTTTGCAACAGGTTGAACAGGTGCGCCGAGTCTGGCGCGCTGTAGCCTTTGATGCGTTTGACGAAATGCCCGAGCAACAAGCTGCGCTCGCCGCTGACTGGGTGCACGCGCACGACCGGGTGCTCGGTTTCGTACACGGTGGAGGTGAAGACTTTGCGGTAGTGCTCGGCCGCTTCGACCTGAGCGTTGGGCTTGATGGCGGCGTAGTCGTATTCGTTGCTGTGGATGGCCACCAGTTTGTCGGCCAGCTCTTTCAGCTCGCTCGGCAGGTGTTCGTAGGCGGTGGCGGTGTTGGCCCAGGTGGTGTCGCCGCCGTATTCGGGTACGACTACCGAACGCAGAATCGAGGCTTTCGGGTAGGCGTCGACGAAGGTCACGTCGGTGTGCCAGGAGCTAGCGCGCGCGCCTTTGGCGGAGTCCAGTTCGAGCAGGAAATGGGTGCCGTCTACCACCGGCACGGTCGGGTGTGCCACGGGTTCGCCGAGCAGTTTGGCGAAGGCTTCCTGGCTGGCGTCGTCGAGATGAGTCTGGCCACGGAAGAAGATGACTTTGTGTTCGACCAGCGCTTGCTGGATGGCGGCAACGGTGTCGGCATCCAGGTCGGCGGACAATTTCACGCCGCGAATTTCGGCGCCGATTCGGCCGGCCACGCGGCGAATGTCCAGGTGCAGGGTGTTGCTCAGGGGAGTGGCCAGTGCTGCATTGCTCATGGGTGGTTCCTCACTTTCGGCTTGATTTTTTAAGGGCAGGCTCGGGGTTAAAAGTCGTAACGCAGGGTCACGCCGGCAGTGCGCGGCTGACCCACCGACGCGGTGTAGGCGCCGTTCAGGTAGGCAAAGGCGCTCAGGTAATACTCTTTGTCGGTGGCGTTTTTCAGCCACAAGGAGGCGTCGAGCTGGCCGTCACCGAGGTCGGTTCGCACCCCGGTTGAAAGGTTGACCAGGCCGTAGCCGTCGATTCGCGAGAGGTCGGAGTTGTCTAGCGTGCCTTCGGCTTCGGAGCGGTACGAATAGCTGGCGTTGACGTACGGTTCGAAGCCGCCGTCGGTTTGCCATTTGTATTCGCCGTTGATGTTGCCAATCCACTTCGAGGCGCCGACCACGGGCTCGCCGGTGAGATCGCAGGTGGCTGGCGCACCGGGTGCCGTGGACACTTCGCCAGGGCATGGGGCGTTTTCGAACGACAGGTAGGTGACGTCGTTGTACGAGCCGTTGACGTTCACGGTCAGGCCGCGCGTCAGCAGCGCCGTGGCTTCGAATTCCACGCCACGGCTGCGCACACTCCCGGCGTTGGCGAGCACTTGTACGAGGTTGGTGCTGCCGGCCGGTTGATACAGCGTGGTGGCCTGATAGCCGTGGATGCCGGTCCAGAACAGGTTGGCGTTCAGCAACAGTCGCCGGTCCAGCAATGTGCTTTTGAAGCCCAACTCGGCATCGTTGGCGCGCTCAGGGCCGACCAGCAAAGAGTCGGCACCGGCCGTTGGCGCGCTGGCGACTGCCAGGTTCACGCCGCCGGATTTCTCGCCATGGGACAGGCTGGCGTAGCCCAACACTTCGTCGCTGAATTTGTAACTCAGGCTCAACAATCCCGATGGCGACGCGTTGTGCAGGCTCAGGTCGCCAGAGTCGTAGGCACCCAATTGACGGTTGCGCACGGTCAGCCCGGCGCCCGTAACAGGCGCGCCGCCCTCTGGTGTGAAACGTTCGACCTTGGCTTGTTTCTCTTCATAGGTGCCGCGTAACCCGGCGGTAAAGTCCAGGCGGTCGGTGAGGTGGAAGGTGCCTTGGCCGAACAGCGCGTAGCTGTCGGTAACCACTTTGCCGTTGGCTTTGGTCGACACGTTATTCAGCGCGCCCAAGCTGTTCTGCGGGCTTGGTAACAGGAAACGGTCGGCATCGGGGCCGTAGTCGGTGAAGGTTTTGTTGCCCAGGTTTGAATTGAAAACGTAGGCACCGACGACGTAATCGAAGAAGCCGCCGGTGGGCGATGCCAGGCGAAATTCCTGGGAGAACTGGCGGTCGTGAACTTCCACGCCGGTGTTGTTGATGGCCGACACGTCGAGGCTTTCGTCGTTGGCCGGGGTGAAGTGCCAGTAGCGGTAGGCACTGACCGAGGTGAGCGTGTAGCCGCCATTGAGGTTCCAGTTCGCCTCTACCGAACTGCCGCCCTGGTGCACGCTAACGTTTTGCCGACCATTGATATTCACCACCTGGCGATCACGGTCGTACACCGGCGAGGCGCCGACCAGCGCCGCGCGGCTGCGGTACAGCGCCGGCGCGCCGTAGACGACCATGGTGCCGGTGCTGGAATCCTCCTCATTGTAGTCATTAATCCAACGCAGGCTGAAGTCGTCGTTGGGCTGGAACAACAACTGCCCGCGCACGCCCTGGCGCTCGCCGCCGTTGAGGTCGTCGCCGTTATAAATGTTGTGGGTGTAGCCATCGTCGCGGGTGCGGTAGGCCGACAGGCGCCCGGCCAGGGTGTCGGTCAGGCCGCCGGATACCGTGCCCTTACCTTGGAAATAGCCGTTCTCGCCGCCGGACACTTCCACCGTGCGCTCGGGGCTGAAGGTGGGTTTTTTCGTGCTGATATTGAGCACACCCGCCGTGGTGTTCTTGCCGAACAACGTGCCTTGCGGGCCGCGCAGCAGTTCGATTTGTTCGATGTCGAGCATGTCGAACACGGCCATGCCGGGGCGGCCTAGGTAGACGTTATCGAGGTAAATGCCGGCGCTGCCTTCCAGGCCGTCACTGGCCGGGTTATTGCCGATGCCGCGCACCGCCACGCTGGATTGGCGCGCATGAATAAAAGCGACGTTGACGCTGGGCAGCACTTGCTGCAGATCCTGCACGCGGTAGATGCGCTGGGTTTCCAGAGTCGCGCCGCTGAGGGTGGTGATCGGCGTGGGCACGTCTTGGGCGTCTTCTTCGCGGCGTCGGGCGGTGACGGTGACTTTCTGCAGGGCCGTATCGCTTTTTGCGGTTTTGCCGGCAGTGGCCGTGGCAGCAGCGCCCTCCTCGCTGGCGCCGGTATCGACGGTTTCGCTGGCCCAGGCACCGGCACTGCTCAGGGCCAGAATCAGGGTCAGGGCATAGTCCGGGGTGGCGACGCGGCTCAAGCTCAAGGGCCGCGCCAGGCGCTGGGTAAACGGGTGACTGGTCGAACGCATCGTGCACATCCTTATCTGCTCGTTTGCCCGAACGGCGGGCAAAACGATCCCCCACCGCGCAATCGCGGTGCTCGAAAAATTGGCTGGGTTAACGGGGCGAGTACGTGGGCGCGAGGCCTACGTCTGCCGGTTTTTTAGGCCTGGCAACACAGGCGCATGCTGCCGTCGGTACGGGCTCGGGCTAGACGCAGACGATGATTAAGCGAATTGCGGTGCTGTGTGGCCATGCGGCTCCCCTTGTGCGCGTCGCCATATTCATATTCGTTTATGTTCTAACCAATACAAACATGCTTTGTTGACGGAATAAGAGCCTGCATTTAAAACCAGCACCCATACAGCAGCAAATGCCTTCGACTTATTTTTTCGATGCCAGGAAAGCATATGGATCTCAGACAACTGCGCTATTTCATAGCCCTACTGGAGCACCGCAGTTTCGTGCGCGCAGCCGATGCCATCGGCATTACGCAGCCGGCGTTCAGCCGCAGCATTCAAGGCTTGGAACAGGAATTCGGCTGCGCCCTGGTGGACCGTGGCAACAAAGACCTGCGCCCCACGCCCGAGGGCCAGGTAGTGCTGCAACACGCGCTGCGCCTGGTGCAAGGCGCCGCCAACCTAAGCAGTGAAATTGAGCAGATGACCAAGCTCGACGCCGGCGACCTGCGCTTCGGCTGCGGCCCGGCGCCGGCCGTGCAGCTGGTGCCGTCGGCGGTGGCGCGGTTTCTTCAACTCTACCCGCGCGTAAACCTGGGGTTCGAGGTGGACAACTGGGAGAAACTCGGGCGCAGCCTGGCCCGCGATGAAATTGAATTTTTCGTCGCCGACATCACCCAGTTCGAAGCCGACCCGAATTTTCAGACGCAAGCCATTACCCCGCGCCGGGGCATGTTCTTTTGCCGGCCGGGGCACCCATTGCTGGCCAAGGAAAGCCTGTCGACCAACGACATGTTCGACTACCCGCTGGCTTCGCCGAAAATTCCCGCCGGTGCGCGCAAGTTCATCGCCAACCTGAGCGGGCGCAGTGACTTCGCCCCCAGTGTCACCTGCGAGCATATTCCGGCGCTGGTGCAGATCGTGCGGCACACCGATGCCATCGGCATTGGCACCGAGGAAGCGTTTCATCAAGAGTTGCAACGGGGCGAACTGCTGCCCCTGTACTGGCGCAACCTGCCGACCGATATCGACAGTCTGCAAGCGCGCTGCGGCGTGGTCAGCCGCGCCGGTTATCGGCTTTCAGCAGCGGCGCGGGCAATGATCGCCATGCTGGTGGACGTTGACGCCGAGCTGGGCCAGCCGCCGCGTTTTCAGGCAAACGCCTGTGCGTGAGGGCTGGCGGTAATGGCATCGACAGCGCCGACGGCGCCGCTGAAAGTGTGCAGGTCGATTTCGCGAACCAGGTACTCGCCGATCAAGCCGCCCAGCACTTGCAGCGGCGGTTGGCACAGGTAGGCGTTCAAGGCATCGGTGGACTGCCAGGTGCCTTGCAGCAGCCACAGTTGCTGATCGGTGAGGGAACGTTGCAGCGAATACGCCAGGCAACCCGGCTGGCCGCGCGACTGGCTGACCAACTGTTGCAAGCGGCCTTCCAGCTCGGTGCGGGCGCGTGGGGTTTCACTGGCTTTGATAAATACCAACGTGCTGACTTGCTCAGACATGAGTCGTTCTCCTTGAAAGTCAGAAACAGAATCGCGGGACGCTGGCCGGGCGGCCGTGCGTGATTTCCACGCTTGCCAGATTACGCAGTGGCGCGCCGGGGAGTTATCCGTTTCCTGCTTTCGTTTTGCCTAATCCTGCAAATGTCTGTCGAGCACTGAGCCGCGCTTGCGCAGGCTAAGGCCATGGGGATTACGGCGTTTATCCAATCCTGTCTTATGCTTGCCTAATCCTGCTCAAACACGCGGCGGGCGCTAGGCAAACGGCGCTCGCGTGCGCAAGCTGCGCGGCAGGATCGAATCACCCTCGATTCAGGTGCTTGTTTATTGAAGGAGGCCCGTATGGAAACCGAAGTCCAGCAACGCCAACACGAATTGGCGACGTTGATTCAACGCTTCACGCCTGCGCAAGGCCCCTTTCAAACCGCCATCGGGCCGCTGAGCCTGATTCGCATCGACGAGCCCACGCCCATGGCGCGCGGCGTGCACAAACCGGCGTTGTGCATCATTGCCCAAGGCCGCAAAGAAGTGACGCTGGCAGGCGAAAGTTATGTGTACGACGCGCTGAATTTCCTGGTGGTGTCGGTCACCTTGCCGATCACCGGACGCGTCACCGAAGCCTGCCCGGACAAGCCTTACCTGTGTCTGCGCCTGGACCTCGACCCGGCGGAAATCACCCGCATGATCACCGACGTCGGCCCCGTGGGTTTGCCGGCACGCCCTGCCAGCCGGGGCATGTACGTCGACCGCATCGACGCCTCGTTGCTCGACACCGTGCTACGCCTGACCCGCTTGCTCGATACACCACGGGACATCGCCATGTTGGCGCCCCTGGCCCTGCGGGAAATTTACTACCGCTTGCTGCGCAGTCCGCAAGGTCAGCAACTGATCGAAATCGCCATGGCCGACAGCCAATCCCACCGCATTACCCGCGCCGTCGAATGGCTTAACTGCAACTTCGACCAGCCGCTGCGCATTGAAGACTTGGCGCGCGTGGCCAACCTCAGCGTCTCGGCCCTGCACCATCGCTTTAAGGCCGTCACCGCCATGAGCCCGCTGCAATACCAGAAGCAACTGCGCCTGCAGGAAGCGCAGCGGCTGATGATGAGCGAAGGCCTGGAAGTGGCGGCGGCCGGTTACCGTGTCGGCTATGAAAGCCCGTCGCAGTTCAGCCGCGAATACCGTCGTCTGTTCGGCGCGCCGCCGTTGAAAGACTTGGCACGCCTGAAGAACATCGCGTAGCTACGGCGCCACCGGCGGCGTGTACTGCAAGGTGGTGCCCAGCGCCCAGAGCAAAAACAGCACCAGCGGCGTGTGCACCAGCAATTGCACAAACGAGAAGCCGATCAGGTCACGTGCGCGCAAGCCCAACACGCCCAGCAGCGGCAACATATAGAACGGGTTGATCAGATTCGGCAGCGCCTCGGCGGCGTTGTAAATCTGTACCGCCCAACCGCGGTGGTATTGCAGCTCATTGGCCACCTGCATCACGTACGGCGCCTCGATAATCCACTTGCCGCCGCCCGAGGGAATAAAGAAACCGAGCACCGCCGAGTACGCGCCCATCAGTAGCGCGTAGGTGTCGTGGGAAGCGATTTGCACAAAGAACGTGGAAATGTGGTGCGCCACCGTCTGGCCGTCGCTGCCGTTGACGGTGGTCATCAGCGCGGCGATGGAGCCGTACAGCGGGAACTGAATTAGCACGCCCGTGGTGGTCGGCACCGCGCGCGCCACGGCATCAAGAAAACTACGCGGCCGCCAATGCAGCAACGCACCGACCATCAGGAACAGCAGGTTGTACGTGTTCAAGCCAGAGATGGCGACGATGGCCGGCTTGCTGGCGAACTCCTGGGCCAGCCAACCGGCGGCCAACAGCACCAGCAGAATAATCAGCAACGGGCTGTGCTCCAGCCACTCGCCGGGGCGGCTTGGCTTTTCCAGCTTGGCGACCGTGAAGCTGGGGTCGATGCCGCACGCTTTGGCATCACGCGCACTGGTGGCGCTGGGCGCCGTGACGTAAGCAATCACCAGTGACACCACCACCAACGCCAGCAGCAACACGCCGGACTGCCAGAGAAAAATGGTTTCGGTAAACGGAATGACGCCGGTGATCGCCAGAATGGAAGGCGGCAAGCTGGTGGGGTTGGCTTGCAACTGCGCCGCTGACGACGACAGCCCCAACGCCCACACCGCGCCCAAGCCCAAATACGCCGCCGCGCCGGCTGCGCGGTAGTCCATATGCAGCTCTTCGCGACGCGCCAGCGCACGCACCAGCAGGCCGCCGAACACCAAGCTCAAGCCCCAATTGAGCAACGAGGCGGCCATGGAAATCAGCGCCACCCAGGCCACCGCCGAGCGCCCGTTTTTCGGCACGCGGGCCAGCACGTCGATCAATCGCGATGCCGGCCCGGAACTGGCCACCACGTAGCCGCCGATAACCACAAAGGCCATCTGCATGGTGAAGGGAATCAAGCTCCAGAACCCATCGCCAAACGCTTTCGCCGCCTGTGCCGGCGGCGCGCCCATCGCCAACACCGCCACGGTAACCAACAGCACTGCCAAGGTGGCGAACACCCAGGAATCCGGGAACCAGCGCTCCGCCCAATTGGAACAGCGCATGGCGAAACGGGCGTAGCGGCTTTTTTCGACTTGAGTATTCACGGCGAACCTCATGTTTGTTGTGTTGTTGGCTCGGTCTGCGCGACCGCATCGCAGCTAAAGCCGCTCCCACAGTTCGCACCACCTGTAGGAGCGGCTTTAGCCGCGAAGCTTTTTCCAGCCAGATGCTCTAGACCGCACAGTGTGGTAGTTCCACGCCGCTGCGTTTAGTTCCACCTGTATGCGTGGGCGCGGGTTTTCTGGCACGCTGGCGCCCTCCTCTGCACCAAGGCCCACGCCCATGAAAGACGCCGACAACCTCAAGGACTACAAGCAGGTACGCCAACTGGCGATCCGTTCGTTGTTCGAGATTGTTGAGCAGTCGAGCGAGGGCACGGTGATTGTCGATAAAGAGGCGCGCATCGTCTGGATGAACGAGCGCTACGCCCACCGCTACGGCCAGCCAAATGCCAAAGCGGCGGTCGGCCAGGAAGTGGAAAAAGTCATTCCCGGCAGCCTGATGCGCCAGGTAGCGGAAACCGGCGAGCCGATCTTGTTGGACATGCTCGACACCCCGAACGGCCCGTTGGTGGTCATGCGTCTGCCGATTCACGATGCGGCGGGCAAGGTAATCGGCGCCATTGGTTTCGCCCTGTTCGACCAACTCACCCGCCTGGCGCCGCTGGTCACGCGTTTCACCCAGATTCAAAAAGAACTCGCCTCGACCCGCTCACTGCTGCAAGCGCGGCAGGCGAAGTACAGCTTCTCGAACTTCATCGGTACCAGCGCCCGCAGCCTGGAAGTGAAGCGCCATGCGCGGCGGGCGGCCGGCAGTGAAAGTCCGGTGCTGTTGCTGGGCGAAACCGGCACCGGCAAGGAACTGCTCGCCCATGCCATTCACAGCGCCAGCACGCGGGCTTACAAACCCTTCGTCAGCGTTAACTGCGCGGCCATTCCTGAGATGCTATTGGAAGCGGAATTCTTCGGTACAGCCCCCGGCGCGTTTACCGGCGCCGACCGCAAGGGCCGCTCCGGCAAGCTGCAACTGGCCGAAGGCGGCACGCTGTTTCTCGACGAAATAGGCGACATGCCGTTGGCGCTGCAAAGCAAACTGCTGCGGGTGTTGCAAGAGAAAGAATACGAACCGGTGGGCTCGAACCAGATGTTGCGCAGCGACATCCGCCTGATCGCCGCCACCTCGTTGGACTTGGAAACCGCCGTGGCCGACGGCCGCTTCCGTGCCGACTTGTACTACCGCCTGAACGTGCTGCCGATTCAGGTGCCCGCCTTGCGCGAACGGCTGGATGATTTGCCGGCGCTGTGCGATGCGATTCTCGATGAGCTGCTATTGCGCGACGGGCGCGGGCATTACGAACTGGGCGGTGACGCACTAGGGTTGCTGGCCAGCCATGCGTGGCCCGGCAACATTCGCGAACTGCGCAACGTGCTGGAGCGCGCGGCGTTGCTGAGTGATGAGCCGCTGCTGACGGCTGCGGCGTTGCGCACGGCGATTGGGCGGTTTAGTCCGGTGCCGGCGGCTCAGTCGGCGCCGCGGGCAATGGGCGAGCAGGACTTCTACCGCGCCCGGGCGGCGTTTGAGCGCGAGTTGATAGAACAGAGCCTGGCGGCGCATAACGGCAACGTGATTGAAGCGGCCAAGGGATTGGGGCTGGGGCGGTCGACGTTGTACAAGAAGATGGTGGCGTTGGGGATTGGCGGGAATTAACGCAGATCGGCTCCCCTCGCCCGCTTGCGGGAGAGGGGCTGGGGGTGAGGGCCGGGGAAAACGCTGATCCAGTTCTTACACGGCATCTACGTTGAGCCTGCCCCTCACCCCAACCCTCTCCCCGGAGGGGGCGAGGGGGCTGATCGTGGATGCTACAGGTCCGCATATCGGCTCCCCTCGCCCGTCTGCGGGAGAGGGGCTGGGGGTGAGGGCCGGGGAAAACGCTGATCCAGTTCTCACACGGCATCTACGTTGAGCCTGCCCCTCACCCCCAACCCTCTCCCCGCAGGGGCGAGGGGAGCTGATCGTGGATGCTACAGGTACGCATATCGGCTCCCCTCGCCCGCTTGCGGGAGAGGGGCTGGGGGTGAGGGCCGGGGCAAACGCTGATCCAGTTCTTACACGGCATCTACGTTGAGCCTGCCCCTCACCCCAACCCTCTCCCCGGAGGGGCGAGGGAGCTGATCGAGTCCGACCTTAACCCGTCAAACCTTCAACAACCGATCCCGCAATTTCTGAATCTCGTCGCGCATCTGCGCTGCCGCTTCGAATTCCAGGTCCCGTGCCAGTTGGTACATCTTCTCTTCCAACTGACGAATGCGTTTGTTGATTTCACTCGGCGAGCGCAGTTCGGCTTCATACCGCGCGCTTTCTTCGGCCGCCTTGGCCATGCCTTTGCGTTTGTTGCTGCGCGAACCTGGCACCACGGCGCCTTCGAGGATGTCTTGCACGTCCTTTTTCACGCCCTTCGGGGTGATGCCATTGGCCAGGTTGAAGGCGATCTGCTTGTCCCGGCGTCGTTCGGTTTCGCCGATGGCGCGTTCCATGGAGCCGGTCATGCGGTCGGCGTAAAGAATGGCGCGGCCGTTGAGGTTACGCGCGGCGCGGCCGATGGTTTGGATCAGGGAGCGCTCGGAGCGCAGGAAGCCTTCTTTGTCGGCGTCCAGAATCGCCACCAGCGACACCTCGGGCATGTCCAACCCTTCACGCAGCAGGTTGATGCCCACCAGCACGTCAAACGCACCAATGCGCAGGTCGCGGATGATTTCCACGCGCTCCACAGTGTCGATGTCCGAGTGCAGGTAACGCACCCGCACGCCGTGGTCGGAGAGGTAGTCGGTGAGGTCTTCGGCCATGCGTTTGGTCAGGGTGGTGACCAGCACGCGCTCGTCAATGGCGCTGCGTTTTTTGATTTCCGAGAGCAGGTCGTCCACTTGCGTGGTGGCCGGGCGCACTTCGATTTGCGGATCGACCAGGCCGGTTGGGCGCACCACCTGTTCGATCACGCGGCCGGCGTGCTCGGCTTCGTACGGGCCGGGCGTAGCGGAAACGAAGATGGTCTGCGGGCTGATGGTTTCCCACTCGTCAAAGCGCATCGGTCGGTTGTCCAGCGCTGACGGCAGGCGGAAGCCGTATTCGACCAAGGTTTCCTTGCGCGAGCGGTCGCCTTTGTACATGGCGCCCACCTGCGGCACGCTGACGTGGGACTCGTCGATCACCAGCAAGGCGTTGGCCGGCAGGTAGTCGAACAAGGTCGGCGGCGCCTCGCCTGAGCCACGACCGGAGAGGTAGCGCGAGTAGTTTTCGATGCCGTTGCAGTAGCCCAGCTCGATGATCATTTCGATATCGAAGCGGGTGCGCTGTTCCAGACGTTGCGCTTCCACCAGTTTGTTGTTGGCGCGCAGGTAGTCGAGCCGTTCTTTAAGCTCGACCTTGATGTTTTCCACGGCGCTCAGCAGGTTTTCCCGTGGCGTGACGTAGTGGCTTTTCGGGTAAAGGGTGTAGCGCGGCAGCTTGCGCAGCACCTCGCCGGTGAGCGGGTCGAACGAGGCGATGTTTTCGATTTCTTCGTCGAACAGCTCAACGCGAATGGCTTCCAGGTCCGATTCCGCCGGGAAGATGTCGATCACATCGCCGCGCACGCGAAAGGTGGCGCGGGCGAAGTCGATGTCGTTGCGGGTGTATTGCAGGTCGGCCAGACGGCGCAGCAGTTCGCGCTGGTCCATGCGGTCGCCACGGTCCAGGTGCAGGACCATTTTCAGGTACGACTGCGGGTCACCCAGACCATAAATGCACGACACGGTGGTGACGATGATGGCGTCCGAGCGCTCCAGCAGCGCTTTGGTGGCGGACAGGCGCATCTGCTCGATGTGGTCGTTGATCGAGGCGTCTTTCTCGATAAAGGTGTCCGAAGACGGCACATACGCTTCGGGCTGGTAGTAGTCGTAGTACGAGACGAAGTACTCGACCGAGTTGTTCGGGAAGAAGCTTTTGAACTCGCCGTACAACTGCGCGGCCAGCGTTTTGTTCGGCGCCAGCACCAGCGTCGGGCGCTGCACCTGGGCAATGACGTTTGCGATGCTGAAGGTCTTGCCCGAACCCGTTACGCCCAGCAGCGTTTGATGGGAAAGCCCGGCTTCCAGGCCTTCCACCATTTGTCGAATCGCTTCTGGCTGATCGCCAGCCGGTTGAAAACGGGTCACTAACTGAAACTGCGACATTACCTACCTCGACAAAAGGCTGTGACGCAGCGAAAAACCCTACGTCATACCTGGCGAAATGCGTGCGACGTTATCGCCCCACGCAACCTTGGTCGCTATACTAGCGGCCCACTTGCGCAACCCCTAACACCGGGGTTGTTTTGGTTTACCACCCTCTTCTTCGAGCTCCCGCATCATGAGTTTGTTCTCTGCCGTCGAAATGGCTCCGCGTGACCCTATCCTTGGTCTCAATGAAGCATTCAACGCCGACACCCGCACCACCAAGGTAAACCTTGGCGTGGGTGTGTACTGCAACGAAGAGGGCCGCATTCCGTTGTTGCGCGCCGTGGCCCAGGCTGAACAGGCGCGTATTGCGGCACACGCACCGCGCGGCTACTTGCCGATCGAAGGCATCGCTGCCTACGACCAGGCCGTGCAAACCCTGATTTTCGGCGCCGACTCGGCGCTGCTCGCCGAAGGCCGTGTGGTCACCACTCAAGCCTTGGGCGGCACCGGCGCGCTGAAAATCGGCGCGGACTTCATCAAGCGTCTGCTGCCAAACGCCGTGGTTGCCATCAGCGACCCGAGCTGGGAAAACCACCGCGCGCTGTTCGAATCCGCTGGCTTCCCGGTGCAGAACTACCGCTACTACGACGCCAGCACCCATGGCGTGAACCGTGCCGGTCTGCTCGAAGACCTCAAAGCCCTGCCCGCCCGTTCCGTGGTGGTGCTGCACGCCTGCTGCCACAACCCGACCGGTGTTGACCTGGGCACTGACGATTGGCTGAACATTCTCGAGGTGTTGAAAGAGCGCGAGCACGTGCCGTTCCTCGACATCGCCTACCAGGGTTTCGGCGATGGCATTGAAGAAGACGCCGCCGCCGTTCGCCTGTTCGCTAAATCGGGGCTGACCTTCTTCGTTTCAAGCTCGTTCTCCAAATCGTTCTCGCTGTACGGCGAGCGTGTAGGCGCGTTGTCGATCGTCACCGAGTCGAAAGAACAAGCCGCCAAGGTGCTGTCGCAGGTTAAACGCGTCATCCGCACCAACTACTCCAACCCGCCAACCCACGGCGCCACCGTGGTTGCTTCCGTGCTCAACAGCCCGGAACTGCGCGCATTGTGGGAAGAAGAACTGGGCGAAATGCGCAGCCGTATTCGCGACATGCGCGTGGCCATGGTTGAACAACTGGCCGCCTTGGGCGCCAAGCGCGACTTCAGCTTCGTAGCGCAACAGCGCGGCATGTTCAGCTACTCCGGTCTTACCGCCGAACAAGTTGAACGCCTGAAAAGCGAATTCGGCATTTACGCCGTGAGCACCGGCCGCATTTGCGTGGCAGCGTTGAACAAAAGCAACCTCAACGCCGTGACCCAGGCCATCGCCGCCGTCCTCTGAAAAACGACCTAGGGAAGCTTGCGCAGGCTTGACTTCCCTTTTTGAATCAGTAGGATACGCACCGTTGCCGCAAGGCAGCTGTTCCGCGATAGCTCAGTTGGTAGAGCAAATGACTGTTAATCATTGGGTCCCTGGTTCGAGTCCAGGTCGTGGAGCCACATTCAAAGCCTCGGTTTAGCCGGGGCTTTTTTATGGGTGGTACAAAAGATCAAAAGCATCGCGGCTAAAGCCGCTCCTACAGGGTTGCGTTTTAAACTGTGGGAGCGGCTTCAGCCGCGATGCTCTTAGCGATGCCGCAAGCGATAAACCCGCTCATCCAGCCGGCTTAACCCGCGCTGCAAAAACTTCCAGTTCTCTTCGGCCTGCAAGCCGTTTTCGATGTGCAGCAGCTGCGGCTGCCAATCGTCAAGCAAATTCAGCACCTCTTCATCCGGCACCGAAAACGGCGGGCCGTCCATTTGGCTTTGTTCGTAGTCGAGGCTAACGAGCAGTCCCTGGCAGCCACTCGGCACGATGCGGGTTAAGTGCTGCGCATAGGCTTCGCGCATAGCCGCTGGGAAGGCGATCAAGGCGGCGCGGTCGTACAGGGCGGTGCAGTCGCGCACGTCTTCGGCGGTCAGGGCGAAGATGTCGCCGCACCACAACTCAAGGTTGCCGGCCTGATAAATACGAAACGCGCCATGCTCGCGCACCTGCGGTTGCAGGTGCTGTTCGCTGAAGAAGTCTTGCACCGCCTGCTCGATCAGTTCCACGCCGAGCACACGCAAGCCCTGCCCCGCCAGCCACAGCAAGTCCAGACTTTTGCCACACAACGGCACCAACACCTGCGCGCCGTCCGCTACGTTCAGCTGCGGCCAGTACTGCTGCAAGTAGGGGTTGGCCGTGGCGGCGTGGAAGCCAATCTGGTTGTTTTGCCAGCGTCGTAGCCAGAAGTCGGGCTGCATGGATTGCCTCGCTTTTTCGATCAATGTGCTC
Source organism: Pseudomonas sp. AC211 (assembly GCF_979258055.1). Taxonomy (NCBI): domain Bacteria; kingdom Pseudomonadati; phylum Pseudomonadota; class Gammaproteobacteria; order Pseudomonadales; family Pseudomonadaceae; genus Pseudomonas; species Pseudomonas sp. AC211. Next base: position 2,645,321 of record NZ_OZ409830.1, read on the forward strand.
AAAATTTTATACTGGTTTTCGATAGATCCAAGCTTGAAGATGCGCCCATGTTTTTCGAGGACTCAACCATGTCGTTGCCCAGTCTGTTTATTTCCCATGGCTCACCCATGCTCGCGCTGCAGCCCGGTGCCAGCGGCCCGGCGTTGGCTAAGCTGGCGGCTGAGTTGCCGCGCCCAAAGGCGATTCTGGTGGTGTCGGCGCACTGGGAAACCAATCAGCTGTTGGTCAACAGCAATCCGCAACCGGATACCTGGCACGACTTCGGCGGCTTCCCGCCTGAGCTGTATGCCGTGCAGTACCCGGCGCCCGGCGCGCCCGACGTCGCCAAAGCCGCGCGCGATTTATTGCTGGCCGCCGACCTGCCGGCCCAGCTGGATGCCAGCCGCGTGCTCGACCACGGCGTATGGGTGCCGCTGCTATTGATGTACCCCAACGCCGATATTCCGGTGGCGCAGGTATCCATCCCCACCCGCCTCGGCCCAGCGTTTCAGCACAAGGTCGGCCGCGCGCTGGCGAGCTTGCGTGAGCAAGGGGTGTTGCTGATTGGCTCCGGCAGCATCACCCACAATCTGGGCGAACTGAATTGGCGTGCCGGCCCGGAGGTGATCGAGCCGTGGGCTAAAGCGTTTCGCGACTGGATGGTGGAGCGCCTCGCAGCCAACGACGAAGCGGCCCTGCTGGATTACCGCAGCCAGGCGCCGTTTGCGGTGCGCAGTCACCCGCGCGATGAGCATTTGCTGCCGCTGTACTTCGCCCGTGGCGCCGGCGGTGCGTTCAGCATTGCGCACCAGGGCTTTACCCTCGGCGCGCTGGGCATGGATATCTACCGCTTCGACTAATCGCCCAGCCATAAAAAAGGTGCGCTCGTGGCGCACCTGGGGGTGAAGCGAACAGCTCTATGGGAAACGCACCCTCGCTTGTGACGGGGGCGCGGTTGGCGGGCGAACCCGCGAACATCACAGCGGCGTCAGCAACTCGCCGCGCTCAGCAAAACTCTGCAAGTTGGCCAGCACCAACTCTTCCATCTGCAACCGGGTTTCTTCCGTGGCGCTGCCAACATGGGGCAGCAACATGACGTTATCCATCTCCAGCAACGCCGCCGGCACCTTGGGCTCGGCTTCGAACACGTCCAGCCCTGCCCCGCCCAGCGTGCCGTTTTGCAACGCCGTCACCAGCGCCTGCTCGTCGATCACAGAGCCGCGGGCGACGTTGATGACGATGCCTTTCGGCCCTAACGCCTCGAGCACCTGTGCGTTGACGATATGGTGCGTCGCCGCCCCGCCTACGCACGTCAGCACTAGAAAGTCGGCCCAGCGCGCCAACTCCACCAAGCTGGCTTCGTAGGTGTAGGGGCTGTCTTTGAGTGGCGAGCGGTTGTGGTAGCGCACGTCCATGTCGAACCCGCTGGCGCGCTTGACCACCACTTGGCCAATGCGCCCCAAGCCGACAATGCCCAGGCGCTTGCCGCTCACCCGACGGGCCAAGGGGAAGTTGCCCTTCAGCCAACCGCCGGCGCGCAAGAAGCGCTCGGACGCGGCGAGTTTGCGCGAGGTATCGATCATCAGGCCCATGGCCAAATCGGCCACGCAATCGTTGAGCACATCCGGCGTGGTGCTGATGGCGATGCCACGGTCACGGGCGGCGTCGACGGCAATCGAGTCGTAGCCAACGCCAAAGCTGCAGATGGCTTTCAGGTTGGGCAAGGCCGCAAGTTGCTCAGCGGAGCAGCCGAAGCGAGCTGAGGTGGCGAGCAGTTCGAACTCGGCGCCGTGGCTTTGCAGGAAAGCCTTGGGGTCGGGTTGTTGCCACAGCGCGGTGACGTCGAAGCGCTCGGCGAGGTTGTGCTGGAAACGCTCGGTCAGCGGGCCGACCTGGAGAACCTTGGGGGTGGTCATGCGTGCTCCTGGCAGATGTTATTTTTCAGGAATCGAGGCTAAAGCCTCTCCCACAGGAGACGCGATTCGGTGTGGGAGAGGCTTTAGCCTCGATGCTCTTAAGCCGCCGGCCTCAAGTAATCGGCGCCGGGTTGAACAGGGTAATGTCGTTGTGCAGTTTGTGCTGCTCGGCCCAGGTTTTTTCTTGCCGCTGGCGACATCCAGGTAGTAGTGGAACAGCTCCCAACCCAGTTCTTCGATGCTGGCACGGCCCGTGGCGATGCGGCCGGCGTCGATGTCGATGAGGTCGGGCCAGCGCTGGGCCAGCTCGGTGCGGGTCGATACCTTTACTACCGGCGCCATGGCCAAGCCGTACGGCGTGCCGCGGCCGGTGGTGAACACGTGCAGGTTCATGCCGGCGGCCAATTGCAGCGTGCCGCAGACGAAGTCACTGGCTGGCGTCGCGCAAAAGATCAGGCCTTTTTTCTCGAAGCGCTCGCCTGGGCCAAGCACGCCGTTGATGGCGCTGTTGCCGGATTTGACGATGGAGCCCAACGACTTCTCAACGATGTTCGACAGCCCGCCTTTCTTGTTGCCCGGCGTGGTGTTGGCGCTGCGGTCGGCTTCGCCTTTGGCCAAGTAGCGGTCGTACCAGTCCATTTCGCGCACCAGTTCTTGCGCCACTTCCTTGGTTTGCGCCCGCGAGGTGAGCAGGTAGATGGCGTCGCGCACTTCGGTGACTTCCGAAAACATCACCGTGGCGCCGGCACGCAGCAGCAGGTCGCTGGCGTAGCCCAGTGCCGGGTTGGCGGTGATGCCGGAAAAGGCGTCGCTGCCGCCGCATTGCATGCCCAGAATCAGCTCGGAGGCCGGCACGGTTTCGCGGCGGCGCTGGTCGAGCTTTTTCAGGCGCACTTCGGCCAGGTCCATGATCTGTTCGATCATTTCGGTGAAGCCGTGGCTGGAGTCCTGCAGGCGGTAGAGCCACGGTTCGCTGAGGTCTACCGATGGGTCGTTTTCCTGCATCACCTGCCCGGCTTGCAGCTTTTCGCAGCCCAGGCTGATGACCAGCGCTTCGCCGCCCAGGTTGGGGTTGCGCGCCAGGTTGCGCACGGTGCGAATCGGGATGTACGCGTCGGTGGCGGTAATCGCCACGCCGCAGCCGTAGCTGTGGGTCAGCGCCACCACGTCGTCGACGTTCGGGTACTTGGGCAGCAACTCGTCCTTGATGCGTTTCACCGCGTGGTCAAGCACGCCGGTGACGCACTGCACGGTGGTGGTGATGCCGAGAATATTGCGCGTGCCCACGGTGCCATCGGCGTTGCGGTAGCCCTCGAAGGTGTAGCCCTCAAGTGGCGCCGCCTGCGCTGGCACTTCGGTGGACAGCGGCAGGCTGTCCAGCGGTGGCGCTGTGGGCATGCGCAGTTGGTCTTCCTGCACCCAACTGCCACGGGGGATCGGCTTCAAGGCGTAACCGATGGTTTGCCCGTAGCGAATGATGCGCCCGCCTTCGGGAATATCTTCAAGGGTGATCTTATGGCTTTGCGGCACGCGCTCGAGGGTGGTCAGGCCATCGGCGAAGGTGGTGCCGGCTGGCACCCCTTGGTCGTTGACGACGATCACCACGTTATCCAGCTCGTGCAAACGGATGTAGCGCGGCGAGTCGGAATGTTCAATTAACTGCATGACACTCGCTCCTCAGGAGTGGGCTGGTGTGAGTTCTGCGCTGCGTTGAGCGCCGCCGCTGGTAGGCGGCTCTTTGAGTTCAACGCGCTGAATCTTGCCAACGATAACCAGGTAGCTGAACACCGCCAGCACGGCGTTGGCGCCCACGAATACCAAAGCCCATTTGAACGAGCCGGTAGCGGCAATGATGTAGCCGATAACAATGGGCGTGGTGATCGAGGCGATGTTGCCGAAGGTGTTGAACAGGCCGCCAGACAACCCGGCAATCTGTTTTGGCGAGGTGTCTGCCACCACGGCCCAACCCAATGCGCCGATGCCTTTGCCGAAGAACGCCAGGGTCATAAACCCTACCACCATCCAGTCGGCATCGACGTAGTTGCAGAACACCATGGTGGTCGACAAGGTCAGGCCGCAGACGATGGGCAGCTTACGGGCGAAGGTCAGCGAATGGCCTTTGCGCAGCAGGTAGTCGGAGATCAAACCGCCGAGCACGCCACCGATAAAGCCGCAGATGGCCGGCAGGCTGGCGATAAAGCCGGCTTTGAGAATGGTCATGCCGCGTTCCTGCACCAGGTACACGGGGAACCAGGTGAGGAAGAAGTAGGTAATGGCGTTGATGCAGTACTGGCTCAGGTATACGCCGAGCAGCATGCGGTTGGTCAGCAGCTGGCGAATGTAGTCCCAGCGCGGGCCATCGTTTTTGCGGGTCTGGTCCATGTCGACCAGGCCGCCGTTGCTTTCGATGTGGTCGATTTCCGCCTGGTTGATGCGCGGGTGTTCCTTAGGGTTGTAGATGGTCTTCATCCAGATGCCGGAGAAGATGATGCCGAGCACGCCCATGACCACGAACACGTGCTCCCAGCCCATGGCGTGCACGATCCAGCCCATGATCGGAGCAAACAGCGCGGTCGCGAAATACTGCGCCGAGTTAAAAATTGCCGAGGCCGTACCGCGTTCTGCGGTCGGAAACCAGGCCGCCACAATGCGCGCGTTGCCGGGGAACGACGGCGCTTCGGCAAAGCCCACCATAAAGCGCAGCACGAACAAGGTGGTCACTGCCCAGGCCACCGGCAAACCGCCGACGAAGCCTTGCAGCAAGGTGAACAACGACCAGATGAAAATGCCGGCCGCATAGACTTTTTTCGAGCCGAAACGGTCGAGCAACCAGCCACCGGGAATCTGCCCGAGCACATAGGCCCAGCCAAAGGCGGAGAAGATAAAACCGAGGGTGACGGCGTCAATGCCGAGGTCTTTCTGCAAGCTGGAGCCGGCGATGGAAATAGTCGCGCGGTCGGCATAGTTGATGGTGGTGACCAGAAACAGCATCAGCAGAATCAGGTAACGCACGCGAGTCGGTTTGGTGTCATGCATGGCAAGTTGCTCCCACGTTTTTTTGTTTTCGAGCGAGGCGCGCAATCAGCGCACCAGGCAAGGTCGCTTGTTATCGAAGGTCCAGTTGGGAATCAGGAACTGCATGGCCACGGCATCGTCGCGGGCGTTCAAGCCCATGCCCTGATACAGCTCGTTGGCTTTGGCCAGCGCGTCCCAATCCAGCTCGACACCCAGGCCCGGCGTCTTCGGCACCTGCACCAGACCGCCTTCGATTTTCAGCGGGTTGCGGGTCAGGTGCTGGCCGTCCTGCCAGATCCAGTGGGTGTCGATGGCGGTGACTTTGCCCGGCGCGGCGGCGGCCACGTGGGTGAACATCGCCAGGGAAATATCGAAGTGGTTGTTGGAGTGCGAACCCCAGGTCAGGCCCCAGTCGTTGCACATCTGGGCGACGCGCACGGAACCTTGCATGGTCCAGAAATGCGGGTCGGCCAGCGGGATGTCGACCGATTGCAACTGAATGCAGTGGCCCATCTGGCGCCAGTCGGTGGCGATCATATTGGTGGCGGTGAGCAAGCCGGTTTCGCGGCGGAACTCGGCCATTACTTCACGACCGGAGAAACCGTTTTCGGCGCCGCACGGGTCTTCGGCATAGGCCAGCACGCCGTGCAGATCACGGCACAGGCTGACCGCTTCTTTCAGCGACCAGCCGCCGTTGGGGTCCAGGGTGATGCGAGCATCGGGAAAGCGCTCGGCCAGGGCACGAATCGCTTCCACTTCGGCAGCACCAGTTTGCACGCCACCTTTGAGTTTGAAGTCGTTGAAGCCGTAACGCGCATGCGCGGCTTCGGCTTGGCGCACGATGCTCTCGGGGTCGAGCGCCGGCTGGTTGCGCACGCGAAACCAGGCGTCGTCGGCATCGTCTTCGCTGCGGTAGCCGAGGTCGGTTTTGTTGCGGTCGGCGATGTAGAACAAATAGCCCAGCATTTCCACCGCGTCGCGCTGCTGGCCTTCGCCGAGCAGTGCCGCCACGGGCACGCCGAGGAACTGGCCGAGCAAGTCGAGCAGTGCCGACTCCAGCGCGGTGACGGCATGAATGGTGATGCGCAGGTCGAAGGTTTGCAGGCCGCGGCCGCCGCTGTCGCGGTCGGCGAAGGTCTGGCGAACCTGGTTGAGCAAACCGTTGAAGTTGCCGATGGACTGCCCCAGCAACAGGCTGCGGGCATCTTCCAGGGTCTGGCGAATGCGTTCGCCGCCCGGCACTTCGCCAACGCCAACATGGCCAGCGCTGTCTTTGAGAATGAGGATGTTGCGGGTAAAGAACGGACCGTGGGCGCCGCTCAGGTTGAGCAGCATGCTGTCGTGGCCGGCAACCGGAACCACTTGCAGCTCGGTAATTACGGGCGCGCTGGCGATCGCCTGCGCTGGGCTTGCTGTGCTCATAACCGTTTCCCTATTTATTTTTATGCGGGGACTGGCTGAATTTCGTGTGTATCGGGCGAACGCGTCGCCTGGTTCGCGAGCGAGCTCGCGCCTACAACAGACGGAGCAGCAGGCGCTGCCCCGTCTTCGGGGTTAGCCGATGTAGGTGGTTTTAACGGTGGTGTAGAACTCGGCCGCGTAGCGACCTTGCTCGCGCGAACCGTAGGACGAGCCTTTACGGCCGCCGAACGGCACGTGGTAATCCACGCCAGCGGTAGGCAGGTTGATCATCACCATGCCGGCCTGGGCGTGACGTTTGAAGTGGTTGGCGTACTTCAGCGAGGTGGTGGCGATACCGGCCGACAAACCGAATTCGGTGTCGTTGGCCATCGCCAGTGCTGCTTCGTAATCCGCCACTTTCACCACGTTGGCCACCGGGCCAAAGATTTCTTCGCGGCTGATGCGCATCTCGGCCGAGCTGTCGGCAAACAGCGTTGGCGCCAGGAAGTAACCTTCGGTGTCGCAGGTCACCAAGCCGCCGCCAGTCACCAGACGGGCGCCCTCTTCCTGACCGATGCCGATGTACTTCATGTCCTGGTCGAGCTGGGCCTGGGAAACCACCGGGCCGATGTCGGTGCCGGCTTTCAAGGCGTGACCGACTTTGATCGACTTCATGCGCTCAGCCATGGCTTCGACAAATTTGTCGTGGATGCCGGCGGTAACGATCAAGCGGCTCGAAGCGGTGCAACGTTGGCCAGTGGAATAGAAGGCGCTTTGAACCGCCAGCTCCACCGCCACTTTGAGGTCGGCGTCGTCGAGGATGATTTGCGGGTTTTTGCCGCCCATCTCCAGCTGCACTTTGGCGCCACGGGCCACGCACTGAGCGGCAATGTTACGACCCACGCCCACGGAACCTGTGAAGCTGATGCCGTCCACTTTGCTGTTCTGCACGATGGTTTCACCGACCACACGGCCTGCGCCCATCACCAGGTTGAACACGCCAGCCGGGAAGCCGGCGCGGGAAATGATTTCGGCAATCGCCCAGGCGCAGCCCGGAACCAGATCAGCCGGTTTCAACACCACGCAGTTGCCATAGGCCAATGCCGGTGCCACTTTCCAGGCCGGAATGGCGATGGGGAAGTTCCACGGGGTGATCAGACCGACCACGCCCAGCGGCTCGCGGGTGACTTCTACCGATACGCCGGGGCGTACCGAGGCCAGCACTTCGCCGGCCTGACGCAGGCATTCGCCGGCGAAGAATTTGAAGATGTTGCCAGCACGGGTCACTTCGCCGATGGCTTCGGGCAGGGTTTTGCCCTCTTCACGGGCCAACAACGTGCCGAGCTCTTCACGACGGGCAAGAATTTCGCTGCCGACTTTATCCAGCGAATCGCTGCGCGCTTGGATGCCGGAGATCGACCAGGCCGGGAACGCGGCGCGGGCCGCTTCGATGGCTTCGTTTACCTGGGCGGCGTCGGCCTGGGCGTATTCGCCGATGACATCGGCAAGGTCAGACGGGTTGACGTTTTTCGAGTAGCTGGCACCGGCCACCCATTGGCCGCCGATGTAGTTGTCGAAACGCTGTTGTTGATTGGCCACGAGGAAAGCCTCCTTTAAAGAAACGGCAGCCGCTGAAGAGCGGCTGGCTGTTTTTGAACCCGACTTATTGCGGGCCTTGGGCGTGGATCAGAGCGGCGAGTTGTTCGTACTCGTCTTTGCTCAGGTCGGTCAGCGGAGCGCGAACCGGGCCGGCGTCGTAGCCGGAAATCTTGGCACCGGCTTTAACGATACTCACGGCATAACCGGCGCGCTTGTTGCGGATGTCGAGGTACGGCAGGAAGAAATCGTCGATGATTTTGCCGACGGTTTCGTGATCGTCACGGGCGATGGCATGGTAGAAATCCATGGCCGTTTTCGGGATGAAGTTGAACACCGCCGAGGAATAAACCGGTACGCCCAGTGCTTTATAAGCAGCGGCATACACTTCTGCGGTTGGCAGGCCACCGAGGTAGCTGAAACGGTCACCGAGGCGACGACGGATCGAGACCATCAGTTCGATGTCGCCCAGGCCGTCTTTGTAGCCGATCAGGTTCGGGCAACGCTCGGCCAGTTGTTCCAGCAGCGCTGGCGTCAGGCGGCAGACGTTACGGTTGTAAACCACCACGCCAATTTTTACCGACTTGCACACTTGCTCAACGTGCAGTGCCACGCCGTCTTGGCTGGCTTCGGTCAGGTAGTGCGGCAGCAACAGCAGACCTTTGGCGCCCAGGCGCTCAGCTTCTTGCGCCATCTCGATGGCTTGGCGAGTCGGGCCACCGACGCCAGCCAGAATCGGCACACTGCCGGCGCAGGTGTCTACTGCGGTTTTGATAACGGAGGAATATTCGCGGTTGGTCAGCGAGAAGAACTCGCCGGTACCACCTGCTGCGAACAAGGCCGACGCACCGTATGGCCCGAGCCATTCCAGGCGGCGGATATAGGATTCGGGGTTGAAATCGCCAGCCGCGTCGAAGTCAGTCACTGGGAAAGACAGCAGGCCGGAAGAGAGGATGGACTTCAGTTCTTGTGGATTCATTATTCGAACACCCTGTAAAGCGCGTAGTGGATTAAGGCGTGGCAGACCGATTGCCCTGATGCAAAACGAAAACAACGGGATCAATCGCAAACGCAGAGTTACGTTATCGTACAACTGTTGAGACTGTCATCCTCTTTTCTTAGCCGCTCATCTACGACTATAGGCGTACTGGTGTAGGAAACGTTCGCTGCCTTAGCCTAGAAAGGCAAGCCCGACTCGGCTATAGCCATTGAGCTAGAAGGGTTACTACCAAAGGCGCGTGACTCGCCGGTCGCGTTTCCCGATGACCGTTTATGTAGTCTAACGAGCAACCGAGGTGAGGAATTTTCTACCTAAGTCGCGTTGACAAACTTTACGGGGGCTGTTGATAATCGAGTCCAAGTCATACGACAACCGATAACAGCGCACCTCCCCTGGGTCTGTTATCCGAACGAACAAACCCATAAAAACAAACACAAGAATTTCAGGGACCAGTCATGACCACTCCAACTCCCTTCAATCGCCTTCTACTCACCGGTGCCGCTGGCGGCCTGGGCAAAGTGCTGCGCGAAACCCTGCGTCCTTACACCAAGGTGCTGCGCCTTTCCGACATCGCCGACATGGCCCCGGCCGCTGGCGAGCATGAAGAAGTGCAGCGCTGCGACCTCGCCGACAAACAAGCCGTGCACGATCTGGTTGAAGGCGTCGATGCCATTCTGCATTTCGGCGGTGTGTCGGTTGAGCGGCCGTTCGAAGAAATCGTCGGCCCGAACATTTGCGGCGTTTTCCACATCTATGAAGCGGCTCGCCGCCATGGCGTAAAGCGCGTGATCTTCGCCAGTTCGAACCACGTGATCGGCTTCTATAAGCAAGACGAAAAACTCGACGCCCTTTCCCCTCGCCGCCCGGACAGCTACTACGGTTTGTCCAAGTCCTACGGCGAAGACATGGCCAGCTTTTACTTCGACCGCTACGGCATCGAAACCGTGAGCATCCGTATCGGCTCCTCGTTCCCGGAACCGCAAAACCGTCGAATGATGCACACCTGGCTGAGCTTCAACGACCTCACCCAACTGCTCGAACGCGCCCTGTATACGCCCAACGTCGGCCACACCGTGGTCTACGGCGCCTCGGCCAACGCCACGCAATGGTGGGACAACCGCCTGGCCAGCCACTTGGGCTTTGAGCCCAAAGACAGCTCGGAAGTATTCCGCGCCAAAGTCGAGGCGCAGCCAATGCCGGCCGCTGATGACCCGGCGATGGTTTACCAAGGCGGTGCGTTCGTAGCGGCTGGCCCATTCGGCGACGACTGAGCCGCCCTGCTCTACCGCTGTAGCTGTTCTCATAAAAACAACACAAGAGAATGCGCTGTCATGGAAGCTGAACTGATTGTCGACGCCCGCAATGCCACCGGCGAAAGCCCGGTGTGGAGCGTGGCCGAACAAGCCCTGTATTGGGTGGATATTCCCGCCCAGCGCCTGCATCGCTGGGCTGCCAGCGATGGCCAGAGCACCAGTTGGCAAGCGCCAGAAATGCTCGCCTGCATTGCCCGCCATGTAGACGGCAGCTGGATTGCCGGCATGCAAAGCGGCCTGTTTCGCCTGAGCGCCAAAGACAACGGCAGTCTCGCCAGCAGCCCGCTCGCGGCGGTCAAACACGCCCACGCCGATATGCGCTTCAACGACGGCCGCTGCGACCGTCAAGGCCGCTTCTGGGCCGGCACAATGTTGCTCGACATGGCCGCCGGTTCACCGGTCGGCGCCTTGTATCGCTACAGCGCCGAGCAAACCGAACCGCTGACCGCGCAACTCACCGATTTCATCGTGCCCAACGGCCTGGGCTTTAGCCCGGATGGCCGCACCATGTACCTGTCCGATTCGCACCCCAGCGTGCAGAAAATCTGGGCCTTCGATTACGACATCGACAGCGGCACGCCGCACAACCGTCGCCTGTTCGTCGACATGAACCATCACCTGGGCCGCCCCGATGGCGCCGCCGTAGACGCCGACGGCTGCTACTGGATTTGCGGCAACGATGCCGGCCTGGTGCACCGTTTCACCCCCCAGGGAAAGCTCGACCGTTCCCTTGCCGTACCGGTGAAAAAACCGGCCATGTGCGCCTTTGGCGGCGCCGGGCTGGACACCTTGTTCGTCACCTCCATCCGCCCCGGCGGCGACCTCAGCGACCAGCCGTTGGCCGGTGGCGTGTTCGCCCTGCAGCCCGGAGTAAAAGGCCTGGAGGAACCGTTGTTCGCCTGCTGAACAACACGCCTGCGTCCCGATAACAAAGCGTCACCCAAGCCACCCGCAAACAAAAACAAAACCGGAGCTTTACGATGAACTTCAAACGTACCTTGCTGACCGCCGCCCTGCCCCTGGTGTTTTGCCTGTCCAGCAGCGCCCACGCCCTGAACATCAAATTCGCTGAGGTGCACCCCACCGGTTACCCGCCTGTCGTGGCTGAGCAAGCCATGGGCAAAAAACTCGAAGAACAATCGGGTGGCGAAATCACCTTCAAAATGTTCGCAGGCGGTGTGTTGGGTTCGGAAAAAGAAGTGGTTGAACAGGTGCAGCTCGGCGCCATTCAGATGACCCGTGTAAGCCTGGGCATCGTCGGCCCGGTTGTGCCGGATGTGAACGTGTTCAACATGCCGTTTATCTTCCGCGACCAGGCGCACATGCGCGCCGTGATCGATGGCCCGGTTGGCCAGGAGATTCTCGACAAGATCACCAACTCCGACTTCAACCTGGTGGCCCTGGCGTGGATGGATGGCGGCACCCGCAACCTCTACACCAAGAAACCAGTACGCAAGATGGCCGATCTCAAAGGCATGAAAATCCGCGTACAAGGCAACCCGCTGTTTATCGACACCATCAACGCCATGGGCGGTAACGGCATTGCCATGGCCACCGGTGAAATCTTCACCGCCCTGCAAACCGGCGTGATCGACGGCGCAGAAAACAACCCGCCAACCATGCTTGAACACAACCACTACCAGAACGCCAAGTTCTACACGCTCACTGGCCACTTGATTCTGCCGGAGCCGGTAGTGATCTCGAAAACCACCTGGGAAAAGCTCTCTCCCGAGCAGCAAGCCCTGGTGAAAAAACTGGCCCGTGAAGCGCAGTTTGAAGAACGCAAACTGTGGGATGAAAAATCCGCCAGCAGCGAAGCCAAACTGAAAGCGGCCGGCGTGGAATTCATCACCCTGACCGACGCTGAGAAGAAAGAGTTCGTCGACGCCACCGCGCCAGTCCGTGCGCAATACGGCGCGCCGTACGCCGAGCTGATCAAACGCATCGAAGCCGTTAAATAAAAAACTACTGCGCTCGGTTAGGCGGCGTTAAAGACAGATTCAAAAATGCTCATTGGCTACAGCCACCTGTCTTTTGCGCCTTGCCTAACCTTCGCTCGCTACGTTTTTACGCAATCGCAATTCAACAAAGCAGAAACACTCCCTCACCCTGACAACGCTGCTGGTGAAGTCCCATGAGAAACACGCTGTTGAGCATTAATGACCAGCTGTATCGACTCTGCATCGGCATTGCCGGGCTGTCGATTCTGGTCATGACTCTGATAATTCCCTGGGGCATCTTTGCCCGCTACGTGCTTGGCAGCGGTTCCAGCTGGCCTGAGCCCACGGCCATCTTGTTGATGGTGGTGTTCACCTTTTTCGGCGCCGCCGCCAGCTACCGCGCCGGTGCCCACATGGCTGTAAACATGGCCACCGAGCGCATGCCACCGGCTGTGCGTCAGGTACTGTCGGTTGTGGTGCAGCTGCTGATGGCGCTGATCTGCGTCTTCATGATTACCAAAGGCGCCAAGCTGTGCGCCGGCACCTGGAACCAGTTTCTGGGTGAAATGCCCGCGTTGCGCGTTGGCATCTCCTACCTGCCGATTCCAATTGGCGGCGTGATCACACTGATTTTTGTCTTGGAAAAACTCTTCCTGGGTGACCAGAGCAAGCGTCGCGTCATGAGCTATGACGTTGAAGAACCGATGGAGGCCAAATAATGGACGCGCTCATACTGCTCGGCAGTTTCGTTGTGCTGATCATGATCGGCATGCCGGTGGCGTACGCCCTGGGCCTGTCAGCGCTTATTGGCGCTTTCTGGATCGATATTCCGTTCGATGCGCTGATGATTCAGGTCGCAGGCGGCGTGAACAAATTCTCCCTGCTGGCCATTCCGTTCTTCGTACTGGCGGGCGCAATCATGGCCGAGGGCGGCATGTCCCGGCGCCTGGTGGCGTTGGCAGGCGTGTGCGTCGGCTTCGTGCGTGGCGGTCTGTCGTTGGTCAACATCATGGCCTCGACGTTCTTCGGCGCCATCTCTGGCTCGTCGGTAGCGGACACCGCTTCGGTCGGTTCAGTGCTGATTCCAGAAATGGAAAAAGCCGGCTATCCGCGCGAATACTCCACTGCCGTAACCGTCAGCGGTTCGGTACAAGCGCTGCTCACGCCGCCCAGCCACAACTCGGTGCTCTACTCGCTGGCTGCCGGTGGTTCGGTATCCATTGCGTCGCTGTTCATTGCCGGCATCGGTCCGGGCCTGCTGCTGAGCGCCGTGATGATGGTGCTGTGCATGGTGTTCGCCCGTAAGCGCAACTACCCGAAAGGCGAAGTGATCCCGCTGCGCCAGGCCATTAAAATTGCCGTTGAAGCGCTGTGGGGTTTGATGGCCATGGTCATCATTCTCGGCGGCATTCTGTCGGGCGTGTTCACCGCAACCGAGTCCGCTGCCATTGCGGTGCTGTGGTCGTTCTTCGTGACCATGTTCATCTACCGCGACTATAAATGGCGCGACCTGCCCAAACTGATGCACCGCGCGGGTCGGACCATTTCCATCGTGATGATCCTGATCGGCTTCGCCGCCAGCTTCGGTTACATCCTCACGCTGATGGAAATCCCGACCAAGATCACCACCGCGTTCCTGACCCTGTCAGACAACCGCTACGTGATCCTTATGTGCATCAACGTGATGCTGCTGATGCTCGGCACCGTCATGGACATGGCGCCGCTGATCCTGATCCTCACCCCGATTCTGCTGCCAGTGGTAACCGGTATCGGCGTCGACCCGGTGCACTTCGGCATGATCATGCTGGTGAACCTGGGGATCGGTTTGATTACGCCACCGGTGGGTGCGGTGCTGTTTGTCGGGGCTGCGGTGGGCAAGGTGTCCATCGAGTCGACCGTGAAAGCGCTGCTGCCTTTCTATGCCGCACTGTTCGCTGTGTTGATCGCCGTTACTTACATTCCAGCTATCAGCCTCTGGCTGCCAAGCGTGGTGCTCTAACCCGAACGTACGTCCTGTAGGAGCGGCTTTAGCCGCGATGCTCTTGACCCTCAAAAGCTCGCGGCTAAAGCCGCTCCTACAGTGACCCTCGGTTCCAAATGGATCCTTTTGTTTTAAGCAGCATTGGCCGCCCCCGTTTTCTTAGGTGCGGCCTTTTTTATAAGGATGGTCATGCCTAGCTCCGCCCTCTTCCCCCGTCATATCGCCGTGCTGATTCTGGCCCTGCTGGCCAGCAGCTTCGCCGGCAACCACATCGCCGCACGGATTGCGTTCGATCACGACACCGGCTTGTTGCTGGCGATTCTGTGTCGCTCGGGCGTGACCACGTTGGTGCTGGCGGGGCTGGTGTGGTGGCGGCGTGATTCGTTGCAGCTGCCCGCCGGCACCTGGCCGTGGCAGTTGGCGTTGGGGCTGTTGATCGCCACTCAGAGCTTTTGTGTGTATTCGACCGTGGCGCGTATTCCGGTGGCGTTGGCGCTGTTGATCGTCAATATCGCGCCCATTTTGTTGGTGCTGCTCACCTGGGCACTGGGCGGCGCACGGCCGACCCCGGGCGCCATGTTGCTGATGGGCGTGATTCTGTTTGGCCTGGTATTCGCGCTGGATGTGCCTTCGCGGCTCAACGGCGTGGACGACGGTATCGAGTGGGTCGAAGGCGTGCTGTTCGGTATTGGCGCGGCCATGGTGTTTGCCGTGGCGCTGTGGATTACCGACCACAAACTCGCCGGCATGGTCGGCACCGTGCGCAGCATGTTGACCATGCTCATCGTGTTTTCCAGCGTGGCCATTGCCGGCGTCAGCGGCGTGATGCCGGGCGGCCTCGGCTTGCCCTCGGCGCCCACCGGCTGGGTCGCGCTGGCGTGTTTGGTAGTGCTCTATGGCGTCGCGTTTTCCACCTTGTTCATCTGCATGACGCGCTTGGACATGGCGCGCAACGCGCCCGTGATGAACGTCGAACCGGTGGCCAGCCTGGTGTTCGGCTGGCTGATTCTGGGGCAGTTGCTCAGCCCCGGACAGATCATCGGCGGGCTGATTGTGGTGAGTGGCATTGTGCTGCTGACCTACCGGCGCAGCGGTCCGCGCCGTGGCTGAGGCCAGTTATTCCTGGCCGGCCTGGGCGGCTTCGTGGGCCTGACGCAGCCGTTCGCGGCTGTTGGTCAGGTGCAGGCGCACAGCAGCGCGAGCTGCATCGGAATCCTGGCGGGCAATGGCTTCGAAAATCTGCTCGTGCTCACGTTCAAGCCGGGCCATGTAATGGCGCTGATCATCATGGGCCAGGCGCGCCGAATTGATCCGCGTACGCGGAATGATGCTGGTACCCAGGTGGCTCATGATGTCGGTGAAATAGCGGTTGCCGGTGGCTTCGGCAATCAGCAGGTGAAACTGGAAATCCGAGGCCACCGCATCGCCCGAATGAGCCGCGCTTTCGCGCAAGGCATCCAGCACTTCACGCATGGCTTGCAGCTGCGCCGCGGTACGACGCTGCGCCGCCAGGCCAGCCGACTCCACTTCCAGGCTGATACGAAATTCGAGAATGGCCAACACGTCGCGCAGGGTGACGATGGTTGCCGGGTCGATGCGAAAACCGCTGGGGCTTGGGGTGTCGAGCACGAAGGTGCCGATGCCGTGACGGGTTTCCACCAGGCCCGAGGCCTGCAAACGCGACAGGGCTTCGCGCACCACGGTCCGGCTAACGCCCTGCGCTTCCATGATGGCCGACTCGGTGGGCAGTTTCTCACCCCGCTTGATCAAGCCATCGCGAATCTGCTGCGACAACTCGGTCACCAACTCTTGAGCGAGGCTGCGATGCTTGCGGCGCACACGTGGCTGGGGGCTTGGGATTTCCATGTCGACGGTCTTTCTCGGCTAACGGGCAGGCGGCCATCATATCCCAGCGGTTGTACGATGACACCCCTGCAAACGCGGCAAATCTGCGGCATAACGACACCAATGCGCACAGCAACGTGCGCCTTTCCCTACAGGCTGATGACCCCATGAATGCTAGCGATTTCGTCAGTATCGAAGACGCCCTCACCCGCCTCACCGTGGCCCCTTCCATTGGCGGCAGCCTGGTGGCCTGGAAGCGCCTGAGCGATCAGCTCGATTTGCTGCGCCCATGCCCGCCGGATATCGAAGGTCCACGGCAACTAGGCTGCTACCCATTGGCGCCTTGGTCCAACCGCATCAGCAACGGTGGCTTCGATTGCCCGCAAGGCTGGCTGGCACTGGAACCCAACGCCGCCAACGATCCCTTACCGATTCACGGCAGCGCCTGGCAGCAAGCGTGGCAGGTGGTGGAACACGGTCAGTCGAACCTGGTGCTGCGGCTGGACAGCAGCCTGCCGTTCGCCTACCGCGCCGAACAACATATTCGCCTGAACAACGGACGCCTTAGCATTCAGCTTCAGGTCACTCACCTGGCCGAACAACCGTGCTGGCATGGCCTGGGCTTGCATCCGTATCTACCGCGCACAACAAGCACGCGCTTACAGATTCATGCAGACCAGGTATGGCTGTGTGATGAAGGACGGTTGCCGACCGAACTGACTGAGCTGCCGCCAGCGTGGAATTTCCGCGACGGCGCCTCGCTACCGAACGAGCTGGTGGATAACGGCTTTACCGGCTGGGATGGTCGCGTGTTGATCAGCCAGGCGGATGCTGGCTATGAACTGGAAATGCAGGCGACGGGCAGCGAATTCTTTCTGCTGTTTTGCCCGCTCGATAAGCCGTTCTTTTGCGTGGAGCCGGTGAGCCATCCGGTAAACGCGCACCACCTGCCAGGGCGGCCGGGGTTGCGGTTGTTGGCGCAGGGAGAATCGTGTGAGCTGGGGTTTGAAGTGCAGTATCGGGCGCTGGTTTAGGCCGGCCGCCGCAGCCGTTGTAGGAGCGAGCTTGCTCGCGAAGCGCTTAACCCTCAAAAGCTTCGCGAGCAAGCTCGCTCCTACGGGATCGGCGAACATTCGCAGTCATTCGCGAGTGCGGTTGGCCGCGATGAATCAAACCCCAATCAAATAGCAGTCGACCCACCATCCACTGCCAACGAATGACCCGTGGTAAACGCGGCGTTGTCGCTGCACAGGTACATCACCGCGGCGGCAATTTCCTCAACCTTGCCGATACGGCCGACCGGGTGCATGGCGGCGACGAAGTTGGCTTTGGTTGGATCGGCCTCGTGGGCACGGCGGTACATGTCAGTGTCGATCACGGCCGGGCACACGGCGTTCACGCGAATTTTCTTCTTCGCATATTCAATCGCTGCCGATTTGGTCAGGCCGATCACGGCGTGTTTCGAGGCCGCGTAAATGCTCATCTTCGGCGCAGCGCCAAGGCCGGCCACCGAGGCGGTGTTGACGATGGCCCCGCCACCCTGCGCCATGATCAACGGCAGCTCGTACTTCATGCACAGCCACACGCCTTTGACGTTGACGCCCATGATCGCGTCGAACTCGGCTTCGTTGCCTTCAGCCACGCGGCCTTTTTCGATCTCGATGCCGGCGTTGTTGAACGCGTAATCCAAACGGCCATATGCCTCGACCACACCGGCCATCAGCGCTTGTACTTCCGCGTCTTTGGTTACGTCGCAGCGGATAAACGTGGCGTCGCCGCCGGCCTCGCGAATCAACTGCACCGTGCCTTCGCCGCCCGCTACGTCCACATCCGACACCACTACTTTCAGGCCTTCGGCCGCGTAAGCCTGCGCTGTGGCTCGGCCAATGCCGTTGGCACCGCCGGTGACCAGAGCAACCTGGCCGGAGAAAGTCATGCCCATTCCCTTATCCCTCTTTAGTGGTATCGAATTGTTCTGGCTGGCAAGTCTAGCCAGCCCCACGCACCGCGCGTCAGCACTATTGAAGGCCGCGAGTAGCCGTAATCCAGCGCAGTGATAAAGCACGGCGGCTGACCATTTAGCAGATGGATAAGCCTGCATTCCGCTAACGACCAAACCTTGCCCTCGGGCCGGCGGAGGTCTATCACCACTGTTTCCCTGCCACGAGTGAATGCCATGACCACCCAACTCAATCGCCAATTTCTGCTCGCCCAACGTCCCGTGGGCCTGCCGAGCCGCGACACATTCAGCTATGTGGAAAACGCAGTCGGCGAACCCGGCCCCGGTCAGATTCTGGTTAAAAACGAATACCTGTCTCTGGACCCGGCCATGCGCGGCTGGATGAACGATGCCAAGTCGTACATCCCGCCGGTGGGTATTGGCGAAGTGATGCGCGCGCTTGGCGTGGGCAAAGTAATCGCCTCGCAAAACGACAAATTCCCGGTCGGCACTTATGTGAACGGCGCACTGGGCGTTCAGGATTATTTCCTTGGCGAGCCCAAAGGCTTCTATCCGGTAGACCCTAATCGCGCGCCCCTGCCGCTGTACCTCTCGGCACTGGGCATGACAGGCATGACCGCCTACTTCGCGTTCCTGGATGTGGGCCAGCCAAAAGAAGGCGACACCGTGGTGATTTCCGGCGCGGCCGGTGCGGTGGGTAGCGTGGTCGGCCAGATCGCTAAAATCAAAGGCTGCCGTGTGATCGGCATCGCTGGCGGCGCCGAGAAGTGCAAGCTGCTCAAAGACGAGCTCGGTTTTGACGGCGTCATCGACTACAAAAACGAAGACCTGCACGCCGGCCTGAAACGTGAATGCCCGAAAGGCGTCGATGTGTATTTCGATAACGTCGGCGGCGAGATCCTTGACGCCGTGCTGACCCGCATCGCGCCGAAAGCACGCATCGTCATCTGTGGCGCCATCAGCCAGTACAACAACAAAGAAAACGTAAAAGGTCCGGCCAATTACCTGTCGCTGCTGGTCAACCGCGCACGCATGGAAGGCTTCGTGGTCATGGACTACGCCAGCCAATTCGCCGACGCCGCCAAAGAAATGGGCGGCTGGATGGGAGCCGGCAAGTTGAAGAGCAAGGAAGACATTGTCGACGGTCTGGAAACGTTCCCCGAGACCCTGTTGAAACTGTTCAGCGGTGAAAACTTCGGCAAGTTGGTGTTGAAGGTCAGCTAATTTAAACCCGCACCAATGCCCAATAAAAAAGCCTGGTGGCGGGTGACCGCGACCAGGCTTATGTTCGGATAATTACCGATCAGTAGATGACTAAAGCGTGTGTGACGGTGCCGATACCGATTTTTTTGACACTTTCACGATTTCAATTTTTTTGACTGCCAAGTTGTTGGATAGCTTACGGGACAGCGCGGCAACCACGCCTTTCTGTGAAGTAGCGTCTCCCACCGCTGATGAGTCTCTCAACACAGTGATTTTTGCGGTTCTAGTTGTATAGTCGTTAGGCGTGACAAACTGGCCAGCGACGTATTCCAGCCGACCACCGCCGAGATCCTTGAGCAGCAATGTATTCACTGGGTACTTTTGCAGCAGTTTATTGGCTTTAACCTGTGAACCGGAGTTGTTAGCCGAGTCGACGACTATTCGGTTCTGATATTTGGCTGGAACGTAACTCAGCTTTCCATCGTTCTGACCTTTCCAACCAATCAGTGATGAATTGGTTTTTTTAGCTTCCAGTGAGTTCATATAAATCCCAGGGTCGGCCACGTCGCCTTTACTTAACTCGCCCCAGCGCGGATGAAACTTCCCTGTCTCAAAATCTTGAAAGGCTGGGGTCAGGTTATAGACCCTTGAATTATCGATACCCGCTAATTCTTGGAGTGTCGGAATTAGGCGGCCGTTATGTTCGGAAATTGTTGTATGAAGCGCACCGAATGAACCGATCGTTCCCGGTCCGTTCAGACCTGGTAGTTTTTTTATGTTCCACGCCATGTATTTGTTGCGAAAATCCCTGTCGTAGTCGGGTCCAGTAAGCTCCTTTCGGCGAACATCAATAGGATAGATGTTGATGCCTGCTCTCATCGCGTCAATCAGCGTCTGACTATACGAACTGGAAAAATCTTCGCGACTTGAATAGAAATCAACAAGCCCGCGCAAAATTTCAGGATCTCTCCTCAGACGAGGACTAATTGTGGAAGTATCTAAATAATGCTCGACCGAGTCGTAACCTTTTTCCTTTACCAACTTTAGGACATTTTGCCCTCCATTGACCGCTAAATCCCTACTAAAAGGAACGTCTTCCACTAGCAGATTCTTTACCATTCCATCAGCAATTAGACTGCGGATGACTGTGTGCTGATCTGCAAAACCGTGATTTTCGCCAAACAGGACGGGGCCGTTAGAAAGTTGCGTTGAGACTTTATTTCTTATCTGCCGTAAGAAGTCATAACGCTCGCCGCTGATTGTCTCATTGGACTCGTACCACCTAACTATCTTCGCCTTGTAAGGCGTATTGGCCGATTCAAAACCGTCAGTGATCTTATTCGCCGCATCATCAGAGCTGCTGGATTGCGGCGCTTGCGCTTCTTTCGCCTGGGGCATTGCCCCTTTCCCATCAGCCGCTTTGGTTGCACCTTTTTTCGCAAGTGCGTTGTTGTCCGTTGCATCAACTTCGTAACGCTTGCCGTCCTTGTTAATGGCAATGGGTTTTTCGAAACCCTTGACTCTAACGAACGGCAAATCATCTTGCAGCTGGCCAGCCAAGCAGTTAGTACGGCAGCCGTTCAGTGTTAACTTATCTACCGGCTTGCCGAACTGGGATTCCACTTCTTTAACGAAACCGAGTACTTCCGTCGCATTCGCTGCGCCGATATGGTTTCCGATGCCATGTCCAACCACTTGCACTTTAAGCGTTTGCGTCGGATTCACTTGAGGCTCCCCGCCCACCAGAATCAAGCTGCCGTCTTTCAACCGAGCATATTGAGTGGTGTTGAAAGGATGCTTCTGGGCGAGATTTGCCGCGGCCTCGCGCACAACCTGATCTGTACCCACCTGCACCACAACGTGATGAGCATCGTCTGATCTCAACCGCGCCGTATCGAAAACACCGCCGGTCCGCTTGGTTGGCGCAGTGTTGTTAGCCTTACGCCTTAACACCGGCTCTGCAACGCTGCTCTCACCAGCCACATCGGTTTGCGCAACATTCTTCGCGGGACGGCTGGCAACGGGGGGCCCTTTCTTGGTCGCGCCGGCAACACTGCTCTCACCAGCCACATCGGTCTGCGCAACATTCTTCGCGGGACGGCTGGCAACGGGGGGCCCCTTCTTGGTCGCGTCGGCAACACTGCTCTCAACGGCCGCCGTGGTTTTAGGCGGCACGAGCATGTTTTGATATGGACTTTCTTCAGTGCTTCCTTTGCTCGTGTCTTTCAAGTTGGCATAAACATGTTCATCGGCATCGAAGCGTCCAGAGGCTAGATCCTTCGAGTATTCCAATAATTTCTCGTACTGCACGGCCGTCTGAACCATTAAATTGGCGATCTCGATCACCGGCACGCGATTGACGGCGCTGGATACCGTGGCGCCGGTGCTGCGATCCAGCAAAATTTCTGCGGTGGCCCAACTTGGAACAGCGGCCACCCACATAGAAAGTGCGAGATGCTTAATCGAAAAAGCCGGCGGTTTAGGTGCAACTGCACTAGCAGCAGGCCCCTGCCGCTGCCCAGGTTTGCGTTGGGCAGTAGCGATTTCGGCGACCGGAATTAAAAAACCTAAGGGTTTGCTGAAGATGAGGCGAAAACAATGTTTGTTCATAATGAGCTCAAGTTAAATAATCGTGATTTTGATTGCAGAAACCGGTTCTATATAAGCCGCCCTCCGCAACGCTAGTCGCCTTCTTCTTTTTGTTTAGGCGAAACTTTCGGGCTCGCCGACGAAGCCTCGCTCTTGCTTTGCTGCTTTATTTTTTGTTGGTTTTCCTTTAATTCCCGCGCGATTTTCTCCTCAAGTAATAACTTTTCGCGCCGGTCCGACTCCTGCTCGATAGGAGTTACACCTGAGGGATAATAAGATGTCGGTTTATCGGCACTAGCGGGGAGGCACACAAGAAGGGTAAAGCCGCCCACAGCAACGCCTGCGGCGTACTTTCGCAGCCACTCCTGACAACTCACGGTGAAAATATAAGACTTCCAGCTTTTTATATGCACGGCAGCAGTTCTATGCGGCGAAGAATAAAACTAAAGCTACGCCAAACAAGACAACGCGTGTGCAAGGGGCGACCGTGCCAAATGTATGAAACCTCCCTTAAAACAAGGGAAACTAATAAAACTACCGGCTGTTATTTATTTCAGCAGAAAAAATCGTACATAACGAAGTATTGTTTCTACAACAAGTAACGTACATTCATCGAGCGCAATGACCCTATCTTTCACGACTACAAATAAAAAAGGCCCGCAGCATGCGGGCCTTTTTATTTGTAGTCGTAAGTTATGCAGCGTTGGCTTCCATGGATTGCCGCATGGCCAGCGCATCTTTTGGCAAATGCCGCGCGGCCTGAATCAATGCCAACAGGGTCAGCAGCATCGCGATCGGTATAAGGTACATCGCGTCGTGCAAGCCAACCGCTTTAAACGCCTCGCTCATTTCGGCAGCACCTGCGGCATACATCGCTGAATGCGCGAAATGGTCGGACAGCCAACCAACCACGACTGGACCAAGCCCACCACCGAGCAGGTACAGACCGGCAAAGAAAAGTGCCATTGCGGTTGCACGCAGTCGCGGTTCGATTACGTCTTGAATCGAGGTGTAAACACAGGTGTAGAAGTTGTAGGAAAACAGCCAACCAAGACTAAAAATTGCCACGAACAAAGCAATGCTTCCGGCACCAAGCGATAACGCCCAGCCTGTCGCGACCGTAGAAATGGCCAGCGACGCCGCAGCCATCCACAGACGACCACGCTCGGAACGTTGGTGCGCCTTGTCGGCAAACCAGCCGCCGACCGTCAAGCCAACAAGCCCGGTAATGCCGACAATGATGCCGGTAGCAACTGCGGCCTGCCCCAGCGGCATCAGGAAGTAGCGCTGCAGCATCGGCACCATGAACGAGTTACAGGCATAGGTTGCGAAGTTGAAGCACAGCCCGGCGACCACCAGCCACCAGAATGTACGGATGCTCAACACCTTGAGAACCGGGCGATCGACCTTGACCGCCGCCACTTGCACCACCTCGGCCGCGCCACGCTGTGGTTCGCGGATGAAGAACATAAAGACGGCCAGGATCATGCCCGGAACGGCGGCGATGAAAAATGGCGCCCGCCAACTGCCAAAGGCTTCCACCATCGCACCGATGGTAAAGAAGGCGAGCAACAAGCCCAGCGGCAGGCCCAACATGAAAATACCCATGGCACGGGCGCGCTTGTTGGCGGGAAAGAGATCGCCGATCAGCGAGTTGGCGGCAGGCGCGTAACTTGCTTCACCGATGCCAACGCCCATGCGCACCAGAAGAAAGCTCCAAAATCCCGAAACGAAGCCGTTAACCGCAGTCAGACCGCTCCACACCATCAGTCCCCAGCCCATGATTTTGCTGCGCGAACCAGTGTCGGCCATGCGCCCCAACGGCACGCCGGCGATCGCGTAGACGATGGTAAAAGCGGTGCCAATCAGGCCGAGCTGCAGGTCGCTCAGGCTCCATTCATGGCGCAAGGGCTCGATGATGATCGCCGGAATGCTGCGGTCGAAGAAATTGAACAGGTTCGCAAGGAACAGCAAAAACAAGACACGCCAAGCATTGGCCGCCTGAGTAGCACTGGACATAAAGGAGTTCTCTTTTGTTGTTCTTATCTACGCTGACGTCGCCGCTACGCAAAAAACTGTAGGACAAAGCCCGAGGGTCCAATCTAGAGCCTCTGCGATGCGGTGTCTGTGAACATTCGTAAACCTTATGTAACGCGATTTTTTCTCGCTTTCTGCGCGGAGCTCTGGCGGAACGCGGCAGTTACCGCTGGTCGAAACGGCTTGCCAGATCTATACGATATATCTTACGTTATATCTTAGAAACCCGAGACGAGAGTAAAACGATGAGAGACCACCATCACCATCCCTTCCATATGCGTGAAACCGATGAGTTCGAACGCCGCCCCGGTGGGCGCGGCGGACGCGGACCACGGGTGTTTGCACCAGGCGATTTGAAACTGTTGTTGTTGGCGCTGATCGCTGAACAACCCAGCCACGGCTACGACCTGATCCGCCGAATTGAAGATATGTTTGAAGGCGCGTATGCCCCAAGCCCAGGGGTTATTTACCCAACGCTAACCTTTCTTGAAGAAAGCGACCTGATTGCCGGCGATGCGCAGCACGGCAAAAAGCTCTACACCGCGACCGACACTGGCCGCGCCTCGCTCGCTGAGCAGCAAGTGGCGCTGGACGGGCTCAGGGTGCGCTTGGAAGTCAGTAAACGCTCAATGCGCGGCCATGACCGGCCGGCACAAATTCACGAGGCGGTGCATAACCTGCGGCACGCGTTGCAGCTGCACCATGGGCAATGGAGCGAGGCGGAAATCATCCGCGTGCGCGATTTGCTGAATGCCGCCGCCACCGCCATCGCTGCCGGCCCACAGCCGGCTCCAACCAACCCGGAGAGCGCGCAATGACACAACCCAACGCAGCGGGCATTCACCGCGTGATGCATGAAATTAAACGTCGTCGCCTGGATGTGATCCGCGTTACCGAGCTGACCCCCCATATGCGCCGCATCACCCTTGGCGGCCCGGACCTAGCGGGTTTTATCAGTTTGGGAAGCGACGACCATATAAAACTGTTTTTCGCCCAGACACCGGAGCAGCAAGCGGCGCTGGAAGCACTCCACGCTGGAGCGGAAACCGAGGGGCCCAAGCCGGCGATGCGCGACTACACGCCGCGCCGTTACGACGCGGCGGCGGGCGAGTTGGATATCGATTTCGTGCTGCACGGCGACGGCCCCGCTTCCACCTGGGCAGAGCAGGCAGCACCGGGGCAGCACCTGTATGCAGGCGGGCCACGCGGTTCGATGATCGTGCCCGACATGTTCGACAGCTACTTACTGATCGGCGACGAAACCGCTCTGCCCGCTATTGCACGGCGCCTAGAGGAACTACCGCCCGGGCGTCAGGTGCTGGCGTTGATCGAAGTGGCCGACGCCGCCGAGCAGCAAACCTTGCGCAGCGCGGCGAACGTGGCGGTGCAATGGTTGCACCGAGACCAGGGGGAGAATCTGCTCAGCGCGGTGAAAACCATCACGCTGCCGAGTGGCTCGCTGTACACCTGGATCGCCGCGGAGTCGGCAACATCGCGTCGCGTGCGTCGCGTACTGCTCAATGACTTCGGTGTTGACGAGAACTTTCTGAAGGCCGCTGGCTATTGGAAGCTCGACAGCACTACTGAGGACTAAGCATCCCGGCGCTGCGCCATTGCGAAAGCCAGGCCAGGGAAGCGTCGGTCCCCTCGCTGGGGCGGTATTCGGCACTCAGCCAGCCCGTGTATCCGGCCTGGCGCAACGCCTCCAAGGCCGAGGCGAAATCAATGCTGCCGGTGCCTGGCTGATTGCGGCCAGGACAGTCGGCGAACTGTACGTGGCCAATCACTCCTGCCAAATCGGCAATTGCCTGAGACAAATCCAGGCCCTGGCGCGCCATGTGGTAAAGGTCGAGCTGGGCGGCGAAATTTTCGTGATTCACGGCGTTGACTAGCGCGCGCAATTGCTCCGGCGTGTTGATTAAGAAGCCTGGCATATCCAGGGGATTGATCGCCTCGCTGAGCACTTTAATTCCCAAAGGCCGGAAGGCTTCGGCTGCCATCCGCACGTTATCGACGAGCGTCGCAAGCGCTTGGTCGCGGCTCACGCCTTGAGCCAGGCGCCCTGGCAACACGTTGACACATTGCGGGCGCACCATGGCAGCGTAGGTAAGCGCCTCCTGCAAAGCCTGGGCAAACGCCTCGCGACGCTCGGGCACGGCGGCCAGGCCTGGGCCGCCAGAGGCAAGGTCGGGCGCAGCGATGTTGAGTAGTAGCAACGGCAGCCCGGCAGCCGCCAAGGCTTCCTTGAACTGAATAGCCGGGACTTCATAGGGATATTGCACTTCGACGCCTGAAAAACCCGCCGCAGCGGCAGCGCCGATACGCTTGAGCAGCGGTAGCTCGGTGAACAGCAGGGAGATATTGGCCGCGACGTTCATCAATGCTTCTCCCGGTACAGTTCAATAAGCGTTGCCGGGTCGCGCTCAAGATTGCCGACGTTGGCGCCATGCAAGCGCATCAGTTGCGCAGCCAATGCGCTGATCGGGGTACTTGAGTCATGCTCACGAGCAAGTTTCACGGCAGTATCCAAGTCTTTCAGTAAGGTGCGCACATGCCACTTGATGGGCTCGAATTGGCTCGCGGCCATTTGCGGCGCGAGAATTTGCAGCGGCTTGGAATCAGCGAAGCCACCGGCCAAAGCTGAAGCCAGCACACCCGCATCGACGCCGGATTTTTCCGCTAGCGCGACGACTTCAGCAATCACCAGCGCATTGCAGGAAACGATCATTTGATTGCATACCTTGGTGACTTGGCCCGCCCCTACGGAGCCCATACGGGTGAGACGCTGCCCCAGGTTCATCAGGACAGGGCGAACGCGCTCAATGTCCACTTCGCGCCCACCGGCCATAATGGTCAATGTGCCCGCCTCGGCACCGGCCACGCCTCCCGATACCGGAGTGTCCAGCCAATGCATGCCAGTACGGCTTTCCAATTCAGCGGCCATTTCCCGGGTGGCGGCAGGTTCCAGGCTGGAGAAATCGACAAGTAACTGCCCCGCTTTCGCGCCGTCCTTTACGCCGTTTTCGCCGAACACGACCTTGCGCACGACGCGCGTATCGGCGAGGCACAACATCACCACATCGGCGTGAGCGCACAGCTCGGCAGGGGTGCTGACCTGGCGGGCACCGGCGGCTACCAACGGCGCGCATTTCTCCGGTGAACGGTTCCAGACGGTCAGGGTGTAGCCGGCCGACAACAACCGCTGACACATGGGCAGCCCCATCAGGCCGATGCCAGCAAAGGCAATAGAAGGAAGGGACGCGTGCATCGAAGACTCCAACGGCGGCAGAAAACGGCCATCTTAACGCTCGCCCTCTGCCGCCGGCACCCCAATAAAAAGCCCCGCATAACGCGGGGCTTTTTATTGGCTAAATCGAATGCTTAGAAACGCTCGATTTTCGCCTTGGCTTCCAGTTCGGCGCGGAACGCAGCGAAGTCTTGCTGGCCACTGCGCGACGCGAGGAAGCGGCGGTACATCGCCTTGTCTTCTTCGCTCAAGCTTTCCTTCGGCTCGCTGACACCTTTGAGCTGCACGACGACATAGTCGCCGTTAGCCAGGGTGACGCCGGTGAAGGTGGGTTTGTCGGCCGATTCCGGTTTGCTCATGCGAAACAGCGCCTGCAACACGGAAGGTTCGATACCTTCCTGGCTACGGGTTGCAGCTTCCACGACCTTCCAGTCTTGCTGACCTTTGGCCTGAGCGACTGGGGTTTTGCCCTCGCGCAGATCAGCCACCATCGCCTTGCCTTTGGTTTCCACCGCCTCAGCGGCGCGCAATTGAATCAAGTGCTCGCGAATCGCAGCGGTGACTTTTTCAAGCGGCTGCTGCTCGGGCCTTTTGTGCTCTTTGACGCGCACAATCACCACGGTGTCGGGATCGAGTTCGATGGCTCCGCTGTTCGAGCCTTCTTCCAACACTTCCGGGCTGAACGCTGCCTGCAACACCTGACGGTTCGCGGTCAGACCCTCTCCCCCTTCGCGACCGAACGGCGCGCTGGTTTGCACCTGCAGGCCCTGTTCTTGCGCGGGTTGGCTGAGGTCCGACGCTTCGAATGCGGAGTCTTCGAGCGCCTTGCTGGCCTCAACGAATTTCTGCTCAACCTGCGCGGTTTTCAGCTCGCGGGTCAGTTTATCTTTCAAGCTGGCGAGGGTCGGTATTTCGGGTGCCTGAACGCCCAGCAACTTGATGATGTGCCAGCCGAAACTGCTGCGTACCGGGGCCGAAACAGCGCCTTTGTCCAACGCATAGAGTGCTTCTTCGAAGGCAGGATCGTAGACACCTTTACCGGCATAGCCGAGGTCGCCACCGCTAGCTTTGGAGCCTGGATCTTCGGACAGCTCTTTGGCCAACTTGGCGAAATCTTCGCCTTTGTCCAGACGCTGCTTGATCTCATCAATCTTCGCTTTAGCCTGCTCGTCGGTTTGCTTGTCGGTCACTTCGATAAGAATGTGCGCGGCCTCGCGTTGCTCAGCGAGGTTGGCAATTTCTTTCTCGTACGCGGCTTGGAGGTCCTCATTGCTGACCTCCACCTTGCTGAAGAACGCTTCTTTCTTCAGCTCGATATAATCAAGAACGACCTGTTCCGGACTCATGAACTGACTGGCGTTTTCGTCGTAGTAGGCTTTGATGTCATCGTCAGAAAGCTTCACCGCTTTGGGATCCGCCTTGAGCGTCAACGTCGCGAAGTCACGGGTCTGTTTTTCCAGACGGGCGAAGTTTTGCACTTCTTCGTCAGTCACAAAGCCGCTACCGGACACGCCTGCACGCAACTGGCCGATGAGCATTTCTTGCTCAAGCATTTGACGGAACTGGAGACGGGTGTGCCCCATCTGCCGAATAACCTGGTCGAAACGGTCGGAGTTGAATTTGCCGTCTACCTGGAACTCTGGGGTGTTCAGAATCAACTGATCCAGAGCGGGCTGGGAAAATGCGAAATGTGCGTCTTTGCTGCTCTGCAGCAGCAGTTTGCGCTCGATCAAACTTTTCAAAGCTGCTTCACGCAGCAGTTTATCGTCGAGCAGCGAAGCGTCGAAATCTTTACCGAGGCGTTGCATCAACTGGCGACGCTGGGCTTCCATCGCCTGGCTCAGTTCGTTTTGGCTTACTTCTTCACCATTGACCTTGGCAGCCTGTTGCGCGGTGCTTTGAGAAGTGAAAATAGCCTCAATGCCCGTGAATGCCATTAAGGCAACGATGACACCGATGATGGTCTTGGCAATCCAGCCTTGTGAATTGTCCCTGATGTTCTGCAGCATGCGTCCCCCAGAAACGACCGTACTGAAATAAGCGGCCGTGGAGCGTGGGTAGAATCCGGATAGAAGAAAGGCGCATCCGAGGATGCGCCTTCTCGTAGCTGGCGGGGCGATCAAGGCTCGTATCGAACCTCGTTGCGCGGAGCCGGTAATCTAACCAGCTCTGCTCTACCGCCTCGCGACTCGGCCAGCATTACGCTGGCCGAGGTGGGCAAAACCAGAAAGACGCTTAGTTAACGGCGTCTTTCAGAGCTTTACCAGCTTTGAAGCCTGGGATCTTAGCAGCAGCGATGCTGATCGGCTTACCAGTCTGTGGGTTACGGCCAGTACGAGCAGCGCGCTCTTTAACAGCGAAAGTACCGAAGCCTACCAGTACAACCGAATCACCAGCCTTGAGAGCGCCAGTTACGGATTCGATTACTGCGTCCAGCGCACGGCCAGCTACAGCTTTCGGGATATCAGCAGATGCAGCGATAGCATCAATCAGTTCCGACTTGTTCACTCTAAGTCCCCTTATTCCTGTTTGAGTTTATTTCTTAATTTTTGGGTGAAAGCAAAAACGGTGCTGGAAGGCCATTTGGCACAAGAAGAGCCGCTTTATAACAAGGGCTCTAAAAATGTGTCAAGGAAGCCCCCCGGCTAATGCGTGCTAATTCGCTCCTTGGAATCAGTCTCGCGTTTGTCATCCTTTGCAACCATCTCCGGAGCCGCATCGGGCAAGGGCTCCGGCGCGTATTGCAGCGCAATTTGCAGGACCTCGTCAATCCATTTAACCGGTTTAATCTGCAGGTCAGCCTTAATATTCTCTGGAATCTCTTTCAGATCACGAACGTTCTCTTCGGGAATAATCACAATCTTGATTCCGCCGCGATGAGCCGCAAGAAGTTTTTCTTTCAAGCCGCCGATTGCGAGAACTTGACCGCGCAAAGTGATCTCGCCAGTCATGGCCACATCTGCTCGAACCGGTATTTGCGTAAGCGCTGAAACCAGGGCCGTACACATGCCTACGCCGGCGCTGGGGCCATCTTTAGGGGTCGCCCCTTCCGGCATGTGAATGTGAATGTCGCGCTTCTCATGGAAGTCGAGCGCGACCCCCAGACTCTTGGCTCGACTGCGCACCACGGTGAGTGCTGCGGTAATGGATTCCACCATTACATCGCCCAAAGAGCCGGTCTTTATCAACTGGCCTTTGCCAGGCACAACAGCCGCTTCGATCGTCAGCAACTCGCCGCCAACCTGGGTCCACGCAAGCCCGGTGACCTGCCCAATCTGATCTTGCTGCTCGGCCAGTCCGTAGCGGTATTTACTGACTCCGAGAAAGTGCTCGAGCGAGTCAGCAGCCACGACGACTTTCATACGCTTCTCACGGAAATGCTCTTTAACGGCCTTCCGGCAAACCTTCGCAATCTGACGCTCGAGACTACGGACACCCGCTTCGCGTGTGTAGTAGCGGATCATGTCGCGGATCGCAGCCTCCTCGAACTCAAGCTCACCTTTCTTCAAACCGTTGGCTTGAAGCTGTTTCGGTGCGAGGTATTTCACCGCGATATTGACCTTTTCGTCTTCCGTATAGCCTGGTAGACGAATCACTTCCATACGATCCAGCAAAGGCGCTGGAATGTTCATGGAGTTCGCTGTACAGAGGAACATCACATCTGACAGGTCGTAATCAACCTCCAGGTAATGGTCGTTAAAATTGTGATTTTGCTCTGGGTCGAGCACCTCGAGCAACGCCGAGGCGGGATCCCCGCGCATGTCCTGTCCCATCTTGTCGATTTCGTCGAGCAAGAAGAGCGGGTTGCGCACGCCAACCTTCGTCATCTTCTGAATCAGGCGACCCGGCATGGAACCAATATAGGTACGGCGGTGACCGCGGATTTCAGCCTCGTCGCGCACGCCCCCTAGCGCCATACGTACGAACTTGCGGTTGGTCGCGTGAGCAATCGACTCCGCCAGGGAGGTTTTACCCACACCAGGTGGGCCAACAAGACAGAGCACGGGACCTTTCACCTTTTTCACGCGCTTCTGCACGGCGAGATATTCGAGGATGCGCTCTTTTACTTCTTCGAGGCCGTAATGGTCGGCGTCGAGAATGTCTTCGGCTTTGGCGAGATCCAGGCGAACTTTACTTTCAGCTTTCCACGGCACATTCACTAGCCAATCAATATAGGAGCGAACCACAGTTGCTTCGGCTGACATCGGCGACATCTGCTTCAGCTTGTTCAGCTCAGCCTGTGCCTTGGTGTGCGCTTCCTTAGTAAGGCCGGCGTTCTCGACTCGCTTCTTCAATTCGTCGAGTTCGTTATGGCCTTCGTCGCCATCACCCAATTCTTTCTGAATGGCCTTCATCTGCTCATTCAAGTAGTACTCGCGCTGGCTCCGTTCCATCTGCTTTTTAACGCGGCCGCGAATGCGCTTCTCGACCTGCAGCAAATCGATTTCAGCATCCAGCAGAGCCAACACGTGCTCAACCCGCTGGGCGAGCTCAGTTATCTCGAGGATTTCTTGCTTCTGTTCGATTTTCAGCGCCATGTGCGCCGCCATGGTGTCAACCAGGCGGCTGGGCTCATCGATACTATTGAGGGAAGACAAGACCTCGGCCGGCACCTTCTTGCCGAGCTGAACATATTGCTCGAACTGGCTCAGAAGGCTGCGGGTGAAGACTTCCGATTCGCGCTCGGCGGCATCGACTTCTTCAATCAACGCGACCTGCGCACGGCAATGGCCGTCGATCTCGATGAAGCGCTCGATAGCGCCGCGCTGCTCGCCTTCGACCAATACCTTTACTGTGCCGTCGGGCAGTTTCAGCAATTGCAGCACGGTGGCTACGGTACCGACGCGGTAAAGCGCGTCTTCAGTAGGATCGTCATCTGCAGGGTTCTTTTGCGCGACTAGCAAGATCTGCTTGTCGCCGCTCATCGCAGCCTCAAGGGCTTCAATAGATTTTTCGCGCCCCACAAACAGCGGGATCACCATGTGTGGGTAGACCACGACATCACGCAGTGGCAAGAGAGGCAATTCGACTGTTGTCTTCATGATTTTCAGCTCTACGGCGGCCATTCGGCCGTAAACAGGTGGGAAATACCCTTGGACCTAAGATGGGGGCAGCCCAAACAAAAAACAAGCGCTCGTTCAGGAAAAAGCAAAGGGGCCCGCAGGCCCCTTTGGTTTAACCATGTGACAACCGAGCTTTATGCGTCTGGCGCAGCTTTTGCCGGCGGCTCACTGTTTTCGTAGATCAACAGCGGTTTGGATGTGCCCGCGATTACGCTCTCGTCGATCACCACTTTGCTCACGTCCGTTTGAGACGGGATTTCATACATGGTGTCGAGCAATACGCCTTCAAGAATGGATCGCAGCCCACGGGCGCCGGTTTTGCGCTCCAAAGCCCGGTGAGCAACAGACTTCAGGGCATCCGGGCGGAATTCCAGGTCCACGCCTTCCATCTCGAACAGCTTGGCGTATTGTTTGGTGAGCGCATTTTTCGGCTCGGTGAGAATCTGCATTAACGCAGCCTCATCCAATTCGTCCAACGTCGCGATAACAGGCAAACGACCTACAAATTCAGGAATCAAGCCAAACTTGACCAAGTCATCAGGCTCAACCTGACGCAAGGATTCTCCGACTTTTTTGCCCAGGTCGATGCTGCGCACTTCAGCGTTGAAGCCGATCCCGCCTTTGGCCGAACGGCCTTGAATAACCTTCTCAAGACCCGAAAACGCGCCGCCACAAATGAACAAAATGTTGCGCGTATCCACCTGCAGAAACTCCTGCTGCGGATGCTTGCGACCACCTTGTGGTGGAACGGAGGCGACCGTGCCCTCGATAAGCTTCAGAAGGGCTTGCTGCACGCCCTCGCCAGAAACGTCACGAGTGATCGACGGGTTATCGGATTTGCGGGAAATTTTGTCGATTTCGTCGATATAGACGATGCCCATCTGAGCTTTTTCTACATCGTAATCACACTTTTGCAACAGCTTCTGAATGATGTTTTCAACGTCCTCACCGACGTAGCCGGCTTCGGTCAGCGTGGTGGCGTCAGCGATGGTGAACGGCACGTTCAGCAAGCGAGCCAGCGTCTCGGCGAGCAGGGTTTTACCCGAGCCGGTCGGACCAATCAGCAGAATGTTACTTTTGCCCAGTTCGACATCATCTTTCTTGTCGCGCTGGTTGAGGCGTTTGTAGTGGTTATATACCGCCACCGCCAACACCTTTTTCGCGCGTTCCTGCCCGATCACATACTGATCAAGGATGGTGCTGATTTCCTTGGGCGCGGGAAGTTTGTGAGCGCTGCTCTCGGCCTGAGCTTCTTGCACCTCCTCGCGGATGATGTCATTGCACAGGTCAACGCACTCGTCGCAGATAAAGACCGAAGGGCCGGCAATCAATTTGCGTACTTCGTGCTGGCTTTTGCCGCAGAAGGAGCAATAAAGCAGTTTGCCGTTGTCCTCGCCGTTGCGGGTGTCAGTCATTCGTTCAATCCAATCCGATAGGCTTGAAACACAAGATGAGGGCAAATGCGGGCATTTTCAAGCCCGCATGGCGGCCATGTATTACTGACCGCTGCCAAAAGGCTTACTGAGCAGCCATTTCCCGCTTGCTCAGAACCTTGTCGATCAGACCGTAATTCACGGCGACTTCGCCGCTCATGAAGTTGTCACGGTCGGTGTCGCGGGCAATCACCTCGATCGGCTGACCGGTGTGGTGCGCCAGAATTTGGTTCAGGCGATCACGGATCGTGAGGATTTCACGGGTGTGAATCTCGATATCCGAAGCCTGCCCCTGGAAACCACCCAATGGCTGGTGAATCATCATGCGCGAGTGCGGCAGGCAGTAACGCTTACCAGCGGCGCCGCCAGCCAACAGAAGCGCACCCATACTGCAGGCTTGGCCGATGCAGATGGTAGACACGTCAGGTTTGATGAACTGCATGGTGTCGTAGATCGACATACCCGCAGTCACCGAACCGCCTGGGGAATTGATGTAGAGGTGGATGTCTTTGTCCGGATTTTCCGCTTCCAGAA
This sequence comes from Pseudomonas sp. AC211, assembly GCF_979258055.1. NCBI lineage: Bacteria > Pseudomonadati > Pseudomonadota > Gammaproteobacteria > Pseudomonadales > Pseudomonadaceae > Pseudomonas > Pseudomonas sp. AC211. The sequence goes on from NZ_OZ409830.1 coordinate 2,679,373, forward strand.
ACAGCAGTTGGGCTGCGACCAGATTGGCCATGTAGTCTTCGACTGGACCGATGAGGAAAATCACGCGCTCTTTGAGCAAGCGCGAGTAGATGTCATAAGCGCGTTCGCCGCGGGCGGACTGCTCGATGACCATTGGCACCAAACCACCAGCGGCCTGGATGTCATGCATTTGCGGCATAAAAGGATTACTGGACATGTATCCGACGCTCCCTAGCTTTTGTCATGTCTCAAATACACATAAGCCAGCACGAAGGCTGGCTTATGGTTGCTCGTACGACGTTAGGGTCAGGCTGCTTGTGGAGCTTCCGCCGGCTTGACCGCTTCTTCGTAAGAGACCTGCTTATCGGTCACATTGGCCTTCTGCAGAACAGTATCTACAACTTGTTCTTCCAGTACAACCGAACGCACTTCGTTCAGTTGCTGGTCGTTTTTGTAGTACCAGGACACCACTTGCTCAGGCTCTTGATAGGCCGAAGCCATTTCCTGAATCATCTCGCGAACGCGGGCTTCGTCAGGCTTGAGCTCGAACTGCTTGACCACTTCGGCCACGATCAGACCCAGCACAACGCGACGCTTGGCTTGTTCTTCGAACAGCTCGGCGGGCAATTGGTCAGGTTTAATGTTGCCGCCAAACTGCTGCACCGCTTGTACGCGCAAACGGTCAACTTCGTTGCTCAACAGTGCTTTTGGCACTTCGATAGGATTGGCCGACAGCAGCCCTTCCATCACTTGGTTTTTAACTTTCGATTTGATGGCCTGACGCAGCTCGCGCTCCATGTTCTTGCGAACTTCGGCGCGGAAGCCTTCGAGGCCGCCTTCTTTGATACCGAACAGGGCGAAGAAATCGTCGTTCAGTTCTGGCAGTTTTGGCTCGGCAATGCTGTTCACGGTGACGGTGAACTCGGCTTCTTTACCGGCCAGCTCCAGGTTTTGGTAGTCAGCAGGGAAAGTCAGCTTCAGCACGCGCTCTTCGCCAGCTTTAGCGCCGACCAGACCGTCTTCGAAGCCAGGGATCATGCGTCCAGAGCCGATAACCAGTTGAGTGCCTTTGGCCGAGCCGCCAGCGAACGCTTCACCATCTACTTTGCCAACGAAATCGATATTGACCTGGTCGTCTTTCTGAGCGGCGCGGTCAGCGGTTTCGAAACGGGTGTTTTGCTTGCGCAGGATTTCCAGCATGTTGTCGAGGTCGGCATCAGCGACTTCGGCTTGCAGGCGTTCGATGGCGATACCGTCGAAGCCCGCGACCTGGAACTCAGGAAACACTTCGAAGGTGGCGACGTATTCGAGGTCTTTGCCCTTTTCGAAGGTTTTTGGCTGAACTGCTGGCGCGCCAGCCGGGTTCAATTTCTGCTCAACCACAGCTTCGTAGAAGGTGGCTTGGATCAGGTCGCTCAGGGCTTCCTGACGAGCAGCGTCTTCGTAACGCTGACGGATAACGCTCATCGGCACTTTGCCTGGGCGGAAACCCGGCACTTTGGCACGGCGTGCAGTCTGCTGCAGGCGCTTGTTTACTTCGGTCTCGATGCGCTCAGCAGGAACGCCAATGGTCATACGACGCTCAAGAGCGGAAGTATTTTCAACAGAAACTTGCATGAATATTCCTCGTTGCACAGACGTTAGCCGGCCGTTTCCGGCCCCAGAAATCAAGGGCATGCATTCTAGTGGCGAAAACTCAAGAAGTCACCACACAGTGCGTCAGTCGTGGATTCATAAGGGAATTCCTACATAAGCCGAGCCATGCATGTCGCCCGTGCTTATTAAAGGAAGGAAAATTACACACTGGAAAAACGGCAAACCGGAAAACAAAAAAGGCAGCCCTTAACGGAGCTGCCTTTTTTGTTCGCCGAGATCAGCGCTAGTTGGTGCGGACGGAGAGACTCGAACTCTCACGCCTTGCGGCGCTGGAACCTAAATCCAGTGTGTCTACCAATTCCACCACGTCCGCGAAGCTTTGAAGCAAAGACGCCAGACTGTTTAAAGTCTGGCGTCTTTTCGAATATGGGGTGGACGATGGGGATCGAACCCACGACAACAGGAGTCACAATCCTGTGCTCTACCAACTGAGCTACGCCCACCATATTGCGTTGTTGCTGTGTTGCTTTGCTTGTATTGCCAAACAGCCTTGTGGCGTGCCCGGCAGGACTCGAACCTGCGACCATCCGCTTAGAAGGCGGATGCTCTATCCAGCTGAGCTACGGGCACTTGGCTGTGCTCGACAAGCGGGGCGAATGTTATAGACGAGCTCATCAGCCGTCAACACTAAAACGTAAAAAATTCAGTGAGATAAAGGAGTTACGGGAAAATGCTGACCGCCCGCCTTTGCCCGCTCGGCCGGTCATGCGAGAATGCGCGTCCTTTTTCAATCATTTCCGATGGTTAACCAAGCGTCATGACCGCACAACTTATCGACGGCAAGGCGATCGCCGCTAGCCTGCGCAAGCAGATCGCCCAACGTGTCGCCGAACGCAGCGAGCAAGGGCTTCGTACCCCGGGCCTGGCTGTAATTCTGGTCGGCAGCGATCCCGCTTCTCAGGTGTACGTTTCCCATAAGCGTAAAGACTGCGAAGAAGTCGGCTTTCTCTCCCATGCCTATGACCTACCGGCCAGCACCACTCAGGATGAATTGCGCGAGCTGATCGACCGGCTCAACGATGACGCCACCATCGATGGCATCCTCCTGCAACTGCCTCTCCCCGAGCACCTCGATGCCTCGCAACTGCTTGAGCGCATCCGCCCCGACAAAGATGTCGACGGTTTCCACCCGTTCAATATCGGCCGCCTGGCCCAGCGTATTCCGCTGCTTCGTCCGTGCACGCCTAAAGGCATCATGACGTTGCTGGCCAGCACCGGCGTCGACCTTTACGGCATGGATGCGGTGATCGTCGGCGCGTCCAATATCGTCGGCCGTCCGATGGCGATGGAGCTGTTGCTGGCCGGTTGCACCGTGACCGTCACACACCGCTTCACCAAAGACCTCGCTGGCCACGTCGGCCGCGCTGATCTGGTGGTGGTTGCGGCGGGCAAGCCGGGCCTGGTGAAAGGCGAGTGGATCAAGCCTGGCGCCGTGGTCATCGACGTGGGCATCAACCGCCAGGAAGACGGCAAGCTGGTGGGCGACGTGGTTTACGACACCGCCCTGCCCCGCGCCGGCTGGATCACGCCAGTGCCTGGCGGCGTCGGCCCCATGACCCGCGCATGCTTGCTGGAGAACACACTGTACGCCGCTGAGCATCTGCACGACTGATATCCCTGTGGGAGCGGCTTCAGCCGCGATTCCTGCAACCGGCAAAGCCAAAAGCATCGCGGCAAAAACGCTCCCACAGGTTTTGGGATCGCAATAAAAAAACGGCACCCTCAAGGTGCCGTTTTTTTATGCCTTACGAAAAACGCCGCTTACTTACGCGCCGCTTCCCACTGCTTCAACAGATCGTTGTAGTTAACGGTCTCGCCTTTGGGCTTCTCGTTAGCCAGTTTCGGCTTCGGTGCGCCCGGCTGGTCGAACCAGTATTGCGCATCCTTTTCCGGGTTCATTTTCGGACCACAGATTGGCTGCACTTTCGAGCGTTCAAGACGCGTCATGATCGCGTCCTGGTCTTTAGCCAAGCCGTCGAGCGCTTCCTGCGGGGTTTTCTCGCCGCTGGCTGCTTCCGAAATATGGCTCCACCACAACTGCGCCAAACGCGGATAGTCCGGCACGTTGGTGCCGGTCGGCGTCCATTGCACGCGGGCCGGGCTGCGGTAGAACTCAACCAATCCGCCCAGTTTGGGCGCCATGTCGGTCATGGCTTGCGAGTTAATGTCCGACTCACGAATCGGCGTCAGACCCAGAATGGTCTTTTTCAGCGAAACGGTTTTCGAGGTCACGAACTGCGCGTACAGCCATGCGGCGAGACGCTGCTTTTCCGGGGTCGATTTCAGGAACGTCCACGAACCTACGTCCTGATAGCCGAGCTTCATGCCCTCTTCCCAGTACGGGCCACGCGGCGACGGCGCCATACGCCATTTCGGCGTGCCATCGGCGTTCACCACTGGCAGGCCCGGTTTGGTCATGTCGGCGGTGAACGCGGTGTACCAGAAGATTTGCTGAGCAATGTTGCCCTGCGCTGGCACCGGGCCAGACTCGGAGAACGTCATGCCCTGGGCTTCTGGCGGCGCGTAGGCGCGCATCCAATCCACGTATTTCTGCGTGGCGAACACAGCGGCCGGGCCGTTGGTGTCGCCACCGCGGGTCACGCTGGAGCCCACCGGATGGCAGTCCTCTACGCGAATGCCCCACTCGTCCACTGGCAAGCCGTTAGGCAAGCCTTTGTCGCCGCCGCCGGCCATGGAGAACCAGGCATCGGTGAAGCGCCAGCCCAGGGACGGGTCTTTTTTGCCGTAGTCCATGTGCCCGTAAACGCGTTTGCCGTCGATTTCCTTGACGTCTTCGCTGAAGAATTTGGCGATGTCTTCATAGGCGGACCAGTTCACCGGCACGCCCAGCTCATAGCCGTACTTCTCTTTGAACTTGGCCTTCAAATCGGCGCGTTCAAACCAGTCGGCACGGAACCAGTACAGGTTGGCGAACTGTTGGTCGGGCAATTGATAAATCTTGCCGTCCGGCGCGGTGGTGAACGAGATGCCGATGAAGTCCTTTAAATCCAAGGTCGGCGAGGTGAACTCTTTGCCTTCGTTGGCCATCAGGTCGGTGATGGATTCAGTTTTGCCGTAGCGAAAATGGGTGCCGATCAGGTCAGAGTCGTTTACCCAGCCGTCGTAGATGTTCTTGTCAGACTGCATTTGCGTTTGCAGTTTTTCCACCACGTCGCCTTCTTGCAGCAGGTCGTGGGTCAGGGTGATGCCGGTGATTTCGCTGAACGCTTTAGCCAGCACCTTGGATTCATATTCGTGGGTGGTCAGGGTTTCCGACACCACGTTGATTTTCATGCCACGGAACGGCTCAGCCGCCTTGATAAACCACTTGAGCTCTTCGAGCTGCTGCTCAGGCGTGAGCGTGGACGGTTTGAACTCGCTGCCAATCCATTTCTTTGCCGCGTCTTCGTAAGCGTCCGCCCAGGCTGTTGCACTCAAGCCACTCAGGGCGAAAATCGCCGCCAACGTCACGCTATGTCGCAGTTTGTTGTTTTTGTTCAACATAGACACCTCCTGGTAATTATTAGGTAGAGCTCCAACCTCGCGGGGCAGACAACAACGACAGCTGCGGCCCGCCTGCCGGTTAACCCCAACGCATCACAACCAACAGCCACACCAGGGACAGCGCGGACGCCACCCAGATGCTCCATTCAGTCGCGCCGATCACCAGCAAATGCAGGTAGGCGCTTCCGAGAAGACCAATAAACAGCCGATCACCACGGGTGGTAGCAATCGGTAAAAACCCGCGCCGCTCAACGCAAGGCGAGCGCAGTTCCCACACCGTCATGCCCACCAGCAACAACGCGATTGCCGCGAAGAACGCTGCGGTGGGGGTCGTCCAAGCCATCCATTCCATCGTCAGTTCCTCACACCCGGCCCAGGGCAAAGCCCTTGGCTACATGGTTTCGCACGAACCAGATCACCAGCATGCCCGGCAAAATAGTCAGTACCCCGGCGGCCGCGAGCACGCCCCAGTCGATGCCCGATGCCGACACCGTGCGGGTCATTACCGCAGCAATCGGCTTGGCATTTACCGAGGTCAATGTGCGCGCCAGCAGCAGCTCGACCCACGAGAACATGAAGCAGAAAAACGCGGTTACGCCGATGCCCGAGCCAATCAGCGGGATGAAAATCTTGGCGAAGAATTTCGGGAAGCTGTAGCCGTCGATATACGCGGTTTCGTCGATTTCTTTCGGTACGCCCGACATAAACCCTTCAAGAATCCACACCGCCAACGGCACGTTGAATAAGCAATGCGCCAACGCTACGGCAATGTGGGTATCGAACAGGCCAATCGAGGAATACAGCTGAAAGAACGGCAGCAGAAACACCGCCGGTGGCGCCATGCGGTTGGTCAGCAGCCAGAAGAACAGGTGCTTGTCGCCAAGGAACCGATAGCGAGAAAACGCATAGGCCGCCGGCAGCGCAACAGTCAGCGAAATCAGCGTGTTCAAGCTCACGTAGTACAGCGAGTTGAGGTAGCCGGTGTACCAACTCGGGTCGGTAAAAATCACCTTGTAGTTGGCCAGGGTGAAATGGCTGGGCCACAGGCTGAGGCCGCCGAGAATCTCGTTATTGGTTTTGAACGACATGTTCAGCAACCAGTAAATCGGCACCAGCAGAAACAGGACATAGAGCACCAGCACCACTTTTTTCGTGTTGTCATGGTCGGGCCTCAGCGGGATTTATCGTTGTGGGTCATGGCGGTGTAGAACACCCACGACACCAACAGAATGATCAGGAAGTACACCAGCGAAAACGCCGCCGCCGGGCCCAGGTCGAATTGGCCAATTGCCATTTGCGTCAGGGTTTGGCTGAGGAACGTGGTGGCGTTGCCCGGCCCGCCGCCGGTGAGCACGAAGGGCTCGGTGTAAATCATGAAGCTGTCCATAAAGCGCAGCATCACGGCAATCAGCAGCACGCTTTTGAGCTTGGGCAGTTGAATGTGACGGAACACCGCCCAGCCCGACGCCCGATCAATGCGCGCAGCCTGGTAATACACATCGGGAATGGCGCGCAAACCGGAGTAACACAGCAGTGCCACCAGCGACGTCCAATGCCACACATCCATGATCAACACCGTGGCCCAGGCATCGCCCGTGTTGGCCGCGTAGTTGTACGAGATGCCCAGCTTGTTGAGCGTGTAACCCATCAAGCCGATGTCGGCGCGGCCGAAAATCTGCCAGATAGTGCCGACCACGTTCCAGGGAATCAGCAGCGGAATGGCCAGCACGATCAACACCAGCGAAGCCATTTTGCCCTTGGTGGGCATGCACAATGCGATGCCGATACCGAGGGGAATTTCGATCAGCAACACGCAGGCCGAGAAGATGAACTGGCGCAGCAACGAGTCATGCAAACGGTCGTCGGCCAATACCTGGCGGTACCAATCGGCGCCGACAAAGTAGCGGCTGGATTGGTCGAAAATATCCTGCAGCGAGTAGTTGACCACCGTCATCATCGGCACGATGGCGCTGAACGCCACCAGCAGAAACACCGGCAATACCAACCACCACGCCTTGTTGTTCTGCACCTTCATGGCGTCACCTCCGCAGGCACGTCTACCGCTGCTTCAACCAGATATTCATCGGCGTACAGCATCAGCCACTGTGCTGGAAAACTCAGGTACACCTTCTGCTGCGGCACCGGCTGGTCTTCCTGCAAGCGCACTTTCAGTTTTTGCCCGTCGAGCGTCAGAGTCAGAATTTTGTAGGTGCCCAAATCTTCAACATGGGCGACCTCGCCACACAGCGCGTCGTCGTAGGGGCCATCCCAGATGTGCACGAACTCGGGGCGAATACCGACTTTCAGCGTCGCATCCGGCAGCGCGGCGAGGCGTTGATTCAGCGCGGCGCTCAGCGGCAGCACGGTGTTGGCAAAGCGCACGCCACCGTCGCAGCGGGTCACGTCGATCAGGTTCATACCCGGACTGCCGATGAAGTAGCCGACAAAAGTGTGGCTCGGGCGCTCGAACAACTCGCGCGGCGTGCCGAATTGCACGATCTGGCCGCCGTACATCACGGCAATCTTGTCGGCGAAGGTCGAGGCTTCGAGCTGGTCGTGGGTGACGTACACCATGGTGATGTTGAACTGCTCGTGAATCTGCTTGAGCTTGCGACGCAGCTTCCATTTCAGGTGCGGGTCGATCACGGTCAGCGGCTCGTCGAACAGAATCGCCGACACGTCGTCACGCACCAGTCCCCGGCCCATGGAGACTTTTTGCTTCTCGTCGGCGGTGAGGTTTTTGGCCTTTTTGTGCAGCAACGGGTGCAGGTCGAGCACCTCGGCAATCTCGTTGACCTTGCTCAGCACTTTGGCTTCGTTCAGCCCCTGATTGCGCAGCGGGAAGGCCAGGTTGTCGAACACCGTCATGGTGTCGTACACCACCGGAAACTGGAAAACCTGGGCAATGTTGCGCTCTTCAGGCGGCAGCAGATTCACCACCTTGCCATCGAACTGAACCTCGCCTTCGGACGGACTCAACAGCCCGGAAATAATATTCAGCAAGGTCGACTTGCCACACCCGGACGGCCCGAGCAGCGCGTAGGCGCCGCCCTGCTCCCAGATATGGTTCATCTCCCGAATGGCGTAATCGTCCGGCCCGCTCGGGGTTTTGCTGTAGCTGTGAGCCAAATGGTGCAAACGAATCTCGGCCATCAGGCAACCCTCCCGACACGTCGACTGGGGCCTGAATCAGGCGGCCATCGGCGGCGAATACGAACAGCTTGTGGGTGGGGATATAGATGAGGATCGAGGTGTCGACGTCGTACTCATGCACGCCTGGCAAATGCAGCACCAACACAAACTGCTCGTTGCGCACATGCAGAAAGGTTTCCGAGCCGCTGATTTCGGCGAGCTCGACGGTTACGGCCAATTCCAGGTCATCGTCATTGGACGGCACCAGGCCGATATGGCTGGGGCGCACGCCGAAGCGGTACTCACCTTCGCCGATGCTTTGCAAATCCGGATTCAGCGGAAAGTGCACCGCCTCGGCGAAACTCACCTCGGTGCCACTGATCCGTCCGGGCATCAGGTTGATGGGCGGCTCGGAGAACAACTCGGCGGCCAGCACCTGTTGCGGGCGGTGATAAACGTCGGCAGTTTTGCCGCTCTGCACCACGCGCCCTTCATGCAGGATCGTGGTGGTGCCGCCCAACGCCAGCGCTTCGTTCGGCTCGGTGGTGGCATAAATCGCGATGGTGTGGCGGGCCTGGAACAGCTCGCGCATTTCCTGGCGCAGCTCTTCGCGCAGCTTGTAATCGAGGTTCACCAGCGGCTCGTCGAACAGAATCAGCGAGGCGTCCTTGACCAGCGCGCGAGCCATGGCGGTGCGTTGCTGCTGGCCGCCAGACAATTCCAACGGGTGGCGTTTAAGCAGCGCATCAATGCGCAGCATCTTCGCCGTGGCGTGAACCTTCTCGGCAATTTCCGCGTCTTTGAGGCCGGCCTGACGCAGCGGCGAGGCGATGTTCTCGAACACCGTCAACGTCGGGTAATTGATGAACTGCTGGTAGACCATCGACACGTTGCGCTTGCGCACCGGCACGTTTGTCATATCGGCGCCGTTCATCAAAATGCGGCCGCTGTTGGGTTTGTCGAGTCCAGCCATCAAGCGCATCAAGCTGGTTTTACCGGACAGGGTCCGACCCAGCAGCACGTTGAACGAACCCGGTTCGAAACTTAAACAGGCGTCGTCGATGTGCAACTCGCCATCGACCACACGGGTGACGTGTTCGAGCACTAAAGACATAAGTGTCCTTTTCTTGTTGTTCTACGTTGGTTCGACCGAGGGTGCGCCGGCCAGACCGCATTGAACGCTCGCTTCAGGTGTTCACGTACTTGAGTACGCTGCGCCTTTGAGCTTCCGTTCGCCTTGCCTGGTTCTGGCACCCTCACTCTCAATTCGCCAAACTAGAGCCAGTTCTGTGCCAACCCGCGATTAACGCTCGCAACTTACTGTTATTAAATTGATTATCTAAATATTCAAAGGAACAAGAACGGTCAGTTTGAACACCTGTGAACACTCATCTGTGAACAACTGAACAGTGGCCACTGTTGACTTTGAACAGTCATCAACGACACTGAACCGACCCGGCGAAGACCGGTCGATTGCTGGCTGAAAATAAAAACAACTCCACGCGAGACCCGTCATGGCCGAAGCCGCCCTGCCCCACGACACGATCATTCAAGACTCCCTGGACGCGCTGCCGCAGTTTCGGCCTCACGCACCAGAGCGCGCCGACGTTCAGCCAACCGAGCGCGGGCGAGGTGTCGGCGCTGCTGGAGAGTCAGCACGCGCTGGTGCAAACCACCCATAAAGAAGTGCTGCCCTACTACGGCAACATTCTCGCCAACTCCAACTGCCTGATCATGCTGGCCGACAACCAGGGCCAGGTGCTGCAGAGTTGGGGCGATCAGCGTTTCATCGAGCCCAACCATGCCGCCGGGTTTGTCGCCGGGGCCAGTTGGCTGGAGCGCTACACCGGCACCAACGCCATCGGCACCGCACTGAGCTGCGCGCAGCCGGTGCACATTCAGCACGACGAACACTTTCTAAAAGCCAACCGGTTTATGACCGGCTCGGCCTCGCCGATTTTCAACGAGCAGCGGCAGATGATCGCCGTGCTCGATGTCTCCAGCGACAGCTACCTGCCGCCCTCGCACACCTTGGGCATGGTGAAAATGATGAGCCAGTCGGTGGAGAACCGGCTGATCCTCAACCTGTTTCAGCAGCGCTATTTCCAGCTGACCTTCAACACCAGCCTGAACAACCTCGACAGCCCGTGGGCCGGCCTGGTGGTGTTCGACGAAAGCGGCCAAGTGGTGTCTGCCAACCGGCGTGCCGACAGCCTGCTCGGGATCAGCCTGGCAGCGGTGAACATCGAGCGCCTGTTCGATATCCCGCTGCAACAGCTGCTGAACCAGCCGCAGGACTTGCCCTTTAACCTGCGCGCCGGCGGCCGTTTTCGCTTCCATGCCCAGCTCAAACGCCCGCAGCAACCCGTGCCGATCCAGGCGCGAGATTTCCGCACCGCCCCGCTCAGCCCGCCGCCCAGCCCGGCACCGGCAGCGCAAAGCCCCTTCACCCTGGCCGCTATCAACCTTGGCGACCCGCGCGTCGACAAAGCCGTGCGCCAGGCTGAGCGCTTGCTGGAGAAAGACATTCCCATCCTGGTGTACGGCGAAACCGGCGTTGGCAAAGAGGTGTTTGTCAAAGCCCTGCACCAGGCCAGCTCACGGGCGCAGCAAAGCCTGATCGCCGTGAACTGCGCAGCCATTCCTGCCGAGTTGGTGGAGTCGGAATTGTTCGGCTACGAAAAAGGCGCCTTCACCGGTGCCAACCAGAAAGGCAGCATCGGCCTGATCCGCAAGGCCCACAAAGGCACGCTGTTTCTCGACGAAGTCGGCGACATGCCACTGCGCGTACAAGCGCGGCTGCTGCGGGTGCTCCAGGAACGCTGCGTGCAGCCCTTGGGCAGCAGCGAGTTGTACCCAGTGGACATCCGCCTGATCTCCGCCACCAACCGCGCCTTGCGCCAAGACGTCGACAGCGGCCTGTTCCGCCAAGACCTCTACTACCGCATCAGCGGCCTCAACCTCGAACTGCCGCCGCTGCGCGAGCGCACCGACAAACAGGCGATGATCCAACGCCTCTGGGAGCACCACCGCGAGCCCTACCAATGGGCCGGGTTAAGCAACGAAGTGATGGAAATGCTGCTGCGCCACCCCTGGCCCGGCAACCTGCGCCAACTGAGCAGCGTGCTGCAGATCGCCCTGGCCATGGCCGACGATCAACCTATACGCCCCGAGCATTTACCCGACGATTTTTTCGCCGACCTGCCAGGCAGCGAGACGCCGCCAGTGGTGGAATACCGCGCCACCAGCGATGCCGATCTGAAAAGCCAATACGAACAATGCGGCGGCAACATCTCCCACCTTGCCCGCAGCCTCGGGCTTAGCCGCAACACCTTGTACAAGCGCTTGCGGGAACAAGGCGTGAAGGTGTGATGAGACCGCGCTCGTAGCGTTTGCAGGAATCGCGGCTGAAGCCGCTCCTACAGAAGGCAACGGCCCCTGTGGGAGCGGCTTTAGCCGCGATGCTTTTCGGCAGTAGAGGCTGAGGCCGCCACCGTCACGCCGCCGAAACGGTGCGCTCAACCACAGGCGGCGCCATGCCTAGGGCGGGAGCGCGGCGAAAAGTCAGGGTGCCGTCCTCCACTGGCGAGTAGCGCAGGTTGAACAGGTCGAGAATGTAGTTCTGTTTCAACTGCCACGGCGCAGCAGGCCCTTGTTTGGGCAACACGTCCGCCGCTCGCAGTACATAGCCGGCGGAAATATCCAGCAGCGGCCGTTTCTCCAGCGAGCCACCCACCTGCTGCGCCACGCACATTTTGTAGGCGTTCTCGTCCATGTAATTCAGCACACGGCACACGTAGCTAGAGGCCAGGTCAGCACGTAGCGTCCAGGAGGCGTTGGTGTAGCCCACGCACAGGGCGAAGTTGGGCACGTTGCCGAGCATCACGCCTTTGTAGGCGAGCGTGTCGCCGATATCCACGGACTTGCCGTCCACGACCAGGGCCATGCCGCCGCATGCCTGCAACTTCAGGCCCGTGGCGGTAACGATGATGTCGGCCGCCAGTTCCTGACCCGACTTCAGACGAATACCGGTCTCGGTGAAGCGTTCGATGTGGTCGGTGACCATTTGCGCTTTACCGCTGCGCAGGGCTTTGAACAAGTCACCGTTGGGCGCCATGCACAAGCGCTGGTCCCACGGTTGATAGGTTGGGTTGAAATGGGTGTCGACGGCGTAGTCAGCCGGCAACTCGCGCTTCACGCCGTGGCGCAGCATTTTGCGCGCGAGGTTGGGCGCGCGGCGGCAAAACTGGAAGAAGCCCAAGGTCAACAACACGTTCTTCCAGCGCGCCAGGCGATGGGCGCGCTGTTCGGGCAAAAACTTGCGCAGCACATCAGCGATGGCGTCTTTGGCTGGCAGCGAGGCGACATAGCTCGGCGAACGCTGTAACAACGTGACCTGGCGGGCCTGCGCCGCCATGGCCGGCACCAGCGTGACGGCGGTGGCGCCACTGCCGACGATGACGACGTTCTTGTCGGTGTAATCGAGGTTTTCCGGCCATTTCTGCGGGTGGATGACCTGCCCTTTGAACTGCTCGCGACCTGGAAACTCCGGCGTGTAGCCGCCGGCATAGTCGTAATAACCGCTGCACACGTAGAGGAATTTGCAACGGTAAACGCTGCAGCCGCCGCTTTGCGGGTTATGCACCTGCACCGTCCACAGCGCTTCGTGGGACGACCAGGTGGCCGAGGCCACGCGCTGGTTAAAGCGGATGTGCTGGTCGATGCCGAATTCGCTGGCGGTGTCTTTGATGTACCGCAGAATCGAGGCGCCGTCGGCGATGGCTTTGGCGTCTTGCCAGGGGCGGAAGGGGTAACCGAGGGTGAACATGTCGGAGTCTGATCGCAGCCCCGGGTAGCGGAACAGGTCCCAGGTGCCGCCGATATCGCTGCGCCCTTCAAGGATGGCGTAGCGCTTGGCTGGGCAGGTGGTCTGCAATCGGTACGCCGCCCCGATACCCGAGAGCCCTGCCCCAATGATCAATACATCAAATTGTTCGCATGCCATAGGTCACTCCGTTTGCTCACGCGCTTCGAGAGAAACGGCGGGCATTTTTTATTGTTTTAGCCACGGCCAACAGCGCAGGTGGGCCAGGGACGATGGTCACTTTTTACTTCCACTCGCTTGAGCATAGCCACCGAATGCACAGCGTTCGGCAGGAAAGTACGAAAAAAGGCGTAAATGCCACCAAACCGCTGTTAAAAATTGGCAGCACGTAGCTGCTGACGACGGGCGAAACCCGTGCGCATACCGTCTGGCCGTGAGGGCGCGAGTTTTCAGGACGCGCATTCAACGCGAAAATTCTCGTGTCGGCCACTGTCCGAATGGCTGATTTGCCACTGACGCTAACGATCACACTCTCTGCAATTTCGACTTGTGCAGGCCCTGGCCGCCCGCGTCTAATTCGCTGCCGTTGGCTTTATCCACCCGCTATCACGGACGACCCACCATGCGTTTTTCCATGCGCCTGTGCGCCCTGCTCGCCTTTACTGGCGCACCGCTGCTTCCCTCTGTTGCGCTGGCCGCTGACTGCCACGCCTTTGAAACCGAAACCGTCACCCTGACGGGCACCCTCTACCCCGACACCTTTCCCGGCTCGCCAAATTATGAGGACGTGACACAAGGTGATGAAGCCGAGGTCGGCTTTTACCTCGCCGTGCCCGAGCCGCTGTGCATGGTCGCCAACGATGAGTTCGAGACCAGCCCCGACCAGCGCCTGGACTATTTGCAGCTGATCCTCGACCAGAAAGGCTACGACCAGTTGCGGCCGTACCTGATGAGTGAAGGCAAGCTCACCCTCAAGGGCACCATCACCGGGGCGTTGACCGGCCACCACCACACGTCGCTGTTGCTACAGGAACTGGAGTTCGTCAGCGGTACGCCGGCCGAGCCGGTGGACTGCGAAGTGCTCGCTGAAAACGCTTCACTGGACCAACAGTTGCCCGCACCACTGCCCGGCAAAATCACCGGTGAAGGCCGCCTGTACTTCCACAATGCACCGAATGACAGCTGCACCGACCGCAAGGCGTACATCGTGCCCGGCGACAGCGTAGCCGTGAGCAACATCCACAGCTTTGGCTGGGCCGAGGTCAGCTACACCACCAAGAACGGTGCGGTTTACAGCGGCTGGGTCAAGCAAGGTCAGGTGCTGATTAACAGCGAGTAATGCCCTTGGGCGTGGGCACATTCACGCCAGGGATATCGCTTCGTTTTATGTTGTCTGCCATTCACCGCTCACTTGCACAGGCCTTCTATGCGCCCCGTTCAATACATCATCCGCCATCCCTCCGCCGGCTTGCTCTTCGTGCAGTTGCTCGGGGTGCTGCTGTACCCGTGGATGGAAGACACGCCACTGGGCCGTGCGCTATTCGGCGCATTTGGGTTGGTGGTGCTGGGCCTGGCGCTGCACGTGGTCAAACGAAGTTCCTCGCACACATGGGTGGCGGTGGTGCTGGCCGTGGTGCTGGTTGGCTTATCCGTGCTTAACAAGGTGACGCCGGCGGTGAGCCTGGAATCGCTGATCGCCCTGCTCGAAGCGCTGTTCTACTTCTACGCGGCAGGCAGCCTGATCGCCTATATGAACGCCGACTACCGCGCCACCACCGATGAGCTGTACGCCGTCGGCGCCACGTTCACCCTGCTCGCCTGGGCCTTCGGGCACCTCTACACCTTTTGCCAATTACTGTTGCCGGGCAGCTTTGGCGCACTGATTAATCCCGAAGCGGCGCGCAGTTGGATGGAGTTGTTGTTCCTCAGCTTCACCACGCTGTCGGGCGTCGGCCTGGGCGACATCATTCCGCTCACACCCATGGCCCGGTCGCTGGTAATGGTCGAAGAATTCGCCGGTGTCATGTACTTGGCGTTGGTGGTGTCGCGCCTGATTGCCTTGACTGCGATCAAGCGTTAGCCGCGCCGACAGACTGAACGCGATCGCCGCTCGGCCGGTCTACACCGCGTACTTCTCTGATCTGGAACGCTGATGTCTGCTGTTGAATCTGCCCTCGCCTTGCCCTCCCACGCGCGCCAGAAAAGCTCGACGCGCTGGGCCTTTTTTATCGCCGGTTTCGCCATGGCCGCGTGGGCGCCATTGGTGCCCTTCGCCAAGGCGCGCGCGGGTTTGTCCGAAGGCTCTCTCGGTTTGCTGTTGCTATGCCTGGGCGCCGGCTCGCTAATCACCATGCCGCTGGCCGGCGCGCTGGCGGCACGCATTGGCTGCCGACGGGTGATCGTTGGCGCGGCGGCGCTGGTGTGCCTGATGCTGCCGCTGCTGACGGTGTTTTCGTCCTGGCCATTGCTGGCCGTCAGCCTCGCCCTGTTTGGCGCCGGGCTCGGCTGCATGGATTGCACCATCAACTTGCAGGCCGTGCTCGTGGAAAAAAACAGCGAAACGCCCTTGATGTCGGGCTTTCATGGTCTGTTCAGCGTGGGCTGCATTGTCGGCGCGGCCGGCGTGAGCCTGCTCTTGGCGCTGAACCTCAGCCCACTGCTGGCAGCACTGGCAGTGGTTGCGGCAGTCATCGCCGTGCTGCTGCACGCTGCCCGTGACTTGCTGCCCTTCGGCAGTACCAGCAACGGCCCGGCCTTCGCCATTCCCCACGGCGTGGTGCTGCTGATTGGCGCGGTGTGCTTCATCTTGTTCTTGGCAGAAGGCGCGATGCTCGACTGGAGCGCCGTGTTTCTCACCGAAAGCAAACATCTGGCCTCGGCCCATTCCGGCATCGGCTATGTGGCGTTCGCCTGCGCCATGACGATGGGTCGCCTGACAGGCGACAAGGTGGTGCACCGGATTGGCCGTCAGCGCGTGGTGCTGCTCGGCTCGCTGATGGCGGCGGCCGGCTTGGTGGTGGCGACGTTGAGTCCATCGTGGCCGCTATCGCTGGTGGGCTTTTTGCTGGTGGGTGCTGGCTGCTCGAATGTGGTGCCGGTGATGTTCAGCCTCATCGGCAAACAAAAGGTGATGGCCGAAAACGTGGCTATTCCAGCGGTCTCCACCTTGGGGTATGGCGGCATTTTGTTGGGCCCAGCCTTCATCGGCTTTATCGCTCATGGCAGCAGCCTGACCACCGCCTTGCTGGTATTGGCGGGTTTGTTGGTGAGCGCGGCCGCCCTGAGTTTGACGCTGAAATTGAACGATTAAAAAGACAGGCACAAAAAAGCCCGCTTCGCAGCGGGCTTTTTGTTTAGCGGACCAGAAGGCGAACCTTCTTAGTCTTCGCGATAACGACGCAGCTTCAACTGCTTACCGGCTACGCGAGTGTCCTTCAGCTTGGTCAGCAGACGCTCCAGACCTTCTTCCGGCAGTTCAACCAGGCTGAAGCTGTCGCGCACTTGGATGCGGCCGATGGCTTCGCGGGCCAGGCCGCCTTCGTTGAGGATGGCACCCAGCAGGTTTTTCGCGGCGATACCGTCACGTGCGCCCAGGGCGGTACGGCAACGGGCACGGCCTTCGGCCAACGGCATTGGCGCGCGACGTTCACGCGGCTCGCTACGCTCACCAGCAGGACGCTCGGAACGCTCACGCGGTGCGCTGTTCGGCACCAGTGGTTGTTCACGTTCAACGTCGGCGAGGGTCAGCGCTTGGCCGTTGGTGGCTTTGCGCAGCAGCGCAGCGGCCAGGGCACGCGGGCTGCAACCGATGTCGGCGGTCAGACGGTCGAGCAGATCACCATGGCTGGCTTCAGCATCAGCCACCAGCGGCGCGAGGGCGTTGGTGAGTTTCTTGATGCGTGCGTCCAGCACTTGCTGGCCGTTCGGCAGGCGAACTTCGGCAACCTTCTGGCCGGTTACACGCTCGATCACTTGCAGCATGCGACGCTCACGCGGCGTTACCAGCAACAGGGCGCGACCGGTACGGCCAGCACGGCCGGTACGACCGATACGGTGAACGTAGGATTCCGGGTCGTACGGCATGTCCACGTTCATTACGTGGGTGATGCGCGGCACGTCGAGACCACGGGCGGCAACGTCGGTGGCAACCACGATGTCCAGACGGCCATCTTTGAGCGAGTCGATCACGCGCTCACGTTGGTTCTGGGCAATGTCGCCGTTCAGGGCGGCAGCCTTGTAACCCTTGGCTTCCAGCGCGGCGGCCAGGTCCAGGGTGGCTTGTTTGGTACGCACGAAGGCGATCAGCGCGTCGAAATCTTCCACTTCCAGCAGACGCAATACAGCGGCGTGCTTCTGGTCAGCGTGAACCAGCAAGTGAGCCTGCTCGATGGCAGTCACGGTCTGGGTTTTGGTTTCGATCTTGATGTGCTTCGGGTCACGCAGGTGCTTTTCAGCAATGGCGCGAATCGAGTGCGGCAGGGTGGCCGAGAACAGCACGGTCTGACGGGTAGCGGGCATGGCCTTGAAGATAACTTCCAGGTCGTCCATGAAGCCCAGCTTGAGCATTTCGTCCGCTTCGTCGAGTACCAGGTGCTGAATAGTGGACAGCACTTTCTCGTCGCGACGCAGGTGGTCAACCAGACGACCCGGGGTAGCCACAACAATCTGAGCGCCATTACGGATGGCTTTCAGTTGTGGGCCCATCGGAGCGCCGCCGTAAACGGCAACCACGTTCACGCCTGGCATTTGCTTGGCGTAGGTTTCAAAAGCGGTAGCCACCTGCAGAGCCAGCTCGCGAGTTGGCGCCAGAATCAGCGCTTGTGGCTCACGTTTGGCCGGGTCGATGCGGGTGAGGATTGGCAGTGCGAACGCGGCGGTTTTGCCGGTACCGGTTTGCGCCTGGCCGATCATGTCGTGGCCGGCGAGAATCACTGGAATAGCTTGCAGTTGAATAGCCGATGGCTCTTCGTAACCGGTAGCGATTACTGCAGCGAGAATATTGGGGTTAAGTCCGAGCGCGGCGAAGCCGCCGGATACCTGGGTCATGGGTCTGCCTCAAAGTGCATCCGCAAAGACCCATGTTCCAAAAGCTGCGCATGCCGTGTAAGACCCGAAGGTAACCCTGGCAGCCCTGTAGGCGGGGATTTGCGAAAACGTATTAATGAAAAAAGAAGATATCCAGGACGTTCACTTGGTGAACTGCACCCAGAGCTCGCTCTGGGAAAAACCTGCAAAACCTGAACACGGCCGTTTGAAGCCGGCGCGCACTATACCGGAAAAAACTTGACCTCGGTGTAAGTTTCGCGAAGAAAATCCTTACACGCCGCCAGCCGGTCGCCGAGATAGACACCTTCAGCGCCAGCCGCGCGGCGGTTTGACCGGCTGCACCAGGCCAGCTATACCGCACCAGCCACTTCCGCCCGCCATAAGGATAATTCGCCATGAACAGCACCAGCCCCGGACGCGTCAGCCGTGAAAAACGTGGGGCGATCATGCTCATTGGTCTCGACCGCCCCAGCAAACGCAACGCGTTCGACCTGGCTCTGCTCAACGACCTGACGCTCGCCTACGGCGAGTTCGAGCGTGACAGCGAAATGCGCGTTGCCGTGGTATTTGCCCATGGCGAACATTTCACCGCCGGGCTGGACTTGGCCAATGTCGCCGCCACCTTCGCCAGCGGCTGGCAGATTCCCGAAGGCGGTTGCGACCCGTGGGGCGTGTTCGGCGGCCCGCGCGTGAGCAAGCCAGTGATCGTCGCCGCCCAGGGTTACTGCTTCACCATCGGCATCGAACTGATGCTCGCCTCCGACATCAACCTGTGCGCCAGCAACACGCGCTTTGCGCAAATGGAAGTGCAACGCGGCATCTTCCCGTTCGGCGGCGCCACCTTGCGCATGCACCAGGCAGCTGGCTGGGGCAACGCCATGCGCTGGCTGCTGACGGGCGACGAATTCGATGCGCACGAAGCTTGCCGGCTGGGCTTGGTTCAAGAAGTGTTGGCCAGCGAAGACCTGCTGCCGCGCGCCTTGCACCTGGCCGAACGGGTCGCGGCGCAAGCGCCATTGGGCGTGCAAGCGACCTTGGCCTCGGCGCGCCAGGCAGTGGCCGAAGGCGAAGTGGCGGCCGCTGCTGCCTTGCCCGCCACCATGCGGCGCCTGATGGCCAGCGAAGACGCTCAGGAAGGCGTGCGCGCCATGCAAGAGCGCCGCCCCGGCGCATTCAAAGGCCGCTGAGTCAGGTGGCTGGGCGTACCAGGTCGATCAAGGGTTGCAGCGAATAACCCAGCTGCGCCTGCAATGCCTCGGCGCGTCTGCTGAGGGCGGCGGTATCCAGCTGCTGATCCAGATCGGCGGGCACGATCAGAATCACGTTGCCCTCCTTCACCGGCAGTTCCCAGTAGTGCCGGTGGTACAACCCGCGCAGCAGCGCCGCGCCCAGCGGCTTGCCGTCGTCGCTGGCCCACTGGTTGATCACCAGCCAGCCGCCAGGATTCAAGCGCTGCTGGCACCCTTCGAGAAAACGCCAGGCCAGATGGCCAACGGCCGGGCCGGTGTCGGTATATAAGTCGACGAAAATCAGGTCGGACGATTCGGCGCTTTCCAGCAGTTCGATGGCATCGCCAATGCGCACATACAGACGCGGATCGTCGTCCAGGCCCAGAAACTCCATGGCCAGGCGCGGCACATCGGGGCGCAGCTCGATGGCTTCCACATCATCCAACGGCAGAAAACGCAGGCACGCCTGGGTTAAGGTGCCGGCACCGAGGCCAAGAAACAGCGCGCTCTCTGGCTGCTCGTGGCACAGCGCGCCGATAAACATGGCCCGCGTGTAGTCGTACTCCAGCCAGGTCGGGTCGGGCAGGAACACGCAGCTTTGCTCAATGGCGTCGCCGAATTCGAGGAAGCGGTAGTCGCCCACCTGCATGACCTTGATCACGCCGTATTCGTCGTGCACTTCGGCCAATAGCAGTTCTTCGGTCAGCTCGTCCCGTGGCGGCTGTTCAGGCATTGCGGTCTCCAGCATTTATGACATCCCCGACCAGCGCGCGACAGGGAAAGGCGCCGATTGTCATTGAAGAGCCTGGCGCCGGTCACGCAATAATTCGCCCACAGTTAAGCCCCCAACCAGAACAATAATCAGCAGGTCGCCGGCCGCGACGTGCAAGGGAGAACGCTATGTACGCCATTATCGGCGCGGGCCCCATGGGCCTGTGCACGGCCCGCCAGTTGCAAAAACATGGCATTGCGTTTGTCGGCTTCGAGCTGCACGACGACGTCGGCGGTTTGTGGGATATCGATAACCCACACAGCACCATGTACGAATCAGCCCATCTGATTTCGTCCAAAAGCACCACGCAGTTCAGCGAATTCCCCATGGGCGACAGCGTGGCGCCCTACCCGCACCACAGCGAAATGCGCCGCTACTTTCGAGACTACGCCAGCCATTTCGGCCTGTACGAACATTTCCAATTCGGCACCCGCGTAGTGCGCCTGGAGCGCCGGGAAACAGGCTGGGCGCTGTTCACCGAAAAAGCCGGCGTCACCCGCGAATGGCAATTTGAGGGTGTGCTGATCGCCAACGGCACCTTGCACCAACCCAATCTGGCACAACTGCCGGGCACCTTCAGCGGCGAGCTGATGCACTCCAGCGACTACCGCTCGGCCGAGGTTTTTGCCGGCAAACGCGTGCTGATTGTCGGCTGCGGCAACTCGGCCTGCGACATCACCGTAGACGCCGTGCACCGCGCCGCCTCGGTGGATTTGTCGGTACGACGGGGCTATTACTTCCTGCCGAAATTTCTGCTCGGACGCCCCATCGACACCTTCGGCGGCGCAGTGAAATTGCCCCGCGCGCTGAAGCAACGCATCGACGGCCTGCTGATTCGCGCCCTGATCGGCAAGCCCTCGCAATATGGCCTGCCCGACCCCGACTACAAGCTGTACGAATCGCACCCGGTGGTGAATTCATTGGTGCTGCATCACCTCGGTCACGGCGACATCAAAGCGCGCCGCGATATCGCGCGCATCGACGGTAAAACGGTGACCTTCACCGACGGTGAGCACGCCGAGTACGACCTGATTCTGCAAGGCACCGGCTACAAGCTGGACTATCCGTTTGTTGCACGCGAGCACCTCAACTGGCCCGAAGGCGCCGGCGCACCGAAGCTGTACTTGAACGTGTTCCACCCCGAGTACGACGACCTGTTCATGATGGGCATGGTGGAAGCCTCCGGCCTGGGCTGGCAGGGCCGGGCCGAGCAAGCGGAGCTGGTGGCACTGTTTATCCGGCACTTGCAGGCAGGCAGCGCTGCCGCCGAGGCGTTCAAGACCATCAAGCGCGAGCGCGCCAGCATTCGGCTGGACGGCGGTTACCGCTATCTGCAACTGGAGCGCATGGCTTACTACGTGCACAAAGACACCTACCGCCAGAGCATGGCCGAACACAGCGCCGCGTTGCGCCTGCCGGCGGAGCGAACCGAGGCGTTAAGCGCAACCGTGAATGCCTCATAGCGGTTGACGGGCACGGGCGTATGCAGCGGCTCTATCGCGCCTATCGACAGGCGCTGCGCTTGTGAGCGCAAGCCGATCGGTTACCATGCCCGTCCGCCTAATTCGCTTGAGCCGAGAACGTCGATGTCGCAACCATGGAGCCCCAGCAGCTGGAGAGCTAAACCCATCCAGCAGCAGCCGCAGTACCCAGATGCCGCCCACCTGAGCCAGGTTGAGCAAACCCTCGCCGGTTATCCGCCGCTGGTATTTGCTGGCGAAGCGCGCGAGTTGCGCCGCCAATTTGCCGAGGTCACTCAGGGCCGTGCGTTTCTGCTGCAAGGGGGCGACTGCGCTGAGAGTTTTGCCGAATTCAGCGCCGCGAAAATTCGCGACACCTTCAAGGTGCTGCTGCAAATGGCCATCGTCATGACCTTCGCCGCCGGCAGCCCGGTGGTAAAGGTTGGGCGCATGGCCGGCCAGTTCGCCAAGCCGCGCTCGGCCAATGACGAAACCATCGACGGCGTCACCCTACCCGCCTATCGCGGCGACATCGTCAACGGCATCGGCTTCGATGCCACCAGCCGCGTGCCCGATCCCGAGCGCTTGCTGCAGGCGTACCACCAGTCCACCGCCAGCCTGAACCTGCTGCGCGCCTTTGCTCAGGGCGGCTTCGCCGACCTGCATCAAGTGCACAAGTGGAACCTGGAGTTCATCGAGAATTCGGCGCTCGGCGAGAAGTACAACCAGTTGGCCGACCGCATCGACGAAACCCTGGCCTTTATGCGTGCCTGCGGCATGGACACCTCGCCGCAACTGCGCGAAACCAGTTTCTTCACCGCCCACGAAGCGCTGCTGCTCAATTACGAGCAAGCCTTTGTGCGCCGCGACAGCCTCACCGGCGGCGACTACGCCTGTTCGGCGCACATGCTGTGGATTGGTGATCGCACCCGTCAGGTAGACGGTGCGCATGTGGAATTTCTGCGCGGCGTTGGCAACCCGATCGGGGTGAAGTGCGGGCCGAGCATGAGCAGCGAAGACCTGATTCGCCTGATCGACATCCTCAACCCCGACAATGATCCGGGTCGCCTCAACCTCATCGTGCGCATGGGCGCCGACAAAGTCGAAGCCGGCTTGCCGCGTCTGCTGCGCACCGTTAAAGAGGAAGGCCGCCACGTGCTGTGGAGTTCCGACCCCATGCACGGCAACACCATCAAGGCATCGAGCGGCTACAAAACCCGCGACTTCGCGCAGATTCTTGCGGAGGTGAAACAGTTCTTCCAGGTTCACGAAGCGGAAGGCACGTACGCCGGAGGCATTCACATTGAAATGACCGGGCAGAACGTCACCGAATGCATCGGCGGCTCGCGGCCGATTACTGAAGATGGCTTGTCCGACCGCTATCACACGCACTGCGACCCGCGGATGAATGCCGATCAGTCGTTGGAGTTGGCGTTTTTGATTGCTGAGACGCTGAAGCAGGTTCGGCGGTAAACCTCGCGTTCATCAATTCAACACCGTCATTCCCGCGAAGGCGGGAATCCAGAATGTTGTGACGAACTCCCAACCGCAACACAACGCAAATTCTGGATCCCGAATGCTCGGACCGCCGCCTTCGCGGCGATGACGGTGCTGGTCGCTGAGCGCTCGTCAGCCGCGCAACCCAGGACTCAACCGCAACATATCCAGCGCCACGTCCACCAGCCGCTCCGCCTCTTTGCCCATGGCAAAGCTTTTCGGCGCCAGCAGCCATTTCGCCAGCACGCCATCAATAAACGAATGCAAGCACGTGGCTGCCCACTGGGTGTTCAGGTCGGCCGGCAATTGGCCTTTGTTGATCGCGTTACGCAGGGTCAGTTCGATGCGCTGGTCGCAGTCGATACTGTTGTCTTGCATTTGTTGGCGCAGGTCATTGAGCTCCGCCGTGTATTCACATTTGTGGAACAGAATCTCGTTGATGCGCCGTACCTGCGCGTCATTGGCAGTTTGTCTGAACAGCTGAACCAATAATTCGCGCAGGCGACCCAAGGGGTCAGGCTCAGTGGCACTTTCGCTGGCCTTGGCCAGTTCTTCAAACGGCAGGTGCGCGCGCTCGAGAATTGCCTGAAACACGTCGCTCTTGTTGCTGAAATGCCAATAGATTGCGCCGCGCGTCACGCCGGCCACATCGGCAATTTTGGCCAGCGTCGTCCGCCCGACACCGTGCTCGTAGAACGCCTGCTCGGCGGCATCGAGAATCTGGCTACGGGTTTCCTGTGCTTCTTCTTTGGTGCGTCTGACCATGCCAATACAGCCCTGGGTTATCGACACGTAAGCCCAATGTCAGCGTCGTGTCAGTTAAAAGCAAAGCTTGAAAAAAGCTTATGTAACAGTGGGTTTTAGGCGTTTACAAACAACCGTGAATGTAAGTATATTTCTTAGCATCCTACCTATCCACAAGAAAATCCTTATTTTTTGATCACGCTTTGATCAGCCGCCTACCCAAAACGCTTAAAAACTAACCAATCGTACCGGCGCCTTCCAAAGCGCTGATCGACATGAGGCCTTTCATGCAATTCAAGCCAGCCCACCCCGCTCTGGTTTCCGCCCTCGCCCTGGCAACCTTGTTGCTCACCGGTTGCGAAAAAAGCAGCAGAAGCGCCGCCACAACAGACCCCGCAAGTGGGTGTGGTGACCTTGAAACCGCAAGCCTATTCCCTCGTCAGCCAATTGCCCGGCCGCACCAACGCTTACCGCGTTGCTGAGGTTCGCCCGCAAGTGAACGGCATCATTCTCAAGCGTCTGTTTACCGAAGGCCGCGAGGTCAAGGCCGGCGAGCAGCTGTATCAAATCGACCCTTCCGTGTACGAAGCCACGCTGAAAAGCTCGCAGGCCACCCTGCAATCGGCCAAGTCCCTGGCGGATCGCTACAAGCAGCTTGTGAACGAACAGGCCGTGAGCCGTCAGGAATACGACAACGCCGTTTCCCAGCGCCTGCAAGCCGAAGCGGCTCTGCAAAGCGCCGAAATCAATCTGCGCTACACCAAAGTGCTGGCGCCAATTGCCGGCCGTATCGGTCGTTCGGCTGTGACCGAAGGCGCACTGGTCAGCAATGGCCAAACCAATGCCATGGCGACCATCCAGCAGCTCGATCCCATCTACGTCGACGTCACCCAGTCCTCCGCGCAACTGCTCAAGCTGCGTCGTGAACTGGAAAGCGGCAACCTGCAAAAAGCCGGCGACAACGCGGCCAAGGTCAAGCTGGTACTCGAAGACGGCAGCCTCTACGAGCAGGAAGGCAAGCTGGAATTCTCCGAAGTGTCGGTGGACGAAGGCACCGGGTCGGTCACTATTCGCGCAGTGTTCCCCAACCCGAAACACCAGTTGCTGCCCGGCATGTTCGTGCACGCCCAGTTGCAAGCCGGCGTGAACGAAAACGCCATTCTTGCCCCGCAACAAGGCGTCACCCGCGACCTCAAAGGCCTGCCGACCGCGCTGGTAGTAAACGCTGAGAACAAAGTGGAACTGCGTGAGCTGAAAGCCGAGCGCACCTTGGGTTCCGATTGGCTGATCAATGACGGCCTCAAAGCCGGCGATCGCCTGATCACCGAAGGCCTGCAATACGTGAAGCCGGGCGTGGAAGTGAAAGTGGCCGAAGCCACCAACGTCACCCCAGCAAACGGCGGCGAAGCCAAGCCGGCGGCCCCGGCCACCGAACAAGCCCAAGGCGAAGGGAAGTAATTCATGTCGAAATTCTTTATCGACCGCCCCATTTTCGCCTGGGTAATTGCCCTGGTGATCATGCTGGTGGGCACCTTGTCCATCCTGAAATTGCCGATTAACCAGTACCCGGCGATTGCGCCACCCGCCATCGCCATTCAGGTGACTTACCCAGGCGCGTCCGCACAAACCGTGCAGGACACCGTGGTGCAGATCATTGAGCAGCAGCTCAACGGTATCGACAACCTGCGTTATGTGACCTCGGAAAGTAACTCCGACGGCAGCATGACCATCACCGCCACCTTCAACCAGGGCACCAGCCCTGACACCGCTCAGGTGCAGGTGCAGAACAAGCTCAACCTGGCCACCCCGCTGCTGCCACAAGAAGTGCAGCAACAGGGTATTCGCGTCACCAAGGCGGTAAAGAACTTCCTGATGGTGATCGGCCTGGTGTCGGAAAACGGCAGCATGACCAAGGACGACTTGGCCAACTACATCGTTTCCAACATGCAAGACCCCATCTCGCGTACCGCCGGTGTGGGTGACTTCCAGGTGTTCGGCGCCCAGTACGCCATGCGTATCTGGCTCGACCCGGCCAAGCTGAACAAATTTCAGCTGACGCCCGTGGATGTGAAAACCGCCGTGGCCGCGCAGAACGTGCAGGTCTCGTCTGGTCAGTTGGGCGGTTTGCCGGCCGTGAAGGGCCAACAGCTGAACGCCACCATCATCGGCAAGACCCGTTTCCAGAGCGCCGAGCAGTTCAAAAATATTCTGCTCAAGGTCAACACTGACGGCTCGCAGGTACGCCTGGGCGACGTCGCCACGGTTGAACTGGGCGGCGAAAACTACAGCATCAGCGCGCAGTTCAATGGCAAGCCGGCTTCCGGTCTGGCGATCAAATTGGCCACTGGCGCCAACGCACTCGACACCGCCAAAGCCATCCGCGCCACCATCGCCGACCTGGAACCGTTCTTCCCGCAAGGCATGAAAGCGGTGTACCCGTACGACACTACGCCGGTGGTGACCGCCTCGATCGAAGGCGTGGTGCACACCCTGATCGAAGCCGTGGTGCTGGTGTTCCTGGTGATGTACCTGTTCCTGCAAAACCTGCGGGCCACCATCATCACCACCCTCACCGTTCCGGTGGTATTGCTCGGCACCTTCGGCATTCTCGCCGCCGCCGGTTTCACCATTAACACCCTGACCATGTTCGGCATGGTGTTGGCCATCGGCTTGCTGGTGGACGATGCGATTGTGGTGGTGGAAAACGTCGAGCGGGTGATGGCCGAGGAGCATTTGTCGCCCAAAGAAGCGACGAAGAAATCCATGGGCCAGATTCAGGGCGCGTTGGTCGGTATCGCCATGGTGCTGTCGGCAGTATTGCTGCCAATGGCGTTCTTCGGCGGTTCTACCGGTGTGATTTACCGGCAGTTCTCCATCACCATCGTCTCGGCCATGGGCCTGTCGGTGCTGGTGGCGTTGATCTTCACCCCGGCCCTGTGCGCCACCATGCTCAAGCCACATAAAGAAGGCACTCAAGGCGTTCCCAAACGTGGCTTCTTTGGCTGGTTCAACCGCAACTTCGACCGCAGCGTGCGCGGCTACGAGCGCGGTGAGCAGCATGCTGCGCAATAAAGTTCCGTACCTGCTGGCCTACGCCGTGCTGATCGTCGGCATGATCTGGCTGTTCACCCGCATTCCTACCGCGTTCCTGCCCGAAGAAGACCAAGGCGTTCTGTTTGCCCAGGTGCAAACCCCGGCGGGCTCCAGTGCCGGTCGCACCCAGGTGGTAGTCGATGAAATGCGCGCGTATTTGCTCAAGGATGAAGCCGACACGGTGAACTCGGTGTTTACGGTTACCGGCTTTAACTTTGCCGGTCGCGGTCAGAGCTCGGGTATGGCCTTCATCATGCTCAAGCCCTGGGGTGAGCGTTCCGCGGAGAACACCGTATTCGCCCTCGCCCAACGCGCCCAGCAGCACTTCTTCAGCTTCCGCGACGCCATGGTGTTCGCCTTCGCCCCGCCTGCGGTACTGGAGCTGGGTAACGCCACCGGTTTTGACGTGTTCCTGCAAGACCGTGGCGGCGTTGGCCACGAGAAGCTCATGGAAGCGCGTAACCAGTTCCTCGGCATGGCCGCACAAAGCAAGAAACTGATGCAAGTGCGCCCCAACGGCCTGAACGATGAACCGCAGTTCCAGCTGACCATCGACGACGAGCGCGCCAGTGCCCTGGGCATCACCCTCTCGGACATCAACAACACCTTGTCGATTGCCTTGGGCGGTAGCTACGTCAACGACTTCATCGACCGTGGTCGGGTCAAGAAGGTCTACATCCAGGGCGAAGCAAAAATCGCGCATGACCCCTGAAGACCTGCAGAAATGGTACGTGCGCAACAACCTCGGGCAGATGGTGCCCTTCTCCGCCTTCGCCTCCGGTTCGTGGATTTACGGCTCGCCGAAACTGGCCCGTTACAACGGCGTAGAAGCCATGGAAATCATGGGTTCGCCGGCGCCGGGGTATTCCACTGGTGAGGCCATGGCCGAAGTCGAAGCGCTGGCGAAAAAGCTGCCAGCCGGTGTCGGTTATTCCTGGACTGGCCTGTCGTACGAAGAACGTTTGTCCGGCTCGCAAGCACCGGCGCTGTATGCGATCTCGCTGTTGCTGGTGTTCCTGTGTCTGGCCGCGTTGTATGAAAGCTGGTCGATTCCGGTGGCGGTCATTCTGGTAGTGCCGTTGGGGATCATCGGTGCGTTGATGGCCACCAGCTTGCGCGGCTTGTCGAACGACGTGTTCTTCCAGGTGGGCCTGTTGACCACCGTTGGTTTGGCGGCGAAAAACGCCATTCTGATCGTCGAGTTCGCCAAAGAGCTGCACGAACAGGGCAAGTCGCTGGTCGACGCCGCCCTGGAAGCCTGCCGCATGCGCTTGCGCCCGATCATCATGACGTCGATGGCGTTCATCCTCGGCGTGGTGCCGTTGGCCATCTCGACCGGCGCCGGTTCGGGCAGCCAACACGCCATCGGTACCGGCGTGATCGGCGGCATGATCACCGCCACCGTGCTGGCAATTTTCTGGGTGCCGCTGTTCTTCGTCACGATCTCCTCGCTGTTCAAAGGCAAGCAGACCGAAACCCCACGCAATGAGGCTGGCCACTAATGCGCAAGTCCCTACTGTCCCTCGCGATTGCCAGCCTGATTCTGGGCGGCTGCTCGCTGATTCCTGACTATGAGCAGCCGGCTTCGCCGGTTGCCGCCACCCTACCCGCAAGGCCCGGCGTACGGGCCAGCGGAGTCGGCGCGGGTGGCGCAGGCCGAACAAGGCTGGCGCCAGTTCTTCCACGACCCGGCGCTGCAGCAGCTGATTCAGACCTCGCTGGAAAACAACCGCGACCTGCGCGTGGCCGCGTTGAACCTCGACGCCTACGCCGCGCAGTACCGCATTCAACGTGCGGAACTGCTGCCCAACGTAAGCGCCGACGGCACCGGCGTGCGCCAACGCACGCCGGGCGATTTGTCGCAAACCGGCCAAGCCACCACCAGCGGTCAGTACTCGGCCACTGTCGGTATCAGCGCTTACGAGCTGGACCTGTTCGGCCGCCTGCGCAGCCTGAATGAAGAGTCGTTGCAGACTTACTTCTCCAGCGAGCAAGCGCGTCGTAGCACCCAGCTGAGCCTGGTGGCCAACGTCGCCAATGCCTACCTGACGCTGACCGCCGACCAGGAGCTGCTGCGCCTGACCGAAGAAACCCTGAAGACCTACGAAGACAGCTTCCGCCTGACCCAACGCAGCAATGAAGTGGGCGTGGCCTCGGCCCTGGACCTCAGCCAGTCGCGCACCTCAGTGGAAAGCGCCCGCGTGGCCCTGGCGCAATACCAGCGCCTGGTCGCGCAAGACCGCAACAACCTGGCGCTGTTGCTCGGCACCTCGGTGCCTGACAACCTCAACGCCAGCAGCCCATTGGCCGACGACTTGCTCGAAGAGTTGCCAGCCGGCTTGCCGTCCGATTTGCTCCAGCGTCGCCCAGACATCCTTGAAGCCGAGTACCTGCTCAAAGCCGCCAACGCCAACATCGGCGCCGCGCGGGCTGCGTTCTTCCCGCGCATCAGCCTGACGGCCAATGCCGGCTCCAGCAGTGCCGACTTGTCGAACCTGTTCAAAGGCGGCTCGGGCAGTTGGTACTTCTCGCCGTCGATCAGCATTCCGATCTTTAACGCCGGCAGCCTGAAGGCCAGCCTGGACTACTCGAAAATCCAGAAAGACATTCGCGTGGCTCAGTACGAGAAGTCGATTCAGACCGCCTTCCGGGAAGTGTCCGACGGCCTTGCCTCACGCCAAACCTACAACCAACAGTTGCAGGCCCAACGTGACTTCGTTGCCGCCAACCAGGATTACTACCGCCTGGCTGAACGCCGTTACCGCACCGGCATCGACAGCAACCTGACCTTCCTCGACGCCCAACGCTCGTTGTTCAGCGCGCAACAAGCGCTGATCACCGACCGTTTGGCGCAGCTCACCAGCGAGGTCAATTTGTACAAAGCGCTGGGCGGAGGCTGGGTGGAAAACACCGGCTCGGCGCCCGCTGAACCGGCTAAGCCATAAGGTTTTGCCCGCAACAAAAAGCCCGCCAATTGGCGGGCTTTTTTGTTGGCCGGGTGTCACGACCGTCGAATCCTTCATCCGTCATTCCCGCGAAGGCGGGAATCAGGTTCGGTGATATTTCAAACGACACCGTAACCTTCAAAACTCTGGATTCCGAATCGTCGGACCGCCGCCTTCGCGGGAATGACGGTGTATCAGCGGTCTGGTTCCTGAACCGGTCAACCCGTAAGGTTTCGCCCACAACAAAAAAGCCCGCCAATTGGCGGGCTTTTTTGTTGTTTCCGATGACTCGATTCTGTGGGAGCGGCTTTAGCCGCGATGCTCTTGCTCTGAAAAAAGAATCGCGGCTAAAGCCGCTCCCACAGGTCAGCCATGCTAAACCAGCTCTGCCAAGGTCAAATCCAGACACTTACGCGCCTTCTCCACCAGCTCATCAATCTCGGCTTTGCTGATCACCAGCGGCGGCGCAATGATCATGGTGTCGCCCACGGCGCGCATGATCAGGCCGTTGTTGAAGCAATGCCCACGGCAGATCATGCCCACGCCCTTGCCTTCGTACCGAGCGCGGGTGGCTTTGTCTTTCACCAGCTCGATAGCGCCCAACATGCCCAATCCACGCACTTCCCCTACCAACGGATGGTCGGCCAGTTCACGCAGACGCTGTTGCAGGTACGGCGCCGTTTCAGCTCGTACGGTTTCCAAAATCTTTTCTTCGCGAATGATCCGCAGGTTTTCCAACGCCACCGCCGCCGCCACCGGGTGACCGGAATAGGTAAAGCCGTGGTTGAAATCACCGCCTTCGTTGATCACCTGCGCGACCTTGTCGCTGACGATCAGGCCGCCCATGGGGATGTAACCGGAGGTCAGGCCCTTGGCGATGGTCATCAGGTCGGGCGTGTTGCCGTAGTAGTCGCTGCCGAACCACTCGCCGGT
This sequence comes from Pseudomonas sp. AC211, assembly GCF_979258055.1. Lineage (NCBI taxonomy): Bacteria > Pseudomonadati > Pseudomonadota > Gammaproteobacteria > Pseudomonadales > Pseudomonadaceae > Pseudomonas > Pseudomonas sp. AC211. Next base: position 2,710,188 of record NZ_OZ409830.1, read on the forward strand.
GCGGCCGAAGCCACAGATCACTTCGTCAGCGGCGAACAGAATGTCGTACTTGGCGAGAATCTCGCGCACCTTCGGCCAGTAGGTGTCTGGCGGAATAATCACGCCGCCTGCGCCTTGGATGGGCTCGGCAATAAACGCCGCAACCCTGTCTTCGCCGACTTCGAGAATTTTCTTTTCCAGTTGCTCGGCGGCCCAAATACCGAACTCGGCCGGGCTCATGTCACCGCCCTCGCCAAACCAGTACGGCTGCGGAATGTGCACGATGTCCGGCAGCGTGCCGCCCTGCTCGTGCATGCCCTGCATACCGCCCAACGCGGCGCCGGCCACGGTGGAACCGTGATAGCCGTTGACGCGACCGATGATGACTTTTTTCTGCGGCTTGCCCTTCACCTGCCAGTAGTGACGGACCATACGCAGCATGGTGTCGTTACCTTCCGAGCCCGAGCCGGTAAAGAACACGTGATTCATGTGCGGCGGCGCCAGCTCGGCGATGGTTTTAGCCAGCTCGAGCACTGGCGGGTGCGCGGTCATAAAGAAGGTGTTGTAGAACGGCAGCTGCTTCATTTGCTTGGCAGCTGCATCGGCCAATTCGTCGCGGCCGTAGCCGATGGCCACGCACCAAAGGCCGGCCATGGCGTCGAGAATCTTGTTGCCTTCGCTGTCCCACAGGTACACACCGTCGGCGTTGGTGATGATGCGCGGACCGACCTGTTTCAACTGTTTGTAATCGCTAAACGGCGCCAGGTGGTGGCTGTCGCTCAACGCTTGCCATTCCAGTGTTTTCGGGTTGTTGGCTGACTTGCTCATACGCACTCCTTACGGCCCGGCGCGATGCGCCCGGCGGAAAAAATTAGAGGAACCAGCGGTATTCGCGGGCGCTGATTTCCTGCAGAAAGGCCAGGTGGTCTTGGCGCTTGTTCTCGCAGTACACGTCGACAAACTCGGCGCCCAAGCCGGCGCGCAGCTCGGGTTGCTGCTGCATGTCCCGCACGGCTTGGAGAATATCCAGGGGGAAATCCAGGCCGCTGTTGCGGTCTTCGTTGAGCGGCGCAATCGGCTCGCGGCCGTTGGCCAAGCCCTGTTCGAGGCCGACCAAAATAGCCGCCAGCACCAGGTACGGGTTGGCGTCGGCGCCGGAAATACGGTGTTCGATGCGCAGATTTTTCGCGTCCGACTCAGGAATGCGCACGCAAGCATCGCGGTCTTCGTAACCCCAACTGGCACGCGTAGCGGCGTTCACCGTGCCGCCAAGGCGACGGTAGGCGTTCTGGTTCGGCGCGAAAATCGGCATGCAGTGCGGCAGCAATTCCAGGCAGCCGGCCACGGCATGGCGCAGCGCTTGTTGCTCATTGGCGGCCAGCACATTGTTGCCCTCGGCGTCATACAGGCTGACGTGCACATGCATGCCGCTGCCAGGATGCTCGAGGTACGGCTTGGCCATAAAGCTGGCGCGATAGCCGTGCTTGAGTGCAACGCCACGGGTGCTGCGGCAGAACAAGGCAGCCCAGTCGGCGGCCTTGAGCCCATCGTCGAGGTGGCCGAAGTTGATTTCAAACTGACCCGGGCCTAGCTCAGCGGTAATCACGGTGGTGTCGATGCCTTGTAACCGGGCGGTCTCCACCATCTCGTCGAGCACCGGCGCAAAACGCGAGAGGCGTTCGATGTGCATATTCGGCATGTCGTCGCCGTCGTCGCTCAGCGCGTCGCGGGGGAATTGCGGCAGGCCGTCGCGCAGCTTTTTGTCGAACAGGTAAAACTCCAACTCAAACGCCACCACCGGGTGAATGCCCTTGCTGCGCAGGCGTTGCAGCACCTGTGCGAGCACTTCACGGGGCTCGAATTCAATCGGTGCGGCGGTGCCGTCGGAGGTGATCAACATTTGCCCGACTGGCTGCGCTTCCCAGGTGACCAATTTGAGTGTGCCCGGCACCAGGCGGCGCTCGGCATCGGGATCGCCGTCGTGGAAGCAGTAATCGCCAATCTTGAACAAACCGCCCTGCACGCCCAGCAGCACGCAGTTCTGCGGCAGCTTGAGAGCGCTGCCGGCGGCGACTTTTTCGAGCATGTCGATCGGGTAGCGTTTGCCGTAGAAGTGCCCCGGAATATCCAGGCAGATCAGGTCGACATAACGCACCTCGGGGTGGCGCTGGCGAAATGCGCGCACTTCGGCCAACAGGTCGGCGTGCTCGGCGCTCACGGGAACGGCGGTCATAACGGGGCTTCCTTCAGCGTTGATCATGTGTACACCCACAGCACGCGGGTGGGGTGTTCAGAGCGGTTGCCGTAACGGCAATGGGCGTGGCGGTCGAGCTGGAAGGCATCGCCGGCGCGCAAGGTGACGGGCTCGTCGGAGTCGGCGAGCCATAACGTCAGTTCGCCTTCCAACACATAACCGCCCTGCTCGGAAATGTCGCTCAACGTTCGTTCACCGGAGCTGGAGCCCGGCTCCAGCAAGCTCTCGAGCATGGAGAAACTGGCCGACATGTTGGGCGATACCAGAATGTCGGTAATGCCGTTGGCGAAGTACAAGGTGCGGCGTTCATCTGGCCGGGTTACCCACGGCACCTGCTTGGGTTTGGCCAGGTTGTAGAAATAGGTGGTGGTCACGCCCAGCGCCTGACTGATGGCGGTGAGATCGGCCACGGTTGGGCGCGACAAACCGCGCTCAACTTGCGAAACAAACCCCACCGAGCGGCCGATTTTGTCGGCCAGCTCTTTGAGGGTGTAGTTCTTATGCTTGCGCAGGTCATGAATCAGAATCGCCAGCGCGGCAATTTCTTCCTCTTTGGTCATCGGGGTGCGCTCCATCACAGGCTGTCCCGCAGGCGATACCAGGCCTTACCTACCGCTTCCAACGGCGCCGCCAGGTAGCGGCCGCCAGGGAAACCGGGGTTGTTCAGGCCTTGGTAAAGGCTGAGCAAATCGTCGTCGCCCAAGATCGCCTCGCTGACGGCCCGCGCGCCTGCGAGCGTGGGCAGCACGCCATGCCCGGAATAGCCTTGCAGCCAGTAGCGGTTGCCGTCGCGACCGATGTCTGGCGTGCGCTTGAGGGTGATGTCGATATGGCCGCCCCAAGCGAATTCGATGGGCACGCCGGCCAGTTGCGGGAAAACCCGCTCGAGAAACGGTCGGGTAGCGCCGGCAATGTCGCTGGGCATGCCGCCGAGGTAGGTGCAGCCGCCCCCGAACAGCAGGCGGTGATCGGGCGTTAAGCGGAAATAATCGAGCACGAATTGGTTGTCGGTGACGCACGCATCCGTCGGCAGCAGCGCCTTGGCCTGCGCTTCGTCCAGTGCGGCGGTGGCCACCTGGTAGGTGCCGACTGGCAGTACGCGCTTGGCGAGTTGCGGGTCCAGTTCATCGATATAGGCATTGCAGGCCAGCACCAACACGTCGGCGCGCACGCTGCCCTGCTCCGTCTTCACCACGTACCCGGCGCCTTCCTGCCGGTAGCTGAGCGCCTTGCTGTGCTCGTAAATCTGCCCGCCCGCTGCTTCAATCGCGGCGGCAAGGCCCAGGGCCAGTTTCAGCGGATTGAGATGGCCGCCTTCGGGATCGTACAAGCCCGCTTGGTAACGCTCGCTGGCGACCCAGTCGGGCAGTTGTTCGCGGGGAATAAATTGCAGGGCATCGTGGCCCCACTTGTGACTGGCCTCGTGCTGCCATTCGTGAAGGATGGCGGTGCGTCTTGCTAATACGGAGGTCCACAGGTGGCCGGCGCGGTAGTCGCAGTCGAAGCCATGGCGGCCGGGTAACTCGCGCAGCTCTTGCGCGGCCCCGCGCATGCTGTCCCATAGGCGCCGCGCACGTTCCAGCCCCAATGCGGCTTCCAGTGGCGGCATGTCGCACGACCACCCGAGAATCGCCTGACCGCCGTTGCGTCCACTGGCTGCCCAGGCCACACGACTGGCTTCAATCAGCGTCACACGCTTGCCGGCCAGCGCCAGGCGCAACGCGGTGTGCAGGCCACTGAAACCGGCACCAATCACTGCCACCTCGGTGCTGTGCTCACCCTGCAGCGAGGCGCGAGGCTTTAGCAGGTGGGCGCAGCTGTAGGCATAGTAACTGTCAACGTGCTGGGCGGAACGCTGAAACATAGAACATCCAAATTCACGAGCGTGAAATTAATGGCTAATAATTTCACGCACGCTAGCGGAAAAAACCTTACAACGGCAACCGGCGAGTCTTGACCTTGCCACCGTGACAAGCCGGAGGCTGCCGCCCGCAGGGCTTTGCGCGCCTTGCGCAGTCACCACGTTGAGATCGGGACATCCACCTATGACGAGCAGACGCACCTTTGTAAAAAGCCTGGCCGCCGGCACCGTACTCGGCGGTTTGGGCCTATGGCGGCAACCCGCATGGGCACAGGGCGCCGTCACGCAATCGGCCACGCTTAGCGGCACCGAATTCGATTTGCTGATCGGGAAAACGCCGGTCAATTTCACTGGCGCACCGCGTAGCGCCATCACGATCAACGGCACCCTGCCCGGCCCTTTGTTGCGTTGGCGTGAAGGCGACACCGTGACCCTGCGGGTTAACAACCGCCTGAGCGAGGTGACCTCGCTGCATTGGCACGGCATTTTGCTGCCGGCCAACATGGACGGCGTGCCCGGCATGAGCTTCGACGGCATCGAGCCGAATGGTCAGTACACCTACCGTTTCACCGTGCAGCAGCACGGCACCTACTGGTACCACAGCCATTCGGGGATGCAGGAACAAGCGGGGCTGTATGCGCCGCTGGTGATCGATCCGCGCGAACCGGAGCCGTTTTCCTACGAGCGCGAGCATGTGCTGCTGCTCAGCGACTGGACCGACGAAAACCCTGATCGGCTGCTGCCCACGCTGAAAAAGCAGGCCGACTATTACAACGGCCATAAACGCACCCTCGGCGACTTTATTGAGGATGTGGGCCGCGATGGCTGGCGCGCCACGTTCAGCGAGCGCCTGAGCTGGGCGCAGATGCGCATGACGCCGACCGATATCGCCGACATCAGCGGCCTGACCTACACCTACCTGGTCAATGGCCATGCGCCCGATAGCAACTGGACCGGCCTGTTCCAACCGGGGGAACGCCTGCGCTTGCGCCTGATCAACGCCAGCGCCATGACCTATTTCGACCTGCGCATTCCCGGTTTGCAGTTGACGGTGGTGGCTGCCGATGGCCAGTACGTCGAGCCCGTTGCCGTCGATGAATTGCGCCTGGCGCCGGCGGAAACCTATGACGTGATCGTGCAACCGCAACACGCCGAGGCCTACACCGTATTCGCCCAGGCCATGGACCGCAGCGGCTATGCCTGCGCCACGTTGGCCACGCGCCAAGGCCTGCGCGCGCCGCTGCCGCCGCTGGACCCGCGCCCGCAACTGACCATGGCCGATATGGGCATGGACCACGGCGCCATGGCGACCATGGACCACAGCCAAATGGCGGGCATGGACCACTCGGCAATGGCCGGCATGCAAAGCCATCCGGCTAGCGAAACCGACAACCCGCTGGTGGACATGCAAACGATGCAGCCCAGCGCCAAGCTCGACGACCCCGGCCTGGGCTTGCGTGACAACGGCCGCCGGGTGCTGCGCTACGGCGACCTGCGCAGCCGTTTTGCCGACCCCGACGGTCGCGAGCCCAGCCGCACGTTAGAAATTCACCTGACCGGGCATATGGAGAAATTCGCCTGGTCGTTCGATGGCGTGCCGTTTTCGGCGGCCGAGCCGATTCGCCTCACTTATGGCGAGCGGGTGCGCATTGTGTTGGTGAACGACACGATGATGAGCCACCCCATTCACCTGCATGGCTTATGGAGCGATCTGGAAGACGAGCACGGCAATTTCCAGGTGCGCAAACACACCATCGACATGCCACCCGGCACCAAACGCAGCTACCGCGTCACGGCCGACGCCCTCGGCCGCTGGGCTTATCACTGTCACCTGCTGATGCACATGAGCGCCGGCATGATGCGCGAAGTGCGCGTGGAAGAAGGACAGCCGACATGAAGCCGTTTATTTCACTGACGCTGGCCGCCGCCCTGGCCACCAGCGCCCACGCCGCCGAGACGATGGACCAATCGATGCACGGGAGCACGCCGGGCATGGATATGTCAGGCATGGACCACGGCGCCATGGACCACGACATGAGCGCGGGCAGCACGCCGTTACCGACCGTCAGCCAGAGCCGAACACCGATTCGCGCGGTCACCGAGGCGGATCGTCTGGCCGCCTTCCCGCCCCTGCACAGCGGCCACGACAGCCACGCGCAAGGGCTGAATCACTACCTGCTAATCGACCGCCTGGAATGGCAAAACCTCGACGCCGGCAGCGCCCTGGCGTGGGATGTGGATGGCTGGATTGGCGGCGACGTTGATCGGTTGTGGCTGCGCAGCGAAGGTGAACGCCTTGATGGCCGCACCGACAAAGCCGAACTGCACGCCCTGTGGGGCCATGCGCTCAGCCCTTGGTGGGACGTAGTGCTCGGTGTCAGGCAAGACTTCAAACCCGGCCCGGCACAAACCTGGGCCGCGCTCGGCGTTCAAGGCACGCCACTCTACGGCCTGGAAACCGAGGCCACGGCCTACCTCGGCGAAAGCAGCCAAAGCGCCCTGCGTTTGAACGCCGAATACGACCTTCTGCTGACCAACCGCTGGATCCTTCAGCCGCTGGCCGAGGCGAATATCTACGGCAAAAACGATGAAGCGCGTGAGGTGGGTTCAGGGCTAAGTAACACGGAACTTGGGCTGCGTTTGCGCTATCAAGTGCGACCCGAATTCGCGCCGTATGTGGGCCTTACCTGGAACAAGAGCCATGGCAATACGCCTGCCGAGGACGACGACGCCGAGGCGCGACTGGTGCTTGGGGTTCGCGCCTGGTTTTGACGGTGCCCCCTGCTCCTACGCCGCCGCCGCGCTTTTCCAGCGGCGCGGCGTCCAGCCACGCTGCATGCCGGCGACAGCGAGCAGAATCATGCTGACGCCGAGCCATTGCAGCGCGCTCAAGCGATGGTCGAAGGCCACCCAGTCGACCAAGATCGCGGCAATGGGGTACACAAACGACAGCGCACCGGTCAGCGCCGTCGGCAGTCGCTGAATGGCACTGTAAAGCAGCACATACATCACGCCGGTGTGCACCACGCCCAGCGTTAGCAAACTGCCCCACGCCACAGCGGCGGTCGGCAGCGCCTCGGTGTTCAGCCACGGCGCCAGCATCAGCACGCCGGTGCACACCTGAATCAGAGCAATCAGGTGCGGTGGCGTGCCGGTGAGGCGCTTGATGATCAGCGCCGCAATGGCATAGAGAAACGCGGCGCCGCACGCCAGAGCGATGCCAAGCAGGTAATTTGCGCCGCTTCCCGTGCCCGCGCCATGGGCGCTGACAATGGCCAACATGCCGAGAAACGCCACGCTCAGCCACGTGATTTTCACCCGGGTAACTCGCTCGCCTAGAAACAACGCTGCCAGGCCCACCAACATAAACGGCTGCACGTTGTAGACCGCCGTGGCGATGGCAATCGAGGCACCTGAGTAAGCGGCGAAAAGCAGCAACCAGTTGCCGACGATGGCCACGCCGCTGAGCACAGCCAAGGCAAAGGTCGCGCGGGTTAATACGCCCGCGCGCAAAAAGCCCATGGCGGCGCAGATCACCAGCAGCGTGACGGCGCCGATCAGGCAGCGCCAGAACACCACCTCCAGCACCGGCCGTCCCGAGATCAGAACAAACCAACCGATGGTTCCGGAAATGAGCATGGCGGCGACCATTTCCAGCATTCCGCGTCGTTGTGAGTGCATAACGGGCTCCTCGAATCAGTGGGCACCAGTATCGCTGGCTGCCACGTCGGTTCTCCAGACGACACGAAAGGCGTATACAGGCATATGCCTTTTTAATCGTGGGTAGATTGCCCACTTCACCTTTCTTTCGAGAGAGCCACTATGACCGACAAGATTGATCAGCAACTGATTGAGGCGTTGATGGAAGATTCGCGCCGCTCTTTGAAGGCGCTCGCCCAGATTACCGGGCTGACTTCACCCAGCGTCGCCGAGCGGCTGCGTCGGCTGGAAGAACGCGGCGTGCTGCGCGGCTATACGGTGGATGTCGACGCGAAGGCCTTCGGCTATCAACTTCAGGCCATCGTACGAATACGCCCGCTGCCTGGGCGTTTGCAGGAAGTGGAGCGGCAAATTCAAGCCATTGGCGAGTTCACCGAGTGCGACAAGGTGACGGGCGAGGATTGCTTCTATGCACGGATGCACGTGCGCTCGATGGAGCAGTTAGACACCCTGCTCGATCGGCTCAATCACTACGCCGAAACCAACACCGCCATCGTCAAGAAAACCCCAGTGAAACGGCGGTTGCCGCCCATGGAATTGCCGGCGGACTAGGCCTTAGCCAAAGACGGTGACGGTCTGACGGCTCAGCGCCACGAGCTCGCCAGAAGGGGTCCACAGTTGCGCAGCGATGTGGCCATAACCGTCGCGAGCGTGCTCAATTTGCGCGCGGTACAGGCACCAGTCGTCGGTGGTCAGCTTGGGCACCGGCTGCACGAACTCGATGGTCCAGGTCAGCGAGCTGCCAGGCGCTGGCGTGCGCAGATGCGGCAATACCGCCGGCGGCCAGGCGTCGACCAGGGCGAGCAGGTGCGATTCATCAACGGCGCTGACCGTTTCCTCGCCACGCAAGCGCACATAGCCGCCCATTTCGCGCGACGGATTGTTGCTGAAAGGCATGCCGCCAATGGCCCAACGCATGGCCAGGTAGCGTGTGAACTCTGGCGTTACGCCTTTCACATAGGGCAACTCAGGACAGTCGTCGACCGGCTTCATGCTCGGCGCTGGCTCGGCCTGAACACTAATAGCCGATTCGCGCGAGGCGCCGAAACTGCCTTGCACGATGGTCACCACCTGACCGTTCTGGACCGCGCGGCCCAGCACCTGGCTGACGGCTTTACCTTCGCGTAGCACTTCGGCTTCCAGGCTGACCGGTGTATCCACCGCCAATGGCCCCACAAAAGTGATGGCCAGGGAGCGCACCGGGCGGCCTTCCGGCACGGCCGCGCGCATGGCTTCGTACACCAGCATCGCCGCCAACCCACCAAAACCCGCGCGGCCTTGGCCCCACTCAGCGGGCACCACCACGGCTTGAGGGTTGGTGCGAACGGCCTGAATCAACTCGGAAAAAGTCATAGAAATCTCGGACAGAAAAATGCGTAACCGATGGTAGGGGATGTAGGCCGCAGGACGGAAGCCGCTGAATGTGCCGGTTTAGCCAATTGGCGTGGGGATTTGACCTTTGTTCGCCTGAACCGGCGACGCGCTGGCTAACGAAGAAATTCGGCCACCTTGGCGGCGGTGCTTTGCAAGTGCTCGTCATGGGTGAAGCCGGACGCTTTTAGCGGCTTGAGGTCGTGGTCGGCCGCAGCCAGCCAGCACAGCTCAATGTGCGCGGACAGGCTGTACTGCTCAACCGTTGCCCGGTTGCCAAGGGCGTCACGCTCGCCCTGCACGATCAGCGTTGCCGTACGCAAATCGGCCAAATGCGCGACGCGGGGTTTTTCCGATTTACCCGCGGCATAAAACGGGTAACCCAGGCACACCAGTGCATCCACCTGCAGCTCGTCCGCCAGCAAACTGGCCATTCGCCCGCCCATGGACTTGCCGCCGATTGCTAACGGTCCTGCGACCTGTTGGCGCACGCCGGCATAAATCGCACGCCACGTTTCGAGCAAACGCGCCTGCGGATTGGGTGGCCGCCTGCCTCCGTCGATGCGTCGCTGGGCCATATAAGGAAACTCGAAACGCACCACCATTACGCCTTGCCCTGCAAGGCGTTCGGCGATGGACGTCATAAACGGGCTGTCCATCGGCGCACCCGCGCCGTGCGCAAGGATCAACGTCGCGAAAGACGCGCCCTCGGGTTTGTTCCACATCAACGGGGCGGGTATTCCATCGGCGGAAACCACTTGATACAGATCAATATCGCCGCTTATCCGTTTCGCCATGCTTGCGCCGCCTTCAACAACTAGAGAAATCCGCGGATGGGCCTGACATGAGCACAACAACCACGACCGCTTACGATTATAAAGTGGTTCGCCAGTTCGCCATCATGACGGTGGTGTGGGGCATCGTCGGCATGGGCCTGGGCGTATTCATCGCCTCCCAGCTGGTATGGCCACAGCTGAACTTCGACCTGCCCTGGCTAAGCTTCGGGCGCCTGCGCCCCCTGCACACCAACGCCGTGATTTTCGCCTTCGGCGGCTGCGCGTTGTTCGCCACCTCCTACTACACCGTTCAACGCACCTGCCAAACCGCTCTATTCGCGCCACGCCTCGCCGCGTTGACGTTCTGGGGTTGGCAATTGGTGATCGTGCTCGCCGCCGTCAGCCTGCCGCTGGGCTACACCAGCTCAAAAAGAATACGCGGAACTGGAATGGCCCATCGACCTGCTGATTACTGCGGTGTGGGTTGGCTATGCAGTGGTGTTCTTCGGCACGCTGCTCAAACGTAAAACCAAGCACATCTATGTCGGCAACTGGTTTTACGGTGCATTTATTCTCACCGTCGCGGTGCTGCACATCGTCAACAACTTGGAAGTGCCGGTCACGCTGACCAAGTCGTACTCGCTCTATTCCGGCGCCACCGACGCAATGATTCAGTGGTGGTATGGGCACAACGCCGTGGGCTTTTTCCTCACCGCAGGCTTTCTTGGAATGATGTATTACTTCGTGCCCAAGCAAGCCAACCGCCCGGTGTACTCGTACCGCCTCTCCATCGTGCACTTCTGGGCATTGATCACCCTGTATATCTGGGCCGGGCCTCATCACTTGCACTACACGGCTTTGCCGGATTGGGCTCAGTCGCTGGGCATGGTGATGTCGCTGGTACTGCTGGCACCGAGCTGGGGCGGCATGATCAACGGCATGATGACCCTCTCGGGCGCCTGGCATAAGTTGCGCGACGACCCGATCTTGCGCTTCCTCGTGGTTTCGCTGGCCTTCTACGGCATGTCGACCTTTGAAGGCCCGATGATGGCGATCAAAACCGTCAACGCCCTCTCCCACTACACCGACTGGACCATCGGCCATGTACATGCCGGCGCACTCGGCTGGGTGGCAATGATCAGCTTTGGCGCGCTGTATCACATGATCCCAAAACTCTGGGGCCGCCCACAGATGCACAGCATGGGCCTGGTCAACGCCCACTTCTGGCTCGCCACTATCGGCACCGTTCTGTACATCGCCTCGATGTGGGTCAGCGGAATCACCCAGGGTTTGATGTGGCGTGCCATCAACACCGACGGCACGCTCACCTACTCCTTTGTGGAAGCGCTGGAAGCCAGCCACCCGGGCTTCGTCGTACGGATGGTCGGTGGTGCGATTTTCCTCATCGGCGTTCTGCTGATGGCCTACAACACCTGGCGCACCGTGCGCAGCGCGCAGCCGGCTGAAATCGCCAGCGCCGCGCAGATGGCTTGAGGAGAAACGGCCATGAGCAAACATGAAGTACTTGAAAAGAACGTATTCCTGCTGGTCCTGTGCATGGTGCTGGCGGTCAGCATCGGCGGCCTGACGCAAATCGTGCCGTTGTTCTTCCAGGACGTGACCAATAAACCGGTCGATGGCATGAAGCCGTACACAGCACTGCAGCTTGAAGGGCGCGACATTTATATCCGCGAAGGCTGCGTAGGCTGCCACTCCCAGATGATCCGCCCCTTCCGTGCTGAAACCGAACGCTACGGCCATTACTCCGTAGCCGGTGAAAGCGTCTGGGATCACCCGTTTCTGTGGGGTTCCAAACGCACCGGGCCAGACCTCGCCCGCGTCGGCGGCCGCTACTCGGATGACTGGCACCGCGCGCACTTGTACAACCCGCGCAACGTCGTGCCCGAATCGAAAATGCCTGCATACCCGTGGTTGGTGCAACACCAGCTCGACGGCAAAGACACGGCCGCGAAACTCAAGGTCATGCGCCTGATGGGCGTGCCTTATAGCGACGCAGATATTGAAGGCGCCAGCGCCTCGGTACAGGGCAAAACCGAGATGGACGCGCTGGTCGCGTACCTGCAGATGCTTGGTACTTCCATCAAGAACAAGCGCTGAGCGAGGAGAATTCGGACATGACAGTTTTCTGGAGTTGGTACGTTTGTGTGCTCACGCTAGGCAGCCTACTGGCGCTGCTCTGGCTGGTGTTCTCCACCCGCAGCGGCGAAACGCCAAACGGCGGCGACAAAACCATGGGCCACGCATTTGACGGCATTGAGGAATACGACAACCCACTGCCCCGCTGGTGGCTTCTGTTGTTCGTCGGCACCATCCTGTTTGCTTTCCTTTATTTGCTCCTTTATCCGGGCCTCGGAAATTGGAAGGGCGTATTGCCGGGCTACAGCGACGGCTGGACCCAGGTGAATCAGTGGCAACGGGAAATCGACAAGGCCGACGCGCAATACGGTCCGCTATTCGCCCGCCTCGCTGCCACGCCGTTGGATGCACTGAGCAAAGATCCCGAAGCGCTGAAAATCGGTGGTCATCTGTTCGCTACCAACTGCTCGGTATGCCACGGCTCAGACGCGAAAGGCACCGTCGGTTTCCCTAACCTCACCGATACGTTGTGGCGCTGGGGTGGGGATGCCGAGACAGTCAAAGCCACCATTCTTCATGGCCGCATGGCCGCCATGCCTGCCTGGGGCCCCGTTATTGGCGACGCGGGGGTTAAAAATGTCGCGGCTTACGTGCGCACTGAGCTGGCAGGTCTCCCCGCCCTGGCCGACAACGATGCCGATCTCGCCGCAGGCGCTACTGTTTACGCCAGCACCTGCCAGGCCTGCCACGGCGCGCAAGGTAAAGGCACGCCGGCGATGGGCGCTCCTGATCTCACCCACCCAGCTGGATGGATTTACGGCAGCAGCCTGGCGCAGCTGCAGCAAACCATCCGCCATGGCCGCAACGGCCAAATGCCAGCGCAAGAGCAATACTTGGGCAACGACAAAGTCCATGTGCTGGCCGCTTACGTGTTGAGCTTGTCTCACCCGCAATAACAGCGGCCAACGGAAGAACATGGCGCGACGGACTGCGGGTCCTGTTCTTCCAATGACGCGCAATAAACGCCGTAAATGCTCGGGTCGAGCGAGTTGACCGAACGGACAACCTCGCCTGCGCAACGGCTGCGACTCAGTGTCGCACCCCAAGGATTGATAACCGTCAAGGTCAGTTTTGTTCAACTATGCTGGCGCATTAGCCGTCAGTGTTTGCTATGAGGCACACAACACATAATTGGACGGTTAGGGATAAGGGCGAACACCTGAGAACCAACCTCATTTAGAGGGCGAAATACTTGGTTTCATGTGCTTGAAAGCCTTATCGCAGCGGCCTGTGACGTTGCAATGACTACGTCGTTTCTACATACTTGCCGCCGATTTTTACCCCCCTAAAAAACACCCTAAACCGTGGAACCTTAGAATGAGCACAGCAATCAGTCCGACTGCTTATAACTATAAGGTGGTCCGCCAGTTCGCCATCATGACGGTGGTCTGGGGGATCCTTGGCATGGGCATGGGCGTATTCATCGCCTCGCAACTGGTTTGGCCGGATTTGAACTTCGGTCTGCCATGGACGAGCTTTGGTCGCCTGCGCCCCCTGCATACGAACCTGGTGATCTTCGCCTTCGGTGGCTGTGCTCTTTTCGCAACGTCCTACTACGTTGTTCAACGTACCTGTCAGACGCGTCTGATCTCGGACAGCATGGCTTCCTTCCACTTTTGGGGCTGGCAAGCCGTTATCGTCGGCGCGGGTATCACCCTGCCGCTCGGTTACACCACCTCGAAGGAATACGCTGAGCTGGAATGGCCGCTGGCCATTTTGCTGGCGGTGGTTTGGGTGACCTACGCTGCGGTGTTTTTCGGCACCATCATCAAGCGCAAAACCAAGCACATCTATGTCGGCAACTGGTTCTACGGTGCCTTCATTTTGGTAACGGCGATGCTTCACATCGTCAACCACATGTCGCTGCCGGTGTCGCTGTTCAAGTCGTACTCGCTGTACTCCGGCGCGACCGACGCCATGATCCAGTGGTGGTACGGCCACAACGCAGTAGGTTTCTTCTTGACCACCGGCTTCCTGGGGATGATGTACTACTTCGTTCCGAAACAAGCCGAGCGTCCGATCTACTCGTATCGCTTGTCCATCGTGCACTTCTGGGCGCTGATCACCCTGTACATCTGGGCCGGTCCCCACCACCTGCACTACACCGCTCTGCCAGACTGGGCTCAGTCGTTGGGTATGGCCATGTCGATCATTCTGCTGGCACCAAGCTGGGGCGGCATGATCAACGGCATGATGACCCTCTCGGGCGCCTGGCATAAATTGCGCACCGACCCAATCCTGCGCTTCCTGGTCGTTTCGTTGGCGTTTTACGGCATGTCGACCTTTGAAGGTCCGATGATGGCCATCAAAACCGTTAACTCCCTGTCGCACTACACCGACTGGACCATTGGCCACGTACACGCCGGTGCTTTGGGTTGGGTGGCGATGATCTCAATCGGTGCCCTGTACCACATGATCCCGAAACTCTGGGGCCGCCCACAAATGCACAGCGTTGGTTTGATCAACGCGCATTTCTGGCTCGCCACCATCGGTACCGTGCTGTACATCGCTTCGATGTGGGTAAACGGCATCACTCAAGGCCTGATGTGGCGCGCAATCAACGAAGACGGCACCCTGACCTATTCGTTTGTTGAAGCCCTGCAAGCCAGCCATCCGGGTTACATCGTGCGGGCAATGGGCGGTGCGTTCTTCGCCTCCGGCATGTTGCTGATGGCTTACAACACCTTCCGTACCGTGCGCGCCTCCCAGCCAGCTGCAGCCGAAGCCGCCGCTCAGATCGCTGTAGTTGGAGCTCATTGATGAGAAATCATGACGTAGTCGAGAAGAACATCGGCCTACTGGCCTTCTTCATGGTTATCGCCGTCAGCATTGGCGGCCTTACCCAGATCGTTCCTCTGTTTTTCCAGGACGTTACCAACAAGCCGGTGGAAAACATGAAGCCGCGCACCGCCCTGGAGTTGGAAGGTCGCGACGTGTATATCGCCAACGGCTGTGTGGGCTGCCACTCGCAAATGATCCGTCCGTTCCGTGCCGAAACCGAGCGTTACGGTCACTACTCGGTAGCCGGCGAAAGCGTATGGGACCACCCGTTCCTGTGGGGTTCCAAACGTACTGGTCCGGACCTGGCCCGTGTTGGCGGTCGTTACTCCGATGACTGGCACCGCGCGCACCTCTACAACCCGCGCAACGTGGTACCGGAGTCGGTCATGCCGGCCTACCCGTTCCTGGTTGAACACAAGCTCGACGGCAAAGACACCGCCAAGAAAATGGAAGTACTGCGTTCCATGGGCGTGCCTTACACCGACGAAGACATTGCTGGCGCTCAAGCAGCGGTCAAAGGCAAAACTGAAATGGATGCTGTGGTCGCCTACCTGCAAGGGCTTGGCACCATCATCAAAAGCAAACGGTGACGGGTATGGACATCGGGATGATTCGCGGTCTTGGCACCGTAGTAGTGATGGTGGCGTTCGTAGGCTTGGCTCTCTGGGTATTCAGCGGCCGACGCAAGAAGGACTTCGACGAAGCCACACTATTGCCGTTCGCGGATGATCCCGAAGCCATTAAGCACGTCGAGCAAGAGCAAGCTTCTAGGAGTAACAAAGAATGACCGTCTTCTGGAGTCTGTACGTCACTGTACTTACCCTGGGCACCATCGCCACGCTGACTTGGATCTTGCTATCCACGCGCAAAAGGCCAACGTGCTGAAACCACCGACGAAACCGTCGGCCACTCCTTCGATGGCATCGAGGAATACGACAATCCGCTGCCGAAATGGTGGTTCTGGCTGTTCGTGCTGACCATCATTTTCGCCCTCGGTTACCTGGTCCTCTACCCTGGCCTGGGCAACTGGAAAGGCGTGCTGCCGGGTTATTCCTACCTGAACAACGAGACGAAACAAGAGTTCTCGAACGGTCAGCCAGGCTGGACCGGTGTGCACGAGTGGGAAAAGGACATGGCAAAGGCTGACGCCAAGTTCGGCCCAATCTTCGCCAAGTTCGCAGCAATGCCGATTGAAGAAGTGGCCAAAGACCCGCAAGCCCTGAAAATGGGCGGTCGCCTGTTCGCTTCCAACTGCTCGGTCTGCCACGGTTCGGACGCCAAAGGTAACTACGGCTTCCCTAACCTGACCGACGCCGATTGGCGCTGGGGCGGCGAAGCGGCCACCATCGAGACCACGATTCTTGGCGGTCGTCACGCTGTGATGCCGGCTTGGGGCACCGTGATTGGTGACCAAGGCGTTCGCGACGTCGCCGCGTTCGTATTGACTCAACTGGACGGCCGCAAGCTGCCAGAAGATGCCAAAGCGGATCCGGCCAATGGCCAGAAAATCTTTGCAGCTAACTGTGTGGCTTGCCACGGTCCGGAAGGTAAAGGCACCCCAGCAATGGGCGCACCTAACCTGACTCACCCGGCGGCATTCATCTACGGTTCGAGCTTTGCTCAACTGCAGCAGACCATTCGTTACGGCCGTCAGGGCGTGATGCCTGCTCAAGAGCAACTGCAAGGCAAAGACAAGGTCCACCTGTTGGCGGCCTACGTTTACAGCTTGTCGCATGGCAACAAATCGGACGCTGAAAAAAGAGCAAGCCGAGTAATTCGATGCACTGCTTAGGAGTCTGCCTACACGGCAGACTCCTGATGCGCCCCCCTCGCTGCACCCTCCCCTGCATCATTTCAGACTCACGCGACGCCACGTCGCAGCAATAACCCTGCATTCAGCGCGTATAATTTAGAGCGCATTAGTCGCTTTGACCTCCGTCGGCAAGCATCGACGAGGCTTTCTCCACTGCCGTGGTACGTATCGATGAGTAAGCAGATTCCGGTTCAAGACATCACTCCGTCTTCCAAACCTGCGGATAAATCCGTAGAGCTCTATGCCTCCCGGGAAAAAAATCTACACCCGCGCTTTTACGGGCTTTTTCCGCAACCTGCGCATGCTCGGTGGTGCAGGCCTTTTCCTCCTCTACTTCGGCACCGTATGGCTTAACTGGGCTGGCCATCAGGCCGTCTGGTGGAACCTGCCGGAACGCAAGTTCTACATATTCGGCGCAACCTTCTGGCCTCAAGATTTCATCCTGCTCTCCGGCATTCTCATCGTCAGCGCGTTCGGCTTGTTCTTCATCACGGTATTTGCCGGGCGCGTCTGGTGCGGCTACACCTGCCCACAGAGCGTCTGGACCTGGATTTTCATGTGGTGCGAAAAAGTCACCGAAGGCGACCGCAACCAACGCATGAAACTCGACAAAGCGCCGATGAGCGCCAACAAAGTTCTGCGCAAATTCAGCAAACACAGCTTGTGGTTGTTAATCGGCTTCGTGACTGGCCTTACCTTCGTTGGCTACTTCTCTCCAATACGCGATCTGACCATTGAATTCTTCACCGGCGAAGCGGACGGCTGGGCCTATTTCTGGGTCGGGTTCTTCACCCTGGCCACCTACGGAAACGCCGGCTGGCTGCGCGAACAGGTGTGCATTTACATGTGCCCTTACGCACGATTCCAGAGCGTGATGTTCGACAAAGACACGCTGATCGTTTCCTACGACCCACGTCGCGGCGAACGTCGTGGACCACGTAAAAAGAATGCGGATTACAAAGCCGAAGGCCTTGGCGATTGCATCGATTGCACCATGTGCGTACAGGTCCGCCCCACCGGCATCGACATCCGCGACGGCCTGCAAATCGAGTGCATCGGTTGCGCCGCCTGTATCGACGCCTGCGACACCATCATGGACAAGATGGAGTACCCGCGCGGCCTGATCAGCTACACCACCGAACACAACCTCTCGGGGCAGAAAACCCACTTGGTACGGCCGCGTCTGATCGGCTACGCGATTGCGTTGATGGCCATGATGGGCCTGCTCGCCACAGCCTTCGTGCTGCGTCCATTGGCCGGTTTCGATGTCAGTAAAGACCGTGTCCTGTTCCGCGAAAACGCTGAGGGGCGCATTGAAAACGTCTACAACCTGAAAATAATGAACAAGGACCAGCACGCGCACACCTACGTTCTGAGCGCTAAAGGCCTGGATGACCTGCAGTTGGCCGGCAAGCGCGAGTTCACCGTTGATGCAGGCGAAATCGTGTCCCAGCCAATTGAACTGTCGGTGGCGCCTGAAAAACTGCCATCGAGTACAAATGAAGTCATTTTCGTGTTGGAAAGCGCCGACGACCCGGACACCCACATCGAAACGAAGAGCCGCTTCATTGGCCCGCATATGCGCTGAGCCGATTGCTGCTTACACTAGCGCCCCGCTCGGACACCCGGTCGAGCAGGGCCAACGATTACAGAGAGTCCTAGATCAATGCCCGCAACAGCAAGCAGTCCCTGGTACAAACACATGTGGCCCTGGATCATCATTGGCATGTTGGCCACCTCGGTGGGCCTGACGATGCACATGGTTTTTATCGCCGCAGAGGGTCAGGACACGCTGGTCACTGACAACTACTACGAGGCTGGCAAAGGCATCAGCCGCTCGCTCGACCGCGAGCGCCTGGCCAAAGACTTGCACCTCGAAGCGCGTGCCCAGTTGGATGAGGTGACCGGCGAAGTCAGCTTGATCCTCACCGGCGACAGCCGTCCCGACACCATTGAAATGAACCTGATTTCTCCGACCCAAGCGGAGAAAGATCGGCACTTGACGCTCAAGCGCAGCAGCAGCGAGCCGAATCGCTACATCGGGCAACTGCCGGAAGCCGTCGAAGGACGCCGGTTCGTTGAGTTGCTCGGACAGCAAGGCGAGCAAACCTGGCGCCTGTTCGAGGAAGAAAAAGTCGGCGCTGGCGTTGAGCTGAAACTGGGCGACGAACCGATTCCTGGCGCCGAAGCAGAACAGCGCTAAGCCATAGTCGACCCGCTGAATGAGCGCTCTCCTTCCCTGCTACCACTGCAGCCTGCCGGTTCCCGCCGGCAGTCGTTTTTGTGCGACCGTGCTTAACGAGCGCCGCGAATTTTGCTGCCCTGGATGCCAGGCGGTAGCCGAGGCAATTGTTGCGGGCGGTCTGGAAAGCTACTACAGCCATCGCAGCGAAGCGTCGGTTAACCCGCAAGCGTTGCCGCAGCAGTTGCAGGACGAGCTAGAGCTTTACGACCGCGCCGATGTGCAACAAGCGTTCGTCCACCATCAGGCCGACCTCGCCGAAACCACTTTATTGCTTGAAGGCATCAGCTGCGCAGCGTGCGGCTGGCTTATCGAGCATCGCCTCAGACAACTGCCCGCCGTAGCCGAAGCCCGACTCAACCTGTCGAACCATCGGTTGCAAGTGCGCTGGGCAGACAGCCAGTTACCGCTCAGCGCCTTGCTCAGCGAGTTACGCCACATTGGCTACGCGGCCCACCCGTACCAAGCCGATCGAGCAGCCGAGCAGTTGGCCGCCGAGAATCGCCTGACCTTGCGGCAACTGGGAGTAGCCGGCCTGCTGTGGTTCCAGGCCATGATGGCGACCATGGCCACCTGGCCCGAATTCAATATCGACTTGAGCCCTGAACTGCACCAAATCATGCGCTGGGTGGCGATGTTCCTGACCACGCCGATTGTTTTCTACAGCTGCGCGCCGTTTTTCAAAGGCGCTTTCCGCGATTTGCGCACCCGACATCTGACCATGGATGTTTCCGTTTCGCTGGCCATTGGCAGCGCTTATGTGGCGGGTATCTGGACCGCGATTACCGGCGTTGGCGAACTGTACTTCGACGCGGTCGGCATGTTCGCCCTATTCCTGTTGGCCGGCCGCTATCTTGAACGCCGCGCCCGTCAGCGCACGGCGGCGGCGACTGCGCAACTGGTCAACCTGCTGCCGGCCTCGTGTTTGCGCTTGGACGCCGACGGCCAAAGCGAGCGAATTCTGCTGCGTGAACTGCAACTGGGCGACCACGTGTTGATTCAGCCAGGCGCCGTAGTGCCGGCAGACGGCCGCATTACCCAGGGCCAATCGAGCGTCGACGAATCTCTGCTGACCGGCGAATACCTACCGCGGCCCCGTGACGTCGATGACCACGTCACCGCTGGCACGCTAAACGTAGAAGGCCCGCTACAGGTGGAGGTGCTGGCCTTGGGCCGGACACTCGCCTTTCAGCGATTGTCCGTTTGCTTGACCGCGCCCAGGCCGACAAGCCGCGACTGGCAGAAATGGCCGACCGCGCGGCGCAGTGGTTTTTGCTGGCAACGCTATTGGCGGTAATCGTGATCGGCGCGGTGTGGTGGTACCTGGATTCAAGCCGCGCGTTTTGGGTGGTCCTGGCCATGCTGGTTGCCACCTGCCCCTGCGCGCTGTCCCTGGCAACCCCTACCGCCTTGACTGCCGCTACCGGCACGCTGCACAAGTTGGGTCTGCTGCTGACACGCGGCCACGTGTTGGAAGGCCTCAACCAGATCGACACGGTGATTTTCGATAAGACCGGAACGCTCACCGAAGGCCGCCTGACTCTGCGTGCGTTCCGTGCGTTAAACGGTGAAAGCGACGATGCCTGTCTGGCCTTGGCTGCGGCCTTGGAAAACCACTCCGAACATCCGATTGCCCGTGCCTTCGGCCGCGCCCCGGCGGCGGCAGAAAACGTGGTCAGCATGCCAGGCCTTGGTTTAGAGGGTGCAGTAGACGGTCGACGCCTGCGCATTGGCCGCGCTGACTTCGTCGCACAGTTGAGTGGACAACCCGCTCCGGTCATGCCCGACGAACCCGGACAATGGCTACTTCTGGGTGATAGCGCAGGGCCAATCGCCTGGTTTGTACTCGACGACCGGTTGCGGGCTGATGCCCCTGCTCTGCTGGCCGCCTGTAGGGCGCGGGGCTGGAAAACGTTGCTGCTCTCTGGCGACACCTCACCGATGGTCGGCAGTGTCGCGGCGGAACTGGGCATCGACGAAAGCCATGGCGGCCTGCGCCCGGACGACAAACTGGCGATGCTGCAAACACTGCATGGCCAAGGTCGAAAAGTGTTGATGCTTGGCGATGGGGTCAATGACGTGCCGGTGCTTGCCGCTGCGGATATCAGTGTTGCCATGGGCTCGGCCACCGACCTTGCGAAAACCAGCGCCGACGCGGTGCTGTTATCCAATCGCCTGGACGCACTGGTACAGGCTTTCACCCTCGCCCGCCGTACACGTCATGTGATCATCGAGAACCTGCTGTGGGCCTGCCTGTACAATGGCCTCATGTTGCCCTTTGCCGCCCTGGGCTGGGTAACGCCGGTCTGGGCCGCAGTGGGCATGTCGATCAGCTCGCTTACGGTGGTGCTTAACGCCCTGCGCCTGACCCGTCATCGCGCCACGTCGCAACCTGCAGTCGTCGCCTGACCGCCCCTTCGCACTCGGAGCTTTTATGCCCGCTTTGTACGTGTTGATTCCAATCGCGCTGATGATCGTCGCGGTGTGCATTTACATTTTTTTCTGGGCAGTCGACAGCGGCCAATACGACGACCTCGACGGCCCGGCACACAGCATTCTGTTTGACGACCAGGACCCCAATCACTTGGCCGGCGTCGACCAGGCCAGCGGCCACAGCGACGCCGACCAAGACGAGCAGGAACCGCCCCGTGCTTGAGCTAGCCCCCTTATTGGTGTCGGCCGTCATTCTCGGTCTGCTTGGCGGCGGGCATTGCCTGGGCATGTGCGGCGGCTTGATGGGCGCGCTCACGCTTGCCATTCCTCCCGAACAACGCAGCCGGCGCTTTCGCTTGCTGCTGGCCTACAACCTCGGGCGCATCCTGAGTTATGCCTGCGCCGGCTTGCTGATCGGCATGGCGGGTTGGGCCGTGGCCAACAGCCCGGCGGTGATGGTGTTGCGGATTGTCGCGGCGTTGTTGCTGATCGCCATGGGCTTGTATCTGGCGGGATGGTGGAGCGGTCTTACGCGAATTGAAGCGTTGGGACGCGGCTTATGGCGTCATATCCAACCATTCGCCAGCCGCTTGATGCCGGTTTCGAGTGTGCCGCGCGCCTTGCTGCTCGGCGCGCTGTGGGGTTGGTTGCCTTGCGGGTTGGTCTACAGCACCTTGCTGTGGGCGGCGAGCCAGGGCAATGCACTAAACAGTGGCTTGCTGATGCTCGCGTTTGGCTTGGGCACGTGGCCAGTGCTGCTGGCCACGGGCATGGCGGCAGAACGCCTCACCGCCGTGCTGCGCAAGCGCAACGTGCGGGTCGCCGGTGGTGTATTGGTCATTGTGTTTGGGCTGTGGACCTTGCCGGGCCCGCATCAAGCGTGGCTAATGGGCCACGCGATGCATCACTGATTGGCGAATCACGCCATCATCAAACCGGACATTTCCTGCAGCTGATCAGGCGACAACGCCGCGTCATGAATGGCCTGAAGCAGCGCGCCATTGGCAGTGGAAATCGCCCCAGTGATTGAGGCAATTTCACTCTGCAGGCCCTGAGCCTTCTGCATTCTTTCTTCGTCAGATAGATCCTGGTCGGCCATCAGTGCTTGAAGCTCGGCCTGTTTCTCGGCCAGTTGCTGGCGCAATTCGCGGATCATTTTTAGCGCCTGCTTGACGTTATCCGGCAGGCTGCTTTCATCGATGTCTTTGTTCTTTTCACCGGCCTCTTTGATTTGCTTAGCCCGCTCCGACAGGGTCACTTTTATGCTTTCCAAAGCGGTTTGCATGTCTGCCGGCGCATCCGGATCGCGCGCCACTTTGGCGGCCACTTGTTGAGCCAAATGGCCGATGACCGTGCTGCTGTTGATCGGCAACATTTCCCTTCTCCCTGGTAGCGACACAAGGATGTCGGCGAGAGCCCGGCGAACTTTAGGCGCATGGCCCGTCTATGTCCTAAGCTGATACCCTTACGCTTTGTGCGTGCTTGGCCAGTTAAGGATCCCTCGCAATGAGTGAAATGATTAAAGCCCGCGGCCTACCGGCCGTGCATTGCAAAGATTGCAGCCTCAGCGGTTTGTGCCTGCCGTTGTCGATGGATATGGAAGACATGGATGCGTTGGACGATATCGTCAAACGCGGTCGCCCCCTGAAGAAAGGCGAATTTCTGTTTCGCCAGGGCGACCCCTTCACGTCGGTGTTCGCCGTCCGCTCCGGCGCCTTGCGCAGTTTCAGCGTCTCGGATGCTGGCGATGAGCAAATCACCGGCTTCCACCTGCCGAGCGAGCTGATGGGCATGTCGGGCATGGACGAGGAGTCTTATCCCAACTCCGCGCAAGCACTGGAAACCACTACGGTGTGTGAAATCCCCTTCGAAAAACTGGACGACCTGTCGCTGCAACTGCCGCAACTGCGTCGCCAATTGATGCGCATCATGAGCCGGGAAATTCGCGACGATCAGCAAATGATGCTGTTGCTCTCGAAGAAAACCGCTGACGAGCGAATCGCCTCGTTTCTGGTCAACCTGTCCGCCCGCTTCCGCGCGCGGTTACTCGGCCAACCAGTTCCGCCTGGCCATGTCGCGCAACGAAATCGGCAATTACCTGGGTCTGGCGGTGGAAACGGTGTCGCGGGTCTTCACTCGCTTTCAGCAGAGCAATCTGATCGCCGCCGACGGCAAGGAAGTGCAGATTCTCGATGCCGCTCAGCTGTGCGCCCTCGCAGGCGGCAATCTCGACGAGTAAACAGCGCGCGCGGCTTGTTAGAATCGCGCCTTTGCCACGCTAGCAGGCCCCCGCGATGATCTCCGACGACTTCAGCATCAAATCCCTGATTCGCCCCGTGCCGGACTTTCCCAAGCCCGGCGTGATTTTTCGCGATATCACCCCGCTGTTTCAGTCACCCAAAGCCATGCGCATGGTCGCTGACAGCTTCGTTCAGCGTTATGTCGAAGCAGACTTCAGCCACATCGGCGCCATGGATGCGCGCGGTTTTCTTATCGGTTCGATCATCGCCTACGCCTTGAACAAGCCGCTCGTGCTATTCCGCAAGCAAGGCAAGTTACCGGCTGACGTGTTGGCGGAGGGCTACCAGACCGAATACGGCGAAGCGTTTCTTGAAGTGCACGCCGACAGTCTGTGTGAAGGCGACTCGGTGCTGATTTTCGATGACCTGATCGCCACGGGCGGCACGCTGCTGGCGGCCACGAAACTGGTTCGACGCATGCGCGCCACGGTGTTCGAAGCGGCGGCCATTATCGATTTGCCAGAACTCGGCGGTTCGCAAAAGTTGCAAGACGCCGGCATCTCCACCTTCTGCCTCACCAGCTTCGCTCTCTCCGACCGCTAAACGTCGGGCTCCACCTGTTACCTGCGCGCGCCCCGGTCAACCCTGTTGCCCGGGGCGCTGCACTTAGGTTGGGTGTTCGTGTTGTCAGCTTGGGCCAACTCATTGAAAGCAATCGGCTGTGATAGCAACCAGTGATTCCGCCCAAGCCGTACAACAACAAGAGATCGCCGCCGGCGATCCCCGGAGCCTTTATGAACGCGATTCCAACGCCTTCCAAAATGACCAAACCCAACGCCAGCTTTCCCGTGCGGCGCATGGACTTCAGCTTCTCGCAAACTGAAAAATACTGGTGGAGCGGCGACCCGTTCATGACCCACTTCATGAACAACCTGTCGTCACTGTTCCCCTATGGCGAGATGTTTTTCGTCGACAGCGTGCGTGCCGTGCGCGACACCATCACCGAGCCGCAGCTGAAGAAAGACATCAGCGCCTTCATCGGCCAGGAAGCCATGCACTCCAAAGAGCATGCGACCTACAACGAATACGCCGCCAAGCACGATATCAACCTGGAAAAACTCGAGCTGCGCATCAAAGTGCTGCTGGAGTGGGTAACCAAAATCACCACCAAGAAACAGCGCCTCGCCGCCACCTGCGCCCTGGAACACTTCACCGCGACCATGGCCCAGCAGTTGCTGCTGCGCGAAGACCTGACCACGCAGATCGACGATCCGAAGATGTACCAGCTGTGGATGTGGCACGCGATTGAAGAGAATGAGCACAAAGCCGTGTGCTACGACGCTTACCAAGCGGTAGGCGGTGGTTACTTCACGCGCGTGGCGATGATGGCGATCTCGACGGTAATTTTCTTCGGCGTCATCGGATGGTTTCAAGTGCACCTGCTGCGCAAAGACCGTCAGCTGTTCAACCTGCGAAGCTGGGGCCGTGGTTTGCGAACCCTGTTCAGCCTGCGCAACGGCTTTTTGACCAAGCTGATTCTGCCGTACCTCGACTACTACCGCCCCGGCTTCCACCCGTTCGACCACGACACCAAGGTGCTGGAGCAACGCTGGAAGGACCGGTTGGGGTTTAGTGGTTAAGCACCCGTCGGTGATCGGCCCCTCTCCCGTCGCGGGGAGAGGGTTGGGGTGAGGGGCTTTGTTGGCCGCAGAGCAAAACCCTCACCCTAGCCCTCTCCCGCAAGCGGGCAGAGGGAACGTATTACGTCAGGGCTTCAATCACCGCTCAACCGCAACTCCCCCACCGCCTGCAACACCGTCGCGCCAGCAAACATCATCAGAATCTGCGCCTGCGCTTCAGCACAGATTGCGGGACGGCGGTCGACCTGTTCGATGTAATCCAACGACTGCTGAAACAACTGCCGACTGATCATCGAGGACACCTGGCGCACCGCCGAAGGTTCCAGATTCGGCAGCAGTTGCAGCTTCTCCAAGTCTTCGGCCATGTCCAAAGCAAAGGCTTCCATCATCTGTTCGAGCGCATCGCGCAGCGGCTTCGAGCTGCCATGCAACTCACGCACACCGACGATAAAGGCTTGCGGATTCTGCGCGGCATAGTCGAAGAACAGCTCGACGGTTTCCTGGCAAACCCGCTGACCACGGCGCAAATCGACGCCAAACATCAGCTTCACCTCCGTGTCCTGGCCTGCCCGCTGAGCCGCCTCGAAACGCAAGTCGCGCAGCGGCTGGCGGATGCGCGCGCCCATCTCGGTAATCATCTCGAGCCCAAGGTCGTCCACGGTTTTGAAGTGCCGGTAGAAGGTGTTCGGGTTCAAACCGGCTTCGCGCGCCAGTTCGCGCAGGCCCAATCCGCTCAAGCTTCGACTGACCGCCGCCAGACGTAACGCGGCGTCCAGCAGCAGGCGCTTGCCCTGAGCGGTAACGGTTTTTGTGGCGGTTTGTTCGGCCGGTGTGGTCATCGCAGCGCGTCGCCCTCACGGAAGGTTGGGTTGAGTTTTCGGTATACGGGTGTATACATAACGCCAAGGTATACGACTGTATACGTCGGTATTCACAGTAACAGTATTGCTCAAGTAGACAACTGTAGACAGCGACAACAATCATAACAGGAGCTTGTTCATGGGCGCACAACCTGCCGTTTCACCCGCAAACGCCACCCCTGCCGACGCCACGCCCGGCGCCGTGCGGCATACCAAAATCGCCATCATCGGTACCGGCTTTTCCGGGCTGGGTATGGCCATCCGTTTGAAGCAGCAAGGAGACAACGACTTTCTGATGTTCGAGAAGGAAGCCGGCGTCGGCGGCACCTGGCGCGTCAACAACTACCCCGGTTGTGGCTGCGACGTGCAATCGCACCTGTACTCGTTTTCCTTCGAGCCCAACCCGCAATGGACGCGTATGTTCGCCCGCCAGCCAGAGATCAAAAGCTATCTGGAAGGCTGCTGGGACAAGTACCGGTTGCAGCACAACACCTTGTTGCAAACCGAAGTTGCCGGCATGCGCTGGGACGACCAAGCCGAGCTGTGGCGCATTCACGACACCGCAGGCAACCACTACACCGCGCAGTTCGTGGTGTCCGGCATGGGCGCACTTTCCACGCCGTCGATTCCGCACCTGAACGGCCTCGAACGCTTCACCGGCAAGGTGTTTCACTCCCAGCAGTGGGACCACGAGTACGACCTCACCGGCAAACGCATTGCCGTCGTCGGAACCGGCGCCTCGGCCATCCAATTCGTACCGCGTATTCAGAAACAGGTCGGCTAGCTTGATCTCTACCAGCGCACGGCTCCGTGGATCATGCCCAAACCCGACCGCGCCATCAGCGACAAAGAGCGCGACCGTTTCAAGCGTTTCCCGCTCGCACAAAAAATCTGGCGCGGCGTGATTTACGCCATGTTGGAAAGCCGCGTGATTGGTTTCGCCCTGTTGCCGCGCATCATGAAAGCGGCGCAATGGGTGGGCAAAGCGTTCATAAACAAGCAGATCAAAGATCCGGTGCTGCGCGCCAAAGTCACGCCCAACTACACCATGGGCTGCAAGCGCGTGCTGATCTCCAACGACTACTTCCCAGCCCTCACCCAGCCGAACGTCGACGTCATCACCGACGGCATTCAAGAAATTCGCGCCACTAGCATCGTGACCGCCGACGGCCAGGAGCGGCCGGTCGACGCGATCATCTTCGGCACCGGTTTCACCCCCAGCGACCCCATGCCCCGTGGCGTGATTTTCGGTCGTGAAGGCGTCGACCTGCTCGACACCTGGCCCGAAGGTCCGCAAGCCTACAAAGGCACGCTGACGGCCGGTTTCCCTAACCTGTTTTTCCTCATGGGCCCGAACACCGGCCTTGGCCATAACTCGATGGTGTACATGATCGAGTCCCAGATTAACTACGTGCTGGGCGCCCTGAAGGTGCTGGACAAAGGCAACCTGCAAAGCCTGGAAGTGAAGCGCGACGTCCAAGACCGCTTCAACGCGAAAATTCAGGGCCAACTGGGAAAAACCGTGTGGAACGCCGGTGGCTGCATGAGCTGGTACTTACACCCGGTCAGCGGGCCGGAACTGCACGGTGTGGCCGGGCTTCACCTGGCGCTTCCGCCTGCTGACGCGCAACTTCGACCCGGCGGCCTATCATTTCAATCGCGCCCAGCCGGCGCATCCCGCCCAGGGCTATTTGCCATCCGTGGCGCAAACCAGCGAGGTGGCAGCATGAAGTCCTTCGAAAACAAAGTGGCCGCCATCACTGGCGCAGGTTCTGGTATCGGCCGCGCGCTGGCCTACGCCCTCGCCCGTCAGGGCTGCCATCTGGCCCTGGCCGATGTGAACAGCGAAGCCCTGGCTGAAACCGCTGCCACGGCACGCACCCTGGGCGTTACTGTTACCGACAATCAGGTCAACGTCGCCGACCGCGACGCCGTGCACGCCTGGGCCAACCAGGTGGTGCTTGACCATGGCCGCGTCAACCTGGTGTTCAACAATGCCGGCGTCGCCCAGGGCGGCACCGTGGAAGGCAACGACTACGCCGACTACGAATGGATCATGAACATCAACTTCTGGGGCGTGGTGTACGGCAGCAAAGCCTTCCTGCCGCACCTGAAGGCCTCGGGCGACGGGCATATCATCAACGTGTCGAGCGTATTCGGCTTGTTTTCCCAGCCCGGCATGAGCGCCTACAACGCCACCAAGTTTGCCGTGCGCGGCTTTACCGAATCGTTGCGTCAGGAATTGGATATGGCCGGCGGCGCGGTGTCGGCCAGTGCGTGCACCGGGCGGGATCAAAACCAATATCGCCAAGACCGCACGCATGAACGACAGCCTCAGCAACGTCACCGGCCAGGCCGCCGACCAGGCGCGGCAGCAATTCAACGACCAGCTGCTGCGCACCACCCCGGACAAAGCGGCGCAGGTGATTCTGCGCGGCGTGCTGCGCAACAACCGACGCATCTTGATTGGTGCCGATGGCATGGGCGTTGGATGCTATGCAACGGCTGCTGCCATCGCTGTATCAGCGTTTGGTAGTGGGCTCGATGCGCCTGGCCGCGAAGTTTGCGCCCAAGCCAAAGCGGGAGGTAAGTGAGGCGAAGGCGGCGAAGTAATTGCGCTTTGCGCTGCGCTCAGTGACGGAGGTCGCCACCCCACCTCCCCCCCCCCCCCCCCCGTCATCCCCGCGCAGGCGGGGATCCAGAGTTTCGGACTGAACGGCCATTTACGTCACAGATAAAAACCTACCCTCACCCCAACCCTCTCCCGCTCGCGGGAGAGGGAGCCAAACCCAGTCGGTAGGCAATCGTGCCTCAACCCATATCCGATCTCGGCAACCACACCCGAATCAACGAAAACAATCGCTCCAGATCCAGCGGTTTGGCCAGGTAATCGCTGGCCCCCGCTTTCAGGCACTGCTCCTGATCGTCCTTCATGGCCTTGGCGGTCACGGCAATAATCGGCAGCTTGGCAAAGCGCGAATCCTGGCGAATGCGGCGCGTCGCCTCGTAGCCGTCCATTACCGGCATCATCACGTCCATCAGCACCAAGTCGATGTGCGGATTCTCGTCGAGCTTGTCCAGCGCCTCCTGCCCATTGCCAGCACTGATGACGGTCACGCCCTTCTCGTCCAACGCACTGATCAATGCATAAACGTTGCGCATGTCGTCATCCACCACCATCACCTGGCGATTCTGGAATACCTCATCGCGGTTCACAGCACCCTTGTTGGGCGAGCGGCGTGAACGGCCGTCGGGGCTTTCGACTTTGTGCAGGAACAGCGTCACTTCGTCCAGCAAACGCTCCGGTGAGCGTGCACCTTTGATGATGATCGACCGCGAATGCTTGCGCAGGCTCTCTTCTTCGCCGCGTGTGAGCGGGCGAGACACATACACGATCACCGGCGGGTAGGCGTCAATGTGCTCGTTGGCCATGCGCGTCAGCAGTTCGTTGCCGTGCATGTCCGGCAGTTCCAGGTCGATGACCATGCAATCGAACGGGGTTTGGTGCAGCAGCGCCAGGGCCTGCTCGCCATGGGAAACAGCGGTCACTTCGATGTCGAGGTCATCGACCAGTTGGGCGATGCTGTCGCGCTGCCGGGCGTCGCCCTCGACGATCAGCAGCCTCTGCACCTTCTGGGTCAGGCGCGCCTCAAGCAATGAGAACACCTCAACCAGCGACTCGCGGGTGGTCGGCTTTTGCGCATAGCCGACGGCGCCCAGATGCAGCGCCAGTTCGGTGCGATCGTCGGCGGAAATCACGTGCACGGGAATATGCCGCGTGCGCGGATCTTCTTTCAGGCGTTGCAGCAGCGACAAGCCAGGTTCGTCGGGCAAGCGCATGTCCAGCAAAATGGCGTCCGGTTGGTTAACGGCCAGCAGTTCGTAGGCCTCCGTTGAGCTGTGGGCCACCAGGCAGCGGTAATGTAGCTCGTGCGCAAGGTCGAACAGAATTTGCGCGAACTTCACTTCGTCCTCAATCACCAGCACGCAGCGGCCGGGCATGTCGGGCTTGTGGCGGTCGTCCGGGAAGTGCGCTTGCGGGCGGGCCGGTGGCTCGTTGCGAGCGGCTTCTGCAACCTTGCTTTCGCTGGCTGCGGTCCGCCTCGCAGGCTCGCTGTTAATAAACAGACGCCCCACATCGAGCGCGCGCCCCGCCATCGGCTCGGCATAGTTGAGCGGCAGCCAGAGTGTGAACTGGCTGCCTTTGCCCGCCTCGCTTTGCACTGAAATGTGCCCGCCTAAGACCTCGGCGAGATTGCGCGAAATGGACAGTCCCAACTCGGTGCCACCGAAGTGCCGATTGATGCTGCCATCGGCTTGGCGGAAGGCCTCGAAAATGACGCCTTGCTGTTCAGGGCTGATGCCGATGCCCGTGTCGCTGACCACAAAGGCCACGCCGGCGTCAGCCGGCTCGATGCGACAAACTGACGCTGCCAGACTTGGTGAATTTGAAGGCGTTGGAGAGCAGGTTCTTCACCACCTGCTCTCAACGCGCTGCGCATCGCTGACAAAATGCACGGGCGCATCGCTCGCCACGCGCACGTCGAAGTGCAGGCCTTTCTCTGCTGCTTGCGGCTGGAACAACCGCTCCAGGCCATCGGCCAAGCGCTTCAGCGAGGTTTCTTCAGGGCGAATTTCCAGGTGGCCGGCCTCGACTTTAGACAGGTCGAGAATGTCGTTGATCAGGGCCAACAAGTCTTTGCCCGAGGAGTAAATCAGCTCGGCGTGCTTGGTTTGTTGTTCGTCGAGATTGCCCTTGGCGTTGTCTGCCAACAGCCGCGACAGAATCAGTGAACTGTTCAGCGGCGTGCGCAGTTCATGGGACATGTTGGCCAGGAATTCAGATTTATAGGTGCTGGCACGTTCCAGTTCAGCGGCGCGCTGTTCCAGTTCGGCGCGGGCTTGGGCCAAGGCGTGGTTGCGCTCGTCCAGCTCATCGCGCTGGCGGGTGAGGAACTGCGTTTGCTGGTTGAGCTGATCATTGGTCTGCTCCAACTCGGCTTGCTGCTGTTCCAAATTGACCTGCGATTCCTGAATCAGGCGCGATTGATCTTCCAATTCCTCGTTGGCGCTTTTCAGCTCTTCCTGCTGAACCTGCAATTCTTCATTGAGCTGTTGGGTTTCGTGCAGCGACTCGTGCAAGCGCTGACGATAGCGGGCGACGTCGATAGAGGTGCCAAGGCCATCGGTAATCGACTGCACAAAGGTTTGCTCGCGTTCACTCAGCTCGCGCATAAAGCCCAGTTCGAGCACACCGTTGACGTCACCATTGTTCTGGATCGGCGCGAGCATTACCGCCATCGGCGTGTCCTGCCCCAGCCCGGAGTTGACCTTCAAATATCCCGCGTTGAGCCCCGGTATAACCCGGGCGCGACGCTCAACCGCCACCTGGCCCACCAGGCCGGTGCCGTCGCTGAAGGACTGCGGCGTGGCTTGGTGCTCGGCATCAAAACCGTAGTCCGCCACTCGCTCCAATTTGCCGTGGTCTTGGCGCACATAAAACGCACCGACGACCATGTCCAGGTAATGCCCCAGAAACGTCAGCGCGGTCATGCCGATAGACGCGGTGTTGGGCTGACCGATGATGCGCTCAGCCAGTTGCGACTGGCCTTCACGCTGCCAGGCCTGCTGCTGCAACTGCTCGTTCACGACTTCGCGCTGTTGCAACAGGCTGCTGTAAAACCGCGACAGCCGGACTAACTCGCGGCGGCCGAAGAACGCCAGAATGCCGCTGAATGACAGGTTGAATATCGCGTACAGGCTGATGGTGAGAATCGCCATAAAGCTGGCCCGCTCGTTGCGGTCATGGCGCAGTTGCTGCTCGGTGCCGATGAGGTCGGCGAATTGTTTGCGGATGGAGGTCATCAACGATCCGCCGGCGACTTTCACCGAGGCCGGCGGCGCATTGGTGGCTTGGCGCTGCTTGATCAGGTCGGCGGCCATTACGGCCCAGCGCTCCTGCAAGTCCTGAATGTCGCGCACCCGTTCCAGCTGCGCGGGGTTGTCGGCGACCAATTGCTTGAGGCCATCCATATGACTGCCGATTCGGCTACGCGCTTCTTCATACGGCGCCAACACCTCGGTTTCGCCGGCAATCAGAAAGCCGCGCAGACCCGATTGCTGGTCGATGGTTAGCCGATACCCTTCGTTGGCTTGGGCAATAACCTGGTCGGTGTGCTCCACCCAACTAAGGACATACAACAGGTAGGCGACCAGGGCGATAAACAGCCCCGTACCCAGAACGCCCGAACCAATAGGCAAAGCCAGGTTGCGGGTCAGCATTCGGCGAAAGGCGTGCTCATCAACTGCGGCACTGTTCATCTCGAGTCCTCCGATTGAACCAGTCATAAAGCTAGAGCATGGATGCCGGTTCCCTGACATCCGTTCAAACAACCTGAGGAATACTCCAGAGTCGTTTGGAGATTAGCTGCATTGCAGACGGCTTGCGTCATCCTGCGATCTTGTAGGAGCGCCCTAGCCGGCCAATACCCGCGCCAAGGTGGCGCGCACCTTGTCCATGCCGTTGTCCAGCGCACGCTCGATCTCAGCCATAGTGATGATCGCGTGGCTTTTGCCGGCCGCCGGATTCACCACCAGGGCCAAACAGGCATAGGGCATTTCCAACTCGCGGGCTAGGGCCGCTTCGGGCATACCGGTCATACCGATGATGTCCGCCCCATCGCGCTCCAAACGCGCCACTTCCGCCACAGTTTCCAGACGCGGCCCCTGAGTGCAGGCGTAAACGCCGTGACTGCTGTAGGCCACGCCTTCAGCGGCCAGGGCTTCGATCAGTTGGTCGCGCAGGATGTCGTTGTAGGGGTAGCTGAAATCGATGTGAGTAACGTGCTCCAACTCACCAGCAAAGAAGGTGTGCTCGCGGCCATGGGTGTAGTCGATGATTTGATGCGGCACGCAAAAATGACCGGTGCCCATGGCGGCATGAATGCCGCCGACTGCGTTCACCGCGACGATGACTTCAGCGCCGGCATGTTTAAGCGCCCAGATGTTGGCGCGGTAGTTCACCTGATGCGGCGGGATGCGGTGCGGGTGACCGTGGCGGGCAAGAAACAGCACTTCGCGATCAGCATAATTGCCCCGCAAGATCGGCGCAGACGGCGCGCCGTAGGGCGTCTCGATGTTCAGCACGGCGCTGATGGTCAGGCCTTCCAGTTTGGTCAGGCCGGTACCACCAATAATTGCGAAAACGGTCATGTCGATTTCCTGGGAAAAGAAGGCCTGGCCTAGATGAGCTGGGCCGCTTGCAGTTCACCCACAGCCTGCAACCAGCGCGGGTTCTGTTTGTAATCAGTGCTGGAAACGGCTTGGCCACGCATACGTGCTAAGCCAGTGGGCGGCGTTACGCGCAGGCGCTGTAACGCACTCAATGCCAGCTCAGCGGCGGCGCGGTCGTTGCACACCAAGCCCATGTCGCAACCGGCAGTTAATGCGGCCTCAATTCGGTCGGCAGCATCGCCAACCACGTGCGCACCGGCCATGGACAGGTCGTCGCTGAAAATCACACCGTCAAACTGCAATTCGCCGCGCAGAATCTCCTGCAGCCAGCGACGCGAGAAGCCGGCTGGCTGGTCGTCTACCTGCGGGTAAATGACATGGGCGGGCATCACGGCAGCCAGTTGCTTGCTCAGGCGGGCGAAGGGCTGCAGGTCGTTGGCGCGGATATCGTCCAGGCTGCGCTCGTCCACGGGGATGGCCACGTGGGAGTCAGCTTCGGCCCAACCGTGACCGGGAAAGTGTTTGCCGGTGGCGGCCATACCGGCCGCGTTCATGCCGCGAATAAAGGCACCCGCCAGCAAGCGCAGCGCGCGCGGATCGCCATCGAACGAACGGCTGCCCACCACGGCGCTGCGCTGGTAATCCAAATCCAGCACCGGGGCGAAACTGAGGTCGAGCCCCACGGCCAGCACTTCAGTGGCCATCAGCCAACCGCACTGCTCGGCCAGGCGCTCGGCGTTGGCGTTGTCGGCAACCGCGCGCATGGCCGGCAGGCGTACAAAGCCTTGGCGCAGCCGCTGCACGCGGCCGCCTTCCTGGTCGACCGCCAACAGCAGGTCGGGACGTACAGCGCGAATGGCGGCAGACAGTTCGCGCACCTGGCGCGGGTCTTCAATGTTGCGCGCGAACAAGATCAGGCCGCCCACTTCGGGCTGACGGAGAATCTGGCGGTCTTCAGCAGTCAGCCAGGTGCCGCCGATATCCAGCATCAATGAGCCTTGCAGGCCAACGGTCATAACAAATCCTTAGCTGAGAGCGGCCGTCGCCCACTGCGGGCAGGCGGCTTCGTCAATTTTTACCGGGCAATGGAGAGGCACGCGGGGGGGAACAGTTCCAGCACGTCGGTGTTGCGCAGGCGAATGCAGCCATGGGAAAGCGCAATGCCCATGGGCTCGCTGTCGGGCGTGCCGTGTAAATAGATGTAGCGGCGGAAGGTATCGACCGGACCGAGGCGATTAACGCCGGGCTCGCAGCCGCTGAGCCAGAGAATGCGGGTAAGAATCCAGTCGCGGCCTGGGAACTGCGCGCCGAGTTCGGCGGACCAGATTTCCTGGGTCCAGCGCCGCCCGCAACACCGCGCCCAGAGGCAAACCGTCGCCGATTTTCGCGCGAACCTGGTGCAGGCCGCGGGGCGTGCAGTTCGAACCGTTCTGCTCCCTGCCCCGTTCAATGCCGTAGAAACGGGCAAGCGCAACACCAGGCGCCCTTCGGCAAAACCGTAGAGCAGCTGGTCGGCGATGGAAATGTGCAGCGAGTCGAGGATCGTCATGGGCGGCAAGCTTAGCCGATCACGCCCGCTGCTGGCAGCGGGCGATTTGAGGGTTTTACACCTTGCTGGGCTGAGGTGCCGGCGCGGAGGTTTTGGTCCGTGGGCGCAGCTGGGCGCTGGCCAGGGCATCGTCGGTGACGCCGGTTTCCGAGCGCATGCCAGCGGCGAGGAACGGCACCATCAAGCGCATCACCTGCTCGATGGACGTGCTCACGCCGAAATCGGTCTCGGCAATCGCCCGCAGCGCCTTGATACCCGACATGCTGAACGCCGCCGCGCCGAGCATAAAGTGCACGCGCCAGAACAGCTCAATTGGGGGAATGCGCGGCGCCGCTTCGTGGACCAGCTGCATATAGCGGCGGAACACCTTGCCGTACATGTCTTCCAGATAACGACGCAAATGGCCCTGGCTCTGACTGAACGCCAGGCCCAACAGCCGCATGAAAATCGACAGGTCGTTGCCACTTCGCGGCTTCACCGCCAGGGCCTGTTCCACCAGCATTTCCAGCAACTCTTCGAGGCTGGCCTTGCTTTCGGGTTTGGCTTGGCGGCGATCCAGCTCGCGCTCGAGGCTGGCGCGGAATGGACCCAGGAAACGGGAGAACACCGCTTGAATCAGCGCTTTCTTGGAACCGAAGTGGTAATTCACAGCGGCCAGGTTGACCCCAGCTTTACTGGTGATCAAACGGAGGGATGTCTCGGCGAAGCCTTTTTTCCGCGAAGAGCTGCTCTGCGGCATCCAGGATGCGTTCGACTGTTTCTGACTGAGCCATGGGAATCACCTGACAAACACTTGTTTGAAACATACGTTTCAAGCGGTGAAGTTGTCAAGTCGCAGCAACCGTAATTTGGCTGGCCAGTCACGTTGCGCTGTAACTATCACTTTCGCCTACGAATTTCACTTATTAAAGGGAGAAACTTTCGCCCCGCAACGCATCCAGGCATTGCCAAGCGGCAATCACTGTATATAATCCCAGTCACTGTATAAAAAGACAGAGACCGGACATGCTCAAACTCACGCCACGCCAAGCCGAGATTCTCGCCTTCATCAAGCAATGCCTTGAAGACAACGGTTACCCGCCCACCCGCGCTGAAATCGCGCAACAGCTTGGGTTCAAATCGCCCAATGCTGCGGAAGAACACCTGAAGGCCCTGGCGCGTAAAGGCGCTATCGAGATGACGCCCGGCGCTTCCGTGGCATTCGCATTCCCGGTTTTGAACCGAGCAGCGACGAAGAAACAGGCCTGCCCATCATCGGACGCGTCGCAGCCGGTGCGCCCATTCTGGCGCAGCAGCATGTCGAGGAATCTTGCCGTATCAACCCTGAGTTTTTCCACCCTCGCGCCGACTATCTGTTGCGTGTACGCGGCATGAGTATGAAAGACGTCGGCATCCTCGACGGCGACCTGCTCGCGGTGCACACCACCCAACAGGCCCGCAACGGCCAGATTGTGGTGGCACGCATCGACGATGAGGTGACGGTGAAACGCTTCAAGCGTGAAGGCGATAAGGTCTGGTTGATCGCCGAAAACCCCGAGTTTGCCCCCATCGAGATCGACCTGACCGAACAGGATCTGGTGATCGAAGGATTGAGTGTCGGCGTTATTCGCCGCTGAGGAGGCTGTATGCAGTTCCCACAAGCGCTGGACCGTTCCCAACTGCCATTGTTCGACGCCTTCCTGACGCAATCGTCGGCGCCGTTGTTGACCGATATCGTTGAAACCGGTTGGTTCGAAGAGCCAGAACCAGAGACATTCAGCGAGCTGTCGCTGCGTGGCGCTGCCGGGAACTGCCTGCACTTGCTGGCGCCGATCCTGCGCGAACTGAGCCAGGAGCAAGACGCTCGCTGGCTGACCCTGATCGCCCCGCCCGCCAGCCTGACTCAGGCCTGGCTGCGTGATGCGGGCCTGAACCGCGAGCGCATTCTGTTGCTGCAACCGCGCTCGGGGCAAAGCCCATTGGAGCTGGCCTGTGAGGCGCTGCGACTGGGCCGTAGCCACACGGTGGTGAGCTGGCTGCATCCGCTGCACCGCCCTGCCCGCGACCAGCTCGCCATGGCAGCGCGCACGGGTAAAGCGCAGAGCTTGAACATTAGCTTGGGCTAGTGGCGTCGGCTGGATTAGTGGCGTCGGCTGGAATTGGTTGGATTGCGCTGCACGGGGTAACCCAACCGATGGTTTGAACCTGTGATGTTTTTTTGGGCGCGGCTGGGCGGCATTTCGATTAGCCGCGATGCGTGATCCACAGCATGCTCGGTCAACCCAACCGGCACGCCATGCGCTCGTTCCCGGCCCCATAAAAAAAGGCACCTGATCAGGTGCCTTTTTTTATGGGGCTGGGTTCGGCTCAGCAATCAATGCAGAACGCGCGGGCCTTCGTCTTTTTCAAAGTCGCCTTCTGCCAATCGGCCGGCCATTTGAACGCCGACGTTGAGCATGGCTTTGGCCACTTCAACGTGGTGGCCTTGAAGGAATGCTTTGGCATCCGCCGAGGAAATCCAATACCACCAACGCCTCTTCATCCTCGGCGCGACGCAGGGCAATTCGCCCGTCGGGCAACTCGACAAATTTCTAGAAAGGATGTAGGCATAAACTTAAATCTCCACGTGAGGCCGGCAGTGTAT
This sequence comes from Pseudomonas sp. AC211, assembly GCF_979258055.1. Taxonomy (NCBI): domain Bacteria; kingdom Pseudomonadati; phylum Pseudomonadota; class Gammaproteobacteria; order Pseudomonadales; family Pseudomonadaceae; genus Pseudomonas; species Pseudomonas sp. AC211. The sequence goes on from NZ_OZ409830.1 coordinate 2,747,720, forward strand.
CCAGCCCGTCGGCCCTCTTCCCTAGCCCAGCCATCCATTCACTTGACGCAACGGCCAGAAAAACTCAGCACTCGCTCAAGGTTTCACGAAAGCGCAAAGCCAGGGTTTTCAGGTGCTGACGCCAGCTTTCCAGCTCTGCTCGAGGCAGCAGCGGCTGCTCTTCATCCAGGCTGTAGGCTTCGATCAACGGTAGCGTCGGGTCGACTTTGGCCTTTGCGGGCGCTTTTGGGCGGCAGGAACAGTGCCTGGTAGGCGCTGATCATTTGTGCCAGCCAGGTTTCCGACTGCTGAGCCAATTCCACCAGCTCCGCTAATTCCGGGCTCGGCGTAGCGCTCAACACGGCCGGCGTCAGAATCGCTTCCACACGAGGCACGTTAACCTCGTCGAAGCGGTAGTAGCCGGCTACTTCGCTGGCACAAACCAAGCAGCGCGCCATAGAGATGAAACAGGCACGCCTCGCGCTCGGCCAGAATCAGTGCCGGTGCGTTGACCGCCTGGCCTTCCTCGGCACGACGCCAGGCTTCCAGCGACAAACCGGCGAAGAATAATTTTTGGTTGGTGCGGGTATAGAGTTCATGGGCCATTGCGGCACCCTCCACGGCAGGCAGACTCACCATACGCGCGCCAGCCGAAACTGGCGCGCGTGCTGAGAATTAACGCTTGTCTTCGACTTTCCAGGCATTGCCGTCGTAGAACGCACGCCAGCCCGTCGGCTTGCCTTCCACTTCGGTCTGCACGTACTGCTCTTTGGTCTTGCGACTGTAGCGTATGACCGCAGGACGGCCATCCGGGTCTTTCTTCGGCGCCGACATCAGGAAGTGGTACTTCGGATCGATCTCGTCTTTATGCGGGATCAACTCCAGCACCAACGGCGCGCGGGTTTCGCGGTTTTCAGGGAACTGGCTAGCGGCGAGGAACAAGCCGCTGGCGCCGTCGCGCAGCACGTAGGTGTCGTTCACCTTCTCGCACTTGAGCTCCGGCATTTTCACCGCGTCCATTTTGGGTGGCGCCGGCTCGCCGCTACGCAGCAATTTGCGTGTGTTCTTGCACTCGGGGTTGGTGCAACCGAAGAACTTGCCGAAACGGCCGGTCTTCAGTTGCATCTGACTGCCGCACTTGTCGCACTCCAGGCTCGGCCCTTCGTAGCCTTTGATGCGGTAGCTGCCCTGCTCGATCTCGTAGCCGGCGCAATCCGGGTTGTTGCCACAGATGTGCAGCTTGCGGGTTTCGTCCAGCAGATAAGCATCCATCGCCGTGCTGCAGATCGGGCAGCGGTGTTTGCCCAGCAGTACCAGCGATTCCGACTCGCCTTCATCATCGGCGGCAATTTCGTCGCCGGGAATCAGGTTGATGGTCGACTTGCAGCGCTCTTTCGGCGGCAAGCTGTAGCCCGAGCAGCCGAGGAACACGCCGGTGGACGCGGTACGAATCATCATCGGCCGACCGCATTCGCGGCAGGCGATATCGGTAGGCGTCGGCTGGTTGGCACGCATGCCATTGTCGCTTTCCGAGGCCACTTCGAGTTTCTTCTTGAAGTCGCCGTAGAACTCGTCGAGCACGTTTTTCCACTCGCGCTCGCCCTGGGCGACGTCATCGAGGTTCTCTTCCATGCCGGCGGTGAAGCCGTAGTCCATCAGATTGGAGAAGCTTTCGCTCAGGCGCTCGGTAACGATGTCGCCCATCTTCTCCGAGTAGAAACGACGGTTGTGCAACGCCACATAGCCGCGTTCCTGGATAGTGGAGATGATCGCTGCGTAGGTCGAAGGACGACCAATGCCACGTTTTCCATCTCTTTAACCAGGCTGGCTTCGGAGTAGCGTGCCGGCGGCTTGGTGAAGTGTTGGCTCGGGTCGAGCTGGATCAGTTTCAGCGCTTCGCCTTCACTCATGTCGGGCAGCACATCGTCATCGCCGGGCTTGCTGATTTGCGGCATGGCGCGGGTGTAACCGTCGAACTTGAGAATGCGGCCTTTGGCACGCAGTTCGTATTCGCTGGCTTTGACGCTGACGGTGGTGGACAGGTATTCGGCCGGTGGCATCTGGCAGGCCACGAATTGGCGCCAGATCAGCTCGTACAGGCGCTCGGCATCACGCTCCATGCCCGACAGCTGGGTCGGCTTGAGGTTGACGTCAGAAGGACGAATCGCTTCGTGCGCTTCCTGGGCGCCTTCCTTGCTGCTGCTGTACACGTTCGGCTTGGCCGGCAGGTATTTCTTGCCGAACTCGCCTTCGATGAAATCGCGAACCATGGTCACGGCATCGGCCGAGAGGTTGGTCGAGTCGGTACGCATATAAGTGATGTAGCCAGCCTCGTACAGACGCTGGGCCATCATCATGGTTTTCTTCACGCCGAAGCCCAGGCGGTTGCTCGCGGCCTGCTGCAAGGTGGACGTGATGAACGGTGCCGACGGCTTGCTGCTGGTCGGTTTGTCTTCGCGTTTGACGATGCTGTAGCTGGAGCTTTTCAGCTTGGCCAGCGCGGCATCGGCTTGCTGCTTGTTCAGCGGCTTGAACGCTTCGCCGTTTTCGCGCGCAACTTCAAAGCGCACGTTGGCGCCTTTAGCGGTGCCCAGGTCAGCGTGAATTTCCCAGTATTCTTCAGGGTTGAACGCACGGATTTCGCGCTCACGCTCCACGACCAGTTTCACGGCAACCGACTGCACGCGGCCAGCGGACAGGCCACGGGCGATTTTTGCCCACAGCAGCGGCGAGACCATGTAGCCCACAACGCGGTCGAGGAAGCGGCGTGCTTGCTGGGCGTTGACGCGGTTGATGTCCAACTCGCCCGGTTTGGAGAACGCTTCCTGAATCGCCTTCTTGGTGATCTCGTTGAACACCACGCGCTTGTAGCGGCTGTCGTCGCCGCCGATGGCTTCGCGCAGGTGCCAGGCAATGGCTTCCCCCTCGCGGTCCAAGTCGGTTGCGAGATAGATGGTGTCAGCATCTTTGGCGAGACGGCGCAGCTCTTCGACGACCTTTTCCTTGCCAGGAAGAATTTCGTACTTGGCTTTCCAGCCGTGCTCCGGATCGACGCCCATACGCGCCACCAGTTGGCGCTTGGCCTTGTCCTTGGCGCTCAGCACCGGCGCTTCGGCTGCAGCAGCCTTGCCCCGTTTGACTGGCTCTTTGGCTGCACTGGCCGAACCGCTGGTAGGCAGGTCACGGATATGGCCGATGCTCGACTTCACCACGTACTGGTTGCCCAAATACTTGTTGATGGTCTTGGCCTTGGCCGGGGATTCCACGATGACCAGCGATTTGCCCATGGATCGGAAATTTCCTGAATGCTGAGAACTGAATGGCGGGAGCCGCCCCTTTCGCGGCACCGCTATATATAGTGGCGACTAAGCCGAGGTCAAGGGCGGATCACGTCTGATGCCAGCTCAAGGCCGCCACAAAGCGATCCGGTTCGGCCTCGATCAGAGCAAAGCGCAGCATAGTCGCGCCGTCCACTTCGACGGTGGAGGTAAACATGCCTCAGCGGCCCGCACCAGAGGCCGTACTCGCCGTATAACGCTTGGTACACGACCACCTCCTCTTCGGTCTCGGAGTGCCGCGCGACACCGAACACGCGGTACTCGGGGCCTTTGTAGTGACGATAGAGGCCGGGTTGTACGTGCATCAAAGCTTCCCTCATGTCGGTAAAAAATAAAAGCGTGGTCTGACAAAAATAAAAACCGGGGCACAGGGCCCCGGTTGTTCACCGCCCTCGCATGTGGAGTCCGCTCGTTGCCGAGCGTTCCCTTAGATGCGTTCGAAGACGGTGGTGATGCCTTGGCCGGAGGCCGACGCACATGGTCGACACGCCAAAGGTACCGCCGTTCTGCTTCATCACGTTCAGCAAGGTGCCGGAAATGCGCGCACCAGAGCAGCCGAACGGGTGACCGAGGGCGATGGCGCCGCCGTGCAGGTTAACCTTCTCGTCCATCTTGTCGAGCACTTTCAAGTCTTTCAGCACTGGCAGGGCCTGTGCGGCGAAAGCTTCGTTGAGTTCGAAGAAGTCGATGTCGTTGATGGTCAGACCGGCGCGTTTCAGGGCTTTCTGAGTCGACGGTACTGGACCATAACCCATGATTGCCGGGTCAACGCCCGCCACTGCCATCGAGCGGATCACGGCCATCGGCTGAATGCCGAGGTCTTGAGCGCGCTGAGCCGACATCACGATCATGCACGAAGCACCATCGGTGATTTGCGACGAAGTACCGGCAGTTACGGTGCCGCCTTTCGGGTTGAACGCAGGCTTCAGAGCAGCCAGGCTTTCCACGGTGGTTTCCGGACGAATGGTTTCGTCGTAGTCGAACACCTTCAGGAAGCCGTTCTCGTCGTAGCCTTGCATCGGGATGATTTCATCCTTGAACTTGCCTTCGACGGTGGCCTTGTGGGCCAGACGGTGGGAACGCTCACCGAATGCGTCCTGCGCTTCACGGCTGATGCCGTGCATTTTGCCGAGCATTTCAGCGGTCAAACCCATCATGCCCGAGGCCTTGGCGGCGTACAGGGACAGGTGCGGGTTTGGATCCACGCCGTGCATCATGCCCACGTGGCCCATGTGCTCCACGCCGCCGATGACGAACACGTCACCGTTGCCGGTCGCGATTGCTTGAGCGGCGGTGTGCAGTGCGCTCATCGACGAGCCGCACAGGCGGCTGACGGTTTGGGCAGCACTGGTGTGCGGGATCGGGGTCATCAGCGACGCCATGCGCGCGATGTTCCAACCTTGTTCCAGGGTCTGGTTTACGCAGCCCCAGATCACGTCTTCCACTTCAGCTGGATCCAGCTTCGGGTTGCGTGCCAGCACGCCGGTAATCAGTTGCGCAGACATGGTCTCTGCGCGGGTGTTGCGGTGCATGCCGCCTTTGGAACGACCCATCGGGGTGCGACCGAAGTCGACAATCACCACGTCTCTTGGATTCAGGCTCATAAATTCACTCTCGCTCTATGCGTTACGCGCTTAACCGAAGAAGCTCTGGCCGTTGGCGGCCATCTCACGCAGCTTCGCGGTGGGGTGGTACAGCGCGCCCAGGTCGGCGTATTTGTCAGCCAGGGCGACGAACTCGGCTACACCGATGGAATCGATGTAACGCAGTGCACCACCACGGAAGGGAGGGAAGCCGATGCCGTAGATCAAGCCCATGTCGGCTTCAGCTGCGGTTTCGACAATGCCGTCTTCCAGGCAACGAACGGTTTCCAGGCACAGCGGAATCATCATGAAATTGATGATGTCTTCGTCAGTCACTTCACGCTGTTCGGTGATAACGGGCTTGAGCACTTCGTAGGCAACCGGGTCGGTCACTTTCTTCGGCTTGCCGCGCTTGTCCATCTCGTAGGCGTAGAAACCTTTGCCGTTCTTCTGGCCCAGGCGGTTGGCTTCGTACATCACGTCTACCGCGGTACGACCTTCAACAGCCATGCGGTCTGGGAAGCCTTCAGCCATTACGTCACGGCCGTGGTGGCCGGTGTCGATGCCGACTACGTCGGAGAGGTAAGCCGGGCCCATGGGCCAGCCGAATTTCTCCATGACTTTGTCGATACGCACGAAGTCGACGCCAGCGCTGATCAGCTTGGAGAAGCCGCCGAAGTACGGGAACAGCACGCGGTTGACCAGGAAGCCTGGGCAGTCGTTGACCACGATCGGGCTCTTACCCATTTTCTTGGCGTAGGCAACGGTGGTGGCCACAGCCACTTCGCTGGACTTCTCGCCACGAATGACTTCAACCAGCGGCATCATGTGCACCGGGTTGAAGAAGTGCATGCCGACGAAGTTCTCAGGACGCTTGAGCGCCTTGGCCAGCAGGCTGATGGAGATCGTCGAGGTGTTGGAAGCCAGAATGGCGTCTTCCTTAACCACAGCTTCCACTTCGGCCAGTACGGCTTGCTTGACCTTCGGGTTTTCGACCACAGCTTCAACCACGATGTCGACGTGACCGAAGTCGCCGTAAGACATGGTTGGGCGAATGGCAGTCAGTGCCTCAGCCATTTTGGCTGCGGTCAGACGACCTTTGGCGACGCGGCTGCCCAGCAGTTTGGACGCCTCGGCCAGACCCATCTGGATACCCTCTTCGCGGATATCTTTCATCAGGATCGGCGTGCCTTTGACGGCCGACTGGTACGCAATACCGCCACCCATGATGCCAGCGCCGAGTACGGCGGCCAGTTTCACGTCTTTGGCGACAGCGTCATACGCTTTGGATTTCTTCTTCAATTCCTGATCGTTCAGGAACAGGCCAACCAGGCTCTGCGATGCAGAAGTTTTGGCCAGCTTCACGAAACCGGCGGCTTCTGCTTCCAGGGCTTTGTCACGACCGAAGTTGGCCGCTTTCTGGATGGTTTTGATCGCTTCAACCGGCGCCGGGTAGTTCGGGCCAGCTTGACCGGCTACGAAACCTTTGGCGGTTTCGAAGGCCATCATTTGCTCGATAGCGTTGAGCTTGATTTTTTCCAGCTTCGGCTGACGCTTGGCCTTGTAGTCCAGCTCGCCCGAAATGGCGCGCTTGATCAGGTCCAGAGCGGCTGCTTGCAGTTTTTCGGGAGCGACTACGGCATCGACAGCGCCTGCTTTCAGGGCGTCTTCTGCGCGGTTTTCTTTACCGCCAGCAATCCACTCGATGGCGTTATCGGTACCGATAACACGCGGCAGACGAACGGTGCCGCCGAAACCCGGGTAGATGCCCAGTTTGACTTCTGGCAGGCCGACTTTGGCGCTGCTAGCGATGACGCGGTAATCCGCAGCCAAGCACATTTCAAAACCGCCGCCCAATGCGATGCCATTGATGGCCGCAACGGTCGGAACGCCAAGGTCTTCGAAATCACTGAAGATTTTGTTGGCTTCAAGGTTGCCGGCTACCAGCTCTTCGTCGGACATTTTGAAGTTGTCGACGAACTCGGTGATGTCGGCGCCGACGATGAACACGTCTTTGCCGCTGCTGACAATTACGCCTTTAACAGACGCGTCGGCCTTGATGGCGTCCACGGCCTGGCGCAGTTCGGCCAGTGTGGAGACGGTTGAATTTGTTGACGGACTCACCCTTGAGGTCGAATTGCAATTCGACGATGCCACTCTCAAGAGCCTTAACCGTGATGGCTTTACCTTCGTAAATCATCAACTGATCTCCACGGTATGGAAGCTGAACGTACACGTCGGACGCCAAGCAGCGGACTGGTCCGCAGCAGGACCGTCGAGAATAGTCTCGAACAGCCTGACACACCCGCCGACGCGATATTCGGGCGGCCTATGAACCGTGCTGCGCAAAGCAAACACTTGATTCATACGCCCGTTTGATTCGGGTGCGCACACCTTCGTAGAAAAGATTGCGCTTGTCAATTGGAGCGATATTTCGTCTTACCTCGTAAGGAAATATCGACCGTGCTGTCAGGGAAAACATTCCAACTGCTCTAGCACGCGCTTACTGCGCTGTAGGGGAATGCCATCATTGTGATGCCGGTGAGCGCTAGTAAAAGCCAAACGGCGCAGGTACAGTCGTCTCAACACGCTGCCAACGCGTGACAAAAAATAAAAACAATGAAGCCCCACGGAGTAACCATGACGAGCCGTCCGCTTGCCATACTGCTGAGCCTCGTACTGACCGCCGCTTCTCCCTTTAGGCGCCCACGCCGCCACCCCCGCCGCCGGAACCGACGCGCTGCTGAAGTTGCATCAGCTACGCCTGGCTGCGCAGAAAAGTCTGGGTGACTTCTACATGTACAACAGCATGGACGGCGATCAGCGCTACGCGCGCTTGATTGAAGAATCGGTACAAAACGCCAACGCGCGTCTGGCCGAGCTAACCGACCTTCCTGGCGACGCTTCCAAGGCCATGCGCGCGCAACTCGCGCAACAGCTCGGCGCGTATGAAAGCGAGTTGAAAAGCCTCACCACCGCGATGAAAACCCAAGGTTTCACCGACCTGCAGCCCGTGGCCGATCTGGCCACTCGCAATCAGCAGCTGATGGCGCTGAGCAACGAGCTGTATGGGAAAATTCAACAAGAAAGCGGCCAGATTGTGCCGCCTATGACTCAGCAGAGCCGCGAGCAAAGTTTGCTCATGCAAGCCATCGCCGTGGACTATGCTTCGCGCGCAGTGCCTCGGTGGGCGGCACCTTTATTGGCAGCGCCGCCGGGGATGAGCAAACCATTGACGACCTGGTCACCCAGTTCGCCGGCAAGCTGACTACGCTTGAGCAGTCGCCACAAAACACCGCGCAGATCCGTGAATCGCTCAACGGCATCAACACCAAATGGCGCTACATCGAAAAATCGCTGAAAAATTACAACGAGAACTCTGTACCTTTCGTGGTCAGTAAGTACTCAGACAGCATTATCGATGGTTTGGAAGGAGTCTCGGCGCAGTACCTGGCCGCCAAGCTTTGACCACAGCACTCGAATTTCCGGCCTGCCTGGCCAACCCAGCCCGAATATGTTTTCGGGCTTTTTTTATGGCGTTTCCAAACCGTAGGAGCCAGCTTGCTGGCGAACCGTGGAAACGCCGTTCGAAGGTCGTGGTTGCAGGATTCGCCAGCAAGCTGGCTCCTACAACAGCGCAGGTGCTAAGCCAGCGCCTTCAACACCGCCGCTACGGGCTCGAGGCCTTGCACCTCACCCGCCTCGCCCCAGCACAGGGAAATCATCTGCGTCGTTGCTTCGACTTTATAAACGTCGGCCGGCAGCGTGTGCAGATGCGGCAGCAGCACGGCGTCGGTGCAGGGCTCACGCCATTGGTTTACCCAATTTCCCGCGCTCATTTGCCAATAACACCAGCTATCGCTCGCCCCTCGGCGGCGGGCGCGGTGGTATTGCGGGCATGGGCTGGGCGGCTCTTCGGGCAGCCAGTGCGGCCATTCCTGACGCGACAACTGCATTCCCAACCCTTTGCTACGCGCGGCCATGCGAATGGCCATACGCCCTTGCTGACGCCGCGAGGGGCGCAGCCAGGCCAACGGGCTCAGCACAACGGCAATAAGCAGCACCACGATCCACACGGTCATACGTTAAATCTCACCATTAAAAGTGCTGCATTTAGCTAACAATCACAGCCATACTTTGATCATTCGCCTCAGGAGGAGTCACCGTCATGCCCTATCAGCACATTCTGGTTGCCTTGGATCTTTCCGAAGAATGCGACCCGGTGATGAAGCGCGCTTATGCGCTCGCCGCCGCCAGCCAGGCCAAGCTTTCGCTGGTGCATATTGTCGAACCGATGGCGATGGCCTTTGGTGGCGACGTACCGATGGACCTGTCCACCCTGCAACAGCAGCAATTCGAACAAGCCCGCGAGCGACTGGACAGCTACTCCGCTAAATATCCCGAACTGGGCCCCGACACGCGCCACCTCGTCTACGGCCAACCGCGCCAGGAAATCCACCGCCTGGCCGCCGAGCAAGGCGCTGATTTGATCGTCGTGGGCAGTCACGGCCGTCACGGCCTGGCGTTGCTGCTGGGTTCCACCGCCAATGACGTACTGCACGGCGCGCCGTGCGATGTGTTGGCCGTGCGGTTGAAAAAGCCGGAATAAATTACTCACCGTCATTCCCGCGAAGGCGGGGATCAAGAATATCGAGGCGTACGCTCATTGCGTGTAACACCGACTATTCTGGGTCCCCGCCTACGCGGGGACGACGGTGCTGGATGTTTAGTTACTCCGGCAAATCCCCCGCACTCATCACCATCGGCCGAATCTTCTGCAACTGGGTTTCCAGCGAGTGGGTGATGCTGGTCGACATCGAAAAAAACGTCAGAAACGCCTTAAGGTTCGAGTCGCCTTCGCACACGTCGTGAATGCGCTGCCAGAACGCCTGATTGACCAGCTGTAATTGTTGGAACAGCCGCACCAGCCCTTCAATTCCCAATCCGCATGCCGCCCTTCACGGAAGTTGAAGTACTGGCGCGACAAGTACAGCGACACCGCGCGCAGAATAAATTCCTGGTTATTGGCAAACGGCAAATGGTTGAACGCCATCGGCTTGAGCTTGCTCAGCACCGGGCAGGCGCTGGTCGGCATGATCAGCCCCAGCAAGGCGCGCAAGCCCTCCTCCAGGCCGACTTGCTTGCTATATTCGCCTCCGGTGTGCGCACCCAGAAATGCGCTTTCTGGAACGCCGGCAAGCCTTGGAAATCCTCGATGACCCGATGCAAATCCACAGCCGCCGGGCAGTGGCTGTACTGCTCGCGCTTGAGCGGGCAGTTGCTGCGTGGTGATACTCAAGCCGCGTCCAGGCCGGCGCCAACAGTGCGCGCTCCTAGTCGTACTCGCGGTCGAGCTCGATGCGATAGCCAAACTCGTGACTATCGTCGAGGAAATCCGGTACTCGATGGCCATTCAGGTCTCCGACAAACAGATCAGGCGTCCAACTCTGCCCAGCGCTCCAACAGCGCGTCCAGTTCTTGCTGCAGCGTTTCCAGCTTGGCCAACACCGCCGCGGTTTCGGCGGCTGGGCGTTGGTAAAAGGTCGGCCCGGCAATTTCTTCATTAACCTGCGCGATCTTGGCTTCCTGCGCGTCAATCAGACCCGGCAGGCTTTCCAGCTCGCGTTGCAGCTTGTAGCTCAATTTCTTTTTCGCAGGCTCTTGTGCCGGTGCGGCAGCCGGCGCAGCAGCGCTAGGCGCAGGCGCCGTGGTTTCCGGTTTGCCCGACTTGCTCTCGCCCACGCCGAGCAAGCGCGGCGATCCGCCTTGGCGCAGCCAGTCCTGATAACCGCCCACGTATTCGCGCACCTTGCCTTCGCCTTCGAACACCAGCGTGCTGGTGACCACGTTGTCGAGGAATGCCCGGTCGTGGCTGACCATCAACACGGTGCCGGCGAAGTTGGACAGCACTTCTTCCAGCAGCTCCAGGGTTTCCACGTCGAGGTCGTTGGTGGGTTCATCCAGCACCAGCAAGTTGGCTGGCTTGCTGAACAGCTTAGCCAGCAACAGACGCGCACGCTCACCACCGGACAGCGCTTTTTACCGGCGTACGGGCGCGCTGCGGGCTGAACAGGAAATCACCGAGGTAACTGAGCACGTGGCGGTTCTGGCCGTCGATTTCGATAAAGTCGCGGCCTTCGGCGACGTTATCGATCACGGTTTCCAGATCCAGCTGATGGCGCAACTGGTCGAAGTACGCCACCTCCAAACGCGTGCCCACTTCCACTTTGCCCTGGGTCGGTTGCAGGTCATCCAGCATCAGCTTGAGCAGGGTGGTTTTGCCGGTGCCGTTGGCGCCGAGCAGGCCGATACGGTCCTGGCGCTGAAGCACCATGGAAAAGTCCTTGATCAACATCGGACCGCCGGCGTGGGCGAAGCTGACGTTGTCCAGCACCATCACCTGCTTGCCGGACTTCTCCGACGTATCCAGCTGGATATTCGCTTTGCCGGTGCGCTCGCGGCGTTCGCTGCGTTCTACGCGCAACGCTTTCAGCGCACGTACGCGGCCTTCGTTACGGGTGCGGCGGGCTTTGATGCCCTGGCGAATCCACACTTCTTCCTGGGCCAGACGCTTATCGAACAAGGCGTTGGCGGTTTCTTCGGCCGCCAGTTGCTGTTCTTTGTGCTCCAGGAAGCTGGCGTAGTCGCCGTTCCAGTCGATCAGGCCGCCACGGTCGAGCTCGAGAATGCGCGTAGCCAGGTTTTGCAGGAAGGAACGGTCGTGGGTGATAAACAGCACAGCGCCCTGGAAGTCTTTGAGGGCGTCTTCCAGCCAGGCGATGGCGCCGATGTCCAGGTGGTTAGTCGGTTCATCGAGAAGCAGCAAGTCCGGCTCGGACACCAGCGCCTGCGCCAGCAGCACGCGGCGACGCCAGCCGCCGGACAGTTCGGCCAAGGTTTTGTCAGCCGGCAATTGCAGGCGGCTCAAGGTGCTGTCGACCAATTGCTGCAAGCGCCAGCCATCTTTGGCTTCGAGTTCTTGCTGCACGTGCATGAGCTTGTTGAGGTCTTCGTCGGTGACGATGTTCATGCTCAGGTGATGGTATTCGGCGAGCAGCGCGCCAACGCCATCAAGGCCCTCGGCCACCACGTCGAACACGGTACGGCCATCGGCTACCGGCAGTTCCTGCGGCAGCTCGCCGATTTTCAGACCGGGGGCGCGCCATACGCTGCCGTCGTCTGGCACACGGTCGCCTTTGACGATACGCAACAGGCTGGATTTACCCGTGCCGTTGCGGCCAATGATGCACACCCGCTCGCCTCGGGCGATCTGCCAGGAAATCTTGTCCAGCAGCGGCATTGCGCCATAGGCCAGGGAAACATCAGTGAACTTGAGCAGCATGGTCGCCTCGAGGGAATAGCTGCGGCCGTGGCGCGATGCACGACAGCCGCTGGAAATCTCTTCGCCACACGCTTTTGGCGTTGGCAAAACTGGGCGCGCATTCTACCGAGTTGCGCCCCTGGCCGGGTGGCATTTTTTTGCGCAAGCGGTCTCTGTGGGAGCGGCTTCAGCCGCGATTGCTGCAAACGCCTTGGCAAAAGCATCGCGACTGAAGTCGCTCCCACAAAACCTCCCGACAGGCACATGGTGCTTTCGCTTTCTCGACCGCCCGGCAAAAGGCTAAGCTACCCAACTTGAGCGCCCAGTCATCGGCGCGCCTTTCAGAATTTTCAGCTCGGAAGTGTCATGCGCGGTCGTCTGCTATGCCTGTTTTCCTGCCTGCTTCTCTCCTCGGTCACCCTCACCGCCTCTGCGGCCACCAGCCTGGCGCAGCAGCGCTTGTTTTATGACGAGGCCAAACGCGCGCTCGCCAAAGGCGACAGCGGCCCGTATCGGATGTACGCCAACGCCCTGTCCGACTATCCGCTTGAGCCATACCTGGCCTACGACGAATTGACCGCCCGGCTGAAAAGCGCCAGCAATGCCGAGATCGAGAAATTTCTGGCCGAGCATGGCGACCTGCCGCAAGCGAACTGGATGAAATTGCGCTGGTTGCGCTGGCTGGCGGAGCGTGGCGACTGGAAGCCGTTCGTTAAGTACTACGACCCGAAAATGAACTTCACCGAACTGGACTGCCTTAACGGCCAGTACCAGCTCATCCATGGCCTGACCGCCGAAGGCTACGCCAGCGCGGAAAAACTGTGGCTGGTGGGCAAGTCGCAGCCCGACGCCTGCGAACCGCTGTTCAACATGTGGGCCAACGCCGGCCAGCTCACCGAAACCATGCGCTGGAAACGCCTCAAGCTCGCCGTGCAAGCGCGTAATTACAGCCTGGCCACCCACCTGACCCAGACGCTTACGACCCTGGCACCCCAGGGCAAACTGATGATCGACGTGGCGCAAAAGCCGACCATGCTGACCCAGACTGGCCGCTTCGCCCCGCCCAGCCAAACCATGGCCGATGTGGTCAGCATTGGCCTGCGCCGTCTGGCCAAGCAAGAGCCGGAAAAAGCCATCAGCCTGCTTAACGATTACACCCAGCGCTTGCCGTTTTCGATGGAAGAAAAAGTGGCCATCGCCCGCGAAATCGGCCTGACCCTGGCGAAAAGCTTTGATGATCGCGCGCTGCCGATCATGACCCAGTACGACCCGGAGCTGCGCGACAACACCGTCACCGAATGGCGCGCGCGGCTGCTGCTGCGCTTGGGCCGTTGGGGCGAAGCGAACCAGCTGATTCGTCGTATGCCGGCTGACCTGGCCAACACCAACCGCTGGCGCTACTGGCAGGCGCGTAGCCAGCAACTGGCCGAGCCAAACAATCCGGGCGCGCTGGTGCTTTACCAACCGGTTTCGAAAGAACGCGACTTCTACGGCTTTATGGCCGCCGATCAGTTGAAAACGCCGTACCAGTTGACCAACAAGCCGCTGCTGCTTGATCCGAAGCTCGTGCAAAAAGTGCGCAACACACCGGGCATTCGCCGTGCGCTGGAATTTCATGATCGCGGCCAGATCGTCGACGGGCGCCGCGAGTGGTACCACGTCAGCCGCTTGTTCAGCCGCGACGAGTTGGTGGCGCAAGCGCGTTTGGCCTATCAGAAACAGTGGTACTTCCCGGCCATTCGCACCATCAGCCAGGCGCAGTACTGGGACGACCTGGACGTGCGTTTCCCCATGGCCCACCGCAATACCTTGGTGCGCGAGGCCAAAGTGCGCGGCCTGCATTCGAGTTGGGTGTTTGCGATTACGCGCCAGGAAAGCGCGTTTATGGACGACGCCCGTTCCGGCGTGGGCGCCAGCGGGCTGATGCAACTGATGCCGGCCACGGCCAAAGAAACCGCACGCAAATTCAGCATCCCGTTTGCCCCGCAGCAATTGCTGGACCCGGACAAAAACGTGCAACTGGGCGCGGCGTACCTGAGCCAGGTACATGGCCAATTCAACGGCAACCGCGTACTCGCCTCTGCCGCTTACAACGCCGGTCCCGGGCGCGTGCGCCAATGGCTGAAAGGCTCGAACCACTTGGCGTATGACGTGTGGGTGGAAACCATCCCGTTCGACGAGACCCGCCAGTACGTGCAAAACGTGCTGTCGTACGCCGTGATCTACGGCTTCAAACTCAACGCGCCACAGCCGCTGGTTGATTGGCATGAGCGGTTCTTTGACGATCAATAAATCGGCGCGCCTGTAGGAGCGGCTTCAGCCGCGATGCTCTTCGGACCAACAGCATCGCGGCTAAAGCCGCTCCCACACTCCAACGCCACGCCGTCATCCCCGCGCAGGCGGAGATCCAGAATCTCGAAGGCAACCAACCCGAGCGAAGCGCCGCGAGCTACTCAACACCTCTACATCCATCCCCACCGCAATCTCCCCAGCCCCTTCATTAATCAGGTTTTGCCCGAAATACACTTCGCCTTCGCGCTCGCGGTAGGTTTTTCAGGGTGGTGAGCGGTTCGCGGTCCAGGCTGCGCTGGCCGGTTTGCGGGTCGATGGTGGTCATGATGCAGCGGGTGCAGCCTTTAACCACGCGGAACTCTGTGGTGCCGATGCGGATGCGTTTCCAAGTGTCTTCGGCATAGGGCTCGCTGCCCTCCACCACCAGATTGGTGCGAAAGCGCAGCATCTCCAGCGGACGGCCGACACGGGCAGACAAATCGTCCAACGAAGCCTGACCAATCAGCAGCAATGGAAAGCCATCGGGAAAACCCACTTTCTCGGTAGGCCCGAGACTGCCCGGAATATCCCGCGCGCGTTCCACTGGCACATGCACCAGGCGGCAGGCTTTGCCGAAAGCGACTGAGCCAATCAGCCGCTTCGTCGCCGGCATCCGGTACCACCATGTTGTCGCTCCAGATAAACGCGCCGCGCACGTTAGCGTCCGGGTCGGGCACCGGCACATCCAGCGCGGGGAAACCTTCGGCGTTCAGCGTCAGGCCGCATTCGGCGTTCCATAACGCTGAGAGCTGCGACATATGCGCCATCGCCCGCTGCGTGAAAAACCGCCCATTGCTGGCATCCACCAACATCCAACGGCGGTCGCCGACCATGCCGATGCTATCGATCTGCGCGCGCTGCAAGCTTTCGCCAATGGCGGATTTCAACGGAAAGCGGTAGAGCGCGGAGAGACGCATAACGAGGTCCTGAAAGGAGGCACAGGCGACCGTTATACGGAATGGATGGGGTGGCGCTCAAGGGGCAAAGCATCGCGGCTGAAGCCGCTCCTACAAACAGCTCGGTCACTGTGGGAGCGGCTTCAGCCGCGATTGGCTGTCACGCCTGGAAGCAAATCGTTACTCGTCGAGCATTAACCGCTCGCGAATGACGTCCACCAACTTGTCCGGCTGAAACTTGGACAGGAAGTTATCGCAGCCCACTTTCTTCACCATCGCTTCGTTAAAGCTGCCCGACAGCGAGGTATGCAGCACCACGTACAGATCTTTCAGGCGCGGGTCGCTGCGAATTTCGGTGGTGAGGCGGTAGCCGTCCATTTCCGGCATTTCGGCGTCGGTGAAGATCATCAGCAGCTTGTCGGTCATCACGTGACCTTCGTCGGCCCACTTTTTCAGCTGATTAAGACCTTTCAGCCCGTCGGTGGCCACATGCAGTTTGAGGCCGAGCTGGGACAAGGTATCGCGCAGTTGCGCCAGGGCGACGCTGGCAGTCATCGACCAGCAGCACTTCGCTGGCCCCGGGCTTTTTCCAGCACCGGGTCGGTGAGGCGGTCGCCGGTAATGGTGGCGTTGTACGGCACGATTTCGGCCAGCACTTTTTCCACGTCGATGATTTCCACCAACTGCTCTTCCACTTTCGTGATGGCCGTCAGGTAGTGCTGGCGGCCGGCGCCACCGGGCGGCGGCAGGATGGAATCCCAGTTGAGGTTGAGAATGCGGTCAACGCCGCCGACCAGGAACGCCTGAACCGAGCGGTTGTATTCGGTAACGATGATGGTGCTGCGCTCATCCGGCACGATGGGGCGCATGCCGATGGCTTGGGACAGGTCGATGACTGGAAGCGTCTGGCCACGCAGGCTGACGACGCCGCACACGAACGGATGGCGGTGCGGCATCAGGGTCAGTTTTGGCATTTGCAAAACTTCCTGCACCTTGAACACGTTGATGGCGAAAAGCTGCCGGCCTGCCAGGCGGAACATCAGAATTTCCAGGCGGTTCTCACCCACTAGCTGGGTGCGTTGGTCCACTGAGTCGAGAATGCCGGCCATGCTGTGCTCCTGTTGTGTCTGTCGAGTCTAGCTGTTGCTTGCAACCTTATCGGCTGCATGTGACACAACTGAAATGTGTCCGCGCCAAAGGGTGCCATCATGCCGTGCCATCACTGCAAGCACCAGCACAGCGCCGAGTCTGCGCTGCCTTGGCGGGCGCGTCCACGACCTCTAATCAGGGTAGCAGTGCCTGGCCCAATAGCGGCGAACCAGGCGGCAGGTGCACGCGCAACGCCGCCGGCCGGGCATTGAAGCGCAGCGCGCGGCTTTCCAGCGGTTCGCCATCCAGATTGAGGTCGAGCCCTTCCGGCGCCTCGATTTCAACCCAGGGCAGGCGCGCATTGATCGACACACTCTCCAGCCCAAGAATGCCGCCCGACAACAGCGTGCCCAACGTACCGACTACATCCTGTGGCGCCGGCACGATGCAGATATCCAGCAGCCCATCGTTCACGCACGCCTGCGGGCAGAGCATATGGCCGCCGCCCGCCTGCCGACCGTTGCCGATGCCCAGGGCCAGAAAGTCGCCTTCCCAGGAAAAGTCCGGGCCTTTGAAGCGCCCGAACGCGGCGTGCACATCCGAAAACCGCGTCAGCCCGGTGAGCAAATACGCCGCCCCGCCCAATACGCGCTTGAGTTCTTCCGGCGTATTCGCGGTGATTTTCGAACCGAAGCCGCCCGTGGCCATGTTCAGGAATAGCTGCCCGTCGACCTCGCCCATATCAATGGGCAGCGCCTCCTCATCCAGCAGTGCCAGCGCTTCGAGCGGCAAAAGCGGCACGCCAGCGGCGCGGGCGAAATCATTGGCGGTGCCCAGCGGCATCAGCGCCAGGCTGGCATCGCTGTCGGCCAGGGCCATGGCTTCGGCCACATCGCGCAGGGTGCCGTCGCCGCCGCCCGCGATGATCGTTGGATAACCGGCGGCCAGCGCCTCGCCGACCAGACGCTGGGCATCACCGCCCTCCACGTCACGCGTACGGCCAAGTCCCAGCCGGCATCGCGCTGGGCTTGTACGGCGGCGCGCACGTCTTCGTTGAGGGCTTGTTTGCCATGCAGAATCAGTAAGGCTTTGCGCTCGTTCATCAATTAATCCTTTAGTGCCCCCGCCAGGCCACCCAGACGTGACGACGTCGCTGTGACACGCCTAGGACGGGTAGCCGGTGATGCTTCGAATGCTTTGGTACAACGGTTTGAGTTGCTTATACATCCGTTGGTACACCTCGCGGTACAAGCGTTCATAGATTCGTTGCGCCGACGGGTTGGGCTCGAACACGCGACCCACGCGGGTCATGGCCGCGATGGCGGTGGGAAAGTCCGGATGCAGGCCCAACCCCACGGCACAATCGATAGCCGCGCCCAGCCCCGAGGTTTCGTAAACGTGCGGTCGCTCGGCGGGCAGGCCGAAAATATCCGCCGTAAGCTGCATGGCCGCATCGCTTTGCAGGAACCGCCGCCCGATACGCGCAGACGGGTGATTTTGCTGCCCGAGCGTTTCTCGATCTGCTCCTTTTCCCCCTGGCGCAGCGCATACGCCAGCCCTTCGAGAATGGCGCGGTAAATATGCGCGCGGGTGTGCACATCGCCGAAACCGATGATCGAGCCCTTGGCCTCCAGCCCCGGCTCACGGATGCCGGGCGTCCAGTACGGCTGCAACATCAGGCCCATGGAGCCGGCCGGCACGCTGTTCACCAGTTCGTCAAACAACGCCTCGGGCTCGACGCCCAGTTGTTTGGCGCGCTGCATCTCGCGCAGGCCGAACTCTTGCTTGAACCAGCTGACCATCCAGAAGCCGCGATAAATCATCACCTCGGTATTGAAGTGATCGGGAATCGCTGCCGGAAAAGGCGGAATCAGCGGCACCGTTTCCAGGTAAGTGCGCCGCGTGGTGTTGATGGTTGCTGTGGTGCCATACGACAAACACGCCGTGCTCGGCTCCACCCCGCCCGCCCCCAGCACTTCGCAAGCTTTATCGGCGCCAGCGGCAATCAGCGGCAAGCCTTCGGGAATGCCGGTATGGCGGCTGGCCTCGGCACTGATCACGCCCAGGCGCTCGCCCGGCTTTACCAATTCCGGCAATTGCTGCTCACGCACCGGCATCGCCTGCCATTTCCAATCACGGCGGCTGGCCCATTTCAGGCGCTTGTAATCGAACGGCAGGTAACCCACGCAGCACGCCACCGAATCCACGAACTTCCCGCACAAACGGTGGGTAAGGAAACCGGAGAGCAGCAGTACTTTGTCGGTTTTTGCCCACAGGGCCGGCTCCTGTTGTGCCAACCAGTTCACCTCGGCCTGGGCGCGAAAATAATCAACGGTGGCCTCTTCGCGAATCAGCTTGAACAGCCAGCCCCACGGCCCCTTGATCGCGCCGCGCACCTCGGCGCGGCGCTGGTCGAGCCAGAGAATGGCCGGACGCAGCGGCGAGCCTACGGCGTCGACGGTGATGATGGTGCCGCGCTGGGTGGTCAGCGACACGCCTTTGATCTGGTTTTTATCGATGTCCACTTGCTGCCACAACAGCCGGCACGCTTCGCCCAGGCTGTGCCAGTAATACTCGGGATCTTGCTCGGCCCAGCCGGGTTGCGTGGAGTAATACGCCTGCAAATCTACCTTGCCCTTGCCGAGCAGATTGCCCTGCAAATCAAACAGCAAGGCGCGCACGCTCTGGGTGCCGTTATCGATGGCCAGCAGGTAACTTTTTTCGCTCATGGCTCGGGCCTTTATTGTTCTTTTGCCGGCAGGCTGTAGCAGCGCTGCCATAGGCTCAGGTACTGCTGTTGTTCCTGCTGCCAGCGCTCATCGCTCCAGCCGAGGCGCCCCTGGCAGACCTGCTGAATGCGCGGTAAAAACGCGGCGCCGCCGTTGGCCAGCAGCAAACCCAGCCGCGTGCGGCGCAGGAGCAAGTCATCCAGGTGCAGCACCAATTCGTGTTCCGCCGCGAAAGCCAATTCGGCCCACAACGTGTCGGGTGGCGCCGACGCTTTCAGCCCCGAGCTGTTCCAGCAGCGCCTGCAACAACGGCAACTGGCAACCGTAGCGACCCGCCAGGCGCCGCTGTTGCATAGCGCCCAACCCGGCCAGCATCACGCTCGGCATCGGCCGAAACACGGCGCTGCCGTTATCGCTGACGGTTTTGCCCAGCATCGGCGCGCAAGCGTTGAGCACGTCCAAAGCCAGTAAGCGAAAGGTGGTGAGCTTGCCGCCGGCCAGCGTCACGGCGCCGGGTTCGGTCCACAGCACATGCTCGCGTTTTTCATCCGACGGTTTCAGGCTGCCCGCGCCGCTGGTAACCACCGGCCGCACGCCGGCCCAGGTCGACAGCACGTCAGCTGCGCCAATGTTGGCCTGGGGAAACTGCTGCTCGCAGGCGCTGAGCAGGTAGTCCACTTCGACTTGGCTAATGCGGGCTTCCTGGTCGATGTCGTCGGCGTGGTCGAGGTCGGTGGTGCCAATGACCGTGGCGCCTTCCCACGGAAAGACAAACACCGGCCGCCGATCACTGGCATGCATAAAGCTGAACGCGTGAGCCACCGGCAAGCGCCAGGCCGGCACCAGCAAGTGACTGCCGCGCAGCGGGCGGATGTGCTCGTCGGTGTGCGTGCTGCGCAAGCGGTCAGCCCAGGCGCCCGTGGCCTGCGCCACCACCCCGGCCTTGAAGTGGATAGCGCTCACCGCTTTCGCTGTCTTCAGCCGTAAGGCCCACCACCCGGCCGTCAGCGCGGTTCAGCTCCAGCACTTTCAGGCCATTGAGCGCTTCGGCGCCGTCGGCCCGCGCTTCGCCGAGCACGCGCATCACCAGGCGGGCGTCGTCGGTGACGGCATCGTAAAAACGCGTGCCGCCCTGTAGTGCGTCGTCCTTCAAACCCGGCGCCAGGTAGCTCAGCTCGGCTTTGCGAAAAAACTGATGGTTACGTTTGCCCGCCAGCGCGTCGTACACCCGCAGCAAGCCACCGAACACCTTCGGGCCGGGAAATTGGCCGCTGTAATGCGGCATCACAAAGCTGAGCGGCTCGACCAAACCCGGCGCCTCGCCCAGCAAGCGTTGGCGCTCGTGCACGGAATCGCGGGTCAGCTTGAACTGGCCTTTGGCGATATACCGCAGCCCGCCGTGGACCATCTTCGACGAGCGACTGGACGTGCCCCAAGCAAAGTCGCGCTGCTCAATCAGCAGGCAACGCCAACCGCGCCGCGCCGCCTCGCGCAAAATTCCAGCACCACTGATGCCGCCGCCGACCACAATCACATCCCACTCGCGCGCGGCCAATTCAGCGAGCGCCGTTTCTCGCCAGGCGGCGTTCCACCGGGCGACGGTCATTTCAGCAGCACGCCCGGATTAAGGCGCTGGTCCGGGTCGAAATGGTTGGCCATGGCCTGCAACGCGGCGATGCCCAGTTCGCCCTTCTCCACCGGCAAATACGGCGCATGGTCGCGGCCAACGCCATGTTGATGGCTGATGGTGCCGCGGTTATTCACCACCGTGCTGCTGGCCAGGTGCTTGAGCTTCTGCCAGCGCGCGTGGGTGGTGGCGTAGTCGGTACCGGGGCGAAACACGTAGGTGGTGTAGATGCTCGAGCCTTCGCCGTAGACGTGGGACAAGTGGGTAAACACGTGCACCTGCTCACCTTCGTCCGTCAGACCGCCGCGCAGGCTGGCTTCGATTTTGTTCAGCAGGTTGTCGACATTGGCCCAGTCGGTCGCGGTTTCCAGCGTGTCGACGGCATAGCCGGCCTGCCACAAACCTTCGCGCAGGTACGGAAAGCGAAAACGCCCCTCTGCCCATTTCTTCCCAAGCAAGGTGCCGGTGAACACGCCACCAAAACCCTTCAGCAACTTTTTCGCTTGCTTCAACGACAGCGCGTTCTGCGCGCGATTGCCGGTAACACCAAAGGTCAGCATGCACTTGCCGTCACGCGCGCCGCGCAGGGCCAGGTATTTCTCAAGCCAGGCGATCTGCTCGGGGTGGCCGGCCAGGGCCAGTTGGGTTTTGGTTTCGATGGCGTTGGACAAACGCAGCATCGACAGCGGCACCCGCGCCTGCCCCAAGGTGCGAATCGCCTCCAGCGCCTGCGGCCACGAAGGTAAAAACACGGAATAAAATTTTTCGTCGACCGCCAGTTTGGTGACCCGCACCTGCACCGAGGAAATCACGCCAAAACGTCCTTCCGACCCCAGCACCATTTCGCGCAGATCCGGCCCGGCGGCCGAGGCTGGAAAGGTCGGAATCTGCAAGGTGCCAGCAAAGGTCTCCATCGTTCCGCCGGCAAACAGCTGCTCGATGCGCCCATAGCGCAACGACTGCTGACCACTGGAACGGCTGGCCACCCAACCGCCGAGGGTCGAGAGCTCCCACGACTGCGGGAAATGGCCGAGCGTATAACCGCGCGCGCGCAACTGGCTTTCCACCTGCGGGCCATTGGCGCCGGGGCCGAAGGTGGCGATCAGGCTCTGCTCGTCCAGCTCCAGCAGGCGGCTCATGCGCTCCAGCGACAGGGTGAGCACCGGCTTGTCGCCGGCTTGCGGATTGATATGCCCCGCCACCGAGGTGCCGCCGCCGTAGGGGATAACCAGCACGTTTTGGGCCGCAGCCCAGGCGAGCAGCTCGCGAATTTGCGCGGGGGTTTCCGGGAAGGCGACGCCATCGGGAAACACCTCGAAGCGCCCTTCGCGCATCGCCAGCCAGTCCGGCAGGCTTTGGCCACGGGCGTGACGCACGCGGGTTTCAGCATCGGTGCTCACCAACGGGTGAATGGCCAGGCGCGAGACCGGCACCTGGGCCAGCACGTGGGCCAGAGTGGCATCCGGCAATGGCTGACCGGGGCCGATCAACTCAGCCAGAAACGCGCCGCCATGTGCCGGCAACTCCACCACCGTGGCCTCGTCACCCCAACCGTTCCAACGCCGCATTGCTGTCTCCTTGTGCCAGTTTCGAACGTGCTCTATGGGTACGTATACTAGCGAGCCGCTTGGGAAGGTCACTGTCGAAACAAGACAGCCAAAGTGGCCAATCAAGACAGTCCACCCAGAACAAGAAAAACGCCATGCAAGCACTTGGCTACACCTCCGTTCCCGCCCTGCTCAAATACCTGCGCCACGCCGAGCACCTGGGCGTAGACACGGCCGCCGCGCTCGCCGCTGCCGGCCTGACCGCCAGCGACCTCGACGACAACAGCCGGCGTCTGCCCAGCGAAGCCCACGAAAAACTCCTCGAGCATTTGCTGCGTGAATCCGCCGACCCGCTGTTCGGGCTGCACGCCGGGCACTTTACTCAGCCGGGGTCGTGGAGCGTGCTGGGCTACATCACCATGAACTGCGCGACGCTGGGCGAAGCCATGAGCCGCATCGTGCCGTACGAAAAGTTGGTGGGCGACATGGGCGTCAGCCGCCTGGAACCGGCGGGCGACCACCTGCGGCTGATTTGGAGTTGTCGGCACCAGCCGGCCGATATTCGCCGGCATATGGTCGAAAACGTGCTGACGTCCTGGCTGCTTTACGCGCGCTGGATCGCCGACATGGACCGCTCGCCCCAGGCCGTGTGGTTCGAGCATCCGCAACCGCCCGGCACCGAGCTGGCCGAGTATGAACGCGTGTTCGGTTGCCCGGTGCACTTCGAACAGCCGGTTAATGCCCTGCTGGTGCCGATGGAGTACCTCCACGTGCCGCTGCGCCAGGCCGATGCCAACTTGCTGCGCACCTTGGAAGAACACGCCCTGACCCTGATGGCCGGGCTGGACGAAGGCGAGCCGCTACCGCTGCGGGTGAAAAACGCCCTGCGCTTGCTGCTCAAAGATGGGCTGCCGCGCAAGGAACGGGTGGCAGAAAAATTCGACATGACCGTGCGCACCCTGCAACGGCACTTGCAACTGGCGGGCACCAGCTATCAAGAGATTCTCGACCAGTTGCGACAGGAACTGGCTGAGCACTACCTGACGCGCAGTACGTTGCCGGTGCAGGACATTGCGTATTACCTGGGGTTTACCGAATCACGGTCGCTTTCACCGCAGCTTTAAAGGCTGGACGGGGATTACGCCGGGGGAGTATCGGGAGCGGCATCGTAAGGCGGGGGTAGGTGTTGGGTTGGATGAGGTGCGCGTCTGCTCGATGGGGTTTCGGATTGGCTCAGTTGCTTCGCTCTGGCTTGAGATTCTGGATTCCGAATTGTCGGACCACCGCCTGCGCGGGAATGACGGAGGATTTTCCAGACACCACCGTCATTCCCGCGAAAGCGGGAATCCAGAGTTTCTGAGCGGAGTTCGGTTCCGGGTTCGCCACATTTCCCGCGTCGGAATAGATCACCAAGCGCCTCGATTGCTTTACCCGGCGAGAGATTCTGGATTCCCGCCTGCGCGAGGATGACGGTGATGGATGAAAAAACCTCCGTCATCCCCGCGTAGGCGGTGGTCCGACAATTCGGGATCCAGAGTTTCGGAGCGGAGTGCAGTGCTGGATTCGCCACCTTTCCCGCATCGGATTGGATGGCCGATCGCTTCGGTTGGTTTGTTCGGCGAGAGATTCTGGATTCCCGCCTGCGCGGGAATGACAGTGATGGATGAAAAACCTCCGTCATCCCCGCGTAGGCGGTGGTCCGACAATTCGGGATCCAGAGTTTCGGAGCGGAGTGCAGTGCTGGATTCGCCACCTTTCCCGCAACGGAATGGATGGCCGATCGCCTCGATTGCTTTGCCCGGCGGAAGACTCTGGATCCCGAATCGTCGGACCGCCGCATTCGCGAGGATGACGGTGATAGATGAAAAAACCTCCGTCATCCCCACGCCTCTAATTCAACACTTCACTCAACGGAATAAAATTCACGCTATCCCCTTCCCCCAACGTCCGCCCCTCTGGCACTTCCACCAGCCCTTCAGCCCACGCCGCACTGCGCAGCACGCCCGAGCTTTGGTTGCTGTAAAGCACCGCCCTGCCGTCTTCAATCCGCGCCCGCAAATATTCGCGGCGCTCGCCGGCAGTACGCCAGACAAACCCGGCCGGCACGGGTAACCGCAGCGGCGTGACTTCGCTCACCCCCATGCGCCGCAACAGGTACGGCCGGGCCAGCAGCGCAAAGGTCACCAGCGTAGACGCCGGGTTGCCCGGCAAACCAATCACCGGCACGCCACGGAAATGGCCAAACGTCAGCGGCTTGCCCGGTTTAATCGCCAATTTCCACAGCGTCAGTTCGCCTTCTTCGCGCAGGGCATGGCCGAGGAAATCCGCCTCGCCCACTGACACGCCGCCGGTGGAGAGAATCAGGTCCACCCGGTCAAAACCGCCGAGGCGCTCGCGGGTTTGCTCGAGGTTGTCCGGCAAAATGCCGCCGTCCACGACCTCGCAACCCACCTGCCGTAACCATTGGCAAAGCAACGTGCGGTTGCTGTTGTAGATTTGCCCAGGGCCAAGGGGCTGGCCGGGCTCGATCAGTTCATCGCCGGTCGACAACACGGCCACACGAGGACGGCGAACCACGCTGAGTTCCGCCACGCCAAGGGTGGCGCACAGGCCGAGTTTGATCGCGTTCAAACGCGTGCCAGCGACTAGAACCGTCTCGCCGACTCGCGTTTCCTGGCCTTGCGGGCGGATGTTCTGGCCGACTTTCAGTGGCTCGGTAAAACGCACGCGACCGTCTTCCAGCACCTCGGCGTTTTCCTGCATTTCCACCACATCGGCACCCGCGGGAACCGGTGCGCCGGTGAAAATCCGCGCGCAGGTTTCGGGCTGCAGCGGTTGCGGCGCCTGGCCGGCGAAAATGCGTTGGCTCACGGGCAATGGCTCGCCCTGCCAATCACCCACGCGCAGGGCGTAACCGTCCATGGCGCTGTTGGGCCAGGGCGGTAGATCCAGGGTGGCGATCAACGGTTCGGCCAACACCCGACCGTGAGCGTCTGCTAGCACCACGCGCTCGGTTTCGGCGATGGGCGTGGTTTCGGCCAGCGTCAGCAAGCGCTCCAGGGCCTGCTCGACCGGCAGCAGCGCGCTGCGTTTGCCCTCACTCATCCGCGCGTCTCGCAGGGCGCGGCTTGCTTGAGGTGCGGCACGAAATTGCATGGGCGGTGACGGTTATCCAACTGTTCGGCGAGGATGCCGTCCCAGCCGGTGCGGCAGGCGTTGGTCGAGCCCGGCAGGCAGCAAACCAACGTGCCGTTGGCAAGCCCGGCGAGGGCGCGGGATTGAATGGTGGAGGTGCCGATATCCGGCACGGATATCTGGCGGAACAGCTCGCCAAAACCATCGACTTGTTTGTCCAGCAAACACGCCACCGCTTCCGGCGTGCTGTCGCGGCCGGTGAAGCCGGTGCCGCCAGTAATCAACACGACTTGCACGGTGTCTTCGGCAATCCAGGTGGCGACCTGGGCGCGAATTTTGTACAGATCATCTTTAAGCAGCACGCGGGCGGCGAGGTGATGGCCGGCGGCGGTGAGGCGGTCGACAAACAGCTGACCCGAGGTGTCGGTTTCCAGCGAGCGGGTGTCGCTGACGGTGAGAACGGCGATATTCAGGGGCACAAAGGGTGCATCAGCCTTGGTGTTCATAGGCTCAAATCCGGTTGTGGGGGAGGCAGGTCGGTGTTTATATCACAGCCCTCGCCTCTCTCGCGCCGGAAGCCTGCATGACCGATTTGCCCACCCTGCCCGCCTGTTCCGTTCTGCTGTTAGCCGGTGGCCGTGGCCAGCGCATGGGCGGCCAGGACAAGGGCCTGGTGCACTGGCGCAACCAGCCATTGATCGCCCATTTGCACGCCCTCACCCGGCCGCTCACGGACGACCTGATTATTTCCTGCAACCGCAACCACGCTTCCTACGCGCCTTATGCCGATGGGCTGGTGAGTGACGACAACGCTGATTTCTGCGGCCCGCTGGCCGGCATCCGTGCGGGTTTGGCGGTGGCGAAACACGATTGGTTGTTGGTGTTGCCATGCGATGCGCCGCTGATTGATTTGGCGCTGATCGAAGCCATGCGTGCCGCCGCGCATCAGCAACAAAAGCCGCTGATGCTGCGTCGCGGCGCGCAATGGGAACCGCTGTTCAGCGTGGTGCCCACCTCCATCGCCGCTGGTGTTGACCAGGCCTGGCAAGCCGGCAAGCGCAGCCCCCGGCAGGCGTTCGAATTGCAGGGCGCGGTGTATTTGGATTTGGCGGAAGACGATGGGCGTTTGGCGAATTTGAATACGCCGGAGTTGCTGCACGAGACGGAGCGCCCGTCAGGTTTCGAACATTCGTAGGCCACGGCAGTTCTGTAGGAGCGACTTCAGTCGCGATTCCTGGAAAAGGTGTTCTGTTGGAAAACCGAGTAAACGCCATCGCGACTAAAGTCGCTCCCACAAGTTGGCCTGCGCTACTGAACTTGGCCGCTTCGCTTGCGTCTCATGCTTCGTGAAAAAAAGCTGAACCACCTGCGCAGACGTCGGTCTGCGCGCATCGGAGAATAACTATGAATCAGCGGATCATCCCCGCCTTTGTTTTAGCCGCTGGCCTTGTTGCCCTTGCCGGCTGTTCGTCGCCGTCAGTGATCACCTTGAACGACGGTCGCGAAATTCAAACCGTTGACCAACCCGAGTACGACAGCGACTCCGGTTTCTATGAATTCGAGCAGTTGGACGGCAAGCGCACCAAGGTCAACAAAGACCAGGTACGCACGGTCAAGGAACTCTGAGGCTCGGCTCAAGCCAAATAAAAAGGGGCTAGCGCGGCCGAGAAAAATTTCCGCCTAACCCCTTGTGCGCTAAAACTTTTTCAGTAAAATCTGGCCTCATTCGGAGTGTAGCGCAGCTTGGTAGCGCGTCTCGTTCGGGACGAGAAGGTCGCAGGTTCGAATCCTGTCTCTCCGACCAATCCCTGAAAAACCCGCCCTCTTGGCGGGTTTTTTATTGGCCGCGGTTTAGCCTTTACTGGATGCTGTGCAGCCAGCCACTTTTTTCTTAAAAGAGAGCAAACAATGAGCGCGGAAAAAACCGTAAACGGTTATGTGATCAAGCAGATCGGCGCCGGCAATTGGTGGGTGTGTTCGGCCGCTGGCGAGCAAGTGGCCGGCCCGATGCCCACCGAGAAAATGGCTTGCGAAGTGGCCGAGGTCTTTCAGGACACGCCCGCCTCTCCTCGCCGTCGCGGCGAGTCGCGGGACGATTAACGCTTACTGAAGAAAGGCGACAATCTGGTCGGCATCGAACGGCCAGTTCAACTCCGCACCGGTGTCGCAGCGGCGCAGCACCGGAATGCGCAGGCCGTAGGTTTCCACCTGCGTTTCGTCTTCACCAATGTCGACCAGTTCGACCAGCAAACCGTGTTCAACAAACGGCATCAGCAGCGCCTCGGCCACCTCACATAGGTGACAACCCAGGGTGCCGAAGAGTTGGCATTCGGGAAGCATGACTGCGCCTCAAGCAAAAAGATGAGGCGCAGTTTAGCTGACTCACTGACCGCTGGCAGCGGCGGTCGCGGTGGTGCTTTGCGCTTGCGGGGTGATCAAGCCTTTGAGGCCGTCAAGCAGGCGGTCGTTGAGCGTTTGCGCCTTGTCGAGATCTTCCTGGTCGAAGCGGTCATCCAGACTGAACGCGCCTTTGAGCAGGTCGGACATAACCTTCGCCGGATTATCCGACAAGCCGCTGGCCGTCTGCAGACCGTCCACCAAACTCTTGGCGTAGTCGTTGAGCGCACTGTTGCTGGCGCCGGCTTTGCTGCCGCCCGCCACCGAGCCATAGGTTTCGGTGGCGCGTACGCTGGCGGTGGTCATGTTCAGCGACATGCTCGCCAGTTGCGTGCCGTTGATATCCAGCTTCACCGCCTGGTCAAACGCGCCTTGAAGATCGCCGGAATAGAACTTGTCGGAGATGTCGGAAACTTTGCTGAACAAGTCCTTCAGTGAAGCCATCTCCTCTTCATTCAGGTCGCCGTCCACTTCCACCGAATAGCCGGCCACCTGCATGGTTTTGGTCGATGAGCCATCTGCAGATTTAGTGCTCTCGCTGGACGACGCATTGGCGGCCAGAATGCGTACTTTGTCGCCGTCCAGCGTGGTCAGGCTCATGTCAAAGCTCTGCGCCTGCGCTTGGTAATTGCGGTCGCTGTAGTCGCCGGTGATCGAGGTGCTTTCACCCGGTTGGGTGCCGCTGGCGAGGCACGCCCAGGCTTTCGCCGAGCTTGTCCAGGCCAGCGGTAATTTTGCTGTAGGTTTCTTCGATGTCGGCGGCGACCTTGCCGCCCAGCACACCCAGCCCATCGAGAATTTTCTTCGCCTCAGCGAAGCCTTTTTCAATGCCTTTGCGTGCCTGCTCGAGCATGTCTTGCAGCTCGGCGTTGTCGGCGCCAGAGGCCGCTTTGCTTTTGATACCGCCTTCCACAAAGCCAAGAATCCGGTCGGCCACTTTGTCGGGCGTGTAGTTGCTGGCTTTGTCGTTCAGGTCGCCGGGCTTGAGGCCCAAACGGTCGGCCAGACGGTTGGCCAAGGTTTTCTGCGGATCGATGGCACCGGCGCCAGCGGACGAAGCGCCCACATTTCCAGTGCGCAGGTTGGTCGGCAGAAAAGCAGCAGATGAAGTAGCCATGGTCGTTTTCCTCGACGAGACATCTGCAAGGTTGACGACACCGTTTGCCAAAAGTTGAGGGCATTTCGCCACACGGCCGACCGATGGTCCTACGGCTATTTGGGAAAAACCCTATAGCAGAAGCCCTAGCATGCGGCTTAGCGGGCGGACGAAACGGCGCCTCGACTTGGCCCGAGCGCCCGGCCGACTAAGGTCTAAAAGGCGCTATTGATTTCCCCGTGCTTAGATTCACACGCGGTCACAAAACGGTCCACCACCACCGACCGATCCGCACACGAGGAGAAAACAATAATGAGCAAAGCTCACCTCGCCCACGCTGTAGCCCTGGCTACCGTTGGCACTTCGCTAACCCTTCCCACGCTTGCCTATGCAGACTTCATCAAAGACAGCAAAGCCAGCCTGGAGCTGCGCAACTTCTATATGAACCGCGACTATCGCCAGGATGGCAGCCCCAACCCGCCGGGCGTGACGGGCAAACCCGGCGAATTTCGCAGTAAGTCTGAAGAATGGGCGCAAGGCTTTTTGCTGCGCTATGAATCGGGCTATACCGACGGCACTGTTGGCGTTGGTGTCGACGCGTTGGGCACGCTGGGGGTGAAACTGGATTCCGGCCGTGGCCGCACCGGCACCGGCCTGTTGCAAGTAGACCGCGACACCGGCGAGGCGCAAGACACCTACGGCGACCTTGGCGTGACGGCAAAACTGAAAGCCTCGAAAACCACGCCTCAAGGTTGGCGCCTTGATGCCCAAGGTGCCAGTGCTGCAAGCCAACGACTCGCGCCTGTTGCCGCAGATTTTCCAGGGCGGCCAGCTCAACTCGCTGGACATTGACAACCTGACCCTGGATGCCGGCCAACTGAAGCGGGTGAACTACCGCGACTCGTCCGACTACGAAGAAATGGTCATCAACGGCGGCGGCCGGCGCAACATCGTCGCCACGGCCGGGCTGACCAGCGATGAATTCAACTTCGCCTCTGGCAGCTACAAATGGAACGACCAGCTCACCACCGCCTACAGCTACGGCAACCTGGACGAGTTCTATAAACAGCACATCGTCAACCTCACCCACGTGCTGCCGCTGGCGGACAAACAGTCGCTGAAATCCGACATCCGCTACGCCCGCTCCCGCGACGACGGCAGCAGTAATGTCGATAACAACGCCCTGGGCGCCATGTTCACCTACAGCCTCGGTGGCCACGCCTTTGGCGCCGGTTACCAACGCATGAGTGGCGACACCGGGTTTGCCTACGTCAACGTCACCGATCCGTTCCTGGTCAACTACGTGCAGATCGGCGACTTCGCCAACAAAGACGAAAAATCCTGGCAGCTGCGCTACGACTACAACTTCGCCGCCATCGGTCTTCCCGGCCTGACGTTTATGACCCGCTACCTGAACGGCGACGATGTGGAGCGTGCAGGCGGCGACAACGATGGCAAGGAATGGGAACGCAACATGGACATCGCCTACGTGTTCCAGGACGGCCCGTTGAAAAACCTCGGCGTGAAATGGCGCAACGCCACAGCGCGGTCGAACTTTGGCAATGACCTGGATGAGAACCGGCTGATTGTGAGTTACACGGTCGGGTTGTGGTGAGGCGCTAACGCCCGGCCAGCACTTCGCGTGGCTTTTAAACTGTGGGAGCGACTTCAGTCGCGATGGCCGTTTATGCGATTTGTCGCCGGGGTAACTTTTCCAGGGATCGCGACTGAAGTCGCTCCTACAGGATCGCGAAAGAATCCACCCACAAAAAAACCCGCCAATCGGCGGGTTTTTTTGTGATGCGCTAAGGATCAATCCGCCAAGCGCCAGGTGGTCCCGCCCTTGCCATCCTCCAGCACCACGCCCATGGCGGTGAGCTGGTCGCGGATGCGGTCGGATTCGCCCCAGTTCTTGTCGGCTCGAGCTTGCAGGCGCGCGGCGATCAAGGCGTCTACTTGCGCGGCGTCCACTTTGCCTTCGGCGCCGGCACGCAAGAAGTCGTCCGGCTCCATCTGCAACACGCCCAGCACGCTGGCGAGCTCTTTCAAGCGTGCGGCCAAACCGGCAGCGGCCTGAGCGTCGCTGTCGCGCAGGCGGTTGATCTCGCGGACCATTTCAAACAACACGGCGCACGCTTCCGGCGTGCCGAAGTCGTCGTTCATGGCGGCACTGAAGCGTTCAACGAATGCCTCACCACCGGCAGCCGGCACCGAGGGCAACCCTTTGAGCGCGTGGTAGAAGCGCTCGAGCGCGCCCTTGGCTTCTTTGAGGTTGTCTTCGGAATAGTTGATCGAACTGCGGTAGTGGCTCGATACCAACAGGTAGCGCACCACTTCAGGCTGATACTTTTCCAGCACGTCGCGAATGGTGAAGAAGTTGTTCAACGACTTGGACATCTTCTCGCCGTTGATACGGATCATGCCGCAGTGCATCCAGGCGTTGGCGTAAGGCTGGCCGGTGGCCGCCTCGCTCTGGGCAATCTCGTTTTCGTGGTGCGGGAATTCCAGGTCGTTGCCGCCGCCATGAATGTCGAAGGTGTCACCCAGGCAGCAGGTGGACATCACCGAGCATTCAATATGCCAGCCCGGACGGCCCGCGCCCCACGGCGACTCCCAGCTCGGCTCGCCGGGCTTCACGCCTTTCCACAGCACGAAATCCAGCGGGTCTTCCTTGGCTTCGTCCACGTCGATACGGGCGCCGATGCGCAGGTCTTCAACCTTCTTGCGCGAGAGCTTGCCGTAGCCGAGGAACTTGTTGACGCGGTAGTACACGTCGCCATTGCCGGGGGCGTAGGCGTAACCCTTGTCGATCAGGGTCTGGATCATCGCGTGCATGCCGTCGATATGGTCGGTGGCGCGCGGTTCCATGTCCGGCTTTTTGATGTTCAGGCGCGCTTCGTCTTCGTGCATCGCATCGATCATGCGCGCGGTCAGGGCGTCGAAGCTCTCGCCGTTTTCGCGGGCGCGGTTGATGATTTTGTCGTCGATGTCGGTGATGTTGCGCACGTACGTCAGGTCATAGCCGCTGAAACGCAACCAGCGGGTGATCAGGTCGAACGCCACCATGCTGCGGCCGTGGCCGAGGTGGCAGTAGTCGTACACGGTCATGCCGCACACGTACATGCGCACCTTGTTGCCATCCAGGGGTTTGAACGGCGCTTTGGTTTTGGTCAGCGTGTTGTAAATCGAAAGCACGTTATGTCCTCACGCCCACGAATCGCGCAGGGTCACGGTGCGGTTGAACACCGGCCGGCCAGGTTGCGAGTCTTGATATCGGCGCAGAAGTAACCTTCACGCTCGAACTGGAAGCGGTCTTCCGGCTTGGCCTGGGCCAGCGACGGCTCGGCGCGGCAGCCGGTCAGCACTTGCAGCGAATCGGGGTTGATGTTGTCGAGGAAGCTTGCGCCCTCTTCCGCTTTCTCCGGATTCGGCGAGCGGAACAAGCGGTCGTACAGACGCACTTCGCACTCGATGCTGGCTGCAGCCGGCACCCAGTGGATCACGCCTTTCACCTTGCGGCCTTCCGGGTTCTTGCCGAGGGTGTCCGGATCGTACGAGCAACGCAGCTCGACGATGTTGCCGTCGGCGTCTTTGATCGCTTCGTCGGCACGAATCACGTAGCTGCCGCGCAGGCGCACTTCACCGCCCGGCTCCAGGCGCTTGTAGCCTTTGGGCGGCTCTTCCATAAAGTCGTCGCGGTCGATGTAGATTTCGCGCTCGAACGGCAAGGCGCGCACGCCCATGTCGTTCTTCGGGTGGCAGGGCAGCTCGAGGTTTTCGACCTGACCTTGCGGGTAATTGGTGATTACCACCTTCAACGGACGCAGTACGCACATGGCGCGCGGCGCGTTGTGGTCGAGGTCGTCACGAATGGCGAATTCCAGCATGGCGAAATCGACCACGCCGTCGGAACGGTTGGTGCCGATCATTTCGCAGAATTTGCGGATAGACGCAGCCGTGTAACCGCGACGGCGGAAACCCGACAGCGTCGACATGCGTGGGTCGTCCCAGCCATTAACGTGCTTCTCGTCAACCAGTTGCTTGAGCTTGCGCTTGCTGGTCACGGTGTAGCTCAGGTTCAGGCGCGAGAACTCGTACTGACGCGGCGTGGCCGGCACCGACAAGTGCTCCAGGAACCACTCGTACAGCGGACGATGGCCTTCGAATTCCAGGGTGCAAATGGAATGGGTGATGCCTTCGATGGCGTCCGACTGACCGTGGGTGAAGTCGTAGTTCGGGTAGATGCACCAGGTATCGCCAGTCTGGTGGTGATGGGCGTGACGGATGCGATACAGGATCGGGTCGCGCAGGTTCATGTTCGGCGAGGCCATGTCGATTTTGGCGCGCAGCACCCGGGCGCCATCTTCGAATTCACCGGCTTTCATGCGCGCGAACAGGTCGAGGTTTTCCTCAACCGAGCGGTCACGGAACGGGCTGTTCTTGCCAGGCTCGGTCAGCGTGCCGCGGTATTCCTTGGCTTGTTCGGGGCTCAGGTCATCCACATAAGCGTTGCCGGCCTTGATCAGCTCGACGGCCCAGTCGTGCAGTTGGTCGAAATACTGCGAGGCGTAACGCACGTCGCCGTTCCACTGGAAACCCAGCCACTGCACGTCGCTCTTGATGGCGTCGATGTATTCCTGGTCTTCCTTGGCCGGGTTGGTGTCGTCGAAGCGCAGGTTGCACACGCCACCAAACTCCTCGGCCAGGCCGAAGTTCACGCAGATCGATTTGGCATGGCCAATGTGCAGGTAGCCGTTGGGCTCCGGCGGAAAACGGGTGACGATCTGGGTGTGTTTGCCGGAATCGAGATCAGCCTGAACGATTTGGCGCAGGAAGTTGGCAGGAACAACGGGGGCAGCTTTGCCATCAGCAGCAGGAACGGTGGCGGAGTCGTGAGTAGGCTTGCTCATAGGATCCTTGAACGTACAGGTGCGCAGCCAGGGTAGGCCGACCAAAACAAAGCGCTTATCATAGCCGAAGCTGTCAACCCCCTGACAGGCCTTCGAATTTCTCGACAGAGTGGATTTTCCCCATGATCAAGCTGCACACCAACCACGGCGTTATCACCCTGAACCTGTTCGCTGACAAAGCGCCAGAGACCGTTGCCAATTTCGAGGAATACGTGAAAGCCGGTCACTACGACAACACCGTTTTCCACCGCGTTATCAGCAATTTCATGATTCAAGGCGGCGGTTTCGAGCCAGGCATGAAGCAAAAAGCCACCCGCGCCACCATCAAGAACGAAGCCAACAACGGCCTCTCCAACAAAGTGGGCACCGTGGCCATGGCCCGTACCATGGAGCCGCATTCGGCCTCCGCGCAGTTCTTCATCAACGTGTCCGACAACAACTTCCTCGACCACAGCGCACCGACCGTTCAAGGCTGGGGCTACACCGTATTTGGTGAAGTGGTTGAAGGCATGGACGTGGTCAACAAAATCAAAGGCGTGGCCACCACCATGAAGTCGGGCCACCAGGACGTACCGGTTGATGACGTGATCATCGAGCGCGCCGAGATCGTTGCTGAGTAAGGCGTTTGATCACTCTTCTGATCTCGGATCTGCACCTTGAAGAACAACGCCCGGACATTACCCGGGCGTTTGTGCATTTTCTCGCTGGCCGCGCCCGCACGGCCGGCGCCCTTTATATCCTTGGCGATTTCTTTGAAGCGTGGATCGGCGACGACGCCATGACCCCGTTTCAAGCCTCTATTGCCCAGGCCATGCGCGAACTGAGCGACAGCGGCACCGCCATCTACCTGATGCACGGCAACCGCGACTTTATGCTCGGCCAAGGTTTTTGCCGCGCCGCTGGCTGCACCTTGCTGACCGACCCGACGAAAATCGAACTGAGCGGCGAACCGGTTTTGCTCATGCACGGCGACAGCCTGTGCACCCGCGATGAAGCCTATATGCGCCTGCGCCGCTACTTGCGCCACCCGCTGACCCTGTTCATTTTGCGCAACCTGCCCCGTCGCACCCGCGAACGGCTGGCGCGCAAACTGCGTAAGGAAAGCAGCGCACAAACGCGGATGAAAGCGGCGGATATCGTCGACGTCACGGCTGAAGAAGTGCCGCGCCTGATGGCGCAATACGGCGTGCGCACCCTGATCCACGGCCACACCCACCGCCCCGCCGTTCACCGTTTGCAAGTAGACGGCGAAGCGGCACGACGAATCGTGTTGGGCGATTGGGATAAACAGGGCTGGGCGTTGCAGGTGGACGATCAGGGGTTTGCGTTGGCGGCCTTTGAGTTTCCCGGGGCCTGACGACGTTCTGTAGGGGCGAGCTTGCTCGCGAAGCGGTGCCTACGCCGACGTTGCCGCTGGCCTTGGCACCGCTTCGCGAGCAGCTCGCTCCCACGGGGTTAGTTTCTCGATAACGCCAGCTCAGCCATAGCCTCGCGCACCTTTGCGCTAAATGCCCATCCCTTTCTCATACCCCTCGGCGAAAAAAAACCTTACGCACGAAGAAGACGTTCCTTCACGCCTCAGAGACAGCCTGCTTATTGCCTTTATGTGGTGAGCGACTCTGGCGCTTCGGGTCCCGCAACACCTTATGCGGGCCCGGTGCCACCTCATCTCCACATCAGGGACATATGCCATGACCAGGCTCACCACTCCCCGCCTTACCGCCCTCAGCCTGGCTTGTTGCGCCGGCCTGACGCTAGGGTCCGCCGCCCACGCCTCGCACAACGGAAAATTACTGACGGGGTAATGAGGTTCCCGATTGGGCCGTTGGCAACCAATACCAGTGTTCTGGAACTCTGGTTACGCCGCGTGTCGTGATCTCGTCTGCCGAATGCCTTTATTCCACCGGTTACTTCCATCGCAAGACCGGACTCAACTATTCCGGCACGACGATTCCCTTTCCCACCATTCAAAACGTGTGGGGCAACGTTAGCGTATTCATCACGGACGAAAAATTTGGCGGCTCCTCGTCCATCGAGACCGCCCCGGTCGCCAGTTACGCCGAGCAACGCAAAAAGCTGATTAATGGCAATGACTCGCTTACCGAGGGAGCCCGCCTGGAGTTCTACACCACGGACTCATTAGGCGTATTTCCCGGCCAGAGAGCCAACCGGCAGATGCGCCTAATTGATGCTTACGTCGATTGGAGCACATACAGAGCAACCTCAGCGCGGGCGATGTGGTTCCCGATGGGCCTCCACTCATCTACCGCTCCATGGCCGCATACATGATGTCGGACTTTGAGTTCGCCAATACCTTCTCGTATCTCTTTGACGTGGCCGGACCTGGTTTCGCGTACTTCGATGTCGACGACGCGATCATCCTTACCGCTGGTCTGCCTGATTGGTCCCGAAACATTGACCCGCCAATTCGAGATTCCGGGGCGGGCATATTCCTGCGTGAAGCCAACGGCAAACGCGCGTTGGTGGGCACATCGTTCCGTGGTTGGGGTCATGTGCGTCTTAGCCACTATTGGCCATGGGTAGTCAAAACGCTGGTAGACAAAGGCCTACATGACGACGCTCGGATATTGAGCCAGAAGGTTCTAGGAACCAGCGAGTGGGGTGACCACGTAGGCGAGTTCGGCCAGATATTCGTCTACGACAACCCCTACAGCAGGCGCCTTGAGTACTTGCGCCTGGTAAATGTCGCCGCAAACGGTAGTTACGGGGCTTTCCCCATCAATCAGCGGGACAACGAGACGTGGGAATACTTGGGAACGGACCTTC
This sequence comes from Pseudomonas sp. AC211, assembly GCF_979258055.1. NCBI lineage: Bacteria > Pseudomonadati > Pseudomonadota > Gammaproteobacteria > Pseudomonadales > Pseudomonadaceae > Pseudomonas > Pseudomonas sp. AC211. The sequence continues at coordinate 2,784,485 of NZ_OZ409830.1, forward strand.
CCGATATGGAGCAAGCCACCCGGCCTATCAGGCAGTGGAACCCCAACAATCTCTCGGAAGCTTTGGGCGGTGAATTCTTCGTCTATAACAACCCGCACACCCACGACGTCGAGTATTTCCGTCTTAAGGCATCTGGGCGGATATAGCTATTTCCCAACCAATAAAACCAGTAACGCCGAATGGACGTATCTGGGTACTAACCTTCCAACCCGCGAAATGAAGTTCGCCGGCCTGAATGTTCAGTCCGACGAGTCATATATCCAATCCGGGGAAAGCACATCAAACGCGAAGCCCGGCATGCAAGCGGATCAGGGCATCATAGCCATGCCGGCGCAATAAAGTTGAAAGCCCCAAAGGGCTCAAAAACGAGCCCTTCTGGGCGTTACGCCAACTCAGCCACAACTGCCGCCAGCGCTTGCGAAGGGCTGGCGGCCTGGCTAATCGGCCGACCAATAACCAAATAATCCGAACCGGCATCCAGCGCCTGACGCGGCGTGAGAATGCGGCGCTGGTCATCTTGCGCGCTGCCCGCCGGACGAATGCCGGGGGTTACGAGTTGCAGGTTCGGGTGCGCCGCTTTCAACGCTTGCGCTTCCTGGGCCGAACACACCAGCCCATCCATGCCCGCCCTCGACGCCAACCCGGCCAGGCGCAAGACCTGCTCCTGCGGCTCGATATCCAGACCGATACCGGCCAGGTCTTCACGTTCCATGCTGGTCAATACGGTAACGCCAATCAGCAGCGGCGTCGGGCCGTTGAACTTGTCCAGCGTTTCGCGGCAGGCCGCCATCATGCGCAGGCCGCCCGAGCAGTGCACGTTCACCATCCACACGCCCATTTCCGCCGCGGCTTTTACTGCCATGGCGGTGGTGTTGGGGATGTCGCTGAAATTTCAGGTCGAGGAACACCTCGAAGCCTTTGTCACGCAGGGTGGTGACGATGTCCGACGCGCAGCTGGTGAACAACTCCTTGCCGACCTTGACCCGGCACAGCGCAGGATCGAGCTGATCGGCCAGCTGCAATGCAGCTTCGCGGGTGGGGAAATCCAGGGCGACGATGATAGGAGTCTGGCAGGCGGACATGGGCGACGGGTCTCGGAGGTCGGTGATGTGTGCGGTGGTCGAAATCGGCGCGCATTGTAGCGCAAGCCACCCGCGCTGCGGCATGGCCGGCGATCAGCATTGCCGGCTTGGCCAAGCCGGGCGGTAAACGGGCATACTTGCCCGGTCATTTTTCACGCAGACGCCGCCACCCGCATGCGCATTCACGTCACCTTTATTGACCGCGTTGGTATCACCCAGGAAGTACTCGCCCTACTTGGCGGGCGCAATCTCAACCTGGATGCCGTGGAGATGATTCCGCCCAACGTCTACATCGACGCCCCGACCCTGAGCCCGCAAGTGCTCGAAGAATTGCGCGACGCGTTGCTGCAACATAAACGGTGTGCAGAGCATGAACGTGGTCGACATCCTGCCCGGCCAGCGCCGCCGCCTGCAGCTCGACGCCCTTCTCGCGGCCATGACCGACCCGGTGCTGGCCGTGGACGACTCCGGCCACGTACTGCTGGCCAATCCTGCCCTCACCGCACTCTGCGGCCACGAAGCGGCGGGCGAACCGCTGACCGCCTTGTTCGACGACGAAGGCCTGCAACAGGCGTTGATCGACCACGGCTTTCGCCTACCCATGCGCGAAGTGTCGCTAAAAGGTCAGGCGCTACTGCTGGACGCCATGCCCATCACCGACAACCTGGCCAGCGAGCAACCGCACCTGGCCGGCGGCCTCCTCACGCTTTACCTGCCCAACCGCATCGGCGAGCGGCTGTCGGCGCTGCACCACGATCACGCCGAAGGTTTCGACTCGCTGCTTGGCGACTCGCAGCCAGTGCGCAACCTCAAAGCCCGCGCCCAGCGCATCGCCACCCTTGATGCGCCGCTACTGATTCGTGGCGAAACCGGCACCGGCAAAGAATTGGTCGCCCGCGCTTGCCACGCTCTGAGTCCACGCCGTAACGCGCCGTTTCTGGCGTTGAACTGCGCAGCACTGCCGGAAAATCTCGCCGAGAGCGAACTGTTCGGCTATGCCCCGGCGCTTTTACTGGCGCCCAACGCGGCGGCAAGCCCGGTCTGTTGGAGTTGGCGCACCAAGGCACGGTATTTCTCGACGAAATCGGGGAAATGTCGCCCTACCTGCAAGCCAAGCTGCTGCGCTTTCTCAGCGACGGCAGCTTCCGCCGCGTGGGCGGCGACCGCGAAATGAAGGTGGATGTACGCATCCTCAGCGCCACCCACCGCGACTTGGAACACATGGTCAGCCAGGGCAGCTTTCGTGAAGACCCTGTTCTACCGCCTCAACGTGCTGACCTTGGAAGTACCGCCGTTGCGCGAGCGCGGCCACGACATTCTGGTGCTCGCCCGCCACTTTATGCAGCAAGCCTGCGCGCAGATTCAGCGCCCCATCTGCCGCCTTACGCCTGGCACTTACCCGGCGCTGCTGAGCAACCCGTGGCCGGGCAATGTGCGGCAACTGCAAAACGTCATCTTCCGCGCCGCCGCCGTGTGCGACAGCCCGTTGGTGGACGTGGGTGATCTGGATATCGCCAGCACGGCCGTCTCCACGCCGGGGCGATGGCGAGGTGCGCAGCTTGGAGGAAGCGGTGGACGGGTTTGAGCGGGGATTATTGGAGAAGTTGTACAGCAGCTACCCATCGAGCCGGCAGTTGGCAGCGCGGTTAATGACATCGCATACGGCGATTGCCAAGCGGCTTAGGAAGTATGGGATTTCGAAATAGGCGGTTAGACCGAGCTTAGGATTCCGGATCGTCGCAGAGTCGGCTGCGCGGGAATGACGGTGGTTCCAAGCAGTACACCGTCATCCTCGCGAAGGCGGCGGTCCGACGATTCGGGATCCAGTATCTCGGACTGGACGCCGCTACAAGGCCAATCGCCGTCATGCCCGAGAGGAAAGGTGGGGTTTCGTAATCGGGGTCTCATCCAAAACTCTGGATTCCCGCGTGCGCGGGAATGACAGTGGTTGGGGTTACGTACACCGCCCTTCCCTTACACCGTCATCCCCGCGCAGGCGGGGATCCAGTATCTCGGATTGAATGGAGATCGGTTGCCACCCACCAATATCGCTCTGAAAAACCGTGGGGTTTCCAAATAACCGTCTCATCCGAAACTCTGGATTCCCGCGTTCGCGGGGATGACGGTGATGTGTGTAAGTCCACCGTCATCCCCGCTTAGGCGGCGGTCCGACGATTCGGGATCCAATATCTCGGATTAGAAAGAGCTAGACCGCCAATCCACTTACTTAATCACCCCACACGCAAACCGAGCCCCGCCACCGCCCAACGGCGCCGGATGATCCGCGTGGTTATCACCACCGGCATGCACCATTAACGCATGCCCTTCCAATTCCGAAAGCTTCTTCAAGCGCGGCGCCAGCACAGGTTGGGTGGCCTTGCCATCAGCCGTCACGAACAACGCCGGCAAGTCGCCCAGATGGTTGCCGTCTTCCCATGGATACCCATGCTTACCGGTTTTCTTCGGATCCCAATGCCCACCCGCCGCGCCGGCCGGGGTCAGTTTGCCGTCCACTTCAGCCGCGTCACAGCTCGGGTTCATGTGCAGGTGAAAACCGTGAACGCCCGGTTGCAGGCCTTCCAGCGTCGGGGTGAAGACCAGGCCGTACTTCGATTCGGTGACCACCACCTTGCCCACCGCCGCGCCGGCGCCTTTTTCCGTGGCCTGGCTGAGATCGACAGTGACCGAATCGGCAGCCTGAGCGGTGCCCAGGGCGCACACGGTCAAAGCGGCGGCGAGCAAAGAGCGAGAGAGCTGTTGCATGGCAAACATCCTATTTTCCAAGGGCAGGACTTTTACTGACTGCCCCTGCCCGCTCGGGTTCCCCCTGCGCCCGATCCGTAACGCTATCAATACGCCGGAACGAATTCATTACATAGTCCGCGACAGCTAGGTGTTTCAAGGGTCGAAAGCAATCTAGCGTGCGACTGCCACGTCGCCGTATCGTTTTCATTCCACACCCGCTGACCCTGAAATCCCCCACAGTCCGCAAAGCCGCGCCCTGCTTGCGGCCACCCAACCTGGCACCGCCCTTGCTAACAGCTATAGCCATTACTCCAAGCGATGCCCCGCTAGCCTTTATAAAAGCGGGCACGCCCTTGACCATAGGAAGCGACATGAGCGAATTGCGATTCACCAGCGAACACGAGTGGCTGCGTCTGGACAGTGACGGCCTGGTTACCGTCGGCATTACGCCCTACGCTCAAGAAGCCCTCGGTGATGTGGTGTTTGTGCAATTGCCGGAGCTCGGCGCCCATGCCACGGGCAGCGAAGTGGCGGTGCTGGAGTCGGTGAAAGCCGCCAGCACCATCGCCATGCCGGTGGACGGCGAAGTGATTGAAGTGAACGCCGCCCTGGAAAACGCGCCGGAAACCGTGAACGAAGATGCCCTTGGCGCCGGCTGGTTCTTCCGCATGAAGCTGGCCGATAACAGCGTGCTGGCCACTCTGCTCGACCAAGCCGCCTACGACCGCCTGCTGAAAGCCAACGACGACGCCTGAGACGACGATAATGACCATTTCTCTCGACACCCGTAACGAATTCATCGCCCGTCACATTGGCCCGCGTGAGCGTGATATCGCCGCCATGCTGCAACGCCTGGGCTACGACTCGCTGGAAGCCATGAGCGCCAGCGTGATCCCCGACAGCATCAAGGGCACCAGCGTACTGAACCTGCCCGAAGGTCTGAGCGAAACCGCTGCCCTGGCAGAAATCAAAGCCATCGCCGACAAGAACCAGCAGTTCAAAACCTACATCGGCCAGGGCTACTACGGCACCCTGACCCCGGCGCCGATCCTGCGTAACCTGCTGGAAAATCCGGCCTGGTACACGGCGTACACCCCGTACCAGCCAGAAATTTCCCAAGGGCGCCTGGAAGCGCTGCTGAATTTCCAGACCATGATCTGCGACCTCACCGGCCTGCAAATCGCCAACGCCTCGTTGCTCGACGAAGCCACCGCCGCAGCCGAAGCCATGACCTTCTGCAAGCGTCTGGCGAAAAACAAAGCCAGCCAGGCCTTCTTCGCTTCGCAACACTGCCACCCGCAAACCCTCGACGTGCTGCGCACTCGCGCCGAGCCGCTGGGCATTGAGGTGGTGGTGGGCGACGAAACCGCCATTGAAGACTTCTCTGCCTACTTTGGTTGCCTGCTGCAATACCCGGCCAGCAACGGCGACATTTTCGACTACCGCGCCCTGGTTGAACGCTTCCACGCCGTTGGCGCGCTGGTGGCGGTCTCTGCCGACCTGCTGGCCCTGACCTTACTGACTCCGCCCGGCGAATTCGATGCCGACGTGGCGCTGGGCAGCGCGCAGCGCTTCGGTGTACCGCTGGGTTTTGGTGGCCCGCACGCCGCTTACTTCGCCACCCGCGACGCATTCAAGCGCGACATGCCGGGCCGTTTGGTCGGCGTGTCTATCGACCGTCACGGCAAGCCGGCTTTCCGTCTGGCCATGCAGACCCGCGAGCAACATATCCGCCGCGAGAAGGCCACCAGCAACATCTGCACCGCGCAGGTTCTGCTCGCCAACATCGCCGGCATGTACGCCGTGTATCACGGCCCGCAAGGTCTGACCGACATCGCCAAGCGCGTGCACGCGCTCACTGTGATCGCGGCCAAAGGCCTGGCCCAGCTGGGCCTGCCGGTCGCGCAGCAGCACTTTTTCGACACCGTGACGCTGAACACCGGCGTCCGCACCGCCGAGCTGCACACCAAGGCGTGGGCCGCGCAGATCAACCTGCGCCAGATCGACGCCGCGCAGTTGGGCCTGTCGCTCGACGAAACCACCACCCAGGCCGACATCGAAGCCCTGTGGACCCTGTTCGCCACTGACGGCCAGGCGCTGCCGGATTTCGCCGCCCTCGCCGCCAACGCCGGTTTGCAACTGCCCGACGCCTTGCTGCGCTCGTCCAGCTTCCTGCAGCACCCGTCGTTCAACCGCTATCACTCGGAAACCGAGCTGATGCGCTACCTGCGCCGCCTGGCGGACAAAGACCTGGCGCTGGATCGCACCATGATCCCGCTGGGCTCGTGCACCATGAAACTCAACGCCGCCAGCGAAATGCAGCCCGTCACCTGGAGCGCGTTCGGCGCCCTGCACCCATTCGTGCCGGCCGAGCAAAGCCAGGGCTACCAGCAACTCACCGACGAACTGGAAGCCATGCTCTGCGCCGCCACCGGTTACGACGCCGTGTCGCTGCAACCCAACGCCGGTTCGCAAGGTGAATACGCCGGCCTGCTGGCCATTCGCGCCTACCACGCCAGCCGTGGCCAGGGCGAACGCGACATCTGCTTGATCCCCTCCTCGGCCCACGGCACCAACCCAGCCACCGCCAACATGGCCGGGATGCGCGTGGTGGTCACCGCCTGTGACGCCCGTGGCAACGTGGACGTGGAAGACCTGCGCGCCAAGGCCCTGGAACACAAAGACCGCCTCGCCGCATTGATGATCACCTACCCGTCCACCCACGGCGTGTTCGAGGAAGAAATTCGCGAAATTTGCGCGATCATTCACGACAACGGCGGCCAGGTGTACATCGACGGCGCCAACATGAATGCCATGGTCGGCCTCTGCGCGCCGGGCAAGTTCGGCGGCGACGTGTCGCACCTGAACCTGCACAAAACCTTCTGCATTCCCCACGGTGGCGGCGGCCCGGGCGTTGGCCCAATTGGCGTGAAATCGCACCTGGCGCCATTCCTGCCAGGCCACGGCCACATGCAACGCAAAGAAGGCGCCGTCAGCGCCGCGCCGTTTGGCAGCGCGAGCATCCTGCCAATCTCGTGGATGTACATGAAAATGATGGGCGGCGAAGGCCTGAAACGCGCCTCGCAGCTAGCCATTCTCAGCGCCAACTACATTGCCAACCGCCTCGAAGAGCACTTCCCGGTGCTGTACGCCGGCAGCAATGGTCTGGTGGCCCACGAATGCATCCTCGACCTGCGCCCGCTTAAAGAAACCAGCGGCATCAGCGTGGATGACGTGGCCAAGCGCCTGATCGACTACGGCTTCCACGCGCCGACGATGTCGTTCCCGGTGGCCAATACCCTGATGATCGAGCCGACCGAAAGCGAATCCAAGGAAGAGCTGGACCGCTTCTGCGACGCCATGATCAGCATCCGCAACGAAATTCGCGCCATCGAACGCGGCGAAGCAGACGCCCAGGACAACCCGCTGAAAAACGCCCCGCACACCGCCCAGGAACTGCTCGGCGAATGGCCGCACGTTTACAGCCGCGAGCAAGCCGCCTACCCGGTGGCCAGCCTGATCGAAGCCAAATACTGGCCGCCCGTGGCACGCATCGACAACGTCTACGGCGACCGCAACCTGGTCTGCTCCTGCCCGTCGATCAGCGAATACGCTGAGTAATAAAGCAATCGCGGCTGAACCGGAAAGCCGGACCGGCATTCCGGTTCAGCCGCGATACGCCCCGCCGCATAACCCGAGGTCTGTATGGCACTCAGCGTGTTTGACCTGTTCAAGATCGGTATCGGCCCCTCCAGCTCCCACACGGTCGGGCCCATGCGCGCCGCCGCGCGGTTTGCCGAAGGGCTGCGCCGCGACGACCTGCTCGGCGCCACCCACAGCGTGAAAGTCGAGCTGTACGGCTCGCTTGGCGCCACGGGCAAAGGCCACGGCAGCGACAAAGCCGTGTTGCTCGGCCTGGAAGGCGAACAGCCCGACACCGTCGACACCGCCACCGTCGACGCCCGTCTGGCAACCATTCGTAAAAGCGGCCAGCTCAATCTGCTGGGCGAAAAATCCATCGCCTTTGTGGAAAAACAGCACCTGGCGATGATCCGCAAACCCTTGCCGCAGCACCCCAACGGCATGATCTTCCGCGCCTTCGACGAAGCCGGCCTGCAACTGCGCAGCCGCGAGTACTACTCCGTCGGCGGCGGTTTTGTGGTGGACGAAGACGCCGCCGGCGCCGATCGCATTGTCGAAGACAGCACCGTGCTGCCCCACCCGTTCACCACCGGCGCGCAACTGCTGGGCCATTGCACCGCCCATAACCTGTCGATCAGCCAGGTGATGCTCGCCAACGAAAGCGCCTGGCGCCCGGAAGCCGAAACCCGCGCCAGGCTGCTGCATATCTGGCAAGTGATGCAGAACTGCGTCGAAGCCGGCTGCCAAAACGAAGGCATCATGCCCGGCGGGCTCAAAGTGAAACGGCGGGCAGCCGCGCTGTACCGGCAATTGCGCAACAGCCCGGAAGCCTCGCTGCGCGATGCCCTGTCGGTACTCGACTGGGTGAACCTGTACGCCCTGGCCGTCAACGAAGAAAACGCCAGCGGCGGCCGGGTGGTCACCGCCCCCACCAACGGCGCGGCCGGCATCGTGCCGGCGGTGCTGCATTACTACGTGCGCTTTATTCCCGGCGCCAACGACGACGGCGTGGTGCGCTTTCTGCTCACCGCCGCTGCCATCGGCATCTTGTACAAAGAAAACGCCTCCATCTCCGGTGCCGAAGTGGGCTGCCAGGGTGAAGTGGGCGTGGCCTGTTCCATGGCCGCCGGCGCCTTGTGCGAAGTGATGGGTGGCAGCGTGGCGCAAGTGGAAAACGCTGCGGAAATCGGCATGGAACACAACCTCGGCCTCACCTGCGACCCCATCGGCGGATTGGTGCAGGTGCCGTGCATCGAACGCAACGCCATGGGCTCGGTGAAAGCCATCAACGCCGTGCGCATGGCCCTGCGTGGCGACGGGCAGCACTTCGTCTCGCTCGACAAGGTGATCCGCACCATGCGCCAGACCGGCGCCGACATGAACAACAAATACAAGGAAACAGCGCGGGGCGGGTTGGCGGTGAACATTATTGAATGTTGAACACCGCGTCGCCTGCTGCCCTCACCCCCAGCCCCTCTCCCGGCACGGGCGAGGGGAGCAGATTGGCGAGCGGGCAGATAAATCGAATACCCCATAGATCAGTCCCCTCTCCCGCCGGCGGGGAGAGGGTTAGGGTGAGGGGCCTTTCCCCCGCCAGAACACATTTCAAGGAGCAAACCCATGTCCACCGAAAACCTGGCCAAAACCCCTCTCCACGCCCTGCACCTGGAACTCGGTGCGCGCATGGTGCCGTTCGCCGGCTACGACATGCCGGTGCAATACCCGCTCGGCGTGCTCAAGGAACACCAGCACACCCGCGACCAGGCCGGGTTGTTCGATGTGTCGCACATGGGCCAGATCGTGCTGCGCGGCGCCAACGCCGCCCGCGCCCTGGAAACCCTGGTGCCGGTAGACATCATCGACCTGCCCGTGGGCATGCAGCGCTACGCCATGTTCACCAACGAAAACGGCGGCATTCTCGACGACCTGATGGTCGCCAACCTCGGTGACGACACGCTGTTTCTGGTGGTCAACGCCGCCTGCAAAGACCAGGACCTGGCCCACCTGCAACAGCACCTGAGCGGCCAATGCGAGGTGATCGCCCACTTCGACCGCGCCCTGCTCGCCCTGCAAGGCCCGGCCGCCGTCACGGTGCTGGCGCGCCTGGCGCCGGAAGTGGCGGGCATGACCTTTATGAACTTCCGCCCGGTGACGCTGCTGGGCGTGGACTGTTTCGTCAGCCGCTCGGGCTATACCGGCGAAGACGGCTACGAGATTTCCATTCCCGCCGACCAGGCCGACACCCTCGCCCGCGCCCTGCTGGCCGAGCCGGAAGTACAAGCCATCGGCCTCGGCGCCCGCGACTCGCTGCGCCTGGAAGCCGGCCTGTGCCTGTACGGCCACGACATGAACACCGACACCACGCCGATTGAAGCCGGGCTGCTGTGGGCCATCTCCAAAGTCCGCCGCGCCGATGGCGCCCGGGCCGGTGGTTTCCCTGGCGCGGCGCGGGTGTTTGCGCAGCAGCAGGATGGCGTTGCGAGCAAGCGCGTCGGCCTACTCCCGCAAGAGCGCACGCCGGTGCGTGAGGGCTGCGAGATTGTGGATGCCGATGGGGTGGTGATAGGCAAAGTGTGCAGCGGTGGTTTTGGGCCGAGCCTGGGTGCGCCGTTGGCAATGGGGTATGTGGATGCGGGGCACAACGCGCTGGAGAACACGGTGTGGGCGTTGGTGCGCGGGAAGCGGGTGCCGATGAAGGTGGCGAAGACGCCGTTTGTACCGCAGCGGTATTTCCGGGGTAACTCGTCGTTTATGCGCGGTATCTGCTCGATACCGCGCGTTCCACGGCCTCCGACCGTCATCCCCGCGCAGGCGACGGTCCGACGATTCGGGATCCAGAATTTCCAGTCGAACGAGGTGGTGGCACAAACCTCCGTCATTCCCGCGCAGGCGGGAATCCAGAGTTTCCAGCCGTACACCGATGTGAAGTGCGGCGGTATTCATTACCGAGTGCGCTGAACATTCTTTTCGCGCCTTACGCGCGTTTCAACCAAAGCCCCGTCATCCTCGCGCACGCGGTGGTCCGACAATTCGGGATCCAGAATTCTGAGTCGTATGCATTGGGTACGGACGGAGGTATTCATTACCGTGTGCCCTGAACGTTTTGTTTCGCGCCTTACGCGCGACTCACTTTTTCCAGTCGCCGGTATGCCGGACCATGAAAAAGTAAGCAAAAACGCTTGCCCCTACCTTGGGTCTACGCTTCGCTCCGACTTCCCTCTCTCCGTCGCCACTCCGGGGGCCGGCGTGACGGGCCATCCATGGCCCGACACGCCTTTCGCGGCTCCCGGCCGCTGAACCCCCTACGCGACGACTCCACTCGGCCTGCGATGAATGGGGCGGGTAGATCACAAGCCAGATCACAAGCCAGATCAGAAGCGGCAGATCCAAAGCATCGCGGCTAAAGCCGCTCCCACAGATCGCATCAATCCTGTGGGAACGGCTTTAGCCGCGATGCTTGTGGGCTTAGTGAAAATCCCGACTACTCACGTCCAGCCCACTCAAGAGCGGCGTGAGGTCGTACAGGCGTTTGGCGATCAGGTGTTGCACGCCATCTTTGGCTTCCAGCTTCCCTTCAATTTGCATAAGGCTGGAGCCGACCAGCACCCGCCGTTGCCGTTCGGCCAGGTCGTTCCAGACCACGACGTTGACCATGCCGAATTCGTCTTCAAGGGTGACGAATATCACGCCGCTGGCGGTCTGTGGCCGTTGGCGGCCGCGGACCAGGCCGGCGACTCGCACGTTGCTGCCGTCTTCGGTAACGGCCAGTTCCGCTGAGCTGCGGCAGCGGCGGTTGCGCAGTTCGCTGCGTAACAGGCGCAAGGGGTGCGGGCCGAGGGTGGTGCCCAAGGTGGCGTAGTCGACCCACACGTTTTCCACCACGCTCGGCGCGGGCAAGGCGACGCTGTCGTCTATTAAGGGCAAGTCGGCGAATAGCGGCGCCTGGGCTTCGACGCCGGCCACGGCCCAGCGGGCGTTGTGGCGGTGGCCGGCGAGGCTGCGCAAGGCGCCGGCGTCGGCGAGCTGTTCGCGGGCGCGGGCGTCGAGGTGGGCGCGTTGGATCAGTTCGCTGACGTTTACGAACGGCCCGCGCGCCCGCACTTCAACCACGCGCTCGGCGTCGTCTTGGCGCATGCCTTTGATCATGCGCATGCCCATGCGAATGGCCGGGTCGCCGCTGCGCTGCGGGTCATCGTCGGCAAATTCCAGGGAGCAATCCCAGGTGCTGATTTGTACATCCACCGGGCGGATTTCGATGCCGTGGCGGCGGGCGTCTTGCAGCAGTTGGTCAGGGCTGTAGAAGCCCATGGGCCAGCTGTTGATGAGGGCGCAGATAAACGCCGCCGGTTCGTGGCATTTGAGCCAGCAACTGGCGTAGGTGAGCAAGGCGAAGCTGGCGGCGTGGGATTCGGGGAAGCCGTAGCTGCCGAAGCCTTTGATCTGCTCGAAAATACGCGCGGCAAATTCGGCGCTGTAGCCGCGTTCGAGCATGCCGCTGGTCAGCCGTTCACGGTGCGGTTCCAGGCCGCCGTGGCGTTTCCAAGCGGCCATGGAGCGTCGTAGCTGATCGGCCTCGCCGTGGGAGTAACCGGCCGCCACCACGGCCAGCTCCATCACCTGCTCCTGAAACAACGGCACGCCCAGGGTGCGTTCGAACACGGCGCGCAAGGCCTCGGAGGGATAGGTCACCTCCTCTTCGTTATTACGCCGACGCAGGTACGGATGCACCATGTCGCCCTGAATCGGCCCCGGCCGCACGATGGCGACCTGAATCACCAGGTCGTAGAACGTTCTCGGGCGCAGGCGCGGGAGCATGGCCATTTGCGCGCGGGATTCAATCTGGAACACGCCGATGGTGTCAGCGCGGCTGATCATTTCGTAGGTGGCCGGGTCTTCGGCGGGAAGGGTTGCGAGGGTCCATTGCCGGCCGCGGTGGTAGCTGATCAGGTCGAAGGTGCGGCGAATGGCGCTGAGCATGCCGAGGGCGAGAATGTCGACCTTGAGCAGGCCCACCAGGTCGAGGTCGTCTTTATCCCATTGAATGATGGTGCGCTCGGCCATGGCGGCGTTTTCCACCGGCACCAGGGTGCTCAACGGCTGCTCGGAAATCACGAAACCGCCGGGGTGTTGGGACAGGTGGCGAGGAAAGCCGATCAGCTCGCCGGTCAGCGCCAACACCCGGCGCAGTTCCGGCAATGTCGGGTCGAAGCCGGCTTCACGCAGGTCGTCCAGCGGCGGGCCATCTTTGCTCCAGCGCCCGCAACAGTCAGCCAGGGCATTGATCTGGTCGGGCGGCAAACCGAGGGCGCGGCTGACGTCGCGCACCGCGCCGGCGCCGTGGTAGGTGCTGGCCACGGCGGTGAGCGCCGCCCTCCCCCGGCCGTAGCGCTGGAAGATGTATTGCAGCACTTCTTCGCGGCGGTCGTGTTCGAAGTCGACGTCGATGTCGGGCGGCTCGTTGCGTTCTTTGGAGAGGAAACGCTCAAACAGCATATTCATGCGCGCCGGGTCGATTTCGGTGATGCCCAGGGAAAAACACACCGCTGAGTTAGCCGCCGAGCCACGGCCTTGGCAGAGAATGCCTTCACCACGGGCGAAGCGCACGATGTCGTGAACGGTGAGGAAATAGCTTTCGTACTTGAGCTCGGCGATCAGCGCCAACTCCCGTTCCACAAGGTCGATGGCCTTTTGCGGAATGCCCTCGGGCCAGCGCCAGCGCATGCCTTTTTCGGTCAGGTGACGCAGCCAGGAGCTGGCGCTGTGGCCTTCTGGCACCAGCTCGCGCGGGTATTCGTATTTCAGCTGGTCGAGGCTGAAGGTGCAGCGCGCGGCGATGTTCACGGTTTCGGCCAGCAGTGCTGGCGGGTACAACGCCGCCAGTGCAGATAAGGGCCGCAGGTGCCGTTCGCCGTTGGCAAACAAACGCAGCCCGGCCTCGGCCACCGTGCAGTGGTGGCGGATGGCGGTCATGGTGTCTTGCAGGGCGCGGCGGCCACGGGCGTGCATGTGCACATCGCCGGTCGCGACGGCGGGAATATTCAAGCGCTCGGCCAGGCTCAGCAAATTCTGTAGCCGACGATCATCGTCTGGCCCGCAATGCAGCTCCACGGCCAGCCACAGCGTTTGCGCAAAGCGCGCACGCAGCCAGGCGCCCTGCTCGTCGACGTCGTCGGCGAGGTCCGCCAGCCACAAGGCGCACAGGCCATTCAGAGGCCCGTCGAAGTCTTCGCGCAGCACGCGGTATTGGCCTTTTTCGCTGCGGCGTCGGCCTTGGGTGATCAGCCGGCACAGGTGTTGATAGCCGCTGAGGTTTTCTGCCAGCAGCACCACGTTCGGGCCGTCTTCCAGGCGGAATTCACTGCCGATAATCAGCGGCAACCCGGTTTCCTTGGCAGCCTGCCAGGCCCGCACAATGCCGGCCAGGGTGCATTCATCGGTGATCGCCAGCGCTTGGTAACCGTGGCGTTTGGCGCGCTCGAACAGCTCCTTGGCGCTGGACGCACCGCGCTGGAAACTGAAATTGCTCAGGCAATGCAGCTCGGCATAGGCGCTCATGAAAACCAGCCCTGGACCATAAACGGCCCCGCTTCTTCGCGGCTGCTGACGCTGCGGTAGGCCCACACGCGCTGGCCACTGCGGGTTTGCAGCAGGTAATAGTCGCGGCGGATGTCGCCACCGTCCCACCAGCCAGACTCAATGCGCTCGGGGCCCGCCAGCACCTGCGGTGCCCGCTCGCGCAAGGGCTGTGCTTCGGTCAGCAACCAGCCGGGGCGCGCGGCGTTGGCGGTCACTGCCTGCGTTTTGCTGCTGTCGTCGGCCAGCCAGGCGCATTCAGGCCGGTGGTCGGCGTGTGCCTGAATGCCATGCACGGCGTCATCGCCCAAACGCGCGCGCAGGCGTTCGCGCAGTTGCGCCCAGGGCACCGATTGTTGCGGGCGCTCATCAAACAGCTCGCGGTGTTCGGGCACAAAGGCGGGCAAATCCTTGGCTTGCAAACTGATCGCCCGCACGGGCGCCTGCACCACCAGCCGTTCCAGGCGACCACGGGCCAGTTCGAAGAGCAGGTTCGGCTCGCGCTCGGCGCTGAGCAGGCCGACGTCGACCTGGCTGCGGCTGCCATCGACATGCTCCAGGTGCAGCACAAAACCCAGCACGCCGCTGTCGCGCCCGGCCAGAAAAGCCGCCAGGTCGGCGGTTAAACGGCGCAGGGGAAAGAGCAGCGCCTGGGTCGATTCCACATCGAAATTCAGCTCGATGCGTATCTCGAAATGCTCTGGCGGCTGGTAGCAATCGAGCGCCACGGCGCGCTGGCCGAGCAAGGTGTCCAGGTGCAACAGCAGCGCAGCGTCGAAGCGCTTGGCCAGGGTATGCCGGGGCAGCGCCAGCACATCGTGCAGACGACGCAGGCCCATGCGCGCCAGGGAACTGGCGGTTTTGCTGTCCAGCCCCAGGCGATTGAGTGGCATGGCGCCGAGCACTTCGTGCAGCGCCTGGCTGTCGCTCACGGCCAGGCCGTCATAGGCGTTGGCGAGCATGCGCGCAGCCACCGGATTGGGCGCGGCCACCAGGCGATGACGAAAGCCCAAGGCCGTCAACTCACTGCGCAAGCGCGCCTCAAAACGTGGCCACGGGCCAAACAACGCGAGGCTGGACTCGATCTCCAGCAGCACGGCACGCGGATAACGCAAGCTGACCTGCGAGCTGAAGGAATACGCCCAGGCGGCGAGGAACTGATGCCACTTGGCGATGGCACTGTGGTCGTATTCCACCTGAATGAACTCACGGCTCAAGGCCAGCGCGGTGGTCAGGCTTTGCCCCGGCTTCAAGCCCAGCTCGCGGGCGGCGTCGTTCACCGCTTGCAGCACCCGGCGCTGGGGCGTGCCGCTGATCAACGCAAGCGGCGCCTCGGGGTTGTCGCAAGCCCGCAACACGGCATCCAACGCCAACTGCGGCAACACAATGCACACCCAACGCATAACCGCCTCAACGCGCCAATGGCACAGGCATGGCCGGCGCCAACCCGCCCCGGCACTTGAGCACCCGCAACTGCGCCGGCTGGGTGTCGATGGCAATACGCAACGCCGCCGGCGACGGGTTCACCGCCTCTTTCAGCGAGCGATAAGCAAACGCCAGGGTTTGCCCGGTTTCCGCCGCCACCTGCAACCGGCGCAGCGCGCGGTCATCCGCCTGCTGCGGCCAGCCCACCACCGCCCCGCAACTGCCCGAACGCAAACACTGCTCCGTCGCCCACAACGCATCGCGGCCATTGGCTTGAATGATGCTGACCCAGCGCAAATCCACCCCGGCCGCGAGCCAGGCCTGCGGAAACGGCACCCCCGGCGGCGCCACCAACACCACCCGCTCACCGGCCGACGTCAAACGCGCCAGCGTCGGCCACAGCAACTGCAACTCCCCGACGCCGGGCGCGCCCAGCAAAATCTCGCTCAACGCCCCTTCAGGCCAGCCGCCAGTCGGCAACAACGCATCCAGCTCCGCATGCCCCGTCGCCACATGCCCCGCCTGCTGCGGCATGGCACGGCCCTTCCACACACGACGACGCTCCAGCAACGCATCAAGAGAGACGACATTGCCTGCCACAGCGGAGTCAGCAAGAGAAGGAGAGGTAGGAAACATGGTAAAGCTCAATCGGAAATTACTGTATGGGTATACAGTAAACCTAAATCCACAGGGGCTGGTCAATGGCGACCGACAAGAGGTGTGAAGGCGGAAAAGCATCGCGGCTAAAGCCGCTCCCACAGAAAATTTGCCATCTGTAGGAGCGGCTTCAGCCGCGAGATTTTGATCTAAAGCTTGTGATCCAAGCCTTTGATTTTGTTTGTGATCTAAGCCGTTGATCTTGCTTGTGACTTGGCTTGTGATCTACCCGCCCCGTTCATCGCAGGCCGAATGGAGTCGGTGCGCAGGGGGTTGAGCGGCCGGGAGCCGCGAAAGGAACATCGGGCCATGGATGGCCCGTTGTGACGGCCCCCGGAGTGGCGACGGAATGAGGGGACCTGGAGCGCAGCGCAAGGCCAAGGTAGGGGCTAGCGTTTTTGGTTACTTTTGGGTGGTCCGGCATACCGGCAATGACAAAAGTGACTCGCGCGTAAGGCGCGAAACCAAACGTTCGGCGAATACGGTAATGAATAACGAATAACGAATAACGAATGCCGCTGCCCGGTGCTCGACTCCAAATTCTGGATCCCGAATCGTCGGACCGCCGCGTTCGCGAGGATGACGGAGGTAGGTTGAGATGCGCGTAAGGCGCAAAACCAGAGTCATTTGGTATGACGATAAAAACCGCCTTACCCCTTAATCACCAAACTCAACGCCTCCTTCGCCAACTCATCCAAACTCATCGGCCCATCCGCCCGGAACCACGTCGTACTCCACGACAACGCCCCGGTCAAAAACCGTCGTTGCACAAATGGATCCCCAGTGAAATACCCGGCGTCCTTGGCCTCTTGCAGCACCGCCAGCCAAATCTGTTCATACGTGTCACGCAAATCCAGGATGTACGCCTGCCCTTCCGGCGACAGCGACCGCCATTCATACACCAACACCGCCATGGCCTCGCCGGTGCCGCCCATGATCGATTGCAGTTCACAGCGGATCAGCGCCAACACCCGTTCGCGCACGTCGCTGGCGTCGGCCAGGGCGGCGGTCATCAGGGCGGTGTTGTAGCGGATGGTTTCCTCCATCACCGAACGAAGAATCTCGTCCTTGCTCTTGAAGTGATGAAAGATGCTGCCCGATTGAATGCCCACCGCGCCTGCCAGGTCGCGCACCGTGGTGCGGTCGTAGCCTTTGCTGCGGAACAGGTGGGCAGCGGTTTGCAGCAGTTTGCCGCGCGCGCTGTCCGGGTCGGTTACCTGACCGGCGACCACCAGTTCGTGCATCACCGTTTGGGCTTGTTGCTCATCCACGCGTATTCCCCCTAGCCCAACGCCCGGCCTTAAAGGTGGCAAGTGCTTGTCGGCATTGGTGAAATTTAAGCGTGAAGGGTTTACCAAGCAAGCGCTTGGCCGTGCTTTCGTTGAGAAAGACAAAAACAGGGCTTCCATAACCAAGCGCTTGCTTGGTATGGTCGGCATATCGATCGGCAAACGGGCACAATTCCAATGACTAAAACCGTACGCATCGGCTGCGCTTCCGCGTTCTGGGGCGACACCTCCACCGCCGCCGCCCAATTGGTGAATGGCAGCGAGCTGGATTACCTGGTGTTCGATTACCTGGCCGAAATCACCATGTCGATCATGGCTGGCGCACGCATGAAGAACCCGGAACAAGGCTACGCCGGCGACTTCATCGAGGTGCTCGCTCCGCTGCTGCACACCATTGCCAGCAAAAAAATCCGCGTCATCAGCAATGCCGGCGGCGTCAACCCGCAAGCCTGCGCCACCGCGCTGGCGGCGGCCTGCGAGAAAGCCGGGGTGGCGCTGAAAATTGCCGTGCTGCATGGCGACAACCTGCAAAGCAAACTCCCCGACTTCTATAAAGCCGGCGCCCGCGAAATGTTCACCGAGCAGCCGCTGCCGCCCATGTGCGTATCGGTAAACGCCTACCTGGGCGCGCCGGGCATTGTCGAAGCGCTGGCCCTGGGTGCCGACATTGTCATCACCGGCCGCGTGGTCGACAGCGCCGTGGTCAGCGCCGCGCTGGTGCACGAGTTCGGCTGGAGCTGGCAGGACTACGACAAACTCGCCCAAGCCGCCCTCGCCGGCCACATCATCGAATGCGGCGCGCAGTGCACCGGTGGCAATTTCACCGACTGGGAAAGCGTGCCGAACTACGAGCACATCGGTTTTCCGCTGATTGAAGTGGTCGCCGACGGCAGCTTTGTGGTCAGCAAACCAGCCGGCACCGGCGGCCTGGTTACGCCGTTCACGGTCGGCGAGCAGATGCTCTACGAAATCGGCGACCCCCGCGCGTACCTGTTGCCCGATGTGGTGTGCGATTTCACCCAGGTGCAGCTCAGCCAGGTCGACACCGATCGCGTGCACGTTCAGGGCGCCAAAGGGCTGCCGCCTACGCCGCAGTACAAAGTGTCGGCCACCTACCCCGACGGTTTCCGCTGCACCGCCAGCTGCCTGATTGCCGGCATCGATGCGGTGAAAAAAGCCGAGCGCGTCAGCCAGGCCATTCTCAATAAAACCGCCGAAATGTTCGCCGACCGCGGCTGGCCCGGTTACGTGGAAACCCACGTTGAATTGCTCGGCAGCGAAGCCACTTACGGCCCCCACGGCCAGCGCCACGACAGCCGCGAAGTGGTGGTGAAACTGGCCGTGCGCCACGCCAAGAAAGAAGCCCTGATTCTGTTCTCCCGCGAAATTGCCCAGGCCGCGACCGGCATGGCGCCTGGTCTGACCGGCATCGTTGGCGGCCGCCCGACCGTGTACCCGGTGATTCGCCTGTTCTCGTTTCTCGCCGACAAAACCGCGTGCGCGCTCAGCGTCGACATCAACGGCGAACGCCACCCCGTCACCCTGCCCGCTGTCGATGCGCTGAACATCGCCGACCTGCGCGAAGGCGAGGAAGCGCCCGTGGCGGTGGAGCTGGCCGACGCCAGCGTGCCGCTGATCAAACTGGCCGTGGCGCGCTCCGGCGACAAAGGCAACCACAGCAACATCGGCGTGATGGCCCGCGAGGCCGAGTACCTGCCCTGGATCGCGGCGGCGCTGACCGTGGAAGCGGTCGTCGACTGGATGCGCCACGTACTCGACCCCATGACCGGGCGCGTCAACCGCTGGTATTTGCCCGGCTGCCACGGCTTCAACTTCCTGCTGGAAAACGCCCTTGGCGGCGGCGGCGTCGCCAGCCTGCGCATCGACCCACAAGGCAAAGCGTTTGCCCAGCAGCTATTGGAATTCCCGGTGCCGGTGCCGCAGGCGTTGGCAGATAAATTGAAGTGAGCAACGCAACTTTGTAGGAGCGGCTTCAGCCGCGATGCTGTTGCCTTGAAGAGCATCGCGGCTGAAGCCGCTCCCACACGTACAAAAAATTGAGAGCCGAACATGACCTACGACTCCATCTACAAGCCCACCCTCTTCAGCGGCCAGACCATCATGGTCACCGGCGGCGGCAGCGGCATCGGCCGGGCCACGGCGCATGAATTGGCGTTTCTCGGCGCCCATGTGGTGCTGATCGGGCGCAAGTGGGAAAAGCTGCAAGCCACTGCCGAAGAAATCATTGCCGATGGCGGCAGCGCCAGCTGGAAGGCCTGCGACATCCGTGAAGAAGACGTGGTCAAAGCGATGGTCGCCGAGGTGCTGAGTGAGCACGGGCGCATTCATCACCTGGTCAACAATGCCGGCGGCCAATACCCGGCGCCGCTGGTGTCGATCAATCAGAAAGGCTTCGAAACCGTGGTGCGCACCAACCTGGTGGGCGGCTTTCTGGTGGCCCGCGAAGTGTTCAGCCAGAGCATGAGCAAACACGGTGGCAGCATCGTCAACATGCTCGCCGACATGTGGGGCGGCATGCCCGGCATGGGCCACTCCGGCACCGCCCGCGCCGGCATGGAAAACTTCACCAAGACCGCCGCCGTGGAATGGGGCTACGCCGGCGTGCGGGTCAATGCCGTGGCGCCGGGCTGGATCGCCTCCAGCGGCATGGACACCTACCCCGACTCGATGAAAAACATGATCCGTTCGCTCAAGGATCACGTGCCGCTGCAACGCATCGGCACCGAATCGGAAGTGGCCTCGGCCATCGTCTTTCTGCTCACCCCGGGCGCCAACTTCATCAGCGGCAACACCGTGCGCATCGACGGCGCCGCCAGCCAGGGCAGCCGCGCCTGGACGCTGGGCAAAGCCAAGAGCGCCGAGTCGTACAACGGCTTCCACCGCGCCTACCTGCCCGACGTGCTGAAACCTGCGGATAACAAGGAGTAAGTCATGCCGGTGATTCAATCCGAACTCGACGCCCACAGCGAAGACTTCGCCCGCAACCGCGAGGCCATGCTGGCCACCATCGCCGGGTTCCGCGACGTGGAACAGAAGGTGTTGGACAAAGCCGCCGAAGCCAAAGCCAAGTTCGACAAACGCGGCCAGTTACTGCCGCGCGAGCGCCTGAACCTGCTGCTCGACCCCGGCGCACCCTTTCTGGAACTGGCCTCACTGGCTGGCTACAAACTGCACGACGACAAAGACGGCACCCAGGCCGGCGGCGGCATCATTTCCGGCATCGGTTATATCGCTGGCGTGCGCTGCCTGGTGAATGCCAGCAATAGCGCGATCAAGGGCGGCACCATTTCCCCCAGCGGGTTGAAGAAAACCCTGCGCCTGCAACAGATCGCCTTCGAAAACAAATTGCCGGTGGTCACCCTCGCCGAAAGCGGCGGCGCCAACCTCAACTACGCCGCCGACATTTTCGTCGAAGGCGCGCGCGGCTTTGCCAACCAGGCGCGGATGTCGGCCATGGGCTTGCCGCAAATCACTGTGGTGCATGGCTCCAGCACCGCTGGCGGCGCGTATCAGCCGGGGTTGTCGGACTACACCGTGGTGGTGCGTGGCAAGGCGAAAATGTTTCTCGCCGGCCCACCGCTGCTTAAAGCCGCCACCGGCGAGGTGGCCACCGACGAAGAACTGGGCGGCGCCGAAATGCACGCGCAAACCGCGGGCACCGCCGAATACCTGGCCGAAAACGACGCCGACGGCGTGCGCATCGCCCGGGAAATCATGGCCATGCTGCCGTGGAACGCCCAACTGCCGCACCGTCCGCGCAAGCCCGTGCGCGAACCGTTGTACCCGGCCGAAGAGCTGCTGGGCCTGATTCCCAGCGACGCGAAAAAACCCTACGACGTGCGCGAAATCATCGCCCGCATCG
Source organism: Pseudomonas sp. AC211 (assembly GCF_979258055.1). NCBI lineage: Bacteria > Pseudomonadati > Pseudomonadota > Gammaproteobacteria > Pseudomonadales > Pseudomonadaceae > Pseudomonas > Pseudomonas sp. AC211. The sequence goes on from NZ_OZ409830.1 coordinate 2,805,781, forward strand.
CCGACGGTTCCGAGTACCTGGACTTCAAACCCGAGTTCGACAACCAGACCATTTGCGGCCATCTGCACATCGAAGGCCTGGCCTGCGGCTTTATCGGCAACAACGGCCCCATCACACCGAAAGGCGCGGCCAAGGCGGCGCAGTTCATTCAGCTGTGCGACCAGAGCAACACGCCGATTCTGTTCTTCCACAACACCACCGGTTTTATGGTCGGCACCGAATCGGAACAGCAAGGCGTGATCAAGCACGGCTCCAAGCTGATTCAAGCCGTGGCCAACGCCCGCGTAGCCAAGCTGACCATCGTCGTCGGCGGCTCTTACGGCGCCGGCAACTACGCCATGTGCGGCCGTGGCCTGGACCCGCGTTTTATCTTCGCCTGGCCCAACAGCCGCACCGCCGTGATGGGCGGCGCCCAGGCCGGCAAAGTGCTGCGCATCGTGACCGAAGACAAGCATTTGAAAGAAGGCAAAGAAGCCGACCCGAAGATGCTCGACATGTTGGAAACCGTGACCGCACAGAAACTCGACAGCCAGTCCACCGCCCTCTACGGCACCGCCAGCCTCTGGGACGACGGCCTGATCGACCCGCGTGACACGCGCAAGCTGCTGGGTTTTCTGCTGGATATTTGCGCCGAAGCCGAGGTGCGGCCGTTGCAGGCCAATACCTTTGGCGTGGCGAGGTTTTAATCGCTTCGTCCCCTCTCCTTCCGGGAGAGGGCTAGGGTGAGGGCCGCCGCCAACGCCGCTCTCGAACAGACCGAAATTCACGCGTGGAGAACAACAACAATGATCATCACCCAGGAACACGAAGAACTTCGCCGCACGGTGCGCAATTTCGTCGACAAGGAAATCAATCCCCACGTTGATGAATGGGAAAAGGCCGGGCGCTTTCCGATCCACGACATCTTCAAGAAAGCCGGCGACCTCGGTTTGCTGGGCATTTCCAAGCCGGAAAAATTCGGCGGCATGGGCCTGGACTACAGCTACTCGGTGGTGGCGGCGGAAGAGTTCGGCACCATTCAGTGCGGCGGCATTCCGATGTCTATCGGCGTGCAAACCGACATGTGCACCCCGGCGCTCGCCCGTTTCGGCTCCGATGAGCTGCGCGAGGAATTCCTGCGTCCGGCCATTGCCGGCGACATGGTCGGCTGCATTGGCGTGTCGGAAGTGGGCGCCGGCTCCGACGTCGCCGGGCTGAAAACCACCGCCCGCAAAGACGGCGATGACTACGTGATCAACGGCAGCAAAATGTGGATCACCAACTCGCCATCGGCCGACTTTATTTGCCTGCTGGCCAACACCTCGGACGACAAACCCCACGTCAACAAATCGCTGATCGTGGTGCCGATGAAAACGCCGGGCATCAGCGTGTCGCCGCACCTGGACAAACTCGGCATGCGCAGTTCTGAAACCGCCCAAGTGTTTTTCGACGATGTACGCGTGCCCCAGCGCAACCGCATCGGCCACGAAGGCGCCGGTTTCATGATGCAGATGCTGCAATTCCAGGAAGAGCGTCTGTTCGGCGCCGCCAACATGATCAAGGGCCTAGAGTTCTGCATCGACAGCACCATCGACTACTGCAAAGAGCGCAAAACCTTTGGCCAGCCGCTGATCGACAACCAGGTCATTCACTTTCGCCTGGCCGAGCTGAGCACCGAAATCGAGTGCTTGCGCGCCCTCGTCTACCAAGCCACCGAGCAATACATCAAAGGCCGCGACGTCACCAAACTCGCCTCCATGGCCAAGCTCAAAGCCGGCCGCCTGGGCCGCGAAGTGACCGACAGCTGCCTGCAATATTGGGGCGGTATGGGCTACATGTGGGACAACCCCGTCGCCCGCGCCTACCGCGACGTGCGCCTGGTCTCCATCGGCGGCGGTGCGGACGAAATCATGCTGGGCATCATCAGCAAGTTGATGGGCACCCTGCCGGGCAAAAAGAAGGGCTGAACCATGACGTTACCCACCGTGACCACCCTGCTGCTCGACCACGCCGACGGCGTGCTGACCATCACCCTCAACCGGCCCGAGGTGCGCAACGCCATGAGCCTGGCGATGGTCGAGGAGCTGCGCGCCGTGCTGCGCACCAGCGCCGCCGACGCCAGCATTCGTGCGCTGGTATTGCGCGGCGCCGGTGAGCATTTCTGCGCCGGCGGCGACATCAAAGACATGGCCGGCGCCCGCGCCCGTGCGCAAACCGAAGGTGAAGACGCCTACCGCCAGCTCAACCGCGCCTTTGGCGCCTTGCTGGAAGAAACGCAGAACGCGCCGCAGGTAGTGATCGCCGTGCTCGAAGGCGCGGTGCTCGGCGGCGGGTTTGGGCTGGCGTGTGTGTCCGACATCGCCATCGCCCACCCGAGCGCCAAATTCGGCCTGCCGGAAACCAGCCTGGGCATTATTCCCGCGCAGATCGCGCCGTTTGTGGTCAAGCGCATCGGCCTCACCCACACCCGCCGCCTGGCCCTGACGGCAGCGCGATTTGATGGTGAAGAGGCGTTGCGACTGGGCCTGGTGCATGTGTGCGACGCCGAAGTGGAGCAGCGGTTGGCGCAGGTGCTGGAGCAGGTTCGGCAATGTGCGCCAGGAGCCAATGCGGCGACCAAAGCGCTGCTGCTGGCCACCGAACGGGAGCCGCTGAACAGCTTGCTCGACGACGCAGCCGGGCTCTTTGCGGCGGCCGTGGTGGGCGAGGAAGGGGTGGAAGGGACGATGGCGTTTATGCAGAAGCGTAAGCCTGGGTGGGCGGTGTGATGGCCTTTACCCCTCACCCCAGCCCTCTCCCACAAGGGGAGAGGGAGCTTGACCGCGACTCGGTCTGCTCCCCCTCTTCTGTCAGCGGTCGCCCGGATCAGGGGAGAGGGGCTGGGGGTGAGGGTCGGCGCAACCACAATAAGAAAAGGAGCCCACTAACATGCCAGCCTTCAACAAAATCCTCATCGCCAACCGCGGCGAAATCGCTTGCCGTGTGATGCGCACCGCCCACGCCCTGGGCTATCGCACCGTGGCGGTGTACAGCGAAGCCGACGCCGACGCGCGCCATGTGCAGCTGGCCGACCAGGCCGTGTGCATCGGCCCGGCGCAGGTGAATCAGTCGTACTTGTCGATTGAGGACATCATCGCCGCCGCGCAAAAAACCGGGGCCGATGCGGTGCATCCGGGTTACGGCTTTCTCTCCGAGAACGCCGCGTTTGCCCAAGCCTGCGAAGCGGCCGGCATCGTATTCATCGGGCCGACCGTGGAAGCCATTCACCTGATGGGCAGCAAACGCCTGTCGAAAATTGCCATGCTCGAAGCCGGCGTGCCGTGCATTCCAGGCTACGAAGGCGCCGAGCAAGACGACGCCACCCTCAGCCGCGAAGCCGAGCGCATTGGCTATCCGCTGATGATCAAAGCCAGCGCCGGCGGTGGCGGCCGGGGGATGCGGCTGGTCACCGAGGCCAGCGAACTGGTGGCGCAGATTCGCACCGCGCGCTCCGAGGCGCAAAACGCGTTTGGCTCCGGCGAGCTGATTCTGGAACGCGCCGTGTTGCAGCCACGGCATGTGGAAATTCAAGTATTCGGCGATCAGCACGGGCACATCGTGTACCTGGGGGAACGCGACTGCTCGGTGCAGCGCCGCCACCAAAAAGTCGTCGAAGAAGCGCCCTGCCCGGTGATGACGCCAGAACTGCGTCAGGCTATGGGCGAAGCGGCGGTGAAAGCGGCGGCGTCGGTGAATTACGTGGGCGCGGGCACGGTGGAATTTCTGCTCGACGGGAGCGGCGAGTTCTTCTTTCTGGAAATGAACACCCGCCTGCAAGTGGAACACCCGGTCACCGAGCTGATCACCGGACAGGACCTGGTCGCCTGGCAACTGCAGGTTGCGGCCGGGCAGCCTTTGCCGCTGCGTCAGGAAGACATCCGCCTCACGGGCCATGCCATGGAAGTGCGCCTGTATGCCGAAGACGCGGCCAATAATTTTCTGCCGCAAACCGGCGCCGTGCTGCGCTGGGAGCCGGCGCTGGTCGATGGCATTCGCATCGATCACGGCCTGGTCGAAGGCCAGCGCATCACGCCGTTTTACGACCCAATGCTGGCGAAAGTCATCGCCTATGGCGCCACCCGCGACGAAGCGCGGCGCAAGCTGGTGCGCGCCGTGGAAGACTGCGTGCTGTTGGGCGTCAACGGGAACCAGCGCTTTCTCGCCAACCTGCTGGCCCACGAGCAATTCGCCGCAGGCAACGCCACCACCGCGTTTATTGCCGAGCACTTCCATGCCGACCCGAGCCTGAGCCCGCAAGCACCCAGTGCCGCCGAACTGGCCAGCGCCGCCGCCCTGCTCTACCAAGCCGGCGCCCAAGCCCGCGCGCACCAGCCCGAGCTGGCCGGCTGGCGCAACGCTGGCAATGCGCCGTGGCGCTTCGTGCTCAAGCACGGCGAACACAAATACCCGGTGGAACTCAGCGTGCAGCAATCCGGCCCGCAGCCGCGTTTGCTCGCGCAGGTCGGCGAGCAGCAGGTTGAGCTGCAGCTGCTCAGCAACGACGGGCGCTGGGCCACAGTGAATATCGACGGCGTGCGCCAGCGTCTGGCCTATCACCACAGCGCTCAGCAGCTGTGGCTATACGGCCACGCCGGCAACCTCGAACTGCACGACGTCACCCACGAACCGGTAAGCGCTGCCGGTGCTGCGGCATCCGGTGTGGTGAAGGCGCCTATGGATGGCGCCATCGTCGAAGTGCTGGTCAGCGAAGGCGAGCGCGTCAGCAAAGGCCAACTGCTGGTGGTGCTGGAGGCGATGAAAATGGAGCATCCGCTTAAAGCCACCAGCGATGGCGTGGTGCGGCGGGTGCAGGCCAATAAAGGCGATCAGGTGAAGGGGCGGCAGGTGTTGGTGGAGGTTGAGGTAAGCGACTAAAAAGCATCGCGGCTAAAGCCGCTCCTACAGGTACGCGTGTTTTCTGTGGGAGCGGCTTTAGCCGCGATGCGGTTGATCTACAACGAACAACAACAAAAACCCAGGAGATCCACGCCCATGTCCCTATCCGGCAAAACCCTGTTTATCTCCGGCGCCAGCCGTGGCATCGGTCGTGAAATCGCGCTGAAGGCCGCCGCCGATGGCGCCAATATTGTGATTGCAGCGAAAAGCGCCGAGGCCCACGCCAAGCTTGAGGGCACGATTTTCAGCGTCGCCGCTGAAGTTGAAGCGGCAGGCGGCAAAGCCCTGGCGCTGCAGTTGGATGTGCGCGACGAAACCGCTGTGGCCGCCGCCATGGCCAAGGCGGCTGAGCATTTCGGCAGCATCGACGCGTTGGTCAATAACGCCGGGGCCATCAAGTTGATCGGCGTGGAGCACCTGCAACCCAAGCGCTTCGACCTGCTGTTTCAAATCAACACCCGCGCCGTGATGGTTTGCAGCCAGGCCGCGCTGCCTTATCTGAAACAGAGCAAGGGCCACATTCTCAACCTGTCGCCGCCGCTGAATATGGACAGCAAATGGTTCGCCCAGCACGGCCCCTACACCGTGACCAAATACGGCATGAGCATGCTGACCCTGGGCATGAGCGAGGAATTCGCCAAGTACGGCATCAGCGTCAATTCGCTGTGGCCGAAAACCATGATCGCCACCGCCGCCATCGAGTTCGAGCTGGGCAGCCGCGACGCCTTCAAACGCGCCCGCGTGCCGGCGATTATGGCCGACGCCGCACACGCCATTCTGGCCAGCAGCGGTCGCGCCATAACCGGCCGCTTGCTGATCGATGAAGACATTCTGCGCGAGCAGGGCCACAGCGATTTCGAGCACTACCGCTTCGACCCGGACGGCGGCCCGCTGATTCAGGACTTGTTTGTCGACTGACCGTTAGCCTCGCCACCGCCCTCGCCCGGCACCGGTCGCCGGGCCGGGGCGGTGTACCAGTTTTCCGGCGGCACCAGCTTGGCGTCGGGCGGATCGCCGAGGTAATGCGGCGACATGATCTGCACGCCGTATTCGTTAAACACATCCTGAATATGCGCATGCAGCGCCGACATCAGCAGCGCACGCGGGCGCGGCAAGGTGAAGATCGCTTGGGCGACCAAGCGGTATTCAGGGTAGAAATCCGACAGCGATGTCTGGAACACCAGCGGCGCAGGGTCGCTGACGATGCCGTCGGTGCGCCGCGCCGCCTCGATCAACATGGCCTCCACCTGCCGCCATGGCGTGTCGTAGCCAATGGTGACCACCGTGTCGACGATATAGCCGGTGCCCTGCACAGCGCGCGAGTAGTTCTTGGTGACCGCGCCGGTGATCATCGAGTTGGGCAGCGTCAGCACCTCGCCCAGGCCGGTGCGGATACGCGTGGTGAACATGCCCATTTCCGTGACCGTGCCTTCGTGCTCGCCAATGCGCACGAATTCGCCGATGCGCAGGGTGCGCGTGTAGGTGAGGATCAGCCCCGACGCCGCCTGGCCCACCAGGCTCGACGCGCCGAGTGAAATCATCAACCCAATCAGCACCGACAACCCCTTGAACGCCTCCGTGCCGCTGCCCGGCAGGTACGGATAGGCCATGGCCAGGGCGAACAGCCAGATGCCCAGCGAGGTCAAGCGTGTGGTCGGTTGCAAGGTTTCTTCGTTGAGCCATTCCACGCTATGGCTTTGCAGCGCCACGCGCTTGAGCAAGCGTTGGGCAAAGGCGCTGATGCCGCGCGCAATAAAAAAGATCAGCACGGCAATCAGCAGTCCCGGCACGGCATTGACCACGCCTTGCAGCACATAGCTGAGCAGGTCGAGCAGGTAGCTGTTGAGGCGCTCGCCCCAAGGGCGCGTATAGGGAAATTGCGACAGCACAAAGCTCAGCCATTCATAGGCGAGCAGCAGCACGAGGGTCCAGCGCAGCAGGTCGAACAGGCGGTTGGCCAGGGTGAAGAGAAAACGCAGATCGAGAATCTGCGCACCGCCGACTTTCAGGTCGCGGGCCTTTTGCTGCATCAGCATCGGCAGCGCTTTGTATAGCGAGCGACGCAGCCACTGGATGGCCCACAGCAACAGCACAAACAACACAGTGGCCGCCACGCTGTAGCCCAAGGCTTTGAGCATGGCGCTCCACGAGCGGATTTCACGGGTTTCAGCCACCACTTGACGCAACCGCTCGGCTGCCTGCCGGGCCGCTTCTTCGGTGCTGTGCGCCTCCAACGGGTCGACATCCAGCGGCGTCACCATAAAGCTGCGGCGGCCATTAAGCAGCACGATAAAACTGCGCTGCACGGGCTGCACGGTGACGGGCGCATCGACACCGTCTTGCAGCACTTCTTCAACCGATGCCTTGGCCCGCGCGGCGCGCACGGCAGGCGACTCACCCAGCAGCACAGCGCGAAACACCATCACCGTGCGATTGGCCACCTGCAAGGTGGCGGTTGTGTCGGTGGCCGTCGCCGTGGGGTCGACGCTTTGCTCGGTCTCGGCTGCTACGGCGGCCACACTGCCCAGCAGCACCGTCATCAGCAGCACCAGAACGTGAAACACCCTGCCCATGCCGCTCTCCTTAATGGCTCGGTGGTTGCGCCCAGGTTCCGGCAACCTGCTCTGATGTATAGACGGATGTTGAGCGTTTGCCCCGTCTATTTGCCCATCTGCCCGCCGCTCGGCGCACCACGGTCATAGTCCGAGCGGTACGGGCAAACTAGAGTGAGGTTCGTTCCCGATAACAGCACAACGACGCGAACATGAGCCAAGCCGACCTGATCACCCCTGCCCGTTTTATCGCCCACCTGCCCGCCACCCTTGGCCGCGTGCCGCGCATGTTGCGGGGTTTGTATTACGCCGGCATTCGCAATCGTGAGAAAAATCTGTCGCTGGCCTGGGCGCTCGAGCGCGCTGCCGACCTGTACCCGCAGCGCCCCGCCGTGCTGGAGGAGCAGCGCCAGCTCACCTACGCGCAGTTCAACGCCTGGGCCAATCGCCTGGCCCGCGCCCTGAAAAAACAAGGCGTGAGTCACGGCAGCGTGGTGGCGGTGATGCTGGAAAACCGGATCGAGGTGCTGTTGCTGCTGGCCGCCCTGGCCAAGCTCGGCGCAGTGGGTGCGTTGGTCAACACCACGCAGCGCGGGCAGGTGTTGGTGCACAGCCTGAACCTGGTGAAGCCCAGTCATTTCGTGATTGGCGAAGAGCTGCGCGAGCCGTTCGAAGCCGTGCGCGAGCAGGTACACGGCAGCGATCGCCACTGTTATTGGCTGAGCGATGGCGACAGCCTGAACGTGCCAAGCAGCGCCCCGCAGGGCTGGGAAAACCTCATGGACCTGGCCTGGAGCGAACCGCACACCAACGTCGCTGACAGCGCCAACGTACGGCTCAAAGACCCGTGCTTCCTGATTTACACCTCCGGCACCACCGGCCTGCCGAAAGCCTCAATCATGAGCCACGGCAAGTGGATAAAAGCCTACGGCGGCTTCGGGCATTCCGGGCTCGGCCTTACCGACCAGGACGTGCTTTACCTGACGCTGCCCTGCTACCACAACAACGCCGTCACCGTGTGCTGGAGCGCGGCCCTGGCCGGCGGCGCGGCGATTGCCCTGCGCCGACGCTTTTCCGCCAGCGCCTTCTGGAAAGACGTGCAGCACTACCGCGCCACCTGTTTCGGCTATATCGGCGAGCTGTGCCGTTATCTGCTCAATCAACCGCCGTGTGCCGAAGAACAGGGCAACACCCTCACCTGCATGATCGGCAATGGCTTGCGTCCTTCGATCTGGGGCGAGTTCAAGCAGCGTTTCGGCATCCAGCGCATCACCGAGTTCTATGCCTCCAGCGAGGGCAATATCGGCTTTACCAACGTGTTCAATTTCGACAATACCGTCGGCTACTCGCCCGCCACCTACGCCATCGTGCGCTACGACCTGGAAAACGATCGGCCGCTGCGCACCAAGAAAAACTTTCTGCAAAAAGCCGACAAGGGCGAGCCCGGTTTGCTGATCACCGAAATCAGCGCCAAGTGGCCCTTCGACGGCTACACCGACCCGGCGAAAAGCGAGGCGGTGATCCTGCGCAACGTGTTTAAAAAAGGCGATGCCTGGTTCAACACCGGCGACCTGATGCGCGACATCGGCTTCAAACACACCCAATTCGTCGACCGCCTGGGCGACACCTTTCGCTGGAAAGGCGAAAACGTCTCCACCACCGAAGTGGAAAACGCCCTGGGCGCGTTTGCCGGCGTTGAGGATGCCGTGGTGTATGGCGTGGAAATTCCCGGCACCAACGGCCGCTGCGGCATGGCCGCCTTGCGCCTGGCGCCTGGCCAGCAGTTGGATGGCGCGGCGTTGGCCGCGCATCTGGACCGCGAACTGCCCGCCTATGCCGCGCCGTTATTTGTACGGCTGCTGCGCGAGGTGGAGACGACGGGGACGTTTAAGTACAAGAAGAATGATTTGAAGGTGGCGGGGTTTGATCCGGCGCGGGTGAGTGACCCGTTGTATGTGCGGTTGCCGGGTGGGGCTGGGTTTGAGGTGTTGGATGGGCGGGTGTTTGCGGGGATTCAGGGGGGGGAGTATCGGTTTTAGGGTGGGGGTGTTGGGGATTGAGGTTGGGGGGCGGGCTGCGTCACCTGACAGACTCTGGATTTCGAGCCGTCGAACCGCCGCCTGCGCGGGAATGACGGTGTGAGTTTTTTCCTCCGTCATTCCCGCGCAGGCGGGAATCCAGAATGTGACGTCGAGCGCCGACCTCGGACACCCGACAATCCCAACCTACACAAACTCACTCGTACCGCAACGCCTCAGCCGGCTGAATCTGCGCCGCGCGCCACGACGGATACACCGTCGCCAAAAAGCTCAAAATAAACGCCGCACTGCAAATCAACACCACGTCCAGCCCTTGCAGTTCAGACGGCAAATTGCTCACGAAGTACACGTCCGAGCTAAAAATCTGCTGCCCGCTGATGCGTTCGATCCAGCCCACCAGCGCGCTCACGTTCAAGGCCGCCAACACGCCCAGCACGCCGCCGACCACAGTGCCGATCACGCCGATCACGGTGCCCTGCACCATAAACACGCCCATGATCTGCCCGGGCGTGGCGCCCAGGGTGCGCAGGATGGCGATGTCGCCGCCCTTGTCGGCGACCACCATGATCAGCGTGGCGATGATGTTGAACGCGGCCACGGCGACGATCAGCAACAGCAGCAGGCCGATCATGGTTTTTTCCATTTTCATGGCGCTGAACAGGCTGCCTTGGGTCAGCGTCCAGTCGCTCGGGCGGTAACCTTCGCCGAGCTGTTTGGCCACGGCCGCCGAGACTTGTGGCGCCTGGTACAGGTCTTTCAGCGCCAGACGCACGCTCTGCACCTGGCCGCTTTGCATGCGCTGCAATTGGCTGGCGTCGGCGATGCTGATCAGCGCCATGGAGCCATCCAGCTCGGCGCCGACTTTGAATACGCCGACCACGTTCAGGCGCTGCATACGCGGGGTAATACCGCCGGGTGCGCTGCTCAATTCGGGGATGATCAGGGTGAGCTTGTCGCCGACGTTCAGGCGAAAACGCCGCGCGGTGATTTCGCCAATCACCACGCCGAACTCGCCGGGTTTCAGGTCGTTCAGGCTGCCCTGCACGATGTGCTGGCCGATGATCGACACCTTGGTTTCTTCCTTGGGGTCGATGCCGTTGATTTGCACCGGCTGCATCAGGCCTTTGTACGACAGCATGCCTTCCAGTTCGGCGAACGGCACGGCGGCGGTCACTTGCGGGTTTTTCAGCGCCTGGTCGGCGATCTGGCGCCAGTCTGAAATGGGCTGCACGCCAGCGATGGTGGCGTGGGGCACCATGCCGAGAATGCGCGAGCTCATTTCTTTCTGGAAGCCGTTCATTACCGACAGCACCACGATCATGGCCAGCACGCCGAGCGCCAGACCGATCATGGAGGTCAGGGAAATAAACGAGATGAAGTGGTTACGGCGCTTGGCGCCGGTATAACGCAGGCCGATGAATACACTGAGCGGGCGGAACATCAGGCGGCCACCAACTTGCCGTCTTCCAAACGCCACACGCGGTCCATTTGCTGGGCCAGTTGCAGGTCGTGGGTGACCACCAGAAAGGCGGTTTTCGAGTCGCGGCTCAGTTCCAGCATCAGGTCTTGAATGCCCTGCGCGGTGTGGTGGTCGAGGTTGCCGGTGGGCTCGTCGAGCAGCACCAGGCCGGGGTTGTTGACCAGCGCGCGGGCAATGGCCACACGCTGACGTTCACCGCCCGACAGCTCTGCCGGTTTGTGCGCCAAGCGGTGACCCAAGCCGACGCGTTCGAGCAATTTGGTCGCGCGTTGACGGGCTTCGGGAATCGCCACCTTGCCGATCAGCAGCGGCATGCAGACGTTTTCCAGGGCGGTGAATTCGGGCAACAAGTGGTGGAATTGGTACACGAAACCCAGGGCGCGGTTACGCAGCAGGCCACGGTTCTTTTCGCTCAGGGCCGACAATTCTTCGCCCGCCAGCCAGACGCTGCCGGTGCTCGGTGTGTCCAGCCCGCCGAGCATATTGAGCAAGGTGCTTTTGCCCGAGCCGGAACTGCCGACAATCGCCACGCGCTCGCCGGGGTACAGCTCCAGTTGCAGGTCGGCGAGCACGGTGACCGATTGCGGACCCTCGTCGTAGCTTTTGCCCAGGTTGCGGCAGCTGAGAACGGCGTTGTGTTGCTTTGCTTGCATGGCGACATTACTCATAACGCAGGGCCTCCGCAGGCTGGGTGCGCGCCGCGCGCCAGGCCGGATAAAGAGTGGCGAGGAAACTCAGCACCAGGGCCGCGCCGCAAACCAGCAGCACGTCCTGGGCCATCAATTGCGAAGGCAGGTAGTCAATGAAATACACGTCGGCGTTGAGGAATTTGATTCCCAACAGGCGCTCGACGCCGGCAATCCAGCTGCTCACGTTCAGCGCCGCAACAATGCCCAGCAGCGCGCCGATCACGGTGCCGACCACGCCGATCACCGTGCCCTGCACCATGAAGATCATCATGATCTGCCGGGGCGTGGCGCCGAGTGTGCGCAGAATGGCGATGTCGCCTTTCTTGTCGGTGACCACCATCACCAGCGTGGAAATGATGTTGAACGCGGCCACCGCCACAATCAGCAGCAGCAACAGGCCGATCATGGCTTTTTCCATGCGGATGGCCTGGTACAGATTGCCGTGGGTGCGGGTCCAGTCGCGGGCGTAGTAATCGCGGTCGCCCAACTGGCCGGCGATTTCCCACGCGGTGCGCGGCGCCTGGAACAGGTCGGCAAATTTCAGCCGCAAGCCTTGCACCTGGTCCGGCTTCCAGCGGTGCAGGCGAGCGATGTCGTGAATGTTGGCCAGGGCCAGGAAACCGTCGATTTCACCGGCGCCCACATGAAAGATGCCGGCCACGGTGAAGCGTTTGAGACGAGGGAACATGCCGGCCGGGGTCACGGTGACTTCCGGGGCCACGAAGGTGACCTTGTCGCCGACTTTCACGCCCAGCTTGGCGGCGGCCTTGTCGCCGATAATCAGCGCGAACTCGCCAGTTTTTAGCGCGTCGAGGCTGCCCTCTTTGAAGAACTTGTCGATGATCGACACCTTCGCCTCTTCCACCGGGTCGATGGCGTTGATCAACACCTTCTGCACCTTGCCCTCGTGGGTCAGCAGGCCTTGCATCTGGGTGAACGGTGCAACGGCGACCACCTGCTTGTGCTGCAGCACTTTGTCGGCCATGGCGTGCCAATCACTGATGGGCTCCGGCGACTCGACCGTGGCGTGGGGCACCATGCCCAGCACGCGGGTGCGCATTTCATAGTCGAAACCGTTCATGACCGACAGCACGACGATCATCACCACCACGCCCAAGGCGAGGCCGATCATCGAGGTCAGCGAGATGAACGAAACAAAATGATTTCGGCGTTTGGCACGGGTGTAACGTGCGCCGATAAAAACGGACAGCGGTCTGAACATAGAAAATGAGGTTTCGCTGCGAAGGAAGGGGGCATCCTGCTGTACAAAATCCAACAGTGGCGAGGCTCGGCTGGCGGCCTTACACTTTGGGCACACTGCGCTGAGCTCAGGCTCAGACAACCACCGCTGCCATGGGTTCGCCATGACGTCTAACGATGAAAGTGACCGCCGCGAATACTATCGCATCGCCGATACGATCGCACTGGAATTCAGCCTGCTGTCCGGCGCCGAAGCGGTGGCCAGCGAGGCCCTGCACGACGACTCGCCGCTGTTCAATCTGCTCAGCGATCTGCACCTTTCCGACTTCGAATCCCAGCACTTGCTGCGCCATATTGGCGAACGTGATCGCACCCTTGCCAGCTACCTGAAGGTGGTCAACAAGCGTATCGATCTGCTCGGCCAAGCCCTGGCGCAGAACCTGGTGCGTGAAGTGGGCGCACCGAAACGGGTGACGTTGTCGGAGGGCGGCGTGAGCTTCGAGCATCCGCAAGCGGTGCCGGCCGGCAGCCATCTGGCGGTAAAAATGGTGCTGATGCCGCAAGCCCTCGGCCTGCTGTTGCGGGCGCAGGTGGTGCATTGCCGACAGCAGCCCAACGGCCAATACGAAATCGGCACCGAGTTCGAAGCGCTAACCGACGCACAACGGCAATTACTGGCCCGGCATATTCTGCAAAAGCAGGCGATGGAACGTCGCCAAGCCCGCGAAACGCCCCTCAGCTAACGGTCGCACGAGAGAAAAACCATGCCCCGCCCCGCTCTTTTTTTCAGCCTGCTACTCGGTGCGCTGCCCTTGGCCGCGCAGGCCGACACCCTGGAAATTCCCGTCGGCGAGCAAGGCGCCAGCAGCACGCCCCTGCCCGTTCGCGGCCAATTGCAGCGCAGCGTGCTCGACCAGTTCGGCTTGCCAGATGAAGAACACAAACCGGTCGGCAACCCGCCGATCACGCGCTGGGACTACCGTGACTTCAGCGTTTATTTCGAAAACACCCATGTGGTCGACAGCGTGCGTCACCATGAGCCGCGCGCGGCCCAGCCGGCACCGGCGTCCAACTAAGCATCCATCAGCAAGGAGCAACCGTGACCCTGATCTACGGCCACCGCGGCGCCAAGGGCGAAGCACCGGAAAACACCCTGGCAAGCTTTCAGCAGTGCCTCAAACACGGCGTGCGCCGCTGCGAACTCGACCTGCACCTGTCTCGCGACGGCGAGCTGATGGTGATTCACGACCCGACCCTGAAACGCACCACGGGCCATCGCGGCAAAGTGGTGGAACACGACGCCGCCGAATTGGTGACCTACGACGCCCGCAAAGGCGGCCCCGGCTGGGTGCAACCCACACCGATTCCACGCCTGACCGAGTTGTTCGAGCAGTGCGATTTCGAGCATTGGCAACTGGAAGTGAAAAGCGCCTCGCGCGTGCGGGCAGCGCGCACCGTGCTGGCGATTCGTGAGTTGGCGCAGCAGTACAACCTGCTGGACAAGGTCACGGTCACCTCAAGTTCGCGGGAAGTGTTGCGTGCGCTGGTGCGCCTGACACCGGATCTGGCGCGCGGCCTGGTGGCGGAATACGCCTGGCTCGACCCACTGAAAGTGGCGCAGAACTATGGCTGTTCGCTGCTGGCGTTGAACTGGACGCTGTGCACGCCCGAGCGCCTGATCAAAGCGCAGAAACAAGGGCTGCATGTGTCGGTGTGGACGGTCAACGAACCGGCACTGATGCGCCGGCTCGCTGATTTCGGGGTGGACAGCCTGATTACAGACTTTCCCGGTTTGGCCAGCGCCACTCTCGCGAATCGCTGACCCCGAAACAGTCCTGCTCCCCGACCGGCTCAGGCCACCGGTCGGTGCCGCTCAAAAAAGCCGGTTGAGGCCGTCGAACGCCGCCACCCGATACGCCTCGGCCATGGTCGGGTAGTTGAAGGTGGTGTTGACGAAATACTTGATGGTATTGGCCTCACCCTGCTGGTTCATGATCGCCTGGCCGATGTGCACAATCTCCGAAGCCTGATAGCCGAAGCAGTGCACGCCAAGAATCTGCAAGGTTTCGCGGTGGAACAAAAGCTTGAGCATGCCCACCGGCTCGATGGCGATTTGCGCACGCGCCATGCCTTTGAAAAACGCCTTGCCCACTTCATACGGAATTTTCGCCGCCGTCAGTTCCTGCTCGGTTTTACCGATGGAGCTGATTTCCGGAATCGTATAAATGCCGGTGGGTACGTCGTCGACAAAGCGCCAGCTGCCGTTCTCGATAATGCTGCCCGCCGCCGAACGACCCTGGTCGAACGCCGCACTCGCCAGGCTCGGCCAGCCGATCACATCACCGGCCGCATAAATGTTCGACACGCTGGTGCGGTAGTGCTCGTTCACTTCCACCTGGCCACGGCTGTTGACCTTGATGCCGATATTTTCCAGGCCGAGTTTGTCGGTGTTGCCGGTACGGCCGTTACACCAAAGCAAGGCGTCGGCCTTGATCTTCTTGCCGGATTTCAGGTGCAGCACCACACCGTTGTCCATGCCCTCGATGCGCTCGTATTCCTCGTTGTGACGCACCAGCACGTTGTTGTTGCGCAGGTGGTAGCTCAAGGCATCGGAGATTTCGCCGTCGAGGAAACTGAGCAGTTGGTCGCGGTTGTCGATCAGGTCGACCAGCACGCCCAGCCCGCTGAAAATCGAAGCGTATTCACAGCCGATCACGCCGGCGCCGTAAATGATCAAGCGGCGCGGGGTGTGGCTCAGGGTGAGGATGGTGTCGCTGTCGTAAACGCGCTCGTGGTGGAAGTCGATATCCGCCGGGCGATACGGACGCGAGCCAGTGGCGATGATGATTTGCGCCGCCACCAGTTTTTCCACCACGCCGTTGGGGCACACCACTTCAATGGTTTGCTCATCGGAGAAACTGCCGGTGCCGTAGAACAGGTCGACGCGGTTGCGCGCGTAGTAACTGGTGTGCGAAGTGACCTGTTTGGAAATCACCCGCTCGGCGCTTTTCAGCACGTCGGGAAAGGAGAACCAACGCGGCTCGCCAATCTGGCGAAACATCGGGTTGGTGTTGAACTGCATGATCTGCCGAACCGAGTGACGCAGGGCCTTGGACGGGATGGTGCCCAGGTGCAGGCAGTTGCCGCCCACCTCGCGACGGTTGTCGACCACGGCCACTTTTTTCCCGGCCTTGGCGGCGTTCATCGCTGCGCCTTCCCCTGCCGGGCCCGACCCCAATACCACCACGTCGTAGTTGTAGACCGCCATGTTCACTCCTCTGGTACAGACCAGGACGCCTGTGCGTCCGTGGCAACACCGCGACCGCCTCGTTACATGGACCTCGTAACGCGTGTCGCGACAGCTCGAAACAGGTGCGCAGCTTAACTGCGGCTTTGCGTTGCGCACATTAGCGATTGGTCGCGCGGTAGGCGAGCATTGTCTGCACTACATGGCGCGATACAGCCTACGGCGTCGCAGGAACATCAAATTCGCGGCTGAACGCGCTGGTCGCCTGGCTGATAAAACCGCTCGCCGTGCGGGTAACAAACAGCGCGGCAATATCATGCTGCTGTGCAAACGCCATGCCGCGCTCCGGGCCCAACACCATCAGTAAAGTCGATAGACCGTCGGCGCGCAGGGTCGAGTGATCGAGCACCGTTACTTCCGCCAAGCGATGGGTAATCGGCGCGCCGGTTTGTGGGTCTAGCGTGTGGGAATAACGCTGGCCGTCACGCTCGAAATAGGTGTGGTAATCGCCCGACGTGGACACCGCCCAACCGTCCAGCGTCAGCACGCGCTCGGGCACCCGCACGTCTTCACGCGGCGCTTCGATGGCCACCTTCCACGCCTCGCCATCCGGCTTGCGCCCCGCCGCTTTCAACTCGCCTGTGACATTCAGCAGGAAACTGCCGATACCCAGCGAGCGCAGGTGCTCGGCGATACGGTCGACCGTGTAGCCGGCGACGATGCTGTTGAAGTCCAGCTGCACGGCGAGGTCTTTGCACAGCTGGTGCCCGTCGATGCGCAGATGGGTTTGCCCCACGAGCGCCTTCGCCTCGGCAATCTGCGGCGCCGACGGCACCTCGTGACGGCGCGACTGCGGCCCGAACCCCCACAGGTTCATCAGCGGTTCAACGGTGATATCAAAGGCGCCGCTGCTGTCTTTCCACAGCGAATCGGCAAAGCGCACCAGGGCCAACACCGACTCGGGCACCGCCGCACAACTGCCGGCGGGCAAGGCATTGAAGCGCGACACCACGGAGTCTGCGCGCCAGGTTGAAAACTGCTGATCCACCTCCGCCAACAGCCCCTCCACCTGCGCCTGCACAATCGCCGCGGCGGGCGTGTGCTCGCCCGGCACATACTTCACCGCGTAATGACTGCCCATAGTCGGGCCGCCAAACTCGGCCACCTGCGGCCCGCAGCCCAGCAAACAAACGCACAGCACTAGCGGCAACAGATGACGAAACACGGCAGCGCTCGGCAAGCAAACAAGAAGGCGCAAGGATAGCCGCTCGACAGCCGCCCCCGCGACCAACAGCCGTCGCGTTTGGCAACAGATACCGGCGCGCAACTGTCATCCACAAACCCGTATGCTGGCACCGCCTCTGCCATCACGAGCCTTGTCATGCGCCTGACCGCCACCCTGCTACTTCTGCTCATCAGCACCTTGCTGTGGGCCAGCGAACCGCTGCAACAAGCCGCCTTCCCTAACGAACGGCAAACCCTGCAACGCCAGAGCCAGGGCGTACTCAATTATTTGTGGGTGGACGTATACGCCGCCGCCTTTTACACCGAGCCGGGCGTCACCCCGAGTGAGGCCGTCGCGCAGATGCGCAACCAGCGCCTGGAGCTTTACTACCTGCGCGCCATCGACCGCGACGATGTAATCAAAGCCGCCTGGGCCACCATTGAACGCCAGCAGCCACCCGCGCGCCTGCAAGCCCTGCGCGCCGACATCGAACCGCTGCAAGCCACCTTCAAAGACATCAACCCCGGCGACCGCTACGCCCTCACCTACACCGCCGAAGAAGGCCTGGTGCTGGAGCTCAACGGCCAGAAGGTCTACCGCAACGGCGACAAAGAATTTGCCCGGGCGTATCTGGGCTTGTGGGTGGCCAAAGACGGGCTGTCCGAAGAACTGCGCACGCAACTAATGACCCCGCAATAACCCAAACCCCAGCGCTGAACCGCGCAACAGCACAGCCCTTCAATCCAGCCCCCTGCCCTTACCCGGATACTCCAGCTTTACCACTGGAGTTCCGCCATGCGGTTTACCCTGCTGTTCTGCACACCGCTACTGGCGACCACCTGGGCCGCCGCCGCACAGGCCGACGTTTCGCCGCTGTTGGACGACGCCTCGCTCAACCTGCTCAGCCGCAACTTCTTCCTCAACAACGACACCCGCACCGGCCACAGCGGTAACAGCTACAACCGCGAATGGGCGCAAGGGTTTATCGGGCGTTTCGAATCGGGCTACACCGCCGGCACCGTGGGCGTTGGCGTAGACGCCCATGGCTTTGTCGGCGTGCGCCTGGACAGCGGCGGCGGTCGCGCCGGCACCGGTTTGCTGCCAGTCGGCGATTCCGGCGAAGCCGCCGACAACTACTCCAGCGCCGGTGGCGCGCTCAAACTGCGCCTGGGCGACACCCGCCTGAAACTCGGCGAAATGGAAGTGGAAACCCCGGTATTCGACACCGCCGACAAACGCCTGCAACCCGAATACGCCACCGGCGCCCTGCTTCAAGGCTTGGCCGGCACAGGATTG
Source organism: Pseudomonas sp. AC211 (assembly GCF_979258055.1). Taxonomy (NCBI): domain Bacteria; kingdom Pseudomonadati; phylum Pseudomonadota; class Gammaproteobacteria; order Pseudomonadales; family Pseudomonadaceae; genus Pseudomonas; species Pseudomonas sp. AC211. The sequence continues at coordinate 2,824,423 of NZ_OZ409830.1, forward strand.
AGCTGGACCGCCGGCCACTTCAACGCCTTTAAAAACCAGGACGAAAGCAGCTCACGCAGCGACTTCGACGGCTATGGCGCCACCACCCGCCACCAGAGCATCAGCCTGCTCGGCCTGCAAAGCATCGGCGACGACACCTGGGGCGGCGCCGTGTACGCCAGCGAACTCAGCGACACCTGGCGCCAGTACTACGGCAACCTGCACCTCAAACAAACCCTGAGCGCCAGCAGCCGCCTCAACTGGGACGCCAATGTTTATCGCACCCTAGGCACCGGTGCCGAACGGGCCGGCGCCATCAACACCACCGCCGCCAGCCTGCTGGGCAAACTGAGCATCGGCGAGCAAGCCTTCATCCTCGGCTACCAGAAAATCAGCGGCGACACCCCGTTCGACTTCGTGGGCGGCGACTCCATCTACCTCGCCAACTCCATCAAATACGCCGACTTCAACGGCGCCAACGAACAGTCCTGGCAACTGCGCTACGACCTTGACCTCAGCCAATTGCTGACGCCCGGCCTCACCTTCATGACCCGCTACGTACGCGGCAGCAACATCGACGGCACCCACGCCCCCCAAGGCGGCGCCTACAACCCCTACGACGCCGACCTGGGCGCCTACGCCCCCAACCAGGGCGACGGCGGCAAACATTGGGAACGCGACATCGAAGGCAAATACCGCGTGCAATCCGGCGCCGCCAAAGACCTGGCCCTGAGCGTTTCCTACGTCACCCATCGCGGCAACGACGCCCAAGCCGGGCGCGATATCGACCGGCTGTACGTGGTCATCGAATACCCGCTAGACGTACTGAGCGGCCGCTAAAACGGCCCGCTGTTCGACTGCACCTGACGGAAGATGACCTCGCCGCTGTCGAGGTTTTCAATCCGCGAATTGATCCGAACAAACGTCGCCTGGCCCTCGAACGACTTGGCATCGCTCCACCGAACCACATACCGCTGCCCCGCCTTGAACACCACGCCGTCCGCCTCGAAACCACAGCGCTCACTGCCCGGCCCAATGGCGTTTTTCGACAGCCAGCACCACTGCAACGAGTGCGTGCCCGGCGGAACCTTCAGCGCCTGAAAACCCTTAGCCGCAGGGCTGACCGCAGCGCCGGGCAGCAACTGGCCGTCGAGGTGCGTGGCGACTAACAAGCGATGTACCGAGAGGCCGGCTTCTCGGATTGTGTAGGTGTCGAAATAGATGATTGGGGAAGCCACAGCGCCGTGAGACAGGTCGTACGGCTGCATCGCGTCAGGCGTTAAGTTGGCTTGGTAGTCGCTGTAATTGAAGCTCGAGCAGCTTGCGAGGCAAGCGCCTAAAGCCAGGGAAATAACGAAGGAAAGGTAGCTTTTCATGGAAGGCCTGATGGACGGACTTAAACGAAAGGGTGGTGGCTAGCTCAATAAAACCGCTCTTCCTCAGTGTGCTTCATCAGCTTTTTCAAACTCCAGAAGGAATACAGCACACAGAGCAACATCAACCCCAAGCAGGAAACAAAGATATAAAAGCCAGTCGTGCCTCGCTCAAACACGGCCTCGATGGCGTCCGCATCATCAAACCACCGTGAGTACACAATCTGGACCGGCTGCCCCGGAGAATAAACCGCCGGGTGGTTAACGTCGTTCTGCGAATACCCGCTCTCAATCACGCGCCCATCGGCCGTGGTGAAACGATAGTGAACGAGGCGATAGTCGCGAAAAGTCGGATGCGGCTCGACAACCCCAACCACCCCCTGCGCAGTACCCTTCGCCAGCAACACCTTCAAATGCGGAATGCCGTCGCCTTTGGACATCAGCATCAGCAAGGCCAGCGGGATCAGCAATAGAAGTGATACGAAAGAATGGGTGTAGAGGTGGTCTTTGGTGGCTTCGCGGGGGGAATACATGGGAGTCCTGTGGGGAACAGTTAAAAAGAGATTATGAATGCAGCGGAAAGTGATGATTTAAGTATCGCTGGCAGAACTCAATGAGGTGGAACGATTTCCCTTGGCCATTAGCCGAGTCGAAATTAGAGCAGCTTAATAAAGCTGCCCCTTTTCCCCTAGAGAATTAGAGCAGATAATAAATCTGCCCCCTTCGCGCGGAGACAACATAGTCCCTACTCTCCATCTATCCATGCATGTTTGATCCAACTGGCGAGGCTGGGCCAAGTCTCACTAGAGTATCCATCATGCGACCAGTAACTAACAGTCCCATCTTCAAGGAGACAGTAGTAGTTTCCATTATCTTCGCAGATGGGCAGCCAAGAGTATGGCACTCCCTGTTCCCGAGCCTCGCTAATCACGCTCAACAGCTCCCTTGGGCTATTCCTATTTTCCGTTAATCGAAGCGCGTCCTTCCCATTAAAAACACTATCGCTAGCCTCCTTGGCGAAAATCTTGTAGTCATCTAAGAAGGAGATTCCCAGCTCATGCTCATAGGCAGCGATCAAAGCATCATCAGGCAGCATCTGTTTATTCGGAAGAGGCATTCTTACTCGTTTCAACTCTGCAATTGCATCATTAATATCCACAACATTCACCATCCCAAAGAAAAATTGGGACGTTTTATTAGACAGCTCTAAAACACCATTTATTAGCGAACTAGAGCAGACAAATAAACCCGCCGCCTTTTTGGTACGAAGTGTCGCACTCGAAGTAATTGTCCCAACTGCCTGAACTGTCCGTTTTAGACTATTAACCTACCCAAGAAATGTGCTCCCCATCTAAGTAATATAGTCCCTCAAGCCTTCCTGAAATTTCTGGCAACTCGAGAAGAGGATCTGAAACATATGAAAAAGGAAGTCCGCTCCTTAGCTCTTGAGCTCTTGCAGAATAGTCCGCCCAAGATGGCTCAACCATCCCGTTCCAGAACGTAACAAACGAGCCATCTTCAAGAAGAATGACAGGCTTTAAGTATTCAACCTCCCCACCGCCATTCCAGTACAGATAGCCCAAGTAACTGGAACCATCGCTTCCAACAAAACTAGCACGAACGATCATCTGAGCGTCAGTACACGTTTCATTATCAAGGAGAGGGCGCACTGTTAACTCATCTTCCGCAGACTCATCCATAGGGAAGTACCAAACACCAAAACAAGTAAGATCATCGATGGCTAATTCATATATCTGTTTATCTGTCATGCCTGCAGACCTATTTAATTAGGAGCTTGATTGAGTTAAACAATTCGGGGCAGCCTATTTCCTCTTTACTTATTTTTCTTTACGCAACCTTTCTGCCAATACGCAGTACGGGACATCAACACCGTCGACATCAACTAACAAAGAAGGCCACCTTTTTCCGAATTCAGAAGCGACTTCCAAGCATAAATCGCGCGCTTTGGGCGCGTGATCTAGTCGCATTTCTATTATCGCTTTAGGCGCTCCTCTTAAATACGCCTCCCAATCTAACAAATTTTCCTCATAAAAGTCTCGAAATTCATCTTCATATATTAGTCCAACCCAAACGGTCGATTCATCACATGCGACCGAACCGCGAAATGGACGAATTAAATCACCGCCCAGAGAATTGATTAGTGAATGAAACTCCTCTTCTGTAACTTCATGTGAGGAAACGATCATTGCTGAGTCACTCACTACAACCCCCCTCTGCTTTTCCCGTAAGCCATAAGCTCTTCCATGCTACTCACAACTTTTATACCAGCATTTCCGTGATCCTACCTTATCCCCCGGCGGCTAGCTCCATTGCTATCGACAGCTTTGATTGCGACTCACGCCCTCGAAGGGTCTTACGATACTCGTCAACGCTAATAGCGACTAAATTTTCGGGTTCAGCATCACAGTTTCTTGGAAGCTCAAACTTAGCAATGATTGAGCCAGTCACAAGCACAACATAAAAGTCCTCACCTTGATCTGGAGTGTGACCCAGTACATAAACGGATGAGAGCGGGCCAAAAATTCGTTCAAGAAATGTAAGAACAATTAGGCAATTCAAAAAATTAGAGCAACTTAATATATCTTTTCTAGCGCTTATTTTTGGTAATACAGCTCTAAAAACTTTGCGATATGCGCAGCAAGTTTGTTCAAGTCCTCAAAAGCAACAGATGCAAAATCACAATCATGTTTAAATAAATATTGGCTTGCCGTAAGCCCTTCTGCTTTAGCCCTTTCAGAAACCTCACTCAGCCTAACAGGTTCTATTGTCCAGTTAGTACCTGGAAGCGCTTCTCTCTTATGCTCCGATAAAACCCAACTGATCCCTCCGCGATAGCAGGCTATTGCTTCATTAAGAACCTTAATCACCTGCGAATCTTCCACTTTGAATCGGAAAGAAACTGTAGGAACAGTATGTGGTTGCTTCTTGAGCACCCACACACCTTGCTCCTTTGCAACGTATTCACTAGCTGACCCTTTCCGCCACTCGGTCTCGCCCAAAGCTTCTATTACCTCAAGGAGAGGCAGGCTTTCATTTTTAGCGTCTGGAATACTCATTACAACCCTTTTATCTTGTCGGAAATAGAAACACCGTCTGGATTTATGTTTTTAATACACTGTTCCCAGTCGCCCTTCGGGATAGGATTTGCAGAAATACGCGGATCGCAAACATACCGACCATCGGTATAAACCTGGTGATACCACTGATCTGGAACGGTATCTCGATTCTCAAAAACGTTTAACTTCCCCTTGGAAGAAGGTACGACCTCAATTATTTTCCCCTACCCTCCAGCAGCTTCTAAAAGTTTAGAGGCTATATCTGAGCAGTCTGTCCCCGAGCAACTTTTCATGTCTTTAATTTTGACTGTTCATAGCTTCAACAACCGGAAAAAAAGGGGACAGATTTATTAAACTACTCTAGTTTCGGCCGCCCCGGCCCTAGCCTTTCAACGTAGCCCCCTTGGATGCTCAATCTCATCAACAAACCGATCGGTTCCTTGTAACCGCCCGCGTTGATTCTGGGTCTATGTAGCTCGTAAATTAGAGCTGTTTAATAAATCTGTCTCCTTTTTTCTCAGACTCCAAGACCGCCTTCCACATATATTCTCAACTGCCTTTCAGAACTTACCCCCCCATAAACGGCAAAATACGCATCTAACAATTCAAAACCAATATTTATAATCACTTAATCTTCTCCAGTACTGTGGCGGGCATACTAGAAAGATCCAGAACAGGTTTTACCCCGCCGGATTGCATAAATGTTTTAAACCGCAGAATTAAAGCAGCGAAACGCTCTCCTTACAAATACCATCATGGATATATGCCAGCGCATTCTAATTCAGAAAACACAAAATCCATTCCGGCTCGCATAATGTCAGTATCCTTCCTGATTACCACGTCGTGACTTGAAGATAGATTCAGGACAAAAGTATAGATGTCCGCCACTCTCTCACCATCTACTTTCAATAAAAAAACCCTCTGTGTTTCGTGGCTACCAGTTCTAATACCTGCATAAATTCTTCCAGGCTAACACTACCCATGCTTGGAAAACCAAATCGTGCTGCGTACTTATCTGAAAGCTCACACACAGACATTAATTCAACCCTCTTGGTGCTTTTGAGATATCTTGAACATTTTTCAATGAGAGAAAGGGGACAGATTTATTAAACTACTCTAGTTTCGGCCGCCCCGCCCCTCGCCTTTCAACGTAGCCATCTTGGATGTTCAATCTAATCAACAAACCGATCGGTTCCTTCTAATCGCCCGCGTTGATGCTGGGTCTATGTAGCTCGTAAATTGGAGCTATTTAATAAATCTGTCCCCTTTTTCCCCTTCGCGCGGAGACAACATAGTCCCTACTCTCCATCTATCCATGCATGTTTGATCCAACTGGCGAGGCTGGGCCAAGTCTCACTAGAGTATCCATCATGCGACCAGTAACTAACAGTCCCATCTTCAAGAAGACAGTAGTAGTTTCCATTATCTTCGCAGATGGGCAGCCAAGAGTATGGCACTCCCTGTTCCCGAGCCTCGCTAATCACGCTCAATAGTTCCCTTGGGCTATTCCTATTTTCCGTTAATCGAAGCGCGTCCTTCCCATTAAAAACACTATCGCTAGCCTCCTTGGCGAAAATCTTGTAGTCATCTAAGAAGGAGATTCCCAGCTCATGCTCATAGGCAGCGATCAAAGCATCATCAGGCAGCAGCTGTTTATTCGGAAGAAGCATTCTTAATTGTTTCAACGCTGCAATTGCATCATTTGCAGAAAAAGGGGACAGATTTATTAAACTACTCTAATTTCGGCCGCCCCGGCCCTTTCAACGTAGCCTTGGATATTCAATCTCATCAACAAACCGATCGGCTCCTTCTGACCGCCCGCGTTGATGCTGCGTCTATGCAGCTCGTAAATTAGAGCTGTTTAATAAATCTGCCCCCTTTTCTGAACCCATATTCTGACTATAAAAAATCTAACCAATCGCTCGAGACTATACGTTTTCCTTTCAAAAAATTCTCATAACTCGACTTGTATTTTTCCATACTATCATCATCCACGCTTACAGAAAGGAAGCCCCCCGTCCTTTCCATTACCGATAAAAAATTTGGCTTAACTTTTAATGGCGAAGCTACAACAACCTCACCGAAAACTTTTACTCTATGGAATAAAAAACTCTTCCCTCCTCCCAGCGGCAGCACTATATCCAACACTGAAAATATTAGCTCCGGACTAGTCAGCTCTGTTTTTTCGCCATTTTCATAATCCTCTGGATAATCCTCCGGTATTACAAAAGGCCTATAATCTATAATCACTAACCATCCACTTAACTCCACAACATCGCCAGCACTCATATTCATCTACCTATTAAAATGGCATTTACGCCCGCCGAAATAGCATTATCCAATATGCCTTGCTGCACTCCTTCTGGTCCAATCCATGATCCCTTGTCATAATAATTTACGGAGAAAAGGGGACGGAGAAAAGGGGACAGATTTATTAAACTACTCTAATTTCGACCGCCCCGGCCCTTTCAACGTAGCCCTCTTGGATATTCAATCTCATCAACAAACCGATCGGTTCCTTCTAACCGCCCGCGTTGATGCTAGGTCTATGTAGCTCGTAAATTAGAGCTGCTTAATAAATCCGCCCCCTTTTCTTCACTATATATCTTTACTTTTTCATAAGAAAAGAATTAAAGGAGAGCAATATATTTTGGTCAACATCTTTGTACTCTTCATCTAGTTGCGATCCTACATAAAATCCCTTTCTTTCACAAAGCACTGCATATACGGAGCCAGACGGATTACTGCTAAAAACATCAAGGGAAGGACTACTAATTTCACTCCCACACCACGACAGCGTGGCGCCGCGATTCAAGAACCACCTTAGCGAGCTGTTTATATAATTGGTCCAATCGGCAGGAACCGGCCAATCGTTGACCTTTACATCGATGGATAAACTGCAATTTGTCAGGGACTGCCAGCGCCGCGCTTTCGCCTCTGCGCGCCCACACCAAATATCAGGAAAAGTTTGTATATCTATAGACTCGGGAACCGCGCCAGACCAGTACGCATAAAAAACCAGCCCTTGTACTTCGTCCTGGTATACCTCCCCGCTCTCCGGGTCTGAGAACGACCAAAAAATACCCAAGCTATCGATAGTTTTCATAGTCCAAAATTCTTCATTTGTTGACTAGACGGTTTGATGTCGGTAACGAAGTCTCAGCAGAAAAGGGGGACAAATTTATTAAAATAACCTAATTTCGGCCGCCCCGGCCCTTTCAACGTAGCCCTCTTGGATATTCAATTTCATCAACAAACCGATCGATTCCTTCTAACCACACGCGTTGATGCTGGGCCTATGTAGCTCGTGAATTAGAGCTGTTTAATAAATCTGCCCCGTTTTTTTCTTCTTACGAACCTAAGAAACAATAAGCCTTTTAATATCTCCCTCAGAAGGCACGCCCAACATGTAAATATTGCACAAAACCTCCTGCGGCAACTCAACACTGTGTCTTCCACCCTTAGGCATAGCAATTAATTTATATCCGCCATCACAAACATCGTAACTAAACAGCCCTTTTTTTGCCATTTTAAGAAAAGAATTCAAATAGCGTTCCCGCTGACGTGCATCTTTAAATTCTGGAAGATTACTTTCGATAATTTCAAAATCAAACGCCTCCTCTAACGATTGAAAATACTCAACGACCGACTCGTACTTAGCTATTGAACTTCTTATAGAGGCGGGAACAAACCCTCTCCCTCCTGTCGCAAAATGCGCGAGCAAACCATTTTGGTAACAACAAAACCAGTCTAAATCGGTTGCCTCTAAAAACTCATCATTCATTTCCATTATTCGGCTCAAAATACTATTTACTGGCAGGAGCTTAACCAGATAAAACAACACCGGAGCGAGGCCGGTGTTGAGCGCGAGTAGTGTTCAAGAAAACTCTATTTTGCAATGTGATAGAGGAATCGAGCGACCATCAGTAATAACTAATTGATCACCTTCGATTCGAGCCAGCAGCAAACCAAGGCCTTCTGCACCGGCTTCGATATCTTTTCTCCAACCCTCAAGGTCGCCGTGATAGGAGATAGCATGAAAAAGAGGCCCTGAAGGAGGGGTAATCTTGCACCCTCTTTCGTTCACTCCTCAACGAACTGCGTTAGGTGGTTCAGTAAAACATGTTATGCCATCAAACTGCTTTCGAAATTTGTTTTTTCCATCATCCGAAAAATACACAACTTGCTGCCCATCAACAATCGTAACCCCCGGTACAATTCGCGAGTCAGACTGTTCAATCTTCCCGCCAAGAATTTTCTCTAATATTTCCCGATCTTTACACATTACACACCTCACTTCATCACAGGGGTAATTACAAACTTAAAGTTTGTAACACCCGCCTCGGCAAATACTTTTGAATAGTAACTAGCCAGCTCTGGGCTGTTCGTATGATAAATAGCGCCGCCATCAAAACTTGAATACGACACTTGCAAGTCAGGCATGGGCGCATTCCTCCTTGAACGCAACACTTTAAAAAAAGCGAAAAAAGGGGACAAACTTATTAAACTACTCTAATTTTGGCCGCCCTAGACCTCGCCTTTCATCTCGTAGCCCTGATGGAAGTTCAACCTCATCAAAACCGATCAACTCCTGTAAATTGCCGGCGCTGGATGCTGTGTTTATCTAGCTCGTAAATTACAGCTGTTTAATAAACCCCCCATTTCTCATCCATAATATTTTAGAAACTCCTTCGCCATCAGACCTTCCGAATTCGTCCCTTTGGCCAAACTCAAAAAATCGTCAAAGGAAATGAATTCTTGATTTAAGTATTTACAAAACCCTGATTCTGAGGCGGCCTCTTTGACCGCGATAACACCAAACTCCTCAAACGCACTTTCAAACGCAACCCAATCGAAGCTTCGATTAAATAGCACGATAGGATATCCGACCTTCCCACAAAAAAATCAAGGGAATTTCTGGACAGCCACTCGATTTTCGCCTCAGTTTTCTCCCGATCCACGCAAAAAAGCAAGTTTTCAGCAATCTCGCTGCCCGAAAACTTCACTAATAGATCGGTTTCATAATCGATGTAGCTTCGTAAAGCGAGGCCCTGAACGAGATCCGTATAGCCCAAAAGTGGCCTCTCGAAGAACCAAAACTTATACGTTTCTCCCTTGAAAAGGTTTAGAGGTAAATCTTTTTTAAAATCAACTAAGGTCGAAAGCTTATTAATCAGATAGGTCGTTTCCGCCAAGCCAATTTGGGTAGCATACATTTCATTCTCCAGAAAATCTGATTTCACTAATAGCTCGTTTAAATAATCGAAATGAACGGTGCGAAAAATGGGAAATAGCGCAATACCCCTATTTTTCTCACTCCCCTCTTCCCTCCGCCTTTTTTCTAAGCTCAGCTAATAACGCAAGAAAATCATTCTCGGTGTATTCGAACTCAGCTCCTTCTTCCATAGCTATAAGCGATAACAAAATCGTGTCGATCTTTTTGGAAATTTTAATGTCTGGATCTTGATATATGGCCAACGCCTCTTTCGATACTGATTGAATATCAAACCCACCTTTAACCGCTAAGATAAGCCTTTCGACAATTATTTCTTCAGCTTTCATCGTTGCCCCCAGCCGTTTAATTCCGCGCCAGTTGGTGGATAGTGCTGAGCGTCCACCGTTTGGCCGTTTATGCTTTTCGGATGCACACGAATTACTGCTCCCGAATGGTCATAGCTGTCCATCCGTTGTCTGGTGGAGAAAAAGGGGACAGATTTATTAAACTACTCTAATTTCGGCCGCCCTGGCCCTCGCCTTTCAACTCGCAGCCCTGTCAGATGTTCAACCTCATCCACAAACCGATCGGCTCCAGTTAACTGCCCGCGATGGATGCTGGGTCTACGCAGGTCGTAAATTAGAGCCGTATAATAAATCCGTCCCCTTTCTCTCTCAAACCCAGACCTCTAATTTTTTGGCTCACGCCTTATGAATACAGGCACCAAACCGTTATCGGTATAGCTTATATGTTCCAATCCAAAATAAACCTTGTACGTAATCTTCACTGAATCCACCGCCATTACCAACGAATCAAACTCGGTGATCACATCCTCAATCTCCTCCTCATCGTCACTTGTACTTTTATCCAAGTAAAACCTCACTTCTACACCTTCTGAAAACACCGCTACTACAGCTCTAAAAGAAGGGAGATATTGACCCCAAAAGCGCCTGCACCAAACAAACTACTATCTTATTTCTTACATTTAAATCCATTTATTTCACCAATTTTGGAGTTGGGCTAGTCGGGACAACACTTGGACTTTTTGAAGGAAAAAAGGGGACTAGGATAAAAGGAGACAGATTTATTAAACGACTGGTACTGCCCCCTTTCAGGGGTGTCCGAAATATCGGGGGTGTTTCCATCTGTCCCCTTTTTCCAGTCCCCTTTTTCCACTGCCTTACTAAACCATTGCAGTTTGGCTTCACTCCGGACTTACCATCTGCTGCACGAAAACCACCTCGCCGCCCTCGCAGGTCGCGTACACACATTCGAACTGGAACGACAGGACGAATTTCAACGGCTGCTGCTTGGCTAGTCGAATATGGAAATTTTTAATGTCCTCCCAACTTTCCGATAGGACATTAGCACGACAATGGAACGCTCCTTCAATGCCGACCAACCAACTCGCGTCGGCTCCCTCAGCAGCGACGCTTTCCAAACCATTTGTGTAGCCGAACACAAAATAACAGTTCGATTTCTGAAAATTACCTACAACACGTCCATCTACAAGCTCAACACTTGCACCCATAACGAAGAGGACATTGGAGACATTCTCTAACGAAACTCCTTTTTCAATTTCCACATTCATTGTCATCGTCATTTCGCGCCTCTGATCACCTGAAACTCTCCGTTCTTAATAAGATACAGGGTCTTTAACCCGTCCACAGGCTTATCGCTGAGAGCTTTTTCAATCTGCCTAAATGTTAGCGGGGAATCAGCTAGATTTACGACGATAGAATTCGCCTGCGTACTGACCTTACTTGAGATCGTCTTGAGTACCGAAATTGGGCTGTTAGTAATTGGGGAGAAGACATCGGCCACCTCGCCATTTATTTCTAAATCTGGATTCGGTCCTTTTCTTCCAGTATTAGGTAACCAAAAAAAGGGGACAGATTTATTAAACTACTCTAGTTTCGGCCGCCCCGGCCCTCGCCTTTCAACGTAGCCCTCTTGGATATTCAATCATCAACAAACCGATCGGCTCCTTCTAACCGCCCGCGTTGATGCTGGGTCTATGTAGCTCGTAAATTAGAGCTGTTTAATAAATCTGTCCCCTTTTTTCTCACTTTTTTTCACTTCGGCACTTCTCCAAACTTCTCTCGGACGCAAAGCCTCTGTGAACTCTAAAGAAAAAGGGGCAGATTTATCAAACTACTCTAGTTTCGGCCGCCCCGGCCCTCGCCTTTCAACGTAGCCCTATTGGATGTCCAATCTAATCAACAAACCGATCGGTTCCGTCTAACCGCCCGCGTTGATTCTGAGTCTATATAGCTCGTAAATTAGAGCTATTTAATAAATCTGTCCCCTTTTTCCTTCAGATCTTTATCCTCAAAAGAATTGAGCTCGGCTATTAGATCCTTGATGGTTTTTCCTCGACGTTCCCATCCAATATCACGCTCACTCATTTTCTAATCACCTATACGGGACGAAGGGTAAATATTTATTAAACTACTCCAATTTCGGCAGCCTTGGCCCTCGCCTTTCAACGTAGCCCTCTTGGATGTTCAATCTCATCAACAAACCGATCGGTTCCTTCTAACCGCACGCGTTGATGCTGGGCCTATGTAGCTCGTAAATTAGAGCTGTTTGATGTCCCCTTTTCTGCTTTTCTATTTCTCCCAGTCGCCCTTCGTGATGGGGTTTTAAATATTTAGAGCGAATTTACCTCTTAAAAACTTAATAATGTTATGCATGGCAATTAGTGGTGGCAAACCATCTTGGGAATATATGCTGCAATAAGCCATATCCTCCGGATAGTCGAAATCTGCGTAGACTTCCTGAAGCCGGCTAATTTTCTCATCATTGGTATCGTTTGAGGCTTCGATACATGATAAAAAAAGCCAATCGCCATTTATCCAAATAAGCAACACTATCCGGCCTTTCTGTTTGCTTGAGCATCAAGCCGAGCAGTTCCTCGTCGCTCAGATATTCTCCGCCCGCAATAACAGAAACATCTCCACTGTTCGCGTCTTCGCCGCTCATAAGCAGACTGATAGCGTAGTCAAAAACGTCACCCCTTGTTACCCATCCCCTCCTAAATCCCAGAACAATCGTCGACCAACACATCAAACCTAATCCAATCAGTATCTTGAACGGAGACATTTTTTCCTCCTATTTTCTGGGTATCTGATTCTAGTTTAGAGCACCTTAATAAATCTGCCCCCTTTTCTTCCGATCCAATATTAGAGCAACTTAATAAAATGCCCCGTTTTTCTTTTTATTGACCGCCAAAATGAGCTCCTATCTCCTTTATCTCCAACATCCATGCTTCAACTGAAGAGCAACAAAAAATATCGAGACTTGAACCATCGGATAGCTTTAAAGATAGATCAATCGGCTGATCTGCGATGAGCCAACTTATACCAGTTAAAAACTTTCCCGAGAGCCTTGACCCTAATTCGCTCGAATCTCTGTCCCAGCAAGCAAGAATTAGCTGATTGTTTTGGGAAATGCGCCAAGTGCTTTCTGTTCGCAGTAGCAATTTTGAGCAAGCCAGTTCGAGCGCTTCGCCATCCCAAGAAACACGTTCGATTTTGCTTGGCAAGAACATGCCAACTTTTTTAAGAAATTCCACGATCTTTAATCCACCTGTCCCAAAAAAATCAGAACTGTTTAATAAATCTGCCCCCTTTTCTTCATTTTTTATTTATTTACTTCCTTGATATATGACCGAAACATCCCGCCACCCTCATCTATATGTAATCGATCACACTTAGGGCAAATATAAACCACAGAAGAACCTTCGGAGATCTTTTCGTAAAATCGTTCTTCGGATAATGCGCCGGCTGCGAGTAGAACACCTAATTCATCGATTCTCTTCTCAGGAACCAGACTAAATTCTGCGGCTCCGGTTTCACCGGATAAATTTATTACACATCCACATACACATCCAAACTTTGGCATATTTGATGCTCCCTATGGTCGGTTATAAGAGAAAAAAGGGGACAGATTTATTAAACTACTCTAATTTCGGCCGCCCTGGCCCTCGCCTTTCAACTCGCAGCCCTGTTAGATGTTCAACCTCATCCACAAACCGATCGGCTCCAGTCAACTGCCCGCGTTGGATAGCGTTTTTTATCAGCTCCAATTCGCCTGGTGGAATAGACTGCGCAACAAACTCAACATAATTCCTGCTTCTTTCTTCCGGCGTTTCGCCGAGCGAACCAAAAGCGGGATCTAGGTCAATCCAGCTTTCCTCTGGCGATGCATGCGCCGAATAGCTGGACCACTCGTATTCCGAAGCGTTCGCGACCATCCGCGCCCGCACCGGATTTAGTTCGATATACCGGGAACATGCGAGCAAGTAATGATCGCTCTGGACCAAGCTTGACCTGTATCGGCTTTCCCACAATGTTCCGGTACGCCCTTCCAGCTTGTTACGAAACCGAGTCGCACGAGCAGCCAGGGTTTTCATGAATTGACTCAGGCCTGCAATTGAATCGCCGGGAGCAAGAAGGAGGTGGACATAATTGTTCATCAAACAATAGGCGTAAACTTTTACGTCAAACGCTTCTTTAAGCTCGCGCAGGTCTGCGACGTAGCGTTGATAGTCTGCGGCCTCCACGAAAACAAGCCCGCGATTATGGCCTCGCTGGACGATGTGGTGCGGGTAATTCGGCAATACGATTCTTGCAAGTCTAGGCATGGGAGCGTTCCTCCTTGAACGCTACATTTTAAAAAACGAAACATTAAATTTGGGCTTATAGACGACGTTTACTCACGCAGTTCAAAAATTAGAGCAACTTAATAAATCTGTCCCCTTTCCCCCAAACTAGAGCTGCTTAATAAATATGTCCTCTTTTTCGGTGTTGAGAAAGCCAACAATGTATGTTTTAAAACTACGACTTCAAACCCTTCAGGTGCTTGAATGGCCCTACCTCTAAGTCAAAACCCATATCAACGGCTAATTTTACAGCCTCGTGATATTCCTCATCCGTAATAGATACATCATATTCACAAATATGATCACACAGAACTTCAAAGGCCAGACTTTCCTCATTGTAACCAACATAGTCTAGCGCCCCCTGAAGCAGCGTAGCTTCTAGCCGCCCCTGGAATTTCTCCCCAAATTTGACAATACGATCGGCGTACATAAACGACCCATTTAATTAGCTTATAAGGTGGAATAGGTGCGTTGTCTCGAGAAAAAGGGGACAGATTTATTAAACTACTCTAATTTCGGCCGCCCTGGCCCTCGCCTTTCAACTCGCAGCCCTGTTAGATGTTCAACCTCATCCACAAACCGATCGGATCCTGTTAACTGCCCGCGCTGGATAGCGTTTTTTATCAGCTCCAATTCGCCTGGTGGAATAGACTGCGCAACAAACTCGACATAATGCCTGCTTCTTTCTTCCGGCGTTTCGCCGAGCGAACAAAAAGCGGGATCTAGGTCAATCCAGCTTTCCTCTGGCGATGCATGCGCCGAATAGCTGGACCACTCGTATTCCGAAGCGTTCGCGACCATCCGCGCCCGCACCGGATTTAGCTCAATATATCGGGAACATGCGAGCAAGTAATGATCGCTCTGGACCAAGCTTGACCTGTATCGGCTTTCCCACAATGTTCCGGTACGCCCTTCCAGCTTGTTACGAAACCGAGTCGCACGAGCAGCCAGGGTTTTCATGAATTGACTCAGACCTGCAATTGAATCGCCGGGAGCAAGAAGGAGGTGGACATGATTGCTCATCAAACAATATGCGTAAACTTTTACGTCGAACGCTTCTTTAAGCTCGCGCAGGTCTGCGACGTAGCGTTGATAGTCTGCAGCCTCCACGAAAACAAGCCCCCGATTATGGCCTCGCTGGACGATGTGGTGCGGGTAATTCGGCAATACAATTCTTGCAAGTCTAGGCATGGGAGCGTTCCTCCTTGAACGCAACATTTTAAAAACGAAACATTAAATTTGGACTGATAGACGACATTTACCCACGCAGTTCAAAAAATTAGAGCAACTTAATAAATCTGCCCCCTATGCGGCTCGTAAATCATGGCTGTTTAATAAATTTGTCCTTTTTTCTGTTTTTTCTCTTAAGACCGGGTGCGGTTGAGTAAAAACAGAGCCAGCTATTCATAAACTTTCGATGCGCACAATATCTTTGCGAAGGTACTCCAGCTAGGGCTAGTCACATCACTATCACCAGAGTTTTTTGCATACATATCTATTGACCTAACCCAAGCTTCCATCGCAGATAGAAAACTCCCCAAATCCGGATTTTCCCAATCGCCAGGGCTCAGCAACAACCCCTCCCTGAATTCTCGAACGAAATCCGCAAAATCATCTCTTGTCTGTATATTTCTAAGTAGTTGAAAACTCATAAAATCCTCACTCACAAACGCCTCGAACACAGATAATTGATCCACTATTTGGCGTTGTCATTTTCCACGCCTCCTTGGCAATCTCTTTCTCCGTAGCGGGAATAATTTTGATTGGAACGCCGGCTACAGAAGCGGCGAGCAGCCGTCTATTATCCAAACTGTACAACGCTCCGTCCTTATGAAACACCCGGATAGGAGGCAAGTCATCTGGGGAAATTTTTCCTGACTTCAGCGCTTCAATAGTGGACTGGAGGGTTTTGTCATCCTTGAAGGCATTGGAAACACTGTCTTGCGTAAACCGGATATCTTTCGGGTTCGCATAAGCAGACAACTCTCCAATAGCCGCCTTCTGACCCGAATTCCCTGCCAACGCTTCAGCAAATTTCTTTTCAATGCTCTCCGCTGCTTCCTTCGAGACCTCACCAGCAACCTTCGCGGTTTTGGCTTTCCCTCCGATCCCTGGATAAAAAATGTCTATCAGCCACTTCGAGACATTAAGCGAAGTTTCCTCCGCTGTCTCCGGAAGAAAAATCTCGTAATGCAGATTTTCATCACTGCGCAACATATACGCTGCGAAGCGCAGAGACTCCGCGTCGAGTTTTAAAACAGCGGCTTCATCCTTCGAGGCGAGCGCGTCCAGAGCTGCCAGAACACTTGAAGGGTCAACGTTTTGGCCGCCATCCGGGCAACGCGCATCAATTGCGCAGCGTCCTTTAGCCTCTTCAATCGCCTTTTCAGCATTCTTTCGGTGAAGCAGATAGTTGTAATTAGTCGCATCCTTAGCAATCCCCGCCCCTTGCTGCAGGTCTCCATCCACCGTGGCCGCGGCCGCAACGCCTACCAGCTGCGACGACATCAGCAGTAAATTCGAATCGTTCTGCACCAACTGATCAAGCTGAGCGACCAGCGCTTCGTTCGCGCCTGCGGCCAGGGCTCCAGTCTTGAAGTCGCCGCCTGCCGCTTTGTTGAGCATTCCGCCAACCATGGCGTGCAAAGCGATCTTCTGAGGACTTCCGTCTGCCCAGTTTTGATCTTTGGCGAAATCTCCAACGGCGCTGAAGGCCACTGCGTTTAAGGTGCTTAAGAGGGCGCCTTTGAGGGCATCGCCGTAATCGACGTCCCGACCTACGGCTTGGTTCAGCGCTGCGGTGGTAACACTCTGCAGCGTCTGATTTGCAGCAAAGCGGCCAACCCCACCGACCGTATTGAGGCTCGTCGTATTTATTTTGTCGATGTTCGGGTTGGTTTGGGTGCCTGTCAGCTTGTCGTAAACCCCAGCAGTCAGCCCAGCTGCAACACCCGCTACCGCATAGTCTTTAAGGCTTTCCTTCGAGGTAACGTCTTTCGCCACCTGGCTCAGATCCCCGCGATTGTTGATGACGCTAACAGTCGCTTTGGTTGCCGCGCTTGTGGCAATTGCCGCGCCGCCAGCGGCGAGCGTGGTTCCTGCGCCAGCGAGCGCGCCCAATGCGGCAGGACCTACCACGGCGGCCATGACAATAGCGATGATCAGTTGCGCGCCAGCCCCAAGGCCTGAGTTTTGGTATTTGAACGACTCGTGGATTTCCTTAACACGACGCCAATCCACGTCACCGCGCGCTTCCGCCTCTTTGATCCAGGCAAGACTTGGGTCTGCCGCCACCATGGTGTCGATGGTCTGGCTGACGGTCTTTCTGTCGATGTGCTTGATGTCGATGTTCAGCCCATCGACGGCACGGATAACGACGTCGCCCTTGGCGACCATTGAGCTTTGGCGCAGGGTCTCATCGGTGTCGCCTTTACCCTTGGAGCTGGTCCAAGCCCAGTCGCTTTTGCTTTCCTCGTGGCTTTCCTGCTCCAGATCTTTCACGGCTTCGAAAGTAATCGCGCCGCCGCTGTCCAGTGTCAGGTCACCGCCACTTTGCAGACTGGCTTTCTGGTAGAGCTGGTCGCCTTCGCTTACAAGACTCAGGTCGCCGCCGGTGACGATGGTGGTGCCGACGTTGCGCACGCTGGTGGTTTCGTCTTTTCGGCTTTCTTTGGCGCCCCACCCGCCTTTCTTCTTCATGTCGAACAGGTGGTGGTCGCTGTTTTCTGCGCTCAGCAGCGCCAATTTGTCACCGGCATAGAGGAACGCCTCGTCGCCGGCTTTAAGCTCGCTCGCGCTTACAACAAGGTTGTTGCCCGCGTCGATGTTGAGGTCGCCGCCCGCTTCAATCTCAGCCGCCTGTTGGCGTATGACGCTGTCCTGCGAGGTGACTTTTTTACCGCCACTCTTCGATATGAGTCGCTCGTGCTTTCGTTGGCCGCGGCGGCAATCGTGATGTCGCCTGCTGCCGACAGATCAACATCGCCTTTCGCCTTGACGCTGCTTGCCACTACAGCGAGGTCTCGCCCCGCCTCAGCCGTCAAATCCCCACCCACCTCAACCACCGAACCAAACTGCTTCACCTGCTCGCGATTGCTATACCCCTTGCGATTGCGGTTGTTGGCGACGTCGGTCTCGCTCTGGCTAACGATCAGCAGATCGCGCCCGGCACTCAGGTCGGCGTTGCCGCCGGCCTTGAGGTTGCCGCCCTGGTTAACGATGTCGCGCCCTGCGGACAAGGTCAGTGCATTGCTGGCTTCGATGCCGGCGGCGTTGTCGACGAAGTCTTCGCGGCGTTCGAAGCCCTTCTGGGCGGATTGGTGGGTGGTGACGCTGCGTTCGTTGGTGATGTTCCCGGTGAGGGCGATGGCGCTGACGTTTTTGCCGGCGATGATGCCGCCCTGGGCGTTGCGAATGCTGTCGGTGGCGAGCAAGGACAGGCGTTCGTTGGTTTGCATCAGGCCGCTGTTGGCGATGCTGTTGGCGCTGACGTTTAGGGCATTAGTGGCGCGCAAGGTGCCGCTGTTGGTGAGGTCGCTGCCGGCGATCAGGGTGACGTCGCGGCCCTGGATCAGGGCGCCGGTCGGCGCTACGCGGTCGGTGGCCTGGGCGAGGTAAAGCACCGGTACCAGCACTTTCTGGCCGTTCACTTCTTGCTCTTGCATCCACACGATGTCGTGGGTGAGCGCGGCCACTTGCTCGGCGCTCAGGGCAATGCCGGGCACCAGGTTGAGCGCGGCTTTGCTGGCGATGGCGTTGTCCATCAGGTATTTGAGTTGCGCTTCGTCGGAGGCCAGGCCGTCGAGGAAGCGTTTGCCGGTGCGCTGGACGATGGCTTGTTGCACCAGACGTTGTTCGTACAGGCCGTCGCCGAGGCGGCGCTGGGTCACGTCCTGGTTGTAGCCGATGATGTTGAGCAAGTAGTCGGAGCTGAGAAAGCCACGCAGCGTGGCGAACGCCGGGTTGGTTTCGATCAGGTACGGGTGGCTGTTGTCGGTGTTGACGTGGAACAGGCCGTTTTGCCCTTGGGGCAAGGTGAAGGTGGGCAGCGTGACCGCTTGTTGGGTGGTGTCGGGCGGTAGCTGCGGGTTGATGCTGATGGCGGTGGCGAAGTTGCTGCCGGCGCTGCTGGTGTCGGCGGTGTTGCCACCGGCAACGTAAGCGAAGGTTGGGCGCACTACGCTGCTGTCGAAGTCGGCCTGGGCGGTGATGTCGACCGCGCCGGCTGTCTGGATGATGCCGGAGTAGCTGAGGTCGCCGCTGGGCATTGGGGTGATGACGCGGAAAGCCTCGTTCTCGCGTTCGGTACGGCCGATGAAGTGGGCGAGCGCGGCAATCAGGCTGTTGGAGTCGACGCTGCTCTTGTTCCAGTACGTGGCGGTGAATTGCTGGGCTTCGCGTTGCCAGCTGCCGATGTTCTCGGTGCGCTCGGATTTGAACACGCGGTACGTGTGCACTTCGCCGGGTTCAATGCCGGTGTTTTGCAGGTTGGCCACGCGCACGGTGAGGTCGCTGCCCGCGCTGATGGAGCTGCTCTGGTTGGTGAGCGTGGTGCCGCGCAGGTTGAGCGTGCCGCCTGCGGTGAGAGACGACGCAGCGGTACTGTCGGCGCTGACGGCGAGGCGGTCGAATTCTTCTATTGCCCACACGCCATTGCGCTTGCCGTCACAGTCACTGGCGCCGTAGTAACGGCTGCACGGCAGCTCGGTAATGCGCGCGCTGTATTTGCTCTGGGTGGTTTTCAGTACGTCGCGGATGTTGCTGATGGTGGTGGCGTGAATGCTCAGGTTGCCGCTGCTTTCGAGGGTGCCGGAGCGGTTTTCCACCAGGGTGGCGGCATCGCCGGCGTCGTTGGCGGCGATGTCGAGGTTGCCGAGGCTGTATACATCGGCCAAGCGGTTAACAAAGCTCCCGGTACGCAACGCCATATCCGCGCCGCTGAAGATCAATCCGCCGTCGTTAAGCAAGCTGTCGGCTTCGATGCGCAAGGTGGTGGCCGCGCCAAAGGTGCCGTAGTTGTTGAGGGTGTTGGCGCGTGCGAGCAGGCGTTGGGCGGCGGTGATGTTGCCGCGGTTGATGAGGGTGCCGCCGACGCTGAAGTCGGCATCGCCACCGGCTTTCCACTGTGCGTCTGCGCCGGTGTCGACGCTGGCGGCGACTACCGTGAGGTCGCCCTGGCTGAGCAGTGCGCCGTTGCCGCTGTAGGCGCCGGTGAGGGTCAGGCTGAGGGCGCCGTCGGTTTCGATGCTGCCGTCGCTCTGCCAGGTGTCGCCGGTGGCGGTGATGCTTTGTTTGGAGAGCAGCTTGCCGGTGGCGGTTTGGCTGAAGTTGCCGACGTTGAGGCTGATGCTGTTGGCTTGCAGCTGGCTGGTGTTGGTCCAGTTGGCGACGTTGAGGGTCAGGTCGCCGTTGGTGATAAAGCTGCCGCCTGCGTTGCCGACATCGGCGAGGGCCAGGGCGAACTGGTTGCCGAGGTGGCGCACGGTGCCGAGCTGGTTGCTGAGGCTGGCGCTGGTGAGGCTGAGGGTGGCGTCGCCGACTTCGACCAAGCCGCCATCGTTGCTGAACAGCCCGCCTATTTCGAAGGCGCTGGTGCCGGTGGTGCCGAGGGCGCGCAGTTTGCCGCCGCTGTTGCTGACGCTGCCGGCTTTGAGTTGCAAGGCGGTGGCAGATTCGACCAGACCATCGGTGTTGTCGAGGTGGCCGCTGAGGTTCAGGTCGACGGTGTTGGCGCCAACGGTGCCGTCGCTGTTGTTCAAGCTGGCGGCGTTAACGGTGAGACCGGTTTTGGCCAGCAGACTGCCGGCCTGGTTGCTGACGGCGCCTGCGGTGAGCGTTTGTTGGCCTTGGGTGGCGGCGATGCGGCCGGCGTCGTTGGTGAGTGTTCCCGTGGTGGTGAGGTTGACGCTGTCGCCTTGCAGGTTGCCGGCGCTGTTGTCGGTATCGGTGGTGACAACGGTCAGCGTGTTGCCGTCGGCCTGCACGGTGCCGCCCGCGTTGTTCAGCGTTTTAGCGGTGAGGGTCAGGCCATCGGCTTTGCTCAGCAGCAGGCCGTCGGCGCTGTTGTTGAGGGTGTCGGCCAGGGTGAGGCTCAGGGCTTTGTTGCTGGCGAGGGTGCCGGCGCGGTTGTCGAGGTTGTCGGCGGTGACGGTGAGGGTTTTCTGGCCGACGAGCTTGCCGCCACGGTTGTCGAGGGTGGTGGCTTTTACGCTGGCATCTCCCACGGCGACGATGGTTTTGCCGGCGTTGTTCAGACGTTGCAGATCGGTGTTCAAGCGCCCTTGCGAGCTGACGCTGCCGTTGTTGTATAGCGTGCCGCCTTTCAGGTCCAACAGTGCGGTGCTGTTGCCGCTGCCGTCGGGGTTTACCCCGGCTTCAAGGCTGCCGCTGTTGGTGATGGCGGCACTTGTGAGGCTCAGGCTGGCGCCGCTGGCGAGGCTGCTGGCGATGTCGATCTGGTCGGCGGTTAGCGTGGCGTTTTGGGTGGCGTAAACGCTGTCGGTGAGGTCGATGTGCTTGGCGGTGGCGCTCACGCTGCCGGCACTGGCGACGCGCGCAACGGTGAGCTTGCCGTTGGCGTCGATGTGGATGTCGCCGCCGCTGGCGGCCATGTCGGCGGCGAGTTTTACGCCCACGCCGGCCTCGGTGCCGACCAGGCGGATGGCGCCGGCGTACATGCCGCCGAGGGCTGAGCTGTCGATGGCCAGTAGCGGCTTGGCGCTGCCGTCGTCGGCTTTGGCGGTGGCGGCCAAAGTGGTTGCGTCCACCTCGTTGCGACCGGCGATGATGTTCAGGCGCTGGGCTTGCAGCTCGGCGTTGAGTTTGGCGCTGCGGGTGATGAGGTCGAACTGGCTGATGTTCGAGGCGTTGAGGCCGGCGCCTTCGATGTTGATTTCGCCGCCGTTGACGTCGAAGTGGTCGAGCTTACCGTTGTCGATTACCGGCGTGCCGGTGGTGAGCGTGGCGCGCGGGGTGTTGATAAAGCCGCAGCCGTCGCAGGTGATGCCGTGGGGGTTGGCGACTACGACATGGGCGCCCTGCCCGGCCACTTCGGTGTAGCCCTTGAGCTGGCTCTGATTGCCACCGGTGACTTCGTTGAGGATCAGGTTCGCGGCACGACCGTTGAGGTTGCTGTTGCCGAGAATGACGCCGCCCAGTTGGGTTTCGTTGAACGCAGCGGTGCCGTTGTTGAGGATCAGGCCTTGCTGGCCGACGTTGTAGTCGGTGAATTTGTTGTGGGACAAACCGCTGCCGTTAGGCGTGGCGATGTTCACCACCGGCACGCCATTTTGCGCGCTGCCCAATTGGGTGTTGCCGCCCGCCGCCGCGTCCACCGTCAGCTCTGCAGCGGTGCTGACAATAGGGTTTAGAAACATCACCCCCATCAGGATGCAGGCGATGTTTTGGAACAGCGGGCTACGAACGTCCATTTCGGTACTCTTTTATCGGTGTTTGAAGGGCGCTACCGGTGAAGGCGTTGCCTCACTTCCAAGGTGCGTAGGCGGCGCACACAAGCGGGGTTTGCGGCGAGCGATCTGATGTCTAGTGTTGAAAATTAAAGGCCCCTCACCCCAGCCCTCTCCCGCAAGCGGGAGAGGGGGCAGACCGAGTCAGTCCCGGGCAATCGTCACCCCTCGCCCGCTTGCGGGAGAGGGGCTGGGGGTGAGGGGCTTTTAAACCAAACCATCCAATTACCGTCCGCGCATGGAGTTGCGGGGCGGTGTTTGCAGCACGTAAACGGGTTAGTCGCTTTGGTACTTGGGCGAACGCGGGCCATACAGCAGGCCTGAGCCTTTGGCCGTGGAGAGCAGCCTGCCGCTGGTGGTGCCAGCGATGGGGTACGCCGCATCGTCCATGGAGCTGTTGATGATCTGCGTGACGGCAGCCGTCACCAGCATGCCAACCAGCCCGCCTCCGGAGTTGTTGTTACCTTCGTTGCTGGAGGCCGTGGCCGAACCGGTCCACAGGGTGGTGCCGGTTTTCAGGTCGACCAGCTTGGCGCTGGCGGTCACGGTGGTGGCACTGCTCAGGATCAGGTACTGGGTGCCGTACTGGCTCACGGTGATGTACAGGCCGGCATCGGCACCGAAAATCTCGTGCAGTTTGGCGGGAGCCACCTGGTGGGCGTCGCTGGCGGTGCTCAAGCCGTTCTGGCGAAAGGTTTCATCGGCCAGCGCGACCGGCACCACGTAGTAACCGGCTTCGGCGAGCGGCACGGTGACTTGCGCGAGCACGCCATAGGTGGCTTTCACGTCGGGCGATTCGTTTACCGGCGGCAGTACCAGAATGGAGCGCGGCCGCGCTTGTTTGTACGCCGAATAATCCAGGCTCTTGGGCGGTGCGACGCAGCCGCCCAACAGTGCCAGTGCCAAAAGCCATGCACAGGTGCGATAGGTGCGCGCCATTATTTAGCCTCCGGGGTTTTCTTCTTCATCAAGAAGTCCATGTACGGCGCCGACTCCGGGAACAATGCCTTCTCGTTCTCGAAGGAACGCATCGTCAGTTCCTCGTCACCCAAGCTGGAATACAGCAAGCCCATTTGCGCGTAGAAACCGGGCGGTATCGCGCCGTTTTTTGCCTGGATTTTCTGCAGATCGGCTTTCAATACGTCGAGCTGCGCTTCAGGCGAGCCACCGTTGAAATGCTCGCGCAGTTGAGGTTGATAGTTGCCCCACTGGTACAGCGCTGGCTGCCGCGCGCAACCGCCCAATGCCATGCTGCCGATCAGCAACATGGCGGCCATGCCCCGGCCTGAAAACGTCAAATTCATTCCCTGTTATCCCTTTTTCAAATGCTTCAGTTGCCTAGCGTTACGGCTTCCATGCGCCGCTATCGACTGCGCCTACGAGTTTGTCCACGGCTTCACGCATGGCCAGGTCGAGCACCTTGCCGTTCAACGTGGAGTCGTAGCTGGCGGTACCACCAAAGCCCACCACTTCGCGGTTGGAGAGCGAGTACTCGCCGGCGCCCTGGGCCGAATACACCACTTCGGAGGTGGAGATGTTGACGATGTTGAGCGCTACCTTGGCGTAGGCAACCTGGGTTTTGCCGCGCCCCAAAATGCCGAAGAGTTGGTGGTCGCCCACTTCCTTGCGACCGAACTCGGTCACATCGCCGGTCACTACGTAGTCGGCTCCGCTCAGGCGCTGAACCTGCCCTTTGATTTGGGCTTCCTGGAGGGTTTCGCCCATGTTGTCGCGGTCCAGAACTTTGAAGCGGTTGCTCTGTTGCAGGTGGGTGATAAGGATGGTTTTGGCTTGGCTGCCCAGACGATCCACACCATCCGAGAACACGCCGCGCATGTAGCTCGAGCGGTTATCGAACTTGCCCACGGCGATTGGGCTGCGGGCGCCGTTGTAGGCGGTAGCGGCACTGACCACTTGCTGCACAGGCACGCTACGCGAGGACTCGGTGGCGCAGCCGG
Organism: Pseudomonas sp. AC211; assembly: GCF_979258055.1. NCBI lineage: Bacteria > Pseudomonadati > Pseudomonadota > Gammaproteobacteria > Pseudomonadales > Pseudomonadaceae > Pseudomonas > Pseudomonas sp. AC211. Next base: position 2,849,156 of record NZ_OZ409830.1, read on the forward strand.
CCAGCCCCATTACCAACAGCGCCAGCAGCGCTGGAGAAGCCACGGTTTTATTCATCAACATGCGGTGAAACTCCCTGGGTAAACAGTTAGAAGAAAACGTCGACGCGAAAATAGACGGGGTGCTCCTGGCGCTCGATGGCGTCGGGGCGTTCCAGCGAGCGGGCGAAGGTGACGCTGGCCGCTACGTTGCGACCGCGCGTGCTGAATTCCACGGCGTTACCGGACAGGCGCCCGTGTTGCGTGCCGTTGTGGCGGTTGCCGTGAATCACGCCGAGGTCGTAGGCCAGCGCCACGCCGTATTCCTGCAGGAACGGGCGCAGTGGTTCGAAAGCCATGGGCCGCCGCCAGCGCACCTGGTTGCGCCAGTAGGCGCCGCTGTCGCCGGACAGTGATTGCTCCTTGAAGCCGCGCACCGAGCTGAGGCCGCCCAGGCTGATGCGCTGCGGGTTGAACAGCACGTCTTCACTGCGCTGGCCGTTGACCAGGCTGTCGACGCTGAAGTTTTCGTTCCACAGGGTGAAGGGCTGCAGGTAGCTCGCGGTGAGGCTGTATTTGTTGTAACGGGCCACCGGCTGGTTGTGGTGCGGGTTGCCTTCGGCCTGGGCATCGAATGCGCCGGTGCCTTGCTGCCAGCCGACGTCGAGGTTGACGAAGGCGTTGCCGATGCGGCGGCCGTGGTTGAGGCCGAGCTGGTTTTCGGTGAGGCGCTGGCTGGAGACGTCGATCAGGTTGTTGTTCAGGTAGTTGCGGGTTTGCAGATGGCTTACGCCGAAATTGGCGGCGGTCTTGCTCACGTCGTCGCGGTGCAACACGCGTTCGGCGCGCAGGCTATGGGTTTTGCTGTCGCCGTCGGAGCCGAACACAAAGCCCGCGCCTTCACTGCGGGTGCGGTAGTAGCTCTGGCTGTAGCTGTAATTGAACGACCACCAGCCGTACGGCACGTTGTAGCCGACGCTTTGGTTGGCGGAGTGTTTCCAGTGATCGCTGACGGTGTCGCCACCGCCGCGCAGGCTCAGTTGATCGGCAAGGCCCAGCGGGCTGTCCCAGGTGAAGCCGGCGCCCCACTGCTGTTCGCCGGTCGAGGTCTGGCCGTCGTTGTGGCGGTTGAGGTTGGCTTGCCACGGCTTGCCGCGCTCGCCTTGCAAGCGCACGCGGCTGCCGCCCACTTCGCTGCCGGGCACCAGTTCCATTTGCGCCGGGCGCGACGGCAGGCGATTGAGTTGGTCGACCAGTTGCTCCAGTTCGCGCAGGTCGAGCACTTCACCCGGTGTGCCAGGGAACGCCATGTTCAGCTCACGCGGGCTGGCGATGGCGGAAGGCTCCAGCCCTTCGAGGCGACCTTCCACAACGAGCACTTCCAGCGTGCCGTCGGCCAGGTCTTGCTGGGGCAGGTAAGCGCGCGAGGTGACGTAGCCGTGGTCGAGGTAGTACTGGGTGACGGTTTTCAGCAGTGCGTTGAGCTGTGTACTGCCCAGGCATTGGCCTTCGTAGGGGCGCAGCAGTTCGGCCTGACGGCTGGGGGAAATCAGCGTGGCGCCTTGCAAGGTAATGCGGGTGATGGCGAAGCACTGCTCGTCCGGGTTGATGGCCGGCGCCGTGGCCTCGGCACTTTTGCCTGGCAGTTGTTGCAGATCTTGAAGGCGTTGTTGCTGCTCTTGCAGGACTCGCTCCTGACGGTCGCGGATCAGGTCGCGGTCGGCTGGCAGCTCGGCAAATGCGGTGGAAGAAACAGCCAACAAGGTGCAGAGCAGCACCCTAAAACGTAGCGCGGGCATAAGCCTTCAATCCCTTGAAGAATAAGGTTTGGAAAAGCGAAGGCGCGGATTAAACAGGACACGCAAAAATTTGGCGACGCTTTATTGACCGGATGGCCACTATTGCGACATCACTCACAAGTCGGATAGCGAATGGCTTACACCGCGTAAGCAATTGGTACGGCAGTGCGACACGCAACCGTTGCGGGGCGGGGGTTTCAGCGGGTTTCGGGTTATGGTCGAGTGAGGGCGAGTGGGATAAAGAGCATCGCGGCTGAAGCCGCCCTTACGGGGTTGTGGGAGGCTGGGCTGAGGCGTTGCGAAGCAGCCTTCAACACATTGGCGGAACGCTCTCAGCGGCGGATGATCCAACCTGCACAGCGGACGGCTATCTGCCCCGCGTATAAAGTTAAGGAGAACGTTATGCCTTGGTATGCCTGGCTGATTTTGGCGTTGGCGCTTGGCTCGATCGTCGGCGGCTTGATGATGTTGCGCGACACGGCGAAGAAGCTGCCGCTTACGGATGAGCAGCTAAGAAAGGTCCATGAGCGCAACGCGGAGATGGACGCCAAGGAAGCGCAAGACCGCTAACCGGCGGTCACGCGTTCAGGCCAGCCGCAGCACCACGGCGCCAGCAACGATGATGCTGGCGCCAACGATGCGCGCGGTGCTGAGCCTTTCTTTAGAAACAGTCCGGCGATCAGTACGCCGAACAGAATCGAGGTTTCCCGTAGCGCCGCGATCACCGCGACCGGCGCCAGCGTCATGGCCCACAGCGCCAGGCCGTAAGAGGCCAAGGTGCCGAACGCGCTGACTATTCCCATCCGCCAATACCTTGCCGCGTAGACCACGAACGCGCGCCTGCGCATTAGCAGCACCCAGCCTATTAACACCAAGCCCGTCAGCAGAAACAGCCACAAGGTGTAGGCCGCCGGTGCGCCAGAACGGCGAACGCCGAGGCCGTCGACCAAGGTGTACGCGGCGATAACGCCGGCGTTGAGCAGCGCCAGCAGCAAGCCGAGCCGTTGGCTGGGCGTAGGGCGGACAGCTCGGCGCGAAAACGCCATGGCCAGAATGCCCAGGCAGATAAGCCCGATACCGAGCAGCGCCAGCGGCGGCAGATGTTCGTGAAGAAAACCCACACTGACCAGCGCCACCAGCAAGGGCGCGGTGCCGCGCATGATCGGGTAGGTCTGGCTCATGTCGGTCAGGTGGTACACCCGCGCGACCAAGATGAAATACACCACCTGCAAACCCACCGACGCGCCGAGATACGGCCAGCTCGCCGCTGCCGGTTGTGCAAGCCAGGGCAGCAACAACAGCGCCATCACCGCGCCGCAGCCGGTGAGCAAGACAGTGCTTAACAGCTTGTCGGTACCGCCTTTGACGATGGCGTTCCAACTGGCGTGCAGCAATGCGGCGAACAGCACCACCAAGTAGACCGACAAACGTGCTCCTTAACAGCGTGGCGCTGGCGCCTTAGTGGGGCTTGTTCAATAGCTTGGCGACGGCTTCGAGCAGCGTGTCCATGGCCACCGGCTTTTGCAGGTGCAGATTGAAGCCCGCCGCCACCGCGTCGTCCACGTCCTGCTTGGTGCTGTAACCCGATAACGCAACGGCGGGGGTGTGCGGGTTGGCGCTGGCTTGGCGGATGGCGCGCATCATTTGGTGGCCGTCGAGCAGCGGCATACCGATGTCCGAGAGAATCAGGTCGTAGCGGTTGTCTTTGGCCAACGCCAAGCCGCGCTCGCCGTTTTCAGCGGTGGTCACGGTGGCGTCTTCGCCTTCTAACAGCATTTCCATGACGCTGAGAATATCGGGCGAGTCGTCGACCACCAGCACCTGCACGCCGGTGAGACTGCCCGCCACGGCGGCGGCCTCGATGCCGGTTTTAAGTTGCAGCTCGGTTTGCAGACAGATCGGCAACCACAGGCTGAAACGCGCGCCCCGCCCTCGCCCTTCAGAGAACGCTTCGATACGTCCGCCGTGGGCTTCGACCAGTTGATGCACCAGCGCCAGGCCAATGCCCAGGCCGTTTTTAGAGCGGTGCACGTGTTGCATGTCGGCCTGGCCAAACAGGTCGAACACTTTGCCGAGGAAATCCGGGTCGATGCCCTGGCCGGTGTCGACCACATCGAGCCGGGCGGCATCGCCATCACGGCTCACGGCCAGACTCACACGCCCGCCGGCCGGGGTAAATTTCAGGGCGTTGTTGAGCAGGTTCCAGATCATTTGCTCAAGGCGCGTGTTGTCGGCGCTGACGAACAGAGGCTCGCCCTCGTCGTGGTAGGTCAGTTCGATGTGTTCACCCTCGGCGATGGGCTTGAACATGTCGAAGGTGTTGCGCACGGAGTCGCTGAAGTCGCGCACGGCCATGCTCAGGTTGAGCTTGCCGGTGCGCACGCGGGAAATGTCCATCAGGTCGTCGATAATGCGCGACTGGTTGCGCACGGCGGCCTGAATGGCATCGCCGGCCCGGTTGAGCGGCGGCGAGGCTTTGAACAATGGCGTGCGGGTCATCACGTCCATGTTCAGTTGAATCAAGTTCAGCGGGTGTTTGAGTTCGTGGGACAGCACGGCAAAAAACTCGTCTTTACGCTCGTTGTTGGCCTGGGCAGTGAATAACAGGTTTTCGCTTTCGTGGGCGCGGCGTTGCTGTTCGGTGAGGTCGTGCGCCACCAGTGCAAAACCGTGCAAGGTGCTGTTGAACATCGGTTGCAGCAGGCAATGGCTGGGAACGTGGGTGCCGTTGTTGCAGACGAAACTGCGCGCCTCGCTGAGCTGGCCTTCGCGCTCGGCGCGCTGGCGGTCGCGCTCGGGCAAGCCTTGGGCGCGATCCTCTTGCCGGTAGAGCAAGTCGATCGACTTGCCGACAACCGTGCTGGCTTCGTGACCGAAGAGCAATTCAGCCCCGCCGTTCCATGAAGTGATGATGCCGGCGCAGTCCACCGTGACGATTGCATACGCCTTGATGCTCTGGGCCAACAATTTGGTGTGGGCTTCGCCGGCGCGCATTTTTTCTTCGGCGAAGCGCCGGCTGGTGATGTCGATAAAGGTCAGCACCGAGCCTTGAATGCGGTCGTCGGTGGTGCGGTACGGCAGGAACCGCGCCAGGTACCAGCGGCCATCGGCGCTGGTGACTTCCCGTTCGATCAGACGCAGTTCTTCAAAGGCGCGCGTGGCATCGCTGATCAGATCGGGGTAATCGAGGCGATGGGTGATGTCGAGAATCGAGCGGCCGGCGTCGTTGCGTATCACGTTGAAGATGTCGCCGGTGCGCGGGGTAAACCATTTGATGCGCATCTGCCGGTCGACAAACAGCGTCGCGATATCGGTGGAGGAAATCAGGTTTTGCAGGTCGTCGGTGATCTTGCTGGCTTCGTCAACTTTCACCTTCAGCTCGGCGTTCACCGTCACCAGTTCTTCGTTGATCGACTGCAGCTCTTCCTTGCTCGTTTCCAGCTCTTCGGTGGCCGAGCGAAGTTCTTCGTTGATGGCCTGCAGTTCTTCGTTCGAGGCGCGCAGTTCTTCGGTGGAAGCATCGGAATGCTCCATGGTTTGTTGCAGCTGTTCTTTGGTCTGCTGCAGCTCGGCTTCCAGATGAGTGAGCACCGAATCTTTGCTGGCGCCACGTTGCAGCGGGCCCGGGTCGAGGCTGTCATCAACCTTGTCGAACAGCACCAGCACGTAGTCGCTGGCCGACTCGGTATCGCGGAACGGCTTGACCACCATGTTGACGTAACTGGCGCTGCCGCCCTGCTCGAGCTTCACGCGCCGGGCATCCACGCTCTTGCCGGTCTTGATCGCCTGATACAGCGCGGTGCGCAGTTCCAGTCGCAGTTCCGGGTGAACGACAGCAGGCAAGTTGAGCGTTGGCTCGCCACCGATGTAGCGCAGGAATTCGCCGGCCCGGGCCGACATATGCACGATGTCGGAATCGAAATTGACGATCACGCTCGGCGGGGCGTACTGCTCCAGCACACGCTGGTGCACATCGGCAAACGAGGGTTTGCGCTGCGGCACATTCAGCCCTCGCGGCACGGGCATCGGCAACGGGCCGGAGAACGTGCTGATGGGCATGCTCGGCCGTTTGTGGGAAGAATTTTTAGCGCGGTAGATGCGATTTTTCTTGTCCACCACAGCGAACAAATTCGGGCACGCATCGGCTGTTTCCGAACTGCCGAGAAACAGCAGGCCGCCTGGGTTCAGGGCGAAGTGAAACATGCGCAGCACTTCGGCCTGAATGTCGCGGTCGAGGTAAATGAGCAGGTTGCGGCACGAGATCATGTCCAGCCGCGAGAACGGCGGGTCGCGCAGAATGTTGTGGGTGGCGAACAGGATTTTCTCGCGCACCTCTTTCTTCACTCGGTAGTAGGCCGCTTCCTTGGTGAAGAACTGGCGCAGGCGCGTGGGGCTGACGTCGGTGAGGATCGATTCCGGGTACAGACTGGAGCGGGCAATGGCCAGGGCGCTGTCGTCGATATCGGTGGCGAACACATGCAGTTCGGCGTTGCTCATGGTTTGCTCGGCGTGCTCACTGAGCAGCATGCACAACGAATACGCCTCTTCGCCGGTGGAACAGGCCACCGACCACACGCGAATCTGCGCGTCGCTGTCGCCGTCGATGGGTTTGTCGAACAGCGCGGGGATCACCTCGCGCTCCAGCGCTTCGAACGCTTCCACGTCGCGAAAGAAGTTGGTCACGCCGATCAGCATGTCATCCAGCAGCGCCGGGGTTTCTTCCATGTGCTCGTTAAGCAGCGTGGCGTAGGCCGGCATATCGCTGATGCCGTTGACCTGCATGCGCCGCTCGATTCGACGCAACACGGTGGCTTGTTTGTAGTGCTTGAAATCGTGACCAGTGCGCGCTCGCAGCAGGCTGAGGATGTCGCGAAGGGCAATTTCGCTGGATTTGGCCAGCTGTGCGTCTGGCTCCTTGCGCACCTCGTCCGGGGCATCCGGCAAGGGAATGTGCAGTTCCTGAATGTTGTTGCTCAGGTGCACCAAGCGGGCTGCCAATTCGGCTACCGGCAGCACGATATCGACCACGCCAGACTCAATAGCGCTGCGTGGCATGGAGGCGAATTCGGCCTCGTCGGGCGACTGCGCGAGGGTGATGCCGCCCTTCTCTTTGATACGTGCCAGGCCCACGGCGCCATCTGCGCCAGAGCCGGACAGCACCATGGCAATGGAGTGGGTTTGGTGCACTTCGGCCAGCGCGCGGAAGAACAGGTCGATGGCGACGTGCATGCCACGGGTGCGTTGCGGCGTGGCCAGGCGCAAGTGGCCGTCGTTCATCGACAGGTCCATGCCCGGCGGAATCACGTAAACATGGTTGGCTTCGATGGGAATGGCCTGGGCCACCTCGTGCACGGGCATGGCCGTGGCTTTTTGCAGAATGTACTCAAGCTGACTTTCGTGTTCAGGCGACAGGTGCATGACCACCACAAAGGCCATGCCGCAATCGTCAGGCATTTGCTCGAAGAGTTTGATCAGCGCCTGTAAACCACCTGCCGAGGCACCAATGCCTACAACCGGAAACGTGAGATGGCTGCGCGTCAATGACGGCGAATCCGAATCGCGCGGTTCTGGGGTGTCGCTCATGAAGACCTCAGGCAGTGAGGCGGGCGACGGGAAAAGTTCCTGATCGACGGCCTTGTGATCGGTGGAAAGCAAAAAATAACGCGCAGCAGGCAAACGGCTGGGCACAGAGTTTAAAGCGCAAAGACGCCTCTATGGCAGGCCTTTTTAATAGGGCTGCCCGTGGCCGGAAAGTTCAAGGGGAATACGGCTCGGAGCAAGGCCGGGGCGCTCTATGCACGCCGGCCAGCTGCCGTTGCAATGGCAACGTGAGCGAGTTTAACCAAGCGAGTACAAGGCCAGGCTTTGCTTGAGCAGTTGCGGCTGTAACAAGCGGATGTCGGATTCGATTTCATCGATGATCCGTTCGATGTCATCGCGGTGCAGGCTGGCACTGCAGGCGATGCCGGCGATGGACAGCAGCGTGGCGCCGCTGTCGGGTTGGTAGATACGCACCAGCATCGAATGGGTGCTGTCCATGCTGGCTTCCAGGCCCAGGGGTGCGAAATGCTCTTGAAGCAACACACAGGCGGCGGGAAAGGATCGTTTCACGGCCAAACCTCGCGGGTTTCGCAAAAGGTGCAAACCAGCCTAGGCGAGGTTCAGCCGCCCTGCCCCGCATTTGGTCTGATAGCACGGCAGTGCCATGGCAATTGCTCGCCTGGACACTTTCTCTCTGCGCTGTAGGAGTGCCGGCAACGTCGTTTTGATAGCGCCATTCAATCAGCCTGATAGCAAGATTCCCTGAACCTCTGCGTGCCGCCGGCTCTCGATAACCCATAAGCCCACCGTGGGGCTTAACGGGATATTCAGCGAGGGACCTGCCGTAACGGTCGCTCACTCCCCCCAAAGGACCTACCTGATCAGGAGCATCTAATGGCTACGCCGAAAAAACCCGCCGCCGGTAAACCTTCCGCCAATCAAGCCACGCAGCCGCAACCACCGGCCACCGCTGGCCAACCCGCCAGCGCAACACCGGCACAAGCGGCACAGGCCGAGGCCGTGCAACAAACCGTTGCCGCCTGCCCGTTCAACACCAACAAAGCCAAGGAATATGGCGCTGCCTCGACCCGGCCAAGCCCAGGCGAAACCGCTGCCGCGCCACCGGTGGTCGGCGCCAGCACCTTGAGCGAAGACAATATCAACGAGAAGATCGGCGCCGCGCAGCCGGGCTTCAATGCCAATAGCGGCGAGCTGCCGCGCGTGCAAGCAGACAGCGCTGGCCAAGGGTTGACCACCAACCAAGGCGTACCGGTGGGCGATAACCAAAGCTCGCTGAAAGCCGGCCTGCGTGGCCCGGCGCTGCTGAAAGATTTCATCCTGCGCGAGAAGATCACCCACTTCGACCACGAGCGCATTCCAGAGCGCATCGTGCATGCCCGTGGCTCGGCGGCTCACGGTTTTTTTGAAGCCTACGAAGATCTCAGCGAAATCACTCGCGCTGCGCCTTTCGCCGCTGCCGGCAAGCAAACGCCGGTGTTTGTGCGCTTCTCCACGGTGGCCGGTGAACGCGGCTCGAAAGACACCGCCCGCGATGCCCGTGGTTTCGCCGTGAAGTTCTACACGGACCAAGGCAACTGGGATCTGGTGGGCAACAACATTCCCGTGTTCTTCATTCAGGACGCGATGAAATTCCCTGACCTGGTGCACGCGGTGAAACCTGAACCGCACCACGGCATGCCGCAAGCAGCGTCGGCGCACGACACCTTCTGGGACTTCATCTCGCTGTCGCCAGAAGCGGCTCACATGATCATGTGGGTGATGTCTGACCGTGGCATTCCGCGCAGCTACCGGATGATGCAAGGCTTCGGGGTGAACACCTTCCGCTTCGTCAATGCGCGCGGTGAATCGCACTTTGTGAAGTTCCACTGGAGCCCACTGCTGGGCACCCACTCGCAGGTGTGGGATGAAGCGGTGAAAGTGTCCGGCGCCGACCCGGATTACCACCGCCGCGACCTGTGGGAAGCCATCGAAGCTGGCGCCTATCCTGAATGGGAGCTGGGTGTGCAGGTGGTGAGCGAGGCGCAGGCTGAAGCGTTTAGCTTCGACATTCTCGACCCGACCAAACTGATTCCCGAAGAATTGGTACCGGTGCGGCCTGTGGGGCGCATGGTGCTCAACCGCAACCCGGATAACTTTTTTGCTGAAACCGAACAGGTGGCGTTCTGCGCGGCCCATGTGATTCCGGGCATCGACTTCAGTAACGACCCGTTGCTGGCTGGCCGAATTCACTCGTACGTCGACACGCAAATCAGCCGTTTGGGTGGTGCGAATTTCCACGAAATCCCGATCAACTCGCCGCTAGCGCCGGTGCACAACAACCAGCGCGATGGTATGCATCGGCAAACCATCAACCGCGGCCGTGTGGCGTATGAGCCGAACTCGCTGGCAGGCGGCTGTCCGTTCCAGACCGGCGAGATGGGCTTTGTGCCCTTCCCCGAGCCGGTGCAAGGCGACGAGGTGCGCGGCAAGCCGGAGAAATTCGCTGAGCACTACAACCAGGCCACGCTGTTCTTCAACAGCCAGGCACCGTTCGAGCAGCAACACATCATTGATGCGCTGCGTTTCGAATTGAGCAAAGTGACCGTGCCGGCCGTGCGCACGCGCATGTTGGCGCAGCTGCGCAACATCTCGGAAAAGCTGGCCCAAGGCGTGGCCGACGGCTTGGGCGCGCCGCTGCCAGAGCCGTTGCCAAAAGCATTGGTGACGCCGGTTAAGCCGGAAGTCGAACTGTCGCCGGCACTGTCGTTGTTGGCGCGGCCGGGAGACGGCAGCATCAAGACTCGCCAGATCGCCATTCTGGTGGCCCACGGCATTGATGAGGCCAGCGTGAAAACCGTCGCCGATGGCTTGATTGCCGAAGACGCAGTAGTGCGTTTGGTAGGCCCGCGGGTGGGTGCGTTCACCGGTGCGGCAGGCGGCGAAGTGGTGGCCGATGCGTCGCTGGAAAACCAACCTTCGCCGTTGTTCGATGCGGTGTATGTGCCCAATGGCCAAGCCGCCATCGAAGCGCTGAAAGCCGATGGCCGTGCGTTGGAGTTTCTACGCGACGCGTTCCGCCATGGCAAAACCATTGCCAGCGCGGGCGGTGGCAGTGCCTTGCTGCAACAGGCGAATATCGATATCGGCAGCAGTGTGCCGGGGGTAATCGTGGCGAAGGCGGCCGATAAAGGCTTGGTGAAATCGTTCGTGGAAGCGGTGGCTAAACACCGCCATCCAGAACGCGAAACCAATCCGCCGAAGGTGTAACCCGCAGCGGTGCAGAGCGGCTGACGACGGTGTTCGTCGGCCGCCCTACCCTGGCGTTAAAACAGATATCGCGCACCCAGATTGACTGCCCAGGGTTGGTCTACTTGACGGCCTTGCGCATGTTCGACATCTAGAGAAATCTTGGTTGCCTGACTCACCTGCAGCACCCCGCCAAAGCCGACTTCGACGCGAGCATCAGCCACCTTGTTGTCCAAGGTGTAGCCGTTAACTTCAACCGAACTTTCACCGGCGAACTCGTGCACATACGAGGCTTTCACGTAGGGCTGAAACGCCAAGCCATTGGGCTGAGTGAGCGTTCTGCCAAGCAACGCGCCGACCCGGCCTTGCAACGAGCTGGCGTCGCCAGGCGCCACATTTAGTCCGTTACTCGCGGTGTAGCGCTCGGCGCCTATGTGGGTATAGGTCAGCTCGACTTGCGGCTCGACGAACCAGTTGTGTTGCAAGCTAATCTGCCGCCCGAATTCGATATCGGCGGCGTACCCGCTGGCGCGATAGCTGCCCTTAATGCGGCTTCCCGTGTTGGCCTGGGTTTTAACCTCGCTCTCCATCCAGTTGTACTTCGCCACGCTGTCGAGGTAGTAGCCGTGGTCATCCATCCACGTTGCGTACACGCCAAGCAGACGGCTATTGATTTCACCGTTGGCGCCTGCGCCGAAATGCTGCGATGACGTTGCCGCGCCGACCATGGCGCCGAGGTACAGCTTGGCGTCTGGAATGTCGATGGCCTGGTCGGCCCCCATTTCCAGGCCACGAACCTGCTGAGTGAATGCGCGGCTGTGGCCATTCTCGACGTTGAAGCGCTTGGCAATGCCGCGCGTCCAGACGCCGCCACGGTCATCGCCCATGCGCAACTCACCCAGGCGTTTGACCAGCGCATTCATTTCCGCGCCCCAGAGCACGGCAGCCGCCACCTGATTGCCCAACGCCACATTGCTGCCGTCGGAGATACTGTCGACGGCGTTAATCGAGGTGTTGCGCAGCAGCCAGTCGTCGCCTTCCTGTTCCAGGGTGTAGCGGAACGCGCCTGCATCCACGTAAGGCCGACCTGCCAGGGCAAACTGCCCCGCGCCGCCGTTGCCATCGACCACCAGCAGTTCGCCGTTGGCAGCGCCCGGCTCACGCCCGGAGTCGGCGATGATTAACGTCTGGTTGTCCTGCACGGCGCCGAGCACCTTGAGCAGATCACCGCGTTCGGTGGCCAAGTCGGTGTTGAGGGCGAAGATTCCAGCGCCGGTGAGATCACCCTCGACGGTCAGCGTTTTGAAGGTTGTGCCGGGCTGGAAGGCCACGGTGCCGCTGTTGTGCAAGTCGACGAGCGTGGAATCGCCGGTGACGTTCCAGCGACTGCTACCCAGCACATCCAGACGGTCCAGGTGCTGCACCGCGCCCGTTAATGTCGAGTCATCGAGCTTCAGCTCGGCCGTTCCGGTACTGGCGCCCGCCACTTGGACGTCGCCTGTCAGCACGCTGTTCTGCGCCAATACCCGCACGGCGCCATGGGCGACGCTGGCGCCGTTGACCAGGTTCTCATTGATGTCGAGCAGTCGCTGCCCGCTGACGGTGGTGTTGCTCAGTGTCACGTCGAGTTTGCCGCCAATTACGGCGATGGCCGAACCCTGCCCTGCGGTCAGGCTGCCGCCCTCGACCGTCGCTTGGTTCAACTGGTCATCGGCGGTGCCCATGGCGCCCAGAGCGATGCTGTCCACGCCGGCTGCACTTGCCCGAACATTTTCCAGCGTTAGCGTGGCGCCTTGGTTCATAAGGGCGGCGGCCGCGCCATCACCCTGGGCTGTCACCTCCATGTCGGTGGCGGCAATGCGCGAATCTATCGCCGCCATCAAGCCGACTCCGCCATTGCGGGTATTAACCGTGCCCGTGTTGAGCGTGACCATGCCGCCCGATACGGCAAACGCTCCAACGCCGGCGTCATCAAGGGATATAGAGATACCGGTGGCATCGATTCTCGCGGTATCGCCTTGGCTATATAGCCCATGGGCTTGCTCGCCCAAGGTCGTGATGGTTACGTTGCGCAAGGTCGCCGTGCCGTCTTGGCTGGAGACTCCGACCGCGCCATTGCCCTCGGTGCGAATGCTCACGTCATCGAGATTGGCCGTGGCATCTACGCTGGCTAGCCACACACCGTGGGCGTCTTCACCCAAGGTGTTGATCTGGCTGCCGCTGACTTGAACCGTGGCGTCGGAATTAACATTGATGCCGATCGAAAAAATCCCCACGTGTGGTTACGCGGCTATCGACGATGTTGGCGGTTGCCGGCATCGCAGCACTCATGCCCATGAGCATCAGGGCATGGGCTTCGATACCTGAGGTTTCGACTGCGCTATGGGTCAGCGCCACCCCTGCGTTGTCGAAAACGCCCATACCAATGGCCGACCCACCGGCCGTAGAGACCGTTACGTTTTCCAGCTCCACCCGGGAGGACGTATCGCTAAACACGCCGTAGCCCATGGTTTTGCTGGTAGAAACGCTGCCGTTGTTCAGCCAGATGCGTGCGCGGTCTGTCGCCGACACGCCGATAGCGCCTGAGCCTTCCGTGCTGATCTGCGCTTGTACGAGGTCGATGCGCCCGTCGTTGCTGGCTTCTACCGCTGAGGCGCTGGAACCGGTAGTGCCCAAGGTGAGGCTATTGCCAGTCAGCGTGCCTTCTGACCTGAGGGCCGCAGAAGCGTAGCCACGCGTTGTGACGCTTGAGTGGGTGACGTGCACCACGTCGCCGGCATTGACCGAGACTCCCGTTGCTTGGCTAGCGCTGGTATCGATGGTTTGCCCGGTGATTACGGTGGGCGCCGCGACGGCATACGGTTGCATAAGCGTCAGGTTGATCATGCCCACCAGCAACAGCTGGCGCCCCTGCGCTCGCCCCTTTCGGCCTAAAGGGCCTAGGACTTTTCCTGTTTGTTTCATGACTCAGACTCCGGCAATTTTGATTGCCGGCAGTCTTCCTAGTCAGGCGCACGCGACGCCACGGGAGCTTTCGGTTACTGGCCTAGTCCCGTTCCGAAGCTTTGCAACCAACCCTTTTTCCAAGCCGCTAGCGCAACACCTGCCAGCGCGCCCTTTAGCGGGGGGATTAATCCTCTAGGGACAAAGCTCGACCAGCGCCTGCACCAATTCCGCCTGGCTAAACGGCTTGCCTATGTGGGGCAACGCTGCATCGGTTTCGCTGAGTTTGTCGGCGTAACCGCTGGCGAGCAGCACAGGCAAGGTGGGCCAGCGTTGTTTGATGTGTTGAGCCAGCTCGGCTCCGGTCATCCCGGGCATGGCCAGATCTGTCACCACCACGTCAATGCGCGCACCGTTGGCCAGCAGGTGCAACGCGTGGTCGGCGGACGAAGCTTGTACGGCGGTGCAGCCCAGGTCGTCGAGCATGGCCGCCGTGCTCAGCAGTACCAGCGGATCATCGTCTACCACTAGCACGTTCAATGGTTGCAGCACGGAAGCGATCGGCGCCAGCGCGGTTTGCGCGCTCAGGTCCGCCACCTCACCGTCGGCTACCGGCAACCACATTTCTGCGGTAGTGCCCTGCCCCAGCACGCTGCTCAGCAGCAGTCGCCCGCCGGATTGCTGGGCGAAGCCATGCACCATCGACAGCCCCAAGCCGGTGCCTTTGCCGACGCCCTTGGTGGTGAAGAAGGGTTCGCGGGCGCGTTCCAGCGTTTCGCTGTCCATGCCCTCGCCGCTGTCAGTGACGGACAGGCATACGTACCGTCCGGCCTTGAGTTCACCTTCGTCGGCGGCAAGTTCTTCTTCACGCGCAGCAATCACGATCTGCCCGCCGCTGGCCATGGCGTCGCGGGCGTTTACGGCGAGGTTGAGCAAGGCCATTTCCAGCTGATTGCTGTCTGCCAATAGCGGGCTCAAACGCAGCGGAAAGCGCACTTCAATGCGGGTTTGCGGCCCCAGCGCACGTTGCAGCATGTCGGACATACCGCGCACCAGCGCCGGTGCATCAAGCGCTTCAACCACCAATTTCTGGCTGCGGGCAAAGGCCAGCATGCGTTGGGTCAGCGTGGCGCCGCGCTGGGCGCCCTGAATGGCGTTGTCGAGCAGGTTGAGCACTTTCGGGTCGTTGGGCACGCGCCGGCGCACCACCTCCAGACTGCCCAACACCACCATCAGCAGGTTGTTGAAGTCGTGGGCGATGCCGCCCGTAAGGCGCCCCAGCGATTCCATTTTCTGCGCCTGGAACAGCGATTCGCGCGCTTTCTCCAGCGCGCGCTGGGCTTCCATGCTTTCAGTAATGTCGCGGGTGATTTTGGCGAAGCCGATAAGCATGCCGAGGTCGTTGCGGATGGGATCGACCACCACGCTGGCCCAGAAGCGCGTGCCGTCTTTACGGATGCGCCAGCCCTGACTTTCAAAACGCCCCTCGCTCACGGCGCGGCTCAGGCCCCGTTGCGGCTCGCCATTGGCGGCGTCTTCGGCGCTGAAAAACAGCGAGTAGTGCTTGCCGATGATTTCCTGCGGCGTGTAGCCCTTGATGCGCTGCGCGCCGGTGTTCCAGTTGGTGATCACGCCCGTGGGGTCGAGCATGTACAAGGCGTAATCGGTAACGCCTTCCACCAGCAGGCGGAACTGTTGCTCGCTCTGCTTCAGCGATTCTTCGGCGAGCTTGCGCTCGGTCAGGTCGCGGGTGACTTTCGCGTAGCCGATCAGAGTGCCGTGCGCGTCGCGGATGGGGTCGATGACCACATGGCACCAGAAGCGCTCGCCATCCTTGCGTTGCCGCCAACCTTCGCCTTCGAACCGCCCTTCCACTTCGGCGGTAGACAACGCGCGTTCGGGCATGCCCCGGGCGCGGTCTTCTTCGGTGTAAAAGCGGGAAAAGTGCTGACCGAGAATTTCGCCTTCTTCGTAGCCTTTGAAGCGCTTGGCGCCAGCGTTCCAGCTGCTGACCAGACCGTTGGCGTCGAGCATATAAATGGCGTAGTCCGTGACCGCATCGAGGAGCATCCGGTAGCGGTCGTCGCTCATGAGAGGGTCGGGCTTGCGCTTTAACTGGGGCATGCAGGCTCCGCGGAGCTGTTGACTGAAGAAAGAGAGGGGCAAATCTTAACGGTCCTCGCAGCGGTGGGTCCATGGTCCACGCCACAGGAGGCAGTGGTGTCGGGCCTGATGAGGTGTAGAGGCCACCCTTGGGGTTTGGTTCTGTGTAAATGCACCCGCCGAAAGTTGGAAACCCCCACCGTCATACGGCATTCGCTACCGCCACGCACCAGGCTGTTACCGAATGCCCCGTGTTGGCGCACCGTTTCGGTGCAATGAAAAATTATCGTTAGTTGCCAAGGTTTTACGGGGCAGGTGGATAGCCAGGCGCGGCGGCTTTCTGATCCAATATGTCGATAGCGGTACAGTGGTTCGAAAATTGCTGGCATACACTCGTTCGGGACTGTTTCCCGTCGTACTTCCGCGTTATCTCACGTGATCTACACACTAAGGACACAAGCAATGAAGAAAGCATGGCTGACTCTTTCTGCCCTGGCCCTTTGCATTGGCGCCGGTGCGCTGCAAGCCAAAGAATTCAAAGAAATCCGCTTCGGTGTCGATCCTTCCTACGCTCCCTTCGAATCCAAAGCCGCTGACGGCAGCCTGGTTGGCTTCGACATCGACTTGGGTAACGCCATCTGCGCCGAACTGAAAGTGAAGTGCAAATGGGTTGAAAGCGATTTCGACGGCATGATCCCTGGTTTGAAAGCACGCAAGTTCGACGGCGTGATTTCCTCCATGACCGTCACCCCGGCCCGCGAAAAAGTTATCGACTTCTCGGACGAACTGTTCTCCGGTCCTACGTCGCTGGTATTCAAGAAAGGCGCTGGCCTGACCGCTGACCCGGCGTCGCTGAAAGGCAAAACCGTGGGCTACGAGCAAGGCACCATTCAGGAAGCCTATGCCAAGGCCGTGCTGGACAAAGCCGGTGTGAAAACCCAGGCCTACCAGAACCAGGATCAGGTTTACGCCGACCTCACCAGCGGCCGTCTGGATGCGTCCATCCAGGACATGCTGCAAGCCGAGCTGGGCTTCCTGAAGTCGCCACAAGGCGCTGATTACGAAGTGAGCGAGGCCATCGACAGCGAACTGCTGCCAGCCAAAACCGCTATCGGCATCTCCAAGGGCAATGACGAACTCAAAGCCCTGCTGAACAAAGGCATCAAAGCGCTGCACGACGACGGCAAATACGCCGAAATCCAGAAGAAGCACTTCGGTGAGCTGAATCTGTACCTCGGCAATAAATAAGCCGACCGGGCCGTCGCAATAACGGCCCAGTAACCGCCCACCCCGTCATACGGGTGGGCGTTTTGTTTAGCGATGAGCGTTCCTCATGTTCGAAAACCTGCTGCAATTTCTCGGGCTGTCGGCCTTCAGCTTGAAAGGCTTCGGCCCGCTGCTGCTGCTTGGCACCTGGATGACCATCAAATTATCGGTTCTGTCGCTGCTGGTGGCCGTTGTGCTCGGCCTGCTCGGCGCCAGCGCCAAACTGTCGAGCCTGCGCGCCCTGCGCATTCCGGCGCAGCTGTACACCACTCTTATTCGCGGCGTGCCCGACTTGGTGTTGATGCTGCTGATTTTCTACAGCCTGCAAACCTGGCTGTCGTCGTTCACCGACGCGATGGAGTGGGATTACATCGAGATCGATCCCTTCGCCGCCGGGGTCATTACCCTGGGCTTTATCTACGGCGCGTATTTCACCGAAACCTTTCGCGGCGCCATTCTGGCCGTGCCCCGTGGGCAGATTGAAGCCGCCACGGCCTATGGCTTGAAACGTGGTCAGCGCTTTCGCTATGTGGTGTTTCCGCAAATGATGCGCTTCGCCCTGCCCGGCATTGGCAATAACTGGATGGTGATGCTCAAAGCCACGGCGCTGGTGTCGATCATCGGCCTGGCCGACGTGGTGAAAGCCGCGCAAGACGCCGGCAAGAGCACCTATCAGTTGTTCTACTTTCTGGTGCTGGCGGCGCTGATTTACCTGGCGATCACCAGCGCGTCGAACTTTGTTTTGCGACGCCTCGAACGGCGCTACGCGGCTGGCGCGCGGGAGGCGGTGCGATGATCGAGTTACTGCAGGAATACTGGAGACCGTTTCTCTACAGCGATGGCGTCAACATCACCGGGCTGGCCATGACCATGTGGCTGCTCAGTGCGTCGATTTTTTTCGGCTTTCTGGTCTCGATTCCGTTATCGATTGCCCGCGTTTCGCCCTCGCGCCTGGTGCGTTGGCCGGTGCAGTTTTACACCTACCTGTTCCGTGGCACGCCGCTGTATATCCAACTGCTGATTTGCTACACGGGCATCTACAGCATTGCCGCCGTGCGCGAAGTGCCGGTGCTCGACTCGTTCTTCCGCGACGCCATGAACTGCACCATTCTGGCCTTCTCGCTGAACACCTGCGCCTACACCACCGAGATTTTCGCCGGCGCCATTCGCAGCATGAACCACGGCGAAGTCGAAGCGGCCAAGGCCTACGGCCTCAATGGCTGGAAGCTGTATGCCTACGTGATCATGCCCTCGGCGCTGCGCCGTTCGTTGCCGTATTACAGCAACGAAGTGATTCTGATGCTGCACTCCACCACCGTGGCCTTCACCGCCACCGTGCCGGACATTCTCAAAGTCGCGCGGGACGCCAACTCGGCCACCTTCCTGACCTTTCAATCGTTCGGCATCGCAGCGCTGATCTACCTGGCCATCACCTTCACCCTGGTAGGCCTGTTTCGCTTGGCGGAAAAACGCTGGCTGGCTTTCCTCGGTCCCGCGCATTAAGGGTTGCCCATGCGTCATCAACAACACGAGCTTCTCGCCCCGGTGCCTGGCACCGCGCGGCAGATTCACAGCTTTCATTTCGGTTCGGCCTCGGTCGATCAGGCCGCCAAGCGCGCCTACATTCAGGCCTCGCTGCATGCCGACGAGTTACCCGGCATGTTGGTGGCCTGGCACCTGAAACAGCGCCTGAGCGAGCTGGAAAACGCGGGCCAGATACTGGGTGAAGTGACCCTGGTGCCAGTGGCCAATCCCATCGGCCAGGCGCAAGTCGTCATGGATATGCCGCTGGGCCGCTACGAGCTGGAAACGCGCGAGAACTTTAACCGCGCCTTTATCAACGTCAGCCAGCACGTGGGCGACGAAGTGGAGCCGCTGCTCAACGACGACGCTGCGCACAACCTGCAACTGATTCGCGCCAGCCTGCACCAGGCGCTTACCCACGCCACGCCGACCACGCAATTGCAGTCGCAGCGCCTGACCTTGCAGCGCCTGGCCTGTCAGGCCGATGTGGTGCTCGACTTGCACTGCGACTTCGAAGCCGTCGCGCACCTGTACACCACGCCCGAAGCCTGGGAGCGGGTCGAACCGCTGTCGCGCTACATCGGCGCCGACGCCAGCCTGCTGGCCAGCGATTCCGGCGGCCAGTCGTTCGACGAAAGCTTCAGCCTGTTCTGGCTACAGATGCAGCAGCGCTTCGGCGAGCGCTTCCCAATTGCCCAGGGCGCGATTGCCGTGACCGTGGAACACCGTGGCGTGCTCGACGTTTCCCACGCGCAGGCGGCGGCCGATTGCCAGGCCATTCTCAATTACCTGACCCACGTTGGTGTGCTGGCCGGTGAAGCCCCTGCCCTGCCCGCGTTGCGCCAGCCGGCAACGCCGCTGGCCGGCGTGGAACCGGTGACCACGCCGGTGGGCGGCTTGCTGGTATTTTGCGCCGCGCCGGGCCAAGTGATGGCAGCGGGCGACCAGATCGCCGAAGTCATCGACCCGATCAGCGACAGCGTGACGCCCATTTATTGCAGCACGGCGGGCCTGCTGTACGCCCGTTCGATGCGCCGCATGGCCACGGCCGGCATGGCCGTCGCCCACGTGGCCGGCAGCCAGGCCTACCGCAGCGGCTACCTACTTTCGCCTTGAGGTTTTTCGTCCATGTACAAACTGACCATTGATGGCCTGCATAAAAGCTATGGCGACAATGAAGTGCTCAAAGGCGTTTCGCTGAAGGCCGCAAGTGGCGACGTGATCTGCCTGATCGGCGCCAGCGGCTCGGGCAAGAGCACGTTTTTGCGCTGCATCAACTTCCTTGAGCAACCCAACGACGGCGCCATGAGCCTGGACGGGCAGCAAGTGCGCATGGTCGCCGACCGTGGTGGCATGCGCGTGGCCGACGAAGACGAACTGCAACGCCTGCGCTGTCGCCTGGCCATGGTGTTCCAGCACTTCAACCTGTGGAGCCACATGACGGTGCTGGAAAACATCACCATGGCGCCACGGCGGGTGCTGGGCGTAAGCAAGGAAGAAGCGGAAACCCGCGCGCGACGTTACCTGGAAAAAGTCGGCTTGCCGGAGCGCGTTGCCAACCAATACCCGGCGTTTCTTTCCGGCGGTCAGCAACAGCGCGTGGCGATTGCCCGGGCCTTGGCCATGGAACCGGAAATCATGCTCTTCGACGAACCCACCTCCGCCCTCGACCCCGAGCTGGTGGGCGAAGTGCTGAAAGTGATTCAGGCGCTGGCCGAGGAAGGCCGCACCATGATTCTGGTCACCCACGAAATGGGCTTCGCCCGTCAGGTGGCGAGCCAGGTGGTGTTTCTGCACCAAGGCAAAATCGAAGAACAAGGCGCGCCGAAGGATGTGCTGGATAACCCGCAGAGCGAGCGGTTGCGGCAGTTTTTGAGCGGGAATCTCAAGTAACCCGTCGTTCATCGTCATCCCCGCGAAGGCGGGGATCCAGAATCTTGAACGGGGCGCGATACGTGGTACGGCTCGATATTCTGGACTCCTATCGTCGGACCGCCGCTTTCCCGGGAATGACTGGATCGGTCTAAACCACAGGGCATAAAAAAACCGGGCACAGGGCCCGGTTTTTTATTGGCTGAAACGAATCAGGCTTTAGGCAAGGTAACGCCCAGTTGGCCTTGGTATTTACCGCCGCGATCTTTGTACGACACTTCGCACGCTTCATCCGATTGCAGGAAAAGCATCTGCGCCACGCCTTCATTGGCGTAAATCTTCGCCGGCAAGGTGGTGGTGTTGGAGAACTCCAGCGTCACGTGGCCTTCCCATTCCGGCTCCAGCGGCGTGACGTTAACGATGATGCCGCAGCGCGCGTAGGTGCTTTTGCCCAGGCAGATGGTCAGCACGTCGCGCGGAATGCGGAAGAACTCAACCGTGCGCGCCAACGCGAAAGAGTTTGGCGGAATGATGCAGACATCGCTTTTAACGTCGACGAAGCTCTTTTCATCAAAGTTCTTCGGATCGACGGTGGCCGAGTTGATGTTGGTGAACACCTTGAATTCATCGGCGCAGCGCACGTCGTAACCGTAGCTCGACACCCCGTAAGAGATCAGCGCGTTAGCGCCTTCGGCCCGCACCTGACGCTCCACAAAGGGCTCGATCATGCCGTGCTCTTGGGCCATGCGGCGAATCCACTTATCCGATTTGATGCTCATGGCGAGGTGTCCTGAATAGCGAGGTGAAAAAGTGTGGGCATCTTACCGGGAGCCACGGCGAGGTTCAAAGGGGCGCACGCCTGAAGCCGCAATCCGCCCCGCCACACACTCCGTGGCACGCGCCGGAACTGTGGGAGCGACTTCAGTCGCGATGGCCGTTACGCAGTCTCGCGCAAGACCGCCTTTTTCAGGGATCGCGACTGAAGTCGCTCCTACAGGTCTGTCGCCGCTGCCTGAATTTGTGGGAGCGACTTTAGTCGCGATGGCCGTTACGCGGTCCACGCTAGGCCACCTTTTTCAGGGATCGCGACTGAAGTCGCTCCTACAGGACTGTCGCCGCTGCCTGAATTTGTGGGAGCGACTTTAGTCGCGATGGCCGTTACGCAGTCTCGCGCAAGACCACCTTTTTCAGGGATCGCGACTGAAGTCGCTCCTACAGGTCTGTCGCCGCTGCCTGAATTTGTGGGAGCGACTTTAATCGCGATGGCCGTTACGCAGTCTCGCGCAAAACCACCTTTTTCAGGGATCGCGACTGAAGTCGCTCCTACAGGTCTGTCGCCGCTGCCTGAATTTGTGGGAGCGACTTTAGTCGCGATGGCCGTTACGCAATCTCCAGCAAAACCTCCTTTTTCAGAGTTCGCCAGCAAGCTGGCTCCTACGGGGTACACCGGTGCGTCAGAACTGCGGGGTGTATTTGACGGTGAACATGACGTTGCGCGGGTCGCCGTAGTAGTTGCCGCCATCAACGTCGTTGTAAGCGGGGATGTAGTACTTCTTGTCGAACACGTTGTTGAGGTTCATCGCCACGCCAATTTCATCGCTGGCCTGGTACGCCACGCGCGCGCTCCATACGGCCAGACCGGGCAAGTCGAATTTGTCGTCCTGGCTGGGTGTATGGCTGCTGGCGTTGACGCCGGCACCAAGGCTGACGCGGTTGAAATCGCCCGGCAGCTTGTAGTTGGACCACACGCGCAGCATGTGCTTGGGCGTCCAGGTGCTGAAGATTTCGCCTTCTTTCTGCGGATCTTTCAGGTATTTGGTGGTGTTGTAGGTGTAGCCGGCCGAGAGTTCCAGATCGGTTAACACCTCGCCACTGACCTCGGCTTCAAAGCCTTGGCTGCGCACTTCGCCCGCCGCTCGCGAACACAGCGAGCCGTTGCAGATATAGCCCAGGCTGGAGAGCTGCGTGGCGCGGTTTTGGTGGTCGTAGCGAAACAGCGCAAAGGACACATTGACCCGCCCGTCAGCCAGCTCGCCTTTCAAGCCGGTCTCGTAGTTGCGGCCTTCGATGGGTTTGAGCGGTTTGTTGTCGAGCGTCGGTTCTGGTTGGGGAATAAATACTTCGGCATAGCTGACGTAGGCCGACCACTCGGGCGTGAGTTCATAAACCAGGCCGCTGTACGGGGTGAAACGCCCGGTGCTGCTGATTTGTGAATCCACGTCCCAGCCGGGCTGGCGCTGGCCGAGTTTTTCCTGGTAGGCGGTGTATTGGTAGTCATACCAACTGGTGCGCCCGCCCAAAATCAGGGTTAGCGGCTCCAGCAGTTTTGCCCGCCAGGTGCCGTAGATGCCTTTCTGGCGAACGTCGTATTCGCTGGGGTTGAGGCTGGCATTCGGTTTGGTGAGGATGTTTTCCATGTCCTCGTACGGCCGGTGGTGGTCGATATCCAGAATGCTTGCCGTCCAATCTCGGTAAGCGGCGTAAGCCCCTTCGCTGGTGTACTTCGAATAGTTGCCGCCCACTACCAGAGATTGCTCAAAACCCAGGCCCTCGAATTTGCCATCCACGAACATGTCGAGGCCGACGTTCTTGCTTTGATAGTCAGTGGCATAGTCGAAATAGCCAGAGCCGCTGCCCTCGGCAACGACCAGATACTGATAAGCCGCCTCATTGCTCTCAACCATGCCAAACGCCGAGCTCTTGAATTTCCAGTCGTCGTTAAAGCGATGCTCCAGGTCCAGATAAACCGAGGTCTGGTCATTCATGCCGCGGTTCCAGGTGGAGCCGGTGAAGGTCGAGCGCGGCAGGCCGATGTCGCTGCCGTCGGCATTGCGCACCAGTCCGAGAAAAAACGGCCGGTAATGCCCTTGATGGTGATTGAAGCCAACGCCTACCGTGGTGCTGTCGCTGAGGTCGACATCCAGCGCGCCGTATACCGTCTGGTCCCAGTTCCATTTGTAGTCGACGAACGAGTCGCCTTGGGAATAGTCCACCACGGTGCGACCACGCACCGTGCCGGCCTCGTTCAGCGGGCCGCCGGCGTCCAGTTGCAGGCCGTAGCGGTCCCACGAACCGGCCTTGCCGGTGATGCTGACGGTGGGTTTGCCCTGCCCGCGCTTGCGCACCAGATTGACCGCGCCGCCCGGGCTGTTGGCGCCTTGCAGCAGGCCCGCCGAGCCGCGCAGAAATTCCAGACGGTCGTAGATGGCCATCGATTCGGTCAGGTAGCTGCCCAGCGAGTAAATGTTGCGGGGCGTCGGCACGCCGTCGTATTGCAGCGCTTCGATATCGAAGCCGCGCGAGAACATGAACATGCCCGGGCCTGGCGACTTGGTGGAGGTCATGCCGGTGGTGTTGACCAGCGCTTCGGTGAGGCTGGTGATGTTCTGGTCGTCCATGCGTTGGCGGGTGAGCACGCTGACAGACTGGGGAATGTCTTTGAGCTTCTGCTCGCTTTTGCCGATGCTCAACGCGCCGGTGGTGTACGAGCCGCTGCCTTCGGTGGTAGTGCCGAGGGTTTGGCCGTTGATGTCGGTGGCGCCCAACTCCAGCGCCGAACCGGCTTGCACCGTGACCAGGCTATAGCGGCTGGCGCCCTCCTCGCGCAGTTGCAGATGGCTGCCGGCGAGTAGCTTGGCAAACCCTTCCTGAACCGAGTATTCGCCCCGCAAACCCGGCGAGCTGAGGCCGGCTGTTTGCGTGGAAGCGAACGACAGCATCACCCCACTGGCCGCCGCAAACTGGCTGAGCACGGTGCCCAACGGGCCAGCGCCGATGGTGTACTGGGTGCGGCTGGCATCGGTTTGCGCCCAAGCGGGCTGCGCACTGCCAAGTAACAGCGGGCCGCCGAGGGCGAAGCCGAACAATGCCAGGCGAACGCCTTTTGCCAGAAGGGGGTAATGCTGAGTCATCAATCTCGATCCTTGTGCCGTGGGCAGATTTAGTGGCGGTTAAACCGCTCTACTGCTTGAGCCGGACGAGATTCGAAATCGGCAACCCAGATAAGAAATATTTTCATCGGCGCGGTACATCACGCCTCAATACGCACCCAATAGCGGGAAAAACTGCGCAGCCGCACCGGCAGCGAAGCCGTCAGGTTGGCGAGCACGGCGTCGGTATCGTCGAGAGTGAAGGCGCCCGACACGCGTAAATCCGCCACGGCTGGCGCACAGCTCAAGTGCCCGGGGCGATAGCGCGCCAGCTCGTCGATAAAATCGCCCAGACGCCAGTCGATGGCGACCAGCATGCCGGTGGTCCAGGCGCTGCGATTGGGGTCGGCCGGTTGTACGGCGCCCAATTGGCTCGCGCTGAATTGCAGCTGCTCGCCGGCGTTTACCCGCTGCGCAGCCTGCGGCATCTGCTCGCTGCGCACTTCGACCGTGTGTTCGAGCACGCTCACCGAGGTGAAATGTTCGCCCAGGCGGACGTTGAAATCGGTGCCCAGCGCGCGCACGCGACCGTGGCGGCTCTGCACCAGCAAAGGTCGGGGCGCGGCAGTTTGCGTGTCGGCGGCCGTGCGCAGGCGAATTTCGCCATGGCGCAGGGTGATCAGGCGTTCGCTGGCGCTGAAGTGAACGTCGACCTGCGTGTCAGTGTTCAGGTCCAGACGGCTGCCATCGGCAAGCATGACCTGCCGGCGCTGGCCCGTGCGCGAGGCGTAATCGGCGCTCATTGGCGAAAACTGGTAGCCCGCTCCCACCGCCCCAACGGCGGCAAACAGCACCAGCGATTTCATCGCCAGACGCCGCTCCACGCCGGCCTGGGTCAGCACGGGCATGGCCAGTTCCATTGGCACGCCGCGCAACTGCCGTTGCAGTTTCTCCACCCGCGCCCAAGCGCGGGCGTGATCGGGCGAGGCGGCCAGCCAGCGCTTCCACGCCTGGCGCTGCGCCTCGTCGGGCGCGCCGTCGTTGAGCTGCACGTACCAGTGCACCGCCATTTCCAGGCAATGGGCGGTTAGCGCTTGGGCGGCGGGGCTGGTCATCAATCTTCGACCAGCAGCAGGCATTGCAGCAGCGCTTTGCTCAAATGGTTTTTGACCGTGGTGACGGAAACGCCAAGGCGCTGGCCAATCTCCACGTAGCTGAGTTCTTCCAGCTGAGCCATGAGAAAAATCTGCCGCGTGCGTGGCCCGAGGCCGTCGAGCATGGCGTCAATGGCCAGCAGCGCCTCAAGAATCAGGTGGCGGTTTTCCAGGCTTTCTTCATAAGCCTCGGGGCGTGCAGCCAGTGCGTCGAGGTAAGCATTTTCCACGGCGCGACGGCGGAACAGATCCACCAGCAAGCCACGGGCAATGGTGGTCAGGTAATGACGGGGTTCGCGAATGCTCGGCGCCGTGCGGGCATTGAGCAGCCGCACAAAAGTGTCTTGCGCCAGGTCTGCCGCATCCGCGGAGTTGCCGATACGGCTGCGCAGCCATTTTTGCAGCCAGCCGTGATGCTCGCCGTAAAGGCTTTCCACGCTGTGCAACGGGAAGAAGTTGTCGGTAGACATGCCGCCAGAAACGCCACAGATGAGATTTCATCTCATCTTCCACGATTTCTCATCTGCGGCGCAACGGCTGTGTGCAGGCGACTGCTGCATTGGCGCTCGGACGAACGCCAATGTGCAGGCCGATTAGTCGTCGGAAATCACAATATTCGGCATACCCGGCGCGCTCTGCCCGCTTTGCGCAATGCGCGCGCCAACGGCACGGGCGACTTCTTGATAGAGCATGGCGATCTGGCTTTCCGGGTCGGCGATGGCGGTGGGTTTGCCGCCATCCGATTGCATGCGAATCGCCATGGACAGCGGCATCGAGGCCAGCAGATCAACGTCGTATTGCGCCGCCAGCTTCTCGCCACCGCCCTCGCCGAACAGGTGCTCGGCATGGCCGCAGTTGGAGCAGATATGAACGGCCATATTCTCCACCACGCCCAGCACCGGAATGTTCACTTTGCGGAACATTTCCACGCCTTTGCGGGCGTCCAGCAGGGCCAGGTCTTGCGGGGTGGTAACAATCACGGCACCGGCCACGGGCACTTTCTGCGCCAGGGTCAGCTGGATGTCGCCGGTGCCGGGCGGCATGTCGACGACCAAATAATCTAGGTCGCCCCACGCGGTTTGCGTGACCAGTTGCAGCAACGCACCGGACACCATCGGCCCGCGCCAGACCATCGGCGTGTTGTCGTCGGTGAGGAACGCCATGGACATCACTTCAACGCCGTGGGCCTTGATCGGCACGAACCACTTCTGCTCTTTCACCTGCGGGCGGGTGCCCTCAGGAATGCCAAACATGATGCCTTGGCTGGGGCCGTAGATATCGGCATCGAGAATGCCGACCTTGGCGCCTTCGCGCGCCAGGGCCAGGGCCAGGTTGGCAGCCGTGGTGGATTTACCCACGCCGCCCTTGCCCGAGGCTACGGCAATCACATTTTTCACATTGGCCAAACCGGGCACCTGAGCCTGGGCTTTGTGGGCGGCAATGTGGGTGTCGATCTGCACCGTGGCGCTGTCGATGCCGTCGACATTTTCCAGGGCCATTTGCAGCATTTGCGCCCAACCATTCTTGAACAGGTCGGCGGCGTAACCCAGCTCCAGGCGCACGCGCACCTTGGCACCGTCGATGCTGACATCGCGCAGGCAACCGGCGCCGACGGGGTCTTGACTGAGGTTGGGATCAGTGAACTGGCGCAGGGTCGCTTCGACCAGCTGGCGGGTAACGGTGCTCATGGGGCAACTCCGAAAGACTGAGCAAAACAGGCGGGCATCTTACTTCAAGCCAATAGGGTGTGGATTAAAAGCATCGCGGCTGAAGCCGCTCCTACACAACGGTGCGGTCTTAGGAGCGGCTTGAGCCGCGATGCGGATGAAAAAAAACCGCCACGCCTTTATAGTTGCCGACTTCCCTCGTAATGCCAGTGCAGCCGATTACCATGTCCGAGCCCCGCAAAATCCTCGTCACCAGCGCCCTGCCCTATGCCAACGGTTCGATTCACCTTGGCCATATGCTCGAGTACATCCAAACCGATATCTGGGTGCGCTTTCAGAAGCACCGCGGCAATCAATGCATTTATGTCTGCGCAGACGACGCTCACGGCTCGGCCATCATGTTGCGCGCTGAGAAAGAAGGCATCACCGCGCAGCAACTGATCGACAACGTCAAAGCCGAGCACAGCGCCGACTTCGCCGCCTTTCTGGTGAATTTCGACAACTTCCACTCCACGCACTCGGAAGAGAACCGCGCGCTGTCGACCTCGATTTACCTGGCCCTGCGCGACAAAGGCCACATCGCCACCCGTTCGGTTACCCAGTACTTCGACCCGGAAAAAGGCATGTTCCTGGCCGACCGCTTCATCAAGGGCACCTGCCCGAAGTGCGGCACCGAAGACCAGTACGGCGACAATTGCGAAAAATGCGGCGCCACCTACGCGCCTACCGAACTGAAGAACCCGCGCTCGGCCATTTCCGGCGCCGTGCCGGTGCTGAAAGACTCCAAGCACTTCTTCTTCAAGCTGCCTGAATTCCAGGCCATGCTGCAAAGCTGGACCCGCAGCGGCACCTTGCACGACGCGGTCGCCAACAAGCTCGCCGAGTGGCTGGATTCCGGCTTGCAAGAGTGGGATATCTCCCGCGATGCGCCCTATTTCGGCTTCGAAATTCCGGACGAGCCGGGCAAGTATTTCTACGTGTGGCTGGATGCGCCGATTGGCTACATGGCCAGCTTCAAGAACCTGTGCGACCGCACGCCAGAGCTGGATTTCGACGCCTTCTGGAACAAGGATTCGACGGCCGAGCTGTACCACTTCATCGGTAAAGACATCGTCAACTTCCACGCCCTGTTCTGGCCGGCCATGCTCGAAGGCGCCGGCTACCGCAAGCCGACCGGCATCAACGTGCACGGTTACCTGACCGTTAACGGCCAGAAAATGTCGAAATCGCGCGGCACCTTTATCAAGGCGCGCACCTACCTCGATCACCTGTCGCCGGAATACCTGCGCTATTACTACGCGGCCAAACTCAGCCGTGGCGTGGACGATCTGGACCTGAACCTCGAAGACTTCGTGCAGAAGGTCAACTCCGACCTGGTCGGCAAAGTGGTGAACATCGCCAGCCGCTGCGCCGGCTTTATTCACAAAGGCAACGGCGGCGTGCTGGTCGACACCAACGCCGCGCCTGAACTGACCGACGCCTTTCTGGCCGCCACCCCAAGCATTGCCGAAGCCTATGAAGCGCGCGACTTCGCCCGCGCCATGCGCGAAACCATGGCACTGGCCGACCGCGCCAACGCCTGGATTGCCGACAAAGCGCCGTGGGCGCTGGCCAAACAGGAAGGCAAGCAAGACGAAGTGCAGGCCGTGTGTGCCCTGGGCATCAACCTGTTCCGCCAGTTGGTGATTCTGCTCAAGCCCGTGCTGCCGACCCTGGCGCGCGATGCCGAAGCGTTCCTCAACGTGCCGCCGCTGACCTGGAACGACCACAAAACGCTGCTGGCCAACCATCAGCTCAACGCGTTCCAGCCCCTGCTCACCCGCATCGACCCTAAAGCCGTGGAAGCCATGACCGACGCCTCGAAAGAAGACCTGGCCAGCAGCGAAGCCGCTGCACCCGCCGCCGCTGGCAATGGCGAACTGAGCAAAGACCCGCTGGCCGCCGAAATCGGTTTCGACGCCTTCGCCGCCGTCGACCTGCGCATTGCCCTGATCGAAAAATGCGAGTTCGTTGAAGGCGCCGACAAGCTGCTGCGCCTGACGCTCGACATTGGCGATGCCAAGCGCAACGTGTTCTCCGGCATCAAAAGCGCCTACCCGGACCCAAGCAAGCTGGAAGGTCGCCTGACCCTCTACGTGGCCAACCTGGCTGCACGCAAGATGAAGTTCGGCGTGTCGGAAGGCATGGTGCTGGCGGCCGGCCCTGGCGGCGAAGAAATTTACCTGCTCAGTCCGGACAGCGGCGCCAAGCCGGGTCAGCGCGTTAAGTAACGTCACCATCAGACGGGGCTGAGCGATCAGCCCCGTTTTTTTATTTCTGCAAGGAAGCGACGATGAAAGCTTTTTGGATTGTTCCCCTGCTGCTTCTGGCGCTGGCCGGGTGCGGCAAACAAGACGGCTACTCGAGCGATAACGCCGTTTCCGGCAGCGCCGACGTTCAGGGCGAGAAAGCCAAAGCCGGGGCGTTCCTGGCGTACGAACACTACGTCACCCTCGAACTGGACAAAGCAGCCGTGCGCCAGCGCCTGGCCGATACGCGTGAAGCCTGCACCAGCGGCCGCTTTGGCCAATGCGACCTGCTTGGCATCGAACAAGGCGAAAGCAGCTACAACGCCGGGCAACTGCGCGTGCGCATCGTGCCCGACGGCGTTGAAAAGCTCGTGTCCCTCGCGGGCGAAGGCGGCAAGCTGGTCAGCCGCACCACCCGCGCCGAAGACCTCGCCCAGGCCGTCTCCGACAACAACCAAGTGCGCGAGCGCCTGCAACGCCAATACAAAACCCTCGAACAATTCCAAGACCGCAAAGACCTCAGCGTCAGCGACATGCTCGCCCTCGCCCGCGAAATGGCCGAGGTGCAAGTTCAACTCGACGCCACCTCCCAGGAAGCCGCGCAGCAACAACGGCGCATCGACACCAACCTGCTGACCCTCACCTTCAACACCCAAGAACAACGCCCCAGCCGCTTCAGCCGCATCGGCGAGGCCTTCGGCAACCTGCTCGACAACGCCACCGACGGCTCCACCAAAGCCTTGGAAGTGCTGGGCTACAGCATTCCGTTCCTGATCGTGCTGTTCCCGCTGGCGCTGCTGGTGCGTTGGTTGTGGCGCAAGGTGACGCGGCGCAAGACCGCCTGATCTACGCGTAGCTGTACCGAGCTGGCGCCATCCCCGATAATGGCGCCCCTCTCTGGCAACACAACGAAACCCGCGCGCAATGACTGCTTTTTTCCTCGCCCTGCTTGGCGCCGCCTTGGTGAACAACCTGCTGGTGCTACTGCCTGCTGGCGCCGATGCCGTGGGCACGCACCCGGCACGCATGGCGCAGTTGGGGCGGGTGAGTGCGGTGTTGATTGCCCTCGCGACGCCGCTGGGTTGGCTGCTGTTTCACGGCGTGTTGCTGCCGCTTAAGCTCGATTTCCTTCGCTTGTTTCTGTACGTGCCACTGCTGGCCGCGCTCGCCTGGCTGGCGGTTTCCGTTTTCCGTAGGAGCGAGCTTGCTCGCGAAGCTTTGCCCTTGTTTATCTCCAGCGCCGCCGCGCTCGCAAGCATCTTACTGGCCGAACCTCACACCTTCGCGCTGGCCGTGGCGCAAGGCATTGGCGGTGGACTGGGTTTCTGGTTGGCGTTGCAGGTGCTGGGCGATCTGCTTGGTCGCATTGACCACGACGCTGTGCCAGTGGCCTTTCGCGGCGCGCCGCTGTTGCTGATTGGCGCGGGCTTGATCGGCGTTGTGCTGCTGGGTCTGCAAGGGCTGGCGCCGCTATGAGTAGCCTGATCACTGCCATCGACGCCTTGTTGCCGCAAACCCAGTGCGGCAAGTGCGGGCACCCCGGCTGTAAGCCTTACGCCGAGGGCATCGCCCAGGGTGAGGCGATCAACAAATGCCCGCCCGGCGGCGAGGCCACCATTCAAGCTTTGGCGCAGTTGCTGAAGGTGCCGGTGCTACCACCGGAACTGCCGCCCATTGCCCCGCAGGTGGCGTTTATTCGCGAGGCCGAATGCATCGGCTGCACCAAGTGCATTCAGGCATGCCCGGTGGATGCCATTGTCGGCGCGGCCAAGCTGATGCACACCGTGATCACCGACGAATGCACCGGCTGCGAATTGTGTGTGGCGCCCTGCCCGGTTGATTGCATCGACCTGCAGACGCTGCCCGAACCCGCCGCGCAGGAGCAGCGACTGCGTGCCGATCATTTCCGCTGGCGCCATGAAAATCACCAGGCTCGCTTGCAACGGGACGAAGCGCGTCGCCAGCGCGACCGTGCAGCGCGCGCTGAGCGCCAGGCACAACCTCAAGCGATGGCGTTGGATCCCGTGCAAGCGGCCATCGAGCGAGTGAAAACACAGAAATCCGTCAGCCTCGATGAGCGGGTCAAGCGCCTGAAAATCGAAGCGGCCATGGCGCAGGTGGCCTACAGCAAGGCGCAAAAACAACTCGCCACTTACGGCACACCGGAACTGGCGCAGCAGGTTGAGGCATTGGGCCAGGCTGCGGCGGCGGCGCAAGCAGCGCTGCAAGCGGCCAAGCCTGCTGCCAGCGAAGACAGCCAGGTGGCGTTGAAGAAAGCCAAGGTCAATCTCGCCGTCGCACGCGCGGCGCTGAAAACCGCCGAAGGCAGCGGCGCCGGGGCAAGCGAATTGCAGCCGTTGCAAGCGGCTCTGCTGGCGGCCGAAACGGCGTTGCACCAGGCCGAAGACGCCTGCAACAAGCCGGCGCCAGACCTGCAGCGCATCGACAAGCGCCCTGTCGACACCGGCTTGCGCGACCTGAAAACCGACCTGGTGATGGCCCGTGCCGAGGTCAACAAGTTGCAGCGTCGTCAGCCTGTCGATGAGGCGGCGCTGGCCAAGGCGCAGCAGCGTCTGCACCAGGCGCAGGAAAAGCTCGATGCCTACCAGCCCGGCTAATCCGGCGTTCGACCCGCGCCCTGGCATGCAATGGGTGTTGCTCGCCTGCGTGCCCGGTGCGCTGGTGCTGTGCTGGCACTTCGGTTGGGGCACGTTGCTGCAATTGCTGCTCGGCCTGGCCACGGCGCTGGCGTGTGAAGCGCTGACGCGACGTGTGCAAGGGGCAGCGCACTTTTCGCTCGGCGATGTCGAGTGGCTGGGCGACGGCAGCGCGCTGGTGACCGCCACCTTGCTGGCGTTGGCGCTGCCGCCGTACGCGCCGTGGTGGCTGAGCGTCAGTGCAGCGGCGTTTGCTCATCTTGTCGGCAAAGCGCTGTTCGGCGGCTTCGGCAAAAACCCGTTCAACCCCGCCATGCTCGGCTACGCCTTCGCCCTGCTGGCCTTCCCCGCGCAGATGACGCAATGGCCCGCGCCGGGCGATGCCCACGGTTTGTTTGCCGGGTTACAGCACATTTTTATCGGGCCGGTGCCGGTGGACGGCTGGAGCCAGGCCACGGTGCTCGACAGCCTCAAGCACAACGACCGGCTGACGGTGGACGAACTGTTCCAACGCAACCCAGCGTTCAGCCATTGGCAGGCCGGCTGGGTGAATGTGGCGTTTCTGCTTGGCGGCCTGTTGCTGATTCAGCGCAAGGTCATTCGTTGGCACACGCCGGTGGGCGTGCTCGGGGCGTTGTTTGTGGCCAGCTTGCTGTGCTGGAACGGCTCCGGCTCGGATTCCAACGGCTCGCCGTTTTTTCATCTGTTCTCCGGCGCGACGATGCTGGGCGCATTTTTTATCGCCACCGAGCCCGTGTCCGGCCCTGGCAGCGACCGCGCCAGCCTGTGGTTCGGCATCGGCGTTGGGCTGTGGCTGTACGTGATCCGCACCTGGGGCAACTACGCTGACGGCATGGCCTTCGCCGTACTCGGCATGAACCTGATGGTGCCGATCATCGAGCGGCGGGCCCTGAAACCCATCGCGGAGGTGACGAATGACTAGGCGCAATGCGCTGGTTATCGGCGCGTTATTGCTCGCGCTGATGACTGCCGTGGTGGGCGTTCAGCACCTGCTCGGCGACCAGATCGCCAGGGAACGGCAGGCCGCCAGCGAGCGCGCCTTGTTGGATTTGCTGGCGCCCGGCAGTTACGACAATCATCCGACTGCGGCACCGATTGCCTTGGCCGATAGCGAGCAGCTGCGCCTGCCGGAGCCGTCGTTTGGCTACCTCGCCACCTTAAACGGCGTGCCTGTCGCGGTGCTGCTTCCAACGCGCGGCGAAGGGTACGAAGGCAGCATTGAGTTGCTGTTGGCCATCGCGCCGTCGGGGCAGCTATTGGCCGTCAAGGTGCTGAGCGAACGGGAAACGCCAGGCCTGGCAGACCTCAGCAACGCGGCAAGAAGCCCGTGGTTGCGCGGTTTTTTCGGTCGCAGCGCCGGCGATGCCGATTGGCGGATGAAAGCCGACGGCGGCCCATTCGACCAGATGGCGGGCGCCACCGTGACATCGCGGGCGGTCAGCCAGGCGGTACAACAAGGCCTGCGGTATTTCGATGCGCATAAAGCTCACCTGCTTCAAGGGGTGGCGCCATGAGGCCGCTTAATTGGCTAGCCCTGGCGCCGCTGCTGGGTGCCAGCGATATGCTTGTAAAAAGCCTGGGACTGAGCTTGGTGGCGCTACTGCTGCTGATTGCATTGGGCGTGCTGGCTGGACTGTTGCGCCGACTGGACGCCACGTTACGGCGCGCGGTTCTGCTACTGGCGGCGTGCGCCTTGCTGACCGTCGCGGACTTGCTGCTGCAAGCCACCGCGCTGGAGCTGCGCACCGCCCTGGGGATTTTCGTGCCGCTGCTTCTGCTCGCGGTAGTGCAGGCGCCGGCAAACGCGCTACAAGGGCTGCGCCACGGTTTGCTGTTCAGCGGGGTCGCCCTGCTGCTCGGCGCGCTGCGCGAATTGCTCGGCCGAGGCACACTGCTTAGCCATGCCGAGTGGCTGTTCGGCCCAAGCGCTTCTGGCTGGTCTGTTCCCGGCTTTAGCGGATTGCCGCTTTTCGCCCTGGCACCCGGCGCGTTTATAGTGCTGGGCGCGCTGTGGGCGTTGTCCCGATCAGTGTTTCCCTCTTCCCAACCCTCTTCTCTTTCTGCCGACCCGACCGCCGATGAACGCCGCTAAACGCTACGAAATTTTTCGCCGCCTGCACGAAGACAACCCCGAGCCGAAGACCGAGCTGGCCTACACCACGCCGTTCGAGCTGCTGATTGCGGTGATTCTCTCGGCGCAGGCCACCGACGTCAGCGTCAACAAAGCCACGGCCAAGTTGTACCCGGTGGCCAATACCCCGGAGGCGATTTACGCGCTGGGCGTGGACGGGTTGAGCGAGTACATCAAGACCATTGGCCTGTACAACAGCAAAGCCAAGAACGTGATCGAAACGTGCCGACGCCTTATCGAGCTACACGGCAGCCAGGTGCCGGAAGACCGCGAAGCGCTGGAAGCCTTGCCAGGCGTGGGCCGCAAGACCGCTAACGTGGTGCTCAACACCGCGTTCCGGCAACTGGCGATGGCCGTGGACACGCACATTTTTCGCGTCAGCAACCGCACCAACATCGCACCGGGCAAAAACGTGGTGGAGGTGGAGAAGAAACTGCTGAAGTTTGTGCCCAAGGATTTTTTGATGGATGCGCACCATTGGCTGATTTTGCACGGCCGTTATGTGTGCCTCGCCCGCAAGCCACGGTGTGGTAGCTGTCGGATTGAAGACCTGTGCGAGTACAAAGCCAAAACCTCGGACGATTGACTTTTTGATGTTCCTACTATCGCTCGATTGAAAAAATCTTTTTTACCCGTCCCGAATTTGCCTATATAAGGTGCGCCAATGGCCCTGTAGCCGGAGTGGACGTCAATGAGCACTAGCAAAGAAGAACTGGAACTCGACGAAGACGTAGTAAGTGACGAAAGCGAGGAAGTGGTGGAAGCACCGGTTGAGGTGGCAAAAACCAACCTGACCAAGCGCCGCATCATCGACAACCTCTTGGAAGAGCGACGGTTGCACAAACAACTGGCCGAATACGATTTTGATTTCTGATCTGCCAATAAAAAGCCCGACATGATGTCGGGCTTTTTATTGGGCGCTATGTCGCTTTTGTAGGAGCGACCTTGGTCGCGAAGCCTGGAAACTCGGAAATCAGCGTTTGCAGGGTTCGCTAGCAAGCTAGCTCCTACAGGGCATTCTTTAGTCGCCGCGCGAGGGCGACAGCAGTTCAATTTTGTAGCCATCCGGATCTTCGACGAAGGCCAGAATGCTGGTGCCGTGCTTCATCGGGCCTGGCTCGCGGGTGATTTTTCCGCCACGGGCGCGGATGTCTTCGCAGGCTTTGTAGACGTCGGCCACTTCCAGCGCGATGTGGCCATAACCGGTGCCGAGCTCATAGTTCTCGACGCCCCAGTTGTGGGTCAGCTCGATCACGCTGTTGTCCGCTTCGTTGCCGTAGCCCACGAATGCCAGGGTGAATTGGCCGTCGGGGTAGTCTTTGCGGCGCAGCAGGGTCATGCCCAGCACTTCGGTATAAAACGCGATGGATTTGTCCATATCGCCGACGCGCAGCATGGTGTGCAGCAGTCTCATCAGTCGTTCCTCATCGGTTGCCTGTGACAGGCTTATAAATGCAAACCCCGGCTCGTGGCCGGGGTTTGGTCAGCCGCAAAAGCTTATCAGAACAGCTTGCGACCCTTGTTGGCGGCGATGCGCATGCGCAAGGCGTTCAACTTGATAAAGCCAGCCGCGTCGGCCTGGTTGTAGGCGCCGCCGTCTTCTTCAAAGGTGGCGATGTTGGCGTCGAACAGCGAGCCTTCCGACTTGCGACCAGTGACGATGACGTTGCCTTTGTACAGCTTCAGACGCACCACACCGTTCACGTGGGCCTGCGAGGCGTCGATCATCTGTTGCAGCATCAGACGCTCAGGGCTCCACCAGTAGCCGGTGTAGATCAGGCTGGCGTACTTGGGCATCAGCTCGTCTTTGAGGTGAGCGACTTCGCGGTCCAGGGTGATCGATTCAATGGCGCGGTGAGCACGCAGCATGATGGTGCCGCCGGGCGTCTCGTAGCAGCCACGGGATTTCATGCCGACGTAACGGTTTTCCACGATGTCGAGACGACCAATACCGTTTTCGCCGCCGATTTTGTTCAGCGTGGCGAGCACGGTGGCCGGGGACATTTCCACGCCGTCGAGGGCGACGATGTCACCGTTGCGGTAGGTCAGTTCCAAGTAGGTCGGTTTGTCTGGAGCGTTCTCAGGGGAGACGGTCCATTTCCACATGTCTTCTTCGTGCTCGGTCCAGGTGTCTTCCAGCACGCCGCCCTCGTAGGAGATGTGCAGCAAGTTGGCATCCATGGAGTACGGCGATTTCTTCTTGCCGTGACGCTCGATCGGGATGGCGTGCTTTTCGGCGTAGTCCATCAGCTTCTCACGCGAGAGCAAATCCCACTCACGCCACGGAGCGATCACTTTTACGCCAGGCTTCAACGCATAAGCGCCGAGCTCGAAGCGAACCTGGTCGTTGCCTTTGCCGGTGGCGCCGTGGGAAATGGCGTCAGCGCCGGTTTCGTTGGCGATTTCGATCAGACGTTTGGCGATCAGCGGACGGGCGATGGACGTACCCAGCAGGTACTCGCCTTCGTACACGGTGTTGGCGCGGAACATGGGGAAAACGAAGTCGCGAACGAACTCTTCGCGCAGGTCGTCGATGAAGATTTCCTTGACGCCCATGGCCTGTGCCTTGGCACGGGCTGGCTCAACTTCTTCGCCTTGACCGAGATCGGCGGTGAATGTCACCACTTCACATTGATAGGTGTCTTGCAGCCACTTGAGAATCACCGAAGTGTCCAGGCCACCGGAATACGCCAGGACAACCTTCTTTACGTCCGCCATGCCATCACTCCACGGGGTTCTACGGAAAACCCGCGATTCTACTGGCCGCGCCGCACAATTTACAGAGGCGCGACAGCTAATGACGATGAAGCGACGGATTCTTTCGTCTAAACGACGGGAAGCGCACAACCTGCAATCAGGACGTGGCAGCAGGTTTTATCGGCGCGGTCGCGGGAGTGGGGGGCGCTGGCGGCATGGGTTCGCGGGACAAATGCACGGTTACCCGGCGATTTTTCGCACGGTTGGCGGCATTAGTGTTGGGAACCAGCGGATAACGCTCACCGTGGAAGCGAACGACAAACTGGCTTTCAGGGATGCCATTGGCCTTGAAATATTCCTGCACGGCTAACGCGCGACGGCGGGACATATCCAGGTTGGTGAGGCGGTTGCCGCCGTTGTC
Source organism: Pseudomonas sp. AC211 (assembly GCF_979258055.1). Taxonomy (NCBI): domain Bacteria; kingdom Pseudomonadati; phylum Pseudomonadota; class Gammaproteobacteria; order Pseudomonadales; family Pseudomonadaceae; genus Pseudomonas; species Pseudomonas sp. AC211. The sequence goes on from NZ_OZ409830.1 coordinate 2,886,331, forward strand.
GGAATGGCCGTCCAGCTCGATATGGTTAACGCTCGGATCAGCCTTGAGGTACTGCAGGATGATTTCCAGCTTCGCGCGAGAAAGTTCATCCAGGTCGGCGCCGCCACCCGGAAAGGCCACTTGCACTTGTTTGATCTGGTCGAAATTGACGGGCAGCAGCTTGGTCGTGCAGTCCAGGTAATCGTGGTAGGCCTTGTTGAACTTGACCGGCAGCAGGCGAACTTCAACGCCCTCGCCGCCGTCCGGCATGCGGTGGCGCACTACGGGACTGCGACCTTCCAGTAACCCGGTGAGCATGCGCGCGCCTTGCTGCTGGCTGCTGTTAAAAGGCATGGCGCCGTTGTCGACCGTGACCCGACCCAGATTGATGTCGCCTCGCCCTGGTTGCCACGGTGCTGCGGCAGCAACCAGGGTGGCCGAACCTGCACCCAGCCAGCGTTCGCGGGCTTGCAGGCGGAAAGTGACCTGTTCACCGGCACGGCGTACGAAGTGGCCTTGGCCGAAATCGGTGATGTCCTGCGACAAGCGGCACTCGAATTGATCGCCGTCGACCTTCCATTCGACCTTTTCCAGGCGCGTTTGGAAGGTGATCGCCATGGCCGGCAGGCTGGCGAATAAGCTGAACAAGGCGAGATAGCGCTGGCGCACGGTAGGCTCCATGAAGAATTACGGCGTTCTGAGTGGGGTATCGGTTGGCGTTTGGAAAACTTGATAGCGGGTGCCGCTACCAGGCTTTTCCGGTAGCATTCGCAGCAGTTTTCACCGCACAAATTTCGCTGATCTGGTATCGCCCCCCATGACTGACCGCCTCACCCTGCTGCGTCCGGACGACTGGCATATTCACCTGCGCGACGGCGCGGTGCTGCCTCATACGGTCGCCGACGTCGCGCGCACCTTCGGTCGCGCCATCATCATGCCGAACCTGGTGCCGCCGGTGCACAACGCCGCCGAAGCCGATGGCTATCGCCAGCGCATTCTTGCCGCCCGCCCGGCCGGCAGCCATTTTGAACCGCTGATGGTGCTGTACCTCACCGACCTCACCAGCCCGGACGATGTTCGCAGCGCCAAGGCATCCGGTTTCGTACACGCCGCCAAGCTGTATCCAGCCGGCGCCACGACCAATTCCGATTCCGGCGTGACCAGCGTCGACAAGATTTTTCACGTGCTCGAAGCCATGGCTGAAGTGGGCTTGCCACTGCTGGTACACGGCGAAGTGACGCGCGGCGAAATCGACGTATTCGATCGCGAAAAGGTGTTTATCGATGAGCACTTGACCCGTGTGGTCGAGCGTTTTCCTACGCTCAAAGTGGTGTTCGAACACATCACCACTGGCGATGCGGTGCAGTTCGTCAACAGCGCCCCGGCCAATGTCGGCGCGACGATCACGGCTCACCACCTGCTGTACAACCGCAACCATATGCTGGTTGGCGGCATTCGCCCGCACTTCTATTGCCTGCCAATTCTCAAGCGCAACGTGCACCAGGAAGCCCTGCTGGACGCCGCCACTAGCGGCAGCGCCAAGTTCTTCCTCGGCACCGACTCGGCGCCCCACGCTCAGCACGCCAAAGAAGCCGCTTGCGGTTGCGCCGGCTGCTACACGGCCTACGCGGCGATTGAGCTGTACGCCGAAGCATTCGAGCAACGTAACGCGCTGGACAAGCTGGAAGGCTTTGCCAGCCAGCACGGCCCGGACTTCTACGGCCTGCCGCGCAATACCGATACCATTACCCTGGTCCGTGAAGAATGGACCGCCCCGACCAGCTTGCCGCTTGGCGAGCACAGTGTCGTCCCGCTGCGCGCCGGTGAAAAACTGCGCTGGCGCTTGCTGGAGCAAACCGCGTGAGTGAAGACAACTACGACGACGAACCGGAAGGCGGCAGCAGCAATTCGCGCCACCCCATGGCCGCGCGTTTCGCGGCTATTTGCCGGTGGTGGTCGATGTGGAGACTGGCGGTTTCAACTCTGCCACCGACGCCCTGCTGGAAATTGCAGCCGTCACCGTGGGCATGGACGAAAAGGGTTTTCTGTTTCCGGAGCACACCTACTTCTTCCGTATCGAGCCGTTTGAAGGCGCCAATATCGAAGCGGCTGCGCTGGAGTTCACCGGCATCAAGCTCGATCACCCACTGCGCATGGCGGTTAGCGAAGAGTCGGCATTGACCGATATTTTCCGTGGCATCCGCAAAGCGCTGAAAGCCAACGGCTGCAAACGCGCCATCCTGGTGGGCCACAACAGCAGTTTTGACTTGGGCTTTCTCAATGCGGCCGTCGCGCGCAATGACCTGAAGCGCAACCCGTTCCACCCCTTCTCCAGCTTCGACACCGCCACCCTCGCCGGCCTCGCCTACGGGCAAACCGTGCTTGCACGGGCGTGTCAGGCGGCGGGCATGGATTTCGACGGTCGCGAGGCGCACTCCGCGCGATACGACACCGAGAAAACCGCCGAGCTGTTCTGCGGCATCGTGAACCGTTGGAAGGAAATGGGCGGCTGGCAGGATTTCGACGACTGATCACTGCCCTGCTCCGCTTAAAAAAAACCCGGCCTCTGCGCCGGGTTTTTTCATGCGTGAAATAATGCGTGGGACCGTTCATCGCCCCGAGTGAATATCAATGAGAAACGCTCGGTCTAGTTTTTGACAAGCATTCTCATTAACATTAATATCCTCCGCATCAAGTCACTTTGAGTCCGGGCCTTATATGTACGTATGCCTCTGCATGGGTGTCACCGACGGTCAGATCCGCGATGCAATCTACGAAGGTTGCTGCAGCTACCGCGACGTTCGTGAGTCGCTGGAAGTCGCCAGCCAGTGCGGCAAATGCGCGACGCTGGCCAAGAAAGTGGTACGCGAAGCGCTGACTGAAGTGCAAAGCAGCCAAGCCGCGCTCGGTTATCCAGCACAATTTTCTGCGGCGTAAAGTAGTCAATTTCCCAAAAAACCGGACCGAGTGTCCGGTTTTTTTATGCCTGAAATTCAACTAGTTAGCGCCAAGACGCAGAATCTAAACATTCGTATTCGGGTTTATTTTCCGTTTAAATTCAACTACTTACATTTGACAGCGTAATGATGCAGGGGCAGACTCTCACGCTATCACCCCTTTGCACGGCAGGCCGCAGACATGAAAGGCGACAAGAAAGTCATCCAGCACCTCAACAAAATCCTCGGCAACGAGCTGGTCGCCATCAACCAATACTTCCTGCATGCGCGCATGTACGAAGACTGGGGCCTGAAGAAACTGGGCGAGCATGAGTACCACGAGTCCATCGACGAGATGAAACACGCGGACAAGCTGATCAAGCGCATCTTGTTCCTGGAAGGCCTGCCGAACCTGCAAGACCTCGGCAAGATTCTGATCGGCGAGAACACCAAAGAGATGCTCGAGTGCGACCTGAGGATCGAACACAAAGCGCACATCGACCTGAAGGAAGCCATCGCTTACTGCGAGAGCATTGGCGACTACGCCAGCCGCGAACTGCTCGAAGACATCCTCTGCTCCGAGGAAGAGCACATCGACTGGCTGGAAACCCAACTCAGCCTGATCGACAAAGTCGGCCTGCAGAACTACCTGCAGTCGCAGATGGACGAGTAAATCGTCAGGCAATAAAAAAGCCCCGCTTCGGCGGGGCTTTTTATTGCGCGTCAGCTAATCAAGCGTCGGCTTTGGCAGCGGCGGCTTTAACCATAGTTTGCAGCTCACCGTTTTCGAACATCTCAACCATGATGTCGCTACCACCAACCAACTCACCACCGACCCACAGTTGCGGGAAGGTTGGCCAGTTAGCGTATTTCGGCAGGTTGGCGCGGATTTCAGGGTTTTGCAGGATGTCGACGTAGGCGAATTTTTCGCCGCATGCCATGACAACCTGAGCGGCTTTCGACGAGAAGCCACATTGCGGGGCGTTCGGCGAGCCTTTCATGTACAGCAGGATGGCGTTGTTCGCGATCTGCTCTTTGATAGTTTCGATGATATCCATGGGTACCTCAGCACTAAGGCCTATCTGACTGTCAAACTCGCCGACTCACGGGCCGACACGGTGACGCGCATTGTATCGGAAAGCCGCGCACTTGGCTCGACCCTCCTATCGTCGTAGTGAGAGTGCCTACGCCGCTGCCACCACAACCGGCACGCCATTGAGCGCCGCATTGCCGGACAGCACGTCGAGGTGGCGTTCATCCGTCAGGTCGTTGGCGCTGGCACCTGGTTGTGCGCTGGCAATCGCCATTTGCACGCCCGGCCGGCCGTGGCCCCAGCCGTGCGGCAAGCTCACTACGCCAGGCATCATGTCATCGCTGCCGGCGACTTCTACTTCAATCATGCCTACACGCGAACGCACACTGACGCGCTGTCCGTCAGTAAGCGCGCGACTAGCCATGTCGGCCGGATTCATCAGCAGTTGATGACGTGGTTTGCCCTTCACCAGCCGGTGATAGTTGTGCATCCAGGAGTTGTTGCTGCGCACATGGCGGCGGCCAATCAGCACCAGCTCACCGGGTTGCGGTACCGGCTGCGCCGCGAAACGGGCGATGTCATCGAGCAAAATCTGCGGCGCTGCCAGCACGGTTTTGCTTGGGGTTTTCAAACGCGCCAACAGATTCGGTTTCAAAGCGCCCAGATCGATGCCATGGGGGTGTTCGCGCAACATGGCGACCGACAACTTGTGCTCGGAGCTGTCGCCATACAGGCCCATGCGCAGGCCCATGTCGATCATCTTCGCCGGCTCCATGGTCGGCTTGAGGGTTGCCTCGGTCTTGCTGGCAAAGGCTTTGGCGAGCCCGACGAAAATTTCCCAGTCATGCAGCGCGCCTTGCGGTTTGGCCAGTACCGGCTCGTTAAAGCGGGTGACGTTGCGCACGGCGAATACGTTGAAGGTGGTGTCGTAATGATCGTGCTCAAGCGGCGCGGTCGGCGGCAGAATCAGGTCGGCGTAGCGGGTGGTTTCGTTGATATAGAAGTCGATGCACAGCATGAACTCCAGGCCATCCAACGCCTGCTCCAATTGGCGGCCGTTGGGCGTCGACAGCACGGGGTTGCCCGCGACAGTGATTAACGCGCGAATCTGCCCCTTCTCCCGGCGTCAGCATCTCTTCGGCCAATGCCGAAACCGGCAATTCACCGCCGTACTCCGGCAGGCCAGACACCCTGCTCTGCCAGCGACTGAAATGACCGCCCGACGTGCTTGCCACCAAATCCACCGCCGGCTCGGTGCACAGCACGCCGCCGACCCGGTCGAGGTTGCCAGTCACCAGATTGATGAGTTGCACCACCCACTGACAGAGCGTGCCAAACACCTGGGTGGAAACGCCCATACGGCCGTAGCACACAGCCGAATCGGCGGCGGCAAAATCTCGCGCCAGCTGGCGAATCGTCTCAGCCGGCACGCCGCAGCGCGCTCATGGCCTCCGCGGTGAAGGCCGCCACGGCGCTGCGCACCTCGTCCAGCCCTTCGACTGGCAGATGGCTGACGCGGGTCAGGCCTTCTTCAAACAGGGTATTGAGCACGCCAAACAGCAGCGCCGCATCCTGACCCGGACGGACGAAAATATGTTGGTCGGCAATAGCCGCCGTTTCGCTGCGGCGCGGATCGACCACCACCACCTTGCCGCCGCGCGCCTTGATGGCTTTCAGGCGTTTTTCCACATTCGGCACGGTCATGATGCTGCCGTTGGACGCCAGCGGATTGCCGCCCAGGATCAGCATAAAGTCGGTGTGATCGATATCGGGGATCGGAATCAGCAAACCGTGGCCGTACATCAAGTGGCTGGTGAGGTGATGAGGCAATTGATCCACCGACGTTGCCGAATAACGGTTGCGCGTTTTCAGTTGGCCTAGAAAGTAATTGCTGTGGGTCATCAGCCCGTAGTTGTGCACGCTCGGGTTGCCCTGATAGACCGCAACGGCGTTCTGCCCATGGCGGGTCTGAATGTCGGCCAAGCGGCTAGCGACCAGTTCGAAGGCTTCGTCCCACTCAATGGCGTGCCATTCGCTGCCGACGCGGCGCATCGGTTGGCGCAGGCGGTCGGGGTCGTGCTGGATATCTTGCAGGGCAACGGCTTTGGGGCAGATGTGGCCTTGGCTGAAGCTGTCCAGGGCATCGCCTTTAATAGAAAGGATCTGCTGGGTGCCGTCGGGCTGGGTTTCGGTCTCAATGCTCAGCCCACAAATGGCTTCGCATAAATGGCACGCACGGTGATGGAGGGTCTTGGTCACGGCCTAGCCTCTTTTTTATTTGGCACGACGCATTCGGTCGTTAAGTGCTGACTATGGAGCGCATCAGGCCGCTGCACCATAGGCTTAAGCCCCATGAATTGGGGCTCATCAGGAGAATCCATACCGTTCTTCAGACGGTCCTTACAGCGTTTTTTACTGCCAACGGAGCCGCGTTTCGGCAGATATATGCCATTTATATCGATTACAGAGGCTTCGCTAGTCGCATTACTCCAACAAAGTGCGTATCTTTAGGCCACTGTGCTGCATGTGTACCGCGAATCGCAACTTGGTGTTTAGATCTCGATCCAACCATCTACACGTATTCCGATAACTCTTTGCACTCAGTACTGGCTGGGCCTGTAGCCCGCCGCAATCCACTCTGTTCAAGGATCTACACCATGGCTAATCGCGAAACTGGTACCGTTAAATGGTTCAACGATGAAAAAGGCTTCGGCTTCATCACTCCAAGCAACGGCGGCGCTGACCTGTTCGTGCACTTCAAAGCTATCCAATCCGATGGCTTCAAAAGCTTGAAAGAAGGTCAGACCGTATCTTTCGTGGCCGCTAAAGGCCAGAAAGGCATGCAAGCTGAAGAAGTACAGGTAGTCTAAGACTCCCCGCGCTTCAAAAAAACCCCGCTTCGGCGGGGTTTTTTTATGCCTGGAAAACAGGCCAGGCCTAGGCGCATAAAGGACCGAGACATCTCGTATAAACGCAACGCGTGCCAAAGATGACACGGCGCGACATTTCCTTATAAGATCCCGCCTCCCCATTTCGTCGCACCGTGCGGCCCACAGCCGCTGGTAGAGCCCTTTTTTCTTTGAAAACCTTTTCCCGAAAAGGCCCGGCTTGTTCACCAGCGCAATCGTTGTACAAAAGGTAGTGAATGATGAGCGCAAGACACTTTCTCTCGCTAATGGACTGCACGCCCGATGAGTTGCTGGGCCTGATCCGTCGTGGCATCGAGCTGAAGAGCCTGCGCAATCGAGGCATCCTTTTTGAGCCGCTAAAAAATCGCGTGCTCGGCATGATTTTCGAAAAAGCCTCCACTCGCACCCGCCTCTCTTTTGAAGCCGGCATGATCCAGCTCGGCGGCCAGGCTATTTTCCTGTCCCCTCGTGATACCCAGCTCGGCCGTGGCGAGCCGGTTAGCGATGCCGCCATCGTCATGTCGCGCATGCTCGATGCCGTGATGATCCGCACCTTCGCCCACAGCACCCTCACCGAATTCGCTGCCCATTCGCGCGTGCCGGTGATCAATGGCCTGTCGGACGACCTGCACCCCTGCCAGTTGCTGGCCGACATGCAGACCTACCAAGAACTGCGCGGCCCGATTCAGGGCAAAACCGTGGCCTGGATCGGCGACGGCAACAACATGTGCAACAGCTACATCGAAGCCGCTCAGCAGTTCGATTTCCACTTGCGCGTGGCCTGCCCTGAAGGCTATGAGCCCAACGCCAGCTTCCTGGCCGCCGCCGGCACTCGCGTGACCATCGTGCGCGACCCGCGTGAGGCCGTGGCCGGCGCCCATCTGGTGAGCACCGACGTCTGGACCTCCATGGGCCAGGAAGAAGAAGCCGCCGAACGCCTTGCTCTGTTCACGCCGTACCAAGTCACCCGCGCCCTGCTCGACCAGGCCGCCAGCGACGTGCTGTTCCTGCACTGCCTGCCCGCTCACCGTGGCGAGGAAATCAGCGAAGACTTGCTCGACGACCCGCGCTCCGGCGCGTGGGACCAAGCTGAAAATCGCCTTCACGCGCAGAAAGCGCTGCTGGAAATGCTGGTCGAGCCCGGCTACCGCCCGGCATGAGTGCGGCGCCACTGCTGACCCTGCGAAACCTCAGCTGCGGCTACCGCGACCACCTCGTGGTGCAGCAGCTGGATCTCACGCTGCATGAAGGTGAAATCGGCTGCTTGCTTGGCCCTTCTGGCTGCGGCAAAACCACGACGCTGCGTGCCATCGCCGGGTTTGAGCCGGTGCTCAGTGGCGACATCCAGCTCGCCGACACCTTGCTCTCGCGCCCCGGCTTCACCTTGGCGCCCGAGAAGCGCCGCATCGGCATGGTGTTCCAGGACTACGCGCTCTTCCCGCATTTAACCGTTGCTGACAACGTCGCCTCTGGCATCCGCCAGCAGGCCAATTGCGCCCAGGTCACAGCGGAATTGCTTGAGCTGGTGAAGCTGTCGACGTTAAGCAAACGCTACCCCCATGAATTGTCTGGCGGCCAGCAGCAGCGCGTGGCGTTGGCGCGTGCGTTGGCCCCGGAACCACAATTGCTGCTGCTGGATGAGCCGTTTTCCAACCTCGATAACGAACTGCGCCGCCGCTTGAGCCAGGAAGTGCGCGAGATTCTCAAAGCGCGCGGCACCAGCGCCATTCTGGTCACCCATGACCAGGAAGAAGCGTTCGCCGTTAGCGATCAGGTTGGCGTGTTCAAAGAAGGCCATCTGCAGCAATGGGACACGCCGTACAACCTCTACCACCGCCCGCAAACGCCCTTTGTGGCCAGTTTTATCGGCCAGGGCTATTTCATTCGCGGCGAGCTGCTCAGCCGCGAATCGGTACAGACCGAGCTGGGCGTGGTCAATTGCCAGGCCCGTGATTGGTCCAGCGGCAGTCCGGTGGACGTGTTGTTACGCCCCGACGATCTCACTTTCACTGAGCAGGGCGAACAACAGGCGCAGGTGCTGAGCAGCAGCTTTCAGGGCGCCAGCACGTTGTACCGCTTGCGCCTGGCCACGGGCGCGCATGTGGACGCGTTGTTTCCCAGCCATGTGCAGCGCCAACCCGGTGAGTACGTTGGCGTGCGGATCGCGGCGCAACAGGTGGTCACCTTCGCCGCGCCCGGCAGTCAGCTCTAAAGCACAACCACCCGATCGCGGCCGCTGTCCTTGGCCTGATACAACGCGCTGTCACTGCGCTGCAGGTGGTTTGCCACGGTTCGGGGCTCACATAGCGGCTGATGCCCACCGACAACGTCAGCCGCAGCTGTGGGAAGCCTTCCCACTGCGTAGTTTTTCAGCGCCTGGCGCAACCGCTCCATGGCGTAGGCAGCGCCGGCTTCGTTGGTGTTCGAAAGCACCAGCAAGAACTCCTCGCCGCCCATCCTTGCGACAAAATCCACGTCTCGCACCATGCGTTGCAGAATCTTCGCCAACTGGCACAGCACCGCGTCGCCACCGGGATGCCCGTAGGCGTCGTTAACGTGTTTGAAGAAATCCAGGTCGAGCATGCACACCACAAAATCGTAGGTGCCGCGATCAGCCAGGGCTTTTTGCTGGTCGAGGATGTCATTGGCGAAGCGGCGGTTGTACAAGCCGGTGAGCTCGTCGGTAATGGCCAATTGCTGGATGCGCTCAAGCGCTACCTGCAGGTCGCGGTTGCGCTCCTGCAAATATTGCGCAGCCGGCTCATCTCCAGACCGAGCATCGATACCCCGCCGGTGAGCACGAAAAACGCCAACGCGCGAATCGCCTCCACGTGCCAGTCGAAGCGCACGCCGCGATACAGCAGCGCGGTCATCAGCACGGCGTAACAGCCGACGGTGAACACGCCAATGCGCACGAAGCCGCCCAACGTCAGCCGGAAGGCGCCGAACATCAGCACCACCAACACCATCATCAAGAACAGCGAACGCAGGCTGTCGGCGTAGTAGACGCTGACGAAAATCACGCCAATCGCCCAGCTCATCTGCGGCACCGTCAGGCTGGGGTCACGAAAACGCAGATTGAAACTGAACCAGGTCAGGGCCAAGAAGCCGGCGGTACTGGCGACCACGGCGATGGTCAGCAGCAGCATGCCGGCAAGGGTCAGCTGCATAAAACCGCCGGCAAATGCCAGCCAGCACAGCAACAGATAGCCCAGCGAAGCGCTGCTGGCTAGGAGGATTCGGCGCACACGCAGCGGCTGGTGGCGAGACGGCATTGGCAATCCTTTTTCCATAAGGAACGTTAGGCCAGTATAACCAGCCGCCCGCGCCTCGCCCGGCTGCTCAGCGGTACGTGGTCACAGATGCAACGTACCGCTTGCCACCAATACCGCGTGGCCGCCAATGCTGACGCGTTCGCCATCGAGACGGCAAAACAGCTCACCGCCGCGCGCCGGCTTGCTGAAACGCTTCGAAGTGGGTTTTGCCCAGACGTTCGGCCCAGTAGGGAATCAGGCTGCAATGGATCGAGCCAGTCACCGGGTCTTCATCAATGCCGATGGCCGGGGCGAAATAGCGGGAGACGAAGTCGTGCCGCTCGCCCGGCGCGGTGACGATCATGCCCAGCCACGGCAGCTGCGCAACGGCCGCCAGGTTGGGTTGGCAGTCGCGTACCGCTTGTTCGGTTTCAAGCACCACCAACAGCTCTTTGCCGGTGTTGAGCACTTCAACAATCGGCGCATTTACCGCCGCTTTAATCGCCGCGCTGGCATCGAAGCGTTCGCCGGGCAGGCTGGGAAAATTCCGCCCCAACCGCTCGCCTTCGCGGCTCACGCTCAGTGCGCCCGATTGGCGGGTGAAATTCAGTTGATCGGCGGTTTCGCCGTGCACGGTGAACAACGCGAAGGCGGTAGCCAGCGTGGCGTGGCCGCACAACGGCACTTCACAGGCGGGGGTGAACCAGCGGATGTGCCAGACATCGCCCTCTTTCACCACGAATGCGGTTTCCGCCAAATTGTGCTCGGCGGCGATGGCCTGCATGCGCGCCTCGTCCAGCGCAACGATCCAGCCGGTAGACAATGGCCGGGTTGCCGGCAAACGGTCGCTGGGTAAAGGCGTCGATCTGGTGAAAGGCGAGGGACATGGGCGCGCTCCTAGCGGATGAAGGCGCTCACGATACCCAGATTGTCAGCGGCCGGCCTGATACAGCCGGCGCTTTTTCCAGCGCAACAGCGGGCGTATCAGCCGTCGCTGCGCACGCGTTTTACCGCGTCCAGCCAACCGGCGTAGAGCTTCTCGCGGTGCGCGGTGGCCATGCGTGGGCCGAACAGATGCTGGCGATGCCAGTGCTGGGCGATGGCGTCGAGGTCGGGATAGATCCCAGCTTGCAAGCCGGCCAGATAGGCCACGCCCAGCGCCGTGGTTTCGGTCACTTCCGGGCGCTCCACCGGCACGCCAAGAATGTCGGCGAGGAACTGCATCACCCAGTTGTTCTCGACCATGCCGCCATCCACCCGCAAGGCGCTGGGGGCGGCGGCGCCGTCTTGGCGCATGGCTTCGAGCAAGTCGCGGGTTTGGTAGCACACCGACTGCAAGCCGGCGGTGACGATTTCCTTGATGCCGGTGTCGCGGGTCAAGCCGAAGATCGCGCCACGGGCTTTTGGATCCCAATACGGCGCGCCCAGGCCGGTGAATGCCGGCACCAAAAACACACCGCTGGCGTCGCCGGTTTGCTCGGCCAACGCTTCCGTGTCGCGGGCATGGCTGATCAACTTGATGCCGTCACGTAGCCATTGCACCGCCGCGCCGGCGACGAAAATCGAGCCTTCCACCGCATAGGTCACCTCGCCTTTAAGGCGGTAACCCACGGTGGTCAGCAAGCGGTTTTGCGACACCACCGGCTGCTTGCCGGTGTTTTGAATCATGAAGCAGCCGGTGCCGTAGGTGCTTTTCACCATGCCCGGCTGGAAGCACGCCTGCCCCACCAGCGCAGCTTGCTGGTCGCCCGCCATGCCCAACACGGGAATGCTGCTGCCGAACCAGTTTTCTTCGGTTACGCCGAAGTCGGCGGCGCAGTCCAACACTTCCGGCAACACGCTGACCGGGATGTCAAACAGCGCCAGCAGGTCGGCGTCCCATTGCTGGGTGTGAATGTTGAACAGCATGGTGCGCGAGGCGTTGCTGGCGTCGGTTTTGTGCGACTTGCCGCCGGTAAGGCGCCAGAGCAAAAAGCTATCGACCGTGCCAAAGCGCAGTTCGCCCTGCTCGGCACGCTCACGGGCGCCGGGCACGTTCTGCAAAATCCAGCGCAGCTTGGTGGCGGAAAAATACGGGTCGATCACCAGGCCGGTTTTCGCCGCCACGGTTGCCTCATGCCCCGCCTCTTTCAGGCCTGCGCAGTAATCGGCGGTGCGGCGGTCTTGCCAAACGATGGCCGGGTAAATCGGCGTGCCAGTGGCGGCGTCCCAGACCAAGGTGGTCTCGCGCTGGTTGGTGATGCCAATGGCGGCCACCTCCGATGCCTGCAAGCCGCTCTGGCGCAGTGCTTCTCGGCAGACCTTGAGGGTGGTCAGCCACAGGTCTTCACCGTCGTGCTCAACCCAGCCGTCCTTGGGAAAATACTGTTTGAATTCCTGTTGAGCGCGAGACACCGGCGAACCCTGGGCGCTGAAGACAATGGCGCGGCTGCTGGTGGTGCCTTGATCGATGGCAAGAAGGTACTGGGACATCTGCGCTTCCTTGTTATTTTGGGTGGGGACATCGCCAAGGCGACGCCGCGGACCGACCGTTTACTCGCGGCCAATGGCCGCAAACTGCCCCTGGCAATGCGCCGCCAATACCTCGGCAGCTAATTCCACTTCCAGGCCACGTCGGCCGGCGCTTACATAAATGTGGGGATGTTGTTTGGCGCTGTCGTCGATAAACGTGCGCAGGCGCTTCTTCTGCCCCAGCGGGCTGATGCCGCCGAGCAAATAACCCGTGGAACGCTGAGCGGCGGCCGGGTCGGCCATGTCGGCCTTTTTCACCCCGGCAGCGTGCGCCAGGGCTTTCAAATCCAGCGTGCCTGCCACCGGCACCACCGCCACCAACAACTCGCCCTTCTCGCTCGCGGCCAGCAGGGTTTTAAACACCTGGGCCGGCTCCAAGCCGAGTTTTTCCGCTGCTTCCAAGCCATAGGAGGCGGCCTTCGGGTCGTGGCTGTAACTCAGCACGCGGTGCGCGGCGCCGGCTTTTTTTAACAGGTCGATGGCTGGGGTCATGTTCGAATGTGAAAATTCCGACAAAGTTCGCGTACCTTAGAGGCAGACCCGGCAAAAGTCGAGCGCCTGTAGACGGCGCCCCAGCCGATGCCCGAGCGCCTATAATGCGGCGCAAAAAAGGAAGCCCTTAATGACCCTGGCGCCCCGGCAGCAAGACATTCTCGACCTCGCCCGCGAACGCGGTTACGTCAGCATCGACGAGCTGGCCCAAGCCTTTGCCGTCACCCCGCAAACCATCCGCCGCGACATCAATCAGCTCGCCGAACAGGGCCTGCTGCGCCGCACCCACGGCGGCGCGGCGAGCGAGGCTTCAAGCACCCAGAACACCGCCTACGCCATGCGCGCCGGGCTGATGCGCGACGAGAAACAGCGCATCGCCGAGGCGATTGCCGCCCAGGTGCCGGACCACGCTTCGGTATTTATCAACATCGGCACCACCACCGAAGCCATTGCCCGCGCGCTGCTCAATCACCGTGGTTTGAAAGTGATCACCAACAACCTGCACGTGGCCGCGCAGCTCAGCGACAAAGCCGACTTCGAAGTGCTGGTGGCCGGCGGCACGGTGCGCAGCGACGGCGGCATCGTTGGGCAGACGGCGGTGGATTTCATCCAGCAATTCAAAGTGGATTTCGCCCTTATGGGCATCAGCGGCATCGACGACGACGGCAGCCTGCTCGACTTCGATTACCAGGAAGTGCGCGTGTCGCAAGCCATCATCGATAACGCCCGGCAAGTGCTGCTGGCCGCCGACTCCAGCAAGTTCGGCCGCAACGCCGTGGTGCGCCTGGGCTCCATCAGCCTGGTCAATCAGTTGTTTACCGACCACACGCCCTCCCCCGCGCTGGCCCGTCTGCTGGCCCAGCACAAAGTGCAGCTCAAGCTGGTTTAACCCCGCCCTTCGGCAATCTCTGGTGCCATTCGGCGTGCAATCGCACGCCCGACTGGTCAGTGGCAAAACATTCCGCTACCATTTTCGGAAACGAACATTCCTACGTTCACTTTCGACTTCAGAGGCTTGCCATGCACGCGAAGCAGAACCCCACCAGCTCGGTTGCCGAAATCTATGACCTCGCAGTAGTCGGCGGCGGCATTAACGGTGTGGGCATCGCGGCAGACGCAGCGGGCCGAGGCTTATCGGTGTTCCTTTGCGAAAAGGACGACCTGGCGCAACACACCTCCTCGGCCAGTAGCAAGCTTATCCACGGTGGCCTGCGCTACCTCGAACATTACGAATTCCGCCTGGTACGCGAGGCACTCGCCGAACGCGAAGTGCTGCTGGCCAAGGCGCCGCACATCGTTAAACCCATGCGTTTTGTATTACCCCATCGCCCGCACCTGCGCCCGGCGTGGATGATTCGCATGGGCCTGTTTTTGTACGACCACCTCGGCAAACGGGAAAAACTGCCGGGCTCGCGTGGCCTGCGCTTCGGTGCCGGCAGCCCGCTGAAAGCGGAAATTGCCCGCGGTTTCGAATACTCCGATTGCTGGGTCGACGACGCCCGCCTGGTGGTGCTGAACGCCATGGCCGCCCGTGAAAAAGGCGCGCACATTCACACCCGCACCCGCTGCGTGAGCGCCCGGCGCAGCAAAGGCCTGTGGCATATCCACCTGGAGCGTGCCGATGGCAGCCTGTTCTCCATCCGTGCACGCGGCTTGGTCAACGCCGCCGGCCCCTGGGTGGCGCGCTTTATTAAAGACGACCTGCAGCAAAAATCGCCCTATGGCATTCGCCTGATCCAAGGCAGCCATATCGTGGTGCCGCGCCTGTACGACGGCGAGCAGGCATACATCCTGCAAAACGAAGACCGGCGCATCGTGTTCGCCATTCCGTACCTCGAACGCTTCACCCTCATCGGCACCACCGACCGCGAATACCAAGGCGATCCGTCGCAAGTGGCCATCAGCCCGGAAGAAACCCAGTACCTGCTCGATGTGGTCAACGCCCACTTCAAAAAGTCCATCAGCCAGGCCGACATCCTGCACACCTACTCTGGCGTGCGGCCGCTGTGTGACGACGAGTCGGACGACCCTTCCGCCGTCACCCGCGACTACACGCTGGCGTTGTCTGCGCAGCCGGGCGACGCGCCGTTGTTGTCGGTGTTTGGCGGCAAGTTGACCACTTACCGGAAACTGGCCGAGTCGGCGATGAGCCAACTGGCGCCCTTCTTCAGCAACATGACCGCCAGCTGGACCGCCGCCTCGCCGTTGCCCGGTGGTGAGCAAATGAGCAGCCGTAGCGCGTTGGTCGAAGCGCTGAATAGTCAGTACGGCTGGTTGCCAACTCAGGTGGCGCGGCGTTGGGCCAGCACCTATGGCAACCGCAGCTTTGCCCTGCTCGAGGGTGCCAGCTCGCTAGAGGATCTTGGCGAACGCTTGGGCGCCGGGCTGTATGCGCGTGAGGTCGATTATTTGTGCCGTGAGGAATGGGCCCGCGAGGCGCAAGACATTCTGTGGCGGCGCAGCAAGCTCGGGCTGTTTATGACGCCTGGGCAGCAAAGTCGGTTGAGTGCCTATTTGCAGGCGCAGCATCCGCGCAGCCCGCAAGGGGCGCATGCCGCGTAGGTTTGAATTCTGTGTGTGCTAAGCAAGACCTTGGCCCCGCGATTGCGGGGCTTTTTTTATGTCGATCAAGAGCATCGCGACTGAAGTCGCTCCCACAGGATGGCAGCCGGCTTGAGTTCCATAGGCTGGGCCGGTCCGCGTACGGTGAGCCGCAGGCGAAGCCCAACGGGGGCGCGGAGTTTCACACCGTCTCGCCAATCGACGCCGTCATCCTCGCGAACGCGGGGATCCAGAATTTCCAGTCGTTCGACTGATTTGGCCTACCGTATTCATTACGGCGAGCGCTGAACGTTTTGTTTCGCGCCTTACGCGCATCTCAACCTAACTCCGTCATCCTCGCGAACACGGTGGTCCGACAATTCGGGATCCAAAATTTCCAGTCGTACGACTGATTTGGCCTACCGTATTCATTACCGCGTGTGCTGAACGTTTTGTTTTGCGCCTTACGCGCATCTCAACCTAACTTCGTCATCCTCGCGAACGCGGGGATCCAGAATTTCCAGTCGTACGACTGATTTGGCCTACCGTATTCGTTACCGCGAGCGCTGAACGTTTTGTTTCGCGCCTTACGCGCGACTCACTTTTTCCAGTCGCTGAAAAAGTAAGCAAAAAAAGCTTGCCCCGGTACGACTCACCCACATAGGTAACAAATCAGTTCAACCACATGGGTAACAGTTTTTAACCTAATGGGGTCTCCCTCAGGAGGGTGCCCTCATGCCGTGGCGAGAACTGAAACCTATGGACGAGAAAGTGTTGTTCATTGCTGATTACCTCAGGCAGGTCAGCAGCTTCACTGCGTTGTGCGAGCACTTCGGCATCAGTCGAAAGACCGGCTACAAGTGGGTGGAACGCTACAACTTAGCCGGCATGGAGGGGGTGGCTGAGCAAAGTCGGCGGCGTCGCGAACAGGTGTGCACGCCCTTTGTTATCCGCGAGTACATCCTTGATCTAAGGCGCCGATCTGCGGTTGAACTGGGGCCGAAGAAGATCCAGGCACTCGTGGAGCAGCGATATCCTGGGCAAAGTCCTTCCCGGACCACGATCTACAGCATCCTCAAACAGGCGGGATTGGTCACGCCCCGCCGGCTTCGTAAGCGGGTGCCTAGCTATCCAAAGCCGCTTAAATCGACCAACGAACCTAATGAACTCTGGAGCGCCGACTACAAAGGTCAGTTCCTGACTCAGGACGGGAAGTGGTGTTATCCGTTGACGGTGATGGATCACGCCAGTCGTTTTCTGCTGGCTTGCGAAGGCATGTCCGGCACACGGCTAAAGGAGACCAAGTCGGCTTTCGAAGATTTGTTTCGCTGCTACGGATTACCTTCGCGCCTGCGAACAGACAACGGCACCCCCTTCGCTAGCGCTGGCAAAACAGGTCTAAGCCAACTCTCCATTTGGTGGCTACGGCTGGGCATCATTCCTGAACGAATAGCACCTGGCCGCCCCGAACAGAATGGGCGCCACGAACGTATGCATCGGACGCTGAAACGGGCCGTCACTCACCCCTGTTCTGCGCATATGGCGGAGCAGCAAAGGCAGTTCGACCTGTTTCGTCATAATTACAATGAGCAGCGGCCGCACGAAGCGCTAAACCAGAGCACGCCCAAAACCCATTACCAGAATTCGCCACGGCCATACCCGGAACGCTTGCCGGAGCCGACATATCCTGGCTATGTCGAACCGCACCGGGCCGACTGCAGCGGGATCATCAATCGCCAAGGTATGCGCATTTATGTGGGGTATCTTTTAAGGCACGAACTAATTGGGCTGGAGCAAATTGGCGATGATCTTTGGGCCGTTCATTTCGGCCCGGTTGTGATAGGTAGGCTGGACGAAAGGGAGCAGAAGGATGGGTATCTATCCTTGAAAGTGTCACCCATGTGATTGAACACTTTTGTTACCCATGTGGTTGTCTCGTACACCCTACCTTGGCCCTACGCTGCGCTCCGGGTCCCCTCCTTCCGTCGCCGCTCCGGGGGCCGTCACAACGGGCCATCCATGGCCCGATGTTCCTTTCGCGGCTCCCGGCCGCTCAACCCCCTGCGCGTCGACTCCACTCGGCCTGCGATGAATGGGGCGGGTAGATCACGAGCCAGATCAAAGGCCAGATCAAAGGCCAGATCAAAGGCCAGATCAAAGGCCAGATCAAAGGCCAGATCAAAGGCCAGATCAAAGGCCAGATCAAAGGCCAGATCAACATCTCGCGACTAAAGTCGCTCCTACAGTTTGTGCGAATTGTGGGAGCGACCGGGCGGCGTTCCGCTTTAGTAGCGATTCCTGCAAACGAAAATCTCGCCCGCGCCGCTATTTAACAATCGCCAATTCAAACCCACCCTCGTCGCTGTGCGCGTGGCTTTGCATGCCGGCTTCGTCCAGTGCCAGGTCTTGCAGCGGTCGTTTGAAGGGTTTGTTGTCGAGGGTTTGCAGGTGTTTGTCTTCTTCGGTGGTCAGCAGCAGTACGTAGCGCTCGCCTTGCGCGGCTTTCACCGGAACGGTGCCTTCGATAAAGGCGTAGCGGTACCAGGTTTCGCCGTGCAGTTGGTACACGGCATCGCTGACCAAGCGGGTTGGGCGCTTGGCTTCGTCGAGGAAGAGCAGCGAGGGGTAGACGACTTTTTTGTTGGCGAAGCTGCGCACGCGCAGGCCGTAGGTGCGGCCGGCGGCGGGCAGTTTCAGGGCGGCGTAGTAGCTGCGGCCCATGGGGAAGTTGAAGCTGGGGGAGAAACGGTTGAGTTCTTCGTAGCGCGGTTCGTCGCTCGACAGTTCAGTGAAGTCGCCCTCGGCCAGTTGGCCGCAGCATTGCTGTACGAGGTTTTGGTACAGCCCGTCGCTGTCGCCCTCGCCGCTGCCGGCCAGCAGCGCTTGCATGGCGGCGGTGGGCTGGCCGTCGAGGCCGGGTAGCACGCTGCCTTTGTTGTTGAACTCAATTTGCCGGCCATCGCTGTAGCGCACGTTCGAGGGCGCTTCCACGCGCTGCGGTGCGTTGCTGCCCGGCACGGCGGAGTTGCGCATGCGCCCCTGCTCGTCAACCCAGGTGTAGTAAGGCGTGCCGTTTTCCGGGCGGGCGAAGTTGCGGCCTTCCAGCACGTCGGCGTCGATGTAGTCGCCCGTTCGCTCGCCGTTGGCTAACAGGCTGTTGCTCTTGGCGCCCGCTGCCTGGGCGCCGGCGTAGAAGCTGTTTTGCAGGTTGCCGCTGGCGTCGACCCAGGTGAAGTAGCGGCGTTTGCTTTCGTTGCTGGTTTTCGCCCCGGGCCAGGTTGTGCCTGCTGTGCTGGCGTTCTGGTTCATGCGTTCCTGGTCGCTCTGGGTAATGCGCTTGGCGGCCTGGCGTTGCTGTTCGCTGTAGTGGCTGTCGACGAAGGTGTTGTGCACGCGCCCTTGGTCATCCACCCAGGTCAGGTAGCGACCAGGCGCGGCCTCGGCGGTGGCGGCCAGCAGCAGTGCGGCGAGCAGAACGATGCGCGGCATAAGCAGACCTCAAAGGTGGTGGTGTAGGTCAGGGCCATGATGTACGCCTTCACGGTGGTGTCGATGTCCAGGTCGGCGTAGGGGTTGTAGACCAGGTTGTCGATGCCGGTGCAGTTGACGTTGCAACTGGTGCCCGCCGGAATGCTTTGTTTGGACACGAAGTAGTTGAAGCCGAAGTCGATGGTGGTGTCTTTGTCCCAGCGATAACCGAAGCCCAGGCCGTAGAGGTTGGCGTCGCCGATGGGCACCAGCACGTCGGCTTTGTCTTTGGGAATTGCCGAGGGCCGGTATTCATAGCCGGCACGCAGGGCCAGGCGGTCGCTGATGTCGTATTGGGCGCCGACGGCGAAGCTCCAGGTGTCTTGGTAGCCACGGTCGAGAATGATCGAGTGATCGGTGGCGTTGCCGCCGCCGAAAATCTTGGCGATGCGCAGCAAGTCCAGCTCGCGGTCGAATTCGATTTCAAATTTGTTCCAGTCGCTGTAGTCGCTCCACTTGGCGTCGAAGTTGAATTGCCATTTGTCGAAGGGCCGTAGCTTGATGCCGGTGCTGAAGTTGTCGGGCAGCACCATGTTCAGCGAGGCATTGCCGCTTTCTTCACTGGCGTTGCCGTAAGGGAACAATGGGCTGAGTACCTGGCCGAACACCGAACCTTGCAGGCCGGACCAGAAGCCTTGCCAGTCTTTGCTGTATTCCATGCGGTATTTGCCCTGCAAGTGCATACGCGCCTCGCTTTGGTACGTCGCGCCCCAGGCGAACCAGTCGGTGGGTTCCCACAACACGCCAAGGTTGTAGGTCGGCGACAGGCTCTGTTGCAGGTCCAGGTCCATGTTGGCCAAGGTGCTGTAGGGGCCGATCTTGCCGCCGCACAGGTTGATCAACGGGCTGAGGATGTCGTCGATGCCGGGCTGGCAGATGGCTTGGTTGAGCATCCGCACCACGCCCGTGAGCATCCCCGGATTACGAAAATCCTGGTTCAGCGCCATCGCCTGGTGCGAGAAACCCACCGACAACCCCAGCGCCAGCGTGTCGTTGGCCTGATAGCCCACAGACGGCGAAAAATACGTGATGCGCTGCAACGCCACTTCCTTGCCTTGGTAACGCCCGGCGTCGTCGCCGGAGTCGCGCGAATAGCCCAGCGCCATCGGTGCATAAATGTTGGTGGCAAAGGTGAATTTGGAACCGGGCGGGTTGATCGAAACGCCGGCCAGCGGCGCCATCAGCACCGGCAGCTCGGTCATGCCGCCCATGCCCGGCAAGTACATCACCGGCGTTAGCGTGCGGCTGCTGGAATTTTTTATTGGGTCGTCGTCGAAGCCCAGCGTGTTACTGCCGTAGTCGGGCGGCGCTTTGAACTTGGCGCGAATGTCCATCACGCCGCTGAGCAGCTTGATGGTGCTCTGCCGGCCTTTGAGTTTGGTCAGCGCGGCCGGGTTGTAGTGCACGGCGTCGATGCCGGTGGAATCGGCGGTCACGGCGTTGCCCATGGCCATGGCTTTGGGGTTGCCGATGGTCAAATCGTTGGCCAGTTGCGCCTGCACCGAGCCGGTGTAAGTCCCGGCAGCAAGCCAGCAGAGCCCGGAAATCGCCCACACCTGCGGCGACGTTCTGATCGTCATGACGGTGGTCGCTCCTGGCTTATTGGGCCTTTAAACCCTGAATATCCAGTGGCATCGACACCCCCAGCAGTACGTCGGGAGAGTCTTCCGTCATGCCGAACCCGGCATTGATGTTGACGATGTAATTGGGCGAGGTGCGCAGGCCCAGCGAGAAGTTCATCAAGGCGCTGGTTTGCTCTTTGCCCTCCAGCGTGGTGTCGGAGAAGGTGTAGGTAGGCTTGAAGGTCTGCGCCATTTGGTACGAGGTGGACAACGACACGTCATACGACAGCGCGTAAGCAAAGCCCATGCTCATGGACATGCTCGAGCCCGGGTCGACTTTCTCCAAGTGCCGCCCGCCGCGCTCCTGGTCGACATTGGCCGGCACGTTGTAGGTGTAACCGACCGAGCCGAACAGCACGACCGGGTCGATCACGTACGACACGTTCACCCCGCCGCCGATGCTGTAAAAGCCGTTGCCGGTGGACAGGTCGTGCTCGGGGTTGATTTCGTACGGGCTGGTGCCGGTCGGCAAGCCGATGGTGCCGTACAAGGTGGTCACCGGCTTGCCGCGGTGGGAGGCCCACGGCTGCCAGCGCAGGCTGGCCGACAGGTCGCCGAGGCTGTACACGTTGAGGTCGCGTTCGGTGTCGTACTTGGCGATCAGCGGAATGCGCATGCTGAAGGTGAGGTTGTCCCACACGCCGTAGTCAAAGGTGAACGAGTTGGTGAAAGTGTGCTGCGCTTCGCTTTCGCCGATCACGCTGTAGACGTTGTTGCCGGTGCGGTACGTGGTGATCTGAGTATCTCGCAGCAGCGAATAGTCGAAGCCGTAGGTCAACGTGCGCTCGCCTTGCTTGAGCAAGGTGTAGCTTTTCTCGGCGGCCTGAAACACCTCGGCCAAGGCCTTGGAGCTGTCGGCATCGTCGTCTTTTTTGCTCAAGGCTTCGCGGGCTTCGTCTACCGTTGGCTCATCGCTCCAGGCAGGCGCGCTCAGCGTTAGCGTCAGCATGGCCACGCAGGCCACTCCCTTAATCCCCATGACGCCAATCCCCAGTTATTTTTTTGTTATGCCGGGCAGGTCTTGCCGTACGTGTTGGCCTTTATGTTTTTCAGGTGCTGCTATTTGCGGCGGATGTGGCGAATGTCGCCGCCCGAACCCAGCTCGTCGGCCTGGTTCGTGGTGAATTTGGTTATCTGGGGAAACTCGCGAAACGCCAGCAGGCTTACGGTGCGGTCGTCCACCAGACGCAGGTCTTTCTCGGTCAAGGCCATGGCGTTTTTCGGTTCCTGGCCACTGGGATAAATCACGAACAACACGTTCTGGTCCCAGATTTCTTCAAAGCGCGCGCGGGTAAAACTGATGTTGCCCAGCGCCGGATCGGCGACGAACACGTGCTCGTTGTACACATCACGAACCACCACAAAATGCTTGAAGCCGGCATATTCGATGGGCACCAAGGCCGGGTGCTCAAGCTCGTCTAGGTCGGAAAACGCCGCCCGGAAGCCGCCGCTTTTGTAGCCAAGCGCGGCCACGAAACGCTTCATATCCAGCAGGGAAAAGCCCCGCCGCTCAACAATCTTGTCGGCCTCGCCATAGCGCAACAGCCCTTCCATGACTTGCCGTTCCTGTAAGTCGCGACCCAGGAAATAGTCGAGCATGGTGGTCAGCGCCGCCGAACCACAGCTGTAGTCGTAGGCCTGACGGATGACGTTGCGAAATTGCAGTTGGCTCATGGGCTCCAGCGTCACCGACTCACGCATGGGCATGCCGGGCGTTAGTTGTTGGGTCAGGTTGACCGTGCCTTGGGCCGGCGGTTTGGTGTCCACCGCTTCGGTGAAACCCAGTACGCCCAGCAAGCTGCCAATCAGAATTTCGATCATTACAGGTCCAAAAACCGTCTGCGCTTAGGCCATGCCTCGTTAAAAAGCCTGACCGTCGCTCGACGCGTTTTAAATCTGAGTATTGGAAAAAGCCTTACCGGCGCGTACCGATAAGGCTTCGGGTTAGCAAGGGTGTTGCTAACTCAGTGTCCCCATACCTTGACGGTGGTGCCCGCCATGTTGATATCGGAGATCGCCAGCGAGCCGATGCTGGCCGCGCCGGTGGTTGCGCCGTTGGCGTAAGTACCGCCCACGTAGATACCGCCGACCGACACGGTACCGGTCATGTTTGGCAGGCTGATGGCCAGTTGCTGAGTGTCGGTGCCACCGATAGAGGTGGTTACTACGTCGATTTTCAGCGGGTTGGCGTCGGAGATGGTGAAGCCGGTGAAGCCTACGTTGGTGATGTTCAAGCTACCGCCGCCGGTGTCGTTGTCGGTGTACTTCACGTTACCAACGCTACCGCCGAAGTTACCGGAGATGCTGATCCCGTCCTGGCCGGTTACGCTCGACAGCGCGGAATCATCCATTGCGCGCAGATCGGCTTGAGCCATGAAAGGTGCAGCCAGTACTGCTGCAGCAAGAGCGAGCTGTTTGAAACTTTTCATTGTTTTTATCTCCAAGATCACAGGTGGGTATCCCCGGGTGTTGCCGGCCACTCCTGTAACCGACAACTGGATCAACTCGCGTCGATCCCCATGCCTGTCGCGCCCTTCCTGGTAACGACAGACCTGGATTCATGAAGCGTGATGCTTCGCGCCCTGTGACAAAGCTACTGAGTGCAGACCCGGCTGCCAGCCCATCCAAGGGATGGACGATGGCCATGCGCTAAAGAGCGGTAGCACATCGCCAGCCTTTGCCTGATTAAAAACGTAGCGAGCGACGGTTAGGCAAGGCAAAAACGGGCGAAAAAGCGCAGTTGGCTGCAGCCAATGAGCATTTGTAGCCCGTTTTTAACGCCGCCAAACCGAGCGCAGCAGTTTTTTAGGCCTCACTCAGTAGGCCCATGCTTTTGCCTTTAAGCACGGCTTGGGTCCGGCTGCGTACACCAAGCTTGTTAAAGAGGTTATGCAGATGCCACTTGATCGTGGCTTCGGAGAGGTGCACCGCCTGGGCAATATCGCGGTTGGAAAGCCCCGCCGCCACGAAGCGCAGAATCTCCCGCTCGCGGTGACTAACGTCCTGATTTTCATTGAAACTTTCCGGGTCTACCGACAGCCGACGGCATTGCTCGCGCAAGGTTTCGGCCAGCCCTTGCCAGGGCGCGGCGCGCTTGGGTTCAGCCGCGCGCCACGCGTCCCAGAGCGGTAGCAGCCATAAAGCGTCGTCTTGAAACAGGCGGCGGTAACCGCTGTTCCAGGCGTCTTCGAGGGTTGGCTGAAACAAGGCAAAGGCTTTTTCGCTGTTACCTTTGCGCCAATACGCCACAGAAAGTAACAGCGACAAACGCAGGCGACGGTCGCGCTGGTGCTCGGCGGTCTGTTTCGCCAGGCACGCTTCCAGGCTGGCCTGGGCTTTGTCGGCACGCCGCTCGCACAAGGCCAGGCGCCCTTCCGACAACGCCAACGCGGTTTCCGCGTCCAGGTAGCGCCCGGGCGGCAATACGGCCAGGTGCTGCTGCATTTGCAGGCAAATACGTTCGGCTTCGTTGGGCCGCTGTAACCACAACAGAAACTGCACTTTGCAGCTCATGCCCAGGGCAAACACGCGCTCGTAACCGGCGCCGTGCAGTTCCCCCAGCCATTCGTCCAGCTGAGCCAAACCCTGCTCCGGCTCGCCGGCAAAGAAGCGCGCGCGGGCCATCACCAACTTGCCCCGACTGATCAATTCGGTGGGCGTGGCCACATCGCGCCACGTTGTCGCCAATGGCAGCTCGGCCAAAATCGCCGCGTGGCGATCCTGCTCATACAGTAAGTCGGCATAGGCCAACGCCAGCGGACCACCCACTCGGCTGCGACGGCCGAACACACGCTCAACCCGGCTGCGCGCCGCCTCGGCCAGTTCACGGCCGCGCTCCAGCTCACCGCTTTCTTTGCAGATCAGCGATTCGATCAGGCTGGTCATCGCGTGCAGGTACTCGCTTTCGGTCTGGCGCAAGTTCTCCCGCGCCAGGGCGATGGATTTCGCCGCCTCGCCGAAGTCGCCGAGCAAGGCGTACGCCGCCGCCTGCACGCACGACAGACTGACGCGAAACACCGGCTGGTTGTCCGGCGCCATGCCCAGCCAATGGCGCGCCACTTTCAGGCAGGCTTCGAGTTTGTCTTGGTACAGCAGCACCAACGCCTTGAGCACTTGCGCGGCGGCAAGCAACTCGACCAGCGCGAAGTGCAACGTCTGCCCGCGGCCTTGCAGCAGGCGCGTGCTGACCTCCTCGATCAAGGCTTCGGCGTCGGCAAACTTCTGCTCGAAGGCCAACTGCCAGGCGTAGAAAATCTGGAACACCGGGTGCTCACGGATCACGTCGGTGGGCACACTTTTGAGGATTGCCAGAATGCCGTACACGCGGTTGCTGGCGATCAGCTTGGCGCCCTGGCGTTCCAGCAGTTCGGCGGCGAACGCATAGTCGCGAGCACGCAGGGCATATTTAATTGAGCGGTCGGGCAAGTCGTGGCTTTCGCACCAGCGCGCGGCGGAATGCAGCAACGTGGTCGGGTCGCCGTGTTTGGCCAAACGGCCCTGGAGGAATTCGGCGAACAGGTGGTGATAACGGAACCACTCGCCGTGCTCGTCCAGAGGAATGATGAACAGTTGCTCGGTTTGCAGGCGCGCCAGCATTTCGATGCCGTCGCGGTGCCCGGTCAAGGCATTGCACAACTCGGCGTTGAATTCATCGAGCACCGAGGTGTGGTCCAGAAACAGCTGCAAGCTGTCCGGCAGGCTGGCAACCACGTCTTCAGCCAGGTAGTCGGCAATGTTGCGCTCGGTACCGGAAAGCCCGGCGAGAAACGCCGCGCGGTCCGGGTGGCGCGCCAAGGCCAGCGCCGCTAGGTGCAGCGCGGTAATCCAGCCCTCGGTGCGGTTCTGCAACAGCGTCAGCTCGTCGCGACTGAGCACCAGCTGTTTCACTTCGCGGAAATAAGCCGCGGTTTCCTCAAAGCTCAGGCGCAGGTCTTCGGCTTTAAGCCACAGCGTCCAAGGTTTCAGCGACGGTTCTTCCACCAGCAATTGCGCCTGATAACGGGTGCTGGCGAGCAGGTGCACGGTGGTCGGCAAGTGCTCGATCAGGTAGCGCACCGCCGGCCCCATGGCCGCGTGGCGAATGTGGTGGAAGTCGTCGAGCATGATGTACACGTCGCCGTCCAGGCGCTTGAGGTCG
This sequence comes from Pseudomonas sp. AC211, assembly GCF_979258055.1. Lineage (NCBI taxonomy): Bacteria > Pseudomonadati > Pseudomonadota > Gammaproteobacteria > Pseudomonadales > Pseudomonadaceae > Pseudomonas > Pseudomonas sp. AC211. The sequence goes on from NZ_OZ409830.1 coordinate 2,912,273, forward strand.
GCGAGAAAGGCATCGATCAGCGCCTCTTGCGGCCAGCTCACATCGCCCTGCAACAGGCTCGCCGTGTTCGTGCCAAAGCCCGGTGCCACCGCGTTAATTGCCGCCACCAGGTATTGCAGCAGGCGCTGCGGCTCGCTGTCGGCTTCATCGCAAGACAACCACGCCACGCGGGCATTGGTACTGAGCAAACGCTGCCGATACTGGGCCAGCACCGTGCTTTTACCAAAGCCGGCCGGCGCGCTAAGGATGACCAGGCGCTGCGAGCGCGAGGCGTACAAGCGTTCGATAAGGGCTTGGCGCAGCAACTGCGGCCGACCACCCGCATCGGCGGGAAACAGCTTGGTGCGCAGCAGCGGCAAGGTGGGCAAATGAGCGAGTGAACCGGTGACGGAAGTGTTCATTGCAGCAGCCCCAATTCACGGGCGCGGCGGATGGCTTGCGTCCGATTGCGCACCTTGAGCTTCTCGTAAATGTTGTGCAGGTGCCATTTCACCGTGCCCAACGCCAAGGCCAGTTGCTGGCCGATTTCTTCGTTGGACATGCCCTTGGCTGCCAGCAACACCACGTCGCGCTCGCGCTCGGTGAGGCCTTCTTCCAGCACTTCCAGCGATTTGCGCGCGTCCTGCCCCGGCCACACGGCCAGCAGCCCGCGAATAAAGCCTTGCAACGCCGGCTGGCGCTCCGCCGCTTCGAGGTTTTGCAGCAACAGGCGAATGCCCTCGCCTTCTTCGATAAACAGACTGCGCACGCCTTCGCGCTCGGCGCTGATCAGGCACTGCACCAACAACGATTGCGCCCGTTCCTGATAGCCGAGGCGCTGATAACTCAGCGCCGAAAGCAGGTCCAGACGCAGGCGTTGCAGGCCGTGCCAGCCGTTCTGCAGTTGGCCGCGCAGTTGGGTAATTTCGTGCAGCGCCTCGCTGTAATGGGCGCGCGCCTGTTGCAGGCGGATGCGGGTCAGGCCGTGCACCCACATCACCGGGTTGAAGCTCATGGCTTTATAGGGCGCGGCGAGTTTGGGCCAGTCGACGCCTTGAAAACGCGCTTCGGCGCGCTTGATGCGGTCGGTGGCCTGCTCTTGCAAAATCAGGGCAATTTCCTCCCCGGCCGCCTGGGCGTAGAAGCGCCAGGACTGGTTGCGCGCGGCCAGGTTTTGCATCAGCACCAGGGTGTTCTGCGCGTCTTTGGGTTTTTCCAGAATCCGCTGGGTGCGCGCCAGGCTGAGCATGCCTTGGGCGTAAAGGTCGATGGGGTTGATCACGTCGAGCTTGCCCAGCGCCCAGCCGAGGTTTTCCTCCAGCGCCTGAAAGCGCCCCTGCTGATACGCCACCAGCGATTCGGTGATCGTCGGCAGCGCCAGCGCCCGGGATTTCTCGCCAAACCAGGGAATCAGCCGCGCGCGCAGTTGATCGAACAACAGCTGCGCCTGCTTCACCTGCCCTTGCTCCAGGCACAACAGAATTTCGACGTTGGCCAGTTGCATGTCGAGGTAACGGCCTTCGAGGAAGTGTTTGCGTTGCTGGGCCAAGGCCAGCAACCGTCGCGCCTGCTCGGGCTGGGCCAGCATCACCAGCGCCAACGCGCCGATAATCAGCAGTGCCACCTCCAGAAACGCGGTGTGTTGGCCGAGCTGCGCTTCCACCTTGCGCGCCAGGGCGACGCAGGTGTCGAGGTCGTCTTTTTGCAGGGCCAGCACGGCTTTGATCGCCAGAATCGCCAGCACCTTGTCGCTCAGCGGCCCTTCGGACTTGTGCTTGCCCCAACGCGCCAGCAGCTCGTCGAGCATGCCGTTGGCCTCGGGCAACGACAGCTCGGCGGCACGGCTCCAGACGTCGGCCAGCACCAGCACGGGGAAACGCTCGGCAATTTCATCCGGCACGCGCTGACGCCAGCGGTAAATCAGGTTGAGCTGCCCACGGTTGATCAATTCCAGGCCACAGCCATCCACCAGCGCCGCGAGCATTTGCGGGTCATCGGCCAGGCAGGCGTGCTCAATGGCCAGGTTTTGCATGTGGTGATTGGTGAACCACAGGCTGGCGTTGAAATGCAGTTGGCTGAGGCGGTCGGGGTCGCGCTCTTTCAGGCGTGAGCGGAGGAAATCGGCGAACAGGTTATGGAAGCGGTACCACTGTCGCTCGCGGTCCAGGGGCAGCAGAAACAGCTGCATGGCTTCGAGTTTTTCCAGCAACTGTTGGCCATCCTGGCGCCCGGTCAGGGCATTGGCCAGGTCGCCACTCAATTGCGTGGCCACGCCCAAGGCCAGCAGCACGTCTTGCATCTCGGCGCTCAATCGCTCGAAGACGCTGCGCAGCAGGTAGTCGCCGACGGCAACCTGATCGCCGCCCAGTTCAACCATCTGCTCGGAGGCTTGCGGTTGATGGCGCAGCCACAAGCTGGCCAGGTGCACGCCGACCACCCAGCCTTCGGTGTGGGAATGCAGGGCGTCGAGGGCCACTTCATCCAGGTGCAAACCGCCGCGATCGAGGTACTCGCGGGTTTCGGCCTTGCTCATGCGCAGCTCTGTCGCGCCGATTTCCAGCAGCACTTCCTTGGCGCGCCAGGTGGCCAGGTTCAGCGATGGCGTGGAACGGCTGCCCACCGCCAGCACAAAGCCCGCCGGGGCCAGTTTTATCAGGCGATTAAGGCTGCTTAACAGCTCGGCGTCCTGCACCAGATGCAAATCATCGAGCACCAGCAACAGCGGCTGTTCACGCTGCGCGAGGTCGGCCAGCAGGCTTTCCATCAGGGCGGCGGCAGGCACACGCATGGTGTTTTGCAGGTACGCGAGGGCGTCTTCACCCACCCCCGGTATCGCCGCGCGCAAGGCGTCGATCAGTTGCTGGAAAAAGCGCGAGGGGTCGTCGTCTTCGGCGCTCAGGAAAACCACGCCACGGCGCTGCCTGCATGGGCATAGCTCTGCGCCAGCGCAGCCAGGGCGCTGGTTTTGCCGAAGCCGGCCGGGGCCGAGAGGAGAATTAGCCGAGCATGCGGATTGGCTGCCAGCGCGGCTTTCAGGTGCGGGCGCGGCAAATAATCAGCGGGAACATGAGGAGGTCGCAACTTCGAACGAAGGAGGCTACCGGCGGCTGGATTGTGCACTTCATCCATGACCTGGATCCCTTGAAAATTATTATTCTGATAGGAAATTTCGTACCCTTGGGATCTGTCCATACTAATCAGCTCGCTATCTCCGAGTAAACCCACTCACTCGCTCTAGGATCAATGCTGGCGGCCCTCTACAATCGGCGCCCGCGCCCGACTGACTGTGCCCATGCCTACCTGTTCGTTGCATCCGCTGCCCTATCGGGCAGACCCAGCCGAGTACTTTTCCTACATCCGCCAGGCGCCTGGTGCGCTGCTGTTCGACGGCGGTCGGCCGACTTCCCAGCGTGCACGCTATGACCTTATGAGCGCCTGGCCATTGGCAGCGCTGGCACCGGCCGCTGACGAATCGGCCAACGACTTTATCCAGCGCCTGCGCGCGGCCCTGGCTCAACTGGGCGCGGCGGACGTTCCAGCCGGCTATGAGTTGCCGTTCGCGGGCGGCCTGATGGGTTACTTGAGTTACGACTTCGGTCGTCGTCTGGAAACCTTGCCGGCCAACGCAGTGGACGACTTGCACCTGCCCGACGCGCAACTGGGTTTGTATGGCTGGGCGCTGATCAGCGACCACCAGGCCGGCCGCAGCCAGTTGCTGTTTCACCCGGCGCTGCCCGAGGCAGAACGCCAGCGCTTGATCGCGGTATTTGCAGGGCCCACGCCAGCGAGCAGCGCGCCGTTCAACCTGCTCGAAGACTTCGCCGCCAACCTTAGCGAAGCCCAGTACCAACAGGCGTTCGAGCGCATTCAGGGCTACATCCACGCCGGCGACTGTTATCAGGTGAACTTCGCCCAGCGCTTTAGCGCGCCGTGCCAGGGCGACCCGTGGTCGGCTTATCAGGCGCTGCGCCAGGCCTGTCCGACGCCGTTTTCCGGTTATGTGGCGCTGGGCGGTAACCAGGCGATTGTGAGTTTTTCCCCGAGCGCTTCGTGCAGGTGCATGACGGCCAAGTCGAAACCCGGCCCATCAAAGGCACCCGGCCACGGGGCCAGACGCCCGCCGAAGACCAAGCCTTCGCCGACGACCTGCTGGCCAGCGCCAAAGACCGCGCCGAGAACCTGATGATCGTCGACCTGCTGCGCAACGACCTCGGCCGCAGCTGCGCCACCGGCTCGGTGCGCGTGCCGCAATTGTTCGCACTGGAGAGCTACCCCAACGTGCATCACCTGGTGAGCTGCGTAACCGGCACCTTGGCGCCAGGCAACGATGCGTTGGACGTACTCGCCACCAGTTTCCCCGGCGGCTCCATCACCGGCGCACCGAAAATTCGCGCCATGCAAATCATCGACGAGCTGGAGCCGACCCAGCGGGCGATCTACTGCGGGTCGTTATTGTTTCTGGACGTGCGCGGCGAAATGGACAGCTCGATTGCTATCCGCAGCCTGCTGATCAAAGACGGGACGGTGAATTGCTGGGGCGGCGGCGGCATCGTCGCCGACTCGCAGTGGCGGTCGGAATACAACGAATCGATCACCAAAGTGCGGGTGTTGTTGCAGACGTTGGAAGGGTTGTAGCCAACAAACAACCCTGTGGGAGAGGCTTCAGCCTCGATGCTTTTCAGCTAGCAGCATCGAGGTTAATCGGCCTCTCCAACAGGTGCTGGTCTTACAAACTCAGCTCGCGGTTCGACGCTTTCAAGAACTCTTTCTTCAAGTCTTCAAACGTATGCACCGCCGGGAACTGCGGGAATTCGCGGATCACGTTTTCCGGGGCATGGAACAGGATGCCGGCGTTGGCTTCGCTGAGCATGGTGGTGTCGTTGTACGAGTCGCCAGCGGCGATCACGCGGTAGTACAGGCTCTTGAATGCCAGCACCGATTGACGCTTGGGGTCTTTCTGGCGCAGTTGGTAGCTCACCACGCGGTCGGTTTCGTCGGTGATCAGCTTGTGGCACAGCAGCGTCGGGAAGCCCAGTTGGCGCATCAGCGGCTGGGAGAACTCGTAGAAGGTGTCCGACAGAATCACCACCTGGAAGCGCTCGCGCAGCCAGTTAACGAATTCCACGGCGCCATCGAGCGGCTTGAGGGTGGCGATCACTTCCTGGATGTCGGCGAGCTTCAGGCCGTGCTCATCAAGAATGCGCAGGCGCTGCTTCATCAGCACGTCGTAGTCCGGAATGTCCCGGGTGGTGGCTTTGAGCGCGTCGATACCGGTTTTTTCCGCGAAGGCGATCCAGATTTCCGGAACCAACACACCTTCCAGGTCGAGACAGGCGATTTCCACAGGGCACTCCTAAACAGGATTCAGAAAGAAGGCGGCACTCTAGCCGCTCTCCTGCGGCCACGCAACGCGGCTCCGGGCGATGTTCGACGGCGCTGATAGTGCCTATCAGCAGGGCGCGCTGCAGGCTCGCGGCGGTTTTTGCTACCATCGCCCTCCCCGCCGAAATGAACCTGGAGCCCCTCATGGATCTTGATCTGGACAAGCTGAACGCCGAATTCGCCAACCAGCCGGAAAAGCTGGTGGAGTGGGCGCTCGGCCTGGGCAAGACGGCCATTTGCACCACCAACTTCCGCCCCTTCGAAGCGGTGATTCTGCACATGGTCAGCCAGGTGAAACCGGACATTCCGATCATCTGGATGGACAACGGTTACAACACCGAAGCCACCTACAAATTCGCCGATGAAGTGACCCGCGCGCTGAACCTGAACCTGATCACCTACCTGCCCAAACGCAGCCGCGCCCACCGCGAAGCGCTGGAAGGCCCGGTGCCGGCGCTGGACGATCCGCGTCACGAAGCCTTTACCGAAGAAGTGAAACTGGAACCCTTCACCCGCGCCCTGCGTGAAACCGCCCCGCAAGTGTGGTTCACCGCCCTGCGCGCCACCGACACCGCCGTGCGCGCACAGATGGAGCCGATCAGCATCAACCCGGATGGCTTGATCAAAGTTGCGCCGCTGCTGCATTGGTCGTCGAAGGATCTTTATCAGTACCTGACTCAGCATAATTTGCCGAATAACTTCGACTACTTCGACCCAACCAAGGGCGAAGATAATCGCGAGTGTGGCTTGCACATTAACCATTAAAAGCAGGATCAAAAGCTCGCGGCTGAAGCCGCTCCCACAGGCACCGAGGTGTCTGTGGGAGAGACTTTAGTCTCGAGCTTTTTGCTTTTGTGGCGCTCGACCTCGATTTGCGAGGCGGCTGGAATTTTAAAAAGCTCGCGGCTGAAGCCGCTCCTACAGCTTTACATTGCTACTGTGGGAGCGGCTGGGCGGCATTCCGATTGGCCGCGATACTTTTCGGGGCTAACCGCGCAACCCGCTGATTAGCTTGCCCAGCAATTCGCTTAGCTGCGTCTGCTCCGCTGGTGCCAGCACTTCAAGCGCGCGCTGTTCGTTGTCGACGTGCAACGGCAGCACTTTATCGATCAGGGCCAGGCCCGACGGGGTCAGTTGCACCAGGGTGCTGCGCCGGTCGCTGGGCGATGGCAGGCGTTCGATCAGGCCGCTGCGTTCCAGGCGGTCGAGGCGGCTGGTCATGGCGCCGGATGACAGCATCAATCCTTCGTAGAGTTCAGTCGGCATCAATTGGTACGGCGCGCCCGCACGGCGCAACGTGGCGATGACGTCGAACTCGCCTTTTTGCAGCCCGAACTGCGCCGCCAATGGCGATAGTATCTGCCGCTCCATCAGCTGCGCCGCCTCCAATAATCGCCCAACGGTGACCATTACGGCTGCGTCGATATCCGGACGTTCGCGCCGCCATTCTGCTTCTGCCTGTTGCGCTCGATCGTTCATTCGGGCCTCACTTGATAAAACCATCTCGATATAAAGCTAATACTAATGCCTTGCGCAAAGGCACGCTCGAACTTTAATCTTGATGTCGAGATACTTTACAACGAGATACAAGGCATGAGCGTAACCCCGCGTACCCACCTATTTATTGTGCTGGCCGTAGTCGGGCTGGCGTTGAATCTGCGGCCGGCTTTAGCCGCCATCGGTCCATTGCTCGACAGCATCGAATCGGCCACCGGCATGAGTTCCACCCAAGCCAGCCTGCTGACCACCGTGCCGGTGTTCGTGATGGGCGTGTGCGCCCTGGCCGGTGGGCGGCTGCGGCGCTGGCTGGGCGAACGCAACGGCATCGGTTTAGGTATCGCGCTCATTGCGCTGGCGTGCGGCCTGCGTCTGGCGGCCTCGGGCCGCTATGGGTTGCTCGCCACCGCCGTAATGGCCGGCATTGGCATCGCGCTGGTGCAAACCTTGTTACCGGCGTTTATCAAGCGCTGCTTCGGCGCGAGGGCGGGCAATGTCATGGCGCTGTACACCACCGGCATCATGGCCGGTGCGGCAGTGGCCGCCGCGGCTGTAGCGGGTGTGGCGGCGGTCGGCGGTTGGCCAATGGCGCTGGCGGTGTGGGCGGTGCCGGCCGTGCTGGCGGTGCCGCTGTGGTATGTCGCGTCCCGCCAGCAGCGGGTGAATCACACGCACGAAGCCTTGGCCGCCTCCGCGCCGCCTGCGTTCTGGCGCAACGGCCGAGCGTGGCAGTTGATGGTGTTTTTTGGCATTGGCACAGGCGCGTACACCTTGGTGCTCGCGTGGCTGCCGCCCTTTTATACCGGCCTCGGTTGGCAACCGTCCGCTGCGGGTTTTCTGCTCGGCGCGTTGACGCTGACTGAAGTGGTCGCCGGCCTGGCGGTGTCGGCGTTGATCGGCCGTTTCCCGGATCGTCGTGTGCCGCTGTACAGCGTGCTGCTGATGCTGCTGGCCGGCCTGCTCTGCCTGATCATCGCGCCCCTGCCCTTGGCGCTACCGGCGTGCTTGTTGCTCGGCTGCGGCATCGGCGCGTTGTTTCCGCTGTCGTTAATTGTGGCGCTGGACCACGCCGATAGCCCAAGCCGCGCCGGCGAATTGGCCAGCTTCGTTCAGGGCGGCGGTTACATCATCGCCAGTTGTATGCCGCTGTTGGCGGGCGTGCTGCGCGACCGCCTTGCCGACCTCACGCAAGCCTGGATGATCATGGCGCTCGGCGCCGTGGTGCTGATTGGCTTGAGCACCTGCTTTGCGCCGGCCAGTTACGGGCGCATCACCAACCTTCGCCCATAAAAAAGGCGCCGATCAAGGCGCCTTTCTCATCTGTACCGGGCTTAGTGCACCGGCAACTCAACGCCGTGGAACAGCTCTTCCAGCTCCACTTTGTTGTGGCATTGCACCGCTTTGGCCATTACGTCGCGGGTCAGGTGCGGGGCGAATTTCTCAATGAAGTCGCACATAAAACCGCGCAGGAACGTGCCGCGACGGAAGCCAATCTTGGTCACGCTCGGCTCGAACAATTCGCTGGCGTCCAGCACAACCAGGTCCGGATCAAGCTTGGCGTCGACTGCCATCTTGGCCACGATGCCCACGCCCAGACCGAGGCGCACGTAGGTTTTGATCACGTCGGCGTCGGCAGCGGTAAACACCACTTTTGGCGTCAGGCCACGGTGGCTGAAGGCTTCGTCGAGCTTCGAGCGGCCGGTAAAGCCGAACACGTACGTAACGATGGGGTATTCGGCCAAGGCTTCGAGGGTGAGTTTCGGCAGCTTGGTCAGCGCGTGGCCTTGAGGCACCACCACGCAGCGGTTCCAGGTGTAGCACGGCATCATGATCAGGTCGTTGAACAGCTCCAGACCTTCGGTGGCGATGGCGAAGTCGACGGTGCCGTCGGCGGCCATTTCGGCAATCTGCATCGGCGTGCCCTGGTGCATGTGCAGAGCCACGTCGGGGTATTGCTTAATGAAGTTGCTGATCACCGCCGGCAACGCGTAACGCGCCTGGGTGTGGGTGGTGGCGATGGAGAGCGTGCCTTTTTTCTCGTTGGAGAATTCCTGGGCAATCTGCTTGATGCTTTCGACCTTGCGCAGAATTTCGCCAGCGGTGGTGATGATGCGCTCGCCAGCCGGCGTCACGCGGGTGAGATGCTTGCCGCTGCGGGCGAAAACCTCGACACCCAATTCATCCTCCAGCAGGCGGATCTGCTTGCTGATACCCGGCTGCGAGGTATACAGACTCTGCGCCGTGGCGGACACGTTGAGATCGTGGTGCGCGACTTCCCAGATGTAGCGCAGTTGCTGGAGCTTCATAGATATCCCTCAAAGCGAAAAGGCGATGCAGCAGACGCCAAAGGCGTTATATAACCATAGTAGAGGTTAGAAGGCTAAATCTAGACTATTTTATTAGCACACGCAGCCCCATGCGTGTGCGCAGTGCAGCAAAACGTTTTTTAGAAATCGGCCCGCGTGCGGTGCTGCAGCATCGGCACCAGGTACACCGGCACTTCCGCCAGCTGCACCAGGCGCGTTGCGGTTCTGCCCAAGGGAATGTCCTGCGCCCCCGTATGGCTGCTGTGGCTGCCGATCACCAGTAAATCCACATTGAAGCGCTGCGCCTCGGCCAAGATCACTTGCGGTGGGTCGCCCTGCACCACCCGCACCGCCCGAACCATTTGCATGTCTTGCTGGGCATCGCCCATTTCATCTCTGAAGCCTTCAAACACTCGCTGTTCAATACTGGCCAGCACGCCGCTGAGGCCGTTGGTGCGAATTTCCGTGAGCACCGCTTCATCCAGGTAGGTTTTCAATACCGATTCAGCGAACAACCCCAACGGTTCCACGGCGTGCACGACATATAAATCCGCTTTGAAGGCGCGCGTCATGGCCAGGGCGTGTTGCAACACATACGGGGCGTAAAGGCCTAAATCGGTGGCGTAAAGAATCGATCGAATCATGCGGCCTCCTAACTGCATTCTTAACGGCCTGGGTTGAGCTTAGCAGTGCTGGCTATAAATCCAGCCGCTGTTAGTAGTGCAAGACGAACGGGCAGCAAAACGGCCGGGAGACTAGTGCTGTGGCTCGTTACTGATGCCGTGCGGCACGTGGCCGGTGGCAACCACTTCGCGGCTTTTCTCGCAGTGGCCCGGTTGGTCGTCAAAAAACACGTCGGCGCCAAAGGTTTCCAGAATCGCGGTTTTTTCCAGGCCACCAAGAAAGTACGACTCGTCCAAGCGAATATTCCACTCGCGCAAGGTGCGAATCACGCGCTCGTGCGCCGGCGCTGAACGGGCCGTCACCAGTGCCGTGCGGATCGGACAATTTTCCGGCGGGAACTCCTGCTGCAAGCTGTGCAGCGCAGCGAGGAATGGCTTGAACGGCCCGCCGCCTAACAACTCGCGCGCCGACTCGCGCTCGTGGGTTTGGAAGGCCACCAGCCCACCGGCCTGATACACGCGCTCGGACTCATCGGAAAACAGCACCGCGTCACCGTCGAAGGCGATGCGCAGTTCCGTGCTGGCCGCCCGCCGCGCGCCACCGGAGAGGATGGTCGCCGCGCCAAAGCCGGAACGCAGGGCGCTGCGCACGTCTTCGGCGTGGGTGGACAGAAACAGGTGGCAGCCAAACGCCGCCAGGTAAGGATCGGGACTGCGGCCGCCAACAAAGGCGGCGCGGGTGATATCCAGGCCGTAGTGGCTGATGGAGTTGAACGCGCGCAGGCCGGTGTCGGCGCTGTTGCGCGAGACCAGGATGACCTCGACGCGCTGCTGGCCGAGGGTGGTGTTCAGCGCCAACAATTTTTGCACCAGCGGAAACGCATCGCCCGGCTCAAGCACTTCGTCCTCGTGCTCGATCTGGTATTGGCGATACGCCTCCACGCCTTCGCTTTCGTAAATGCGGTGGCTTTCGCGCAGGTCGAACAGCGCCCGCGAGGAAATTGCCAACACCAGTTTGTCCGCCAGCCCTTTGCTCATAAATGCCTCAGTCCGGGTCGGTTAATCAGTGATTGCGCGAGTCGATAAACGCCAGTTGCTGCGCCAGGGCGCGAATGCGCGGCAGCTCGACCCCGGCGCGTTCGGCGGCGGCCAGCGGCTCGGCGTAGATGTACTGCAACTCCAGCGGACGTTTCTCAACAAAGTCGTGGTACATGCTCGGCAAGTAGTCAGGCATGCGGTCGGTGGAGGCCAGCAGTTTCTCGGCGAACACCTCGGGAATGGCGTAACCGCAGGCGGCGGCGCCTTCGATCACTTCCTTCATGATGGCCAGAATCAGCGCGCGGGTTTCGCTGTGGCCCATCAACGCCGTGGTGCCGGTGTTCAGCACCACCGAAAGACCGTTGTACGGCACGTTCCACACCAGTTTCTGCCAGCGCGCCTGGGCCAGATTCGGCATGGCAGTGGAGTCGAGGCCGGCATGTTTGAACAGCGCGGCGCCCTCCTCGGCGATGGCCAGTTGAGCGTCGGCGGCGCTCGCCGGGCCGCTGTGGTAACCGAGGTTCACGCCGCCAAGTGCCTGGTGCTCGATAACGCCCGGTGCCGAGCGGTGGACGCAGATGTAGCAAAGGCCGCCCAGCAAGTGCAGCGAGTCGGGCAACAACGGTTGCAGGCCCTCTTCCACCGCCAGGCCGTTTTGCAGCAGCACCACCTTTGCGCCGGGCGCGGCGGCCTGGGCAATCAGCGGGGCCAATTCGGCGTTACTGGTGCTCTTGGCGCCGACCAGCAGCCAGTCGCACGCTGGCATGTCAGCGACATTGCAATATGCCTGAACGTTTTCAAGCTGCAGTGCACCATGCACGGCACTGTTCAGTTTCAGGCCACCTTCGGCCACCGTGGCGTATTCGCTGCGCAGCAGGAAATGCACGTCAAAGCCGGCCCGCGCCAGCATCAGCCCATAAAAGCCGCCAATTGCGCCGGTACCGATAATGCCGATGCGTGGACCGGTGCCGGATTCAGGGGAAAACGCCATCAGGGAAGCTCCTCAGGTAAACGGGCTAAGGCCGCATCAATAGCGGTCTTTAGCTCCACAGGCTGCAAGCGCGATTGCACCGCGCCGAAAAATTGACCATCGCGCACGACAAACAGCGCGGGTAAGTGAAAAACCTCATAACGCTCGACTAAACCGCCATTGTTGGCGGCATCGACCCAGCACAGGCGCGCCACCGGAAGCGCCATGCCCGGCAGCTCGCGGCGGGCAAAGCGGCAACTGGCACAACCTATGCTGGTAAATATCAGCAGTGAAACGCCCGGCCAATCGAGCAACAGGCGATCCGCGTCGAAATCGGTCAGCTCGGATTGCGTGGCTATACTGCTAGCAGTGATGTCCATGAGCCATCATCCGAACGTGTGGAGTTTTTTGGTAATGCGTCAGTTTTTGCGTCATCCCAGTGATATGCCAGTTGAGCTGATTCAGCGCAAGCACGCCTTCCTGCCGCGTCAGCGGTTGAACAATATCAGCCTCGGCGGCGTGGCCTGCAATTCCCCCAAAGGTTTTCGCCGTGGCACGGCGGTGGAGCTGCGCATTCCGCTGCTGGGCGATCAGGCCCGCTACAGCGGCGTGGTGGCCTGGTGTAAGAAGCAGCCCACCGATTATTTGGTTGGCATCGCTTTTGTGGACGAAGAAACGCTGTTTCGCGCGCGTATGGTCGAGCAGGTATGCCAGATCGAACACTACCGGCATCTGCGCGAACAAGAGCTCGGTCAGCCGCTGCCTGTCGAAGCCATTGCCAAGGAATGGATCGCCGAACACGCGGCGACGTTCTCCACCTTCAGCGGCCTGCATTAATAGTCGTGCCGATAGCGCCCGCTTCGGCCGATTGATTCCCCCTTATAAGCACGACCGCCCCATTGTCGAGGCGGGCTGTACGCGCTAAGGTTCCCACCCCCGTTACGCTCCGCGCTCTGTCGCCAATGGCTGACGGCCAACCTCCGTGACCTGACTGACGACCTGACCAACGAGTAGCACGATGGCTGATTTACCGATCGATGACCTTAACGTCGCCTCCAACGACACCCTCATCACCCCCGACCAGCTCAAGCGTGATATTCCGCTGACTGAAGCCGCCCTGCACACCGTGGTGCAAGGCCGTCAGGTGATCCGCAATATTCTCGACGGCAAGGACCACCGCCTGTTTGTGGTGGTGGGCCCTTGCTCGATTCACGACATCAAAGCGGCCCACGAATACGCCGAGCGCTTGAAAGTGCTGGCCGCCGAGGTGTCGGACACGCTCTATCTGGTGATGCGCGTGTATTTCGAAAAGCCGCGCACCACCGTCGGCTGGAAAGGTTTGATCAACGATCCTTACCTGGACGACTCCTTCAAGATTCAGGACGGTCTGCATATCGGTCGCCAACTGCTGCTCGACCTGGCTGAAATGGGCTTGCCCACCGCCACCGAAGCGCTTGACCCGATTTCCCCGCAATACCTGCAAGACCTGATCAGCTGGTCGGCCATTGGCGCGCGCACCACCGAATCGCAAACCCACCGCGAAATGGCGTCGGGCTTGTCGTCGGCAGTCGGCTTCAAGAACGGCACGGACGGCGGTCTGACGGTCGCCATCAACGCGCTGCAATCGGTTTCCAGCCCTCACCGTTTCCTCGGTATCAACCAGGAAGGCGGCGTGTCCATCGTCACCACCAAAGGCAACGCCTACGGCCATGTGGTGCTGCGCGGCGGCAACGGCAAGCCGAACTACGATTCGGTGAGCGTGGCCGTTTGTGAGCAGGAACTGACCAAAGCCGGCATTCGCCCGAACATCATGGTCGACTGCAGCCACGCCAACTCCAACAAAGACCCGGCGCTGCAACCGCTGGTGATGGAAAACGTTGCCAACCAGATTCTGGAAGGTAACCAGTCGATTGTTGGCCTGATGGTGGAAAGTCATTTGGGTTGGGGTAATCAGTCGATCCCCAAAGACCTCAATGCGTTGAAGTACGGCGTGTCGATCACCGACGCCTGCATTGACTGGAACACCACCGAGAAAACCCTGCTGGGTATGCACAGCAAACTCAAAAGCGTATTGCCCAAGCGTCAACGCGGCTGATTCAAACCGCGCACACAAAAACGCCGGGCTCAGCCCGGCGTTTTTTTTTAACTGCAGAAATCAGTGCCGATTGCGCCGTTCCATGTAGCGCTCTACGTACGAGCACGATGGAATCACGGTGTACCCCATGCGTTCGGCATACTCCAACGCGCGCTCGGTTAATGCCGCAGCAATGCCACGGCCGCGCAACGAGTTGGGCACAAACGTGCGGTAGATATCGAGCGTCTGCTTACCCAGGTCCATATAGGCAAGGTAAGCACGATCACCATCCACGGTGGTCTCGAATTGATGACCTGCCTGGTCATGGTTGATAGACAGCGCCTCGCTCATCACAACTCCTCAGCGGGTCTTAGAACATGACCCTTACCTTATCGATCTTATCCAGGCGCAGAAACATCTCCGCCGACCCCGAGCCAAATTGGACACTGAGGTAGGCTTTGCCGTTCTCCACTTTGCGCAGCACACCCTGATAATAAGTACCTTCGTGGGTAATGAACTGCAAACGCTTGCCAGCGTAATCGGGCAGGCTGGCGACACTCACAAACTCATATTGCTGCGTCGTGGCATTTGACTCAACTTTTTCTGCGACGATCATTTCGTTGGGCAATGGCTCTTTGCGCGCGCCCGGGTCGAACCAGGTGAAACTCACCGGCGAGACCGATTGCTGATTCACCAACAGCGCCGGGTGCAACATGCCCACCACGTCATTGGCCTCGAAGAACTGTAGGCCATCCCAGCTCACCCCGGCGTTCGGATTAAGTTCCAACCGCAGCGATTGTGGGTCTTTCAGATAACGGCCATAGGCTTCAAGCACCGACGGGGCCAGCGCCACACGTTGGCTGCGCATCACTTTGTCGAACTGCTCCACCGCCGTCTTCAGGTACACCTCACTGGTCTGCCCCATCTTGCCGGCGCAGTATTCCAGCACTTTGCGCTGATACTGGTTGTCATTGATTTCCATGGCTACCAACGACAACTCCGGCGGATGCACACGCATGTCGCCCGGGTTATCCGACATATTGGCCAAGGCCAGCGTCAGCTTCACTTCGGCCATGTCGCGCGTGTCGGCGGTCATGGAAAAGTGCACGGTCTTTCGTGCCGGCTCAAAGCGATACGAGAACTCCGCATCGCTTTCAAAGGTGCGATAGCCCATGTCCAACAGTTCGGTGGTGCCAATGAAGCGAACCTTGCCGCAGCTCACTTCACTCATCGCCGTAAACAGGCTGCGCTCAGACGGCGCGTCGTAAAGCTGCTGCATAAACGGGCCATGGACATCGAGCGCCAGGCCTTTAAGGTTGACTGCCATTTGTTCCGGAAACTTGCCTTCGGCCAGGCTTTCCTTGAAGCGCAACAGTTCACCCAGGCCATTGAACTTCAACTGCGCATGCTGAACCCGAACACTGTCGCCCATCATGGGCACACGCACAGTAAGGTTTTCCAACCCTACGCGGCCATCGAACGATGAGGTAATGCCGCCGTAAGTGATATCCATAAAAGGCGATAACTGCGCGATCGCATCGTTCATGATCGAACGTACCGATAGCCACAGCGACAGCTTGATTAATACCGCAAGGGCAATTACCGAAAGCAAACCCCATTTAACGATTCTGGCCACGCTGACGTCCTTTATGTCACGACACGCACGATGCTGTAGGTCTTGTGCGGCGCAGCTTAACAGGCCGGCAAAGTGCCAGCTACTGCTGAAAATGGGCGCTGCGACACGGTGCTTAAAAGACGCTAAACCACACTTCAAACGAAGCGTTTGTTGGTCCGCTAGTTGCGGCAAAAAAGAAGGCGCTGGGTGCGCGAAAGTGTGGCGATGACAATATCCGCCAGCGCTGCGTTTTACCTGTCGTAAATGCGCACGTCGCAGCCGCAACTGGATACTTTTCATCCAGCACTATTACGGCTTGCTTACATAGCACTCAATTTCACCAAAAAAAGTAGGGCGCTGGCGTTACGTCCGTTTACTTACTACAAGTAATGAGTAGTATGTAGACCGGCCAATTACCTCGAGCTCGGGGCAATTCGCTTTATGGAAAAAATGCACCTTAAGGGGAACACAATGAACAACGTTCTGAAACTTTCCGCTCTGGCTCTGGCTGCCGTTCTGGCAACCGGCTGCAGCAGCACCACCAAAGAAACCGAAGCTCGTCTGACCGCTACCGAAGACGCTGCTGCTCGCGCTCAAGCTCGTGCTGACGAAGCCTACCGCAAAGCTGACGAAGCTCTGGCTGCTGCTCAGAAAGCTCAGCAAACTGCTGACGAAGCTAACGAGCGTGCTGCTCGTATGCTGGAAAAAAGCCAGCCGCAAGTAATTGCGCTGAGCCGGGCCTAGTGCCCGGCTTTTTTTCGTGTGTAAAAAAAAGCGATCGGCTGCGCGTCGGCGGGGCTGCGTTGAAAATCACTTTTCAATGCTCATTGGCTACAGCCAACTGCGCTTGAAAAGCGCTTTTCGCCTTGCCCCGCTCTAGCTCGCTCGATCTGGAGCGGCGTGAAGGCTGAGAGCGGAAAATCAAGAACCTGTAGGAGCGGCTTCAGCCGCGAGCTCTTGATTTCTTTACACGCAACAAAAAGCCCGCTGCGGGGTTAACCGGCAGCGGGCTTTTTTTTGTGTGGCGGCTTACTGCACAACCGGTGCGGTGTTGGCGACGACCGAGCCGGGCGTGGCGATTTCCACGGGCAGGCCGTCTTCGGCTGCAACCACGTCGCGCACCACTTCCCAGTCCAGGCTCACGCTGTTGGTGAGGTCTTCGCGTTTGAGCAGGGCGTTGATCACGGCGGTGTGTTTGTCCACGACCGATGGGTTGCCGTTGTCGTCCAGCGGCGTGTGCGCTTCCAGGTAAACCTTGCCGTTGCTCACGCCGAATTTGTACGGGTCGTTGAGGATGCGCACTTTGGTACCCACCGGCACCAGCTTCGCCAGCTCCAACACGTTGTTGTTGAGCATGCGGAAGCAACCGTGGCTCACGCGCATGCCAATGCCGAATTTCTTGTTCGAGCCGTGAATCAGGTAACCCGGCAGGCCGAGGTTGAATTTGAACGGACCGAGCGGGTTGTCCGGACCTGGCGGCACCACGCTCGGCAACGGATCACCGTCGGCGGCGTGTTCAGCGCGAATCGAGGCCGGTGGGTACCACGCCGGGTTGGCGGTTTTGGCGGTAATGGTGGTGACGTTGATCGGCGAACCCCAGCCTTCACGGCCAATGCCCAACGGATAGGTGTGCACCACGTTCTGCCCTTTCGGGAAGTAATACAGGCGGTACTCCGCCAGGTTGATCACGATGCCTTCACGCGGGCCAGGTGGCAGCACGAAGCGCGTCGGCAAAATAATCTGCGTGCCTACGCCTGGCAACCATGGGTCAACGCCCGGGTTGGCGGCGACCATTTCCAGGTAGCCCAGATCATTCGCCACGCCGATGTCGGCGAAGGTGTCTTCGTACTTGGCGGTGATGACTTGAACCTGGCCAATGATGTCTTCGCCCGGTGGCGGCAGCGGAAATTCCAACGCTGCGGCAGGGCCGACCGCGAACAGCGCGGCGAGTGACAGGGAACGGGCGACTGCAGGAGCGCGCGACAACATCCGGTGATCCTTGGCTGAATAGCGAGTGAGAAAAGAACGCGATTGTACACGCGCTCACGGGCGGCCGGGAGTGGCCTAAACGCCCGGCCAGCGTGGGCGGTCGCCGTCACGCTGGGCCTGGAGCGTGGCGTAGCACGCTGTGCACAGGCGCTTGTCGCGCAGCAGCGGTTTTTCCAGATTCACCCATTTGGGCTGGGCCGGCAGCAAACCGCCGCACAAGGTGCGGTCAGCGTGGCCGCTCAATTCGAGCTGGCGAGCCACCAGGTGCACACGCACTTCACGGCACGCGAACAGGTCGAGCTGCTCGTCGGGTTCGATCAGTTGGTAAGCGTGTAAAGACCAAGCGGGGCGCGGCATTGAAGGCTCCTGGAGACGGCGCCACCTTAGCCGAAAGGTGACGCATAAAAAAGCCTTCTCAGCAGACCTTTTTAAACGTTTCGTCCATCAGCCGCGTCCGAACAACGACGCCGAAAACAGCCGAGCGTATCGCCCTACAGCAACGGCTTCAGCGCCGGCCAGGCGTTGTCGAGCAACTTCGATTGCGCACCCGCAGCCGGGTGAATGCCGTCGGCCTGCATCAGCTCCGGCACGCCGCCAACGCCCTCAAGGAAGAACGGCACCAGCGGCACTTGCTTCTGCGCCGCCACCTCAGTAAAGGTCGCGGCGAAGGCCTTGTTGTAGCGCTCGCCATAATTGGGCGGCAGGCGCATGCCGAGCAGCAGCACCTTGGCGCCGGTCTGCTGGGCCTGGTCCACCATCGCCGCAAGGTTCTGTTGCAATTGGCCCGGCGGCTGGCCACGCAGCCCGTCGTTACCGCCCAACTCGATGACCACCACGCTCGGCTTATGCTCTGAGAGCAGCGCGGGCAGACGCGCGAGGCCGCCTGCGCTGGTGTCGCCGCTGATGGAGGCATTAACGACTTTGTCGTCGAAGCCATCGGTTTGCAGGCGTTTTTGTAACAAGTTGACCCAGCCCTGACTGGTTTCCAGGCCCAAACCGGCGCTGATACTATCGCCGACGACCAGCACCGTGCTTGCCACCGCCCCTTGTGCCCAAAGCATTACCACCAGGGCACTCGTTACCCACCATGTACGCATTGGAATCTCCATGACTGCGAGCATTCTTACTGCGCGGAACCTTAGCAAAGTGGTTCCTAGCGCGGAAGGCGATTTGACCATCCTGCACGACCTCTCCCTCGACCTGCTGCGCGGCGACAGCCTCGCCATCGTCGGCACGTCCGGTTCGGGGAAATCCACCTTACTCGGTTTGTTGGCGGGCCTCGACCTGCCCAGCAGCGGCGAAATCATCCTCGCCGGCCACACCCTCAACACCCTCGACGAAGACCAGCGCGCTCGCGTGCGGGCCGAGCATGTGGGCTTTGTGTTCCAGTCGTTTCAATTGCTCGACAGCCTCAACGCGCTGGAAAACGTGATGCTGCCGCTGGAGCTCGAAGGCCGGCGTGACGCCCGCGAGCGTGCCCGCGACTTGCTTGAGCGCGTGGGCCTGGGCAAACGCCTGACCCACACGCCGCGTCAGCTGTCCGGCGGCGAGCAACAACGCGTGGCCATCGCCCGCGCCTTTGCCGCCGAACCCGCCGTGCTGTTTGCCGATGAACCCACCGGCAACCTCGACACCCACACCGGCGAGCACATCAGCGACCTGCTGTTCGAAATCAACCAGGAACGCGGCGCCACCTTGGTGCTGGTGACCCACGACGAACGCCTCGCGCAGCGCTGCCATCGCCGCATTCGCCTGGAAGCCGGGCATATCGTGCAGACAGCGGAGGCGTGATGACGCGCCTACCCTTCTCCCGCCTGCTCAACCTCGCCGCCCGCCAGCTCCGTCGCGACACGCGTGCGGGCGAGTTGCGCGTGTTGTTTTTCGCCTTGGTGATTGCCGTGGCCGCCAGTACCGCCATCGGCTTTTTCAGCGCGCGACTGAACGCCGCCATGCAACTGCGCGCCACCGAATTTCTTGGCGCCGACATGCTGCTCACCGGCAGCACGCCCGCCACCCAGGCGCAACTCGACGCCGGCAAACAAGCGCAGTTGCAACACGCGCAGCTGGTGGAATTTTCCAGCGTTATTGCTGGCGACAACGGCATTCAACTGGCCAGCGTCAAAGCCGTAAGCAGCAGCTACCCGTTGCGCGGCCAGTTGAAAAGCGCACCCGCGCCCTACGGCGAAGAAACCACCGGCGGCGGTCCGGCGCCTGGCGAAGCCTGGGTCGAAGCGCGGCTGCTGGTGGCGCTAAACGTGAAGGTGGGCGACAGCGTGGATGTGGGCGCGAAAACCTTGCGCCTGAGCCGCGTGCTCACCTACGAGCCCGACCGCGCCGGCGACTTCTACAGCCTCACGCCGCGCCTGCTGATGAACATGGACGACCTGGCCGCCACGGGCGTGGTGCAGCCCGGCAGCCGCGTGCGCTACGCCGAACTGTGGACCGGCAGCGCTGAAAACCTTGAGCAGTACCGCCAGGCATTGAAACCGATGCTTGCGCCTAACCAGAAAATTGAAGGCGCGCGCGACGGCAACCGCCAGGTCGGCGGCGCGCTGGGCCGCGCCGAGCGTTACCTGAACCTGTCCAGTCTGGCCGCTGTGTTGCTGGCGGGCGTTGCCGTGGCCTTGTGCGCGGCGCGGTTTGCCGCCAAACGCTTCGACGCCAGCGCCTTGTTGCGCTGCCTGGGCTTGTCGCGTCGCGAAGCGCTCACCGTGTTCACCTTGCAGTTGGCCATGCTCGGTCTGCTGGCCGCGGGTCTCGGCGCGCTGCTTGGCTGGCTTGGGCAATTGGGCCTGTTCCATCTGCTCGGCGGCTTGTTGCCGGCTACCGTGCCCAGCGGCGGCGTTATGCCCGCCGTCGCCGGCATTGCCACCGGCCTGGTCGCCCTCGCCGGCTTTGCCCTGCCGCCCTTGGCTGCGTTGGGCCGCGTGCCGCCGCTGCGGGTTCTGCGCCGCGACCTGATGCCCGTGCCGCCGAGTTCCTGGCTGGTTTACGGCACGGCGCTGGGCGCGCTGACCTTGATCATGTGGCGCCTGAGCCTCGACCTGCCGCTGACCCTCGCCCTGCTGGGCGGCGGCCTCGTGGCGGCATTAGTGCTCGGCGGTGCGCTGGTGTTGGGCCTGCAAGGCTTGCGTCGCCTGCTGGCCGGCGCGCCATTGCCGATGCGCTTGGGCCTCGGCCAACTGCTGCGCCATCCGCTGGCTGCGGCTGGGCAGTCGCTGGCTTTCGGCTTGATTCTGCTGTCCATGGCACTTATCGCCCTGCTGCGCGGCGAGCTGCTGGATAACTGGCAGCAGCAATTGCCCAAAGACGCGCCCAACTACTTCGCCCTCAACGTGCTGCCCGGCGACAAAGACGCCTTCGCCGCGCACCTGGCCAAGCTCTCGCCCCACCCTGCTCCGTTGTACCCCGTGGTGCCCGGTCGCCTGATCGCCATCAACGGTCAGCCGGTTAAACAAGTGGTGAGCAAAGACTCCACCGGCGACCGCGCCGTGCGTCGCGACCTGAGCCTGACCTGGGCCGCCGACATGCCCGTGAGCAACAAACTGGTGGCCGGCAGCTGGTGGGGCGCCGAGCCCAAGGGCGACGTGCCGGGCGTGTCGATTGAAAGCAAGCTGGCCGAAAGCCTGAAAGTGAAACTCGGCGACCGCCTGAGTTTTAGCGTTGGCGGGCTCGACCGCGACGCAGTGGTCACCAGCTTGCGTGAGGTCGACTGGGACACCTTCCAGCCCAACTTCTACATGATCTTCGAACCCGGCACGCTGCAAGACCTGCCCGTCACCTACCTCACCAGCTTCTACCTGCCGCCGCAGCAAGAGCAGGCGTTGGTGGAACTGTCGCGGGCGTTTCCGGCGGTGACCCTGCTGCAGATCGAAGCGATTCTGGCGCAGCTGCGCAGCATCCTTGCCCAGGTGACGCTGGCCGTGGAGTACGTGCTGTTGTTTGTGCTGGCGGCCGGGCTCACCGTGCTGTTCGCCGGCTTGCAGGCCACGCTGGACGAGCGCATCCGCCAAGGCGCCCTGCTGCGCGCGCTGGGTGCCGAGCGCAAAGTACTGCAACGGGCGCGGCTGGCGGAGTTTGGCGTGCTGGGAATTGCCAGCGGTTTGCTGGCCGCGCTGGGCAGCGAACTGGTGAGCTTTCTGCTCTACCGCTTCGCCTTCGACATGGCCTGGGCGCCGCATTGGTGGTTGCTGATACTGCCCCTGATCGGCGCCCTGCTGGTCGGCACTGCTGGCGTAATCGGCACCCGTCGCGCCTTGAATGCCAGCCCGTTAACCGTGCTGCGCGAGGGCTGATTAAAGGTCAACAGCATCGCGGCTAAAGCCGCTCCCACAGAATAATCGTTCGTGTGGGAGAGGCTGGGCGGCATTCCGATTAGCCGCGATGCTATAGGCGGATTGCCGCGCAGCCGCTCCCACTACAATCATTGGCTTTTTGTGGGAGCGGCTTTAGCCGCGATGCTTTTTAATCAAGCCGGCTTCACATACTCGATCACGTTCACCCACCACCACTTCTCGCCTTCAGGCGTCTGCACCATAAATTCGTCGCCCACTGCTTTCTTCAGCAGCGCCCGCGCCATGGGGGAGTCGATGGAGATGTAGTCGTTGCGGCCATGAATTTCGTCGTAGCCGACGATGCGAAATCGCTTGGTTTCGCCGTCGTCATTTTCAATGTCTACCCACGCACCAAAGAACACGCGGCCTTCCTGTTCTGGCGAATAGGCGACCACGCGCATGTCTTCCAAACGCTTGCGCAAATAACGCACGCGGCGGTCGATTTCGCGCAGCAGTTTCTTGTTGTACTGGTAGTCGGCGTTCTCGCTGCGGTCGCCCAGCGAGGCCGCCCAAGTGACTTTTTGCGTGGTGTCCGGCCGTTTCACGCGCCAGAGATAATCCAGCTCTTGCTTGAGCGCTTCATGGCCTTCGGTGGTGATGATTGGCGTGCTCACGCTGCGGTACTTCCCAAAACCTCGAAGCGCCGGATGTTAACGCGTCAATCGCGTCGCGCCAAAGCCGCCGTCACGCTAATCCACGCAGATAGTCCCACGGATAAATGCCGCGCTCGTGCCCGTCGCTGAACACCAGCTGCACGCCATAGCCCTGCGGATGAATACCGGTCAGTTGCACGCTTTCGTCCACCAGCGCGATGCGCCCGCCCATCCGCGCGGCCTTGCAGCCGGAACATGGGCAGGCGACGCGCAACTGCGCGTGGCTCAACTCGACGGTAACGCCGGCCGTCCACTCGATCAGCAATTGCCGTTCTTGCCGGCGGTTGCGCAAGGCCACGGGCGCGTCCATTACGCCTGCACCTGAAGCTGGGCGATGGCGATGCGCACGGCTTTGCGCACTTCCGGATCGCTGTCGTGCTCGGCGGCTTGCAACGCGGGCAGTGCGGCGCCGTCGGCTAGTTCGCCCAATGCCAATGCGGCCTCTTTGCGCAGGTTGCTGATGGAATGGCCCAGCACCTCGACCAGCGCGGCCAAGGCCCCGGCAAAGCGCAATTTCCCCAAGGCTCGCGCGGCGCGCAGCCGCACCTGCCAGTAGTCGTCTTGCAAGGCGGCGATCAGGCTGGGGCCGGCATCGGTAGCGCCGACTTTGCCGAGCGTGGTGGCCGCTTCTTCGCGCACTTGCCAGGCCGGATCCACC
The DNA here is from genome assembly GCF_979258055.1 of Pseudomonas sp. AC211. Lineage (NCBI taxonomy): Bacteria > Pseudomonadati > Pseudomonadota > Gammaproteobacteria > Pseudomonadales > Pseudomonadaceae > Pseudomonas > Pseudomonas sp. AC211. Next base: position 2,935,391 of record NZ_OZ409830.1, read on the forward strand.
AAGGCCGCCTGCAACGCCGGCAGCACGCTGGCATCGGTAGCCAGACCGAGGGCGCCGGTGGCGGCGCGGCGAACTTCAGCATCCGGGTCGCCGCTGGCCAGGCGCGCCAGCTCGGGCAACGCGCTGTGCTGCTTAAGCCAACCCAGAATGCCCACCGCCTCGCGGCGCACAAAGGCATCGCTGTCATTCAGCGCCAACACAGCGGCCGGCGCGCTTTCCGGCAGGCGCAGTTCACGCAACGCGCGCAAGGCACTGGCGCGCACAAACGCATCGGCATGGGCCGCCCACGGCAGCACCACGCGGCCGGCTTCGAGGGTTTTCAACTCGCTCAAGCTTTGTGCCGCCGCGCCGCGCACGGCTTCGTCGGCATCGGCCAGGGCGGCGCACAACGCGTTCACCACCTCGTCTTCCTCCCAGGCTTCGAGCAAGCGCGCGGCTTCGCTGCGCACCTCGGCGGCGTTGTCATCGGCCAGGGCGCGGGTCAGCCACGGCAGGCCGTCGGGGTCTTCGAGGTCGGCCAACTCAATCAGGGCGATGCGGCGCACGCCCGCATCGCTGCTGTCCAGGCGCGGTTGCAGGGCGAGAATGTCGGGGTTGTCGGTGTGCAGTTCAGTCAGATCAGTCATAGGGCTATTCGCAGAGGCGGATGATCGCTGGGCAAACCCAGCGGCGTAAGCCGAGGCAGCTCGCGCCCTTCTTCGTGGCGCAGCAGTTCCAGGCAGTGACGTTTGAGGTGGGTGAAGGCCGGGCTGGTCAGCAGCTCGGCGCGGCGCGGGCGGGAAAAGTCCACGCGCAGGTCTTCGATAAAACGGCCGGGGCGCGGGCTCATCACCAGAATGCGGTCGGCCAGAAACAGCGCTTCGTCGATGTCGTGGGTAACGAACACGACGGTGGTGCGGATGCGCCCCCAGATGTCCAACAGCAGCTCCTGCATGCGCCCACGGGTTTGCGCGTCGAGGGCGCCAAAGGGTTCGTCCATCAGCAACAGGCGCGGCCGATTAATCAGCACGCGGGCGATTTCAGCGCGTTGCTGCATGCCGCCGGAGAGCTGATTCGGCCAACGGCTGGCGAAATCTTGCAGGCCGACCAAACGCAAAAAATCCTGCGCTTGCTGGCGCCGCGCGGTCTTGTTCAGGCCCTGCATTTTCAGGCCGAAGGCAACGTTATCGAGCACGCTGCGCCAGGGCAGCAACGTGTGATGTTGGAACACCATGCCACGCGTTGGCGACGGGCCATCGACCACTTCGCCGTCTACACGCAACACGCCGGCACTGGGCTGCAAGTGCCCGGCCAGGGCGCCGAGCAAGGTCGATTTCCCGCAACCCGACGGCCCGAGAATGCACACAAACTCGCCCGCCGCGACGCTGAAATCCAAGGTTTGCACCGCCTCGAACGCCTGCGCGCCCTGCCCCAGGCGAATGGTCAGGCGCTCGACATCGATACGCCCGGCCGCCAGAAAATGTTCGTGACTGGTCATCAATTGCTCCCCCGATACCATGGCGTCATAAGCGCGCCCAGGCGTTTAACCAGCGCGCTGCTGCCCATGCCCAGCACGCCGATCAGCAGCATGCCGACGATGATGTCCGGGTAGTTTTGAATGGTGTACGACTCCCACGTGTAGTAGCCGATGCCGAACTGTCCGGAGATCATTTCCGCCGTCACCAGGCAGAACCACGAGGTGCCCATGCCGATGGCCAAACCCGTGACGATGCTCGGCGCCGCGCCCGGCAACACCACCTCCCGCAAAATGGCCCAACGCCCCGCGCCCAGGCTGCGCGCCGAGGCGATCAGGCGCGGGTCAACGCCTTCAACGCCATGCACCGTATTGAGCAGCACCGGGAACAGCGCGCCGGTGAAGGTGATAAACACCATCGACAGCTCGGACGAAGGAAACATCAGAATCGCCAAGGGAATCCACGCCACTGCCGGAATCGGCCGCAGCACTTCGAGCGGCGGCAACAGCGTGTCTTGCGCCCACTTCCAGCGGCCGATGGCCACGCCCAACAGCACGCCGAACAACGCAGCCGCCAGGTAACCGGCGAACACCCGCATCAGGCTGCTCGACAGATGCGCCCACAGCTTGCTGCTTTCCACCAGCGCCACGGCGGCCTGCGCCACGGCGCTTGGGGTGGGCACGTAGGTGAACGTCAGCAGGCCGAAATCCAGGTGATGGCTGGCGGCGACGTGCCAGAACAGCAGGCAGGCGGCCAGTGAGGTTAGGCGTAGGGGCCAGCGGTAAAGGGTGGAACGGATCACTGCGTACTCCTACAAAATTCTGGATTCCGGCCTTCGCCGGAATGAGGGTGGTTGGATGAAATGACGCCGTCATCCCCGCGTAGGCGGCGGTCGGACGTTCCGGGATCCAGGGGTTCACGCCTTGCGCGGTCTCGGCGAAATCAAAGCCCCGCCACGGACGGTTGGTTAACACTGGCAAAATCCAGCGCCGTGCCGCCGTTGGCGCTGGCATACGCAACCGCCTGATCCTTCAACAAAAACGCGTTCACCTCGCCCTTGTCGTTGCGCACAAACCAGGCCTGGCTGGCGAGCAGCTTGATGCCGCTGTCGGCTGCCTGGGCGTAGATGGCGCGGATGTCCTTGCCTTCTTTTTCCAACGCAGCCAGGGCCTTCAGCGCTTCTTCCGGCGAGCTGTAGTGGCGCACTTTGTCTTCGCCGCGTACCCAGATTTGCGCCAGGCGTTTAAAGTCGGTGATCGGTTTGCCGGTGATCGCGTCGTTGGCCTTGAGCGGCGCCGGCGCATAGTTGGCCAGCGCTTTGTCGTAGTCCTGGCCGGACTGTTTAAACGCCGCGCGGATGTATTGGTCGTCGACGAACTTGTCGACATCCAGGCCCTTATCGGTCTTCTTCAGCAGCTTGAGCGTGTCGATGGCCGTGGCCACCGCTTTGCGGTATTCCGGCTTCCAGGTCAGGTCGCGCGTCTGCAAACCGAGCGGGCCGTGGAACAGGTAGTTCACCTCGGCTTCGACGCCGGTAACCTTCTCAATCAGCTCGCTGTATTTCTCCGGCTCGGCGGCAATCAGCTGGTCGGCCTCCAAGCTCGCCCGCAAGTAAGCGGTGACGATTTCCGGGTACTGCTTGGCGTAATCGGCCGCCACCAGGGCGCCGTGGAACGTGGGCGCATTGGCTTGTGAGCCATCGTAAATTTTCCGAGCGAAGCCACGGTTGGGAAACAACTCGGCGAACGGCACAAAGTCGGCGTGCGCTTCGATGCGGTTGCTGCGCAGGGCCGAGCCGGCAATTTCCGGCGCCTGGGCGATAATCTTCACGTCTTTCTCCGGGTCCCAGCCCTGAGCCGCAACCGCGCGCAGCAACATGCCGTGGGCGGTGGAGGCGAACGGCACGGAAATGGTCTTGCCCTTCAACTGCGCCAACGACTGCACGCTGGAGCCAGCCGGCACGACGATGCCGTTACCGCTGCCCGTGGTGCTGCCCGACAACACGCTGATAAACAGGCTCTGCTTGCCGGCATCGCGAAACGCCACGCCATTGAACGAGCCGGGGAAATCGGCCATGGCGCCGAAATCCAATTTGCCGGCCACCATCTCATTGGTCAGCGGCGCGCCGCTGGTGAAGTTCTTCCACTCCACCTCGTAGGTGGCGTCTTTGTACTTGCCGTCGTGGGGCAGGTATTTGTCCAACAGGCCCAACTCACGAATCAGCAGGCCGCCGGTGGCGCAGTTGATGGTGGTGTCCTGGGTGCCGATGGCGACACGGATTTTTTCCGCGTGGGCATGGGTGGATGCCAGGCCAATGGCCAGCGCGAGGCTGGCAAGAGTGCGTAAGTGCATGGGTGTTTCCCCTCGAATCGTTGGTTGTTTTATGTCGTCTCCGCCACGGTTTTGGTGGTGGGAAACGAGGGGGTTTTGCGGGCAAGGCGTCCGGGGGTCCGGATGGCGTTCTTAGACATCCCACCGTCATTCCCGCGTAGGCGGGAATCCAGAATTTTGGATGAATCGGAGATTCTGGATCCCCGCCTGCGCGAGGATGACGGAGGTTTGTTTTTAGGTTTTTGTGTTGAGCCGACGCGCCTCTTAAAAGCATCGAGGCTAAAGCCTCTCCTACAGGGACGGTGGCGGCGTCGGGATCACCTCAACAAATACGGAATCTCAACCTTCACCGCCCCGGTCGGGCAGTCTTTTTCGCAGGGCATGCAGTACCAGCACTCGTCGAAGGCCATGTAGGCCTTTTGCGTGGCGGGGTTGATGGCCAGCAGGTCCATGGGGCAGACCTCGACGCAGACGGTGCAGCCTTTTTCGGCGATGCATTTGTCTTCGTCGATGGTCACCGGCGCGTTGCTGCGGAAGAAAATTTCCTGGGGCTGATAGGCCATGACACGGTGTCCTCGGAGCCTCTGGCTCTCTCGTTAGGTTCAGGCGGCCGCTTCGGCCTTTACGCGCAGGCGGTTGTAGGCCTGCTGCTCTTCGTCATCGAGGGCGATCAGGTACGGTTCCACCGGTTTCTTGAAGCTGGTCATGCGCCCGTCCGCGCCTTTGTGCAGGTGGCAGTGCACGAACCAGTCGGCGTCGTTGCGCTGCGGGTGGTCGACGCGGTGGTGGTACAGCCCCCAGCGGCTTTCGGTGCGGAACAGCGAGGCGCGGGCGGCCATTTCGGCGCAGTCGCGGATCACGCTGACTTCCAGGGCGCGCATCAATTCGTGCGGGTTGTTGGCTTTGAGCTGGTCAAGGTCGTGCTCGATGGCGGCGAAACGGTCGAGCCCCAGCTGCATTTTCTTGGTCACTTTCGGCGGTTGCAGGTAGTCGTTTACGAAGCGGCGCAGTTTGTATTCCACCTGGGCCGGCGGCAGGCCGTGCTCGCGCAGCAGCGGTGCGTACACCCGCGCACGCTCGCGTTCGATTTGCTCGGCATCCAGCGCAGTGAAGTCGCGTTCGGCCACGTAATCGGCGGCGTTGTGGCCGGCAAACCAGCCGTAGGTGAAGGCGCCAAGCATGTAGTTATGCGGCACGGCGGCCATGTCGCCTGCCGAGTACAAGCCCTTCACCGAGGTTTCGGCGCGCTCGTTCACCCACACGCCAGAGGCGCTGTGGCCGGAGCAGAAGCCGATTTCCGAGATGTGCATTTCCACCATGCTCTGGCGGTAGTCGGTGCCCCGGTTGGCGTGGAACTGGCCGCGGCTGGGGCGCTCGTTGCTGTGCAGAATCTCTTCGATGTTCTGGATGGTTTCTTCGGCCAGGTGATCGAGCTTGAGAAACACCGGGCCGTTGCCGCTCTCCAGCTCCTGGTGAAACTCCCACATCATTTGCCCGCTCCAGTAGTCGCACTCGATAAAGCGCTCGCCTTTGTTGTTCGCGGTGTAGCCGCCCAGCGGCCCGGTGACGTAGGCGCACGCCGGGCCGTTGTAGTCCTTGATCAGCGGGTTGATCTGGAAGCACTCCAGGTTCGCCAGCTCGGCCCCGGCGTGGTACGCCATGGCGTAGCCGTCGCCGGCGTTGGTGGGGTTTTCGTAGGTGCCCATCAGGTAACCGGAGGCCGGCAAACCCAGCCGCCCGGCCGCGCCGCAGCAGAGAATCACGGCCTTGGCCTTGATCAGATGAAAATCGGCGGTGCGGCTGTCGAACCCCATTACGCCGTTGACCGTGCCGTCGGCATCGGTGAGCAAACGGGTGGCGATCACGCGGTTGGTAATTTCGACCCGGGCGCGTTTGAGCTGGCGGTACAGCACCTTTTTAATGTCGTGCCCCTCAGGCATCGGCAACACGTAGGCGCCCATGTGGTGAACCTTTTTCACCGCGTAGTCGCCGGTTTCGTCCTTCTCGAACTTCACGCCCCAGCGGTCCAGTTGCTCGATGGTTTCGAAGCTGTGGGTGGCATAGGCATACACGGCGGCCTGGTTGACGATGCCGTCGTTGGCCACGGTGATTTCCTTGGTGTACTGCTCGGGCGTGGCGTGGCCGGGAATGATGGCGTTGTTGAGGCCGTCCATGCCCATGCTGATGGCGCCGCTGCGTTTCACGTTGGCTTTGTCCAGCAGCAGCACGCGCAGGTTTTTGTTGCGCTCTTTGGCCTTGATCGCCGCCATGGGGCCGGCCGTGCCGCCGCCGATGATGACGATGTCGTACTCGCGCTCGAGGGTTTGGTACTGGCTCATGCGTGACGTCCTTTGTGGCGGTCAATGCGCAGGCGGTACTGGAAGGCATCGCCGCGGTAATAGAGGTGTTCGAAATCCAGCGGCGTGCCGTCGGCGTCGTGGGTCAGGCGTTCGATGCGCATGATCGGCGCGCCCTCTTCTACGTTCAGCGCGCGGGTTAAATCGGCGTCGGCGAGAATGGCGTCAATGGCCAAATCGGCGTGACCCAAGGCGATGCCGCAGTCGTTTTCCAGAATCAGGAAGATGTCGCGGGTAACCAGATCGGCCTTTTCCAGGCGCTCACCTAAATGTGCTGGCACGTAGGTCACTTCCAGGGAAATGGGTTCGCGGTTCACCAGGCGCACGCGCTTGATTTCGGTCACCGGCGCGCCCTCTTCCATTTTCAGCCGCTCGGCCACCAACGCCGACGCGGGAATGTGCTTGACGCTGTGCAGGCGGTTGATCACCTCGTAGCCCATCTGCCGCATCGACTCGCCGAGGCCCTGCAAGGTGCTGACGTTTTGAAACGCCCTTGGGCTTGGCCACAAACGTACCCTTGCCGTGAATCTTGAAAATCAGCCCTTCCTTCTGCAAATCGCCCAGGGCCTGACGCACCGTAATGCGGCTGACCGCAAAGGCCGCGCCCAGCTCGCTTTCGGATGGCATACGGCTCAGCGCCGGGTACGTGCCGTCAAGAATGCGCGCGCGCAGCACGTCTTTGAGCTGGCTGTACAAGGGAACGGGGGACAGGGGAATTAACTCGGCCATGGGATTTCTCGTCGCTGCTTCGGCACTTGTTATAACAAGTTGTGACGAGAAGATAAGGGCATAAACAAAAGCCGCCAAGGACTTTTATTGCATAAGGATATGAATGAAAAAATGGATGCCGAGTGCGCCTGCCCTCACCCCTAGCCCCTCTCGCCTGTCCGGCCGACCTAGCGGGAGAAGGGAACCAATCGACGCTCGCCGCAATTACTCGGTTACCCCCTCTCCCGCTAGGTCGGCCGGACAGGCGAGAGGGCTGGGGTGAGGGGCGGTTGATGTTCGAATAAGCAAAAAAAAGCCCGTCAATGACGGGCTGTAAAAGCTTCCTCTCTCGTGAAGAGGCAGTAAATCGTAAAACTTAATTAGCCATGCGCAGGCTTGCTCTCGCCTTCAACCGCCACCACTTCAGCGGTAGCGCCTTGTTCCAGCTCGCGCTGCAGGGTTTCGTTATCAACCTGGCCACACCATTTGCCGACCACGATGGTCGCCACGCCATTACCGACGAGGTTGGTGAGGGCGCGGGCTTCGGACATAAAGCGGTCGATGCCGAGAATCAGCGCCAGACCGGCAACCGGCAGGTGGCCAACGGCCGACAAGGTGGCAGCCAACACGATAAAGCCGCTACCGGTCACGCCCGCCGCGCCTTTGGAGGCGATCAGCAGCACCAGAATCAGGGCAACCTGGTGGGAAATGTCCATCGGCGTGTCGGTGGCTTGCGCGATAAACACGGCGGCCATGGTCAGGTAAATGGAGGTGCCGTCGAGGTTGAACGAGTAACCGGTTGGAATCACCAAGCCAACAACCGACTTGTTCACGCCCAGTTTCTGCATCTTGTCGATCATGCGCGGCAGCGCGGTTTCGGAAGACGAGGTGCCGAGCACGATCAGCAGTTCTTCACGGATATAACGCACGAACTTGAGAATGCTGAAACCGTGGAAGCGTGCGATGCCGCCCAGAACCACCAGCACGAACAGCAGGCAGGTGACGTAGAAGCACGCCATCAGGTAGCCCAGTTGCACCAGCGAACCCACACCGTATTTACCGATGGTGAAGGCCATGGCACCCAGGGCACCCAGCGGTGCCACTTTCATGATCACGCCGATGATGCCGAAGAACACCTGCGAGATGCGTTCGATGAATTCGAACACCGGACGACCGTAGTCACCCGCGCGGTGCAAGGCGTAGCCGAACAGGACCGAGAAGAACAGCACTTGCAGGATGTCACCACCGGCAAAGGCACCGACCACCGTGGCCGGAATCACGTTCATGATGAACTCGATGGTGCTTTGTTTTTCACCGGCCGCTGCGTAAGCCGCGATACCCGAGGTATCCAGCGACGCGGGGTCGATGTGCATGCCAACGCCAGGCTGCACAATGTTGACCACAAACAGGCCGATCAGCAGGGCGATGGTGGAAACGATTTCGAAATAGAGCAGCGCGTAACCGCCGGTTTTGCCGACTGCTTTCATGCTCTGCATGCCGGCAATACCGGTAACCACGGTGCAGAAAATGATGGGGGCGATGATCATTTTGATCAGCTTGACGAACCCGTCGCCGAGCGGCTTGAGGGCAACAGCAGTGTCTGGGTAGAAGTGCCCAAGCAACACGCCGATAGCGATGGCTACCAGCACTTGAACATAAAGAACCTTATAGAACGGTTTGCGGGTCATGGCATGTTCCTCAACGACTGCACGGCGTCATTCCAAACGCGCGCGCTGCCTGTGCGCTAACCCTCCTGAACCGGAGGGATTTGTTGTTGGCCAGCCTGCATAGCTGCAAGCCTTGATCGCCTATTGCAGAGGTCATGCCATCCTTACGAAAGCGCTCCAATCCCTTTAAATTCAGCGAGTTGCAAACAAAACCCGAGCAAAATGGCGCCGCTTTTGGCGGCTTTCCGCCAAGCACTGGCGGATATCCCCCGCCACCGCCGCACGACTGGGGGAAAATCGCCTACAAAAAGCATAGCCAAGGACACAACCCTTGTTCCGTTGCAGCGCCGTGCTTACCATCGACCGGCCTTTTCTGCCGAGCCCCGTCCATGCGCGAACGCACCATCGCCAGCCATTTCGTTCGTGCCGCCCTGCGTGGCGCCGAGCGCCAGGGTGTGGACTGCACGGCGCTGCTACGCGAGGCGAACATTCAGCCAGCGCTGCTCAGCGAGCCACGCGCCCGCGTGGCGCCGGAACAGTTCGCCAGGCTGATGCAGCTGCTCTGGGAAAAACTCGCCGACGAATACATGGGCTTTGGTCGCAGCCGCAGCAAACCCGGCACCTTCGCGATGATGTGTTACGCCCTGATCCACTGCCACACGCTGGAAAAGGCACTGCTGCGCGGCACCTTGTTTTACAGCCTGTTCGACGACGCGCCGAAGATCACCCTCAGCCGTGAAGGCGAATGGGCGCGGCTCACGGTGGACGACAGCAACTTGCTCGACCCGGACCACTTTCTGGTGGAAAGCCTGCTGGTGATCTGGCACCGCCTGGCCAGTTGGCTGATCGGGCAACGCATTCGCCTGCAAGAAGCCACCTTTCGCCACGCCGAACCCGACCACAGCGCCGAATACGACCTGCTGTTCCCCAACGCGCGGCGCTTTTCGGCCGACAGCACCAGTCTGCTGTTTCAGGCGCGCTACCTGGCGATGCCGCTGCTGCAAGACGAGCGCACGCTCAAGCATTTCCTCGAACACTCGCCCGCCGACCTGCTCGCCCGCCCCGACGGCGGCGACAGCCTGATCAGCCAAATCCGCCGCCTGCTCGGGCGCGACTGCAGCGAATGGCCCGACCTCGACTCCGTGGCTCAGCAACTGCACATGAGCCCGCAAACCCTGCGTCGGCACCTGCGCGAAGAAGGCTCAAGCTTCCAGGAACTCAAAGACCACCTGCGCCGCGACTTGGCGATTTACCACCTGGGCCGCGACAACCTGGCCATTCAAGACATCGCCGAGCAGCTGGGGTTTTCCGAACCGTCGGCGTTTCATCGGGCGTTCAAAAAATGGACCGGATTAACCCCCGGCGCGTATCGCGCGCAGGAAAGCTAAACGGCGCGCCCGCACCGCCTATCTGTAGGAGAGGCTTCAGCCTCGATAGGCCCACCTTCGATTGATGGCTTGAAAGTACCTTTTCCAGGAATCGAGGCTGAAGCCTCTCCTACAGGTTGCGGGTCCCGCAAAATCTTGCGCAAACACAGGTAGAATTCCGCCTCTTTTTCTGGCGCTTTTTCATGTCCCACCCCGCCCGTCGCAGCACCTTGTACCTTCCCGCCGGCCCGTGGCTCACGGTGCTGGATTGCCTGTGCGCGCACTTCTCGGCGATCAGCCGCGACACCTGGTTGGAACGCATGGCGCGCGGCAAGGTATTGGATGAGCACGAGCAGCCCATCGGCCCGGCGCACCCGTACAAACAGGGCCTGCGCATTTATTACTTTCGCGAGGTGCCGAACGAAACCCCGGTGCCGTTCGAGGAAACCGTGCTGTATGCCGACGAGCATTTAATCGTCGCCGACAAGCCGCACTTCCTCTCGGTAACGCCCGCTGGCGAGTACGTTGAACAAACCTTGCTCGCGCGACTGAGCAAGCGTTTCAACAGCCATGACCTGGTGCCGCTGCACCGCATCGACCGCCTCACCGCCGGCCTGGTGTTGTTCTCCGTGCAGCCCGCCACCCGCGCCGCGTATCAGCGTTTATTTGCTGACCGCGCTATTCACAAAACCTACGAAGCCATCGCCCCCGCCCTGCCCCAGGTGCAGTTTCCCCACGAACACAAAGTGCGCATGGTGGCTGGCGAGCCGTTCTTTTTGATGAAGGAAGGCGACGGCACGCCCAACAGCGAAACGCTGATGGACGTGCGCGAGCGCAACGGCGAGTTGTGGCGGTATGGCTTGTACCCGGTGACCGGCAAAAAACATCAACTGCGCCTGCACATGGCGGCGCTCGGCGCTGGCATTTGCAACGACCCGTTTTACCCGGTGCTGGTGGAGGACGCGGTGGATGACTACAGCAAGCCGCTGAAGTTACTGGCGCAGAGCTTGCGGTTTATCGACCCGTTGAGTGGGGTTGAGCGGGAGTTTCACAGTCAGTTGAGGCTGGATTGGTAGGTTAGCCCTCCCCCCGACTGTGGGAGCGGCTTTAGCCGCGATTGGCCAGGCCTGGAAACCAGTGTCTTGGGCACAACAGCATCGCGGCTAAAGCCGCTCCTACAGGGGTTTGGGGTTGCATGCGCCGCGCGGTTTCTTGCGCAATGGCGTCAACAATTCGCCCAGGCCGTTGTGGTCGATCTCCTGCATTAACTGCAACAGCGCGCCGATCTCGCCTTTTGGGAAGCCTTCGCGGGCGAACCAGTTGAGGTAATGGCCGGGCAAGTCGGCGATCAATCGGCCTTTGTATTTGCCGTAAGGCATCTCGCGGGTGACGAGTAGCAGCAGGTCTTCGGGTTTCATGGCCAACCTTTGCGCAGAACGGAAAGATGCGAATGATCGCCCAAGGCAAAAAAAAACGGGAGCCCAAACGGGCTCCCGCACTTAATCAGTGACTAAGGTTTGGCGCGCTACGCCTCGAAGCGTCAGCGCCAAACTACAACCTCACCTGCGTTCCGAGAAACGCGGCCGCAGTCTGGCAAATGTGGCCGGTACAATCCGTGTCGCTTTGTTACGGTTGTGCAAAGAAATGTAAGTGCCCGCCCCCAAAGCGCCGCGCAACGCTGGCCCGCCGCGCCGCGACCCGGCAGAATGCCGCGATGCACACCTACTCCCTCCCCGCCTGTTGTGGCCCGCTCAACGACCATTGGCCCTTGCCGCAGCCATTGCCAAACAGTCAATTCGTCAGCACCCCGTTCGACCCAGCGCGGGTGCAGCCCGACGATTTTCAGCGCAGCCACATTCCGCCGACCCACGGCGTCGCAAAGCGCCAGGCCGAGTTTCTCGCCGGCCGCATCTGTGCCCGCGAAGCGTTGCGCCGCTTGAATGGCAGCGAAATCGTGCCCGCTGTCGGCGCCGATCGCGCGCCGCAATGGCCTGCCGGCATCAGCGGCTCGATCACCCACGGCAAGCAATGGGCAGCCGCTGTGGTCGCCGACAGCCGCCACTGGCGCGGGCTGGGGCTTGATGTGGAAAACCTGCTCAGCCACGACCGCGCCGCCCGCTTGCAGGAAGAAATTCTCACGCCCGCCGAACTGCGCCGCGCCAGCGCTGCTCGACCCGGAGCAGTTGGGCCTGCTGGTAACGCTGACGTTTTCCCTGAAAGAAAGCCTGTTCAAAGCGCTGTACCCGCTCACGTTGCAGCGCTTCTATTTTGAACACGCCGAAGTGCTGGAGTGGGATGCCGCCGGCAGCGCACGGTTGCGGCTGCTGACTGATCTGTCGGAAGAATGGAAAAGCGGCGCGGAGTTGGTCGGCCAATTCGGGCAGTTCGACGGCCGCTTGCTGAGCCTGGTCGCCGTGGCGGTTTAGCGGCGGCTGATCGGGCAATGCTCGCAGTGGCCGATGCCTTCCACTTCATACGCCAGGCAGCAGGTGCGGCGCTGACGACGCGGCGTATACGCCACGGCCTTATACAGCGGGCTTTCAGCATCGCGAAGCCAGGCGAAACCGCCGTCCAGCTCGGCCTCGGTCAGCGCCCCGAGGGTTTGCAACGTGCTTTCAAAATAATCGCCGACGTTCCCCCACAGCACCGCAGCCGGCACCTGACCAAACGCCGCCAGAGTCTCGATCACGTCGGGCAGATGCCGCTCCATTAAATCGGCAAAACATTTGGCCTGCGTGCCCGGCTCGCCATCGTTGGCGAAGTGAATGGCGCTGGGCAGCCCGCGCTCATCCAGCACCACGCGCAGGCCAGACAACGGCAAGCGCCAGCCGTGCACCAGCGTGGCGACCAGCACGGGCGGCAGCAAGGCCATGAAGTAATACTTGGAATACTGCGAAACCAGCACCGCGCGCTGGTTAGCCAATAACGCGTCGCCGTAAATAGCGCGCAGCCGCTGTTGCAAATCTTCGGGCTGTAAAAACTCGCTCAGGCTCACGCCGCCCGCATCCGCCACTGTCGGCGCGAACGCGGCGAGGCGCCCGGCAAATAAGCGTTCGCGAAGACTCATTGTTTACGCGGCCACACCAGACTGAAACACGCGCCGCCCAAGGCTTCGCTGCGGCTGATCTGCGCGCGGCCGCCGTGCCAGTAGATAATCCGCCGCACGATGGAAAGCCCCAGCCCGTGCCCGCCCGACGCACGAGTGCGGCTGTCGTCCAGGCGCAGGAACGGCGTGAACAGCCGCTCCCACTCGGCTTCGGGAATGCCCGGACCGTCGTCTTCCACGTCCAGACGGCAGCGCTTGAGGCCCACCTGATAACTCAGGCGCACCCGCGACTCGGCGTGGCGCATGGCGTTGCTCACCAGGTTTTGCAGGGCGCGGTGCAGGTAGCGCCACTCGGCTTCCACCAGCGCGCCGCTGCCATCAACGGCGGGAATGCTCGGCCCGCGCTCCACACGCACGCCCGGACGCAGCGGCGCCAACTCGTCGATCACCTGATCAAGCAAGGCGTCGAGGTCGATGGGCTGGAAATTCAGCGCGGGGGCGCCCTGCTCCAGGCGCGCGTAGGTGAGCATTTCGTCGACCAATTTATCCAGGTCCTGAATGTCGCCATCCATGCCATCCATGTACTTGCGCCGCGCCGCGTCGGTCTGCGCGTCGCCAATCATTTCCAGGCCAAAACGCAAGCGCGCCACCGGCGTGCGCAGTTCGTGGGAAACGGCGCGCACCATCTCGCGCTGAATGGTCAGCGAGCGCTGCAAATGCTCGGCCATGGCATTGAACGCCGCCGCCAGCCGCCCCACCGAATCGGCGCCGCCGGCCGGCACCCGCGATTCCAGCTTGCCCAGGGCGATGCGCGTGGCGGTTTCTTCCAGGCCGAGCAGGCGCTGCTCCAACTGGCGCACCAACAGGTAAACGATCAAGCCGATCAGGCTCAGGCCGATGGCGCCGATCAAGAACAACAGTTGCGGCGGATAGGGGTTCATTTGATACAGCGGGCCGATTTCCAGCACCCACGGCGTGCCGGCCACGCCGGAAAACACATGAATGGAATCGCCCTCTTTGCCGAGAGCCATCACGGTGTCGCCTTCGTCGATGCGGCGGCGCTGGTCGTCGTCCAGCTCGGCATCAACCGGTTTGACCAGGCGCAAGTTAAAGCCGAACGACTTCGCGGCGGCCAGCGCCTCCAGGCGTTGCGGTTGTTCGGCGATGGGATAGCGAATCAGCTCATCGATGAGCAAGTACACCGTGGCGCGCGCCAGCTGTTCGCTGATCTGCTGCACCTCGCCCACCAGCACCAGTTGCTCCGCTTCGCTGACCAGGCCGTAGACCTTGGCCGCGTGGGGGCCGGTTTGCTCGACCAGCACCTGGCCGTCGAGAACGCGGCTGCGCGCGCGGCTGTCAAGCACCTGCGCGTCTAACGGCTCAAGCGCCAAAGGAATGCCGAGTAAACGCCCCCAGACGATCACCGCGCGGCGGCGCTCCACGGGGGTCATGCTTTCCAGGTTGTCGCTCATCAGGCTGAAGGTGCCGCGCGCCAGGCGTTCGCGGTATTGGTCGGCACGCGCCTCGTTGAGCCAGTGCAGGCTCAGCACGCCCAGCAACGCCACCAGCACGAAGGCGGCCAGCATGCCGCCGTAAATGCGCAGGAAAATCGAGTTCATGCCGGGCGTCCTGGGTTTGTTCTTATATAAAGAAGCGCCGCCCGTTAGCTCGCGAGCGCTTCTGCCGCCTCAGCTACAAAGAGGTAACCCTTGCTACGCACGGTTTTGATCAGCCGTGGGTGCATCGGATCGTCGCCGATTTTCGGCCGAATACGGGAAATGCGCACGTCGATGGAACGGTCGAGGCCGTCGTACTCAATGCCGCGCAGGGCGGTAAAAATCTCTTCGCGAGACAGAATGCGCCCGGCGTTGGAGGCCAGCAGCCAGAGCAGATCGAATTCCGCGCTGGTCAGCTCGATGCTCTGCTCACGCAGCCAGGCTTCGCGCATGGCGCTGTCGATCACCAGCACGCCGTACTGCAAGCGGCGCTGGGCGTCGGCCGGCACCGGCTCGCTGGCGCCCTCGCTGCGCCGCAGCAGTGCACGAATGCGCGCCAGCAGCACACGCGGGCGGACGGGTTTGCACACGTAATCGTCGGCGCCCATTTCCAGACCGAGCACCTGGTCCATGTCGTCGCTGCGCGCGGTGAGCATAAGGATGGGGCCGTGGTAGCTGCCGCGCACTTTGCGGCAAATAGACAAGCCGTCTTCGCCCGGCAGCATCAGGTCGAGCACCACCAGATCGGGTTGATCCCGCAGAATGCGCGCCGCCGCTTTCGCCCCGTCCGACTCAATGGCCACGCGCAAGCCATTGCCTTCCAGGTACTCACGGGTGAGCTCGGCCAGACGCTCGTCGTCTTCGACAATAAGGATGTGCCAGGCTTCTTGCTCCACCACTGACTCCTAATAAAATGAGGGCGGGACTGCGAAAGGGCGGCATTGTATATCGGCTAAGTCCTGCGTAGGACCTTGCCCTTTCTCGTTCACGGGCGCGCGGCGCGGAACCGCGCGACGGTCAGTCCCCTCGCCCCTCGGGGAGAGGGCTAGGGAGAGGGGGGGAACGCGCCAGCGCCGCACTCGACCAACCCCACGCATAAAGCCCCTATCCCCTGCAACAAAAAACACAACATGTAGTGTTAGCCTCACCACCGCACGATGTAGGACTCGCCCTACAAAACCCAGCATTTCATCAGCGACGAATGGCGTAATCCGGTCAATCCCGCTGATGGTGCGGGCTCAGCGAAGTTACCCCAAAGTAACCCACAGCTTTATCCACAGGTTGTGTGTAACAGTCGCCTTGCAATGCGTCGGTGAGCGCTCTATCTTGTATCCCCATCGCGCCAAACACCTACATGTTGGGTTTTGACCCGTTACCGGACACTAGAAGAATGAAACGCAACGGCCCGTTCGCTGGCCTGCCGCCGGTGGCACTAGCGCTAAGAAATTCACCCAATTGCCGCCTCGGCAGCAGATGGGAAAGCTGGCCGAAATTATGCTCGACGAACGGCCCGCTTCGGTGTAAAGCCTCCAGGCACACACCACTAGGTATTGTGGTTACGTTTTAACCAACGAACGTTGCTTTTTGAGCCAGGGATGAGCTTGAGCAGTACCCCTCAGACCTGTTGAACGCCTTGCTGCCGGCCTCCCCTTACTCGGGCGCGCCAGGCGCAGGGCGATCTGTTTTGTGGCATGTGGTTATTTGAAATACCTGGCTTTGGGCCCTTGGGCTCTAAGACACACGGAATGAACGGCTTCACCAGACAGTGTCCAAACTTAGATAAATGCAGAACACGGAGACATTCATGCAGACCGACCTCTCTCGCGAGAACCCCCAGGCCGTAGCGCCTCAAGTGCCTGACACCACTCAGGACCTGAACGCCACCGCCCCTGGCCAGCTGCGCGTGATCAAACGTAACGGCACCGTGGTGCCGTATACCGATGACAAAATCACCGTTGCCATTACCAAGGCCTTTCTCGCAGTTGAGGGCGGCACCGCTGCCGCTTCGTCGCGTATTCACGAGACCGTTGCACGCCTGACCGAACAAGTCAGCGCCACCTTCAAGCGCCGCATGCCGTCTGGCGGCACTATCCACATCGAAGAAATTCAGGACCAGGTTGAACTGGCCCTGATGCGTGCCGGCGAGCAGAAAGTGGCCCGCGACTACGTCATCTACCGCGACGCCCGCACCAAAGAGCGCGCCGTACGTGGCAGCAACGAACCGGCACAGCCGCACCCAAGCATTCGCGTGACCCACCCCGACGGCAGCGTGACGCCGCTGGACATGGGCCGCCTGAACACCATCGTCACCGAAGCCTGCGAAGGCCTGGCTGAAGTGGACGGCGACCTGATCCAACGCGAAACCCTGAAAAACCTGTACGACGGCGTGGCCCAGAACGACGTCAACACCGCCCTGGTGATGACCGCCCGTACCCTGGTTGAGCGTGAGCCGAACTACTCCTACGTGACCGCCCGCCTGCTGATGGACAACATCCGCGCCGAAGGCCTGGGCTTCCTCGGTGTCGCCACCAGCGCCACCCACCACGAGATGGCCGACCTGTACGCCAAAGCGCTGCCGGCCTACATCGAAAAAGGCGTTGAGTTCGAACTGCTCAACCCCGTGCTGAAAGACTTCGACCTGGAAAAACTGGGCAAAGCTATCAACCACGAGCGCGACCAGCAGTTCACCTACCTGGGCCTGCAAACCCTGTACGACCGCTACTTCATCCACAAAGACGGCATCCGTTTCGAACTGCCGCAAGTGTTCTTCATGCGCGTGGCCATGGGCCTGGCGATTGAAGAGAAGCAGAAAGAAGACCGCGCCATCGAGTTCTACAACCTGCTGTCGTCGTTCGACTACATGAGCTCCACCCCT
Source organism: Pseudomonas sp. AC211 (assembly GCF_979258055.1). Classification (NCBI taxonomy): domain Bacteria; kingdom Pseudomonadati; phylum Pseudomonadota; class Gammaproteobacteria; order Pseudomonadales; family Pseudomonadaceae; genus Pseudomonas; species Pseudomonas sp. AC211. The sequence goes on from NZ_OZ409830.1 coordinate 2,952,692, forward strand.
ACCCTGTTCAACGCCGGTACCCTGCGTGCACAGCTGAGCTCGTGCTACCTGACCACCGTGCCGGACGACCTGGGCGGCATCTACGACGCCATTCGCGACAACGCGCTGCTGAGCAAATTCGCCGGCGGCCTGGGCAACGACTGGACACCGGTTCGCTCGCTGGGCGCCTACATCAAAGGCACCAACGGCAAATCGCAAGGTGTTGTGCCGTTCCTCAAAGTAGTCAACGACACCGCCGTAGCGGTAAACCAGGGCGGCAAGCGCAAAGGTGCGGTATGTGCCTACCTGGAAACCTGGCACATGGACATCGAAGAGTTCATCGAGCTGCGTAAAAACACCGTGTGACGACCGTCGCCGCACCCACGACATGAACACCGCCAACTGGATTCCAGACCTGTTCATGAAGCGCGTCTTCGACGACGGCCCGTGGACCCTGTTCTCGCCAAGCGAAGTGCCAGACCTGCACGACCTGACCGGTAAAGCCTTCGAAGAGCGCTACGAGTACTACGAAGCCCTGACTCAGTACGGCGGCAAAATCAAACTGTTCAAGACCATCCAAGCCAAAGACCTGTGGCGCAAGATGCTCTCCATGCTGTTTGAAACCGGCCACCCATGGCTGACCTTCAAAGACCCATGCAACCTGCGCAGCCCCCAGCAGCACGTGGGCGTGGTTCACAGCTCGAACCTGTGCACCGAAATCACCTTGAACACCAACAAGGACGAAATCGCCGTTTGCAACCTGGGCTCCATCAACCTGCCGAACCACATCGTCGACGGCAAGCTGGACCTGGCCAAACTGCAACGCACCGTGAACACCGCCGTTCCCGCATGCTCGATAACGTTATCGACATCAACTACTACTCGGTGCCGCAAGCGCGTAACTCGAACTTCAAACACCGCCCGGTTGGCCTCGGCATCATGGGCTTCCAGGACGCGCTGTACCTGCAGCACATTCCGTACGGCTCGGACGCTGCCGTGCAGTTCGCCGACAGCTCCATGGAAGCGGTCAGCTACTACGCCATTCAAGCCTCGTGCGACCTGGCTGATGAGCGTGGCGCCTACGAAACCTTCCAGGGCTCGCTGTGGAGCAAAGGCATTCTGCCGCTCGACTCGCAGCAAATCCTGATCGAGCAACGCGGCCAGAAATACATCGACGTCGACCTGGCCGAAAGCCTGGACTGGGCGCCGGTTCGTGAGCGCGTACAGAAGAGCATCCGTAACTCCAACATCATGGCCATCGCACCGACCGCCACCATCGCCAACATCACCGGCGTGTCGCAGTCGATCGAACCGACCTACCAGAACCTGTACGTGAAATCGAACCTCTCGGGCGAATTCACCGTGATCAACCCCTACCTGGTACGCGACCTCAAAGCCCGCGGCCTGTGGGACTCGGTCATGATCAACGACCTCAAGTACTACGACGGTTCGGTGCAACAGATCGAGCGTATTCCGCAAGAACTGAAAGACCTCTACGCCACCGCGTTTGAAGTCGACACCAAGTGGATCGTGGACGCCGCCAGCCGTCGCCAGAAATGGATCGACCAGGCCCAGTCCCTGAACCTCTACATCGCAGGCGCCAGCGGCAAGAAACTGGACGTGACCTACCGCATGGCTTGGTACCGTGGCCTGAAAACCACCTACTACCTCCGCGCCCTGGCCGCCACCAGCACCGAAAAATCCACCATCAACACCGGCAAACTGAACGCCGTGTCGAGCGGTGGTGGCGAAAGCCAAAGCGCAGCACCGGCCCAGTCGGCAGCACCAGCCCAACAAGCCGGCCCAGCACCAGTTCCGAAGGCCTGCGCCATCGACGAGCCGGATTGCGAGGCTTGCCAATAAGGTAGTCCCGCGCGAGATTCTGGATTCCGAAATGTCGGACCACCGCCTGCGCGGGGATGACGGAGAATTTTAATCACCCACCGTCATCCTCGCGAACGCGGGGATCCAGAATCTCAAGCCAAGCCAGAAGGCGGCCCACCCCCGCCCCCTCCCCCGGCTACAAACAGCTAGCCCCCTCTCCCCACGGGAGAGGGTTGGGGTGAGGGGAAGCCCCAACACAAATCCCCACCAAACAACCCAACCCAACCCGGCAACCCATCGCCGGGCTGGAATAAAACCAAAAAAGTCAGTCCCTGCTTTGCGTGCACAAGCATCGAACTAGACTAGAAACTCCCAAAGGCCGCCCGCCCCAGGCGCACGGCCCAAAGCCGGGAGCAAACACATGCTGGAGCTGGGATGAATTCGACAAAGAGGACAGCGCCGAAGCCGCTGCCCCTTCCACCAACGCCGCCGTCAACGACATGAGCCTCGACAAGCTTAACCAGGTTGGCGGTAACGCCGCCCTCGAAGCCCGCGCCGTAGACGCCAACGACTCCGACGCCGTGGCCCGCGCCAAATCCGCCCTGAACGACCTGGACATCCAGGAAGGCCTCGACGACCTGGCCGGCACCAGCGCCCGCGTGCACGTCGGCGACAAGCAAATGATCAACGCCCGTGCCGACCTCAACCAACTCGTACCCTTCAAATACGACTGGGCCTGGCAGAAATATCTCGACGGCTGCGCCAACCGTTGGATGCCGCAAGAAGTAAAGCATGAACGCCGACATTGCCCTGTGGAAGAGCAACGACGGCCTTAGCGAAGACGAACGCCGCATCGTCATGCCGCAACCTCGGCTTCTTCTCCACCGCCGACTCCCTGGTTGCCAACAACCTGGTACTGGCCGTGTACCGCCTGATCACCAACCCCGAATGCCGCCAGTACATCCTGCGCCAAGCCTTCGAAGAGGCGATTCACACCCACGCCTACCAGTACTGCATCGAATCGCTGGGCATGGACGAAGGCGAGATCTTCAACATGTACCACGAGATCCCATCGGTCGCTAAAAAAGCCAGCTGGGGCCTCAAATACACCCGCTCGATCTCCGACCCGAAATTCGAAACCGGCACCCCGGAAACCGACCGTCAATTCCTGCGCAACCTAATCGCCTACTACTGCGTACTGGAAGGCATCTTCTTCTACTGCGGCTTCACCCAGATTCTCTCCATGGGCCGCCGCAACAAAATGACCGGCACCGCCGAGCAGTTCCAACTACATCCTGCGCGACGAAAGCATGCACCTGAACTTCGGCATCGACGTGATCAACCAGATCAAAATCGAAAACCCGAGCCTCTGGGACGCGCAGATGAAAGACGAAGCGACCCAAATGATCCTCCAGGGCACGCAACTGGAAATCGAATACGCCCGCGACACCATGCCTCGCGGCGTACTCGGCATGAACGCCGCCATGATGGAGGACTACCTCAAATTCATCGCCAACCGTCGCTTGTCGCAGATTGGGTTGAAGGAAGAGTATCCAGGGACTACTAACCCGTTCCCGTGGATGAGCGAGATTATGGATTTGAAGAAGGAGAAGAACTTCTTTGAGACTCGGGTTATTGAGTATCAGACTGGTGGGGCGTTGAGCTGGGATTGATGGCCAGCTGATATCAGAGTATGTTCACCCTACACCTGCCATGGATGTTGGGGATGAAGCTAAAAAGCCCCGCCTTGTGCGGGGCTTTTTATTGTCGAATTTTTAACAAAGTATAGTTTAAGATTTTTCCACAAATTATTTTCCAAACTCAGCAGCTTTAACCAAACAAGACCAAACATATTAAACCGCTCGCACCTAGTGAAGGGATACCATTGAAACCGAAAGATATCACACCCATCGTAACTCCAGAGATCTAACAACAAGGTAAGCCCTGCATGCACGAATTTTATGAAATACATTACCACGACAAAATACACACAATGAACTCCGAGTCTGAAGTCCGCGATTTCTTATTAAATGAGCTATCATATTGGGAATGGATCAACAACTTAACTACACCCCCAAGATTTGCGAAACGCTGCGGGCGAAGTTTCTCAGCCATTTCTAACGCACCCCACTCATACCTGCGCCTACCAGAATTACCTCAGCACCTAGACCTAGACGCGGGAATCAAATACATCGACCAAAATAGCGAAGAAGCTAAACTGGTTGAATTAACCCATGAACAGTTCGGCGCAATGACCGCGCTTGCTCTTTATATTTTTATTGTAGACATTAATAGCGACCTGGTAAAACGTAGCGGCATCAGTTATTTATTCAACAGCCCCGCCTACAAACTTCAAATAGCATACGCCGCAGGCCTAATGTTCGAAAATAGCAATGCGCGCTCGTTAATTTTTGACTCTAAGGAAAATTACGTTGGAGGCCGAATATTGCAACTTGAAAACTCTATACATGAAGCAAAAAGACGCATGATTGATTTGGAGAAGGATGCTTCTGCGCAAATCGAAGCGCTTGCTCCACAGCGACGCGCGCATTATCAGCGCTTTAAAACCCAACTGCAGCGTCGAAAACGCGTATATATAAACATTTCAAAAAAGATTCATGACGAAGCGAAAGCGAGAAGCTCACAAGCACATACCTTGCAAGCGCAGGCGATATTCGATTTAGAAGCCGCAACTAAAACCATGCGAGATCAAGTGGATTTAGAAGCAACGGCGACATATTGGAATACTCGCCTTACCGAGCACCGTGAGGCAAAACACTATTGGCTATGCGGCGTAATGCTCTCAATGATATTAACATTTGTTTTTCTCGCAATATATTATAGTTACGGCGGACTTTCTGGAATCAGCAGAACAGACTCAAGTTTTCAGCAACCTAGCTTGAGTAGCACAACCTTCTATTCAGGGTCCCTCCCATTTTACCCCGTTACGGTGGAAGCTGAGATAACAAGCGGACAACCAAGCTCTGATGGGTTGGACAGCACGACGCAAAGCTCTTATATTCGACTTATTGAGAACTTAACCGGAGCAGCACTACTGTTGGCACTGATGGCAGTATGCATTAGAGTTTCATTGCGACAGTTCACCTTATATTCAAGTCTTGAACAAGACGCTACGGCGCGAGTCACCTTCACCAAGACCTATCTTGCGTTAATGAACGAAGGAAAACTAAAATCAGATCAAGATAGACATTTAGTTCTGGAAAGTTTATTTAGAACCACTCCCACAGCCTCCGGCGACGCGTCCTTTTCCAGCCCGGTTGAATTTGTTTTCAACAATATCGCCGAGAAGATAGGAAAATAACCAAACAATGATGCAAAAGGGGAAAGTAGGATATTTTTATCAAGAAGCTCGAAATCAAAAACACTTGACAAACCAGACCCCACTGTTTAATCGCCTTATATAGCAAACCTTATCAACCAGCTTTTAGGAGTACATGTGGAAGCAATCATAACGAATCTTGACGATCCAGCCTGGTGGTTCACCGGCATATTTTTCACAGCACTAGGATTGTTGCTACCCAGCCTATTGGCGCATATACCTAAAACCTTAAAAAGTTACTTAAAGGATGCATATTTCGAAGGAAAATTAGAATTAAAAATTCTAGATTCAATCAAAGCTTGGTCAATTACCAAATTGCGAGGACAAATTCATATTTTCTGATCTTCATACTAATTTGCTGCCTTTATATCGTTTGGCTTTTTTCCGGCTCCTTCATGGACATATTCAAAGTATCGCGATGGCTTGCCGCAGTATTAACAGCCCCCATCTATGTAGCGGAAATAATTTGGGTCGTTCAAGACATCTACACAAAGGACTTGGCAAAATCCCGAGGAAGGCTGAACAGCGGTAAGCGGAAACTCTAAGTGGCCGGAAAATAGCTACGCTAATTCGAACGCATTCTGGCTGAGAACGAGATATTAGTAGCCCAACAAGAAAGCGTGAAGCAATGCAAGCTGTGAGAAACTAGGTCTTGGGAATCCAGCGTCGGTAACGTCATGCGCTGGACGTTGCTCAAGTGCTTGTAGGCCGCCGGACAGACCATTTCAAGTGCCAGCACACCAAGTCCGCGCGGCACTTGGCGCAGGTTGAAATTCGTTAACTCCAATTACCAAAACAATGGCGCAATGCCTGCGTTGACCGTGTTCTGACGCCCCCATATCGTCCCTCCCCAGCGCCTAAGAAACGCCAAGTAGCGGCCTAACCGCTCCCGACAGACGCGGCTTTTTAATGCCTACAGTTTTTTCGTGGGGATTTAAATTTGCTTGATGCCGGGAGTGGACGAATACAAGACCCGCAAGGGGAATATGTCCGGCCTTCTACTTGGGTTTCTTAACTCCCGGCGCCTTCGCCAAGAACGATATCAAGTAGAGGTATATGGAAATGCCACACCAATCCGCACTAACCCACCGCATCACCCACTCCCCTCTTGCCGCCCTCCTAGAGGTGCAACCATGAACAGCCAAAACGCTGCTGTCACCGACAGCCGCACCTTCTGCCACGTCGACAGGAAAACATTGTTCTCCGTAAACGCCGGTATCCCCGTGGAGCACGCGCTGGAGCATGCAGCCGATCTGCTGTTCTGCCTCGAAACCCTGATCGTCAGCCACGGCGCGATCAATGAAGTAGCCGAGCGGACCGGCCTGCAATACCTCGCCGAAATGGCCCGCGCCGTGGTCGACGCGTGCCAAGTGCAAGACCCTGAGTTTTTGGCTCAGGCGCAAGCGCGAGCTAAGGCGGCTCGCGAGCCGAAAGCGCAGGAGCAGGCGGCTCGCGAGCCGAAAGCGCAGGAGCAGGCGGCTGCGTAAGGTGGGAGGTTGTTAGGCGTCTGCTTTGAAGTGGGCGCCCGATAACCCGGACGTACAAAACCCCGCTTTGGCGAAGTTTTTGTGGAGGGAGGGAGATAACTTGGTTTATTTCAAAGACAACGAAGCTGAGCAGGATTTGGCTGGAGCCGACGCTGTACGAGCGAGGCAGAATGAGTTGGAAGACTTGCGCAGCGAACGGCTTGCGATAGAGCGTACCGCCAGCTTGGACATGTCCACTACCGTGAGCCTTGAGGAGATAGAGGCGCGAACAAACTACTACCCACTCTGACGCAACCGCCACCTGCGGTTTCAATGGTTATGACCGTCCTTGCAGGCAATGGCCTGCCAACGCGCTCACCCAGCGCGCACCGCTAGCAGTTGCTTTCCTTCACTGCAAAACCTGAACATACCGCCCTTCACGCGGGCACGTTCTGTGCCCCGTGCTATGTACGCGCTGCGCCTCAGCGCTCATTGTTTTACCAAGGAGCTGTACGGTGATGGATCGCGTTCGAGCCTTTTCCCTTTGCCTCTGCCTTACCCTGCTTGCCGGCTGCGTGCACCGCCACCCGATGCCGGGTGCGCAGGAGTACACCGAGTTCATGGCCGCTCAAACCAAGATCGACGCGATGAATCAGGCGGACGCTGGGTAGCCAGGCTAAGCCCCTCGCCTACTCAGAAAAAGACATTCAGCAGTTGGCTGACTACATTGTTCTTATCCAGTCCAACCCCTTCGAACTGTTGCAAACCTCCGCCAGCCTGGGCTTTGCACCCGCGCAGTTTGAGCTGGCGAAACAGCTACGCGTGGCGGCGCTCCACGACGCTGCCAACCGGGCGAGCTTAAACACCAACTCCTGTGAGTTGCTCAAGCGCGCTGCAGCCAGCAACTTATTGATTGCCGCCTTAAGCGTGCGCGCACAATGCGCGGACGTGAGCCTGGCCCGAAATCTGGAGGAAATGCTCCAGGCCGCAGACGATCGCTATGGCGTATTGGTGACGGTCGCCGCCCACAAGGACCCCTACGCCGCCTTCTACCCAATGAAAGCCTTTGAGCCGATGAGTTGCGTCGATTCGCCAAGCACTGAAGACGGCGCGGGCCGGCCGCCGATGCTGACGCTGGAGCAAGCTCGCGCGGAGGCCTTTTATACCTTTGCCATGCGAGAGGCTAAGCGAGTCCCTGCGGTGGCCAAGCAGTTAGGCGAGCGCGCTTTCAGAGCGGGGTGTTCGGCCAAGGCCTATGCCGAACTGCTGAAAGTGATAGCTCCACAATCCGCCCAGTAAACCGAGGTTCGGCTCGTATCGCCTTCGCTAGTTGTGCGAAAAAGGGACAGATTTATTAAGTGGCTCTAAATCCGAGCCACCAAACAAATCCACCCCTTCTCGCCTTTAGATAACGAGCGTCCAACTTCTACCCAAGCCCCCGCTACGGACAATCCACCGCTCTTCGAGACTGATGTTTAGTCCACAACCCCCGACCATTAATCCGCCCCTCAGACCAAGACTCCGTAACCATCGAAAAAGGGGACAGATTTATTAAGTGGCTCTAAATCCGAGCCACCAAACAAATCCACCCCTTCTCGCCTTTAGATAATGAGTGTCCAGCTTCTACCCAAGCTCCCTATGGACAATCAACCCCTCTTCGAGACTGATGTTTAGTCCACAACCCCCGACCATTAATCCTCCCCTCAGACCAAGACTCCGTAACCATTGAGCATTTGCCGTCAAAGCGCTCAACAAACGTTCGCGGATAACCTTCAGGCTCCTCTCCACCCAACCGCATCCAGTTCGGATCAGGCGACGTCACGGTCTGATAAGGCATGCAGCCCACCAACGTGATCAGCGAGAGGGCCACCGCTAGCTTTTCCATATCAAGCCCAGTCCATTTGAAAAATGGGTTAACCGAGCGAACAGCCGTCACCGGCCTAGCACCTTCGAGTTCATCTCCACCAACGCACCCAACCCATTCGCCAGCTCCCCCACCGTGGCCAAGAGCTTCCCTATGTCCTGCTCGGGATCCACATAGAAGTAGTCGATAACAAACCGAAGCGTTGTCCCAAACTGGTCGCCAATCGGCGGAAGCGCCAACGCGCGAATCTGTATCGGATTACCGCCGCGTGCGCTGTCGCGCACCCACCAGGCGATGAATTCGAGGGCGTCGAGGCCCGTGGCGTCGCGGGAAATGCCGAAGTTCACGGCGATCAACACTTCGTCCGACGCGCCGCCTTGGGTGCGGCGTAGCGCGCCCAATGGCAGGTCGCCGTAGAGGCAGGCTGAAGAGGCTTTCGGGAATATCGGAAAGTTCGACCTTTTCCACCACGGCATCGGTGACGCCTGGAATGGATTCAATGGCGTCCTGCAGCTTTTGTACTTCGGGGGCATATCAGCTCCGACGGGTAGGTGAGAGATAGAACTGCGCTGTCGCGCTACAAAAAAACAAACAGAACGCACCGCCCCGGCCAGAGAGGCGTAGGCGGCCGCCTTGAGTTGGCGCTTGCAGAGGGTAACTGATCCCATACCGACAACTCCCGTGCGCGTCCTAGCAGCCCCTGCATTTCGCAGCACGATTCCCGCGTTCATGTAGCTAATTGCATCCCAGCATTCGGCCATTGAGCAGCTCGTTTCCAAGACGCATCTGATTCATCCAACGCAGCGTTTAACGCAAGGTGGTGGTCCGTTCTGCACCGCCCAATTTTGACGAAATACGCGCTACGCGTGTTCCGGGGCTGAGCAGCAACCCAGTAACGCCAAACCAAGGATCAGGACGCTTACATGCACGCCTACTCGCCTTTGCTTTTCACCAACACCGCTTCCTCCGATTACCTGCGTAGGTTGGGCGAGGCGGCACACGCTGACGATCAATCTGCAGGCCGCCATCCAAAGCCCGCCCTCGCTATTTACCGGATCGCCGTCGAAGGCAGCAAAACGCGGCAAGGCGGCGTTGATAAGCGCGGTTCATCAGTGCTGAGGTTCGATCTCGGCGACGGCCACAAAGTAGGCGCCGCGTGTAAAGGGGATTTCGTGGAGTACGCCGATGGCAGCACGGCCACGATCATCACCACTGCGGGGAAAACCAACAGTTTTATCGCTGTCGTGGGAAGTCGGCTTAGCAATGGTGACGAAATCGTCGCCACGCCCCTGGAAGGAGCTTTGTACGTAGCGCGCGAAGACAAACCACTGCCCGAAGACTTCCTTACCGACGTGGAGGCGTAATCCAATGAGCGAGGGTTTCTTCATCGGCCGCGGCGATAGAACCAGCTGTGGCGGGCAAGTGCTCGACGGCGATGCGCGTATCAACCTTTTTGGGCTGCTACATGCACGCGAAGGCGACCGGGTTACGTGTGGAAAGGATGGAAAAATCTACCGAATCGTCGGCGGTATTTCGCACATGGAAAGCCACGGCAAGCTCATGGCGGGTACGCTTGATAGCCGGAGCAGTTGCCCCTGTACCGCCACGCTGATCCCATCGATCCATACCGCTCGTTATCACAACGAAGCTCCAGCACCGCGGGCGGCGAGCGCTTTCACCGAATCGCCGGCCTCGGTTTCAAACAGCGCCTACACAGCGCCGCGCCAGTCTGCGTTTGCCTCTCCAGCGCCGCCGACCTCCCCCTCGTCACCGACGACGAACCTCAGGAACCGGGTTTCTATGTGGTGACCAAAAGTACGAGCCGCCAAGCGCTGGAAGCCACGCTGTTCCCGCAACCGGATCCGGCGGTGATGCGCAAGTTCAGAGCGCTCAACCCTGGAGCGGGTGACTTTAAGGCGGGCTCGATGATCGTATTGAGCGATCCGAGAAACTATCTGTGCATGCGTGAAGAAGCGCTTCTGATGGAGGCAGCGCAGCAAATCAGCAACGATCTGGAACCGCTGACACCGGACGAAGCTGACTTCATGCAACGACACGGCGCCGAGATCGCCGGTTTTACTGGCGAAACCTCGACATGGCTCGGCGTTAGTGCCGCGGTTATGGAAAGACACATCGCAGGCATGCGCGACACTCTCCTTGCCATTGAGCGGTTGCACCATGACACCTATCGACAGCACGGACATTTGAAAACGCCTGAATTCCACGCCGAACGGAAACGCCTTCTCGCTCAACTGGACGCACGCCTGCTGAACTCGACGCAACTTCGCGGTTTTACAAGCCTGGGTGACCACCCCAAGTTAAAAAAATCGCTCGGCCTATCGACCAAGAGCCTCGTGCACCGCTGGGACAAAGCAGGAGCACCCGGCCAGATTCCGGGTTACGCAACGCACGTAAGCGCGGCAAGCCGAGCCGCCAAATACATGTCCGCCGGCGGCTATATCGCTATCGGACTCGGTGGGGTTTCGTCTTTGCTGGCCATACAGGAAGTCTGCAGCGAGGAGCCAGGGGCCGCGTGCGAGAAAGTGAAGTTTGTAGAAGGAGGAAAGTTTTCTGGTGCAACTGCTGGGGGCATGCTCGGCGGCTGGGCAGGCGGAGCTGCGGCTGGCTCGATTTGTCTGGCTATTGGGGCGTCAACCGCCGGTATCGGGGGAGTTGTGTGTGTCGGAGTTCTTATAGGAACAGGGGCATGGGTCGGTACTACCATTGGCGGCAAAACGGGAGAGAAAATTGGTGAACGGTTATATCAGAATACACAGCCGTGATTAATGATGGGTATTTCTGGGCATCGCTTGCCTACAATATCGCACCATTCGCACTTGCTTTCGCGGGGATTCTTTACAACTTGTATTTAATATATTTCGACCTAGATAAAATATTAGCGGCGTTGAGCAACAGTCGCTACAGCTATACGTGGGCGCCTGCACTCCGCCGACAGGGTTGGCTGGGATCCATGCTTTTAACAGCCCACCTATCGGGGATGATACTTATACCCGGCCCAGCTTTAAGGCGCGGAGAGCTAAGTGCTGTGGATTTAAAGGCCTTCCCGCCCCGTCTTAAAACCAAAATTAAAGTTGTAGCGTCGTTGATGATCGGGGGCTTTATCTGGCTCATCAGCACGTCGATATTTCCCATGTGAGCAAATTAAATGCAACGTACTTGTAATCGCCCCCAATTTAGTAACTAGCCTTGCGGGCGTCGCAGCTCCATCGTAGCGTGCCAGAAATTTAATAAATACAGGCAAGCAGTTCGTCGAAGGGCCTGCAATGGCGGAGCGGAGCAAAAATATATGAGGCAACCAAATTTGACCGTCATAGAGAAAGTCTTCCTCACTGCAGCAATGTTCGACTTAGCAGGACTAGTAATTTGGATCGGCGTTTGCCTGCATTTGGCATATACAAAGATGGAGCTGATACTCGACTGCCTACGAAACTGTGCTGCAATAAAAGTGAGAGCGCCTCTTAGACACGCCGGCCCCTGGGGAAAGTTAATACTAATCGGCGGCATATCTGGGATTGTTACATTCCCTGACTCGCACTTGAAACGCGGACAACTGAGCAGGGCGGATTTAGAAAACCTCCCCCTACCCATCAAACGTAAGCTAGTTATAATTCAATGGACCGTAATCTGGTTATTACTACTGATGGCCTTGATAGGAGTGCCGATTCAGCTCGGTCTATTATGAGGTCGCCCTCACCGAAAGACACAATATCCCACTGGCAGTTGAGCAATTCAGCTATCACGCAAAATATAAACGAAACGAAATGAGTACATCTGATTACATCATCGGCTATTCACTCGGGGTGGTTATTTTATCACTTATTATTTGGAATGGTATGGCCCTGCGAATCGGATATACGCAAATGGATTTGATGCTCAGTCATCTAAAGAAAAGCTCTGCGGTTACGGCTCTGGCATCGCTACGGCACGGCGGCCCATGGGGTGTATTGCTACTGGTAGGGGCATTGCAGGATTCGTAGCATTCCCGAATTTCTATATCAAACGCGGAACAATCGGTGCTGACGACATCAACAACTTTCCAGCCAAGCTAAAAATAAAATTAACGAGACTGTACCGGGCCGTAATCCTGTTACTAAGCTGCATGGCTCTTTTATTGATTATAAAGTACACCATTAACCTTGATCTTTAAGGCAACCACGCATCGGGCGGTAGTTAACTGCCGAGCAAAAGTTCTAGGTATGCTTTGCGTTCATGCGAAACCCACAGAACAAAAAACAGATCAAGCTTTTCACCCCTTTCTTTTCGCAGAAGGTAAATCACTAATGAATACCGCCGAGCAAATTCTCGGTACTCTCTGCGGTTTAGTGCTCCTGGCACAAGCCATCTGGTTAGGCATCGCATTGCATATAGGCTATACGAAAATGGATTTAATGCTTTCCCACCTTAAAAATAGCCCGATAATTGTAGCTCTCGCTCCGATACGGTTTGGAGGCGTCTGGGGAACGCTAATCGTCGTCGGAGGAATATCGAGCGTGGTTACCTTTCCTAACTTCTACCTCAAACGCCGCCATGTTGACGAAGAGGACATTAGGCTCTTCCCCAATTCCCTCAAGAGAAAACTAGCTTTTTTCCAGTGGAACATATTATGTCTACTCGGCGCGATGACGTTGTTCACTATCATAATCAAATCGGAAGTTCTTAAGCAGTGAGCACTTCAACTTCAGATCGCGAACTGCATAAAAATGATCAATTATTATTTTTGGAAATCTATATTTGGCTTCGCATTCCTCTGCGGCCCGTTTGTAATAATGACCACAGGGCCTTACTTACAATTTTTAACTAATCGTCACCCTACCCGAAAGCCCCCCTTCCAGCATCTTTGCCAGCCCGTCTAGCCCTCTATCCCAACATCCTCCCCTTCCCACTTAACCGCCAAGCCTTTCAGCGCCTTTATCACTACCTGCATTTCTTCTAACCGCTGCGCTGGCGAGTACGTGACTTCTGACGGCACCTGGTCGGTCGCGTGGCGGTTAATAAAGCCGCGCGCTTCAAGCATTCGCAGGCGCACGGTGAGCAGTCGGGCGGAGATGCCGTTTATGTGCCGTTTTAGTTCGCCAAAGCGCATCGGCCCGTTGATGGCCAGTGAGCAGAGGATGTGCAGGGTCCAGGGCCCGGAGAGCAGTTCGAGCAGGCCGTGCATTTGGCAGGCTTCGCCGGGTTGCTCGAAATGCGGGGCTGGGGTTGTTGATGGCATGGCGGCCTCATGGCGGGGTTACTTCAAAGTGCCTACTTACGCCCTTGGGCGGCGCGCGCTTAGCATGCTCGCTCACCCGGCAAAGGAGGTTTATTCAATGCATTTATCCATCGGCAGTCAACGCGATAGCTCCGGGCTTAATTGGCGCAGAACGGGGTTGTCGGGCGCCGGCACGGTGTTGCTGATTCACCCGGTGGGTTACGACTTAACGTGGTGGGATGAGCAGGTTCAGGCGCTCGCGCCGCACTTTCAGGTGGTGGCGTTCGACCTTCCCGGCCATGGCGGTTCGGTTGCGCGGGCGGATGGGTTTAGCTTTGCGGGTATCGGTGCCCAGGTGGCGCAGCTGATCGAGCACCTCGGCAACGGCGCCGTGCATGTGGTGGGGATTTCGGTGGGCGGTATGGTGGCGCAAACGTTGGCGTTGGCTTACCCCGCGCGGGTGCGCTCGTTGTGCCTGATCGCTACGGCTGCCAGCTTTGCCGATGCGGCGCGCGAGGGCATGCGCGCCCGCGCGCTGGCGGTGGAACACGGCGGGATGGCGGCCGTGATTCAATCCAGCCTGGAGCGGTGGTTTAGCGCGCAGACCCGGCGCGAACGCACCGAGCTGATGGCCCGCGTGACGGCCATGTTGCTGGCGGACGACCCAACCGTGCACGCGGCCATGTGGCGGATGATTGCGACCTTTGATGTCGAGAAGCGGCTCGGGGAAATCGCCTGCCCTACCCTCGTTTTGGTTGGCGACCTGGACCCGAGCACACCGCCCGCCGCTGCGGCGGTAATCGCGCAAAACATTGCGGGCGCGCAGATGGTGGTGCTGGCCGATACGTCGCATATCGCCATGGTGGAGTCGCCGGGCGCGGTTAATGCAGCGCTGCTCCAATTTTTGCGGGCGATTGAGTAGCTATCTACTGACCCGCGCTTTGGTAACGCTCTTCTTCAAGCTTTCACACAAACAAATAGCGCGTTTCCCACCACCCCATCCCACTCCACCAACTTCTGATAATCGTGCGCCATCACCCGCACCTCGAAGTACCGCTCCAACAACCCGCGCAGCTCAGCAAAGCTCACCGCCACCATCGCGTGCTCGTCATGCCACACCTGCATCGCGCCCTCGCCCACTGTCCGTTCAATTCGCAGTTTCAACGATTGCCGCTCCCCTACTCCGGGGTAGCTCCACGACGAGCTGAAGCCGAAAAGGCTGTCCTGGTGCTGGGCGGTGTGGGAGACGAAGGAGGCGTTGTCGATGTGGTTTTTGTCCACGGCGTTGAAGCAAAACACGCCGCCTGCGGCCAGGGCGTTGTGGGCGGCGGCGATGCAGCCGGTGAGGCGCTCGAGGGTGGCGCTGTAGTGGATGGAGTACAGAAAGCAGGTGATGAGGTCGACCGGTTCGGCCACGGTGAAGGCGCACATGTCCTGGGCGCTGAAGTGCGCTTCGGGGCAGCGCAGTCGGGCTTTGTCGAGCATGGGTGGGTTGATGTCGAGGCCGGCGCTTTGGTAGCCGGCGTCGAGGAAGTGGCGCACATGGGGGCCGGTGCCGCAGGCGAGGTCGAGGTGGCGCTTGCCGGCGTTGCCGAAAAGTTGGTGCAGACGATGGGCGCTGTGGCTTTGGGCGCGGTAGTCGATGTCGGCGCACATCAGGTCGTAGTAGCCGGACAGGTCGGTATAAAGGGCGTTGCCGGGCATGATGACCTGCGCGTGCGGTGGGCATTAAGGGGCGCGGATGATAGCCGAAGCGTCCCGCTCGCCGGGAAAAATAGGCGCCAGGCCACAGTTTGATGACATGCCTGCGCAGGGCTGACAGTTGTCTGTTCCAATCGCCGTTCGCTTGTTTTTTAGCTGTGCTCACCTCAGGAAGCCGCCCCATGGATCTGCGCTTACTTACCCTTTCCGAGTTTCATAAGGTGCATTTCTATCGCCTGATTACCCTATTGCTGCTGATGGTGATGAGCGGCATGACGGTAATGGCGCTGTTCGAAACGCCCAATGGCGAAGCCAAGGTGTTCGCGCTGTTTATGCTGCTGATAACGGGGCGTTTCGCGGTAGAGTGGTTTTGGGTGAAGCGCAGCCTGCCCGTGTTGGTGCATGGCGATGAGCTGTTGGTGACCGGCCTGGAACACCGCCGTATCCCGCTCACGCAGGTGCGCTCGGTAACTTCGCGGCACGCGATTTTCATGACGCGGCGTTATCGCTCTTGGTCGGAGCATCTGGCGTTTATCGAGTTCACCCTGAGCAATGGCGAACGGGTGACGACGCTGTCGGAAAGCGGCGTGTTCGATTTTCCGGCGGGCAAGGAAACGTTGGTGGCGTTGCGGGCGATGGTATTGGACGCTAAGACCAAGAGCCTTTCTGCCTCGGCTCGTTGACGTTGTGCTGGTGGACGTGGCTGAAGTTTCTGTAGGCCGCGCGACGGAGCGTTTCCATGCTTCTACAGCAACCGCACGGGCCCCGTTGCTTAGGGCCTGATCGCGGGTGGATATGAGCAAATTAGCTGGCGCAATGCCTGCGTTGCCTCTCGATTAACACCTCTTTATTTTCCCGCCCGGTGCTTAAGAGCACGATCCACGCAGCAGACCTTCCGCGCATCAACAAATTGCCCGGTGCCCCCGCGCCTTAAATATCCAGGACGACTAATGGAAAACATTTATCAGCCCCCGGCCGCTTCCTTGTTGGAGAAGAAAGAGCAAGAGACGTTCTTTGTCACCTCGATTGCCAAGATGATAATTATGTTTATCGGGACCCTCGGAGCGTATCAAGTCTATTGGGGTTACAAACAGTGGAGCACTCAGCGCGGCAGCATGCCGAAAAGAATCTGGCCATTTTTCCGAGGCCTGTTTTCGGTATTTTTCGTGCATGCGTTGTCTCGACGAATGAACCATCTGCTCGATGCTCGGAAAATAGTTACCCGGCGCTATAACGATGCGCCGTTCTGGTTCGTAATTATCGCCGTAATGGGCACGCTGCTTGGTCGAAGTACGATTCCGTGGGAAATACCGAAAGCGATGGCCATTGGGTTGGATCTTTTCGGCTTGCTCTGCTTGATCCCCTTAATCGGCTTACAACGCAAAGCTAACCAGGCGAGCGGCGATTCGACAGGTGCCCGCAATTCTCGACTGTCGTTCTCTAACTACCTATGCCTGGCGTTCGGGTTGATGTTCTGGGTCGTTCTGGTTTGGGGGTACGCGTCATTTCTGTAGAGCAGGTTGACGACGGCGCGGCGTGTTTGGATTTTCCGGCGGCTAAGGAAACGTTGGCGGCGTTGCGGGTGATGGTATTGGACGCTAAGACCAAAAGCCTTTCTGCCTCGGCTCGTTGGCGTTGTGCTGATGGATGCGGCTGAAGTTGTCTTCCCCACCGTGCCCCACCCGCCTTTTCTCGCCACTAACGAAGCGGGACCAGTAGACATATCCAGCTCCTAAATGCTCCACAAAATTAAAAAGAGCTTTATTTAGCACCTGTAAAAGCACTACACGTAGTGCTAATCTACGCCTGCTGAGCCCAGTGATCGCAAAGCCAAACTCAGAAAGACGACCTAAACGGATAGCTAGGCCTTTAAGAAAACCCCGGATTAGCTAGTGAACTAGCTCAGCGGTTGGCCAACAGAGATAGCTAAGGCGATCAAGCACGTACGCAGATTGCGAGACAGGTGGATATGGCAATGACATACGCGGTACTGGCCAACGTTGCGGCGTCGGTGACAGACCTTAAAAAAGACCCCATGGGCACCATTCGAGAAGGCGGCGGAGAAACCGTCGTAATTCTTAATCGAAACGAGCCCGCGTTTTACGCGGTGCCGCCGGCACGCTATCAGGCCATGCTGGAATTGATCGATGAATTGCGACTGGCAGAAATCGTACGAGAGCGACGCGGTGGGCCCACCGTCCGAGTAGACATTGATGACCTCATCGCAGAAGCCGGTGGAGCCGGCGAAGCCTAAATACGAGCTCGACTTCAACGATCAGGCGTTGAAGGAATGGAAAAAACTCAACAGCACGCTCCAACTGCAATTCGCTAAAAAGCTCAAAGAGCGCCTGATTAACCCGCGAGTTGAGAGCGACAAGTTGAGAGGCATGCCCGACTGCTACAAAATCAAGCTAAGCAGCGCTGGGTACCGACTCGTATACGAAGTTGCTGATCGGGTGTTGATCGTCACGGTTATCGCGGTTGGTAAACGGGAGCGAAGTCGGGCCTACGAGATGGCGTCAACAAGAATAAAGTGAGTTACGGTCGGCCAAGCCCGCTCGATTAGATCATCGGCAGAACGCCTACAAAAAACATCGCGGTTACCAAGGATCGGTCATGGAAAACATCTACCAAACCCCCGCTGCCCCCCTTCTCGAAACGACCGAGCAAGGGCGCTTCTTCGTCACCTCCATTCCAAAAATGCTGGTGATGTTTTTCGGCACGTTTGGGGCGTATCAGCTGTATTGGTTTTATAAGCAATGGGCCAGCCAACGCAGCAGCATGACAGAAGGAATATGGCCCTTTGCGCGTGCCTTTTTCTCGGTGTTCTTTGTTCACGCGTTGTCGCGGCGAATGACTGCGCAACTCGATGCACAGCAATCGCAAACGCCCCGCTATGACGATGCCGCCACTTGGTACGTGGTGATCACGGTGGTTGGCGTCGTGCTTAGCCGAGCGACCAGTTATGTGGAGTTGCCGTTGGTAGGGTCTATTGCGGTGGATATGTTCGGCCTGCTCAGCGTGGTGCCGTTGGTAGGCTTGCAACGCAAAGCCAACGTCGCCAGTGGCGACCCGCATGGGCATGAAAATAGCAGCTACTCGGCGGCTAATTTTGTATGCCTGGCGTTGGGGCTGTCGCTCTGGGGTGTTTTGATTTGGGCGTATAGCCAGTTTGTTTGACATTCGATTTCACTGGGCAGGAATACGAATGATGCGAGCACTAGTGACCCTTTTGCTGATAGCTGCACTGTCGGGCTGCGCGGGAACCAACTTCAGCTACGACAATGCCCGTAAGGTTCAGGTCGGCATGACTGAAGCTCAGCTCACTCAGCTTATGGGGCGCCCTTATATGGTCACCACACGCGGCAACGAGCAGATGTGGGTATGGAGTCGGGCGAATGGGTTTACCGGCTCAAGCCGCGCCGTCAGCTTCAAGATGAAGAATGGCGTTGTGTCAGAAATTCCGGTCATACCCGAATCGTTTAGATAAGGTTCTGCCGACTTGCTGAATTAGAGCCCACCGCAGGCACTTCGTTGCGCTTCGCTGCGCTCAACCGCAACCTACGAGTGTGTTCGTCGCTGTGCCTCAGTCATAAAAAAGCCCCGCTTCTGCGGGGCTTTTTTGCTTCCATCAATTCCCGCGATAGGTCGAGAAACCATACGGGCTCAGCAACAACGGAATGTGGTAATGCGCCACGGCACCGTCGACGGCGAAGATCACCGGCACTTCGGGGAAGAAGGTGGCGGCGTTGTGGCTGCGGAACCAGTCGCCGGTTTTGAAGGTGACGCGGTAGGTGCCTTTTTCCAGTTTTTTGCCTTCGGGGTAGAGCGCGGGAATGCGGCCTTGTTCGTTGGTGGTGCCGCTGTTGAGCAGGGTCCAGGTGGCGCCGGTTTGTTGTTCCAGGGTGACGCGCACGTCGGAAGACGGCAGGCCGTCTTGTAGGTTGAGTACGTGCACGCTCAAGGGGTTGTCGGCGGCGTTGGCAAGGCTGGCGACGGCGCTGAGGGCCAGGCTGGCGAGCAAGGTGGAGAGGCGTTTCATGGGTGAGCTCCTGGGTTATGGCTGGGTAGGTAGGTGTTGGCTGATGGCTTTCTGGGCGCAGCCTTCGTCGTTGGCGCTGCCGCCCGCACCGGCTACGCCGATGGCGCCGATCACTTGGTCGCCGACGCGCAAGGGCAGCCCGCCGCCCAGTAGCAGCAGTTCGCTGACGGTGGTGAGGTTCGCGGCGTCGGGGTTGCTGCGGGCGCGTTCGGCGAGGGTGCTGGTGGCGGTTTTAGTCGATAGCGCGGTGAAGGCTTTGCGTTGCGCTGCCAGGGTGTTGTGCGGGCCGACGTTGTCGTCACGCTGCACCGCCACCAGGTTGCCGCCGCGATCCACCACGGCAGCGACGGCGGTTTGGCCGAGGGCGTGGCAGGTGGCGAGCGTGGTGTCGAGCAGTTGGCTGGCCAGGGCCAGGGTGACGTCGGCGCGTTGGGCAACCGGCGCGGCAGCCGGGGCGGCCATGGCGGTGGCGCTGAAAGCGAGGGTGAGCAGTGTGCGTGGGGCGATTCGGCTAAGCATGGCGTTTTCCGGTCGGTGACAAGTGGCCGCCATGGTGCGGCGCCCTGCCCCACGGCCCGATTACGCCTGCATTACGAATTTGTAATGGGACAACGGCGCGCAAACGCCTAGCCTTATGCGCCTGTGGTGGAGGAACCCATGCGTATTTTGCTGGTGGAAGACGAAGTGAAAACGGCCGATTACTTGCGTAAGGGGCTGAGTGAGTCGGGCTATTTGGTGGAGGTCGCGCACAACGGCCTGGACGGCCAGCACCTGGCGCAAGAAGAAACGTTCGACCTGATCATTCTGGATGTGCAGTTGCCCGGCATCGACGGCTGGCAGTTGCTGCAAATCATCCGCCGCAAGCAGCAAACGCCGGTGCTGTTTTTGACCGCGCGCGATGCGGTAGAAGACCGGGTAAAGGGCCTGGAGCTGGGCGCTGACGATTATCTGGTGAAGCCATTTTCCTATGCAGAATTGCTGGCGCGGGTGCGTACCTTGCTGCGCCGAGGTCCGCCGCGCGAGGTGGAGCAGTTCTTGGTGGCGGACTTGCACCTTGACCTGCTGCGCCGCCAGGTCACGCGCCAGGGCCAGCGGCTCACGCTGACGAACAAGGAATTCGCCTTGCTGCATTTGTTGCTTAGCCGCGAGGGCGAAGTGTTGTCGCGGGCGCAGATTGCTTCGCAGGTGTGGCAGATGAATTTCGACAGCGACACCAATGTGGTGGACGTCGCCATCCGCCGCCTGCGCGCCAAGGTGGACGACCCGTTCACCTGCAAGCTCATCCACACCGTGCGCGGCATGGGCTACACGCTGGCGGTGCAGCCGTGAAGCGCTGGGCGCCGCGTGCGCTGAGTGTGCGGCTGGCGCTGATGTTTGCGTTGGTCAGCGCGCTGTTGTTGGGCGCGATTGGCTTTTACCTGTACCACTCGTTGCAACGGGAAATCGCCTGGCGCGATGACCAGGCGCTGCTGGGCCGGGTGCAGCGTATGCAGGCGATTCTGAGCGACAGCCAGAGCATCGAGGCGCTGCGTGAACGGCCGCAGTTGTACGAGAACATGTTGGGCAATCGCGACAATCTGCTGTGGGTCGTGGACGACGCCGGCCGCGTGCTCATCGAAATCAACCCGCCCGGTTTGCCCTGCCCTGCTCTGCCCGCCGCCGCCTCGGCCCAGCTCGGCGACGACCCGGCGGGCAATCCGCTGCGTCTGGCCTGGCAAAGCATGCCCCGTGGTGACCAACAGCTCACGCTGATTGCCGGCAAGCTGCTCACCGAGCGTGAACAGATGCTGGCGGCGTATCGGCTGAAACTGTGGCTGGCCCTGGGCGCCGGCATGGTCCTGGCGTTCGGCCTGGGCTGGCTGGTGAGTCAACGCGGGCTGCGGCCTGTGCGGGAATTGGCGCAGCGCACGGCGGCGATCGACAGCCAGCATCTGCACCTGCGGCTGGACGAGTTTCAGACCACGGCGGAATTGCAGGCGCTGAGCCAGGCGCTCAATCACATGCTCGCGCGTCTTGAAGGCGGCTTCGGCCAACTGTCGCGGTTCTGCGAAGACTTGGCCCACGAAATGCGCACGCCGCTGAGTAACCTGATGGGCCACACCCAGCAAACCCTGCAACGTGAACGCACGGTGGCGGAGTACGAAGATTTGCTGGTGTCGAACCAGGAAGAATACGAACGGCTGGCGCGCATGATCGACAGCATGTTGTTCCTGGCGCGCACCGAGCAGGCGGTGATCAATCGTCAGCCGGTGGACTTGCACGCACTGGGCGAGCAGTTGTGCGAATACTTCGAAGGCATGGCCGAAGAGCGCGAGGTGCTGTTGCGCAATGATGCCCAGGGCACCGTGCTCGCCGACCCGGATTTACTGCGCCGTGCGCTGGCGAACTTGCTGGCCAATGCCTTGCGCTATGGCGAAGTGGGTCAGCCGATAACGTTGCGTTCCCGCGCGGTTGGCGCTGAGGTTGAAGTGAGCGTGCACAACCTGGGGCCGGCGATTGCGGCCGAACATCTGCCGCATCTGTTTGAGCGCTTCTACCGCTGCGATCCGTCGCGCGCGCAGCCGGGGGATTCGGGCGGGTTGGGGTTGGCGATTGTGCGGTCGATCATGCAGGCGCATGGGGGCGAGGTTCGGGTGCGCAGTGATGTGGGAGGCACGGTGTTTTCGTTGGTGTTTTTGGCTGAGGGCTAGATGTAAAGATCAAGTGCCCCTCACCCCAGCCCTCTCGCCTGTCCGGCCGACCTAGCGGGAGAGGGAGCCGACCGGAGTGTGGGGCTGGAACAACGCCACCCAAACAAACGTCACCCCTCGCCCGCTTGCGGGAGAGGGGCTGGGGGTGAGGGCCGAAGCACACATAAACGTCCCTGCCCGCACACATCCAACAAACAAAAAAACCGGAGCCTAAGCCCCGGTTTGTTCGTAACCCGCCCTCCTTATTTCTTGGCCGTCAGCGCGTTGTAGCTGGTGAACAAGTTGCGGTAGTCCGGAATGTGGTTGGCGCACAAGGTGCCCAAGCCTTCGATGTCGTTGCGCCAGTCGCGGTGCAGCTCGCAAGCCACGCCGAACCAGTTCATCAATTGTGCACCAGCGGCGGACATGCGGTCCCAGGCGGCGTCGCGGGTCATTTCGTTGAAGGTGCCGGAAGCGTCGGTGACCACGAACACGTCGAAGCCTTCTTCGATGGCCGACAGCGCCGGGAACGCTACGCACACTTCGGTTACTACGCCGGCGATGATCAGTTGTTTCTTGCCGGTGGCCTTGATGGCTTTAACGAAATCTTCGTTGTCCCAGGCGTTGATCTGGCCAGGGCGGGCGATGTACGGCGCCTCGGGAAACATTTCTTTCAGCTCTGGCATCAGCGGGCCGTTGGGGCCGGTTTCAAAGCTGGTGGTGAGGATGGTTGGCAGCTTGAAGAATTTGGCCAGATCAGCAACGGCCAGCACGTTGTTTTTGAATTTGTCCGGTTCGATGTCGCGAACCAGGGAGAGCAAACCGGCTTGGTGATCGACCAGCAGAACCACGGCGTTGTCTTTGTCGAGACGGTTGTATTTGTAAGAAGTAGTCATGGTGCGTTCCTCGCTTTCTGATTGGGTGCCGGTTAGTCGGCGGTAAGGGTGTGTTTCGTTTGCCGCTGCGTTTGTGTTCGCTGCGGTATGGGTAAAGCTTAAAATCGACACCCTTTTTGCACTAGACTGCAAAAATTGCCTCTAGCGTTCTATTTGGAGAACGATGTTGGAAGACCTCAACACCCTCTACTACTTCACCCAGGTGGTGGAACATGGTGGCTTCGCCGCGGCCGGGCGCGCGCTGGACATGCCCAAGTCGAAACTCAGCCGACGCATTACGCAGTTAGAAGAACGCCTGGGCGTGCGCTTGCTGCACCGCACCAGCCGGCACAACGCGTTGACGGAAATCGGCCAGGCCTATTACCAGCGCTGCGTGGCCATGCGCGTGGAGGCGGAAAGTGCGGCCGAGGTTATCGAGCGCAACCGCAGCGAGCCGCGCGGCCTGGTGCGCTTGGCCTGCCCGACTACGCTGCTGAACTCGTGGGTGGGCCCGATGCTGACCCGCTACATGCTCAAGTACCCGCTGGTGGAGCTGGCGATTGAAGCCACCAACCGCCGCGTCGACGTGCTGCACGAAGGCTTCGACATCGCCCTGCGCGTGCGTTTTCCGCCACTGGAAAACACCGACATGGTGATGAAGGTGCTGGGCAACAGCACGCAATGCCTGGTCGGCCATCCGCAGTACGCGCAGTGTCTGGAGGTGGGCTTTGCGCCCGAAGAACTGAGTCGCCTGCCGAGCCTGTTCTGGGGCGGGCAGCAGCGCGAGTATCAGTGGGAGTTGTTCAACAGCGAAGGTGCGAGCCTGCAGATCAACCACCGCCCGCGCATGGTCACCGACGACCTGCGCGCCCTACGCGACGCGGCGCTGGCGGGCGTGGGCATTGTGCATTTGCCGAGGGTGGCCGTACGGGACGATTTGGCGGCCGGCACCTTGGTGGAAATGCTGCCGGGGTGGACGCCGAAATGCGGGATCGTGCACGCCATCTTTCCCTCGCGGCGCGGGTTGCTGCCGTCGGTGCGCACGTTGATTGATTTTCTGGGGGAGGAATTTAGTTTGAGTGATATGGCGTGACGGTCTTCACTCTCCCCGGCCCTCCCGCCTGGAAGAGAGGCTAACCGCAATCGGTGCTAAACGGCGTCGAGGCTCCCCTCTCCCGCTTGCGGGAGAGGGGCTGGGGGTGAGGGCCAGCCGTGACGCGTTATTTGCAAATGTGCTTTGCAGGCCCAGCCAATCGCGGCTAAAGCCGCTCCCACAGATTTGGCACTGGTCGGTTTTCTGTAGGAGCCACCTTGGTGGCGAACCCTGGAAACGGAATTCTCGATCATCGTTTCCAGGGTTCGCTAGCAAGCTAGCTCCTACGGGAGCGGCGTTGAGGTTCAGAGCCTGGTTTGCAGGCCCACCCCATCGCGGCTAAAGCCGCTCCCACAGGTTTTTTTTGCTATTTCAATACCGGCGTGCGCGGCGGGATTACGCGCTTGCTCCCCGTCGCTTCATACGCCGAGGCCAGGCGCAGCAGTGTTGAGTCGTCGTAGGCTCGGCCGGCGAAGGTCAGGCCTACGGGCATGCCGATGTCAGCCATCACGCCCATAGGCACGGTGACGGTCGGCACGCCAAGGTGGCGGATGGCGAGGTTGCCGTTGGCGACCCACACACCGTTGCTCCAGGCGATGTCGGCCGAGGCCGGGTTAACGTCGGCGTCCGCTGGGCCAACGTCGGCCACGGTGGGGAACAGCACGGCGTCGAGGCCCAAGGTGTCCATCCAGTCTTCCAAGTCGATGCGCCGGGTTTTTTCCAGGCCGCGCAGGCCGTCGGGCAAGGTCGGAATCTGGTCCCACGAGGTAATGCCGCGCTCCGCCATGCGCACGTATTCGTCCATGCCGGCGGCCAGGTCGCCCTCGCGGTTGGGCAAGGTGCCGGGGTCGTGGGGGAAGATTTTTGCGCCATCCACATCTACCAGGCGGTTGAGCGCCGGGTCGCCGTTGGCTTGCAGAAACTCGTCAAAGGCCCAGGCCGACAAGTCCCACAGTTCATGGTGCAGGAACTCCGGCGACACCAGCCCGCGGTTGAATACGGTGGGCGCACCGGGGCGGTCGCCTTCGCAGTTGGAGACCAGCGGGAAGTCCACTTCAAGCACTTCGGCGCCGGCGACTTCCAGCGCCTGGCGCGCCTGTTGCCACAGGTCGATCACCGACGCCCGCGTGTGAATGCGCTGCCCGGTCGGCCCGCCGATGCCCGGCGCCTCGCTGGTGCCGGCCTCGGGATCGGCGTTGATAAACATGCGCGGCACGCCCAGGCGTTTGCCGGCCAGGGCTTGGGGGCTAGCAGCGAGCGCCGGGTAAGACGCCGGACGCACTTCGGCGACGCTGGGGATTGGCACCCACGGTTGCAGACGCCAGAGGTCGCCACGGGTGTCGGGGTCTTCGGCGACGATTTGCTCGAGCACTTCCAGCAGGTCGGCCATGGTGCGGGCGTAGGGCACCACCACGTCCATCGTCGGCGTCAGCGGCCAGTTGCCGCGCACGGAAATCAGCCCGCGCGACGGCGTGTACGCGCACAGCCCATTGTTGGAAGCCGGGCCACGGCCGCTGGACCACGTTTCTTCTGCCAGACCAAACGCGGCAAAGCTGGCTGCCGTCGCGGTGCCAGCGCCATTGGAAGAGCCGGAGGCGAACGGCGCGGTCAGGTAAGCGGCGTTATACGGGCTTTCGGCACGGCCGTAGACGCCGCGTTGCATGCCGCCGTTGGCCATGGGCGGCATGTTGGTTTTGCCCAGGCAAATGGCGCCCGCTGCACGCAAGCGCTCGATGGTGAAGGCGTCGCGCTGGGCCACCAGGCTGGCAAATGCCGGACTGCCGGAAGCGGCGGTCAGGCCTTTGACCAGGTAGCTGTCTTTGGCGGTGTAGGGAATGCCGTCGAGCGGGCCGAGGGTTTTGCCGGCGGCGCGGCGGGCGTCTGAGGCGTGGGCTTCATCAAGCGCGGCTGGGTTGCGCACGACGACGGCATTAAGGGCAGTGGCGGTGTTGGCGCCGTCGTAGGCGTCGATGCGTGCGAGATACGCCTGCACCAACTCGACGGCAGTGGTGCGGCCGCTTTCGAGCGCGGCGCGCAGGTCGGCGATGGACGCTTCGGTGACTTCGATCATGCTGGCCTCATAGCGTTGGCAAATGAGCGCGCGGCGCAGGGGCCTCGTGCTTAGGCTGCCTATTCTGCCTCAAGGCCAGGGGATGACAACTCTGTGGAATGTCGGCTATCGCTTGCCGAACCGCTGGCTCCATTCGGTGACGACTTCGCCCAGGGTCAGCGGCGCGCCGCTGCGGATCCAGGCTCGGAATTCGCGATTGAGGGTGAATTGTTCCCCGCAGTGCTCAATGAAAAAACGGCGGACGTTTTGCGTAACGCGAAAGTTTTTGCGCAACGGGGTTCCGGTGGTGAGGGGTTCGGAGTGCCAGTCGAAAGCCATGGTGCTGCTCTGCAAAATGAAGGGGCGCTCGTTGTACCGCAAAGCAGATACGCGCTAAAGGCTCCGGCCTGTTTCCAGCGCATTCTCAGAACGGACGGGCGCAGCGCACGGGCAGCGTCCGTAGGCTAATGCCCCGTATGGGGGCGTTAGCCTACGGCAGGTGCCTGTGCGGGAATCAGCCGGCGATAAAGCTCAGCAGATCTTCGTTCAACTGCTGCGTGTGGGTCGCGGCGAAACCGTGGGGCGCGCCTTTGTACACTTTCAGCTCAGCGCCTTTGATTTGCTGCGCGGCCAGCTTGCCGGTGGTTTCGAACGGCACAATCTGGTCGCCGTCGCCATGAATCACCAGGGTCGGCACGTCGACTTTGGCCATGTCGGGGCGGAAGTCGGTGTCGGCGAACGCGGTTACGCAATCCACGGTGCCTTTGAGTGAGGCCAGCAAGGCGATGTTCAGGGTTTGCGTCAGCACACCCTCGGAAACCACTTGGCCCTGGTTGGTGCCGTAGAACGGGGCGGCGAAGTCGGCGATGAACTGCGCGCGGTCTTTAAGCAGGCCGGCTTTGATGCCGTCGAATACCGAGGCGTCCACGCCTTCAGGGAACGAGGCACTTTTGCCGAAGATCGGCGTTACCGCACCGAGCAGCACCAGCTTGGCGACACGGGCGGTGCCGTATTTGCCGATGTAACGGCTGACGTCGCCGCCACCCATGGAGAAGCCCACCAGGGTGATCTCTTTAAGGTCCAGGTGTTCGATCAACTGGGCAATATCGTCGGCGAAGGTGTTGTAGTCGTAGCCGGTCCACGGCTGGCTCGAACGCCCGAAGCCGCGACGGTCGAAGGCGATGGTGCGGTAGCCACGGGAGCTCAGGTACTCCATTTGGTATTCCCACATGTCGGCGTCCAGCGGCCAGCCGTGGCTGAACAGCACCGGCTTACCGCTGCCCCAATCTTTGTAGTAAATCTCGGTGCCGTCTGTGGTGGTGAATGTGCTCATGCATCTCTCCTGAAGGGTCCGTTTTTCATCTGAACAAGGCGCCGGTAGCGCCTGTACCGCCAGCTACTATCCGCCTGCAATGTGACGACGAATTGCACGGCTGTGCTGGGTTGCGTTTGGCCTGTAGAGGTAAGCACGTGTTCGCAATTTTTGCGTTGCGACCAACGTCGATGATGGCCCTGCGATAAGCTCGCGGCGCGGCCGAGTGGCCCACCCTTTTTCTGCTGCTGGAGCTTTTCATGCGCCCTTCCCCTTCCCTGGCCACGGCCTTTTTTCTGCTGCTGGCCGCGCTGGGCAGCAGCACCAGCGCCGTGGCAAAGGACCACTTTCGCGTGTGCTGGAGCGACTACTCGGGCGCGTTGCCCTGGGGCTATGCGGCGCAGCAAAACGTGCTGGCGCGCTGGGCGAAGAAGTACGGCATCAGCATTGATGTGGTGCGCGTCGACTCCAGCAGCGATGCCGCCAAGCAATACGCCGCCGGCCAGTTCGACGGCTGCACCATGAATGCCCTGGAGGCGCTGACCGTGCCTGCTGCGGCCGGCATCGACACCACCGCGCTGATCCTCAGCGACTTCTCGGCTGGCAATGACGGCGTGCTGCTGCGCGGTCGCACTCAACGCGCGCAAGACCTCAAAGGCAAAACCGTGCAGGTGCAGGAAAATTCGGTGGCGCATTACGTGTTGGTGCGCGCGCTGGAGTCGGTGCAGTTGAGCGAAGAGGACGTCACCCTCACGCCGCTGACCGACGAAGGCGCCGCGTTTGCCAGCGGCAACGGCGATGCGCTCGCCCTGTCCAACCCGGCGTTGGCGCCGCTCCAGGCCGGCAGCAACCGCACGTTGGTGTTCAGCTCGCACCGCCTGCCCGGCGAAGTGGTGCACCTGTTCGCAGTGAATACCGACACCTTGCGCGCCAACCCGGCGCTGGGTCGTGCGCTGACCGGCGCCTGGTTCGAGCTGACCAAACGCATGAGCGCCAGCGACGACAAAGGCGCCGCCACGCTGGCGGCCATTGCCAAAAGCGCCGGCACCGACCTGCCCGCTTATCAGGACCAACTGAGCAAAACCCGCTCGTTCTACACGGCGCGCAGCGCCGTGGCTTTCGCCGAAAGCCCGGCCCTGCCGGCCGCCATGCAGCGCCTGGCAGACTTCGCCTTCAGCCACGGCATGCTCGGCAAAGCCACCAGCGCGCAGAGTATCGGCGTGTCGTTCGCCAACGGCGTGGTCAACGGCAGCCCGGCCAATATCAAGCTGCGCTTCGAGCCGGCGTTTATGCAGGTGGCGGCGGACGGAAAGCTGTAACTAGCGCGCCAAACCGCGCAAATGCAGAAAGCCAAACAGCAGCACCTGCATACGCTCCAGCCAGGGAAACGCCTGCTGCTTGAGGCGATTGTTGAACAGCAGCGCCTCGCCGGCATGGGCCAGCAGCAACACGCCGGTCAGCAGCAACAGCGGCCGATGCAACGGTTCGCCGAATGGGTAAATGACATTGAGCAAGGCCATCAGCCAGAACATGGCGAGCGCGCCTTTGAGAAACGACAGTAGGTGCATGGGGGACTCCTTTTATTTGAGTTGTCCCCATCAGTTTGCCGGCTGAGCCGCCCTTTGCTCTCCCGCACTTTTGATTAGCCGACTGGCCGCTACGGCGCCACCCGTTCAATGGCCGGCATGTTCCAGGCGCCCGACAGAATGGTCGGGTTCGGCCAGTACAGCCGCGCAGTCAGGGCGAACCCACCGCTTCGAGGGATGGGCAGCCAGTTGCCTTGCCAGGGCTGCGCCGGGGCATCGCTTTGCAGATACAAATCGAGCGAGCCGTCGGCGTTGCGCTGCAGGGCATCGCGGTCGCCGAGGGCGTAGCGGTTCAGCGGGTTGTCCACCAGGTAGCCGTCCATGTCGTAGACGGTGACCGACCAGAACGCCCGCACCGGCGGCAACTGCCCAGCGGCGAAATGCAGACGGTAGCGCTGGCCGCCTTGCAGCGGTTGGCCATCGGCGTCTTGCATGGCGTTGGGGTAGATAGCGTCTTCGGCCAAGTTGGCGCCGAAGCCAGCCATGGCCACAGCGGCCCGCAGCCCATAGTCGCTGCCGTAACGGCCCACTTCGGCCGGCGGCACGCGCCAGCCGTTGCGCAGTTCACGGGGATGCTCCACGGCGCGTTGCAGCCCACGCTCGGCCAGCCAGGTGCCCAGTTTTATCGCCGGGCCCTGTAACCCATTCCACTCGGCCACCGGCTGCCCCGGCTGGACGCCTAGCCGGGCCAGGCTTTGTAGCGCTTGCTGGTCGGCCGCCGCCGGCGGGTTGTCGGTCATCAGCCGGGCCAGACGCTCGAAGAAATCACGCGGTGGCATGGCGCGCATTTGGTACAGCGGCGGCGTGCCCCGTTCGCTGCGCGGCGGCGGCACGAGCGATTCCTGGCGGATGCCTTGCTGCCAGTCGGCCAATGGTGTCAGGCGCACGCCTTTCTGAATGCCGTACACGGTGGCGTAGTCTGCCGCGCCGTTGGTTTGGATGCGGCCCAGCAGCCAGGCCAATGCGGTGGGCGAGCGCAGCAGGTGCATGCCGGTGGGCACCTCGCCCGCCCAGTTCGGCCCCGCCAGCAGGTAAATGCCCGCCCCCCGTTCCCGTGGTGCGGGGGCCGAGGGAGGCATAGACGTTGGTCCAAGCGTCGAGAAACTGCATCACGTTGTAGCGCTCGGTGGCGGGCAGCTCGAACACCAGCGCCTGCTCGCGCAAGTCGAGCCAGGCCACCGAGTACAGGGTGTCGACGTTGGGCCGAACGATTTCGCGAAAGTGCGCGTCGGGAAATTTCTGCACATGCACCAGGTGTTGCAGCGGCGCCAGGCCTTTACTAAAGGCGTCGCGGCTCAGCTCGCTGATCACCAGCGGATAGCCGTACAGATAACCCTGGGCCGCATCGCGAATCACCTGGCGCTGGCTGAACAGCGCGCCAGCGGCCAGCAGCAGAACCGCCAGCAACGCCAGCACTACCCGCACCCAGCGGCGGGACAGGAGCGCGCCCATCTCAGCGCACCGTCAGGTTGATGGGGCTGTCGGCGAAGTCAAAGCAGCCGAGGAAGGTTTTGATGTCGAGCAGGTCGCCGTCCACCTTCACGTCGCCCAACACCGCGCCCTTGAGCAGGCTGTTCTGGCCGCTGATTACGGTGTCCAGGTAGGTCTTGTCGAGGGTCAGTTTCAGCGTGGTGCCGTCTGGAATACCGCTGTGCAATTGCACCACGCCACGGCGAATTTCCAGCGCCCATTGTTCGTTGATGTCGGGGAAACTGAAGCCGAGGGTGAGGTTTACGTCGTCGGCTTTGTCCGGGTCGATGCGGGTGACCCAGTTTTGCAGGAACACTTTCACCGGCAGGTTTTTCAACATGTCGGGCGAGAGGAAGGTGCCGCGCAAACGCTTGGCCATTTCCGTGAGTTGGGTTTCGCCCAGGGTGCCTTCCAGTTCCATGGCGCTGGTGAGGTACCAGTTGCGCCAGTTGATGTTCATTTGCGCGTAGCCCAGTTTGCGGAAGCTGCGGGCCTTGATGTCCCGCGCCAGTTTGTCGTCGTGGTCGATGCGGATTACATAGGTGGCCAGCTCGGCAGCCCATTGGTAATCGCCTTTCAGATACGCATCGCCAGCGGCCAGCAGCACCTTGTCGTGGCCGCCCATCAGCTCGACCATGCGCGTGGCTTTCTCTACCGGAGGTATCGGGTTGAGGTCGACCGGGTCGCCTTTGAACCAGCCCAGGTAACCCTCGTAAATTTGCCGAACGCTGTGGCTGACGGTGCCGTAGTACTCGCGCAAATACGGGGTGTAGCCGGCCAGGTGCGGCGGCAGTTTGACCTTCTCCACCAGTTCGTCCGGGGTCAGGCCTTTGTTCATCCAGCGCACGGTTTGGTCGTGAATGTAGGCAATGCCATCGCGGGTCATGCGCAGCACTTCTTCGACGTTTTCAGCGCCGCTGACCGGGCGGCCGTGGGACGGCACCATGAAGTCGGCGTGGAACTCGCGCAGTAAATCGAGGCTGTTCACCCACGCCACCGGGTCGCGGAATTTCGCCCCACGCAGGGTGTGGATGTTAGGCAGGGTCGGGCCTTGGTCCACTTCAGCGCTGAGCAGCACGCGGCTGTCGGGCAGGTACATGACAATCTCGTCCGGCGCCTCGCTCGGTGCCCAGCGCAGTTGCACGCGCAGGCCGGCAATGGTGGTGTCGAGCGTGTCTTTGAAGGTGATGGTCGGCGCAATAAAGGTGCTCTGCCCGCCCACGGCAATCGGGCCGATGCCGCCGTTCATGTCTTTACGGTCGGCCTCGTTCAACGCCGCACCAAAGGTGTAAGCCGAGCGCATGGCCAGAATCGGGCCGACCAGCGCACCTTGGGTTACCACGTTTTCCAGCAGGGTTTCGTGGGCGTAAATCTGCACCTCGCCGCTTTTCACCTGCTCTTCCGAGACGAAGCCTTTCACGCCGTTGATGTGGTCGGGGTGGAAGTGGCTGTAGACGATGGCCTTCACCGGTTTGTCGGTGATTTTGCGGAATTCGGCGAACACCTTGGCCGACTCTTCCGGCGACTCGCCGGCGTCGAAAATGATCAAGCCTTCGGGGGCGATCACCATCACGCTGTTGGCGATACTCCAGCCTACGGCTGAGTAAACCGAGTCGGTGACTTTGTAGATTTGCTTGTTGAAGACCTTGGTGTGCTCGGCCAGCTCGGTATTGATCGACGGCTGAATGGTTTCGGCAGGCAGCGCTGCCAGGGCAGACAACGGCAAGGCGGCGGCCAGCAGCAGGCCGCTGAAGCGAGTAAGTGCGCGCATGAGAAATGTCTTTTGTTGTTATGGACGCATGCACCTTGGCAAAGGCAGACTGATAATTCCAATGCAAAATTATCCACTTTCCGATGCGAGAACCGCATGAACGATCTGCGCCAGCTTCGCCATTTTGTTGCCGTTGCCGAACACGGCCACTTCGCCCGCGCGGCCGAGGCGGTCAACCTCAGCCAGCCAGCGTTGTCGCGTAGCGTGCAAGCATTGGAAGCCAGCCTGGGCTGCCAACTGCTCGACCGTGGCCCACGCCAGGCGGTGCTCACGGCCCATGGCAAGTTGGTACTAGAACACGCGCGCCGGTTGTTGGAAGCCAACCGCTCGCTGCACAACGCCGTTAGCCAGTTGGGCAACCTCGAAGCCGGCGAGCTGCGCCTGGGCGCCGGCCCCTACCCTGCTGCGCACTTGGTACCCCGGGCGCTGGGCAAGCTGGTGAGCCAGTACCCGAAAATCCGCGTACAGCTGGCCATCGGCGATTGGCGCAGCCTGCGCCAGCGCCTGCTTGATGAAAGCGTGGAGCTATTTGTAGCCGACTGCCGCGAACTGCAAGGCGACCCGCTGCTGACCATCGAACCGCTGAAACCGCGCACCGGCGTGTTCTTCTGCCGCCCCGGTCACCCGCTGCTGCAACAGCGCGACCTCACGCCCGAAGCCCTCGCCGCCTACCCGCTGGCGGGCACGTTGTTGCCCGAGGAAGTTAAAACCGCCCTGCGCCAAGTCAGCGGCCGAGAGCAATTGCTGGGCATCGAGTGCGACAACTTTATGGTGCTCAAAGCGCTGGTGGCCTGCAGCGACGTGATCAGCCTGTCGCCCTGGGACGTGGTGGCCGAAGACGTCGCGGCCGGGCGCCTCGACATTTTGCCGCTGGCCAGCGATCGCCCTGCCCAGCAATCGGCCTACGGCGTAGTCATGCGCGCCGGGCACAGCCTGTCGCCGGCCGCGCAAGCGATGCTGGAAGAGATTCGTAGAGAGGATGAAGTGGCACAAGCCGCCACCTAAAAGCGCCCCGACTTGCCCAGCTCAGCCCTGTAGGAGCTAGCTTGCTAGCGAACCCTGCAAACAACATTTTCGAATACCGTTCGCAGGGTTCGCCACCAAGGTGGCTACTACAAAATGCAGATCAAGCACTCTGTAGGAGCGGCTTTAGCCGCGATGCGCTTGGGCGGATATCGCCATTTTCAGGCCCGGCCAATCGCGGCTGAAGCCGCTCCTACAGAAAGCGGATCAAAAATTCGTTTTGCAGGGTTCGCCACCAATTTGGCCCCTACAAGTCGTCGATCAGCGCGAGTAATACCCCACGGCCACCAGGTAGTTGCCGACCTTTTGCAGGTACGCATGTTTGTGTTCGTTGCGTTCGGTCACGGGGTTGCGCCAGAGGTATTCCAGTTCGCCGTGGCCGTCGGCGTTCACGGCATCGAGCATGCGTTGGCCGATGGCGGCACCGTCGGGGGCTTTCAGGTTGGCGAAGTCGGTGCCGATCAGGCGGCGGTTGTAGCCGTGGGCGACGAAGCGCTTGCTGGTGAGGTCGACCACAAAGACGTACAGGTCGTCTTGCAGGTAGCGCGGGTCCAGGTCGTTGATGGCGGTGAAGGTGGTTTTCGCGTCTTTGTCGATGGCGGCCGCCGCTTCGGTGAGCAGTTTTTTCGCTTCTTCTGGCTTGGCCCGTGGCAAGTAATAACCGACGGCGAGAATGCGGTCGTTGATGCGTTGGAAGTAGGTGTGTTTGCGCTCCACTTTGCCGTCCTGGCGGTTGACCCAGCGGTATTCGGCTTCGTGAATTTCGCCTTCCGGCTCGCTGATGGCGCGGGCGAAGGCGGTTTTGGTGTCGGCGTCCAGGGTGGCCGATACGTCGCGCCCCACCAGCATCACCGACGGGCCACCACTGGCGAGCATCACGCCCTGGGTGTTGACCACGTACACGTACAACTGGCCGGTGACGAATTCTCCCTGGCGGCTGAAGGCGGCCAGCGCGGCGTCGCCGTTTTTCTCGTAGTAGTCCACCGCTTTGAGCAGCAGCGCCTTGGCGTGTTGGGCTTCTTGTTGGTACGCCGCATCGGTCTGCGCGAACGCCTGATAGCCAGGCACCAACAGCGACAACACCAACAGCACACGGGTGAGCAACGTCATGGAAGAACTCCGCAGGGTTTGAATGGCTTGCAGTGTAGACGCGCGCCCGACCATTCATCCAACCCGCTGAACCAAAGCGCGACGGCTGTTTCACAACTCAACACCACAACAACAAAGGCCGCCCGCCATGAAAGCCCGACTGCTTGCCCTGCTCTTTTCCAGCGTTGCCTCCACCGGCGTGTGGGCCGAAGCCTGCATGGTCGACACCCGCGCACAGAGCGCGGCGGTGCCGATGGTGGAAGGCAAAACCTGCTACGAATACCAAGGCGCACCGGCCGGCAGTCTCGACTGGTCGTGCAGCAACGAAAGCAAAGAGACCCTGGCCACCAACAAGCACAAAGTCGCTAGCTGCCCGGCAAAACCCAGCGGCACCTGCACCGCCACGCTCACCCAGGAAGCGCTGGCGAACCAGCGTTCGAGCAGCAAGGACAAAAATGCCGACTCGGTGAACATCCCCAAAGGCGCCAAGGTACTGACCTATTACTACGACCTCAAAGACGCATCGCAGGCGCGCACCGATTGCGAAAAAGCCGGCGGCCAATGGGGCATTGAATAGCCGCCTACTTCGGGCCGCGCGCCATGCTGTGAAGCACGTGGTCGCGCCGCACCCAAGCGTGAAACAAGGCGCCGGCCAAATGCAGCAGCACGGTGGCGAACAGCAAATACGCGAGGTAGCGATGGGCCTTGCGCAGCACGGCGAAGGTCGGCGCGTCGGCGGGCAGCAAGGCCGGCAATTGCAGCGCGCTGCCCAGCATGACCGGATCGCCCGCTGCCGAAATCATCGCCCAGCCTACCAACGGCAAGGCCAGCATCAGCGCATACAGCAGCACGTGCGACAGTTTGGCGGCCAGCGCCTGAACAGCGGGCAAATCGGCTGGCAATGGTGGCGTGGTCGAGCTGAAGCGCACCACCAGCCGCACGATCACCAGCAGCAAAATGGCGATGCCCAACGGCTTGTGCAAATTGATCAGCCACTGATGCCGTTCCGACACCGAGGCCACCATGCCCACGCCCACAAACAACATGGCCAGGATCATTACGGCCATCAACCAATGCAGCACGCGCGCGGGCAAAGAAAAATGTTGAGCGCTCATGGGCGGGACTCCTGCGAAGCACTGGCGGGCAAGGAATTGACTTCACCCGTGCGGCGTTTATACGAAGCCGCGTAGGCGGCGGAACGGGCGGCGAGCAACGGGTCGTCGGAGCCTTCGATGCCGCTGGGCAAAATCAGCGGGTCGTAGTTGATGTCGCGGCACTCGCCGTTGTCTTGCGCTTGCTCGCGTTCGATTACCAGCGTGCCGGCCGTGACGGTGCGGTGTTCGCCGCTCCAGGCTTTGCTGGCGTCGTTGCTCGGGTCGCCGGGGTTGGCGAGCGTCAGCACTAAGTCCCAACGCTGCGCGCCCGCCGCCAGGCGCTGCTGCAAGTCGGCGAGCAAGTAGTTCTCAGCCTGCGGCGCCACGCTGTCCGCCGGGGTGGTGGCGACCATGCTCCAGCGCACGGTCTGGCGTTGGCCGGCGGCGTTGGTGAGGTAGAAGGCGTTCACGCTGTTGTAGGTTTCGGTGACGAAACTGGCGGCCGGCTTCGCGGTTTTCGCCCAGGCCAGAAACGCACCGGTTTCCGGGTGCGAGGCGAAGAAAGCGCCGGCCTTTTGTGGGTCGGGTTTGCCGGTAGCCGGATCTGGCGCGGTGGCTTGCAGCAAGCCAAAAAATGCCTCCGGCGTACCCACCGGAAACACCGGCATGCTGTTCATGCCGGTGCGCCATTGCTGACCGTTGGCCTGCTGGAAACGCAGCGCCATGCTGCGTAACGCCGCTGCGCTGTCGGGTGAATAAGGGTTACCCGTCGGCAAGGAAAACCGCCCCTGCACCGGCGTGCGGGTGGCGCTGAACACCTCGGCAGACGACAGCGACGCCGCCGCGCCGCTGCTCTCGAAGTAGCCCGTTACGCACACGCCTTTGGGGTGATTGCGGCGAAAGCCGGGATGCTCGCCGTTGTTCTTTTCCAACACGTCGACCACCCGGTCGGGGGTCAGGCGCTCGGGGCTGAAATAGCCGCCGGTATACGCCAGCGCGCCCACCAGCAGCAGCGCCACCGCGCCAATGGCGCCGAAGCGCAAGGCCAGGCTGAGCGGGCTGAGGGGCGGCCGCGGTTGAGGGTCGTTTGGTGCCATGGGGAACTCCAGAATCAGGCGAAGGTGCAGTCAGACGCCCCGCCTTCGGGTTTATTCCCTGGCAACGAATTATTTATTTTTGTGGGGTGGCGGGAATAAAGTCGGCCCTGCGTCGTCTCCCGTTCCACACGCTATTTTTCTAACGCCACGTTCTGGAACCTGCACCGCCATGCACGGTATCGATGACCAACTGCGCGACCTGCTGCCTCGACTGCGGCGCTTCGCCCAGTCGCTGACCCGCAACCCCACCAGCGCCGATGACCTGGTGCAAGCCAGCCTGGAAAAAGCCCTGGGCGCCTGGGCCGGCAAGCAGCCTGAGGGTGACCTGCGCGCCTGGCTGTTTGCGATTGTGTACCGCCAGTTTCTCGATGCGCACCGCAGCGCCAGCCGTTACAAGCGCGTGCTCGAACTGTTTACGGGCAGCCAGGACGACCATTACGCGCCGTCCGCCGAACGTACGGTTGTGGCGCAAACCACCCTCGCTGCCTTCGAACGCCTGCCCCATGAGCAGCGGGCGATTTTGTTGTGGGTAACGGTGGAAGGCCTGCGTTATCAGGAAATTGCCGAGATTCTCAATGTGCCGATTGGCACCGTGATGTCGCGTTTGTCCCGCGCGCGCCAGGCGTTGCGCCAGCTCAGCGACGGCGAAATCACCTCACCAGCCTTACGGGTGTTGAAATGAACGAGTTGCCTCCATCCGAACACGAGCTGCACGCCTACGTTGACCGCCAGCTCAACGAGGCCGACCGCGACCGCGTCGCGCGTTACCTCAGCGCCCATCCGGAACTGGCCGAGCAGGTACGCGCCTGGCAACTGGATGCGCAGAACCTGCGCGCCGCCCTGAGCGGCGGCCTGCACCTAACGCCCAACCCGCAGCTGGACCCCGCCGCCATTCGCCACAACCAGCGTCGGCAGCGCGGCCGGCAGTGGGCGACGGCCGCGGCGCTGGTTGTTGCCGTCAGCCTGGGCGGCTTTGGCGGCTGGCAGGCGCGCACCGTCAACTTGGCCAGCCATATGCTGCCTATGGCCGACGCCGTGCAGGCTTACCGCATGTTCGCCCTTAAAGACGGCATGGCCAACGACTGGACTCTGGCGACCAGCACCGATGCGCAAAGCTGGCTGGACCGCCATTTCGCCCGCGCCGACCGCATTCCCGACCTGGCCGGCGCCGGGTTTACGCCCGTGGGCGGACGAATGATCAGCACCGAACAGGGCGCGGCGGCGATGTTGGTGTATGAGGATGCCGATGGCCGCAAGGTGAGTTTTTACATTCGCCCGCCGGGTCCGCAGCATTACCTGCTCGACCGTGGCGCGCGGCGCGATGGCGAGTTGCAGGCGGATTATTGGTCCAGTGATGAGTACAACTACGCGCTGGTGGCGCCGGCGGATGATCCGGCGGTAGAGCCGGTTCGGCGGGGGTTGGGGCGGGCGATTTGATGTTTTCTTGTGAGGATCAAGGGCCCCTCACCCCAGCCCTCTCCCGCAAGCGGGAGAGGGGGCTGACCGCGTGCGACGGTCGTACAAACGCCACCCCTTCTCCGCTACGCCGGCCGGGCTGGGGGCGAGGGGCTTCTAATCGTCAGCACTGCCCCTCGAACCACTCCAGAATCACCTCCCGCGCCGGATGCGCCGCCCCCTGCGCACTCAACCACAACGCATACACGCCGCCGGTCTTTAGCGGCTGCCCAAACGGCACCATTAAACTCCCCCGCGCCAAGGCATCCTGCGCCAGCACCTGATCACTCACCGCCACGCCCAATCCCCGACTCGCCGCGTCCAAGGCCAGATCGTCCAGATTGAACTGGAGATGCTGAAAGCCCTGCCCCGCCTCTTCGCCGTGCGCCTGCAACCAGGTGGTCCACTCGAAGCGGCTCGGCGAACCATGAATCAGCGGATGGGCTGCCAACTCGGCCACCGAACGCGGCGCTGGCAGTCCTGTGGCAAGTGTCGGCGCACACACGGGGATCAGGTATTCGTCAAACAGTGGCAACAATTTCCGCTCATCCAGCCCGTCGCGCAGGTACAGCACGTAGGCGTCGCAGTCGCCATCGGTGGCCACCGCTTCACCGCCCACGGTTTCAATCGATAGCGCCAGGCGCGGGTGCGCGGCGTAGAAGCTGGTCAGCCGGGGCAATAACCAGCGCACGGCCAACGACACAAAAATGCGAATTCGAAACGGCCGCTCGGCGGTGGCCGGCAGCAGTGAACGCTCCAGCGCGGTCAGCTCGGCGAGTAGGCGTTGCGCCACGGCCAGCACCTGCTCGCCGCTGGCGGTCAGTGCGACTTGTCGGCTGCTGCGCTCGAACAACGCCACGCCGTAGTGTTCTTCCAGTTGTTGAATCTGCCGGCTCACAGCGCTTTGCGTGAGGTGCAGGCGCGCCGCCGCGTCAGTGAAGCTGCGGGTATCGGCGACGTGTACCAGGGCGTTTAGCGCGGGCAGTGAGGGCACTCGGCGGATCGGTTCCATGGCGCGTCCATCTATGCGTTGAGTGAATAGCTGCATGAATTCTTAGCGTTGGAGTGTACCGCTGCTTTTGCCTATTTTCGCTGCTTTTGCGGCCATTCACGCTCAGGTCGAGCATGCGAGCGGCGCATAACGGGAGAGTGACATGACAGAGTCGCGCGGAACGGCGTTGGTGGTGGGCGCGGGTGTGGTGGGCATCGCCACGGCCTTGTGGCTGCAACGGTTTGGCTGGCAGGTAACGCTGCTGGATCGACAACCGCCCGGCACCGCCACCTCCTTTGGCAATGCCTGTACGTTCGCCACCTACGCCGTAGAGCCGGTGGCGACGCCCGGCATTTGGCGGCAGGCGCCGGCGCTGTTGTTCAAGCCGAATTCACCGTTGCGGGTGCGCCCGGCCTACTTGGGCAAAATCGCGCCGTGGCTGTGGCAGTTTATCCGCCACTCCAGCGAGCAGCGTGTGCACGCAATCAGTCACGATTTGCGCACCTTGCTCACGCCCTGCATGCAGGCCTGGGCCACGTTGTTTGATGACGCGCAGACGCACGATCTGATTCGCCATGACGGCTCGCTGTATGTGTTCGAGGCCCACGAGCGGCCTGTTGCCCAGGAAATGGTGGCGTATCACCAGGCGTTCGAGGTGCCGATTCGCCTGGTCGAGAATTCGGAGCTGCATGCTTTGGAGCCGGCACTGAATGCTCGCGCGGCGTTGGGCGTGGAGCTGCCGGGCGTGAGCCGCACGCTCGACCCGTATGCACTGAGCGTGCGGTTGTTCGAGCGTTTTCTTCAGCACGGCGGCCGCTTTCTGCGCGGCGAATTGCTCGCGGTTGAACGCAGCCCCGCCAGCGCCGAGCAGATGGTGGCGCGGTTGGCCAGTGGCGAAACGCTGACAGTAGACCGCCTTGCCCTGTGCACCGGGGCTTGGTCCAAACAGCTTGCCGACACGCTCGGCGACACATTGCCGCAAGACACCGAGCGCGGTTACCACGTGCTGTTCGAGCAAGCCGGCGCGCTGCTGAACCGGCCGGTGTGCTGGGGCGCCGGTGGCTTTTACCTGACGCCCATGGCGCAGGGGTTGCGGGTGGCCGGCACGGTGGAATTTGCCGGTACGGCGGCGCTGCCGGATCCGCGCCGCTATCGCTACCTGGCCAATGGCGCGCGGCACTTTCTCAATTTGCAGCACGAGCCGAGTTCGCAGTGGATGGGCTTTCGCTCATCGATGCCCGACAGCAAACCGGTGGTGGGCGTGGCGCGGTTGATGCCGCAGGTGTTTTACAACTTCGGCCATGGCCACGTCGGCTTAACGCTGGCGTCGATCACCGGCAAACTGGTGGCTGAACAGGCCAGCGGCGTGGCCCCGTCGGTGCCCTTGGCGCCGTTTTCGCCGCGTCGGTTTGCGTAAGCATTTGCGCCGCAGCGCTCTGGCGCACGGCATGTAGCCTCCATCAATTTCAGCGATATCAACTACCAACACCATGCGTTTCTCAAGGCGGCGGCGAGCACGGAAACTTGGCCCCGAAGTCACTCACAACCCTTTGAGGAACACACCATGAAAACCATCGTTACCGCGTCTTTGCTCACCGCGTTGTTAACCGGCACCGCCTTCGCTGGCGCCGACATTAACCACGATTATCAAGCGGCCACTGCCAAGCAAACCACCGAGCAAAGCAAAACCACCAAAGCCGATGACACCACCCAAGCCGTCGACAAAAAACTCGATAGCGAAGAGCAACGCTGGGGTCAGCCACGCTGGTGGCATTGATTGATCCGTTACATCACCGGGGCGCCAATTGGGCGCCCCGGTCGTTTCTGCGGGGCCGGTTGACCATTGGTCCTGTTTATCGAACATCGGCGAAACGCCACCACTCCACTTCTAGGTAACTCACAGAAATGGAGCATCAACGATGAGCAAATTACCTTTTACTGCCGTGTTACTCAGCGCAATTATGGCCGCCTCCTCCGCCTCGCTGGTGATGGCAGCGACCGTCACCCCGGGCAACGGCGTGGGCGCACCGGAAGCCGGCACCACTGGTGAAGGCACCGGCAACTCGGCAACCGGCGCCAACGCACCGGGCACCGGCACCGGCACGGGCGCAACCGGCCAAGGCACCACCGGCACCGGCACTGGCGCCCCGGGTGGCGCGGCAGGTGCGACCGGCAATGGCACCTCCGGCACGGGCACCGGCATTGGTACCGGCACCGGCACCACCGGTTCAGGCGCAGGCGCCACCGGCACAGGTGGCACGGGCATCGGTACGGGAACCGGCGCGACTGGAACAGGCACCGGCACCGGCTCGACCGTACCCGGCGGTAGCGGCGGCAGCGGCGGCAGCAGCTCGGGCAGTGGCGGCACTGGCTCCGGCGGCACCGGCACAGGCGGCACCGGCACCAGCGGCACAGGCGGCGGCATGGGCGGAAGCTCCGGCGGAACCGGCGGTGGCGCTGGCGGCTCGGGCGGCGCAGGCGGTGGCGGCGGCGCCGGTGGCGGCAGCTAATGCCGCAACGCAGTAGAAAATGGCCAGCGGGGTTCGCCCTTCTGGCCAATTTTTTTGCCTGTGATTAAGTCGCCAAACCCCAGGCTTACCCCTTAGGCGGTTTACCGGTATAACGGCAGCGCTGCCGTGCAGCTCCCCTTTCCAAGGACAGGCCCACCGTAGTCGGGCCGGAGACTTACCGTGATCAAACCCCTGCGTATTGCCATTGTCGGCGCTGGCCCTGCTGGTCTTGCCGCCGCCTTGTATCTGCATCGCAGCGGCCATCAGGTGACGGTGTACGAACGCTTCGAGCACGCCTCGCCCGTGGGCTCGGGGCTGATCTTGCAGCCCACCGGGCTGACCGTTCTCGACGACCTGGGCTTGTTCGACGCTATCTCGCAGCTGGGCAGCCGCATCGACCGCTTGTACGGCGCCGACGCGCTGACCGGGCGCACGGTGCTCGACGTCGGTTACGCCGCCATTAAGGGCGACCGCCATGGCATTGCCGTGCACCGCGCCGCCCTTTTCCATGTGTTGTTCCAGGCCGTCACGGCTGAAGGCATCGCCGTCGAAACCGGGCTGGATGTGCAAAGCCTGGAAACCCGAGGCGACTTGGCCTGGCTGGTTGGCGCCAACGAGCGCAAGGCAGGGCCGTTCGATTTAGTCGTTGATGCCAGCGGTTCGCGCTCCCGGCTCAAGGCGTTTTGCCTACAACCGAGCGAACCCAAGCCGCTGCTGTATGGCGCGTTCTGGGCCTCGCTGCAAGCCGACGCCGCCGCGCAGACCAGCACGGCGCTGGTGCAGCGTTATCAGCGCGCGACCACCATGATCGGCGTGCTACCGATTGGCAAAGCGGAGCCGGCAAGCGCGCCGATGAGTGCGTTTTTCTGGAGTACCAAGCCGGATCAGGTCGACACGTTGAAGCGCGCAGGCATTGAGCGCTGGAAGGACGGCATCGCCAGCCTGTGGCCCGACTGCGAGTCGTACCTGAAGCAGATCAATGGTTTCGACGACATGACCCTCGCCCGCTACGGCCATCACACCTTGGCCATGCCGGTGGGCCGCAGCCTGGCGATCATCGGCGATGCCGCGCATTCCACCAGCCCGCAACTGGGCCAGGGCGCCAACATGGCGCTGCTCGATGCCCGCGCGTTGGTGCATGCCTTGAATACCAGCGACGACCTGGCCAGCGCCCTGCCCCGTTACGCCGCCTCGCGCCGCCGCCATGTGCGCACGTTCCAGGCGCTGTCGGCGGCGTTCACGCCGTTTTATCAGTCCGACTCACGGGTGTTGCCGATGCTGCGGGATCAGGTGCTGTTCGGCCTGTCGAAAATTCCGCCAGCGCCGCAGATTCTGGCGGCCATGGTGGCCGGCACGCTGGTGGATCCGTTCAAGCCCATCGGCTTGCGCGAACGCACCTGGCAGCCGCAGGCGCAACCGGCGCCGTTGTAAACCCGGCGCTCAGTGCTGGAGGTGGCCGTAGAGCTTGGCGTACAGGCCGCCCTCGGCGATCAGTTGCTGATGGTCGCCATCTTCGGCAATGCGCCCGCCGTCAAACACCAACACCCGATCCGCTTGCTTAACGGCGGATAGCCGGTGGGCGATGATCAGCGTGGTGCGCCCTTGCAGGAACTGGCCAAGGGCCTGGTGCAGGGCGTACTCGGTGGCGGCGTCGAGGGCGGAGGTGGCTTCGTCGAGAATCACCACACTCGGCTCGGCCAGCACCATACGGGCGATGGCCAGGCGCTGACGTTGGCCGCCAGACAAGCGCACGCCGGAGCGGCCGACGATGCTGTCCAGCCCTTTGGGCAAGGCTTGAATGGTGTGCGCCAGTTGGGCGATTTCCAGCGCGCGCCAGCAAGCGTCGTCGCTGCGCTCGCGACCCATGGTCAGGTTGGCGCGCACGGTGTCGTTGAACAGCGCCGGGTGTTGCAGCACCACGGCCACGTGTTCACGCACGGTTTCCAGGCCGATCTCTTCCAGGCTTTTATCGCCGTAGCGAATGCTGCCGCTTTGCGCGGTATACAGGCCCAGCAGCAATTGCACCAGGGTGCT
Source organism: Pseudomonas sp. AC211 (assembly GCF_979258055.1). Classification (NCBI taxonomy): domain Bacteria; kingdom Pseudomonadati; phylum Pseudomonadota; class Gammaproteobacteria; order Pseudomonadales; family Pseudomonadaceae; genus Pseudomonas; species Pseudomonas sp. AC211. The sequence goes on from NZ_OZ409830.1 coordinate 2,996,239, forward strand.
TTTGCCACCGCCGCTGGCGCCGACAATGGCCACTTTTTCGCCGGGCGAAATATTCAGGTTGAGGCCATCGAGCACCGGCTCATCGTTGTACGCAAAGTTCAGCCCACGCACCTCGACGCCCACGGTGGGTTTGCCGGCAAAGGGATTAGCGCCGCCGGCGTATTGCGGCTCGTCGGCGCGCGCCAGCAGCTCGTTGATGCGCGTTAGCGCGCCACCGGCGGCGTAGTAGGCGTATTGCAGGTTCAGCAGTTGTTCGACGGGGCCGATCATGAACCACAGGTAACTGAACACCGCGAGCATCTGGCCAATCGACAAGTCGGAAAACAGCACGGTGAGCATCGCTGCCGCGCGAAAAATGTCGATGCCGAACTGGAACAGCAACCCGCTGGCGCGGCTGGAGGCGTCGCTTTTCCATTGCGAGGCCACGGCGTAATCGCGCACTTCCTGCGCACGCTGGCCGAGGCGGCCAAGGAAGAAACCTTGGCGGTTGCCGGCGCGCACTTCCTGAATGGCTTCCAGGGTTTCGGTGAGCGCCTGGGTGAAGCGCGAGGTGCTGTCGTTCTCCAGCTTCTTCAGGTGCTTGACCCGTTTGCCGAGCTGCACCGTGGCGTAGATCACCAGCGGGTTGAACAGCAGAATCAGCAGCGCCAGCTTCCAGTGCATCCACATCAGAATGCCGGCGGTGCCGGTCAGGGTGAGCATGGCGACCAAAAAGCGGCTGAGGGTTTCGCCGACAAATTTGTCCAGGGTGTCGAGGTCGGTGACCAGGTGCGTGGTCACCGTGCCGCTGCCCAGGCTTTCATATTCGCCGAGGGAAATGCGCTTGAGGCGTTCGATCAGGCGCACGCGAATGCGGTACACGATGTCTTTCGACAGCCGCGCGAACAGTCGGGCCTGCAGCACGTTGAAGATCAACGCCGAACCGCGCAGCATCAGGGTGATCGCCACCATCAGGCCGATGTAGCCGACCGCGCTCTGCCAGGCGCTAGGTAGCGCGTGGTTCATTACCTTGAGCGCCGCGTCGCCCTGTTTGAGCAGCACTTCGTCCACCAGCAATGGCAGTAGCAACGGGATCGGCACGCTGCACAGGGTGGCGAATACGGCGACCAGGTTGGCGAGGATTAACGACTTTCTATGGCGCAGGGCCAGACGGCGGATTTCTTCCCAGCTCAGGCGATCAAGCATGGGCGCCGTGCTCCAACCAGCGCGCCAACAGCGGCGCCAGTTGTTCCAGCGGTTGATAGCCATTGGTGAGCAAGGCCAGCTGCCCGTTGCGCTCGGCCAGCACGGTGGGAAAACCGGCGATGCCGAGGTTTTGCGTCCACTCGAAATCGGCGGCGGTGGCGGCCTGCTCGGTGGCGCTGTCGAAGGCGGCAGCAAACTCGATGCGCGGCAGCCCGGCCTGTTCGGCCAGTTCCACCAGCACGGCGGCCTGGGTGACGTCGCGGCCTTCCACATAGAAGGCGTGTTGAATCAACTTCACCAGCGGCCAGGCGCTTTCTGCATCCAGATTGCGCGCAGCCACCAAGGCGCGGCAGGCGGGTTCGGTGTCGTACACGAAGCCGTCGGGCAGCGCCCCGTCAAAGGTGAAGGCCTGGCCGGTGCTAGCGTGCACCGATTGCCAATGTTCGAGGATGTAGCGTTTGGTGGTCGGTTCCAGCGCGGCGGCCGTGCCAGCGCGCAAGCCGCCGGCCACCAGATGACTGCTGACACCAGCCGCCAGCGCTTGCTGGGCCAGCGCGTCGAATACCGGAGCGAAGCCCCAGCACCAGGAACACATCGGGTCCATCACATAGATCAGACGTGCGTGCATGCGTGGGCTCCAATTACCGGGACGATCTTGATTGAGAGGCGCGGGCCGCGCGTTTAGTCGCGGCCTTTTTTCCCGTGGGTTGTAGCCCAAAGGATGGGGTTGGTTGCGGGCTTTTGCCAGCTCGATCTGCTTTTTGCCGCTCACGTGCGCCGGCCCGGGTTTTCTCGCTGAGGCTGTCCCAGCAATGCGGGCAGCTGACGCCAGGCACGTAATGCGGTGATTCACGGTCGGCGATGGAAATGGGAATGCGGCAGGCGTGGCATTGGTCGTACTCGCCTTCGCTGAGGTCGTGGCGCACGGTGACGCGGTTGTCGAAGACGAAACAGTCGCCCTTCCACCGCGTTTCTTCCTGCGGCACTTCTTCCAGGTACTTAAGAATGCCGCCCTTGAGGTGAAACACTTCGTCGAAACCTTGGCTGAGCATGTAGCTCGAGGCCTTTTCGCAGCGAATGCCACCGGTGCAGAACATGGCGACTTTCTTGTGCTTGGCCGGGTCGAAGTTGGCTTCGATATAGGCCGGGAAATCGCGGAAGCTTTTGGTTTTCGGGTCTTGCGCGCCTTCGAATGTGCCAATGGCCACTTCGTAGTCGTTGCGGGTGTCGATCAGCAGCACTTCGGGATCGTCGATCAGCGCGTTCCAGTCTTGCGGCTCTACATAAGTGCCCACTTGCTGGTTTGGGTCGACGCCAGGCACGCCGAGGGTGACGATTTCTTTCTTCAGCTTGACCTTGGTGCGGTAGAACGGCTGCTCGTCGCAGAACGATTCTTTGTGGTCGATATCGACAAAACGCTCGTCGCGCTTGAGCCAGGCCAGCAAGCCGTCGATGCCTTCGCGGCTACCGGAAACGGTGCCGTTGATGCCTTCGAGGGCGATTAACAAGGTGCCTTTGATGCCGTTGTCGAGCATGGCTTGCAACAGCGGTTCACGCAGCGCTTCGTAGTCAGTCAGGGTGACGAACTTGTACAGCGCCGCCACGACGATGGGGTGGGTCATGGGGATTCTCCAGGTGGTCACCCTCGCAAAGGGCGGACCGGATTTTGTGTCAAAAATGGCGCCGGCTGGCGCGGCGCGCATTTTATGCGAGTTTCGGGGCGTCGGCCATGCTGCGTTGCGCACGGCCCCTGTAGGAGCGACTTCAGTCGCGAAGGCCGTTATTCGGTCGGGCATTAGAGCGGCGTTTCCGGGAATCGCGACTGAAGTCGCTCCCACAGGTAGTTTGCGAGCGGCCATAAAAAAACCGCCGCTTGATCACTCAAGCGGCGGTTTCTGGTTCCGGGAACTGCGCGGGGGTTAGTGCCCGCCTGCGCAGGTCGGCGAAGCTGGGGCGGCACCGGTGGCGGCCCATTCTTCGGGTGTATAGGTATGCAGCGCCAGCGCGTGGAATTGGCCCATCAGGTCGCCCAATGTGGCGTACACCTTCTGGTGGCGCTTGACCGCATTCAGGCCAGCAAACGCTGGCGTCACCACCACGGCTTTGAAGTGGGTTTCCAGGCCACGGCTGTGCATGTGGCTTTCGTCCTGCACGTCGACGAACGAAGGGTCGAGCGCCGCCAGGGTGGTTTGAATGCGTTCACGCATAGTCATACAAGGCTCCGATTACGGCTTTTTGGCTGGGGCTGGCGCGGCTTTGGCGTCGGCCGGGGCAATTTCTTTGGTCATGTCGGCCAGCAGTTTGTTCACTTCCGGAACAGCACCTTCCAGCTTGGCTTGGGCCATTTGCGCGGACTGTGCGGTTACGCGCGGCATGGTTTCCTGCACTTTCTTGCCCAGTGGCGACTGGTAGAAGGCGATCAGGTCTTTGAGTTCCTGCTCGCTGAAGTTGGTGGTGTAGAGCTTGACCATGTCGGGCTTGAGTTTGTCCCAGGCGACAGCTTTGTCGAGCGAAGCCTTGGCTTTTGCTTTGTAGGTTTCGAGAAGGGCTTTTTTGGTTTCTGGCGCTTGGGCCTGAACGAAGCGTTGATCGAAGAGTTGATCAACTTGGGCGTAGATCGGGGCGGTGAGTTTGTCGGCGTGGGCCAGTTTCAGGAAGGTTTCAGCGTTGGCGGCGTGGCTTTTAGCGTCTGCGAATACGTTGGCGCTCAGGCAGACCATAAAGGCGGCAGTGCAAAGGGTACGAATCGGGGTCATTGGGTGTTTCCTTGGTTTTGAAAGCGGATAGAAAGAGAGAAGTAAAGGCAAATCCCGGAGGCTGGGCATTCTGCGCGTTGCTTGGACACGGCTCAAGCGCAGCGGTTGCACTGCGCTTGCCGGCGGGAAAATCCTGACAGCGGTTGAGGAGATTCCTTTGGTCCGCAAGCGAATTGCCAGCACTTGCAGCACGCCCCTTCGACGGTGCATTCTTCGCGCCAACAAATTGGCTACCCGCCGCGACACGCGCCAGAAAATGCGCCCCGTTTCCCCGGCCCGGTTTCGCCACACCCCATTGAGCAACACACGGACGTGTTCGATGAGCAACCTCAGTACCGCCCTCGTCTCCGACCCTTGGCAACCTTTATGCGATGCCAAGGGCAGGCTCCTGCCGAACGCCGTCGGCTGGTCCAGCCGCCCCCACCTGAACTGCGCCCTGCCCGGGCACTATGGCCGCCGAAAGCGCTGGAACCACTGGTGCATCACCACGCCGGATTGGATGATGGCGCTCACCGTGGCGGACCTCGATTACATCGGTTACGGCGCCGTCTATTTTCTCGACCTGCAAACCGGTCATGCCGTCGCCCACACGCAGCTGCGGCCCCTGGCGCGCGGCTGCGAGATGCCTGACACACCCTTGCAGGGTCACGTCTTCCAGCACTCGCGCCTGCAAATTCGCGTAGACGAGCACCCTGGCCGCGCCCGTCTGGTTGCCACGGTGCCGGACATTGGCGGGCAAACCTTGCAGGTGGCGTTGGACGTGCAACGCCCCGGCCACCTCGACTCAGTGAACCTGGTGGTGCCGTTTGCTCAGGGCGGTTTCCACGCCACGTCCCGGCATGTGGGGCTGCCGGCCAGCGGTGACGTGCAGTTGGGCAGCACGCAATACCACTGCGTACCCGGCAACAGCTTTGCCGCGCTGGACTTCGGCCGCGGCGTGTGGCCGCTGAACACCCACTGGACCCGCGCCGCCTTCGCCGCGCCGGGCGGTATTGCCGGCAACTTCGGTTCTGGTTGGACGGACAACACGGGCCTGTCGGAAAACGCCCTGTGGTTTGGCGGCGAGCTGCAGCATGTCACCAGCCCCATGACGATCACCGGCAACCTGCACAATCCCTCCGCGCCTTGGCAGTTAACTACCGACGATGACCACGTGGCCTTGGTGTTCACCCCGCGCCAGCAACATGTGGCGCGGCCGAAGGTGGGGCCCTTCTATGCCGAAACCCGCCAATGGTTCGGCCAATTCGACGGCGTACTGCGCGGCCCAAAAGGCGAGCGCGTGCCGGTAGACGGCGCCCTGGGTTGGCTGGGCACCACCAACGCGCGGTGGTAGCCCGCCACAGCCGCGAGCAGCGAAGCGCTGTAACGTTTTATGCGCGTTACAGGGAACCTGCCCGCCAGAGCAACGCCTAAACTGCCGGAACAGTCCGCGGAGAAGAACCATGAATCGCATTGAAACCGACAGCATCGGCGCCATCGACGTTCCTGAAGCGGCGTACTGGGGCGCCCAGACGCAACGCTCGTTGATCAACTTCGCCATTGGCCAGGAACGCATGCCGCTGGCCGTGCTGCACGCCCTGGCGCTGATCAAGAAGGCCGCCGCGCGGGTGAACGACCGCATCGGCGACCTGCCGCCTGACATCGCTCGCCTGATCGAACAAGCCGCCGACGAAGTACTCGCCGGCCAGCACGACGATCAATTTCCATTGGTGGTGTGGCAAACCGGCAGCGGCACGCAAAGCAACATGAACGTCAACGAAGTGATTGCCGGGCGCGCCAACGAGCTGGCCGGTAAAGGACGTGGCGGCAAGGTGCCGGTGCACCCGAACGACCACGTGAACCGCTCGCAAAGCTCCAACGACGCCTTTCCTACCGCCATGCACATTGCCACCGCGCAAGCGATCACCCACGACCTGCTGCCGGCGATTGCCGAGCTGTCCGGCGGTCTGGCCGAACAGGCAGCGCGGCACATGCACCTGGTGAAAACCGGGCGCACGCACATGATGGACGCCACGCCCGTCACCTTCGGCCAGGAGCTTTCCGCCTTCGTCGCCCAGTTGGGTTACGCCGAACGCGCCATCCGCGCCGCGCTGCCCGCCGTTTGCGAGCTGGCCCAAGGCGGCACGGCGGTGGGCACGGGGCTCAACTCGCCGCACGGTTTCGCCGAAGCCATCGCCGCCGAGCTGACCGCCCTTTCCGGCTTGCCGCTGGCCTCTGCGCCGAACAAGTTTGCCGCCCTCGCCGGCCACGAGCCGCTGGTGACCCTGGCCGGCGCGTTGAAAACCCTGGCCGTGGCCTTGATGAAAATCGCCAACGACCTGCGCCTGCTCGGCTCCGGCCCGCGCGCCGGGTTGGCTGAAGTGCGCCTGCCGGCCAACGAGCCGGGCAGCTCGATCATGCCCGGCAAGGTCAACCCGACGCAGTGCGAAGCGCTGTCGATGTTGGCCTGCCAAGTGATGGGTAACGACACCACCATCACCTTCGCCGCCAGCCAGGGCCATTTGCAGCTCAACGTGTTCAAGCCGGTGATCATCCATAACCTGCTGCAATCCATTCGCCTGCTGGCCGACGGCTGCCGCAACTTCCAGAAGCACTGCGTGGAAGGCCTGGAGCCGGACGCCACGCAAATGGCCGCGCACCTGGAGCGCGGGCTGATGCTGGTGACCGCGCTGAATCCGCATATCGGTTACGACAAATCCGCGCAAATCGCCAAAAAGGCCTACGGCGAAGGCACTACCTTGCGCGAAGCGGCGGTAGCGCTGGGCTTTGTCACCAACGAGCAGTTCGACGAATGGGTGCGACCAGAAAGCATGCTTGAGGCCGGTAGCCATGAGTGATGAGGTCAGGAGCGGCGCCACGCCATTGGAGGGCGACGGCAAGCGAATACTGCTGATTTTGGGCACGCCCAAGGGCAACAGTTTTTGCAACGCCTTGGCCGAGGCTTACACCGTCGGCGCCCGTGGCCAAGGCCACGTGGTGCGCCAACTGAAACTCGGCGAGCTGCAGTTCGACCCGATCCTGCGCGACGGTTACGACCAAAGCCAGACCCTGGAAGCCGACCTGCTCGAAGCCCAGCGCCAGATTCACTGGGCCGAGCATTTGGTGTTCGTTTATCCGGTTTGGTGGGGTGGCATTCCGGCGCTGCTCAAAGGCTTTTTCGACCGCACCTTCCTGCCTGGCTTCGCCTTCAAATACCGCAACCGCTCGCAGCTATGGGACAAACTGTTGACCGGCCGCACGGCTGATCTGCTAGTGACCATGGACACGCCGCCGTGGTATTTCCGCTGGATCTATGGCGCTCCGGCGCACCGGCAAATGACCCGCACCATTCTCGGCTTCTGCGGCATCAAAACCCGCCGTCTGGCGCAGTTCTCACCCATTCGGCCGTCCACCGAAACGCAGCGCCAGGCTTGGCTGCGTAAGGCCGAGTTGTTGGGTTCGAAGATTTAAAGATTTGAAGATTTCACACACTCTGTGGGAGCGGCTTTAGCCGCGATGCTTTTCGAGAGAGCATCGCGGCTAAACCGGATCGCCGGCCGGCCGCTCCGGCAGAAAGCAGTTATTCCCCCGTCGCCCGCCGCGCCCGCAGGTTGGCCATCAGCGACGGCCCAATGGCCGTCACCGCCGAGCCCAACACCACCAGCACCGCACCGACATAGGCCAGCCAATTGATCTGCTCGGGATGAACATGCTCGGGCCATAGCTGCGCGGCGGCGGCAACCGACGCAAAGGTCACCAGCGGCGTGATGGCCAGCGTTGCACTTACTCGCGAACCTTCCCAATGCGCCAGCGCTTCGGCAAACGCGCCGTACGCCACCAACGTGTTCAGGCAGCAGGCAATCAATAACCAGAACTGCAACGCGCTCAGTTGCAACACCTGCGCCGGATGCGCCCACGGCGTGAGCAGCGCTGCGCACGCCAGGTAAATCACCATCATCACTTGCATGGAATTCCAGCGGGTCAGCAACTGCTTCTGCGCCAGGCCATAAAACGTCCAGACGAAAGCAGCGAGCAAAACGGTGAGCACGCCGACGGTGTAGGTGCCCAGCGACGTCAGCAACTCATGCAAGCGCTGGTTGAAGAACAGGCCGAAGCCGAGAATCAGCACCGCCAGGCCAATTGCCTGGCCGACGCTAAAGCGCTCATGGAACAGCCACACGCTGCCCAGCAGAAACAGAATGGGCGCCACCTGAATCACCAATTGCGTGGTGCCGGGGCTGAGCACTTTCAGGCCGATCAGATACAGCACGTAATTGCCGATCAGACCCAGCACGGCCACCGCCAGCAGCACCCGGCCATTGCCGCCGAGCAATTTGAAATCCGGCAGGCGACGCGTCAACGCCAGGTACACCAAGAGCAACGAGCCGGAAACGATCAGGCGATACCAGGTCACGGTGATGGGGTCCATCACCTCCAGCACTTCTTTCAATTTGATAGGAAGAACACCCCAGAGCACGGCGGTGATCAGGGCAAGCGTCAGGCCGTAAACCCAACGGCCGGAAGAAGTGTGCATGGCAGCCTCAAGTGAGCAGAGCGCAGCAAACGCTGGCAAAGCCCGCATTTTAGGCAGCCGCTCACCCGCAAACACAGAAACAGTTGAGCGCCGTAACTGTACGGCTCGCCGCCTCTACTTGGAAAACGCCATTACGCTGACGTCAATTAAGTGGAAATACCCGTAGATGGTGGCGATCTACTTGGAAAAGGCCACCATTTATCGGCTAACGTGGCGAACAGGCAAAGTGTGATTACACTCACACAATCCGACTCGCCTATGGAGCCACACCCATGTTCAGCCAACGTACGCAGGATGCCGCCGCCGCTACCCATTACCGCAGTGAGCGGGTGAGCGCGGTGAATGGTCAGTATTTTTTCGCCACCCGCGAAGGCACGCTGGAAGGGCCGTATTTCACTCGCGTGGATGCTGAGCGGGAGATTGCGATGTACGTGCGCCGGCAGTTGCAAGGCGACGAGATTATTGAGAGCCGCACGTTTATGGATCGGCATGGGACTCTTGATCACTAGGCCTCAAGATCACCGTTGTCGTCGGGAGAATCGAGGCTAAAGCCTCTCCTACAGGACGTACGCTGACGGAGAGAATGGCGTCAGTCTTGATTGACCCCCACGTATCAACGCATAAAAAAACCGCGCCGAAGCGCGGTTTTTTGTGGGCGGCGAAACCTTATTTGTAGGTTTCGAACAGGCCTGTAGCGCCCATGCCACCGCCTACGCACATGGTCACGATGCCGTAGCGCTTGCCACGACGACGCAGTTCACGCACGAGGTGGCCGACCTGGCGCGAGCCGGTCATGCCGAAGGGGTGGCCGATGGAGATCGAGCCGCCGTTGACGTTGTATTTTTCGTTGTCGATTTTCAGGAAGTCACGGGCATACAGGCACTGCGAGGCGAACGCTTCGTTCAGTTCCCACAGGTCGATGTCGTCCACTTCCAGGCCACGGGCTTTGAGCAGTTTGGGCACCGAGTACACCGGGCCGATGCCCATTTCGTCTGGCTCACAACCGGCAACGGTGAAACCGCGGAAATATGCCAGCGGTTCCAGGCCCAGTTCCTTGGCTTTATCCAGGCTCATCACCAGGGTCATGGAGGCGCCGTCCGACAGCTGCGAGGCGTTGCCGGCCGTTACCGAACCGTCTTCGGCGAACACTGGTTTCAGGCCTTGCAGGCTGGCCAGGGTGGTGTCGGCACGGTTGCAATCGTCGCGATCGACCACGCCTTCAACGATGGATTTTTCGCCGGTGGCTTTGTCTTCCACTTGGTACTTGACGGCCATCGGCACGATTTCGTCGTCGAAAAGGCCTTCAGCCTGGGCGCGCGCGGTGCGTTGCTGGCTTTGCAGGGCGTATTCGTCTTGCTGTTCGCGGGTGACGTTGTAGCGGCGAGCAACGATTTCAGCCGTCTGGCCCATCGGATAGTAGATGCCCGGCGAGCTGACTTTCAGCAGCGGGTTGATCAGGTTGTCGGTGTTGACGCTTTTCAGGGTCATGGTGATCGACTCAACACCGCCGGCGACGATGATGTCGCTGCAGCCCGAGGCAATCTGGTTGGCGGCGATGGCAATGGCCTGCAAGCCCGAGGAGCAGAAACGGTTGAGGGTCATGCCGGCCACCTGAGTGCCCAGGCCCGACAACACGGCCACGTTGCGGCCAATGTTGTAACCCTGCGCGCCTTCGTTGGAGCCTGCACCGACGATGCAGTCTTCTACCGAAGCCGGGTCGATCTTGTTGCGTTCCAGCAGGGCATTGACGCAATGCGCGGCCATGTCGTCCGGACGGGTCAGGTTGAACTTGCCGCGAAAGGACTTGGCCAGGCCAGTCCGCACGCTGTCGACGATCACTACTTCACGCATCACGCACCTCGTTTTTATTCGGGAAAGATCAGGGCTGGAGTGCAGCTGGCCGCTAGGATAAAACCGCCGCAAGCGCCACGGCGATGATTATTCATCCCGTGTATGCGCGGCGATCCTGCCCTTTTCGACGCCTCTGGCGGGTCGTCGCTGTTCAGTCCTTGTTCAATGCGCGTTCAAGGGCGTCGTTGATCGTGCGCAGCACTTTTACCCGGGCGAAGCGTTTGTCGTTGGCCTCCACCAAGGTCCAGGGCGCCAATTGCGTACTGGTGCGGTCGACCATGTCTTCCACGGCGTCGGCGTACTGCGGCCACTTTTCCCGGTTGCGCCAGTCTTCTTCAGTGATTTTGAAGCGTTTAAAGGAAATTTCCTCACGTTCCTGGAAACGCTTCAGTTGGGTTTCCGAGTCGATGGAAAGCCAGAACTTCACCACCACCACGCCCGCGCGGGTCAGCTGTTCTTCGAAGTCGTTGATCTCACCGTAGGCGCGCAGCCAGTCGGCCGGGGTGCAAAAGCCCTCAACCCGCTCGACCAGCACGCGGCCGTACCACGAGCGGTCGAACACGGTGAATTTGCCGAGCGCAGGAACGTGCCGCCAGAACCGCCACAAGTACGGCTGCGCCCGTTCTTCTTCGGTGGGCGCGGCGATTGGCACGATGCGGTATTGGCGCGGATCGAGCGCCGCCGCCACGCGGCGAATGGCGCCGCCCTTGCCGGCCGCGTCGTTGCCTTCGAACACGGTGACCAACGAATGCTTGCGAAAGCGTTTGTCGCGCATCAGCCCAGCCAGGCGTGCCTGCTCGGCTGCCAGTTGTTTTTGGTACTGCTCTTTTTCTAGCTGTTGCGTGAGATCGAGGCTGCCCAGCAGGCTGCGGTTGTCGATGCTCACCGAGGCCGGCCCGGCGTGCGGATGGCGTTGCGTGCTTTCTTTGACCTTGAGCGCGGCTTGCAGCCCTTCCAGCAGAATTTTCGCCACCGTCAGGTTGCGGTAGTTCTCGTCGGCGCCTTCCACCACATACCAGGGGGCGTAATCGCGGCTGGTTTTGTGCAAAACGCGTTCACCGAAGCGCACGAAACGGTCATAGGTTTCCGATTGCTGCCAATCCAAAGGGCTCAGCCGCCAGCTGCGTTCGGGGTCGTCTTTCAGATTCTTCAGGCGGGCTTTCATCTGTTTCTTCGACAGGTGGAACCAGAATTTAAAAATCAGCGCGCCCTCGTCGCACAGCATGCGCTCCAGGTTTTCCGCGCCGATGATGGCCTGGTCGAGCACCGCGTCTTTGAAATGACCATGCACCCGGCCCTGGATCATCTGGCTGTACCAGTTGCCGAAAAGATGCCCATGCGCCCTTTGGGTGGCAGTTGCCGCCAGTAGCGCCAGGCCGGCGGATGGGCCAGTTCCTCGTCGGTTTGCTGGTCGAAGGTATTCACCTGAATAAGCCGAGGGTCCATCCATTCGTTGAGCAGTTTGACCGTCTCGCCTTTGCCAGCACCCTCAATGCCATTGATCAGCACGATCACCGGAAAGCGCGCCTGCTGCTGCAACTCGAATTGCGCTTCGAGCAGCGCCTCGCGCAGCGCAGGGATGGCCGCCTCGTAGTCTTCCTTATCGATGGCGTGGCCAATTTCGGCGGACTCAAACATAAAACCTCGCTCCATTCGTTAACGTGATGGGCACAGCCTAGCGGATTGCGCCGCGCTAGCCATGCCCCGCTGCCGGATCGGCTAGAATGCGCGCCTTGCCGCGCCAGAACCGATCATGTCCGACAGCCCCTCTTTCCCCCGCCACCAGCACCGCCCAGCTCGATTGGGATGAACTCGGCCAACCGCATTCGCGGGCCTATGGCGATGTGTATTTCTCCAACAGCGCCGGGCTTGATGAGCCGCGCTATGTATTTCTCGATAACAACGACCTGCCCGCGCGCTTCGCCGCCCTGCCGGAGCACGGCAAGCTGGTGATTGGCGAAACCGGTTTTGGCACCGGCTTGAATTTTCTCTGCGCCTGGGAGTTGTTTGCGCGCACGGCGCCGGCCGGGGCGCAGCTGCATTTCGTCAGCGTGGAAAAACACCCGCTCAGTCACGCCGACCTGCAACGGGCCTTGTCGCTGTGGCCGGCGTTGCAGCCGTTTGCCGAGCAGTTGTTGGAGCAATACGTGGCGCTGCATCCCGGTTTCCAACGCGTGTTATTCGATGGCGGTCGCGTGGTGCTGACGCTGTTGATCGGCGATGTGATGGAGCTGCTGCCGCAACTCGACGCTGAAATAGACGCCTGGTTTCTCGACGGTTTTGCGCCGGCAAAAAACCCGGACATGTGGTCGCCGGAACTGTTTAGCGAACTGGCGCGGCTGTCGACGCCGCGCACGACCCTGGGCACATTCACCACGGCGGGGGTGGTGCGGCGGGCGCTGAAAGCGGTCGGATTCAAACTCAAGCGTGTGCCTGGCCTGGGGCATAAATGGGAAGTGCTGAAGGGTCATTTCATTGGCCTGGAAGACGCGCCTGCTACGCCACCCTCGCCCGCCTGGTACGCCCGCCCCGCGCCGCTCAGCGGCCCGCGCACGGCTTTGGTGGTGGGCGCCGGGCTGGCCGGCTGCGCCACCGCACAAAGCCTGGCAGTGCGCGGCTGGCAGGTAACGCTGCTGGAGCGCCATGGCGAGTTGGCGCAGGAAGGCTCGGGCAATCCGCAGGGCGTGCTGTACCTCAAGCTGTCCGCCCACGGCACCACGTTGTCGCGGCTGATCGTGGCGGGCTTCGGCCATACCCGTCGGCAAATTCAACGGTTGCAGCGCGGGCAAGACTGGGATGCCTGCGGCGTGCTGCAACTGGCCTTCGACGATAAAGAAGCCGCGCGCCAGGCCAAGCTTGCGACCGCGTTTCCCGCCGACTTGTTGCATACGCTGAACCGGGAACAGGCCGAGCAACACGCGGGCATCGCATTGGCCAGCGGCGGGCTGTTCTATCCGAACGGCGGTTGGGTGCATCCGCCGGCGTTGTGCCAGTTGCTGGCCGAACACCCTGGCGTGCAATTGCTCACCCACCACAACGTGCTCGAACTGCATCAGCACAACGGCCAGTGGCACGCGCGCGATGGCGAGCGTGACGTCGCCAGCGCCAGCGTCGTGGTGCTGGCCGGCGCCGCCGATGTGCGCGCGTTTGCGCCCACCGCATCGCTACCGCTTAAACGCATTCGCGGCCAAATCACTTCGCCTGCCACAAACACCGCAGAGCCGTTCGCTGAGCACTGTGGTGTGCGCCGAAGGCTACGTCGCGCCAGCCCGCCACGGCGAACACACCCTTGGCGCCAGCTTCGACTTTCACAGCGATGACCTGACCGTGAAAGCAGCTGAGCACGTGAGCAATTTGCAGCTGCTTGACGACATTTCCAGCGACCTGGCTGAGCGATTGAATGCCCGCCAATTGCCGGTGAACGAGCTGCAAGGCCGCGCCGCTTTTCGCTGCACCAGCCCGGATTATTTGCCAATCGTTGGCCCGGTCGCCGACGCTGAGGCCTTCGCCAGCGCCTACGCGATACTGCGCAAAGACGCCCGGCAAAATCCCGACACCGCCTGCCCGTGGCTGCCCGGTTTGTATGTGAACAGCGGGCACGGTTCGCGCGGGCTGATCACCGCGCCGCTGGCCGGCGAGCTGCTTGCCGCCTGGCTGAACAACGAACCGCTGCCGGTGCCGCGTGATGTCGCCGAGGCCTGTCATCCCAACCGTTTTGCGCTGCGAAAATTGGTGCGCGGTTAGGCCGCTTCATGCCCGCGTGTGCCGAGCGCGTCACGAATGCCCGCTCGCTGGGCTACGCTTGCATCACTCACCCCTAGAACAGGCAACTCCGTGCTATGCAGCGCACGCAAACATTACACATCGATCGGCTACGCGGCCTCACCTACGGCCTGGTGTGTTTTGGTTTGACCGTGGTGCTGGCACTGGAAGGCTGGCAGCTTTATCAGTCTTATCGCCAAGCGTTTTTCCAGGCCCGTCAAGCGGCCACCAACCTGACGCGGGCCACCGAAACCCATGTAAGGGGCGCCATTCGCCAGGCCGACACTCTGGTGCTAGGCATTGTCGAACGCAGCGAATGGGAAAGCCTTTCCAGCCTGAATGCCGCGCGGATGCAGCTGTACCTCAAAGGCCAGATGACCGCCCTGCCGCAACTGCATGGGCTATTTATTTACGGCCCCAGGGGCGAATGGCTGGTGACCGACAAAGACAGCATCCCGCCCAACGCCAACAACGCCGACCGCGAATATTTCGTCTACCACCGCACCCATACCGAGCGCGGCGTGCACGTCGGCAAGGTCATCACCAGCCGCTCTACCGGCGAGCTGATCATTCCGGTCTCGCGGCGCATTAACAACCCGGACGGCAGCTTTGCGGGCGTCGCGCTGGCCACCCTCAAGCTCAGCTATTTCAACGACTTTTACGCCCAGTTTCGCACCAGCAAGGAAGACGCCTTCACCCTCACGTATGCCGACGGCACCATCCTGGTCCGTCGCCCGTACGTAGCTGAACTGATCGGCACCAGCATTGCCCATGGCCCCATTTTTACCGAGTACCTGACGCGGCAGAGTTCAGGCTCGGCGCTTATCGAATCGTCCGTCGACGGCAAGGAACGCATGTACAGCTATCAACGTTTCAGCGACTTCCCGCTGGTGGCGATTTCCGGCATTTCCGCCAAAGCCATTCGCTTGCCCTGGTGGCGGCAACTGATCGTTTCCAGCGTGGTGTTCGCACTCATTGGCTTGAGCATGTTGGCCTTTGCCCGCGTGCTGCTGCAGCAGATTTCACGCAGCGAAGTGGCTGAAAAAGAACGCCACGACGCCCACGAAGCCCTGCAGAAATTCTCGATAGAAGATGCCCTCACCGGTCTGGCCAACCGCCGCCGGCTGGACGAAGTATTGCCTCAGGAATTGGGTCGCGTGCGCCGCACTCAGGCGCCGCTGGGCGTGATCATGTTGGATATCGACCACTTCAAGCTCTACAACGACCGCTACGGCCATGTCGCCGGCGATGCGTGCATTCAGGCCGTGGCGAAAGTGCTGGCGGCCTGGGCCCGCCGTGCCGAAGACCTACCCGCTCGCTATGGCGGCGAAGAAATGATGCTGTTGCTACCCGGCTCTGACCAGGCCAACACCTTGAAAATGGCTGAAGGGATTCGCAAGGCCGTGCAGGAGCTGGCCCGCGAACACCTGGCCAGCCCACTGCAAATCGTGACGGTGAGTCTCGGCGTCACGGTGGTGTACGCCCAACAAGCCGAGCAAGACAACGTGCCCAATTTGATCAAGCAAGCCGACACCGCGCTGTACGAGGCCAAGCGTGGCGGACGCAATCAGGTGTGTGTCTACCAGGCGCCTGAGGCGGCCACCCGGCACGGCAGCTAATCACAGCGCGCCCGGCTCTTTACCGTCGCGCTTACACCAACCCTTCGGCCTTTAGCGCCTCGACCACTTTTGGCCGCGCCGCAACGCGTGCCGAAAACGCTTGTACCGCCGGCCACGGCGCCAGGGAAAAACCGACGACGTTGGCCCAGTTGAGCACGGTGAACAGGTACGCATCGGCCACGGTGAATTGGTTGCCGAGCAGGTAGTCGTTATCGGCCAACTGAGCGGTGACGTAGTCCAGGCGCTTGGTCAGCGTGGCGCTGACGGCGGCTTTCCAATCAGCCGATTGCGCCGGGTTGAACATCGAGCCCATCGGCTTGTGAATTTCCGAACCGATAAAGGTCAGCCACTCTTGCAACTGATAGCGCGCAAAGGTGCCGGCCGCCGGTGCCAAGCCGCTTTGCGGGCTTTGGTCGGCGATGTACTGCAGCAACGCCGCGCCTTCGGTCAGCAACTGGCCGTTATCCAAGGTGAGGGCCGGCACGTAGCCTTTTTTGTTGATCGCAGTGAAGTCGGCGCCGCTGGCGGTGACCTTGGCTTTAAGGTCGACCTTCTCGGTCTCGAACGCCAAGCCGGCTTCCAGCAAGGCGATGTGGGGCGCCAACGAGCAGGCGCCTGGGGAGAAATACAGTTTCATAAGCAATCCTTCACTCAGTAATGGAGCGTGGCAGGCGCGTGGGAAGCACGCGTGCACTGAGCTTAGCGATTGCTTTCTCTGGCACAAGTACCCACCTTGCGGTAAGTATGCATTTGATATCTCTGACTAATTTGGGAGCGCCTTTATGCTCGATCAGCACGACCACGCCGCCTGCCGTGCCGGCAATGTATTCAGCGTCACGTGCCCGGCACGCTACGTCCTCGATGTGCTGGCTGATAAATGGGCACTGTTGCTAATTCACACCCTGGCCCACGGCACACGCCGCACCGCTGAATTGCGGCGGCAAGTGGACGGCATTTCCGAAAAAATGCTGATTCAGACCCTGCGCCGGCTGGAGAAATTCGGCCTGGTGACGCGCACCGCGTACCCCGAAGTACCGCCGCGCGTGGAGTACTCGCTGACGGCGTTGGGTTTGTCGCTGAGCGAACCGATTCGGGCACTGGATCACTGGGTAGAGCGCAACATCGACGCCCTTAACCAAGCGCAAGCCGCCTTTGAAGAAAAGACCGTCGAGGCCTCGGCATGACAGACGCCACGCTCTCGGCCCAGCGCTGGCAAACGCTGTGGCAGCGCCTCGGTGCCAGTGCGCCCGAAGGCAGTTTCGCCACCCTCGCCGCGCATTACGCCGAACCGCAGCGCCACTACCACAACGGCGCCCATATCAACGCCTGCTTGCAGCACCTCGAGCGTTTCAAGCACCTGGCTGGCGACCTGCCCGTGGTGGAATTTGCTCTCTGGACACACGACGCCATCTACCACACCCAGCGCCAGGACAACGAAGCCACCAGCGCCGACCTGGCCGAAGCCTGGCTGCGTGAGGCCGGCTTGCCCGAGCACATCGCCAGCGTGCGCCGGCACATTCTCGCCACCGCTCACGTTGAGCCCGCCGACGCCGATGATGCGGGGCTGGTGGTGGATCTCGATTTGTCGGTACTCGCCCTGCCCGCCGACGCCTACCACGCCTACACCCAAGCCATCCGCGCCGAGTACGACTGGGTGCCAGAGGCGCTGTTCAACGCCGGCCGCGCCAAGGTGCTCAACACCCTGTTGGCTATGCCCGACCTTTACAGCCACGAAGAAATTCGCGCGCTGTGGGAAGCCAAAGCTCGGGCCAACCTGCAAGCAGAACTGGCGCGGTTACTGGCCTGACGCCGCCCGCAGGTCGCGGCTCATTAACGACTGCGGCTTGCCCCAGCGCTCGAACTGTTCAACCGTCACCCAGCCGCGTTTGGCGTAATAGTCGGCGCGGTCCTGAGTGTGCAAATACAACCGTTCCACACCCTCGGCCCGCGCCCGCTCACAGACCTTTTCCACCAGCGCCTCGGCGATGCCTTGCCCGCGCGCCTGCGGGGTCACGAACACACAGGCCAACCAAGGCCCGAGGTCGTCACGGCCGGGCAAATCGTCGGTCGCCAATGCCGCGCCGCCCAGCAGTTGGTCGTTATCGACAGCCACCACACTCGGCCAGTCGCCATTGTGCTGGCCGGCAGCAAATTCGTGCTGCCACTCAGCCAACGACTGACCGACGTACTCGTAGCTGAACTGCTCGTACAGCCAGGCGGCCATGGTGGGGCAATGTTCCATGTGCTCGTGCAACCAGAAAAACTGCGGCATGAGTAACTCCCTGAAAATGAGGTGCTGAGGGTAAAGCGCGCCCGCCGCTGTGTCATTCAGTGACACAAACGGGTGCACGGCTGCGCTTCGTTTTCGCCCGTGCGCACCAAAACAACGCGCCAGCCTGCGCCGCACCGTTGGCCGCGCCGTGCATCGACACCCCGGCCGCCCGGTCCGGAACTTGCTAGCCAAATGGCTCATTGCCAGCACCGGCAGCCCGACAGCGTTCTGTACAACGGAACGCTGGCAAGATCCTTTGAGGAGTCGTCGTTCATGCAGTCCGTGTTATCCCCTGGGATCCATCTTCTGAGCCGCTTCGGCTTTGCGCGCAAATTCCAACTGCTGTTCCTGCTATTCGCCCTGCCGCTGGCGGGCAGCTTGTGGATGGTCAGCCAAACCTTTCAAGCCAAGCTGGCGGTGATCGCCAAGGAACACAGCGGCGTGCGCCAATTACTCGCACTGGATGCGGTGGACCAGCAGTTGTCAGCTCGCCGCAACCTGGCCGCGCGCTGGAAAGCTGTCGACACCGCCCGCGTGCCCGGTGCCGATGCGCAACACGCCATCACGCAGCTCGACAATTCCATGCCGGCGTTGCGTTCGGCCATGGACAGCTTCGCCGAAACGCTGCGCGCAGAAGGCGCCAGCGACGATGTGCAAAAGCGCCTGCAAGAGCTGCTAACCGGCGCCGCACAATTGGAGTTAGCGAGCCTGCGCACGGTCGGCTGGTGGCCCGATGCGCTTGACCGTTTCACCGCCATGAAGGCGAGCTTGCAAGGCCTGCGCGACCAGATCGCAATAGACAGCGGCCTGACGCTGGACCCGTCGGTAGAAGGCTATTTGCTGATGCAGATCGCCACGCAACAGTCCCCCGAAATGATCGAACGCGTCGGTCGCCTGGCGAGCATGGGCGAAGCGTCGGTCGCGGCGGGTCAGTTCAGCCTGCAAAGCCGTTTGCAACTGCGCGACCTGCGCGCCCGCATCAATGACGCCCGCGCGCAGTTGGACAAAACCGGCGCCACCTTGCAAGCCAAGCTGCCGGCCGCACTCAGCGCGTGGGCCGACCAATACGGCGCCACCCAGCAAACCCTTAACACCGAACTCAAAGCCCTGGACGACGGCCTGTTCGGCGACACCATCAGCATGAAAGGCCCCACTTTCCAGCGCACCATGGACAGCCTGCTCAGCACCCTGTCGGCATTGCGCCAGCAGTCGCTGCAATCGCTGGACGCGCGCCTGGATTTCTACCACAACCGCGCCATTGCCCAAGCCATTCCAGTGGCCGTGGCGTTTGGCCTGTTGTTGCTGGCGGCCGTGTATTTGTTTGTGTGCCTGCAAAGCTCGATTCGCCGCAGCGCCAGCGGCATTACCACCCTCGCGCAGTCGCTGCGCGACGGTAATTTGTGCGTGGAAGTGGCGGTGCAAGGGCGCGATGAACTGGCCGCCATCAGCACCGCGCTGAACGCCGCCGTGGTGCAACTGCGCACCAGCTTGCTGGGCGTGAACCACGAGACCTACCAGCTCAGCGACGCCGTCATCACCTTAAACTCCCACTCCACCGACACCCTCGGTGAAGTGGAAGCGCAGCAACATCAGATCAGCCAGATCGCCACCGCCGCCACGCAATTGGCCGCCACCTCGCTCGGCGTGGCGAAAAGCTGCGAGCAAGCCTCGGCCAGCGTGCGCCAAACCCGCGCTATCGCCGAAGCCAGCAACCGCGACAGCGAACGCACCACCGCCAGCATTCAGGAACTCAACCAACGCCTGAGCGACACCGCCGAAGCGTTGGGGCGCGTGAGCGATCAGGGCCAGCAGATTCATTCAGTGGTCGACAGCATTCGTGGCATCGCCGAGCAAACCAACCTGCTGGCACTGAACGCCGCCATCGAAGCCGCCCGCGCCGGCGATCAGGGCCGCGGCTTTGCCGTGGTGGCCGATGAAGTGCGCAGCCTGTCGCAACGCACCCAAGCCTCCACGCTGCAAATCGCCACCACCGTGGAAAGCCTACGCAGCACCGTGCGCCAGGCGGTGGAACTAATGGAAGCGGCTTGCGGCCAAGCGCAGAGCGATGCCACTGCCGTGACCGGATTGGGCGTCAGCCTCGGTGAAATCGCCAGCGCGGTTCAAGGCGTAAGCGACACGCTGGCGCAAATCGCTACCGCCGTGGAAGAACAAGCCACCACCGCCGACGCCGTCAGCGGCAGCATTCAGCAAGTGGACCAAGCCGCCATCCGCCTGCTCGACGGCGCCCGTGCGGTCAATCAGGCAGCCGACCGTTTGAGCCAAGGGAGCCGCGCGCTGAACGACAACACGGCGCGCTTTAGTCTCGGCTAAAACAAACGAGCCCCCGCGTTTCGGCGGGGCTCGTTCTGGTTTCATTGCGGTTACTGACGAGCCAGGCGCACCCGCGTCACCCGGCGCTCCGACACCTCGATAGCCGAAAGCGTCCATCCGCCCCACTGCACCTCATCGCCAATCACCGGCAAGCGATCCAGCAGACTCATTACCAGGCCGGCCACGGTTTGGTAGTCGTCGGTGGCGCTGGCGGCAAAGCCGATGCGTTCCTGCACCAGGCTGAGGTTAAGCGCACCGCTGACCAGAAAGGCATCGCCATCGGCGACGATGTCCGGGCCGTCCACTTCGCTGGCATCGGGCAGCTCGCCGGCGATGGATTCGAGGATGTCGGTCATGGTCAAAACGCCCATGAAATCGCCAAACTCACTGACCACGAAGGCGATGTGCGTCGACTCTTTGCGCATCTGCTCCAGGGCGTTAAGCACGGTGAAGTGCTCCAGCACGTTGATGGTTTGGCGCGCCATGGTGTGCAGGTCCGGCCAATTGCCGGCCAGCAATTCCTTGAGCAACTCCTTCTTGTGCACAAAGCCCAGCGGCTCGTCGACGTGGCCTTCACGCACCAGCGGCAGGCGCGAGTACGAGGAGTTCATCAACTTCTGGCGAATGGCTTCCGGGCTCTCGCCTACGTCGAGGTACAGCACCTCGGTGCGCGGCGTCATCACCGCGCGCACCGGGCGCTCGGCCAGTTGCAACACGCCGCTGATCATCACCCGCTCGCGGCGGTTGAACGCTGGCTGCGCATCGTCGCCCTGCACCAGATCGGCAATATCTTCGCCCACTTCGTCCACCGTCAACTCACGCCCGCCAAGCAAACGCATCACCGCGTGGGCGGTGCGCGCGCGGCGCGGCAATGTGCCTTGCGCCGAGCGCTGGCGACCCCGGCGCGCCAACTGGTTAAACAGCTCGATCACAATCGAGAAACCGATGGCCGCGTACAGGTAACCCTTGGGAATGTGAAAGCCCAACCCTTCGGCCGCCAGGCTGAAACCGATCATCATCAAAAAGCCCAGGCACAGCATGATCACCGTCGGGCGTGCGTTAACAAACGCGGTCAGCGGCTTGCTCGCCACGATCATCACGCCGATGGACACCACCACCGCAATCATCATCACGCTCAGGTGTTCCACCATGCCGACGGCGGTAATCACCGCGTCCAACGAGAACACCGCATCAAGCACCACAATCTGCGCCACGATAGGCCAGAACAGCGCGTAACCGGCGCCGGCCGAGCGTTCGGCAATGTGGCCTTCGAGGCGCTCATGCAACTCCATGGTCGCCTTGAACAGCAGGAAGATACCGCCGAACAGCATGATCAGATCACGGCCCGAGAAGCTCTTGTCGAACACCTCGAACAGCGGCTCGGTGAGCGTCACCATCCAGGAAATACTGGCCAGCAAGCCCAGGCGCATGATCAGCGCCAGCGACAGGCCGATCAGCCGCGCCCGGTCGCGCTGCTCCGGCGGCAGCTTGTCGGCGAGGATGGCGATAAACACCAGGTTGTCGATGCCCAGCACCAGTTCCAAAACAATAAGCGTGAGCAGGCCTAGCCAGGCCGTGGGGTCAGCTATCCATTCCATGTTTAGAGAACCTGCATCGAAGAACGGCGAGGGTGAGCGGCGCGATGGCGCGGCGGGGCAGAACGAGGCGTTAACGGGGAGCGGCTAAAACTGGGAGGTTCCTGAAGCGTGTTCATAAAGGCCAAGTGTGATTTCGGGCGGCCATCCTACCCAATAAGAAACCGTCGCACCGCTGGCCAAGTATTGCGGAATTTGTATTGGCTCCTTGGCGTTAATGGCGCAGCAAGTAAACCCCTAACCCCACCACTGCGCAGCTAAACAGCACCCGAATCACGCCCCACTTGAAGCGAAACAACGCCACCGCCGCCGCAACCGCGATCACCGCCGACGGCCAA
This sequence comes from Pseudomonas sp. AC211, assembly GCF_979258055.1. Classification (NCBI taxonomy): domain Bacteria; kingdom Pseudomonadati; phylum Pseudomonadota; class Gammaproteobacteria; order Pseudomonadales; family Pseudomonadaceae; genus Pseudomonas; species Pseudomonas sp. AC211. Next base: position 3,018,461 of record NZ_OZ409830.1, read on the forward strand.
CCCAGCGAGCCGTCAAAGCCTGTGGGCCACAACACGTGGTAAGCGAAAAACACCGCCAGGTTAAGAATCACGCCCACCACCGCTGCGGTAATCGCGGTTAACGGCGCGGTGAATTTCAGCTCGTTGTGCGTCGATTCCACCAGCGGCCCGCCCGCCAGAATGAACAGAAACGAGGGCAGAAAGGTAAACCAGGTAACCAGCGCAGCTGCCACGGCGCCCGCCAAAAACGCGTGCTCGGCACCAAACACCGGCTGCACATAAGCGCCGACAAACCCGACAAACGCCACCACCATAATCAGCGGACCCGGCGTGGTTTCGCCGAGCGCCAGGCCGTCGATCATCTGCGTCGGCGTCAGCCAGCCGTAATGGCCCACCGCGCCCTGATACACGTAGGGCAACACTGCGTACGCGCCGCCAAATGTCAGCAGCGCCGCCTTGGTGAAAAACCAACCCATCTGCGTGAACGTGCCGTGCCAGCCATACAGCGCAGTCAGCAGCCCCATCGGCAACGCCCACAGCCCAGCGCCCACTACCAGCAACACGACCAGGCGCGACCAGCGAAAGCGCGCGTGCTCGGGCGTGGGCGTGTCGTCATCAATCAGCGCCGGCCCGAACGACTGCTTCGCCGCCCCATGCCCGCCACCGACAGTGAACACGCCCGGCGCTAGTTTGCCGCCCACATAACCCAGCAACGCAGCCGACAGCACGATCAACGGAAACGGCACGCTCAGGGCAAAAATCGCCACAAACGAGGCGGCCGCGATGCACCACAGCCAATTGTTCTTCAACGCCCGCGAGCCGATGCGATGGGCCGCCTGCACCACAATGGCCGTGACCGCCGGCTTGATGCCATAGAACAAACCGGCCACCACCGGCACCTCACCAAAGGCGATGTACACCCACGACAGCGCGATCAAAATAAACAGCGACGGCAACACAAACAGCCCGCCGGCAATCACCCCGCCCCAGGTGCGATGCATCAACCAACCGATATACGTCGCCAACTGCTGCGCCTCGGGGCCGGGCAGCACCATGCAGTAATTCAACGCATGCAAAAACCGCCGCTCGGAAATCCAACGCCGACGCTCTACCAATTCCTGATGCATGATCGCGATCTGCCCGGCCGGGCCGCCGAAACTGATGAAGCCGAGTTTTAGCCAGAAGAGCAGGGCTTGGAATAGGGGGATGGTGGGCGCTGGGTTGGTCATGGGAGCGTCGGGATTGGGGCGGTGTGAGGTGGCTGAAGATAACGCACTAATAAGGCAGAAATGTAGCGTGGGGGTTGGGTCGGTTTGAGGAGTCTGAGGCGCTGCTGGTTTCGGTGCTCGGCTCGCAACTCTGGATTCCGAAGTGTCGGACCACCGCCTGCGCGGGAATGACGGAGTATCGATCAAGCACCTCCGTCATCCCCGCGCAGGCGGGGATCCAGAGTCTTTCAGGAGACGCAGATACCTCCGCGAGCCTCGATCCCAATCGTCGGACCGCCGCCTTCACGGGGGATAACGGAAAACTCAATAAAACCTCCGCCATCCTCGCAAAGGCGAAGCCCCATCCCCATCCACGCTGCTACGCTACGCCCACCTCGGCCACCGCCCGTTCCCCCAAATGCCCAACCCCCTAGCCCACTTCCACACCCCAAGCCCCACCCCTACCCCCACGCGACACCGCGCCCATGCTTCCGGAAGAACGCGCCCGGGCCCAGGAGTGCGCCGCCAGCGAGCGCTTCAGTTGGCTCACCGTCTGCGTAGCGCCACTGTGCTTCGGCCCGATACTGCCCTTCCTCGTCTACATCGTCGGCCTGTTGCTCTACCGAACCCTGTTCGACGCACGCCTGGACATCGACCACATCCTCGAAACAACTTACGTCTGGCTAGTGCCGGCCACCCTGCTCTTCACCGCCGCCTGGTTGCTGCTCAACATCCGCCATGCCAAGCGCGACGCGACCAAACGCTACTGGCGAACCTTGCCCGAGTGCGGCGAGGTTGAACTGGAGCGCCACACGTTAGTGACCGCCACCAATCTGTGGTCCAACGCCTACGACCCGGACTGCAACACGCTGTCCATCTGGAACGGCGAACGCCTGGAAGACGCCTACGACAGCGGCATCACCCAATGGCTGCTCGCAACCACAACCGCCGGCCACTGGCTGGTGCTGAAAAAACACTACCCCGGCACCTTCACCTACGCCCGCGAAGCCAAACAGCCTGCACCCGAACACCACTTGCAACCCCACACCGAGGTCGCTATCGCCTTCGCCCCCAGAACCAACCTGACCCTCGGCCAACGCTTCGATGGCGCGCCCATTCCCGTGCAAAACACTGCCTACTGGCTGAGCACCGACGAGCTTCAGCGCCTTACCGAAGCAGCACACCACTGGGCCTTCGCGCCGCCCGAGCAGTACGGCGTTGTTAATGCGCAAGACGCCGCGTGGCTGCAGCAACTGGTCGACAAGGCAAAAAGCTTCCTAACCACGCGGTACGCACCCCACCACCCTGGCTCACCCGCCTGCGCAAACAAGACGCCAACCGACCAAGCTGGACATTCACAGCGGCCCCAAATCCGGGGCACTAAAAAGGGGAACACCTCGTTCCCCCTCTTGCACGCAACGAAAACCCTACGCCGCCCTTCTACCCTGGCAAGCCTTGGTGAGCGCCTTAGCCATTTCACTCAGGGTTTGCACAATGGCCGACTCCTGACTTCTGTCGATAAACGCATCGGCAGCCGACAGGCGTTCGACGTACAGCATCAAATCCGCCGCACGCTCCAGGGCATTTTCAACCGGCACGCCGGCATTGACCGCGAACAGCGGAATGTCATCGAGATTGTCGAAGGGTTGGTGGGTGGTGACTTTTGACATGTCATTCAATTGTGAAGCTCCTGCTGTCTAGTGGAGCCGCCACAAATCGTCGCCAAACAATTAGGGTGGCAGCTGTACGCAGGTTGGCGAACCGGGGACAGAGGAACCCGGCATACCCGAAGGTATCCCGCGCACAGCCGCCATAAACACCTAGCAACAGACACAAAAAAAGCGCTGCTATTAGGTGAGAGCGCTGTGCGCCTCATATCTACTCGGATCGCCAAACCCGGTCGCTGAATTGGCAGCGACGGCGGGACTATAGAAGCCACTTCCCTACCCTGCAACGGGTTTTTCCGGCGCCGCCGCCTTGCAGGACATATCCCTCACGGAATGCGTAAAGAGGATGAGCGAGAATTCTGTTGGTCGTTCACAGAATTGACGCGACAACTCGTTCCACCGTGGACAGCGAAGCGGGCGTTCATTAATGTCCGAAGGGTCACCCGGCCACTGTCTAAATTGCCGGTTACAGGGAATGTGTTCGACGTGGAAAAGGGAGTTTTCTGATGGCGTGTTTGGTTCACATGGGCGCGTTAATCCCGAATTGCGAACGTTCAACCCCCGTCATAGAAGCCGCAGGCTCGGACTCGCATCGGCGTAGCGCGGCGCGGGCCTCATCGGCAGAAAAAATCCCCTTGCCCAGCGGAAATGCTGGCGCTCATTACCCCGATTAATTGAAACGGAATTCGTATGAATATTAAAAGAATTTTCGCGTGTGCCGCGACGGCGCTTTTTTGTAGCGTTTCTGCAGAAGCATCGCTTCCCACAGTTCCGGTTATTTACGGAGCGCCCTATCAAATAAACTCTGCGTATAACCACAGCGTAAGCAACGAACCCACAGTGGATTCGGCGATCGCCCACTGGTGGGTAAAATACAAGGCTTACTGGGGAAAGACTGACGCGCAATGCTCTTATACGGTAAAAAATTATTCTAACGTCAACCCCGGCGGAATGCTGGCGCTTATTACGTTAGGAGGCCAATGCGGCGGCGGTGACGGGGTTTTCGGAACCGTGAAATGCCCATCGGGTTATTCGCTCTCCGCTAATACCTGCGTGCTGCAAAACACTGAACAACTGGATAAAGCGAAGGGCACCAGTTGCAATAACGCCGGCGGACCGATTAATTCGGCCAACGGCAATAAAAACAAAGTTCAATTCGACTTTACAGGTCCAGCGCCATTCCCCGTAATTATTTCAAGAACTTACAACTCCAATGATGACAGTTCAATAAACAGCGGTCTTTTCGGTCATAACTGGAGCTGGAACCACGGAGGAACCCTTACAAAGACTACGTTATTGGGAAAAGAATTCATCACTATCGACACGGAGGGTGGAAACAAAATCCGCGCGATACTCGAAAATGGCCAATGGCGCACTGACGAAGATGTGCATATAAACGTTGTAAAGTCGTCATCAGACTATTCGATTACCTTCCCTAGCGGAAGAAAAGACACTTACAACCTTTCCGGAAACTTGGTGCAGAGCGAAATATCGCCTGACTACAAACTAATCTATACCTATAATACAAGCGGTCTACTCGCAAAAATATGCAACCCAACAGGTTATTGCCTACAACCCATATTTAACCTAAAAGGAATGGTTTCAAGCTTTAAGGCCGGAGCCGTGACGGTTCTTTCTTACGAGTATGACGACTCAAATCGACTGACAAAGGCGAGCGATCAATTTTCTAACGCTCGGGAATACCTTTATGAGGACATTCGTTTCCCTTTTGCACTCACCGGAATCCGCGACGAGCGCGGCATACGGTATTCGACGTATACGTATGACGAACATGGAAAAGGCATTTCCACTGAATTGTCTGGCGGTCAGGAGAAATATAGTTTCGCTTATAACAATGACGGAAGTACGACGGTCACCAACCCTCTGGGCAAGACGACCAGTTATACGTACCAACTTATTCATGGCATAAAGAAAGTCGTCGCTGTGCAGGGGCACCCATCAACTAATTGTGCAAGCTCTAACAAATCATATTCCTACGACGCTAACGGGAATCTGGCGAGCGCCACCGATTGGAAAGGAAACGTAACGAATTACACGTACAACGAGCGGGGCCTCGAAACCAGCCGTATTGAAGCCGCCGGTACGCCTCAAGCGCGAACTGTTACAACGACTTGGCATCCCACGCTCAACTTACCGCTAACCGTAACGGAAGGCGGCCAAGTCACCACGTACACCTACGACGCGCAAGGTCGCCAAACCAGCCGCACGCAGAGTGCGCTTTAAGCCAAGGACGGACTTATGAATAACCGTTTTTCCCGCGCGAGCCTGCTTTCGCTCGCCCTCAGTAGTGCCCTGTTTGGTGGCCAGGTTCAGGCTATAGAACGTAGCGTTTCCTACACCTATAACGCGCTCGGCCTGGTGGAAACCATCGACGGCCCCCGCACCGATGTGTCGGACGTAACCACTTACGCCTACGACGCCCAAGGCCATCTCACCTCCGTCACCAATGCCCTCGGCCACGTCACGTCGCTGAGCAACTTCGACGTTCTCGGTAACCCGCAAACCATCACCGATGCCAACGGCGTGGTCAGCACCCTCGCCTACACGCCGCAAGGCTGGCTGAGCAGCGTGACCCACGGCGGCTTCACCACCACCTACGCCTACAACGCGGTAGGCGACATCACGCAACTTACCCAAGGCGACGGCAGTTCTCTGACCTACACCTGGGACGATGCGCGGCGATTGGTTGCCGTTACCAACAACCTCGGCGACAAGGTGGAATACGACCTTGACGCCATGGGCAATCGCACAGCCCAACGTCTGAAAGATGCCAGCAACAACCTCACCCAACAGCACCAGTGGGTGTACGACGAACTCGGTCGTTTGATGCGCTCAGTGGGCGCTGCAGGTCAGAACAATCGGCAGCAATACGACCTGAACGACAACCCAACCCTTAGCACCAACCCGCTGAACAACAGCAACAACAAAGCCTACGACGCCCTCAATCGTCTGGTGCAAAACACCGATCCATTGAACGGCGTAACCGGCTACGAATACGACGCCCAAGACAACCTCACCAAAGTGCAAGACCCGCGCGGCGTCACCACGCAATACCGCTACGACGGTCTGGGCAACCTCACCCAACAAATCAGCCCCGACAGCGGAACCAGCACGTTCGAGCACGACCCCGCCGGCAACATCACTAAGAAAACCGACGCCCGTGGCGTGGTCACCACTTACACCTACGATGCCCTCAATCGCATCACTGCCAGGCGCTATCCAGCCAAGCCCACGCTGGACGTGACCTACGCCTACGACATGACCGCCGAAGGCAACAAAGGCATCGGGCATCTCACTGCGCTGTTGGATTCATCCGGCCTGATCGGTTTTATGTACGACGCGCGCGGCAACCTGGTCAGCCAGTCCCGCTCGGTGAAAGTGAACAACGTCGACCGCTTCGAAAACCTGGCTTACAGCTACGACGGCGCGAACCGTTTGAGCGGTATCGGTTATCCGGGGTTTGTGGTGACGTACCCGCGCAATGCAGCGGGCCAGGTAACCGGCGTTAGTTTGGCTATCGGCAGTCAGCCGGCCACCAGCATTGCCAGCAACATCAGCTATCTACCGTTTGGGCCGTTGAAAAGTTTGACGTGGGGCAATGGCATTCAGCTGAGCAAAAAATACGACCTCGACTACCAGCTCACTCAGCAAGATGTGGGCGTTTGGCAAACCAAACTACCGTACGATGCAAACGGCAATATCACCCGCCGCGACCACACGTTCTTCGGGCCGATGCGGTTTGAGTACGACGCGCTTGATCGTCTAACGGTGGAGAAAACTGCAACCAACCGCCGCCTATACAGCTATGACGCCACCGGCAACCGCACCCAACGTCAAAGCTTCACCGTTAACGCCAACGGCGCCGAAACGCTGAACGCTACGCAAGCCTTAAGCATCTCGTCCAACAGCAACCGTTTGCAGCAGTTGGACGCAACCACGGTAGCTCTTGACGCGTCTGGCAATACCCTCAAACAAAACACCACACGCACTTACGTTTATGACGAGCAAGGCCGCTTAACCCAAACCCTCAACCCCACCGTTGTGTATGCAGACTACCGCTACAACGCCCTCGGCCAACGTACAGTCAAACGCGCCTACCTAAACGGAGCACTGGATTACACCGTCACCTTTCTTTACGGCGCAGACGGGCAACTGCTGGGACAAGTGCGCTACAACAACCAAGGTAAAATTTCGCTCGCGCAGTACTGGATCTGGCTCGACGGAATGCCCTTGGCCGGGCTCGAGTTTAGGTACAGCACCACCGGTGCGGTAACGAGCACTAGCCAGTATTACCTGCACAGCGATCACCTCAACGCTCCCCGTATGGCGACAAACCAAGCGCAAACGTTGTTGTGGACATGGAACAGCGACGTGTTTGGGGTGGGGTTGCCAAACAGCGACGCGGACGGTGATGGCATCCACCTGGATATCCCGCTGCGGTTACCAGGGCAACAATATGACGGGCATAGTGCTCTGAACTACAACTACTTTAGGGATTACGACCCCGATACGGGGCGGTATGTGCAGAGTGATCCGATTGGGTTGCGGGGTGGGTTTAATACGTATGGGTATGTGGAAGGTAACCCGATAGTTTATTCCGATCCTTACGGCCTCAGCGCTAACCTGTTCGATATTCCAACAGTTTGGTGGTTGCCAGAAATAGTTATTCCTGGGATCAGCAGCGGTGCGGCGGCGATTGGTTCTGGTCTCGCCTGTATGGTCTATTCAGAGAAGCTGGGAAATGGTGAATGCCCAACCGGAGGCTGTTATTACGCGAAAGACAGAACAGATAAGCCGAAAACCAAGGCCTCTAATTCCGACCCTGAAGACATCGTAAGAACACCATCCACTCACCCGGACGATTTCGTTTCAGCAGGAAACGGAGACAAAAAGAACACTTTAACTGGCGAGATATGGTCGCCAAGTAACACCAATCACTCCGGCTCAGAAGGTGGAGAATGGAAAGTAGGACCTAAACCCGGAGTACCACCGAAGCCAGGCAACAAAATAACTGTTTCGGCAGGCGGAAAAATTATAAAAGTTGACAAGTGAGCGCAAAATGGAAATTACCAAACAAGTAGATCTAAATAGCTACACCTACTCCAAAGGATATTGCGGATTCTTCGCATATAAAAACAAGAACATCAAAAGAGGAGCTAACATCGCGCTGAATTTCCTATGGTCTCGTTTTGAAGACCAACCTTTCCCCGTTGAAATCTTTAGCACCCTGTGGACGAGTTGCAACGATTCTGATCTAAAAATAAATTACGAATATTCAGCCGATGAAATAAGGCAAATTTTATCTCCAGCGTTAACTTCTCTTCCGCCGTTTGTGCTAAGGAGAGACTGCGAACCTGAAACTTTCCAAAAAATCGCTCTGTCCCCCACGACGGAGAAAGGACTTTATGGGGCATGCTTTTCGGTAATGGCCTTAGGTGGTATTCGGGGCCATCTTTTTTATCCATTTGAAGCACGATGAAGTCTTACTCTATCCTCACGACGACGTTGGATTTGGTGTGATATCTACCACTCCAAACACAGACAGAGCTGTTAGCTTTCTTGAGTCTGTAGACTTATCAGAATTTGAAGTCACAATGAGACAAGCGAACAATAAAAATGAAGCTTGAACAGCTACATCTCAGTGCAAAAAAGGGGACGAATTTATTTAACTGCCCTAAATACCTTCGGTTAATAAACCCACCCCTATTCCGCTGACAAAAAAGTAAATTTATCTGGATCGTTCTAACTCAGAGTCGCTAATTGATTTTCTTCTTCGCTCTTTAACAGTGCCAGCAACATCAGCTATCTGCCGTTCGGCCCGCTGAAAAGTATGACGTGGGGCAACGGCATTCAGCTAAGCCGCCAATACGACCAGGACTATCAACTTGCCCAGCAAAACGTCGGCTCCTGGCAAAGCACCTACAGCTTCGATGCCAACGGCAACATCAAAGGCCATCAACACAGCCTTTTCGGTTCGCTCAACTACAACTACGACGCCCTTGACCGTCTCACTGAAGAAAAAGCCGCCACCCAGCGTAAAACATACAGCTACGACGCCACTGGCAACCGCCTGCAGCGCCTGAGCTACACCACCAACGCTTCAGGCGTGGAAAGCAAAACCGCCACCCAAACCCTGGTAACCGCCACCGACAGCAACCGCCTAAAAACCAGCAGCGGCGCTGCCATTACCCTGGATGCCGCCGGCAATACGCTTCAACAAAGCACCAGCCGCGTGCACGTGTACGACGAACAAGGCCGACTCAGCCAAGTACTCAACCCCACCGCCCTGTACGCCGACTTCACCTACAACGCCCTCGGCCAACGCACCAGCCGCCGCGCCTACCTCGGCAGCGCGCTGGACCAAACCATGACCTATCTCTACGGCGCCGACGGCCAACTGTTAGGCCAGGTTCGCTACAACAACCTCGGCAAAAAAGCCCTGGCGCAATACTGGATCTGGCTGAGACGGCATGCCCCTGGCTGGCTTGGAATTCAGATACGACACCAACGGCGCAGTCACCAGCACCAACACCTATTACCTGCACCCCGACCACCTCAACACACCCCGCTTGGCCACCAACCAGGCGCAAGTGCTGCAATGGAGCTGGAACAGCGATGCCTTTGGCGTGGGCGCACCGAATGGTGATGTGGATGGCAATGGCGTAGTGCTGGATATCCCGCTGCGCTTTCCAGGGCAGATGTTTGAGGCGTATAGCGCGCTGAACTACAACTACTTTAGGGATTACGACCCCAACACCGGGCGGTATGTGCAGAGTGATCCGATTGGGTTGCGGGGAGGGTTGAATACATATGGATATGTTGGCGGGAATCCTATTAGCCGTATTGACCCCACCGGGACATTCTATTTTTGTTTAGTACCAGGTGTTGGTTGGACTATATGCGCAGCAGCAGCTGAGGCAGTAGGATCCGCATGCGGCTATGTCGCCACTGCCGTAGGCGGAGCGCTGCTTGGTGGCTATTTTGCTCAGGAGTTTGGTCGCGAGAAGAAAGGGCAAACCAAACCCGAAGTCGGAACATGCCCTGACTGCGGCGGGGATACTAGTAATAAACCCGGGAAAATTGCTTCAGATCACGGGCTTAGTAAAGGCGAAGTGAACGAACAAATACACGACTTAAAAGGTGGTGGACTCAATAACAATCCTGACGTAGAGGTTTGTCGAGATTGCGGAGAGGTTTTCCCCCAAACTGGTAGCGGCGGCCTCGGCGATAGCATTGGGAACATAAAGTAATCATGTTAAAAATAAAATTGACTCTACGAGTGTTTTCCGAACATCACACTCTTTCCGAGCTTTCTCAAGCATTGGGAGAACCCGACAAGGGTTTTTCTATAGGCGATGAATACGGCAAACCTAATAAAAAAGAGAAGCCACCTTGTGGTCAAAAAAAAACATCTCTCGCAGAGACGGAAACCCTAGAATTGCATATAGGCGAAATGATCTCTCTTATATCTGCAAAATCCCAAGACTTGGATCCCCTACGCCAGAACTGCAAACTTGATTTTTTTTGTATGCTGAGAAGTGATAACGGTCAAGGCGGGACATCCCTATCTCCCCAGATCATGGGGGAGCTTAACAGACACGGAATTGGAATAACCTTCGATATATATTGCGACGAATAGAGACATTCCCGAAAAAAACCGGACAGGTTTATTCAATCACTCAAATCCAGAGCCGATTAATAACCCTGTCCCGAATGGCACTTACTTAACGCTAACCATCTGATTAGAAACAGAAAGGCCGCTCTTGGTCTACGGTGATAGTTGCGAACACACACCAAGACCAAGGAGCAGCCCACATGAATCGTAGGCGCCAAAGCATCATTCATCAACAGCAAAAAGCGCAGCGGCACTCGACTAATACCGATGCTTACGCCTTCTTCAATTTGCTCACCGGCCCTGATCTATTTGACTGCGTTGACTCCTTGTTGCCATTTCATCGGGAGCGTCAGTTCCCGCCCACCGAAACACTTTCAATGCTTATGGCCCAAGCACTGAGCGCGGATCGTTCCTGCCAAAAGGCCGTTAACGACATGGCTGTGAAGCAAATGATCGGCGGCTTAACGCCGTGTAGTAGGCACACCGGAGGCTACTGTCGAGCACGTCAGCGGCTGCCGGTGGAGATGGTTTCGACCTTGCTGCGAAGTATGGAAAGCATGATTAGCGCATACTCCGCGAAGGCTTGGCGCTGGATGGGCCGCCCAGTAAAACTCGTCGATGGCACGACAGTATCGATGCCGGATACAGCAGCAAATCAGACGGCTTATCCACAATCGCGGGGGCAGAAACCAGGTCTCGGTTTTCCGATTTGTAGAGTGGTTGGGCTTATCTGTCTTTCCAGCGGTGCGGTCCTAGATGCAGCACTGGGGCGTTTCCGAGGTAAAGGCGGTGACGAACAAACGCTGCTGCGCTCGATGCTCGACACGTTGAATGAGGGCGATGTCTTAATGGGCGATGCGTATTACGCGACTTACTTTCTACTGCATGAGTTGCAGCGCAGAGGTGTAGATGGGGTCTTCGAGCAGTACGGTGCACGCCGGCGCAGCACCGACTTTGAGTTAGGTAAAACCTAGGCACATGCGACCACCTGATTACGCTAGAAAAGCCCAGAAATCGACCCTGTTGGATGAGCCAAACGTACTTCGAAAAAGTACCCGACAGGCTAGAGGTTCGGGAGCTGAAAGCGGGCGGAAAAATACTGGTCACAACACTGCGCTGCCCGAATCAAACACCCAAGGCAGCCCTGAAAACGCTATACAAAGACCGTTGGCACGTCGAGCTAGATTTGCGCAATCTCAAGAGCACGATGGGCCTGGAAATGTTGAGCTGCAAAACACCAGCGATGGCTGTGAAAGAGCTCTGGGTTTATCTGCTGGCTCACAATCTGATCCGCTTGATCATGGCTCAGTCGGCTTCGTTAGCCGACTGTATGCCCCGTGAGTTGAGCTTCAAACACAGTCTTCAGTTGTGGCTGGCGTGGCGGCAATTTGATGAAGCAAACAGGTTCGACGACCTGCTCGGCTTGCTGACTTTAATTGCTCAACAACGCGTTGGTAGGCGGCCCGGGAGGGTCGAGCCCAGGGCACTGAAGCGAAGGGCTAACGCCTACCCGCTATTGATCCGACCACGTCATGCTGCACGCGCTGAGGTTAGGAAGAATGGGCATCCAAAAGCAGTTAAGTAAGTGCCATTCAAATCTGTCCCCTTTTCCCTTATATTTGTTTAAGACCGTCACAAAGTCTCGGCGGTGGGCTTGTGGTCGTCGATGCGATGATGGAAAACAGAGCGCTCTAGGATGGACATCTCAGTTACGGATGCGCTTTTTTATGATCAAGGCTGATCTTCAGATGGTTTTTGGCCAATACCACCTTCAAGTTCTCGATAATCCCCCCATGTCGGGACGTATCGAAGGCACGGCGATGGTTTTTCAAGACAACGAATAACCTCGTTTTGTACTTAGAACATCGTTCGTTTTTTAGAGAGTTTGAGTCGGAACTCTGGGCGTTTAATTTTTGCATATGGATTTGATATGAAACGACAAAACCAATTATTGGCTGGGCTTTTCGCTTTTATCAGCCTTGGCTATTGTTCAAGCGTCCTAGCGGCTCCGTATACCTGGTACTGGGACGGAAATTGGTCTGATCCCCACGCAAAAAATGCCACTCCTGAGGTCGCATGCGATACTTTCTTGAAGTATATAAATGATCGTGGGACTGGTGGGGGGCTGTATGAATATAAGCTGCACTATTTAGTGAATGCTACAGAGGGAAATGTTCCGCAATACGAATGTCATTACCAAAGTTTTTCGACAAGTACCGGGCAGGCTGTTGGGCATGGCGGCACACGGATATTCAGAGAAGGAGATGAGTGCCCTTCAGGCACCAGCCTAAATCCTGCTAGTAAAACATGCCAAGACGACTCTATTTCTCAGGTTGAAAAGCAGCAGGGTAACCCGGATAACCCTCAGATATGTAATTCAACGGCCGCCAGTAATACCCCGACCAAACTCGTGAGTGACCCGATCAACTTCGCGATAGGCAATACATTCCAGGAAGAAACCGACTTTGCTCCCACGGGCGCCTCACCTATTTCTTTTACTCGCTACTACAACAGTGTCAGCGGTCTCTGGAGCCATACCTACTCCGCCCATTTAGAGATAGATGGATCCGCAGTTACGGTGGCGCGCGCCGATGGCAGCCAAGCAGCCTTTGTCGTTGCAAATAACGTCGGTGTGCCTAAGGGGAAGAATTGGGTAAGTTGGTGCGATCTGGAGGTAACTGGCTTTACAAATCGGCAGCCAACCAAAGCCAGACGTTTGATAGCAGTGGTCGGTTAATCGCTATAACCAACTCTAACGGCAATACCCAGACACTCACCTACGGCACGGCAACAAGCGTCACTCCAGTAACTGTGACAGACAACCTCGGTAATGCCTTGGCATATTCTCAAGACAGTCAACTTCGCCCAGCGGGAGCTGCATGCTGCCGGCCTCGATATTACATATGCGTATAACAGCGCCGGCCAGTTTTATCGACTCAACAGTGTTCGAAACGGCCAGACTGAAAGTCGCACTTATCACTATGAAGCAGCCGGTAAACCTAACCTGCTAACCGGCATTACTGATGAGCGCGGAGTACGCTCCGTGACTTGGGCTTACGACGATCAGGGTCGCGCTATATCCAGTGAAATGGCCAACGACATTGGCAAGATTTACATCAGCTACGGAACCGACGGATCGTCGACTGTAACCAACGAGTTAGGCAAAAGAACGCTGTATCGCTATCAGGTAATCCGGGGAGTTAAATACATTGTGTCTGTTGGGGGGGGAACCCTCCGCCAATTGCCCCGCCAGCAACGCTACCTTTACCTATAACGACCGAGGACAAGTCCTCACGAAAACCGATGCCAAAGGCTTCATCACAACCTACACCTACAACGACCGAGGCCTCGAAACCACCCGCACCGAAGCCACCGGCACCCCCCAAGCCCGAACAACCACAACCACTTGGCACCCAACCTTCTTTTTACCGCTAACCGTCACCGAAGGCGGCCAAGTCACCACCTACACCTACGACGCGCAAGGCCGCCAAACCAGCCGCACGCAAACTGCGCTTTAAGCCAAGGACGGACTTATGAATAACCGTTTTTCCCGCGCGAGCCTGCTTTCGCTCGCCCTCAGTAGTGCCCTGTTTGGCGGCCAGGTTCAGGCTGTAGAACGTAGCGTTTCCTACACCTATAACGCGCTCGGCCTGGTGGAAACCATCGACGGTCCCCGCACCGATGTGTCGGACGTAACCACTTACGCCTACGACGCCCAAGGCCATCTCACCTCAGTCACCAATGCCCTCGGCCAAGTCACGTCGTTGAGCAACTTCGACGTTCTCGGTAATCCGCAAACCATCACCGACGCCAATGGTGTGGTCAGCACCCTGACTTACACCTCACAAGGCTGGCTCGCCTCGGTAACCCGCGGAGGCTTTACCACCACCTACGCCTACAACGCCGTTGGTGACATCACGCAACTCACCCAAGGCGATGGCAGCTCTCTGACCTACACCTGGGACGATGCGCGCCGATTGGTTGCCGTGACTAACAACCTCGGCGACAAGGTGGAATACGACCTCGACGCCATGGGCAATCGCACTGCCCAACGCCTGAAAGACGCCAGCAACAACCTCACCCAGCAGCACCAGTGGGTGTACGACGAGCTCGGTCGTTTGCTGCGCTCAGTCGGCGCGGCGGGCCAGAACAATCGTCAGCAATACGACCTGAACGACAACCCAACCCTTAGCACCAACCCGCTGAACAACAGCAACAACAAGGCCTACGACGCCCTCAATCGTCTGGTGCAAAACACCGACCCATTGAACGGCGTAACCGGCTACGAATACGACGCCCAAGACAACCTCACCAAAGTGCAAGACCCGCGCGGCGTCACCACGCAATACCGCTACGACGGTCTGGGCAACCTCACCCAACAAATCAGTCCCGACAGCGGAACCAGCACGTTCGAGCACGACCCCGCTGGCAACGTCACCAAGAAAACCGACGCCCGCGGCGTGGTCACTACGTTCACCTACGACGCCCTCAATCGCATCACGTCCAAGCGCTATCCAGCCAGCCCCGCGTTGGACGTGACCTACGCCTATGACATGACCGCCGAGGGCAATAAGGGCATCGGGCATCTAACAGCGCTGCTGGATTCATCCGGTCTGATCGGCTTTATCTACGACGCGCGCGGCAACCTAGTTAGCCAATCGCGTTCAGTGAAGGTAAACAACGTCGACCGCTTCGAAAACGTCGCCTACAGCTACGACGGTGCGAACCGTTTGGGCGGTGTTGGTTATCCGGGGTTTGTAGTGACGTATCCGCGCAATGCAGCGGGGCAAGTAACCGGCGTTAGTTTGACCATCGGAAACCGACCGGCCACCAGCATCGTCAGCAACATCAGCTACCTGCCGTTCGGGCCGTTGAAGAGTCTGACGTGGGGGAATGGTGTCCAACTGAGCCGCCAATACGATCTCGACTACCAGCTCACGCAGCAGGACGTTGGCATTTGGCAGACCAAATTACCGTACGACGCCAACGGCAACATCACACGCCGCGATCACACGTCTTTCGGGCCGATGCGGTTTGAGTACGATGCGCTTGATCGCCTTACCGTCGAGAAAACGGCCACCAACCGCCGTGTCTACAGCTATGACGCCAACGGCAACCGCACCCAACGTCAAAGCTACACCGTGAACGCCAACGGCGCCGAAACGCTGAACGGCACGCAAGCCTTAAGCATCTCGTCCAACAGCAACCGTTTGCAGCAGTTGGACGCAACCACGGTAACCCTCGACGCGTCCGGCAATACCCTCAAACAAAACACCTCGCGCACCTACGTTTATGACGAGCAAGGCCGCCTAACCCAAACCCTCAACCCCACCGTTGTATATGCAGACTACCGCTACAACGCCCTCGGCCAACGTACAGTTAAACGCGCCTACCTAAACGGAGCACTGGATTACACCGTCACCTTTCTTTACGGCGCAGACGGGCAACTGCTGGGGCAAGTGCGCTACAACAACCAAGGTAAAATTTCGCTCGCGCAGTACTGGATCTGGCTCGACGGAATGCCCTTGGCTGGACTCGAGTTTAGGTACAGCACCACCGGTGCGGTAACGAGCACTAGCCAGTATTACCTGCACAGCGACCACCTCAACGCTCCCCGTATGGCGACAAACCAAGCGCAAACGCTGTTGTGGACATGGAACAGCGACGTGTTTGGGGTGGGGTTGCCAAACAGCGACGCGGATGGTGATGGCATCCACCTGGATATCCCGCTGCGGTTACCAGGGCAGCAATATGACGGGCATAGTGCGCTGAACTACAACTACTTTAGGGATTACGACCCGAATACGGGGCGGTATGTGCAGAGCGATCCGATTGGGCTTGAGGGAGGGCTGAATACGTACGGATATGTCTATCAGAATCCTATCCTGTACAAAGACTTGGACGGCCTCAAACCTTGCCCTGCGGGAATGGTGCCAGAGGGCACTCCATGCTATTTAGATGATGGTGACGGACAAGGGAGTGGCTATCACTTCGAGGGTAAATGCGCCACCGGCGACTGCTCAGCAGGTCTCGAACCTACTCCGCCAGATATCCGAGGCGAAGAGCAAATGAAATGCGACAATTGCCAGTTTACTTGCAGTGTTGCGACGCTACTTGCCCCTGGTCCTACCATTCCGAAGACCATTCAAGAATTTGTTAAATATGGTGCCTCCTACGGCGCGACCACCACTTATTGCAATTGGCTATGCAGTGAAGAATGTAAAAACTGCAAATGACTTTAGGAACGCGGCTTGGAGGGTTTTAGATTGGAATCGAATAGCTTTAGATTTAAGGTGATAATTATTATTGCAGGGATTTTTCTTCTTCCTGTTTTTTGGTGGATTTCGACAAAAAATAGGAGGGGTAATTGGCTTAAAGGATGGTGATTATGTCGAGTATAGATATTTGCTAGGGGCAGTTTACTTTTTGTATTTGGTTGTCGTAACGGGTATTTATAAATGGTCTAGGTCTTTCAGAGGTTCTGGTTCGAGTTGATTGAGGTCGGTACTTTTTTACTTCTGAAAGTCAAGCCCTGTTGTTAATTAAATAACAACAGGGCTGAATGGCACTTACGTAACGCTAAACACCTGATTAAAAACAGAAAGGCCGCTCTTGGTCTACGGTGATAGTTGCGAACACACATCAAGACCAAGAGCAAAAAAAGGGGACAGATTTATTAAACCACTCTAAATTAGAGCCGAATAATAAATCCGTCCTCTTCCCCCCTTGCCATTAAATACAATGCCTCCTACAAGATGAGGCCGGATGATCATGATAATTAATGAACAAGATTTGGCAGAGATCAAATCCGCAATACTTTCCGGTGTGACTGTCGGAGTTGGATCGCTAGTACTTATATTTGGTGAGAGAGCCTCTATTATAATTCAATGTGGCTTTATAGTTGAGGAGGCTGAGGATACGCGCTATGGGCACGGCGAGCAGACTGAAACAAGTTTGCTACTTTTTGCCTTTTTGAATTCACGAGTTTTGCATGTGTCAATTAATAATGATAAAACCTTGATTTTAGCATTCGAAGGTGCGAAAACTTTGATCCTTATACCTGAGCGAAGTCGCCTTGAATCATACGTGCTGGCCACTCGACTGGGAATTTGCCCAGTTGCTTTGGACTAGATGAACAAAAAAGGGGACAGTTTTATTAAACCACTCTAAATTAGAGCCGAATATTAAATCTGTCCCCTTTTGCTCACATTGGCGCAGGTCTGGGGGCAGGACTTGGATGGTATCTAGGCGACAAGGTTTTTAACGAGTCTTCTGATGACATCGTATCGCCTGGGGATAAAAAGCTGTCACCCGGAGAAATCGACAAGCTCAAAGAGGTTGGCATTGACCCACATGACTTGAAACCCTCGAAGAATGGCTCAAGATACGATCTCTTTAAAGATAAAGATGGGAATATTACTGTCAACCGAAAGCTGGAAATGGCCCAGGCGAACCAACTGGCATCAATATAAACAACTACTAACCTGGAGGAAGCAATGAAAAATCATGTTCGATTAATAGTCACCAGCAAAGAATTAACTCCGAGTGAAATAAAGCTAATCACTGGAGCATTAGGAGGCAGGTGCTGGGCTGCCGGCGACAAAAGGAATAAATCTAATATAATAGAACGTGACAACGGAGTAATTATAAACTCCGAAATAAATGGCGCGATGGACATTAACTTGCACATCGAAGATATAGCAGAAAAAAGGGGACAGATTTATTTAACTACTCTAAATTAGAGTCGATCAATAAATCCGTCTCCTTTTCCCGATTAAATTTCTGTCAGTCCTTTAATTGATGCGACAAGCTGGGGCCGCGCGGAAATTACCTGCCCTCTCGAGAGCGGCCTAAAAGACCGCCCCCTTAACGCACTTACTTAGCCGCCGCCTGCGCACCAGCCGCCTTATTCAGCGCCAGGTGGTTAGCGATGCACATGTCAAACGCTTCCACCAAAAACAGGTTGGGTTTGCCGGTTACGGGCGGCACCAGGCAACGGCTGGCTACGCGTTTGCCGAGCATTTCGGTGTCGATGTAGATGACATTCACCGGCGACTTGCTGGGGTTTTCTTGCTCGGTGAAGTAGGCGCGGGTGTATTCCTCGTCGCCAGCGGTTTTTTCCAGTTGCCCGCTGTCTACCGGCGTCGTGACCACTTGGCTCGACGGGTAGTCAGGCGTGCCCATCACCGCCACACCAATCGGGCCGGTAAGGCCGGCGACGATTGAGGTTTTACGCAGTTGCGATTGCAGGTTGGCGTAGGTGACGAAGTGCAGCACTTTGATGGTGGGCTGGTTGGCCAACTCCGGGAACGACTGGTACGCGCGGTGCGCCAGAAGGCGCGGGCCGGTCGGTTTGGTCGCGTCGTCGGCAACGCGGTAAATGGCGTAGGCATCGCTGGTGATCATCAGGCTGAAAATTTCTTTCTCAGACTCGGTCTTGGGGCGCAGGTCTTCGATGGTGATTTTGTCTGACTGTTCGATGCCCGGGAACGTGGGCGGCGGCACGGTAGGACCGCTGGCGCAGCCGGCCAGGGCCAGTGCGGTAAAGGCGAGTAGCGTTTTGGTGGGGTGCATGAAGACGTCCTGTTGTCATGGGTTTTATCGGTACAGCGCGGGCGATGCTCGCTTAATCGCCCGTAATATTCAATTGCCATTACTGCGGCGAATTGACCGCTACATGGTGTCAGTCCGGCGTGGTCAAACACCCCCGCATCAACCCCTCGGTAAACTCAAACGCCGTCACCCGCCCTCTCCTCCCCGCGCTCAAGGTAAACGCCTGTCCCGCCCACAATTTCCTGCACGAAGCTTTCGTAGCGGCGCAGCGGTCGACCGAGGATGCTTTCCAGGCGTTCCAAAGCACCCGGCGCCGCTTGCATGCCATGGGTCTGGATGGCGGCCATCATCAGCCGCAGGTCGTAGGCCAGCCAGCCGGGCATAAAGGCGCCCATTTGCTGTTCGAAGGCGGCTACATCGTCGCCGCCGTAGGCGATCGGGCGGCCGAGGGCGTTGCTCCAGATGGCGGCCACTTCGTTGCCGGTAAACGCCTGCGGGCCGACCAGTTCGAGCGTCAGGCTTTCGAGCGCAGTGGCGGCGCGGTCGCGGCGCAGCAGTTCGGCGACGGCGATGTCGGCAATGTCACGGGCGTCGATCATGGCCACGCCTGCCGCACCGATGGGCATGGGGTACACGGCGTAGTGTTCGATGGCTTGCTGCACGGTGTATTCGTTTTGCATGAAGTACGCCGGGCGCAGCACGGTGGCGGGCAGGTGGTGGGTTTCGATCATTCGCTCCACGGTGTGTTTGCCGGTGAAGTGCGGCACCTCGGTGAAGCGGTCGGCGTGGATGACCGACAGGTAAACGATGCGTTCGATGCCCGCTTCCTTGGCCAGGTTCAGGGTAATCAGGGCTTGGGTCACTTCGTCCGGCGTGACGGCATTAAGCAGGAACAAGGTGCGCACCGAGGCCAGGGCGGCGCGCATGGAAGCGACGTCGGTGAGGTCGCCGACCACTTCTTTAACGCCCGCTGGGAATTGACCTTTGCCGGCTTGGCGAACCAGGGCGTGAACCTCGGCGCCCGCGTCGCTGAGGCGTTGGATGATCAGGGAACCGACGGTGCCGGTGGCGCCAGTGACGAGAATGCTCATGGTGTATCTCCGCTTGAATGAAGGGGTACGCGAGCAACATCGGCTGACCTTGCTGCGTTGACGCCACAGTAGGTCGTTGCGAAATCAAAACAAAGACGCCACCATCGAGACTCCTCGTTTCAAATATGGAACAAACATGGACCTTAACGCGCTTATCGATTTCGCTCTCGTCGCCACTAACGAAGGTCTGGGCAAGGCCAGCCGCGCCAGCGGACGGTCCAAGGCCACCTTATCGCGGCGCATCGCCGAGCTGGAGGAGCAACTGGGCGTTCGCCTGGTGGAGCGCAGCGCACGGGGGCTAAAGCTGACCGAGGCCGGCGCGTTGTTGATGGCGCGAACCGAGGGGCCGCTGGGGGAAGTGGCCGAGGCGATGACCGCCGCGCGCGAAGGTTTGTCGACGCCACGGGGACGCTTGCGCGTGGCGGCGCCGGCACTGTTTTCGCAGTTGGCGATGGGCCGCATTGGCGCCGAGTTCTGTGCGGCTTATCCGGAAATCACGCTGGACGTGGTGGCCGAAGACCGCCTGGTTGACCTTGTCGAGGAGCAGTTTGATGTGGCCATCCGCATCAACCCCAGCCCGGACAGCAACCTGGTCGGCCGCTGCTTTGCCAAGGATCGGCTAGTGGTGGTGGCGGCGCCGCACATTGCCATGCCCGCGCCAACGGCCGGCGCGGTGCAGCCGGTTGCCAGTGTGGTGTTCAGCAATTTTCAGCCGACGCAGTGGAATCTCGACGATGGCCGCTTACTGCTGGAGCCGATTCCACGGCTGAAGTTTTCTTCGTTTCTGATGATCCGGGATGCGGCGATTGCCGGCGCTGGCGCGGCGTTGATTCCGCAGTCCATCGCGTGGGAGCAGTTGGCGCGCGGTGAGTTGGTGCAGTGGGGAATTGTGTCGCGCGCCGACGCCGAGTTATGGGTGCTGCACACGTCACGGCGGCTGGCGGCGCCAAAGGTGCGCGCGTTTGTGGACTTTATTTGTGCGCGCTACCCGGACCTCTCCCTGGTGTTGCCGGGTTAAACGGCTCGGCAGGCAACGCTCCGCCGAGCCGTTGTCGTTGTCGCTACAAAGGAAAGTCCCACCCCTGCCCCGTTCAATGCCACGGCCAAGGCCTGAATATCGGCCCCACTTCGCGCCGCGAATTCCGGCATATAGGCCAGCGGGTCCGGCAGGCTGCTGGGCTGGCCAAGAAACCCTTCGCTGGCAGCATGCAGGCAGTAGGCGCTGTAGGCCGGGTTGTAGCCGCCCTCTTGCACGACCAGCAAGCGCCCGCCGCACAGTTCATCGGCCAGCACCCGCGCACGCTGGGCCAGGTGGTTGAAGCCTTTCATGGTCAGCAACTGGCGGCCGTTGGGGTCGAATTGCGAGGCGTCGAGGCCGTTGGCGATGATCAGCAGCTGCGGCGCAAACGCGCGCACGGTGGGCTCGACAAAGCGCTCGAACGCCGCCGCATAGCTGGCATCGCCGGCGCCCATGGGCAACGGAATGTTGAGGTTGCTGCCCTCGCCCGAGCCTTCGCCGCGCTCGTCCACGCCACCGGTTTGCGGGTGGCTCGGGCCCCAGGCGCCGTGGTCCATGTGCAGGGAAACGGTGAGCACGCTGGGGTCGGCGTAGAACCCGGCCTGGGTGCCGTTGCCGTGGTGCACGTCCCAGTCGATGATCGCCACCCGCTCCGCGCCGGCGGCCCGCGCGGCTTGGGCAGCAACCGCCACGTTGTTGAAGAAGCAGTAGCCGTCGGCCATGGCCGGTGCGGCGTGGTGGCCTGGCGGGCGCACCAGCGCCATGGCCGGGCGGCAACTGGCGAGGGTGCGTTCCAGCGCGGCAATGCTGGTGCCCGCCGCTGCCAGCAAGCCGGCCAGGCTACCGGTGTTCATCAGCGTGGTGCTGCTGAAGCGGCGGCCGTCGGCGTCGGCGCTTTGGATGTCACGCAGGTACGCGGCGGTGTGAAAGCGCAGCAGTTCCTCTTCGCTGGCGTGGCGGCCGGCGTGCCAGGCCAGCTGTTTTGCCACCGGGCCGTTGCGCAGCACCGCGCGCATGTTGACCAGGCGCGGGCTGCTTTCGGGGTGTTGGGTCTGGTGGTCCAGCAACGCGCTGGGCGGCGCCTCGAACACCCCGAAACCGGTGTCGTGGCGCAGCACATCGTCGTGCCAGAACACGTCCATGGTTGCAGTCATGCCGGGCTCCTCAGTCGATCACGTGCAGTTCAGGTGGGATTTCCGACAGGCTCTGCGAGCCGTCTTTGCCGCACAACACCGTGTCGCCGAGTTTCAGGCCAAAGCCTTCGCTGTACAGCGACAGGTTGGGTTCGATGGAGAACGACATATTGGGCTGAAACACGTGGTCGTCGGCCTCATCGACCATCATCGCTTCCAGCCAGGTTGGAGGGTAGGCCAGGCCCAGGCTGTAACCGATGCGGTGCACGCGGGTGCGCGAGAGGTCGATGCGGTCGAGAATTTCGTTGCACACGCGGTTGGCCTCGCCCACTGGCGTGCCGGGTTTGGCGATGTCGATGGCGGCGTTGAAGGCTTCGGTGAGCAGGGTCGACACTTCGCGCACCCGCGCGGTGGGTTTGCCGATCACAGCGCTGCGCATGAGGATCGCGTGGTAGCGGTTGCACACGCCGGCGTGTTCCAGAATCACCACGTCGCCGGGGCTGATGGTCAGGCGGTGCGGCATGGCGTGGGTCATGGTGCTGCGTCGGCCGGTGGCGCACATCGGGCTGATGGCCGCATATTCGCTGCCCGCATCGCCGAGGGCTTTGGCGACGATGCCGGAGATTTGCACTTCCGACATGCCCGGGCGCAGCGCTTCAAAAGCGGCGCGCATGCCTTGGTCGGCCATGCGCGCGGCGGTGCGCTGGTACTCGATTTCTTCGGCGGTTTTGATCAGCCGTTCTTCGGCCACCACCACGGAGGCGTCTTCAAAATGGGCGTTGGGCATATGGCCGAGCAGCGTGGTGTATTGCAGCGCGCTAAAGGTCGAGGCCTGCATTTCCAGGCCGATACGGCCCTGGCTCAGGCCCAGTTCTTCCAGCGAGTCGGCGACGATACGCAGCGGGTCTTGCTTGGCGATGTCGTAAAAAATGCCTTCTTCCAGGCACGACAATTCAAAGGTGCACGGCTCTTCACTGGTGCGGGTCAGGAAGATCGGGTTGGCCAGCTTTGGCGAGATGATCAGCGCCTGATACCAGAGGAAACCCAGGCTGTCGAAACCGGTGAGGTAGTTGATGTTGTCGGGGTAGTTGATCACCAGCGCGTCGAGCCCGCGCTCGCTCATGCGGCGTTTTACCGCCTCCATACGTTGGCGGTAAGTGCGCAGTGGAAAAGCAGTCATCATGGCGAATCCCTCCTTAGGGAAAAGGTGCTCGTTTGTTTGGGTTGTCTGAAAGGCTCGACGCGGAGCCTGGGCCGGCTAGCGACCCGGTGAGGCGGTGTGGTCGTGGCGGTACAGGCGCACCAGCAAGACCACCAGGGTGATCAGCACCATGACCGTGGACAGTGCGGCGATGGCCGGGTCGAGGTTGTAGCGCAAGCCGTCCCAAATGCGTTTGGGCACGGTGATTACGTGCAGGCCGCTGGTGAACAAGGTCACCACCACTTCTTCCCACGACATGATGAACGCCATGAAAAAGCTGCCCGCCAGACCGCCGCGCACGTTGGGCATCAGCACATGGCGCATGGTGGTGCCCAGCCCGGCGCCGAGGGAGCGCGAGGCTTTGTACAGGCTGGTGTCGAGCCGGCTGTAGGCCACCAGCATGGCGATCAGCGAGTACGGCAGGGCCATCAACAGGTGGCCGTAGCCGACGCCGATCAGCGAGTCGAGTTGCTTCACCTTGGCGCCGAGGTAGTAGATCGACATGGCCGACACCACCTGCGGCACGATCATCGGCAGCAGCACCACGGCGCTGAGCAGCACGCGATACCGCGGCTCCAGCCAGATGCCAGTGGCGAACAGAAACGACAGCACGGTGCTCACCACGCCGACCGCAATGGCCAGGCCCAGGCTCTGCAGAATCGAGCTGAGCCAGGCGGTGTCGAGCAGCGTCAGGTAATGGCGCAGCGACCAGGCGCCGTCGGGAAAAGCCAGGTAGCGCTGGTCGCCAAATGACAGCGGCACAATCACCAGAATCGGCAGCAGCAAGAACAGCGCGGCCAGTAGCAAGCCGACAATCGACAGCCCACGCGCCAGGTTGAGGCGCGGTTTCACCGCCCGTGGAACCGCCAGCACCGGCGTTGCTGCGCCGCTAATTACGCGCCCGCTGTTCATGCGCTTCTCCCCGTAAACCGTGCAAAACCCACCAACTTGCCGAACACCACGGCGCACACCGCCACCATCGCCATCAGCACAATGCTCAAGGCCGCGCCGAGGCCCCAGTTGGAGAGTTGGAACATCTGGATGTAAATGCTCTCGGCCAGCATCGCCGCCTTGCCGCCGCCCAGCAGTGCCGGGGTGACGAAGCAACCGAGGCTGAACACAAACACCGTGGCCGACGCCGCCGCCACGCCCGGCACGGTCAGCGGCACAAACACGTCGCGCAAGGTCTGCCAGCGCCCGGCGCCCAGGCTGCTCGATGCCCTGAGCAGGCTGTCGTCCACCTGCCGCATGGACGACAGCAGCGGCAGCACGGCATACGGCACCATGAAATGCACCATGCCAATCAGCGCGCCCAGTTCGTTGCGCACCAACGCCAGCGGTTCGTCTACCAGGCCAAGGGTCAGCAGGCTCTGGTTGATCAGGCCATCGTTGCGCAGCAGCACCAGCCAGGCGAAGGCGCGAATCAGCATCGACAACCAGAACGGCAGCAGCACGAACAGCTCGATCAGCAGCCGCCCCCGTGCCGAGGCGAAGCGCCAGCGAAAGGCAATCAGGTAGGCAATTGCCACGCTGATTACCGTCGTCAGCAGACAGATGCGCAAGGTGCGCCAGATCACCGTCTGAATCGCTGCGCTGTCGAGCACGGTGGCGTAGTTCTGCAGGCCAACTTTCGGCAGGCTCACGCTCCAGCCGAGCACGCCGAGGGTCGGCAGCAGGTAGCCGAGCACGATCAGCAGCGGCAACGGCAGTATCAGCAGCGCATAAATGCGCAGCGTGCCCTGGCTGCTTTTGGGGGCGGTTGTGGCGTGCATATCAACCACCAATCAGCGCCAGGTAACGGTCGAGGGTTTCGCTGTAGTGGTCGGCGTACCAGAGGTTGTTCATGGATACCTGCTTGCTCAGGTTGGCCGGTGCGGTGGGGTTGATACGCTGCAATTCGGCCGACAACAGGCTGTTCGCCTTGGCGTCTACCGGGCCCATGTTGTAGACCTCCATGAGCCGCGCCTGCACTTCCGGGCGCAAGGCGTAGGCGATGAACTTCATGGCGTTGGCGGCGCCGGCCGGGTTGCCCTTTGGCACGAACCACACGGACGGCGCGACGATGGCGTTATCGAACGTCCAGTCGATGGCGCCACCGGTGTCCTGCTTCACCAGCTCGGCGCGGGTGTGCCACATCTGGCCCATGCTCACTTCGCCGTCACGCAGCAGTTGCTGCGACTCGGCGCCGGTGGACCAATGGGTGACCACATGGGGCATCAGCTCTTCGATTTTGCGCAGGGCGCGGTCGACATCCAGCGGGTACAGCTGATCGGCCGGCACGCCGTCGGCAAGCAAGGCGCATTCGAGGTTGGCGCTCATCCATTTGTACAAGGTGCGCTTGCCGGGGAATTTCTTCACGTCCCAGAAATCGGCCCAGCTTTTGGGCGGGTTCTTGCCGAATTTCTTCGCGTCGAAACCGATCACGTAGCTGTAGGTGTAGTTGGCCAGGCCGAACTCGTGGATGTCGCCGTAGCCGATCAGCGACTTGTCGATCACGCTGTAATCCAGCGGCGTCAACACACCCTCTTTGCCCAGGCGATACGACGAATACATTTCGCCGTCGCACACGTCCCAGCGCACCGCGCCGCTGTTCACTTGGGTTTTCACCGCGCCTTCGGTGGGGCCGCTGCCGTCGATCATCAGCTTCAAGCCGCTGTCGGCGTTGAAACCGCCAAAGCTTTTCTCGAACGCCGGCACCGCGTCGCCGCCCCAGTTGGCCACCACCAGCGAGCCGCCGTCGGCAAAGGCGTGGCGCATCGGGCCCATGCCGGCTGCGGCCGCCAGCACCATGAGCATCTGGTTGAAGCTGCGGCGACTGAGGCTGCCCGCCTCCACGCGCTGCTGAGCAATGTCTACGGCGTCGTCGATAAAGCGCTGTTTGTCTTTCATCCCAGGTTCCCCTTCGAGAGTGGCGGCAGGTGAGCAAACTGTTGTTGTTATAAAGCAGCTGTTGTTGTGCGGTGTGCGGTTACGTGGAAATCAGATGCCCATGTTGGCGCGACCACGCGCACCAGTAAGGCTGGCCCGGTTCGAGGCTGTTCAATAGCGGATGGCTGACCGGAATGCGCAGCGCGATGGCTTGGGCATTGGCGGTGCGCAAGTCCACATTCACGTGGGTGCCGAGATAGGTGAGGTGTTCCATCTGCGCCACCACGCCGTTGCCGTTACCGGCCTGGGCGAAGGGTTGCAGCTCCACGTGTTCCGGGCGAATGGCCAGCCAGGTGTCGCCGCTGGCCGGCGGCAGCGGCTGTTGAATGCCTTGGGTCACCCACAGCGGGCGGTCGTGATAACTGCACACCAGCATGTCGTCGCGGCGGCTGACGTTGCCGACCTTGAGCGAGTTGGTGTCGCCGAGAAAGTTGGCGACAAAGCGACTCGCCGGGCGCTCATACACTTCTTGCGGCGTACCCAATTGTTCCAGGCGCCCGTGGTTGAACACAGCCACGCGGTCGGACAATGCCAGGGCTTCTTCCTGGTCGTGGGTAACGAATACAAAGGTGGTGCCGAACTCTTTGTGCATGCGCGCCAGCTCGCCTTGCATCTCCTGGCGCAAGCGGCGATCGAGGGCCGACAGCGGCTCATCCAGAAGCAACAGGGGCGGCTCAAAACCAGAGCGCGAGCCAGGGCCACGCGCTGTTGTTGGCCGCCGGAAAGCTGTTTGATCTGACGCTGGCCTTTGCCCGCCAGCCCTACCCGTTCGAGCATGCGGCCGACGCGCTCGTTGATCTGCGCGGTGGGCACTTTGCGCACCTTCAAGGGGTAGGCGATGTTCTGCTCGACGGTCATGTGCGGGAACAGCGCGTAGCCCTGGAATACCACGCCGAAATTGCGCTGGTCGGCGGGCAGGCCGGTGATGTCCTGGCCGTTGCACAGAATGCGCCCTTCGCTCGGCTGCTCGAAGCCGGCGAGCATCATCAACGTGGTGCTTTTTCCTGAACCGGAGGGGCCGAGCAAGGTGAGGAATTCGCCGCGCTTGATGTGCAGCGTCAGGTCGCTCAGGGCGCGGGTTTCGCCGTAGGTTTTACCCAACTGTTGCAGGTCGACGAAATGTTCAGGGGAAACGGCCATGCACCTTACCTCTCGCTCGCGGCGCTCGAAGCGCCTTCTTGTGACCCTATCGTCAGGGCAAATTAAATTGACATCAAATGATTTGTTTTCTAGCGTTCATGTGAATTTAACTAACCAAAAGCGCGAGAAAATGCCCCTAAAAGCGACACGCCGACTGCCGTCTCTCATAGCCTTGCGCGCTTTTGAGGCATTGGTTCGCCAGGGCAGCACGGGCGCGGCGGCGCTGGAGCTGCACGTCACCCATAGCGCCGTCAGCCATCAAATAAAGAAGCTTGAAGAAGAGTTGCAAGTGGCGCTGGTCGAGCGCCACGCCAAGGGCGTGCACCTGACCTCGGCGGGACGAAAACTCAGCCAACTGGTGAACGGCGCGTTCGAGCAATTGCGCGACATTCACACCGCCCTGCCCACTGCCACGCCGGCCGGCGACTTGCGCATCGCCTGCGCACCGGCCTTGCTGGCGCGCATCTCCGGCATGCTTGAGCGCTTTTTGCGCGACTACCCCGAGGTGTCTTTGCATTTGCTCTCCATTGACCAGGCCAATCAGGACGTGGACATGGTGATTTCCTTCGGCGACAGCGAAGTGGAAGGCCAGCGCATTGCCGCCCTCGGCGACATTCTGTACTTCCCGGTGTGCAGCCCGCGCCTGCTCAATGGCAGTGAACCTTTGCGCAAACCCCGCGACCTGGCGCGCCAGGTATTGCTGCACGAAGACGACGGTTACGACTGGAGCCGCTACTTCCTCGCCGCCGGCATTCCCAGCTTGCGCGGCCGGCAGAACATCTACCTGCCCGATGCGTCGCTGACCATTGCGGCGGCGATTGCCGGCGGCGGCGTCACCATCAGCGACCATATTCTGGCCGGCGAACAACTGGACCAGGGCACGCTGATTCGCCTGTTTGATATCGAATTTCCGGCGCCCCATCCGTACTTCATCATCATGCCGCCGCGCGGCGCCAACGACCTGGCCAAAGCGTTTGCCGATTGGTTGGTGCGTGAGCTGGAATTGATTGAGCGGGTGGGTTAAGAGCATCGCGGCTAAAGCCGCTCCCACAGGTCCAACGATTTAGGGAGCGACTTCATCCCCGCAAAATCATAAATACCTTGCGCACTTTGGTGAGGTTTTCCCAAGTGCCTTTGAACCCTGCCGCCACCACAAAGGTATCGCCGGCAGCGAACTGCTGGCTTACGCCCGCGCTGTCGGTCAGGCGCACCTGGCCTTCGAGCAAATGGCACAGTTCGTCGTAGTCACATTCACAGCGTGTCCAGGTGCGGCGGCGCTTCCCAGATGCCGCCGGTGGCCTTCTTGCTCGGCTCCACCAAGTGCCGCCAACTGCGCGCGGTGTACGGCGTGTCGACGGCCTTGGGGTCGTCGGTGATGAACTCGACGGGCGCCAGCTGCGGGTTGGCAAAGTCGATAACGTGTTGTGGTGCAGGCGTACTCATGGTCGCTCCTGTGGATCAGAGAAAGTCAGGAATCAAAGCCGACGCCCAGGGCATCGAAGCCCTTGAGCAACAGGCTGCGCTCGCCCGTACGGTCTTCATGGGCCAGCGCGCGCTGGGCCAGGCGGATGCCGGCGTAGCGCAACGGTTCGGGCGGAAAAGGAAATGGCGCGGTGGCGGTCATGGCCAGTTGCGTGCGCTCGTTGCGCAGGCCTTCGAGCAGGTCCAGCACGGTGAGCGCGGCAAACCGTGTGGCCGACACGCCCTGGCCGGTAAAGCCCTGGGCGTAAGCAACCTGGCCGTTGGCGGCGGTGCCGCAAAACAACGTGGTGCGCGCCGAGGTGTCGATGATGCCGCCCCAGGCGTGGGTGAATTTCACCCCTGCCAGCGCCGGAAAGGTGGCCTGGAACTGCTCGGCCAGGCGCTCAAAGCTTTCCGGGCGTTGGGTAAGCGCCTCATCGCGGCGGCTACCGAAGTGGTAGATGGCGTCGTAACCGGCCCACAGCATGCGGTTGTCGGCGGTTTTGCGCAGGTAGTGGAATTGGTTGCCGCTGTCGGCAATGCCGTAGCGCTCGCGCCAGCCGATGGCGGCCAGTTGGACGTCGCTCAGCGGTTCGGTCACCAGCGAATAATCGTAAATCGGCACCACGGCGGATTTGAGTTTGCCCAACAACGGCGGCGCGATATTGGTGGCCAGCACCACTTTGCCGGCGCGCACCGAGCCCAACCGGGTTAGTACGCGCTGCTGATGACCGTCGGTGTGCAGCCCCGTCACGGGTGAGTGCTCAAACAGCGCCACGCCGCGCGCCAGGCAAACGCGCCGTAACTCGGCGACCATTTTGGCCGGGTTGATCAAGGCGTAATTGGGCTCGAACACACCGGCGACATAGGCCGGCGAATTGAGTTTTTCGCGCAGCGCATCGCCTTCAAGAAATTCACACGCCACACCAAAGCGTTGGTAATTGCGCTGCATCGAACGCAAGCCTTCAACTTGCCACGGCTGGCTGGCGACGTTGAGTTTGCCGGCCAGCTCGAACTCCACGTCGAGGCCAAAACGTTGCACGTCTTCGGCGTACGCCGTGAGGTTGTCGCGGCCGATGCGAATCCAGTTGTTCGGCTTCGTTTGGCCAGCGGCGCAGGGCATTGGACACACCGTGGGAAATGCTCGGCGCGCAAAAGCCGCCGTTGCGGCCACTGGCCTCGGCGCCGCATCTGCCGGCTTCGATCACCACCACGCTGGCGTTCGGCCAACGTTCAAGGGCCTGCAAAGCCGACCATAAACCGAGAAACCCGCCGCCGACGATCACCAGGTCGGCCTGCATGTCGGTCGTAAGTGGCGGTGCCGCTGGCGGCACGCTGGCAGGTGTCTTGCCAAAACGGCTGTGGGCGGGCTTCAGCCAGCGCCTGGCGGGGAGAAAGGACGGACATGGTTGTGCTCCATCGCGAAAAGATGTGCACGTTCTAAAGCAAAGACCGGCCACCATGCTTCCCAGCGGGCACGGGCGGAAAAGCGGCCGTTCTGGAATACTCGGGCTCTGGCGTGCCGGGCGCCTGGTGCGCCGGGTTTAATTCTGTGTGCTGGAGCTTGCAGTGAACGTCCCGGATTTGCCCACCACTCCCGTGTTCCAACCCGACCCCGCTGGCGCGGCCACGCACGCGGTGATTCTGGCCTACCACCGCGCCTGGCAAAACCGCGATCTGGACGCCCTGATGGCGCTGTACGACCCGGCCATCGACTACCACGACAAACTGCAAAACCGCCGCCTGGGCCATGCCGATTTGCGTGATTACCTGGCCGCCAGCATGCCGGTCGGCGCACAGGAATTGCAGCGGTACACCGAACGCTTACTCATCGATGGCGACACGGCGGTTCTGCAGTACCAGGTCACGCTCAATGGCAGCGATGGGTTGGTGTCGCTGAACGCCATCGAGGCGCTGTCGGTGCGCGATGGGCTGATTTTCAAGGTCAATGAATACGCGGTGCTGATCAGCAACGTGGCCAGCAAACCGGCCGCTCGTGAAGGCGCCGATCCAGTCAGTCGCCTGGGCTTGTCGGCCCGGCAGGTGGGTGCGCTGGCCAATGACCTGCAAGAGTATTTCCGCCAGAGCAAACCGTACCTAAATCCCTTGCTGGACCTGGCGCAGGTGGCGGCGGCGACCGGCTATACGCGCAACCAGATTTCGTTTTTTCTCAACCAGGTGCGCGGGCAGAGTTTTTACGCCTTTCTCAACCAATTGCGGCTGGATGAAGTGCTGGAACGGGTGCACGCCAACAACGCAACGGCGCGTGTTGATGAGGTGGCGTATGCGGCGGGATTCAACTCGCTGTCGACGTTTTACCGCTGTTTCAAAGAACGCACAGGGATGACGCCCAAGCAATATTTGGGCCAGTTTGTAAGCGGTTGGGGGAATGGCAGGCTAGTCGTGCGCGCTGCTTGCCCTCACCCTAGCCCTCTCCCCGCACGCGGGAGAGGGGACGGATTGCGACATTTGAGAGTCACGCGATCCCGCTGGTCTCCCCTCGCCCGCTCGCGGGAGAGGGGCTGGGGGTGAGGGAAAGGCCGTGCGGCGCTGCTTGCCCTTCTCCCTAGCCCTCTCCCGCACGCGGAGAGGGGACGGATTGCGGCGTTTGAGAGTCTGGCGATCCCGCTGGTCTCCCCTCGCCCGCCTGCGGGAGAGGGGCTGGGGAGAGGGCCGGGGCCCTGAGCCCTTACACCTTAAAGCGCCGCACCACGGCAATCAGCTTGTCGTTCGATGCCGCCAGCGCCGCCGTGCTGCGCTCGCTTTCGGTGCCACCGGCCACCAGTTCTTCAACGATATGCCGCACAGCCACCATGTTGCGGTTGATCTCCTCGCTCACCGCGCTCTGCTCCTCGGCAGCCGTGGCGATCTGGGTGCTCAGGTCGTTGATGCGCACCACCGACTCGGCCATTACGTCCAAGCCCTCGTTCACCTTCGAGGTTTTGTCGACGGTGGCCTGACAGCTTTGTTTGGTTTTCTCCATGGCGACCACGGCAGCGCCCACGCCTTGTTGCAGGCGGGCGAGCATTTCGTTGATTTCCGAGGTGCTGGTTTGCGTGCGGCCAGCCAGCGCGCGTACTTCGTCGGCCACCACGGCAAAGCCTCGGCCCTGCTCGCCGGCACGGGCGGCTTCGATGGCGGCGTTAAGCGCCAGCAGGTTGGTTTGCCCGGCAATTTCACCGATCACGCCCAGCACCGAGTTGATGCGCTCGGCGTCCTGTTCCATGGAGCGAACCTTGGCAGTCGCCAGTTCCACTTCGCTGATCAGCTCGCGCACGCTGTTCGAAGCATCGTCCACCACCACTTTCGAGTGACGGGCGTTTTCGTTGGCGGTTTGCGTCATGGCGGCAGTCTGCGCCGCGCTGCGGGCCACTTCGTCCGCCGTGGAGCTCATTTCGGTGATGGCGGTTACAGCCTGATCGGTCTCGCTAGCGTGACGAATCAGAATCTGGTTGGTGCCACGCGATTGACCGCGCAACTGCTCAATGCCTTGGGCGATGACCGAGGACGACTCCGACACCTCGCCCACCATCTTCTGCAGATAGACGATAAAGCGGTTCACCGAATGGCCCACCGCGCCCACTTCGTCTTCGGCACGAATGACGATGCGCTGGGTCAGGTCGGCATCGCCGGCCGACAGTTTGTCGATGTTGGCGCGCAGCACATTCAGGCGGTTCATCAACTGGCTGAGGGCGAATACGGTGACCAGCAGCAGCACGATCACCATGGGAATTTGCAGCGCCGCAAGGGTGGTCAGCACTTTGCTGCTCTGCTCGGTCAACAGGCTGGTTTTCTGCGCCACGGCCAGCGACCACGGCGTGCCTTCGATGGGTTGCAGGAACAGGCTGAAGTCGTCGCCGCTGGTTTCCTCGTAGTTGCTCTGGCTCACGCCGTTCGAGGAATTGCCTTGAAGCGCGCGCGTTGCACGGCCGCCGCAAACGGGTATTGCTGGGCCAGATCGGAGACGTTTTTCAGCACGTTGTTGCCCGAAATCTCTGGCTGGTTGCTAAGCACCTTGCCGTCTTTCTCGACGATCATGATCAGCGCCTGAATCTCGCGCTCTTTCTGCGCCACCAGGTCGTTGAAAAAGCCCAGGGTCACGTCGATGGTCGACACACCAAACGCCGCGCCGTTCTTGCTGATGGCCATGGCGCAGTTGGTGCGCGGCTCGGGGCTGGCATCGTCGCGGTAGGCGTTGGCCCAGTTGCACTGACCGGCCGGAGCTTTCAGGCCACCCAAAACCACGGCTGCTCGAAGTAGTTGAGCGACTCGGGCGAGTTCCAGTGGGTGTTGACGATGAGTTTGCCGCTGCTGTCGCGGTGGTAGAACGTGCTGTATTTGGCCCGCCCTTCCTCGCGCTTGTTGGGCAGCGGCCAGATGCCGCCGCCAAACACTTTGGCTTCGCCGTACTGGTTGACCAGATTCGGCAGCAGGCGGTCGATGCTTTCGTTATCCAGTTGCGGCACGGTTTCGGTGATTACCCGTTGCTGCGCCTGCACACGGGCCAGTTCGGTTTTGATCACATCGCCAATCTGCGCGGCCTGATCGACCAACTGGCGCTGGTCGATGGTGGTGAGGTCCGGCTTGATCCATAGGTTGATACCCACGGCTGTGAGTGCGCCGATCAACAAAACAAAGAGGACGAGCGTGGCCGTGTAACGCGCCTGGATAGTTTTTAGCATGTGCCGATTTCCGCGAGTGCTGGGTGGGTTTACGGCTATCGGCATGGGCGCAAATTACTTGATGGAGCCAAGCTGAACTGTTGCGCTACCGTGCGCGTCATAACCATTCCCGCCCTTTTCCCTAACGTGCTAGCGCCATGAATCCAGTCGACTTGTCCGCCTTTCAACGCATTATCTCGGCCCACGGCAACACCGAGGGCGCAGCGTATTTCGATGCTGAGGAAAGCATCGTTCATGACATCTACCCCTGAGCGCATCGTGTTCCAGACCAATTTCATGGACAACCGCAGCTACGCCGTCGACATCGCCGACGGCGCGCTGCGCGTACAGATGACCCGGCTGGACAACTACCACCGCGGCCACAAAGCAGCAAGTGATTGACGACGACATGGACGAGGACGACTGGGAGGAGTTAGCCGCCCTGTGGCAGCGCCTGAGCCAGGACCTCGACCCCGAGACGCCAACAGAACCGTTCGACCCAGCCGACACCCTCGCCGACCTGTTCTTCACCCTGTTCGACGAAGACCGCGCCGAGGCGCTGGTGCAACAGTTACCGCCCGCAACCGGCGCCTGGGACTGGGCCTGGAGCCAGCTCGCCGCCGCGCTTGCCCAGAGCAACCAGTTGGCCGAATTCGAATGGAAAGAATGGGCGACTTACGGCATCGCCGCCGTCAACGCCCTCGCCCCGCTGCGCGAGTTGGGCATCGAAATAACCCCACCGGATAGCAAACAGATCGCCGCTATCAACCGCGCCAACGACTGGGAACGCGCCCTGCTCCACTACTTCAACGCCCAGCTCGATGCCCACGACCTGAAACTGCTGGCCCTCGGCACCCATCTCGACGAATACCAGGCCTTCGCCTGCCTGCCCATGAACGGCCTGGGGCTGGCGAATGCGCTGGAATTGATGGGCAAACTGAAGCTTGTTTACAGGTTTTAAGCCGGGCCGCACGCCGCTGCGGTAAGCCACGGAAAAAAACGTATTAGACGGCGGAACATTTACGCTACTCTGCGGTCAGCGCGAGCCTGTGGGGAGGGAAGCGGTCGGTGTGGTTTTGCCATGACCACGCCAGAACAGGACCAGCTTTTCCCTCTAGCGCATCCTTAAATGGAGTTGCGCCTCAAGGACGTTTATGGCCACTCCGTTCGCTTTCCCCAAGAAATCCCTTGCTCTGTTGATCACTGCCGCCGCGTTAAGCGCATCGAGCGGCGCATGGGCCGTGGCTTGTCCGTCGCCCAGCGGCGGGCAACTGTTGGTGGATAATCTTTCGGTTGATAGCACGTGCACGGTGGGCAGCGGCGAGAGCGTCGAGGTGACCGGCAGCGGCGAGATCGTCACGGCTTCAACCCCGGCGCTCGTCATCTCTAACGTCGGCAGCAGCGGTCAAGTGCTTAACAACGGCCGCATCGAGTCCACCGATACTGCACTGCTGGTAGAAGGCACGGTAAACGGCGATATCACCAACAATAAAACCATTGCCGCCACCGGTAATTCCGCCAGTTCCTGAGCCATCAGCCTGGATAACGGCACGTTGTTGGGCAGCCTTATCAACAACAAAGACATTTCCGCAGTCAAGGGCAATGCCATTGATGTGTCGACAAGCTTGGTCACTGGGGCCATCCAGAATTCCACTGGCGCTTGGATCAGCGGTGGCGGCGGCATTGCGGCCGAAGGTATTGGCATTAGTGTTCAAGGCTCCACGGTGCAAGACGGCATTCGAAACCTGGGCCACATCAATGCGTCCGAAGGTATTCATGTAAACAACGCCTCGATCGGCGCTGGCGGCATCCTGAACGCCAATACTGGCAGCCTAATGGGTGATTACGGATTATGGGCATCGGGCGGGACGATCACCGGCAGCCTGGAAAACCGCGGGCTGATTCTCTCGAACGTCTCGGCCATCCGCCTGGATAACGACGCTTCGGTCGCCACGATCAAGAACTCTGGCACCCTCGAAACGCTCCAGGAGAGCATCTTCCTTTTTTGCCACGGCGAACGCCGGCAATATCGAAAACACCGGCACGGTCACCTCGCATTTCACCCACGCATTGCACGTAAATGTTTCAACCGTAACCGGCGACATTCACAACGGCGCCAGCGGTGAATTGCTCAGCGGCCAAGGCCAAAATGCACTGATGATTCAGAACACTGCGACCCTCAACGGCGACGTGTTCAACGAAGGCTATATCGGCGCTATAAGCGGCGAAAACGGCAGCGGTTTGCATGTCATCGGCTCGACCGTAAACGGCAACGTCCGCAACACCGGCAACATCTTTGCCAACGCCGGCCTTATGGCGCTACGATTCGATAACGCAACGATCACTCAGGATGTGATCAACAGCGGCTCGATTGGTGGCGTCGATGCCGACACGGCGATCAGCCTTGAAAGCGTCTCGAGCATCCGCAACATCGTTAACAACAGCAACGCCAACATCACCGCAAACCTGGTGGGTGTGAGCGTGACGAGCGGTTCGACCCTCACCGCCCTCAGCAACAGCGGCACGATTACCGCCAGCAAAGCGCTGGAACTGGCCAACAGCGCCAACGCCTTCGTCGTCAGCAACAGCGGCGCGCTCAATGGTGACGTGTTGCTGGGCATCAACCAGCTCGACCTGCTGAGTGGCGGCACGGTCACGGGCAACGTGGTGGGCGGGGCCGGCAGCATTCTCAACATCGGGACTGGCGTTAACCTCAACACCTTCACTGCGCAGGGCGACTTCCTCACGCTGGATCAGCTCAACATTCGCGCCGGCAGCCAGCTGAATGCCCGCAGCGGCATGCAAATCAGCAGCAACACGTTGACCAACGCCGGCACGCTGTCCATCGACGCCGGCGATACCCTCAGCCTCACCGGCAACTACGTGCAGGCCACAGGCGGCGTGTTGCGTACCGGTCTGGCCAGCGCCAACAGCTACGGCAAGCTGGCAGCCAGCGGCAACGTCAACCTGACTGCCAGCGGCGCCATCAATGTGAACGTGGTCGGCGCACCAGTGATTGCCGTCGGCACAGTGATGGCCGATGTGATCACCGCAGGCGGCACCCTGACGGCGGGCACCCTGACTGTCACCGACAACAGCTTTCTGTTTGACCTCGGCGCCGAACAACGTGGCAATGCCATCGACCTGCGCATTCTTGGCGCCACCGCCAATACCGCCGATGACGCGGTCATCAGCACCGACAACAAATCGGCCGAAGGCGCAGCGGCGGTGTTCAGCCAGTTGATCGCCAATGGCGCCACGGGCGACATGCAAACCGTGATCACCGCGCTGGGCTCCCTGGGCAGCGCCGAAGAAGTGTCCGACGCCATCACGCAAACCGTGCCGCTTAGCGCAGCAGCCGGTTCGCAGGCGATTCTGAGCAGCCTCAACGGCGTCAACAACGTGATCGGCTCGCGTCAGGAAGGCGACACGGGCTTGTCGTCCGGTGACGGCTTTCTTGGCAATGAAGTGGTGTGGCTGAAACCGTTCGGCTCATGGGCCAACCAGGATGACCACGACGGTGTGTTCGGCTTCGACGCCAGCTCCCACGGTTTGATCGTGGGTGTGGACGGCCAGAAAGACAAAACCCGCCTCGGCGCTGCATTCGCCTACTCCACCATCGACGTCACCAGCAATGCCGCACACCAGAGCGCCGATGTCGATGGCTACAACGCCGTGTTCTACGGCGGCTACGACCTTGACGAACGCACCAGCATCAACCTGCAAGCCGACGCCGGCTTCTACAAAACCGACGGCGAACGCACCATCAACTTCGGCGGCCTGGACCGTAAAGCCAAGTCCGATTTCGACAGCTGGAGCGGCCACCTCGGCGCTGAACTGGCCCACGACTTGCCGTTGTCCGAAGCCACCGTGTTCACCCCGTCGGTACGCGCCGATTACACCTACCTGAACACCGACTCCTACAAAGAAGACGGCGCCGGCGCGCTTAACCTCGACGTCGACAGCAACAGCAGCGAAGCCTTCGTGCTCGGCGTGGACGGCAAGGTGGCGTATGCAGTGGCCACCCGCACCAAAGTGGTGGGCAATCTGGGTGTGGGCTACGACTTCATCAACGACCAGGCCAGCATTACGTCGGCCTATGCCGGCGCGCCGTCGGCCAGCTTTTCCACCCGCGGTATTGATCCCAACCCATGGATTACCCGTGGCGGGCTCGGCGTAATCGGCCAGGTGACCGACACCCTTGAATTAAGCGTGCGCTACGACGCCGAAGTGCGTGAAGACTTCGACAACCAGACCGCATCGGTGAAGGTGAGTTGGCTGTTCTAGTCGGAAACGCCGAGCGCGCCACGGTGCTTGCAGCGCGTGGGTTCGCTCGACTGTTCACGGTGCTGTGCCTGACAGTGCTTGGCGCGTGCAGCAGCGTGCCGAGCCACGAGTCGCGCGTGAAGAACGCACAAGCCCTGGCCGCTGCCCAGCACTGGCAACCCCTGCAAATTCCTGGCGGGCTCGATGTGATGGCCTGGGTAAAACCAGACCTGCAACCCGGCCAGCCGCTCACGGTGTATATCGAAGGGGATGGCCTGGCTTGGCTGACCGCCACCCTGCCCTCCGCCGACCCCACGCCGATAACGCCCATCGCACTGCAATTGGCCCTGGCGCAACCGGGCGGTAATGCCGCCTACCTTGGCCGCCCGTGCCAGTACCTACAGGACGCGCGCTGCACCCCGATTTTATGGACCAGCCAGCGCTTCGCCGCGCCGATTATCGACAGCATGAACCACGCGCTGGACGTGCTGATTAAGCAAGCCGGCACGCAGGGCGTGGTGTTAGTGGGGTATTCAGGCGGAGCGGCTGTGACCGCGTTGCTGGCCGAACGGCGCAGCGATGTGGTCGGCTGGATCACCGTAGCCGGCAATATCGACCACCGGGCATGGACGCGTTTTCATCGCATCAGTCCCTGCGCGAATCGTTAGATCCGATGGACAACCCAGACGCGTTGCGCAGCTTGCCGCAAGTGCACTTCGCAGGCGACGAAGATGCCATCGTGCCGCCTGTTCTGACGCAGCAATTCGCGGCCGCTATTGCCCCCGACACCGTGCAGGTTGAGCCGGGTTTCGACCATCACTGTTGCTGGCAGCAGGCATGGCCACAGCTGTTTCGCCAGGCCGAGACAGCGCTTAAGCGCCGCGCTCAGCCGACGACCGCACCAACGCCTTGACACACGACAGCAGCGTTTCCAGCGCAAACGGTTTGGTCAGCACTTCGGTGCTCGCCTGTAGATGACATTCGTCCAGCACATGGCTTTCGGCGTATCCGGTCATAAACAACACCGGCAAACCCGGCCGGTTGCGTCTGGCCATATCGGCCATCTGCCGACCGTTCACGGCGCCAGGCAGGCCGACGTCGGTGATTAGCAGGTCGATACGCGCATCGGAATTGAGCAGGTTCAAGCCGGCGTTGCTATCGGTCGCTTCGATGACATCGTAGCCAAGGCCGGTGAGCAGTTCGGTGACCAGCAGGCGAATGGAGGACTCGTCCTCGACCACCAGAATCGATTTGCCCGGCGCCACCTGCCCGGCTTGCAACAAGGTCGACGGCGCTTCGGGCACAGCGGCCGCGCCGACATGATGGGGCAGGTACAAGCGCACGGTGGTGCCCTGCCCGACCGTGGAATCCACACGAATCTGCCCGCCCGATTGCTGGGCGAAACCGTAGATCATCGACAAGCCAAGCCCGGAACCTTCGCCGGTGGTTTTGGTGGTGAAAAACGGTTCGAAGGCGCGCGCCAACACGTCTTCGTGCATGCCCACGCCGGTGTCTTTGACGCAAATGGCCAGGTACTCGCCTTCGGCTAAACCGGGGTCCAGCTCCGGCCCCGACTTGAGCAGGCAGTTGTGGGTTTCGATGGCAATGCTGCCGCCATCCGGCATGGCGTCGCGGGCGTTGAGGCACAGGTTGAGCAGCGAGTTTTCCACCTGAGCCGGGTCCACCAGCGCCGCCCACAGGTCCGGAGCCAAGCGCACCTTCACCTCAATTTCGGGCCCCACGGAGCGGCGGATCAGTTCTTCCATGCCACCAATCAAGCCGTTCACATCGGTTGAAACCGGCGCCAGGGTTTGCCGGCGCGAGAACGCCAGCAAGCGATGGGTCAAGGCGGCGGCCCGTTGGGTGGCGCCCTGGGCGATGGCGATATAACGCTCCATGTCGGCGACGCGGCCCTGGGCCACGCGCATTTTCATCAGTTCCAGACTGCCGCTGATGCCGGCCAGCAGGTTGTTGAAGTCATGGGCGATACCGCCGGTGAGCTGGCCCACCGCTTCCATCTTTTGCGACTGGCGCAACGCGGCTTCGGCGATTTCCCGTTCGCTCACCGCTTCGGCGACGCGCTGCTCCAGGGTGCGGTTAAGTTCTTGAATCGCGGCTTCGGCGTTCTTGCGCGCGGTGACATCGATGGACGAGCCGATTAAGCCGATCACCTCACCGATCTCGTTTAGCAACGGCGCCTTGACCGACAGCCACACGGTTTTAGAGCCGTCCGGCATGTCGACATATTCTTCGATCTGCTCAGCTTTGCCGCTGCGCATAATCCGCCGGTCGTTCTCCATCACCTGGCGGGCCTGTTCTTTGTCTTCGAGAAACTCGAGGTCGGTTTTCCCCAGGTAATAAGCCGGCGGCTTGCCGATCAGTTCGGTCGTGCCCTGGTTGGCCACCAACATTCGGCCGTCGAGGTCTTTGGCATACACCACGCCGGGAACGGCGGCGGCAAACACTTCCAGCAGGCTCGACACCCTATCGCGCTCTGCCTCAGCGCGGCGGCGCGGTTCGATATCGATCAGCACACCGGGAAAGCGCACTGCA
Source organism: Pseudomonas sp. AC211 (assembly GCF_979258055.1). NCBI lineage: Bacteria > Pseudomonadati > Pseudomonadota > Gammaproteobacteria > Pseudomonadales > Pseudomonadaceae > Pseudomonas > Pseudomonas sp. AC211. The sequence continues at coordinate 3,058,956 of NZ_OZ409830.1, forward strand.
TTGCCGAAGGCATCCAACTGGGCGTGGCCGCTGGCTTCCACCCAGCGGTACGAGCCGTCGCTGTGCATCACGCGGTATTCGCACCGGTAGGGCCCGCCACGCGCCATGGCGTCGGTGATGGTGCTTCCAACGCGGGCACTGTCGTGGGGGTGGATCGAGGCAAACGCCTGATCCAACGACAGGCCACTGGCGCACTGTTCTAAAGGAATACCAAAGGTTCGGGCAAAGCGCTCATCGGCATTGATCTGGTCGTTGGGAATGTCCCACACCCACGTTCCAACAATTGCCCCCGCATCCAGGGCCAATTGCAAACGCTCTAGCGGATCAAGTGCCGATGCCGGCTCGTCGATGGTTGCTGGCGGATGAGACGAAGAGATGTTCATGGACGACTGCACACCTGAAGCTGCCCATTAGGGCACAGGAAAAAGGATTAAATCGGGAGGCGTTGAGGCTCCGACAGTCACCGCTGGAAAAGGTTACGGAATTTTGTGATCACATGTCGAAACGCGAATGAAGTCAACCGCTTAAAGCGTTCACGCCTTCGTGAGCAGCGGGCAAACCTGGGCAGCGCGGTCGGCCAGCAGACTGCGCAAGGTGTGCATTTGGGCGATGCGCTCATCAAGCAAGGCGATTTTCTCGCGGAACAAGTCGGCCAACAGCTGCGCCGATGCCGACTCGCTGTTCCATAACAGCGGCAGGTTCTCGCCGATTTCTTTCAGGGAAAAACCGAGCTGCTGCGCCAGCTTGATATAGCCCACCAGCTCCAGCGTTTGCTCGGGATAGAAGCGGTAGCCGTTGGCGGCGCGCTGCGGCTTGATCAGGCCTTTGTCTTCATAAAACCGCAACGCATCCACCGACACCCCGGTACGCGTCGCCACCTCTCCGATTTTCATAGCACGTGCCCGTATTGACTCTGGACCTAGGACCAGGCTTTAGCCTGCGGGCTCGAACTGTGAGGGAAGGCCATGATTAGCGTAAAGAACAATCTGAACATCGTGCGCGCCAGTGCCGGCTACGACTTGCTGGTGATGCTGGCGTTCGTAACACCCTGGACGGCCACCTGGCTGTTTGAGGTGTTTGCGGCGCTGTCGCACGCGCTCGCACTCACCCGGCCCACGCCGACCCTGGCTGGCGACGCCATGTTGCTGGCCAACCTGCTCGGCAGCGTGGTGGTGGTGTGGTCGCTGTGGCGTCTGCGAAACCCCAGCCGCAGCGTCGGCTTGTACGACGCACTGGCGCGGCTGTTGTTTACCGTGTGGCAAGTGGTTGCCGTGGCGCATGGCGCGAGCTTTCTGGTGCTGGGTTTTACCGTGATGGAAGTGGTGTTCGGTATTGCCCAGGTGCTTCCGATCAGGCAACCGCCATCGCGCTGAACAGCGGAGCGTAGTCGGTCTGCGACTGCAGACTGGCGACAAACCCCAGCACACGCTCCTGGGCGGCGGCGTCGATATGCAGGTCTGCCATGCGGCGGAATTTGCGCTCGAAGTCAGCATCGCTCATGGGCGTCTCCAGCGAGCCGGGGCCGCTGAGCATTTCGCTGACGCGCTGTTCGCCGCAGGCCAGCGTCACCGTTACCCGGTTGGCCAGGTACTGCGGAAACAGCGCCGTCAGGGCCGCATCTTCGCTGACCGTGGTGCACCTCATCAGGGCGATGGCGCGCGGGTCGGCGATCTGCTCCGGTGAGTACGAATTCAGTGTGATGTCCCCATCGAGCAACGCCCGCGCCACGTTGTACGGCAAGCTGTGGTCGGCGGTTTCGCGGGTTTGCGGTCGCCACTTGTCTGGCGAGTCGGCCAGCACGCGGCGGTTGAACTCCGAGGTTTCGATATGAATGGCGGCAATCGAATTTACGTCGGCAATCTGCGCCCGCAGGTCGATACCCGCCCACACGGCAGTGTGCAGTTCGCCATTGGTGGGAAAGGTTTTGGTCAGCGACCTGAGGATCGCAAACTGGCCGTTGTCGGCATTGCCGAAGCTATCGACATCCAGCTCGAATTCGCCGGTCACCTGTTTGAACAAGCCCATGTCGCCTTCAAAAACCGGCGACGGGCCGGTCATGCCATGGCGCGCCAGGCTCGCGGCGAATATGGCATTGCGCGCGGCATTGGCGGCCGAACAGCCTTTCCAGTCCGACAGCGAACCCGAGCGTACCTGACGCATGGCCAGGTGGCCAGCTAAGGGCAATATTGATCGCCTGCTCGGTACGCGCCTCGTCGAGTTTCAGCAGCCGTGACGCCGCAGCAGCCGTGGCCACGTTGATGTAATTCACATGGTCCCAGCCGCGTTTGTTGAGGCTGGCGGCATCCTGCAGGCGCATCTGTATTTCGTAGGCCAGCACAATGGCCGCCATCAGCTCGCGACCGCTGGCGCCCTGCGCTTCTGCCAGGGCCAGGCAGGCGGGAATGTTGTCGCTGGGGTGGCCCGGTTCGCGGCCCATGTAGCCGTCGTTGTAATCGAGAAAACGCACCATGGTGCCGTTGGCAAAAGCCGCCAGCTCCGGCGTGGTTTTCAGTGCCGTACCGAACACGCTGGAAGATGCTTGCGGCGTTTGCGCTGCGAGGGCTATCGCAGCCTTGACCGGGCCGGCGTCATAGGCCCCAAGGGCGCAGGCCAGACTGTCCAGAACCCGTTGGCGCACGCAGGCCAGTACCGGCTCGGGCAGCTCATCTGCTTGCAGTTCACAGGCATAACGCGCCAGGCGCCGGGCCAGGGTCGGGGTGTTCATACACGTCTCCTTTTTCATCGGCGAAGGCGCTCAGGCCAGCCACGGATTGGCGCTCAGGTGCGCGGCTTCGAACTCACGTATTTGCGCAGTGCGTTGCAGGGTGCTGCCGATGGCATCCAGGCCCAGCAGCAGCGCCTCTTTGCGCAGGGGATCGATGTCGAATGCGACACAGGGAGCCGTCGCTCAGCTGAATCTGCTGATGGGCCAGATCCACGCTGAGGTGTGCACCCTCGGGCTTGCTGACGGCTGCGCCGATGCGCTGCACGTCACCCTCATTGAGTTCAATCAGCAGCACGCCATTGCGCTGGCAGTTATCGAAAAAAATGCCGGCAAAACGGCTGCCGATCAGCGCGCGAAACCCCAGCTGTTTGAGGCCCCACACCGCATGCTCGCGGCTGGAGCCGCAGCCAAAATTAGGCCCGACCACAAGAAAGCTGGCCCGATTCCACGGTGCCCGGTTAAGCACGAATTCCGGGTTCGACTGGCCGTTTGGAAGAAAGCGCAGGTCGAAGAACAAACCGCGATCCAGGCCGTTGCGGTCGATGCCTTTGAGAAACTGCTTGGGCATGATCACGTCCGTGTCGATATTGGCGGCAAGCAGCGGCGCGGCAATGCCGCTGACGATGGTGAACGGTTGCATATCAGGCCTCGGCAATAAGCGAACGAACGTCGGTGAGGTGGCCGCAAATGGCAGCCGCAGCCACCATCGCCGGGCTCATCAAATGGGTACGCGCGCCGGCACCCTGACGGCCCTCGAAATTACGGTTGGTACTCGACGCGCAGCGGTCGCCGGGGGCGAGTACGTCATCGTTCATGGCCAGGCACATGGAGCAGCCGGACTGGCGCCACTCGAAGCCGGCGTCGCGAAACACCTGGGCCAGCCCTTCGGCTTCGGCCTGATCGCGCACCAGCGTCGAACCCGGCACGATCATCGCCCGCACATGGCTGGCGACACGGCGACCGCGCACCACGCGCGCCGCGTCGCGCAGGTCTTCGATGCGGGCGTTGGTGCACGAGCCGATAAAGGCGTGGCTGATGGCTATGTGCGCCAGGGGCTGCCCGGCTTTCAGGCCCATGTAGCGCAGGGCACGCTGCAAATCCTGGCGGCGAATAAGGTCCGGTTCATGGGCCGGGTCCGGTACGTGCTCGCCAATGGTGGCGGCCTGATCGGGGCTGGTGCCCCACGTCACCATGGGCTGCAAGGCACTGGCGTCAAGCAGCACCTCTGCGTCGTACTGCGCACCGGCATCACTGAACAGCTCACGCCACGTGAGCAGGGCGCGCTCCCACAGCTCGCCGCGCGGCGCCCGTGGTTTGTCTTGCAGGTAGGCAAACACCTTGTCATCCGGCGCCATAAAGGCGCCGCGGGCGCCGGCTTCGACGGCCATGTTGCAGATGGTCATGCGTGCCTCGACGCTGAGCGCGGCAATGGTCGGCCCGCAGAATTCGATGGCGAAACCGGTGGCGCCGGCAGCGCCGATACGCTGGATCAGCGCCATGATGATGTCTTTCGAGGTAACGCCGGCGCCCAGCTTGCCTTGCACCGTCACGCGCATGCTGCGCAGCTTTTTGTAGACCAGCGTCTGGGTGGCGAGCAGGTGTTCGATTTCCGAGGTGCCAATGCCGAAACCAAAGGCGCCCAGCGCGCCGTACGTGGTGGTGTGGCTATCGCCTGCGGCAACCACCATGCCCGGCAGAATAAAGCCCTGCTCCGGCGCCACTACGTGCTCAATGCCCTGACGCTTGTCGAGCACGTCGAACAATTCCAGGCCGAAGTCGCGGCAGTTTTCTTCGAAGTACGACACCTGCCGCGCGCCGCCGGCATCCGGCATGGTGGCGATGCGTTCAGGCGCTGTCGGGTTCACGTGATCGACCACACCGAGCGTCGCCGTGGGCCGCCACACGGCTCGCCCCGCCTCGCGCAAGCCGCTGAAGGCTTGCGGGCTGGTGTACTCGTTGGCCACCTGGCGGTCGATATACAGCAGCACGTGGTCGTGGTCGTCGAGGCGGCACACGGTGTGGCTGTCGATGTGTTTTTCGTAGAGGGTGCGCGGGCGCGTGGTCATGTCATTGCCCTCGCGCATCGCTGCAACGACCATCGGCGATCACACAGGCCGGCAGCGGCGTGTCGCCATCAAGCACCGCCACCACGCATTGCGCCGCCACCCGGTTGGTGCGCTGCAGGCCTTCGTGGGTAGAGGCGCCGCTGTGGGGCGTGGCCACCACATTGGGCAACGCCAGCAGCGCTTCGGTGATGGGTCGATAAGTCGGGTCGTTTTCGCTGAGAAATACATCCAGCCCGGCGCCGGCAATGGCCCCGTCGAGCAACGCCTCCAGCAGCGCGCGGTCATCGACCAGGCCGCCGCGTGCGGTGTTGATCAGAAAAGCGCCCGGTCTCATACGATTGAGCGCCTGGGCGTCGATGAGCAAGCGGGTCTCTTCCACCAGCGGCGCGTGCAGGGTCACGTAGTCGCTCTCGGCCAGCAGCGTGTCGAGGTCGACAAAGGTCACGCCGGTTTCGTTTGCGTAACGCCAGTCCAGCGTTGGCGAATACGCCAGCACGCGGGCATCGAAACCGGCCAGGCGTTTCGCGACGCCACGGCCGATACGCCCAAGGCCGATGATGCCGACGGTTTTGCCGTACAGATCGCTGCCCAGCACGATGGTCCACTCGCCATTGACCATGCGCGCCTTCGACTCGCCCAGACGCCGGCCCAGCGCCAGCATCATCGCCAGTGCGTGGTCCGCGACGCTGGCGTCATTGCCGCCAACGGCGATGGTCGCCACCTTGCCGCTGGCGCGCACGGCATCGACATCGACGCGTTCGTAGCCCACACCGCGCCGGGAGATCACTTGCAAGCGTGGCAACTGCGCCAGCAACCCGGCGGTGATATGGGCGTGACCGACAATCCAGCCATCGGCCTCGGCGAGCAGCGCAACCAGTTGCGCCTGGCTCAGGTCACCGTCGCCCTGCCCTTCGCAGAGCTCGGCAATCTGCACCGTACAGCCCTGGCTGCGCAGCCAGGCCAGACTTTGCGGGTCAAAAAAGCGCTGGGTAATGACGACGTTACGAGAGAGATGTTCGGGCATGGTTATCGCCTCATTACAGGACATTCGCCGCCTCGACAGCGGCCTTTCGCGGAGCAAGCCGCCCTCGACTCCCCGCCCGGGCCGGACGGGGAATGGCTAAGCAAGGGAGAAGAACTAGAGAATTGCGCCGGTAACCAGCGCCGAGAGAATCAGCACCGCCGAACAGCCCAGCGCCCACAGCAGGCAGTAACGCTGCAGCTCGCCCATGTCGCGCTTGAGCAGGCCGACCAGCAGATACGGCGCGGCTATCAAAGGACTCAATGCGTGCACCGGCTGGCCGAGTACCGAAGCGCGGGCGATCAGCAGCGGGTCAACGCCATGCTGCTGCGCCGCGCCATTGAGGATCGGCAAGATGCCGTAGAAAAAGGCGTCGTTAGACATAAAGAACGTAAACGGAATCGCCGCCAGCGAGGTGATCACGCTCATGTACGGCCCGGCGTTGGCCGGCACCACATCGAGGAACGCCTTGGACATGGCATCGACCATGCCCGAGCCGGCGAGAATGCCGGTGAAGGCGCCGGCCGCGAAGATCAGCGCCACCACGTTGAGCACGTTGTCGGCATGGGCGGCGATGCGTTCTTTCTGATCGGCCAGACGCGGGTAGTTGATCACCAGCGCCAGGGCCAGGGCGATCATCATCAGCACCGGGAGTGGCCCGAGGCCCATGCCCATACTGACCACCAAGCCTACGGTCAGCGCCAGGTTCACGCAGAACAGACGCGGGCGATGGCTGTCCTTGACCTTGCGCTCCAGGGCGGGCGCCGTGTCGTCGGTTTGCCCCGGCTGCCAGCCCAGACGCCGCCGCTCGCGCTTGCCCAGCCACCAGGCGGCAGCGAAGGCGTACACCAGGGCGATAAGCATGGCCGGAATCAGGCCGACGAACACGTCCATGGCATCCACGTGCAGCGCGCTGGCCGCACGGGCAGTCGGCCCGCCCCACGGCACAATGTTGATCACGGTGTTGGTCAGCAGCAGCATCACCGCCAGAATCAGCGGGTTCATGCCCAGGCGCAGGTACACCGGCAGAAACGCCGTCACCACCACCAGCACCGTGGTCGCGCCGTCGCCATCCAGGGAAATGACAGTCGATAACGCCGCCGTGCCGAGGGTGATGCGCAGCGGGTCGTTGCCAACCCAGCGGATGATGCGCTTCACCGCCGGCTCGAACAGCCCGGCGTCAAACATCACCGCGAAGTACAGCAAGGCGAACATCAACATCATGGCAGTGGGCGTGACCTTGAGCACGCCGTCCAACACCATGGTGCCCATCTGCGAACCGAGCCCCAGCGCCAGGGCAAACGCCACCGGCACTAGAATCAAGGCGACAATCGCCGACAAGCGCCGCGTCATGATCAGCGCCATGAACACAGAAACCATCGCAAAACCAACCCAAGCCATTCTCTTATCCTTGTTATGTAGAGCCTTCAGGAAGGGAACGTGCACCTTGTGCAGGCAGCGCCAGATGCAACGTTGGGCAAAACCTACACATTGATTTTTTACGAGTAAATCTGTATTTGTTTTGTACACCCTCGTACAGGTGGGTCACTCGCAAAGCTGCGGCAAATCCCCGCAAGCCGAGAACGCCGACCTAGACGCCTCACCCCCTTCACCGCACCGTCAAACAAGGCCGCCATGACTCAACCCGACGAGCTTTATCTTTCCGCCGAAGAGGCTGCCGCCCTGCTCGGCGTCAACCTGCCCACGCTGTACGCCTACGTTGGCCGCAAGAATATTCGCTCGCTCAAGGTTGAAGGCTCGCGCAAGCGCCGCTACTGGGCGGCGGACATCCAGCGCCTGGTCAAAGGCCCGGAAAATGGCGAGCCGGGGGCCAAGCGCAGTGTCGATTCCTACAGCTCGCTGACCCTGCTCACCGAAGACGGCCTTTACTACCGCGGCCGCGACATCCACGAGTTGGTGGAAACAGCCACGGTCGAGGAAGTGGCGGAAATGTTCTGGCAGGTGCCCGGCGCGTTCGGCACCACGCTGCCGCACATGCCGGCCGGCATTGACCAGTTGCTGGCGTTGTATGCCCATACCACGGTGATCGAAAAAGCCATTGCCCTGTTTCCGCTGGTGGAGCGCGCCAACCCGAAAGCCTTTGATCTTTCGCCCGAAGGCTACGCGCGCACCGGCGCCGACGTGGTGCGCTGGTTCGCCGCCCTGGTGGTGGGCAGCAATGTGCCGGACACACGGCCGCTGCATGAATTCATCGCCTCGTCATGCGGCGTTGATCAACGCTTTGCCGACCTGATCCGGCGCATGTTGATCTTGTGCATTGACCATGAACTGGACCACTCCACCTACAGCGTGCGCGCCGCCGCCAACACCGGAGTCACGCCCTACTACGCCGCCATTACCGGCCTTGCCACGGCGCGCGGAAGACGAGTGGCCTATGGCCGGAATGAGGCCGTTAGCCATTTGCTCGACGATATCTGCAATGCCAAGGACCCGGCCGAGCCGATTCTTCAGTACTACAGCCAGGGCGGCGACATACCGGGTTTTGCGCCAATGCCCACACCGCCCATTTGGTGCATACCACCGCTGACCCACGCGCCATCAGCCTGAAGAAAACCCTCGACTCGATGTTCGCCGACGACGCCGAATACCGCAGCCTGCTCAAGGCCATGGCCGTAGCCGAAGAACTGGTGCAGCGGCCGGTGGAATTCATCCTGCTGGTGAGTTTTGTCGGTCGCAAACTGAACCTCGGCGGCCAGGAACTGGCACTTGCCGCCGTCGCCCGGCTGATCGGCTGGTTTGCCCACGCCAGCGAGCAATACAACCAACAACCGCTGGTGCGCCACCGCGCCCGCTATACCGGCGCATTGCCGGGGTAAGTCCCTTCACTCGCCTCGCCTGAAAAGCCCCTCTCCTCAGCCCCTCTCCCACTCGTGGGAGAGGGGTGACGTTTGCTTGCGAGCGCCCACCGGCCGACGCATGCACAAAATCCGTACAGATTTACAACGTATTGGCGTACGTATAGCGTCTTCATGGAGATCAGCTTGTATATGTAGATTATTTCCGTACATATATGACGATCACCAAGCCTAAGTGATGTCTCGGAACACGGCTCTGCCGCGCTCCGCATCGAAAACAAAAACAAAGGTGAAGAGACGTGAAAGCAACCATCAAGCGGCCTGGCTTGCCTGGCGCAGCCGTTCTGGCAATGGCATCGGCGAGTTATACGGCCGGCGCCCACGCGGTCAATTTCAATATCGGTGAAGTGGAAGGCCAGCTCGATTCTGCCCTTTCCGTCGGCGCCAGCTGGGCGGTACGCGCGCCAGACCCGGATTTCATTGCCCAGGGCAACGGCGGCCAGGGCGACTCGCGCACCTCCGACGATGCCCGCCTGAACTTCAAGAAGGGTGAAACCTTCTCGAAGATCTTCAAGGGCATTCACGACCTCGAACTCAAGTACGGCGACTCCGGCGTGTTTCTGCGCGGCAAGTACTGGTACGACTTCGAGCTCAAAGACGAAAGCCGCGGCCTGTATGACATTCGCGACGACAACCGCAAACGCGGTGCGCAATCTTCCGGCGTGGAATTGCTCGATGCGTTCGTTTACCACAACTACGAACTCGGCGATCTGCCCGGCTCCGCGCGCGTCGGCAAGCAGGTGGTCAGCTGGGGTGGCAGCACTTTTATCAGCGGCGGCATCAACAGCATCAACCCGCTGGATGCCAACGCCCTGCGCCGCCCCGGTTCCGAGCTGAAGGAAGGCTTGCTGCCGGTGAACATGATTTACCTGCAGCAAACCCTGGCTGAAGCAGTCAGCGTCGAGGCGTTTTATCAGTTGGAGTGGGACCAGACCGTCGCCGACAACTGCGGCACCTTTTTCGCCAGTTCCGACATCGTTGCCGACGGCTGCGATGACCGTTACGTGGTGCGCGGCATGGACATCGAGCCCGGTCAGTCGGACAACAGCGGCCTTAACGGCAACACCATTTACCTGCCACGCGGCGGTGATCGCGACGCCCGCGACAGCGGCCAGTTCGGTGTGGCCCTGCGCTGGTTTGTGCCGGAGCTGAACGACACCGAAATCAGCGCCTACTACCTGAACTACCACAGCCGCACGCCGGTAGGCAGCTCGGAAATCAGCACCGCGCCAAACCCCTTCGCGGCGCCAGGTTTCGGAGCGGCCAACGCCAAGTACTTTCTCGAATACCCGGAAGACATCCGTCTGTACGGCCTGAGCTTCAACACCACCTTTGGCACGGCCTCGGTGGAAGGCGAACTGAGCTACCGGCCGAACATGCCGCTGGCCATCGATGACCTCACCTACGCCACCCTGCGCCTGGCCCCGGTGGTGCCAAGCGTGATTCCCAACTCCGGCGTTCCGGGCGATGAGATTCATGGCTACACCCGCGTGCCCATGACTCAGGGCCAGACCAGCATCACCCAGACCTTCGACCAGGTTCTGGGCGCCAGCCGCCTGAGCTTGCTGGGCGAAGTGGGTTTCACCCACCTCAACGGCATCAACGAAGGCGACTACGGCGAGTACCGCTTCGGCCGCGCCAGCCATTTCGGCCCCGGTGAGTACTTCGATGAAGACGGCAACGACTTGTGCCGAACCCTGCTCAGCAGCCGCCCGGAGTACTGCAACAACAAAGGCTTTTTCACCCGCAATGCCTGGGGTTACCGCCTGCGCGCCGGGCTCACTTACCCCGGTGTGATCGGCGGGCTTGATCTGAGCCCCAGCCTGGCCTGGTCCCACGATGTGGACGGCAACAGCCCGACCTTCACCGAAGGCAGCAAAGCCGTGAGCCTCGGCCTCAGTGCCAAGTACCTGAACAACTACGAAGCCAGCATCAGTTACACCGACTACTTCGGCGGCGATTACACCACCAACGGTGATCGGGATTTCGTCAGTGCCAGCTTTGGCGTGACGTTCTGAGGACTTACCCATGACAAAAAACTATCTATCGCGCTACGCGCTCTCGCTCTGCCTGCCCCTGCTGATCAACCCGGCGTTTGCCGCCGTCGACGCCGCGCAAGCCGGTCAGCTCGGCAGCACGCTCACTCCGGTAGGCGCCGAACGCGCCGGCAATGCCGCCGGCACCATTCCGGAATGGACGGGCGGCCTGCCGAAAAATGCCGGCACCAGCACCGACGGTTTTCGCTCCGATCCGTTCGCCAGCGAGAAGCCGCTGTTCACCATTACCGCGCAGAACCTCGACCAGTACCGCGCGCAACTAACGCCCGGCCAGCAAGCGTTGTTCGCCCGCTACCCGAGCACTTACAAGCTGCCGGTTTACCCGACCCATCGCAGCGTGGCGTGGCCGCAAAAAGCCTATGACGCCGCGGGCAAAAACGCGGTAACCACCACCGTGGTGGAAGGCGGCAATGGTCTGGAGAACTACACCAGTCCGCTGGCGTTCCCGATTCCAAAGAACGGGCTGGAAGTGCTGTGGAACCACATCACGCGCTATCGCGGCGGCAGCTTTACCCGCGAAACCACGGCGTTCATGACCACGCCCAACGGCGAATACACTTGGAAAACCGAGCGTGACCGCCTGGCCTACAGCGAGGAACTGCTGGACTACGACCCGAGCAAATCGAAAAACATCCTCTACTACTTCACCTCCGAAAACATCGCCCCGGCGCGGGACGTAGGCGGCGTACTGCTGGTTCACGAAACCCTCAACCAGGTAAAGGAACCGCGCATGGCCTGGCAGTACAACTCCGGTCAGCGCCGAGTGCGGCGCGCCCCGCAAGTGGCGTACGACAGCCCCGGCCCGGGCAACCTGCGCACCACCGACCAGACCGACATGTTCAACGGCTCGCCCGATCGTTACGACTGGAAGCTGGTGGGCAAGCGCGAGCTGTACGTGCCCTACAACAGCTTCCGCCTGGCCGACCCCAACAACAGCTACGACGAGCTGATCACCCCCGGTCATCTCAACCAGGACAAAACCCGCTACGAGCTGCACCGGGTGTGGGAAATCATCGGCACGCTGAAAGAAGGCCAGCGTCACGTGTATTCCAAACGCCATCTGTTTATTGACGAAGACAGCTGGACCATCGTCGAGGCCGACCACTACGACGCACGCGGCAACCTGTGGCGCGTATCGGAGAACCACATCCTGCCGTTCTACGACGTGCAGACGCAGATCTCCGCCGGTGAGCTGACCTACGACCTCATCTCCGGGCGTTACCTGGGCAACTACATGTTCAACAAAGTGAAAAACGCCTACCAGTTCGGCCTCAAGGCCAAGACCTCCGACTTCACCCCCGCCGCCCTCAGGGCCATGGGCATCCGCTGAGGTTGGCAATGCGCTCCGTATCTCTGGCGCCTTCATCGACCTGACGCCAGAGACTTTGCCGCCCGCCCCGGGCGGCTTTTTCAACGCGCGCACCGACGCGCAGAGACCTTAGGAAGCAGTGATGGAAAACCCAGTCAAGATTCTGATCCCGTGCGGCTCGCTCGGCTCCGGTATCCGCGAAGAAGAAGTGCGCCTGGGCATCGCCCTCGGCGCCCAGGCCATCGCCAGCGATGCAGGCTCCACCGACAGCGGCGCGGCCTACATGATTCAGGGTGTCGGCAAATACCCGCGCGCCACCATCAAGCAGGAACTGGAAATACTGATGAAGGCTCAGGCCGAGGCGAACATCCCGCTGATCATCGGCTCGTGTGGCCAGTCAGGCACCGACGCGGCACTGGACTGGATGCGTGAAATCGTTGTGGAAATTGCCCGCGAAAAAGGCCTGACCCCGAAGATCGCCGTGCTCTATTGCGAGCAAGACAAAGCCACCCTGAAAGCCAAACACGCCGCCGGCAAAATCACCGAACTGCCGCCGCTGGGGCCGATTACCGATGAGTTGATCGACTCGTGCGAACGCATCGTCGCCTCCATGGGCGTGGAACCCTACATCGCCGCGCTGCGCGAAGGCGCCGACATTGTGCTCGGCGGGCGTACCACCGACACCGCCGTGATCGCCTGCTACGCCCTGCTCAAGGGCACCGGCCGGCCCGGCCTGGCACGCTGCAAAAATTGCCGAATGCGGCGCGCAGTGCACCGTCGACCCCACCAATGGCAACGGCATTTTGATCACCATCGACGCCGACGGCTTCGAGGTCGAACCGCTGCAAGCGAACAACACCTGCGCGCCGGAAACCGTGTGCGCCCACATGCTCTATGAAAACTCCAACCCCTTCCTGCTCACCGAACCGGGCGGCGTGCTCGACGTGACCGACGCCAAATACGTGCAGAAGAATGAGCGTGTGGTGCGTGTCACCGGCTCGCGCTGGATTGAAAAGCCCTACACCATGAAGCTCGAAGGTGCGGCGGCCGGCCGCTTTCAGACCCTGATGCTGATCGGCATCGAAGACCCGGAAATTCTGGGCCGCCTCGACGAATTCCACGACCGCATGCACGCCGCGCTGACCGGCCGTGTGCACGCCGTAATGGGTGACGAAGCAGGTGACTTCAACATCTCCTTGCGCGTGTATGGCTGGAACGCGGTGTCCGGCATGAAGCGCCCGGCCGGTACGCCAGCGCCGCTGGAAGTGGGCATTCTGTTCGTTGCCACGGCAGCCACCCAGGCCCTGGCCACGCGCATCGCCAAAACCTGCAACCCGTGGTTCTTCCACTGGCCGCTGGAGCGTAACCGTGAGCTGCCAAGCCACGGTTTCCCCTTCTCCCCCGCCGAACTCGAACGCGGCGCTGTGTACGAATTCAAACTCAACCACGTCGTTCACACCGACGACGGGCACGAGTTGGTACGCAGCAAATGGATCGACCTCGCCCACTCAGCGGAGACCAACTAATGGCCACCCTCAACGACGTAAGCCGCCACGTACGCTCGAAAAATGCCGGGCCATTCTGGGTCACCGTCGACATCTTCTTCGACAGCAAAGAAAGCTTCAGCAAATACGCCACCAGCGAAAAACTGGCGCCCCAAGCGTTCGCCGAACTCTACGGCGCCAACCCCGAGCAGGTGCAGCACCATCTGGTGCCCGACCTGAACATCCTGAAAATCTCCTACCCGCGCACCTGGCCGCAGGGCGGAGAACTGGAGCGCGACATGCACGCGGGGAACCAGTGCAAGCGCTTGCTGGGCATCGAGCTGGATTGAGGTGGAAGCGAAGCACCTGCGGGCCGTGCAGGTGCTTCATCCAGAGGTTTACGCCGTTGGAACCGTACCGCCATCGATGGTGAATTCCGTGCCGGTTTTGATCCCTGCGCCGCGCTCAAGGCTTTTATCGCCATGGCGCCGCCCTGATCAGGCGATCAGACCCAGCGTCAGCCCTTTCAAGGTCGCCGCTGCCCGGGTGGAGCAGCCCAATTTACGGAAGATGCTTTCCATGTGCGTGCGCACGGTGCTCGGGCTGATGTCCAGCAAGCGCGCCACTTCCTTGTTGCTGCCGCCTTTGCTGATGGCCAGGAGGATGTCGCATTCGCGCGGGCTGAGCAGCGCGCTTTTTGCCTGTGCAAATTTGCGTTCGCCACGGGCGGCGGCGATGACCGCGTCGCAGATTTCGCCGTCGAACAAACCCCGTCGAGCTTCGTCCTTGAGCAGCGCGGCGGCGTCGCTTTCACTATGGGCGGCGCGCCACGGCCGGGCGCCGCGCAATGCCACCCAAGCCACGGCGGCGGCAAACAAACGGTTCTCCGGGCACAGCGATTCGGCCGGCGCGCCGCGAAAATAACCGCTGCCGTCGAGGCGCTCATAGGCATGCGCGGCGATGTTGCCCGGTACGCGCAGTTCGTCGATCTCTCGCGTGGCTTTCTGCGTCCAGTACGGCACCAGATGAACACGCTCCGTCGCCCCATAAGGCAGCGGCCCCGCCGTGTTCCACACATGGTTGGCCACCGCTGCCCGCCCCAGCCCGTGAATCAGCGCGGCCCTGCCCAGGTCCGTGAGGCTTGGCTGGGACAAACCCCACAGACGCCCCGCTTCCACGGCTACATGGGCCACTTGCCGTGAATGGCCGGCGAGAAACGGCAACTTGAGATCGATCATGTCGCCCACCAGCGTCATGCACACCGGGCGCTGAGCCCCGGCATGGCGGGTAGCGCCCGGCGGCGTGTGCAATTGGCTCAACCACTGGGCACCGTTTTCCACCACCACGTTCGCCAGCGCGGCCGGATAACGTTTGTCGGCTTGCTGACCGATCCAGCGCAGCGCATGGTCCACGCCATGCGCCCGACTGAGAATCTCGAGGTCGCCGGCCAGCACCACCTGATACGCCGCCTGCGGAGTCTGCTCACGGCTCAAACCCAGCGGCCGACCGCTGCCGTCGTAGGTTTCGAAAACCCGGCGCAAGGCGGTTTCCACCTCGCTGCCAAGTTCGAGGGTTTTGCCGATTTCGCCGGCCACTTCGCAATGCACCACGGCGAGCGGCGCGGCCTGGTGCACAGCCTGCATGTCGTCGGCGCTGAGCGTGTTGTCGAGCATGGCGCGGCGACCGGCCACGTCATCGCCCAGCAAATGGGTGAAATCTTCGGCGTTGGCGGTGCAGCCCGACCAGCGCAGCAGCGCCACCTGTTCCACGGCGGCCAGTTGCGCCCCCGCCTCACCTGCGGCCTGCGCCAACTGCCGCGCCAGGCGACCTACGCGCTGCGAATGGCCCAGGGGCTGGCCCATGCTGAGGTCGCCGACCTGCGAAATGGCATCGAGCGCTGCGCCCAACGAAATGCCGAACTGCCCTGCGCTTTCCATGAAAAAACTCCCTGGGTCGGATAAATGACCGATACCTGACAACCGGGTCGGTCAGCAAACTGGAGCTACCCAAACAGGAGATCACCCCATGAAAACGTTCAAGCTGAAATCCGCCATCGCCGCCTTCGCTATCGCCGGCGCCTTCGCCACCGCAAGCCACGCCGAGAATACCGCGCCTTCGGTGGTCATCGTACACGGCGCATTTGCCGACGGTTCGGACTGGGCAAAAGTGGTTCCGTTGCTGCAAGCCAAAGGCGTTGCCGTGACCGTGGTACAGAACCCGCTCACCTCATTGACCGACGACGTGGCCGCCACCCAGCGCGTGCTGCGCAACCAGCCCGGCAAGGTGGTGCTGGTGGGCCACTCTTGGGGCGGCACGGTTATCAGTGAGGCCGGCAATCAGAGCAACGTCAGTGCACTGGTTTACGTCGCCGCGTTTGCGCCGGATGCCGGCCAGGCCACCGGCGAACAAGGCAAAGGCGCGCCGACGCCACCGGGCATCAGCCAGATCAAGCCAGACGCCAGCGGCTACCTGTACCTGACCCCCGAAGGCATGGCCAAAGACTTCGCCCAGGACCTGCCGGCCGCGCAAACCGCCATCATGACCGCCACCCAGGGGCCGATCAAAGCCTCGGCCTTTGACGAGCGCACCACCGTTGCCGCGTGGAAAACCAAACCGTCCTGGTACGTGCTGGCTACCAGCGACCGGATGATTCACCCCGACGTTCAGCGCTCTTCAGCCAAGCGCATCGGCGCCCAGCTGAGCGAACTGAACACCAGCCACGTGCCGCAGCAATCGCAGCCTGCCGAGGTGGCCGAGGTGATTCTCAAGGCGGTGAAAAGCGTAGAGAACCAGTAAGCGCTGGCCGCGATTGCCGGGTGCAAGCCTGACAATTGCGGATGCGTTTTTCAGCTTCGGGGCAACAGAAGGCGCCAGGATTAATTACACTGAGCGCCTTCTTCTGCCACTTCGGTGGCCGCCCCAGACAGGAACTCGCCCCCATGGCCTCAGCCGACAAACAACAGAAACGTGCCCAGCGGGCCAAAGCCAAGGCCAAACAGAACCGCTCGGGCAAGGGCAAACCTTCAGTGGTGCACCCGCTGCTGGCTAATCCGGCGATCAACGAGCCGTTCGATGATGTGGAAATCGACTTGAGCACCTTTGATTTCGCCGACATTGAAGAAAACGGGTTCGACCCGGCGCTGTTCGATGATCTGTTCCAGACTATGAAGGCCGCAGAAGGCATCAGCTTGTTGGCGATGTGTCTGGTGTTCTTGCAGTACCCGGTGCTGGAACTGGTGGTGGCTGAGGAAGCTGAAGAGCCAGCAACGGATTTCATGATGGGCTTGCTCATTGTTTATCGCGGCCTGTTCCACAACGAAGAAGAAGACGCGGCGGTGGAATGGGTGGGCGGTGAAACCTTTCAGGCGGCGTTCACGGAAGCCTCGCAGATTCTGCAGAAACGCGACGCCCGCAGCGCTCGCCCTTGAAGTCATTTCCTCTGCTGCGCCTGGCGCTGCTCACGGTTATTGCCCTCAGCGCCCCGGCACTGCACGCAGCCACGCCGGTAGCCCCCGAAAACCACCGCATCACCTTGCGCACCCTGGACCCCAACGCCGTGCCTGTCGGCCAATGGCGGCTCAAGGTGTGGGCGAGTTACGCGCCCTTGGAACGAGGCGCACCGAATACCACTGAAACCACCACCTCGAGCGATAACTGCAAAAGTTCAGGCGCCTTCAACTCGGGGTGGACATTGCGGCGCTGCACCCGTACGTACGACCGAAGCGTGTCCAGAACACTGCCGGCCGCACAGATGCGGGCAGCCGATGCGCGCACGCTGAACCTGGATTTCCCCCCAGTGGTTGAGGACAAAGGCGGCGTCTTTGGTATCGAGGACGTGGTGCTGGAATACACCACCTGTGCCAAAGGCTGCGCGATGGAGCGTTTGGACGTGCGGCTGTCGTGCTGGGATGAGCAAGTGGAAGCGGGCGAAGTGCTGGCCGAAGGCATGGTGTTCAGCTATTCACGCGGCGCCAAAGCCAACCCGGCCACCGCGCAGTGCGGGCTGCATGTGGGCGACGAAACGACGTGGGCCAACCAGGCCACTGTGATGCAACGGGTGCGCGGCCATTTCGGTGATGACCAGCAGATGTTTAGCAGTGAGATGCTCAACGTATTTACCGCCATTCCCACCCGCGACCACGGCTGGCAATGGAACCCCGCACGCGGCAACCACACCACCCTGTGCCGACTGCCCGATAACCAGCAGTACCTCAGCCGCGACCTGCTCGCCACCCTGCCCGTCTCGCTCGGCTGGCCGTACCGCCACGAAGTAGAGATACGGGTGACCAGCAAGCCAAACGGCGAGGTGTGCACCATTTGGCTGAGCGGCACGGACGATGAAACCTACCTGCGCTATTTCTACACCTTTGATAACGGCCAACTGGTGATGGTCTCCACCGACGACGAACCGGATGACGTCGAGCGCGAATGGCGCTGGGCCAACGGCGAGCCATGGGAATACACCCGCAGGCAAATGCCCGACTCGGTGGCCGGGCATGACGCGATTTTGTATTGGCACAAGGTGGCGGCTGAGCAGTGGCCGAAGCAGATGGATTATTCGCCGGATTTTAAGGAGTTTGCGGGGTTGAAGGCGTTTGCTGGGGAGTTGGTGGAGCGGTTTGGGAAGTGAGGGGTTTGGTTTTGTGCGGCTTGCGCGTTCCCCTGCACGACTCTGGATCCCGAATCGTCGGACCGCCGCGTTCGCGAGGATGACGGTGGATTGGTTGCAGACGCGTGTTTTCCTACACCAGTCGCGCCAAAAACCTCCGTCATCCTCGCGAACGCGGGGATCCAGAATTTCAAGCCCTACGCCCGACTACCCCCCACCCCGCAAGCCCTCACTGCCCCAACCCATACTTCCTAACCTTGTCAAACAACGTCGTCTTAGCCATCCCCAGCTCCAAACTCGCCTGACTCAAATTCCCCCCGCTGCGCTGCAACGCATCGCTCAACAAATTGCGCTCAAACGCTTCCACCGCTTCAGAAAACGCCAACGGCTGCGCGCTCCCCGCTCCGGTTTTTTTGAAAGCGGGCAAACCCAGGGCAAAGCGCTCGGCGACGTTGCGCAGTTCGCGTACGTTCCCGGGCCAGTCGTGGCTCATGAGGTGCGACAAGGTCTGGTTGTCCAGCTCTGGCACCGCGCGATCAAAGCGCAAGGACGATTGCTGCAGGAAATGTTCGAACAGTTGCAGGATGTCTTCGCGGCGCTCGCGCAGCGGCGGCAGTTCCAGGGTCACGACATTGAGGCGGTAGTACAAGTCGCTGCGAAATTCACCGGCTTTGCTCGATTCGTCGAGGTCCGCTTTGGTCGCAGCAATTACCCGGCAATCCACCGCCACGCTCTGGTTTGAGCCCAGGCGTTCCAGGGTGCGTTCTTGCAACACGCGCAGCAGTTTTATTTGCAACGCCAGCGGCATGCTTTCCACTTCGTCGAGGAACAAGGTGCCGCCGTCGGCGTGTTCGATTTTGCCGATGCGGCGTTTACCGGCGCCTGTGAAGGCGTTGGCTTCGTGGCCGAAAATCTCGCTTTCGAACAGGTTCTCCGGCAGCCCGCCGCAGTTCAGCGCAACGAACTGTTTGCTGTGCCGACGGCTGAAATCGTGCAGGCAGCGTGCGACCAGTTCTTTGCCAGTGCCGGTCTCGCCTTCGATCAGCACGTTGGCCGAGGTGTCGGCGACGTTGGCGATCAGTTCGCGCAGCTGCTGCATGGCCGGCGAGCGGCCGATGATCCGTCCTTCCAATGAATTGCGTTCGGCCAGTTGCCGACGCAATGACGACACCTCGCGCGCCAGGCTGCGTTGCTCCAGCGCCCGGCGAACCACGTCCACCAGGCGCTCTGGCGAAAACGGTTTCTCCATAAAGTCGTAGGCGCCCTTCTGCATCGCGTCCACGGCCATGGAAATGTCGCCATGACCGGTGATCAACACCACTGGCAGGCTGCGGTCGCGGGCTTTGAGCTGGGTGAGCAGTTGCAGGCCATCGATGCCCGGCAGACGGATATCGCTGATGACAATGCCGGCAAAGTTGTCGCCCACCTGCGCCAGCGCTTCCTCGGCGCTGCCGACGCCGGTGCAGGGGATGTCTTCCAGGGCCAGGGCCTGCTGGCAGCCGAGCAGGACGTGGGGGTCGTCTTCAACAATCAGCACGCTAAGTTCAGGGTTCATAGAGGCTCGCCAAGGTGGGGGCTCGCTAACGCTAAGCTGAGAACGAATGTGGTGCCACCGTCGGCCGGGTGTTCAACGCCCAGGTGCCCGCCCGTTGCGGCGGCCAGGCTGGCCGACAGCGTCAAGCCAAGGCCCAGGCCCTGCTCGCCGGGTTTGGTGGTGAAGAAGGGTTCGAATAAATGTTTACGCGCTTCGGCATCGATGCCGTGGCCATTGTCGCGCACGCGCAGCAGGTATTTGCCGTCCTGTGTTTCGCCTTCCAGCCACAGCTCGGGCTGCGGTTGCGCCTGCATGGCGTCGAGGGCGTTGCCGATCAGGTTGACCAGAATCTGTTCCAGGCGCGTCTGGTTGATGAGCAACTGCACATCGGCGAAGTCGCGGTGCACGGTCAGGCGCATGTCGTCCAGCCGGCCACCGAGCAATTGCAGCGCGGCGTCTACGGCTTTGCCGAGCGAGGCCTGGCCCTTGTCGTCGCCGCGTCGGGCGAAGGAGCGCAGGCTGGCGGTGATGCGGCCCATGCGGTCGATCAGTTCGTTGATGGTGGTGAGGTTGGTGCTGGCCACGTCCAACTGCCCGCGCTGCAGAAAGCGCACGGTGTTGCCCGACAGCGTGCGCAGCGCCGCCAGCGGCTGGTTCAATTCGTGGGCGATGCTGGTGGACATCTGTCCGATGGCAGCGAGCTTGCCGGCCTGCACCAGTTCGTCTTGATAGCGTCGCAGCGTTTCTTCGGCCTGGCGCCGCTCGCGTATTTGGCCTTTTAGCCGCTCGTTGCTGGCGCGCAGGTCGGCGGTGCGTTCGGTAATCCGACGCTCCAGTTGATTGTTGGCTTCCTGCAAGGCTTCGCGGGCGGCGAGCCGGGTGGCGATGACCTTGCGCCGCTCGTTCCAGGCGATCAGCAGAAACGCCACGAAGGCAAACCCCACCGCCAGCAGAATGCCCTGGTTAATGGCTTGGCGGCGCAGGTCCTGCAGGGGCGTGAGCAAGGTGAAGTTCCACGGCGTGTCACTGAGCGGCCGGGTTTGCGCCAGGTAGCTGATGTTGCCGTCGTCGCCCTCTACTTCGGTGTTGGCAGGAAAGGTGAGTTTCTCTTCGCCTTCGGCCAACTTTTCGCGGTCCAGCGGCTGCAGCTCGTTGAGCGGAAACCAGTAGTACTGCAGGCTGCGGGCGAGTTTTTCTTTGATCTCGTCAGTGAGCGGCAGCACCGACTTCAAGCGCCGCGCCGGATCGCTGGACAAGATGATGATGCCGTTTTCATCGCTAACAAAGGCTTCCAACCGCGCCCGCTGCCAGCGTTCTTCCAGCGGTTCCAGGCGCACTTTCACCACCGCTACGCCAATGACTTTGCCGTGTTCTTCAAGGCCATGGGCCAGGTAATAACCGGGTTCGCCGTTGGTGCTGCCGATACCGTAGAAACGCCCCGGCTGGCTGCGGATGGCGCTCTGGAAATAGGCACGAAACGACAGGTCTTCGCCCAGATAGCTATCGACATCGCGCCAGTTGCTGGTGGCCATCACGCGGCCGGTGGTGTCCATCACGTAAATGGCGCGGCTGCGGCTGCGGCGGTTCAGGCCTTCGAGGTAATCGTTGACGGTTTGCCGATGCTCTGGCGTTGGATCGGCCAGCAGCTCGGAGACGCTGGACTCAAGCTCCAACAGGCTGGGCAAATAGGTGTACTTGCTGATCTCGCTTTCAACCGCGCGGGCATGCAGTTCCAGCTGCCGCTGGCCGTTTTCGCTGAGGCTGCGAATGCCCACGTGCTCGCTGGCCCAGAAGCCGACAAAGCCCAGGCTGATCATCAGGGCGATGACCAGTGGCGGCAGAAAGAGGTGGCGGATCAGACGGGGTTTCACGGCGAGTGATGGCGACACGGCGCGATGGAGAGAAGAGTCGCATTTCATCACATAACCTTTTCTTGCACCTAGCTACGGCTACTGCGCGAACGCCATCCGCACCCGGGCAGTGCTCGGAATCCTCACGTACTTGAGTACGCTGCGGTTCCTGCGCGCTGGCCGGCTACGGCTGACGTCCGCTCGCTACGCCTCTTACTGTGGGAAAAGCAGAGCGGTGCAGGGGTGTCTCCGCTGCTCTGCTTGCATCAACGCGTAGCAAGCGGATGTCGCGATTATCGGCCAGCCCGCAGATAGCCTCAGTGCTGCAAAATCTTGTTCAAAAAGTGCTGAGTCCTTTCGGCGCGCTGGCTGATGTCGCCGAAGAATTCTTCCTTCTTGCAGTCTTCAATGATTTTGCCGGCGTCCATGAAGATCACGCGGTCGGCCACTTTGCGGGCGAAGCCCATTTCGTGGGTTACGCACATCATGGTCATGCCTTCCTGGGCCAGTTGCACCATCACGTCGAGCACTTCGTTGACCATCTCCGGGTCGAGGGCCGACGTCGGTTCGTCGAACAGCATGACGATGGGGTCCATGGCCAACGCTCGGGCAATCGCCACGCGTTGCTGCTGACCGCCGGAGAGCTGGCCCGGATGCTTGTGTGCATGCGCCGACAGGCCAACCCGCTCAAGCAATTGCAGCCCCTTGGCGGTGGCCTCTTCCTTGCTGCGGCCGAGCACTTTGATCTGCGCGATGGTCAGGTTTTCGGTGATGGTCAG
This sequence comes from Pseudomonas sp. AC211, assembly GCF_979258055.1. Lineage (NCBI taxonomy): Bacteria > Pseudomonadati > Pseudomonadota > Gammaproteobacteria > Pseudomonadales > Pseudomonadaceae > Pseudomonas > Pseudomonas sp. AC211. Next base: position 3,081,266 of record NZ_OZ409830.1, read on the forward strand.
GTGCGGGAACAACTCGAAATGCTGGAACACCATGCCCACGCGCGAGCGCAGTTTGGGCAGGTTGGTTTTCGGGTCGGCAATGGAGGTGCCGTCGACCACGATGTCGCCCTTTTGAAACGGCTCCAGCGCGTTGACGCATTTGATCAGGGTGGATTTACCCGAGCCCGACGGCCCGCACACCACGATCACTTCGCCTTTCTGGACTTCGGTGCTGCAATCAGTCAGCACCTGGAAGTCGCCATACCACTTGTTGACGTTCTTGATGGAGATCATACGGCGAACCTCTTTTGCAGACGCTTGACCAGCAGCGAGGCGGCAAAGCTGATGGTGAAATAGGTAACCCCGGCGAAAATCAGGAACTCGTTCGAGCGCCCGATAATGTCGCCACTGGCGCGCGAGGCGTTGAGGAAGTCGACCAGGCCAACGGCGTACACCAGCGAGGTGTCCTGGAACAGGATGATGCTTTGCTGCAACAGCAGCGGGGTCATCTTGCGAAAAGCCTGGGGCAGAATAATCAGGCGCATCACTTGGCCGTAGCTCATGCCGAGTGCTTGCGCCGCGCCCATCTGGCCCTTGGGAATCGACTGCACGCCGGCGCGGACGATTTCGCAGAAGTACGCGGCTTCAAACATCATGAAGGCCACGATGCATGAGGCGAAGGCGCCGATGGGCGTGTCTTCGCCCGTGATCCAGCGCAGCACGAACGGCACCGCCAAGTAGAACCAGGTGATGACCAGCAGCAGCGGTATCGAACGGAAGTAGTTGACGTAGGCGCCAGCCAAGTTGGCCAGCAGCTTGTTGTGCGACAGGCGCATCAGCGCCAACACGGTACCGAGAATAATGCCGCCGACCACGCCTAGCGCCATCAGTTGCAGGGTCAGAATCATGCCGTTCCACAAGCCCGGCAAGGCCGGAACGATGCCCGAGAAGTCGAGTTCCATCACTCACCCCCCTACGGAAATCAGGCCCGGCACCGCGACTTTTTTCTCCACCACGCGCATCAGCAACATCAGGCTCATGTTCAAGGTGAAATAGATCAGCGTGGCGAGGGTAAACGCCTCAAACAGGTTGGCGGAAAACTCGGCGGTCTGTTTGGTCTGCGCGAGCAGTTCCATCAGGCCGATCAGGGAGGCAACCGAAGAGTTTTTGAACACGTTCAAGAACTCGGAGGTAAGCGGCGGAATAATGATGCGGTAAGCCTGCGGCAGCAGCACGTTCCAGTAGATTTGCGCCAGGCTGAAGCCCATGGCTCGCGCGGCGGATACCTGGCCACGGGGCAGCGCCTGAATGCCGGTGCGCACTTGCTCGCACACCCGCGCGGCGGTGAACAGGCCCAGGCAAACGACCACGCTCAGGTAAGCCGAGGTGGTGGGATTCAAGTCTTGCTTGTACCAATCCTGCAGGTTTTGCGGCAGCAGATCGGGCACCAGGAAGTACCAGATAAACAGCTGCACCAGCAGCGGCACGTTGCGAAACAGCTCGACGTAGCAGGTAGCGATGCCGGCCACCAGCCGGTTTGGCACGGTGCGCATAATGCCCAGCACCGAACCCAACAGCAGCGCGACAATCCAGGCCACGACGGCAATGGCGATGGTCCAGCCCAGCCCGGAAATGAACCAGTCGAGATAGGTCTCGCTGCCCACGCCGGTGGACCTGAAGAACACATTCCAGTCCCATTTGTAATTCATTCGGGTCTCCCCTCAGATCGTTCGAAAGACACAGGCTCGCCGCGGTCCGCGCAAACGGCACGCAGCACTCTCCCGAGCGCTTGGCGCACTCGGGAGGTACGGTCAGAGAGGGATCAGGACTTTTTGTCGTCAGCCGCTTTGTCGGTCGGGTTGGCGATCAGGGCCTTGAGTTCTTCGCTCATTGGGAAGTTCAGGTTGAGGCCTTTTGGTGGGATGGGCTTCATAAACCATTTGTCGAAAATGGCATTGATTTCGCCCGACTTGTAGACACCGACGATGGCGTCATCGACGGCCTTTTTGAACGGCTCGTCGCCCTTGCGCACCATGCAGCCGTAAATTTCGTACGACTGCGGGGTGCCGGTGACGGCCCAATCATCGGCGCGCTTGGCCTTGGCGGCTTCGCCGGCCAGCAAGGCGTCATCCATCATGAACGCCACGGCGCGACCCGACTCCAGCATCTGGAACGACTCGCCGTGGTCTTTGGCCGAGATCACGTTCATGCCCATCTGCTTGTCGGCGTTCATGGACTTGAGAATGCGCTCGGACGTGGTGCCGGCGGTGGTCACCACGTTCTTGCCTTTAAGGTCGGCGAAGTCTTTGTACACCGAGTCTTTCTTGGAGAGCAGTCGGGTGCCGATTTCGAAAATGCCCACGGAGAAATCAACTTGCTGCTGGCGTTCCACGTTGTTGGTGGTGGAACCGCATTCCACGTCGACGGTGCCGTTTTGCACCAACGGAATACGGGTTTGCGAGGTAACCAGGTTGTACTTGACCTTGAGGTCGGGCATGTCGAGGTCTTTCTTCAGCGCTTCGACAATTTTCAGTTGCAGGTCGTGGGAGTAGCCCATCGGCTTGCCGCTGGCGTCGGCGATGTAGGAGAAAGGGATCGAGGCGTCACGGTGACCGAGGGTGATCACGCCGGATTCTTTGATTTTTTTGAGGGTGCCGGTCAGTTCGGCAGCAACAGCGTGGGGAGCAAGCAGAGCGGCGGCCATGGCTGCGCCCAGGAGATGGGGGACGATGCGCATCAAATTTCCTCAATGTTGTTTTTTTTATGGAGCCAGTTCGCTGGCCCTTTTGTGCGTTGCCGGCTCGCCACCGTCGAAGGGGTTGGCGTAACGAGCAGTCATTGGGGATAGAGCATGTCTTGTGCCAAGGCTGACTAAAACCAGTAAGCGACTGATCCATAAGACTTTTTATGCTTAACCGGCAAGACCAACCTGACGGCAATGTCCGGTTTCCCGAACCGACCAGCAAGTCGCGTTCGGAAAACCGAGCGCCGGACGCTGTGCAGATTGACGCGCTGGATCACCTGATTGGCGCAGTCGGGCAAGCCGGTGCGCTGGCCGTTGGGCACACTGCGGGGCATGGATTTTCACCTAGGCTGATTCGACCGACCGTGCCGTGAGCACGACTATGCAGGAGAGCATGATGTCCAGAGGCGTTCCGATTCCCCGTCACCCCGACAACGATTACTCCACCGAACAGGCCACCGTGCGCCGCGAGTTCATCAAGGCGCAAACCGGTGCCTCGCTGGATACCGTCGGCCAGTACGCCATCGACCCAGAAGTCACGCGCGGCAACATCGAAAATTTTATCGGCGTGGTGCAAATGCCCCTCGGCCTGGCGGGCCCGCTGCGCATTGAGGGCGAACATGCGCGCGGCGATTTCTACATTCCCATGGCCACCACCGAAGGCACGCTGCTGGCCAGCTACAGCCGTGGCATGCGCGCCATCAGCGCCTCGGGTGGGGTGAAAACCACCGTGGTCAAACACTCCATGCAACGCGCCCCGGTGTTTATGTTCAACGACGCCCTGCAAGCCCGCGAGTTTGGCGCCTGGCTGGTGAGCGAGTTCGAAACCATCAAGGCCGTCACCGAAACCACCACCCGCAGCGGCAAGCTGTTCGAGATCGAGCAGTACCCGGTGGCGAACATGCTCTACACCCGCTTTTGCTACACCACGGGCGATGCCGCCGGGCAGAACATGACCAGCAAAGCAACGTACGCTGCCTGCGAGTGGATCAAGGCTAACCATCCGCTTCAGCCGCGCTACATTCTTTCCGGCGCCATCGACACCGACAAAAAACACTCGGCCATGAACATGATCCAGACCCGTGGCAAACGGGTGATCGCCGAGTTCACCCTCAAGCGTGAAGTGGCCCATGAACTGCTGCGCGTTGACCCGGCCAACCTGTATCGCTACCGGCAAATTGCCGCAGTGGGCGCCATTCAAGCCGGTGCCGCGTACAGCGGTGCGCATTCGGCCAATGGCTTGGCGGCGCTGTTTATCGCCACCGGGCAAGACGCCGCCAACGTGGCTGAATCCCATGGCGGCATTACCTACGGCCAACTGTTGGATAACGGCGATTACTACTGGTCGGTCACCCTGCCCGCCGTCATTTGCGCCACCCATGGCGGCGGCACCAGCCTGCCAACCCAGCGCGAGTGCCTGCAAATGCTCGACTGTTACGGCGCCGGCAAGGCCGACAAGCTGGCGGAAATCATCGCCGCCGTGGTGCTGGCTGGCGATGTGTCATTGACCTCGGCGATTTTGGCTGGCGATTGGGTGAGCAGCCATGAGGCGCTGGGGCGTAACCGCTAAGGCGCTGTAGCCAAAGCAAAAGATCGCGGCTGAAGCCGCTCCCACAGGTTGCGTGGGAGCGTGCTTGCTGGCTGCTACAGAGACTTGGCAGTCATTTCCTTGGCCCGCGCCGACTCCTGTTTCTGCGCCGCCACTTCACGCTGGGCGGTGGCCAGGTCAAACGCGTTGTCCCATTTGGCGATGGCGATGGTGCCGATGCCGTTGCCTATCAGGTTGGTCACCGCCCGCGCTTCGTTGAGGAAGCGGTCGATGCCCAGCAGCAGCACCAGCCCTACCAGTGGAATGGAGTGAATCGTGGTCAGCGTCGCGGCCAAGGTCACAAAGCCGGCGCCGGCTACCCCGGCCGAACCTTTGGAGGTCAGCAGCAATACGCCCAGCAGCACCATCTGGTCCCACATGGTCAGCGGCGTATTGGTGGCTTGCGCGACGAAGATCGCCGCCATGGTCAGATAAATGCAGGTGCCGTCGGCGTTGAAGGTGTAGCCGGTCGGCAGCACCATGCCCACCACTGATTTCTTGCAGCCGAGTTTTTCCAGTTTGACCATCATGCGCGGCAGCACAGCTTCGGTTGAACAGGTGCCGAGGGTGACCAGAATTTCATCCTTGAAGTAGCGCAAAAATTGCAGCAACGGCAGCCCCGACCACCTGGCCACGGTGCCCAGCACTAGCACCACAAACACTAACGTGGTCAGGTACAGCGCGACCAGCAATTGGCCCAGCGACAGCAAAGTGCCAATGCCGTATTTGCCGATGGTGAACGCCATGCCGGCACCGGCACCCAGCGGCGCCAGGCGCATGACCATGGCGACGATTTTGAACAGCCCTTGCAGGAACAGGTCGATGGTGTTGATCAGCGGCTTGCTCACCTCGCCCATCTGCACCAGCGCCACGCCCATCAGCACCGAGATCAAAATCACCTGCAGCATGGAGCCTTTGGCGAAGGCGTCGATAAAGGTGTGCGGAATGATGTTGAGGAAGAAATCCACCGCGCCGCCCTGCTCGCTTGCGACCTGGGTGTACTTGCCGATGGCGCTGCCATCAAGCGATTCGGTGTTGATGTTCATGCCCACGCCGGGCTTGAGCACGTTGACCACCACCAGGCCAATGACCAGGGCGATGGTGGACAGAATTTCAAAATAGATAAGCGCCTTGACGCCGATGCGCCCCACTTCCTTGATGCTGCCCATTTTGGCGATGCCGACCACCACGGTGCCGAAAATGATCGGCGCCAGGAGCATTTTGATCAGCTTGATAAAGCCGTCTGCCAAGGGTTGCAGGCGGGCTGCGAATTGCGGTTCGACGTAACCCAGTACCGCGCCGATGGCGATACCGATCAGGACCTGAACATACAGCTGGCCATACCAGCGCGTTCTGGACGTTTGCATCATGCACCTCGTTTTATTGTTGTGTTCGGTGGGTGTGACCGGGCGCCTGTGCGGCGCGCTAAAAACGCCACTGCCCCGCATGTGGCGAGGCAGTGGAAATGCTCAATCAGCCCCTCGCCCAGTTCGCGCATTACCGCGTACAGCGCCGACTTGGCCTCAAAGCCCACGCCTGGAATATCCGGCAGGCCGACGTAACCGTCTTGCACCTGAATGCCGTCGGCGAAACCGCCGAAGGGCTGGAACACATCCGGGTAGGATTCGTTGCCGCCCAGGTGCAAACCGGCAGCGATGTTCAGCGACATCTGGTGGCCGCCGTGGGGCACCACGCGGCGCGACGACCAGCCCAGTTCCTCCATGACCTTGAGCGTGCGCATGTACTCCACCAGCCCGTACGACAGCGCGCAGTCGAACTGCACATAGTCGCGGTCGGCACGCATGCCGCCGTGGCGCAGCAGGTTGCGCGCGTCCTGGTGAGAGAACAGGTTTTCGCCGGTGGCCATCGGCAGTTCGTAGTGATTGGCCAGCTCGGCTTGCAGGGCGTAGTCCAGCGGGTCGCCGGCTTCTTCGTACCAGAACAGGTTGTACGGCTTGAGCGCCTCGGCGTAGGCAATTGCCGTGCGTTGATCGAAGCGGCCATTGGCATCCACGGCCAACCGGCTGCCGTCGCCCACGACTTTGATCACCGACTCGATACGGCGAATGTCTTCGGCCAACGGCACCGCGCCGATTTTCATCTTCACCACGTTGTAGCCGCGGTCGAGGTAGCTGCGCATTTCGTCTTGTAGCTTGGTGTCGTCTTTGCCGGGGTAGTAGTAACCGCCGGCGGCGTACACCCACACTTGTCGTCGGCCTGGCCGTTGCGGTAACGGTCCGCGAGCAGGCGGTACAGCGGCTTACCTTCAATTTTCGCCACAGCATCCCACACCGCCATGTCGATGGTGCCGACTGCCACCGAGCGCTCGCCGTGGCCGCCGGGCTTCTCGTTGGTCATCAGGGTTTTCCAGATGGCGAACGGGTCGAGGTTGTTGTGTTCCTTGTCGATCAGCGACTCCGGGTCGGCTTCGGTGATGCGCGCCAGGAAGCGGTCACGCATCAGCGCGCCCTGACCGTAGCGGCCGTTGGAGTTGAAGCCGTAACCGATTACCGGCTTGCCGTCGCGGATCACATCGGTAACCACCGCCACGACCGAACAGGTCATTTTCGAGAAGTCGATGTAGGCGTTGGCAATGGGCGAGGCAATGGAAACGGTTTTCGCGGATGTCGACGATACGCATGGCGCGTTCCTCTTGTTGTTGAGGAGGTCACCGTAAACTTGGCTCCGGAGCGCGCCCAATGCTATTAATGCGGCACCCCATGCACAAACGGCATTGCCCCGATGGAACTCGTCTGGCTCGAAGATTTTGCAGCGCTGGCCACCTATGGCAGCTTCGTTCGCGCCGCCGAAGCGCGGCACATTACGCAACCGGCATTTAGCCGCCGGGTACGTTCACTGGAAACCTGGCTGGGTGTCGAGCTGTTCATTCGCACGCCCCAGGGCGCCACGTTGACCGAGGCGGGCAAGCACATTCTGGCCAGCGCCCAAGACGCCGCCAGCCGGCTGTACCGCATTCGCGCCGAAGCCCAGGAAGTGGCCGGCAAAGCGGCGAAAACCCTGCTGTTTGCCGCCACCCATTCGCTGTCGTTTACGTTTTTCCCGCGTTGGATTCGCAGCGCCGACAAAGGCGCGCCCATTGAAGCAGTGCGCCTGGACTCCGGCAGCATGGCGGTGTGCGAGCACATGCTGGTGCACGGCCAGGTGCAGTTTTTGCTCTGCCATCGCCACCCCGACGTGCCGCCGCTGCTGCCGCCGGAGCAGTTCGTTAGTAAGGTGATTGGTCACGATGTGCTGATGCCGCTGATGGGCGCTTCGGCCGAGTTTGGCAACGGCGCCGACGCCCTGCCCTACCTCGCCTACACCGAAGAGTCGGGCCTGGGGCGAATCGTCAGCCACCGCTTGCTGGGCGAGCAAGCGCCGCCGTTGGAACCGCTGTTCAGCAGCCCGTTGGCCGCCGTGCTGATGTCCATGGCGCTGGAAAACAAAGGCATCGCCTGGTTGCCCAAAAGCCTGACGGAGCAGGAAATCGTCGACGCGCGGCTCAGGCGCGCCCTCGATGAGCGCTGGGATATACCGCTGGATATCCACATCACCCGCCCTGTCGCGCCCATCAGCCCGTCGGCTGAAGCGTTTTGGGAGAAGCTGGGTTAGCTGGTGGCTTCACGCCGTTGCGGCATGAAACCACCCCGTGCGCACGGCTCAGCTCACCTGATCGAGCAGGTCGTTACGGACAAACTCGCGCACCATCGCCAGATGGTTTTCCTCTTGCTGAAGGGCCTTCTCGAACGTATTGGCAATCAGCGGGTGACCGCCCTTTCGCGCCAGCTCTATCAGCAACTCCCACGCGGCGTTGTCTTCCAGTTCGATGGTCAGAATCGCGCTCATCGACTGCGACACGGTGGTGCGTGGGTCGGTGATCACTTGCAGCACGCCCATGGCTTTGACCCCGGCCACATCAGCGCACGGCGTCATGGCAGTCGGGTCGCCGCCTAGGGTTTCGATGGCTTCGCGCACCAGGTTCATGTGCTCGGCTTCCTCGCGCTGAATGTGCCGCAGTGTGTCGACCAGGCCAGGATCGGCGCCCGGCGCGGACGTGGCCTTGGCGATCATGGCTTCATACAAGCGCACGCCGGAACGCTCGAAGGCCAGGCGTTCACCCAGCTTGTCGATCAGCACTTCGGGCGCCTTGCCCATGGTTTTATCCAGCGCGGTTTTCACCATGCCTTTAGCGTTGCCGGGCGCGGGCACAGAGCCGATCAAATCCGCCTCACGAATCGCCCGTTCACGCTCGGCGGTGTACGCGCTGATGTCGCCAGGCACGTCGGCGGGAAACAGGCGAGTCGCTTCCAGTTGCCGGGCCGTGTGCTCCGGCGAGGTCTGCACGCCAGTGCGGTTGCTGCCGATGATAACTTGACGCTCTGTCATAGCTTTTCTCCCACTGGGTTGAGTTCCGTGCCGGGTTTAAAGGTGTAGCCGGCCGAGACGACGTTGGCAGGCACACCGCCTGAGTTGACCTCACTGCGGTAGTCCAGCGACGGCCGGCCTTCTTGTTCCTTGGGCACGTAGTCGATGCCATGGGCGCGCAAATCCACTTCGCGGGACAAGGTTTCGCGCACGAAATCGCGCTGGCTTTTGAACTCGATCATGCGTGGCAGCTCGCCGGCGAGCACCTCGGCCGGGTCACGGCGCTCGTATTTTTTAAACAGCTCGCAGGCCAGGTTGAGGTGGCCCAGTTCGTAGTCAACGAAGCGTTCCCAGAGCGCCTTGATGCGCGGATTTTCTTCCTGCTCGGCGCAGCTGGCGTAGGTGTAAACCTCCATCGCTTCGTGCACCAACCACTTCTCCATAAACGATTCGCTGGGGTCTTGCAGCGAGCCGTATTGGGTAACGTGCTGCTCTTCCACCGAGGCGATTTCGGCATACAACGCACGGGCCACCGGATCGGCAAACAGCGGGCCGATGTTCATGTAGTAGTCGTGGGTCTGGTACTCGGCGCCGGTGATCAACGCGGCGTGAATTTTGGTGATCAGCGCAGCGCTGTCTTTCTCATAGTTGTTGCGCAGGTCGTCGTCGGGCGCGCGGTGATGCTCGCTGGTGGGCCGGCCGGGAACCAGGTCGGTGTAGCCCTGCAAAATATTGTTGGCGTCTTTGCCCTCCAGCCGATCAAGCATCGCGGCGTAGCGATACAGGTGGTCGAAGTCTTCCAGCAGGCCGAAGCGGTAGGTTTGCGCCTGGTACGGATCCGGCTCGTTCTGTGCCACCGCAGCGGTTACCTCTATCGCCACCTGCTCATACGCGACGGTGGTTTCCAGCGGCGAATGGTCAGCCGACAACAGCCAGTTCACGGCGGTCATCTGATGCTGCTCGGCGCGGCGAACCTGGGCCAGCGGCAGTTGCAATTCCTTGTGGAAACGCGCGCCGAAATGCTTGAGCCGCAGCGCGTCAGACTCCACACCATTCATCAAAATCACCCTCACTCGGGTGAATGCATCGTCGTCCAGTTTGCTGATCGGTTTGCCGGCCAGGTCGCGCCAGGTGAAGGTTTGTTTGTCCAGGGGCGTTCCCCTGTTATCCAACAGTGAGTCGATTTTCGACATGGGTTGAAGTCCTCATCGGTGATCACGCAGCGCCTTCAGGGGCGCCGTAGAAAATCGACTGCGAGGTAAACGGCGGCATTCGGGGCGGGCGACGAATGGAGCGTGGGGGTGGCTTGTGTGGGAGCGACTTTAGTCGCGATGGGTTCGCACACCCAACGCTGAACAGCCGCTTGTCGTTTCGGCCAATCATGGGCCGCTAGCTGGAGGTCCGTTGCTAAGACGCAATGGCGAGGACCGGCTGATGAGCGCAGATGCACACGACTACACCGCCTTGTTTGATCAACCCGAATCCGCTCCGGTCGGTACCGGGCATGCCGAGCTGGATTGTTTAATCATCGGCGCAGGCCCGGCCGGGCTGACCACGGCGGTTTATCTGAGCCGCTACCACCGCCGCGTACTGGTGGCCGACGGTGGCCGCAGCCGTGCCAGCCTGATTCCGCTGTCGCATAACTACCCAGGTTTCCCGCCCGGCATTTCCGGTAATGAACTGCTCGCCCGTCTGCGTGAACAGGCCACGCGCTATGGCGCCGCCCTCGAAGCCGGCCGCGTGCACAGCCTGGAAAAAACCAGCACCGGGTTCGCTGCCCAACTCAACGGCCGCGCGATTACCGCGCGGCGCGTGGTGTTAGCGACGGGCATTGTCGATACCTTGCCGGACATGGACCGGCCCTACGACGGCGTGGCGCAGTCATCAATTCGGCTCTGTCCGATTTGCGATGGCTACGAGATTGATGGCGACGACGTGGCGGTGTATGGCGAGGCCCATTGCGCGATCAGTCATGGGCTGTTTCTGCGCAACTTTACCGACCGTGTGACCGTGTTGGTTCACGGTGACAGTCAGGCCTGCGAGGAAGCCGTGGCGGTGGCGCAGCACGCGGACATACGGCTGATCAGTGACCGTGTGGAGCATTTGGAAATTGCCGGCGAACAGGTGCGCGTGCTCACCTGCAAGGGCGAGCAATTTCATTTCGATATCGTCTATCCGTCACTGGGCTCACAGGTGTGTTCAGAGCTGGCCACTCACCTCGGCGCGCAGGCCACGGACGGCGGCTCGCTGCAGGTGGACGCACATCAACGCACCACGGTCGAGGGACTTTATGCCGTGGGGGATGTGGTGGATTCGCTGAAACAGATCAGTGTGGCGACCGGCCAGGCGGCGGTCTGTGCGACCGCCGTGCATAACAGCCTTGAGGTGCGTTTGTGGGACCGGGCACGGGACAAGAAAGCCGTGCCCGATCAGTGCGCTGGCATGCGCACTTAGCGCCGTGCCTGAAGCTGCCGGGGTGAGGTGAGAACGTGCTCCAGCTGCGGCTCGTCCACGGCCAGGTGCAAGGCCATATGTTGCGCCTGCTCCCATTGCAGATCCGGGTCCAGCCACTGCATGGCATGTTCGGCGGTGAAGGCCAGCAGCCGCTGGGAGTAATCATTGTGGCTGCAGGTCATAAATGCCATGCCATCACAGCCGCTGGGCTTCTCGCTGATTTGCGCAAGGCCGGCGAGGAATAACGGCGTGGAGCGGCGCGAGGTGGTGTAGCTAAGGCGCAGCGGCTGATCGAGCGGCGCGTCGGCGGGCAGGTCGTACCAACCGTCCACCGGCACCAACACGCGGCCATTGCTGCGCACGCGGTCGAACACTTTCGAGCGCATCACCAGGTGCAACGGCATCTGGGTACGCGGCGGCATCGTGCCCATCGCCCACACCGGCGACCAGCCCCAGCGCACTTTCACGCTTTCGATCTCGCCGTCACGCTGGCGTAAAACGCTGACCGGCATATTGGGTTTGATCACGCTTTTTCTGCCCAGATGTCGCGAACGTAGCCGCCGAATGCCGGCTGCCCATGGCTCTGGATTCGCCGCTGACCAGGCGAGTTTCGGTATGTGCAAATAACTCAGAAAAATCCGTGGATGAAGCGTGTTGAACAATACATTTACACATGGCGAAACTCCGGCAGTCGTTCGTAAAGACGTCGTCGGCATAGTCGCGCTTAGCGGCGGATGACGACGTTGTGTACGTACGAGCGGTTGCCTGCAGCGCCGGTTCGACACTTCCGACCAACAGCCGGTTGGCGAATGAACTTACCGCAACCCTGCTCAGTGAAACGTGGGGAACCGTTCTTTGACGAGCGCCTGCGCGTCATCGGCGAGCTGATCGAGCAGGCGGTCGCGCTCGTACTCCGCCTCGCGCATGGCCGTGTCGCCGTGCTGTTTAAGCAGATACGTGTGAATCTGCCGCACCTCTTTGGACTGATAGATGGGCGCCTGATCTTGTACCGCCACCATGCCGCTGGAGCGCTGCACGCGTGTGTTCATCAGCACCTGCGGGCCCTGAGCGGCCAGCACGCGAAAGCCCATTGCCTCGAAGGCCGGCACCTGGCTGGCCACGCACGCCAACTCCATATGCGGGCGCTGCTCGATGATTTTCGCCACCATGGCCCGCGCCATTCCGCGCCGCCGACCGTTGGCTTGTACTGCCATATACGCCAGGGTGCAGGCTTGGGCATCGTCATGGCTGGGCAAATACAAGGCAAAGCCCAACACCTGTGACGGGTCTTCATCATCCAGCGCCAACACCAACCGAGGCGCACTCGGTTGCGCCTCGCCCATGGCTTGCAGATACAAGTGCACCTCAAAGCCGATCACGTACTGGTACAGCTGAAACAGCGGATTTTCAGGCGTTAGCGGCACCGGACTGATATCGGTGAAGTAGTCGACCACCATTTGCAGCACTTGGCCTTTCAGCGACTCGGGCGGCGGGGTGTCCAGGTGTACAAGAGTGAACATGGGCGGCTGGGCTCCAGGGGCGGCAGGGGAAAAAACCGATGGGTCGCTATTGTAGCGTCGGCACCGCGCGCGCTCACAGCGAGCGTTTGCGCACAGGCGCCGAGCGTTTCGGCACAGTGCAGGTGGCGGCGCCATGTATTGATCGAGGCTCATCCAACGACCCTGAGTGAGCCTATGAACAGTCGTGTATTGATCGGCGCAATCGCCTTCACCGCCGCCAGCCTGGCCCAGGCCCAAGGCTTGACCCTGAGCAGCCCGGACATCGCCGACAACCGCCGCCTGGATACGCGCCAGGTGTACCAGGGCTTTGGTTGTGAAGGCGGTAACGTCTCGCCCGCATTGTCGTGGAGCCAGCGCACCGGCGGGCACCAAAGGCTTCGCCATCACCGTGTACGACCCGGACGCGCCCACCGGCAGCGGCTGGTGGCAACTGGACCGTCTTCAACCTGCCCGACTCTGTTAACGCGTTACCCGCCGCCGCCAACGCCAGCACCTTGCCGACCGGCGCTGTGCAAGGGCGCAGCGATTACGGCACCGCGCAGTTCGGTGGCGCGTGCCCGCCGGTGGGCGACAAACCCCATCGCTACCAATTCACCGTGTGGGCATTGAAGAAGTGGATAAACTGCCGCTCGACAACCAGGCCAGCGGCGCGCTCGTGGGCTACATGCTCAACGCCAATGTTCTGGAAAAGGCCACGCTCACCCCCGTGTACGGACGCTAACTGCCATGCCCTCTTCTGCCGGCATTCAACACCAGGAAAGCCGAATTTCTGCCTGCGTGATCAAGGCTCGCCAGCACCATGCGTTGCAGCGAGTCACCGTGTTCGTCACCACCTTGTGCCGCGTTCGACAGGGCGAAAAAGTGCTGCACTGGGACGGCAAAGAAATGCGCGGCGGGCCTCAGCATCTGGTGCTGTTGCCGGCAGGTTATGAACTGGCGGTCACCAATATTCCCGGCAAGCACGGCCACTACATTGCCGATGCCATCAGTTTCCCCACCGAGCTATTGCGCGATTTTCACGCGCGCTACCGGCAGCAACTGGACGCCCATCGCGGCTCGGCCCAGGACCTCAGCGTGCCGCTCGACGCCCACACCAGCCAAGCCTGGGATCACCTTTTACAGGCCGTGAACGCCGGCGCCCCCGATGCCCTGCGCACCTTATATGGCGAGGCGGTATTGCTTGGCTTGGGGCTAGCGGGCCTTGCCGGCCCGCTTTTCGAAAGACCGTCACGACCCGCTGAGCGAGCGCTTGCAGCACCTGATCATGAGCGCCCCCGGCAGCGACTGGACGGTAGAAAGCGCCGCGCGGAAACTGCACCTCGGCGCCTCGACATTGCGACGGCAATTGAACAGCGAACAGCGCAGCTTTCGCGAAATTCTTAAAGAAATCCGACCTCGGCACGGCGCTGCATTTGCTACAGACCACCAGCCGGCAGGTCAGCGACATCGCCGCGTGCAACGGCTACGCCTCGGCGTCCCGATTTGCCGTGAGTTTTCGCGCGCGCTTCGGCATTTCACCCAGGGATTTGCGCTCAGCCATCGGCCGCTCAGTTGACGAACCACTGCCCGCCATACCACCAGAGCCACCCGCCCAGCGCGAGCCAACTCAACACAATCACACCCGCCATTAACCAGCGACCCTTCAGCGCCAAGCGCTGCCCCGCCATCGCCTCGGCCGCGGGCCGACAACGCGCCTGCACAGCGGCCGGCGTCAGGCGCAGCGCCAAGGCAATGCCCAACGGCAACAGCAGCAGATCGTCCAAATAACCCACCACCGGCACGAAATCCGGAATCAAATCGATGGGGCTGGCCGCGTACGCCAGGGTGGCCAAGGCAACCAACTTCGGCAGCCACGGCATGGCCGCATCGCGGCAGCAGAGCCAGAGCAAAACCAGGTTGGTTTTCAGGCGATGGGCCCAGTGTTTGAGGCGAGTGACAAGGGCGTTCAAGGGAGAAGCCTCGGAGCGTGTTGATAGAGTCACCGATTTTTCCAGTTGGGTTGGGCCGGTGATCGGTGGGTAACAAACACTACCTGTCTCGGACGCCGTCTTGCCGATACAATCGCGCCTTTTTTCACCCTTGAGTTTTCAGCATGGACGCACGTAGTTCACTTCTGGCTGCACTATCGCTCGCTCTGGCGGCCTGTAGCTCAGCCCCGTCAAAACCCTCGAAGCAACCAGGTCTCACGGTCTTCGAGAGTGTGATCAACTCGGCGGCCAACCCCGATACGATCATGCGAGCCGGCGATCGCGTCACCTACCTCGTAATCTCTTCCGGCGAACACGCTGCATTGGCGCGCTTCGATGCCTCCTGCAGCGAGCCAACCGCCAGCATGTACTACCTGACATCTGGTGGTTACATGCACGCTTTTTCTGATGATGATTCGGCCCGCCTGCCTGACGCTCAGCTTCAGTTACTGCAACGCAGTGAACAACGTCGTGCAGCCTGTGACTATCGTGCGACACCAGACTGGCGAGCCTTGGATACAGCCGAGAACCAGGACTGGCTCTTGCTCGACCGCAACAGCGCGAAGACGGAAAACGGGCGCCTGATGCTATGGACCGCACGCTACCCGGCACGCTATCAAATGGGGGCTGAAAGAACCTTGGTAGCCCAACGGCATGAGCGTTTAGCCGTCGATTGCACACAACGCACATTCAAACGCTTAAGCCAGTTTTCAACCGATGCCAATGGCGCCGTGCTCACCGGCACGCTCTATGGCCAAGCCACGCCGCTGATCGCACCGCAGGGGCAAGATGACCAGCGCCTGCTCGACTTGATCTGTAAGCCGGCGGCCGAGTGGGCAATGCTGCCCAAGCCGCCGGCACGTACGCCACTGATGCCCCAATTGGATACCCCGGTAGCCCCGCCTGCTGTGTTAGCCGCAATCGACGCCCTTCAGCTTCCGCCACCACGCTTGACGTTGCAGGCTGTGGACTACCGTTACGATGCAACCGTGATGGCGAAGCACACAGTTACCGACGTCCATCGTGAAGACGTCTTCACTCACGATCCCCAAAGCGGCCAGCTCCTGGTGCAGCCCAACGATGCAGCGCTGGGTACAGAGCTGCGCCTGACCTTTCGCGGATTGATAGACCTCGCCAGTCGCTCGTTCGACCGCAGCACCGGCGAGCAAGTCAGCGACAAGTCTCCGGTTATCGGTTTGGACTTCAAAGGTGACTGGAAAAACCTGCCGCAAGGCAGTGAGGTCGCTTACTCGTTAACGCAAGCCACTGGCCCGAAGCCCTTCACCAGCACCGTGACCTGCCAGGTCGGCGCTGCGCGAGCGGCCAGCCAGATAAACGCGGCTCTGCAAGGCTCGGCTAAGCCGCTGACCTGCACCAAGATAAAAACAAAACGCATGGAATGGACGCAACGCTTCGACTATCTCGAGGACTACGGGGTGTTCGTGTTAGCCGCAGAGAACAGTCCGCTCGGTCAATGGACCTGGCGTGTGAAATCGGCGCGCTGAGCGAGCATTTTCAGCACGGTCGCCCCGCCACCCTGGCGGGATCGGACCGTCGGGGTTCGAACAAGGAATGGCGCTCGCCTTTATTTTTGCGTGGGGAACTGAGGCCTCAGAAGCTGCGCACGCTATCGCTGAACACGCCTTGCGCTTGCACGAATGCGTTGTAGGCATCAATAGCGGTGCGATTTTCGGCCGCCCCCTGTGGGAGCGACTTTAGTCGCGATGTTTTTTGAATCAAGGGCATCGCGACTAAAGTCGCTCCTACAGATTTGAGCTTCCCCGCTACCTGCGATGTCTTGTTCGCACTGTGTCTTGGCTGGCGCTTTGGCAGGCGCATGCACCAGCGTCGTGGAGATAGTGCTGTTCAATTCCTTGGCCTCGTCCATCGTCAAGCAGGCCCGAAGAACACAGGGGCGATCACGTACTCCTCGTACCCAACCCCAGCGCATCGCGTCGGCGTGAATACATACGAGCGCGCCACTTTGTAAGCGGCTTCGTCAAACCTGGAATCGGTCGATCCAACGACGCGCGCAGCCTTTGCCCGCCCCACCTGCGCCGGGGAAATCAACGCCACCCATACTTTTGCTTCTGCATACGCACTGACGCCGGCCGGGCGCAAGGCCGGTCCCATTGAGACAACAGAAAGAGACTCGCAGCCCGTTTCAGGACTGGGTGTCAGGGCAGTTTCGGGGAAGACCGTGCTGAGTTCGCAATCTGCGAATTTGCTGCATTGGTTTGCGTCCTCAAACAATCCGAAATCTTGTGTCAAGGGCTTCATAGGATTGGTGGGGCTGACTGAGTACATGTACATGGCGGGTGCTTCGCTTTGACAGCCGGGCAGTGCTGAAGCGAAACAAAAAAATGGCGATGGCGTGCATCGAACGCAGCATGGTTTTGTCTTCTTCGCGGAGGTGAGACACGGTAAGCGGTCAGGGCGCGTGAAGATGTCGGCTTTACCGGACGAAGGTGAAAGACCAATGTGCTGAGGTTGAATGATTCAAGTAAGAAAACGGAGTGTTCAACGCAGCGCAACGGCTTGAGCAGGCGTTTAGATGAGCGGACAAATCGGCACCGCAGCATAGGCATGGGTGAATGCCGCGGCAGTTGCGTGCCTTAAGTGTGGCGATGTGCACGCAACTGCTGATGCCGAAACCACCAGCCTGTTTGGCTAGTGCAACGAAATGCCTGAACGCAAGGAGCAGGAAGCTTATAAATCGTCGCCATTCACCCGCAACACCACCTTGCCATGCACATGTTCAGTAGCCAGGTAATCCAGCGCCTCAGCCGCCTGCGGCAGGTCAAAAACCCTGGCAATAACTACCGACACATCATCAGCCTCCACCAGCCCGGCAGTCTGCGTCAGCTCCAGGCCGTTGGGCTCGGCCATAAATCGCGTGCCGGTTTTACCGGCCGCATCGGGGTGATGGGCGTCGGGCATTTGCAGGGTCGACACCAGCCGCCCGCCCTCGCCCAGCACTTGCCACGAGCGCGCCTGGGTTTCGCCGCCGATGAGGTCGATGACCAAGTCGAAGTCTTGGCAAATGTCTTCGAAACGCTCCTGCTTGTAATCAATCGCACGGTCTACGCCGAGCGACTTGAGAAACGTGAGACTGTCGGTGGAAGCCGTCGCGTACACCTGCGCGCCCTTGATCTTGGCGAACTGAACCGCCAGATGCCCGACCCCGCCCGTGCCGCCATGGATCAACACTTTTTGCCCCGCCTCCAGGCTGCCGTGGGTGACCAATGCCTGCCAGGCGGTGTGACCGGCCAGCGGTAAGCCGGCGGCCTTTTCCCAACTGAGCGACGCGGGAATCTTCGCCAGATTTTTTGCCGCCACCGCAGCGAACTCGGCGAAGCTGCCGTCAGCTCCGAGCATGCCGAATACGCGGTCGCCGACGTTGAAATCGGTGACGCCATCGCCCAGTTGCTCGACAACTCCAGTGACTTCGCGGCCCAGCGTAAGCGGCAAGTCTTTCTCGGTAATGTCCGGAAATTCGCCTTGGCGAATCTTGTAATCAACGGGATTGGTACCCGCCACCACGACGCGTACCAACACCTCGCCGGAATTGGCCTGCGGCATGTCTACGTCTTCAAAAGACATGACATCCGAGCCACCGAATTGGGAGATTCTGATCGCTTTCATACCGTTCACCTTCTGGTTCGAGAGATCAGGTGTAGAAAGGCGGTGAGGCGCAGAGGTTTAGGGAGATTGCATTGGCCGCGACGGATGGCAGAACAGGCGCGCCGACCACCGTCAGCGCTATTCTCCTCGCGTCCGGTGCTGTTGCGTCTGCAACAAAAACCCGAAACAAGACGACAAGGTAAAAAGCACAACCGATTCGGCAATCCTGACCAAGGGATAGCCTATTTGAGCCAGCCGGACGCGCTCTGCATCGGGGTCAAGTTTCACCAGAACCAGTCCCAGCAAACAGAACAGCGATGTAAAAGCCGCGCCGGTGATGGCACCGTTTTGGATAGGCTTCTGGTTGCACACATATCCCGTCACAGCGCCACCTACTAGCCAGGGAAGCGCTCGCGCCAACTCGTACAACCCACCCATGAGGGTCCATGTCAGTTGCGAATCGATGTGTGAAATTACGGTGGTCTTAGTCGACAGAATCAGCCGAGCAAGGACATAAGCAACTGCCGCAGCTACAACGCCCATCGCCACTGCTCGCTTGTCCATAGACCCAGGCATATTGGAAAAAATTGGCACGATTCAAGAACGCATCCCCATCCAGATCACGGCTTGCGTCTTCGAAAGAAATGGATCGTGCCGTTTGCGTCTGCGGCGGCGACCATCTTGCCCATCTACACTCGAAAAAACACCCAGTATTACCCTGCCGCCATGCCTCGCATCACCGACACAAATCGCCCCACCATCTCCCCTTTTTCCTTGGTGCAGGCCAACGCCACGGTACTCGCCGTTCCCTCATCACTCAGCGGCACGAACACCACCGACTCATGTGCCAACGCGCGCATGCTGTGCGGCAGCAACGCCATGCCAAAACCTGCCTGAATCAACTGCAACTGCGTGGTCTTGCGCGACACCACTTGCGCGGCGCGCGGGAAGAAACCGGCTTGCATGCACAACGCCGCCGACAGGTAACTCAAGCCCCCGCGCTGGCCGTGGGGAATAGAGATAAAACGCTCTTCGCTGAGCTGACGCAGGTGCACGCTCTTGGCGCCCGCGAGCGGATGGGCAGCGGCAACGGCGAGGTACAGCGGCTCGTCGAACAGTGGGTGAATTTCTACACCGTCGCGCTGGCGAAGCACTGGCAAACGCAGCAGGCCCACGTCGAGCGTACCGTCCGCGATGTCCTGCAGTTGGGCTTCGGAAGATTGCTGGGCGATGTCCAGCGAGACGTCGGCGTTGTCGCTCAGGTAGGCGCTGATGCGTTCGAGCAGCAGGCCGGTAATCGGCACCGTGCTGGAGTGACTAAGCCGCACACTGCCGCGTAAACCCTCGCCAATTTGCTGGGCCAGGCGCTCGGCTTTCTCCAGCTCGGCCAGCACATGGCGCGTACGTTCATAGAAGGCTTGGCCCGCGGGCGTCAGACGCGGCTGCCTCGCCGTGCGTTCAAACAGCGAGGCGCCGAGGTGCTGTTCAAGCTCCTTGATGTGCCGGCTTAGCGCCGACTGGGCGACAAACAGGCGCTGCGCCGCGAGCGTGAAGCTGCCGCATTCGGCGATCTCGGCGAAGTAACGCAACTGACGAAGCGAGGTCATGGCGGCTATCTCTTTTCGAGATGACTTGTAAGGGTTTTGCATATTAGTCGGCATGGCTCGCCATTGGCTAACCTGTGCTCCATTCCTTAACCGTGGATTTTCCATGCTCGCCTCTGTCCTCGCTCAACTGCCCTTCTCTGCCCTCGATTGGCTTTTAATCGTCTCGGGCATTGCCGCGGCCTACGTGGTGTTTGGCGTTGCCGGTTTCGGCACGGCGTTAGTGGCTGGGCCGGTGCTGATTCACTTTATGCCGCTGTCGCGGATCATCCCCTTGTTGGTGCTGCTGGACTTCGTCGCCGCCTTCGGCAACTGGCTGCCCGCGCGCAAGGCGGTGGCGCGCAATGAACTGTTCCGATTGCTGCCGTGCATGGCAGTGGGCTGCACGGTGGGCGTGGTGTTTTTGCTGCGGCTCAAGGCGGATGTGCTGCTGTTGCTGATGGGTCTATTTGTCAGCGTCTATGCGCTGTACAGCTTGGCCGTGAAAAGCCGACCGGCTCAGCTCAGCCCCTGGTGGGCGGTACCGGCCGGCTCGGTAGGTGGATTATTTGGCGCGTTATTTGGCAGCGGTGGCTTTTTGTATGCGCTGTATTTAAACGCGCGGCTCGACTCCAGCGAACAGGCCCGGGCCACGCAGAGTGCGCTAATCAGTTGCAGCACCGTGGTGCGATTGGGGTTGTTTCTGCTGGCGGGCGTGTACGCCGATAGTGCGTTGTTGCTGCTTGCATTGGTGTTGCTGCCGGTGATGGCAGCAGGGCTTTGGGCGGGGCGGCAGCTCACGCGGCGACTGTCGCGCGAGGCGTTTATCCGGCTAGTGACGTGGTTGGTGCTGGCCAGCGGACTGGCATTGATTGTCCGCTACCTGAGTCTGTAAGGCCCGCGACTACGCGTTTGCGATTGCGCTGCCGCCCAGCAGCGCCACGCCCAGATACCACAGCCACAGGAATGGCTTGGCCTCAGGTTGTTTCCTGCCATACACGTAGACATAAAAAGGAATAACAAAGCAGAGCAAGGCGTGCAGAACCGAGTGTTTCGACGCGACGATGACAATCGCGATCTGCATCGCGATGATGAGTCCGAGCCCGGACAACACCAAGAACATAACCATCTGGAATCCCTTCCCTGAAAAAAGCCGGCGAGCTTAACAGCCATTGCTGCGTATCGACGCATTACGCGCGTTGCTTGCTTAAAAAAACCTGTCACACCTCGGCGCATTTCTCGGTATGTTGGCCGCTCACTTCAAGGAAGAACCATGGCCAGCCACTCGCCGAACAGCAACCAAAAACACCTCGCCGTCCTGATCGATGCGGACAACGCGCCTGCATCTATCGTCGAAGGTCTGTTCGAGGAAATTGCGAAATACGGGGTTGCCAACGTCAAACGGATCTACGGCGACTGGACCGGCCCGCAGCTAGGCGGATGGAAAAAAGTACTCCTCGACCACTCCATTCAACCCATCCAACAGTTCGCCTATACCAAAGGCAAAAACGCGACAGACAGTTCGCTGATCATCGACGCCATGGACTTGCTGTACACCCGGCGCTTCGATGGCTTTTGCCTGGTTTCAAGTGATAGCGACTTCACCCGCCTGGCCTCGCGATTGCGCGAAGAAGGGCTAACGGTGTACGGCTTTGGCGAAGACAAAACACCGCAGCCCTTTGTGTCCGCCTGCGATAAGTTCATCTACACCGAACTGCTGCGTGAGGACCTGGTGGTCGTCAGCGAAACCGCTGCCGTTGAGAATCCAGCGGCGTCCCCCTCTAAACCCAGCCCACCGGCGCAACCGAAGAAGCCGCCCAAAGCCCCCGTAGAATTCATCGCCAAAATTCTGGACGACATCGCCGACGAGGATGGCTGGGCGCACCTCGGCGCACTGGGCACAAACATCACCAAACTCAGACCCGGCTTCGATCCGCGCGCCCATGGTTTCAAAAAGCTGAGCGACTTGATCAAGGGCCATCCGCACGCCTTCGAATTGCAAACGCGCGGTGGCACGAGCACTGGCGGCCATGTGCTGTATGCGCGGCATAAGCAGCCGGGGAAATGATGGGGAGCAAACCATGAACGACAACCACAGCGGTCAAGTCGCGCTGGTCAGCGGCGCCGGCAGCGAGCACGGCATTGGCTTTGCCATCGCCAAGCGCCTTGGCGACGCGGGGGCGAAGTTGATCGTCACCGGCAGCAGCGCGCGCATCCATGACCGCGTCGCGCAATTGCGCAGTGAAGGCTACGAGGTAGAAGGTCGACCGGCCGACCTCACGCAAGCCGATCAGGTCGCCGACCTGGTGGCGTGGGCTGAATCGCTTTGGGGACGCATCGATGTGCTGGTGAACAACGCGGGTATGGCCGTTCAGGGCGAAGCCGAGGAATTCGCTGACCTGGCCGACATGAGCCTTGAGGCCTGGAACATCTCGATTGCACGAAACCTCACCACGGCGTTTCTGCTAACGCGCGCGGTGTTGCCGGGCATGAAGCACCGTGGGTACGGACGTATCGTCCAAATCAGCTCCACCACCGGCACCCGCGTCAGCAACCCTGGCGAGGCGGCCTATGCAGCCGCGAAAGCCGGCATGGTGGGCATGAACATGAGCCTAGCGTTGGAAGTGGCGCCTTATGGCATCACCGTGAACTCCGTGGCGCCTGGATGGATTGCTACCCAGTCGAGCACCGCTGAGGAATTGGTTGCCGCGCAGTACGTGCCAGTTGGGCGTGCCGGCAGGCCGGAAGAAGTTGCTGCAGCAGTGGCGTTTCTGGCTTCGCCTGAGTCGAGCTATATAACGGGCGAGGTGCTGGTGGTCGATGGCGGGAATTGTTTGGCGGAGAACAAGGGGCCTCGTTAACAGCGGCAGACAAAAAGCATTTTTCAACAGGCAGCGCTTGCCCGCGCTCCACATCTGTCCCTTGACTCCAGCCCCGTCGTGAGCAGCTTGGCAAAACGAGCTGCTCATGACGCGCTGATGCCTCGTCCACCGCCTGACTGGCTTCCTCAGACCAACCGTGCGCCGCCATCGATGTTCAGCGTGGCGCCGTTCATAAAGCCGTTGGTCATCAGGAAAACCGTGGCCGCACCCGCCTCTTCGGCGGTGCCGAGACGACGCAACGGCAAGGTTTTTTCCAGTGCACTCACGAACGCATCGCGGCCTTCGCCCAGCGCTTTGCTGAAGATGGGCGTGTCGATCGGACCGGGCGACAGGGTGTTCACCCGAATCGGTGCCAATTCCAACGCCAGGCCTCGGGCCAAGGCTTCCATCGCCGCCGACGCAGCCGCCAGCACCGCGCTGCCGTGGGCCGTTGGGCGCTCCGACAACATGCCGGAAATGAAGGTGATGGAGCCGTCTTTGGCCAGGCGCTCGCCCAAGGCGCGAATGGCATGCACGGACGCCCACATGCGCTCGTCGAAGGCGCGGTGCAGCAGACCGATTTCGGCGTCCAGCACGTTGCCCACCACGTAGGTGCCGGCCAGCAGAACCAAGTGATCGACGTGGGGGATATCTGCCAGTGCGGTGTAAATGGCTGCGCTGTCGGTCACGTCGGCGGCGCGCCAGGCGTCCAGGCCGTTGTCGCGGGCGGCGTTTTCGGCGCGGGCGGCATTGGAGCCGATCACGGTGACATGAGCGCCGCTGGCTTTGGCTTGAATGGCGGCGGCCAAACCGATGCCGGAAGTGCCGCCGAATATCACCACGGTGCGGCCGTGCAGGTTGCTGGGGAGTGAGGTGTTTAGAGCAGCGGTTGTGGTCATGGTCTATCTCCTTGAACGCCCGGATGGCGTCGATGGGAGAAAGCCTAAAGCTAAGCGCGAAGATTGATAATTAGGCCGTAAGTCGCTTTACTGATGCCATGAAGGAACAAATAGGGTTAGACCGCCTGACCGGTCTTATTGCCTTTGCCCGCGCTGCGTCGCTGGGCAGTTACACCGCCGCCGCGCGGGATTTGTCGGTGTCGCCCTCGGCAATCAGCAAAAGCGTGCAGCGCCTTGAACAGCACTTCGCGCTCAAGTTGTTTAGCCGCACGACCCGCTCGCTCACGCTCACACCCGAAGGCCGCGATTTATACGAGCGCGCCTTGCGTATTCTGCGAGAAGTGGAAGCCATTGATCAGGCCGCCGTGGCCTCCCGTGCCGAACCTGCGGGCACGTTGAAAATCACCGCGCCGCCACCGATTGGTTTGAACATCCTGGCTCCGGCCCTACCGCGATTCCGCCAGCGCTACCCCAAGCTCGCCATCGACCTGCGCCTGGGCGACTCGCTCGCCGACATCATCGAGCAAGGCATCGACGTGGCCGTGCGCGTCGGCAACCTGGCGGACTCTCGATTGATCTCGAAAACATTGGCGCCCCATCGCATCGCCGCATTCGCCTCGCCCGAGTATCTGGCCCGGCGCGGCACACCGCAGCACCTGAGCGAGCTGGAACAACACGACTGCGTGAACTTCCGTTATCAGAGTTCTGGCCTGGCCTTGCGCTGGCCGTTCAATGTGGAGGGCAACGTCAGCGAATGGGTGCCGGAATCGGGCATTACCATCGATGCCAGCGATGCAGTCGCCGCCGTGGTGGCAGCTGGCGGCGGCATTGGCATTTCGCCTACCTATGTCGCCGCGCCGTATGTAGCGCGCGGAGAACTAACGCCGCTGTTTCCCGAGCACGCGGTAGACCGTTCGTTCATCACCGCTTTATGGCCGGAAAGCCGACGCGGCAGCCCGAATGTGAAGGCGTTTGTGGGCTTTCTGGAAGAGCTGTTTCCCTCGCCTACGCCGTGGGATGAGCGGGTGCGTGGGGGGTGATTTTTAGTTTGCGGGGGTTCGCTAGCAAGCTAACGCCTACGGCGGTTTCGCCTCCTTCGTACAGACGGTTAACGGCTGTGTAGGAGCCACCTTGGTGGCGGACCCTGGAAACAAAATTCCCGCCCCTCCCTCAAGACCACAAAGCTCACGCCGAAACGATTACCCCAACCGTATTGACATATCTAATAATCTCGATATCCTCCTCTCCCCATGGAACTCGTCGAAATCTTCAAAGCCCTCTCCAACCCCATACGCCTTCAAATTTTGAAAGGCCTAAAGGACCCGGAGAAACATTTTCCTCCGCAAGATGAGGGCGACGTTCACACGGTTGGCGTTTGCGTCAGTAGCATTCAGGAAGGCATCGGCCTTTCGCAGTCAACGGTGTCGGCTTATTTGGCGACATTGCAACGAGTCGGTCTGGTCGACGCCACGCGCATCGGTCAGTGGACGTACTACAAGCGCAATGAAGCAAACATCAGCGCTCTGGCCGAGACCATAGGCACAGGTCTCTAATTTTTTTGCCCACGAATATCGAGATTCCTCGATATCCCTTTATCTAGATACGAGGATGCACCATGAAAGCAATGTTGCTCAACGCCTTCGGCGGCCCGCAATCGTTCCAATTAAGCGAAGTGCCCAAACCCGTACCCGGCGCCGGACAGGTGCTAGTGCGGGTGCACGCCACGTCCATCAACCCCCTGGATTACCAGGTTCGCCGTGGCGACTACGCCGACCTGGTGCCACTCCCCGCCATAACCGGCCACGACGTATCAGGCGTTGTCGAAGCCGTAGGTCCGGGCGTGACGAGTTTCGCGCCGGGCGATGAGGTTTGGTACACGCCGCAAATTTTTGACGGCCCCGGCAGTTACGCCGAATACCACGTGGCGGCCGAAGCCATCATCGGCAAGAAGCCAGCGTCGTTGAGCCATCTGGAAGCCGCCAGTCTCACCCTGGTGGGCGGCACGGCGTGGGAAGCCTTAGTGGTGCGCGCAGCGCTGAAGTGGGCGAAAGCGTGCTTATCCACGGCGGCGCGGGCGGTGTCGGCCATGTGGCCATTCAACTGGCAAAAGCCATTGGCGCGAAGGTGTACACCACCGCACGTGAGGAAAACGCCGAGTTCGTGCGCAGCATGGGCGCCGATGTGGTTATCGATTACGAGAAAGAAGATTACGTAGCCGCCATCAACCGGGAAACGGCGGGCCATGGCGTCAACGTCGTGTTCGACACCATCGGCGGCGACACGCTCACGCGCAGCCCCGATGTGCTCGCACAGCTGGGCCGTGTGGTGTCGATTGTCGACATCGCCAAGCCGCAAAACGTGATTCAAGCCTGGGGCAAAAACGCGAGCTACCACTTCGTGTTCACCCGACAAAATCGCGGCAAGCTCGACGAATTGAGCGCGTTGGTTGAACGCGGTCAGCTGCGACCTCACGTGGGCGCCGTGTATTCGCTTGCCGACCTCGGTGCCGCCCATGCCCGGCTGGAAAGTCCGAACAACGGTCTTCGAGGAAAAATCGTGATTGCCGTCGAGCCATCACTTATTGCCTAAGCCCGCTTGCGGCTATTGGAGGTACACCATGATTTACGAGATCGCTCTGCTGCCGGTCCACCCAGACCGAATCGACAGTTTCAAACGTGCTTTTGCCAGCGTCGCCCCGCTACTCACACGCGCCAAGGGCTACGGCGGCCACCTGCTGGCCCAAGGCATTGAACAGCCGGCGGTGTTCAACCTGATCGTGCAATGGGCGTCGCTCGAAGACCACACGCCGGGCTTCGAAGCGAGTGATGACCATCGGTTGTTTATGCAGGGGTTGGAGGATTATTTCTCTGACGAACCCAGCGTCTACCACATCGAGGGCGCGGCGTTTGCTGCGGGTGGCGGATTGTTCACGTGAGTTAAACGGGCCAGATTTTTTAACGATCCTGAGTAGTCAGGGTCGTTTACAAATCTGGCCCCGTTTACGCCTACCGGCAAAGCGGAGTACCGCCAACCGGCAAAATGATCACGCCACCCTTCCCGGTACGTTCACTCCGGTGCCTTCTGGCAAATACGGTCGTATCGCCTCCAGTTCCTCATCGTTAAGCCGAATGCGCGTGGCGTCGAGCAAGCCGTCCACCTGTTGGCGGCGACGTGCGCCCACAATCGCGCCGGTCACCACCGGCGTTCGCAGCACCCAAGCAATGGCAACTGCTGCCGCGCTCACGTTGTGCCGTGCGCCGATATCGGCCATCACCTGCACCAGTGCCAGGTTTTGGCTCAGGCGCGGCTCTTGGAAATCCGCGCTGCGCGCTTTGCGCCAGTCGTCGTCGGGAAGCTGGGCGATGCGCGCGCGGTTCATGCTGCCGCTGAGCAGGCCCGATTGCAGCGTGGAGTAGGCGATAACGCCGAGCTGCGACGCAGCGCAGTAAGGCAAGACCTCGGCTTCGATGTCGCGCATCAGTGCCGAGTACGGCGGTTGCAACGAGGCGATGTCGGTGACGGCTTGGGCGCGCTTGAGCTGCGTGACGTCGAAATTCGAAACGCCAACGGCTCTGATTTTTCCCGCTACCTTGGCCTCGGCCAGGGTGACCAACGCCTCCTCAATGCCCTCGCTACTGGCTGTGGCCGGGAACGCTGGCCAGTGAATTTGGTAGAGGTCGATGGCGTCTACCTGCAAGCGGCGCAGGCTGTCTTCGATTTCCTTGCGCAGTGAGTGTGGGGCCAGCGAGTGAGAGATAGCGCCGGTCGTAGCGCTCCATACGAGGCTGCCCTTGGTGAACACCAGGGGTCGACGCGACGCTGGCACCTGGCGCAGCAATTTACCCGTTAGCACTTCGGCATGCCCAAGCCCGTAAACCGCCGCCGTATCAATCCAGTTCACCACCTGCTCAACGGCGTATTCCAACGCTGCCAGGCTGTCACCGTCGTCCTGCGCGCCCCAGCTGAATTCCCAACCTTGACCGGCAATGGCCCACGTGCCCATGCCAATCGGCGAAATAAATAAGTCGGATGTGCCCAAACGGTGCTTCTGCATATAAACCTCAGCTCAGTTGAGGGCGCAGTATCGGAGCGAACGCTACCCTCGATAAGATGGCCAATCTCGCTTGAGCTACTGAATAGAATTCATGAAAGTACTTCCCGACCTGTCCGACCTCGACGCCTTTGCCGCCGTCGCTCGCCATGCCAGTTTTCGCAAAGCTGCTGACGAACGCGGCATCTCGCCCTCTGCCTTAAGCCATGCCCTGCGGACCCTTGAAGAGCGCCTGGGCGTGCGCCTGCTGAACCGAACCACACGTAGCGTGACGCCTACCGAAGCGGGCCATCAATTACTGGCCACGCTGGTGCCAGCCCTGGCGTAAGTGACCGGTGCCTTGCACGAATTGATCTCGCAACAACCCGTGCCCGCCGGCACGTTGCGCCTTAACGTGTCGCGGCCCGCTGCGCGCTTGGTGATTGGCCCTTTGTTAGCGCCCTTCTCGGCGGCGTACCCGCGTATCACCGTGGAGCTGCAAACCGACGACAGCTTGACCGACATCGTCGCCAGCGGTTTCGACGCGGGCGTACGCTTCGGTGAAAGCCTGGCCGCCGACATGATTGCCATGGCCATTGGCGCACCTCAGACATTTGTCACCGTAGCGACGCCGGGGTATCTCAAGCAAAACGGTGTGCCGAAAACGCCCCATGACCTGCTGCTACACGCCTGCATCGGCCGGCGCTTTCCGAGCGGAAAACTCTACAAATGGGAATACCTCGACGGTCGCCAGCCCCTGCGCCTGGCCGTGACCGGCCCACTCGTATTGGAAGACGACAGCCTCATGATTCAGGCCGCCAAAGACGGCGCCGGCATCGCTTACGTCTATGAGGAAATGGCACGGGAACACCTCGCCAACGGGCAACTGACAGAACTGCTCGCGGACTGCAAAGCACTACCCAGCCGATTTTTCATCTACTACCACAGCCGCCGACATGTGCCGCCGGCACTTAGGGCATTTATCGACTTTGCACGGGAATGGCGGCGTTGATGGCGCCCTTTTCGTTGCAGCGCGCATCGAACGGCTAGAAAGGCGTAGCCAGGCTTGATTGGGTATTAGCGGATGCAAGTCGAATAGCGCAGCTTTCAGGCCTCACAAAAGGCCAAGCTGTGGAGGTGTCACATCATGGTGGTGGTTAACATTTTTCAAGGACGTTGCCGTCAGTGCGGCTGCGATCAATAGCGCCGTCTGCGCCGATGTAAACGTCTGTATCAGGCCACCTCGGTTTGACCCTGGTGCAGTGCCACTTTCCGCCGTTAACCCAATAAAACTCGAAAAAAAAATGGTCGTCCGGAAAGATGTGACCGGGACCACCTGTGACTTGGCCAGGGTAGATTTCACCTTTGTAGATACTGTGCTGAACATTCAAAATGTAACCGAGGCGCCCCTGCCCCTTTTCAGAAAAATAGAAGTTCACTTGCGGTGTGGCGAAATACCAAAAGACGATTGGAGCCAGTAAAAGCATCAACACCCAGCGCCAGAAGTGCCGCTTCGGTTTATTCGCAAATGTGGACATGTTTGTAATTCCCAGCCTTGAACGTGGCAGCACTAAAGGCTGCATATTTAGGAGTTTATGAAGAATTAAGGCGCGGCTTCGGTCCGACAGCTTGATCTGCCAAGCCGTCGGTTTAACTGGATATCAGAGAATGCAAGTCGGATAGCTCGAAGCTTCAGGCTTCCCAAAGGGCATGCGTGGAGTTGTTCCGTCATGGTAATCGCCCGCACTCTTCAATGACTTTGCCGTCAGTGCGGCTGCGATCAATAGCGCCATCTGGGCCGATATAGATATTGATCTCGGGCCACTTCGGTTTGGCCATGATGCAGTGCGATTTCCCACCGTTGTTCCAATCCAACTCCATAAAGAATCGCTTGTTCGGGAAGATGTGCCCGGGACCGCCAGAGGTTTCACCGGGATAGATCGCACCTTTATAGTCGTCGTCCTGAACAATCAAAATGTAATGCAAACGCCCCTGGCCCTTTTCAGAGAAATGGAAGTTCACTTGAGGTGTGGCGAAATACCAAAAGACGATCGGAGCGAGTAAAAGCGCCAATACCCAGCGCCAAACGTGCCGCTTCGGTTTACTCGCAGATGTGGACATGTTTGTAATTCCCAACCTTAAACATGGCAGCACTAAAGTCTGCAGATTTCGGAGTTTATGATGTCGAGTAATTCGGAGCTTCACGCTTCCCAAAAAGGCAGAGCGTGGAGTTGTTCCGTCAGGGTAGTGGCCCGCATTCTTCAATAACCTTGGCATCAGTGCGGCTGCGATCGACGGCACCATCTGGGCCGATGTAAATATCGACTTTTGGCCACTTCGGTTTGACCATGATGCAGTGCGATCTTCCATCGTTGTTCCAATCGAACTCCATAAAAAATCCGCCGTTGGGAAAGATGTGCCCAACGCCACCAGTAGCTTCACCGGGGAAGATCTGGCCTTTCGAAATGGAGTGCTGAACATTTAAAATATAACCGAGACGCCCTTGCCCGTTGCTAGAGAAATGGAAGCCCACTTGGGGTGTGGCGAAATACCAAAAGAGTATGGGAGCGAGTAACACCGCCATCACCCATCGTCGAACGTACCGCTTCGGTTTATCCGCAGATGTGGTCATGTTTGTAATTCCCGGCCTTGAACGTGGCAGCACTAATCACTGCAGATGTCGGAGTTTAAGAAAGAGTAAGGCGCGGCTTTGGTCCGACGGCTTGATTAGCTAAGCCGTCGGATTAATTGGGTATTAGCGGATGCAAGTCCAATAGCTCGCAGCTTCAGGCTTCCCAAAGGCACGGCGTGGAGTTGTTCCGTCAGGGTAGTGGCCCGCATTCTTCAATAACCTTGGTGTCAGTGCGGCTGCGATCGATAGCGCCATCTGGGCCGATATAGATATTGATCTCAGGCCACTTCGGCTTGACCCTGATGCAGTGCGACTTTGCACCGTTGTTCCAATCGAAGTCGAAAAAGAAATGTTCATCTGGGAAGATGTGGCCAACGTCCCCAGTAGTTTCACCCGGGTAAATCCCACCTTTTGAAATAGAGTGCTGAACATTCAAAATGTATCCGAGACGCCCCTGCCCCCTGTCAGAGAAATGGAAGATGACTCTGGGAGCGGCTACATACCAAAAAACGAGGGGGGCAAATAAGACCATCAGCACCCAGCGCCAGAAGTGTCGCTTCGGTTTATTTGCACTCGTGGGCACGTGCGGCATCTCCCCAGCCTGAATAAGGGAATGATAAAACTTCGTCCATAAGCAGCTTTGCCGTAATACCGCCGTTAGGGTGCTGCCCGCAAAGTTTGACTCCAATGCTGATAGCGACTCGATCACCTATGTCGTCCCAGGCCCGAAATCCGTCAATGTCTGCCGAGCGGTGCGGCCCTTTAAATTTGTCCCACCTCTCCATTTTCCGAATGGAGTCTGAAGCAATCTGCTCAAGCCCGGCGCCATCCAGAAGCATGCCCTCGGAAAGCCCACCAATACGCCCCACATAGCCGTAGTGGATGTTCGACCAGATGTCGTGGTAGTACTCGACCTGACCATGCTTGTGCCAGATCCCGCCGAACAGCTGTTGAATCGTCAACTTGTGATCCCACGGCCTGTTTTTGCCCAACCCGCTCGGCCCAAAGCGCCATCGCAGCAACGGTGTTACCAAGCTCCATGGCTTGGAAATCCGGAGTTGAACGACGTAAATACCAAGGAAGCTTTTCAAACTTTTCCCGTTCCGCTGCCGCGTCAAAGCTTGTGAGTTCTTTCATTTTCAGGACGGAGGGATGGGTGATGTTGCGGTTCATTTCCTCGGCGATATAGCGGGCCACCGGTTCCATTACATCGGGGTGTTGGCAGGTGACTGGCTCCGCCTTCTTTTGCGCTGGCGCAGGTTCGATGGGAGGGGAAAAATCGGTTTGACCCGAATGGCCCGTTTGGGCTGGAACGGCATGGGCCAACGGCGGAGCGCCAGCCGAAGTAGTTCGTGCTGCAGGCGGTGCGTCGCTTTTTATGATAAATGGCGGTAAGAATCGAAGGGATCAAGCGAGCGTTGCATGGGCAACTGCTGAAGCTGTCCAACGTACCGGCCATAAGCTTGCCGTGGCTGACCATATGGGAAATGCCACCCACGATCCGGTAGATTTTCCCATCTTTCCCGCACGTAACCTGATCACCTTGGCGAGAGTGAATGACGCCGAACATGTTGATTCCGCTGTGACCTTCCAACACTTTCCCGCCGCAGGTGGTTTTATCACCCAGGCCGATGAAATGACCTTCGCTCATTGATTTCTCTCCGCTAATCCCGGGCAGCAGCCTGCGGCGGTAGTTAGCGGAAATAAATCGGACGGCTCCCAAGTTCACGCCCAACCGCCTCGGGTTGAGCTGCAGTACAAAGCCCGGCTGGCAAGCGAAAACACGGGAATTTTTATGAGAAATTTATCTGGCAAAAACCTAGAATGCCGGCTCTCAAACGCCCTTCTCTGGAGCCAAGCCGTGCCGCGTCTTCTCTCTTTGCTTCTTCTGCTGCCGAGCATGGCGATGGCAGGCACACCCCTTGAAAAAACCGAGCTTTATACAAAGCTGGCGAGCGACTGCCACGATGTAGACCTCACTACCTGGCAGCACCCGACGCGGTTGGTGTTGGAGAAAAACGGCATCAAGCTGAACCGTTTGCAGCTGTGCAACGGCGGCCACTATCCAATTTTCTTTGTCGATCTGCCGTACGACCCGCAAGGCCAGACGCTGGATTTCTTCATGCCGGTGTATGAGCAAATGCATAAAGCCAACGGCAAATGGCCCTATGCGTTTGTCGCCGGCAGCGACGGCCAAGTGGTGTACATCAGCTACCGCGACGACGGCACCATTGCGCGCGATTTCGAGTTTTTTGTAGAGCCGTAGGCTTAAGCGTCGGGCTGAACTGCGGCCGGGAAAAATGAGGGGCACAGTTATTGCTTTGCTAGCAATTAAAATAGGCATAGCTAGCAGCGAGACGCCCTCCCCGATGATTGCCAGTTCCAACCGAGCAGTAATTTGCACGCCCCATACCGAGGCCAGCGCCGCAGGCATGCGGGTTCTCGATGCGGGTGGCACAGCCATCGACGCGATGTTGGCAGCCAGCGCCATGCTGGGCGCGGTGTTCCCCCATATGACCGGACTGGGCGGCGATGCCCT
The DNA here is from genome assembly GCF_979258055.1 of Pseudomonas sp. AC211. NCBI lineage: Bacteria > Pseudomonadati > Pseudomonadota > Gammaproteobacteria > Pseudomonadales > Pseudomonadaceae > Pseudomonas > Pseudomonas sp. AC211. The sequence continues at coordinate 3,114,050 of NZ_OZ409830.1, forward strand.
GTGGATGATCCACGACGACAAAGTGCGCACCATCGTGGGGATTGGTCAGGCCGGCCAACGCCTGCCTGACGGCGGCGCCATCACCTTGCGAGGCCCAGGATCGGTTGCCACCACTGCCGGCGCATTGGCCAGCTGGCAGGTCGCGGCACAGATCAGTCGGCAACAGTGGGGCTCGAAACTGGGCTGGGCGGACGTGCTGGAAGATGCGGCGTTTAGGGCCGACGCCGGCTCGCCGGTGTCGCAGTCACAACTGTTTTGGCAGACGCTTCGCCAGCCGTTGATTGCGCAACTGCCGGATCTGCAACCGCTGTGCATGACCGAAGGCCGTTGGCTGCGCGAAGGCGATTCGCTGCGCCAGCCACAGCTGGCCGACACGCTTCGCCATCTGGCACGCCACGGTGTGCAGGATTTCTATCAAGGCGAACTGGCCCAGGCATTCGCGGCAGCCTTTGCCGAACTGGGCTGTGGCCTGACGGCGGCAGACCTGGCGGCCACTCGCGCCATGGAGCTGGCGCCCATTTCCGTACGCTACCGCAACGGTCATCTGTATAACGTGGCGCCGCCATCGCAGGGGCTTTATACGTTGCAGGCGATGGCGGCGTTACAGCACAAGCCGTTGGCGAGCGCCGGTAACGGCAGCGCGCGGTATTACCACTATCTGGTTGAAGCCATCAAACAAGGGCTGCTGCGCCGCAATGCGCAGTTGTGCGACCCAGTGAGTAATCCGTGGGATTTTGCCGGCACCCTTGAGCCTGCACTGGTCAGAACCTACGCCGACGCCATTGATGAGCAGCGTGCCGCCCCGTGGAACGAGCCCGGCCGCCCGGCGGATACGGCATGGATGGCGGCCACCGATGCGCAGGGCCGCACCGCCTGCCTGATCCAAAGTCTGTTCCATGATTTCGGTTCCGGCTGCGTGCTGGGCGACACCGGTGTGCTCTGGCAGAACCGCGCGGCGGGCTTCAACGCCGACCCGCAGCATGCCAACGGCTGGGCGCCAGGCAAGCGGCCGGCGCATACGCTGAATCCGTCGTGCTACCTGGCCGACGATGGCCGCCGCTGGTTTTTCGGCACCCAGGGCGGCGATGGTCAGCCGCAGACGCAAATGGTGCTGGCCAGCCAGCTGATCGATTTCCAGCAGCCCGTCGATGCCGCGCTCAAAGCCCCGCGCTTTCTGCTCGGCCGTAGTTTTTTCGACAGCACCGACAATCTCAAGCTGGAAGGCGATATGCCGCCGAGCACGATCGAAGGCTTGGCCGCGCTGGGGCACGAGGTGGAAATTATTCCTGCGCTCAGCCCGATGACCGGCCATGCTGGCGTGATTGCCATCGACGCGACGGGGCAACGCACGGCCATGCATGATCCCCGTGGCGAAGGCACCGCGCTGGGGCAGGCGGATTGAGCGATTTACGCGTATTTACCGGGCTCAGGCGGCTGGCGGATAATGTCGCCGTTTGCCCGTCAGCCGCAGAGGAACCATCAGGTTGAGCACTGTCACCGCCAAACAGCTTGAGGTGGAGCGCATCGTCGACAAGCTTTTCAAGGCGATTGCCCAGCATCGTCTGCCGCCGGGCACACGGTTGATCGAAGCGCAGATCGTCGAATCCTTGCAGGCCAATCGCAACCATGTGCAGGTCGCGTTGCAGCGCCTGGCGATGCAAAAAGTGGTGACCATCGAAGCCAACCGTGGGGCCATGGTGGCGCAGCCCACGGCCAAGGAAGCGCGGGATATTTTCAGCGCGCGCCGCGCGGTGGAACGGGCGATTGTCGAGGCCATTACGCCGGCAATCATGCGTAAGCACCGCCAGCGCATCGCCAGCCACATGAACAGCGAACGCAAGGCCACCAACGACACCGACCGCCGCGCCATCGTGCGCGAGCTCAGCGAATTTCATCTGCTTTTGGGCGAGATCAGTGGCAACACCGTGCTCAGCGATATTCTTGCCAACCTGATGGTGCGCAGCTCGCTGATCGTCGCCCTGTACCAACGCAACGACGTGCCCTCCTGCGCGTCCGACGAGCACCAGCAAATCATCACCGCCCTGGAAAACGGCGATAACCAGCAGGCCGTAGCGGTGATGATCGAGCACCTGGATGAGCTGGAAGCGCAACTGGCGCTGGAGCAAGGCGAGTCTGAAGAATTCAATCTCAAGCAAGCACTGAGCGACTAGGCTGCCGGCTTCAGCAACTGGCCGGCCGGCCGGCTAAAGGTTTGTCGCCCGCCTTTGAAGCCCATCAGTGGCGCGCTTATTTCAGCAATCACGGCGGCCGGCGAGTCGGCGTCGAAGACGATAAAATCCGCTTTGCAGCCCGGCACCAGGCCGTACGCTTTCAAGCGCAGCAAACGTGCCGACTCACTGGAAATCCAGGCCAGGCATTGGCCCAGTTCGGCCTGTGTGCCCAGCTGCGTGACGTTGGCAAACAGGTTCGCCTGGCGCACCAGCGACGCATCGCCATAAGGCGTAAACGGGTTGCCAATATTGTTGGTCGACAGCGAACAGGTCACGCCACAGGCGTGTAACTGCGCCAATGGCGCCAACCCGCGCGGCTTGTTGTGAAAGGTGTCGCGGCCGGTGAGAAATAAATCGGTGCTGGGCAAGCACGTCACCTGCACGCCGACCTCGGCCAGGTGCAGGCCCAACTGCATCAGGTGCGCTTTGGGCAGCGCTGAGAGTTTGGTGGCGTGGCCAATCGTCACCCGCCCGCCCCAGCCGTGCAGTGCGGTGCAGCGCGCCACTTCCAGGGCGGTCATGTTGTCGGGGTCGAGGTCGAAATCCAGGTGCAGGTCCAGGTCGCAGTCGTAGCGCGTGGCCAGTTCGAACAGACGCTGAATCTGGCCATGGGGGTTGCTGTCCATGTACGGGCAACCGCCCAGTACGCTAGCGCCGGTTTCCAGGGCCTGGCAGAGCAGCGTCTCGGTGCCGGGGTTGTTCAGCAACCCTTCTTGGGGGAACACGCAAATATCCAGGCCGATGGCCCAGGCGTAATCGGTTTGCAGACGGCGGATGGCGTTGAAGCCGATAAGGCCGATTTGCGGGTCCAGTTCTACATGGGTGCGCATGTGGGTGGTGCCTTGCAAAATGGCTTTCTCCAGCACCCGCGCACCGCGCTGGTAAACGTCTTGCTCGGTAAATTCAGCCTTCGCCGCGCGGGTTTGCGCCACGGCTTCCACCAGCGTGCCTTCGGTTAATTGGCAGCGCTGCATGATGCAGGCCTTGTCCAGATGGATATGGGTTTCGATAAGGCCGGGCAACACCAGCTGGCCGTTCAGGTCGAGGGTCTGCCAATCATGCGTGGCGGCGCTGAAGGCCTGGACGAAATAACCGTCCTCGACCAACAGTTCGGTCAAACCGCCCTCCTCGCCCAGCCTGGCATTAACGATTTTCAGCGCACTCATACCGCCACCGCTTCGCCCAGATACGCGGCGGCAAGCTCCTTGTCGTCACGCAGCTCGGCGGCACTGGCAGCTTTGACGATGCAGCCGGTTTCCAGCACATAGGCGCGGTCGGCCACTTGCAGCGCCAGGTTGGCCATTTGGTCGACCAACAGAATGGTCACGCCTTCATCGCGCAGCGCCGCGAGCGCGTCGTACAGCTCGCCGATCATGGCGGGCGACAGGCCCAGCGAGGGTTCATCGAGCAACAGAATCTTCGGCTTGGCCATCAAGCCTCGCCCTACCGCCACCATCTGCTGCTCGCCACCGGAAAGCAGCCCGGCCGGGTTATCGATACGTTCACGCAACCGTGGGAAGCGCGTGAGGATGGCCTCGATTTCCGCGTCGGCATCAAACGCATCCGGGCGCGAATAACCGCCCAGCAGCAAGTTGTCGCGCACGCTCAAATACGGGAACACCTGACGGCCTTCAGGCACCAGGGCCAAGCCGCGCGCGGCGATATGGCTGGCGCTGGCTTGCTCGATATTTTCATCGTCCAGCAGCACGCTGCCGCCGCTCGCCCGATGCAGCCCGGCCAGGCACTGCAAGATGCTCGACTTGCCGGCGCCGTTCGCGCCAAGAATGGCCACCAGCTCGCCGGGATTGACCAGCAAATTGACTTTGTTCACCACCGGCGAGGCGCCGTAGTCGATGATCAGGTCTTTAACGTACACGCGCGCGTCGCGGCTGCCATCCCAGGCGTGTGACCGTGGCGTTGCCTGGTATTCGGTGGCGCCCAGGTACGCCGCAATCACCTGCGGGTTTTGCCGAATGTCGGCCGGTGATCCGCTGGCAATCGGCTTGCCCGCGTCCAGCACCAACAGATGCTCAGACACCGACATCACCAACTGCATGTCGTGCTCAACCAACATCACGGTCAGGCCAAAATCGGCCAGCTTGCGCAGCAGCACGGCGAGCGCATCGGTGTCTGCGCGGCTCAGGCCTGCCGCCGGCTCGTCAAGCAACAGCACCAACGGCGCGGTGGCCAGCGCGCGGGCAATTTCCACGAGACGGCGGTCCACGTGGGGCAACTCATCAGCGGCAATATTCACTTCGCCGCGATAGCCCACCAAGGCCAGCAAGTCCATGGCCAGGCTGCGCTGCTCGGCAGTGGGCAGGCTGAAGGCGAGCCCGAGCCGGCCTTTCTGCATGGCCACCAGCACGTTGTCGAGCACCGACAATTCGCCAAAAAGCAGCGTGGTTTGGTAGGTGCGTGCAATACCGGCGCGGGCGCTTTTCCAGGCTGGCAAGCCCGCCAACGGCTGCTGCAAGTGGATCTCGCCGTTATCGGGTGCGTAGAAGCCGCTAATCATGTTCAGCACCGTGGTTTTACCCGCGCCGTTAGGACCGATGATGCTGGTGATGCTGCCAGCCGCAGCGCGCACATTCACATGCTGCGCGGCCTGCACGCCACCGAAGCGGATGCCGATATCGGTCACCTGCAAACCGGTCGCCGGACCTCGACTGCGCAAGTGCGCGGCGATGCGTTGTACGTTGATTTGGGTGGGCGGCAGCAGGCGGGTCGGTTTCAGCCAGCGCGCCGCAATGGCGCCGAGCAAACCGTTGGGGGCGATCCACAGCACCAGCAGCAACAGAGCGGAGAAAATCAGCAGCCGGTATTCGGCAAAGTTCGACAGCAGCTCGGGCACCAGCACGATCAACAGCGCGCCAATCAACGGCCCGAATAGCATGCCGCTGCCACCGACAATCACGGCCAGCACAAACAGAATGGACTGCGAAAACGGGAACGACTCGGGGTTGATAAACATCAACAGCGGCGCCAGCAAGCCGCCCGCCAAACCGGTGAAGGCCGCCGACAAGGCAAACGCCAAGGTCTTGCTCAATACCGGGTTAAAGCCCAGCGAACGCGCGGCAATTTCCGACGCTTTCACCGCGCGCATGGCCATGCCCCAGCTGCTGCGGCTAACGCGGTGGTAGAACATCAGCGCGGCAATCATCAGGCCGCCCGCCAGCAAGGCCAGCAGCACCATCGGATCAAGCCCGGCAAATTCCGGCATGGGAATGCCCATCAAGCCATTGGAGCCGCCCGTCACGCCGCGCCACTCAATCAGGCCGTGGTGCACCACAAAGGCGAAGGCGATGGTGATCATCGCCAGGTACGGCCCGCTTACCCGCAACGCGGGGATTGCCAGCAGCGCGCCGATCAAACCGCTGACTAAACCGGCCACTGGCAACGCCAACCACAACGGCCAGCCGGCCATTGTCAGCAGCGCCGACACGTAGGCGCCGATGGCGTAGAAGGCGATATGGCCAAAGGAAATCTGCCCGCTGAGGCCGATCAGAATATTCAGCCCAACGCCCACCACCGCCGCCAGGGCGCACAGGGTGAAAACCAGGAGCGAGTAGCTGTCCAGAGTATACGCCAGCGCAACGCAGGCTGTGGCGAGCAAGCCGATAAATACCGGAGCGGCAAAGGTTTTGAATGCATTCATACTTTCACCAGTGCCTGGCTGCCGAACAGACCGTTAGGGCGCGTGGCCAGCGCGAGAATAACCAACGCAAAGGTCACGATCTGGGTAAACGCCGAGCCGAAATACAACGTGATCAACGCCTCGGCCAAACCGAACAACAAGCCAGCGGCAAACACCCCGCCCGCACTGGTAATGCCGCCAAGAATCGCCACCGCGAACGCCTTCAGGCCAAACAACATGCCCATCTCCGCGCTCACGCTAAACAGCGGCGCAATGAGCAAACCGGCCACCGCCGCGAATACCGTGGACACTGCAAAGGCAATCGCCACCACCCGGTTCACGTTGATGCCCATCAGCATGGCTGCACGGGGATTTTGCACGCAGGCCTCCAGCACTTTGCCCAGGCGCGTGTAACGGCGCACCAGGTATAGCGCCAGGGCGATCGCCGCACCGGCCAGCGGAATCAGCAACTGCTGGGCACCGACGCTGCTGCCGAATATTTCCACGTTCAGGTGCACCAGGCTGCTTTCGAATTGCCGCGGTTCTTTGCCGAAGGTAAACAGCGCCAGGTTGTCCACCAGAATGCCGGCCGCCACCGTGGCCATCAGCCAGGCCTGCGAACCGCGACTATGAAACGGCCGCACCAGGCAGCGCTCGATCACCAGCCCGTAAAGCGCGCACAGGCTCAGCGTCAGCGGCAACGCCAGCCACAACGACCAACCCCAGTTGATGCAGAAGGTGTAACCCAGCACCGCGCCAACCATCATTGCGCTGCCCTGGGCAAAGTTGACGGTGCGCGAAACCACGTAGGTGAGGTGAAACCCCAACGCCAGTAACGCGTACATGCTGCCCAGGCCGAGCCCGGAAATAATGGCGGCGGTGAACATGGCTTACTCCTTGGGTGCCAGCGGTACGATCTGGCCGTCAACGAAGTGGGTGAACAGGTAGTCCTGTGGCCCCAGTGCGTCGTGCTTGCTGGCGCTGAACGGCTGCTGGTAATGCTTGATCAGCCCGTCGTATTCACCGATGGCGTAGAAGCCGTCGCGCACCGCTTTACCTTCGGTGCTGCCGGCCTTGGCGATGGCCATTGCGGTGAGGTGCAAGGCGTCGTAGGCGTTGGCGATTCCCACCGCAGGAGTAACGTCGGCCAGCGTCTTGATTTGCGGGTAAGCGCTTTTCAGCGCGGCCAGCAGCGCGTCGCCCTTGGCGCTGTTGTGCTCGGTGAACACGTAGGTCTGAATGAAATGCACGCGCGAGGCATTCGGCCCCGCCAGTTCGCCAAAGCGCCCGCCCGCCGGGCCCCAGTGCGACACCACGGGCACGTCCCAACCCATGCGATCCAGGGACTTGACCACCTGCGCCGACGGGCCGACGTTGCCGACCATCAACAAGGTGTCAGCGCCTGCGTTTTTCAGGCGCGTGAGTTGCGGCACCACGTCCAAGTCGCTGTCCTGAATACGCTCGACACCCGCATTGGCCAGCCCGCGCTTTTCCAGCGCGCGCTTGAAACCCGCTTCGTTGGATTCGCCCCAGGGATTGTTGATCAGGATCATCCCGGGCTTTTTCATGCCGTTGTCCACGCCGTACTTCACCAGCGCTTCGTCCACCAGTTCGTCGACGGCCGATACGCGGAACACGTAGTTATCCGCAGCGCCGTTCTCGGTGATTTTCGTGCCTGCTGCCCAAATGCCCATAAACGGGACTTTCAGCTGGTTAGCCAGGGGCACGATGGCCAGCGATACCGGCGTATCCAAGCCACCGAACAGCACGGTGACCTTCTCGCGCTGCACCAATTCGCGCGCCGCCAGCATGCCTTTGGACGGGTTGCTCTCATCGTCGCGGCGCACCAGCTCCAGTTGACGACCCAGCACGCCGCCACTGGCGTTCACTTCGTTGATCGCCATGGTCAGGCCACGGGTCAGTGCTTCACCGGATTTGGCCGATTGCCCGGACAGGGCCGCAACCAGACCGACTTTGATAGGCGGCTCAGCGGCATAAGCGCCGCCGAGCACTGCCACGTTGAGCGAGACGACTGCTGCTACAGGGCGTAGCAGACGTTGCAGGTGTGGAAATCGAACGGCCATCGTTTTTCTCCTGATTGCTAGCATTTGCATATTTATTGCTAGCAAGTACGATGCCAGTCGCCGCGCCCCGCTACACCGCGGCTTGCGCCCAAGCGTTTGCCTGTTTTGGCACTCAAATCAGGCAGGCTGCACCATGCGAAGGCGTTCTCAACGTACTTGAATCAGGAGTCAGTCGCTATGCCGGACCTTAACGAAGCGGTAAAAATTGTTAGCAATTTCCTCGAAGCCTCCATGGCGCCCGACCCGGTAAAAGCGGCGACCTTTATGAGCGACGACGTGAAAATCACCTTTACCGGCGGGCGCGTAATGCCGACGCCACAAGCCATCACCGCCTTTAATGGCAGCCGCTATGCCTGGGTCAAAAAAGCCTTGGGCAACTTTGACTGGATGGACCGGGGCGACCACACCGTGGTGTATTCCAACGGCACGCTGTTCGGCCAATGGCCCGACGGCAGCAGCTTTTCCGGCAACCGTTATCTGGACCGCTTCGAAGTGCGCGACGGCAAAATCACCCACATGGACGTTTGGAACGACAGCGCCGAGTGGCTGCTGACGCCGCAGATTGCCAAGGCGTAACGGCCCGTTTGCCGAGCTGGGCGTTGCGTTCGATTCACCGCTCGTCGCTTAACAGCGGCGAAGCGGTTACTCTTTGATCGCTAAATCGCTGCTTTTCCTCCTTCTGCGCTCAGTCTCAGCCTCCCTTTCTAACGATCGATAGCGTCCTGCCGTTCAGATTCCCCTCTCGTTTTTCCTATTTGCGACCTCGATTCATTCGTTGCGCTCGCAACCTCCTGATCGGCAAATCCCTACACGTTTGGCGTCGACTACCGCTTGATACCAACTTTTACGCATCAGCTCACCCTGTACGCGCCAACCCCCTTTTTGCTCGATTTTCTAGACAGGCCACCGCAGGGCGTTTGCAAAAAAACCCAATGAAATCAAGCGAAGCGGCCGTTTATCGGGGACGACTGTTTCGATTTAAAGAAGTTCAATTCAATGTCGAGAAATGCATAAGTGAATCTGGCGCCAATAAAAAACCATGTAGTAGCATCGTGCCATCATCCGATTCGCCTTAGCGCTTTTACCGCCTCAGAAACAGGAAGTTCGTCGCCGGATATCTGCCGGCTTCGAGAAGTCGCCCACTCGATTTGCCGTTTGGCATGCAGGATCTTATGCGCCCCACGTTCCCCCGCTCGTGCACCCTCGCTGTAAAACGAACTGTTCTCGCCGACGTATTTATTGTGATGTTGGGTGGCTTAACGGCATTGGATGTGGCGGCAGCGACCATTCCTACGCCAGGTTCGGTGCTGAATTCGGTACGCCCGGAAGAGTCGATCATTCCGGCCCCGCAGACTGACTCCATCGAGTTGCCCCAGGCAACGGATAGCCAAACGCTGGACCCCAACGGGAGCCGGGTGCACATAGCGGCGTTTCGTATTGTTGGCAACGACGAAATCGACAGCGCCACGCTGCACGGGCTGATTGATGGCCAAGCCGGCAAGCCGCTCAACCTGTATGAACTGAACCAGGTTGCCCGCCTGATTACCGATCACTACCGCAGCAATGGTTATCCGGTGGCGCGCGCGGTGATTCCGGCGCAGAAAGTCGAGTTCGGCAACGTGACCATCGAGGTCATCGAAGGCCGGATCGACCGTTCGACCTTCACTGGCAACGACCGTTACAGCGACGCTTTTTTGCAGCGGTGGACGCAGTCGCTTGAAGGCCACACGGCCAGAACTGACACCCTCGAAGAGCGTGTGCTGACGCTCAATGACCTGCCCGGCCTGTCGACCCGCGCCGTGCTGACGCCGGGCGCCGAGTACGGCACCACCACCACCGAATTCGTGACCACTGAAAAAGCCTATGAAGGCGAAGTCAGCGTGAACAATTACGGCCGTCGCGAAATTGGCCGGGCGCGTGTGGATGCCGCGCTGAATTTCAATAACCCATTGGGCATTGGCGATCAGGTTGGCGTGCGCAGCAGCTACTCCGAAGCCGGGTTGCTCAAGCTGGGCGGCGTGAATTACAGCCTGCCGCTGAACACCGCCGGCACCCGCCTGGCCTTGAGTTACACCGACATTCGCTACCGCATCGGCGGCGACCTCAGCGTTCTCGATATCAAGGGCAAAAGCCAGTTGGCCAGCGCCACCGTGGTGCACCCGTTCCAGCGCAGCCAGCAGCAGAACGTGTACGGCACGTTTGGTGCGCGCACTTTCCACGGTGAGCAAACCGTGTTGGGTTTTGAAACCTCCGACAACCGCGTTTCGGTCGCCGAATTGGGCACTGCGTGGAACCACGTGGACGATGGCCTTAACGTCGCCACGGCCAGCGCCCGCGCCAGCAGCAACTTCGCCAGCTACAGCGAAACCGACCGCAATGTCGGCCAACGCCTGAAGATTGATGGCGATGCCAGCTACCTCTACAACCTCACTGCGCTGTGGGCCGTGCGCCTCGCCGGTGCGGCGCAGTGGTCGGCCGACACCTTGGCCGACGCGGAAAAATTCAGCCTTGGCGGGCCGTCTTCAGTGCGCGGCTACCCGTCGGCGGACGTGCTCGGTGATCGCGGTCTGTTTGCCAGCCTGGAGCTGCGCTATCGCACCCGCATTCTCACCGCGCCGGGCTACTTCAGTGCCTTTGTCGATGGCGGCCATGTGTCGCGCATCGACCCGGCAGTGGGCAGCGACAAATCGAACTCCATCGGCAGTGCGGGCGTAGGTGCCACGTTCTTCCCGATCAGCGCGCTGCAGCTTGAGCTGCTGGCCGCCGTACCGACTGGCAGTCACGAAACCAGCGACTTCCATGACAGCGGGCGCCTCTGGGCCAACCTGACTACCCGTTTCTGAGCCGGCCTTTTCAAGGCACCTGACGTTCGCCGAGTACATCATGACTAAACACAGCAAAGTTTCCGCTCACGCCACCCTCCCTGTTGCTTCGGCGCTGAAGCCGTTGGTTCGCTCCATCCTTGCCTGGATTCACAGCCCTGTAACGTTGGGCCTGGCGTTCGGTGCCATGCCCATGGTCGCCTTGGCGCAAATGCCCACCGGCGGCCAGGTGATCGCCGGCTCGGCCAACATTGCCACGCCGGACGCCGCGCACACCGTCATCACCCAAGGCTCGGATAAAGCCGTTATCAACTGGCAGTCGTTCTCCATCGGCCAGAACGGCTATGTGCAATTCGTACAGCCAGGCAGCGGCGCGGTGACGTTGAACCGCGTGGTGGGCGTAGACCCGTCGCAAATTCTTGGCCACCTGACGGCCAACGGGCAGATTTTTCTGGTCAACCCCAATGGCGTGTTCTTCAGCCAGAGCGCGGTGGTCGACGTGGGCGGTATCGTGGCCACCACGCTGGACATCAACAACGACGATTTCATGCGCGGTGACTACCGTTTCCAGCGCGCGAACCAGGCGGCGGATCGTGCCACGGTCATCAACGAAGGCAGCATCACCGCGCGCAACGGCGGCTACGTGGTGCTGGCCGGCGACTACGCGGCGAACAAAGGCATTGTGCAGGCGCAGCTCGGCACCGCCATGCTCGCTTCGGGTGATGCCCTGACTCTGCAGACCTCCGGCAGCGGCCTGGTCAGTTACAAAGTCGACAAAGCCACCGTCGCGCAACTGGCCGGCGTGGAAAACAGCGGACAGATTCTCGCCAACGGCGGCCGCGTGATCATGACCGCCGACGTCGCCAATGATCTCGCCGCCACCGTGGTCAATAACTCGGGTCTGGTGCAGGCGCAAAGCCTCGTTGAAAAAGACGGCGCGGTGTATTTCGCGGGCACTGGCGGCAGCGTGGTGAACAGCGGCACCGTCGACGTATCGGCGCACGCAGGCGCCAACGGCGGCAAGGTGGACATCCGCGCCACCGGCGATATCAGCCACGAAGCCGGCAGCCTGATCAACGCCAGCGGCGCGGCCACCGGCACATCGAACGCCGGCACCGTGTACACCTGGGCCGACGGCACCAACCACTACAAGAAAGACGCCAGCATCGTCGCCCGTGGCGGCGCTGAAGGCGGCGATGGCGGCCAGGTCGAGCTGTCGGGCAACACCGTGCTGAACCGCAGCACCGTCGATTTGCGCGCGCCGAAAGGCAAGCTCGGCACCCTGACCCTCGACCCGACGGCCATCACCATCGCCAACGGCGCGGGCATCGATGCCGGCGACCAGAGCACGATTTATGAAGAAAATCTCGAAGCGCAGTTGAAGACCGGCAACATGGTGCTCGCCGCCACCGGCCCGAACGCCAGCATCACCCTCGCCGACCTCACCGACGGCATGCTCGATGGCAGCAACAACGGCGCCGGTGGCTCGTTGACCCTGACCGCCTCGGGCAGCGGCATGCCGACCATCCGCTTCGACAACGTAACCAACACCATCAAGGTCGATAGCGCGTTGAACCTGGCCGTCGACAACGGCGCCGGCAGCCATGCCGTGGGCTCGCTGGCCCTGGGCAATCTCGACGCTGGCACGTCCATCGACCTGAAAGCCGGCAGCATCAGTGCCGGCAACCTCAGCATCGCGAAAACCATCAACAGCAGCACCAACAGCAGCTACAACATCAATGCCCGCGCCTACGCCGGCAACCTCAACCTGGGCAACGTCAAGGTCGATGTCACCAACACGGCAGCAGCCGGCGTCAGAGCGGCGGTCGCCTTGCGTGCCGACGGCGTCATCACGACCGGCGACGTGTCGGCCAAAGCCAAAGGTCTGGGCTACTACAACTACGACTGGAGCACCGCCGGCAACGCCGCACCCAGCTACCTGGGTCAGCAACCGTGGACGCTCGACAGCCAGGGCGACCATGCCATCAAGGCCCAACTGAATATCGAAGCAACCGGCAACGTCAGCACCGGCGCCATCGACGTCAGCGCCATCGACACCAATACCGCGTTCGATACCGACCGCGGTGGTTACTGGCAAACCCAGACCGCCACTCAGCACAACTTCTGGCGTCCGACCGCAGCGTCGGCAAGCGCAACGATTCTGTCGGGCGGCAATGTCAGCATCGGCGGCAAAACCAGCGTCATCGCCGACGGCTACGCCATGAACAGCTACTCGGAAACCGAGAGCTGGCGAACCATGGTCGACAACTTCAACTACACCAGCGGCAGCCAGACGGTTAACACCACCACAACCGACGGCAACGGCCAGCCGGTCAATCAGCAGACGGTGAACAACTACAACAACCTCAAAGGCTCGGTAAAAGGCGCCGGTGGCGACCGCTATATCTGGCAATTCGGCTCGTACACGGTGATCAACGGCGCGAGCGTGAACAACAGCCCGAACATCAACGTGCGCACTGACAGCAGCACCAGCAACCAGACCACCACCCGTTACTCGGGCTTGAGCGGCTTGAGTTCCACACTGGACATAAACGCCGCCGGCTCGGTGAGCATGGATGGCATGGACGTGCGTTCGGTCAACCACTCGGCCTCCGGCAACGCCTCGTACACCGATGCAAACTGGGGCCAGCAAGACACCGCATACGGGTTGAATGGCACCGGTTCGAGCTTCACCTCGGCGAGCCGCGAAGTCGATTACTCCGACACCTTCAACACTGCCTATACCGCTGCGGCGTCCACCTCCACCGCCAACATCACCGCTGGCGGCGCCGTGAACATGGGCGGCGGTTCCAATTACGACGTCATCGCCGGCTTCCCGCAAAGCAGCGTGCCGGGCGCGGCCAGCATGAACGTGCTGGCGCACAACGGGCCGATCTTTATCGGCAGCGACGTCACGGTCAGTGGCTCCAGCGCCAACGACATCACGCTGACCATTCACGCTGACAACGGCGACATCATTGGCTCGGACATGGCCGCCAGCGTTTCCAACGGCTACTACAACGCCGATGCCCGCGCGACCATCAGCACCGATGCCGGCAACATCCACCTGGGCGGTGTGGCGGTAGCGGGTCAGCGCTCGGCATTTGTTGACGTGACCTCGGCCGGCAACCTGAGCATCGACGGCGCCACCAGCGCCGCCTCGATGACTGCCAGCAGCGACGGCATCGCGCAAGCCAACGTCAACCTGTTCGGCACCGGCAATGTGGCCCTTGGTGACGTACTGGCGACGTCCGATCACTTCGTCGACAGCACGGTGTCCGGCTACTACGACGCGGGTCAGGGCCTGGGTTATGACCACCGCGTCTATGGCGGTACTGCGGCTATCAACGTGGCCAGCGGCACCGGCAACGTCGCTCTTAATGGCGATGTAAAAGCCCAGGGTTACGAGACCGCCACCGTGAATGCCACGGCTAATGCGCCAGGCAAAACCCTGACCACCGCAAGCGGCAAAACGCTCAGCACCGCCGCAGTCGGCCAAACCTTTACCACCTCGTCTTACGCTCGCTACCTGCGAGCGCCCACCTACTCGGCCACCACCACGCTCATCGCCGACGGCGGCATGAGCCTGGGCAGCAGCGTTGGCGCGTTAGTCAGCAACGGCAACGGCGCCGGTCTGGTTAGCCTGACCACTAACGGCGGGCCAAGCGCCGCCATTTCTCAGGGCAGCGGCAGCCTGATCAAGGCCAGCGGCAGCACCGGTACGGTCAATGTGAACGCCGGCTCGGCGGCGCCAACGGTCAGCAATGCCGCCACCGTCGACATGCTCGGTGCCATCGTCGGCCAAGGCTCTACCGGCGCCGGCAGCGTGACCGTTAACGCAGCCTCGGGCACCGTCAGCGGCCTGGGCGCCAGCTCCGCCAGCAACACCGCCTCGGTCACCGTCAACGCACTGGACAGCAGCGGCTTGCTGGTACTGGGCGGCAACGGCAGCATCTCCACCAATCTCAACAGCGCCACTGGCGCCCTGCTGACCGTGAACGCCGCCGGCTCGCTGGATTCCAGCGCGGCGACACTCGGTCTGGTCAACTACAACAGCGGCAACGTGGCTGGCGCCCGCGCCGATCTGATCGCCGGCAACGGCTCCAATACCGTCGGTTCGATTGGCGTAAGTGGTTTCAAGGCCGCCGTGCTCAATGCCACCGGCACTGGCGCCGTCATGGCCGCTGGCGCGTCCACGGTCAGCAGCAGCACCCGCGCCGAAGCGAACCTGGACATCGAGCAACGCGGGTGTGGGCATCGCTGACGGCGGCTCGCTCGACGTCACCGCACTCAACGCCCTCGCCACCGCCGATGTGAATCTGAGCGGCGTAACCGGCGCCACCCTCAACGGCAACGCCAGCGCCACCGCCAACAACGGCACCGCCAACCTGGCCGTCACGACCACGGGCGGCAGCGGCGCGGCGATCACCCAGGGCGTCAACAGCACCCTGCTGGCACGCGGCGCCACCAGCCTGGTCGCCATCAATGCCGGTGACGCTGCACCCACCTCCGGCAACGCCGCCACCCTGAGTCTGCTGGGCGATGTGCAAGCGCGCAGCGCAGGCGGCACCGCTGGCATCGCCATCACCGGCAAATCGGGCAGCGTGCATGACTTCAGCGTGGAAGGCGGTGCGGCCACCGCCGACATCAACGCGCTGGACGGCGCCCTGGACCTTACCGGTACCGGTTCGATGACCGGGGTTTCGGTGGGCACCCTGAACGCCACCTCCACCGGCAACCTGAGCACCCGTGGCGCCCTCAGCGCATTGCTGAGCAGCCCGGGCAGCACCGCCCTGCTCAATGTCACCAGCACCAACGGCTTACTGCTGGTGGACGCCGGTTCGCACCTGTCGGCCAGCAGCGCGCAAGGCAAAGCGGACGTCAACCTCACGGGCGCCACCGGTCTGACCGTTAACGGCAATGTCACCGCGCAGTCCACTTCAAACGACGCCACGGTCGATCTGCTCACCACCGGCGGCACCAGCGCCACCGTCCGCCAGGGCGCCAACAGCACCGTACTGGCAGACGGTAACCGCGCGGCGGTCAGCCTCAACGCCGGCAATGCCACACCCACATCGGCGAACGCGGCAGACGTAGCGCTGGCTGGTAATCTGAAAGCGCAGGCCACTACCGGCACCGCCGATGTACGGGTTAAAGCAGCGTCTGGCAGCGTGCACGACGTCAGCGCGCAATCGGCCGGCAACGCAGCCACCGTCGCTATCACCAGCCTGGGCGCCAATACGGTGCTGACCCTGAACGGCGCCGGCAGCGTGACCGCCAACGCCAACAGCGGCAGCGCTGCGCTGCTGAACGTTACCAGCGCCGGCTCGCTGCACACGGGCGCCGCCACCCTGAACGCCACTAACCTGAACAGCGGCAGCAACGCCGGCGCGAAGGTAAACCTGGCGGCCAACGGCGGCAGTGCCACCCTGGGCCAGACCACCGTCACCGCTCAAGGCGGCGGTGAAGCTTCGTTACTGGCCAAAGCGGCCGCCAGCCTGACCACCACCGGCAACCTCAGCGCCAGCAACCTGGGCCTGGGCGCCAGTGCAGGCAAGGCTTTGATCGCCCTGCTGACCGTGGGCAACACCAGCGCTGGCGGCAGCATCACGCAGGCCGGCGGCACCACCATCAGCGCCACCACCGCCGGCAATGGCGGCAACGCCACGGTCGACATCCAGGCCAGCGACTGCTGCAGCGCTGCCGTGCAATTGGGCGGCACCGTGAAAGCCAGTGTCGAAACGGGCGCGGGCGATGCCACCGTGGGCGTACGCGGCAATACCGTGGCGGTGAGCACCGTCAGTGCCGCTGCCAAAGGCACCGGCAACGCCATGGTCAACCTTGGCGCGCCGACCTCGCTGGTGCTGAGCGGCCCGCTCAGTGTCAGCGCTGCGGATGCGAGCAAGCGCGCGGATCTGAAACTGGTTTCCGACCGTCTCACCGACAGCGCACCCACCATCACCCTGTCCACCGGCAACGGTCACGTGCAGTTGGCGTCGTTCAACACCAACAACATCATCGGCGTGAACTCCGCCCGCGACTTCGACGCCTCGGTGCAAACCAACTACACGCTCACCACGCTGAAAAAGCTGCTCAATCAGCAGGCCGAAGTGAACTTCGGCGGCGTGTACGATCGCAGCCGCTGGACCCAAGGCACCCCGCAAACCGCTTGGGTTCCAGGCATGGCAGCGTGGGCGAACCAGGTGCAGCAGGTTGGGGACATTCACGTCGCAGGCGACAGCAATATCAACCTGCGCGACGTGAAAATGGTCTTCGACACCACCGGAGTCACCTACTACCACGACAACAACATGAGCACCTGGAGCGTGCCCAACGGCCGCGTGGCAACCTTCGTACAACGGCCGGTGACCAACTACGACCGCTACCTGGACCGCACCGACTTCAGCGTGCAGAACCTCAACCGCGTGGCAGAAGATTCCTTCAACTCAGTTGGCAACAGCTCGTTCGTGGCAACGGCAGGCGGCGCCCAGCGCATTACAGGCAATCTGTTTATGAATGGAGACGGGGTGAACATGGTGCGCACGGCGCTCAAGTCGGATGCGTCGGGCAAAGCGGTAGAGGGCAAAGGCTCAGCGCAAGGCTGTTCCGCAACGGGCGAAGGCAGCGAGCACTGCGGGTTCTAACGCCGAACCCGCAGCTTCTGAATGCAGCGCCGTTTCTGTAGGAGCGGCTTCAGCCTCGATGTTCTTTTAGAAAAAATCCAGTCCCCCACGTGGTGACTGGATTTTTTTTGCCCTTCAAGCCGATGATCCAGCGGCCGATACGGTGTTCAGAACCACGTAGAAAGGAGGCTCAACGTGATGGACCGAGGCATTCGTAGCGCGGGATTCCAGCAGCTGGAAAACCGTTTTTACGCACGCTTGCTAAGCAAAGCGCCGGACCCCAACGCGAGCAAAATCGCGCCGGTGCCCGAGAACAAAATGCCCACCGTGGGCATCACCTTGTCCATTGGCACCATGCCAAAGGTGGACCCCTACTCCGACGAACCCAAACGGCTTGATGGCTGGCGCTCCAAGCCGCTGCCGGCCGAATTGCTGGCCTCGGTTAACCAGCAGAGTCTGGCCGAAGGCAAAGACGCCGAGGTGTTCAAAGAGAAGCCCGCCAGTGAAGACCCAACGCGTCTGGCGCTCGTCGAGCAGGCCAACCAGTTCCTTCTGGACAAAGCCGACAACCCCTTCTCTGGGCTGAGTCGGGAAACCTTGTCGACCATCAGCTACGACGACACCGGCACCTACACCACCAGCGAAATTGCCGCCGCCATGCGTGAAATGAACGCCGGCGACTCGCGTTTCTGGGACGAAACCTACAAGCGCATCAACGAAGCCGAAATCAAGAACGATAACGACAACGACACCAAACCGATGATGCTCAAAGCCCAGCTCAAATTGCTGACGGGCATGAGCGAGGCGGAAAAGTCCACGCTCGACTACACCACTTCGTCACTGACCATCGAGCTGGCCGATTGGGAAAAGGCAGGCTTCAAGACGCCCGACGCCGTCGACTATCCCCAGCTGGAAGAGCCCGAAGCCAGGGTGCTGGCCGCCACCACCGACAAAGAAGGCAAGGCCATCTGGAAGCAGTACGCGGTCAAGCTGCTTAGCGCCGACACCACCAAACTCTCGCTGCTAAACGCGATGCCCAAAGACGATGCCGCCGCTCAGCCAGAGGCCGGCGCCGCTGCCAAAGGCGAGTGGCTGCAGGTGTACGCGCAGATCGATAAGTTTTAAGCCGGTGCGAGCCAACGTGCTGCGCCGCCACCGCACGGCGGGAGCGGCTTCAGCCGCGATGCGTTAAATCAGCCGCAGAAATCCTCTAACCGCGAAAGCAAAACCTGAACGCTCGTCCATACTCAGCCAGCTTCGCTCTTGGAAGCGACGGAGACGGGAGGCTGCGTATGCTCGATTACATCGCGTTGGGAATTCTGTTTTTTGCGGGCTTGGTGTTGTTCTACGGAATTATCGTGATGCACGACATCCCGTACGAAATCGCCGTACACCGTAACCATCCTCACCAGGACGCCATTCATGCGGCAGGTTGGGTCAGCCTGTTTACCCTGCATGCGCTGTGGCCGTTCTTATGGATCTGGGCCATGTTGTACCGCAGCGACCGCGGCTGGGGCTTCAACCCGGCAACCGGGGCCGCCCTGCCCTCGTCCGACTTGGAACTGCAACTGAGCGAACTGCGCGAACGCATCGAGCGGCTCGAGCGCGACGCGGCTGAACCTGAGCCGCCGCAGGTGGAGATTCCTACTCCTACACCGACCCAAGCTGCCATCGACAAGGACGTTTAGCCATGGACCTGCTACTAATCCTGACGTACACCGCGATCTGCGTGGCCATCTTCAAAATCTTCCGAATTCCCCTAAACAAATGGACCGTTCCCACCGCCGTGCTCGGCGGCATTCTGCTGATCGGCGCGCTGATTTTTGTGATGAATTACAACCACCCCTACTCCGAGGTGGCGCGCTCGTATTTCGTCACCACGCCGGTGATTCCAGTGGTCACGGGCAAGGTCATCGAGGTGCCGGTGGAAGGCAACCGCATGATCGAAAAAGGTGACGTGCTGTTTCGCATCGATCCCAAGCCATTCGAATGGCGGGTAAAAGCCATCAAGGCGCAGTTGGTGTCCGCCCGCGCCGACCAGAACCGCGCCAGCGAATTGGTCAAACGCGAAGTGGGCAACCGCCGCAACGTCGACCTGGCCACCGCGCAAGTCGACAACCTTGAAGCCCAGTTGGGCCTGGCTCAGTTCGAACTGGACAACACCGTGGTGCGTGCACCCGCGCGCGGCTTCGTCACCCATGTGTCGTTGCGCCCCGGCATGATGGCCAGCCAGTTGCCGCTGCGCCCCTCCATGGTGTTCGTGCCGGATGAAGGCCCGTACTTCACCGCGTGGATGCGCCAGAACAGCCAGCTGCGACTGACCCCTGGCGATGAAGCCGAAGTGGCTTTCGATGGCATTCCCGGAAAGGTGTTCTCTGGCAAGGTCAAGCAGGTGCTAGGCGTAATTGGCGAAGGCCAGGTGCAACCCTCGGGCACCTTGATCAGCTACAGCGGCTCGCCGCCACCGGGGCGCGTGCCCGTGATTATCGAAATCACCGACCCCGCCTACGCCGAGTACGCCGCGCGCATGCCGGGCGGCGCCTATGGCCAGGCGGCGTTATACAGCCAGCACTTTCACCACGTGGCCATCATGCGCAAGATTCTGCTGCGCATGGCCGCCTGGATGAACTACATCTTCCCCTTCCATTAACAGCCCCGGCGGAGGAATCACCATGGCCAACGCGAAGAAAAAACCCAGCGCCGAATCGACCGCAGGCGCCGAAAGGCTCAAACGCAAGGTGTACGACGCCGAGCTGAAAAAGCTGCACGTAGAGCTGGTGAAATTGCAGCAGTGGGTGCAGCAGGAAGGCTTGAAGGTGTGCGTGGTATTTGAAGGTCGCGACGGCGCCGGCAAGGGCGGCACCATCAAGGCGTTGACCGAACGGGTGAGCCCGCGCGTGTTCCGCGTGGTGGCGCTGCCGGCCCCGACCGAGCGGGAAAAAGCCAAATGTATGCGCAGCGCTACATCACCCATTTGCCCGCCGCTGGCGAAGTGGTGATCTTCGACCGCAGTTGGTACAACCGCGCTGGCGTGGAACGGGTCATGGGCTTTTGCACCGACGAGCAGTCGCACACCTTTTTGAAAGTGGTGCCGCTGTTTGAAAAGATGCTCGTGCAGTCGGGCATCATCCTGCTCAAATACTGGCTGGAAGTGAGCGCCGAAGAACAAACCCGGCGCCTGCAAGAACGCATTACCGATGGCCGTAAGCTGTGGAAACTCACGGCCATGGACGTGAAATCCTATGGCCGCTGGGACGACTACACCCGCGCCCGCGATGACATGTTCGCTGCTTCAGACTCCTCTTGGGCGCCCTGGTACATGGCCCGCTCCGAAGACAAACGGCGCGTGCGCCTGAATATCATCAGTCACCTGCTCAAGCAGATTCCCTATAAAGCCGTGGTCGACAAACAGCCGGTGAAACTGCCCAAGCGCGGGAAGATCGGCACGTACAAGGCGGCGCCTTATCCGTTCAGGATGGTGGCTGAGAAATATTGAGGGGTAGCGGTAACCGACAAGCCGTCTAACAGGCCCTGCCGTTTTACCGGGAACGTTCGCCGTTTGCGTCGACTCCACTACGAGCGACCAATTTTGCAAACGGGGAACGCCTACGTTGTCTGACTCACCCAACGCCAACGGCACTCGGTGGCGGTCTTTTGTGGCCGACACGCTTGCTCTGCTGCTGTTCTTCACCACCACCGGCATCATCAACGAGCGCTTCGTCGCGGGCATGAGCTGGCAACAGGTGTTGGAGGCCCGACTTATTGGCGCTGCATTGATGGTGTTTTGCGGACGGCCATATGGCCTGTGGCGAGATTGGGTGATGCGCTTCGCCGGCGCTGGCCGCCTGTCGCAGCTGGCCTGGGATTCCTTTGCCCTGTTGAGTTTTCAGGTGCCCATCTACGCCGCGTTGCTGGCGTTGGCCGGCGCCGACGGCGAGGCCGTGTTGCGCGGCACCCTGGGCGTAAGCGTCATCATGCTGGTATTGGGGCGCCCGTACGGCGCCTTTCTAAACGTGGTTCGACGCGGATTCGGGTTGGCTGAGGGTGGCGAACGTCCAATGTCATTGAAACGTTGAGGGCCAGCCCCGGCCCTGCTCGCTGCTTACCGATCCTGAGACGAGTGATCCTGCACTGCCACGTGCGGCTGTTGCGAGGCCGCTGCGCTGAACATCCCTAACGAGTCCAGCGACGGAACGCGGCCCAGGCAGTTTCTGCGACACAGCACACCTGATTGCAATTCCAGAGAAATGCGGCTGAGCGTGTCGGCGTTTTCCATCAAGCCTTGCGCTACATCCCAGATGCGTGTCGCGGTCTGGTTGTCTTGGGCGTAGCGCGACAGCTCCATGAGCAACGTGTAGGCCCGACGGCTCTCTACCGCGTTCTGCTGCAATGACCGGAACATTAACCACGTGGAAGTTGCCATGGGATTCTCCTAAGACTGAACACGCACTGAGCAGCTGCTCGCGCTGATGTGCTTAGTTTTAGGGATGACGTCCGATCAGCTAGTAGGGAAACGCTCACGCACGCGTAGGGAACGCGGGATAGTTTGTTGATAGCGCACCAGCGCTCGGTAAGTTGCGCCAAACCATGCCCGCCTCGTAGCGCACCAGCCCGCTGGAACCCGAACCCGTGTGCAACCCTCACACCACGCTGTTTCGCTGCAAATCACTGACATGCCCAACGTCGGCCGCAACCAGTCGCTCCAGCAACTCAGCGCGGGCCTGGCCGCCGCCGGCGTGCACAAATTCCAGTTCCGCGGCGGTCAGCACCACGATGGGCACCAACCTCACGGGTGACAGCGGCATGTCCGCCAGCACGTCGTTGAAGTCCGGTTTAGGACCGCCAAGCAGCACGCCCAGAGCGTCGTCTGCGGTGACGAAAAGCGCCGGCAGTGCCGCACCGATGGCGCGCGATTGGCTGACGCCCGGCAGCTCCATCGACAACGCACCGTATTGCTCCAACTGCGCGGTAATGCCACCGGCGTCAGCCACAATCTGCGCGACGTGCTCAAGCAGTTCGAAGGCCCAGGAATCACTTAACGTCGACACATCGCCAGGCGTGCCGCGATGCGCCGGCGCAATGTCTGCCGTTTCAACAAACAGCTCCATTTCAAAGCCGTTGCCGAACCCTTCGGCATCATCGAACGGATCGCTCAGGCCATCGCTGGCCAGAATAATGCGCTCACCACGGCGCACCACGCGGTACGCCTGGCGTGTCGACGGCCACGCCGGCCCGCCTGTGAAGGAAGGACTGAGAAAATACCCCAACACATCCTTTTCTACCGATCCCACGCTCTGCCAGTGACGGTCCAGCGCGGCATGGGTGGCCCTGCGCGCTTCGTCAGCGCTGTCTACCAGAGAAGGCTCCGCCAGGCGGGTTGCCGGCTCGGCGGTGGATGCGGTGGAGGGGCGAAGTGCGTTACGCAATCTGTCGAATAAGCTCATGGGCAATCCTTGCATGAAGAAATGAAGAGCCGGTCAAACGCGGTCTCTGTAGGAGCGAGCTTGCTCGCGAAGCTTTTTAACCAACATAGAAGCGAGCTTGCTCGCGAAGCTTGCGATCAACAGCCGGGCTTAATCGTAAGCAAACTGGTCAACCAACCCCAGCCTGGGCACCCGGCTGTTGGGCAGCAGCAAAGCGCCGGGAGCGATAACGGCATTTGCGCCGATTTTGCTGCCATCGCCCACCAGCGCGCCGAATTTGTTTACGGCCGTGTCGATCACCTGATCGCCGTGGCGAATCTTAATGGCTGCACCATCCAGCTCATTGCGGTAATTAGCGATGATTGCGCCGGCTTCGATGTTCACGCCCTCGCCAATCAATGAATCGCCTACGAAGTTGAAATGCGCCAACTTGCTGCCCGCCAGCATAAAGCTGCTTTTGATTTCGCAGCTCGGCCCAACAATGCAATGACTGCCGAGGAAAACGCCCCCACGCAAGTACGCACCCGCCGCTACGAAAGCGCCTTTGCCAACAATGATGGCGCCCTTGAGCACGGCGCCTTCCTCGACGGTGGCGCTTTCATGAATGGCGCAATCTGCGTAGCGCCGATACCCCTCTGGCAGCCGCGTCAGCAGCGCCAGCACGTGTTCCTCGCATGCCTGCGTCACCTGCCAAGCGGCAACGGGGTCCAGGCCAAGCGTGTCCCATCGGGCAATGAATGTACGGATCTCGGGTTCGTTCAACGCAGCGCTTCCTGTCGAGTGGGGCTCGCAAACGTAGATCGGCGATTGGCCAATTAATTCATTTACCGCCTGCACCTGCGGGCCACGCTGCGCTGACCTCAGGCGCCTTCGCGCCGGCCCAGGGTTGTTCCACACGCACCGTCATGTCCCGCCAGACGGCACTCATGCTTGTTCCAGGCCGGACGATAATTTGCGTACGCCAACAACAAAAAACGGGAGCCCCCCTGCATGCGTCAGCTCAAAATCGCCCCTCGCGCCATCCTCAGTTTTTCCCTCATTGGGGTGCTGGTGATTCTGTTGGGTTTTGTTTGCCATGTATCAGCTGAAATCGGTACGTCAACAAGGGGAAGACCTCTCCGACAAAGGTATTCCCAGCCTTTCTGCGCTCAGTAGCCTGAACGAAAGCATGCTGCGCCTGCGCATCACCGCCTACCGTCTGCTCGTTGACCGCGACGCAGACAAACTCGTGGCAACGGTGGCGCGTATTGATGAGCTGAGCGGCCAGGTCGATCAGGCGTTGGCGCGCTATGAAAAACTTATCGACGACGACCAGGAGCGCGCCCAGTACCAAACCTTTCAGCGCGTGGTCAGCGATTACAAAGCGGCCAACCGGGAGCTGGTGCAGCTTTCCAACGCCAACCAGCCCGACGCGATGCGCGCGCTGTTGGGTGGCAACTACAAAAAAGCTTCGGATGAACTGGGCGTGCAGATGGCGCAGCTGATCAAAATCAACCAGGACGGCGCCGCCGATTCCGATAAAAAAGCGGACGACGGATATGCCGCTGCGATGACTGGCGTGATGGTGTTTATCGCCGTCGCCGCAGTGCTCACCGGTTTCATGGCGCTGCTGTTCACCCGCAGTATCACTCGGCCATTAACCGAAGCCGTGGCCGTGGCGCAGGTGATTGCCAAGGGCGATCTCACCGAGTCGTTCGAGGCGACCGGCACCGACGAGCCCGCGCAATTACTGGCCGCGCTGAAGGTGATGCAACAAAACCTGAAGCAGACCATTTCCGCCATCGCCGACTCCTCTAACCAGCTTGCTTCCGCTGCTGAAGAACTCAACGTCGTCACGGAAGATTCCACTCGCGGGCTGCACCAGCAGAGCAACGAAATCGACCAGGCCGCCACGGCAGTGAATGAAATGACCGCTGCGGTCGATGAAGTAGCACGCAACGCCGTCGCCACCTTCGAGGCGTCCAAAGAATCCACCCAGACAGCAAAACATGGTCAGCAACAGGTGACCAAAACCGTCGACTCCATTGGGCTGCTATCGGACGACGTCACCCGTACCGCCGAACAAGTGAGAAACCTGGGCGACGGCGTGAGCAGCATCAGCAAGGTGCTCGATGTGATTCGCGCCATCGCCGAGCAAACCAACCTGCTGGCGCTCAACGCCGCCATTGAAGCGGCGCGGGCAGGCGAAGCCGGACGCGGGTTTGCCGTGGTGGCCGATGAAGTGCGCGCCTTGGCACACCGCACGCAAACCTCGACGCAGGAAATCGAGCAAATGATCGGCACCATTCAGCAAGGCTCAGCAGGCGCCATGAGTGCGATGGAAACCAGCACCCAGCGTGCTCGTCAGACCCTTGAAATTGCCCAGGACGCCGGCGGTGCCTTGCAGCGCATCACCGATGCGATCAGCCAGATCAGTGAACGAAACCTGGTGATTGCCAGCGCCTCGGAAGAGCAAGCCCAGGTGGCTCGCGAGGTTGACCGTAATCTGGTCAATATCCGCGACCTCAGCGTGCAAACCTCAGCCGGCGCCAACCAGACCACCGCTGCCAGTCAGGAACTGTCCCACCTGGCGACCAGCCTGAATGGGCTGGTGAGCCGCTTCAGGGTGTAAACCTCGGCTAAAGCCCCACAAAAAAGCCCGGCCGACGCCGGGCTTTTTTTGTGGTTACACCGGCGCATCCAACAGCACCCACAGCTCGGTAATCTTGCCGTCCGTAACGTGCGCTACATCGACGCCACTGACCACCACCGGCCCGTTTTTCGGCCCGGCCTGCCAGCGCAAGTAGCCCAAACCGTGGTGGCCGATCGCGGGGCCGGTCGGGGTGAAAGCGAAGTCGTCGCCAAACTGTTCAAGCAACGCGCCCGCCACCTCGCTGATGGCGGCTTGGCCGTGGACGACGCCGGCCGGTTCATACAGCCTCGGCGCGCTGGCGAACAACTCGCTTACGGCGGTCGCGCGCGTAGCCGCGTTACGTTCGTTGAATACACGCTCAAGGTTGGCACGCAGGAGCGCGTCGAAGTCGGGTTCGTGGGTTGCTGTGGAGTCGGTCATAAGTCACCTGTTCAGAAGGTTGAAACGTCGCCGGGGTGTCGACGTTGAAAGGGTTGCTGTCAGGCGGTGAAGCCGCCGTCCACAAGCAGTTCAGCGCCGCTGATAAAGCCGGCCTCAGCGCTGGCCAGATAAGCCACGGCGCTGGCGATGTCTTTGCCTTCACCGTAGCGGCCCACGGCAATGTTGGGGCGAACAAAGTCGGCAACGGCGCCGTCGGCCGGGTTCATGTCGCTGTCGGTTGGGCCGGGGTGCACGGTGTTCACGGTAATGCCGCGCGGCCCCAGGTCGCGTACCAAGCCACGGCTGAAGCCGGCCACTGCGCCCTTGGTCAGGGTGTACACCGAGGCCGTGGGGAACGCGGCGTACTGCACCATCGAGCTGCCGATGTGAATGATGCGGCCACCCTCACCCATGTGTTTGAGCGCTTGCTGCGTGGCGACGAATACGCCGGTTACGTTGACGGCCAGAATCCGTTGGAAGTCGTCGAAGGCGATGTCTTGCGGTGCGCCGAGCACGCTGATGCCGGCGTTGTTAACCAGAATATCGATGCGACCAAAACGCTCAGCCACGTCCTCGATAGCAGCGCGAACCGCGTTGGCATCGCCCGCGTCGGCGCGCAGCGCCACCGCCTGGCCGCCCGCTGCGGTAATGGCGGCAACCACGGCTTCGGCACTGCTTGCCGAGGCGTTGTAAGTGATGGCGACCGTGGCGCCGTCGGCGGCCAGGCGCTTGGCAATGGCGGCGCCGATGCTGCGCGATCCGCCGGTAACGACGGCGATTTTGCCTGCGAGTGAGCGAGTGTCAGTGGTCATGGTTGAAGCCTCGTGATGGGTTAGTGAGGCTATAAGGCGCTTTTTATTCTTTCGTCAGTAGCGGGTAATCACTAGTATTGCTTTCAAGTAAAATTTGAAGGTAATCAGCCGTGGAAACCTTTGCCAACCTGTTGTCATTCGTACGCAGCGCTGAAAGCGGAAGCTTTTCAGCGGCGGCGCGGCGCCTGGGGCTGACGCCAGCGGCGGTCAGCCGTAACGTCGCGCAGTTAGAGGCCAACCTTGGCGTGCGCCTGTTCCAACGCAGCACCCGGCGCATCACGCTTACCGAAGCCGGCGAGCGTTTTTTACTGACTGTGGGCGGCGGCCTGGAGAGCGTTCAGGCGGCCATTGCCGACGTCACGCAAAATGCCGGCGAGCCAGCGGGCGTGCTACGCCTGTCGGCGGCGCCAGGTTTTGGTCGGGACATTTTGCTGCCGTTGATGCCGGCGTTTCTGCAGCGCTATCCGGGCATCGTTCCGGAGTGGTACCTGGAAAATCGCCAGGTCGATCTGGTCGCTGAAGGGTTCGATGCGGCGATTGGTGGCGGCCTGGAATTGGCGCCCGGTCTGGTGGCGCGTGAACTGGCGCCGGCTCATTTGATTCTGGTGGTGGCGCCCGACCATCTGGCAGCACGCGGGCGTATCAAGCGCTTGGAAGACCTGAGCAAACTGGACCACTTGGCCATGCGCTCGGTGCAAACGGGCAAGGTGAGAAACTGGCTGCTGCAAGGCCCGAAAGGCCAACAGGTTCCGCTTGAATTGACGCCGCGCCTGTTGGTCAACGACCCGCAGGCGCTGTGCCAAAGCGCCC
Source organism: Pseudomonas sp. AC211 (assembly GCF_979258055.1). NCBI lineage: Bacteria > Pseudomonadati > Pseudomonadota > Gammaproteobacteria > Pseudomonadales > Pseudomonadaceae > Pseudomonas > Pseudomonas sp. AC211. Next base: position 3,141,541 of record NZ_OZ409830.1, read on the forward strand.
TGCTGGGTCTGGGCGTGGCGCTGTTGGCGGTGTCGGATGTGCTGCCGTATCTGCAAGACGGCCGGCTGCAGCGCTTGCTGCCGGACTGGTATGTGGATGCCGGGCAGATCTCGCTGTACTTCTCCAGCCAGAAATTGCTGCCCGCGAAAACCCGGGCGTTTGTCGACTTTCTGGTCGAGCACGCCCGGGTTCAGCAATGGGCCACACGCTTTCGCGCGCGGCCTTGAGCGGCTGCGAACGGCGCGCTCAGTCCTTGGCTTGCGACAACGGCCGCGCCACTGTTTCCAGCGACTGACGCTCCGCCGCCACGCCCCAGAACGCCTGCACCACCGCCGCCATCACCATCAGCCCAGCGCCAATCAGGTAGCCAATAAACAGATTGCCGCGTTCGCCACTTTCAATCAGTCGGCCAAACAGCGTCGGCCCGATGATGCCGCCAAGGCCGGTGCCGAAGGCGTAAAACACGGCGATGGCCAGGGCGCGAATTTCCAGGGGGAAGGTTTCCGCCACGGTCAGGTACGCCGAGCTGGCGGCGGCCGAGGCGAAGAAGAAAATCACCATCCAGGCGATGGCCTGCTGGGTGACGTCGAACCAGCCTTGCTGGAAGCAATACCCGCTGATGACCAGCAACACGCCAGAAATCGCATAGGTAGCGCTGATCATCACGCGACGCCCGACTACGTCGAACAACCGGCCGAGCAACAGCGGGCCGCAGAAGTTACCCAAGGCCAGCGGCAACACGTACCAGCCCACATGCTCGGAAGGCACGTCGTAGAAGTCGGTGAGCACCAGCGCGTAGGTGAAGAAAATCGCGTTGTAGAAAAACGCTTGCGCGGTCAGCAGCGTCAAGCCGACCAGGGAGCGCTGGCGGAAGGTGTGAAACAAGGTGTGGAAGATTTCGCTCAACGGCGTGTGGTCGCGGGCGTGCAAGCGCAGCGGTGCGCTGGTGACGGCCGGCAACTCATGGCCGTGCTCAATCATGCGTTGCTCGATGCCTTCGACAATGCGCCGCGCCTCGTCGGGCTGGCCATGAATCAACAGCCAGCGCGGGCTTTCCGGCAGCCACAAACGCATCACCAGAATCACCAGGCCGAGCAGCGCGCCAATGCCGAAGCACAGGCGCCAGCCCATATCGCCGCCCACCACTTGCGGGTCGAGCAACACAATCGCCCCGCCCGCGCCCAATGCCGCGCCCAACCAAAAGGTGCCATTGATGGTGAGGTCAACCCAACCGCGATAGCGCGCCGGGGTGAATTCCTGAATGGTCGAATTGATCGCCGTGTATTCACCGCCAATGCCCATGCCGGTGAGGAAGCGGAACAACAGAAAGGTTTCCAAGTTGAAGGAAAACGCCGTCGCTGCCGTGGCGCCGACGTACAACCACAAGGTGATAAAGAACAACTTGCGCCGCCCGAGGCGGTCGGTGAGCCAGCCGAACAACAGTGCACCCAGCACCGCGCCGGCAATGTAGACGCCACCGGCCAGGCCGATATCGGCGTTGTCCATGTGCAGTTGCGGGCTGTCTTTCAGCGCCCCGGATACCGAGCCGGCCAGGGTCACTTCCAAGCCATCCAGTAACCAGGTGATGCCCAAAGCGAACACTAACAACGTGTGGAAGCGCCCCCAGGGCAACCGGTCGAGCCGGGAAGGAAGGTCCGTTTCAAATACTTCGCCAGGCTGGTAGGCACGTTCCACTGAATTCATCGCCGCATCCTTCAGGTCTTATTGTTAGGTTGGGGTCCTAAGGTTTAAGAGCCAGCGCAGCGAGCGGGAGTTCAGAGGTTCTTTGTGGGCCTGGCGTCGCACTGAAACGGGTCTGCCCGCTTATAAAATATCGTCCACCACCCCACCATCCACCCGCAGCGCCGCGCCGCTGGTGGCAGAGGCCTGCAGCGAGCACAGGTAGACGACCATGTTGGCCACCTCCTCCACCGTCGCGGCCCGTTGGATCAACGACGTTGGCCGGTGCGCCATCACAAATTCGGCGGCAACGGCTTCGAGGGTTTTGCCAGACTTGGCGCGCTGCTCTTCGAGCATGGTGGCCAGGCCGTCCGATAAGGTCGGCCCCGGCAGCACGCTGTTGACGGTGACGCCGCTGCCGGCAACCCGTTTGGCCAAGCCGCGCGAGAGCGCCAGTTGTGCGGTTTTGGTGACGCCGTAATGCACCATGTCGGCGGGAATGTTGCGGCCCGACTCGGACGAGATAAACACCACCCTGCCCCACTTGCGTTCGACCATCGCCGGCACCAGCGCGCGGCTTAGGCGCACGCCGGACATGACGTTGGTTTGCCAGTAATTTTCCCAGCAGGCGTCGTCGGTTTCGAAGAAATCCACCAGCCCATAAATGCCGGCGTTGTTGACCAGAATGTCGACGTCGGGCAGCGCGGCGAGCAAGGCGTCGGCGCCGCTGGCATCGCCCAGGTCGGCCGCCACGCCGGTGAGTGTCCCGTGCGGTGATGTTTCGCGCAGGCGCGCCAAGGCTTTGTGCACCGAGCCGTCGCTGCGGCCGTTAATGATCACGTTGGCGCCACTCGCCGCCAGGCCTTCGGCGATGGCGAAACCGATGCCGCCAGTGGAGGCGGTAACCAGGGCTGTCTTGCCGCTCAAGTCGATGTGCATAAGTGTTCTCCGCAAATGCCAGGCGCCGGCCCGGCGGGTGATTAAGTCGCTCACCAGCGTAGTCGCGCATGGGCCGTTCTGCCGGGGCACGCGGTGTCTGGCTCGTACACGTTGGCACCGCGCATAAAGCTTGTGCGTTTTTACCGTTTGCGTAATCCAAACGGGTAACGCGCAACGGAGAAAAACAGGAGGAGTTATGTCGCGTCTTCCGGTAATTGGCGTTACGGCCTGCTCGTATCAGATCGGCCCGCACGCGGTGCAAATCAACGACGATAAAAATTCACAAGCCATTGCCACCACGGCAAAAGGGATGCCGCTGATACTGCCGCAGTTCCCGGATTTGCTGGCGCTGACCGATATCATCGACAGCCTCGACGGGCTGTTTTTCACGGGCGCCCCATCCAATATCGAACCCCGCCGTTACGGCGGCCCACCGAGCGCGCCGGGCACCGAGCACGACCCTGCACGCGACGAACAAGCGCTGGCCTTATGGCGCGCGGCGGTGGATGCCGGCCTGCCCGTGCTCGGTGCATGCCGGGGTTTGCAAGAGCTGAACGTGGCCTTTGGCGGCACGTTGCGCCAGTCTCTGGAAAGCTCGCCGCTGCAGCACGAACCGCCTGATGACGAACCCATCGAAGCGCAATACGCGCGTATTCATACCGTCACCGTGCAGCCGGGTGGCGTGCTGGAACGGTTAGGGCTCAAGGGCGTGTTGAAGGTCAATTCGGTGCATGGCCAGGGCATCGCCGAGGTCGGCAGTGGCCTGCGTATCGAGGCGGTGGCCGAAGACGGCTTGGTGGAAGCGCTGTCGGTGGAAGGCAGCCGCGCGTTTGCACTGGGCGTGCAATGGCACCCGGAGTGGCAGGTGACTGATAACCCCGACTACGCGGTGATTTTCGAAGCGTTTGGGCGGGCGTGCCGGGAGCGGGCGAGTCGGCGCTGAGCTTGGAGAATACCGTTTGCACGTATCGAGGCTGAAGCCTCTCCTACAGGTGCGGTGTTGCTAGGCTATCTGGGCGTCGGGCTCGACAGTCGAGCCAATTTATTCGGCACGTTCGTACTTTCTGTGCTTGGTTACACTAGGGTCACGCCGCGCTTATGGGAGCGCGCGCGAGCAGAGAGACAGGCGATGTCAGAACCGACGCAGAAGCTTCGATTGAGCGCCTTGGTGGCGCTGGTGGTGGGCTCGATGATTGGCGGCGGGATCTTTTCGCTGCCGCAGAATATGGCCGAGCGCGCCGACGCCGGGGCGGTGATGATCGGCTGGTCGATCACGGCGGTGGGCATGTTGGCCTTGGCGCTGGTGTTTCAAACCCTGGCCAACCGCAAGCCGGAGCTGAACTCCGGCGTCTACGCCTACGCCAAGGCGGGCTTTGGCGACTACATGGGTTTTTCCTCGGCGTGGGGCTATTGGATCAGCGCCTGGCTGGGCAATGTCGGCTACTTCGTGTTGCTGTTCAGCACGCTCGGTTATTTCTTTCCGGTGTTCGGCCAAGGCAATACGCCAGTGGCCATCGGCTGCGCGTCAGTGCTGCTGTGGTCGGTACATTTTCTGGTGCTGCGGGGCATTAAAGAGGCAGCGTTCATCAACCAACTGACCACCGTGGCCAAGGTGGTGCCGCTGGTGACCTTCATCGGCATCACCATGATGGCCTTCGACGCCAACATTTTTACCCGCGATATCTGGGGCCGCAGCAGCCCCAACTTCACCAGTGTGATGGACCAGGTCCGCAACATGATGATGGTGACGGTGTTCGTCTTTATCGGCATCGAAGGCGCCAGCGTGTATTCGGCCCGCGCCGAGAAACGCTCGGACATCGGCCGCGCCACGGTGCTGGGTTTTCTCGGCGTGCTGGCGTTGTTGGTGCTGGTCAACCTGTTGTCGCTGGGCATCATGACCCGGCCCGAACTGGCTGCGTTGCAGAACCCGTCGTTGGCCGTTGTGCTGGAACACGTTGTCGGGCCATGGGGCGCGTTATTCATCAGCGTCGGCCTGGCCATTTCGCTGCTGGGTGCGTTGCTGTCGTGGGCCCTGCTGTGCGCTGAAATTTTGTTCTCCACCGCCAAAGACAACACCATGCCGGCCTTCCTGAAAAAGGAAAATGCCAACCACGTGCCGGTCAATGCGTTATGGCTGACTAACGCGATGATCCAGGTATTTTTGCTGATCACCCTGGTGTCGGCGGGCACTTACACCAACCTGATCTACCTCGCCTCGTCGATGATTATGGTGCCGTACCTGTGGTCGGCGGCCTACGCGCTGCTCCTTAGCCAACGCGGCGAATCCTACGAGCAAGACCCCGGCGCGCGCCGTAAAGACCTGATCGTCAGCGCCATCGCCTTGGTCTATGCCGTGTGGTTGTTGTACGCCGGCGGGGTGAAATACTTGCTGCTGTCGGCGCTGCTGTACGCCCCCGGCGTGTTGCTGTTTGCTAAGGCCAAACGTGAGCAAGGCGAACCGGTGTTTACCACCATCGAGAAGCTCATTTTTGCCGCCGTTATCGGCGCCGCGGCGGTCGCTGCCTATGGGCTGTATAGCGGCGGGCTGTCGCTGTGAAACGGTTGGCGCACCACGCGACCGCCCGTTAACCGAGACAGGTGACCGCCGCCTCGCCCCGTCAGATTTGTGAAAGCCCGCCGTCGACCATCAGCTCCACGCCATTCACGTAGCCGGCATCGGCGCTGGCAAGAAACAAGGCGGCGGAGGAGATTTCATGGGGCTGCGCCATGTAGCCCAAGGGCACGATGTGCGCGACGTGCTCGCTTAGCGCCTGGATCTGGCGCTCGTCCATCTTCAAACCGTTGTCCATCAGGGGCGTTCGCGTGAAGCCAGGGCTGAGCACGTTGGCGCGAATCTTTCGGTCCTTTAATTCATTGGCCCAGGTTCGGGCAAACGAGCGCACCGCCGCTTTCGAGGCGTTGTACAAACTGAGGCCTTCCATGCCGTTGCTGGAACAGATGGACGCGGTGAGCACGATAGCGGCGCCGTCTTTGAGCAGGGGCAGCAAGGTTTGCACGGTGAAAAAAACGCCCTTCACATTGATGTCGAACAGGCTGTAGTAATTGGCTTCGCTGGTACTGCCCAACGGGTTTTTCTCGCAGATGCCCGCGTTGGCGAACACCACGTCGAGGCGGCCGTCCTGCGTTTCAACCAAGGCTTTGAGGGCATCGAGGTCGGCCTGTTGGGTGACATCGGAAACCACCGCGACGGCCTTTTCGCCCAGAGCGCGCGCAGCCGTTTCGAGGGTCGCCGCCGAGCGGCCGGTGAGATAAACACGCCCGGCGCCTTCGGCGATAAGCGCAGCGGCGATGGCAAAGCCGATGCCTGTGGAGCCGCCCGTGACCACGGCGACCTGACCGGAAAATTTACCCGACATAACAGAGCTCCTTTTGACGCGTTGATGGTTTTACGAAAGTTGATTGGGCTGCGAACACGGTCTGGCGGCATACACCGAAAGGCCGGCGGCAATGCTCAGGCACACGGCGATGCCCAGCAGCGCGGCAACGAAGCCGTCGGCCAATGACGCGGCGCTGTTGGCCGGCGCGGCCACGGCGTAAAACAGCCCGCCCAACACCGCGACACCCAATGCCGCGCTGATCTGCAATGCAGAGTTGACCAAGCCCGCCGCCATGCCGGCGCCACCGGCCGGCGCGTGGTCGATGACTGTTCGAATCAATGTGGGCAGCGCCCAGCCCTGGCCAAAACCCAGCAGCCCGACAGCCAGCACGACCACCGCATAGGCCGGGCTTTTACCGGGCGGCGCAGCGGCCACCGCCGCGCTCAAGAGCAAACAGCCGAGCACTTCCAAAGCCATGCCCAAGGCCGGCACATAACGGCCGAATCGGCGGATGGCCGCCGGTGTGGTCAACGGGCCGATCACATAACCAATGCCGAACGGCACAAACATCAGGCCGGTGGCCAGCGGCGTAGCGCCGAGGGCGTCTTGCAGGTACACCGAAAACGTCAGGAAAAAGGCCGACACCACGTAGAACAGCAGCACCCCGGTCAGGCCCGCCAGCAACCCCGGCGACTGACTCAGCTGTGGGCTTACCAGTGGCGTGCCGCCGCGCCGCTCCAAGGCAATTTCATAGCGCCAGAAGGCCATCGCCAACACCGGCGCGCTGAGCAACATCACGCACAGCCACCACGGCCAGCCCCACTCTCGCCCCTCCACCAACGGCACCACCAACAGCCCCAACGTGAGGGCGCACAGCAGCACGCCCAGGCGGTCCAGTGGCAGCGGCGTCGGGCTGCGGGTATCAGGCAAAAACGGAATGCCGGCGATGAATACCGCCGCCACGATGGGCAGATTGATCAGAAAAATGATCCGCCAGTGCAGACCAAACAGATTCGCGGCAATCAGCACCCCGCCGAGCGCCTGGGCGAGCACAGCGGCCAAGCCCAGCGCCGCGCCATATACCGCCAAGGCCCGGGCACGTTCCTGTTCGGGAAACAGCGCATGGATGGAGGCCAGGCCCTGCGGCGCCATGGCGGCAGCGCTGAGCCCTTGCAGGGCCCGGCCCGCTATCAGCAGCGTTGGCGTGGTGGCCAGGCCGCAGATCAGCGAGGCCATGCCAAAGCCTGCCATGCCCGCCAGAAACACCCGGCGTCGGCCAAACAGGTCGCCCAGCCGCCCGCCGGTAATCAGGAAAACCGCATAGGTAGCGGCGTATGCCGAGATCACCAACTGCACCTGCGCCGGGCTGGCGCCGAGCCCGCTGCGAATCGAGGGCAACGCCACATTGACGATAAAAAAATCCAACGGCGGCAAGAACGCGCCGGCCAATAGCACCGCAAAAGCCAGCCACCGATGGGGTGCTGCTGCGCGGGTTGTTGGGGTTGCAAAGGACATGGCAGGCTCCACAAAAAGGCTCAATGGCTGGCTCGCCGCCCACTGCTATCTGGCGAACCCGGCGTACAGCTACGTACACTGCACCGGCGCTTTGGAAGGCACGAACTGCGGCAGTGCCGGCTGGAACTGGAGCGCATTGTCAGCCGCAGCACAGGGCTGGCGGCACTGCCAACGCTGCACATTGCGTGTGCATTTTTGTAAGGGGTACAGCGTGGAATGGGATGACGTGCGGTTTTTTCTGGCCATTGCCAGGGCGGGCTCGCTGGGCGCGGCGGCCAAGCAACTGGGGGTCAGTCACCCGACCGTGGGCAGACGCCTGCAAGCCCTGGAGCAGGCCAGCGGGCAGCCATTTTTCCGACGCACACCCGAAGGCCTGGTGCCGACGGACATGGGTGACCGGATTCTGTGCCTGGCCGAAGAAATGGAACGCAGCGCACTGGCCATTGCCCGCCGAGTGGACGGCAGCGCTGAACACCCCGAAGGCCTATTGCGCATCTCATCGGCCGACTGGTTTGCCGGTTATGTGCTGGCACCGGTGTTGGTGGAGTTGGTACGGCGGTATCCGGCTGTGGTGCCAGAAGTGCTTGCCGGGCACAGGCTGTCCGACCTGACTCGCCGCGAAGCCGATATCGCCTTTCGCATCGTGCCGTTCGACCAGCCGGACATCGTGCAGCGTCGGCTGATGACCATGCCGTATGGCCTTTACACCAGCGCTTCGGCAACGGCGATGCCGCCGGCAGATGGCAGCGGCTGCAAGCTGATTCTGATGAACACCGCCCAGGCGCATTACCCGGACGTGCAATGGCTACAGCGCATGTTCCCCGCTGCGCAAAACGTCTTCACCAGCAGCAGCCGCACGGTGCAAGCGCAGATGTGCGCCCTCGGCTTGGGCCTGGCTGTGCTGCCGCGTTCGCTAGGCGACCAGTTGCCCACGTTGCGGCGCATCGAACTGAGCGAGACGCCGCCGTCGCGGGAAATCTGGATGGGTTATCACCACGATATGCGGCAAATGGATCGCTTGCGTGCACTGGCCGATTTGGCCAGTGAAATGCTGGGCAGCCAGTCGCCAGACAACCTCTGACACTGGCTTGGCAGCGAGGTCAGCCGCGCGCGGTTGATCCGCGTCGGCTGACCCGCAATCCGCAGCAGACTCAGATATCCCACGCCAGCGACAGGTTGATGCCCTGCTGGTCACTGTCGTCGGCGCCACGGTAGCTGTAGGCACCGCGCAGTGACAAACCGGGGGCGAGCGAATGGCTGATGCCGACGCTGGCGCGCCAGGTTTTGTCATCCGGCGTGTAGCCTTCCAGGGTGTAGCCGAGCGTCGGCAGGCTGCGCAGGGCCATGTCTACTTCGGTGGCATCGTCCTCGTACTCGCGCTCCATCGCCACTTCACCGAACAGCCGGGTTTGCGCGTTCAGGTTAAACAAACCCTGCACGCCGGCGCCCAGGCGTTTGGAGTCGCGCTTCTGGTCGCCGATGTTGAGCGCAGTGGAGCTCACGCTGTTCTCGGCGTAACCGTCCATCTCGACCCGCGCGTAGTCGGCGCTGACGAAGGGGCTCAGGTGCCACTGGCTGTCTGCGCTTGGCGCAATGTCGTAGCCCACTCGGCCGCTAAGGCCCCATAGCTCGCCATCGGTATCGCCCTTCTCGCTGCGCGTGGCCGGCCCAAGATTGAACTGGCGCTTGATGTCGTTGAAGTCCAGGTAGCCGACGCTGGCAGCCAACTCGCCCCACCAACGATTTTGCTGATACTGGGCAAAGCCGGTGGCCAGGTAGCTGCGCAGGTCGTAGTCGGAATCGGCGTCGCCGGCCTCCATGTCTTGCTGGTAAAAGCCGCCTGCCAGGCCAACGCGCCAGGCATCATTAAGTCGGTAGCTGCCGCCGACGTTCAGGTTGTAGCCATCGCCGTCGGCATCGCTTTCATAGACGTCATAGCTCTGCCGTTGCCCGCCAGCCGTGGCAAAGGACCGCCACTGGCCGACCGCTTGCCACGCCTGCCAATCGGCCTGCCACTGCGCGCGCAATTGGTCCTGGTGCGAACGCAATGCGTCGTGGGCCATCTCCGGCAACAGGCTGAGTTCCCACGGCGCTGCCAGCAGCGAGTAGGCGTAGTCGGCGATCAACCGTTGCCCGGTGACGGTCGGGTGAACGCCGTCGTTGTAAAGCAGCTTCGTGGGATCGGGGTTGGTTCCGTTAATGCCATAAATCGGGTTTTGCACCGCGCAGCTGTCGAAGCAGGTGCCGGTCAGGTTCTGACCCACAGCCAGGCCGTAGCGCCCCGGATCGGCCAGCGTTTCGGCAAGGTTCAACGGCACGTTCAGCGGAATGATTTCGGCATTGATGCCGGCCAGTTGGCTCACCAGTTCCGTGTTGAACGTGCCGCCGAGCAGGGAAATAGTGCCTGCCAACGGCGTACCCGAAATGGCCGGGGTTCTGCCCACGTCCGGCAGCAGCCAAACCATGATGTAGCGAGCGCCCGCCTGCTGCAGCGCCTCAACGCTATCAACCAGACGACCCGCCGCGGCACGGGCAGTCGCCGCGCTGACTACCTGCCCCTGGAGGAAATCGTTGCCGCCGCCAGTGATGTAGTACAGGGCATTGCGGTCGGCGCGAAAGCCCGTGTCCACCAGGTAGCCCGGACGGTTTCTGAGCACTACCCCCAGCGCCGGGGCCGCCCGGTGGAATGACGGTCTCGGAGACCGAAGTGATTGAGTTGTAAATCTGGCTGGTGGTATAGCCGCCGACTGCCCAGTTATCGCCGTCGACCCAGCCATTGGCCTGATACACCGGCGAGGTTGAAGGGCCGAGGCCACCGATGCCAAGACGCCCGCCGAGGAGCATGGGCGCAGACGCGCCAATCTCTTCGCCATTTCCCGCCAGGTAGGTCGGACCTGTGCGGTTGGTAAAGCGCAACGTGGCATTGGCCGGACCGCCGGGATCGGCAAATTGGCCGGCATCGCTCAGGCTGTCGCCGAAGACGATGAGGGCGGAATAGGGAGAGGCATGCGCGGGGGAAAACGAGACGGCGCCAGCCAGCAGACACGCTGCGGCGAGCGGGTTTAAAACACGCTTCATTGAAGGTCCTTTTTCTTGTTATTTGGATGGATCCATGGCGACTGTAGCTCGACTTTTTTCACTGACAAGGGACTGCCCGCGACGCTTATGGCGCCCCATTCATGCCATTGTTGGCACCCCACTTGCCTGACGTCGCCACGGCGTACGGCGTGTTTTTTTCACCCTTGACTTAGAGCGCGCTCTAACCAATAGCCTCCGTGTTGCACCGCCAAAAGCGGCCTTCGCCGTTGCGCGGTTTAACCACTGGAGCACTGTCATGGCATCAACCACACTCAACGTCGCCACCGGCCTTATGTTGTCTGCACTCGGCATGTCGGCGCAGGCCAGCGAACTGGACGCTCGGCGCGAGAAAGGCATCCAAACCCTGGAAAAAATCACCGGCGCTGCCGGCAACACGGTGGTGAATTCGCTAAGCGATATCTCGCCCGAACTCGGCGCCTGGATTGTCGATTTCGCCTATGGCGATGTGTTCTCGCGGCCCGGCCTTGCGCTGTGCACGCGCGAGCTGGCGACCATCTCGGCTCTCACCGCCATGGGCAACGCGCAACCGCAACTGAAGGTGCATATAGAAGGCGCGCTGAATGTCGGCTGCACGCCACAAGAGATCGTCGAAGTCATTATTCAGATGGCGGTTTACGCAGGCTTTCCCAGCGCATTGAATGGCATCAGCGCCGCCCGTGAAGTGTTTGCCAAACGGGGTATTACCATCGCGGCGGCAAGTCCTGAATAAGCGGCGCCGCCGCATTGCCAAACCGAAAACGAGGATCGCGCTTATGGATGTACACCACACCATCGAGCAAGTCGCCAAGCGCACGGGCCTGACCGCCTACACCCTGCGCTACTACGAAAAAATTGGTCTGCTGGCGCCCGTTGCCCGCGCGACGGGCGGGCAACGGCTGTATGCGCCGAGCGACATGGCGTGGCTGGAATTCCTGCTACGCCTGCGCACTACGCATATGCCCATCGGCAAGATGCAAACCTTTGCCGCCCTGCGCAGCGCTGGGGACAACACCGTGCCCGAACGCCGTGAAATGCTGGAAAACCATTTAATCGAGGTACAGGCGCAAATCGCGGCCATGCAACAGGCGATGACCGCACTGCAAGAGAAAATCGCCCACTACCGGGCGCTTGAAGCGCGGGCAACCCTTACCGCCGACTAAGCGCCAGGCGCACGGCAAACAGCACGAACACCACACCGGTCACTCGGTCCATCCAGGCCACCACGTGCTCCCGGCGCAGCCACACCGCCAACGACTGCGTCGCCGTAATCAACGCCGTCGACCACAGCAAACCCAGCACCACATGAATGCTGACCAGGCCGAAGGTCCACGCGATCATCGGCTGGCCTTGCGGAATGAACTGCGGCAGGAACGACACATAAAACACCCCGACCTTGGGGTTCAACACGTTGCCCATCATGCCCTTGAGCAACCAATTGGTTCGGGCATCGGTGCTTGTATCCGCTGTCGCAAACGAGCGCCGTGGACGCAACAGCATGGTCAGCCCCAGCCACGCCAAATACGCCGCGCCGCAATACTTCAACACGTTGAAGGCCAGCTCCGACAACGCAATCAACGCCCCCAACCCAAACGCCACCGCCGCGCCCCACAGCAAGCAACCGAGGTTAATCCCCAGCGCCACCCGAAAGCCCTGCTGCTTCCCTTCAACGGTGGCCGTGCGAAGAATAAGCGCCGTGTCGAGGCCCGGCGTGATGGTCAACAGCGTGGCGGCAAAGGTGAAGGCCAGAAGGTTGTCTGCGATGGTCATGGGAGGCAGTCGTAGGTGGGGTGGACGGTTGGGCGAGGTTAGCAGAATGGGTAAGCCGGTAGATGACGAGTGTTTCCCATACCCCACCGTCATCCTGGCGCACGCGGGGATCCGGAGTCTCGAAGACTTCGCGGCGATTCCTGCAAAGCATGAGGTCAAAAACATCGCGGCTAAAGCCGCTCCCACAGGACGGCGTGTGGATTTGAGCGACACGCTGGACTCGCGATTCTGGATTCCCGCCTTCGCGGGAATGACGAGTGTTTCCCACACCACACCGTCATCCTCGCGCACGCGGGGATCCAGAATTTCGAAGATTTAGCCGCGATGCCTGCAACGCACGGATCAAAAGCATCGCGGCTAAAGCCGTTCTCACAGGACGGGGTGTGGACTTGAGCGGCGCGCTGGACTCGCGATTCTGGATTCCCGCCTTCGCGGGAATGACGAGTGTTTCCCACCCCCCGCCGTCATCCTCGCGCACGCGGGGATCCAGAATCTCGAAGATTTAGCCGCGATTCCTGCAACGCACGGATCAAAAGCATCGCGGCTAGAGCTGCTCCCACAGGACGGCGTGTGGACTTGAGCGGCGCGCTGGAGTCGCGATTCTGGATTCCCGCCTTCGCGGGAATGACGAGTAATTCCAACACCACACCGTCATCCCCGCGCACGCGGGGATCCAGGATTTCGAAGATTTAGCCGCGATGCCTGCAACGCACGGAATCAACAGCATCGCGGCTAAAGCTGCTCCCACAGGACGGCGTGTGGACTTGAGCGGCGCGCTGGACTCGCGATTCTGGATTCCCGCCTTCGCGGGAATGACGAGTGTTTCCCACACCCCACCGTCATCCTCGCGCACGCGGGGATCCAGAATTTCGAAGGTTTAGCCGCGATGCCTGCAACGCACGGATCAAAAGCATCGCGGCTAAAGCCGTTCTCACAGGACGGGGTGTGGACTTGAGCGGCGCGCTGGAGTCGCGATTCTGGATTCCCGCCTTCGCGGGAATGACGAGTGTTTCCCACACCACACCGTCATCCTCGCGCACGCGGGGGGATCCAGAATCTCGAAGATTCAGCCGCGATTCCTGCAACGCACGGAATCAACAGCATCGCGGCTAAAGCTGCTCCCACAGGACGGCGTGTGGACTTGAGCGGCGCGCTGGACTCGCGATTCTGGATTCCCGCCTTCGCGGGAATGACGAGTAACTCCAACACCCCACCGTCATCCCCGCGCACGCGGGGATCCAGAATCTCGAAGGCGACGCAACTGTAACGGCGGTCAGCGCTGGGTGGTGACTTCCAGGGTATCGGTGTAGGTGACCCAGACACTCTGATCGACTTTCAGGTCTTTGAGCCGCGCCTGATTTTTCGGATCAAGCACGTCGACCACTTTCTGCGCGCCTGCGGGCCTTCCGAAGGTGACTTGGTTCTTTTCGACATCAATGTGTTTGATCTTCAGCTGCACCTGAACCTGGCGATAGGCGTAGCCACCCGGATGAGGATTACCTTGGGCGGCACGCACCTCGGCGTTTTGCTCTGAGGCCTTGCCGGGGGCTTTGTCCACTTCGGTGTCGAGCATCGTGGCCACTGAGCGGGTGACCACCGTTTTCACCGTGTCGCCGGGTTTCAACTGGGCGAGGTTCTTGGCGTCCTCACCGAGTTGCAATGTCACGGGTCGATCATCCGGGCCCTTCAGCACGACAACATGGTTGGCCGCATCCACCGACACCACGGTGGTCACAACCTGGCCCTGTTCAAAGGTGGCGGACAGCGGAATATTCTCGGCGTGGCCGGTTGTGATACCGGCGATTAGCAAGGCGGAAACGGTTGCGATCTGGGTCCATCTGTAAGCGGCTTTCATCGATTTGCTCTCCTTTTTTAATCGAGGCCCGACTACTGAACTGAACCCTTCGTGCGGGTGAACCACCCTGTTTTCGCTTGCCCTGAAATTGCCCGGCGCCAGAGGTTGGCCGCTCCAGAATCAGGATTGTTTACGTGCCGGCAGCGAGTGGGTTGAGGGCGAGTTACCCTCGGCCGCCGACGCGTGTCCGAAGGAGCTTAGGTACAGTTTTGGCCATTCGCTGGAAAAATTTTTTCATCGCCAAACGCTACCGGTGATGGCCACGGGCCCCATGAAGACAGCCCCTCCCCGCTTTCAACAGCGTTCGCCACACGCCTTATTTGCGGCACGGTGCGCGTAGCTGTGCTGAACCGATTTAGCCCACTGCTGAACACGCTGCGCTATTGCCGCTACCAGCAGCCTTGAAGGGCACCAGCGAAGCGCCACCGACCGTGCTGCCTGGCACAAGGAGAATCGTCATGTATGTCCTTCGCGGCATCTCGATGTGGTCGTTACTGCTCGTGTTGTCTGCGGGACAGTTCTCCCTCTGGGCTGCCGAGCCCGGTGCAGCCTGGAGCTCAGAGCCTGCGTTCGCCGAGCAGGAGTTGGATCAGATGCTCGCACCGCTGGCCCTGTACCCCGACGCTTTGCTCGCGCAGGTGTTGATGGCCGCCACCTACCCCGGCGATGTCGCCGATGCGGCCGCCTGGTCCAAGGCCAACCCGGCGGCCAAAGGCGACGATGCGGTACGCCAGGTCGCGAGCCAACCGTGGGACCCCAGCGTGCAGTCATTGGTGGCATTCCCGGCGCTGCTGGCCACGCTCGAACAGGACCCCGCGTGGGTCCAGCGAGTTGGCGATGCCTTTTTGGCCCAGCCCGACGCGGTGATGGAGTCGGTACAGCGCCTGCGTCGGCAGGCCAAAGATGCCGGCAACCTCAATTCCAACGATAAACAGAAGGTCAGCGAGCAGCCGGCAACCACTGCCAACGCATCGAGCAGCCAGACTATCGTGATCGAGTCCGCCGACCCGCAGGTGGTCTATGTGCCCACTTACAATCCGACTGTGGTGTACGGCACCTGGCCCTACCCCGCTTACCCGCCGGTGTATTACCCACCGCCGCCTGGTTATTACCTGGGCGGCGCGGTGGCAGCCGGCATCGGTTTTGCCGTGGGCGTGGCCGTCATCGATTCGCTCTGGGGCGATTGCGACTGGGGCAACAACGACATCGATATCGACGTAAACCGCTACAACACAATCAACGACAACCGCCAGCTGAACATTCAGGACAAAACCTGGAAGCACGACCCGGTGCACCGTGACGGCGTGCCCTACCGCGACCGCGCCAGCCGCGAGCAATACGGCAAACGGCTGGCCAACAGCGAACAGCGCGAAGCCCTGCGCGGACGCGACACAGCGCGTGCCGCCGAGCGCGACCGTGCCCGGCAAAGCCTGGAGAAGCGCGGTTTCGAAACCCCGGCGACCACCAATCGTCAGGCGCGTGACCGCGCCCAGACCGCAGATCGCACGCTGCGCACTTCAGACCCCACGCCACGCCGTGAAACACAGCGCTCGGATACCCGAAGCACCCGCGACAACGCGTTCGCCGGCGCGCGTTCGCCCGAGCGCGACCGTGCCTACCAACAACGCGGGCAAACCAGCCAGGCCGCCGCCCGGCGCCCCCGTCAGCGCGTGCCAGTGGCCAGCCTGTCAGCCGCCCGGCGGCATCCTCTTCACGCGGTGGCGCCCGGCGGCGCTGACAAGGAGTCCGGCATGAATACAGCCCTACGTTTTGCGCTGATCACGGTGTTGGCACTGACGACCTCGTGGGCGCACGCGCAGCAACCGTTCAAAAACCCGCAAGCCGCTGTCGACGCGTTTGTTGCCGCGCTCGGCACTGAGCGAGCAGACGAGCAACGCCTGGCCGCGCTGCTGGGCGATGACTGGCGCCACTACATTCCACTGGTGGGCGTGGAGCGAGAAGACGTCGAAGCGTTTCTCAGCCTGTACCGCGCCAAGCATGAAATACGCAGCCAGGCGCAGGGCTACTCGCTGCTGGCGGTTGGCGAACAGGGCTGGGAATTGCCACTGCCGCTGGTTCACGATAAACAAGGTTGGCGCTTCGACACCAAAGCCGGCGTGCCGCTTATTCGCCAACGTCGGATCGGGCGCAATGAAGAAGCCGTTCTACAGGCCGTACGCGCTTACCACGACGCGCAGGTGGACTACGCCGAAGCGGACCACGACGGCGACGGCGTGCTCGAATACGCGCAGAAATTCGTCAGCAGCGCGGGTCAGCACGACGGCCTGTACTGGCCTGAACAAAACGGCGAACCCGACAGCCCACTGGGCCAACTGTTCGGCGATGAGCTTCCCAACGGCGGCTGGCACGGCTACCACTACCGCATCCTGATCGCACAAGGTCCATCGGCACCGGCGGCGCCTACGACTACCGACTGGGCCCCAACATGAGCCGCGGCTTCGCCCTCATCGCCTGGCCGGTCACTTACGGCGACAGCGGCGTGATGAGTTTTATGATCAGCCACGAAGGCACCGTGTTCGAAAAAGACCTGGGCCCCGACAGCGGCAAGCACGCGCAAGCCATGACCCGCTTCGACCCCGATAGCAGTTGGCAGGCAGTGGAAGAGACCGAGGCTGGCGCCAGTGCCCCCTAACACCCGGCGCTAACGGGTCAGGCGTTACATCGGCTTGCTAGGGAAATTGAACGGCGGCCGCGCGGCAGCTGCCTCGGCAAAAACGTTCTTGTTTTTAAGGGCATCGGCCGCCGTGAGTTCCAGCGGCCCCAGGTGGGCCAGGCTGATCTTCAAGCCAAATTTTCTGAATACCGCTTCCAGCGTTGCGAGCGTTGGATTGCCGCTGTCGACCTCCAACTGCGACAGCGCGCGCTTGGAAATTTTGCACGCCATGGCGAAGCGTTCCTGGTTCAGGCCGAGCAGATTCTCACGCAGGCGCTTCACCGCGCCGCCGAGCGTCAACTTGCCTTGAGCAACCTCATCGGCCACTGCCTGAATGTAGGCCTTACGTTCTTCCAGAGGCATATCTTTCATAGCAACCCCCATTCTTTAAGGCGTATATCCAAATTATTGAGCGGGATGCTTTGCGCGTTGCGAACGCTGTCGGGCAGGTTCACGAGCAGATCGGGTAGCGCACGAAACGCCTGCGCTTTGCTACGTAGCGCGTCGAAACACAGATCGCCGTAGGCCTCGCCCGCCAAGCCATAGCAGGCCTGCCTCCAGTCCGGCGCTCCTGCTTTTTCGTGCTCCCACTTTAGAACTCTGGAAATCCCGTCCGGGTCGAGAACCATTGGCGCCAGGTCGTAGATAGGCGCCAGCTGGAGCCTGCCGCCGGCCCGAATGATCGACATGTTTCTTCCATGATTGTCCGAGTTGCCAAGTATGCGATTCAGCAAATCTCTCGCGATGTACTCAACAGCCAAGTCAAATAGCTCATCCGTTTGCCCGGCCATCGTCCAGATTTCGCCAAGCCGACCCAACACAAATTCATGGCCGAGAAATGCACCGTTTTCAGTAACGCCGCACACCGAGTAAATCGACTCCACGGGGTGGCGCACGACGCCCTGCTCAGTGACCTCTCGATCAAAGCGCGGCATCCATAGGCTGGGCTTGTGCTTGCCGTCATCGATCAGCTCAAGCCCATCCAGCGAGATGGTGTTCATCCCGATTTCGCTGACTGCGCGGTAATACTGGTATTCGGCGCGCAGGATGTCCTTGTCGATAGCAGCCGCTCGGTTTCTAGGGAACTTCACAAACCAGTGCCGCTTTGTTTGCTCAGCCGGTAGCGTGGCCTCGGGGAACATCTGGCCGTGGTGATTTTCTGCGAGCAATAGCTTCGGTGCCTCACCGCCCGCACCCGTCGCGCCGCCGATAGCTGCACCTTGTTCGTAGGCGAACTCGAGAAAGTCGGTGCTGCGCTCGGCAACGTCCTGGCGGTCAAAACCCATGGGTTTCCCCTCCTCTAAGAAGGGAAGCGACTGCTTGATTCGCATGTGGCCAATCGGCGAGGGCGTACACCGTTCCAAGAGGAACAGTTCCATGGCAATGTCATCCGGCTTTCGGGTTGCAAAACGCTTCTTCAGCGAACGAAACGCGGCGCCGGCTGGAATGATATCCAGCAGAAAAGGCGGATAGCCTTGCGAGGAAATGATGTTCAAATCCAGCCTATGCAACACGCTTACGGAATGCTCGAAGAACGAGTTTTCCTGCTCCAGGTTGTCGACATAGAACGCAGTGAGGTATCCCGCAATGCAGGTTCCCTCACGGGGATTCAGCGGATCCTCAAATCGCAGGCTATAGGCGTCCTGCCAGGCACCCTTAGCGAAGAGTTGAACAATGAGTTGCTTGGCCATAATTAGACCCACTTCAGCGCATTATAATGCGTCGAAGCATAGACTCGAGACCGAAATAGCGCAATTTAATGCGCCAGCTAAACGGTTTCCGCAAAATTTAACGCATTAAAATGCGCTAACTGTGCTGATTCCTTCGATTTGGCGCATTTAAACGCACTGCCCTAAGCTGCTCGCTACCCCCTCTTAATCCGGAGGCACCGATGTACACAGGCACTTGTTTATGCAACGGCATCCAGTTCAGCATTGACTCCGAACTGGAGCCTATTCAGGTATGCCATTACTCCCAGTGCCGCAAAGCGCAGGGCACACCATTCGCGACGAATACGCCGGTTAGCACAACTGCTTTTCATCTCCTGAGCGGCGCCGAGCTGATTACCGTTTTCGAGTCCTCGCCCGGCAAACAACGCGCCTTTTGTAGCCGCTGCGGTTCGCCGATTTACAGCAAAAGAGACAGCCTGCCCGGCGTGCTGCGCATTCGAGTCGGGCTGATCAATGAGCCGGTTTCGGTTAAGCCCGAAGCGCATTTTCATACCGGGTCGAAAGCCAACTGGTGGGCGATTGAGGATGATTTGCCGCAGTTCGAATAGCGATATGTCGCCGCCCGCCAAGCGCCAGGAACACGAAGCGCCGCTGCTGCGGAGTATTGGCGTAATCAGCCGGATCTGTATCTATTGCCCGCTTCGCCGCCCCGATAGGATTTCGCCTTCCTCCCACAGGCGAAGCACCTATGCAACTCACCGACATCCCGTTTGGCACCACCGACTGGTCCCAAATCGAACCCAGCGTTCATCCCGGCGAAACCGGCACGGCCTACTGGCGCACCTGCCAGTTCGGTAGCGTTCGCGTTCGAATGGTTGAATACAGCGCCGGCTACCTGGCCGATCATTGGTGCCACAAGGGCCATATTTTGCTGTGCCTGGACGGGCAGCTTGAGACTGAGCTTGAGGATGGCCGCACGTTTACGTTGAGTGCCGGCATGAGCTACCAGGTGGCAGACCATGCAGAGGCGCATCGGTCGTCGACCGCCTCGGGCGCCAGGTTGTTTATTGTGGATTGAGGCTTGAGCAGGAGCACGTGAATCAATGGCACTCAGTTGATAAACGACTCCCGCTTGGAGATGTTAAAAATCCCGTGCCACTATTTTCCGCGACTCAAGGTACGCGCTGGGCCGTACTTTGCCGCGTCGAACGTACGATGGCCAGAATCCGCTGGTTGCCGACATTGAACATTCGAATAACGCCGCCATCGCATGGCAGATCCTTCTGGGGTGATGAAAAGTTTGGTCGTCAAAACAGAAAATTCATGAGAAGTCGCTACCGGCAGCGGATGCGCAGACGACATCAAACGTACGACCGATGCGTTAGAACCCTGAGAGCGAGCCGTGGCTAATCCGGCAGAAACGTAACCTGCCCTAACCAGGCACCTACCACCATGGATGCCGCCTGCAGGCCAAAATACAACGTCATGCCTATGACGCGAATGCGGTAATAAATGACTTCGTTATGTACGCGGCGGTCCATATGGTCGAGCACGATTGACCCTGCTGCAATCGCGACCGAAAGCCATGACAGGGCCAGCAACAGCATGGGTGTAACGCCCTGTACTTCCCAGTGCGTGCAGCGGCCTTTGCTGCAAATGCCGCCGACAACGTGGTCGCTGATCAACGTGTCTAACGTGAGGTAACTGCAGACAGGCACGGCCACCAAACAACCCAGCAGTAATTTCCAATTGACGATATTGGAGCCGTCTCTGCGCCGAGGATCCAGCGCCGCTTTCGCCCGCGCTTTTTCACGCTGGGCCCGGGCCTGAATTTTGGCTTCATACGCTTTGTCTGCTGCGCTCTGAGGGCCGTTCTTCGCTGGCGGTGTCGCGGGGCGCGAGGAGGAAAGCCGTCTTTGAACGTGCGCGTCGCCGTCCGACACCTCGTAACAGGACTTACCGCACGTAGAACATGTTTCAGCATTCAGGTTGTTTTGTGCCTCGCAGTAAAGGCACTGCCACCGTTCTTGTCGCATCGAGGTTGCCCGTCCGTCCCTGGTTCAATCGCGCCAGACTAAAGGGCGCAATACGCCCAAGGCAAGCCGCCACATGTCACCCGCTGGCATCGCGAATTTCACGAACTGCTTTGTGCTTGGTCACGATTGAGCTACAACAGAACCCTACTTGAAAAGGGTGGCTGGCCCTTTGCAGAACGAAGTGAATAGCGGCGCTAAGCAGGGAAAAACGCGAACACATTTTGCGTAGCTGAAAACAAACGCCCTCTCATTTCTTGCCCAAGACAACCGCGTTCAACGACAGGGATATCAGATGACCATTTCGCTCGCAGATCGCTACGCAGGAAGCCTGCTGGGCCTTGCTTGCGGTGACGCAATCGGCACAACGGTTGAATTCTGTCCACGCGGTACGTTCGAGCCGTTGAGAGACATGATCGGAGGCGGCCCGTTCAAGCTCAAACCAGGACAGTGGACTGACGACACCTCAATGGCTCTGTGCTTGGCGGAAAGCCTTCTGGCGAAAAGCGGTTTCGACGCAAACGATCAGATGGTCCGCTATCTCAACTGGTGGCAGTGGGGTTATCTGAGTTCGACGGGAACTTGCTTTGATATCGGCGGCACCGTCCGGGAAGCGCTGGAAAGCTTTCAGCGGGACGGCATCGGATTTTCCGGTTCGTCCCGCCCTGGCTCTGCCGGGAACGGCTCACTCATGCGGCTTGCTCCAGTGGTTCTGTTTTTCCACCCTAAAACTGCCGACGTCGCTCGCTATGCGGTCGACAGCTCCCGCACAACCCATGCCGCCCCGCAAGCTACCGAGTGTTGCCATCTTTTTGCAGAAATGATTGGCAAGGCACTTGCTGGCTGCGCCAAAGAACACATCCTGGCAGCCTCTTCTACTGTGTTTACCGAAGCTAAAGTCAACGCAATCGCCGCTGGCGAATACCTCAGCAAAACGCGGGATCAAATTCGGGGCACAGGATATTGCGTCGATTCGCTGGAAGCCGCTCTGTGGAGTTTCGCCACCACGTCCACTTTCGACACTGCAGTGCTTGCTGCGGCCAACCTCGGCGATGATGCCGATACAACCGCCGCCATTACGGGCCAGTTGGCAGGTGCGTTTTACGGCAAGTCCGGGATCGCGCAAAAGTGGTTAGCCAAGCTACACATGGGCGAGGACATTGAGCATATCGCCATGGATCTCTTTCGACACGCAAGCTCGCGGTAATGGTGTGAAGCACATGTGGCCTGCAGGCGCCGCCTTTTTGCCAGAACGGAACCTCAGCTATGGTCTGCTCCCTTTTTTTCGCGTCCTGCGCCGGTGAGACCCCGGCACATATCATCACAGCCCCAGGCAAATCGCCTATTGAAGGATCATCTGATCCCAGCTTTCGAGGCGCCCCCCGCCCCTCGGCTCGCATGCGGTGAATGCCGTTGGTGAGGACAAGGATATCCAGTTTGTCGACCGGGCGAAGTTCCCATAAACGCCGCTAAAGTCCCCTTCTGCCGCCCCCGTCATATCGGAAAAATAATCCCCGTGCGCGACGCCGCATTGCGGATGTGTTCCTGCATGGCTTTGCGCGCAGGTTGATTGGCGTGGCGGGCGAGTTGGCGAAGGATTTTTCGGTGTTCTTGCCAGGTTTCCATGGCCCGTTCAGGGCGAATGAAGGGCAGCTTTTGGCTTTCGAGGAACACGGTTTCGTTGGCGCTAATGATGTGTTCGATGGCCAGGTTGCCGCTGGCTTGGAGCAGGCGTCGGTGGAATTCGAAGTCCAACCGTGCGGCTGCTTCGAAGTTGGCGGCGCGCAGTTCCAGGCGCATCGCTTCGACGTTGTCGTGCAGCTCGTCGATGTCGAGTGCGGTCAGGGTGCTGGCGGCGCGGCCGGCGGCGAAGCCTTCGAGTACGTAGCGCAGTTGGAAGGTATCGGCGGCCGAAACCTGCTCGGCGTAGGGCCAGGAAAACGCGCGGGCGGCCGGGCTATTGGCGGCTCGGGTCGCTTGCACATACACGCCCTTCCCCGCTTGCACGCTGACCACGCCCAACGCACTCAACGACGACAACGCTTCCCGCAGCGATGCGCGACTAACGCCCAAACGCTCAGCTAAATCGCGTTGCGAGGGCAAGGCATCGCCAGCTTGATAGCCGCCCTCGCGAATCAGTTTTTGAATGGCCTGAAGGGCCTGTTCGGGCACCGCGCCACGCACTGCTGTATCGGCCATCTGTTCAGACCAGTCAGAAGAAGTTGCTGCTTTTTACGCTGGTTTTTATCCATCAGGCAAGTCACGCACCAGCCTGGAACCCTGGCTGAAACCCGCGCCCTACATGGGTGCGATTAAATCTTGTCGACTCAATCAGGAAGCGCCAACTGTTCAGACCAGTAAGACCTTGATTCGCAACGAGCGAAGGCAATTTGCCCTTCGTTTCGGCAAAAGTGGCATGTCCCGTGCTATCGCCTTTGCACACTTTATTGCGACGCCACGAGGTTTTTCCCATGCGTACAGTTCGTCATTTGCTGCTCTCTGCCCT
Source organism: Pseudomonas sp. AC211 (assembly GCF_979258055.1). Taxonomy (NCBI): domain Bacteria; kingdom Pseudomonadati; phylum Pseudomonadota; class Gammaproteobacteria; order Pseudomonadales; family Pseudomonadaceae; genus Pseudomonas; species Pseudomonas sp. AC211. The sequence continues at coordinate 3,164,596 of NZ_OZ409830.1, forward strand.
TCTCGCCAGCGGCGCGTTAATGCACTCGGCGGCGAATGCCGATGCGCTCGCCGACATCCAGGCCAGCGGCACATTGAAGGTGGCCGTGCCGCAAGACTTCCCGCCATTCGGTTCGGTGGGGCCAGACATGCAGCCGCGCGGGCTGGACATCGACACGGCGAAACTGATTGCCGACAAACTCGGGGTAAAGCTGGCCCTCACGCCCGTGAACAGCACCAACCGCATTCCTTTTCTCACCACCGGCAAAGTGGACTTGGTGATCTCCAGCCTGGGCAAGAACCCGGAGCGCGAAAAGGTCATCGATTTCTCCAAGGCTTATGCGCCGTTTTACCTGGCAGTGTTCGGCCCGGCTGAAGCCGACATCGCCAGCACCGATGCGCTCAAGGGCAAAACCATCAGCGTGACCCGCGGTGCCATTGAAGACATGGAGCTGAGCGCCGTGGCGCCGGAAGGAACGACGATCAAACGTTTCGAAGACAACAACTCGACCATCGCCGCCTACCTGTCCGGCCAGGTCGATTTGATTGCCAGCGGCAGCGTGGTGATGAGCGCCATTGCTGAAAAGAATCCGAAGAAAGTGCCGGTGCTGAAACTGAAGTTGAAAGACTCGCCCGTGTACGTCGGCCTGGCCAAAGAGCAACCGGCGCTGCTGGAAAAAGTGAACGGCATTCTGACCGCCGCCAAGGCCGACGGCAGCCTCAATGGCATTGCTGAAAAGTGGCTGAAACAACCGCTGCCCGTTGACCTCTGAGCGGCCGCAGCCGATGGCTTATTCATTTGATTTCGCGGCGGTGTTGGCCCATAGCGATCAGCTGCTCAAGGGCGCGTTGTTCACCCTGGAGCTGACGGCCATCGGCATGTTCGCCGGAGTGGGCATCGGCGTACTGGGCGCGGTAATGCGCGCCTGGCAGGTGCGCCCGTTCAATTGGTTGTTCAGCGCCTATGTGGAGCTGATCCGCAACACGCCGTTCATTGTTCAGCTGTTCTTTATCTTTTTCGGGCTGCCCTCGCTCGGCGTGCGCATGACGGAGTGGCAAGCAGCGTCGCTGGCGATGGTGATCAACCTGGGCGCCTACTCCACGGAAATTATCCGCGCCGGTATCCAGGCTATTCCGGCCGGGCAGATCGAAGCGGCGTCGGCGTTGGCGATGACGCGCTATGAAATCTTCCGCCATGTGGTGTTGCGCCCGGCGTTGGCCAAGGTGTGGCCGGCGCTGTCGAGCCAAATCATTATCGTGATGCTCGGCTCGGCGGTGTGTTCGCAAATCGCCACCGAGGAGTTGTCGTTCGCCGCCAACTTTATTCAGTCGCGCAACTTCCGCGCGTTCGAAACCTACCTACTGACCACCCTGCTCTACCTGTGCATGGCCATCGCCCTGCGCCAGTTGCTGAACCTGGTGGGCCGCCACGTGATTGTGGGGAGACGCTGATGGATTTCACCCTTTGGGACATCATCCGCAACCTGCTAACCGGGCTGCAATGGACGGTGCTGCTGTCGCTGGTGGCCTTTGTGTGTGGCGGCGTGGCCGGGCTGCTGGTGATGCTTGCGCGCATCTCGCAACTGACCGCGCTGCGTGTTCTGGCGCGCGGTTACATCGAGTTGTTCCAGGGCACGCCGTTGTTGATGCAACTGTTTCTGGTGTTCTTCGGCATCGCCTTGCTGGGCGTGGATGTGTCGGCCTGGCTGGCCGCTGCCGTGGCGCTGACGTTGTTCACCAGCGCGTACCTCGCCGAAATCTGGCGAGGCTGCGTCGAGTCGGTCACCAAGGGCCAATGGGAGGCGTCGGCGAGCCTGGCGCTGAATCGATTGGAACAACTGCGCTATGTGATTTTGCCGCAAGCGCTGCGCATTGCCGTGGCGCCAACGGTGGGTTTTTCGGTTCAGGTGGTTAAAGGCACCGCGGTGACCTCGATCATCGGTTTTACCGAGCTGACCAAGACCGGCAGCATGATCGCCAATGCCACCTTCGAACCTTTCCTGGTTTATTCGCTGATCGCCCTCGGCTATTTCCTGCTGTGTTTCCCGCTCTCTATGGGCGCCCGCTACCTAGAAAGGAGGTTGCATGTCGCTGCTTAGTATTACGGGCCTGCACAAGTATTACGGTTCAAATCACGTGCTCAAGGGCGTCGACCTCAAGGTAGAGGAAGGTGAAGTGGTGGCCATCATCGGACGCAGCGGCTCGGGCAAAAGCACGCTGCTGCGCGCGCTCAATGGTTTGGAGTCGATTAACGATGGCGTGATTGAAGTGGACGGCCAATACCTCGACGCCCAGCGCTCGGACCTGCGCGCACTGCGGCAAAAAGTGGGCATGGTGTTTCAACAATTCAATCTGTTCCCGCACCTGAGCGTCGGCGAAAACGTGATGCTCGCGCCGCAGGTGGTAAAGAAAACCGACCGCGCTGAATCGCGCCGGCTCGCGGAAAAAATGCTCGAGCGCGTGGGCCTGGCGGATAAATTCAATGCCTTTCCCGAGCAGCTGTCCGGCGGTCAGCAACAGCGCGTGGCCATCGCTCGCGCCTTGGCCATGTCGCCGCGCGTGCTGCTGTGCGACGAGATCACCTCGGCGCTCGATCCGGAATTGGTCAACGAGGTGCTGAGCGTGGTGCGCGAACTGGCCAAGGAAGGCATGACGCTGATTATGGTCACCCACGAAATGCGTTTTGCCCGCGAGGTGGGAGACAAGCTGGTGTTTATGCACCAAGGGCGCGTGCACGAAGTGGGCGCGCCCAAGGAGCTGTTCCAGGCGCCAGGAACCCCGGAGCTGGCGAATTTTATTGGGAGTATCGGTTAGTCCTGCGCGAGCGGCGCGCCTCGGCGGAAGAACAGGGTCACCTGGCCCAGCTCGACGCCGAGCTTGCTCATGCTGGAGCGGTTGATAAGGGTGTCCGGGTCCATGAGGTACATCCAGTCGTCAAAGTCGACCACCCAGGTGGAGCCGTCCACGTCCAGGTTCAGCTTGTAGCGCCAGCGCAAGGCGTTGCCGGCGATCTCGCCCTCGGCTTCGCCAACCACATCACCAGCGGTGCCGCGCCAGTGGCCGTCGCCGGTTGGCACCAGAGTCCAAACGCGTTGTTGGCGGGTGCCGTCGCTGTAGAGGAAACGCTCGTCAAGAATCAACTTTTCACCGTCGCGACGGCTGCTGATGTTGACGGTGAAGCGCTTCACCACTTCTCCCGAGCGATTCTGGAAAATGCCCCACGCCTGGACGGGCTGGGAGAAGTAGCCGGGCAAGTCGAGCTGAGGGCGTTCTTGGGCGTAGTGCTCAACGCCCACGCCACCACAACCACTGAACAACAGGCAGCACAGCATTAGTAGTGCGACACGCATGGTCGACGTCCTCATGGTTTTTTCTGGGAAAGGCCGGTTTGGCGGCAACGGGAACAGCTCGAATACTTATACAAATTTCATTTTTTGCATAGGTTTTTGCTTGCCAGCGCCACCGCTGGAAATTGCCCCGCCAATTCATGCATGGTGTGGCCCTTCGAACCGTGCATTTAAGGCCCCCCATGCGTACCGGCATTGCCCACTGCAACGACGTTGACCTGGCATATGAAGATTGGGGCGACAGCGCCGCGCCGCCGCTGGTGTTGATCATGGGCTTGGGGGCGCAGTTGGTGTTGTGGCCCGATGGCTTTTGCCAGCGCCTGGTCGATTGCGGCTTCCGGGTGATTCGCTTTGATAACCGCGATGTCGGCTTGTCGAGCCGCGTGAACAAGCCCTACACCACCGCGCAGTGGAAACTGTTCGCCCGCGCGCAGTTGGGCTTACGGTCGCCGACGCCCTATTCGCTCGAAGACATGGCTGACGACGTGGCGCAGCTGATGGCCGCGTTGGAGGTGCCCACCGCGCACATTGTCGGTGCTTCGATGGGCGGCATGATTGCGCAGGTCTTCGCCGGCAAATATCCCGACAAAGTGCGCGCGCTGACCATTCTGTTTTCCTCGACCAACCAACCCTTGCTACCGCCACCAGCGCCGAGCGTGTTTTTCAAACTAATGTCGACACCGCCTGTGGGCGCCAGCGAGGACGTGATTGTGCAGCGCCAGCGCGACCTGATTCGCACGATGGGGAGCGCGGCGTATCCGATGCCGGAGGCGGAGCTGAATGCCTTGATTCGCCTGCAAATCACCCGTGGCGCTGACTTCAAAGCCACCGCCCGGCAATTCGCGGCGGTGCTGGGTAGCGGCGATTTGCGACCGTATTGCAAACGCGTGCAGGCGCCGACGCTGGTGATTCATGGCCTGGCCGACAAACTGGTGCGCCCTGCCTGCGGCCGCGCGATTGCACGGGCGATACCTGGGGCGCGGTTGCAGTTGATCCCCGACATGGCCCACGACCTGCCCGAGCCGCTGTGGCCGCAGATTATTCAGGGAATTTGTCGGGTGTAAGTCAGGGGGATTGATAGCGTTTGCGGGAATCGCGGCTAAAGCCGCTCCCACAGAAAGATGAAGTCGTAGTTACTTTTGTGGGAGCGGCTTTAGCCGCGATTGGCCGGGCCTGAAAACGGCAATGGTGCTGATCGTTCCGACGCTACGAAAACTGTTCCACATCCAGCAACGCCCATACCACCAGCCCTTGCCGTTTGATTTCTTGCTCGGCTTCAAGCTTGGCGATGTCGGTGCTGATGGAACGCGATTTGTGTTGGTATTTAAAAGCCGGCCCGCCGCTGGCTTTTCGCACGCTGTAGGTGATCAGCGTGTGGGGAAGCTCCACTCTCTTCTTCTTCACGTCTTCCTTGACTGGAGTAACCACCGGCTCCAATCCAAGGGCGCGGCGCATTTCGTTTTCAGTCAGTTGCATGTGTTGCACTACTCCGGGCTGTCAAAGCCACCTTCATTTAAGCGAATCGTCTGGGTTCGCCTGGCCAGCGTGCGTATCTCATGGCATAGACAGGTCAAAGGTCAACAGTTCAGTAAAAACTTAAGCGCTATTACTCGACTATTTACGACGATTAACGCCAGCAAGAAGACTTTTCATACGCAAAAACCCCGCGTCACGTGAGTGAGGCGGGGCTCCGAAAGCCGCGTTGCAGAGCGGCTAGCCTGGTAAAAGCCCCGCTTTCGCGAGGCGCTGTTGTTACTTTCGTTGCAGGAAGGCCAGCAAATCCTGGTTCAGACGGTCTTTGTGCGTGTCGGCCAGACCATGAGGGGCGCCGGGGTACACGATCAGTGTGGCGTTCTTGATCAGCTTGGCAGCGGCGTGGGCGGAAGCATGGATCGGTACGATCTGGTCGGCATCACCGTGAACGATCAGGGTCGGCACATCGAACTTGGCCAGGTCCGCCCGGAAGTCGGTGGCCGAGAACGCCGCGATGGAGTCGTAGGTGTTCTTGTGACCGGCTTGCATACCCTGCGCCCAGAACGAGTCGATCAGCCCTTGCGACGGTTTTGCGCCTTCGCGGTTGAAGCCAAAGAACGGGCCGCTGGCGATGTCGCGGTACAGCTGCGAACGGTTTTCCAGCGACGCTTTGCGCAGACCGTCGAACACCTCCATTGGCAAGCCGCCTGGGTTGTCTGCGGTTTTCAGCATCAGCGGCGGAACAGCGCTGATCAGGGCCGCTTTCTTCACCCGTTTGGTGCCGTGCCGACCGATGTAGCGCGCCACCTCGCCACCACCGGTAGAAAACCCAACCAGGGTCACGTCTTTGAGATCGAGCGTTTCAATCACAGTCGCGAGGTCGTCGGCGTAGTGGTCCATGTCGTTGCCTTCCCACGGCTGGCTGGAGCGACCATGGCCGCGACGGTCGTGGGCAATCACGCGGTAGCCTTTGTCGGCCAAGAACAGCATTTGCGATTCCCAACTGTCGGAATTCAGCGGCCAGCCGTGGCTGAAGGTGACGATCTGGCCGTCTTTGGGGCCCCAATCTTTGTAATACAGCTGCACGCCGTCGCGAGTGGTGATGTAGCTGTTGCCACGGGTTGGCGTGCTGTCTGCCAGGGTGAAGTCGGCGGCCAAGGTGGCGAACGCTGCGCTAACGGCCAGAAGTGCGTGGGTGATTTTGCTCATTACAGTTTCCTCAGGTTGATGATCGAAAAGATCGGTTCAAGCGATTACATAGGGGTGTGAACAACGGACTCGTCAGGAGGCGACGGCGGCGCGGCGAATGACGGTTTGGCGGCGGCTGTTGGCTTGGGCCAGCTTGCCGACCAGGCGAATCGCAATGGCGGCGCAAGCGATGCCGAACGGCAGCACGTACCAGTCGCTCATGGGGATGCGTTTGAAGTTGGAGTAGGTGAACACCGCGACGATGATCCACATGCCGTTCACGTGCAGCGCCTTCCAGGCCTTGGGCCCGATCAGCCGCGCCGGGCCTTTGAATGAGGTCAGGGCCATCAGCAGAATGAACACGTACGCGGTGCTGCCCGGAATGTTGTTGGCCACGGTGCGGCCGGGCCAGAACTCGGTGTTCACTTGTCCGTAGAAGTAAATGAGCACTGCATGGACGAGATGGGAAAAGGCAAACGCCAGGCCGATAAAGCGGCGCTCACGCACCAGCGATTTGGTCAGTGGCGAAGGCACCAGCACGGCGAAGGCCGAGGCGGTGAAGGCAACAACGAACAGCACGAACGAGGAACGGGCGGTGGCGCGGATGGCGCTGCGCAGGCCTTCAACCAGTTCAGGTTGGGCGGCGACGGCCAGGGCGCTCATCACCACAACCAAGGCGGCGATAAAACCGAAAAGCGTCCAGCCTCGAAGGCTGTGGGGTGGGTTGTTCATAGCAAGTTCTCCTTGTTTTGGCTCGCTGTTCGAGTAGCGAGTCGACGGGGAGAATTCTTGCTGGCGCGTGTATACCGGCTATGTCGGCAAGGCGCCGTTATGCAAGCGCATGCGTATGGAGGGGCGTTGGATACAGTGGCTTACAAAACCCTACCCGCGCGCCCTTTCTTAAGGGCGGCGCAGGCAGGAAACGCTCAGGCCGTGGCGGCCAGCGTGAGGGTGACGCACAGGCCGCCGCCGTCGCGGTTGCTGACGCGCAGCGAGCCGCCAATGGCGACCGCCAGTTGCTGAGCAATCGCCAAGCCCAGGCCGGTGCCGCCAGTGCTGCGGTTGCGTGAGCTTTCGACGCGGTAGAACGGCTTGGTGACGTCGGCCAATACCTCGTCAGGAATGCCGGGGCCGCGGTCGAGCACGCTGATGGATAGGCCGGCCTGCTCGGTGCCAGCAATTTCCAGTTCAGCAGTGCCGGCGTACTTGAGGGCGTTGTCCACCAGGTTCGCCAGAATGCGCCGCAGGGCATGGGGGCGGGTTTCAACAACGGCGCCGTTCTTGCCGCTCAGGCTGACGTCGTGGCCGGTGTCTTGGTAGTCGAACACTAGGCTGTCGAGGAACGAATCGAGGTTGATGCGGCAGCTGCTTTCCGAGGCGCCATGCACGCTGCGCGCATAGGCGACGCCCTCACGCACCAGGTGTTCGATTTCGTTGAGGTCGCTGTCGAGTTTGTCTTTCTCCGCCGAGTCGGCCATGAACTCGGCGCGCAATTTCATGCGCGTGATGGGCGTTTGCAGGTCGTGGGAAATGGCCGCCAGCAGTTGCATGCGTTCCTTTAAGTAGTCAGCGATGCGCGCCTGCATGGTATTGAAAGCCCGGGCAGCGTAGGCCACTTCCCGAGGGCCGTTTTCATCCAGCGGCACGGGGTGGGCGTTGGGGTCGAGGTTCTCCACCGCCTCGGCCAGACGACTGAGCGGGCGCGTGGCAATGCCCACCGCCAACCCCGTGCAGATGACCATCAGTACCAACTGGCCGAACAACACCACCGGCAGCCACGGCGCCAGTGGCCGAACGGTGGGCCGCACGTCGATGGTGACCGGGCTGCCATCGGCCAGGCGCAGTTGGGCCTGGAAGTGTTCGCGCGGGCCAGGAATCTGTACCACGGTCAGGTCATAGTCGCGCCCCAGCGAGGCTTCGAGTGATTGCGCGACGGTGGCCGCCAGGTCGTCTGAGGTCAGCGGTATGCCGGCGTCGTGCTCGCGCAGCAGGTAGTCGTAGTTGCGCCGCTGCAGGCGTTTGGTCCAGGCCGGACGCTCGGCGGCGGGCACGCGGTTGAGAATGGCGATGGAGGTGGCGGTGTCGTGCTCAAAGTTGCCGAGCATGGCGTCTTTGGTGCTTTGGTAGCGCTCGTAATATTGCGCGCCGAAGGTCAGCGCCTGGGCCAATATCAGGCCGACCAGAAAAATCAGCCACAAGCGCGAGGCCAATGTGTGCGGCCAGTGCAGCACTCGCCTCATACCTGTTCCTCAAGCAGCTCCACGGGGAAGGTGAACACATAGCCTTCGCTGCGCACCGTCTTTATATAAGCCGGCTCGCGGGCGTCATCCAGCAGGCGTTGGCGCAGGCGGCTGACCAGCAGGTCGATGGAGCGGTCGAATAAATCAGCTTCGCGGCCCTGGGTCAGGTTGAGCAGTTGGTCGCGGCTAAGCACGCGCTGCGGGTGATCGAGGAACACGCGCAACAGGCGATATTCAGCGCCGCTGAGGGCGACCAAGGTGTCGTTGTCGTCGAGCAGATGACGGGCCGTGGTATCCAGGCGCCAACGACCGAAGCGCAGCAGCCGACCGCTTTCGGTCACCACCAGATTAGGCGGCAACATGCGCGTGCGCCGCAGCACGGCGTTGATGCGCGCCAGCAACTCACGGGCAGCGAAGGGTTTGGTCAGGTAGTCATCGGCGCCCATCTCCAGGCCGATGATGCGGTCGGTTTCATCGGTGCGCGCGGTGAGCATCAGCACCGGCGTGGCCTTGTGTTTGCCCACCCGCAATTCGCGGCACAGCTGCAAGCCGTCATCGCCCGGCAGCATGATGTCGAGCACGATCAGGTCGACCTGGTTGGCATCCAGAAACGCGCGCATCTGGCGGCCGTCGGCCACTACGGTGGTGCGCAAGCCGTTCTTTTGCAGGTAGTTGCCGACCAGCTCCCTGATTTCACGATCATCATCAACGATCAATACGTGATCGGTGTGTGCCATTCCTTGTTCTCCGAAGTGTGCGCATGGGGTGAAGTGCCGGCTGCTGCGGGCGTGCTCAGTCTATCTACCGAACCGCGCACCTGCGCGCCAGCAAAAACGGTTGCGATTGTATCGCTGTGTATCTCAGCCGACCGCAGACACGTAACGAATTTAACGGGCGGGTTTCTCGACACAGGCGAGATACCTCAGCGGCATTCAATGAGCCCCATCGAGCGCACACATCCGGCCTCGACAAACCACAACGAACTCATTGACTTAAAAGGACACCACCATGAACTTCAAAGCCCTCTGCGCCGCTTGCCTGCTGACCGTTCTGAGCGCCGGCGCCCTCCCCGCCTTGGCCCAGGGCGTAAGTGCCGCCAGCCATGTTGCCAACGAAACCTACACCTACGGCACGCAGCTGGACATCGACCGCGTGTTGTCCGTCAGCGAAGACAGCAGCCATTCCTGCGGGGTAGTCAGTGCGCAAATGGTTTACCTCGATTCCATGGGCGACAAGCGCGCGCTGACGTACAGCAAGCTCGCCGACGCTTGCAACAGCGGCAACTAGTCGCCGCTCGCGCCCCTTCAGGCTTGGTCTTTTAACTCAGAGGTAGCGCCATGCTGCTTATCGCATTCCTGGGCGGGATGCTCACCGTCCTCAGCCCCTGCATTCTTCCGGTGGTGCCGTTGTTGTTTGCCGGCATCAGCCATTCACGCCGCTCCATCGCCTTGGTGTTAACGGGCATGGCGCTGACCTTCGCCCTGGTCTCAAGCCTGGCGGTGGTCAGCAGTGAATGGGTGGCGCAAGCCAACGTCGCCGGGCGCCAGGTGGCGTTGGTGATTCTCGGGATGTTTGCCCTGTCGCTGATTTCTGCTCGGCTAGGCACCTGGCTGGCCACGCCCTTTGTCGCGCTGGCCAACCGGCTCGGTTCCGGCGGCAATGGCGGACCGTTTGCAGCGCTGACGGTCGGCGTGACCACCGGCCTGCTGTGGGCGCCGTGCGCGGGGCCGATTCTGGGCGCGATTCTGTCCAGCGCCATGCTGCAAGGCGCCAATACGCACACCAGTTTGCTGCTGTTGGCCTACGGCGCCGGCAGTGCCTGTTCGCTCGGTGTGCTGCTGGTAGCCGGACGCGGCTTGGTCACGCGGCTAAAACCGCTGCTGCCGATTACCTCGTGGTTGCGACGCGCCACCGGTGTGGCGGCGTTGCTGGCCACGGTCGCGATTGCTACCGGCGCCGACCGTTACCTCTATGAACAGGCGTCGTCGCAACGCAGCACAGCAATCGAACAGAGCGTGCTGGAGAACGCACCGAAACTCATCGACTACGTCATCAGCAAAGCCAACGCCGTCTCGCTGATGCCGGCCGACGCCAGCCAGCCAATGCCGTCGCTAAACGGCGCCGTGCAGTGGCTGAACGCCGAGCCGCTTACCACCGAGTCACTGCGCGGCAAGGTGGTGCTGGTCGACTTCTGGACCTTCGACTGCATCAACTGCAAACGCAGCCTGCCCTACGTGAACCAATGGGCGAAGAAATACAAAGACCAGGGCCTGGTAGTGATTGGCGTGCACACACCGGAATACGCCTTTGAAAAAATCATCAGCAATGTGCAGCGCGAAGTGCAAAAGCGCGACATCGCCTACCCGGTGGCGATCGATAACAACTATGCGATTTGGCGCGCCTTCGACAACCAGTACTGGCCCGCTCATTACTTCATCGACGCCAAAGGCCAGGTGCGCTTCAGCCACTTCGGCGAAGGCCGCTACGAGCAGCAGGAACAAGTGATTCAGCAACTGTTGGAGGAGGCCCGTACAGCCAATACGCCGTAAAAGGACGCGGTTTTGATGTCGGCCGCAATCAAAACCATTCACAGCTTAGATTACGAACAACATCATTAGCCGCATGTGCCGCTGACCGTCAGGTTCAGCGGCTTTTCCTCATCACAACGGGAACGGTGAAATGAGTCAGCCAACGATGCTGCACAACCAGCAGAAATTGGCCTGGACGCAAGCGCTCGATCTCAAAGAAACCTGGTAACGCCTCCCCGCGTGCCGACCCGCATTCCACTTACCCGTCCAGAGAGCAGTAGCCACCATGAAGGCGTTCACCATTGATCGTTACGGCAAGAAAGAGCCCGGCCGCCTCGCCGACATGCCCGAGCCTGAAGTACGCGACGATGACGTGCTGATTGAGGTGCACGCCGCCAGCGTCAACCCGCTGGACGGCAAGATCAAAAGTGGCGAATTCAAGCTGATTCTCCCCTACCGTCTGCCGCTGATTCTGGGCAATGACGTGGCCGGCAAGGTGCTGCGCGTCGGCGCCAAGGTGAAGGCTTTCAAGCCGGGCGATGAGGTGTACGCACGCCCCGACGATGACCGCATTGGCACCTTCGCCGAGCGCATTGCCATCAAGGCTTCGTCTGTGGCGCACAAGCCTAAAAGCCTGAGCATGATTGAGGCCGCTGCCATGCCGCTGGTGGGCCTAACCGCCTGGCAAGTGCTGGTCGAGACCGCGAAGTTGAAGAAGGGCCAGAAGGTATTTATTCAAGCCGGCTCCGGTGGCGTCGGCTCGGTCGCCATACAGCTCGCCAAGCACCTGGGCGCGTTTGTTGCCACCAGCACCAGCACGGCCAACGTCGCCTGGGCAAAAGCCCTGGGCGCGGACCTGGTGATTGACTACAAAACCCAAGACTTCGCCACCGTGCTGCACGACTACGACGTAGTGCTCAACAGCCTCGGCAATGACGAGTTGAACAAGTCGCTGAAGATACTCAAACCCGGCGGTCACCTGATCTCCATCTCCGGCCCTCCCACGCCCGCCTTCGCCACTGCGCGCGGGTTGGCCTGGCCGCTCAAGCAAGTGCTGCGTTTGATCAGTTCCGGCATCCGGCGCAAGGCGAAACAGCGCGGCGTCGCGTACAGCTTTGTGTTTATGCGGGCCGATGGCGCGCAGTTGCGTGAGCTGGCGGCGCTGATCGATGGCGGCGCTATTCGGCCAATCATTGACACCGTTTTTGCCTTTGCCGACACACAAAAAGCCCTCGCTTATTCAGAGAGCGGGCGCGTGAAAGGCAAGGTTGTGGTGCAGGTTTTTTAGCGGCGCAACCCTTACTACTGGAGAAGCACATGACCACCACACCTATCCTCGGCACGCGCGCACTGGTCACTGGCGCGTCCAGCGGCATTGGCGCGGCCATCGCGCAAGCGCTCGCTAAACGTGGCATCAACTTGGTACTCACGGCCCGACGCCGCGACGCACTGGAGGCAGTGGCCGCCACTTGTACTGGCGTCAACGTCGAGATCATTACCGCCGACCTCGGCCAGCCCGATGCGGCTCACGCGTTGTGGCGCGCCGCTACGGTGAACGGCCCGGTAGACATCCTGATCAATAACGCCGGGTTTGGTTATTTTCGCCGTTTCGACGAGGTGGACTGGGCGCGCGATGCGGAGCTGATGCAACTGAACATGACTTCGCTGGTGGCATTGGCGCGCTGCTTCGTTGATGCCCACAGCGGCAACAAGGCGCCGGCGCACATGGTCAATATCGCCTCCACGGGCGCCTATCAATCGGTGCCGAATATGGCGCTGTACGCCGCGTCCAAAGCGTTCGTGCGCAACTTCAGCGAAGCCCTGCATGACGAACACCGGGGTACGTCGCTGTCGGTGACGTGCATTTGCCCCGGTGGCACCGAAACCGCGTTTCATGCCAGCTCCGGCGGAGGCGATTATTCGTGGATCGCCAACGCCTCGACCAAAAGCGCCGACTTCGTGGCCCACGCCGCCATCGAGGCGATGCTCGACGGTAAGCGCACCGTGGTGCCGGGCGTGTTCAATAAGTTGACGTGCTTTGGCGTGCGCTTGTTGTCCCGCCCGGCAGCCTCGTGGGTGGCCACGCAGGTGCTGGGCAAGCCACGTTTGGCATTGCCAGCGCGCGCATAAAAAAGGACGGATTTAGTCCACGGCGCCAGACGCAGCGCCGCTGAATAAATCCGTCCCTGTGGTTATCGCCTCAGGAGCGAATGCCCAGCCCGGCAGACAAGTCCGTACCCGCGTCATTCTTCGCGGGCGCCGTGCCCTTGGTGTCGTCAGCCTTTCCCTTCATCGCCTGGGCGACCGGCTTGGCCTGCTCTTTCGCCGCCTCGTACACCTGCTCACCCTTGGCCTTCACCGAGGCCAGGGTTTTGTCGCTGGCTTTGCCGAACAGCTGGTCTTCGCGCTTGCTGGTAGGCAGCGCGGCGCCAATGGCAGCGCCCAGGGCGATGCCGATGGCGGCGAGCACCAAGGGCTGCTCTTTCATCACCTGATTAAGCTGACCCTTGAGCTGACTGGCTTGCGCGTTGAGCTGGTTACCCATGTGGTGGACCTTGTCGTTGAAGGCAGTGGAAGACTCGTTCAGCGAGTCGCCGGTGCGGTGCAGCGAGTCGCTGGCGCGGTCGCGCATGTGCTGCCCTTTCGCCTTGGCGGAATCTGCGGCGTTGCGCAGGCCATCACCGGCAGACGACAACGCACCGGTCACACTCTGAAACGCGTCGCCAATCTTCTCGCCCAAACCGGGACCGGAATGCGCCGGGCCGGGGTTGAACGGCTTGTTTTGATTCATCGCCAGCCAGGCCAGGCCGAGGCCGGTCAAGGTGGTGGGCACAGGGTTGTTTTTAAGCGTGGTGCCCAAGTTCTGAAAGAACTCGCCGCCATTGCCTTTGGTGTACGCCAATGCCTGATCAATCAGCTGACCTGGCGTGAAGCGGCTTTCCAGTGAGTCGACAATATTATTGATGCTGCGGCGTTTGGCGTCGATTTCCTGTTCCAGGACTTCCGGGCTTTTGTGCGATTCGTTTTGAAATGAAGTGCTCATGAGACTTTCCTCTTCAAAGCGTCCTTGTCTTGCTGCACGGCATGCAGCGTTCGCTCAGGCGTGAAGTGCGAAGGCTCGAATTGTTTTTTGCCGGCCTGCACCATGACAAACCCGACCACCAACGTGACCACCCCGACAATCAGCGCGGCGAGCCAGAGCTGCATCAGGGTGCCCAGGCCGTACACCGCCGCCATGAGCAAAATGATCAACCCGGCAAGCAGCACCATGGCGCCACCCGCAACCGCCGCGACGCCGGCTTTGAGCGTGGTGAGGCTGTGCTGTAACTCCGCCTTGGCCAGAGCAATTTCCTTGGTGAACAGCTCCGGCACTTCGCGGCTGAGCTGGCGCAACAGCGCGCCGATGGAGGCGTTGTCGTTGGCGGCAGGTCGTGCACTTGATGACGCGGTATCAAACGGATCAGTGTTCATTTCAAATACCTCGCACATCGCTATCAAGCAGTGGATCGGAAGCCGTGCCGGCGGTCAGCCCCGCCTCACCGTTGGTAAACGAGGACGACGAGGTGGTCGTCCCGGCAGGCGTGGCGGTCGGCGAGCTGCTGAACGAGGTAGCCGAGGCCGAGGGCGAATTGTCTGTCTGCGCTTCGCTGCCATGCTCGGCACTGGCGCGCAGGAAACGTGACAGGCCAAAACCAATCGCCACGCTGCCCGCTACGAACAGCGCGGGGTTATCGCGGGCCAAACGCGCGCCTTCGTGAAGCAGGTCTTCGGCGCTCTTGTCGCGCACACGGTCGGCGAATGCGCCCAGGCCGTCAGCGAGTTGCCCCAGGTAGCTGGAAATGCCTAAGGCGTCTTTTCCTTCAAGGGCAGAAGCTGCTGAATGCGCGCCTTCGGCCAGCGAGTCGATCTGCTCGGTCGCGCGCTCACGCAGCTGTTCGAACTGCGCCTCACCTTGACCGGCCGCATCGTTCAGCGTCGCGCCGGCGGCATCGGCAAGGCCCTGAAGATGATGTTGCGTCGAGTCGTTCGGTGCACCTGCACCCGACCCCTGCTGTGGTTGTCCCGATATGCTCATTTTTCGTTCCCCATCGTTTGAAACGCTGGGCAGACTGCACGGCTTGCCGAGCGCATTGGTTTCACTACAGGCATAGGGAAGGACGCCGTTTTTTTGCTGGAAGTTCAGAACATTTGATAGGCGAAGAAGTGCGAGATAGAGCGGCTCGCTTCGCTTAAGCGAAGCGGCGAAGAGTAAAAATAGGCGCAAAAAGAGCCCCCCAACGCGCAAAGAACTTTACCCCTATATTCGTTTACCCATATATTCGCGATCCCGCATTTACCCGGTCTGGCGACGTCATGAATCCCACCCTCTTATTCAAATGCCTGGCAGACGAAACCCGCCTTCGCGCCACGCTATTGGTTGTGAGCGAAGGTGAGCTTTGCGTGTGCGAGCTGATGCATGCGCTGGAAGAAAGCCAGCCCAAAGTGTCACGCCACCTGGCGCAATTGCGCGCCAGCGGCCTGCTGCTCGACCGCCGCCAAGGCTTGTGGATTTACTACCGCGTTAACCCTGAGGTGCCCGCCTGGGTTCAGGCCGTGCTGCGCGAAGCGTTGCTGGCCAACACCGATTGGCTGTACGAAAACACCTCGCGACTTCAGCACATGGGCGATCGCCCCGTCCGCGCGGCCTGCTGCTAACACCCCTTCCAATCCGGAGACGCCATCGTGAAAGTGCTGTTTATGTGCACGGCCAATAGCTGCCGAAGCATTCTGTCCGAAGCCATGTTCAACCACCTGGCCCCGGCCGGGTTCGAAGCCGTCAGCGCCGGGAGTTTCCCAAAAGGCCAGGTGCTGCCGCGCACCTTGGTGACGCTTGAAGAAGCCGGCATTTCGACCGTCGGACTTTCAAGCAAAGGCAACGACGCCTTCGAAACCAGCGTGCCCGACGTGGTGATCACCGTATGTGACAAAGCCGCCGGCGAAGCCTGCCCGGTGTACTTCGGTCCCGCACTGAAAGCGCATTGGGGGCTGGATGATCCGTCCGATGTGAAAGGCGACGAAGCGGCTGTCAGCGCTGCGTTTAGCGCCACCCTGGCAACCATTGAAAAGCGCTGCCGGGCGTTTCAAGCGTTGCCATTCGAACGTTTGAGCCGCGATGAATTGCAGCGCGAGCTTGATCGCATCGGCATCCTCTAGTCCGGAGACAACCGTGAGCCACGACCTTCCCAATCTGAACGACACGCTCCTTACGCCCATCGAGACCTCCGCCTCGCGCCCACGCATTCTGCTGCTGTACGGTTCGACCCGGCCGCGTTCCTTCAGCCGTCTTTTGGTGGAAGAAGCGGCACGACTGCTCGAACACCTGGGCGCCGAAACACGCATCTTCAACCCCAGCGGCTTGCCCCTGCCGGATGACGTCCCAACGGAGCACCCCAAAGTGCGCGAGCTGCTCGACCTCATGGTCTGGTCGCAGGGCCAGGTGTGGTGCTCGCCCGAGCGCCACGGCGCGCTGTCCGCCGTGTTCAAAGCACAAATTGACTGGGTGCCATTAGCCCTGGGCGCAGTGCGACCCACTCAAGGCAAAACCCTGGCTGTGATGCAGGTGTGCGGCGGTTCGCAATCGTTCAACGTGGTCAACCAGTTGCGCGTCCTCGGCCGTTGGATGCGCATGTTCACTGTCCCGAACCAATCGTCGGTACCGAAGGCGTTCCTGGAATTCGATGAACACGACCGCATGAAGCCGTCGGCGTATTACGACCGCGTCGTCGACGTGATGGAAGAACTGATGAAATTCACCCTGCTACTGCGCGACCGCCCTGACTTGGTCGACCGCTATTCAGAGCGCAATGAGTCGGCACACGCGCTGTCAGCGAGGGTGAATCAGCGGGAAATTTAGGTGAGCGCACGCGCAACGTCGCCACCGACAGCGATTAAAACCCCGCCTTGCCAATGGACGCACCACCATCCACGAACAGCGTCTGGCCGGTAATAAAGCCGCTGTGTTCGGACAGCAGAAAGGCAATGGCTGCGGCAATTTCTTCGGGCTTGCCGAGGCGCGCCACGGGCACGCCGGCCAGGTAGCGCGCTTCACCGTCGCTGCCCACCGGGTTGCCGGCTCGGAACAGCTCAGTTTCCGTTGGCCCTGGCGCAACGGCGTTGACGGTGATGCCAGTGGTTGCCAACTCCAGCGCCCAGGTGCGGGTAAAACTCACCATGGCCGCTTTGGCGGCGGCATAGGCGGTGCGTTCGGCAACGCCCAATACCGTGAGGCTGGAAATGTTGATCACGCGGCCCCAGCCGCGCTCGCGCATTCCCGGTAGCAGGGCTTGTGTGGCTTGCAGCGCGGCGTGCAGACTGAGCCTCATCACCGCATCAAAATCGTCAAGCTCGACCCTGCCCAACGCCTGCGGTCGCACTAGGCCGACGTTATTGACCACGCCGTCGAAGCGGTATTGCCGGGCTAATGCATCGAGTGTGTGCTGGGTCTGTTCGCGGTCGCCCAGGTCGAGCGGCAGCAGAACGCCGGGAAATTCGGCATCGCCAGCCTGGCGAGCAATACCGACAACAGTGTGCCCAGCGTCTGCCAAGGTGTGCGCCAGCGCGCAGCCGATGCCCTTGCTGGCACCGGTAATCAAAAACGTACGGTTGCTCATGCAAAACCTGCCTGTTCGACGATTTAAAAAGGGCGTGCATTCACGCCCTGCGGCGCACCTGCGTTACTTCAAGCGCTCAAGCAGCGCCTTGCCAACATCCACCGCCGAGGCCGGGTTTTGTCCGGTGATCAACTCGCGGTCGGTGACCACATGCGCCGTCCAGTTGCTGGTATTGCTGCTGTACGAGCCGCCGGCTTTTTCCAGCGCAGTTTGCGGGTAGAACTTCATTTCGCCGCCGTTGAGCAGCGCTTTGGCGGCTTGCTCTTCGTTGTTGCTGATGACGGTCATTTTGTAGCCCGCGTAAATCCAGTCGGCGCTGGCGCTCGCCGGTTTCGCCGTCTGCAATTGCGCGGTAAAGCGCTCGGCGTCCGGCAGTGTCGACAGCAACGCAATCGGGCCATGGCACACCAGTGCCGTGGTTTTTTTGTGGGTATGGAAGTCGGTCAGCAAGCGCCCCAGGGCACGGCTATGCAGCAGGTCTTGCATGGGCGCATGGCCGCCCGGAATGTAAACGGCGTCGAACTGCTCGTAGCCGATCTGTTCGACCCGCGCGAGGCTGATAACCGGCGAGTGCTCGGGTTGGGTCAGTTGCAGTTGGTCCAGCAGGTGCTGGTAGGTTTCAAGCGTGGCCGCGTCGTTGTTGAAATACATTTTATCGATGGAGCTTTTATCTACGGTCGGCGCCTTGCCGTTCGGGGTCGCGAAGGTGACGTGATGGCCGGCGTCGAGCAGCATTTTCACCGGCTGCAACGCCTCGTTCAGGTAGAAGCCGGTGGCGAATACTTTGCCGTCTTTCAGGTCCAGGCTGGCGGAGTCGGAGAGCACCACGAGTACGTTCGCGGCGTGGGCCGTCAGGCTGCTGCCGACCAAGGCGGTGGCCAGGGCGATGCGGGTCAGTCGTTTCATGTCGAGTCCAGAAATACGCAGGTGATCGGGCGTCACCTCTTGGCTAGACACTGTATTGATGCGTTAAATGACGATAAACGACCTCGACCGCAAATCATTTGGCCCCAGGAAGCAATAATGCCGCGTAAATTCGATCACTTGGGTGATGTGGAAGCCTTTATCCGCGTGGTGGAACAAGGCACCGTCAGCGCCGCCGCCGTTGCGCTGGGCACCACGCCCTCGGTGCTCAGCCGGGCGTTGGCCCGGCTTGAAACGCGCCTGGGGGTGCAACTGCTGCGACGTACTACCCGCCGATTGAGCCTGACCGACGCCGGCACGCTGTATCTGGAGCAGACGCGTCAAGCCTTTGCCCAGATTGAGCAGGTGGAACACACCATTCGTGGCCAGGACGGCGAGTTGAGCGGCCGCGTGCGCATGAGCGTGCCGACTACATACGGGCACTACCGCCTGCCGCCGCTGCTCAGCGCTTTTGCCCACCACTACCCTGCCGTGCAGGTGGAACTGAGCATCACCAATCGCAACGTCGACCTCGTTGCCGAGGGCTACGACCTTGCCATTCGCCTGGGCCAGCTGCCTGACAGCGGCCTGGTGGGTCGCACCCTGGAAGCGGCGCGCTTGGCGCTGGTGGCCTCGCCCGACTACCTGGCGCGAGCGGGCGAACCTGCGACGCTCGAGGCCTTGAGCGAGCACGTGTGTTTGCCCTTCATCATGCCCAGCAGCGGCAAAGTCGCGCCGTGGTTGTTTCGGGTTGAGGGGCAGGACGTGGACTGGATACCGCACGCCAACGTGGTGGTCTCGGACGACGTGCTGGGCGTGGTTTCCCTGGCGCAAAGCGGTATGGGCATTTGCCAAACGTACGACTTCATCAGCCGCGAGCGTGTGCAGCGCGGCGAACTGGTGGAAATTCTGCTGCCGCTGGGTGGGCGCAGCAGGCCTTTCTCCATCATCTATGCGCCGCACCGCCAGCTGTCTTCGGCGGCTCGGGCGTTGATTGATTTTATGGCCGGCACTAGCCAACTGGAACGCGGCGACTAGCGTCACCGCCAACGCTGACAAGCAAGTGGATATGCCCTCGCGTATCCTTGGGCCTCTTCACCCCACCTTAGGATGACCCATGGCGAAGATGACGTTTGCCTTTGCGTGTTCCCGGCTTAAAGACTACTTCTCACCGTTAGGCTTCGAGGCGGCGCTTGAGTCGCCGACCGCGATGAGCGTACGCGTTTTCGATATCAAGACCGGCGAAGATTTCGCCGTCCTGGCCGGGTTGCCGTGGAGCGCCAGCGCCACGCAAGACGACCTGGTACCGATCGTGGAAGCGATTGAACAGGAGATGGAAATTCGCGAGCTGGTCTTCGACCCGCCCTCCGCCAACTTACCGCCGCAAACCTAAAAAAACGAGGCCTTTGGGGTCAGCTTGCGGCACCGCAAGTTAAGCGCTGAAACGAGGACAGGGAGTTCGTTGAATGTTGGTTGGTCATCGGTTTGAACGCACCCCGCAGGGTGACCTGCATATCCACTCGTACAACCGGACACAAACGATCGCCATCGTTCTGGCAGGCGCGGTCTCCGTCGCCGCGCCCGTGGCGTTTGTGGTGTTTGCCATCGTCAGCGACATTCCGGGACAGATGCACCCGCTGCACCTGCTCACCCTCATTCTGGCGCTGCTGCTGATTCCCGCGATCTCGCTGATGATGACGATATACATCGGCTCGCGTGAGACGTTTGTGTTCTCCCGCGATGAGGGTGTGGGCAAGCAGCGTATGCAGAACTTTTTCGGCCGCCGCGAACGCATAACCACCTTTAAAATTCGAGGCCCCAAGCGCCTTGAACTTCGCCGCAATCGAGACGCCAAGCCGATTTACACCCAGCTGTGGCTGGTGATGCGCGACGGCCCCGAGCACCGTCTGACAACCTCCACGGTGCCAGTGGTGCCGGGCAGTAAACGCACGGATACCTGGCTGCGCGAACTTGCCGACTACCTGGAAGTGCCGGTGCCTACCGAAGTCGTCGAGGTGGCCCCAACAGGCTTGGCAGCCGCCTACCAGCCGGCTCCCGCACCGGCCCGAATGGCCTCAGCCAAGCGCACCCAACACAAGGGCAAAAAGCCGCCGGCGCAGCAAGGGCGCACGGAAAAAATAGGCGTGCCCGGCCGCCTTCTCCTCGCCCTGATCGGCGCGTTCGTGGCCGTGCTGGAGCTGACACAGGTGATCGCCTTGGTGCGTGCGCTCTTTACCGGGGAGCTGCGCTTCAGCGGCGTGCGCTCGGGCACGTCGCGCTTCTTCTTCGCCGAGCAACCGTGGACCTTTTCGTTCAACGTCCTGGTCGGCATTGGCGAGGTGTTGCTTCTTGGATTCATCGCCTGGGGCTGCCTGCGTATGGCAGTTCAGGGACGGATGAAAGCTGAACCTTGATGGGCGGGTTTAGCCGTTGGGCGAAAGGCAGGAAGACCATGAACTGCCCAGTGGACAACCGACCCGTTCAGCGCGTTACGGCTTTGCGATACTCGCTTGGTGACTGTCCAAACCAGCGCCGAAATGCGCGCGCGAAAGCCGTGGAGTCGCTGTAGCCCAGCTGAAATGCCAGCTCGTCCTGCTTCATCTCGGTGTTTTGCAGTAGCAGCCCAGCCAGTTGCTTGCGCTCGGCTTCAACCAGGTGGCGGAAGGTGGTGCCCTCCTCCGTCAGCCGGCGATGCAGGCTACGCGGCGCCAACGCCAACCGATGGGCCACATCCTCAAGCGATGCCGCCAACCCCGCCGGCCCGAGCAGCAGTTGTCGAACCTGGCCGGTGGCGCCGCCGACCTGCCGTCTTTCCAACTGCGTGCGGCATTGCTCTTCCAGCAGCCGTGCCAAATGAACGTCGTACATCGGCAACGGCAACTCCGCATCCTGGCGCCGCAGCACGATA
The DNA here is from genome assembly GCF_979258055.1 of Pseudomonas sp. AC211. Classification (NCBI taxonomy): domain Bacteria; kingdom Pseudomonadati; phylum Pseudomonadota; class Gammaproteobacteria; order Pseudomonadales; family Pseudomonadaceae; genus Pseudomonas; species Pseudomonas sp. AC211. The sequence continues at coordinate 3,185,811 of NZ_OZ409830.1, forward strand.
GCGTTGCGCGAACAGCCATAGCGCGGCGCGATGCCGCTGAGTGCTTCTATCCGATCCGCGTGCGCTGGCGGCCTGCCCTGGAACTCCAGCCGAAGCACATGCAATCCCGACAAGGCGAGTTCGTCAAAAAGGCGAATGGAAGTGGCCATATCGCGCTCCAGCAAAAACTGCCGCAGAGGAAGGGGAATCGCGGAGGCGTCGACGCTCGTACCGTATTCGTGCTGATCGGAAAATATCGCCAAACGGCAATACGCCGTGCTCAATGGCAGATAACGCAGCGCACACTGGATAGCCTCGCGCAGATTGCGGCTGGTTCGCAGTGCAAATCCCCAAATGCCGAAGGTCGCCACGTTGTAGCGCAGGCCCAGTTCGAAGCCCAGCGCCGGAACGTCCGGCAACGCGAGCATCAGGTTTTCGATCAGGCGCATTTCCTGCTCGCGCGCGATCAAGGCATCTGCGTCGTGCAACTGCGCTTCGGTGAGGCCGGTGCCAGCGAGGCAGGTGTGCACATCGACGCCGTAGCGCGCAGCAAAATTGACCATCACCTGACTGATGACGATGGGGTGCCGAAAGCTCGCGTGCGTTGGTATGCCCATTCCGCTTCTTCTGAAACTACGGTGCGATACGACCTGGCCAGAAATGCATGGCAGTAGGCCGCCCCTGTCCTCCCGAGGGTACACGACTACTCGCTAAGGTGGCGCAAACGAAAAACAACAAGAACGTCCGGGAGGACGACCATGGATTTGGATCTCAATGCGCTGAACAAACAGGCCATCGCCACGGCACGCGAATACACCACCGAATTGGCGTGGCCGACTCTGGCCCTGGTGATAGGGGTGTGGACATCGCTGATTGCGGACCTTTATCTGTTCGCCACAGGGCAGCTGCCATTGTTAGCGGCAACCCTGATTTACGCCGTGGTCACCTACCTTTCATACACGCCCTTGCACGAGGCCGTGCATGGCAACCTTCACGGTCGCCATGACCGACTGCAATGGCTCAACGACCTGTGCGGGTATCTGGTCGCGCCGGTGATCATGGTGCCGTTCTCCACCCACAAAGTTGAACATTTCACACATCACCGCTACACCAACCAGCCGGACAAAGACCCCGATTACGTCGTGAGTGGAATGGCTGGCGGTTACCTCGCGTTCGTGGTGAGCGGCTTTCGTTTTCTGTGGATTCAGAACACCTTCCTGTTCCGCGACTATTGGCCAACCGCTTCGCGGCGAGTGAAGGCAACCTACATGACCGAAGTGGTACTCGCGGTCGGCGGGCGTATTGCGATCATCGCTATGGTGGGGCGAGAACATACCTGGGCCTTGCTGATGATTGGCTACTTGGCCGGCGCGTTCTTCGTGGCCTACTGGTTCGCGTATCGCCCCCACCTGCCCTACCAGGACTCAGCGCGCTACCGCAACACCAGCAGCCTGATCATGCCCAGCTGGATGAAGCCGCTGGAATGGTTCTGGCTCGGCCAGAACCTGCATTCCGTGCACCACCTTTTCCCAAGGGTACCGTTCTATCGCTACCACGCTTTGCATCGCCGTATCGAGCCGGCGATGCGCGCCCACGGTACGCCGATGATTGGCATCTTCCATCGACGTAACGTGGAAGCCGAGCGGTATGAGAAGTAGCAAGCGGCGCGACGATTGGAGCGCAAACCCGAAAGCGCTTGCCCACGTTGCGCCTCGTAGACGGCGCTGCGTCGTTACTTGACCTCAACCAGCCGCTGCGTCTGCGAGCCTTCCAGCGACAGATGAATAACCGCCGCTTTGCTCGGTGAATTCGCCTGGTCGTCGGGGGTATTTTCCATTGCCGGAATGTCGATCAGCGTTTGTTCACCCGCCGGGTCGCTGACCAGTTTCGCGTCCAGCGTTTCAATCGCTCGCCAACTGTCGCCACCGATTCGCACCACATCGAGCAGGCTGTAATAGGGCACGCCTTGTTCGTCCTCGTCCGGGGTAAATGCCGCCAGGTATTGGCTGTAATTGTTGCCCATGCCGAAGCCCTCGACCGTGAACACCACCAGCGTGACCTGGCTTTCCTCGCCGGTGTTGAGTGTTTGCGTCATGGCCGCTTCCGGGTAGCCGGTGGCATAGCTGTCTTTAACCAGCGCCACCAATCGCTCGACCTGCTGCTCCAACGCTTTAGGAAGCGGCGCAGGCTCGGCGCCATGGGCAACGGTACAAACGAACAATAGGCTGGCGGCAAGCACACGCAGGTTCATGGCGAGAATCCGAAGGCGTTGAAGGGGATGGGAATGCTAGCGCTTGGCACAGGCAACGTGCAGTGGCGCGTGGACGTTATTGTGAGGCTGCGCAAGGTCTGCGTTCGGCAATGGCAAGCTGACCTATAAGTTCGCCCGCCTTGCTTGCCCACTGATTAGTTCTCGGTGGATAACAGATTGTGAAGCGTGCAGCGCTCTATCCGGTGAGTAAGAGGCCGTAGCATGGCGACAACTTTTCCAGATGTCGCACTTCCTTTCGACATCATCACTCACGAGGTGAGCCATGCCTAAAGTCGTCCGATTTCACCGTACCGGTGGCGCTGACGTTCTGTCACTCGACGACGTTGCCGTACAAGCGCCGAAAAGCAACGAGGTTCAGATCGAGGTGAAAGCCATCGGCTTGAACCGTGCTGAAATTATGTATCGCACTGGGCAATACGTAATCGAGCCGCAGTTTCCAGCAACGCTTGGCTATGAAGCCGCTGGCATCGTGCGGGCCGTTGGCAGTGACGTCAGCGGCTTTGCTGTGGGCGACGCGGTAAGCGTCGTTCCGGCGTTTTCTTTTGCCGATTACGGCATGTACGGCGAAGTGGTCAATGCGCCCGCCCATGCCGTGGTAAAGCATCCTTCCAACCTGAGTTTCGCGGAGGCGGCAGCCAGTTGGATGATGTTCGTCACGGCCTACGGTGCCTTGATTGAGTACGGCAACCTGCAAGCTGGCGAAACGGTTTTGGTCTCAGCCGCATCGAGCAGCGTTGGCCTGGCGGCTATTCAAATCGCCAACATGCAGGGTGCCATCCCCGTCGCACTCACGCGCACCAGCGCCAAGCGTCAGGCTTTGCTGGATGCTGGCGCCAAACACGTCATCGCCACCGAGGAAGACGATCTGGTTGCCGAAGTGGCCAGGATCACAGGCGGCAAAGGCGCGCGCATCGTCTTTGACCCGGTGGGTGGCCCGCAAGCGACCAAACTGATTCAGTCGATGGCCAACGCCGGCATCTTCTTTCAGTACGGTGCTCTTGATCACCGCGATATACCTGTTCCGGTATTCGACATTCTTGGCAAGCACCTGACCGTGCGCGGCTACGAGCTTTTCGAAATCACCATGGACATGGACAAACTCGCCGCTGCCAAGGCTTTCGTAACCAAAGGGTTGGCAGAAGGCACGCTCAAGCCCTTCATCGACAAGGTGTTTTCACTGGCTGACATCGCCGATGCTCATCGTCGAATGGAGTCGAATGCACAGATCGGCAAGATCGTCGTTGTCGTGGATTGATTGTTCTCTGACAACCAATTGTTTGCCATAAAGCCATCGCTGTTTGCTTCTGACGGCGGTGGCTTTTTTGTGGTTATGCGGGTGGGTCAGGTAAACCTGCTCGGCTATCATCCTCTGTGCCCAAGCCCCCCAGCCCGGTGCACAACCCTGTAGAGGATGGCGATGAATTTAATTGAAGCCATGGAAATGTTTGTGGCGGTGGTTGAGCGTGGGAGCTACACAAAAGCCGCCGAAGCGCTCCATGTCCATCGCCCTGCGCTGTCCAAGGTCATCCAGAATCTGGAACAGGAACTGGGCGTGCAGTTACTGCACCGCACCACGCGCAGAGTGAACACCACGCCGGCCGGCGATGAGTTCTACGAACGCAGCCTGAGGACGCTTGCCGACCTGGCGGAAACCCTGGACTGGTTCTCCCCGACCCGCCCCCCGCGAGGAAAGCTCAATATCGACTTGCAGACCGTACTGGGCCACGCGGTGCTCATTCCGCGCTTGCCCGAGTTCATGGAACGCTACCCTGGCCTGGAGATTTCCTTAGGCACCTCCGACAGCCTCAATGACCTGATTGAGCAAGGGATTGACTGCGCCGTGCGCCTTGGTGATCTGGTTGATTCGAGCCTGATTGCCAAGCGTGTAGGCGAGGTCGCACTGGTTACCTGCGCAGCTCCCGTTTATGTGAAGAAACACGGCTTACCAAACCAGCTGGACGATCTAAAGGAACATAGGGCCGTTAACTTCATGGTTAAACAGCGCCGCCAGATCATGCCCTGGCGGTTCATCGTCGACGGCGAGACTACGGATGTGAAAATGCGCAGCGGCATCGTTGTCGATAATGCCGAAGCCTTGTTGTACTGCGCGCTGGCGGGAATCGGGATTGTTCAGGCGCTACGCCCCGCGTTGCAGCGACACATCGATAGCGGGCGCCTCGTAGAGGTTCTACCGAACGTACCAACGGAGCCAAAAACGGTTTCCGTCCTGTTTCCGGATCGACGAAACCTGTCGCCTAATGTCCGCGTGTTCGTGGACTGGGTGAGCGCCGTGTTTCAGGAACAAAGCGCCAATCCAACTGCGGCGGTGTGAGGGCACGTCATGCGCTGCTTGGAGCGTCCATTTTTGGCAGATAGCTGCGGCGTAAACTAGGAGCTATCGGCCATAAGCGGCCTCTGTCCCAGTAAGCAGAACCAGACCTGTCCGGTTCAAACACGCGACTACGCCAACAGTCCCCTTTTTCCTTCGACTGAGTGCTGGCGATTATCGCCGCGCACGTACGATCCGGAGTCATCACCGAACAGCTCGATCAAAGTAGTAACGAGCACATCGTTAAGGCCCACCGCGCGTTCCCGCAAACAAGCCGTTTCCGTATGATGACCGAACGGGATATTTGAAAGGCTTCGACGTGAAATCGGCAAAAGGCGCTCCATCCGCAAAGTCTGTAATTAGCAGCTCTAAACTAGACTCGCCTGATGCATTGAGCCAGTTTGCTTGGGACGATCTGCGCATCATCAAAACGCTCAGCGAATGCGGTAGCCGATCCGCAGCTGCAAAGAAGTTGGGCGTCAACGTATCTACAGTTACTCGTCGTGTGGCTCAGGTCGAAAACACACTCGGGATTTCGTTATTTGACCATCGGTGTTCCGGCTACATGCTCACCGCTGAGGGAGCAGAGCTGAAGGCACTCAGTGAGCGTGTGGAGCTCGACATCGTAAGCGTCACCCGACGCATTTCCCGCTCAGGAAAAGGGACCAAAGGCAAAATTCGTATCACCACGAGCGACTCTCTGCTGCTCCATTTTCTCACTCCCATCATTGCTGACTTCAAAGCCGCGAATGAGGGAATAGCAATAGAGGTTCTCGTGGGGAACGAAACACTGAGTCTGGCGCGCGACGAATCTGATATCGCGGTCAGGGCGACGAAGAAACCAGCAGACAGTCTTGTCGGACGTAAGCTCGCAACGATTGCGTGGGCGCCTTATGGCCGGGCTTTGACTCCATTCACATCTTTTCCAGAGCTGTTCGTTGACGGCCAAGCCTGGGTCTCTTACTCCGCAAGCCTCTGCAATTTAAAAGCCGCACGTTATGTCGAATGCAGAGTTAGGGCAGATGATATTTCTTATCGAACCGATTCGGTTGCTGCGGCGTGCGCCGCAATTGAGGCGGGGTTGGGTTTTGGTTTTCTGCCTTGCATGCTAGGCGACATAACGCCTGGATTGGCGCGAGTGGGTGCATCAGTCGCCGAACTGAACGATGAGCTTTGGTTGCTCACCCATCAAGACATTCGCAAGTCATGGCGTGTTAAGGCATTCATGGCCTTCTGCTCCGCTGCAGTAGCCGAGCAAAAGGCCTTGATTGAAGGGCAGTTACCTACCCGGGTTGGCGAGTTTGAAGGGGGCGAGTAGCTACTGGGCTTTGACACCAATTACAGCCCTGCAGGCGATCTCAATCAGCTGTGCACGCTGCGCCAATCTCGATACGCCGATAATGTTGCTCGCGCACTGAGGTCGGTCAGTGCCGAAAGCAGTTTTACGAACTCTGCCAACGACGGCGAACGCAGCATCCATATCCAGCACAAAAAGCGTCTCTTCAACGACGTCCTGCAGAGTTGCTCCGTATAACGCCAGCAACTTGGAAATATTGTCGTAGGCGGTACGCATTTGCTCTCCCATCGCCGAAAAATCACTAGGTCGACCCTCGCCATTCAGCGGTGCCGGCGCGACCAGATTTCCCTCTTCATCGTGATTGAACTGCCCGGACACGTAGATATCGTTTCCTACCTTTCTGACCTGAGGATACCCATACGCTTCTTCCCATGGGACGCCCCAGTACGCGGTGTCTTTATTGTCCAAGTGCCTTGCTGCCATCGCATTTCTCCATCTGAAAAAAGGCCGCCTCGTTCTGCGAAAAGCGGCGTTGTCGGGACGAAAAGGCTAGCACCGCTGACGCAGCAATAATGGCGCAAAAAAGCGCCACCGAGAGTGCAAAAACGCAAACATGTCTGCTGTGATCATCCGCTAACTTAAGCGTTCTCACCGCCAACCATTTCAGGAGACTCTGTTGTGGCGAACTCATCGCGCTCGGACATTTGTTCCAAATCCAAACCTTTAAGTGAGCCTAAACGGGTGCCAGCGGGCGGAGGGTTGGCTTCCTGGCGGGAGCGCATGGCCAAAAGGATGATTGCGGATAATATCGGCACCAAGCTGACGGTATCGGAGCTTGCGAAAGCATGTCTGATGTCCAGAAGTCATTTCTCCAGAGCATTCAAACGGACCACTGGAATGTCGCCGCAGGAATGGCGACAGCTGCATCGAATCCGTCAGGCGAAGGAAATGATCGTACGAACAGAAAAGACGCTAACGGAGATCGGGGCCGAATGCGGCTTTTGCGATCAGGCGCACTTTTCCCGCTCTTTTCTGAAAGCTGAAGGCACAAATCCGAGCAATTGGCGCGGGGACGCGGTTGGCTGCCAAATAGTACGTCCAGCGTAAGACGGCCGATCTAACTTTCCTCAGTGACTGCTTCTGGCCGATTGCTGCCTGTCGTCAACGTCAGTAAACAGTACATTGAGCAGAGAACACATCTGCCACTATCCACCTGTCCATTCGCAGGGGGTTTCGCCTTTACTCGCACGCCAGATCAAGCCGGTCGAATGAGGCTCATGTGGTTATAAAGGTGCATCACGTGCGCCTCAACGTAATCAGCATGACTCAACGCGCCATAGGCGAAGTGCGGCTGCAATTCGCCCTGATACTGGCTGAAATCGCTAAAGGCCTGCTGCAAACGACTGAGGGCCAAGGCTTGGCTAGTCGGTTCACTAAGCGGCGCTGCACCTGGAATGGCCTCGTGCAACGGATGCCGCATGGCCCCACGCGCGGCAAATACGCTGAACGCCAGCGGGCCCACGCTGCTGCGGAACCAACTTGGTTTGAGCTCGGGATAGCCACTGATGGAGTACTCGATGCTCTGCGCGCAGTGGTTAAACACTTCAGCCGGGGTCCAGCCCTGAACGCTGACCAGCGCCTTGCCCTCCAGTGTACGCAACAGGTCTTGCGCGCCCTCAATGTTCAGCGCCCCCGCGCGGTCGCCGGTCGGCAACGCCCAGAAACCTGCGCCGAGCGCCGCCGCACCGCCGATGGCGCCCAACGTCAAAACTTGTCGTCTGTTCATTCCAGCTCCATAAACTGCGATCAGTGTCAGCCCCAAGGGCGCCGGGCAACCCATGCGCTCGCAGTAGCCCCCCTCCAATTGGCGCGCCATGATATAGGACGGTGCCGCGGTAGGCAGTGTCTGGATACAAATGTGTTTTTTACCCACACGGTGCACCTAGCGAGGGCTGGGCGCACGCCCTGTACTCGCTGAGTAGCAGGACAATGGGGACGGATTTATTCCCGTCACAGCGCGGCTAATTCTTAACGCTGCGGCTGCTTCATCAACCGCTCCACCAAGCCCCAATGGCTCACCGGCATCAGGCGTTCGAATATCGACAGCAGCAACGCGTCCGCTCCCACGATTACCCTGCCCTTATCGCTTTCAATGGCCCGCACGATGATGCGGGCGGCTTTTTCTGCAGGCATTTTCAGCACTTTGTTCATTTCTTTTTTATGCCGTTCGATTTCCACGGCATCAACGCCTTGCGGCGCTTTCGCGTTGTTGGCGATAGAGGTGGCGATGCCGCCGGGGTGCACCACGGTGACGCCGATCGGGGTGCGTGCTAGCTCGTGGCGCAGGCTGTTTGAAAAGCCCCGCACGGCAAATTTGCTGGCGCTGTAAGCGGCCTGGCCCGGTGGCGATACCAGCCCGAACAGGCTCGACAGGTTGACGATTCGGCCCGGTGCGCCGTTGCCGCGCAGAATGGGCAGGAAGGCGCGCGTGCTGTCGACAACTGCGCGGAAGTTGATGTCCATAACCCAGTCGAAGTCTTCTTCGCTCACCTGCTCGAACGTGCCGCCAAGCGCCACGCCGGCGTTGTTGATGACCAGGTGGACGGTCGGGTGGATGTTGAGTACTTCGCCTGGCAAGTTGCGGATGGCCTGACGATCAACCAGGTCGACCACGTGCGTGCTGTACGTTTTGCCGCGCTGTGGAAGTAAGGCCAGGGTTGCACGCAAGCCGGCTTCATCACGGTCAACCAGTGCCAGGTGACATCCACGCTCAGCCAACACGGTCGCCAATGCGCGACCAATCCCACTGGCTGCACCGGTCAGCACTGCCACCTGATTGTCGAGTTTCATTGTTGTTGTCCTGCATGGCTGTGAATGTGGTTGAGGATCAGCGCTGCAAGGCGTTCACCTTGAGGGGCATCGATTTGATGACGCATGTCTGCGATGACTTCATGGCTTGCGCCGGGTATCGCCCGGGCACTGGCGAGGCCACCGGTGGGGTTCACCATGCGGTCCTGGCCGCCGTGCACGATCAGGGTCGGCGCTTGAATGGTTGTGAGATGCGGGGTGCGGTCGCCGGACTTCAAAATAGCGCCGATCTGGCGGAACAACGCACGGGCATCGGCCCGCTCGCCGTTACGCGTCCAGGCAAGCCGTGCGTAGCTGTCCCACAACGCGTGAGCGCCGGTGGCCGTGGCATCGCCGATGTGCATCATCGTTTGACGAAAGCTTGTTATCGCGTCGGCTTCTGTACGCGGCGCCTTGGCCCGCGCCATACGCCACAAGGTCGACGCTGCGGGCTGGCCCACCTTGCGATTGCCCGTCGTGGAGAAAATGGAAACCAGTGACCTGGCCCTGCGCGGATGGCGATACGACAAGGCCTGGGCAATCATCCCGCCCATCGACATGCCCACCAGGTGCGCGCTCTCGATACCCAGATGTTCGAGCAGAAGCGCGCTGTCGTCAGCCATGTCCTCCAGGCCATAGGCACCCGCCGGCGCTTTGCCGGTGAGCTGATGCCATTTGCTTGGATGAGGCGTCGCCATGCGGGACGACCGGCCGGCATCGCGGTTATCGAAGCAGATGACACGAAAGCCCCCGGCGACGAGTTGGTCGATCAATGTTGCCGGCCAGTAGACCAGCTGCAGCCCCAGCCCGACGATAAGCAAAATGGTGGGAGCCGCTTCATCGCCATGGCTGGCGTAGCAGAGCTTCAGCCCGTTGGGCAGCGTGGCGAACTGTTCGTTATGGGCGGCCAGGCTCATGGCGTCACCGCCTTGGGCAGAAATTGCAACGCCGGGTGATCGACCTCACCGTTGCGCAGAATTTTTACGTCCGCCGCGTAGTTCCACGACATGGTCCAGGGGTACGCCTTGCCCTGCCGCGGCAGTTGCGCCAACGAACGCTGCACGTAACCGGCACCAAAATTCAGCAGCGGCTCGGTTTCCATAGTCGGGTCAGCCTTGGGCGTACATACGGCGTAACCGCGCGCCTCCATATACCCGAGCAGGCGGGTGAAGTGCTCGCAGAGCAGGCCAATCTTCAGGGTCCACGAGGACGCGGTGTAACCCACCGCAATGGCGAAATTCGGAATGCCGCTGAGCAGCATGCCTTTGTAGGCGACGTGCTCGGCCAAGCGCAGCTGAACCCCGTCAATCTTCGGCACAATGCCGCCCAACGGCTGCAGGTTCAGCCCGGTCGCGGTGACAATCACATCAGCCTCGATATGCTCGCCCGAGCGCAGTTGGATACCGGCGGGCGTGAAGCGCTCGATCTGGTCGGTGACGATAGACGCCTCGCCGCTGGAGATCACCTTGAACAGATCACCACCGGGCACCGCGCACATGCGCTGCTCCCAAGGGTTGTAGGGCGGATTGAAGTGCACGTCCACGGGGTAGCCGGCCGGCAGCATCTTGGTGTTCATGCTGCGGATCAGCTTGCGGGCGGCCACCGGGTAGCGCTGGCAGAACGCGTACACCCAACGCTGCTTGGCAATATTGAAACGACGCGCCAGGGAGTGGGCGATGGTGGTCCCCAACAGTGGGCGGATGCGCCGCGCAAGCGGGTCTCGGGACGGTACGGGCAGTACATAAGTCGGCGTGCGTTGCAGCATAGTCACGTGCGCCGCCTGCTCCGCCAGCGCAGGCACCAGTGTCACGGCGGTCGCGCCGCTGCCGATGACCACAACACGTTTGCCGGCATAGTCCAGGTTTTCGGGCCAGTGCTGCGGGTGCACGATCTGACCTTGGAACAGCGCCTGATCAGCGAAGGCCGGGGTAAACCCCTCCTCATAGCGGTAATAGCCGGCAGCGTTGAAAATCCAGCGCGCTTCGAGAGTCGCCTCCTCGCCCGTGTCTTCCTCGCGCAAGGTGACCTCCCAGCAGCGTTTGGCGCTGTGCCAATTGAGATCGACCACCCGCTGACGGAAGCGAATGTGCTGCGCGATTCCGTTCTCGCGCGCGGTTTCAGCGATGTAGGCCTTGATCGACGGGCCGTCGGCGATGGCTTTTTCGCCTACCCAGGGTTTGAAGTCGTACCCGAACGTGAACAGATCGGAGTCGGAGCGAATGCCGGGATACTTGAACAGATCCCAGGTGCCGCCCAAATCAGCGCGAGCCTCGATGATTGTGTACGACAGCGTTGGGCACTGCTTGCCCAGGTGATACGCCGCGCCGATGCCAGATAATCCGGCACCAATAATTAATACATCGACAGGCGCAAGGCCACGGTGTGCTTCGGTCATGGGGCTCACTCTTATTGTGACAACGTTTGTTCTCACTACTCTGATTGTGGCAACAAGCGTTGTCAACGCTGTACGATTCGCGAATGACAGACACCGCCAATTTCCCAATCGAAAGTTCGACCGAGCGCACCTACTCCGGCATCGCCGTGACCGAGCGCGCAGCCGCCAGGCGCCAACGCTTTATCGAAGTCGGCATCGAACTGTTTGGCACCGTGGGTTTCCACGGCACCACCATGCGCACCCTGACGGCCACGACGGGCCTGACCAATCGCTACTTTTATGAGTCTTTCGAGACCATGGAAGACTTGTTGGTGGCCTGCTACGAACACCTGGTTGGCGACTATCGAGCGCATTTGAGCGAAGTGTTGAGCGACGCCGACGCCGACGTGGAAGCGCGCACGCGGGCCGGCCTGACCTGTTTCTTCGAAGCCATGGCCAACCCACGCTTCGCGCGAATCACCCATAGCGAAGTGCTGGGTGTGAGCCCGCGGGTGGATGCCTTGTACATGCAGTCTGTCTCTGATTTTGCGGCGCTGATGATGGATTTTCTGGGCCGCGCCGGCGTGCCGGTGGCGACCCATGACCCACGGGAGATGCAGCTGGTTGGCACCGCACTGGCCGGCGCGGTCATACAGACCGGCATGCTCTGGGTACACAGCCGCTACGAATTGCCCATCGAGCTGGTGGTGGAATCCAACGTGAAGGTGATTCTGGGAACCGTCAGCCAGCTGCACACAGCGCCCGGTAAATAGCGCCGGTTTCTTTTGAAGGCTGCTGGGCGACTCGCCCTCAAGATGGGTAGCCGTATGTCTGTCTGCTTTGCAGTGTGCTCATCAGGGCTGCCAACAAGGTCAACGTAGCGCCCACGCCGAGGGCAAGCTGAGGCGCAGCATCGACAGGAACCAGATCGAATATCAGCGCCATGATGACTGCGCCAGCAGTTTGCCCGAGCAAGCGAGCGGTGCCCTGCACTCCCCCGGCCGCCCCACTTCGGCTTATCGGAGCCGAGAGGAACATGTTGCGGTTATTGGCCACGTTAAAAAGCCCGAAGCCAAAACCGCAAAGCATCGTCAATGGCACCAGCGCCATGAGGCTTTCCTGCACAGGCCAAAGCGCAGCTCCCGCGAGCCCTGTCGAAAGACCCATGCCGCCTATCAAACAAGACCAGGCGGGCGAACATCGGTTTGAAAAGCGACCAGCCAATGGCGCTATCAGCGCGACGGTTAGCGGCCAGGGGATCATGTAAAAGCCTGCTGTCATCACCTCTTGGCCTAGGCGGTGCTGAAGGTAGAAAGGCAGCGCCACCAGCCCTGCAGTCTGCCCGGCAAAGCAGAGCACAGAGGCAATAACTGAAATGCGGAACGCGCTGGATCTGAGCAGATCAAGCGGAACCAGTGGCGCCGCCTTGTGCCCTTCCCGCCTGACCAAAAGCCTCATCTGAATAACTGAGATGGCCAGCAATGCTGCAGCCAATAGAGGGTGGCTAGAGATGACGCTTGCGCCTATGACCAGCGAAGCAAAGGCGCCGACATTCAGTGCAATGCTCAACAGATCGGGTACGCGCGCGGTGCCGTCCACCGCGGGTAAAGCCCGACTCGCCAGCATCACCCAAAGCCCCAAGGGAAGCAGTGCAACAAACAGCCAAGGCCAGGCTGCCACGCTGAGAATTGCTGCGCCCATCGCGGGGCCTGCTGCTGATGCCAGGGCGACCGCAAGGGCATTCCATCCAATGGCGGCGCCCAGTTGCTGGCTCGGTATCACGTGGCGAAGCAGTGCCACCGCGAGCGCCATGATCGCAGCACCGCCAAGCCCCTGAAGCAATCGCGCAGCTATAAGCCAATACAGCGTAGGGGCCAGTGCACACATCAGCGTGGCGCCGAGAAAAAGCACCAATCCCCACCTGAATACTTTGCGGTAACCAAGGCCTTCACCTAGCGCTGCACAGGGCAGCAAAGCCACCAACAGCGCCGCCTGGTTGGCCGTGATGATCCACATGGACAGCGCAGGTGTCACGTGCAGCGATTGGGCGATGGCCGGCAACGCCATGTTGACTATCGCCGTGTTGAGCACCACCAGCACCATGGCGGCCAGCACTGAGCTAACGGCAGCCAGCTGCCTCGGTTTTGCGCCGACAGATATCGCCTCGACGGCATGCTCCGATGAGGCTGTGCGTTCAATCTGCGTGCCGAGGCGGCCGGCTCTTGAGGCTGGGCGGCGCGGCACGATTTCAACCATTGCGCAGTGCGCTGGTCTGCGGAACCCAATCACCACCCTGCTCGATGTACCGTGTCAGCTTGCGGGCCTGTTTATCCTCAATCCTCAAATCCCGCTCGGTGAAGCGAAAGAGCAAAGCCGGTCCGCAGATGCATTGCGTATCGTGAATATCGCCCGGCAGGTAGACCTGCGTTTGGCCGGCGCTCACACGGGTGGAACCGCGTTTTACCAGTTTCACCCGGCCATCCGGGGCCTGCACGCTGGCATAGCTACCCATCTCGATTTCACCGCACTGCACGGCGTAAATGACCCAGCCACGACCGTGATCATGTGGCGGCCGGTAGAGCCCTTCAGGTTCGGCGTGTGCCAACAGCAAAAAACCGTTTACCGGATCTCGATACAGCTCTTGCTGAGCCAATGCCTGCTGGTGAAGGTCGCTCAACCACGGTTCGGTGACAGGCGTTTCTACGAGCTCACCTAATTGCTGCTGGCAGCCTGCGATCACTTCAGAGCTGAGCGGGCCCCACACTGACTGGACACGCTCAACAAACCTGCTTAACGAATTCATACACCACCTCTTCGTCCGCATCGGTACACATGTGCCGATGCAGCGAACTGTATGAAGCTTCCAGGCATGGCGGAAGGCGCACGGTTTGCACTTTATTGTTGCGCCTGACGCCATGCCTCGAACGAGCTGGGCTACCATACAACCATGTCAAATCCAGACCTCAATCTACTCATTACCCTCGATGCGGTGCTCGCTGAAGGTAGCGTCACGCGCGCAGCCAAACGCCTACGGCTCAGCCCGTCGGCGATGAGCCGAGCACTTGCGCGACTTAGAGAAACCACAGGTGATCCACTATTGGTCAGGGCCGGACGTGGGCTCGTTCCTACTCCCAGGGCGATCGAACTGCGTGAACGTGTTGCTCAGCTTGTTCGCGATGCGCAGGAAGTTTTGCGCCCAACCGAGCTTCTCGATCTGAAAAAACTCGACCGGACATTCGCGATCAGGACCAGTGAAGGTTTTGCTGAAAACTTTGGCCCCGCGCTTATCGCGCGTATTGGAGAAATGGCTCCGGGAGTGCGGCTGTTCTTTATGCACAAGCCAGACAAAGACAGTAAGCCATTACGGGACGGAGTCGTTGATCTCGAAACCGGCGTTATAAATCTAGCCTCGGCTCCCGAGCTGAGGGGCCAGTCTTTGTTCAGGGATAAATACGTGGGTGTTGTACGAGCCGGGCATCCGCTAAGTCGCGGCAAAATTACGCCGGAAAGGTATGCAGAAGGTATGCACATCTCCGTGTCGCGGGAAGGGATAGATAAAGGCCCCATAGATGACGCGCTGCGGCCCCTCGGACTGGAGCGGAAGATCGTTACGATTGTCGGTGGTTTTTCGATCGCGCTGGGGCTGGCTCGCGGGTCAGATCTGATCGCCAGTGTTCCCGAGCGCCATACCGCGAGCTTGCGCGAGGGCATGCATAGTTTCCCGCTGCCTTTGCCTGTTGCGCAGTTCAGCGTTTCATTGCTTTGGCATCCGAGATTCAGCGCTGATCCTGCTCATCAATGGCTCCGAAACCTGATCCTGGAGGTTTGCGGACGGAGTGAATAGGCGTGCTTACAGTGTGCCCACAGTGAATTTATCGGGCAGTACGATGAAGTGTGCTTCTAGCCGTTTGCAGCCCATCGCGGCAGGCTGCTAACGGCCAGAAGTAGCCGGTGGTACGGCTGCGATGAGATTCGGCTGTGACTACAAAACCAGAGGCGATTCAACCAGCAGACGTCTCCCCAAATTTGAGTAGCACGTCGCTTTAGAGTCCAATCCCATCAGCAAGGAGATTGGACATGAGGAAGCGTTTTACTGAAGAGCAAATCATTGGTTTCCTGCGCGAAACCGCGCAAAGAGCCCACCCCGAGATCCAAGTAACGAGAAAACCCATTATCACCATCAGGCACGACGACGCGCCGAGCCACACGCCTGCTGAGCCCTGCGCACTTTGCACCACGCCGACTCGCTACTGGTACACCCCCAAGGGCGTGGCGGTCTGCCAAGAGTGCGCCGCGACGCACAATGCCAGCGACGTGCCAAGCAAGCTGGAATGGTTGATCGCCAACCGCGTGGATGGCCAGGCCCTGCTTCCGCTCGACTGGCAGTGCAATGCTGGCCGCCGCGCAGAAAGCTCCGGCGCCGAAAGCTGAGCGTCAGGGTACTGAGGGAGACAAAAAGGTACTGCTGCTAGCAAGTCTTCAGGCGTCTGCTGGCCCATCTTCGCGGAATGCCCCAGTGACCGCCTGGACTGCCGCGTCCCACACCCCAAGTCGTTTGAGCACCGGCATTTCCTTCGACAGCACGTTGCAAGGCGGATTGGGCGAGTTTGCCGCTGGCGCTACAGCGGGTAGAAAGCGATGATCGCTACAACTGGGTCTTGCCGACCGGGCTGTGCAAACCGATGCGCTACGTCGTGGCTGGCAGGGCAATGATGATCTCACGCTGAGCTAAACCCAGCCTTATGGAAGACCAAGGATGACCACCATATCGCCGGTAACCGGCTCCAAAGAAACCAGTCAGAAGTTGCTCAAACTGATCAAGCAGTGCAAGTCGTTCTCTTGGGCTAGCGCGTGGTGCACGGAAAATCCGGTGTTTAAGGCGGCGATCGCCAACAAGGCGAAAATGACCCACCTGGTTATCGGTACCACGCGCTATTTCAGCGATACGAAGTGCCTGGTGGCCTGCAAAGACTTCACCCCGGCCAAGGTTTTTGCTCCGGACGCCGCCCCGATGTTTCACCCGAAGGTCTACAGCTTCGACCTGGGTGATGAGCTCTGCGTCTATGTGGGTAGTGCAAACCTCACCGGCGCCGGCATGGCCCGCAACATCGAAGCCGGCGTGTTTCTGCAGGGCGGCCGAAAAGACCCTGCTCTGGTGTCGTTCCACGACTTCATCCGCCAACAGTGGGCCCGCGCCGAGTCGATCGACGACGATTTCATCCAGTCCTACGAGGCCAACAAGGCCCGGGCAAAGGACGCCTTGGAGGAGCTGAAGGCATTCACCCGCATCAGGAAGCCTTTCGTGCGAAGCGGGTCAGGTAATAACGCTGATCTCAATGGCATGAACTGGAAGCACTACGTGGCCAGCGTCCAGGCGGACAGGGCCAACGACCTGCCGGGGCGGATACAGGTGCTCTCGCAAGCCCGGCAACTGTTCGCCGACACCACCACTTTTGCTGACCTGCCCATAAACGACCAACGCCGGATCGGCGGCTTACTGCACCGCTCTTCCGTAGAGGATCTGGATTGGGGGCTCTTCGGGCAAATGAATTCGTCTGGCCGGGCCTTCGCTGCCCTGCAAAACGAACCCGTGGCAATCTCATGCGCCCTGGACCAGATACCGTTGCTGGGCCCCGTGAAGCGCCGCCACTACGAAGCATTCGTTAGCAGATTCCTACGGGTACCCGGTGCGGCGGCGACGTGGATTGGCATTGGCACGCGTCTGCTGGCGATGAAGCGGCCGGACTACTTCTTTTGCTACTGTGGCCCGAATGAACTGGGCCTAGCTGCCGCCTTCGGTACAGCCTTCTCGACCGTCACCTTGCACAACTACTGGGACCGGTTCATTGAGCCCATGCAGCTCATGCCTTGGTGGCAGGAAGAATTGCCAGAGTCCGATGAGGAACAGCAACTGTGGTATGGCCGCGCCGCATTGCTCGATGCGATCTACTACGACCCGGACAGGCGTAGCAGTGTGGCCGAAGCTCGCGCTTCCCGCCGGCGGGGCTGAGGGCTAGACGAGGCTACAGGGCGCCACTGGAAAGCGGCCCATCGCCCTATTCTTACAGCTCACCATCCTGAGACAGCGAAGGTGTTGATCGAAAACCGACAAAAAAGCCAGTTCCTAAGAAGTGGCTCAGGTGTATCAAGCAAACTGAGTCGCTCCTAGTTTCGTAGACACATCCGAGCTGCTGCTTCTGGCCGACTCCGGCCTGACACGACAGGCTCAAAGCGGCCAAAAACGGACCTTTAGAGGCCTCTGCGCGGTCGTCGGATAGCGCCGCGTAGTTCCAGCGCAAAGCTACGCTGATTCATACGCGCATTCAGCGTCGTTACAGGACGTGCTCGGGCTCATTTTTGAAGGCGCTGTTGCGGATGCGACAGATGCCGAAACCAGAAAATGCCCGGTGTTATTTCAGGAGATGACAATGTTCAATCGGCGGCTCAAACAAGAACTTCAAGACGCAAAAAAACAGATAAAACTGCAACAACAGCTGCTGACAGCTTTTACAGAAGAAACCCTGGCGCTTACGGTTGATGAACATTTCAACATCATCGAAGCCAACGCTCAGTTTCTTAATGTGCTGGGTTACGCGGGCGCATCCATCAGCCGCCCGTTAAGCGAGATAGTTCCCAGCTACGTGGTGAATCTCCCTTGCTATCGCAACCTGCGTGAAGCAGTGGCCAAGGGGCACTCCACCAGCGACAACTACCGTTTCCTGCACACCGATGGCAGCCTGATTTGGCTGTGGGGATTATGGCAACCGGTGAAAGATGAGGCGGGCAAACTTCTTCACATCAAATTCTTCGGCAAAGATGTGACGGCCTCGATGGATCTGGCCCGGGAAAACGAAGCGTTCCTAAAAGCCCTCTCGCGCTCGACCGCCATCATCGAATTTGACACCAATGGAACAATCCTAAGCGCGAACAAGCCCTTTCTTCAGGCCGTGGGCTACAACCTGGAGCAAATCAAGGGCAAGCATCACCGCATGTTTTGCGACCACGACGAATCCTCATCTCCCGCCTACACGGCCTTTTGGAACGCATTAAACAAAGGCGAGTTTGTCGCCGGGCGGTTTAAACGGCTTGATAGCCACGGGCGCACCATTTGGCTGGAAGCCTCGTATAACCCCGTCTACGACGCGCAGGACCAGCTGTATAAGTTCGTCAAATTCGCCACCGTTATCACCGACCAAGTGGACAGGGAATCTGAAGTAAACGAAGCAGCAGGCATCGCCTACGACGTTTCGCAACATACCGACACTACGGCCCAGGAAGGTGCGTCTGTGGTTCGCGAAACGGTTGAAGTCATGCGCCAGATATCGCTGGAGATGCAGTCTGCATCCAAAAGCATCGAAGACCTCGGCAAGCAGTCACACCTGATCAATTCGATGGTGCAAACCATCAGCAGCATCGCCCAGCAAACCAACCTGCTGGCACTCAATGCAGCTATCGAGGCTGCCCGAGCGGGCGAACAAGGGCGAGGCTTTGCAGTTGTTGCCGATGAGGTGCGGCAGCTGGCGGGACGCACCAGCGCAGCTACGGAAGAAATCGTAGGCGTGGTAAGCAAGAACCAGGATCTGGTGACTAAAGCTGTACAAGATATGGCAGGCAGCAAACACCTGGCAGAGCAAGGTTTGTCGCTAGCCAATAAAGCTGGCTCTGTGATTGTGCAAATACAAGACGGTGCGAAACAGGTCGTCAGCGCCGTGGGGCGGTTCGCTAATCAGCTGAAATAGCGATCATCTGCGCTTCAGGCCGATAGCTGCCTGTGATGGCGGGCCGCAAATAGTCAGGCGCGAACGTTTAAAGGGAGGAAAACCAAAATTCTTACCCTATGGGCAACAGCAAGAACTGGACGCGTCTTTAGGCGCGGAGCCAATAGTACAGCTTGCTTATGTCGCGCTCATGTTGAGGGTGTGATGTGTCGTGTTGAGGACCCGGGGTCTCAACTCGCTTAGCCCATCACAGTAGGGGAATAATTCAGAGAGATCCCAAGTATGAGCATCTACTTTTGAATTAGCATGAGTGCCCCTCCAGCCTGTTAGAGAAGCCGCCACCATGCACCTTGTGGATACTTACCTTGTTGGTCTGCAGCAGGCTCTCTCGTCGGAAGAAAGCGTAGAGCAGCTGCAGCGTGTCCACGGTGCATCGACCGAGGATTTACAGCGGCTCACCGCGCGCTACCCGTTGTGCCCAGCCAGTCTGTTGGAACTGCTAAGCAAGATTGATGGCACGCATTTTCGGGAATACCCAGGCGGCACGGTGACGTTGCTGATGCTCGGCTCCGACGTATTCGAATACCCCTACTACCTGCGCTCCGTAGAGCAAATTCTCGAGGACGCGGACGCTTACACCGAAAGCATTGCGCAGATTTACGGGGATTACCTGAAAGAAGAACCCGACACCGTCGGGGCTGGTGTCAACATTGAGTTGAGCATGGCCGACCGGCTGTGTTTCTCGCACTGCATGAACAATGGCGGGACCTCAATGTTGTACATCGACTTCAATCCGGCGCCTGGCGGTACCGTGGGGCAGGTCGTGCGTTTTTTACATGATCCCGACAGCTACATAGTGATAGCCGAGAGCTTCGATCAGTACCTGCAACAGCTGATTGACGAGGGCTATGCGTTTATCTATGAGGAAGAGTAGCTCGCGCTTGAATCGGCACGGGCGAATGCCGATGGGTGATCGCGACGCCCCTTTGAGCAACTGCGGCTAGGCACGGACAAGGCGCTGTCGTCGACGCTAGCGCTGACCTTATTTCCAGGAATCTCTGCACCGTGTCTGATCTGCCGCTCCCTTCTGCTTACACACGACGCTTCGACGCCGTGCTCGCTTATATAGACGCCAATCTCGATGGCGATTTGTCGGTGAAGACGTTGAGCCAGGTGGCGAACTTTTCAGTGTTTCACTTCCACCGGCAATTTAGCGCGTTCGTCGGCGTAACGGTTTCGCGCTATGTGCAACTGATGCGGTTGCGGCGCGCGGCACATTGCCTGGTGGCCAGGGCAGATCACTCGGTGCTGAGCGCCGCACTCAACGCCGGTTTTGAAAGCCCTGAGGCCTTTAGCCGAGCATTCAGCCGAGCGTTTGGGTTGTCACCCAGCGCATTCAGAAAGGCGCCCAGTTGGCAGGTGTGGAATACGGTCTTCGCTATCCCTCACTTCTCAAGGACCGTCATCATGCACGTACACATCGTAGAGCTCCCGCCTGTGCGCGTCGCCGCATTGGAGCACCGCGGCCCTCCCGAGCGGGTCGATGAAAGCGTCAACACCTTCATCCAATGGCGCATGCACAGCGGGCAATCCCCAGTGGCCTCAAGCCGCAGCTTTGGCATCCCGTACAGCAACCCCGATACCACCCCGGCGCACGAATTTCGCTTCGCTATCTGCGGCGAGATTCAGCAACCCGTGGCAGCGAACGAATTCGACATTCACGAACTCACTATTCCCGGCGGGCGCTACGCCGTGGTGCGGCATACGGGTTCCCCGGATCATATCGGTGAAACCATCTACCCCATCTACCGCGACTGGCTACCCACCAGCGGTGAGGAGCTTCGCGATCAGTCACTGTTTTTCGAATACCTTAGCGTTTACCCGCAGACGCCCCAGGATCAGTGGCTAACGGATGTGTACGTGCCGCTGCGCTAGAGACGAAGAGGCGTGAAGCAACAAAGGGGACTGATTTATTAAACGACTCTAAATTAGAGCAGCTTAATAAAGCTGTCCCCTTATCCATGTTTGCGTGTTGCGCAGTTCAGCGTTTCATTGCTTTGGCATCCGAGATTCAGCGCTGATCCTGCTCATCAATGGCTCCGAAACCTGATCCTGGAGGTTTGCGGAAAGAGTGAATAGGGGTGCTCACAGTGTGCCCACAGTGAATTTATCGGCCAGTACGATTCAGTTTGCTTTTGGCCGTTTGCAGCCCAGCGCGGCAGGCTGCTAAGGGCCAGAAGCAGCCATAACAAAGGCTTCGAAGTCGTCAACATTTCCGCCATGCTGCTCAAGGTGCCTTATGAGTTTGATACCCGAATTGAACAGCGAAGCCCATGTGCTGATATGCGGCGCCAGCCGAGGCATCGGCTTGGCGCTGTGCGGGTCTTTGCTCGCTCGCCATGATGTGGCTCAGGTATGGGCAGTAGCGCGAAAAGCTAGCACCTGCGCTGAACTGGCAGAGCTTGCAGATCAGTATGGCGAACGCTTGAAGCGAGTCGACTGCGACGCGCGCGATGAGCAATCCCTCGAAGCACTTGTGAGCGAGACGCTTGAGGGATGCGACCATCTGCACCTTATCATCAGTACCCTGGGCATTCTTCATCAGGACGGCGCAAAAGCAGAAAAGGGCCTGTCTCAACTTACCCTTGCGAGCATGCAAGCAAGCTTTGCGACCAACACGTTTGCTCCAATCCTGCTGCTTAAGCACCTACTCCCGTTATTGCGCAAACAACCTTATACCTTCGCGGCGCTCTCGGCGAGAGTTGGCTCTATTGGCGACAATCGACTGGGTGGCTGGTACAGCTACAGAGCCAGCAAGGCCGCGCTGAATCAGTTGCTACATACGGCCAGTATCGAATTGAAACGTCTGAACCCTGCCTCGACTGTCCTGGCAATACACCCAGGCACGACTGACACGCAGCTGTCTCAACCCTTCCAGGCGAACGTGCCTGATGGCCAACTGTTCGAACCGGCTTTCTCAGCGGCTTGCATAATTGATGTAGTGGGAAAGCATGGGCCGTCCGACAGCGGAACCTTCTGGGACTGGAACGACAAAGCCATTGCCTGGTGATTCTTTTAATCGCTGAACGTTAAGAGCTGTCAACCCGCCCTGCCTCGTCTGACCAGCTGTCCACTTTGTTCCCACTCCTCTTTGTTCCCATCCAGGAAGTTTTGGCTCGCATGATCCCCGTCGCACTGCCCTCAGTCGAACTACTGCTTTACCTCTCCTTTTTCTTCGCCGCGACGCTTTTCTGGTTCGGGTGGACGATAAGGCTGGTGGTTCGATATTCCACAGGTCGCCGGCGCCGCCCCGTCCTCCTGCCCTACGCGCTTATCACCGCGTGTGCGCTTTTTTACCCTGTGGCAGTGCGCGGCTTTTTATCTTCAGATGCGTAGTTCTGAACGGCAGAGAGAGGCAAGTTATCGGCCGGAACTGCAGGAGCCGATGCGCCTTGGCCAGATCGACATGCCCAAAGGCACCAAACTCGAACTAGCCGTTGCGGATCAAACGGAATCCTTCAAGCGAGCCGTATTTCCAAGCCCGGTGCGAATGGTCGACATCGATGCCATCGAAGTAGCCCGCTACATCGCGATTCAAACCAATGAAAAATATGAAACTGTGGGCTTCACACCACAAAACATGCGGATTACCGGCCACGGCACGACGATGCAGAACGGCTGGCGGTGCGATGCGCTGCAACCGGTGGAGTTTGAGCTCAAGCCTGATGGCGGCATTTCGGCTTTCAGCAGCTGTACGCTTGCCGAGGGCAATGCAGTCGATGGCATCAAATTCCCCAAAGGCACGTCGCTCCGTGCTTCCACCGGCAATGTCTATACCGATGGGTTTGTAGATTCCGACCGCTGGGTTCTCGATACGCCAGAAGGCGTGCCGGTGCGTATCGATAGTTTCGAGCTTGCGGATGCCAGCATTGCGCTCGACGCAGAGCGAAAGCTCTATGAAGTCAAAAGTGCGGTGCTTTCGAACGATGCGGCACTCGCAGAGCGCCGGTATCTGGCGGCAAGCGCTATCCGCTTCAATCCGCGGCATGTTCGGGAAGACTATGCGGATGCCTGGTTGATAACCCCGCCTCCGGGCGCCGACGGCTCACAGCCCGTAGCGCCTAAGACCATCGTGCAGCGCAGAGACGGTAAGGTGTTGGCCACGCTTACTGACTAAACGCGTGATCGCTAATGCATTTCTGCATTTGCGTTTAAGCGCTGTGCGAGAGTGAGGGAACTGATCGGGCGGCCGATGAATTTATGCGGGCGTTCATGGCAGCTGGATATGAGGTTAATGGCGGCCCCCTTTTCGCTCACGCTTCGATCAAGACAACTGCGCACGAATGATCTCCGCCATATCCAATGCCCCCTGAGCAGCGCTCTGCGAAACATGAAGCTCGACCGCGAAATCTGGCAACTTCGGCAGTCCTGAATCATCGCCCAGCACCTGAAAATCATCCGGTACAAGCGAGCGAAGCCACGGCGTCAGTGCCAGGCCGCTTTTTACCGTGGCGAGAGTGGTTTCAACCGAGGAGTTTTCGAATATCACGCGCCAGCTGATGTTGGATTCGCCTAGCAGTGAAAACACGGGACGGCGAAACGCGCAGGTCGGCGTGATGAAACATAGCGGCAAGGGTCGTTGGCTAACCGGCTCTTGTGAGCCGCCTATCCAGACCAGCGACTCCACAGACAGGCGCTCGCCGACCGCTTCGTTCGCCAGGCACTGACTGACCGTCAAATCGATCTGCCCCTTGGAGAAAGCATTCATCAGCTCGAACGATGAGCCAGGCACAACAATGACTTCGACCTCGGGATGCCTGGCGGCAAAGGCTTTTAGCACGTCCGCAAAATGCGATCCGGCCATGTCATGGGGCACGCCCACCTTGACCGTCTCCGGCACGCTTGCGCCGATCATTTCGCGGCACAGGCTGTCGTTGAGGTCGAGCAGACGCCGCGCGTTAGGCAAGAAGTCCAGGCCCCGATTTGTCAGCCTTGCGCCGCTGGAGTCTCGTTCGAGAAGCTGACATCCGAAGAAGGTTTCGAGCCGTTTGATCTGCTGACTGATGCCCCCTTGCGTCAGATGCAACTGGCGAGCGGCGGCGCTGATGCTGCCTGTTTCAGCGATGGTGACGAAGCTGCGAACGAGCACTAAATCGACGGTACGGAGAGGTGCGGGCATGCCGGCATCCATTAGGGTTACTAATGGCTTCATTATAAACATTCGATATGGGGCGTCGCGCGGCGCACGTATGGTGGGGCTCCTTTTTTGGAGTCTTATTCATGATGCTCAGCGGCAACAGCACCAATATCGCAGCAGCTTTGGCCAACGTCACCGAGCATTGGTCTCCGCAGGTTATTGGCCATGTCAACGACCAGTACATCAAAGTGGCCAAGCTCAAAGGCGAGCTGATGTGGCACGCCCACGCGGATGAAGATGAGATGTTTATGGTGGTCTACGGGACGCTGAATATTCAGCTGGAAGACCGCGACGTCGTTTTGCAGCCCGGCGAATTTTTCGTGATTCCAAAGGGTGTCCGTCACAACCCGGTAGCTTCTGAAGAATGCGGCATTGTGCTGATCGAAACCGTTACCACGCGTCATACGGGAGAGGAAGTCAGCGCCCGGACCGTACCCATCGAGCGCCAGCTGAGATAAGGGACGTCGCCTTCAAAAACGCGTTTTTGATTGAGCAGAGCGCAGATTCAATTTGCGCATTCGAGACGTCGGATTTTGGTCGAAGGCTGCCTGTCGATTAGTGAAAAAGGGGACAGATTTTCTGCGCTAAGCCTCCGCTTTTGGCCGATTGCGGCCGTCTACGACGGGCAGCTTCCGGCCAGAAGCGGACATTCGTAAGCGGGCTCGCCGCTTAATCTTTCGGCATCATCTGAGGGTTAAAAACCACCTCCCACAGATGTTCGTCTGGGTCCATGAAATAGCCAGCGTAACCCCCGTAGAAGGTGTCTTGCGCTGCTTTTACCAGCGTGGCGCCAGCCTCGGTGGCCCGTTGCATCACCGCGTCGACGTCCGCTTTTGAAGATACGTTGTGACCAAGGGTGAATTGAGAAAGACCGCCGGGCCTATGCGGAAGTCCCGTGTCAGCAGCCAGGCTGGAGCGAGGCCACAGTGCCAGTTTGAGCCCGCCTTGCAGGTCGAAGAACGCGACGGCGCCGTTGATAAATTCTGTGCCGACGATTCCGTTGGTCGGCAGTCCTAGGCCGTCTCGGTAGAAAGCCACGGCACTGTCCAAATCGTCGACACCGAGGGTGATGACTGAGATTCTAGGTTGCATATGCGTTCCGGAAAGTAAGAGCAACAAAGGGGACAACAAAGGGGACAGATTTATTTAATAGCTCTAATTTAGAGTCGTTTAATAAATCTGTCCCCTTTGTTTTCATCAGCATTTTGCGCAGACCACGCACTCGCGCGCTGCTCGACCGTGCGTTCCAGCATTTGCCAAGGCGGGGGGTTCGCCAGCCGAGTAGCGAGGGGGCTATCGAGACGCGGCAAAGAGTGGGCAGCGTCAACGCGCGAATAACGGGCAGAAGCTGTAGAGTTATTTTCCCGGGTCCGAATGTTCACCCCAATAGACAGGGCGCTGCAAAAATAAATCCACGCGCACGTTTATGTGCCTACTTGAGCGCTTATCATCGCGACCTTCCACACGGCGCTACAGATCACAACGCGCAATCGCTAAGGAGCGGTAGATGTTCGATATATCCAAAGTCAGAAGAACAAGAATAGAGTGCCGTAATTTTCGCAGTGTATATTTTCTGGTTATGTTGTCGGCTGTGCTCGCGGGCTGCGCGAAAACAAATATTCACGCGCCGAAAGAAACAAGGCTACCGCCCGGCTTCAAGGTTTCAAGTTACTCGCAAGTGATGGTTGCCCCTATAGACGTCCATCCTGATTACAAAAGCGACGCAGAAAACGTTCGGGCAATAAAAAGAATACAAGAGGTTTTTAACCAGGAGCTTGCAGTACAGGCATCGTTTATTGAAAACATCCATGGCGCGGAGTCTGTTGACGCGGCGCGCGGCCTGGTAATTGTTCCAGTAGTTGAAAAGATAAAGTATGTCAACGGGGAAAAACGATTTGCTTCAGGTTCCTCCGCCGGAAGTTCAGCCGTTCTGTTGAAAGTCACTTTCTACGAGTACCCTGCGAAGAAAATCGTGCATGAAACTCACATCTATCACAACTCGATGGAGTATGGCGGGATCTTTGCGCTGGCTGGTGCAACGGGTGGTGCTGCCGATAATCGGATGCTTTCGGACAGCGGAAGAGATCTGGCAAGTTTCCTTGCTGACTGTAAGTAATGACGCGGGGGATAGGGGGGTGGTTCAACCTGTCCCCTTTTGCGGCTGATGCAGTCTGGGCTGACCGACGCTCTACTTCTGCTCAGGTCAAACCTGTCGTGCGTATGCCTGAAAGCACTGCGACGGTCACCTACCTTGGCAGATTCACCTGAGCAGCTCGATTAGTCCGGTGTCCCGGTTTTCACGATTCACGTCTCGGATTGATCATGGCCTCAACTCTCAATAATCGAACAGCCAAGGCTCATGTTTTAAACGACGCCCCAAGGTTTCCTACCTGGGCACATCCAGCGACTCGGATAGCTAATGGGCATCTTTATGTTTGCTTCGAAGACCAGATCGATGGATGGTTTTCGGTCGTGGTGTTCAAGCAACTGATCGAACATCGAATTCTGAACATCACAGATGAATCGCTGTCGAGACATCCGCATTTTAAGGCGGGTTTATCCCCGTATGAGTTTCACTTGATAGAGCATTCTCCAGCCACGTCGCCGAACACATCCGATGCCGAGAGACATTGGGTCGTGACGTTTAAAGATGTCAGCCTCGATGTGATCGCCACGGCCCTGGAGCTTCGGCTGCCCTTGTATGAAGGGGAGTCCCCAGATCAAGCGCTTGATGCGTGCATCTGCACATCTGGACTCGATATCCCATAGGGGGCGAGCCTGGACTGCTCAGAAAAACCGGCCGGTTGCTGCCGTTTACGAGAAGCTGCGAGCAGCTAGAAACTGATATTTACGATATGAACGCAAGGTCGCTTTTTATAGGGTGCGCAGTGCGCACCAAGCCAGATCGGTGATCGCTTCGGTGCGCACCGGACACCCTACGGGGATAGCGTCCGGCAGGAGATTTCGATGTCTGCTTCGGGCAAAAGGGGACGGCAAAAGGGACAGATTTATTAAACGACTCTAATTAGAGCTACTGAATAAATCTGCCCCCTTTTCCGAACGGTGATCGCTGCGGTGCGTAAAACACATCGTATGGGAAAGAAAACGGAACTAGGCTGTCTGCTTTGTGCGCAGACTGTGCTCGGCGCTCTCACTGCCATGCGGTTTAACAGGAAGAACCGATCATGCAACTCCTCTCAAAAATCATTGGTATCAGCCTGGTGTTGTGGGTGGCCCAGCTCCAAGCCGCCGAAGTCCAGCCAGCGGTAAAAGCCGCCGCCGAAGACAAGGCCGAAGTACTGGAGCAGAAAGCCGCCGACAAGGACAGCCTCAAGGCTGCCCCGCAGGCGTCACCCCTGAGCAAAGCCGAAGTCCAGGCAGTCGACCCCGCCGGCAAGGCGCCGATGGACGACGCCATCACCTGCCTGTCGCGCACGATTTACTGGGAAGCCAAGGGCGGTGCCATTGAGGACATGGAGGCCGTGGCGAATGTGGTGCTCAACCGCCTCGGTCGCAAGGAGTTTCCCGATACGGTCTGCGCGGTGGTCAAGCAGGGCTCGGAAAAAGCCCTTGTCAGTTTTCCTGGTGGTGTGACGGTCGACCCGATCAGGTCGAGGAAGAAAGCCGCTACGCCGTCGCCAAGGAGATCGCCCGCAAAGCCCTCAACCAGCAACTGCCCGACCGCACCAATGGCGCGCTGTTCTTCCACGACCGCAGCGCTTCGGTGGACTGGTCCAAGATCTATATCAAGACCAAGGAGATTGGCAGTTTCAAGTTCTACAAACCCAAGAGTGTGGCGGCGCGTTAGCGGCGCGGGTAGAGCAACAAAGGGGACTGTTTATTAAACGACTCTAAATTAGAGCAGCTTAATAAATCTGTCCGCTTTTTTTGTCCCCTTTTTTCTACTAACTAGCACCTGCTCGGCAGCTAATCGCCATGGTTCAACATGTACTGAAGTAGTTCTTCATCATCGAACATCTGCTCTTTGCCATCCCCAAGAACGGGCGCAAGATGCCAATGCTCCGCGTCTATATGAACAATGCGCAGCAGTTCCCCGGACTCAAGCCAAAGAACCGGGGGACTTCACCACGCAACCAGCAGTTTGAAGCGAAACTATCAGTTCATGGACCGGCGAGTGGTCGAACTCCACGTTCCAGCCCACTTGCGCGGTGAACGCATCCACACGATGGAAAGTGACGGGCTCAGCGGCATATTCAAGAGCATTGAATACCGAACGCAGCTCAGCGCTCACATCGTCATCAAAAAGCGGTCTGGCTTCACTAATGTAAAACTCGACGAGCGAAGAACCTGTAGCGGTTTCGTTACGCAGCAGGCAATAAAATGCGCTTTCCATCAAAGGTTATCCGCTCAGATTCATTGATCGATTCGTAAACGCCGTCGAAATAGGCTTGTAAGTCCGGCGCGAAATCGCGGGTAAAAAAGCGGCGACAGAAATCTATAAACCAAAGATCTTCGTAAGCAGATGACGCCCCACCCCCCCCGCTGAAAAGAGCAAACAGGAATTGACTGGCCCCTTCGTCAAACGCCTCTCTGTCGGCATCGAGTAACTCTAGCGTGAAATTTTTTTCGACCTCATTGAAAAGGACTGGTGAAAGACTTTCGGCAGCTTTCCCCCGATAGGCGAGGTGCCAGAAGACCCCTTGCAGGCGTCTGCGCAACTGCGACGGAGAAGCTAGAAAATCTCGATGAACGTACGCGATCATTTCCCAACGTTCTAGAAGCAGTGGGTACTCCAACAGCTTCCCGAACTTTATTGGAGAATCCATAAGATCCGTAATGGTCTCGCGGGAATGGGCTGATCCATACGCATCGAAATAGCGCCTGAACTCTTCCTCGGAGATAGTCGGTGCGCTGAGGCACAGAACTAAAGGCGCGAAAGCAGGAGTCATCCCTTCACCCCCTTCGCGCTGTAATCGCAACTCCCCTGTAAAGTGCAGGTGCTTCAGGCGTGTATCGAACTCTTTAGAAGCGCGCCCTACAAAACGGTCGCAAAATTCAGACACTTGATCGTATAAAGCACGACGCTCTGCCGAATTCGGATCGTCAAGATTTTTGTAAACCTGCGAAATAGTTTCTGTCATCAATCATCCTCCGTGTACATGCCGGCGCGTTCAGCGACGCTCTCAGCCAACTTTTTGCCCCGGTCAACCAGTTCTTCAGCAATAGTATCTTCGAGGTCCACCCCAATCAGTCGCTCAACAACCGATAAATAATAGAGCGACAAAGGGGACTGATTTATTAAACGACTCTACTTAGAGCATTTAATAAGTCTGTCCCTTTTGTTTGCATCCAAAATCGATCTGCTCGAATCCACCATCGAGTTTAGCTTCGTAGGTCTAGTAAACCCTACCGAGCCGCGTTCGCCCAATATTCGTAAGTTCGTAACGCCTGATCGGAGAGCCTGTAGCTATCCAGGGTCGAGGCGCGGGTTTCGATAAAGTGTGCAAGGAAGGCGCTGATCGCTAGACGCTGAGCTAACGAGCAGTAGACGATCAGCGCATTGTCCTCTCCATCGCCTTCTAGGTGACCTATTAATTGCATGGCATACGTGCTGTTGTCGTCGGTGCCTTCCAGCGCGAAGCACACCAGGCTGGGCAGGTAGTAAGCCTTGGCCTGTGGGGTACAGAAAGCGAAAGGATCGGCGGCGGGATTGGCGACGTGTTCGCCGGTCAGCGTTTGCCGGTCATGGGTTTGCAGCAGCTCATCGTATTCGGTGCACTCTTCGCAATGTTGATGGTTGGCGACGCAGTGTTCGGGTCGTTCAATGGCAGCAAATGCTTGGTTTACCTGGGCGATGATTGCTTGGTCGATAGGGCTGAGAGATGGCGTAGTGTGGGGCTGGCAATGGTCCATGTAGAGTTGTAACTCCTGCGGCTCAACGGCTTGTCGACGTGTTTAACAGAAAAACCGACAGATTTATTTTTCTACTCTAACCATCCGCTCCTGCCGATAGCGAACACCGCGAAGAGCACGTTATATTCCGCTGCTGCATGGTAAGGGATCGAGTTTTACAAAGGTTCTAGCAGCCAGATAGAGATTTTGAATCTGCCCATTCTTCTGACCGAGCTGATCAAAAACCCCTATTTTTCGTGGAACCCAGTTTCTTATGAAGCCCAATCGACGCCCAGTTGGGAGAACAATTCCCCAAGCCCTCTGTGGCCGGGTTGATTCTCTCTGCAAAAGTCGAGTGGAAGTGCAGTTTTTCCGCTTGCTCTGTTTTTCAGATTGCTATCCCGCGGCACGGCACGCGAATGGCCACTTCTGGCCGATCTCTACCTATTGCCCCAACAGCGAGTGAAGCTTTCTCCCGCCATACCTCTCAAGCCCCATTACCGAGCGCCGATAACGCGATTTCAAGCTCGACCTTACGGAACGGTTTGGCGAGCCGCGCGAGGCTCGGGTCAAGTTCGTCCAGTTCGGCATAGCCGGAGACCAGCAGGATGGCAGTGGCGGGTCTGGAGGTGCTCACGCGTCGGGCTAGATCAGTCCCGCTGATGCCGGGCATCAAGTGGTCGGTGACGAGTAAATCGAATTGCTGCCCGGTGTCCAACAGGCGTAACGCTTCCTCGCCTGAGGCGGCCTCGATCACGCAATAGCCGAGCTCGGTCAGCATGTAAGCGGTACTGGTGCGAACCAGTTCCTCATCGTCGACCAGCAGCGCCACACCGCGTGTGGATAGCGGCTCTGGTGCCAGGTAAACGGGGGCTGCGGTGGCCGGCGCTGCTGAGCTGCGGGGCAGCCAAAGCTCTACGGTTGTGCCTGATCCGGGCAAGCTCTGAATGGTCAGCGCGCCGTCCAGCTGCGATGCCAAGCCATGAACCATCGAAAGCCCGAGGCCGGTGCCTTTGCCGATGCCCTTGGTGGAAAAGAACGGTTCAACCGCACGCGCCAGCGTGGCCGCATCCATGCCTACACCCGTGTCTGTCACGCACAGGCAAAGGTAGTCACCCGGTTCCAGACCGGAGCTGTGACCTGCGCTCACCCACTCCACGCGAGCGGATATACGCAGAATGCCGCCCTCGGGCATGGCGTCACGCGCGTTGACGGAGAGGTTCAGTAGCGCCATTTCGAGTTGATTGGGGTCGGCCATCGCGGCAGGAAGGTTGTCCGCCGCATCGACCACCACTTTTATCTGCGGCCCGCTGGTGCTGGCGATCAGTTCGCCCATGTCGGTCACCAGCTTCACCACGTCGACCGGAACCGCTTGCAGTGGCTGACGCCGGGCGAATGCCAGGAGCCGGTGCACCAGGGTTTTGGCACGGTCGGCCGATTGCATAGCGCCGCTGATCAGCCGCTGTTCGCGCTCGCCGCCTACGCCCCTTCGTTGCAGCAAGTCGAGGGTGCCAACGATTGGGGTGAGCAGGTTGTTAAAGTCGTGGGCAACGCCGCCGGTAAGCTGCCCCATGGCTTCCATTTTTTGGCTCTGACGCAGTGCCGCTTGCACTTCTTCGCGCTCGGCAACGGCCCGGGCGATTCTGCTTTCGAGGTTGGCATTGAGCTCGCGCAGTTGCTCTTCCGCCGCTTTGCGCGCGGTGATGTCGACTGCCGTTCCGGTCACTCGCAAGCAGCGCCCGGCGGCATCGAACACGCCCCGGCCCTTGGCCGCTACCCAGCGAATAACGCCATCCTCTCTGCCGACGGTGCGGTAGTCGACGTCATACAGCGCGCGCAGTTCAGGGTCAGCGGCGGCGGCGAAGGCCTCGAGGGTGGCTTGTCGGTCTTCGGGGTGCAGGCCGTTGTAAAAGTCGTCGATGGTTACCGGCACGTCCGGTGAAATACCAAATATCGCTTTGGTGCGCGCCGGCCAGATGAGCGCGTTCTGAACGTTATCCACGTCCCAGAAGCCCACCTCGGCATGGTCGACGGCCAGGCGCAAGCGCTCCTCGCTCTCGCGCAGGCGCATCTCGGCCCCTACCCGTTCGACATGCGCCCAGCAGCGCTCGACCACTTCACGAATCAGTGAAATTTCAGCCGGTGTCCAGTCTCGTGGCTGGTTGTGATGCACCGCCATCATCGCCGTGAGCCGGCCGTCTTTCACCAGCGGGCAGCAGATGATGGCGTTGATGCCGATGGCTTGAAACGTTTCGCGCCCATCTTCGGCTGCCAACTCCGCAGTAACGTCGTGGACCACCAGCGTGCGGCCGGTGCGCATATCCGCCGCCGCCCTTGAGCCGAAGAGATCGAGGCTATACGCACCGACCGAGCTGTCGATGTTTGGCGCTGTGTAGTCGCTGCGAATCCAGAAGCGGTCCTGGTCGGCATCCACATCGGCATAGGCGCAGCGCGACACGTTAAGCCTGCGCCCCAGCAGGCTGGTCGCGGCGAGCATCGCGTCTTCGGCATGGCGAATGTTGAACAGTTGGTTGTCGAGTTCATCCAGAAACCGCAAGCGCGCCGCGCTCTCTTGCAGGGCCGCGTCCGCTTCGTGCTCGACGGTACGGTCGCGGAAAATTTTCACGAAACCGCCATGATCCATGGCAAGCGGCATCATCAGCCCGGAACCCCAGAAGCGCGTGCCGTTTTTGCGCACATGCCAGCGCTCGTTAATGGCGCGCCCCTGATGCTGAGCAAGTTCAAGCTCGCCGTAGAACACACCCGCGGCCCGATCGGAGGCCGTATAGAACAGATCCCCCGCGCAGCCCAACACCTCCTGCCCGTTATAGCCGACGATCCGCTGCGCGCCGATGTTCCAGCTGGTGACCGTGCCTTGGGCATCAAAGGTGATGATGGCGAAATCCTCGGCGCCCTCGACAATCTGGCGGTAGCGCGCCTCGCTGATCCGAATCGCGGCTTGCGCGCGAGCCCGGTGCACGATCAGGCCGATTGTCTGCACAACGAAGTCAACGATTTCGGTGTCTGCCGGCAGCGGCTTGCGGGGTTCCGGGTGAAGCAATACGAACGTGCCGAGCACACCGCCCTGCGCCGAACAAATTGAGGTGGACCAGCACAGGTTCAGCCCCTGTTCGCCGGCCAGCGCGTGGAATCCCGACCATAACGGGGCGTGCTCAGCATCGGCGTCAGGGCGTATGACCATGGCGGCGGGGTCGGCGCACGCCGGTGGCAAGCTAGGCGCGGCGCAGTGCTGCACCTGCGCGCCCTCCTCGTCGAAGAGCAGAATGGCACCGACAAAACCGGACGGCGACAACACCTCAACCTCGCGGACCATGGCGTCCAGCGCAACGTGAAGTGAGTGTTCCTCTACCGCCACTTCCAGAATGCGGTTCTGTGCAGCTCTTTGTTCAGCTGCACGGTTGCGTGCTTGGGTGAGCCGCGCATTTTCAATGGCAATGGTGGCCAGCCGCGCCAGACTTTCCAGGCGCTGGATCGTGGCGTTGTCCGGGGTGTGAACCTCGGACCAGTACGCACCGAGCGCCGCGACCGCCGCTGGCCTACCGATCGGCACCATCACCAGGCTGCGAACGAAAGTCGGCGCGTAGGCTTCTTGCGGAATGCGGGAGTCCAGCCGAATGTCAGGGATGACCACCGTCTCACCGTGACGCATGGCCCAGCCTGAAATGCAGTGGTCAGCGGGAAAGCTCTGGCCTTGCCACAGCTCAGCCACTGCGTCTTCGGCTACATACGAACAGAAGCCGTCGTCAGCGATAACCACGGTAATGCCTTGCGCGCCGACGGTAGCTCGCGCCGTGTCGCGCAGCACCTGCACCACCTCGTCTACCGTGCCGGCCATTACCAGCCGCTCACTGGCGTGCAGCACATGAGACAAGCGCTCATCGCTGTCTATATCTACCGGAACAGAAGGCAAACCGATCTCCCAAGGAACGCCATAGAATTCTTTCCACAGACTGCAAACGTCCGCAGAACAGGCCCTTCCCCTGCCGGGCAGGACCGGGAATCAGTTTCGCAGAAAAGCGTTCAGGGCGTCATTCACACGTTGAACATCCCGGCTAAATCGGTCCAGCCACGGTAACCACCGGGTCGTTTATGCGCTGTATCAACTCGGCCCCCTCGTTACGCGGATTGCCGACCGCCTTGGGTACGGGATACCAGGTGAAGGCCTCTGCACCCAGCCCGTGTTCGGCGGCGATGATCAGTGCTCGAACCGGATCGGTTTCGGCGTTGAGCCATTCAGCAGCGAGGGCTGGCGGCAGCACCACGGGGCGGCGGTCGTGGATGTCGAGCAGCCCTGCGTCGGCGGCGCCGGTGACGATGGTGAAGCCGTCGTCTTCGCCCTGCTCCAGGCCTTGCGTTACATGGCACAGCGAGGCAAAGAACAGCGGTGAAGCGTCCCGGGCCTTGATGAAGTAAGGCTGCTTGAGCTTGGGGTCGTCCGGGTGTTTAACCCACTCATACCAGCCATCAGCCAGCGCCAATGCGCGCTGCTTCCAGATGCCACGGAAGAACTTACCGGTGGCCAGTGTTTCGACCCGGGCATTGATCGCCCGTGGCATTTTCCCCTTCGCCCAGTGCGGCGCGTAGCCCCAACGAACATTCTCCAGCGCCAGGCCATCGCCCGTGTTGTAGATGATCGGCGCACGCTGGGTGGGCGCGATGTTGTAGCGCGCACCGGCTGCGGGGTCAGTGCGATCGTCAATGGGCTGCATGATGGCCAGCACGTCACGCCAGCGGTTGAGGTCTTGCTCTTTTGCGTATCGGCCGCACATGTCAGTGGTCCTGCTGGTTGCCTTAAAGGTCAGACCGGCCAGCGCGTCAGGCGTGCGTAAAAGCGACAGGTGCGACCGTCACATGAGTGTTGAAAACGGAGTTCCGCGAACCCTTTAGGCCCAGCGAACTTGCGCCGGGAACCGCGCCACAAAGCACGTGCCTTCCTCGGCCGTCGACACCACGCTCAAGCTGCCGTTATGCCCGCTCGCAATTTCCGAGGCGATGTACAAGCCCAATCCCAAGCCTTCGCCGCGGGCGCCGCCTTCGGAGCGGGTGAAGGGTTTGAACAGCAGCGGCATCAGTTCGGGCGGAATCGGTGTGCCCTGATTGGTGACGCACAGGACAACTTCCGGCCCCTCGGCATAAGCGTTGATGGTGATTGGCGCATCGATGTCGCCGTGGGTGACGGCGTTGCCGACCAGGTTCGACAACAGTTGGCTCAGGCGCAGCGGGTCGCAATACACGCCGGCCGGCAGGGTCATGTGGCGAACAAGGGTGGCGTCGGGGTACGAGGCGCAAATTTCGTCGAGGGTGAGTTGCAGGGTGTGGTCAAGATCATCGACGACGGTCCGGTGCACCGGTATGCCATCGCCCAGCCGGCCTCTGGCGAAGTCCAGCACGTTTTCAATCAGATGGCCCATGCGCACCGAGCTGTTGCGGATGGCGGCGATCAGTCGCGATGAGCGCGCGTCGGTGGGCTTGCTGTCCATCAGGTCGGCGCTCATACGAATGGCGCTCAAAGGCGTGCGCAAGTCATGGCCGAGCACGGCAATAAATTGTTCGCGCAGGCGGCTGGTGTTGTGCGCTTCGGCCAGGTCGGCGCGCGAGGTGCTGAGCTGGCCCTGGGTGTCGAGGTTCATGGCGATGAGCTGGGCGAACAAGGTCAGCGTCTGCACGATGGTCGGGTCGTCGAGGTTGGCGGGCACCGAATCAATCGCGCACAAGGTGCCGAAAAAGTCGCCATTGGCGGTGATGATGGGAATGGAAATGTAGCTTTCCAGGCCATACAGCAGCGGGGTGTGGTGGGTGGCGTATTCGGGGTGGACGCTGGCGTGACCAAACACCACCGGGTTGCGGTGGCCGCGAATCTCGTGGCAAATCGTCGAGTCCAGCACCAGCTCGCCGCCAGGCTGCAGGCCGAACTCAATCGAGTCGTCGACGGCGCAGGCCACCCAGTACTTCTCCGTCACCCGCGCCACAGCGGCGAAGCGCATGCCGGTGAGGTTTTTGACCATTTTGAGAATCAGCGGCACCGCTTCGATATGGGCGATGGCCTCGACGGAGGCGGCGTATTCGGGGTTGATCACTGGCTGAGCCTCGGGATGCGAGGCGCGAGATTATCACGCCGACCGAAGCGCTCGAAGCACCGCTCAGCCGTACCGCCGACGGTAATCGGCGGGTGTCACGCCCACGTGTTTAACGAACGCACGGCGCAAGGTATCGACGTTGGCAAAGCCGCATTTTGCCGCCACCTGCTTTGGCGCATCGCCAGCAGTTTCAAGCAGGGCGCGGGCTGCAGCTATGCGTGTGGCTTCAACCCAGGCGGCCGGCGTGACGCCGACTTCGGCGTGAAACAGCCGAGCAAAATGGCGCGGACTGAGCCCGGCATGGGCCGCCAGGCTTTCGACCGAGTGCGCCAGTTGCGGATGAGCGGCGACCCAGCGCTGCACTTCCTGCAACGCCGAGCGCCCGGATGGCCCCGCCTCGCCCCGGCGGCTGAACTGCAACTGGCCGCCCGGCCGCTTGAAAAACATCACCAATTGCGCGGCCACGCCCATGGCCACGTCACGCCCGAGGTCTTCCTCCACCAGGCTCAAGGCCAGGTCCAGGCCCGCTGTCACGCCGGCTGAAGTGCGCAACTTGCCGTGACGCACATGCAGCGCATCCGCCTCAACGGTCACGCGCGGGTACTGGGCGCGCATAACGTCGACAGACGCCCAGTGCGTGGTAATGCGCCGGCCATCGAGCAAGCCGGCGGCGGCCAGCGCAAACGCCCCCGTGCACACCGAACCGAACCGCCGTGCCTGCCGCGCGCTGTGCTGAATCCAGGCGAGCAGTTCGGGCTTGTAATGCAGGCTCGCGGCATGCGGCGCGCCGGCCACGATGAAGGTATCGAGCTCACCCAGCGGCTCGCCCACCACGGCGTCGGGCAAGAGCCGCGCGCCGGATGAACTGCTAATGGGCCCCGCCTCGCACGCCACTACGCGAAGCGCATACACCTCGCGCCCGGCTTCCAGATTGGCCTGGGCGAACACATCCAGCGGGCCGGAAACGTCGAGCAACTGCATACCCGGCAAGGCAAGAATGGCGATGGTTTTAGTGTTTTTCGAAGCAGGCATGGTGCACGTCTCGGTATCACGCGAAATGGCAGTATATGACGCTACACGCCGTTTGATGCCATAGCCGCCGATCATGAAACTGACAACGCCCCCTACTCTTCTCTGGAGCGTGTCATGAACCCGAACATTGCCGGCATCACCATCCCCGACAGCCAACTGGCGCGGGAAATCACCGAATGCGTACGCGACAACGCCTCACCTTTGCTGTTTCACCATTCCAGCCGCGTGTTCTATTTCGCCGCGCTGGCTGGTCAGCGCATGGGCCTGAAATTCGACCCCGAGTTGCTCTACTGCGGGTGCATGTTTCACGACATGGGCCTGACCCATCAGCACAGCAGCGCCTGCGAGCGCTTCGAAGTGGACGGTGCCAACGCGGCGCGCGACTTTTTGCAGCAACGCGGCATCGCCCAACCCGACATCGACACGGTGTGGACCTCCATCGCGCTGCACACCACGCCGGGCATTCCCCAACACATGCACCCGGTGGTCGCGCTGGTGACCGCTGGGGTGGAAATGGATGTGCTGGGCCTGACCTACCCCAACTACAGTGTCGAAGAACGCGAGGCGATCACCCGCCTACACCCGCGCGGCGCGCAATTTAAGGAGGACATCATTCAAGCGTTCTACGACGGCATTAAACACAAGCCCGACAGTACGTTCGGCAACGTCAAAGCCGACGTGCTGGCCGACAAAGACCCGCGCTTTACCGCCGGCAACTTCTGCGAGGTAATCCGCACCTCGCAGTGGCCGAGTTGAGGGTCGGCTGCATCGTCGGCATCACGCAACCCAGCGTTTGAACAACACGCTGGCGTTCACGCCGCCAAAACCGAAGCCGTTCGACAGCGCGTACTCAATGGGCATTTCCCGCGCGCCGCCATGCACGATGTGCAGCCCGCCGACGGCGTCGTCCGGGTCGCTGAAATTGAGCGTGGCGGGCACCAACTGATCGCGGATGGCGAGGATGGTGAAGATCGCTTCAAGGCCACCGGCCGCACCCAACAAGTGCCCGGTGGCCGACTTGGTCGACGTCACCGCCACGCCCGAATCCTCCCCGAATACCGCTTTGATGGCGGCCAACTCCCCTTTGTCGCCCACCTGCGTCGACGTGGCGTGGGCATTCAAATGCTGAATCTGGCTTGGCGTAATGCCCGCTTGGGCGATGGCCTGCTGCATAGCCCGGCGCGCGCCGTTGCCGTCTTCCGGGCCGGCGGTCAGGTGATAAGCATCGGCACTGGTGCCGTAGCCCACCAGCTCGGCAATCACCGTGGCGCCGCGCGCTTGGGCATGTTCCAGCGACTCAATCACCAACAGCCCTGCGCCCTCGCCCATGACAAAACCATCGCGGGCTTTATCGAAGGGGCGCGAGGCTTTGGCTGGCGTGTCGTTGTACGCGCTGGACATCGCCCGCGCCGCCGCAAAGCCGGCCAGGCTGACGCGGTCGATGGACGCCTCGGCGCCGCCGCAAACAGCGATGTCCGCTTCGCCGCTGCGGATCAACCGCGCGGCATCACCAATTGCCTGAACGCTGGCAGCGCACGCCGTGACTGGCGCACCGATGGGGCCGCGCAGGCCGTGCTGAATCGACACATGGCCGGCGGCGAGATTGGCGAGAAAGGACGGAATGGTGAACGGCGACAAGCGCCGTGGGCCTTTGCTGTCGGTGGTGCGCACCGCATCGGCAATGGCGCCGAAGCCACCAACGCCGGTGGCAATGATGGTCGCTGTACGCTCGCGCTGGGCGTCAGTGCTCGGCTGCCAGCCGGCTTGCGCCAACGCCTGCTGGGCGGCGGCCAGGGCGAACATGATGAAGCGGTCCATCTTTTTCTGTTCTTTGGCCGGGATAAAGGCGTTGGGGTCGAAGCCGGCTTCTGGGTCTTCTTCGAGCGTGGGCACGGTGCCGGCGATTTTGCAGGTGATGTCGTCGACCGTTTCGGCCGGCAAAGCACGAATGCCGGAGCGGCCGGCGAGCAGACGTTGCCAGACGGGTTCAATGCCAAGGCCCAGGGGCGAGACGAGGCCCATGCCGGTGATGACGATGCGGGTGTGGGGCATAACGGGGTTCCTTTTTTTCTTCGTTTTTGGGCAACCGCCGACGTGTACGCAGTGGTCGCTGCACGTCGGCTAGCGGGATGTTCGGTTGTACGCAGCTACTAACCTCTCCACCGTCATTCCCGCGCAGGCGGCGGTCCGACGATTCGGGATCCAGAATTTCCAGTCGTACACCGACTGAAGTGCGCAGGTATTCATTACCGCGCGTGCTGAACGATCTGTTTCCGCCTTACGTGCATTTCAACCAAACCCCCCGTCATCCTCGCGAACGCGGCGGTCCGACGATTCGGGATTCAGAATTTCCAGTCGTACGCCCGAGCTGGCCTAACGTATTCATTACCGCGTGCGCTGAACGTTTTGTTTCGCGCCTTACGCGCATTGCAACCACCCCCTCCGTCATCCCCGCGCAGGCGGCGGTCCGACGATTCGGGATCCAGAATCTCCAGCCGTACACCGATATGAAGCGCGCAGGTATTCATTACCGCGTGCGCTGAACGTTTTGTTTCGCGCCTTACGCGCGACTCACTTTTTCCAGTCGCCGGTATGCCGGACCATGAAAAAGTAAGCAAAAACGCTCGCCCCTACCTTGGGTCTCCGCTGCGCTCCGACTTTTCTCATTCCATCGCCGCTCCGGGGGCCGGACTAGGCGTCCCCGCGATAAAGGCCATCCTTGGCCCGACACGCCTTTCTCGGCTCCCGGCCGCTCAACCCCCTACACGTCGACTCCATTCGGCCTGCGATGAATGGGGCGGGTAGATCACAAGCGGTAAATCAAAAGCCAGATCAGGGTCACAAGCATCGCGGCTGAAGCCGCTCCTACAGAGACGATATAGATACTGTGGGAGCGGCTTTAGCCGCGATGCTTTTGATCACTAACTGCCACTTCCCCCGGTGCATTCCATCCACCCCCCAAAGCCTTGAAGCAGTCCACCGCCGCACTGGCTGCCGCCGCTCGCGCGAG
The DNA here is from genome assembly GCF_979258055.1 of Pseudomonas sp. AC211. Classification (NCBI taxonomy): domain Bacteria; kingdom Pseudomonadati; phylum Pseudomonadota; class Gammaproteobacteria; order Pseudomonadales; family Pseudomonadaceae; genus Pseudomonas; species Pseudomonas sp. AC211. The sequence goes on from NZ_OZ409830.1 coordinate 3,225,817, forward strand.
CAGGTGCTGTTCCTGGGCTTGTTGCAGGCGGTCGTCGGCGTCGAGGGCTTCGAGGAAGCTGACGCTGCCTTGTTGGTAGGCGGTATACGCGGCGGTGCGGGCGTCGGTCAGGGCGGTTACGCCGGCTTCGAGTAGCGCGGTTTGTTGTTCGCTTTGCACCAGTTGGGTCATGGCGGTTTCCACGTCGGCGGTGGCTTGCAGCAGGGTCTGTTGGTAGGCGGCCAGCGCCTCGGCGTCGCGGCCTTTGGCGTAGTCGACTTCGGCACGCACACGGCCAAAGTCGAACAGGCGCCAGCGCAAGCCGAGCACGCCCTGGGCCAGGTTGGCGTCGCTGGAGAGCAAGTTGCCACTGACGGTGGTGGCCGAGCCAAGCAAGGCGCCCAGGGAGAACGAGGGGTAGTAGTCGGCTACGGCGGCGCCGATGCGGGCATTGGAGGCGGCGAGGGTTCGTTCGGCGGCGATCACGTCGGGACGACGGCGCAGCATCTGGGTTTGCCCGCCCGCCGTGTCGATGCCGGGTGCGGTCGGAATGGCGGTAGCGACGGCAAGCGTGCTGTGCAAACTGCCGGGCGCGACGCCGCTCAATACTTCCAGCGAGTTGAGGGTGCTTTCAATGGCGCTGCGCAGCGGCGGCACTTGCGCCGACACCGTGGCCAGCACGCCTTCGGCCTGTTTGAGTTGCAGGTTGGCGATTACGCCTTTGGCGTATTGCAGTTGCATGAGTTGGACCAGCTCGCTTTGCGTGCGAACGCGGTTTTCCACGACGGCTTGCCGCGCTTGCAGGGCGCGCAGTTGGATGTAGCCGCGTGCGGCCGACGAGGTGACCATCAAACGCACAGCCGCCGCTTGCGCCACGCTGGCTTGCTGCTCGGCATCGGCCGCTTCCAGCTGTCGGCGCAGGCCGCCAAACACGTCAACTTCCCAGCTGGCGCCAATGCCCACTTGGTACAGGCTGGCGTTGCGGTCATAGCCGGGCGCGGAGCTGGCGAGCCGGCCCATGGGGTCTTCGAGGGATTGATGGGCGCGGCTGGCTTGTGCGTTGAGGTCACCGGAGGGCAACAGGGCGGAACGGGCCGACAGGTTCAGGGCGCTGGCTTGCGAGACGCGAGCCACGGCTTGCGCGAGGTCGAGGTTTTGCGCGAGCACCTGATTGACCAAGGTCACCAGCCCGTCGTCGGCGAAGCCAGTCCACCACTGCGTCATATCCGCCGCCTGGCCGGCCGCGGAGCGTTGGTCGAGCAGGGCCTGGTTGCGAAACGGCGCCGGCGCCGGCGCTGACGGCGCCTGGTAATCGGGCCCCACGGCACAACCGGCTAGCAAAAAAACGGGCAACAGACGCGCCATCCAGAGGGGGCGCAAGGCAAAGGGCGGCATGGTGATTCCTGTGGTCACGTTCGGCTTTTTGTTTACCAACCTGCAAAACAGTAACCTGCAAAAATGGTTATGCCAATGCATACCCCATCAAAATAGCTGATCTTCGACATCAACGAAAAGCAATCGAGTTACGCATTTACAATACCGTAAACAACCACGAATAATGCGAGCCTGAATTTTCCGGAGCTCGTCATGTCGATACGTCCCGCTGCCCTTCTCTCTCGCTGCCAGCGCGCTGGTGTTATCTGGCTGCGGTCAGCCGCCGCAAAGCGACCCGCGCGTGGCCGACCCGTTGGTGAGCACGGCGCTGGTGCGGCCCGACACTTCGCGCAGCCAAACCTTTACCGGTGTGGTGGCTGCGCGGGTGCAAAGCGATTTGGGGTTTCGCGTGTCGGGCAAGGTGGTTCAGCGCCTGGTGGATGTGGGCCAGCGGGTGCGCAAGGGGCAGACGCTGATGAAGATCGACCCGGTTGATCTGAACCTTGCCATCACCAACCAGAAAGGCGCGGTGGCCGCCGCCAAAGCGCGCTTTGTGCAGGCGCAAGCGGATGAAGCGCGGTTGCGCACGCTGGTGACGGCCGGGGCCATTTCGGCGATGAGTTACGACCAGTCGGTAGCCGCGCTGAACAGTGCCAAGGCGCAGGTGGACGCCGCGCAAGCGCAGGCCGATGTTGCTGCCAATGCCAGCCACTATGCCGAGCTAAAAGCTGACGTCGACGGCCTGGTGGTCAATACCGCCGCTGAGCCCGGGCAAGTCGTGATCGCCGGACAAACCGTGGTGCAACTGGCCAAAGACGGCGCCCGCGAGGCCGCCATCGAGTTGCCGGAAACCCTGCGCCCTGCCCTGCAATCTCGCGCCGATGCGCAGCTGTATGGCAGCCAGGGCCAACCGGCCAGCGCCACGCTGCGCGAGCTGTCGGAAGCGGCCAATCCCATCACCCGAACCTTCGCGGCCCGCTATGTATTGGACGACACGCTGAACAACGCACCGCTGGGCGCCACCATCAAGATCACCCTGCGCGGCGACCCGGCGAACACGCCGGCGGCGCTTACCGTGCCCCTCAGCGCCCTGCGCAATGACGGCGGCGCGTACAGCGTGTGGGTGGTCGACCCTGTGGCGCTGACGTTGCAGGCACGGGCTGTCACCGTCATCGGCCTGAGCCTTGAAACCGCGCGCATCAGCGGCGAACTGAAAGCCGGCGAAACCGTGGTGGCACTGGGCACACACTTGCTGCACGCCAACCAGAAAGTGCGCCTGGGTAATGCGCTGGCGGTGACGCCATGAGTGGTTTCAACCTCTCCGCGCTGGCAGTACGCGAACGCTCGGTCACGCTGTTTTTGATTATGGCCGTCACCCTTGCCGGCCTGATCGCCTTTATGAAACTGGGCCGCGCCGAAGACCCCGCCTTCACCGTCAAGGTGATGACAGTCACGGCCGTGTGGCCCGGCGCCACGGCGCAAGACATGCAAAACCTGGTGGCCGAGCCGCTGGAAAAGCGCCTGCAAGAACTCAAGTGGTACGACCGCGTGGAAACCATCACCCGCCCCGGCCTGGCGCTGATGACCCTGACCTTGCTCGACACCACGCCGCCCGCCGCCGTGCCCGATCAGTTTTATCAGGCGCGCAAAAAGCTCTTCGACGAAACCCGCAAGCTGCCGCAAGGCGTGCTCGGGCCGTTTGTGAACGACGAGTATTCCGACGTGTCGTTCGCCCTCTATGCACTGAAAGCCCATGGCCTGCCGCAGCGCTTTTTGGCGCGCCAGGCCGAGGACATTCGCCAGCAGGTGCTGCAAGTGCCGGGGGTGAAGAAAGTCGACATTCTCGGCGAGCGGCCAGAGCGAATTTTCGTCGAGTTCTCCTATGCCCGCCTGACCACCCTGGGCGTGAACCCGCAGGCGATTTTCGATCAGTTGCACAACCAGAACGCGATCACGCCGGCCGGCTCCATCGACACCAAAGGCCCGCAAGTATTCGTGCGCCTGGACGGCGCCTTCGATGACCTGGAGAAAATCCGCAACACGCCTATCGCCGCGTCCCAAGGCCGCACGCTGAAGCTCAGCGATGTGGCCGAGGTGAAACGCGGTTATGAAGACCCGGCAACCTTCCTGATTCGCCACAACGACGAAGACGCGCTGGTGCTAAGCGTGGTGATGAAAGAAGGCTGGAACGGCCTCGACCTGGGCAAATCGCTGCAAGCCGAGGAGCAGAAAATTTCGGCCAATTTGGCGCAGGGCATCAGCTTTACCAAGGTGACGGACCAGGCGGTGAACATCACCGAGTCGGTCGATGAATTCATGATCAAGTTCGTCGTCGCGCTGGCGGTGGTGATGATCGTCAGCCTGCTCAGCCTCGGCTGGCGGGTCGGCATTGTGGTGGCGGCCGCTGGCCGCTGACGCTCGCCGCCGTGTTGATCGTGATGCTGGCCACCGACCGGGTGTTCGACCGCATCACCCTGGGCGCATTGATTCTAGGCCTCGGCCTTTTAGTGGACGACGCCATCATCGCCATCGAAATCATGGTGGTGAAACTGGAGGAAGGCTATTCGCGGGTGGCGGCGGCGTCTTACGCCTGGAGCCACACGGCAGCGCCGATGCTGGCAGGCACGCTGGTGACCGTGATCGGCCTGATGCCGGTAGGTTTTGCCCGCTCCACGGCGGGCGAATATGCCGGCAATATTTTCTGGATTGTTGGTTTTGCACTGATCATCTCGTGGGTGGTGGCGGTGTTTTTCACCCCCTACCTGGGCGTCAAGCTTTTGCCGGACATCAAGAAAATCGAGGGCGGCCACGCGGCCATTTATTCCACGCCGAACTTCCAGCGCCTGCGCCGGCTAGTGAGCGGCGCTATCAAGCACAAATTCCTGGTGGCAGGCAGCGTGCTCGGGCTGTTCGTGCTCGCGGTGGGGGGCATGGGCGCGGTGAAGCAACAGTTTTTCCAAGCTCCGACCGCCCCGAGTTATTGATTGAAGTGCAACTGCCCGAAGGCACCTCGATCAACACCACCAGCGAGGCAACGAAAAAGGTCGAAGCGTGGCTCAAGGCCCAGCCGGAGGCGAAGATCGTCACCAGTTATATCGGTCAGGGCGCGCCGCGGTTTTTCCTCTCGTACAACCCAGAGCTGCCCGACCCCTCGTTCGCCAAAATCATTGTGCTGACCGACGACCAGACGGCCCGCGACACCCTGAAACAGCGCATGCGCGTGGCGGTGGAAAACCAGCTGGCGCCCGAAGCGCGGGTGCGCGTCACGCAACTGGTGTTCGGTCCGTACACACGCTTCCCGGTGGAGTTTCGCGTCATGGGCCCAGACGCCGAGAAGCTGCGCGGCATCGCCCAGCAGGTAGCCGAGGTGATGCGCAAAAACCCGAACATGCGCCAGGTGAATACCGACTGGTCGGAGAAACAACCGACCCTGCATTTCGTGCTCGACCAAGACCGTTTGCAGGTCATGGGCCTGACCTCCGCCGAGGCTTCGCAACAGCTGCAGTTTCTGCTGACCGGCACCACCGTGACGCAAGTGCGTGAAGACATTCGTACCGTGGAGGTGATGGCGCGCACCGGCGATGAAGAACGCCTGGACCCCTCGCGTATAGAAGACATGACGCTGACCAGCCGCACCGGCCAGCGCGTGCCGATCCGCCAGATTGGCCATGTTGAAGTGCGCGCCGAAGACCCGGTTCTGAAACGCCGCAACCGCATGCCGACCATCACCGTGCGCGGCGATATCAACGAGCTGATGCAGCCGCCGCAGGTGTCCATGCAAGTGCTGGCCGAACTGAAGCCGGTGATCGATGCCCTGCCCCTGGGCTATCAGATTCAAATGGGCGGCAACATTGAGGAGTCGCTCAAAGCCAACAACGCCCTGGCACCGATTTTCCCAATCATGCTGCTGTTCACCCTGGTGGTGATCATGATTCAGGTGCGCAGTTTTGCCGCCATGACCATGGTGGTGCTCACCGCGCCCCTGGGCCTGGTGGGCACGGTGCCGGTGCTGCTGCTGTTCAACCAGCCGTTTGGCTTTAACGCGATTCTTGGGTTGATTGGCCTGTCGGGCATTCTGATGCGCAACACGCTGATTCTGATTGGTCAGATTCACACCAATCAGGCAGAAGGGCTCGACCCGTACCACGCCGCCGTCGAGGCCACGGTGCAACGCGCGCGACCGGTAGTGCTGACGGCGCTGGCTGCGGTGCTGGCGTTTATTCCGCTGACGTTCTCGGTGTTTTGGGGCTCGATGGCTTACACACTGATTGGCGGCACGGCCATCGGCACGGTGCTGACGCTGCTGTTCCTGCCGGCGCTGTATGCGATCTGGTTCAAGATCAAACCGCCGCCGGCCCACGTACCAGCAGCGTCGGCAGCGCAACCCGCCGCCAGCTGAGCGCATTAAGCGGGCGTTGCCGACGCGGCGCCCGCTGGCCGGTTTGCGCTAGAATCGCCCACCTGCCACCGGCTCCCTTATTCAGTTACCAGGCCTATGCACAGCGAACTCGACTCCAGCGCCCTTCCCACCTCCGGCCAACGCGGCCCGGCGGAGCATGATCGCCGCGCGCAGATCATCACCGTGGCGGAAGGCTTGTTTCGCGAGTTCGGCTACCGCAAAACGTCGGTGGCCGACATCGGTAAAGCCCTGGGCATTTCCACGGCGTACATCTACCGTTTCTTCGAATCCAAACAAGCCATCGGCGAAGCCATCTGCGCGCACACGCTGGAGAAGATGGGCGACAAATTACGCGCCATTGCCGATCAGGATTTATCCGCCACTCGGCGCCTGCGTCTGTTTATGAAAAGCGCGCTGAAATTCAGCTACGACTTGCTGGTGGTGGAGCGCCGCGTGAATGAAGTGGTGGTGGAAGCCATTAATGGCGACTGGTGCACGGCCGCTGGCCACCAGGCGCAGCTCTACGCGATTCTCGAACGCCTGGCTGACGATGGCCGCAAAGCCGGCGAATTCGAAAAGAAAACGCCGCTGGATGAAGTTACCGACGGCCTGGCCGAAATGATCTTGCCGTACACCAACGCCCATTGCCTTAACCAACGTTCTTGGGAAGACCTGGAGAAAGGTGTCAACGCGGCGACCAATCTGATGCTGCGCAGCCTGGCGCCCTAAAGCGCCGGCTAACCGCGGCCCTCACCCCAGCCCTCTCCCGCAAGCGGGAGAGGGAGCCGATCGCGGCAGGTCTCCCCTCGCCCGCTTGCGGGAGAGGGGCTGGGGTGAGGGCCGGCCGCAACGAAGATCCCACCTCATCAACGCGTCACGACCCAAAACCCCATCGCCACCGCACTGATCCCCGCCCCCAACCCGCACACACCCTGCCACCCAGCGCTCGCGTACACCCACGTCGTAGCCAAGGCCCCCGCGCCACTGCCCACCGCATAAAACAGCATGTACAGACCAATCAGCCGGCCGGGCGCCTGCGGATGGTTACGCAAGATCAGGCTTTGATTGGTTACGTGCAGCATCTGGCCGCCGAGGTCGAGCAGCACGATGCCGAGCATCAACGCCCAGAGCGACGTATCCAGCATCGACAACGGCCACCACGCCAGCAGCAGCGCCAGCAAGGCGGCAAAGGTGCTGCGCTCGGCGAACCCTCTGTCCGCCCAGGCGCCGGCGCGAAACGCCGCCAGCGCGCCGATCACGCCAACCAGGCCGAACGCGCCAATGGCCGTGTGGGAAAACCCATAGGGCGGCGCGCTCAGCGGCAGCACCAAGGCACTCCAGAAAACGTTCAACGCCGCGAACAACGGGGCGAACAGCTGTTCGCCGTGGTGGTGGCGTTACGCCAATGGGGGGAAGCGCAGTTGTTTGGCGAGGGCGAAGTGCATTCACAGCTGGTCGACAAAGCCAGCCGCCAGACGCTGGCACCGCTGATACCGACCACATTGAACGGCACGCCCGTTGCGCCGAGCGATACCGAAGTGGTCAAGGTAAACGACTAGCCCTAATGTTTTTCGTAGGAGCCAGCTTGCTGGCGAATCCTGCAAACGCGATTCGTGACCGATGTTTCCAGGGTTCGCCAGCAAGCTGGCTCCTACAAAGAGTGTGGGCGCTACGCCAGCCTTTGATTGATCCAGCTTCTGGCATAGGCCGTGACGCGTTTGCCCATCACCGTTGGAAACTGAACCACGCCGTGGGGCCCTTCTGGCAGCAGATTGGCCTCGACGTCGGCCACCTCGCCCCAGCGTCTGGCCATTTCGAAGGTGTCGTCGCGCAGCGGGTCGAGCTCGCCGGCAAACATCAGCGCTGGCGGCAGGCCGTTCAGGTCGCCGTACAGCGGCGACAGCGGCGGTTTCTGCCGTTGTTCGTCGGTAAGTCCAGGCGTCAGCAGGCGCAGCGCATCGACCATGCCGGGGCCGTCGAGCACCAGGGTGTCGGGGCCGGCGTTGCGAACGCTGGAGGTTCCGGTCAGGTCGTAGACGCCGTAATAGAGCACCGCGCCCTTCACCCGCTGGAGTAACTCTGGCGAGGTTTTAAGCGCCAGCAACGTGGCCGCCGCCAGATGCCCGCCGGCCGACTCGCCCACCACAATCACCGGCAAACCTTTGAACAGCGCCGTCTGGTCGCTCAGCAGCCAGCGCGCGGCGGCCAGGCAGTCAGCCAGTAAACCTTGAATAGGCGTTGATGTAGCCAGGCGGTAATCCACCGACACCACGGCGACATCGCAGTCGCGCACCATGGCGCTGTTCAAGTGATCGTTCATTTGCGCGTTGCCGATCACCCAACCGCCGCCGTGAAAATCCAGCACCACGCCTTTGACCGGCCCTTTGGGCTGCACAATACGCAACGGCACCCGACCCTCCGGCGTGGTGACGTAACGCGTATGCACGCTCAGCCCATGACGCGCCAATTTCGCCCCGCCGCCGACCTGGCCGAGCCGCAACAGCGCTTGCAGCAGCGTGGGGGCAATGCGGTTGCGGATGCGAAAGCGCGGCATCCATTTCAGTTTGGAGTTGAAGCGCTGAATGTCTGCCAGCTCGCGTGCATCCGCTGGCCAGCGCTGTTCGGTTAACGCCATCGGTTACTCACTCAAAATGCTCAGGGTTTACCGGCTCGCCTGGTTTCATCGCCAGTTGCGCGCGTACGTCTTCGAACATGGCGTCGTAGTGTTTGTGGATTGAGCCAATGCTGCTCTGGCTTTTCGGGATGCCGTATTTTTCGGCGATTTTCGTCACGTTGCTGGCGAAGTTGTACGCCTCGTCCCGTGGCAGAAAGAAGCTCTCGCGCACGTCTTTGCCTTGAATGCTGCCATGGAGGGTGAAGAGCATGCCCTTGCCTTTTTGCTCATCAGAAGAAACTTCGTAGTCGATGCAAATGTTGTAACTCACATCGTTGGGCGTCAGCGCGTGGCGCTCGATGTGCAGGTGACCGGGGGTAAACGTAGCCATGTTTTTCTCTCCTGAATAACGGTAGCCAGCGCCGGCAACGGCGGAATATGGGTGGGCCCACAGGGTGTGTACGCTAGTTTTTTTCCCTGATTTGTAAAGCGCAAAGCGCCACGTCAAGCCCCCCAGCGCAAGGCCGGGTGATGTTTCAACATTCTGCCCCTAGCGCTCTTATGACGGTTGCATAAACTGAAGGTGCATTAGAAAAGCCGAATCAAGAGTTGTAACTAGCCTATGACCCAAGCCAGACCGCCCCAGCCTGTCGCTCCCCTTAACCGCACCAGCGTGGCCCTCACGCGTATTTCACTGTTCAAATTTATCGGCTTGCTGGTCAGCGTGTTCCTGCTCGCCGGGTATCTGCTGGTCTACCTTGCCCGTGACATGGATCGCACGGAGGAAACCGAAGGCGCTTTCTACACCGAGAAGGCTGTGCATTCGTTCGAAAAATCCCTGCGCTCGGTGGTCAAGGACTATGCCTTCTGGGGCGATGCCTACAAACACCTGCACGTTACGGTAGACACCGATTGGGCCTACGTGCGGCAGAACATCGGTCCCTCGCTGTACGACGATTTCGGTTTCCAGGCGCTGTTCGTGGTCGATGACACCGACCGCACGGCGTACGCGGTCGTCCGGGGTCAACTGCAACAGGTGCCAGCCGACGACTGGCTCAAGGAGTCGCTGGCGCCCATCGTCGCCGAGGCCCGTGCCGGCGCCGAAGACGAATCGCCGACCACCCGGTTTATCAACATTGATGGCGCGCCGGCCTTGGTGGCCGCCGCTGCCATTACGCCCGGCACCGACCCAACGGTGAAGGCAGACGAGCGACAGAACTCGGTACTCATCTTCGTCGACATTCTCGACAACGCCCGGTTGGCCACCGTCGGCCGCGAATTCGGCGTGGAAGGCTTGCGCCTGGCAACCCCGAACGAATTGAACGAACGCTCAATTTTGCCGCTGGGTGAAAACGGCGTCGCCGGGTACCTGCATTGGCAACCCGAGCAGCCGGGCAAACGCCTGCTCGGCCTGGGCCTGCCGCTGCTCGGCGGCGTAGCGCTGCTGGTGTGCCTGATGGCCTGGGTTCTGCTGCGCCGCACCACGGCGGGGGCCAAGGCGCTGGACGCAAGCTATCACTCGTTGCTAAGCAGCGAGAGCGCCCTGGCCGTAAGCGAAGCGCGGTTTCGCGACATCGTTGAAATCAGCTCTGACTGGATCTGGGAAATCGACCAAAGCGGCCACTTCACCTACCTGTCCGAACGCTTTGAAGCGGTCACGGGGCTGTCGCGCGGCACGTGGCTGGGCAGCCACATCGACGCCCTGTTGACCACCGAACACGGCACCCTGTCGCAGTGGCTGAGCAGCGGCCACCGGCGCACCGACACCAGCATCCACTGCCGCTATGTCGGCACCCAAGGCCAGCAACGCATCACCCGCGTGTCGGCCCGCGCCATGACCAGCGCTGGCTTTCGCGGCACCGCCACCGACGTCACAGGCGAAGTGGAAGCGCGGCGACAGATCGAATTTTTATCCCAGCACGACGCCCTCACCGGCCTGCCCAACCGCACCCGCTTGCAGAAGTTTCTCGACGGCAAACTCAAGGCCGTGCCGACCCGTGAAAAACCCTTGGTCATGCTCAGCCTCGACCTCGACCGCTTCAAGCCGGTGAATGACCTGCTCGGCCACGCGGCCGGCGATGTGGTGCTCAACGTGGTGTCGGCGCGGCTAACCGAATGCGTGCGCCAGGACGATCTGGTGGCCCGCTTTGGTGGCGATGAGTTCGTGCTGATCCTCACCGACCTGACCACCCAGGGCCATGTCGAAACCCTGTGCCAACGTTTGCTCGACTCCATCGAACAGCCCATCGACGTCGACGGCCAGCAAACCTTCGTCAGCGCCAGCATTGGCATTGCCATGGCGCCCAACGACGCGATGGAAGCCAGCGAACTGCTGCGCTATGCCGACATCGCGCTTTATGAAGCCAAAGCCGGCGGGCGCAGCACATGGCGTTTCTATTCGGGGGAAATGAACACGAAAATCATCGAACGCCGTCGCTTGGAAACCGACCTGCGTTTTGCCATTCAGCACAACGAACTGCGCCTGCACTACCAACCGCGCTACTGCATCGCCGATGGCCGCCTGGTCGGCGTCGAAGCCTTGGTGCGCTGGCAGCACCCAGAGCGCGGGCTGATACCGCCCGACACCTTTATCCCGATTGCCGAGCAAACCGGTTTGATCATCGCGCTGAGCAACTGGGTCATCAGCACCGCGTGCCGCCAGGCCGCCACCTGGCCGGAAAGCGTGTTTATCTCCATCAACTTGTCGCCCATCGAATTCAAAAGCGGCGACCTGGTCGAGCGCATCGAAAGCGCCCTGCGTGAATCGGCCATCAGCCCGGGGCGCGTCGAATTGGAAATCACCGAAAGCGTGATGATCGAAGATGCTGCCGGCGCCCTGGAAATGATGGACACACTGAAACAGCTGGGCGTACGCCTGGCCATGGACGACTTCGGCACCGGCTATTCGTCCCTCAGCTACCTGCGCACCTTCCCCTTGGACGGCCTGAAAATCGACCGCAGCTTTCTCAACTGCATCGAAGGCAGCGAAGAAGACAGAGCCATCATCCTCGCCATCGTTGGCCTGGGGCACGCGCTGTCGCTGACCGTCACCGCCGAGGGCATCGAAACGGCCGAGCATTTGGCCATGCTCAACGCCGTGGGCTGCGACGAAGGTCAGGGGTATTTCCTCAGCCGGCCGCTGGAAGCGGACGCCATTACTGCGCTGTTGTTCCACTAAACCTCGCCCCTTCAAATTCAACAGCCCCTCACCCCAACCCTCTCCCGTAAACGGGAGAGGGAGCTGACCGTGTACGCCGATCCGTTCCCCTCTCCCGTTTACGGGAGAGGGGCTAGGGGTGAGGGCCAGCCGTTACTCGGGCCCAGATATTTCCAGGAATCGCGACTAAAGTCGCTCCCACAGAAACACGCGGTATAGCGGGCTTCTTGGCTAGAGCCAGGCAAGGCGAAATCACGCCGGACCGCGCAGCGTACCGCCTTTGTAGGAGCGACTTTAGTCGCGATCCCTGCATACGGAATTCGTGACCGCCGTTTCCAGGAATCGCGACTGAAGTCGCTCCCACAGGTTGAGAAAAACACGGCCATTCCGAAACGTTATGGCCTGCATCGTACTGTTGTATTGGTTCTCTTAAGCCCCCCCCTCAGTAGCATCGGCGCACATTTCCTGCCGGTGAGAACAACAACAGTGAACTTAGGAAAAATCGTCAGCCGCAGCGCGTTGTACTGGCCTGACCACATGGCGCTGATCGACAGCCAACAACGCCTGACCTTCGCCGAACTCGAACGTCGCACCAATCGCCTGGCTTCCGGCCTGTCGGCGCTCGGCCTGGCCGAAGGCGCGCATGTCGCCATCCTGGCGCCCAATCGGGTGGAGCTGGTGGAGGCGGAAATCGCGCTATACAAGCGCGCCATGGTCAAGGTGCCGATCAACGCCCGCCTCTCGCTGGATGAAATCATCCAGGTGCTCAACGACTCCCACAGCCAGGCGGTAGTCGCCGATAGCCGTTTCGCCGCTGCGCTCAAGGCGCGTCGTGGCGAGGTGGCGCGGTTGCAGTGGATCATTTCGCTGAACGACGAAAGCGGCGATATCAGCTACAGCGCCGTACTCGCCAGCGGCAGCGAAGCGCCCGTGCACGCCGACCCGGCCGACGACGCGCTGGCCGTGCTGCATTACACCTCGGGCAGCTCCGGTGTGCTAAAGGCGGCGATGTTGTCGTTTGGCAACCGCAAGGCGCTGATCCGTAAGAGCATCGCCAGCCCGTCGCGGCGCGCGGCGCCGGCCGATGTCATGGCCCATGTCGGCCCCATCACTCACGCCAGCGGGATGCAGATCATGCCGCTGCTGGCGGTGGGCGCCTGCAATTTGCTGCTGGAAAAATACGACGACCGTTTGTTGCTCGAGACCATCCAGCGCGAACGCGTGACCCGGCTGTTTTTGGTGCCGGCGATGATCAACCGCTTGGTCAATGTGCCGGGGGTGGAGCAGTACGATTTGTCCAGCCTGCGCGTGGTCATGTACGGCGCGGCGCCCATGGCGCCGGCGTTGGTGCAACGAGCCATCGAGGTGTTCGGGCCGATTCTGGTGCAAGGCTATGGCGCCGGGGAAACCTGCTCGCTGGTCACCGTGTTGACCGAGCAAGACCACCTCGACGACCCCCGCCTGTTGGCCTCGTGCGGCCGCTGCTATTTCGAGACCGATCTGCGCGTGGTCAATGACGACTTTGAAGACGTGCGTCCCGGTGACATCGGCGAAATCGTGGTCAAGGGCCCGGACATCATGCAGGGCTACTGGCAGTCGCCCGAGCTAACTGCCGAAGTCATGCGCGATGGCTACTACCTGACCGGCGACCTGGCCACGGTGGATGAGCGCGGCTACGTGTTTATCGTCGACCGCAAAAAGGAAATGATCATTTCCGGCGGCTTCAATATCTACCCCACCGAAGTCGAACAAGTGCTCTACAGCCTGCCCGAAGTGTTCGAAGCCGCCGTGGTCGGCGTGCCGGACGAACAATGGGGCGAGGCGGTTCGTGCGGTGGTGGTGCTCAAGCCAGGCCAGAGCCTCAGCGCCGAAGCCATCATCGAACACTGCGGGCAATCGCTGGCCGGTTTCAAGAAGCCGCGCGCGGTGGACTTCGTTCAGGAGTTGCCCAAGAACCCCAACGGGAAAGTCGTGCGCCGCCTGATTCGCGAAGCGTATTGGCAGAACAGCGAACGCCGCATTTAAGGGGACGACCATGATTAACGTAAGCGAAAAAGCCAGCGACCTGATTGCCGGCATTCAGGCCTTTGTGCGCGATGAACTGGATGCCTTGGTAAAGCGCGAAGGCATCGTTTGGGGCGAGCCGGTGGCTAAGCCGCTGCTGCGCCAGGTGTGGCAGCGCTCCTGCGAGTTGGGCTTCTACAACGCCATGCTGCCGCAGGAACTCGGCGGCGCCGGGCTGACCGTTGCCGAGCTGTGCGCGGTGAAGGAAGCAGCTGTGCTCACCGGCTGCCCGCTGGCGCCGCATATTCTTGGCGAGCTGTCCGGCCCGCCACGCGTGGGGCATTTGTTCAAGGTGGCGAATGAACACCAGATCGAGGCGTTTCTGCGCCCCATCTGCCACGCCGAAAAAGCCGTGTGTTTCGCCCTCACCGAAGCCGAAGCTGGCTCCGACGCCACGGCCATTACCACCTCGGCCGTGCGTGACGGTGACGACTATGTGCTGAGCGGCGCCAAGCGCTATATCTCCGGCGCCACCTACGCCGATTTGGCGGTGCTGTTGGCCGTGACCGAGCCGGGCCGTGGGCCGAAAGGCATCTCGGCGTTCTTTGTCGATTTGCATGCTGAAGGCGTGCTGGTGGACAGCGATTATTCGGTGATGTCAGGCGGCGGCGCCCACGGCAATATCAGCCTGAACAAGGTGCGCGTGCCGGCGGCCAACCGCATTGGCGAGGAAGGCGAAGGCTTCAAACTGGCGATGGGGCGCATTACCCTGAACCGACTGCTGCACTGCCCGACCATGCTCGGCATGGCCGGCCTGGCGCTGAACCTGTCGCTGGATTACGCCCGCACCCGCAAGCAGTTCGGCCAGCCGATTGCCATGTTCCAGAGCATCAACCATATGCTCGCCGACATGGCCACCGAGCTGTATGCCGCGCGCAGCATGATGTACGCCACGGCCGCCAATAACGATGCCGGCGGCGACATCAAGGTGCAGGCGCCGATGTGCAAATTGTTCGCCTCGGAAACCGCGTTTCGCATTGCCGACAAGGCGGTGCAGATCCATGGCGGTGCCGGGCTGATTCAAGGTCATCCGGTGGAGTGGTTATTCCGCGCCACGCGCATGATGCGCGTGCTCACCGGCACCAGCGAAATCCAGCGCAACACCATCGCCAAAGGCATCTTGTTGCCGGGCTAAACGCCCGCCTCGCCCCGTCGCACCAGGGAGGAACGACGGGGCCGTTTCACCTTCCGAATAACAACAATGAGATCGCGCCATGACGCTCCCTACTCCCGCCTACCGCCCCGCCACGGCCTGGACCATCGCCGTGCTGCTGGCGCTGATGATGCTGGTCAACTTCCTCGACAAAGTGGTGATCGGCCTGGTCGCCGTGCCGATGACCGAAGAACTGCAACTGACCCCCACCGAGTTCGGCCTGATTGGTGGCGCGCTGCATTGGCTGTTTGCCGTATCGGCGGTGGTCGGCGGCTTTCTCGCCAACCGTCGGCCCACCCGCACCCTGCTGCTGGGCATGGGCCTGTTCTGGGCGCTGATTCAGCTGCCGATGCTGCTGGTCAGTTCGCTGTGGATGATCGTCGCCTGCCGCGTGTTGCTCGGCATCGGCGAAGGCCCGGCCTCGCCGGTCGCCACCCACGCGCTGTACAAATGGTTTCCCGATAACCGCCGCAATCTGCCGGTGGCGTTGCTGCATTCGGGCGGCGCGCTGGGCCTGTTGGTGGCCGGCGCGATGATTCCCTGGATCAGCCTGAATTACGGCTGGCGCGCCAACTTCGCGGTGTTGGCGGCCATCGGCCTGGTGTGGTGCGCACTGTGGTTGCTGCTCGGCCGCGAAGGCACGCTCGACACCCTGCGCGCCACCCAGCTCAAGCCCGACAGCCACCGCGTGCCCTATCGCCGCTTGCTCACCGACCCCACCGTATTGGGCAACTACGCCTGCCACTTTGCCGCCAACTGGTCGCTGGCGCTGACGCTCACCTGGGTGCCGAGCTACCTGCAAATAGGCCTGGGTATCGACCCGCTGAAGACCGGCAAAATGTTTGTGCTGTTCGTGGTGGTCACCACGCCGCTGAGCCTGTTTATGGCGTGGTTGTCGCAGCGCCTGATGCGCCGTGGCGTGCAATCGCGGGTGGCGCGCGGCACGTTTGTGTCGCTGTGCCTGATTGTCAGCGGGCTGTTTTCGGCCAGTTTGATGATGCATGAACTGTCCGTAACCACGCGCATCATCACCCTGACCTTGAGCGGCGGTTTCGCCTTGGTGATGTACTCGGTCGGCCCGGCAATGCTCGCCGAGTTCACCCCCAGCAGCCAACGCGGCGGCATCCTGGCCATCGGCAATGGCGTGGCCTCGCTGGCCGGGTTGTCGGCGCCGGTAGTCACCGGTTTGTTGGTGCACGGCGCAGGCGCCAATCACCCGGAAGGTTACGCGCTGGGCTTTCTGGTGTGCGGCGTGGTGGCGCTGGTGGCCGGGCTGATCGGGCTGGTGACCATGAACCCGCAACGCTCGCAGCAGCGCCTGGCTCAGGACGACGCGCTGGCAGCCGGCTCCATCGCCTGAGTGAAGTCGTCGGCGCTGCGCTCGATCAAGCTGCCGCGCCACCGCCCCTCGCGCACCGCGTCGAGCAAAATGGTGCGCACCAGGTCGTGCATGCACGAGGCGGCAAACGACAGCGGCTTGTGAATGGAGTGAGCAATCGACACCGTGCGGGTGATGCGCGGCTCGACAATCAGCCGCGCCGACGTCGGCTTGAACAGCTCTTCCAGCGGCGGCCAATTGCTGATGGTCGCCGCCAGGCCGGTGCGCACCAGACTGCCGATACCCGGCGCCGACTGCTGCTCATAGGCCACATTCAAGTTCACCCCCGCCTCCATCGCCGCCTGTTCGATTCGGCGGCGCAAGTGCAACGCCCGTGGCGCCATGACCAAACGGGTGGCGCCCGCTTCGGCGAGGGTAATCGGCTCGTCACTCTCCAACCCCGGACCGCGCCCAACCCAATACAAATCCTCGGTGAAAATCGGCTCGGCGGTAACGTGCTCCAGCTCCTCGGCATTGGGCACCACGCCGAAATCCACTTTGCCCAACTCAATCGCCTGGCCGCCTTCGCGGGTCAGCCCGTCCCACACGGTGAGAATGATGTTGGGGAATTTTTCCGCCGCGCGGGAAATGATTTCCGGCAGCAGCAAGGTCGAGGCCGTGGCGGGAATGGAGATGGCCACCTGGCCTTTCGGATCGCCTCGCGTGGAGCTGAGTTCGTCCTTTACCGAATCGAGCTTTTGCACCACCGAGCGCGCCACTTCATAAAGCCGGCGCCCGGCGTCGGTGAGCACCACGCCGTCGTGCTGGCGTTCAAGCAATTGCAGCTCCAGCTCGCTCTCCAGCAAGCCGATCTGCCGGCTCAGTGCCGGCTGCGCGATGTAGGCCCGGCGCGCGGCCGAGGAAAAGCTGCCAGCCTCGGCGATGGCGATCAGGTAGCGAAGCTGTTTTAAGGTCATAACACCCTTCTCTCAAGCCATGCCAAAGCGGTATGGCAAGTATGCAAAGACACTATTTGTGGGGCTTTTCGTGCGCCCATAGTATCGATGAAACACAAGCGATCAACTATTAAACCTTGGAGTTTTCCACCACCGCTTTATAACGCGAACCTCACCGCGCAGAACAATAAGCCTGGAAACAAGGCATAACTTTCGTCCGCCTTTCAACCGCGTCGAACCCCCGTACCCCGCCGCTTACGGCGAGGCCTGGCAGTGCCTGCTGATTCAACTCTTATTGCCTTTGCGCCTGAACTTTTAACTCACTCGACAACAACAAGAGGATAGAGAGTGATGAAATTCAAGCGATACGGCGTTATCACGCCAGCCTATTTGTTATTGCCGCTAAGTTGCCTGTTCGGTAATGCCATGGCCGTGGATTTCCAACTCGGCGAAGTTGAAGGCCAGCTGGACTCTTCGTTGTCCATTGGCACCAGCATTTCCACCGCCAACCCCGACCCCAAGCAACTGCAAAGCGCCACCGGCGACGATGGCCGCCGCAACTTTGCCTCTGGCGATGCCTTCTCCGGCTTGTTCAAAGGCAACCACGATCTGGAACTGCGCCACGGCGACATGGGCGTGTTTTTGCGCGGCAGTTATTGGTACGACTACGTGCTGCGCGACGAAGACCAGCGCTTCAAAAACGTGGAAGACAACAACCGCAAACAGTCAGCGAAATCGGCCGGCGCCGAACTGCTGGATGCCTTCGCTTATTACAACTACACCCTCGCCAATCAACCGGGCTCGGCACGCCTCGGCAAGCAAGTGGTGAACTGGGGTGAGAGCACGTTTATCCAGGGCGGGCTCAACGTGGTCAACCCGTTCAACCTGTCGGCCCTGCGCCGCCCTGGCTCGGAAGTGAAAGAAGGCCTGGTGCCGGTGAATATGTTCTACGTGTCGCAGAACCTCACCGAGTCGCTGTCGAGCGATTTCTTCTACCAGTTGGACTGGGAACAGACCCAGCTCGACAACTGCGGCACCTTCTTTTCCAGCAACGACTTTCTCGCCGACGGCTGCGACGGCCTGGACGTGGGCAACGTGCTGACCGGCAACGCCACGGCGGTGCGCGGACTGACGCCGTTTGGCGTCAACCTGACAGATGAAGGCATCCGCATCCCCCGCGCCAAAGACGACGACGCGCGCAACAGCGGCCAGTGGGGCATGTCGCTGCGCTGGTTTGCTGCCGAGCTGGACACCGAGTTCGGCGCTTACATCGCCAACTACCACAGCCGCTTGCCGTACATGGGCACCATCAGCAGCCCCTACGCCACCAACACCGCGTTTGCCGGCCGCCTGTGCAGCAACGCCGGCATACCGCTGGGCAACTGCAATGCGTTTCTGGCCGGCGCCGGGCAAACCCTGGCAGGCGCGTTGCGCATGGGCACCTCGCAATACCTGGCGCAGTACCCGGAAGACATTCGCCTGTACGGCCTGAGCTTCTCCACCAATCTGGACACCGGCACCGCGCTGCAAGGCGAGATCAGCTACCGGCCAAACATGCCGATTCAGCTCAACGGTACCGACATCATCCAGTCGCTGCTCAACAACGCCTCGCGCTCGCCGCTGGTAGCAGACGGCACACGCCCGCCGGCCAACAGCGCGCTGTTCAACGGCTACCGCCGCAAGGAAGTCAGCCAGGCGCAAGTCACCGCCACGCACTCGTTCAGCCAGGTATTGGGCGCTGATCAGATGGTGGTCGTGGGCGAAGTGGGCGCCACCTATGTCGGTGGGTTGGAAGGCAAATACGGGCCGCGTTACGGCCGCAGCGGCACCTTTGGCAGCGGCGTATTGGCGAACAACAGCGTATGCCTGAACAACTCGCGCACGCCGGAACATTGCAACGACAAAGGCTTCCTGACGCCGTTCTCGTGGGGCTACCGCCTGCGCACCAACCTCAGCTACCCGAACGCGATCGCCGGCGTGGACCTGCGCCCGAACCTGTCGTGGCAACACGACGTGGAGGGCAACGGCCCCGGCGAAGGCTCGGCCTTCAGCGAAGGCTCCAAGGCCATCAGCGTCGGCCTCGATGCCTCGCTGAACAACACCTACAACGCGAGCCTGGCTTACACCGACTTTATCGACGGCGACTACGGCACCCGCGGCGACCGCGACTATGTGTCCATCAGCGTCGGCGTGAATTTCTGAAGGAGTTCCCATGAAACCTGTTTACTGCCTGATTCAACGCTGCCTGTTACTCACCAGCCTGTTGGCGAGCGCGGCCCATGCTGCCGTCACGGCGGACGAAGCGGCGCACCTGAAAAGCGACTTGACCCCCATCGGCGCTGAGCGCGCCGCCAGTGCCGACGGCAAGATTCCGGCCTGGGACGGCGGCCTGAAGAGCACCAAGCCGGCGCTGACCAGCAACGGCACGCCGGCCGATCCGTATGCCAACGAGAAGCCGCTGTTCACCATCGACGCGCGCAACTACAGCCAATACAAAGATCAACTCAGCCCGGGGCAAATCGCCCTGTTGCAACACTTTCCCGAGACCTTCCGCCTGCCGGTTTACCCGAGTCATCGCTCCGTGGCCGTGGACGATCAAGCCAGCGCCGCCGCTGCGCGCAACGCCACCGAAGCCAAGCTGATCAACGACGGCAACGGCGTGCAAGGCTTTGCCGGCGTGGTCGCCTTCCCCGTGCCCAAAACCGGCCTGGAAGTGTTGTGGAACCACCTGACGCGCAACCGCAACCCCAGCTTCAGCCTGACCACCGACAGCGCCGCGCCGCAAAAAGACGGCGCCTACACCCTCATGACCACGCTGCAATACTTCAGCCGCCGCGAAGCCGTCAGCGGCCTGAAACCGGACGAAGCGGGCAACATTCTTTACTACTACAGCCACAAGATCACCGCGCCCTCGCGCATGGTCGGCGAGGTGGTGTTGG
Source organism: Pseudomonas sp. AC211 (assembly GCF_979258055.1). NCBI lineage: Bacteria > Pseudomonadati > Pseudomonadota > Gammaproteobacteria > Pseudomonadales > Pseudomonadaceae > Pseudomonas > Pseudomonas sp. AC211. The sequence goes on from NZ_OZ409830.1 coordinate 3,245,770, forward strand.
TGCACGAGACCCTCGACCAAGTGACTGAGCCGCGCTTGTCGTGGGTCTATAACGCCGGCCAGCGCCGAGTTCGTCGCGCCCCGAGCGTGGCATACGACACCGCCGGCCCCACCACCGCCGGCATGCGCACCGCCGACAGCCGCGACATGTTCAACGGCGCACCGGATCGCTACGACTGGAAACTGGTGGGCAAGAAAAACCTCTATGTGCCCTACAACAGCTACCGCCTGGCCTCGCCAGACCTGAAGTACGAAAACCTGCTGACGCCCGGCCACATCAACCCCGACGCCACCCGTTACGAACTGCACCGTGTGTGGGAAGTGATCGGCACGCTGAAACCCGGCATGCGCCACATCTACAGCAAGCGTCACTACTTCATCGACGAAGACACCTGGGCGATTCTCGAAGCCGACCACTACGACAACCGTGGCGAACTCTGGCGCGTGGGCGAAGCGCACAGCTACTACCACGGCGTCGGCCAGGCGGCGGTGAACGCCATGGAAATCACCTACGACCTCAACAACGGCCGCTACCTGGCCTCGGGCCTGACCAACGAACAGCGCCAGCCGTTCGACTTCACCTACAAAGCCAGCGCCTCGGATTACTCGCCGGGCGCACTGCGTAGCAAAGGCCTGCGCTGATCCCTTCCCCACGTCGTCGGGTGTGAGAGCCCGGCGGCGTTTTTTTATTCCAGGTCACCCATGAACCCACCTGCCCCACGCAAACCCTTGGCGCACACGCTACTCGGCGGCACCGAGCCCGACCCGCGTTTTACCCTCGCCAACGAACGCACCTTTCTCGCCTGGATCCGCACGGCGTTGGCCCTGCTGGGCGGCGGCATCGCCGTCGAAACCTTTGCCACCCACGCCTTCGAACCGTTGCTGCGCCTGGCCATGACCTTGAGTCTGTTGGCCCTGAGCATGCTGGTATGCGGCGGCGCGTGCTTACGTTGGCTGGCCGTGGAACGCGCACTACGCCACGGCCGCCCGTTGCCATTGGCCGGGCTGGTGCCGCTACTGGCCCTGTGCTGCGGGCTGGCGGCGCTGCTGTTGTTGGCTTTGTTCTGGCTGCGCGGCCATGGCTGAAACCGACCTCGGCCTGCAAGCCGAACGCACCGCCCTGGCATGGCGGCGTACGCAATTGTCGCTGCTGGTGGTGGCGTGTCTGGCGCTGCGCGGGCATCAGGTATGGGTGCTGGGGCTCGCGCTGGGCACGGCGGCGTGGTTGGCCGTTAGCGAAGGCCGGCGGTACCGGCATAGCGTGGCGATGATGCAACGTGAGCTGGGTGAAGCGCGGGTTTGGATGGTGTTGGGGACGGGGTTGGCGGTGGCGGTAATGGCGGGTTTTTTGGGCTTTGCTGCGTTTAGTCCGGCGTCTATTGATTAAAAGCATCGCGGCTAAAGCCGCTCCCACAGGGGATCATCGGCCTACTGTAGGAGCGGCTGGGCGGCACTCCGCTTCAGCCGCGATGCTTTTTGCTTACGGTGTCACCAAATTAAACGGCGAATTCGCCTCATCCAAGCCGCCGAGCAGTTTCAGTAATTTGAGTTTCCCGCCCTCAATGTCGATGCCGCCAATCATCGATTCTTTTAGAAACCCGGTTTCCTTTAAGGCGATGCGATCAAGCAGTTCCTTGCTCATGCTGACGTTGATGTCGGCGTGTTCGTGGCGGCTGCCGTTGCGGTGGGTGAGCACGCCGTTGCGCAGGGTCAGGGCGTAATCCTCGTTGAGGTCGGTGAAGTGCCAGTTAATAGTGAGGTCTTCGTCGGCGGCTTTCAGGGCGTCGATGCGCACGGCCAGGTAGTCGAAGAACAAACTCGGGGTGAGTGCGCGAACCATGTCCGGCGCGGTGCTGCGCGGTTTGCTGGTGGCCACGCCGTTGCGCAGTTCGAAAGCGCCGCTGAGGTAGACGTTGCGCCAGGTGGCGTTCTCGCTCTGGTAGCCGAGTTGTTCCAGTACATCGGCTTGCAGGGCACGGGCCTGTTGGTTGTCCGGCTCGGCGAATACCAAGTGGTTGAGCACTTGCGCGGCCCAGCGGTAGTCGCCGCTTTCGACCGATTGACGGGCGAGATTCAGCACCGCTTGGGCGCCACCCATGGCTTGCACATAGCGCACGCCAGCCGCTTGCGGCGGCAACGGATCAAGAGTAGCCGGGTTGCCGTCGTAAAAGCCCATGTAGCGCTGGTACACGGCGCGCACGTTGTGGCTGAGGGAACCGTAGTAATCGCGGCTGTACCATTTGTTGGCCAGACGCGGCGGCAGCGAGGTGAGCTGCGCGGCGATTTCAACCGGGCCCAAGCCCTGGTTGATCAGCCGCAGCGTCTGGCTGTCGAGGAACGCGTACATGTCGCGCTGATCGGCCAGGTAACTGCCGATGCCTTGCGCGCCCCAGGTGGGCCAGTGGTGTTGGGCGAACAGCACGTCGGTTTTATTGCCGTAGCGCACCAGCGCGTCGTCGAGGTACTGCGCCCACACTTTCGCATCGCGCACCTGGGCACCGCGCAGCGTAAGGATGTTGTGTTGGGTGTGGGTGGCGTTTTCGGCCATGCACAGCGCTTTGAATTGCGGGAAGTACAGGTTCATTTCCGCCGGCGCTTCGGTGCCGGGGGTGAGCTGGAATTCGATTTCCACGCCGTCGACCGTGCGGGTTTCCAACGGCTTGCTGACCACTTCGCTGGGCGCGATCAAGGTCACTCGCGCATTGCTCGGCGTGCCTTTGCCCAGGCCTGCGTCCACCTGCCCCTGGGCGCTGCGCGGCAGCAGCGCGCCGTACATGTATTGCGCCCGACGCATCATGGCCGGGCCGGCCAGTACGTTCTCGCTGATGGCATGTTCGTAGAAGCCGTCCGGCGCTATCACGCGCACCTTGCCGGCCTTCACGTCGGCCTCGTCGATCACTCCACGCACGCCGCCGAAATGATCGACATGGGCATGGCTGTAAATCACTGCCACCACGGGTTTGCGCGGGCGGTGCTGGAAATACAGATCCAGCCCGGCGCGGGCGGTTTCGGCGCTGATCAACGGGTCGATGACAATCACGCCGCTGTCGCCTTCGATCAGCGTCATGTTGGACAAATCCAAGCCTCGAACCTGGTAGATGCGTTCGCTCACCTGAAACAGACCGGCGAGGTTATTCAACTGCGCGATACGCCACAGGCTCGGGTTCACGCTGTCTGGCGCGGCGGCGTTGTCGATAAAGTTATAGGCGGCGCGGTTCCACACCGGCTGCCCGGCTTCGTTGTTGATTACGCCGGTGAACGGTGCGACCAGGCCGCGACGGGCGTCGTCGAAGTCGGCCGTATCGGCGAACGGTAAACGCTGTAGCCACGCCTGATTGAGGGCGCGGGTGGCGGGCGAAGCGGGTTTCGATTCGAGCGGTGTATCGGCAAACGTGGCAGACGAAAACACCAGCGCCACAGCAAGGGCGCTCAGGCGGAAACGAGGCATGGCTAGACTCTTCTGATCTTGTTGGAATGGGTCGCCGCCCGACTCTAGGGAGCCCACGGCGCCCACGCCAATATCAGAGGCGCATGGCCGCTATAACAGCTTGCAATGGGCCTAGACCGCCGGCTGATCCATCGCCCGTAAACGGCTGTTGCGCGTGCAGGCCGCGGCCCAGACGGCCAGCACCGCCGCCACCACCAACATGCCGGCACTCAGGCCGAAGGTGGTTTGGTAGCCGTGGGCGTCGAACACCACGCCACCGGCCGTGGCGCCAAACGTAATGGCCAACTGCACGATGGCGACCATCAGGCCGCCGCCCGCTTCGGCGTCGTCGGGCAGGGTTCTGGCCAACCAGGTCCACCAGGCCACCGGCGCCGAGGTGGCGACCAATCCCCACAGCGCCAGCAAGCCGGCGGTGAGCAGTTGCGAGTCGCCATACCCGGTGAGCACCAGGGCAATCACCGCCATCAGCAGCGGAATGATCACCAGCGTCGGGAACAGCGTGCGGTTGAGCAGCAACCCTATCAGCGCCGTGCCAATAAACCCGCACACACCAAGCACCAACAGCATCAGCGACAACCCCGACGGGCTGACATGGGTGACGCTTTCCAGAAACGGCCGCAGGTAGGTGAACAAGGTGAACTGGCCCATAAAAAACAGGCTCACCGCTAACAACCCAGACAGCACTTCCCGCCGTTTCAGCACCGTCAGCAGCCCACGCGCATTGGCGCCTGCCAGAGGCACCAAACGCGGCAGCGTCAGCCACTGCCACAAGAACGTAATGGCCGCCAGCGGCACCACGGCGAAGAACGCGCCGCGCCAGCCGATGATCGCCCCGAGGTAACTGCCCACCGGCGCTGCCACCACAGAAGCCAGCGCGTTGCCGCCGTTAAGAATCGCCAGGGCGCGCGGCACGTTGGCCGGCGCTACCAGGCGAATCACGGTGGCGGCCGACATTGACCAGAAGCCGCCAATGGCCACGCCAATCAATGCGCGCCCAAGCATGAAAATCGGGTAACTCGGCGCCACCGCCACCAAGGTGCCGGAGACCACCATCAGCAGCGTCAGCCACAGCAGCAACACGCGGCGATCCATCTGCCGCGCGAGCTTGGCGATGCTCAAGCTGGTGATCACCGCAAACGCGCCGGACACCGCGATCGCCTGCCCCGCCTGGCCTTCGCTGATGTGCAAATCCGTGGCGATGGGCGTGAGCAAGCTCACCGGCAAAAACTCGGAGGCCACCAAGGCGAAGGCGGCCACCGACATTGCCAGCACAGCACTCCAGCCGTGCGCAGCGGGTTGGGTGGCGGGGTTGTCGGCAACAGTCATTATTTGAGGTTCGCTCGGAAAAAGTCAGTGAGGGTGGCGAAAGGAATCAGCTCGACGCGGTCGTACAGATCCACATGCCCGGCGTTAGGGATGACCACCAGTTGCTTGGGTTCGCCGGCCAGCTTGTACGCCGCTTCGCTGAACTCACGGGAGTGCGCGTTGGCGCCGGTAATGAACAGCATGGGGCGTGGCGAAATGGTCTCGATGTCGTTGAACGGGTAGAAGTTCATGAACTTGACGTTGCTGGTCAGCGTCGGGTGAGTGGTCAGTTCGCCCGACTGGCCAGCCGGCGTGAACTCGCCGCGCGGGGTGCGGTAGAAGTCATAGAACTCGCGTTCAATCGCGGTGGAATTGGCGTCGAGCTTGTGCACGGTGCCGCTGGTGTAGGCCTTGTCGCCGCCGGTGAATTCCACATAGCGATGCTCCGCCGCCTGGGCGATGGCGCGTTTGCGCTGTTCCAGGCTGAAGCCGTGGTTGAGGCCGTTACGGTTGGCGGCGCCCATGTCGTACATGCTGACCGTGGCGATGGCTTTCATACGCGGGTCGATTTTCGCCGCGCTGATCACAAAGCTGCCGCTGCCGCAAATGCCGATCACGCCGATGCGTTGTTTATCCACCAGGGCGTGGGTGCCGAGAAAATCCACGGCAGCGCTGAAGTCCTCGGCATAGATGTCGGGCGACACCGCATTGCGCGGCTGCCCTTCGCTTTCGCCCCAAAACGACAAATCCAACGACAAGGTGACGAAACCCTGCTCGGCCATTTTCGTGGCGTAGAGGTTGGCGCTCTGCTCCTTCACCGCCCCCATCGGGTGGCCGACGATGATCGCCGGATTCTTGCTGCCAGGCTTGATGCCCTTGGGCATAAACAGATTGCCGGCAACGCGCATCTGGTATTGGTTGTTGAACTGCACCTTCTGCACCGTGACGTTTTCGCTGGTGTAGAAGTTATTGGCACCGTTGGACATGTCGGCTCCCATGGCGGTAAACGAGCTGAGCAAAAAGGCAAAGCAGAACGCTGAATCGATTCATCGGACGCACCTGTTGAAGGAGTGGGCAAGCACGCATTGCCGCGCCGGCTGAGGGCTTCGGTTTTACGAGTGGCGATTGTGACGGTCCTGGCAGCTAATGATTAGCTGATGAATGCTTACTTGGGCTATAAGCTGGGCTGATGAATAACTGAGCCATTAATGGGCGAGAATTTCGTTGCCAGGGATCGCGACTGAAGTCGCTCCTACAGGTTGGTCAACACCCGCGATCTCGTTGCGGAACACAGGGCGCGTACGGCGATGACTAAACACAATTTCAACGATCTGCTGGCCTTCGTGACGGTGGCGCGTGAGGGCAGTTTTACCCGGGCGGCGGCGCATTTAGGCGTCACGCAGCCGGCGATCAGTCAGGTGGTGTCGGCGTTGGAGGCGCGGTTGCAAATCCGCTTGCTGACCCGCACCACCCGCAGCGTTTCGCTCACGGCGGCGGGCGAACGGTTGCTGGAAGCCATCGGCCATCGTTTCGACGAAATCGAAGCCGAGCTGGATGCCCTCACCGAACTGCGCGACAAACCGGCGGGCACCGTGCGCATTTCCTGCGGCGACCACATCATCAAAACCACCCTGCTGCCCAAGCTGATGCCGGTGCTGCGCCAGTACCCGGATATCAAGCTGGAGCTGGACGTGAACTACGGTTTTCGCGACATCGTCGCCGACCGCTTCGACGCCGGCGTGCGCTTCAGCGAAACGGTGGCGCAAGACATGATCGCCGTCGCCATCGGCCCGGACGTACGCATGGCGGCGGTGGCTTCACCGGATTACTTCGCCGACAACCCGATCCCGAAAACGCCGCGCGACCTGGCCAATCACCGCTGCATCAACATTCGCTTTCCCACCTATGGCGGCGTCGATGCCTGGGAATTCGAGCGCCGTGGGCAGCCGGTAAAAGTGCGGGTCGACGGCCAACTGGTGTTCAACACCACCACCCACGTGGCCGACGCGGTGCTCGGCGGCATGGGCATCGCGTATTTGCCAGAGGAAGAATTCGAGCCTTACCTGAGCCAGGGCTTACTGCGCCGTGTGTTGGAAGACTGGTGTCCGCCGTTCTCGGGGTATCACTTGTACTACCCGTCACGCCGCCAGCCTTCGCCGGCGTTTTCGTTGATTCTGGATGCATTGCGGGTTGAGCAGCCGAAACGGAAATAGCCAGCGCGGGCAGCCGCCCCTGTAGGAGCGGCTTCAGCCGCGAGATCTTGATCTTCCGCTTTTGACCTACCCCGCGTAATGAATACGTTCGCCGATCTACCGTGTACGGCTTGAAATACTGGATCCCGAGTTTCTCGTCTGGCTCAGTTTTGAATTCTCATTCATTACCGCGTGGGCTGAATGTTTCGTGAACGGTGCAGGGTAGATCACGAGCGATAGATCAAAAGCTCGCGGCTGAAGCCGCTCCTACTAAATCAATTCATCTACCGCGCCGTACCCGCACGATATCGGCCATCACGGCCAGGGCGATTTCGGCTGGTGTTTTGCTGCCCAGGTCCAAGCCAATCGGCATGTGCAATCGGGCAATGTCGGCGTCGCTCAAACCACCAGAACGACGCAAACGCTCAGCGCGTTTTTGTGAGGTTTGCAGCGAGCCCATCACGCCGATGTAAAACGCCGAAGTACGCACCGCCTCGATCATGGCCAGGTCGTCGATGCGTGGGTCGTGGGTGAGCGCGACGATGGCGGTGGCGCCGTGGCAACCGCCGGCGGCGATGAACGATGACGGCAGTTCCTTACGCACCTCAATGCCCGGCACCGTGAAGCCGGCCTGCGCCTCTTCGCGCGGGTCGCAGACGATCACTTCAAAGCCCAGGGTGCGGGCAAATTCGGCGCAGGCCACCGAGACCGGTGAGATGCCGGCAATGATCAGCCGGGCCGCCGGGCCAACGCGGATATGGACTTGATGCTGGTCGGGCAGTTCGGTCACCCGTTGCCCCAGTCCGTCGTCGGCGAGCACCGTTGCCGCGCCGCTGCGCACGTCGATCTGGCGGATCACGTGGCGCTGGCCGAGCAGCGTGTCCAGCAGCGTTTCCAGTTGCTCGCGGGTAGCAATGGTTGGCGCCAGACGTTCCACCAGCACGTTGAGAATGCCGCCGCAGGGCAAGGCGATTCGCGCGCCTTGTGGGCCATCCGGGTCGCCGTAGCGCACGGTGCTGACGTCACGCTCGAAGGCACCGGCTTGCAGACGTTCGAGAAAGTCTTCCTCTACACAGCCGCCCGACAACGAGCCGACGTGCTGGCCATCGGCGCGCGCGGCCAGCATGGAGCCGGGTTCACGGGGCGATGAGCCGAAGGTGCTGAGCACGGTGCACAGCCACACCGTTTCGCCAGCGCTAGCCCAGGCCAGCGCCTGCTCGGCGACGTGCACGTCGAGGTGCTGCATGGTCAACCGACCAACTGGTTGCCAATCGGCAGACGCCGGATGCGCTTGCCCGTCGCCGCCGCCAGCGCGTTGGCCACGGCAGGTGCCAGTGGCGGCAACGGAGGCTCGCCAATGCCGGTGGGCGCGGCGGCCGACGGCACGATGTGCACTTCAACGACGGGCATGTCGTTGATGCGCAGCGGCGTGTAGTTGTGGAAGTTGCTCTGCTCGGCTTTGCCGTCGGTAAAGGTCACGGCTTCGCTCAGTGCCGCCGACAAGCCGTAGCCCACGCAGCCTTCCACTTGGGCGCGGACCACGTCGGGGTTGACGACAATGCCGCAGTCCACGGCGCACACCACGCGGTCGACTTTGAAGCGGCCGTTGCTTTGCACGGTCACTTCCGCCACCTCGGCGACAAACGAGCCAAAGGCTTCGTGCACCGCGACGCCACGGCCCCGGCGCTCGCCGTCTTTGCCGGGCGGCAGCGGTTTGTCCCAACCGGCTTTCTCGGCGGCCAGTTTCAGCACACCGGCATGGCGCGGGTGTTTGTCGAGCATGCCCAGGCGCCAGGCGACGGGGTCTTGCGCCGAGGCCTGGGCCAATTCGTCGAGGAAGGTTTCGGTGGAAAACGCCGTGTGCGTGAAGCCCACTGCGCGCCACCACTGCACCGGTACGGGGATGTCGTCGGGGGTGTGCAGATCAACCAGCATGGCGTCGATGCTGTACGGCAGATTGGACGCGCCCTCGACGGAGGTGGGGTCGATGCCGTCTTTCATGCCGGCGCCGAATGGGGAACCGGCCAGCACCGATTGGCCAACCAGACGATGCTGCCACGCCAGCAATTGCCCTTGTCGTCCAGACCGGCACGCAGGGTGTGGTGAAACATGGGGCGATAGAGGCCAGCCTGCATGTCGTCTTCGCGCAGCCACACCATTTTCACCGGGGCGCGGGCGTTGATGGCTTTGACGATGTGGGCGGTTTCCAGAATGTAATCGGCATTCTTGCTGCCACGCCGCCCAAAGCTGCCGCCGGCGTACAGGGTGTTGATTTTGACTTGCTCGACCTTCAGTCCGAACAGCTCGGCCAGCACTTGCTGGTTGTAGGTTTGCATCTGCGCGCCAAACCAGGCTTCGCACAGGTCTTTGCCTACGCGAATGACGCAGTTCATCGGCTCCATCGCGGCGTGGGCCAGGTACGGGAAGTCGTACGCGGCCTCCTGCACGTGCTTGGACTGGGTCATGGCGGTGTCGGCATCGCCTTTCTTGAGGGCCACGGCGCCGGGTTTTTCGGCGAGTTTTTGAAGCGCGCCTCCAGCTCGGCCGAACTGGATTTGAACGCGGCCGTCTCATCCCACTGCACCACCAGCGCGTCGCGCCCACGCTTGGCGCTCCAGGTGTCGCGTGCGAGCACGGCGACGCCGCTGGGAATCTGCACCACGTCGACCACGCCGGGCACCGCCAACGCCGGTTTGGCGTCGAAGGATTTCACCGTGGCGCCAAAGCGCGGCGGGTGGGCAACCACGGCGGTGAGCATGTCGGGCAGGTGAATGTCCTGGGTGTACTGCGCGGTGCCGTTGACCTTGGCGGCGGAGTCTTTGCGCGGTATCGCTTGGCCGATCAGCTTGAAGTCTTTCGGGTCTTTGAGCTGCACCTGCGCCGGCACTGGCTGTTCGGCGGCGGCGTTGGCCAGCTCGCCAAAGGTGGCCGTTTTGCCGCTGGCGGCGTGGCTGACCACCCCATCGGCAACCGTGATGGCACTCGCCGGCACCTGCCAGCGCTGGGCAGCGGCTGCCACCAGCATGGCGCGCGCCGAGGCGCCGGCGTTGCGCAGTTGTTCCCACGAGTTGGCGATGGCGCTGCTGCCGCCGGTGCCTTGCGAGCCCCACTGCAAGTTGCTGTAGCGACTGGCGTCGGCGGCGGCACTTTCGACCCGCACTTGCGACCACGCGGCGTCCAGTTCTTCAGCCACGATGGTCGCCAGACCGGTAGTAGGCGCCCTGCCCCATTTCCAGGTGCTTGGCGTACACGGTGACGCTGTTGTCCTCGCCGATTCGCACAAACGCGTTGGGCTCGAATGCCGGCGCGGCGGCTTGGCCGTCTGCGAGGGCGAGCTGCGGTTTCATCGCCCAGGGGAAGTACACCGCCAAGGTCAGCCCCGCAGCGGAGCCTTGCAGGAAGCGGCGACGGCTCTGGTTTTCTATCGATTGGCTCATGGCCGATCCCTCGCTTACGCCAGCGTCTTGGCGGCTTGGTGAATGGCGGCGCGGATGCGCACGTAGGTGGCGCAGCGGCATACGTTGCCGGCCATGGCTTGGTCGATATCGGCATCGGTGGGCGTGCGGTTTTTCTCCAGCAATGCCACGGCGCTCATGATCTGGCCCGACTGGCAGTAACCGCACTGCACCACATCCAACTGTTGCCAGGCTTGTTGCACCGCCTTGCCCGTGCCGTTGTCGCCGATTTGCTCGATGGTGTGCACCGGCTTGCCCACTGCCGCCGACACCGGCGTTACGCAGGAGCGAATCGCCTGCCCGTCGAGGTGCACGGTGCACGCGCCGCACATCGCCATGCCGCAGCCGAACTTGGTGCCGGTGAGCTGCAAGGTGTCGCGCAGAACCCACAGCAGCGGCGTATCGGGGGCGACGTCGACACGCATTTCTTGGTTATTGACGGTGAGCGTGAGCATGAAATCCTCCGGCGTGAAGAACGCGGTGCGGCATGGTCGAGGGAATAGCTGGCGGCCAGTATGCGCGGGCGAGCACGCGGATCACTTGCCTGATCCACGCGCGCAATTGCCTGATTCAACGAAATTTCCAGACACAACCGCTGGGCTGCAAGCCCCGCGTTATAGGCGTATGCGACGGATGTCGCGCTGCGGCGGCGCGCCGAACAGGCGGCTGTATTCACGGCTGAATTGCGACGAGCTTTCGTAGCCGACCATGGCACCGGCGCTGTTGGCGTCGACGTTCTGGCTGAGCATCAATTGCCGCGCTTCCTGCAGGCGCAGTTGCTTTTGGTACTGCAGCGGGCTCATGCCGGTGACCGCGCGAAAGTGCTGGCGAAAGGTGGAAGGACTCATGTGCGCGCTCTGCGCCATGTCGTCGACGCGCAGGGTTTCGCGGAAGTTTTTCTTCAGCCAGGCGACGGTCTTGGCGATGTGCTGCTTGGGCGAACCCGCCGCCACAATGTGCAGCAACTGCGGGCCGTGAACGCCGCTAAGCAAGCGCACGATGATTTCGGTTTGAATCAGCGGCGCCAGCGGGGCCAACAGCTCCGGGTTGTCGAGCAAGGCGACCAGGCGGATCAGGGCATCCACCACATCGGTATCCAGGGCTTGCACGGTAATGGGCCGGAAGCGCTCGTCTTTCATGCGCGGGGCCAGGTTCAGGGTTTCCGCCACTTGCATCACCAGCGCGCGGTCGAACGTCAGCATCAACCCGAGGTACGGCTTGGCCGCACTGGCTTCGGTGACATGGGCCAGAACCGGCAGGTCGACGCTGGTGACAATCGATTCGCCCGGCCGGTAATGCAGCACCTCGTCGCCGACCATCACCCGCTTGGCGCCCTGCAATGCCAAGCCAATGCCCAGGCCGTACAGGCAATGCATGGGCTCGGTAACCGAGCGGCGGCGGAACAGGCTGAGGGCGGGATAGGCCGTTACCAGGTCGTCATCGGCACGCAACAGCCGGGCCACGGCGTCCGCCAATACGGCAACGTTGGGGTTTTCACCTGCAGGGGATTTGACGGCTTGTTTCACAGGCGACTCCTACGAATGGATCGCGGAAGTATGCGCACGGCGGCTGGCGGCTTCTTGCCTGATTTGTTTCGTTTCTTGCCCAATATGACGAGAGTCGCCTGGGCCGGCCTTACAGCCGCGCTACACCCGCCCCACCGCCCGCCACGCCGCCTCGGCCAATGGCTGGCGATAGGCGTCGGGACTTTGTTTGACCCGCGCCGAAAGCCAGGCGCGGCGGTAGTTTTCGGCCGGGCCGATGATGAGCGAGGGAATCAGCTCGCGCGGCAGATCGAGCAATTCTTCGCGGTGCGCGGCGTCGCTGAACCAGTCGCGCAATTGCGCGCTTCTGGCCAGGTTGGCCTCCTTGAGCTGTTCACTGAAAGCGCCCTGCGCCACGCTGTGGCGGGCCTGGTATTGAAAGCGCGCCCAGTCCGGCTCGCTCACTACCCAATCCACATAACTGTGCACCAGCGCATGCACCCATTGCTGGGTGGACGTGATGCCCGCGAGGTAACTGTCGCGTAGGCGCGCCTGGTCATCGAGCGCAGCCATGAACAGCGCGGCCACAAGCCCTTCTTTATTGCCGAAATGGTGATAGATCGAACCGACGCTGCTTTGGCTTTCGGCACGCACGGTGTCGATGGTGGTGGCTTCAATACCCTGGGAATTGAACAGCGCCAGCGCCGTGCGCAGGATTTGCCGCTTGGTCTCGGCGCGACGCCCAGGGTAGCAGCGCTCAAGCAGATCAACAGGTTCCATGGTCGCGTCCGGAAAAAGCGCGATGGTAAGACAAACGTACCGACCCGACGAGTGATTGACAGCGTCGAGTGCCAGAATAATGTTCTAGAACAGAATTCTACTTCTGTGTTTATTTTCGCTTTCTTCACTCGTTAAAGGTCACCGTCCATGAGTCAGACACTCAGCATGTACCAAAGCGTTGGCGCCTCGGCGTTCAGTTCCATGGCCTGCCAAATGGCCCCGTACTTCAGCACCATTACCCCGGAAATTTCCGTACTCGAACCCGGTCGAGGCGAAGTCAACGTGCCGTTTCGCAAAGAAATCACCAACCACCTCGCCTCCGTGCACGCCATCGCCCTGTGCAACGCCGCCGAGCTGGCGGGCGGCATGATGACTGAAGTGTCGATTCCAGCCGGTGCGCGTTGGATTCCAAAAGGCATGACCGTCGAATACCCTGGCCAAAGCCAAAACTTCGGTACGCGCCATCGCCGACGGCAGCGCCATTGACTGGCAAACCGGCGGCGACAAAGTAGTGCCGGTGGAGATCTTCGACGAAGGCGGCGTGAAGGTTTTTACGGCGCGCATCACCATGAACGTGAAGCTCGGTTAACCCGTAAAAAAGCCGCCTCATGTGGGCGGCTTTTCTATTTGCGTTACGACTTCGGCGCTTCGCACGCCTGGCCGGACAATTCCACCCGGCCAAACTGCGCACCTTCGTTAAGTGGCGTTATGGCGAGTAGCTGATCCAGACGAATCTCCCGCTCGCCCTGCTCGTCACGCACCCGCAGGAACTCTTCGCTTGCGGCGCGGTGCGGGTGTCTAGCGCAGTGGCCTGAAGTTCGCCGCCATCGACCAGCTCAATCCGCAACGGATAAGCGTGCATGCAAGCGATTTCGAGGTAGTCGTACAAGTCGCAATTCATTGGCTGGTACTGGCTCATGCTGGTCTCCTGTTTGTGAGTGTGTCCAACAGTGGATGCCCATTGTGGTGATGGGTTCGCACGCGATGCTGACCGGTGCTGGCCGCCAAATCTATCGCGCCGCCGAAAAAGCGCGCTTAGAGCCAACGCAATTATTAAAGTTCCCCTCTATTCATCGAAATATTGCTGCGCTTACACTCGCGAACCGCTGTGCGTACCACGGAAGTTCGTTGACAGGTCGCTTTGTGACTTCGAATAAGAGAGCCCTCAATGCCCCTGTCCTTCCCAGCATCAACGTTGCGCATGTCTACACGCTTTGTCTTTGTTGGGGGGCTGCTGATGTTGGCGGGTTGCTCCACGCTGAATTTCGGCACCGCCGCGTTGACCGAAGACGAAGTGCGCAGCACCGTCGCCGCCGACAAGGCCGCCCTGGTGCGCGACGTTGAGCCGCTCATCGGCCCGCTCACCCTCGAAGGCGCCGTGGCGCGGGCCATCAAGTACAGCGCCGAGCAGCGCTACCGCGCGATGGAACAAGCGGTGGCGCAAGGCACGTTTGAAGTCGGCCAGTTCGACATGCTGCCCAAGCTCATCGCCTCCGCCGGCTACCGTGGCCGTGATAAAGAACTCATCTCGCGCGGCGAAGATTCGGTGACCGGCGAACCGTCCCTGGCCAACCCGTACATTTCCTCCAGCCGCGAAGCGATCACCACCGACGTCGGTATCTCGTGGAGTCTGCTGGACTTCGGCCAGAGCTATTACGCCGCCAAACAGAACGCCGACCGCGCGTTTATCGCTGGCGAGCGTCGCCGCAAGGCGCTGCATAACTTGATGGAAGAGGTGCGCGGCGCTTACTGGCGCGTGGTGGCGGCGCAGAAGCTGCTGCCGGTTTTGCGTACCACCATTGCCGATTCCGAGTTAGCACTTAAAGACGCCCAAGCCGCCGAAAACGAGAAAATCCGTTCGCCGCTCGAACCGCTGCGCTACCAGCGTCAGCTGCTGGAAAACCTGCGCCTGCTGGAGATGATTCAGCAGGAACTGTCGACCGCGCGCATCGAACTGGCGGCGCTGACCAACCTGCCGCTGGTTGCCGATTTCACCGTGGTCGAGCCGGCTAACGACAACAACGGCGCCTGGCTCAACCAACCGGTGGACCAGCTGGAACAATATGCTTTGCTGCGTAACCCGGACCTGCGCGAAGGTATTTATAACGGCCGCATCGCACAGGAAGAAACGCGCCGCACCCTGCTCAAACTGTTCCCCGGCGTGTCGTTCAACTACAGCTACCGCATTCCAGCGATGACGACTACCTGATCAACCGCCACTGGACCGACGCAGGCGTGCAGATCTCGTACAACCTGATGGGTCTGCTGGCCGCACCGGCGCAAATGCGTCTGGCCGATGCCGGCGTCGCCCTGGCCGATCAGCGCCGCATGGCCTGCACAAATGGTGGTGCTGACCAAACTGCATATCGCCCGCCTGCAATACGCCAACGCCACTCGCCAACTGGCGCGCGCGGACGCCATTGCCTCGAGACGAGCGCATGTCTACGCAAATCAGCAACCAGGCTGAGGCTCAACCTCACCCTGCTGGACCGCTGTTTCGTAGCAGCGCGGCGGTGCTGTCGCAGCCCGTCGTTACCAGGCGCTGTCCAGCAGCGGGCGCGGCGTCGCGCCGCAGCTGCGCTGGGTCTGGGCCGGTGGTTGAAGGCTCCGACAGCATGCCGCTGGCGCAGCTCACCGATGTGGTCGGCAGCGCCCTGCGCACCTGGAACCAGGGCCAACTGCCGCCGGTGCAGGCGTGCCCAATGAAAGCGGGTTGCACAGCGCTGACGCTGGTCGCCGCTACTCGCAGCCGGCAGCGTGAATGCGGCTGAGTCGCCTCTGGACAACCGCGAGATTCGCGCCCAGCTCACGCCGCAGCGCTACACCACGCTTTCGGCAGAAATCGGCGCGAAGATCGCCCGTTTGCCGTTGGCTGAAGGGGCGTCGTTCAAGCAAGGGCAAACGCTGGTGCAGTTCGATTGCCTGCTCCAGCAAGCGCAGTTGAACAAGGCTGAGGCCGCGCAAATGGCCGCCGACGCCGGCTGGAAAGGCAACCAGAAACTGGCGGAGCTCGACTCGGTAGGCAACATCGGATTGAATGTATCCAAAGCCGAGGCGCTGAAAGCCAAGGCCGAGGTGGCAGCCAACCGCACGCTGCTCAGCAAATGCCAGATCACCGCGCCCTTCCCCGGTCGAATTGCCGAGCAGAAAGTGCGCGGGCAACAGTTCGTTCAGCCCGGCCAGGCGCTGTTGGAAATTCTCGATGACGGCACCCTGGAACTGGAATTCATCGTGCCCTCGCGCTGGCTGGCGTGGCTACGGCCCGGCGCCACGTTTGACGTGAACATCGATGAAACCGGCAAAACCTACCCGGCCAAGGTGCAGCGAATCGGCGCGCGGGTGGACGCTGTAACCCAGTCGATCAAACTCAGCGCGGTGATCGACGGCCCGCATTGACGAGTTGATGGCCGGCATGAGCGGCAACGTGGTGATGAACCCGCCGTCGCAATAAACAACAAAAGCGGCCCAAGCCGCCTTTACGTGATCAGCGTTGTTCCGAACAGCTGTCTCAGGAGTTAGCCATGAACCAGTCCATCGCGTCCCTGCTTCGTTCTGCCATGAACGCAACGGCCGGTCCACGCTTGCGGCGCAACTCGCAGCTGTTGTCTCTGGAACAACGCTTTATGTTCGACGGCGCCGCCGTGGCCGATGCGGCCCACGCCGCGCAATCCCCAGACGCTGCCGCCACCGCCGCACCCGCCTTGCCGCCAGCTGTCACCGTGCGTGAGGCGGAGCCGACCAAAGACAACGGCAAGAAAGAAGTGGTGCTGGTCGACACCTCGCTCGCCAGCTACAAAGCGCTGGAAGCGGGCGTGCGCGATGGCGTAGGCATTGTCGAATTCGACGGCAGCAAAGACGGCCTGGCGCGGATTGCGCAATGGGCCTCGACGCAGAGCGGACTGGACGCCATTCATATCCTTTCCCATGGCTCCGAAGGTGTGCTCAACCTGGGCACCGCGCACATCACCGAAGCGTCGCTGAGCGATGCGGGCACCAAAGCCGAACTCGCGCAGTTGGGTCAGGCATTGGGCAGTGAAGGCGATTTGCTGTTGTACGGCTGCGACACCGGTGACAGCGCCGCGCTGCTTAATGGTCTGGCGCAAGCAACCGGGGCGGATGTGGCGGCTTCGACTGACCTGACCGGCGCCGCTAAACTGGGTGGCGATTGGGCGCTGGAAGCCCATGTGGGTGATGTCGATTCACGGGAGTTGGCGCTGACGGATTACGACGGTGTGCTGGCAACGGTCTCGTTCACCTATGGCTCCGATGCGAACGACATCACCCCGGTGACGACCATCGTCAAGAACGTCAGCGGTCAGAACATAACCTTCGCCAGTGGCGAGATCTATGACTACAACGACGGCGCGGGCATTTATCCGCTGGCTGCGGATCACAACTCCGTCACGCTTACCATCACCATCGGTGCGGGCTATGTGTTCGACGTCAGTTCGTTCCTGGCCCAAGGCAGCGTTAGTTCGGTTCAGGTTACAGCCACATTCAACGACGGCACCGTCGCCAACTTCACCAAGACCGGCATTAACACCAACTTCATGCTGGAGCCAGTGAACTTCGGGGCACAGCTCAACGACATAAAACAGCTTGTACTGACCTCGACGGACTACATGACGTTCCAGGACTTCGTCATCAACGACGTCAAGCTGGCCCCGCCAGTAGCAGTGGTGAACACGGCGGCGCTATCGAATGACACCGCTGCCAATGGCACCACCAATACCGACTTTGTCACCAGCGTTGCCAGCCAGACCATCAGCGGCACACTCTCGGCAAACCTCGCAGTGGGCGAGAAAGTGCAAGTATCGTTCGACAACGGCAGCACATGGGCCGACGCCACTTCGTACACTCAGGGCAGCAGCAACTGGAGCACTTCCACCACGTTGGCAGGTTCGAACACTTTCCAGGCCCGGGTCACTGGCAGCAATGGCGCCAGCTGCACGGCTTACACGCACACCTACACCCTCGACACCACCCAGCCGACCACCTCGTTTGGCAACATCACGTTCTCCCCGGATACGGGCTCCTCGAACACTGACCTGATCACCAACACCGCTAGCCAAACCATTACCGCCACCCTCAGCGCAGCGCCAGCCGGCACGGATACCGTGTGGGCATCGACCGACAACGGCAACACCTGGACCGACGTCACCAGCAAGGTGAGCGGCGCTACGCTGACGTGGACGGGCGCCACGCTCGATAACACCAACCAGACTCTGCGTTTTCGCGTTACCGATCTGGCGGGTAACGACAGCGCCACCAGCATTCAAGCGTATACGCTGGACACCACTGCTCCGACCACCCGGCGTGTCGACCGTGACGTTTTCCCACGACACCGGTACGTCGGGCGGTGATTTCGTCACTAATGACCCTGCGCAGACCATCAGCGGCACGCTTTCAGCCAACCTGCAGGCCGGTGAAACGGTCTACGTATCAATCGACAATGGGGTTACATGGGCGGCTGCGACTTCGGTTGCCGGGCAAAGCACATGGACGATAAACAGCACGCTTACGACCAGCAGCACGTTAAAAATCAGGGTCAGCGACCCAGCCAGCAACTTCGGCCCGGTGCTATCTCAGGTCTATGTTTATGACGCCACCTTGCCCACCACCACGTTCAGCGGTGTGGCGTTGTCAGCAGATACAGGCGCCAGCGCCAGCGACTTCATTACCTTTCACTCCGCTCAGACCATCTCTGCCACATTGTCGAACCCACTGGCCGCCGGCGACGTTCTGTACGGTTCGCTGGATAACGGCAACGGCTGGGTAGATCTCACCAGTAAAGTGAGCGGCACGACGCTGACCTGGAACGGTGTAACGCTGGCGGGCAGCAACACGCTGCAGCTGAGGGTTACGGATAAAGCCGGCAACAATGGCCCGGTGAGCGCTCAGGCCTACGTGCTCGATACGTCTGCCCCTGCCACCCCACCAGCGCCCGCTCTGGCGGCGGCATCCGATAGCGGCGCGTCCGGCAGCGACCGCGTGACGGCCGACAATACGCCGACCCTTACCGGCACCGCCGAAAGTGGTAGCCGGGTCGATATCTACGACGGCGCTACCCTGCTTGGCACTGCAATAGCCACTGGTGGCAACTGGACTTACACCACAGGCGCATTGGCGAACGGCGGCCACACCTTTACCGCCGTTGCTGAAGACAGCGCTGGCAACCGGTCGACGACGTCGGCCGGGCTGACCGTCACCATCGATACCGCAGCGCCTGTAGTCGGCTCGGTGGCAGTGCCGGCCAATGGCACCTACTACACCGGTGGGGCCCTGGACTTCACAGTGAATTTTGACGAAGCAGTAACTGTCGACACCACCGGCGGCACCCCGCGTATTTCGCTGGTGGTCGGCGGCAGCACGCGCTACGCCTCATACGTTTCAGGCTCCGGCACCAGCGCGCTGGTGTTCCGCTACACCGTGGTCAACGGCGACAGCGATGCCAACGGAATTGCACCTGGCGCATTCTCAAGCAACGGCGGCAGCATTCGCGATACAGCCGGGAACGACGCCACGACCACACTCAACAATGTAGGCAGCACAGCGGCGGTGCTGGTCGATGGCTCGCTACCCAGCGTAACCAATGTCAGCGCCAGCACCGCAGATGGCAACTATGGCGCTGGCCAGAGCATCACCCTGACGGTCGATTTTTCCGGCGCGGTGACGGTAGACACCAGCGGTGGCGCACCCACGCTGGCGCTCACCAGCGGCGGCACGGCTTCGTATACCGGCGGGTCGGGCGAGCAGCACATTGACCTTCGTTTACATTGTTGGCGCCGGGGACAACAGCGATGACCTCGACGTCGCCAACACCAATGCCCTGTCGCTAAATGGCGCGACGATCAAAGATGCCGGGGGCAGCCAACTGAACGCCTCAGTGGTGCTGAATACGCCCGGCACGGCCGGCTCGCTGAGCGCAAATAAAGACCTGATCATCGACACCACGGCGCCGACCAATACCGTCAACACCGCGAAATTTTCCGCCGATACCGGCACTTCGGGCACCGACTTCATTACCAAAACAGCGGCGCAGACCATCAGTGGCACGTTGACTTCCAACCTGGCAGCTGGCGAGAACGTGCATGTCTCGCTCGACAATGGCAGCAGTTGGACACTGGCCACTATCAGCGTCGGCAGCAAAAACTGGTCGCTGGCGGGCCAGACGTTGACGGGCAGCAGCACGCTGAAGGTTCGTGTCTCGGACGACGCCGGCAACAACGGCGGCGCCCTCGCTCAGGCCTATGTTCTCGATACCACCAACCCAACCACTACGTTCAGCGGTATCTCGTTTTCGGCTGATAACGGCGCCAGCGACAGCGACCTGATCACCAACGTCGCCGCGCAAACCATCAGCGCCACCCTGAGCAACGCGCCCGGTGCGGGTGACATTGTCTATGGCTCGCTGGATAACGGCGCCACCTGGGCCGACATCACCAGCAAGGTGTCGGGCACTACGCTGACCTGGACGGGCGTAACACTAGCCGGCAGCGACACGCTGCGTTTTCGTGTCACCGATGCTGCCGGCAATAACGGCAACGCCAGCGCCGCAGCGTACGTGCTGGACACCACGGGCTCCAACACCTCCGTCGCAAGCGTGAACTTTTCGGCCGACTCCGGCACCTCGCAAAGTGACTTCATTACCCGCAACTCAGGCCAAAACATCAGCGGCACGTTGTCGGCCAACCTGGCGGCCGGCGAAAGCGTGCTGGTGTCGCTGGACAACGGCGCGACGTGGGCCACCGCGTCCGCCACCGTCGGCAGCAGCAGTTGGGTGCTCAACGGGCAAACGCTGGTCAGCTCCGACACGCTGCAAGTCAAAGTGGTCGACATCGCCGGCAACGACGGCCCCGTGTTGTCGCAGTCGTATATTTACGACACCGCCGCCACCGTGCCGACCGTGGACCCGCTGACTACGCCGAGCGTGACGCCGGTGCTTACCGGCAATGCCAGCTTGGCGGCCGGCGAAACCCTGACCATTACTGTAGGCGGCGCGACGTACGACGTAACGCCGGTGGCGAGCGCCTGGAGCCTGGATTTAGCCGCAGCCGTGCCGGTAAGCGGCGCGCTGACGTTAACGTTGAACCAACAATACAGCGTGACCGCCACCGTCATCGACCTGGCCGGCAACAGCGCCAGCGACACCAGTACCGGCGAGCTGATTGTCGGCACGCTGGTGCCGCCGACCGTGCCGACCGCGCCTACCGAAGGCTTCCAAACTCCACCGGTTCGCCCCGAGCCGTTGCCGCCCATGGTTCAACCACCCTCGTTTCTGCCGCCGAGCGCCAGCGAACCTGTTGCCTTTGCCTCCGGCGTTCGACACCGGTGCCAGCAACCCATGGCAGTCGCCCAGCCTGTTTGGCGATGCGCTGTCGGGGAGCGCCGAAATCGACGGCGGTATGGCTGAGCTGATGAGCCCAGGCGCCGGCCTGGTGTTCATGGGCGGCCGAGACGGCGTGGGCAGCCGTGCGCCGCTCACCGATCTGGTGGTGCAAAGCGGTGAGCGCGTGAGCCTGCAGGTGAACGCCGAGTCGTTTATGCAAAGCCAGCCGGGGCAAACCGTGCGCCTGACCGCAGAGCTGGCCGATGGCCGTCCGCTGCCGAGCTGGTTGAAATTCAACTCCCGTGATGGTCGCTTTGAAGGCAAGGCGCCGGCTGATTTCAGCGGCAAACTCACCGTGCGCGTAATCGCCCGCGACGGCCTGGGCCATGAGGCGATACAGGAGTTCGACATCGTTATTGCGCGGCCGGATCAGGCACAGACCGCGGTGCCGGCAGCCGCAGAGTTGGCCGGCCGCAGCAGCCTTACCCAGCAACTGCGTGACGCTCGCAGCCACGGCGCCAACCGCCTCGCCGGGCTCGCCGCCGCAGCGGATGGTCGGCGCACATGAATGAAGCGGTAACCGCGCCCGCCAACCCGCTACTGACATTGATCGAACTGGGACAACGGGCGCGCGCGGCAGCCACCACCGCCGAGCTGGGCTTTGTGCTGGTAAACGACACCCGCGCCCTGCTCGCTTACCGCCAGGCCGCGTTATGGCTGAGCGATGGCGGCGTGCGCGCGCTGTCGGGCGTGGTGTCGGTGGACGGCAACGTACCTTACGCACAGTGGCTACAGCGGCTCGGCCGGCATCTTTCGAGCACACACACCAGCGACGCGCCGCTGGCCATCGACATCAACGCGCTACCTGCCGAGATCAGCGTCGAATGGGCCGAATGGCTGCCCGCTTATGCCACCTGGTTGCCGCTGCCCGCCGTGGGCGGTGGTGTGCTGCTAGGCGCCGATCATCCCCTGGCGCCGGAGCTGAATCCGTTACTCAGCGAATGGCGCGACATCTGGCAACACGCGTGGCTGGCCTTACAGCGTCCCGCGCGCTGGACGCCGTGGGCCAAGCGTACAGGCAGCGGCTTGCGTTGGCGCCGTTATGCCATCGGCGCGGCTATCGTGCTTGGGGTGCTGTGTTTTCCGGTGCGGCTCACGGTGCTGGCCCAAGGCGAACTGGTGCCGGCCAACCCGGCCACTATTCGCGCACCGCTGGACGGCGTGATCGCCGATTTCAGCGTGCGCCCGAACCAGAGCGTCAACCCTGGCGAAGTACTGTTCACCTTCGATCAGGCGCCGCTGGATAGCCGCCTGGCAGTGGCACGCGAAGCGCTGACCACCGCACGCGCCGAGTACCGGCAGGCCAGCCAGATGATGCTCAATGACCCGCAAGCGCGCGCGCAGATTTCCACGCTGCTGGGCAAGATCGCTGAGAAAGAAGCGCAAGCCACGTTCCTTCAGGGCCAGTCCGAACGCTCCCGCGTGCTCGCCCCGAGCGCCGGCATCGTACTGCTCGACGACCCCAGCGAATGGATCGGCCGCCCGGTGCAAACCGGCGAGAAAATACTGCAAGTGGCCGCCGCCAATGAAGTGGAAATCGAAGCCTGGATTCCCATCGGCGACGCCATTCCGTTGGCCGACCGGGCGCCTTTACAGTTGTACCTGGCCGCCTCGCCGCTCACCTCGCTTGAGGGCACCATTCGCTACATGAGCCACCGTGCCACGGCACGCCCAGACGGCAGTTTCGCCTACCGCGTGCGCGCCACGCTGGTGACCCCGTCGGATCAACGCATCGGCTTGAAAGGCACGGTAAAGCTCTACGGCGACCAGGTGCCGCTGGCCTACTGGGTGCTGCGTCGGCCACTGGCTGCCGTGCGCCAGTTTCTGGCGATCTGAGGCGCAGGGCATGGCCGCAACACTCCCCATTCTGCGCGACGAACTGACCATCGAACCCGGCCCACGGCTGAGCGATGGGCAACCGAGCTGGACGCTACACGACCCGGCCCGCAACCTGTTTTTCCAGATCGACTGGCCCAACTTTGAAATGCTCAGCCGCTGGCACCTGGGCCAGCCTGGCGCCATCGTCGAACAGGTCAATCGCGACACCACGCTGGAGCTTGATCTGCCCGCCTTCGACGAGCTGCAAACGTTCCTGCGCGATCAGCACCTGCTGCAGCCTTCTCTCGGCGCGGCGCCCGCCTTCGCCGCCAGCCTGACCAAACAGCGCGGCAGTTGGAGTGAATGGTTGCTGCACAACTACCTGTTCTTCCGTATTCCGCTGGTGCGCCCCGACCGTTTTCTTCGCCGCGCCAAGCCTTGCGTGGGGTTTGCCTTCACGCCGGTGTTCTGGTGGTTAACGCTGCTGGCCGCTGTAATCGGTGGCATGTCGGCGTACCGCGAAAGCGAGCGTTTCGTCGCCACCCTTATGGACACGCTCACCTGGCAAGGCATGGCCGCCTATGGCGCGGCGCTGTTCTTCGCCAAAACCTGTCACGAACTGGGCCACGCGTTCACTGCCAAGCACTACGGTTGCCGCGTGCCGACCATGGGCCTGGCGTTTCTGGTGATGTGGCCGGTGGCATACACCGACACCAACGATGTGTGGCGCCTGCCCCGCCGCGAGCAACGACTGGCCGTAGCCGGCGCCGGCATTCTTACCGAGCTGGCAATTGCCGCTTGGGCCACGCTGGCGTGGGCCTGGTTGCCCGAAGGTGGACCCAAGCAGATCGCGTTTCTGCTCTCGACCACCACATGGGTGTCGACGCTGATTATCAACGGCAGCCCGTTTATGCGCTTCGACGGTTACTTTCTGCTGTCCGACTACCTCGGCATCCCCAACCTGCACAGCCGTGCCTTTGCTCTGGCGCGCTGGGATTTGCGCGAACGCATGTTCAACGTTCAGGAACCGCCGCCGGAATATTTTCCGCCTCGCCGGCATAAGGGGCTGGTGATCTTTGCCTGGGCGGTGTGGATTTACCGCCTGGTGCTGTTTCTGGGCATCGCCGCGCTGGTCTATCACTTCTTTATCAAGGCCGTGGGCATCTTCTTGTTTATCGTCGAAATCAGCTGGTTTATCGCCATGCCGCTGTGGCGTGAAATCAAGGAATGGCGCTGCCGCTGGCCAACGATTCGACAGCACGGGCGGGTGCGGTTATCGGCATTGCTGACGCTGTTGCTGATTGGCTTGGTATTTATTCCCTGGCCCAACCGCGTACTCACCAGCGGCCTGCTGCACCCGCAACAGCACATGGGCTTGTACGCGCCCGCCAACGCGGTGGTCAGTGAAATTCCCGTCGCCAACGGCCAAGCCGTGGCGGCTGAACAACCGCTGCTCAGCCTGGCCTCGCCTGACCTGCAACTGCGCGCCAAGGAAGCCGGCGCCCGGCAAGACGCCTTGAGCTGGCAATCCGGCGCAGCGGCGTTTGACAACAAAACCCGCAAAGACTGGTTGCTGTTGCAAGACCAACTGGCCCATGCCAACGCCGAGCAGGCCACGGTGGGCGCCGACTTGCAACGCTATCAACCCGTCGCGCCTTACCCTGGCCGCTTCGTGGACATTGACCCGGACCTGCGCCAGGGCGACTGGCTGAAAATCCAGGAACCGCTAGGCGAACTGATCGGCGACGGCCCCTGGCAGGTGGTGACCTATGTCGACGAAGACGAAATCCGCCGCTTGCAGATTGGCGATCGCGCGCTGTTTATTGCCGACGGCATGGGTGGGCCAAACGTAAAAGCGCACGTCGCCAGCATCGACCACAACGCCAGCCGCACGCTCGGCGAAGCGGCGCTGTCGACCACCTCTGGCGGGCATATTCTGGTGCGCGAAAAAGGCGGCCTTCTCTATCCTGAACAAGCTGTCTACCGCGTGGTACTCGCCCTCGATACCGACGTTCCCGCCACCAGCCTGCTGGTACGCGGCCGAGTGGCGATCGCAGGGAATTGGGAATCGCCGATTTCGCGGTTCCTGCGTACAGCCGGTGCGGTGGCCTGGCGCGAGGCCGGTTTCTGATTACGGCGGCCCGGCTCAGGCGCTGCTTTTGACAAAGTCGATAAACGCCCGCAACGGCGAAGGCAAATAACGCCGACCCGGGTAATACAGAAACGGGCCGGAGAACGATTGCCACCAGGGTTTCAGCACCGGCACCAGCGCGCCGCTTTCAAAATGCGGGCGCAGCCAGTCTTCGAACAGGTAAATCACGCCCAAGCCATCGACAGCCGTTTGTACAGCCAGGTCGACGGCGCCGCCCACGCGCACGATCAATGGGCCGCTGGGGTCCACGCTGATGATTTCGCCCTTGCGCTCGTAGTCCCACAACGGCATGCCGCCGCTGGGAAATTTGCCACGTATGCAGGCGTGTTTGAGCAGATCACGAGGATGTTTGGGCGTGCCGTGGGCGGCCAGGTAAGCGGGTGACGCGGCTGTGGCGAAACGTTGAATACGCGGGCCGATGGGCACGGCGATCATGTCTTGCTCGAGGCGATCGTCGTAGCGAATGCCGGCATCGCAACCGGCAGCCAGCACGTCGACGAAGCTTTCTTCGGCGATGATTTCCAGGCGGATGTCCGGGTGCGCTTGCAGAAACGGCGTGATGATCGCGGGCAGCACCAGCCGCGCGGCGCTAAGCGGCACGTTGAGTTTCAACGTGCCGGAGGGCCAGTCGCGGAAGTCGTTGACCACGTCCAGCGCCGACTCCACTTCACTCAACGCCGGCACGATGCGCTCCATCAAGCGCGTGCCCGCTTCGGTGGGCACCACGCTGCGGGTGGTGCGGTTGAGCAGGCGCACGCCGAGGTCCGCTTCCACTCGGCGCACGGCTTCGCTGAGGTTGGAAGCCGATTTGCCGCTCAACCGCGCGCCTTCCCGAAAGCCACCCGCGTTAACCACGGTGACAAAGGCCAGCAGGTCTTGAATGTCTGTTTGCATTGTTCGCAACTCCGCACAACCCGTGCCGATTGCAGCGCATTATCAGCACAATGGTCAATGCCTATAGTGGCCGCCTCCCCCACCGAAACGAGGCCGTACCCATGAGCAACGCCAGCACTTTTCTACTCGGCGACCGCCGCGTTAACCGCATGGGCTACGGCGCCATGCAATTGGCTGGTCCGCAGGTGTTCGGCCCGCCGAAAGACCGCGCCGCCGCCCTCGCCGTGCTGCGCGCTGCCGTCGCCGCCGGGGTGAACCATATCGACACCTCGGACTTCTACGGCCCGCACGTGACCAACCAACTCATTCGCGAAGCCTTAGCGCCTTATGGCGACGAGCTTGTGATCGTCACCAAAGTTGGCGCAGTACGTGGCGCTGACGCCTCATGGAACCCGGCGCACAGCCCGGCCGAGCTGAAAAGCGCGGTGCACGACAACCTGCGCAACCTGGGCGTTGAGGTGCTGGACGTGGTGAATTACCGCGCCTGGGGCAACATGCATGCACCGGACGAGGCGTCTATCGAAGAAGGCTTCAGCACGCTCGCCGAGCTGCAACACCAAGGGCTGATTCGACATTTGGGCTTGAGCAATGTGTCCGCCGTGCAGGTGCAACAGGCGCAGGCCATTGCGCCGGTGGTGTGTGTGCAAAATCACTACAACCTTTGCCATCGCCACGATGAACAGTTGATTGCCGACCTGGCGCAACAGGGCATCGCCTATGTGCCGTTTTTCCCCCTGGGTGGAGTTTACGCCGTTGCAGTCCGACACTTTGTCCAGCGTGGCCGCCAGCTTGGGCGCATCGCCAATGCGGGTGGCGTTGGCGTGGCTGCTGCAACGCTCGCCGAACCTGCTGCTGATTCCGGGCACCTCGTCGGTCAAGCACTTGCAGGAAAACCTCAGCGCCGCCGAACTGGTGCTGCCGACCGAGGTGATCGCCGCGCTGGACGGGTTGGTCTGACGCCCGCCGCAACCGCTCATAGCCCCTAAAGCCCCGCCCGGCAGAGATACTTTGCAACGACTAGGCACTTGAGCCGGTTGCATCGCCTGTTAAATTGTCGCGGCGACGCCGGGCCCCTCTGACAGCTTTCTCAAGCTGCCATGTCGGAGTTGCAGTTTGTACAACTCTGACTTAGGAGGGGCTTATGAGCACCCTAGAACCGTTCTTCATGGCCGAGTTCCTCGGCACCGCCACCTGGTTGTGGCTCGTCTTCATCACCATCGTCATCAGCCTGCTGGTCTTCGACCTCGGGGTGCTTCACCGTGAGCACCGCGAAATTGGCGTGAAGGAAAGTCTGCTGTTGTCTGCCGGTTACATCACCGCCGGTTTGCTCTTTGGCCTGTGGGTCTGGCAGATGAAAGGCGGCGACGCCGGGATGGATTTCTACACCGGTTTTCTGATTGAAAAGTCGTTGTCGATGGACAACGTTTTTCTCATGGCGATGATCTTCAGCTTCCTGGCCATCCCGCGTAAGTACCAGCACGAGGTGCTGTTCTGGGGCATTCTCGGCGTGATTGTGCTGCGCGCCCTGATGATTGGCCTGGGCGCCGCGCTGATCGCCGAGTTCAGCTGGATTCTCTACGTGTTCGGCGCCTTCCTGCTGCTGACCGGCGTGCGCATGCTGTTCAGCAAGGTGGACGATCACCCGGACCTGTCGCAAAACCCGATGGTGAAATTTCTTCGCCGCCATATGCGCGTCACCGACCGTTTGCACGAAGGCCACTTCTTCGTGCGCCAGCCGAACGCCGAAGGCCGTGGCGTGCTCTGGGCGACGCCGTTGTTCCTGGCTCTGGTGCTGATCGAATGTGCAGACCTGGTGTTCGCCGTCGACAGCGTGCCGGCCATTTTCGCCATCACCCAGGACCCGTTCATTGTCTACACCTCGAACATCTTCGCGATCCTCGGCCTGCGCGCGCTGTACTTCGCCCTGGCCGCGATGATCCATCGCTTCGCCTACCTGAAATACGCCCTGGCGTTGGTGCTGGTGTTTATCGGCTGCAAGATTTTCCTGGTGGGCATCATCGGTAAAACCCCGCCGGTTATTTCCCTGAGCGTAACCCTCGGCCTGTTGTTCGGCGGCGTGCTGTTGTCGTTGTGGAAAACCCGCAACGACCCGCCGGCCGATACCAACACCGAACATTCCTGATCCATTGCGCGCCCCGCTAAAACCGGAGCGCACTCCCCGCTGGAGACACACATGAACACACCACGCCTGACCCTTTTCGCCCTCTTCGCCGCGCTTGGCTTAACCCTGAGCGGCTGTGAAATGGCCGAAGATTCGGCACCAAAATTCACCCAGAAAGCCGGCGAAGCCGCGAAAGAGATTGCCCGTGAAACGGTGAGCGACACCGTGAATGCGCTGAACGAGCAGATCGACAGCGCGCAGAAATCCACCAACGAATTGCTTGGCAAACCGACCGACAAATCAGCGGAAAACGAGCAGCCGCAACGCGAGGATGAAGCGGCGGAAAACAAACGCGAGCGCGACAGCGGCGTGGAAACCTGATCGCTGAAAACGCCAAAGGCCCGCCAATGGTGGCGGGCCTTCGTTCAAGCAAACGGCTTTAAATCTTGATCAGGTTCTGCGCCGCAAAGGCACCAAACGGCAGGGCCGCCAACGGGCCACCCACGGCCAGCGAGCCCAGGTCTACGGCGTGAAAGCCCATGGCTTCGATCAGCGCGCGCACTTCGGTTTTCGCGGCGGCGTCATCACCGGAGTACAACAGCACGCGCTTGCCACCGGCCACTTCCGGCTCGGCCAGCACATTCACATCCAAATGGTTGAACGCCTTTACCACGCGAGCGCCGCTTACGTAGGTGCTGAACACCGCGCTGGAATCTTTGCCGCCTAGATCAATGGCTTTGATGCCATACGCGGCCAGCGGATTGCTGGGGTCGTTGGCGTCGTCGCTGGCGGGGTCGAGTAACGCTACCGGGTTGGTGCCGTCGATGACGATGCGGTTGTTCCAGGCTGGCAACGCGCTCATCACGGCCTCGGCGTCGGTCCAGCGAATGGCGGCGAACACGATGTCAGCGCTGGCGGCTTCTGCCACCGTGCCGGCTTTAATGCTTGGGCCCAACTCAGCCACCAAGGCGGCCAACGATGCCGGGCCACGGCTGTTAGTAATGGTGGCGGCGATGCCTTTTTTCGCCAGTGCACGTGCAACGCTTGCGCCCAGGGCGCCTGAACCGATGATGCCGATACTCATGATGTTCTCCAGAAAACTTGAGGCCGAGGGCCGTGTGATAACGCGGTGTTATTTGAAAATGGGCACCGAGCCGGACGCTGTTTTCGCGCTGCTTTGCTCGCGCAGCCGACGTCCGATTTCAGCGATTTTTGCTTCGCCGGCCTCCAACGCTTCGGCGCTGGTGTGCACCGAGTAGTAACCCAGGTGCAGGTCATGGGGATGGGGCTTGGCCGAGCCGAGCACGAACACGGCGCCGTCTTTTCCACCCGTCAGGCGCACGGGCTGGCTGCCTTGTTCGAACACCGCCAACTCGCCGGCCTCGATAAATTCCGGCCCGCTCAAGTGGCCCCGGCTTACGCTCACCCACAACGAGCTGTGCCCCGCTGGCGGCGTGTATTCCCAGGTCTCGCCTTTACCCAGCGTGACCAGCAAATAATTAACGCCCTCCGGCGCTCGCACCGGGCTGCGCACCCCGGCGTGCTCGCCGACGATCACTCGGGCCGGGCCAGCGTGGGGCATGGCGGCAGCTTCGATGTATTGGCTGTCGACCTCGGCGTTCTCCAGTTCTGGCGGCAAGGCCAGCCACAGTTGGAAACCCTGAACACGCTGCGAGGTGCCGGCGCTCATTTCCTTGCCGTGCCACACGCCGCCACCGGCCCGCATCCACTCCACGCCGCCATAGGCGATTTCGCCGCTGCCGGCCTGCGGGTCATCGAAGTGCAAATTGCCCTCGGTGATCACCGTGACCGTTGCAATGCCCGAGTGCGGGTGCATCGGCATCTGACCGAGAAACGAACGGTCGCCTTCGAACAGGTCGAGAAACACAAACGGCTTGATCAGCTCGCCGAAATCGCTCGGGCTCATCAACCGCACGATGGCGCCATGTTGATGGCCAGTGGTGCGATGAGTGACGCTGCGGTGGTTGTCGGTGCGGCTACCAATGGCAGTACGAAGCGCTGAAATAGACATGACGACTCCTGATGGAAGCTGCCGTTGAACGGGGCAGCGGTGAATGTGGGAGTGATCATAGGGCGTCGGCATTGCTTTGATTAGCGGCTACAATTGCCTTTCACTCGTCCACTTATGGAGCAATGCCGATGCTGGATCTGAACGACCTGGCCCTGTTTGTTCAGATTGTCGAAGCCGGCAGCTTTGCCGCTGCCGCCCGGCGCATGGGCGTGCCCTCGAACACTTTGAGCCGGCGCGTAAAACAACTGGAAGAAACCCTGGGCGTGCGCCTGCTCCACCGCACCACGCGCAAGCTGGCGCTCACCGATGCCGGCCGCGCGTTGTTCGAGCAGAGCGCCAGCCAGGTGGGCGAATTGCTGGACGTAAGCCGCCGCTTTGTCGACGGCAGCGACGAGCCAGCAGGCCGCGTTCGGGTGACCGCCCAGGCGGATTTCTTCGACGTATTCCAAATGGAGTTCGTGGCGCGCTTTCTTGAGCAGCACCCGAAAATTCAGTTGGAATTCATGCTCAGCGACAACCATGTCGACCTAATCGCCGAACGCATCGACGTGGCCTTCCGCGCAGGCGCCCTGCCGGATTCCAGCCTGGTCGCGCGCAAAATACTGGTCAGCAGCCGGGTGTTGGTGGCCAGTCCCGACTATCTAAAAACCCACGGAACGCCCGCCGCCATCGAGAAACTGAGCGAGCACCAGTGCATTTTCCCGGCGACACCCAGCGGCTCGACCACCTGGCGTTTCACCGGGCCGCAGGGCGAGGCGCAGTGCGAAGTGACGGGCCGCGTGTGCGCCAACACGGCACAGGCACAACTGAAAGCGGCGGCGGCCGGAATGGGGATTTGCTTTCTGCCGCAGCCGATTGCGTTTGCCAGCCTCACGGCGGGCACGTTGGTGGAAGTGCTGCCGGACTATCGGCAGCGGGATATCGATATGTACGTGGTGTACCCGAGTCGCCGGCAGATACCGGCGGCGGTGACGGCTTTTGTGGAGCATGCGGTGGGGCATTTGTTGGAGGAGATGGGGCGGCAGCGGTGAGGGGGGCGGGAGCCTTGATAAAAACCACCGTCATTCCCGCGCACGCGGGAATCCAGAATTGCCCGACGAGCGCCGTTTCCTGAAAAACTCTGGATTCCGAATCGTCGGACCGCCGCCTTCGCGGGAATGACGGTGGACTATACAAAAACCTCCGTCATCCCCGCGCAGGCGGGGATCCAGAATTGCCCGACGAGCGCCGTAACCTGAAAAACTCTGGATTCCGAATCGTCGGACCGCCGCCTTCGCGGGAATGACGGCGGACTATACAAAAACCTCCGTCATCCCCGCGCAGGCGGGGATCCAGAATTGCCCGACGAACACCGTTACCTGAAAAACTCTGGATTCCGAATCGTCGGACCGCCGCCTTCGCGGGAATGACGGTGGACTATACAAAAACCTCCGTCATCCCCGCGCAGGCGGGGATCCAGAATTGCCCGACGAGCGCCGTTTCCTGAAAAACTCTGGATCCCCGCGTGCGCGAGGATGACGGTGGGCTTAGTCAAATCTCCGTGGCCTTCAGGAATGACGGTGGATTAAACAAAAACCTCCGTCATCCTCGCGTACGCGGTGGTCCGACAATTCGGAATCCAGAGTTGCATGCCGAACACCGTAGCCTGAATCCCTCGCATCCCAAATCCCGGATCAACACCACTAGCCCTCCCCAACCGCGCTCCCGATAATGCCAAACGCAAACCCACCCCCTGCAGATCCCAACCATGAACCGCCGCAAAAAAATCAATCAGCTGCTCAAAGCCCACGCGAAAAAAGGCCAGCGCTAAACTCGCGCCGAAAAGTAAGCCTAAATACGTTTGCAAAGCCGACCGCCTCAAGCTCGCGGCCGAGGCGCAAAGCGCTCCGGAGCAAAGCAGCGAAGCGCAGAACGAGGCCTGAGTCAGCCGAGGGATTTCTTCAGGAAAAACCGTGACCGGCCTTTAGGAAATTCCGGCAATTCGCCGAACACGGCGTACCCCTGCCGCTGATACAGCGCCAACGCCTCGGGGTTAAAGGTGTCCAGCCACGCTCCATGGCAATCCCGTATCAGCGCCTCCCGCTCTGCCGCTTCCAGCAGCTTGCCGCCGAACCCTTGGCCGCGAAGCGTTTCCGGCACCCAGAGCTTTTCGATAAACAACCAGCCCCACGCCGTGTAGCCGCTCAAGCCGCCAAGCACCTCGCCACCCGCATCGCCATCGCGGAGCAGAACGGCCAACGGTTGATGGCCGGATGCACCCACTTCGCCTTGGTTAAAGGCTCGCAGCCCATCGAGGATCAACTGCTGGGCCTCGGCGCTTGGTGAGTTGGAAACATCCAGTGTGATCGGTTTCATGGTCTGCCCTCCACGCCGCCTGTTAACAGCAGTTTTATGCCCGCCGCCGCAAATACCAATGCCAGCGCACCTTCAATCCAGCGCCGGGCGTGGCGGTAGGCGCGCACCATCGGCGCGGTGGAGAAGATCAGCGCATAGCCGCCAAAAATGCTCACGCTCAACACCGCGCAGGCGCCCAGGGTCGTAATCACCGTCGACAAGGTGGCGCCGGGCCCGAGACCGAGGGTCATGGTGGCGATCCAACTCAGAATCGCTTTCGGGTTGGTGAGGTGCATCAGCAAGCCTTGCCTGTACAAGGTCGCGCCGCAAACAGGCGGAGCGGCGGCCAGCGCTTGTTCATGCTGCGCTTGCGAGGTGAGCGCCGAGCGCCCGGCTTTAAAGGCGAGGAATAACAGGTACGCGCCGCCGATGATCTTCAGCACACCGATGGCTTGCGCGTAGCTGGCCAGCAACGCCGACACCCCGGACGCCGCCATCACGCCCCAGAAAAACGAGCCGCTGATAATGCCCGCCGCCAACATCAGCGCCGGGCGCCGCCCTCGGTGCATGGCCACGCCCATGATGCGCATGTTGCTCGGGCCGGGGCTGGCGGCGCCGAGGGTGTACACGGTGAGCACCAGGAGCAGGTGGTGGAAGTCGAAAGCCATGGGCCGCGCCTATCAAGCGAATGAGCAGGCCGAAGAATTATCACGTTGGCCACGGGCCCTGCCAGACACAGATGCCTCAGTAAAACTCGACCATCTGTGTGTCTACCCGAGCGCCGGGCATCATTTTTTCGAGCCCGTCGACCAACGCATCGCCGGCCGCTTGCAGCGCGTCGCGCGGCATCGACGGCAGCGCTTCAAGCACAAACCACATGCGCGTGGCGGTGCAATCCAAGCGGGTACGCACGCCTTGGCGCCAGTTCCAGCGCCGGCACGTGACGCCAATGTCGTCGCGCCAGATCACTTCGCCCTTGTCCGGCGACTCGTTGGCGAGTGCGCCGTCTTTGAAGGTGTCAAACAGCTCGGTGCCATCGGCCACGGTCAGACGCGGCGGCCCCACATAGGCGGCCAGGTTTTCGCCACCGACCGGCACGGCGAATTGCAGGCTGATGGCGTTGTACAAATCCACCACCGGATCAATGCTCGGCAATGCGCCGTCGCGCAGCACGCGTTTTCGCAGCGCTTCGGCCGAACACGGCGTGCGCTGCGGTTTGGCGCCGAACAGGCGAAACGTTTCAGCCCATGCCGCGAGGTGCGCGTCAGCCCACGCAGGGCCGCCGGCCGCTACAGCAGCGCAGGCGTTGCGCATGGCCTCGGCGGCCACCTGCGGCTGGGTGATGGGAGCGGCTTCAACGCTGATGCTCAGGGCGCAGAAGCCCGGCGCGAGGGTGGCGATTTCGGCGTCGAGAACAGGCAAAACCAATGACATGTGAACTCCCCGACTCAGCGACGTTTGAGGTTGCGCATGGCGTAACAGGCCCATGCAGCGTCGAGGGTACGGAGCGTGCGAATCAAGGCGTGGAGTCGGTGTTTCAACGGCGTTTTCCTCAGCAGATGTAAGACCAGTGTCGGTCAGCCCGCTGAATCCTCGCTGTTGAAGGCCATCAGGTCTAATGATTAGACCTGATGGCGTATTAGTTTTTCTTATCCCGCTGTCAGGCCGCCGCAGGAGCTGGCGCGGCCAGCGCAAAGCGATTTTTGCCCTGATGTTTGGCTTCATACAGCGCCAGATCGGCACGACGCATCAGGCTGAACAGGGTTTCGTCTGCCAGGTGTTCGGCCACGCCAATGCTGATTGAAAGCGTAACGCCCAGCACCGGCTGGCGATTCACGGCCTCGACAATCCGCTGCGCCAGGGCGCTGGCGGCGCCTGCATCGGCGAGCTGCGCGGCGACGGCAAACTCTTCTCCGCCGAGCCGGGCGACGTTATGGCCGGGGCTTTGTTCGCTGAGCACCTTGGCCACTTCCACTAACACGCGGTCGCCCACATCGTGGCCGTGGCCGTCGTTGATCTTCTTGAAGTCGTCAATGTCGAGCATCAGGAAAAACAGCGGCACGCGAGGTTCGCTGGCACTAACCGTGGCAGTCAGGCGCTGAATAAATGCGCGGCGATTGGGCAGCCCGGTGAGGGTGTCGCGGTAGGCCATGTCGTGCAGTTGGCTTTGCAGGTCGAACACATCTTTGCGGGTGCGGCACAGCGTGGTGCAGACCATGGTGGCGACCAGCAGGCTGGCGGTTATCAACATCAGCGTAAGGGTCAGGTCGAGCTGCCGGTCGAAGCTCGGTTGCACCACGGCAAACAGCGTGGCCCACACCGCAATGCCCGTGCTTAACGCATGGCCCGGATGGGCGTGCATCGCCGACACCGGCAAGCTGAATACCAGGCCGATAGGCAGAAACCAGATGGCCGGATTGCCAATGGCATTGGCCAGTGCACCGAGGCAGGCGGTACACGCGCAGACCAACAACAATCCGCTAAGCCAGAGCTGTTGCGTGGTGCGGGCCCGATAGGTGAGCACGCAGATGCCCGCCGACAGCACGCTGAAGCCGTATAACCAGGGGGAAATGGGTTGGCTTACATTGGCCACGATCAGCACGATCAGGCAGACAGCGGCCGCCAATATTTCGCTGGACACCACCAGCGGACGCAGTTGAGCGAAGGACTTCTGCTCAAGGCTTTCTTCGGTTCCGTGCACGCTTACTACCAGAAAGAACGGTCGGGCGCCCATGGTAGCTGAGCGGTGTGGCCAGCTCACCTCGTTTCTCAGGTGAACCGGCAACCGCCTTCAAGTGCTTAGAAATCCAACGTCAGGCCGGCATAAAACGCACGGCCATCGGCGGGCGCGTGTAACGACTGCTGCACGCTGGCGGTGGCGTCGTACCACACGTATTCGCTGTAGCGATCCGTGAGGTTTTTCACTTGCAGATCCACGCTCACGTCGGCGCTTATCCGGTAGCTCGCGCCGACGTTGAGCAAGGCAAAGTCGCCGTACTTGCCGGTGCTGTTGGTGCGTTCCAGGTAGTAGTCGCTTTGCCCGTTGACCCACGCCGACAACTGCAACGCTTCGCTGGCCTGGTAGGTGGAACCCAAGGCATACAGGTGATGGGGCACGTGGTCCATTTCCTGGCCTTTGCTGGCGGGCAGGTTGGGGTTGGGTTTGAGAATTTCCGAGAACTGCCGCGAGTACGACAGCCACACACTGGTGGCCTCGGTGGGGTACAGATTGAGCTGAATGTCGTAGCCACGGCGCAGGGTTTCGCCGACGTTTTCCGAGTCGCCGACGGCATCGTTGAGCTTGCGTTGCACCTCGTCCGAGGCCTTTTGTTCCCAGTAGGCGATGCGCCCGTCCAGCCACGGCGTCGGGTTGAATTTGAGCCCGGTTTCCCAACCGTCGTTGATCGAGGGGTTGAGGTCGTCGCGCTGGCTGGCCAGGCGGTAGCTGGCCGAACCGACGCCGATCTGAAAGCTACGGCCCCAGTTGGCATAGAGGCTGGCGTGCTCCCATGGGGCATAGACCACGCTGAGTTTTGGCTGGCGGATCAGGCCGTAGTCGTTGACGTCGGCGCGCTCGCCGGTGAGCGCGTTGCTGTAGTCGCCGTACACCTTGTCCACGCGATACGCCGGGATGATTTTCAGCGACTCCACGGGCTCGATCACCGCCTGCACATAGCCGCCGACCACATCCAGATCGAACTGCTGGTCGCGGGTTTGCGCGCTGCGTACGCGCTGAGTGGTGCGGTAGCGGCGACTTTCGTTCTCCTGGCGCTGCACGTCGGCGCCACCTTCCAAGGCGAAGCCATGCAGGTGTTCCACTTCCGGGCGCCAGGTCAGGGTGCTGAGGGCGCCGTACTGACGTTCATCGGCCACCCGCTCCTGCTGGGAAACGCTGCGCCAGTATTGGGTCCAGCGCTCATCTTTGAAGGTATTGAGGTAGGCCTTGCTGGCCCACGACAGGTCGTGTTCCAGGTTGATATCCAGGTGCAGGCTGGCCTGGTTCATTTCCCGGTTGCCCTGGTCGGTGGCGTTGTTGGCGTAGGAATCGCGCGGGTGGTCGTGGGCATCGCGCCGGTTCAGGTAACCGGCTTCGTCGGCGTCGCCCTGGTAGTGGCGCAGGATCAACCCGGCGCGCCAGGCGTCTTCATCGGCGGTGTAGAACCACTTGCCGGCGAAGCTCTGGCGGTCGGCGTTGGCGTGGTCGCGGTAGCCGTCGCTTTGCTGGTAGGCGAGAAAATAGTTCTGGCTCCAGTTGCCGCTTTCAATGCCTTTGACCACCTGCACTTCCTGAGTGTCGAAGCTGCCGTAGCGCACTCGCAGCTTGCCGTCGTTGCCACCGATGCGGGTGTTGATGCTGGCGTTGCCGGCGATGTTATGCAGGCCATAACGCGGGTCGTTGGTGCCGCGCACCACTTCAATGCTGTCGATATCCAGCGGGAACAGCATGTCGATAAAGGGCATGTTGCCGTCGTTGGTGTTGCTGGGAATGCCGTCGATCAACAGCTTCACGGCGTTCACTTCGCCCTCGCCATTGAAGCCACGAAACGACAACTTGCCGGAGGTGGTGCCCTGATTGAATTGGGTGAGCATTACGCCGGGCACGCGGTTGAACAGCTCCCAGCTGTATTGCACCGGCTGCTGTTCAATGATGTCGCTGCCGACCACGTCGACCGAGCTGAGAATGTTGCGGCTGGCCAGCGGACCGGCGTCGGGCGCAGTCACCGTAACGGCGCCGAGGGTCAGGGTTGAATCGGCCGGCGTGGCGGCAAAGTGAAGGCGGGAACGAGCAGAAACAGGCCGCCGAACGAGCGGCAAAACACAGGCGAATAAGCCATCGAATGAAATCCTGAAAGCCAGATAAGCGGGTGCGCGTTTCCTGCGAAACGGCACGTCAACAAAGCGCGGCAAGGCGCGCGGGGCAGTTCAAGCGATGGGCGGAGCGCGGGGGTTCAGCGAGGGCCAATTCAGGCGCGGGGGCGGTTGCGCGAAGCTGCGAACGACGATGGGCGCGACGCTGCGCGCGGGGATGAAATCCAGCGACCAGGCGCCGGTATTAACCGCCACCGCGGCTGCAAACGAGGAGCAGAGCGGGCAACTGACCTGGTCGAGATGAACGCTTTGCGTGTCCGAGCCGGTCAGTTCCACGCCTGCGCCGCTGTCTGTCGACACCGAGCAGAAGCCGCCGCCCAGGCCGCTGAGGTTTAGCGCGCTCATCTGGCCGTGATGAATACCGCACGCGAACAGACTGAACAGCACGCTGGCGTACAGCATCCATGCAGTCAGTGAGCGAGTGTGGCGGGCCATTTTCATGGGGCGCGACTCTAGCACCGCGCTTTGGCAACGAACAGACAGCGCATTGGGCGCAATTGCCGCACGGAACATGCGTGCGCCCTACCCTGCGTTTACATCGACGCGTATTGAATCGCCGCCGTACCGGAGCGCCAGGTGCTTGGGTTGGTGCCTTCGGTTTTCAAAAAGGTGCGGCAGAAATGCGCCTGGTCGCAGAAGCCGCATTCAGCGCCGATCTGGGTCAGGCTCTTGTCGGAGTTAGCGATCAGTTGCTTGGCCTGAGCCATGCGCTGCTGGTGAATCCATTCTTGCGGCGACAGCCCAGTGGTGCGTTTGAAGGCTCTGGAAAAATGGCTGCGCGACATGGCGCACGCCTCTGCCAATTGCGGAACGGTTAATCGACAGCCGAGGTTTTCCGCAATCATCTGTTTAGCCAATCGTTCGCGCCAAGGCGCTAAACCACCGATTACTTGAGTCTGTTTGGACTGTTCGAAATGATCAGCCGTGGGCAAAACATAGGCGCGCGAAAGACTCGCCATAACAGATTCTCCTGAAATGGATATAAGGATTGGGTGCACAAATAATGGGCAGAAAGTTAAAGGCGACTGGCTTGCGAGCCGCGGTGTTGCTGGCGTCCGCTGCTGGCTAGCGCGGCGCTCGTTATGTATCGAATTATCGTTGTTTGTTGTTTCAACTTAGCGAGTTCAACAACAGCTAATTCAAAGCAGCTGATTCAAATCGCTTGCCGGTTCCTCTTCTGTAAATAATTAACCAGTACGACCCCGGCACTGCACAGCACTAAATAAACCGCTGCCGTCAATAAATAGAACTCCACCAATTGGCCATTGCGTTGGCCTATTTGTCCGGCTGCGCCGAGAAAGTCGTTGAGGCTGATGACGTACACCAGCGACGTGTCTTTGAGCAGCCCGATGGTTTGGCTGACCAGCGCCGGGCTCATGTTGCGCAGCGCTTGCGGCATCACGATCAGGCGCAGGCACTGCAGGGTGCTCATGCCCAACGCTTTGCCGGCTGCCATCTGCCCGCCCTTTACGCTGTTGACGCCGGCACGCACCACTTCGCAGAAGTAGGCGGACTCGGCCAGCACCAGCGCAATGATCGCCGAGTACATCGCCCCCACCGTCAGGTAGGGGTTGCCCGTGATTGCCCTGAGCACAAATGGCATCAGAAAAAACATCCAGAAAATCGTCAAAATCAGCGGAATGGCGCGGAACAGATTCACGTAGCCCGCCGCCAGTTTGGCCAGCGCCCTCGGCCCGTAAATTCGCACCACGGCCAGCACGCAGCCCAGCGAAAAACCCAGCACCAGCGCGACGGCCACCAGCAGCAGCGTGGTCTGCAAGCCCTGCCACAAATAAGGCAGCGCCGGCACGATGCCGCTCCAATCAAATTCGTAACTCACCGCAGCGCCCCGGCTTCGCGCAGCTCGGGCACCGCCGTCTTCATTTCCAGGTGGCGCATCAGCAGCACGACGGCGTAGGTGATGCCCATGTAAATCAACGTGGCGGCAATAAACGACTCAAACGGCTGACCGGAAAACTCGCTGATCTGCCGACTTTGGCCGGTCAGTTCCATGAGCCCGATGGTCAAGGCCGCCGCCGAGTTCTTGAACACATTCATAAAGTCTGACGTCAACGACGGCAGCACCACGCGAAACGCCTGCGGCAGCAGCACAAACCGGTATACGCCCCAGCGCCCGAACCCCATGGCCCGCGCCGCCGGGGCCTGCTCCGCCGACACCGATTGCAGCCCAGCCCGCACCTGCTCTGCCACGCCCGCCGTGGTGTACAGCGTCAAGCACATCACCACGCTGAGGAACTGGTTCAGCATCGGGTTCATCTGCTTCAGCGCGTCGCCCCACGTTGCCGGCAACAGCTCCGGCACCACGAAGTACCAAAGAAACAACTGCACCAGCAGCGGCGTGTTGCGAAAACGGTGCACATAGACCGCCGCAGTCCAACGCAGCGCGCGGTTAGCCGAACCTCTGGCCATGCCGGTGAGCGTGCCCAGCCCCAACGCCAAGCCCCACGACAACAACGAAAGCGCCAGCGTCCACAGCACGCCCTCAGCCAGGAGCACTCCATACAGGCCTTCGCCCGTGATAGAGGGTTTGAAAAAAGAAGCTCCAGTCCCAGCTGTAGTTCATAAACGTGCGGTCCTGAAAGGCTTACTGAAGCGCCCGGTCGTTGGGATTTTGGTAAAGCTGCGCGTTTTCAGCCGACAGCGGTGCGTGTATTTGCAAGCCGCCTTTCACGTTGATTCGGGTGTTGAAGTACTTGCCGTAGAGCTGGTGCATTTCTCCGGACTTCTGCATACCGACGATCACCTCATCGGCGAGCTTTTTAAACGCCGGGTCATCCTTGCGCAGCATGCAGCCGTAAGCTTCGAGCGACTGCGGCGTGCCGACCACGGTCCACAGTTCCGGCTTTTTCGCGGTCGCGATGTTGCCGTAGAACATGATGTCGTCGCCCATCGAAGCCACCGCGCGGCCGGTCTCGACGGTGGTGAAGTTGGAGATATTGTCTTTCGATAACAGGATGCGGATGTCGAGGTTTTTCTCGCTGTTGAGGGTGCGCAGCAGGCGTTCGGAGGTGGTGCCGGCTTCCACCACCACCGACTTGCCCGCCAGGTCGGCGAAGTCCTGCACACCGGAATCCTTGCGGGTTAACAGTCGCGTGCCGACGACAAAAAACGTGTTGGAAAACGCCACCTGTTTCTGCCGCTCGGTGTTGTTGGTGGTGGAGCTGCATTCCAGGTCAACGGTTTGGTTAGCCACCAGGGCGATACGGGTTTGCGGCGTGAGATTGAGGGTGTTGATCTGGAGAGCCTGCAAACCCAGCTCCTGCTGTGCACGCTGGGCGATGCGCTGGGAAATCTCCCAACCGAAGCCGGCATGGTTGCCGTTGTCGTCGATGAAGTTGAACGGCGTCGAGGCTTCGCGGGTGCCGAGGGTGATGGCGCCGGTCGCTTTGATTTTGTCCAACGTGCCGGCGGCATGCGCCAGCCCCAGTTGAGCCACCAACAATAGCGGAGCGAGTGCCAAGACCTTGTTCATCGTATGTGCTGCCCTGTGGTTATTTTTTTCGAAAGCGTCGCAAGCGCCAACTCAAGGTCGCGCTGCAACTGGTCCAAGGGTTCCAGGCCGATGTGCAGACGCACGATCCATGGCGATTGTTTCCACGGCACCGAGGTGCGGCTGGCGCTGATGTTGGCCAAGGCCACCAGGCTTTGCGTACCGCCCCAACTGGCGCCGATCTGGAAGTGCTTCAGGCTATCGACAAAGCGCTCGATGCGGGCTTGATCGGTTTCACGCAGGGTCAAACTGATCACGCCGTTGCCGCCGCTGAAGTAGCGCTTGAAGCGCTCGTGCTGGCTGTCGCTTTCCAGTGCCGGGAAAAATACCTGCTCCACGGCCTCGACGCCTATTAGCCATTTGGCGATGTGGTAACCGCGTCTGGCGTGCTCGGCCAGACGCACCGGTAGCGTCTGCAAGCCGCGCAACACCAGGTACGCATCACTCGCCGCAACGCCGGTGCCCAGCGCCATGAACGCCGTTTTCAGGCGCTCGAACAGCTTGCGGTCTTTCACCGTGCACACGCCCATGCACACATCGGAGTGGCCGCTGGCGTATTTCGACAGCGCGGTGCTGACGATGTCGACGCCGTGCTCGAAACAATTTATCTGCCCAAAACCCCATGCGTTATCCATCAACACCAGGCTTCCGTTCTTGTGCGCCTGTGCTGAGATGACCGAAATATCCTGAATTTCCATGGTGTAAGAGCCCGGCGACTCAAGCACTACCAGGCGCGTGGAGTCGGTCAGCCAGGGTTCGATGGTGGATGCATCCGCCGGGAAAAACGTGTGAGTAATGCCGTACTGCGCCAGCAGCGAGGTGCACAGCTCGCGCGTTGGGCCGTACACGCAGTCGGCCAGCAACACGTGATCGCCCTGCTTGAGCAGCGCCAGCATCGGGTGCGTGACGGCGGCCAGGCCCGAGGGCACCAGCAAGCTGAACTCGCCGCCTTCAATGGTCGCTATCTGCTTTTCCAGCGCCCGCCCGGTCGGCGTGCCGTACAGGCCGTAGCTGAAGCCGTCGAACATGCGCTCCGAACGGTTCAAAAAGCTGCGCGCCGAGGTGAAGGTCAGCGTGGACGCATGGTGAACCGACATATTCAGCGCCGTGAACTCGGGCATAAGCGCGCGAATGGGGCGAAGGTCAGCGGGCAGAAAGAGTGATTTCACGGAGGGCCTTTGGCGTGC
This sequence comes from Pseudomonas sp. AC211, assembly GCF_979258055.1. Classification (NCBI taxonomy): domain Bacteria; kingdom Pseudomonadati; phylum Pseudomonadota; class Gammaproteobacteria; order Pseudomonadales; family Pseudomonadaceae; genus Pseudomonas; species Pseudomonas sp. AC211. Next base: position 3,287,741 of record NZ_OZ409830.1, read on the forward strand.
CAGGTTCTTAGGGTTCCGAAATTGACGCATTGCACGTATAACTTCCAATGCGAAGATGTCTTGCATCAATTCATTATTGATATAGGTAAGCGATGAACCCGCGACAAATCGAGGCTTTCCGGGCGGTTATGGTCACTGGAAGTACCGTGCGCGCCGCCGAAATGATCCACACCTCGCAGCCGGTTGTCAGCCGCCTGATTGCCCAGTTGGAAAGCAACTTGCGCTTCAAACTGTTCGAACGGGAGTCGTCCCGGCTGCGGCCGACGCCCGAAGCCAAGTCGCTATTTGTCGACGTGGAAAAGCTCTATTCGGGCATGGACCAGCTTGAAAAGAAGGCCAAGAGCCTGCGCGAAGGCCGCAGCGGTTTGCTCTCCATCGCCTGCTTGCCGGCCATGGCCTATGGGCCGATGCCGAAGTTTCTCGCCGAGTTGCAGCGCCAGTTGCCGGATTTGTCGGTGCGCCTGGATATCTGCTCCTCCAACGAGGTGCGCGAGCTGATCGCCAGCGGCCGCTGCGACATCGGTTTTGCCGCCGAAGAAATCGACACCCACGGCATCGTCGCCCGCAGCATAGCCCGCCGCCGTGCGTTGCTGGCGGTGCCGGTGGACCATCCGGTAGCGACGATGAGCGAGGTGTCGGTGCTGGACCTGGCCGACTATTCGTACCTGGGCTTGTCGTCCACCGACTCGACCCAGCGCTTTCTCAACGGCGTGATGGCCGAAGCCGGCAAGGCCCTGCGCATCACCATTGAAACGCCCTACACGCTGACCATCGCCTCGCTGGTGGTCAGCGGTGCCGGCGTCGGCCTTGTCGACCCCATCGCCCTAGAAGCCTTTGAATGGCCGGGGCTGAAATTGCTGCCGCTCAAAGAAGACATCTACTTCAATACCCTGGTGATCCACAGCGCCACGGCGCCGCTGTCCGCGCCGGGCAATCTGCTGGTGAGCATTGCCGAGCAGCACCTGGCCGGCCACTGACGGTGGCCTGCGGACAATACCGTTGCAACCCCCTACTCTTTGCTACTCGCCAAGCCGGATGTCGTCATGGATAGATTTCAGGAAATGAAGGTGCTGCTGGCCGTGACCGAGGCCGAGAGCTTTGCCGGCGGCGCCAAGCTGCTGGGCATGTCGCCGCCCAGCGCCACCCGCGCCATCGCCGCGCTGGAAAGCCGGCTGGGCACCGTGCTTTTGGCGCGCAACACCCGCAGCCTGCGGCTTACCGAAGCCGGGCGGCGCTATGTGGAAGACTGCAAACGCATCTTGCTCGAGCTTGAAGAAGCCGAGGAACTGGCCGCCGGCAGCGCCCTGCGTGCGCGCGGCAACCTGACGGTGACGGCGCCGGTGATGTTCGGCGAGCTGTACGTGATTCCGCTGATCACCAGTTACTTGGCCGCGCACCCGCAGGTGTCGGTGAATGCGCTGCTGGTCGATCGCTTGGTGCACATGGCCGACGAAGGTGTCGACGTGGGCCTGCGCATCGGCCAGTTACCCGAAGGCAACTTCAATGCCTTGAAGGTCGGCGACATTCGCCCGGTGGTGTGCGCGGCGCCGGCCTTTCTCGACCGCGTCGGCAGGCCGACAAAGCCGGACGATTTGCTCGGCGCGCAGGTGGTGATGTCGTCGGCCAGCACCTTGTTAGCCCACTGGTATTTCACCGGCCCGGACGGCAACCAGAGCGTGACGCCGACGCCGCGCCTGGTGGTCAGCTCCAACCAGGCGGCCATTAACGCCGCACGCATGGGCTGGGGGTTTACCTGCGTGTTGTCGTACCAAGTGGCCGAAGCGGTCGCCAAGGGCGAGCTGGAAATTGTGCTCAGCGCATTCGCCACCGCGCCCATCCCGGTGCACCTGGTGTACCAGAGCGGCAAGCAGGTGTCGGCCAAGGTGCGCACCTTTGTCGACCACTGCTACGAGCGCCTGGTGAACGACCCGGCGCTGCAACAGCTCGGCGCCTCTTAACGCCATGAGCACCCTGCCCAACCGCCACCAACAGATGCGCACGTTCGCCACCGTGGCCCGTACCGGCAGCCTGGCGGCAGCAGCGCGTGAACTGAAAGTGTCCACCGCCACCCTGATGCGCACGGTGGCGGCATTGGAAACACGACTGGGCGCCACCTTGTTGAAGCGCAGCCCGCGCGGCGTGAGCCTGAGCGCGGTGGGCGAGCAATTTGCCGAGCGCTGCCAGTTGATTCTTGCGCAAACCGCCGAGGCCGAACGCTCCGCCAGCGGCCTGCACAGCGATGCCGTGGGCAGGCTGACGGTGTCGATGCCGCTGCTTATGACCCATCAAGTATTTATGCCGCTGGCGGTGGATTACCTCGACGCCTTCCCCGACATGCAGCTGCTGACCCAGGCCCGCGAAACCCTGCCCAGGCTGCTTGACGACGGCATCGACGTGGCGCTGGTGGTGGGCCATCTTCCCGATTCCACCGGCTTTGCCGTGCAGGTCGGCGAGGTGCGGCCGATCATTTGTGCAGCGCCGACTTACCTCGCGCAATGGGGCGTTCCCCAGAGCGCTGAAGACTTGAAAAATCACCGCACCCTGGTGGCCAGCGCCACCGCCCAGGGTTCGGAGTGGCGCCTGCCTGTTGAAGGCGGGACGCGCTCGGTGCGAACCGCGCCGGTGCTCACCTGCTCTACGCAGCAAGGCGCCATTCAGGCAGCGGTGTGTGGCTTGGGGCTGATTCGTTGCCTGCGCTACGAAGCCCACCACGAGCTGCAGAACGGTTTGCTTGAACCCGTATTGCACGCCTTCCCGGCGCCGCTGTTGCCTGTGCACCTGACCTACCGCGAAGGCCGCAAAGCCAACGGGCGGGTGCGCAGCTTTATCGACTTTATCGCCCCGCGCCTGCGCGCCCACCCGGCCTTTCGCCCCTGAACGCGGCCGGTTATTTCACAAACTGAAATTCTGCATTGCCCGGCGTGGCGATTCTGCTCAACGGCCGGCGGGCGCAGCATGCCTGCACAGCGTCACATTCAGTCGACGCCCCCTCCAGCGGAGTGCACCCCATGCCACAGCAGCCGATCACCCTTTACCACTTTCCCCTCTCCGGCCACGCCCACCGCGTGCAGCTGATGCTGTCGCTGATGAACCTGCCGACCGAGGTGGTGTTTGTCGACCTGGCCAAAGGCGCGCACAAGCAACCGGAATTTCTCAAGCTCAACCCGTTCGGCCAAGTGCCGGTGATCGACGACAACGGCACCGTGCTCGCCGACTCCAACGCCATTCTGGTGTACCTGGCGAAAACCTACGGCGAAGGCCGCTGGCTGAGTGAAGAACCCGCTGCCGCCGCGCGCGTGCAACGCTGGTTGTCGGTGGCCGCCGGGCAAGTGGCATTCGGCCCGGCCGCAGCACGGTTGGTGACCGTGTTCGGCGCCTCGTTCAATGCCGAGGAAGTGATCAACCGCGCCCACAACCTGTTCGCCATGATGGAACGGGAACTGGCCAACACCGCCTTCCTGGCCGGTGCCGAGCCGAGCATCGCCGATGTCGCGAACTACAGTTACATCGCCCATGCGCCAGAGGGCAACGTGTCGCTGGAGGCCTACCCGAACTTGCGCGCGTGGCTGGCGCGAGTGGAAGCGCTGCCGGGTTTTGTGCCGATGCCGCCGACCGCCGCCGGCCTGCTCGCCAACTGATCGTCGCGCCCCGCTGCCGGTCAGCCCGGCAGCTCACAAGGAGGATCGCCCATGGAAACCTTGCCCAAACACCGCCGTTCGCCCTGGCATGACGGCGAACGCGTTCTGCAGCAGAAAGTGGGCGTGCTCGAGCGCATGGAAGTCGCCGGCCAGAAGTTTATTCGCGACTACATGCCCGACCAGCACCGCGAGTTTTATCAACAGCTGCCGTTCATGATCGTCGGCGCCGTGGACGATGCCGGCCGCCCCTGGGCGACTTTGCTGGAAGGCGAGCCTGGCTTCGCCCATTCCGCCGATGCCAAGCAACTGAGCCTGACCACCGCTCTGGATCCGCAAGACCCCGCCGCCTCTGGCCTGCAAGCCGGCAACGCGCTGGGCCTGCTGGGCATTGAACTGCATACGCGGCGGCGCAACCGCATCAATGGCGTCATCACCCACGCCTCGGCGCAGCAACTGGATATCGCCGTGGAGCACGCCTTCGGCAACTGCCCGCAGTACATCCAACAACGCGCTTACACCCGCGTTGCCGATGACGCGGCCGGCAAACCGGCACGCCAGGACTTCACCGCCCTCGACGCCGACGCCAGCGCCGTCATCACCGCCGCCGACACCTTTTTTGTCGCCAGCTACGTGGTGCATGACGACGGTCAGCGCTCGGTGGATGTGTCGCACCGTGGCGGCCGGCCGGGGTTTATTCAGGTGGAAGGCAACCGCCTGACCATTCCCGACTACGCCGGCAATCTGCACTTCAACACCCTGGGCAACCTGCAAACCAACCCGCAGGCCGGGCTGCTGTTTGTCGACTTCACCACCGGCGATGTGCTGCAACTGAGCGGCCATACCGAACTGGTGCTGGAAAGCCCGCTGATCACCGCGTTCGAAGGCGCAGAACGGCTGTGGACCTTCGACGTACAGCAAGTGGTGCGCCGCCCGGCAGCGCTGTCGCTGCGCTGGCAGTTCCAGAGTTTCGCGCCCACCAGCCTGATGACCGGCACCTGGGCCGACGCTAACCAGCGCCTGCGCCAGACCGAAGCGCGCAAGCAATGGCACCCGTGGCGCATCACCCGCGTGGAGCAGGAAAGCCACGACATTCGCTCGCTGTACCTGGAGGCCGTCGATGGCGGCGCCGTGAGCTTTCTGCCCGGCCAACATATTCCCGTGCGCCTGCACCTCGACAATGGCGACAGCGTGGTGCGCACCTACAGCGTGTCCAGCGCGCCGGCCGATGGGCATGTGCGCATCAGCGTTAAAGCCCAGGGCCCGGCGTCGCGGCATTTGCATGAGCAACTGAAGCTCGGTGACGTGCTGGAGATTCGCCACCCGCTCGGTAGCTTCACCTTGAAAACTGACGCTGCGCGGCCCGTGGTGTTGATTGGTGCGGGCGTCGGCATTACGCCGCTGCTGTCCATGGCGCGTGAATTGGTCGCCCAGATCAGCAGCGGCCAACGGCAACAACCGGTGTACCTGTTTCAAGGCGGCCGAAGCCTGGCCGACCTGCCCTTTCAGCAGGAACTGCAAGCCCTTCAACAGCGCGCCAATGGCCTGCTCCACCTCACACGCGCGCTAAGCACTGCCGGCGAACAGGCGACGTTGGGCGTGGATTTTGAACTGGCCGGAAGGTTGAGCATTGGGCCAATCAAAGCGCGTCTACCGCTCGATGATTACGACTTCTACCTCTGCGGCCCGGCGGCGTTTACCCAGGATATTTACGACGGTCTGCGCCAGCTGAACATCCCCGACGCGCGCATTCATGCCGAAGCGTTCGGCCCGTCCACCCTGCGCCGCCAGGGCGACGAGCAGCGCGCCACCCTCGTGCAACCGCCCCCCGCCAACACGCCCGTGCCGGTGTACTTTGCCAACTCCGCCAAGGAAGCACGCTGGACCCCACAAAGCGGCACGCTGCTGGAACTGGCCGAAAGCCGTGGCCTGAACCCCGAGTTCAGCTGCCGCGGCGGCTCGTGCGGCACCTGCCGCACCCGGCGCATCAGCGGCCAGGTGCACTACCCCAACCCGCCCGCCCAATTGCCCGACGACGACATGGTGCTGATCTGCTGCGCCGTGCCGGCCGACAGCGAAAACGGCGTTCAGCCACTGGTTCTGGACCTCTAAGGAGACGCGTGATGCGCACACTGACCTTCAACGACGCCGTGTCGCCATGGCACGACCCCACCGAGGAATCCGCCGCGCTGCCTTGTACCAGCTCGGAACGCGAACTCAGCTACATGCTGCCGCAGCTGGTTTCGCCTTATGAATGCCAGACGCGGCCTTTCATCCCCGACGGCCTCGCCCGCCTGCGCGCCTGGTTCGCGGGTATGTTCGCCCAGCATTAACGCGTCGGCGCCTCGCCCTTTACCGTGGTGCGGAACATCTCGCGGCGCATGCCGTGGTAGTCGGAAATCGGCATATGCCAGGTGCTGCGGTTATCCCAGATCGCCAAGGTGCCCTGGCGCCAACGCATGCGGCAGGTGAAGGCTGGGGAAGTGGCGAGGCTGAACAAATAATCCAGCAACGGCTGCGCCTCGGGCGGACGCAACCCTTTGATGCCCGATGTGTAGGCCGGGTTGATAAACAACACCTGCTTGCCGGTTTCCGGGTGGCGCGTCACCAGCGGATGACTGCGCGCCTCGTGGGAGGCGTCGCTGCCATAGCGGATCTGCATGTTCTCCAACAGCGCGTTGTGATTGGCGTTTTTCCCGTAGGCGCGCTCTGGGCTGTGCTCGGCTTCCAGTGGCGCCAGCAGCGCTTTCATGCCGGGCGACAGCCATTCATACGCCAGCGCCAGATTGGCGAAACAGGTATCACCGCCGTAGGCCGGAATGTCGTGGCCATACAACAAGGTGAAGGCCGGCGGGCGCTCCTGAAACGTCCAGTCCGTATGCCAGGCGCCGCCAAACACGAACGGCGCTTTTTCGTCCGCCTCCTTCACTACATGCACCACGTGGGGATGGTCTTCCATGCACGTGACGTAGGGCTCGCGGCCGAACTCGCCGAACTGCTGCGTCACCCGTTCAAGGTCGCTGACACTTAGCGATTGCCCATGGATAAACAGCACCTTGTGACTGAGCAGCGCCTGGCGCAGCTCGGCAAAACCTTCGGCGTTCAACGCGCGTAAATCCAGCCCCTCGACATCGGCGCCCAGCGCGCCAGTGGTTGGCGTCGCGCTGAAATGTTCATAACGGCCGGGTGGATTGCTGCTGGGTAGCGTGTAGATGAATTCGCTCATTTTTTGTTGTTCTCGCTGCGATCAGGTGGGCCCAGCATGGGACGGCTGAGCAGGCGGCTCCATGATCATTCCTGCCATTTCATGATGAACACTGCCAGCAGTTGGACTATAAGAAATGCCATAACAACAAGAGGGTCGCCCCATGAACTGGCGCCAACACCGCACCCTGACCGGCGTGCGTTACCTGCTCGACACCGCCCAGGCCGAAGGGCTGGACGCCAACAGTTGCCTGAAAGGCAGCGCCATCCGCCTGGCCGACGTGCACACCAGCACCGCCCAGATCGAAGCCTGGCAAGAACTCGCCGTCATCCGAAACCTGCTCGAACACTGCGACCGCCCCGGGCTGGGCTTTCTCGCCGGCCAGCGCTACCACCTCACCTCGCTTGGCCTGCTCGGCTTCACCATGCTCGCCAGCCGCACCCTGCTCGAAGCCTTCGCCTCCTTCAGCCGCTTCCAACTGATGGCACTCACCCTCTGCCCCACCCGCCTGGAACGCGACCGTCGCGGCATGTGGCTGCTGTTCGACTCCAGCGTATTGCCCCGCGACACCTGCGCCTTCGTCGTCGAACGCGGCCTGGCCGGCTCACTGCAAATCACCAGCGAACTGCTCAAACGCCGAGCCGCGCCCCTGACCGTGGAAATGACCGCCAGCGGCGGCGTACCGCACAGCGCGTTCCCCTACAGCGTGAGCGTGTCGGCCGAGCGCGACGGCATTCTGTTCTCCACCCAGGAACTGCAAAGCCCCCTGCCCCAAGCCCACATCGACGCCCAGCTACAAGGCGAACAATGGTGCCAAGCGCAATGCCAGGAAATCGCCCATCCACAAACCAACGGCCCTACCGCGCGGCATGTGCAGACCATCCTCATGGCCCAACCCGACACCCTGCTCGCCTGCCGCACCGTCGCCGAACGCCTAGGGCTTTCTGAACGCACCTTGCATAGACGTTTGGCCAGTGAAGGGCACTCGTTTCAGCGACTGAACGAACAAATAAAAAAGCGCCTGGCCAAACGGCTACTGAGCGAATCGCGGCTGGACGTGAACGCTGTGGCGCAGCGATTGGGGTACGCCGAAGCCGCAAGTTTTTCGCGGGCGTTTAGTCGGTGGACCGGGTATTCGCCAGGGTATTGGCAGCGCGTGGGTGGGGGGAATTGAGGGCTCGTTTTGGGGGCGATTGTTGGTTATAGGGATCGGGGCTAGAGCTGCTCTTGCAGGGATTGGTAATCCACTGTGAGAGCGGCTGGGCGGCGTTGCGATTGGCCGAGATAAGATTTGCTCGAATACGCGGATTCCGGACCATTACGCTGCCCCGTAGGAGCTAGCTTGCTTGCTAGCGAACCCTGCAAACGAAATTAGAGAATTGCTGTTCCAGGGTTCGCCACCAAGGTGGCTCCTACAAAAGCACCGGCGACAGCCTGTAGGAGCGGCTGGGCGGCATCCCGATCAGCCGCGATTGGCCGCGATTGGCCTAGCCTGCAAAGATTTAGAAAAAAAGAATAGATTTTTATGCGGCTCTAAATTAGAGCTGCTTAATAAAAGCTGCCTCCTTTTGTCTCTACAATCAACAAGAGACATTCAAGCCGCAAGCAGAAATAAAATCACTTATCGGTATATCAAGAAAGCTACTCTCTCCAGCGGAAAGAACATCTTGCAATGTGACTATGCCTTTTTCAAAGTCCAACGAAATGTCAAAGCAATTAAACTCGAATTCCCGGAGCAGAACGCTCTTTGAGCAAATCAGCTCATCAAAGCCATCGTTCAAAATAGAGCGAACGCTGTCGTCCAACTCTTGGGCGACAAATCGCTCTAGTAGTGTGCCGCCGCCGCTCATAATCATTCCTAACTAGTACGGGAAAGCAGTCTGAACATACTATCCCAAAAATTTATTTTGATTGCCGATGCTGGAGCGCCTGAGACGCTTGTTCCAATCACCTTACCTGCGTTGCACTCAATAACGTGCCCTCCTAGAAAAGAGGACAGATTCATCATTAAACTATAAATTAGAGCAACTTGACAAAAAAGGGGACAGATTTATTATTGAACTCTAAATTAGAGCAACTTAATAAATCTGTCCCCTTTTCTACACACATCAAGTACACCTACTAAAGCCAAGCGCAGGGCCGCACCTATATCAGAAGGGCTACTACCGCTGGGGATAGTGACATAGTTACTCTCACTTATACCCTTACCACTCCAGGCTTCTAGCTTTTCGTGATGGCTGGGGCGAATAACGATCTGATCACTCTTACTTTCGATACTGCATTTTTTCATATCTTTAAATAATGCACGCTTGGTCTTGTAGCCATAGCGCTCCAAAGTGTTGCCAACCCATTGATCATATCGTTGATTGGTCAGGTTGTAGTCGTAGAGTTCCATATCAAAAGTAGCTTCAGGATGAATCCAAACATCCTTTCGCGGCTCGGGAAGCACAAATCGTGCTATGAGCCAAGGCGTCAAGCACAGCAAGGCCTAGCTCTTTATCGGCAGCGTCAGGGCTGAAAAAATGCTCCACACCTTGCGGATCTGCTTGGCTACTTCGATAGCCAGAAAAAGTTTTCACGGAAATGAAATCTTTATTCACTTTCGCATCTGCCCAAGCTGTTTTTACGACTTCACTCATCTTAATCTACCTTGGTAATTTTCACCGTAACGCCTTTGCTCTGACCATACTCAATAGCTCTATTAATTTGATCCCACTGAGCACTCGTCGTAGCCTTTGGAACTGCCACTTGCATCAAAAAAGGGGACAGATTTATTTTTCAGCTCTAAATTAGTGCAACTTAATAAATCTGTCCTTATTTTTTTCGATAATATTAGCTGGCAAGTTCTTTTCTTCGGTATACGATCCTGAAGTCCCCACAGAACGCAGGAAGAGTATCTTGCCCCACGGTTAATTCAGCCCTACATTTCAAGCTTGAATTTTGATAGGCAGTGTACTGACAAACCACATCCTCTATTTCCTCAATGTCCTCCTCGACGCTTCTTTCTAGATAGAACTTAAGAACCCACTCGTTCGAGTCCCGCAGCAAGGCTACCATTCTAAAATTCGGCGAAATCGATCCAATCAAAGCCTGAACCAGCATAAGCATTTGATAATTCCACTCTTCCAATTCACACTTATTGATCATCAGGGTCTCCATTTCGGATTAGCTGGCACAACACTCGGGCTCTTCGTACCTTTGATAATAAAAACGCAAAAAGGGGACAGATTTATTATTGAAATCCAAATTAGAGCAATTTAATAAACCCGTCCCTTTTTCTACACATTCGTTTCCCTGAGTCCCTTGGTATAATCTAAATCGACAATATTACCGGCAGAGTCCGTAATGAACCTGGTGTATCTGGAGCGTTAGTAGTTGCTTTTGGACCAACTAATTCTCAGTCAAGTGCAAAAAAAACTTCTGGAATTACGAACTGAGCCCTCGTGGAACCATCAACTTCACAGAACTCAACTTCGTAATTTCCATCACCATAATCTTCTATAATGTAGCCCACATCATTCTCGTCGACACAATCATCAAGTCCATTTGGGCCGATATATTTCACGCGAGAATATAGAAATAGCTTCATTTTTGGCTCCTGGTGAAGCCAGAAAAAGGTGTATTCAACTTATGGGAAAAAAGGGGACAGATTTATTATTGAAAAAATGGGACAGATTTATTATTTAACTGTAAATTAGAGCAACTTAATAAGTCTACCCCTTTCCTCCTATCACCCCTGAATCACACAAAGAGCTGTAATGAGCTGCGTAGGCTGCTCCTCCAGAGGAACCCCCATCCCGTTACTTCAAGGGCACCATAATCACGACTGGTATAGAACCACTCTTCGGCCTCATCAAATTCTAAATTAGTGAATGGCAAAATATCGGCTACAAAACTTCCCAAACCTATGCTTCCCGGCAAAAGCCCTTTATAAACGAATCTATGTTCGGGCTCGCTCGGAAAGCTAAAATCATAAACCTTAACCGCGTACACCCTCCCATTACGAATAAGTATAGATAATGCAGGAACTCCCGATTTCACCTCACTGACAATTTCATCGCCACAAATAGAAAAGCAATAACCACCATTTCCGGACTCATCCAGATCATGCCTGCTCAAACAAAGGTCTGGCGCCCCCTCAAACCTATACTGTAAAGAATTTTTGTCCGTCAAATATGTAGAAAGCACAATCTCCAGATCAGCGGCACTTACATGCAAAGGTATTCCTGCAAGTGATACACCAGGAACAATTGGAGCATCCCAAACCACATAAAACTTATCCAGCGGCGTCATTCGGGAATCCACAAATTGGTGACAGGGTTGAATTTCACTTTCTGACCGTGCGGATTTAAGTATGTCGTATTTGCATCATAAATAGGCATAGAAGGTCCCTGGAATGTCGGTCTGTAGGTCGTAGGATCAATAACCTTGGCCTTACTACCATCAATATATGTAATTTTGAAGTACTCACCCACATGCAATGATTTGGCCGTTGCATCAACAGTGGAGGGACTATATTGAATCTCTCTAATGCCAGTTGTGCCACCTTCGACTTTGTACGTCTGTGCGTTACCAGATGTTCCAGTTTTCGGCGGCACGTATGTGAGCTTGGCACCATCCATCTTGAACGACTGCTGGATATCATCAATGGATTTCCCCCAAACATTCGACGGAGCATCGACCATATTTCGAGGAATTCCAGCTTGCGCTGCAAGGTCCTCCCGCAGTCCTACCCGTGTGGTTGCAGACGTAGCCGGCATTTCAGCAGCGCCAGTTGCCTTTGCACCCCTGTCCGCTATGTCTGCCGCTACGACCGGCACACCCCCAACCTGCCCTTTCGGCAACTCCCCATTCGCCACAGGCGCCGCTTTAAAATCGACCCACTTCCCTCCAACCCAGGCGACAAGCTTCCCGCCAACTCCTGCGACCAACAGTCCCGACGCGCTGTCGAGCAGCATCCCGCCGGTAGCCGCTGCGGGCATCGTTGCTACGTTGTCGAGTGCGCTTTCGATGGACTGCGCGGGGATGGGGCTGGTTATCCAGTCGACGGTAGCGCCAGGGATGCTGACTACGCCGTTGAACACGCCGTTTATTAGGTCCAGCGGGTGTGAAACGGTGTCCCACACACGGCCTGGCAAGGTGCCGGCCGCTTCTTTGGCGCCGGAGGTCATTTCTCGAAAGATAAAGCCGGTCTGTGTAGCGGCAGGATCACCGACTACCACTTGGCTCTTGTCGATATTTCCCCAGTAGGCGTTGATGCCTTCTTCGTAGTCTTGCCGCGCCCACCCTTCTACATAGGCTTTCTCCTGGAGTGCCCGGCCGTAGTCGTACATCTGTTGGTCGCGCAGTTTGCTCAGCTGATCGGTCGCGCGGGTGATGTCGTCTTTGCAGGCCTGAGCAGCACTGGCCGAGCCTTCGCAGGCGGCTCGCGCTTTGTCGGCTTCCTCGACTTCGTGATGCAGCAGCCAGTTGTATTGCGTGCTGTTTTGCGCAACCCACGATCCCGTCTGCAGGTCCTGCTCATCCCCACCCTGAATCGTCGCGGTCATCACGCCGATAAGCTGTGAGTTCATCACCAGCAGGGCTTTCTTGTGGTCGGGGTCCATTTGGCCGTACTGGTTGGCCAGGGCATCGACCACGGCTTCGTTGACGCCCGCTGCCAACGCGCCGGTTTTGAAGCTGCCACCCGCTGCTTCGGCTGCCAGGCCGCCCATGACGGCATGCAGGGCGATTTTCGCGGGGCTGCCGTCTTTCAGGTCCCAGTTGGTTGCGCTGGTCAGGTCGCCGATCAGGTTGAAGCCGGCGGCTGCGAAGGTGTTGGCGAGCGAGGCTTGCAGGGCGTCGCCCAGGCTCCCTTCGCGGCCCAGCATTTTGTTCAACACCGCCGAGGTGCTGTTTTGCAGCATCTGGTTGGCGGCGAACTGCCCAACGCCTTGCAGGCTGCTGAGCCCGCCGCTGGCGTTGGCGACGCCGACGGCGCCGGTGTTGGCTAGGGCGCCGTTGGTGGCGTCGGTGAGGGCTGGGGCCGGGCCGGTGGTGGTGCCGGTCCAGTCGTTGAAAATGCCGGCGGTTAAGCCGGCGGTTATGCCGGCGACGGCGTAGTTCTTGAGGCTGTTGCTGCTGAAGGTTTCTTTGGCGGCGGCGGCGAGGTTGCCTTTGTTGTTGATGGTGCTGACGGTGGCTGTGCCAGCAGCTGAGGTGAGCATGGCCGAGCCGGCGACGTTGGCCCAACCGGCAGCGGTCGCGTCTGCGGCCACCGTGGCGGCCGTACCCGCCGCGAAAGCGCCACCTCCGGCACCGCCTGCGAGCGTGCCGATCAGCCCGGACGCCGCGCCTGCGGTGAAGTAGGCGACGATGATGATAATGACGATGGTGGCCGGTCCGCCCAGGCCGGAATGGCTGTCGTGCCATTTGTCATGCAGCTCTTTGACCTGCCGCCAGTCGACGTCGCCGCGCGCTTCGACGTCTTTTAGCCAGGCCATGCTCGGGTCGGCTTGAACCATGGCGTCGATGGATTGGCTGACGGTTTCTTTGTTGATCTGCTTGACGTCGATGTGCAGACCTTTGACGGCCTCGATGAGCACTTCGCCCTTGGCGCTGAGTTGGCTCTGGCGCAGGGTTTCGTCGACGCGGCCTTTGTTGTCCAGGCTGGTCCACACCCAGCTGTTGCTGCTCTTTTCGTGACTTTCGGAGTGGCTATCGGCTACCGCTTCGAAGGTGATGGCGCCGCCGCTGTCGAGGCTCAGGTCGCCAGCGCTGTCGAGGGTGGCTTTGCGGTAGAGCTGGTCGCCGCCACTTTCAAGGGTCAGGTCGCCGCCTGTGGTGATGGCGCTACCGACATTGCGCACATCGGTCACTTCATCGCGCTTGGCGGATTTTCGGCCCCATGAGCCTTTTTTCGATTTGTCGCGAAAGCTGTAGTCGCTGTCTTCTGCAGAGATAACGGCCAGTTGTTCACCGGCGTAGAGGTAGGCTTCCTTCCCGGCGGTTAGCTCGCTGGCGCTGATGATCAGGTTGTTGTCCGCGCTGACGCCCAGGTCGCCACCGGCTTCAATCACGCTGGCTTGCTGGCGGACGGTGCTGGTTTCTTGGGTGACCTTTTTGCCGTTGCCTTTGTAGCGGTACTCGCTGCTGGATTCGTTGGCGGCGGCGCTGAAGGTGACGTCGTGGCCGGCTTGCAGTGCGATGTCGCCACCGGCGTTCACCTCGCTGGCGATCACGGCCAAGTCGTTGCCTGCCTTGATCTGAAGGTCGCCGCCCACTTGCACATCGCTGCCGTACTGGGACGTGCTGCTGGTTTCCCAGGCGTGGCGCCTGTCTTTGCGCATCTGGCTGTCTTGGGCTTCAGCCGAGCCGATCACCACGTCGCCACCGGCTTTCAGTTCGGCATTGCCGCCCGCTTTCAACTGGCTGCCGAGGTTGACGATGTCGCCGCCAGCGGAAAGGTGAAGATCGTTGGCCGCTTCGATGCTGGCCGCGTTATCGACAACGCTGGTGACCTGGCTAAAGCCTTTGCCGCGGCGTGCGTCGGTGGTGACGGTGCGCTGGTTGAGGATGTCGCCGGTCAGCGCGGTGAGGCTGACGTCTTTGCCGGCAATGACGCCGCCTTGGGCGTTGTGAATGCTGTCGGCGGCGAGCATCGACAAGCGCTCGTTGGCTTGCATCAGGCCGCCGTTGCCGATGGTTTCGGCGCTCACGGTCAGGTTGTTGCTGGCGCGCAGGGTGCCGCTGTTGAGTAGCGTGGCGCCGCTGATCAGCGTGACGTCGTGGCCCTGAATCAAAGCGCCATTGGGCGCCAGGCGATCGGTGGCCTGGGCGAGGTAGAGCACGGGCACCAGCACTTTCTGGCCGTCTATTTCCTGCTCTTGCATCCAGACGATGTCATGGGTGAGCGCGGCGACTTGTTCGGCGCTCAGAGCGATGCCGGGCACCAGGTTGAGCGCGGTCTTGCTGGCGATGGCGTTATCCATCAGGTATCGGAATTGCGCTTCGTCGGAACTCAGGCCGTCGAGGAAGCGTTTGCCGGTGCGCGCGGCAATGGCTTGTTGCACCAGACGCTGCTCGTACAGGCCGTCGCCGAGGCGGCGCTGAGTTACGTCCTGGTTGTAGCCGATGGTGTTGAGCAGGTAGTCGGAGCTGAGGAAGCCGCGCAGCGAGGCAAAGGCTGGATTGGTTTCCACCAGGAATGGGTGGCTGCTATCGGTATTGACGTGAAACAGGCCGTTGTGACCTTGCGGCAAGTTGAAGGCCGGCAGCGTTACCGGTTGCTGGGTGGCGTCCGGCACTAACTGCGGGTTGAGCTGCACCACCACCGGCCGACTGGCGTCCGCTACCGCGTCCGTGCCTTGCGCGCCGCCGAGCTGGGGCGCTTGGTGGGCAATCACGGACGCGTTGGTGATGGGCTGGGTGGCCTGGATGGTGACCGCGCCGCCAGCTTGGATAATGGCCGGCGCGGCGATAGCGCCTGGGGTTTGGGTTTCGATGTCGCTGACTAGCGTCCAGCGGCCGAAGTAGGCAGGCAGAACCTTTGGAAAACCCTGGGCGTTGTAAGGGTCGACGTAGTTGTCGCGGAAGCGCTCATCCGAACCATCGGAAATGCGTCCGGTGTTGTAGCGGCGCACGCGCTCCAACGTGCCGGTGGTGGCGCCCATGTTTTCCAGGCTAGTGGCGGTGATGGAAATGGCACCGCTGGCGGCGATGGTGCTGTAGTGGTTGGCGAGCTCGCCGCCCTTAATATCCAGGTTGCCACCGCTACTGATACGCGCAGCCGCCGAGTCTTCAACAACGCTGGTTTCGAAAACCTCCCTGGCGATGTAATCGACGTTGTGGTGACCGCCGCCGCAGTCGAAGCAGTTGACGCTGACCCAGCCGTGAATTTGAGTGTTTTCGGTGCGGAACAGGTCTTTGCGGTTGGTGAGCACAGCCGCCCGCAGGCTCATGTCACCCGTGCTTTCGATGCTGCCAGAGCGGTTTTCCAACAGGCTGAGCAGGTTGTCGCTGTCGTCTTTGGCGATGCTGAGCCGACCCAGACTGAACACGTCTGCCGACCTGTTGGTAAAACGGTCGAGGCGCAGCGTCATGTCCTGCCCGCTGAAGATCAGCCCGCCGTCGTTAAGCAGGCTTGTGCCTTCAAGGCGCAGCGTTCCTGCCGCGCCCAATGTGCCGTAGTTCTGCAGGCTTTCAGCTCGGGCAATAAGACCTTTGCCCGCTGTCAGTGCTCCCCGGTTGCTGAACACTCCGCTCACAGTGAAGTCGGCATTGCCGGCAACAGTCCACACCGCCTTTGCGCCCGTTTCCAGGCGCGCGGCGATCACCGTCAGGTCGCCTTGGCTCAGCAGCGAGCCGTCACCGCTGTACGCGTCGGTGAGCGTAAGGGCGAACTGGCTGCCGAGGTGGCGCACGGTGCCGAGCTGGTTGCTGAGGCTGGCGCTGGTGAGGCTGAGAGTGCTGTTGCCGACTTCGACCAAGCCGCCATCGTTGCTGAACAGCCCGCCTCATTTCGAAGGCGCTGGTGCCGCTGCTGCCGAGGGCGCGCAGTTTGCCGCCGCTGTTGCTGACGCTGCCGGCTTTGAGCTGCAAGGCGGTGGCGGATTCGATCAGACCATCGGTGTTGTTGAGGTGGCCGCTGAGGTTCAGGCCGACGGTGTCGGCGCCAACGGTGCCGTCGCTGTTGTTGAAGCTGGCGGCGTTAACGGTGAGCTCGGTTTTGGCCAGCAGACTGCCGCCCTGGTTGCTGAGGGCGCCAGCGGTCAGGACGACGCTCGCGCCTCGCAGCGTACCGGCGCTGTTGTCGGCGTCGGTGGCGGTCATGGTCAGCGCGCTGCCGTCCGCCTGCACGGTGCCGCCCGCGTTGTTCAGCGTTTTGGCGGTGAGGGTCAGGCCGTCGGCTTTGCTCAGCAGCAGGCCGTCGGCGCTGTTGTTGAGGGTGTCGGCCAGGGTCAGGCTCAGGGCTTTGTTGCTGGCGAGGGTGCCGGCGCGGTTGTCGAGGTTGTCGGCGGTGACGGTCAGGGTTTGTTGGCCGACGAGCGTGCCGCCCCGGTTGTCGATGGCGTTGGCTTTTACGCTGGCATCGCCCACGGCGACGATGGTTTTACCGGCGTTATTAAGACGTTGCAGATCGGTGTTCAAGCGGCCTTGGGAGCTGACGCTGCCGTTGTTGTTTAGCGTGCCGCCTTGGATATCGAGCAGTGCGGCGCTGTTGCCGCTGCCGTCGGCTTTTGCGCCGGCTTCGAGGCTGCCGTTGTTGGTGATGGCGGCGCTTGTGAGGCTCAGGTTGGCGCCGCTGGCGAGGCTGCTGGCGATGTCGATCTGGTCGGCGGTCAGCGTGGCGTTCTGGCTGGCGTAAACGGTGTCGGTGAGGTCGATGTGCTTGGCATTGGCGCTCACGCTGCCGGCACTGGCGACGCGCGCAACGGTGAGTTTGCCGTTGGCGTCGATGTGAATATCACCGCCGCTGGCGGCCATGTCGGCGGCAAGCTTTACGCCCACGCCGGCCTCGGTGCCGACCAGGCGGATGGCGCCGGCGTACATGCCGCCGAGTGCGGAGCTGTCGATGGCCAGCAGCGGCTTGGCGCTGCCGTCGTCGGCCTTGGCGGTGGCGGCCAGAGTGGTCGCATCCACTTCGTTGCGGCCGGCGATGATGTTCAGGCGCTGGGCTTGCAGCTCGGCGTTGAGTTTGGCGCTGCGGGTGATGAGGTCGAACTGGCTGATGTTCGACGCGTTGAGGCCGGCGCCTTCGATGTTGATTTCGCCGCCGTTGACGTCGAAGTGGTCGAGCTTGCCGTTGTCGATGACCGGCGCGCCGGTGGTCAGCGTGGCGCGCGGGGTGTTGATGAAGCCGCAGCCGTCGCAGGTGATGCCGTGGGGGTTGGCGACCACCACATGAGCGCCCTGCCCGGCTACTTCGGTGTAGCCCTTGAGCTGGCTTTGGTTGCCGCCGGTAACTTCGTTGAGGATCAGGTTCGCGGCACGACCGTTGAGGTTGCTGTTGCCGAGAATTACGCCGCCCAGTTGCGTGTCATTGAATGGGCCGGTGCCGTTATTGAGGATCAGGCCTGGCTTGCCGACGTTGTAGTCGGTGAATTTGTTGTGGGACAGGCCGCTGGCGTTGGGTGTGGCGATGTTCATGATCGGCACGCCGTTAGCCGCTTGGGTGATGGCAGCGTTGCCTGCGGCGTTGGGGTCGAGGGTGAGTTCAGCGGCGGTGCTGACGAGGGGATTGAGGAACAAGACGCCCGCGAGCAGGCGGGCGATTGAGCGGAAGAGCGGACTGGTTACGTCCATGTGGGCGTCTCGTTCGGCAGCGGTGGGAAGGCTGCAAAACTACGGCGCGCAAGCGGGGGCAGCTGCCGGGCGGGGCCGGAGGTGCCGTGTGACGGGGCGGAAAAAAGCTGGGGTTTGTTCGCTGTTAGAGGCCGTTCTTCTTTAGGCGGGCGTGGGATTGTGGTGTGCAGGGATCGGTGATCCGATCCGCCCCGATTGGCCGGGCCTGCAAACGCAAATCCCAACCCAGCACACAACCCCGTAGGAGCTAGCTTGCTAGCGAACCCTGCAAATGAAATTCGAGCATTCCTTTTCCAGGGTTCGCCACCAAGGTGGCTCCTACAAACGCTGTCGCGAGGGCAATCTCAATATTTCCCCACGGCATTAAAGAACCAGCCCTGGCTGCGATAGGACAAGTCGGTCAAGTCGTCGCTGAAGTCGCTGAAGTTGTAGCCCACGCCGGCTTTGAAGTGGTTGCCGAAGTGGCGATAAACGCCCACCAGCATGCCGGTGCGGCTGTCTTCGGCGGCGAATTCGTCGCGGCGGCGGACTTCGGCCATCAGGTCCCATTTTTTCACGACGTGCCAGTCCACCCGCGCGGCGACCAATTGCCCGCGGCTGTCGAACCAGTCGGCAGACGTGTCGCGGCTCATGCGCAGTTCGCTCAGGCGGTAGGCGTATTTACCGCCCACGCTCCAGCGTTCGGTCAGGTCGTAGATGCCGTCGATGGCGAATACGTGGCTGCGCTGGGCGTAGTCCACGGACGTGCCGGTGGCGGTCGACACCTGATCCGGTGGCGGCAGGTCGGCCAGGTAGGTGTATTTGGTCAGCAGGTTGAGCTTGTCGTTGAACACCGGGCGGTAGGCGTAGCCCAGGGACGCTTCGACGAAGTCGCCGTTGAAGTAGTCGCCACGGTCGGAGTTGCCGACGGAGAAGTCCAACTTGCCGATAAAGCGCCAGTCCGGGTTGACCTTGTAGCTGATGTTGTTGCGCATCAGCCACACGCTGAGGTCTTGCACGTCGCTGCTGTCTTCGCGGTATTCCAGGCGGCTGGCGTAGCGCAAGTCGCCGTTGCTGTAGCCGACCTTGCCGCCAATGGCGCGGCGTTTCAGGGCGTAGTCGGTCTCTTCGTTGAAGGTGCCGAATTCGGTGGTTACGCCGTAGCTCCAGTGGTCGTCCGGGGCGAAGTCCAGGCCGTAGCCTTGAATCACGCCGGCCTGGTCGCCGTGTTGCACGCGCTGTTCGGCGTACACGCTGGTGGTGTCGGTCCAGCGCGAACGGGCGCCGGAGACGAACTGGCCGGTGCGGCCGCTGCTGTCCAGGCCGCTGCGGCTGGCGAAACCGTCGTCGCTGCGGTCGCTGTCGAGCTGGTAGTTGAGGTAGACGTTGGTGCGGTCCGAGGCGTCGTAGCCCACGCCCGCTTTGGCGCCCAGGCCCAGGTTGCCGCCGGACAATTCGCCGTTCAACGAGGTGCGTTCGTTGAGGCGATAGTCGCCGCCCACGCCGAGGCGGTTGTTGGCTTGACGGGTGCCGTCGCGGGTCAGGGTGCCTTGGCCGAAGCCGTATACCGACCAGTCTTCCTGGGCGTGGTACAGGGCCTGGAACAGCGCGTCGTTGCGCTCGCCTTCGTCGTAGTCGCCGTTGTCGTAGCCGGCGTAGGTGCCGGTGTACAGGTTGCGGTAGGCGCCGCCGTAGGTTTGCCGGTCGTTGCGCATGCCGCCGGACAAACGCCAGGCGTCGCTCAGGTCGTAGGCCAGTTGCGCTTCGGCGGCGCGGCGCGAGCGGCCGCCGTCTTCGTCGGTTTCGTCGGCTTTAACAGTCACTTCGGTTTTGTCGTTCAGCGGCGCGGTGTAGCTGCCGCCCACCTGATCGGTGGCCAGCTCGGACAAACGCCCCGGTGCCGAGAAGCCGGCGTCGCGGTTTTCGAAGTAGAAGGTGCCCCGCCCTTCGGCGTCGTCAACCACGTCTTTGAGGTCGAACGCGGTTTCCACGCGGTTGGCGCGAGCGCGGGAGTCGGTGCCGGCCACTTGCTGACCAAAGCCGAAACCGCCGTCGTAGGAGAAGCGCTGGTCGAGGCTGTCGCCTTCGCTTTGTGCCGATTCCAGTTTCAGCCAGGTCCCTTCGCTGTGGCGCAGCAACAGGTCGCCGCCGCCAAGGGTTTGGTCTTCGCGGCCGGTCTGTTCTTGCATGCTGCCGGTTACGCCGACGCGCACGTTGTCGTTTACCCAGTAGGCGGCGCGACCACCGTAGGCCAGGTCGTCGAGCTGTTCCAGGCCCGGCGAGTATTCGTAGCCGACCACCAGGAACACCGGGTTGCCGGACAGGCTGCCGCCGGAGCGAATCAGGGTGCTGCCATCGGCGGTGGCCGACAGCGGCTGGGTGAGAATTACCCGGCCTTGCAGCGCGTTCACGTCATAGTCGATGCCGGCGGAAAGGTCCTGGCTGTGCAGCACCAGGCCCGAGTCTTTGTCGCGCACTTCGATGCGTACACGCTCGCTGCCTTCGGTGAGGTCTTGGTGACGGAGGTAGTACAACGAGCCACCGGTGCCACGGAAGTCTTCACGGGCCGAGGCGGTGCCGGGTTCGGCGGCGAAGCCTTCGATCTGCGCACGGCGTTCGCCAAAGGCGGTGAAGGCATCGTCGCGGTAGCGCACTTGCGCACCGTAGAGGCTGCGGTCGATCTGGGTCAGTTCGGTGTCGCGAATCTGCTCGCGGAAGTTACCCCACATGGCATGGGACTTCTCGTCCTCCACCTTGACGTAGAACTTGCCACGGGTCGGCGCGTCTTCGACCAGCGTCGAGTCGTCGCCGAAGGTGGCCCAGCCTTTGTCCGAGTCGGAGGTCATGCGGCGCAGGAATTCGCGCGGGTCTTTGTCGTTGAAGTTGCTGAACAGGCTGTCGGCGGGCGCTTCGCCGGTGTCGACGCTGCCGGTCACGGTGTATTTATCGTCCACCTTGCCTTTGGTGTAGAACGCCAGGCGGCCGTCGGCGTAGAGCTTGTCGTCGTAGTAGCGGTCTTCCTGAGTGACTACTCGGGCCGGGCCGCTGGTGTCTTGCTGGCCGACGGTGAAGTCGGCGATGGCCACCGTGAACCAGTCGTCTTGCGGCAGGCGCAGGTCGCGGCGGTAGATGCGGCCTTTGCCCTGGTCATCGAGCACGGCCACTTCCACGGTATGCAAACCGCGCGGAATGATTTGCGCGCTGGCAAAGGTGCCGTTGCTGTCGACCGGCACCGGGCGGCCCATGACGAACACGTGCTGGCCGTCTTTTACCTGCTTGCCGTTGAGCGTCACCGTGCCGCCGGCCACTGGAATGTTGTGGCGCTGCAAGCGGTTGCCGCCGTAGCCGGCCAACAGGTCGGCGGCCACGTCTTCGGGTTTTTCCTTGGGCAACTCGCCACGGCTGACCGAAAGCAACTGGGTGCTGGTTTCGTCGAAACGCCCTTCCTCGTCGTACACGCGAAGTTCGTAATACACCTGCTCCGGCGTGCCTTCTGGCGGCGTCCAGGTGCCGTTCAGTTGCGGATCGAGCACCACGGTTTCCAGCAGTTGCGGTTCGCCGAACAGACGGCGCTTACCGAGAATGCGCACCTCGGCACGTTTGATCCAATGCAGGTAGTTGCTGTAGCCGCTGAAGGTCATCGGCTCGCCGATACGCGCCACCCGCGCGCCAGACACCAGGTTCAGGCGCGGCTTGGCCGACAGGTTGTCGAAGCGCACTTGCAGCAGGTCGTGCGCCAGGGCCACGTCGACGCAGCGCTGCGTGTCGGCGCTGCCGGGCTGGGTGCCGTCTTGCGGCTGGCCGTCGACGCTGATGCTAAACGGCGTCATCGCGGCCGGTGCCACGCTGCCCGGCGCGCAGGCTTGCGGTTTGGCTGGCGTGCTGACGAGCGCTTCGTCGTACCAGATTTCCACTTCCACACGGCGGTTCAAGGTCCAGGCTTGCGGGCTGTCGCCGGTGATCAACGGCTGAGTGGCGCCGCGGCTGTCGAGCTGAATTTGCTCGGGTTTGAGTTTCAGGCGCTCACGAAACACCTCGGCCACTTCACGGGCGCGCTGCAAGCCAAGGCCCTGGTTGTCCTGGTAAATGGCCTGGCTGCGTTGCGACAACTGCTGCGGGTCGGTGTGGCCGACCAGGCGCACGCGCAGGTTGCGTTTGCCGACCAGATGGTCGAGGTGTTTTTGCAGGGCGTCGCTGTCACGCTCTGGCACGGCCGAACGGCCCGAGGCGAAACGCACTACCGGCAACCCTTCACGCAGCACCACGGCGCTGACGGTTTCGTCGCTGACGTTTACCACCTGATCGCGGTCGCCCAGGGCGCCGTCGAGTTGCCAAAGAATCAGTTTCTCGCGCGGCAATTCGCGCTCGGCGTTGGCCGACAGTGCCGGCAAACCACCCGGTGTGAACGGCCGGCTTTGCAGCAGCGATTCATCTTCCATCGCCCCGCGCGGCCCGTGCAGGCCGCAGCCTTTGTTCAGTTCACATTGCTTGCCATCCACTTGCTCGGCTACGGCCAGCGCCAGTGGGTTCAGGGTCAAGGCGGCGATGCCGCATACCCACAGATTACGCATGCTCATCGGATCACCTCCACGCTATCAGTCGCCGGTACGATTTCTTCCTCCAGTTGCAGGTCGTAGCAGCAGTCGTGGGGCTCCCAATGGGCTTTGATCCAGTCCTTCACATAGTCGACACGGGCACGGGCATCGCTCACTTCACCGTCTACCGGCATGCGGTAGGCGATTCGCAGAATCGACGGCTGTGCGTACAGCAATGGCAGTACTTCATCGAGCCGCGCCAGGTACTGCGCGGTCAGCTTGTTGTTGGCGTCGAAGGCCTCGCTGTTGAGGTCCAGACGCACCACGCGGTGCACGCTGGCGCCGAAGTTGGCTTTCACCAGACGGCCCTGGGTCATGCGCACCACGCGCGGGTTTTCGGTGGTGATGCGGTAGCCGGTTGGCAGGGTGCGTTCGTCCACTTTCAGAATGAAGTTGCTGCCACGCATCTCGCTCGGCACGTCGGCGCAGGCGATGTGGTAACGGCCGTACTCATCCGTGGTGATCAGCCAGCCTTTCGGCGTGGCCAGGCGCACGCCGGGAATGCCGGGCTCGCCTTCGTCCTGGTAGCCGTTGCGGTTTTTGTCGTCGAACACTTTGCCGATCAGGTCGGAGCAGTCGAACGTCGGGTCGGCCACCACGCGCACGCTGGCGGTGGCGACGTTGGATACCCGCGCGTTGGCCGACAGGTTCAGGGCCCATGTCTGGTTCACGTATTCGTTGAAGCCCACGCCGGAACCGACCACCAACAGCACCTTGATGGTCACCACCTGGCCGCCGTTGAGGGTGCGAGCCGGCCAGCGCAGGCGCCGCCCTTCCACTTCCGGTTCGGTGGGCACGCCGTCCACTTGTGCGGAGTTTTTGATGTATTTGAAGCCCGGCGGAATCTGGTCTTCGATGGCGATATTGGCCAGCGCGCTGGACAGCGTGTTACGCGCGGTCAGCACATAGGGCACCAGCTCGCCACGGCTGACGTTCACTTTTGGCGTGTTCTTGGTCATCACAATCGCGCCACCCAGAATCGGGTCGAGCGGAATGTGGTTGTTGATCACGTCATCGGAACTGCCGCTCAAGCGGAAGGCCAGGTAGTACTGGGTGGTGCCGCTGCCAACCGGCAGGCCGGCAGCCGAGGCCGGGCAGGCGGCCGGGTTGTGGGCAGGAATGCCGGGGCCGGGGGCCGTGGCGCCGTTTTGTACCAGCGTCGGTGCGCCGTTGTTGGTGGCGATCAGAGTGGCCTGGCAGCTCGGAATCAATGCCGAAGGCTGCTGCAGGTAGCCCGCCGGTGGCGTTACCTCCAGTTGGTAGTTACCGGCCGGGGCGGCTGGCGTCAGGAAGAACTGGTAGAAGCCGTCGCTGCCGGTGCTTTGCACGGCGCTGGCGTTGCCGCCCACCAGATGCACGGCCGGGTTGAAGCCGCTCGGGCCGATGATGCGCACCACGGCGCCGCCAACCGGTTCGCGGGTCACGGCGTCGTAGACCACGCCGGACGGATCGACCGGCAGGTTCTGTTCAACGATCTGCGCGCCGCCCGTTACCACGATATCGATGGTGCGGGTGGCCGGGTTCACCGTGCCGTTCACCGCGCCGTTCGGGTCTTGCGCCACCGGCGTGCCATACGGTGCGCGGCTCACGGGGTGGAAGAACGACAGGCTGTAGGCGCCCGGCAACAAGGTCAGTTGGTAGGAACCATCGTTGGCCGTGGTCGCGGTGGCGAGCACCTGACCACCCGCGTTGCGCGCCTCCACCAGCCAGCCTTCCAAGCCACGCTCGTTGGCGTTTTGTTGCTCGTCGCGGCTGACCGATTCAAACCACACCTTGCCCGACACGCTGGCACTGGTGGCCGCGCCGTCGCGCTCGCCGAACAGGTAGCCGAGCACATCGGCGCCGTTGATTTGCACGGCGCTGATGGCATCGCTGCCGACGCCGCCTGGTGCACCGCCGCCGCTGCCGGCAGTGTCGCGACCATCCTGATAGGCCGCAGGTTGTGTTTCGTTGACGCGGTAGGTGCCGTTGGGCAACCCGTCGAAGCGGTAGGTGCCGTCGGCCGCCGTCACGGTGGTGCAGGCGCTCAGGGGCAGCAGGGTGCCGCAAATAGCGGTGCCGTCTGCGGTGGTGCCGCTGAGGGTGACGGTCACGCCGGGAATGCCCTGCTCGTCCGGCTCGCGGCTGCCGTTGTCGTTGTTGTCCAGGTACACCAGACCCGACAGGCTGAAGCCGGTTTCGGCGAAGTCATAGGCGGTGCCGTCTTCATCGGGCGCCACCACAATGCCGCTGATGCGGTCGCTGCCGCCGGGGTTGTTGGTCGCGGTGCCGCCCAGGCTGCCGGCGTGTTCGCGGCCGTCGGCAAAGGCGTTCAGCGGCGCGCTGTTGTTGGCTTGCTGGGTCAGGGTGTAGCCGCTGGCGTCGCTGGCCGGCAGGGTGAACAGGTAAGCGCCGGTGGCGTCGGTTTGTACGGTGCAGGTGGTTTGCACGGTGCACACGTCTACGCCATTCAAGGTGTTGCCAGCCAGGCTGATGCTCACGCCCTGAATGCCCTTCTCGCCCGCCTCGCAAATGCCGTTGTCGTTAGCGTCCACGCACACGCGGCCGGCCAGGCTGGCGCTGACCAACTCGCCGAACAGGTAACCCGTGGCGGCTTCTTCGCGGCCCAGGGCGATGGCGCGCACTTCGTCGGTGCTGCCGGTTTGCACGTGGGTGCCGCCAGCGGTGCCAACGGTGTCGCGGCCATCGAAGTAGCCGGTGGGCAGCACTTCGGTGACGGTGTAGCCCGCCGCGTCAGCCGAGTTCAGGTTGTCGAACAGGAAGCTGCCGTTGGCGATGGTTTGTACGGTCACGTCGACGGCGTTGCCGTAGGCGTCGTTACCGGTCAGGCGCACGGCCGCGTTGGGGATCGGGTTTTCGCCCGCGCCAAACGCGCCGTCGTTGTTGCCGTCGACAAACACGCTGCCGGCGATGCTGGACTTGATCACCCGCACGGTGCCGCAAGCGCTGACGTTGTTGCCCGACACCGGGTCGATCTGGTCGGTGGTAGCGGTGGCGCAGGTTTGCGCGGTGCCGCCGGTGGGGTAGCTGATAAAGCGAACGGGCGCGGTGACGATGGGTTTGGCGCCCGCTGTCACGGTGCCGAAATCACACGCCAGGGCCTGGCCGGTGACGGTGCAGGTGCCGCTGGTGTTATCCACCGTGTTGGTCCAGGTCACCGGCGAGCCGCTGATGTATTCCATCTCCGACGGCAGCGTGCTGCTGAGGTCGGTTTGCCCGGAGGTGCCCGGCCCGTTGTTGTCCACTTCGAAGCGCCAGTTGAACGGCTCACGCACCTCCACCGGGCCTTGGTTTGGCACGGTGATGGCGATGTCGGAACGCACGCGGATGGTGGTGGTTTCGGTGTCGGCGTCGTCGGCCGGGTTGGTGTCGTTTTCGTTGGTGAACACTTCGGCGCGGGTGCTGACGGTGTAGCCGCTGGTGTCCGGAATGGTCAGGGCGCGGAAGGTCAGGTAGCGCGAAATGCTGGCGCCGGTGGCTAGTTGCGCATCGCTGCCGGTGAATACGCAGTTCACGGTCATGGTCGCCGGGCCGGTGACGCTGCTGCCCACTTGGTCGCAAATGCCCAGGTCGGCGCCGCCTGCTGCCGTGGCGATGCCGTTGAAGCGCATGGTTTTGCCGGCCGGTGGCGTCATGGCGTAGCTGAAGCGCAAACCGGTGGCCAGCGACGGGCCCTGGTTGGTGATGCGCGCCAGGTAGTCGATGTCGTTGTTGGCGTTGTTGCCGCCGCTGGTGGGATCAAAACCCAGCGGGTCGGGGCCGGCTGGCGCGTTGTCGTTGGTGACGATCAACACGTTAAGCGCGGCGTTACTCACGGTCAGGCTGGCGCTGGCGAAGTTGCCTTGGGCGCCACGGGTGACCGAGGCGTCGGTGCCGATGTCGCCGGTTACGCCGCTCAGGTCTTCGGCGGTGGTGGTGCTGTACACGCGCGCCTGGTTGGTCAGCGTGGCGCTGCCTTGCGAACCGCTTTGCCAGTTGGGGCGCACCACCACGCTGATGGTGCGTTGCTCGCCCGAGGGCAAGGTGAAGTTGCTGCACGTAAGCGTTTGCGTGCCGGCGTTGCTGTACGAGGTGTTGGCAGTCAGGCCGGAACAGGTGCCGCCGCCTGTGGCGCT
Organism: Pseudomonas sp. AC211; assembly: GCF_979258055.1. Lineage (NCBI taxonomy): Bacteria > Pseudomonadati > Pseudomonadota > Gammaproteobacteria > Pseudomonadales > Pseudomonadaceae > Pseudomonas > Pseudomonas sp. AC211. The sequence continues at coordinate 3,314,553 of NZ_OZ409830.1, forward strand.
GGCAGAAATAAAGGTGAAGCCCGGCGCGCCGTTGCCAATCAGGAAGTCATCTTTGACCACCACGTTCTGCGCCGTGCTTGGACCGACGTTGCGGAACGTCAGGGTGTAGGTAGCGTTGGTGCCCGCCTCCAGCGTGGTAGGCGTGACCACTTTGGACACCATGTTGAGGTCGGCAATCGGCTGAATGCGCACATCCACCGAGGCCACGTTGTTGCTGCGGTCCGGATCGCCCTGGCTGGTGGAATACACCGAAGCCTGGTTGGTGAAGTCGCCGTCGTTAAGGGCGCGAGCCATGGGGATGCTGACGGTAACGGTGTCGCCGGTTTTCAGCACGCCGCCGTTCTGGTCACAGCTGACCAGGCCGCTGCCGTTTACAGCGCAGGCGAAGGTGGCGGTCGAACCGTTGGTGTTGCTGACCACTGAAGTGACGGTGCCCACTACCGTGCCGGTGCGGTAGGCCGGCAGCTGGTCGCGCACTTGCAGGTCAACGGCGTCGATGGGATTGCTGTTGCTGTCGCCCAGGTTGCGCACCACCAAGCTGTAGGTCAGCGTGTTTTCGGTGTTGAGCAAGGTGACGCGGTTGCCTGGCGCCGTGGTGGTGTTGGACGGCGTGGTCACCGACTTGGCAATGGCCAGGTCCACCGAAGCGGTGGCAGCGGTAGCAGTCACCGACGCGGAGATCACGCCGATGCTGTTCCATTGGCCGGGGTGGGCGATGGTGGCGGAGTTGCTCAGCACGCCGGCCTGTTCGGCGCGGGTGATGATCACCAGTGGGTTGTTGTCGGCATTGCGCACGGGAACCGGTGCGGTGTTGGTGCACACCACGGAGGTGCGGCCGGCGCTTGGCACGCCCGGCTGGGCGGAGCAATTCCAGGGGCCGCTGGCGCTGACGAAGGTTTCCTGGTTGTCGTTGAGCACGTCGGTCAGCGTTACGGTGCCGGTTTGCGCGGCGTACGGGCCCTGCACGTTGGTCACGCGCAAGGTGCTGGTCATGTTGGTGCCGATGGCCACCGGGTTCGGGGCTTTGGTTTTGGTGAAGGCCAGGTCCACAGCGTTGTCGGGGCTGACCAGCAGCGGACGGGTGGCCGTGTTGTTGCTCGGCAGCGGATCAACCGGGCCGGCGGCGCCGCCGGTGATTACCGCGCGGTTGTCGTTCGGGCCGCTATAGGAAGTCGGCGTCGCATCGTTTGGCGCGGTGGCCGTTACGGTGATGGTGTTACTGCGCCCGCTGGCGTAGCTGCCGGCGAACGGGCAAGTCAGCAGTTGGCCGCTCCAGCTACAGGCGCCCCACCCTGCCCCGCTCGGCGTGGCCGTGCCAGGCGTGAAACCGGCCGGCAGTTGGAAGGTGACGTTAAGGCCATCGGTGGCTGGGCTAGGGCCGGCGTTAACGGCGGTGAGCACGTAGGTCACGGTTTCGCCGGGTTCCACAGGCGATGGCGACGGCACGGCCTGGGTGATTTGCAGATCGGCGCCGGGGCTGACGCTGACGCTGGCACCGCTGCTGTTGTTGCTGCCGTTCGGGTCGGCGGTGGCCGAGGTGATGGTGCCGCTAACGGACACGTTGCCGCTGGTGACCGAGTTGGACAGGCGCGTGACAATCGACAGCGGCGGGTAGTTGCCGCCCGACGCCAGACTCAGCGGCCGCAAGCAACTCACCACTTGGCCGTTGATGGCGCAGCCCCAGCCGCCGCCCGAGGCGGACTGGTAAGTCAGCGTGGCTGGCAAGGTGGTGGTGAAGGTCTGGTTAGTGGCGGCGTCGGGGCCGGCGTTGCCGCCGTTGACGGTCCAGGTGATGTCGCTGCCGCCAGGAGCGCTGGCCGGGCCGGTGACCACAGCCGACAAGTCGGCGCCATTGTTGATGGTGGCGCTGCAGGTTTGCTGGTTGTTGGCCGGGTTCGGGTCGGTGTCGCCGGAGCCTGCGGTGAACACGGCGTTGCTGCTGATGCTCGGGCCGGTGGGCGCCGAGGTGCGCAGTTGCAGGCGCACGGTGCCGCTGGACGCCCCGGCAAGCGTTGGAAATGCGCACGTCACTTCGCCAGGCGCGGCGCCGTCATGGGTACAGCCAGCCGAGGCCGAACCCGGCACATAGCTGGCGGTGGCCGGCAACGGAATACGAATGGACGCGCCGCTGGCAGCCGCCGACGAGCCGTTCTCATAGTTCAGGTCGACGGTGACCACGCCACCGCGAATGCCGGGGTTGGGGCTGGTCAAACATTGCGTCAGGCTCAAATCGGTGGTGGCCGCCTGCGCCGCCCCGGTCATTGCCCAGACTGTTGCCAACACGGCGCCGTACAAGCGCTTCCTGCGAATCAAACCCGACACAACGCGACTCTCCCTATGGTGCCAAACGGGCCTTCTGCGCTTTGCAAAGCAAAACGCTCCTAGAGCCGGGCGGCAGATGCCGCAGCCCTGAAGGTCATTACGGTGGCGTCAAAAAAGTGCGGCGAAGATCGGCGAACGCAGACCCGCGAACAAGCCGCGAACCGGCAACTGAACGGTGCGCAAAAACGCACGGGCGTCCGGGCCGGCAAAGGTCCGTTGAGCAGGGAAAACACATGAGGAAATGGGCGAAGCGCCGCTACGCATGGGCTCGCTTAGCAGGCGCTGGCACACAGCGGCTTTTGCCTGGGCGGACGGCAAAAGTCGCTTTGGCAAACCCAGCGGCGACCGGCGGCATGAACCATTTTTTCAGTAGCGTGTCCGCAGCGTCACGCCGGCGGTGCGTGGGTCGCCCACTAGCACGCCGTAATCACCGGCACCGAGTTGGGCGTACACCGCCGTCAGGTAACGCTCGTCGAACAGGTTGCGCACCCAGAATTCGGCGCTCCAGGTGGCGTCGTTTTCGCGCACGCCCAGACGCAGGTTAGTGATGGCGCGCGAGGGCATGTCGCTGCCCGGTCCGCCTTCGAGCGTGCCCTGGTAGCTGCTGCGAAAGCTGTAGTCCAGGCCAACGTACTGTTGCCAACCGGGCAACCATGGCCGGTGATAGTCAAGGCCAGCGCTGGCGCTCCAGCGCGGCGCGTTGAACAGCCGTTCGCCGCTGCGATCACACACCAGCTGCGGCGAGCCGGGGCTGCACGGTGCGTTGGCAAAGTCGGTGTAGCGCGCGTCGCTCAGCGCCACGCCCAGGCGCAAGTCGAGGCGCTCGGTGGCACGCAGGGCGCCGTCCAGCTCCACACCGCGAAGGCGCACCTGGCCGACGTTGATCAGGTTGTTGCGAATGGGCGGCGAGAATTGGTCGACCGGCGCCGAGTTCGACAGCGCCTGGTAGTCATCGACATCGGTCTGGTACAGCGCCAGGTCCAGCGACGCGCGCTCGTTCCAGAAGCTGCGTTTAAGGCCCACTTCATAAGCCGTGGCGCGCTCGGAATCAAAGGTAGGCTGGGCGCCCGGTTGAATCACTTCCAGGTTGATGCCACCGGCTTTGTAGCCGCGCGAGGCGCTGGCGTAACCCAGCAGCTCATCGGTAAAGCGGTAGCTGAGGGCCAGTTGGCCGGAGACGTTGTGCTCGTCAATGTCATCGTCGCGGTAATAGCCATACGGCTTGCCCAACGTGGTGTCGCGCAACAGCTGCCCGCCAATGCGCGAGACCAGATCATTGCCCAACGGCGCCAGGCCGGACACCGAGCGCGACAACCAGCCCTGCTTTTTCTCGTGGCTGTAACGCAAGCCCGGGGTGATATCCAAGCGCTCGGTGGCGTGCCAGGTGAACTGGCCGAACACGGCCTGGCTGACGCTGGTTTGCTCACCGTCGAATGCCTGCCGCGAACCCGCCAGCAAGGATTTTGGAATCATCGAGGGGCGAATGCCGAGCAGCTTCACTTCCGGCCGATCCCCGAGAAAAAACGCGGCGGCATCGTCACCGAAGCCAACATCGACCTGCCGGTTGAAATGTTGCTTCAGGTAATACGCGCCTACCACGTACTCCAGCGTGTCGCCGAGCGAATCGCTCAGGCGCAATTCCTGGCTGAATTGGTGGTGGTCGAGCTCAGCGCCGACCTTGGCAACGTCGAGGCCGCCGCCGTCGCCGTCCAGATCAGTGCTGTAACGCCAGTCGCGGTAGCCGCTGATGCTGGTGAGCGTGGCGCCGTTTGCCAGCTGCTGATCGAGCTGCAAGGTTACGGCGTTTTGCAGGGTTTGCGTGGTGTTGCGTTGGTCTTGCTGCACCTCGCGTTTGTACGGGTCGACCTTCAGCGGCCGGTAGCCGACGTACGCCGAACGCTGCAAGGTTTGTTGGCTGTAGTGGCTGGGCAGGAACACGTTGCTGTGCTCGTCTTGCCAACCGTATTCGCCGATCAACCGCGCGCTGAATGCGTCGGTTGGCGTAAACAGCAACTGGCCGCGAACGCCTTGGCGGTTTTGGTTGGCGAGGTCATGGCCGTCGTAGCGGTTGTCGATCAGGCCGTCGCGGCTGACGTCGAACGCGGTCAGGCGTCCGGCCAGCACGCCGTCCACCAGCGGCCCGGAAAACGTGCCGCGATATTGTTCGGTGCCGTGCTCGCCATAGGTGATTTCGGCGTTGCCTTCGGGGATGAAAGTTGGCGCGCGGCTGAACACATTAACAGCGCCGGCCGTGGTGTTTTTGCCGTACAGCGTGCCCTGCGGGCCGCGCAGCACTTCGATGCGCTCGATATCGGTCAGCTCGGAAACCGACATTCCGGCGCGGCCCAGGTACACGCCATCAAGAAACACCCCGACGCTGCCTTCCAGGCCATCGTTGTAGGCGCTGGAGCCCAAGCCGCGAATGCCGTAGCTGGCGTAGCGCTGGTTGGGCACGGACACCAGCAAGGCCGGCACCGCCTGTTGAATGGCTTCCATGTCGTGCAGCGCTTGTGCGTCGAGGCGCTCGCCGTCGAGCACGTTCATGGCCACCGGCACATCGCCGGCGCGTTCGTCACGGTGGCGGGCGCTGACCCGCACCTCTTCCAGTTGCAGCGGCTCGCTCACGGCAACCGTTTGAGGCTTTTCCTCGGCAACGGGCAAGCCGCCTGGCAGCAGCAAGGCCAAGAGCGCAGCAGAGGTTTTCAGGCTGAGTGTGGAGCGGCGCATCAACCCGTCAGCGCCTCGTGTTTGCTGCAGCTCCAACGTTCGATGCAAGCCAGCAACTCGCCACTGCCCACTGGCTTGAGCAGCACCGCATCGAAACGCTCGGTCATGCCAGCCGGTGGCCTGGCCGGAGACGCGGAATACAGCAACGCTGGCAGGTGCGGGTAGCGCTGACGCACCTCGGCGAGCAACGCCCAACCGTCCATGCCGGGCATGTTTTGGTCGCTGATCAACAGGCAGTACGGCGCTTTTGCAAGGTAGTCCAAGGCGCTGGGACCATCGGCGGCCACGTCCACGTCGAAGTTGTAGCCGGAGAGCAGGTCGAACAGGGCTTCGCGGTTATGCGCCACGTCATCAACCACAAGAATGCGCCGCTCGCCGCCCTCGACACTGCCGCCGTGGCTGTCGAGCAGGCCGCTTTCCAGTTCATCTTCGGCGGCCAGCTCCAGGCTGAGGTCAAAGGTGAAACGGCTGCCCACGCCATCGGGCGCATCAAGCTTGAGTTCCGCGCCCATGTGCAGCAGCAGTTGGCTGACGATCGAAAGACCGAGGCCGGTGCCCTGGAACTGCGCGGCATTGCGACCACGGCGGAACGGCAGCAGCAAGTGCTCGCGCTCGTCGGGATGAATGCCGATGCCGGTATCGGTGACGGCAAAGCGCACCACTGCGTTGGCGCCTTCTACGCGTAGGCACTCGACCTCGAAGCGAATATCGCCGTCGTGGGTGAATTTGGCGGCATTGCTGAGCAGGTTGATCAGTACCTGACGCAAGCGCTGGAAATCGGCACGCACCAGCGGCGGCAGGTCATCGCCGAGGTGGCAGGCGAAGCAGTTGCCTTGGCGCTGGGCGAGAAACGCCGCTTCCTCTTCGATCTCGCGCAGAAAGCCGTACAGGTAACCGGGGGCGAGGGTCAGTTCCATCTGCTGCAACTCGCTGCGGGAGAACTCCAGCAGCTCATCGATCATTTCCAGTTGCTGGCGGGCGTGGCGCTCGATTTTGCGTGGGTAGTCCCGCGACTCGCCGCCCTGCAGCAGCCGCGCGTAATCGATGATGCCCACCAAGGGCGAGCGCAAGTCATGGCTAATGCGCGCCATCAGCGAGCTGCGCGCTTTGCAACGATTCGCGCAGCTGGCGGGTACGGCGCTCTACCGTGCTTTCCAGGCGCTCGTGCTCGGCCTGACGCTGCACGTTGAGATCGGTGAGCGCGCGGTTTTCCCGGCGGCGGCTGAGGATCACTTCGGTGATCAGAGTGCACACCAACAGCACCACGCCGGGCAACGTGGACGACAGGCTGAGAAACGCATCGCGCGATTGGCCGGGCAGCACGTCGTTGAGCGAAAGCACATAGCGCACCACAAACTGCACGGTGTACAACGCCGGCACCGCGTAGGCCATCCAGCGCAACCGCACGCCCTGGCGCCAGGCGGCGAACAGCGTGGCCGGCAGCAGCGCATAGATGCCCACGCGCACCACCCACTCAACGAAGATTCGCCCGTCCGGCCGCGCCACAAACCAGTCCCAGGCGTAACCGGCGAGGTAAGCCAGCAGCAGCAGGTTGAACAGGTGGCGCCACACCGCCGGCAGCCGGCGCACCTCCAGCAATAACCGCGCGTAACCGAGCAAGCAGATAAACGAGAGAATGCTGATGAGCGTGGTGATCTCCAGCGACCAGCGCAGCAGGCTCGGCCAGGTCACCAGATAGCCGTTGATAACGGCGGTGAGCAGCAGATAAAAACACACCACGCCGGCATGGGCTTGCAACAGCCGCGAGCCGAGAATCCAGCCGACGATCAGGCTGAACGGCACAATCAGCAGCACGATGCCCAGGGTCACGCCGTCGGCCAGGTACACCGACTGGCGCTGCTCGAGCAGTGCGTCGTCGGTCCATAGCGTGGGCGCCAGAATAAACAGCGACGGGCCGGCCACCCGAACCAGCACCGTGCCCTGCTCGCCGGCTGCCAACGCCACGGGAAAACGCGGCTGACGATCCGCCACCGGCCATTGCTCCAGCGGATACGCGCTGCCAGCACGCATGGCCGCCACCTGTGCGCCGCGCTGCACGAACACCTGAACATCATGCAAGCGCGGGTTGCCGACCGTGAGCCAGCGCTGGCAAGCCTCTGCACCGTCGTTGCGGATTGCCAGGCGCAGCCAATACGCGGTGCGGCCGTACTCGCGCACCACGGGCAAGCGTTGCTGGGTGACAAACGCGTCGCTGGCTTGCACCTGCTCCAGCGTCAGGGCGGCGCTGGGGTCTTCAAGCAGTTGCACATGGCCGCTCAGGTCGGTTTTGCCGCTGCCACACAGCGGCATGGCCAGCGTCAGCGACGAGCAGCACAACGTGATGAGCAGAACAACTAAGCGGATCATTGTGCAGCCGGCACCGCATCCTGCATTTGCTGGCGGAATTGGCTGGGGGTGATGCCCTGGCGTTCACGAAATGCAGTGGTGAAATTGCAGGCGCTGCGAAAACCCACCAACTCGGCGATGTCTTGCATGCTCATGGCGCTGTCGGCCAGCAGCTCTTGCGCACGGCGGATACGCGCGTCGCGCACATACGCGAACACGGTGGTGCCCAGGTGCTCACGGAAAATCGTCGACAGGCGTTTGTCATGGGTGCCGACTTTGCGCGCCAGGTCGGCCAGCGACGGCAACTCGTCGAGGCTTTGACCAATCAGGCGCATGGCGGCGCGCAGAATCAGTTCGTCGGGCGAGGCGGATTCAGCCGGCGAATGATTGGGCATAACCGCCGTTTCGCGCCAGGCGAGCTGCAAGTGGATGCGCATACGCGCCAGCACTTCCTGCGGCTCGCACGACTTCAGCACGTAATCCACACCGCCCAGCGACAAGCCCTCCAGACGCTCTTCAAGCGAACCGGCGGACGTCAGGTAAATGATCGGTACGCGCTGGGTGGCCGGCGCTTCACGCAGCAAACGGCCAAGGGTGAAGCCGTCCATTTGCGGCATGCGCACATCCAGCAGAATCAGGTCGGGACGCAGCGCCAGGGCGCGCTGGTAGCCCTGGCGGGCGTCGGTGGCCAGCGACAGGCGCCAAGGTTGCGCGCGCAGCAGGGTCAGGATCGAGCGGATGTCTTCCGGCACATCATCGATCACCAAAATCTGCGGCACATAACTGGCCGGCATGCTCATGTTTCCATCCCCCTGCTGCGCACTTCGCCCTGATTTGGGCAGCGTCCCCGCATTCAAAAGCCCCACCCGTGCATTCAAAGGTGGGTGTGTAACGGGGCCGCTACGATAGCGCAACAAACACAGGGGGAAACATGCCCAAGCTCGCGAAATCCGACAACCAACCGTTGTTTAGGCAGCAACCCAAAGCCGTTACCCACGCCAATTTGCTGCGCGACCTGTACTGGTACGTGTGCGTGATCGAAGCGGGCGGCTTTTCCGCCGCCGCCGAGCAAACAGGCGTCGGCAAATCGAGCTTGAGCCGGCGCATCGCGCAGTTGGAACGTCAACTCAACGCGCAATTGCTCAACCGCAGCGCGCGCCTGTGCACCATGACCACCATTGGCGAGCAGGTGTACCGCCACGCGCTGGACATGGTCGCCGCCCTGGACGCCGTGCTGCTTAGCGCACAGGAATCGGCCACGCTGCCGGCCGGCTTGCTCAAACTGGCCGTGCCCAGCGCCCTGGCCGACTGGGCACTAGCGACCATGGCCAGCTTCCAGCGTCGTCACCCCGAAGTGCAGTTCGCCCTGAGCGTGGAAGACGGCCCGATAGACCTGGGCGCCAAACGCCTCGACCTGGCGCTGACGCTCGGCGCTGTGTCCACCACCAGCAGCTCGATGGTGGCGCGCGAGCTGGCGCAATTGAACATGGCCATCGTCGCCAGCCCGGTCCTGATCAAACAACTGGGCCACCCAAAGAAACTGGCCACCGTAAACGACCAGCAACTGATCACCACCGGCAACGCCGCCCTGCCCGACCCCTGGCAACTGGCCTACGACAGCCGCCGCATCAGCCACCCGGCGCTGGTAGTGGAGTCGGCGCAAACCGCGCTAAAAGCCGCGTGTGCCGGGCTGGGCGTGGCGTATTTGCCGCTGCACACCTGCCAGGCAGAACTGGCCGCGCAGCGGTTGGAACTGGCGTGCCCGAACGAAGCAGTTGGCGTGGTGACGCTGCGGGCACTGACCTTGCCGCATAAAGGCATTTCGTCGGCGACGCGGCATTTTATTGAGCATGTGAAGCAGGCGTTGCAGGGGGCGGGGTTTTGAGGCGTTTGTGGCGGTGATCAGCGTTTGCAGGAATCGCGGCTAAAGCCGCTCCCACAACAGCAACAGCAACAGCAACCTGTAGGAGCGGCTTTAGCCGCGATGCGCCGGCCCTGCAAAATCCAAATTCCAAACCAGCACACCACCCCGTAGGAGCTAGCTTGCTAGCGAACCCTGCAAACCAAAATCAAGAATTCCTGTTCCAGGGTTCGCCACCAAGGTGGCTCCTACAAAAGCGGGTTTTGCATTCGCTCCCAAAGGCCCCTCACCCGCCCTTCGGGCACCCTCTCCCGCGAGCGGGCGAGGGGATTGTTCAGGCACCGCGTTCGGCTCGGCTCCCCTCTGCCCGTTTGCGGGAGAGGGGCTGGGGGTGAGGGTTTTGCATTCGCCGCAAAAGGCCCCGCTCCCGCCCTTCGGGCACCCTCTCCCCTAGCGGGCGAGGGGATTGTTCAGGCACCGCGTTCCGCTTGGCTCCCCTCTGCCCGTTTGCGGGAGAGGGGCTGGGGGTGAGGGTTTGCGTTCGCCGCAAAGGCCCCTCACCCGCCCTTCGGGCACCCTCTCCCGCAAGCGGGCGAGGGGATTGTTCAGCCACCGCGATCGGCTTTGCTCCCCTCTGCCCGTTTGCGGGAGAGGGGCTGGGGGTGAGGGTTTGCATTCGCCGCCAAAAGCCCCTCTCCCGCTAGCGGGGGGACTGTTCGGCTACCGCGTTCCATTATTTGCGACCGCTACAAGCGCTCTACAGCCGCCCTGTTCTAAGATGCCGCCCACACCGTCACAAGGAACGCCGGCGCCATGCATGCCTCTTTCGAGCCGCTGATTCATATCGATTGGAAACTACCAGGCGGGGAGTTGTTGGCGTTGTTCCAGCATTACTACCCGGACCTGCCGCTGTTCGCCGGCCCTTCCTTTGAAGGCCTGCTTGACGAGTTTTGCAATGAAATGCCGGAACGCTGCCTGGATGCGTTGGCGCCTTTGTTAGCGGCGCAGGGGTATGATCTGTGGAACCTGGACGCCGGTGCCGACGATTACCGCCCGGTGATCGTACCCACTGCACTGCGCCAGGCGTTTGCCGAGCACTGGCAAAGTCACCCCGGCGATTTTGAGCTGACGCCCTGCCTGATCGAGCCAGCCGCCCCCGCCGCGAAAAATCCTAAAGCCAAACGCAGCAAACTCAAGTGGTTGCAGGAGGTGCACGAGTATCCGGGGCCGACGTATTTCGACGAGTCGCAGTTCAGCAACGGCTACGCCGCCATCACTGAAGAAGACGAAGGCCAGTGGCTGTGCTTTCTGATCGATTACAACCAATGGCCGCCCACTGAGCAGGACATGCTGGAGAACCGCAGCGACGACATCGACGGCGCGGACTTGCGGCTGTTGGAGGCCAGCGCCGAGCACAGCCTGTGGAAGCGCCGCGCTGTGTCTGGCGATTACAGCCACGATGATCGCTATGTGTATGAGCTGCGCCGCGGCGATGATATTCAGGCGTTCGGCCCGGCCGGCGAGCAATGGCCGGGGTTCGAAATACCGGGCCTGGTGGTGGACGGCGAAATCTTCGAACGGCAGAGGCTTTATGAGCCGAGCCCTCTGACCCGCGTATGGCGAATTACGCCACGCAGCAGCGAAGTCATTTTTGAGTTCGAGGACGAGCTGACCATTCTGTCGTTCGGCCCAGGCCGCGTGCTGTTTATGCAGCACAACGGTTCGCTGTGTTGGATCTGGAACCGGGACACCCAACAGGTCAGCCAAGGCCAACCCCTGCCCTGCTCCGCCTATCAGCTGCGTGCCGCCAGCGCTTACCTGGGTGATGACGAGGTGCTGCTGTTCAGCGAAAGCCATCGGCAGAACACTGAGCACGACGGTTACCAGGAAACGGTATTGCAGGCCTGGCGTTTCAATGTGCTGAGCGGCGCCACGAGAAAGGCGTTGCTCGATGGCTTTGGCACCGAGGTGCAGCAGGAAACGCGGATGCTCGTCACCCAGCCCAAGCACAGCATCACGCTGCGCACGTTCCAGGGGCAGTTACAGGTTTGCCGGGGGCATGGCGATTGGTGGTTGTGGACATACCGCTCCAACACGTTCGGCACCCACACCTTGGCGTGGTGGTGGAATCAACGCAGCGACGAGGTGGTGAAGCTCACCAGCCTGGACATACCGCGTGTAAAACCCGAGGTTCGCTATGTGCCCGCGCAGGACCGCTACCTGGCCTTTGAGACCGATTTTGTGGCCAGGCTGCCGGCCTTCGCCGACATGCTCCAGGCCAAGGGTGCCGAAGTGCTGAGCTTCGAATAAGCCTGGGCTTACGAAGCGGCGGGCGCGGTCAGATAGGCCACCAGGGTGTCGGCGCACGCGGTGATCGCGCCGTCGAGAACCATCTCGTAGCCATGGGTGTTTTCGGTGGGAATGGCCAGGCAGCCGGCTTTCGCTACGGTGCCCTGCCCCATCACCGCGCTGGCGTCCGAGGCGAAATCCACCAGCAGGGCGAACTGCGGCGTGTAACCGCAGCGCTCGGCGGCGTGGGCCAGTTCGGTGGCGACGGCGCGGGTGTAGTAGCCCTTCTGATCGCCCGTGTTGATGATCGGATTTACGCTCAGCTCGGTGCCGTATTCGTCCACCACCGGGCCGACTTCAATGGCAATCGCCACGTCGCACGGCAAGGTGGCGGCGGCATAGGCGGCGCCCGCGTTGCTTTCTTCTTCCAGGGTGGTGAACACGAAGTACACCGGGCGGGTGAGCTCGCCCCGGCGCTCGGCCAGCGCTTGCGCCGCTTGCAGCACGGCCGCCACGGGGGCGCGGTCATCCATGAAGTGCGCGGCCAGGGCGTCGTTTACCCGCCAGGGGCTGCGCCACTGTTTGCTCAGCACCACGCGCACGCCGGGCCGCACGCCCAGGCGCTTCAAGGCTTGCGGCGATTGGCGGGTGATCACGTGCACATCGGCCCATTTCACCGCGCCGCTTTGCACGTCTTTGCCTTGCAACGAGCCGCTGGTTTCGTGCATCGAGCCAAACGACAACACGCCCGGCAGCAAGCCCTCGTCGGCCATGATTTCCACCGGGCACATGCCGAAGTTCACCGGGTTGGCGCCGCCCAAGGCGATCACGCGCAAAGTGCCGTCGGGCTCCACACGTTTGACCACCATGGCGATTTCATCCATGTGCGCCATCACGCTCACGCCATGTTCAGGGGCAGCGCCGGCGCAGGCGGCTGCGCCAATCACGCCGAGCACGTTACCAGCCGAGTCAACCCACACGTCGTCGCAGTGGCGTTGCAGTTCTTCCAGGCAGATGGCGCGCACTTCGTCTTCCTGGCCGCCGGGGCCGCGCGCGGCAAGCAAGCGGGTGAGCAAGTGCTGCTCGCGCTGGAGCGAATCGTGGGTGCGGTCAGTCATGCGACAGTCCTTGTTACTTCATGCCCAGACGCTTGCGCATCTGCGCGGTAATGGTTTGTTTGACCTTGTCGTAGCCTTCCCACGGATCGTCGCCCAGCTCGCCGAGGCGTTCGTGCAGGTTATGGATGGTCCATTGGTTGGCGCTTTTCAGCTCGAAGATTTCATCGCGGTAAATGGGCACCGACACCGGCAAGCCTTCACGGGTGCGCACCGCATAGGCGCCAATGGTGGTGGCGCCCTGGCTGTTACGCAGGTAGTCGATGAAGATTTTACCGATGCGATTCTTCGGCCCCGACACCGCTGAGAAACGGTCCGGCATCAGGTGCGCCATGTGCTGCACGATGCGCTGGCTAAAGTTTTTCACCGCCTCCCAGCTGTCTTTCGGCTTGAGCGGCACCACCAGGTGAATACCTTTGCCTCCGCTGGTTTTCAGGAATGATTTCAAGCCCAGTTCATCGAGCAAGGCCTGGGTCAGCTGCGTGGCTTCGACCATGGCTTTCCAGGGCAGCGCCGGGTCCGGGTCAAGGTCGAGCACAAAGCGGTCGGGGTGCTGGAAGTCGGCCGAGGTGGCGTTCCAGGTGTGCAGTTCGATGGTGCTCATTTGCACGGCACCAATCAGCGCCTCAGGGTTGTTGATCATCATCACCGGCTGGCCGGCGAATTCCTTGCCCATGGATTCAATGCCCGGAATCGCCAACTTTTCGGCGTTTTTCTGGAAGAACAACTCACCGGCGATGCCTTCCGGCGCGCGCACCAGCGCCACGGGGCGATGCTGTAGGTGCGGCAGAATCCACTCGGCGACGCTGGCGTAGTACTCGACCAGTTGCATTTTGGTCGAGCCGCTGCTGGCGTCGATGACGCGCTCGGGGTGGGTGATGCGGATCTGCTCGTTGCCCTTGGTCACGGCCAGCTTGGCTTTTGGCTTGGCTTGCGCTTTGGGTGTGGCCGCAGCCTTGGCTTCTGGCTCGGCTTTAGCGGCGCCTTTGCTTTTGCCTTTGGCGGGCGGCGCTTTTGGGGTTTCTTCGGTGATCTGTTCAGCCGGTTTGTCGTTGCGCAGGCCATGGAATACCGCATGGCGCACCGAGCCGTCGCGGGTCATTTCGGCATACGCCACCTCGGCCAGCAGCGACGGTTTCAGCCAGTGCACACCGCGAAACTCGGAGCCGGTTGGCGGGTTGGCGAACGCTGGCTTTTTCACTTCCAGGGGTTTGAGTTGCGCATGAACGGTGGCCAGGGTGCGCTCATTGAAGCCGGTGCCAACCTTGCCGGCGTAACGCAGCTCGCCGCTGTCTTTGTCATGCAGGCCCAGCAATAACGCACCAAATGCGCTGCGGCTGCCTTTGGGCTCGGTGAAGCCGACGATGACGAATTCTTGCCGGTGTTTGCACTTGAGCTTGATCCAGTCATCGCTGCGCCGGCTCACATAACGACTGCCCACGCGCTTGCCGATCAGCCCTTCCAGCTGCATTTGGCACGCGCTGTTGAGCATGGCTTCGGGGGATTCTTCGAAGTCGGCGGAAAAGCGCACCACTTCGTCTTCGCTGCGTTCGAGCACTTGCTCCAGGGCGACGCGGCGCTGTTCCACCGGCACGTCGCGCAAGTCCATGCCGTTGAGGTACATGAGGTCGAACAGGTAGTAGACGATGGCGCCGCTGGCACCGCTCTCGAAGGCGTTTTGCAGCGCTTGGAAATCCGGGTTGCCCTGTTCGTTGGCGACGATAATTTCGCCATCCAGCCAGGCAGACTCCAGGCCCAGACTGGCCACGGCCTCGGCTTGGCGTGGCATTTTCGCGGTCCAGTCGTGACCGCTGCGGGTGTACAGGCGCACATCGCCGTCTTGCACGCGAGCGAGGATGCGATAGCCGTCGAATTTGATTTCGTAGCGCCAGTCGCCGCTGGGCGGGGTTTCCACCAGCGTCGCGAGTTCCGGCTTGATGGTTGCGGGCATCGCCGCTTTCACGGCGCCGCTGAGGGTGGCGCTTTTTTTGGACGCCGCGCGCTTGGGCTTGGCCGGCTCGCTGGCCACCGGTTTCGGCTCAGCCGCCTTGCCCTTGGCGCCGCGCTTTTTCGGCACGATGGTGCGGTCGCTAAGCACGCTGTCGGGTTGGGCTTCGACGATGTCGTAGTCGGCTTCGGGCTTGGCGGCTTCGTCTTGATGCTTGATTAGAAACCACTGTTCTTTGGCGCCCTGCATATGGGTGCGCACCAGGTTCCACTGGCCGCTGAGTTTTTCGCCTTCAAGCTCAAACTTGAGCCGGCCTTTTTCGTACCCGGCCACTGGGTCGCCGACCGGCTTCCAGATGCCACGGTCCCAGACGATCACATCACCGGCGCCGTAGTGCCCTTCGGGAATGTTGCCCTCGAAGGTGGCGTAGTCCAGCGGGTGGTCTTCGACATGCACAGCCAGACGCTTGACCTTCGGGTCCAGGCTCGGACCTTTGGGCACCGCCCAGCTTTTCAGGGTGCCTTGCAGCTCCAGGCGGAAGTCGTAGTGCAGGCGCGTGGCGTCGTGTTTCTGAATGCAGAACTGCAGCGCATGCTCGGTGCTTTTTTTCCGCGAGGAACGCTTGGCGCCGCTGGGTTCTGGTGTGGCGTCGAAGTCACGCTTGCGGTTGTATTCGTCGAGTGCCTTGGCCATAGAACAATGTCCGTTTATGCAGGGGCGCCGCCGGCGTCAGGGGCGCTTGTTCAGCTCGCGTTCAACCTCGCGGTTTTTCTCTTCGAGCTGCTCGGCGTCGCGTTCTTTGTTCTTGATCGAGGTCGGCGTGATGACCTTGTCGACGTCTTCGGTTTTCGGGTTTGGCTGCTCCAAAACCGCTTCGTCGTCGGGCAGTGTTTGGTTGGTTTGCGCTTGCGGCGAATTGATCGGGTTGGCGGTTTTATCAGCCGGTGCGTGGCCTCGGTTGTCGCTCATGGCGGGTGTCCTTTTATCGGTCGCTGTTAAGGGTGCAGACGCAACGCAAGCCGCTTTAGTTCAGCCGTTTTCATCTGCGCGAGCGAAGCGCGAGGCGGCAGCTTGATATCGTTTTAACGGCGCGCTGCGTCGCTGATATCGAGCTGAAATTGAAATAATATCTGTTATTTATCAATGACTTATTTTTCAAAAAAGCCTGAACCTTCGCCAACGGCGGTGGACAGAATTCATGTGGAGGCCAAACGGCTTCGCACACCTCGACTGCTAAATTAGGAGTGATGAAAATGACCACTAAAAGCACCGGAAACAGCAACCCAGGTAACTTCGCCAACGATCGCGAGAAGGCATCCGAAGCGGGCAAAAAAGGCGGCCATAACAGCGGCGGCAACTTTGCCAACGACCGTCAGAAAGCCTCCGAGGCTGGCAAAAAAGGCGGCCAAAACAGCCACGGCGGTGGACGTAGCTAAGGCTATCGCCGTGTGAGAAAGGGGCCTGGATTCCAGGCCCTTTTTTGTTGGACGTTTTTCGTTGGACGTTTTTGTAGGATTTGTTGATTGCTGGCCACGGTGATGCCAATGAACATGCCCCGGTTAAAGCAGCTTGAAAGCACCCTCGCCCTGCTGCGCGACGGTTACGAATTTGTCAGCAATGGCTGCCGTCAACTCAACTCGCCGGCCTTTGAATGCCGGCTGATGTTGCAGCGCACCTATTGCCTGCAAGGCCGCGAGGCGGCCACCTTGTTTTATCAAAGCCCACACCTGTGCCGCACCAACGCCGCGCCTCGTGCGCTGGTGCGCACCTTGTTCGGCAAAGGCGCGCTTCAGGGCCTGGACGGGCCTCGGCATCGGGCGCGCAAGCACGTGTTTATCGGCTTGCTAACGGGCGCTGAAGGCGAGCGGCTGGTGAGCGAAATCGATCGTCATTTAAGTCGCGCGATGCGCCAGTGGGCACAGGACGGCAGCGTGGACGTACTGCCCGCCATGCAGACCGTGCTCTACGAAGCAGTGGCGCGCTGGGCCGGATTGCCGGAGCGGGAAATCCATGCCGGGCATCAACACCAGTTGGTGACGTTGATTGCCGGCGCAGGCAGCAAAGGCGTTAGACATTTTCAGGCTGGGCTGGCCCGCAGGACCGCCGAGCATTGGGCCGCCGGGTTGATTCGCCGGCAACGGGACGATGCCTCGGTGGCCTCCAAAGGCAGTCCGTTCGATGTGATCGCCCGCTTTCAGGAGCCCGGTGAAAAACACGTCCCCGCGCGAATTGCCGCCGCTGAATTACTCAACTTGCTGCGGCCCGTGGTGGCGGTGAGTTATTTCATTCTGTACGCCCTGCTGGAACTGGCGCGGCACCCGCAGTGGCTGCCGCGCGTGGCCCACGACCAGCAAGCGCTTCACGGTTTCGTTCAAGAAGTACGGCGCCTGTATGCGTTCTTTCCGTTCGTGGCAGCGCGGGTGACCCGCGACTTTGTCTGGAACGGGCTGCACTTCGTCAAAGGCGCTCGGGTGATGCTCGATCTGTATGGCAGCAACCGCAATACCGACAGCTGGAAGCAACCGGAGATGTTCGATCCGGAGCGCTTCAACAATGTGCACCTGGACCCCTTCACGCTCATTTCCCAAGGCGGCGGCGATGCCCCCACCGGCCACCGCTGCGCCGGCGAATGGCTCACGGTGGCCGTGATGGAAACCGTCATTCGGGCCTTCGCCACCCGCCTCAGCTACCACGCACCCGTACTGAAAGAAACGCCGCGTCGTGATCGTTTTCCGATGGCCTTTGGCCGGCCGTTCGTGCTCACTGATGTGGCGCTCAGCGAGCCGTATCACAGGGCCCACGAGGTAGCGGTGTAGCGTGGCTGGCTCAGCGCTTGGCGACGTCCGGTTCGGCTACGCCGGCCGAGATCGCGCCCCCTCTTTAAAACCGGCCGCCTGAATGCTCCACAACGCGGCAAACGTACCGCCGAGCAAGCGCAGGTGTTCCGGCGGACCGTCTTCAACGATGCGCCCTTTTTCCAGCACCACCACGCGGTCGAAGTTAGCCAGCGTCGACAGCCGATGCGCCACCGCCAGCACGGTGCGGCCTTGCATCAGGTTGGCCAGCGCGGCTTGAATTTCCGCTTCGGAATGGGTGTCCAGCGCCGAGGTGGCTTCATCCAGAATCAGGATCGGCGCGTTTTTAACAAAGGCGCGCGCGATGCCCAGACGCTGGCGCTGACCGCCAGAGAGCATCACGCCGCGCTCGCCCACGGGGGTGTCGTAGCCCTGCGGCAACTCGCGGATAAACGCATCGCAAAAGGCGTGACGCGCGGCGTCGATGACTTCTTCATCGGTGGCTTCGGGCCGTCCGTAGCGGATGTTGTCGCGGATGCTGCGGTTGAACAGCGCGGTTTCTTGCGGCACCACGGCCATGCGCGCGCGCAGGCTGTCCTGGCTGACTTCGCTGATGTCTTGGCCGTCGATCATCACGCTTCCGCCCTGCACGTCGTCAAGGCGTTGAATCAGGCTGATAAGCGTCGACTTGCCCGCGCCCGAGGGGCCGACAATGCCGACTTTCTGGCCCACCGGAATATGCAGGTCGAAGCCGTCGAAAACCTTACGCCCGTCGGGGTAGCTGAAGGTCACCTGACGGAATTCAATATCGCCACGCGACAGCGCCAGTTGTGGTTCGGGGTCATCGAGTTCGTGGGGCTGCACGATGATGCGCAAGGTATCGTCGATAGCGCCCAGTTGCTGCGTGGTGTCCACCAGCGCCAAGGCCAGGTCGCGCGAGCCATGCAAAATGCGGAACGTCAGGGCGCTGACCATCACCACATCGCCCGCCGTCACCGTGCCGGCCAGCCACAGCTGAATGGCCCATATCAACATGCCGCCGGCCATCAACGACAAGCAGATATCGTGGATCACCCGGGCCTTTTCCAGGTACATCCAACTGCGGCGCTGGGCCCGGGCTTCCAGGCCGATTTCTTCGGCCAGGCGCTGTGCTTCTCGGTCGCGGGCGGAGAAGGCTTTGATGGTCCAGACGTTGGACACGACGTCGACCAGCTCACCGCCGACCCGCGCCGCCTGGGCCGCAAAGCGTTGATGTTTGCTGCGGCCACGAATGCCGAACGAAACAATCAGTACACCGACCACGGCGACGAAGCCGATCAGCGCCCAGGCCATTTGCCAATGCACGGTGAACAGCACCAGCACGGCGCCCGCGAAGTCGACACACGGCGGCATGATCTTCCAGGCCAGCCCACCGTAGATGGCCCCCGCTGCCTGGCCGGTGGCCGATATGCGATTGCCCAGCGCGCCCGCGTAGTGCTGGGCGAAATAGCGCATGGGGTGGCCGGTGAGGTGGCGGAACAGGTCGACGCGCAGGTCCACGCAACTGGCCACCACCGTTCGACAACCCAGCCAGCCGCCGAGGCGCCAGAACACGTTTTCGATAACGATCAGGCCAATAAACACACTTAGTGGAAACCACACATCGGCGTGCTGGCGGTCGCTGGTGGCCATGGCGTCCACCAGCAATTTCATGCCGTACTGCACCGCCACCGCGCAGCTGCCGGCGCCCACGATCAATAAAAACATGCCGCCGAAATGCCAAGGGCGGCGACGCACGTAGTGGGCGAGAAAGGCAACCGGGCTTCCCGGTAACGGCACCTCGTCGGCTGCGGGACGGCTGCTCATGCGTGCTCCAGTAGCTGGCGTTGCAGGGCGGCAAATTGCGTTTGTTGAAAGTGCAGCTCATCGGCCAGCGGCTGACACAACGGGCGCTGGCCCTGCTCGTTGGCAAAGCCGAACAGGCCTACTTCGCAGTGGCGGTCGTCGGTCCAGCCGGGGTAGTCGAGTACGGGATACAAACAGATGCCCTCCATGGGAATGCCGCGTTGCATGGCCAGGCGCACCTGCTCACACACGTAGCGCAGCCAGTCGGCGCGCAAGTCGCCTTCGGCGCCGGTTTCGGCCACCAGTAAAGGCCGTCGATAACGCTGGTACACCTCGGCCAGCATCCCGCTGAACGGGCGGTACAACGGTTCGCCACGCCACAGGGTGCCGCCGCCGGCGAACCACTGGTTGTTGTTGTAGAAATTCACGCCGACGATGTCCAGGTACTCGGGTTTGCCGCCGAGCCCGGGCCACTGTTTCCCGGCCAGCATGTCCCAGGCCTGGAATTGCGAGAGTCGATAGCGCTCGGCGTCTTCCTGCTCGGCGGCGCTGCTGCCACGGGGCACCACGTGAATAATCGGGTCGACTTGCACGAAGCGCGCTCGGGGCTCCACTTCACGAATGGCGTCGATGGCGGCGATGCTGGCGCGCACCAGCTGATGCTTCAGCTCGTCGCCCCGGCCTTCACCCAAGGGTGCGAAGTACGCCACTTCGCCGCCAGCCCACGACCAGAACGACATTTCGTTGAGCGGTGAATAAAACGGTACCGCATCGCTGTGTTCGCGGATCAGCCGTGCGGCCGCTGCCGCAAACCGAGCGAAACGCTCGACGAATTGCGGGCGCCAGATGTCGATGTCATCGGGCCAACCGTAGTGGCACAGATCCCAGATCACCTGTACGCCCGCCTCGTTCGCGGCCTTGAGCTGCGGCAGAAAACTCGACCAGTCGTAGTGCCCCGGCGTGGTTTCGATCAAGTGCCAGCGCAACCCATCGCGCACGCTGCGAATGCCGTGGGGTTGCAGTGCGGCAAAATCGTGGGCCGCCCAACGGTCGTGGCCGGTGCCGTGCAACAGGTCGAGCCGGCGCCCGTCCTGGCGCCGGTGGGTGGAGCATTCAAAACCGCCGAGGAAAAAACTGCTGAACAGCGAAGGTACATGCATCGTCCGTCCTCATCGCACCTGCTGGGCCAGCGGTTCGCTCTGCTCAGCGCGCGCCCGGGCGGCCGCCTCGCGATGGGCTTCCTCGATCCGCTGATACAACGCCAATGCCTGCCCCACCACCTGGTCCATGTTGTAGTACTTGTAGGTGCCGAGCCGCCCCACAAAGGTCACGCCCGGTGTTTCGGCCGCCAAGCGTTGGTAGCGCTTGTACAGCTCGGTGTTTTTCTGACATGGGATAGGGTAGTAAGGATCGCCATCGGCGGATGGGTATTCGTAGGTGATGCTGGTTTTCGCGTGCTGCTGGCCGGTCAGGTGTTTGTATTCGCTGATGCGCGTGTACAGCACATCTTCGGCCGGGTAGTTAACCGTGCCCACCGCCTGAAAGCATTCCTGATCGAGGGTTTTATGTTCGAAGGTCAGCGACCGATACGGCAGCTTGCCAAAGCGGAAGTCGAAGTATTCGTCGATGGGGCCGCAAAAAATCAGGTGGTCGTATTCCACCTCGTCACGCACTTCGCGGTAGTCGGTGTTGAGCATGACTTTGATGTTTGGGTGGTTAAGCATGCGCTCGAACATGCGGGTGTAACCGTGCAGCGGCATTTGCTGGAAGGTGTCGCCGAAGTAGCGGTCGTCGGTGTTGGTGCGCGTGGGAATGCGCGCCGTCACCGATTTATCCAGCTGCGAGGGGTCCAGGCCCCACTGCTTACGGGTGTAGCCGCGGAAGAATTTTTCGTACAGCTCACGGCCGATCTGGTTGATCACCACGTCTTCGCTGGTGCGAATGTCTTCCACCCGCTCGGCGCGACTGGCCAGGTACTCGGCGGCCTGTTCATCGGTTTCCAGGGTCAGGCCATACAAGGCGTTGAGCGTGGTGCGGTTGATGGGAATGGGCACTTGCTGGCCGTCGACCGCTGCCAGCACACGGTGCTCGTAGGGGCGCCATTGGGTGAAGCGCGACAGGTAGTCGACGATGCGCTGCGAGTTGGTGTGGAAAATATGCGGCCCGTAGCGGTGCACCAGCACGCCCGCCTCGTCGTAATGGTCGTAGGCGTTGCCGCCGATATGCGGGCGGCGGTCCACCACCAGCACGCGTTTGCCCAAGCCTGCGGCCAGGCGTTCGGCGAGCACGCTGCCGGCAAAACCGGCACCCACTATCAGGTAATCGAAACCGTGGCGGCGCGGCTCGGCGGCGTCATCATTGCTGGGTAGGGCCAGAAAGCTCTCGGGAATCAACGAAGGCATTTGATCATCTCCTGCATGGTCGCCTGGGTGTGATCCCAAGACATGTCGCCGAGCACACGGTCGGCATCGGTTAGAAAATTCTCGCGGTCGGCGCCCATTTCCAGCGCCTTCTCACAGGCCGCGACAAACTCCTCGGCCGTGGCGGCGATCAGCACCACGCCGCTGTCGCCGTAACCGCTAACTACATCGGCAATCGGCGTGGACACCACGGGGCAGCCGCCGGCCAGGTACTCAGGGGTTTTGGTCGGGCTGATAAAACGCGTGGATTCGTTCATAGCGAACGGCATCAGGGCGACGTTCCAGCCGGCGAGATAGCCCGGCAGCTCGTCGTAGGTTTTGCCGCCCAGATAGTGAATGTTGTCGCGCTTGGGCAGCGTTGCCGGGTCGATTTTCACCACGGGGCCGATCATCACGAACTGCCATTCGGGGCGCAGCGCGGCGATTTGGTCGAGCAGGTCGATATCGAAACGCTCGTCGATCACGCCGTAGAAACCGAGGCGTGGCGCGCCCAGGCCGGCCTGGTCTGGCGGGTTGTTCTGGAATTTGCGCGCGGCGGCGAAATGCGCCACGTCGACACTGCTGGGAAAGGCATGCACGTTCGGGTGCAAGGTGTGTTTGGCTTTCCAGATGCTGAAGCCGCCGGTGAATACCACGTCCGCACGTTCGAGCAATTGCTGTTCGCGCACGACCAGTTCGGGCGGCGCACCACGAAACGCCGAGAGCTCGTCCATGCAGTCGTAGACCACGACGTTGGCGTTGAGGTGGTCGGCAAAGCTCAGGCTCATCGGCGTGTAGTACCAGACCAGCAGGTCTTCGACGCCCAGCTTGCCGAGGTAGTCGTCGAGCAGGTAACGCAGCGCGGTGTGGGTGCGCTGTTCATCCAGCCCGGCCGGCAGACGCGGCACCAGCACTTGCACGCCCTCCTCGTCTGGCCGCACTTCGAGCCACGGCGAGACTTCATCGGTGGGTACCGGCTCTTCAAAAAACAGCACGTTGTACTCGCGGGCGAACCGCGACATCAGGTGCTGGGGACGCTGGTAGACGAAGCTCCAGCGCAAGTGCGAAAGGCACAACAGCGTGGGTATGAGTGGGTCGAAAACCACGACCGGTTCGGTCGCGATATGCGGGTGATGCGATTTGCCAATTGGCTGCTGTGAGGGTCCTGCCCAGCTCATAATTTCCATCTCCGTGCCGCGGTCCATGCGTGTGCGCAACGCTTTGGCACCGCCGTTTCGCTTAAAAAATGGCCATTCGAAAAATGGATTGACCGATGTTCGAGGGAGTTCAACCGATCGAACACGCCATCCGTCGCCCGTTTGGTTGTGCTTTGGCACGCGCGAAATGCAGGCATCGACAGCCATGCAGCGCGCAAAAAAAGGCCCACGTCAGCCGTGGACCTCGACACACTCAACTGTCTTTTTTGTAGGCCGCGCCCATGCCCAGATCGGCACCGGTGAGCGGGTCGGCCGATGGGTCTGATGCCGTGCGCACCGCCATCTGCTCAAGCGTGGTGAGCTGCTTGGTAGGTAGATCCACCGTGGCCATACCATCGCCGCCATCAACGGCCGGTGCTGGCGACTCGACGAATTCCCACTCATCGCCCTGGTTCCACGAGCCGCGTTGGTCGCCTTCGCCTTGCGACAGGTTGTAGTAAACGCTGACGTACTCCGGCACGCCCGGCAGTTTCCCTTGCGGGAAGTTGGGCTGAATGCTGTGCAGGGCTTTTTCGAATGACTTCTGGTGCGCCAGTTCGCGAGTCATCAGAAAGCCCAGCGCATCTTTGATGCCAGGGTCATCGGTGACGTTGATCAGCCGTTCGTAAACAATTTTCGCCCGTGCTTCAGCGGCGATGTTGGAACGGAAATCCGCGGTGGGTTCGCCGATGGTGTCGATGTACGCAGCGGTCCACGGCACGCCGGCCGAGTTGGTCAGCGCCGGGCCACCGCCGTAAAGCAGCGACGTGATGTGCGAGTCGTTGCCGCCGCCGGTTAGCGAGCGATACAGCTCGGCTTCCTGCTCGATGCCTTCGGCCAAATCGCCCTTGGCACCTTTGTTCAGCATGCCGACGATGGAACCGATGATTTCGAGGTGGCTGAGCTCTTCGGTGGCGATGTCGAGCAGCAAGTCTTTGCGCCCTGCATCGTCCTCGGCCAAGCCTTGTGTGAAGTAACGCATTGCGGCTGCCAGCTCGCCTTGCGGCCCCCCAAATTGTTCCAGCAGCAGGTTGGCCAAACCTGGATTCGGTGCACCGACGCGCACCGTATATTGCAGCCGCTTGTTGTGTACGAACATGGTGATTTTTCCTCTCACGGTTAACGTGTTCAGTCCATTTCCATTGCTCCTTGGCATGGGACGTTTTCATTGCCCATGACGTAAATGAGGGGAGTGGCGCGAAGAAGGTTCAGGCAGTTTTTTTTCATCTTCCGGCTCGCTTGTAAAACCTCGCAAAGCCCCGCCGCTTCGCTTGTTCAGCGTTTTTACGAGACTGCATAAAGAATTTGAACCGACGCGAAAATGCCACGCTCCCAAGTAAGGACTGACCTAAACCGGATCACTTCAGGAGAGTGAAAAATGGCGACAAAACTGGAAAATCTTTTGGACTGGCTGCGCGACGCTCACGCCATGGAACAACAAGCCGAACAGATGCTGACTGCACAAGCATCGCGCCTAGAGAATTACCCGAAACTGCGCACCCGCATCGAAAAACACATCGAAGAAACCCGAGGCCAAAAACAGCTGCTCGAAGAGGCACTGAAAAGCCTGGGCGGCGAAGCGTCGACGCTTAAAGACATCGGCGGCAAGTTGATGGCGTTCGGGCAAGCCGTGGGTGGCATGGCCATGAGCGATGAGGTGATCAAAGGCGCAATGTCCGGCTATGTATTCGAGAACCTGGAAATTGCCACGTACACGGTGCTTATCGCCGCCGCCAAAGCTGCCGGAGCGAAAGAAGTGCAACAGGCCTGCGAGAAAATTCTGCCGCAGGAAATCGCCATGGCCGATTGGCTCAGAGAGCATTTGGACGAGTTGACGCAGGCGTTCCTGGATCGCTCCGAAGCGCCAGGGCTGGACGCCAAACGATGAAATCCATTTTCCAGCACGGCTGTTGCGCACCGCGCGACACTCAAGCGCCGCTGGCAAAAACCCTGTCGTTCGCGGTGCTGCATTTCAGCATCGCGTTCACAGTGGCGTACCTGTTAACCGGAAGCGTATTGACTGGTGGGCTGATCGCCCTGATCGAGCCGGCTTGCAACACCGTGGCGTTCTATTTTCATGAGCGCCTGTGGATGCGCCGAGGCGCAGCGGTGAACCGTGAGCAAGGGCACGGGCATGGAAATTTGAGTGGTTTGTTGGGCGGTCAAGGGCGTGAGCATCAGCGCTAATCACGCCCTCGCCGCTCACGCATTCATCAGACGCAGCAGCCGATACGCGCCGTAAAAGGCAACAGGAACCACGGCAATAAAAAAGCTCAGCGTGAAGCTGAGCCCGATGAAGGAAAACAGGAAGAAGAATGCGGCGACGCCGAGCACTGTGAGCAGCGGCGCGATCCACCCCCTCAAGGTGAGCCACGTCGGTGGCGTCTTTCTTCCAGCTGTTGCGAGGGCGGCCGTTAATGTCGCGGTGTTTTCGTAGCAGAAACACATCCGCCAGAAAACTCAGCATCCCTTCAAGCAACTCGCCGATGAACCCAAACATTGGCATTTCCCTCATCACCGCGCCGCACGACGGGCGCGCATCTGAATCTAGCAGACGCGCTGTTTAGCAAACGGCACCGGTCGAGGTTTGGCATAGAACCGTTGGGCTGGCTTCACTGCGAAGCCCACCCTGATTACGAGCGCGACAAGGCTTTGAACAATCCCAGGCGCTGCCACCAATGCTTGGGCCGCGTGACCTTGTTGCCCGTGTACGTTTTTTGCGAGTACTTGGGGAACGGCCCGAACACCTTGGCCATGCGGTAGGTGTCCAGGTTGTAACCGGCCTCCAGCGCCTGCTGGTAGTAGCGATCAAACAGCACCTGCAAGTCCGCGCGCGGATGCGGCATCACGGTTCCGTCGAACCAATGGGTGCCGCCTTCGCGCTGCAACCGTTCGAAGGACAGTGCATGGGAAAACTGAGTGCCCATGTCCGAGTAGTGAAGAATTTTGATCTGTTCGATGGGCGAGTTTTCGCCGTCGATGTTGTTGTACTGCGTGTCGAACGGCTGAATCACTTGCGGGTTTTTCTTGTAGTACTTTTTCAGCTGCTGGTGGATTTCCGGCTTGCTGCGTAGCTCGTCGATAGCCGGCAAATGATCGCGCGCGGCGGCGCAATCCCACATCGATACACAGAAGCGCCACGACTGCTCGCCTCCCTTGGCCATGACGACTTTGCCGGGCTCGAATGGCGTGTTCCAGATTTCCGCCAGGTCGCAGAGCACGATGACGTCGGTGTCCATGTAAATGGCTTTGCCTTGGTAATCGCAAAAAGCCGGAATGCCCCAACGGAAGCCGGAAAACGGCGTAGTCCAGGCTTCGGTGCGCCAGCCCTGCTGCGCTTGCGGGTCTGAAAACCAAAAGCTCTGCGGGTCGCGCGACAGCTGCATCCAATGGATATCCACCGGCTGCGAGCAGTGCTTACGGATGCTGTAATCCAGCACCATCATTTGCTCGAGGTCGCAGTCGTTTGGATCGCAACCCACAAATACCCGAATGGTTTCGGTCATTCCCATGCTCCTTGCTTGCCGGCTGTGCGTGCCGGAATGTTGCGTGAAAAACTTGTTGCAGCCTTCTCAATATAGAGGCTGCTTTATGACGGTCGTAAGCCAGTTCCGCCCGACGGTAGCGCCGCCGTTCGCTTTAACACTGGCGCAGCTGGCGCTCCAGTTGTTCGCGCTCCCAACGGCTCAATAGATGAATCGGGTCGGTGCCGTAGCGAGACCAGGTCTCTTCGTTGACGGTTCGGCCATCGGGTGCGGTGCAGCCTACGCAATGGTCCAAATCGCCGCTTTCGTTGAAAACGGTGAGGTGCCAGCTTTCCACACTCACAGTGAACGCGCCGAATTCCAACTCATGCCAAGCCGGCCCGCCGCCACGACTGATAGACCGCACGCCGAGGGCCACGTCTTTTAGCAATTGGTACACCTCGCGGGCACTCAGCGGCGGCAGTGTGGGCATCCGGTTTTAACCTGACAGAAAGACAGGCGCACCATTTAGCATTTATTGGCGGCACAGAGCAGTCCCCTGCTTTGAATTATTTCTTCGGCGGCGATTTGGCCACCAGCGCCCCCGGCTACAGCGCGAACAGACACCTGCATGTCTTGCTCAGACAATACCTGCGGCGCATTGCGCTCTAGGGTGGTGTCTTCTTCCCTACCGCTGGAGCTGACCGTGGCCAACCCACCGATTACTGTATTGCGCGAAACCCAACCGATGCCCGTTGTGGATGCCTGCAAGTGGGAGCGCATCGAGGGCGACCCGCATACGGTGAACCTCAACGCATACACCTCCGATGACGGCAGCAAAATCATGGGCACGTGGATCTGCACACCGGGCAAATGGCGTGTGGAGTACGTGAAATGGGAGTACTGCCACTTCCAGGAAGGCTATTGCGTGATCACGCCCGACGGCATGGCGCCGATTCACCTCAAAGCTGGCGACATTTTTGTGGTGGAACCGGGCATGAAGGGCACGTGGGAAGTGGTGGAAACCGTGCGTAAGTATTTTGTGTTTTCGTGAGCCGCCTCGCGGCTATACGTTGGCATCAAACACTGCGGTGGCACTGAGTTGGTCACGCTTGGTTTTGTAAGCCATGAGATCGGCCATAAACGAAACGAGCGAGGATTAGAGCGAGCGACATTGCATCGCTCGGCTCGCTTTTAACCGATTACGCCGTTGCAGCCGCCGCTCTGGCAGGCCGACTAACACGCAAGGCAACCACGCTGCCCACCACCGTCAACGCCGCCAGGCTGTAGAGCGCCGCATCGGTGGAGCCGGTCTGGTCTTTGATCCAGCCGACGATATACGGGCTGAGAAAGCCCGCCATCTGGCCAATCGAGTTGATCAGCGCTAACGCTGCCACCGCCACGCTGGCGCTCAGGAACGCCGTGGGCAGCGGCCAGAACATCGGCAGCCCGGTCAGCGCGCCCATGGTGGCGATGGTCAGGCCCAGGATGGCGATGACCGGCACCGCAGCGAAGTTGGCAGCGATCACCAGGCCGATGGCGCCCATCCACATCGGTATCACCAAGTGCCAGCGCCGCTCGTTGCGCAGGTCTGCCGAGCGGCCGACCAGCAGCATGAAAATGCCCGCCATCAGGTACGGCAACGCGCTGATCCAGCCGATCACCAGCGCATCGCTGAAGCCCAGGGTTTTGATGATTGAGGGCAGCCAGAAGTTGATCGCGTACACGCCGCTTTGGATGCAGAAGTAGACAAAGCCAAGCACCCACACGAAGGGCATTGTCAGCACCGACAGCGCCGACACATTGGCTTGCACAGGACGGCTGCGGTCGTCGAATGCGATGTCTGCTGCCACGCGGGCACGTTGTTCAGGCGACAGCCAGCGCGCGCTTTCGGCGTTGTCGCACAGCAGCACAAACGCCAATGCGCCGAGCAATACGGTGGGCACGCCCTGAATCAGGAACATCCACTGCCAGCCCGCCAAACCGCCCTGGCCCGCCGCGAAGTGATTGAGAATCCAGCCAGAGAACGGCCCGCCGAGTAGACCCGACACCGGGATCGCCGACATAAACAACGCCATGATTCGCCCACGGCGCTGGTTCGGGTACCAGCGCGAGAGGTACAGCACGATGCCAGGGAAGAAGCCCGCTTCCGCCATGCCGGTGAGAAAACGCAGCACGTAGAACTCGATGGGCGTGGTGACAAACAGCAGGCACGTAGAGAACACGCCCCAGGTGATCATCATCAGGCCAATCCAGCGGCGCGGCCCGAAGCGGCTCAGCGCCAAGTTGCTGGGCAAACCGCACAGCACATAGCCAATAAAGAAGATGCCAGCGCCAAACCCATACACGGTTTCGCTGAAGCTCAAGGCGTCGAGCATTTGCAACTTGGCAAAGCCCACGTTGACGCGGTCGAGGTAATTGAACAGGTAGCAAATAAACAGGAAGGGAATCAGGTGCAGCGTGACGCGACGGTAGACGTGATCGCCTTCAACGTCGCCCACATCGCGAATCGAGGGGGTAGGCATGGGATCATTCCTCTGTGCTTTGTTGTTGTATGCAAGCTCTGCTGGTTGCCGGTGCTAGGGGCGTCTCGAGCTTAGTGATTTGGGCGTAACCGGGCTTTGGGGCTTTGCACCCATTTGCCGACGATTTTCTGTGTGCGCGCACAAAACGTTGGCGACTTTTCTCGAGCTTTTAGGGAAACCAGCCGGTTCACCTCGCAGCCTTTGGCCGTCAGAACAATTCGACCGGAGCAGTTGTTGTATGGTTGCCCAACTGTTTTTCTCGGGGCCAGCGGCATGTTCGAACTCACTCATCAATTGGCGCAGAACATCGTTGACCGGGCGATGGCCATTCTTCCTCACAACGTCAATGTGATGGACAGCCAAGGGTTGATCCTGGCCAGCGGCGAGCCGAACCGCATCAATACTCGCCATGAAGGCGCGCAGTTGGTATTGGCCAACCACCGCATTGTCGAGTTGGACGAGCAAGCCGCGCGCACGCTCAAGGGCGTGCAGCCCGGTATCAATCTGCCCCTGATGCACGACGAGCAACTGATCGGCGTACTCGGCATTTCCGGCGACCCACAGGCGCTGCGCACCTATGCCGAACTGGTGCGCATGACGGCCGAAATGCTCGTCGACCAAAGCCGCATCCAGGCCGAACAGCAGTGGCGTAAAACCCGCTGTGATGACTTATTGGCAGTGATGTTGGGCGAAACCGGCGGCTCGCAACGGCTGATCGACGAAGCCCACCAGCTTGGGCTTAAACCCCACCTGAGCCGCACGCCGCACCTGATCGAAATTGCCGACGGACAAAGCTCGAGCGAACTCGCCGATTGGCTGCGCAGCCAATACGCCGACAGTTGGTGCAGCACGCCGGCGCCGCATACGGTGTTGTGGTGCTGCCCGGTCGGCATCGAGCCCACACGGTTTGCCGACCGCTTGAAAAACCAGGGCTGGACACTGCAACGCATGGCCTCGGGCATGCCGTGCAGCGACGTGCACGCCTTGCGCCGCTGCTGCCACCGCATTGCTGAACTGCTGGCGTACGGGCAGGCGGTGAAACCGTATCGCCAGTTGCTGTCGCTGACCCGTTGCCGCCTGCCGACCTTGCTCTGGACCCACCGCGCCGAAGACACCCTGAGCGAGCTGTTGGTGCCGTTGCACAACATCGTCGCCCGCGATGGCAACGGCCAACTGTTGCGCACGCTGCGCAGTTGGTGCGAACACAACGGTCAGCCGCAGGCGTGTGCCGACGCGCTGGGCATTCATCGCAACAGCCTGCGTTATCGCATGGAGCGCATCACCGAGCTGACAGGCAAAGACCTCACCCGGCTGGACGACCTGGTTGAGCTGTACTTGGCCGTGCAACTAATGCCCAGCAGCGGCTGAGTTTTTGTGTGCCTGCACAAACCACGTCGCGCTGCCTTGTAGCCCCGGCCAAAGCGCGGCGCCGATAAAGCGTGCCAGCATGAACGCCCTCACCTGCCGGAGCCCGTTATGAAAATCGTCATCGCCCCCGACTCGTTCAAAGACAGCCTGAGCGCCGCTCACGCCGCCTCGGCGTTAGCGCGCGGGTTCAAGGACGTGTGGCCGCAAGCCGAGTTGGTGGAATGCCCAATGGCAGACGGCGGGGAAGGCACGGTGGACGCCATTCTCGCCGCGTTGCAGGGCGAAGCGCGCACCACGCGGGTATGCGGCCCGCTGGGGCAGCAGGTGAACGCACGTTGGGGTTGGCTGGCGCAATCACGCACCGCGATTATCGAAATGGCCGAAGCCAGCGGGTTGCAGTTAGTGCCGGTGCAGCTGCGCGATGCGCGCTTCAGTTCTACGCGCGGCACGGGTGAACTGGTACTCGCCGCGCTGGATGCCGGCGCGCAGAAAATCATTCTGACCATTGGCGGCAGCGCGACCAACGACGGCGGCGCGGGCATGTTACAGGCCTTGGGCGTAAAGCTGCTGGACGCCGGCGGCCACCCGATCGGGCCCGGCGGCCTGCCGCTACTCGGTGCTCAATAGTGTCGAAATAACTGGGCTCGACCCGCGCCTGGCGCAGGTGCAGGTGGAAGTGGCGGCGGACGTCGACAACCCGCTCTGCGGCCCCCACGGTGCCTCGTTCACCTTTGGCAAACAGAAAGGCGCCAGCGCCGAGCAGATTGAGCAACTCGACGCCGCCCTCGCCCACTTTGCCGATTGCGCAGCGGTAGCCTTGGGCACCGACCGCCGTGACGAACCGGGTGCCGGCGCGGCCGGTGGCATTGGGTTTGCCGCCAAGGCTTTTCTTAACGCGACGTTCCGGCCGGGCGTGGAAGTGGTGGCGGAGCTGACGGGGCTCGCGGAAAAAATGCACGGCGCCGATCTGGTGGTTACTGGCGAGGGTCGTTTCGACGCTCAGACCTTGCGCGGCAAGACGCCGCTCGGCGTAGCGCGGTTGGCTAAGCAATTGGATGTGCCAGTCATTGTCGTCGCAGGCATGTTGGGAGACGGCTACGCCGAGGTGTACGAGGCCGGCATTGATGCCGCGTTCTCGCTCGCCAATGGGCCGATGACCTTGGAAGAAGCCTGCAAGCAGGCGCCCACGCTATTGCGCGAGCGTGCTCGGGATATTGCTCGCCTGTGGCGCATCAGCGCCGCGAAGGCGAGCCGTTAGGCTACGCGGGGTCGGACATGCTCACGCGGTCGCGCACGCTGGGCCGCTCCTGCATACGCGCCCACCAGCCGCGAAGGGCATCCAGCTCGTGCGGGATTTCCAGCTCGAGCAGACCGGCAAATATCAACCCGCCAATGACCGTGATGTCGGCCATGGTGAACTGGTCGCCCGCCACAAAGGGCTGACCACGCAGCACCTGGTCGAAATAGCGCATACCGCGAAGTGCCTTGTCGCGCTGACGCAAGCCCCATTCTTGGTTCTGATAAAGCTCCACGTCAGGCCCGAGGCCGGGAGTGGCGTGGTGGAAATACACGCTGATGGCGTCGAGCAGCTCCAATTCGGCGCGCTTGCTCATCATATGGATCACGCCCATTTCCTTAGGCGTGCGGCCTGTCAGGCTTGGCGTGCCGTCGAGCGCATCAAGGTATTGGGTGATGGCGGTGCATTCGGCGATCAACGTGCCGTCTTCAAGCTCCAATACTGGCAACGTGCCAGAAAAGTTTTTGGCCAGAAACTCGGGCTTTTTGTGCATGCCTTTCCACAAATCCACCGATTCAAAGCGCACCCGCGCTTGCAGGTTTTTCTCTGCCAGAGCAATGCGAACGCGGGCTGGATAAGGGCCGGTGGGCCAGTCGTAAATTTTCAAAGCGGTCATGCTGCGATCTCCTTACCTATCAGTTGGTAGACAAACCTTAAGCTCGAAATTTCAGGCCGTCAACCTCTATCTATCAGTTGGCAGGCAAAGCTGATCCGGCTACCATTCCCTATCCCTTCTCCCTAATTACGAGGAAGCCGCCGTGAGCGCAAACGCCCGGGAAGCCATTCTCGACGCCGCTAGACTAGCCGCGCAGGCCCATGGCTATAGCGGGCTGAACTTCCGCGATTTGGCCGCCACCGTCGGCATCAAGAGCGCGAGCATTCACTACCACTTCCCCACCAAAGCCGATTTGGGCGCGGCTGTGGCCGAGCGTTATTGGCAAGACACCGTCGCCGTCCTCGAAGACTTGCTCGAGCAAACGGGCGACCCACTGGAAAGCCTGCGCCAGTACCCGAGCATTTTTCGCCGCTCGCTGGAGAACGAAAATCGCCTGTGCATGTGCAGTTACATGGCGGCGGAATTCGACGACTTGCCAGAGCTGGTCAAAGCCCAGGTGCAAACCTTTGCCGACGTGAATATCGCCTGGCTGGGCAAAACGCTGACGGCGGCCGAGGTGGTCAGTGCCGAACACAGCGACCAGCGCGCTCGGTCGATTTACGCGGCCATTGCCGGTGCGCAGCTGGTGGCCAGAAGCCGCGCCGACATCGCGTTGTACGATGAATCGGTAGCGGGCTATCAACAGGCCGGCTTGCTGCCGGCGTAAGGGCGTGGGCAAAGCCATCGCCGCTATCAACTTTCTCAATAAGCTTCGCTGCGGCACGACCTCTATGCTTCGCGCATTCCTACTTCTGCACGGAGCCACACCATGACCGACGCCGCCTCGCTTGATGACGAAACCCTGGCCTTCGCCGAGCGCGTTTTCGATGCCGCCCGCGCCGGAGCCACCGAGGATCTGCAAGCTTTGTTGGGCCAAGGCCTGCCGGCGGACTTGCGCAACCACAAAGGTGACAGCCTGGTGATGCTCGCCAGCTACCACGGCCATCTGGAAACCGTAGCCATGCTGCTTCAGCACGGCGCCGACGCGGATCTGCGCAACAATAATGGGCAAACGCCGCTGGCCGGCGCCGTGTTCAAAGGCAATGTGCCCATGCTGGAGTTACTGTTGGCCAACGGGGCCGATGTGGAAGGCGCGACGCCGGACGGCAAAACCGCATTGATGATGGCGGCGATGTTTAACCAAACCGCAGCCATTGATGTGTTGCTCGCCCATGGCGCGAACCGCGACGCCCGCGAACAAGGCGGGTTGAGCGCGCTGGATCTGGCACAACGAATGAACGCGCCATTGGCACTGGAGCGTTTGCAGCGCGGGTAAAGCCTGCGCGCCAGCCTTGAATACGACGGCAAATCCGGTAGGCTCGTGGCCTTTCTCAGAGGAGTTTCTGCCATGCCTAAAGCCACCGCTCGCCACATCCTGGTTTCCACCGAAGCTAAGTGCAATGAACTGAAAGCTGCTATCGAAGGCGGCGCCGATTTCGCCCAGGTGGCTAAAGACAACTCGTCCTGCCCATCCAGCCGCGAAGGCGGCAACCTCGGCTCGTTCGGTCCAGGTCAGATGGTTAAAGAGTTCGACACCGTGGTATTCAGCGCCCCGGTCAATGTGGTGCAGGGCCCGGTGAAAACCCAGTTCGGCTACCACTTGCTGGAAGTGACCAGCCGCCAGGACTGATCCGCCCCTAACGCCCTCGGTGCCACTGTGCGCCGGGGGCGTTTTTGTATCTGCTTACCGTCCCGATAAAGGCGGCCGCAACGGTTCGCTGACACCCACGAAGATGCAATGCGTTCGCATTGAGCTGCGCTTGACCCAAGGCAACGTCGCCGCGCAAAGGCCGCCGTATAACCGTGCGACCCGCGCCACCGCGCTTTTTTTGCCCCCGAGGTCGAGCATGAACACCCCCACTCCAACCACCACTGCCGCCACCATCTGCGCCGCCGCAGACGAGCTGAAAGGCTTCGTCGGTTTCAACAGCAAAACCGGCCAGCACATCGTGCGTTTCAGCGAAGACTCCTTTGGCCTGGACGTCGTCGAAAGCAGCATCACGCCCACCGCCGAGTTCGTCTGGGTACAAGTAGACGGCGACGTGATGATCCTCAGCCGCGAATGCCTGCAACTGCTGTTCAACCAGAATATTGACGACCGCCTCAACCTCTCGCCCGCACTTCATGTGTACATGGGCCGCCGCGACTTACCGGAAATTCGCGCCGAGCGCCGCCTGCAGAAAACCTGCAGTGGCAACTGCCAGAACGGCACCTGCAAGAACGGTCACAGCCATCACACTCATGCTGAACGGCTGTCTTCTACTACCCTTCTTTAACCGCGCGGAAATGGACCTACACGGTGACGCCCGGTCGATGCCTCGCCCCGGCAGTCGACCAGGGCGCAATCGCTGGCTCCAGCGAAGCGCCCTTTCAGGAGAACCCCTATGGTCCGCGACATCTTTATCAACCTTCCGGTTAAGAATCTGCCAAACGCCATCGCCTTCTTCACCCACCTGGGTTTCACCTTCAACCCGCAATACACCGACGACACCGCCACCTGCATGATTCTCGGCGAGCACATTTACGCCATGTTGCTCACCGAGGAGAAGTTTCAGGGCTTCACGCCCAAGGCCATCTGCAACGCCCATACCCACAGCGAAGTGCTGACCTGCGTGGCCGTGGCCGACCGCGAAAAGGTCGATGACCTGGTGAGCAAAGCTCTGGCCGCCGGCGGACGCACGCTTGGCGATCCGAAGGATTACGGCTTTATGTACCAGCATTCGTTCGAAGATCTGGACGGCCATATCTGGGAGCTGATCGCCATGCAGGAAGACGCAGTGGCGTAAAACGC
Organism: Pseudomonas sp. AC211; assembly: GCF_979258055.1. Classification (NCBI taxonomy): domain Bacteria; kingdom Pseudomonadati; phylum Pseudomonadota; class Gammaproteobacteria; order Pseudomonadales; family Pseudomonadaceae; genus Pseudomonas; species Pseudomonas sp. AC211. Next base: position 3,349,475 of record NZ_OZ409830.1, read on the forward strand.
AGGCAACAAAAAGCCCGGCCAGTGCCGGGCTTTGAAGGGGGGTGAAACCTGGCCGGTAATCAAGCCAGGGTATGAGCCTGCAGACGATCAGCACCGCCTTCGGCTACACGGTTGGTACGTTCAGCGCCGCCTTCGGCAACGGTGTTGGTACGGTCGGCACCGCCTTCGGCTACGCGGTTGGTGCGTTCAGCGCCATTTTCGGCAACGGTGTTGGTGCGGTCTGCACCACCTTCGGCGACTGTGTTAGTGCGGTCGGCACCGCCTTCAGCAACGGTGTTGGTGCGCTCTGCACCGCCTTCAGCTACGCGGTTGCTACGTTCAGCGCCGCCTTCAGCCACACGGTTGGTGCGTTCTGCGCCGCCTTCGGCTACGCGGTCAATCACCATGTAGCCACCTTCGTCGGCGACACGGCGGTCGGCGCCACTTTCGGCCAGAACGGTTTGCACGACGGCAGGGCTTGCAACGGAAGCGGCCTGGGCAGCTGGAATGGTGAACAGGCTAGCGATGAACAGTGCAGCGAAGGCTTGAGATTTCATGGTGGTTGCTCCAGAAGATTGGGTGTGTAAGTGAGTACGGAGCCAATCTTACGGATCGCCAGTTGTTTAAAAAGTGAACGCTTGAGATAGCTATCATCGATGAGAATGATATTGCTGAAAAGGTTTGGCTATCAGCAAGTTAAGCCCAACCCCCGGCCTATCAAACGCAAAAAGCCCGAGGTTTTACGCTCGGGCTTTTTCTCGCAGCGGTGTGCTTACAGCAAGGTTTTGATCGCGAATGCAGCGCCGACTGCCAGGGCAAACGCCAACACGGCGATCAACCCTTTGTTCACCGGCCGCGCTTCAACCACTGCTTCCTGCTGCGCACTGGCGGCGTTGGCGGTGGCCACTTTCAGCGGGTTGACCGTGGCCGCCTGCACGCTCGGGCGAATCACGGTGGGCTTGGGCACGTTCAGCGCCGGCATAAACAGCGTCGCGTCTTCATCATCCGATTGCGCCACTTCCACTTTCGGTCCGATCACCAACAGCGTGACCGAGCCCATGCGCACCTGATCACCGGGTTGCAGCACAGCCATCGCCACTTTCTGGTGATTAACGAACACGCCGTTGGCCGAGGCGAGGTCTTTGATTTCCAGCACTTCGTCTTTCAAGAAAAACTCAGCGTGGCGGCGCGACAATTCCAGGTCGCCAAAGCACATTTCGCACTTCACCGAACGGCCAAAGGTCATTGAGCCGGTGACGTGGAATTTGTGCCCTTGATGCTGCTCGCCAGTAATCACTTGCAAGAACCAGCGCGGTGCGGCAACCGGTTTGGGTTTGCTTTTGGCCGGATCGATAAGCGTCAGCTCCAGGTCGCCGAGCTTCACTTTGTCGTCTGAACGCAACTGATAGCGCGCCCCAACCCGCTCGCCATTAACGAACGTGCCGGCGGCGGTGCCGCAGTCGGTGAGGTAGTAAAGGCCGTGGTCCTGGCGGATTTCCGCGTGGAATGGGCTGATGTCGGCATCGCTCAAAACCAGGTTGTTGCGGCTGTCCTGGCCGATGGTGAAACGCTCGTCAACCAGCCAGATAGGCGCCTGACGGTTGTCGCTGAAATGAATCCTGAGCATGTGCGGCACGACCTTGAGAAATGACAACCAAACGGGAGCAATTAATCGTTAACGCGAGGCCCGCCGGAGCCTCGCGCAACAAGGGTGTCACTTTGCCACTAGTTGAAGAGTTTATTCCACAAGCGTTTGACGACGTTCGGATTATTTTCTTCAGCGGTCGTTGGCGCTGCACTCTTCGTAGCGTTGGCGGGGGCACGCGCTGGCTTGGCGGCGGCGAGTGCGGCTTTCTTTTTCGCTGCAGCGCGGGCCGCAATCTCGGCCTCGGTTTTGCGCATGCGTTCTTCGTGGCCATTGAGACTGGCGAGGAGTTTTTCGTTTTCGGGCTGCGCTTCCAGGCCGCTTTTGATCAATTGCAGCGCCTGGTCATATTGGCGCTTGTCGTAGGCCACTTCGCTCAGGTCGAGGAACCGTTCAGCCACGGCTTGCAGCCCGGTCAACGCTTGCTCGTTGCCCGGCGACCAGCCCAGCACTTGCTGGTAGTAGAACACCGCATTGTTGCCTTCGGGTTGCAGCAAGTGATCTTCGGTGGCGGCTTTCTGCGCCAGGTTCAGGCTGTTGGCGATGCGCGCTTGCAACACCCGTTGCAAGCCATCCAAAGCCTCGTCGTTGTTTTGATCGATCAGCAGCACTTGGCGATAGAAGTAGTCGGCGTTGTGCTCCGGCGGTTCAACCAGCTTGCCCTCGTTGAGGCTCAATTCACCTTGAGTAAGCAGCCCGGCGATTTTCTGTTGTTGCTGATAGTAATAACCGCCCAGCCCGGCGCCACCGGCCACAAGCACCACCGCCAACGCCGCGACCCACAGGGCGCGCTTGCTTCGCGGGGCGCGTGGCGCCTTGGCTGGTTTCGGCGGTCTGGCTGGTTTAACCGCTGCCACGTTGGCGGGCGCAGTTTTTACGGCGGCAAGCTTAGCGGCGCGGTCCGCTTTTTCAGCCTTGATGGGAACCACTTTGGCGATGCGGGTGTGGTCCAACTCCTGCTCGTTGAGCTCAGCCAGACTGGCGAGCAACACGTGGCAATCGGCAAATCGCTCATCGGGATTTTTCGCCAACATGCGGCTGAGCAAGTGCTGGTATTGACGCAGGTGATCCGGCAACTCCGGCGCGTCCATCTGCACGTGATTCATCACGGTCTGGGTGTAGCTCGACCCTTTGAACGGATTATTGCCGGTGAGCATCTCCAGCAAAATGACGCCGAGGCTGTAGATGTCGGTGCGCGCATCCAGCGGCTCGCACTGGGTCTGTTCGGGGCTGCTGTAGGCCGGGCTGCCGACCGCCACGTTGAACTGGGTCAGCTCGCTGTTGATGTCCAGCTCTTTGGCGATACCGAAGTCGGTGATTACCGCCGTGCCGTCGGCGCGAAAGAGGATATTCGCGGGCTTGATGTCGCGGTGCACCATGCCCTTGTCATGCACCACCGCCAAGCCGCTGGCGATTTGCCGGACGATGCTCAAGGCGCGCTGCGGCTCGAACACTTCGCCCTTGTGCTGCGCCAGATCGCCGCCGGCAACGAACTCCATGGCCAGGTAATAGCGGCCGTCGGGCAACTGGTCGATGTCGTGAATAGTGATGATCGAGGGGTGATGCAACGAGGCAACGATGTGCCCCTCTTTGATAAAGCGCTTGCTGAAGGCTTCGTCGTCGGCGCTGAGCAGCACCTTGATCGCCACTTGGCGGTGCAACGACTCCTGGGTGGCCAGGTACACCTCGGCCATACCGCCTTTACCCAACCGGCCATGCACGAGGTAACCGGGAATTTCTAGCAAGCTGTCATTCATAAGAAGGTGGTACGCGTCTTGTAGTTATCGGCCCAGAAGCTCTAGGTCAGGGGGGCGAAGAAAAATCGGCAGTGCCGCCACCCAGGTATCACGAAAAGCCTGGGAAGGTTCGCTCAGATTCGGCGCATTTTCCAACAAACTGTCAGAGTTTTCCTAGATTCAAAAGTTTCCTGAGGAAACTTTGCGGGCGTTGATTCGCGCCCATTTTTTCCACGACTGCGAGACCGATCACGATGCAGGAAATATTGTCGCGCCCGCCCGCCTCGTTTGCCGCCGCGATCAGTTGCTCCACCACCTCGTCCAAGGTGCTGGCGCCAGCGCTTACGGCCTGAATATCTTCGTCGCGCAATTCACCGCTGAGGCCGTCGCTGCACAGCAGCAACAACTCGCCGGGCGCCAGGCTGCCCTGCTCCACGCTCACTTCCAGGGTTTGCTGGGCCTGGCCGAGGCAACGGGTGACCACGTTGCGCCGCGGATGATGGCGCGCCTCTTCAGCGCTGAGTTCGCCGGCGTCCACCAAACTTTGCACCAGGCTGTGGTCGCGGCTGAGTTGGGCGATGCCCTGGGCGCTGAGGCGATAAGCGCGGCTGTCGCCGACCCAGGCCAGTTCGAACGCTGCGCCGTTGAAGCGCGCCGCTACCAGGGTAGTGCCCATGCCGGCCGATTCCGGGTCTTGCTCGCCGGCGGCAATAATTGCCTGGTTGGCGCTGTGGGTGGCGGTGTCCAGCGACTCACCGGCCTGCACCGCTTCCAGCAGCGTATCCAGCGCAATGGCGCTGGCCACTTCCCCGCGCTGATGCCCGCCCATGCCGTCGGCCACCGCCCACAACTGCAACGCGGGGCAGCACAGCAGTGAATCCTCGTTGTGCGTGCGCACGCGACCGCTGACCGAAAGCGCTGCATAACCGAGGGAGACTGGGGCAAAGGGAGTAGGCATAGGCCGATGGCGGACCGTTTGAGAAGTGGATAACGAATTAAGCGACGTCGAATCATGCGACCCCGCCACCGGGCTGTCATCGGTTTTACGCAAAAGTGTTAAACAGTCGAGCCTTGGCCATGCGACAGACAACTCGATTTGAGGGGTGCCAGCGCGGTGCAGAGCGACTAAAATCGGCAACCTTATTTCGTCGCCCTGGTTTTACCGCCCGTTAACAGGCCCGTAAACACCGCGCCACGACCCGCTTACCAACCAGTCAGAGCAAGAGAGCCAGCATGGGCGCACAGTGGAAAGCCAAACCTAAAGAAGCCGCCGCCAACGCCAGAGGCAAGATTTTTGGTCGTTTGGTGAAAGAAATCATGATCGCCGCACGCAACGGCGCCGATCCGGACCTCAACCCCAAGCTGCGTTTGGCCATCCACCAGTCGAAAAAGGCCTCGATGCCCAAAGACACCCTCGAGCGCGCCATCAAAAAAGGCGCCGGTCTGCTGGGCGATACCGTTACTTTCCACTCGGCCACCTATGAAGGCTTCGCCCCGCACCAAGTGCCGGTGATCATTGAGTGCCTGACCGACAACATCAACCGCACCGTGGCCGAAATTCGCGTGCTGTTCCGCAAGGGGCAAATGGGCGCATCGGGTTCGGTGACCTGGGATTTCGACCACGTCGGCATGATCGAAGCCAGCCCGGAAGGCGACGCCGATCCTGAGCTGGCCGCCATCGAAGCTGGCGCTCAAGATTTCGAACCCGCTGAAGAAGGCGCCACGCTGTTCATCACCGAACCCACCGACCTCGACGCCGTCAGCCGCGCCCTGCCGGAGCACGGCTTTACCGTGAACTCCGCAACCCTGGGGCTACCGCCCGAAAAACCCAGTGACCTCGCTGACGCCGGAGCAGATGGAAGAAGTCGAAGCCTTCCTCGAAGCCCTCGACAACCATGACGACGTGCAGAACGTGTACGTCGGTCTCTCGGGCTGATAGCAACAGCCGCTCCTACACCCAACCTGTAGGAGCGGCTTCAGCCGCGATGCTTTCGCAACACCGCTCCACCTTTATTACCTCTCCCGGACTACCCCAATGACCACCCAAACACCTTCGCCCGATCAGCCAGACCAACCGAGCGAAGTGGACGCCACTGTCGACACCTCAGCGAAAAAGCCTGGCTTCAGCTTTCCTTTCTCGGCGTTCGCCAAAGGCGCCAAAGACAACGCCCCGCTGGGCTACAAGCCCATCGACAAATCCAACCACGACAAGAAGCCGGGCCGCGCACCAAACGGCACCCGCCGCTCGATGGGCAAACGTTGAGCAGCGTCGTTGCCGGGCTGCTGCTCAAGGCCAACGAAGCGCGCGTCGTAACCCTGGCAGGCACCCGTGCCAGCCATGTGTTGGTGGCCGAGAAAATGAATAAGTTGGCCGTGGTCAAGAACCCGTCCCGGGAAGACGTGGCGGCATTCGTGCAGGCGCTAACGGCGTTCTGTACCGCCAACAAGGTGGAAAAACTGGTGCTCAACCGCCGCGCCACCAGCGGGCAAGGCGCAGGCGGCGCAGGCACGTTTCTAGTGGAGGGTGTGGTGTTGGCCAGTTCGCCGGTGCCGGTGGACTTCGTTCATCCCGCCACGCTGAAAGCCACCGAGCGCAAAGCCGGTGACAGCAAGGCGCAGAAGCCGGCCACCGTCGACTTGGGCAAAGCCTACGACCTGGCTTACGAAGGCCTGCTGTAGGCCTCGGCGCCGACGAAAAAATCCGCCAGGCGTTCAATCAGCAGCGGTTTGCTGTGGGTAAACCAACGCTTAGCTGCCCGCTCCTGCCATTCTTCTGCGCGATCCAGGCTATGGCGCGGCACGAAATCGGCGAGGAACAGGCCCAGGCTCAGCAGGTTGATGTCGTGCCCGGCCACGGTGATTTTTTCCAGCAGCTCATGCAATGCCGCGCGCAGTTCCGGCGGCCAATGCTGACCGGCGCAAATCTGCTCTTCCAACGCGCGACAGGTGTCGAGGCGTTCCAGCATCTGCCCCTCCTCCTCGTTAAGGTTTAGGCTAGCACCGCGACAGACTTCACCTGCGCCCACAATGCCTGACCGATCTTCAATTCAAGCTGATCCCGAGAAAAACGCGTGATCCGCGCCAGTAACGGCGTGCCTTGCATATCCAGCTGCACCAGCACGTGGGCGCTGTTTTCCGCCGCCACTTCAGCCACCACTGTCACCGGCAATACGTTGAGAATACTGCTGTGCAGCGGCTTTTCCAGGGCCAGGCTGACGTCGCGCGCCTTCACCTTGAAACGCATCGCCTTGCCTTGCTCCAACGGCGCATGCGCCACCTGAAAGCGCAACGTGCTGCCGGCAAAGCCCAGGCTCAGCAAGTGATAGTTGGCGTCGTAACCGCAAACGTGCGCCTGCACCACCACGCCGGCGTCGTCGCCTTGGGCCATGGGCAAGTCGAGGCGCGACAACAACTCGCCCACCGGCCCGCTGGCCCGCGCGCGCCCGCCTTCGAGTAGCACCATATGATCGGCCAGCCGCCCGACTTCATCCGGCGCATGGCTGACGTACAGCACAGGAATATCCAGCTCGTCATGCAGACGCTCCAGGTAGGGCAAGATTTCCTGTTTGCGCTTGTAGTCCAGCGCCGCCAGCGGCTCGTCCATCAACAGTAACTTCGGGCTGGTCAGCAACGCCCGGGCAATACCTATGCGCTGGCGCTCGCCGCCGGAAAGATGCTCCGGCATGCGTTCTAGCAAATGTTCGATACCCAATAATTCGACCGCCTGAGCGAGCTTCACCCGTTGCGCGGCGGCGCCAATGCGCTTGAAACCAAAGGTCAGATTGGCCCGCACCGACAGGTGCGCAAACAGGCTGGCCTCCTGAAACACATAGCCCAACGCGCGCTGATGCACCGGCAAGAAAAAACCCGTGGCGCTGTCCTGCCACAACTCGCCATTGACCCGCAAATAACCCGAGCTGGCGCGTTCCAGCCCGGCCACGCAGCGCAGGCAGGTTGTTTTCCCCGAGCCGGAATCGCCGAACAAAGCGCTGACGCCACGGCCGGGCAATTGCAGGTCGACATCCAGACTGAACGCCGCATAGTCCACCTTGAAGCGCGCTTCGATCATCGCACCACCGCCTTGCGCCCTTTGGCCTGCAACAGCAGCAGAATCGCGAACGAGAACACCAGCATGCCGCCCGACAGCCAGTGGGCTTGGGCGTATTCCATGGCCTCGACGTGGTCGAAAATCTGCACCGACACCACCCGCGTTTTATCTGGAATGTTGCCGCCAATCATCAGCACCACGCCGAATTCACCAATGGTGTGGGCGAAACCCAGAATCGACGCGGTTAAAAACCCCGGCCGCGCCAACGGCAACGCCACGCTGAAAAACGTATCCAGTGGACTGGCCCGCAACGTGGCGGCCACTTCCAACGGCCGGTCGCCAATCGCCTCAAACGCGGTTTGAATCGGCTGCACCACAAACGGCATGGAATAAAACACCGAGCCCACCACCAAACCCGCAAAGCTGAACGGCAGAATGCCCAAGCCCAGACTCTGAGTCAGTTGGCCAACAACACCGTTTGGCCCGAGGGTGATCAGCAAATAGAAACCGATCACCGTCGGCGGCAGCACCAGCGGCAACGCCACCACCGCAGCCACCGGCGCCTTGAGCCGCGAGCGGGTTCGCGCCAGCCACCAGGCGATAGGCGTGCCGATGATCAGCAGCAACACGGTGGTCACCGTGGCCAATTGCAAGGTCAGCCAAATGGCCGCGAAATCCGCGCCTGTCAGAGACATTCTCGATAACTCTTAAAGCTGATAGCCGAACGACTTGATCACCGCTGCGGCCTTGTCACCGCGCAGGTAATCGACCAACGCCTTGGCGGCTGCGCTGTCCTTGCCTTTGTTCAGGATCACCGCGTCCTGTTTGATCGGCTCATGCAAGTCGGCCGGCACCAACCACGCTGAACCGCTAGTGACCTTTCCGTCTTTATAAACCTGGGAAAGCGCCACGAAACCGAGCTCGGCATTGCCGGTGGACACGAATTGCAACGCCTGGGTGATGCTCTGCCCTTCAACCAGCTTGGGTTTCAGCGCATCGGTGAGCCCCAACTTTTCCAGCACTTGCGTGGCAGCCAGGCCATAGGGCGCGGCTTTCGGATTGGCGATGGCCAAGTGGGTGAACGCGTTTTTCTTCAACACTTCACCGTTGCTGTCGACGTAGCCGTTTTTCGCCGACCACAGCGCCAGCGCGCCAATCGCGTAAGTGAAGCGCGAGCCGGACACCGTTTCGCCTTCGCGCTCAAGCTTGGCCGGCGTTGCATCGTCGGCGGCAAGGAACACCTCAAACGGCGCGCCATTTTTAATCTGGCTGTAGAACTGGCCGGTGGCGCCGTAGGAGGCGACCAACTTGTGCCCGGTGTCTTTCTCAAAATCCGCCGCCAACGCTTGAATCGGCGCGGTGAAATTCGCGGCAACCGCCACTTGCACCTCATCAGCGAACACGCTGCTCAAGGCGAACGAGGCGGACAAGGCAACAACCAGGCGAGACAGGGTCAACGTCATAAACAGTTCCTTTGTAGAGGCAAGTTCCAGCGAAGAGGACAATCACCACACCGAGCGCTATGTTCGCGACTATATAGCGCTACACGGAGTAACGGATAGCGGTCCCGTAAAAACAACCGGCGCATCTTGGAAAATATCTGACCTTTCAGTCAAGTTCTGAATTTCACGCGCATAAAATGCCAGTGCTACCATCGCCGCCACCGCGCTTGAGCACCTGCTGCAATGAAACTCGAAGGCCAATTCTGGATCACCCACAACGGCAACGACGTCGCGGGCGAAGCGCGCATCGCCCTGCTGCGGGCCATTGACGCCACGGGCTCGATCAGCCAGGCGGCCAAAGCCGTGGGCATTAGCTACAAATTCGCCTGGGATTCCATCGACGCCATGAACGGCGCGTCCGGCAGTCCGCTGGTGGCGCGTAGCGCCGGTGGCAAAGGCGGCGGCGGCACCCAACTGACCGAGGCCGGGCGCGCCTTGATCGCCAGCTACCAGCGTTACCAGCAAGAGCACCAAGCCTTCTTGCAGCGCTTGGGCGACGACGCTGGTGTGTTGAGCCTGCTGGAATTCATGGAGCGTCTGCGCATGAAAACCAGCGCGCGTAACCAGCTATTCGGCAGCGTGGTCGCCGTTCACAACGGTGAGGTCAACGACCTCATTGAGTTTCAGCTCAACACCGGCGAGCGCCTCACCGCCTCGATTACCCACGACAGCACCGCGCGCCTGGAATTGAAGCCCGGCGTGGCGTTATATGCGCTGATTAAAGCGTCGTGGGTGCAACTGATGGCCGCCAATACCGACGCAGCGCAACCCGGCGACAACCAGCTGCACGGCCAAGTGCGCGAGATCATTCGAGGATCAGCGGAAACCGAGGTGTCGCTGACCCTGGCCGGTGGCGCCACGCTGGTGGCGGTGCTGAGCAATACCCAGGCGGACACGCTGCAGTTGGCCGTCGATCAACCCATCGCGGCCTTGATCAAAGCCGCGCACATGATCCTCGGCCGGCTCTGACCCGGCGTTATTTCCACCACGGATAGAACGACGGCATCGCATTGGCTGACTGTTCGCTGTAGTCCGCAGGACGCTTCTCCAAAAACGCCTGCACCCCTTCTTTGCCGCCGCCAACGCTGGTGTAGAACATACCGAGCGAATCAACCTTGTGCGCCTCAAGCGGGTGGGGCTGAGCGGCGTTGCGGTACATCATCTGCCGCGTCAGGGCGATGGCCACCGGGTTGTGCTGGGCAATGCGCCGGGCAATCTTGTAAGCCTCTTCGAGCAATTGATCGGCTGGCACCACGGCCTTTACAAAGCGCCCCTGCAAGGCTTCTTCCGGCTTGAGAATGTCGCCGCTGTACACCCACTCCAGCGCTTGGGAAATGCCGACAATGCGCGGCAGAAACCAGCTCGAACACGCCTCCGGCACGATGCCGATCTTGTTAAAAACAAACCCGATGCGCGCGTGCTCGCTGGCCAGGCGGATGTCCATGGCGCAGGTCATGCTGGCGCCGATGCCCACCGCCGCGCCGTTGATGGCAGCAATCACCGGCTTCTTGCATTCGTAAATGGCCAAGGTCACGCGCCCGCCGGTATCGCGCACGCCGTCGCGAATGGCCGGGTCGTCCAGGCGGTTTTGCATGTCTTCAAGCGTCGGCTGTTGGCTTTCGTCCAGACCGAACACATTGCCGCCTACCGACAAATCCATGCCGGCACAAAACGCGCGGCCCGCGCCGGTCACCACAATGGCGCGAACCTCTTCATCATCACTGGCACGGTTAAACGCATGGATCAGCTCGTGGGCCATTTCCACCGTGAACGCGTTGAGCTGTTCCGGGCGATTAAGGGTCAGGGTCAGAATGTTCTCGCTTACCTGATAGCTGAGGGTGTTGTAGGACATGCGCCGCTCCTGGCAAAACCATTGGGGTTCCTATCATGCCTAGCCAGACAAGGCGCGCCCCGGCGATTCGTAGGGCATTTGTGCCAAGGCGAACGGGGTAAATGATTTAATAGCGGCGTTTTCACCACTGAAAAACCGCCATGTCCGACCTCAGCTACGGCCCTCTCGCCGCCGAATTGCGCCCGCTGCTAAACAAGTTCTACCGCGCCCACCGCTCGCCCATGCGCGCCGGCGCTGACGAGCAACTGTGGGTGGCGAAAGAAACGGAAATTGTCGCGGCGCTGGGCTTGCGCAGCATCGGCTCGCACGCGGACGAAGGGGTTTGGTTGACCGGCCTGTTCGTGGCGCCGGCGCTGCGCGATCGCGGCATCGCCAGCCAGCTCGTGGAGGTTGCCTGCACCGAAGCGAACGGCCCGGTGTGGCTTTTGCCACCCCACACTTGGCGACTTTTACGCTCGTCTAGGCTTTAGCCGTGGTGAATCGTTGCCGGCTTCCTTGGCTGAACGATTCGCCCGATACCAACGGACCAAAACGCTCATCGTCCTGCGCCGCGATAGCCAGTGATTGGCAAGCGGTTGTCGGCTGTTACACTACGCGCCGCGCGGCCCCGGCCGCCTTCGCCCCACATCGCTTGCGTGTCAGGAACAGCATGAAAATCGACAAAAAAACCGCCATTGCCCGCCGTAATCAACAACTCGGCAGCGCAGTGCTCGGCGTCAACAACACGCACTTCGCGACCATCAACCTGAACAAAAATATCTGGTGGTTCGACATTCCCGTCGGCCGTCTGAAAATCGGCCAGTACGAATGGGTGCACCTGCTGATGCACAACCACGTGACCGATGAATTGCACCATCTGCGCGTACCGACGCTGTACCTGCGCACCCATGAAGATGGCCTGGTGACCCGCAACAAAGGCAGCCGCAACGCGACCGTTAGCCTTGAGCTGTCGGCCGATCGGGATTCGCTGTTTCAGGATGTTCGGCCGACGGGTACGGGCGTGAAGTTTGCGGAGTTTGTGCAGGGCTGAGTGGTGACCTGAAATGGCCTTTTGCAGGGATCGCGGCTAAAGCCGCTCCTACAGACTGCGTCCGGCCTGTGGTTGCGGTTGGTCCGGCGCCTTCCCTTACAAAACCTTTACACCTCACCCCGGCACTTCCTTAATCGAGACGCGTCTTACAGATACCCCGGATTCATCTCACCCGGGTATCAGGAGACAACCATGTTCAGTCTGCCCAAAGTTGCCCTGCTGTTAGGGCAGCCTTGCCCTCGCCGGGCAAGCGTCCGCCCACGGTGGAGACGGTGGACCTTTCGTTTTGGGCGCCGTGGTTGGTGCCGTGGTAGGCGGCGCTGTGGAATCGCCTCGCAGCGGGCCCCGGTGTATGTCGAAGCCCCGCCGCCACCGCCCGTTGCTTACTATCCGCCGCCACAACCGGTGTACGCCCAGCCCGTCTATGCACAGCCTGTGTACGCCCAGCCGGTGTATTACCAACCGGTGGTGGTGCAAGCGCCGCGCTATTACGGCCCGCGTTATTACGCGCCACGGCCGGTGTATTACGAGCCGCGCGGTTATGGTCACCACGGTCGCTGGTAATCGCCTCGCAGAAAAGCCCGCCCCTTCGGCGGGCTTTTTTATGGACGTCAGCCGGAGGAAGCGTCGTCCTTGGCGCGCTCGTTTTCCTCTTGCCACCTGGCCCAACGGGCGGGCATTACTCGGCCAGCCAGGTACGATTTCTCTTCGGTGGTGCCGTCTTCGTTATGAATGATCAATGTCGCGTCTTTGCCGCGTAGGAACCGTTCGGTTTCCTGAAGTAGGCGCGCTTTGGTCAGCGCACGTTTAGAGGGGCGGGTTGCGCCTTTCTTGATGAGTTGCCAGCCCTCTGGCACACGGTTGATGTGGTAGTCGCCCATGCCGTCTATATCCCTGAATCACTTGCCCATCAGTACCCGGCCGCTACGCCTAGTGCTTGAGGGGTTTTATCGATGTGTGAAACATCCGAGCAAACTGCCATCGCGGCAGTTCCGTGTAAGGGATGGGCGGTCATGCGCGCTGTTTTTATTGGCCCTTAATAGCTTAAAAACAGGTCGCCATAGTTGCTAAACCGCCATTGCGCAAGTGCTTAGGCTAATAAACAGGCGAAGGCGAAGTTGCACTTTAATATCAAAAAACCGTTTGTCGCCAACAACTTAAATTGAGCCGAACGAAACTCCGGCGCTCCCCTTCAGAGTTCCTGTAAGGCCCAAGGGGGTTTTGCGACTACTTCATAGAAGAGGAGAAACCAACATGCCTACCAACAAAAACCCCGGTAACTTCGCTAATGATCGGGCGCGGGCTTCGGAAGCAGGACGCAAAGGTGGTCACAACAGTGGCGGCAACTTTGCCAACGACCCGCAGAAAGCGTCCGAAGCAGGCCGCAAAGGTGGTCAAGCCAGCCATGGCAATAAAAAGCTGACTGACCGCTAAACCAAGCAGTACCTACATTCACCAGCCAGCTGTTGGATGAATGCGCAGAGGCCCGCGACAGCGGGCTTTTGTTTGCGTTAAAGAAAGGATGACTAGCGGTTGCGCTGGCGCCAGTCGCCATGACCGCTGCGGTTGTCGCTGCGCTGCTCGGAGCGACGGTCATTGCTACGGTGGCCGTCTCGGCGACGGTCATCGCGTTCACGGGCGTGGTGGCGATCACGGTCGCCGTCATAGCGGTGCGGCGCCGGGTAGTAGCCGCGCGACGGTTGATTCCAACCGTTGTAAACCGGGCCGCGGCGTGGCGCGCTGTAATAACGCGGCGCTGGTGCCGGCACGTAATAACGGGGAGCCGGTGCGCGGTAATAGCGCGGCGCTGAATACACTTCGTAGCGTTGAACATATGGCGCGCTGTACACCGTGCCGTAACCACCGGAACGACCGTAGCTGCGGTCGTAATTGTCGTCGTAGTCATAACCCGCACAACCCGCCAAAAACAGGCCAATCAGACCAAGCAGCAGGGTTCGATAACGCATCATGGCAGCCTCCTGAGACCGCATGGGAACCGAGCGGCGAAGGCCGTTCAACAGTGTTCCCACGATCTTGGACAGCACAGATTCCGCCCGGCTTGCTGTAGGGCGATTCATATTCCATTGCCATTTATTTCATACGCGCACCAAAGCGCAGCACGCCACTGCCCTGCGCCTCGTTTTCGCGCACGCCCCGCCCTTCTTCCCATTCCAACAAAGAGCCCGAGCCCCGTCTGCGCTGGCACGGCGCAACTTGGCACGGCTCTCGCTTTAGCTCCGGTGTGCAGGATTAACCGGGCAGTTGCCTGGGTACGCGGCACCACAATTCGCAATGGATGACTAGGGTTCCGGCTAGCGCTTAAAACGCTCAGTGACTGGTCCGAGAGTTATCGACCTCCAGTGAGGTTACACGGCGGGACAAAAGCCCGGGAGACGAACGCCACGCCGCGTTGCGCCTGCCCGCTTTTATCTCGAACTGGAGGTTTTACATGCGCAAGTCCCCGTTATTCGCCCTCGTTCTCGCCGGCCTTGCCGCCACGTTCAGTTTCAGCGCCCAGGCTGCGCCCAAAGAAAAAATTCAGCGTCTGCTGGACCCTCTACGCCGGCTGGATGCCGTGGGAATACGCAGCCGCCGAAGGCATCGTTGATAAGTGGGCGAAGAAGTACAACATCGCCATCGACGTGGTGCAGCTCAATGACTACGTCGAGTCGATCAACCAGTACACCGCCGGCCAGTTCGATGGCTGCACCATGACCAACATGGACGCCCTGACCATTCCCGCTGCCGGCGGCGTCGATTCCACCGCCCTGGTGGTCAGCGACTTCTCCAACGGCAACGACGGCGTCGTGCTCAAAGGCAAAGGCAAAACCCTGGCCGACCTCAAGGGCCAGCCGGTGAATCTGGTCGAGCTTTCGGTTTCTCACTACCTGCTGGCACGCGCCCTGGAAACAGCCGGCATGAGCGAAAAAGACCTCAGCGTGGTGAACACTTCAGACGCCGATATCGCTGCCGCTTTCAACACCAGCGATGTCAATTCGGTGGTCACGTGGAACCCGATGCTGGCGGAAATCAAAGCCCAGCCGGACACCACTGAAGTGTTCAACTCCAGCCAGATTCCCGGCGAGATCATGGACATGATGGTGGTCAACACCGCCACCCTAAAAGACAACCCAGCACTGGGCAAAGCCCTGACCGGCGCCTGGTTCGAAATCATGGAACTGATGGCCAGCGACACGCGCGCGCGCCACCGCCGCGCTGGAACACATGGCCAAGGCTTCGGGCACGGATCTGGCCGGCTTCAAGTCGCAACTGGCGACCACCAAACTCTTCTACACCGCCAAAGACGCCCTCGCCTTCGCCACCAGCCCACAGCTGCCGGAAACCATGAGCAAGGTCGCCAGCTTCTCCTTCGCCCACGGCCTGCTCGGTGAAGGCGCCAAAGACGCTGGCGCGGTCGGCATGAGCTTCGCCAAAGACGTAGTCACCGGCGACAGCGGCAACATCAAACTGCGCTTCGACCCGAGCTACGTGCAGATGGCGGCGGATGGCACGCTGTAACCCTGCTGACGATGAACTCGACCAAACCCTCCGTCATTCCCGCGCAGGCGGGAATCCAGAGTGTTGCAGGTGAAGGAAATGGTCGGGGCAACCCGATCCCAAATTCGAGACCCCCATGCGCCTGATCAATCGCCACCCCGACGGTGCCGGCCGACTGCTGCTGATTCTGCTGCCGTTCGCGCTGGTGCTGTTCGCCTACTTCACCGGCTCCTCGGCGCGGTTGGCGGACAACCCCAATGACAAGCTGCTGCCCAGCGCCGTGCAGATGACGGACGCGGTCAAGCGCATGGCGTTTACCGAAGACAAACGCAGCGGCGGCTATCTGCTCTGGCAAGACACCGCTTCCAGCCTGCAACGCCTCGGCATGGGCCTGGGCATTGCCGCCATTATCGGGCTATGCCTGGGCATCGCCGCTGGCACCCTGCCGCTGTTCAGTGCGCCGCTGTCGCCACTGCTCACGGTGCTGTCGATGGTGCCGCCGCTGGCGATTCTGCCGATTCTGTTTATCGTTTTCGGCCTCGGCGAGCTGTCGAAAGTCATGCTTATCGTCATCGGCATCACCCCGGTATTGGCGCGGGATCTGGAACAGCGGGCGCGGGAAATTCCGGCGGAACTGCTGATCAAGGCACAAACCCTCGGCGCTTCGACCTGGACCCTGATTCTGCGCGTGATCCTGCCGCAACTGCTGCCCCGTCTGCTTATCGCCTTGCGCCTGGTGCTCGGTTCGGCCTGGCTGTTTCTGATTGCCGCCGAAGCCATCGCCTCCACCGACGGCCTCGGCTACCGCGTGTTTCTGGTGCGCCGCTACATGGCCATGGACGTGATTCTGCCGTACGTGGTGTGGATCACTCTGCTCGCCTGGCTGATGGACTTGGGCCTCAAGCGCCTGACTCAGTTGGCGTTCCCTTGGTATCAGGGGGCGAAGGCATGAGTGCGTTCATTGAAGTTAAAAACGTGTGGCAAACCTACGGCGATCAGGTTGTGTTGGAGAACCTCAACATCACCGTCGCCGAAGGTGAGTTCTGCACCTTGGTGGGCACCTCGGGCTGCGGCAAATCCACGTTCCTGCGCCTGTTGCTGGGCCAGGAAGTGCCAAGCAAAGGGCAAATTCTGCTGGGCGGCCAACAGCTGGTCGGCGAGCCGGATGCCAGCCGGGGCGTGGTGTTTCAGCGCTACTCGGTGTTCCCGCATTTATCGGTGCTGAACAACGTGGCGCTGGGCCTGGAGCTGCCGCGCTCGCCGCTGCTCGGTCGCCTGTTTGGTCGGGCCAAGCGCGACGCTCGTGAGCAAGCCGCCGAGCTGTTGAAAAAGGTCGGCCTCGGCCACGCGCTGGACAAATATCCGACGCAGCTTTCCGGCGGCATGCAACAACGGCTGGCCATCGCCCAGGCGCTGATCATGCAACCGCGCGTGCTGCTGCTCGACGAACCCTTCGGCGCCCTCGACCCCGGCATCCGCAAAGACATGCACGCGCTGCTGCTGGAGCTGTGGCGCGAAACCAAGCTGACGGTATTCATGGTCACCCACGACCTGTCCGAAGGCTTCACCCTCGGCACCCGCATTCTGGTGTTCGACAAGGTTCGCCACGACCCGCACGCGCCGAACGCCTATGGCGCACGCATCACCTACGACATTCCCCTGAACCCCGACCGCCGCGCCACCCGCGCCGCCGTCGACGCCCTGCCGGCGCATGTCACCGGCAGCCTGCATTCCGTCTACCAAGGAGCCTGATCATGACCAGTGCCTTGAGCCTGCGCCCCAGCCTGTATGAAGAAACCGTACCGGGCGGCGGCCACACCTCGTTCGTGCTCAAACGTGGCCAAGTGCTGCGCATTACCGACCTCGAAGGCGGCGCCAACGTCAGCCTGATGCTGCTCAATGCCGCCGAGAAAAGTGAGCGCTTGAACCTGCCCGACAGCCTCAAGGGCCAGCACACGGCCAAGCTCACCGTCGGCCATTGCCTGTACTCGGACATGGGCCGCGTACTGGCCGCCATTACCGCCGACACCTGCGGCTGGCACGACAGTTTCGGCGGCGTGTTGAATGCCGCCGAGGTACAGGAAAAATACGGCGCCGGCCGCTACCAGGAACTGCGCAACGGCTTCTTCCGTAACGGCGTCGACAACCTGCTGGTGGAAATGGGCAAGTGGAACCTGAACCTGCAAGACCTGCTCATGACCCTCAATCTGTTCAGCAAGGTCACGGTTGATAGCGACGGTTGCTTCGCGTTTGCCGAGGGCAATTCCAAGGCTGGTGACTACGTCGAGCTGTACGCGCCGATGGACACGTTAGTGGTGCTCACCGCCCTGCAACACCCGATGGACCCCAACCCCGATTACGCGCCAAAGCCGGTGCAACTGAGCTTCAGCAAAGTGGCTGAAGACGGCATCAGCGTGCTGTGCCGCACCTCGCGCCCGGAAAACGGCCGTGGCTTCTACAACACCGAACGTCTGTACATCTGGGGGCCTTACCATGTCGCTAACCCACAGCCCCCGCCATGAAGAAGCCGCCGTTTACCGCGCCACCATCGCCGCCGGTGAGCCGTTCCTGAAGGAAGTCAAAGCCGGGCAAACCCTGCGCCTGCTCGACCTGGAAGGCAACCAAGCGGTCGACACCTTGTTCTACAGCGCCCGCAACCCGCGCGAGCGCTACGACGTGCAGCGCACCCTGCGCAAACAGAACCGCGTGTACCTCACCACCGGCACCGTGTTGTATTCCAACCTCGGCAACCCGCTGCTGACCATCACCGCCGACACCTGCGGGCGCCACGACACCCTCGGCGGCGCCTGCGCGCAAGAGAGCAACACCGTGCGCTACGCCCTCGACAAACGCTACATGCACAGCTGCCGCGACAACTTCCTGCGCGCCAGCCTGCACGACGGCCGCCTGAACAAAGCCGACATCAGCGCCAACATCAACTTCTTCATGAACGTGCCGGTTACGCCAGAAGGCGGGCTGACGTTTGAAGACGGCATTTCCGCTGCCGGCAAATACGTCGAGCTGGTGGCGCACATGGACGTGATCGTGCTGATTTCCAACTGCCCGCAACTGAACAACCCCTGCAACGGCTACAACCCGACGCCAGCGGAGTTCTTGGTATGGGACTGATTCGGCGGTGGTTGTTTGCGCTGTGCCAGAGCCGCAGTGGGCAGGTTTTGCTCCCCTCTCCCGCCTGCGGGAGAGGGGCTGGGGGTGAGGGAAAAGGCAAAACGCAAAATCAAAGTCCCCCCTCACCCTAGCCCTCTCCCCGCTGGGGCGAGGGGACGGACCGAGTCCACCTGACGCTTGCACGAAATTCCCACACCGCGGACGACCGCCGGTGCACACCCAAATACAGCGGGACGGCCCGCCTCCCCTTTCGAGGGGCTTAACGCCATGTTCACCAAACTGCTGATCGCCAACCGTGGCGCCATTGCCTGCCGCATTTTGCGAACCCTGCGCGCGCTCGAGGTGCAGGGCGTAGCCGTGTATTCCGAGGCCGACGCCGCCAGCCTGCACATTCAGCAAGCCGATGAAGCCTTCA
Organism: Pseudomonas sp. AC211; assembly: GCF_979258055.1. NCBI lineage: Bacteria > Pseudomonadati > Pseudomonadota > Gammaproteobacteria > Pseudomonadales > Pseudomonadaceae > Pseudomonas > Pseudomonas sp. AC211. Next base: position 3,368,309 of record NZ_OZ409830.1, read on the forward strand.
GCCTCGGCGAAGGCGCGGCGGCGGGCACGCATGTTGCAGGTGCAGAAAATTCTTGCCGTGGCCCAGCAAACCGGCGCCCAAGCCATTCACCCGGGCTACGGCTTTCTCTCGGAAAACGCCGCCTTTGCCGAAGCCTGCGAAGCCGCCGGCATTGCCTTTGTCGGCCCAACGCCAGAACAACTGCGGGTGTTTGGCCTCAAGCACACGGCGCGCGCCCTGGCCAAGCAGCACGGCGTAGCCATGCTTGAAGGCACCGAACTGCTGGAAAACCTCGACGCCGCCCTAGTGGCGGGCGAGCAGGTTGGCTACCCGGTGATGCTGAAAAGCACCGCGGGCGGCGGCGGCATCGGCATGCGCGTGTGCCGTTCGGCCGAGGAATTGAGCGAGGCGTTCGACGCGGTCAAACGTCTGGGCCAGAACAACTTCAGCGACGCCGGCGTGTTCATCGAGAAATACATCCAGCGCGCCCGCCACCTGGAAGTGCAGGTGTTCGGCGATGGCGCTGGCGAGGTAATCGCCCTCGGCGTGCGCGACTGTTCCGTGCAGCGGCGCAACCAGAAAGTGCTGGAAGAAACCCCAGCCACCAACCTGCCTGCCGGCATGGCCGACGAACTCTGCGCCGCCGCTATCAAGCTGGCCAAGGCGGTGAACTACCGCAGCGCCGGCACCGTGGAGTTCGTCTACGACAGCGAAGCCAGCCAGTTTTATTTCCTCGAAGTGAACACCCGCTTGCAGGTCGAACACGGCGTGACCGAGCAAGTGTGGGGCGTCGATCTGGTCAGCTGGATGATTCAACTGGCCGCTGGCGACCTGCCGCCGCTCAGCGAATTGAGCGCGAACCTGCGCCCGAACGGCCACGCCATTCAAGCGCGGTTGTATGCCGAAGATCCGGGCCGCGATTTCCAGCCGAGCCCAGGCTTGCTGACCGCCGTGCAGTTCCCGCCGGCCGATGGCAAAACCCTGCGCATCGACACTTGGGTAGAGGCCGGCTGCGAAATTCCGCCCTACTTCGACCCGATGATCGCCAAGCTCATCGCCTGGGCGCCGACCCGCGAAGAAGCCAGCGCCGGGCTTTACAACGCCTTGGGCGACAGCGTGCTGTACGGCGTGGAAAGCAACCGCGACTACCTGCGCCAAATCATCCAAGACGCCCCGTTCGCCAGCGGCAACCCGTGGACCCGCTGCCTCGAGCAATTGGTTTACAAGGCTGACACCTTCGAGGTGCTCGGCGCCGGCACGCAAACCACCGTGCAGGACTACCCCGGCCGCCTCGGCTACTGGGCCGTTGGCGTACCGCCGTCCGGGCCGATGGACAGTCTGGCGCTGCGTCTGGGCAACCGCTTGCTCGGCAATGAAGAAGGCGCCGCCGCGCTGGAAATCACCATGAGCGGCCCGACGCTGCGCTTTAACACCGATGCGGTATTAGCGGTTACCGGCGCCGACATTCCCCTGAGCCTCGACGGCGCGGCGCAACCGATGAACACCGCGCTGCTGGTAAAAGCCGGCAGCACCCTGACCCTCGGCACCATCGCCGGGGCCGGCGCACGCAGTTACCTGTGCCTGCGCGGCGGCCTGCAAGTGCCGGATTATCTGGGCAGCAAAAGCACCTTCACCCTCGGTCAGTTCGGCGGCCATGGCGGCCGTGCCTTGCGCGCCGGCGATGTGCTGCATATTCCGACGCTCACCGACGCGAGCCACGGCGCCGCCCTGGACGCCGAGCTGTGCCCGCCGCTGCCAGCGGTGCGCAGCATCCGCGTGATCTACGGTCCCCACGGTGCGCCGGAATATTTCACGCCCGAGTACATCGACATCTTCTTCGCCACGCATTGGGAAGTGCACTTCAACTCCAGCCGCACCGGCGTGCGCCTGATCGGCCCGAAACCGCAATGGGTGCGTGAGAGCGGTGGTGAGGCCGGCCTGCATCCATCGAATATCCACGACAACCCGTATGCCATTGGCGCCGTGGACTTTACCGGCGACATGCCGGTCATCCTCGGCCCAGACGGCCCGAGCCTGGGCGGCTTTGTGTGCCCGGTGACGATTATTGAGGCAGACCTTTGGCAACTGGGGCAGCTGAAGGCTGGGGACAAGGTGCAGTTCACGGCCGTCAGCATTGGCGAAGCGCGCGAACTTCACGCTGCCCGTAGGAGCCAGCTTGCTGGCGAAGCTCCTGCGTTTAACAGCTTCGCCAGCAAGCTGGCTCCTACAAAAACACAGGCGAGCGAGCTGATTTCCCCGATCGTACTGGACCTCGGCGACAACGACACCCGCCTCGTCGCCCGCCTTTCCGGCGACACCCATTTGCTGGTGGAAATCGGCGCGCCGGAATTGGACCTGGTGCTGCGCTTTCGCGGCCACGCGCTGATGCAGGCGCTGGAAGCCAAGCAATTGAACGGCGTGATTGACCTGACGCCGGGCATCCGTTCGCTGCAAGTGCACTACCAGCCGGAAACCCTCAGCCTCACCGATTTGCTCGGCATCATCGCCGGCGAGTGGGACGCGGTGTGCGCGGCGCAGAACCTCGAAGTGCCGTCGCGCATCGTGCATTTGCCGCTGTCGTGGGACGACCCGGCGTGCCAGTTGGCCATCGAAAAATACATGACCACCGTGCGCAAAGACGCGCCCTGGTGCCCGAGCAACCTGGAGTTCATCCGCCGCATCAACGACCTGCCCAATCTCGACGAGGTGTACCGCACCGTGTTCGAGGCCAGCTACCTGGTGATGGGCCTGGGCGACGTTTACCTCGGCGCACCGGTGGCCACGCCGCTGGATCCGCGCCACCGCCTGGTGACCACCAAATACAACCCGGCGCGCACCTGGACGGCGGAAAACTCGGTGGGCATCGGCGGCGCGTACATGTGCGTGTACGGCATGGAAGGCCCCGGCGGCTATCAGTTCGTGGGTCGCACGTTGCAGATGTGGAACCGCTACCGCGAAGTCGAGGCGTTCGACGGCAAACCGTGGCTGCTGCGTTTCTTCGACCAGATTCGTTTCTACCCGGTGAGCGCCGAAGAACTGCTGCAAATTCGCAAAGACTTCCCCCCTGGGCCGCTACCCGCTGCAGATCGAACACAGCGTGCTCAACCTCGCCGACTACCAGGAATTTCTCGCCAAGGAAGCCGACACCATCGGCGCCTTCCGCCGTCAGCAACAAGGCGCCTTTAACGCCGAACGCGAACGCTGGATCGCCAGTGGTCAGGCGCATTTCGACAGCGAAGAAGCGGTGGCCGAACTCGGCGAAGACGCCCCGCTCGCCGTGGGCCAACACAGCATTGAAAGCCATATTGCCGGCAACCTGTGGCAGGTGCAGGTCGAGGCCGGGCACAGCGTCAAGGCCGGCGATGTGCTGGTGATATTGGAATCGATGAAAATGGAAATCCCGCTGCTGGCGCCACGCGACGGGGTGGTGAAGGAAGTGCGCGTGCAACCGGGCTCAGCGGTCAGGGCTGGGCAGCGGGTTGTTGTGCTGGAGGAAATCTGAGGTCGAAACAAACTCAACGGCTTTGCTCCCCTCTCCCGCCTGCGGGAGAGGGGCCGGGGGTGAGGGCTAACGCACACGCAAAATCAAAGTCCCCCCTCACCCTAACCCTCTCCCCACAGGGGCGAGGGGACCGACCGAGATTTAGGCAATATTTAAGGAGCCAACCATGACCCACCCATTCGACCTGCGCCTGAGCGCCGTCAAAGCCGCCTACCTGGCCGGCACCACTACGCCGCGCCAGCTTATCGGCGCGCTGCGTGAGCAAGCTGCAGCACTGAATCCGGAATTCAACCTGTTCATTCATCTGCTCACGGCAGAAGAGCTGGAGCCCTACCTCGCCGCGCTCGACGGCAAAACCGCCGACAGTCTGCCGCTGTTCGGCGTGCCGTTCGCCATCAAAGACAACATCGATCTGGCCGGCATTCCCACCACCGCCGCCTGCCCGGCGTTTGCCTATACGCCAAGCGAATCGTCGACGTTGGTCAAGCAACTGCTGGCCCTCGGCGCCGTGCCGCTGGGCAAGACCAATCTCGACCAATTCGCCACCGGCCTCAACGGCACGCGTTCGCCCTACGGCCCGTGCCGCAACAGCGTGCACCCGGACTATCCGTCAGGCGGTTCGAGCGCGGGTTCGTCCTTGGCCGTGGCGCTCGGTGTCGCCAGTTTCTCGCTGGGCACCGACACTGCCGGTTCCGGCCGCGTGCCGGCGGCGCTGAATAATCTGGTTGGGCTGAAGGCCACCAAAGGTTTGCTCTCCACGGCAGGCGTGGTGCCGGCCTGCCGCACGCTGGATTGCGTCACCTACTTCACCGCCACCGCGCGTGAAGCGAGTCAACTACTGGCGCTTACGGCCACGCTCGATCCGGCCGATGAATACAGCCGCAAAAATCCCCTGTGGAACGATGGCAGCGCGTTCGGCATACCGCGCAAAGGCTTCCGTTTCGGTGTGCCGAAGCAGCTTGAATTCCTCGGCTGCCCGGAAGGCCCGGCGCTGTTCGCGGCTACGGTGAAGCAACTCGAAGCGCTGGGCGGCGTGGCCGTGGCGCTTGATTTCGAGCCCTTCGCCGAAGCCGCGCGCCTGCTCTACGAAGGCCCGTGGGTGGCCGAGCGCTACAGCGTGGCAGGCGAGCTGATCGAGGCGCAGCCCGACGCCGTGCTGCCGGTGATTCATGCCGTGCTGTCGAAAGCGCCGGGCACCACAGCGGTTGAATTATTCCGCGCGCAGTACCGGTTGCAGCAGCTTAAAGCGGTGTGCGATCGCGCCATGGCCGAGCTCGACTGCGTGCTCACCCCGGCCTACCCGCGCCCGGTCACCCTGGCCGAGCTGGACGCCGAGCCGGTGAAACGCAATTCCGACCTGGGCTACTACACCAACTTTATGAACATGCTCGACTACGCCGCCATCGCCGTGCCGGCCGGTTTTATGGCCAACGGTTTGCCGTGGGGCGTCACGCTGTTCGGGCGGCCGTTCACCGATCAATACCTGCTTAGCCTCGCCGAAGGGTTGCAATGCCAACACGACCTGCCGCTGGCCGGCGAGCGCAGCCTTAGTCTCAGCGCACCCGCGAACCTGGCGCGAAATGACCTGGCGCGGCTGGTGGTGTGTGGCGCGCACCTGGACGGGCTGCCGCTGAACTGGCAACTCAAACAACGCGGCGGCCGACTGCTGACAGCCACGCAAAGCTCACCTGACTACCAACTCTGGGCGCTGGCCGGCGGCCCACCGTTCCGTCCGGGTATGGTTCGCGTCGCCGAGGGCGGCGTAGCAATCGAAGTGGAGGTGTGGGAATTGCCGAGCAGCGAGCTGGGCTCGTTCCTCACCGGCATTCCAGCGCCCCTCGGTTTGGGCAAGGTGCAACTGGCCGATGGCAGCTGGGAGAGCGGGTTTATCTGCGAGCCGTATGGCTTGGAAGGGGCCAGCGACATCAGCCATTTCGGCGGCTGGCGCGCCTACCTGACAAGCAGATAATTCGTAGGATCCAGCGTGCTGGCGAAGGGGTCGATCCACACCCTTCGCCAGAATCTGCTACCTGAATCCTCAAGACTCGACTCGCCACTGCTAGCTGACGTCAGCGGGATACCGAGCTAGCATGTCCCATTCCGTCAGAGCTGCTGGTCCAATGCCGTTACGTGCCCCAACCCAAACTGCTCAGCGTTATCTGGTAGTGGCGTTATTGCTACTACTGGCCAGCGGTTTTCTGGCCACCTCGCTGGTCAGCTATTACGCCTCGCTTGATTCGATTCGCAGCAGCATCGTGGACACCGAACTGCCGCTGACGTCCGACAACGTCTATTCGGAAATTCAGAAAGACCTGGTCCGGCCCATTCTTATCTTGTCGATGATGAGCCGCGACACCTTCATGCGCGACTGGGTGCTTGAGGGCGAGCAGAATCCGGAACAGCTCACGCGCTACCTCGCCGAAGTACAGGCCCACTACGGCGCGTTCACCAGCTTCTTCATCTCGGAGAAAACCCATCGCTATTACCAGGCCAAAGGCCTGCTGAAAACCGTGCGCGAGGACGAGCCGCGCGACGTCTGGTATTTCCGTGTGCGCGACATGCACGCGCCGTATGAAATCAATGTGGATGTGGACATGGCTAACGAGGACCGGCTGACCATCTTCATCAACTACAAAGTGACCGACTTCAACGGCAACTTCATCGGCGCCACGGGTGTGGGGCTGACCGTGGACGCAGTGGTCAAGCTGATCGACACCTACCAGCAGCGCTACGGTCGCTCGGTGTACTTCGTTGATACCCAAGGCAACATCGTACTCACGGGGGCCTCGGGCGGGCCGCTCGGCGCCAGGGTCGGCCAGTCGCTCAATGACGTGCCTGGGCTCGACGAACTGAAGAAAAATCTGCCCAAGCCCCAAAGCGGAAACTTCAAGTATCGGGAACACGGCCGCGACCACTTCCTGAATGTGCGTTATATCCCGGAGCTGAACTGGTATCTGTTTGTCGACAAGCATGAAGACGACGCCTTGGCCGGCGTGCGCAAAACCCTGTACCTGAACTTGCTGATTTGCGCAGTGGTGACCGGATTGGTGTTGCTGCTGGTGAACCTGGCGCTGCGCCGTTATCAGGCACGCATCGTGGCGCTCGCCACCACCGACACCCTGACCCGACTGCCCAACCGCCGAGGCTTCGACATTCTCGCCAATCAGGCTTTACAAGAGGCGGTGCGCGAACAGAAGCCGCTCGCCACGCTGATGATCGACCTCGACAACTTCAAAACCCTTAACGACACCCACGGCCATCTGGCCGGCGATGACGTGCTGCGGGGTTTCGCCGCCAACCTGCGCGGTTGCTTGCGTCAGGCCGATATCATCTGCCGCTGGGGCGGTGAAGAATTCATCGTATTGCTCAAAGACACCAACCCCGCCGCGGCGCAGCTGATTGCCGAAAAGGTGCGCCTTCTGGCCGAGCAAAGCCGCTATGCCGTCGGCGATCAGGTGCTGCAAGTAAACACCAGTATCGGCCTCACCGAGCTGGCGCCAGGCGACACCTTGCACACCCTGCTCAGCCGAGCCGACCGCGCGCTGTACCGCGCCAAACAATCAGGCCGCAACCGCGTGTGCATCGAGCCCGGCCATGCCAGCTGACACCGAGCGCTGCCCGCTGTGTGGGCAGGCGAACCAGTGCGCGGTGGGCAGTGATGATTGCTGGTGCTTCAGCGCCGAAATATCGGCCGAGGCGTTGGCGCGGTTGAGTGATGAGCAGATTGATAAAAGCTGCTTATGCCCGCGCTGCGCAAAAAGGACCGAACCGGCCCAACCAGACGTCCCGATGCGGTTACGACCGCATCGCGGCTAAAGCCGCTCCCACGCAACCCTTTTCCGCGTGAGCACCGAATGCGCCTAGATCGTTTTCTTTCCAACCTTCCCGCCGCCACCCGCTTCGATGCGCGGGCGCAGCTGGCTGCCGGGCGGGTAAAGGTGGACGGTGTGGTAACGCGCGATGGCCTGCTGGATATCCGCGAATTCAATCGCGTGGAGCTGGATGGGCAGTTACTGCAAACGGGCAAACCGGCGCTGTATTTCATGCTGCACAAACCCGCCGGCTACGTGAGCGCCACCGAACATGAGGAGCACCCCACCGTGCTCGACCTGTTGCCCGACGCCGCCGAGCACGACCTGCACCTGGCCGGGCGCCTGGACCTGACCACCACCGGTTTGCTGCTGCTGACCAACGATGGTCAATGGTCGCGTCGGGTAACCCAACCGACCAGCAAACAGCCAAAGGTTTACTACGTAGAGACCGAGCAGGCGATCACCGACAACTACCACGCCGTGTTCGCCGAGGGCCTGTACTTCGCCTACGAAAACCTCACCACCCTGCCCGCTCAGCTCGAGATTCTTAGCTCGCACAGTGCTCGGCTGACGCTGTATGAGGGGCGTTATCACCAGGTGAAACGCATGTTCGGCCACTTCCAAAACAAAGTGCTGCGCCTACACCGCGAAAGCGTGGGGGCGCTGGTGCTTGATGCGGCGCTAGCGCCGGGCGAATACCGGGCGCTGAGTGCGGATGAGATTGCGGCTTTTTCAGGGAAGAAGAGCCGCTGCCATGTCGAATCGCGGCTGACTGTAGGAGAGGCTTTAGCCTCGATTCCTGCAAGGGAATGACGATGAACCTAAGCAAAACCTCCGTCATTCCCGCGAAGGCGGGAATCCAGAGTCTCGAAAAGGAATACCGATCCACAGGCGCTCATCGGACCACCAAACCACTCCAACCAACCGCCCTAACCTAACCCCTCCACCCAAGCAGCCAAAAAATTTCGGGACTAAAGTCGCTACTACTCGCTCAAAACCCATGCAGTCGTTCTGGAGGGCCGTGATGAAGGCGCTGAAGTTGCTCGTGGGTTCGCTCGTTGTCATTTCGCTTACCGGCGCCGTTACCCCGCCGGCCACCTTGGCCCCGTTGCCGTCCGCGCAAGACCTGCGCCAGCAGCTGCAAGATCTCAAGCCGGGCCAGTTTCTCTGGTACCCGCAGGTATCACCGCAAGGCCCGGTGACGGTAGTGGTCAGCCTCACCGAACAACGCGCCTACGTGTACAGAAACGGCATCGCCATCGGCGTCAGCACGGTCAGCAGCGGCAAGAAAGGCCGCGAAACGCCAACCGGTGTATTCAGCATTTTGCAGAAAAGCGTCGAGCATAAATCCGACCTCTACAACGACGCGCCCATGCCGTATATGCAGCGCCTGACGTGGGACGGCGTGGCGTTGCACGCAGGCCATTTGCCGGGCTATCCGGCCTCCCACGGCTGCGTGCGCCTGCCCATGGAGTTCGCCAAAAAGCTGTTCGAAACCACCGGTTTCAGCTCCACCACCGTGATTGTTTCCGACGCCCACAGCGCGCCGGTCGAGGTGTATCACCCCGGCTTGCTGGCGCCGACCGTGAGCGCCGGCAAACCGGTGGCGACCGCCGTGTTGAGTGGCGACACGTTCTGGAATGACCCTGGCGTCAGCGCCGGGCCGCTGTCGGTATTGATCAGCCGCGCGGACCTGCGCGCTTATGTATTCCGCGGCGGCCAATTGGTGGGCAGCGCGCCGGTGTTGTCGCTAGACAGTAACGAGCAACACCGTGGCATGGCGGTTTTCTCGCTGCTGGAAAAACCCTCCACCAACGAACTGCTACCGCCACAGCCGCTGCATTGGTCGGCTGTGCAAGTGACCAATCCGGAATACGGCAACTCTCCGCGCGACCAACTGGGCTCGCTCAGCGTCGACCCGCAGTTCCTCAAAAACCTGCACGCCGCCATGGACATCGGCAGCACGCTGGTGATCACCGATTTGGCCTCCACCTCGCAAACGCGCAACAACGGCAACTTCACCGTGATCACCACCGAAGCCGAAAAAGCCCGTAACCGCTGGTCAAAAAATGATCGGAAGGCTTCGATCATTTGTGCACAATGCGCCCGCACTCGAACTCAAACAGGGCCATTTGATTGTTCACTCGACTTCTTTGGGGACGCGCTATTCAGCGCTGCGCGGGCGTTATCGGCCTGCTCGCACTCACCAGCGGTTTCGCTGCCCAGGCGCAAACCTTGCCCAGCGCCACCGACCTCCAGCGACTCGCGCCCAGCGCCAGCCTGAGCGCGCTAAAGCTCGCGCTCACCGCCTACCAGTGCGCCAGCCAGACCGACCCGGACAAACTGCTGACCGTCATCGACTACTCCAAACCCTCACGCGACAAGCGCCTATGGGTGTTCGACCTGAAGCATAAAAAGCTGCTGTTCGAGGAATGGGTCGCCCACGGCAAAAACAGCGGCGCCGACTTGGCCACCTCGTTTTCCAACGTGCCCAACAGCTACCAAAGCTCTATCGGCCTGTACCAAACCGGCGTCACCTACAGCGGCAAACACGGCCGCTCGTTGCGCCTGGTCGGCCTGGAACCGGGCTTCAACGACAACAGCCAATCGCGCGCCATCGTCATGCATGCCGCTGCCTACGCCGACCCGAAAGTGGTGCCCGGTCTGGGCCGTCTCGGTCGCAGCCAGGGCTGCCCCGCCGTGCGCCCAGCCATTGCCGGCAAACTGATCGACACCCTGAAAACCGGCAGCTACGTATTCGCCTACTACCCGCAGAAAAAATGGCTCGACACCTCGCGCTACCTCGGCGCGCAAAGCTGCCCCAGCACCGGCGAAACCCTGGCCGTCGTACAAAAGTGAATGCGCGTGACCGGCAGGCGAAACCGGTCACTCATCGGACAGCCCGTGCCACAGCCGTTTAATTTCCAAAAAAGCCCCGCCGTGCGCTTGCAGTGGTAAACGGTGGCTGCTTAAATCGAGTCACAAGGTCAGAGCGTGACTTATCAGTCACCACGACCATCTAAGCACGTCCCCGGTTACTGACGCCCTGCGTCAATTGGATTCCTGCCTGGTTCACCCCGCCTTCTCGCACGCGCTCCCCGCGCCGTGCAGCAGCTGTGTTGTTCGATCCTAACCGCTTTAAAAACAATAACTTACTTATTTTCATGGCTGACATTCAGTTGTCATGTCCAGGCGTTTTGCTGTCTGCCCAACACGGCTCTTTTTAGCGGCTACCCCGCTTACCGGAGCACCACCTTGCGCCAAGGAGGAAAACGACATGAGGCCAGAAACCGCCGTCGTTCATGCAAACAGCCACAACGTACACACCGAGTACTACGCCAACCCGGCGGCGCGTAAAACCGTCATCCTGGTTAATGGCTCGTTGGCCACCACCGCCTCGTTCGCGCACACGCTCAAATACCTGACGCCGCAATTCAACGTCGTCTGCTACGACCAGCCCTACGCCGGCCAATCGAAAGCGCACAACGCCCACGCGCACCCCATCAGCAAAGAAGACGAAGCCGAAATTCTGCTCGAGCTGATCGAACACTTCCACGCCGACTACGTGTCGTCCTTCTCCTGGGGCGGCGTGGCCGCGCTGCTGGCCCTGGCGCAGCGGCCCAAACGTATCGAGAAAGCAGTGATCAACTCCTTCTCGCCGCTGCTGAACGAGCCGATGCTCGACTACCTCGAAAAAGGCCTGTTCTACCTGCACACCATGGACCGCGAGAACATGGGGCACCTGGTCAACGAAACCATCGGCAAACACCTGCCCTCGCTGTTCAAACGCTACAACCACCGGCACATCAGCAACCTGCACGACCACGAATACCGGCAGATGTACGCGCACATCCACAAAGTGCTGCACCTGGACACGCATTGCCAAATGGCCTGCCTGCACAGCATCGACACGCCGCTGCTATTCATCAACGGCGAGCGCGACGAATACACCACCGCCGCCGATGCGCGCCTGTTCGGCAATCACCTCAACGACTGCCAATTCACCACCGTGACCAACGCCGGTCATTTCCTCGACATGGAACACAAAGGCGCCTGGCAACAAACCCAAACCGCCATGCTCGGCTTCCTGCAAACCGGCCAACAACGCCGCGTCCCGACGTACGAGGTCACGACCGCCATCGCCGTGTAACCCACGTAGGAAAAGCCCGCCCACCGCGAAAAACATCGCCCTGTTTATCGCGGCGGGCTTCATTTCCTAGGCGGCTTCTGGTACAAAGTCCCCCGCAAAAGCGGGTGTCGTATAATGGCATTACTCCAGCTTCCCAAGCTGATAACGAGGGTTCGATTCCCTTCACCCGCTCCAGATAATTAGAAGGCCCGTAGAGCAATTGCTTACGGGCCTTTTTTGGTTACAGCTTTGATTGTGCCGAATTTAGTCGCCGCTTCGCTTCGAAGCAGAGTGAGATGATAATCTCGGTTAACCCGTCAATAAATGGAATTAACAGATGCTTACCGCAGAGATACTGAACGCTCAACGCCTAGTCCGAACTGACGCTTACCAAATGTCGATTGGTGAAATCGTCAGCATGTATGACGAGCGGGAGATCATCATCGATCCAGACTTTCAGCGGCTCTTCCGATGGGACATCGGGCAAAAGTCAAAGCTGATCGAATCATTGTTGCTCGGAATACCCCTCCCATCTATCTTCGTATTTGAGAGAGATGATGGAGCGTGGGAGCTTATAGATGGCCTACAGCGAATGTCGTCGATCCTTGAGTTCATGGGACGCTTACGCCACCCAGATCATGGGCTTCAACCCCCATCGGTACTAGAAGCCACTAAATATTTGCCCTCACTACATAATGTAGTTTGGGAGACTTCAGAGCTGATCGACCTTCCGGAAACAGACCAAAGGCCGCTCGATAAAACGCAACAGCTCGCGATTCGCCGAGCTCGCCTGAGTGTCGAAATTTTGAAACGTCCCAGCGACGACCAGACCAAGTACGACTTGTTTCAACGGCTGAATGCCGGCGGCACTCAAGCAAACGCACAAGAACTCCGAAACTGCATAATGTTGATGATCAACGGTGACTACTTCCGTTCGGTGAAAACTGCAGCGGACGAGCCAGCTTTTAGGAACGTGATTTCTGTCAACGATGAACAGGTCGAAAAACAGAGACACATGGAAATGGCAGTGCGGTTTTTGGTTCATACGCATGTACCGTACGATGGACGCTTGGACGTCGAGGAGTATATCGACGAAGGGATCGTTAACCTTTCACTTAGCGGCAATCCAGCAAGCGCTGCGTCGATCATCAGCCAGACATTTCAAATTCTCAGCGACGTTGCGGGAAGTGATGCGCTTCGGCGCTTTCAGAATGGAACACACGGCGGGAAAATCGGACTGGTTGGCCTCGAAGGGATAGCGGTAGGCGTCGCTAAAAATCTGTCCGCCATCCTTGCTCTTGGCCCAGATGGCTCCAAACAGTTCGTCAGACGGAAAATGGAGGCTTTTGGACACAACCCGAAACCGCGGCGTTCACTTCGCCGGGCCTACGCGGCACAGTCCGTATCCAACGCACCGTGCCATTTGGAGAGGTTTGGTTCCGCCCATGAGCAAACCTTATTCCGAGGCGAACTTCTCCGAGCAAATAACAGAGGACCGTAACTGGCGTATTAAAGAAATCTCTGACTTAAAAACGGCAATCAGACGCGGTGACGCGGGTTTAAGAACAGTGCTTCTAAGAGCTTTGATTACAATCTGTTATGCCCACTGGGAAGGCTACGTCAAGTTTTCTGCAAAGAAGTACCTAGAGCATGTCGCGTTGCGAAAATTCCAATACGTCGAGCTTAATAAGCAATTCTTCACGAACTATTTCCTACCGCGGCTGGCCTCCCTTTCCACATCGAAAACTAATATGGAAGAACGAAGTGCCTTAATTGATCAGATTTTAAACTCTGCGGATCATCGCTTCAGCCGCGTAAATGAAGACTTAATCAATACAAAAGCCAACCTGAATTTTGAGGTTTTCTCAGACATTTGTTTAGTCTGCGGTTTATCGCCTAAGTGGTTTGCCGAAAAATCGACCTTCATAGATGTAGTACTTCTTAAGCGTAGGAATGCTATTGCCCATGGTGAAAATACTTTGGTGGCGTTGGACGATCTGGATGAGATTAGCAAATGACTCCATAGGGCTGATGAGAGCATTCGGCGACGCGTTGGAAAACCATGTGATGCTTCAAACCTACAGAGCCAATTGACCCCAGCAGAGAGCGAAGAAGTAATTAGGCACCTTGTATCCGCCGTTCAATTAATAAGCCTGAGGTTTCCCAACTGCAAATCGCCCTTCCCTATGACAGGCCGGGGCAAGCTACTCGCCACCGGACCGGGTTGGTTTTAGCGTTTAACATAATCGTCAACAAAGGGGCAGATTTATTAAACGGCTCTAGTTTAGAGTCGCTTAACAAATACGGTCTTTTTGTTTCCGCTTCACCCGCTCTAGTATTCGAAATACAAAAAAGCACCGCTGATGCGGGGCTTTTTGTTTCTCGCGTTTCCGACTTCGACCGAGCCATTCGGCTACTCGGTTTGAGTGCTGCCCTTTTCACTCGCTTTCGCGATGTTGAACTCACAGCCATTCACGCCCCAAGCGAAAATGAGTTTCGCCGCTAGCGCCGCGCAAACGAGGAAAGCGACAACGTTCGCAACGGGAATCAGCAAAACGGAAATTTTTTCGAAATCGATAAGGAATATGGCGAGCGGCAGGTTTACGAAGAGCAGCGGAATAATGCTCAACAACAGCGTCAATCCGAAAAACTTCAAAGCAAACTTCAGTGCAAACCCAAAGCTAGCCTCGGGTCGCTTGATAGCTGATGTACTTTCCATGTCTGACATCCCTGACAAAACCATGTAAACACCCGCGGATTATATGCGCTAGATCCTCGAATTTGCTTCACACCAACCGCTTCTCCTTAGAAGGCCGATACCCGTAATACGAGCTGTAACACCGGCTGGAAATGACTCCCCGTCACAAACCCACACGCCAGCGCCACCTCGGCAGCCGACAGCTTGGTGTGTTGCAACAGCCGCCGCGCTTCGGTGATGCGCAGTTCAAGGTAGTAGCGCTGTGGCGTGGTGCCGAGTTGCTCGCGGAACAGGCGTTCGACTTGGCGGCGGGAGCGGCCGACGTAGTCGGCGAGTTGGTCGAGTTCGAGCAGTTCTTCCAGGTTGGCTTCCATTAGCTGCACCACTTCGCGGGTGGGGTCGCTGATTTTCAGTAGGGATTTGGGGTTGACCCGACGATAGCGGGAGGCTTCGAAGGCGAGGATGTCTTCGATGCCGTCGACCAACGCGCGGGTGTGCAGTTGTTTGATCCATTCAAGAATCAGCGTTGGCGCGCCCGAGGCGGATGAGGCAGTTAGGCGGTCGCGGTCGATGACGTAGGGCTCGCTGGTGACTTCGGCTCGTTTCGCGACTTCGGCCAGGGCGGAGCGGTGTTCGGGGTGAATGGCGCAGCGGTAGCCGTTGAGCAAGCCGGCGTTGCCGAGAAACCAGGCGCCGTTCCATAGGCCGCCGAGGGGAATGTTCAGGGCGGCGGCGTCTTTTAATAGGCGGTTCAAGTCGGCGCTGGCGTGCAAGGCGGTGCGGTAGCCGCCGCAGACCACCAGCAGGTCGAGGGCGCTCAGGCTGGCGTGGTTGAAGATGGCGTCTGGGCGACCGACGAGGCCCAGGTCGCTGATGACTTATTGCCGTCGAGGCTGAAATGGCGCACGGCGAAGAGGCCGCTTTGCAGCAGGTTGGCGGTCACCAGGCTATCCAGGGCTTGGGTGAAGGCCGGCAGGGAGAAGTGTTCGAGTAGCAGAAACCCGACGCGCGTTTGCTTGCTCGCGGGCGTTTTCTCGTCGTCGAGGTAACGGTAGTTTTGTTTTTCATCACGTCACTGAAGGTTCGACGTTGCATGCCAGGTGCCTCGTTGGTCGTGCCTTTGCCTATGGTCGCCCAGTCGCGGCGGCGCCCATTCCTACAAACGACATGCGGGCAGCTCTGTTGCGCACAGCTGGCATAATCGGCGGCAACTCATAGCGGGAATAGATAAATGACCACTGAGAGCTACGACCAGATCGCGCTGTTTGCGGTGGTGGCGCAGGAGCGCAGTTTTACCCGTGCGGCGGCCAAGTTGGGTATGTCGCAGCCGGCGCTGAGTCGGGCCATGCGCCAGTTGGAAGAGCGCTTGGGCGTGCGCTTGTTGGCGCGCACCACGCGCAGTGTGTCGCCCACTGAAGCGGGTGAGCATTTGTTGCAGGTGGTGGCGCCACGGTTTGAAGAGATCAATGACGAGCTCGCGCTGCTCAGCGAATTTCGCGACAAGCCGGCCGGCACATTACGCATTACCGCAGGCGAGCATGCGGCCAACACGGTGCTGCAACCGATGCTGGCGAAATTGCTGCCGGACCATCCGGATCTGAACATCGAGATCATCGTCGATTACGGCCTTACCGACATTGTTGCCGAAGGCTACGACGCTGGCGTGCGCATCGGCGAGCAGGTGGCCAAAGACATGGTTGCGGTGCGCATCGGTCCCGATTTTCGCTTTGCGGTTGTTGGCTCACCCGACTATTTCAGCCGCCATGCTCGCCCGAAAGTGCCGCGTGATTTGATGCAGCACAACTGCATCAACATGCGGCTGCCGACCTGCGGCGGCATCTTCCCGTGGGAGTTTTCGAAGAAGGGCCAGGCACTGAAAGTGCGGGTTGAAGGGCAACTGGTGTTTAACACCATCGCCTTGCGGCTGGACGCGGCGCTGCAAGGGTTGGGCCTGACGTTTATGCCCGAAGACATCGTTCGGCCGCATATCGAAGCCGGCCGCCTGGTTCAGGTGCTGGCCGACTGGTGCACGCCCTACTCCGGCTATCACCTTTATTACCCCAGCCGCCGCCAGGCCTCGCCCGCGTTTACCCTGCTGCGCGAGGCCCTGCGTTATTCGGCGTAACGCCTAGCGCGTTGCCGCCAAGGCATCGCGCGCACGTTGCGCCGCGTCGGCGTCGTGGTGGTCGGCCAACACCTGCGCCACCTGTTGCAGCTGCGCAACGGTCAAGCCAACCCGCACGCTCGCTGCCATATGCGCGCGCAGTTGCAACTCGGCCCCAGGCGTGGCGGCGAGTGCGCCGACGGTTGCCAGCTCACGGCTTTGCCAGTCGAGGTTGTCGCGCTCGAACAGATCGCCGAACAAATGCGTTTGCAGGAACTGATTGATCGCCGGGGCGAAATCGAACAGCGGACCCTGCACGGGCGCGCCGGCAATGTGTGTCTGGTTTGCCGTACCGGCGGCGAGCAAGGCATTGCCGGTGGGCGCTGCTCGACTCGGTTCACGGCCAGGAACGTCGGTGATGCCCCGCTGCTTGCGGGCATCGAGCACTTTCATCAGTTGCCCCAGGGCGTTGAGGCTGCGCGGGAAGCCGCTGTAGGCGTAGAGCTGCACCAGAATTTCCTTGGCTTCGCTGACGGTCAGGCCAGCATCCAGGCCTTGGTTCAGTGCAGCGTCGAGTGCGGGCATATCGCTCGCCGCCACGGCCGCCGCCATTAGCGGAATGGCTTGCTGTTTAGCCGACAGCGTTTGCGAGGTGGCTGCAGGTGTTGCCTCGGGTCGAGCGCGTGGGCTTGGCCGGCTTGGTATTGCTCGTCCGAGACCTTTTCCATCCAGTCCACCGCTTTGCCATCCACCGTGCCGGTGAGTGCCAGATGGGTCATGGGCGAGGAAGACGCTGCGCCGTGCCAATGCTTGACGCCGGGCGGACACACCACCACATCGCCTGGATGAATCTGCTGAACCGGCTTGCCCCATTCCTGGTAAGGCCAATGCCTGACGTCACCACCAAGCGTTGCCCAGCCGGATGGGTATGCCAGGCCGAGCGCGAGCCCGGCTCGAAAGTGACGTAGGCGCCGGAAACTTCAATGTCGTTGTCGGCTGCAAACAAGGGCTCGACGCGCACGGGACCGGTAAAGAAGTCATCCGGGCCTTTGACGGCGGCCTGCTCACCGGCCCGGCTGATGTGCTGCGCGGCGCTAATCTCGCCCGCGCCTGCTGCTGTTTCTACAGAACGGGCTGGCCACGCACACGGCGAGGCCTAAAAGGGTTCTGTTCATCAGGCGATGCTCCACGGGTAAGCGAGCAGCCACGGTAGCGCGCGAGAGTTATTCAATAAATCGCACCCAGAACAATGCAGTCATAACTCATGCACATAAATACGCCCTGAGGCCTCGCAGAATTAGTGAACCCCAGCCACGCGACAAACCTAACTGTGTATAAGCTGCGCACCCTAAATGCCCTTTATCGCCAGGCCTCGCTATGACCCACCCACGAATCGGTTTCGCCTGCCAATACAAACACCCCGACCGCGAGTTGTCGGCGGCGGCATTGAAGCTGGTGGAAACGCCATACAACCCACGCACCACCACCTTGCGCTGGATGGAAAGCGTAGAGCCGCACGTGGCGCGGGAAAAATTGCTGGAGGTGGTGCTGCATAACCTGGCCGCGCAGCTGCGCTTGCTGGCGTACGTGGCCGAGCTGCCGCTGCCGCTGCGCATGCTGCGGTTGAGCAGCGATTTGCTGCCGTTTTATAGCCACCCGAAAGTGCATGGCTTTTATCAGGATCCGGCCATCGCGCAGCAACTGGTCGATGGCTTTGCCGCCATTGGCACGGCGGCGCGCGCGGCGAATATTCGTTTGTCGTTTCACCCCGGCCAGTACTGCGTGCTGGGTTCGGAGAACCCCGGTGTGGTTGAAAACAGCGTGGCGGAATTCGAATACCACGCCGACATGATTCGAATGATGGGCTACGGTCAGCGCTTCCAAGACCTCAAGTGCAACGTCCATATCGCCGGGCGCCTGGGCGTTGAGGGCACGCGCGCAGTGTGGGCGCGGCTGTCTGAGTGGCGCGCAATTGCATCACCTTTGAAAACGATGAAAAAGACCTATGGGCTGGATGACTGCCTGAAAATGGCCGACCTGGCGCCCGTGGTGTTGGACATCCACCACTGCTGGATTCACGAGAACGAGTACATCGCCCCGGACGACCCCAGGGTGCAACGCGTGGTCGAAAGCTGGCGCGGGCTGCGCCCTACCATGCACTACTCGCAGCCGCCGGAAAGCTTGCAGGCCCTCGGGTTCGGTGCCGAGCAGAAACTGGAAATGGCGGAGCTGCTGAAGGTAGTGTCCAAGCGCGACCTGTATGCCCACAGCGACATGATGTGGAACCGCTGGACCAACGATTACGCCCTGCAGTTTCTCGACCCGCTTCGACATCATGCTCGAAGCCAAAAACAAGAACCTGGCATCGCTGGCGTTTTATGATTACAGCCAGACCTCCAGAGGTTGAGCGCTTACTCCCGATTCACACCCCAACTACACGTTAAAACTCATGCTTACAATCCGCCCCTCTCACGCTCGCGATAGCGAGCGCGTTGTCGACATCTGGTGCAACGCTGTCGATGCCACTCACCATTTTTTGACCCCTGCCGACCGCATCGCCATCGAAGCCGACGTGCGCGCATTTCTGCCCGCAGCGCCGCTGTTGTTGGCGGTGGATCAGTCCGACCGTGCGCTGGGTTTTATGCTGCTTGATGGCAGCCACATGGAGGCCTTGTTTATCGACCCGGCCCATCGTGGTCAGGGCGTGGGTCGGCTGTTGGTTGAGCATGGACTGACCCTGTGCGGGTCGATGAGCACGGACGTCAACGAGCAGAACGAGCAAGCGGTCGGTTTCTATCAACGCCTGGGTTTCACGGTGTTCGGCCGCTCGCCGCTGGATGGTCAGGGACGTGCTTATCCGCTGCTGCACCTGCAGTATTCGCATGCCGGGAATTAGAGTCTTGCCAAGGAAGCGGCAGCGCCAGCTGCGACACGGTCACATTTTTTCAAAGCACGGATGATTGGCATTGAACGTTCTGGCACTTCCAATCTCTACCGATGGCTCGTGACGCGCCTGGCCGCCTCTGCGTTTGATCAAGGTTAACGACTAGGAATACGCGCTCAAACCGGCAACAATGCGCGCCTCATACAACTACGTTGCACGCGCATCTTTCGAAGCTGGTTGAGATCAGCAGAGGGCTTAGGTTTGGATCAGTTAAAACGCCTCAAAAGTGGAATCGCCGGCCTGGATACGCTGTTGAAGGGCGGCTTTGTTGCGGGCGCGTCGTACATTATTCAAGGGCGGCCAGGGTCGGGCAAAACGATCCTGGCAAACCAACTTGGCTTTAATCACGTGAACAATGGCGGCCGCGTACTGTTCGCCACCCTGCTCGCAGAGCCGCATGACCGGCTGTTTCATTTCTTGTCGACCCTGAGCTTTTTCGACAAGACACAGATCGGCGAAAACATTCAATTTGTCAGCGCTTTCGACACCCTGGAAAACGAAGGGTTGGAAGAAGTGGTGAAGCTGTTGCGCCGTGAGATCAGTCGGCAGAAAGCCACCGTCATGATTCTCGACGGACTGCTTAACGCTCGCTCGCGCGCGGAATCGCCCATCGACACGAAAAAGTTTATTTCCGAACTCCAAGGGCACGCCGCATTTGCCGGCTGCACCGTTTTGTTTTTGACCAGTTCCCAGTTGGAAGACGGCAGCCCGGAACACACCATGGTTGATGGCGTAATTGAGATCGGCGAAGAAAGCCATCGGGCCGCGAACCGTACGCCGCATCAAACTGCGAAAAACGCGAGGCAGCGGCGCGCTACCGGGTGTGCATGAATTCGAAATTACCGACGACGGCCTCATTGTGTACCCGCGCTTTGAAAGCTTTTCAATCGTCCCTCGCGCCCCGACAGCGATTACCTGGTGCGCGTCAGCAGCGGCATCGAGTCGCTCGACGAGTTTATCGGCGGCGGTCTGGCAGGCTCTTCCGTGACCCTGGTGGCCGGCCCTGCGGGCGCTGGCAAAACTTCCATTGGCATCGAGTTCATTGGCGAGTGCACGGAGCAGGAACCTGGCCTGTACTTCGGCTTCTACGAGTCGCCACAGCGCCTGCGCCTTAAAGCTGCGGCTTTGGGTCATGATTTCAAAGCCATGGAAGCCAGTGGCGCACTCCATGTGATGTGGAACTCGACCACTGCCGGCCTGATCGATCGCTTGGGTTACGCCTTGCTCGATACCGTCGAGAAGCACGGCATCAAGCGCGTATTCATCGACAGCCTGGGCGGCATGGCGCGCGTATCGGCCGACCGTTCACGGGTGCAAGATTTCTATTCGGCCTTAATGGCTGAACTTCGCTCCCGCGGCGTGACCGTGCTGGCCACCTGGGAAATCCAGAGTTTGCTCGGCAGCCAGATCGACGCCCCGGCGCCCGACCTCTCAAGCATCGTCGACAACCTGCTCCTCGTCGGTTTGAGCAAAATGGTTCTGAACTTCAGCGCCAACTATCGATTCTGAAAATAAGAGATAGCGCTTATGACCCGTCGTTGATGGAAGTCGTCATCGGAACTCCTGGTATATCAGTGAAGAAGGTCTGAAGCATGCGCTGGGCGACACAATCAACGACGGGGACAACGACGTTCCTGCCTGTTTTCCAAGTGCTCTGCAAAGCAGCAGGGGCGCTATGAAGACGGTGTTGATTCTCGACGACGAATATTTGATCGCGGACATTTTGAGCTACGCGCTCGAAGACGAGGGCATCCTCACCGTGACAGCAGGTCGTGGTCAGAAAGCCCTGGAAATTCTCGACCGCGAACGCCCGGATTGATCATCACCGACTTTATGATGCCGGGCATGACCGGCATCGAATTCGCAGAAGCGGTGCGCAAACGGGAAACCCACGCGAACACGCCCATGATTTTAATGAGCGGTGCGCAGGCTCATCTAGGCGTGGGTCGACCGGACCTGTTTATCGACGTGCTGGAAAAGCCCTTCGACATTCTGAAGGTGATCGACAAGGTCAAAGCTGTGCTCAAGATGCCCGTCTGAGTCGTTTCGCCTGCAAGCAAAGCCCCTCTCCCGCCCCTTCGGGCACCCCTCTCCCGCTTGGGGGGGGGGGACTGTTTAAATCTGTGTAAGCCTCCAGTACATCGCCCGCCATGCGCTCCACTATGGGCGCGGCGGCGCGGGACCATTGAATACGGTGTAAGGCAGAAACAGCGTGTCGGCGACCAGGCACAACGGAATGTCGATAACCACCAGCGGAATAAACGCGGCCAGCGGCCCGGCGTTGCCATCGGTCAGCCCCCTTCAAATACTCAATTTCAGTGGCCGTTCCACAATAGGGATGGGCGCCGCATGCGCGTTCTCATTGAATGTTTCGCTCACGGTGGCGCAGCCGGGTGCTGCTGCGATGACAGCCGCTATTGCTAAATGGCGCAGGCGCCAAAACACGCATTTCATGGAAAAGCCCTCAAGCCAGAACTGAAACCGCCCGACCGTACAGAGAACGGTAAGCTAGCTCGCCTCAATGCACGCCTTATTATTTCCTTCTCCGCACCGACAGTTTCCACACCCGCTGTACCGTCTGGCTTGAACAAATTTCGGCCATCCAACTTGAGAGGCGACGCACATGAGCAAGGCATCATTCGACGTTAGGGACATGCCCATCATTGAAGTGGACCCTGTCAAAACCAAGCCCTGCAGCCCCTGGCGGTACCTGAACAGCCCGAAAATGGTAGCGGCGTATCTCGCTGAAAAACGGAGACTCGCTGCAGAAGACGAATGCGACAAGATGCAAGCCTCGCTCAGCTTACCTACCCCTTCATCGCGGTGAGCGCCACGCTCCGCATCAGCCAAAACGCCACGGCAAACGCCGTGCTCCAGCACCAGCGTCACGCCAAAAACCACCTTCGCCACCTTCGACCACCTGCGCTGCACGGCATGAAAATGCGCGTAGCTGGCCCAGCGTTTATGCCGCCACGCCAAAGGTGCGGCCGCGTGCGGTGATGTACAGCCACACGCCGACGCCCAGCAGCGTGGCCAAGGTATTGAGCGCGGTGTACCGCTGCACCATAAACGGCGCCATAAAGGCCAGAAAGCTCAGCGCGCCAAACCACACGCCGTTGCTTAACGCCCATACGCCACCGAACACAAACGCGCCCCAGCTGCCGCCTCGCGCTTGCGGCGGCACGGTTCGCATGGGGTTGCCGGAGGTGTTCGCAATGTCAGGGAGTTCGAGGGTTTCGCTCATGCTTTTTTACTGCTTCGCGCGCTGGTGAAACTCGGCGAGGTCTTGCTCGGCGCGTTCGAGCAGGTAGTCGTCGTCTGCCGTTTTAGCTAGTTCTACGCGTTGCTGGAAATAGGCCAGGGCCTGGGCGTTGTCGCCCTGTTCATGGGCCAGTACGCCGAGTTGAAACAGCCCATCGAGCTCGATATCGAGCTTGTCGTGTTGGCGCGACAGGCTCACCACGCGCTGTAGGTACGCCTCGCTCTGCGCCAGGTCTTTTAGCTCGTACGCGTTTTGCGCCAGGTTGGTGAGCATGCCGGTGAGCTCGGCTTCGTCGGCACCGAACGTGGCTTCAGCATCGGCCAACAGTTGCTGGTTATAGGCCAGCGCAGCAGCGTACTCGCCATGAATGTGCAGCCAGTAACCCAGCTCCTGACGTAAGCCGAACTGCTGACGCACGTCCAGGCTGCGGTCTTGGGGAATCAGGGCAATGGCGGCGCGAAGGTGTTCGATCACTTCTTCGGTCAGCTCCAGCTCGGCAGCGCCCATGGACAAACTGTAATGCAGCGCCAGCACCTCGTCGGGCGGCAGCACGGGGTTGCGCTGCTGAATCGCCAACGCTTGCAGGCCGAAGCTGCGCTGCTCTTGCCACTCATCGCGCTTGCCCTGTAGCAGCGCCAGCGAGGCATAGAGCTCAGCGAGCTCGGCGGAATTTTCGCCCTGGGCTTTGGCTAGCGGAATGAGTGCGGTGAGGTCGGCATGCATTTGCGAACCGCTGAAAACGCCCTCGGGGTCGAGCAAGGTGGCGCGCAGCGGCGTAAAGCGTTCAGCGAAGGTGCTATTTGGCAAGGTAACGACCACAGGGGTCGGGGTGGCGTCTTGCATGGGGAAGGTCCTTTTCGGTTTTCTGCTTTAGGCGCTTCCGGCACCTTTGGCGGCAGCGAACGCAGCCACCATGCGGGCAATCAGTGCTCGCTCAGGCTCGGACAAAGCCCTGAACGCATCTACCAATTGGAGCTCGACGTCATCCAAGCCGTTAACCGCGGCCAAGGTTCGAGTTCCGGTTACTACGTACAGCACATCCAAACCTTGCTCAGCGAGCGCGGCCATATATCTGAGGTCAGGGCTACGGTCATTTTTCTCGTAAGCGCCCTGGTGTTACGCGATTCACCCGCCTATGTCGGCGAAGTCTTCTTGGTTAGCGCCAAGCCGCGTTCGCTCTTCACGGAGGCGATCACCTGCACTTTTGACGCAGGAAACTTCAGAAGCACTGTTTTTCAAGCTAAACATCCTTTACATGCACAATTAATAGTGCAAAATCATCTTACATGACCACGTTTAGTCATGCCAACGCACTATGCCCGGCGCTTCAACTGCCGGGCAAGGTAGTGGCTGTTCGGCAGCGAGAAATGAGATTTAACGCGCCGAGCCTTTCCAGAAATCCTTAGAGAGAACGGAATCCATGAGCACTTCGACAACCAACGTAACCACCCAAACCCACTTCTCCCCCACCGAAGGCCGACCGCTGTTTTCGGTGAACCCCGGCATTCCGGTTGAAGACGCGCTTGAACAGGCAGCTGTCATGCTGGACTGCATCGAACATTTGGTGGTGTGCGACGCCACTACCAAGAGCGGATCGGCGCGCAACAGTTTGCAGTACCTGAGCGAAATGGCCCGGGCGGTGGTGCATGCCTGTAAGAAGGACTGCTCGCTGGCCTGAAGGGCGCAACTGAACAAGCGGGCCGGCATGCGCTGGCCCGCTTTTTTGCGCGTGCGTTTTAGTCACTAATGAAGTCGCGAATAGCTTTGGTGGTGGGGCCCGGCGCTTCTTCCATCAGCCAGTGGCCGGCGCCGGGTATCACCAATTCGGTCACCTGGTCGGCCGCGTTTCGCATGACGATGGCTTCATTGGCGCCGAACGATTTCTCCCCGCCGATGGCCAGCACCGGCATGGGCAGGCGCGTGCGTTGCTGGCTTTGTTGTCGACAGCGTCCTGGCGAATCGACTGGAACTGGGCGAAGGCGGCGTGCATGGCGCCCGGGCGTGCGTAGAGGTTGGCGTAGTGCTGGCGGGTGGCTTCGTCGACTTTTTTCGGGTCGCCAGCGAACTCGTTCCAGAAGCGGTCGAGGTAAATACGCTCGCGGCCGGCGACCAAGCGCTCGGCGTCGGGGCCGCCGAAGTCGAAGTGCCAGAGCATCGGCGAGCGGACAATTTCATCCCACGGCGCAATGCCGGGCACGGGCGCATCCATCGCTACCAGGCGGTCGGTTTGTTGCGGATAACGGGCGGCGTAGGCGTAAGCGACCATGGTGCCAATGTCGTGGCCGACGATCACGGCGTGGTCAATTTTCAGCGCTGTCAGTACGCCACGAATATCGCCCGCCTGAGTCTTCTTGTCGTAGCCGCCAGCCGGAACCGAAGTGCGTCGAACACCTCGGCTTTCAACCAGACCAAGCCGTGCGTGAGCCAGCGTTATTTCAACGCATTTTCCAACGCGCCGGAGCACACCATGACGCCGGCGCCGCCGAACAAACATTCATAGCGCTTTCGGTCGGCGCCCTTACTGGCCAGGCAGTTTTTCAGAGTAATTTCGCCTTTGGCCTGATCCATCGCGTCGACCACTTGGTTGTACTGCGCGGTGGTGAGCGTGCCGGCTTGCTTGCGTTCGCGGGCGATGTCTTTGAGGTTGGGCAAGTCGATGGCGGTCCAGCGCATGGCTTCGCTGCACATTTTTTCATCGGCCGAACTCGTGGACTTGTCGCTACCAGAGGCGCTGCCTTCGCTCGTCGATTCAGCGGGTGCCGGGGGCGGGCCGTCGCTGACGTAGCCTTGGTTGATTTTGACTTCCTGCACGGCTTGGGTGGGCGGCGGTTGGTTGCCGAAGTGCTTCTGGCCGTTGGCGTCGACCCAGGTGTACACCTGAGCCTGAAGCGGCAGCACGCAACCGAGCAGGAGAAAGGGAAGTAGACGGCGACCGAGCATGAATTAAATCCTTTTAATGGCGCAGGGCTGCGCTCGGCGCACTGTAGTCAGCGCGATGCCGGCGTGCCAAGGGCCGCTTGGGTTGGGTCTGCCGGTTTGTGCGATAGGCCACTTTTTTGGCGCCAAAATCGATTAGTGGCCTCTGGTGAACACGGTTACTGAATGCTGAACATCCGCGCGTCATAGATAAAGGCGTGTGTACTGACCACGACAATGTCGAACCGCGCACGGTGGTTGGGGGTAAGCACCAGGTTGTTGGCCAAGGGGTTAACTACCGAGGGAATGATCAAGCCGAACTTGCCGGACCGTTGCAGAAACTCGGTGCCGTAGGCGCGGCTCGGTACATCGGCAGGTAGGCGGTCCCCAGCCTGGCGGCAGGTCGCTGAGGGCCGGCTGAATGTAAAGACTGGCGTCGTCGGGCAGCGCTAACTCCACCATCACCAGCGGCATCTGCGGTGGGCCGCTTTGGTGAACGAAGGTTTCCAATACGCAGGTGGACGAATCCAGGGCCAGGTATATGGCCGGCACGTCTTGCTCGTTCCAGCGCCCGCCTTCCTTGGCGGCGCCCATGCCGTCGAGGTTGTGCGCCCATTTCGCGGTGCACAGTCGCCATGCCCGCATCAGACCACGCCACCGTATTCAATCGCGCGCAATACCCGACGCACCTGGGCGGCGCTGATGTCGTTGTCGCACAACGACAGCGGTGCCTGTCCGCCCAGAGCGACGTTTGCGCGCTTCATCCAGGCGGTGGCTTTGGCTTCGTCTTCGAACACCTCGATTGCCAGCGCCGTAATGGCGGCGATGCGCAACACGCGCTCGGTGGTGGACGGGTCGAGCAAGGCGTTGTCGCGGCTCTTGCGAGTGAGGGTGGACTCGGAGACCAGCAGCACCTTCGATAACTCGCCCACCGAGATATCAAACGTTTGCCCCAGGCTGCGAGCCAGATTCGCGCTCAGCCCGTGGCGAATGACGCCCACCTGAACCTCATCGCTCATGGTTTGCAGGCGGCGGGTGATGGCGGGAAAGTCATTGGGCTCATCCGGCCAGACGATGCCCGCCGGCACATTCCAGATGGCGACCGGCGCGGCGTGGTGGTAATAGGCCGGCATTTCGGCAACAGCGATGGGTTTTTCAGCGGCTTCGGAGTGTTTTGCCGGGGCAGTTGCAGGTTTTTTACGGGAAGCCATGGGGCCACTCCTTCAGTCATTTGACTGACGCAGATAATGCAAATGACTGTACACCCGACAGCGCAGCATGCCCAGCTGAACATCCGGTAGGACGCTTGCCGCAAAACCGAGCTTTCACATCGAGCCGCCCTCCCCGTTACTATCGCCGGCCTACCCTGTTAGCCGCGAGTATCGCTATGAGTGCCAGTATCGCCCCGGTGGAATTGTCCAAAGCCTATCGCCTGCTCAACCACGGCCCCACCGTGCTGGTGTCGGCGCGCCATGCCGGCGTGACCAACGTAATGGCCGCCGCCTGGGCCTGCGCCTTGGACTTTTCGCCGCCCAAGCTCACGGTAGTCATCGACAAAGCCACGCGCACCCGCGCCTTGGTGGAAGGCAGCGGCGAGTTTGTGATTCAAGTGCCCACCGCCGCCCAAGCCCAGCTCACCCACACGGTGGGCAACCACAGCCTGGCCGACGACGCCGACAAGCTCGCCCATGCCGGCGTGCAATTAATGGAGTTTGCGGGATACGACTTGCCGTTCGTGGCGGGTTGCTCCGCCTGGCTGGCCTGCCGGCGAATTCCCGAGCCGCACAACGAGCAGACCTATGACTTGTTTATTGCCGAGGTGGTAGGCGCCTGGGCTGACACTCGCGCCTTTGCCAATGGCCATTGGCAGTTCGAACACGCCGACCCCGAACTGCGCAGCCTGCACTATGTGGCAGGCGGGCAGTTTTATCTGACGGGGGATTCGCGGGTGGTGAAGGTCGACTGATCAGGCAGGTAGGAAAACGGCGATGTCGATTTCGTCGATCTGTTCCGCCTGCAAGTAGCGTTTGGCGTAGCGCTGCGGCATGCCCCTGCGCAGGAACAGGGCGAACAGGTCGGCATCGATATGCCCCTTGTCGCGCAGGTTGGCCAAGATGCGCACCGATTCGGACAAGGTCTTGGCTTTCTTGTACGGGCGGTCGGAGGCAGTCAGCGCTTCGAACACGTCGGCAATGGCCATGATGCGCGCCGGAATCGACAGTTTGTCTTTGTCCAATTGACGCGGATATCCGGTGCCCATCAGCGTTTCGTGGTGGGTGCCGGCGTATTCGGTACGCGCTTGAGGTTGGCGGGCAGCGGCAGGTTTTCCAGCATCATGATGGTCTGGATGATGTGTTCGTTGATCTTGTAGCGCTCTTCGGCCGTCAACGTGCCGCGGCTGACACTCAGGTTGTAGAGCTCGCCGTAGTTGTACAGGTGCTCGGGCACCGTGACCTTGAAGCCGTATTTGGGGTCGTACTCGCGACTCGCCAGGCGCGGGAAGATGTGCTGTGGCTTGTCGGCCAGCAGCGCTTCCTGCGCCGGCAATTCCACCACTGCAAGGTGTTCGACGCGGTGCAATTCACCTTCGGACAACCCCAGTCGATCATCGAAGTGGCGCAGCCAGAGCCGCTTGCCAATCTGATTCAAGCGCTCGATGCGCTCAGGCTCCATCAGCTCGCTGCCAATGTTGCATTCAGCCACGTAGGCGAAGTCGTCTTGCAACTGCGCCATGGCGCGCTGGTAGTCGGCACGCGCGACGTCTTCGTCAACGCCATCGCGAATGGCTTCCAGGCAGGCGATATGGGCGTCGCGCAGCAGCACTTCAAACCGCATGCGTACTTCGTGGATGCGGTTGTAGATGGTTTCCAGTTTGGTGGCTTTGTCGACCACGTGTTCGGGCGTGGTGATCTTGCCGCAATCGTGCAGCCAGGCGCCGATGCGGAATTCGCGCCATTCGTCTGCCGAGTTGAAGCTGAAATCGGCCAATGGCCCTTCGCTGACCTTGCAGGCTTCTTCGGCCAGCATCAGCGCCAGCTCCGGCACGCGTTCGCAGTGGGCGCCGGTGTAGGCGCTTTTGGCGTCGATGGCGCCGGCGAGAATTTCGATCATGGCGTCGATCAGCGCTTTCTGCGCGTCGATTAAGTTGTGGTTGTCCAGGGCGATGGCCGCTTGGGAAGCCAAGGCGCCGACAAACGAGAGCACTTGCGGCGAGAACGCCACCACTTCGCCGGTGAGCGGGTCGAGCGCGTTCATAAAGTTCGCAGCACGCCAATCACTTCGCCCTGACGCGGCGCCAACGGCACGCTGAGCATCGACACGGTGTGGTAGCCCGACTCGGCATCGAAATGGCGAGTACCGCTGAGGTCGAACCGGGTTTCGGCATACACGTCGTCGATCACCACGGCCTTGTTGTGCAACGCGGTGTAGGTGGACACATGACGCTCGTTGGGCAGGCCGCTAACCGGGTCGTGCAGCACGATTTCGCTGGCCGGCAGGTCGTCGTCCATCGAGCGCAACGCAAAGCGCAGGGTGTCGTTCTCGGTTTTCAGGTACATGGTCGCGGCTTGGGCGTTACAGATGAGTTTGCCCTGCATCAGGATGTGCTTGAGCAGCGCATCGCGGTCGCGCTCGGAGGACAGCAGCAAACCGTTTTCCACCAGGCTGGCGAGCTTGGCTTGGGTTTCCTGCAAGGTTTGGGTTTGCAGCTGCAACGCGGCCTTCATGCTCGAATGGTTGCGGTTGAGGCTGTCGACCTCATGGAACATCGAGGCTTTGGGCTGCTCGCCCGAGAAGTCCAGATTGCGGATCAGGCGCGTGTCTTCGGCCAGGCGTTCGATGGTGCGGTTGATGCTGTCCATGCCGTTGAGCGCCAGCGGCAAGGTGCACAAAAGCACCAGCACCGACAGGCACAGCACAGTGGTCGGCGCGAGGCCAAAAGTCAGTGCCAGAATCGGCAGCAACTGCAGAAGAAAAACGCGGTTAGAACAACCTGACCAGTTCTTAAATCTGAACTGATAAATCCTGTTGTCATACTGCAACCCGTTATTAAAATTTCCTTTTTGCCGTAATACTGGCAAATCACGTTGATCGCAGCTTTTATAAGTAGCGACAATACGGCGTCACACGTTTCGCACCGTTTTACCCAGCTTGCTCAGAGGGTGTTGAGCCCAAGAATTCGGGTCATCAAGGGAGACTAGTATGTTTGTGCCAGAAAAAACCAGCCTATGGTTATGCGGTTTGCTTGCGCCACTGTTTTTTTCGTCATGGCTGCATGCCGCCGACGAGCCGTCGACGCAACCTGTCGCTAGCAAAGCCATTGGGTATGTAATGAAAACCGAGGGCGAAGCGGCCGTCATTGTCGACGGTAAGCCGCAGCCCGCCAAGGTCGGAATGCCAGTTTTGTCGGCAGCTCGATCAAAACCGGCGCCAACGGCTCGTTGGGCGTGACGCTGGAAGACAACACGCTGATGTCGTTCGGTCCGAACAGCCAGCTGAGCTTCGATGCGTTCCAGTACGAGCCCAGTGAGCAAGACCTCAAGCTCAGCGCGAAGATCACCCACGGCACGCTCAATTACATTTCGGGTGTGATCGCCAAGCTCAAACCCGAAGCCGTGGAGATCAACACCCCCACCGGCACCATCGGCGTGCGCGGCACCCATTTTCTGGTGAAGGTGGACTGAGCCTGTTCATGCCTGGGTATCTGATTCGCGGCCTAGCCGTTCTGTTGTTGGCCCTGTGCGCCACGGGCTGTGCCACGTCGAAGTCTTATGTGGTGTTGATGGAAAGCCCCGACGGCACCACCGGCGCCATCGTCGTGCAAACGGCCAACGGCAGCACCCGTGTCGATAAAAAGCTCAACGCCGTGGCGCTCGATGGCAAAACCGTCAACACCTTTGCCGTCGAGCCGCCACGCGTGCAGCTAGATTTCTCCGCCGCACTCGGCGCGCAACCGGCACTGCCGGTGACCTTCCGTCTGTACTTTGATTCCGGCGCGGCCAACCTCACCAAAGAGTCGAAAGGCGAATTCCAGAGCGTGCTCAGCACCTTGCGCGAGCGCAGGCCCTCGGCGGTGTCGGTGATCGGCCATACCGACACCGAAGGCGAGAGCAAGTGGAATGAGCAAATTGGCCTGAAGCGCGCCACGGCCATTGCCGAGGTGTTCCAGAAGGAACGCATCGAGGTGATCGAGTTGGTGGTCACGTCCCACGGCGAAAGCAATTTGCTGATCAAAACGCCGGACGACACCCCGAACCTCGCAATCGGCGCGTGGAAATAATCGTCCGCTAGCTCACTTGCGGTTCATGGCAAACGCATCGCCCTGCTCTCCCGCCAGCAACCGCTGCCGGTGAAACTGCACCAAGCCATCGTTCGGGCGCTGCTCATGCAGCGCTGCAGATACCGCCAACGCGCCGGCATCGCCGGCCATCAGCAGCTTGTAGGCGGCGTCATACGCCTCGTCCGCCGTGCTTAACGGCTCGAATACCTCCACCGCCGCCGACTTACCCTTGAGCTGCACCTTGCCCACCGCGCGCATCGGCACCTGCGGATTGCTACGTGCAATGGCGGCCGACACACACACCCGCGTGCCGAGGTGCTGGTTGAGGCTTTCCAGGCGCGAGGTGAGTGTTCACCGGGTCGCCCAGGGCGCGGTAGTCGAAAATGGTTGAGCCACCGAAATTGCCCACCACCACTTCCCCGCTGTGCACGCCGATACGGGTTTGGCCGAAGGCGGTGCCGCACGCTTGCAGCGCTGCGAGACATAACCTTGCGCAAAGCGGTCGATTTCCAGCGCGCAGTTCAGCGCGCGCTGGGCATGGTCGGCTTGTGGCAGCGGCGCCGAAAAACATAATGGCCACGGCATCGCCAACAATGCGGTCGAGCGTGCCGTCGTGGCGAAAGGCGATGCCGATCACTTCTTCCAGGTAATCGTTGAGCAGGCTGACCACGGCTTCAGGGCTTTGCCGCTCCATCATTTCGGTAAAACCGGTGAGGTAGTCGGTGAACACAAAACTGCACACCTGGCGCTTGCCACCAAGCGTCCAGTTGGCCGAGGTTATCCACCAGAGTGTTATGACCAGGTTGGGCGACACGTAACGCGAAAACGCCTCGCGCACCCAGCGCATGTTCCCGCTCACTGGCGACGTGGTGACTGATGCTCGCCACGCTGTAAATCAGCTGCCAAACCGATGCCAGGGAGTGAACAAATCAAGCAGCACGCGATGCTCGCTGAAGGCGTACCAACTGGCGCCGTTTGCAGCGCCGATCAGCAGCGCCGTCCGGCACGGCCGCCACCAGCGCGGGCAGGCGCAGCGCCAACAGCGCCACCAGCACGCTGCCGACGAGCACCAGCACCAGCGCTTCGACCGCCACCGCCCAGCCCGGCCGCTGTAAAAACTCGCCGCTGAGAATTTGCTCCAGCGCCTGCGCGTGGACTTCAACGCCAGGAATGATGCCGCCCAATGGACTGAAGCGCAGGTCTTGCAGGCCCTGGGCGGAGGTGCCGATCAGGGCAATGCTGCCGGCCAAACCTTCTGGCGCCTGCCCGGCCAGCACTTGCCAGACGGGGATGGTCCGCGCCGCTTGCGGCTCGGTGAAGTGCACCCAGAATTCGCCGCGCCGGTTGGTGGGATTTACGCGGCCGATGTCGATTTGTTCAATACCCGCCTCGCCGGCCCGCACTCGGTACATGCCCGCCCGCTGCGCCACGCGCAAAGCTTCGGCCACCAGCGACGGTCGTACTTGCTCGCCCAGCGCCAGTAGCAGCGGCACTTTGCGCACCACGCCGTCGGTGTCGGGCTCGAACGTCAGCGCGCCCGTACCGGCCGCCGCTTGTTCCAGTGTCGGCAAGGCGCGCACGGCCGAGGCGTAACTGGGCAGAAACGCCAGCGGCGGTTGCCCGGCAGTCACCAGGCCAAAGCGGCTCAGGGAGTAATTCACCGCCAGCACCGCGGCGCTCGGTAGCAAAGCCGAGCACCACGTTGCGAGCGGTCAGCGCGTTGGCCAGTTGCGCATCGTGATCGGGCAAGGCTTGCAGCTGGCTGATCAGCCCATCGTCCAGGCTCTGGTCTTTCAACAGCGACGCCGGCGAGGTGCGGTCCGGCTCGGCAAACAGCACGTCGAACACAATCGCCGCCGTGCCCGCCTCATGCAGCTTGGTCACCAACTCGGCCACCCGCGTGCGTGGCCACGGCCATTGGCCCAGGCGCGCCAGGCTGGCTTCGTCGATATCGATAATGCGCACGGGCGCGTTGTTATACGCGCGCGGCTGCCGGCGCTGGTATTGGTCGAACACGGCGTTGTACGGCGGATTTTGCACGAACGGCTTGACGCCGTCCACCAGCACCGCCGCGCTGAGCGCTACGGCAATTGCGCAACTAAATAGGCTGAGCGTCACACCTCGGCGCTAGAGCATTAGGCGTTACACCATGGCCAGGGGTTGCTTGCGCGTCGGCGGCGGGAACACGCCGTCAAGCAGGCGCAGGTCGGCGGCGTCCAGGGTCAGCTCAAGGGCAGCGGCGTTGGCGCGCACGTGGCTGGGCGTCACCGCTTTGGGGAATCGCCATCACGCCGCCCTGCTGCACCAGCCAGGCCAGGGCCACCTGCGCCGCGCCGACACCACGGCGCTCGGCGATCTGGTTCAGCGTCACATCAGCCAACATCCGGCCGCCCTGCCCAATCGGGCAATAGGCCATAGAGCGGCATGTGCTGCTGCTGACACCAAGGCAGCAAATCAAAACCGGCACCACGTTGCTCCAGGCTGTAGAGCACTTGGTTGGCGGCGGCGCAATCGCTGTTGCATCCGGATCGAGCATGTCGTCAGAGGTCGAAGTTGGACCACGCCCCAGTCGCGGATTTTGCGCTTGCTCACGCAAACGCTCGAATGCCTCGACGGTTTTCTTCCAGCGGGTGCTGACCGCGCCAGTGCAGTAAGTAGAGGTCGAGGGTGTCGGTGCGCAGGCGCTTCAGGCTGCGTTCGCAGGCTTCGATGGCACCACGGCTTGTGCTGGCGTTGTGCGGGTACACTTCTACTGAGCCAGATACACCCTGATCGCGAATGCCTTGCAGGGCATCACCCACCACGTTTTCCGCGCCACCTTCGCCGTACATTTCAGCGGTGTCGATCAGGCGCATGCCCAATTCCACGCCCAGGCGCAGGGCGTCCACTTCGGCCTTGTGTTCGCTGGCGCGCTCGCTTATGCGCCAGGTGCCGTGGCCAATGGCCCGGAAGGGTTTGGTTGGCGAGTTGAACGGTGTGCATGGGGCGTTCCATTTCCTTATCCAATTTTTTGTTCTGTTTTTCGTAGGAGCCAGCTTGCTGGCCAATCCCTGGAAACCAACAGCTTCGCCAGCAAGCTGGCTCCTGCAAGGCGGAGTGCGATGGAGC
This sequence comes from Pseudomonas sp. AC211, assembly GCF_979258055.1. NCBI lineage: Bacteria > Pseudomonadati > Pseudomonadota > Gammaproteobacteria > Pseudomonadales > Pseudomonadaceae > Pseudomonas > Pseudomonas sp. AC211. The sequence goes on from NZ_OZ409830.1 coordinate 3,402,041, forward strand.
GGCGCTTTCCACTTCGGCATAGCCGTCGCCGTTCCATTGCATCAGGCAGAAGCCATGGCCGAACGGGTCGGCAAAGGTGGCGATGCTGCACCAGGCTTCGTGGCGGATCGGCGTTTCGTTTTTCGCCCCGGCGGCGATGGCGCGTTCGTAGGCGGCGGCCAGGTCATCGACCACGATGTCGACGTGCACTGGCGTCCAGTGCGCTGGTACTGGCGCGCGGCGCCTTTGCACGGTTGGCTGCCGGTAGGGTTGGCGAGCAGGTAGATCGGCGCGGGGCCACCCGGCAGCTCCGCCACCTGGCCGTCGAACAGGTAGCGCTTGAGGTGCACGCCGAACGCTTGGGTGTAAAAGGCGATACCCGCTTCGAGGTCGGGAACGTCGATGTTAAGCAGTAGATTCATGGAGGCATCCGTGGCTAGCTCGGTTGACGTGGGCTCGACTTATCTGGGCTCAGGATCGGAGCCCGGATTTCAGTAAGAGCAGCAGCGACACCGGGTTGTTCACTTTCCGGATGCAGCGGCTCTTGCAGCCACTGCAAGCGCCAGTCTGTTTCGGCCAGCAGCGTCGCATACGACTCCAGGGTGCGGAAGAACCACGGCATGGGTTCGGCAAAGCCCTCGCCAAACCCTTCGAAATGCTCGACGCGCCAACCGTCCTGGTACTGCCCTTCGCCCGCGAACTCCACGAGGTGGATGGTTTGAATCAGCAACACGCCGCCCGGTGCGATCAGGCTGTGCAAGGCATTCAGCACCGGTGCCAGCGGTTCGTCGAGCAAGGCGAAGTTGCACACCAGCACATCGAACTTGCCCAGCAGCGGCGCCTGCGCTTCAAGGTCGGCGTAACCGCACACGCGGGTATTGCCCGGAACAAATGGCCCGCGCTGTTTCGATCAGCGGCACCGAAGCATCCACGCCCACGGCTTCGATGCCATGGGCCATCAAGCCGCGACACAACCAGCCTTCGCCGCAGCCGATGTCCAGCACGCGCTTGGGCTCGCAGGCCAAAATGGCGCGCACGATGGCGGCGTCGGTAACCAGCCGTCGGCTTTCAATGCGTTGTTCGCGCACGGCGGCAGTCCAGGCGTCGGCGTTGGCCTGCCAGCTGAAATTGAGCTGTTCTCGATGATCGCGTTGCATGGTGGCGCTCGAAGAAAAAGAGAAAAAACACGCGCGGAAACGTTAACCGCATTTTGCTGCCGACAACAGCGTCTACGCTGTCACCCATGCAGAGCAACGCAGAGCCAAGGCCAATATTGAGCATGGGCGCATTGTGGCAATCGAACAGTAATTCGGCTGAGCAAACGGTGCCCGGCCTGACTTCTTCTCCTTTGCCCAACGCAAAACGCCCGCCACCCGCTCCCCTTGGCGCCGGGCGGTGCGGCGAACCTTCTGGTTAACGCTGTTGTTGCTGGTGGTCGCTGGCGCCTGGCTGGTCTACGAAGAAACCACCACCGCCCGGTTTCAATCCCGCGAACTGAGCCGCTACGCCGCCACGCTCACCTATGAATTGGCTGAAGGCCCGAGCAACGCCATCCGCTACCCCGAATACGGCCCGTTCGACAAACGCCTGGGCTACGCCCTATTTGCCAGACATGCTGGAGCGCCTGCAAAAACGCGATTACCTCATCCAGCAGCAAGCGCGCTTTTCGCCCGCCTTGATGGAATACAGCCGCCACGGCCTTTTATTCCCTACCCCGAAAAACTGCAAAGCGGCCTCGCCATCGCCGACTGCCGAGGCGCGCCGCTGTACAGCTTCACCTACCCGCAACAGCTGTACGCCCACTTCAACGACATTCCGCCCTTGATGGTCAACAGCCTGCTGTTCATCGAAAACCGCTACCTGCTCGACCCGCAGCAGCCGCTGAGCAACCCGGCTGTGGACTGGCCTCGGTTCGTGATGGCAGCCATCACCCAGGTCGGCAAAAAGCTCGACGTTCAAGGCCAGTCCGCCGGCGGCAGCACGTTGGCCACGCAACTGGAAAAGTACCGCCACTCCCCCGATGGCCTGACCCTCTCGGCGTCGACAGGCTCAAGCAAATGGCCTCGGCCAGCGTGCGCGCCTACCAGAACAGACCGCAGACATTACCTGCGCGGCAAAACATTGTGCGCGACTACCTCAACAGCGTGCCGCTGTCGGCAGCGCCGGGGTATGGCGAGGTGCATGGCATGGCCGATGGCCTGCGGGTTTGGTATGGCGCCGACTTCGCCGAGGTGAACCGCCTGCTGAGCGATGCCAGCGCCGATGTGGCGCAACGCGGTCTGGCCTCTGCGTCAGGTGCTGTCGCTGATGATCGCCCAGCGCCGCCCTTCTTATTACCTGGCCCAGGGCCACAGCCAGTTGGCGGCCCTGACCGACAGCCACATCCCGCAGTTTGGCCAGTGGCGGCGTTGTCGACCCGGCCCTGCGCGATACTGCCTTGGCCAGCACCGCCACCTGGCGCGACCTCAACGCCCAGCCCGGCGTACAGGTGGTGGAAAGCAACAAAGGCATCAGCGTGGCGCGCAGCCGCTTGCTCGAGCCTGCTGAATAAGCCGCTGTGACGCCTCTTCGACCGCCTCGACCTCGCCGCCACCACGACCCTTAACGGTCAACTGCAGCAAGCCGCCAGCGATTATTTGCAGCGCTTGGCCGATCCCGCGTTCGCCGCCCAGGCGGGGCGCTTGGCGACCGCCATGCTGACCGCGCAAACCACGCAAGCAGTGCGCTACAGCTTCACCCTCTTCGAGCGCACGCCGGACGGTTCACGGGTGCGGGTGCAAACCGACAGCACCGACCAGCCGTTCGACATCAACGAGGGCAGCAAGCTGGAATTGGGCTCCACGGCCAAGCTGCGGGTACTGACCACCTATTTGGAAATCATCGACGAACTGCACCGCCGCTTCGTCGGCCAAACCCTGGCGCAGCTGCGCAAGGTCGAGGTGCCAGGCGCAGGATTACCTCACGCGCTGGGCCGTCGATTACCTGGCGGCGGGCAACGACCCCAGCCTCAGTGCCATGCTCGACGCCGCCCTGGAGCGGCGTTATTCGGCAACCCTGGCAGACGGTTTTTCACCGGCGGCGGGCTGCACCACTAACAACTTCGCCGCAGAGACAACGGCCGTATCCCGACCATGCGCGAGTCGCTGCAAGAGTCGATCAACCTGCCGTTCATTCGCCTGATGCGCGACGTGGTGCGCTACAGCACCTACCAAGCCAGCAACAGCAGCGCGCAATTGCTTAAAGACGACCACGACCCGCGCCGCCAAGATTACCTGCGGCGGTTTGCCGACCACGAGGCACGGTGTTTTTGCTGCGCTTCTGGCGCAAGTACCAGCGCAAGAACGCCACGGAACGGCTCGACACCTTTTCTCGACGGCATGCACCCCACCGCGTCGCGCTTGGCGGCGGTGCACCGTTACCTGATGCCGGATGTCGACGAAGCCACCTTTGGCACGTTTATCAACGCGCACCTGGTGGCCGAAGAAATCGGGCCGGCACGCGTTCACGAGCTGTATGAAAAATACGGCCCCGGCGCCTACAGCCTGCCCGACCAAGGCTATATCGCCCGCGTGCACCCGCTGGAACTGTGGCTGCTCGGCTACCTGCTGCAACACCCGCAGGCCAGCTTCAACGAAGCGGTGACCGCCAGTAACAGCCAGCGCCAGGAAGTGTATGGCTGGCTGTTCAAAAGTCGGCACAAACGCGCGCGCGACAGCCGCATTCGCATCATGTTGGAGGTTGAAGCGTTTCTGGACATCCACCAGCGCTGGCAGCGCGTCGGCTACCCGTTCGACCACCTGGTGCCGTCGCTTGCCACCGCCATCGGTAGTTCGGGTGATCGCCCCGCTGCGTTGGCGGAACTGATGGGCATCATCCTCAACGACGGCATTCGCCAGCCCACCGTGCGCATCGACGGCCTGCACTTTGCCGCAGGCACGCCGCGAAGCGCAACTAGCACCAACCCCGATCAAGGCAAGCGCGTGCTCTCCAGCGAGGTGGCGACGGCTTTGCGCGGCGCCCTGGCGCAGGTGGTGGCCAAGGGCACCGCACGGCGCTTGAACGGCAGTTTCACTCTGGACGACAGCAGCGCCATGACCCTGGGCGGCAAAACCGGCACGGGCGACAACCGCATCGAAAGCGTCGGCGCGGGCGGGCGCATTCTCAGTTCGCGCTCGCTGAACCGCACCGCCACGTTTGTGTTTTACCTGGGCGACAACCACTTCGGCACGCTCACTGCGTTCGTGCCCGGGCGGGCGGCGGAAGGCTTCGCTTTACCTCGGCGTGCCGGTGCAAGTGCTCAAAAGCATGGCGCCCACGCCAACCGTATTTGCGCGCGGGCACGCAGTGTGTGGCGAGCCCGACGCAGGGCGGAAGGTTTGGGTGGATTCAAAATCATCGCGGCTAAAGCCGCTCCTACAGGTTTCGTGTTCTGTGAGAGCGGCTGGGCGGCATTGCGATTAGCCGCGATGCTCTTAGGCCCCAAGCATTTGTCGCTGCCCCTGACACTGACCCGCTGGTAATATCTGCGGCGCCCTATTCCCTGCTGTCTGGAGTACCCGCTTGGAGTCTGAATCCATCGTCTATGGCTGCATCCGCGACTGGCCGTCGACGGATCCAGAGTAGGCGCGTGTGCGTCGTGCGATCAACAGGCGTGAACTGCGAGCCCTGCCCAGCGGCGATGCCTGGCCGTTTATTGGCCGCGACATGTTTTCGTTTTGCCCCACAGCTCGGCGAAGGCTTGTACCAGACGCAAGTCATCCATTTCGGCGCCAGCTACCGGGCCATCGAATACGAATGGAGTTTGTGGGTCGAGCAGTTCGGCGCTGCTCAAGCGCTTGTACTGGGGCAGCGCAGTGGTACACCTGGAAACCGAGCTGAGCGGCAGCCGCACCTTTCGCTGGGAATCGGAACAGGGCTTTCACAGCCCGCAAGACAGCGGCGGCCTGCTGGTTCGCTGCGCCTGGGAACGCGAAAGCGCGTTGCACAGCTATCTCGCCAAGGCCGCATCTGCATGCTCAATTACCTGTGGTTCTTCCTCGCCGCGCTGTTTGAAATTGCCGGCTGCTACGCCTTTGGTCGTGGCTGCGCTGGGAAAGCGCCTGGTGGATTGCGCCGGGGCTTATCAGCCTGGTGCTGTTTGCGTTACTGCTCACCCGCGTGGAAGCGGCGTATGCCAGGCGCGCCTATGCCGCGTATGGCGGCATCTACATGGTGGCGTCGTTGTTCTGGTTGGGTGTGGTGGAGCGGGCGCAGCCGCTGAGCACCGATTGGATCGGCGCGGCGTTTTGCGTGGTGGGCGCGTTGATTATCTTGTTGGGGCCGCGCGCGATTCCGTCCTGAATTGCATTCTGTAAAAAGCTGAATGTGGTTTCGCTCACTCTTCCAACCATTCCTTCGGCACGTCGCGCTTCATGGCGAGCTGGCACTGTTCACTTTCCACGTCGAAAACAATCACCGCCTCGCCTTTGTCCAGGGCGCGGCGCACGCGGGCGACGCGGGTGTCGAGTGGGGTTTCGTCGCCGTTGTCGGTGCCGTCACGGGTGACGAAATCTTCGATCAGGCGTGTGAGTGTCTCGGGTTCAAGCATTTCTTGCGGGATCAACATGGCACTTCTCCAGAAAGCCCGGCGATGTTAACCCACTCCACGCCGTCCCATTAAGACGGCGAAATTTCTTCGCTGGCTGGGGTTTGCTCTCTGGCGACCAGGAAACGATCAAGGGTGTCGTACAGCACCTGACAGTCCAACGGTTTGCTCAGGAAGTCGTCCATGCCCACCTGGGCGCCATGCTCGCGGTGCTCGTCGAGGATATGCGCGGTGAGCGCAACAATGGGCACGGCGCGCAGGTTTTGTTGCTTCTCCAGCCGACGGATTTGCCGCGTGGCTTCGAAGCCGTCCATTTCCGGCATTTCACAGTCCATCAAGACCAAATCAACGGCGCTGGGGTCGCGGCTGTAGTCTTTGACGGCTTCAACCCCATTGGCGACCACGCGCACCACGTAGCCGCGCTTTTTCAGCAGGCCCTGCACCACCAGTTGATTCACCGGGTTGTCTTCCACCACCAGAATGCAGGCGCTATTGCCCGTTTGCTCGTCACGCGGCGGGCGGTGTTCGCTGCGCCGTTCCTGGTAAAACTCCAGCAGTGCTTCCGCGCAGCGGCGTAATGGCTAACGGTTGGGCGAGGTTGAGCAAGCGCGGGCCGTTGCTCGGCGGCAACAGCTGGCATTGTTCGGGCGGGCACAGCAGCAGAATGCGTTGGCCCTTTTCCAGGCGCGGGCGCAGGGCGTCGAGCCAATGCACAACGCTGCCGGGCCACGGCGCCATCCAGAATGAGCAACGGCGTGACGGCAAAGTCATCCAGATAAGCCTGCAGCTTTTCCGGGTTCTGGCAGCGTTCGGTGCGCATGCCCCAGCGCTCCAGCAAGCGACTCAGGGCATCAAGGCCAAGGCCGTCTAGGGAAGTGATCAGCGCGGTTTTGCCTTTCAACAGTTGGCGCAGTCGGTCGTCGTTGCGCTCACCTTCTTGCAGGGCGATATCGAATGCCAGGCGCGTGCCCTGCCCCGGCGTGCTTTGCACTTCAATCGTGCCACCCATCATTTCCACCAGCTCTTTGCTGATGGCCAGGCCCAGGCCGCTGCCGCCGTAACGGCGCGTGGTGCTGGAGTCGCCTTGGGAGAACGATTCGAACAATTGCGTTTGTGCATCGCCGGAAATACCGATGCCGCTGTCGCTCACGGCGAAGATCGGGTGCGGATCGCCCAGCAGGCTGTTATTGCGCCGGCACACGCTGACGGCCACATGCCCTTGGGCGGTGAACTTCAGCGAATTGCTCAGTAGGTTCATTAGCACCTGTTTCAGCCGAGTGGGGTCGCCTTTGATGCGCTGCGGCACGCCAGTTTCCAGGCTCACGTACAGGCGCAGGTTTTTCTCCAGCGCCTGGGCGGTGAACAGGGTCAGGGTGTCCGAAATCAGCACTTCGAGATCGAACTCGATGTTTTCCAGGCTCAGCTTGCCGGACTCGATTCGCGCGTAGTCGAGGATGTCGTTGATCACCCGCCATCAGCGAGCTGCCGGAGCTGGCGATGGTGTCGACGTAAAAGCGTTGGCTGCGGTCCAGCGAGGTGCCCTTGAGCAGTTGCAACATGCCCAAAACGCCGTTGAGCGGCGTGCGAATTTCGTGGCTCATCTTGGCCAGGAAACGGCTCTTGGCCTGGTTTTCAATTTCCGACTTGGCCGCCGCCTGGCGCGAACGGAAGCCTTCTTCTTGTGAGCAGGTTGATGCGGTCGGCCAGGCCGATGGAAAGCGTGATCAACTCGATGGTGACGCCCACCTTGACCATCGTGCCGCCATAAATGCCGAAGATTTCGATGCCCAGCGAGCCGCTGGTGGCGACGATAAACGAGGTCAGCAAAATGCCCCACGCCAGAATGTAGTACGAGCCGTAGCGCAGGCCTTGGCGCCAGATGTACACGCCGCTGACCAACAAAATAAACGACACCGACAGCACCGTGAGGCTGGCCAGAATGTTCCAGGCTTGCAGGCCGATCACCGCCACCGAGGCCATGCAACACAAAATCAGCGCCATCAGGTATTGCAGGCCACGGTCCAGCCGGGGCGAGAACTGCGCGGTGTGCAGGAAGTGACGGCTGAACTGAGTGGCGCTGAAGCTGTGCAGGAACATCAGCACATAGATGCTCACCGATTGCAGCTCGATCAGGTTGGGCATCAGCTTGAACAACATGCCGTCGAAACTGGCGGCGAACAGACCGATGTTGAGGTTGTAAACCAGGTACCAGAAGTACGCCCGTTCGCGCAGGGAAAAGAACAGGAACAGGTTGTAGCAGAACATCGCGAACAGCACGCCGTAGAAGGCGCCGTTCACGCCCATGAGGTTTTCCTGAGCGGCGGCGCTGGCGCTGTAGGTGCTGAAAAACATCGGCACGAACAACGTGCTGGTGCTTTCAATACGCAGAATTACCGTGCTCTCGCCCTGCGGCAGAGCCATGGGAACCAGAAATTGCGCACCTGCACCGGGCGCTGGGAGAAGGCAAAACGATCACCGCTTTCCTGGATCGCCACCTTGCCGTCAGCGGTTTTGAGGAAGAGTTGAATATGGTCGAGCAGCGGATAGTTGATTTCCAGATAGCCCGCCAGATCGTGCGGGCGGCTATTCAGCAAGCGAACCTTGAACCACCACACCGAGGCGTTTTTGCCGACATTAACGTGGTCGCTGCGGGCGCCGGTGAATTCCTCGTCGGGAATGGCCAGAACCTGCTCAAGGCTGAGAATGCCTTTGGGATCTTCGATATAGCCCACATAAGGCGACAGCGACAGGCGCAGGTCGTCCTGATTAAGCGGGGCAAGCGTACGTACGCTGGCCCAGGAGCCTCCAGCGAACAGGCACAGCAGCAAGACCAAACAAACACGAGGCATCCGTAAACCTCTGGCAAATTTCCGGCAGAGCTGTCAGTTCGCTCCACTCTTGTTTGTCTGGCACTTTGCCTCTATGCCGGCCGCCCTTCAAGTGTCGTTTTCACGCGTTCAACACGCTCTCTACCGTTGGCACCCGGGTGTCGCTTTCCATCTGCGCATCGTGCTCGATCTGGTGGCTGAAATTCTCCAGCGACTGGCCGCCCGGCTTGGCATCGCTGGCAAATACCGGCGGGCTCAAGATGTAGGCGCTGAGCAAACGACTGAGGCCCGCCAGGCTGTCGATATGGGTACGTTCGTAGCCGTGGGTCGCGTCACAGCCAAAGGCTAGCAGAGCCGTGCGGGTGTCGTGGCCCGCCGCAACGGCCGATTGCGCATCGCTGTGGTAGTAGCGAAACAGGTCGCGGCGCACCGGCACTTCGTTTTTTTCCGCCAGGCGCAGCGGGTGGCGCGACAAGTGATAGTCGTACGGCCCGCCGGAATCCTGCATGGCCACGCTGACGGTGTGCTCGCTGGATTGTTGCCCCGGCGCTACCGGCGCGATGTCGATGCCGACGAACTCGCTCACATCCCAGTGCAACGCCCCGGCCGCCCCCGAGCCCACTTCCTCGGTGATGGTGAACAGCGGGTGGCAGTCTATGGCCGGCTCGATGCCGCTTTCGACCAACCCTTTGAGCGCGGTGAGCAAGGCGGCGGTGCCGGCTTTATCGTCCAGATGGCGGGCGCTGATATGGCCGCTCTCGGTGAACTCGGGCAGCGGATCGAAGGCCACGAAGTCACCCACATTAATGCCCAGCGACTCGCAGTCCGCGCGGGTGCTGCTGTAAGCATCCAGGCGCAATTCAACGTGGTCCCAACTGATCGGCATCTGGTCGATGGCCGTGTTGAACGCGTGCCCGGGAGGCCATCAGCGGCAACACGCTGCCACGGAATACGCCGGTTTCAGTAAACACGCTAACGCGGCTGCCTTCGGCGAACCGGCTCGACCAGCAGCCCACTGGTGCCGGGCCCAAACGACCGTTGTCTTGCACTTGCCGAACAATGGCGCCGATGGTGTCCAGGTGAGTGGATACCGCGCGGTCGGGGCTGTTCTGCTTGCCCTTGATGGTGGCGCGAATGGTGCCTCGACGGGTCAGTTCGAACGGAATGCCGAGTTCTTCCAGGCGTTCGGCCACGTAGCGCACGATGGTGTCGGTGAAACCGGTGGGGCTGGGAATAGCGAGCATTTCCAGCAGCACGCGGCGCAGGTAGTCGAGGTCGGGTTCGGGGACTTTTTTCATTCAGGTCTCCTTCTATGAATGACGTCATTCCCGCCCAGGCGGGAATCCAGAATGGCAGGGTGTGACGCGAAGGCCGCGCCAACCCATTTGCTGAATCCCCGCGTGCGCGGGGACGACGGATGATCAGCCAGCGGTCTGGCTAAGCGGAAACAGCAGGTCGATCAAACCGTTCTGCCGTCGGCTGCGGTTGGTGGTTGGCCAGGCCGGCGCGCTCGTTCGCTTCGATAAACACGTACTCGGGCTGATCGGCTGCCGGCACCAGCAGGTCGAGGCCGACCACGGGAATATCCAGCGCCCGCGCCGCGCGTACGGCACGGCATCGGCGAGCACCGGATGAAGAATCTCGGTGACGTCTTCCAGAGTGCCGCCCGTGTGCAGGTTAGCTGTACGGCGTACCGCCAAGCGTTGGCCGGCGGGCAACACGCTGTCGTAGTCGAAACCGGCGGCGCGCAGGGTGCGGTGGGTTTCTTCATCCAGTGGAATACGGCTTTCACCGCCCGTGGCCGCTTGCCGACGGCGGCTTTGTGCTTCGATCAGAGCGCCGATGCTGTGGCGTCCATCACCAATCACCTCAGCCGGACGGCGGATAGCAGCGGCCACCACTTCAAAGCCGATCACCAGAATGCGCAGGTCGGCGCCTTCGTGGAAACTTTCCAGCAGCACGCGGTTATCGAACGCCTTGGCGCGCTTGATGGCGGCCTCGACTTCTTCGTCGCTGCGCAAGTCGATGGCCACACCCTTGCCCTGCTCGCCATCCACGGGCTTGACCACCACGCGGCCATGTTCGGCGAGAAAGTCGGCGTTCTCTTCAGGCTCGCCGGCCAACTGCTGGGCCGGCAACTCCAGGCCCACACGGCGCAAGGCGCGGTGGGTGAAGCACTTTGTCTTGGCACAGCGTCATGCTCACGGCGCTGGTCAAATCGCTCAGCGACTCGCGGCTGCTGAATGCGCCGCCCGCCCTGGCTGAGGGTGAACAGGCCAGCTTCGGCGTCGTCCACCTGCACCTCGATGCCGCGACGACGGGCTTCGTCGACGATGATCTTGGCGTACGGGTTTAGCTCCGCTTCCGGCCCAGGGCCTCAGAAACAGGGTTTCGTTGATGCCGTTCTTGCGCTTGAGCGTGAACGTGGCCAGGTCGCGGAAACCCAGCTTGGCGTACAAGCGCTTGGCTTGATGGTTGTCGTGCAGCACCGACAAGTCGAGGTAGCTCAGGCCCCGGCTCATAAAGTGCTCGATGAGGTGGCGCACCAGCACCTCGCCCACGCCGGTCGCGTGCAGCGCGGCGACACGGCCAGGCACCAGGAAGCGCAACCGTTGTCGGGGTCGTTGAAGGCTTTGCGATGATTGAGGCCCATCATGCCGCCGATAATCATGCCGCTGTCGGCGTCTTCGGCCAGCCAGTATTCCGGGCCGCCTTCCTCGCGCGGCGTCAGGCGCTCCGGGTCCACGGGCAACATGCCGCGTTCCTGATACAGATTGTTCAGCGCTTGCCAGTCTTCCACGCTCTGCGCGCGACGCACGTTGAACCCGCGAAAACCACGGCGCGCCTGGCGGTAGTCGGTGAACCACAGGCGCAACGTGTCCGAGGGTCAAGGAACGAACCCTGCGGCGCCTGCGCCAACACTTGATGCGGCGCCGACACGTACAACGCGATGTCACGTTCGCCGGGTTTTTCGTTCAGCAGATCGCTGGCCAGCAGTTCAGGCGTCGGGTAGGTGTGCCCGATCAGAATCCTTCCCCAGCCGCAATGCAGTGCCTGCGGCGGGTGCGGGTTCTGGTCACCATCTTCGGCAAAACGCGCCTGCAAGCGCTCATAGGACGGCGGTTGGCCGCGCAACAGGCGCTGGCTGTAGGCATAGCCTTTCATCAACAAAAATTCCCTTGCAAAACAGACCGTCTGAAAACCATCGAAAACACGGGCCCGTTACAGGCCCTGCTCGCTTAACCACAGGTTCAAGGCCGCCAACTGCCACAGCTTGGAGCCGCGCAACGGGGTGAGTTGGCCTTGGGGGTCGGTGAGTAATTGATCCAGCATGGTGGGGTTGAACAGGCCGCGATCCTGGCTGGGGTCCAGCAGCAGGTCGCGCACCCAACCGAGCGTGTTGCCTTCCAAATGCTTGAGGCCCGGCACGGGAAATAGCCCTTCGGCCGATCAATAACGGCTGCGGGAATCACCAAACGAGGCTGCCTCCTTGAGCACCTGCTTGCCGCCATCGGGCAACTTGAAGCGCCCGGGATGCGCGCCGACAGTTCCACCAGGCGGTAATCCAGAAACGGCGTACGCGCCTCCAAACCCCAGGCCATGGTCATGTTGTCCACGCGTTTGACCGGGTCGTCGACCAGCATCACCGTGCTGTCCAGACGCAGCGCTTTGTCTACAGCAGCCTCAGCGCCGGGGCGCTGGAAGTGCTCGCGCACGTAATCGCCGGCGCGGTCGCCCGTCAGCCAGGCGGGTTGCACGGTGTCGCGGTATTCGTCGTAGGTGCGGTCCAGAAAGGCCGCGCGATAAGCGGCATACGGGTCGGCCGCACCGTCCACCAGCGGGTACCAGTGGTAACCGGCGAACAGCTCATCGGCGCCCTGCCCGCTCTGCACCACCTTGCAGTGCTTGGCCACTTCGCGGGACAGCAGATAGAAGGCGATGCAGTCATGGCTGACCATCGGCTCGCTCATGGCGCGGAAGGCGGCCGGCAGTTGCTCGATGATCTCGCGCTCGTCAATGCGCAGCTGGTGATGGCGGGTGCCGTAGTGCTGGGCGATCAGGTCGGAATATTGAAATTCGTCGCCGCGCTCGCCGCCGGCGTCCTGGAAACCAATCGAGAAGGTCGACAGGTTTTCCGCCCACTTCACGCAGCAGGCCCACCAGCAAGCTGGAATCGACGCCACCCGAAGCAGCACGCCCACATCCACGGCCGCGCGTTGGCGAATGGCCACGGCTTCGCGCAGGCTGTCCAGCGTCAGGTCGCGCCATTCCGTCAGGCCGTAGCCCTGTTCGTCTGCAGCGGCGCCGTAGTTCAGGGTCCACCAGGTTTGCTGGGTGGTTTTACCGTTGGCGTCGATACGCAGCCAGGTGGCGGGCGGCAGCTTGCTGACGTTGGCCAGCAGCGTGCGCGGCGCCGGCACCACGGCGTGGAAGTTCAGGTAGTGGTTGAGGGCGACCGGGTCGAGGGTTTTGTCGATATCGCCTCCTTGCAGCAAGGCCGGCAAGGTGGAGGCAAAACGCAGGCGCTCGGCGGTGTGCGACAGGTACAGCGGCTTGATGCCCAGACGGTCGCGGGCGATGAAGAGCTCGCGCTTGTCGCGCTCCCAGATGGCGAAGGCAAACATGCCGTTGAGCTTGGGCAGCAGATCGGCGCCCCACGCGTGGTAGCCCTTGAGCAACACCTCGGTGTCGCCGTCGAGAAAAACTGATAGCCCAGCGCTTGCAGCTCGGTGCGCAGCTCCGGGTAGTTGTAAATGGCACCGTTGAAGACCATCGACAAGCCCAGTTGGCTGTCGATCATCGGCTGACCGGAGGCTTCCTCCAGGTCCATGATTTTCAGCCGCCGGTGGCCCAACGCGATCGAACCCTGGCTATGAAAGCCGTGGGCATCGGGGCCTCGCGGGGCGAGGTGATGGGTAATGCGCTCGACCGCTGCGAGGTCGGCGGGGCGATTGTTGAAACGTAACTCTCCAGATATTCCGCACATAGTCCTTACCGGGTTTCCGTTGGGGATGAAGGGGGCGCGCTTTCACTGCGCTACTGAAGCAGACCGGCTTAGGGCCTGAGAGTTTTAGATAAATGTGTTCTAAGTTGCTGATGGGCGCGGGGATTCAAAACGGCATTTGTGGCGTTACGAATATCGGCGTCCTAGCGGCGAGCCTGGATTCCCGCCTGCGCGGGAATGACGATTTACTGAAATTCAGGCAAAAAAAACCGGCTCACTAGGAGCCGGCAAAAAGCACTAAAAACGTAATCAGGCGTCCTGATATTCCTGCTCGGCCTTATCGAAGCGCGCCAACATAGTCGGCGTCGGGCCATGGCCAATCTTGCTGAACACCAGAATGGCGATGGAGGCGAAGATAAAGCCCGGAATGATTTCGTACAGGCCCAGATCGTTGAGGAAGTTTTTCCACAGGATCACGGTCAGGGCACCGACCAACATGCCGGCGAGCGCGCCGTTGCGGGTCATGTTTTTCCAGGTCAGGGAAATCAGCACCACTGGCCCGAACGCCGCGCCGAAGCCGGCCCAAGCGTAGGAAACCAGGCCCAATACTTTGCTTTCCGGGTTAGCCGCGATGGCGATGGCCACGATGGCAACCAGCAGCACCATGGCGCGGCCGACCCAGACCAGCTCCACTTGCGAGGCGTTTTTACGCAGGAAGGATTTGTAGAAGTCTTCGGTCAGGGCGCTGGAGCACACCAGCAATTGGCAGCTCAAGGTGCTCATCACCGCAGCCAGAATGGCCGACAGCAGCACACCGGCCACCCACGGGTTGAAGAGGATTTTCGCCAGTTCGATAAACACGCGCTCCGGGTTCTCGGTGACGGCGCCAGCGACTTCCGGGTGCGCCGAGAAGTAAGCGATACCGAAGAAGCCCACGGCGACCGCGCCGCCCAGGCACAGCACCATCCAGGTCATGGAAATACGACGGGCCGTGGCAATCGACTTCACCGAGTCAGCGGCCATGAAGCGCGCCAGAATGTGCGGCTGACCGAAATAGCCCAGGCCCCAGCCCATCAGCGAAATCACGCCGATAAAGCTCGCGCCTTTGAGCATGTCGAAGCTGGTGGAGTCTTTCAGCTCAATGGCGGCGAAGGTGGGGTCGATACCGCCGGTAGCCAGCATGACCACGATGGGCGTGAGGATCAGGGCGAAGATCATCAGCGACGCCTGCACGGTGTCCGTCCAGCTCACTGCCAGGAAACCACCGATGAAGGTGTAAGCAATGGTCGCCACAGCACCGGCCCACAGCGCCGTTTCGTAGCTCATGCCGAATGTGCTTTCAAACAGCCGCGCACCGGCTACCACGCCCGAAGCGCAATAGATGGTGAAGAACAGCAGAATGACCAGCGCCGAGAAAATGCGCAGCACCTTGCTGGTGTCTTCGAAACGGTTGGTGAAGTAGTCCGGCAGGGTCAGGGCGTTGCCGTTGTGCTCGGTTTGCACGCGCAGACGACCAGCCACGAACAGCCAGTTGAGGTAGGCACCGATGATCAGGCCGATGGCGATCCAGCTTTCCGACAGGCCGGACATGTACACCGCGCCTGGCAGGCCCATGAGCAGCCAGCCGGACATGTCCGAAGCACCGGCGGACAACGCCGTAACGAAACTGCCGAGGCTACGGCCGCCGAGAATGTAGTCGGAGAGGTTTTTGGTACGCAGGTAGGCGAACAGGCCGATCATGACCATGGCGGCGATGTACACCACAAAGGTGATCAGCATGGGAGTGCTGGCAGTCATAAGAAAGGTCTCTCTTATTTGTTGTTATGCGAAAGCTGGGGATAGCCCGCCTTCGGCGTTGGTTTTTTCAATTGCTGTAAAACCCGATGGCGCTTGTGGCGCCTGTCGCAAACATCGCACGGGCCAGGCCCGGCGATGAAAACCAGTACGGCATCCGTCCGTAGGAAACGCTCGACGCTTTATTGGGTTTAGTGCAAGCCCCCGGGCAATGTGAACATTCGGACAGTAGGGGCGGAAAAGCGGAGCACGGAATGTAGAGGCTTAGTGCGACGGGGTTCTTATTAAAAACTCTGGAGTTTTTGTTGAAAACTCCGGGGGCGGGAACTTCGGCTAATGATGATGCGATGCCCTGTAGGAGCTAGCTGGCTAGCGAACCCTGCAAACCTCGGCGACCAGCGTTTCCAGGGTTCGCGACCAAGGTCGCTCCTATAAAAACGTCTCCTTGGCCCCTACCGCTCAATCACCTGCCCGCGCATCGCGGCCAGCCGCGCCAGCAACCGATTCTGCGCCCGCTGCGGCACGCCCTCTTTGGCCATGGCGTCTTGCAGGTCTTCAACCAGGGCGTTGAAGTCGCTGCGGGTCAGGTTCTGGCCTTTGTGGCTTTCTTCCATGGTGTCGCCGGTGTAACTGCAGGGGCCGCCGGCTTGCACGCAGAACTGCTCGACCAACTTGTCGCGCAGGCGCTCGATATCGACGTTGGCGAAATGCTCAACGATGCGCGGGTCTTTGGCAATGTTGAGCAACATGCCTTCGACGATGCGAGTAATGCCTTCGCGCTCACCCAGCTCCCGGTAGAGGCTGTCATCGGTGGGCGGTTGCTGGGCGCAGGCGGCGAGCAGCACCAGCATCAGGCTGAGTAGCAGGCGCATGCTAAAAGCTCCCCTGGATGGACAAGTAAGCGCCGTCCTGGTTGTCCAGCGTGGCGATCTCGCCCAAGCGGGCGTAGGCCAGCACCACGGAAAGGTGCTTGTTGGGGAAGTAACCGATAAACACGTCTGCCCAATCGCTTTCGCCGGCAAAGGACAGGTTGTCGGGCTTCTCACGGTATTCCACGCCCAGCGCCCAGCGGGGGTTGAACAGCACCGCGACCGATCCTTCTTTAAGCACGCTGCGCTCATCGCGCCGGTCACCGCCAAAGCCCAGCAAGCCCAACTCGTTCGCCCGGCTGTAGCGCAGGCCGCCGTTAACCAGCAGGTTGTAGCCAAACGCGCCGCCGAGGAACAGGCGACTGGCGGTGATATAGCCTTCGGTGTCTTCGTCGCGGGCGGCGCCAACCAGGCTGGGCACCAGAAAGTCTTTCTGCCGTTTGTGTTCGATGCCCAGGGAAACCTGCGGCAACTGGTCGTACATCAGGTCGCCGAACAGGCGAACCTTAAGGCCGAAGATGTCTTGGCTCAGGGTGTTTTCCGGCAGGTTCAGGTCGCGCGCCAACGTGCCGAGATCAAAGCGTTGACGGGCGTAGGAGAGCTCGATGCGGTTGCCGTACGACACCGCGCCGCCCGCTACATCGAGCCGGTAGTCGCCGGTTTCCACGCGGGTGACAAAGGCATTGCCGCCCCACTCGCCCTGCTCGCCATAGCCGGCCAGCACGGCCCAGGGCGTAATGCCGCCGCCGGCCGCGCCGTCGATGCTGCTGGCACCGCCGGTGGCGAGCAGGCGGCCGTTGTCGGCCAGCACCAGACTGGTGCCGAATGTCAGGCTGAGCCCCAGGGTCAGCGCGCTCACGGTTTTAATCATTGGCTCATCCCTGTGCAGATCTAATGCGCCATCGCCAGGTTGGCGTGTAACGGCTGTGCGACCCAGGCCTCGAACGCGCTGGCCGTGAGCGGCCGGCTGATGAGATAGCCCTGGGCGGTGTCGCACTTCCATTTTTGCAGCAGGCGCAGGCTGCGCTCGAATTCGACGCCTTCGGCCACCACTTTCAGGCCCAGGCTGTGGCTCATTTCGATGGTGGAACGAACGATCACCGAGTCTTCGCTGGCATCGTCCAGTTCGCGCACAAACGATTGGTCGATCTTCAATTCCTGTACGGGCATGCGTTTGAGCTGGGCAAGCGAGGAATAGCCGGTGCCGAAATCGTCGACCGACAAGCTGATGCCGCAGGCGCGCAGGCTGTGCAGCACTTTCAGGGCAATGTCGGGGTTGGCCATGACGGCGCTTTCGGTGATTTCGAAAATCAGTTGCTCGGCCGGTACCGCGTAATGCGCCAGCAAACGGCTGACACGGGTGGCCAGGCCGATGTCGTGCAGGTCTTCAGCGGAAATGTTTAACGACATCAACACCCGCAGCCCGCGCTGGTTCCATTCCCGCAGTTGCCGCAGCACGTCTTCGATTACCCAGGCGGTAAGGCCCTGAATACTGCCGGTGCGCTCGGCCAGCGGAATGAACTCGCCTGGCGAAACCATGCCGTATTGCGGATGCTGCCACCGCAACAGCGCTTCGGCTTGGCGCACATGGCCCTCTTTGATGTTGAGCTTGGGCTGGTAATGCAGCACCAGCTCGCCGGCTTCGGCCGCTCGGCGCAAGTCGCGGATCAGGGTGATCTGGCGCTCGTGGTCGTCTTCGCGGCCGTGCTGGTACAGCTGCAAGCGGCCCGGCGCGGTGGCGGCGTCGCGCATGGCGAGGTTGGCGCGGCGCAGCAGCTCGTCGGGCGTGGCGCCATCGTCCGGGTAAACGGCGATGCCAATGGCGCAATCGAGGGCAATGTCATGGCTGCCGACCCGCAAGGGCTTGATCAGCAACTGCTGCAACTGGTCGGCGGTGGCCACGGCGCTGTCGCGGTCGCTGCCATCGACCATCAACAGGAACTCATCGGCTAATAGCCGCGCCAGGCTGTCGCCCGGGCGCAGCACCGCTTGCAGACGGCGGCTGACTTGTTGCAAGGCGAGGTCGCTGCCGCCGGCACCGCAGGTTTCGTTGACCGAACGGATATTGCCGATGCCCAGGTTCAGCAACGCCACCGGGCGCTCGGCGGTAATCGAACTGCCAAGCCGCTCGATGGCCAGGGTGCGATTGGGCAAGCCGGTCAGGCCGTCGTGCAAGGCGTTGTAGGCGAGTTGCCGTTCGCGCTCGGCGAGGTCGGTCTGCATTTGCTGAAAGGTTTTGGCCAGCACACCCAGCTCATCGCTGCGGTGCAAATCCAGGGTGCCCTGGTAGTCCCCCTGCCCGACTCGCTCGGCCACCCGCGCCAGCTCACGAACCGGACGTGAAATGCTGCGCGCCAATAACAAGGCGCCGGCCAGCGAGGCAATAAGCGCACAGACCGCAATCAGCAGCACGCGCTGATCCAGCGGCTTGAAGGCGACCAGCGCCTGATCCAGCGAACTGTGTAAAAACGCTTGCACTTGGTAGTGGCTGCCGGTGGCCAGCACCAGTTGCTCGTTCAGGTACCGCTGCCCGGAAAACTCGAATTCCTTCAGCGTGGTGGTGCGTTCCAGCTGCAGGTTCGAGGACATCATTTCGGTTTCCTGCGCCGCACTCAGCGTGCTGATCAGGCGGCCGGGGGAACCGTCTTCAATGGCCAGGAACGACACGTCGAGGTTGGTCAGCGCGCGCAGCTCAGCCGCCAGCGCTTCGTCCATGCGAAAGCCCATGACCACACGGGCGATCGGAATGGGCGCGAGAATCTGGGTTTCAACCAATAGATGCGGCTCGTGGTTGATCGACACGATTAGCGCCGACTGCCCATTACGCCGCGCCTCGGCCAGTTCGGTGGCGTAGCGAAACAGCGCGCCTTCGGGAAACGGATCTGGGCCGGCGCTGCCAGGCTGCTGGCGGTGGCCGTGATGGTGCCGTCGAGGCCGAGCAGCAGCACTTCAGTGGCATCGATGCGGCCACCATGATTGGCCAGCACAGAGCGGATGGTGGCGTTATCGCCGCTGGCCACTGCGTCTTTGAAGCCGAAGTCGGAGGACAGCACCTGCACCGCGTCACGAATTTGCCGGCTGCGCATGTCCATCAAACGCTCGAACACCCGCACGCCCACTTCAAGCTGTTCCCCAGCCTGTTTTTTTAACCGCTTCGGCGGTGGCCACTTTTACGGCGAAGTACAGCGTGCCGATCACCACCAACAACAGCAGGATCAGGACACCGGCAATGCGCGATTGGAAGCTATTGCTGAGTTTCACTCGCTGCCTTCTTGAATGCGTTGCCAAATGCCGACGGCTTGGGTGCTGGCGCGGGCACCGAAGTATCCGCCGCCGCGCCCACGTTTATCGCGTATTGCTGAGTGCTGCCAGCGTCGCCGAGGGTCAGTTCGCCGCCCTTTTGCGGCAATAGATCGGGCGCTTTCGGGTGCCAGAGCGTGACATTGTAATGGCCGGCAGGCAGGTCGAGGCGCACCTTGCCGGCGGCGTCGCTGGCGGCAAACCAGGGGTCATCGGTGACATAGATGTAGCCGATCATCCAGTCGTGAATGTTGCAGCCCAGCACCACCACGCCCGGTTTGTCGAAGGTAATCGGCTCGGACGGCGTGCCTTCGTACAACCGCAGCTCGAAGCGCTTGGCCGGCGAGAACGAATAGACGTGGTGGCGAATGTTGTCGCTGTTGGGGAAGGTAACTTTGGTACTGGTGTGAACCGCGAGCACCGATGGCGCGAACTGTTTTTGCACCTGATCCATGATCGCCGTCTGGGCCGGTAAGGCCGCATCGGTAGGGCCTTGCAGCGTGATCACCGCGCCTTCGAGCGGTTTGCCCTGCGCATCCACAAAGCTGGCTTGAAACGGCGCCGCGCCGACCGAGCAACTGGTGAACACCACACACACTGCGGCGAGTGACAGCCATGACGAACACCTGCGAACAACCTGGGCCAAGCGACGCGATTCGGGCATAGCTACTACCTTGTGTGTGTGGCCTTGAAGTCTGAGGCGATACGGCGGTTTAGAGCGCTTTACCCCGTCACCATCAACGCGCTGACCAGCAGCCTAACGGAGTTACACGAGAACTTCACCTGCAAAAAAGCGGCAATGTGCCACCACCACAGAAAGGCGTCAGCCGGCGGCCGCATGTAGGAAATATAGACGGGAAATGGGCGAGGCCCAGTATTGCTGGCAATCAGCGCTACGGCTCGCCGCGCAGACGTTTCGGCGTGAGGCCCAAATAGCGGCGCATGGCGGTGGTGAGCGCGCTCTGGCTGGAGAAACCGCACTCTTCGGCGATGCGAATCAGCGGCAGGCTGCTTTCACGCAACAAGCGCGAGGCGCGGTCGAGGCGAATTTTCAGCAGGTACTGGTGCGGCGTGAGGCCGAGGCTGTCTTTGAACTGCGCGTGGAAATGGCTGGGGCTCAAGCACGCGACGTGGGCCAGTTCCGCCACGCTGATGCGCCGGGCCAGGTGTTGGTCGATATAGGCGTCGAGCCGCTCGACGTTCAACGGGCCGGGCGCCCGCTCGTTGCGCTCGCCAAACAGCCGCACGTGCAAGGCGCGCAGCAGCACACCACTCAAGGAGCGCGCCAACTGCGTATCGCTGCCATAGCGCGCCAGTTCGGCGCCGGCGTAGCTGAGCAGGTTTTGGAAGTCGGCATCCAGCGCGGGGTAACGCGGCATGTCGAACAGACGGGCGAGCAGTTCCAGGTCGTCGGCGGAACTACCCTGTTCATCCAGATCAATGATCAACATGCGGTTGTCGCCGACGCCGGCGAACTGATGCTCGGCATCGCCCGGCACCAGGCACGCGCGCATCCGGCACACCTCACCGCCACGCCCGTTCACCTCGAATTCCGCACGGCCAGCCAGCGACAACACCAGTTGATGGTGGTCGTGAGCGTGTTCATGGGTTTGGTCGTCGAGACGGAGCAGGCGAGCTTCAAGCATGGCGCAAGGCGGGTCGAAATGAGGCGCGCATGGTACGTGAACGGGCCATTTTTCCCAGCCGCAACCGACGGGTGAATGCCACGCAAGCTGGCTTTTTCCGGGGCCTGCAGCAACTTATGGGTGCGCTGCCCAGGCGCAAAATCGAGCCGCTTCGCTTGTCAATCAACGCGCGCCATTGAATTAGTTACCCGTCCGACCCATCTACCTAGTCATGTAGTGATCACAGGTGCCGCATGAACGACCACGTTACTGATATCGACGACGACGAAACGCAAATGCCCGAGGGCCTGCACCTTCCCCACGCCCTGGCGTTGCCCAACGTGCGCCCGCCTGAACGGCTTTACGTTATTCCTATTCATAACCGCCCGTTCTTCCCGGCCCAGGTGTTGCCGGTGATCGTCAACGAAGAACACTGGACCGAAACGCTGGAGCTGGTCGGCAAAACCGACCACCACAGCCTGGCGCTGTTCTACGTCGACGAACCGGTGACCGACCCGCGCCATTTCAATACCGACAGCCTTCCCGAGCACGGCACGCTGGTGAAAATTCACCAGGCCAGCCGCGTCGACGGCAAGCTGCAATTCGTAGCCCAAGGCATGCAACGGGTGAAGATTCGCGGCTGGCTGAAACGGCATCGTCCGCCCTACTTGGCGGAAGTGGAGTACCCACCGAGTGCCGATGACCGCCGCGATGAGGTGAAGGCGTATGGCATGGCGCTGATCAACGCGATCAAAGAATTGCTGCCGCTCAACCCGCTGTACAGCGAAGAGTTGAAGAACTACCTGAACCGCTTCAGCCCTAACCAGCCATCGCCGCTCACCGACTTTGCCGCCGCGCTTACCACCGCCACGCCTAAAGAGCTGCAAGATGTGCTCGACACCGTGCCCGTACTGGAACGCATGGAAAAAGTGCTGCCGATGCTGCGCAAGGAAGTGGAAGTGGCGCGCCTGCAAAGCGAACTGTCGGCTGAGGTGAACCGCACCATTGGCGAGCATCAGCGCGAGTTCTTCCTCAAGGAGCAGCTCAAGCTGATTCAGCAGGAGCTGGGGCTGACCAAAGACGACCGCAGCGCCGACCTGGAACAATTCGAGCAGCGCCTGGAAGGCAAAACCCTGCCGGAGCAGGCGAAAAAGCGCATTGAGGAAGAGCTGAACAAACTGTCGATTTTGGAAACCGGCTCACCGGAATATGCGGTGACGCGCAATTACCTCGACTGGGCGACCAACATTCCCTGGGGCGTACACGGCAAAGACAAGCTCGACTTGCAACACGCCAAGCAGGTGCTCGACGCCCAGCATTCCGGGCTGGATGACATTAAAGAGCGGATTCTCGAGTTTCTCGCCGTTGGTGCGTTCAAGGGCGAGATTTCCGGCTCCATCGTCTTGCTCGTCGGGCCGCCGGGCGTGGGCAAAACCAGTATCGGCAAATCTATCGCCGAAACCCTGGGGCGTCCGTTCTACCGCTTCAGCGTCGGCGGCATGCGCGACGAAGCAGAAATCAAAGGCCATCGCCGCACCTACATCGGCGCCCTGCCCGGCAAATTGGTGCAGGCCTTGAAAGACGTCGAAGTGATGAACCCGGTGATCATGCTCGACGAAATCGACAAGCTCGGCGCCAGCCACCAAGGCGACCCGGCCTCGGCGCTGCTGGAAACCCTGGACCCGGAGCAGAACGCCGAATTCCTCGACCACTACCTGGACCTGCGCCTGGACTTGTCCAAGGTGCTGTTCGTGTGCACCGCCAATACCTTGGATTCCATCCCCGGGCCGTTGCTCGACCGGATGGAAGTCATTCGCCTGGCCGGCTATATCGCCGAAGAAAAATTTGCCATCGCCAAACGCCACCTGTGGCCCAAGCAATTGGAAAAGGCCGGCGTACCCAAACACCGCCTGAGCATCAGCGACAACGCGCTCAAGGCAGTGATTGAAGGCTATGCCCGCGAGGCCGGGGTTCGGCAGTTGGAAAAACAGCTGGGCAAAGTGGTGCGCAAGGCTGTGGTGAAACTGCTCGGCGACCCAGACAGCAAGCTGAAAATCGGCCCGAAAGATTTGGAAGGCTACTTGGGGATGCCGTTGTTTCGCCGCGAGCAACTGTTGGCGGGCGTTGGCGTTATCACCGGCCTGGCCTGGACCAGCATGGGCGGCGCCACCTTGCCGATTGAAGCGACGCGCATTCACACGCTCAACCGCGGCTTCAAGCTGACCGGCCAACTGGGCGAAGTGATGAAAGAGTCGGCCGAGATTGCGTACAGCTACGTCAGTTCGCACCTGAAGGAATTTCGTGGCGACCCGACCTTCTTCGACCAAGCTTTCGTTCACCTGCACGTGCCGGAAGGCGCTACGCCAAAGGATGGCCCCAGCGCCGGCGTGACCATGGCCAGCGCCCTGCTCTCGCTCGCGCGCAACCAGGCGCCGAAAAAAGGCGTGGCCATGACCGGCGAGCTGACCCTGACCGGCCATGTACTGCCCATCGGCGGCGTACGCGAAAAAGTGATCGCCGCGCGGCGCCAGAAAATCTACGAGCTGATTCTTCCGGAAGCCAACCGGGGCGACTTCACCGAATTGCCGGAGTATTTGAAAGAAGGCATCACCGTGCACTTCGCCAAGCGCTTTACCGATGTGGCGAAGGTGCTTTTCTAAACAACTGCACGTTTGGAGTGCACGGATAGCGCAAAGCACCGTCATCCCCGCGCAGGTGGGGATTTAGAGTTTTTGCTGTGACGGTGACCTTGAAGCCTCCAGTTTTGGAATCGAAGTGGCCGGAAATGGCGGAGGTTTGCCAGGCATAGCGCCATAATTTGGCGCTATGCTTGCCGCCACTCATCGCCCCTTGGACAGGATCAATTCATGACCGCTGCACGCCTGCTTCTCCCGATCGGCATCGCTCTGCTCGCTGCCTGCGCCCAACAACCTGGCAAAAATGTTGCCGTCCAGGTGGATAAGTCGAGCGACTGCCCGGCGACCTTGCGTCCCGGCCAGCAATTGATCGTGACCCTGAGCAGCAACCCCACCACCGGCTTTCGCTGGCAAACCAAAGATGCCGCCGCCAACGTGCTGCGCAGCCTTGGCCCAGAGGTTTACAGCAACCCGGAAGACGCCGGCATCGTCGGCAGCGCGGGCGTGTCGACCTGGCGTTTTCAGGCCACCTCGGCAGGCACGGGCGAGTTGCTGATGGCCTATCACCGCCCATGGGAACCAGAAGTCGCGCCGGCCGAGCTGTTCGACTGCCCTATCACCGTTAAATAAACCGAGTTCGCTGCGCAATCGCCGCTTAGCCCCTTTGCAGCCGAAGGGGCTGGCGGCGCTCGTGCAGCTGGTTAAAATGGCGCCCTTTTGAGCCAAGCGTAACCACCGTGAGCCAGGAATCCGACCGTCTCTTTGCTGTGCCGCTGCCTTCCGTGCCGGACTTCACCTTCAATGAAGCCGTGGCGCGCGTGTTCCCGGACATGATTAAACGCTCGGTGCCCGGCTACCCGACCATCGTCGAGAACATCGGAGTGCTGGCGGCCCAGTTCGCTCAGCCGCACAGCGTGCTCTACGACCTAGGCTCTTCGCTGGGGGCGGTCACCCAGGCCTTGCGCCGGCATGTGACCTGCAGCGATTGCCGGGTCATTGCGGTGGATAACTCCTGCGCCATGGTCGAGCGCTGCGCTGAGTACCTGCATGCCCAGGACTCGATGTTTCAGGAGTTGCTGCCGGTCGAGGTGGTTGAGGCCGATATTCTTGGCCTGCAACTGCAACCCACGTCACTGGTGGCGCTGAATTTCACCCTGCAATTCATCCAGCCGGACCAACGCTTGCAGTTGCTGACTCAGATCCGCCAGGCGTTGCTGCCGGGCGGTGCGCTGATTCTGTCGGAGAAACTGCGCTTCGATGATGAACAGGAACACGAGCTGCTCACCGAGCTGCATGTCGCCTTCAAACGCGCCAACGGCTACAGCGAGTTGGAAATTGCCCAGAAACGCAACGCCATTGAAAACGTGATGAAACCCGACAGCCTTGAGCAACACCGCGAGCGCCTGCTGGCCGCAGGGTTCAGCAAAGTAGTGCCGTGGTTCCAGTGCCTGAACTTTGCCTCGTTGATTGCCTTGCCATGATTGATTTATCCCCTTTGGTCCGCCACTTGGCGGGCACACCGTTGGCTACTTGGGCCAACGGCTTGCAAGCGCAGCTCGACAGCAAAATGGAAAAAGGCCACGGCGATCTCGAACGCTGGCAAGGCGCGCTGGACGCCCTTCCCGCTTTGCATCCCACACTGATTGATCTGGAAACCGGACTGCGCCTGGATTGCGACTGCGACGAAGCCACGCGCGCACAGATGCGTCAGGCACTGATGGGCTTGTCGCCGTGGCGCAAAGGCCCGTTCGACTTGTTCGGCGTGCACGTCGACACCGAATGGCGCTCGGATTGGAAATGGTCGCGGGTGTCGCCGCATTTGGATTTACGCGGCAAGCGCGTGCTCGATGTTGGCTGCGGCAACGGCTATTACCAATGGCGAATGCTCGGCGCCGGTGCCGACAGCGTGATCGGCATCGACCCCAACTGGCTGTTCTTCTGCCAATTCCAGGCCGTACAACGCTACCTGCCGGACCGCCGCGCCTGGCATCTGCCGTTCGCGCTGGAAGATTTGCCGGCGGGGCTGGAAGGCTTCGACACCGTATTTTCCATGGGCGTTTTCTACCACCGCCGCTCGCCCATCGAGCATTTGCTGGCGCTGAAAGACTGCTTGGTTAAAGGCGGCGAGTTGGTGCTGGAAACCCTGGTGATCGAGGGCGACGTCAACCAAGTGTTGGTGCCCGAAGACCGCTACGCGCAAATGCGTAACGTGTGGTTTTTGCCCTCAGTACCGGCCTTGGAGCTGTGGCTGCGCCGTGCCGGCTTCAGCGACGTGAAGTGCGTGGACGTCAGCGTGACCAGCGTCGAGGAACAGCGCAGCACAGAATGGATGCGCTATCAGTCGCTGAGTCACTTCCTTGATCCCAACGACCACAGCAAAACCGTGGAAGGCCTGCCAGCGCCGATGCGCGCCGTAATTACGGCGCGCAAATAACCCAAGCGCCATTTAACAATCGGGGTACCGCGTTAGCGATTCGCCGCCGCCACGATCAATTGCTTCATCTCCGCCACCGCCGCTTTGAAGCCCACAAACAACGCGTGCGCCACCAGCGCATGGCCGATGTTCAGTTCGTTAACGCCTTTGATCGCCGCCACCGCTTCCACGTTGTGGTAGTGCAAACCATGGCCTGCGTTGACGATCAGACCTTGGGCCAGGCCAAAAGCGACGCCGTCGGCAATTCGTTTCAGTTCATCGGCGGTTTCGCTTGGCGTGTGGGCGTCGGCGTAGCGGCCGGTGTGCAGTTCGATAGCCGGTGCGCCGATGCGCCGTGAGGCTTCAATCTGGCGCTCGTCGGCGTCGATAAACAGCGACACCTCACAGCCCAGTCGGGCCAGGCGCTCTACCGCCGCTTTGATTCGCGCTTCCTGGCCGGCAACGTCGAGGCCGCCTTCGGTGGTGAGCTCCTGGCGCGTTTCCGGTACCAGGCAAATGTGGGCCGGACGAATGCGCTCGGCGAAGCTGAGCATTTCTTCGGTCACGCCCATTTCGAAGTTCATGCGCGTTTGCAGCACGTCCTTGAGCAGCAGCACGTCGCGCTCTTGGATATGGCGGCGGTCTTCGCGCAGGTGCACGGTGATGCCGTCGGCGCCGGCTTCTTCGGCGTCGAGCGCGGCTTTTACCGGGTCCGGGTAGCGGGTGCCACGGGCTTGGCGCAGCGTGGCGACGTGGTCGATGTTCACGCCCAACAGAATTCGGTTGGCGTCAGTCACGGGGTGGCTCCTTCAACGTCATGAACAATTCACGGCTGACCAGCGGTCGGCCGCCTAAATGGGGTGCCAGGGCTTGGCGCATTAAACGTTTGGCGGCGGCAAGGGCGCCGGGCGCGGTCCAATCGGCTTCGACCATGGCGAGCAATTCGGCGCCTTGAAACAGCCCCGGTTGGAACAAATGAACCGGCTCTAAACCGGCATCGGGCAGCAGGCGATAGAGCTGACCGGCTACGACCGGCTGGCCGTTCAGGTCTTCACCGAGGGCAAAACCATACCCCCAGCTCATCGAGCAGGCGCCATTCGAACGCACGCAGCAACGGCTCCAGCGCGCGGCCGGCGGCCAAGGCTTCGAGCGTTGCGGCGTAATGCTCAAACAGAATGGGATGGGGATCTTCAGCGGGCAGCAAGCGCAGGATCAACTCGTTCAGATACAAACCGCTAAACAGCGCCTCGCCATTTAGCCAGCGGGGAATGCCGGCGGCTTCGAGGCGGCCAACGTTTTTCAGTTCGCCCCGCCCACGAAACTCGACTTCCACCGGCACAAACGGCCGAGCGAGCGTACCCGCCTTGCCGCGCGCACCACGAAGCACGGCGCGCAGCCGACCTTGTGGTGTGAGGAAATCAACCAGCGCGCTGCTTTCGCGGTAGGCCCGGCTATGCAGAATGAAGGCCGGTTGCGCGCTGTTTAACATGGGAAGCCTCGCAGCGACGGGGCTTAAAGGTCGGCGTAACCCAGCGAACGCAGGGCGCGTTCATCGTCGGACCAGCCGCCTTTCACCTTGACCCAAAGGTTGAGCATGACTTTGGAGTCGAACAGCACTTCCATGTCTTTGCGCGCATCCATGCCGATGCGTTTAATGCGCTCGCCTTTGTCGCCGATGATGATTTTCTTCTGGCCGTCACGCTCAACCAGAATCAAGGCGTGGATGTGCAAGGTCTTGCCCTGCTGCTTGAATTCTTCGATTTCGACGGTGATTTGATACGGCAGCTCGGCACCCAACTGACGCATGATTTTCTCGCGAACCAGTTCGGCGGCGAGGAAACGGCTGCTGCGGTCGGTGATCTGGTCTTCGGGGAAGAAGTGCTCGTTTTCCGGCAGGTATTTTTCGATCAGGCCTTCCAACGCGTCGAGGTTATGCCCGTGCTGCGCGGAAATCGGCACGATCTGCGCGTTCGGAAGCTGGCTTTGCAGCCACTCCAGATGCGGCATGAGCTCGGATTTATCTTCAATGCGGTCGGTTTTATTGATCGCCAAAATCACCGGACCTTCTACGTACTGCACGCGCTCAAGAACCATTTGGTCTTCGTCGGTCCAGCGGGTGCGCTCGACCACGAAGATCACCACGTCGACGTCTTTCAACGCAGCCGATGCGGTTTTGTTCATGTAGCGGTTCAGCGCTTTTTCACCGTTCTTGTGCATGCCGGGGGTATCGACGTAGATGGCTTGAACCGTGCCTTCCGTCTTGATGCCAAGCATGTTGTGGCGAGTGGTTTGCGGCTTGCGCGAGGTGATCGCCAGTTTCTGGCCAAGAATGTGGTTGAGCAGCGTCGACTTGCCCACGTTGGGCCGGCCGACGATGGCGACATAGCCACAGCGTGTTGCGGTTGAATCAGTCATGGCCATTCTCCACACCAAGGGCAATCAAAGCGGCCGCTGCGGCCACTTGTTCGGCAATACGGCGGCTGGCGCCCTGCCCGATGGTTTTGTCATTCAATAAGGTGATCTGGCACTCGACTACAAAGGTCCGGCAATGCGGATCGCCCTGGATATCCACCACTTCGTAGCGCGGCAGGTCGCAGCCGCGCGACTGCAGAAATTCCTGCAGGCGGGTTTTCGGGTCTTTGTTGGTGTCGACCAGCGTCAGACCGTCGAGTTCTGAGCTTAGCCACGCCAACACGCGCTCGCGCGCCGCTTCCATGCCAGCGTCCAAATAAATGGCGCCGATCAGGGCTTCCAGCGCATCCGCCAGAATCGACTCACGGCGGAAACCGCCGCTCTTCAACTCCCCGGAACCCAGGCGCAGGTATTCACCCAAATCGAAACCGCGGGCCAGAACGGCCAGGGTTTCGCCTTTTACCAAGCGCGCGCGCAAACGCGACAACTGGCCTTCGCGCGCCTGTGGAAAGCGCTCGAACAAGGCCTCGCCGGCAACAAAATTGAGGATGGCATCACCGAGGAACTCCAGGCGCTCGTTATTACGTCCGGCAAAGCTGCGGTGAGTGAGGGCCAGGATCATCAGATCCTGGTCTTGGAAGGTATAACCGAGCTGACGCTCTAAACGACTCAGAGCAGCACTCACGGCATACGCACGCGGAATTCTTTGTCGAAACGAGCGACGAGATCGAGGTTTTGAATGACCGGTTCGCGCTTCTCGTATTTCAGATGCACACGGAATTCGCCGTTTTCGATTTTAACTTCCATTGCTTTATCCAGATCGAGGCCGCGGATGCTATTGATCTGCATGCTTTTGACGACGTGCATACGGAAGTCGTGCTCGCTCTCGATGCCCAACGCTTTGTCTGTTTCCACCGACGTGATGGCCTTTTCCAACGCCATATTGTCCAAGTAATGCGGAAGCATCTTGAACGTGATGCTGGCAAAAAATGCCACTACAGATAGCAGAATCAGCCACCCCAGCAGCCCCATACCCTTCTGCGAACGCGCAAGCGCCATGTTTGACCTCAGTGTCAGTATTTTTTTAAAAGTCCACAGCCTCTGCGGGCCTGACTATATATAGCGTGCGGCGCTGGTTTTCGCAGCGCCGACAGATCAGTGAATCAGGCCTACCCGTGACAGAGTCGGCACGTTGCGCAATTTCGGATCAGCCCAGCTCAACCAGACCGCAAACGCTTTGCCGACGATGTTCTTGTCTGGAACCATGCCGAGCAATTCTTTCGGAATTTTCGGATCGTTCCAATAACGGCTGTCGTTCGAGTTATCGCGGTTGTCGCCCATCATGAAGTAATGACCGGCTGGCACGGTCCACTCGTTGCCCGGATCGGCGCGGTAGCGGTTCATTTCGATGCGGATCAAGTGCTCCACTTCGCCTAGTTTTTCCTGATACAGCGTGGCGCTGCCAAGGGAACCGGGCTCTTCGCCGAGCAGCTTTTTAGCCACTGACTCGCCGTTTACGAACAGCTGTTTATCGGCGGTGTAGCGCACCTTGTCGCCCGGCAAACCCACTACCCGTTTGATGTAGTTGATGGTCGGCTCGCTAGGATAGCGAAACACCATGACATCGCCGCGCTGCGGGTCGCCCACTTCGATGACCTTGGTATCAAGCACCGGCAAGCGAATGCCGTAGGCGAATTTGTTCACCAGAATGAAATCGCCGACTTCCAGCGTTGGCTTCATCGAGCCAGACGGAATCTGGAACGGTTCAACCAGGAACGAGCGAAGCACCAGCACGATCGCCAAAACCGGAAAGAACGATTTGCCATATTCCACCAGCAAAGGCTCGCGATTGAGCTGATCAAGCACGGCTTGATCGGGCTCGGCCACCTGCCCTTGGTAGGCGGCGACCGCTGCATTGCGACGAGGCGCCAACAGCACCAGGTCGAACAGAGCGAGCACACCGCAGACAGCCACAGCGATTACCAACAACAGCGGAAAATTGAACGACATAGGTATTAACCATCCAACCTGAGCACTGCGAGGAAGGCTTCTTGTGGAATTTCCACGTTGCCGACCTGCTTCATCCGTTTTTTACCGGCTTTCTGCTTTTCAAGCAGTTTGCGCTTACGGCTGACGTCACCGCCGTAGCACTTAGCCAATACGTTCTTGCGCAGCGCCTTGACGGTGGTGCGAGCCACAATCTGTCCGCCGATGGCAGCCTGAATGGCCACATCGAACATCTGCCGCGGAATCAGTTCTTTCATCTTTTCAGTCAGCGCACGACCTTTGTAATGCGCGTTGTCGCGGTGCACGATCAGCGCCAGGGCGTCTACCTTGTCGCCGTTGATCAGCACATCAAGCTTCACCAGATTGGCCGACTGATAACGGTCGAAATGGTAATCCAACGAGGCATAACCGCGGCTGGTGGACTTCAGACGGTCGAAGAAGTCCAACACCACTTCGTTCATCGGCAGGTCGTAGCTGACCTGAACCTGAGTACCCAGGAACAGCATGTCGCGCTGAACGCCACGCTTCTCGATACACAAGGTGATGACGTTGCCCAAATGCTCCTGGGGAACCAGGATATTGGCCCGCACGATCGGCTCGCGCATGTCTTCAATTGCCGACAAATCTGGCAACTTGGAGGGGTTATCGACGTAGATGGTTTCGCCATTTTTCAACAGCAATTCGAAGATTACCGTCGGCGCTGTGGTGATCAGGTCCAGGTCGTACTCGCGCTCCAGTCGCTCCTGAATGATCTCCATGTGCAGCATGCCGAGGAAGCCGCAACGGAAACCGAAACCCAGCGCATCGGAACTTTCGGGTAAGTATTGCAGCGAGGAGTCGTTGAGCGTCAGCTTTTGCAGGGCTTCACGGAAGTCTTCGAAGTCATCCGAGCTTACCGGGAACAGACCGGCGTAAACCTGCGGCTGAATACGTTTGAAACCTGGCAGCACGTCAACGTCCGGCGTCGAGCTGAGGGTCAGCGTATCGCCAACGGGGGCGCCGTGAATGTCTTTGATGCCGGCGATGATAAAGCCTACTTCGCCGGCTTTCAGGTCCACCGTGGCGGTGTGCTTGGGCGTGAACACACCCACGCTGTCCACCAAGTGAATCTTGCCGGTGGACTTGACCAGAATCTTGTCGCCCTTCTTCACGCAGCCGTGGCGCACGCGCACCAGCGAGACGACGCCCAGGTAATTGTCGAACCAGGAGTCGATGATCAGCGCTTGCAGCGGATCCTCAATATTGCCGGTGGGCGCAGGAATGGTGTGCACCAGACGCTCGAGCACTTCATCAACACCCATGCCGCTCTTCGCGCTGCACGCGACGGCGTCGGTGGCATCAATGCCGATGATTTTCTCGATTTCTTCTTTGACGCGGTCTGGATCGGCCTGCGGCAGGTCCATTTTGTTCAATACGGGCATCACTTCCAGGCCTTGCTCGATTGCGGTGTAGCAGTTCGCGACCGATTGCGCCTCAACGCCTTGACCGGCGTCGACTACCAGCAATGCGCCCTCGCAGGCAGCCAGCGACCGGCTGACTTCGTATGTGAAGTCAACGTGACCGGGGGTATCAATGAAGTTCAGCTGGTAGGTTTTACCGTCACGCGCCTTGTAATGGAGGGTGACGCTGTGGGCCTTGATGGTGATGCCGCGTTCGCGCTCGAGGTCCATGGAATCAAGAACCTGGGCTTCCATTTCGCGTTCGGACAAACCGCCGCACATCTGAATGAATCGGTCGGCCAGGGTCGATTTGCCGTGGTCGATGTGGGCGATGATGGAGAAATTACGGATATGACTCAGGTCACTCACGGATCAACACTCAAAAAGGCCGCAGGCAGATTGCCCGCCGAAAAATAGCCGGGAAGTGTACCCGATCGGCGGCAGGGGCGTCACCCGTGCCGCCGACAGGCGCCCACGAAAAAGGGCGGTAAAAACCGCCCTTTTGTGTATTACCGACTAAGCGTCACTCAGACAACTTGAAGGTAATGAAGCTTGCACGGCCTTCACGAAGCACGCGCATCGACACCGAACGGTTCTTCGGCAGCGCTTGAGCGACCTGGGTAAAAGTCTTCGCCGAATCAATGGCCTGGTTATTCAGGTGAGTGATGACATCGCCTGGACGCAGACCAATAAGAGCGGCAGGGCCGTCTTGTACTTCCTTGATGACCACACCGCCCTTGAGATCAAGCGCTTTGCGCTCGTCAGCGGTGAGCTCAGCAACCTTGACGCCCATACGATTGCTGTTGCGTTCCACGGCCGACTCACCGCCACCGTTGGCAGCGACTTCATCGTCATCGGCGGGCAGGTTGCCGATGGTCAATTCCACGGTCTTGCGCGAGCCTTCACGAATCACTTCCAACTGGGCTTTGCTGCCCGCCTTCATGCGGCCGACCAGGTGAGGTAGATCTGCCGACATGACGATAGGTTGGCCGTTTAGGCTCAAAATAACGTCGCCGACCAGCAGGCCGCCTTTGGCTGCGGGACCGTCTTCCATCACTTGAGCGACCAATGCGCCGGCTGGTCTATCCAGACCAAACGACTCAGCCAGGTCTTTGTTGACCTCTTGGATCACTACGCCCAGCCAGCCACGGCTGACTTTGCCTTCGGTTCGCAACTGATTGGCCACGTCCATCGCCACATCCATCGGAATGGCGAACGACAGGCCCATGAAGCCACCCGAACGGGTGAAAATTTGCGAGTTGATACCGATTACTTCGCCATTCAGGTTAAACAGCGGGCCACCCGAATTGCCGGGGTTGATCGCCACGTCAGTTTGAATGAACGGCACATAGCTCTCATTCGGCAGGCTGCGTCCCTTCGCGCTGACGATGCCGGCGGTAGCGGAGTGGTCAAAGCCAAATGGCGAGCCAATGGCGAGCACCCAAGCGCCAACTTTGAGTTCTTCCGATTTACCGATTTTCACGACCGGAAGATTTTTGCCATCAACCTTGAGCAATGCCACGTCGGTGCGAGGATCAGCGCCGATCAGCTTGGCTTTCAATTCGCTGCGGTCAGACAGGCGCACGATAATTTCGTCAGCGCCAGTCACGACGTGGTTGTTGGTCAGCACATAGCCATCGGGAGAAATGATGAAGCCGGAGCCCAGCGACTGCGCGCCACGCTGTTGCTGGCGGCCTTGGGGCGAGCGTTGCTGTGGGGGCATGTTGCGTTCGAAGAATTCGCGAAACATCGGCGGCAGACCTTCC
Source organism: Pseudomonas sp. AC211 (assembly GCF_979258055.1). NCBI lineage: Bacteria > Pseudomonadati > Pseudomonadota > Gammaproteobacteria > Pseudomonadales > Pseudomonadaceae > Pseudomonas > Pseudomonas sp. AC211. The sequence goes on from NZ_OZ409830.1 coordinate 3,435,638, forward strand.
AGATCAGGAATGTCTTGGCCGGAAGCGCCTGCAACACGGTCCGGAACCTTCTGCGTCGTACTGATGTTGACGACGGCCGGCGCGGCAGCCTCGACCAGGGTAGTGAAATCAGGAAGTTCAGCGTGGGCAGTTAACGTCTGCCCCAGTAAAAACAATGTCAGAAAGGCAGATAAGCCAGATTTAAGGCTAAGCATTGACTTCGGCTCCCATAAAGGAAAAGCAAGTACCACATGAATTGTCGCGCCGATAGAACGCGACATACGACTCTATGGTGAACACGCGAACCGTAACTGAGCGCTCGCGTGAAAATCTCGACAGCGTTATTGCGCCGCCTGCATGTCCCCGGCGCGCATCGATAGCGCGACACGCTCGGCAGTTCCTAACGGGATTTCGCCAATAACCGTGACCATCACGTCGCCCGAGGTGGTAGAGATGCGTTTGGAAACCGCAACAGTGGGACCCAACTGCGTGCGAGCATCTTCAACCGTGGCACCATTCAGCGGCTCGAGGAAAACCGAAAAACGCGCCAAACCATCGCCATACATCAGGCATGCGACAGGTTGGGAAGATAGCGCGCTGTGGCGCTCGACCGCGCTATTGAGACTGAAACCGGGCGGCATCCATTCGGAGTGCCACGCCTTCGGATCCACGGCCTTACTTTCGACAAAGCGAACGGGCTGGCAGCTCGAACCTGGTTTCAGGTCAGCTTCTGAAGGAGGGTTCATTTCGATAGTAGAAAACTGGAAACGCTCAAGCAGTTGGCCTTTTTCATTAAGCAGCAACGACTTCAGCGGCAAGCCTGTTTCGCGGTCTAGATGCAGCTCGAAGCCATAACGGTGCTGATCACGCGGCAACACCGCTAGCACCACCGCGTCCCGCCCAGCGACACGCGACTCGCCAATAATGCGCAAGTCGTACCAGGCTGAAAGTTGTTTGGTATCCAGCGCTCGAACAGGCCAACTCTGACCTTCGGCAACCTGATCGGCCAAGCCACCGCTTACACACTCGGTGCGACGCCCAACCTTCACCACTTCTTGCACCGGCCCGTCGAGTTGCAAAAGCCGCTCGCGCACTTCTGCGCCACCAGACGCCTGATGCCAGATTGTATGAGTGGAGAAACTGCCGTTACGTTCGTAGACAAACGTGCCGTGGAAACTTTGCTGCTGCTGGGCCTCAGCGAGGCGGCCCAGCCAATCTTGCGCGTCGGCGGCGCTAACTGGCTGGGCCAGCGCGCCACCTAACAGAAGCAGGTAGGAAAGTCCGCGCATGATCCTCCTCAGCGGTTTTCCAGACTTGCAGCACGCGCATAGGGCAACACACCTTCAGACGTGCTCATCGCAGCCTGCTGCGCGTGTTGACGCAGATAGCCCGGCAAGCGCTGCTCGTGCCAGTTCAATTGGCTCGGGCTTGAAGCTTTGGATTGCTGAGCGGAAACCGGCTCGGAGCTCTCGGTATAGCCAGCCAACAGAGCAGCGCCCTGTACTTGAGGCATTGGCAGCGTTGGCTGCACGTTGTTCTGGGCGAGTTGCGTACCCATCACTTCGTCTTGGTTATAGAGACGAACGCCAGCCAGAACCGCCAGAGTCACCGAGGCAGCAACTGCCAAGCGACCCAGACCGCGCCAACGACCCGCAACCACAGCTACAGGAGCAACAACCGGAGCAGCTTCATCGGCGAGCGCCTTGGACACCGCCGAAGCGATATCGAGGTTCGGTACCAGCAGATCTTTGTGCATAACTGCACGAGCTACTTGATAGCGCGCCCAAGTCGAGCGCAATTGGGCGTCTTCGCTGGCGCTGAGCACGCGGCGCAGCTCCAGCTCATCTGCCTCGTTATCCATAAGGGCGGATAACGATTCTTGCAGGGCTTCACGACTCATGGCGATTCCTCTCTTGGCTAGCGCCGCTGTCTCAGGCTCCCTGCAACAAAGGTTGCAGGACTTTATCAATGGCCTCACGGGCTCGGAAAATCCGCGACCGTACGGTACCTACTGGACATTGCATGACACTCGCAATGTCCTCGTAACTAAGACCATCAAACTCTCGCAAAGTTAGCGCGGTGCGCAAATCTTCTGGCAATTGTTCAATGGTTCGATGCACGGCGTTTTCAATCTCGTCCCGTAGCATCAACCGCTCTGGAGATTCGATGTCCTTGAGTGCGTGATCGCCCTCGTGAGAACTCTGCGTCTTCAGCGCTTACATCACTTTCTGGTGGGCGACGACCGCGCGACACCAGATGATTCTTCGCCGTGTTGATGGCGATGCGGTACAGCCATGTATAAAAGGCGCTGTCGCCGCGAAAATTAGCCAGTGCACGGAAAGCTTTAATAAACGCTTCCTGGGCAACATCCTGAGCTTCATGAGGATCGTGCACAAAACGCACTATCAACCCGAGAATCTTGTGCTGATACTTCAGCACCAACAGATCAAAAGCTCGTTTGTCGCCACGCTGCACCCGCTCGACCAACTGCTGATCATCTTCCTGGGTAAGCATGAACACTCCTCAATTGAGTTCGGAGAGAATGCTGTTCCAGCAAGTGAATCAACTTGCCAAGATAGACTCGGGTCTTGCGCAAAAGTTCTCCCCTCCAAACACGTTCCGCACACATATTCTTTTGTCTTGCACGGAATCGCGCAGCACGGCTAGCACGCCGGCTGCGCGGATAATCTTGTCACCGGTTTAGTTGTAATGAGGCCGCGGCAACAGCCGCTCTCGATACAACGCAAACGGCATTGTCCCCGTCTGGGTGACTGCCTATGGAACCTGGAAGTCTAAGAAAGTTCCCAGGGCCCAGCGGCCGTCATAAGCCCGCTATTGTGCAGCCCGCCCCGCCTATATACTAGTGGCCGCTTCTCGTGGAATTCGAACATGAGCCAACATTTTCAGCACGACGTTCTGGTCATCGGCAGCGGCGCTGCCGGCCTCACTCTGGCGCTGACCCTGCCAAGCCATTTGCGCATAGCCGTGCTTAGTAAGGGTGACCTCACAAATGGTTCAACTTATTGGGCACAGGGCGGCGTTGCAGCTGTGCTCGACACCACTGACACCGTCGAATCCCACGTTGCCGACACCCTCGACGCAGGCGCCGGCCTGTGCCGTGAAGACGCTGTGCGCTTCACCGTCGAGCACAGCCGCGAGGCCATCGAATGGTTGATCGAACAAGGCGTGCCCTTTACCCGTGACGATGAAACCGCGCGGGAAGATGGTGGGTTCGAATTCCACCTGACGCGAGAAGGCGGCCACAGCCACCGCAGAATTATCCATGCCGCCGACGCCACTGGCGCAGCCATTTTCAACACCCTCCTCGCCCAAGCCCGGCAGCGTCCGAATATCGAGCTGCTAGAACAGCGCGTTGCAGTCGACCTCATTACCGAACGCAAGCTAGGGCTGCCCGGCCACAACTGCCTGGGCGCGTACGTGCTGAATAGAAACAGCGGCGAAGTCGACACCTACGGAGCGCGCTTCACCGTGCTGGCCAGCGGCGGTGCCGCCAAGGTTTATCTGTACACCAGTAACCCTGACGGCGCCTGTGGCGACGGCATTGCCATGGCTTGGCGCGCGGGCTGTCGGGTCGGCAACCTGGAATTCAATCAATTCCACCCGACCTGCCTGTACCACCCCAAGGCCAAGAGCTTTCTGATTACCGAAGCCATCCGTGGCGAAGGCGGCTTGCTCAAGCTGCCGAACGGCGAGCGCTTTATGCAGCGTTTCGACCCACGCGCCGAGTTGGCCCCGCGCGATATCGTGGCCCGCGCCATCGACCACGAAATGAAGCGCCTCGGTGTCGACTGTTTGTACCTGGACATCAGCCACAAACCCGCCGAATTCATCAAAAGCCACTTCCCCACTGTTTTATGAGCGCTGCCTGGGGTTTGGCATCGACATCACCAAGGAAGCGATCCCGGTGGTACCGGCCGCCCACTACACCTGCGGCGGCGTGGTGGTCGACCAACATGGCCACACCGACGTGCCGGGCCTGTACGCCATTGGCGAAACCACCTTTACCGGCCTGCACGGCGCCAACCGCATGGCCAGCAACTCGTTGCTCGAATGCTTCGTCTATGCCCGCTCGGCAGCGGCGGACATCCTTCAACAATTGGTGAGCAAACCCACACCGCAGCGCCTGCCGAGCTGGGACGCCAGTCAGGTGACCGATTCGGACGAAGACGTGATCATTGCCCACAACTGGGATGAGTTGCGCCGGTTTATGTGGGACTACGTCGGCATCGTGCGCACCAACAAGCGCCTGCAGCGCGCTCAGCACCGCGTGCGCTTGCTGCTCGACGAAATTGATGAGTTCTACAGCAACTACAAAGTCAGCCGCGACCTGATCGAGCTGCGCAACCTGGCCCAGGTGGCCGAGCTGATCATTCGCTCCGCCATGCAGCGCAAAGAATCACGCGGCCTGCATTACACCCTCGACTACCCGGACCAACTGCCCGAAGCCCGCGACACTATTCTGGTGCCGCCCATCTACGGCGAGTGAATTTCAGCCGTACCCGCAGGCGCCGGTGGACATCCGCCGGCAATCGCGTCGCTCGCCACACAAAGCCCCCGAACCCACCACTGCCCCGGCAGACGAAAGCGCAGCACAACCACTTGCGGCAACGCCATGCTGTCGGGGAACAACTGAACCGACTGCCAGCCATGGCCGGTCTGCCACAGGTGCCACCCGTCCGCGTCATGGCGAATGCCAGAAAAGTGAGAAGTGGCGAAGCGCCAAGTCCAGACGGCATGAGCGCTACACAGCGCACCGCCCAGAAGCGTCATCCATATAGGAAGGGCCTCCACCAGCAAGGCGAGCCAGGCGCCGAGCTGTGCGCCGAGATACACCGCCAGCAGACGCCGGGAGAGGCTGCCAGCGGCATTCGAAAGCTTTACTTGGGTTGGACACGATCCAGAATCATGCGAACCATGCGGCGCAGGTCGGCGTCTTCCGGCTCGCCGCGCTGCATGAACCAGCCAAACATGTCCTGATCTTCGCACTCCAGCAGTTTGCGATAGCGCTCGCGGTCTGCGTCATCCAGGCTCGGGTAGACTTCGCGAACGAAGGGCACCAGCAACACGTCGAGTTCCAGCATGCCGCGGCGGCTGTGCCAAAACAGGCGGTTCAGTTCAATATCGTCGACCATCAAAGCGGCTCCTGCAAAATAGGCCGGCAGTATAGCGGCGCCACGCCGATACCGGCACCCGCTGACAAGCTCAAGGCAGGGCCCTATGATTAGCCCCCCAGACTTTCAATCAGCGATTTCTCATGGCCGATTCAGCTTTTTTCTGCACGCTGTCCCACGAAGGCGTTCTTGCCGTTCGCGGCCCCGACGCCAGCAAATTCCTTCAAGGCCAGGTCACCTGCAATCTCAACTACCTGAGCGATAGCAACGCCAGCCTCGGCGCCCGCTGCACCCCCAAAGGCCGCATGGTGTCGAGCTTTCGCATTGTCAGCGAAGGCGACGGCTATGTGCTGGCGATGGCCAGCGAACTGCTGGAACCGCAGCTCACCGACCTGAAAAAATACGCCGTCTTTTCCAAATCCACTCTCAGTGACGAAAGCGCCGACTGGCTGCGTATCGGCCTCTACAACGCCGACGAAGTCCTCAGCGAGCTTGGCCTGATGCTGCCGACCGAAGCCGATGGCGTTGCCCGTACAGACAATTTGTTCGCCATTCGCCTGAGCGACGGCCGCGTCGAGCTCTGGATTCGCAGCGCCATCAGCGCCGACGTCATGCAACAAATCCAGGCCAAACTCCCAGAGCGTCCCCTTAACAGCTGGCTACTCGCCCAGGTTCGCGCCGGCATCGGCCAGGTATTTGGCGCGACGCGCGAGCTGTTTATTCCGCAAATGATCAATTTGCAGGCCGTGGGCGGCGTCAGCTTCAAAAAAGGTTGCTACACCGGCCAGGAAATCGTCGCGCGCATGCAGTACCTCGGCAAACTCAAACGCCGCTTGCAGCGCTTGAGCCTGGAAGGCGCCGAATTACCGGCCGTGGCCAGCGAACTGTTCTCCCCCGTGCACCGCTCCAGCGTTGGCGAAGTGGTGCTGGCCGCACAAAGCGAAACGGGCGTGGAACTGTTGGCGGTATTGCAGGAAGATGCCGTCACTGATGGACGGATTCATCTCGGCAGCGAAACCGGCCCGGCTTTGCAGCTCTTGGACCTGCCTTACACCTTGAACTCGGATCGCGAGATTCAGCGTTAACCCTATTACTTTCCGGCCGCCTGCCCGCCAAGCGCCCCAGTCTCCAGAGAAACGTCCATGAGCAAACTCGCTGATAAAGTCCAACACGAACTGATCCAGGCCATCGAAAACGATGAACTGGTACTGCCGACCCTTCCTGAAGTGGCGCTGAAAGTTCGCGAAGCGGCGGAAGACCCGGACATCAGCATCCCCCAGCTCAGCAAGGTGATCGGCAACGACGCCGCCCTGACTGCGCGCATCATCAAAGTGGTGAACAGCCCGTTGCTGCGCACCAATAAAGAAATCACCGATCTGCAAATGGCCGTCAGCCGCCTCGGCATCAACTACACCTGCAACCTGGCGACCGGCCTGGCGATGGAACAGATGTTCCAGGCCACCTCCGACGTGGTCGACCGCAAAATGCGTGAAGTGTGGAACAAGAGCACCGAAATCGCTGGCATCAGCCACGTGCTGTGCCGTCACTACACGCGCCTGATGCCCGACCAAGCCACCCTCGCCGGCCTGATCCACCAGATCGGCGTGCTGCCGATTCTGACCTACGCCGAGGAACACGATGAGTTGCTGTCCGACTCCATCAGCCTCAACCACGTGATCGAGAAAATTCACCCGATCATTGGCGACAAAATTCTCAGAGCGTGGGATTTCCCCGAGAACATCGCCATCCTCCCGAGCCAATACCTGGACTTCACCCGCAACTCGCCAAAAGCGGATTACGTCGACATCGTTCAGGTCGCCACCCTGCAGAGCTACCTGGGCAGCGAACACCCTTACACCCAGCTCGACTGGTCGCAGATTCCGGCCTTCGCCAAGCTTGGCCTCGACCCAAGCGCCGATCTGAACGCCGACGAAGACCTCTCCGCCGCCATGGAAGCGGCCATGGGCATGCTGCAATAACAGCGCCCCATCACCGTAGGTTGGGCTGAGCGCCAGCGAAGCCCAACACGCTAGACCGGCAAAAACGCCACCCGCACCAACAGCCCGCCGCTCGGCCCGTCATGCAACGTGATGGTCGCCTGATGCGCACGGCAAATCTCGCCAACAATCGCCAATCCCAGCCCTGCCCCGCCAATTTTCTGCGGATTGCGCCGGTAGAAACGTTGGAACACCTTATCGCGCTGGTCCGCCGGAATACCTGGCCCGTCGTCTTCCACTTCCAGAATGCTCGGCGCCAGCACGCGCAAAATCACATTGCCGCCGGCCGGCGTATGGGCCAGGGCGTTGTCGACCAGGTTGCTCAGTAGCTCATTGAGCAACGTCGGCTCGCCGGTCAGCCATACCGGCTGCTCGGCCTCCAGCGCTAACGCAATGCCTTTGGAATGCGCCAGCGGTGCCAGCGCCATGCCCAGCTCGCGGCACAGCTGACTCAGGTCGATTTGCTCCGCGCCACCCTCGGCGATTGCTCGCGCGCCACTTTCAATGCGCGCCAATGACAGCAATTGATTAGCCAGGTGGGTAAGGCTGTCGGTGTTCTGCGCGGTTTCACGCAATGTCTGCTGCCAGCGCTGCGGCTCCTGCTCGCGCAGCCCCAGCTCAACCCGCGCTTTCAACGCCGCCAACGGCGTACGCAGTTCGTGGGACGCTTCGGCAATAAAGTCGGCCTGGCGCTGAAACAATCCGCGTAAGCGTTCGGTGAATTGGTTCAGCGCCTCCACCAGCGGCATCAATTCCCGCGCAGTGGCGACCACCGGCAACGGCCGCAAGTCGTCCAGTTGCCGCTCGGCCACGGCGTTGCGCAATTGATTAAGCGGGCGCAGCGCGGCGCTGATGGTGAACCACACCAGCACCAGCGCCGTCAGCGACAGCAGCGCCAAGCGCCACAGCGAATCCACCAGCAGCCCGCGCGCGAGGCGTTCGCGCGCCTCTTCGGTTTCCGCCACACGAATTTCGGCGGTGCCGCTGATGGTCGGCTCGCTGACCGGGCGCAACAAGCTCACCACGCGCACGTCCACGCCCTGGTAATTGGCGTCGTAAAAACGCGCCAGCGCCGGATAGTCGTCGGTGCGCGGCGTGTTGCGCGGCGGGTCGGGCAGGCTTTCGTAGCCGGAAATCAGCTTTCCTTGCACGTCGGTGACTTGATAGAAAATTCGCCCGGCGCTGTCGTAGGCGAAGGTATCCAGCGCCACATACGGCACGTCGGCGCGCAGGCTGCCGTCATCCTCGTACAGCCCTGCCGAAATTGCCCGCGCCGACGCCAACAGGGTGCGGTCGTATGCGGTGTCGGCCGCCTGGCGCGCGTTCCAGTAGGCGCTCAGGCTGCCAATTAGTAACAGCGCGGCAAACAGGGCGGCCAACCGGCGCAGCAGGCGCCCACGGAGGCTGCCGATCTCACGCATCCTGGCTTTCCAGCAAGTAGCCCAAACCCCGGAAGGTGACGATGCGCACCGAGCTGCCTTCCAGCTTTTTGCGCAGGCGGTGCACGTAGATTTCAATGGCGTCGGGGCTGGCGTCCTGATCCAGGCCGAACACCTGCGAAGCAAGCTGCTCCTTGCTCATCACCCGCCCCGGCCTGGCGATCAGCACCTCGAGCACGGCTTGCTCGCGGGAGGTCAGCGTCAGCACTTCATCATTGAGGCTGAAGCGCCGCGTGCCCAGGTCATACAACAACGGGCCGCAACGCTGCTGCTGCTCGCCGCCGAGCACGCTGCGGCGCAGCAATGCTTTCACGCGCGCCTCCAGCTCGGTCAGCTCGAAGGGCTTGGCCAGGTAATCGTCGGCGCCGAGGTTAAGCCCGTGCACGCGGTCCTTCACTTCACCGCGTGCGGTGAGCATCAGCACCGGCAGGGTTTTACCCCGTGCCCGCAGGCGCGCGAGCACTTCAAACCCTTCCATGCGCGGCAGCCCGACATCGAGCACCGCCAGTGCGTAGTCTTCGCTGCTCAAGGCCAGGTCAGCCGCCACGCCGTCGTGCAGCACGTCTACTGTCCAGCCGGCGGCCTTGAAAGCCTGGGCAATGCTATCGGCCAGTTGGGGGTGGTCTTCGACCAACAAAATGCGCACCGGGATTCTCCGCAAGACGGCGTGTGCCGTGGAGTGTAACGGGCCGCTCGCGCGTGTGAAGGGCCGCGCCGTTTTCTTTCAGCGTGAAAGCTTGGCGAAAGTTTCGCGCCTTAGCATCCGGCCAAGGTGGCTCGAACCACCTATCAAAAACAAAAACAAAAACTGGAGACACCTCATGCCCACTGCTACCCGGCAGGCATTGCCACCTGTGCGTCCACTGTCCCTCGTGCTCGCAGGCGCAACCCTCGCTTCCCTGACGCCCGTCACGGCCCACGCCGAATTCATTAAAGACAGCAGCGTCAATTTCGAAACCCGCAACATGTACTTCAACCGCGACTTCCGTGACGGCACCGGCCAGTCCAAGCGCGATGAATGGGCGCAAGGTTTTATGCTTGATATGCAGTCGGGCTTCACCGAAGGCACCGTCGGTTTCGGCGTTGATGCACTCGGCATGCTCGGTCTCAAGCTCGACTCCAGCCCCGACCGCACCGGCACCGGCCTGTTGCCCACCCACGATGACGGCAAAGCGGCCGACGAGTACTCCAAGTTGGGCGTGACCGCCAAGGTCAAGGTGTCCAACAGCGTCTTGAAAGTCGGCAGCTTGATTCCCGAACTGCCCACGCTAAACCCCAACGACGGCCGCATCCTGCCGCAAACCTTTGAAGGCGGTCTGCTGACGTCCGAAGAAATCAAAGGCCTGACCTTCACCGGTGGCCGCCTGGAAAAAGCCAAAGACCGCGACGACACCAACTACGAAGACCTGGCGCTGAACAACAAGAACAGCCGCTTCTCCAGTGCCGCCAGCGCCGACAACTTCGACTTCGCCGGCCTCGACTACAAGCTCACCGACAAAATCACCGGCAGCTACCACTTCGCCCAACTGGACGACGTGTACCGCCAGCATTACATCGGCTTGGTGGCCGCGCAGCCCATGGGCCCCGGCACCGTTTCGGCCGACCTGCGCGCCTCGTTCAGCGACGACCAAGGCAAAGCCGAAGGCGGCAAGGTCGACAACCGCGCCCTCAACGGCATGCTCAGCTACGGCCTCAACGGCCACAAACTCGGCCTCGGCTACCAGCACATGAGCGGCGACACCGGCTTTGCCTATGTCGACGGCACCGACCCGTACCTGATCAACTTCGTGCAGATCAATGACTTCGCCAACGCCGAGGAACGCTCCTGGCAAGCGCGCTACGACTATGACTTCGCCAAGCTCGGCGTGCCCGGCCTGACGTTCATGACCCGCTATGTCAGCGGCGACAACGCCGAAGTCACCGGCAGCAACGAAACCGGCAAAGAGTGGGAACGCAACACCGAGTTCAAATACGTGGTGCAGAGCGGCGCGCTGAAGAACGTATCGCTGCGCGTGCGCAACGCCACGTTCCGCTCGAACTTCGCCCGTGACGCCGACGAGATTCGCATCATGGTCGGCTATACGCTCGCCCTGTACTGAACTGCGAAGCCATCACCTGATTTCCTGACCCAAAATAAAAACTCCACGGGAGACTTCACATGATCAAGCCCCTGCACCGCCGCCTCGCCTTGGCCGCTGGCTGCCTGATGCTCAGCAGCCAATTGATGGCCGAGCCCAAACGCCCTGAATGCATCGCCCCGGCCGCACCCGGTGGCGGTTTCGATCTGACGTGCAAGCTGGCGCAAAGCGCGCTGATGAATTCCAAGCTGCTGACCAAACCCATGCGCGTCACCTACATGCCCGGCGGCGTGGGTGCCGTGGCCTATAACGCCGTGGTCGCGCAGCGGCCTGGCGATGCCGGCACGATTACGGCCTGGTCCAGCGGTTCGCTGCTCAACCTGGCGCAGGGCAACTTCGGCCGGTTCGATGAAAACGCGGTGCGCTGGCTCGCTGGCATCGGCACCAGCTACGGCGCCATCGCCGTGCGCAACGACTCGCCGTACAAAAACCTCGACGACCTGGTGAAAGCGCTCAAGGCCGATCCGGGCAAAGTGGTGATCGGTTCGTCCGGCACCGTCGGCAGCCAGGACTGGATGCAAACCGCCATGCTCGCCAAGGCGGCCGGCATCAACCCGCGTGACCTGCGCTATGTGGCGCTCGAAGGCGGCGGCGAAATTGCCACGGCCCTGCTGGGCGGGCATATCCAGGTCGGCAGTACCGACATTTCCGACTCCATGCCGCACATCAAGGCCGGCAACATGCGCATCCTCGCGGTGCTCTCGGACGAGCGTTTGCCGGGTGCCGACAAGGCCGACATTCCGACCGCCAAGGAACAGGGCTACGACATCAGTTGGCCGGTGGTGCGCGGCTTCTACCTCGGGCCAAAGGTCAGCGATGAGGACTACGCCTGGTGGAAAGCCAGCTTCGACCAACTATTGGCCTCGGAAGACTTCGCCAAGCTGCGCGACCAACGCGAGCTGTATCCCTTCGCAATGACGGGTGAAGAGCTGGACAGCTACGTGAAAAAACGCGTCGCCGACTACAAGCAGATGGCCCAAGAGTTCGGCCTGACCCAGTAATTCCTCTCACCGTTCTGTAGCCGGGGCGCCCGAATCGCGGCGCCTCCAGGCCAGGAGATCACCATGCTTTTTCAACGCCTCTTCAGTGCGGGCTGGCTAGTCGCATGCCTGGTTTTTGCCTACCTGGCCTGGAGCTACCAGGCCGCGTTCTCTTACGAGCCGGTCGGCCCGCGCGCTTTTCCGCTGCTAATGCTCGGGCTGATGGCCGCCGCCTTGCTGTGGCTGACCCTGCGCCCCACGCACATCGAACACAAAGAAGGCGAGCCGGTGCTGGACCGCGATTCGCTGCGCAAAGTAATGGCCTGCGTGGTCCTGATGCTGGTGTACGCCGGGCTGTTCGAGCCGCTGGGCTTTATCATCTCCAGCACCGTGGTCGGCATGCTGATGGGCCGTCTGTATGGCGGCCGCTGGAAACCCAGCGCCATCGCCGCCGTGCTGATCAGCATCGGTTTGTACGTGCTGTTCGACCGCACCCTCGACGTTCCCCTGCCGCTCGGCGTGCTCGACTTCCTGGAGCTTTGACATGGACACACTCGGCTATCTGGGCCAAGGCTTCGGCGTTGCCCTCACCCCGTACAACCTGATTACCGCGCTGATCGGCACGCTGATCGGCACCGTCGTCGGCCTGCTGCCGGGCCTGGGGCCAATCAATGGCGTGGCACTGCTGATTCCTGTGGCCTTTGCCCTCGGCCTGCCGCCTGAGTCGGCGCTGATTCTGCTCGCCGCCGTGTACTCGGGCTGCGAATACGGCGGACGCATCAGCTCGATTCTGCTGAACATTCCGGGCGAAGCCTCCACCGTGATGACCACCCTCGACGGTTACCCCATGGCTCGTCAGGGCATGGCCGGCGTGGCCTTGTCGCTGTCGGCGTGGAGTTCGTTCATCGGCGCGTTTATCGCCATTTGCGGCATGGTGCTGTTTGCGCCGTTGCTGGCCAAGTGGGCGATTGCCTTCGGCCCGGCGGAGTATTTCGTGCTGATGGTATTTGCCATCGTCGCCTTGGGCGGCATGGCCGGCGACCGGCCGATGAAAACCTTTATCGCTGCCCTGCTCGGCCTGTTCCTGTCGACCATTGGCATCGACGCCAACAGCGGCGTGTACCGCTTCACCTTTGACAGCATTCATGTGGCCGACGGCATTCAGTTCGTGGTGCTGGTGCTCGGGCTGTTCTCGGTCAGTGAGATGTTGCTGCTGCTGGAAAAAACCCACCACGGCCACGTCGCGGTGAAAGCCACCGGGCGCATGTTGTTCAACGTGAAAGAAGCGGCGTCGGTGTTTGTCGTCAACCTGCGCTGCGGCCTCATGGGTTTTGTGCTCGGCGTATTGCCGGGTGCCGGCGCCACGCTGGCCAGCGCCGTGGCCTACATGACCGAGAAGAAAATTGCCGGCGAGAAAGGCAATTTCGGCAAGGGCGACATGCGCGGCCTGGCCGCACCGGAAACGGCGATTGGCGCAGCGGCGTGCGGTGCCATGGTGCCGATGCTGACCCTCGGCGTTCCAGGCTCGGGCACCACGGCGGTGATGATCGGCGCGCTGACGCTGTACAACATCACCCCCGGCCCGATGCTGTTCCAGGAACAACCGGACATCGTCTGGGGCCTGATCGCCTCGCTGTTTATCGCCAACTTCATGCTGGTGATCCTCAACATTCCGATGATCCGTCTGTTCACCCGCATCCTTAACGTGCCGAACTGGGTGCTGGTGCCGGTGATCGCCATCATCACCTCCATCGGCGTGTACGCCGTGCATGCCACCACCTTCGATTTGTTCCTGATGGTGATCATCGGCATCTTCGGCTACATCCTGCGCAAGCTCGACTTCCCGCTGTCGCCGCTGCTGCTGGGCTTTATTCTCGGCGGGCTGATGGAGCAGAACCTGCGCCGCGCGCTGTCGATCTCCAATGGTGAACTGGGCATTTTGTGGGGCAGCCCAATCACCATGGGCGTGTGGGTGCTGGTGGTGGTGATGTTGGCACTGCCGATTGTGCGTATCTGGCGCCGCCGTGCGAAACAACGCCGCGAGGTGGCCAATGCCTGAGAACGGGCGGCCCTGGTGGCCGACGCCGCTGGTGGGCGCCGTGGGTGGCGTCCTGGCCAGCCTGGCCCATTGGCCGCTGCCCTGGATGATCGGCGCACTGGTGGCGGTCATCCTGTTTCGTTGCAGCACGCCCTGGCTGATCCGTGATCTGCCGGGCGGACGCAAAACCGGGCAATGGATTATCGGCATTGGCATCGGTTTGCACTTCTCCAGCGCGGTGGTCGAACAGGTCGCCGCGCACTTCTGGCTGATTCTGTTTGGCGCGCTGATCACCACCCTCTCCAGCGGCATCGCCGTGTGGCTTCTGCGCCGCACCGGCGAGGACCGCGCCACAGCGTTTTTCTCCAGCATGCCGGGCGGTTCCGGTGAGATGGTCAACCTCGGCCTGCGCAACGGCGCCGTCACCAGTCGCGTGGCCGCAGGCCAAAGCTTGCGCGTGGTCGCGGTGGTGCTGTGCGTGCCGGCCACCTTCAAATTCTTTATGGGCGATGGCCCGGCGCTCAGCCATAGCGGGCAGGTCGACTGGCTGTGGCTCGCTGCACTGGTTCCACTCGGTGGCGCGGTGGCGCTGCTGTGGCAACGCTTGAAGCAACCCAATCCCTGGCTGTTCGGCCCGCTGCTTATCAGCGCAGGCGCGAGCATGCTGTTCGACTTGAACCTTGGTTTGCCGCCAGGTGCCAGTCAGGTTGGGCAGTTGCTTATCGGCAGTGGCCTAGGCTGCCACTTCGACCGCGCCTTCTTCCGCCGCGCGCCCTCCTTTCTCGCCCGCACCTTACTGGGCACCGCGCTGATGATTGGCTTTGCCGCCGTGTGCGCGCTGGGCCTGGGCTGGCTCACGCATTTGGATATCCGCTCGCTGACCCTGGGCATGATGCCCGGCGGCATTGCCGAGATGAGCCTGACCGCCGAAACCCTGCAACTGTCGGTGCCGCTGGTAACCGCCATGCAGGTGATGCGCTTGCTGCTGGTGTTGTTCCTGGCCGAGCCGCTGTTCCGGCGTTGGCAGTCTCATGCGGGCCAACGCGACACCTAGCACTTCTGCACCTGTGCCGGGTCTATGCTTGCGTACATCTGCAGAGGAGCCGCCCATGGCCACGCGATTGCGCATTGTGTTGCTGGTCATCAGCCTGGCGCTGCTCACCTCGTGCAGCCGCCTGGACCTGGGCTACCGCAACCTCGACTGGCTGATTCCCTGGTCGCTGGACAACTACATTCCCCTCACACCCGAGCAGAAAGCCTGGCTCAAACCGCGCCTGGTCACGCACCTGAACTGGCACTGCACCACGCAGTTGCCGCTGTATGCCGACTGGCTACAACGCAGTGCCGAGCTGGCCACCGAACCCGATCCCGCCCCCGCCGAGTTCGACGCGCAATTCAGCGCGTTTCGCCATGCCGTCGACGCTGTGGCCGTGCGCCTCACACCCGACGCCACTCAATTGCTGCAAGGCTTGAGCGATCAACAGGTCACGGCGCTTGGCGAGAACATGGCCAAGCAGAACGAGGAACAGCGCGACGAATACCTCGGCGTTCCGCTCGCCGAGCAGATCGACGAACGTCGCGAGCGCATGGAAGAACGGCTCAAGCCGTGGTTTGGCCGCTTGCAGCCGGAACAGAAAGCGCGGGTGAAGGTGTGGGCCAAGCAGCTTGGCGACTACAACGAGGCGTGGCTGGATAACAATCGTGCCTGGCAACAGGCGTTTCTGGCGGCCGTGCGGGAGCGGCGCGGCCCACAGTTTCCAGATCAGGTGAAAGGCCTACTGCAAGACCGCATGAGCGTCGCGACCCCGGCGTATCGCGAACGCTTCGTTGGCGCCCAGAACGCCTTGGCAGATTTGTTCAGCGACCTGCTCGCCAGCGCCAGCCAGCAGCAGCGCGAGCGCCTGGTGGAGCGGCTGCAGGGCGCGCGCAAGCAAGTGACGGAAATGACTTGCCCGGCGGCGCTTTAGTTAAATCGGCGTTTGCAGCAATCGAGGCTAAAGCCTCTCCTACAGGGACTGAGTGACGCACTTGATGTCTGTAGGAGCGACTTTAGTCGCGAAGCGATCGCACAGACCGACACCGACGTTTGCAGGGTTCGCCAGCAAGCTGGCTCCTAGAGGTGCAGTGCATTTCCTGTGGGAGAGGCTTTAGCCTCGAGTTTTTGATCGCGTACCGCCTTACAACGGCGGCAATTGCCAGTTGATCGGCGCAAGCCCTCGGTCTTTCAAGTACTGATTCGCCCGGCTGAAATGCCCGTTGCCGATAAAGCCGCGGTGCGCCGACAACGGCGACGGGTGCACGGATTTCAGCACCAGATGCCGAGTGGTATCGATCAACGGTTGTTTGCTCTGCGCATGGGCGCCCCAGAGCAAGAACACCAGATGCCCAGGCCGCGCATTCACCACTTCGATGACTTTGTCGGTGAACGGCTGCCAGCCTTTCTTGGCGTGCGAACCGGCGTTGGCCTGCTCCACCGTCAGCGAGGTATTGAGCAGCAGCACGCCCTGCTCGGCCCAGCTTTGCAGATACCCGTGGGGGGCGATGTCGATGTTCAGGTCGCGCTTGAGTTCTTTGTAGATGTTTTGCAGCGACGGCGGCGTCGGCACGCCCGGCTGCACGGAGAAGCACAGGCCATGGGCCTGGCCCGGACCGTGGTAAGGGTCCTGGCCGATGATCACGACTTTCACCTGATCCAGTGGCGTGGAGTTCAGTGCGTTGAAGATCATCGGTCCCGGCGGAAAAATCACTTTGCCGGCGGCTTTCTCGGTGCGCAGAAATTCGCTCAGGGTTTGCATGTAAGGCTTGTCGAACTCCTCGCGCAATGCCTCTTTCCAGCCTGCTTCGAGCTTGATTCGATCATCTGCGGTCATGCGCCTACCCCTTGAAAAAACTGCTGCGCACGCTAAGGAACGCAGCGTGCCAAGTCAACCCGAGCTGATGCGTGTGCATCACGGCGCTGGATGCACATTGTCGGCAGGCGTTGGCGGGTCAAGACTCCAGCCGAACCCCACGGAGTCACCGCCATGAACGCAGCTGCCGGCATTACCCGCGAACGCCTGGAACAGGCCATCGCCCACTCGACATTCGCCAATATGCTCGGTGCCGAGCTGCTGGATTTTGCCCCGGGCAAGGTCAGCCTGCAGGTGCACGCGCGGCCCGACCTGTGCCAACACCACGGTTACATTCACGGCGCAGTGGTCGGCTTTATGGTCGACAGCGGTTGCGCCTGGGCGGCGGCCTCGATGGTGGGCGATGTGGTCACCAGCGAATACAAACTGAACCTGCTGGCGCCGGCACTCGGCGAAAAGCTCATCTGCCGCAGCGAAGTGCTCAAAGCCGGGCAGCGCCAAGCCGTTTGCCGTGCCGATGTGTTCGCTGTGAAAGATGGCGTGGAGAAGCTGGTGGCGACCGGCTTGGCGACCATCGCCCGGGTGTAAAAACGACCGTTCGAAGCACCACGGCCGCCCAATGGTCCTGCGCCTGGCGAAATGCTTACTACGCTTGAAAGGGTAAGCAGACCAGGAGATTGCATAAATGGAGACCGGTCACGAAGGTCTGAAGTTTTCGCTGTACTCGAGCTTCCTCAAGGGCAACGCCAAGGTTCCGCAGATGCCGGAAACCTCGTTGCGCCTGCGCAAGTTATTGGATTCGCCCCACGCCTCGCTGGAGCAAGTCACGCGCCTGCTGCACAGCAATCCGCCGCTGGCCGCGTATTTATTGCAGTTCGCCTCGAGCCCCATGCTGCGCAACGTGCGCCAGGGCGTGAATTTGCAGGAAGTGGTGTCGCGCATCGGCATGCAGCGGGTCAACAACCTGGTGCTGACATTTGCCGTGGAGCACCTGTTCACCAGCCAGGACCCGGTGTTGCAGAAAGTGTTTCGCGCACGCTGGAACGCTTCGCTGATGTGCGGCGCGTATTGCGCCTGCCTCGCCCAACAACTCACTCGCCTGCCCATGGAAGACGCCATGCTCGGCGGCTTATTGCAAGACATCGGCAGCCTGCCGTTGCTCGACGAGCTGGAACGCTGGCCGGAAGTACCGCGTGAGCCGCAGGAGTTGCAAAATTTGTGCGATCAGCTGTCAGCCGACGTCGGCGTGATTGTGCTGACCGCCTGGCGCTTGCCCTCGGTGCTCATCGACTGCGCCCGTTATCGCAGCGGCTGGCAGCGTCAGCATGAGGGCAGCGCTGATCTGGTGGACGTGGTGCAAGTGGCGCGGCAGCTGAGCAGCGACTGCGACGACGAACACTTGGTGCAACTGCCGGCCTGGCGCCGCTTACTCGGGGACCGTGCCGACGACCTGGCGCCGCAAATGCTGCGCGACGAGTTGGGCGGCGAGGTGGCGTTCTGGTTCAAGCTGCTCGGCGGCAAACCGAATGCGTGAGCGGCACCCAGCGGTTGCCGAAATCTGCGTTTGAAAAAACCTGTCGCTCAGGCAAAACGGCGGGGTGCGCAAGCCACTCACTTTTTGCATACTCAGCCGTGCCATTTGCTGAAGGCGCCAGCCATTACCCATGGGGCGCCGCCACCAACGACAGGGACACGAGTTAATGAGCACTGCCATCGAAACCTATCACCCAGGCCTGGCCGACCTCACCCACAAGCTGACGGTCGAAAAACATGGCCACACTGCCCTGCTGACCATCAACCATCCGCCCGCCAATACCTGGGACCGGGAATCGTTGATTGGTCTGAAACAACTGATCGAGCACCTCAACCACGACGACAACATTTACGCGCTGGTGATTACCGGCCAGGGCAGCAAATTTTTCAGCGCCGGCGCCGACCTCAACCTGTTTGCCGACGGCGACAAAAGCCGCGCACGGGAAATGGCTCGGCGCTTCGGCGAAGCATTCGAAGCGCTGCGCGATTTTCGCGGTGTGTCCATCGCTGCCATCAATGGCTATGCCATGGGTGGCGGGCTGGAATGCGCGCTGGCGTGTGACATCCGCATCGCCGAACGCCAGGCGCAAATGGCGCTGCCCGAAGCCACCGTCGGCTTGCTGCCTTGCGCAGGCGGCACTCAGGCCCTGGCCTGGCTGGTGGGCGAAGGCTGGGCCAAGCGCATGATTTTGTGCGGCGACCGGGTCGATGCCGACACGGCGCTGCGCATCGGCCTGGTCGAGCAAGTGGTCGACAGCGGCGAAGCCCGTGGCCATGCGCTGTTGCTGGCGGCCAAAGTGGCGCGGCAAAGTCCGGTGGCGGTGCGCACCATCAAACCGCTGATTCAAGGCGCCCGCGAACGGGGCCCCAACAGTTGGCTGTCTGAAGAGCGCGAGCGCTTCGTTGACTTGTTCGATGCCGACGACACCCGCGAGGGCGTCAACGCGTTCCTGGAAAAACGCGACCCGCAGTGGCGCAACAAATAAGCCTTTCGCCGGGGCGAGCGACGGCAAGCGCTCGCCCGCCCGCCATATGCCGAGCACGGCAGAGTTTAGGAACCGCTTTCTATGAATGTGATTTTTGAAGAACTGGCAGGCCAGCATGGCGCCCGTATTGGTGTCGCCACACTGGACGCCGCCAGCAGCCTGAACGCGTTGTCGTTGCCGATGATCGAGGCGCTGGACGCCAAGCTCGCGGCGTGGGCGCAAGACCCCAGCATCGCCTGCGTACTGCTGCGGGCCAACGGCGAGAAAGCCTTCTGCGCCGGCGGCGACGTGCGCAAGTTGGTAGAAGCGTGCCGCGAACATCCGGGCGAAATTCCGCCGCTGGCCGGACGTTTCTTTAGCGACGAATACCGCCTCGACTACCGCATTCACACTTACCCGAAACCCTTTATCTGCTGGGGCCATGGCTATGTGCTGGGCGGCGGCATGGGCCTGCTGCAAGGCGCGAGCATCCGCATCGTCACGCCGAGCAGCCGCCTGGCCATGCCGGAAATCAATATCGGCCTTTACCCCGACGTGGGCGGCAGTTGGTTCCTCAGCCGCTTGCCGGGCAAGCTCGGGCTGTTCCTTGGCCTGACCGCCACGCAAGTCAACGCCCATGACGCGCTGCTGCTCGGCTGGGCCGACCGTTTCCTGGCCGACGACCAGCAAGACACGCTAATCGACGGCCTGCTGCAACTGAACTGGAGCGAACAACCGGCGCGGCAGCTCAACAGTTTGCTCAAGGCGTTGGAACACGAAGCCAACCAGCAATTACCCGACGCCCAACTGATGCCCCGGCGCAACCACATCGACAACCTGCTCGACGTCGCCGACTTGCCCAGCGCCTGGAAAGTGCTGGTGGCCATGGAAGGCAGCAGCGACGGTTTGCTCGCCCGCGGCGCCAAGACACTGGCCGGCGGCTGTCCGCTGACCGCGCATTTGGTGTGGGAACAGATTGAGCGCAGCAAGCATCTGTCGTTGGCCGAGGTGTTCCGTATGGAATACGCCATGAGCTTGAACAGCTGCCGGCATCCTGAATTTGCCGAAGGGGTGCGCGCGCGCCTGATCGACAAAGACAACGCCCCGCACTGGCATTGGCCCGATGTGGCGACCATTCCCCGCTCGGTGATCGACGCGCACTTTGTGCCGACCTGGGAAGGCGAACACCCGCTGCACGACTTGTAGGCGCCAGCGCGCCGCTGCCCGGTGAAACAGTCACCGGCAGCGGGCGTGTTTCTCCAGGCCCATGGCTATCTCACCTACGCAACCGCCATCCTTAGCCGCCAGACCGCCGCACACTCCGTTTTCTATAGTCGCCGCCGCTGTTGCAACAACCGCCAGACCCCGCGTCATGGCGGCTGTGCGCGGGACACTGCGAAGTGTACCGGTGTCTATGGGGCCGGTCGGTCAACCCGCGTACAGCTGCCTCCTTTACCAAATGCCCTGCAAAGCGCCACGTCAGATGCAAGCCACCCCGCTTTCATGCTCAGATGGTCGCCCACGCACCCTGAGCCTTTCCAATGCACGTCCCCGCTCAACGCCCGCTGTGGCAGGTCTACGCCCTCTTCCTGGTTCCTATGGTGCTGTCCAACTTCCTGCAAGGGCTGTCGGGCACGCTCAATAGCATTTACATCGGCCAAATGCTTGGCACCCAGGCGCTCGCGGCGGTGTCGGGCATGTTTCCCATCGTGTTTTTCTTTATCGCCCTGGTCATCGGCCTGGGCGCCGGCGCCTCGGTATTGATCGGTCAGGCGTGGGGCGCTAATGAACCGCAGCGGGTCAAAGCCATCGCCGGCACCACGCTAACACTCGGGGCGTTGATTGGCGTGCTGGCCGCCGTGCTCGGCACGGTGTTCGCCCGTCAGGCCATGGTGGCGCTGGGCACACCGGCCGACGTGCTGGACGACGCCACCGCCTACATGCAGGTGATGATGCTGATCATGCCGCTGCTGCTGGTGTTCGTGCTGTTCACCCAACTGTTGCGCGGCGTCAGCGATACCGTTTCGCCGCTGTTGGCGCTGCTTCTCTCGACCGTCGCCGGCTTGCTGTTAACGCCGGCGCTGATTAAAGGCTGGCTGGGCTTACCGCCATTGGGCATTCAGAGCGCGGCGTATGCCGGCCTGTTCAGCAACCTGCTGGCGATGGTGCTGCTCACCGTGCGCTTGCGACACAAACGCCACGTGCTCGCCCCCGACCGCGAGCTGTTTCGGGCGCTGCGGGTAAACCGCGAGATTATCGGTCTGGTGATGCGCATCGGCCTGCCGACGGGGTTGCAGATGGTGGTGATTTCTCTCTCGGAGCTGGTGATTCTGGCGTTGGTCAACGGCCACGGCTCGCAAGCCACTGCCGCCTATGGCGCGGTCACGCAGATCGTCAACTACGTGCAATTCCCCGCGCTGTCGATTGCCATCACCGCCTCCATACTCGGCGCCCAAGCCATCGGCGCCGGCCAGGCCAACCGCATCGGCGCCATCTTGCGCACCGGCCTGCTGATCAACACCTACCTGACCGGCGCGCTGGTGCTGTTGGGCTATGGCCTGTCGCACTGGTTGCTGGGCCTGTTTATCACCGACCCGGCCACCCGCGCCGAAGCCGAACACCTGCTGCATATCATGCTCTGGAGCATGCTGATTTTCGGTTACCAAGCCGTCGTCGGCGGCATCATGCGCGCCAGCGGCGTGGTGTTGGTGCCGGTGGCCATTTCGATCTTCTGCATCCTCGGCGTGCAAACGCCCGGTGCCTATTTGCTCGACGCCCACTTCGGCCTCGAAGGCGTGTGGATGGCCTTTCCCCTGGCCTACCTGACCATGCTGGCGTTGCAGGTTTTGTATTACCGGCTGGTGTGGCGGCATCGGCAGATCCGGCGCTTGGTGTGATGCTGGCATTGAGCTAGCCAGGCGCGGATTTCACCGGCATTATCCGCCTCATTAAACAACGGCGAGACAGCAAATCTTCGCCCCGCCATTGGTTCATGGAATGAACGCTGATTACGACGACGCTCCCTATTACCTGCAACGCACCCAGCCGCGTGCCGCCTATGGGCGTTGGCTGCTGTCGCTGACCTTTGGCACCTTGTTCAGCCTAAGCCTGCTCTATTTCGCCGGGCAATCGTTCAACCATCCAGCACAGATCGCAGCGCCAATGCCGACTGGTATGCCTATGCCTATGCCTATGCCTATGCCGAATCCGAGCCCTGATTTCCGCAGCGAACCCATTGTTTACCCCGAAGCCGAGGTAGCATCGCCGACCGCTCCGTTACCGGCTGTAAGTGCACCGAAACAAACGGTATTCAACGATCAAAATTACCAACCCAAGCGGCTGGTTAATACAGTGTCCATGCCACCCGTTCCGACGCGCTCGCCGCCCGTTGCCCAGAGCAGCGGCGTGGTTACCGGCATCACTGAAAAACGCTCGGTGTGCTGGCCACTTCCCGAAGGCAGTATCGAGCACCGCGATTGCAAACGAATGGTGCAGCTCAATACGCGAAATCGATAACGCCAGAGACCAACCCCCTTAGGAGCCCACATGATCGACTTCAACAACAAAGGTTTCTTCAAGCTCAAGCAAAACGACGAGTACGCCGAGCGCGTGACCGCGCTGCTGGTCGACGGTGAACAGGTGATCGACGCCTACAAATCCATGCGCGACGGCGTGGTGTTTACCAATAAGCGCATCATCGCGGTGAACGTCCAAGGCCTCACCGGCAGCAAGAAAGACTTCACCTCTCTGCCTTACAAAAACATCGTGGCCTACTCGGTCGAAACCTCAGGCACGTTTGATCTGGACTCGGAGCTGGAGATCTATTTCTCCTCGGTTGGCCGGGTGAAGTTCGAGTTCACGGGGCGCACCTCGATGGTGGAAATCTCAAAACTGATTTCCAAACACGTGCTGTAAGGGTTCGCCAACAGCCTGAGCGCTAATCTCCTGCCGCTAACGCGGCCACCCGCTGTACCAACATGCTTTTCATCTCCGCCAACCACGCCTGTTGCTGCGCCGTACTGAGCTGCGCAGTCAGGCAGTAACGACGCCCGCCCCACACCGCCGTCAGCCACGCATCCACGGTTTCGCCGCTTGGCTGGCGAGGCAGGTCGTGGCAGGCGGCAAACACCTCACGCCATTTACCGGCCAGCTCTTCATAGGCGCGCTGCTGGTGTTTGCGCTCGGCGATCTTGTATTCCAATGCGATCAGCTCATACCCGAACATCGAGCGCTCGGGTTCCGGTGGGTTGCAGCACACCTCCAGCAATTGCTCGATGCGCTGTTGCCAGCTGAGTGCGATGGGTTGCACCACTTCGGCGTCCACGCGTTGCAGCATGCATTCGATGCCATAGCGCACATAGCCCGACAGCAGCGCTTCCTTGCTGGGGAAATAGTCGTAGAGGGTGCCGATGGCGACGCCCGCTTCCAGTGCCACGGCGCGGGTGGTCAAGGCACTCCAGCCATCGCGCAACCAAATCCGAACAAAGGCCTCGAAGATGGCCTCGACGGTGAAGATCGCGCGGGCCTGGCTCGGCCGCTTAAGCGGCTTGCTGCGCGGCTTTACCGGGCTGGCTGGCGGTGTGCTGGCGTTTCCGAACCCGCGTTTCATGGTTAGCTCGTACTCTGTGGAGACACGCTTTGCCCCCACAAAAAACAGGAGCCGTCATGTCAGATCGCCGCAACGTAACACGCCTTCTTACCGAAAAAAACGCACTGGACCAGAGCCACATCCGCACCCACGAAGAAGACCTCAGCGCGGGGCCCGGCGAGGTGGTGGTCAAGCTCGATCGGCTGTCGCTGACCACCAACAACATCACCTACGCCGCGTTTGGCGACTCGATGAATTATTGGGACTTCTTCCCCACCGGTGACGCGGCGTTGGGTCATGTGCCGGTGTGGGGTTTTGCCGACGTGGTGTCGTCGACGGTTGAAGGCGTGGCGGTTGGCGAGCGTTTCTATGGCTACTTCCCCATTGCCAGTCATTTACGGATGAAGCCCGAACGCGTAACGGACCGTGGTTTCTACGACGGCGCCGACCATCGCCGCCTGCTGACCTCGGCGTACAACCAATACACCCGCTGCAGCTGGGACACGTTCTACAACCCACGCACCGAAAACTTGCAAATTCTGCTTAAGCCGCTGTTTCTGACGTCCTCCATGCTGGCCGACTTCCTCGAGGACAACGGCTTCTTCGGCGCCACCCGCCTGGTGTTCTCCAGCGCCTCCAGCAAGACCGCGTTCGCCACGGCCGTATGCCTGAACGACGCAGGCGTAAAGCGCGTGGCACTCACCTCCGGCAGCAACACCGAGTTCGTCGCCGGCCTGGGCTGCTACGAGCAGAGCGTTGCGTATGAGCAGTTGGAGCAGTTGGCCAACGATCAACCGACGCTGTACGTCGACTTCTCCAGCGACCTGGCCTTGCGCGACCGCGTCCACCAACACTTCGGCGAGCACCTGGTTTACAGCTGCTGCGCCGGCTCAGCGCAGAACACCGACCCGGCCCAACTCACCGCCATTACCGGGCCGCAGCCGCAACTGTTCTTCGCGCCGATTCAGCTGCGCAAACGCAATGCTGACTGGGGACCAGAAAAGGTGTCGGAGCATATCGGAGAGGGGCTGGTGCGTTTTTACGATCAGGTCACGCCGCTGCTGGACGTGGTCGTCAGCCAGGGCTTCCCGGCTGCGCAAGCGCTGATTGCCCAGCTGTACCACGGCAAGGTGTCGCCGAAGGAAGGGCATGTGGTTGAGCTGTAGCGGGAGCGCTGGGCGGCGTTTCGATTAGCCGCGATGGTGTGTTTAAGAGCATCGCGGCTGAAGCCGCTCCTACAAAATCTTCCGTGAACCCATGAGAAAGCCCGACTCAATGTCGGGCTTTAGCATTTAAAGTTGGCTTTCAACGCAGCATGGCCGACGGCCCGGAAGCCGAATGTCGATTAACAAAAAAAGCCCCGCATCTGCGGGGCTTTTTTATTAATCGACGAACCGTGTGGCTATCCAGAACAGGCTGGCTGCCAGCCCCATCGAAATGGGCAAGGTCAGCAACCACGCCAGCAAGATATTGCGCACCGTGCCGCCCTGCAGGCCGCTTTTGTTCGCGACCATTGTGCCGGCAACACCGGACGACAATACGTGAGTGGTCGACACCGGCAGGCTGAACACGTTGGCCAGGCCAATGGCGCACGCGGCGGTAATCTGCGCCGACATGCCCTGGGCGTAGGTCATGCCTTGTTTACCAATCTTCTCGCCGATGGTCAGCACCACGCGCTTCCAACCGACCATGGTGCCGATACCCAGCGCCAGCGCCACGGCCAGAATGACCCAGAACGGCGAGTATTCGGTGGTGGCGGTGAGGTCTTTACGCAGCTTGTCGAGGTCGGACTTTTCACGGGAGTCCAGGGCGTCGAGCTTGCCCACTTTCTTCGCCGTGTCGTCCAGGCACAGCAGGTAGCGGCGCACTTGAATGCGCGTGTCTGGTGCCAGGCTGTGATAGTCGGTCGCGCCTTTGAGGTCTTTCAACAGACCGGCAATGGTGGCTTCTGTCTGCTGCGGGTTGCAGCGGAACAGCTCGGGCATTTCGGCGGTGTCGCCTTTGCCCAGCGCCAGGAATTCACCAAGGCTTTCACGATTGCGATCGTAGAATTGGCTCAGGTGAACCGTCGCATCGCGGGTGCGTTCGATCTGGTAGGTGGTGCTGTTCAGGTCGAGCACGAACTGCGCCGGAACAATGCCGATGAGCACCAGCATGATCAGGCCGATGCCTTTCTGCCCATCGTTGGAGCCGTGCACAAAGCTGACACCCATGGCCGACAACACCAGCACCAGGCGATTCCAGAATGGCGGGTGTTTCTTGTCGTCGATCTTGCGGCGCTGCTCGGGGGTTTTGTGCATCTTCGACAGCGGGCGCCACGCTTTCAGGCCCAGCAGTACAAGCGCTGCTACCGCGAAACCAGCAATGGGCGAGGCGATCAGCGACATGCCGATATCAATCGCTTTCTGCCAGTTCACGCCGTCTGCCAGCGGAATATCGCTGATCAGCGCATTGGCCAGGCCGACACCGAGGATCGAACCGATCAGGGTGTGCGAACTGGACGCTGGAATACCGAAGTACCAGGTGCCGAGGTTCCAGGTGATGGCCGCCGCCAGCAACGAGAACACCATGGCCAGACCGTGGCCGGTGTTTACGTTGATCAGCAGTTCGACCGGCAGCAAGTGAACGATGGCATACGCCACGCCAACGCCGCCGAGCAACACACCGAGGAAGTTGAAAACACCGGAGAGCATCACCGCCAGATGGGGCGGCATGGCTTTGGTGTAGATAACGGTTGCCACCGCGTTGGCGGTGTCATGGAAGCCGTTGATGAACTCGAAGAACAGGACGAATGCCAGGGCCAGGATCAGGCTGATGAGTACCCAGGGTTCCAGCCCGCTGAAAAGATCGAACATGTGGTTTTCTGTTCAGGTCGAAAGGGGGCGCGATTATGCCAGATAACCGCAGCGTGAAAATCCTCAAACTGCTAGCTGGTAACGCTAGCAGAAAAACCGTCACGCCACGGTCATAAACCCCACAGCCCGCGCGGGGTGCGGGCCGGTGCGGCAAATTGTTACTGGGCGGCGAGCGCTGCAGCACGCGGACGAAGCAGCACAGCCAGAACGATCATGCTGGCGGCCAGCCCGGTGAGGACGATAAACGGCACCTGATAACTGCCGGTCAAATCGCGCACCAGGCCAGTCAGAATCGGCGTGAAACTGCTGATGCTGTAACCGGCGCACAGCATCATGGCAGTCCATCGGCTGACGGCCAGCGGCGTGTTCACTTCGTACATCGGCAGCACCAACGACAACGCAAACGAGCCGCTCAAGGCAAAGCCCAACAGCAGCGCAACAACCTGCGGCAGCAGCTGCGGCATAAAGGAAATCATGCCCAGGCACAGGCTTGAGGTGATGGCACAGACCAGCAGCAGCTGCGCGCGATTGTCGCAGCGCTGGGCCAGCCATGGCAGCACGAAGGCGCTGGGCAGGCCGATCATCATGAACGAGCTGAACAAGGTGTTGCTCTGCGAAGCGTCGAAGCCGACTTCGTGATAACGCGCCGTCAGCCAGGTGGTCAGCGTGTAAAACAGCCCGGCCTGAATGGCGAAGAAACCGGTAATCACCCAGGCGCGCGGTTCGCGCCACGGCAAGCCACCGCCGCCGCCAACCTCGGCCGGGTCTTCCTGTTTGTTTGGCACCCACAGCCAGAGCAGCACGGCAACCAGCGCCGGCACCGCCCAGATCGCCAGCCCCCAATGCCAGCGCTCGTCGAGCAGGCCGGTCATCGGCCCGGTCAATACCGCGCCGCCGGCACCGCCGATGGTCATGCTCAAGGAATACCAGGCCACCACGCGGCCGACCTTGCCGACAAAGTGGCGCTTGATAAAACCGGAAAGCAGCGGCCCCGCCACGGCAATGCCGGCGCCGACAAACACCGCACTGCCGATTAAAACCACGCTGTTATGGCTGGCCAGACGCAGCAGCAAGGCGCCGCCGATCAATGCCATGCAGCCGGTAATGGTGCGCTCCAGGCCGAAACGCACGGCGAGGCGCGGCGCAAAAGGCGCGAGCAAGCCCATGCACAACACGGGCAAGGCGGTGGTCAAGGCGATAAGGCCGCGACTCAACGACAGTTCATTGGCGATCTGTTCGATGAGCGGAGCGAGGGAGGTGATGCCAGGGCGCAAATTGATCGCGGCCAGCACCAGGGCGACAAAGAGCAGGCCCCGAGAGATGGGTTTCACAGGAATAGTCAACGTGGCGACGACCAGGCAGGCCGGGCCAGCAACCCTACTATTCAAGGACGGTGACGAACAAGCCTGGCCGGCAAAAAAATTGACCGGCCAGACAAGTTAACAGCACACGACTTACTTGCCCTTGGCGCGCATCTTCTCGGCCATCACGGCCATTTCGTTGTAGAGCAGCTCCGGGTTCTTCTGCTTAACGGCCCAGGCCATACGGCCTTGCTCGTGCGGCAGAATCATGAACTCGTTGTTAGCCACCGAGGTGAAGATGTAGTCAGCAATGTCGGCCGCGCTGATGGGGCTGCTTTCGAGCAGTTTGCCGACTTGGGCTTTCATGGTCGGGGTCGGGCCGCGGAACGAATCCATCAGGTTGGTCTGGAAGAACGATGGGCACACCACGTGCACACCGATTTCCTGCTGCTTGAGTTCGGCCAGCAAGCTTTCCGACAACGCCACCACGCCGGCCTTGGCCACGTTGTAGTTGCTCATCGCCGGGCCCTGCATCAACGCGGCCATAGAGGCGATGTTGATGATCCGACCTTTACTGCGTTCCAGCAGCGGCAGGAAGGCTTTGCAGCCTTTGACCACGCCCATCAGGTTGATGGAAATCTGCCAGTCCCAGTCTTCCAGCGACAGGTCGCTGAAGAAGCCGCCCGAGGCGACGCCCGCGTTGTTGACGATGATATCGACGCCACCAAACTTGGTTTCGCATGCCTGCGCCAAGGCGGTGAGCTGGCTGTAATCGCGCACGTCGCAACGCAGGGTAAAGCCATCGCCGCCGGCTTCGCGCACCAGCTTCAGGGTTTCTGCCAGGCCCGGCTCGCTGACATCGGACAGCGCCAATTGCCAGCCTTCGCGCGCCCAACGCAACGCGATTTCGCGGCCCAAGCCAGAACCCGCGCCGGTGATCATCATGCGATTTTGCATAGTAAGGCTGCCTTTTCTTATAGGTGTCATGGGTGAGGAGTGATGCCAGTGTAGCGAACGCAATCCCCCGGCCCACGCACCATTAGGCTGCTGAATGAGCGAAGCAAACCGCGCTCATGCCTGGGCCTTTTTTGCTCGCATGGCGCCGCGAATCACGTACGCGTAAACCGCGATATTGAGCACCAGCACCACGGCGCCGAAGCCCAGCTGCATCTCGGCAGTTAGGCCGCTTGGGTAGATAAGCGGGATCAGATAATGCTCGATAAAACCGCCGTCATAGCCTTGCTGCCCAGCGGCTTGGCGCAAGTGGTTTTCCAGCGGCGTGAGCGGGCAATACAAATGCAGAAACTCCACGGCGGCGCCCCACGTGACGGCCGGTAAATGCAGCGCCATCAGCCAGCGCCAGCGCAACACCAGCAGCCCGCCGAACAGCACAAACAGAATGAACAACAGGTGCACCAGCACCACGGCATCAGCGGCCAGGCGAAACGCCATCTTCCCCTCCTCCTGCATCGCGCAGAAATAACCTGAATTATTAGAAAGCTCGCTTAGTCGTACTAAGTAGACGAGGCAAGCGCAACGGTTGCACGGCCTCCGAAGGAAGTTGCATTCAACGGTCTAGAACAAGGAATACACCCATGGGCCTCAGCACAATTTTGATCGTGGTACTTATTCTTCTCCTCGTCGGCGGCCTGCCGCTGTACCCGCACTCCAGAAGCTGGGGCTATGGCCCGTCGGGCATTCTGGGCACCATTTTGATCATCGTGATCATTTTGGCGCTTGCTCTGGCAGGATCTAGTTCCTCGCCGGCAACTGAAAAGCCCCGCCTAGTGCGGGGCTTTTTTATGCCTGGCGATCGGCTGCGCGTCGGCCGGGCGGCGTTAAAACGGGTTTTCAATGCTCATTGGCTACAGCCAACTGCGCTTGAAAACCCGTTTTTGCCTTGCCCGTCTCTAGCTCGCTCGATCGCGATTCGCGCGTGAGAATTTAAAAGCATCGCGGCTAAAGCCGCTCCTACAGGGTGGGCAGGAGCAGCTATAACCGCCATGCGCTTAAAAAAAAAGGCAGCCCGAAGGCTGCCCAAATCACTCAGAAGCTATGTCGATCAATGCGCCGCTGCACCACTGGCGCCCAGGCCGGTTTGCGAGCGAACGAATTGCGGTAGGAAGCGTGCACGCTCTTCGCTGGCCGAAGTGGATTTGTCGGTGATCGAGAAGAACCAGATGCCCACGAACGCCACGAACATCGAGAACAACGCCGGGTATTCGTACGGGAAAATGGCCTTGGCATTACCCAGCACCTGAACCCAGATGGTTGGGCCAAGAATCATCAGGCCGACGGCCGTCAGCAGCCCCAACCAGCCACCCACCATCGCGCCGCGGGTAGTGAGGTTTTTCCAGTACATGGAAAGGAACAGCACGGGGAAGTTGCAGCTCGCGGCAATGGAGAACGCCAGGCCCACCATAAAGGCGATGTTCTGTTTCTCGAAGAGAA
The DNA here is from genome assembly GCF_979258055.1 of Pseudomonas sp. AC211. Lineage (NCBI taxonomy): Bacteria > Pseudomonadati > Pseudomonadota > Gammaproteobacteria > Pseudomonadales > Pseudomonadaceae > Pseudomonas > Pseudomonas sp. AC211. The sequence goes on from NZ_OZ409830.1 coordinate 3,465,883, forward strand.
TGCCCAGGCCGATGGCGAGAACGCCGAGGGCAATGGTGGTGATCTTCGATACGCGCAGTTCATCTTTCTCGTTGGCTTTGCCGCCTTTGATGACGCTGGCATAAATGTCATGCGACACCGCCGAGGCGCCGGCCAGGGTCAAGCCCGCAACCACAGCCAGAATGGTGGCGAACGCTACGGCCGAGATGAAGCCCAGGAACAGACTGCCGCCCACGGCGTTGGCCAAGTGCACCGCCGCCATGTTGTTACCGCCCAGCAACGCGCCGGCTGCATCTTTGAACGCCGGGTTGGTGCTCACCAGCAAGATCGCGCCGAAGCCGATGATGAAGGTCAGGATGTAGAAGTAGCCGATGAAGCCGGTGGCGTAGAACACGCTTTTGCGGGCTTCCTTGGCATCGCTCACGGTGAAGAAGCGCATGAGGATGTGCGGCAAACCGGCGGTACCGAACATCAGCGCCAAGCCGAGGGAGATCGCCGAAATCGGGTCACTGACCAGCGCGCCCGGGCTCATGATTGCCTGGCCTTTGGCGTGCACTTTCACGGCTTCGGAGAACAGCGTGCCGAAGTCGAAGTTGACGGTTTTCATCACCATCAGTGCCATGAACGAAGCGCCCGAGAGCAGCAGCACGGCTTTGATGATTTGTACCCAGGTGGTGGCCAACATGCCGCCGAACAGCACGTACAGCACCATCAGAATGCCGACCAGAATCACCGCCACGTGGTAATCCAACCCGAACAGCAGCTGAATCAGCTTGCCGGCGCCAACCATCTGCGCGATCAGGTAGAACGCCACCACCACCAGCGAACCACTTGCCGACAGGGTGCGGATTTCTTTCTGCTTGAGGCGGTATGACGCCACGTCGGCAAAGGTGTATTTGCCCAGGTTGCGCAGACGCTCAGCGATCAGGAACAGAATGATCGGCCAGCCCACCAAGAAGCCGATGGAGTAGATCAGGCCGTCATAGCCGGAGGTGTATACCAGCGCGGAAATACCCAGGAACGAGGCCGCCGACATGTAGTCGCCGGCAATCGCCAAACCGTTCTGGAAGCCCGTGATTTTCCCGCCCGCCGCGTAATGGTCGGCAGTGGAGTTATTGCGTTTGGACGCCCAGTAGGTGATGAACAAGGTGGCACCGACAAACGCCACGAACATGACGATGGCCGCCACGTTGATCGGTTGCCGCTGCACCGCGCCGCTGATGGCATCGGCAGCCCAGAGGGCGGGAGCGAAGGCGAGCAAGGCGCACGCCGCAAGGTTACGCGCGATCATTTTCACCTCGTCCAGAATGGCCTGGTTCATGTCATCGAACTCGCCGTTGGCGCGGTACACATAGATACCGGTCAGCACAAAGGCGGAGAGAATCAAACCGATACCGGCTGGAATGCCCCAGGTGGTGGGCGACCCTTCGCTGATCGGCGTGCCGAACAGGCTGGGGTCAAAGGCAATGATCAGAATGAAGGCCACGTACAGGCCAAGCATGATGGCGGAAAGTATCCAGGCGAATCGCTCGCGCTTGGCTACCAATTCTCTGAAGCGCGGACTTTTCTCAATCCGCTCGTAGATGCTGTCGTTCATTTTATTTTTATCCTCCGCAGCACGGGTTGCTGGTGAGCTAACAATAGTTCGCTCAGGGCCGGAAGACAGACGACCTTAGTCTTATTCGAAACATTTAAAAGCATCGCGGCTGAAGCCGCTCCCGCAGATTCCACGTGCCTGTGGGAGCGGCTGGGCGGCATTCCGCTTTAGCCGCGATGCTCTTGATGGGATCCAAAAAACAACAAAGCCGCTCAAGTGAGCGGCTTTGTGCAAGCGCAATTACCCCTATTTCAACCAGCCATCCACGCGATCCGGGTGCTCTGCCACCCATTTTTTCGCGGCTTCGGCTGGCTTGGCGCCCTCTTCCACGGCCAGCATCACGCTGCCGATTTCGTCGGGGGTCCAGTTGAATTTCTTCAGGAAGGCCACCACGGTCGGTGCCTTGGCTTCCAGGCCAGGGTTAGCCACGCTGTCGACGTGTTCGGCTGCGCCATAGACGTTTTTCGGGTCTTCGAGGAAACGCAGTTTCCACTTGGCGAACATCCAGTGCGGAATCCAGCCGGTGACCGCGATCGGTTTTTCCGAGCGGATGGCGCGGGCCAGTTCGGCGGTCATGGCGCTGCCGGAGCTGGCGAGCAATTTGTACTCCAGGCCGTAGTCTTTGATGGCCTGGTCGGTTTTCAGCATCACGCCTGAGCCAGCGTCGATGCCGACGATGCGGCCGCCGAAGGCGTCTTTTTGCGCTTGCAGATCGCCTACGGTTTTCGCGGTGACGTACTCAGGCACGATCAAACCGATTTTGGCGTCGTTGAAGTTAGGGCCGAGGTCGACCACTTGGTCTTTGAGTTTTTCGTAGTAAGCGCCGTGGGTGACGGGCAGCCAGGCCGAGAGCATGGCGTCGAGCTGACCTTTGGCCACGCCCTGCCACATGATGCCGGTGGCGACGGGCATCAGTTGCACGTCGTAGCCAAGTTTCTGTTTGATGATTTCCGCCGCCACGTGGGTGGTGGCGACGCTGTCGGACCAGCCATCGACGTAGCCGATTTTCAATGTGGGTTTATCGGCGGCACCTGCCAAACCGGTGCTCAGTGCCAGTGCCAAACCGGCACCCAAACCCAATAACCGACGCATTTTGCTCATAAGTCTGTTCCCCGAAAAGTGTGGCTCGGCGGCTGCCGAGTGGCAGGTAGTTGTGTCTGTGTGGTTGTTCTTGTGGACGGGCCTCTCGCAAAATTCTGCTGGCCCACGCCCTGAGTCAGTCGTGTGCCGACGCCCTGATAATCGACCCAACCGCAGCGCTCACCTGCTCCAAGAACGACATCAACACCGCGAAGAAACGACATCGTTGACTCAGGAACGACAAGGTCGATATCCAGCACCGTCAACGCCTGCTCCAAGCCCTTGAAATTTATGATTGAACGCGCATTCAAGTACCGCTGCGCCGGGCCCATTAATATGCACTCACACACGGCATTGGCGGCTCTACGCTAAACAGAACGAATGCAGGTAAACTGCGCGGCTTTGCCCCCAGACGCGCCTAACTATGCCCGCATCCTCTCGCTTCCCCGCCCTGCCCTATGTGTTCGCCTGCCTGCTTGCCCTGTTCGCCATTGGCGGCCTGTGGTTTGGCCTGGGTCAACCGTTGGTACTGCCCGACGCAGCGACGCCGACGCACAAATTGCAGTGCGCCTCGTACACGCCGTTCGACAAGGATCAGTCGCCCTTCGACCAGCCTTTCGCCCTGCGTCCCGAGCGCATGGATGCCGACCTGGCATTGCTGGCCACGCGCTTCCACTGCATTCGCACCTACTCCATGACTGGCCTTGAAGCCATTCCCGACCTCGCTCGCAAGCACGGCCTGAAGCTGATGCTGGGCGCCTGGGTGAACGGCAATCCGGTGGACACCAAGAAGGAAGTCGATGCGCTGATCAAGTCGGCCAACGAGAACCCGGATGTGGTGGAGTCGGTGATCGTCGGCAACGAAACCTTGCTGCGCAAGGAAGTCACCGGCGCGCAACTGGCCAAGCTGATCGGCGACGTAAAGGCGCAAATCAAGCAGCCGGTCACCTACGCGGACGTGTGGGAATTCTGGCTCAAGCACCCGGAAGTGGCGCCAGCGGTAGACTTCCTGACCATTCACTTGCTGCCGTACTGGGAAGATGACCCCACCGGCATCGACGAAGCTCTGGCTCACGTGGCCGAAATTCGTCAGGTGTTCGGCAGCAAGTTCGCGCCCAAAGATATTTTTATCGGCGAAACCGGCTGGCCGAGTGAAGGCCGTCAGCGCGAAACCGCTGTGCCGAGCCGCGTCAACGAAGCCAAGTTCATCCGTGGCTTCGTTGCCATGGCCGAAAAGAACGGCTGGAATTACAACCTGATCGAAGCGTTCGACCAACCGTGGAAGCGCGTCAGCGAAGGCGCCATGGGCGGCTACTGGGGCCTGTATGACGCCGACCGACAGGACAAAAACGTGCTGGCCGGTCCGGTCTCGAACTTCGCCAACTGGACGTTGTGGCTGGGCGTCAGCGGTGTGATTTTCTTCGCCACCCTGCTGCTGGCCGGGCGCCCCAACTCCACCCGTTCGGCCTTGGTGCTGCCGCTGCTCGCCGCTGTCGGCGCCTGCAGCATTGCGCTGTGGGGCGAGATGGCGCGGGTTAACAGCCGCTATATCGGCGAATGGGCGTGGGCGGCATTTCTGGTGGGGCTGAACCTGATCGTGCTGGCTCACGGCGCCTTGGCGTTGTCGAGCAAAGCCGGCTGGCGTGCCGGCGCCTATCAATGGCTGCAAGCACGCGGTGGCTGGTGGTTGGCCGCGAGCGGCTTCGCGGCGGCGGTATTAATGCTTGGTCTGGTGTTCGACCCGCGCTACCGCTGCTTCCCAAGCATGGTGTTGCTGCTGCCAGCGCTGTTGTACGTATGCCGCCCCGTGGCCGGGCCGCGCCGTGAAATTGCCCTGCTGACGCTGATCGTCGGCGCCGGCATCCTGCCGCAGTTGTATCAGGAAACCCTGGGCAACTGGCAGGCGCTGGGTTGGGCGGCGGTGAGTGCGCTAATGGTCGCCGCGCTGTGGCGCAGCTTGCGGGTTCGGGCCAGCTAGGCCAAACGCAGGCAATAAAAAACGGGGCTCACGATGAGCCCCGTTTTTTTTTGATCAACAGCATCGCGGCTAAAGCCGCTCCTACAGAATCACATTCATCCTGTAGGAGCGGCTTTAGCCGCGATGGTTTTCAAGCCAGACGCGGCGCGCGCACCAACCGCAACGCGGCGATCACCACCGCAAACACCGCCAGGCTGGCGCTATAGAGCACCAGCGCCGGCAAGGCGAACACCAGCGCAGCGACCGCCAACCACCAGCCGGCACGGCCCGGCACCACGAACGCCAGCAGGGCGCCGCCCAGACCGGCCCAGGCGATAACACGGAAATGAATCAACAGCCCCAGGCCGTCACGCACCTGGCATTCCCAGCGCTGCGCCTGGTCAACGCAAATGCCGACCCACTGGCTGTCTTCCATCAGGGCGAAACGCAGTCCGTAGGCGGCGGCCAGCCACAGGGCCAGAACGATCAGCAAGGCGATCAGGGGCAAACGACGGGACATGGGTTTCTCCGGAAAATAAATCGGCGCTCAGGATAAACGCCCGAACGCCGTATGCAAGCGCCAGAGCACCAAAGATCAAGCCTTGGCCACGGTTTTCATATCATCCTGTTGCCGCACGCGCAGGGAGCCGGCAAGCTCCGCTCAGTTCGCCATTCCAGGAGCCTGTATGTCCCGTATTCAATTGCGCACCGCCACGCCCGATGACGTCGGCCTGATCCTCAGCCTGATTCACGAGTTGGCGGTGTATGAAAAACTCAGCGACCAAGCCGTCGCCACCCCCGAAGACCTCACGGCCAACCTGTTCGGCCCGCGCCCATACGCCGAAGTGCTGATCGGCGAGCTGGATGGCGAGCCGCAGGGGTTTGCCCTGTTCTTCTCCAGCTTCTCGACCTTCCTGGGCAAGCCCGGTATTTATCTGGAAGACCTGTACGTTCGCGAAGCGGCGCGCAGTTCCGGGCTGGGCAAGGCCTTGTTGGCACGTTTGGCGCAGCTGGCCGTAGAGCGCGGTTGTGGTCGTTTGGAGTGGGCGGTGCTGGACTGGAACGAGCCGGCGCTGGGCTTTTATCGCCGCCTTGGCGCGCGCCCGCAGGACGACTGGACCACCTACCGACTCAGCGGCGCAGCACTGGCTGAGCTGGCAAAACAAGCCGAGTAAATATGTCTGTGCTATACCAGCGTGTCTGCTGTCATATCGCCAGATTCACTCCGCACTTTATCTTCTAAAGGGATTTGCGATGCCGCGCCTCTCACGTTTTGCTGCGCTTATGGCAGGTTTATGCCTCAGTCCGTTGTTGTCGGCTGCCGACATCGATGAGGCCAGCTATGGGTTTCCACTGACCAACCCGTTCGAGGCGACCATCGCCACGACGCCTCCGGAATTGCGCGCGCAAGTGCCGGATGACCTGGACATCGACCAGGCCGATTACAACCTCAAACTGCGCCCCGAGCGTGAACTGGAAGTGCCAGATAACTTCTGGCCGGTGAAAACCCTGCGCTACCGCATGGCCAAACAAAAAGGCCCGGCACCGCTGATTTTCATCATTGCCGGCACCGGTGGGCATTATTCCAGCTCGCTGGCCGAAGGCCTGAAGAAGGTGTTCTACGGCGCGGGCTACCACGTGGTGCAGCTCTCCTCGCCCACCAGCTACGACTTCATGACCGCTGCTTCGCGCCACGCCACGCCCGGCGTGAGCACCGAAGACGCCGAAGACTTGTACAACGTGATGCAAGCGGTGCGTGCCCAGCACCCGGAAGTTGAAGTAACCGACTTCTACCTCACCGGCTACAGCCTCGGCGCGCTAAACGCGGCGTTTGTCAGCAAGCTGGATGAAACCCGGCGCAGCTTCAACTTCAAGAAAGTGTTGATGCTCAACCCGCCGGTCAACCTCTACACCTCGATCACCAACCTCGATCGCCTGGTGCAAACCGAGGTGAAGGGCGTGTCCAACAGCAGCACCTTTTATGACACGGTGCTGAGCAAGCTGACCCGCTACTTCCAGCAGAAGGGTTACATCGACATCAACGATGCGATGCTCTACGACCTGCAACAGTCCAAAGAGCACCTGTCTGACGAGCAGTTGGCGATGCTGATCGGCACTTCGTTCCGTTTCTCCTCGGCCGACATCGCCTTTACGTCTGACCTGATCAACCGCCGCGGCCTGATCACCCCGCCGGAAACGCCGATCAGCGAGGGCACCAGCCTGACCCCGTATTTCCGCAAAGCCCTGCAATGCGACTTCGATTGCTACATCCGCGAGCAGTTGATTCCCATGTGGCGCGCGCGCACCGACGGCGGCAGCTTGCTGCAGTTGATCGATCAGGTGAGCTTGTATGCGCTGGAGGATTACCTGAAAACCAGTGACAAGGTGCTGGTGATGCACAACAAGGATGACGTGATTCTCGGCCCCGGCGACCTGGGCTTTTTACGCAGAACGATGGGCGACCGTTTGACCGTTTACCCGCACGGCGGGCACTGCGGCAACCTCAACTACCGCGTAAATACCGCCGCCATGCTGGAGCTGCTGGAAATGACCAAGACTTCCTTGCTGCTGGCTCTGTTGCTGGCCACTGGCGCGGCGCAGGCTGCCGACCCGCAAACACCGACGACCGCGCCGGCTGCCGACGCGGATGGCTTCACCGAGCCGCTCAAAGCGCTGAAATTCAACGCCGGCCTGGACCAGCACGAATTCGAACGCTCGACCCTCGACGCCTTGAACGTGTACGACCCGCTGGAATCGGTGAACCGGCGCATTTACCACTTCAACTACCGCTTCGATGAGTGGGTGTTCCTGCCGGTTGTGGAAGGCTATCGCTACGTTACCCCGCAGTTCGTGCGCAGTGGCGTGAGCAACTTCTTCAGCAACATTGGTGACATCCCCAACCTGGTGAACAGCCTGTTGCAGTTCAAAGGTCAGCGCTCACTGGAAACCACCGGCCGCCTGTTGCTGAACACCACCATTGGCGTGGTGGGCCTGTGGGACCCGGCGACCATGATGGGTTTGCCTAAACAGTCGGAAGACTTCGGCCAGACGTTGGGCTTCTATGGCGTGCCTGCGGGCCCGTATGTGATGTTGCCGATTCTCGGCCCTTCGAACCTGCGCGATACTGGCGGGTTGCTGGCAGACTTCACGCTGGAAAACCAGATCAACTTCCTCAACGTGGCCGAAATCAGCCAGGACCACCCAGAGCTGTTCCTGCTGCGCTCCATCGACCGCCGCTACGTGACCACCTTCCGCTACGGCCAGACCAACTCGCCGTTCGAGTACGAGAAAGTGCGTTACGTGTACACCGAAGCGCGCAAGTTGCAGGTTGCCGAGTAAACGCTTGGTTGGGCTTCGCCGCTGGCGGAGCCCAACGGGCTACCGGATTAACGACTTAACTCGGGCGCCAACGTCTGCGCCACCTGCGGCTCCAACCCAAGAAAACGCACCAGCTCGGCCTTCTTGGCCATGGCGTCCTGATACCCCAGTTCGATCAGCTCATTGCAATAACCCGACTCGAACAGCAAGTAACTCAGCACCCCCGCCCCGCCCGCTTTCTTGGCTCCCGGCCCGCGCAAAAACATGCGCAGGGTGCGCGGCAGCTCGTGCCAATGGCGCGCGGCGATGTGGTCCAGCGGCTGGCTGGGGGAAATCACCAAAACGTCTACCGGCTTGATTGCCGAACTTTTCGCCGGCAGGTCGGCGGGCAGCAAGCGGCACATCTGGTTCATGCGTTCGAGCAGCTCGATGTCGCTTTCCAGGCTGTCGATAAAGGTGCTGTTGAGCAAATGGCCGCTGACCTGCGCCAGACTCGGCGGCCCCGCCACTTTGGTGCGCACCGGCACATTGTGAGGATTGGCGTTGCCACTCACACCGACCACCAGGACACGGTTGGCGCCCAGGTGCAGCGCCGGGCTGATGGGAGCGGATGAGCGCATGGCACCGTCGCCGAAATATTCCCGATTGATTTTCACCGGCGGGAATATCAGCGGAATCGCCGCGCTGGCCAATAGATGTTCAAGCTGCAAACGCGTCGGCACACCCACGCGGCGATGACGAAACCAAGGGTCGATGGCGGCGCGGCCCTGGTAGAAGGTAACCGCCTGGCCAGAGTCGTAGCCAAAGGCAGTCACTGCCACGGCGCGCAGTTTGCGCATACGCACGGCGGCGGCGATTCCGGTGAAGTCGAGGTTTTCAGCCAGCAGCCCGCCCAATGGAGAACTGTCGAGCAGCGCTACCGGCGCCCGTTTCCCCAGGCCCAGCAGGCTATGGCCAAAGAAGCGGCTGGCTTGGCGCACGACACCGGCAAAATCACTGCGGTACACCTGATGGGTGTGGAAGTTTTGCCACACATGGGTCAGGCGTTTAATCGCTTCATTGAACTGCAACGCACCGCACGCCAGGCCCACGGCGTTGATGGCGCCGGCCGACGTGCCGACGATGACGGGAAAGGGGTTTTGCGTGGTGTCGGGCAGCAAGTCGGCAATCGCCGCCAGCACGCCCACCTGATAAGCCGCCCGCGCTCCACCGCCAGAGAGAATCAGGCCAGTCACCGGTTTGCTTGGATCGTGCGCCAGATTCATCGAAGCCTCTCTGCGGGGGTTTTCGCGAGTATAGAAGTGCGTCGCGATTGTGTGAGCAGCTCGTGCGATTCAGCGTTTGCCGTAAAGCTTCGCCTGCCCCGGTGGCCGCGTTTTAAAACGACGGTGCGCCCACAAGTATTGTTCGGGGCAACTGAGAATGGCCCGCTCCACCCACTGATTCACCCGCAGGCAGTCTTCTTCCTCGGACTCGCCAGGAAAATTGCGCAGTGGCGGATGTATCACCAATTTATAGCCGCCGCCATTGGGCAGACGTTTCTGTGTAAACGGCATGACCTGCGCGCGGCCCAGGCGGGCGAACTTGCTGGTGGCCGTAACGGTGGCGGCGGTGATGCCAAACAGCGGCACGAACACGCTTTGCTTGAGGCCGTAATCCTGATCCGGCGCGTACCAGATGGCGCGGCCGGCACGCAGCACTTTGAGCATGGCGCGCACGTCTTCGCGCTCAATGGCCTGGGCATCCTGGTTATGGCGCTCGCGGCCACGGCGCTGAACAAAATCGAACACCGCGTTTTTATGTTCGCGGTACATACCGTCGATGGTGTGGCGCTGGCCCAACAAGGCGGCGCCAATTTCCAACGTGGTGAAGTGCACCGCCATCAGAATCACGCCCTGCCCTTGCAGCTGCGCTTCCTGCAAATACTCCAGTCCTTCAATGTGGGCCAGGCGCGCCAGGCGCTTGGTCGGCCACCACCAGCTCATGGCCATTTCAAAAAAGGCGATACCGGTGGAGGCGAAGTTTTCTTTCAGCAGCTTTTTGCGTTCGCTGGCCGACATCTGTGGGAAGCACAACTCAAGGTTGCGCGCCGCAATCTCGCGACGAGAACGGGCGCCGGCATACATGATCCAACCAAGCCCCCGGCCCAACCCCAGCAGCAGCGGATACGGCAACTGCACCAACAGCCACAGCAAACCGAGGCCGAGCCAAAGCAGCCAGTAACGCGGATGAAGAAATTGGCGGCGAAACTGTGGACGATCCATCGAGCTTTCCGAAAATCAAACAAAGGCGCGCATTCTACAGGACTGCACGCGGCTTGCGGCCCAACCGCGTTCTCGCTATAAGTCCGGTCTTATTCGCGGCCGCCCGCCAGCGCGCCGGCCCGTTAGTTATTTCCGACATCAGCACATTATTAAGGCCATCAGGCACCCCATGAGCCAAGCCGATCTGCTCAACCAAGACCCCGTATTCCAGCTCAAAGGCAGCATGCTCGCCATCACGGTGCTCGAGCTTGCGCACAATGATCTTGAGCGCCTGGAACAGCAACTGGCCGAAAAGGTTGCCCAGGCGCCGAACTTCTTCAGCAACATTCCGCTCGTGCTCGCGCTGGACAAACTGCCCGCCGCCGAAGGGATTCTCGACCTTGGCGAGCTGATGGCGCTGTGCCGTCGCCATGGTTTGCGCACCCTGGCCATTCGCGCCAACCGTGAAGAAGACATCGCCGCCGCCCTGGCCCTCGACATTCCGGTACTACCGCCTTCCGGCGCGCGGGAAAAGCTCGTGGAACCGGTGGAGATCACGGCGAAAAAAGAAGGCGGAAAAACCGCCAGAGCCTGTGGTTAAACCGACCAAAGTTATCAATTCACCCGTGCGCGGCGGTATGCAGGTGTATGCCCAGGGCGGCGATTTGATCGTGCTGGCACCCGTCAGTGCCGGTGCGGAACTTCTCGCTGACGGCAACATCCATGTTTACGCGCCCATGCGCGGCCGTGCTCTGGCCGGGGTAAAAGGCGACACCAAAGCGCGGATTTTCTGCCAGCAGTTGGGCGCCGAAATGCTCTCGATTGCAGGGCAATACAAGGTCGCTGAAGACCTGCGCCGCGACCCGCTATGGGGCGATGCAGTTCAGGTCAGCCTGACCGGTGACGTGTTGAACATCACCCGGCTTTAACGGATACTGCGGCCACTTTTCAGGACACAAAACGGGCATCTGGAAGCCACCTTTTCGTTGGCGCCAGATTCCCGCATTTCTTCATATTTGGGGTGAATCACCTTGGCCAAGATCCTCGTAGTCACATCCGGCAAAGGTGGCGTCGGTAAAACCACCACCAGCGCCGCCATCGGTACCGGCCTCGCCCTGCGTGGGCACAAGACTGTCATCGTCGACTTCGACGTCGGCCTGCGTAACCTCGATCTGATCATGGGCTGTGAACGCCGCGTTGTGTACGACTTCGTTAACGTCGTCAACGGCGAAGCCACCCTGACTCAAGCACTGATCAAAGACAAACGCCTGGAAAACCTCTACGTTTTGGCCGCCAGCCAAACCCGCGACAAAGACGCGCTGACCAAAGAAGGCGTGGAAAAAATCATCAACGAGCTGCGCCAGACCTTCGAATACGTGGTTTGCGACTCGCCAGCCGGTATCGAAAAAGGCGCTCACCTGGCGATGTACTTCGCCGATGAAGCCATCGTAGTAACCAACCCGGAAGTGTCCTCGGTACGTGACTCCGACCGCATGCTCGGCCTGCTGGCCAGCAAGTCGCGCCGCGCCGAACTGGGCGAAGACCCGATCAAGGAACACCTGCTGCTGACCCGCTACAACCCTGAGCGCGTGCAGAAAGGCGAGATGCTTGGCGTCGAAGACGTTGAAGAAATCCTCGCCATTCGCCTGCTCGGCGTTATTCCCGAGTCGCAAGCGGTACTCAAGGCGTCCAACCAGGGCGTGCCGGTAATTCTCGACGACCAGAGCGACGCCGGCCAAGCTTACAGCGATGCCGTCGACCGCCTGCTGGGCAAAGAAGTCGCGCACCGTTTCCTCGACGTTAAAAAGCAGGGCTTCATGCAACGCCTGTTCGGAGGTCGCGAATGAACATTTTCGACTTCTTTCGCGAGCGTAAAAAAGAGACCACCGCGTCGATTGCGAAAGAGCGTCTGCAGATCATCGTCGCCCACGAGCGCGGCCAGCGCAGCAAACCGGACTACTTGCCGGCCTTGCAGCAAGAGCTGGTTGAAGTGATCCGCAAGTACGTGAACATCGACTCGGATCAAGTGCAGGTTGCCCTGGAAAACCAAGGCAGCTGTTCGATTCTCGAGCTCAACATCACCCTGCCGGATCGTTGATTCGAAGGGTTCAGATAACGGCGGCTTCGGCCGCCGTTGTCGTTTTTTGCGAATGTGTTTTGTAGGGCCTCTGCATGCCGCTGTCGAACGTTGAAATCGTCTACCAGGACGAACAGATCCTGCTGGTCAACAAGCCCACCCTGCTGCTCTCGGTGCCTGGGCGCGCGGACGACAACAAGGATTGCCTGATCACCCGCTTGCAAGAAAACGGTTACCCCGAAGCGCGCATCGTGCACCGCCTGGACTGGGAAACCTCGGGCCTGATTCTGCTGGCCCGCGATGCCGACACCCACCGCGAGCTGTCGCGCCAGTTCCATGACCGCGAAACCGAAAAAGCCTATATCGCCTTGTGCTGGGGCCAGCCGGAACTGGACAGCGGCAGCATCGATCTGCCCCTGCGCTACGACCCACCGACCAAACCTCGCCATGTGGTTGACCACGAACACGGCCGCAACGCCCTGACCTTCTGGCGCGTGCTCGAGCGCTGCGGCGACTGGGCTCGTGTCGAGCTAACCCCCATCACCGGCCGCTCGCACCAATTGCGCGTGCACATGTTGTCCATCGGCCATCCGCTGCTGGGCGACGGCTTGTACGCCCACCCACAGGCGCTGGCCGCTATCCGCGCTTGTGTCTGCATGCGGCAATGTTGGCCTTCACGCATCCCAAAACCGGCGAGCGTTTGCGCTTTGAATGCCTAGCGCCGTTCTGATTAATGAAAGGATGGGGCTGAGTACCACACCGGCCTGACCCATATCAGGATGTTGTGTCACCCGCGTTACAAAACATTGCAGAAAGCTACAGTGATGGCCTCATAATGGCGCCCTTTCACTCGTCACCAGCACGGAGGCTGGCGCAATGTTTATTCAACAGCTTCATCGCGACTACCCCTTCCCCGTGCAATTCCAGAACACCACGTTGTTCCTGCGCGAAGCGCCTGATGCTTCCGCGCTGCAAGCCCTGGAGCAATTGGTGCATGGCCGCAAGAACGCCAACCACAAACGCTACAGCCGCCCTTTCTGCGCGGGCAGCAAAGCGTTGTTCGCCAAGATTCAGCCGCTCACTGACATCAAGTCCAAGCTGCGTGTTACCTGGCGCAAAACCCATCGCGATGGGCGCTATGACTGGGCCATCGAAGAGCTGATCAACACCGCCGAAGCCAATCGCCGTGGCGCGCAGGTGCCGCCACTGGTGGGCTTCGGTCATACCAAGTCCGGGCTCGGCATTACCCGTGAACTGTTTCTGCTCACCGGCCTGCTGAACGATCTGGTCGACGGCCACCTGTGGCTCAAGCAAAACCCGGAAGCGGTGAATCAGTTCATCGCCACCGCCTTCGCCCTGCTCGGCAGCCTGATCGAGAAAAACATTACCCATATGGATTTTTGGGTAGGCAACGTGATGATCAGCCCGGACGGCGCCACCGCGCACGCCATCGACCTGGAAAACGGTTTCTCCCACCGTTCGGAACACTTCAGCGAAACCCTGGGTTTCCAGATGGGCTTCTTCTATTACCGCGAGATCCACAAGTTCATTATCGAACGGCACTACGACGCGCTGGTGGAGGCGTTCATTGCCACGCAAGGTCCGCTGGACCGCGCCCGCTTCGACGCGGTGTACCAGCTTGCCAAGCACGAGAAAGTGGGCCGCAAAGAGCGTCGTGACGTGTTTCTCAGCGGCAAGCTGGTGATCGGCTGAAGCCTGCGACGGTATACGGTAAACTCCGCGCATTGCCGCCTGGAGTGCCTTATGCGCGAAGAATTGAATCAGGGCCTGATCGACTTTCTCAAGGCCTCGCCAACGCCGTTTCATGCCACCGCCAGCCTGGCCATGCGCCTGGAAACGGCCGGTTATGTGCACCTCAATGAGCGGGAAACCTGGCACACCGAAGCCGGTGGCCGCTACTACGTTACCCGTAATGACTCCTCCATTATCGCGTTCAAGCTCGGCAAGCGCCCACCGCTGGAAGGCGGTTTGCGCCTGGTTGGCGCGCATACCGACAGCCCGTGCCTGCGGGTAAAACCGCAGCCGGAATTGCAGCGCCAAGGCTTCTTGCAGTTGGGCGTGGAAGTGTATGGCGGCGCCCTGCTCGCGCCGTGGTTCGACCGCGACCTGTCGCTGGCCGGGCGCGTCACCTTTCGCCGCGACGGCAAGGTTGAAAGCCAGCTCATCGACTTTCTGGTGCCCATCGCCACCATTCCCAACCTGGCCATTCACCTGAACCGGAAGCGAACCAGGGCTGGGCGATCAACCCGCAGAACGAATTGCCGCCGATTCTGGCCCAGGTTGCAGGGGACGAACGCTACGACTTCCGCGCCCTGCTCGCCGATCAGCTCGGTCGCGAACACGGCCTGAATGCCGACGCGGTGCTCGATTACGAGCTGAGCTTCTACGACACCCAGGACGCCGCCGTTATTGGCCTGAATGCCGACTTCATCGCCGGCGCACGCCTGGACAATCTGCTGTCGTGCTTCGCCGGCCTGCAAGCGCTGCTGCACAGCGCCGACGAAGAAAAGCTGCTTCCTCATCTGCACCGACCACGAAGAAGTCGGCTCCAGTTCCTGCTGCGGCGCCGATGGTCCGATGCTCGAGCAAGTGCTGCGCCGCAGTGCTGCCGCAAGACGAAGACTTTGTGCGAGTGATCCAGAAATCGCTGCTGGTGTCGGCCGACAACGCCCACGGCGTGCACCCCAACTACGCCGACAAACACGACGGCAACCACGGCCCGAAGCTCAACGCCGGTCCGGTGATCAAGGTCAACAGCAACCAGCGCTACGCCACCAGCAGCGAAACCGCCGGCTTCTTCCGCCATTTATGCCTGGCCGAAGAAGTGCCCGTTCAAAGCTTCGTGGTGCGCAGCGACATGGGCTGCGGCTCGACCATCGGCCCGATCATTGCCAGCAACCTGGGCGTGCGCACCGTCGACATCGGCCTGCCGACCTTCGCCATGCACTCCATTCGCGAACTGGCCGGCAGCCATGACCTTGAGCATCTGGTGAAAGTGCTCACGGCGTTTTACGCGACCGAGTTGTTCTAAACCCGAGCCTCAAACCTGTAGAAGCGGCTGGGCGGCATCCCGATTAGCCGCGATGCTGTTAAAACATCGAGGCTTAAGCCGCTCCCTACTCCGGCACTTCCACGCTCACGTGAATCGCATCGTGCCGCCAGCATTCGATGTCGCAGTCAATCAAGCGGCCGTGCTGATCGCGGTTCACACGGGTAATGCGCAGCGCCGGGCTGCCCACCGACACCTTCAAGGCCGCCGCCGCTTCCAGATGCAGCGCGGTGGGCACCATGTCAAAGCGCACGCGGCCGTAGTGAATGCCGTACTCGCGGGCGTACAGCTCGGTCAGCGACAGGGTCAGGTCAAAATCGAGAATGCCGGGAAAGTACGCCGGGTTCAGGTAATGCTCGACGTACAGCACCAGCCGGCCATCGACGCGCCGCGCGCGGCGAATCTGAATCACGCTGGACAACGCCGGCAGTTCAAGCAAGTCGCAAATTGCCGCAGGCGCTGGCAGCAGGCGCGCGGCAATCACTTCCGTGGAAGGCGTGCGGCCCTGCTCGCCAACCATGGCGTCGAAGTGGCTGCGCACCAGCGGGTTGTAGGCCAAACGTGGCAGCGACACAAACCAGCCCCGGCGCTCTTCACGGTAAATCAGGCCTTGAGCCTCCAACTGGCCCAACGCTTCACGCAAGGTGATGCGCGTGGTGTCAAACACCTCGCTCAATTTGCGCTCGGCCGGCAACTTGCTGCCCGAGGGCAGCAGGCCATGCTCTATCTGTTCTTCCAGTGCGCGACAGATCGCTGTCACGGCACGGGGCGCCTCATCTCGCATTAATTGCCCTCATCTGGACTAGTCCAGCCCCATTTCGGAGCCGACTCGAGCGCCGAAACTGCCCGAAACCTGCAAATAACCCTAGCCAGCCTAGATGACTATTGGATGACACGATTGTGCTTTTGCATGGCTCATGCCAACCGTGAGCGGCCAGCTATATTTTTTAAATCAAGCACTTATCCATGGTCTACGCTTGCTGGACGCTCGCCCCGCGCGTTTTCGCCGGGCGGCGTGCCAGAGCGGTCCGACACAAAATTGTCATCCATTACCGCTAACTTGGCGTGGCTATTGCTGATCTAGACCAACACCCTCAACACGAAGGAGCGTCGAATGAAACGCCTGTTGCTAGCTTCAATCCTGGGATCGACCATTGCTCTGGCTAACCTCGCCATGGCCGCCGACACCGACCTGAAAAGCCTGGAAGCCGCCGCCAAGTCCGAGGGCGCGGTAAACAGCGTGGGCATGCCAGAACAGCTGGGCCAACTGGAAAGACACCTGGGTCGACCTGGGCAAACTCTACGGCCTCAAGCACCTGGACACCGACATGGAGTTCGGCGCAGGAAATCGCCAAATTCGCAGCGGAAAAAGACAACGCCACCGCCGATATCGGTGACGTGGGTGCGGCCTTTGGCCCCATCGCGGCGCAGCAGGGTGTAACCCAACCCTACAAACCCAGCACCTGGGCACAGATTCCCGACTGGGCCAAAGACAAAGACGGCCACTGGATGCTCGCCTACACCGGCTCCATCGCCTTCATCGTCAATAAGAAGCTGGTGAAAGACGTACCGAAGTCCTGGGCCGACCTGGAAAAAGGTAAGTACAAAGTCGCCATCGGTGACGTCAGCGCTGCCGCTCAAGCAGTAAACGGCGTACTGGCTGCCGCCATTGCCAAAGGCGGTGACGAGAAGAACATTCAGCCGGGCCTCGACCTGTTCGCTCGAAATCGCCAAGCAAGGTCGCTTGTCGCTGTCCAACCCCACCATTCAGACCCTGGAAAAAGGCGAAGTGGAAGTGGGCGTGGTCTGGGACTTCAACGGTCTGAGCTACCGCGATCAGATCGACCCAAGCCGCTTTGAAGTGCTGATTCCGTCCGACGGTTCGGTGATTTCTGGCTACACCACCATCATCAACAAATACGCCAAGAACCCGAACGCGGCCAAGCTGGCGCGTGAGTACATTCTGAGCGACGCCGGTCAGATCAACCTGGCCAAAGGCAACGCCCGTCCGATCCGCGCCGAGCACCTGAAACTGCCGGCTGAGGTGCAGGCCAAGCTGCTGCCGAACGAGCAATACGCCAAAGTTCAACCGATCAAAGATGCCAAAGCCTGGGAAGAAACGTCCAAGGCCCTGCCGAGCCTGTGGCAGGAAAACGTGATCATCAACATGGAATAAAGCGTCAGGCGGCGATAGAAGAAAGCGGCGTGACCGCTTTCTTCTTTTTCAGCCCGTACGGTCACTGTAGGAGCGGCTTTAGCCGCGATGCTTTTCAAGCGCAACAGCATCGCGGCTTAAGCCGCTCCCACAAGGACTGAGGCACGCCTTTCCAACGGTGGAATAGCACATGAAACACAACGTCATTCTGGTGTTGCTCGACGGCCTCAACTACGGCGTGGCCGAACATGCCATGGGGCACTTGCAGGCTTACTGCGGCGCTGGGCGCGCAGCGCTGTACAAGCTCGAATGCGAACTGCCGGCACTCTCGCGGCCGTTATATGAGTGCATTCTGAGCGGCGTACCACCGATCGAAAGCGGCATCGTGCACAACGATGTGTCGCGTCTTTCCACTCAAAAAAGCATCTTCCACTACGCCAGCGCGGCAGGTTTGAGCACGGCGGCAGCGGCCTACCATTGGGTCAGCGAGCTGTATAACCGCAGCCCATTCCACGCAGCGCGCGACCGTCATACCGAGGCGCCGGAATTGCCCATTCAGCATGGGCATTTCTATTACGCCGACCACTACCCCGACTCTCATCTGTTTGCCGATGCCGAAAGCCTGCGGGTGCGCCACGCGCCCAACTTCCTGCTGGCGCATCCGATGAATATCGACGACGCCGGCCACAAGCACGGCCTCGACAGTCCGCAATACCGCAACAGCGCCCGCAGCGCTGACCTGTTGCTCGCCGAATACCTGCAGCGCTGGCTCGATGCGGGCTACCAGGTGTTGGTGACCGCCGACCACGGCATGAACAACGACCGTTCGCACAACGGCCTGCTCACCGAAGAGCGCGAAGTGCCGCTGTTTGTGCTCGGCGATGCCTTCAGCCTGGACAATTTTGCCCAACCGAAACAAACCGACCTGTGCGGCACCATCTGCGAACTGCTGGGTGTGCCCCACGACAAACCTGTCTGCCGGGAGCTGTTGAAGTGAGTTCAGTCACCCGTGGTAAATGGCTCGGCCTGCTGTGCCTGCTGCCCTTTGCCGTTTTCTTTATTGCCTTTCAGATCGCGCCGTTGCTGTGGGTGGCGATTAACAGCCTCGACAGCGCCGCCGGCTGGGGCTTGAGCAACTACGCGAAAGTGTTCAGCTCGAAGTTTTATTTGCAGGCCATTCAGCACAGCCTGGAAATTTCCTTCTGGTCGAGCGTGATCGGCATCGTGATCGCCATTCTCGGCGCGTATTCGCTGCGCAAGGTCGACAGCAAACTACGCGATTTCGTCATGGCGTTTTCCAACATGACCAGCAACTTCGCGGGCGTGCCGCTGGCGTTTGCCTTTGTGATTCTGCTCGGCTTCAACGGCGCGCTGACCATCATCCTTAAGCAAGCCGGCGTCATCGACGACTTCAACCTGTATTCGAAAACCGGCTTGATCGTGCTCTACACCTACTTCCAGATTCCCCTCGGCGTGCTGCTGCTCTACCCCGCCTTTGACGCGCTGCGTGAAGACTGGCGCGAGTCAGCCGAACTGCTGGGCGCCAGCACCTGGGACTTCTGGCGCCACATCGGTTTGCCAGTGCTGACGCCAGCGCTGCTGGGCACGTTCATCATTTTGCTGGCCAATGCCTTGGGCGCTTACGCCACCGTGTACGCCCTGACCACCGGCAATTTCAACGTCCTGCCGATTTCGCATCGCGGCCATGGTGGCCGGTGATATTTCCCTCAATCCAAACCTGGCCAGCGCCCTGGCGATGGTGCTGGTGGGGCTGATGGCGGTGATTACCGTAGTGCATCAATGGCTGTTGAAGAGGAGCTACCATGTCGCGCGTTGAAACCCGGGCGGCCGGGCTGTATCACCGCACGGTGGTCACCTTGCTGTTCCTCATTCTGTTATTGCCGCTGGCCGGCACCCTGCTCTACTCAATCTCCACCAGCTGGTCGGCGACCATTCTGCCCGACGGCCTGACGCTGAAATGGTATGCGCAGCTGTGGACCGATCCGCGTTTTCTGACCGCATTCGGGCAATCGCTGCTGGTGTGTTTTGGCGCGTTGCTGCTGTCGGTGGTGCTGATTCTGCCGCTGCTGTTTGTGGTGCATTACCACTTCCCCAAGCTCGACGGCTTGATGAACATTCTGATCTTGCTGCCCTTCGCCGTGCCGCCCGTGGTGTCGTCGGTTGGCCTGTTGCAGATCTACGGTTCCGGCCCGCTGGCCATGGTGGGCACGCCGTGGATTCTGATCGGCTGCTACTTCACCGTGGCGCTGCCGTTTATGTACCGGGCCATCACCAACAACCTGCAAGCGATCAACCTCACCGACCTGATGGACGCCGCTCACCTGCTCGGCGCCAGCACCTGGAAAGCGGCCTTTCTGGTGGTGCTGCCGAACCTGCGCAAGGGCCTGATGGTGTCGTTGTTCCTGTCATTTTCTTTCCTGTTCGGTGAATTCGTATTCGCCAACCTGCTGGTCGGTACGCGCTACGAAACCTTGCAGGTGTACTTGAACAACATGAAAAACAGCAGCGGCCACTTCAACAGCGCCCTGGTGATTTCCTACTTCTTTTTTGTGCTGCTGTTTACCTGGGCGGCCAATCGTTTGAACAAGGACAAAGCATGAGTTTTCTGAGCATTCAGGGGCTGCACAAAAGCTACGCCGCCACCTCGATTTTCAGCGATATCAACTGCGAAATCGGCAAAGGCGAATTCGTGACACTGCTCGGCCCGTCCGGCTGCGGCAAGTCCACCCTACTGCGCTGCATCGCCGGCTTGACGGAAGTGAACGGCGGCAAAATTCTGCTTGAAGGCAACGACCTGGTGCCGCTGTCGCCGCAGAAACGCGACATCGGCATGGTGTTCCAGAGCTATGCGCTGTTTCCCAACATGAGCGTGCAACAGAACGTCGCCTTCGGCCTGCGCATGCAAAAAGTCAGCAAAGACGACAGCGCCAAGCGCGTGAAGGAAGCGCTGGACATGGTGGAGCTTGGCACCTTCGCCGACCGCTACCCGCACCAGCTTTCCGGTGGCCAATGCCAGCGAGTGGCATTAGCACGCTCGCTGGTGACGCGTCCGCGCTTGCTGCTGCTCGATGAGCCGCTTTCGGCCCTCGATGCACGTATCCGTAAGCACCTGCGCGAGCAAATTCGCAGCATTCAGCAAGAGCTGGGGCTGACCACTATTTTCGTGACCCACGACCAGGAAGAAGCGCTGACCATGTCGGACCGCATCTTCCTGATGAACGCCGGCAAAATCGTGCAGAGCGGCGACGCTGAAACCCTCTACACCGCGCCGGTCGACGCCTTCGCCGCCGGCTTTATCGGCAACTACAACCTGCTTGACGCCGATGCTGCCAGCCGCCTGTTGCTGCGCCCGGTGAACAGCCGTGTGGCCATTCGCCCGGAAGCCATTTCGCTCGGCAACGGCGATATCGACGCGCAGGTGCGCAGCCACAGCCTGCTCGGCAACGTCATTCGCTACCGCGTTGAAGCCCGTGGCGTCGAACTGCTGGTGGACGTGCTGAACCGCAGCGCCGCAGACGTGCACAACAACGGCACGCAACTGACCCTGAGCATCGACAGCAACGCGATCCGGGAGGTGGCGTGATGGCCCTGGCGATTTTCGACCTCGACGACACCCTGATCGACGGCGACTGCGCCAGCTTGTGGAGCGAACACATGGCCGATATCGGCTGGGTGGACGGCGAGTCGTTTGTAAAAAAAGACCACGAGCTGATGGCCCTGTATGCCGAGGGCAAACTGGCGATGGAAGACTACATGACCTTCAGCCTGTCGCCGCTGGTGGGCCGCACCGCCGAGGAAGTGGCGTTTGTGGTCGAGCCGTTTGTGGAAGACGTGATCGAGCCGATTTTCTTCAGCGACGCCACCCGCTGTCTGGCCACGCACCGCGCGGCCGGCGACCGGATTTTTTGGTGATCTCCCGCTTCAGCGCATTTCTTGGTCAGCGCCATTGCGGCGCGGCTGAAAATTGATGAAGTGCTGGCGATTGATCTTGAAGAAGTGCACGGCCACTACAGCGGCAACACGCAGGGCGTGCTGACTTACCGCGAAGGCAAAGTGACGCGCCTGCACGCTTGGCTGGCTGAACAGAATGAGAGCCTGGAGGGCGCCTATTTCTACTCCGACTCGCGCAATGATTTGCCGCTGTTGGCGCAGGTGAGCCACCCTCACGTGGTGAATCCAGACCCCGTGTTGCGCGAGCACACTGAGACGGCGGGCTGGCCAATTCTTAACTGGCGTTAACGGTTGCCACGCCCTCTCCCGCTAGCGCTTTGTTGCTGCGGGGGAGGCCTGACACTCGTTCTTCCGATAGTTGGGCGGTTCCCGCGCTCTGCAAACTGCCCTCCTTGGCTTACCATGGCGCGCTTTTTCCGCCCAGGCACAAGGACCGGCTGCATGCATCACCTCAAACCGCTTACCCGCCATTACACCGAGCAAACCATTCGGGGCATCACGTTTCACCTCGAGCCGACTCAGCGGGTAGCCATCGCCGCCGCCATCGAGCAGTTCTTCACCAACCCCGAACAACGCATCACCCTCGATCCGCCGGAAGACACGCGCCTGGTTTGCCTATTAAACGGCGAACAACAGTGGGTGCTGAAATACAACCGGCTGCAGCATTGGAAGAAGCAACTGCAGAATTACCTGGGCATTCGCAAAGCGGTGGGCTTGCACGACCTGACCAATGAATTCGTCAACCTGTCGGCCATCAGCGCCAAAGCGGATTACGTGCCGCGCATCGCCGCCTACGGCTACAAGGCCCGCTTCCCGTTTCTGCGGGAGGAGTATTTGCTGATCGGTTTTTTGCCCGATCACCAGAGTGTTGACGCGCGATTGACGGTGGCGCCTGAGCAGGCGCCAACGCTGCTGCCCGAGGTGTTTCGCCTGTTCGCACGGATGCTCGACGACGGTTTCGTGCACATGGATCCCCATCCGAAAAACATCCTGATTGCGCCGGATGGCCAACTGAAACTGATCGACTTCGAATGCTGCGCCCATACCGTCATCAACCGCGATGCCAGCCTGGGTTTCCTGATGGGTTACGTGTTCACCTACTGGCTCAAACGCTTTGTCGCCCTCGACGACTACCGCGCCTGTTGCGGAGCGCTACCTTCTGGCAGAACAACCGGGGCTGGATCGGCGGATGTTCGATCCGGTGTTCGAGCGCTTTCTGACCGGGCGTGTGTCGCGCTCCACCCGGTATTCAATCCTGACATCGGCTAACGCCCAGGCCGAATTTATTCGCGCCAAGCGCTGATCGTTATGTGGGAGCGAGCTTGCTCGCGAAGCACTTTGCGTCGCAACGAAGAGCTTCGCGAGCAAGCCCGCTCACAAGGCAACTCGCAAATTGAGCGCAAATGCGCGACAAAAAAAGGCAGCCCGAAGGCTGCCTTTTTTTGTTTATCGCCGAAGCGATCCAGGTGGTACGGATCAGGTGGTCAAACGCGCTCAACGACGCTTTGGCCCCCTCGCCTACCGCGATAACGATCTGCTTGTACGGCACGGTGGTGACGTCGCCGGCAGCAAAGATGCCGGGCAACGAGGTTTCACCACGGGCGTCGACAATGATCTCGCCACGGTTCGACAGTTCGATGGTGCCCTTGAGCCATTCGCTGTTAGGCAGCAGGCCGATTTGCACGAAAATCCCTTCCAGTTCGATGTTGATGAACTCACCGGAGTTGCGGTCTTTGTAGACCAGGCCGGTCACTTTCTGGCCGTCGCCTTTCACTTCGCTGGTCAGCGCGCTGGTGATCACGTTGACGTTCGGCAGGCTGTGCAGTTTGCGTTGCAGTACAGCGTCGGCGCGCAGCTTGCTGTCGAACTCGATCAGGGTCACGTGGCTGACGATACCGGCCAGGTCAATGGCCGCTTCCACGCCCGAGTTACCACCGCCGATCACCGCTACGCGCTTGCCTTTGAACAGCGGGCCGTCGCAGTGCGGGCAGTAAGCCACGCCACGGTTGCGGTATTCCTGCTCACCCGGCACGTTCATTTCGCGCCAGCGGGCACCGGTGGCCAGAATCACGGTTTTGGCCTTCAGCGACGCGCCGCTTTCGAACTTGATCTCGTGCAGCTCGCCCGCGTTTTTCGCCGGCACCAAAGCGCTGGCACGTTGCAGGTTCATGATGTCGACTTCGTACTGCTTCACGTGCTCTTCAAGGGCACGGGCCAGTTTCGGGCCTTCGGTTTCCTGCACGGAAATGAAGTTCTCGATGGCCATGGTGTCGAGCACCTGACCGCCGAAACGCTCAGCCGCCACGCCAGTGCGGATGCCTTTACGAGCGGCGTAAATAGCGGCTGCGGCACCGGCTGGGCCACCGCCAACCACCAATACGTCGAAGGCTTCTTTGCTATTGAGCTTCTCGGCATCACGGGCGGAGGCGCCGGTGTCGATCTTCGCCAGTACTTGTTCAACGTCCATGCGGCCTTGGCCGAACAGTTCGCCGTTGAGGTAGATGCTCGGCACCGACATGATCTGACGCTGCTCAACTTCTTCGTCGGAAGAGCGCGCCGTCGATGGCCACGTGGCGGATGTTGGGGTTGAGCACGGCCATCAGGTTCAGCGCCTGGACCACGTCCGGGCAGTTCTGGCACGACAGCGAGAAGTAGGTTTCGAAGTTGAATTCGCCCGGGAGGTTCTTGATCTGCTCGATCACGTCCGCAGCGACTTTCGAAGGGTGGCCGCCCACTTGCAGCAGGGCCAGCACCAACGAGGTGAATTCGTGGCCCATGGGAATACCAGCAAAACGCAGGCTGATATTGGCGCCAGGACGATTCAGGGCGAAAGACGGCTTACGGGCATCGTTGCCATCTTCACGCAGGGTAATTTTGTCGGTCAGGCTGACGATGTCGTTCAGCAGGCCGCTGAGTTCACGGGATTTGTCGCTGTCATCGAGGGACGCGACGATCTCGAATGGCTGAGTAACCTTCTCGAGGTAAGCCTTCAACTGGGTCTTCAGAGTGGCGTCCAACATGATGCGGTACCTTCCGTTTACAAAATTCAGGGAAAAAAATGCCCGAGCGGATCGCGCCCAGGCATTGGGCGTGCGGAGCCGATAAAGCCCCGCAGCGCTGCTTGCTTAAACGAATTCCAAACCCAGCTAACTACGAGATGGCGGATCTGTTTTCAGTGCCGCCGCGTGACTGCGCAGCGGGCTTGGAGTCGTTTTTAGATTTTGCCGACCAGGTCGAGCGAAGGAGCCAGAGTGGCTTCGCCTTCTTTCCACTTGGCTGGGCACACTTCACCTGGGTGAGCAGCGGTGTACTGAGCAGCTTTCAACTTACGCAGGGTTTCCGACACGTCACGAGCGATCTCGTTGGAGTGGATTTCTACGGTCTTGATCAGGCCTTCTGGGTTGATCACGAAAGTGCCGCGCAGTGCCAGACCTTCTTCAGCAATGTGCACGCCGAAAGCGTTGGTCAGCTGGTGAGTCGGGTCGCCGATCAGCGGGAACTGAGCTTTGCCAACGGCTGGCGAAGTTTCGTGCCAAACCTTGTGGGAGAAATGGGTGTCGGTGGTGACGATGTACACTTCAGCGCCGGCTTTTTGGAACTCGGCGTAGTTGTTAGCGGCGTCTTCAATTTCGGTCGGGCAGTTAAAGGTGAACGCTGCCGGCATGAAGATCAGGACCGACCACTTGCCCTTCAGGGACTGCTCGGTCACTTCGATGAATTTACCGTTGTGGAAAGCATTGGCGGTGAACGGTTTGACTTCGGTATTGATCAGAGACATTCGCTAAATCCTTCTGGTTGGAAAATTTACAGGAAGGATAGTAGGCCGATCTGCCTGAAAGAGCATATTGATTGAAACCATGGCAACGATTGGTTTACCCAATCGATGCCACGGAACAGCAATATAAAAGCGCAATGGAAACTGCTGATTAACTTAAAGATTCATCCAACAGCAACGCAACCTTTCCGGACACAGTATTGCTGGCGAGTGCAGCAAAAGCGGCCTCCACATCCTTGCTGGCAAAGGTACGCTCCAATTGCGGTTTTTAGTCGACCCTCTGTGAACAGCGGCCAGACGTGCTGACTCAAATCGCTCAGCAAATCGGCCTTGAACTGATCGCTTCGGCTACGCAGCGTGGAACCGCAAAACTGCACGCGTTTGGCCAGCATCAGGCCCAAGTCGAACGTCGCTTGGCGGCCGCCCATTACACCAATGGACACCCAGCGCCCATCCAGTGCGATTACTTGCTGGTTGAGCTCGGCGTAGTTCGCGCCCACCGGATCCAGAATCACATCGAACGGTGCGAAATCGCGCAGGCTTTCAAGGTCTTTGTCTCGCAGCACGCCACCTTGTGCGCCAAGGCTTTCGCAATAGGCCAGGCGATCTGAAGAACCCACACTCACCCAGCACGGGTTACCGAACGCTTTACACAACTGAATAGCTGCCGAACCGACGCCGCTGGCGCCGGCGTGCAGCAACACTTTCTCGCCGGGTTTCAACTGCGCCAGCTGAAAAATGTTCAGCCAGGCAGTGGCGTACACCTCAGGAATCACAGCCGCTTCAACCAGACTCAACCCTTGTGGAACCGGCAGCGCATGACGGCCATCGACCACCACTTCCTCGGCCATCGCACCGCCTGCCAACAGCGCGCAAACGCGATCGCCGACCTGCCATGAGCTGCCTGCGCCAACTTCGGTGATAACCCCGGAGCATTCCAGACCCAGCGTGTCGCTGGCACCCGGAGGCGGCGGATAATGGCCGGCTCGCTGGAGCAGGTCGGCACGATTGAGACCGGCCGCGGCAACGCGAATTCGGATCTGTCCGACGTCGCAGGTGAGACTTGGTCGATCTGCCCATTCAGCGCGTCCTTCAACGCCTTGCAATGCCTTCACGGTGCCTCCATAGTGAGTTCGGACTGAGCCCGGTGCGAACCATCGAGCTATTTGCATTATGCAGCCGGGCAACGGAACCGGCGCTCTCAAAGACGGCCTAATATGCGTTATCAACTACCCTCGCGTCGACTCAGCATGCAGCGCTTTTTACCCAGTTCCGCCTTAGCCCTTTTGATCGGTTTCAGTGCCCTCCCTCTCACGGCGTGCGCCACTGCGACCGCGAAAAACAGTTGGGACGCGTTGCAACCAGACCGCGAGCAGGTAATCGCCAGTCTCAATGTAGTGGAGCTGCTCAAGCGCCATCACTACAGCAAACCGCCGCTCAACGATGAGCGCTCGGTAATCATCTATGAGAGCTACCTGAAGCTGCTCGACCCGTCGCGCAGTTACTTCACGGCCGGCGACATCGCCGAGTTTGATAAGTGGCGCACACAGTTCGACGATTTCCTTAAGAGTGGCGATCTCGACCCTGGGTTCACCATTTACAAACGTCACCTCGACCGCCTGAAACAGCGCCTCGATTTTGCCCTCGGCCTGCTCAATAAAGGCATCGACAAAATCGACTTCGGCGTTGATGAAAGCCTGATGGTCGATCGCGAAAAAGCGCCGTGGGCCAAAGACACCGCCGAGCTCGATGAGCTGTGGCGCAAGCGCGTAAAAGACGAAGTGCTGCGCTTGAAAATCGCCGGCAAAGAACCCGCCGCGATCCAGGAATTGCTGACCAAGCGCTACAAGAATCAACTGTCGCGTCTGGAGCAAACCCGTAGCGAAGACATCTTCCAGGCCTACATCAACACCTTCGCCCAGTCCTACGATCCGCACACCAACTACCTGTCTCCCGACAGCGCGGAAAACTTCGACATCAACATGAGCCTGTCGCTTGAAGGCATCGGTGCCGTGCTGCAAAGCGATAACGACACCGTGAAAGTGGTTCGCCTGGTGCCGGCAGGTCCTGCCGACAAGAGCAAACAGGTGGCCCCGGCTGACAAGATTGTTGGCGTTGCCCAAGGCAATGGCGAGATGGTCGACGTCATCGGCTGGCGTCTGGATGAAGTGGTCAAACTGATTCGCGGTCCAAAAGGTTCGGTGGTTCGCCTGGAAGTGGTGCCTGCCACCAACGGCCCGAATGACCAGACCAGCAAAGTCGTTTCGATTACCCGCGAAGCGGTAAAACTTGAAGAGCAAGCCGCGAAAAAATCGGTACTCAAACTCAAGCACGATGGGCGCGACTACAAGCTCGGCGTGATTGAAATTCCGGCGTTCTACCTCGACTTCAAAGCGTTCCGTGCTGGCGATCCAGACTACAAAAGCACCACGCGTGACGTTAAAAAACTGCTGGCTGAATTGCAGAAAGAGAAAGTCGACGGCGTGGTTATCGACCTGCGCAATAACGGCGGCGGCTCGCTTCAGGAAGCCACCGAGCTAACCGGTCTGTTTATCAACCAGGGCCCGACCGTACTGGTGCGTAATGCCGATGGTCGTGTCGACGTGCTGGCCGATGAAAACCCAGGCACCTATTACAGCGGCCCGATGGCATTGTTGGTGAACCGTCTCTCGGCGTCGGCTTCGGAGATTTTCGCCGGCGCCATGCAGGACTATCACCGCGCCTTGATCCTCGGCGGCCAGACCTTCGGCAAAGGCACCGTACAAACCATTCAGCCGCTTAACCATGGCGAACTGAAACTGACCCTGGCCAAGTTCTACCGCGTCTCCGGCCAGAGCACTCAGCATCAGGGCGTACTGCCGGACATCGCTTACCCTGCCGTGGTCGACACCAAGGAAATTGGCGAAAGTGCGCTGCCAGAAGCCATGCCATGGGACAGCATCCGCCCGGCCATCAAGCCGGAAAGCGATCCGTTCAAACCGTTCCTGGTTGAGCTCAAAGCCCGTCACGATGCGCGCGTCGCCAAAGACGCCGACTTCGTATTCACCCGCGAGCGTTTGGAATTGGCACAAAAGCTGAGCCACGAAACCACCGTGAGCCTCAACGAGGTTAAACGCCGCGCGCAGCACACCGACATCGAAACCCAGCAGTTGGCCATGGAGAACACCCGCCGCGCCGCCAAGGGCCAGGAGCCGTTGAAGGAACTGAAGAAAGAAGACGAAGACGCACTGCCCACCGAAGACGACAAACTGAAACCCGAAGACGATGCCTATCTGTCCGAAACCGGCCAGATTCTGCTCGACTACCTGGGTTTGAACTCGGCAATGGCCAAGCACTGACGGAGCGTCATCAAGCAGTCATCAAACTGTCGTGAAATAAGGGGCTGATAGCGATATCAGCCCCTTTGTTTTTTCAGGACATCGAGAGCGACCCATGACCGTCACCGAGCAGTTGAGCGCGCTGGACCACATCCTTGCTCACGGCGACCTGCATAGCCTGTTTCAGCCCATCGTGTCGCTGTCCGAACGACGCATTCTTGGCTACGAAGCCCTTACACGCGGCCCGTCTAACAGCCCGCTGCACTCCCCCGTCAATTTATTTGGCGTAGCCCGCCACGCCGGCCGCCTGAGCGAGCTGGAACTGGCCTGCCGCAAGAGCGCGTGCCGTGCGTTCAGCGAGCTCCGGCTCGAGGGAAAGCTGTTTCTCAACGTCTCCCCTGACTCATTGCTGGAGCCGACGCACCAGCCCGGGCGCACCCTGCAACTGCTGCAGAATTACGGCATTCCGCCGAGCCAGGTGGTGATCGAACTTACCGAGCAATCGCCGACCGAAGACTTTTCCCTGCTCTACACCGCCCTTCACCACTACCGCGCCATGGGCTTTTCGATTGCTTTGGACGACCTCGGCGCGGGTTATTCCAGCCTGCGCCTGTGGTCCGAACTGCGCCCCGATTATGTGAAGATCGACCGGCACTTTATCGACGGCATTCACCAGGACGCCGTGAAGCGCGAGTTCGTCGGCTCCATTTTGCAAATGGCCAAGGCCTCCCGCGCGCAGGTGATCGCCGAAGGCATTGAGCTGGCTGAAGAGCTGACAGTGCTGGCTGAGATGGGCGTCGACCTGCTGCAAGGCTACTTACTCAGCCGCCCGCAGGAATTGCCGCCTCGCGATGCCCGTAGCTTGTTGCCCCAACTCGATGCCAGCGCGCCGGCACTGAACGACGAAGGTAGCGACCTCACCGCCTTGCTCAATGAACAACCTGCGGTAAAAGAAAGCTTGCCGATTGCCGCCGTGCTCGAAGCCTTTCGTGCCCAAGCGAACCTGAACTCGCTAGCGGTGCTGAACGAAGAACAGCAGCCGGTGGGCATCGTCCATCGGCACTCGTTGTCCGATGCGCTGCTCAAACCCTTCGCCACCGACCTGTTCGCGCGTAAGCCGATCAGTCGCCTGATGAGCACCGACTTCCTGGCAGTGGACATCGGCCAGAGCCTGCAAAAGGTCAGCCGCCTGCTCACCAGCCGCGCGCGGCAACGCATGGAGGAGGATTTCATCATCACGTTGCACGGTCGCTATCTGGGCCTGGGGCGCGTGATCGATGTGCTCAAGCTGATTACCGAACTGAAAATTCAGCAGGCGCGGCACGCTAATCCGCTCACACTACTGCCGGGCAACGTGCCCATTCAGCAATGCCTGACGCGCCTACTGCAGCAGAGCCGCGAGGCAGTGATTTGCTATGTGGATATCGACAGTTTCAAGCCGTTCAACGACCTGTACGGCTACGCCAAAGGCGACGAGATTCTGTTGTGCCTGGCGCAGTGTCTGAATGAACGGGTGGACCCGACGCGAGACTTCGTCGGCCATATCGGCGGCGACGATTTCCTGCTGGTGTTGGGCTCGGAAGATTGGCGGGCGCGCTTGAATCGTCTGCTGGAAGATTTTCAGGGCCAGTGCCGACGCTTTTACAGCGCGGAACACTTGGAGGCTGGCTGCTTCATCGCGCATAACCGCAAAGGCCACCGCGAGGAGTTTCCATTGTTATCGCTGTCGTTGGGCGTGGTGCATTTGCATCCGTCCAGTTGCGCCAATCTGGACGCAGCGCAACTGGCCGCCTTGGCCTCGGAAGCCAAACGCCAGGCGAAAAATGTGCCCGGCTACAGCCTGCACATTATCGACACGCAAAAGCTTACCGCCTGACTAAATACCCAACTCGGTGGCGCGTTGAGCGTAACGCTCGGCGAGCGCCGGGGCGGCGGCCAAGCCGTGCTCACCTTCGGCGTACAACTGCGCCAGACGGCGAGCGGCCAGTGGGTGACCCGCATCAGCCGCCAGCGTCCACCAGCGCGCAGCCTCGATGCCATCCGGAGCGTTGCGCGTGTCGCCCGCCAGACTGAGCACGCCAAGCTGATACGCCGCCTTGGCATCGCCACCCGCCGCAGCCTTCCCGAGCAGGCGAATACCTTCTTCCCGGGCGCCGAAACCGCGACCGCGAAACACCAGTAAATGACCGTAGAAACTTTGCGCGGGCACGTCGTCCAATGCCGCCATTCGAGCAAACTGGCCTTCCATCCAGGCCCAGACTCGCGGCTGCTTAACCAACGCAGGCCAGCGCAACAAGCGCCGGGCAACGAAATAGCCCAGGCGCGCTTTAACTCGCCAATAAACCACTCAGACCTCTTCCGGGTAGTCGTACTCGAACACACGCACCACTTCGGCCGCATGCCAGGAGGCCGCAGCGATGCCGTCGCTCGGACCACTGAAGCGCCCCAAGCGAACCGCGCATTCGAAAAACCCGTGCGCGGTAAACGGCTGGCACCTTGGCTGATAACCAAGGCGCTGCGCAGCGGGTTTTCCGCACGAGCGTCCAGCGCCGCCAAGTGCTCCAATGCTGCAGTGAGGGTTTGCATCGCCGGGGTTGGCAATTCCAACCGTTCGATCAGGGCGC
Organism: Pseudomonas sp. AC211; assembly: GCF_979258055.1. Lineage (NCBI taxonomy): Bacteria > Pseudomonadati > Pseudomonadota > Gammaproteobacteria > Pseudomonadales > Pseudomonadaceae > Pseudomonas > Pseudomonas sp. AC211. The sequence continues at coordinate 3,497,047 of NZ_OZ409830.1, forward strand.
GGTACGTGAGTAGATGCCGTTGCCGGCGAGCTTCAGCGAGCTCACCCAGAAGTGCCTGCCAATGCTGGCGACTGATACTGACGCTCACGTATCGGCCTCCCAACTGCTGACACCAAGGTTCCAGGCGAGGGCGCGGCGAATCGCCGAATCCGGCTGGCGCTCGCCGCTTTCGATCATCTCGAGATAGTGCGGGCTGATGCCCACCGTACGCGCTAACGCCTCGAGGCTCAGACCCTTGGCCTCACGAAGCGCGGTTATTTCACTGAGACTGGACGCCGACGCAATCGGCTCGCTGGCCGCTACCGCTGTGGCCGGAGCACGCCCTGCCGCTTGCAATAACGCTTGATACTCCGCCCATGGCAGCACCGCATATTCGGCCTCGCCATCACGCATGATTACCTGAACATCCATCACCGCCCACCCCATGGAAAAGCAGTGCCGACTGGCTCAGCACTTTCCTTGTAAGCGGGCATCTTAACAGCCCAAATCGCCAACGGGGCGTGATGCGCGGGGCAAGTTTTCCCCGTGGCTAGGGCGCGGAATTGCTTTCCGATGATGGCACTGGTGATGGCAACCTCAGCAATTCTTCCTGCTGCGCCGGGGTTCGCGCGGCGAGCCAGGCACGGAACTCATCCAGCTCGCCGCTCCAGGTGCGCAGCAGCCAACCGAGCACGGCGATGTCATCGATGAAACCAACGCCAAGCAGCGCATCGGGTATGGCGTCGATTGGCGAGAGGAAATACAACAACGCCGCCACCACCGAGAGCAGCGCTTGTGAGCTGATGCCGCGATATTCACCGCGCCACCACGCCATACACAGCGCCAGTAACACTCGTAACTCTGCCTTCAATGCGCCCAGACGACCGCCCTGGGATGCGCTCTTGCGCGTGACTGCGAGGAGCAACGCAGGCAATCGGCCGCGGGCGATAAACCGCTGCGCCAATGGCAGGTAACGGGCGAAATTCCATGGCGTTTTCATCGGCATTTCTCCTCAGCCCGCGTGCGCGCTGGGCTGGCTGGGTTATCCACCGAAGCTGTGGATAACCTTGTGAACAAGCGGCTAAGGGTGCAAGCCAAAGCCCATGGCGCGGGGCTTTGCTACAGATCGGGCATTTTTTAATCAGCGCAAAAAAACCAACTAAATCAGCGAGTTACTGAATATATAAACCTGGTACGAAAGTGTCACTTGGCGGCGATGGGAGTTGTTCGCGAAATGTGCATAACCGTAACACCCATGCTCATTTAAGACCCGCCAGTCAACCCGTGGTTCGGATTTTAAACCCGTAGAAACAACAACGCCCCGTCGAGACGGGGCGCTGGGATGACACGAAGGTATTACTGAGCGGGTTCTGGAGCCGACGCTGCGGACGGGTCTTCGATGCCCAGCAGTTCCAGATCGAAAACCAGTACCGAGTTGGCAGGAATTGCCGGGCTCGGGCTCTGCGCGCCGTAAGCGAGTTCGCTCGGGATGAAGAGCTTGATCTTCTCGCCAACGTGCATCAGTTGCAGGGCTTCGACCCAACCTGGAATCACGCCGCTAACCGGCAGATCAATCGGGCTGCCGCGCTCAACAGAGCTGTCGAACACTTTGCCATCGGTCAGCTTGCCTTCGTAGTGAACGGTCACCACATCGGAAGCTTTAGGTTGAGGGCCATCGGCCTTCTTGACGATTTCGTATTGCAGACCCGAAGCCGTGGTGGTCACACCGTCACGCTTCTTGTTTTCTTCGAGGAATTTCTTGCCGGCTGCAGCGGACTCTTCGGCGAGCTTGGCGCTGTGCTCTTCAGCACGCTTCTGCAGCGAAGCGAACGCTTCCATCAACTCTTCATCTTTGAGCTTCTGCTCTTTCTTGCCGATAGCGTCTTCGATGCCTTGAGCAACTGCCTTGGAATCGAGATCGTTCATACCTTCTTGAGCCAGGCTTTTGCCCATGTTCAAGCCGATACCGTAGGACGCTTTTTGCGCGGGGGTTTTCAGCTCAACGCTGGTCTGCGAATCGCAGCCCGCGAGCACCAGGCCAACCAAGGCCACCGCCGCCGCTAAACGATGTTGTCTCATACTCATTCCTTGTTAGTGCAAAAGAGGGCAATCGAGTGAAGCGGGGAGCTTAGCAGGCCGCCGGGATCACTGGCTACGGGGATACGAACGGGAAAAGTGCCATAAGTTCAGGCATCCAAACGGAATTTATCCGGGAAAAGGCGAGGAAAAAATCCGGCGGTTTTTTTGAAAAAAATAACTGCGCGCAGGCGACTCAATTGAGCGGTGCCAGGCAATAAAAAGAAGGGAGTAAAACGCGGAGGGCAGAAACGAAAAAAGCGGCCAATGGCCGCTTTCTCGTTGAGTCTCTACTTCAGTCTATAGAGCCTCATAATATGGCGCAGCGGACGGGACTCGAACCCGCGACCCCCGGCGTGACAGGCCGGTATTCTAACCGACTGAACTACCGCTGCGCGTAACCTCGATTGGTGGGTGATGACGGGATCGAACCGCCGACCCTCTGCTTGTAAGGCAGATGCTCTCCCAGCTGAGCTAATCACCCTTCACTCTCGAAGTGGGGCGCATTCTACGGAGCGATCCTCACCCTGGCAAGCCCTTTTTAAAATAATTTTTACTGACGTTCCAAAGGCTTAGCGCAGGGTTGGCCAATGGCGTTCAGGGGGGAATAATGCGCGCTTTGCGAAAAAATGGAGTTCTTCCCTCATGTGGTTCCGCAACCTGCTCGTCTATCGCCTCACCCAAGATCTGCCCTTCGATGCGCAAGCACTGGAAACCGCACTGGCCGCCAAACCCGCTCGCCCCTGCGCCAGCCAGGAACTGACCACCTACGGTTTTATCGCCCCGTTCGGCAAAGGTGAAGACGCCCCGCTGGTTCACGTCAGCCAGGACTTCATGCTGATCGCCGCGCGCAAAGAAGACCGCATTCTTCCTGGCAGCGTCGTGCGCGATGCGGTTAAAGAGAAGGTCGATGAGATCGAAGCCGAGCAGATGCGCAAGGTTTATAAAAAGGAGCGCGACCAGATCAAGGATGAAATCATCCAGGCCTTCCTGCCCCGTGCCTTTATTCGCCGCTCCTCCACGTTTGCCGCCATCGCGCCGAAACAAGGCCTGATCCTGGTGAATGCCTCCAGCCCGAAACGCGCCGAAGACCTGCTGTCCACCCTGCGTGAAGCCATTGGCTCACTGCCGGTGCGTCCGCTTTCGGTGAAGGTTGCACCGACCGCCACCATGACCGAGTGGGTCAAAACCCAACGGCTACGCCGGGCTTCCATGTGCTCGACGAATGCGAGCTGCGCGACATTCAGGAAGACGGCGGCATTGTTCGTTGCAAGCGTCAGGACCTGACCAGCGAAGAAATTCAGCTGCACCTGTCGTCTGGCAAATTCGTCACTCAGCTGTCCCTGGCCTGGGAAGACAAGCTGTCGTTCGTGCTCGACGACAAACTGATCATCAAGCGCCTGCGCTTTGAAGATTTGCTCACCGACCAAGCCGAACAGGACGGCGGCGACGAAGCCCTGGGTCAGTTGGACGCCAGCTTCACCCTGATGATGCTGACCTTTAACGAATTCCTGCCGCAGCTGTTCGAAGCACTGGGCGGCGAAGAAATTCCGCAAGGCGTTTAACCCCGGTTTAGGAACTCACCATGCGCGCACTCGCAGCTCTCAGTCGTTTCGTTGGCAATACGTTCGCGTATTGGGTGCTGCTGTTCGCCGTGGTGGCGTTCTTCTTCCCCCATGTATTTATCGGCTTGAAGGTCGCCATCGTGCCGTTGCTGGGCGTGGTGATGTTCGGCATGGGCCTGACACTCAAGCTCGACGATTTCGCCGAAGTCGCCCGCCATCCGTGGCGCGTGGCATTGGGCGTGGTTGCGCATTTTGTGATCATGCCGGGCGTGGCGTGGCTGTTGTGCCAGCTGTTTAACCTGCCGCCAGAGATTGCGGTGGGCGTGATTCTGGTCGGCTGCTGCCCGAGCGGCACCGCCTCCAACGTGATGACCTGGCTGGCCAAAGGCGACCTGGCGTTATCGGTGGCCATTGCGGCCGTCACCACCCTCCTCGCCCCATTGTTAACGCCTGCCTTGATCTGGCTGCTGGCGTCGGCCTGGTTGCCGGTGTCGTTTGCCGAGCTGTTCTGGTCGATCCTGCAAGTGGTGTTGCTGCCGATCGTGCTGGGCGTCGTCGCGCAACGGCTGCTCGGCGAACGCACGCGGTTGGCGGTGGATGTGCTGCCGCTGGTCTCGGTCGTCAGCATTGTGCTGATCGTCAGCGCCGTGGTGGCAGCCAGTCAGGCGAAAATCGCCGAGTCCGGTTTGCTGATCATGGCGGTGGTAATTCTGCACAACAGCTTTGGATTTTTGCTGGGCTACTTCACCGGCAAAGTATTTAAGCTGCCGCTGGCGCAACGTAAATCGCTGGCGCTGGAAGTGGGGATGCAAAACTCCGGCTCGGCGCCGCGCTTGCCAGCGCGCATTTCTCCCGCTAGCTGCGGTGCCCAGCGCGCTGTTCAGCGTATGGCACAACATTTCCGGGGCGCTGCTCGCAACGTGGTTTCGCCGTATGCAAGATGACCAAGCGGCACCTGGCTCCCTAGAAAAGCCTAATCAGTCCATATCCTGAAACGTCTGCCAGGCTTGCCATCTGACAAACCTTGTGCAAAATACCGCACAGCCTGAGGACGACCTTGGGCCTGCCTTTCACTCGGGGACGACCCCACACACTGTGGAGTTAGTCTCATGTCCTGGATCATTCTGATCGTCGCCGGCTTGTTCGAAGTGGCGTGGGCCATCGGCCTGAAATACACCGACGGCTTCAGCCGCCCTCTTCCCACTGCACTCACCGTTGGCGCGATGCTCGTTAGCCTGGGCCTGCTGGGTCTTGCCATGAAAGAGCTGCCGCTGGGCACTGCCTATGCGATATGGACGGGCGTGGGTGCCGTGGGCACGGTCATCGCCGGCATCGTCCTGTTTGGCGAAGCCGTAACGCTGATTCGATTGGGCAGCGTGGCGTTGATTATTTGCGGCTTGGTTGGCCTCAAGCTCAGCCACTAGCAAGGGCAACGCCTGTAGGAGCTAGCGTGCTAGCGAACCCTGCAAACGACATTCGCGATCATCGTTTGCAGGGTTCGCCAGCAAGCTGGCTCCTACGAAAGGCTTACCTGATGTTGCCTCGCAACCCGTTACCTGCGCTTGCAACACAGCCGGCGTTGCCGTTTCCGGCGCCAGCGGTGCGCCGGCTACCAGGGTGATGCGCGACCACAGGCGACGGAACAAGCCTTTGTTCGGGTCCCTGCTGAAGAAGCTGCCCCACAAGCCTTGCAGCGCCAGCGGAATCACTGGTACCGGGTTCTCTTCCAGAATGCGCGTCACGCCGGCTTTGAACTCGTTGATGTCGCCATCAGTGGTCAGCTTGCCCTCCGGGAAAATCAGCACCAACTCGCCGTTCTTCAGGTAGTCGCCAATTCTTTTGAATGCCTGGTCGTAGATCAGCAGGTCCTCGCTGCGCCCGGCAATCGGCACGGCGCCGGCGGTGCGGAAGATAAAGTTGAGCACCGGCAAGTTGTAAATCTTGTAGTACATGACGAAGCGAATCGGCCGGCGCACCGCGCCGCCAATCAGCAGCGCATCCACAAACGAAACGTGGTTGCACACCAACACAGCGGCGCCCTCGTCTGGAATCCGACCCAGCTCGCGGTGCTCGACGCGGTACATGGAATGGCTGAGCAGCCAGATCATGAAGCGCATGGTGAATTCAGGGACGATTTTGAAGATGTAGCTGTTCACCGCGATGTTCATCAGCGACACCACCAGAAACAGCTGCGGAATGGTCAGCTTGGCGACTGCCAGAAACAGAATCGAGGCGATGGCCGAGACCACCATGAACAACGCGTTGAGGATATTGTTGGCAGCGATCACGCGTGCACGCTCATTCTCAGCGGTGCGCGACTGAATCAGGGCGTACAGCGGCACGATGTAAAAACCACCAAAAATACCGATGCCCAGAATATCGCCCAGTACCCACCACGCCTGGCCGTAGCTCAACACCTGCAGCCAGCTGTGGGGCTCGGCGGTTTGAGGGAAGTTGCCGGAATGCCACCACAGCAAGATGCCAAATACCGTCAGACCGATAGAGCCAAACGGCACCAGACCGATCTCCACTTTGCGCCCCGACAAGCGCTCACACAGCATCGAGCCCAAGGCGATGCCGACCGAGAACACGGTGAGAATCAGCGTCACCACGGTCTCGTCACCAAACAGCCATTCTTTGGCGTACGCAGGAATTTGCGTCAGATAAATTGCGCCGAGAAACCAGAACCACGAGTTGCCGACAATCGAGCGCGACACCGCCGGACGCTGGCCCAGGCCCATGCGCAAAATGGCCCACGACTGGCGAAAGATGTTCCAGTCCAGCACCAGGCTCGGCAGTGCCGCCGACGCGGGCGGAATGCCTCGGCTGGCGACGTAACCGGCAACCGCGATGGCGACGATGGCGGTGGCCACCAGCGGCGCATACGTTTGCTCGGACATCATCACACCGGCGCCGATGGTGCCCGCCAGAATGGCCAGAAACGTGCCCATCTCGACCAAGGCGTTGCCGCCCACCAGTTCGTCTTCACGTAGCGCTGCCGGCAAAATCGAGTACTTCACCGGCCCGAACAGCGCGGAATGCGTGCCCATGCCGAACAGGGCGACAAACATCAGCGTCAGGTTGTTGAGCAGAAAGCCCGCTGCGCCCACCGACATGATCAGAATTTCCGCGAGCTTGATGGCGCGGATCAGCCGGTGCTTGTCGAACTTCTCGCCGAACTGGCCGCCCAGCGCCGAGAACAGGAAAAACGGCAGGATAAACAGCAGCGCGCACAGGTTCACCAGCACGGTGCGGTCGCCAGAAATACTCAGTTTGAACAGGATGGCCAGAATCAACGACTGCTTGAAAATGTTGTCGTTGAAGGCGCCGAGCAATTGCGTCACGAAGAAAGGCAGAAAGCGTTTTTTACCCAACAAAGCGAACTGCGAGTGTGTGGTCATGATCCCTGTGTACCTGTGGTGAGGCCACGCCGGCCGTCCAGCATTGACTGCAAATGCGTGGCACAAAGCCACAGGACGAAACGGATTTTGTGCTGGAAAGTGCGAAAAAAATCGCCGTTACAGTGGCAACTGGCCGAACGCCCAGCGCAGCAGGAAGAACAGGACAAACCCACCGCCAATGGTAGCGAGCAAGTGCCGGGTAACGGCAGCGATCACAATTGCGCCAAGACCGGCGAGCAAGTAAGCGTTGTCCAGACGAAGCGCCAGGTGCTCGCCATCGGGCATCAACATGCCGGGCACGACAATCGCCGTAAGCACCGCGGTCGGCACGTAATGTAAGCCTTGCAGCACCAGCGGCGGGAAGCGCAGGTTCGGCCAGGCGAACAAGCTGTAGCGCACGGCAAATGTGATGAGTGCCATGCCGAGAATCAGCCACCACGTTTGCACTACGCGCCCTCCCCGACCACGGATTTGCTGGCGCGACGCTCCAGCAATACACCCACGACAATCCCGGCCATGGCCGCCGCCAGTAACCCGAGTTTGTAAGGCAGGGCGTGACACGCCACAGCCACGGCGCCCGCGACTACGGCAGCAGCCACCTGCGGCGTGTTGCGCAGCAGCGGCACGACGATGCCAATAAAGGTGGCCAACATAGCGAAATCCAACCCCCAGTCAGCCAGGCTCGGCATCGCTTGGCCAAACAACACGCCAAGCAATGACGAACTGATCCAACACAGGTACAAGGCCAGCGCCACGCCGGCGTGGTACCAATGGCCATGGCCACCGGCGCCGTGCGCCAGGTAGCGGCGCTGTACCACGGCAAAGGTTTCGTCGGTCAGGCCAAAGGCCAGGGCACGCGCCACGCTTGCGGTAGATGGGCGATGTAAGGCTGCAACGAAGCGCTGTAAAGCACATGGCGCAAGTTGACGATCAAGGTGGTGAACAGAATGACCGCCGCGCCGGTGCCAGCGGTGAGCAGGCTGATGGCGATAAATTGCGCCGAGCCGGCATATACCAGCAACGACATGCCCAACGCCTGCCACAGGCTGAGCCCGGCGACGCTCGCCAACGTGCCGTAGATAATGCCGAAGGGCGCGATGCCGACAATCATCGGCACGCTGTCGCGCAAACCGTAAGCGAACAACTGCGAGCGGTTCATTCGTTCGCCTGCCAAACCGTCGACGTGCTCGTCCACTGGTTGATGCGTTGCGCCGCAAGCCGTTTAACGCCGAAAAACTCTCTACCTGCCAACACCCTGCTGCATTACCCGCTGCCATCGCTACCCGCTGAAACGCGCCTCCAACTGCTGCTTGATTGCCGGCCACTCGCGGTCGGTCAGGCTATATAGCACGCTGTCGTCCAGGCGCCCATCGGCCAAACGCCGATGGTTGCGCAACACGCCTTCACGCACCGCGCCCAGCCCTTCGATGGCCGCTTGCGAGCGCCCGTTGCTGGCGGCGGTTCGCAGTTGCACGCGCACCATGTCCCAGCTTTCGAAAGCATGACGCAGCATCAGGTACTTGATCATGCGGTTCAGTCCTGTGCCATGTTGGCTGGCGTCCAGCCACGTGCCCCCGATTTCGCATGACGGCAGTTCCGGGTGAAAGTCGAAAAACCGCGTAGTGCCCACCAGCCGATCACCCAAGCGCACCACCAGCGGCAACGCCTGCTCGTCGCGCTGCTGGGCAAGCGCGCTGCGGTACCAATCCAGGCGCAACGGGCCGCTCATATAAACAAGTTGCGCGCGGTTGGCATCGGCGAGCGTGACCAGCGCTGGAATATCCGCCTCGAGCAACGGCTCCAGGCGCAACGCGCCACGTTGCAGGGTGATGAGTTGGGGTTTGAACATGACTGAATTCCTATGGACGACTGCCGGCGCTTGGGTGCGGCGAAACGCTGCGTGCGACCTTAGTCGCGCCTGACTGGATGACACTTTGATGCGACACTCAGCAGCGTCCTGGCGTTCCACCTCGCCACCTCGACGCGCCAAATAAACCAGCTGTTTTCGGAGTACGCATGTCGCTGTCCAGCGGGCTGATCGCCACGGTCGCCCTGTGCTACATGGCCATTATGTTCGCCATCGCCTTTTACGGCGACCGCCGCCGCACGCCTATGCCGGCCAATGTACAAGCATGGGTGTATAGCCTGTCGCTGGCGGTGTATTGCACCAGTTGGACGTTCTTCGGCGGCGTCGGCCAGGCGGCCGGGCAGCTGTGGTCGTTCCTGCCGATCTACCTCGGGCCCATTCTGCTGATGCTGTTCGCACCCTGGGTGCTGCAGAAAATGGTGATGATCAGCAAGCAGGAAAACATCACCTCCATCGCCGACTTCATCGCCGCGCGCTACGGTAAATCGCAGCTGCTGGCGGTCGTGGTCGCGCTGATCTGCCTGGTGGGCGTGCTGCCGTATATCGCCCTGCAACTCAAAGGCATTGTGCTCGGCGTCAACATGCTGATTGGCACCGGCCACGTGCAAGACACCACGGGCACCCGCTCGCAAGACACCGCCTTGGTGGTGTCACTGGTGCTGGCCTTGTTCTCGATTTTGTTCGGCACCCGCAACCTCGACGCCACGGAGCACCACCGAGGCATGGTGCTGGCGATTGCCTTCGAGTCGCTGGTGAAATTGCTCGCCTTCCTGGCGGTGGGCGCTTACGTGACGTGGGGCGTGTTCAACGGCTTCGGCGACCTGCTCGACCAAGCCGCCGCCGCGCCGCAGCTCGAATCGTTCTGGGCCGAAACCATCAACTGGCCGTCGCTGATCGTGCAAACCGGCGTAGCGATGATGGCCATCGTCTGCCTGCCACGGCAGTTCCACGTCACGGTGGTGGAAAACATCGAGCCGAAAAATACGCGCCTGGCCCGCTGGGTGTTTCCGGCCTATTTGGCGCTGGCCGCGCTGTTTGTCATCCCCATCGCCCTGGCAGGAAAAATGCTCTTGCCGGCCGGGGTGATTCCCGACTCATTCGTCATCAGCCTACCGCTGGCCCACGCCCATCCAGCCCTGGCGATGCTGGCCTTTATCGGCGGCGCCTCGGCTGCCACCGGCATGGTGATTGTCGAAGCGGTGGCGCTGTCGACGATGGTCTCCAACGACATGCTGTTGCCGTGGTTGCTGCGCCGGCAAAACGCCGAGCGGCCCTTCGAGGTGTTCCGCCATTGGATGCTCTCGGTTCGCCGCGTCAGCATTGTGGTGATTCTGCTGCTGGCGTACGTCTGCTATCGCCTGCTCGGCTCGAACGCCAGCCTGGCAACCATCGGCCAGATTTCCTTCGCCGCCATCACGCAATTGGCGCCGGCGATGTTCGGCGCCCTGCTGTGGAAACAGGCCAACCGCCGTGGCGTGTTTGCCGGGCTCACGGCCGGCTGCTTGGTGTGGTTCTACACGCTGGTATTGCCGGTGGTGGCGCACAGCCTGGGCTGGTCGTTGGCGAAATTTCCGGGGCTGGAGTTTCTGCTGTATCAGTCCATTGGCATGCAGGTCGACCCGCTCACCCGTGGCGTCGTGCTGTCGCTGGCGAGCAACTGCACGCTGTTCGTGTGGGTGTCGTACTTTTCCCGCACACGCGTGGCCGAGCACTGGCAAGCCGGGCGGTTTATTAGCCAGGAATTCGGCAACAAGCCCAGCAGCCGCAACCAACTTGCCGTGCAGGTGGACGACTTGCTTAACCTCGCCAGCCGTTTCGTCGGCGAAGAGCGCGCGCAACAAAGCTTTATTCGCTTCGCCTACCGCCAAGGCAAAACCTTCAACCCCGACCAGCCGGCCAATGGCGACTGGATTGCCCACACCGAACGTCTGCTGGCCGGTGTACTCGGCGCCTCGTCGACCCGCGCGGTGGTAAAGGCTGCCATTGAAGGCCGCGACATGCAGGTCGAGGATGTGGTGCGCATCGTCGACGAAGCCTCGGAGGTGCTGCAGTTCAACCGCACCCTGTTGCAAGGCGCGATCGAAAACATCACCCAAGGCATCAGCGTGGTCGACCCCGCGCTGCGGTTGGTGGCGTGGAACCACCGCTACCTGGAATTGTTCGATTACCCGGATGGTTTGATCAGCGTCGGCCGGCCGATTGCCGACATCATTCGCCACAACGCCGAGCGCGGTTTGTGCGGGCCGGGCGAAGCGGATGCGCATGTCGAGCGCCGCTTGTACTGGATGCGCCAAGGCCGTGCGCACACCTCTGAACGACTGTTCCCCAATGGCCGTGTGATTGAGCTGATCGGCAACCCGATGCCGGGCGGCGGGTTCGTTATGAGCTTCACCGACATCACCGCGTTCCGCGATGCAGAGCAACAGTTGAAAGAGGCCAACGAAGGGTTGGAACAACGGGTTGCCGCGCGCACTCACGAACTGTCCCAGCTCAACCTGGCCCTGAGCGAAGCCAAGGGCGTGGCGGAACACGCCAACCAATCGAAAACCCGTTTTCTTGCCGCTGTCAGCCACGACCTGATGCAGCCTCTGAACGCGGCGCGGCTGTTCTCCGCCGCCCTCGCCCACCAGGCTGAAGCGCTGCCGGGCGAGGCCCAGCAATTGATCCGCCACCTCGACAGTTCGCTGCGCTCGGCTGAAGACCTGATCAGCGACCTGCTGGATATTTCGCGCCTGGAAAACGGCCGCATCACCCCCGAGCGTCACGCCTTCGAGTTGAACACGCTGTTCGATGCCCTCGGCGCCGAGTTCAAAGCCCAAGCGCAAGAACAGGGCGTGGCCTTCCACCTGCGCGGCAGCCAATTGCGCATCGACAGCGACATCAAGCTGCTGCGCCGCGTGCTGCAAAACTTCCTCACCAACGCCTTCCGCTACGCCAGCGGCCACGTGCTCTTAGGCGTGCGCCGGTGCAGCGAAGGGTTGCGCCTGGAAGTGTGGGACCGCGGACCGGGCATTCCAGACGACAAACGCGCGGTGATTTTCGAAGAATTCAAGCGCCTGGACAGCCACCAGACCCGCGCCGAAAAAGGCCTGGGGCTGGGCTTGGCCATCGCCGATGGCTTGTGCCGCGTGCTGGGCCACAAGCTTGAAGTGCGTTCCTGGCCAGGCAAAGGCAGCGTCTTCAGCGTGACCGTACCGCTGGCACGCACGCCTGCGCCCGCCGTCGTGAATAGCAACGGCGCCGATGCCAACGGTCACCACCTGAGCGGTGCCCATGTGCTGTGCGTGGACAACGAAGACAGCATTCTGGTCGGCATGCACAGCCTGCTATCGCGCTGGGGTTGCCAGGTGTGGACCGCGCGAAATCGCCTGGAATGCGAGCACCTGCTGGCCGAAGACGTGCGCCCGCAACTGGCGTTGGTTGACTACCACCTCGACGAAGGCGAAACCGGCACCGAACTCATGGCCTGGCTGCGCACACGCTTGGGCGAGCCGGTGCCCGGGGTGGTGATCAGTGCCGATGGGCGCCCGGAACTGATTGCTCAAGTTCATGCAGCGGGTTTGGACTTTCTGCCTAAACCGGTGAAGCCGGCGGCGCTGCGGGCCCTGTTGAGCCGGCATTTGTCGTTGCGGTGAATGAAGGGAACGTGGAACCGCGGCTGACCGTCGTCCTCGCGAAAGCGGGGACCCAGGTTTTCGCCTGGCACGCAGTTGAACACCCAAATCTTATCTCCCGCCCCAACCTTGGGTTGGAACTCCATTTGCCAGGCCGGGCCTATAAATAAGGGCCACCGCTCTAGTGCGGCACCTGTCGACTCAAACAGCGCCTGCGCACCACCTACGCACTGCACGCCGGCCTCTGGTCACCCGCGCCGTCGCCCTTCAATACTGACAACCTGCCCGAATTGGAGTGTTGCCATGACTGTTGCCGTTCACATCGCCAGCCCCGCCGCCGTAACCGATCAGGTGATGGTCGACAGCGGCGGCGTGCGCCTGGCTACGTACCGCTGGGGCAACCCAGACGGGCCCACAGTGCTGCTGGTGCACGGCTACCCCGATAACCACGACATCTGGCTGCCGCTGATTAACCACTTAGCGGCAGACTTCAACGTCATCGCCTATGACGTCCGTGGCGCCGGCGCATCGGATAAACCCCGGCACCGTCGCGACTACCGTTTGCCGCTTTTGGCCGATGACTTAGAGGCCGTGATTCTGGCCCACAGTCCCGATAAACCGGTGCATCTGGTCGCCCACGACTGGGGCTCGATTCAAAGCTGGGAAGGCGTGACCGAACCGCGTCTTCAGCGCCGGATCGCCTCTTACACCAGCATTTCCGGTCCATGCCTGGACCACATCGGCTATTGGATGGGCCAGCGCGGCAAGGCGCGCAGCCTGAGCGGGCTGAAGCAGATGCTGAGCCAGCTGCTCAGCTCGTGGTACATCGGTTTTTTCCATATTCCCTGGCTGCCCGAACTGGCCTGGCGTCACGGCATGGCGACGCTGTGGCCGCGCATTTTGCGCACCATGGAAGGCATCCGGCCGGTGCGCATTAACCCGACCCAGCGCGAAGACGGCCAATACGGCGTGAAGCTGTACCGGGCGAATTTCATCCGCAGTTTGTTTATGCCGCGCCAACGGTTTACTCAGGTGCCTGTGCAGGTGGTGGTGCTCACTCGCGACCGGTTTGTGCGACCGCACCTGTTCGATAACTTGCAGCACTGGGCGCCGAATCTGCTGCGGCGGGAAGTGGCGGCCGGGCATTGGCAACTGCTCGCCGAGCCCACTCAGTTGGCCGATTGGATCCGCGAATTTGTCGCGCAGCAGGACCGAGATTGACGTTGTAGCCAGCTTGCGGGCGAACCCTGCAAACGGCTTCGCCAGCAAGCTGGCTCCTACGGGTTGGGGGCGTCGGCGGAGTTGGAGACGTCGGCGGGTTCGTCCGCGTCGTCGAACTGGGGCAATCCAGCGGCACGCTCGAGCAAATCACTCGGCAAACTTTTGCTCGCCCGCGCGCCCAGCAGTTTCAGATTTTCCACGCGGCTGATGATATTGCCGCGGCCGTCGGCGAGCTTGTTGCGCGCGGCGGCGTAGGCTTTGTCGAGCTGGCTCAAGCGGCTGCCTACTTCATCCAGATCCACGATAAAGGCCACGAACTTGTCGTACAGCGCGCCGGCACGCTCAGCAATTTCGCGCGCGTTCTGGCTTTGCCGTTCCTGGCGCCAGAGGCTGTCGATTACACGCAACGTCGCCAGCAATGTCGTGGGGCTGACGATAACGATGTTCTGCTCGAACGCTTCCTGAAACAGCCCCGGATCGGCCTGCAAAGCGGCGGCGAAAGCGGCTTCAATCGGTACGAAAAGCAGCACGAAATCCAGACTGTGCAGCCCTTCCAGACGCTGATAATCCTTCAGCGACAACCCTTTCAAATGCCCCCGCAGCGACAGCACATGCTGCTTCAGAGCGCGCTGACGCGCCGCGTCGTTTTCAGCCACCACATAGTGTTGGTAGGCGGTGAGGCTGACCTTGGCGTCCACCACCACCTGCCGCTCGCCCGGCAACTGAATCAGCACATCCGGCTGAAAGCGTGCGCCGTCTTGCCCCTTGAGGCTGACCTGCGTCTGGTACTCGCGGCCCTTCTCCAGGCCGGCATGTTCCAGCACCCGTTCCAGCACCAACTCGCCCCAATTGCCTTGGGTTTTCTGGCCTTGCAGCGCGCGTGTCAGGTTGGTGGCTTCGTCTCCGAGGCGCTGGTTAAGCAGCTGCAAGCGCTCCAACTCCTTGCTCAGGGAGAACCGCTCGCGGGCTTCTTGTTGGTAGCTCTCTTCCACGCGCTTTTCGAAGGACTGGATGCGCTCTTTCAGCGGGTCGAGCAACTGGCCCAGGCGCTGCTGGCTGGTTTCGGCGAAGCGCTGCTCGCGCTCGTCGAAGATCTTTCCGGCCAACTCGGCGAACTGCGCGCGCAACTCATCGCGCGACCCTTGCAGGTCGTTAAGCCGCTGCTGATGGCTGTCATGTTGTTCGCGAAGTTCGGCGCTGAGGCTGGCGCGTTCGGCCGACAGCTGACGCAGCTCCGCCTCTTTCAGCTCGCGCTCGCTTCGCCATTCTTGCGCGGCTTCGCGGGCACGGCTGCGTTCGCTTTGCAGCAAATCGGTTTCACGGCGCAGTGCCGCCAGCTCGGCCTGTTGCTCGGCTTTGGTTTCAATGAGATCGGCGATGTCGTTGCGGTAGCCATCGAGCTGCGCGGCCAAACCATCCTGGGCCAGTTGCGCCGTGCTCAGGCGCTCGTCCAGCAGCGCCACGTGCGATTGCGCTTGCGCGAGGCGCCGCTGCTGTTGCCAGAGCAGCGCCAACAACGGCACGGCGGCGGCGGCCAAACCAATTAACAGAGTGGGCACATCGATAGGCATGAAAGGCTCCGCGCGAGAATGGCGGGCAGTATAACCAGGGTTCCAGACGGCGGATCAGGGCGCGCGAGCAAGAGGCGACGCGCTTTATTAAGCGCTCGGCAGGGCCTGCAAACGCGTGACCGCTTCCTCGCAGCCTTGCGCAGCGGCCATATCCAACCAGTGCCGGGCTTCGGCCAAATCGAAATGACGCGGCAAGCTATACAAGCGGCCCAGTTCCAGCTGAGCGCGCGCGTCATGAGCGCGGCCCGCTTGGCGCAACAACTCAAAGCCAATGCGGCGGTCGCGGGCATTGCCGCAATCACGGCACAGCAACTCACCCAACCGCGTTTGTGCAACCACAACGCCTTGGCGCGCCGGTTGTTTAAGCAGCCGGCCGGCAAACTGTTTGGTGCTGACACGGCGCCCCAAGCGGGGGCTGTCCAATAGCCATAAAGCAACCCGCAGCGGGAAACGCGGTGCGGTCTGGGGAACGGCAGATGTGGAATTGCGCGGCATAAAGATCGGCAACGGCGACGGAGGGCGGCCACTCTACTCCGATTTTTATGTCAGTAAAGTCTTGCAAAAAACCGGCACCCGCGATCTAGAGCAAGCGCTTGGGACAATCCACAGAACCTGTGGATAACTCAGTGGGTAACTTGGGAGCAAGCCTCGCCAAGGCCGATGATGCGGGGCTCGAAGTCGAATTGATGATTTTTTCACCAACTAAAAAAACCTATATTTTTCATTGACTTAATGAGCGCGGGAAAAAACTTGAACGCCCTTATAGGATTTTGCGCGTCCTGGAAAGTGCCGCTTCGCAATTGTGCACAAGTTTTGACGCTCGCTTGCTTGGCGCCCTTTTTCAGGGCGCCGAAGTGCCAAAAATAGCTAAAACGCCAGGTAGTTTTCCTACAGCATTCGCTGGAACCCACGGAACTACTGCGCCCGCGCTTGGTCGCCGGCGAAAGGGCTGACATACAAGCATCATGAAAATTTGCTAGCCGCTTCCACGGCAACGCCAGCAAAGCGGTTTTCAAGGTGGCATTGCGCCAGACAAAGGCTGCGCTAAAGCTGTGCGCACGGCGCAAAAGGCCAGCATGACGACGGCGAGAATCCGGGTTGTGGCTGATCGGATCGCTGCCTATAGTCCTCTGCTTCCCGCTCCCGATTGCTGACCGGACACCATGATTAGCCACCGCCTCGAAACCGTTGCCCGCCTACCGTTATTCACCGCCCCCACCCCGCTTGAACACCTGCCGCGCCTCTCGGCCACATTGGGTCGCGAGGTGTATATCAAGCGCGACGACACCACGCATTTCGCCCTGGGCGGCAATAAAGTGCGCAAGCTCGAATACTTGCTGGCCGATGCCCTGCACAAGGGCGCCGATACGCTGGTAACGGCCGGGGCGATTCAATCGAATCACGTTCGCCAGACGTCTGCCGTCGCCGCGCGGCTGGGACTGGGGTGCGTGGCGCTGCTGGAAAATCCGATCGGCACGTCAGACGCTAATTACCTGAACAACGGCAATCGCCTGCTGCTGGATTTGTTCGGCGCGCACATCGAGCCCGTCGCTACGCTCGACAACGCTGACGAGCTGCTGCAACAGAGCGCTGAACGCCTGCGCCAGCAAGGCAAGCGGCCGTATGTGGTGCCGATTGGTGGCTCCAACGCGCTGGGCGCCTTGGGCTATGTGCGCGCGGGTCTGGAATTGGCCGAGCAAATCGAAGCCAGCGGCGTCACCTTCTCCGCCGTGGTGCTGGCCTCCGGTAGCGCCGGCACGCACAGTGGACTGGCGTTGGCCCTGGCGGAGCGTTTGCCTGCCTTGCCGGTGATTGGCGTAACGGTGTCGCGCCCCGTTGCCACCCAATTTCCCAAGGTGCAAAGCTTGGCAGAACGCACCGCGGAGCTGCTCGGTATCAGCCTGCCAGCGGCGTTCAAGGTAAACCTGTGGGACGAGTATTTCGGGCCCCGCTATGGCGAGGCCAATGCCGGTACGCTGGCCGCGATCAAGCTGCTAGCCAGTCAGGAAGGCGTGTTGCTCGACCCGGTTTACACCGGCAAGGCGTTTGCCGGTCTGCTGGATGGCATTTCCACGCAACGTTTTGACGGTGACGGCCCTCTACTGTTTCTGCACACGGGCGGCGCACCCGCGCTATTCGCGTATCAGCCTGCCGGAGCAACGCAAGGCTAAGCACAACCGAAAATCAGGGCCGCGTCGCTTATTCTCCAAAGTGCGGAAGGTCTACTTTTTTATTATTTAATTGCATAGTATTTTTCGCTCTATAGTTATCCCCACTTCACGCCACTCACCGGTAACAGGGACTCTGCTATGACCATTTCCGCATTGCGCCGCACCTTCATTCTCGGCGGCTTGAGCTTGATGCTCGGGGCCAGCTTTATCGGCACTAGCCAAGCTGCCGACGACCTGCTTCAAACCATCCAGAAAAAAGGCACCATTCAGATTGGTTTGGAAGGCACCTACCCGCCGTTCAACTTTCAGGACGAGAGCGGCAAGCTGACCGGCTTTGAAGTGGAATTCGCCGAAGCAGTGGCCAAGGAGCTGGGCGTGAAAGCCGAGTTCCAGCCCACCAAGTGGGACGGCATTCTCGCGGCGCTGGAATCCAAGCGTCTGGACATCGTGGTCAACCAGGTGACCATCTCGGAAGAGCGCAAGAAGAAGTACGACTTTTCCAGCCCGTACACCGTCTCCGGCATTCAGGTGCTGACGCGCAAAGGTCAGGAAGGCAACTTCTCCAAGCCGACCGATCTGAACGGCAAAAAAGTCGGCGTGGTGCTGGGCACCAATTACGAGCAATGGCTGAAAGAGAACGTGCCGCAAGCTGACATCCGCACCTATGACGACGACGCCAGCCGTAACCAAGACGTGCGCGTAGGCCGTTTGGACGCGATTCTCGGCGACCGCCTGGCCGCGTTTGAACTGATCGAAAAAACCGGTGACACCCTGGCCGTTGCCGGCAAGCCGTTCGCCCCGCAGGAAGCCGGCATCGCCCTGCGTAAAGGCAACCCGCAACTGCTCGCCGCAATCGACAAAGCCATCGCTAAACTGCGTGCCGACGGCACCTTGCAGAAGCTTTCAGTGAAATGGTTCAAGGCCGACGTAACCCAATGATCGACGCCCAATAATGGAACAAAGCCTACAACTGGCGCTGAACTCGGCGCCCTTTCTGCTCAAGGGCGCGATGTACACCATCGTGCTGAGCCTGGGCGGCATGTTTTTCGGCCTGCTGCTGGGCTTCGGCCTGGCGCTGATGCGCTTGTCGGCATTGCGGCTGCTGAGTTGGACGTCGCGCATCTACGTGTCGTTCTTTCGCGGCACGCCGCTGTTGGTGCAGCTGTTCATGATCTATTACGGCCTGCCGCAGCTGGGTATCCAATTGGATCCACTGCCGGCAGCGCTCGTGGGTTTCTCGCTGAATATGGCTGCGTACGTGTGCGAAATTTTGCGTGCGGCCATCAGCTCTATCGACAAAGGTCAATGGGAAGCTGCCGCGAGTATCGGCATGACCCGCGCACAAACCTTGCGTCGCGCCATTCTTCCTCAGGCCGCGCGTACGGCTCTCCCGCCGTTGGGTAACAGTTTCATTTCGCTGGTGAAAGACACGGCGTTGGCCGCAACCATCCAAGTGCCGGAGCTGTTCCGTCAGGCGCAATTGATTACCGCGCGAACCTTCGAAATCTTCACGATGTACTTGGCCGCCGCGTTGATTTATTGGCTGCTGGCCACCGCCCTGGCGACGCTGCAAAA
The DNA here is from genome assembly GCF_979258055.1 of Pseudomonas sp. AC211. Taxonomy (NCBI): domain Bacteria; kingdom Pseudomonadati; phylum Pseudomonadota; class Gammaproteobacteria; order Pseudomonadales; family Pseudomonadaceae; genus Pseudomonas; species Pseudomonas sp. AC211. Next base: position 3,516,087 of record NZ_OZ409830.1, read on the forward strand.
CCATCTGGAAGCGCGGGTCAACCGCCACAACCATGAGCCATGACAGACCGATGATTGAAGTCCGTGCGCTGACAAAAATGTTCAACGGCCAGACGGTGCTCAAAGGCATTGATCTGGATGTGGCCACGGGCGAAGTGGTGGCCATTATCGGCCCCAGCGGCTCGGGTAAAACCACGCTGCTGCGCTGCCTCAATCTGCTCGAAGAACCGGACAGCGGCAGCATTCGTGTTGGCGATATGTTTATCGATGCGAGCAAGCCGTTGGCCAAACAAAAGGAGCTGATTCGCAGCCTGCGTCAGCGCGTTGGTTTCGTGTTCCAGAATTTCAATTTGTTTCCCCATCGCACAGCGCTGGAAAACATTATCGAAGGGCCGCTGGTGGTGAAAAAAGAAGCGCGCGCCACCGCGGTTGAACGGGCCCGCGCGCTGCTGGCGAAGGTCGGTTTGGCGGGCAAGGAGGATGCGTATCCCCGGCGCTTGTCAGGCGGCCAGCAGCAACGCGTGGCCATCGCCAGGGCCCTGGCCATGCAGCCCGACGTGATTCTGTTCGACGAACCAACCTCGGCGCTCGACCCGGAATTGGTCGGCGAAGTGCTGGCAACTATTCGCGGTCTGGCCCAAGAAAATCGCACGATGATCATCGTCACCCACGAGATGAGTTTCGCTCGCGACGTAGCCAATCGCGTGGTGTTTATCGACCAGGGCGTGATCGTCGAACAGGGCGAAGCCAAGGCGTTATTTGCCAACCCGCGCGAGGTGCGGACGCAGCAATTTTTAAGCAAATTTTCTGAAAGCAACGACGTTGCCGACTACGTCATTTAGCCAGTAAATACAGGGTGATTTTCGGCGATGCGAAGGGCTCGCACTCGACGAATAAACCTTGTATGGTGTCGCCACTGTGCTGCTTGTGTCACCGTGAATCGCAATGGAAGCTAGCTCTTGCTCCACGACTCCTTTTACTCTTTGCACTCAGTCCGAACCTGGTCTTTTGACCTCAGTTAACTTTGTTCAAGGAGCTACACCATGTCCAATCGCCAAGCGGGTACCGTTAAGTGGTTCAACGATGAAAAAGGCTACGGCTTCATCACTCCACAATCGGGCGGCGACGATCTTTTCGTACACTTCAAAGCTATCCAAAGCGATGGCTTCAAAAGCCTGAAAGAAGGCCAGTCGGTTACTTTCGTAGCGGCTAAAGGCCAGAAAGGCATGCAAGCTGAAGAAGTTCAGGTTGCCTAATTCAGCCCAGCGCTGAAGGTAAAAAGCCCCGCTTCGGTGGGGCTTTTTTATGGGCCATTGTTTGTGCTTGACCTGCGACCGCATACGCCGATAACGCAACCGCTGGTCAGACTAGCTGGTCACACCGGCGTTTTTACCGTAGGGTGCCGGCCGGTTAGTACCACGTTTGAAAGTCAATTTACGCCCTCCTCTCCAGCTTTCTCGCTCTGCCGAGCCCAGCTGATGCGAAGTGCCTGATGCCAAGTGACCGCTTTTTTTCGGCACACCTGGCTGGCCTCCAGATAAAGCTTCACCGCCCTCTCCAAAGATCGCCGTGCTGCCTCCAACTCTGCAACGCCAATCTGTCGATTGATCAGGACTACCACTGGAAACGCACTGAAAGCGTTCCGTGGCACCTGCCCTCCGAAGTACCTACCTGCACGATGAGCCCCGCATATTGGCGGAACTTTTAGCGTGCGGTCCTGCTCCGATCAGAGTCATTTGAGCTCGCCCGTTTGGCGGCCAATATCGGAGTTATTTTATTAGCGGCAAGACGCCGCACGTGTAGGAACATCTAATAATGATGAATACCCAACCCCAAGTTCAGGATGCAATCAGCACCCTTCGTAACGCCTTCGCCCCTCTGGCCTGCCACATCCAGGCCGTGCGCAATGGCTGCTTCAGCTTCACCATCGTCAACGAACGCGGCGTGGCCCGTCACTGCGAACGCCTGTACCCAGAGCAGTATGAAAACGGCTCGTTGCAGCACGTGATCGACCGCACGCGTCAATCGCTGGCAACCAAAGGCCTGGCGGCCTGAACCTCCGCAAAACGGGACGGTCTGAGCTAACTCACCCGCGACGGAGCGCTTATATGCGTCATGTTAATTTCGACCTGCTCGAGAAAGCCTTCCACCCGCTGCGCCCTTCACTCGGCCAGCTCCGCCCCGATGGCAGCGTGGTGTTGACCCTCGCCGACAGCAACGATGAAATGGCCTATAGCCGCGTTATCAGTTCGGATGAAGTGGTCAGCGCCGAGGTGTTTGGCCAGGTGGTTGAAGGCGTACGCCGCGAGCTGTGCGTACGTGCCGGCTCACTCTCGTCAGAGATGCGCAAGCAACTGGTGGATAACGCCGGGGTCATGAGTTACATACCGGCCTGATTGCCGACAGCGCCATAAAAAAAACCGGAGCCTGTTTTCACAGACTCCGGTTTTTTTATGGCTACGAAATACGCGTCAGTGGCAGGTCACCACCAGGCTGCGGTACGCATAGTCGCCTGGCTCCATGCCCAGCACACGGTCATCCGGGGCCGCATCGGCGCGCCCCTTTTTGCCGACCACGTCATAGCCGCTCGGGCAGCTCTGCGTGGCTTTCTCATAGCAGTGTTGCCATTTGAGCGCCTGCCCCGAGCAGTCGATGCTCAGCGCCTGATCGCCATCCTTGGTAATCGTTGGGTTGACCGTTGCGCAGCCATTCAGCGCCAGCAATAACGCAGCGCCACCCAGTAATCCCCAGCCCAACTTAGCCATAGTCCTTCCCATGTGAGCGCTCGGTGAGCTTTTGCAACACCGCAGCCTTTCAATTGACCGCTAACGGCAGAGAACGATCATGTTTCGGCTGGAGAAGCCGTCCGGGTTCAGGCCAAACGGATAATTTTCATCGTAGTCCCCTTCCCCCACACCCGACTTCGCCAGCACTTTGTACCCGGCACTGCCGCAACTTTTCGCGGCCTCAGCCAGACAGTTTTCCCAAGAGGACGTCAGCCCGGAACAGCTGATGTGCAGTCCTGCTTTCTTGCCGTACTTCTTATGCACCGTAGGGCTCGACGAACAGCCGGCGATCGCCAGTACGGTTAGCAGTATTAATAGACGCTTCATTCGGTGTCCTTATGCGGCGCCTGTTTCAGTTTCTGGATGCAACAACGGTTCTACTCATGGCTGCGCCTCTGTGGGGCATGCCTTAACCTGTTAATTGCCATCCTTAGCACCGCACTCATTCCTTAAAACGCCCATTGCTGAGCCCTTCTTGCAAGGAATGAGAGACAAAATCCACGCGCAGTATCTGCTAAAGCCCCAGGGCGGCACAACGCATTGCGCAGCCCATTAAAGCCACTTCGTACGCTGCGCCGCAGCGTGGACGTCACTTCCCATAGCCCCGCTTGCACGACACGCCGTGCGGCCTCCGCAGAGGCATCTTTTTCCTAGCTAGCGACTACATAAATCATATTTTCGCTATTTCCTTCCTCTGAACAGAATGCGCCCTATCTCCTCGGTAATGGCGGCGCCAACCATTTCGCTCGTCACGACCGGGAAAGGCCAAACGCCATTCAGAAGGACTGAGATGTGACAGCCGAAAAAATCTCCATCGACACACTTGTGATTGGCGCAGGCCAAGCCGGCATCGCCATGAGCGAGCACCTGAACAACCTCGGCGTACCGCATCTGGTCCTGGAGCGAAGCCGTATTGCTGAAGCGTGGCGCTCGGGCCGCTGGGATTCTTTGGTGGCCAACGGTCCGGTGTGGCACGACCGTTTTCCCGGCTTGGAATTCGACGACCTGGAGCCCGACGCGTTCGCCTCAAAAGAGCGCGTCGCCGACTATTTCGTGACCTATGCGGAAAAATTCAACGCGCCGATCCGCACCGGCGTCGAGGTGAAAAAAGTCACCCGCAACGCGGAACGCGCAGGATTTACCATTGAGACCTCAGAAGGCACCTACGAAGCCAACCGAATCGTGGCGGCAACCGGTCCGTTTCAGCGCCCGGTGATTCCACCGATTGCACCCACCGCCACCGACATTCACCAGATCCACTCAGCCGACTACCGCAACCCGGCACAATTGCCCGAGGGCGCAGTGCTGGTCGTTGGCGCGGGCTCTTCCGGTGTGCAAATTGCCGACGAATTGCAGCGTGCGGGCAAGCAGGTGTACTTGTCGGTAGGCGCCCACGATCGCCCGCCGCGCGCGTACCGCAACCGTGATTTCTGTTGGTGGCTCGGGGTGTTGGGCGAATGGGATGCGCCCGCCAGCAAGCCCGGCAAAGAGCATGTGACCATTGCCGTCAGCGGTGCTCGCGGTGGCCATACCGTGGACTTTCGTGCCCTGGCGAAACTGGGCATCACACTGGTGGGACTGACCGACTCGTTCGAGCATGGCGTAGTGAAATTCAAGGGCGATCTCGCTCAGAACCTGGCCAATGGGGATCAGAATTATCTGTCGCTGCTGGACGCGGCCGATGCCTATATCGCTCGCAACGGGCTCGATCTTCCCGAAGAACCGGAAGCCCGTTTCTTCTTGCCGGAACCAGAGTGCGTAAAAACCCCTCTTGCAGCTGGATTTAGCCGAGGCCGGTGTCACTTCGATTATCTGGGCCACCGGCTATGCGGTGGATTACAGCTGGCTGCAGGTGAATGCCTTCGACGCCAATGGCAAGCCGCAGCATCAACGCGGCGTGTCCAGCGAGCCTGGGGTTTACTTCCTGGGCCTGCCCTGGCTGCTACGCCGAGGCTCGACGTTTATCTGGGGGGTGTGGCACGACGCGAAAATTATCGCCGACCATATCGCCACGCAGCGCAAATACCTCGCCTATCGCGACGCGGCGCAACGGAAAACGCAGGGATAAAAACGATATCGAGCACGCTGTAACAGCGCGCTCGATATGACACAGGCCGGAATAGACGCTGTGTTACGGCGCCAGAGGCAGTGCGCGCTTGTGCGCTGTTTTGGCGAACGCGCGCTCGATGATCTCCACCGCCGCGGCAGGCACTTCATTGCCTAGCAGATAGTTGTCGATGTCTTCGTAGGTGCAGCCGTACGAATCTTCGTCCAACTTGCCTGGCACTAACTCTTCCAGATCCGCAGTAGGCGCCTTGAACACCAGCTCATGGGGCGCGCCCAATGCAGCGCTCACCATCCGCACCTGGCTTTTGCACAAGCCGCTTAACGGCGCCAAATCGCAGGCACCGTCACCGAATTTGGTGAAGAAGCCCATCAACGCCTCGGCCGCGTGGTCGGTGCCCACCACCAAACCGTTGGTGAAGTTGGCGATAGCGTACTGAGCCACCATCCGCGTGCGCGCTTTCACGTTGCCCTTGGTGAAGTCGATCAGCCCCTCGCTCGGCTGCAGCCCTTCGATGGCGATGTTGGACATCAGGCCTTCGACACTGTCGGCAATGTTAACGGTGGTGATCTGGTCCGGCTTGATAAAGTCCAGCGAGGCCTGGGCATGATGCTCGTCAGCCTGGGTTTTATAGGGCAGGCGCACGGCAATGAACTGAGCCTCATAACCTTCGTCGCGCAGTTGCTCGGCGGCGAGTTGGCAGAGGCGTCCGGCAGTCAACGAATCGACGCCACCACTGATGCCCAGCACCAGCGACTTGCAGCCGGAATTACGCACCACGCCTTTGATAAAGTCGACACGACGAGTAATTTCCGCCTGCTCGCCACCTTTAGCCAACTGGCGGTTTACCCCCAGCTCGCGCGCAATCGCATCTTGTTTTGCCGTGCCCATTTCACACTCCTACCAGTTGCTGTTTGGTGTCGCGTACGCCGAATACGTTCGAGGCGTATTGCAGGAACGAGGCGTCTTCGCAGACATTTTTCACCGGGTCGTCGGAGAACTTCACCACCGGTTCGCCGTGCACCCGCACCAGTTTCATCACAATACTCAACGGCTCTACACCGTCTACGTCACAGGCCAAGCTCGTGCCCATGCCAAAGCCGAATTTTGCCCTGCCGCGAACGTGACGCAGGATGGGCAAGCACTTTTCGAAATTCAGCCCATCGGAAAACATCAGTTCTTTGGTCATCGGGTCGATCCCCAACTGACCATAGCGGGCCAGCACTTTGTCGGCCCAAACGATTGGGTTGCCCGAGTCCTGGCGCAGCCCGTCGTAAAGCTTGGCGAAATACAGATCGAAATCCTTGAGGAAAAAATCTGTGCTGATGCAGTCGGTCAGGGCAATGCCCAAGCGCCCGCGGTATTCATGCACCCAGTTTTCCAATGCCACGTTCTGGCTTTCACGCAAGCGGCTCAGTTGCTGGTGAACCATCAGCCACTGGTGCGCCATTGTGCCAATCAACGGAAGATCGAACTCGTAGGCCAAGTGCCCGTTACTGGTGCCGACAAACACGCCGGGGAAATCGCGGCGCATGATGTCGACCACCTCACGCTGCGCTTTGAACGATAAACGCCGGCGTGTTGAAAAGTCAGACACACGAAAGTCGGCGAGTTCTTCTTTACTGACGTTTTTTTCCAGCCATTCGAACTTCTGATACAGCCGACGCGTGACATCTTCCAACTCGATATCGGCGTATTTCTCGCGGTTACGCAGCTCGCTGACCAAGGCCAACACCGGCTGCTCAAACATGATGCAGTGCAGCATCGGGCCACGGACGCGAATATTCAGTTGCCCATCCACTTCGTTGACCAGGATGTAGCGCAGGTTGAAGCGGAACAATCCTAAAAACTGCTCGAAGTCAGGCGTCAGGTATTCGCGAAAACGTCGGTTGAACAGGAAGCGCAGCTCGTCGTCGCGCATACGCAGCTGAGACAACTTCTCCAGTTCCTCGCGAATTTCCGGAATCAGGTGCCCCAGGTTTTCCTTGGAGCGCACGATGAACTGGTATTCCACATCGACGTTCGGGTGCTGGTGCAGCACCGCCTGCATCATGGTGAAGGTGTAGTAGTCGGTATCCAGAAGACTCTGAATCACCCCGCCTTCGCGGCCGTAAGCACTTTCCATGGTGATGTCCTTATTGGCCTTGCAGCAAGGCTAACTGTTCTCGGCTGTTGCTAAGGCGTATGCCCTGCGCCTGCATGTCGGCGACCGCTTGTTGGGCGCCATCTTCGCTAATCGCGCGGCAGGCGGGAAGATGGACAATCACTTCAAACCCTGCGGATGCCAACTGCAACGCAGTGGTTTTCACGCAGAAATCCAAAGCCAGCCCACCCACGATGACCCGTGAAATGTCCTGAGCCCGCAGGTATTCGATAACCCCTGTGGACAGTTTGTTGTGCAAATCGTGGTAGCAGGCGCCGTATGGGTGAAGGTCCGGCTCCACGCCCTTCCACACGAAATAGTCGTACTCGTAGGGAGTCGGCAGCTCATCAAGCAGCGTGAACCCTTCGGTGCCCGGTACGCAGTGGCTCACCCATGTCAGATCAGCGTGCTCAAGGCCGGTCGCCTGCAACATTTCGGAAGGCTGTGCCACCACCCAGGGCGCCATCGGCGTGTGGGCATCTTTGCTGCCGACACGAACGCGGGCTAGGCTCGCCATCACATTCAGCTCGGCGCCAATCAAGTCTCCGCCGGCGACGGGCAATTCATCAGGGCACAGCGGGGTGAAGCTTTTCTGCGCATCAACATCGAAGGAAGCGGTGTTCGTCACGGCACTGTTCATGGCATCTCTCCTGTACACGACTCACAAAGTACACGTCATGTACTTACAGTTCAACACCCGAGTCGTATTTATTTCTTATAAAAGCGCAATCCCCTCAACAAGCTTGAAAAGAAAGTACATGACATATACCTTTCAACGCACCAAAGCGATGCGCCACCACCCTGCCCTGCGGTAACTGAAATGCCAAACCATCGAGAAGAACGAAGCGCCTACCTCCACACCGTCGACCTCTGCGTTGTGCGCTATTGCCGCGACAGCCAGGCGCTGCAGATTCTGCTCAACAAGCGCGAAGCCGAACCGTTTGCCGGGCATTGGGCGTTGCCGGGCATCGTGGTCAATGGCGCGACAGCCGACCTGACACTGGACGATGCCGTAGACCGCCTGCGCGCCTCCAACAAGGTGGGCATGGCGCTAGCCTACATTGAGCAAGTGGGCACCGTCGGCGATGCGTTTCGCGATCCACGGTGCTGGTCGTCTTCAACCTTCTATCTGGCCATCGCCTACGAAGACGTAGCCCTCAACAGCACCCAGGCGTTTTTCCCGCTGGCTGACGCATCGGACGCTTCGCTCAAATTGCCTTTCGACCACAACGCCCTAGTGAAGGCGGCACACGAACGGCTGCTGTCGAAATCGCTCTACAGCAGCCTGCCGCTGATGTTCCTCGGCAATGAATTCAGCGCGCCGGAAGCGGTGATGATTTTTTCCCGAAGTGCTGGCCCGCCCCGTGCTGAAAACCAGCATGCGACAACGCTTGATGAAAATGACCGAAGCCGGCTATTTGCGCGAAACCGGCCGCAAGAAAAACGGCGACGGCGGACGACCACAGGCGACGCTGGAAAACATCAAGCCTTCCAGCCTGTACCTGTTTGATCGCTGCTTTCTGGAATGAGTTTTTGACAGGGGCGCGCTCACTGCCGACGACCAAACCTCGGAAACGCAAAAGCCCCCGAAACCGTGAAGATTTCGGGGGCTTTCGTTTTAAATGATGGCGGGGAAATAGGGATTCGAACCCTAGGTACCATCGCTGATACAACGGATTTCGAATCCGTCCCGTTCGGCCACTCCGGCATCTCCCCAGCGGCGCGCATGATAACAGCTCAATTGCGATTGGTGAAACCCAAAAATGGAAATTTTTCGCCTGCTTTCAGGCGGTTGCGCTAATTACTGCCCCGCCCTCGACTAAACGCAAAAGAGAGGCCGAAGCCTCTCTTTTGCGTTGCAGAGCTGAGCGTTACGCCGTGAGTTTGGTCAGCGCTTCGCGGTATTTGTCGGCGGTCTTCTGCGCGACGTCAGCGGGCACTGCCGGCGCCGGCGGCTCTTTGTTCCAACCGGTGGATTCCAGCCAGTCACGCACGAATTGCTTGTCGAAGCTCGGCGGGTTCTTGCCTTCCACGTAGCTTTCCACGGGCCAGAAACGGCTGGAGTCAGGCGTCAGCGCTTCGTCCATCAAGGTCAGCGTGCCGTTTTCATCAAGGCCGAACTCAAACTTGGTGTCGGCGATGATGATCCCGCGCGTGGCGGCGTATTCCACCGCCGCGCTGTACAAGGCGATGGCGGTGTCGCGAACCTTGGCGGCCAGCTCCTTGCCGATCACCGCCTCGCACTGCTCAAACGAGATATTTTCGTCATGGTCGCCCACCGCCGCTTTGGTCGACGGCGTGAAGATCGGCTGAGCCAGCTTCGACGCTTCCTTCAACCCGGCCGGCAGTTGAATGCCACAGACGGTGCCGCTTTTTTGGTATTCCTTCCAGCCGGAACCCACAATGTAGCCACGCACGATCGCCTCCACGGCGACTGGTTTCAGCCGCTTGGCCACCACGGCGCGCCCTTCCACCAACGGCAGCTCGGCCGCTGGCACAACGTCTTCAACGCGGTCGCCGGTGAAGTGGTTGGGGACGATGCCGGCGAGTTTGTCGAACCAGAAGTTGGAAATGGCGGTGAGAATCTTGCCTTTGTCCGGAATCGGCTCGGCAAGAATGACGTCGAAGGCGGAGAGACGGTCGGTGGCAACCATCAGCATGCGCGCGTCGTCGATTTCGTACAGATCACGAACCTTGCCGGAATAGATTTTCTTCAAGCTCAAGGTGGAGGGAGTGGTCATGGAAAATTTCCGCCTTTATTAAACGAAACAGGCGAAACCACCAGGGTTTCGCCTATCGATCAAGCGAGCTGCAGGGGCCTTGCGGCCCCGCCCCTGCCGCCCCATCAAGGGCGGCTGGAACATCATCAGCCCAGGTTTTCCTGGATCAAGGCCAGAACGCGGCGGGCCACTTCGGCCGGTGCCACGGTATTGAGGTCTTTTTCCACGGTGACTTGCACGTTGTCGGCGGCTTTGGTCAGGCGCACTTGATAACGCTCGGCACGGGCGTCGACCTCTTCTTTGGTCGGCTCGCTGCTCCACAGACGGCTGAAGAAACCGCGCTCTTTGTCTTTGCTCTCTGCGCCTTCAGCCAGGTTGATGTAGTACACACCCAAGCTGCGGTTGAGGTCGTCGACGCGCACGTTGGCGGTTTCCAACGAACGGCCCACGCTGGACCAAGCGCGGTCGAAGTCGGCACCCAGGTTCAGCACCGGATTGTTGTTGCCGTCTTCGGTCAGGCTGACGCGGCTCGGCGCGTCGAAGTCGCGTGCGGCGAGCAAAGAAACCGAACCGCCCTGCTCAGCGCTACGCGCCATGCTGGCGAGCATTTCGTCGAGCAGCGCAGCGTCGAGGCTGGCGTTGGTCGATTTGTCCGGGAAGGCGACGTCGGCGGTGCTGTCGGCTGGACGCGCGGCACTTACGACATAAATTTCGCTGGTGTTGCGTTGAACGCCTGGCTCGATACGGACGCGAACGCGGGTTTCGCTTTTCGGATCAACATCGGCGACACGGCCGCTAAGGCGACGCGCCATCGGAGCGGACAGTTCTTCGAAACGCTGCCAGTCGGTGCTGAATTCGCCTGTTTGCGGACGGTCTTCGCTAATCCGAAAGCCGTTGTCTTCAAAGAACTGATGAGCCACTGGCCAGACTTCTGCCGGCGGACGCTGCGCTACCAGCCAACGGGCATCGCCGCTTTTTTGCAGGCTGAATTCGCTGGAGTCGGCCTGGGCAGTCAGCGGTTGCGGACGCGGAACGTCGTATTCGCCCTGCACGGTGGAGTCCGCCACGTTACGCGGCACCGGCAGCAACGGGTCGAGCGGTTTGACGTCAAGGCCGGACGGCACTTGCATCGCCGGGCTTTGATGTTGGGTCAGGTAATCACTGCCACGATCACGGAAATAACCGTCGTCACCCCACAGCCACCCGCAACCGCTGGTGCTGGAAATGATCACGGCAAGGGCAGAAAGTCCGGCCAGTCGCTTCATGCGTAGTGCTTCCTTCAATTAAACCAATACGCCGGACTGGCGCAGGGCCTGACGCAGCGGTTCATGACAACGCGGACTAAGCCAGGTCAGCGGCAGACGAATGCCTTCGACCATCAAGCCCATTTCCTGCAGGGCCCACTTCACCGGAATCGGGTTGGATTCAATGAACAGCGTTTTGTGCAGCGGCATCAGGCGGTCGTTGATCGCCCGGGCTGTCACGGCATCGCCGGCCATCGCCGCGGCACACAGCTCGCTCATGGCGCGCGGGGCAACGTTGGCAGTCACGGAAATATTGCCTTTGCCGCCCATCAGCATCAGCTCGACGGCGGTGGCGTCATCGCCGGAATACACGAGGAAATCGCTGCTCACACGGTCCAGCACTTCCTGGCCGCGTTGCAGGTCGCCCGTGGCTTCCTTGATACCGACGATGTTGGAGATCTTCGACAGGCGCTCAACAGTTTCCGGCAGCATGTCGCACACAGTGCGGCCTGGAACGTTATAGAGAATCTGCGGAATGGCCACGGCTTCAGCGATGTGGCGGAAGTGCTGATACAAGCCTTCCTGGGTCGGCTTGTTGTAGTACGGGGTGACCAGAAGGCAGGCATCGGCGCCGGCGGTCTTGGCATTGGTGGTGAGCTCGACCGCTTCGCGGGTGGAGTTCGCGCCCGTGCCGGCGATGACCGGAATACGGCCAGCGACCTGATCGACTACGCGGCGGATCACTTCGATGTGTTCGTTGACATCCAGGGTCGCCGACTCACCGGTGGTGCCGACCGCGACAATGGCGTTGGTGCCTTCTTGCAGGTGGAAGTCCACCAGCTTGCTCAGCGCGTCCCAATCAAGACGACCCTGCGCATCCATAGGCGTGACCAGTGCCACCATACTGCCCGCAATCATGCAACCGCTCCTGCCGGAAAAAGAGAGCCGTAATGGTACTGGCGCCACCTGCCTTGCACAAGCGAAGTACCGCGCTATGAGCATTCCCCTCAGCGACAGTTTTCGCTAACCTTCCGGCTTTGATCGACAGTTAACCTGCCGACCGCTCATCGCTTTAGGAATGCTGCATGTCCACCCCCATCGTCCGCGAACAATTCCTTGTCATCAGTGCCCTTGGCACCAACCCGATGGAGCTGACCAACATTCTCTGCCGCACTTGCCATGAGAACCGTTGCGCCGTGGTCAGCACGCGGTTGAGTCGTCATGGTGAATACAGCGCGCTGGTCGTTCAGGTGTCGGGTAGCTGGGACGCTTTGGCCCGCCTGGAAACCAGCCTGCCTTCGCTGTCGAAAAAGCACGCGTTCACCGCCAGCGTGGTGCGCAGCGCAGCGGCTGAAGTCCGCCCGCAGGCGCTGCCCTACGTCGCGTACGTCAGCTCGGCGTACCGTCCCGACATTCTTAATGAGCTGTGCCAGTTTTTCCTCGACCACAATGTGGAGCTGGAAAACCTCACCTGCGACACCTACCTGGCGCCGCAAACCGGCGGCACCATGCTTAACGCCACGCTGACCGTCAGCTGCTGCCTGCCGGCACGCAAATCAGCTGGCTGCGCGACCAATTCCTCGACTTCGCCGACGCGTTGAACCTGGATGCCCTGATCGAACCCTGGCGCCCACAAACGCCTGCATAAGGAACTCCCGCATGAGCGTTTCCTCGACCAGGCCGTGGCCGACTTCACCTTTGCCGGCCACCAGCGGCAAGCAAATCACCCTCTCGGCGCTAAAAGGCCAGCAGGTGGTGATTTATTTCTATCCCAAAGACAGCACGCCCGGCTGCACCACCGAAGGCCAGGGCTTCCGCGATCAATACGCGGCCTTCAAAGCGGCGAACACCGAAGTGTTCGGCGTATCGCGAGACAGCTTGAAGTCGCACGAGAACTTCAAGTGCAAGCAGGAATTCCCCTTCGAGCTGCTGTCGGATAAAGACGAAGCGCTGTGCCAGTTGTTCGACGTGATCAAGCTGAAAAAGCTCTACGGCAAGGAATACCTGGGCGTGGATCGCAGCACCTTTCTGATCGACGCCAATGGCGTGTTGCGTCAGGAATGGCGCGGCGTGAAAGTGCCTGGCCATGTCGACGCCGTACTAGCTGCCGCGCAGGCGCTGAACCCCAATTAAGCAGCACCGTTCGCTCACGAAAAAGCCCGGCAAAGTGCCGGGCTTTTTTGTGCGTGCGACGCAGGCTTTACATCAATGGCGCCACCACCGGCTCCTGCCGGGGCCAGGCATCGAGCAAGGCCTTGCACAGCGTGGCCAACGGAATGGCAAAGAAGATTCCCCAAAAGCCCCACAGGCCGCCGAACAGCAGCACGGCGCAGATGATGACCACCGGATGCAGGTTCACCGCTTCGGCGAACAACAGCGGCACCAACACGTTGCCGTCCAATGCCTGGATGATGCCGTACACCGCCATCAGGTAAATGAACTGATCGCCCCAGCCCCACTGGAACAACGCAATGAGGGCAACCGGCACGGTAACCACCACGGCGCCCACATAAGGCACCACAACCGAAAGCCCGACCAGCAATGCCAACAGCGCCGCGTAGTTAAGCCCCAGGGCGATGAATGCCACGTAGGTCGCCCCGCCACAAATCAGAATTTCGATGACTTTGCCGCGAATGTAATTGGCGATTTGCTGGTTCATTTCCCGCGCCACCCGCGTGATCAGCGTGCGCTCACGGGGCAAGTAACTGCGCAGCCAGCGCGCAATCAACGCGCCGTCTTTCAAAAAGAAAAACACCAGAATCGGCACCAGCACCAGATAGATCATGGCGTTGACCAGTAACGGCAGGCTCGACAGCGAAACCGTCAATGCCATCTGGCCGAAGCTGCCGATTTCATTGCGCACCACTTCGATCAGGTGCAGCACTTGCTCATCGGAAACCAACTGCGGATATCGCTCTGGCAACAACAGCAGCAGCGACTGCCATTTGCCCAACATGCCCGGCAGCTCGTTGAACAGCTTGATCACCTGCTGCCAGAGCAATGGCACCATCACCAGTAAGCAAACGCCCAGCAACCCCATGAAGCAGGCGAACACCACCCACACCGCCGCCACCTTCGGCACTCGCAATCGCTGCAACGTACGCACCAGTCCCTGCATCAGAAACGCCAGAACCAAGCCCGCCAGCACCGGCGCGAGCATGCCGCCGAACGTCAGAATGACCGCGAATGCGACCACCAGCAGCACGGCAAGCACCACGGCTTGCTCGTCCGAGAAATAGCGCTGCACCCAATTGCGTAACACGTTGAACATCACAATTCCTTAACGGCTTGAGCTAGGCCTTGCGCAACCAGTAGCGGTAAACGCCAGCGTCCACTTCTTCATGCAGAAGCGTGTGGCCGGCCAGCCTGGCGAAGGCGTGGAAGTCGCGCTGCGAGCCGGCATCGGTGGCGGTCACTTTCAACACCGCGCCACTGGCCAGACGATTGAGTTCGAGCTTGGCCTTAAGCAGCGGCAGCGGGCAATTCAGGCCGCTGGCATCCAGCTCGGCATCAGCGTTCACAGCATCACTCATCAAATCGGGCTCCAAAATCGGTGGATCAGGATACCGAGGTGGTCAGCCGACCGCCATGGCGGCTACAGTAGCGACTTTGCCGCCAAGAGCTCCGTGCATGAATCTTCTGCGCCCCACTCTGCTGTCACTTGCCTGCTTGCTCGCCTCCCCCGCCATCGCCGACGACCTGCCCTCGCTGGGTGATTCAAGTTCGTCGATCGTCTCGCCGGAGCAGGAGTTTCAACTGGGCCGCGCCTGGCTCAGCGTGGTGCGCAGCCAGGTGCCGCAGCTGAACGACCCGCAGCTCAAAGCGTTCGTGGAAAGCAGCGTGTACAAGCTCGCCGAAACCAGCGACCTGCATGACCATCGCTTGGTGTTCATCCTGATCAAAGACCCGCAGATCAACGCCTTCGCCGCACCCGGCGGCGTCATTGGCGTAAACGGCGGTCTGTTTCTGTACGCGCAAACCGAAGCGGAATACGCCGCCGTATTGGCGCACGAATTGGGTCACTTGATTCAGCGCCACTACGCCCGAGGCTTGCAGGCTCAGCAGCAAATGCAGATTCCGGTGATGGCGGCGATGCTCGCCGGCATTATCGCGGCGGCAGCCGGTGCCGGGGACGTCGGCATGGCGACGATCATGGGCACGCAGGCGGCGGCCATTCAGAACCAGCTGCGCTTCTCGCGGCAGAACGAACAAGAGGCCGACCGCGTCGGTGTGGTCAATCTGGAGCGCGCCGGTTACGACCCGCGTGCCATGCCGAACATGTTCGAACGCATGGCCCGCCAATACCGCTACGACAAACGTCCGCCCGAATTCTTGCTGACTCACCCGGTGACCGAATCGCGTATCGCCGACACCCGCAACCGCGCCGAACAATTCGGCGCGACCGGGCGCGAAGACACCCTGCAATATCAGCTGATGCGCGCACGGGTTCAGCTCACCTTTGAAGAAACCCCAGGCATCGCTGGCAAGCGCTTCCGCGCCATGTTGCAAGACGACCCTGACATGGACGCCGCCCGCTACGGCCTTGCCCTGGCGCAAGTTAAGAACGGCCAGCTCAACGAAGCCCGCGACAGCCTGGCGATATTGCTGAAGAAAGACCCCAGCAACATTACCTATAACCTGGCGCAGGTTGACTTGGACATCACCGCCAACCGCCTGCCGGATGCCAAGCAGCGCGTCGACAAAATGCTCAGCCAGTTCCCAGACGACTACCCGCTACAGCAGAGTCGCATCGATTTACTGTTGAAACAAAACCAGGCACCGCAGGCGCAGAAAGCGCTGGAAGAACTGCTGAAAGCGCGGCCAAACGACCCGGATGTGTGGTACCAAATCGCCGAAGTGCGCGGCCAGGCGGGCGACATCATCGGCCTGCATCAGGCGCGTGCCGAGTATTTCGCCTTGATGGCTGACTTTGACCAGGCGCTGGAACAACTGGACTTCGCCAAACGCCGCGCCATCAACAACTTCCCGCTGGCCTCGAAAATCGACGCCAGACAGAAAGAGATCATGGAACAGCAACGCATGATCAAGCAGTTGATGCGCTAAAAAGCATCGCGACGCCACTCCTACAAACCTGTGCAACCTGTAGGAGCGGCTTCAGCCGCGATAGCCGCAACTGCAATCCATCAGGCGTTACCAACCACCTTCAACCGCGCCGCCTGAGTGAAATCCAACATTCGTTTGAGCGGCTTGAGCGCGCGCGGAATCAACGCCGGGTCAACGAAGATTTCATTGCTGCCCTCACGCAAACATTGCAGCGTGCGCTCCAGGGTATTCATCGCCATCCACGGACAATGCGCGCAGCTGCGGCAGGCCGCGCCATTGCCGGCTGTTGGCGCTTCCACGAAAATCTTATCGGGGCACAGCTGCTGCATCTTGTAGAAGATGCCGCGGTCAGTGGCGACGATGAACGTGGAGTTTGGCAAGGTCTGCGCGGCTTTGATCAGCTGACTGGTCGAGCCCACCGCATCGGCCAGATCAATAACCGACTCCGGCGACTCGGGGTGCACCAGAATGGCGGCGTCCGGGTACAGCGCCTTCATGTCTTCGAGCTGCTTGGACTTGAACTCTTCGTGAACGATGCAGGCACCGTCCCAGAGCAGCATGTCGGCGCCGGTCTGTTTCTGGATATAGCGGCCCAGGTGCTTGTCGGGCGCCCAGATGATTTTCTCGCCGTTATCCATCAGGCTTTCGACGATTTCCAACGCGCAGCTCGATGTCACCACCCAGTCGGCACGCGCCTTAACGGCGGCCGAGGTGTTGGCGTACACCACCACCGTGCGCTCGGGATGCTGGTCGCAAAATGCAGAGAATTCATCTACCGGACAGCCGAGGTCCAGCGAGCAGGTCGCTTCCAGCGTCGGCATTAAAACGCGCTTTTCAGGGTTGAGAATCTTCGCGGTCTCACCCATGAATTTCACGCCCGCGACCAGCACGGTTTTGGCCGAGTGCTGATTGCCGAAGCGCGCCATTTCCAGCGAGTCGGACACACAACCGCCGGTTTCTTCGGCCAGCGCTTGAATCACCGGATCGCAATAGTAGTGCGCGACCAACACCGCATCCTGCGCCTTCAGTTCGGCCGCAATGTCTGCGCGCAAACGCGCCTCTTCTTCCGGCGACAGGGGCTTGGGTTGTTTGGCATCGAGGTGCGCCTGAACCAACAGGCGTTCGGAAATCTGGGTCATGTCATCAGGCTCTGAATATGCTTTCAGTGGGGCGGAGTATACCCGCCCGAATGTCAGCGCAAGCGCGCGGCGAGAATAAAACTGGGACGACAGAAACGAAAAAACCCGGAACATTCGCGGTGGAATGTTCCGGGTTTTCCGGTCCTTCTTGCGAAGGAAATATGGTGGGTCGTGTGGGACTCGAACCTACGACCAATTGGTTAAAAGCCAACTGCTCTACCAACTGAGCTAACGACCCGCGGTGTGCATAATACTGATTTAATTCATAAAATCAACAGCATGCGGTAAAGATTTAGAAATATCTTGTAGGGTCATTCACGCCGGCCTCGGCAAACCCGGCAGCACGCAAACGACAGCTATCGCACTTGCCACAGGCGCGGCCGTCGTCGTCCGCCTGGTAGCACGAGACAGTCAATGCGTAATCGACGCCCTGCGCCATGCCTGCCTGAACGATCTGCGCCTTGCTCAGAAACTGCAACGGCGCCTGGATACGAAAGCCCTGGCCTTCCACGCCCGCCTTGGTGGCCAGATTGGCCATGCGCTCAAACGCCTCGACGAACTCGGGGCGGCAATCGGGATAACCCGAGTAGTCCACCGCGTTCACGCCAATAAAAATATCCTGCGCGCCGAGTACTTCAGCCCAACCCAGAGCGAGCGAGAGGAATACGGTATTGCGTGCCGGAACGTACGTCACCGGAATGCCTTCGCCGGGCGTTTCCGGCACGGCGATGCTGCTGTCGGTCAACGCCGAACCGCCCATGCCGTTGAGGTTCAAGCCAATCACTTTGTGCTCGATGACGCCGAGCTGTTCGGCCACGCGCTCGGCGGCTTGCAGCTCGGAACGGTGACGCTGGCCATAGTCGAAACTCATGGTGTAGCAGGCGTAACCGTCGGCCTTGGCCATCGCCACAACGGTGGCGGAGTCGAGGCCGCCGGAGAGCAGAATTACCGCTTTTTTCGTCGTCATGTCAGTGCCCCGGCTGGTCGTTCCAAAGAATTTTGTGAAGCTGCAACTGCAAACGCACCGGCAAATTGTCAGCAACGATCCAGTCGGCCAACGCACGCGCGTCTACTTGTTGATGGCTGGGCGAAAACAACACTTCACCGGCACGATTCTGCAAACCGTATTGGATGAGTTTGGAGACTGACCAGTCGTAGTCTTCACGGGAACAGATCACAAATTTGACCTGATCGTTTGCCGTCAGGAATTCGATATTCTCGTAGCGATTGCGAGCGACCTCAGCAGAGCCTGGGGTCTTCAAATCGACCACCTTGCTCACTCGCGGGTCGACCGCCGACACATCGAGCGCGCCACTGGTTTCCAGCGACACCTCGAAGCCGGCATCACACAGGCGCTCCAGCAGAGGAATGCAGTTGGGCTGAGCCAACGGCTCGCCACCAGTGACGCAGACATAGCGCGGCTTGTAGGCCGCGATCTGCTCAACGATGTCGTCGAGGGACATGATTTCGCCGCCGCTGAAGGCGTAGGCGGTGTCGCAGTACTGGCAGCGTAACGGGCAGCCAGTCAGGCGAACGAACACAGTCGGTAAACCGGCAGTGCGCGTTTCACCCTGCAACGAGTAAAAAATCTCGGTAATGCGCAGGTTTTTTTGCATATCAGCCACGGGCGTGACGGCGAAACAGGCCATCCGCCTCCGTTGCGGGAATTGGGGCGGCGATTCTAAACAAAAAACCCGCGACAGGCGCGGGTTTTATTGAACAGAAAGTCAGGCTTTTACAAACGCTGCAAATCCCGCCGGGCCAACTGTGCGGCTGAGCTGCCGGGGTACTGCGCAATAACTTGCTGCAAGATACCTTTGGCTTTGTCGGTATGGCCCAGACGCTGCTCAACATCGGCAAGTTTGTACAACGAATCCGGCACCTTGTTATGAGTCGGATACAGCTGGCTAACCTTGGCAAACGCTTGACCGGCGCCTTGCAGATCACCTTTGGTGAGGTTTACTTCGCCCAACCAATATTGCGCGTTACCGGCATATTGGCTTTGTGGGTATTTGCGCAGGAATGCGGCGAAAGCCTGGCTGGCTTTGTCGAAGTCTTTAGCTTTGATGAGGTCGAAGGCAGCATCGTAATAGAGCTTTTCCTTCGCCGGATCACCCGGCTCTGAACTCGCCGCAGGCTGTTGCGCTGCCGGCTGAACAGGCGCACCGCCGGCATTAATAGCCCCGGCGTTGCTGGAATCTGGAGTAGCGGGAGGAGCACCTGGTGGCGCCGCCAGCTATACGTCTGTCGAGGTCTTGATAACGCTCCAGGCCTTCTTGTTTCAGGCGCTGAATTTCGTTCTGTTGCTCCTCGACCATGCCGCGCAGACGCGCGACTTCGTCTTGCATTTGTTGCAGCTGCATGAACAGCTCGCCCTGTGCCGAGGCAGGGGCCGTAACCCCTCCCCCTGCATAGGCGCCGGTCGTGCCATAACCTGCAGGTGGATAGCTGCCACCGCCATTACTGGCGTTGTCTTCTACCACCGGAACCGCAGCCCACGCTGAAAGCGGAAGGCTGAGAGTCAATATAGTCAGAGCACGACGGCACGTTCGCATGTCGAATTACTTACGCAGTTCAACGCGACGGTTTTGAGCCCAGGATTGCTCGTCGTTGCCGGTAGCAACTGGACGCTCTTCACCGTAGGAAACCAGTTCCAGCTGAGCTGGGGAAACACCTTGCAGCACGAGGTAGCGCTGAACAGCTTTGGCGCGACGCTCGCCCAGAGCCATGTTGTACTCGCGGGTGCCGCGTTCGTCAGTGTTGCCTTCCAGAACGACGCGAGCGCCGTTGCCTTTCAGGTCCTTGGCGTGAACGTCAAGAGCGCGCATGGCTTCTGGCTTCAGATCCGAGCTGTCGTATTCGAAGTAGAAAGTAGTGATAGCGCGCAGAGCAGCTTCTTCGCTCATGCTGCCGTCTACGCCGCTGTTGTTAGCGTTGTAGCCAGCGTTTGGATCAACAGCGCCTTCGCCAGCGTTGTCGCCGCCTTTGGAGGAGCAACCTACTGCTACGGCCATGGACAGAGCCAGAGCTGCGAACTTACCGAATTTCAACATTTCCATAGTAAAACTCCTAATGAACCCCAGTGTGTTAAGTAAAAGGTGTAGCGCCGCGTCAGTTCAGGAAGGGCGACCAGGATGGCTCTCGGATTTCGCCTTGCGCGGTTGGAATCGGGAGTTTTACTCGTCCATTGATGGAGGCAAGAATCAAGACTCCACGGCCCTGCTGGCGGGTGGCGTAGATTACCATGGTGCCGTTGGGCGCAACAGTAGGCGACTCATCCAGATTAGTATCTGAAAGAATGCGCAAACGGGACGTTTGAAGGTCCTGCGCCGCAACTTTGAAGTTGGTGAACCCGTCCTGACGGTGAATCATCACCAACGTCTTCTCGTCAGCAGACAGTTTAGGGTTGGCATTGTAGTTACCTACAAAGGTCACCCGATCAACTGCACCGCCGCCAATATTCGTCTTATAGATCTGTGGTTTCCCAGCGCGATCCGAAGTGAAGTAAATAGTCTGACCGTCCTTGCCCCAGAACGGTTCGGTATCAATTGCGTAGTGATTGGTCACGCGGGTCATTTGCCGACTACCCAGATCCATCACATAAATTTCCGGGTTGCCATCACGCGACAATACGAACGCCAACTTGCTGCCATCCGGCGAGAAAGACGGCGCACCATTCAGGCCTTCGAAGTTGGTGATTTGCTCACGGCGACCGGCATCGATGTGCTGAATAAAGATGCGCGGACGCTTCTGTTCAAACGACACATAGGCGATGCGCTTGCCGTCGCTGGCGAAACGCGGCGACAGAATTGGCTCGCGCGATTGCAGCAATGTCACGGCGCGAGCGCCGTCATAGTCGGAACGCTGCAAGGTGTAACGAGTATTGGTGCCGGAGAAACGCTCGGCAGTCACATACAGCATCTGGGTAGAAAACGCGCCCTTGATGCCTGTAAGTTTTTCAAACGACTGATCCGAAACGTAGTGCGACATATCGCGAAGTTGGTCGGTAGTACCGCCAACGCTACCGGCAAATACTTGCTGCTCGGTGGCCACGTTGAACAAGGCAAACTGCACTTGCAGTCGGCCGCCGTTAGGCGCGATGTTGCCAACCAGCACATATTGGGCGCCGAGTGCTTTCCAGTCGCGGAAGATCACTTCGCTAGCCTGAGTCGGCAGGCTGATCATGTTCTGACGCGGGATCGGCTCGAAAATACCGGAGTTGCGCAGGTCTTTGCCGATCAAGTCGGACATGTCTTCAGGCAACACATTGCCGCCCTGCCAGCCAAACGGAACCACGGCAATCGGGATGGCACGGTCAGAACCGGTGCCGACCACGATGTTTTTTTCCTCTGCCACTGCCAGTCCTGCAGCGCAGCAAAGGACCAGGAGCATTCCTCGAAGAAGGTTGATCACAAATCTAGATCCTCAGGTTTGAAGGTCATCTTAAATGAACGGTACGGATTAAAGTCAGTAGGACTCAGACCCTGCATTTCTACTAAACGCCCAATATTTTTCACTGCGGCTACAGCCGAGTTATCAAACGGCGCGTTACCGCTCGACTTGGCAATGCTTGCACTGGTAATTGTGCCGTCCGGCAGCATGGTGATCTGCAGAACCACGGCCATACCATTTCGGGCGCCTGGTGGACGAGTCCACACTTCCGAAGCCCGCATACGAATCAAATCGTCGAAGTTACCGGAAACCGTGTCGCCCACTTCATCAGCGGTGGTCGCCTCACGCTCGGTTGTATCCGAAAGCAGTTCTGCCAGCGCCTGCGCCTTTTTATCTTCAGCGGATTTGCGGGCTGCTTCGGCTGCTTTCTTTTTCACGGCCTCCGCTTCTTTCTTTTTAGCGTCTGCTGCTTTCTTCGCATCCGCTGCCTTTTTCTTGGCATCATCTGCAGCTTTTTTTCTTCGCAGCTTCGGCGTCGGCTTTCTTCTTCGCCTCTTCCTCAGCTTTTTTCTTTTCTTCTTCGGTTTTCTTTTTCGCAATATCGGCGAGTTTCTTTTCTTCGGCCGCTTTTGCTTCAGCCGCTTTTTTCGCATCAGCCGCTTTCGCCGCTTCCGCCTCAGCCTGCTCTGCTTGTTCGGCTTTTTGAGCTTCTTCCGCTTTCTTTTGTTCCGCGGCCTTCACGGCCTGCTTTTCCTGCTCAACTTTCTTGGCTTCCAGTTGCTCGACTTCATATTGCTTGGCAGCGGTTTTCTTCGCCTCGCCGGCAATTTTTTGATTGGTCTGCGTGGTCGCCGGGCTCTTGGATTTGAGCTCGTACAGTGTGGCCTGAACAATGGGTTTAGTCGGTGGAAGCTCCGGCGTAAAAGCAAAGCTGACAAACAGCATGCCGAACAGCAGGACATGCAGCCCTACCGCCCAGATACTTGGCCAGAAATAGCCTTCCGATGAGGAGCGCTCGCGTTCCTGCATCAGGGCGCCTCGGTAATCAGGCCGACGTTACCCACGCCCGCTTGCTGCAGCCCGCCCATGGCGGCCATCACGGCACCGTAGTCGACCACTTTGTCGGCGCGGATAAACACTTGAGTCTGCTTACCCTGAGCGCGGCTCTGATTCATGATCGCAGTCACGGCAGTGGTCATTTCCGGCAGCGTCAAGGCTTTGGCCTGCTGCTTGTCGGTGTCCACTTCGCTACCCAGGTTCCAGTAGTAGGTCTTGTCGGCCTTGATCGAAATGGTCAGCACCTGAGTGTTGTTGTCTTGCGGCAAAGCGTCGCTCGACACCTTGGGCAAGTCCACCTTGACACCCTGGTTGAGCATCGGGGCAGTCACCATGAAAATCACCAGCAGCACCAACATCACGTCGATGTAGGGCACCACGTTCATTTCGGCGACTGGTTTACGTCTCTTACGAATACGTGCCATGAGTTAAAACCTTTCCATATAGCCTTCAGTAGAACCGGCGTCTTATTCGTCGCTGGTGTGCACTTTGCGGTGCAAGATGGCTTGGAATTCATCGGCGAAGGTGTAGTAGCGGCCGATCAGGGTTTCGCCGCGAGCAGCAAAACGGTTGTAGGCAATTACCGCTGGAATCGCAGCGAACAGGCCGATGGCCGTGGCGATCAAGGCTTCGGCAATACCCGGCGCTACGGTCGCCAGCGTGGCTTGTTGAGCGGAGGCCAGACCACGGAACGAGTTCATGATGCCCCACACGGTGCCGAACAGACCGATGTACGGGCTGGTGGAACCTACGGTGGCCAGGAACGGCAAGCTCTGCTCGAGCTTTTCTTCTTCGCGGGAGATGGCAACGCGCATGGCACGGTTCACGCCGTCCATGACCGCATCCGGGTCAACGCCCGGCTGCTGACGCAGGCGCGAGAACTCTTTGAAACCGCCACGGAAAATCTGCTCCACGCCCGAATCCGGGTCCGGGTTGGCACCCGCTTGGCGATACAGCTTGGACAAATCGATACCCGACCAGAAGCGCTCTTCAAACGATTCAAGCGAACGGCGGGCTGCACGGATCATGGTGCTGCGCTGGAAAATCATGATCCATGAGGTAACCGATGCGCCTACAAGGATCAGCATGACCAGCTGTACCACGATGCTGGCGTTGCTGATCAGGCTCCACATAGAGGTATGGTCGACGACGGTGGCTTCCACGCTTAATCTCCTGCTTTAGATGTACCCGCGTCGCTCACGCCGGCAAAGGCGGTACGCAACGCTTCGGGAATGGCCCGGGGTTTCAAACTGTCGGCGCGCACACAGGCCACCAGGAACTGCCCTTCACAGAGCAGCGTTTTATCCGTAGCCCGCCGCACCTGTTGACGGAAGCGCAGGCTGGCACGGTTTAATTCGATTACATCGGCGCTCACCAGCAGCTCATCGTCCAACCGCGCCGGCATCGTGATAACGCGCTTCGCTGGAATGCACGACAAACAACATGTCGCCCGCCAGCTGTGACTGGGAAAAGCCCAGATCACGTAGCCGCTCGGTGCGGGCCCGCTCCATGAATTTCAGATAATTGACGTAGTAAACGATGCCGCCGGCATCGGTGTCTTCGTAGTAAACCCGACAGCGATGGGTGAACGGCTCAAGCCCATTTTGCGCGCGCATACTCTAGTGCTTACTCCCCGGGTTGCCAATTGGGCAAACCAACTGTTTTTCATCGATTTGCATCTGCAAGTTCATCTTATTCGTCCACTGCAAACAGATCGGTCTGCGGCAGATCACCCATGCGCTTGGGCACGTTGAGGCCAAAGTGCAGATAAGCATGGCGCGTCACCACACGACCGCGCGGTGTACGCATGATGTAGCCCTGCTGAATCAGGTAGGGTTCGAGCACATCTTCGATGGTGTGGCGTTCTTCACTGATGGCCGCCGCCAGGCTGTCGACGCCCACCGGGCCGCCGTCGAACTTCTCGATCATGGTCAGCAGCAGACGCCGGTCCTGATGATCGAAACCATGCTCATCGACATCCAGTAGATTCAGCGCCAGGTCCGCAATCGCGCGCGTGATATGCCCCCTGGGCACGCACTTCAGCGAAGTCACGCACACGGCGCAGCAAGCGGTTGGCAATACGCGGCGTGCCACGGGCGCGACGGGCAATTTCGAACGCGCCCTCGGGATCCAGCGGCAGGCCAAGAATGCCGGCCGAGCGCTGAACGATCGTGGCCAGGTCTGCCGTGCTGTAAAACTCGAGGCGCTGAACAATGCCGAAACGGTCACGCAGCGGATTGGTGAGCATGCCCGCGCGGGTAGTGGCGCCGACCAGGGTAAAAGGAGGCAAATCGAGTTTGATCGAGCGTGCAGCGGGCCCTTCGCCAATCATGATGTCGAGTTGAAAATCTTCCATCGCCGGGTACAGCACTTCTTCAACGATGGGCGACAGGCGATGGATTTCATCGATAAACAGCACGTCGCCGGGCTCAAGGTTGGTCAGCATCGCGGCCAGATCACCAGGACGCTCCAGCACCGGGCCTGAAGTGCTCTTGATCGACACGCCCATTTCTTGGGCAATGATGTTGGCGAGCGTGGTTTTACCCAGACCGGGCGGCCCGAAGATCAAGGTGTGGTCAAGGGATTCGGCACGGCCGCGCGCCGCCTGAATAAACAGCTCCATCTGCTCACGGACTTTCGGCTGACCAATGTACTCAGCCAGGCGCAGCGGCCGAATGGCGCGGTCCAGTTGTTCATCGCGGTCACGGCCAGAAGCGGTGATCAGGCGATCGGCGTCTATCACTTAAACCATTCCTTTCAATGAACGACGGATCAATTCTTCGCTGCTCAAACCTTCTTCCTGCACCGCCGATACCGCGCGACTGGCCTCTTGCGGCTTAAAGCCCAAGGAAATCAGGGCGCTCACGGCATCGTTCTCCGCACTTGAGACTGTGCCACCGGCACCGAGGGTTCAGTGACAAAAGTGGCGATGCCCGGCACGGTTTCCCAGGCTTTGAAGCGGTCTTTCAATTCCACCAGCAAGCGCTCAGCGGTCTTTTTTCCGACGCCGGGAATGCGGGTGAGTGCCGAGGTGTCTTGCGCTTGCACACAGCGCACCAGCTCATCGACTTCCAGGCCAGACATCAGCGCCAGCGCCAGCTTCTGGCCCCACGCCGTTAAGACGAATCAGCTCACGGAACAGCTCGCGCTCGCGCTTTCTCGGCAAAACCGAACAACAAATGAGCGTCTTCGCGCACCACCAAATGGGTGTGCAACGTCACCGGCTCGCCCAGCGACGGCAAGCGATACAGCGTGGTCATCGGCACTTCGATTTCGTACCCCACGCCATTCACATCGACGATAAGGTGCGGCGGCTGCTTTTCCAGCAAGGTCCCGCGCAGGCGTCCAATCACAACATCAGTTCCTTAATAAAGAAGCGCAGCCTCACAGACGCAGACGCCCGCCGCGACTGCGAGCCCCGACCAAGCCGTGAGGAATCAAACTGGAGCGAGTGTGGGCATGACACAAGGCAATTGCCAGCGCGTCAGAGGCATCGATCTGCGGTTTTTGTGTCAATTTCAGTAAGTGCATCACCATCAACTGCACCTGCTGCTTGTCCGCCCCGCCCGTGCCGGCAATTGCCTGCTTCACTTGGGTAGCCGTGTACTCGGCAATTTCCAGCCCATGCTCGGCGGCGGCAACAATCGCCGCGCCCCTGGCCTGACCGAGCTTGAGTGCGGAGTCGGCGTTCTTGGCCATAAACACTTTCTCGATACCCATGGTGATCGGCCCGTACGTTTCGATCACCTCGCGCACGCCGCGAAACACTATTTGCAACCGTTCATGCAGCTCGCCGGCGCCGGTACGGATGCAGCCCGAGGCCACGTACTCACAGCCACGCCCGATGTCACGCACCACGCCATAACCGGTGATGCGGGAACCGGGGTCAATGCCGAGAATAAGGGTCATAGCACCTGCGATTGAGCAAAGAGGTTAAGTGGGGGTCAGCTTAAAGGCAGATGGGGGACGCGCATAGCGACGGTTGCGGCGGCGCAGGCGGTTTGCCGAACATCCCCTATGGGGCGCAATCGAGGCTAAAGCCTCTCCTACAGGAACCGTACCTGCCTGTGGGAGAGGGCTTTAGCCTCGATGCGATTTCCACCGGGGTTACCCCACCTGCTCCATGATCTCTTCTGGAATCTGGCCGTTGAAGTACACGTTTTGCACGTCGTCCAGGTCTTCGAGCATGTCGATCAGCTTGAGCACCTTCTGCGCCGTCTCCAGCTCACTTAGCTCGACGGTGATCGACGGAATCATGTTGATCTCCGCCTCCTCGCCTTTGAAGCCGGCTTTTTGCAGCGCTTCGTTGACGGAAATGAAGTCGACGAAACTGGTGAACACATCGATGGAGCCGTCTTCATGGGTGACCACGTCGTCCGCGCCCGCTTCAAGTGCCGCTTCCATCAGCGCATCTTCATCGACGCCGGGGGCGAAGCTGATCTGGCCTTTGCGGTCGAACATATACGCCACGGAACCATCGGTGCCGAGGTTGCCGCCGCACTTGGTAAAGGCGTGACGCACCGCCGCAGCGGTGCGATTGCGGTTGTCGGTCATGGCTTCGACGATCACCGCCACACCGTTGGGTGCGTAGCCCTCGTAGCTCAACTCTTCAACCTTGGTGCCGTCGTCCGCGCCAACGCCGCGGGCGATCGCGCGGTCGATGGTGTCGCGGGTCATGTTGGCGCCCAGCGCCTTGTCCACCGCGAGCCGCAAGCGCGGGTTGTCGGCTGGAATGCCGCCGCCCTGGCTGGCCGCGACCGTCAGTTCACGAATCAGCTTGGTGAAAATCTTGCCCTTTTTGGCGTCCTGACGCCCTTTACGATGCTTGATGTTGGCCCATTTGGAATGACCCGCCATAACTCGCTCCGACCTGTCCAATAACTCACACTTGAATTGAAAACGCCCCTGTCCCGAGTGAGAGAGGGGCGCTGTAAAGCCCAACCGAATGCTTAGTCGGCTTTGACTTGCTCGCGCAAACGAATGTGCAGGTCGCGCAGCTGACGCGCATCGACTTCGCCCGGCGCCTGCGTCATCACATCGGCAGCGCTCTGGGTTTTCGGGAAGGCGATCACTTCACGAATCGACTGCGCACCGGTCATCAGCATCACCAGACGGTCGAGGCCAAACGCCAGACCACCGTGGGGCGGTGCACCGAATTTCAGCGCGTCGAGCAGGAAGCCGAACTTCTCTTCTTGTTCTTCTTCGCTGATGCCCAGCACGCGGAATACCGTTTGCTGCATGGCCTTGTCGTGGATACGGATTGAACCGCCACCCAACTCAGTACCGTTCAACACCATGTCGTAAGCGCGCGACAGAGCGGCAGCCGGGTTGGCTTCCAGCTCTTCGGGGGTGCACTTGGGCGAGGTGAACGGGTGGTGCAGCGAGTTCAGGCTGCCGTCGTCGGCTTCTTCGAACATCGGGAAGTCCACCACCCACATCGGCGCCCATTCGCAGGTCAGCAGATTGAGGTCATGGCCAACTTTGATACGCAGCGCGCCGAGGGCATCGCAAACGATCTTGGTTTTGTCAGCGCCGAAGAACACGATGTCGCCATCCACAGCGCCTACGCGGTCAAGAATGACGTTGAGGTTAGCTTCCGGAATGTTTTTCACGATCGGCGACTGCAGGCCTTCAACGCCTTTAGCACGCTCGTTGACCTTGATGTAGGCCAGGCCCTTGGCGCCGTAATTGCCGACGAACTTGGTGTAATCGTCGATCTGCTTGCGCGGCATGGCGCCACCGCCAGGAACACGCAGGGCGGCAATACGGCATTTCGGGTCGTTGGCCGGACCGCTGAACACTTTGAAGTCCACGTCTTTGAGCTGATCGGCAACGTCCACCAGTTCCAGCGGAATACGCAGGTCCGGCTTGTCGGAACCGTAGCGGCTCATGGCTTCGGAGAACGGCATGTGCGGGAATTCGCCGAATTCCAGGTTCAACACTTCCTTGAACAGCTGGCGAATCATCTTCTCGGTGATACCGATGATGTCGTCTTCGTCGAGGAAGCTGGTTTCGATGTCGATCTGGGTGAATTCCGGCTGACGGTCAGCACGCAGGTCTTCGTCGCGGAAGCATTTGGCGATCTGGTAGTAACGGTCGAAGCCGGCAACCATCAGCAGTTGTTTGAACAGCTGCGGAGATTGTGGCAAGGCGAAGAAGCTACCGGGGTGGGTGCGGCTAGGCACCAGGTAATCACGGGCACCTTCAGGCGTGGCGCGGGTGAGGATCGGCGTTTCCACGTCGATGAAACCGTTTTCGTCGAGGTAGCGGCGGATGCTGCTAGTCACGCGCGAGCGCAGCTTGAGCTTCTCGGCCATTTCCGGACGGCGCAAATCGATGAAGCGATAGCGCAAACGGGTTTCTTCACCGACGTCGGTGTATTCGTTGAGCGAGAACGGCGGGGTTTCCGCTTCGTTGAGCACTTCCAACTCATAGCCCAGCACTTCAATGGCGCCGGATGCCATGTTGGCGTTGTTGGCGCCGGCCGGACGCAGGCGCACTTTACCGGTGATTTTCACCACGTACTCGCTGCGCACGCGGTCAGCCTTGGCGAAGGTATCGGCGCGGTCCGGGTCGAATACCACCTGGGCCAGACCTTCACGGTCGCGGATGTCTAGGAAGATCACCCCGCCGTGATCTCGGCGGCGATGAACCCAACCGCACAGGGTGACTTCCTGACCTTCCAGGCTCTCGTTCAATTGGCCGCAATAATGGCTGCGCATCATGATGGTGGTTTCGCTTCTCGTAATTCGACTAATCGGGGTGCTGCTTAATCGGCTTTGTCGCCGCCAGCGAGGTTCTTTTTAGCGCCGGTCTTGAAATCGGTTTCGTACCAGCCGTTGCCCTTCAAACGAAAGCCCGGCATGGACAGCAACTTCTTCAACTCGGGGGCCTTGCAGGTCGGGCAATCGACCAGAGGCGAATCGCTGAATTTCTGAATGGCTTCCATCTGATGGCCACAGGAAGCGCATTGGTAATCGTAAATTGGCATTTGGCTCATCTCAGCATGCGTGACTGCAAACTCGGCCCTGGGGCTGGCCCTGGGCGCTCCGCGATTGCGCAGGGGACGCCTGCTCGCGGCAAGGTGCGGGAGTATATGACGGATCGCGCCCGGCAATAAACCCAAAAACCGTGCACGCCAGCAGCCACTAACAGTCAATTAAGCGGAAAGTCGTGCGCGAACTGAACGCGATTAACAGCGCAGGCGTCCAAGCGTGCAATGCATTTGCTCCAATAGCATTTATTGACTCTCGCACCGCGACATCACCCCCAGGGCCCATGCTAGGCTCTCGCCATCGCGTCAGCCCGTCTTCATTAGCCTGAAAAAGGAGAAATGCCATGGAAATCAATATCGGAATTGCCGAACAGGACCGCGCCGCCATTGCTGAAGGCCTGTCTCGCTTGCTCGCCGACACCTACACCCTGTACCTGAAAACCCACAACTTTCATTGGAACGTCACCGGTCCAATGTTCAACACCCTGCACCTGATGTTTGAAGGCCAGTACACCGAGCTGGCATTGGCCGTCGACTCCATCGCCGAGCGCATCCGCGCCCTTGGCTTCAACGCGCCAGGCACTTACGCCGCTTACGCTCGCCTTTCCTCTATTAAAGAAGAGGAAGGCGTACCGAGCGCCGAAGACATGATCAAGCAACTGATTCAGGGCCAGGAAGCGGTCGTGCGCACCTCGCGTGGCATTTTCCCGCTATTGGACAAAGTCAGCGACGAGCCTACCGCCGACCTTCTGACCCAGCGCATGCAGATCCACGAAAAAACCGCATGGATGCTTCGCAGCCTCCTGGCAGCGTGATCCAATCCCGCAAAAACAGTAAAGGCCCGGCGCAAAACCGGGCCTTTTGCTAGGCGCAAGCTGTGTGGCTGCTCTATGCTCTGGCAATCAATAGTTTGAACTTGTACGACGCATGAGCCAGCCGCCGAAATCGCCCACCATTCTCAGTCTCTATCCGGAGGAGACCCGCGAGGCAGCTGATCTGTTAAAGCAGGCCGTGCCACTCATGGTGCGCCACGATATTCCGCCCAACCCCGTGCATTACGCGCTCTGGTACACTTACAGCAAAGGCAAGGAGCCGGAGCTCAATCGTCGGCTCGACAAAGCCGTTAAAGATTTCGATAGCTTTCCACCAGAAACCGCAGCGAAGCTCTTTCGCGACTTCATTATTCGCGGCGAACTTGAAGAAGCGCGCGCCGGGCAGCAGCAAGTCATTGAACTGGTCGACGACATCGAAGGCGGCGTCTCGCAAAGCGTCAGCACCAGCAAAGCCTATCAAGACAGCCTCAACCACGGCCTAAGCGCCTTGCAGGAACCGCTGATCGACGACCTGCCCAGCGTGCTCAACGACCTGCAACAAAGCACCCAGCTTATGCAGGACCAGCAAGAAAAATTCCTCTACCGCCTGCGCAGCGCCCAAGAAGAAATTTCGCACCTGCGCGGCCAGCTCGAACGTGCCCATATGGCCGCGACGCTCGACAGCCTGACCAACGTTTTCAACCGCCACGCTTTTACCCGCTTGCTCGAGCAGACACTAAGCAACGGCCATCAAGGCGTCGCGCTGGTCATGCTGGACATCGATCATTTCAAACACTTCAACGACCAGTACGGCCATCCACTCGGCGACCGCGTGCTTCAGCACGTCGGCCAGCTGCTGCGTGAGCTGTTGCCGCCGCGGGCGATGGCGGCGCGGTATGGCGGTGAAGAGTTCTGCGTGATCATGGGCGAATGCCCGGACCTGGAAACTGCCCACGCGTTTTCGGAACAATTACGCCTGAAAATTCAGGCGCTGCGAGTGAAAGTTCGCCGTACTGACGAGATCCTCGACACCATCACCGCCTCGTTCGGTTTCGCCCTGGCGGAAGCCGGCGACAACCTCGAAAGTTTGCTCACCCGAGCCGATGACGCCCTGTATCAAGCGAAACGCAGCGGCCGCAATCAAGTTCACCCCCACCTGCCCGAGCCAGCGCTAAGCGCGCTGATTTGAGTAGCCCTCCGCTTTGCTGTTAAATACTCCCCCGTGTTGCCGCTTGGCGCGGCGCATAGGCGGATGGAACGCGTGTCGAGAGCCGATTTTCAGTTACGGCAACCCGTGCCCCACCCCGCTCTTCTGCTGAATATCCTTATAAGTGAGCTCATTGCACATGCTGAAAATCGTCCACCTGCTTGTAGGAGTCGCCGCACTACTCCTGTCTTTCGCTCCTAGTCTCCATGCCGACAGCCTTCCTTACCTGCAACAGCCCGATGCCGTTTACCTCGCTCTGTTTGGTTTGATCAACCTGTTGCTGGCCCCTCTTTTCCCAATCTGGCACATGGGCGCACGCCAACAAGTTCAAGGCCTGGTCAGCGCATTGTTGGTGCTGGCCGTTGTGCTGCAAGTGCTGATTTTGCTGGCCCCGCTTCCGGTCATCGGCGGCCAACCAGCCGTATTGCTTAGCCTGCTCACCGTGCTGCTCGCTGTGGTCTTGCACTTGTGCGCAAACCTGCGCATGAAAGGTCGCAGCAAAAGCAGTACCGCAAGACCTGGGTGATCGCGAAACCGGCACCGTGAAGTGGTTCAACACCTCCAAGGGCTTCGGCTTTATCTCCCGCGACAGCGGCGACGATATCTTCGTGCACTTCCGCGCCATTCGTGGCGAAGGTCACCGCGTGCTGGTCGAAGGACAACGCGTTGAGTTCTCGGTAATGCAGCGCGACAAAGGCCTGCAAGCTGAGGATGTGATCGCAGCCCTTCCGCTACGTCGCTAAGCGCTGGCTACACCCACAAAAAAACCCGCCGCTGGCGGGTTTTTTTGTAACTGTCGAAAAGCCTTCTATTAATAGTGCGGCGGCGGTGCCTCGTGTTCGCTCATGCCAAAGCCACTCTGCATATCTTCCTGGCGCTTGGCCAGCGCGGCGATCTGCAAGCTAAGGCGCTCGATGATTCGCTGCTGACTGACCAGCTCGTCGTTCAGCGCCTGAATGGTGTCGTCCTGAAACGCCAGCCTGGTTTCCAGCTCCATCACTCGGTTTTCCAAGGTCATGGCTTACTCCTCAGCGAACGTGAAATCGCTGCCCAACACCGAACGCAACTTCGCGCGGATCGCGGCAACCTGTTCGGCGGCATAGGCTTGCGCTGGAAACTTGCCCCACACCGGCGCCGGCCACGCGGCATCGCTGCGCCGACGGACGATCACGTGCATGTGCAACTGACTCACCACATTGCCGAGCGTGGCGACGTTCATTTTGTCGGCGGCGAAGGTGTCCTTCAAAAGCTCCGTCAGCGTGACCGTTTCGTGCCACAGCTGCTGCTGTTCGTCACCACTGAGTTGGAACAACTCGCTCACTTCTTCGCGACGCGGAACCAGGATGAACCACGGATAATGGTCGTCATTCATTAACAATAAACGGCACAACGGAAAGTCGCCGATCAGCAGGGTGTCGTTCTGCAAACGTGAATCCAGGGCGAACATACACAGACTCCTACTTATATATAGGTACAACGATGCCAAGCGCTGCGACCAAGCCGACCGCGCGATGACGCAAGGATACCTGCTTAGCTGATCATTCGCCCCACTACCCCGGGGCAAGTTCACAACAGCGAACGTCCCTGCGACGCGTCTATCGCCCGCCAGTATGAGCCGCACCAAAACGGCGCCAGCTCCGAGCGCGAGCCGCTCGACCATGCACCGCCGCTGTGCACACTTTGTTACCCAAGCGCCGCAAGCCCCACTTTTGCAGCGTTACTGCCACCGCTAGTAACGGTTGGCCGCAGCCCGCCGCGCCACCCAAGCGCAGCGGCAAACCCCGCTTCTGTTGTGCTTTGCTCAACGCAACGCTCAGAAAATCACACATTACGAAATTTTCACGATCGTTTTGGCGTTTGTGCACGCTAATTGCTTTATCCCAAACCAAGATCAATGAGCACATACGCCCAACAGTGTTTGTGTACCTTGCTTGGAACAACAGTTAACCCTACGGACAGGAATTAACCGTTGGTCTTTAAAAGGGATTAATGAGAGCGGTTTTTATCGACTCGTTAATCATCAGAAGTCACGGAAAAAGTAATCGCTAGGATGCAAGCGTAAAACTACGAATTTGCGACATGCCACATAAGCTTTTGCGACATTGTCGTAAAGAATTTGTAGGGCTCTCTGCACTATCTGTCGCCAACAATGTCGCCGTGCTATAACTTAGCGCCGACACAAAAAGAAAGAGCTAGCCCATACAACAAATAAGATGGGCAGCGCAACTTCTAAACCAAAGGAGCAATCACGATGCAAGTGATGAAGTGGAGCTTAATCGCCCTCGCAGTAGCGGGCAGCACCCAACTGGCAGTAGCCAGCGAACAGTCCGACTCTAAGGGCTTCGTAGAAGACAGCAGCCTGAGTGTTCTGGCTCGCAACCTCTACTTCTCCCGTGATGTCCGCGCTAGCGGTCACGTTGGTCAGAACTACTCGAAAGAATGGGGCCAAGGCTTCATCGGTACTTTCGAATCAGGCTTCACTCAAGGCACCGTAGGTTTTGGCGTTGATGCTATCGGCCTGGCCGGCATCAAACTGGACGGCGGTCGTGGCCACAACAACACCGGCCTGTTCCCTACCGATGGTGATGGTCGCTCCGAAGACGCTTACGGCGAATCGGGCGGCGCTGTGAAAATGCGCGTATCCAGCACTGTTCTGAAATACGGCACCCAGTTCACCGCTATGCCAGTTCTGGCTACCGACGACAGCCGTCTGCTGCCAGAAACCGTTGAAGGCTTCTTGCTGACCAGCAAAGAAATTCAGGGCCTGGAACTGAACGCGGGTCACTTCACCTCGTTGAACGCTCAGTCTCAGACCTATCATGACAGCATCGGTTTCGACAACGACGCCCATGAAAAAGGCCCAGGTTTGACCGAGGCCAACGTACTCGGTGGCACCTACGCGATCTCCGACTCGCTGAGCACCACTCTGTACTATTCGAAAGTAGAAGATTACTTCCGTAAGTACTACGCCAACGTCAACTACGCGCTGCCGCTGGCCGAAGACCAATCTTTGGCTTTCGATTTCAACATTTACGACACCAAAGGCGATGGCCGTACTGGTAGCGACTACTCGGAAGATGCGCTCGACAACCGCGCATTCAGCCTGAGCGGCGCCTACACCATCGGTGCTCACACCTTCCAACTGCAATACCAGCAGATCGACGGCGACGGCGCTTACGCTTATGGCATCGACGGCGGCGGCACTATCTTCCTGGCCAACTCCATCGCACGTTCCGACTTCAACGCTGAAGACGAGCGCTCGTACGGTGCTATGTACAAACTGGACCTGACCACTTACGGCGTTCCAGGCCTGACCTTCATGACCCGTTATGTCAAAGGTGTTGACGCTAACACTGGCGCTACTAACGACGGCAAAGAGTGGGAACGTGACGTAGACGTTAAATACGTTCTGCAAGACGGCCCAGCTAAAGACCTGAGCCTGCGTGTACGTCAAGCGACCTACCGTTCGGCCGATGCCGTTTACTCGGAATCGTTGGACGAACTGCGCCTGATCGTCGAATACCCACTGAGCATTCTGTAATCCAGAAATCAGCAGGTAATTCGATATAAAGAAAAAAGCCCGGCATTAGCCGGGCTTTTTTTTGTCTGCAAGTTGGTACGGTTTAACTAACTTACAACGGAAGTGCATAGGTTCCCGTTACATGAGCCACTAGATTGTCATCATCGCCCGCCGAATATAAAGACACTTCACACACCGCTTGACGACGACTTAGTTTAAGTATTTGCGCATGGGCGATTAAGTCGACCGGCTTTGGTTTCGCCAGAAAGTTGATGTTCAAGTTCGCGGTCACTGCCATCTCGACCTTGCCGAGGCGCCCCAGCACCACGGCGTACATCGCGGCGTCGGCAAGCGCCATGATCGTCGGCCCCGAAACGGTGCCGCCCGGGCGCACCAATTTGGCCTGGAACGGCACGCGGGCGTAGGCGTTATTGGCGTCCAGTTGGTCGATGCACAGGTCAATATCCTCGGCCATCGGCACACCAAATCGGATCAAGGCTTGTACTTGTTCAGCAGTCAAAGCGGACACTGGAAACCCCTTACATTGCGGTGGCCTGAATCCTGTACGCGGCAGTACAGGCCCCGTACAATGCCGAGCACTTCCTTGCCTTCGCAACTGATATAACGGCCAAACATGCGTACCAGTCAGTATTTGCTCTCGACCCTCAAAGAAAACCCAACCGACGCCGTCGTGGTTAGCCACCAGCTGATGCTGCGTGCCGGCATGATCCGCAAACTGGCCTCTGGCCTGTACACCTGGCTGCCGATGGGCCTGCGTGTTTTGCGCAAAGTTGAAACTGTCGTTCGTGAAGAAATGAACGCGGCCGGTGCGCTCGAAGTTTTGATGCCCGCCATTCAACCGGCCGAGCTGTGGCAGGAATCCGGGCGCTGGGAACAATACGGTCCTGAGCTGCTGCGCTTGAAAGATCGCCACGCGCGTGATTTCTGCGTCGGCCCGACGCACGAAGAAGTCATCACCGATCTGATGCGCAACGAGCTGAGCAGCTATAAACAGTTGCCGATCAACCTGTATCAGATCCAGACCAAATTCCGCGATGAAATCCGCCCACGCTTCGGTTTGATGCGCGGCCGCGAATTCACCATGAAAGACGCCTACTCGTTCCATATCGACCAGGCCTCCCTGCAACAAACCTACGACCGCATGCACCAGGCGTACTGCAATGTGTTTAGCCGCCTGGGCCTGAACTTCCGCCCTGTGCAAGCCGACACCGGCTCCATCGGCGGCACCGGCTCGCACGAATTCCACGTGCTGGCCGAGTCGGGTGAAGACGATATCGCCTTCAGCAACGTGTCGGACTACGCCGCCAACATCGAGAAAGCGGAAGCCATTCCGCGCGAAACTTCTCGCGGCGCCGCGACCGAAGAAATGCGCCTGGTGGACACGCCAAACGCCAAAACCATCGCCGAGCTGGTAGAAGGCTTCAACCTGCCCATCGAGAAAACCATCAAGACCTTGGTCGTGCATGGTTCCGAAGAAGGCAAGTTGGTGGCGCTGATCGTTCGTGGCGACCACGAGTTGAACGAAATCAAGGCCGCCAATCTTGAGCAGGTTGCCAGCCCGCTGGAATTCGCCACCGAGGCAGAACTGCGCAACGCCATCGGCGCTGGCGCCGGTTCCCTCGGCCCGCTGAACTTGCCATTGCCTTGCGTCATCGACCGTTCGGTTGCCCTGATGAGCGACTTCGCCATCGGCGCCAACATCGACGACAAGCACTACTTCGGCGTGAACTGGGAGCGCGACTTGCCGCTGCCGGAAATCGCTGACCTGCGCAATGTGGTGGCCGGCGACCCAAGCCCGGACGGCCAAGGCACGCTGGAAATCAAACGCGGCATTGAAGTCGGGCATATCTTTCAGCTCGGCAGCAAATACAGCGAAGCCATGAACTGCACCGTGATGGGTGAGAACGGCAAACCCGCCATTCTGACCATGGGCTGCTATGGCATCGGCGTGTCGCGCGTGGTGGCAGCTGCCATCGAGCAGAATAATGACGAGCGCGGCATTCTGTGGAGCGACGCCCTGGCGCCCTTCCAGATCGCGCTGGTACCGCTGCGCTACGAAAACGAAGACGTGCGCGCGGCGACCGACAAGCTCTACGCCGACCTCACCGCTGCCGGCTTCGAAGTGCTGTTGGATGACCGTGACAAGAAAACCAGCCCCGGCATCAAGTTTGCCGACATGGAGTTGATCGGCATCCCGCACCGCATCGTGGTCAGTGACCGTGGTCTGGCCGAAGGCAATCTGGAATACAAAAACCGTCGGGAAACCGAGGCGCAAGCCATTCCGGTTGCCGAGGTGTTGTCTTTTATCCAGGCCCGTACCGGTCGTTGAGTGTTAGCCAGAGCTCCCATGTTCAAGCCACGTTCCATTAGCCTCATCGGCGCCGCCTTGTGCGGCGCCTTGCTGCTCAGCGGCTGCGCCAATCACATGTCGCAGCGGGCTGAGCGCGAGGACCGCGCTGAGCGCAAACTGCTCAACCACAGCCTGCAGATCGACGTGGGGCAACCCGACATACTCGAACTGCCGCAGCGGCGCGTGCGCATTCAGGACCAGAAAACCTTCGAGGTCACTGAATTCGAAGTCACCCGCATCTACGACCGCTACACCCCTTACCAGGCGTGGCGCGAGCTGTACGAAGTGCCGCTTGGCGTAGTGGCAGTGGTGGCCGGCGTGGGCGCCAACGTGGTGAATGTGGTGTTGCTCGGCAACGTCCCGGAAACAGCGACCAAAGGCTGGATCGACTACGGTTTTGCGGGCCTCAATCCTTTTATGAACGTGCAGTCCAACGGACGCTCCGAGCAAAACCTGGCGCGCATCAACGAACTGCAGAAAGACAAACTTACCGAGTATTCCAGCCTGCCCTGGGCTGAACGTCCGGTGATGATCAAAGCAGGCCCGCAAACCCACGAATTGAGCACAGACCGCAACGGCGTGCTGCGCCTTAATCTGCTCGACGGGCCGTTTGCCGAACAGGATGTCAGCCGCGTCGGCAAAATCGTGCTGAGCGTAGAAGACGATCAAGACCACACCCGCGCCGACGCCACTCTGCAAGTCAGCCGCACCCTGCGCGGCAAGTTGCTGGAAGCGCACGCGCTGATTTACGACGATCTGGAAGATGACGAAGTCGCGCAGTGGGTGCACCGGGTCAAGCGCCTGTCTGACCTGGGCTTGGAAGAAGAAGCCAACGAGTTGGAACAAAGCCTGGTTGAACTGACCCGCAACGACCCCGAGTTGCAGCAGGAATTTTCACCTCGCTGCGCAAGGATGCCGGCCGCCTCGTGGCCGATCCTGGCGCCAACAACTGAGCCTGGCATGACCGCGTGCCTGCGCCTGGCGCTGTGCTGCCTGTTACTACTCGCCCTGCCCCTGAGCGCAAATGTGCGCCAGGCGCCGGAACCGGAGTTGCGCGACCTGCTGCAACGCACAGTGTCCGAGGCGGACAGTTTTGTTGATCGCTACGACGCTGAAGTCTGGCTGCTCGACATGTCCACGCGGCTAAGCCGTTACATGCCCGACGCTGAAGAGCGTCTGACGCTGCTCAAACAGGTGCACCACGAAGCCAGCAAAGCCGGGCTGAAGCCAGAGTTGGTCATGGCGCTGATTCATGCCGAGAGCCGCTTCAATCGCTTCGCCATTTCCTCAGTCGGCGCCCAGGGCATGATGCAGGTGATGACCTTCTGGAAGGCCGAACTGGGCCGCGAGCAAGACAACCTCACCGACAACGCCACCAACCTGCGCTACGGCTGCACCATCCTCAGCTACTACCTGAAGAAAGAGAACGGCGACCTTAACCGCGCCCTGGCCCGCTACAACGGCAGCCTCGGCAAAACCACGTATTCAGGGAAGGTGGTCGGTTATTGGCAGGATTATTGGTATGTGAAACCCTGAGACGCATCGAGGCTAAAGCCTCTCCCACAGTTGAACGCGCTGCTGTGGGAGAGGCTTTAGCCTCGATGGGCTCTGCCAGGACATCGCGTTTTTCACCCACGAACCACAAACCCGGCAATCCCCTGCAGCGGATGTTCCTGCAACTCCACCGCTGTCACCTTGGCCTTTTTCGGCCCGGTTTCCAGCCAGGCAGCTAATTCCCGCACCGCCTCTTCTTCGCCTTCAACCAACACCTCAACCCGGCCATCAGCCAAATTGCGTACCCAACCATCAAGGTCTAATCGAGTGGCTTCAGTCTCGGTGCTTTGACGAAAGAACACGCCCTGCACCTTGCCACTGACATAGCCATGCAAACAGATTCGAGCCATTGCGCTACTCCTTCGCTTGCAGTTCAGCCAGGCGCTTGCTCAGGCCCGCTGCGGTTTGTTCGCCCATCAGGCGTTCGCGCACCTGGCCTTTCGGGTCGACCAGATACGTGACCGGCAACGCCTCGCTGCGCGGCAGTTTGAAGCGCTCGCCGGGATCGCTCGCCAGTACGGTAAAACGAATGCCCATGGTTTCGCTGGCCTTACTCAGCGCCTCGCTTTGCAGGGCGTCGAAGTTCACACCGAGCACTTGCGCGTGCTGACCTTTGAGTTGCTCGGACAGGCTATTCAGCTCTGGAATCTCCGTGCGGCAGGGTCCGCACCACTCAGCCCAGTAATTAATCACTAACCACTGGCCATCCAACTGCTCAGCCGTTACCTTTCGTCCATGCTGATCGACGCCGTAGTCATCAGCGCAGCCAGCCAGCAAAAGCCCCGCGCAGATACCTAACGCAATCTGCCCCATGAGCACTTTTTTAATGACCCTACGCGCAAGCGCAACCATGCATTCGATCCTCGTATCTGCAGGGTGGTATGACACTGGACGCCCTACGCCTAGAGGTGCCGGACATCCTCGACGAAACGGCCGCGCCGCTGGCCGATCTCAATGAGCGCTTGGCCGAAGCCCGCCTGCAATCCCATGAAGGCGCGCTGCACCTGGTGCTCGGTTTGCTGTTTCGCCTCAATCGCAGCGCCATGACCTTACTCGAAAGGCGCAACGCGCGCTGCAAAGTCTGAGCGATGAGTATCGTCACTACGCCGAGCACTACCGTCACGGCAACACGCCGCCGATGTTGTTTGTGCGTTTCTGTGGGGAAATGGCCATCTGGCTTCAAGCGCCTGCTGCTGCAGATTCTGCAAGGCCGGCAACCTTCGCGCCCGCACTTGGCCTGGTGCCTGTATATGGCCCAGCACTTCCTGGCGCAGAACCTGTTGCGCCATTACCAGCTGTACCAAGAGCCACCCGGCCAGCCTGTGGCGCGACAGCCATTTGCTGTACTGGATTGGCGAGCACCAGGAGTGTCTCGACGAGCCCGTGGCCGCCGCGTTTCATCCGCTGCCCGCGAACACCTTGCGTGGCCTGTACCAGCAAATGCTGCTGCTGTCCTTGAGCAATCCATTCCATTTGGCTGAAGGCGAAAGCCCGCAATTGTTCAGCGCATTGGCGCTGCTGGCGAGTCTGGCGCGCTTGCTGCCGTGGGATGACGAAGACGACACCGAAGGGCCAATCGTTGACCTGACCGAATCGCAACCCAGCCTGCCCTTGAGCAACACGCCGACAGCGATCCAGCGTATTTGCGCCGCTTCGAATTGGGCGCGTTGCTGGTCGCGCTGCACGAACCAGCACCGCTGCAAACCAAGGTGGAAGGCGAACTGCTGCAGCGGGTGCGACACCACTGGCTGGGTCGCCAACCGCGTCGCCATGAGCGCTCCGATCAGGTTGGCGATTGCAGTTTGGTGGTCGGCTTGCCAGCCATTCATGCGCAACTGCTTGAGCACCGACCGGGCCATTGCGCCGCGCAAATGCTCGACACCAGCTCCGGCGGCGCGCGCCTGTTGTGCAACGCCGACCAAGGCCGTTTGCTGCCCGTCGGCCAGTTGGTACTGCTGCTGACCAACAGCGGCACACCCACCCCTCGCCCTGTTGCGCTGGCGGCACCAGAACGCCGACGGCCTGTATTTGGGCCTGCGCTATTTAAAAGGCCTGCCGCGCCCGGTGTGGCTGCGACGCAGCCCCAGCACGCAGGGGACTCCCCCAGGCGTATTGCAAAGCACGCCGGTTGTCGGTGGCGGCTGGAACCACGGCCTGTGGCTGCCCAATGGCCAGTTCAGCGCTGGCGAAAATCTCTGGCTGCAATGGTCAGCGTGCACAACCAGGCCGCCCTGCCCTTGCCGCCGGCCAACCTGGAAACAGCCTCGGTCAGCCGTCACCCCGTGAAGCTGGCCTAATAGTCAAAACTGCGAGACCGATCACGCCGACCGGCGGCCAAGCGCTACAGTTTGCTTGTACCGCCGTGCCTATAATTTCGGCCGTCTGTCCCTACACCCCATTCTAAAATCAGCCCGGAAGCCTCCATGTCTCAAGCCCACGACAAGCTGATCGGCCCCGTGCCGTCGCGCATCACCGACGCCGCCCGCCTGCTCGTGACCGAATACGACGGTCGCGTAGCTGACTTCAACGTCGCCGCCTGGCTGCAACTGCCCGGCCTGGCCAATCTGCCGGTGTCGCTGGTCATCAGCTACCGCGACGCCGGTGCCCGCCGCGAAGTGCTGGTGGACCACAGCAAGGTCAACGGTCAGGGCAAAATCTTGCTGTCCGGCATCGGCCGCGTGCCGGTAAAGCAGAAGATTGAAGACATGCAGGTGTGCTTGCGCTCGGCCATGGCGCCTACCAGCCTGGTGGTCGAGGAATTGTTTGTTCAAGCCGTGGAACCCGCCGTCGCCCAGAGCCAACAAGCGCTGGCTTGAGCCGCGTCACCCAATCGGAAACACAAAAACCCCGCGCCTTGGCCGCGGGGTTTTTTATTGTTCGAGAGAATGCACAAACCGTAGGAGCGGCTTTAGCCGCGATGCACTTGACCTGGTTAACGAGGCGTACAGTTGCCAGTCGCGCTCGAGCCAGTAATCGACGTCAGCATCTTGCTCAACCGGCGCGCGTACTGCCGGCGACTCGAGCCAGCGCGCAAAGTTGAGGCCGGTGATGCGATTGAGCCCTTCCAGCGCGTGTTCGGGATGGCTGTGGTGCAGGCAATCACGGTGCCGTGCTTTTCGCGGTGTGGCTGTTGGGCTTACTCATAGCACCCGATTCCTTGGCTGGTCCGTGCCAGGCTGGCAGTTTGATAGCTATCTGCAGGTAAGAGAGCCAAAAGCGTGCCAACTGTAATCTCTGCTGTTTCGCCACGTCGACGGCCTGGCGCGCGCCGTGCAGCGCGGGCTACGCGCAAACTGACACTTTTTGTCAGTCCGCCCCGCCACACTTGCTCGTCCGCCGCTTGCAGCCACTGCAACAAGCTAGCGCCGAACAGTTCGGCCTGCTCGTCATGCAGGCCTTCAATCCAGCGCGCAAGCCGGGATACCACGCTTCATCCATTTGCGCCGGCAGTTGTTCCAAACGCGGCAGCGGCCAGGGGCAATGCAGCAACAGCTGATGCAACGTGTACTGGCCGAGGTCGCGGCACAGCACCCAGCCGCCACCACTGGCGCGACAGATCAGCAACTCGCCCTCAAAAAACTCGACGATCTCGTCCCACTCATCCTCAGGCAGCCGCCAGCCCTGACCGTGAACATCGTTAAGGCGCAGCACTTCGCCGCGTACCTGGGCATCGTGGAACATGCGCAGCAGCCCCAGCGTCACCAACAAACGCGGCAA
Source organism: Pseudomonas sp. AC211 (assembly GCF_979258055.1). Taxonomy (NCBI): domain Bacteria; kingdom Pseudomonadati; phylum Pseudomonadota; class Gammaproteobacteria; order Pseudomonadales; family Pseudomonadaceae; genus Pseudomonas; species Pseudomonas sp. AC211. Next base: position 3,558,850 of record NZ_OZ409830.1, read on the forward strand.
GGCGCGACGGCGCCAGTGCCGGGACGAACCGAGGTTGCACGCCAGCTCTGCGCCAAACAGCACGATCAACCACGACAGATACAGCCACAGCAGAAACAGCGGCACGGTGGCGAACGCGCCGTAAATAAGCTGGAAACCGAGGAACAGGCGCACATACAACCCGAACAGGGCCTTGGCCACTTCAAACAACACCGCCGCAAACACTCCGCCGAGCAAGGCGTTTTTCAACGGCACACGGGTGTTGGGCACCGAGGCGTAAATCAGCGTGAAGGCCGCCATGCTCGACATCAGCGGGGTAAGACGCAGCAGCGCCTGCGCACCAATAGCGGCGTCCGGCCCGGAAATCAGCGACAGCGAGGTGATGTAGGTGCTCACTACAAACCCCACGCCGAGCAGCAGCGGGCCGAGGCTGAGAATCGCCCAATACAGCAGAAAGCTGGAAATGCCCCGACGCGGCTGACGCACACGCCAGATATTGTTCAGCGCCTTTTCCACCGTCACCAACATCGCGAACGCCGTGACCGCGAGAAACACCACGCCAATCCACGTGAGTTGCCGCGCCTGGGTGGTGAAGTTGTTCAGGTACTCCTGCACCATTTCGCCGGAGGCGGGCAGAAAGTTATGGAAGATGAAATGCTGAATCTGCTCGCCCACGCCGGAAAAAGCCGGCACAGCGGAGAGCATGGCGAAGGTCACGGTCATCATCGGCACCACGGCGAACAGCGTGGTGTACGTCAGAGCTGCCGCGCTGTTGGGGCCGTGATCGGCCAGAAAGCGATGCAGGAGAAATCGCCAGAATTCCACAAAATCATCGAAACCTTGGCGCATGCCCTCTCCCTTGTTCAGTAGTAAATCGCCCCGTGCGCGCAACGCCGTATTCAGGCCTGGCTGCCGACGCGGGTAGAATAGCCGCCACCCTAGGCAAGATGCGATACGCACATGACCGACCTGACGCTTTATCACAATCCGCGTTGCAGCAAATCTCGCGGCGCGCTGGAGCTTCTTGAAGCCCGTGGCCTGCAACCGACCGTGGTGCGCTACCTCGAAACTCCACCATCTGCGGCCGAGCTCACCGCGCTGCTGAACAAACTGCAACTCTCTGCCCGCGCGCTGCTGCGCGCCGGTGAGGACGAATACAAAACCCTCAATCTCGCCGACGCCAGCCTGAGCGATGCGCAACTTATCGCCGCCATGGCCGCACACCCGAAACTGATCGAACGACCGATTCTCGTCGCGGGCGACAAGGCCGTCATCGGCCGTCCACCGGAGCGCATTTTGGAGTTGCTGCCATGAGCCAGCCGTACATTCTGGTTCTCTATTACAGCCGTAACGGCGCGACCCTTGAAATGGCCAAGCAGATCGCGCGCGGCGTGGAACTGGCCGGCATCGATGCCCGCCTGCGCACCGTGCCGGCCATCTCCACCGAATGCGAAGCGGTGGCCCCGAGCATTCCGGCCGAGGGCGCGCTGTACGCCGCGCTGGATGACTTGAAGAACTGCGCCGGTTTGATCCTTGGCAGCCCGACCCGCTTCGGCAATATGGCCTCACCGCTGAAATACTTTCTGGACGGCACCAGCGGCCTGTGGCTGACCGGCGAACTGGTGGGTAAAGCCTGCCGGTGTGTTCACTTCCACCGCCAGCCTGCATGGCGGCCAGGAGAGCACGTTGCTTGTCGATGATGTTGCCGCTGCTGCACCGCGGCATGCTCGTCGCCGGGCTGCGCCTACAGCGAAGGCGCGTTGCTGGAAACCCGTGGCGGCGGCACGCCTACGGCGCCAGCCACCATGCGGGGCAGGATGGCAAACGCCCGCTCGACGAACACGAAATCAGCTTGTGCCGAGCCCTGGGCAAGCGCCTGGCCGAGACCGCCTTGCGCCTGCGCGCGCCGTTGGAGAACACCCGTGGCTTACACCCCGAAGCCATTGCCCGAGCTGTCCTGGCTGGCGCCGCGTTTGAAAGTCAGCCGCGTGCTCACGCTCATCGAGCCTTCTTCGCTCTGGCGGCGCTGCTGCTGACGTGGAATCTGGTTTACGCCGACCTGCATGGCGCCCGCACTTGGGTAATTCTGTGCATCGAGCTCGGCCCGCTGGCCCTGCTCGCCCCCGGCCTGCTGATGGGCAACGCGCGTGCCCATGCCTGGACCTGTTTCGTCGTTAACCTGTACTTCATCAAAGGCGTGCTCGCCGCCTTCGACCCGCACCGCAGTTGGCTGGGCTGGAGCGAAGCCGCTGCTAAGCCTGGCGCTTTTCACCAGCGCGCTGCTCTACACGCGCTGGCGTTTTTCAGCACGACCGGAAGTTGGCGGGCGAGTAATCTAAAAGCTTCGCGGTTAATCGGAATGCCGCCCAGCCGCTCGTACAGATCGCACATTTTGGTAGGAGCGGCTTCAGCCGCGATTCTTGGAAACGCTGAAACCGCGCCCGACGAAACATTCCGGAAGCCACCTGCGCGAAGACGACGAAAACGCCAGCCGAGCTTGCTGTTACCAGCCCAACGTCTCTTTCAGAAACGGAATCGTCAGCTTGCGCTGCGCCTGCAACGAGGCCTGGTCCAGTTGCTCCAGCAATTCAAACAGCGCGCTCATGCTGCGCGTACCGCGGGTGAGGATAAAGCGCCCGACTTCGTCGGTCAGGTGCAAGCCTCGGCGCGAGGCGCGCAATTGCAGGGCGCGCAGTTTGTCTTCGTCCGAAAGGGTTTGCAGTTGGAACACCAGCGCCAAGGTCAGGCGCGACTTGAGGTCTGGCAACTGCACCAGCAACTCGCGAGGCGCCGCCCCCGCTGCGAGCAATAGCCGCCGACCGCTGTCACGCAGCCGATTGAACAGGTGGAACAGCGCCTCTTCCCACACGGCATTGCCAGCGATGGCATCCAGATCGTCCAAGCAAACCAGCTCGCACTGCTCCAGGTTATCCAGCAGCTCCGGGCCCAGCTGCACCACGTCCGCCAACGGCAAATACACCGCCGACTCGCCGCGCTGTTCGAAACGCAAACACGCCGCTTGCAACAGGTGAGTTCGGCCTACGCCATCGCTGCCCCAGAGGTACATCAAGCTTTCCGTCCAACCCGCGTCGGCCTCGCACAAACGCTCCACATAGCCAAGCGCTGCGGCGTTGGCGCCGGGGTAGTAGTTCGCGAAGGTGGCGTCATCGCGCAAGCGCACGCCAAGGGGCAGCTGTATCGGTTTCATGCAGGATCGGGCGGTTCCGGGCGGCGCCAGGAAGGCGCGCGACAAAGGGGGCAGAAGTTTATCGGCTTCTGAGCGCTAAGTCATTGATGGCAAAAGCATCGACAGAAGAGGCAGCGGCGGCAGCGACAGCCGCGTGAACCTGGCTAAACATCCGTAGGCCCCTTTCTACTGAGCGCGAGGAGTTTCCCGATCTTCGCGAACCACTCGCGAGCCACATATCGGTATCGGTCGCATGTAAGAGCGGCCCCCTTCGTCTAGCGCTTCGCTCAAAGCCGCGCGCGGCCTCGCTTGAAGAGACAGTGCGGATGGCTGCCGCGCAATCGCTCCTGATGAACGTCCCCAGCTGTCAGCAGACGTTCCCTATCAATGCCTGTTGCTTGATAGCCGTCGCCAATTTAGGGCGTACCCACCGCCCAACAAGCCTGGTTTAGATTGCCGAGCGTCCTGGCCATCGCCGCCGAACAAAGCGGCGCTTGCGCCTCACATCCCTCAGCCCATCAGACCCTAATCATGACCACTCTGAAAAACGCACCCGCCCCGTCGTCTTACGCAACAGTGGCTATTTTTCTTTTGTGTTTACTGGCGCTGGCTGGCCATGCCCGCGCCGCCTATTCCGTCAGCGCGAGCGGTTCCGAAGTGCTTGTTTCGGAGCAGTCCACCAGCCGCGAGATTGATCGAATCCGCAAGCTCACACCGTCAAAAAGCGCGGCGTTAAATCAAGAAGCCCTCGCCGAGGCGCGGGAAGCAGCCGAACGCTATGCCCGCATTCCTGAAGAGCTGATGGCGCTCGAAAAAATATCCGTGGATAGCATCAGAAGCCGAACAGCGGAGGCGATGAACAAGCTCCCTGACGTGATTAAAGACTGCCGCGAAACGGATATTGCCGAGAACATTCTGATCATCCGGCGCCAACTGCTGCAGTTCGACAACACCATCGCCTTCGATATTTTTTCCGCGCCTCAGGAAGATCAATCACTCAACGAAAGCGAAGCGACGACCATTGCCGACGTCGTTCATTTCCTGGCGCTAAGCCCTGAAGTTATCTGCGAGAAATACAGCGATAAGAATGCATTTGAGACGATGCGCAACCAGTTGAAATCCACCATCAGCATCGCCAGCAAAAAACTGGCCGAAGAGATTTCCGCTATCAATGAACGAGCGCCGCGAGCCAAGGCGCTGAGCGAAGCGTGGTCACAGTATCGGGACCTGCTGATGAAATCGATCGAAGAGCAAAGTGCCCCCGCCACAAAAGTAGCGGACCAGCTCGGGTTCATCATCGGCGTGTTCTGCGCCTTTGGCATTTTGATGTTTCTGGCGGTGCGGATATTTCCGTCAGAAATACAAGTGGAGCTGATCGCCTCGGGCCAGGTCATTCAATTCGCCACCGTGATGGTGATATTGATCGTGATCTGCGTGCTCGGCATGTCGAAGCTGCTAACCGAAAACACCTTAGGCACCTTGCTGGGTGGGATAGGCGGGTATGTGTTGTCCCAAGGCGTGGGCCGAGCGGTCAGTAGAGCCGCGGTCCGCGACCATGCGGCGCATAACACCAAACCCTGAAACGCAAACAGGTGGTAGGCTCCTTCGCGAACCCAACCACCTGACGTTTTCGCTGAACACTGAGAAACCGCTACTCGGGCTGTACGGGCACTACCTCGACAACTTCAACCACTTCCACTGGCTGCCCGTCGTCATACATATCCGACTGTTTATAGAAGTCGTGGACATGACGCAGCAGCACCATGATTACCGCCGCCACCGGCAGCGCGAGAAGAATGCCGGTGAAGCCGAACAGCTGGCCGCCGGCGAGAATGGCAAAAATCACCGCCACCGGGTGCAAGCCAATGCGGTCGCCCACCAACAGCGGCGTGAGCAGCATGCCTTCGAGCAATTGGCCGACCGTGAACACGGCGGCAATACCCAGCAAGGGGTACAACTCCGGGCCAAATTGGAACAGGCCGGCCGTGATCGCTGCGCCAAAACCAATAACGAAGCCCATATACGGCACGATGCTGGCGAGCCCGGCAATTACGCCGATCAGCAGGCCCAGCTCCAGCCCGACCAGCATCAGGCCACTGGCGTAAATCACGCCGAGGCCGAGCATGACCAGCAGTTGCCCCCGTAGAAACGCGCCAAGCACTTCGTGGCATTCGCCCATCAACTGCACGATGAAGCCTTCGCGGCTGCGAGGGAGCAGGCCACGCAGCTTGGCGACCATGACGTCCCAGTCGCGCAGCAGATAAAAACTCACCACCGGAATCAGCACCACGTTGCCCAGCCAGCCGAGCAACGCCAGGCTTGAAGCCGTGGCCGAGGCCAGCACCGCGCCAACAATGTCGGTGGTTTTACCCAGGTGTTCGGTGACCGCCGTTTTAACCTGATCGAACTTCCAGAATCCGTCCGAGAGGCCAAGCTTGGCTTGTACCCACGGCAGCGCACTGTGCTGGGCCCAATCGATCATCTGCGGCGCCAGTTCGTACAGGCGCACCAGTTGTTTGCCAAGCATGGGCACCAGCACCAGCAGGGCGATCACAAGAATCAGGGTAAATACGCTGAACACCACAATCACGGCCCAGGTGCGCGACAGCTTCCAGCGCTCCAGGCGGTCGGCAAGCGGGTCGCCCATGTAGGCGAGCAAAATGCCGATCAGAAAGGGCGAAAGTATTGGGTGAATGGCGTACAGCAGAACACCGAGCACAACCAGCGCGGCAATCCATGGCCAATGACGTGAGTCAGTCATGCTCAACAACCTCAAGGGAGAAGGAATTCACCAGCCGTAATGCAGCACGTTGCTAGCCGGTGCAGGCGCCATTGGCGTAGGTGTTGGCGCTTGGCCGGCGGGCGCGGTGCTGGCGTCTACCGGCGCAGCGGCAACCGGTTCTGGCGGCAACTCGCGCAGGCGAGCCAAGGCCAGTTGCGCACGCAATTGTTCGGGGCTGGCTTTTACTTGGTAGGTCAGGCGATCGCCCACGGCGCTTTGCAGGCGGGCATCGAACGGTTCCAGCAGGCGTTGCAGTTCGGCGTAGCGGTTGAGGTCGGCGCCCTGGATATCCAAGGTCAACGCTTGGGCCGCGCCTTGCGCCGCGACGAAGTGGGTGGCCAGGCGTTGGCTAACGGCGAGCATTACTGCGTCGGCCAGCGCATCGGCGTCGGCACCTTCGGCTTTGCCCTGCTCGCGGCTCTCGCCCATCCACAACCGCCATTGCGCCTGCCATTTGCCTGCGTCTTCCTGAGCGTTTACGGCTAACAAGGCGTCGGCGCCATAGCGGGCAGACGGTTCTTTCAATGCATCGGCATTGGTCGCCGCCAGGTTTTCAGCGGTACCGGCCAGTTGTTCGTTGAGATCGGCAATTGGCAAACGCAGCGGCAAGCCACGGTTTTGCGCGGCACGTTGCAGCGCCGTGGCCGCTGGCTGGCTGTCGCCCACCAGGCTGGCGCCTTCGGCCGTGGTGTTCAGCCACCAAGCCAGCACCGCAGGGCGGTTGGCGGCTCCACAATGGAATGCCGGCCTGACGCAGGCTGCGGTCGGTGCTGATGGCGTCGAAGTCGACCACCAGCACTTCAGGAGGACCGTTCTCGTAAGCGTATTGGCTCACCAGTTGCTGCGGGTCTTTGCGCAGTTCGGCAATGGCCGGATTGCTCAGGGTCTTGTTGTCGCCGGTCAGGCGCAGCACCAGCGTATCGAGGGCGCTGCTGAGGGCGGCGGCGCGTTCCTGCGGTTGCTGGCTGGTCACCGGTTGGCGCACTTGATAGAGGTCTTCAACGCTCGCTGCCTGGGACGCGAGGCTGCACAACGACAAGCTCAGGGCGAGTAACGGGCTGAACAGTGAGGCGGACAAACGCATGATGGGCTCTCGGCTCGGAAAGGGGCGCCAGCGCTAGTGGCCAGTCGCATGACGGCGGTGCGGCGCTGCGAAAACGCGCCTTACCTTAATGCAAAGAGCCCTACCTTAAACAGGCGACTTGGGGGCTGTCGAGCGCATATAACCCGCACAACCGGCACGCCCTGACGTTTGCGGCTTAACTAGCTAATCAAACGCCCCGCTCAACAAGCGCAGCGGCCGGCCGATACGCAGCACATAAGCACACTAGGCGAGCAGCACGGGCGCCGTTTGGCCAACAAAGGAAGGGTACTTGCGGTGTCGATAAAATTACGTTTGCTGCTATTAACGGGTACCGGCCTGCTGGCTGCGCTGATTCTCAGCCTGGTTGGCTTCGTGGGTAACTACCACGTGGCCGATGCCGTACGAGCCAATCAGACCAGCCTCAATGCCCTGCGCAACCATATGGAAGCGGACATGATGCACGACGCCCTGCGCGCCGATGTGTTGGCGGCCATGTTGGTGGGGCTGGGCAAAAGCCCCACCACCGCTGCCGAAGCACGCAGTAGCCTGGAAGAACACGCCGGGCATTTTCGCGAGGTGCTGGCCGACAACCTGAAATTGCCGGTGAACGAGGCAATCAAGGCTGGACTGAACACGGTCAAACCCAGCCTTGATTCCTACATCGCTGCCGCCGAAGCCATCGTCGCCCAAGCGCTCACCAACCCCGACGCGGCACAAGGGCAGTTGCCCGCGTTCAACGCGGCGTTCAGCAAGTTGGAAGGCGAAATGGCCGCCCTCAGCGAGCTGATCGGAGAGCAACACCGGGCAAACCTCGAAAGACACCGAAAGCGCCATCAGCACCGCCAACCTCACGCTGACCGTTGTGTTAATAGCGAGCTTGGTGCTGTTGGTATTGCAAGGCGCATGGATCATTCGCGGCATCATGCGACCGCTGCTCGCTGCCAGTGAAATTGCCACCAGCATCGCCCAGGGCGACCTCAGCCGGCGCATCGAAGAGCCAGCTACCCAGGACGAAGCCAGCGCGCTGATCCGCAGCCTGGCCACCATGCAACGCGACCTGCGCGACATGATCGGCGTGGTGCGCAGCAACGCCAACAACGTCAACAGCCTCACCCAGCAACTCAGCGCCGGCTGCCACCAGGTGGCCAACAGCAGCACGCAACAAAGCGAGGCGTCCAACACCATGGCCGCTGCTGCCAGCGAAATGACCGCCAGCATCGAGGAAATTACCCGCCATGCCGGTCAGGCGCTGGACATGGCCAACCAGGCCGAGCGCCTGGCAAACGACGGCGGCAAAGTGATTCATCAAGTGGTGCAAGACATGGACGGCATCGCCCGCTCCGTGCAGCAATCAGCGCAGGTGATCCGCACGCTGGACCAAGAGTCCGAGCAGATTTTCAGCATCATTCAGGTGATCAAGGGCATCGCCGACCAAACCAACCTGCTCGCCCTTAACGCCGCCATTGAAGCGGCGCGGGCCGGCGAGCAGGGCCGGGGGTTTGCCGTGGTGGCAGATGAAGTGCGCAGCCTGGCGGGCCGCACCAGCGCTTCTACGCAGGAAATCGCCGCCATGGTGCAGCGCATCCAGACCAGCACCCGCGAGGCCGCCAACAGCATGGAAGCCGGCGTTGCCCAGGTGGATAAAGGCATGGCCGTGACCGCCGATGTGGAACGGGCGATTCGCGAAATCCTGGCCGCCACGTTGAGCACCACGCAACTGGTGAACGACATCAGCCGCACCATCGGCGAACAAAGCCTGGCCAGCAACGAAATTGCCCATCAGGTAGAAACCATCGCCAGCATGTCGGTCAGTAACAGCACGGTGATCGGCAAAACCGCGGACACCACCGATGAACTCTCGGGTCTGGCCGGGCAGCTGTCGTTATCGGTCGATCGCTTTCGTTTATAGGGCAGGCCGGGGCAACTTTATTAATTTTCTGGCCATCCGGCTGCGCGGATGGCCGCCTACGGGCAAGCCTGATAAAATCGCGCGCCTTCGCAGACCGTGCCTCTTCTGCGCGCTGGCCAAGTGCCTACGCCTGTCTCGGTCGCTCCCCGAACATCCCTTTCTAAAGGCCTGGATCTATGAGCAAGCAACCCTCCATTAGCTACAAGGACGCCGGCGTCGATATCGATGCAGGTGAAGCCCTGGTCGAGCGCATCAAAAGCGTGGCCAAGCGCACCGCGCGTCCGGAAGTGATGGGCGGCCTGGGTGGCTTCGGCGCCCTCTGCGAGATCCCCGCTGGCTACAAACAGCCGGTCCTGGTCAGCGGCACCGACGGCGTGGGCACCAAGCTGCGCCTGGCCTTGAACCTGAACAAACACGACAGCATCGGCCAGGACCTGGTCGCCATGTGCGTCAACGATTTGGTGGTGTGCGGGGCCGAGCCGCTGTTCTTCCTCGACTACTACGCCACCGGCAAGCTCAACGTGGATGTAGCTGCCACCGTGGTCACCGGCATTGGCGCCGGTTGCGAACTGGCCGGTTGCTCGCTGGTTGGCGGCGAAACTGCCGAAATGCCAGGCATGTACGAAGGCGAAGATTACGACCTGGCCGGTTTCTGCGTTGGCGTGGTGGAAAAGTCTGAAATCATCGACGGCTCCAAGGTGCAAACCGGCGACGCCCTGATCGCCCTGCCTTCATCCGGCCCACACTCCAACGGCTACTCGCTGATCCGCAAAATCATCGAAGTGTCGGGTGCCGACATCGAAACCGTTCAGCTCGAAGGCAAAGCCCTGACTGAACTGCTGATGGCACCGACGCGCATCTACGTCAAACCGCTGCTCAAGCTGATCAAAGACACCGGCGCGGTAAAAGCCATGGCGCACATCACCGGTGGCGGCCTGCTGGACAACATTCCGCGCGTACTGCCAGACGGCGCTCAAGCCGTGGTCGATGTGGCCAGCTGGAAACGCCCGGCCGTGTTCGACTGGCTGCAGCAGCAAGGCAACGTCAACGAAACCGAAATGCACCGCGTGCTGAACTGCGGCGTGGGCATGGTCATCTGCGTGGCTCAGGAACACGTGGAAGCGGCTCTGGCCAACCTGCGTGCCAGCGGCGAGCAGCCTTGGGTGATCGGCCAGATCAACGCCGGCGCAGCCGATGCCGAGCGCGTTATGCTGAACAACCTGAAAGCCCACTAATGCCAGACGCCTTGCCCTGCAACGTGGTGGTTCTGCTGTCCGGTTCGGGCAGCAATCTGCAGGCATTGATCGACGATCTCCACGGCGGTGCTGACGCGCAAGCGCACAGCCCCGCGCGGATTTGCGCCGTCATCTCCAACCGCAGCGACGCCTATGGCCTGGAACGGGCCAAGGCGGCCGGCATCGCCACCCATGTGCTCGACCACACCACGTTTACCGACCGCGAACAGTTCGACGCCGCGCTCATGGCGCTGATCGACAGCTGCCAACCGCAGCTCGTGTTGCTGGCGGGTTTCATGCGCATCCTCAGCGGCGCCTTTGTGCGGCACTACGAAGGGCGCTTGCTGAACATCCATCCTTCCCTGCTTCCGAAATACAAAGGCCTGCACACCCATCAGCGCGCGCTGGATGCTGGCGACCTCGAGCACGGCTGCACCGTGCACTTTGTAACGGAGGAACTCGACGGAGGGCCTCTGGTCGTACAAGCAGTTGTGCCGGTGCGCTCGGATGACACGGCGCAAACCCTGGCCAACCGCGTGCACGTCCAAGAACACCAGATTTACCCGCTCGCGGTTCGCTGGTTCGCCACCGGCGACTTGCAACTCACCCGCGAGGGGGCAATGCTCCACCAGCAGTTGTTACCGGCCACTGGCCATTTGATTCGAACCTAGGAGACTTTATGCGTCGCGCCTTGCTGTTCGTCCTCGCCGTGCTCACCCTGCCGGCGCAGGCCCTGGAGCTGAAACCCTTTTCGGCCAGCTACACCGCCGACTGGAAACAGCTTCCCGTTAGCGGCACTGCCGAGCGCAGTCTGCAAAAACAAGCAGACGGCCGCTGGTTGCTGAACTTCAAAGCCTCCATGTTGGTGGCCGGCCTTACCGAAGAAAGCGCCTTCCGCATCGACAACAACGCCTTCCTGCCACAAACCTACCGCTACGAACGCAGCGGCCTGGGCAAGGGCAAATCGGTTGAGTTGGACTTCGACTGGGAAGCCAAGAAAGTCATCGGCAGCGACCGTGGCGATCAGGTGTCCTTGCCACTCAACCGTGGCGTGCAAGACAAATCCACCTATCAAGTGGTGCTGCAAGCCGACGTCGCGGCCGGCAAAAAAACCATGAGCTACCAAGTGGTTGATGGCGGCGAAATCGAAACCTACGACTTCCGCGTGTTGGGCGAAGAGAAAGTCGAAACCATGGCCGGCAGCGTCGACGCCATCAAAGTCGAACGCGTGCGCGACCCGACCCAAAGCAGCCGCAAAACCGTGCTGTGGTTTGCCAAAGATTGGAATTACTTGTTGGTTCGCCTGTATCAGGTCGAGAAAGACGGCAAGGAATATCAAATCATGCTCAAAGACGGCAGCGTCGATGGCAAGGCAGTTAAGGGCAGTTAACGCCTGATCGATTGTGAAAAAAGCCCCGCCTTGTGCGGGGTTTTTTTGTGGGTTGTCCAAACACCCGCGTCTGCCGCAGCACTCTGGGTTCCAATCGTCAGACCGCCGCCTGCGCGCGAATGACGGAGGTCCATTTAATCTCCACCGTCATTCCCGCGAACGCGGCGGTCCGACGATTCGGAATCCAGAATCGTGAAGGTGCCGCCGTATCGCCCCCAAACCTCAATCCCCCCAACCACAAAACCCCGTCCTACACCTGTAGGAAAATATTCATTCCAAGACCCTTCCCACAAACAAACATCACCATCTGGCAGCAACCCTCAAACCCCTCTTAACTTCCCCGTGCGCCATCCAGCCCACGGAGTCACCGCCATGCCCGCACGCCTCGCCTCGCTGCTTTCCCTGTTCACCGCCCTGCCCGCCCTTGCCGACGGCGGCACGATCCGCTTCGAGGGCCAGATTATTGAAGCCGCCTGCACAGTCACCATCGAGCCCACTAAAACCGCAGCCAATATCCACGTAACAACCAGCGCCGCAAACGACGCCTGCTCGCGCGGCGCCCCGGCGTTTACAACCCAGGTCGGCTCGCTCGACGGCAGCCAAACCGATCTCGACAACCCAGTGATCACCATCACCTACAACTAACCGCCACCGCCACCGCCCTCGCCAAGCCACCGATCTATTTGTATTTGCCAGCGCGCCCGAGCGCTGGTATCTGTACATGCACACAGTGGTTTGGCGTACCGATGCATTCCCTCGACGATCCCCGTTTCTACTACCTGGCCAACTTTCACAAGGCGCTGGCCTGGCTTGCTGCGCGTTACAGCGACCTGCTGAGCGCCGACGAGGCGGCCTTCGTGCGCGTGTTTGTCGAGTTGCCGTTGCCTTCGCAAGCGCTGCTCACGCGGATGATCATGCGCAAAGGGCCGCACTTTCGCGCCAGCAAGCTCAGCTATGAAGAAATCGGCTGTCCGCGCCAGGCCGCCGAGCCGCTGCTGGCCTATGGCTGGGTTCATAACGAACACGCGCTGAGCCTCGCCGAGCTGTTTGCCTACCTGCGCAAAGACGAAGTGCTCAATCACTTCGGCGCCTTGCTGCTCACCCGCACGGCCAACAAGCCTCAATTGCTGGAACAGCTCGAAGAGCACTTGCCCGGCGAGCGCCCGTTCAGTCAGTGGTGCCCGGCGCTGGACGATCCCTTGTTAACCCTGGCCATTGGCGAACTGATCGACCGCCTGCGTCTGATGTTCTTCGGCAATCTGCATCAGGACTGGGTGGAATTCGTGCTCTCGGACCTGGGCATTTTCCGCTACGAACAGGTGGAGCTCAGCGCCGAGTCTCGCGGGTTTACCCGCCGTGAAGATGTCGACACCTATATCCACCTCTGGAATTGCCGCCAGCGCTTCGAGGCGGGCGAGCCTTTGGCCGAGGTGATTGAGCAGATCGCCGAGGTGCACACCGACAACCCGCTGCTTTTGGAGCGACGCGGCAAGCTGCTGTTCCGCATTGGCCAGCACTTGGAACGCCTCGGCGAGCTTGAACACGCCTTGGGGTTGTATGGCGTCAGCGGCTACCCGCAGGCGCGGCAGCGGCAAATTCGGGTGCTGGAACGCCTTAGTGATTTTGAACAGGCCCACGCCCTGGCGCAGCAAGCGGCCGCCGCGCCGGTCAATGATGCCGAGGCGCAACTGGTGGGCCGCGCGCTCACTCGGCTCAATCGGCAGTTGGGCCTGGCCAAAGCCAGCCGGCCGGCGAAGGTGGAAGCCGGGCTGATCGAACTGAGCTTGCCGTTCCATCCTGACTTCAGCGTGGAACAACGCGTGCAACTGCACCTGAGCGAAGACGGCGCGCCGGTGTATTACGTGGAAAACGCGCTGATTTGCAGCCTGTTCGGCTTGCTTTGCTGGCCGGCGATTTATGCGCCACTGCCGGGCGCGTTTTTCCACCCATTTCATGCCGGGCCCGTGGACTTGCTGCGCGCCGACTTCAGCCAACGCCGCGCCGCGCAGTTCGCCGACTGCCTCGACGCCTTGAATTCCGATACCTACCAGCAACGCATCCGCGCCACCTATACCGAGAAGTTCGGCATCCAGTCGCCCTTCGTTTACTGGGGCCTGCTCAGCGAAGAACTGCTGGACCACGCCCTGCTCTGCCTGCCCGCCGCGCACCTGCGCGCCTGGTTTCAGCGCTTGCTGGGCGACATCAAAGCCAACCGCGCCGGCATGCCCGACCTGATCCAGTTCTGGCCCGCTGAACAGCGCTACCGCATGATCGAAGTGAAAGGCCCCGGCGACCGCCTGCAAGACAATCAAAAGCGCTGGCTGGCGTTCTGCGCCGAACACGGTATGCCGGTGGACGTTTGCTACGTGCAATGGAGCGACGCGTGATCTATCAGGTGGCCGTGCGCGCCCTCTGCGAGTTCACCGCTAAACAGGGCGACCTCGACTTGCGCTTCACCCCCTCGCCCACGGCCCAGGAAGGCATCGCCGGGCACATGAGCGTGGTCGCCCGGCGCGGCTCGGGTTACATCGCCGAGCTGCCGCTGAGCGGCGAGTACGAAGGCCTGCTGGTACGTGGGCGCGCCGATGGCTACAACCCGGACGAGAACCTGCTGGAAGAAATCAAAACCCACCGCGGCGACATCTCGCGCATTCCGGAAAATCATCGGCTGCTGCATTGGGCGCAGGTAAAGGTGTACGGCGCCCTGCTGTGCCGCGAGTACGAGTTGGAAGAAGTCGACCTCGCCGTGGTTTATTTCAATGTGCTCACCCACAAGGAAACCAGCTTTCGCGAAACCTTCAGCGCCAGCGCCTTGCAGGCGTTTTTCGAGCTGCATTGTCAGCGCTTTATCACCTGGGCCAAGCAGGAACAGGCGCATCGTATCGAGCGCGACGACAGCCTCGGCGATCTGCGTTTTCCCCACGCCACGTTTCGCAGCGGCCAGCGCCAACTGGCGGAAGCGGTGTACCGCGCCGCCCGTGACGGCCACAGCCTGATGGCCCAGGCCACCACCGGCATTGGTAAAACCATCGGCACGCTGTTTCCCCAGCTCAAGGCATTTCCCGAGCAGAAACTCGACCGCCTGTTTTTCCTCACCGCGAAAACACCGGGCCGGCGATTGGCCCTCGATGCGCTCGAAACCCTGCGCGCCCAAGAACCGAAAATCGCCCTGCGCGTGCTCGAACACGTCGCCCGCGACAAAGCCTGCGAGCACCCCGACAAAGCCTGCCACGGCGACTCCTGTCCGCTGGCCAAAGGCTTCTACGACCGCCTGCCCGCGGCACGCAAGGCCGCCCTCGACAGCCAGTGGTTGAACCAGAACGCCGTTCGCCAGGTGGCCTTGGCGCACGGCATTTGCCCGTACTACCTGAGTCAGGAACTGTGTCGCTGGAGCGACGTGGTGGTCGGCGATTACAACTACTACTTCGACATGACCGCCCTGCTCTACGGCCTCACCCAGCTCAACGAATGGAAAGTGACGCTGCTGGTCGACGAAGCCCACAACCTGGTGGAGCGCGGACGCGGCATGTACAGCGCCGAACTGCAGCAAGCGCGTTTCAAGACCATGCGCGGCCTGGCGCCCAAAGCCCTGAAAAGCGTGCTGGATCGGGTGAACCGTCACTGGAACCAACTGCACAAAGATCAGGAAGCGCTGTATCAGGTGTACCCGGCCGCGCCGGACCTGTTCATCATGGCCCTGCAAAAAGCCGTGAGCGCGATCACCGACCACCTCACCGACCAGCCCACCGGCAACGAAGCCGAACTGCTGCACTTCTACCTCGACGCCATGCTGTTCTGCCGTCTGGCCGAAGTGTTCGGCCCGCACTCGTTGTTCGACATCAGCCGCCACCTCGGCCCCGGCGGTACCGCGCAATCGACCCTGTGCATTCGCAACGTGGTACCCGCGCCGTTTCTCGCCCCGCGACTGGCAGCGGCCCACAGCTGCACGCTGTTCTCCGCCACGTTGAGTCCCGCCAATTACTACGCCGACCTGCTCGGCCTACCGGAACACACGCCCTGGGTGGACGTGGAATCGCCGTTTTTGGCCGAGCAGTTGAACGTGCAGGCGGTGAGCAACCTGTCGACCCGTTATGTCGACCGCGAGCGTTCGCTGGCGCCGATCAGCGCGCTGATGGCCCGCCAGTTTGCCGAACGGCCGGGCAACTACCTGGCGTTTTTCAGCAGCTACGCCTACCTGGAACAAGTGCGCGATGAATTTATCGCCGCGCACCCGCTGGTGCCGATCTGGGTGCAATCGCGGCAAATGGACGAAGCCGAACGCCAGCATTTTCTCGACCGTTTCCACGCCGACGGTCAGGGCATCGGCTTTGCCGTGCTGGGCGGCGCGTTTGGCGAAGGCATCGACCTGCCAGGCAATCGCCTGATCGGCGCCTTTATCGCCACCCTCGGGCTGCCGCAAATCAACCCGATCAACGAGCAGATCAAGCAACGCATGCAAGCGATGTTCGGCAGCGGCTACGACTACACCTACCTGTATCCCGGTTTGCAAAAAGTGGTGCAGGCAGCGGGCCGCGTGATCCGCACCCAGCAAGACAGTGGCGTGGTGTATTTGATGGACGACCGCTTCAGCCAGGCGGCCGTGCGGCGGTTATTGCCGACGTGGTGGGAAGTGCAGCGGTGTCGGTTGCCGACGGTGGACGCGGTGGTTTGTAGGAGCGGCTTCAGCCGCGATGCGGTTGATCCTTACCCAACTGATGCATAACCGTTTCCAGGAATCGCGGCTAAAGCCGCTCCTACAGGGGCTGCGTAGTTTCCAGGAATCGCGGCTGAAGCCGCTCCTACAGGGGCTGCGTAGGAGCGGCTTTAGCCGCGATGCTGTTGATCGTTACCCAAGCAGCTCCGCAAACGCCTTGTCCGCTTCCAGCACGGCAGGCAATGCGGCAAACACGGCGTCCAGATCCAGCTCCTCCACCAATGGCCCGCTCAACGAGGCTTTGGCTTCTTCGGTGGCGCCGCCATGGGCTTTCATGGCTTCGGCAATCAGCACAGCTTGCGCCAGGGTTTTCGCCAGGGGCTGGTCGGCCGGCGCCTGTTGCGGATTGCCCTGCAGGGCAATGGCGGTCTGAATCAGTTTCGGCAGCTGCCAGCGACGCGCCAGTTCGGCGCCCACTTCCGGGTAGCCGAACCCTAACTGCAAGGTTTCATTGGCAGCGCGCCCAGCAGCGTTGGCGTGTTTGCTGTTGTTCAGTTGCGGGGCGTATTGCGGGGCGCCGGTTTGAATCAGCAGCTCGCCGATGTTGTGCATCATGCCGCAGGTGAAGGCGGTGTCGGCGTCCTGGCCGGCCTGCTTGGCCAGCAAGCGGCTGATACTGGCGACCTGAAAGCTGTGAATCCAGAAGCCTTTGAGATCAAACGTGGCGTCGGCTTTAAAGGCGCCCGTCACCGCCGAGGCCATCACCAGGGTACGCAAGGTGTTGAAACCCAGGCGCGAGGCGGCGTCTTCGATGCTGGTGGATTCACGTGCGCCGCGGTAGCGCGAGGAGTTCGCCAAACGCAGCACTTTGGCAGCGATCACCGGGTCCAGAGAGATATTGCGCGCCACGGCGTCCAGGCTGGACGAGGGGCTGTCAAATTGCTGAATCAGTTCCAAGGCCACCTTGGGAATGCTCGGCAGGGCGTGCAAGTCGGCAAACAGCGTTTCTATATCCATGAGCTCACTCTCAGTTAAACGGCGTGTAAGGACAGCATAGGCAAAGTTTTTCCGCGTACCGACACCGCGTATGGGCCACACCCTTGAAGCTAGCAAGGCGTCGCTGCCTGCGCTAGCGCTGAATCCGAAAGCCTTTGGGCGACAGCCCCGTGCCGCGCTTGAAGAAGCGCGAAAAAATAAGCAGGATCGGAAAACCCCAAACGGTCAGAGACCTGATTAACGGTCATGGCGCTGTAAACCAGGCAGCGTTTGGCTTCTAAAAGTAGCCGCTGATTGATCATCTGCAACGCCGATTGCCCGGCCAAACGTCGGCACAGCGCATTCAGGTGGGCGGTGCTGATGTTCAGGGCGCTGGCGTAATGCTCAATTGGCAGGTGTTCGCGGTAATGGGCTTCGAGCAAACGGGTGAACGCGTCGACATGCTCGCGCCCCCGGTCCGGCCCGTGCGCCAGCGATTGCGCCTGGGCGCGGCGACTCAGCGACACCAGCAACACGCTGATCAAAGACTGCAACATCACATCGCGGCCGCTTTGCTGCTGGTCGTACTCGGCGGCAATCGACTCGAACAGCGCGTCCAGATACCGCCCCTCGCTGCCGCCCTCGCGGTCGATGGCGAAACAGGCGGGCTGGCGCAGCACCTGGCTTTCCAGCGTGGCGGCGAGTTGCTCGGCCAAGGGTTGCGCCAGGCTGAGGATGTAGCCCTGCACATCGTCGGAAAAGCGAAAACCGTGCACACACAACGCCGGCACCACCTGCACCGAACTGCTGACCACGTCGACCAGCGAGCCCTCCACCTGCAACTGCGCCTGCCCCGATTGCACATACAGCAACTGCACCAGGTCGCCATGGCGGTGCGGTTTGATTTCCCAATGGTGCAACCGGCTGCGCGCCGGAATGGTTTCGCAATGAATCAGATCCGGCGTCGGCCAGGCCGCCGTTTCGCCATACAACTTGAACACCGGAACGGGGTTTTCAGGAGATTTCAGCACAACCATCACCCACGAAAAGTACAGAAAAGCGATTCGATATTGCCTTCCCCGCCACCCTTTAACCACAAAAAATACAGGAGTCATAAAAACAACTAAGTGCTCTCGCCCACCGCAGAGCTGCACAGGACAACGCCATGAAAACGCAGATCGCAATTATCGGTGCCGGCCCGTCCGGTTTGTTGCTCGGCCAGCTGCTGCACAAAGCCGGCATCGCCAACGTCATCATCGAACGCCAAACCCCTGACTACATCCTCGGCCGCATCCGCGCCGGCGTGCTCGAACAAGGCATGGTCGACCTGCTGCGCGAAGCCGGCGTCAACGAGCGCATGGACGCCGAAGGCCTGGTTCACGACGGTTTCGAACTGGCCTTCGACGGGCGCAGCGAACACATCGACCTCAAAGGCCTGACCGGCGGCAAAACCGTGATGGTTTACGGCCAGACCGAAGTGACCCGCGACCTAATGCAGGCCCGCCAGGCTGCCGGCGCGCAGACGTTCTACAGCGCCAGCAACGTGCAGCCGCACGACATGAAAAGCGCCCAGCCCCTACGTCACCTTTGAACACAACGGCGAAACCTTGCGCCTGGACTGCGACTACATCGCCGGTTGCGACGGTTTTCACGGCGTGTCGCGCCAGTCCATTCCAGCGGGCGTGCTCAAGGAGTTTGAGCGGGTTTACCCGTTCGGCTGGCTGGGCATCCTGGCCGATACCCCGCCGGTAAACGAAGAACTGATCTACGCCAACCACGAACGCGGCTTTGCCCTGTGCAGCATGCGCTCGCCCACGCGCACCCGTTATTACGTGCAAGTCGGTGCTGATGAGAAAGTGGAAGACTGGTCCGACGAGCGCTTCTGGGACGAACTCAAACAGCGCCTGCCCGCACCCGTAGCGGCGCGTCTGGTGACCGGCCCCTCGATTGAAAAAAGCATCGCGCCGCTGCGCAGCTTTGTCGTCGAGCCCATGCAGTACGGCCGCCTGTTCCTGCTCGGCGACGCCGCGCACATCGTGCCGCCGACCGGCGCCAAGGGCCTGAACCTGGCGGCCAGTGACGTCAGCACGCTGTACCGCATTCTGCTCAAAGTGTATGGCGAAGGCCGTACCGATTTGCTCGAGAAATACTCGGAGATTTGCCTGCGTCGCGTGTGGAAAGCCGAACGCTTTTCCTGGTGGATGACCTCGATGCTGCACCGCTTTCCCGACACCGATGCGTTCAGCCTGCGCATGCAGCAAACCGAGTTGGATTACTTCGTAAGCTCCGAGGCGGGACGCAAGACCATCGCCGAAAACTATGTGGGCTTGCCTTTACGAGGCGATTGAGTAATACCCGGTGCGAGGCTGCAACAGATGATTCAGCGTGCTGCGACAGGTGTGTCACTCCCGACGCGCCCTCTGCAAACGCCCCGCACGCCTTGCGCCGCGCTGGCTCGGGCCTCTTAGCCAGGCGCTGCGCTTTGGGCATGTCGCTTGCTGCTACCTTTGCATGCGACGGAAGGATGACTGCAAGCGACGACCCATCAGGCTATGGTTGTGTCACCTGCGCAGCGTCTGCCTTGCTCTTAAGCACGACATTCCGGCGCCGATTCATCACAAGAACAAGAGGCCGATTCGCCCCGCGACATCGGCCATCGGAAGTCCTGCTATGCCTTTGCATGCCGTGGAAACCAGCGCCAGTGAGCTGGCCGCTTTCGTCAGCGAAAACTTCCCCGAACGCGGTATTCGCCCCGACGGCGTTATCGCCCAATCCTGGTACCGCAGCGTTAACCAGCACCAGCTCAACCCGCGCGCGGTGAACGTCAAACACATTCTCACCGCCGAAGAAATTCGCCAGCATCAGCAGCAACATCAGGAGTATCTGGCTATCGCTAGCCAGGGCGTCAGCGGCTTGGCCAAGCGTGTGGTTCAAGCCGGTTTCGCCGTGCTGCTCAGCGATGAAAAAGGCATCACCCTCGACTCGCGCTTGCCCAATCAGCGCGATCTGTACACCCAGTCGGGGCTGATCGTTGGCGCACGCTGGGATGAGTCCGTGGCCGGCACCAATGGCATCGGCACCGCCTTGGCGGCCGAGCAGGCGATGACCATTCACCGCGAAGAACATTTCCTCACCTCCAACTTTCGCCTGGAGCTGCTCGGTGGCGCCGATATTCGATGCCCAAGGCCTGCTGCGTGGCTGCCTGAACGCCACCAGCCTGAACAGCGACGGCCCCAAAGAAGCGCAATACCTGACCCTGCAACTGGTGATCATGTATGCGCGGCTGATCGAGAACGCGCACTTCCGCCAGCGCTACCGCGACTGCCTGACCCTGGCGATCAAACCCCGCGACGACATCACCGACCTGGCCAACGAGCAGTTGCTGGCCATCGACGAAAGCGGCCGCATTATCGGCGCCAACCGTGCCGCCTTTGTGGCCTACGACCAGGCGCACAACCAGGCGCTGCTGGGCCGGCGTATCGACACGCTGCTGCCCGCCAGCGTGGATGAATTGCTGAGCATGACCAGCGGCGGCGCGCGCGGCGTGCAACTGCGGGCGTTGGTGGACGAAGCCTTGGTTGACGTGGGCCTGCGCATTCCCGTCGGCCGTGTTCGTCCGGCTCAGGCGAGCCCGGCAGCTGCCCGCCCGCTTGCCACGCGCAGCTCGGCTCAGCAGCATCCGCAACTCGACCAACTGGGCGGCAACGACCCGCAGTTGCAGCAAGGCGTGCGGCGTATTCGCAAGGTGCTCGACAAAGGCATCGCCGTGCTGATTACCGGCGAAACCGGCACCGGCAAAGAAGCCTTCGCCCGCGCCATTCACCAGGCCAGCGCGCGGCGCAGTGGACCGTTCGTGGCGCTTAACTGCGCAGCCATTCCAGAAACCCTGATCGAAAGCGAATTGTTCGGCTACCGCAGCGGCAGCTTCACCGGCGCCAACAAGAAAGGCATGAAGGGCAAGCTGGAACTGGCCAACGGCGGCACGCTGTTTCTCGATGAAATTGGCGACATGCCCGCGCACCTGCAAACCCGTTTGTTGCGCGTATTGGCCGAGCGGGAAATCACCCCACTGGGTGCCGAAACGCCGGTCGGCTTGGACGTGCAAGTGATGTCGGCCACTCACCAGCATCTGGCCGACATGATCAGCGCCAAGCAGTTTCGCGAAGACTTGTTCTACCGCCTCAGCGGCATGACGTTGCACCTGCCCGCCTTGCGCGAACGCAGCGACCGCGAGCAACTGATCGAGCACCTGTTGGCGGCGCAACCGGGCGCTCAAGGGCTGCGACTGGATGACCAGGCACGGGCGCGTTTACTCGGCTACGCCTGGCCGGGAAATATCCGCCAGTTGCTCAACTGCCTGCGTTACGCCGTGGCATTGGCCGAAGACGGCGTGATCGACAGCGACCGCCTGTCCGCCGAGCTACAAGGCGCGATCAGCCCAGCGCCCGTCTCCGTCGCCGCGCCGGCGAGTAACAACCTCGCGGAGCAATTGGACAGCGATGAAGTCCGCCACCTGTACGCCACGCTGCGTCAGCATCAATGGAACATCACCGCCGCCGCCGAGAGCTTTGGCATCTCGCGCTCCACGCTGTACCGCAAGATGAAAAAGCACGGCATCGTGCAGCCCAACGAGGTGTTTTAACAGGCGCCTCAGCCCAGCAGCGGCGCCAAGGTTTTGCGCGAGCGCGCCGGCACCGGGTGCCTGTCTTCACGCGGGCAACAGGCGAAGCGCGTGCGGTAGCAGCGGGAAAAATACGACTGCGATTCGAAGCCGCACGCCAGGCTGATTTCCAACACGCTCATGTCGGTTTGGCGCAGCAGCTGCCGGGCTTTTTCCAGGCGCAAGCGCAGGTAGAAATTCGACGGCGTGTCGTTGAGGTACAAGCGAAACAAGCGCTCCAATTGCCGCCGCGTCACCTGAATGCGCTCGGCCAATTCAAGGGTGTCGAGCGGCGGTTCGGTGTGGCGCTCCATATCGCCAATCACCTGCACCAATTTGCGGTTGCTGATGCCGTAGCGCGTGGCGATTTCCATGCGCTGGTGATCCTGACGCGGACGAATGCGGCTGAGCACAAACTGCTCCGACACCTGCACCGCCAGCTCGGCGCCGTGGGCCTGGGCGATCAGGTCGAGCATCAGATCAATCGAGGCCGTGCCGCCGGCGCAAGTGATGCGCGAGCGGTCCACTTCGAATAATTCCTGAGTCACATGCAAGCGCGGGTACGACTCTTTGAAGGCATCCAGCGCTTCCCAATGCAGCGTCACGGTGTGGCCGTCGAGCAGGCCGGCTTCGGCCAATACCACGGCGCCGGTGTCGATGCCGCCAAGCGTAACGCCCTCGCCATCCAGGCGTTTTAGCCACCGCGCCAGCGCCGGGCTGTAGGCCTGCAACGGCTCAAAACCGGCCACCAGCAGCAGCCGCGCCGTACGCGCGAGCGGCGCCAGGCCGCTGTCGGCATTGATCGACATGCCATTGCTGGCCAATACCGGCCCGCCGTCCAGACTCATCACCTGCCACCGGTACAAATCGGCCTGAAAACGGTTGGCCACGCGCAACGGCTCAACCGCCGACAGAAAGCCGAGCATGGAAAAGCCAGGCAGCAGCAGAAACCAGAAGTCTTCAGTAACTGGAGTCGAAGGCATGACGCGGCTCGGCAAGGGAATAGTCGTGGCTTACGCCGTTGCGGTGGCGTTGGCAATGCAGCAGGTCGCCTGAGTACAAATGCGGGTCGCTACCGTGTGATTTTGCCGCCTGCGCTGCCGGTAATTTGGCCCACAGCTGGCAAGGCATCGCTGGCTCCACTCGACAACAAGTATTCCCGTCAGCACCGCGCTGGCGAGGAATCAGCCACATGAGGAACACCGATGAAGACCGTACTCAGTTGCTGTTTGTTAGTGCTCGCCAGCCAGACCGCTTTCGCCGCCGACCCGGCCTCGTGCAAGAACGTGCGCCTGGGCGTGGTCAACTGGACCGACGTGATCGCCACCAGCGCCATGACCCAAGTGCTGCTCGACGGCCTGGGCTATGAAACCAAGCAAACCAGCGCCTCGCAGCAAATCATTTTCGCCGGCATCCGCGACAAACGCCTGGACCTGTTCCTCGGCTACTGGAACCCGATCATGACCCGCACCATCACGCCGTTTATCGAGGCCAAGCAGGTGCGTGTGCTCGACAAACCCAGCCTTGACGACGCCCGCGCCACCCTCGCCGTCCCCACCTACCTGGCCGACAAAGGCCTGAAAACCTTCGCCGACATCGCCAAGTTCGAAAAAGAGCTGGGCGGGAAAATCTACGGCATCGAACCGGGCTCAGGCGCTAACACGCAGATCAAGGAAATGATCGCCAAAGACCAGTTCGGCCTCGGCAAATTCCAGTTGGTGGAATCCAGCGAAGCCGGCATGTTGTCGGCGGTTAGCCGTGCGGTGAAACGCAAGGAAGCCGTGGTGTTTTTTGGCTGGGCGCCGCACCCCATGAACGTCAACCAGGACATGACCTACCTCTCCGGCAGCCAGGACGCCCTCGGCCCGGACGAAGGCCGCGCCACCGTATGGACCGTTACCGCGCCCGACTACGCCAGCCGCTGCCCGAACGTCGACAAACTACTCAGCAACCTGCATTTCACCGCCGCCGACGAGAGCCGCATGATGCAGCCGTTGCTCGACCACAAAGACCCGCTCGAATCGGCAAAACAATGGCTCAACGACCACCCGCAAGACCAGCAACGCTGGCTTGAAGGCGTGACCACGCTCGACGGCCGCCCGGCCAGCGAACACCTGAAACTCAGCACCAACCCCTGACCGCCCACCAACCGCTGCGCAGCCAACCGTGACTGCGCAGCGGCTTGCCCTGCCTGCTTGTTGAAGGACATGCCATGAACCACGACGTGATTATTACCTGCGCCCTGACCGGTGCCGGCGACACCACCGGCAAAAGCCATCTGGTGCCCATCACCCCCAAACAAATCGCCGCCGCTGCGGTGGAAGCGGCCAAAGCCGGCGCGACGGTGGTGCACTGCCACGTGCGCGACCCCGATACCGGCAAATTCAGCCGCGACGTGGCGCTGTACCGCGAAGTGATGGAACGCATCCGCGAAGCCGACGTAGACATCATCGTCAACCTCACCGCCGGCATGGGCGGCGACCTGGAAATCGGCGCGGGCGAAACGCCCATGGAATTCGGCCCCAATACCGACCTGGTCGGCCCCCTCACCCGCCTGGCCCACGTGGAAGAACTGCTGCCGGAAATCTGCACCCTGGACTGCGGCACGCTTAACTTCGGCGACGGCGACACCATCTACGTTTCCACGCCCGCCCAACTGCGCGCCGGGGCCAAACGCATCACCGAGCTAGGCGTGAAAGCCGAGCTGGAAATCTTCGACACCGGCCACCTGTGGTTCGCCAAACAGATGATCAAGGAAGGCCTGCTGCACGACCCGCTGTTCCAACTGTGCCTGGGCATTCCCTGGGGCGCGCCGGCCGACACCACCACCATGAAAGCCATGGTCGACAACCTGCCCGCCGACTGCATCTGGGCCGGCTTTGGCATCGGCCGCATGCAAATGCCCATGGCGGCACAAGCCGTGCTGCTGGGCGGCAACGTGCGGGTCGGGCTGGAAGACAACCTGTGGCTGGATAAAGGCGTGCTGGCCAGCAATGGCGCGCTGGTCGAACGGGTCAGCGAAATTCTCACCCGCCTTGGCGCACGCATTCTGACGCCGGCCGAGGGCCGGGCAAAAATGAACCTCAGCCGTCGCGGCTGACCTGCTTTTACTGCTGGAGTGGCTATGAGCTTTATCACCGACATCAAAGTTTTCGCAGCCCTGGGCAGCGGCGTAATCGGCAGCGGCTGGGTTGCGCGCGCCCTCGCTCACGGCCTCGACGTAATCGCCTGGGACCCCGCACCCGGCGCCGAAACCGCCCTGCGCCAGCGCGTCGCCAACGCCTGGCCGGCGCTGGTCAAACAAGGCGTGGCAGAAGGCGCGAGCCTGGAGCGATTGCGCGTTGTCGACAGCATTGAAGCCTGCGTACGCGACGCCGACTTCATCCAAGAAAGCGCCCCGGAACGCCTCGACCTGAAACTCGACCTGCACGCCAAAATCAGCGCGGCGGCCAAGCCCAATGCGTTGATCGCCTCGTCCACCTCGGGCCTGCTGCCCAGCGACTTCTACGCCGACGCCACGCACCCGGAACGCTGCGTAGTCGGCCACCCGTTCAACCCGGTTTACCTGCTGCCGCTGGTGGAAGTGGTCGGCGGCCAACACACCGCACCGGCAGCGGTTCAGGCCGCCATCGAGGTTTACCAGGCCCTTGGCATGCGGCCCCTGCACGTACGCAAAGAAGTGCCCGGCTTTATCGCCGACCGTCTGCTCGAAGCGCTGTGGCGAGAAGCCCTGCACCTGGTCAACGACGGCGTCGCCACTACCGGCGAAATCGACGACGCGATTCGGTTTGGCGCCGGTTTGCGCTGGTCGTTCATGGGCACCTTTCTGACCTACACCCTGGCAGGTGGCGACGCCGGCATGCGCCACTTCATGGCCCAATTCGGCCCCGCCCTGCAACTGCCCTGGACCTACCTGCCCGCCCCCGAGCTGACCGAAAAACTCATCGACGACGTAGTGGCCGGCACCACCGAACAGCAAGGCCAACGCAGCATCGCCGAACTGGAACGCTACCGCGACGACTGCCTGATGGCCGTGCTGGACGCCGTCAAAACCTGCAAAACCAAACACGGCTTCGCCTTCGCCGACTGAGGACCGCGCCCATGGAACACCGCCTTTACCGCACCCCCATCAGCGCCGACTGGGTCGACTACAACGGCCACCTGCGCGACGCCTACTACCTGCTGATCTTCAGCCAGGCCGTGGATGCGCTGATGGACACCCTCGGCCTCGACGCCAACGCCCGCGAAGCCACCGGCCACAGCCTGTTCACCCTGGAAGTGCACCTCAACTACCTGCACGAAGTGAAAGAAAACCAAACTGTAGAGGTGCGTTTGCAAGTGCTCGGGCACGACCAGAAACGGCTGCACCTGTACCTCAGCCTTTACCGCGACGGACAGCAAGATGCCGTGGCCGTGAGTGAACAGATGCTGCTGCACGTGGACATCAACGGGCCGAAGTCGGCGCCGTTTAGCGCCACGACGTTGGCCAGGATTGAAGGGCTGGTGATCGCGCAAGGCGAGATGGAAAAGCCCGAATATGCCGGCCGGATAATCAGCCTTCCGCCGCAAAAGCATCGCGGCTAAAGCCGCTCCCACAATAAGCAAAGCACCACCGCCCCCCTGTGGGAGCGGCTTCAGCCGCGAGATGTTGACCTACCGCTTTTGCTCCACGCTTTTGCTTCACCGCTGTTGCTTCACCGCTTTTGATCTTGCTTGTGATCCACCCCGCACCGTTCATCGCAGGCCGAGTGGAGTCGTTGCGCAGGGGGTTGAGCGGCCGGGAGCCGCGAGAGGCGTGTCGGGCCAAGGATGGCCCGTCTCGCCGTGCCCCGGAGTGGCGATGGAAGGAGGGAAGTCGGAGCGCAGCGCAGACCCAAGGTAGGGGCTAGACCTTTTGGTTACTTTTAGGGCAATGCTAAAAGTGACTCGCGCGTAAGGCGCGAAACAAAAACGTTCAGCACACGCGGTAATGAATACCTCCACAGCTGCGTCCGCCTGGAAATTCTGGATCCCCGCGTGCGCGAGGATGACGCGGGGTTTGGGCCGCCACCACGCTTGACTGGAGACTCTGGATTCCGAATCGTCGGACCGCCGCCTGCGCGGGAATGACGGAGGTTTGTACTGCTACCGCGTTCGACTGGAAATTCTGGATTCCCGCTTGCGCGGGAATGACGGGGGTTTGGGCCGCTAACGCGTTCGACTGGAGATTCTGGATTCCGAATCGTCGGACCGTGGCCTGCGCGAGGATGACGCGGGGTTTGGGCCGCCACCGCGTTCGACCGGAGATTCTGGATCCCCGCCTGCGCGGGAATGACGGAGGTTTGTGCCGGCTCCACGCTTGACTGGAGATTCTGGCTCCCCGCGTGCGCGAGGATGACGGGGGTTTGGGCCGCCACCGCGTTCGCCTGGAGATTCTGGATCCCCGCGTACGCGAGGATGACGAGGGTTTTGGGTCGCTACCGCGTCCGACTGAAAATTCTGGATCCCCGCGTGCGCGAGGATGACGGAGGTTTGGGCCGCCACCTGCGCCAAACGACGATCCAACACCCAAAAAAAGCCCCCCGAAAAGCCGACACAGCACGGGGGGCCAAAATGCTTCTAACAGGGAGCGCCAACGTCGAACCGGACAACCTCGATCAGGTGACCAAACCCAACCAAAACAGCCAACGCCCGCCAATCAAGGCTGACACTCTGGCCGCCATTGTGCCCATCACGAACGACCGGGAATTAGTTGAAAACGACCTCTTCATGCATATAACAGCCATCGCCCTTGAAGCCAGCCCAACCCCTCACCAGAATCGACCCCACCTCCCCCGCAACAAGGACCACGGCCATGATGCACGCTGACCTGATCGACCAGGACGACCTGCGCGACCGCCTGCAAACCCTGGGCTTCACCGTGCCGCCCGGCGCCTCGCCGGAACAGGCCTGCGAACACGCCGTGCTCGGCCTCGACGGCCCGCGTGCACTGGCCCTGCGCAAACTCGTCGAGCAAATGCTCGGCAGCGGCGCCGTCATGCTGCCGGCCGTGCGCGAAGCCATTTCCCGGCAATTGCTGCCCGCCCTCGCCCAGTACAAAGAAAACCACGGATAAAAAAATCCCCGGCATAACCGGGGATTTTCACGTCAACCGCTGGGCCATTACTGCCCCGGAATATCCTTGCGCAGCTTCACCGCTTCATTCTTTTTGCGATCACGCACGGTGCGCATTTTGATGTTCACCGCTTCCACCGCCAGCGAGAACGCCATGGCGAAGTACACGTAGCCTTTCGGCGCATGCACATCAAAGGCCTCGGCAATCAACACCGTGCCGACCATGATCAGGAACGACAAGGCGAGCATTTTCAGCGACGGGTGCTTGTCGATGAACGCGCTGATGGTGCCGGCGGCGAGCATCATCACCATCACGGCCACGACGATGGCGGCAATCATGACCGGTACATGGGACACCATGCCGACAGCGGTGATCACCGAGTCCAGCGAGAACACGATATCGATAATGGCGATCTGAATGATGGTGCCGATAAAGCCGCTGCCCATGCCTTTGGGCGCGTCGTTGGTTTCGTCTTCACCTTCCAGGCTCTGGTACATCTCGGTGCTGCTTTTCCACAGCAGAAACAGGCCACCGAAGAACAGAATCAAGTCACGCCCGGAGAAGCCGTGACCCATGATGCTGAACAGGTCGGCGGTCAGACGCATCACCCAGGTGATCGACAGCAGCAGCAGAATTCGCGTGACCATGGCCAGCGCCAAACCGAAGAAACGGGTCTTGGGCTGCATGTCTTTGGGCATACGGCTGACCAGGATCGAAATCATGATGATGTTGTCGATCCCGAGCACAATCTCCAGCGCCGTCAGGGTAAAAAATGCAATCCAGATTTCCGGGCTGGTCAGCCATTCCATGTACAGCGTCCTCGTCTTTCCAATACGTGAAGGTGAAAAAAATCGTTAGCCGCCAAACACGGGGAAAATTCCCATCAGCAGCGCGGCGACAAGGATACACAGGCAAACCAGAACTGCCCATTTCAGGGTAAAGCGCTGATGGTCACCAAACTCGATGCCGGCCAGGCCCACCAACAGATAGGTCGAAGGCACCAACGGGCTGAGCAAGTGCACCGGCTGGCCAACGATTGAAGCCCGGGCCATTTCCACGGCACTGATGCCGTAGTGGCTTGCGGCTTCGGCCAGCACCGGCAGAACGCCGTAGTAGAAGGCGTCGTTGGACATGAAAAACGTGAACGGCATGCTCACCACGGCCGTGATGACCGCCAGATACGGGCCCATGGCGGTGGGAATAACGGCCAGCAAACTTTTCGACATGGCGTCGACCATGCCGGTTCCAGAAAGAATGCCGGTGAAAATACCCGCCGCAAAAATCAACCCAACCACCGCCAGCACGTTGGCCGAGTGGGCCGCCACGCGCTCTTTTTGCTGCTGCAGGCAGGGGTAGTTGACGATCATGGCGATGCCGAACGCGAGCATAAACAGCACCGGCAGCGGCAGCAGGCCTTGAATCAGCGCGACCATCAAGGCCACGGTCAGCGCGCCGTTGAACCACAGCAGTTTCGGCCGGCGTGCGTCGGGAAATTGCGACACGCTGATCTCGGCGCCGCCCACGGCTTCGCCCGGCAAATGCAGTTCACCCAAGCGCGCACGCTCACGTTTGCCGTAGAAGTAGGCGATGGCCAGAATCGCCAGCACGCCAGCGGCCATGGCCGGAATCATCGGCACGAAAATATCCGAGGGGTCGACATGCAACGCACTGGCGGCGCGGGCGGTGGGTCCGCCCCAGGGGGTCATGTTCATCACGCCACCGGCCAGGATAATCAGCCCGGCCATGATCCGTGGACTCATGCCCAGGCGCTGGTAAAGCGGCAGCATGGCCGCCACGCAGATCATGTAGGTCGTGGCGCCGTCGCCATCCATCGACACCACCAGCGCCAGCACGGCGGTGCCCACCGACACTTTCAGCGGGTCGCCTTTGACCAGTTTGAGAATCTTGCGCACGGCGGGGTCGAACAGGCCGGAATCGATCATCAGGGCGAAGTAGAGAATGGCGAACATCAGCATCACGCCGGTGGGCGCGAGCTTGGTGATGCCTTCGAGCATCATCGGGCCGATCTGCCCGGCAAAGCCGCCAACCAGCGCGTAAACAATCGGGATGATGATGAGGGCGATCAGCGCCGACAGGCGTTTGCTCATGATCAGGTACATGAACGTGATGACCATGGCGAAGCCAAGGAGGGTCAACATAGGAATTCTCCGTGCATTAGCGGGCGTGGTGGCGGGCGGCCGTCAGGGTGACGGGCTCAGCGACAGGCTCGAGGGGGACGGAGAACAGGTGCAGCAACAGCGCAGCGGGGCATGGCAATCACCAATTTTTATTGTTGGAAGTCTCGCCAGCACGCACACAGCGGCCGGCGGCCGGTCGAGTGCCGGCGGTGGTGGGATGCTAAGCGGCGAAACTTTCAGCCAGCTTTCAATGCGCAGCGGGCTTAACCGAGCAGGCTCAGGACCAACAGCAGGCTGACGGCAGCGAACAAGGTTTGCAGGGTGATGATGCCGGCCATGAGCTGGCTGTCGCCGCCCAGCTGGCGGGTGAGCACATAGGAAGTCGGCGCGGTAGGCAGGGCGAAAAACAGGATCAGCACGCTGCTCGGCAACGGCGGCAGGCTCAACGCTCGAGCCACCGCAAAGGCCAGCAGCGGCATCAGCAGCAAGCGAGCCACACAGTTCCACGCCAACGCCGACGCCTCGCCGGCCAGCTCCTGCGGGCGCAGGGCCGCGCCGACGCAGAGCAAGCCAAGCGGCAAACTGGCGACGGCCAGCAGGTTGAGTAGGCGGTCGCTGCCACCGGGCAAGCCAATGCCCAACACGTTGACCAGCGCGCCAGCGGCGCAGGCGAGAATCAGCGGATTGCGCACAATCGGCAGCAGCAAGTTGCGCGCGCTAACGCCCCGCTCCGCCGTCAGCGCCCAAACCGACAATAGGTTCACGGCCGGCACCATCATTGCCAGCATCAAGGCGGCAAGCGTCAGCCCTTCCTTGCCATACAAGCTGCCCACGGCGGCGAGCCCCAGGTAGGTGTTGAACCGCAGCACGCCCTGGCTGATGGCGCCGAAACGCGCGGCCGTCCAGTGGCGCAGGCGCTTGCACAGCAGCAGCGCCACCCACGCCACGCCCAGACCCAGCAGCACGGCCAAGGCCAGGCGTGGTAACGCCGGATCGCCCAGGGGCGCGGTGGCTAAATTGCTGAACAACAACGCCGGAAAAAGAACGAAGTAATTGAGACGTTCCGCCGTCGGCCAGAACTCGTCACCGGCAAAGCGCAGGCGACGCAGGGCGAAACCGGCGATGATCAAGGCAAACAACGGCCACAAGGCCAACCACAACTGCAACACGACACGCTCCCCGCTTGGCTCAAGCCGGCATCTTGCGCAGGCAAGGCGCGAGGCGCAACACGAACCGGGCGGGTTGTCGGCAACTCGGGAGGCTTCACCATGACGGACATCCACACCGGCGGCTGCCAATGCGGCGCCCTGCGCTACCGCTTCAACGCGCCCTTCAATGACGTTGCCCACTGCCACTGCAGCATGTGCCGGCGCACCAGCGGCGCGGTGGTCACCACCTGGTTCACGGTGCCGCTGGAGCGTTTCCGAATGGACCCAGGGCACGCCCCAAGGCTTCGTTTCTTCACCCGGCTGCACCCGTTCGTTTTGTCCTACCTGCGGCGCGCACCTGACGTTCCATACCGAGCACAGCCCGCAAACCATCGACATTACGGTCGGCACCCTCGACCATCCCGACCAGGCCAAACCTGATCGGCACATCTGGGTCACCACGCGTTTGCCGTGGCTGCATCTGGATGAACACTTGCCGTCGGAAGATGGCGAAAGCACCTGAGGCTTACGGCAGCACCAAACCGCCGGACGCTTTGTGCAGCGCGCGCAGGTGCTCGCTAAGCAGTTTCAGGTTGGCGTCTCCGGCATCCAGCGCGGCCAGGCGCTGGGGTTCGAGCAGGCTGCGCACTTGGCCGTCGAGGTCGTCGCTAAGCTGGCGAAGTTCTTTCTGGCGACTGTCGCTCTCGGCTTGCAGCGTCTGCCATTCGCTGGCCTGCGGCAGGCCGTAGCCACCGTCGAGCAGCTCCGCCGGGCGGCTTAGAAAGCCGCTATTGGCGAGGATTTTCTCCAGAGTTTTACCCGCTTCACCACTGCTGCCATCGGCCAGCGCCCGGCTGCTGAGGTAGCGGCGCTTGAGTTCGTCTTGCGCCAGCAAAAGTTGGCGGCGCTGCGCGGCCTGTTCGAGTAGCAGCATGGCGGCGCTGGCACGCAGGTCGGCTTTTTCAAACCAGCTGCGACGCTGCTCGGCGCTCAGGCTGATCCACTCATCCACGGCGTGCTGCGGGATGGGCAGGCGCTCTTTGAGCACCTCGAACATGGCCTGATAGCGGTCGCGAAACGAGTCGAATCGGTAGCCGCGGCGCAGCGCTTCGCGGCGATCATCGAGCACGCTGAGGTCCGCCAGATTCCGCCCCGCCAGTACTTCCAGCAGGCCGTTGGGCATGATGTTGTCGAGGGTTTGCAGCTGCGCCTGATCGGTGCCGCTGCGCAGCAGTTTCAGGGTTTCCACGGCGCAGTTGTTGGACAGGAAGTAGTAGTTGCCGTCGTAACTCCAATGCTGCTCGGCGGCGCGTTCGACGAGCGCTTCGAGCTGCGGGCGATCGAGTTTGAGCGGCACCGACACCAGCCCGCGCAGCTCCACCTTGGTGTATTCCTCGATCACCTGGCTAAGCGGCAGCACAAACAGGCGCGAGGGGTACACGCCGGTGAGGCCGTCCCAGCTCGACAGCTGCAAGTCGCCGACAAAGGCGCGGTAGGACAAGACCAGGTGCTGGTCCATGTCCAGCCGGCAATCGGGACCGCGCGGTCGGCCTGGGGCGCAAATCACCAGGCGCAACATGCTATGACCCCAGCGGCTGGCCCACTCGTCGTTGGCCTCGGCGAGCAAATAATCGACTTCGTACACGCGCTCGGGATCGAGCTTGCCCAAGGGCTGGCGGGCAAAATCACGACCGGCATTTAGGTAGGCGAAGGTGCTCGGGCAAGGCTGGGCAGTGGCCGGCGCCCAGCCGTCGAACTGCTCGCGGTAGTAGCGATTGAGCGCTGGGCGGCGGCAGCCGTAGGCGGGGTCGAGGAGGAAATACTCCATGTTCACGGCCACGAATTCGCGCGGGTTGCTCAGCTCGTAGATGTCGGGGCTGCGCGCGACCTGACCGTTGCGGGCTTCGCGCTCGCCACGTCGGCCGACGTATTGCGGCCAGCCGGCAAGATCGAGCAGGCGCGGATCGTCGCTGAGGGTAAAGCGCCGCTCGGTCTGGCCACGGCAGTCCGCCATCTGGCCAATCACGCCCTGGGTTTTGGCCTGACGCTGGCAACGCAGCAGCCGCGTTTTCTCCCCCGGTGACCACAGCCGCGCGCGGTCATAAATATGGGTGAGTTCATGCAGCACCGTAGCCAGCAATTCCCGGCGCACGGTGCCGTGGGGGCGTTGCGTGTGTTCGCGTGCGGCCGAGCCGTCAGTCAACCCAGGCAATAGCCGTTGGTTGAGCACTAACAACGATGCGTTGCGGGCTTGGCCGTAAGCGTTGGTTTCCAGTTCGTCGGTCCAACGCACCTGCACCGAACGGTCGAGGCGTTGAACGAAAGCCGGTGGTAGCGCGGCCATGGCCTCGTCGAGCAGCGTCTGACTGGCCTGTTGCTCGCTGGCACTCAACCCGTCACGTTGCAGCTCAAGGCGCAGTTGCGCCTGAGCCAGGCTCGCGCCGCACAGCAGCGCGGCGCCTAACAGCCAAGCGCCGCCGCGAACGAAAAGGTGCTTCACAGGGCGAGAATAGCCTCGGCCAGCGTCTGGTCGCTGGCATCGCGGGCTTCGGGAACGCGGTCGCGCAGGGTGGTGAACGCCGCTTCCAATTGGGCGCCACGAATGGAGCCTTCGCTGGCGACAAAGCTGGCAGCGTCATCACGAGCTTCGAGCACGACTTTGGAATCGCGCACGGAGGTGGTGGTGTCGGAGGTGAAATCGATAGTACGGCCGAAGGCGCGAACGATGATTTCGCTGGTTTCCACCAAGGTATGGGCCTGGGCGGCACCGGTGGCGAGCAGCAAAGCGAAAGCGGCGAGCGGAAGCGGACGGCGCATAGAGAAATCTCCGAAACAAATGCGGGAAAAATGACTTGATAGCGAGTGAAACACTTGGACGAATTTGGACAGAGCCAGTTCCAAGCCAATTGTGGCTATTTGATGGCGGTCGCAAAAACGCCCGCAACGGCGGGCGCCAAGGCTTAGCTGAAGGCGCGACGTGGGGCCAAGCGTCGCGCCGTGTCGGCAGGCTTACAAAACCAGGATGGACTGGGCCAGTTGCAAGTCGCTGCTGGCTTGCAATTGCGGCGCTTGCTGACGGATATGCGCCAGAGCAGCTTCCAGGCGCGCGCCACGGAGATCACCGGCGGTGGCGACAAAGCTGGCAGCGTCTTCGCGGGCGGCGAGCACGATTTTGTCGTCGCCAAAGGAGGAGGAAAGATCCGACGTGACATCGGACGTGCCTTTAACGGCGCCGACCACGGCATCGGTGGTGTAAACAAAACTGGTCGCCGAGGCGCTAGCGGCGACGGTTAGCAGTGCAGCAGCAGTTAGCAGGCGCAAGGTGGTCATGGCATTTCTCCAGATGAGACGAAGGGCGACATCGCTAGACAGACTAGCGCAGCGGCGGCGCTTGGGTCGCACTTGGAGGGGCATGAATAAGGAAGGTTCGCACGCGGAAAACAAAAGGTTCGCGACCGCAGGTTGGGTTGAGCCTCTGGCGAAGCCCAACAAAAGCCGAACCATGGCGCTCACTCGCGCCAGAACGGTTTGCTCAACTCCACTTCCCGATCACACAAGCTGATGCCCGCATCCGCCAACTGGCGTTCATCCAACCGCGCCAACTGCCGGCGGGTATGGCCGTTGCGCAGCCACAGCGCAACGGCGCCGGCAACGCGTTTAACAAAAGGACGCCGTTGGGCAAGGGTGGGCAGAAGAGCGGCGGTTTGGCCGAGTGCGCGTTCCATGGCACGTTCCTTCTCGCTGTATCGCGAGTGCTGGGTATGGGGAAACATCGTCCCCCAGCCACATGTAACGCGGCAGTGACAGCAGGCAGAAATTGTACGGCTTCAGTTTACGTATTTTTCAAACTGTACCGCACTTCCCACGCGCAGCTGTTTAAACGGCTTTTCTGGGCCAGAAACGACGAAGCCCGCCGGCAGTTTCCTGCGGCGGGCTTCGTTTATTCAATTCAGTGGCTGGTGCGAAAAAATGCCTCAGCCAGTTACAACACTTAACGCCAGAACGGCTTGCTCAGCTCGGCGAAGCGCTGGGCTTCACTGATACCGGCGTCTGCCAGCAGACGTGGATCCAAGCGGGCCAACTGGTGGCGGCTGGACATGCGGCGTTGCCAGAGCAGCAGATTGGAGACGATGCGCAGTGGCAGAGCAGCTTGGGCTTTCGAACTTTTTTCGCTTACGAACATGTCGGAACTGAGGGTACGTTCCATGGTTTGCTTCCTTCCGCTTATGGCGGGACTGGTTATTTAACTGAAGCGTATGTTGCGCCTCGCACAGCTGACCTTGTAGTCACAGTTCCCTCAAATTGTGCTGGTAGTGGGAAGTTTATACACAAACTGTTTTATCCATAACGGTGCAAACTGTATCGGTTCGCCCACTTTTGAGGCGTTTTTACTCAAAAAATCCTGTCGAGTTCGCCAGGTTCTGCGAAGACGGCGGCTGTCGACCAGTACAGTTTTCAATTTCCTACAGGTGTTTTCTCTGTTGATGCGCAGGGAAAACAGATTTTTTCCGGTTTCGCGGCAACTGTTCAGGTGAGCCCGGCTAGCCACTATCTAATGTCAATTGCGCGAAACCCTAGAATTGCGCAATGCAACCGGCGAGAGAGCAAAAAATGCAGATTCCCATTGCTCAGGACCGCCTGCTCGCGCTACTTGTCTCAACTGCACGCGCATCGCACCAGGCCTGCGCAGATGATCGTTTTCCCTCAAATTGACAGGTCTCTGCGGTGCTTCGCGTAACAGTTTTAACAGCGCCCGCTCCTTTCACAGGCGTGGCGAGATGGGAGTCAAAACCGCCTCCGGTACCGACTTGAACGCGGATCAGCAGGATCAGCACAAGCGCCCCTATATACATGCCACGCAGCCCATCCACATCCGGGTTATTCGGGCCATAAAAAAACCCGCGGGGAGCGGGTTAAAAAGTTCACGCAGGAAATCAGTCGAAGCGGTATCAGCTCGCCGCTTGCTCGAAAATCACATAGACCTTGCGGGTCGCTTCCAGCACTTCCCAGGTTCCGGAGAAGCCAGCCGGGATAACAAAGCGGTCGCCGGTGCGCAGGGTTTTGGCGTTGCCTTCGCCGTCGCGCAGCACCGACACGCCTTGCAGAATTTCGCAGTATTCATGTTCGCTGTAGTTCACCGTCCACTGCCCCACCGCGCCTTCCCAGATGCCGCTGGCAAACTGGCCGCACGGGCTGGCGTAGTGGTTGCGCACGCTTTGCTCGGGGTCGCCCTGGAGCACCTTTTCTGCGGCGGGGCGATAGTGCTCGGCGGCAGTGGTGGCAGTGGCGAAGTCGACGACGGCGGCAATATTCATGGTCTGGTCCCAGTCCAAGCGCGTAAGTAAGTGTGTGTTTTTCTGCGCAGCCTTCGTGGCCAGCACAGCCGCTCAATGCCTTGAACGTCGAGACGACGACCCATGCAGCGGAGCGTCGCAGTCTATGTTTAATAAAACGAACATGACAAGGGTGTTTACTGCCCTCGTGTAAAAAATATTGGAAAGGCGCTGTGCTCTGGTTTAGTGTGGCCGGCACCGGCGAGCCGAGTAGGCTTGCAGAATTTTTGACAGGCGCGCGTGCATGCAACGCCTGTTTCGTCTTGATAAAGCTCAACTAATAAGAGGACGCACACATGACTACCTTGAGCCGCGCCGATTGGGAAAAACGCGCCCAGGATCTGAAGATCGAAGGCCGCGCCTTTATCCACGGTGAATACACCGCAGCGGTATCGGGCGACACCTTCGACTGTGTCAGCCCGGTTGACGGCCGTGTGCTGGGCCAAGTCGCCAGCTGTGACCAGGCCGATGCCGACCTCGCTGTCAAAGACGCCCGCGCCACCTTCAATTCCGGCGTGTGGTCGCGCAAAGCGCCGGTTGAGCGCAAAGAAATCATGATCCGCTTTGCCGCCCTGCTCGATCAGAACGCCGAAGAGCTGGCCCTGCTCGAAACCCTGGACATGGGCAAACCCATTAGCGACTCGCTGAACATTGACGTACCGGGCGCCGCCCGCGCGCTGTCGTGGAGCGGTGAAGCCATCGACAAAATCTACGACGAAGTAGCCGCCACCGCGCACAACGAGCTGGGCCTAGTGACGCGCGAGCCAATCGGTGTAGTCGGCGCCATCGTGCCGTGGAACTTCCCGCTGATGATGGCCTGCTGGAAACTCGGCCCAGCGCTGTCCACCGGTAACTCGGTGGTACTCAAGCCTTCGGAAAAATCGCCGCTGACCGCCATCCGCATCGCCCAACTGGCCATCGAAGCCGGCATTCCAGCTGGCGTGCTGAACGTGCTGCCCGGCTACGGCCACACCGTTGGCAAGGCATTGGCGCTGCATATGGATGTCGACACCATCGTGTTCACCGGTTCGACCAAAATCGCCAAGCAACTGATGGTGTATGCGGGCGAATCCAACATGAAACGCGTTTGGCTGGAAGCCGGCGGCAAGAGCCCCAACATCGTTTTCGCCGACGCGCCAGACCTGCAAGCGGCGGCTGAATCCGCTGCCGGCGCCATCGCTTTCAACCAGGGCGAAGTGTGCACCGCTGGTTCGCGTCTGCTGGTCGAGCGTTCGATCAAAGACAAATTCGTGCCGATGGTGATCGACGCCCTCAAAGGCTGGAAAGCCGGCAACCCGCTGGACCCGGAAACCAACGTCGGTGCCCTGGTCGACACCCAGCAAATGAACAACGTGCTGAGCTACATCGAAGCCGGCCATGCCGATGGCGCCAAGCTGGTGGCTGGCGGCAAGCGCACGCTGGAATCCACTGGCGGCACTTACGTTGAGCCGACCATTTTCGACGGCGTGACCAACTCCATGCGTATCGCCCAGGAAGAAATCTTCGGCCCTGTGCTGTCGGTTATCGCCTTCGACACCGCCGAAGAAGCCGTGGAAATCGCCAACGACAGCATCTACGGCCTGGCCGCTGCGGTCTGGACCAGCAACATCTCCAAAGCCCACCTTACCGCCAAGGCCCTGCGCGCCGGCAGCGTGTGGGTGAACCAGTACGACGGCGGCGACATGACCGCACCGTTTGGCGGGTTCAAGCAGTCGGGTAACGGTCGGGACAAGTCGCTGCACGCCTTCGATAAGTACACCGAGCTGAAATCGACGTGGATTAAACTGTGATATCGGGGCGATCTTCGGGTCGTCCGTTTGAAGATGGTGTTGAGGTGAGTTCGGTTTTTACGACTGAACAGTAAGGTCCGCTCTTTAAGAGCCGGCTCTTGGAGCCATACCTGCGGCCGGGTTTCTGCGAAGAGACCCGGCCGTTTTATTTTGTGGCGCGACTGGAGGGAGAGAGTCCGTGGTGATGCGTTGGGGAACCTATTTCGCCGTGGTCGCGGCGGTGGTCAGCATCGGCTTGGCGCTGGGCGTGACCATGCCGTTGGTGTCGCTGCGTTTGGAGGGCTGGGGTTACGGCAACTTCGCCATTGGTGTGATGGCGGCGATGCCGGCGGTGGGCGTGCTGCTGGGTTCGGTATTGGCCGGCCGCTTGGCGGCGCGTTTTGGCACCACGGGCTTGATGCAAATCTGCTTTCTGATCAGCGCCCTGGGCATTTCCACCATGGCGCTGTTGCCCAGCTATCCGGTTTGGCTGGTGCTGCGCTTGCTCTTGGGCGTCGCGCTGACGGTGGTGTTTATCCTCGGCGAAAGCTGGATCAATCAACTGGCCGTCGACCGTTGGCGCGGGCGGCTGGTGGCGTTGTATGGCACGGGTTACGCGCTGAGCCAACTGTGCGGGCCGCTGGTGCTAAGCCTGCTGGGCACCGCCACTGATCTGGGTTTCTGGACCGGCACCGGCTTGCTAATTGGCGGTTCACTGATGCTGATGGGCCGCACCGGCGCGCCGAAAGTGGATGGCCATAGCGCCTCGGGTCGCGGCCTGTGGGCGTTTTGCGCGAGCATGCCGGCGATTGCCTGGGCGGTCAGTCTGTTTGCCGCCTTCGAGGCGATGATGCTGACCCTGCTGCCGGTCTACGGCCTGCGCCAGGGTTTCTCTCAGGAAACCGCGCTGCTGATGGCCAGCGTGGTGGTGGTGGGCGATGCGTTGTTGCAACTGCCCATCGGTTGGCTGGCCGATCGCATGTCGCGCGAGCGACTGTTTCTGGGGTGCGGCTTGGTGCTGTTGATCTCCAGCTTATGCGTGCCCGTGCTGCTGCATACGCCGCTGATCTGGCCGGTGTGGGTGCTATTCGGCGCCAGCGCGGGCGGGCTGTTTACCCTGTCGTTGATTCTGATCGGCGAGCGATTTCGCGATGACCAACTGGTGCGCGCCAATGCCCATATTTCCCAGCTCTGGGGCATTGGCTGCCTGATCGGGCCGCTGCTGACGGGTGCCGTGAGCCAGTGGATTAGCGGGCACGCGTTGCCGCTGCTGATGGCGGTGGGTGCTGCGGGGTTTGTGCTGTTGTTGTGGCGGGGGAATGGGTTGGGCGAGCACGCGCCCTCGAATGCGGTCGGGGGGAAATGATCGCGTCAGCCGCTTGCCCTCACCCCAACCCTCTCCCGTAAACGGGAGAGGGAGCTGACCGCGCTGTTCTGTCCCCCTCGCCCGCTTGCGAGAGAGGGGCTAGGGGTGAGGGGCTTTTAGCGGTTTAGGCGTGCTCCGCCAGCAACCGCGCCACCGTCTCCCCCACCACCTTCACTGCCGCTTCCGTTTTGGCGTCCGGCTTGCTGGCGTAGCTCATGCGCAAGCAGTTGCGGTATTTGCCCGCCGCCGAAAAAATGCTGCCTGGTGCGATCTGAATCTTGTGCGCTTTCAGTTCCCGGTTCAGGCGCAGGCTGTCGAAGCCTTCGGGCATTTCTACCCAAATCATAAAGCTACCTTGCGGCCGGCTCACTCGCGTACCTGCCGGGAAATAGCGGCGCACCCATTCGGTCATCTGGTCGCGACCACGGGCGTATTGCGCGCGCATACGGCGAATGTGCGGCTCGTAATGACCGCCTTCAATAAACTCGGTCAGAGCCAGTTGCGGCAGCTGCGCCGTGGTGCCGGTGCCCATGTATTTCATGTGCAGCACGCGCTCCAGATAGCGTCCCGGCGCGATCCAGCCGATGCGCAGCCCCGGCACCACGGTTTTGGAAAATGAGCTGCACAGCAGCACGCGACCGTCATCGTCGTAAGACTTGATCGTGCGTGGACGCGGGTAGTGGTAAGCCAGTTCGCCGTACACGTCGTCCTCGATAATCGCCACGTCATAGCGCTGGGCCAGGGCGATCAAAGCGCGCTTGTTGGCGTCCGGCATGATGTAGCCCATGGGGTTGTTGCACGTGGGGGTCAGTTGAATGGCTTTGATCGGCCACTGTTCCAATGCCAGTTCCAACGCCTCCAGGCTGATGCCGGTGAGCGGGTCGGTGGGCAGTTCCAGCGCTTTCATGCCGAAGCCTTTAAGCGCCTGCATCACGCCGTGAAAGCTGGGTGAATCCACCGCGACGATGTCGCCCGGCTCGCAAATGGCGCGAATGGCGGCCGACAGCGCCTCGTGACATCCGGTCGTTACCACCACGTCTTCGGCGGGAATCTGGCAGCCGGAGTCGAGCATGAGCCGGGAAATTTGCTGACGCAGCGGCAAGTGGCCGCGAATGCAGCCGTAGGTGAGGCCGTTGAGGTCTTGTCGGCGACTGAGGCGCGACAACGAACGCAGCAATGGTTTGAGCGTCGGGCTAGTGTGATCCGGCCGGCCGCGGCCCAGTTGAATCAGACCATCGCTGCCCGGCGCCACGCTGATC
This sequence comes from Pseudomonas sp. AC211, assembly GCF_979258055.1. NCBI lineage: Bacteria > Pseudomonadati > Pseudomonadota > Gammaproteobacteria > Pseudomonadales > Pseudomonadaceae > Pseudomonas > Pseudomonas sp. AC211. Next base: position 3,599,812 of record NZ_OZ409830.1, read on the forward strand.
AGCTCCAGCACCTGGTCCCATTGCGAAACCTCCACCGGCCGCTGCGCGGTACGCGACACCATCGGCAGCGCCGGCTGTTGGCGCTCCTCCGGTACGTAATAGCCCGACTTCGGACGCGGCAGCGCCAAGCCCTGATCCTCAAGATGACGGTAAGCCTGTTGCACCGTGCTCAGGCTCACGCCGTGCTCGGCGCTCAGCGCACGCACCGACGGCAGCCGATCGCCCGGGCGATACAAGCCCTGTTCAATACGGGCACCGAGCAATTCGGCAAGGTTTACATAAAGGGTCATGGCGGAAAGCCTGCGCACGCGTGGAAAGCACAGATCGTGCGTTTTGTGCGGCGTTTTGGCAACACCCATACAGATGCCACACAAAAACGCCATTCAGCTCAGCGGGTGGTTTATCTGTATGGAGCAAATACCCATTTTTTGAATCTGTCGGGTTTCTGTTCGGCTCGGCATCATGCTTCCCACATACACACAGAAGCAGGTGAGGGAAATGAATGGGCTTAGCGATGTTCGGTTGACCTTGGGTCACGATCAGTTGGTGGGAAGAGTGGCGCACGCCAAGGCAGTGGCGCTCAACACCGTGGCAGCGCCGCACGGCTCGCGTTGGGGCGCCTTCTGGCGTCGACTGACGACCCGCCGCGCGCTGCTGAATTTGACCGACGCCCAACTCGCCGACATCGGCATTACCCGCGCTGAAGCCAACCATGAGGCGCTGCGTCCGTTCTGGACGCTCTGATCTGTATGGTTCACCGCCGCCGTTTTGTCTGCTCGCGGGCAAAACGGCGCTTCAATACCCCTGCATATCCTCGTCTTTAAACAAGCGCCGCACCTCGCTGCCCAGTACCGTTTGCAGCAATTTGTTCATGCTCGGCAAATCGTTATCGAACCCGCCATGGCTGCGGCTGCTGCTTTGCGCGCTGGCACTGCTGGCGATCACCAACGTGCTGTTTTTCGGCTGGCGCTCAGGCTGAAAAACTTCCATGCCCAGAATCGGGATACGAGCGGTTTTGTTGTCGTAGGCGTTGGAAACCAAATACAGCAGCGACTTGCGATACACCTGGCCCACGTTGTCGTCTTGCTCTGCCTGGTCCGAGAGGATCAGCAGCTTTTGCTGGGCAATGGTCGTGCCCAACGCCGGCAGAATGGTTTGCTCATACAGCGCCACGCTGCACGCCGGGGCGAACAACAGCAGGTTGGCAATTTTCGGCCCGCCCTGCGCCTGCCAGCGCTGCAATAGATGGGCGTGCCAGATTGAACCGGCGCTGTGCCCGGCCAAATGCACGTTTGGCGCCGCGCTGCCCTGCCCCGCTAACCATGCAATCAAGCGCTTTAGCACCTGGGTGCCGGCGCCCTGCGGCACGAACGCGCGCTGGGCATCGAGCTTCATTTCCTGCCACAGCGAAAAGCCCAACGGCTGCGTGAGTTTTTCCACTTGGTTGTCCCACCACGAACTCGCCGCGCCGACGCGCTCATCCACCGCCGGTTTCTTGATACGCAATAAATCGCCGAGTTCGCTCCACAAGCCGGTTTCCCAAATGAAGTGCAGCTCAAAGATGCCGTTGGCCTCGAACACCGGCCGCCATTTGAAGGCGCGCATGGCCGAGCCTTCCACCGCATTCAGGCCGCCGTGGGCGTACAGCACAATGTGCTTGGGCTGGGTGGTTTGCAGCGAGGCGATGATGGCGTCCAGCTGCGTGGCGTCGGAGGCGTATTGGCCCTGGTCGTCGAAGCGGCCGTTGTCGATGTGCAGGTAATGCAAGTAAATCGATTCCTGAGGCGGCGCCGGTTGCGCGGCTCGAGCGACGCCGCCATCGGCGGTGTAGCGGCTGGCGGTATCGGTGACCTGGAAATTGACCTTCACCCCGAGCTGCACCACCCACACGTCCCAGATGTTGGCTTCAAAGTCGGCATAGCTCCACAGCGCCACGCCGGGATAGGTGTGCTTGCCAACGGTGAAACCGCCCCAGTCACTCCAAGAGTTTTGCACCAGAAATCCGTCGCGGGTGTAGCCGACGATGGCGAAGGCGTGACCGCCGTCTTCTTCCCCCAGCTTGCGGGCGCCAGACAATCGCGCCATCGCGCGGCGCCTCCCAGCCGCCATGGGTTTGCGCCGAGGCAAACACCACGCCCACATCGCGCAACGCTGCTTGCACATCATTGATACGCGAGAACACCCGAAAGTAGGCACCGAGGGGAATGTCCAAGGCTTCCTGCTGAATCGCCGGGGTGATGCCGGCTTTGCGCGTCAACGGCCAGCTGGCCTCCAGACATACACCGTGTTTGTGCCAGCCTTTCATGGCCCCGCGAGCGCTGCTGTAGTCGTAGCGCTCGCCCGGCCATTGGTCGTAGCGGCGCGCCATGGCGAACAGCATGGCCGGGCTGACCAAGCCCTGCTGGCCTCGGCTGGCGCGCAAATAATTGACCGTGGCGGCCAGGCCAAAACCGGTGCAGGCGCCTTGCGTGCCCTGGTCGAGAATCGTCAGGTGCGGCCACACCGGGTACAACTCATCGGGTAGCGGCGTGAGCGAGGCGCTGTAGGTGAGGTCGCGAAAATCCATGGAGTCGCGGCGCACATCCAATGTTTGCGGGGCGCTTCTTTTCTTAGAGGGCTTGGCGGGCTTCTTGGCGGGGCTTTTCGTGGAGGCAGCTTTTTTGCCGGTGCTCGCTGCGGTTGCAGGCGCGCCGGAGGCAACAGGACGCTTGGCCATGACCGTTCCTTGTCGAGAGGTGGGAAACACTGCTGCTGCCAAGCATTGACCGCTTTTCCCCAGAGTCAAACCGCAGCAGCAGCACCCGACCAAAGGCCTGCGTTTCGCTTCAAAACAAACTCAACTGATCCTGCTCGCCTGCCGGTTTGCTCTCCGGGCTTTTCGGCGGTTCGGGCGGCGGTTCAGCGGCCGCGAGCGGCGCCACAAATCCGTCCACTCGCAAGCGCTCCGCCAACCCCGCCGCCCGTTCGGCGCGGGTGCTGACGGCTTCCATCAAGCGCGCCGGCAAGGCCCAGATTTCCACCTTGTGCTTGGCGCGAGTAATGCCGGTGTAGAACAGCGAGCGAGTAAGCAGCGGGCTGGCGGTGTCGGGCAGCGCCAGCAGCACTTCGCTGAATTCCGAGCCCTGGCTTTTGTGCACGGTCATGGCGAACGCGCTGTCGTGGCTGGGCAACCGCGCTGGGGAAAACGGGCGGAAGGTCGGTTCGGTTTCGCCGGCACTTTCAAAGAACACGCGCAGGCCGTTTTCACTGGCCAGGCAGATGCCGATGTCGCCGTTGAAAAGGCCGAGCGCATAGTCGTTCTGGCGCACCATCACCGCCCGACCGGGATACCAACGCTCGCGGCTTGGCAGGCTGAAGCGCCGTTTGAACCGCGCTTCCAGCGCCTCATTAATGCCCTCCACGCCCCATGCGCCCTGGCGTTGCGCCGTTAGGGCGCGGAAACGGTTGAAGGCCGCGAAGGTCGCCGCCACGTCGCCGCTGCGCGCTGCCGTCAGATAAGGCGCGTAGCCTTGGTCCAGACGATCGAGCAGCGCACTCGGCGTAGGCTCACGCTCCCAGGCCAGGTCTGCCCTGCCCTCTTTCAGCAGGTTGAGCGTGCCAGTGGCATCGCCGCTGTTGATGCGGCGCGCCAACTCACCGATGCCGCTGTCGCCAGCAAAACGGTGGCTGTGGGTGAGCAGCACCACCGCATCGCCAAGCCGCGAATTCGGCGTTTGTGCTTCCACCGGTTGGCCGGTGAGGCGTTGCAGATCGGCGGCGGTTTCGGCGGTAAAGCCTCGGCCCTCGCACAGCTCGGCAAACACTGCGCCGGCTTCCACGGCGGAGAGTTGGTCTTTGTCGCCGAGCAAAATCAGGCGCGCGTGAGTGGGCAGCGCGTCGAGCAGTTTGGCCATGAGCGCCAGGTCGACCATCGACGCTTCGTCCACCACCAGCACATCCAGCGGCAACGGACTGGCCGCCGTGTGGCGCACGCGCGGTGTGTCGCCCCGGCTGCCGAGCAGGCGGTGCAAGGTGCGCGCTTCTTCCGGCAAGGCCGCTTTGATCGCCTCGCTTACCGGCAACTCGGCCTTGGCATTACGAATGGCTTCGGCCATGCGCGCGGCGGCTTTGCCCGTCGGCGCTGCCAGGCCAATGGCCAAGCGTTCGCCGCCCGGTTGTTCAAGTAACGCGGCGAGCAGGCGCACCACCGTGGTGGTTTTGCCTGTACCCGGACCGCCGGAGATAACCGCAAGATTACGGCGCACTGCTTGCGCGGCGGCCAGACGCTGCCAGTCCGGCCCGGCCTGGTTGTTGTTGCGGGCAAAAAGACGCGCCAGGCCATCGGCCAGCACGCTTTCGTCCACCTCGGGGTTAGCGCTGCCTCGGGCCAGCAACTGCGCCGCCAATTGCGTTTCGTAGTGGTGATAACGCGCCAGATACAGGCGCTCGCCGTCGAGTATCAGCGGCGCGAACTCACCGGGCGCGCCCACCAAAGGCGAAGCCTGCAGTTGCTCGACCCAGGGCGCCAACGCCGGCACCAGTAAACCGCCGCCCACTTCCGGCCACGCCCGCTGCCCGGCCCAGCGCCGCAGTAGCAGGCACACATCGCCGTTGCCCAACGCCGCGCAGGTCAGCGCCGCGGCCAGGAGCACCGGCTCGCTGGCGTCTTCATCCAGGCGCTGCAAGCTGGCGACAAATGCGCGCTCCAATGGCCCAAGGGGCAGATCGGCAAGGCTCATGGCTGCTCCTCGTTGAACAACTGGTCGAGGGCATCGAGCAGGCTGTCGGCGGGCCGCGAAAAATACACGCCCGCCGTCGGCATGCCGCGCAAGAACAGGTAATAGGCGCCGCCCAGTTGCGCGTCGGTAAAGTCCGCCAGGCGCTGGCGCAAGAAGCGGCGCAGCGCTACCAAATAGATGAGGTATTGCAGGTAGTAATGCTCGCCCGCCAGCGCTTGCAATAGGCGCTCGCCGCTGTAGAAGCTGGCGTCCGGCCCCAGCCAGTTGGATTTGTAATCGGCGATATACCAGCGGCCTTCGTGCTCGAACGTAAGGTCGATAAAGCCTTTGAGAAAGCCTTTGAGGCTGTCGAATTCCAGCCGCTGCGCTGCTTCGCGCATGGGTGCCGCCAGGCCGTATTGCGGGTCGGCGAGAATGGCGCGCAGGCGATACACATCCAGATGCGCCACCGGAAAGGTAAAGCCCAGCTCAGGCAAACGCCGCGCCGATACCAGGCTGGCCAGCGTCAGGCCGTGGCCGTCGAGGTCGGTGTCGAGCACGCGTTGCAAATGGTCGGCGGCAAGCTCGGTCCAGTCGCGCGACAGGCCGTGGTCGGTCAGCGCGTGTTCCACCAACGCCGGCAGCTCGCCTTTACCCCGCGCCCAGTCTTCCAATACCGCGTGCAGGCAGGTACCGGCGCGAGCGCCACGGGGAAAGGCGAAAAAGCCCAGGCCCGGATCGCTGGCGTCAGGAATGCTCAGGTTGTCGCGGTCGGGCGCCTCCATGTGCATGCCCGCCGACAACCCGGAAAAGCTGCCGATACGCCAGGCGCTGTGCAGGCTGCGCTCAAATTGTCCGAGCTGCTGCGGCGCCGGTGCGCGCTGCTCGCCCGCTGCCGAAGCTTCGTTATTGAGCAGCGGCAAGCGCGCAAAGGTGCCGCCGCTTACGGCTACCAGTTCATCAATTTCGCTGGCCAGCGCTTCGCCGCTGCGCTCGTTCAGGTGCTGCGCCAACTCGCCCAGCGCGTCGGCGCCGGCCAGTTCGCGGCCGTGAAGCAACCACGCCAGGGCGCTGCTGTGCAGGCCTTCTTCGGGCAGCAAGCCGGTTTTCTTCACCGGTGCCGGCACCGCCACCGGGCCCCAATGCAACCACAGGCGATCGCGGGCGCGGGTAAGCGCGACATAGGCCAGACGCAGTTGCTCGGCGAACACTTCTTCGCGGGCGCGCTGCAGGTTGCTGTCGAGGTTTTCGCTGCCCATGTCGAGCATCGGCTGGCCGTGCTCGTCGTGGCAGGTGGCGCTGTCTTTGTGCTGCCCCAGCAGCCGGCCATTCCACAGATACGGGCAGAACACCAACGGGTATTCCAGGCCCTTACTGGTATGGATGGTGACGATCTGCACGCGCTCGGCATCGCTTTCCAAACGCAGCAAGGCATCTTCACCGGCGCCTTCGCTGCCGCGTTGCGCGTTGAGCCAGGCCAGCAACGGTTCAAAGCCTGGCCGCTGCTGGCTCTCGGCTTGCAGCAGTTCGGCCAGGTGCAGCACGTTGGTCAGGCGCCGCTCGCCATCAGGCGCTGCCAGCAGCCGTTCGGCCACTTGCTCTTGATCGAGCCAGGCGCGGAAGGCGCGCATAAATCCTTGTTGCTGCCAGAGCTGGTGATACAACTCGGCGTCTTCGCGCTCACGGTCCCAGGCGCGCTCGTCATCCTGACAGCGCGCCAGTTGCTGAGCGTCGCGGCCGAGCAAGCGCGTGGACAACGCATACCGCAGCACGCCCTCGCGGCCCGGTTCGGCATAGGCCGCCAGCACTGCCGCCAGCTCGGCTGCCTCCTCGCTGTGCCACACGCTTTGGTTGCCGCGCCGCACGCTGGGCACGCCGCGCGCCACCAATTGCTCGGCCACCTCCGAGGCTTGCCGATGGTTGGACACCAGCACGGCAATGTCGCCGCCTTTGAGCGGCGTGCGCGTGCCGTCTTTGTCGAAATACGCTTGCCCCTGTGCGCTGGCGGCCAGCAACGTGGCGATGCGCTGTGCGGTATCGACCGCCACCAGCGTATCGGCGCGGCCTTTGTTCAGCGGTTCATCACCGAGCCACACCAGCGACAACGGCGCTTCATTGCCGGGCGGCAGCACCAACCGCGAGCGCGCCTTGATGCCAGCCCGCACCTGCGGATAGTCCAAGCCATCCACGGCAAAGGGTTGCGGCCGCGCGAACAGCAGGTTCAATGCAGCGATCAGCTCGGCGGTGGAGCGGTAGTTAAACGGCAAGTCGTAGCGCCGCTCGGCGGCGGCGCGGGCGGTTAAGTAGGTGGCCAGGTCGGCGCCGCGAAACGCATAGATCGCCTGCTTGGGATCGCCGACAAAACACAGGTCGCCGCCGTCTCGGTAGATGCGGTCGAAAATCTGGTACTGCACCGGATCGGTGTCTTGGAATTCGTCGATCAAGGCCACCGGATAACGGGTGCGCAGCGTGTGCGCCAAGGTCTCGGCCACCGGGCCGTGCAGGGCTTCGTTCAGGCGATTGAGCAGATCATCAAACGCCAGAATGCGCTGGGCGGCTTTGCGTGCCGGCAGCTCGGCGTTCAGGCGGTCGAGCAGACGCACCTGCAAGGCAATCAAGCGTTGCTCGCCAGCCGGCAGCGCGTCGGCGATGGCCAGCAACAGCGCGTCGAACGCTTCGGCAACGGCGCTGACCGGCGGGTTATGGCCTTTCTTGGTGGCTTTGAACAACGCGCTGCCGGTGAGTTTGCCCAAGCCAATTGGCGCATCGAACAGCGCCGCCGGGTCGGCGAAATAGCTGTCCAGTTCGGCCGACCACAATGGCAGCTTCGCCACCTTGTGCGTGCTCTGGCTCAGGCCACCGTGTTCTTGCAGTTCCTCAATCCAGCCGTAGCCGCCACGGCGCCACAGCTCGGCGGCGGTACTCCAAGCCTGGCTGGCTGCGGCTAGCTCATCAGAAGCCGGCGCCGGTTCAGCCAGGCGCGGCTCGATACGCAAATAGGGTTTGCCCAAGTGCGGACGCAAGCGCTGGCGCAACAGCGCCGGGGTGATTTTTTTCTTCGCCAGAAAGCGCGCCCAGGCCGGGTCGGCCGATGCTAATTCGTGGCGCCAGGCGTCGGTGAGCAAGGCGTCGAGCACTTCGCGGTCGTCGCTGGCCAGTTCGCTGTCGAAATCGCCACCGGCTTCGAACGCGGCGTCTTGCAGGGCGCGCTGGCAGAAGCCGTGAATGGTGAAAATTGCCGCTTCATCGAAACCATGCACGGCCAGCAGCAATCGGCGCCGCGCCTCTTCGCCGGGGTATTGGGCGTGCAGGCGCGTGAGGAAGTCGTCGCCGCTGGGCGTGCCTTCGTACACCGCCAGCAACTCGGCCAAGCGCCCGCGAATACGTTCGCGCAATTCCGCCGTGGCCGCCGTGGTGTAGGTGACCACCAGAATCTGCCCGACGCCCAGTTGCCGCTCCAGCAGCAAGCGCGCGTACAGCGCGGTGAGCGTCCAGGTTTTGCCGGTGCCGGCACTGGCTTCAATCAGCGAACGGCCGGCGAATGACGAGGTGTGAAGGTCGAGGCTCATTCTTCGTCCTCCCCTTCCGGTGCCAAGGCTTGCAGCGCGGGCAGAATCAGCGCTTGGGCCAAGGCCTCAAAGCGCTCGCCGAGCACCTCGCGATCACGAAACGCCAGGGCGTACCACGGGTCTTGCGACTCGCCGGGCAGGGGGCTGAAGTCCGCACCTTCCCAGGCCACTTTGGCCTTAAAGCGCGCCGCCTCGATGGGCTCTTTGCGCCCTGGCTTGAGCAATCCCTCGGCAAAGCCATAGCTGCTTTTCAGCATCAGCGGCAGCGGTTCGCACAGCGCCTCGCGGTAGGCCAACAGCCAGGGTTCCAGCAGTTCGCGCGGGTTGGCCAGCGGGCCCAGTTGCCAATCGTGGACGGGGGAAATCAGCAGGCTTTCGCGGGCGATATCCGCCGTGGCGCTGAGGTTGAGCAGCACATGACGCAGCCAGAACGAGGGCAAATCCCAGGCGCTCGGGGCGTTGAGGCGCCATTCAAACAAGCCGCTGGAGGTCACGCCGTCGAGCCAACCGTGGATATGCACGCCGGCCAATTGCACGTCGACCAAAAGCGGCTGCGGCTGTTCTTCCGGGCGCGCTTCAAACAGCCGTGGCGCAAAGGCGCGCACCGGGCCGCGCAACTTGCCCCACAACGCCTGGCCCAACTCGCCGGTCGGCAACCAGCCGGCGGCGCGGGCGATGTCGCGTTCCTGCTCCAGCGTCCAGTCGCGCTCTACCGCTTCCAGCGCCAACTGGCGCAACCCGCGCCATGCCGGGCCTTCAAGAACGAAGGGTTCGTCGCTGGCCAAGGCTTCGTCGCTGTCGGCCAGGCGCAAGCCCAAGCGTTGTTCCAAGAGAAACCGCGCCGGGTGGCGGAAGCATTGCAGCAGCTGCGACGGCTCGATATGCAGCCAATCGGCGTCGGGTTCCGGCAGGCGCCCGGCAAACGCTGCCGGGCTGCTTTGCGGCGGCTCGGCCAGGCGCTGGGCGGCGCGGAACCACGACGCGGCGTAACTGCGCTGGGCGCCGCCGGCAAAGTTGCCAGGCGAGAAAGGTTGCAGCGGGTGGGCGATGGTCATGTGTTTGCTGGCGAGCTCCTGAGCCTGGGTGTCAGGTTCAAGGGCATCGCGGCTGAAGCCCTCCTACAGGTGCTCTGGGCGGTGAGGTCGACGGCTTCGAGCACTTCGCTGATCAGCACCGATGGCGGCAGTTCGGCGTTGTTGCGTGGGTCGCGGCCGACATAGCTGAGGTACAGGGCATCGCGCGCCGACAGCAGAATTTCCAGCAGCAGATAACGGTCATCCAGACGCCGCGCGCGGTCGCCGCGACGGGGGTGTTGGGTAATCAGGTCGAAGCCGGCAGCCGGCGTGCGCCGGGGCAGCGCGCCATCGTCCAGGCCCAGCAAACACACCAGACGGAACGGCAGGCTGCGCATCGGCACCATGGTGCAGAAGGTCACCGCGCCGGTGAGAAATCCGGACGCGCCGCTGCCCTGCTCCAGCGCCGTGCTCAGTTGCTGACGCACTAGCGCCAGCTCCAGCGGCCGCTCGATGCCGGCGGCTTGCGCCTGGTCACGCAAGGCGGCGCAGGCCTGGCTGAGCAGCAACAAGGTGTCGCCGGCTTCGCGCTCATCGAACAGTGCGTCGATCATCGCTTGCAGCGTGTCGGCCCAGGCGGCCAGCGAGCGTGGGCGTTGCAGGTCTTCGGCCAAGGACGCCAGGCGCTGAACGAAACCAGCCAGGCGCCCGAGCAATTGCGCGCGGGCGCCTTCAAGGGCATCCAGCGGCCAGGTGTCGCCCAGCAGTGGCGCGGCATCGCCAGCCAATTGTGGCGGCGCGGCAAACCCGAGCAGCAGACGGTCCAGGCCCTGGCGCCAGGTGAAGGCGGCATCGGCAGGCAAGCCGAGTTGCTCGCGGTGCTCGCTGTCGCGGCCCCAGCGCACGCCGGCTTCGCGCAGCCAATCGCGCAGCAGCGGCAGGTCTTCGTTTTCGATACCGGCACGGCGGGCAATCGACGGTTGTTCCAGCCAAGTCAGAATTTCTTCAGCGCCGAAGCGGCTTTGCTCCAGGGTCAGCAGCGCGAGGAAGGCTTCGATAATCGGCAGCTCGGCGCGCAAGCTGCGGTCGGCCAGGCTGAACGGAATACGCGGCGAACGGGGGCCGCGGCCGTGGCTGTCGCGGGTGGCAAACACGGCTTCGATAAAGGGCGCGTAGCGTTCGATATCGGGCGTCAGCACCACCACCTGGTCGGGCGTGAGCGTGGGGTCGGCGGCAAAGCGGGCGAGCAGTTGGTCGTGCAGAATTTCCACCTCGCGCAGCGGCGAATGGGCGATATGCACTTCCAGGGAGCGGTCGTCTTCACGCAGCACCAACCGCTCTTCGGGCTGGCGCGTGCGCAGGCGCAAAATATCGTTTTGCAGGGCGCGCAGCAGCGAGGTGTCGTGCAGGTCGGCGTCTTCGGAGTACAGCCCTATTTCCTGGCCGCCGAGGCCGAACAGCGCGTCGAAAAAGTCGCGCCCTTGTTTGCCGAGACTGGCGAGCAGCGGGTGGCCGACGTCCAGGTACCAATCGTCAGCCGCCGTGGCGATATTGAGCACCGGCTGGCGGGCCAGCTCGCGAACGTCACGAATATCGCCCCAGGCTTCGCGGCACGGGTTGAGGGCGCAGACCACCACTTCAACATGGCGAGCCAGGCCGTCGAGCACGCGCATATGGTGCGGCGGCAAACTGCTGATGCCGAACACCAAAAGGCGCTCGGGCAGGCCGGCGATGGGCGTGTCGTCGTGCAGGCGGCGCAGTAAATCGTCGAGCAAACGGGCGCGGTGCGGGTGGCCGTCGCGGGTCAGTTCGCGCCAGAGCAAGGCTTGCCAGCCTTCGTCGGCGCCAAGGTCGAGCAACTCGTTGCGCTCCCAGGCGGCGAGCCAGTCGTCGCGGTAGAGCAGGTATTGGTCGAAGACGTCGGCAATGCGAGCGCCGAGCGACAATCGCCGACGCTCATCGCCGCCTTCCAGGTACTGCGCCAGCCGCGGCGCTTGTTCCAGGTTGCTCGGTTCGCACAGCCAGTCGTACAGCCGCCACGTCAATGTGGTGGGCGAAAACGCCGATTGCTCCGGCAGCTTGTCGATCAGCTCGCCCAGCACCAGCCGCGAAATTTCCCAGACAAATTTGGCCGGCAGTTGCACCTCCAGCTGCATGGCGATGCCTTGTTTACGCGCCAGTTCCAGCGTCAGCCAACGGCCCATGCCCTGGCTCGGCACCACCACCAACGCCGGGGCAAACGGTTCGCGCTGCGGTTGGGCCAACAGGGTGGTGGCCAACGCGCCAAGGGTTTCCAGATCGGGGGCGTGGTAGAGCGTGAGCATGGGCGCCGTCGCTTGCAAAGATGGCACGTAGGTTAACAGCTCGGCAGGCCGTTCGGGACCGGCAAATCGCGCGTCGAAACTGGCGTGAAGCGCATTCGCCAACTACAGCTAACTGCATGGCGCACAAGAAAAAATCGAACGCGGGCCGTTTGCTTCCGGTCCACTGCCCATATTCGCCATGCTGCCAGGGAGGCCGCGCTTATGCTGACCCTGCTCAACCTGCTTTCTGCCGTCGCCCTGCTGATTTGGGGCACCCATATCGTGCGAACCGGCATCCTTCGGGTGTACGGCTCGCAACTGCGCAAAGTACTCAGCCACAACATGGATACGCGCCCGCTGGCCTTCGCGGCGGGCATCGGCGTGACCGCGCTGGTGCAAAGCAGCAACGCGACGGCGCTGTTGGTGACCTCATTCGTGGGCCAGGGCTTGATGGCACTCACGCCGGCGCTGACGATCATGCTCGGCGCCGACGTCGGCACCGCGTTGATGGCGCGGGTGCTGACCCTGGATTTGTCCTGGCTGTCGCCGCTGCTGATTTTCCTCGGCGTGATTTTTTTCCTTTCGCGCAAGCAGAGCCGTGCCGGCCAGCTAGGGCGCGTGGCGATTGGCTTGGGATTGATTGTGCTGGCGCTGCAATTAATCGTCAGCGCCGCCCTGCCAATCACCGAAGCCCACGGCATCAAAGTGCTGTTTTCCTCACTGACCGGCGACGTGCTGCTCGATGCGCTCGTAGGTGCGCTATTCGCGCTGATTTCCTACTCCAGCCTGGCCGCCGTGCTATTGACCGCGACCATGGCCAGCGCCGGTTTGATCAGCCTGCCGGTGGCGCTGGGCTTGGTGATTGGCGCCAATATCGGCAGCGGCATTCTGGCCCTCCTCACCAGCAGCATGCAGACCGAAGCAGGCCGTCGAGTGGCGTTGGGCAGCCTGCTGTACAAAGTCATCGGCCTGCTGCTGATCAGCCCGTTTATTCACCCGTTAGTGCACTGGCTGAGCACCTTGAAAATGAGCCCGCAAACCTTGGTGATCGGCTTTCACCTGGCCTACAACACCACGCGCTGCCTGCTGATGCTGCCGACGGTTCATGTGATGGCGCGCTTTTGCAATTGGCTGCTGCCTGACCGCCAACTCGACAACGGCGTCGCCAAACCCCGTCATCTCGACATGACCGCGCTGGACACTCCCAGCCTGGCGCTCAACAACGCGGTGCGCGAAACCCTGCGCATCGGCGATTTGATCGAAACCATGCTCGGCCATTTCCTCGCCGTTTTGCGCGGCCCACAGCCGCTGGCAGGCAAAGAATTGCGACGCCTGGGCGATGACGTGGATGCGCTCTATAACGCTGTGAAGCTGTACCTGGCGCAGGTGCCGGGCGAGGCGCTGGGCGAGCATGATCGCCGGCGCTGGGCGGAGATCATCGAGCTGACCGTGGACTTGCAACAGGCCGCTGACCTGCTCGAACGTATGCTCGGCAAAGTGCAAAACCAGAAGACCGCGCAGCAACATTCGTTTTCTGAAGCTGGCCTGCAAGAGCTGACCGAAATGCATCAGCAACTGGTGGCCAACCTGCGCTTGGGGCTGAGCGTGTTTTTGTCGGGCGACGCCCACAGTGCGCGCCAACTGCTGCGCGAGAAACGCCGGTTCCGCGCCCAGGAACGGCGCATGGCCCATGCCCACGTGTACCGGCTGCATCACCACATTGTGCAAAGCATCGAAACCAGCTCGCTGCACTTGGAGCTGATCGCCGATATGAAACGGCTTAACTCACTGTTCTGCAGCAGCGCCTATGCCGCGCTGGAAGCACACGAACACGGTGCGTTGGCCGATGGCGATGACGATCATGCTGAATCAGCCGCGCAGCAGGCCACCGATCTCGATTCCCCCGAGGCAAAACCGGCGGCACGTTGAGCGCTGTCTTTTAACCGACGGCTTGGGCAGAATCTGGCGCCATGCCCAACGCCATCGACCCCCGCCACGCCTCCGTCAGCGCCAGCCTCACCCAGTCGGTGTTGCACGCCGCTGTGCGGCTGGGTTTGGACCGCAACGACTTGCTAGCCCGCTGCGGCTTGAACGAGCAGCAGTTGACCGATCCCGACGGCCGCGTGGCTTTCAGCGCCCATGAGCAGCTTTGGCAGGAATTGGATAATCGTCTGGAAGCCAGCGAGCCCGGCCTATTGATCGGTGCCAATCTGGCGCCCGGCCCATTCAGTGTGCTGGGTTACTTGCTGCAAAGCAGCGCCACCTTGGGCGACGCGCTGGGGGCGGCGCTGCGTTATCAACGCCTGGTTGGCGAAGGCGGCGAGCTGCACCTGCACGCCGAGGGGGACGAACTGCGCGTGATTTATCGCCCCGTGCACCCCGAACTTCCCGCCACCCGCACACGCGTGCTGGCGCTGATGGTGTTCTGGGTGCACATGATGGCGCCGCTGCTGCATGCTTATCGCCTGCTTCGTGCCGAATTTACCCATCCGCAACCGCTTGAAACGCAGCCCTACCTCGCCGCCTTCAATGCCGAACTTCGCTTCGGCTGCGCCGACTACGTACTGGTATTGCCATTGGTGCTTCGCAGTGCGCCGTTGATTCAAGCCAACCCACCGTTGCAAATCCTGCTGCGCCAGCACGCCGAAGCGCTACTGGCGCGCCTGCCCAGCGAAGGTCTAATCGCCCGGGTGGTCGCTCTACTCGGCGCCCAACTCGCCCATGGCGAACCGGACCGTGCCGATCTGGCGCGCACCCTCAACCTAAGCGAACGAACCCTGCAACGCCGCCTCGCCGAAGAAGGCAGCAGCTACCAGCAATTGCTTACCGACACCCGCCAGCAATTGGCCGAACGCTACCTCGACGATGGTCAATTGCCAGCTGCGGAAATTGCGTTGTTGTTGGGGTATTCGGAGCCGAGCGTGTTCTTTCGGGCGTTCAGAAACTGGACAGGGTTGACGCCGGGCGAGTATCGGTCGCGCATACGTTCGGTCTAAGGCACTCAGCGAGGCGATACGTGCGAACGAAGGCAAAAAGGGCCTGGTAGTCGCCCCTGTCGGCGGCCCGCAGGGCCTCGATGTACTTTTTGCGCACTGCGCCAGCCACCGCAAGGCTAGCCGCGCTTCCCCATGAAAAGGCGCGACTGCCACATTGACGCAGTAGCAAGTCGGCCATCAGCCGAGCATGGCGACCGTTGCCGTTGGCAAACGGGTGGAGCCACACGAGCTTATGATGGAAGCGCGCGGCAGTCTCTTCGAGGGGGTAAACGTCGTTTTCGATCCAGTAGCTGACATTGCCAAGAAGTTGCCGGAGCTGCTCAGCAATCTGGCTCCAATCACAGCCGATATTCTTGCCAGTCTGGCGAAACCGCCCCGCCCATTCCCAGGTGTTGGAGAACATGCGTTTGTGCAGCTCGCGGCAAAACTGATCGGTGAGCACGTCGAGTTTTTTCTGTCGATCGAGCCAGCGGTGGGCGCTGTAGATATTCTCGGCCTCCCACTCATCCAGCTCGCTTTGAGTGCGGATATGAGTGGGCAACAGCCCCGCCGCCTCGTCGGGGTCAAGTGGAGTTTGACCTGGCTGCAACGCCACCGTCACCGCCACAAACGCGTCCATGAGCCGGACAACAGCTCCTGTCGCCGGTCCGCCACTTTGCGCTCGATGTAACTGTCCGAAGGCCGCTGATCTTCCAGCGCCATGGTGTGAGCGACGCCCATCACCTCTTGCCGTGCCAACGCGTCGGCCCGCGCTTCGATTATGTCGCCCAGCGGCTGGCGAGGGACCAGAGCGTACACAAGTTCGCAATCCAGCCCGGCCGCGAGTTTTCGGAGTTGACCGAGCGTGATGCGGTCGTTGGCCTCTGACACCTCGCATTTTTGCAGCGTGGAAGCCGACACCCCGACCAGTGCCGCCTGAACCCGAACCGAGCGACCAAGCGATTCGCGGATGGCTTTCAACCACCCCCCGCGCGGTTTAGTCGTGCCTTGCACCAGCATGAAAGGCTCAACGGCACGTTCAATTTGATGGAGACGAAGCTTGAAGAAAGAGAACGTCTGCATGGCGAGCCCCTGCGAACCAAAAAAGCGACCTGTATGTGTATAAGCACCCAACATACATCTTTATGTACGCCTATAGGCACTCATTTATCAATATAGTGTGCGCTTATAGGCGTACAGATTAGCGAAAAAGGCGCGTCTATGGCGCAACGTGGATTCATTAAGGGTTTGGGTTGTAGAAGGGAAACGCCGGGATTCACCGTGTGCAAACGTGCGTCACATCCTGGCGCCAAGCAGCTCACGCACGCTGAGCTGGCTCGCTCTCACTAACGCACTGGCCATTTGGCTCAGCTGTTGAATCACGCCAGATTCGTGGGCCTTGTTGATAAAAGCGTCAGCGGTGGCAAGCGTTTCGACGTAAAGCATCAAGTCGGCGGCGCGCTCCAGCGCAGCTTCGATGGGCACACCGGCATTGACCGAGAACAGCGCAACGCCGTCTACGGTGTCGAAGGGTTGGGAGGTGGTTAAGGCTTTTTTGATCGTCATCTTCCTTAGCTCCGTTAAGCGGCCAAGCGAGCTGCAATTCGAGCGACGGCGAACTCTATGTCGTGACGCGGCGCGAATATGTCGGCTGCGACGGAAAAAGTCGCAGGTTAACGGGAACAAAATTGCCGTTTTGTGGCTGGGACAGGCGAAAAAAAACGCCGTCACAAGACGGCGTTTCAGCGTGGTCGGAACTGCAACAGTGTTTAAAAATTCACACGCCATTCCGCTTGCAAACCATGGTTACGGGAGTTGCTGCCCACATCGCCGACATAACCCACGCCCAGGTTTTGCGCAGGACTGATGCCCAGGTCGACGCCAGCCTCCAGCGTAATGCTATTGCGGTCCAGCGTGCTGCCGTAAACGTCAAAGGTGCTGCCGCCGGAGCGGTAGGCCTGCTGAGTGACCACGTCAACATTGCCAAACAGGCGACGCCAGCCAGCGCTCGCATGGGGCGTGACGCTCATGCCGTTATCAAGCTGGCCGAGGTGCGCCAAACGCAGACCAAGCGTAGCGCTGACATTGCTTTGCTGTTGGTCGTCGACGTGCAGCGCCGCTGCGCCACCCTTTTCATCGTAGGCCTCGCGGGTGTAGCGCTCGGTAACCCAGGTTGAAAAACGGTTCTTTAAGCAACCGACCGCTGGCGGTCTGATAGGCGAACTCCACAAAGGCTTGCTGCCCGTTCGCCGAATATTCGCCACGTGGAGCATCGCTGAATTGGTTGAAGCTCAGCTCCCGTTTGCTGGTGCCACTGTGGCCGCTGTAGGCCATGCCCATCCGCGTGGCCAGCGCGCCGTTCTGATGCAGGGCATAGGCGCCGAGGTGGTAGGTGTTCACTGCGCCGGTGAGAAAGTTGCCGGCGTCCAGGTCGGTTTTCGAGTAACCGCTCACCACGCCCAAGCGCCAGTCGCTGGTAACCGACCAGTCGGCACCGACCAGCGCGCCGCTGGTGCGCTGTTGCAGTTCTGCGGGGTTGTCGTCCTGCTCGAATGTGCCTTGGCTGCCGAGTGCCTGCAGCCAGACGCGCCCCTGCGCCTGCGGATCTTGCAGGCCACGCGCGTCGTCGGGTGTGCCGGTAGCGACCAGCAGCGGACCGTCATCACGCAGCATCGCCGCTTGCAAACTGTTGCCGCGGCTTTCCAGTTGTTGCATCGCCTGCAACATGCCGCTGCTGACTTGCCCAGTGCTGGCAAGCATGGCCGAAACGCGGCTGGCATTGGCGGCGCCAGCCAGCTGCTCCAGGGCGACGCCGGCTGTATTCAGATCGCTCACCAACAGGTGATTAATCAGGCCTGGAGTTGCCACGCCCATACTGTTGGCCGCGTTGACCGCGCTAGGGCTGGTGGCTGCCGTAACAATCGAGTTGTCGTTACGGTGCAGCTCAAGCTCGACGGAGTGACTGTTATAAATAAGCTTCGGGTCGAGGAAATACAGATTGGTTTTTACCCCTTCGAACGTGCCGCTGACGCCCGCTCCGCCAGTGAGGATGGTGTATCGGGTATTTGGCTCATAGGCGCCCATCCCGGCCGCCACTTGCACGCTGGCGTTTTGAATCGAGACGTTGTCGCGCACGTCCACCAGCCCGGCTTTGCCGTCTGGACCGGCGCTGACATAGAACGTAGTGCCCAGCTCCATTTTCAAACTGCCGTTGATGGTCAGGGTGTCGCCGGCAAACTCCGCGCCCAGCGCACCGCCTTTCTTCACTTCCACGCTGCCGACCGTGCCTTTGCCGCTCAACACGCCGCCGCTGTTAACGGTAACGGCGGAATTGGCCAGCGTACCGTTAACGGTCAGTTGCCCGTCGTTCACGCTGGTGGTGCCAGTCATGGCGCTGCCATCGCCATTAAATGTCCATTCGTGCAGACCGTCTTTGATCAGGCTGAGCGTGCCGGTGCCGCCATCAGCCAGCACACCGTCGAACGCCGACGCTCCGAGCGCGCCGGTGTCGATGATCAAGGTGCTGTTGTCTTGCCCGCCATTGCGAACGGTGCCCTCGCCCACCAAACCACCCAACGTCATTCGCTGGCCGCCCAGTTGCACGCTGGTTGCCGTGCCCTTGAGTTTCACCGCGACAATCTTGCTGGTCAGGTCGACGCCTTCGAGTTTCAAATAACTGCTGTCGTTGAATGTAAGCAAACCACCTGCAATAGCGTCTGCGGCCGTCACGCGAATAAAACTTGCATCCGAAAATGTAACTTGCGCACCGTTCAACGAGCCTTTAGCAGAAGCCACAAGACTTGAATTATCTTTAAAGTATTGTTTGCCAGCATCCAGCGCGTTGGCGACTGTTGCTTGCAACTGACTATCCCCGGAA
Source organism: Pseudomonas sp. AC211 (assembly GCF_979258055.1). NCBI lineage: Bacteria > Pseudomonadati > Pseudomonadota > Gammaproteobacteria > Pseudomonadales > Pseudomonadaceae > Pseudomonas > Pseudomonas sp. AC211. The sequence continues at coordinate 3,618,246 of NZ_OZ409830.1, forward strand.
AACTCAGCCGAAGTTCCCGCATTGAATGTGTGTTCTATATTTGCTTGCACCACATCTTGCCCGGCAAAGCCCATATCTATGGCGATAGCACCGTCGCTGCTTGCATCGTAGTTCGCGGCCAATGCATGCCCCGCAATAATCTGAGCAACAACAGCGCAAATAACAGACAACTTAAATGTATTCATGATTATTCCTTGAGAAAGCAACTTCACCGCGACACTTAATAGGCGAAACAATAAATTCGCTGCTGCCATAACGGCCGAAGCACTAGAAGAAAATGGGGACTGACGGAAACAACAGGCACGGACGGTACCAAGTTGAAAACTTAGTTGTCCACGCCAAGGAACTTCCCTACAAAGCATTGGGATCGAAGAAAACTTAATCAGCCTGAAACGGAATTAAAACGCCCACTTTCACACGCAACTCAGCCATAAACCGCTACCTGCCTGACGCTGGCGCGCGCTGGCCGCCCCCGTCTATTTTCCGTACTATCCGCCCCCCTTTTTGCCGTACCGCAGCCGCTGCCATGAAACCCGCTCGCCTTCGCGCCGACCTCCTCGCCGGCCTTACTACCTCATTCGCGTTGGTGCCGGAGTGCATCGCCTTTGCCTTGGTGGCGCACCTCAATCCGCTGATGGGCCTGTATGGCGCCTTTATCATCTGCACGCTCACGGCCTTATTTGGCGGGCGGCCTGGCATGGTGTCGGGGGCGGCGGGGTCGATGGCGGTGGTGATCGTGGCGCTGGTGGTGCAGCACGGCGTTCAATACCTGCTCGCAACGGTGTTGCTCGGCGGGGCGATCATGGTGCTGTTCGGGCTGTTGCGCCTGGGCAAGCTGGTGCGCATGGTGCCGCACCCGGTGATGCTGGGATTTGTGAATGGCTTGGCGATCATCATTGCGCTGGCCCAGTTAGAGCACTTCAAAAGCGGCGAGCAGTGGCTGAACGGCTTGCCGTTGGCGCTGATGCTCGGCCTGGTGGCGCTAACCATGGCCATCGTCTATCTGCTGCCGCGCCTGACCCGTTCGGTGCCGCCGGCCTTGGTGGCGATTCTCAGCGTTGGCCTGGCCGTGTATCTGCTGAACCTGCCCACCCGCACCCTCGGTGACATGGCGCACATCGCCGGCGGCCTGCCGACGTTTGCCCTGCCCGCCCTGCCCTGGACCGTCGAGACGCTAAAAATCATCGCGCCCTATGCGCTGCTGATGGCCATGGTCGGCCTGCTGGAAACGCTGCTCACCCTTAACCTCACCGATGAAGTGACCGAAAGCCGTGGCTACCCCGACCGCGAGTGCGTGGCGTTGGGCGCGGCGAACATGGTGTCGGGCGCCTTTGGCGGCATGGGTGGCTGCGCGATGATCGGGCAAACCGTCATCAACCTCAGCTCCGGCGGCCGAGGGCGGCTGTCAGGCGTGGTCGCCGGGGTGATGATTCTGCTGTTCGTGCTGTTTCTGTCGCCGCTGATCGAGCGCATTCCGCTGGCCGCATTGGTGGGCGTGATGTTTGTGGTGTCGCAGCAAACCTTCGCCTGGGCCTCGCTGCGGGTGCTGCACAAAGTGCCGTTGAACGATGTGTTGGTGATCGTGGCGGTGACGGTAATCACCGTGTTCACCGACCTGGCCACCGCCGTGCTGCTGGGCATCATCATTGCCGCGCTCAACTTCGCCTGGCAGCACGCCCGTGAGCTGTACGCCGACATTCACCTGGAACCCGACGGCAGCAAGCTGTACCGCCTGCACGGCACCTTGTTCTTTGCCTCGACGACGCCGTTCCTCAATCAGTTCGACCCCGCTCAAGACCCGGCGCACGTCACGCTCGACTGCCAGCACTTGAGCTTTGTCGACTACTCGGCCATCGCCGCGCTAAAAACCCTGCGCGAGCGCTACAGCAAAGCCGGCAAACATCTGCGCGTGGTGCATTTATCCGAGCGCTGCAAAAAGCTGCTCAAGCGCGCCGGCGCCGAGCACGCTTAATCGCCGATCAGGCGTCGGCCACCACCACTTCAAGCCCGACGCGCCGATAGTCCTCGATGTCACCAGAAGGCACACGGGCTTCAGTGAACAGCGTGTGCACCCGCGTGCAGGGCGCAATCACAAAGGGCTCCACAGCGCCCAGTTTGTCGGCGGTGGTCACGGCGATCACCTGCGAGGCACTGTTCAGAAGCGCCTGTTTCAATTCCACTTCTTCGAAGCGAGGCGTGGTCAGGCCGATGTCCGGGTGCAACGCGCACACGCCGATAAACAGCAGGTCGGCCTTCACGCTGCGAATCAACTCCAGCGCCTCGCGGCCGTTGGTGGCCATGGTGGTGGGATTGAGCTGCCCGCCCGCCACAATCACGTTGATGCCGGGATACTCGGCCAACGCTACGGCGGTCATCGGCGAAGCGGTGATGGCGGTCAGGCGAATATCCAGCGGCAACGCGCGGGCGATATGCAGGGGCGTGGTGCCGGAATCGAAAATCACCACTTGGCCGTCTTGCACGCGCTCGGCGGCCAATTGCGCCAGTTGGCGTTTCATGTCGTCGCTATCGTTCAGCCGCGCGAAATAATCTTTCCCGGAATCCTTGGGCCGTGGCAGCGCGCCGCCATGTACGCGCTGCACCAGGCCGGCGCCGGCCAGCTCGGCCAGGTCGCGGCGAATGGTGTCTTCTGACACCTCGAAATGCGCGCTCAATTCACTCGCCAATACGCGCCCATCACGCTCCAACATCAGCAGAATCTTCTGGCGCCGAACTTGCGGTAAATCGGTAACGGTGTGTTGACTCTGCATGGTTATGCCTGCTTATGCGGGTTTGTGCGTTTTTCGCTGAATAAGCGCAAGCCTAGCGGGGCATTCAGGCAAATACAACGGCGACCTTTCCGGCGCTTTTGCGATCAGCGCCGCCGCTCTTGTAGACTCCCCGGCCTTACTGGCCTCTGGTTTAGTCCCATGCAAGGTTGTTGCTTGAGTTGGCGGTGGTTGGTCAACGGCGTGCTGCTGATGATTGCCCTGAGTTCGGCGCCGCTGCGGGCGGCTGAGCCGCTGGATGTCGTCGACGTGCGCGAGCAGCCGGCTTCGCTGACCGCCTTTATCGCCTTGCTCGAAGACCCCACCGGCACCCTCACCCTCGCCGATGTGCAACAGCCCGATTGGGCAAACCGCTTCCAAACCGACTTACCGGCCACCAGCGCCCTGGGCCTGGGTTTTACCCGTTCGGCGTACTGGTTGCGCGTGCCGCTGCGCAACACCAGCAGCACCACGCTGCACAGGATGCTGGCGGTGGAGAACCCGCGCATCTCCCATATTCAGGCGTACCTGCCCGACGGCCAGGGACAATACCGCGCCGTTATCACCGGCTCCGATGTACCTGCCGACACCAAGGTGTACGCCAACCGCAACTTCATCTTCCCGCTGACGGTTCCCGCCAACAGCGAGCAGGTTATTTACCTGCGCATGCAATCGGCCGTTGGCTTGCTGATTCCGCTGCAGCTATGGGCGCCCGAGGCCTTTCATGCCCACGAGCGTGACGACTACGCCGGCCAGGCGTGGTATTTCGGCATTGCCGTGGCGATGATCTTGTTCAACCTGATGCTGCTGGTGTCGCTGCGCGACCGCATCTATTTGCTCTATGTCACCTTTGCCACGCTGACCTTCGCCGCCCTGGCAATCAAGAATGGCCTGGCGCCGGACCTGCAACTGGCCGGCGTGCCGCTTAATGCCAACGTGGTCTATTACTCGGCCACTTCGCTGGCACTGGCCGCCATGCTGTTGTTTATGCGGCGCATGCTCGCCACCGCGCAGTTGCTGCCGCGCACCGACCGCGTGCTGGTCGGTTTTATCGCGCTGTACCTGCTTACGCCCATCGCCTATGCCGTAGCGTTGCCGCTGTTTTCCCGCGCCGGCATTGTGCTCAACCTCGTCACTGCGCTGGTGGTGGTAGGCGTGGGCATCGCGGCGGCGTTAAAACGCCAGCGCAGCGCTTATTTCTTTCTCGGTGCGTTTGCTTTGCTCATGCTCGGCGGGGCCATGACCTCACTGCGCGCCATGGGGATCATGCCCACCAACCTGTTTACCGTAGACGGTTTGCAACTGGGCTCAGCCCTGGAAATGCTGCTGTTGGCCTTCGCCCTCGCCGACCGTTACAACGTGCTGCGCCGGGAAAAAGCCCGCGTGCGCGAGCAACTGCTGCACACCCAGGAACAACTGGTGCACACCCTGCAGCACTCCGAACGCGAACTGGAACAGCGCGTGGCCGAGCGCACCGAGCAGTTGCAAGCACTCAACATCCAACTGGAAACCCTGAGTCTTACCGACGCCCTCACCGGCATCGCCAACCGTCGCCGCTTCGACGAGGTGCTGACCCAGGAATGGGCGCGTGCGCAGCGCATCGGCTCGCCGTTGGGCCTGGCGATTCTCGACGTCGACTGGTTCAAGCCCTACAACGACCACTACGGCCACCCCGCCGGCGACGCCTGCTTGCAGCAAATCGGCAAGGCGCTGGCCGCCACCGTGTGCCGCGCCAGTGATCTGGTCGCGCGCTACGGCGGCGAAGAGTTCGTGTTTCTTGCGCCCATGACCGACACGGCCGGCGCCCAGGCGATGGCGCGCAAAGTGGTGCAGGCCATCGCCGCCTTGCAGCTGCCCCATGCGGCCTCGCCGCTTGGCCATGTGACGGTAAGCGTTGGCGTGGTCAGCCTGGAACCGAGCGCCGACACGTCGCCGCAGTTGCTGGTGCAACAGGCCGACGCCGCCTTGTACGAAGCAAAAAAACAGGGCCGTAATCGCATCAGCGCGCCGTAGCCGGGCCTGTGTGGCTTTGCGGTCGATTTCAGCGAACGGCCGCCCGGCAACGCCCTTTTGATCCTACGCGGCGTTGATCGCCTTCCTCTTCCGAGCCTTGCGCCGTGCGCGCCACTCTGCGTACGCGCACTTCGCGCTACAACGGAAAGGACTCGCCGCATGACCAAGCACTGCATCACCACTGAACACGGCCACCGCTTCCATTCCACCGGCCAGGTCGAATACTCACGCGGGCTGTTTAGCGTAACGCCCGATGTGCCGCTGCTCGACGCCCTGCACAGCGTGTCGTGCCTGCTCACCAGCATGGAAGACGGCATTCTCGACGCCGCCGTCGGCAACCTGCCGCTGCAAGACAACGCCGCCTGGCTGACCCACCACACCTTGCAGTCCGCCAAAACGGTGGTCGACTCGCTGATTGGCAACATGACCTCACCGGCATCGGCGATGCTTGGCAGCCAATCGGCCTGGACGCGCGAAGCCGGTTACCTGTCGTATTTCATCCTTGATGACATGCATGTGCAGCGCGCGCCGTTCGGGCGCTTCGGGCCGTTCCCCAGCGCCAATGCCATGCGCGAGGCGCTGGACCGCATTGAACGCAAGGTGCCCGACATTATTCTGGTCAGCCGCAAAGCCCGCCTCGCAGCGGACCTGATTGGCGAGTCGGAGTTAAACGAAGAGCACGCCAAGACCTTAGCGAAGATCGACGCGCTGACGGCATAAGCGCGCGGGCAGCGGACGGGCGCACTCAATCCAGCTGGTTGCGCAGCGTCCGCTCCTTCAACCGATAGAACTGCGCCGAGCCACCATTGCCGGCGCTTTCGTAACGGGCGGCGACCGCCCCGGCGGCATCGGCAGCCACGTTGAACGCATCGATCAGCGTTTGCCGGTCATCACTGGCCACCACCTGGCCGTGATCGAAACGGCCCGCCATAAACCCGCCTTCGGGCAAATCGAGCACACCCTGTTGCAGCTCGCCATGGGCGGCGCGACCGAAGACCAATCGCATCACCTGCGCGCCCTGCACTTCCTTCAACACACCCAAGCCATCGGCTACGTTGCCGGCGCACTCACCGTCCCAGCGCGCCGACGCTGCGGGCCAGTCTTCCGGGCAAGGTAGTTACCGTGCAGGCAGCAACAGCCAACGGCGAAAGCAGGGAAACAATCGCCGCCAGGAACAGGCGGCTTGGCAAACGGCTAACGCTGAACACCATGGAAGAACTCGCGGCAGTTAAGGGCTTGGTGATTTAAGCAGACGCCCTGGCGGGGCAACAGAGCGCAGCGGACTGAAACGCCCGCCCAAGGTTTGGCAAAAATTCTTGAAACCTCTGCGCAAACTATCGAGTCAGAGCTATCAATAGGGAGTGCCATTTCCGAGGCGCTCTGGCACCACTGGAGCACGCTCATGTTGATACTCACCCGCCGCGTTGGCGAAACACTTCAGATTGGTACTGACATCTCGGTCACCGTGGTGGAGGTTAATGGCAACCAAGTGCGTATCGGCATTGCTGCGCCTAAAGAAGTGGCGATCATGCGGGACGACGCGAAAAAGCGACAACCCTCCACTGCCCCCGCCTGACTCAATGAGAGCCACCCATGTCGCGCCGCATTCTGCATGAGGGCCCCGCCGATATTATTTTCTGCTTCGCTCAAGGGTCCATCGAGCTGAGCAAACCCACCGTTATTCGCGAAGAGCGGTTAGGCGTTTACTCCGCCGCCGCCACCGACTGGGAATTACCCACCGGTGCCAGCTACGTGATTGTGCGCTTTGCCGGGGAAGAGCTCTCCGGCACAGTCACTCAGCAGGCCAAGACCACCCTGTATTTCTCCTGAGCAGTCCCCCATCCCTTATTCGAATTACGCGCCGATCACCCCGCCATCCAGCCGGGTGATCAGCAGCGTGGTCGAGCGTGGGCGGGTTTTGCCGTCGCTGGCCGGAAAGCTGATGCCGGGGTGCTGGATGTTCGCCCACATCGCCTTGCCATCCGGGCTCCAGGCCAACCCGGTGATCTCGCAGCCACGCGGCCCGACCAGAAAACGCCGCACCTCACGGCTCGACGGATCAGCACACAGCAACTGATTGCAGCCCATGTTCTGCATGGCCGGGTCGACGTCGTCGTAGTCGGTCTGAATCCACAACCGCCCCGCCGCATCGAATGCCAGGCCATCGGGCGAGGACAACACGTCGCCATTAATGGTGCCCGTCAGGTTGGCCGCCACCGGCTTGCCATCTTTGCCCTTGCTGCCCTGCGCTTCGCCGGCGAGCAAAAACAGCTCCCAAGTAAACGTGGCAGCCGTCGGATTGGCGTCTTTTTCGTTAAACCGCAGGATGTGCCCGTGCAGGTTTTGCGCCCGCGGGTTGGCTTTGTCCAACGGCTGTTTAGTGCCGCGTCCGTCGTTGTTGGTGAGGGTCACGTACACCTCGCGGGTACGCGGGTGCACGGCCGCCCATTCCGGGCGGTCCATGGGCGTGGCGCCGGCTTTGTCGGCCGCCGCACGCGCATTGACCAGCACCTCGGCCTGACTGGCAAAACCGTTCTCGGCGCTTAGCCCGTTCTGCCCGTGCACCAGCGCCAGCCACTCGCCGCTGCCGTCGGCATTGAGCTTGGCGGCATACAGCGTGCCGCTGTCGAGCAGGTCGCGGCTGGCTTTGGGGTTGCTGGCGTCGTGCTTACCCGTCGGCACGAATTTGTAGATGTACTCGCCCTTGGCGTCATCGCCTGAATAGAACGCCATCTTGCCGTCGTCGCCCAGGCTCAACGCGGCGCACTCACGGCTGAAGCGGCCGAAAGCGGTGCGTTTGATCGGCTGCGCTGCGGGGTCGAACGGATCGATTTCCACCACCCAGCCGAAACGGTTGGGCTCATTCACATGGCCGCCGTGGGGTTGGCTGGCGTCTGGCGTGGCGTCGAAGCGCGGGTCGGCGGTTTCCCAGGCGTAGTTTTTACTGGTGCCGCTGCTCGCCAGGCCATAGCGCTTATGGGCGACGCGCTGGGCGAAGTCAGCCTGGTCACGGTTGATAAAGTAATTCGGCCAGTTCTCTTCGCAGGTCAAAAACGTGCCCCACGGCGTGACCCCGGTGGCGCAGTTATTCAGAGTGCCGAGCACTTCCAAACCGCTCGGATCGCTGGCGGTTTGCATCAGCGCATGACCGGCCAACGGGCCGGCTAAGCGCATGGGGGTGAGCATGCTGATGCGCCGGTTGTAAGCCGAATCAAGCACGCGCTGCCATTGGCCATCGGCGCCCTTCTTCACCTCGATCACCGACACCCCGTGGGCCGCCTGTTCCTTGCGCACTTCGTTCAGCGCGCGCGGCTTGCTCTGGTCGATGGTGCTGGAAGGATGCAGGTGCGGGTTGATGTATTCGTGGTTCATCACCAGCAGGCCACGGTCGGTTTCGCCTGGGAAGGCGAAGAAATCCATGCCGTCGTGGTTGTCGCCGGCCTGTTTCAACTGCGCTTGCCAGTCGTCGCTGGCGTCGGGATTCCAAGCCGGCGCGCCAGCTTCCACCGGGTCGCCCCAAGAAAAAAACGGCACGGCGCGATACCCCTCGGCCACCAGCACGCGGTCGAAGTTCGGGTCGAGCTGCACGGGCACGCCTTTGAAGTTCAGCAACGGACTGGCGCCCGCTTTGCTGCACGCACCCAGGCCACCGAAGAAGCCCAGAATCGCCACGCTCAGCCCGCCCTTGAGCACATTGCGGCGGCTGGGATTCAACAGCTCGGCCAGGCTCGGGTTGCTGCTGGGGTTGATGGCGATGTCGTCGTGGCTTTCCAGTTGTTGATGAAACTGCTGGTGATCGTGGCGCATGGCAAGGCTCGCAAATAAAGAGAAAAACAGTCCGGCAAACGGACTACTCGATTCGGTAGTGAAAGGTGTTTTTCACGTTGGCCACGCTCACGGCCTGGCCGTCGACGATACGTGGCTGGTAACGAAAGGTGCGCGCGGCGGCAAGCGATGGCCGCACCAGCAGCGGGTGGCATTGCCCCAGCACTTGCGGGTTATCGACGCGGCCTTGGGGCGTGACGGTGTAGGTGACGGTGCAGTCGCCTTCGATGCCTTTTTCCAGCGCTTTGTCTGGGTACTCCGGGGCTTCCTTGCTTACAGGCAGATACGGGCGACTCTCGGCCGCCAGCTTGTCGGCGGCGGCGCGGGCGCTGGCTTCGCGGCGGCAGCGGCGGCTTGCTGTTGGCGTTGCTGTTCGGCCTGGCGTTGCTGCTCCATCTGGCGCGCTTGGGCCTGTTGCTCACGCTGCTGTTGCTGCGCTTTTTCCTGCTCCTGCACGCGCTTGCGCGCCAGGGCGGCGTGGTCAATAACCGGCGTGGGCTTGGCCGGCGTTTTAACCGGCTCAACGGATTTGGCGACTTCGACCGGCTGCGGCGGCGGGTTGATGACTTCGGGCGGCGCTGGCGCTTGAACTGGCTCGGGCAAAGGCGCAGGCGGTGCCAAGGTAATCAACTGCGTGGTCAGCGTTTGCACCTGCGGCTCAGGCGGCCGCGTGGGTTGCCAATGGCTGACCAACGCCATCACCGCCAAGCCATGCAGGCCAACGGCAACGCCCATCGCCAGCGCCTGACGCAGCCATTTGCGGTTGGGCAGTTGCAGGCTCGGCATCGGTTGCAGGCTTGGCATCAGCGCAGCACTCATTGCGGCGCCTCGGTGATCAGGCCGAGGTTGCGCACGCCGCCTTTTTGCAGCGCCGCCATGCCGGCCACCACCGTGGCGTAGTCGGTGTTGTGGTCCGCGCGGATGTACACCTGAGTGTCGCCGCGACTGGCAATGATGGCGCCGACCTTGGCGGTCATTTCCTCCAGGCCCACGGCACTGTCTTGCTGCTCGTGGCTGTCCAGCTCGGCGCCAACATTCCAGTAGTAGCCGCCGTCGGCTTTTACCGAGAGCGTGAGAATCTGCTGCTGGCTTGTCGTCGCCAAAGCCTGGGCGGCCACCTTGGGCAATTCGATTTTCACGCCCTGGGTGAGCATCGGCGCGGTGACCATAAAGATCACCAGCAGCACCAGCATCACGTCGATGTACGGCACCACGTTCATTTCCGCTTTCGGGCCGTGCTTGCGTTGAGGCTTGCGCATGGCGAACTCCTCAGGCCGCGTGCGCGAGGCGCGTGGAGGCTTGCAAGGCGCGGTGCAGGCGGCCTTGCAGCTCATTGCCAAAGCTGTAGAAACGCGTGCTCAGGGTTTCCACGCGAGCGGCAAAACGGTTGTAGGCGATCACCGCCGGAATGGCCGCGAACAGGCCGATGGCGGTGGCGATCAGCGCTTCGGCAATGCCCGGCGCCACAGTGCCTAGCGTGGCCTGCTGCACCTGCGACAAACCGATAAACGAATTCATGATCCCCCACACCGTACCGAACAGGCCGATGTACGGGCTCACCGAGCCGACGGTGGCGAGAAAGGCCAAGCCCTTCTCCAAGCGCTCCTGCTCCTCGCTGATGCTCACCAGCAAGCGACGCTCCACGCCATCGACCACCGCTTCAGGCGTAATGCCGGGCTCGCGGCGCAGGTGGCTGTATTCGCTAAAACCTTCGTGAAAAATGCGCTGTAGGCAGGCGTCGTCGTCGGCGTTTTCACCGCTGTCGCGGTGCAGTTGCGCCAGGTCGTTGCTGTTGCGAAAGCGCAGTTGAAACGCTTTAAGCAGGCGCTCGGTGCGACCCAGCAACAGGCTGCGTTGCACGATCAGGTACCAGCTGACCAACGAGGCCAGCAGCAGAATCAGCATCACGCCTTTAACCAGCAGCGAGGCATCGTTGATCAGGCTCCAGACGCTCATCTGTTCGAGGGTGCTGTGCATGGTGCGGCTCCTTCTTTTTCTAACCCCGCCGTGGCGGGGTTGTGATCGGCTATTCGATTACGTGGATGTTGCGAACTGATGACAGCGCCTACGGCAGGCGCAGCGCCTTGGCGACATCACTCCAGGGCACCAGCTTGAAATTCTGCGTGCTCTCGGGCATGCGCTTGCGGCCGTCTTGCACCACCAGCAAACCCTCGCTCCAGGCACCGCCGAGGTTGGCGCCGGTCACTTCCAGGCCGTCGGTTTCCGAGGCGCCGTCGATACCCAACGCGCCATTGAGGCCAACGCGAAACGCGCCGCGCACGGCAAACGGCGGCTGCGCATCAAGCAGTACGTAGCTGTCGTTGCCCTGGCTCGACACCACCAGGTAATTGCCGCGCGGCCCTTGGTACAGGCCCATGCCTTCAACGTCGGCCTTGAGCACATCGCCAACCCTGAGCACGCTGGTCAGCTCGCCCGAGGCGTCTGGGCGCGCATCCACCGTCCACACGCCGACATCTTCCTCGCCAATAAACAAACGCTGCTGACGGTCATCGGCGACGCAGCCTTCGGGCTGGCTGTCGACCTTGAAGCGGCGCACCTGCTGGCCCTGAATCTGGCCCTGCACGTCGCTCAGGCGGTATTGCAGAAAGGTGCCGTCCTTGCCGTTGGCAAACGCATACAGCTCGCCGGGCGCCGGCTGGAACAGACAGATGCCGTAGATTTCCGCCACCGGCGTGCGAACCTCGCCGGCCTCACGCAGCGCACCCGTGGCGCGGTCGATGGCGAACAGGCTGATGCTGTTGCGATCGCGGTTGCTGGCCACTGCCAGGTCAATCGGTTTGCCCGCGAGGGTGAAACCGGCGCGCACATCGACGTTGTTCAAGCGCCCCACGGGCAGTTCTTGCAGCAAGCGACCGTCGAGGTCGTAGGCCAACAGGCCCTGCTTTTTGTTGGTGCCGAGCACGCGGGACAGGTGCGGCTGCGTCGGGTGCAGCCACACGGCCGGATCATCCGCGGCATCACCCTGGCGCCCGACCGGTTCGGTCTGGCGCAGCGCCGAGACATTGGGCAAACGCGGCGGTAAGGGTTGCGGTGTCGGCTTCCAGTTGAGCTGGCCGTGATAGACGCGTTTTTGCTCGCCGTCTTCCACCAGCAATTCCAGGCCGTTGGCAGTCACGCGGGCGTCGAGGCGCTCGGGCTCCGTGAGGCCATCGAGATGCAGGCTGGCGACGCTTTTCCACTGCTCGGCGTCTTGCTGATACAGATTCAACGTGGCGCTTTCGGCGTCCAACGCCACCAAGCCGCCGGGCAGGCTGACCATCGCTTGCGGGCTGCCGGCCAGGCTGCCGAACGGCGCGCGCATATCCACCGGCACCCGTGCGGTATCGGCTTCCGGCGCCGCCGAGAACGCCCACAGGCCGACGTTTTCTTCGTTCACATACAGGCGATTGGCGGCGTCATCGGCATGGCAATACTCGGCGCCCGGTGGCGTTGGCAGGCCACGCAGGCGCAGCGGTTCCGTGTTCATGCGTGCGCCGCTGCCCACTAGCCATTGCTCGCCCTTACCGTCTTCGCCGAGCAGAAACAGATGCAGGTTGGCGGCTTCGTCGCGGTACAGGCACAGGCCCGACACCGCGTAATCGCGCGCCGGCAACAACAGCGGTTTGCCCCACTCACGCGTGCGCGGGTCGAGCACCACCAATGCCGCTTGTTGGGTGGCGCCGTCGACGCTGGCCACCAGCACGTCGTTGCCCAGAGAGCGGCTGTCGAGCCCGCTATAAGCGCCCGGCAAACGTGCCAGCTCGGCGCCGTCGCCGGTCAGCAACAGCAAACCATTGCGCTCGCTGGCGGCCAGGCGCAGGTCGCTGCCGTCGCGTACATCGGCCGGCAGAAAGCGCACGTCTTCGGCCTTCACTTTTGCCGACGCGCCCCAAGGCGACAGGTTGACGGTTGGCTTGGTTTCGGATGTTTTCGGCAGCCCATCGCAGCCGGCCAGCAGCAACGCGGCGGCCAGCAAGGTGGGAGCAAACCAGGGGGTGCTAAACAACGGTGTCATTCACGGTGTCCTTAAACAAAACGCACACGCCACAGCGCCCCGCACGGGGGCGCGCGGGCTGGATCAGAAGTGGGTGAAGGTCAGGCCCAGCTTGTAGGTCGGACCGTATTCCTCGTACTGCGCGTTGTAGGAACGGCTGCCGGTGTACACGTAGTACGACTCGTCGGTGAGGTTTTGCGCCTCGAACGACAATTGCAGGTTCTTGGTCAGGAAATAGCGCGCGGTGAAGTCGACAAAGGTCTGGTCGTCCACGTGCAGGTCGTGGGCTTTGTCGTCGACCGAGGCCACCTCGAACAGGTAATCGGATTTGTAGTTGGCCGACAGGCGCAGGCTGAGCGTGTCGTTTTCCCAACCGAGCATCAGGTTGCCAACGCTGTCGGACTGAAACGGCAAGTCGATATCGCGCTTTTGCCCCTGCCCTTCGATCTGCGCATCGGAGCGGCTGAAGGTGGCGTTGGCGCCCATCAGCAAGCCATTCCAGGGCGCCGGCAGGCTGCTGAACTTCTGCTGCCAGGCCAATTCCAGGCCGTACAGATCGGCGCTGTTGCCGTTGGCGAAGGTGTTGGCCTGATCGAACGCTGCCCAGCGGCCGGTGCCGGCCAGGTCGGTGTTGTAGACGAAGTTTTCGATGTCTTTGTAGAACACGAAGGCCGAGACCACGCCGTCGTCATTCAGGTAGTGCTCGATGCCCAAATCGAAGTTGCTCGACTCCAGCGCATCGAGATCCGGGTTGCCGAATTCGGCTTCGTCGCCATCAATCACAAACCCCGGCGCCAGTTGCTCGAAGGTCGGGCGCACGACGGTGTTGGTCCAGGCGAAACGCACCTGGGTTTGCTTGTCGATCTGGTAGCGCACGTGCAGGCCTGGCAGCCAGTGGTCGTACTTTCTGTCGGCTTCGCTGGAGACGAAATCGCCGTCTTCAATGCCGGTGCCTTTGGCTTTGAACTCGGTGCCCTCGTAGCGCAGGCCGGCGATGATGCGCCAGTCGTCGACGTCGACGGTGTGCATCAAGTACGCGGCGTTGATGTCTTCGCTCATGTCGAAGTCGTTTACGCGCGATTGTTCCTCGTCATAAAACTCGCTGCGGTCCAGCCGACCGAGCAGGTTTTTGATCGAGCCGGCGCTGATGCCGGGGCCGAAATTGTCCAGACCGTAGTGCACGGTGCCCTTGGTGAGTTGAGTCAGCGACAACTCGTCGTCAGTGATGCCGAAGTCGTCGAAGTCCTCATACGCCCAGCTGTCGGTGTCGTTGTCTTTGTCGCGGCGGCTGAGTTTGCCGCCGAACTTCACCTGCGCCGTGTTGCCGGCCAGCTCGTAGTCGCGGGCGAAATCGAGCTTGATGTTTTTCTCGGTGTCGGTGGTGTTCTGCTCTTCCCACTCGACGCTGTCGAGTTCGAAATTGGCCGGATTGTAGAAGTCGCTGCCAATGTTCAAACGCGGTTTGCGCGTGCTGCTAAAACCGCTGTCGGCGAAATCGTCGGTGCCCTCAAACGTGGCCGAGGCGATATGGCCGGGGCTGTCTTCGCTGGACTCGCTCCAGCCGGCCTGGGCGTTGATGGTCCAGTCGCCACGCAGATGCTCGCTGCCAAGCACGTAGCTCTGAATCTTTTGCGTTTCCTCACGGCTTTTCAGCTCGCGCCAGCCTTCGCTTTCGCCCAGCTCGCCAGCGGCTTGCGCGTCGGCAAATTCGACGCCGGCGGCGTTGCGGGTTTCGCTGTCTTTGTAGCGGCTGTAAAGGGTGCGCAGGTAATAGCTGTTGTAGTCGTCGGCCTGGTAGTCGAAGTTCAGGCCCAGGCCGGTGCGCTCGCGGGTGATGTCGTAGTCGCGCTGTTCGAATTCTTCCAGCTTGGCGCCGTCGCTGAAGTCCCAGGCGCCGCCGGTTTCGACGTTGTCAGAACCAAAATCACGCTTGCCCCAGCTCACCGCCGCCGCCACGCCGAAGTTGTTGGTGCCCTCGCCCAGGCTGAAACGGTCGCTTACTGCGCCGGACACTTTCGGGCTGTTCTGGCCGGTGTTGTCGTCGTGACTGCCCTCGACGCTGCCGGTGTAGAACAGGCCTTTATGGTCGAACGCGGAAAGACTTTGGACCTCGATGGTGCCGCCGAGGGAGTTGGCGTCCATGTCCGGGGTAAGGGTTTTGATCACGCTCAGCGACTGCACCAGCTCGGAAGGCAGCACGTCCAACGCCACCGCGCGGGTGCCGCTGTTGGGCGAGGGAATCAGCGTGCCGTTGATGCTCACGCTGTTCAGGTCTGGCCCCAGACCGCGCACGCTGACAAAACGTCCTTCGCCCTGGTCGCGCTCAACGCTCACGCCCGGCAACCGCTGCGCCGCTTCAGCGACGTTCTCATCGGGCAACTGGGCGACGCCGTCGGCACTGACCACGCTTTTCACGGCATCGGAGGTGCGCTGCTCTTTGATCGCTTTGTCCATGCTCACGGCCTGGCCGACCACGTTGACGTGCTCGGTCTCCGACGGCTCGACGGCGCACGCGGCGCTGGCGGCCATCGCCAGGGTTAGCGCACTAAGGGCATGCCCGGCGCGGCGGGCGTGGCGAAAACTTCTGGTCATCGGTAACTCCCCAAGAGGCCGGCAGGACCCGGCAAGTGGAGCGACACGCTAGGCAGCGGCCATGACGCTTCTGTGACAGCGCAGGCCGCCAACCCAGTAAAACCGGGGGTTTGGCGCAGTTAACGGGTGCAAATGGGCTGAAATGACCCGGCCTTTTACCGCCACGGGCCACGGCTTATGGCAGCGCGCCGTCGTGACGCGAAAAAACCGCACGAATGCCTGAGCCCAATTGACCTCCCCCGCTGCAACCTGAGCGTCATAAAGCGCTGGTTAGCTGAGCGGCATCAGTTCGGCGACCTGGCTTCTTGTAGGAGAGGCTTTAGCCTCGATGCGCTTGCGTTAAGAGCATCGAGGCTAAAGCCTCTCCTACAGGGACTCGGGTTCGCCGCCTTCCGGGAGCCCGTCGATGTCCAACCTTCTTCATCACCACCGCCTCAAACTTACGGCGCTGTTCCTGGCCGCCAACCTCGGTTTGCTGTTGCACCTGGCGGCGGGCGATTTAAAGGCGATGGCCGAATGGGTGTGGCTGGATGTGATCGGCGAAGGCGGTTCGGCGTTGTTGGCGCTGGTCTGGCTGGGGCTGATCCTGAAAAGCCGCCCGGCCGGACGGGTGACCAACCTGCTCGCCATCGGCCTGAGCTGCGTGTTCTTTTCCTGGTGGATCGACCTGCTCGACGAATTTATTCGCCTGCCCGACAGCGTGGTGTGGGATCACTGGCTGGAGTCAGGGCCGATGCCCGTCGGCTTGCTATTTCTGACCTACGGCATCTACCACTGGCACCACGAACAACTGGCCATTTCTCAGCAAATGGAAAAGCGTGAGCGCCTGTTCCGCGAACATCGGCTGTTCGACAAACTCACGCCGCTGGGCGGTGCCGACTACCTGCGTCGGCAACTGCAATTGAGCGTGCAACACAGCGCCCAGGCGCAACAGCCACTGTCGTTGGTGGTGGTGGATATCAACAATTTCGACGGCATCAACCAGCGCTACGGCCACGACGAAGGCGACCGCGTGCTGCAAGCCATGACCCAGCTGCTGTTGCTCAACGTGCGCCAACAAGACCTGCTTTGCCGCCTGGCTGGCGACCGCTTTGTGGTGCTGCTGCCGGCCACCGGCGAAACCCTGGCCACGCAGTTCGCCGGCGAGTTGGCCGAGGCCGTGCGGCACCTGGCGCATAAGTCGCGCCAGCACGGCGAACGCATTCAACTGAGCGCAACGGTCGCCACGGTCATGGCCCTGCAGGAAACCCCGGACAGCCTGCTGCAACGGCTCAACCTGGCGTTGGCCAAAGCCAAGCGGCCCTTGGCCCTGAGCGCGTGAGGCAGCCATGACCGTGCCTTGCCCCTGGTACGAATGCGACAGCCGCATCATCGCCGCGCATCAGCAGCCGGCAACGTTGATCGAGCTGTGCCTGTCGCGCGGCATCGACAGCCACCGACTGCTGCGCGGCACCGGCTTGTTCGTGGAAGACGTGCCCAACGCCGAGACGCTGATCAGCCCCACGCAATTTCTCACCCTGATCGACAACGCCCAGCGCTTGCTCGGCGCTGACGACTCCAGCTTTCTATTCGGCCAACGCCTGCTGCCCGGCCACCACGGCGCCGCCAGCCAGGCCTTGGCGCTGGCCAATAATCTGCAACAAGCCTTGGAACTGCTCGGCGAATTACGCGCCCTGCTCTCGCCCCTGCTGAGCCCGCGCTTATTGCTGGATGAACAGCACGCCTATGTGTACTGGCTCGACAGCTGCGGCGCCGGCAGCCAGGCGCGGTTTCTGCTCGAAGCCAACATGACCGCCGTGGTCGCCATGAGCCGGCGCCTGGGCGGTGAGCACCTGCCCTGGCAATGCCACTTCCGCCAGGCGCCGCCGCGCTATATCGAGCAGTACTGGGTCAACCTTGGCGAAGACCTGCACTTCAACCGACCCTACAACCTGCTGCGTCTGCCACGCGAATGCCTCACCCGCGCCTGGCCGCAAACCGTGCAAAGCACCGCGCAGGTCGCCTGCCAACAGGCCCGTCAGCAACTGCATGATTTGGGTGCCGAGGCGAGTTTGCTCGACACCTTGCAACGCTGGTTATTTCGCCACGTACGCGAAGCGCCCAACCTCGACCATGCGGCGGCAGCTTTTGCCATGAGCCCGGCCACGCTGAAACGCAAACTGCACAAACATGGCACCAGCTATCAGGAACAGCACGACCAGATTCGGATGTTGGTGGCGTTGTATCTGTATCAGCTCAAGGGCTACAGCAATGACGAAGTGGCCAGTCATTTGCGGTTTCACGACGCGACGAATTTTCGGCGCTCGTTTAAGCGCTGGACGGGGTTGGCGCCCAGTGCCCTGTTGGCGGTGTTGCGGGGGTGAAGGTCAAGGGCACCGCGGCTAAAGCCGCTCCTACAGTTGGAGGAGCGTTGCGTCGTGTGTTGTGGAGGTATTCATTACCGCGTGTGCTGAACGTTTTAGTTTCGCGCCTTACGCGCGAGTCACTTTTGTCATTGCGACAAAAGTAACCAAAAACGCTAGCCCCTACCTTGGGTCTACGCTGCGCTCCGACTTCCCTCGCTCCGTCGCCGCTCCAGGGGCACGTCACAACGGGCCATCCATGGCCCGATGTTCCTTTCGCAGCATCCATGCTGCTCAACCCCCTACACGGCGACTCCACTCGGCCCGCGATGAATGGGGCGGGCAGATCACAAGCCAGATCAAAAACAGATCCAAAGCCAGTCAAAAGCATCGCGGCTAAAGCCGCTCCCACAGAATCAGCGGCAGGGTCAGATTTGTTGTTGATCTGCTCTTGATCCGCTTTTGATCTGGCTTGTGACTTACCCCGCACCGTTTATCGCAGGCCGAGTGGAGTCGCCGTGGAGGGGGTTGAGCGGCCGGGAGCCGCGAGAGGCGTGTCGGGCCAAGGATGGCCCGTCTCGCCGCGCCCCCGGAGCGGCGACGGAAGGAGGGAACCCGCAGCGCAGCGGAGGGCCAAGGTAGGGGCTAGACCTTCTGGCTTCTTTTGGGGCAATGCCAAAAGAAGCTCGCGCGTAAGGCGCGAAACAAAAACGCTCAGCACACGCGGTAATGAATCCCGCTGCACATCCACCGTGCAAGGCTTAAGACTCTGGATCCCGAATCGTCGGACCGCCGCCTTCGCGAGGATGACGGAGGATCTGATAACGAGCGCGGTAGAGAAGCTCGCGCTTAAGGCTATCACCGCTCCCGCAACGCCTCAGCCTTGGCGCGCAAAATCGGTTTAAGCAAATAGCTCAAGATGCTCTTCTTGCCGGTGATGATGTCCACCGACGCCACCATGCCGGGAATGATCAGCAGGGGTTTTTCATCCGTGCCGAGGTGGCTTTTATCGGTGCGCAGTTTGATCAGGTAGTAGGTGGTTTTGCCGTCTTCGTCGGTCACCGTGTCGGCGCCGATCTGTTCGAGTTTGGCTTTCAGGCCGCCGTAAATCGTGTAGTCGTAGGCGGTGAATTTCACCACGGCTTCTTGCCCCGGATGCAGGAAGGCGATGTCTTGCGGGCGGATGCGCGCTTCTACCAATAGGGTGTCGTCCAGCGGCACCACTTCGGCCAGGTCGCTGCCCGGCTGGATCACGCCGCCGATGGTGTTGACCAGCAAACTCTTGACGATGCCGCGCACGGGCGAAGTGACCAAGGTGCGGTTTACGCGGTCTTCCAGGGCCCGGCCGGTGGCTTGGGATTTGGAGAGTTCGGTGCGTGCTTCGTTGAGTTGGGTAAGGGCGTCGCTGCGGAATTTGCCACGGGTTTCGTCGATTTTGCGCTCGGCTTCGGTGATGGCCGATTGCGCGCGGGGAATGGCCAGGCTGGTGGCATCCATCTGCCCACGGTTTTCCACTTCGGCGCGTTTGAGGCGCAGCACTTCCACTTGCGAAATCGCGCCCTGGGCCACCAGCGGCTCGCTCATGGCGATTTCCTGGCGCAGCAGGGTCAGGCTGTTGCGGTATTGCTCCTGCTTGGATTGAAACTCGCGCAGTTCCTGCTGCTTTTGCACAAGCTGCTGTTGCAGACCGGCCACTTCGTCGCTGAGTTGCTGCTGGCGGCTTTGGTACAGGGCCAGTTCGCTGGCGGCCTGGCTTGGCACTTTGCTGCTGATTTCCGGGTTGATGACCAAGGGCTTGCCTTCGGTTTCAGCCACCAGACGGTCGACGCGCAGTTGCCAGCCGAGGCGCTCGGCTTCGGTTTCGCCGACGTTGGAAACAAAGCGGGTGTCGTCGAGGCGTACCAGCGGGTCGCCGACTTTGACGATCTGCCCTTCGTGCACAAACAGCTCGGCAACGATGCCGCCTTCCAGGTTCTGGATCTTCTGAATTTTTGACGACGGAATGGCTTTGCCGTCGCCACGCGTCACTTCGTCGATCTGGGCGAAATGCGCCCAGCCGAACATAAATACGAAGAAGGCGATCAGGCCCCAAATGGTCAGCCGCACCACGCGCGGAGCATCTTCAACCAGGGCTTTGCTGAGTTCTGGCAGCGGCTCGCCTTCGAGCGAGTCACGGCCTTTGAAGTAACGGGCGAGGCTTTTAAGCGACACTGATTTGCCCCTTCTTCAGAGCGTCCATAACGGCACCTTTTGGCCCGTCAGCAATGATCTGGCCTTTGTCGATAATCAGCAGGCGATCCACCAAGTCGAGCATGGAAGAACGGTGGGTGATGAGCAGCACGGTTTTGTTGGCAATCATCGTTTGCAGGCGTTGTTTGAGGTGCACTTCGCCGGTGTTGTCCATGCCGCTGGTGGGTTCGTCGAGCAGCAAAATTGGCGGATCTAGCAGCAGTGCGCGGGCCAGGGCGACGTTCTGGCGCTGGCCGCCGGACAGCTGATGGCCGCGCTCGCCTACTTGCAGTTCGTAACCTTGCGGGTGCAGGCGGGCAAATTCATGCACGCCGGCCAGTTCGGCCGCTTGCAGCACCAGTTCGTCTTCCACGTAGCGGGCGCCGCTGACCAGGTTGTCGCGCAAGGTGCCGCTGAACAGGTGGATGTCTTGCGGCACGTAGCCGATGTTGTGCCGCAGTTCGCTGATGTCGAGTTGGCGCATATCCACGCCGTCGATCAGCAGGCTGCCGGAGTCGGCTTGATGCAGGCCGACGATCAACTTGGCCAGCGAGCTTTTGCCCGAGCCGCTGCGGCCGATGATGCCGACCTTCTCGCCCGGACGAATCACCAGGTTCATGTTGATCAGCGCGGTGTTCTGCTGCTGCGGGTAGTTGAAGTTGAGCTGGCGCAGTTCGATGGCGCCCTGCACGCGCTGACGGGTCAGCGGGCGATCGTCGGATTGACGCTCTTGCGGCAGGTCCATCATCTGGTCGACCGAGGCCATGGTGACCTTGGCTTGCTGATAACGGCTAAGCAGACCGGAGAGTTGCGACAGCGGGCCCAGCGCGCGGCCGCTGAGCATGTAGCAGGCGATCAGGCCGCCCATGCTGAGGTTGCCGTCGATGATTTGGTACACGCCGAAAATAATCATGATCACCCCGGCCAACTGCTGAATCAGCATGGTCGAGTTCATCGCCAGGTTCGACAGCATGCGCGCCTTCAGTTCCAGGCGGCTGAGGGTGCCGATGGTTTGCTCCCACTGGTATTGGCGTTCGCTTTCGGCGTTGTTGACCTTCACCGCATCGAGACCGGCGAGGGTTTCGATCAGGCTGGATTGACGCTCAGCGGCCAGCGCCATGCTGCGCTCGATGGTTTCGGTCAGCGGCTTTTGCAGCGCCCAGCTGATCAGTAAGGCCAGCGGGAAGGCCATCACCGGAATCCACACCAAGTGGCCGCCCAGCAGCGCAATCACCAGCAGCACCAGCAAGGTAAAAGGCAGGTCGATCAGGCTGGTGAGGGTCAGCGAGGCGAGGAAATCGCGCAGGGTCTGAAATTCATGAATGTTCTGGGCAAAGCTGCCGACGCGCTTGGGGCGATATTTCATCGACATGCCGACGATGCGTTCGAACAGCGTGGCGGAAATGATCAGGTCGGTTTTCTTGCCGGCCAGGTCCAGGCAAAGCCCGCGCAGGCTTTTCAGCAGGATGTCAAACAGGTACGCGCCACTGATGCCGATGGCCAGCACCCACAAGGTCGCGGCGGCCTGGTTGGGCACTACGCGGTCGTACACGTTCATCACGAACAGCGGCGCGCCGAGCGAGATGACGTTGATCAGCAGGCTGGCGGCGATGGCGTCGGCGTACAACCAGCGCGAGCGTTTGAGCGTGTCGCGAAACCACGACGAGGTGCGCGGAATAAGCGAGCCGTTGTCGGCGTCGAATTTGTGTTGCGGCTGGGCGAAGAACACTTGGCCGCTGTAGTCGGCCTGCAGTTTTTCTACGGCCACTTGCACTTCGCCGCCGTCGCTTTCGCTCAGCAGCAGGCGTGCGTACGTGGCGTCGATGGCCACCAGAATGGCGCTGCGGCCGTCTTTAAGCAGCAGCATGGCGGGCAATGCCATGGCGGGAATTTGCGCGAGTTTGCGTTGCAGCAAACGGCCTTGCAGCCCGGCGCGGGCAGCGGCGCGTGGCAGTAAATCGGCGCTCAGGCGCTGGGCCGGCAGCGGCAGACCGGTGGTAAGCATGGCGCGGCTGACAGGTTTCTGATGCAGCGCGCACAGCGACATGAGGCTGTCGAGCAAAGGGTCGTCATGCTGAGCACGGGGATCATGGTGAGGCTGGGGGGGCGAACGTCTGATTCCACGCTAAACACTCTTGACGCTGGAGGTGGGGTGTACTTGAGCCAGTTGTATCGGCAACGTCTGATGACGATGTAGGGCAATGCAACAAGGGTGCCTGGACTTTAGCTGGTTGTCGGCGAGGGGGCGAGTTGAGGTTTCCTGCATAAACCACTCGCGGCTGAAGCCGCTCCCACAGAGGCACATCGCACCCTGTGGGAGCGGCTTTAGCCGCGATAAATTTCCCGCTAGGGCGAGTTGAGGTTTCCTGCATCAACCCATCGCGGCTAAAGCCGCTCCCACAAAGACACATCGCACCCTGTGGGAGCGGCTTTAGCCGCGATAAATTTTCCCGCTGGGGCGAGGTTGAGGTCTCCTGCATCACCAATCGCGGCTAAAGCCGCTCCCACAGAGGCACATCGCACCCTGTGGGAGCGGCTTTAGCCGCGATAAATGTTCCCGCTAACGAGGGGTGTCAGTTCAACCCCGGCAACGCAATCTTCGGCTTCACGTCGTTCTGCACCACCGTCTCCATCGGCGCCACAACGCCTTGGCTTTTCAGCAAAGTGCCGAGGGTGGCTTGCAGGCGGTACTGGGTGTACTGCTCGGCCAGTTTGATTTCGGCCAGACGGCGCTGGGCGCTGAACAGCTCGTTTTCGCTGTCGAGCAGGTCCAGCAGGGTGCGTTCGCCCAGACCAAATTGTTTCTGGTAGGCGTTGCGCACTTCGCTGGTTTCGTCGACGTATTTCTGTGCGATCGGCAGCTGGGCGCGGGCGTTGCTCAGGGCGTTCCAGGCCAGGCCCAGTTCTTCGTTGAGCTGACGCAGGGCGTTGTTGCGGATGTCCAGCGCCTCACCGGCCTGGTAGGAACGCGCTTCCAGAGTGGCCTTGTCGCTGCCGCCGCTGTAGAGGTTGTAGCGCATGCGCACCATGGCTTCCCATTCGTTGTAGTGACCGTCCTGGCCGTCGATGTCGTTGTTGGCGGAGCGGCCCAACTCGGCGTCGAAACGTGGGTAGTAGGTGGATTTGGCGGCGTTGTATTGCTCTTCGGCAGCGGCGATATCCGCTTCAGCCGAGCGCAGCACGGGGCTGTTTTCGATCAACTGCTGACGCGCCTGAGCCAGGGTTTCCGGCAGTTGCACGCCGGTGGCGGGCTGTTGCAGGTCAACCGGGTCGGCGCCCACGGCGCTGTAGAAGTTGGTTTGCGCATCGACCAGGTTGGTCTGCTCGGTGATCAGATTGTTGCGAGCCTGGGCCAGGCGCGCTTCGGCCTGGTTGAGGTCGGCCAGCCGCCCTACCCCGCGGTCGGTGCGCAGGCGAATCTGGTCGTGAATGCGTTCGTGGCTGGTGAGGTTGTCTTGGGCCAAGCGCACCAGTTCCTGACGGGTGAGCATTTCCAGGTACACCTGGGCGACGGTCAAGGCGGTGCGCTCGGAGGTGTTGAGCAAGGCGTAAGCGCGGGAGTTGACGGTGGCTTTGTTGCGGCCGATTTCGCTGGAGGTGGCGAAACCGTCGAACAGCATTTGGCTCAAGCGCACGGTCGATTCACCGCGGTTCAGGGTATTCCAATCGTTGCTGCCAGCCTCGGCGCGGCTGGATGGGTTGTCGGTGCCTTCGCGGCCATAACCGGCCAACACATCCACTTTTGGCAGGTAGCCGCCTTGGGCAGCACGCAGGCCGGAGTCAGCAGCCAGGCGCCGGTTAACTGCCGCGTGAACCTCAGGGTGGTCGGTGACCGCTTGCTGCATAGCCTCCTGAAGCGACTGAGCGGACACAGAAAAGCTGGCACTTACCGCAAGCGGCAGCAACGCAAAAAGACCAAAACGCATGGTGAGTATTTCCCCTGAAACCTACTACGGACGCCAACTACAGGCTTGTGATGGGCACGACAGCGGCAGATGTTTTATTGGTTTTGATGCCAAAAAAATAAGTGAGACCGGCTTCTCAATTCCAACCGTCCGATTTCACATTACTATCAAAGTGACATTACGGAATGGATTGTTTAGGATGTCGCAAAATTGGTCAATAGTTTGGCAAAAAGATGACCAAATCGACATATACGCCAAACAAATGACGCCAACTTTCAGACTATTTGTACTGGCAAGATCCTTGCCTGATCTGCTGCTACCCGTTCGGCCGCTTGACCCAAACCACCCTTTTGCACTGCCGTTTACCTGAAGTTTCCAGGGAGAGTCTTCACATGAGCACCGTCGTCGCCATCGTTAAAAGCATTGTTGGCCAAGTTATCGCGACATCCGCCGAGGGCGCTCATCGCGTGCTGGTCGAAGGCGACCGCTTGTATGTAGGCGACACCTTGGATACCGGTGCCGGCGGCATGGTCCACACTGGCGTTGGCCGACGGCCGCACGCTCGATCTGGGTCGCGACACGCAGTGGAGCAGCGCCGATTCGGCAAGCCCCATCACCGAAGCGACGGCCCAAAGCGCCGCCGAGGCCCGTGCTGAAGTGGTAGACGTGCAGCGCGCCATCGTCGCCGGCGCCGACCCGACTCAAGACCTCCTGCTACTGCTGCTGGCCCTGGCGCGGGTGGCGCGGCCGGTGGTGCAGCGGGTGGTGGCCGCAGTTTTGTATTGCTGAGCGAAACCGCAGGCGAAGTGCAGCCCGAGATCGGCATCAACTTCAGCAACACGACGGACGGTGATGGGGTTGTTCAGCAGCAAGCGTTCGGCGCCGAGCAAAACGTGGCGCCGCGTTTCGTCACTGCCGACGGAAATGATGCAAGTCCGACAATTAATGTCACTACCGACGAAGACGTGGCCTTTAACGGCGCCTTCACCGCTGTTGATAACAACGGCGACGCATTGACGTACACCCTGGTGGGCACCGGCCCGGCGAACGGTTCCTTGACGCTGAGCCCGCAAGGCGTGTGGGTGTACACCCCGGTGGCCAACTACAATGGCCCCGACAGTTTCCAGGTGGTGGTGACCGATGGCCGTGGCGCCAGCGACACCCTGACCGTGAACATCGGCGTGACGCCGGTTAACGATGCACCGGTGGCCGATGCCGCCAACGGCAGCGCCACTGAAGACGGCGCCATCATCTCTGGCCAATTGACCGCCAGCGATGTCGATACCGGCGACACCCAAACCTTCACCCTGCAAGCCGGCGCCACCGCGCCAGCCGGTTTCACCCTGAACGGCAATGGCACCTGGTCCATCGACCCGAGCAACGCGGCGTACCAGAACCTGGCGGCCGGCGAACAGCTGACCCTTAACGTGCCGTTCACCGTCACCGACAGCGGCGGCCTGACCAGCAACAACGTGCTGACCCTGACCATCACCGGCGTAAACGATGCCCCGGTGGTGAGCGGCGATGTCACCGTTACCACCAACGAAGACGCCGGCGGCCTGACGGTTGACCTGCTGGCCAGCGCCAGCGATGTCGACAAGGGCGATGTGGTCACCGTGACCAATGTTGCCCAGTCCGGCGCAGGCGATGCTTCAGGCGTCACCATCAATGCCAACGGCACCCTGAGCGTGACCCCCGGCGCCTACAACTACCTGGCCGCCGGCGAGAGCGTCACCCTCACCTACACCTATAACGTGGTCGACCAGAACGGCGGCGTTACCCCGGCCAGCGCCACTATCACCATCGACGGCGTTAACGACGCCCCAGTGGTCAGTGCTGCTGTGAGTGCCGCGACCAACGAAGACGCTGCCCCGCTCACCGTTAACCTGCTGCAAAACGCCAGCGACGTAGACCTGAGCGACAGCCTCAGCGTGGCCAATCTGCAGGAAACCAGCGGCGGCAACACTGCCGGCGTATCGCTGAACGCAGACGGCACCCTGAGCGTCAACCCGAACGCCTACACCTACCTGGCTGCCGGCCAGCAGGTGGTGCTCAATTACACCTACGACGTTATCGACAGCAACGGCGGCGTTACGCCAACCACGGCCACCATCACCATCGACGGCCGCAACGATGCACCGGTAGCCGTGGCCGACGTGAAGTCGGGCAGCGAAGACACGGTGATCACCGGCAACGTCATCACCAACGACAGCGATGTGGATGCGGGCGCGGTGTTGTCCGTGACCAAGTTCAGCTACTCGGTCGGACCGCTGACCTTCAGTGCCAACGCCGGCGAAACCCTGAACACGATCGTCGGCAAGCTGACCATCAGCGCCAACGGTGATTTCACCTTTACCCCGGTTGCCAACTACAACGGCCCGGTGCCGACTGTGACTTACACCTTGAGCGATGGCACCGCCACCAGCACCGCCACCCTGAACATCACCGTCACGCCGGTTAACGACGCACCGTTCATTACCGCGCCGAGCAGCGTGCAAGTGACCAGCGAAGACACCAGCAAAGTGTTCTCAGTGCTGCGCGGCAACAGCATCGCCACCGGCGACATCGACAGCGCCAACCTGACCACCACCTTGAATGTCGACCACGGCACCCTGACCCTCGGCCCATTGGCCGGCGGCGTAACCGTGACCGGCAATGGCACCGGCAGCCTGGTGCTCAGCGGCAGCTCGGCGGCCATCAACGCCGCCTTGCAAGGCCTGAACTACAAGCCGACCGCCGACTACAACGGCGTCGACAACCTGAAAATCAGCAGCACCGACGGCAGCCTGACCACCAACAGCAACGTCGCCATTCGCGTTGATGCCGTGGCCGACATCCGCCCGGATACCGTCAGCGTCAACGAAGACAACGTGCTCACCTTCAACGCCATCACCGGCGTGGGCGGCGGCACTGCCGACAACTTCGAAAACGCCGGCCGTGCTGTGACCTCGGTAACCCAAGGCGCCCATGGCAGCGTGACCTTCAACGCCGACGGCACGCTGGTGTACACACCAGCCGCCAACTACAACGGCACCGATACCTTCACCTACACCGTGACCTCGGGCGGCGTGACTGAAACCGCGACCGTGACCGTGAACGTCAACCCGGTTAACGATGCTGCCGTGCTCACCCCGGCGAACGTGGCCGTGGCCGAAACCGATGCCGCCATCACCACCGGCGGCACGCTGAGCATTAGCGACATCGACAGCCCGGCCACCTTCGCCGCGCAAACCAACACCGCCGGCACCTACGGCACCTTTAGCGTCAACGCCAACGGCGCGTGGACCTACCAGGCCAACTCGGCCTACAACAACCTGAACGTCGGCCAGAGCGTCAGCGACACCTTCACCGTAGTCAGTGCCGATGGCACGCCGACCACCGTGACCGTGACCATCAACGGCACCAACGACGCACCGGTTGCCAGCAGCACCGTGGTCGCCAGCGGCAATGAAGATTCGGCGGCGCCGATTGCCGTCACCCTGGCCGGCAGCGACGTCGACGGCACCGTCACCAGCTACTCGATTGAATCGCTCCCGGACCACGGCACCCTCTATTCCGATGCAGCCGGCACGCAAGCCATCAACGTTGGCCAAGTGGTCAGCGGCCCGGTGTATTTCGTGCCCACCGCCAACTGGGGCGGCAGCACCACGTTCGACTTCAAAGCCATCGACAACAATGGCGCCAGCTCCACCACTGGCAGCGCCGCCATCAACGTCACGCCAGTGGCCGATGCGCCTACCCTGACCTTCGGTGCCGGCAGCCAACTGGCGTCCACCGACTTCCAGGAAATCAACCTGAGCGGCGGTTTCAGCAACAGCATTTCCGAGGGCTCGCTGGGCGGCGGCCAATGGCACACCGGTAACGGCGGCAACGCGGTGGAAGTGGGTAGCGAAGGCACCTACATCAACGGCGGCAGCAGCAGCAACCAAGTCATCGAACTGGAACGCAACCCAGGCGATGCCAGCAACCTGTACACCACCGTTACCGCGCAAGCCGGCGACACCTTCGTGGTGCAACTGCAGTACTCGCCACGCAGCGGTTCGGAAGCAAGCTCGGCCATCGACGTGTTCTGGGGCGGCGTAAAAGTCGGCACCTTGAGCGGCACCACCGCCGGGCTGACCAATTACAGCTTCACCCTGCCGGCCGACACCGCTGGCAACTACACCCTGGAATTCCGTGCCACCGACAGCAACTCCGTTGGCGGCCTGCTCGACAACATCAGCCTGGGCCAGCAAGTCAACGTTGGCCTGGAAGATCACGCCATTCGCTTGTCGAGCATCACCGCTGCGGTGACCGACACCGACGGTTCGGAAAGCATCAGCAAAATCACCATCGACGACGCCCCGGCCGGCTCGGTACTGAGCGACGGCAACGGCAACAGCGTGACCAGCACCGGCAGCCCCGTGGACATCACCGGCTGGGCCAAAGGCAGCCTGACGCTCACGCCGCCGGCGAACTTCAACGGCACCATCGTGCTGCACGTTAGCGCCACATCCACCGAAGCGACTGGCGGCAGCGCCACCACTACCCTGCCGCTGACCGTCACCGTGCGCCCGGAGAACGATGCACCGACCGCCACCAACCAAAGCTTGACCACCGAAGAAGACACCCCGCTGACCGGCACCGTAACCGGCAGCGATGTTGACGGCGACACGCTGACCTACAGCTTGGTCAGCGGCCCGGCCCACGGCACTCTGACGCTCGATGCCAACGGCAGCTTCACCTACACACCCGTGAAGGACTACACCGGCCCGGACAGCTTCCAGGCCCTGATCAGCGACGGCAAAGGCGGCACCACCACCAGCACCATCAGCATTGGTGTAACGCCCGATAACGACGCGCCGATTGTGGGCAACCAAACACTGACCACCGCCGAAGACACCCCGTTGACCGGCGCCGTAACCGGCAGCGATGCCGATGGCGACAGCCTCAGCTACACCGTGAAAACTCCGGCTGCTAATGGCAACGTCGCGCTGAATGCCGACGGCACGTTCACCTATACGCCGAATAGCAACTACAACGGCTCCGACACCTTCACCGTCACCGTTGCCGACGGCAAAGGCGGCACGGTTGATAGCGTGATCAGCATCGGCGTTACGCCGGTAAACGACGCACCGACCAGCGCCAACCAATCGCTGACCACTGCTGAAGACACACCGCTGACCGGCGCTGTGACCGGCACTGATGTCGACGGCGACAGCCTCAGCTACACCGTGAAAACTCCGGCCGCCAACGGCAACGTCGCGCTGAATGCCGACGGCACGTTCACCTACACGCCGAACAGCAACTACAACGGCTCCGACAGCTTCACCGTCACTGTTTCCGACGGCAAAGGCGGCACTGTTGATAGCGTGATCACCGTCGGCGTAACGCCGGTTAACGACGCACCGACTACCGCCAACCAATCGCTGACCACTGCCGAAGACACCCCGCTGAACGGCACCGTCACCGGCACTGATGTCGACGGCGACAGCCTCAGCTACACCGTGAAAACTCCAGCCGCTAACGGCAACGTCGCGCTGAACGCCGACGGCACGTTTACCTATACGCCGAACAGCAACTACAACGGTTCCGACACCTTCACCGTGACCGTTGCCGACGGCAAAGGCGGCACGGTTGATAGCGTGATCAGCATCGGCGTCACGCCGGTTAACGACGCACCGACTACCGCCAACCAATCGCTGACCACTGCCGAAGACACCCCGCTGAACGGCGCCGTGACTGGCACCGATGTGGATGGCGACAGCCTCAGCTACACCGTGAAAACCCCGGCCGCTAACGGCAACGTCGCGCTGAATGCCGACGGCACGTTCACCTATACGCCGAACAGCAACTACAACGGCGGCGACAGCTTTACCGTCACCGTTTCGGACGGCAAAGGCGGCACCGTTGATAGCGTGATCACCGTCGGCGTTACGCCGGTTAACGACAAGCCAATCACTGAAAACCAGGCGCTGACCACGGCCGAAGACACGCCGCTGTCCGGTGCCGTGATGGGCAGCGATGCCGATGGCGACACCCTGACTTACGCCCTGAAAACAGGTCCGGCCAACGGCACGGTGCTGGTGGGTACGGACGGTAAGTTCACCTATTCGCCAGCCAGCAATTACAACGGCTCCGACACCTTCACCGTGACCATTTCCGACGGTAAAGGCGGCACCGTTGATAGCGTGATCAACATCGGCGTTACGCCGGTTAACGACGCGCCAGTGGTCACCTCCTCCCCGGCCGCTGCGACCGGCACTGCGGTGGAAGCCGGCAATACCGATGCAGGCGCCACCGTCGCCGGTACGCCGACCGTTTCCGGCACGCTGACGGCCAGCGATGTTGATCAGGGTTCGGTTACTACCTGGACGGTCGCTAACGGCACCGGCAACTACGGCACCCTGGCCATCACCGCTGCTGGCGTATGGACCTACACGCTGGATAACGCCAACGCCGCGACTCAGGCATTGGCCGAAGGCCAGACTGGCAAAGAAACCTTCACCGCGACCGTGTCCGATGGCCAGGGCGGCACCGCTACCCAAGTCATTACGGTCGATGTCACCGGCACCAACGATTCGCCAGTCGTGGCTGCTGCACTGTCGGCGGCGGGCGCCGAGGATGGCGCCGCTATCGTGGTTAACCTGCTCAGCGGTGCCAGCGATGTGGATGCCGGCGCCCTGCTGAAAGTCAGCGGCGTCAGCGCCTTGCCGGCCGGGGTGAGCCTGTCGGGCAGCACCTTGACCGTGAACCCGAGCAACGCCAGCTTCCAGTCGTTGGCGCAGGGCGAAACCAAGGTCATCACCGTGACCTACAACGTGGAAGACGACAAAGGCGCCGTCACCCCACAAACCGCGACCATCACCGTGACCGGCACCAACGACGCGCCAACCGTTAGCGGCGCTGTGACCGCGACGGGCGCTGAAGACAGTGCCAGCTTCAACGTCAACCTGCTGACCAATGCCAGCGATGGTGATAACGGTGCTGCGCTGAGCGTGACCGATGTCGGCACCTTGCCGGCGGGCGTCACCCGTTCGGGCTCGACCCTTACCGTTAACCCATCCGACAGCAGCTTCCAGTCGTTGGCGGTGGGCGAGTCGAAAGTGCTGACGATCAATTACAGCGTGACCGATCAGTTCGGCGCCAAGACTGCACAAACCGCCGTGATCACCATCACCGGCACTAACGATGCGCCCGTGGTGACCTCTTCCGCCGCTGCCGCCACCGGCACCGTGGTAGAAGCCGGCAATACCGATCCGGGCGCTGTGGTCGCGGGCACGCCGTCGGCCATTGGCACGCTGACCGCAAGCGATGTCGACCACAATTCCAGCACCACCTGGAGCCTGCCAAACGGTGGCGCCGGCAGCTTCGGTACGCTGGCACTCACCGCGGCCGGCGTTTGGACGTACACGCTGGACAATGCCAAGGCTGCGACCCAAGCGCTGGCAGAAGGTCAGGTTGGCAAAGAAACCTTTACGGCCCTCGTCTCCGACGGCCAGGGCGGCACGGCGACTCAGGTAATCACCGTTAACGTCACCGGCACCAACGATTCGCCTGTAGTCAGCGGCGCAGTCACCGCCTCGGGCGTGGAAGACGGTGCCAGCTTCACCGTCAACCTGCTGGCCGGCGCCAGCGATGTGGACAGCGGTTCCAGCCTCAGCGTGGCCAACGTCGGCACCTTGCCGGCAGGCGTTTCCCGCGTGGGCAGCGTGCTGACCGTGGACCCAAGCAATGCCGCGTTCCAGGCCTTGAAAGCCGGCGAGCAGCAGACGCTGACCGTCACTTACAACGTGGTCGATGACAAAGGCGCGGTGGTGGCGCAAACCGCCGTAATCACCGTCACCGGCACTAATGACGCACCGGTTATCACCTCGAACGCTGCCGCCGCAGCCGGCACCGTCACCGAAGCTGGTCTGACCCCGGCCGGTGCTGCCACTGCTGGCACCGCCACGGCCAGCGGCACCCTGACGGCCACCGACGTGGACCACGATTCCAGCACCAGCTGGAGCCTGGCCAGCGGCACCGGCACTGGCACCTACGGTTCGCTGACCCTGAGCGCCGCTGGCGCCTGGACGTACACCCTGGATAACAGCAAGCCGGCCACCCAAGCGTTGGCGGTGGGCGAGAGCCGTACCGAAACCTTCAACGCCACCGTGTCCGACGGCCAGGGCGGCAGCAAGGTGCAGGTCATCACCGTCACTGTTAACGGCACCAACGATGCAACCGGTGGTTACTTCCGCCGCCAGCGCCGCGACCGGCACTGTGGTCGAGGCCGGCCTGACGCCTGCGGGCGCTGCCACGGCGGGCACCCCGTCGGCCACCGGCACCCTCACGGCCAGCGATGCGGACCACGGTTCAAGCACCACCTGGAGCGTGGCCAACGGCACCGGCACTTACGGTTCGCTGACCATGAGCAGCGCCGGCGTGTGGACCTACACCCTGGACAACAGCAAGCCAGCCACCCAAGCCTTGGGCGCGGGCAGCACCGGCACGGAAACCTTTACGGCGACCGTGTCCGACGGCTTGGGCGGCACCACCACGCAGGTCATCAACGTCAATGTCACCGGCACCAACGATGCGCCAGTGGCCGTGGCTGACACCTATGTGCTGGGCCTGACGGGTCAGTACTACGGTTATGCACAGGGCAACGGCGCCAACCTGGCGACCATTTCCCAGGTCGAGTCGCTGATCGCCGGCAAAACCCCGGATGCCACCTTTGTTTCCACCAACCTGAACTACGGTGGCGTCAGCACCAACCTGGGTGAAGGCACCAACCTGCAAACGTTCCTGGGCACTGACAAGGCCAGCCTGTCGACCGACCCGGGTAACACCAGCGACGCGATCATCAAGCTCAGCGGCCAGATCAGCCTGGCGGCCGGCAACTACACCTTCAAAGTGACCTCGGACGACGGGTTTATCCTGCGTATCGATGGTCAGGACGTGGTCAAGTTCGACGGGCAACCGCAGCGCAGCATCGACCACCGCCAACTTCACGATTCCCACCGGCGGCGCGCACCAGATCGAGATCGTTTATTGGGACCAAGGCGGCAACGCCGCGCTGAAAGTGGAAGTGAAAGCAGCCGGCGCTGCCGACTCCGCTTACACCGTGCTCGGCGCCAGCGGCAACACCGGCTCCTTGGTGACAGCCGAAGACACCGCATTGACCATCAACGCCAGCACCTTGCTAAAGAACGATTCCGACGTGGACGGCAACGCCCTCACGCTGACCAGCGTGCAGAACGCCACCCACGGCACCGTTGCGTTGAACAACGGCGTGATCACCTTCACGCCAGAGGCCAACTACAACGGCGAAGCGACCTTCCAGTACAGCGTTAGCGACGGCAAAGGCGGCACCGCCAGCGCCACCGTCACGATGTACGTGACGCCGGTGAACGATGCGCCAGTGGTGGCAGTAACGCCGGTCGCCCTGAGTGGCGACGAAGACACTTCCATCACCATTACCTCGGCGCAACTGCTGGGCAATGCCACCGACCCGGACGGCAACGCGCTAACCGTGGTGGGCCTGAGCAAAACATCCGGCGAAGGCACGCTGGTTGCCAATGCCGATGGCACCTGGACGTTCACGCCGACCAAAGACTGGAACGGCGAGGTCAAGTTCAGCTACACGGTCAGCGATGGCACCGTGGCCACTGCCGACAGCGCTGTGCTCACCGTTAAACCGGTGGCCGATATCAAGGCCGACACGGGTGTGACAGACGAAGACACCGCCATCACCCTCAACGTGCTGGGCAACGATGGCTTCAGCAACACCGCCACCATTAGCGCCATCAACGGCACCAGCATTGCCAGCAATGGCTCGGTAGCGGTGGACCACGGTTCGGTGAAGCTGGTCAACGGCAAGCTGGAGTTCACCCCGACTGCCGATTACCACGGCCAGTCGAACTTCACCTACACCGTGACGTCCGGCGGCGTGACCGAAACCCTCGACCGTCAGCCTGATGGTCAACTCGGTCAGCGATGCGGCTATTCCAACAGTCAGCGTGACGCCGAAGGGTTACTGGACTTTCGACTCCACCACCAGCAACGGCTCGGTCGTCACCAACGAGATCACCAAACAGACCGGCACGCTGGCCGATGCCGACAGCAATAAAACCGGCGATCTGCCGCAGCTGAGTTCCACCAGCCGCGCCGAGGGCGCCGGCAAGAATCTGGTGTTCAACTCCGGCAGCGACACCGGTGACCACATCGATGTCAGCACCTCGGTAACGGCAGCGCTGATGGGCACCGCCACGCTGACGTTCTGGATCAATACCGCCCAGGCAGGCAACGCCAACGGCGCCGGCAGCGCGTGGAGCAACCCGAGCATTATCGGCAGCGAACAAGTGAGTGGCGGCAACGACATTCAGTGGGGCGCCATCAACGCCGCCGGCAAAATCGGTTTCGGTCTGGGCAACGTCGACGGCGTGTACAGCACCACCTCGGTTAACGACAGCCAGTGGCACAACGTGGCCATCTCTCGCGATTCCTCCACGGGCCTGGTGAACGTGTATGTGGACGGCAAACTGGAAGCCACCGGCAGCCCGGTCGACGCCGCCTTCACCGGCGCGCTGAATCAGTTGCTGGAAATTGGCGCGACCAATGCTTTCACCGGCAACGGTAAAGATGCCAACGACACGAGCTACTTCAAGGGCGCGTTGGATGACCTGCGCATTTACAGCGGCGTGTTGAGCGCTGACCAAGTGGCCGCCATCCACCACGTGGAAAACGGCTACCAGGGCACCGCGATTGCCAACGCCACCACCACTAACGAAAGCACCCTGAGCCTGAGCGTGACCGACAACGCCAGCGTGCTGAAAGTGAGCGGCCTGGAAGCCGGCATGATCATCAGCGACGGTAACGGCCACACCGCGACCTCGACCGGCGTCTGACTCGCTGATCGACCTGAGCAACTGGACCACCAGCAACCTGACCCTCAGCCACACCGGCACCGACTCGGGCACGCTGATCTTCACCGGCACCAACACCGCCGCCAATGGCGATGTGAGCACCACCTACCAGGCGCTGACACTGGCCAACGGCACGTCGGTGCTGGCCACCGGCACGGCGGGCGCCGACACCCTCACCGGCTCGACAGCGGCTGATCTGCTGCGTGGCGGTGACGGCAACGACACCTTGCACGGCCTGGCCGGCAACGATCGTCTGGAAGGCGGCAACGGCAACGACTCGCTGTTTGGCGGCGCCGGTAATGACTTGCTTATCGGCGGTGCCGGCGACGACATCCTGTACGGCGGCAGCGGCAACAACATTCTCACTGGCGGTAGCGGTGCAGATCACCTTCACCTGGCAGGCCGGCGATGTCGGTAAATCAACCATCACCGACTTCAACGCCAGCGAAGGCGACCGCATCAACCTCAGCGATTTGCTGCCGGATATCACCGACACCAACGTGCTGAGCTACCTGAAAGTGGACACCGCGACGTCGACCATTCAGGTCAGCACCAGCGGCCATATCGACCAGGGTTCGGATGTGAGCATTACCCTGCAAGGCGTGGACTTGAACAACTACGGTTCAAGCTCGGCCGACATCATCAAGTCGTTGGTGGCAGGTACCGATCCGGTGGTGAAAACCGACCACCATTAATTAGGGCGGGACTAAACGGCGCGTTCTCTAGCAGTGTGGAGTTCGCGCCGTTTTTTTGCCTGGCAAGAAAGCGTTGCAGGCGCTACACACTACTGGCAGGGTCTGCGGCTCTGTCTTCCAACCCAACGTGTTGCACGAAACCAAGAGGGATTTGCGGATGCTGTATATCCAGCGCAATGAGCAGGGCCAGCTGGACGCGCGTCGAAGCCGCCGAGTTCGAGGGAATGAACGGCACCTTGCCGGCAGACGATCAAGAGGCATTGGCCTGGTATTCGAACCAGACCGTCGAAAGCAACCTGATGCAACTCAAGCAGAGCGATCTGGAGATGATCCGGGTAATCGACGACTTGATTTCAGTGCTGATGAATAAAGGCGTGCTGCGCATTACCGACTTGCCGCCGGCAGCGCAGAGCAAACTGCTCAGCCGTACCCAATCGCGTGAGGCGTTGGGCGGGCTGCATAAGCTGATTAATGATGACGATACCGGGGTGATCTAGCCCCGCTTATTGGCTGCCAAACATAGCGGTCCAATAAATGCCGGCGTCGCTGCGTGGGTCCAGCGCGTAGGCGGCGCCCAGCTCGCGGTATTGCGGGTTCATCAGGTTGGCGCAGTGGCCGGGGCTGGCCAGCCAGCCGTCGAGCACTTTGCGCGGGCTGTCGTTACCGGCGGCGATGTTTTCGCCAATGGCTTGACCGGCATAGCCAGCCAGCTCGGCGCGGTCGCCTGGGGTGCGGCCGTCGCGGTCTTTGTGGTCGAAGAAATTGCCGTTGGCCATGGCCCGGCTATGGGCTTCGGCGGCGCCGGCCAGGGTGTTGTTCCAACTCAAAGGCGCGGCTGCCGCGTAGGCCTGGGTGCCGCACTGGCGGGCCTGGTTACGCGCGGTGTTGATCATTTGCAGCAACTGTTGGCCTTGGCTTTGCCAGTCGCCCATGCGCGCCGTGAGCATCGGGCGGGCCAGGGTGATGCGCCACAAATCGCCTTCGCGGCGTACGCCGATATCCACGAATTGTGGGTCGAGAATCACGCGGCAGAAGCTTTCCTGAACCGCCTTCATCGCCGCATCGCTGTCACGCGCGCCCGCTAGGCTGATGGCTTGCACATTGACCATGGGGTAGCCGTTCTTGGCCAGTGCCGTCTGCAAACCGCCGAAGCTGTCCGAGCGCAGGCGCAGGCGCGGGTCGTCGGCCAGCGGCGGCAGCTCTGGCGAGGCCTGGCCTTCGCAGCGCTGAACCTGGCCGCGGTAGGCGTTGATGGCCTGCACCAGTTGCGTTTCATCATCAGCCCACACCGGCGTGGTAGTGAGTACGGACAACGACAACAACACGACTGGCACAACGGTTGAACGGACGCGCATGTAACTCTCCCTTTGAGCGGACTGCCCCCATGATCAGCGATTTCGCCTGGCTCTGCCCCGGTCAATCCGCCGGAACTTCAGCGGCCAGCTTATTAGCAGAGCGTATAACGGCATGCAGGTTTATATGCCTAATCAGAGCGCAGCGGGGCGGGTAAGGTTCACCCATGCCACTGTGCCATGAGTGTCGGCGAACACGGCGCCACACGCTATAGCCCGATAGACAACGGAGCGTTTCACCCCGGCAAGTGTCTAGCATAGGACTTGGCCGCCCGCCGCACCCCTTGGGCATTGGCCCGACTGCAACAGATCGATCGCTACACGCCGAATTTTCTTCGCCCACGTTTTGCGTATTTGGAGGTTTTCATGCTCACCATTGGTTATGCCGCCCAAACGGCCAAATCGCCCCTGGCACCATTCAAATTCGAGCGCCGCGCCCTGCGCCCGAACGATGTCGCGATGGAAATTCTCTACTGCGGCGTGTGCCATTCCGACCTCCACCAGGCACGGGATGATTAGGGCTTCAGCACCTTCCCAATCGTGCCTGGCCACGAAATTGTCGGCCGCGTCACCGAGGTGGGCAGCGCGGTGAAACGCTACAAGGTCGGCGATGCCGTGGCCGTGGGCTGCATGGTCGATTCCTGCCAGGAGTGCGACCAGTGCCGCAAAGGCGAAGAGCAGTTGTGTCGCCAGGCCAACACCCAGACCTACAACAGCCGCGACCGCATTACCAAAGAACCCACCTACGGCGGTTACTCCAAACATTTGGTGGTGCGTGAAGAGTTCGTGCTGCGCGTGCCCGACGCGTTGGACCTGGCCAAAGCCGCGCCGCTGTTGTGCGCAGGCATCACCACCTATTCGCCGCTGCGCACCTGGAATGTCGGGCCCGGCAGTCGCGTTGGGGTCATCGGCCTCGGCGGCCTGGGCCACATGGCGGTGAAACTGGCGGCCGGCATGGGCGCGCAAGTGACCGTGCTCAGCCGCAGCAGTGACAAACAAGCCGACGCTCTGGAGCTGGGTGCCGACGCGCTGCTGGTGTCCTCCGACAAAGACGCCATGAAAAAAGCCGCGTCCAGCTTTGACCTGATCATCGACACGGTGCCGGTGCGCCACGACGTGTCGCCATACATGTCGCTGCTGGATGTCGACGGCACGCTGGTGATCGTCGGCCAGATCGGCCCCATCGACCAACAGATGACCCTGCCCTTCGTCCTTGGTCGCCGCCGCTTGGCCGGTTCGCCCATTGGCGGCATTGCTGAAACCCAGGAAATGCTGGATTTCTGCGCGCGGAAAAACATCCTTCCGGACTGCGAAATGATCCGCATGGATGAGATCAACGAGGCGTTCGAACGCATGGAGCGCTCGGACGTGCGCTATCGCTTCGTCATCGACATGGCCTCGCTGGCCTGAGCCACCCTGGCGCTGCGCCCGCGCAGCGCCAGATAAAAAGCCATGGGCAAGAGCCCGGGCGGGCTGGCTATGATCGGAGCCCATGAATAGCGCCACGCCGATCCGCCAACCCTGCCCGCCTGGTGTCTGCATTTGCCGACTGGAAGAACTGCGCACGGCCGCTGACGCCGACCTGCGTATTGTGCGACTCACCCGCCTGGAAGAGAAAAAGCTGCTCGAACGCCTAGAGCGCATCGACAGCCTGGCCGACCTGGAACACATGTGCCGGCGCATGCACGAGCAATTGGGCATTCGCCTGGACATCGGCCCCGGGCACACCGAAGTGCGCACCATGCGCGGCATTGCCATCTATGTGCACGACCTGCCAGGCCTGTGCCGCAAAACCCGCCAAGCCATTCCAGCCGCCATTCGCCGTGGCCTGGAACACACTCCGCAAATTGCCTTCGACCTGCTTAACGCCAACGACCTGCTGCGCGACGCTTAACGCCGCCGCCCGGAAGGTGTCAAACGCAGCCGCCAGCGCCTCCAGCAGCGCGCTGACCTTCGGTAGGTTTTGCCGGGTTTTGAGCCACACCAGGTTGATCGGCGAGCCCTCCAGCGCCAAGTCCGGCAGCACTTGCACCAGGCTGCCGCTGTGCAGGTGGTCTTGCACCAGCCACAGCGGCAACTGCGCGATGCCCTGCCCGGCCAGCACCGCCACCACCTGCGCTTCGCCGTCGCCCACGGCAATACGCCCCGGCATTACCCGCCGCTCGCGGTCGCCGGCGTGCTCGCCGGAAAACAGCCACGGGTTCACGCCGCCATCGCTGCGCCCATACACCACGCAGCTGTGCTGCTCGAGGTCGGGCACGGTGCGCGGCTCGCCGTGCTCGGCCAGATAGCGCGGCGCCGCGCAGAAAATCAGGCGCTCTGCGCCCAGGTAACGGTGGCCAAGGGCGATGGGCCATTCATCGGGGCCACCGATGCGCACGAGGATGTCGATGCCCTCTTCCACCGGATCGACGAAGCGGTCGGAGAACGACACATGGGGGTGCAACAGCCCGTGCTCGGCGACGAAGTCGAGAATCACGGGCAGCACATGCAGACGGCCGAACGAGGCGGGCAAATCGACCCGCACCTTGCCGCACGGTTCGCCATGTTCGGTGTGCAGCGCCAGCTCGGCTTCTTCCAGTTCGGCTAACACACCCGTGCAGGTTCGGTAGAAATCCACCCCCGCTTCGGTGAGTGCCAGGCGCCGGGTGGTGCGTTGGAACAGCCGCGTGTTGAGGCGCGATTCGAGCCGCGCAATGCCTTTGCTCACCGCCGAACTGGTGAGGTTCATGCGCTCGGCCGCGGCGGTAAAGCTGCCGGCATCGGCTACGCAGACGAACAGATCAATACCTTTCAAGCGTTCAGAGGAAAACATGGCGCGCCTTCATTAAGGAATTCTGGTCACAGCAGTCGGGATAAACCAGCGCAAATCGGAATCCTGCATTCGCTAATAAGCTTGCCGCCTGGTTTTCTCAAGAGCAACTGACGATGCAATCTTCCACTTCAACGGCTTCTACCGCCGCCGCCGCGTCCAAGGCGGCACCTCGCGCCGGTTTGTCCATTCTGATTCTGGCGATCGCCGGCTTCATTATTCTCACCACCGAGTTCCTGATTCTGGGTCTGCTGCCAGCCTTGGCGCGGACCTGAATATCTCCATTCCTCTGGCCGGCCAGCTGGTCACGCTGTTTGCCTTTACCGTGATGCTGTTCGGCCCGCTGCTCACGGCCAAACTGGCGCACCTGCCGCGCAAAAAACTCTTTGTGTTCGTGCTGCTGGTGTTTGTGGCGTCCAACGCGCTGGCCGCCGCGTCGTCGTCCATTTGGGTGCTGGCGGTGGCGCGCTTTATGGCGGCGCTGTTCTTGCCGGTGTTCTGGAGCACGGCCAGCGAAACCGCAGGCCAACTGGCCGGACCGGGCAACAGTGGCAAAGCGGTTGCCCAGGTGTACATGGGCATTTCTGCCGCCTTTGTGTTTGGCATTCCGCTGGGCACGTTGGCCGCCGACGCGCTGGGCTGGCGCGGCAGTTTCTGGCTGTTGGCCGGCGCCGCATTGTTAATCGCCCTGCTCATTCAATTGGTAATGCCCGCCATGCCTGCCGCGCCTGTGCAAGCCAGCGGCAAACGCCAGACCGACATCCTTAAACAACCGCGCTTCCTGGCCCACGTGTTGCTCTCAACGCTGGCCTTCACCGCCATGTTCACCGCGTACACCTACCTGGCCGATACCCTTGAACGCCTAGCGGCGATTCCGTCGGCGCAGGTGGGCTGGTGGCTGATGGGCTTCGGCGCCGTCGGCATGCTCGGCAATCACCTGGGCGGGAAAATGGTTGATCGCAACCCACTCGCCGCCATGGTGCTGTTTCTGCTGATGCTGGCTGCCGGCATGCTCGCCGCCGTGCCCGCTGCCGGACACACGTTCTGGCTGGTGGTGGCGCTCACCGCGTGGGGTGTTGCGCATACCGCGCTGTTCCCGATTTGCCAGGTACGCGTCATGCAGGCTGGCGCCAGTGCGCAGGCCTTGGCGGCGAGCATGAACATTTCCGCCGCCAACGCTGGCATTGGCCTTGGCGCTATTTTCGGTGGTCTGGGTATTCGCCACTTCGGCCTGGAAAGCCTCGGCGTACTGGCGACGGTGGGCGCAGCGGCAGCCGTAGTGGTGGCATTGCTGATGATGCGCCGTCCAGCGTAAGCGCTTCATGCGATTTGCATGGCGGCCGTAGGGCAATCGTGCAAATTGCTAATGGCAGGCTGATTGCAAAACTGGCGCAGCCCCGAATTTACTGGGCTGCAAGCGGTTTCAAAAGTTGGCACGTCTGCTGCTCTATGTTCTACAACGACTTAAAACCCCCATGGAGCGGTGAAAAATGAAATATCCCGTTAAGCACCTGTTCAACGCCTTCCCGACTTACGAAATCACGTTCAGCCCACGTCCAGACACTTCGGTGCTGTTGACCCTGAAAAAACGCCCGCGAAACCTTCACCAAGGTGATCGAGCCGGCGATGATTTTTAACGAGAAGATGGTCGGCCGCCTGATTCGCGAACTGCGCCGTGACATGCGCATCGCCAGCGGCGCCCTAACCTTGAATGTTGAACAAGGTGCTTTCCTGGCGAACCGTGCCAACGAAGCCGCCCGCGCTCAACGCCAAGACTACGCACCCCGCGAGTGGCTGCGCGCTCAGGCCTAACTGTTTATAAGCAGGCTGCGGCGCACCGCGCCGCCCTGTTGATGTGTTTTGGATGCACTGCTTAACGGATGGCTTGACGGACAAAGCCTTGCTCACGGATGAGCCCGATGCAGCTTTCTACTCCTCTCCTAGTGCCTTCAGCGCCCGCTCGCCATTCTTCGGTGATGCGCCGGTGCATCGTTCATATTTCCTGAACTAAAGTCAGCCCTCGTGGCCTACGCGTTAGCGAGGCAACAGGCGGTGTTCGTGTGTGTGTTGGATACACTTTCCTGCACAAGATGCGAACACTTCTTTACCGGAAGCCCGCCTTGCTGTATTTCGTCAAAACCTTCTTTAAGGGTGAAGGCCGTGTGCCATCAATGACACCGTCTGCGCCCGCCACTGCACCTATTAAAAGAACAGCCAACACAGGAGTTTCAGCATGGCCGCACTGGGTCAAGATGCCGTTCAGAAAATCAAAGCCGCCGAGTCGCAGCTGTCCCAAGAGTGGATCGCCTCGCTGCAAGCCACAGGCGGCACCCGCAATCTGAAAGAAGACGAACTCAAAGCCGACACCCGCGAATTCCTCAAGCTGATCAGCACCGCACTGGAAAACGGTGCCAGCGCCGCCATCGGCACTGCGCAGTGGGAAGACACCCGTCAGTTCCTCGAACGCCTGTCGCGCAGCCGCGCTCAGTTGGGGCAGGACTCCAGCCAGACCGCCAATTTTATTTTCGCCCTTAAAGGTCCATTTTTTAGCCTGCTGCAAAAGAGTTTGGTGACCAACCCGCCGTGTTGGCAGCGCAACTGTTGCAAGCCTCCGAGCTGTTCGACTCCCTCGGCCTGCACACCATCCGCACCTACCAGGCTTCGCGCGAAGCAGTAATCCGTCGCCAGCAAGAAGAGCTGCTGGAACTGTCGACCCCAGTGGTGAAACTGTGGGACGGCGTGCTGGCGCTGCCGATGATCGGCACCCTGGATTCGCAACGCACCCAGGTGGTGATGGAGTCGCTGCTGCAACGCATCGTCGACACAGGTTCGGAAATCGCCATCATCGACATCACCGGCGTGCCGACCGTTGACACCCTGGTGGCCCAACACCTGCTGAAAACCGTGACGGCCATTCGCCTGATGGGCGCGGATTGCATCATCAGCGGCGTGCGCCCACAAATTGCGCAAACCATCGTGCACCTGGGTCTGGATCTGCAAGGCGTCGTCACCAAGGC
Organism: Pseudomonas sp. AC211; assembly: GCF_979258055.1. Taxonomy (NCBI): domain Bacteria; kingdom Pseudomonadati; phylum Pseudomonadota; class Gammaproteobacteria; order Pseudomonadales; family Pseudomonadaceae; genus Pseudomonas; species Pseudomonas sp. AC211. The sequence goes on from NZ_OZ409830.1 coordinate 3,660,676, forward strand.
TAACCTGGCCGACGCCCTGGCACTGGCGCTACGCCGTCTGGGCGTCACCGTGACCAAGGCGCAGTAATCATGGAGCGCATTCCCATTCTGCAGATGGGTCAGTTCCTGCTGGTCACCATTCAGGTGGACATGGCATGACCAACTGGCCATGACCCTGCAAGACGATTTGTCCGAACGCATCAGCGCCACGTCGGCGCGTGGTGTTCTTATCGATATCTCCGCGCTGGACATGGTCGACTCGTTTATCGGCCGCATGATCGGCACCATCTCCGGGCTGTCGCGCATCATGGACGCCGAAACCGTGGTGGTCGGTTTGCAGCCGGCCGTGGCCATCACCCTCGTGGAACTGGGCCTGACCCTGCCGGGCGTGAGCACCGCGCTGAACGTTGAGCGCGGCGTCGAAGCTCTTGCGCGAGCGGGTTGGCGCGCAATGAACGTGCGCAACAGCGGCACGCAACCGGTACGCATTGAGCAAGACGTGGTAATGGCCCGGCAAACGTCGCGCAAGCTGGCCCAGGAATGCGGCATGCGCTTGATCGACCTGACCAAGCTGGTGACCGCCGTCAGCGAGCTGGCCCGCAACACCGTGGTGTATGGCGGTGGCGGCGACATGGACTGGCAAGTGCTCGACGACGGCGGCCGCACCGGCCTGCGCCTGACGTTTCGTGACGAAGGCCCCGGCATTCCCGACCTCAAACTAGCAATGACCGATGGCTGGACCTCCGGCAGCGGCATGGGCCTGGGGCTGACCGGCGCCAAGCGTCTGGTCGACGAGTTCGAGCTGGACACGGCGCCCGGCAAAGGCACCCGCGTGACGATCACCCCGATGGACGTGAACCTAGGCAGCTCCCTCACCGTGGTGCTGCATGTGGATGACGAAAGCCAGGTCGGGCACGCCCGCCGCGTGGTGCAGAAGCTGGCTGAAGACAGCGGCTTCAACGCCAACGATGCGGGTCGCGCGGCCCTGGTGGCCACCGAACTCACCAGCAACCTGCTCAAGCACGCCGGCCGTGGTGAGCTGCATGTGCGCACGCTGCCTTTTCCGAGGCCACTGGCATTGAGCTGGTGGCGGTGGATCGCGGCCCAGGCTTCGAGCTGAACGACTGCCTGGCGGACGGTTTTTCCACCGGCGGCACGCAAGGCATTGGCATGGGCGCGGTGGATCGGCAGTCGGATGTCTTCGATGTGTTTGCCGACGCCCGTGGTGCGGTGCTGATGGCGCGGTTGTACCCGCGCGGCAAACACAGCGCCGACCTGCGCTTTGGCGTCACCCAGCATTCGCTGCACAACGTACCGGCGTGCGGCGATACCTGGCATCTGGTGGTCAAGGACAACCATGTCAGCGCAATGATCATCGACGGTCTCGGCCATGGGGAAGAAGCCGAAGAAGCCTCGCGTGCTGGCGAAGTCGCCTTCGCCGCCTCGCCATTTTCAGTGCCGGTGGTACTGATTGACGATATGCACCGGGCCATGTGCGGAACCCGAGGTGGCGCGGGCGCCGTGGCGCAATACAACGCCAACACGGGCAGCCTGCATTTCGCCGGCATCGGCAATATCGGCGCTACGCTTATAACTGCCGACAAGAGCCGTGGCCTGGCTTCGCACCCCGGCATTCTTGGCGCCCAGTTTCGCAAGGCACAGGGCTTCGACTTCGCCGACTGCGGCGGCCAACTGCTGGTGATGTTCAGTGACGGCTTGCAGTCGCGCTGGAACCTGCGCGACTACCCCGGCCTGGTGCACCGCCACCCCGCCGTGATCGCCGCCGTGCTGCACCGTGATTTTTGCCGGGGCCGTGATGATGTAACCGTATTGGTCGTTCCACTGGAGGCAGCCAATGGCTGACAGCGATATTCAGGCGCGCCTGCAGGCCGTGCTGGCTGAAAACGAAGCGCTGCGCGCCGAGCTCGAAGAAACCAATCAGGGCGTGCTGGCCTTGTATGCCGAACTGGATACGCAGGCCGATGAATTGCGCCAGGCGTCGGATTTGAAAAGCCGCTTTCTCGTACATGAGCCACGAATTCCGCACGCCGCTGGGCTCGATTCTGAGCATCACCAGCCTGCTGGATGACGAACTGGACGGGCCATTGAGCCCCGAGCAGCACAAGCAGGTGGGCTTTGTGCGCACCGCCGCCAGCGAGCTCAGCGACATGGTTGACGACCTGCTCGACCTGGCGAAAATCGAGGCCGGGCGTATCAGCATTTCGCCGGACTGGTTCGATATGTTCGATCTGTTCTCGGCGCTGCGCGGCATGTTCCGCCCCATCGTCGATGGCAGGTCCGTGGATCTGGTGTTTGCCGAGCCGGTGAACATGCCCAGGCTCTACACCGACGATAAAAAGCTGGCGCAGATTCTGCGCAATTTCATTTCCAACTCGTTGAAGTTCACCCAGCGCGGCGAAGTGCGCGTGTCCGCGCGTCTGGAAAGCGACACCGAAGTGCGCTTTGCCGTGTCGGATACCGGGATTGGCATTCCAGCGGAAATGCACGGCACGCTGTTTGAAGATTTCTCGCAAGTGGACTCACCGCTGCAGAAACGCTTCCGTGGCACCGGCCTGGGTCTGTCATTGTGCAAACGCTTCGCCGCGTTGCTGGGCGGGCGCGTTGGCGTGGAGAGCGAACCCGGCGTCGGCTCGACCTTCTACGTGATTATTCCTTTTGCAATTGGTCAGGAAAAACCCGATGAAGACTGACGTTCATTTGCTGATCGTCGACGACAACGTAGCCACGCGGTATGCCTTGCGGCGCCGCCTTGAGCAGCAAGGCTATGTCATCGACGAAGCCGGCACAGGTGCTGAAGGCCTGGCGCTGATTGCAGCAAATGAGTACGACGGGTTGATTCTCGACGTGAACCTGCCGGACATGACCGGCTTCGATATCGTGCGCGAGATCCGCCAGCACGCGCGAACCGAACTGGTGCCGGTCATTCACGTATCGGCTGCCTCGATTCAGACCCACGACATTGTCACCGGCCTTGAAACCGGCGCCGACGCCTACCTGACGCACCCCATCGACCCCGAAGTGTTGATGGCGACGCTGCGCACCTTGTTGCGCGTGCGTGACAGCGAAAACGCGCTGCGTGAAAGCGAAGCGCGCTTCCGCGAGATTTTCCGCAACGTGTCGGCGCCCATTGCCGTGATCGACGAACAACTCAACGTCATCGAGAGCAATCAGGCGTTTGCCCAGTTGCTTCACGGCGACGAACGCCTGCTCGAACACATCGGCGCAGGCCAGGACGAGCCGTTGATCGAACTGCGCAAACAGGTGCTGGCCGGCGAACGCTGGAAAGGCACCCTAACGCTGCAACTCAACGGCGAAAACCGTGAGACAGAGTGGCAGGTTTCGCCCTATCGCCTGCCCGGCCACAGCCTGGTGTTTGTTGAAGACGTGACCGAACACCGCGAACGTGATCGCGTCCAGCGCCAGCAGTTGGACAAAGCCCACAGTCGCATCGCCCAGGAAGTCGCCGAGCGTGCGCGTACCGAAGAACAACTGCTGCAAGCGCAAAAAATGGATGCCCTCGGCAAGCTCACCGGCGGCATCGCCCATGACTTCAACAACATGCTCACCGGCATTATTGCCGCCGTGGAATTGATGAAGCGTCGCGTTGAAGACCAGCGCTACGACACCCTGATGCGCTACGCCGACGCCGCGCTGAGTTCGGCCAACAGTGCCGCCGCGCTCACCCATCGCCTGCTTGCCTTTGCCCGCCAGCAGCCGCTGGACACACGCCCCATCGATATCAACGAACACGTGCTGTCGCTGGAAGAAATGCTGCGACGCACCATTGGCGAACGCATTTCCCTGACGCTGGAACTCACCGCCGGCACCTCGATTGCGATGGTCGACCCATTCCAGTTCGAGAGTTCGGTACTCAACCTGATCATCAACGCGCGCGATGCGCTGCCCAAAGGCGGCAGCATTCGCATCGCCACCTACGCGACGGTGGTTTCAGGGAACGCCAAGTTGGAAGACGGCACCTATATCGCCCTGTCGGTTCGTGACGATGGCGTTGGTATCGATGAGTCAGTGATCGGCAAAGTCTTCGACCCGTTCTTCAGCACCAAGCCGGTGGGCCAAGGCACCGGCCTGGGCCTGTCGAGTATTTATGGTTTTGCCCGCCAGTCGGGCGGCGATGTAAGCATTCGCAGCCGCATCAACAAAGGCACCGAAGTGGTGTTGCTGTTGCCGGCCGGCGATGCCTTGCCCGCCACTGAAGCCGCGCCAGCGTCCAAGCCGCAACAAGGCAGCGGTGAGCATGTGCTAATCGTTGAAGACCTGGCCTCGGTGAGCGCGCTGATGTCGGAAATTCTCAGCGATGCCGGCTACAGGTTCACCCAGGTGTACGACGCCGAGGGTGCGGTGCAAGCGTTGAAGAACGACCCCTCCATCGACTTGCTGCTGACCGACATCGGCCTGCCGCGCATGGACGGCCGCGACCTGGCCGCCCTTGCCCGCACCATGCGCGCTGGCTTGCCGGTGCTGTATGTGTCGGGCTACGCCGAAAACGCCTTGGACCGCCAGGATCTGGCCGGCACCGGCATGGACATGCTCAGCAAGCCGTTCAACAGCAACGACCTGCTCGAACGCATCCGCGCACTCCTCGACCGCTAACGGGCGCCATTAATCGACTTGCTCGATAAATCTGCGCCCATAAAAAAAGCCGCCCTCGGGGGGGCGGCAAATAAAACCAAAGGTGATGAAGGGAGCAAGGCACCGAATTAGTGTCTGAATTCAGTGCGTTGGGGATTCATCGCGGCCAAGAGTAAGCCCCAGCCCGCCAAACGCACCATTAATAGCGTCGATAGTAAAAATTGAAATAAGCAGTTTTACCGATGATTTCAAACCGCGTATTTATCCCATCCGCTGCATAGGCTGGGACTTCCTATAGCTCAATAACGTCCCGCCCGTGGTTCGCCTGCCCGCCAGGCCGACCCGATGCGCCGTGCAGCGCCTGCCGCCTTTAGCAACAACAACACATGCCAAGAACCGTTATTGGGAGCACCTATGTTCAATCGCACACGCATCGCGCTGGCCTGCGCGCTGGCCTCGCTGAGTCTTTCCCCGGCGTTTGCCAGTGAGCAATCCGAGTCCAAGGGCTTCGTTGAAGACAGCAGCCTCAACCTGCTGCTGCGCAACGCCTACTTCAACCGTGACTACAAAAACGGCGCCGCCGACCGCAAGGTCTGGGGCCAGGGCTTTATCGGCACGTTCGAGTCCGGTTTCACCCAGGGCACGGTCGGCTTTGGCGTTGACGCCTATGGCCTGCTGGGCATCAAGCTCGACAGCGGCCGTGGTCGCAATTATGGCGCCTTCTTCGACACCGATAGCGACGGCCACCCGGTAGACGACCTGTCTGAAGCGGGCGGCGTGGTGAAGCTGCGTATCTCCAACACCGTGCTGCGTTACGGCAACCAGTTCCCATCGTTGCCGGTATTGGCGTACGACGATTCGCGCCTGCTGCCGCAAGCGTTCACCGGCACCCTGGTGACCAGCAAAGAAATCGAAGGTCTGGAACTCAACGCCGGCCGCTTCACCGCTGACAGCCCAATGGGCGACGCCGCACGCGACCCGAACCGTCTGAAAAGCATCGACGTGATCGGCGGCAGCTATGTGGTCAACGACGCCCTGAGCGTGGCCGCTTACCACTCCGACGTGGAAGACACCTTCAAGAAGTACTACGGCAACGTGAACTTCACCCAGGTGCTGAGCGAAGACCAGGCGCTGAACTTCGACTTCAACATCTACCGCACCGACTACGACGACAACGCCCAAGCGGCGCTGGATTTCGGCGGCGACGGCAACAACGACAGCAACACCCTGTGGAGCCTGGCGGCCAAGTACAGCGTCGGCGCTCACGCCTTTATCGTGGCGCACCAGCGCAGCAGCGGCGACGCGGGCTACGCCTACGACTACGGCGACGGCGGCAGCACCATTTACGTGGCCAACTCCTACTACTCCGACTTCAACCTGAAAGATGAAGAGTCGTGGCAGGTCAGCTACGAGCTGGACTTCACCGAGTACGGCGTCGCCGGCCTGAGCTACAAAACCGCCTACGTGCGCGGCAGCAACATTGATGCTGGCGGCGAGCAGGACGGCACCGAGCGCGAATTCTTCAACCAGGTGAAATACGTGGTGCAGGACGGCTCGTTGAAAAACCTGTCGCTGAAACTGCGTAACTCGATCTACCGTGCCGACCGCGACGTGGGCCCGAACCTGAACGAAGTTCGCGCGTTTGTGGAATACCCGCTGGAAATCTTCTGACAACCGCGCCGGCATCGCTCGGCGCCACGTTGACAGCGTACGGGGTGAGCAGTGGGAAACCGCTGTTCACCCCGTTTTCGTTTCAGCACATCGGTGCAAGCAGCGGGCGCCTTCACCCGCCACTATCGAGCCTCCCCAAAATGGGCCTGCGTGCCCACCTGACAGAGGCTCGCCATGCGCACCACTCGCTCGAACGCCGCGTTGTTGCTCACTCCAGTTCTACTGCTGGGCGCAGCCCTGGCACCGTTTGCCGCACAGGCAACACCGCCTGCACAGATAAAAACCCAAGCGCCCGGTTTCCAGCGCGTGGCGGTGGGCGACTATGAAGTAACGGCGTTGTTCGACGGTTACAACGACCTTGGGCCGTCGTTGCTCAAAGGCTTGTCGCAGAAAGAAATCCGCGCGCTGCTGGCACGCAAAAACATCACGTCGGTCGGCGTACAAACGGCGTTCAACGCCTTTCTGATCAACACCGGCAAGAATCTGGTGCTGGTTGATACCGGCGCCGGCAAATGCATCGGCCCGACTGCTGGCGGCTTGCCGGACGTTATCCGCGCGGCGGGCTACAGCCCCGATCAAGTCGACACCGTACTGCTCACCCACATGCACCTGGACCACGTGTGCGGGCTGGTCGACGACAAGGGCGCAGCGGTATTTGCCAACGCCGACGTGTACGCGGCAAAAGCCGAAGCCGACTTCTGGCTGAGCAAGGAAAACCTCAACAAGGCACCGAAAGAGGCGCAGGGCTTCTTCCAGATCGCGCAGAACTCCACCGCGCCGTATGTGGCAGCCGGCCGCCTGAAAACCTTCACGCCGGGCCAAGCACCAATTCCTGGCGTAAGCACCCTGAACCTGGCCGGCCACACGCCGGGCAGCACCGGCTATGCCTTCGAGTCCAACGGGCAACGCATCATTTTTACGGGCGACATCATTCACAGCTTCGCCGTGCAGTTTGCCCATCCGGAAGTGAGCATCGGCTTTGATAACAACGGCACCGAAGCCATCGCCGCGCGCAAGAAGTTGTTCACCCAAGTGGCGCGTGACAACACCTGGGTGGCCGCCGCCCACCTGCCCTTCCCGGCCATCGGCCATATCCGCGTAGAGGGCAAAGGCTTCGCCTGGGTGCCGGTGGAATTCGGGCCTTATCAGCGCGCCGCAAAAGTACCGTTGGTGGAATAACGCCTGGGCTCAGGCATTGCGCCCGCTGGTGAATTCGGTGAAGGCCACCAGCGGCAGCGGTTTGCTGAACAGGTAGCCCTGGAATTGCTGGCAACCGTTGTCGAGTAGAAATTGATGCTGGGCAGCGGTTTCCACACCTTCGGCAATCACCGTCAGACCCATGTTGCTGCCCAGGCCGATGACGGTGCGCACAATGGCTTCGCTGTTGTGGTCGGTGAGCACGTCGCAGACGAAGGATTGGTCGATCTTCAGCTTGGTCAACGGCAGCTGCTTGAGATGGCTGAGGGATGAGTAGCCGGTACCAAAGTCGTCCAGCGCGAAGGTGATGCCATGGCTGACCAGGTTCGCCATCTTGCGCGACAGCTCTTCCATGTCTTTGACCACCATGGTTTCGGTGACCTCCAGTTCCAGGCGACTGGGGTCGATGCCGGAGCGCTTGATCAGCGCCAGCATGTCGGACTCGAAACTGGCCTGATTGAACTGCTTCTGGCTGATGTTCACCGCCAGACACAGGTGCTGCATGGCCGGTTCGTCCATCCAGATGCGCAACTGCGCGCACGCCGTTTCCAGCACCCACTTGCCAATTGGAATGATCAGACCGGTTTCTTCAGCATGGGGAATGAATTTGCCCGGCGCGATCATGCCGCGCTTGGGATGAAACCAGCGCAGCAAACCTTCGGCGCCGATCACACGGCCGTGCACGTCCAGCTGCGGCTGGTAGTGCAATTGAAACTGGCCGCTGGATAGCGCCTCAAGCAACTCGCTTTCCCAGGCCGAACGCTGCACCGCATCGGTTTGCAACACATGCAGCATGGCGAACAGCGACAGGATGGCCGCCCAGGTGTTGACCCATGTGCCGGGGCCGCGCGTTGCATCCGGCAGGCTGTGGCCGGGCACCGGCGTCCAGTAGCTGCCGGCCAGCCCGATAAAGGCCAGCAAACACAGGGCTATAACGCTGTAGCGCAGCCAGCGCGGTTCGTCGCGAAACGCCATCATCGCGGCCACGCCGAGCGGCAGCAGATACAAATGGGTGGAACGTGGAATGGTGGCGTTCGGCACGTCCAGCACCAGGGAAATGCCAATGATCACCAGCAACAAAACGGCGAACAGCAGCAACCGCGCGGTGCGGTCGTAGTGCACCCAGCTCAAGACAAAAACGGCCACGCCCGTGCCCATCAGCACCAGGTCGATGCCGACAATCAACCAATGGCCGTGCAGGGAAAAATAGACCGCCCAAATGCCGCCCAGCACCCACATCACGAAGCTGGCCAGCACGCGCACACGTCTTTCGCGCCGGTGATGGATAAGCGACAGGTCGGAGGAATTCCAGAATTGCTGTAAGCGTTTGCCAGCCATCAGCGGCGACCCATCTCAAGGAAAACCATGGTGGCAACACTCCAGAAACGCCGCTCGCGGACACGGCGAAAACAACGGAATAGGCGGTTGGAAGGGACTGAAGAGCACGCGCTTTCACACGCGTGTTCAGTTAAGGAATATAGCCAGCCCCTCCCATTGCGCAATACACCCGTGGCGGCTCAGGGCGCCAATTGCTCGTAAGCCTCCAGCGCTTTGAGCGAGTACACGTAGGCGGCGCCGGCATTTAGGGAAATGGCCGTGGCCAGGGTTTGCGCCAGCTCTGCCTCGGTTGCTCCGGCCTTGCGCGCCGCTTGCACGTGCACACCGATACAGCCGTCGCAGCGGGTGGTGATGGCCACGGCGATGGCGATCAGCTCGCGGGTTTTTGCATCCAGCGCATCGCCTTCGGCCGCGGCGTCGCTCAAAGCGCCATAAGCCTGCAGCATTTTCGGGTGGGTTTTGCCGAGTTTGCCAAAGGCTTTTTTCACGGCGGGAACATATTCAGACCAGTTGAAGAGCATGGTGGATTCTCCTATGTTTGCGGCGGGCTGCCGGTGGCCTCAAGGCCGACGAACACAGTGTCGGCCGTTCGCTTGGTGCGGGGTTTTCCGCAACGCCCATCCATTTGCCGAATCGTCCCAAATGCATGCTTTCGACCATCTGATTGCCCTGGCCAACCTGCGCGGCGTGCTCGACTTGCACTGCCAATTGCAAGGCGATTGGGCCTTGAACCACCCGCCGTTGCCCGCTGGGCAAGCCAGTTATCACGTGATTCTTGAAGGCCAATGCCGCCTGGAATTGCCCGGTCAGGCGCCCGTGCCACTGCGTGCCGGTGATGTGGTGTTGCTGCCGCGAAGCGCCGTCCATGTAATGGCAGCGGGAGATGCCGGACGAAGCAGCACGTCCGCGTTGCGCAAACTCGCCGAACCAGGGCGCATTACCCAATTGCGCAACGGCGCCGGCAGCGGCGAATTGAACATGCTGTGTGGGCGTATCGATTACTTGCCTAACGCCACCCTGCTGGCGGCACTGCCCGAGGTGCTGGTCATTAACGCCAGCGCGCCGCCCCAACACGAGCGGCTCAACGCCCTTATCACCCTCATGCGCCTTGAGGCCGAGGGGCAGCAAGTGGCCAATCAGTCGGTGGTCGATGGGCTTTCGGTGATTCTGTTTACCCTGGTGTTGCGCCATGTCTGTGAGCACCAGCACGAACTGTCAGGCGTATTTGCGCTGCTGCGCGACAAGCGCCTGGCCAAGGCGGCGCAGGCATTACTGGCCGACTTGAGTCAGGCCTGGTCGGTGGAAAGTTTGGCGGAGTGCGCGAGCATGTCGCGCTCCAATTTCGTCCGTGCGTTCGTCGCCGCCACCGACATTGCGCCGGCCACTTGGCTGATGCAACTACGCATCGAGCGCGCTCAGCTATTGTTAAAGCGAAGCGCTGCGCCGGTGAGTGACATCGCGCTGGCGGTGGGCTATCCCACCCTCAGCTCGTTCAGCCGAATGTTCAAACAGCAAACCGGCGAAACGCCCGCACAGCACCGGCTACGGGTGACGACTGCCTCACAGCAACAATGAGCAGCCTGTCACATTCCGCGCCGTTGAATTATCCTTGGCTTCGTCGGACTTTTCCCAGAGGGTCATTAATGGCCAGAATGATCTTCCCTGCCGCTTGCGCCAGGTTACAAAACCACTTCGCGCCGCTTGGCTTCGAAGGCGTATTAAGCTCGCCGACCTCTATGACCGCCCGGGTTTACGACCCGCAAACAGGCGAAAATCTGGTGGTGATCACTTGCATTCCATGCGGCACCACGCTGTCGGAAGAAGACGTGGAAATCATCGCCCAGGCCATCGAAATCGAGATTGAAGTGCTGCAATTCCGCGCCCAGCGGGCCAGCGACAGCCGATCCGGTTAAGCCTCGCCTTCGGGCACAAAGCGAATTTCTACCCGCTGTCCTAACGCCCGAGCGGCATTGGCCAACGTGGCCAGGGTAAGGCCGGCGTCATCACCATCCAACACGCGAGCGACCACCGTCCTGCTGGTTTGCATGCGTTGCGCCAAGGCCGACTTGCTCACGCCCTGAGCCTTCATCAGCTCCACAATTTGCCACGCCACCACGCGCTTGAGCGCCGCCGCTGTCACCTCTTCCAGAATCTGCTGCTGCTCCAGAAACTCATCGAAGTCGCTGCCCACATGCTTGTTCATCAGGAATCTCCTCGAAGAATGGAATGGCGTTTATTGGCTAATGCCAGATCGGCTAGCGGTGTGGTTTCGGTTTTCTTTGATAAAGCCATGGAGCAGGATGATGTCGGTGCGTACCACGGTGAACAGCACCCGTGCGATGCCGGCAGAAAATCGGCTGCGGATTTCCCAGAGGTTGGCGGCCATTTTGCGAACCAGCGGCATGCCTAACGGCCAGCCCATTTGTATGGTTTTAAGATCGGTTCCCACGGCAATGCGTATGTCCTGAGACTCGCCGAGCAGCCAGTCGCGAACCGGTTCTTTGCCCGAGGCCGAGCGGTAAAACCGCACGGTTAATTTCACTCCATCGATGCCCACTGCCGCACTCCCCTGTGCTTTGCTTGATGGGCGCAAGTGTACCTATTTAAGTTCATCCTAGCGATGCGCGTTGGACGAACGCGCCTTTTCGGCGCTCTAAAGGTACGCAGCAATCGCTGCCATCGCCCGCTCCACGTACCCCCCTTTCTCTCCCACAGGCGCCACGTAATGGATGGCCGCTTCTGCTGCGTCGAGCCCTTCAAGGCGGGCGATGGTCCAGGCCGCCAAGTATTGCGAAGCCAGGCAGCCTCCAGCCGTGGCGACGTTGCCGTTGGCGAAGAACGGCTGGTTCAACACATCAACACCCGCTTCCATCACCCACGGTTTGGTGGTCAGGTCGGTGCAGGCGACGCCGCCCTGCAACAAACCGAGTTTGGCCAGAATCAACGTGCCCGAGCACTGAGCGCCGATCAGTTGCCGCGCGGGGTCCAGCTTCAGTTGCGCCATCAGCTCGGCAGACTGCACCACCTCGCGGGTGGCGATGCCGCTACCCACAAGCACCGCATCCGCTTCGCACGCCTGCTCCAGGGAAATATGTGCATCCATCCACACGCCATTCATTGACCGCACCCGCGCCGACGGGCTGGCGATGGACTACCGTCCAGCCAGGCGTTTTCACGCGCTGCAAAATGCCGAAAGGAATCAGGGAGTCGAGTTCGTTGAAACCGTCAAAGGTCAGAATGGCGATGTGCATGGAGGCGTCCGTTGGAGAGTGACTCGCCGGCATCTTATTCAGCCTTGCTCAACACAATCAACGAATGGTTGCATCAGCCCCGCTGCTATCATCCAGCCAGCAACTTCCTCGCAACGGCACAGGCGATTCCCATGCAACGCGCAGACAAAACCCGCCTCAGACCCTGGCTTATTTTCTGGCTGTACGCGGTGGCGGTCGGCCATCTGGTGGGCGGCTTGTTGATGACATACCTGGGCGATGCCGCCGCGTTGGCCGATTACCACCGCAACATCGAACTTGCGTTTCAGAGCAGCGGCACAGCGGCCAACCTGCACGGCCTGCAAGTGTGGTGGTTCGCCTTGTTCGGCGCCACGGTGCAAAGCTACGCGCTGTTTATGGGCGCATTGGTGTACATGGGCAATCGCTACCGCAGCCGCGTGGCCTGGGGAGCGATGATCGCGGGCGTGGTGTTGTGGGGGCCACAAGACATCTGGATGTCCATGCAGGCGGGCGTGTGGTCACACGTCTGGGTCGACTGCTTCGCCATGGTTAGCTTGCTCGTGCCGCTGGTATGGCTGCTGCGCCAAGACAGTGCCCCGGCGGCGCTCAGCCAAGGCCTCAGCGCCCCAGCGTACAACCCTTTCACCGAACTTGCTCATCAGCGCGTATTGATCACCGGAGGCACCGGATTTATCGGTGAAACGCTGGTCAAGCAACTCTTGGACGGCGGGCACGAGGTCACCGTGTTCGCCCGTAACCCGCGGCGCGCCGCCTTCCAGTTTAACGGTCGCGCACGGTGCGTTAGCAGCCTTGCCGCGCTGACCGAATGGGACGCTTTCGACGCCGTCATCAACCTGGCGGGTGCGCCGGTGGCGGGGCCACGTTGGTCGGCCAAGCGTCAGGCGCAACTGCTCGCCAGCCGTGTGGGTGTCACCGACGCCCTGGTCGCCTGGCTGGAAAAAGCCCGGCACAAACCCACTGTGTGGCTGCAAGCCTCGGCCATCGGCTACTACGGCGTGCGCAGCCCGGACGAAGTGCTGACTGAAGACAGCGCAAAAGGCGGCGGATTTATGGCTGAACTCTGCGCCCGCTGGGAAGCCTCCGCCGCCGCTGTGCAAGCAGCTGGCGTGCGCCAAGTGGTGATGCGTTTGGGCGTGGTGTTTGGCCCCGGCGGCGCGCTGCAACCGCTGCTGTTGCCCCACCGTTTCGGCCTCGGCGGACGCCTGGGCAGCGGTAAACAAATGATGAGTTGGATTCACCGCGAAGACCTGCTGCGCCTATTCGCCCGTGCGCTCGCCGACTCCAACATGCACGGCACCTACAACGCCGTCGCCCCCGAAGCCGTAAGCCAGGCGCAGTTTGCTGCCACCGCAGGCCGCGTGCTTAATCGGCCCGTGTGGCTGCACCTGCCGGCTGCCCCGGTTCGTTTACTGGCAGGTGAAATGGCGCAACTGTTTGTCGACGGCCAGAACGTAACGCCGGCTCGGCTGCTGAGCGAAGGCTTCAGCTTCCGCTATCCGGACCTTGAAGGTGCGCTGCGGGATCTGGCTTAGTCACTATTGGTTTAGTCACTACTGGCTTGTTACCGAATAAGGAGGAAACGATGGGCACCCGAGGCAACGATAAGCAGATCGATAACATCGAGTTCAACGTCGCTGATATCGAACGCAGCAAAGTGTTTTACGGCAGCGTATTTGGCTGGACCTTCACCGACTACGGTCCAACCTATTGTGAATTCAGCGACGGTCGGCTCACCGGAGGCTTCACCACAGGCGAGCCCGTGCGCCCCGGTGGGCCGTTGGTGATCGTGTATGGCGATGACCTTGCGGCCATCCAGGCCCGTGTCGAAGCAGCGGGCGGCACCATCAGCAAAGCAGTATTTAGCTTTCCAGGCGGGCGCCGCTTTCAGTTTCTGGATTTGGATGGGTATGAGTTGGCGGTGTGGTCGGTTTCGATCTAGGAGATCCGCGCCAGATGCTTGGCCGTTTCGGGATAAGCATTTAGCAATCGAATCAGCACGGTCGCTTGCGGGTTAGGTTTGGCACGGTTCTGCTCCCAATTTTTTACCGTGCCGGGCGTTGCGTGCAGGTGCTGGGCGAATACCGGCTGCGACATGTTCAGCTTGTTGCGCACAGCAATAATTTCTTCGGCCGTAGCGGGCGCCAACGGCTTAATGATCACGTCATGCGTGCGCAGGGTAACCTTCCCTTGGCGTTGTTCAGCCAAGGCATCAAAGCCTTCCATCAAGTCTGCAAAAATATCGCGCTTTTTGGTCATGGCATTTTTTCTCTCTGTTATCTCGGCTTCTAGTCGTTGCTTCAACAGTTTGCGTTGGTCATAGCTGAGATCATCGAAATCATCCTTGTCGTAAAGCGTGAACAGCCAGAATTGCGCTCCACACTGCCACCAGTAGTAAATTACCCGCAGCCCTCCCCGCTTCCCTTTCCCTCTCGCCGCATCGCCGAAGCGAACCTTTCGCAAGCCACCCGTGTTCTGGATGACGTCACCTACGTCGGGTTGCTGCAGCAACGCTTGCTGAAAATCTGCAAACGCAACGTCGTCGAAGTGTTCGAGCCGTTGACGCGCGAAGGCGGGCATTTCGATAAACGTAGCTCTCATAAGTATGCGCAACTTGCGTACATTTTTAGAGTTCGCATGCTGCCTGTCAAGCGCCGCGTTTGACTACCCCAAAAACGGTGCGTGCGAATGCGGCTACGTCTAACGCGGCATGTTCCTTTAATCCGCCGCCATCCACCGCTTGTACTGACGGGTGCGGCGCAGGGTTTTCAGCTGTTCCATCACCAGTGCCTTGAGCGGCGATACATCCGGCTTGGGCTGTTTCCCACGGCTGAGTTGGTTGAGCTGAAATTTCACCACTGCCATGTAGGCCAGCGAGGCGAACACTTTGTTTTTCCAGTTGATTGGCGCCAGTTCAGGGCTGCTGGCCTCGCCGGCCTGCCAGCGTTTGGGCAATGCCGGATCAATGGACAACGCCGTGGCAACGCCGGCCATGGCGACGCCACTTGCCAGCACCTGTTCGACAACGGGCAAGCGGCGAATGCCGCCGGTGACCATCAGCGGCATGCGTGCGGTTTTGGCGATGTCGCTGGCGAACTCGAGGAAATACGCCTCACGCGCCAGCGTACGACCGTCGCGCGCCTGGCCTTGCATCGCGGGCGCTTCGTAACTGCCGCCGGATAGCTCGACCAAGTCCACGGGCAACTCGTTGAGCAGTTCCACCACCTTCAACGCATCGGCGCCGTCGAAGCCGCCGCGTTGGAAATCGGCCGAGTTGAGTTTGACCGATACGCCGAACGCCGGGGCGACGACGGCACGCACTGCCTTCACCACTTCCACTAACACGCGCGCGCGATTTTCCAGGCTGCCGCCCCAGCGGTCGGTGCGTTGGTTGCTCAGTGGCGACAGGAATTGGCTGAGCAGGTAGCCGTGCGCGGCGTGGATTTGCACGCCGTTGAAGCCGGCTTGTTCGGCTAGCTGCGCACTGGTGGCGAAGCGTTGAATCAGCTCGGCGATGGCCGCCTCGCTCATCGGCTTGGGCTCGGCGAACATTTTCGACATGCCGCCCAGTTGCAGCGAGACAGCCGACGGCGCGACGGTTTGCTGACCCAGGCTGGCTTGCATTTGACGGCCGGGGTGGTTGAGCTGCATCCACACCTGAGCGCCGTGGCTGCGGCTGATGCGCGCCCACTGGCGGAATTTATCCAACTGCCGCGCATCTTCCAGCACTACGCCGCCCGGGCCGGTCATGGCGCGGCGGTCGACCATCACGTTGCCGGTCAGAATCATCCCGGCGCCGCCTTCGGCCCAAGCCTGGTACAGGCGAAACAGTTCGGACGATGGTCCTTGGTCCGCATCGGCCAGGTTTTCCTCCATCGCCGCTTTGCAAATGCGGTTGGGAACGCTAGTGCCGTTGGGCAATTGCAGCGGCGAAAAACACAGGCATCTCGAACTCCAGAAAAAAATGCAGTTGGCAGTAGACGCGAGCCTAAGGTTAAAGTCAGCTTTAAGGTCAACCCCTCTTTTTTCTGGCGAAGCATCGCCGTGGAGTACTGATGAAAATCGGCGAACTGGCACAACGCACCCAACTGGCGCCGTCCCGCATCCGTTACTACGAGGCCAGCGGCCTGATCGCCGCCCAGCGCCACGCCAATGGCTACCGGCACTACCCGGCCCATACCGTGAGCACGCTGGAAATCATCCTCAACGCCCAACGTGCCGGTTTCAGCCTGGAAGAAATCCGCCGCTTCCTGCCGGACAACAATCCGCAGGGGCTCGACCACGGCGAAATTCTTGTCAGCCTGCGCCGCAAAGTCGTCGAAATCGAAGCGATGCAGCAGCGTCTGGCGCAGAACAAAGCGCGACTACTGGCGATCATTGGCGATATCGAAAATCGACCCGAAGGCATGGGCTGCGGCGATAACGCTGAGCGGGTGCTGGAGAATATGCGGGTGGGGAAATGTCCGGGAAACGACGCGTTTGTTCCGTGACGGCAGTTTCCGGGTTGTTATTCGAGGCGGAAGGGGTTAGATTCTCATTTTGACGACTTATGTCATCAACTTTGATGCGCGAGAGACCAATCATGCGAACCACAGTTACGCTTGAAGATGCGCTCTACGAACGAGCTTTGCAGATGGCGGATCCCGGTATGGATAAAGCAGACATTTTCAGGGAAGCGATCAAAACCTTTGTGCGTGTTCAAGCAGCTAAACGGCTGGCCGCCCTGGGTGGCGCTGCCCCCAATATGCAGAACCCTCTGCGTAACCGCGAAGAGTCGCAATAATGGGCGTGCTTATTGATACATCGGTGTGGGTTGATCACTTTCGAAACGGCAATCAGGCATTGGTCCAGCTGCTGGGCCAGGACCTCGCCATCACTCATCCCATGGTCGTTGGAGAAATCGCGTGCGGCACGCCACCTGCCCCGCGCGTCGCTACGTTGCAGTACCTAGAGCTTCTACAAGCCTGCACTCAAGCCACCATCGACGAAGTAATGGAATTCATCGAAAGCGAACAGTTGTACGGGCTTGGGTGCGGCCTCGTAGACCTCACTCTGCTGGCTTCAACCCTTATCACGCCAGGCGCAAGGCTCTGGACGCTGGATAAACGCTTGGCAGAGCTGGCAAAAAAATACGGCGTTTCGCACCTTCCTGTCGTGCACTGAACGCTCAACTACCCCACCCGCGCCAACGTCAACGGATCCGCATGCCCGGCGAAAAAATGCTCAAGCACCTGCGAGAAAATATTGGGCTCGTGGGTCAGCGTGGCGAACAGGGTCATGCAGGAGCACAACTTGGTGTCATCAGGGCTGCCGAGAATGTCGCGGGCGCTGCGGTCGGGCCAGGCCAGCAATGCGTTGGTGCAAGCGTGCAGGCGGGGGCCGAGGATGGGATGGGTGATGTAGGCGTTGGCCTCATCGAGGCCAGAGATTCCGTAGAACTCGGAATTGGCGCTGTGCCCCAGGCCTTTGAGCTGCGGGAAAATAAACCACATCCAATGACTTCGTTTCTGTCCGGCCTGGATTTCGGCGAGGGCCTGATCGTAGGTGGAAGCTTGGGCGTCGACAAAGCGTTGCAGGTTGTGGATATCGGCCATTGGCTGGGCTCCGGAAGTGACGGTCTAGGGGGTTGACTCGGGCACCTTCCAGAGTGTGCGAACTTTAATTGATGGCCAAACGGCATCACCGGATGTGCGGTACGCCCCACCCGGTGAATCAGGTCACCACATCAAATCGTCGGGAATCTTGTACGCCGCGTACGGATCGTTGGCGTCGTCTTCCTCGGTTTGCACGTTCAGTTGCACGATGCGGCGCGGGTCGCGTTCCTGAATTTTCAGGGCGGCTTCGCGGGGAATCACTTCGTAACCGCCGCCATGTTGAACAATGGCCAGCGAGCCGCTGCTGAGCTTGTTGCGCATCAGGGCGTTGACGGAGATGCGCTTGACCTTCTTGTCGTCAACGAAGTTGTAGTAGTCCTCGGTGGTCAGCTTGGGCAGGCGGCTCGATTCGATCAATTGCTTGATCTGCGCGGCTTCGGCTTTCTTCTGCGCCTTTTCCTGCTGCTGACGATTGAGTTCCTGGTCGCGGGCAATCTTCTCGGCCTTGGCTTCGAGTGCAACGCGCTGCTGCGAGTCGTCGACCTCAACCTGGCCTTTGTGCTCAAGGCGCTTTTGCTTTTGCTTTTCCTTGCTGACCTGTTTGGCCTGCTTCTCGTTGACCAGTCCGGCTTTCAGCAACTGGTCACGCAATGACATGCTCATGCTTGATGACTCTCTCAAGGGCAACCGGTAAAAAAACGCCGCTATTCTTCCACAAGCCAGGGCGAACACCTACCCGGCTGACTCTTCTATCTGACTATCCGCAACTAGCTATGCCTGCCTGCCGCTCTTCGCGTTTGGCTTGGCCCCAGATGGCGTCCAGCTCGTCCAGGCTACACGCCTGAATATCGCGGCCCTGCTCGCGCAGCACCTGCTCGATAAAGCGGAAACGCCGCTCAAACTTGGCATTGGCGGCGCGCAGTGCGGTTTCCGGGTCGGCCTTCAAGTGCCGCGCCAGGTTGACGACCACGAACAGCAAATCGCCGATTTCCTCGGCCATCGCCTCGCTGTCGTTGGCGCTCATGGCTTGCAAGACTTCGTCGAGTTCTTCACGCACTTTATCGACGACGGGCAACGCTTCAGGCCAATCCGAAGCCGACCTGCGCCGCGCGCTTTTGCAGCTTGGCGGCGCGCGACAGCGAGGGCAGCGTGTTCGGCACATCGTCGAGCAACGACAACTGTTCCGGCGCTGCGGCTTTTTTCGGCGCGTTCTTCGGCTTTGATTTCTTCCCAACGTTGCTTAACGGCGGCTTCGCTCAGCCGTGCCATGTCGGGGGCGCCATACAAATCGCCGTCAGGGAATACATGGGGATGGCGACGCACCAGCTTGCGGGTGATGGCATCGACCACCGAAGCAAACTCGAAGCGCCCTTCTTCTTTCGCCAGTTGGCTGTAATACACCACCTGAAAAAGCAGATCGCCCAACTCCCCCGGCAAATGCTCGAAGTCGGCGCGCTCAATGGCGTCGGCCACTTCGTAAGCTTCTTCTATGGTGTGCGGCACGATGCTGGCGTAGTTCTGTTGCAAGTCCCACGGGCAGCCGTACTGCGGGTCGCGCAGGCGGGCCATGAGGTGCAGGAGGTCAGGAAGTTGGTACATAGAAAAAAGTCCCGGGTAGCTGAGCGTATCGAGTGCAATAGGTCAGGAGGTTCGGTGGCGGCGCACTTCGATAATGTTCGGCAACTGCGAGATGCGACCGAGCAACCGGCCCAACGCATCCAACCCCGGAATCTCGATGGTCAGCGACATCGCCGCCGTGTTGTCTTCTTTGTTGGACCGGGTGTTAACCGCCAGCACGTTGATCTTCTCGTTGAGCAACACCTGCGACACGTCACGCAGCAGACCCGAGCGGTCGTAGGCGCGAATGATGATGTCCACCGGGTAGGTTTGTACCGGCACCGGGCCCCAGCTCACTTGAATGATGCGCTCGGGCTCGCGGCCGCCCAGTTGCAGCACCGAGGCGCAGTCTTGGCGGTGAATGCTGACGCCACGGCCCAGCGTGATGTAGCCAACGATGGCATCGCCGGGCAATGGCTGGCAGCAGCCGGCCATTTGCGTGAGCAGGTTGCCGACGCCCTGAATCTGGATGTCGCCGCGCTTGCCCGGTTTGAAGGCGGTGTGACGGCGCGGAATCAGCTCAAGCTGTTCGTTGCCACGTTCCGGCTCGACCAATTGCTGCGCCGCATTAACCACCTGAGCCAGGCGCAAGTCGCCAGCGCCCAGCGCAGCGAACAGGTCGTCGGCGGTGCGCATGTTGGCCTTGTCTGCGACTTTGTCAAAGTCGACGCTGGGCAGCGCCAGACGCGCCAATTCACGCTCCAGCATCGAGCGACCAGCGGCCACGTTCTGGTCGCGGTCTTGCAGCTTGAACCAGTGAACAATTTTGGCCCGCGCCCGCGAGGTGGTGACGTAACCGAGGTTGCTGTTCAGCCAGTCGCGGCTCGGCACGCCGTGCTTGCTGGTGATGATTTCCACCTGCTCGCCGGTTTGCAGGCTGTAGTTGAGCGGCACGATGCGCCCGTTGATTTTCGCGCCCCGACAGTTGTGGCCAATCTCGGTGTGCACGCGGTAGGCGAAGTCCAGCGGCGTAGCGCCTTTGGGCAGGTCGATGGCATGACCGTCGGGGGTAAACACGTACACGCGGTCGGGCTCGATATCCACCCGCAGCTGTTCGGCCAGGCCACCGATATCGCCCAACTCCTCATGCCATTCCAGCACTTGGCGCAGCCAGGAAATTTTCTCTTCGTAGTGATTGGAGCCGGATTTGACGTCGGTGCCCTTGTAGCGCCAGTGCGCGCACACACCGAGTTCCGCTTCTTCGTGCATGGCGTGGGTGCGAATTTGCACTTCCAGCACCTTGCCCTCCGGACCGATTACCGCAGTGTGCAAGGAGCGGTAGCCGTTTTCCTTAGGATTGGCGATGTAATCGTCGAACTCCTTCGGAATATGCCGCCACAGGGTATGGACGATGCCGAGCGCGGTGTAGCAATCGCGCATTTCCGGCACCAGCACACGCAGCGCCCGCACGTCGTAAATCTGGCTGAAGGCCAGCCCTTTGCGCTGCATTTTGCGCCAGATGGAATAGATGTGTTTGGCCCGGCCGCTGATGTCGGCCTGCACGCCAGTGGCCGCCAGCTCGTCTTTGAGCTGGGCCATTACGTCTGTGATGAAGCGCTCGCGGTCCAGGCGCCGCTCATGCAGCAAGGTGGCGATCTGTTTGTACTGTTCGGGCTCGAGGTAGCGGAAAGACAGGTCTTCCAGCTCCCATTTGATATGACCGATACCCAGCCGGTGGGCTAGCGGCGCGTAGATATCGAACACCTCGCGAGCCACGCGCTGGCGCTTTTCGTCGTCGCCGTTCTTGATCGCACGAATGGCGCAGGTCCGTTCGGCCAGCTTGATCAGCGGCACGCGCACGTCATCGACCATGGCCACGAGCATTTTGCGCAGGTTGTCGACTTGCACCTGAGTGCCCAGCACCAGCGATTCACGCGGGTTGAGGCTGGCACTGATGGCGGCCATGCGCAGCACGCCTTCGATCAGCTTGGCGACCACCGCGCCGCAGCGCTGCTGCACGTTGGCCAGGGGAATTGGCCCTCTCGCACGCCGCGGTACACAACGGCGGCCACCAGGGAGTCTTGGTCGAGTTTGAGGTCGGCGAGAATTTCGGCAATTTCCAGGCCCGTGCGAAAGCTGGAAGTGCCTTCGGTCCACAGGTTCTGGGCCGCGTTGGCTTGCTGCTCGGCTTCGCGAGCGAACTCGCACGCGGCTCGCAGGGCCTCTCGGTCCAGCGCCGGGTCGACGCTCAGCACGTAATCGAGCCAGGCCTCTAGGTTGATGCTGCCATCCGTGTTGATCGGTTGCTGCGCTCTAACCTGTACCATCGTTTACCTTCCCTACGACGCGCAGTAAACGCGCCGAATACGCCGACCTCTGCGGGCCAGTCGGTTACGCGAACATCCTAGTCCGCCACAAATAACGCCATCGCCTCGACATGCGCCGTCTGCGGAAACATATCGAGGATTGCGGCACGTTTTAGCCGGTAACCCTGTTGCACCAAAACCGCCGCGTCACGGGCCAGCGTGGCGGGGTTGCAAGACACATACAGCACGCGCTTGGCACCCAGTTTCGCCATGCCCTCAACGGCCTGCAATGCGCCGTCTCGCGGGGGGTCCAGCAGTACTGCAGAAAAACCTTGAGCGGCCCAGGGGGCGCCGGCAAGCGAGTTCGACAAGTCGGCCTGATAAAAGTGCGCGTTGCTCAGACCATTGGCCAAGGCATTGCCCGCCGCCCTCTCCACCATCACTTGCACGCCTTCCACCGCGACCACTTCCTGCGCCTGACGAGCCAGCGGCAAGCTGAAATTACCTAGGCCGCAAAACAAATCCAGCACCCGTTCGTGGGCTTGCGGTGCTAACCAGTCTAGCGCCTGGGCAATCATTGCCTCGTTAACCGGCGCGTTCACCTGCACAAAATCACCGGGGCGATAGGCTAGCTGCAAATCCCACTGCGCTAACCGGTACCCCAGTGCCAACGTGGTATCCAAAGGTTGCGGGTCGCCGGCGCCGTGTAGCCAAAGCTGCGCGTCATGCTCGGCGCAGAACGCCTGCAGCGCGGCCACATCGGCCTCTGGCAACGGCGCGGTATGACGCACCAAAACGGCGCTGGCCGTGCCGCTGAACAATTCGACGTGGCCCAGCGCCTGCGGCTTGGACAACCCGCGCAACACCTGCGGTAACACCTGCACGATGGTCTGCAAGGGCTGTACCAGCACCAGGCATTCGCTGATGGCGATGATGTCTTGGCTGGCGGCGGCGCGAAAACCTACGTCCAGGCGCTTGGCTTTGGCGTCCCAACGCACGGCGATACGCGCACGGCGGCGGTAGCCGAACTCCGGGCCAACCAGCGGCGGCGCCCACTCTTCGGGCTGCACACCGGCGATACGGCTGAATTGCTCGGTCAACTGTTGTTGCTTCAGCAGCAACTGTTGCTCGTGGGGCATGTGTTGCAGGCTGCAGCCGCCACATACCCTGGCATGCCGGCACGGCTCCGGGCGGCGTGACGGAGCAGCCACCAAAATACGTTCGGCGCGGGCATCAACGATTTGGCTGCGGGCGGCCAGCACCCGCGCTTCCACCTGCTCACCCGGTAAGGCGCCCGCGACGAACCATGTGCGGTTCTCGAAAAAGCTGATGCCTCGGCCGTCATTGGCCAGGCGCTCAATCTCCAGGCGCTGCTTTTTGCCGACCGGAATTTGCACGGCGCGCGTGCCGCCGCTGGGTTGAAAGCGCAGCCCCGTCGGTTTCTTAGCCATTAGCGCGGGTCATCGTAGACGCCAGTAGACAGGTAACGGTCGCCGCGGTCGCAGATGATCGCGACGATGGTGGCGTTCTCCACTTCTTGCGACAAACGCAACGCCGCCGCCACCGAACCGCCCGACGACACGCCGCAGAAAATGCCTTCTTCACGCGCCAGGCGGCGCATGGTGTCTTCGGCTTCGCGCTGGAGCATGTCGATGATGCGGTCAACGCGTTCGGCTTGGTAAATCTTCGGCAAATACTCTTGCGGCCAACGGCGAATGCCCGGAATGGCGGAGCCTTCCATGGGTTGCAGTCCGACAATCTGAATGGCCGGGTTTTGTTCTTTCAGATAGCGCGAGGTGCCCATGATGGTGCCGGTGGTGCCCATGGAGCTGACGAAATGGGTAATGGTGCCCTGGGTCTGCTGCCAAATTTCCGGGCCGGTACCTGTGTAGTGCGCAATGGGGTTGTCGCCGTTGGCGAACTGATCCAGCACGATGCCTTTGCCTTCGGCTTGCATACGCTCGGCCAGGTCTCGGGCGCCTTCCATGCCGTCTTCCTTGCTGACAATGATCAGCTCGGCGCCGTAAGCGGTCATGGCCGCTTTGCGCTCGGCGCTCATGTTGTCCGGCATGATCAGAATCATGCGGTAGCCCTTGATCGCCGCGACCATGGCCAGGGCGATGCCGGTGTTGCCGGAGGTCGCTTCGATCAGCGTATCGCCAGGCTTCACCGCACCACTGAGCTCGGCGCGGGTAATCATCGACAAGGCCGGACGGTCTTTTACCGAACCGGCGGGGTTATTGCCTTCCAACTTCACCAATAACGTATTGCTGGTGTTGCCCGGCAGGCGCTGCAAGCGCACCAGTGGGGTGTTGCCGACGGTGTCGGCGATCGTTGGGTAGGTAACAGGGGTAGTCATGAAAGCGGTCCGATCCGTTCCAGCGGGGGCGACATGATAGCGAGAAATTGCCTGCGCAACCTCCTGATCGTCCGCGAAAGGTCGCTTGGGCGTGTGCGCCGTTCGGTAGGCAAACACCCCGTGCATCCGCGCAGGCGCCGCCGCAAGCGACGGGAGTTTGAGTAAAATTCAAACGTTACGAACAAAGCCCAGACGCTACACTGCGGGACGGGGCTTGGAGCCAGTATTTTCAGCGAGGGCGGTGTGTTCAAGGATCTCAGTATCAAGGGCCGCGTGCTGCTGCTCACTCTACTTCCCACCAGTTTATTGGCATTGGTGTTGGGCGGCTATTTCACCTGGATGCAATTGTCTGACCTACAGACGCAGTTGCTCCAACGTGGACAAATGACCATCGAGCAGTTGGCGCCGATTGCCGCGCCGGCCTTGGCGCGCAGCGATGCGGCCCTGCTGGAGCGCATCGCTAACGAGGTGCTTGAGCAACCTGACGTGCGCTCGGTGCACTTCCTCGGCGAAGACCATTCGCGCCTGGCCAACGCCGGCCCAAGCATGCTCAACCCGATGCCCGACGGCGATAACCGCGTGCTGCAGCTGCGCAGCGGCAATGACGCCACGCGCTTGCTGCCGGTATTCGGCCGCCATCGCAGCTTGTCGGGCGACCCGGTGGCTGACGATCCGGACCGTTTGCTCGGCTGGGTCGAGCTGGAGCTTTCCCACCACGGCACCTTGCTGCGCGGCTACCGCAGCTTGTTCGCCAGCCTGCTGTTAATCATCACCGGCCTGGGCGTCACGGCGTTGCTGGCGGTGCAGATGAGCCGCTCGATCAACGACCCGCTTCGACGCATCAAACAAGGCGTTGCGCTATTAAAAGAAGGCCGCCTGGAAACGCGCCTGCCGCCGCTGGGCAGTCACGAGATGGACGAGCTGGCCTCGGGCATCAATCGCATGGCCGAAACCCTGCAGAACGCCCAGGAAGAACTGCAACACAGCATCGACCAGGCCACCGAAGACGTGCGCCAGAACCTGGAAACCATCGAAATCCAGAACATCGAACTCGACTTCGCGCGCAAAGAGGCGCTGGAAGCCAGCCGCATCAAATCCGAGTTTTTGGCCAACATGAGCCACGAAATTCGCACCCCGCTCAACGGCATTCTCGGCTTCACCAACCTGCTGCAAAAAAGCGAGCTAACGCCGCGCCAGCAAGACTATCTGGGCACCATCGAGAAGTCCGCCGACAGCCTGTTAGGCATCATCAACGAAATTCTCGACTTCTCGAAAATCGAGGCCGGCAAGCTGGTACTGGAGAACATCCCCTTTAACCTGCGCGACGTCCTGCAAGACGCCCTCACCATTCTGGCCCCGACCGCCCATGCCAAGGGACTGGAGCTGGTGAGCCTGGTCTATCGCGACACGCCAATCGCTTTGATCGGCGACCCGCAGCGACTCAAGCAGGTGCTCACCAACCTGGTGAGCAACGCCATCAAGTTCACCCGCGACGGCACCATCGCCATCCGCGCCATGGTTGAGGAAGACAGCGGCGAGCGGGCGCAGCTGCGCATCAGCGTGCAGGACACCGGCATCGGTTTATCGGATGAAGATCTGCGTGCGCTGTTCCAGGCATTCAGTCAGGCCGACAACTCGCTGTCACGCCAAGCCGGCGGTACGGGTTTGGGCCTGGTGATTTCCAAACGACTGATCGAACAGATGGGCGGCGAGATTGGCGTGGCCAGCACACCAGGGGAAGGTTCGGAATTTTGGGTCAGCCTGACCTTACCCAAGGCGCGGGAAGATGCCGAAGATCAACCGCAAGCGCCGCTGCTGGGTCGCACCGTGGCCGTGGTTGAACAGCACTCGCTGGCGCGCCAAGCGCTGCAGCATCAACTGGAAGATTGCGGCCTGGTGGTGGTTCACCATCAACACCTGGACAGTCTGCTCAGCGCAGTGAGCACGCAGCAGTACACCGAAAGCGCCATCACCCTGGCGGTACTGGGCGTGACCACCCAAGACTTGCCGCCAGAGCAGTTGAGCCAAAGGGTATGGGATCTGGAGCGCATCGGTTGCAAGAGCCTGGTGCTCTGCCCCACCACCGAACAGGCGCTGTATCACGAGTCGCTGCCCGACGCGCACAGCCAGCTGCAGGCCAAGCCCGCCTGCACGCGCAAAATGCAGCGCGCGCTGATTGAGCTGCTCGGCCCGCGCCATCAACCCAGCGAGCCACCCGCGCCGGCCGCCACCAGCCGGCCGCCGAAGCTGCTGTGCGTGGACGACAACCCGGCCAACCTCAAGCTGGTGTACACCTTGCTCAGCGACATGGGCGCCGACGTCACCGCAGTGGACAGCGGTTACGCGGCGGTTGAGGTGGTCAAACACAAGACCTTCGACCTGATCTTCATGGACGTGCAAATGCCGGGCATGGACGGGCGCCAGGCCACCGAAGAAATCCGCCATTGGGAAGCCGAGCAGGAAGCCGTGCCCACGCCCATCATCGCCCTCACCGCTCACGCCCTGGCCAATGAAAAACGTGCGCTGCTGCAGGGCGGCATGGACGACTACCTGACCAAACCCATCAGCGAGCGGCAATTGGCGCAGGTGGTGCTGAAGTGGACGGGCTTGGGGTTGCGCAACCAGGGCAGCGAGCGTCCAACGGAAACGACGCCTCCCCACGCCGCGCCCCAGCAAAAGGTGCTCGATGAAGAGGAAGGCTTGCGCCTGGCCGCTGGCAAAGCTGACTTGGCGGCGGACATGCTGGCGATGCTGCTGGCCTCGCTGGAGGGCGACCGGGAAACCATTCGCCAGGCCCGTGACAGTGACGATCGCGGCGCGCTGATCGAACGTGTGCATCGCCTGCATGGCGCCACGCGTTACTGCGGCGTGCCGCAACTACGCGCCGTCTGCCAACGCACCGAAACGCTGCTCAAACAAGCTGACCCGGCGTACCGCGAGGCACTCGATGAACTGGACGCGGCAATGCTCCGCCTGGCGGAAACTGCACATGCCGTCCAACTCCCCTGCCCGCCGCAACCCGGCGGCCGGCAAGGCCCGTGCTACCATGCCGCCCTTGTTTTTCTGACCGAACTGAACCTGCGCCATGGCCGAACACGACTTTCGCTACAACCTGCTCAACCCTGAACACACCCTGATCGAATGCCGTGCCCTGGTGCCCGGCCGCTACCAGGTCACCGGCAATGGCGGCTCGGTAAAAAGCGGCGACGTGCTGCTGGTAACCCTCAAGGGCAGCCGCGACTTGAGCATGCGCCTGAACGTCGACAAGGTTCGCCACCTGATCAACCCGACCGGCCAGTGGGTCGCCGTTGCGCAGGGTCCGGTGTTCACCGAATTGTCTATCCTCAACTGGCACGTGAAATGCGACAGCTGCGACAAACAGCTGGACTTTGAATTTGCCGTGGATGCGGCGCTTGGCAAGAAGGCCCATGCGCCGGCTGCCGAAGCCCGAATCGCCGAACTGCACTGGCAAAACCGCGACGGACGCCACCTGTGCCCGGCGTGCCAAACCAAGGACCAGCCGCAATAAGGACCCGTCATGAAAGCACCCCTCGCCCTCGGCGCGCTCGCCCTCAGCCTGCTCGGCTGCGCCAGTAGCACCCCGCAACTGCAACAGGACAGCGCCTACCAAGTGGAATGGATCGGTGAGCGTCCGCTGGTCGACAACAGCCACCTGACCCTCACTCTGGGCGCCGACGGCCGCGCTTACGGCAGCGCCGGCTGCAACCATTGGTTCGCGGCATACAGCCTCAAGGGTCAGCAAATCAGCTTCAGCCAGGCCGGCAGCACCCGAAAAATGTGCGCCCCGGCCTTGATGGAGCAGGAACAACGCTTCCTGGATGCATTGAGTGCCGTAGAGCGTTGGGATATTTCGGCGATTGACCAGCTGCAGCTGTGGCCAGCGCAGGGGAAACCGATTCGGTTGTGGGCGGCGGAGTATTGAGGGTTGGGACGAGGATGGGTTTAAGGTTTTACCGTCATCCTCGCGAAGGCGGCGGTGGGACGATTCGGGATTCAGTATATTTTAGGTAACGGTGCTCGACGGATGACTTGGATCCCCGCGTTCGCGAGGATGACGGTGCGGGTTGTAAATGACGGTGGGTTTTGTAAGTGCGCCGTAGCGCCTGAACGTTACAAACCACCTCTTTACCCACACCGTCATCCCCGCGAAGGCGGGGATCCAGTATGTTTCAGGTAACGCTGCTCCTCGGGCGACTCTAGATCTCGAATCCTTCAAGCAACGAGCAAACCAGCAGCCCCCCACTCACCGCTCAAACAACTCCAACTGCTCACTCACCCGCCGCAAATCAATCAACCGCACCCCCCACCCCTATCAACCGCACCGGCTTCCCCCCGCGTTCAAACGCACTGCTAAGCAACTTCCGGTAACTGTCCAAATCCCGCCCGGCACCGGCCTGTTCCAACGTCGTCTGGGTAAAGTCGTGGAATTTCAATTTCACCAGCGGTTTGTCCGGCCGGTAGCTGTCGTCGAGGCGCTGCATGCGGCGGTCGAGCTCGTCCAGCAGCCCCGGCAAGCGCTCAAGGCAGGCTTCGAGATCGGGCAGATCCTTGTCGTAGGTGGTCTCGACACTCATGGTCTGGCGGCGGTGGTCTACCTGCACCTGACGCTCATCGATGCCGCGCGCAAGGTTCCACAGGCGCTCGCCGAAGCTGCCGAATTCGCGCGCCAGCTCCACCTTGCTCCACTCGCGTAGCTGCGCGCAGGTTTCAATGCCAAGGCGCAGCATTTTGTCGGCAGTCACCTTGCCCACGCCGTGCAGTTTGCTCACCGGCAGCACCGCGACAAACCCTTCCACCTCGTCGGGGGTAATCACAAAAAGGCCGTTAGGTTTGCGCCAATCGCTGGCGATTTTGGCCAGGAACTTGTTTGGCGCGACGCCGGCCGACACGGTGATGTGCACCTGCATGGAAACACGGCGGCGAATGTCTTGTGCGATACGCGTGGCACTGCCGGCGAAGTGCGGACAATCGGAGACGTCCAGGTAGGCCTCATCCAGCGACAGCGGTTCGATGATGTCGGTGTACTCGCGGAAGATCCCCTGAATCTCGCGGGACGCTTCCTTATAAACGTCCATACGCGGCCGCACGATCAGCAGGTCGGGGCACAGCTTGAGCGCATGGCGCGACGACATCGCCGAGCGAACGCCGTATGCGCGGGCTTCGTAGTTGCAGGTGGCGATCACCCCACGACGATCCGCCGAACCGCCCACGGCGATGGGCCTGTTGGCCAGACGCGGGTCGTCGCGCATCTCGATGGCTGCGTAAAAACAGTCACAATCCACGTGGATAATCTTGCGCACGAAAAGTCCGGTAAGCCCCGCCTGGCATGGGCTGGGAAGGCGCAGTGTAGCATCGCGGCTGCGCTAAGCATCTGAACAAACAACAGTTTTTCAAGATTAAAGGTTGACAGAGAAGACTTCGACTGTAGAATGTGCGGCGCGGGATGGAGCAGTCTGGTAGCTCGTCGGGCTCATAACCCGAAGGTCGTCGGTTCAAATCCGGCTCCCGCAACCAGACAAACAAAGGGCCACTTATCACTAAGTGGCCCTTTTTTGTTGCCTGGCGTTTTTGTTGGCGCATAACTCTTTGATAAAAAAAGAAATTAACGGTTGACACAAACGCCTCGAACTGTAGAATTGCCGGCGCGGGATGGAGCAGTCTGGTAGCTCGTCGGGCTCATAACCCGAAGGTCGTCGGTTCAAATCCGGCTCCCGCAACCAAACATTTAAAGGCCACTTGGAAACAAGTGGCCTTTTGTGTTTCTGGCGTTTGGAAAACCCTGCCTTGCCCGCCCCGCCGTCATCAGGCGCCGGTTTCTTCTATATAGAAAGAAGGGTTGCCGTGGGCCGTGAACCTCGCCCGCCTGCTCCCCTTCGAAACAAGCGCCGATGGAAGTGCAAACCGGTTGCTCCGCGCCGCCACGCAGCTGATCATTGCCGGGCTCGTTCGCCATAGGGAGTCATGCATGCTTTATCCAGGACCGCACTGCGCTTCGCGACACACCTGCGCCGCCCCATTCTGTCTCGCTCGCCTATCGGCCACCCATTGCACTGTTGAGGTGCCGCATGCGCGCTAACCCTCCTGACGCGCAACACCCGCCAGCGTCCGACGTTCACCCCTCGCGCTTGCAGTGGATGGAGCGCCTGAGCACGTACCGCCAGCCCATCGGCCTGGCCGTCACGCTGCTGCTGTTCACCATTGCGCTGATCGCCTGCCGCCATTTGGTCAACGACCTGGATCCCGATTCCCTGCGCGAGTCGGTGCTGCATGTCTCCCACCAGCGCCTTGCTCGGCGCGCTGGCGGCCACCGCCGTGGGTTTTGTCATTCTGCTCGGCTACGAATGGTCCGCCAGCCGCTTCGCCAATGTGAACCTGCCGCTGCCGGCGCTGGCGTTTGGCGGCTTCAATGCATTTGCTATCGGTAACGCGGTGGGCCTGTCGATGTTGTCCGGCGGCTCGGTGCGCTACCGCCTGTACGCGCGTCATGGCCTTGGCCCTGGTGAAGTGGCACGCATGACGCTGTTCGCCAGCTTGTCGCTGGGTTGCGCCCTGCCCGTACTCGCCGCGCTTGCCACCCTCAGCGACCTGCCCGCCGCCGCCAGCGCCCTGCGCCTTCCCGCTAGCGTATTGGCTGCGATTGCCGTGGCCATTCTGCTGGGCTGTGGCGCACTGCTAATGGCGACTCGAGCGCCGTCGCCTGCCTGAACAACCCTTCCCCCATAACGTGCTGATTCAGCTGGGCCGCCGCACCCTGCGCTTGCCGGGCTGGCGATTGGCGGCGTTGCAGTTGGTCATCACCGCACTGGACGTGGCCGCAGCCGCCACCGTGTTGTATCTGCTGCTGCCCGAGGCGCCGCCCTTCGGCGCGTTCTTGCTTATTTACTTGTTGGCCCTGGCCGCTGGCGTACTCAGCCACGTTCCAGGCGGCGTCGGCGTGTTCGAGGCGGTGTTGCTGGCCGCGTTTGCCGACCAACTTGGCAGCGCGCCGCTGGCCGCCGCATTGCTGCTGTACCGCTTGATTTACGTGGTACTGCCGCTGCTGGTGGCGTGTCTGCTGCTGCTGTTCAACGAAGCCTACCGACTGATCGTCAAGCACCAGGCGGTACGCGTCGCCTCAGGCCTGGCCGCGCCGGTGCTGGCGCTGCTGGTGTTTATCTCCGGCATGGTGCTGCTGTTTTCCGGCGCCACCCCGGCCATTGATTCGCGCATCGAAGACCTCGGCTTTCTGATTCCCCACCGCCTGATTGACGCCTCGCACCTGGGCGCCAGCCTGATCGGCGTGCTCTGCCTGTTACTCGCTCAAGGCTTGCGTCGACGCTTGTCGGCAGCCTGGGTGCTGACCATGGTGTTGTTGCTGGTGGGTGCCTTGCTGTCGCTGATGAAGGGCTTCGATTGGGAAGAGGCCAGCCTGCTGATTCTCACCGCCAGCCTGCTCGCCGTGTTCCGCCGCTCGTTCTATCGCCCTAGCCGCTTGCTGGAACTGCCGTTTTCCTCGGTGTACCTGGTGGCCGCTCTGTGTGTGCTCGGCGCCTCGATCTGGCTGATGTTCTTCGCCTACCAGGACGTGCCGTACAACCACGAGTTGTGGTGGCAGTTCGCGCTCGACGCCGGCGCTCCGCGTGCACTGCGCTCGGCATTGGGCAGCGCCTTGCTGTTGGTGATCGTGGTGCTGACCTGGCTGCTGCGTACCGAGCCACCGGAAATTCGCCTGCCTGACGAAGCCGAACTGGATAACGCGGCCCGCATATTGCGCGCCTCCGACCAACCCGATGGCGGCCTGGCCCTGACCGGCGATAAAGCGCTGCTGTTCCACAAAGACAACGACGCGTTCCTGATGTACGCCCGCCGTGGCCGCAGCATGATCGCGCTGTACGACCCCATCGGCCCGGCGCAACAGCGCGCTGAGTTGATCTGGCAATTCCGCGACCTGTGCGACCTGCACCACGCGCGCCCCGTGTTCTACCAAGTGCGTGCCGAGAACCTGCCGTTCTACATGGACATCGGCCTGACCGCCCTGAAGCTCGGCGAAGAAGCGCGCGTCGATCTGCCAGCCTTTGATCTCGAAGCCAAAGGCAAAGAGATGAAAGACCTGCGCTACACCTGGAACCGTGGCGGGCGCGACGGTCTGTCTCTGGAAATCTTCGAAGCCGGTGCCGCGCCGATGGACGAACTTCAAGCCATTTCGGCGGCTTGGGTCGAAGGCAAAAATGTGCGTGAGAAAGGCTTCTCCCTCGGCCGCTTTACCGAGTCGTACCTCAAGCATTTCCGCATTGCAGTGATTCGCTTCGAAGGCCGCGCGGTGGCATTCGCCAACTTGCTGGAAACCCACAGCACGGAACTCGCCAGCCTGGACCTGATGCGCGCGCACCCCGAGGCGCCGAAGCTGACCATGGAGTTTCTGATGCTCGGCCTGATCCTGCATTACAAGCAGGCCGGTTACAGCCGCTTCAGTCTGGGCATGGTGCCGTTGTCGGGCCTGCAACCACGACGCGGCGCGCC
The DNA here is from genome assembly GCF_979258055.1 of Pseudomonas sp. AC211. Lineage (NCBI taxonomy): Bacteria > Pseudomonadati > Pseudomonadota > Gammaproteobacteria > Pseudomonadales > Pseudomonadaceae > Pseudomonas > Pseudomonas sp. AC211. Next base: position 3,693,056 of record NZ_OZ409830.1, read on the forward strand.
GCTGACGCAACGCCTGGGCGCCATGGTGTTTCGCCGTGGCGAGCAGTTGTATAACTTCCAGGGCCTGCGCCGCTTCAAAGATAAATTCCAGCCCGACTGGGAGCCGCGCTACATGGCCGTACCGGCCGGCCTCGACCCGCTGGTGGCCTTGGCCGACACCGCTGCGCTGATTGCCGGCGGACTGACAGGGATTGGTGAAACGCTGATGACTCGACGCTACTGGCGACCGCTGTTGGTCGCACTGCTGATAACCGCGGTGGCCGTCGCCGCGCTGTTGTACAAAAGTCGCGGCGGCGCGCCGACGGTGGAGCATCTGCAATTGAGCGACGGCAGCGCATTGTCGAAGGCAGTGCCAGCCACGGCAGCCAAGGCCCAGGTGGCAATCGGCGTGCCGCCCGACATGCAGTTGACCGACGCACAACTGCTGGCCCTGAGCCGCGACAGCCAGGCGCAAGTGGTGCAGTTCACCCTTGAGGGTAGCGACTGCGCGGTGCAACAAAAACGCCTGGAAGAAAGCCTGGCCCAGCTCAAAGGTCCCGCGACGCTGGTGGCCGGCATCGGCCCGGGCGCCACCCTGGCGTGGAACTGGCTGGCCGGGCAGACCAGCGATCAGGCCAAAGCCTTGTCGGTGGATTTCTCCATCGAAAAACCCGCCTGTCCGCAACCGCCAAAAGCGCCCCACGGCCGCTGGGTGGCTGCCTGGAACGACAATCCGGACGACCCGAGCGCCGCCTTCGCCCGCGAGCAAAGCAACGGCGTCACCAGCATCAGCGACTACGACACCACGCTGCCGCAAGTGCTCGACAAAGAGCTGCGCAACCTGCTGCAAGGCGAGAGCGATGCCATGCCGGTGGTAGAAGTGCCGGCCGTGGATAGCGACGAAGCCTCCGACACCGTCAGCCTGTTCTACTCGGGCGATGGCGGCTGGCGCGACCTGGACCGCGACGTGGCCGAAGAAATGGCCAAGCGCAATTACCCGGTCGTGGGCGTTGATGCCCTGCGCTACTACTGGCAGCACAAAAGCCCGGAACAAAGCGCCGCCGACCTGGCCAAGCTGATGAAGCTGTACCGGGATAAATGGGGTGCGAAGAACTTCGTGCTGATCGGCTATTCGTTCGGCGCCGACGTGCTGCCCGCCATCTACAACCGCCTGCCAGCCGCGCAGCAGCAACAAGTGCGGGCCATTCACCTGATCGCCCTAGCGCGCAGCGGCAGCTTCGAAATTGAAGTGCAAGGCTGGCTCGGAACAGCGGGCAAAGAAGCCGCCACCGGCCCGGAAGTGGCTAAGCTGCCGGCCGCGAAAGTGCTGTGCGTGTACGGCAAAGACGAAGCGAATGAAAGTGGCTGCACCGAAAGCACCACCGTCGGTGAGCGACTGGAATTGCCCGGCGGCCACCATTTCGACGAGGACTACCCGGCCCTCGCCGCACGCCTGATCAAAGACATCGAAAAGCGCCCCGCGCCGTAATCTTCGGTTTTTTCGTTTTGCCGGCTTCACAGACAGACGCCGGCAAAATGCTAAGGTCTCCTTTCAGCCCGCCGCAGAGCGGGCTTTTTGTCGAAAAGGAAAACCTGATGAGCTGGAAAAACACCGAAGCGCGCTACGGCACTGCGAATATCACGCTGCACTGGCTGATGGTCATTCTGTTGGCGGCGGTCTACGCCTGCATCGAACTGCGCGGGATCTTTCCCAAAGACAGCGTCGAACGCGACCTGATGAAGCAGTTTCACTTCATGCTCGGCCTGAGCGTGTTCCTGCTGGTGTGGCTGCGCTTGCTGCTGCGCCTAATCAGCCCTACCCCACTGATCGCGCCGGCGCCGCCGACCTGGCAAATGCTCGCCGCCAAGCTCGTGCACGCGGCACTTTATCTGTTGATGATCGGGCTGCCCTTCGCGGGCTGGCTGATTCTCAGCGCGGCCGGCAAGCCGGTGCCGTTCTTCGGGCTTGAGCTGCCGCCGCTGGTGGACAAGAACCCGGACCTGGCCAAGCAGATCAAGGAATGGCACGAGTTAGGCGGTTCGGTGGGGTACTGGCTGATCGGCCTGCACGCCGTGGCTGGCCTGGCGCATCACTACGTGATTCGCGATAACACGCTGCGGCGCATGTTGCCGAGCCGGCGCTAAAACGACTTGGGCTTCCCTTATCAGCCCAACCTACAAAACCGTAGGTTGGGCTGACAAAGGAAGCCCAACGTCTTTTACACGAGGTTAAATCTCGACCTGCGTTCCCAGCTCGATCACTCGATTAAGCGGCAGGTTGAAGAAGCGCAAGTTGCCGTTGGCGTTTTTCAGCAAGAAGGCAAACAGCATTTCCCGCCACCGCGCCATGCCCACCAGCTTGGTGGAAATAATGGTTTCGCGGCTGAGGAAGTACGTGGTGCGCATCGGGCTGAAGTCCAGCCCTTCGAGGTGACACAGGCCGAGCGCGCCAGGCACGTCGGTTTCGTCCATGAACCCGAAGTGCAGCACCACGCGGTAGAAGCCTTCGCCGAAGGCATCCACTTCAAAACGTCGCTCGTTAGCGACTCGCGGCTCGTCTTCGTTCATCACCGTCAGCAGCACCACCGTTTCGTGCAGCACTTGGTTGTGCAGCAGGTTATGCAGCAGCGCGTGCGGCACCGCGTCGGCGCGGGCGGTGAGGAATACGGCGGTGCCTTGCACGCGATGCGGCGGTTGCACGCGAATACTGCTGATAAACAGCGGCAGCGGAATGGCACTCTCGTCGAGGCGATCCACCAGCAGTTGGCGGCCACGCTTCCAGGTGGTCATCAGAATGAACAGCGCGCTGCCGGCAACCACCGGAAAGGCCCCGCCCTGCAACACCTTGGGCAGGTTGGCGGCGAAAAACAGGCTGTCGACCAGGAAGAACGCCAACAGCATCGGCACCGACACCCACGGCGACCAACGCCACAGCAACAGCACCACCGCCGACACCAGCAGCGTGTCGATCAACATGGTGCCCGTCACCGCCACGCCATACGCAGCGGCGAGAGCGCTGGACGATTCGAAGCCCAGCACCAGCAACACCACGCCCACCATCAGCGTCCAGTTCACCGCGCCAATGTAAATCTGGCCCTGCTCGTGGCTAGAGGTGTGCTGAATAAACATGCGCGGCACGTAGCCCAGTTGAATGGCTTGACGCGTCAGGGAGAAGGCCCCGGAAATCACCGCCTGCGAGGCAATGATGGTGGCGAAGGTCGACAGCAGAATCATCGGCAACAGCGCCCAGCTCGGCGCTAGCAAATAGAACGGGTTGCGCGCCGCTTCCGGGTTTTGCAACAGCAAGGCGCCCTGACCGAAGTAGTTCAGCGCCAAGCCCGGCAGCACCAGCACAAACCAGGCGCGGGCAATCGGCTTGCGGCCGAAGTGGCCCATGTCGGCATACAGCGCCTCGGCGCCGGTCAGCGATAGCACCACCGCACCGAGAATGGTGATGCCGATGCCGGGGTGGGAAATAAAGAAGTTAACCGCCCAATACGGGTTCAGTGCATGCAGCACTTCGGGGCTCTGCATGATGCCGTAGATGCCCAGCACGCTGAGCGCACTGAACCAGGTGAGCATCACCGGGCCGAACAGAACGCCGATGCGCGCGGTGCCGTGCTTTTGAATCAGAAACAACGCCACCAGCACCACCAGCGACAACGGCACGACCCAATGGTCGATGCCGTCGAACGCCAGTTCCAAGCCTTCTACCGCCGAGAGCACCGAGATGGCCGGCGTGATCATGCTGTCGCCGTAGAACAGCGCTGCGCCAAACAGGCCGAGCAGCACCAGCACGTTGCGCAGTTTGGGGTAGTCGTTGGCCGCGCGACGGGCCAATGCGGTCAGGGCCATGACCCCGCCCTCGCCCTGGTTGTCGGCGCGCAACATAAACAGCACGTACTTGAGCGACACCACCCAGAACAGCGACCAGAAGATCAGCGACAAAATGCCGAGCACGCCGTCATGGTTGGCCTGCACGCCGTAGTGCGGGCTGAACACTTCTTTAAGGGTGTACAGCGGGCTGGTACCGATATCGCCAAACACTACACCGACGGCGGCGACCATCAGGCTGACGGTCGAAGACTTACCGGGCGCGGACTGCGCTTTGGACATGCACTAAGCTCCTGAGTGAATCGTGTGCACCTGAAACTGGGCGGCTTTATACCTGAAACTCCGCGTCCAGAGCACCTGTTTACGCTGGCTGAGCCGGCAAACCCGAACAAACAAACGCAGCTTTTCTATAAATGAACGACCGTTGCCCCAAGCAATTCAAGCGCGTCTGCCCGCGCAGCGCCCGCCCAGAGCATAGCTGAGGCCTCACCTGCCGGATGGAGGCTGGTCAAGCGGGTGGCCTGCCGCTAGAATTGCGCACTTTTTGACCAGAGGCGCCCAAAGCGCCCGTCCAAACGCCTGAGGTTAGTCATGTCCACCGTCGCCACGCCGAAAGTCGGCTTCGTATCCCTGGGTTGCCCCAAGGCACTCGTCGATTCCGAACGCATCCTCACCCAGTTGCGCATGGAAGGCTACGAAGTCGTGGCGACCTATCAGGACGCCGACGTGGTGGTGGTCAACACCTGCGGTTTCATCGACACCGCGAAAGCTGAATCGTTGGAAGTGATCGGCGAAGCCATCGCCGAAAACGGCAAAGTGATCGTCACCGGCTGCATGGGCGTGGAAGAAAGCGCCATCCGCAACGTGCACCCCAGCGTATTGGCCGTTACCGGTCCGCAGCAGTACGAACAAGTGGTCAACGCCGTGCACGACGCGGTGCCGCCCCGTAAAGACCACAACCCGCTTATCGACCTGGTGCCGCCGCAAGGCATCAAGCTCACCCCGCGCCACTATGCCTACCTGAAGATTTCCGAAGGCTGTAACCACAGCTGCAGCTTCTGCATCATTCCGTCGATGCGCGGCAAGCTGGTCAGCCGTCCGGTGGGCGAGGTGCTGAGCGAGGCTGAGCGTCTGGTTAAAGCGGGGGTCAAAGAGCTGCTGGTGATTTCGCAAGACACCAGCGCCTACGGCGTTGACGTGAAATACAAAACCGATTTCTGGAACGGCCAGCCGGTGAAAACCCGCATGCTCGAGCTGTGCCAGGCACTCAGCACCCTCGGCGTGTGGGTGCGTTTGCACTACGTGTACCCGTACCCGAACGTCGACGACGTTATTCCGCTGATGGCGGCGGGCAAAATTCTGCCGTACCTGGACATCCCCTTCCAGCACGCCAGCCCGAAAATTCTCAAAGCCATGAAGCGTCCGGCCTTTGAAGACCGCACCCTGGCCCGCATCAAAAGCTGGCGCGAGCAGTGCCCGGAGCTGATCATTCGCTCGACCTTTATCGTCGGCTTCCCCGGCGAAACCGAAGAAGACTTCCAGTACCTGCTCAACTGGCTGACCGAAGCCCAGCTCGACCGCGTCGGCTGCTTCCAGTACTCGCCCGTTGAAGGCGCTCCGGCAAACCTGCTGGACGCTGAGGTAGTACCGGATGACGTCAAGCAATCGCGCTGGGACCGCTTCATGGAACACCAGCAAGCCATCAGCGCCGCCCGCCTGCAGCTGAAAATCGGCAAAGAGATCGAAGTGCTGATTGACGAAGTGGACGAGCAAGGCGCCATCGGCCGCAGCTTCTTCGACGCCCCGGAAATCGACGGCCGCGTGTATGTCGACAGCGACCAGGACCTCAAGCCCGGCGACAAAGTGATGTGCCGCGTCACCGACGCCGACGAGTACGACCTCTGGGCCGAAACCCTGTAAACAAAAAGCCCCGCCGATGCGGGGCTTTTTCTTGGCCGCTCGCCACCTCGTTCCCGTAGGAGCGAGCGTGCTTGCGAAGCGGTCGCGCGGGCGAACATCGTTTACAGGGTTCGCCAGCAAGCTGGCTCCTACCACGCAAGCCCATGCTTCCCACCGTTGCCATGGCGTAGAGCAAGGCAGCGCATTGCAGGCCAGCGACTAAACTCGGTAACTCCACGTTCCGAAGAACAGGAGGCCCTGTCATGCAGAAAATCGGTCCTTGCCTGTGGTTCGACACCCAGGCCGAAGAAGCGGCGAACTTCTATGTGTCGGTGTTTCGCAATTCGCGAATCATCGAAACCAACTACTTTCTCGAAGGCGCGCCCAAGCCGGCAGGTTCGGTAATGACCGTGCGTTTCAGCCTCGACGGGGAAGAATTCATTGCCTTGAACGGCGGCCCGGAGTTTCAGTTTTCACCCGCGGTATCGTTTGTTGCCAATTGCGCTGACCAGTTCGAAGTCGACCGCCTGTGGGCCGCGCTGCTCGACGGCGGTCAGGAAGTGCAGTGCGGCTGGCTCACGGACAAATACGGAGTTTCCTGGCAAGTGGTGCCCACGGCGATTTACGACATGCTCAACAGCCCCGACAAGGCGGCCGCGCAGCGAGCCTTCAGCGCCATGCTAGGCATGATCAAACTGGACGTCGCCACGCTGCGCAAAGCCTACGCCGGCAGCTAAGGTTAAGCAGGCCGCCCGAGCCAATCAGGCGGGCCTTACTCAGCCCAGGCGGGTACAATGCCCGCCCACTTCTTTACGGCCCTCGTCATGACAGACCCCATTCGCCTTTCCAAACGCCTGATCGAAGTGATCGGCTGCTGCGCCGCGAGGCCGAACTGTATATCGAGGGCGGCTGGGTGACGGTGGATGGCGAAGTCGTCGACGAGCCGCAATTCAAGGTCGGCGAGCAAGCCGTCGCCCTGCTGCCGGACGCCGTGCTGACGGCGCCGGAGCCGGTCACCATTCTGTTCAACCAACTGCCGGACCTGGACATCGACGCCGCCCACGCGCTGATAAGCCCCGGCACCCTGTCGGCCGAACACCGCTTCGGCACCCGCCCGCTCAAGGGCCACTTCCTGCGCCTGAACAGCAGCGCACCGTTGCAGAAAAACGCGTCGGGCCTGTTGGTGTTTACCCAGGACTGGAAGATTTTGCGCAAGCTCACCGACGACCTGGCCAAGATCGAGCAGGAGTACGTGGTGGAAGTCAGCGGCGAAATGATCGAGCACGGCTTGAGCCGCCTCAACCAGGGCCGCACCCACAAAGGCCAGGTGCTGCCACCGGTTAAAGCCAGCTGGCAGAGCGAAACGCGCCTGCGCTTTGCGTTGAAGAATCCGGCGCCGGGCCTGGTTGCCGCACTTTGCGCCAGCGTTGGCCTGACGCCGACCAGTATCAAGCGCATCCGCATCGGCGGCGTGTCGATGGGCAAGCTGCCTGCCGGGCAGTGGCGCTACTTGGCCAAAACCGAAAAATTCTAAGGCCGCCGCGCCGCCCTTCCCTTTTCAGGACCGCTCTCATGATCAACAACGACGTACTGCGCAGCGTGCGCTACATGCTCGACCTCAGCGACGCGAAGGTGGTGCAGGTCATCAAACTGTCCGGCCTGGACGTGGACCTCGATACCCTTCGCGCCTACCTGAAAAAGGATGAAGAAGAGGGCTACCTGGAGTGTGACGACGACGTGCTCGCGCATTTCCTCGACGGCCTGATCGTGCACCTGCGCGGCAAAGATGACAGCCGCCCGGCGCAGCCCATCGAACTGCCGGTCACCAATAACATGGTGCTGAAGAAACTGCGTGTCGCCTTCGAGCTTAAAGAAGAAGACCTGCACGAGATTTTGCAGAGCGTGGATTTCCCCGTGAGCAAGCCGGAACTCAGCGCCTTGTTCCGCAAGTTCGGTCATAGCAACTACCGCACCTGTGGCGACCAGTTGCTGCGCAATTTCCTCAAAGGCTTGACCCAGCGCGTGCGCGACAAATAACCAACTGTGGGAGCGGCTTCAGCCGCGATGCGTTAGCCATGAAACGCATCGCGACTGAAGCCGCTCCCACACGAACAGCGTTCTGCATAACCTCGCATTCTCAGCGGCAATAGTTCCTGCGCAATCGCGCCCCGCGCATTAGGGTAGTTGCACAACAACCCTAAAAGAGCGCTCCCCATGCATTCCTACTTTTCCCTGCAAGGCCGCACCGCGTTGGTGACCGGCGGCACTCGCGGTATTGGCAAGATGATCGCCAAGGCATTTGTTGAAGCCGGCGCCCGCGTGTATGTGTGCGCCCGCGATGGCGAAGCGTGCGCCGCCACGGCCGCCGAATTGTCGGCCTTCGGTGAATGCCATGGCATCGCCGCCAACCTCGCCCATGAGGAAGGTGTGATTGCCTTGGCCGAGCAGCTGAGCGGGCAAATCGACAAGCTCGACATTCTGGTCAACAACGCCGGCACCACCTGGGGCGCGCCGCTGGAAACCTATCCGGTGAAGGGTTTTGAAAAGGTCATGCAGTTGAACGTGACCTCAGTGTTCCTGTGCATCCAGAAGCTCCTGCCTCTGCTGCGCAAAGCCGGCAACAGCGAGAGCCCGGCGCGCGTGATCAACATCGGCTCGGTGGCGGGCATCACCTCCTATGGCGAAGAGGCTTATGCCTATGGCCCGAGCAAGGCGGCGCTGCATCATTTGTCGCGCTCCCTGGCGCGGGACTTGGTGAGCCAGCACATCAACGTCAACGTCATCGCCCCCGGCCGTTTCCCGAGCAAGATGACCAGCCATATCGCCAACGATGAAGAAGCGCTGGCTGAAGACACCGCGATCATTCCGATGAAGCGTTGGGGACGTGAAGAGGAAATGGGCGCGTTGGCGATTGCGTTGGCGAGCAAGGCTGGCGCGTATATGACCGGCGCAGTAGTTCCCATCGACGGCGGTTTTGCAATGTAACTGCAAGATCAAGAGCATCGAGGCTAAAGCCTCTCCTACAGAAAACGGTGTCTGTAGGAGAGGCTTCAGCCTCGATGCGGTTAAGCGGTGACAGGTATGATTGGCCCGGTTTTTCAACCGGGCTTTTTTTATGTCTTATTCGGTCTCCCCCATCGGCGTGGTGCGCTCCTGCTTCAAGGAGAAGTTCGCCATTCCCCGCCAACCGCAACTGGCCCCCGCCGCGCGCGGGGTGTTGGAATTGCTTCCGCCGTTCGACAGCGGCGAGGCCGTGGCGGGCTTGGAGCAAGTCAGTCATGTGTGGCTGCTCTTTCTGTTTCATCAGGCGCTGGAAGACAAACCGCGCCTGAAAGTGCGCCCGCCGCGCCTGGGGGGAATCAATCGATGGGCGTATTCGCCACGCGCGCCACGCACCGGCCCAACGGCATCGGTCAGTCGGTGGTCAAGCTTGAACGCGTGGAGGCCGGCAAGCTCTGGCTATCCGGCATCGACCTGCTCGACGGCACGCCGGTGCTGGATATCAAACCCTACGTGCCTTACGCCGACGCGGTGACCGGCGCGTTCAACCACATGGCCGCTGGCGCGCCGACGCTGATAGATGTGGTTTGGAGCGATGCAGCGCTGGCTCAGGCGCTGGAGCACGGCCAGCGGTTACAGCAGCCGGTGCGCGAGCTGATTGAACAATGCCTGGCGCAAGACCCGAGGCCTGCGTATCAGCAGCCCGAGCCCAGCCGTATTTACGGCACGCAATTGTGGGATGTGCAGGTGCGCTGGCATTACCCGACGCCGGAGCAGATTTGTGTGGTTGAGGTGGTTGCAGCGTAACCGCCGTATCGCTCTTTTGCGATCTCAGCATCACGTCTATCGAGATCGAGCGAGCTAGAGCAGTGCAAGGCAAAAATGTTTTTTAAAGCGCAGTTGGCTGTAGCCAATGAGCATTTAAAAAAACATTTTTAACGCCGCAATGCCAACGCGCAGCCGATCGGTCAGTGATGAAAAACCCGTTTTTCCAAGCCATAAAAAAACCCGCCATATAGGCGGGCTTTTTATTCTTCGCGATTACTTCTCCACGAATGCACGCTCGATCAGATAATCACCCGGCTCGCCCATGCGAGCCGAAATCTTCAGACCAAAGCCATCCAGCACTTCGCTGGTCTCGTCCAACATGCTTGGGCTACCGCAGATCATCGCGCGGTCGTCCTGCGGGTTGATCGGTGGCAGGCCGATGTCGGTGAACAGCTTACCGCTGCGCATCAGGTCGGTGAGGCGGCCCATGTTCTCGAACGGCTCGCGAGTCACGGTGGGGTAGTAAATCAGCTTTTCTTTCAGCGCTTCACCGAAGAATTCGTTCTTCGGCAGGTGCTCGGTGATGAACTCGCGGTAGGCGACTTCGTTCACGTAGCGCACGCCGTGAATCAGGATGACCTTCTCGAAACGCTCGTAGGTTTCGGGGTCTTGAATCACGCTCATGAATGGCGCCAGACCGGTGCCGGTGCTGAGCAGGTAAAGGTGTTTGCCCGGCAGCAAATCGTCCAGCACCAGGGTGCCGGTGGGTTTGCGGCTGACCATCAGCTCGTCGCCGACTTTCAGGTGTTGCAGTTGGGAAGTCAGCGGACCATCCGGAACCTTGATGCTGAAGAACTCCAGGTGCTCTTCATAGTTCGGGCTGGCAATTGAGTAAGCTCGCATCAGCGGGCGACCGTTTTCCTGTTGCAGGCCGATCATTACGAACTGGCCGTTTTCAAAACGCAGGCCCGGGTTACGGGTGGTTTTGAAGCTGAACAGGGTGTCGTTCCAGTGGTGGACGCTGAGCACACGCTCGACGTTCAAGTTGCTCATGCTTGCTTCCTCGATGAATCGCGCTCACCCGACCGACGGGTGCCAATGCGCGGCATTTTAAGGGCGACAACCATATCTGTTAAGTGGATTATTAAGATATAGGTTATCGGTTATATAGATATGCGATTCACACTCCGCCAACTTCAGGTTTTCGTCGCCGTCGCCCAACAGGAAAGCGTCTCGCGGGCGGCTGAGTCACTGGCGCTGTCGCAGTCTGCGGCAAGCACTGCGGTCACCGAACTGGAGCGCCAGTCGGCCTGCCAATTGTTCGACCGCGCGGGCAAACGCCTGTCGCTCAACGCCTTGGGTCATCAGCTATTGCCGCAGGCGGTTGCGCTGCTCGATCAAGCCAAAGAGATCGAGCGCATGCTCAACGGTCAGGGCGGTTTCAGCTCGTTATCCGTCGGCGCCACGCTGACGGTCGGTAATTACCTCGCCACCTTGCTGATCGGCAGTTTCATGCAGCAGCACCCCGAATGCCGCGTGAAGTTGCATGTGCAAAATACGGCGCACGTTGTACAGCAGGTGGCGCATTACGAAATTGATTTGGGCTTGATTGAAGGCGACTGCCAGCACCCGGACATCGAAGTGCAGCCCTGGGTAGAAGACGAGTTGGTGGTGTTTTGCGCGCCGCAGCATCCGTTGGCCGCCAACGGCCGCGCTTCGCTATTGGAGCTTACGCAGGAGGCCTGGATTCTTCGCGAACAAGGCTCCGGCACACGCCTGACCTTCGACCAAGCCATGCGCCACCACCCCACGGCGCTGAATATTCGTTTGGAGTTGGAACACACCGAAGCGATCAAACGAGCCGTCGAGTCGGGCCTGGGCATCGGCTGTATTTCCCGCCTGGCCCTGCGCGATGCGTTTCGCCGGGGAAGTCTGGTGCCAGTGGAAACTCCCGAGCTGGACCTAACGCGGCAGTTCTATTTCATCTGGCACAAGCAGAAGTACCAGACCAGCGCCATGCGTGAGTTTCTCGAACAGTGCCGCAAGCTGACCGCCGGGGTGCGGCGCAGTGATGAGATTGTGTTGCCCTCGATTGCTTGAAAAGCATCGCGGCTGAAGCCACTCCTACGAATCGCACAATCTGTGGGAGCGGCTTAAGCCGCGATGCTTTTTGCTTTCAACCCAGAAGAATTACCAACCAGACACTACCAATCAGGCTCAGCGCCACAAACTGCGCGGCGCTGCCCATATCTTTGGCATTTTTCGACAACGGATGCAGCTCCAGCGAAATACGGTCAATCGCCGCCTCCACTGCCGAGTTGAGCAATTCCACGATCAGCGCCACCAGGCACACGCCGATCATTAGGGCGCGCTCACCACGGCTGACGTCGAACCAGAACGCCAGCGGAATCAACACCGCATTGAGCAGTACCAACTGGCGAAACGCTGCTTCACCGGTGAAGGCGGCGCGCAGGCCGTCGAAGGAATAGCCGGTGGCGTTAAGAACACGTTTAAAGCCGGTCTGGCCTTTGAATGGCGACATGGGAAATACAACCAAAATTTGTGAGGCCGCAGGCTACGTCAAACGCGGTCAAAAATGCGTGAAAAACCAATGACCTGCTGACGCTTAGCTGGCGGGAATGGATTCCAGATGTTGCAACAGCAGCGCGGCTTGCGTGCGGGTGCGCACACCCAGCTTGCGGAAAATAGCGGTGACGTGGGCCTTGATGGTGGCCTCGGACACGTTCAGTTCATAGGCGATCTGCTTATTCAGCAAGCCATCGCACACCATGGTCAATACGCGAAACTGCTGCGGCGTGAGACTGGCCAAACCGGCGCTTACCGCTTTCGCCTCGGCAGACAGACCCGCGCTTTCTTCCGATTGCGGCGGCCACCAGACGTCGCCGTCGAGCACTTCGCGCACCGCTTGCTGAATGGTTTCCAACGGGCTGGATTTGGGAATAAACCCGCTGGCGCCGAATTCACGGGCGCGGGCTACCACCGCAGCTTCTTCCTGTGCAGAGACCATCACCACCGGCACCTGCGGATATTGCCCCCGCACCATCACCAAACCGGAAAACCCGTAGGCGCCGGGCATGTTGAGGTCGAGCAAGACCAGATCCCAATCCGACTTTTCCCCGAGTCGCGCTTCAAGCTCGGCGATGCTCGCCGCTTCGACCAGACGCACCTGCGGGCCGAGGCCCAACGTCAGGGCTTGGTGAAGCGCACTGCGAAACAGCGGGTGATCATCGGCAATCAGGATTTCGTAGTCGGCCATGGGCTGCTCTTGTTTTAAGGGGCGCTTCTCGGTGTACGAAAGTACCGCCGCGCGGGGTGTGCAGCGCAGCGGCGGCGCCCAGCATGCCGAGCCAGAATGGGGTGGTCAAGCCTTTAGGTTTGCGGCACAGTTCGAGGCTTTTCCTGCCGAGACCGACCATGCGAAACCAAGCCCTGCGCGCCGACCTGTTAATGCTGACCACCGCGCTGATCTGGGGCAGCGCCTTCGTGGCGCAGCGCATGGGCATGGATTCCATCGGCCCATATTTATACTCCGGCCTGCGCTTCGCCTTGGGCACGCTGGTGTTGTTGCCAGTGGTGTACGTACTCAGCCGTGGCAACAAACAACCGTTCAATCGCGGCTTATTCATAGGCGGCGGATTGATGGGCCTGGTGCTGGCCTTGGGCATTAACCTGCAGCAGGTTGGCCTGCTGTTCACCAGCGTAACCAACGCCGGCTTTATTACCGGCTTGTACGTCATCATCGTGCCGCTGGTGGGCCTTTTTCTCGGCCATAAAACCGGCATCGGCACGTGGCTCGGTTGCATCCTGGCGGTGGTCGGCATGTTTCTGCTCAGCGTCGGCGACGGTTTCCACGTGGCCTCCGGCGATTGGCTGCAACTGGCGGGTGCGTTTGTGTGGGGCACGCACGTTTTGCTGGTGGGCTATTTTGCTGGCCGCTTCGACCCGATCCGCTTGGCGGCAATTCAGTTCGCCGTCTGCGCCGTCATCAGCCTGGCCCTCGCCGTCACGCTGGAAGATATTCAAATGACCGGCATCGTCGCTGCCGGCCCGTCGATTGTGTATGGCGGCCTGATTTCCGTCGGCATCGCTTACACCTTGCAGGTGATTGCGCAGAAGCACGCCATCGCGTCGCACGCGGCGATCATCTTTTCGCTAGAGGCGGTATTTGCCGCTGTGGCCGGGGCGGTGTTTCTCGATGAGTCGCTGCACCTGCGGGGGGTATATCGGTTGCGCGCTGATGTTTGCCGGCATGCTGGTGGCGCAGTTGTGGCCGCGCAAGGTGGCTGAGGAAGTGGTTGAGGGGAAGGTGGTTTAGGGCCTCGAATTTCGAGACTGCCGCCCCTCACCCCAGCCCTCTCCCCGGAGGGGCGAGGGGGTCGAACGCTGATGCCTGCACTTCCGCTATCGGTCCTCTCTCCTTGGGGAGAGGGCTAGGGTGAGGGGAAATCTCGGCACCCACGCGGTGGCACGGTGCTTACAAATACTCCCCCATCCGCCGATGCACCTCATCCTCCAAATCCACCGGCCGCTGAAACTTGGCCCCCAAATAATGGGCCGTAAACACATCCAGATAAGCATCCAACGCCGCCCCAGCACGCGGTTCGCCCGCTAGCTCCAGGCACAGCGCCGCCACTTCCGACGTACACAAATGGTCGTCACGCTTGGACCGACGCAGGCGATAACGCGACAGCTGTTCGGGCTGCAAACTGAGCACCGGAAATTTGTCCAGATATGGGCTCTTGCGAAACATCTTGCGGGCCTCGGTCCAGGTCGCGTCGAGCAAGATAAACAGAGGCCGCTTGCCCTCCTCCACCTTCACTTCAGTGACCACCCGCTCCGGCGCAACAAACTCACCGGGAAAGACCACGTACGGTTGCCATTGCGGGTCATTGAGCAGCCCCGGAATTTCCGGTTCCACCGAAGTGCGAAACCAGCGGTAGGCGAACGTGTCGGTAACCAGGTCGGCAATCAGCCAGCCGGTGTTGGTCGGCTTCAACGGCTCGACGTCGTGCATCAGCAGAAACATACCGGCGTTGGTTGGCACCTTCGGCCGCAGCGCGCACAGGCAGTATTCCGGAATTACACGACAGCCCTCGCAACGCGGCGCTCGGGAACCACGCGCCGTAAACGGCTTGGTGCTGAGCTGCAGCCGCTCCAGGCGCAAACGCGAGACGGCGTGGCTCATTGCACGCGGTCCGCGCGGGAAGAAAAAGGAGATCATCGACTGCATCCGACCAGCAAAAAAGAAGCCGGCGAGTCTAGCAGAGGCGCTGGGCAAAACCGCAGCGGGCCCGAGGCGGGTCGACAGGCGACCCGCCGGGTGCAAGGGGTTAGAACGACTGGTTGAAGGCCAAACCTACAAAGTGAATACGGGTTTCATACTCACCCTTGAAGTTGCCGCCGTTGCCGGTGCAGCGCACGCCACTGTCGACGTAAAGACTGCCTCCGCCTGGCGCCCAACCCGCTGGCGAGCAGCCATCTTTGTAATCCATCTTGCCGCTGGCGAATTGCACGTAGCTGTAGGCGAGATCGACCGATGTGTCCTCGTCGAACTTGTAGTTGGTACCGAAGGACAGCCAATAGCGGTCGGCATCCGGGAATGCCGGGTGACGTTTATCGCTGCCGCTTACAGGCGATTTGTCGTAGGCGACACCGGTACGCAGCATCAGGTCTTTGTCCCATTGGTAGTTCATGCCGAGGGAGATTTTGTAGGTATCGTTCCAGTCTTGGTCGACCGTGGCGTCGCCTTCATTCACGCCGTTGAAGTAGGGGTAGCCGTTAACTTCTTTGAGCTGAATGCCGATCTGGTCCAGGCGCGAGTGGCGTGTCCAGGTCACGTCGCCCATCAGTGCCACTTTGTCGTTCAACTGGTGGAAGGCGTTGATCGAGAACGACTCGGGCGTATCGATGCTGGTTTTTGCGTCCGAGTTCGGGTGCAGGTTGCTGGCAGCGAAATTGCCTGGGTTGATCCAATTGCTCGGGTCGAGCACTTGGCTCAGTTCGTCGCGAGGCGGTAGTCCGACCAGGCCGAGAAACGTACCGCCATCAGGCGTCAGATCGGTAGATGGATTCGGTACCGCGCCTTCGACGTCAGCGAAGCTCCATTTCGATTTACCTTCCAGGGTGTGGCTGATTTTCGAACGGTACGACACGCCGAAACGCGTCGAGTCGGTAGGTTCCCACATGTAACCGATGTTCCAACCGAAGCCCCAATCGTCTCCCTTGACGCGGAAATACCCATCGCCGCTCACGTTGTCGGCGAAGTTCTGCGCTACGCAATCGACAAAAGCATCGTTCTGCTGGCCGTTACAGCTGGTGATTTCGTCCGGTACCGTGAGCCCGGGGTACAGCAAGGGAATACCAATCTGCCCAATCGGGTTGGCGGCCAACTCTGTCAGCTCCTGGTTGGCTTTCACGAACTGCCCGGCCAACTGCCGCGACGCGCCCTGAACATCCGCCGCCCCACGCTGAATCGACTTGATGTACTGCGCCGACAACCCGAAACCAATGCTGTGGTGCTCATTGAAGCGGTAGGCAATGCTTGGGTTGATGTTCACCGTTTCCAGGTTCGCCGACTGAATGCCGTAGCGGCCGCTCCAGTTCTCCTTGTAATCAAGCTTGGCGCCGTAGGGCACGAAGATGCCGAGGCCGACGGTGACGTTGTCGTTTATCTGGCTGGAAAAGTAGAAATCCGGTGCGGCAGCGGCGTCTGGCAGGTAGGAGCCGGCGCCCGTGCCGCCGGTGGAGTTACCGAAAACGTCGGTGCTGCCGTTGTCTTTAAAGCTGCCCTTGGGAATGACGATGGTGATGCCATTGGTGACCTGGGTGCCGGGTAAGCGCGCAAGGCCTGCGGGGTTGTAGAAGATGGTCGAAGGGTCGACCGCTTCCGCGCCGTTGGCGTGGGCTGTGCCCTGGGCTGCCACCGACTGCGAACCAAAGTGGTAACCGGACGCCATAGCTCCGGAGGTCCAAACCAACATCAAGCTCCCGCTGTAAAGCGCGGTCTGCCAGCAAGATGGGCGAGTTCTTATCATTATTCTCGACTCCTACACGCACGATATAAGCCGCGATACGTCTCCGGTAAGGCCAACCGAAACTTCTGTAGCGCAGCGATAAAACCGACTTTCAAATGAAGCGGTATGCGACCTGTGACCGGCCTCCTTTGCTGACGATCCCCAATCCTTCGTACTGCCTACGGTCCAATCCGGCCTGGGCCGAGGTAACACCCGAGCCGCTGTGAACGTGGCCGGATTGCACCTGGCAAAATGTCGGCTTCGCTCGAAGCCCGCCGTTAGCGGGCTCAGGCCCGGTCGGCCGGTGTAATAAAACCGTTACCGTTTCACACCAAGCCGTACAAATTTGTATGACCAAATAATTCACAAAGATTCGAAGATTTTTGCGGGGCGATGGAACCGGCGTTTTTGGCGACGATATCGGCGGGCTGAAGGGCGTTAGTCGCAAATCAAAGAAGAATGCTCTTGGGAAACGAGCGATGGGCGTGCGCACGCTTGATCTGCCGCAGGCGCTTGGTCAGGATGCAACCCGGGCTGAGCGCTGGCCCAAGTAATAGTTGCGGGCTTACGAACCTAGCCTTGAGGCCAGGGTCCAACCCGCTTTATAGATATGGAGACTTACATGCTGCGCTTCACGGCCCTGGCCCTTTGCTTCGCCCTCCCCGCTGCGCACGCGGCCTCGCTTCAGGATTTCGAGCTGAACAAGTTGCTCAATCAGGTGGCCACCCAAAGCAGCGAAGGCACGCCGCGGGCCATCAACGAAGACATTCTCGATCAGGGCTACACCGTCGACGGCAACGTGCTGATCAACCACCTGAGCGTTCAGCCGGCCCACGCCGCACAAATGCGCGGCAACCCCGACGCCGTGCGCAAACAACTGGGCGCCAGCGTCTGCCAGAACAACGGCTTCCGCCAACTGCTGGCCCGTGGCGCCGTGCTGCGTTACCAGTTCAGCGAATACAAAACCAACAACTACATCGCTGCCGAAAACTTCAGCAAAGCTGACTGCTCGATCAAATAAGCTTTACTTCAGGTTGGGTCGAGCCGGCACCTGTTAAACCCAACCTGTAGCGCTTGCCGATCCAAGGTTCACCCTCAAGGAGCTGTTCCATGCCTTACGAACCGGACGATTATCTGAACCGTCACGTGCAAACCCCGAGTGTTGATCTGGCCGCCAAAGTGGACGAATTGCTCGCCCTAGCCACGCCTGATTCCAGTCTCAACCTGTCGCTGTACCGCGACATGCTCTCCACCGTCATTCGCATGGCCCAGGCCGACCGCAACCGCTGGGACGCCAAGATCATGCTGCAAACCCTGCGCGAGATGGAGCATGCCTTCAGCGTGCTGGAGCAGTTCAAACGTCGTCGCAAGGTCACCGTATTCGGCTCGGCCCGCACGCCAGCCAACCACCCTGTTTACCAATTGGCCAAAGATCTCGGCGCGGCCTTGGCTCGTCACGAATTAATGGCAATCACCGGTGCAGGTGGCGGCATCATGGCCGCAGCCCATGAAGGCGCAGGGCTGGAGCACAGTCTGGGTCTGAACATCAGCTTGCCGTTCGAGCAAAGCGCCAACGCCACCATGCAAGGCAGCAGCAACCTGCTGTCGTTCAAGTTCTTCTTTCTGCGCAAACTGTTCTTCGTTAAAGAAGCCGACGCGCTGGTGCTCTGCCCCGGCGGCTTCGGCACCTTGGACGAAGCGCTGGAAGTGCTGACGCTCATCCAAACCGGCAAAAGCCCCTTGGTTCCGGTGGTACTGCTGGACGAGCCCGACGGCAGCTTCTGGAAAGACGCCTTGGCGTTTATCCAACGGCAACTCGAAGGCAACGGCTACATTCTGCCCAGCGACCTGAAACTGCTGACCATGGCCAACAATGCCGACGAGGCGGTCGAGCAGATCACTCGGTTCTACAGCAACTTTCATTCGAGCCGCTGGCTGAAGGATCGCTTTGTGGTTCGCCTGCATCACGGGCTGTCGGCTGAAGCGGTGAGTCAGTTGCCGGAACTGTTCGCCGACCTCTGCAAAAGCGGCGGCTTTGTGCAGCAGCAAGGGGCGTTTGAAAACGAAGGGGATGAGCCGGAGTTGGCTCCATTACATCGCCTGGCGTTTGCCTTCCGTGGTCGGGAATACGGTCGGTTGCGTGAGCTGTATGACTTTGTGAATACGCCGGAGAATTGGGCCTAGACCCTAGTTGGCTGGCAGAAGCGCGAGGCGCAAATCGAAAGCATCGCGGCTGAAGCCGCTCCTACAGGGCCGCGCTGCTTGTCAGGTTTCTGGATAAGCAGAAAAGCAGAAAAGCAGAAAAGCAGCTTCAATCGTAAAGCTCGCCGCGCAGCAGGCGGCTGATCATGTCCATCGAATAACCACGATACGCAAGAAACCGCCCTTGCTTGGCGCGTTCCTTGGCGTCGTTCGGTTGCTCGCCGAATTTGCGCTGCCAGACTTCGTTCATCTGTTCACGCCAATCGATACCACATTCACGCAACGCCTGTTCGATATCGGCGCGCGCCAGTCCACGCTGCCCCAGTTCCTCACGGATGCGCATAGGCCCATACCCGGAGCGGGCACGGTAGGAAACGAAGCTTTCGAGGTAGCGGGTTTCGGACAGCAGGCCCTCTTCCGTCAAGCGGTCGAGTTCCGGTTCGATGAGTTCAGGCGGGGCGCCGCGTTGGCGCAACTTGCGGGTTAACTCGACACGGCCATGCTCGCGACGTGCGAGCAAGTCCATGGCTGTCCGTCGTACTGCGGCAGGGCTGTCGAGTACGACGGACATAACAGACTCAGGCGTCTGCCAGATCGTCTTCGGTGTTGTTTACAGCGGCAGCGGCGGCCGCTGCGGCTGCATCTTTACCGGCCATGAGCAGCTGATCGCGGATCTGCTTCTCGATGGTTTTAGCGATTTCCGGGTTGTCTTCCAGGTACTTGGCCGAGTTGGCTTTACCCTGACCAATCTTGCTACCCAGGTAGCTGTACCAGGCGCCGGATTTTTCCAGCAGACCGAGCTGCACGCCCAAGTCGATGATCTCGCCGTTACGGTAGATGCCCTTGCCGTACAGAATCTGGAACTCAGCCTGACGGAATGGCGGGGCTACCTTGTTTTTCACCACTTTGACGCGGGTTTCGCTGCCGACTACTTCGTCGCCTTCTTTCACGGCGCCGGTACGACGGATGTCCAGACGCACCGAGGCGTAGAACTTCAACGCGTTACCACCGGTGGTGGTTTCCGGGCTGCCGAACATCACACCGATTTTCATACGGATCTGGTTGATGAAGATAACCAGGCAGTTGGCGTTTTTGATGTTGCCGGTGATTTTACGCAGCGCTTGCGACATCAGACGGGCTTGCAGGCCGACGTGCATGTCGCCCATTTCGCCTTCGATTTCCGCTTTCGGCACCAGGGCGGCAACGGAGTCGACGATGATTACGTCGATGGCATTGGAGCGCACCAGCATGTCGGTGATTTCCAGCGCTTGTTCGCCGGTATCAGGCTGGGAAACCAGCAGGTCGTCGACGTTGACGCCGAGCTTGCCGGCGTAGTCCGGGTCGAGTGCGTGTTCAGCATCGACGAAGGCGCAGGTGGCGCCCATGCGCTGTGCTTCAGCGATGACGGACAAGGTGAGTGTGGTTTTACCCGACGATTCCGGACCGTAGATTTCTACGATACGACCGCGTGGCAAGCCGCCAATACCCAGGGCGATGTCCAGGCCCAGGGAGCCGGTGGAAATCGACGGAATGGCCTGACGTTCATGGTCGCCCATGCGCATGACTGCGCCTTTACCGAATTGTTTTTCGATTTGACCCAGGGCTGCAGCCAAGGCGCGCTTCTTATTCTCGTCCATTGAATCCTCACGTGATCAAGAGGGCCTAGCGGCCGCTAACAACTGTATAAGTAGCCAGTATTATTCCACAGCGCAAGTCGAGCGCCTACCCCTGATCCGGAATTTCTCCTGCAGCTAGTCGGATCAGCCCGGCCAGTGCGGCTTCCACCGTTTGTCGTCTCACCGCGTCACGGTCGCCAGCAAAAAGACGCTTGCGGGTAAACACCTGGTCGCCATTCGCCCAAGCCAGCCAGACGGTGCCTACAGGTTTGTCGACTGAACCGCCGTCCGGGCCGGCAACACCGCTGACGGCTACGGAAAATTGTGCAGCGCTTTTGTCTTGCGCCCCGCGTGCCATGGCTTCGACGACCTCACGGCTGACCGCCCCTACGGAGGCAAATAAAGTGACGGGCACATCAAGCTGACGGGTCTTCTGGGCGTTGGAATAAGTGACGTAACCGGCTTCAAACCAAGCGGAGCTTCCAGGAATTCGGGTGATGGCTTCGGCGATACCGCCGCCGGTACACGACTCGGCTGTGGTGACGCGCGCGTCCAGCGCACGCAGACGCTGGCCCAGTTGCGCGGCCAGTTGAGTAATCGCGTCCAAGGCAATCTCCGGGCTTAAAGAGGATGAGGGGGATACCGTACACTAGCGGCTTTTGCGCGCAAGGCCTGGTAATGAGCGATCTCTCCGCACACACCCCGATGATGCAGCAGTACTGGCGGCTGAAGAATCAGCACCCCGACCAGTTGATGTTTTACCGCATGGGCGACTTCTACGAGATTTTCTACGAAGACGCGAAAAAAGCCGCGAAGTTGCTCGACATTACCCTGACCGCGCGCGGCCAATCGGCGGGCATGGCCATTCCCATGTGCGGCATTCCTTACCACGCCGCCGAAGGTTATCTGGCCAAGTTGGTGAAGCTGGGCGAGTCGGTTGTGATTTGCGAGCAGATCGGCGATCCGGCCACCAGCAAGGGGCCGGTGGAACGTCAGGTGGTGCGCATCATCACGCCCGGCACGGTTAGCGACGAAGCCTTGCTTGATGAGCGCCGGGACAATTTACTCGCCGCCGTGCTCGGCGACGAACGCCTGTTTGGCCTGGCGGTGCTGGATATCACCAGCGGCCGTTTCAGCGTGCTGGAAATACCGGGCTGGGAAAACCTGCTGGCCGAGCTGGAGCGCCTGAACCCGGTTGAGTTGTTGATTCCCGATGATTGGCCGCAAGGTCTGCCAGCCGAGAAACGCCGTGGTTCTCGTCGCCGCGCGCCGTGGGATTTCGAGCGCGACTCGGCGCAAAAGAGCCTGTGCCAACAGTTCGCCACGCAAGACCTCAAGGGTTTCGGGTGCGAAACCCTGACCCTGGCCATCGGCGCCGCCGGTTGCCTGCTGGCCTACGCCAAGGAAACCCAGCGCACCGCCCTGCCCCACCTGCGCAGCCTGCGACATGAGCGCCTCGACGACACGGTGATTCTCGACGGCGCCAGCCGGCGCAATCTGGAGTTGGACACCAACCTCGCCGGTGGTCGCGACAACACGCTGCAATCGGTGGTCGACCGCTGCCAAACCGCCATGGGCAGCCGCCTGCTGACCCGCTGGCTGAACCGCCCACTGCGCCAGCGCGCGGTACTGGACGCGCGCCAGGAATCGATTGCCTGCCTGCTCGAACGCTATCGTTTCGAGAACTTGCAGCCGCAGTTAAAAGAGATCGGCGACGTGGAGCGCATTCTCGCGCGCATCGGCTTGCGCAATGCGCGCCCCCGCGATTTGGCGCGTCTGCGCGATGCCCTGGCAGCGCTGCCGGAGCTGCAAATGGCCATGGCCAATTTGGAAAGCCCGCACCTGCAAACGCTGGCCGGCACCGTGAGTACTTACCCCCGAATTGGCCGAGCTGTTGGCCCGCGCGATTATCGACAATCCACCGGCGGTAATCCGCGATGGCGGCGTGTTGAAGACCGGGTACGACCCTGAACTCGATGAACTCCAGTCACTCAGCGAAAACGCTGGCCAGTTCCTGATGGACTTGGAAGCGCGGGAAAAAGCCCGCACCGGTCTGGCCAATTTGAAGGTCGGCTACAACCGCATTCACGGCTACTTTATTGAGCTGCCGAGCAAGCAGGCCGAATCAGCGCCGGCCGACTACATCCGCCGCCAGACGCTCAAAGGCGCCGAGCGCTTTATTACGCCCGAGCTCAAAGAGTTCGAAGACAAGGCGCTGTCGGCGAAAAGCCGGGCGCTTGCGCGGGAAAAGATGCTTTACGACGAGCTGTTGGAGCGTTTGATCGGCCACCTCGGCCCGCTGCAGGATTCGGCCGGCGCGCTGGCCGAGTTGGACGTACTGAGCAACCTGGCAGAACGCGCCCTGACGCTCGACCTCAACCGCCCGCGCTTTGTCGACGAGCCGTGCATGCGCATCAACCAGGGCCGCCACCCGGTGGTGGAACAGGTGCTGACAACGCCGTTTGTGGCAAACGACCTGAGCCTGGATGACAACACCCGGATGCTGATCATCACCGGCCCGAACATGGGCGGTAAGTCCACGTACATGCGCCAGACCGCACTCATTGTGCTGCTCGCCCATATCGGCAGTTTCGTGCCGGCGGCCAGCTGCGAGCTGTCGCTGGTGGACCGCATCTTTACCCGCATCGGCTCGAGCGACGACCTGGCCGGTGGTCGCTCCACCTTTATGGTGGAGATGAGCGAGACGGCCAACATTCTGCACAACGCTACCGAACGCAGCCTGGTGCTCATGGATGAAGTCGGTCGCGGCACCAGCACTTTTGACGGCCTGTCGCTGGCCTGGGCAGCGGCCGAACATTTGGCGCGCTTGCGTGCCTACACCTTGTTCGCCACGCATTATTTCGAGCTGACGGTGTTGCCGGAAAGCGAGCCGATTGTCGCCAACGTGCATTTGAACGCCACCGAGCACAACGAGCGCATCGTGTTTCTGCACCACGTGCTGCCAGGACCGGCGAGCCAGAGTTATGGCTTGGCAGTTGCGCAGTTGGCCGGGGTTCCGGGCGATGTGATCGTGCGCGCCAAGGAGCACTTGGCACGCCTGGAAACTACCGCGCTGCCCCACGAGCAGCCGCGTAGCGAGCCAGGTAAACCGGCAGTGCCGGTGCAAAGCGACTTGTTCGCCAGCGCGCCGCATCCGGTGATTGAAGAATTGGGCCGCATCAATCCCGATGATTTAACCCCGCGCCGCGCACTCGAACTGTTATATACATTGAAGGCACGCATCTAACGCCTGCGCGCGCAAGCTGTTAGAATCCCGCGCGCTTTGGGAAAGCGGTGGTCTATTAGCCTGGACCGCCGCTCTCGTTTCCCGAGCCGAGGAGCTCAATTACTGAACCGGGCTCCCCAGCCGCCTGAGGAGAGAATTAGAAATGACCTTCGTCGTCACCGACAACTGCATCAAGTGCAAGTACACCGACTGCGTAGAAGTGTGTCCGGTGGACTGCTTTTACGAAGGCCCGAACTTTTTGGTGATCCACCCGGACGAGTGCATTGACTGCGCCCTGTGCGAGCCAGAATGCCCGGCCCAAGCGATCTTCTCGGAAGATGAAGTGCCTGAAGATATGCAAGAGTTCATTCAGTTGAACACTGATCTTGCCGAAATCTGGCCGAACATCACCGAGCGCAAAGAAGCGCTGCCAGACGCTGAAGAGTGGGATGGCAAGAAAAACAAACTGGAACTCCTGGAGCGCTAAGCGCCAGGCTTCCAGAGCGGAGAGAACGCACCGACGAGTGCTTCCCGCTGCAGGACAAACACCGTGAAAGACAAAAGGCCCGCAATGCGGGCCTTTTTGTTGTGCCCACCTTTCGGCAGGCAAAAAAAAGGGGCGGTTTGACCCGCCCACTCTTTCGTCCCTAATCCCTCTATTTCCTGCTCATCGTCCTGATGAATCGTGTCCTTCGATGGTTCCTAGCCGATATCCATTTCAGCCCGTGCTAGTCCGTAAGCACAGGGGTGATATTAGCGATATCCAGATGCCGTTCAAGTCGCGAAATCGCCTAACGGACAGTCGCGCGCACTCTCATAAATTAACTTATTCCTTATAATTCAATGGCTTGCGATTCCCGCTCAGTGTAACGCAGGCGATACGCCGGCTAATCATTCCTCGAATCACTTACACACTCTGTAAGCAATGTCTTACAAAGCTGGAGCTTGCAGGAAGACACCGACAAAAAACCCGGCCTGAGCCGGGTGTTTTTTGCGCGGTGTTAACGGGGGTTATTGGAACAGCGCGTCACTGGAGAGACCGTTCTTTTCCAGGATTTCCCGCAGTCGTTTAAGCGCTTCGACCTGAATCTGCCGCACCCGCTCGCGGGTTAAGCCGATTTCTTGACCCACTTCTTCCAACGTACAGCTTTCGTGACCGCGCAGACCAAAACGTCTGACGACCACTTCACGCTGCTTGTCGGTCAGTTCCGAGAGCCACTGATCGATGCTTTGCGAGAGATCGTCATCCTGCAGCAATTCGCAGGGATCGGTCGGGCGGTCGTCGGTCAGGGTATCGAGCAGGGTTTTGTCGGAGTCCGGGCCAAGCGAAACGTCGACCGAGGACACCCGTTCGTTGAGGCCAAGCATGCGCTTGACCTCGCCGACCGGTTTTTCCAGCAGGTTGGCGATTTCCTCGGCGGAGGGCTCGTGGTCAAGTTTCTGCGTCAGTTCGCGCGCGGCGCGCAGGTAGACGTTTAGCTCCTTGACCACATGAATAGGTAAACGAATGGTGCGCGTCTGGTTCATGATCGCGCGTTCGATGGTCTGCCGAATCCACCAGGTGGCGTAAGTGGAGAAGCGGAAGCCACGCTCAGGGTCGAATTTCTCAACCGCCCGAATCAGCCCGAGATTGCCTTCTTCGATAAGGTCCAACAGGGACAAACCCCGATTGACGTACCGACGGGCAATCTTCACCACCAGGCGCAAGTTACTTTCGATCATGCGCTTACGGCCCGCAGGGTCGCCCTTCTGCGCCAGCCGCGCAAAATGGACTTCTTCTTCGGGAGTCAGGAGGGGGGAGAAACCGATTTCGTTGAGGTAAAGCTGAGTGGCGTCTAGCGCCCGGGTGTAGTCGATGTATTTATGTTGCTTGACCGCAGTGGACTGCTTGGCCTTCGTGCGTTTAGCCGGAGCTTCCGGCTCATCGTTATGCACGTCGTCCAAGACGATGCCGGGCTCCATGAGCAGCACGTCATCATCCAAGTCAAACTCCGGCGCTTCTTTGTTGAGTGCCATTGTTCTTATCCCTTGCTGAGTTCGACATAAGCCCCGGCATCACCTTAATCCATGGCAATCCCTGAGCCCGTCCGGCCTACGCGGCTGGAGCGGGCTGACAACCTTTCAACGCGCAGGCAAAAATTGCAGCGGATCCACAGGTTTACCCTGTCGGCGAATCTCAAAATGGAGCTTCACCCGATCGGTGCCGGTGGAACCCATTTCGGCAATCGTCTGCCCGACCTTGACTTGCTGTCCCTCCCTTACCAGCAACTTGCGGTTGTGACCGTAAGCGCTTACGTAGGTATCGCTGTGTTTGATGATCACTAATTCGCCGTAGCCCCGTAATCCACTTCCGGCGTACACAACAGAACCATCCGACGCGGCAAGAACAGGCTGGCCCAATTCCCCGGCTATATCAATTCCTTTATTCAAACTACCGTTTGAGGAAAATTTACCGATCAAAACACCACCTGTAGGCCACGCCCAGCCTGTAGCGGAACGACTCACAGCCTGCACCGGCGTGGTCGCTGGCGTGGTAACAACCGGGGGTTGGGCGGGCCTGGCGATGACCGGAACGGTGTTGGTCGGCACCACCACCAAGGGCGGCTTATTGCCACTATTGGCTGTTGCAATCGGACCTTTGACCACCGTTGGCGAACGCCCGCCGTCGAAGCGGATCACCTGACCGACCTTGATGGTGTAAGGCGCCGGAATGTTGTTTCGAGCCGCTAACGCGCGCCAATCCCAGCCGAAACGAAAGGCGATGGAATAAAGGGTATCGCTGCGTTGAACGCGGTATTGGCCGGTTGTGGTAGCTGGACGTTGCGGTGTGGATACACCGCTGCTGCCACTGGTTACGCTGCCATTGGTTCGGTCCACCACACGGACACCACCAGGTGGAGTGCTGCTGCAACCGACCAGTAACACTCCAAGGACCCAGCCACTCACCAGACGTCTGGCGCCTGCGATGCAAATCCACTGCTGAATGGCTGTGAGACTCACCCGCCTCTCCCTTTCCGGTGACTGTTGAAAAATGTAAAACGACAAAACCCATACTTAAGTAGTGCCACCCTCACCCAACTCAAGCGGTAGGGCCGTTCAGAAGAGGTACGAAACGCACCGCATCCAGCACATGACGGGAGAAGCCGTGCTCTTCACGGATGATCAACATCAGTTGCTGAACATCGCCCGCGCCGACCGGAATCACCAGACGCCCGCCTGGAGCAAGCTGGTCCAACAGCGCCTGCGGCACTTCAGCCGCAGCGGCGGTCACGATGATGCCGTTGTAACTGGCCAGTGCCGGCCAGCCTTCCCAGCCATCACCCCAACGAAAGACCACGTTGCGCAGGTTGAGTGCCAGCAATCGCTCTTTCGCGCGTTCTTGCAGAGCCTGAATACGCTCCACGGAGAACACTCGCTCAACCAATTGGGCCAACACCGCCGTCTGGTAGCCGGAGCCGGTGCCGATTTCCAGCACTTTGTCCAAGGGCCCAGCCGCCAGCAGCAGCTCGGTCATGCGCCCGACCATATAAGGTTGCGAGATGGTCTGGTTGTGGCCGATGGGCAGCGCGGTGTCTTCGTAGGCACGGTGCGCGAACGCTTCATCGACAAACAGATGACGCGGCGTACGGCGAATAACTTCAAGCACCCGAGCGTTGGAAAGGCCTTCGTCGTACAAGCGTTGGATCAGGCGCTCGCGGGTGCGCTGCGACGTCATGCCGATACCACGGTGTTGCAGATCGTCTTGCCCGCGCGACATCAGAGCAACCCCTCCAACCAAGGCGTGATCGTTGCAAACGCCTCGTTAAAGGTGCGGTCCAGTTGCAGCGGCGTGATCGACACGTAGCCTTGCACCACCGCATGGAAGTCGGTGCCGGGGCCGCCGTCTTCGGCATCGCCCGACACGGAAATCCAATAGCCTTCCTTGCCGCGCGGATTAACCACTTTTACCGGCGCTGCGGCACGGGCGCGGTGGCCCAGGCGGGTCAGCTGAATGCCGCGAATATGCTCGAGCGGCAAATTAGGGATATTTACGTTGAGCACGGTACGCGGCGGCAGGTCGAGTTTGTCTCGCGCTTCAACCAGACGCCGGGCGATGTACGCAGCGGCGGGCAGGTTTTCGGTTTGCCGCGAAACCAGGGAAAAGGCAAAGGCCGGGCAACCGATGAAACGCCCTTCGAGCGCCGCCGCCACGGTGCCGGAATACAGCACGTCATCGCCCAGGTTGGCGCCCAGGTTAATGCCGGAAACCACCATGTCTGGCAGCTCGGGCAACAAGCCGTTGAGGCCCAGGTGCACGCAGTCGGTTGGCGTTCCGTTGATGCTGATAAAACCGTTGGGCAACACCATCGGGTGCAGCGGACGATCGAGTGTCAACGAGCTGCTGGCGCCGCTCTTGTCCGTGTCGGGGGCAATTACCACGCACTCGGCGTAATCCGCCAGCGCGCCATGCAGCGCGGCGAGGCCGGGAGCCATCACCCCATCGTCGTTTGAAATCAGAATACGCATGAGTTGTCCGTCTGCCCTGCCGGCAACAACTCGACGATTTCACGCACCACAGCGGTGGCGAAGCATCCAGCCGGCAAGACGAATTCCAGTTGCAGAATGTCAGGCTCGGGATAATGCCACGTCAAACCGCCGATGGGGAGGCGCAGGATACGCCGTTCGTGAGCCATGCCCGCAGAGATTAACCAGTCGCACAACGCCGCCTCTTTTGCCGCGACCGCTTGCTCGATTTCATGGGTCGCACCGGCGGCCGGCGACACCCCTTCGCCCCACAACGGGCCGGTGGGATGCAGATCGAGAATGGCCAGACGCGGGTCGCTGCACTCGGCCTCACCGGCCGGGAAAAAACTGCGGCTGTCAGTAAAGGCCAGCAAGTCGCCGACCTGCGCGCGCTGCCAACTGCCGTCGGCGACTCGTGCGGCCACCACCTGATTGAACACATAACTGCGCGCCGCCGAGAGCAGACGCGAACGCACGTTACGCGCGTCCGGCAGCTCGCCACGACTGGCGAAATCACGCGCCTGCACCACGTTGCCACCTTGATAGGCGAAGCGTTGTTCACCGAAATAATTCGGCACGCCATGGGCCTTGATCTGTTCCAGGCGCGCGTCGAGTGCAGCGCTATCGCCTTGCAGTTGCGTGAGGCGCAAGGTGAAACCGTTGGCCGAGTGGGCGCCGCGTTGCAGCTTGCGTTTGTGCCGTGCAGTTTTGACGATAATCAGGCTGTCGCTTTGCGCGGCGGAAAAATCCGGGTCTGCCTTGCCTGGCAGGTGCAGGCTGAACCATTGACGGGTCAGGGCCTGCCGGTCTTTGAGCCCGGCGTAGCTGATCATGCGCAACGGCACGCCAGCAGCTTTAGCCAGGCGGCGCGCGGCGTCTTCAGTGTTCAGACCGCGCTTTTCCACCCACAGCCACAAGTGTTCGCCTTCGCCGGCCAGGGGAATGTCGAGCACTTCATCGACCTGGAAATCTTCGGCAGTGGCCTTGAGCACCGCGCGCCCGGCAGCTTCACCATAGGCACGAGGGCCGAGCAATTCGAGTTCGTTCATTGCGCTACCAACAGGGCGACCGCGTGTACGGCGATGCCTTCTTCACGGCCGGTAAACCCGAGTTTTTCTTCGGTGGTGGCTTTGACGTTGACTTGATCCAGCGCGACCTCAAGGTCGGCGGCGATGGCGGCGCGCATGGTTTCGATATGCGGTGCCATTTTTGGCGCCTGGGCAACGATGGTGGCGTCGACGTTGCCGACTTTCCAACCCTTGGCCTTAATCAGCCCGACCACATGACGCAGCAACACTCGGCTGTCGGCACCTTTGAAGTTCGGGTCGGTATCGGGGAAATGTTTGCCGATATCGCCAAGCGCCGCAGCGCCCAGCAAGGCATCGCTCAACGCATGCAGTAGCACGTCGCCGTCGGAATGGGCGAGCAGGCCGAATTTATGTGGAATCTGCACGCCACCCAAGGTAATAAAGGTGCCGTCGCAAAAGCGGTGAACATCGTAGCCGTGGCCGATACGCATGAGCCGAGGGGTCCTGGGAAAAGTCGCGAGTTTACCCGAAGGTCCCGGTGAGCGCCGCTGGCACTTGAAACCGCTAGAGCAAAAGCATCGAGGCCGAAGCCTCTCCCACAAGAACCGCGGTTCTCATGTAGGAGAGGCTTCAGCCTCGATCGGGCAATCGGCGTCTCAGCCCTTGTGCTACTTCAATGCCGCCGCATGGTGGCGCAAGTGGTCATCAATAAAGCTGGCGATGAAGTAATAGCTGTGGTCATACCCCGGTTGCATGCGCAGGGTCAGCGGATGGCCCGCCGCCTTCGCCGCCGCTTCCAGCGCCTGAGGTTTGAGTTGCCCTTCGAGAAAATCGTCGCGGTCGCCTTGGTCAACCAGAATCGGCAGCTTTTCGCTGGCATCAGCGATCAACACGCTGGCGTCCCATTCACGCCAACGCGAACGGTCGGCGCCCAGGTAGTTACCCAATGCTTTTTCGCCCCACGGGCAATTCAGCGGATTGGCAATCGGCGCGAACGCCGACACCGACTGATAACGCCCCGGATTTTTCAGCGCACAGATCAACGCGCCGTGGCCGCCCATGGAGTGGCCGCTGATGCCGCGTTTGTCAGAAACCGGGAAGTTGGCTTCGATCAGCTCGGGCAACTCCTGCACCACGTAGTCGTACATCCGATAGTGGCGTGCCCACGGTTCCTGCGTGGCGTTGACGTAAAAACCCGCACCCAGACCGAAGTCATAAGCGCCGGCTGCGTCGTCTGGCACACCTTCACCGCGCGGGCTGGTATCCGGCGCGACGATGATCAAGCCCAACTCCGCCGCCAGGCGCTGGGCACCGGCTTTGTGCATAAAGTTTTCATCGGTGCAGGTCAGGCCGCTGAGCCAGTACAACACCGGCAGCTTGGCGCCCTGCTCGGCTTGCGGCGGCAGGTAGACAGCAAACACCATGTCGCAGTTGAGCGAG
The DNA here is from genome assembly GCF_979258055.1 of Pseudomonas sp. AC211. Lineage (NCBI taxonomy): Bacteria > Pseudomonadati > Pseudomonadota > Gammaproteobacteria > Pseudomonadales > Pseudomonadaceae > Pseudomonas > Pseudomonas sp. AC211. Next base: position 3,723,585 of record NZ_OZ409830.1, read on the forward strand.
CTGGAGCGGTGGCGATAACGCTTTGTCCAGCCACCGAACGCTTTGTTGCTGGAAACGATTTCAAGGGTCATGGGAAAGCCCGCCCTGGGATCAATAGTGGATAACGGTGCGAATGCTTTTGCCTTCGTGCATCAGGTCGAAGGCTTCGTTGATTTTGTCCAGGCCCATGGTGTGGGTGATGAACGTGTCCAACGGAATCTCGCCCTTCTGCGCTTTCTCCACGTAGCTCGGCAACTCGGTGCGGCCTTTGACGCCGCCGAACGCTGAACCGCGCCATACGCGACCGGTCACCAGTTGGAACGGACGGGTGCTGATTTCCTGACCGGCACCGGCTACGCCGATGATCACCGACTCGCCCCAACCTTTGTGCGCGCACTCCAGCGCGGCGCGCATCAGTTGCACGTTGCCGACGCATTCAAAGCTGTAATCCACGCCGCCGTCGGTGAGTTCGACGATGACGTCCTGAATCGGCTTGTCGTAATCCTTTGGATTGACGAAGTCGGTGGCGCCCAGTTCACGGGCCACATCGAACTTGGCCGGGTTAATGTCGATGGCGATGATGCGCGAGGCCTTCGCCATTTTCGCGCCGATGATCGCCGCCAAGCCGATGCCGCCCAAACCGAAGATGGCGACGGTGGCGCCCTCTTCAACCTTCGCGGTGTTCAACACGGCGCCAATGCCGGTGGTGACGCCACAGCCCAGCAGGCAGACCTTTTCCAGAGGCGCTTCTTTAGGGATAACCGCCAGCGACACTTCCGGCAGCACGGTGTATTCGGAAAAGGTCGAGCAGCCCATGTAGTGATAAATCGGCTGGCCTTGGTAAGAGAAGCGGCTGGTGCCATCGGGCATCAGGCCTTTGCCTTGAGTAGCGCGCACCGAGCTGCACAGGTTGGTTTTGCCGGATTTGCAGAATTTGCACTCGCGGCATTCGGCGGTGTACAGCGGAATCACGTGGTCGCCGACTTTTACCGAGGTCACGCCCTCGCCCACCGCTTCAACGATGCCGCCGCCTTCGTGGCCGAGAATGGCTGGGAACACGCCCTCGGAGTCCGCGCCCGACAGCGTGTAGGCGTCGGTATGGCACACGCCGGTGGCGACAATGCGCACCAGCACTTCGCCGGCTTTCGGCGCTTCCACATCCACTTCGACAATTTTCAGCGGCTCGTTCGGGGCAAAGGCTACGGCAGCACGGGACTTGATCATGGTCGCTCTCCAGCGGGTTTAAACAGTGGCGCAAAGTGTAGTCCACAGTGCTTTCTGTAAATAATCGCGAAGTTAGCAAAACATTATTGCCAGTGAGGGATAATCTCGGCATTAGAGGGCACTGGACGGAGCGCGGAATGAACAGTTGGGATGGGCTGGATGAGTTTGTCGCGGTGGCCGAGTGCGGACAGTTCACCGCAGCGGCGCAGCGCTTGGGGCTGTCGTCCTCACAAGTTAGCCGGCAAATCGCCCGCCTCGAAGAAAGCCTACAGACGCGCCTTTTCTACCGCAGCACCCGGCGCGTCGCACTCACCGAAGCAGGGCAAACGTTTTTACAGCATTGCCAGCGCCTGCAAGACGGCCGCGAAGAAGCGCTGCGCGCGGTCGGCGATTTAGGCAGCGAGCCGAAAGGGTTGCTGCGAATGACTTGCGCGGTGGCCTACGGCGAACGTTTTATCGTGCCGCTGGTGACGCAATTTATGAGCCGCCATCCGCAGCTGAAAGTGGATATAGAGCTGAGCAACCGCACCCTCGATATGGTTCAGGACGGCCTCGACCTGGCGATTCGCCTGGGCCGTTTGCAAGACTCGCGGCTGGTGGCCACGCGCCTGGCGCCGCGCCGCATGTACCTGTGCGCCGCGCCCAGCTATGTGCAGCGTTATGGGCGGCCGCACAGTTTGTCGGAGCTCAACCAGCACAACCGCCTGATCGGCAGCAGCGACAGTTGGAGCTTTCAACAGGAAGGCCGCGAGGTGTCGCAACGGGTGCACGGCAACTGGCGCTGCAACAGCGGGCAGGCGGTGCTGGACGCGGCGCTACAAGGGTTGGGGTTGTGCCAGTTGCCGGACTATTACGTGCAGGAGCACTTGAGCAGTGGCGCGCTGGTGTCGCTGCTGGAAAAGCATCAGGCGCCGAATACGGCGGTGTGGGCGTTGTATCCGCAGCAGCGGCATTTGTCGCCGAAGGTGAGGCAGTTGGTGGATCACTTGAAGGCGGGGTTGGGGCATCTGGGGTGAGCGTTCGAAGAGCCCCTCACCCCAACCCTCTCCCGTAAACGGGAGAGGGGGCCGACCGCGTTTTAACCCAAAATTGCGAGTTGGCTCCCCTCTCCCGCTTGCGGGAGAGGGGTTGGGGGTGAGGGGCCGTTACCGCTTATGCGCCCATCGCTGACGCAGCCACTCCAAATCTTCCGGCCGGGTGACTTTGAGGTTATCCGCCCGCCCTTCAATCAAGCGCGGCGATTGCCCGGCCCATTCGATGGCCGAGGCTTCGTCGGTGACCTGCACGCCGGACACCAACGCATCCGCCAGCACGCGGTGCAATGTGCCGAGGCGAAACATTTGCGGCGTGAAGGCCTGCCAGATCACCGAGCGGTCGACCGTCTCGGCCACGCGACCATCGGCGCCGGCACGTTTCAAGGTGTCGCGCGCTGGCACGGCCAGCAGGCCGCCGACTGCGTCGTCCGCCAATTCGGCGAGCAACAAGTCCAGGTCGTAGCGCGACAGGTTCGGCCGGGCCGCGTCGTGCACCAGCACCCAGTCGTTTTCACCGGCGCCCAGTTCGGCCAATCGGATAAGGCCGTTGAGCACCGAGTCGGCACGCTCGGCGCCGCCATCGGCACGTTGGATGCGTTCGTTGCTGGCGTAGGGCAGTGTCGGCCAATAAGCATCGTCCACCGACACACTCACCACTAAGCCGCGCAATTGCGGGTGGTCGAGGAAGCAGTCGAGGGTATGTTCGAGAATGGTTTTACCGGCCAGTTGCAGGTACTGCTTGGGCCGGTCGGCGAGCATTCGAGCGCCGACGCCTGCGGCTGGGATCAAGGCCCAGAAGGCAGGCAAAACAGGAGAGGTCATTCGGTTAGCTGATAGAGGGTTTCGCCCTCTTTGACCATGCCCAGTTCGTGACGGGCACGTTCTTCCACGGTTTCCATGCCCTTCTTCAACTCCATGACTTCAGCTTCGAGGATACGGTTACGTTCCAGCAGGTTTTCGTTTTCGCCCTTTTGCTCGGCGATTTGTCGCTGCAAGTCGGTGACCTGCGCAAAGCTGCCCTCGCCCACCCACAGGCGGTACTGCAGGCCTGCCAGCACAAGGATCAGAACGACGAATAACCAGTAGGGGCTACGCATGAATCGGGCTTTTTCTCATATGAAAAGGGCAGCTTTCGCTGCCCCTTTTACCACCGTCAGCTTAGCCGCGGAATTCGGAGCGACCACGGTACGGTGCTTTTGCACCCAACTGCTCTTCGATGCGCAGCAGTTGGTTGTACTTGGACACGCGGTCCGAGCGACACAGCGAGCCGGTTTTGATCTGACCGGCAGCAGTGCCCACGGCCAGGTCGGCGATGGTGCTGTCTTCGGTTTCGCCCGAACGGTGCGAGATCACGGCGGTGTAACCGGCAGCCTTGGCCATTTGAATGGCTTCCAGGGTTTCGGTCAGGGTGCCGATCTGGTTGAACTTGATCAGGATCGAGTTGGCGATCGACTTGTCGATGCCTTCTTTGAGGATCTTGGTGTTGGTGACGAACAGATCGTCGCCGACCAGTTGGACTTTGTCGCCGATCTTATCGGTCAGCACTTTCCAACCGTCCCAGTCCGATTCGTCCATGCCGTCTTCGATGGAGATGATCGGGTAACGCTGGGTCAGGCCAGCCAGGTAGTCAGCGAAACCGGCGGCGTCGAACACTTTGCCTTCGCCGGCCAGGTCGTATTTGCCGCCTTCGAAGAACTCGCTCGAAGCGCAGTCCAGCGCCAGGGTCACGTCGGTGCCCAGCTTGTAACCGGCATTGGCAACGGCTTCGGCGATGGCAGCCAGAGCGTCTTCGTTGGAAGCCAGGTTCGGTGCGAAACCGCCTTCATCACCCACCGAAGTGCTCAGGCCGCGCGCTTTCAGTACGGCTTTGAGGTGGTGGAAAATTTCGGTGCCCATGCGCAGGCCATCGGCGAAGGTTTTCGCGCCAACGGGCTGAACCATGAATTCCTGGATGTCGACGTTGTTATCCGCGTGCTCGCCGCCGTTAATGATGTTCATCATCGGCACCGGCATGGAGTAAACGCCAGGGGTGCCGTTGAGGTTGGCGATGTGGGCGTACAGCGGCAGATCTTGATCTTGCGCAGCAGCTTTGGCAGCGGCCAGCGACACAGCGAGGATGGCGTTGGCGCCCAGGCTGGCTTTGTTTTCAGTGGCGTCGAGGGCGATCATCGCGTGGTCGAGGGCCTTCTGATCAACCGGGTCTTTGCCCAGCAGCAACGAGCGGATCGGGCCATTGATATTGGCCACAGCTTTCAACACGCCTTTGCCCATGTAACGGCTCTTGTCGCCATCACGCAGTTCCAGCGCTTCGCGCGAACCGGTGGAAGCGCCCGACGGTGCGCACGCGCTGCCGACGATGCCGTTGTCGAGAATGACGTCCGCTTCGACGGTCGGGTTGCCACGGGAGTCGAGAACTTCACGACCTTTGATGTCGACGATCTTTGCCATTGTTGTTAACACTCCAAAATTTGACGAAAACGGCGCTGCAGAGAGGTTGATGCAGGCTGCCTGGAACAAAACCAGCCCGCTCGACGACTCTCTGACTCACGGGTCAGAGCTCGCCCGAGCGGCACTTTACCGAAGATTCCTGCGCTTAGGCAGTCTCAATCGGCGGGAAGCTCTTGACCAGATCATCCAGCGCTTTGAGCTGGGTAAGGAACGGCTCCAGCTTGTCCAGACGCAAGGCGCATGGACCGTCGCACTTGGCGTTGTCCGGGTCCGGGTGGGCTTCGAGGAACAAGCCTGCCAGGCCCTGACTCATGCCCGCTTTGGCGAGGTCGGTTACTTGCGCACGACGACCGCCTGCCGAATCGGAGCGCCCGCCCGGCATTTGCAGAGCGTGGGTCACGTCAAAGAACACCGGGTATTCGAACGACTTCATGATGCCGAAGCCGAGCATGTCTACCACGAGGTTGTTGTAGCCAAAACTGGAACCGCGTTCGCACAGGATCAACTGGTCATTCCCGGCTTCGACGCATTTGGCCAGGATATGTTTCATTTCTTGCGGAGCGAGGAACTGGGCTTTCTTGATGTTGATGATCGCGCCGGTCTTGGCCATGGCCACGACGAGGTCAGTTTGGCGCGACAGGAAAGCGGGCAATTGGATGATGTCGCACACGGCAGCGACAGGCGCCGCTTGCTCGGGCTCGTGCACGTCGGTGATGACCGGCACGCCGAAGGTCTTCTTCACTTCCTCGAAAATCTTCATGCCCTCTTCCAGGCCTGGGCCACGGAAGGAGCTGACGGAGGAGCGGTTGGCTTTGTCGAAGCTGGCTTTGAATACATAAGGGATGCCGAGCTTTTCGGTAACCCGTACGTACTCTTCACAGGCCTTCATGGCCAGGTCGCGCGACTCTAGAACGTTGATACCGCCGAACAGCACGAAGGGTTTGTCGTTGGCGATTTCGATGGCGCCAACTTTGACGACTTTCTGGGTCATGCCTTTCTCGCTTTCTGCGCCAGTGCGGCGTTAACGAAACCACTGAACAATGGGTGCCCATCGCGCGGTGTGGAGGTGAACTCGGGGTGGAATTGGCAGGCCACGAACCACGGGTGATCCGGCGCTTCAACCACTTCCACCAGCGCGCCGTCAGCGGAGCGACCTGTGATTTTCAGGCCGGCGTCCTGCAGTTGCGGCAGCAGGTTGTTGTTCACTTCGTAGCGGTGACGGTGACGCTCGACGATGGTTTCTTTGGCGTAGCAGTCGAATACTTTCGAGCCCGCTTCCAGATGGCAGTCTTGCGCGCCGAGGCGCATGGTGCCGCCCAGGTCGGAGGCTTCGGTGCGAATTTCCACACCGCCGCCGGCGTCTTCCCACTCGGTGATCAAACCCACGACCGGATGGCCGCTGACCTTGTCGAATTCGGTGGAGTTGGCGTCGGTCCAGCCCAGCACGTTACGGGCGAACTCGATAACCGCGACTTGCATGCCGAGGCAGATACCAAGGTACGGAATCTTGTTTTCACGGGCGTATTGCACCGTTGTGATCTTGCCTTCCACGCCGCGCAGACCGAAGCCGCCGGGCACCAGAATGGCGTCCACGCCTTCCAGCAGGCCGGTGCCTTTTTGCTCGATGTCTTCAGAGTCGATGTAGCGCAGATTGACCTTGGTGCGGTTCTGGATGCCGGCATGGCTCATCGCTTCAATCAGCGATTTGTAAGCGTCCAGCAGCTCCATGTACTTACCGACCATGGCGATGTTGACTTCTTTTTCCGGGTTGAGCTTGGCGTCGACTACGCGCTCCCACTCGGACAAATCGGCACCGCCGCATTCCAGGCCAAAACGCTCGACGACGAAATCGTCCAGGCCCTGGGCGTGCAACACGGAAGGAATTTTGTAGATGGTGTCGACGTCTTCCAGACCGATTACCGCGCGCTCTTCAACGTTGGTGAACAACGCGATTTTGCGGCGCGAGGACACGTCAATCGGGTGGTCGGAACGGCAGATCAGCACGTCAGGTTGCAGGCCGATGGAGCGCAGCTCTTTCACCGAATGCTGGGTCGGCTTGGTTTTGGTTTCGCCAGCCGTGGCGATGTACGGCACCAGCGTCAGGTGCATCAGCATGGCGCGCTTGGCGCCCACTTCCACGCGCAGTTGGCGAATGGCTTCGAGGAACGGTTGGGACTCGATGTCGCCAACGGTACCGCCGATTTCCACCATGGCCACGTCGGCATCGCCAGCACCCTTGATGATGCGGCGTTTGATTTCGTCGGTGATGTGCGGAATGACCTGGATGGTCGCACCCAGGTAATCACCACGGCGCTCTTTGCGCAGCACGTCTTCGTAGACGCGGCCGGTGGTGAAGTTGTTGCCCTTGGTCATCGTGGTGCGGATGAACCGCTCGTAGTGGCCAAGGTCGAGGTCGGTTTCGGCACCGTCGTGAGTGACGAACACTTCACCGTGCTGGAACGGGCTCATCGTGCCCGGATCGACGTTGATATAAGGGTCCAGTTTGAGCATCGTGACCTTCAGGCCCCGCGCCTCCAGGATAGCCGCCAATGAAGCCGAGGCGATGCCTTTCCCCAATGAAGAAACAACACCGCCCGTGACGAATATGTAGCGCGTCATGAAAAACCCTAGAAGTCTGCGTTTAGGCGGTTTGCGCCGCCGGGGAAAGCTGAATGAGGGCTGCTGCCCACCATTACCAGCAAAGCCTGTTGGCCGTGCCTTGAAAATTGATAGCCGTGCAGAGAACCGGAAGGCCTGCGCATTAGCTGTATGAGACGGGAGCGTAGTCTACCGGAACTACCCTTTCAGCTCAAACGTTGGTCATTCGTCGGTGGCTGCCAGTGCAATCGCAAGCCAGCGTCAGCAGGGCCGCGGATTGCAGACAGGTTTGCCACCGCCAGAAGCTCGTCGCCGCGATACAACAAGGGCAATCGCTTGCGCACAAATGTCGGCATGGCGTGTTCGTTGAGCAGCCGTTTGAGGTCGCGATGCCCCCGGCCCGCCACCTCCATCACCTCGCCGCCCTGGCGATAACAGACGTGTAATGAGCCTGGCGGCGCCTCGCCTTCAAGGTGCAGCTGGCCATTGCCGGGCAAGGCTAACGGCTTATCGAGATGAGTCCACACGGGCGCAGGCTCTGGCGCCGCGAGCCAGCTACCCGCGAGCCACCACAGGCGCCCGCCGCTGCGATGCAGCTCGCCATCGGCTAACCGCCAAATAGGTTTCGCATCGCCCGCCGCGTCACGCAGATCATTCCAGCCCGCCCAGTGTTCGCTGTCTGGCAGCAGCGTGAGCGGCGCCAGCCAATGACGCAGCGCGTTGCGTTGGCGCTCGAAGGAAAGGCTCAGCAGCGGCTGCAATTCCAGCGACGGCACGTTCAGCCACGGCAGCGGATTGGCGCTTTGCGCCGGCGCGAGATCGAGCGCTGCCAGGTCATCCAGCAGCCCCTGCGCCTCGCGCAAATGCGCAGCCGTGCGCGCCATGGTGTGCGCTGCTTGCGGCCAGTGAATAGCGAACTGAGGGAGCACCTGGTGGCGCAGATGGTTGCGGGCAAAACCGGTATCGCTATTGCTGGGGTCTTCGACCCAGCTCAAGCCATGCTCGAGCGCGTACGCCAACAGGTCCGCGCGCGAGCAATCCAGCAATGGCCGCACGACAACACCTGCCGCCAGCGCCCGGCTCGGCGGAATGCCCGCCAGCCCGCGCACCCCGGCGCCACGCAACAAGCGGAACAGCAGCGTTTCTGCCTGATCATCGCGATGCTGCGCCGTCAGCAGTACCTCGCCCTGCCCCAGCACCTGGGCGAACGCTTGGTACCGCGCTCTCCGCGCTGCGCGCTCGACACTCGCGCCAGCAGCAACCTGCACACTCACCACGCGTAACGGCACGCCAAGCCCGTCGCACAGCTGTTGGCAATGCGCCGGCCACGCGTCGGCCGCAGCCTGAAGGCCGTGGTGAATATGCAGGGCGGAGAGAGGCGGCAGGCGCTCGGTTTTGCCGAGCGAAGCCAGAAGATGGAGTAACACGGTGGAATCAAGCCCACCGGAAAAGGCCACATGCCAGGCCGGTGCGCTGCGCCAGGGTGCCAGACCCGCTAGCAACCTGGCGTGCAGGTTCACCTTAGACGCCGTAGCTCATCAGGCGCTCGTAACGACGGCTCAGCAAGCCGTCGATGTCGAACTTCTGCAGCGCTTGCAGCTGTTCGCTCAAGGCGGCGCGAATCGATTCAGCGGCAACGGCCGGCGCCGAATGCGCGCCGCCCAATGGCTCGTCGATGACTTGATCGACAATGCCCAGGCCTCGCAGGCGCTCAGCCGTAATGCCCATGGCCTCGGCAGCGTCCGGCGCCTTCTCGGCGGTTTTCCACAGAATGGAGGCGCAGCCCTCCGGCGAGATCACCGCGTAGGTGGAGTACTGCAGCATGTTCAGCTGGTCGCACACGCCGATGGCCAATGCACCACCGGAACCGCCTTCGCCAATAACAGTGGCGATGATTGGGGTTTTCAGCCGCGCCATTACGCGCAGGTTCCAGGCAATCGCCTCACTCTGGCCGCGCTCTTCGGCGTCGATGCCTGGGTAGGCGCCGGGCGTGTCGATGAAGGTCAGGATCGGCATTTTGAAACGCTCAGCCATCTCCATCAGACGGCAAGCTTTGCGGTAGCCCTCAGGACGCGGCATACCGAAGTTACGGCGAACCTTCTCACGCACTTCGCGGCCTTTCTGGTGACCGATGACCATCACCGGCTGGTCATTCAAACGCGCTACGCCGCCAACGATGGCAGGGTCGTCGGAGAAGTGACGGTCGCCGTGCAGTTCGTCGAACTCGGTGAAGATATGTTCGATGTAGTCGAGCGTATAAGGCCGACGGGGATGGCGGGCCAGCTTGGCGATTTGCCAGCTGGTGAGGCTGCCGAAAATGCTGGCGGTCAGCGTGTTGCTCTTGTCTTGCAGACGGGCAATTTCATCGCTGATGTTCAGCGAGTTGTCGTTACCGACCAGGCGCAGCTCTTCGATCTTGGCTTGGAGATCGGCAATCGGCTGTTCGAAATCGAGAAAATTCGGGTTCATAGTCATCCGTCTTGCGCCTGGCCAGGGGCCGGCGGCTGAGTCCGTTGAGCGCCTTACCTTACGGGAACAGGCGCATTCAGGTCGAGGGTAAAAATGGCGCTCGGCGCCGCTCGCCTTCTAGCGATAGTGCAAAAAGACGTTGTCGCGCCCGAACTGGTCACGCAATGTTTGAATCAATCCATCGGCCGGGTCGATCCGCCAGCCTTCACCGAACTGCAACAGCGCCTTGGCTTCGCTGCCGGTGTAGTCGAGCGTGATCGGGCAACCGCCACGGTGACGCTTACACAGCTCCGCCAACCAGCGTAGGCGATCACCTTTCAAGGCATCGCTTTTCACCCGTACGCGCAGGCTTTCGGCCAGGCCCGTACGCGCATCTTCCAGGCTCATCACGCGCTTGGCCCGCAGGCGCAAGCCGCCGGAAAAGTCGTCGTTGCTCACCTCGCCTTCCACCACCACCAACGCATCGGTTTGCAGCAAGGCCTGCGCCGAGTTGAAGGCCTCGGCAAACAGCGAGGCCTCGATGCGCCCGGAGCGGTCGTCGAGGGTGATAAAGCCCATCTTGTCGCCCTTCTTGTTCTTCATCACCCGCAGGTTAACGATCAAGCCAGCAATGGTCTGACTGTCGCGAGCGGGTTTCAGATCAATAATTCGTTGGCGGGCGAAGCGGCGGATTTCACCTTCGTATTCGTCAATCGGGTGACCAGTCAGGTACAGGCCGAGGGTTTCTTTCTCACCGCGCAGGCGCTCTTTGAGCGACAGTTCTTTGGCCTTCTTGTGCTTGGCATACACGTCGGCATCGGTGTCGGCGAACACGCCGCCAAACAGGTCGGCGTGGCCGCTGTCATGGCTGCGGGCAGTCTGCTCGGCGGCTTGAATCGCTTCTTCCATCGACGCCAGCAGCACCGCGCGATTGCGGTCGATGTTGGCTTGGTAGGCTTTGATTTCGTCGTGGAAATACGGACCCAGACGATCCAGCGCGCCGCTGCGAATCAGCGCGTCGGTGGTACGTTTGTTAATGCGCTTGAGGTCGACACGGGCGCAGAAGTCGAACAGGTCTTTGAACGGACCGGCCTGACGCGATTCAACAATCGCCTCCACCGGCCCCTCGCCCACGCCTTTAATGGCGCCCAGACCGTAGACGATGCGGCCGTCGTCGTTCACGGTGAATTTGAATTCCGAGGTGTTCACATCCGGCGCATCGAGGCGCAGCTTCATGCTGCGGCATTCCTCGATCAACGTAACCACCTTGTCGGTGTTGTGCATATCCGCCGACAACACCGCCGCCATGAACGGCGACGGGTAATGCGCTTTCAGCCACGCGGTCTGGTACGAAACCAGACCGTAGGCCGCAGAGTGGGATTTGTTGAAGCCGTAACCGGCGAACTTTTCCACCAGGTCGAAAATATTACCGGCGAGGTCGGCGTCGATATTGTTGTTCGCGCAACCCTCAATAAAACCGCCGCGCTGCTTGGCCATTTCCTCGGGTTTTTTCTTACCCATGGCGCGGCGCAGCATGTCTGCCTCGCCGAGGGTATAACCGGCCATGACCTGGGCGATCTGCATCACCTGTTCCTGGTACAGGATGATGCCGTAGGTCGGCGCCAGCACCGGGCGCAAGCCGTCGTATTGATAGTCCGGATGCGGATACGCCAATTCGGCGCGGCCGTGCTTACGGTTGATAAAGTCGTCCACCATGCCGGACTGCAGCGGGCCCGGACGGAACAGGGCCACCAGTGCGATCAGGTCTTCGAGGCAGTCGGGCTTGAGCTTTTTGATCAGCTCTTTCATGCCACGCGATTCAAGCTGGAACACGGCCGTGGTTTCGGCCTTTTGCAGCAAGGCGTAGGTCGGCTTGTCGTCCAGCGGAATGAAGTCGATGTTCAGCGGTTCCAGGCCAGCTTTGGCCTGTTCGCGGTTAATGGTTTTCAGCGCCCAGTCGATGATGGTCAGGGTGCGCAGGCCGAGGAAGTCGAACTTCACCAGGCCGGCAGCCTCCACGTCGTCTTTGTCGAACTGGGTAACCAGACCACCGCCTTCGTCATCGCAATATATAGCGGCGAAGTCGGTGAGCTTGGTCGGCGCAATTACCACACCACCGGCGTGTTTACCGACGTTACGGGTGACGCCTTCGAGCTTTTTGGCCATCTCCCAGATTTCTGCCGCTTCCTCATCAATCTTGAGGAAATCGCGCAGTGCTTCTTCTTGCTCGTAGGCTTTTTCCAAGGTCATGCCGACCTCGAACGGAATCATCTTCGACAGACGATCAGCCAAGCCATACGACTTGCCCTGCACCCGCGCCACGTCGCGCACCACCGCCTTGGCGGCCATGGTACCGAAGGTGATGATCTGGCTAACCGCGTTGCGCCCATAAGCCTGGGCCACGTATTCGATAACGCGGTCGCGGCCGTCCATGCAGAAGTCGATGTCGAAGTCGGGCATCGATACCCGTTCCGGATTCAGGAAGCGTTCGAACAGCAGGTCGTACTGGAGCGGGTCCAGGTCGGTGATCTTTTGCACATAGGCCACCAGCGAACCAGCACCTGACCCCCGGCCCGGGCCGACCGGGATGCCGTTGCGTTTGGCCCACTGGATAAAGTCCATCACGATCAGGAAGTAACCGGGGAAGCCCATCTGGATGATGATATCCAGCTCGAAATTCAGCCGATCGATGTAAACCTGACGCTTCTCTTCGTAGTTGGGCGTGGTCTCTTTGGGCCACAACACCGCCAGGCGTTCTTCCAGGCCCTCGAACGAGATCTTGCGAAAGAACTCGTCCATGGTCATGCCATCGGGCACGGGGAAGTTCGGCAAGAAGCTCTTGCCCAGCAGAATTTCGATGTTGCAGCGCTTGGCGATTTCGACGGTGTTTTCCAGCGCCTCGGGAATGTCGCTAAACAGCTCCCACATTTCTTCCGGCGACTTCAGGTACTGCTGATCGCTGTAGGTGCGGGCGCGACGCGGGTCGTCGAGGGCGCGGCCTTCACCGATGCAGACGCGGGTTTCGTGGGCTTCGAAGTCGCCCTGCTTGATGAAGCGCACGTCGTTGGTGGCCACCAGCATCGCGTCGCAGCGACCGGCCAGGTCGACGGCCAGGTGCAAATATTCTTCGTCGTTAGTACGGCTGGTGCGTTGCAGCTCGAGGTAGAAGCGATCCGGGAACACCTCCTGCCATTCGCGCAGGCTGGCTTCGGCTTCCTGGGTGTTGCCGGCGAGCAAACTGAGGCCGATCTCGCCCTCTTTCGCACCGGACAAGGCGATCAGTCCTTCCGAGGCTTCTTTCACCCACTCGCGCTCGATGATCACTTCGCCATTGCGCTGGCCTTCGGTGAAACCGCGCGAGATCAATTCGGTGAGGTTGCGGTAACCCTTGGCGTTCATCACCAGCAGGGTCATGCGGCTCAGCGGGCCGTCTTCGTCTTTGCTGGCGAGCATCAGGTCGGCGCCGCAAATCGGCTTGATGCCGGCGCCCATGGCGGCTTTGTAGAACTTCACCAGCGAGCACAGGTTGCGCTGGTCGGTCACCGCTACGGCCGGCATACCGGCGCTGGCGGCCGCCTTGACCAAGGGCTTGACCCGTACCAGACCATCGACCAGGGAGAACTCGGTATGCAAACGCAGGTGAACAAAAGTGGCCGGCATGCTGATCCTATAAAGCGCAAAAACGACAAGGCCCGGATTGTACCGGGCCTTGGCGCAAACATCAGCTTGCGGTTGTTAAAGCTTGATTAGCGCTGCCGCTTCAACCAGCACGCGCACCGGCGCGAACGAGCGCCGATGAATCGGCGTCGGGCCCAGGCGCTGCAAGGCTTCCAGATGCGCCGGCGTGGGATAGCCCTTGTGCGTGGCCATGCCATAGCCGGGGTAGATCAGGTCGAGCGCCTGCATCTCCCGGTCGCGACTGACCTTGGCCAGAATGGACGCGGCAGCAATGGCCGGCACCTGAGCGTCGCCCTGAATCACCGGAGCGCTAGGCACCTTCAGTTTCGGGCAACGATTGCCATCGATCAGCGCCAGGCGCGGCGTCACGCTCAGGCCTTCAACGGCACGCTGCATCGCCAGCATGGTGGCGTGCAAAATATTCAGTTCGTCGATTTCTTCCACTTCAGCGCGGGCGATGCACCAGGCCAAGGCTTTTTCCTTGATCTCATCGAAGAGCAGTTCGCGCTTGGCTTCGGTGAGCTTCTTTGAATCGTTGAGCCCGAGAATCGGCCGCGTCGGGTCGAGGATCACCGCCGCCGTCACCACCGCGCCGCACAGCGGCCCGCGACCGACTTCATCGACGCCGGCAACCAACTCTTCAACCAAGGTGAAATCCAGGCCCATTTGCATCAGCGTGCTCCCGCCAATTCCAGCACCGCTTTGGCAGCCTCGGTGGAGGCGTCGCGGCGCAAGGTGCGGTGAATCTGGTCGAACAATTCGGTTTGCGCTTCGCCGCCGCTCAACAGCGGGGCCAGGGTGTTTGCCAGGGCATCCGGCGTCGCGTCGTCTTGCAGCAACTCGGGCACGAGCAGGCGCCCGGCCAGCAGATTGGGCAGCGACACGTACGGGCTTTTCAGCATGCGTTTGAGAATGCGGTAGGTCATCGGGGCTACGCGGTACGCCACCACCATCGGCCGTTTATAGAGCAGCGCCTCAAGGGTCGCGGTGCCCGAGGCAATCAGCACCGCATCGCAGGCGGCCAAGGCGGTATGCGACTGGCCGTCGAGCAGGGTCACAGGAATATCGTGGCCTGCCAGTTGCGCTTCAATTTGCGTGCGTCGTTCGGGGCTGGCGCACGGCAACACGAAACGCACGCCAGGGCGCAGCGCGCGCAATCGCACCGCTGCATCGAGGAACAGGCCGCCGAGACGCGACACTTCCCCACCGCGACTGCCTGGCATCAGCGCCACGACCGCCGCGTCATCTGGAATATTCAATTCAGCGCGCGCAGCGGCTCGATCGGCTTCCAGTGGAATGGCATCGGCCAAGGTGTGGCCGACGAAGCGGACCGGCACTTGATGCTCGTCGTAGAACTTCGCTTCGAACGGAAACAGGGTCAGCATCAGGTCGCAGGCTTCGCGAATTTTCAGCACGCGCTTTTGCCGCCAGGCCCACACAGACGGGCTGACGTAATGCACGGTCTTGATGCCGGCGCGGCGCAGTTTGAGCTCGAGATCGAGGTTGAAATCCGGTGCGTCGATGCCGATGAACACGTCGGGTTTGGCGGCAATAAAGGTTTGCACCAGACGTTTACGCCGCGACAGCAATTCCGGCAGGCGACCTAGCACTTCCACCAGGCCCATGACCGACAAACGTTCCATCAGGAAATACGAGCTCAGACCCTGGGCCTGCATGCGCGGGCCGCCAACGCCAATGAACTCGACTTGAGGATGTTGCGCCTTGAGTGCCTGCATCAGGCCGGCGCCGAGAATATCGCCAGAAGCCTCACCGGCAACGATGGCGATGCGCACTGGACCCGCCATGATCAGCGAGTGATGCCGCGAGAGGAGGCTTTGATGGAGTCGATAAACACGGCGACTTCCGGGTATTGAGCAGCCGAATCGGCGAGATCAGCGAGCGCCTTGTCGACCGTCAGCCCCTGGCGATACACCACTTTATAAGCGCGGCGCAGCGCCTGGATTGCCTCTTCGCTGAAACCGCGACGGCGCATGCCTTCAAAGTTCATGCTGCGCGCTTCGGCCGGGTTACCGAATACGGTGACGTAGGCCGGCACGTCTTTGCCAATCGCGGTGCCCATGCCGGAAAAGCTGTGGGCGCCGATGTGGCAGAACTGATGTACCAGGGTGAAACCGGACAGAATCGCCCAGTCGTCCACATGCACGTGACCGGCCAGGGCGGTGTTGTTGACCAGAATGCAGTGGTTGCCGATGACGCTGTCGTGACCGATATGGGCATACGCCATGATCAGGTTGTGATCGCCGATGGTGGTTTCGGCGCGGTCTTGAATGGTGCCACGGTGAATGGTCACGCCTTCGCGGATCACGTTGTGGTCACCGATGACCAGGCGAGTGTCTTCGCCTTTGTACTTCAGGTCCGGCGTGTCTTCGCCCACGGACGAAAACTGGTAAATGCGGTTGTGCTTACCAATGCGCGTCGGCCCTTTGAGAATCACGTGGGGCCCGATTACCGTGCCCGCACCGATTTCTACACCTGGCCCAACAATCGACCAAGGACCGACTTCGACGTCGTCGGCCAGTTTGGCAGTCGAATCGATGATCGCTCGAGGGTCAATCAAACTCATAGTTTGCGTTCCGCACAGATGATTTCTGCCGAGCAGACTTCCTTGCCATCAACGCTCGCGCGGCATTCGAATTTCCAGATGCTGCGCTTGCTGCTGATGAAACGGGCTTCGAGAATCAGCTGGTCACCCGGGGTCACGGGCTGACGAAAACGCAGCTTATCGGAGCCTACGAAGTAGTAAAGCGTGCCATCGGCAGGTTTCACGTCGAGCATCTTGAAACCAAGGATGCCGGCGGCTTGTGCCATGGCTTCAATGATCAGCACGCCCGGCATGATCGGATGTTCAGGGAAGTGGCCGTTGAAGAAAGGCTCGTTGATGCTGACATTCTTGTAGGCGCGAATGGTCTTGGTGTCTGCCACATCCAAGTCGACCACACGGTCTACCAGCAAGAACGGGTAGCGGTGCGGCAAGTATTCGCGGATCTGGTTAATGTCCATCATGTTCGGAAAAGCCTGTAAGAGAGGAAGGGGACTGACGAATGCTGTCAGTCACGCATCAGATGAAGCATCGTCGGCCGGGGTCACGGCGGCCAGACGCTTTTCTAGCTGCTGCAGGCGACGGGCCATGTCATCCAGGTTGCGGAAACGGGCAGCGCTTTTGCGCCAGTCCGCAGCCGTTTGCATGGCGGTGCCGGAAGAATACGAACCGGGTTCGGTAATGGAACGGGTGACCATGGTCATACCGGTGACGAACACGCCATCACAAATTTCGATATGCCCGACCAACCCAACGCCGCCGGCAAGCATACAGTGCTTACCGATTTTGGTGCTGCCGGAAATGCCCACGCAGGCCGCCATGGCGGTGTGGTCACCGACCTGGACGTTGTGGGCGATCATGATCTGGTTATCCAGCTTCACGCCGTTACCAATAATGGTGTCGGCCAGCGCGCCGCGGTCGATGGTGGTGTTGGAGCCAACTTCCACATCGTCGCCCAGCGTGACGCCGCCAATTTGCGCGATTTTCTGCCACACGCCTTTTTCGTTAGCAAAGCCAAAGCCTTCGCCGCCGATAATAGCGCCCGACTGAATGACCACGCGCTTACCAATGTGCACGTCGTGATACAGCGTCACTCGGGGAGCAAGCCAACCGCCCTCGCCGATCACCGTGCGCGCGCCAACAAAGCATTGAGCGCCAACGGTAACGCCGGCCCCAATCTGCGCGCCGCTCTCGATCACCGCGTAGGCACCCACGCTGGCGCTCGGGTCGATTACCGCATCGTCAGCCACTACCGCTGTGGCATGCACACCGGCAGCCGCGCGCGGCTTGCGATCAAACAGATGGGAGAGTTCGGCATACGCCAGGTACGGGTTGGCTACGATCAGCGCCGCGCCAGCAAACCCTTCGGCATCGGCAGCCGTCAGCAGCACCGCGCCGGCTTTGGTGTCGGCGAGGTATTTGCGGTATTGGGGGTTGGCGAGAAAACTCAGCTGGTCCGGGCCTGCCTCATGCAAGGTGGCCAGGCCGGTGATGCGAGTGTCCTCGGCGCCACGCAACGTAGCGCCGAGGCGCTCGGCCAGATGGCCGAGGGAGAAAACCAAAGCTGTCATGATTAACGCGACTGGTTCATGCGCTCGATGACTTGGCGGGTGATGTCGTACTGAGGTTTGACATCGATCACCGCACCGCGCTCCAGCACCAGATCGAAGGCGCCATTTTTGATGACGTCCTCAACGGCCTTATCCAGAGTTGGCTTCAGCTTTTTCAGCATTTCACGGTCAGCAGCGGCTTTGGCTTCGTTCAGTTCTTTGGACTGGAACTGGAAGTCGCGGGCCTTTTGCTTGAACTCAAGCTCCAGACGCTCACGCTCGCCTTGCTGCATTTTCTCGCCTTCTTTAACCAGACGATCCTGGATGCTTTTGGCACTGGTTTCCAAGGACTTGAGCTTGGTCAGCTGAGGGCCGAACTTCTTCTCGGCATCAACGGCGTACTTCTTCGCCGCGTCCGATTCGAGCAGCGCCTGCTGATAGTTCAGCACGGCAATTTTCATGTCGGCGAAAGCCGGACCTGCCAGAACGGCAGCACTTAACAACACCAACTGAATCAACTTGCGCACGATGTACTCCTGCAAAACTGTTGTGTGATCAGGTAATTAGAAAGTCTGACCGAGAGAGAACTGGAACACTTGTGTATCTGCATCGTCCGGCTTCTTGATTGGCATGGCCAAGCTGAAGCTGAGCGGACCCAGCGCAGTAATCCAGGTCACGCCAACACCCACGGAGCTGGCCAGACTGCTCAGGTCGAGATCGCAACCGCTGTCCCCACGATTTTTCTGCGTGGAACTGCAGTTGGTGTCGAACACATTACCCACATCCCAGAACAACGAGGTACGCAGGGAACGCTGGTCTTTCACGAAAGGCAGCGGGAACAGGTATTCCGCACCACCTTGGATCAACACGTTACCGCCGAACGGCAGCGGATCTTGGTCCGGGTCGGTGTAGCGACCGTATTTGTCGCGACCGCCGCCAGGCACGAAGCTCGGCGTACTGCGCGGGCCGAGACTGCTGTCTTCGAAACCGCGAACCGAGTTGAAACCACCGGCGTAGTAGTTCTCGTAGAACGGCAGGCCGGAGGTGGAACCGTAGCCGTCGCCATAACCGAGTTCGGTATGGAAACGCATGGTGGTGTTGGTGGTCAGCGGCGCGAAGATCTGCGCGCGGTAGTCCAACTTGAAGAAGGACAAGTCGCTGCCTGGGATGGTGCTTTCCAGCACCAGACTTTGCGAGTGACCACGGTTGGCCAACACGCCACGGTTCAGGGTGGATTCGGACCAGCCGACGGAGCCTTTGAAGTTGAGGAAGTTGTCCCCTTCCTGATCGAGGAAGTTGATGATTTCGTCAACGGTGTAGTCACCGGTTTTGATCTCATCTTCCTGCACGGTCAAACCAAAGGTCAGGCGCGCGGTTTCGCTGATCGGGTAGCCAATGCTCACGCCACCACCAAAGCTGTCCACGGCGTAGCTGGATACGTCGGTATCGAGCTCATCGTAGTCAGTGGTGCGGTAGAAGGCGTTGTAGCCCAGGCTCACACCGTCGACGGTCCAGTAGGGGTCAACGAAGCCGAAGTTATAACGGGTTTGGTATTCGCTGCGGGTCAAACCAATGCTGACCTTATTACCGGTACCCAGGAAGTTGTTCTGGCTGATCGAACCACCGAGGATCAGACCGGCGTTCTGGGCGAAACCGACGCTGGCGGTGATCGAGCCGGAGGCTTGTTCTTCCACGCTGTAGTTCACGTCAACCTGGTCGTCGGTGCCCGGCACCTGCGGCGTTTCGACGTTCACTTCTTTAAAGAAACCCAGACGTTCAAGACGGGTTTTCGATTGGTCGATCAGATAAGTAGAAGCCCAACCACCTTCCATCTGACGCATTTCACGACGCAGCACTTCGTCTTCGGACTTGGTGTTGCCGCGGAAGTTGATGCGGTTTACGTAAGCGCGCTTGCCAGGGTTAACGGCAAAGGTGATCGATACGGTGTGGTCATCATCGTGAGCTTCGGGTACGCCGTTGACGTTGGCGAAGGTGTAACCCTCGTTACCCAGGCGGCGGGTGATCAGCTCGGAGGTGGTGGTCATCAGCTTGCGCGAGAACACCTGACCTTTCTTCACCAGCAACAGCGCTTTGACTTCGTCCTCAGGCACTTTGAGGTCACCGCTGAGCTTCACTTCACGAACGCTGTACTTCTGGCCTTCATCAACGTTGACGGTGATGTAGACGTGCTTCTTGTCCGGGGTGATGGATACCTGCGTGGAGGAGATATCCATATTGATGTAGCCGCGGTCCAGGTAGTAGGAGCGCAGACGCTCCAAGTCACCGGAAAGCTTTTCGCGGGCGTACTTGTCGTCGTTCTTGAAGAACGACAGCCAGTTGGTGGTTTTCAGTTCGAACAGATCAACCAGGTCTTCATCCGGGAACACGGTATTACCCACCACGTTGATGTGCTGGATGGCCGCCACGGTACCTTCGTTGATGTTGATCTTCAGCGCGACGCGGTTGCGCGGCTGGGGAATAACTTCTGCTTCAATCTCGGCCGAGTAGCGGCCCTGAGCCACGTACTGACGCTGCAGTTCGTTACGCACGCCTTCGAGGGTGGCGCGCTGGAAGATTTCGCCTTCGGACAGACCGGACTGGTTCAGGCCTTTAAGCAGGTCTTCACTGGTGATGGCCTTATTACCTTCGATTTCGATGCTGGAAATCGACGGGCGCTCAACCACGGTGATGACCAGCACGTTGCCGTCACGACCCAACTGAATGTCTTGGAAAAAACCGGTTTTGAACAGCGAGCGGGTGGCTTCGACCAGTTGGCGGTCGTCAGCGGTTTCACCTACGTTCAGGGGCAAGGCGCCGAACACGCTGCCGGCGGAAACCCGCTGCAGGCCGTTGACGCGGATATCGGAGATGGTGAAGGACTCGGCGTGAACTTCGGCGATCATCAGTGCGAAGAGCACCACAGGTAGCAGCAGCAGACGTTTCATGAAGTCCTTTCTTATTCCAACTGACGATAAAAAATCTGCCGCAATTGCGGCACTTTTTGTAATTCGGTGAACGGTGTTTCGCTGAAACTTAGAACCGGCTCAAGTCATTAACGAGCGCCAGCAGCATCACGCCAACCACCAGACTGATGCCGATCTGCATCCCCCACCCCTGCACTCGCTCTGACACTGGACGACCACGCACCCATTCAATCAGATAGAAAAGCAGGTGCCCCCCATCAAGCACGGGAATCGGCAACAGATTGAGAACCCCCAGACTAATGCTCAGGTAAGCCAGGAAATTCAGAAAATCCCCTAGGCCGGACTGGGCCGAAGCGCCCGCCACTTTAGCAATGGTTATCGGCCCGCTCAAGTTTTTTACCGAGAGCTGACCAAAGAGCATTTTCTTCAGGGAATCAAGGGTCAAGAGGCTCATCGTCCAGGTGCGATTCAGCGCCTGAGACACGGATTCCAGTGGACCAAAACTGACTTCGCGCAGCATATCGGCCGGCCATTCACCGCCCTGCACACCTGCGCCGAGATAGCCCGACTGGGCCTTGTCGTTGCCTTTGGAGGCGAGCGTGACGGGCACTTCAAGCGATTGGCCGTCGCGCTGAACAGCCAGCACCACGCGCTGACCGGCACGCGGTCGCACGCCGTCCACCAGTTGCTGCCAGTCGCTCAACGCCGCGCCATCAAGGCTCAGCAGCCGATCACCAACCTTCAGGCCGGCAGCTAGCGCCGGGCCATCAGGATCAAGGGTGGCCAATACCGGCTCAAGCACCGGGCGCCATGGGCGAATGCCCAAAGACGAAATGGGATCGGGCTCATCGGCGCCTTTCAGCCAGTCCTGCAACTGAACCTGATAAGCCGTCTCGGTGGTCGAACCCGGCTCGCGCACCTGAACGGAAATCTGCCCGGTCTCGCCCAGTCGACGCACCAATTGCAGACCAATCGCACTCCAACCGCTCGTACGTTCGCCATCAACCGCGAGAATTTCCTGACCGCTTTTCAGAC
Organism: Pseudomonas sp. AC211; assembly: GCF_979258055.1. Taxonomy (NCBI): domain Bacteria; kingdom Pseudomonadati; phylum Pseudomonadota; class Gammaproteobacteria; order Pseudomonadales; family Pseudomonadaceae; genus Pseudomonas; species Pseudomonas sp. AC211. The sequence goes on from NZ_OZ409830.1 coordinate 3,745,063, forward strand.
CCGCCTGAGCCGCCAGGCTCTGCGGCTCGACGGCACCGATCACCGGACGAACCTGCTGGCTGCCCATCATGGCCAGAATCCAGAAGAAGAAGATGGCCAGCAGGAAGTTAGCGATCGGACCGGCAGACACAATGGCGATGCGCTGCAGTACCGGCTTGCGGTTGAACGTATAGGGAAGATCTTCAGGAGCAATGACGGCGTCGGTTTCGCGCTCATCAAGCATTTTCACGTAGCCGCCCAGCGGGATGGCAGCCACTACAAATTCGGTGCCGTGACGGTCATGCCAGCGAACCAGGGGCGTGCCGAAGCCCACGGAGAAGCGCAGCACTTTCACACCACAGCGGCGAGCGACCCAAAAATGGCCGAACTCGTGGAAGGTGACCAGCACGCCCAGGGCGACCAAAAGGCCGCAAACCATATACAGCATGTTCATTTACATCCTCCGGGCTTAGCGCCCGTGGTGACTCAACCAATGCTCAGCCTGAACGCGTGCACCGGCGTCAGCCGCCAGCACGGCGTCGAGACTGTCGACCGGCACCGCCGGCTGAGCATTCAAGACCGCGTCAATCATACTCGCGATCTCTGGGAAACAAATGCGCCGCTCAAGGAACGCCGCCACCGCCACTTCGTTTGCCGCATTCAATACAGCGGGTGCCGTTCCGCCGGCTTCGGCAGCCTGCCGCGCCAGGCGCAAACAAGGGAAGCGCTGCTCGTCGGGCGGCAAAAAATCCAGACGGGCGATGGCAAAGAGGTCTAAGGGCAGCACGCCGGAGTCAATGCGCTCAGGCCAGGCCAAGGCGTGACTGATGGGTGTGCGCATATCAGGGTTGCCCAACTGCGCCAACACCGAGCCGTCGACATAATCGACCAGCGAGTGGATAACGCTTTGCGGGTGGATCACCACCTCGACCTTCGAGGGCGGTGCGTCGAACAGCCAGCACGCTTCAATCAGCTCGAGGCCTTTGTTCATCATGCTGGCGGAGTCGACTGAAATTTTGCGGCCCATGGACCAGTTCGGGTGAGCGCAGGCTTGCTCAGGGGTCACGTGCTGAAGATCGCCGAGCGGCGTCTGACGGAACGGACCACCCGAAGCGGTCAATAGAATTCGGCGCACGCCTACGTTATTGAGACCGCGCGCGTAATCAGTGGGCAGGCATTGGAAGATCGCGTTGTGCTCGCTGTCGATCGGCAGCAACACGGCGCCGCTTTTGCGCACCGCTTGCATAAACAGCGCACCGGACATGACCAGCGCTTCTTTATTGGCGAGCAATACTTTCTTGCCCGCTTCGACTGCCGCCAGCGTCGGCTTCAAACCCGCCGCGCCGACGATAGCCGCCATGACTGCGTCAACCTCGGGGTGCGCCGCCACTTCACAAAGGCCGCCCTCCCCTTCCAGCACCTGAGTGGCCAGACCTGCAGCCTGCAGCGCTGAGCGCAGGCCGTTGGCGGCAACTGCATCGGCGACCACGGCGTAGCGCGGGCGATGGAGCAGGCACAACGCTTCAAGCTCAGCCAGACGGGAAAAACCGCTCAGGGCAAACACTTGATAACGCTGCGGGTGACGCGCGATGACGTCGAGCGTGCTCAGGCCGATGGAGCCGGTGGCTCCCAGCACGGTGATCTGTTGCGGTTGAGTCACAGCGAACCCCAGCCAGCGCCCCAGAGCAATACGGCAAACATCGGGATGGCGGCGGTCAGGCTGTCGATACGGTCAAGCACACCGCCATGACCGGGCAGCAAATTGCTGCTGTCTTTCAGGCCGGCTTGGCGCTTGAACATGCTTTCGGTGAGATCGCCCACTACGGAAACCATCACCACCAGCGCCACGCCCGCCAATCCCAGAGCGAACTCACCAGCGCTCCAACCGCGGTAAACGCCCACGCCGATAGCGATCAGCAGACAGGTCAGCAAGCCGCCGAATACGCCTTCCCAGCTTTTGCCGGGACTGACTTTGGGCGCTAGCTTGCGTTTGCCAAAGGCGCGACCGGAAAAGTAAGCGCCAATGTCAGCGCCCCACACCAGCACCATCACCGCAAAGATCAACCAGTTGGCCAGCGGCCATTGCTTGATCAGCACCAGGCCTTGCCAGGCCGGCAGCAGAATCAACAAGCCAATCACCAGCTTGATGGGCGTAGAGGTCCAGTAGCGGCTGCTTTCCGGGAAGTTGATAACCAGAAACGTCGCAGCCACCCACCAGACAACGCCCAGCAACAGCAACAGCGGCGCCAGAGCAGGAACGTGATAAAGCCCGAGCAGCAACACCGCCACAACGGCCGCATAACCCACACGGGCGGCCTGCGCATTGAAGCCAGCCAGACGCGCCCATTCCCAGGCACCGAGCGTTACCACCGCACCGATGAACAACGCGAACGCCGCGCCACTCAGCAGGAAAAACCCACCCAGGGCGATGGGCGCCAAAATCAGGGCGGTGATGATGCGTTGCTTCAACATTGTGCGCGAGCCTCAGCTGCCACCTGCTCGCTGGTCTTACCAAAGCGACGCTGGCGGGTAGCGTAATCGGCCAGCGCTTTGCGCATGGCGTCGTGTTTGAAGTCCGGCCAGAACAGGTCGGAGAAGTACAACTCGGAGTAGGCAAGTTGCCAGAGCAAGAAGTTGCTGATGCGGTGCTCGCCCCCGGTGCGAATGCAAAGGTCGGGCAGCGGCTGGTCACCGGTTGCCAACAGACCCTGGAGCAAACGCGGGGTGATGTCTTCGGGACGAAGATGGCCAGCCTGTACCTGATGCGCCAATTGCTGAGCGGCCTGAGCGATGTCCCACTGGCCGCCATAGTTGGCCGCCACTTGCAAAACAAATCGATCATTACCGGCAGTCAACGCCTCTGCTTCGCGCATCGCGCTTTGCAGTTCAGGATGGAAGCGCGAGCGGTCGCCGATGATGCGCAAGCTGATGCCGTTGGCATTCAGCCGTCTGGCCTCGCGGCGCAAGGCCGATAGAAACAACTCCATCAAAGCGCCCACTTCATCTGCCGGCCGATCCCAGTTCTCACTGGAAAAGGCAAACAGGGTGAGCACTTCAACGCCTTCCTCGGCGCACACTTCAATGACTGCACGCACCGCATCAACGCCGGCCTTGTGCCCGGCAACACCAGGCAGCAGGCGCTTCTTGGCCCAGCGGTTATTGCCATCCATGATGATTGCCACATGTCGTGGCACGCCCGGCGAGCCGGCCTTTACGGTCTTTTCCATGACGAAACCGGCCGTCAAACGGCCATCAAATCCGCTTCTTTCTGCTTAACGGCTACTTCGATCTCGGCGACGAACTTGTCCGTCAGCTTTTGAATGTCGTCAGCCGCGCGGCGCTCTTCGTCTTCGCTGATTTCTTTCTCTTTCACCAAATCTTTCAGTTGGCTCAGCGCATCACGACGGATGTTACGCACGGCTACGCGGCCATCTTCAGCGGCGTCACGGGCTTGCTTGGTGAAACCGCGACGGGTTTCTTCGGTCAGCGCCGGCATGGTTACCAGCAACAGCTCGCCCAAGTTGGTTGGATTCAAGCCCAGGCCCGAGCTCTGGATGGCCTTGTCGACAGCCGAGAGCATGTTGCGCTCGAAGGCGACGATTTGCAGGGTACGGGAGTCTTTAACGGTCACGTTGGCGACCTGGTTCAGCGGAGTGTCGGCGCCGTAATAAGGCACCATCACGCCGCCGAGCACGCTTGGGTGCGCCTGGCCGGTGCGGATGCGACTGAAAGCGTGGACAAGCGATTCCAGGCTTTTCTGCATGCGTTCTTGGGCATCTTTCTTGATTTCGTTGATCATTGCTCGCCTTCCTCGATCAGGGTTCCTTCCGCGCCACCCACTACCACGTTAAGCAGTGCGCCGGGCTTGTTCATATTGAAGACCCGAAGCGGCATCTTGTGATCGCGGCACAGACAGATGGCCGTCAGGTCCATCACGCCGAGCTTGCGATCAAGCACTTCGTCGTAGGTCAACTTGTCGAACTTTTCTGCGTTCGGGTCTTTGAATGGATCGGCCGTATAAACGCCGTCCACCTTGGTCGCTTTCAACACCACGTCGGCATCGATTTCGATGGCGCGCAGGCACGCTGCGGAGTCGGTGGTGAAGAACGGGTTACCGGTGCCCGCAGCGAAAATCACTACGTCGCCGGAATTCAAATGACGGATGCCTTTGCGGCGGTCGTAATGGTCGGTCACGCCAACCATGGAAATCGCCGACATCACGATAGCGGGGATATTCGAGCGTTCCAGCGCATCGCGCATCGCCAGGGCGTTCATCACCGTGGCCAGCATACCCATGTGGTCGCCGGTGACGCGGTCCATGCCGGCAGCGCTCAATGCCGCGCCGCGGAACAGGTTACCGCCACCAATCACCAGGCCTACCTGAACACCGATACCGACCAGTTGGCCGATTTCAAGGGCCATACGGTCGAGCACCTTGGGGTCGATACCGAAATCTTCGGATCCCATCAAGGCTTCGCCGCTAAGTTTGAGCAGAATGCGTTTGTAGCGAGGTTGGCGACCACTCACCTGCTGAGCCATGCGTGTCTCTCCTGCGGCGTTTGAATTCTGAACAGGCTATATGCCCGCATTGATCGAGCGCTTGGACAGCGCCCATGGCAATTGGTGCAGCACAGTGCACCAATACCGCTTACACATGCAATTGTCGGCCCCACTTCGACAAAGAGGCTGCGCGCGTGAGCGGGCAGCCTCTTCGGGGCGACAGGTTGAAACCCGTCTTACTGCTTGCTGGCAGCCAGTTGAGCCGCTACTTCGTCAGCGAAGTTCGATTCAACTTTCTCGATGCCTTCGCCTACGCCGTAACGTACGAAGGAAACGATTTCAGCGCCGGCTTTCTTGGCCAGAGCACCAACGGTGACTTCTGGATCCTTAACGAAAGCCTGTTCTACCAAGCTGGCTTCAGCCAGGAACTTGGAGATACGGCCGGCAACCATCTTCTCAACGATCTCGGCTGGCTTGCCTTTGATCTTGTCTTCGTTGAGGGACATGAAAACGCCCTTCTCACGCTCGATGGCTTCAGCGGAAACTTCCGATGGCAGCAGGAACTCAGGGTTGCTGGCAGCAACGTGCATAGCGATGTCGCGAGCCAGTTCAGGAGTACCGCCTTTCAGCGAAACGATCACGCCGATTTTGTTGCCGTGAACGTAAGCACCCAGCACGTCGCCTTCAACAGCGGTGAGACGGCGAATGTTGACGTTCTCACCAACCTTGGCCACCAGCTCAACGCGGGCAGTTTCGCGAGCAGCGATCAGCGGCTCAACGGTGGTCAGGTTTTCGGCCAGGGCCTGGTCGATGCTGTCAGCAACGAATTTTTTGAAGTCGTCTTGCAGAGCCAGGAAGTCGGTCTGCGAGTTCACTTCCATGATCACGGCGCGCTTGTTGTCAGCCGCAACTTTAACCGCGATGGCGCCTTCGGCGGCCACGTTACCGGCTTTCTTGGCAGCCTTAATGGCGCCCGAAGCACGCATATCGTCGATGGCTTTCTCGATGTCGCCGCCAGCCTTGGTCAAGGCCTTTTTGCAATCCATCATGCCTTCGCCAGTACGCTCACGCAGTTCTTTAACCAGCGCTGCAGTAATCTCTGCCATTTCGAAATCCTCTTGGATAAGTCCCACCCGGCGAGCCGGATGATGATCAATTCTAAGGTGGCAAAAAGGGGCCTAGCCCCCCTTTTTGCTAACCGAGAGACGCTAGACGCGGTCTACTCAGCCTTCAGCTTGTTCAGCAGCGGCCGGGGCTTCGACGAATTCGTCGGTGCCGCCGTTGGCGTTGCTGCGGCCACGTACTACTGCGTCGGCCATTGCACCCATGTACAGCTGGATGGCGCGGATGGCGTCATCGTTACCTGGGATGATGAAATCAACACCTTCCGGGCTGCTGTTGGTATCGACTACGCCGATAACCGGGATACCGAGCTTGTTAGCTTCGGTGATAGCGATGCGCTCGTGATCAACGTCGATTACGAACAGGGCATCAGGCAGGCCGCCCATGTCCTTGATACCACCCAGGCTGCGGTCCAGTTTTTCCAGATCGCGAGTGCGCATCAGCGCTTCTTTCTTGGTCAGCTTGGTGAAAGTGCCGTCTTGCGACTGAACTTCCAGATCACGCAGACGCTTGATCGACTGACGGATGGTTTTGTAGTTGGTCAGCATGCCGCCCAACCAGCGGTGATCGACGTACGGCGAACCGCAACGTGCTGCTTCTTCAGCAACGATCTTGCCAGCGGAACGCTTGGTGCCGACGAACAGAATTTTGTTTTTGCCCGAAGCCAGTTTCTCAACGAACGACAGCGCGTCGTTGAACATTGGCAGGGTTTTTTCGAGGTTGATGATGTGGATCTTGTTGCGCGCGCCGAAAATGTACTTGCCCATTTTCGGGTTCCAGTAACGGGTCTGGTGGCCGAAGTGCACACCGGCCTTCAGCATATCGCGCATATTGACTTGGGACATGATAGTTCCTTGATAAGTCGGGTTAGGCCTCCACGTATCCCAATGACCAACCTTCAGCAATTAACTGCGAGCAATTAACTGAAAGGCACCCAGGCCATCGTGTCGATACGTGTGTGGGGTTTAGGCTTTCGGACTGCTGCCCTGAAAGCGGCGCACTTTATAGCACAGGAGGCGCTGGAACGGAACCCGAAAAGTTGCTCGAAACGCCGCAACCGCTTCAGCCCCAGCGCCCTATTACTATAAGGAAAGCCGGCAATGCCCGTAGGGCTCACCCCTAAAGTGGCTAGATCGCCCTTTCCCAATGCTAGAATCGCGGTTTCCGTATTTTTGCCAGGCGCCAACGGGCGCTGAGAGAGTGTGTATGACCGTCACTATCAAGACGCCCGAAGAAATTGAAAAAATGCGCATCGCCGGCCGTCTGGCCAGTGAAGTGCTGGAAATGATCGGCGAATACGTCAAGCCCGGTGTCACCACCGACGAGCTCGACCGCATCTGCCACGACTACATTGTCAACGTTCAACAGGCCATTCCCGCCCCGCTGAACTACAAGGGCTACCCGAAATCCATCTGCACCTCGATCAACCACGTGGTCTGCCACGGCATCCCGAACGAGAAGCCGCTCAAAGATGGCGACGTACTGAACATCGACATCACCGTGATCAAAGATGGCTACCACGGTGACACCAGCAAAATGTTCCACGTGGGCAATGTCCCAGAATGGGCGGTGCGCCTGTCCAAGATCACCCAGGAATGCATGTACAAAGGCATCGAGTTGGTTAAGCCCGGCGCGCGCCTGGGCGATATCGGCGAGGTCATTCAGAAGCACGCCGAGAAAAACGGTTTCTCCGTGGTGCGCGAATACTGCGGTCACGGCATCGGCAAGGTGTTCCACGAAGAGCCGCAAGTGCTGCACTACGGCCGCGCGGGCACTGGCATGGAATTGAAAGAAGGCATGACCTTCACCATCGAACCGATGATCAACCAGGGCCGTGCCGAAACCCGCCTGCTGGGCGACGGCTGGACCGCGATCACCAAAGACCGCAAGCTCTCGGCGCAGTGGGAACACACCATTTTGGTGACGCCCACCGGCTACGAAATCTTCACCCTGCGCTCGGACGACACCATTGCCCGCACGTCGGCCTGAAGTCTCGCTGCTCTGACGCCCGCACCCTATAGATAGAAAGGAAAGCTGCTGAATGCCGCAGGTGGATCCCGAGTTGTTCGACCGCGGCCAGTTCCAGGCGGAACTGGCGCTGAAAGCCAGCCCCATCGCGGCATTCAAAAAAGCCATCCGCCGCGCCCATGAGGTGCTGGACGCGCGCTTTAAAGAAGGCCGTGACGTCCGCCGCCTGGTTGAAGACCGCGCGTGGTGCATCGACCAGATCTTGCGCGAGGCCTGGGCGCAGTTCGATTGGAGCGAAGACGCCGATATCGCGCTGCTGGCCGTTGGCGGCTACGGCCGTGGCGAGCTGCACCCGTATTCCGACATCGACCTGCTGCTGTTGCTCGACAGCGCGGACCACGAAATTTTCCGCGACTCCATTGAGCGCTTTCTCACGCTGCTCTGGGACATCGGCCTGGAAGTAGGCCAAAGCGTGCGTTCGGTAGACGAATGCGCCTCCGAAGCGCAGGCAGACCTCACGGTCGTCACCAACCTGATGGAAAGCCGCACCATTGCCGGGCCGGAGCGCTTGCGTCAGCGCATGATCGAGGTCACCAGCACCAGCAAAATGTGGCCCAGCAAAGATTTCTTCCTGGCCAAGCGCGCCGAGCAAACCGCCCGGCACGCCAAGTACAACGACACCGAGTACAACCTGGAGCCAAACGTCAAAGGCTCGCCCGGTGGCCTTCGCGATATTCAGACCATTCTGTGGGTAGCCCGTCGCCACTTCGGCACGCTCAACCTGCACGCCATGGTCGGCCAGGGCTTTTTGCTGGAAAGCGAATATTCCCTGCTCGCTTCGTCCCAGGAGTTTCTCTGGAAGGTGCGCTACGCCTTGCACATGCTCGCCGGCCGCGCCGAAGACCGCCTGCTGTTCGACCACCAGCGTTCAATTGCCACGCTGCTGGGCTTTGAAGACAGCAACGGCAAACTGGCTATCGAACACTTTATGCAGAACTACTACCGAGTGGTGATGAGCATCTCCGAGCTCAGCGAGTTGGTGGTGCAGCATTTCGAAGAGGTAATTCTGCGCAGCGAAGAGGGTCGCCAGGTACTGCCGATCAACAGCCGCTTCCAGCTGCGCGACGGCTACATCGAAGTCACGTCGTCCAACGTCTTCAAGCGCACCCCGTTCGCAATTCTCGAAGTGTTTGTGCTGATGGCGCAGAACCCGGAAATCAAAGGCGTGCGTGCCGACACGGTGCGTCTGCTGCGTGAACACCGGCACCTGATTGACGACGAGTTCCGCAAAGACATCCGCAACACCAGCCTGTTTATCGAACTGTTCAAGTGCGAGATCGGCATTCATCGCAACCTGCGACGGATGAACCGCTACGGCATTCTCGGCCGTTACTTGCCGGAGTTCGGCGACATCGTTGGGCAAATGCAGCACGACCTGTTCCACATCTACACCGTCGATGCGCACACGCTGAATTTGATCAAGCACCTGCGCAAGCTGCAGTACACGCCCATTTCCGAGAAATTTCCGCTCGCCAGTAAGCTTATGGGCACGCTGCCTAAGCCCGAGCTTATTTACCTGGCCGGCTTGTACCACGACATCGGCAAAGGTCGCGGCGGCGACCATTCGGAGCTTGGCGCGGTAGACGCGCAGGCCTTCTGCGAACGGCATCAGTTGCCCGCCTGGGACAGCCGCCTGATCGTCTGGCTGGTACAAAACCATCTGGTGATGTCGACCACGGCCCAGCGCAAAGACTTGTCCGACCCGCAGGTGATCCACGACTTCGCCCAACTGGTGGGTGATCAGGTGCACCTCGACTACCTGTACGTGCTGACTGTCGCTGACATCAACGCCACCAACCCGACGCTATGGAATTCGTGGCGCGCCAGTCTGCTGCGCCAGCTCTTCAGCGAAACCAAGCGCGCCTTGCGCCGGGGCCTGGAGCATCCGGTCGACCGCGAAGAACAGATTCGCCAGACCCAGAACGCCGCGCTCGACATTCTGGTGCGCAGCGGCACCGACCCCGACGACGCCGAACAGCTGTGGTCGCAATTGGGCGATGACTATTTCCTGCGCCACACCGCAGGCGACGTGGCCTGGCACACCGACGCCATCCTGCAACACAGCTCCGCGCACGACCCGTTGGTGCTGATCAAGGAAACGACCCAGCGAGAATTCGAAGGCGGCACGCAAATCTTCATTTATGCGCCTGATCAGCACGACTTTTTCGCCGTAACCGTGGCGGCCATGGATCAGCTGAACCTGAATATCCATGACGCCCGCGTGATTACTTCGACCAGCCAGTTCACCCTCGACACCTACGTGGTGCTAGATGCCGATGGCGGCTCGATTGGCGACAACCCGGTGCGCATCAAGGAAATTCGCGAAGGGCTGGTCAGCGCCCTGAGCCATCCGGATGACTACCCGACCATCATCCAGCGTCGCGTGCCGCGTCAGCTCAAGCACTTCGCCTTCGCGCCGCAGGTGATCATTTCCAACGACGCCGGCCGCCCGGTCACCGTGTTGGAGCTGACGTCACCGGACCGCCCTGGCTTGCTGGCCCGCATTGGCAAGATATTCCTCGACTTCGACCTGTCGTTGCAGAACGCCAAGATCGCCACCCTGGGCGAGCGCGTGGAAGACGTGTTTTTTGTCACCGATGCGCGCAACCAGCCGCTTTCCGATCCCGACCTGTGTGCCCGTTTGCAGGACGCGATCATCGAACAGCTCTCCGATGCCGACGGCAATCGGGTCGAGCTTTCCCGAATCAGTATTTGAATAGAACGACACGCCGCACATGAATGACGCCCTGAACAACCTGCAGCCCTACCCGTTTGAAAAGCTCCGCGCCCTGCTGGCCAGTGCTCAGCCGCTGGCCAATAAACGCGCGATTGCCTTGTCGATTGGCGAGCCCAAACACCGCTCGCCTGATTTCGTCGCCAAGGCGTTGAGCGACAACCTCGACCAGTTGGCGGTGTACCCAACGACGCTGGGCATCCCCGCGCTGCGCGAAGCGATTGCGCAATGGTGCGAGCGGCGTTTCAACGTACCGGCCGGCTGGCTCGACGCGGCCCGCCACGTGCTGCCGGTCAACGGCACGCGCGAAGCGTTGTTTGCCTTCACGCAAACCGTGGTGCAGCGCAGCGACGACGGCCTAGTAGTCAGCCCCAACCCGTTCTACCAAATCTACGAAGGCGCGGCCCTGCTGGCCGGTGCGAAGCCGCACTACCTGCCGTGCCTGGAAGAGAACGGCTTCAACCCGGACTTCGACGCGGTATCGGCCGACGTCTGGCAGCGCTGCCAGATTCTGTTCCTGTGCTCGCCCGGCAACCCGACCGGCGCGCTGATTCCACAGGAAACGCTGCAAAAGCTGATCAACCTGGCCGACCAGTACGATTTCGTGATCGCCGCCGACGAGTGCTACAGCGAGTTGTACTTCGACGAAGCCAATCCGCCCGCCGGGTTGCTCAGCGCCTGCGCCGCCATGGGCCGTAGCGATTTCGCCCGCTGCGTGGTGTTCCACAGTTTGTCCAAGCGCTCGAACCTGCCGGGCTTGCGCTCCGGGTTCGTCGCCGGCGATGCCGCAATCCTGAAATCATTCCTGCTGTACCGTACCTACCACGGCTGCGCCATGCCGGTACAAACCCAGCTGGCCAGCGTCGCCGCCTGGAACGACGAAGCCCATGTGCGCGCCAACCGCGACCTGTACCGGGAAAAATACGACGCCGTGCTGGACATACTGCAGCCGGTGATGGATGTGCAGCGCCCAGACGGCGGCTTTTATCTGTGGGCGAAAACGCCGATGGACGACGCCGACTTCACCCGTGAATTGTTCGCTCAGGAACACGTGACGGTGGTACCTGGCTCGTATCTTTCTCGCGAGGTCGACGGCTTCAACCCCGGCGCCGGCCGCGTGCGCATGGCCTTGGTTGCCCCGCTGGCCGAATGCGTGGAAGCCGCCACGCGGATTCGCGCCTTCCTTCAGAACAAGGCAAACGCATGAGCATCACCCTCTACGGCATCAAAGCTTGTGACACGATGAAAAAAGCCCGCACCTGGCTGGACGAGCACAAGGTCGAGTACGCCTTTCACGACTACAAAGCCGTGGGCATCGACCGTGAGCATTTGCAGCAATGGTGCAGCGAACATGGTTGGGAAAAGGTGCTTAACCGCGCCGGCACCACATTTCGCAAATTGAGCGACGCTGACAAAAGCGACCTCGACCAAACCAAGGCGATTGAACTGATGGTGGCGCAGCCTTCCATGATCAAACGTCCGGTGCTCGACCTGGGCAGCAAAACCCTGCTCGGTTTCCAGCCCGATAGCTATTCGGCCGCTTTCAAGTAGGGCACTTGCACCGCGAATAACCCGTGGCCTGGCCATGACCAGGCACGCGCAATAACACCGTGACAGCCGCCGCCAACCGGCGCGTCGACCTAATTCAGCAAGAGGAAACACCATGTCCAATTCCCTGTTCAGCCTGGCCTTCGGCGTCGGCACTCAAAACCGCGAAGGCAACTGGTTGGAAGTGTTCTACGCCCTGCCGCTGCTCAGCCCGTCCGAAGAACTGGTCGCCAAAGTCAGCGCCAAGCTCGGCTACAGCGGCGGCAACCAAGCTGTCGCGTTCACCAGTAATCAGGCTGGTGAACTGGCCGACCTGTTGAAAAATGTCGATGCCGCGCAAGCCGCCCTGCTCACCCGCCTGGCCGAAAGCCAGCGGCCGCTGGTGGCCACCCTGCTGGCCGAAGACGCTGCGTTGACGTCCACGCCCGAGGCCTACCTGAAGCTGCACCTGCTCTCCCACCGTTTGGTCAAGCCGCATGGCCTGAGCCTGGCGGGCATTTTCCCGCTGCTGCCGAACGTGGCGTGGACCAGCCAAGGTGCGGTCGATCTGGAGTGAACTGGCCGAGCGCCAACTGGAAGCGCGCCTCAAAGGCGAACTGCTGGAAGTGTTCTCGGTGGATAAATTCCCGAAAATGACCGACTACGTCGTGCCTGCTGGCGTGCGTCTGGCGGACAGCTCGCGTATCCGCCTCGGCGCGTATGTGGGCGAAGGCACCACGGTAATGCACGAAGGCTTTATCAACTTCAACGCCGGCACCGCAGGCCCAGGCATGATCGAAGGCCGCGTGTCGGCTGGCGTGTTCGTGGGCAAAGGGTCGGACCTTGGCGGCGGCTGCTCGACCATGGGCACGCTGTCTGGCGGCGGCAACATCGTGATCAGCGTGGGCGAAGGCTGCCTGATCGGCGCGAACGCCGGCATCGGCATTCCGTTGGGCGATCGCAACACCGTGGAGTCGGGCCTGTACATCACGGCCGGCACCAAAGTCGCGCTGCTCGACGATCAGAACCAACTGGTAAAAGTGCTCAAGGCTCGCGATCTGGCTGGCCAGCCAGACTTGCTGTTCCGTCGCAACTCGCAGACCGGCGCCGTCGAAGCCAAATCGCACAAAACCGCGATCGAACTCAACGAAGCCCTGCACGCGCACAACTGATAGGTTCACCCCAACCTACAATCTGAACACCGTCGTCCTCGCGCACGCGGGGACCCAGGGTCGCGGAACAACGCGCGATGCTGGATTTACGAATCGTCGGGCCGGTGCCTACGCGTGAATGACGGTGTCCATATCCCGGCGCAGCGATAACACCATGCCGAACTCATCCCCCTGGCGCTCTGACTTCCCCGCCCTCGCTGCCCTCGCAGCCGAAGGCCAGACCTACCTCGACAGCGCCGCCACTTCACAAAAACCGCAAGCCGTGATCGATGCGCTGCTCGGCTACTACAGCGCGGGCGCGGCCAACGTGCACCGTGCCCAGCATTTGCCGGGCGAACGAGCCACGCGCGCGTTTGAAGCAACCCGGGGCACAGCGGCGCGTTGGTTGAATGCCGCCAGCAGTGAGGAAATCGTGTTTACCCGCGGCGCCACCGAAGCGCTGAACCTGCTGGCTTATGGGCTCGAAGAGCACTTCCACTCTGGCGATGAAATAGTCATCAGCGCCCTGGAGCACCACGCCAACTTGCTGCCTTGGCAACAACTGGCGCAGCGTCGCGACCTGGCGTTGATTGTGTTGCCGATCACCGCTGAAGGGCGCATTGATCTGGGGGCTGCCCAGCAATTGATCGGCCCGCGTACGCGCTTGTTGGCGGTGAGCCAACTGTCCAACGTACTCGGCACCTGGCAACCGGTGAATGAGTTGCTGGCGCTGGCAAAAGCCCATGGCGCCATCACCGTGATTGATGGCGCCCAAGGCGTGGTTCACGGTCGCCACGACGTGCAGCAACTGGACTGCGACTTCTACGTGTGCTCAAGCCACAAGCTCTACGGCCCGGACGGCGTGGGCGTGCTCTATGGCCGCGCCGCCGCCTTGGAACGCGTGCTGCCGTGGCAGTTCGGCGGCGAAATGCTGCTGCAAACCGACTACTACACCGCCAAGTTCCGCCCGGCCCCGCTCGGGTTCGAAGCCGGCACGCCAGCGGTGTCCTCTGTGATTGCCCTGGGCGCGACGCTGGACTACCTCGCCAGCCTCGACGCGCATGCGGTGCTCGCCCACGAAACGGCCCTGCATCAAGAGTTGGTGGCCGGCCTCAAAGCTCGCGCTGGCGTACGCCTGTTAGGCGAGCCGGACATCGCACTGGCCAGCTTTGTGGTGGAAGACGTGCACAGCGCCGACCTGGCACATTTGCTCACCGAACAAGGCATCGCCGTGCGCGCCGGGCACCATTGTGCGATGCCGTTGCTGCGCGGCCTGGGGTTGCCGGGCGCGATTCGCGCATCGTTAGCCCTGTACAACGACAGCAGCGATTTGCAGCGCTTTTTCGCCGCGCTGGACCAGGCCCTGGAGATTTTGCAATGAACCTGCCGAGCGCTGCCCACGCCGCCCTGGCGGCGTTCAGCCAACCCATGAGCTGGGAACAACGGGCGCGCCTTCTTATGAGCTGGGGCGAACAGCTGGCGCCATTGACTGACGAGGAGCGCACCGAGGGCACTCGGGTCAGCGGCTGCGAGAGTCAGGTGTGGTTGGTGGGCGCGCAGCAGGGCGAGGGTTGGCAATTTCGCGCGAGCAGCGATGCCCGCCTGATTCGTGGGCTGCTGGCGTTGTTACTGGTGCGGGTTAACGGCTTGCCAGCGGAGCACTTGAAACAGCTCGACCTGGCCGACTGGTTTACCCAGCTCGGCCTGGCCCGCCACCTCTCGCCCTCGCGTAGCAACGGCTTGCAGGCCGTGCTCACGCGCATGGCAGAACTGACCGCTAACGCGCCTCGATAGACGCGGCCGGGCCGATGGCCTTGGCCGCCTCTGTACCCAGCCACGTTTTGGCTTCGGCCGAATGACGCAGCGTGGCGTCGAGAAATGCCGTACTCACCGCCTGTACGTTGGCGACTTGATGGGCATCAAACCAGTTCTGACTGTCTTGCCCGTGGCCCATGGTGTCGGGTCGCGGACGACGCTTCGGCGTTTCGCCACCGTCGGCACCGGGCGGACCGCTGGTACCATCGCGACCACCGGCGCCGGCGCCCAGGTCAGGGTCACGGGGTGGGCGTTTTTGCTCGGCATCGTCTGGCCCGGGCAACTCGTCCAACGAACCGCTGAACAAGGGATGCTGGGCATTTTTCGCGATCAACTGATAGCTGCCAGGATTGGGATTGCCTCGCCAAATGGCCTGGCGCCGCTCTGGAGATTCCACCCAACTGAACGGGTCCTCATCGTGGGGGCCGGTCACGCTCAGCAGCGGTACATCGACGCGCGCGGCGGCAACGCCGGGGCCGACGTAGGGGCTTAGCAGCAGCACCGCTTTGGGCTGCCAATCGGGGAGCATGCTGTCGCCTGCCAATGCCGCAGCGCTTTGCGCGCCCAGGTCGTAGCCGGCGACGGCCAGCGTGTTCCAGTCGACACCCGCCACCTGCGCGTCACCACCCTGGCCGCGTATGCGTAATTGATTGAGTACCTGCGCAACAGCGTTGAGGCGGGCTTTCAAGGCGGCATCGGCATAGGCGCGCTGAGCGATACCGCGAAACGTGCCGGCCTGCGCCTCACTGCTGGAATAAATGCCGCGACCGACCTGCGGCGCCTGAATCGACACCACGGCATAACCCGCCTCCGCCCACGCCTTACGCCATTGCAGCCCCGCGCCCGCGCCTTCACCGAGGCCGGGCAAGAACACCACTAACGGCGCTGGCGCAGCGCCCTGCGCCGGCGCTAGCCAGGTGACATCAACGGCCTGCTCGGCCACGGTGAACTGCGCCTCCCAGCCCTGGACCGGGCCGTGAATTGGCGCCTGATAAGACTTGTCCGCAAAGGCGGCAATCGCTTCGTGAGGGTTACGCAAATCGTTGGGCTTACTGGCGCAGGCGCCCAGCAGCACAGTGGACAACAGCAATGCGACAGGCAGGCGACGCGCCTTGAACGAGCGATAGGACATGAAGAAATCCGCAAGAAAACCGGCGAACCGGAGGCGCTTGCAGTGTGCCTGATGCGCTGTGAAAAGCACGTCACAACTCGGTAAGTTTCTGGGTACACAAGCACGAACAACCTGTGGGAGCGGCTTCAGCCGCGATTGGCCCCCACAGGAAACGCGCCAAACCGCCAGCAACACCTCAACTCAAAGCATCGCCGTCACCCGGCATCCGCTCCGAAGGCCGACGGACCCCGGCCACCAACTTATCCACCGCCTTGGCCGCCGCCACCATGCCAAAGGTGGCGGTCACCATCATCACCGCGCCAAAACCGCCGGCGCAGTCGAGCTTCACGCCGTCGCCGACAAACTTTTTCTCCAGGCAAATGCTGCCGTCGGGTTTCGGGTAGCGCAGCTGCTCGCGCGAATACACGCAAGGCACGCTGTAATGACGGCCCTGCGTGCGGGAAAAACCATAATCGCGACGCAGCGCCGAACGCACGCTGGAGGCCAGCGGGTCGTTGACGGTTTTGTTCAGATCGCCAACCTGAATCAACAACGGGTCAATCTGCCCGCCCGCGCCTCCGGTGGTGATGATTTGAATCTTGCGGCGCTTGCACCAGGCAATGAGCGCGGCCTTGGCGTTGACGCTGTCGATGCAGTCGATCACGCAGTCCAGTTGCACGGTGATGTATTGGGCCATGGTCTCGCGCGTGACGAAGTCGCTGACTGCGTGCACCACGCAAGCGGGGTTGATGGCGCGAATGCGCTCAGCCATAACCTCGACCTTGGACTGGCCAATCGCGCCCTGAAGCGCATGGATTTGCCGGTTGGTGTTGCTGACGCAGACGTCGTCCAGGTCGAACAGCGAAATTTCGCCAACGCCACTGCGCGCTAGCGCTTCGGCCGTCCATGAGCCAACGCCACCGATGCCGACCACGGCCACATGAGCGGCGGCCAGGCGTGCCAAACCGTCGCGACCATATAAGCGGGCGATGCCGCCAAAGCGTTGTTCATCTGTACTCATCACAGCACCTCTATAACGGCATGCGCTCAGCGCGAGCAGCCGGCAAATCGGCGCGCATTATAGGGAGCGCGCTCGCCAGGCCCAAGTACCGACGGTGAAACGCCTGCTTCAGCACGTGCCCTCGCGCACGTTTGAGTATGGCCTGGCGCGTGCGCAGCGATGCCTGCTTATGCTTAACTGCCACCGGTACTGCACACCGATGGATCCCGCGCGGTCTGGCTGATGGCGAACTAATGCCAGACGGCGCTGACCAAGGTTTGCGGGCGATAAAACCGGGTAAATGAGCTGAGCTATACAGCCATTTATCGCCGGAGTAGGATGCGCGCCGACCGGCGCTCGCCGGCACCTCTCCGTTCCACCCTTTGGAACCTGAAACGTCTATGTCATCGCGTAAATTTGGACTCAACCTGGTGGTATTCGTGGCAATCGCCGCGCTCTTCACCGGTATCTGGGCACTGTATAACCGTCCGGTCAGTGCGCCGGATTGGCCTGAACAAATCTCCGGTTTTTCCTTCTCGCCGTTCCGGCTCGACCAGAACCCGCAGAAAGATCAATACCCCACCGACGAGCAAATGCGTGAAGACCTCAGTCTTCTCAGCAAGCACACCGACAACGTGCGCACCTATTCGGTGGACGGCACCTTGGGCGACATTCCCAAGCTCGCCGAAGAGTTCGGTTTGCGCGTCACCTTGGGCATCTGGATCAGCCCGGACGAGGAGCGCAACGAGCGCGAAATCGCCCGTGGTATTGAAATCGCCAACTCCTCACGCAGCGTCGTTCGCGTGGTGGTGGGTAACGAGGCGCTGTTCCGCCGCGAAGTAACGCCCAAGCAATTGATGAGCTTCATCGACCGCGTTCGCGCGCAGGTGAAAGTGCCCGTGACGACCTCGGAGCAGTGGCACATCTGGGAAAAATATCCCCAGTTGGCAAACCACACCGACCTGGTAGCTGCGCACATCCTGCCGTACTGGGAATTCATTCCCATGGAAGACTCCACGCAGTTCGTGCTCGACCGCGCGCGCGACTTGAAACGTATCTTCCCGAAAAAACCACTGCTGCTTTCGGAAGTCGGCTGGCCGAGCAACGGCCGTATGCGCGGCGGTGCCGACGCCACCCAGGCGGACCAGGCCATTTACCTGCGCACCTTGGTCAACACGCTGAACGCCAAGGGCTACAACTACTTCGTGATCGAAGCCTTCGACCAACCGTGGAAGGCCAGCGACGAGGGTTCCGTAGGCGCGTACTGGGGCGTGTTCAACGCCGCGCGCCAACAGAAGTTCGCCTTCGAAGGCCCGGTTGTCGCCATTCCGCAGTGGCGCGTATTGGCCATCGGCTCGGTGGTCCTGGCGATGCTGGCCCTGGCCTTGCTGCTGATTGACGGCAGCGCCCTGCGCCAACGCGGTCGCACCTTCCTAACCTTCGTGGCATTCGCCGGCGGTTCGGTATTGGTGTGGATCGGCTACGACTACAGCCAGCAATACAGCACCTGGTTCAGCCTCACGGTCGGCCTGTTGCTGGGCGTCGGTGCCATCGGCGTGTTTATCGTGCTGCTTACCGAAGCGCACGAACTGGCCGAGGCGGTGTGGGTGCACAAGCGCCGCCGTCCGTTTATTCCCGTGAGCGGCGACAGCACCTACCGGCCGAAAGTGTCGATTCACGTGCCGTGCTACAACGAGCCGCCGGAGATGGTGAAACAAACCCTCGACGCCCTCGCTGCCCTGGATTACCCCGACTTTGAAGTGTTGATCATCGACAACAACACCAAAGATCCGGCCGTATGGGAACCAGTGCAGGCCTACTGCGAAGAGCTCGGCCCGCGCTTCCGTTTCTTCCACGTGGCGCCGCTGCATGGCTTCAAAGGTGGCGCGCTGAACTACATCCTGCCGCACACCGCGCCGGATGCAGAAGTGGTGGCGGTAATCGACTCGGACTACTGCGTCGACCCGAACTGGCTCAAGCACATGGTGCCGCACTTCGCCGATCCGAAAATCGCCGTGGTGCAATCGCCGCAGGACTACCGCGACCAGGACGGCAGCGCCTTCAAAAAGCTCTGCTACGCCGAGTACAAAGGCTTCTTCCACATCGGCATGGTGACCCGCAACGACCGCGACGCGATCATTCAGCACGGCACCATGACCATGATTCGTCGCACCGTAATGGACGAACTGAAGTGGGCCGACTGGACCATTTGCGAAGACGCCGAGCTGGGCCTGCGCGTATTCGAAAAAGGTTATTCCGCTGCGTATGCGTACGACAGCTTCGGCAAGGGCCTGATGCCCGATACCTTTATCGACTACAAAAAGCAGCGCTTCCGTTGGGCCTATGGCGCCATTCAGATTATGAAAGGCCACGCTCGCCAGCTGTTCCGCGGTAAAGAAACCGAGCTCAAACGCGGTCAGCGTTACCACTTCGTAGCCGGCTGGCTGCCTTGGGTTGCCGACGGTTTGAACATCTTCTTCACCGCAGGCGCCCTGTTGTGGTCGGCGGCGATGATCATCGTGCCGCAGCGGGTCGACCCGCCGTTGCTGATTTTCGCTATTCCGCCACTGGCGCTGTTCTTCTTCAAATTCGGCAAGATCGTGTTCCTCTATCAGCGCGCGGTTGGCGTTAACTTGAAGGATGCGTTCTGGCGCGGCGCTGGCTGGCTTGGCGTTGTCGCACACCATCGCCAAGGCGGTGCTGTACGGCTTCTTCACCACCAGCATCCCGTTCTTCCGCACGCCGAAAATGCGCTCCAGCCACGGCTTTATGGTGGCCATGGCCGAAGCGCGTGAGGAAGTCTTCATCATGCTGCTGCTGTGGGGCGCTGCGGTGGGCATCGGCATCGTTCAGGGCTTCCCAAGCAACGACGTGAAGTTCTGGGTAGCGATGTTGCTGGTGCAGTCCTTGCCGTACCTCGCGGCGCTGATCATGGCGTTGCTGTCGTCACTGCCCAAGCCACCGGAAACACCGGAAGTGGCATTGGCAGAATGATGAAGGTGTTGAGAAAAGGGCAGCCCATGGGCTGCCCTTTTTCTTGGTGGTGAAGATCCAAGTACAGTTTTCTTACACCAAAACCTGGCGCAAGAAAGAGACTACCTACGGCTCGCAGCGAGCCGTGCTGCATTAGCAAAATCCAGGGGGGCTAGCCTGTGTCTCTATTAATCAAATAGGGAACAGCGTTTTGAAATCCTCACTCAACGAAAAGCACCACTCATCATCGCGGTTACTTCCACGCCGCGCCCTTCCGCTTTATTCGGTACTCGCACTAGCAGCCTGTTTTTCAAGCCTGGCCCCGGCCGAAATCGTGATTACCAGCCGCGCAGCTCTCCCTGTCTCCACGCCAGGAGTGCCAGTCATAAACATTGTCGCGCCGAACAGCCACGGCATTTCCCACAATCGATTCGAGCATTTTGACGTTAAGAAACCCGGCGTCGTTTTCAACAACAGCACGGAGCAAGGGCAAAGTCAGCTGGCCGGAACACTGCCCGCCAACCCAAACCTGAGCACGAACGCCACCTTGATTCTCGGCGAAGTAACGGGCCTGCTGCCCAGCAACATGGAAGGCATTCTTGAAGTATTCGGCCCTCGCGCCGACCTCATTATTGCCAACCCCAATGGCCTTACGCTCAACGGCGTAACGACCCTGAACGTCAGAGGCTTCGTGGCCACTACGGCAGTCCCGAACGGCGCCGATGGACTTAAGCTGAGCGTCGCCGCCAATGGCAACAGGGTGGTGATAAACGCGGGCGGCGTCGATACGAGCGGCCTCAGCTATTTCGACGTGATCGCCCGCGCCATTGTTTTGAGTGGAAGCATCGGCGCACCGAACGCCACTGCAGACGTTCAGCTCATCGCCGGCTCCAACCAATACAATGTGCTCAACCGCAGCATCAGCAAAGGTGCGAAAGCGGACCAAGGCCGGCCAGAGATCGCGATTGATGGCTCCGCCGCCGGCGCCATGTACGGTGGTCACATCTCACTGATCAGCACCGAAGAAGGCCCTGGCGTGCGCCACGCCGGACCGATCCATGCGAACGGCGACATCGTCATACGATCCAGTGGCGACATCGAGATCGTAAAGGCAACCGGCAACGTCCAGCCGCCTCAATCCTTCGCCGAACGGCCTGGCCTGTTTGCCGGCGGCAACATTCAACTTGCATCAGAAGAAAGCATTTACCTGCACAACCCCGTATCGGCCGCCGGTGACGTGTCGATGAACGCCGATCTTTATCTCGTCAATGCGACCCACATAACTGCCGCAGGACAAATAGGCGCAACCGCCTACACATTCCAGCTCGACAGCGGCGCGCGCCTCGCCTCGCTCGGTGATATTCGTATCGACGCCAAGAGCAGCCTGCGCAGCGAAGCCGATTCGACCCTCGCCTCGTCAGGCAATATCGAGTTAAACGCTGGAACGAGCGTGACAACTGCGGCGCAGATCGTCTCTGGCGGAACGACATCAGTCACTGCCAAGGGCAATTTGACCAACACCGGCATGATTTTCAGCACAGGTGCCCTGACCATGAGCAGTGGTCAGTCGTTTATAAACGAGCACGTGGCAATCCTGACGACGTGGGAAGACCTTACGCTCACCTCCGCCGGCGACTTTTACAACCGCACTGAATCGATGATCAGCAGCGGCGGCAAGCTTGTTATCGATGCCGGCAACGGGGCGACGAACGACCAGGACTCAACTATCGATGGCCTACAAGTCAGCATCACCGCCGACATCGTTCACAACCGCCGTGACTCAATCATCCATGGGCTTGAGTCACTGAACATCAAAGGTCGGCTTTCAGAGTTGAACACTGAAGGCGGGATGCTGATGGAGAACAATGAAATCCTGCCCCAGGCCGGCCTGCTTCGCTTCTAACGCCGCTGCTAGTCGACGGGTTAAAGCGTGAAGGCGTCAGCATCCAGATGCGCCGGGAAGCGCGTGCGATAAGCGGCCAGGTCAGCCGCTTTGAGCACAACACTGAACACGCCGTCGCCGGCGTTCGCCTCCAGCAGTGGCTCGCCCTGAAAGTCGAGCACTTGGCTGTCGCCGCTGTAGGGATGGCCTTTACCGTCGTTGCCGATACGGTTCACGGCGGCGACGAAGCAAAGGTTTTCAATCGCACGCGCCGGTAGCAGCCGATTCCAATGGAGACGGCGCGCAGCCGGCCAGTTCGCGGTGTAGAGCAGCAGGTCGGTGTTATGGGGGTCGCGACTCCACACGGGAAAACGCAAGTCGTAGCAAATCAGCGGTCGAATCCGCCAGCCGTGCAGCTCCATCTGCACCTGGCGCTCGCCCGGGCTGTAGTGCTTGTGCTCGCCGGCCATACGGAACAGATGGCGCTTGTCGTAATGCAAAATCTCGCCATCCGGGCGCGCCCATAACAGGCGATTGCGGTGGCTGCCGTCGGCGGCCTGAATGATCACGCTGCCGGTGATCACCGCATCCAGGCGTTTGGCCTGCTGGCGAAGCCAGGCGTACGTGGTGCCCTCCTCCGGCTCGGCCAAGGTAGCGGAGTCCATGGAAAAACCGGTGGTGAACATTTCCGGTAACACCACCAAATGCGCGCCGCGGGCTTGCTCAAGCAACGCCTCGAAATGGGCAAAGTTAGCCGCTGGGTCGTGCCAGGCCAGCGTGGTTTGCACCAGGGCCAGCTTGAGGTCAGGGAGACTGGTGATGTCGCGTCCGCTGGTTAAATCCGACATAGCTGCTCCGCGGCTTGAATAAGGGTTTCTTCACGTTTGGCAAAGCAGAACCGCACTAACCGTAAGCCCTGCGGCGGTTCTTGGTAGAACACTGAAATTGGAATGACCGCAACGCGGTGCTCGCGGGTGAGCCATTCAGCCATGGCGACGTCATCCAGGTCGTCGCGAATGGCCGAGTAGTCAGCCAGTTGGAAGAAGGTTCCGGCCGTGCGGGTGAAACGAAATTTAGAGGATTGCAGGCGATCGCAGAATAAATCGCGCTTGGCTTGGTAGAACGCCGGCAGCTCGTTCACGTGCTGCGGGTTGGCCGCCATAAAATCGGCCAACCCCCACTGCAACGGGGTGACGCCACAGAAGCTGACGTACTGATGCACTTTGCGCAGCTCAGCGCTTAATGCTGGCGGGGCCACCACATAGCCGGTTTTCCAGCCGGTGACGTGGTAGCTCTTGCCGAAGGAGCTGACCACAAACGCGCGCTCGTACAACTCGTCATGGGCGAGCACGCTGTCATGAGTGCGGCCATCGAACACCAGGTGTTCGTACACCTCGTCACTGATCAGGTAGATGTCGCGGTTGCGAATCAGCTCAGCCAGTTGATCCAGATCGGCCCGAGTAAGCAGCGCGCCGCTCGGGTTGTGCGGGCTGTTGAGGATGATCAAACGGGTGCGCAGCGTTATGGCGTCAGCCAGACGCTGCCAGTCAATGCCGAAGTCAGGTTGGCTGAGCGGGATATGGACGCAGCGCCCACCGGCCAGATCAACCGACGGCTCATAGCTGTCGTAGCTCGGGTCAAAAACAATCACCTCATCGCCCGGGCGAATCAGCGTCTGAATCGCACAAAAAATCGCCTGGGTCGCGCCAGGAGTAATCGTGATTTCGCTGTCGGCACTGACGTTACGGCTGTAGCAAGCGGCGATCTTTGCCGCCACCTGCTCACGCAAAGCGGGCAGGCCCGTCATCGGCGCGTACTGGTTATGCCCACTGTGAACATGGCGGGCAACTGCATCCAGAAGTGCCTGCGGACCATCAAAGTCCGGGAAGCCCTGGGACAGATTCAGCGCACCGACCTCGTTAGCCAACTGAGACATGCGAGTAAAAATGGTGGTGCCGATGTTGGGCAACTTGCTGGTGATCATCACGTCTTCCTGGTGTGAGCATTGATGGCTCTGTTGCGGCCATGACGGGCGAGGATAACGGATCGGTCGGACACGAAAAAAGGGCACCCGAGGGTGCCCTTTCGTCTATCGCTATAACCGTTTTTGCGGCCACTGCTTGAGCTCGCCGTTTGCAGGGATCGCGGCGGAAGCCGCTCCTATAGAAACCTCAACGGCGGGCCTTTTGTAGGAGCGGCTTCAGCCGCGATGCTTTTGATCTACCGACTTGCGCAGCGCCACAAGTCCAGCGCTAGCAATGCCGACGCGCAGCCGATCGAAGCCGAACCCATCACTTCTTGTCGCGGCGCTTTTTATCGGCCTTCTTGTGGTGCGACATAAGGCGGCGTTTCTTGTTTACCTGGCGATCCGTCAGGGTGTTTTTCTTACCCTCGTACGGGTTCTCGCCGCCTTTGAATTCGATGCGAATCGGCGTGCCGACCAGCTTCAAAACGCGGCGGTAGGTATTTTCCAGGTACCGAACGTATGACTTCGGCACCGCTTCCACTTGGTTACCGTGAATCACGATCAGCGGCGGGTTGGCGCCGCCCAAGTGGGCGTAGCGCAATTTAATTCGACGGCTGCCAACCATGGGTGGAGCGTGCTCGCTTACGGCATCTTCGAGAATCTGCGTCAGACGGCTGGTGGGCCAGCGCGTAACAGCGGATTTGAAGGCGTTCTGCACCGACTGGTAGAGGTTGCCCACGCCCGTGCCGTGCAGCGCGGAAATGAAGTGGATGTCGGCGAAGTCGACGAAGAACAGACGACGCTGCAACTCGGTTTTAACGTAGTCGCGCTCGCTCGGCTCCATGCCGTCCCACTTGTTCAGTGCGATCACCAGAGCACGGCCCGATTCCAAGGCGAAACCCAGCAAGTTCAGGTCGTGATCGACCACGCCTTCGCGGGCATCCATTACAAAGATCACGACGTTGGCGTCTTTGATCGCTTGCAGGGTTTTAACGACGGAGAACTTCTCCACCTCTTCGTGGATCTTGCCGCGTTTGCGCACACCGGCCGTGTCGATCAGGGTGTACTTCTCTTCGTTACGCTCGAAGGGAATGTAGATGCTGTCGCGGGTGGTGCCGGGCTGGTCGTAGACGATGACCCGGTCTTCGCCGAGCATGCGGTTCACCAGCGTCGACTTGCCGACGTTAGGTCGGCCGATGATGGCGATCTTGATGCCGTCTTTTTCGCTCGGGCCCGGAATGCGCTTGGCTTCCTGACCTTCGGCAACCACTTCCTCTTCGCCTTCTTCCGGCTCTTCGGCGTCATCTTTTGGAAAGCTGCCCAAGGCAATTTCCATCATCTGCGCAATACCGCGGCCATGGGCGCCGGCGATTGGAATCGCATCGCCCATGCCCAGCGGGGCGAACTCGGCGCGCGCCAGGTCGGGGTCGATGTTGTCGACTTTGTTGGCGACCACGTAGGAGGTCTTGTTGCGCTTGCGCAGGTGCTCGCCAATCATCTGGTCGGCGGCGGTGAAGCCTGCGCGCGAGTCCACGAGGAACAGCACCACGTCAGCTTCTTCAATGGCCAGCAGCGACTGCTCGGCCATTTTTTCGTCCATGCCGTGCTCGTCACCGGAGATACCGCCGGTGTCGATCAGGATGTAGGTTCGCCCTTGCCATTTGGCTTCACCGTACTGGCGATCACGGGTCAGACCAGCCAGGTCGCCGACGATGGCGTCGCGACTTCTGGTCAGGCGGTTAAATAAGGTGGACTTGCCGACGTTAGGACGGCCCACCAGGGCGATTACGGGAACCATGCGGCCCCTCCACTCAATTGCAGAAAACACAAAGGCCGCTACCGTCGAACGGCAGCGGCCGGACTCATGAAGCGTAGGTTAGCCAACGGGTTGCTCCATAGTGGGAGCCGCCCGCTGAGCCCCACCTACTTGATGGTCAGCGCAACCAACTCACCGCTGTTACCGAAGGCGTACAGCCAGTCGGCGACCACCAATGGTCGAGCACGCAGACCGTCGCTGTCGATGCGCGTACGCCCGACAAAACGACCGTCTACTTGGCTGACCAAGTGCAAATAGCCTTCGAAGTCGCCAAAGGCAATGTAGCTGGAGAACACTTCCGGCGCCGACAACTCACGGCGCGCCAAGGATTCATTGCTCCACAGCGCCGAAGCGGAACGCTCATCGACGCTTTCCACGGTGCCATTGGCCAGGCAGAGGTAAACGCTGCCGATGCTCTCGGCCAGGCCGACGTTACTCGACGCTTCGCGCTGCCAGATGATGCGGCCATTGCTCGCATCCAGACCGGCGACGCGACCGTTGTAGGTCACTGCGTACAGGGTGTTGCCCGAGAGCAGCAAGCCGCCGTCGATATCGACCACGCGGTCCAGCTCGGAGCGACCTTGTGGCACGGCAACGCGCTGTTCCCATGCAGGCAAGCCGCGCTGGGTGTCGAGAGCAATCACCTTGCCGGTCGACAGGCCGGCGAAGGCCAAACGGTCGTTGACGACAGGGGCGCCGGTGCCACGCAGGGTCAGCACCGCTGGGGTGCTTTCGTAGATCCAGCGCTGAGCGCCGCTGCTGGCTTCCAGGCCAATGATGCGGTCGTCCTGGGTTTGCACCACGACCACATCACCGTTGGTGGCCGGCGGTGCCAGCACTTCGCTGGTGACCTTGGCGCGCCATTTTTCTTCGCCGGTCGCACCGTCCAGGGCAACCACTTCGCCTTTCAGGGTGCCGACCAATACCAGACCGCTACCGGCGCCAACGGCACCCGATACCGGCAGGTCGAGGTCGGTTTCCCACAGCTTGTCGCCGGAGAAACGATTAATGGCCATGACTTCGCCGTTTACGTCAGCGGCGAAGATGGTGTCGCCATCAATGGCGGGAACCAGCATGTTGAAGGTGTCGCCCTGGCCATCGCCAATCGAGCGGCTCCATTCTTTTTTCAGCTCAACTTCTTCGGTGAAGTCAGGCAGCTCGGCTGGTGGCAGTTCTTTCTTGCTAGTGCTGCTGCAACCCGTGGCAAGAACGGCCAGGGCCAGCAGTGCGGCATATTTCCAGCGCATCACTTCACGCATCCCCTTTGGCCAGATCGTCGAGCTTCATTTGCAAGCCACCCACTGCCGCTTCATCGGACAGGGCTGCCTTGGCCTTTTCATAAGCGCCACGGGCATCGTCGGCACGGCCGACTTTGACCAGCAGGTCGCCTTTAAGCTCTTCGCGGCTGGCGACGAACGCTTTTTCCGCATCGCCATCAAGCAGCTTGAGACCCTCTTCAGCTTTGTTCTGAGCAGCCAGAACACGGGCCAGACGCTGACGTGCGAGTTCCTGAATAGTGGCATCAACAGGCTTGTCGACCACGGTTTTCAGCTCTGCTGCAGCATCGTCTAGCTTGCCGGCATCCACCGCGATTTTTGCGGCGAACAGACTGGCGTACTGGGCGTAATAGGTGCCTGCGTAATCGTTTTTGAGCTTGTTGGACAGCTCGGCCACTTTGGCGACATCGGGCTTACCGGCTGGATCAAAGGTCGTTTCCAGCAGCTGCTGATAAAGCATCGAGGCGTTTTGCGCCTGGCTGGTCTGGTACTTGTGCCAGTAATTCCAGCCCGCCACGACTGCCAGGGCGAGCACGCCGCCGGTCAGCAGGGGTTTGCCGTTGCGGTTCCACCAGTCCTTGATGTCCGCCAGTTGTTCGTCTTCGGTACTCGACACGCCAATGCTCCTTAAACCTGCTGAATGCTCAAACCTGGTGTTCACACCGGTTGTGTTTTGAACCCGCTGTCACGCCTGTTGCAAGCGGGTTACCAGGTGCTCGGCCAGAGCATCCCAGGCAATATTTTCTTGTTCGCCCTGACCACGGAGCGGTTTGAAACCTACCACTTGCTGAGCCAGTTCATCTTCGCCCAGCACCACGGCGAACAACGCGCCGCTCTTGTCTGCTTTCTTGAGCTGGCTTTTGAAACTACCAGCGCCGGCGTTAACAACCAGGCGCAGGCCCGGAATCTGATCACGCAGACGCTCGGCCAGTTGCAGCCCGGCCAGTTCGGCCGTGTCGCCAAATGCACAGAAGTACACGTCCACTTGGCGCGCAATTTCTTCTGGTACTTTTTCCAGGGTTTCGAGCAGCAGAATCAGACGCTCAATGCCCATGGCGAAACCCACGCCGGCGGTAGGCTTGCCGCCCATTTGCTCGACCAGACCATCGTAGCGGCCACCGGCACACACGGTGCCCTGCGCGCCGAGTTTGTCGGTAACCCATTCGAATACGGTTTTGCTGTAGTAGTCGAGGCCGCGTACCAGTTTGCTATTGAGCACGTACGGAATGCCGGCGGCGTCCAAACGCGACTTCAAGCCTTCGAAGTGCAGGCGCGAGGCCTCGTCGAGGTAATCGGCTAGTTTCGGCGCATCGACCAGCAGCGCCTGGGTTTCCGGCACTTTGCTGTCGAGCACGCGCAGCGGGTTGCTGTGCAGCCGACGCTTGCTGTCTTCATCGAGCTGCTCGACACGCGCCGACAGGTAGTTCACCAGCGCATCACGGTAAGTGGCACGTGCTTCGCTGGTGCCCAGGCTGTTGAGCTCAAGTTTGACTGCATCGCGAATGCCGAGAAGGCCCCACAGACGCCACGTCAGGATGATCAATTCGGCGTCGATGTCCGGACCGTCGAGATTGAATACTTCCACGCCGATTTGGTGAAACTGGCGATAGCGCCCTTTTTGCGGACGCTCATGGCGAAACATCGGACCGATGTACCAGAGTTTCTGCACCTGGCCACCGCCGGAAATACCGTGTTCAAGCACGGCACGAACGCAGCTGGCGGTGCCTTCCGGGCGTAGGGTCAGGGAATCGCCGTTGCGGTCGTCGAAGGTGTACATCTCTTTTTCGACGATGTCGGTTACTTCGCCGATGGAGCGTTTGAACAGCTCGGTCGCTTCGACGATGGGCATGCGGATTTGGCGATAGCCATAGCCGTCGAGCAAACCAGCGACGCTGTTTTCGAAGTAGCGCCAGAGCGGGGTTTGCTCCGGAAGGATGTCGTTCATGCCACGAATGGCTTGCAGGGACTTACTCACACAGAATCCTTAGAGTTCTTCTTATTAGCCGCGGGCGATGAGCGCCGCGTCGGCTTCGACCTTTTCGGCCGCTTTCTGGCGAATCATCTGTTCAAGCTGATCCACCAGATTTTCGTTAGTCAGCTTTGAAGCGGGCTTGCCGTCGATGTACACCAGGTTATTCGGCGTACCGCCAGTGAGGCCGATATGGGCTTCCTTGGCCTCGCCAGGACCGTTGACGATACAGCCGATTACGGCCACGTCCAGCGGAACCAGCAAGTCTTCCAACCGCCCTTCCAGCTCGTTCATGGTTTTCACCACGTCGAAGTTCTGGCGAGAGCAGCTTGGACACGCAATAAAGTTGATGCCACGCGAGCGCAAGCGCAGGGATTTGAGGATGTCGTACCCGACTTTCACCTCTTCCACCGGGTCTGCCGCCAGCGAGATGCGGATGGTATCGCCAATTCCATCGGCAAGCAGCATGCCCAGGCCCACAGCCGACTTCACCGTGCCCGAACGCAAGCCGCCAGCCTCGGTGATGCCCAGGTGCAGCGGTTGCTCGATTTGCTTGGCCAGCAGGCGATACGCCGCCACGGCCATGAATACGTCGGACGCTTTGACGCTGACTTTGAAGTCGGGGAAATTCAGGCGGTCGAGGTGCTCGACGTGGCGCAGGGCCGACTCCACCAGCGCTTCAGGGGTCGGTTCGCCGTATTTCTTTTGCAGGTCTTTTTCCAGCGAGCCGGCGTTCACGCCGATGCGGATTGGAATGCCACGGTCGCGTGCGGCTTCGACCACGGCTTTAACGCGGTCTTCGCGACCGATATTGCCTGGGTTGATACGCAGGCAATCGACGCCAAGCTCAGCCACGCGCAGGGCGATTTTGTAGTCGAAGTGGATGTCGGCCACCAGCGGCACATTGCTCTGCAATTTGATTTTGCCGAAGGCTTCGGCAGCGTCCATGTCCGGTACGGAGACGCGCACGATGTCGGCGCCGGCTTCTTCCAAACGACGGATTTGATCGACCGTGGCGGCAACGTCGCAGGTATCGGTGTTGGTCATGCTCTGTACGGCAATCGGCGCGTCGCCGCCGACCGGTACGGAACCGACCCAGATCTTGCGCGAGACGCGACGGATGATTGGCGATTCGGCGTGCATGGTTATTGTCCCAACTTGATACGGGCGGTTTCGCCACTGGTGAACGGCGCTACGTCAACGGCCTGACCGTTGAAGCGCACTTGCGCGCCGCGGGCATAACCCAGGCGCAGTTCAAGCGGCGCTTTGCCGGAGACTTCGAGCTTTTCACCGGCGCGTTTCAAACCGCTGACCACAACTTTGCCGTTGCCATCGGTGAGCTGGATCCAGCAGTTGGCGCTGAAGTCCAACGCCACAACGCCTTCGCCAGCAGCGGCCACTACCGGCGCGGCGGGTGCGGCCTGAGGTGTCTGGCCAGCAGGCGCAGTCGGTGCGGCGGGCGCTTGTGTAAGTGACGGCGCGGAAGCGGGAGCGGCCGGTGCAGGGCTCGCTACGGACGGAGCCGTTGCGCCTGGCGCGGTTGTGGCTGGGGGCGTTGTAACCGGGGCTTGAGCGACAGGTGCTTCCGGCTGCATCGCCACTTCAGGCGACACTTCGGCCGGCACGGCTTCTTCAGCGCCTTCGGCGTCGACCACCGCCTGATCTTCCGGCTCGTCCAATGGATGAATTTCGGTTTTACCATCGGCGCCATCGACTTCAACATGGCCCAGGCTGATACCGCCTGTTTCAGTGGTGCGCCCAGCGGATTGGTCCTGCCACCAGAAGAAACCACCCGCCACCATGGCCAGCAACAGCAGCAGGCACACGATACGAAGCAAGTTTTGCGAAAGGCGCATGGGCTCTTCGATACGGCCGAGGCCATGCACGCTGCTGCCGGTGGCATCGGTGCCGGTGTATTGGTCGAACTCCTGAACGATCAGGGTTTGATCCATGCCCAGCAGTTTGGCGTAGGCACGCACATAGCCGCGCGCGAACGTGTGGCCTGGCAGTTGATCGAACTGTCCGGCTTCCAATTGAGTAAGGCGTTGGGTGGTCAGATTGAGCTGACCGGCCACGTCGGCCAGCGACCAGTTCCGGTTTTCGCGGGCTTTACGCAGCGTCTCGCCGGGGTTACTGCGAGGGACCGCTAGAGCTTCTGGATGCACCGCTTTCATCATTGCTCCGACATGTATTGCTTGTATTCCGGCGTACCGGGATAGAGACGTTTGAGCTGCAGGCCAAGCGTCGCCGCTTTGTCGCGGTCATCGAAAATCTTGGCCAGTCGAGCGCCAAGCAGCAGGCTTTCAGCATTTTGTTCGGTGATCTTGCTGAAGGCGTCGTAATACTTGCGCGCAGGCACGTATTCCTTGTCTTCATAGGCCAGCTTGGCCAACTCCAAATGCGGGCGCGCCTGACGTTTGTTCAGACGAATCGAGCGTTCGAAGTATTGTTTGGCCTGGGCGCGATCTTTGAGTTTCAAAGACACCAGGCCAAGGTTCTGGAACACCCGCGAGCGCTCCGGGTACATGTTGTCTTTTACCGCTTCGAGATAGCGGTCTTTAGCTTCCTGGTAACGGCCTTGCTCGTACAGGAATGCCCCGTAGTTATTCAGAAAGCGCGGATCCGGACGGCTGGAGATGGCTTTACGAAAATGCTCATCGGCCAGTTCCGGTTCCATTTCGGTTTGGAACAGGATGGCGAGCGCGCCATTGGCGTCGGCATTGCTTGGGTCAAGCTCCAAGGCCTTTTTCAACGGCACTTTGGCCTGTTCGGTGTTGCCCTGATTGAGGTAGCCGATGCCCAGTTGAATGTACGCATCACGCGCTTCGTCACGCCCTTTGTCGGTTTTCATCGGGTCGACCTGACCCGTCGAGACACAGCCAAACAGTAAGCCAGTGAACAGAAGCAGCAGCGCAGTGCGCAATGTCATAGGTGTCCTACCTTAGGTTCGGTTTGCAGCGGTACGTGGAGCGTCAGCCTCGTTGCTCAGTTGGCGCACGGCAATGTAGCGCTCGCTACGGCGGGTGCGATCCATAACCTGGCCAACCAGTTGCCCGCAAGCAGCATCAATGTCTTCGCCGCGCGTGGTGCGCACGGTGACGTTGTGCCCTGCTTTATACAGCAGGTCTTGGAAGCGGCGAATACTGTTGTTGCTGGGCCGCTCGTAACCGGAATGGGGGAAAGGGTTGAACGGGATCAAGTTGATCTTGCAAGGAATGTCCTTGAGCAACTCGATCATCTCCTCAGCGTGTTCGGTGCGGTCGTTGACGTCTTTGAGCAAGGTGTACTCGATGGTCAATACACGCTTTTCGCCGAGGCGCGCCACGTAGCGTTTGCACGCGGCGAGGAGCATGGCCAGAGGATACTTCTTGTTGATCGGCACGAGTGTGTTGCGCAGCGCATCGTTGGGCGCGTGCAGCGACAGGGCCAGGGACACGTCGATGACTTCGCCGAGCTTGTCGATCATCGGCACCACGCCCGAGGTGGACAACGTCACCTTGCGCTTGGAGATGCCATAGCCGAGGTCGTCCATCATCAGGTGCATGGCGGCGACCACGTTGTCGAAGTTCAACAGCGGTTCGCCCATGCCCATCATCACCACGTTGGTGATGGCGCGATCAATTTTCGCCGGCACACTGCCGAACGATTTGTTGGCGATCCACACCTGGCCGATGATTTCGGCCGCCGTCAGATCGCTGTTGAAACCTTGTTTACCGGTGGAGCAGAAACTGCAGTCCAGCGCGCAACCGGCCTGCGAGGAAACGCAGAGGGTGCCGCGACTGCCTTGGGGAATGTATACGGTCTCGACACAGCTGCCAGAGGCCACACGCACGACCCATTTGCGGGTGCCGTCGGTGGAGATGTCTTCACTCACCACCTCCGGCCCACGAATCTCGGCACGGGCCTCGAGCTTTTCGCGCAAGACCTTGCCGACATTGGTCATGGCGGCGAAATTATCGACGCCAAAGTGGTGAATCCACTTCATCACCTGACCGGCACGAAAACGCTTCTCCCCGATAGAGTCGAAGAATTGTTCCATCTCAGGCTGGGTCAGACCCAGGAGATTAATTTTGCCGGTAGCTTCAGTCATGTCTTCACCCTCGCCCGTTCGCTGATTAGCGAGTACGTGCAGTTACTTCGGTTGCAGCGAAGAAGTACGAAATTTCGCGAGCAGCAGCGGCTTCGGAGTCCGAACCGTGAACGGCGTTGGCGTCGATCGAGTCGGCGAAGTCAGCGCGGATGGTGCCGGCGGCAGCTTCTTTAGGGTTGGTAGCGCCCATCAGTTCGCGGTTTTTGGCGATGGCGTCTTCGCCTTCCAGAACCTGAACAACAACCGGACCGGAGATCATGAAAGCAACCAGCTCGCCGAAGAAGCCACGAGCGCTGTGCTCAGCGTAGAAGCCTTCAGCTTCAGCTTTGGACAGTTGTTTCATTTTCGAAGCAACGACGCGCAGGCCGGCTTTTTCGAAACGGGTAACGATTTCGCCGATTACGTTTTTAGCAACGGCGTCGGGCTTGATGATGGAGAAAGTGCGTTGAACAGCCATGTGAAGCTCCAGAAACTGAGAGTTAAGCCAAAAATTAAACCCGCGAATTATACGCGGGTTCCTGTTAAATGCGTAGGGCTGGCGCCCAGCTGTGGTGCGCCAACTGAGGCGAAATCAGTCGGCTTCTTCGATCCACGCCGCCTGAATGGCCTCTAATACTTTCTCACCGCCACGTTGCGGATCGTCGTTGAACTCAGGCAATGCAGCGACCCAACGTTGCAGGTCGACGAAGTTGACGTAGCGCGGATCCACGTCGGGCTTGCTGTCAGCCAGTTGAATGGCGATTTCCAGAACATCAGTCCACTTCAGACTCATGACACTTCCTTGAATCAATGCGGCGCTTCGGCGGCGTGATTGAGCGAGTATTTCGGAATTTCGACGGTGATGTCTTCGGTACCAACAATCGCCTGACACGCCAGACGCGACTGAGCCTCAAGGCCCCAGGCACGGTCGAGAAAGTCCTCCTCGAGCTCGTCCGCCTCTTCCAGGGAATCGAACCCTTCGCGCACGATGCAATGGCAGGTCGTGCAGGCGCAGACGCCGCCGCAGGCGCTTTCCATTTCAATATGGTGCTCGTGCGCCAAATCCAAAATGGAAGTGCCCGGTTCAGCCTCGACAACCATGCCTTCAGGGCAAAATTTCGGGTGGGGCAGAAAAATAACCTGCGGCATCAGTTGTCCTCAATTTCATTCAGATTGCGCCCTGCCAGCGCGGCTTTCACCGTCGAGTCCAGACGGCGGGCAGCAAAGGCGTCGGTGACCTGCGACAGGCGCTTGGTCTGCTGCTCGATGGCATAACCATCCGAGCCTTTCATCAATTCACTCAGTTCCTGCATCTGCAGGTCGATGACCATGCGCTCTTCGGCGTCGAGCAACCGCTCGCCGTCCGCTTCCAGCGCGGCTTGAACGGCCTCAATCAAACGCTGCGCATCCACTTGCTGCTCGCGCAACACGCGGGCGACCTTGTCATCGCCGGCGTTCTGGAACGAGTCCTGAAGCATGCGGGCGATTTCGCCGTCGGTGAGCCCGTAAGACGGCTTCACCTGGATGCTGGCTTCAACGCCGGACGCCAATTCGCGTGCGGCAACACTGAGCAGGCCATCGGCATCCACCTGAAAGGTCACGCGAATTTTCGCCGCGCCGGCCACCATGGCGGGAATGCCGCGCAGCTCAAAGCGTGCCAGGGAGCGGCAGTCGCTGATCAGCTCGCGCTCGCCTTGCAGCACGTGAATCATCATGGCCGTCTGGCCGTCTTTATAGGTGGTGAAGTCTTGCGCGCGGGCAACCGGAATCGTGGTGTTGCGCGGAATGACTTTCTCCATCAAGCCGCCCATGGTTTCCAGCCCCAGGGACAGCGGAATGACGTCTAGCAACAGCAGCTCTTCGCCATTGCGTTTGTTGCCTGCCAGGGTATCGGCCTGGATCGCGGCACCAATGGCCACCACTTGATCTGGGTCGATGTCGGTTAGCGGCGTGCGGCCAAACAGCTCGCCTACCACGGTACGCACACGCGGAACGCGAGTTGAGCCACCAACCATGACCACGGCTTTGACTTCATCCACTTCGATGTTTGCGTCTCGCACGGCGCGGCGGCAGGCTTTGAGGCTGCGCTGCAACATGGGCTCGATAAGGCTATCGAAATGGGCGCGCGACAGCTCACCGCTCCAGTCGCCGAAGCTGACGCCCACAGAATCGGCGTCGGTCAGCGCTTCTTTGGCAGCACAAGCGGCCTGCAACAAACCGCGCTGCTCACCGGGGGCGATGTCGGTGGAAATACCCGCCTGCTCAACAATCCAGCCAGCAATGGCATGGTCGAAATCGTCGCCGCCCAGCGCGGTATCGCCGCCGGTGGCGAGCACTTCGAACACGCCGCCAGTCAGGCGCAGAATCGAGATATCGAAGGTGCCACCACCCAGGTCATAAATGGCAACTACGCCTTCAGCGTTCTGATCCAACCCATATGCCACGGCGGCGGCCGTCGGCTCGTTGAGCAGGCGCAGCACGTTAAGGCCGGCCAGGCGGGCGGCGTCCTTGGTGGCTTGACGCTGCGCGTCGTCGAAATAGGCGGGAACCGTAATGACTGCGCCGACAAGGTCGCCGCCCAAAGCAGCTTCGGCACGCACACGCAGCACTTTTAGGATTTCGGCAGACACTTCCACGGGGCTTTTAGCGCCCTGCACCGTTTCGATAAATGGCATGTGCGATTCGCCGCTAACAAAACGGTAAGGCAGCTGTTCACCGAGCTGCTTCACGTCAGCCAGGCCACGCCCCATAAGGCGTTTGACCGACAGCACGGTATTGAACGGGTCACTCGCGGCGGCGGCTTTGGCAGCGCCCCCGACCTCAACGTGATCGCTGTGATAACGCACGGCGGACGGCAGGATGACCTCGCCATCGGCGTCGGCGATGGGCGCCGAAACGCCACTGCGCAACGCCGCTACCAGCGAGTTGGTGGTGCCCAGGTCGATACCAACGGCCAAACGCCGTTGATGCGGTTGCGGGCTTTGCCCGGGTTCAGCGATCTGCAGTAATGCCATGCTTGTCTGCGCATCAGGCGCGCCGCCTGGGCGGCGCGGAATTAATCGTCGAGGCGCTCTTCCAACTGGCGCACTTCGTAGCTGAGCTTGTCGAGGAACTGCATGCGGCGAACCAGGCGCTCGGCCTCGTCTATGCGCGCAGTCTCATCCCAACAGGCGGCAAAACGGTCGCTGAGCTCATCCTGAGCAGCCTTCAAGCGACGTTTGAATGTGGCGACACCGGCCAGGTCGGCGCTGTCTAGCAGGTCTTCAAGTTCCTCGCGCCATTGCATTTGCTGCATGAGGAACTCGGGATCCTGCACGGTGACTTCCAGCGGCAGCTCGTGGCCACGCAACGCCAGCAGATAACGCGCCCGTTTTGGCGCGTTTCTCAGCGTCTGGTAGGCGTCGTTTAGGCTCGCCGAATGCTCCAGCGCCAACCGCTGCTCACGCTCAGAGGCGTCGGCGAAGCGGTCGGGGTGCACGCTACGCGCCAGCTCGCGATACCGCGTAGCCAGCTGCTCAAGATCCAGACGGAAGCTGGGTTGCAGGTCAAACAATGCAAAGTGACAAGGGGTGCCCACAGCCAGCCTCAGATGTTGAAGCTCTCGCCGCAGCCACATTCGCCGCGCACGTTAGGGTTATTGAACTTGAAGCCTTCGTTCAAACCTTCTTTGACGAAGTCCAGTTCAGTACCGTCGAGGTACACCAGGCTTTTCGGGTCGATGATCACTTTCACGCCGTGACTTTCGAACACCTGGTCTTCGCCTTGTGCTTCGTCGACAAACTCCAGGACGTAGGCCAGGCCCGAGCAGCCGGTGGTGCGAACACCCAGGCGAATACCGTCACCTTTGCCACGCCCGTCGAGGGAGCGGCGTACGTGTTGGGCCGCCGCTTCGGTCATGCTGATAGCCATGAGAACTCCTTAGTCGCAAACGACTGCTGGTTAGAGCAGGCCTTTCTTCTGCTTGTAGTCGCGAACGGCCGCCTTGATGGCGTCTTCGGCGAGTACCGAGCAGTGGATCTTCACCGGTGGCAGAGCAAGCTCTTCAGCCAACTGGGTGTTCTTGATGGTTTCGGCTTCATCCAGGGTTTTGCCCTTCATCCACTCGGTGGCGAGGGAGCTGGAGGCGATAGCCGAACCGCAGCCGTAGGTTTTGAACTTGGCGTCTTCAATAACGCCCTGATCGTTAACCTTGATCTGCAGACGCATCACGTCGCCGCACGCCGGCGCGCCGACCATGCCGGTGCCGACATCAGGATCTTCCGCGTCCATCTTGCCGACGTTGCGCGGGTTCTCGTAGTGGTCGATGACCTTTTCGCTATAAGCCATGATTCATTTCTCTCTCATCAGGAGCAGGTGCCGCTCTTATTGGCAGCTAATTAATGTGCCGCCCATTCCACTTTGGAAATATCGACACCTTCTTTAAACATGTCCCACAGCGGCGACAGCTCGCGCAGTTTGGTAACTGCCTCGCGTACTTTGGCTGCGGCGTAGTCAACTTCTTCTTCGGTGGTGAAACGGCCGAAGGTGAAACGGATCGAGCTATGTGCCAATTCGTCGTTGCGGCCCAGGGCGCGCAGTACATACGAAGGCTCCAGGGAAGCCGAGGTGCAGGCCGAACCGGACGAAACCGCCAGGTCTTTAAGCGCCATGATCAGCGACTCGCCTTCCACATAGTTGAAGCTCAGGTTCAGGTTGTGCGGCACGCGAGCGGTGCTGCTGCCGTTCACATACAGCTCTTCCAGGCCGTCGACCTGCTTGAAGAAGCGCTCGTTCAGGGCAGCGATGCGCTGGTTTTCCTGAGCCATTTCTTCTTTGGCGATACGGAACGCTTCGCCCATGCCGACGATTTGGTGAGTGGCCAAGGTGCCCGAACGCATGCCGCGCTCGTGACCGCCGCCGTGTGTCTGAGCTTCAAGACGTACACGTGGCTTACGGCTGACATACAGGGCGCCGATGCCTTTAGGACCATAGGTTTTGTGCGCCGAGAAGGACATCAAATCGACCTTCAGCTTGCTCAGATCGATATCGACCTTGCCGGTGGACTGAGCCGCATCGACGTGGAACAACACGCCGCGCGAGCGAGTCAGCTCACCAATGGCCGCGATGTCGTTGATAACGCCGATCTCGTTGTTGACGTGCATGATCGACACCAGAATGGTGTCTTCACGCAGCACCGCTTCGATCATAGCCGGAGTGATCAGGCCATCTTCCTGCGGGTCGAGATAGGTCACTTCGAAGCCTTCGCGCTCAAGTTGGCGCGTGGTATCGAGCACGGCTTTGTGCTCGATCTTCGAGGTGATGATGTGTTTGCCCTTGCTCTTATAGAAGTGCGCAACACCTTTGATTGCCAGGTTGTCCGACTCGGTGGCACCGGAGGTCCAGACGATTTCGCGCGGGTCGGCATTCACCAACTCAGCCACCTGACGGCGACCGTTTTCCACGGCTTCTTCAGCTTTCCAGCCAAACACGTGGGAGCGCGAGGCCGGGTTACCGAAGTTACCGTCGACCAACAGGCATTCGCTCATTTTCTGCGCCACACGAGGATCAATCGGTGTAGTCGCGGAGTAATCGAGATAAATCGGCAATTTCATTGATGTCTCCTAATCAGGTGTAGGCCGGTCAGCCTGGCGCCCTACTCAATCGATGGCGGACGCTTCAATTTTATCCATGCGTGGCGTTCTGCCTGAGCAGTGACGCTGATCCTGGCGCCTGGCGATGTCTTGCACCTCGTGACGGGTGACAAGGTCGGCCAAACTGATACCACTAAGAAATTCGTGAATTTGCTGGCTCAGGTCGGACCACAAGTGGTGGGTCAGACAGGTGTCGCCATCGTGGCAACCGCTCAAGCCTTGGCAGCGCGTGGCATCGACCGACTCGTTCACCGCGTCGATCACCTGCACAACCTGAATGCCGCCCATGTCACGGGACAACTGATAGCCGCCACCGGGACCACGCACACTGGAAACCAGATTTCCGCGACGCAATTTGGCGAATAGTTGCTCGAGATACGACAGGGAAATGCCCTGGCGCTCGGAAATATCCGCCAGAGAAACCGGACCATGCTGGGCATGAAGTGCCAAATCGAGCATGGCGGTCACGGCGTAACGGCCTTTGGTAGTCAGTCGCATGGCTTGTACCGCAAGATCACTGAATATGCCGTAAGTATGCTATTCCCGAGTATTTAGGTCAACTATAAGACCGATTAAAACACTCGGGATTGCGCAAAATGGAGGGCGCGAATCATAGCAAAAAACGCATAGCGGCGCGCGTCAGGCGGCGGGCTTGTCGTCCAGACCTTTGCAGACGTCGTTGAAGTCTTCGTCACGCAATGTCGGCAGATCTTTCGCGCAATAATCGCTACCCAGCGCCTTGAGCGCCTCGCACATGCCTTCCAGGCGACCGTCTACCGCCTGCAGGTGATCCAGCATCTGGCCGATGGCTTTGGCCACGGGATCGAGGCATGTCAGGACTGACGCCATAAGCGTCGAACCCGAGCTTTTCGGCGATGGCCTGGCGCTTGGCTTCTGCTTCGTCATCAGCCTTGACGATGATGCGCCCCGGAATGCCGACAACCGTCGCACCGGCCGGCACCGGCTTGGTTACCACCGCATTGGAGCCAACCTTGGCGTTCGCGCCAACCGTGAACGGCCCGAGCACCTTGGCGCCCGCTCCCACTACCACACCGTTTTCCAATGTTGGGTGACGCTTGCCTTTGTTCCAACTGGTGCCGCCCAGGGTCACGCCTTGATAAAGGGTAACGTCGTCGCCAATCTCGGCGGTTTCGCCGATGACGATGCCCATGCCGTGGTCAATAAAGAAGCGCTTGCCGATTTTGGCGCCCGGGTGAATTTCGATGCCGGTCAGCCAGCGACCGAAGTTCGACACCATGCGCGCCAGCCATTTCCAGCCGGCCAACCACAACCAGCCAGACAGGCGATGCAACCAAATGGCGTGCAGACCCGGATAGCACGTCAGAACTTCGAAAGCGTTACGCGCCGCCGGGTCTCGGTGGAATACGCTTTGAATGTCTTCTCGTACGCGCTCAAACATCGTCACTTCTCCGCTTGTGTGGCTCACCGCGAGCGGCTTTTTGAGTCTCGGTCAAAATGCCGCGCAGAATATTCATTTCCGACTGACTTACCGCGCTACGGGCAAACAGCCGACGCAAGCGCGACATCAAATGCCGGGGGTTTTCCGGGTCGAGAAAACCGATCTGCACCAGCGTCGTTTCCAGATGACCGTAAAACCGCTCTAACTCGTCCATGGTCGACAACTGCTCGCTGCGCGGCGACGCCACTTCTGTTTTTTCCGCGCGCTTGCTTTGCCCCTGACTCGCAAGCCATGCCATGCGTACCTCATAAGCGAGCACTTGCACGGCGGCAGCGAGATTGAGCGAGCTGAAATCCGGATCGGACGGAATGTGAACGTGGTAATGACAGCGCTGCAGCTCTTCATTGGTAAGGCCGGCATATTCGCGACCAAAAACCAGGGCTACGTCACCACCCTCGGCAGCGCGCTCCACGGCGTGCACGCCACATTCGCGCGGATCCAGCATCGGCCATGGCATACGACGATCGCGGGCACTGGTGCCCAGCACAAGCGTGCAACCGACCAGCGCCTCTTCCAGCGTGGCGACGACTTGCGCGGCCTCAAGAATGCCATCGGCACCGGAGGCCCGTGCACTGGCTTCATGGCTGGGAAAGTCTTGCGGATCGACCAACACCAGGCGCGACAAGCCCATGTTTTTCATCGCCCGCGCGGCGCCGCCGATATTGCCGGGATGACTGGTATTGACCAAAACGACGCGGATATTTTCCAGCAACGAAAGCGCTCACACGGACAACAAAGGGAGGCAAATCTTACAGAAGCACCCCGGCAAACACCATGCGCACGCCAGGTGGGCCTTCTTCATCTATGGTTTTCTGTTAGAATGCTCGGCTTTCTTTAACGACCCAGGTGACCCTCCATGCAGCCTATGCTGAATATCGCGCTGCGCGCCGCCCGCAGCGCCAGTGAACTGATCTTCCGCTCCATCGAGCGCCTGGACACCATCAAGGTCGACGAAAAAGACGCCAAGGACTACGTGTCCGAAGTGGACCGCGCCGCTGAAACCAGCATCATCACCGCGCTGCGCAAAGCCTACCCAACCCACGCCATCCTCGGCGAAGAAACCGGCCTGCACGCCGGCAGTGGCGACGGCGAAGACTACCTCTGGATCATCGACCCACTAGACGGCACCACCAACTTCCTGCGCGGCATCCCGCACTTCGCGGTCAGCATTGCCTGCAAATACCGTGGCCGCCTGGAACACGCCGTCGTGCTCGACCCAGTCCGCCAAGAAGAATTCACCGCCAGCCGTGGCCGTGGCGCTCAGCTGAACGGCCGCCGCTTGCGCGTTAGCGGTCGCACCAGCCTCGAAGGCGCCCTGCTCGGCACCGGCTTCCCGTTCCGCGACGACCAAATGGACGGCCTCGACAATTACCTCGGCATGTTCCGCAGCCTGGTCGGCCAAACCGCCGGCATTCGCCGCGCCGGCGCTGCCAGTCTGGACTTGGCGTACGTGGCCGCCGGTCGTTTCGATGCATTCTGGGAAGCGGGCCTGTCCGAATGGGACATGGCCGCAGGCGTGCTGCTGATTCAGGAAGCTGGCGGTTTGGTCAGCGACTTCACTGGTGGCCACGAATTCCTGGAAAAGGGCCACGTGGTAGCCGGCAACACCAAATGCTTTAAGGCAGTGTTGACGGCCATTCAGCCGCACCTGTCGGCTCAGCAAAAACGCTAAGCCTAAGAACAATAAAAAACCGGCCAAGCGCCGGTTTTTTTATGGGCGAAAAAAAGCGCCCCGAAGGACGCTTTTTTCTTACTGCTGGACGGGCTGGTTCTGACCCAGAATCAGCTGACCGGTTTTTTCATCGACCGGAATTTGGCTGCCCGGATCACGATCCATCCGCACCTGACCCACTTTGTCTTTCAACTGGTACTTCACGTTGTAGCCGACCAGCTTGTCGC
This sequence comes from Pseudomonas sp. AC211, assembly GCF_979258055.1. Classification (NCBI taxonomy): domain Bacteria; kingdom Pseudomonadati; phylum Pseudomonadota; class Gammaproteobacteria; order Pseudomonadales; family Pseudomonadaceae; genus Pseudomonas; species Pseudomonas sp. AC211. Next base: position 3,786,991 of record NZ_OZ409830.1, read on the forward strand.
TGGTGTCGGTGACCGTATTGCACTTGGTTTCGGTGGTGGTATAGGTGTCATTGGACTGCATGTTTTCCTGCACCTTGTTACCGGCATAACCGCCGCCAACCGCACCCGCTACGGTGGCAATTTTCTTGCCGTTACCGCCGCCAACCTGGTTACCGAGCAGACCACCTGCCACAGCGCCCAATACGCTACCCACGATTTGATGTTGATCCTTGACCGGTTTTTGCCGAGTGACGGTTACATCTTTGCAAACTTGCCGCGGAGTCTTGATGGTTTCGTTGATCGGTTCCACCGCGAGCACTTGCGCGTATTCAGGACCGCCACCCACCAAGCTGTAAGTTGCAACAGCACCTCCGGCGGTAACACCTACCGCGCCCAGCACCGCACCAACTAGCATCGACTTGTTCACTTGAACCTCCTGGTTTACACCGAGACGCCGTAGCGCCTTTCTCCTAGCCTTGGAGTCTTTTTCCTACAGCCAGTTCAAAATTGCCGACGAAAAAAAACCGCGATGGGCTGCTCAGCACCATCGCGGTCTGGTCGACAAAGCGCCTTATGGGCGTTCGTCTACCTCTTCTGAAGACACTGGCGGAATAAGGTCTTCGACACTCAGGTTCAGCCAGATCAGCACGACGTTGGCGATGTAGATCGACGAGTAAGTACCCGCCAACACGCCGATAAACAGCGTAATCGAGAAACCGTAAAGGTTATCGCCACCCCAGACCAGCAACGCGCCGATAGCCAGCAAGGTCGAAATCGACGTTGCCATGGTGCGCAGCAGGGTTTGCGTGGTGGAAATGTCGATGTTCTCGACCAGCGTGGCTTTACGCAGCACACGGAAGTTTTCCCGCACACGATCGAATACCACGATGGTGTCGTTGAGCGAGTAACCGATGATCGCCAGTACCGCCGCCAGCACAGTCAGGTCGAACGTGATCTGGAAGTACGAGATCACACCCATGGCCACGATTACGTCGTGAATCAGCGAGGCGATGGCGCCCAGACCGAACTTCCACTGAAAGCGGAAAGCCAGGTACAGCATGATGCCGCCCAAGGCCAGCAACATGCCCAGGCCGCCCTGGTCGCGTAGTTCTTCACCGACCTGCGGGCCGACGAATTCAACGCGCTTCACGGTCGCCGGGTTATCACCGTCTACCGCACGCAGCGCATCGGCGACGCGTGTGCCCAGTTGCGGATCATCGCCCGGCATGCGCACCAGCAATTCGTTCGCAGCGCCGAAGCTCTGCACAACGGCATCGTTGAAGCCGGCCTTTTGCAGTTCTTCACGCACTTGCAGCAGGTTGGCGTCGCGCTCGTAAGTCAGCTCGATGAGCGTACCGCCGGTGAAATCCAGGCCGTAGTTGAGACCTTTGGTGAACAGGCTGAACAGCGCAATCGCGGTGAGCACCAAGGTGAAGCCGAACGCGATGTTGCGCACGGCCATAAACTTAATCGTACGTTTCATAGCGGCCCCTTAAATCCACAACTTCTTGAAGTCACGACCACCGAAAATCAGGTTAACCATGCCGCGGGTAACCATGATGGCGGTGAACATCGAAGTGACGATACCCAGCGACATGGTCACCGCGAAGCCTTTGATCGGCCCGGTACCCATGGCAAACAGGATGCCGCCGACCAACAGCGTGGTCAGGTTGGCGTCGAGAATCGCGGCATAGGCGCGGTCGAAACCTTCGTGAATCGCGCGCTGTACCGACATGCCATTGGCAATCTCTTCACGTATCCGCGAGAAAATCAGCACGTTGGCGTCCACCGCCATACCCATGGTCAGCACGATACCGGCGATACCTGGCAGGGTCAGCGTGGCGCCCAGCAGCGACATCAGCGCCAGCAGCATGACCATGTTGAACGCCAGTGCCACAGTGGCCAGCACACCAAAGAAGCGGTAGATGCAGATGATGAACAGCGACACCAGCAGCATGCCCCACAGCGAAGCATCGATACCTTTGGTGATGTTGTCCGCACCCAAGCTTGGGCCGATGGTGCGTTCTTCAGCGAAGTACATCGGCGCCGCCAAACCACCAGCACGCAGCAGCAGAGCCAGTTCAGACGACTCGCCCTTGCCTTCCAAGCCGGTGATACGGAACTGGCTGCCCAGTGGCGACTGAATGGTCGCCAGGCTGATGATTTTCTTCTCTTCTTTAAACGTCTGAACCGCTACGTCTTGCTCGACACCGTTGACCATTTGCTTGGTGTAGCGCGTGGTCGGCTTCTGCTCGATAAAGATCACCGCCATGCTGCGACCGACGTTGCTGCGCGTAGCGCGGCTCATCAATTCGCCGCCATGGCCGTCGAGACGGATGTTCACTTGCGGACGGCCGTTCTCATCGAAGCTGGCCGAGGCGTCGGTCACCTGATCACCGGTGATGATCAAGCCACGCTCCAACGGCACAGCCGGACGACCCGGCTCGCGGAACTCAAACGACTCAGTGGTCGCCTTGGTCGCATCAGGGCCAGCCGCCAGACGGAACTCCAGGTTGGCGGTTTTACCGAGAATACGTTTGGCCTCGGCAGTGTCTTGCACGCCTGGCAGCTCAACCACGATGCGGTTGGCACCCTGGCGCTGAACCAGCGGTTCGGCCACGCCCAGTTCGTTGACGCGGTTACGAACCGTGGTCAAGTTCTGCTTGATCGAGTATTCGCGAATTTCAGCCAGCTTGGCTGGGGTCATTTCCAGACGCAGCACTTGCATGCCATTGCGTTCGACTTCGGTCACCTGGAAATCTGTGAAATCTTTGCGGATCAGTGTTTTCGCTTTGCTCAGCGACTCATCGTCACTGAAGCCCAACTGAATGGCGCCATCTTGCTCGGGCAAACTGCGGTATTTCACGCGCTCTTTGCGCAGCAGGCTCTTCACATCGCCTTCGTACACTTTGCGGCGCGCGTCCAGCGCTTTGTCCATGTCCACTTCCAACAGGAAGTGCACGCCACCGGACAAGTCCAGACCCAGCTTCATTGGGCTGGCGCCCAGGTTGCGCAGCCAGGTCGGCGTGGTTTGGGCCAGGTTCAACGCCACCACGTAGTCGTCGCCCATCGTTTTGCGAATGACGTCTTTGGCCGGCAGTTGCTGTTCTTTCTTAACCAGACGGATCAGACCGCCCTTCCCCTGCGCAGCCAAGGTGGCCGCTTTGACCTCGATACCTGCGTCGGTCAGCGCCTTGCTCGCGCGGTCCAGGTCAGCCTGGCCGACCTGCAATGCGGTGCTGGCACCGCTGATCTGTACAGCCGGGTCATCCGGGTACAAGTTCGGCGCAGAGTAAATGAAGCCGATCACCAGAACCGCGACGATCAGCAGGTATTTCCACAGAGGGTATTTGTTCAGCATGACGCCGCCCGCTTATGACGCGGGGCGCCTTTAGCGCCCCGTCGAATGGTAAAAATGGTGGAGTTTAGATGGCTTTCAGCGTGCCCTTGGGCAGCGTGGCACCAATGGCGCCTTTCTGAATTTTCAGTTCAACGGTGTCGGATACTTCGATGACCACGAAATCGTCAGTCACTTTGGTGATCTTGCCGGCGATGCCACCGGAGGTGACCACTTCGTCGCCCTTCTGCAAATTGCTCAGCAGGTTCTTCTGCTCTTTCGCGCGCTTGGCCTGGGGACGCCAGATCATGAGGTAGAAAATGACCATGAAGCCGACCAGGAAAATGATCGACATGCTGTCGCCGCCCACCGGGCCAGCAGCAGCGGCTGGTGCCGTTTCAGCGAGCGCATCGGAAATGAAAAAGCCCATGTAAAACTCCTGTTAAAGATTCTTTTATAAGGTGAACGATCAGTCCAGCGGCGGTGTGGTGAGCCCGCGCCGGGCGTAGAAGGAATCGACGAAGGCGGCCAATGTACCCTGTTGAATAGCCTCGCGCAAACCAGCCATCAGGCGCTGGTAATGACGCAAATTGTGGATGGTATTCAACATGCTACCGAGCATTTCGTCGCACTTATCCAAGTGGTGCAAATAGGCCCGGGAGAAGTTCTGGCAGGTGTAGCAATCGCAGGTCGGATCAAGCGTGCTGTTGTCTTGCTTATGAGCCGAATTGCGGATTTTCAGAACCCCGGTATCAACGAACAGATGACCATTGCGCGCGTTACGCGTGGGCATCACGCAGTCGAACATATCCACACCACGGCGCACACCTTCGACCAGGTCTTCAGGCTTGCCAACACCCATGAGGTAACGCGGTTTGTCCGCCGGCATCTGCCCTGGTAGGTAGTCCAGCACGCGAATCATCTCTTCCTTCGGCTCGCCGACCGACAAGCCGCCGATGGCCAAGCCGTCGAAGCCGATTTCGCTGAGGCCTTCCAGCGAGCGCATGCGCAAGTCCTGGTGCATGCCGCCCTGAACGATGCCGAACAGTGCGGCAGTGTTGTCACCATGGGCAATCTTCGAACGCTTGGCCCAGCGCAGCGACAGTTCCATGGAGGTGCGCGCTACGTCGAGGTCGGCCGGATACGGCGTGCACTCGTCAAAAATCATCACCACGTCGGAACCGAGATCGCGCTGCACTTGCATCGATTCTTCCGGGCCCATGAACACTTTGCTGCCGTTGACCGGCGAGGCGAAGGTCACGCCCTCTTCCTTGATCTTGCGCATGGCGCCCAGGCTGAACACCTGAAAGCCACCGGAGTCGGTGAGGATCGGACCTTTCCACTGCATAAAGTCATGCAGGTCGCCGTGCTGTTTGATGACTTCCATGCCGGGGCGCAGCCACAGGTGGAAGGTATTGCCGAGGATCATCTGCGCGCCAATCGCTTCGATGTCGCGCGGCAGCATGCCCTTCACCGTGCCATAGGTGCCCACCGGCATGAATGCCGGCGTTTCGACGACGCCACGCGGGAAGGTCAGGCGACCACGGCGGGCTTTGCCATCGGTGGCCAGCAGTTCGAACGTCATGCGGCAGGTGCGGCTCATGCGTGCTCCTCGGGTCCGCGCGCGGCGGGGTTGCGGGTAATGAACATGGCATCACCGTAACTGAAGAATCGGTAACCCTCGGCAATGGCCGTGGCGTAGGCCGCCATGGTTTGCGGGTAGCCGGCAAATGCGGAAACCAGCATCAGCAATGTCGATTCCGGCAAATGGAAATTGGTCACCAAGGCGTCGACCACATGAAACGGCCGGCCTGGGTAGATGAAGATGTCGGTGTCGCCACTGAAAGGTTTGAGCTGACCATCGCGCGCCGCGCTTTCCAGCGAGCGCACGCTGGTGGTGCCCACTGCAATCACCCGACCGCCGCGCGCGCGGCAGGCGGTAACGGCGCCGACCACCTCTTCGGTCACCTCCAGCCACTCGTTATGCATGTGGTGGTCTTCGATCTTTTTCACGCGCACCGGCTGGAAGGTGCCAGCGCCAACGTGCAACGTAACGAACGCCGTCACCACACCCTTCGCGCGAATGGCTTCTAGCAGCGGCTGATCGAAATGCAGCCCGGCGGTAGGCGCCGCCACGGCACCGGCACGCTCGGCGTACACGGTCTGATAACGCTCGCGGTCGGCGCTGTCGTCAGGGCGATCTATATAAGGAGGCAACGGCATATGGCCGACGCGCTCAAGCAGGGGCAATACGTCTTCGTTGAAGCCCAGCTCGAACAACGCATCGTGGCGCGCGAGCATCTGCGCTTCAGCGCCGCCATCGATGAGAATGGTCGAACCCGGCTTTGGGGATTTGCTTGAGCGCACGTGGGCGAGCACGCGGCGGTTGTCCAGCACGCGCTCCACCAGCACTTCCAACTTGCCGCCAGAGGCCTTCTGGCCAAACAAGCGCGCGGGGATGACGCGGGTGTTGTTGAACACCATCAAGTCGCCCGGACGCAGGTATTCCAACAAATCGGAAAACTGACGGTGCGCCAATGCACCGGTCGGGCCGTCGAGGCAAAGCAGGCGGCTGCCCTGGCGCTCGGCCAAGGGGTGACGCGCAATCAGGGCGTCTGGCAGCTCGAAATTGAAATCGGCAACACGCATGGTGGGAGGTCATTTTTCAGGGGCGCGAAGTTTAACGGAAATACGCAAAATTCACCACGCGACCCCGTTGACCACACGCAAACCTCTCCCTATACTGCGCGCCCTATGTGCCCTGGTGGCGGAATTGGTAGACGCGGCGGATTCAAAATCCGTTTTCGAAAGGAGTGGGAGTTCGAGTCTCCCCCGGGGCACCAAGCACATTAGAAAGGCCTTGCTAAGCAAGGCCTTTTTTTTATGCCTGCGATTTAGCTATAAGCATCGCGGCTAAAGCCGCTCCTACAGACCACGCGTACCTGTGGGAGCGGCTTCAGCCGCGATGCTTTTAGGGCGTTGCTTGTTGCCAACCCCCGCCCAGCGCCAAAAACAAATTGATCTGCGCCATCGCCACCTGCGTATTCGCTGCCGCCAACTGCGCGCGCATGTCGGTGTAGGTTTTGGTCGCTTGCAGGTCGGCCAGAAACGACGCGCGGCCGGCCTGGAAGAACTGGTGCGTCTGGTCCGCCGCCTGCTGCGCCGAATGCTCGGCGTCGGCCAGGGCGTCGCGGCGGTCGAGCATGGCGCTGTATTGCACCAGCCCCGTCTGTGTTTCGCGTACGGCGTTGAGCACCACACCGTCGAAATGCGCCAGCGCCGCTTGCGTCGCCGCCTCGGCTTCGCGAATGCGGGCTCGAGCGCCGTTGGTGGGAATGGTCCAGCTGATGAGCGGACCGAAGCCCCAACGATTAGTCGCCGGCTCGCCCAGGTGCTCAAGAATGCCCACCGTGCCGACCGTCGCGCCAATGCTGATGTTTGGGTAAAGCTGCCCGGTCGCCACGCCAATCTTCGCCGTGGCGGCGGCTAGATTGCGCTCGGCCTGGCGGATATCCGGGCGCCGTTTAAGCAGCTCCGCACCATCGCCCACCGGCACCAGTTGAGCGATATGCGGCAGCTCGGCGCACTCACTTACGCCGGCAGGCAGTCCACTAACCGGCTTGGCCAACAGCATCGACAACGTGAACAGTCCCGCCTGCTGAGCCGCGTCGTAGCGCGGCATTTCCGCGCGCAGCGATTTGAACTGGGTTTGCGTGCGCGTCACCTGGGTTTCATCCCCTCGCCCGGCATCGCGCAGGCGCTGCACCAGGGTCACGCCTTTTTCTTGCAAGTCCAACGACTGCTGGGCGATATGGCGCTCTTCATTGGCGGCACACACCTGGGTGTAGGCGCGAACCACTTCGGCCACCAAGGTGATGCGCGCCGTATCTGCTGCGGCCTGAGCCGCATCAGCGTTGGCCTGGGCCGACTCGATGCCACGCTGCAAGGTGCCCCACAAATCGAATTGGTAGGAGGTGTTGATCGAGCCGCTGCCGATGTTCGCCACCGGCACTTTCTCCTCCAGCAGGAATGCCTCGCCGGACTCCTGCAAACGCTCCGCGCCAAACCGCGCGCTGCCGCTGAAGCCACCTTCGGCCTGCGCCTCTTCTACCTGCGTGCGGGCACGCGCCAGGTTGGCGGCCGCCACACGCAAATCGGTGTTGGACGCCAACGCCTGCTGCACCAATTGGTCCAGGCGCGCGTCCTGGTAAAGCCGCCACCAATCCGCCGGCACCGGCGCCGACACCACGTCGCTATTGCCCGTTGCCAATTGCCCCTGCAAATCGCCACGGGCGACCGCCGCATCAGTGGGCAACTGGTAGTCCGGGCCAACCGCCTGGCAGGCGGACAGCACCGTGGCAAAGCCGATCACTGCATAGCGCTTCATTGCCCAGGCTCCGCCTTGTCGCTGCCCTCGATAATCGACACCGTCGCCGTGCGCCCGGCAATCATGCGGAAGTCCGCTGGCACTTCGTCCAGCGCAATGCGCACGGGAATCCGTTGGGCCAATTGCACCCAACTGAATGCCGGGTTCACGTTTGGAAGAAGGTTGCTGCCGCTGCTGCGATCGCGGTCTTCCACCGCAGCGGCCACGCTTTGCACGTGGCCGCGCAGGCGGGTGTTGTCGCCGAGCACGCGAATGTCCACGGCTTGGCCGACGCGAATGTGCTGCAGCTTGGTTTCTTCGAAATAACCGTCGATATGGAACGACTCGCTGTCGACCACCGACAGCACCGGCCGGCCCGCTGTGACGAATTCATGGGCGCGCGGCGCGCGGTCGTTGAGGTAGCCGTCGACCGGGCTGCGAATCACCGAGCGCTCCAGGTTGAGCTTCGCGGCATCTACCGCCACCTGCGCGGCCGCCACAGCGGACTGCGCGCGGCTCTCGCGGGACTGGCTTTCTTCCAATTGTTCGCGCGCCACCAAATTGCCCAAGCCGCGATTACGCTTGGCTTCGCGCTGCGCCTGGGCGAGCGCTTCCTTGCGCTCGGCGGCGCTCGCTTCGGCCTGACGCAGTGCCAGGGTGAAGCGCTCCTGATCGATGGTGAACAGCACATCGCCGCGCTTGACCGGCTGGTTGTCATGCACGTTCACGCCCTCGATCAGGCCAGACACATCAGGCGCGATCTGAATCACGTCGGCGCGGATATGCCCGTCGCGCGTCCACGGCGCAAACATGTAATACATCACCATGCGCCACACCACGACGGCCGCCAGGGTCACCATCAACAACGTCAGGACCACGCGGCCCAAGGTCAACATCGGTTTTTTCATAGCATCAGGCTTCGGCAAATGGCATCCACCGCGCCAAGCAGCACGGCATACAGAGCAACGTTAAACAGGGCCCGGTGCCAGACCAGGCGATAGAAGTGCGCGCGGTTCAACAGCCCGTGCACCAACAGGTACAACACATAGGTAAACGCCATCATCACCAGCAGCGTGGGTAGAAACACGCCGCTGATATCCAGATCACCGATCACAAAGAGGCTCCATCGATACCGTAAGGAAGTTGCTCGGGCTCCTGACTCGCTTCAACCAGCACTTCCGCGCCCGGCAACAAGGCCAGCCGCAAGCCGCTGAGGGCGAGCAAGCTGTGCAAGCGCGCCTGCTCGGCGTCGGCGCAGGCCGATACATTCAGCGCCCGTCGCGCACGGTCCATGGTCATCAACAGACCCACAGGCGCCGGCAGCCGCTCACCCGCTTTCAGGCAGGCGCGAAAGTACTCGCCCACATCCGCCACCACTTGTTGCAACTGGCCCTGCGCCGCCTGCGGCAAGCGCGGCAAATACGCCAGCACATCGAGCAAACACAGCGCCACGCGCAGATCACGCAACGCGCCGCCGGTGTCTTGAGCGGTCTGGGTCAGGCGCGGCAAATGCTGCATCAGCCGGTCGAGCATGCGCACGCCCATGCGCCGGTGCTCGGCCAACGTCGCCGGTTCGGTGAGAGAGACGATGTCGCGCCAGCTGAAACGGGTCATGCGCTTGGCCGCCACCTCAACGCCAAACGGGCGCATCACCAGGGTCCAGACAAACGCAAACAACAGCCCCACCGGCCCGGCGAGGTTGCTGTTGATAAAGGTCATGAAGTTGGCGTCGTAGGCGCCCTGGATGCTGATAAACGACGAGGTGTTAACGATGGTCAGCAACATGCCCAGGTAAAAGCGCGGCTGTACGGTGAGCGTGCCCACGCAAATAAAAGGCACGGCAAACGCCAGCACCAGCATGGGGAAATCGTGCAGGTTTGGCAGGATCAGAAACAGGTAGAGGCTGGCAAACAACACCGACATCGCGGTCCAGAAAAAGAACCGATAAATCTGCGGCGCCGGGTCGTCCATCGCAGCGAAAAAGCTGCAGGCTACGGCGGCCAAAATGACGGCGCTGCCGCCGTCGGTCCAGCCCAGTCCGATCCACAACAAGGAGGCGACAATGATCGCGCTGACGGTGGAAAACACTGAATACAGCATCAGACCCCGGTCGAAAAACGGCGTTAACCGACCCAGGCGCCAGTGGCGATAAACCGCGCGCCACGGAGTTTGTTCATCCAGCAGCAGCGCGTGCTGCAAGCTGCGGCAGTCTTGCCACAAGTCGATCCATTCACCCAGCCGATACAGCGCGTTGGACAACAGCAATTGCCGTCGCTCATCCAATGCTTCGGCGCTGGGCTGCAGCGCTTCAAGTTGGTCGCGCACGGCGCGCCAGCGGGCGGGGTCAGCGTCTTCGGTGGTGCTCAGGAGCCACTGCTGGGTCTGCTCCAGAAGCGGCGCGAGCAGCGCGACCAGATCAGGCGAGCGACGTTCGATGGCGATCAGCGCGTCGTCCAGGCCGTCGATTACCGGCAGTAGATGAATCATCCGCCCACGCAGCTCTTTGCTGTTGCGCACCGTCTGCGGCTGCGCCCCTTCGTGGGGAAGTTGGCCGATCATCAGCTCCAGCGAGTTAAAGCTGGCGACCATGGCGGCGCGCAGATTGCCCACCTCGGCAGGCGACGCGCCACGGGTAAGAAAGTGCTGACTGTAGCGTGTGGCATCGGCGAACCAGGCCTGGGCAGCATCCATGAAAACCGGCGCCAGGCGACGCGGCCAGAACACCGCGCCCACCACGGCGGCGCACACGATGCCGAGGAAAATTTCCTGGGTGCGCGACGAGGCGATATCGAACACCGCGTTGGGGTTATCCACCACCGGCAGAGCAATCAGCGGCAACGTGTAGCCCGAAAGCATCAGCGCGTAGCTGTTGGCCGTGCGCAGGTGCAGCGACAAGAACAGCAGCGTGCCGGTCCACAGCGCGACCACTATTGAAAGGATCAACGGCGCCTGCACAAACATCGGCACGAACAACACCGCCGCTGCCGCACCGACGAATGTGCCGACCGCGCGGTACAGAGCCTTGGAGCTGGTGGGGCCGACAAAGGGACTGGAGACGATATACACCGTGGCCATCGCCCAATAAGGACGCGGCATCTGCATGATCATGGCGATGTACAGCGCGAGCATCGAGGCGGCGAAGGTGCGCCCCCCGTAAAACCAATCGCGCGCCGGTGGCATGCCGGCGAAAAAGCCGCTCATGTAGACGCCCCACCCTGATTCCGGCCGGCGTTTTCAAAGGCACGCATCACGCGCAAGGTCGCTTCGAGGTCAGCCACGGAAATGTCTTTGAGCACATCGCGGCGCAGGCGCACCAACTCGTTTTCGATCGACTCGGCCAGCTCGCGACCGCGCGGCGTCAGGCTTAGGGCTTTGGCGCGGCGGTCGTCGGGGTCTTCGCAGCGACAGACCAGACCGGCGCGGCAGAGCTGGTCAAGCAAGCGCACCAGAGAGGGACTTTCCAACCCCGCCGCCTGCGCGACCGCCACCTGCCGCACCCCATCGCCCAGGCGCACGATCATCAGCAGTGGCACGGCACAGGCTTCGGAAATTCCATAGTTGGCCAGCGTGGCTTGGCAAATGCGTCGCCAATGGCGCGCGGTCGTTACCATGCCGCTGCTGATACTGAGCTGGAGAGCGTCGAGGGTCATCGGAAACACGAGGAATTAATTAGTTAGCAAGCTAATTGTATTCTCGGAAATTTCCACGCGTCAATTACCGCGTGGTGACTTTACAAGCGTGTTTCAGCGGAACAATCAGCCGCTATTCCGAGCGGTTTTGAAGCTATGCCAAAAAGCTCTGGAAGCACCGTATTCAGGCGCTGTAAGGCCTAATTTCGGGGGTTGTTTTTCGCCACAAAGTTGGCGTATCTTTTCGCCCACTGTGTTTGCATGGGTCGCTGTTGAATCGCGACCTGGTGCAGTAGATCTTCGATTTGCTACATCCCGCTCGGCTTTTCTTACTCCCTGCAACCAGTCCAGCCCTCGATAGAAAACCGAGGCTGTCATCAACTCAAGTTCCAAGGAAATAAGATATGTCGAATCGTCAGAACGGTACCGTCAAGTGGTTTAACGACGAGAAAGGTTTTGGTTTCATCACTCCAGAAAGCGGTCCGGATCTGTTCGTGCACTTCCGCGCTATCGAAGGCGACGGCTTCAAGAGCCTGAAAGAAGGCCAGAAAGTCAGCTTCGTTTCGGTACAAGGTCAAAAAGGCCTGCAGGCAGATCAAGTCCAAGTTATCGGCTGATCCGAACGCGAAACAAAAAGCCCCGCCAAGTGCGGGGCTTTTTGTTGTAGGAGCCAGCTTGCTGGCGAATCCTGAAAACGCCATTCGCCGAGGTTTGCAGGGTTCGCGACCAAGGTCGCTCCTACAACAGAGCCGGCCGACGAGACAGCGAGTTTTTTCCCAACACCACTTTTGCAGTAAAGTGCCTCGCGCTTTTCACTCACCGCGAGCCTTGCATGTCCAAACGTCTTCTCCAGCCCCAGGGTGAGTTTGCCCCTGTTGCCCTGCCCCGCCGCCTTGCCGCGATGTTTTATGACTTTCTGTTGTGTGTGGCCATCGCCATCGTTACCGGCCTGCTCTATCAGCAAGTGGTGCTGCGCCTGATCTTCGGCAGCGAGCGTTTGCAGGAGTTGGCCAACAACCGAGCGCTGGATGTTGATCCGGTATTTTCCACGGTGGTGCTGCTGGCTATTTTCGCCTTCTTCGCCAAGTTCTGGACCCACTCGGGCCAAACGCTCGGCATGCAAGTGTGGGGCGTGCGCGTGCAGAACGCCGATGGCAGCGCCATCAGTCTGTGGCAGGCGTTGTTGCGGTTTATGGTGTCGATTGCTTCGTGGCTGTGCCTGGGCTTGGGTTTTTTCTGGGTGCTGTGGGACAAGCAAAAACGCAGCTGGCATGACATCTATTCGGAAACGCGCTTGGTGCATATTCCGAAGAAGAAAAAGACTTAAAGCATCGCGGCTAAAGCCGCTCCCACGGGTGTTTCATTGGCCAACAAAAAAAGCCGGCATTAAGCCGGCTTTTCTTTGCGCGGGATTTACCCCGCCCGCCTCAACATCCAGAACCCTGCCACCGCACAGATCAAGCTCGGTATCAGCACCGCCAGCAGCGGCGGGAAGCCGAACACCAGGCTCGAGGGTCCGAGCAGATCCTGGGCGATGCGGAACACAAAGCCCACCAGCACGCCGGTGAACACGCGCTGTCCGAGGGTTACCGAACGCAGCGGGCCGAAAATGAACGAGATGGCCATCAGCACCAGCGCGGCGGTCACCACCGGTTGCAGCACTTTGGTCCAGAACGCCAGCCAGTATTTACCGTTGGCCAGACCCTGGTCGGCCAGGTAGTGGATGTAACGCCACAAGCCTGTCACCGACAACGCTTCCGGCTCCAGCACCACCGTGCCGAGCAGTTGCGGGGTCAGTTGCACGTCCCAGCGCTCGGTCGGGGTTTGCACCACTTCAGTGTTGCGCTCGTGGAACACGGTGGTGGCGACGTCTTCAAGCTGCCAGTGATCGCCCTGGTACTGGGCTTTCTTGGCGAAGCTCGACGACTGCAGGTGCCGCTCTCTGTCGAATTCGTAGCGCGTCACGCCATACAGCACGCCGTTGGGTTGCACGGCGTTGATGTGGACGAACTCGTTGCCCTGACGGTGCCACACGCCGCGCTTGGAACTCTGCGCTTCGCCGCCGCCCTGGGCCATGGAGCGGCTGGCCTGGCCAATGTTTTCGCTCCACGGTGCGAGGTACTCGCCAATCAGCACGCCGGCCAACATCAGCACCAGCATTGGCTTCATCACTGCCCAAACGATACGGCCGACCGACACACCGGCCGCTCGCATAATGGTCAGTTCGCTGCTGCTGGCCAGGCTACCCAGACCAATCAGGCAACCGATCAACGCGGCCATCGGCAGCATTTCATACACCCGCCGGGGCGAGGTCAGGAACACGTACCACGCCGCGTCGTCCAGGCCGTAGCTGCCTTGCACGTCGCCGAGTTCGTCGATAAAGGCGAACAGCAACGCCAGGCCAACGATGATGCCCAGCACCGACAAAATGGCGAAAAACACCGCTTTGCCGATGTAACGATCCAACTTAACCATGCGCCAACTCCCGCGCCATGCGGCGACCCGCCAACTTCAGGCGCATCGGCTCCCAGAATTGCAGCGTCAGACCAATCAGCAAAAATAAACCGTGTACCCACCACAAGCCGAGGCTCATGGGAATTTTGCCCTTGTCCAACGCGCCGCGAGCAGCGATCAGCAACGACAGATAAGCCATATAAAGAAGGATGGCCGGCAGCAGCTTGAGGAAGCGGCCCTGGCGTGGGTTCACCCGCGACAGCGGCACCGCCAGCAAGGTGACCACAAACACCAGCAGGGGAATCGATATGCGCCATTGCAGTTCGGCCTGATGGCGTGGCTCGTCACTGCCGATCAGCTCGCGGGTGGTCAGCGCTTCACGCTCGCTGATGTCGCTGCTGACTTCCGGTTTCACCAGCAACACGCCGTAGGTGTCGTACTTGATGGCGCGGTAATCGGCGGCGCCGGGGTTGCCGTCGTAGCGGTAGCCATTTTCCAGAATCAGGTAGCGGCTGCCGTCGGGCTGAATTTCCTGGCGGCCTTTATCGGCCACCAGCACGGTGATACCGCGCTCTTTATCGCCCTCTTTCGACAGGCGTTTTTCGGAAATAAAGATGCCGCCCAACTGGCTGCGGTCATCTGACATTTCCTGGGTGTAAGTCACGCGCGTGCCGCTGCGCATGGCCTGGAAGCGGCCGGGAACCAGGGTGTCGAATTCGGTGAGGGCGTCTTGCTCGTTGAGAATTTTCGCCACCTGGGCCACGCCTTGTGGCGCCAAGCCCATGCTCAGCCACGCCACAATCAATGCTACCAGCGTGGCCGGCGCCAAGGTGTAGGCCAGCAGGCGCTGTTGGCTCATGCCGGTGGCGGCCAGCACGGTCATTTCGCTGTCCAGGTACAAACGCCCGTAGGCCAGCAAAATACCCAGGAACAACCCCAGCGGCAGAATCAGCTCAAGAAAGCCCGGCAGGCGAAAGCCCATGATCAAAAACAGCACGCCCGGATCGAGCGCACCCTGCGCAGCCTGCGCCAGGTACTTAATGAAGCGACCACTCATGATGATCACCAACAACACGGCACTCACCGCGCTGAGGGTCAGCAACACTTCACGGGACAGATAACGGAAGACAATCAAACCAGACACTCCAGGGTTGTCAGGCTCAGGCGGCTAAGCTCAAACTAGCCGTCTGTTGCCGGCCCAATAAGGCCGGCGACCGAAAAATTTGCAGGTGTGCGGACGAAACCAACGTGGGTCACGCCTGCCGAACAACGACAAGGACGCGGAGTTTACTAGAGCCAGCTGCGCAGTCCGAGCCCGTTTTTCAAAAAGGCCTTTGCGTGCCGCGCCGTTTTCACACCGTAAGAACGCGGCATTATCCTGTAATACCTACCGGTTGTCTTGGGGACTCCTCGCCATGGAATTTGTTGTTAAGAACGCACGTCCAGACGCACTGAAAACCGCCACCCTGGTAGTCGCCGTCGGCGAAGACCGCGCACTCAGCGGCGCCGCCCAGATTCTCGATGTCGCCAGCAACGGCGCACTCAGCAGCGTACTCAAGCGCGGCGACCTGACCGGCAAAGTCGGCCAAACCCTTCTGCTGCAAAGCCTGCCCAATCTCAAAGCCGAGCGCGTGTTGCTGGTCGGCGTTGGTAAAGAGAGCGAACTCTCTGACCGTCAACTGCGCAAAGTAGTCACCGCCGCGCACACTTCCTTGAAAAGCCTGGGCGGCAAAGACGCGGTTCTGGCCCTCGATGATTTGCAGGTAAAAGGTCGCGACACCTACAGCAAAACCCGTCTGGTGGTGGAAACCCTCGCCGACAACCAATACAGCTTCGAACAATTCAAAAGTCAGAAGAGCAAACCCCGCCCTCTCGGGAAAATTACCCTGCTCACTGAAAAGGCCAGCCTCGCCGACGTCGAGCGCGCCAGTCTTCAAGCTCAAGCCATCGCCGCCGGCATGGCCTTTACCCGCGACCTGGGCAACCTGCCGCCGAACATCTGCCACCCCACTTACCTGGGCGAGCAAGCCAAAGCCTTGGGTAAAGCCTACAAGTCGCTCAAGGTCGACGTGCTGGATGAGAAAAAACTCAAAGACCTGGGCATGGGCTCGTTCCTGGCCGTGGCCCAGGGCAGCGTGCAACCGCCGCGCCTGATCGTGCTGCAATACAACGGCGGTAAGAAAGGCGAGCAGCCGTTTGCCCTGGTGGGCAAAGGCATCACCTTCGACACCGGCGGTATCAGCATCAAGCCCGCCGCCGGCATGGACGAAATGAAATACGACATGGGCGGCGCCGCCAGTGTCTTCGGCACCTTTAAAGCCGTGCTGGAAATGCAGCTGCCGATCAACCTGGTGGGCGTGATGGCCTGCGCCGAAAACATGCCCAGCGGCAGCGCCACGCGCCCAGGCGACATCGTCACCACCATGAGCGGCCAGACCGTCGAAATTCTCAACACCGACGCTGAAGGCCGTCTGGTGCTGTGCGACGCCCTGACCTACACCGAGCGCTTCAAGCCACAGGCGGTCATCGACATCGCCACCCTGACCGGCGCCTGCATCGTCGCCCTGGGCAGCCACACCTCCGGCCTGCTCGGCAACAACGACGAGCTGGTGCAACAGCTGCTCGCTGCTGGCCAAACCGCTGACGACCGCGCCTGGCAGTTGCCATTGTTCGACGAATACCAGGAGCAACTCGACAGCCCGTTCGCCGACATCGCTAACATCGGCGGGCCAAAGGCCGGCACCATCACCGCCGCCTGCTTCCTGTCGCGCTTCACCAAAAACCTCAACTGGGCGCACCTGGACATCGCCGGCACGGCGTGGATCAGCGGCGGCAAAGACAAAGGCGCCACCGGCCGCCCGGTGCCATTGCTGACGCAATACCTGCTGGATCGCATCAAGGTTTAAAACGGCGCTGTTCGTGTGGGAGCGGCTTTAGCCGCGATGTTTTTCCGAGCATCGCGGCTAAAGCCGCTCCTACAAAGAGCGTTTTACGCATTCTGAGAACCCACTCCACCATGCCCCGCATCGAATTCTACGTCCTGTCCTCCACCGCCCCCGCCGACCGCCTGCGCGCGGCGTGTCAGTTGGCGATGAAGGCCTGGCGCCACGGTATGCCGGTGTTCATGCGCGCCAGCGATGAAGCGCAATGCAGCGAGGTGGACGAACTTTTGTGGCGTTTCAAGGCCGAAACATTCGTACCCCACAGCCTGCACCGCGACGCACCCGATGCGCCGGTGGTGATTGGCCTGGACGACGAGCCGGCGGCCAGCCAAGGCTTGCTCATCAACCTCAACAGCAGCCTGTCACCCCATGTGCAGCGTTTCAGCCGGGTGATCGAAATCGTTAACCAGCAACCCGAACAATTGGCGAACTCGCGGGAAAACTTCCGCACTTACCGCCAGCAGGGTTATGACCCCAAGCGAGTTGAACTGTAGCCTGCCCATGGACACACCAAAACCGCCGCAAAAGCCCAACCACCTGCTCGACGATCTGGAGTCGATTCGTGAGTTTCTGAGCCATAAGGAACCCACTGCTTCAGGCGTTGCCGACGAATTTGCGGATTTACCGCTGCTCACCGACTCGGTGGAAATGGGCCAGATTCCGCTGCTCTCCGACATCGTCGCGCCCGGCCCCACGGCGCCAGTACCTGCCACTGCGCCGCCCCCGCTTCAGCCACAGCCACACCTCCACACGCAGCCCCAGCCGCGCCCGAGCATTCCCGCTGCACCCGCCCATGTGCCGCCGCCTGCTGTCGCCCGACCAGACCCCTCGCCCGCCGCCGTGACGCCAACGCCTCCGCCAGCCAGCACCGCGCAAACCGTGCAGCGCAGCCTGCAATCGAGCAACACCACCAGCGACCTGCTGCGCCTGGACGCCGAACTGCGCGCCGCCGCGCAACTGATTCTGCAAGACGTCATCGACGACTTCGTGCCGCAAATTGAAGCCGAACTCAAACGCCGCCTCGAAGCCCGCCTGACCCGACTGTTGCCGCCGCGTAAGGGTTGAGCCGGCCCGATGGCTCGCCCGCCTTAACGGCGAGTCACCCCATAACCCGCCCTAAACAACCGTCATCCCCGCGAAAGCGGGAATCCAGGCTCGCGCAGAGGGATGCGATTCCAAAGCAGCCGCAACCATTTCCCCGTCGGACCGCTTCCCGTCGGACCGCTTATAGCCCCGGCAAACCGGCGGCCCACCTCAACCCCGCATCACTCGCGTTCCCCGATCGCAGCCATCCCCGTTATACTTCCCGGCTTTCCGATTAGCTGCCAAAACAGGGTCCCGATCCGCATGGACAAGACGTACCAGCCCCACGCCATTGAAACCTCCTGGTACGAAACCTGGGAGTCGAAGAACTATTTCGCCCCGCAAGGTAGCGGCGACTCCTACACCATCATGATTCCGCCGCCGAACGTCACCGGCAGCCTGCACATGGGCCACGGCTTCAATAACGCCATCATGGATGCGCTGATTCGCTTCCGTCGGATGCAAGGCCGCAACACCCTCTGGCAGCCCGGCACCGACCACGCCGGTATCGCCACGCAAATGCTCGTAGAGCGTCAGATCGGCGCCCAAGGCCTGAGCCGCCACGACTTGGGTCGTGAAAAATTCCTGGAAAAAGTCTGGGAATGGAAAGGCCAGTCCGGCGGCAATATCAGCCGGCAAATCCGCCGCCTCGGTTCCTCCGTTGACTGGAGCCGCGAAAAATTCACCATGGACCCCGACCTGTCCGAAGCCGTGCAGGAAGCCTTCGTGCGCCTGCATGAAGACGGCCTGATCTACCGTGGCAAGCGTCTGGTGAACTGGGACACCAAGCTGCACACCGCCATTTCCGACCTTGAAGTGGAAAACCACGACGAGAAGGGCTTCCTCTGGAACCTGCGTTACCCGCTGGCCGACGGCGCCAAAACCGCCGATGGTCTGGGTTACTTGGTAGTCGCCACCACCCGCCCGGAAACCCTGCTGGGCGACAGCGCCGTGGCCGTGCACCCGAGCGACGAGCGCTATCAGGCGTTAATCGGCAAATTTGTTGAGCTGCCTTTGGTTGGCCGCCGCATCCCTATCGTGGCCGACGAATACTGCGACCCCGAATTCGGCACCGGCTGCGTGAAAATCACCCCGGCGCATGACTTCAACGACTACGAAGTGGGCAAGCGCCACAACCTGCCGCTGATCAACGTACTGGACAAGAACGCCGCCCTGCTTGGCCGCGCTCAGGTGTTCAACATCGACGGCAGCGTCAACGCCGAGTTCGAAGCCAGCCTGCCGCAGCAATACGCCGGCCTCGACCGCTTCGTCGCGCGCAAACAAATGGTTGCCGACCTCGACGCCCAGGGCTTGCTGGAAAAGGTCGATGACCATGCACTGAAGGTGCCGAAGGGCGACCGCTCGGGCACTGTGATCGAGCCGTGGCTGACAGATCAGTGGTACGTGTCCACCAAGCCACTGGCCGAAAAAGCCATCGCCGTGGTCGAGAGCGGTGAAATTCAGTTCGTGCCCAAGCAGTACGAAAACATGTACTTCAGTTGGATGCGCGACATCCAGGACTGGTGCATCAGCCGCCAACTCTGGTGGGGCCACCGCATTCCGGCGTGGTACGACGAAGCCGGCCACGTATATGTAGGCCGTGACGAAGCGGAGGTGCGCGCCAAGCACAACCTCGGCGACATCGCCCTGCGCCAGGATGAAGACGTGCTCGACACCTGGTTCAGCTCGGGCCTGTGGACCTTCTCGACTCTCGGCTGGCCCAACCAGACCGAAGCGCTAAAAACCTTCCACCCCACCGACGTGCTGGTGACCGGTTTCGACATCATCTTCTTCTGGGTTGCCCGGATGATCATGCTGTCCACCCACCTGACCGGGCAGATTCCGTTCAAGACCGTGTACGTGCACGGTCTGGTGCGCGACGGCCAGGGCCAGAAAATGTCCAAGTCCAAGGGCAACGTGCTCGACCCATTGGACATCGTCGACGGCATCGACCTCGACACCCTGCTGGAAAAACGCACCAGCGGCCTGATGCAGCCGAAAATGGCCGAGAAAATCGCCAAGCAAACCAAGGCTGAATTCCCAGAGGGCATCGCCAGCTACGGCACCGACGCCCTGCGCTTCACTTTCTGCTCGCTGGCCTCCACCGGCCGCGACATCAAGTTCGACATGGGCCGCGTCGAGGGCTACCGCAACTTCTGCAACAAGCTGTGGAACGCGGCGAACTTCGTGATCGAAAACACCGATGGCCAGGACACTGGCGTTAACGGTGAAGAAGTCGAATTGTCGTCGGTAGACCGCTGGATCATCTCCCAGCTGCAACGCACCGAAGCCGAAGTAACCCGTCAACTGGACAATTTCCGCTTCGACCTCGCTGCCCAAAGCCTCTACGAATTCGTGTGGGACGAGTACTGCGCCTGGTACTTGGAACTGGTTAAACCGGTTCTGTGGGATGAGAACGCGCCGATCGAACGTCAGCGCGGCACCCGTCGCACGCTGGTGCGCGTGCTCGAAGTCATCCTGCGCCTGGCGCACCCGTTCATGCCGTTTATCACCGAAGAAATCTGGCAACGCATCAAAGCGCAGGCCGGCGTCAGCGGTGAAACCATCATGCTGCAAGCCTGGCCCGTGGCTAACGAAACACGCATCGATGCCGCTGCCGAAGGCGATATCGAATGGGTGAAGGCGCTGATGCTCGGCCTGCGCCAGATTCGCGGCGAAATGAACATCTCCATGGCCAAACGCATCGACGTGTTCCTGCAAAACGTCAGCAGCGAAGACCAGCGTCGCCTCAACGACAACGCACCGCTGCTGAATAAACTGGCCAAGCTCGATAACGTCACCGTGCTGGCCGCTGGCGCTGAAGCCCCCATGTCTGCCACCGCCTTGGTGGGCGACATGCAGGTGCTGGTGCCCATGGCCGGGCTGATCGACAAGGACGCAGAACTGGCGCGCCTGGACAAAGAGATTCAACGTCTCACCCAGGAAGTGCAACGTGTTGGCGGCAAACTCGGCAACGCCGCGTTCGTCGACAAGGCACCCGCCGACGTCATCGCCAAAGAGCGCGCCAAACTGGCCGAGGCCGAACAGGCCGTGGCCAAGTTCAATGAACAGCGCGATCGCATCGCCAGCCTCTAAGCTCTCTACTCCACGGCCCTGATTTTCAGGGCCGTTTCTTATCGAGGTCGCCGCCATGGATGTCAGCAAAACCAAAAGCAGCTACTACCGCCGCCTGTACGTGGCGTGGTTGATCGACAGCGGCGGCGCCACCAATGTGCCGGCCTTGATGGGTGTCACCGGCATGCCTCGGCGTACCGCTCAAGACACCTTGCTGGCCCTGGCCGACCTGGATATTGACTGTCAGTTCGCCCAGCAAGCTGGCGAGCGCAACAACGCCGGGCACTACGAAATTCGCAGCTGGGGCGCCATCGACAAGCAGTGGATCGCTGCCAATCTGCCGCAAATAAAGCGCGTGCTGGGTTATCCGTAATGTCCGCAAAAAAACCGGCACCGGCTGAGAAAAAAGCCGTGCTGCACCCACGCAACCGCCATCAAGGCCGCTACGACTTCGCCGAGATGATCAAAGCCAGCCCCGAGCTGGGCGCCTTTTTGATCATCAATCCCTACGGCAAGCAAAGCATCGACTTCGCCAATCCTGCGGCAGTAAAAGCCTTTAACCGGGCGTTGCTTCAGCAGTTCTATGGCGTTCGCGGCTGGGACATTCCGCCGGCCTACCTGTGCCCACCCGTGCCTGGCCGCGCCGACTATTTGCACTACCTTGCCGACCTGCTCGGCGCCAGCCATGACGGCGTCATCCCGCGCGGCGCGGGCGTGCGCGGCCTGGACATTGGCGTCGGCGCCAACTGCATCTATCCGCTGATTGGTCAGCATGAGTACGGCTGGAGCTTTGTCGGCGCCGACATTGATGCGCAGTCGCTGGCCTCGGCCGCCGCCATTCTCAATGCCAACCCGCAGGCTGCTGCGGCTATCGAATTGCGTCAGCAAGCAGATGCCACGCATATCTTCGAAGGGCTGATCGGCAGCGAAGAACGCTTCGACTTCACTTTGTGCAACCCACCCTTCCATGCCTCCCTGGACGAAGCCCGCAGCGGCAGCCAGCGCAAGTGGAAGAACCTTGGCAAGCTCGACCCCAACCGCACGCTGCCCGAGCTGAATTTTGGTGGCCAAAGCAACGAACTGCACTGCGAAGGCGGCGAGCTGGCGTTTATCAGTCGCATGGCGGAAGAAAGCGTGGCCGTCGGCGCGCAAGTGTTTTGCTTCAGCACCCTGGTGTCGAAAGTCAGCAACGTCGCCTTGCTACAGGCGCGACTACAAGCACTCGGCGCCGGCGATGTTCGCGTGGTGGATATGGCCCAAGGGCAGAAACAAAGCCGCTTCGTGGCCTGGACCTTCCTCGACAAAAACCAACGCCGCGCGTGGCGTAAGGCGCGCTGGGCCTAACGCGGCCGGCAGCTGTAGCGATAACACGCAATTTCTTGCCATGCCGCCCCGCGGGCATCGGAACGGGAAGGAGTAGCGCGACGCCATTGCCATCGCACCGAAAGAGCCAGCCTACAGAGCGCGCGCGCTGCTCAATAGAACATCGCTACCTGACGATTTCCGCTTTCAGGAGCCACCATGTTCACTGCCCGCGCCCTCTCCCTTCTGCTTCCGCTCTGCCTGCTGCTTAGCGCTTGCAGCGCGCCGCCCATACAAGATTCGCGAGACGTCTACGCCCAGGTACTTGAACAGCAGGCCGAAGAAACGGCCGTGATGAGTGCGTTCAATCCGGGGCTGATCGCGCTGATCGAGCGCGCGGATTCCGGCAATTTCCTGTTCCGCGGCAACATGCCGGTAAAAGACAAACAGTTCACCTACAACGAACTGCGCATGGCGTTGCAGCAAGCCGCGCCGGGCCAGTCATTGCCCGATCAGTTCTACTTGGTGGATATCAGTTTGGTGAACGGCATCAACCGTCAGGAGGCGGACGATCTGAAGGTAGAAAAAACGTTTTGGGAGAAAAACAGCGCGCTTGGACGGCTGATCAACCATCCGGTATACGGCAGCTTGACCTCGCCGAACGACTACTCGAAAAGCGTGCGTAAAAAGCTGGAAAAAATACCCACGCTGAGCAACACCGACGTGCTGCTGGAAAACATCCAGAGCCTGCTTCAGGCACCCCAGCAATCCGGGCTGCCCTTGGTGCTGTACATCCATTGCGAAGCCGGTAAAGACCGCACCGGCGAAATCGCCGCTGCCTATGCCATGAAATACCAGCACGCCTCTTATGCCGACGCGTACGCCAACGGCAAACGCATCGCCAAGCGCGACCTTGGTAAATACAGCCGCAATGAACTGCAGTGGTACGCCTACTTTTTGAAGGACATCAAGAAGGTGACGACCGTTGGCGATATTCGTTAAAAGCATCGCGGCTAAAGCCGCTCCCACAGAACTCCGACACTCCGGAACCGGGTGGGCGGCTTTTCGATCGGCCGCGCTGCTCTTCTCTGGGATGCGATACCCGATCCGTAGGTTGGGCTGACAAAGGAAGCCCAACAGCACCCGCAAACCCTACCCCGCCTGCACCTCGTGCCCAGCCCCCAACGTCGCGCTCGGCACGCCGAAGAGCAGGTCGAAGCCCCACTGGAACACAAACGCGTACAGCAGAAAAAACAGCATCAGCGAGAAGTCTGTGGCCAGCGCCTGCCACCAACCGATGCCCAGCCCCCACACCAGCATCGGCACTGTCATCAGCAACAAGCCCAGCTCGAAAGCAATGGCATGCAGCACGCGCCGCGCCACGGTGCGCTGGGGTTTGCGTTGGCGCTTTTCCCAGCCTTCGAACAGGCTGTTGAACACCATGTTCCAGGCCATCGCCACCAAACACAGCGACAACGCCAAGGCACCGGTTACCGCTAAACCACCATCAAACGCCCAGGCCATGGCCGGGGTAATAAACAACAGCGCCACCGCTTCGTAGCTGATCGCCTGAACCACCTTGCGTTTTTTGCCTTGCATCACTGCGTACTCACGCTTGCCAATGTGCGGCCACTGTATTTCTAATGCACTGAAACCTTCAGTCAGCTTGTTTCAGGAAAACTGATAGATGAGCCTCAGCAAAGATGCCGTGCAAGTCTTCCTCGCCGTGCTCGACAAGGGCTCGTTCTCTGCGGCCGCCCGCAGCATTGGGCGTGTGCCTTCGGCCGTGAGCATGACCATCAGCAATCTGGAAGCCGACCTCAATTTGGAGCTGTTCGACCGTTCCGGCCGTGAGCCGCAACCCACCGCCGCGGCGCTCGCCCTGCAAGCCAAGGCTCGTTTCATGTTGCAGCAGTTCGAGCTGTGGGAAGCGCAAGCCTTGGCGTTGTCGACTGGATTGGAGAGCTGCCTGAGTCTGGCCATCGCCCCGGAACTGCTTGCCTCCGATTGGGCCACACCTCTGGCCAAGCTGGCCGAACGCTACCCAACGCTCGACGTGGAAGTGCTGGCCGCGCCCGAAGCCGACGCGATTCGCCTGCTGCATGAAGGCCGTGTGCAGCTGGCGCTGGTGTTCGAGAATCCCAACTTCGACAGCCGCGAGTGCTGCCAGGAAACTATCCAGGAAACCTTGCTGGCGGTGATTGCCCCGAACCATCCCGCTATCGCCAGCGGCCGCCAACTGCGAATCGATGAACTGGCCGAACACCGGCAAATCGTCGTGGCGGGCCGCGACCCGGAGCCGCTGCAACCGCGCTTTCTGCAAGCCCATCACCACTGGCGCACCGACAGTCACACCGCCGCCCTGCGCATGATGCAAGCCGGGCTCGGTTGGGGCTATTTGCCGGAGTCGCTGGTGCGCCCAACATTGCAGGCCGGCAGCCTGGTGGAATTGCAGCTGAGCAACATTTCTCAACTGTCGTTGTGGGTCGACCTGGTGTGGTCAAACAGCAAGCCATTGGGCCTCGGCGCACAGCACTTTATCGAGCTGGTACGCGAACAGCGCCAACAGGCCACCAAGCGCTCTAAACCGCACTGATTCGGGGCATTAAATTGCCCTGTCGAAGCCGCAGAGTTCTGATAGCCTTCCGGTTCCTTCGACTGGCCAGAGCAGGTGAAACATGACTGAGGAGACCGACCGCATGGCCGTGTATGCCCGTCGTGTTTATGTCGTTTGCCGACTGTTTCTGGCCGCGCTGTTTACCCTTCCCGTGATGGCTTCAGCCGAACCGAATAACACCGCCGGCAAGTTGCGCGTACTCACCGAACATTCGCCACCTGGCGAATACCAAGAAGCATCCGGTCGCGTCACCGGGCCAACGGCCGAGATGGTGCGCGAGCTGATGCGACGTGCCGGCGAAAGCGCCGAAATCGAACTGCATCCCTGGAAGCGCGGCTACGACTACGCGCTGAGCGACCAGCCCGTCGCGCTATTCGAAACGGCCCGCACCCGCGAGCGCGAAAGCCTGTTCAAGTGGGTGGGGCCGATCAAGCACATCTCTCGGGGGCTGTATGCACTCGAAGAGAATGCGCAGCCACTGGAACGCCTGGAAGATGCCCGCGCCAGCTCCGGCATTTGCGCCTACAACGGCGACAGCAGCGCCGACCTGCTGGTGCAGCAGGGCTTCGCTAACCTGGCCCTGCCGACCTTGCCGGAACAATGCCTAAGCATGTTGCTGCACAAACGCGTCGCCATGTGGGCCACCAGCGATGTCGAAAAAGACGCCTTCCTGGCCAGCCTCAGTCTGCCGCCCACCACCATCACCCGCGTGCTTAAACTGGAAATGCGCGAGTTGTACATCGCTTTCTCCCTCGCCACTCCCGACAGCACCGTGCAGCGCTGGCAAACCGCACTCGATGAGATGAAACGCGACGGCACCCTGGCCACGTTTTATCGCGGCACGTATTCAGAAGAACAAATCAGCTCGGTGAGTTCGGTGGAATAAGTCTCCACATCACTCCTGTAGGAGCGGCTTTAGCCGCGATGGGGCGGGCCTGCACACCGCGCCCTGCACCGCCACTACATCAACAGCTCGCGGCTGAAGCCGCTCCTACAGTGAGTTCGGTGCAATAAGTCTCCACATCACTCCCTGTAGGAGCGGCTTTAGCCGCGATGGGGCGGGCCTGCACACCGCACCCTGCACCGCCACCACATCAACAGCTCACGGCTGAAGCCGCTCCTACAGTGAGTTCGGTGCAATAAGTCTCCACATCACTCCCTGTAGGAGCGGCTTTAGCCGCGATGGGGCGGGCCTGCACACCGCACCCTGCACCGCCCCACATCAACAGCTCGCGGCTGAAGCCGCTCCTACAGGAACGTGCATCAGCCGGGCGTCACCGCATACCGCCGATCCAGTGCGCTGTAGCCCAACCCCACACTTTTGTGCACTTTCAGCTGCACCGGTATCCGCTCTTTCAGGGCTTCCACGTGGCTGATGATGCCGATCATTTTGCCGCTGGCGTTCAGCGCGTCGAGCGCGTCGAGGGCCACCTCCAGCGTCTCGCCGTCGAGCGTGCCGAAGCCTTCGTCGAGGAACAGCGAGTCGATGCTGGTTTTGTGGCTGACCAGGTCGGACAGAGCCAATGCCAACGCCAGGCTGACGAGAAAACTCTCGCCGCCCGACAGCGTTTTGCAATCGCGGGCGACGTCGCCTTGCCAAGTGTCCAGCACTTCAAGTTCCAGTTCGCCGCTGCCGCGCCGCGCTAGTTGGTAGCGGCCGTGCAGGCGCTGTAGCTGCTGATTGGCGAGATAGACCAGATGATCGAGTGTCAGGCCTTGGGCGAACTTGCGGTACTTGGCGCCGTCCGCTGAGCCGATCAAACCGTTGAGGTGCTGCCACAGGTCATGCTCGGCGCCCTTGTCTGTGATCGCCGCAAACAACGCTTGCTGACTGGCACGGCGAGTGGTGTCGCTGTGCAGTTGCGCGCGGATTTCACCCTGGCGTTGGCTGAGCTGTTTGAGCTGCTCGTTCAGCTGCTGCGCCTGGGCATCCAGCTGCTCGCTCGCCAGCTCGGTCAGCGGCGTGGCTTGTAAGCGCGCGAGCGCTTCGCTGCTGGCGGCATGCAGGGCCTGGGCTTCGGTCAGGGCTTTTTCCAGTGAGGTTTTCAGCGCCTGCAACTGCGCCTGTTGCGCCTCGCTCAATAGTGCTGCCTGGTACGCCGCCTCGTCGGCAAACGGGCTCTGCGCGAGCGCCTCGTGCCAGACCTGCTGCGCCGATTGCAGGGTGCGTTGATCCGCTTCCAGCAGTTCGCTGAGGGTCTGGTGTTTCCCCAGCAAGGCGCTGACGTGTTGCAGCGCAGCGTGGTAGTCCTGCTCAACCGCTGCCAGGCGAGACAATGCATCGTCGTCCTCAGGCACCGGCGCCAGTGCTTCCTGGCCTTGGGCTTGCCAACGTTGCTGCCACTGCGCGGTGACTACGGCGGCGGTATTCAATGCATGCTGGGCGTCGACCAGTTGCCCTTGCACATCAAGCAGCGCGCGCTGGCGCGCTTGGAAGCGGCTCCATTCCTGTTCACGTTCCGCTATCCACTGGGCGCCGTCTTCAGGCAGGGCGTAGCCCAGTTCAGTCAACGCGGCGGCCAGGCGTGTTTGCTGGTCGCGGCGTTGTTCGATCACACGAGCCAATTGCTCGTCGAGCTCTGCCTGCTGCTGCGCCGTGGCGTGCTGATCTTTGTGAAGCAGCGCGAGCTGCTGGAGGCGGTCGCGATGGTGCAGCTGCGCCGCTTGACTGGCGGTGCGCGCCGAATCGATAGCGGCCTTGAGCACGTCCACCGCCGCGAGTCGCTGCTGCAGATCTTCGAGTGCGTGCTGATGACGCGCCTGCTCCGCCTCGAGTCCGGCGTTGTCTTCCAGGTTCACGTTCAATGTGGCGCACTGCTCGGTCCATTGCTGGGCTTGCTGCACTCGCTCACGCTCCACGTTTTGCTGTTGCTGCGTCTGTTGCTGGGCGCGCTCTACCAGCGCGGCCAGCTCGGCGCTGACGGCTTCGCCCTGGGCCCGCAGCGTGTCCAGCTGGTTCTTTTTCGCCAGCAATTCCCGTTGCGTCGCCGAGCTGTCGAGCTGTTGATAGGCACTGACGGCCGGATGCTCCAAGGCGCCGCACAACGGGCACGGCTCATGCGCTTGCAACTGCGCCCGGTAGGCATCCAGCGCCTGAATGCGCTGCTCTTGCTCCAGCAATTTTTCCTTGTCACGCACCTGTTGCTGCACGTCTTTGTACTGCTCGCGCAGCGCGATAAGGCTTTGCTCCTTGGCGTCTTTTTCCAGTGCTAACTCAGCTAACGCCGTTGCCAATTGCTGGGCCTGTTGCGCCAGTTGTTGGCGTTGCAGGCCAATCTGCTGCAAGCGCTCCAGGCCATGCCCTTGAGCGACCAGACGTTGACCAAGGTCGCGCAGTTGAGCGTCGGCCTGGCCGGCCAACAGAGTTTGCAGCTGTTGGTGCTGGGCCTGTTCGGCGGCCTCGGTGCGCTGTAGTTGCTCCTGCGCCTCGCCCACTTGCGCCGTCACCGTGTTCAATTGCTGCGCGACGCTGGTGGCGGATTGCGCGAGCGCTTGGTGACGCTGTTGCAGTTGCGCAATGGCGGCGGCCAGTTCGGCGTCGGCGGCGAATTGTTCGCGCCATACGCCAAGTTTTTCGCCCCACTGGGCATGATGCGGTTGCTCGGCGAGCTGCTGACTCAACGTCTGCAACTGGTCAGACAATTGCGCAGCCCGCGTGTGGCGAGCGGCGGCGATGTGTTGACTCAGCTGACACGCCTGCCAGAGGTCGCGCTGCACCTGTTGGCTGGCCTGGCGCTGGGCCTGCTCGGTGCTTTCCAGTTCCTGAGTGCGTTGCGCCACGCACTGCAACGCCCGTTGCCAGGCACTATGGCTGGGCTGCAATTTCAGCGCCGGGGCGCTGGCGGCAAGGCGCTGCAAGTGCGGCTCTGCCTCGGCCAGTTGGGCGCTGGCGTGTTGCGCCTGAGTCGCGGCCAATTGCGCCTGACGCTCGGCTTTTGCGAGGTCTTCGCGCCACTGCCGCTGCTGCTGAACCTGCTGCTGTTCGGCAAGCAATACCGCCTCGCTGGCGCCCAGCTGTGCGCCCTCCTCTTCCAGCACCTGACGCTGCTCGTCGCTAAGCAACTCGACGCCCTCGGCGCGGGCGCGCAGGTGGCCCAGCTCGTCACGCACCTCGCGGGTGCGCTCGAATACGCGCTGGGAAATCTGCCCATAAATGTCGGTACCGGTCAGCTCTTCCAACAGCTCGGCGCGCTGATTGGCGTTGGCTTCGAGAAACGCCGCAAAGCCGCCTTGCGCCAGCAACATGGACTTGGTGAACCGCTCGAAATCGAGCCCCGTCAGGCTTTCGGTCAGCCGGTACTTTTCGTTGATCTTGTCGCTGAGAATTTCGCCCTCGCCGGTGCTGGCATCCACCTTGGCCAGCTCGACCTTGGGCGCCTGCAATGCGCCGTCGCTTTTGTCCCGCGCGCGGCGTTGGCTCCAGAAGGCCCGATAACGCTGGCCCTTCACTTCGAACTCCACCTCAGCCAGGCAATCGGCGGTATGGCGGGTCATTAATTCATTGGCACTGGCCGACAACGTACTCATGCGCGGCGTGCGGTGGTAAAGCGCCAGGCAGATGGCGTCGAGCAATGTAGTTTTGCCGGCGCCCGTCGGCCCGGTGATGGCGAACAAACCGTTGTCTTTGAACGGCTCGGCGGCGAAGTCGATCTTCCATTCGCCCTTCAGGGAGTTGAGATTCTTCAGGCGCAGGCTGAGGATTTTCATACCTCCTCCTCGCGTAACTCGCTGACCACTTGCCGGTACAAACCGTGCAAACGCTGGTGCAGTTCCGGTTCGACGGTTTCGCTAGCGAGGCGCTGGGCGAACACATCGTCGGTGCTCAACTCATCCAGCGTTTCCTTGGCGTTGCCTTGCAGGCTGGCGCTGGCATTGCCGCGCTCACGGCGAATTCGCAGCACCTCCACCGGCAACCCTTCAGTCATCGCCTGAATGCGGGTTTGCAGATCGCTCAGGTAGTCATCGCCACTCACACAGACTTCCACCCACACCGGCCGCTCGGCCGTGCCCTGCTGCGCCGCTTCGGTGATGGCCTGCTGCAACTCGACCAGCGAACCGCGAACCGACACCAACGCTTGCGAGCGCGGCACCGACAGCGCCTGGATGTTGGCCAACTCGCGCCCGGCAAACTCCACCAACAACACTTCTTTGCTCTGTTTGGCTTCGTCGAAGCTCAACGGAATGGGCGACCCGCAGTAGCGAATATGCTCCAGCCCACCGACTTTCTGCGGTCGATGAATATGCCCAAGGGCAATGTACGCAGCCGGCGGGAACGCACTGGTGGGGAAGGCTTCAAGGGCACCGACGTAAATCTCGCGCACCGACTCGCTGGCGCTGGCGCCGACGGTGGTGAGGTGGCCCGTGGCAATAATCGGCAGTGCACCGCCCAGCTCATCGCGGCGCGTTTCGGCCAGGGCAAACAGCTGCTGGTAATGCTCGTGAATGGCCTCTTGCAGCGACAGCTGTTTGTCTTGCGCGCTCTGCCCGGCCTGGCTATGCATGACATCGCGAGGACGAATAAAAGGAATACCGCACAGCAACGCAGCGGGGTTGCCGGCGCGGTCGTTAAGCACCAGCAGTTGTTCGCTAAGCGGATTGCACACGGCAGGAATAACACGGGTATTGAGGTGCGCCAGCAGGCTTTTGCTCTCGCCGAGCATGGCCACCGAATCATGGTTGCCACCCAGCACCACCAGCTGCGTGCCGGTGGCGCGCAAGGCGACGATAAATTCGTTATACAACTCGCGGGCGTAACTGGGCGGGGCGCCGGTGTCGAAGATATCGCCGGCAATAATCAGCGCGTCCACGGCGTGCACCGCACATTGTTCAATCAACCATGTGGTAAAAGCCTGGTGCTCGGCTTGGCGGGTCTTGCCCATAAAATGCTGGCCAAGGTGCCAGTCAGAGCTGTGCAGAATGCGCATCCCGGTTTTATTCTCGCGGTTTTCAAGGCGCCAACCTTGAATCAAAGCGCCCCCCTTGGCAAATCACACCGCGCTGTCGTCGCAGCGCTATGGAGCTTGATTCCCATGACAACAGCCAGCTACATCGACTTGTTGATCAGCGATTGCGATGGCGTACTGATCGACAGCGAAATCGTCGCCGAGCGCATCCTGCGCGATGCTTTGGCCACCCTGGTTCCGCGCCATGAATTGGATGTGGTGCTGCATGGCACGTTCGGCCTGCAAGGGCGCGATATTCTGGCGCGAGTGCAAGCGCACTTCGGCATCGAATTGCCCGCCAGCTTTATCCGCGACCTGCAACACGGCACCGCCTCGCGCATTCACGAACTGGCGCAACCCATTCCCGGCGCCCGCGAAGCCTACCTAAGCATCGACCTGCCGTTGGCCGTGGCCTCCAACAGCAACCTCGATGGCATCGTTCGTTCCCTGCATCGCTGCGAACTTACCGAACGCGTCGACAGCGGCATCTTCGCCGCCGAACAAGTACCCCGCCCCAAACCCGCGCCAGACGTTTACCTATTCGCCGCGAAAACCAACGGCGTGCCGCCCGAGCGCTGCCTGGTAGTGGAAGACAGCAGCACCGGCGTCACCGCCGCGCTGACCGCCGGCATGCGCGTAATTGGCTTTCTCGGCGCCAGCCATATTCCACCGGAACACGGCGAAACCCTGCGCGAATTGGGCGTAGAGCACCTGATTAAACACATGGATGAACTGCCAGCGCTGGTCGAACGCCTGCGCCGCGAGCCGCCGAAGAGCGTGTTGGTGTAACGCAAACCGCGGATGCCGTAGGAGCCAGCTTGCTGGCTCTTACAGAGCACCTGCTCGACACGGCAATCGCAATGTCGCTCAGTGGCGCCTGCTGGGCTGGCTCGAACCCCAGGTCGATGCCAGTAATCGCCGCCACAAGGCCTTTCAGGCACTTCAGGACGCGGGCTACATCAACGCCATTTGCAACCTACACCGTCTAAAGCCGCTCGCCGATTCCGGCGGGAACATGGCCTTAATTCCTGAAGTGTCATTAGCCGCTGCCGCTTGTTTCCGACACAACAAATCATGCCGTCTTCCATCGCTTGCCAGCCTCGAAGCACATAGTCCCAGCGTCGGCCACCAATCGGTTCCCCATGACGCACGGGCGCGGCTGACGGCTCTGCTGGTCCGTGCGTGCAGCGCTGGAGACTCCTTCATGCTTTTCTCTCGAACCCTGCTCGCCGTTGCGTTGAGCACCGCACTTATCCAGACAACAGGCTTTGCTGCGCCGCCTTTGACCATGATCGACGGCGTTGCGCAGGTGTCTGAACAAACCAGCAATGCCTGGGTTGAAATCAACAAGGCCGCCTTCGAGCGCAACATTCGTACGTTGCAATTGGCACTCGCCGACCGCTCGCAAATTTGCGCCATCCTCAAGGCGGACGCCTACGGCCACGGCATCGGTTTGCTAATGCCGTCCGTGATCAAAATGGGCGTGCCGTGCGTGGGTATCGCCAGCAACGAAGAGGCACGCGTGGTCCGTGCCAGCGGTTTCAAAGGCCAACTGGTGCGGGTTCGTGCCGCCTCATTGAGCGAGGTGGAAGCCGCATTGCCGTACGGTATGGAAGAGCTCGCGGGGAACCTGGCCTTTGTTCAACAAGCGGACGCGCTGGCGGCTAAGGCGGGGAGAAAACTCGTGGTTCACCTGACGCTAAATGCCGGTGGCATGAGCCGCAACGGGCTTGATTTGAACAGCGAACAAGGGCGGCTCGACGCGCTCGCCATTACCCAACTGCCCAACGTGCAGGTGAAGGCGATCATGACGCACTTCGCGGTAGAGGATGCCGCCGACGTACGCAAGGGGTTGAACGTTTTCAACGAGCAAGCGGCCTGGGTTATCAAGGAGGCGAAGCTAGATCGCAAGGCGGTCACGCTGCATGTCGCCAATTCCTTCGCCACGCTGGAAGTGCCCGAATCGCGGCTGGACATGGTGCGCACGGGCGGGCTGTTGTTTGGCGATACGGTGCCCTCGCACACCGAATACCGACGGGTGATGCAATTCAAAAAGTCGGGTGGCGTCGGTGAATCACTACGCGGCGGGCAACACTGTTGGGTATGACCGCACCTTCACGCTCAAACGCGATTCAAAACTGGCCAATGTCACCGTGGGCTATTCGGATGGCTATCGCCGCGCGTTCACCAACAAAGGCATCGTGCTGATCAATGGGCAGCGGGTGCCGGTGGTGGGCAAGGTGTCGATGAATACGGTGATGGTGGATGTCACCGACGTGCCCTCCGTGAAAAGTGGCGACGAGGTGGTGCTGTTCGGCAAGCAAGGATCGGCCGAGATTTCCCAGGCGGAAACCGAAGAGATCAACGATGCGCTGCTCGCTGACTTGTACACGGTGTGGGGCAATTCCAACCCGAAAATACTGGTGAACGACTAAGCCGATGGCGTGTGTCGAAGGGCGGTGCCTGCCTTCGACACACGTTCACACCCTTGCGTTGTGGATTAGAACTCCCACGCCTTAACCACCACATGGGTTTTCACCTTGCGCATACCGGGGAATTTTTCGATTTCCCCGCGCACTTCCGCCAGCCGTTGCATCGACGGGGCTTCGATGTAAACCAGCATGTCAGTTTCACCG
Source organism: Pseudomonas sp. AC211 (assembly GCF_979258055.1). Classification (NCBI taxonomy): domain Bacteria; kingdom Pseudomonadati; phylum Pseudomonadota; class Gammaproteobacteria; order Pseudomonadales; family Pseudomonadaceae; genus Pseudomonas; species Pseudomonas sp. AC211. Next base: position 3,820,353 of record NZ_OZ409830.1, read on the forward strand.
CTGATGCCGTTGCAGCGTCGTACTTCGCTGAATGCGCGCAGGCGGTCGACGTAGCTTTCGCACGGGCCGCCGTCGTAGAACAGTTCCAAAAATGCTTTGATCGCGCTCTGCGGTTCGCCGATGCGGGCGTGATAGCCCTGGATGACGCCGGTTTGTTCGAGGTGGCGCACCCGCTCACTCACGGCGGAGCGCGACAGGTTTACTTCGCGGGCGATCTGGCTCACGGCCAGGCGGGCGTCGGCACGCAGTAAGGCAACGATCTGTTGATCGAATTTGTCCACGGAATTTCTCGCTGAAAGCAGGTTGACGGCGACTTCCGCCAGTTTGCCGGGCAATGCCGACAGTCTGTCTAAACCGCAGTAATAACGCGCGGCTTACCATGGGCAACGACGGACCGCAGAGCATACCCCATGAGTCGCTTGAACCAAGAACTAAGCCTGTTGCAGGGCATCGGCCTGCTGAGTACTTCACTGCTCGGCACGGGCATTTTCGTGGTGCCGGCGTTGGCCGCCACTGCGGCAGGTGGCGCCTCGCTATGGGCGTGGGTGTTGCTGATTGCCTTGGTGTTGCCGGTGGCGTTTACCTTTGCGCAATTAGGGCGAAACTTTCCCCACGCGGGCGGCGCACCGCATTTGATCGGTCGGGCATTTGGGCCACGTTCCGAGCGCGTCAGTGCGCTGTTATTTCTCGCAGCGCTGCCGGTCGGCTTGCCGGCGGCACTGAACATTTCCACCGGGTTTTTCCAGGCGCTGTTCGACATGGGCCGTGGCCAGGCGCTGGCGATTCAGTTGGCAACGCTGGGTGCCATGTTGCTGCTCGGGCAACGTCCGGCGAAAGCCTCGGGCGTGGTGCAGGGCGTAATTGCGGTCGCGATTATCGCCACGGTCGCACTGATCTGGTGGGCCGGTGATTTGCCCCACGCCAATCAACCGCTGCTGCCGGATTTGAACGGTTCGTGGCACCTGATGCCGGCCGCGTTGGGCGTGATGTTCTGGTGCTTCGTGGGCATCGAAGCGTTCACTCACATGGGCGAGGAATTCAAACACCCGCACCGCGATTTCCCCCTCGCCTTGCTTCTGGGCGTGCTGCTCGCGGGCCTGGTGTATTGGGCCTGTTCACTGACGGTGCTGAGCTTCCATGCGTACGGCGATGTGACCACCGACGCCGCTTCCTTGCCGCGCATGTTGGACCAACTGTTCGGCGCCAAGGCCCGCTGGCTGAGCGCGCTGATTGGCTACCTGGCCTGCTTCGCGTCGATGAATGTCTATGTGCAAGGGTTTGCGCGGCTGATCTGGAGCCTGGCCGATGAAGGCAAGCTGCCGCGCCCACTGGCGCAACGCAACCAACACGGCGTTCCGGCCCGCGCGCTGTTAGTGGTAGTGATCAGTTGCGCGGTGTGCGCCAGTTTGACTGCGCTGCTCGATGTTTCGGTGGACCAATTGATTCGCTACGCCAACGGCAACTTCGTGCTGATTTATCTGTTCAGCATGGCGGCGGGCTGGGTGCTGCTCAAAGGCCTGTGGCGCTGGGTAGCGGCGTTCAGCGCATTGCTCTGCACGTTGGTGATGGTCGCGTTAGGCAATGACGCGTGGTACGCGGTGGGGCTGTTGCTGCTCTTGGCGGCGATGGACCTGATGCGCTCCCGGCGCACGACTCCTATCGCGCATTAAGTCCACGCTTCGCGAGCAAGCTCGCTCCTACGTAAGAACGAGCTTGCTCGCGAAGCGCTTGATGTGCGGATCTCAGCAAGCAAAAACACGTCTTCGCGGTTACGCTCTATCCACTGTCGAGCGCCGCTAGGAATGTGCAATGCGTAGGATTTTGCGAGATCTCAAGATCATGCTGCTCACCAACCTGTGGATTGTGCCGGTGGTGGCAGCGCTGGTTGGCGCCCTGTTCTATTTCGTCGCTCCGCCGCCGCCGATGCATGCGCGCATGGCCACCGGCGCAGCGGGCGGCGGTTATCACGCCTTCGCGGAAAAACTCAAAGCCGAGCTGCAGAAGCAAGGCTTCACCCTGGAGCTGGTGCAAAGCCAAGGCTCGCAAGACAACCTCAACAAGCTCGCCAAAGGCGAAGTTGAACTGGCGCTGGTGCAAAGCGGCCAGGAAGTCAGCATTGCCACAGACGCGCGAAACAAGCTCAGCGGCCTGGGGGTGATGTACCGCGAGCCGCTGTGGCTATTTCTCGGCAAGAACGCCCGCTTCGATCGCCTCGCCGACTTGATGACCCTACGCGTCGCCATCGGTGCGCAGGACAGCGGCACGCAAGCGGTAACGGCCGCGCTGTTTGCCGCCAACCGTATCGAACCCGCGCAATACCCCGGCACCTGGCAGGCGCTGGGCGGCGGCAAGGCGGCGGACGCGTTGATCGCCGGTGAACTGGACGCCGCGTTTTTCGTCGGTCCGGCAGAGAACGCGTTGATCCAACGGCTGGCGGCCGACCCTACGTTGCAACTGGTAAGCCTGCGTCGCACGGCCGCCTACCTCGCGCGGCTGCCTTACCTCACCGAGCTGCAAGTCGGCGAAGGCATGCTCGACATGGCGCAGAACACGCCCGATCACGACATCGTCACCCTCGGCCCGATGGCAACCCTGGTGAGCGGCGAAAACTTCCACCCCTCGCTCACCGCCTTGATTCTTGAAGCGGCGAAAACCGTGCTGAAAAACGGCAGCCTGCTCGACCCGGCCGGCAGCTATCCGGCGCCGCCGCCGTTGTCGCTGCGCACCTTGGACGAGGCCGACTATTACTACAAAAAAGGCCTGCCGATTCTGCAACGCTACTTGCCGTTTCGCATTGCATCCTTGGCCGATCGTTACATCATCCTGGCGATTCCGCTGCTGGTGTTGCTGTTCCCGTTATTCAAAGCCATTGGCCCGATATACCAATGGCGCATCCGCGCGCGCATTTACCGCTGGTACAAACACCTGCGTGAAATCGACCAGTTGCTTTACAAAGGCAAACTGCCCAGCGACCTCAGCGCCGAAATCATCCGCCTAGAGCACTTGGAAGACGAACTGGCGCGGGTGGAAGTGCCGCTGTCCTACTCCAACGAGCTGTATGAGCTGCACATGCATTTGCGCTACATGATCGAGCGCCTTCAGGCGTTGCAGCGGCGACGCGCGCTCGTTGCCGAACACGCGCCGGCCAACGGCGTTTAAAAGCGCAGCTGCAGATAGCGCGCCGGACGCCGCCAGGAAGGCGTCATCGCGCCATTGACCAGGCGTTTGCTCAGCAGCCGCAATAGGTGCTTGAACGGCGGATGACGCTCGCGCTTGGCCAAGGCCTTGCCGGCCCGAAAATACCAAACGGCCAACTGGCTATCGTTGCCCTCCACGGCCTTGGCATAGCCTTTAAGCAGGTGCCACACCGCGCTGAAGTACGGGCGCAGCGTGGCGTCGCCGATGCTCTGTAACCAATGGGCCAGCGCATCATGCTCTGCTGTCACTGCGGCATCGAATGCCAGCCAGACCATGGCGTCTACGCCGTCCGGTTCACGTTCATGTGAACGCAAGGACACGGCATGGGCGCTCTTGTGGCGACCGCGAATTCGCAGCGCCGTGGCCACGTTGTCGATGCCCCACACCGGCACGTCGTCGCGCTGCCAATCGCTTAGCCAGGCGAACATGGTTTCGTAGCGACCGTGGCGCATCAGCGCATAGGTCAGCGTGCCCCACAGCGCACCATCCGTAGCAATGGCCGGGCGGGCAGCGTCCAGCGCCAGGCTCAGTTGGCGGTTGCAGTTCTGCCGGTCTGCCAGCAGCGTCAGCATGGCGGCTTTCGCCGCATGGTTCGGGTCGTTGCGCAGGGCTTTTTTGAACGCCTTGACCAGCGGTTCAAGCCCCCATTTACGTTCCTGTGCCCGGAACCAGGTATCGAACGCCGCCTCGTGCAAGGTGCCCTGTTCGACGCCCACTTCGAGCTGGCGGGCGAGCACTTTGTCTTTCCAGGGATAATCACTCATCGCCTGTTTCCAGGCGTTCTGCGCCTCACCCTCCGTAGCCAGCGCCAGCAGCGCACGTTCCTTCAACGGCAAATCGTTGGCGGCCCGCGCCACTTTCAGGCCCAGCGTCCACGCCTCCGGCGACGGGCAGGACTGTAGCAAGCGCTGCACCGTTTCCAGCGCTTCGACCGGCGAGCGCAATTTCAATTTCAGGTCGACTTCGCGGTAGCCGGCGAATGCGTACTCGGGGTCCAGCGCGAAGGCCTTTTCAAACATGGGCAGCGCCTCTTCGTCACGCCCGCTAACCAACAATGCGTGCCCGAGGTAGCCGTAGCTGACAGCCGACTTGGGTTCGATGTGCACTAACTGCTGAGCCGCGGTGAGGTAGTCGGCATAACGCTCCTGAGCGTCGTACCACTTGGCTAACTCTTCCCAGCCGTCGCGGTACGTTGGGTGCAGCTCGACGAGCTGCCGCATACCGGCAATTGCCGTGTCTACCTGCTCCGCTTCATACAGCGCGCGCGGGCCGAAAACCGCCAACTCCACCGGCACAGAACCACCCCAAACTGGTGCGGCCAGCAGCGCATGCAGCTCGTCGTAGCGTTTGGCTTGCAGCAGCAGGTTGAGCAGGCGTTCGTTGCCTTGGCGATGACGCGGCGAGTAGCGCAGCGCTTCACGCAGCGCCCGCTCTTTGGCTTCAGCGTCTGCTTCAAGAATCGCCAGGGCCAACCAGGCGTCAACATCGGCACTGCGCCGCTGAACCAATTCCTGCGCCAGTTGCAATGGCCGCTGGGGTTCTTTCAGCGCTTCGCAGTAGCGGCGCAATTGGTTCCAGGCCCAGCCGTTGCCGGGCTCGTCGCGTAACACGCGTTCGGCCTCATCGGCGGCGTACACATAAATTTCCTGCTCGCCCAGCACATAGGCCAGGTAGGCGCGCAGCTCGCTGTCGTCAGGCTCGCGTTTGAGCACATCGCGCAGCAGGGTTTCGGCCTCCGGCAACCGCCCGCCCAGCTCCAGCAGGCAATCCACGTAGAGGCTGACGGTGGCCGTCCAATGGGGACTGATGCGGAAACTTTCACGCAAGGTGACGAGGCTGTCTTCGAGCTGACCCTGTTGTTTTTGCAGGTCGGCTTTTTCCAGTGACAAACGAGGCAGGAACGGGAAGCGCTCGATGGCACTTTGCAACACGCTGCCGGCTTTTTCCGGCTGGCCCATGCGCCCATGTTGGCGCGCCAACACCACCCACAGCTGCCAGAGATCGGAGCGGTGGTGCAACGCGTCGCTCAATTGTTCGAGCAGTTGTTCCGGCTCAATCAGGCCTTGCGCCTGCTCGGCGTAAGCCATCCAGCCGGCACCGAAGGTAATCTGGCGCGCCAGTTCACTGTGAATAAATGCAAGGTCTTGCTGGGCTTCTTCTCGGCTGTCGCGGGTGTCGAGCAGCACACCGATGGCGTAGTCGCTGTCGACGCTCAGACGCAGAGCGGTGCGCAGTGCGTCGCGCGCTTGCTCACGCTGGCCATGTTGCAGCAACACATAGGCCAGGGTTTGGTAGAGCGCGGGCGTGTTGGAGTTGAAGCGCTTCGCAAGTTCGCACAGGGTCAATGCCTCGTCAGGTCGGCCCTGGCGGGTTAGCACAACAGCCAGTTCGCGCAATGCCCAGGCGTCTTGCGGGTGGTGCTCAAGCAAGCGCCGCAACGCTGCCTCAGCGTGGGAAAGGGAAATACGCTGAGCGCGCTGCACATGTAATTCGGCGATGCCGTAATGGTGTGGGTGCTCGGCTATCAGCCCTTGAACATAAGCGTCCGCCGCTTCATCGCCTTCCGTAAGCACCAACAGGCGCACCAGCATGCGGTGCGACACCATATTCAGCGGTTCTAGTGCAGCCGCTTCCTGACACCAGACCAGTGCCTGGTTGAGATCACCATTGCTGCGCTGGCTGCACAGGACCGAGGCGCGCAACCAACTGCTGCGGCGGCTGTAGGGTTCGGCCTGCTGCAGCCAGGCCAGCGCCTGCTCATGGTCGCCGTGGCGGCTGCAAAAGCTCGCCAGACTCAGCAGCACATCGGCGTCTTGCGGTCGCCATTGCTGCGCCTGCTCCAGGGCGGCGCGGGCTTCGTGGTTCATTTCCAGTTCTTCGAGGAACTCGCTGAGGGTCAGGCTCGGGCCTGAGTCCAGTCGCCCCAGCCGCGCCTGACGCTGACGTAGAAATAGCAGGCCTTCATCCACCCGCCCGACGCAGCGCATGGCACGGAAGTATTCGCCGGCGAAGCTCTCCAGGGTGCCGTTCAGGCAACTGGCAATGCGGTACAACTCGCACGCTTGCTCGCGCAGCCCTTCGCTCCAACGTTGACCGGCCAGTATTCGCCAGCCGTGCGGCTCGAAAGACGATTGGCGCAACGCGCGCTCCACCAGCAGTTGCACCTGCGCGTTCATGCGCTCGTCCGCGCTCAGCAAGTCGGCGTAGCGCAGCGTAATCAGCGGATCGCTCCAGCGTTCCTGGCCGTGTGATTGCAACCACGCCAGTTGCACATCGCGCGGCTGTAGCACTGCCAGGGACGACGTTTTCGACAAAATAAGGTTGGAGTCGGCGGGGAAACGCTCCAGCAGCTTTTCCACCGCCTCCAGGGTTTGCTGCTCGCGACCGTCGTAGCCGTACAGCGCGCGCTGGGCCTGCAAGGTCAAGCGATGGTCCGGGGCAGAGGCCAGCAGCTCGTCGACGCACGCCACCGCGTCGGCACGCTGGTGGTTTTGCAAGGCTGCGTTGAACCGGTAATAGATGTCCCATAGCTCGCGGTCGGGCAGGTGCACGCCGTCGATTCGCGCTGCTTCGTCCATCGGCAGCATCAACATCCCGCGCGGCCCCGCCACGGCCTGATTGATAAACAGCGGCTCGGCCAGGTACTCGGCGAATTGTGACTGCGCCGGATCACGAATCAGCAGCGAGCCGCGCGGTTCGTCGTAGCCCACCACGGCCTGAAGGTGACCGCTGCCGGTGTACTGAACGGTGAGCGTAAAGGGCACGCCGCGCTCAATTAGCGCCACGCTGGTCGGCCAGTCGACGGTGAATTCCACGGTCAGCCACTGGTTGTTCTGCGCCCAGGTGCGCTCAGCTAAATGGCTGGTGCCGTCGTAGCAGATAGCCTCTGCAACGTCGAGGTGCGACACGGCGCGGCCCCAGTAGCCCGACAGCGCGGTCAACGTGGCCGGGGCGCAGGTCATGTGGTGTTGACGAATAAACGTGACCGGCAGCACCTTGCGCTGCCCCTGCGGCGCGGCCAGGCGTTCGCGTATCGCCTGATAGAAGCCGCCGCCGGCCGCTTCGGCGTAGCCCGCAGCCGCTTCGTAGTCTCCGCGAAGACAGGCGATGTCGCAGCGCCGACCGGCGTACCAGTGCCCCCCGTTTTTATCGGCCAACAGCGCCCATTGCTGGGAGCGGTCAAACCACTCCCACGCTTCATCCAGGTGCTGACGCTCCAGCAACTGTTCGGCCAGTTGCCCGCACATCGCCGAACTTTCCATGCGCGCTGCAGCCGCCCGCAGGCGAGCCAGGGCCTGTTCGTCCTGGTTTAGCTGAAACTGCAAATCGGCCGCCTGCAACAGCGCATGGTGATGGTCGGGATGGCGCAACAACGCCGCTTCGCAGAGTTCCAGCGCTTCGTGAAAACGATCTTCGCGCTCGAGGCTATAGCTGCGCTGTACGTCCAGCCACGGATCGTCCACCGCACAGGCTTGCACCTGGGCGTGCAACTCGGCGCTGCGGGAGAAGTCGCGAAGCTGGGCGTAGACCCGTGATTGAAACGCCAGCCACTCGGCACGGTGCGTGGCGTGTTCGGGCCACCACTCGGCGAGCTGGCGCATAAACTGCCAGGCCCGATACGGCCCTCGCCGTGCCAGCAGAAAATAGGCATAGCGCAGCCGCGATTCGGGTGCCAGCGGATAGCGTTTGTAGCCAAGGTAGGCCAGCACATCGGCCAGACGCGGTACGCCCAGTTGGTTGACCAACCGCGACGCCAGCGCCATAGCAACCGGGCCGCGCCATTGGCGGTAGTCCCCCAGCGATTGCGCCAGGCTGTGAGCCTGAGCAAACAGGCCTCGCTCCACCATCGCTTCGATGTGAGCAAGGTTTTGCGCGGTTGCAGCGCTCTCCATCTGGGGCGCAAAAGTGCTTGAAGAATGCATCGACACCGTCCGTGGCCAGCAATAAAGCCGCTACTTTAGCCAGTCAGGATGACCGTCCACAAGCTCGCCGCCGTGCCCTTCGGCCCAATAGCTCAGGTACACTTCGCGCCACGTGCACGCGGGTCTGGCCAAAGCAATTCTGGCGGCTTCTGCGCTGCTACCCGAATTCGCTTCAAAGGTAATCCCATGCCCATCCGCCACTGCATCGTCCACCTGATCGAAAAGAAACCCGACGGCACGCCCGCCGTGCTCCATGCCCGCGACAGCGAGTTGGCCGAGTCGCAAGCCATCGAGAACATGTTGGCCGACCTCAACGAAAGCTATAACGCCAAGCAGGGCAAAGCGTGGGGCTTTTTCCAGGCGGAGTCGGGGGCGTTTCCGTTCAGTGGCTGGTTGCAGGAGTACCAGGCGGGCAATCAGGATTTCACCGCCTTCAGCCGTCAGGCCGTGGAGCACCTGCAAAAGCTGATGGAAGAGTCGAACCTCTCCACCGGCGGCCACGTGTTGTTCGCTCACTATCAGCAAGGCATGACCGATTACCTGGCCATCGCCCTGCTTCACCACAGTGAAGGCGTGGCGGTAAACGCCGCGCTGGACGTGACCCCCGCCAAGCACCTGGACCTCGGTCAACTGCACCTGGCGGCGCGCATCAACCTGTCGGAATGGCAGAACAACAAGCAGTCCAAGCAGTACATCTCGTTTATCAAAGGCAAGAACGGCAAGAAGGTGTCGGAATACTTCCGCGACTTTATCGGCTGCCAGGAAGGCGTCGACTCACCGAGCGAAACGCGCACCCTGCTCAAAGCCTTCAGCGACTTCGTGGAAAGCGAAGACCTGCCCGAAGAACAGGCGCGCGCCAAGACCGATACCCTGGTGGACTACGCCACCAGCCAGGCCAAAATCGGCGAGCCGATGACGCTGCAGGAGTTGTCTGGCCTGCTGGACGAAGAACGGCCGAAAGCCTTCTACGACCACATTCGCAACAAAGACTACGGCCTTTCGCCGGAGATTCCCGCCGACAAACGCACCCTCAGCCAATTCCGCCGGTTCACCGGGCGGGCCGAGGGGTTGTCGATCAGCTTTGAAGCGCATTTGCTGGGCTCGAACATCGACTACAACGAAGAACAAGGCACCCTGACCATCCGCAACTTGCCTACGCAGTTGATGGATCAGCTCAAGCGTCGCAAGGACTGACCGCGCCTGGGTCAACGTTCATCGCTTGCAGGAAATCGAGGCTAAAGCCTCTCCTACAAGAGATCCGTTTCCCCAACGGAACCCGTTCCCTGTAGGAGAGGCTTCAGCCTCGATGCTTTTGATCTTCGCCGACCTCACACCACCCAAGATCGAGCGAGTTAGAGCCGGCCGACGCGCAGCCGAGCGACCTCAGAAGTCCTGCACGGTGGGGCGCAGCAAGATATCGCTGACATCCACATCCGCCGGCTGTTCAATGGCGAAGGCAATCGCCCGCGCGACCGAGTCCGCCGGAATGGCCATTTTGTAGAACTCATTGACGGTGTCGCTGCTGGCCTTGTGCGAGCTGCCGTGTTTCAGCTCGGTGTCCACAGCGCCCGGCGAAATAACGGTGGTGCGAATCGCCCCGCCCACTTCATGGCGCAAGCCGTCGCTGATGGCGCGCACGGCGAACTTGGTGCCGCTGTAAACGGTGCCGCCCGGGCTGAATACTTTGTGGCCGGCGATCGAAGCGACGTTGATGAAGTGGCCGCTGTTCTGCTGCTGGAAGCGCGGCAAGGCGGCGGCGATGCCGTAGAGCAGACCTTTGATGTTGATGTCGATCATGCGGTCCCACTCGTCCACTTTCCCTTCGCTCATCGGCGCGATGGACATCAAACCGGCGTTGTTGATCAGCACGTCTACCCGGCCAAAGGTGTCGACGGCGCCTTGCAGCAGCGCTTCAACATCGGCGCGCTGGGTGACATCGGTGGTGTAGGCCACGGCCTTGCCGCCGGCAGCGGTCAGCTCACTGACCAGTGTGTCGAGGCGGTCTTTGCGGCGCGCGCCGAGCACCACCGAGGCGCCGAGGGCCGACAGACGACGGGCTGTCGCTTCACCCAAACCGCTGCTGGCGCCGGTGATCACCACTACTTTTCCAGAAATGTTCGTGCTCATGCTGCAATCCTCAAGGTGTCGGGCCATGTAGTTGGCTCCGGTTGAAGGCGAGTATGGAGAGCAGGCTTGCAACTGAAAATGGAACAGATAAGATTTGGCTATTCCTAATTCTGGAACAATCAAACAAGGCGCCCGCTAATGCTCAACCGCATGGAACTGCTGAAAATACTGTGCGCCGCCGCCGAAGCCGGCAGCTTTCGCGAGGCGGCCACGCGCCTAAGTATTTCGCCACAAAGCGTGACGCGGGCGATCCAGGAGTTGGAGCAGCAGTTCGGCGAAATCCTGTTTCACCGCAGTACGCGCCAGGTGCAGATAACCGCGTTCGGCCAGCGGGTGGCCGCGCAGGCGCAGCAGACACTGGAAAGCGTGGATGAGCTGTTTCAACGCAACACCCGCAGCCAGGCGGTCGCTCTAAGCGGCAGGGTTGGCATTACCGCGCCCCATGCCATCGGCCGACGTTTTCTGGTGCAACTTTTGGTGCCAGCTGCTGCGCGAGCATCCTGGTTTGCAGGTGGAATTGCGCCTCGAGGACGAAATGACCGACGCCGTGGCCGGGCAAATCGATATCGGCATTCGCGTCGGCATGATTCGCGACCGTCGCTACATCGCCCGGCCCATGGCCAAAGTGCCGCTGCATGTGGTCGCCAGCCCGGCGCTGTTGGCCAGTGGCGGGGAACCGAGGTCGCTTGAGCAACTGCAACAACAGCCGCTGAGCGCGCTGATCGACCGCCGCAGCGGCAGGCCCTGGCCGTGGATGTTTGCCAATAACGAGCAGCTATTCCCCGAGCCCGCCGCGTTTATCAGCGACGACCCGGAGGCGGAGTTGGAAGTGGTGTTGGCCGGCCTGGCCTATGCACAAATACCCAGCTATTTAGCCGTGCCGCATCTGCGCAGCGGGGCGCTGGTCCGCGTGCTGGATGCGCTGGCGCCAAGCCCTTGGGATCTGTTTATCTACCGCCCGCAGCGAGGCCCGGTGTCGCCTCGGGTGCGCCTGGTGTTCGACCATTTGCTCGCGCAGTTCAGCGATAAAAACCTGTTCCCCGAGCAGCCTTAAGCCGGTGTCAGACATTCCGGCGCATTGAGTTTTGGGTCGTTCACAAAGTGCGCCAGCGCCCGCTCGCGCAACACCGGGTTGGGCTGGCATAACAATTCCTGCAGCGCCGGCAGTGGCGCATCGTCGGCCAGCCAGACGTCCTGGCCCCGGGCATCGAGAATCAGCGGTCGGCGCAAGCCATTCGCCGGCTGCGTCACTACCGCCACGCTCAGGTAGGTGTGGCCTTCCACCGGAAACGCCTCCCAGACAGCCGCGAAATAAAGCGGCGATTCTTCGCGGGTAATCCAGTAAGGCCGCTTGCGCACCGTGCCGCGCCATTCGTAAAAACCATTGGCCGGCAGCAGGGCGCGACGCAGGCGAAAGGCCTCGCGAAACATCGGTTGTTCGGCCAGGGTTTCGGCGCGGGCGTGGGCGGGGGTTTTCGACAGGTCAGTGAGCCACGGCGGCGTCAGGCCCCAACGCGCGAGGGCGGCGTGTCGTTCGCCTTCTACCTGACGCAGCATCAGCACCTGGCTGGCCGGGGCGATGTTCCAGCCCGGCTGTTGCGCGGCAGGAAAACCAGGAATTGCCGCCAGCGCGGGCGTCCAGCGAAACAGGGCGTAGCGTCCACACATCAGGCAACGGGCTCACATAAAAGAAGGGATCAACAGAGCAGCACGCCGTGCGGGTCTTCGGGCGGTTCGTCGCCCGGCAGCGGCAGCGCGGCATTGTACGCGGCGATCAAGCTGCGCGCGTGCTCGGCCTGCTGATTGGCCACCATCAAGCCGAGCAAACCCAACGCCGGCAGTTCTCCCGCTGCGCCTAGCAGGTGGCCACCGGTGACGTGGGCTTCAACGCCCTCGCTGGCCAACATGCGCGTGAGCAATTCAGCCTCGAGTAAATCTTGTGGCTCATATATGCGTTGCATCAGTCGTTCTCCGCGCGAACATCCAACTCCCAGCCATCACCATCGGTACGCAGATCAAACACAATCGGCCGGCAGCAGACCGGGCAATCTTCAATGTACTGCTGATCGCCGCCAGACAGATCGAGCACCGCTTCCGCGGGTTCGCCGCAGTACGGGCAGTCGTAGAACTGGGTTTCGAGCATGGGCAAAGCCTCTCAGGTTGAGGTGTTAACCATAAGACTCCAGACGCCGCCGTTTCGCCTAATTATTAAGGCGCAAGCTGCGCTGTGACTTGTCTGTATAATCGCCGGTCTATTGCTGACCACGCACCCACAGTGCCATTCCACTCGCAGAACAAGAGAGCATGATGGGCGAATTCGATGCCATCCGACCGTACGCTGACGCCGAGGTCCCTGCCGTTTTGGCGCGCCTGCTGGCAGACCCTGCGTTTTTGCAGATCATTACCCACTTCCGTTTTCCGCGTTTGTCTCGCCATTTTTCCTGGCTGCTCAAGCCACTGATCGCCCACCGTCTGCGTTCGCAGTTTGCCTCGATCAATTCGGTAGCCGCGTTGCAGGACAAGGTTGAGGTGTACGTCGACCGCAGCATTGAGCACGCCACCGATGGCGTGACGTACAGCGGCCTGGAGCACTTGAAAGCTGGCAACGCCTACCTGTTTTTGGCCAACCACCGCGACATCGTAATGGACCCGGCCTTCGTCAATTACGCCGTGTATCACGCCGGTCTGCCGACGCCGCGCATTGCCATCGGCGACAACCTGCTGCAAAAGCCGTTTGTTAGCGACCTGATGCGCTTGAACAAGAGCTTTATCGTGCACCGTTCAATCACCGGACGCCGCGAGAAGCTGGCAGCGTTTCAGCTGTTGTCGGCGTATATCAACCATTCGATTCGTCACGACGGCGAGTCCATCTGGATCGCCCAAGCCGAAGGCCGCGCCAAAGACGGTGACGACCGTACCGATTCGGCGATTCTCAAGATGTTCCACATGAGCCGCAAAGACGAGCCGTTCGCCGAGGTGATTGGTGGGCTGAATCTAGTGCCGGTTTCGATCAGCTACGAGTACGACCCGTGCGACCAGGCCAAAGCGCGCGAGCTGTACATCCGCGCCAGCACCGGCACCTACGAAAAGGCGGCCGGGGAAGATGACAAGAGCATCGGCCAGGGCATCACCGGCTACAAAGGCCGCGTGCATTTGAACTTCGCACCGCCGGTAACCGAAGGCTTCGAGGACGCCAAGCAGTTGGCAATGGAAATGGACCGGCAGATTCTCAGCGGCTACCGCCTGTTCCCAGCGCACTACCTGGCGTATGCGCAGTGGGCAGACCGCGACCCGACGTTGCAGGTGCCGGATGCCACCGAGTTGTTTCCGGCCGAAGAATTGGCGGCGGCGCAGACCGAGTGGCAAAAGCGTCTGGACAGTTGCCCGGCTGAGCAGCGACCTTACCTGGTGGTGCAATACGCGACGCCGGTGCGCAATCAGTACCGCATCAAGGCTGGGTTGCCGTTGTAGGGTTCAGGCAGGCAATAAAAAAAGGCGGCCCCGGTTATTCGGGTGCCGCCTTTTTGTTCGTGGGGTTCGATCAAACCTGGGTGCTAAACCACGACACCGCCAGCGCAACGCCCAAGCACGCGTAACCAAAGCTGGTGAAAAAACGATTGAGCTGCTGGGTAGAGATATCCAGCGCGGCGAGTTCGGCGGTTTCAGCAATGTCCGCTTCGGTTACCAGACCACTCACCGCACGGCGCTGGCGAATGTGGGTGGCGATCAACAGCCAGCTGCCGGCGACGGCGAAGAACAGGGCCAGCGCATTGATGGATTGAGCGGGGTGGGACAACGCGAGGGAAAACAGCGTTTGCAGCGACATCAACAACCTCACCTTCAGGGCCACTTCGAAAGGCCCTGGCTAACCGTGCGCCGACCGGATTCGGGGCGCTACGGCGGCGGATTCTACTCCAGGCTTATGACGCTGGTTGGGTTTCCGACGAATGCCGAGATAGCGTAACGGCAGGCCCTCACCCCAGCCCTCTCCCGCTGGCGGGAGAGGGAGCTTGAGTACCGACACGCGGCTAAATTTATCGCGCTCACCTGCGTTTAGGGGACAGGGACCAACCCCATCCCGTCTTCGCGATTTGCTAGAGTCGCGCCCACAATTACAAAGCTCGGAAGCACCCCATGCGCAAATTATCGATTGTGGTACTGGTTCTGCTGGTCATTGGTTTTGGGGTTTTCTTCAGCCTGCCAACGTACCTGGACCGCACGCTCAACAGCGTGGAAAACCCGGCGCCCTACCCCGCCAACGAACAAGCCGAAACCCTGCACAAAACCCTGTTTATCGCCGACCTGCACAACGACGGGTTGCTGTGGCAGCGCGACCTGCTCAAACGCGTGAGCTACGGCCATTCCGACCTGCCGCGTCTGATCGAAGGCGGCGTGGCCTTGCAGGTGTTTTCCACCGTTACCAAAACCCCGCACAACCTCAATTACGAGAAAAACGGCAGCGACAGCGACGACATCACCTTGCTGGTCATGGCTCAGCGCTGGCCGACCAACACCTGGAAAAGCCTGTTGCAACGCGCGCTGTACCAAAGCCAGAAGCTCAACGAAGCGGCGGCCGGCAGCGAAGGCAAGTTGGTGGTGATCAGAACCCGCAGCGGCCTCGCTTCCTTTATAGAGGCCTGGAAAAAAGACCCGCACCGCGTCGCCGGCATCATGGCCACCGAAGGCTTGCAGGTAATCGAAGGCAAGCTGGAAAACGTCGACCGCCTGTACGACGCCGACTTCCGCATCGCCGGCCTCACGCACTTCTTCGACAATGAAGTGGGCGGCTCAGCCCATGGTTGGGACAAAGGCGGCCTCACCCCGCTGGGCCGTCAGGTGATTACGCGCCTGGAACAGAAAGGCATGCTCATCGACCTGGCCCACGCCTCGCGCCCATTGATTGATGACGTACTCGCCATGGCCACCCGCCCGGTGCTGGTCTCCCACACCGGCGTCGAAGGCACCTGCCCCGGCACGCGCAACCTTAGCGACGCCCACATCCAGAAAATTGCTGCCACCGGCGGCGTGATTGGCATCGGTTTCTGGGAAACGGCGGTGTGCGAAACCAGCGTGCCGGCCATCGTCAAAGCCATTCGCTACACCGCAGACAAAGTGGGCGTGGAGCACGTGGCCTTGGGCTCGGACTTCAACGGCACCATTCATGCCCCGTTCGACAGCACCGGCCTGGCGCAGCTGACCGAGGGGCTGCTCAAGGCCGGTTTCAGCCAGCAAGACATCGCGGCGATCATGGGCGGCAACGTGCAGCGCCTGTTGCTGCAAACGCTGCCAGAGGCGTGAGGTGAACGGACGGAACGTCTGTCGCTAGCAGATATTGAGCCGGTTGCGTGCAACATTTCGCCGCACCGGCTTATTGCTTTACACTGGCGGGCGTTCATTCCTTAACCAATTGAAGAGATTCCCGTGCTCAAAGCACTCAAGAAAAATGTTTGGCAAAGGCGAAGGCGAGCAGCCGACGTCTGTTCCTGCCGCCCCCTCTTCCGCGTCCTCTCCTGCCGTAGACAGCCCCCGCCAGGCCAGCACCAGCCAGCCGCAGCCGCCACGCGCAGCGAAAACCGAGCACACCGACGCCGCTCCAGCGCCTAGCGCGCCCGCCACGCCAACCGAAAAACCACGCCGCGCCCGTCCTGCGCCGGTGGTCAGCACCTGGAAACTGGAAGACTTCGCCGTCGAGCCGCAAGCCGGCAAAACCCGCTTCCACGACTTCGCCCTGTCGCCCGAGCTGATGCACGCCATCCATGACCTGGGCTTCCCGTACTGCACGCCGATTCAGGCCGAAGTGCTCGGTTACACGCTCAAAGGTCAGGACGCCATCGGCCGCGCACAAACCGGCACCGGCAAAACCGCCGCGTTTCTGATTTCGATCATCACCCAGCTGCAGCAAACGCCGGCGCCGAAAGAGCGCTACATGGGCGAGCCGCGTGCGCTGATCATCGCCCCGACGCGTGAACTGGTGGTGCAAATCGCCAAAGACGCCGTGGCGCTGACCAAGTACACCGGCCTCAACGTGATGTCGTTTGTCGGTGGCATGGATTTCGACAAGCAGCTCAAGCAGCTCGAGTCGCGTTACTGCGACATTCTGGTGGCCACTCCGGGTCGCCTGCTGGACTTCGCCCAGCGCGGCGAAGTGCACCTGGATATGGTCGAAGTGATGGTGCTGGACGAAGCCGACCGCATGCTCGACATGGGCTTTATTCCGCAGGTTCGCCAGATCATTCGCCAGACGCCGCCGAAGAACGAGCGCCAGACGCTGCTGTTCTCCGCGACCTTCACCGAAGACGTGATGAACCTCGCCAAGCAATGGACCACCACCCCGGCCATTGTTGAGATCGAGCCGGAAAACGTCGCCAGCGACACCGTGGAACAACACATCTACGCCGTCGCCGGCAGCGACAAATACAAGCTGCTGTACAACCTCATCACCCAGAACAACTGGGAACGGGTGATGGTGTTTGCCAACCGCAAAGACGAAGTACGCCGCATTGAAGAGCGTCTGCTGCGTGACGGCGTGAGCGCCGCGCAAATGTCTGGCGACGTGCCGCAGCACAAACGCATCAAAACCCTGGAAGGCTTCCGCGAAGGCAAGATTCGCGTGATGGTTGCCACCGACGTGGCCGGTCGCGGCATTCACATCGACGGCATCAGCCACGTCATCAACTTCACCCTGCCGGAAATGCCGGACGACTACGTACACCGCATCGGCCGCACCGGCCGCGCGGGTGCCAGTGGCGTGTCGATCAGCTTTGCCGGCGAAGACGACTCATATCAGTTGCCGGCGATTGAAGAATTGCTCGGTCGCAAGATCAACTGCGAGACGCCGCCGACCGAGTTGCTGACGCCGGTGCCGCGTAAGCACTAAAGCGCTGGTGGTTTACGAAAAAGCCCGTCTCCGTGACGGGCTTTTTTTATGATTGACGGAAATCTTCCAACAAAACCTCCGTCATCCTCGCGCACGCGGGGATCCAGTATTTATCAGGGAAATACACACGCCTGGGCGAGCCTAGCCCCCGAACGTCAGACCGCCGCGGGCGGGAGGATGGTGAAAAAAGCATCGCGACTAAAGCCGCTCCTACAGACCGTGGGCGGGCGATGCTTTTACCCCTACTTCTCCCACCGCTGCGCCGCATCCTTGTCACTGCACTTGCCTTCAACCCAGCGCGGCCCTTCGGGGGGTGTCTTCCTGTTTCCAGAACGGCGCGCGGGTTTTCAGGTAGTCCATGATGAAGGCGCAGGCATCAAACGCGGCCTGGCGATGCGCGCTGCTGGTGGCGACGAATACGATGGGCTCGCCCGGTTCCAGTCGGCCAATGCGGTGCAGCACCTCAACCTTTAAAAGCGGCCAGCGCTGGCCCGCTTCGTCGGCGATTTTGCCGAGGGCCTTTTCGGTCATGCCAGGAAAGTGTTCGAGGAACATGCCCGACACATCACGGCCATCGTTGAAGTCGCGTACGTAGCCGACAAAGCTCACCACCGCACCCACGCCGGCATTGGCGGCGTGCATGGCGTTGAGTTCCAGGCCCGGGTCGAAGGCGGCAGCTTGTACGCGAATGGCCATGTCAGCCTCCGGTCACGGTGGGGAAAAACGCCACTTCATCGCCGTCTGCCAGGGGCTCGTCGAGGCCGCACAGTTCCTGGTTGCGGGCGCACATCAGGTTCTGCTCGCTGAGCACCTGCCATACGCCGCCACGGGCCAGCAGGTGCAGGCGCAGGGCATCGAGGGTAGCGAACGCGCTGGTGTCGTTGATTTGCTCGGCGTCGATGCCGACGGCCTCGCGGTAACGGGCGAAATACTGCACGCGGATCATCACTGCACCTCGTCGGCCTTGAAATGGCCGCTCTTGCCGCCGAGTTTTTCCAGCAGGCGCACCGACTCGATCACCATGCCGCGGTCCACCGCTTTGCACATGTCATACAGCGTCAGGGCGGCGACGCTGGCGGCGGTCAGGGCTTCCATTTCGACGCCAGTCTGGCCAGACAATTTGCACCGTGCCTGAATGCGCACGCGGTCTTCGCCCTCGGCGGTGAGCTCGACTTTGACGCCGGTGAGCATCAGCGGATGGCACAGGGGAATGAGGTCGCTGGTTTTCTTCGCCGCTTGAATACCGGCAATGCGCGCGACGGCAAACACGTCGCCCTTGGGGTGGCCGCCAGACTGAATCAATTGCAGCGTCTGCGGCTGCATGCGCACGTAAGCTTCGGCCACGGCTTCACGGAAGGTCACCGCTTTGTCGGTGACATCGACCATATTGGCGCGGCCTTGAGAGTCGAGATGGGTTAACACGGGCGTGCTCCGTTGGAAGAGCGGGAATTAAACCCGTGGGTCAGAATTGGGTCAATGGCCGGTCGATCAAGATCAACGGCCCCTCTCGCCTGCCCGGTCGGCCTAGCGGGAGAGGGAGCCGACCGAAGATGAAGTGTCGAACGCCGTTCAGTTCCCCTCTCTCGCTGGCGGGAGAGGGGCTAGGGTGAGGGCCGGACCAAACCTCGGTCACCGCGCCAACGCCACCCCCACAACCGGCTTCGCCTTCCTGAACACCAACACATTCCCCACCATCACCAACACCAGCCCCATCAATGCCGGTGCGCTCCATTGGTAACCCTCAACAAACGCCGAGATATTCAGCGCCACCACTGGAAACAGCACCGTGCAGTACGCCGCCCGGTCCGGCCCCATGCGCCCGACCAGGGTCAGGTACGCGGTAAAGCCAATCACCGAACCCGGAATCGCCAGGTACAGCAACGACCACACGTACTGCGTGCTCGCATCAAAACTCAGCGGCGTGCCGGTGACCAGGCAATAGCCGCTCAGAATCAGCGCGCCGTAAAGCATGCCCCAGGCGTTGGTGGTCAGCGGTTTGAAGCCGGCTTTCTGTTGCAGGCTGGACAGCATGTTGCCGGCGGAAAAACACAGCGTGCCGAACAGCGCCAACGCCAGGCCGATCAGGGTTTCGCGGCTGGCTTCGTGGCCGGCCAGCTCAGGCCAGAACAGCAACGCCAGCCCGGCCAGCCCCAGCGCGCCGCCGGTCATGACGTTGAGGGCGATGCGTTGGCCGAAAAACACCCGCGCATTAATGGCGTTCCACAGCGTGGCGGTGGAAAACACCACGGCGATCAGCCCGCTCGGAATCCACTGGCTGGCGGTGTAAAAGCACATGAAGTTCACGCAGAACAGGCACAAGCCCTGGGCCAGACACAGCCATTGCGCGCGGCGGTTGAGCGGTTGCAGGCGGCGGCTGAGCAGCAACACGGCAAACAGCACCAGCGCCGCCAGGCCGAAGCGATAGGCGATGGACAGCGGGATGGCGACGCTGCCGACTTGCAGCTTAATGGCGATCCAGGTGGTGCCCCAGATCAGCACGGTAAGCAGGTACAACGAGAGGTTCATGGCAGTGCTCCTGAGCGATGCCGGCAGTCTGCTCAGCTCACCTCGCGCCCGCTTGCACAAACTTGCGCTTATTTACCGGCGGCGGCTGGCAGCCACGTGCGTCGGCGTTACCATAGCCGTCATCGCCCCCCGTCAGCGCCCCGTGCCATGTCGCAGCTTTCTCACATTCAGGTGTTCCAAGCGCTCAACAGCTCGCCCAATGCGCAGCTGGAGCATTGCGCCGAATTGGGCGACGGCTTGAGCGCCGCCATGTGGAGCAACCACCACGACGCGCGCGAGTACGAGGGGCCGAGTCATCACACCTTGTCGTGTTATCTGGCTGGCGGCACCGGCACGTTTCGCCGTGAAAAACCGGGCGAAAAAGGCGCGCCGGGCAAGCTGTGCATCATGCCGGTGGGCCACGATTCTTCCTGGGTCATCAACGGCGACATCCGCCTGGCGCACCTGTATATCAGCCCCGAACGCTTCGCCCTGAGCGCCATCAGCCTGCTGGACCGCGAGCCACGGGAAGTGGAATTGCGCGAAGGCACCTTTGTTGACGACCCGCTGCAAGCCCAACGCTTCCACCAGCTCACGTCGCTGAACTGGAATGAGCCCGGCGAGCGTTTGCTGACCAGCAGCCTGGCGCACGAAATGATCAGCCATGCCCTGTTCAACCAGGTGGGCCAGCGGCAAAACCTGCGACTCAAGGGCGGACTGGCGCCGGCGTTGCGCCGCGTGCTGGGCGAGTACATCGAAGCGCACCTGAGCGAGCCCATCAGCCTGGGCCAACTGGCCACGCTGGCGGCGCTGTCGGAATACCACTTCGCGCGCATGTTCCGGGAAAGCTTTGGCGTGCCGCCGCACCGGTATCTATTGGCGCGGCGTCTGGTGCGGGCTCAGCAGTTGCTGAAAGACACTGCTCTGCCGCTGGGGGATGTGGCGCTGGCATGTGGATTTGGCAGTGCCAGTCATTTCAGTAATCGGTTTCG
Organism: Pseudomonas sp. AC211; assembly: GCF_979258055.1. NCBI lineage: Bacteria > Pseudomonadati > Pseudomonadota > Gammaproteobacteria > Pseudomonadales > Pseudomonadaceae > Pseudomonas > Pseudomonas sp. AC211. The sequence goes on from NZ_OZ409830.1 coordinate 3,840,974, forward strand.
CAGTGCCTTGGGGGCGACCCCTGGGGAGTATCGGGCGGCGTTGAAACCGTAACCGAACAAAAAAACTGTCATTCCCGCGCAGGCGGGAATCCAGAGTGCTGCAGGTAGAGTCGGTGGCCGGCAAAGCCTGGATCCCCGCGTTCGCGGGGATGACGGTGGGTTGGTTTAAAGCCGCTGTTTCAGGCCAACAACGCGATCAAGCCACTCAGCGGCAAAATTCCACTCAGCGGCAGCACCCAGCCGCTGCGCCAGGCCATCAGCAAGCCGACGCTCAGGCCAGCCAGCATCAGCTGCAACAGCCCGGTGATGATGCCCATGTCGGCCGTCAGTTCGATGATGTTCAAGGCCATGCCCAGCGCCAGCAACAACGCGCCGACCGCGCGCAAACCGTAGGTGCGGGCGTTGGACGGTGCGCTGTTGAGCAGCGCTTTATGGTGGCGCGACATGGCCAGGCACAGGGCTGTCATGCCCAGATAGTTAAGGCCGAAAGCAAGAAACAACATCAGACGCTCTCCTCTGCCAGCTCACGGCGTTCCCGTTTCGCGCGGACCTTCGCCGGCGCTTCTTTGGCCACGCGCGGCCACCAGGCCAATTTCGCGCACAGCAGGCCAACGGCAAAAATCGCCAGGTCGATGCCCGGCACGCGCCAGTCACCGCGCGCGATGGCGGCGCTCAGGGCGCCCGGTTGGCCGGTGAGCACGTCCAGCGCCGGCAGCCCCAACGCCAACACGGCGGCGACGGAGAATAGATCTCGCCCTACCCGGCCACTGTTGCGGCGCGCGATGGCCCATAGGGCGACCGCGATCCACACGCCAATAAAGGTGTATGCCTCCCAGTGGTCGCGCAGGTTGACGGTGTTCGGAATCAGCCGGTTGCCATACAGCAGACCGAGGCTGGCAATCGGCAAGCCGCCGAGCACCGCGCCGTTCATGGCCCGCACGAAGCCCACGCCCCAGCCGCCTTTGGCTTCGCGCTTGCGCAGCCACACCTGCAACCCGCCGGCCACCATGGCGCAGCCCATCAGGCCCAACCCCAGGTACAGCCAGCGAACAATGGCGCCGCCAAATTGCGCCATGTGCACGTTGGTCAGCCAGGCGTAGGCGGTGTAGCCGGGTTTGTAGGGTTTCTGTTCGTGCAAGAAGGCGCCGGTAGTGGCGTCGTACGACATGATCCACTGGAAGTCGACCACTCGAGAGCGGTCGTAGCGGCGAATGTCGACCACAGCGGCTTTGTCGCCGGGGTGGTGCACGCTGATCCAGCCGGTTTCGGTGCCGCCTTCGCCGCTCGCGGCCCAGCGCCGTTTGGCGTCCAGCACCAGCTTGTCGATGGAGGCAGCGTGGTCGGTTTTACGTTTGAGTTCTTCACGGCCGAACTGGCCTTGCACTTCGGAGAACATCTTTTCGATGTCGCCCTTGTAGCCCACCTTCAAGCCTGCGGGCATATAGAAGGTGACGAAAATCGCCAGGCCGGTGTAGGCGATCAGCAGGTGGAACGGCAGGCCGACCACGCCGAACAGGTTGTGTGCGTCGAGCCAGGCGCGCTGGCCGTTGGCGTCGGGACGCAGGGTGAAGAAATCTTTGAAAATGCGCCGGTGAATGATGATGCCGCTGACCAGCGCCACCAGCATGAACATGCCGGCAATGGCGACGATGTACATGCCGAGCATGCCGCCAAACAGGTTGTAATGCAGGGTGAACCAGAAGTTACCGCCGAGGGTTTTCGGCAGCACCTCGCCAGTTTGCGGATCGAGGGTGAAGCTAACAAACGGCTCCAGCTCGTTTTGCGGCTCGTAGCCGGCGTACCAGTAAGGTTGGCGCTCGTCGGGCGGGCGCATCCAGATGGCGTGCGGCGGTTTCGGTGCTTGTTTCTGCACCCAGGCGCTGACCTGATCCAGCGTCAGCGAGGTTTCGCCAACCGGGTGCAGGGTCGGGCGCATCCACACTTCCAGCTCTTTGTCGAAGCAGGCAATGCTGCCGCCGAACAAGATGACGAACAGCAACCAGGACGGCAGCAACCCGCCCCAGGTGTGCAGGCCGGCCATGGCCTGACGCAAACTTTTGTTTTTTACCGTGCTCTCTGCCGAACTCATCGCCGTGCTCCGAAATCACCCGCGACCAACGCCGCTGCCGCCAACACCAGACTCAGCCCCACCAACACCAACCAGGCCCGCGAAGCGGACCGGGCGGCGAAGGTGTAAATAATGGCCGCCGCGTAGACGATAAAACTCGCCAGGCTGGCGAACACCACCCGGTCGCTGCGCACCAGCGGCAGGTACACCGTCAGGAACATGGTGCTGGCGTAAGCCAGGCCATAGCCGGCGAAGATGGCCGCGATGATGCGCGACGTGGTCGCCAGCACCGGAGACGTTCTCCAGTTGCCGGCGGCGCTTTTGCTCGAAATAGCGTTACTCACGGGACTCCTTCATAGCCAAGCGTTACCAGTCATAGGTCGCGCTCGCGGTCACTGTGCGCCCGTAGCCGTAGTAGCAGGCTTGCTCGGTGCACGAACTGTAATATTCCTTGTCGTCCAGGTTGCTGGCATTCACTGCCAGTTTCAGGCCGTCGATTTTGTAGTGCAGGCTGGCGTCGAACAGGGTGTAGCCGCCGGTTTCCACGTTGATGATGCGCGGGCCGTACAAGCCATACAGGGCGTTGCGGCCGGTGTACGAGGTTTCGCCGGTGTAGCGCGCACCAAAGCCTGCGCCAAGGCCGGCCAGCGGGCCGCTCGGTTGGGTGTAATCCAGCCAGGCGCCGGCCGATTCACGCGGCACATACGGCATGCGCGTGTCTTCTTCCCAGGCGTTAACACTCTTTTGCACGCGGGCGTCGGTGCGGCTGTAGTTGGCGGTCAGGTCCAGGCCTTCAGCCAGGCTGGCCAACGCTTCGATCTCAAACCCTTTGCTGCGCACCTCGCCCACCTGACGCACTTCGGTGATGTTGTTGGGGTTAGTGCTGACCACGTTTTGCTTGGTGATATCGAAAAACGCCAGGCTCACAAAGCTGCGCTGCCCTTCGGGCTGGAACTTGATGCCCACTTCGTATTGCTTGCCGGTTTCCGGCTCGAACGGCTGGTTGGTTACAGGATCCGTGGCGGTGGTCGGGTTGAACGACTCGCTGTAGCTAACGTAGGGCGCCAGGCCATTGTCAGCGACATACACCAGGCCGACGCGGCCGGTGAAGGCTTCGTCATCGCGGCTTACGCGGCTGCCGTTGAGGTTGCTGGTGGTGTCGCCTTTGGCGATGTCGTAACGCCCGCCAAGCAGCAGGTTCCAGTGTTCGTCGAACTTGATCTGGTCCTGGGCGTAAAAGCCGGTCTGCCGACGCATGATGTCGTTGTCGGAATCTTTGGCCGGCAGCGGCACGTCGAGGCCGTATTGCGGGTTGTACAAGTCCAGCGTCGGGCCGGTGCCCAGGCGGCTGATTTCATGGTTGTCGAGCCGGCGCCAGTCCACGCCCAGCAAAAGGTCGTGGCTCACCGGGCCGGTGTCGAAATTCGCTTCGGCCTGGTTGTCCATCGACCAGGCGCTGAACTGCTCGTCTTTCACGTTCGCGCTGCGGGTCAACGTGCGGCCGTCGAAGCGCACGCCGATGTTGTTCAGGTAGCGGTAGTCGTAATTCATGTTTTCGTAGCGCACGTTCTGGCGCAGCGACCACACGTCGTTGAGGCGGTGCGACAGCTCGTAGCCGAGCGAGGCATGGGTGCGTTCGAACTTATTGAAGTTCGGGTCGCCTTCGTAGAAATCGGGGTCGCGGTTGTCTTTCAGGCGGAAGGCTTGCATCAGCTCCGGGGCGAAGGCGCGGCTGAAGGCGAAGTTGCCGTCGTCTTTTTGATAGGTGGCCAGCAGCGTCAGCTCGGTGTCGTCGTTTGGCTTCCAGGTCAGGGTCGGAGCGAAGGCTTGGCGCTGGTTGTCGGTTTTGTCGACTTGGCCGTTCATGTCGTTGCCGAGCATGGTCACGCGATAGGCCAGCGTGCCTTGGTCGTCCAACGGGCCACCGAAGTCGGCGGCGAGTTCGCCGAGCTCATCACTGCCGGCGCGAACGCTGACCTGGTGCAGCGGCGTATCGGGGGCGCGTTTGCTCACCAAGTTGATCACCCCGCCCGGCTCGCTTTGGCCGTACAGCACCGAGGCCGGGCCGCGCAGCACTTCAACGCGCTCCAGCAAATAGGTGTCGGGGCGCATCATGCCGTAGGTGCCGCGCGACAATGGCAGGCCGTTGACGAAGGTGGAGCTTTTCGAGTCGAAGCCGCGCAGGCTCATCCAGTCGTAACGCGGGTCGTAGCCGTACGGCACGCTGACGCTTGGGGTATAGCGCAACGCTTGTTCAACGGTGGTTACGCCACGGGCTTCCATTTGTTCGCGGCTGACCACGGAAATGGACTGTGGGGTTTCCAGAATCGAGGCGTCGGTTTTGGTGCCGACTCGGGTGCGTTTGGCCACATAACCGCCCACCGGGCCGATGGGAGAGTCGACCTGGCTGCTGCTGTTGATGTTGACGTCACCCAATTCCACCTGTCCCTCCTTTAGGGCCGGCGCCTGTTCAATACGAAAACTGCCATCGCTGGCCTGCACCGCTCGCAAGCCTGAGCCGGCGAGCAATTGGGCGAACCCTTGCTGCACCGGAAACTGGCCGTTCAGCCCAGCGCTGCTGCGCCTGGCGGTTAATTGCGGGTCAAAGCTGAGCAGCACACCGGCACGCCGGGCGAACGCGTTCAAGGCGTTGTCCAGCGAACCCGCCGGAATCTGATAATTCTGGTTGGCGGGCGCAGCGCTGACGACCATCGGCAGCGCCGCCAGAGGCAGGCTGACGCTAAGCAGTGCCACGCGCACCGCGCGAGCCAGGAGATGCGGAGTGCAAATAACGGCCATGAACGAATCCTTCGGCTAGAAAAAGTGGTTAGCGGAAGGGAGGCCGAGCAACTCCGAAAAACCTGCAAAACTTTTTGGGAATTATTTACATCGGCGAGGAAATTGCAATCAACGCGTGACTGAATGGCGCCTTGTTCTTAACAAGGTGTGTACGCCAGCGGCCTAAACAGCGGCTAACGTCACCCACCAGCGCGTGCGATACAGCACCTGAACCGGCAGGGTTCGCGCCACGGCTTGCAGCGCCCGCTCGCTGTCATCCAGCGGGAACACACCGGAAATACGCAGCTCGGCCACAGCCGGATCGCAGCGCAACACGCCGCGGCGCTGGCGACTGAACTCGGCGGTGAAATCGGCCAGGCGCATGTGCCGCGCCACCAGCACGCCATCCACCCAACTGCTGCGCTCGCTTTCTACCGCTTGCGGCGTTTGCACGGCGTGATGGCTGAAGCGCGTTTGCCAGCCTTGATTGATGACGCTGGCATTGCTGCCATCGTCGGGATGCACTTCCACCGCGCCCTCATACACCGCCACTTCGCACAGCTCGCCGCGTTCACGCAGCAGAAAGCGCGTACCGAGCGCACGCAGGCGACCCTGGGCGGTATTCACCCAAAACAGGCGGCGCTGCGGGTCGGAGGCGGTTTCGACGAAAATTTCGCCTTGGTACAGACGGATCAGCCGCTGCTCGCTGGTGTACTGGATGTCCACGGCCGTGCCGGCGTTCAGGTGCAGGCGGCCGCCGTCGGGCAGAACGATGTTGCGCCGCTCGCCGATGCCGGTGCGCACGTCGGCCAGCCACGGCTGGATGGCATCGTTGCGCTGTGCGATCACCCCGGCGCCGCCGGCTGCAACAAGAACCGCCAGCGCTTTAAGGGCACGGCGCCGCTGCGGGTCGTGGCGGGCGCCATCCAACGTGGCGCGGCCGACACCTGAGCCCACAGCCGCGAAGCGTCCGCTCAAGGCGTCCAAGCGCTGCCAGGCCAATTCGTTGTCCGGGTGTTGCGCACGCCAATGCTGGCAGGCGCTGAGCTCATCGGCCGCGCACACGCCCGATGCCAAGCGCACGCGCCAGGCAATGGCCTGCTCCACCACGGCCATGTTCAGCGGCGCGCTCATGAATACAGCGCCTTGTAGCAGTGGCTGAACGCGAGCGTCATGTATTGCTGAATGGAGCTGAGCGACAGGCCCATGCGCTCGGCGATCTGCGGGTAGGTCAGGCCATCGAGCTGCGACAGCAGAAACGCTTCGCGCACGCGCGGTTTCAGCCCGTCGAGCAGGCGATCGATTTCAATCAGGGTTTCGAGTACCAGCGCGCGTGATTCCGGCGAGGGCACTTCTGGCTCTGGCAGCACGGCGAGTGCGTCGAGATACGCGCGTTCCAGACTGGCGCGGCGGTAATGATCCACCAGCAAGCCACGGGCGATGGTGGCGAGAAAGGCGCGCGGCTCACGCAGCTCTTTGCTTTCGCGTTGCAGCAGCACACGCACGAAGGTGTCTTGCGCCAGGTCGGCGGCGTTGTGCGGGCAATCCGTACGTTGACGCAGCCAGCCGTTCAGCCATCGATGATGGTCGTGGTAGAGCGCGGTCAGAAAAGAGGAAAAGGCGGAGTGAGCCGGCACAGCAGCACCTGAATGAGCGACACGTTCTTAAATGCGAATATATTTCAATTAAGACACAGTGTCACGCACGTCACGGCTCAGACCAAGGTTTCGTTCGCCGCCGGGCTCAACTTGCCGAGGCACGACAACCCGCGCCCCTGATCGATGGCCAGACCAAAGCGGATGCTGGTGATGACTTGCTCCAGTTTTTCGATATCGGCCAACTGATCGCTGCTCAACATCCGCTGCGCCACGCGACCTTGATCGTTGGAGAGCGAAAGCATTGCGCTGCCATCCGGGCCGCCAATGCTGAAACGCACCAGGAACTCATCCTTAAAAGAGTCGCTAACGTATTTAAAGGGATTAACCATGGCCTCATACCTCGGTTTGTTCATTACTTGCTTAACCCCTTCGCAAGTCGGGGGCCAACTTCACCAGCAACGCGACAGGCGGTCGGGAATGAAAGGCTTTAGGTCGTTATTTATTCGACTTGGCAGTTCCGCGCATGACGAAGGCCGTTTCCACCCCCGAATTCACACGGCCGTTTAAGCGAAAAGTGCACCGCAAACAACCACTTGCCCCTTAACCGGGCAGTCAGCATCCGGTGCCACTACTGGGCCAGTAAGTGCTATTAAACTAATTGCGAAGGGAAAGTTTGAGCTTTGCCGAAGGCCGTCTACGCTGAAACACGGCGCGCTAAAAACATCTTGTCCGAAGACTAGAACTTTGTACGAGCGTGACCGGTCAACAACCAAGACTTGAATAACAAGACTTGCCTAACTGGTGTGCAAACCAGGCTGTTTTAACTACCTGCCCCTGCCAAGTTTTATTCAGCCCTATTTAGCAAACAGGTAATGGACCATGCACAATCCCTTTCAGTTACTGACCGAAGCGTTCCACCCGCAATACCGCGTCAACCTGAGCATCGAGCGGCTCGATGGCAGCATCATGTTGACCTTGTCCGAAGACCAGACCGTGGTAGCCAAGCGTCTGATCAGCCCGGACCAACGTAACGACGAGAAGCGCCTGCGCAACGTGATCCGCTCGCTGCAACAACGCATCGAGCTCGAACACGCTGCGGTTTAACGCCGGTATTTCTCAACCTGCCTGTTAGAGCACAGCGCCTAGTCGGTGTCCGCGGCTTCGGCTTCAGTCGAACGTGAGGACGAGGCGCTTCTGCTTTCCCCTTCGCCGTCACCGACGGAAAGTTCGACGACGCATAGCGCACCACCAACACCGCCAGGGCCAGCAGCAAGATCGCGCCCGACACATACACCACGCCCATATCCGGTCTCTGATGATGTGACACATCGGAAATCAGCAACCGCGTGAGCGCCGTAATCGCCACGTAAATCAGAAAGCGCACCGGCATGTGGTTGGTCTTGAAGTAGATGCCGACCATGGCACCCAGCTCCAAGTAAATGAACAACAGCAGAATGTCGTCGACCGTGATGTGGCCTTTTTCGATCATCTGCAAAAACGCCGTGACCGCCGCCCACGCCGTTATGCCACCGATGCCGAACAGCGCCAGGTAGTGAAAACTCTCCACCAGCAAATCGCCCAGCGACTCGGCCAGACCATGCATGGACTGTTTGAGGTGTTCCGCCCATTTGATTTTCAACACGCGCTTCCTTGAGGAACTGTGCAGCCAAGGGTATGGCCAGCAGATGACAAGCTCATATGCACGTTAAAGGCCATGGCGAGCGCATTGAAACAGTCTGTGACAGCGCAGGGGGCTGGACACGGCGGTTATTTCCCAGCGATAACCTGCGTCCGGCCCACGTCCGTCTATGGTGGTTGAGACCACTTCGCAAGGGAGCTTGAAGATGAAAAATCCAGTGTGCTGCACGCACCAGGCGCTGCTGCTGATTGTGCTGGTGTTGATGTGCGCGTTCAGCCTCGTGCACCCCGGCCTCGCCATTGCCGCCCCAGTGGCCAAACAAAACACCCAAGTGCCCGGCTATTACCGCCTGGCCCTGGGCGATTTTGAAGTTACCGCGCTGTACGACGGCTTCAACCTGATCAACAACAAACTGCTCAAGGGCGCCAGCGCCGACACCATCCAGAGCGCGCAAGCGCGGCAGTTCCTCGACGCCACCAACGGCGTGCAAACCGCCGTGAACGCGTTCCTGATCAACACCGGCGAGCACCTGGTGCTGGTCGACAGCGGCGCCGGCAAGTGCCTGACCGACAACCTCGGCAACGTGCAACGCGACATCGAAGCGGCCGGCTACACGCTGGAACAAGTCGACACCCTGCTACTTACCCACTTGCACCCCGACCATGCCTGCGGCGTGCTCGACGCCAAAGGCGAACGCGCGTTTCCCAACGCGACGCTGATGCTCAACAAAGCTGAAGCCGACTACTGGCTGAACCCGGAATTGCTGGCCAAAGCACCTGCCGACAAACAAGCACGGCTGAAAATGATCGCCGCCAGCGCCGCGCCTTATAAAGCCGCCGGCAAGTTGAAGCTGTTCACCGACGGCAGCGAGCTGGTGCCGGGCGTGAAAGACATGGCCCTGTACGGCCACACCCCTGGCCACAGCGGATTTATGTTCACCTCCAAAGGGCACAAGTTGCTGGTGTGGGGCGATGTGGTGCACAGCCACTCGATTCAATTCGCCCATCCGCAAGTGGCCATCGAATTCGACAGCGACGCCAAACAGGCCATCGCCACGCGCAAACACATCTTCGCCGAAGCCACGGCAGAGAAATTCCTGGTCGCCGGCGCGCACCTGCCCTTCCCCGGCATCGGCCACGTGCGCAAAAGAGGCACGGGCTTTGCCTGGGTGCCTATCGAGTTTTCGCCGTTGCCCAAACCCTGATTGCGGGGTGCCACTGTTCAACCAGGCGCGAGTCCTTTATGCTCGCCTACCTGTATAAATACACAGTAATCGTTACTAGAAGGTGAGGTGATGAATGGCCGTCGAAGTGGTGTACCGCAGCAGTCGCGATCCGGAGCGCTTGTTCATGGATAAAGCCGAAGCCGATCGTTACGACAAAATGCTGGAACTGGCCGAATCGCTGGCCGTGGTGCTGCAAAAAGCCGTGCCGTCGCTGAGCGAACAGCAGGTTGAGGAAATCGGGATTTATATGGCGAAGAACAGAGATGTTTTCGCGAAAGCTTTTAAAATCCAGAAGCGTTGAACGAGCTAAATAGCGCCGAAGAAGCCTGACATCGGCGCAAAGAATAATCGTCGCCATCACGCAGTAGAGGGTTTCGGAGCTACAGCCATGCAACGCAGCGTGGCTGTAGCCTCAAGACCGTTAATCTTCCAGATAGCGCTCTACATCAAGTGCAGCCATGCAACCCGCACCGGCGGATGTGATGGCCTGGCGATAAACATGGTCAGCCACATCGCCTGCCGCAAACACACCGGGAATGCTGGTTGCCGTGGCATTGCCTTCGCGCCCGCCATTAACCACCAGATAACCGTCTTTCAACGCCAACTGCCCTTCGAACAACGCGGTGTTTGGCGTGTGGCCGATGGCGATAAACACCCCGTCCACTTTCAGCTCTGATGTACCGCCATCGTTGTGCTGCAAACGCACGCCGGTTACGCCTTTGTCGTCGCCGAGCACCTCGTTTACCGAAGCATTGAGCTTCAGTTCAATTTTCCCCTCCGCGACTCGCGCATACAGTTTGTCGATCAGAATTTTCTCTGCCCGGAAGGTTTCGCGGCGGTGCACCAACGTCACTTTGCTGGCGATGTTGGCCAGGTACAGCGCTTCCTCCACGGCCGTGTTGCCACCGCCGACTACCGCCACTTCGCGGTTGCGGTAGAAGAAACCGTCGCAGGTGGCGCAGGCCGAAACGCCTTGGCCCATAAACGTCTGCTCGGATGGCAAGCCCAGGTAACGCGCGCTGGCGCCGGTGGCGATAATCAAGGCATCGCAGGTGTAGGTGGCGCTGTCGCCGGTGAGCGTGAACGGCTTGCCGGCCAGGTCGACGGCATTGATATGGTCGAAGACGATCTCGGTCTCAAAGCGCTCGGCGTGTTCCTGCATACGCTGCATCAGCGCGGGACCAGTCAGGCCATGCACGTCGCCAGGCCAGTTATCCACTTCGGTGGTAGTGGTCAGTTGGCCGCCGGCCTGCATGCCGGTGATCAGCAGCGGTTTGAGGTTGGTGCGCGCGGCATACACCGCCGCCGAATAACCGGCAGGGCCGGAGCCGAGAATAATCACACGAGCGTGACGAACAGCCATGGACCGCCTCCTCCGGCATCGCCGGAAATAAAAAGAGACCACCCGAGCACTTGGGGAAGGCTTTGAAGAGGGGCAGTCCCGTAAACCGTGTCCGCTAGCGGACGACAATGGCGGCAAGGTTACGGAGCCGATTGTTATCTAGGAAATGTCGAATACTTATGCGCGTCATAGCCGAACGCTATCCCGCTTCAGACACACCGTTACAGCCAACCGCTTCCGATCCCTGAGCGAAGGCGCTAAGGTCGGCCGGTCTTATTCAAGGAAACCACCATGCCCGCTCCCGTCCTCTCCGGCCCGCAATACCTTCGCGAAGGCCTGAAGCTGGTGCTCAGCCTCGGCTTGCGCCTGTTCGTGTTGCTGCCGCTGGCCATCAATCTGATTTTGTTTGTCGGCCTGATCGTCTTCGCCACCCAGCAATTCAACGGCTGGCTCCATGCGTTGATGCCCAACCCGGACGGCTGGCTGAGCTTTCTGAGCTTTATTCTTTGGCCCATATTCTTCGTGCTGATCCTGCTCATGGTGTTCTTCACCTTCACCACCCTGGCCAACATCATCGCGGCGCCGTTCAACGGCTTTCTCTCGGAAAAAGTGGAAGTAGTGGTGCGCGGCGAAGACAACTTCCCGCCCTTTCGCTGGAGCGAACTGGTCGCCATGGTGCCGCGCACCCTGGGCCGCGAAGCGCGCAAGTTGGGCTACTTTCTGCCGCGCGCCATCGGCCTGTTTATCCTCTCCTTCATTCCCGGCCTGAACATCATCGCCGCTCCGCTGTGGGTGCTGTTCGGCATTTGGATGATGTGCGTGCAGTACATCGACTACCCCGCCGACAACAACAAACTCGGCTGGAACGAAATGCTCGCCTGGCTGCGCGAAAAGCGCTGGCAGAGTTTGGGTTTTGGCGGCTCGGTGTACCTGGCGTTGCTGATTCCCGGCGTCAACGTGGTGATGATGCCGGCCGCCGTGGCTGGGGCTACGTTGTTTTGGGTGCGTGAGCGCTCGGCCCCGGCTGTCACAACCGTGCAACGCTAACGTCACACGGCTTAAACGACGCCAGCCGAGACTGGCGTCATGACCCAATCTTCCCTCCACATCGCGCTGATCAGCGAAACCTTCCCTCCGGAAATAAACGGCGTCGCCAACACGCTAGGGCGTTTGTGTGCCGGGTTGCAGTGAGCGCGGCCATCAGTTGCAGTTGGTGCGCCCACGGCAGAGCGGGGATGACGGGCAGAAAAGTACCGACGAGTTGTTGCTCACGCGCGGCTGGCCGCTGCCGGGCTATCCGGGTTTGCAGTGGGGGCAGGCGTCGATGCACAAGCTGTTGCGGCGCTGGAAACGGCGGCGGCCGGACGTGCTGTACATCGCCACGGAAGGCCCGCTCGGGCTTTCGGCGTTGCGCGCGGCCAGGCGCTTGCGCATTCCGGTGATCAGCGGCTTTCACACCAATTTTCAGCAATACAGCAGCCACTACGGCTTGGGCATGCTGACTCGCGTGCTGACCAATTATTTGCGCTGGTTTCACAACCGCTCGCAGCTCACGTTAGTGCCCAGCGCCAGTCAGAGCCTGGAGTTGCAGCGGCGCAGTTTTGAGCGCGTGCATTTGCTTGCCCGTGGCGTCGACAGTCAGCTGTTTCACCCGGCCAAACGCAATGCCGAACTGCGCCGCGCGTGGGGTGTGGAGGACGGCGAGCTGGCGGTAATCCATGTCGGACGCATTGCCGCCGAGAAGAACCTGGCGCTGCTGGTGCGCAGCTTTCGCGCGTTGCAATCGCGTTACCCCGAGCAGCGCCTGAAGTTGGTCATGGTCGGCGACGGACCGCAGCGCTCAGGCCTGCAAAAGGAATTGCCCGACGCCGTGTTCTGCGGCGTGCAGCGCGACCAAGCGCTCGCCGCGCACTACGCCAGCGGCGACCTGTTCCTGTTTCCCAGCCTGTCGGAAACCTTCGGCAATGTGCTGCTCGAAGCGCTCGCGTCGGGGCTGGCGGTGGTCGCGTATGACCAGGCGGCAGCGGCGCAGCATATTCGCCACGGCCACAACGGTGCGCTGGCGATGCCCGGTGATGAAGAGGCGTTTATCGACAGCGCCTGCTGGCTGCTCGAAGACCCGGAAACCCTGCGCCGCGTACGCCTCAATGCCCGGCAACATGCCAGCCGCCAGGGCTGGCCGGCGATTGTTCAGCAGTTCGAAACCTATTTGGTCGACACCTGCCGCAGCACCAGCACCCTGCCCGTCACGCCGTAGCGCCCACAAAAAAAGCCCGTCACCTGGACGGGCTTTTCAGCATTGCCAACCCACTCAACCGCGAGCCGCTTTGATCGCCTCGATGTACGGCTCAGCCAAGCGCTGATCCTGAATCAGGGCGACGAAATCATTGCCCTTGGCATCTTTTGCGTTGAGGTCGTAGCCGGCTTCCACGAAGAAGGTCAGAAAGCGCTCGAAGTCGTCGATGCGCAAGCCACGGTAGGCCTTGACCAATTTGTGCAGCGACGGCGGCGTGTCATCGGCCGGTTCCACCGCGAGGAACAGCTTGATCGGCTCGTCACCAATCTCTTCGCCAATCACCTGTTTCTTGTCTTTACGCATGGGTCTTTTCTCTTAACGGGGGAACGCCGGGCCGGCAGTTTACTCCGCGCCGGGGCGCCGGCTCAACGCACGCGCTGGGCGGCGGTGTGCAGATCGGCCCAGACGTGGCCGTTGGGGTAGCTCAAAAATTGTACATACACGCCGCCGCTGCGCAGCAGGTCGAGCAACATGGAGTACTGCGCCAGCGGGTAATTAAGGTTTAGGGTTTTGCCGGCTTCGTCCAGGCTCGGGCGCTTGAGGCTTTTGCCTTCCGTCTCGAAGCGCACCAGCACGTGCGTAACAGTCGCGCCCTTGCTCACGGCTTTGGTCTTGAGCAGCAGCCAGGCCGTTGAGGTGATGGGAATGGGTTGCTGGTTTGACTCGCGCTGGCTGCCAACCACCACCGAGTATTCGGTCACTTGCAGCACTTGCAGCTGTTCTGGCGCTTCATGGCGCAGGTTCTGGTCGTCGGGCGGCAGGTACTGTTCGTGGGGCAACGCGGCGTTGGCCAGCGGTGCGGCACAGAGAAACAAGGCAATTAAAGAAACACGCAGCACGGTCAGCTCCTCGGAAAAATCAGCGCGCCACCTTAGCACGCGTTTTCCTACAGCCAAGTGGCAGCGTTCTGTGCCGATTTCGTCATCCGCGCGGCGCAAAACCCTCAAGCCGATTGGCGCCTGAACGCTCAGTCTTACAGAACCTTCTACGGTTTCGGAGACGCCCCATGCGCCGCATCCAGATTATCGACAGCCACACCGGCGGCGAGCCGACCCGGCTGGTGATCGACGGTTTTCCCGACTTGGGCACCGGCAGCATGGCTGAGCGCCGTGCGCTGTTGGCGGACCGCTATGACGCCTACCGCGCCGCCACGGTGCTGGAGCCACGCGGCAGCGACGTGCTGGTCGGCGCCCTGCTCTGTGCGCCGGTCGATCCATCGGCCTGCGCCGGGGTGATCTTCTTCAACAACAGCGGCTACCTCGGCATGTGCGGCCACGGCACCATCGGCCTGGTGATTTCCCTGGCGCACCTGGGCCGCATCGGCCAGGTACGCACCGCATCGAAACGCCGGTGGGCACCGTGGAGGCCACGTTGCATGACGACCATTCGGTGAGCGTGCGCAACGTGCCGGCGTACCGTTATCGCTCCGCCGTGCAGGTGGATGTGCCGGGTTACGGCGCCGTGACCGGCGACATCGCCTGGGGCGGCAATTGGTTTTTCCTCATCGGCGAACACGACCAACGCATCGACGGCAGCAACCTCGACGCCCTCACCGCCTACACCGTGGCCGTCAGCGCGGCGCTGCAAGCCAACGGCATTTATGGTGAAGACGGCGGCGTGATCGATCACATCGAACTGTTCGCCGACGACGACCAAGCCGACAGCCGCAACTTTGTGCTGTGCCCAGGCAAAGCCTACGACCGCTCGCCCTGCGGCACCGGCACCAGCGCCAAGCTGGCCTGCCTGGCGGCGGACGGCAAACTCAAGCCCGGCGACGTGTGGCGTCAGGCCAGCGTCATCGGCAGCCAGTTCGAAGGCAGCTACACCTGGCTCAATGACGGCGAGCCCGGCCGAGTGATTCCTACCATTCGCGGCCGGGCGCATTTAAGCGCCGAAGCCACGCTACTGCTGCAAGACGACGACCCATTCGCCTGGGGCATCGTGTTGTGAATGCGGATGTCATCATCGTCGGCGCCGGCATTGTCGGCGCGGCCTGCGCCCATGCTTTCGCCCAGCACGGCCTCGATGTGCTGCTGCTCGACGACCTGCGCGGCGGCGCCACCGCCGCCGGCATGGGCCACTTGGTGGTGATGGACGACAACCCCGCCGAACTGGCGCTCAGCCAGTACTCGCTGGGCCTGTGGCGACGCTGGGCGCCGGCGCTGGATGAGGGCTGCGCCTACCGAAATTGCGGCACGTTGTGGCTCGCAGCCAACGCTGAAGAACTGGCCGTGGCCGAACATAAACGTGCGCTGCTGGAAGCCGAAGGCTTGGGCTGCCGCATGCTCGGCGCCGAGGCCGTTCGTGAGGCGGAACCGATGCTGCGACCGGGCCTTGTGGGTGGGCTGCATGTCAGCGGCGACGGCATTGTTTACGCGCCTAACGTGGTGCG
Organism: Pseudomonas sp. AC211; assembly: GCF_979258055.1. Classification (NCBI taxonomy): domain Bacteria; kingdom Pseudomonadati; phylum Pseudomonadota; class Gammaproteobacteria; order Pseudomonadales; family Pseudomonadaceae; genus Pseudomonas; species Pseudomonas sp. AC211. The sequence goes on from NZ_OZ409830.1 coordinate 3,856,312, forward strand.
CTGGTTACTCACGCAACAACCCGAGCGTATTCGTCAGCGCCAGGCCACGGTCAGCGAAGTGAGCGGCAACCGCGTGCGCCTGGACAGCGGCGAATGGCTAAGCGCCTCGGCGGTGGTGCTGGCATCGGGCAGTGCCCGCGACCTGTGCCCGGAGTTGCCGATTCGGCCGAAGAAGGGGCACTTGCTGATCACCGACCGCTATCCCGCGCGCATTCGTCATCAATTGGTGGAATTGGGCTACGTCAGCAGCGCCCACAGCAGCAGCGGCACCTCGGTAGCATTCAATGCCCAACCGCGCCCCACCGGGCAAATTCTGATCGGCTCGTCGCGCCAGTTCGACAGCCTCGACCCCGCCGTAGACCACGACGTGCTCGCGCGCATGTTGGCCCGTGCCCTCGATTACTTGCCGGAGCTGGCGAACATGAACGCCATCCGCAGCTGGACCGGCTTTCGCGCCGCCACACCCGATAGCTTGCCGCTGCTCGGCCCGCACCCGAGCCAAGCCGGCTTGTGGTTGGCGCTGGGCCATGAAGGCCTGGGCGTGACCACGGCGCCGGGCAGCGCGCAGTTGCTGGTCAACCAAGTGCTCAAGCAACCCAGCGCCATCGACTCTGCGCCCTACTCGCCCTTGCGCTTTGCCAAGGCGGAGCAACCGGCATGAGCGCGGCCATCGAACTGCACGTGGATGGCCGCGCCGTGCGTGTAGCCGCCGGCACCAGCGTTGCCGCCGCGCTGTACCTGGCCGGCGACGGAACCAGCCGCACCGCGCTCGACGGCAAACGTCGCGCGCCGTTTTGCGGCATGGGCGTGTGCCAGGAATGCCGCGTGAGCATCGACGGCCACCGCCGCCTGGCCTGCCAAACCCTGTGCGCCGAGGGCATGCAGGTGGAGACCCAGCCATGACCCGCGATTTCGACCTGCTGATCATCGGCGCCGGCCCAGCCGGCATGGCTGCCGCCGTGGCTGCCAGCAGCAGCGGACAACGCATCGCCTTGCTCGATGACAACCCCGCTACCGGCGGGCAAATCTGGCGCGCCGATATTCATGCCCCTGCCGCTCAACCTGCGCAAACCCTGCGCGCGCAATTAGCCGCGGCCCCCAACATTGAGCTGTTCACCGGCACCCGCGTCATCGCCCAAACCGGCGCCCAGCAATTGCTTCTGGAGAACGCGCTGCACAGTTGGCAGGTGAACTATGGGCAGCTGATTTTCTGCACCGGCGCGCGAGAAATTTTGCTGCCCTTCCCCGGCTGGACGCTGCCAGGCGTTACCGGCGCGGGGGCGTTGCAGGCGCTGATCAAAGGCGGCGTTCCGGTGCGCGGCGAGCGCGTGATTATCGCCGGCAGCGGGCCGTTGTTATTGGCCAGCGCGGCCAGCGCAAAAGCAGCGGGTGCCCAGGTGGTTGCCATCGCCGAACAAGCACCCGCGCGCCGAGTCGCCGCCTTTGCGGCGCATCTGCCGCGCTGGCCGAGCAAGCTACGCCAGGCCGTGCAGTTGGCGGACTGGCGTTTTCGAATGAATAGCCAAGTGCTCGAAGCGCTGGGCGATGAGCGTCTGGAGGCGGTGCGCATTCGCCAAGGCCACCGTGTGCGGGAAATTGCCTGCACGCGCCTGGCGTGTGGCTTTGGCTTGCGCGCCAATACCGAATTGGCCAGCGCCCTGGGCTGCGAGGTAAATAAGCAAGCCATCGCAGTCGATGGGCAGCAGCGCACCAGCCGCGCGGGGCATTTTGCAGCGGGCGAATGCACCGGCATTGGCGGCAACGAACTGGCACGCGTCGAAGGCGCCATTGCCGGCTATGCGGCAGCCGGCTTGCTCGACCAGGCCCAAGCGCTGGCAGCACAGCGCCAGCACTGGCAGCACTTTGCCGATCAACTCAACCGCTGCTTCGCCCTTGACCCGGCCTTGAAACACCTGCCCCAGGCCGACACCGTGCTATGCCGCTGCGAAGACGTGCCCTATGACGCCGTGGCCGGATTCACCGACTGGCGCCAGGCCAAGCTGCACACCCGCTGCGGCATGGGCGCGTGCCAGGGGCGGGTGTGCGGCAGCGCCGCTGAATTTCTACTCGGTTGGCCGGCGCCTGGTTTGCGCGCGCCCTTTGTGCCGGCGCGGGTGGAAAGCCTGCTTCCCAGCGCCGCGCAGCCGGCCGTAGAGTAAGGGCCGCCACCATGACCGGAGCCATCACCGCCCATGTTTCCCGCCGCGCTGCCCACCCCACGGGATTTGCCCGACCTGCTCGGCAGCCTGACGCAAATTGCGCCGCTGCTCGATGCCATGCCCGGCGTGGTGTTCTTTATCAAAGACATGCAGGCGCGCTACGTGCTGGCCAACCAGACACTGGCGCAGCGCTGCGGCCTGCGCGACAAAAACGAGCTATTGGGCAAGACGGCGGCCGAGGTATTCCCCACGCGTTTTGGCTCGCTGTACACCGAGCAAGACATGCACGTGATGAGCGCCGGCAACCCGCTGAGCGACCAGTTGGAGCTGCACCTGTATCCCGGTCGCGAGCCCGGTTGGTGCCTGACGCACAAGCTGGCATTGCGCGATGTGCACGGCGCGATCATTGGCATGGCGGGCATTTCCTACGACCTGCTGGCGCCGCAATCCAGCCATCCGGCGTACCAGAAACTGGCCAGCGTCGACGCCCATATTCGCCAGCACTACGCCCAGCCCATCAGCTTGCGCGACCTCACGCAACTGGCGGGGTTGTCGGTGGCGCAACTGGAGCGCCACTGCAAGCGCATCTTCCAGCTCACGCCGCGGCAGATGATTCACAAAGCGCGCCTGGGCGCCGCCTCGCAGCTGTTGGCCGGCGACTTGCCGATCACCGAAATCGCCCTGCTCTGCGGCTACACCGACCACAGCGCCTTCAGTCGCCAATTCAAAGCCCTCACCGGTTTGTCGCCGACGCGTTACCGCGAAAGCCTCGCCCACTAACTGCCCTTGATCGCATGCCGCCCGGAAACGTTTCCGCGTCGGCGCGTGGGCGTTTGTCCTGTCTTTTCCCGTCCTTTACCTACAGCCATCCCAGGAGTCGCACATGAGCAACAAACCTAGCTGGAGCGGGGTATTTCCCGCCGTCACCACCCAATTTCGTTCTGACTTTTCCGTGGACCTGGACGCCACCCATGCGGTGATCAGCGGGCTGGTGCGCGACGGCGTATCAGGCCTGGTCATCTGCGGCACGGTGGGGGAGAACACCTCGCTGAGCGTCGAGGAGAAAATCAGCCTGGTGGAAGTGGCCAAAGACGCCTCGGCCGGGCGCGTGCCGGTGATTTCCGGCGTGGCGGAATTCACCAGCCTGAACGCCAGCAAGGTGGCGAAAGAAGTTCAGCGCGTGGGCGCTGACGGCATCATGTTGATGCCCGCGTTGGTGTACTCCTCCAAACCGTTCGAAACCGCCGCGCACTTTCGCAGCGTGGCCGCCAGCATCGACCTGCCGGTGATGGTCTACAACAACCCGCCGATCTACAAAAACGACGTGACGCCAGACATCCTCATTTCCCTGGCCGACTGCGACAACATCGTCTGCTTCAAAGACTCCTCCGGCGACACCCGCCGCTTCATCGACGTGCGCAACGAAGTCGGCGACCGCTTCGTGCTGTTCGCCGGGCTTGATGACGTGGTGCTGGAAAGCATTGCCGTGGGCGCGGTGGGCTGGGTATCGGGCATGTCCAACGCGTTTCCCAAAGAAGGCGAAACCCTGTTCCGCCTCGCCAAAGCCGGGCGCTTCGCCGAGGCAATGCCGCTGTACGAATGGTTTATGCCCCTGCTGCACCTGGACGCCCGTCCGGACCTGGTGCAATGCATCAAACTCTGCGAGCAGATCATGCAACGCGGCACCGCCCTCACCCGCCCACCCCGCCTGGCGCTGCCCGACAGCGATCGCCAATTTGTGGAAAGCGTGATGGAAAAAGCGCTGGCCAAACGGCCGGTGTTGTTGGACGTGGGGTTGTAAAAAAGCATCGCGGCTAATCGGGATGCCGCCCAGCCGCTCCTACAGAAAGCGCGATACCTGTGGGAGCGGCTTCAGCCGCGATGCCCTTGACCTTAAAAAATCCCCAACCCACTAAAAATCGAGATCGAGCGAGCTAGAGCCCTACAAGGCAAAAAGCCCTGCTGAAAGCGGAGTTGGCTGTAGCCAATGAGCATTTCAGCAGGGCTTTTTAACGCCGGAGGGCCGACGCGCAGCCGATCGGTTACGTACCCATTACATGCCTTTGACGGCATAGATCCCGGGGGCATTGCGCCAATAACCCTTGTAATCCATGCCATAACCAAACACATACCGATCCACGCACGGCATGCCCACGTAATTCGCTTTCAAATCCGGCCGCGCCTTACGGTCGTGGGTTTTGTCGACCAGCACGGCGATGCGCACGTGCTTGGCGCCAGCGTGGCGGCAGAAGTCGATGATGGCGCCCAGGGTGTGACCTTCGTCGAGGATGTCGTCGATGATCAGCACTTCGCGATCAATGAAGGAAATCTCGGGTTTGGCTTTCCAGAACAGCTCGCCACCGCTGGTTTCATTGCGGTAGCGGGTGGCGTGCAGGTAGGAAAGTTCGAGCGGGAAGTTCAGTTTGGGCAGCAGCTTGCCGGAGAAAATCAGCCCGCCGTTCATGACGCAAAACACCACCGGATTGCTCTCGGCCATTTCGCTGTTGATGGCAGCTGCCATGGTGTCGATGGCCACTTCGACCTCGGCGTTGCTGTACAGGCAATCGGCCTCGGCCATCACTTGCTGGATGTGGGCGATATCGACGGACATGGGCTATTCCTCACGGGGTCTAGGTGCTGATCAAAACCTGATCAAGGCGTCAAAATAAAAGTCGGCAAAGGTACGCATCCCCTTGGCGTGGGGCAAGCCCCATCGGTCACGTGTCGCCAATGATGCGCGGCGTATCTGTTGGCGACATTTCCTGTCCGCAGGTACAGGAAATGTAGGCGACCACCCAGTCACGGCGCCACTTGGCATATCGAATGCTTTACTCTTGGCACAATTTTTTGCCAGCACGTTCGGAGCCCACCCCATGCCCATCCGCGAAATCCGCCACCCACTGATCCGCCACAAGCTAGGTCTGATGCGTCGCGCCGATATCAGCACAAAAAACTTCCGCGAACTGGCCCAGGAAGTGGGCGCTCTGCTCACCTACGAAGCCACCCAGGATCTGCCCCTGGAAAACTACGCCATCGACGGCTGGTGCGGCACTGTTCATGTGGAAAAAATTGCCGGCAAGAAAATCACCATCGTGCCGATTCTGCGGGCCGGCATTGGCATGCTCGAAGGCGTGCTCAGCCTGATTCCAGGCGCCAAGGTCAGCGCCGTGGGCGTGGCGCGTAATGAAGAAACGCTGCAAGCGCACACGTATCTGGAAAAGCTGGTGCCGGAAATTGATGAGCGCCTGGCGCTGATTATCGACCCGATGCTGGCCACCGGCGGCTCGATGGTTGCCACCATCGACCTGCTGAAAAAAGCCGGCTGCAAAGACATTCGTGCCATGGTGCTGGTGGCCGCGCCGGAAGGCATCAAGGCGGTGCAAGACGCGCACCCCGAGGTGATGATTTTCACCGCCTCCATCGATGAAAAACTCAACGAACACGGCTACATCATTCCCGGGCTGGGCGATGCCGGCGACAAGATTTTCGGCACCAAGCAAAAGGACGCCTAAGCCATGCAAGACGACTTCAACGATCCACTCTGGCGCACGGTGCTGTCGGGCGCACAGATGCTGTTCGTGGCGTTTGGCGCCTTGGTGCTGATGCCGCTGATTACCGGGTTGGATCCTAACGTGGCGTTGTTCACCGCGGGCCTGGGTACCATCCTGTTCCAGATCGTCACGGGCCGGCAGGTGCCGGTTTTCCTGGCGTCGAGCTTTGCCTTTATCACGCCGATCATTCTCGCCAAGGGCCAGTTCGGCCTGGCGGCCACCATGGGCGGTATTGTCGCGGCAGGCTTCGTTTACACCTTTCTCGGCTTGGCCGTGAAAATCAAAGGCACCGGGTTTATCGACCGTCTGTTGCCGCCCGTGGTGATCGGCCCGGTGGTGATTTCCATCGGCCTGGCCATGGCGCCAATCGCCGCCAACATGGCCATGGGCAAATCCGGCGATGGCGCCGAGTTGATCCCGTACAAAACCGCCATGCTGATCTCCATGCCGGCATTGCTGACAACGTTGATCGTCGCCGTGTTCGGCAAAGGCATCTTCCGCTTGGTGCCGATCATTTCCGGCGTGCTGGTGGGCTTTGCCCTGGCGTTTTATTTCGGCGTGGTCGACACCGCCAAAATCGCCGCAGCACCGTGGCTGGAACTGCCGAAATTCACCGCGCCGGAATTCAACTGGCAGGCGATTCTGTTCATTGTGCCGGTGGCCCTGGCGCCGGCCATTGAACACATCGGCGGCGTGATTGCCGTGGGCAGCGTGACGGGCCGCGACTACCTGAAAAAGCCTGGTTTGCACCGCACCCTGCTAGGCGACGGCATCGCTACCTCGGTAGCCGGCCTGTTTGGTGGCCCGCCCAACACCACCTACGCCGAAGTGACCGGCGCGGTGATGCTGACGAAAAACTACAACCCGAAAATCATGACCTGGGCGGCCGTCTTCGCCATCGTGCTGGCCTTTATCGGCAAGTTCGGCGCGTTGCTGCAAAGCATTCCGGTACCGGTCATGGGCGGCATTTTGTGCCTGCTGTTCGGCTCGATTGCAGCGGTGGGCATGAATACGCTGATTCGCCATAAGGTCGACCTCAGCGAAGCGCGCAATCTGGTAATTGTGTCGGTGACTCTGGTGTTCGGCATCGGCGGCGTGCTGGTCGGCACCGGCACCGGGCCGGATGACGTCGGCCTCAAAGGCATTGCCCTGTGTGCCATCGTCGCCATCGCCTTGAATTTGCTGCTGCCGGGTAACGACAGCTGGAAGCGCAAGGCTGAAGGCGAAATCGATCTGTAAATGCGGGTGGAGCGAATAACCTCCGGGTTATTCGCTCCTGACTAAATGTTAAGGCACAGTCTTCTGTCCCTTGGTTTTCAAGCCATAGCGAATATCGCCAATAACTGCTTCGCTGTTGTCAGGTAATACATTGGAGATCATCACGACGGCGTCAGCCTGACGAATAACATTGAACGCTGACGAGCCTAATAATGTGCTTTGTTTACCACGCAAAAGCGAAGAGTCAAACGGCGAGTCTCGCCAATCTGCTGCCGCGTAATATTCAATATCGCCCTCTTTGGTAATTTTCATCCCCAGGGTCCACCAACGTCCCGCTGAATTTTCCAATGCCGCATCCGCTACGAAATAATCGCCCTGAACCGTTCTCAAGCGAATTCCCTCTGGCTTTAACCATATACCGGGCCAACGCTTATCTTCAGCGCCGCGGTTGTTATATATAGACGGCATACGCAACGACACCGTGGTGCCTTTAGGCCGATATATATGCATGACCACAATGGGCTCGTCGTCTGCTTGCCAGACTTTTTTGCTGTACATAAATAAATCGTCTTGCGCCTCCCGGTCCGCCGTACTGTATGGACCGGTGGGATGCTGCTTAAACCATTGCGCGTCCCGGACGAGCGATCTGATTCCAAGCCCCTGGTGACCCTCCTTGCTGGTAATCCTCATCGACTCCGGCGCTCCGCGTTGCGTGCCGGTTAAACCAAAGCCGATTCCAGCCCAGCCACGCTCGTAATCAAACGTTGCGTTGGCCCAAGCGTTCTCGGAAAAATCACGATAGTCCGCGACTAGCCGCCCCTGGTGGCACCAGTGGTCGGGGCCATCGGCGTTTTCGCCTTTTATGGCCTTGTGGATGGGGCCGCACACCAGCGGGTTGATTGGCTTGGACGGTAGAATCGTAGTCGTAGCGTGATACCAGTAGCAGTCCGTGCCAGTGGCCGAGTCGCACATCAGGTCCCCAGCTGGATTCTCGGAGAGGTAAACGTCGAATCCGGAAAAGTTTGCCAGCGTCCACTTAGCGTAAATATCCGCGTACGCTTTATTGCACCAATGGTCAACGTAGTCGTACCCGGTAATACCATGCAGTTTTAAATGTTTTACGCCGCATACTAATGAAGGGGTGTTGGCTGAAGGCACGCCTTTACTGTCCCAGTTGCACTCCTTGCGATCAGTGCCTGTAGCACAGGCGATGTTGCCATCGTTTTCAAGACGGACATAGGTGCGATTCCAGGGTGTCCACACAGTCGCGGCATCGGCAACTAGCGGTGACAATGAAAGTGCAAGTAGCAATAGTGATTTGTTCATGATCAAACTCCAACACGCAGTAGAAGAAGCGTGTCGGAAGAGCGTATACATTTGCCCTTACTTGGTTCAGCTGTACGGGACTGCTATAAGGGTAAGAACACTCTTAGTCCCTACGCTACAAATCCTTATATTTGACATTCTTTACGCTGCTTATTATCTACTCCCGTACAAAATCTTCTCCGCCAACGCATCCGCCACCCGCGCGGGCGAGCGTTTGTCTGCCTGTGCGTGGCCATAAATTTCCGTTAAGCGCCGATCGATCTGGGTGAGGTGCGCGGTAATGGCTGGCAGCTCTTCACCGCGATGTTTAAGGGCGACAAAGATCAGCCCGCCGGCGTTAATCACATAATCCGGCGCGTACAGGATGCCGCGCGCTTCAAGCTCATCCGCCGCGTTGGCGCTGAGCAGTTGGTTATTGGCCGCGCCTGCCACTGCCGAGCAGCGCAGCTTGGCCACGCTCGCTGAATTCAAGACACCGCCCAGGCCGCACGGCGCGAGGATGTCGCACGGGGTGCAAAGCAGCGCTTCGTTGGCCACGGGCCGGGCGTTGAGTTGCTCGACGGCCAACTGCACGCGGCCGGGGTCGAGGTCGCTGACCAACAGTTCGGCGCCCGCTGCGTGCAGCTGTTCGGCGAGGGCAAAGCCGACGTTGCCCAAACCTTGAATGGCCACGCGCAAGCCTTCCAGGTCGTCGCTGCCCAAGCGCGCCTGGGCAGTGGCGCGGATGCCAGCGAACACGCCTATGGCGGTGTGGGGCGACGGGTCGCCGGCGCTGGTGGTGCTGGTGACGTGGCGGGTGTATTGCGCCACGCAGTCCATGTCGGCGCTGAGGGTGCCGCTGTCGATGGCGGTGATGTACTGGCCGCCGAGGCTGTCGATGGCGCGGCCAAACGCTTCGAACAAGGCGGCGCGGTTGTCGACGCCGGGCGGCCGCAAGATCACCGCCTTGCCGCCGCCCTGGCTTAGGCCTGCGAGCGCGGCTTTGTAGCTCATGCCCTGAGCCAGGCGCACGGCGTCGTCGATGGCGCTTTTTTCGTCGGGGTAACTGAGGTAGCGGCAACCGCCCAGCGCTGGGCCGAGTCGGCTGTTGTGAATGACGATAACGGCCCGAAGCCCGGTGGCCGCATCGTTGAAACAGTGCAGGGCCTCGACACGTGCCGCTTCCATTAAAGCGAACATGTGATGACTCCTTATTGTTGTGGTTCCGAGCAGTATAGGTGGCCGCATACGACCCAACTGACCAGGCGAGCATAAGCAAGGCCGCGTTGCGCAAAGCCAGGCATAACGCCGCGCTGGACGAAGTGTTAGCTAAGCGCTACAACCCTAGGGCGACCCGGAGAAGCCCATGACCCCACGCCAAGCCTGCCTTGCCTGTCTGGACCGTGAACCGCCTGCGCTGTTCGAAGCCGCGCTATGGATTGCGGCTGAGCACGACGACAGCCTGGTGCCGCAACAGGTGCTGCGCGAATTCACCGGTTTGGTTCATCAGGTCAGCAGCGGCTTGCCCCATCTGCCCGCCCATGAACTGGCGCAACCGTTGCTGCGACGCCTGGGCGAAATCGATTTCCACGAAGACGACAGCAGCCCTCTACTACCCCGCTCCGCCCTGCTCGATCAGGTGCTGCTGCGCAAGCGTGGACAACCATTGTCGCTGGCACTGATTGCCCTGGAGCTGGCCGAGCGCCTGCACATTCCTCTGCAAGGCGTGAATTTCCCCGGCCATTTTTTGCTGCGTGTGCCCGGCGCCGATCATCTGCTCGACCCCAGCAGCGGGCGGCGTCTGTATACCCGCGACTGCCGCGACTTACTGCTGCGCACCCTTGGCCCGAAAGCGGAGCTGCACGCCACGCACCTGCAAAGCTGCAATGCGCGGCAGATGCTGCAGCGCCTGTCGCGCAATCTGCGTGGTTTGCACACGCAGGCGCAGGAGCCGCTGGCGGCGTTGAAAGATGCGGAGCGGGTGCTGTTGCTCGGTTCGCCTAATCTGGTCGATCACTTGGCGCGGGCCGACATTTACCGCCAGCTCGACTGCCCGCAGGCCGAGCGTTACGACGTGGAACACGCGCTGTTGCTGAGCGAGGACACAGCCCAGCGCCTGCTGCTCAGCGAGCGCTTGCGCCAGCTGCGGGCCACGCCGGAACTGCACTGAGCCCGGCGGCAAAACTTTCAGGGATAACTGAAGCGCTTCACCATGGTCAACTCGCCCGTGGCGCGCATGGGCACGATGAACGATTCCTGCTTTTCGTTGGCGGTGCCTTCCTGGGAAATGACGGTGACCTGGGCGGTGGTGAGAATTTGCTCGGGGGTTTCCACGCCTTCTTCATCGCTGCTGGAACCGCCGCCGAAGTAGTTCACGTACACCAAGTATTCACCGCTCAGCGGCGTCGGCGAGGCGAACATTTCCGGGCCGAAGCCGGTGGTCACGTCCACATCGAGCGCGCCGCCATTGGCAGCCGAACGATCGCCATACCAAATGTGCCCGCCATCGGGCGTGACCACGTGCAGGTCGAGGTCGGTGTTGTCGCTGTCCCACGACAGCACCACGCGCAGCTTGGCGGCGGTTTCGCCGCTGCCGCGGTTGTAGAACTGCACGCGGTGTTTGGCGGTGCCTTCGGCGTTGCGTACTTCCACGCTGTTGCTGCCGGAGGGGAACACGAACGGGCGGTCGAAGCTGCCGTCTTCCTGCACTTTCAGCGGCATGCTGATGCCGTTGACGATCAAGCGCGCCGGCTTGCTCGCGTCTTTGGGCGTGGCCGTGATCTGCCCGGCAATGCGCGCGGTGTTGGCTTGGTCGGCCGCGCTGTTCACCGAGGAAGCGGGGTAATTCACTTCCTGCATAAAGTGCGCGCCCTCGTCGGAGCCTTTGCGCCAGCCGCCAACCGGCGTGTCGATTTGCACACCGTCGGTGGCGAGCGCCGCCAGCGGCAAGCAGGCGAGGAACAGGGCGATTTCAGTCAGGCGTACACGCATGGGGCTATTCCAGAAGTAGGTGGCGGGCGAGGCCTTCGATGTAGGTTTCGTCCTGGCCGTTGGGGTGTGCGGCAAAGGCCAGGTGCAAGTATTCGTGGGTCAGGTCGAGGCGGTCCTGCAGTGAGTAGAAGCCTCGAACAAAAATGCGTTGGCGCTCACGGTCGACATGGGGTTTGCCGCCGCTCAGTTGGCACACGGCGAAATCACTGGTTTCCACATAACCGGGCTCGCGTTGCAGGCGCTCACGCCAGCCGCGCTGCTGGTTTTTCAACCACTCCTCGGCGTTACCGAGCGCCTGGCAGGCGGCGGTGGGTTGGTCCCATCGGCTGAGGCTGGCGCGGGGAAAAGCACGGGCGAGAATGGCGTCGTAGCGCAGACCCTGCCCTGCTTGTTCCACCGCGTTTTGCCAGGACAAACGATCCGTTCCGGCTTTGTCGCTGTGGTAGTTCACCGGGCTGCCGGCTAACACCAGATCGGTGGTCCAGGCTGCAATTTGTCGGGCCCCTTCGCTGGCCGGGCGGGGTGCCACGCGCTGGCTGGCGCTGCTGTCGCTGATGCTCAGGCATTCGCCGTTGCGGGTGGCGGTTTGCAGCAAGTAGGTGCGAATGGTCACGGCCAGGGCTTTCGCCGCTTCGGCCGGTTGCGCCGAGGCTTCGCGGTCGAGCACGCGGGCGACGTAATCTTCGCGGCTGAGGCGTGCGGTGAGCTGGCCATCGGCGCCGACAAACAACTCGCCTTCGCTACTGATGGGCAAGCGGTTGCCGTTGGCGAACTGCACCTCGTAGTCGCCGCGCAAGGCACCGGCGCCGACCAGTTGCCCGCTGGCTTTGCTGCGCACTTGCCGAACCGGGTAACGGGCGAACAATTGCACCTGCACGCAGCGGCCCTGGTCGAGCGGTGGCGGTGTCGGCAGCGCAGCGCCCAAGGCTTGCGCGTAGTTTTTCAGAATGCGCTGGCTGGTGCCCACGCCGCCCGCCCAAACCGGGGTGCCGTCCACTAACCAGCCGGCGAAACCACCTTGGCGCGCCTGGGCATCGTGGTCGGCCAGCCAGCTCCAGGTTTTCACCCGCAAGCGACTGCCCAGCGCGCCAAGGGTGGCGCCGTCGGGGGCATGCAGCATCACGTCGAGCAGCACCCGACGCGCCTGCTCCTGCGCCGGCAAGCTAGCAAGTTGTTGCAGCAATTCACCAACCGCTACGCGCTGTTGCGGTTGCAACTGCGCCATGTCGCTCAGCCACAACGGCGCCTGGCGTTGCTGCCAGTAGGCGCGCCAATCGGCGGCATCGATTTTGAGGTTGGCGGGGGAAAAATACAGGCCGCAGCTTTGCGTCAGCGCCTGATCGCGTTCGATGCGTTCACCGGCTTTGCAGCAATACACCTCGTCGCGGTCCTGACCTTTGCAGGTGTAGCCCACTTCGGGTTTGTGCGTGTCGACCAGATAGGCATACACGAATAATTTCCACAGGCTGCCCAGTGGCGCGCTGAGGTCGGCCGGCAATGGGCCGCGACTCGTCACGCCTTGCTGATTGAGGTGCAGCAGTTGCGTGTCCGGCGCGGCGCCAATGGCCAGTTGCAGCGGTGCGTCCCCGGCTCTGGCGAGCAGGGGAAACAACACAATGCACAACCAGCCAAGGCGCACGGCTTATTCGACCTTCAGGCTGCCGTAGCTCGGTTCGCTTTCCAGTGCCTGGATCTTGCGGCGCGTACATGCGCACGTAGCGCGCTGGCGGCAGCGAGAATTCGCCTTTCTGCGAGAAGCGCACCAAGTGCCGCACGGTCAGGCCACCTTGCAGGCTGTCGACCGGCACCGCGTACAGCAGTTGACCGTCTTCGTAGCGGGCTTTTTCCAGCGGCGCGGCTTCTTCGGAATCCAGACCGCTGACTTGAATGCCCCAGGTGGTGCGTTCCACGTCGGCGCCTGGCGGCAGCGGCACTTCCAGCAGGCCGTAGCGCAGGGCGCGAGCGTCTTCGCTGGAAAGGCTCACTTCGTCCAGGTACAGGTCGTCGCCGGAGATGGCTTCGCCTTCGCCGACTTCCTTCACGCTGAATTCAAACGCGGCATCGCCCGGCACCAGACGCAGCAGACGGCGGCTGAGCGTCACCGGCAACACGCCCGGTTTGCTCTGCGCGCTGCGGTAGCTGATGGCGACGTTAACCGGCTCGGTCACCGAGGCGGGCAGTTCCAGGTTGCTCGGCACGCCATTGCCGACCCACACCCACTGGGTTTCGCCACTGGCGCGCTGTTGCGCCTGCCAGCCTTCCCCCGGTTTCAGTTCACTGGCCGCGGCTTTTTGCTGGCTGGCCGCTTGCAGCCAGGTCAGCGCCAGGGCGCGCTCCAGGGTCGACTGCTCAGGCGCCAGACGTTGCAGCAAGGCCTTGGCCTGCCCTTGATCGACGCCGGCCAGCTTGGCTTTGAGGCTGGCCACGAACGGATGCTCGCTGGCGTACACCACCTCTTGCGCGGCCGGCAGCTGCGCGCTGAACGCAGCAGGCGCGGTCACTTTGCTCTGCTTGGCAAGCTCGGCGGTGAGCACACGGGCAACGGCCAGGCCGAGCTTGGAGTTAGGCGCAGCCAGAACCAGACTGGTCAGGCCGTCGTCGCTCGGGGTCGGCTCGGCGTCGGCGGGTTGCACGCTGGCCACGTCGGTGCGCGGTGCGTCAGCCGCTACTTCAGCTTCACCCTCACTGCTCGGTTGGGTCGCGGCGTCGACTTTCGCCGCCACTTCGGCGTCGGCCTTGGCCTGCGCGTCATGGTTGGCCAGGTCGGTCATCAAGCCTTCCACCAGGGTATTGATGGGCAGGTTCATGTCTTTGGCAAAGGCCAGGATCAGCGCGCGTTGCAGCAGCGGCGTGGTCGCGGCCTGCTTGGCGTAGATGTCCATCACTCGCTGCCAGTGATCGGCAGGCAGGCTCAGCTCCAGCGCTTTGCTGGCGTACCAGTCGGCGTAGTAGGCGTAAGCAGTGAGGAAGGCATCCGGCTCGGCGCCTTCGCCCCACCAGGTGAACAACGCTTCCGGTCCGGCCATTTGCACCAGGCGCAGGCGGCTGTTCTGCATGATCAGACGCAAGCGGTCGGTGACGCGTTTTTCAATGCGCCCGCCTTCGGCGTAGCCCTGCTCGGCCTTGCTCAGTAATGGATAGGCGAGGCTCAGCGGCAGCAAGAGGCTGGCGGTTTGCTCAACGCAGCCGTACGGGTATTCCAGCAGGTCGTCGAGGTTGCTGTTGAACAAGGCCTTGGCGCTGTCGTCCAGGCGCACGCTGATGTCACGGGCATCGCTTGGCAGTTGCAGGGCATTGGCGCCGGCGTTGGCGGCCACGCGCTGGGTTTGCAGGTCTTGCCAGCCTTTGCCAACGGTACGCAGGGTTACGCTCAGCGCGTCCACCGGCTTGCCGTCGAGCAACAGCTCGGCTTTCCACTCGCCCGCCGCGACCGGCACTTTTGGCAGAGGCAGGTAGTTGATGCCTTTTTCCAGGTCAATCGGCGTGCGTTTTTCCTGGCCGTTGAAGTGGCTGACCAGTTCAGCTTTGGTCGCCTGTTCGCCCTGGTTGAACACAAACACGCCCATGGCCGGTTGGTCGTCCGCGCGGAACTGGGTCGGCCCGCTCCATTTCAGGTACAGCGGTTTCTCCGAACGGATGAACTGCTTCTTCTGGCCCACGGTGCCAACGTCGCTCACGGCGCGCGCGGTGATGCGCCAGCGGGTTAGGGAGTCGGGCATACGGAAGGTCAGTTTGGCGTGGCCGTTTTCGTCGGTGACCAGGTCAGGTTGCCAGGCGGCGGTGTCGACTTCTTCACGACGCGGCCGCTCCAGCACTTTCACGCTGCGGTCGCTGCGGTTGGCTTTGCCCGGCGCGGTGGGCGAGCCCGGCAGCGCGACGTCGTAGCTGATAAACGACAGGCTGGCGCTGGTGCGCACGTTGTTGCGACGCGGGTGATAGAAGAACTGATCAATGCTCGGCGCGATTTCCGGTTGCAGGGCGTAGATCATTTCGTCCACCACGCTAACGGTCAGGCGCGTGCCAGCCGGCTTGCCGGCGAACTGGGTGGTGAGATCGATGGTGACCAGATCGCCAGGTTGGTATTGCTCTTTATCGGCGGCGATGGCGATGTCGATTTGCGGCGCCGCCACTTTGATGCCGGCGTTCTGGAAGCTGTAATCGCCGCCTTTGGTGTACAGCGCAGAGAACGTCAGGTTTGGCGAGAACTGCTCGGTTACCGGAATGCGCGCACGGTATTGGGTGTCGCTGAGTTTCTCCAGCTTCAGCCAGTCGGCGCCTTTGCTCAGCAAGGCGGTGGCTTCTACCGAATCACGCTCCAGGGTCAGCAGGGCATCGCCTACCGGTTCCGGGAAGGTGATCAAGGCCAGGGCTTCTTCGCCGGCTTTGTATTCGGTTTTATCCAGCACGATTTCAATGGTGCCAGCGACCGCTTTCACGCCTTCGCCGCTGACCGAATGGCCGGTGGCGCCGAGGATCAGGCCGTCTTTGTCCTTGATGGTGATGCTGTAGCTGCCAGGGCGTTCGAAGCTCAGGTCGAAACCATCGGCGTCGGCGGCCAGGCTGCCGTCGTCTTTGCTCTGGTCTTCCAGGCGAACCCATTCGTAGTGCGCCGGTTTGTGGCTTTCTTTTTTCTGCCCGGCAGCGGTTTCACTGCGGTAGCTAAAGCGCACTTTTTCCTTGGCCGCACTGAAGCGCTGCGGGGCGCTGAGGCGGTAACGGGCGGCGCCACGTTCGATGAGGATTTCCTTGCTGGTTTTCACGCGGTACGCCGCGCCGTCGCTGGCGAACACGGTCAGCAGGTAACGGCTGGGTTTGTCGGCGGCGGGCAGTTTCAGCTCGGCGCGGCCCTGGCTGTCGGTGGTGACTTCAGTGGTCGCCAGTTCAACCGGGAATTGGCCGAGGTACTGCAATTCGTTGTCGATCATCGACAGTTGCTGGGCGCGCAAGGTCAGTTGCACTTTGGCGTCTTTTACCGGCTTGCCGTCGGGGTAGACGAGCACCAGATTGCCTTTCACTTCTTCGCCGGTCCGGAAGTCTGGCTTGGCCAGGTCGAGGGCGATTTCGAAGTGCGGTTTGATGTAGTCAGCCACGCGGAAGGCGCTGCTGTATTGCTGGTCGCGGTAGCCGAAACGCAGTTCGTAACCACCGGCCACGGCGTTGCTCGGCAACTGGAAGCGGCCTTGGCTGCCGGCTTTGCTGTCCATGTTCAGGTCGAGCGTTTGCAGGGCGGTGCCGTTGGCGTCGAGCACGGTGAGCTTCACGGGCGCGCTGGTGGGCGCTACCGAATCACGGGCGTTTTTGAATTCGCGGCCGAGAATTTTCACTTCCACCCAATCGCCCGGACGGTACAGCGGGCGGTCGGTGAAGGCGTAGAGCTTGGTGTCGTAAATTTCGCTGTCGTAGTAGAAGTTTTCCGAGACGAACACGCCGCCTTCGCTGTCTTCGCCCAGCACATAAGAGCGCTCGGGGCTGGCGTGTTTCAGGCGCAGCAAGCCTTGCTCGTCGGTTTCGCCGCTGCTCATCACGCCCAGGCCGTCGCTCCACAGCACCTTGGCTTTGGGCACCACGCTGCCTTCGTGTTTGCGCGCGGTCCACACCAGCAGTTGGTCGCCGGCGATTTTGCTCACCGCCACGGTGTTGGAGACGAACACCATGGTGGTGGCGCGGTATTTACCCACCAGCGCTTCGACCAGGTACAAGCCGGGTTTCAGTTTGCCCAACGGCACATAGACGTTGCCGGGGTTAACGCTGACGAAGTCGCTGGACGAACCGGCCAACTCCACGCCTTTAGGCGGCTGAATGGCTTTTGCATCCCACAGCGGGTAGCGGAACTGCGCCACTAGCGGCAGGCCTTTCATGGGCGCGAATTGCGGGGTGTTTTCGTACTGGGTCGGCGTGGCGATGGCCGTGCCCATTTTCAGTTCCGGCGCTTCCTCGGTGACGTTCTTGCGCGACTCATACGAGAACGCGCGCTGCATCACCCGGCGGGATTTGCGGTACCAGTTATCCCACAGGTACGAGAGCGTGTTGGACAGCCCTTCACCCTTGAACTGCCCTTCCGCGACGACGCGGTGCAGGTTCTTCTGGCGCTTGAGGAATTCCAGCGGCTGGTCGATGCGGTACACGCGCATGTCCACGCCGCCGTAAGGTTCCATGGTGTAGCGACGGTAATCGCGACCGGGCGCTTCAAGGCGCACCTGGGCCACTTCGTCGGTGGCGAAGCTGGCATCGGCCAGCAGGAAGAACGACTCCCCGCCCACGGGCGAATAGCCGCTGGGGTTTACCGTGTCTTCGGCGTGCAGGCTGCTCAGGGGCAGAAGCACGCTGGCGACCAGCGCTAGGGCCAGTTTCATCGAGCGAGGAATTGCAGGCGATAGATGCCGATAAAGTTCGGATTGGAATCGTCGGGTATCCATCGGGTGTCCTTCCATTTCATGAGTTGTTGCACGCTGACCGAACGCATGCCGTTATCGGTCGGCGTGGTGGTGCCTGTGTGGTATGCGATTTCGCGGCCCATCCAAATCATCAGATGTTGCTCATCGCCCTGGTCGAAAAAAATCAGATCGCCCGGGCGCGCCTGGTTTAGGTCGCGGCCCAGAAACTGGCTGTTGTACTGAATCAGTTTGATCGCATTGACGTACGGACCAACCTTGCCGCCGCCTTGCTGCCATTGCTGGGCCAGGCTGCGTTGTTCGTTTTGCACCTGCAATTCCGGCGGCAGGTAGCGGTTGCTCAGGCCGTTGGCGCGCAACCACTTGGCGTCGTGCACTTTCAGCGCTTCGTTGGCGGCAAAACGCACCAGGCCGGCACAGTCTTGCTGGTGCCAGCGCGGGCTCGGGCCCTGACGCAATTGCTCTTGCGCGATGCGCACAAACCAGGCGCGGAAAATCTGCGACTGCTCGGCATCCAGCGGCGTTATGGCCGATGCAGTCGCGCAGGCGAGCGTGGGCAGCAAGAGGCTTCCCAGCAGCACCAGCGTGAGGGCAGCGCGCGATTTCACAGCGAACGCCACTCCAGTGGCAGCCACTGCCAGTTGGAGTCCGGCGCGGCGTCGGCCGGTAAGGTCAGGGCGTAATTGCTGTGCCCGGCCAATGCTTTCAGTTTGGGCAGCAACAGCGTTTGCGCGGCATTGCGGAACACCGGCTCGATGTCGCTTGGCAGCGCGTCGAGGGTTTCCTGTTCAAACAAGGCCGAGAGCGTGGACGGCGCCAGATACGCCGGCACTACCGCGTCCTTGGGCAACACGTCGGCCAGTGGCGGGAAGCGTTTGTTCAGCGCGTCTAGGCCTTTGTTGACGATGCTGTCGTCCAGGGAGAACAGCAGCGTGGAGCCTTGGCGCGCCATGCTCACGCGGAAGAAGCCGCTGGCAGCCATGGCGTCGGGCACTTCGGCTTCGCTGGCGGGGTATTGGCCGAAGTTGGAGCTGACTTCGCGCTGCCAGACATGGGTGCCGTCTGCGCGGGTTTCGTCGCTCAGCGGGAAGATGCCGCCTTCTACGTTGGCTTCCCAGGCACCGATTACCGAGCCGAACAGCTTGCCAAGATTCTCGTCCAGGCTGGTGCCGGCTTTGTCGTCGAGTTGGCCGACCAGCAACGGGCTGTGCAGGCGCGAATTCGGGTACCAGCACAGGCCGGCGGCGCCGGTCATGTGCTCGGCCAGTTGCTTGGCCACATCCGGCTGGGCGCCGACTTTGGCGAGCATTTTTTCGTGCACGGCTGGCGCGACGGGCAACGCCACGCAGGCGCTGGCGCCCATGGGCATGGCGCGCCAGATGGGGTTGAAGTCGAGGTTGGTTTTTTCGCCGCTGTCGTTCAACGCCAGGAAGCTGTGCCAGCCAGCGCCGTCCATTTCAAAGCGCAGCCCGGCGAAGCTCGGAATAAAGCGCTGGTAACCCATGGCAACGTAGTCGCTGCCCAGGGAAATACGTTGCTTGAGCTCGCCGCGCTCTTTCAGGCCGAAGGCTTCAGTGAATACGGTGTCGCCATTGAGCATGGCTTCCACGGCTTCGGTGGCGCCCTTGCCGAGGTTGGCGCCGTCGTAATCGCCTTCGAGCAACATGCTCGGGTTAGAGAGCATCACCAGCTTGTCGCCGTAGCTGGCGAACAGCAGCGCGCGCTCGCCGTTGTAGCGCAGGCGGTACAGCGGCACGGCGTCGCCATCCACTTGCAGCTCGGCGACTTTGCGCAGTTGGGTGTCGTCGGTGGCCACGTGGGCCAGCGGCTCGAGCAGACGCGCCAGACCGCCGCGTTCCATCAGCACCACGAAGTTTTTCAGCTTGCCGTCGGCGCCGCGCCAGAGGGCGACCTGGGCCGGCTGGTCGAGCAACTGTTCGAGCAAGGTGTCCTGCAACTGCAGGTCGTGCTCATAGATGATGCGACGCAGGCTGCCGGTGATGCCGAGACGATCGGGGTTGGCTTCGTAATAGAACACCAGGTCTTCGGTGAGGGTGTCGCGCAGCAGCGGCACGGCCAGCAGGTCTTTGGGCAGACGGCTCAGCGATTCGCTTTCGATCAGCACCTGCGGATGTTGCAGGTCGAGCTGCAATTCACTGGCTTCGGCCAGCGTGCGCGGCGGTGCCATGTGCTGCTGCAACCAGCCAAGCACACCGGCACCCGCGACCAGCGGCACGGCAACCGCCAGGGCGATGAGCACGCGACGCTTGCGCCCGGCTTTGCCTTCCGTGGAACCGGTTTCCCCGTTCTGGGTGGTGTTATCGCTCATGTAAGAAACCCCAATTCGTCCGTGCGTCGCTGGTAGCCAGGCGCCGCGTGCGGGCGCTAGCTCAATAGTTGAATGACTTGATCAGTTGCAGATCGCCAATACCGCGCAACGGCACGATAAAGGTCTCGCGTTTTTCGTTCGGCGTGTTTTCGTTGAACACCAGGTTTATTTGCGCGGTGATCACTTCGTTCTGATTACTGCCTTCGTCGAAGTTGTAACCCTGATTGTTGAGGTTGCCCCAGTAGTTGACGAACACCAGATAGCGGCCGTGCAGCGGCGCGGTCATGGTGAACATCTCGGGGCCGGGGCCGTCGACGCTGTCGGTGTCCAACCCGCCGCCATTGCTCATCACCGGGTCGGCCCAGAAGGCGTGCTGACCGTCGGGGGTGACCACATGCAGGTCGAGTTCGGCTTTGGGGTCGTCCCAGCCCAGCGCGATACGCACCTGGGCGGGGGTTTTGCTGTGATTGGCTTCGTAAAACTGCACACGCTTGAGCGACTGGCCGTCACCGCTCACCACTTCCACGCTGTTGGAACCGGCGCCCATGTTGTAGGGACGTACGAAGCGGCCTTGGTCGTCGGTGTACAACGGCAGCGGATTGCCATTGACGACCAGGCGGTGGGGCTGGCGGCTGCCTTGCAGGTTTTTCAGGGTGCCTTGAATAAGGGTGCGACCGCGCTGGGCGCCACGGTCAATCGGCGGCGTCGGGTACGCCACGCGCGCATCGTCGGCGCGCTCAAGCAGCCCGGAGTATCGCCAGCCGGCGACCGGGTTTTGCAAGTCAGCAGAAGGTTCAGCCACGACACAGGCGCAGAAAGCGGCCAGGCAGAACAACAGCAGGGAGCGCATGCGTAATCCTTTAGCGTGCGAAAGGCGGCAAAGGTATCGCTAGCTCACGAGCCTGACAATGACCTTGCGACACATTTTGTAAGAGTTACCGAATGGCTCACACCGCCCAGGGTCAGCGGCTTACATCCAACCGCCCCATTGCAGGAAAACAATGCCGATATTCGTCGTGATCGCCGCCACCAGTGTGGTGATAACGATGATTGCCGCTGCCAGTTCATGATTGCCATTGGCCGCCTTGGCCATGACAAAACTGGCCGCTGCCGTCGGGCTGGCGAAGTATAGAAACAGCACGCCCAGATCGGCGCCGCGAAAGCCAAAAGCGAACGCACCGGCGGTGGAGATAATGGGCAGCCAGACCATTTTCATCAGGCTGGCACTGACAGCCAGCGCCCCACTCTTGCGCAACGAGGCAAGCGACAAGGTGCCGCCGATGCAGATCAGCGCAAGCGGCAACGTCAGTTGCGCCAGGTATTCGCCGGAAGTCGTCAGCCAGACCGGCAATGGAATTTTCCAGTACGCGAACGGGATGGCCGACAGCACGCCGATAATCAACGGGTTGCAGATAATGCTTTTGCTGATGCTCCACACATCCGACTTGGCGCTGGGGCTATAGATAGCCAGCACGATGGCCGAAAGGCTGTTGTAGGAGAGGATTACCACGCCGGCCAGAATGCCGCCGAGCGACAGGCCGTAGTCGCCATAAAGGCTGGTCGCCAGGGCCAGGCCGATGATGCCGTTGTTGCCGCGAAAGGCGCCTTGGGTATACACGCCGCGATCAGCCACCGGCACCCGCCAAATCGCCCAGCCCCACGCCACCAGAAAGCCCACCACGGTCGCCAGCACGAAATAACCCAGCACGGCAGGCTGCATCGCGGTGCTGAGGTCGGCGTGAATAATGGCGAGAAACAGCATGACCGGCATGGTGACGTTGAACACCAGCGCCGAGGCGGTATTGATGAAGTGACCGTCGATCAAGGCCAGGCGTTTGAGGAAAACGCCGAGAAACAGCATGGCAAACACCGGCATGGTGATGCCGAAGGTGGCGGCGATGATCGCGAACATGGGAAGCAGAACCGGGCGGGTGTCGTTAGGTGGCTAATGATAAGCCACCACGCCTGGGAGCGCGACCTGCGGGGCGAGGCCCGGTCCAGTCAAACCTTGTGGGAGCGACTGGGCGACATTGTCATTGATCTGCTTAACGCCTATCGCGGTTAAAGCCGCTCCCACAAAAGCGAGGGCTTAGCGCGTGCCGCCCTGCGCGAGGCCGAACATCAGTAGCAGCAAATCCTGATCGGGCCGAACGGCCACGGCCGACTTCAATTTCGCGGGCATCGAGCACTGCTTGGCCGCCGAGGCCGAATGCAGAACTTCCGGGCCCGGTTCATGCCAGGCCGCCGCCGCCAGCGAGGCCACACCCAATGCGCCGATGAGGAAAATACCTCGTGCAATATCTAGCTTCATGTCACAACCCTTTGATAGCGCTGCCAAACGCTGTGGAATGACCATAGATAACCTGTGCCCAGTCTGCTGAACTCCACGACGAATGGCGGCGTAATTGACGCAGATCGTGACGAGCGGCTTGTTGACGGGTCAGGCGACGGCGCGATTTTTCCAAATCCAGCATCCCGACCTCGAACGTGGCGTGCTCGCCCTCGCCTTCCACGCGAATAAACACATGCTTGGAGTACAGGCAGTTGTGCTGCCAGCGCGCCTTGTTCATGCGCGCAATCATGGCGCCCACCGCTTGCATGACGCGCTCGTGAAACGCTTCGCCGTGACGTTCGCGCCCGCCGGCAGCGTGCCAGTGGTTTATTTCAATGAAGCCTTTCATATCGGCCGTGATCAGTAAGGCGCGCCAGGCGTTGTCGACACCGCGCTCGGCACCGCAATACACCACTTTCGGCACGTTGATGCCCAAGCGCGCAAACGAGGTCAGCGCTTTTACTTCGCGCAACACCGTAGGGCGGCCGAACGGATGGAAGAAGCTGTGGTAGATGTGGCCGACTTGGCGCTTGGCATACAACAGGCTGCCGTCTCGGTCGTGAATTCGCTGAACACCGCTGGTGCCGCCGCGCCTGCTGTTGGGCTCTTCAACCCACTCGCCCTGCTGTTGCCACCATTGTTCGAACAGACCGGGAGTCGGCGAGTGCAGCGCTAGTGTCATGCGTGATGTCCTGTACAGAAGATAGAAAGCTGTCGTCCGTGGGGCGACCATATCCTTGAGGCCTGGGAAGGCGCTGGCGTGGTCGGGTGAGTTCTTGTAAGCCCTGACCGACGACGAATGTAACAGCCTTTGTGTGCACAATGGAGGCCAAGTTCCGAAAATTCCTACCGAATATCGGCTAAATAACGACTATCCACCGGCAACCCGTTCAACTGCGCCGAGGCACCAACACCACCTTGAAACAACATCCTCGAGGTTGCGCTGCAATGAGGCTGACATCCCAACCCTGGCTTGCACAGATACGTTGCACCAACGACAGGCCAAGCCCCAAACCATCGCCGCGCTGACTGTCGCCGCGCACAAAAGGCTGGAACACGGCCTCACGTTGAGCCTCGGGAATACCGACGCCGCTGTCTTCTACTTCAAAACCGTCGGCCACCAAGGTCAGGCTGATGTGCCCGCTGTCGGTGTAATGCAGGGCGTTGCGCAACAGGTTGCTCATTACCGTGCGCAAATGGGTGGCGTTGAACTCGCCGTCCAGCACCTGCTCGGCGCGGTAGTTCAACGTCAGCCCCTTGCTTTCAATGGGCTGACGCCACTGTTCGAGCAACTCACAGGCCGCGCTTTCTACGCTGATGGTAGGAATCTGGCTGACATCGGTGTTCTGCGCCCGCGCCAGCAGGAAGAAGGTTTGCACCAAGGCGCGCATATCTTCACAGGCGCGAAATATGCGCTGCACTTGAGCGCGGGCGCGGTCGTCGAGGTTGGGGTTTTCCAAAAGCAATTCGCACGAGCTGGCTAGCACCATCAACGGTGTTCGCAGCTCGTGGCTGACATCGCTGGTGAACAAGCGCTCACGCGTCAGGGCGTGACGTAGCAGCCCCAGCGTCGTGTCGAACGAGGCAGCCAACTGACCCACTTCATCAGCCGCGTAATTGGGCGCCAAGGGCGGCGCCATCGACAACAGCTGATCGGGGTGGCGTACCTGCCGCGAAAGCCGCGACACCGGCTCGATCACCTTGCGCGCGAGAAATTGTCCGAGCAACACCGCCAGCGCCACGCACAACACGAAACCAATCCACACCGTGGTGTACAGCGTTCGCTCGCGCTCCTCGAACTCGCTCTGGTCTTGCAGCAACACATATTCCTGCCCCGCCACCACGCGCACAAAGGCGTGATAGGACGAGTCGTCGCGGAAGATTTCGTGGAAGCCTGGCGTCATACCCGTGAGGTAATCCGGCAGAGCGAAATCGCCGTGGCCGCCGGAGAAGTAAAACAATTGGTCGGGCTCAGGACGGGTGCGCCACTCATCCATGTTGTCCATGTGCAACAGGCGGTCGAGGTCGCCGCTGAGAACGCCGGAAATCAGCTTTTCCTCAAGCATATGCACGGCCATGTAAATGCCGGTGGCGAAGGCCGCGGCGACCAGCGTGGTCATCAGTACAAAGGCAATAACGATGCGGCGTGACAGGCTTTGCTTAAACTCCATCGGTGACTTCCGCCAAGCGATAGCCCACGCCGTGCACGGTTTGCAGCAGCGGCAATTCAAACGGTTTGTCGATCACCTGGCGCAGTTGGTGAATGTGGCTGCGCAGGCTGTCGCTGTCCGGGCAATCGTCGCCCCACAGCGCTTCTTCCAATACTTCACGGCGCAGCACGTGCGGACTTTTCTGCATCAGCGCGGCGAGCAATTTCAGGCCGATAGGGTTGAGCTTCAGGGCTTTACTGGCGCGGCTGACTTGCAAGGTGTCGAGGTCATACACCAAGTCGGCGACTTGCAAAATGCGCCGACCGCCACCCTGACTGCGGCGCAGCACGGCTTCGATGCGGGCGGCCAATTCGGACAGGGCGAAAGGTTTGAGCAGGTAATCGTCGGCGCCGGAGCGGAAGCCTTGCAGGCGGTCGTCGAGTTGGTCGCGTGCGGTGAGCATGATCACCGGCGTGTCGCGACGCGCGTCTTCACGCAGGCGTTTGCACAAGGTGTAGCCGTCCATGCCGGGCATCATGATGTCGAGCACGATCAAGTCGTAGTGCTCGGTTGCCGCCAGGTGCAGACCCGACAAACCGTCTTGCGCGCAGTCGACGCTGTAGCCTTTCATGCCCAGATAATCGGCAAGGTTGGCGAGAATGTCGCGGTTGTCTTCAACGATCAGAATGCGCATGGCGGTTCCTTGAGGCGGGGCGTTACAGGCACGTCACGGGGCGCGACATTACCTCAACATTTAATGATTGAAGCGGCTTTCACGATTTTTTCACGACAACTTAACGCCATGCTGACAGCGCCTGGAGCAGCATGCACGCTACTTCCGCTACGCCTGGACTCAGCATGTCGTCGACTCCATTCACTACTTTTTCACACCGCCTGAACCTGCGCCTGGCCCTCGGCATTCCTCTGGCCATCGCCGCGTTACTGCTATTGATCGAACCCACCAAACTGGACTTCGCCCTGGCCAATCTGATGTACACACCGGGCGTGGGGTTTGTGGGAAAACACAACGCATTTCTCGAAGACATCCTGCACGACCGCGCGAAACAGGCCGTGATCGCCTTCGCCGTGCTGGCCATTCTTGGCTTCGTCGGCAGCTTCTTTATCAACCGTCTGAAACCGATGCGGCGAGAACTGGGTTACCTGGTAATGGCCATGGGGCTGTCCACCAGTTTCGTCACGCCAATGAAAGCGGTCACCGCCGTGCAATGCCCGTGGAGCCTGAGCCAATTCGGCGGCCAGGAAACCTACAGCCCGCTGCTCAGCCACCGCCCCGCCACCGACAAACCCGGCCGCTGCTGGCCAGGCGGTCACGCCGCCGCGGGCTTTACGTTATTCGCGCTTTACTTCGTCTGGCGCGACCGCAAACCCCGCTGGGCTCGTGCAGGTTTCGTCTTCGCCCTGACCCTGGGCACCGTGTTCTCCGTGAGCCGCATGCTGCAAGGCGCGCACTTCTTCTCCCACAACCTGTGGACGGCGGTGTTTTGTTGGTTGATTTGTTTGGGGTCGTATTGGGCGGTGTTGTATAGGCCGGCCAAGAGCATGGTGGCGAAACCCGCCTCCACGGCAGCCGTATAAGCCCCGCCATAAGATCAAAAACTCGAGGCTGAAGCCTCTCCCACAACAACCCGGCACCTGTGGGGAAAGCCTTGGCCGTTGCCGTTGCGATACAAACCGCGCCGCCTCTCGAGATCGAGCGAGCTAGAGCAGTGCAAGGCGAAATGGTTTTTTGAAGCGCAGTTGGCTGTAGCCAATGAGCATTCAAAAAAACATTTCAACGCCGCAATGCCGACGCGCAGCCGATCGACCAGCCATAAAAAAACCCCGCGCAAGGCGGGGTTTTTTTACGGCTAACGCAATTACATCATGCCGCCCATACCACCCATGCCACCCATATCCGGCATACCGCCGGCAGCTGGCTTGTCTTCCACGATTTCAGCAATCATCGCTTCAGTGGTGATCATCAAGCTGGCGATCGAGGCCGCGGCCTGCAGAGCAGAACGGGTCACTTTAGCCGGGTCGAGAATACCCATTTCGATCATGTCGCCGTATTCGCCAGTGGCAGCGTTGTAACCGAAGTTACCGGAACCCTGCTTGACCTTGTCGACCACAACGCTCGGCTCGTCGCCGGAGTTGGAAACGATCTGACGCAGCGGTGCCTCAACAGCACGACGCAGCAGAGCGATACCCACGTTCTGATCGGCGTTGTCGCCTTTCAGGTCGGAGATAGCTTGCAGAGCGCGAACCAGTGCCACGCCACCGCCAGGTACCACGCCTTCTTCAACGGCTGCGCGGGTCGCGTGCAGGGCGTCTTCAACGCGGGCTTTCTTCTCTTTCATTTCCACTTCGGAACCGGCGCCAACCTTGATCACGGCAACACCGCCAGCCAGTTTGGCCAGACGCTCTTGCAGTTTTTCACGGTCGTAGTCGGACGAGGTGTCTTCAACTTGTTTGCGGATCTGAGCAACGCGCGCTTCGATGTCAGCTTGAACGCCAGCACCGTCGATAACGGTGGTGTTTTCTTTGCTGAGGATGACGCGTTTGGCATTACCCAGGTGTTCCAGGGTAGCGCTTTCCAGGCTCAGGCCGATCTCTTCGGAGATAACGGTACCGCCAGTCAGAACGGCGATGTCTTGCAGCATGGCTTTACGGCGGTCGCCGAAGCCTGGTGCTTTAACAGCAGCAACTTTAACGATGCCGCGCATGTTGTTCACAACCAGAGTCGCCAGGGCTTCGCCTTCAACGTCTTCAGCAACGATCAGCAGCGGACGGCCTGCTTTGGCAACAGCTTCCAGCACCGGCAGCATTTCGCGGATGTTGGAGATTTTCTTGTCGACCAGCAGGATCAGCGGGCTGTCCAGCTCGGCGACCATGGTGTCTGGCTTGTTGATGAAGTACGGCGACAGGTAGCCACGGTCGAACTGCATGCCTTCTACAACCGACAGTTCGTTTTCCAGGCCCGAGCCTTCTTCAACGGTGATCACGCCTTCTTTACCAACTTTCTCCATTGCCTGAGCAATGATGTCGCCGATGGAGCTATCGGAGTTGGCGGAGATGGTGCCGACCTGAGCGATGGCTTTGGTGTCAGCGCATGGCTTGGACTGCGATTTCAGCTGAGCAACGATGGCGATGGTCGCCTTGTCGATGCCGCGCTTGAGGTCCATCGGGTTCATGCCGGCAGCGACGGCTTTCAGGCCTTCGTTGACGATCGACTGAGCCAGAACGGTGGCGGTGGTGGTGCCGTCACCGGCGTCGTCGTTG
This sequence comes from Pseudomonas sp. AC211, assembly GCF_979258055.1. Taxonomy (NCBI): domain Bacteria; kingdom Pseudomonadati; phylum Pseudomonadota; class Gammaproteobacteria; order Pseudomonadales; family Pseudomonadaceae; genus Pseudomonas; species Pseudomonas sp. AC211. The sequence goes on from NZ_OZ409830.1 coordinate 3,884,018, forward strand.
GCACGGGAGGCAACGTCTTTAACCAGCTGCGCGCCCATGTTTTCGAAACGGTCTTTCAGCTCGATTTCTTTGGCAACCGACACACCGTCTTTGGTGATGGTCGGAGCGCCGTAGCTCTTCTCGATGATCACGTTACGGCCTTTCGGGCCGAGGGTGGCTTTTACCGCGTCGGCCAGGACGTTAACGCCAGCCAGCATTTTTTTACGAGCGGAGTCGCCAAACTTAACTTCTTTTGCAGCCATGATCGTTATTCCTCAAATTCGTTTCGTTAACGCAAGTGGTAGCAACGGAGCGGGAAATCAGCCTTCAACAACAGCCAGGATTTCGTTCTCGCTCATGACCAGCAGGTCTTCGCCATCAACCTTGATGGTGTTGCTGCCCGAGTACGGGCCAAACACCACTTTGTCGCCGACTTTAACGGCCAGTGGGCGCACTTCGCCGTTGTCCAGCACGCGGCCGGCGCCGACAGCGAGGATCTCGCCACGGTTCGGTTTTTCCGCAGCCGAGCCCGGCAGAACGATGCCACCAGCGGTTTTGGTTTCTTCTTCGCTGCGACGGATGACGACGCGGTCATGCAGAGGACGAAGCTTCATTGTCGATCTCTCCCAAGTAAGGTGGTTTAAAGCCGCCGGTTTATCCACCGGCTGGTTGTTTGCTATCCGGCGTGGCCGGTCGCGAGCCGCAACGCGGCCACGCGGAAGACTGACTGTCGTAAAACCGACAGAGACCTTGCGGTGACCACTACATAGGGGCGGGGAAAGGGATTACAAGGGCGGGGGTGAAAATTTTTTACACGGTTTGCGCCAGACAATGAGCGCTGCGGGCAGCGCTCACTCGCGCGGCTTTCACTTCGGATCGCGGTGCTCGAACTCGCCTTCGATCACGTTCGGGCGAGCCTGGCCGGATCGCGCAGCGAGGTCATCGGCGAAGGCACGCTGACGCAACGCCTGCTCTGCCGCGCGCTGGCGAAGCTTGCCGACCATCAGCCGGCGCGTGAACGGAATAAGACACAGCAAACCGAAAATATCGCTGATAAAACCCGGCAATAGCAGCAGGCCACCGCCGACGGCAATCAGCAAGCCTTCGAGCATTTCCTGTTCCGGCAATTCGCCACGGGCCAGACGCTCACGGGCCCGCCATGCGGTGGCCACGCCGGCCACGCGCAGCAACACGCTGCCCAGCACCGCGCTACCGATGACCAACAACAGCGTGGGCAGCACGCCAATGGCGCTGCCGACTTTGATCAGCACCGCCAGTTCGATAATCGGGAACAGCAAAAACAAAAACAGAAAAGCACGCATCAATGGGGTTCCTGTAGGACGGCCGGGCGGCGATTCGCTTAACCCGCGAGCGTTTTATCGCCGGAGGGATTTAGGTTGTGCTGCGTGGCTTTTAATTCAAGCAGATTCTTGCCCGGCAGCCGGCCAGGTCTCGGCCCGCGCCAGCGCTACCAAGGCCTGGCGCACTTCCAGCGCAGTGTTACAGGATGTTGGAAACGCCAGCCAATGCAGGCCTTGGCCGATGCGCAGGTGAAAGCCTTCGCTGTCGATGCCGGCCAACTCGGCGGGCACATGCCTGGGCAGCCCGGCCAGCTCAACGTAATGGGCAATGGCGCTGGCATGGTCGCTGTTCATGTGCTCGACCATGCTCAGCTCAATGTCACCGGCGAAGGGGTTGGCCAGCGTGACTTCATCGAGCCAGTGAATGGCACCAAAGCCGCCGATATAGCGCGAGCGCACCGGCTCCAGCACCCAGAAATCAAAATCGTGGGCCTGGTGATAACCCTCCGATTCCGGGAAGTAACGGTAGTAACGTGCGGCCGCGGCGACGGTAGCCGCCTCATCGGTAATTTTGCGGGCCTGCGCCAGCACCGTCAGGCGGCCGACGGCTTGAATATCTTCGGCGCCGCGCTCGCCCACGAGCAGCGAACACTTGGGTTCCACCAGCAAGTTGTGGGTGTGCTGAGCGATGCGGCTGATGAGAATCAGCGGGTGGCCATTGGCATCCAGGCAGTACGGCACCACTGATCCGAACGGGTAGCCGGGCATGGCTTTGGACAACGTGGAGAGCGCCCCACGGTATTCCTTGAGTAGCAATTCTCGGGCATGCTTGCCGACTTTCACGCTCACCTTATGACTCCTCGTCGAGAATTCGTATTGAAGACGGACAGGTGCCCAGCTTAACGGTTGCGCGCATCAGCGGGGAACAACGTATCCGGTTGGCAGCGGCACCTATAAAAGGTGCGCGCGCTCAATCTACTTTTTGGGGATGTGGTTATGGAACTGAAAGACAAAGTCATCGTGATTACCGGCGGTGGTCAAGGCCTTGGCCGCGCCATGGGCGAATACCTGGCAGCACGCGGCGCCAAGCTGGCGCTGGTAGACCTCAATCAGGAACGCCTCGATGAAGCCGTTGCCGCCTGCAAAGCAGCCGGTGGCGATGCCCGAGCCTATATCTGCAACGTGGCCAATGAAGAACAAGTGATCCACACCGTGGGCCAGATTGCTGACGACTTCGGCGCCATCAACGGCCTGGTCAACAACGCCGGTATCTTGCGCGATGGCCTGACTATCAAAGTGAAAGACGGCGAGCTGTCGAAGATGAGCCTGGCGCAGTGGCAGTCGGTTATCGACGTCAACCTGACCGGCGTTTTCCTGTGTACCCGTGAAGTGGCGGCCAAAATGATCGAGCTGAAAAACCAGGGCGCGATCGTCAACATTTCCTCCATCTCCCGCGCCGGCAACATGGGCCAGGCCAACTACTCGGCCGCCAAGGCCGGCGTTGCGGCAGACACCGTGGTGTGGGCCAAAGAGTTGGCGCGTTACGGCATTCGTGTCGCGGGCGTGGCACCGGGCTTTATCGAGACCGAAATGGTCGCCAGCATGAAACCCGAAGCGTTGGAAAGAATGACGTCGGGCATTCCGCTCAAGCGTCTGGGCCAGCCGAAAGAGATCGCGCACTCGGTGGCCTACATTCTGGAAAACGAGTACTACACCGGGCGGATTCTGGAGCTCGACGGCGGCATGCGGTTGTAATCGATCGATTGGCTGCTGGGTTCGAAGATCAGCGCAACGCGACCTCACAAAAAAGCCCTGCTAAATGCGGGGCTTTTTATTGCGCTCGGTATTCGTCGGAGCGGCCGAGCTCGAAGATCAAATGCATCGCGGCTAAAGCCGCTCCTACGGTAAGCGTGCTTCTGTAGGAGCGGCTTTAGCCGCGATTGCTGCAAACGGCGATTACCAGCCGACACCGAACCCGACGCTATAGCGGGTCTCGTCCACTTCGCCATCTTTGGCGCCGCTTACGATGTTTTTCTCAGCCTTCACGTTAAGCGAAGCCCAGTCGGTGACTTTGTAGCGCAGGCCTGCTTCTGCATCGAGTTCGTACTCGCTGTCGCCGCCAATGGGCTTGCCCAGTTCGCCGTTGCTGAACATCTCGAAGGTCTTGCCGACCAGGTAGCGGTTGTAGTCCCACTTCAGGCCCAGCGAATAGAAGTTGTCGCTGCCGCCGTCTCTGTATTCGTAGTCGTTCTGGTTGACCAAGGTCGCCAGCGAGAACGCGCCGAGTTCGTCGTCCCAGAACTGGTAGCCAGGACCGGTACCGATGGTGCGCTGACTGGAAACGTCTTCGATGTGGTCGCGCTTGTAGCTCAAGCGACCCTGCCAGAACCAATGCTCATCCAGGAAACGGTCGAGGGCGTATTCGGCGTTCCAGTTGTTGGTGGTGGTGACGTCGTCTTGCGATTCACGGTTGTAGCCACCCTCGGCGTTGTGGCGCCAGGCGCCATGGCGGGCGGTGGTTTTAAAGTCGACGTCGTAATCGTCGGTGTCGGTCTCGGCGCGTTTGTAGTCCAGCCCGAGGTCGACGTTACCCTTCCAGACCAAGTCTTCGAGGATCGGCTTGGGTTTGATGATCTGCTCGATGCTGGCCAGCTCGACCGTCTTCGGCGCCTCGCCATTGATCAACGTGACCTTGCCGTCTTCGGCGGCTTGCAGCGACTTGGCGCGCTCGCCAGTGAATTCGTCTTGCTTAACCATCAGCTCACGGTCGCTTTCCAGGGTTTTGACCTGTTTCCAGTCCACTGGAATGGTGCCGCCATAGCTGGTTTCCACTACCAGCTTCCCGCCGTCGAACACCTTGATGGTACCGGTGAGGCGGTCGCCGTTTTTCAACCATACGGTGTCGGCCATTGCAGGGGTTGCAGCCAGCGTGAGCGCGGCGCAGGACAGGGCGTAAGACAGCTTGTTGGATAACCGCATGGGGAGATTTACCGCTCCGTAAATGTGAAGGGCGGGCATTATCCAAGATAAAAAGCCGCTGGCCCAAAAAACACTGCAAGGAGTGACCGGTGGCTGTCCTGCAAGTTCCGCGCAATCTAAAGCAAGGCTCACGCCAGCGCACGCCGGCGCGCACGTTCTACGGCCAGACGGGCGGCACAAGGGCATCAACGTTTGATGCGCGAAAACCCTCGGTTAAGCTGCCCGCCATGCGCCGCTCTGTGTAAGGTCAAAACATGCCAGCGAAAGAAGACAGCACTAAGACAGCCGCCGCCGATGTGGCAGGCGAAAACGCTGAAGCTCGGCGCGCCGCGCTGTACTTGACGTTGGCGCAAGTGCCCGCGGGCTATGTGGTCAGTTATGGCCAACTGGCTGAGCTGGCGGGCCTGGGCCGTGCGGCGCGGTGGGTGGGTCGCACCTTGAGCCAATTGCCGGAAGGCAGCGCCCTGCCCTGGCACCGCGTGGTCGCCGCCGGTGGCCGACTGAGCCTGGCAGCCGGCACCGTATCGGGCGAGGAGCAACGAGCGCGGTTGCGCGCCGAAGGGGTGCGGATGGTCAATCAGCGCGTGGATATAAAGCGCCATGGGTGGCGCCCGATGGAGCACAGCGGTTAGAGTGCGCCCTGTTTTTGCCATCCAGTTTGGCCTGGCCAACTGGGCACTCCACGTTTTGCTAAACCCAGGCAGATCACAGCCCAATGCCCCGTAAAACCTGGCGCGCGGCACTCGCCGCCTACGCTTCGCCGGCCAGTCTGGCCCTCTTGCTTCTCGGTTTCGCCGCAGGCCTGCCGTACATGCTGGTGTTCTCCACCTTGTCGGTGTGGATGCGCGAAGCCGGCGTGTCGCGCGAAACCATCGGTTTCGCCAGCCTGATCGGCCTCGCTTACGCCTTTAAATGGATCTGGTCGCCGCTGCTCGACCAATGGCGCCTGCCGCTGCTCGGCCGCTTGGGCCGGCGCCGCTCGTGGCTGGTGCTCTCGCAAATTGTCATCGCCATGGGCCTGATCGGCATGGCGCTGTGCGACCCGCGCACCAACCTCACCTGGCTGGTCGCCATCGCCGTGCTGGTGGCGTTCGCCTCCGCCACGCAAGACATCGCTGTCGACGCCTACCGCCTGGAAATCGCCGACGACACCCGTCAGGCCGCCCTGGCCGCCAGCTATATGCTCGGCTACCGCGTCGCCGCCCTGCTCGCCACCGCCGGCGCGCTGTATTTCGCCGAATGGTTCGGCTCCACCACCACCGCCTACGAATTTGGCGCCTGGGCCAGCACCTATCTATTGTTCGCCATGCTGATGGTGCCGGGTTTGCTCACCTCCTTGTGGATGCGCGAACCCCATGTGGACGTGCCGGTACAAACCACCACCTCGCGCTTCAAGCTCAAAGACCAGCTCTACTCCGTACTGATTTTGCTGGTGATGCTGATCTCGCTGCCGGCCATGATTACGGGCCTGCTCGACCGCGCCTGGCCCCGCGCCGCGTTGTACGCCATCTTCCTCGGCATATGCCTGATGCCCGCCGGCCGCCGTTTGATTGCCCCCGTGCGCGATCTGCTTAGCCAGCAGCGTAAACAGCTGATCGTGGCGGCGCGCGGCAAGGTGATTCCCAACTTCGACTTCGTCCATCAAGCCGTGTCGATGATTGTACTAATCATCATCCTGGTCACCGCCGCCGCCGCTGCCAAAGCATTCAACAGCGGCGCCTGGCCACGCGGCACGATGTATGTGCTGATCGCCATGGCCTGTTTGTCGGCACCGGGCCGCCTGCTGATGGCGCCGGTGGTCACGCCGATCAGTGAATTCGTGCAGCGCTATCGCTGGCAGGCGTTGCTGCTGCTGGGGCTGATCGCGACGTACCGGATGTCCGACACGGTGATGGGCGTGATGGCCAACGTGTTCTACATCGACCAAGGGTTTAGCAAGGAGCAGATCGCCAGCGTTAGCAAGCTGTTCGGCCTGGTGATGACCCTGCTCGGCGCCGGGGCGGGAGGCGTGCTGATCATGCGTTTCGGCATCATGCCGATTCTGCTGATTGGCGGCGTGCTATCGGCCGCCACCAACCTGATGTTTATGGCCTTGAGCGACATGGGCGCGAATTTGGACATGCTGATCCTGACCATTTCCGCCGACAACTTCAGCGCCGGCCTGGCCACTTCAGCGTTCGTGGCCTACCTGTCGAGTCTGACCAACCTCAAATTCTCCGCCACCCAATACGCCCTGCTCAGCTCGATCATGCTGCTGCTGCCGCGCTTGATCGGCGGCTACTCGGGCGTGATGGTCGAGAACGTTGGCTACCACAAGTTCTTCCTCATCACCGCCCTGCTCGGCATTCCGACGTTGATTTTGATTTGCTGGCAGTGGCAGCGCATGGCGAGCCAGAAAGTGCCGGAAGTGGAAGAAGCGCAGGCGGTTGTGACGGAAGAAAAAACCGTCGTAGTTGATAGGACTGCTCATTTGTGGGAGAGACTTTAGTCTCGAGCTTTTGATTCAAAGCCTGCGTCGCCAGCGCCGGCCAATCGCGGCTAAAGCCGCTCCCACAACCTCAAGCGTTCTCTTGAACCATGCGAATCACCCGCTGCGGGAACGGAATCTCGATACCGGCCGCCTGCAACCGATCACGAATCTCTTCGTTGTATTTAAACGTCAGGCTCCAGTAGTCGGCGGTTTTCACCCACACGCGCAATGACATCTTGATCGCGCTGTCACCCAACCCCGCAACCACCACCGCAGGCGCCGGATCTTTAAGCACGCGTTCGTCTTCGGCCATCTCGGTCAGCACGCGCTTGGCAGCTTGCAGGTCAGCGTCATAGTTGATGCCGATGTCATAAATGATTTGGCGCGTGGCCTGGCGGTTGTAGTTGGTAATGATGCCGTTGGACAGGCTGCCGTTGGGCACGATGACGGTCTTGTTATCGCCGGTGCGCAGTACGGTGTGAAAGATTTGAATGTTATCCACCGTGCCCGCTACGCCCTGCGCTTCAATCCAGTCACCGATGCGGAACGGGCGAAACAGCAGAATCAGCACACCGCCGGCGAAGTTGGCCAGGCTGCCTTGCAGCGCCAAGCCAATCGCCAGGCCGGCGGCACCGATGGCGGCAATAAACGAGGTGGTCTCCACGCCGATCATCGACGCGGCGCTGATCACCAGCAGCACTTTGAGAATGATATTGGCCAGGGTGCCAATGAAGCTCTGCAAGGCCGGGTCGCCGAGGCGCTTGCCGATCAGCGCGCTGAGGTTGCCGGTGACCCGATTGATCAGCCACCAGCCAATCGCCAAAACCACCAACGCCAGCAGCACGCGGCCGCTGTAGGCCATGATGATAGGTAGCCATGCCTGCGAGGCATCGACCAAGTGATCCAGTTGTGCATCGAAATCCATAGCGCCTCCTTCGCTGCCTGACCGCCCAGATGCCAGTCATAAAAAACAGCGGCTGCGTCTTTTGCGACGCTGCCAGAGGCGCGATGGTTCCCAACAATTCCCGGCGCTTTTCCTGTGGGAGCGGCTTCAGCCGCGATGCTTTTAAATCAAAAGAGCATCGCGACTAAGCAGAATGCCGCCCAATCGCCACCGTTTAAGAAAGCTTAATCTCTGAAGTTATTGAACTGCAGTGGCATCCCAAACTCTTTAGCACGCAGCGCCGCGATGGCCTCTTGCAGGTCATCACGCTTCTTGCCGGTCACGCGCACTTGCTCGCCCTGGATGGCGGCCTGCACTTTGAGTTTGGCTTCTTTGATGTGGGCGACGATTTTCTTCGCCAGCTCTTTATCGATGCCCTCGCGCAGAACCGCTTCCTGCTTCACACTCTTGCCCGATGGGTAAGCGTCTTTCAGCTCGAGACACTGCACATCGATCTTGCGCTTGACTAGGCTGAGTCTGAGAATCTCGACCATCTGCTCCAGCTGAAACTCGGCGTCAGCGGTGATGTTGATGGTCAGCTCCTTGAATTCAAAGGTGCCTTTGCCACGCAAGTCATAGCGACGCTCCAGCTCTTTCACGGCGTTGTCGACAGCGTTGGTTACTTCGTGTTTGTCCAGTTCGGACACCACGTCGAACGAGGGCATGGGAAATCTCCAGATAGACGGCGCGATAAGTCTTACAGACAGTGCACGCCAAGCTTGACGGTTAAAATGCCGGATCATTATATATCTGCCGATACAAACACCGCCCGGCGATGAGCCGGCGCCTCTATTATTTCTCTCGAGTTCGCCAATGCCCAACCCCCATCTCAGCATCCTGGTGGTGGACGACGCCAAGTTCTCCAGCGCCATGATCGGCCGTGCCCTGAGCCAAGCCGGTTACCTCGATGTGCGCTTCGCCAGCAGCGCGCTCGAGGCCTTGACGCTGTTGGAAGAACGTCCCGCCAGCGTGCTGCTCGCCGACTGGCTGATGCCGGAAATTGACGGCCTTGAACTCACCGGCCGCGTGCGCCAGCTCGACGAAATGGCCGATCACTACACCTACGTGATGCTGCTCACCGGCAAAGAAGGCGAAAACGTATTGAGCGAGGCCTTCGACCGGGGCGTCGACGACTTCGTCAGCAAGTCGGCCATGAGCGAGCAGTTGGTGCCGCGCGTGTACGCTGCCGACCGTTTGTGCAACACCCTGCAGCGTCTGTTGCAGGAAAACCGCATGCTCACGCAGAACATTTCCAGCCTCGAAGAACGCAACCTGGTCGACCCGCTGACCGGGCTGGGCAACCCGCGCTACCTGCAGCAAATGCTGGTGGACAGCATCCGTCAGGTGGAATCGCGCGGCGGCGCCGTGTGCTACCTGCTCATCGGCCTGCAAGACGCGCCCAACCTGCGCCAGCAGTACGGCGAAGCCTTCTACAACGAGTTGCTGCACGGCGTTGCCCGTCGCCTGCAACAACTGGTGCGGCCGCTGGATGTGCTGGTGCGCCTGGACGACCACCACTTTGGCCTGCTGACCCTGCTGGAAGATTTGCAGGAATGCTCGCCCAGCAGCTTCAAGCGCCTGCACGAGGGCCTCAACCTCAAAGCGTTCAAGACCAGCGAAGGGTTTATCACGCTCAAGGCCGGCATCAGCCTGGTCGGCATGGACGCCAAAGCGCTGCCCATCCAGCCGCAAGAACTCATCGATCGCGCCGCCGGCTTGCTTCCCGAAGCCTACGGCAGCGGCCGTGTCGCGGCGCTGCGTTTGCCGCTGTACAAATAAATGCACTGGCACGTTCTTGGCGCGGGCAGCCTGGGCACCTTGTGGGCCGCCCGCCTCGCCCGAGCCAACGTGCCGGTCACGCTCCTGCTGCGCAACCGCCAACGCCTGGCCAGTTACCGCCAGGCGGGCGGTTTGACGCTGGTTGAGCAAGGGCTCAGCAGCCTGTACCCGGTGCCGGCGCAGAGCGTCGACGACACCAGCCCGATCCGCCTGTTGTTGCTCGCTTGCAAGGCGTATGACGCCGAAGCCGCTGCTGCCAGCGTGGCCCATCGTCTGACTGCCGACACCGACGTGGTGCTGCTGCAAAACGGCATGGGCAGCCAGGACGCCGTGGCGGCTCGCCTGCCCCGCGCGCGCTGCATCGTGGCGTCCAGCACAGAGGGCGCCTTTCGCGACGGAGATTTCCGGGTGGTATTTGCCGGCCATGGTCACACCTGGCTGGGCGACCCGCTCAATCCCACGCCGCCGAGCTGGTTGGCCGATATGCAAAGCGCTGAAATTTCCCATGAATGGACGCCCGACATCCTTAGTCGCGTGTGGCGCAAGCTGGCGCTGAACTGCGCCATCAACCCGCTGACCGTGCTCCACGACTGCCGCAACGGCGGTTTGCTGGAACACCCTGCCGAAGTGGCAACGCTCTGCGCGGAACTCAGCCAGTTGCTCGATCTGTGCGGCCAACCGGCTGCGGCGGAAAATCTCGCCGAAGAAGTGCAGCGCGTGATCACAGCCACTGCGGCCAATTATTCCTCTATGCACCAGGACGTCGCCCAGCAGCGCCGCACCGAAATCAGCTACCTGCTCGGCCATGTGTGCGCCGTGGCGCAGCGCCACAACTGCCCGGCGCCGCATCTGCACATGTTGCTTGAGCGTCTGCAGAACGAACTGCAGAACAAAGGCCTACCCATCGATTAACCCGCGGCCTCTTGTGGGAGCGGCTTTAGCCGCGATGGCTACGCCGCGTGCCTGCCGACTCGCGACTAAAACCCCTGCCGCCAAGGCAAGCCGTCGAAGTCGTTGAGCCGTCACCGGCCAGGCGCTACCCTGCGTACCTCTCTTTCTGAAGGCACCCTTGGCTTATGACCCTGCGCAAGCGCCTGGAAAACCTCTCGGTCGGCCGCAAATTATTGGCGGCGTTATTGGCGTTGCTGACCACGGTGCTGCTGGTCGCCAACCTCGCGTTTATCAGCGCGGCGTATTGGATCTCCCAGGAAAACATGGCGCCGCAGGCGTTGCAGACGTTGGGCCGGCTGCTGTCCACCCCCGCCCTGAGCAACGAAGCGTTGAGCTCACGCGCCACCGCCGAAGACCTGCTGCAGCGCCTGGACAGCTACAGCCCGCTGCGCGCAGCCGCGCTGTATGGCAGCGACGGGCGTCGCCTGGCGCAGTTGGAACATGGCGACAAACTGCATCTGCCGCGCCGCATCGAGCAGCTGTCGACTTGGCGCTACGGCGAATTCCGCACCAACCAATTGTTCGAATTGCCGCAAGAAGGCAAGCCGCCCGGCCATCTGTTGTTGGTGGCCTCCAGCGAATTGCCCGGCGCTTTCTACACCGGCACGTTAACGGCCAGCCTGGTGATTCTGGCCTGCAGCGTGTTGCTGTGGTCGCTGGTGGCGCGGCAAATCCGTCGGCTGGTCACGCGGCCGATTCGGCGTCTGGAAGAACTCTCCCGGCAAGTAACGCGCGAGGAGAACTACGCCCTGCGCGCCGCCCGTGGCAATCAGGATGAAATCGGCAGCCTGGCCGAAGCGTTCAACACCATGTTGTCGCGCATCGAAGCCCGCGAGCAGCAGCTCAAGCGCGCCCGGGACGACGCGCAAATGGCCTTCGACCAAGCCCAGCGCCTGGCCGAAGAAACCCGCCATTCCAACCGCAAGTTGGAACTGGAGGTTCAGGTTCGCAGCAAGATCGAGAAGAAACTCACCGGTTTTCAGAACTACCTCAACAGCATCATCGACTCCATGCCATCCGCGCTGATCGCCCTGGATGAGCAGCTGTATGTCAGCCAGTGGAATCAGGAAGCCAGCGTACTTTCCGGCACACGTCTGGACGAAGCGCTGAACCAGCCGGTGTTTCTCGCCTTTCCGCCCCTCAAGCCTTACCTGCAACAACTCAAACGCACCGCCGAGCGCCACACGGTGGAGAAAATCGAGCGGGTGACGTGGACGCGGGGCGACACGAAATGCCATTACGCCCTCACGTTCTACCCGTTAATGGGCGGCGCGGGCCGAGGCGTGGTGATCCGTATCGATGACATCAGCCAGCGCTTGTCGCTGGAAGAAATGATGGTGCAGTCGGAAAAGATGCTTTCAGTCGGCGGCTTGGCGGCCGGCATGGCCCATGAAATCAACAACCCCCTGGGCGCGATTTTGCACAACGTGCAGAACATTCGCCGCCGACTTTCCAGCGAATTACCTCGCAACCAGGAAGTGGCAGAGGCTGTTGGCGTGCCGCTGGAAACCGTTAACCGCTACCTGCACGGCCGAGAAGTGCCGCAACTGCTCGACGGCATTCAACAAGCCGGCTCGCGCGCGGCGAAAATTGTCTCGCACATGCTCAGCTTCAGCCGCATGAGCAACCGCCAATTGGCGCCGTGCCAGCTGCCGGCATTGCTGGACCAGGCGATAGAAATTGCCGGCAATGACTTCGACCTGACCGAAGGCTTCGACTTCAAAGGCCTGAACATCGAACGCGACTTCGACCCGAGCGTGGGGCTGGTGCCGGGCATCGCCAACGAGCTGGAACAGGTGCTGCTGAACTTGCTGAAGAACGCCGCACAAGCCATCCACCAGCGCGAAGCCAAACCCGGTTCATTGCTGGAACCGGGCCGCATCATATTGCGTACGCGACTGGTCGAGCCGTGGGCGGAAATCCAAGTAGAAGACAACGGCATCGGTATGCCGGAGCTGGTGCGCAAGCGCATCTTCGAGCCGTTCTTCACTACCAAGGAGGTCGGCCAGGGCACCGGCTTGGGCCTGTCGGTTTCGTACTTCATCATCACCAACAACCACAAAGGGCAGATGGAGGTGCAGTCCGCGCTGGACCAAGGCACCTGCTTCACCCTGCGCTTGCCCCTGGCAACGCCTTCCGACAACCCTGAAGTGAGCTGAGTCATGGGCTTTCGCCTGTCAAAGATTTACACCCGCACCGGCGACGCCGGCGAGACTGGCCTGGCCGACGGCCGCCGCGTACCCAAAGACCACCCGCGCGTGGAAGCCATGGGCGAGCTGGACAGCCTGAACAGCCAGCTCGGTTTGTTGCTGGCCGCTCTGGCGGAGCATGAAGTGATGTGGCCAGGTTTGAGCGAGGTGATTGACGTGCTCGCCCCGTGTCAGCACCGCCTGTTCGACCTCGGCGGCGAGTTGGCGATGCCGCAATACCAAGCGCTGAATCAGGCCGAGGTGGAACGGCTCGAAGCGGCTATCGACCTGTGGAATGAAGAGCTGGGGCCGCTCGAAAACTTCATCTTGCCGGGCGGTTCGTTGCTAGTGGCTCAAGCTCACGTATGCCGGGCGCAGGCGCGCAGCGCGGAGCGCCGGTGTCAGCAATTGAATGCCATCGAGCCGCTGGGTGGGGTTGGGCTGGCGTATGTGAATCGGCTGTCGGACTTGCTGTTTGTGGCCGCGCGACTGATTGGGCGGCGGATGCAAATTAATGAAGTGCTGTGGGAGGCGGCGGCGAAGCCGGAGTGAGTTATGTCGCAGTCTGTAGGAGCGGCTTTAGCCGCGAGCTTTTAACAAACAAAAGCATCGCGGCTAAAGCCGCTCCTACAAAATCTCGTCAGTCAGCAGGCTGAGGCCAGAACGCTCTAATCCCCGCCACGCCTTGCGCGCCCACCTGCCACGCCTTTTCGGTATCCCCGGCCCCAACACCGCCGAGCAAAAACACTGGCTGGTTGAAGCCAGCAATCATTTCCTGCGCCGCGTCCCAGCCAAGCGGTTGGGCGTCAGGATGAGTTTGCGTGGTTTGCACAGGCGACAACGTGACGAAATCCACGCCCATCTCCGCCGCCAGCGCCAACTCTTCTGCGTTGTGGCAGGACGCCGCCAGCCAGCGGTTGGTGGGGAACGGACGCCCGCCGGTGACCAGCTTGCGCAGTTGGGTGGAGGTCAAATGCCAGCCAGCGGCGGGGAAATCGCCCAGCCATTCCAGCGGGCCTTTGAGCATCAATTGCGCACGGCCGGCGCACAGGCCCACGGCGTCTACCGCCAGATCGCGATATTGCGGGTCGTACATGTTCGGGGCGCGTAGCTGTACCAGGCGAATGCCACTTTCCAGCGCCGCTTTGAGGCCAAGCAGCAGTTCCTTGGGCTCGAGGTTGTCGGGCGTGATCAGGTAGTGCTCAGGTAAACGGGCAGCGGCGACGATGGGGCGATTGGCGGCCGGAAACTCATAGTCGCTGAGCTCGCGCTTGCTCACCCAGGCCAACGGCTGCCCTTCGGCCCCGTGGGCCTCGCCGGTAAACGCGCTGACTTCCCAGACATCCAGCAGCACGTGTTTGTCGGCGTAGTCGTGGCGCACCTGAATCAGCGGCCGCGCAGCGGTCACCTGGATGCCCAATTCTTCGGCGAGTTCGCGGTCGAGCGCGGCGCGTACCGACTCGCCCTCCTCGACCTTGCCGCCTGGGAACTCCCACAGGCCACCTTGATGTTTATCGTCAGCGCGACGGGCCAGCAAAATGCGCCCGTCTTGGCCTCTGATAACCGCTGCTGCCACATGCACTCGTTTCACGCCGGCTGTTCCTCACGTGCTGCCTGTTGCCAACGCTGAAAGGCTGGCCACTGGTAAATGGTTTCAACATAGGCCGCCGCTTCGGCAGAAAGTGCCACGCGGTAGCCTCGGAAGCGCACCGCCACCGGGGCGAAAAACGCATCGGCAAGGCTGACGTGACCAAACAGAAACGGTCCGTCCTGGCCGAATTCGCGGCGGCAATGCGCCCAGATGGCGCTGATGCGCTCGATGTCGGCGAGCACGTCGGCCGGCACTTCGGGCAATGCTTCGTCGCGCGACAAATCCATCGGCATGGCCACACGAAGCGGCACGAAGCTGCTGTGCATTTCTGCGCAAACGCTGCGGGCGATGGCGCGGGCAAACGCGCCGCGCGGCCACAGGTGGGCTTCGGGGTAGGTTTCGGCGAGGTATTCGCTGATGGCCAGCGAATCCCAGATGGAGCCTTCGTCCGTTTTCAGCAACGGCACTTTGCCGGTGGGCGAATGCTCGAGAATGCGTTCGCGGCTGTCGGGCTGATTCAGGCGAACGAGCTGCTCAGTGTAAGGCGCGCCGCTGAGCTCCAACGCCAGCGCCGCGCGCAGCGACCAGGACGAGTACGTCTTGTCGCCGATTACCAGATTCAAAGCCATTTGAGTCACCCGTTTAAGCGTCCATTTATCGAACTGCGACAATAGGCAGCGCGTCGGCCGAGGGCAAATTCCGATTGTTCATGTGCGGATAAACCGCAGGAATGGCCGCCGCAGAGCGCAGCGGCCAGCACCGATCAGGAGCGGTATTCGGCGTTGATGCGCACGTACTCGTGGGACAGGTCGGTGGTCCAGATCGTTTCACTGCACGTACCGCGGCCAAGCTCGATACGAATGCCGATTTCTTCCTGGGCCATCACCGCAGCACCCTGCTCTTCGGTGTAGCTGGCAGCACGGCAGCCACGACTGGCGATGCACACGTCGCCAAGGAACACGTCGATTTTGCTCACATCCAGTTGCGCGACACCGGCGCGGCCAACGGCGGCCAGGATGCGGCCCCAATTCGGGTCGGAGGCGAACAAGGCGGTTTTGATCAGCGGTGAATGCGCAACGGCGTAGGCAACGTCCAGGCATTCCTGGTGGGTCGCGCCGCCATTGGCTTGCACGGTGACAAACTTGGTGGCGCCTTCGCCGTCACGGACGATGGCCTGCGCCAATTCCATCGACACATCCAGCACCGCTTGCTTGAGCTCGGCGAACAAGGCGCCGCTGGCTTGCGTGACCTCAGGCAATGCCGCCTGGCCGGTCGCCACGAGGATGCAGCAGTCGTTGGTCGAGGTGTCGCCGTCGATGGTGATACGGTTGAAAGACTTGTTGGCGGCGTCGCGCAGCAGGTCTTGCAGCAGACCCTGGGAGACTTTGGCGTCGGTGGCGATGTAGCCAAGCATGGTCGCCATGTTCGGCTTGATCATGCCGGCGCCTTTGCTGATGCCGGTGACGGTCACGGTGACACCGTCATGCACAAACTGGCGGCTGGCGCCTTTGGGCTGGGTGTCAGTGGTCATGATGCCGGCAGCCGCAGCGGCCCAGTTATCAACCGAAAGATCGGCCAAGGCAGCGGCCAGTGCGCCTTCAATTTTCTCGACCGGCAGCGGCTCGCCGATCACGCCCGTCGAAAACGGCAGCACTGCGGTTTCCGGCACTCCGGTCAGCTCGGCCAACTTCGCGCAGGTGCGAGCAGCGGCTTGCAGGCCCGGCTCGCCGGTGCCGGCGTTGGCGTTCCCCGTGTTGGTCAGCAGATAACGCACCGGGCCAACCACATTCTTCTTCGCCAGAATCACCGGCGCCGCGCAAAACGCATTCAGCGTAAACACGCCCGCCACGCTGGAGCCTTCGGCACAGCGCATCACCACCACATCCTTGCGACCCTCGCGCTTGATACCGGCAGACGAAATACCCAATTCAAAACCGGCAACCGGATGCAGCGTAGGCAGAGGACCGAGACCAACAGGCATGGGGCGAGCTCCTTGGCAGAAAAACGTTAAACCACGCCACCACGGCGCAGCATCGATTCAGGCAAAAACGCCGCGAACGGTAGACCGGTCACGGCGTGGAAATATTAGAGCAAACACGGCTTCTGACGTCGCATTCGAGATCGATTGACTCACGCGGCTGTTTGCCGCCGTAACTCAAGATCCTTTTGGCTAGAGCCAGACAAGGCGAAAGCGTCATTTAAAGCGCAGCGTACTGCAGTACGTGAGCATTTAAATGACGCTTTCAACGCCGTATGGCCGACGTCCAAAAGATCGTAGACCTGCTATTAGCTGATCTGGCCGTGGCAGTGTTTGTACTTCTTGCCGCTGCCGCAGTAGCACAGCTCGTTACGACCAATCTTCTGATCATTACGCGCCGGCGAATACGTCGGCACTGCAACCTCGCCCACTGGTTCCAGCTCGGGCTCGTCCAGCGCCGATGCTTCGGCGTGTTCGAACTGCATACGGGCGGCCAGCGCCTCGGCTTCCTGGCGCAGACGCGCCTCTTCCTCGACCGGGTCTTCGCGACGAACCTGAACGTGGGACAGCACGCGAATGGTGTCGCGCTTGATCGAGTCCAACAGTTCCTGGAACAGCGTGAAGGACTCGCGCTTGTATTCCTGCTTCGGGTTCTTCTGAGCGTAACCGCGCAGGTGAATACCGTGACGCAGGTGGTCCATGGTGGACAGGTGGTCTTTCCACAGATCGTCCAGCACGCGCAGCAGAATCTGCTTCTCGAAGGTGCGCAGCGCTTCGGCGCTGGCTTGGTCTTCTTTCTCGTTGTAGGCAGCCAACAGCGCTTCCAGAATTTTCGCGCGCAGCGGTTCTTCGTAAAGCTGAGCGTCTTCGTCGAGCCACTGCTGAATCGGCAACTTGATGCTGAAATCGTTGAGCAGCGCCGCTTCTAAGCCGGCGATGTCCCACTGCTCTGGCAGCGATTGCGGCGGGATGTGCGAGTTGATGGTGCTATCCAACACTTCCTGACGGAACTCGGCGATGGTGTCGCCCACGTCGCTGGCAGCCAGCAAGCTGTTGCGCATGTGGTAGATCACTTTGCGCTGCTCGTTCGCCACGTCGTCGAACTCGAGCAGTTGCTTACGCATGTCGAAGTTGCGGCCTTCAACCTTGCGCTGAGCCTTCTCGATGGCATTGCTGACCATGCGGTGTTCGATGGCTTCGCCGGACTGCATGCCCAGCGCCTTCATGAAATTCTTCACCCGATCAGAGGCGAAGATGCGCATCAGGTTGTCTTCCAGCGACAAGTAGAAACGGCTGGAACCCGGGTCACCCTGACGGCCCGAACGGCCGCGCAACTGGTTGTCGATACGGCGCGATTCGTGACGCTCGGAAGCGATTACATGCAGACCACCGGACTCGATCACCAACTGGTGACGCTTGTGCCAGTCAGCCTTGATTTGCGCGATCTGCTCTTCGGTCGGGTTTTCCAGGGCAGCGACTTCAACTTCCCAGTTACCGCCCAACAGAATGTCGGTACCACGACCGGCCATGTTGGTGGCGATGGTCAGCGCGCCGGGGCGACCGGCCTGAGCAATGATTTCTGCTTCTTTTTCGTGGAATTTGGCGTTGAGCACTTTGTGCTCGATGCCTTCTTTGGTCAGCAGCTGGGACACGTATTCCGAACTGTCGATGGACGCGGTGCCCACCAGAATCGGGCGGCCCACGGCCTGGCTTTCTTTGATGTCGGCAACGATAGCGGCGTACTTTTCTTCCTGGGTCAGGTAGACCAGGTCGTTGTAATCCTTACGTGCCAACGGTTTGTTCGGCGGAATCACAACCACCGGCAGACCGTAGATTTGATGGAACTCGAACGCTTCGGTGTCAGCCGTACCGGTCATGCCGGACAGCTTGTTGTAGAGACGGAAGTAGTTCTGGAACGTGGTCGAGGCCAGAGTCTGGCTCTCAGCCTGAATCGGCAAGCCTTCCTTCGCTTCGATGGCCTGGTGCAAGCCCTCGGATAAACGACGACCCGGCATGGTACGACCGGTGTGTTCGTCGACCAGCAACACCTGATCGTTCTGCACGATGTATTCGACGTTGCGATGGAACAGCTTGTGGGCGCGCAAGCCGGCGTACACGTGGGTCAGCAGACCCAGGTTGTGCGCCGAGTACAGGCTCTCGCCCTCAGCCAGCAGGCCGGCGTGGGTCAGCATGTCTTCGATGAACTGGTGACCGGCTTCGTTGAGCTCGACCTGACGGGTCTTCTCGTCAACGGTGAAATGGCCTTCCTGGGTAACGACGCCTTCCACTTCCTCGATGTGCTGCTTGAGGCGCGGAATCAGCAGGTTGATCTGCATGTACAGCTTGGAGCTGTCTTCGGCCTGGCCGGAGATGATCAGCGGCGTACGGGCTTCGTCGATGAGGATCGAGTCGACTTCGTCGATTACGGCAAAGTTGAGTTCGCGCTGGAATTTTTCTTCCACGCTGAACGCCATGTTGTCGCGCAGGTAGTCGAAACCGAATTCGTTGTTGGTGCCGTAAGTGATGTCGGCGGCGTAAGCGGCGCGCTTTTCTTCCGGCGGCTGGAACGGGCTGACGATGCCGACCGACAGACCAAGGAATTCATAAAGCGGGCGCATCCAGTTGGCGTCGCGGCGAGCGAGGTAGTCGTTCACGGTGACCACGTGCACGCCTTTACCGGACAGCGCGTTGAGGTAAACGGCCAGCGTACCTACGAGGGTTTTACCTTCACCGGTACGCATCTCGGCGATCTTGCCTTCGTGCAGGGTGGCGCCACCAATGAGCTGTACGTCGAAGTGCCGCATACCCATCACGCGCTTACCCGCTTCACGGGCGACAGCGAAGGCTTCGGGGAGCAGTTGGTCGAGGGTTTCGCCTTTGGCCAGACGGGCCTTGAACTCTTCGGTTTTGCCGCGCAGTTGCTCGTCGGACAGAGTCAGCATCTGCTCTTCGAACGAATTGACGGCTACCACCGTCTTTTGCATGCGCTTAACTTCGCGCTCGTTCTTGCTTCCAAAGAGTTTCTTTAACAAAGGCGCAAACATATCGGCAGGATCTTCCACACATAGGGATGGAGGGCGGCCCCGTGAGTCGCCCGCGCAGCCTTCATGGCTGCTTGCGAAGCGGGCATTCTACCCGGAATCGTTAGCGAGGAAAGTAGCGTTGTTGCACGGTGCCAGCACGCTCGGCAGCTTGCGGAAATGACTATACGGTCCGCTTGTACAACGCGCGTGACGAATCGGTGAGCGGCACTATTGCTTTCCTCGAAGCCCCTATATGGGGGCGAACGTGCGCCAATCAACCCCTATGGTTCTGCTGACGAATCGTCGCTCTGCTACCATTGGCGCCCGGTTATTTCAGGCACTTCGCCATGGCATTTCGTCCTCTACCCGCAAAAGGTCACACTGCGCTCCTGCGCGACGCTAAACCTTTGCAGGCGCTGATCAATCAGGCGCACCGCCTAGATCACCTGCAGCGTCTGGTGGAAAGCCAATTGCAACCCGCTGCGCGCGAGCATTGCCACGTCGCCTCGTGGCGCGAAGGGTGTCTGTTATTGATCGTCACCGACGGCCATTGGGCCACCCGCCTGCGCTACCAACAGCGCCGTTTGGAACGCCAGCTGCAAGCGCTGGAACCGTTCCGCAACCTAAACCGCATTCTGTTTAAAGTGCAGCCGCGCGTGGGCGTCGCGAAACTTCGCGGTCACACTATGCAGCTTTCCACGGAAACGGCTGAAGGCATTCAGGAAGTAGCGGAAGGGATTAGCGATCCGGGCCTGCGTGCGGCCTTGGAACGACTCGCGCGGCATGGGAAAGGCTAATTCAGCCTGGCGTTTTTGATGTTCAAGACTATGCATCCCACAATCGAGATCGAGCGAGCTAGAGCCGCGCAAGGCAAAAATCGATTTTGAAGCGCAGTTGGCTGTAGCCAATGAGCATTCAAAATCGATTTTTAACGCAGCCCGGCCGACGCGCAGCCGATCGTTTATTTACACGCATAAAAAAAGCCACCCGAGGGTGGCTTTAAAAACAGCTAAGGAGGGTATTGCTCAACCAGCCGCAACTGGTCGCATGTACGAAATCGGCGCGCTCTTCACGTCGTCGAAAGTCACCACTTCCCAAGCGTCACGTTGCTCAATCAAGGTGCGCAACAGACGGTTGTTCAGCGCATGTCCCGACTTGAAGCCGCGGAACTCGCCAATCAAACTGTTACCCAGCAGGTAAAGGTCGCCAATGGCGTCGAGGATTTTGTGCTTAACGAATTCGTCCTCGTACCGCAGGCCGTCTTCGTTCAGTACGCGAAACTCGTCAACCACGATGGCGTTTTCTACGCTGCCGCCGAGTGCCAGGTTCTGCGAACGCAGGAACTCGATGTCACTCATAAAACCGAAGGTGCGCGCACGGCTCACTTCTTTTACGAAGGAGGTGCTAGAGAAGTCCACGCTCGCGCTTTGGGTGCGATTGCGGAAAACCGGGTGATCGAAGTCGATCTCGAAACTCACCTTGAAACCATCGAAAGGAACGAAGGTGGCGCGCTTGTCGCCCTCTGTCACCGTTACTTCGCGGGTGATGCGGATGAATTTCTTCGCCGATTCCTGCTCTTGCAGGCCTGCGGATTGAATCAGGAATACGAAGGGACCAGCACTGCCATCCATGATCGGCACTTCGGACGCGGAGAGCTCGACGTAGGCGTTATCGATGCCCAGGCCAGCCATGGCCGAAAGCAGGTGCTCCACGGTGTCCACTTTCACATCACCATTGACCAACGTGGTCGACATGGTGGTTTCACCGACATTCTCGGCCCGGGCGCGAATTTCCACGACGGGGTCCAAGTCGGTACGGCGAAACACGATACCGGTATCGACCGGTGCCGGCTTGAGGGTCAGGTAAACCTTTTCCCCGGAATGCAGGCCGACGCCAGTGGCGCGAATGATGTTCTTCAGGGTGCGTTGTCTGATCATGGCTTGGCCGCTATAACACTAGTTGCGAATTGTTTTCAACAATGGCCGGGGATAATACCAGACCCGACCCGTGCTGAACACCAATCACCCCAATACTCCTGATAAATTTCATTAATCAGCCTGACGACGCAGGAACGCTGGAATATCCAGGTAATCCAAGTCGTCCTGAGCGTTCAACTTGGCTGCAGCAGCCGCGCCAGCGTGGGCTTGGTTGCGCATGACGGTTGGACGATCCAGGTCGCGGTAGTTAACCGAAGGCTGTTCGTTACGCGGTGCGGCGGCCGATGGAACGGCAGCAGCTTGCACGGTGTTGTCGATAACCTTGACCGGCTTCTCGATTTTCGCGCCCAGGCCGGTGGCCACAACAGTCACGTGCAATTCGTCGCGCATGTCCGGGTCGATTACGGTGCCGACCTTAACGGTCGCGTGCTCGGAAGCGAACTGCTCGATGATGTTACCCACGTCGGAGTACTCACCCAGAGACAGGTCAGGACCGGCGGTGATGTTCACCAGAATGCCGCGCGCGCCTTGCAGGTTCACGTCTTCGAGCAACGGGTTGCGGATGGCCGCTTCGGTGGCTTCACGTGCACGGTTTGGACCGCTGGCGCAGCCAGTGCCCATCATCGCCATGCCCATTTCGCTCATCACGGTTTTCACGTCGGCGAAGTCGACGTTGATCATGCCCGGACGCTTGATGATGTCGGAGATACCGCGAACGGCACCGGCCAATACATCGTCAGCCTTGGCGAAAGCCGACAACAGGCTCGCGTCTTTACCGAGGATGGTCAGCAGTTTTTCGTTCGGAATGGTGATCAGCGAGTCGACGCTGGCCTGCAGAGCACGAATGCCCTCCTCGGCGATCAGCATGCGCTTGCGACCTTCGAACGGGAACGGACGGGTCACCACCGCAACGGTGAGGATGCCCATCTCTTTGGCCACTTCAGCAATGATCGGCGCCGCACCGGTACCGGTACCGCCGCCCATGCCCGTGGTGATGAAGACCATGTCGGTGCCTTGCAGCACTTCGGCGATACGCTCGCGGTCTTCCATTGCAGCCTGACGGCCGACTTCCGGGTTGGCGCCAGCGCCCAGGCCCTTGGTCACACCGGTACCGAGTTGCAGCACGGTACGCGCGCCGACATTTTTCAATGCCTGAGCGTCAGTGTTGGCGCAGATGAACTCAACGCCTTCGATGTTGTTTTTCGCCATGTGGTTAACAGCGTTGCCGCCGCCACCACCTACGCCGATTACCTTGATAACAGCGCTTTGCGGGATATTGTCTACGAGCTCGAACATGGTCCCCTCTCCTTTGCTTTTCTAGTTGTAACGCCTACAGCACACGCGGTTTAACATCAAAAATTGCCCTGGACCCAGCGTTTCAGCCGCTCCAGTACAGGTGTCTTTGGTTCGTCGTTGTAGCTGCTGCCACCGGACAGCGAGATGCCGTCGTTCTGCTTTTGCAGCCCGTACATGAGCAAGCCCACGCCGGTCGAATAAATCGGGTTGTGCACCACGTCGCCCAGGCCCTTGATGCCTTGCGGCATGCCCAGGCGAACCGGCATGTGGAAAATTTCTTCGGCCAGTTCGACCGCGCCTTCCATCTTCGAGGTGCCGCCGGTCAGCACGATGCCGGCTGGAATCAGGTCTTCGTAACCGCTGCGGCGCAGTTCAGCCTGAACCAGGGTGAACAGTTCGTCGTAACGCGGTTCGACCACTTCGGCCAGCGACTGTCGCGACAAATCACGCGGCGGACGATCACCCACGCTCGGTACTTTGATGGTTTCGCCAGCGCCGGCCAGTTTGGCCAAGGCGCAGGCGTAGCGAATCTTGATTTCTTCGGCGTACTGCGTCGGTGTACGCAGGGCCATGGCGATGTCGTTGGTGACCTGATCACCCGCAATTGGGATCACGGCCGTGTGGCGAATTGCGCCTTCGGTGAAGATGGCGATATCGGTGGTGCCACCGCCGATGTCCACCAGGCACACGCCTAATTCTTTCTCGTCGTCGGTCAGCACGGCGTAGGCTGAAGCCAACTGCTCAAGAATAATGTCGTCTACTTCCAGGCCGCAGCGACGCACGCACTTTTCGATGTTCTGTGCCGCGTTCACCGCGCAGGTCACCACGTGCACTTTGGCTTCCAGGCGCACGCCCGACATGCCCAGCGGCTCACGAACGCCTTCCTGGTTATCGATCACGTAATCCTGCGGCAAGGTGTGCAGCACGCGCTGGTCAGCCGGAATGGCCACGGCCTGTGCGGCATCAAGTACACGCTCAAGGTCGGCCTGGCTCACTTCGCGGTCGCGAATGGCGACGATGCCGTGGGAGTTCAGGCTGCGGATGTGGTTGCCCGCCACGCCGACGAATGCCGAGTGGATACGGCAGCCGGCCATCATTTGCGCTTCTTCGATGGCGCGCTGAATCGATTGCACGGTGGATTCGATATTCACCACCACGCCCTTTTTCAAGCCGCGCGATGGGTGCGTGCCGATCCCGACGATTTCCAGCTGGCCATCAGCCGTGACTTCGCCTACCAGCGCCACCACCTTGGAGGTGCCGATATCGAGGCCGACGATCATCTTGCCGCTCTGCACGTTTGCCATGTTGCTGCCTTCTCCTAATTCACTTCTGCGCGACGGTTTTGTCCGTCGCCGGCGCAATCGGTTCACGCCACGCAACGGCCAGGCCGTTGGAGTAACGCAGGTCGATGCGCGAAATATTCGCGATCTGGTCTTTCAAACTCTTGTCGTAGATGGACACGAAGCGGCGCATTTTCTCGACCAAGTGATCCCGACCTAACAACAACTCAATGCTTTGTCCGGTGTTATTCACCCCGGTGGTGATAAACCAGCTGCCGCGTTCACGCAGTTCCAGACGCGCCACCGAAAACCCTAGCGGGCGCAGCATCTGGCTGAGCATCTGGTAGCGCTGCATCACGTCTTCCTGGGCGCGCTGCGGGCCGACCAGTTGCGGCAGGTTTTCGTAATTGGCCAGTTCACGCGGGGTGAACGCCTGACCCTGATTGTTCAGCAACGCCTCGTCGCCCCAACGGGCCACCGGCAGTTGTTCTTCCAGCGAAATGCTCACGGTGTCGGGCCAAACGCGGCGCACTTCGGCGTGGGCAATCCACGGCATCTGTTCCAGTTCGGCGCGCATGCCGGCCAGGTCGACGGTGAAGAAGCTCGCTGCCACAAACGGCGCGATACGTTGCTGCACCGCTTGCTGGCTGATGTAGCTGAGCTCGCCCTGCACGCTGATCTTGGCAATCGGGCGGTGGGCGTAAGGCAGCAACCGCTGCGCCGCTTCGTAGGTGCCAAAGCCCAACACCAGCAACATCACCGGCCAGAGCACACGCTTGATCGCCGAGAAGCTGGGCTTCGGTACGCGAACCGACAACGGTTCCTTGGCCACCATCCGACTGGCACCCCGCTGCGCCGGCTTGCGCGGCAAAGCGCCACGGCCGGGAACAGGTTGCTGATGACGGAGGGTTGCGCCGTGCATGGTCTTAACCTCGTGCCTCAACGCTGTCGGAAAGAATCGCCACGACCAGCTGCTGGAAATCCAGCCCTGCGGCGCGAGCGGCCATTGGCACCAGGCTGTGGTCGGTCATACCGGGAACGGTGTTGACTTCCAGCAGCCAGAATTTGCCGTCTTTGTCTTGCATCACATCGGCACGGGCCCAGCCCTGAATGCCAACGGCATCGCAGGCGCGGGCGGTGAGGTCTTTGAGTTCCTGTTCTTTGGCGGCATCCAGCCCACACGGAATGCGGTACTGGGTGTCATTGGCCAGGTACTTGGCGTCGTAGTCGTAGAAGCTGTGGGGAGTGCCCAGGCCAATCGGTGGCAGCACCTCGCCGCGCAATACGGCAACGGTGAATTCCGGACCGCTGATCCACTGCTCGACCAACACCTGCGAGTCGTAGCCGCTGGCGTCGCGCCAGGCGCTGATCAACTCGTCGACGCTGTTCACTTTGGCCATACCGATACTGGACCCTTCATGCGCCGGTTTGACGATGAGGGGGAACCCCAGTTCCATGGCTGCCGACCGGCAGTCATCGACGTTGGCCAACACCGCGTGGCGCGGGGTCGACAAACCGAGGCTCTGCCACACTTGTTTAGTGCGCAGCTTGTCCATCGCGAGCGCGGATGCCAGCACGCGGCTGCCGGTGTACGGAATGCCAACGCACTCCAACAGGCCTTGCATGCTGCCGTCTTCACCGCCGCGACCGTGCAGCACGATAAACGCGCGGTCGATCTTCTCGCTGACCAAACGCTGCAGAAAGTCGTCGCCCACGTCGATACCGAAGGCGTCCACGCCCGCCGCTTGCAGCGCTTCCAGTACGGCAGCGCCGGACTTCAGCGAAACCGGGCGCTCAGCGCTCTTGCCACCGAACAGCACGGCCACACGGCCGAAAGCGTCCGGGGTCAGGTTGCGATCTAACAGGCCACTCATTTCTTACTCCCACCGGCGACAACCGCGCCGGCAAACAACAGGCTCTGCAACAACTGCGGCGCCAGGCCACCGATATCCCCGGCGCCTTGGCACAGGAGGATGTCGCCAGCGCGCAGCAACGGTTTAACGATCGGCGCCAGCTCAGTGCCACGCTCGATATAGATAGGATCCAGCTGGCCGCGCTGACGAATGCTGTGGCACAGCTGACGGCTATCGGCGCCAGGAATTGGCTCCTCGCCCGCTGGGTACACTTCCATCAGCAGCAGCACGTTCGAGTCGGCCAGCACCTGCACGAAGTCGTCGTACAGATCGCGGGTGCGGCTGTAACGGTGCGGTTGGTACACCATCACCAAGCGACGCTCCGGCCAGCCACCGCGTACGGCCTTGATCACCGCTGCCACTTCACGCGGGTGGTGACCGTAATCGTCGACCAGCATCACGCTGCCGCCCTCGACCGGCAGTTCGCCGTACACCTGAAAGCGTCGGCCCACGCCCTGGAATTTCGACAAGCCGTGAACGATGGCCTCGTCTGTAAGGCCTTCGTCGGTAGCGATAGCGATGGTCGCCAGCGCGTTCAATACGTTGTGGTTGCCCGGCATGTTTACCGACACATCCAGCGGTTCACGGCCTGCGCGCAGCACGGTGAAGTAGGTTTGCATGCCGTTCTGACGCAGATTGATGGCGCGTACATCGGCGTCTTCGCTCAGGCCATAGGTCATGGTCGGGCGCTTAACCTGGGGCAGAATTTCACGCACCACCGGATCGTCCACGCACACCACGGCCAGCCCGTAGAACGGCAGGTTGTGGAGGAACTCGACGAAGGTTTTCTTCAACTTGTTGAAGTCACCTTCGTAGGTGCTCATGTGGTCCATGTCGATGTTGGTGACCACGGCCACCATCGGCTGCAGGTGCAGGAAGCTGGCGTCGCTTTCGTCCGCTTCGGCGACCAGGTAGCGGCTAGTGCCGAGCTGGGCGTTGGTGCCGGCAGCGTTCAAGCGGCCACCGATTACAAACGTCGGGTCCAGGCCTGCGGCGGCAAACACCGAAGCAATCAAGCTGGTGGTTGTGGTTTTGCCATGGGTGCCAGCAACGGCGATGCCGTGGCGATAGCGCATCAGCTCGGCGAGCATTTCGGCGCGCGGCACGATGGGAATACGGCGCTCAAGGGCGTTGGCCACTTCCGGGTTAGCGGTGTTGATGGCGCTGGACACCACCAGCACATCGGCGTGCTGCGCGTTCTCGGCGCGGTGACCGATAAACACCTGGGCGCCGAAGTTCTGCAGGCGCTCGGTAACGGCCGAACCCTTGATGTCAGAACCGGACACGTCGTAGCCCAGGTTCAACAACACTTCGGCAATACCGCACATGCCCGCGCCGCCGATGCCGACGAAGTGGATGCGACGGATACGGCGCATTTCTGGCTGCGGAAACGCTTTCTGGCTCTCAACCACGGGCCACCTCCAGGCAGATGTCGACGACGGTGCGGGTCGCGTCGGGCTTGGACAGGCGGCGCGCGGTGCTGGCCATGTAGATAAGGCGTTCGGGATGCATCAAAACCTCGGTCAGGCGCTCGGCCAATTCGGCGGCGCCAGTAGTCGCTTGTGGCAGCAGGAAGGCAGCGCCTTCACGAGCCAGATAATCGGCGTTGCGAGTCTGGTGATCGTCGATGGCGTGCGGCAGTGGCACCAGCATCGACGGCAGACCGGCAGCAGCCAGTTCACTGATGGTCAGCGCGCCTGCGCGGCACACCACCAGGTCGGCCCAGGCATACGCACCGGCCATGTCTTTAATGAAAGGCGCGACGTGCGCTTGGACACCGGCCGCGTCGTAACGGTCCTTGGTGATTTCATCGTGATTCTTGCCGGATTGGTGCACCACTTCCGGACGGATCTCGACCGCCACTTCGCGCAAGGCTTCAGGCAGCAGCTTGTTCAACGGCTCGGCGCCCAGGCTGCCGCCCAGAATCAGCAAACGCGGACGACGGCCTTGCAGCGTGTCGCGTGGTGTTTCCAGGAACAGCTCTTCACGCACCGGGTTGCCGGTGGTGCGGCGCTTGGCCGACTGGCTGAAAGTATTCGGGAAGGCTTCGCACACGCGCGTGGCGAAACGCACCAGGCTGCGATTGGCGGTGCCGGCCACGGCGTTCTGCTCGTGAATGATCAGCGGCACGCCAGCCATTTTCGCCGCCAGGCCACCTGGGCCGGTGACGTAGCCGCCCATGCCCAGCACGCAGACGGGCTTCAGTTTGCGCACGATGCGGCGCGCCTGGAACAGCGAGCGCAGCAAGCTGAACGGCGCCTTGAGCAGGTTGACGAAGCCTTTGCCACGCAGGCCGGCGACGTTGATCAGGTGCAGGTCCAGACCGGCTTCCGGCACCAGTTGGTTTTCAATGCCGCGCGGCGTGCCGAGCCAGTGCACGGTGTAACCGCGCGCCTGAAACTCGCGAGCACAGGCCAGCGCCGGGAACACGTGGCCGCCAGTGCCGCCGGCCATGATCAGAACATTAGCGGCCATGGACCACCTCCTTGGACGCTTTGCTGGCAGCCGGCTCTTCGGCGAAATCGCTCTCGACGAAATCGACATCTTCGCTGCCAAGAATGGTGCGGCGCTCCCACTCGATACGCAGCAGCAACCCCAGGCAGGCGCAGCAAATCACCAACGAGCTGCCGCCGTAGCTGAGGAACGGCAGGGTCAGCCCTTTGGTTGGCAGCAGGCCGACGTTCACGCCGATGTTGATCAAGAACTGGCCGATCCACAGGAAGGCCAGGCCGAACGCGACGTACGCGGAGAAGAACTGCTTGGCCTTTTCAGCCCAAAGCCCGATGTACAGCGCGCGCACGCTGACGAACACAAACAGCGCCACGGTGGCCAGCGAACCGAACAAGCCGAGTTCTTCGGCGAGCACGGAGTAAACGAAGTCGGTGTGTGCTTCCGGCAGATAGAACTGCTTCTGCACGCTGTTGCCCAGGCCGACGCCTAGCCATTGGCCACGGCCGAAGGCGATCAGCGCTTGAGTCAATTGATAGCCCGAGCCGAACTGGTCGGCCCACGGGTCGGTAAAGGTCACCAGCCGCGCCATGCGATACGGCTGCGCCTGCACCAGCACGAATACCGCGCCGACTGCCAAGGCCACCATCAGCGAGAAACGGAACAGGCCGACACCGCCCAGGAACAGCATGGCGGCGGCAGCACCCATCAGTACAACGGTGGCACCGAAGTCCGGTTCCATCAGCAGCAAGCCAGCCATCGGCAACAGCACGATGAAGGGTTTGAAAAAGCCCATCCAGCTCTCGCGCACTTCTTCCTGGCGGCGCACCAGATAGCCGGCGAGGTAGATAACCGAGAACACTTTGGCGATTTCCGAAGGCTGCACGTTGAATGCGCCGAAGCCGATCCAGCGCATCGAACCGTTCACTTCGCGGCCAATGCCTGGCACCAACACCAGCACCAGCAACCCGAACGCCACCACCAGCAAGGTGCCGCCCATGCGCTGCCAGGTGGACATCGGAATCACCAGCATCAGGCCAGCAGCGCCGAGGCCGATGGTCATGTAAATGACGTGGCGGATCATGTGATAGAACGGGTTGCCGGTCTGCACGGCGGCCACTTCGGTGGAGGCCGAGGTGATCATCACCAAGCCAAGGCCCAGCAGCGCCAGGCAGCCGGCCAGCAACGGGAAATCGAGGTCGATGCCGCGACGGCTGAACAGCGGCGACGGGTACGGGCGCAGAATGCTAAGCAGGCGAGCGAGCATCAGTTGAGCCCCCCGACGGCCTGGGCGAACAGGCGCCCGCGTTCTTCGAAATTCTTGAACATGTCCAGGCTCGCGCAGGCTGGCGACAGCAGCACGGCATCGCCGCTCTGGGCCAGCTCGGCGGCCTTGGCGACCGACTCATCCAGCGAGGTGACGCGAATCAGCGGCACGCCGGTATCAGCCAGCACGTCGGCCAACAGCGGTGCATCGCGGCCCAGCAGAATCACAGCGCGGCAATGGGCAGCGACCGGCGCACGCAGGGCGGAGAAATCCGCACCTTTGCCATCGCCGCCCGCAACGAGCACCAGCTTGCCAGCGATGTCGGCGCCCAAGCCTTCGATGGCAGCCAGCGCGGCGCCGACGTTGGTGGCTTTCGAGTCGTCGTAATAGCTCACGCCGTCCCGCTCACGCAGCCACTGGCAACGGTGCGCCAGGCCAGTGAATTCGCGTAGCGCTTGCAGCATCGGTTCAAACGGTAAGCCCACCGCATGGCCGAGTGCCAAGGCCGCCAGGGCGTTGGCTTGGTTGTGAGCGCCGCGCACTTTCAATTCGCGCGCCGGCATCAGGGTTTCAAACTGGAAGGCCAGGTGCTTCTCGCCCTGCTCTTCCACCAGACCGAAACCTTTGAAGTCGGGCTTGTTCAAGCCAAAGGTCCAGCACGGTGTGTTTTCGCCAATCAGCGGACGGGACAAACCGTCCTGACGGTTCACCACCACTTGCCGCGCGCCACGGAAGATCCGGTGCTTGGCCAGGTGATACGCCGGCAGGCCGCTGTAGCGGTCCATGTGGTCTTCGCTGATGTTCAGCACGGTGGCGACTTCAGCGTTCAGCTGGTCGGTGGTTTCCAGTTGGAAACTCGACAGCTCGACCACGTAAAGCTCGACGTCGTCGCTGAGCAAATCCAGCGCCGGCGTGCCCAGATTGCCGCCGACCGCTACACGCTTGCCGGCCGCTACGGCCATCTCGCCTACCAAGGTGGTGACGGTGCTTTTCGCGTTGGAGCCGGTGATGGCAACAATCGGCGCCTTGGCGTGGCGGGCAAACAGCTCAATATCGCCCAGCAGTTTTACCCCACGGGCGGCGGCCGCTTGCAGCGCCGGAGTGGCCAAGGCCAGACCCGGACTCACGTACAGCTCGTCGGCGCGGCAGAGGAACTCAACGTCCAGTTCGCCACAACGCACTTCCACCTCCGGGTACTGGGCGCGGATGGCGGCCAGCTCCGGTGGGTTCGCACGGGTGTCAGCCACGGCAAAGCGGATGCCCTGGCGCGCGAGGAAGCGCACCAGGGACATGCCGCTCTTGCCGAGGCCGACAACGATGCGGAAGTGGTCAGTAGCGATGAGGCTCATTGGGTTCCTTGTCCTTAACGCAGTTTCAGAGTGGCGAGGCCGACCAGCACCAGAATTACGGTGATGATCCAGAAGCGCACGATTACGCGCGGCTCAGGCCAGCCTTTGAGTTCGAAGTGGTGATGGATTGGCGCCATGCGGAACACGCGCTTGCCGGTGAGCTTGAACGAAGCCACCTGAATCACCACCGACAGGGTTTCCATCACGAACACGCCGCCCATGATGAACAGCACGATTTCCTGGCGCACGATCACGGCGATGGTGCCCAGCGCAGCGCCGAGCGCCAGCGCGCCGACGTCGCCCATGAATACTTGTGCGGGGTAGGTGTTGAACCAGAGAAATCAAGGCCCGCCCCCACCAGCGCGGAGCAGAACACGATCAGTTCGCCAGCGCCCGGTACGTAGGGAATCAACAGGTAATCAGCGAATTTGATGTTGCCCGACAGGTAGCAAAAAATGCCCAGCGCGCCGCCGACCATTACGGTGGGCATGATCGCCAGACCGTCGAGGCCGTCAGTCAGGTTCACTGCGTTGCTCGAGCCGACGATCACGAAGTAGGTCAGCACCACGAAGCCCACACCGAGGGCGATGCTGACGTCTTTGAGCATCGGCACGATCAGGGTGGTTTCAACCGCGCTAGGCGCAGTCATATAAAGGAACACGGCAGCGCCCAGGCCAAACACCGATTGCCAGAAGTACTTCCAGCGGCTCGGCAGGCCTTTCGAGTTTTTCTCGATGACCTTGCGGTAGTCGTCCACCCAGCCGATGCCGCCGAACAGCAGGGTCACGATCAGCACCACCCACACGTAGCGGTTGGTCAGATCAGCCCAGAGCAAGGTGCTGATGGCGATGGCGGAAAGAATCAGCGCGCCACCCATGGTCGGCGTACCGGATTTGGACAGGTGCGACTGCGGACCATCGTTGCGCACGGCTTGGCCGATTTGACGAATCTGCAGGGTGCGAATCATCCAAGGGCCCAGCCACAGCGACAGCGACAACGCGGTCAATACACCCAGAATCCCGCGCAGGGTCAGGTATTGAAAGACCGCGAAGCCCTTGTAGAACTGTTGCAGATACTCGGCCAACAGCAGCAGCATTTAATGACTCCCCTGGGTGCCGCACAAAGCCGCAACGACGTTTTCCATCGCTGCGCTGCGCGATCCTTTAATTAGAATGGTGGTGTTGCCTGGCTCGGCACTGACGGCGGCGATCAGGCTGGCCTGATCGGCAAAGTGCCGGCCATTGGCGCCGAAAGCGGCCACGGCGTGGGCCATGTTCGGGCCGACGGCATAAAGAGCATCGACTTTCCCGGCGGCGTAAGCGCCGACATCGCGGTGGCCCTGTTCAGCCCACTCGCCTAGCTCGCCGATATCGCCCAAAACCAGAACGGTCCGGCCGGAAAAGGCCGCGAGTATATCAACGGCGGCACACATGGAAGTCGGGTTGGCGTTGTAGGTGTCATCGATCACGCGCGCGCCATTACTCGCCAACTGCGCTACCGCGCGGCCTTTGACCGGCTGCACATTTTCCAACCCGGCAACGATACTGACCAACGGCAGGCCAAGCGCAGCGGCGGCTGCAGCTGACGCCAACGCATTGGCGATGTTGTGGGTGCCGAGCAGATTGATCTGCACCTTGGCGCTGCCTTGAGCGCTGTTCAGGGTGAAGAACGGGCAACCACGGGCATCGCGGCCGAGGTCGCTGGCGTAGAAGTCGGCGGCGCTGTTGTTCAGGGCGAAGGTCAGCACCTTGCGCTCGCCGGCACGGGCTTTCCAAATGCCAAAGGCTTTGTCGTCGAGGTTGAGCACAGCGGTGCCGCTGGCGCTCAGGCCGTCGATGATTTCGCCTTTGGCTTCGACAATTTTGTCGGCGCCGCCGAACTCGCCGATGTGGGCGGTGCCGGCGTTGTTCAGCACGGCCACGTGCGGCTTGGCCAACGCCACGGTGTAAGCGATTTCGCCGACGCGGTTGGCGCCCAGTTCGATAACGGCGCCTTTGTGTTCTGCGCCCAACTCGAGAAGGGTCAACGGCACACCAAGGTCGTTATTCAAATTGCCACGTGTGGCCAGAACGGCGCCGTCGATGCCGGCGCGCAGAATGCTGGCGAGCATTTCCTTGACCGTGGTTTTGCCGCTGGAGCCGGTGATGGCAGCCAGGGGGCCGGTGTAGGCCTGACGATTGAGCGCGGCGAGTTGGCCCAGCGCGTGGCGAGAGTCGGCTACCACCAGTTGCGGAATGCTCACGCCCACGGTTTCACGCTCGACCAGCGCAGCGACCGCGCCTTTCTGCGTGACTTCCTGCAAATAGCTGTGGCCGTCGAAACGTGGACCAGTCAGGGCGATAAACAGCTGCCCCGGCTTGATCGCACGGCTGTCAGTGCTCACTTCACTAAACGTGGCGTCGGCGCCGACCAGGCAGCCATTGAGGGCGTTGACCACTTCGCTCAACCGTAAGGCTTTGAGCATGAGCGGCCTCCCAGGCGGCCAGGGCCGTGGTGGCTTGGTGCAGGTCGGAGAACGGTTGGCGCTCGCCGTTGATTTCCTGGTAATCCTCGTGGCCTTTACCGGCCAGCACGATCACATCGGCGGCATCGGCGCTGGCGATCAGCTGCGCGATGGCCTGGCCGCGACCGTATACAAACTGGGCTTTCTCCGGCGCGGTGAGACCGGCGCGGATGTCGGCGAAAATCTGCTCGGGCGACTCGGTGCGCGGGTTGTCGTCGGTGACCATCACGCCATCGGCGAGGCGCTCCACCACTTCGGCCATCAGCGGACGTTTGCCGCGATCACGGTCGCCGCCACAGCCGAACAGGCACAGCAGTTTGCCGGTGGCGTGTGGGCGCAGGGCGGTCAGTACTTTATCC
Source organism: Pseudomonas sp. AC211 (assembly GCF_979258055.1). NCBI lineage: Bacteria > Pseudomonadati > Pseudomonadota > Gammaproteobacteria > Pseudomonadales > Pseudomonadaceae > Pseudomonas > Pseudomonas sp. AC211. The sequence continues at coordinate 3,917,553 of NZ_OZ409830.1, forward strand.
AGCGCGTCTGGCGTGTGGGCGTAGTCGACCACCACCAGCGGCTGGGCGCCGCCGCCCAGACGCTGCATGCGACCGGCCGGGCCTTCCAGTTTCGGCAGCACTTTCAGAATTTCGTCCAGCGGGTAATCCAGGCCCAGCAGCGCGCCGACCACGCCGAGCAGGTTGCTCAGGTTGAAGCGGCCCAGCAACGACGAACGCAGGCTGCCCTCGCCTTTGGACGTGACCAGCTTGGCGCGCACGCCGTGGTCGTCGAACAGCGCTTCGCTGCAGGTACAGGTAGGCGTTGCGGTCTTCGAGGCTGTAGTAATCAGGCGCGAGTCGTGGTGCTCGGCGGCCAGTTGGCGGCCAAACTCGTCATCAATATTCAGCACGCGGCAACGCAGGCTCGGCCAGCGGAATAGTTTGGCTTTGGCTTCGCCGTAGGCCTGCATGGAACCGTGGTAGTCCAGATGGTCGCGCGACAGGTTGGTGAACACCGCCACGTCAAAGGCCAGTGCCGCGACGCGGCCTTGGTCCAGACCGTGCGACGACACTTCCATAGCCACTGCGCGAGCGCCGGCTTGTTTCAGGTTGGCCAACACCGCTTGCACGCCGATGGGGTCTGGCGTGGTGTGGCGGCCTTGCTCCAGTTCATTGTGGAAACCGGTGCCCAGGGTGCCGACGATGCCGCAGCGCTCACCGAAGTGATCCAGGGCCTGGGCCACCAATTGGCTGATGCTGGTTTTGCCGTTGGTGCCGGTAACGCCGACCAGGTGCAGGCCACGGCTCGGCTCGCCGTAGAAGCGGCCGGCGATGGCGGACAACTGACCGGCCAGATTCTTCAACGCCACCAGCTCTGCGCCCTGGGCGTCGATAACAGGCGCGCCTTCGGCTTCATAGGCAACGGCGGCAGCGCCACGGGCGATCGCATCGCTGATGTGCACGCGGCCGTCTTGCCGCCCGCCGGGTACGGCCAGGAACAAGTCGCCGGGGCGCACTTTGCGGCTGTCCAGCGTCAGTTCGCGGATCAGCACCGAGCTCTCGGCTTGTGGCAGCAATTGGTTCAGTGGCATTGGCATTAGCGCGCTAACTCCCGAGGAATAGAGAGCGCCACGGCGGGCGCAACGTCAGCCGGGGTCAGGTTGTCTGGGGCAATGTTCATCAGGCGCAGGGCGCCGGCCATGACCTTGCCGAATACCGGCGCCGAGATCAGGCCGCCGAAGTAGGCGCCGGTGCTTGGCTCGTCCACGACTACCACCATGGCGATGCGCGGGTTGCTGATCGGCGCGAAGCCGGCGAACAGCGAGCGGTAGGCGTTCTGGGTATAACCCTTGGTGCCGACGGTTGCTTTACGCGCGGTACCCGACTTGCCGCCCACGTGATACGCCGGCACCTTGGCGCGGAACACGCCGCTTGGCGCTTCGACCACTTGCTGGAGCATGCCCTGGATGGTTTTCGCGGTGTCTTCCGGAATGACCTGCACGCCGTCCTGAGTACGGCCATCGACGCGGGTCATGGTCATGGGAATGCTGCGGCCATTGTTGGCGAGCACCGCATAGGCATGGGCGAGTTGAACGGCCGTCACCGACAGGCCGTAGCCGTAGGCCAGGGTCGCGGTTTCAGCTTTCGGCCAGATGCGGTGGTTGGGCAGGTTGCCGACGCGCTCGCCGGGGAAGCCCAAGCCAGTGTCCTGGCCGAGTCCGACTTGCTGCATAACGTTGTAAATCGGCTCGGCGCCGATATCGAAAGCGATCTTGCTGATGCCGACGTTACTGGACTTGATGAGGATGCCGGTGAGGTCGAGCACGCCTTCGTTCTTGGAAACGTCGCGGATGGTGTATTTGCCGATTTGCAGGGTGCCGGGGTAAACGTCAACCGTATCGGTCGGCTTCCAGCGCCCGCTTTCCAGCGCTGCACTCATGGAGAACGGTTTAACGGTGGAACCCGGCTCGAACACGTCGATCATCGCGCGGTTGCGCATCATCGCCGGTTGCAGGTTGCGGCGGTTGTTGGGGTTGTATGTCGGCTGGTTGACCATGGCCAGCACTTCGCCGGTTTTCACGTCGAGCATTACCAGGCTCGCACCCTTGGCGCCGAACTCGGTGACCACATTGCGCAGTTCGCGGTGGGCCAGGTACTGCAGACGCAGGTCGATGGACAGCGCCAGCGCCTTACCAGCCTTGGCGTTGCGGGTCACTTGCACGTCTTTGATCAGGCGACCGCGACGGTCTTTCAACACTTCGCGCTTGCCGGGTACGCCCGACAGCCACTGGTCAAACGCTAGCTCCACGCCTTCGCGGCCGTGGTCGTCGATGTCGGTAAAGCCCACCACGTGCGCGGTCACTTCGCCGGCCGGGTAGAAACGACGAAACTCCTCGATGGAGTAGACGCCTGGCACTTTGAGGTCGAGCACGGACTGGCCCTGCTCCGGGGTCAGGCCCCGCACCAGGTACATAAATTCGCGCCCGGCGTTGTCCTCCAGCCGGGCGGCAAAGGCTTTTGGCTCTTGCCCCAGGGCGGCAGCCAACGCTGGCCAGCGGTCTTTGCCGGCTTGCAGTTCTTTACCGTTGGCCCACAGGGTAGTGACCGGTGTACTCACGGCCAACGGCTCGCCGTTACGGTCGGTAATCAGGCCACGGTGCGCAGGAATCGGTACGTGACGCACGCTACGGGCATCGCCCTGGCCTTGCAGGAAAGCGTGGTCGAGCACTTGCAGGTCGATGATGCGCCAGCAGATGGCAGCGACCATGATTCCGAGCAGGCCCAGAACCACGCGGAACCGCCACGGATAGAGGGCGCCTTCGAGCTTCATCATTTCGCCACCATCCGAACTTCGGCTGGCTCAGGAATGCGCATTTTCAGCTGTTCACTGGCGAGGGTTTCGATGCGGCTGTGGGCGGTCCAAGTGCTTTGTTCGAGAATCAGGCGACCCCATTCGGCTTGCGCTTTGTCGCGCACGCTGAGTTCGCCATACAGCGAGTTGAGCAACTGGCGGTTCCAGTGCGCGCTGTAGGCCACGGCGATGGCCGAGACCAGCACCGCTATAAACAGAAGCAGCAGCACGGTGCTGCCGGCCGGGAGCGGCTTGGCGAAGGAGCGGCTCAACGCAACTTCTCCGCAACACGCATCACCGCACTGCGCGAGCGCGGGTTGGCCGACTGCTCAGCGTCGGAGGGGAACTGAGCCTTGCCGATGGTGCGAATTTTTGGCTCGAAACGCTCGACGCGCACGGGCAGGTTGCGCGGGAGTTTGTCCGCCTCGCCTTTTTCCAGACGGCGCATAAACAATTTGACGATGCGGTCTTCGAGCGAGTGGAAGCTGATCACCACCAGACGACCGCCGACTTCGAGCACGTCCATGGCCGCTTGCAGGCCACGCTCCAAATCGCCCAGTTCGTTATTCACGTGAATGCGCAAACCCTGGAAAGCACGAGTCGCCGGGTTCTTGCCCTTCTCCCACGCTGGGTTCGCTACTTTTAATACTTCGGCCAGATCGCCGGTGCGCTCAAACGGCTGCACCTCGCGGCGCTGGACCACGGCGCGCGCCATGCGCTTGGCGAAACGCTCTTCGCCATACTCTTTAAAGACGCGGGCAATTTCTTCTTCGGCCGCAGTAGCAATGAACTGCGCGGCGCTGACGCCACGGGAGGGGTCCATGCGCATGTCGAGCGGGCCGTCGTTCATAAAGCTGAAGCCACGCTCGGCGTCATCCAGCTGCGGCGACGACACACCGAGATCGAGCAGAATGCCGGACACTTTGCCCGCATCGCCCCGCTCGGCAACCGCTTCGCCGAGCTCGGCAAAACTGCGCTGCACAACGACAAAGCGGCCGTCTTCGGCCGCCAGCGCTTCTCCGGTCGCAATCGCCAGAGGGTCTTTATCAAATCCAAGAAGCCGACCGCCTGGCCCGGAGCTTCTGCAAGATCAGCCGACTGTGCCCGCCCCGGCCAAACGTGCCGTCCACATAGCAGCCGTCCGCGCGCACGGCGAGAGCCTCTACGGCTTCGTCGAGCAATACGGTGATGTGGCCGAAAGCCGCTGCTAGTTGGGGTTGTCACAGGATCAGATCACGCAATTCGTCCGGCAGACCGCCCGGCTGTTTAATGGCTGCCAGGTCCGCATCAGCAAGCGCGTTCCAGGCGTTTTCGTCCCACAGTTGGAATTTGTTCAGTTGCCCCACCAGCATCGCGTGCTTGTCGAGCTTGGCGTATTCGCGCAAACGCGGCGGCACCAGGAAGCGGCCGGCGCTGTCGAGCTCGATATCCACCGCGTTACCAATCAGCAAACGCTGCAGGCGACGGCTTTCTTCACGCAGCGATGGCAGCTCACGGAGTTTGGTTTCGATGATTTCCCACTCAGGCAGCGGGTAGACACAGAGGCAGGGGTCGATGGCGTCGATGGTAACGATGAGCTGGCCAGCCGAACGCGACACGATCTCGTCCCGATACCGACTTGGCATCGCGAGGCGCCCTTTGGCGTCGAGACTGATTGCGTTAGCTCCGCGAAACACGACAGCGCTTCCCCTTTTTTACTAGCTTTCCATGCCTAAAAACCCACTTCGTACCACTTTGTACCACTTCGGCACACTATAGGAACGCAGCTACCCCACCGTCAAGGCGCGCTTGAAGGGAAAATCCTTATGGGACGGTGATTTAGCGAGCTTTTAGGGGCGATGAAAGGCGGTTTTAGGGGTGTTTCGGAGGAGTGTACGCAAGCCCGCTCAATGAGCTGCGACTCGAAGTTAAAGTAACTTCTTAAGAGTTAGATTTTTTCGGATTTAGAAATGCTGCGACGGGAGGTAAAACGAAACAGCGGAAGGAGGTGGAGAGTCGATCTGTAAGCCGGGTTCTGTCGAGGACAGTCATTCCTCTACGACGGCCATCACTGGACGCCTTTAGCAACCTACCCGGTTCCGACGCGGGCCACGCCATGGAACCCTATTTGGTCTTGGCTCGAGTGGGGTTTGCCCTAGCCACGAACTGTTACCAGACGCGCGGTGCGCTCTTACCGCACCTTTTCACCCTTACCGGCACCGAAGTGCTTAGGCGGTTATTTTCTGTGGCACTTTCCGTAGCTCGCGCCTCCCAGGTGTTACCTGGCACTCCGCCCTATGGAGCCCGGACTTTCCTCCCCCCGCTCGCGTGAACGAAACGAGGCAGCGACTGTCCAATCGACTCTCCGCCGCCTAGGTAGCGGCAGCCTCCTGTTAGAACAAGCCGAAATCCGTTATTGCCGCTCCAGGGCCACCTGATAGAGCAGGTTCTTGCGCACCCCAGTGATCTCCGCCGCCACGGCAGCCGCGCGTTTGAGCGGCATTTCCTTGAGCAGTAAATCGAGCACGCGCAGGGTGTCGGCGCCTACCGCTTCCTCGCCTTCCGGCGCCTGCCAACCGGCCACCAACACCACGCATTCACCGCGCTGCTGGTTGCTGTCGCCCGCCACCCAGGCGCGCAACTCAGCAAGCGGCAGGCCATTGAGCGTTTCGAATGTCTTGGTCAACTCACGCGCCAACAACGCCACGCGCTCGCCGCCAAACACCAGTTCCATGTCTTCCAGGCATTCGAGAATACGGTGCGGTGCTTCGTAGAAAATCAATGTGCGCGGCTCTTCTTTTACAGCTTCCAACCGCGCTCGGCGGCCGACCGCTTTGGCGGGCAAGAAGCCCTCGAAGATAAATCGATCAGACGGCAACCCAGCCGCCGACAGCGCAGCGATCAGCGCGCAAGGCCCCGGCACCGGCACTACTTTTATGCCAGCGGCGCGCACTTGTCGCACCAGGTGGTAGCCCGGATCGGAAATCAACGGCGTACCCGCGTCAGAAATCAGCGCTACGTCATCACCCGCCTGCAGGCGCGACAGAAAACGACTGCCTTCATCACGCTCGTTGTGCTCATGGCAGGCCGCCAGCGGTGTAGGAATGCCGAAATGTTGCATCAGACGCATGGAATGACGCGTGTCTTCAGCGGCAATCAGCGCAACGTCGCGCAGAATCTTCAGCGCCCGAGCGCTGATATCGTCTAGGTTGCCGATGGGTGTGGCGACCACATAGAGGGTACCGGCGGTGGAATTCAAAGCACCCTGAGTGGTCACAACGCACACCTCTTAAATCTCGGAAAGCGCGCATTGTAGCCCGATTCGCAGCATCGACATCGCGCCTGGGGTGCCCCTTGGGTACAATCCGCCCTCTTCGATCAAGTACCAGGAACGTCTACATGATCAACCGCCTGACCGCCGGCCTGCGCCCGCTCCTCGCTATCAGCCTTGCCGCTCTCCTGGCCGCTTGCTCAAGCTCGCCGTCCTCCACCCTTGGCGAATTGCCACGCACGCCGCAGGCAAGCATTGAGCAATTGCTGCAGCAGGCGGCCGAAGCCAAGCCGGAAGAAGCGGCGTCGCTGCGATTGGCCGCCGCCGATCAGGCCTATCAACAGAAGGACGTTAGCCGTGCCGCGCAAATTCTCGATCAGGTTCCCATCGCAACGCTAAAACCTGCCCAGCAAGTGTTCGCCGCCACACTGAGCGCCGAACTCGCCCTGGCCCGCGGCAAACCGAAAAACGCCCTCGCAGCGCTTGATCAGCCCGGCATGCAACGCTTGGCCGAGCTGCCCGTTGAACAGCAAGTGCGTACTCAACTCGTGCGCGCGCAAGCGCTGGAAGCTGATGGTCAGCCCCTCGCTGCCGCCCGTGAGCGTGTTTTCATCGCGCCGCTGTTGAGCGGCAACCCAGCCGTCGAAAACCACGAGCGCATCTGGGCGCTGGTGTCTTCGTTGCCTGCTGATCAACTGCAAGGCGGCGGCGATGCTGATCTCGCCGGCTGGCTGCAACTGGCAAGTGCGGTCAAAACCGCTGGCACGTTGCAACAGCAGCAATCGGCTATCGATGCCTGGCGCCAACAAAATCCGCAGCATCCAGCAGCCGAACAGCTGCCCGCTCCGCTGACCAAACTCAAAGAGCTGGCCAGCCAACCACTGACCAAAATCGCCCTGTTATTGCCGCAAGACGGCCAGTTGGCCTCGGTGGCCCGCGCCCTGCGTGACGGCTTTATGGCCGCACATTTCCAGGCCCAACAAGCAGGCCAGAATCCGCCAAGCATTGAGCTGTATGACAGCTCGCGTCTGGCCTCGATGGACGAGTTCTACCGCCAGGCGCAGGCTGCGGGCGTGCAGCTCGTAGTCGGCCCGCTGGAAAAGAATCTGGTCAAGCAACTGAGCGATCGCGAGCAACTGCCGATCACCACCCTGGCGCTTAACTACAGCGACGTCGGCCGCGAAGGTCCACCGCAGTTGTTCCAGTTCGGCCTGGCTGCCGAAGACGAAGCGCGCGAAGTGTCCCGCCGCGCGTGGGATGACGGCATGCGTCGGGCCGTTGCCCTGGTGCCTCGCGGCGAATGGGGCGACCGGGTGCTGGACGCCTTTCGCCAGAGCTGGCAAGCCAAGGGCGGCAGCCTGATCGCTGCTGAGCACGTCGACCAACCGGTAGAACTGGCTCAGCAAATTGCCGACCTGTTCCAGCTGCGTCAGAGCGAAGCCCGCGCCAAACGCTTGCAAAGCGTGCTGGGCACGCAGGTTGCCGCGCAGCCTGCCCGCCGCCAGGACATTGACTTCATCTTCCTCGCCGCCACGCCCCAGCAAGCCCAACAGATCAAGCCAACACTGGCCTTCCAGTACGCCGGCGATGTGCCGGTGTATGCCACTTCGCACCTGTTCACCGGCGGCAGCAACCCGGCGCAGTATCAAGATTTGAACGGCATCCGCTTCTGCGAAACGCCGTGGCTGCTCGACGCCAACGACCCGCTGCGCCAGCAAGTGACCGGCCAATGGCCACAGGCCGCCGGCAGCCTCGGGCGCCTGTATGCCATGGGCGTGGACGCGTATCGCTTGGCACCGCGTCTGACCGAGCTAAAGCGCTGCCGCAAAGCCGTGTCGACGGCTTGTCCGGCAGCCTGAGCCTGACCGCCAGCCAGCGTGTGGAACGTCAGTTGCCATGGGCTGAGTTCCGCGACGGCAGCGTGCAGCGTCTGCCCGACAGCGGCTTCTGATTGATCGCCGCCAGCACGCAAACGGCAGGCCGTGAAGGCGAAGCAGAGGCGTTCGAGCATCTGCGCCGCCACGGCCTGAAACTGCTGAGCAAGAATTGGCGCTGCAAGGGCGGCGAGCTCGATCTGGTCATGCTGGACGGCGATACGGTAGTATTCGTCGAAGTTCGCGCCCGCCGGCATAGCGCCTGGGGTGGCGCCGTTGAGAGCGTTGATGGCCGCAAGCAGCAGAAGCTGATAATCGCCGCCAGCAGTTTTCTTCAGCAGCAACCTCGCTGGGCCAAACATCCGTGCCGTTTCGATGTCGTAGCCATCAATACGGCCGACACCCAGGCGAGCCGCTTGAACTGGATTCGCAACGCGTTTGACACCTGAGATCAGCCTGACCCAACACAATCGATTGCCGGCAGTACGCTGTGCGGCAGCAAGTTAGTGCAAGACCGAACCTGGTTTCGGCACAGCCAGCAGCGACTGCGGCGCCGAGCGATTTTTACCTGTAACAGGCAGGCGCCAGCATTACCCTGGCCCACCTGATCAGCAGCCACACTGAAGGTCATTCCGATGGACATGCAAGCCCGTATCCGCCAGCTGTTTCAAGCCAGTATCGAAACCAAACAGCAAGCCATGGAGGTGCTGATTCCTTACATCGAGCACGGCAGTCTGGTCATGGTTCAAGCCCTGCTCAACGAAGGCAAAATTCTCACCTGCGGCAACGGCGGCTCTGCCGGCGATGCGCAGCACTTTTCCTCCGAACTGCTCAACCGCTTCGAACGTGAACGTCCAAGCTTGCCAGCCATCGCGCTGACTACTGACAGCTCGACCATTACTTCGATCGCCAACGATTACAGCTACAACGAAGTGTTTTCCAAGCAGATTCGCGCCCTAGGCCAGCCTGGCGACGTACTGCTGGCCATCTCCACCAGCGGCAACTCCGCCAACGTCATCCAGGCCATCCAGGCCGCTCACGACCGCGAGATGATCGTCGTCGCCCTCACCGGCCGCGACGGCGGCGGCATGGCCTCGCTGCTGCTGCCAGAAGACGTGGAAATCCGTGTTCCATCGAAAGTTACCGCACGCATTCAGGAAGTCCATTTGCTGGCCATCCACTGCCTGTGCGACCTGATTGATAGCCAACTGTTTGGGAGTGAAGAATGACCCGTTCGCCATTAATCCTTGCCGCTCTTGCCATCACCCTGGTGCTTTCCGGGTGTGGCAGCCGTTCGTTCGGCAACAAGATCGATGACCAATTCATCCCGTCGAACGTCGAGCAGAAAATTAAACAGGCCAGCCCTGATTTGGCCAACGGCTCGCACATCATTGTTACCAGCTACAACGGCATCGTGCTGCTGGCAGGACAAACCCCACGTGCGGACTTGAAAGCCTCTGCCGAGCAAGCTGCTCGCTCTGTACAAGGCGTGCGCAAGGTTTACAACGAACTGCAAGTGACCGCGCCCTCCTCGGCGCTGGCGCGCAGCAATGACGCCTTGCTGACCACTAAAATCAAAACCGAAATGCTAGCCGACAGCAGCGTGTCGAGTTCGCAGATCAAGGTGGTCACCGAGAACGGGATCGTCTACATGCTTGGCGTGGTAAGCCGTCAGCAAGCGCAACTGGCGACCAACCTGGTCCAAGGCGTATCGGGCGTTCAGAAGATCGTGAAGCTGTTCGAGTACGTCGACTAAGTCGATTCGCAGGCAATAAAAAAGGCGATCTTCAGATCGCCTTTTTTATTGGGTCGGGTTTCATGTAGCGAAACCCGCCGACACCTTACTTGACCACCTTTAAGCTCGGCCGGCCGCTTGGACGCGGTGGCTCGGAACCTGATGGGCCGTCGTCGTCCGGATCATCGTCTAGCTCTTCGTCAGCCACCGGCGATTCCAGATCGAAAACCATCCCTGGCCGTTTTCCCGCGCGTAAATTGCCAACACGGCAGAGGCCGGAATGAACAAGGTATGCGCGATGCCACCGAAACGCCCTTCGAAGCTCACCGCCTCGTTATCCATGTGCAAATGGCGAACGGCGCTAGGCGATACATTCAAGACAATCTGACCGTCATTGGCGAAACCTTGCGGCACTTGCACGTTCGGGTATTCCGCGTTTACCAACAGATGCGGTGTGCAATCGTTATCGACGATCCACTCGTATAAAGCGCGAATCAGATACGGACGACTGGAGTTCATCAAAAGCTCCTTCAGCTTCAGCGCATATCGCGCTCTACACCCGACAGGCTGATTTGGAAGGCCTCACGGGCGAACTGGCGCTCCATGTAATCGAGCAGCGGTTTCGCCGGTTTGGGCAGTTCAATGCCTAATATCGGCAACCGCCACAGGATCGGCAAGAGGCAACAATCTACCAAACTCAATTCGTCACTGAGGAAATAAGCCTTGTCGGCAAACAATGGCGACACGCCGGTCAGGCTCTCGCGCAGTTCTTTGCGGGCCTGAACGCGCGCCGGCTCTTTGCTGCGCGGATCAAGTATCTGGTCCACCAATACGCACCAGTCGCGCTGAATACGGTGCATCAGCAAACGGCTATTGGCGCGAGCCACCGGGTACACCGGCAGGAGCGGTGGATGTGGGTAACGCTCGTCAAGATATTCCATCACGACCGTTGACTCGTACAACGCCAAATCACGGTCCACCAAGGTCGGCAGACTGGCGTAAGGATTGACCTCAACCAGCTTGGGCGGTGTACGCCCGGGTTCGACGTTGATGATTTCCGCGCTAACACCTTTCTCGGCGAGCACGATACGTACGCGATGGGAATAGTGATCGGCGGGGTCGGAGTAACAGGCCAACCGGTTGGTCACGCCCATGGCGATCCTCCTCGCTTGTTAAAGTTATCTGAAGCAGAAAAAACGTGCGCGCCCAATTGGGCGCGCAAGTCGACAGCGGAGAATACCAGTTACTTAGTGCACATCCTTCCAGTATTCACGCTTCAGCAGATACGCGAACACAAAGAAGAAGGCCAAGTACAGCAGCACGTAAGTACCGATGCGCTCGCTTTTAAGCTTCACTGGGTTTGCCGAGTAGGCGAGGAAGGTCACAAGATTTTTGATCTTCTCGTCGAACTCAGCTTCGTTCAACTTGCCGGTCTTCGGCACGATGGTGAGCTGGTCACAGGCTTCGTGGGTCAGCGGAGTACCGGTGAGTGGGTCGTACTGCTTTTTACCGTCCTCAACCACCTGTACTTGCTTGCAGCCTACAACCTGACGACCTTGCAGACCGACCAGCACGTTAGGCATACCCACGTTCGGGAACACCTTGTTGTTCACACCCCAAGGGCGTGCCGGGTCTTCGTAGAAGTTGCGCAGATAGCTGTAGAGCCAATCGTTGCCACGAACACGAGCCACCAGAGTCAGGTCGGGCGGAGCCGCACCGAACCACTTCTTGGCATCAACCGGCGACATACTGTTTTTCATCAGGTCGCCAATTTTTGCACCGGTGAAAACCAGGTTGCTCAGCATCAGGTCATGCGGGATGCCGAGGTCATCGGCAACGCGCTCGTAACGCTGAAACTTGGCGCTGTGGCAGCCCATGCAGTAGTTGGCAAAGGTACGCGCGCCGTCTTGCATGGCGGCTTTGTCGGTCAGGTCAATATCAACCGAATCCAACTCAGGGCCATGGCCAGTGTTGGCGAGCGCAATGGCCGGCAGAACAGCGAAAACTAGTGCAGCAAATAGCTTTTTCATCAGCCAGTCACCCTTTTCCGGAACCGGTTTGGTCTTCTCAAGCTTGGTGTAGAACGGCATGAGGATGAAGTATGCGAAGTACAGGAAGGTGCAGATACGCGACAGCAACGTGCGCTCGTCGGTCAGGGCCAATACGCCCAACACGCCCAGAATCACGAAGGAAACGCAGAACACCGCCAACCAGATTTTGCTCATCCAGCCTTTGTACTTCATCGACTTAACCGGGCTACGGTCAAGCCATGGAAGTACGAACAGAACAGCAATTGCAGCACCCATGGCGATTACGCCGAGCAACTTATCCGGTACCGCACGCAGAATTGCGTAGAACGGTGTGAAGTACCAAACCGGAGCAATGTGTTCTGGCGTCTTGAACGAGTTCGCTACTTCGAAGTTCGGCTTCTCAAGGAAATATCCGCCCATTTCCGGGAAGAAAAAGATGATCGAACAGAAGATGAACAGGAACACCACCACGCCGACGATATCTTTCACGGTGTAGTACGGGTGGAAGGCAATGCCGTCCAACGGTACGCCGTTTTCGTCTTTGAACTTCTTGATATCCACGCCTTGCGGGTTGTTCGAACCGACTTCGTGCAGTGCCAGAATGTGCAGCACGACCAGGCCCAGAATCACGATCGGCAGGGCGATAACGTGTAGCGCAAAGAAGCGGTTCAGGGTGATGCCAGAGATGAGGTAGTCACCACGGATCCACTGAGTCAGGTCATCGCCGATCACCGGAATCGCACCGAACAGCGAGATGATTACCTGGGCGCCCCAGTACGACATCTGACCCCACGGCAGGAGATAGCCCATGAACGCTTCAGCCATCAGCGCCAGGTAGATCAACATACCGAACACCCAAACGAGCTCACGCGGCTTCTGATACGACCCGTAAAGCAAGCCACGGAACATATGCAGATAAACCACGATGAAGAACGCCGACGCGCCGGTGGAGTGCATCAGACGAATGATCCAGCCGTATTCCACATCACGCATGATGTATTCAACGGAGGCGAAAGCCTCTTCGGCGGACGGGGTGTAGCTCATGGTCAGCCAGACGCCGGTCAGGATCTGGTTAACCAGAACCAGCAGAGCCAGCGAGCCAAAGAAGTAGAAGAAGTTGAAGTTCTTCGGTGCGTAATACTTGCTGAGATGGTCTTCCCACATTTTTGTGGCGGGAAAGCGCGCATCTACCCACTCCATGAATTTGCTCATCAGGCTTTCTCCTGGTCCACACCGATGACAATGACGTCGTCAGACTCGTAAGAGTGAGGCGGCACTGGCAGATTCAACGGGGCTGGTTGCGATTTATAGACACGACCCGCGAGGTCGTAGCGCGAACCGTGGCATGGGCAGAAGTAGCCACCGACCCATTCAGCGCCGAGGTCAGCCGGAGCCACTTCAGGACGGAAGGATGGCGAGCAACCCAGGTGGGTGCAGATACCGACCAGCACTAAAATCTCCGGGCGGATCGAACGCACAGTCGGGTCGACATAGGTGGGCTGCACGGAAGCTTTCGACTCCGGGTCAGACATCCGATCGTGGATCTTGGTCAGGTTGCCCAGAATTTCATCTGTACGGCGAACGATGAATACCGGCTGGCCGCGCCACTCAGCAATCATCTGCTGACCTGGTTCGACTTTGCTGACATTCACCTTCACCGCAGCACCAGCGGCCTTGGCCTTGGCACTCGGGAACCATGACCCCACGAACGGGACCGCAGCACCCACCGCTCCTGCAGCACCGACCACCGAAGTGGCTGCTACAAGGAAGCGACGCCGGCCTGCATTCACGCCGTCATTGCTCATTCAGTCGTCTCCCATCAGCTTTGTGGCCTGTTATTCAGGCATCTACTAAGTAAAATTCAAGCCGCGCAAAAAATTTGCCAAATGGTAAAGAAAAGCCCCATTTCTGACAAGGCAATTACTGGATACAAAATGGCTGAAAGCCTTGCCGCACGTGGCATTTACCGGTGCGGCAAGTTGTCGCAATTAATACTCTCGCCCATAAAAAACGCCCAGTTCCTTTGGGAAACTGGGCGTCTTTGAACGAAGTGCGAATTAACGCTTCGAGTACTGCGGACGCTTGCGCGCTTTACGCAGACCGACTTTCTTACGTTCAACTTCACGAGCGTCACGAGTGACGAAACCAGCTTTGCGCAGAGCAGGACGCAGAGCTTCATCATAGTCCATCAGAGCACGAGTGATGCCGTGACGGATTGCGCCAGCCTGGCCGCTTACACCACCACCCAGAACGGTGACGTAGATGTCGAACTTTTCAACAGTCTCAGTCAGCTCCAGCGGCTGGCGAACTACCATGCGGGCAGTTTCGCGACCGAAGAAGTTTTCCAGGGTGCGGTTGTTGATGGAGATCTTGCCAGTGCCTGCACGCAGGAAAACGCGAGCGGTTGCAGTCTTGCGACGGCCAGTGCCGTAATTTTGAGTCGCCGACATAATGAACTATTCCGTTAAATCTTCAGTTCTTGGGGCTGCTGAGCAGTGTGTGGGTGAACAGCACCCTTGTACACTTTCAGCTTACGGTACATGTCGCGACCCAGCGGGTTCTTCGGCAGCATGCCTTTAACCGCGGTCTCGATCACACGCTCAGGCGCCTTGGCGATCAGCTTTTCAAAGTTGATCGACTTGATGCCACCCGGGAAACCGGAGTGAGAGTAGTACATCTTGTCAGTGGTCTTAGCACCGGTTACACGCACTTGCTCAGCGTTGATAACGACGATGTAGTCGCCAGTATCAACGTGCGGGGTGTATTCGGCTTTGTGCTTGCCACGCAGACGGCTAGCGATTTCTGTGGCCAGACGACCCAGAGTCTGACCTGCAGCGTCGACGACAAACCAGTCGCGCTTAACAGTTTCCGGTTTAGCAGTAAAAGTTTTCATTCTTTAATAGCCTCAGGGGCCGCCCTGAAAATAAGACGGCGGATCTTACTGAATAGTGCGCGCTTTGACAAGCAAAGGCAGCCAGAGACGGACGCTATCGGGGGCTCGGGTCATCACGTCCGTACGGCGGATTCAAGCAGGCTAGGCATCCCCTGCTGAAAACAGCTGCGGAATTATGCCGATTGCAGGAAAAATATCAACCTGATTTGATGGTCACTTTTGCACGAGGAGAAATTCATGCAGTTTCGTAAGCTCGGCCGCACCGACTTGAACGTCAGCGCTATCTGTCTGGGCACCATGACCTGGGGCGAGCAGAACACCCAGGAGCACGCTTTCGAGCAGATCGATATCGCCCGCGCCGCTGGCGTGAACTTCATCGACACCGCGGAAATGTACCCCGTCCCGCCACGCGCAGAGACGTACAGCCGCACCGAACAAATCATCGGCAACTACTTCAAAGCCCGCGGCAACCGTGGCGACTGGATTCTCGCCAGCAAGATCGCCGGCCCCGGCAATGGTATTTCTCACATCCGTGACGGCCAGCTGAAACACAACCGTGCGCACATCGTGGCCGCTGTTGACGCCAGCCTGAAGCGTCCTGCAAACCGACTACATCGACCTCTACCAACTGCACTGGCCTGAGCGCAGCACTAACTTTTTCGGCCAGCTCGGCTATCAACATAAAGATGAAGACTTCACGCCCATCGCCGAAATCCTTGAGGTGCTGGATGAGCAAGTGAAGGCCGGCAAGATCCGTCACATCGGTCTTTCCAACGAAACCCCGTGGGGCGCCATGAAGTTTCTGCAGCTCGCCGACCAATTGGGCCTGCCGCGTGCGGTGTCGATTCAGAACCCGTACAACCTGCTGAACCGCACGTTCGAAGTCGGCCTGGCTGAAGTGGCAATCAGAGAGCAATGCGGGCTGTTGGCCTACTCGCCTTTAGCCTTCGGCATGCTCTCCGGCAAATACGAAGGCGGCGCCCGACCGGCCAACGCGCGCATCAGTTTGTTCAGCCGCTTCACGCGGTACACCAACCCCCAGGCAGAAGCGGCGTGCTCGCGCTACGTCGCGCTGGCGCGTGAAAACGGCTTGGATCCTGCGCAGATGGCGCTGGCATTCGTGACAGCTCGCCCCTTCGTTACCAGCAACATCATCGGCGCGACCAGCAATGAACAGCTGCGCAGCAACCTGGGCAGCGCTGAACTCACGCTCAGCACCGAGTTGCTGGAACAGATCGACGCCATCCATAAAAGCCAGCCCAATCCGGCGCCTTAACAACGCGCGCAAAACGAAAAAGCCCGGCACTCAGCCGGGCTTTTCAGTTACACCAAGCACTCACAACGACCGCGAAATAATTTCCTTCATGATCTCGTTGGTGCCAGCGTAAATGCGCTGTACCCGCGCATCCGCCCACGAGCGCGCGACCGGGTATTCCCACATGTAGCCGTAACCGCCGTGCAACTGCACGCACTCATCCAGCACTTTGCATTGCAGGTCGGTCGTCCAGTATTTGCACATGGCGGCGGTAGGCACATCGAGCTTACCTTCCAGATGCTGCTCCAGGCAGCGGTCGACGAATACACGCCCCACCTGCACCTCTGTGGCAATTTCCGCCAGTTTGAAGCGCGTGTTCTGAAAGTCGCTGATCGCTTTGCCGAACGCTTTGCGCTCGCGGGTGTAATCCAGCGTCCACTTCAGGGCAGCTTCGGCATTAGCCAATGCGCCCAGCGCCACGGTCAGGCGCTCTTGCGGCAGCTCTTGCATAAGGTAGGCGAAGCCCATGCCGGCCTGGCCGAGCAGGTTTTCCTTGGGAATGCGTACGTCCTGGAAGAACAATTCGGACGTGTCCTGCGCCTTCATGCCGACCTTCTCCAAGCGCTTGCCCTTGGAAAAGCCCGGCGTCCCCGCTTCAACGAGGAAAAGACTGGTGCCCTTAGCGCCAGCTTTAGGATCGGTTTTGGCCACGACGATCACCAGATCGGCGAGAAAACCGTTGGTGATGAAGGTCTTCGAGCCATTAAGCACGTACTCATCGCCATCCAACACAGCGGTGGTTTTCACGCCTTGCAGGTCGGACCCGGCACCCGGCTCGGTCATGGCAATGGCGGTGACCATTTCGCCCGATACCAGCTTGGGCAGGTATTTGAGTTTCAGATGCTCAGAGCCGTAATGCAGGATGTAAGGCGCGACGATGTCCGAGTGCAGCGAGAAGCCGATGCCACTCAACCCAAGGCGACTGATTTCTTCGATGACCACAGTGCTGTAGAGGAAATCGGCCGCCATGCCGCCATATTCTTCCGGCAGATGGGAGCAGAGCATGCCGGCCTCGCCCGCCTTGTTCCAAAGCGCGCGGTCGATATGGCCGTCCTTTTCCCACTGATGATGGAAAGGCACGGCTTCCTGTTCGAGGAACTTGCGCACGCTGTCGCGAAACAGCTCATGGTCCGAGCTGAACAGGGTTCTTGGAATCATTGTTTTACCCACTGAATACGTCTGGAGCCGGGATTGGCATGGCGCCGACTGTAGGACAGTCAAACGTTCAGACGCACTGGACACATGCGACAAAAAATAAGACGATCCAGCCAGCCACTGACCACTATCCCCTAATAAGAATAAGCATCCATGCCAACCGCTCAGCCCAGCGCACTCAAACGCGTCGCCATACTGGCCATCGAAGGCGTGTTCGCCTCCACGCTTATGCAAGCCAAAGACTTCTTCCACATGGCCAGCCTGCGCTACGGCCGCCAACTGGGGCTGGGCCTCACGCCCGCTTTCGAAATCCATTTGGTAAGTCCTGATGGCCAGCCTGCGCGCAGCTTCAGCGATGTGGTGTTGCCGGTCGAAGGAGGCCTGGAGCCAGCCGACATCATCATCCTGCCGGCGTACTGGGGCGACTTCGACACATTGCACCAGCGCTACCCGCAAATTCTGACGTGGCTGCGCAAGCAGCACGCCGCTGGCAGCATGATCTGCGGCGAGGCCATGGGCGTGTTCTGGATGGCGCAGTCCGGCTTGCTGGACGGCAAAGAGGCTACGACCTACTGGCGTTTTTTCCGTGAGTTCAGCGAACGCTTCCCCAAGGTTCTGTTGAATCAGGAGAAACATCTTTCGGACGGCGATAATTTGTACTGTGCCGGCGGCACCACCTCGGCGTGCGATTTGTACCTGTATCTGATTGAACACTTCTGCGGCGCCAGCGTTGCCCAGGCCGTCGCCCGCGACATCCTTTACGAGGTGCAGCGCAACTACACGCCAGGCCGTATCGGCTTTGGCGGCCAGAAGCTGCATCAGGACGTGACCATTCTGCAAATTCAGCAATGGCTGGAAGAAAACTTCGCCGAGAAGTTTCGCTTTGAAGACGTGGCGCGCCAGCACGGCATGAGCATTCGCAACTTTATGCGCCGCTTTCAGACGGCAACCGGCGACAAGCCGCTGCACTACCTGCAACGGTTACGGATCGAAACAGCCAAGGGTTTGCTCAGCGCCACCCGCAAAAGCATCAAGACCATTAGCTACGAAGTGGGCTACGACGATGCCAGCTTCTTCGCGCGGTTGTTCCGTCAGCACACAGAATTGTCGCCCAACCAATATCGTCGCCAATTCCAGCAGAAGGACAGCCATTCCTAGGATGGGGGTTGGTCGCCCTGCCCTGCGACCTATGATCGGGCCTGTGAACCTCTAACAAAAACAGGTACTTGTCATGCGCTCGTTTATCTTTGCTCTGCTTACGCTGTGCAGCCTGGTGGCTGTGGCGGACGAACAATGGAAACCCTTTCCGTACGATCAAAGCGGCTTCGACTACTCCGGTGACAAGCTGCGGCAGGCCTGGCCGCAGCTGACCCGCGGCTTCGGCGACAACTATCCGTTCCCCGACGCGCAGTGGGTCATGAAGATGGCCACCAGCTACCCGAAAGCGCTGGAGATGACCGTAGCCGGCAACACCGGCTTTACCGGTAAGCCGGAAGACGCCGAGGTCTACGCGCAAAAACTACAAAACGTCTGGCGCCTGGTGTTCAAAGGCGATTTCGCCCAAGCCAAAAAAGAAGGCCTGGCCCTCGGCGTTGGCGGCCAGGTGCCGGCGATGTTTGCCCAAGTGGTGTACGCGATGTTCCTGGTACCGAATCAGGAAGAAAAGCACCGCTTACTTGAAGAAGTCATCGACTACACCGACAAGGCCGGCGAGCTGGTGCAAGCCGACACGGTCGCGCAGTTCGGCCGCGTGTATGCCAAGGCGCGACTCGGTGAAGAGCTGTCGGTGCCGGTCGTGCTCAAGCGCGGTTACACCAGCCAGATTCCGAAAGAGCTTGATGCGCTGCTGGCCAAGCAACCGGACCAACCATTCGCTCTGGCGCTATACGGCGGCTACGAAGCCGGCGTGATTCGCAAGGTTGGGAAAATGGTGGGGAAAATGACCTACGGCGTTAGTGCCGACAAAATGGAAACCTACTTCGCGCAATCGTTTAAGCAGGCTGACAATCTGCCCATCGGCCATTACGAATATGCCAACGCGCTTACCTACGTGTATGGCGATGACGAAGAAGCCAAGGCCGTTCAGCATCTGAAGCAGGCGGTCGCGCTAAAGCCCATCAATGCCATGGAGGCGTTGGAAGTGGCGCATGCCAAGGAATTGCTGAAAGAGCATGAGCAGAAGGTGGCGCAGAACTGATGCGGTTTGCGGGGCCGAACCCGACCTAAACACCGTCATCCCCAAGGCGGCGGTCGACGATTCGGGTTCCTGAGGTGCGCGGCGAGCACCACACCGTGTCCCATTCGAAATTCTGGATCCCGGCCTTCGCGGGGATGACCGAGTAAATGGCCAAAGCTCGCCTCTCAGCGCCCACAAAAAAGGCTGCCCTTGGGCAGCCTTTTTTTTCACGCTCGAATCCCTTACGGCTTATGCGCCCGCGACAGGAATTCGTGGGATTGCATTTCCAGCAACCGGCTCAAGGTGCGCTGGAATTCGAAGTTCAAACGGCCGCCGGTGTAAAGGTCTTTCAATTCGACGGCTGCGGAGATGATCAGCTTGACGTTGCGGTCGTAGAACTCGTCCACCAAGTTGATGAAGCGGCGCGCCAGGTCGTCTTCGTTGACGCCCATCTGCTCCACGTTGGAGATCAGAATCGCGTGGAAGATTTTTGCCAGTTCGATGTAGTCGTTCTGGCTGCGCGGGCCATCGCACAGTTCGCGGAATTCGAACCAGGCCACGTCGTCGCAGACTTTACGCGCCGTGATGCCGCGATTTTCGATCATCAGCACTTCGTTTTCCTGCGCCTTCACGCAGTCGGGCACCAGGCTGACGAAGCTTTTGTTCAGGCTGATTTCCGCGCCTTCGTTGAGCGGCCAGTAAAACAGCTCGGCTTGCTCAAGGGCGCGCAGACGGTAGTCGACGCCACTGTCGACGTTAACGATGACCGTGTGTTCTTTGAGCAGCGCAATGGCCGGCAGGAAGCGCGCGCGTTGCAGGCCGTCTTTGTACAAACCGTCGGGCACGATGTTGGAGGTGGCCACCAGGCTGACGCCGTTTTTGAACAGCTCTTCGAGCAGCGTCGCCAAAATCATCGCGTCGGTAATGTCCGAGACGAAGAATTCGTCGAAACAAATAACGCGCGTCTCGGCGGCGTAACGCTTGGCGATGGCTTGCAGCGGGTTTTTTTCACCGCTCAATGAGGTCAGGTCTTCGTGCACGCGCTTCATGAAACGGTGGAAGTGCGTACGGGTTTTTTCTTTGAAGGGCAGCGCTTCGAAGAAGGTGTCGACCAGGTAGGTTTTGCCGCGGCCAACGCCGCCCCAGAAGTACAAACCCTTGACCGGATCGTGGTTCTTTTTGCCCAGCAACTTGCCGAACAGGCCGGGCTTGTTTTCACCGGCGGCGATCAGGTCGTCGTAGAGGCGTTGCAGATGGCGCACCGCAGTTTCTTGCGCGGCGTCATGGAAGAAGTCGGGACGTTTGAGGTCCGCCTGGTATCGCTCGAGGGGCGTCATCGCGTAATGCTCTCAACTATTTACTAGCTCGCGACCGGGCCGAGTGATGGGCAGCGCGAGGCAGGTGATGGGCAGGTAACGAGTAAACAGTACCCAGGGTCTGCGTTTAGCCGACGCGCAGTGGCGCGCGTGGTGGGTCGAAACGCCCGAGACCGCAAAAACGGGGTCGTCACTTTAGCGGCGACCCCGTTGCTTGGCAATCGGCCAACCATGCCGGCCGGCCTTCGCGCGTTATTCCGGCTGTGGCGCCAGTGCTTCGCGCAGTTGGGCGACGGCCTGTTCACAGGCAGCGGCATCGGCGAATTGCGGGCTTTCGCCGACGGCTTGGTCGTCCAGCCAGACCGCAAAGCCGTTGCCGTTGACGCGCACGTCTAGCGGGCTGCCGTCCTGAAGACGCTTGCTCACCTGGCCGGCGGTCTTACCGTCGGCGAAGTGTTTGGACAGCAGCAATTGCTCGCCATCAGCGGCCAACAGGCGGAAGCGGAAGCTGCCGTCGTCTTCGCGGAAGCTGACAAAGCGCGCGCCTTTCGTGGCTTTCTTCTTGCTGGTTTGAGTGTTCTGCATGTCGCTGCGGAACGAACGCAGCCCCACCGCTTCGCGCAGCTCGCCGAGGAACGGGGTGGCAATTTTGCGAGCCTTGGCAGCGCCGGCCAGCAAGATATCTTCCAGATCAGCAGGCCGCTCAATCAGCGTGTTGTAGCGCTCGCGCGCCTCGCCCAGTTCGCTGTCGAGCAACTCGAACAAGCGCTGCTTGGCTTCGCCCCAGGCCAGACCGCCGAGCAGGTCGCTGCGGAATTCTTCTTGCTGCTGCGCAGTAGAGAAGGCCTGGTAGAGGGTGAACAGGTGCGAGTTGTCCGGATCCTTGGCTTCGCCCGGTGCACGGGAGTCGGTGACGATGGAAGACACCGCCGCCTTCAGTTGCTTGGGGCTGCTGAACAGCGGAATGGTGTTGTCGTAGCTCTTCGACATTTTGCGGCCATCAAGGCCGGGCAAGGTGGCGACGCTTTCTTCGATGAGCGCCTGTGGCATGACGAAGAACTCACGGCCTTTGCCAAATAAATGGTTGAAGCGTTGGCCGATATCACGGGCCATTTCCACGTGCTGAATCTGATCGCGCCCCACCGGAACCTGGTGCGCGTTGAACATCAGAATGTCCGCCGCCATCAGCACCGGGTAGCTGAACAGGCCCATGGTCACGCCGGCGTCCGGGTCTTCGCCTTGTTCGAGGTTTTTATCCACCGAGGCTTTGTAGGCGTGGGCGCGGTTGAGCAGCCCTTTGCCGGCCACACAGGTGAGCAGCCAGGTGAGTTCGGTGATTTCAGGGATGTCGGACTGGCGATAGAACGTCACGCGGTCGGTATCCAGACCAGCCGCCAACCAAGTGGCAGCAATTTCCAATCGCGAGCGCTGAATGCGCAGGGGTTCGTCGCATTTGATCAGGGCGTGGTAGTCGGCCAGAAAATAGAACGAGTCGGCGTCGGCGGCGCGGCTGGCGACAATGGCCGGGCGGATGGCGCCGGCATAGTTGCCCAAGTGCGGCGTGCCGGTGGTGGTGATACCGGTGAGGATACGAGTGGTCATGGCGATCGCTTATTCAGTCAGTTCGACAGGCGCGGCAGCAGCAGGTCTTTGAGATCCGTGAGTTTGCCGTGAAAAAAGTGCCCGCATTCTGCCACTTTCAGCAGCTCGTGGGGACGCTCAAGGTGGGCCGACCAGGCGAAAACGGTTTCCGGCGCGATGACTTCATCCTGCTCTGGCTGAATCAGCGTCAGGGCGCCGCGCTGGGCGATGGGGGTTTGCTCGTTCAGACGGCTGACGGCGGGGGCGACCATAAACAGTCGCTCGATATCCACGCCGCGCGCCTCCAGACGACCACTCAAACTGGCGGCAACGAAGCCGCCGAAAGAGAAGCCAAACAGGTTGAGTGGCAAGTCCGGTTGTTCGGCGAGCAGCCAGTTGGCGACGGCTTCGGCGTCGTCCACTTCGCCGCTGACCATCTCGCTTACGCCTTCGCTGGCGCCCACGCCGCGATAGTTGAAACGCAACGTGGCAAAGCCGGCATCGCGGGCGGTGCGCTGCAAGGTCGACACCACTTTGTTAAGCATGGTGCCGCCCTGCACCGGATTGGGGTGGCAGATCAGCGCCAGGCCACGGGCTTCGGGCAGGTCGAGGTAAAGCGCTTCAAGTTGCCCGGTGGGCCCTTCAATAAACAGAGAGACTTCGCGAACTGACAACGGCGGAACTCCGTGACCCGAGATAGGGTCGACACGTCTTGGGAAAGATCTCGTTGGATAAGATCCAGTGATTAGCAACCTGCGGACGCCTGCAAGCGACGCCCGCCCCTTCAGGACCGCGCCGCGCTATACAGCGCCGGTGTGAGCCGTTAACGTAAAGCAAAGCCGTTTATAGAGGAAGGACTCGTGGAACAGACCCTATTGGCCTGGTTACTCCCGGCACTCGCCCTGCTCGCAGGTGTGACCATCGGTTTTCTGGTGGCCCGCCTGGTTCCCAGCGCCGCACCGAGCCGTACCCAACGGCAACTGGACGAAATTCAAGAGCGCTTCGATAGCTACCAGAGCGAAGTGGTCACCCATTTCAACACCACCGCCAGCCTGGTGAAAAAGCTCACCCAGAGTTACCAGGAAGTGCAGGAGCACTTGTCCGAAGGCGCTAATCGCCTGGCCTTGGACGAACTCACCCGTCAGCGTTTGCTGGCCGCCTTGCACGATGAAAAACCGGGCAGTCGCGAGCGTTTGACCCCGCCGCGTGATTCCGAAGTGCCCCGCGACTACGCGCCGAAAAGTGCCGATGCACCGGGCATGCTCGACGCGACCTTTGGCTTGAAAAAGCCGCCGGTGAGCGACACCTCGCCGCGCTAATTCGCAGACAACAAAAAGCCCCGCCTATGCGGGGCTTTTTGTTTGAGGCTTGGAAGATCAAAAGCTCGAGGCTGAAGCCTCTCCCACAGAGGATTGCGATCTGTGGGAGCGGCTTCAGCCGCGATGCTTTTTAGATAGCCCCACGACTACGCAACAGATCCAGCACCAGCTTCACGCCCTCTTCCACCGACACGCTCTGGGTGTCGACCACCAGGTCGGCATTCAGCGGAATGTCGTATGGGAAGGATTCGCCCGGAATGTTGTCGCCGCCTGCTGCGTACAGCCCTTGCGGGTCGCGCTCGGCACACACTTGCGGCGAGGCCTGAACGTACACGGTGAGCAAACGCTGATTGCCAATCAGGGCCTTGGCCTGTTCACGACCTTCGGCATCCGGCGCCACGAACGCAGCCAGGGTGATCAAGCCAGCTTCGTTGAACTGACGCGCCACGTGCGCGGCACGACGCCAGTTCTCGGTACGCCCGGCACGGTCTTGCGGCAGGCCTTTGTTCAGGTCGTGACGCAGGTTCTGACCGTCGAGCACATAAACCGCACGGCCCATGTCGAAAAGCTTGCGCTCCACGGCGTAGGCCAGTGTGCTTTTGCCCGCGCCCGACAGGCCGCTGAACAGCACGGTGGCCGGCTGCTGACCGAAGCGCGCGGCGCGCTCTTCAGTAGCCACGTGAGCGAGCTTGCCGTGCACGCCGCCTGCCTGACCGCCAACCGGCGCGGCGATGATCATGCCCGCGCCAACGGTGCCGTTGGTGAGGCGGTCGACCACGATAAACGAGCCAGTGGTGCGGTTGCGGTCGTAGCCGTCCAGAGCAATGGAGGCGTCGAGGCTGACCTTGACCTTGGCGATTTCGTTCAGCTGCAACGCGCTCGCGGCGCCCTCTTCCAGCGTGTTCACGTCGACCTTGTGAAGGATGCTGGCAATCGAGCCCGGCACGTAGCTGGTGGCGCGTTTGATGTCGTATTTCTTGCCCGGCAGCATGGGTTCTTCAGCCATCCATACCAGCATGGCTTCGAAGCTGTCGGTCACTTGCGGCTTGCTGTCGGCATGCACCAGCAGGTCGCCACGGGAAATGTCGATTTCATCTTCCATGGTCAAGGTGATGGCTTGGCCTGGGCCGGCGCTTTCCAGTTCACCTTCAAAGGTGACGATGGATTTCACGCGGCTGCTCTTGCCCGACGGCAACACCACAACCTCATCGCCTTTGTGCACGATGCCGCTGGCCAGGGTGCCGGCGAAGCCACGGAAGTTCAGGTTCGGACGGTTGACGTACTGCACCGGGAAACGCATGTCGGTGAAGTTGCGGTCGGCGGAAATTTCGACGGTTTCGAGAATTTCCATCAGCGTCTGGCCGCTGTACCAAGGCGAGCGGTCGCTGTGGTTAACCACGTTGTCGCCCTTCAAGGCGGACATCGGCACGAAGTGAATCGAGGTCGGCTTCAGCGACACCTTGGCCGCGAAGTCGAGGTAGTCGGCTTTGATCGATTCGAACACGCCTTCGTCGAACCCTTTGAGGTCCATCTTGTTGATGGCCACGACGATGTGCTTGATACCCAGCAGTGAGGCGATATAGCTGTGGCGACGGGTTTGCGTCTGCACGCCGTAACGGGCGTCAACCAGAATGATCGCCAGGTCACAGGTGGATGCACCGGTGGCCATGTTGCGGGTGTACTGCTCATGGCCGGGGGTGTCGGCGATGATGAATTTGCGCTTGGCGGTGGAGAAATAGCGGTACGCCACGTCGATGGTGATGCCTTGCTCGCGCTCGGCTTGCAGGCCGTCTACCAGCAGCGCCAGGTCGATGTCTTCACCGGTGGTGCCGACCTTTTTTGAGTCGCGGGTGATGGCTTCGAGGTGGTCTTCGTAAATCATTTTCGAGTCGTGCAGCAGGCGCCCGATCAGGGTGCTTTTGCCGTCATCGACGTTGCCGCAGGTGAGGAAGCGCAGCATTTCCTTGCGCTCGTGCTGCGCCAGGTAGGCGAGGATGTCCTCGCTGATCAAATCGGATTGGTGCGACATATTAAAAGTACCCCTGACGTTTCTTGTCTTCCATCGAACCGGCCTGGTCATGGTCGATAACACGACCCTGACGCTCGGAGGTTCTGGTCAGGAGCATTTCCTGAATGATGTCGGTCAAGCTGGTAGCGGTGGACTCCACCGCGCCAGTCAGTGGGTAGCAGCCGAGGGTGCGGAACCGCACCATCTTCTTGTGAATGCTGGCTTTCTGTTCAGGCGACAGGTGCTCGAGGATGCGGTCGTCGTCGATCATGATCAGCGTGCCGTTCATTTCGATCACGTCGCGTTCGGCCGCGAAGTACAACGGAACAATCGGAATGCCTTCGAGGTAGATGTACTGCCAGATGTCCAGCTCGGTCCAGTTGGAGAGCGGGAACACGCGGATCGACTCGCCTTTATTGACCTTGCCGTTGTACACGTTCCACAGCTCAGGGCGCTGGTTCTTGGGATCCCAGCGGTGCTTGCTGTCGCGGAACGAATACACGCGCTCTTTGGCGCGCGACTTTTCTTCGTCGCGGCGCGCGCCACCGAAAGCGGCGTCAAAGCCGTGCTTGTCGAGCGCCTGCTTAAGGCCCTCGGTTTTCATGATGTCGGTGTGCTTGGCGCTGCCGTGGGTGAACGGGTTGATGTTCTGCGCCACGCCGTCCGGGTTGATGTGGGTGATCAGGTCCAGACCCAGATCGGCCACCATCTTGTCGCGGAACGAATACATCTCCTGGAATTTCCAGCGTGTATCCACGTGCATGACCGGGAACGGCAACTTGCCTGGGAAAAACGCTTTGCGGGCGAGGTGCAACATGACCGCGGAATCTTTACCGATGGAGTACAGCATCACCGGGTTATCGAACTCGGCGGCGACCTCGCGGATGATGTGGATGCTTTCCGCCTCCAACTGCTTCAGATGCGTCAATTTATCGAGCATGGCTACTCACGGCTTTCTCACGAAGAGAGCGTTATTGGACGGCCTACGGGCCGTGGACGAGGGCGGCACTTTAGCACAGCGGTCTATTCTAATCAGGCAGCTACTTAGACCTAAACGATCTAGTCATATGCCCGCTAAACGGGGTTCGGGCAGTCGATAAACAGGTGTTCCAGGGCGAAGCGTTTGGCCAGGTATTCGCCGAGCGCCTGCACGCCGTAGCGTTCCGTGGCGTGATGACCTGCGGCAATAAAGCTGATGTCGTTTTCCCGCGCGCTGTGCACGGTTTGCTCTGAGGCTTCACCGGTCAGGTAGAGGTCGACGCCGGCGGCGATGGCCTGGTCGATATACCCCTGACCGCCTCCGGTGCACCAGCCGACGCGACGGATCATCTGCGAACCTTCTATTAATAGAGGCTCACGGCCGAGCACATCCTGCACGCGGCGGGCGAAGTCGCGCGCGCTCATGGGTTCGTCGAGCGAGCCCACCAGGCCGACCACTTTCGGGTTATCAGGATCCAGCGGGCCTTCGACGGTGATGTCGAGTTGCTGAGCGAGCTGCACGTTGTTGCCGACCTGGGGATGCAGGTCGAGCGGCAGGTGGTAGGCGAGCAGGCTGATGTCGTTGCTGAGCAGGGTTTTCAGACGCCGCTGCTTCATGCCGACCACGCAGGGATTTTCGCCTTTCCAGAAATAGCCGTGATGCACCAACACCACATCGGCGTCGGCTTCGACCGCCGCGTCGAGCAGCGCCTGACTCGCCGTCACGCCGCTGACGATACGGCGCACCTGCGGCCGCCCTTCGACCTGCAAGCCATTGGGGCAGTAGTCGGCAATGCGCGCCGCAGCGAGAAAACGCTCGGCTTCTTCCAGCAAGGTGGTCAGCGCAATCGCCATAACATTTACTCTCCCGTACAAATGTAAGCTGCTTTTTATTGCCGCGACGGCCTCTATAATGGCGCCACCTTAAGGGCCTGCCATGGCCCTCGCAACCCTCAGGATTTATCGATGTTCAAGGCTCTGCGTTATCTTGGCTGGCCGCTGGTGGTCGGTGTGTTGCTCGCGTTGCTGATTATTCAGTACTACCCGCAATGGGTAGGTCTGCCGCGCCAGGATGTGCATATGCGGCAAGCTCCGCAGTACGGCGTGGCGCAACAGGGACCGGTGTCGTACGCCGACGCGGTAACCCTCGCCGCCCCCGCCGTCGCCAACCTGTACACCACTAAAATCGTCAGCAAACCGGCCAACTCGCTGTTTGAAGATCCGCAGTTCCGCCGTTTCTTCGGCAACAACCTGCCCAAACAGCGGCGCATGGAATCGAGCCTCGGCTCGGCGGTGATCATGAGCCCCGAGGGGTATCTGCTCACCAATAACCACGTGACCGCCGGCGCCGACCAGATTGTCGTGGCGCTCAAAGACGGTCGCGAAACCTTGGCACGCGTGATCGGTAGCGACCCGGAAACGGACCTCGCCGTGCTCAAGATCGACCTCAAGGATTTGCCCTCGATCACCCTCGGCCGCTCCGACAACATCGCCATCGGCGACGTCGCGCTGGCCATTGGCAACCCGTTTGGTGTCGGCCAAACCGTGACCATGGGCATCATCAGCGCCACCGGCCGTAATCAGCTGGGCTTGAACACCTACGAAGATTTCATTCAGACCGACGCCGCCATCAACCCTGGCAACTCGGGCGGCGCGCTGGTGGATGCGCACGGCAATCTGGTGGGCATCAATACGGCGATTTTGTCGAAGTCCAATGGCTCGCAGGGCATCGGCTTTGCCATTCCAACCAAGCTGGCGTTGGACGTGATGAAGAACATCATCGAGCACGGCCAGGTGATTCGCGGCTGGCTGGGCATCGAAGTGCAGCCGCTGACGCCGGAGCTGGCGGAGTCGTTCGGCTTGGAAGGCCGCCCCGGGATTATCGTGGCAGGCATTTACCGTGACGGTCCGGCGCAAAAAGCGGGCTTGCAACCGGGCGATCTTATTTTGAGCATCGATGGCGAGCCAGCCAGCGACGGCCGCCGTTCGATGAACCAGGTGGCGCGCGCCAAGCCGGGCGAGACGACCAGCATCGAAATCATGCGTAATGGCAAACCGATGGAGCTGAAAGCGGAGATTGGTTTGCGCCCACCACCGGCCACCAGCGACGCCTCGGAATAAAGGTTTCACCCCGGAAAGGCGCCGCGTAGGCGCCTTTTTTTATGCCTGCGATTTGGCCTCAAACCGATTGCAATAGATGACGCGACCGTTTTTCCGTGCTTAAAATGTTATGTTATTACATGTTTTACACGGAAGCCTGACATGAAGTCCCCCACGCTCACCCCTTTTGCTTTGCTCGCCGCCGGCTTGCTCAACGCCCCCATCGTTACCGCGACTGAACCGCTCGAATTGGAAGAAACCAGCATCTCGGCCGAACACGCTGACGAGCGCGCCGAGGGTCCCGTTCGTGGTTATCGCGCCACGCGCTCGGCCACCGCCACGCGCACCGATACCGATATCCGCGACACCCCGCAGAGCATCGCTGTAGTTCCGGCTCAAGTGCTCGTCGACCTCAACAGCACACGAATCGACCGTGCGCTGGATTTCGCTGGCGGCGTGTCGCGGCAAAACAATTTCGGCGGCCTCACGTTCCTCAACTACAGCGTGCGCGGCTTCACCACCGGCGAGCTGTACCGCAACGGATTCGCTTACAACCGTGGCAGCAACAGCGCGCCAGACACCGCCACTATCGAACGCATCGAAGTGCTCAAAGGCCCCGCTGCCAGTTTGTACGGGCGTGGCGACCCCGGCGGCCTGGTCAATATCGTCAGCAAGAGGCCGCAGGCCGACGCGTTCAGTTCCCTGCAACTCAGCGCCGGCTCGTGGAATCGCTACCGCAGCAGCCTGGACGTCAACACGCCCCTCAACGACGAAGGCACCGTGCTCTCTCGCGTCAACCTGGCCGTGGAAGACAGCCACAGCTTTCGCGACCACGTGACCAGCCAGCGCAAGCTCGTCAGCCCAACGCTTTCGTGGCAGCTCAGCCCCGACACCTTCCTCACGATTGAAAGCGAATTCAGCCGCACCCAATCCGTGTTCGACCGAGGCATTCCGGCCGTCAATGGCGAGATGGGCGCGGTGTCACGCTCCACCTTTCTGGGCGAGCCCAACGATGGCCACGTCCGCAACGACAACCAATTGCTGCAAATCAGCCTCGAACATTTCCTCAACGACAACTGGAAAACCCGCCTGGCCACCCACTACAGCCAAGGCACATTGAAGGGCGACAGTTCGGAACCGCAGCGTTTAATCGGCAGCCAGGTCTCGCGTTTCTACCGCCAGCGCGACTTCGAATGGAACGACAGCATCACCCAGGCCGAACTGCACGGCACATTTGAATTGGGTGGCTGGGAACACCAGACGCTCACCGGGCTGGAGTATGAAAACTACCGCAACAGCCAAAAATACCCGCAAAGCCTGACGTCGCTCGGCTACGGCCTGGACGTGTTCAACCCGGTGTACGGTCAGCCCAAGCCCGCGCTGGCGAACAAAAACGACTTCTTCGAACACACCGAAAGTTACGCCCTCAATCTGCAAGACCAGATCGTGTTCTCCGAACGCTGGCGCGGCTTGGTCGGCGTTCGGCTGGAGCGCATCGAGCAGCACGCGCTTAACCGCAGCACCGGCGTCGATAACGTGCAGGAGAAAGACGTCGCCACCCCGCGCATCGGTGCGCTGTACCAGCTCACCCCGCAAGTCGGCGTGTTCGCCAACGCCTCGACCTCGTTCAAACCCAACAGCATCGGCACTCAGGGCCAGGTGTACAAACCGGAAAAGGGCATCGGCTACGAAACCGGACTTAAGCTGGACCTGCTCGACGGCCGCCTTGGCGCGACCGTGGCGCTGTTCCACATCGACAAGGAAAACGTGCTGACCACCGATGGCAACGGCGACAGCATTGCCGCCGGAAAAGCCCGCAGCCAAGGGTTGGACCTGCAATTCAGCGGGCAGCTGACCGACGCCGTGCGGGTCATCGGCGCCTACGCCTACATCGATGCCGAGGTCACCCAAGACAACGTCATTGCCGAAGGCAGCGACCTGCTGGGCATCGCCCGCAACAGTGCCAGCGTGATGGCCGTCTACGAATTTCAGGACGGCGAACTGCGCGGTTCGGACCTCGGCATCGCTGGCAATTACGTCGGTGATCGCTCAGGCCAGACCGGCACGCCATTCGAGTTGCCGGCCTACAGCACCGTCGACCTGCTAGCCCATTACAAGGCCAGCGAAGACCTCACCGTCGGCCTCAACCTGAACAACCTGTTCGACCGCACGTACTACGAGCGCTCGTACAACAGCACCTGGGTGCTGCCGGGCGAGCCGCGCAATCTCAGCGTCAGCTTGACCCTTTCCCTTTAACTCACGCACTGCCAAGGAAGCCCGATGCCAAAACTTCACCTGCTACTGATCGCTGCCCTGTTCACCTTGGAAGTTCAAGCCCACGGGCTATGGACCGAGCAACGGCGCGGCAACATCGAAGTGGTCTACGGTCATGGCGCCGAAGACGACGCTTTCAAGGCCAGAAAAATCTCTGACGCCTGGGCCTACGACCTCAACGGCAAGCCCATCAATGTCAACATCGAACGCCTCGACGACCATGCCCGCCTCCACCCAACCAGCGCACCTGCCACCCTGGCCGTGGCGCTAGATAACGGCGCCTGGTCGCAAACGCCGGACAACAAATGGATCAACGAGGGGCGCTCGAAAGTACCTAACGCGGTCCATGCGCTGCACACCTGGAAGTACAGCCTGGCGATCTATAAGCAAGGCGCCGTGTTGCCAGACCTGAGCGCGCTCAAGCTGGTAATCAAACCCTTACAAGACCCGCTCAGCGTCGGGCCGGGCAAACCGCTGCGGGTGCAGGTGCTGCTCGATGGCAAGCCGGTTGCCGGCATCGCATTGATCGGCGACTACCGCAGCGCACCGTCGACCACCAGCGCCACCACCGACAAGAACGGCGAAGCGCAGGTGGTTGTACGCAACGAGGGCTTGAATATCATCGCCGCGGAAACCAGCGTGCCGGTCAGTGGCGATGCCGATATCGACGAGCGTGGGTTGTTTACTTCGCTGAGTTTTATTGGCAGCGCGCACACGGAATAGGCAGGCAGACGTTGAATCTCCTCCGCTCACCGAACGCGAACCGACCCAACCCATGTTTTTTTACGCCGGTCAGCGTCGAGCAGGAGCCGTGATCCGAAATTCTGGATCCCCGCCTGCGCGGGGATGACGGTGGTGGTGGGTGCATCTCCGTCATTCCAGCGTAGGCGGGAATCCAGAATGTTGAGCTTGTTGGAGAAGCCCGAGCCAGACCCCAGGTTGGATCGGGGCGCGGGTCAAGCCGAACGTGGAGGCAACAAAAAGCCCGGCACATGGCCGGGCTTATTTGTTCAAGCGACCATCACAAGCGCTTCAACGCCTCCACCAACGCCTGGTTCTGCTCCGGATTGCCGATGGTAATCCGCAGGTATTGATCGATACGCGGCTTGTTGAAGTGCCGAACAATCACGCTCTGTTCACGCAGGCCAGCCGCCAAGGTGGCCGCGTCTTTGTCGGGGTGACGAGCAAAAATGAAGTTGGCGCCCGAGGGCAGCACGTCAAAACCGAGCGCGGTCATTTCTCCGACGAGTTTTTCGCGGCTGTCGATTACGGCCTGGCAGGTTTGCTCGAAGTAAGCCTTGTCCTCAAATGCCGCCGCCGCACCGGCAATCGCCATGCGGTCCAATGGGTACGAGTTGAAGCTGTTCTTGATCCGCTCCAGGGCTTCGATCAGGTCCGGATGCCCCACCGCGAAACCCACACGCAGGCCAGCCAGCGAGCGGGATTTCGACAAGGTCTGCGACACGAGCAGGTTCGGGTAGCGATCCACCAGGGCGATGGCAGTTTCGCCGCCAAAGTCGATATAGGCTTCGTCCACCAGCACCACGCTGTCCGGGTTGCTTTGCAAAATGTGCTCGATGGCATCCAGCGCCAACACGCAACCGGTGGGCGCGTTCGGGTTGGGGAAGATGATTCCGCCGTTGGCTTTGGCGTAATCCTGCGGGCGAATCTGGAACTGCTCGTCCAGCGGCACAGCGTCGAATTCGATGCCATACAGGCCGCAGTAAACTGGGTAGAAGCTGTAGCTGATGTCGGGGAACAGCAACGGCTTGCCGTGTTGGAACAGACCGTGGAACGCGTGGGCCAACACTTCATCCGAACCGTTGCCGACAAACACCTGCGCCGGCTGCACGCCGTAGTACTCGGCCACGGCGTTCTTTAAACGCTCGCCGTTAGGGTCCGGGTACAAGCGCAGGTCCTCGTTAAGCACCGCTTGCATCGCCGCGATCGCTTTTGGCGACGGGCCATAGGGGTTTTCGTTGGTGTTGAGCTTGACCAGGTTGTTCAGCTTTGGCTGCTCGCCGGGCACGTACGGCACCAGGTCTTTGACGAAGGGGCTCCAGAATTTGCTCATTGCCCTTCTCTCCTCGAATGCGACAGGTCTAAGCGGGCGCCGAAACGCCCGCACCATTAATTTTTGATGCGGTATTCGGCGCTGCGGGCATGGGCGGTCAGCGACTCGCCACGGGCCAGCACCGAGGCGCTTTTGCCGAGTTCCGAAGCGCCGTCTGCCGAGCAGTGAATGATCGACGAACGTTTCTGGAAGTCGTACACGCCCAGCGGCGACGAGAAGCGCGCGGTGCCGGAAGTAGGCAGCACGTGGTTGGGACCTGCGCAGTAATCGCCCAGCGCTTCTGCGGTGTAGCGGCCCATAAAGATCGCGCCGGCGTGGCGAATCTGCGGCAGCCAGGCGTCCGGATCGGCCACTGACAGCTCCAAGTGCTCCGGCGCGATGCGGTTGGCGACGTCGATGGCCTGCTGCATGTCCGCCACTTGAATCAGCGCGCCGCGGGTTTCCAGCGAGGTGCGGATAATCGCTTCGCGCTCCATGGTCGGCAGCAACTTGGCGATGCTGGCGGCCACTTTGTCGAGGAAGTCGGCGTCGGGGCTGAGCAGAATCGATTGCGCGTCTTCGTCGTGCTCGGCTTGGGAGAACAGGTCCATGGCGATCCAGTCCGGATCGGTCTGGCCGTCGCACACCACGAGAATCTCCGAAGGGCCGGCGATCATGTCGATGCCGACTTTACCGAACACATGGCGCTTGGCGGTGGCGACATAGATGTTGCCCGGGCCGACAATTTTATCCACCGGCGGAACGCTTTCAGTGCCGTACGCCAGGGCTGCAACAGCTTGCGCGCCGCCGATGGTGAACACGCGATCAACGCCTGCGATGCACGCGGCGGCCAAGACGATTTCATTGATTTCGCCACGGGGCGTCGGCACCACCATTACCACTTCTGGTACACCGGCGACCTTGGCGGGAATGGCGTTCATCAACACCGACGAGGGATACGACGCTTTGCCACCTGGCACATACAGGCCGGCGCGATCCAGCGGCGTGACCTTCTGGCCCAGCACGGTGCCGTCGGCCTCGGTGTAGGTCCAGGAATCCTGTTTCTGTTTTTCGTGGTAGCTGCGCACTCGCTCGGCTGCCACTTCGAGGGCTTCACGCTGGGCTGGAGTGATGCGGGTAAGCGCCAGTTCCAGGCGCTCACGCGGCAGAATCAGGTCGGCCATGCTGTTGACGCTGAGGCCGTCGAAGCGCTGGGTGTATTCCACCAACGCTGCGTCGCCACGCTCGCGCACGTTTTTGATGATGTCGAGTACGCGCTCGTTAACGCCGTCATCCGACACGCTTTCCCAGCTCAGCAGATGATCCAGATGCTTGGAAAAGTCCTGGTCAGCGGCGTTGAGTCGACGAAGAGCAATGGGAGCAGTCATGACGGACCTCGTGATAGGCATGGACGTTTAGAGCGGCTGAATGACGAATGCCACATCAACCGGTTCTCGAGCGTCGCTAGGCTACCAAGCCAGCCCTGTGGACGCCCGAGAAAAGATGGCTAAGACAGGGACAGCAGCGCGCGACTGATAGTCGCGCGTAGAGGTATTAGCTTCGGTGGTTGGCTTCAACCGCGTCGCGCAGCGTATCGATGAGTTGCTGGATGCGCGCGTGCTGCATCTTCATCGAGGCTTTGTTAACGATCAGGCGCGAGCTGATGTGAGCGATCAGCTCCTGCGCTTCGAGACCGTTGGCTTTGAGGGTGTTGCCGGTATCGACCACGTCGATGATCTTGTCGGCCAAGCCCACCAGCGGCGCCAGCTCCATGGAGCCGTAGAGTTTGATCACTTCAACCTGACGGCCCTGCTCGGCGTAGTAACGCTTGGCCACGTTGACGAACTTGGTGGCCACGCGCAGACGACCTTTGGGTTCCGGGACGCCAACGGCGCCAGCAGTCATCAATTTGCAGCGGGCAATTTTCAGGTCCAGCGGCTCGTACAAACCCTGGCCGCCGTATTCCAGCAACACGTCTTTGCCGGCTACGCCGAGGTCCGCCGCACCATGCTCGACATAGGTCGGCACGTCGGTGGCCCGCACGATCAGCAAACGCACGTCGTCCTGGGTGGTGGGAATAATCAGCTTGCGGCTCTTGTCCGGGTTTTCAGTCGGCACGATCCCCGCCTTGGCGAGCAATGGCAGGGTGTCGTCAAGAATGCGGCCTTTGGATAAGGCGATGGTCAACATGGCGCGGAATGTCCTTAAAACCTGATTACAAGCGGTTGCCCAGCCCCGCCCGGCTTGCTGCCGAACAGGGCCTCGGCTCGACTAGCCCGGCACGCGACGGATTTTCGCGCCCAACAACTGCAGCTTCTCTTCGATGCACTCGTAACCACGGTCGATGTGGTAGATGCGGTCGATCAGGGTGTCGCCATCAGCCACCAGCGCAGAAATTACCAGGCTGGCGGATGCACGCAGGTCGGTTGCCATAACCGGCGCGCCTTTCAGCGTTTGGGTGCCGGTGACGATGGCAGTGTTGCCTTCAACCTGAATTTGCGCGCCCATGCGGGTCATTTCGTACACGTGCATAAAGCGGTTTTCGAACACGGTCTCGATCACCGCGCCAGTGCCTTCGGCAATGGCGTTCAGGGCGATGAACTGTGCCTGCATGTCGGTAGGGAATGCCGGGTACGGCGCGGTGCGCAGGTTCACGGCTTTCGGACGCTTGCCTTTCATGTCCAGCTCGATCCAATCCGGGCCCGTGGTGATTTCGGCGCCGGCTTCCTGCAGTTTCAGCAGAACCGCTTCGAGGATGGTTGGATCGGTGTCTTTCAGTTTGACCTTGCCGCCGGTGGCCGCTGCGGCAACCAGGTAGGTGCCGGTTTCGATACGGTCAGGCATCACGCTGTAACGCGCGCCGCCGAGACGCTCAACGCCATCGATGGTGATGGTGTCGGTGCCAGCACCGGTAATTTTCGCGCCCATGGCGATCAGGCAGTTGGCCAGGTCGACCACTTCCGGTTCGCGTGCGGCGTTTTCCAGAACGCTGCGGCCTTTGGCCAGGGTGGCGGCCATCATGATGTTTTCGGTGCCGGTCACACTGACGGTGTCGAAGAAGAAATGCGCGCCACGCAAACCGCCTTCAGGCGCCTTGGCTTTGATGTAGCCGCCTTCAACGTCGATGATCGCGCCCATGGCTTCAAGGCCACGGATGTGCAGATCAACCGGTCGCGAGCCGATGGCGCAGCCGCCAGGCAAGGCCACTTCGGCTTCACCGAAGCGCGCAACCATCGGGCCGAGTACCAGAATCGACGCACGCATGGTTTTCACCAATTCGTACGGCGCAACCAGCGTTTTAATAGCGCGGGCGTCTACTTCGACGCTGAGCTTTTCGTCGATCACAGGCTCGATGCCCATGCGACCGAACAGCTCGATCATGGTGGTGATGTCGTGCAGGTGCGGCAGGTTGCACACGGTAACCGGCGCATCGGCCAGCAAGGTCGCAGCCAGAATCGGCAAGGCGGAGTTCTTCGCGCCGGAGATGCGGATTTCGCCATTCAGGCAAACGCCGCCGGTAATAATCAATTTATCCATAGGAGTCTCGTCGCCCGTGGGCTTAGGAACGCTCGGCCCAAGCGGCGCGGCTGAAGAATTTCATGGTAACCGCGTGAATTCGGCCATCGGCGATCCACGGGTTGAGGTGGGCATAGATTTGCTGCTGACGTTTGACCGGGCTCATGCCCGCCAATTCATCACTGATCACATTCAACTGGAAATTACAGCCTTCGCCTTCCACGTTGACCTCAGTGTCGGACAGCTTTTCCTCAAGGAGGCTTTTTACTTCTATGGCCTGCATGCTAAACCTCGATCGGCGCCCTACGCGCGCGGGTCGGCCATGATACAAAAAAGCCCCCCGCCTGCGAACCCCGGAAATCGGAACACTGACAGAGGGGCTTTGGTTTTTTGCTACCTGTCGCAGCAATGTGCAACGCAAGGGCGTTAAGCCTGCAGCGGCAGAATGTCGAGCAGGCCGGAAACCTCGGCAATTTTTTTCATGTCGGTCGGCAAGCCACGCACTGACAGCTGCTTGCCTGCCTGCTGCGCGACCCGCATGTACGCGAGCAGCAGCGACAAGCCCACGCTACTGGAGTGCTCGACCTGCGCGCAGTCGACCACTACGGTGGCAGTCGGCGTCGCGCGAATCAGCTTTTCGCCTTCGCTTCGTAGCGTGGCACCGGTACGGAAATCCAGCACGCCGACCAGTTGCAGCACGCCGTCCGCTTGCTGGCGAATAACGCTATCAGTCGTCATGACCCGCAGCCTTTTGCCCTTCTTCGGTGTTCTTAGCCTTGGCGACAACCTGCGCCCAACCGTCGATGGTTTTGTCCAGGTCGTTGCCGTTCGTCTGCATGGCGTCGGCGAACTGATCGCGGAACAGCTTGCCGATGTTGATGCCGTTGATGGTCACGTTACGCAGCATCCACTCGCCGTTCACTTTGGTCATGGTGTAGTTGACTGGGTACACGGTGCCCTTGGTGTCGCGCACTTCCATGTTCACGCTGGTGCGATCAGGGTCGGACTGCTTGGCGCTGCTGGGCAGCACGCGAATGTCCTGATTGTTGTATTCGAGCAAGGCGTTGCCGTAGAACTCCATCAGGCTGCGTTTGAAGTTTTCCTGGAAACGCTTCATCTGCGCCGGGGTGGCGTTACGGGAATACTTGACCGTCATGATGCTGCGGGAAATGCCGTCGGCATCCACAACCGGGCCAATGATGCGGTTCAGCGAGTCGTAGAACTTCTGCGGGTTGGCCTTGTATTGGTCTTTGTTGGCCTTGAGGTCGTTCAACAGCTCGTTTGTGGTGTTCTGTACGATTTCCTGAGGGGCTGGGCCGGCCATGGCAAACAATGGAACCATTGCCAACAGCACCACCAGACCGCGACGCAGAGCGCTAACCATGCCTGTATTCCTCACTTGGATTCTTTATTAACCGAGTTGATCAGGAACTTACCGATCAAGTCTTCCAGTACTAACGACGACTGGGTGTCGTGAATGGTTCCGCCATCCTTGAGCAGCGCTTCGTCGCCGCCCACGCTGATGCCGATGTACTTCTCGCCCAGCAAACCGGCGGTGAGGATAGACGCGGTGGAGTCCTCCGGCAGGTTATCCACACGCTTTTCCAACTCCATGGTCACGCGCCCGGTGAAGGTGTCGCGGTCCAGGTCAATGGCGGTGACTTTGCCGATGCCGACGCCGGCCATCGTCACCTTGGCGCGCACGGTGAGCCCGGCCAGGTTTTCAAAATTGGCGTACAGCTTGTAGGTGTCTTGTCCTGCGCCGACGGTCAGGCCGCTCACGCGCAATGCCAGGAGCAGCAAGGCCAACAGACCGGCCAAGAGGAACAGGCCGACACCGATTTCCAGGGTGCGGTTTTGCATCAGAAGTCTCCAAACATCAAGGCGGTCAAGATGAAGTCCAGGCCCAGCACGGCAAGCGAGGCATAAACCACTGTTTTGGTGGTAGCGCGACTGATCCCTTCAGACGTGGGTTCACAGTCATACCCTTGGAACACGGCGATCCAGGTCACTACAAAGGCAAACACGATACTTTTGATCAGGCCGTTGAGCACATCCTTCTCGAACGACACACTGTTCTGCATATTCGCCCAGAAAGAGCCTTCGAACACGCCCAGCCAGTCCACGGCAACCATGGCGCCGCCCCAGATGCCGACTACGCAGAAGATCATGGTCAGCAGCGGCAGCGAGATAAACCCGGCCCACAAGCGCGGCGCGATGATGTACTTGAGCGGGTCGACACCAATCATTTCCAGGCTCGACAGCTGCTCGGTGGATTTCATGTTGCCAATTTCAGCGGTCAGCGCCGAACCCGCACGACCGGCGAACAGCAACGCGGTCACCACCGGCCCGAGCTCGCGCAGCAGCGTCAGCGCAACCATCTGCCCCACCGCCTGCTCGGAACCGTAGCTGGACAAGATATTGAAGCCCTGCAGCGCCAGCACCATGCCGATAAACAAGCCCGACACGACAATGATCACCAGCGACATCACGCCAACCGAGAACAGCTGCTTGATCAATAAATGACCAAAGCCGTTACCCACATTGCCTCGACCAAACAGCGCACGCAGCAGAAACAGGGTGGAGCTGCCGAGCGAACCGACCACGTCGATGCCGGCACGGCCAAGCAGGCGAATACGTTCGCCAATGGATTTTCTGCGCATCAACGCGTCCCCAACAGGTCGTCGCGGTAGTCCGCAGCCGGGAAATGGAACGGCACGGGGCCATCGGCGACGCCTTTCATAAATTGACGGATGCGCGGGTTATCCGACTCCATCAATTCTTTTGGCGTGCCTTGGCCGAGCACCTGAGTGTCGCCCACTACATACAGGTAGTCGGCGATGCTGGCGGTTTCGGCGAGGTCGTGGGACACCACGATGCTGGTGATACCCAGCGCATCGTTAAGCAGGCGGATCAGGCGCACCAAAATGCCCATGGCAATCGGGTCCTGGCCCACGAAGGGTTCGTCATACATGAGAATTTGCGGGTCCAGCGCGATGGCGCGGGCCAATGCAACGCGGCGCTTCATGCCGCCCGACAGCTCATCGGGCATCAGCTCGATGGCACCGCGCAGGCCAACGGCTTGCAGCTTCATCAAGACGATGTCGCGAATCATGTCTTCAGGTAATTCGGTGTGCACGCGCAGGGGAAAGGCCACGTTCTCGAACACATCGAGATCGGTAAACAACGCGCCGCTTTGAAACAGCACACCCATTTGTTTGCGCATGTCGAAGAGGTCGCTGCGCGACAGGTCCGGCAAGTTCTGGCCGTTGACCAACACTTGCCCGCTACTGGGCCGCAGCTGGGCGCCCATTAAACGAAGCAAGGTGGTTTTACCACTCCCGGAAGGCCCCATGATGCCGGTGACCTTGCCGCGCGGAATGGAAATATCGACATTCTTGAAAATGCTGCGCGAACCGCGCATGAAGGACACGCCCTTCAGCTCGACCGCGTAGGCGTCATCGGCACTCATCTGAACTCCTTGGTGCAGCCGCCTATCGGACGCCATGTCTCACGGTGGGGACACCACGGGAGTGAACATGCCGGATAGGGCGGCAACTATATCACCGGCATCCAGCCGCGCCCAAGGTGGAAAACCCGCCAGCGGCAAACCCGGCGCGTGACCGGCGAAGTGCGACGCAGTGATCGCTGCATCAACGCGAGCACATTCGAGGATGAGCCGAACGGGGTTTTATCGTTATAATCCCGGCCTTTTCCCGCGGCCATTGTCTTTACGATATGAACCAGACCAACGACCTGATCCAATCGGCACTGCGCACCGTGCGCCTTGAAATCGAAGCGGTGGAAGGCCTGCTCCCCCGTATTGACGCGGCTTTCGTCAAGGCCTGCGAACTGATTCTGGCCAGTAAAGGCCGCGTAGTTGTGGTCGGCATGGGCAAGTCTGGCCACATCGGCAACAAGATCGCCGCGACCCTCGCGAGCACCGGCACCACCTCATTTTTCGTACACCCGGCCGAAGCCAGCCATGGCGACATGGGCATGATTACCCGTGACGACGTGGTGCTGGCCCTGTCCAATTCCGGCTCAACCGCCGAGATCGTGACCCTGCTGCCGTTGATCAAGCGCCTGGGCATCACCCTGATCAGCATGACCGGCAACCCTGACTCGCCGCTGGCCAAAGCCGCCGAGGTCAACCTGGACGCACGCGTGGCACAAGAAGCCTGCCCACTGAATCTGGCGCCCACTTCCTCCACCACCGCATCGTTGGTACTGGGCGATGCCCTGGCCATCGCCTTGTTGGAAGCACGCGGCTTTACTGCTGAAGATTTCGCCTTTTCCCACCCAGGAGGCGCGCTTGGCCGACGTCTTCTGCTGAAAGTAGAAAATGTCATGCACACCGGCGAGCAATTGCCGAAAGTGCAACGCGGCACGTTGTTGCGCGACGCGTTGATGGAAATGACCCGCAAGGGACTGGGCATGACCGCCGTACTCGAGGTCGACGGCACACTGGCCGGAATTTTCACCGACGGCGATTTGCGCCGCACGCTGGATCGCGACCTGGATATCCGCCAGGCCACCATCGACGACGTGATGACCGCACACGGCAAAACAGCACGGCCAGAGATGCTAGCTGCCGAAGCCTTGAAGATCATGGAAGACCACAAAATCGGCGCACTGATTGTCGTCGATGACCAGGACCACCCGATTGGGGCCTTCAACCTGGGCGACCTGCTACGCGCTGGAGTGATGTGATGAGTGCTGATCTATTGCAACGCGGCAAGGCCATCAAACTGGCCGTTTTTGACGTTGACGGCGTACTGACTGACGGCAAGCTGTACTTTCTGGTCGACGGCAGTGAATTCAAAACCTTCAGTACGCTGGACGGTCAGGGCATCAAAATGCTGATCAACTCCGGCGTGCGCACGGCCATCATCACCGGGCGCTCAACCCTGTGGTTGAGCGTCGTGCACAGAACCTCGGCATTCAGCACTTGTACCAAGGTCGCGAAGACAAACTGGTGGTGCTCGATGAGCTTCTCGCCGAACTCGGCCTACAGTACGAAGACGTCGCCTACCTGGGTGACGACTTGCCAGACCTGCCGGCCATTCGCCGCGTTGGCCTGGGCATGGCTGTCGCCAACGCCAATGATTTTGTTCGCCAACATGCCCATGGTGTCACCCACGCCCGCGGCGGCGAAGGCGCGGCGCGGGAATTCTGCGAGCTGATCCTGCAGGCGCAGGGCAACCTTGAAGCGGCGCAAGCCGCCTATCTATAGAGCCGATCATGCTGCGCAAACTGCTTCTTACCTTATCGTTTGGCCTCGCGGCGCTGCTGGTAGCGGCGCTCGGCTATTGGAATCTGAACCCGGAAAGTTTGCTGGAGCAGAAACCACAGGCCAGCACCGACAACGCCGTGGACTTTTATGTGATCAACGCCAAAAGCGTCGAATTCCAAGCCGACGGCAAGCTGCACTACGAAATGACCAGCGATAAAGTCGAACACTTGAAAGACAGCGACAAGAGCCTGGTGACCAAGCCGGACCTGCTGCTGTATCGCGGCGCCGCCGAGCCGTGGCACGTTCAAAGCGAGCGTGGCGAAGTGGCGCCAGGCGGCACCGAGGTCGAGCTGATCGACAATGTGCGCATCGCCCGCACCGACGAAAAAAATCGCCCCACCATCATTACCAGCAGTCGCATGACCGTGTTCCCGGACAAGGAATTTGCGCAGACCCAGCAAGCCGTTAGAATCGAGGCCGCCAATGGAGTGACCACGGCTAACGGAATGAAAGCGTATTTGAAAGACAGCCGGGTGCTCCTGCTGTCCAACGTAAGAGGCCAGCATGAGGTTCGTTAATAAATTCTCCCTTCACACCCTGTCCTTGCTCATGAGTCTGGGTGCGGCGATTGCCAGCTCCAGCGCCTGGGCATTGCCAACGGACCGCGAGCAACCCATTCGTGTGCAGGCCGACAGTGCTGAACTCGACGATAAACAAGGCGTAGCCGTATACCGCGGCGACGTCGTCATTACCCAGGGCAGCATGAAGATCACTGGCCACACAGTGACCATCACGCAAAACGCCACGGGTGACATCGAAGTGTTCACCGCAGTGGGCACCCCCGCCTACTACGAGCAAAAGCCAGCGGCAGACAAGGAAATCGTCAAGGCCTACGGCCTGACCATCCAATACTTCGCTGCGAAAGATCGCATCGTACTGATCGACCAAGCCAAGGTGATTCAGGAAGGCAACACCTTCGAAGGCGAGAAAATCGTCTATGACACCCAGCGCCAGATCGTCAACGCCGGCCGCGCCAATGGCACCAACGTGACCACACCGCGCCCACGCATCGACATGGTCATCCAGCCCAAGAACAAACCCGCTGGCGCTCAACCAGCCGACAAACAGGCGCAGTAATGGCGACTCTCAAAGCCCAACACCTGGCCAAAGCCTACAAAGGCCGCCAGGTGGTTCGTGATGTCAGCCTGTCGATCGAAAGCGGCCAGATCGTTGGCTTGCTGGGTCCTAACGGCGCCGGCAAAACCACGTGCTTCTACATGATCGTCGGCCTGGTCAATGCCGATCAGGGGCGCGTACTGATCGACCAGGACGACGTCACCAGCCTGCCCATGCACGGCCGCGCACGTGCCGGCATCGGCTACCTGCCGCAGGAAGCGTCGATTTTCCGCAAGCTCTCCGTGGCCGATAACATCATGGCCATTCTGGAAACCCGCAAAGAGCTCGACAGCGCCAGCCGCCGTAAAGAACTCGAGAGCCTGCTGCAGGAATTTCACATCAGCCACATTCGCGACAACCTCGGCATGAGCTTGTCCGGTGGTGAACGCCGCCGTGTAGAAATCGCCCGCGCCCTGGCCACCGCACCGAAGTTCATCCTGCTCGATGAACCCTTCGCAGGCGTGGACCCCATCTCGGTTGGCGACATCAAGCAGATCATTCATCACCTCAAAGCCAAAGGCATTGGCGTGCTGATTACTGACCACAACGTGCGTGAAACCCTGGATATTTGCGAGACCGCGTACATCGTCAACGACGGCCAATTGATTGCCGAAGGCGACGCTGAAACCATCCTCGCCAACCAGTTGGTGAAAGAGGTTTACC
Organism: Pseudomonas sp. AC211; assembly: GCF_979258055.1. NCBI lineage: Bacteria > Pseudomonadati > Pseudomonadota > Gammaproteobacteria > Pseudomonadales > Pseudomonadaceae > Pseudomonas > Pseudomonas sp. AC211. Next base: position 3,961,013 of record NZ_OZ409830.1, read on the forward strand.
TGGGTCACGAATTCCGCCTCTAAGAGCATTCTGTAGCCGCAATCAGATGCGCACTACAGACTTCGATTGAGGACTAGGCAAACGCCTCAGACTTAGGCATATAATTTGCTTCCTGGTGGCGCTTCGGCGCCCTCGTTGTGGAAGCGCGTATGCGCCGGCGAATAAGGTCTTAAGCCCCCTCCATGAAACCATCGCTCGTCCTAAAAATGGGCCAGCAGCTGACGATGACACCGCAGCTGCAACAAGCCATCCGCTTACTCCAACTGTCCACGCTGGATCTTCAACAAGAGATTCAGGAGGCGCTGGAGTCCAATCCCATGCTCGAACGCCAGGAAGAAGGCGAGGACTTCGATAACAGCGATCCGCTGGCCGATGGCGCCGAAAGCGCGCCGCCCGCGCCGAACAACGAAGAGTCCTACCAAGACACCAGCTACCAGGAAACCTCGGCACCTACCGTCGACAATCTGGAAGACGGCGAATGGGGCGAACGCATTCCCAATGAGCTTCCCGTCGACACGGCGTGGGAAGACATCTACCAAACCAGTGCCAGCAGCCTGCCATCCAACGACGATGACGAGTGGGATTTCACCACCCGCACCTCGGCTGGCGAAAGCCTGCAAAGCCATATGCTCTGGCAGCTCAACCTGGCGCCGATGTCCGATAAGGACCGCCTGATTGCGGTCACCCTGATCGACTGCATCAACGACCAAGGCTACCTGGAAGAAACCCTCGAAGAAGTGCTGGAGGCGTTCGATCCCGAGTTGGATATCGAGCTCGACGAAGTCGAAGCCGTGCTGCACCGCATCCAGCAATTCGAACCGTCCGGCATTGGCGCCCGCGACCTGCGTGAGTGCCTGTTGCTGCAACTGCGTCAGCTGCCAGCGAAAACGCCCTGGCTGCCCGAAGCGCAGCGCCTGGCCGGCGATTACCTCGACCTGCTCGGCAACCGCGATTACAGCCAACTGATGCGCCGCATGAAGCTCAAGGAAGACGAGCTTCGGCAGGTCATCGAACTGATTCAAAGCCTTAACCCGCGCCCGGGTTCGCAGATTGAAGCGAGCGAGCCGGAGTATGTGGTGCCCGACGTGATCGTGCGCAAGCACAACGATCGCTGGCTGGTGGAGCTGAATCAGGAAGCCATGCCCAAGCTGCGGGTCAATCCGCAATACGCCGGCTTCGTTCGCCGCGCCGACTCCAGCGCCGACAACACCTTTATGCGCAATCAGCTGCAAGAGGCGCGTTGGTTTATCAAAAGTCTGCAAAGCCGCAACGAAACACTGATGAAAGTGGCCAGCCAGATCGTCGAGCACCAGCGCGGCTTCCTCGACTACGGCGACGAAGCCATGAAACCGCTGGTTCTGCATGACATCGCCGAAGCAGTGGGCATGCACGAATCAACGATCTCGCGCGTGACGACGCAAAAATTCATGCACACCCCGCGTGGCATTTATGAGCTGAAGTACTTCTTCTCCAGCCACGTCAGCACCTCCGAAGGCGGCGAATGCTCGTCAACGGCGATACGCGCAATCATCAAAAAACTGGTTGCGGCGGAAAATGCGAAAAAGCCGTTGAGTGACAGCAAGATCGCTGGTTTACTGGAGGCACAGGGCATTCAGGTAGCCCGTCGCACAGTCGCCAAATACCGCGAATCCCTCGGGATAGCGCCTTCCAGTGAACGTAAGCGACTGATGTAAACGCCTGACCCGGTTCGCCTGCGAACCTCGCTCTGGCGAGACGGCTACACTGATCCAAGGCCAAAGTGTTCCGGCGACAAGCCCGTTAGCTTGTCTCTTACACACGGCAATAAGGAGAAAGCGGTATGCAAGTCAACATCAGTGGACATCAGCTGGATGTGACCGACGCCCTACGCGACTACATCGACGAGAAGCTCAGTCGATTGGAACGCCACTTCGACAAGATCACCAACGTGCAAGTGACCATGGAGGTCGAGAAGCTCAAGCAGAAAATCGAAGCGACTTTGCACATCGCCGGGGGCGAAGTAGTCGCCAACGCCGAACATGACGACATGTACGCAGCCATCGATCTACTCACCGACAAACTCGACCGCCAACTTATCAAACATAAGGAAAAGCAACTGGGTCGCCTGCAAGGCGCCACAGCTCGCTGACACCACCCCAACCCATGATTCGACTTGAAAATATCCTGACCCCCGGCCGCTCCCTTGTGGGCGTGCCGGGCGGCAGCAAAAAGCGCGTACTCGAACAAATCGCCAACCTGGTCGCCCGCGAATTGCCCGACCTCGATGGCCAAGACATTTTCGAAAGCCTGGTGGCGCGCGAGAAACTCGGCTCCACCGGCTTTGGCAATGGCATCGCCATTCCCCATTGCCGCCTGCCGGGCTGCACGTCTCCCATCAGCGCCCTGCTGCGTCTCGATTCCGCTGTCGATTTCGACGCCATCGACGGCGCGCCGGTTGACTTGCTGTTTGTGCTGTTGGTGCCCGAAGCGGCAACCGATGAGCACTTGGAATTGCTTCGCCAGATCGCCAGCATGCTTGATCGCAGCGAGGTTCGTGACCAGTTGCGCCACGCCTCAACCAGCGAAAGTCTTTACCAGGTCGTCGTCGACGTACAAAACGGCCGCTAGACGAACAGGTGACTGTGCATGCGTTTGATCATCGTCAGTGGCCGGTCCGGTTCAGGTAAAAGCACAGCGCTCGACGTGCTTGAAGACAACGGTTTCTACTGCATCGATAACCTGCCCGCCGGGCTCTTGCCCGAATTGGCCGAACGCTCCCTGCTGCACACCGAACTGGTTCAACCGCTGGTGGCCGTATCCATCGATGCGCGCAACCTGCCCAGCCAGCTTAAACGCTTCCCCGAACTGCTTGCCGAAGTGCGTGCCCGCCACATTCAGTGCGATGTGCTGTACCTGGACGCCGACGACGAAACCCTGCTCAAGCGCTTCTCCGAAACCCGCCGCCGCCACCCGTTGACCACCGACGAGCGTTCACTGGCCGAAGCGATTCGCGATGAAAGTGTACTGCTGAGCCCGATCACCGACCTGGCCGACCTCAAGGTCGACACTACGCACCTCAACCTCTACCAGCTTCGTGACACCCTCAAGCTGCGCCTGCTGAACAAGCCGGAGCCGGGCACTGCGTTTTTGGTCGAGTCGTTTGGCTTCAAGCGTGGCATGCCGGTCGATGCCGACTTGGTGTTCGACGTGCGCTGCCTGCCCAACCCGTACTGGAAGCCCGAACTGCGTGAGCATTCGGGCCTGGATTCGGTGGTGTCGGACTATTTGCAGGAACAACCGGACGTACAGGAAATGTACGACGACATTTACGCCTACCTGCACAAATGGCTGCCGCGCATTGCCGCCAGCAACCGCTCGTACGTCACCGTCGCCATCGGCTGCACAGGCGGTCATCATCGCTCGGTATACCTGGCGGACCGGCTGGGAAAAGAACTGAAGAAAACCCTGAAAAACATCCAGGTTCGTCACCGCGATCTCTAGAACCGCGGGACTCTATAGAAGGACTTAAGCAGCGATGCCTGCCTGTGAAATCACCATCATCAACAAGCTCGGCCTGCACGCACGCGCCGCTGCCAAATTCGTCGGCGTGGCGGGACGTTTCCCCTGCCAGATTCGCATTGGCCGCAGCCCGGAAAGCTGTGTGGACGGCAAGAGCATCATGGCCGTCATGATGCTGGCCGCCGGCAAAGGCACCGACATTCACCTGAGCACCGACGGCGAGCAAGGCGATGAAGCGCTGGCGGCCCTGGTGGAGCTGATCAACAACCGCTTCGACGAAGGCGAATAACGCCCCGCGCTTAAGCAAGCGCGGCGCACGACAGGCGTGCGCCGGCCGGCCTCAACTACCGGCGACCGTCATTTTCTCGATCAATACCGACCCGGTGCGCACGTTGCTGCGCAGCTCCAGATCGTTACCCACCGCGACGATTTGTTTGAACATGTCGCGCAGGTTGCCCGCAATGGTCACCTCCTGCACCGGGAACTGAATCTCCCCATTCTCCACCCAGTAGCCACCGGCACCGCGCGAATAATCGCCGGTCACCATGTTCAGCCCTTGGCCCATGAGTTCGGTAACCAACAAGCCGCGTCCCATGCGTTTGATCAGCGCTTGCTGATTTTCATCGCCATGGCTGACGAACAGGTTATGCACGCCGCCCGAGTTGGCCGTGCTCGGCATGCCCAATTTGCGCCCTGAATACGTGCCGAGAATGTACGAACGCAGCTCACCGTTTTCGACAAACGACTTGGCATAGGTCGCCAGCCCGTCCCCATCAAACGTGGCGCTGCCCAAGGCGCCGCGAATATGCGGACGCTCTTCAAGGCTCAGCCATTCCGGAAACAACACCTGCTCCAGACTGCCTTCCAGAAAGGACGACTTGCGGTACAGGTTGCCGCCGGATACCGCCGACAGAAAATGCCCGAACAGCCCGGTGGCCAGCTCGGCGGCAAACAGCACCGGCACTTCGCACGTCGGCACCGGACGCGCGCCCAAGCGGCTAACCGCGCGCTCGGCGGCACGACGGCCAATGCTGACCGCGTCAGCCAAATCTTCACCGCGACGGCTCACGTCATACCAATAATCACGCTGCATCAGGCCGTCGGCCTCGGCAATCATCACGCAGCTCAGGCTCTGCCGCGTGCTGGCGTAGCCGCCGACAAAGCCGTGGCTGTTGCCGTAGACGCGGCAGCCGCGGTGAGTGTTCAGGCTGGTGCCGTCGGCGTTTTTGATGCGGGCATCGGTGGCGAACGCCGCCGCTTCACATTCCAGGGCGCGCTCGATGGCTTGCTCGGGAGTGATGTCCCAGGGGTGGAACAGGTCGAGGTCCGGCAAGTCGCGCGCCATCAGCTCGGCGTCGGCCAGGCCGGCACAGTCGTCCTCAGAGGCATGTTTGGCGATGGCCAGTGCGGCCGCCACGGTTTCACGAATGGCCGCATCGCCGCTCGCCGAGGTGCTGGCCGAGCCTTTGCGCTGACCAAGATACAAGGTGATGCCAAAGCCCTGGTCGCGGTTGAACTCGACGGTTTCCACCTCGCCCTGGCGCACCGAGGTCGACAACCCCTGCTCCACCGAAACCGCCACTTCGCAGGCGCTAGCGCCCTGGGCTTTGGCCTCGGCGATAATCCGCGCCACTTGCTCCTGCAATTGCGGCAGGGCCTGCGGCCCAACTACGTCTGCTGCACTCATAACCTACAACTCCAGTTCAGAGACCAGTCACCTGGCCAGGCCGGACAAGCGGCCTTCGACTCGTTATCATGGCGGCGTTTCCAACTGGATCGACCCCATGTCTGACTATTCCGACGACTTCTCCGAAGAGAAGAGCAAAAGCCAAGTAAAGCGCGAGCTGCACGCGCTGGTTGACCTTGGCGAGCGCCTGACCACGCTCAAACCCGCCCTGATCGAGAAACTGCCACTGACCGACGCCCTGCGTCGCGCCCTGGCCGATGCGCCGAAACACACGGCTAACATCGCTCGTAAACGGCATATCCAATTCATCGGCAAGCTGATGCGTGATCAGAACGTCGATGAAATTCTGGTACTGCTGGACCAGCTCGATGCCTCGACCCGGCAGTACAACGAACGCTTCCACAACCTGGAACGCTGGCGTGATCGCTTGGCTGCCGGCACCGACGAAGTGCTCGAAGCCTTCGTCGCCGAATACCCGGACGCCGACCGCACCCATTTGCGTCAGCTGATCCGCCAGGCCCAACACGAAGCGGCACAAAACAAAGCCCCGGCCGCCACGCGCAAAATCTTCAAATACATCCGCGACCTGGACGAAACCAAGCGCGGCTTGCGTTAGTCCCTTCGAACCTCTGTAGGAGCGGCTTTAGCCGCGATGCTTTTAAATCAAGAGCATCGCGGCTAAAGCCGCTCCCACAAAGTCCGATTCAAGGCTAGGCCCATGTGCCGACAAACAGGATCGGCCCGAAAACCAAACATATGCACATCAGGAAACCGAGGAGTTCTACCAAGCCTTCATTGGTTCCTCGCTTGCTGGTGTCGTAACGCCCTCCAGTTAACAGCAACAAAGTCCAGCGGCCGATGTGGTAGAAAACGATATCGACCAGCAGCTCGCCGACAAGGCGAAAGACCCACTCGACCATCAGCTCCCAGTCCCGCCCACGGTAATCAAATCAATCTTCAACGTCGGCTGCCCCACGCCGACCGGCACCGACTGCCCGTCTTTGCCGCAGGTGCCCACGCCGCTGTCCAGTTCCAGGTCGTTGCCGACCATCGACACCTTGCTCATCGCTTCCGGGCCGTTGCCGATCAGCGTGGCGCCTTTGACCGGGGCGGTGATTTTGCCGTCTTCGATCAGGTAGGCCTCGCTGGTGGAGAACACGAACTTGCCGCTGGTGATGTCGACCTGGCCGCCGCCGAGGTTGGCGCAGTAGATGCCCTTCTTCACCGAGCGAATAATTTCTTCCGGGTCGCTTTCGCCGGCCAGCATGTAGGTGTTGGTCATGCGTGGCATCGGCAGGTGTGCGTAGGATTCGCGGCGGCCATTACCGGTGGCGGCCACGCCCATCAGGCGGGCGTTGAGTTTGTCTTGCATATAGCCCTTCAACACGCCGTTTTCGATCAGGGTAGTGCATTGGGTCGGTGTGCCTTCGTCGTCCATGCTCAACGAACCACGGCGGCCGAACAGGGTGCCGTCGTCAACGATGGTGCACAGGCTGGACGCCACTTTTTCACCGATGCGGCCGCTGTAGGCCGAGCTGCCTTTGCGGTTGAAGTCGCCTTCCAGGCCATGGCCAACCGCTTCGTGCAGCAGCACGCCAGACCAGCCCGCGCCCATCACCACTGGCATGGAGCCGGCCGGCGCGGGAATAGCTTCGAGGTTCACCAGTGCCTGGCGCAGCGCTTCGCGTGCATAGCCCATGGCGCGGTCCTCGGTGAGGAAATACAAGTAGTCGGAGCGGCCACCACCGCCCTGTCCACCGCGTTCGCGACGGCCGTTTTGTTCGACGATGACGCTGACGTTGAAGCGCACCAGCGGACGAATATCGGCGCCCAGGCTGCCATCGGCGGCAGCAACCAGAATGCGTTCCCACACGCCGGCAAGGCTGACGGTCACTTGTTTGATGCGCGGATCAAGCGCACGCGTGGCGACGTCGACGCGCTTGAGCAGCTCGACCTTTTCCGCACGGGTCAGCACTTCCAGCGGGTTTTCCGGCGCATAAAGACGCGCCACTTCGGGACTGACAAACGCCTGCACCCGACCATTCTGGCCGGCCCGGGCAATCGAACGGGCCGCACGGGCCGCTTCGCTCAATGCGACGGGGGTGATGGCGTTGCTGTAGGCGAAGCCGGTTTTCTCGCCGGATTGGGCGCGCACGCCAACGCCTTGATCGAGGTTGAAACTGCCTTCTTTGACGATGCCGTCTTCCAGCACCCAGGTTTCCGAAACCTGACCGTGAAAGTACAGGTCAGCCGCGTCGATACCCGGCCCAGCCAGCTCGCCGAGCACGCCCGGCAACTGCTCAATGCTCAAACCGCCAGGGCCCAGCAGGTGCTCGCTCACGGACAGCAACATGTCGCTCATTTAGTTACTCCATAGGCTCTGGTGAGCCTTCAGGTCGGCGCCTTCAGCGACGACACAGCAAAACGGCGGTGCGTGTGCACCGGCATACGTTGACGGATGTCTGCCTGCTCAACCGCATCGCGGTCGGCCAGCAGCACAGCCGCACCTTGGGCCTGCTCGGCAAGCACCCGACCCCAGGGGTCGATGATTGCCGCATGGCCGAATGTTTCGCGCCCCTTCGGGTGCAGACCGCCCTGTGCGGCGGCCAGGATGTAGCACTGCGTTTCTATCGCTCGCGCCCTGAGCAGCACCTGCCAATGTGCGGCGCCCGTCACGGCGGTGAACGCTGCGGGCGCGGTAATCAGCTCGGCACCCGCCTCACGCAAGGCGCCATACAACTCGGGGAAGCGCAGGTCGTAACAGACCGTCAGGCCCAAGCGTCCTACAGGCGTATCGGCGACCACCACATTGCCGCCAAACGCGTAGTCATCCGACTCGCGGTAACGACCACGGCTGTCAGCCACGTCCACATCGAACAGGTGCAGCTTGTCGTATCGCGCGACTTGCTCGCCGTGCGCATTGATCAATAACGAGCACGCGTGGGACTTGGCGTCTGGCTGATCCTGCGGCGGCAGAGGCATGGTGCCCGCCACTATCCATAACTTGAGGTCGCGGGCGGTCTGTTTCAACCACGGCAGTATCGGTCCGTCGCCAAGGGCTTCGGCGCGCCCCAGTGTGGCAAGGTCGCTGCGGCCCATGGCGGCAAAGTTTTCCGGCAGCACCGCCAGTTGCGCGCCCTGCTCGGCGGCCTGCTGCAGCAGCAGCCGCGCCTGGGCGAGGTTGGCCAGCACGTCGTCCTGGCTGACCATTTGAATCACCGCGAGGGACATAGGCGCTCCCTTAAAATTAGCGAGGTTTTTCGAAGGGCTTGTCGAAAGCAATTTTCGGATCCTGCCAAGACCCCTTCACGCTGTACTGCACGCTGGCGAAGCGGGCGACTTGTTTGCCCAGCAGCTTGTCGGCCACGAACAGCGCGCCACCAATGGCCGGCGCACCCACAATCAGCGCGGCCAGCGGCAGGTTGTTGGTCAGCGGCAAGGTCACCAACAGTTTGGCATCCACCTGGTTGCTCGCCATATCCAGCGTGCCGTTCATTTCCAGGTTGCTCGACGGCCCTGTGAGGGTGATCGGCTCTTTGGTCACGTACACGCCGTTGGTGGCGACCAGCAGGCCTTTTACCCGGTCGTAGCTCAGGCCTTTGTCTAGCAAGTCGGAGAAATCCAGGCGCAGGCGGCGGCCAATGGAGTTGAAGTTAAGCAGACCAAACACCCGCAGCGCCGCCGTCGAGCCTTGGGCTTCGACGAACTGGCCTTTGCGCAGCGTGGGGTCGAGCGTGCCGCTAAAGCGTTTGAGGCTGATCCAGGCGGGCGATCCCGGCCAGCGGCCGTCGATGTCCATGTGGAAATCCTGGCTGGTGGCGGTAGGTGCGAAGTTCCAGGCCAACAGCACATCCGACAGGTTGCCGCCGCCAATGCGCCCTCTGAACCAACTGCTGGTCGCGCCCGGCGCGCCTTCCCAGCCCACGTCGCCTTCAAGCTGCAAGCCTTTAAGGCCCATGTTGACGTCGCTAAACACCACGCCGTTGGCGTTCGGCCGTGCTTTCAGCGACCACGCGCCGAGCAGCGCATCGCCTTGGTAAACCCGCTCAATGTTCAGGTTCAGTGCCGGAATTTGCCGGGGGTCGACGTCAGCCAGCGCGTCCGGTTCTTCCACCTCGGGCGCGGCTGGGTCGGCGGGCTGCGGCGGTTGCGCCGCCGGGAAACGCAGGTGCTTGAGCTGTATATCGATAGGCGCACCGTCAGCGTCGGGCAAGCCCACCACGCCACTGACGCGGTCGCTGCTCAAGCCCACGTTCCAGCCACTGGCGATACGGGTCATCTTGACGTTGAGGTTGTCGATGTCGGCGCCCAGGCCATGAAAGGCGCCGATGTGCAGGTCGGCACTGTTGAAGAATTGCTTGGCGCTGGCGGCCTGGTCGCCGGCGTAGCGCTTGGCGACATCTTGCCAGGCGGTGGCGTCCAGTTCGCTGATGTCGCCGTTAACCTGTAAACCTTTGGCGTTGGGCACACGAGCCGGCTCGCTGCCCAGGCGCAACTCGGCGCGGCCGTCGCTGAAGCCGCTGGCCGGTGCGCTGGCAGCGAGGCTGGCGAGGTTGGCGTACGTCAGCGCGTAGCCGCGCTCGGCACCCTGCAAACTCATGCGCCATTGGCTCGGGCGCTCATCCGTTGCCGCTTTGCCCAACGGCGCCGGCAAATCAATGGCCACGCCTTTAAGCGTCGAGTTGACCTGCAACAAGCTGTTGTCGCCGTCCAACACCACCGCCAGCTGCAACGGCAATTCGCCGGAGACCGGCAGCGGCCGGGTGATGCCCGACCAATCGGTGAGGGTTTTCACCGGCACCTGCCCGGCCACTTCGATGCGGCTCGACGGTTTACCAACTGTTTTGCTCGCCACGGCCTTGCCGCGAACCGGCCGACCGAACACCTGAGCGCGAATGTCCGGTGCGCTCAGGCCGGTGGCCGTGTCGTAGCGGAAATCGCCTTTCACCTGACTCAGCGCCAGCTTCGGCGTTGCCATATTCAGCGTGGCGCCGTCGGCACTGAAGTCGACAATCGCGCGCGTGGTCGGACCCTGGCCCAGCGGAATATCGAGGTTGAGCTTGGCTTTCAGATCGCCTTCACCGCCCCAGCCTTCGAATATCGAGGCCGTGCCGATGGGCGCTTCCTGCAGAATTTTCAGCGCGTCGGTCATGCTGCTGGCGACATCACCCGTGACCAGCAAGCGCGACGGCTGACCCTTGGCAACGTGCGGTACGTCGACGTTCACATTGCTGACCGTGCTGTTGAGCATCTGTCCGCTGGGGGCGCGAACGCGAACGCCGCTGTCTTCGATCAGCACATCGCCGGTGATGTTTTGCAGCACGGGCCAGCCCGGTTGAAACGCCAGTTCGGTGTCATGCACCTTAAAGAACAGACTGATGCTGGTGGCTGTCGGGTCGGCGCCTTTGTTAAGCGAGCCCTGGTACTGGAAATAACCTTCATCAATGGCGCCACGGTGGATGGCCGTCGTCAGCCACTTGGCCAGATCCTGGCTGAAACTGGGCACCAGAGTCGGCAGGTATTTCTCGACGTATTGGGCGTTGCCTTCCTGCAGCCCGACGCGCAGGTCCATGTAGTCTTCGGTGTCGGGCGCCAGGGTCAGGCGAATCAGGAAGTCGCCCGCCAGCTTGCCTTCGTCGCCGACCAGCTTCATGTACGGGGCAATTAAGGTGAAGGCGTCGGCGTTGAGCGTCCAGGTCAGGCGCGCGTTGGCTTTCTGGTAACGCCAGGGTTTGGGAAACAGGTGATCCAGGTGCAGGGCGAAATTCTCGGTGTCCATGCGCAGCTCGCCATGGCCGAGGTCACCGCTGATGCTGCCGGTGACGTTCTCTGCGGCCGGCGCGCCGCCGTAAGCACTGAAGGTGATTTGCTGAAGGTTGGCGGCGAACTCAACGCGCTGGTCGCGGTTGGGCGCCTCGGGCGTAATGCTCAGCTGCAGGTTGCGCAACGCGCCTTGCGGCTTCAGCCCGTGCAGCACCTCGGCGGCTTTTGCCGGCAGCGGCGCCAGGGCTTCGATGGTGGGCGTCAACGGCGCCAGGTCGAGCCGGTCGGCGCTGACCTGCCAGCGCTGCGGCCGGTTTTCAGCGGCGCTTTGATAGACCAAACCCACTTGCACTTCGCCCCAGCGGGTTTCGCCGAGTGTGGCGGCCAGTGAGTTGAGCAGCACGTTGTAGCCCTGCTCGGTGCGGTTCATGTAGGCCATAACCGCCAAGTCATTGATCTGCACGGCCTTGCGTTCGGCATAGGCGGCGCGCAGCTCTGGGGCATTCAGACGGGCCACGGCGCGTTGCACCGCACCGTCGGCCCAGGACAGCCAGAACTCGCCACCCGCCTGAAAGCGCTCCACCTGCCAGTCACGCGTTACGCCGGCCGGTAGCCAACGCGCCCAATCGCTCTGCGGCAAGCTCAAGTAAACCTGCGCCTGCGCCTCGCGCCAGGTTTTCGGCTTCACGCGGGCATCGATGCTCAGGCTCAGCGGCTGACCGTCAGGCAACGTAACGCGGCCATCGAGGCGCTGGCGGCTGGCGCCGGTGATCAGGTCGAGGTTGATGTAGGTAAAGGTCAGCGGCTTGCTGTCGTGCGGTTCCAGCGTGAGCTGGCTGTTGAAGAGGGAAAGCTGTTGCACCCGTTTGAGGTTGCGCAGCAGTTGTTCAGGGTCCAGCGGCGGATCGTTCTCTCGCTTGGGCAGCCCTTCCATCGTCCATTTGCCGTCGGCATCCTGCACGGCACTGAGTTGCAAGCCATCGACTTCCAGACTGCCGACGCGCACCTGCTGAGCCTGAACGCTGGCCCACAACGCGGGCACTACACGAACCTGATCCAGGCGCAGCGCGCTGGCGCCCTCGCCCACCTGCACGTCATGGGCCACCAGCAGCGGCGCCAAACCGCGCCAGCTGCCTTCCAGGCTGCCAATGGTGACCGGCAGGCCGACGGCTTCGCGCAGCCGGTCTTCGGCTTGCAGGCGGTAGTCGGCAACCATCGGCACCAGCATGCGGCCGATGCTCACATACAGCGCTGCCACGATCAGGCCCGTGGCGCAGAGGTACAGGCCCCAGCGCGTCAGGGTGGCAATCAGGCGGGCGAGGCGCTGCATGATCAGGCGGCTTTCCTTTTATTGTTAGGCCGGGTCGACGCTGCCGGCGCGTGGCTAAACGCGGCGCCGGTTAAGGTCGCGAGAGGTGTCAGAGTAGAACCACGTCGTATTGTTCCTGCGAATACATGCTCTCGACCTGAAATTTGATGGTGCGGCCGATAAAGCTTTCGAGGTCGGCCACATTACCCGATTCCTCGTCCAACAGGCGGTCGACCACTTTCTGGTTGGCCAGCACGCGATAGCTTTCGGCCTGGTAGGCACGGGCCTCACGCAGAATCTCGCGGAAGATTTCGTAGCAGATGGTTTCCGGCGTTTTCAGTTTGCCGCGCCCCTGACAGCTGACGCACGGCTCGCACAAAATCTGTTCGAGGCTTTCACGGGTGCGCTTGCGCGTCATCTGCACCAGGCCCAGTTCGGTGATGCCGATGATGTTGGTTTTCGCGTGGTCGCGTTCCAGCTGTTTCTCCAACGTGCGCAGTACCTGGCGCTGGTGCTCTTCGTCTTCCATGTCGATGAAGTCGATGATGATGATGCCGCCCAGGTTGCGCAGCCGCAGTTGGCGGGCAATGGCGGTGGCCGCTTCGAGGTTGGTTTTGAAGATGGTCTCTTCCAACGTGCGATGGCCGACAAAGGCGCCGGTGTTCACATCAATGGTGCTCATCGCCTCGGCTGGGTCGATGATCAAGTAGCCGCCGGACTTCAACGGCACTTTGCGCTCCAGCGCTTTCTGAATCTCGTCTTCAACGCCGTACAGGTCGAAGATCGGCCGCTCGCCGGGGTAATGCTCGATACGGTCGGCCACTTCGGGCATCAGCTCGTCAACGAACTGGGTAACTTTCTGGAAGGTTTCCCGCGAATCGACGCGCAATTTCTCGGTGCGCAAACTGACCAGATCGCGCAGGGTGCGCAGCGCCAGGCTGAGGTCTTCGTAAATCACCGAAGGCGTAGGCGCGGTTTTCATTTGCGTGGCGATCTGGCTCCAGAGGCGGCGCAGGTAGCGGATGTCGGCCACGATTTCATCGGCGCCCGCACCGTCGGCCGCGGTGCGCAAAATAAAACCGCCGGCCTCTTCAATGCCTTCGGCGGCGATGCAGTCGGCCACCACTTTCTTCAGGCGTTCGCGCTCCACTTCGTCTTCGATGCGCAGCGAAATGCCGACATGGCTGGTGCGCGGCATGTACACCAGGTAGCGCGACGGAATCGACAGCTGCGTGGTCAGGCGCGCGCCTTTGCTGCCGATGGGGTCTTTGGTCACCTGCACGGTGAGGCTCTGGCCTTCGTGCACCAGCGCGCTAATGCTTTCCACCGCCGGACCTTCGCGGGTGGAAATTTCCGAGGCGTGAATAAACGCCGCGCGCTCCAGGCCGATGTCGACAAACGCCGCCTGCATGCCAGGCAACACGCGCACCACCTTGCCTTTATAGATATTGCCGACAATGCCACGGCGCTGCGTGCGCTCGACATGCACTTCCTGCAACACACCGTTTTCCACCACCGCCACACGGGATTCCATGGGCGTGATGTTGATCAGAATTTCTTCACTCATGACGGCTCTCGCTCATGGCCTGCCAGCAGGGAATACCGAATTCGGCGAGTAAGGCGGCGGTTTCACACAGTGGCAGGCCGACCACGGCCGAATAGCTGCCACGCATGCCGCTGACAAACACGGCGGCCAGGCCTTGAATAGCGTAGCCGCCCGCTTTGTCCTGCGGCTCGCCGCTGGCCCAATAGGTGGTTGCTTCAGCGGTGGAAATGGAACGGAAACTGACGTCGCTGCTGACCAACCGCACTTCGCTGCGCTGGCCATTCGCCAGGGCGACGGCGGTCATCACTTGGTGTTCGCGGCCGGAGAGTAATTGCAACATGGCCAAGGCGTCGGCCTGGTCGGCAGGCTTGCCGAGAATGTGGCCATCGACGACGACCGCCGTGTCGGCGCCGAGCACGACGGCATCGGTGGCAGCGGACACCGTCGCCAAACCTGCAGCGGCCTTGGCCAGCGCCAGACGCTGCACATAGTGCTCGGCCGACTCGCCAGGCTGGACGCTTTCGTCGATGGGGGCAGCAAGAATGGAAAAGCCTACGCCGATCTGCGTCAGCAGTTCGCGCCGGCGTGGAGACCCGGAGGCCAGGTAAAGCGTGGCCATGCAGACCTCTCCCTGTCGAGCAGTAAAGAGGCAGGCCTAGGCCCTGCCCCGCTTAGTTGACGTTCAAACGCTGGTGCACACCGCGCAAGGCCACCGACACCCAAGGCCAGAGCAGCGCACTGACCAGCGCGGGCAGCACAAAAGCCAAGGTAGGCGGCCGGTTGCCGGTCAACGCATTGAGCCACAACTGCACCAGCTGGGCCAAGCCAAACACCACCAGCAGCACCAGGCTCTGTTGCCACATGGGGAACATGCGCAGGCGCTGATGCAGGTTGAGCACAAGGAAGGTCACGAGGGTGAGGATCAGCGCGTTCTGACCGAGCAATGTGCCGTACAACACGTCGACGCCCAGCCCGAGCAGCCAGGCGGTGGTCATGCCCACGCGGTGCGGCAGGGCCAGCACCCAGTAGGTGAGAATCAAGGCAGGCCACAGCGGACGACCCACTTCCATGAAGTCTGGCAACGGCGCCACGCTGAGCAGCAGCGCCAGACCGAGGCTGAACCAGATGACCCAACCATTACGTGGACGCAGACCAATCATCGACGCTCTCCCTGAGTGGCGGGCTTGGCCGGTGTGGCGGCAGGTTTGGCGGGCGTGGTCGCCGGTTTGGCAGGCGCCGTCGGCGCTGGGCTTGGAGCAGCTGCGCCAGCGGGTGCAGGCGTGGCAGCGGGCGCGGGTGACGGCGCTGGCGCGGAGCCGGCGCCTTCATTTTGCAGGGCCTCAGCGGCTTTCTGTTCAGCCTGGCGATCAACCTTTTCTTGCGCTTCGGCCGAATCCGTCGCGCGCTGTTCCGGGGTGCGGGTGTCGGTAAATACCAGCAGCACATAACGGCTGCGGTTGAGCGCGGCAGTGGGCACGGCGCGAACAATGGCGAAGGGCTGGCCGGAGTCGTGCACCACCTCTTTCACCACCGCCACTGGGTAACCCGCCGGAAAGCGCTGGCCCAGCCCGGAGCTGACGAGCAAATCGCCTTCTTTAATATCTGCCGTGTCGGCGACATGACGCAGTTCCAGGCGCTCCGGGTTACCGGTGCCACTGGCGATGGCGCGCAGGCCATTGCGGTTCACCTGCACGGGAATGCTGTGGGTGATGTCGGTGAGCAGCAGCACGCGCGAGGTGTACGGCATTACTTCAACCACCTGGCCCATCAGACCACGCGCGTCGAGCACCGGCTGGCCGAGGAACACGCCGTCTTTGCCGCCTTTGTCGATCAGGATGCGATGGGTGAAGGGGTTGGGGTCTACGCCGATCAGCTCGCCCACCAACACTTTTTCATCCACCAACGAGGAGGAATTGAGCAATTCGCGCAAACGCACGTTCTGCTCAGTGAGCGCCGCCAGCTTTTGCAGGCGACGCTGCATCAACAGCGCTTCAGCTTTGAGTTTTTCGTTCTCGCCGAGCAGCTCGCTACGGCTGGTGAACTGCGCGGTGGCGCCATCCCACATACGCACGGGGAAGTCGGCCAGCCAATAGAACGGCGTCAGCACCAGACCGAGCTGGCTGCGCATGGGCTTGAGGGATTCGAAACGGGCGTCGACCACCATCAGCGTGGCCGACAGCACAACCAGCACCAGCAGGCGCACACCCAATGACGGTCCTTTGGCAAAGAGCGGCTTAATGGCTGATTGCTCCGACGCTGAAGTGAATATTCATACGGTCCGCATCGCTGGCTGGTGGGCGTGGATTCTGAAGCGCGAAGTGTAACGGCAGTGACCGACTTAAATGCAATGAGCCCACCGGAGTGGGCCCAACAGCCATGCTTTTTTAATGTTCAGGGCTGGTGAAAACGTAGCGAGCGAAGGGTACGCGAGGCAAAAACAGATGAACAAGCGGAGTTGGCTGTAGCCAATGAGCATTGTGAAGCTGTTTTTAACGCGGCGTAACCGAGCGCAGTAGTTTTCTCAAGGCCTGGGACTCATTCGCTCGAGAGCAGGTCCATGGTGTGACGATCCATCATCTCGAGGGCCTTGCCGCCACCGCGTGCTACGCACGTCAGCGGGTCTTCGGCAACGATCACCGGCAGGCCAGTTTCTTGGGCCAGCAGCTTGTCGAGGTCACGCAGCAAGGCGCCACCACCGGTCAGCACCAGACCGCGCTCGGCGATGTCGGAAGCCAGTTCCGGCGGCGATTGTTCGAGGGCGCTTTTCACCGCTTGCACGATGGTGGCCAGCGACTCTTGCAACGCTTCGAGCACTTCGTTGGAGTTCAGGGTGAAGCTGCGCGGCACGCCTTCAGCCAGGTTGCGGCCACGCACGTCAACTTCGCGCAATTCGCCGCCAGCGTAGGCGGTACCGATTTCCTGCTTGATGCGCTCAGCGGTGGATTCACCGATGAGGCTGCCGTAGTTACGGCGCACGTAGGTGATGATCGCTTCGTCGAAACGGTCGCCGCCCACACGCACGGATTCGGCATACACCACACCGTTGAGGGAAATCAGGGCGATTTCAGTGGTACCACCACCGATGTCCACCACCATGGAACCGCGTGCTTCTTCTACCGGCAGGCCGGCACCGATAGCAGCGGCCATGGGTTCTTCGATCAGGAACACTTCACGGGCACCGGCACCGAGGGCCGATTCGCGAATGGCGCGACGTTCAACTTGGGTGGATTTGCACGGAACGCAGATCAGCACGCGAGGGCTGGGCTGCAGGAAGCTGTTTTCGTGCACTTTATTAATGAAGTACTGCAGCATTTTTTCGCAGACGCTGAAGTCGGCGATCACGCCGTCTTTCATGGGGCGAATGGCTGCGATGTTGCCGGGGGTACGGCCGAGCATGCGCTTGGCCTCGGTTCCGACTGCCACGACACTCTTCTGGTTGCCGTGGGTACGGATGGCGACCACGGATGGCTCGTTCAGCACGATGCCGCGTTCGCGAACATAAATCAGGGTATTGGCAGTGCCCAGGTCGATCGAAAGATCACTGGAAAACATGCCACGCAGTTTCTTAAACATGGGATAGGGACCCTAGGCAACGCGTGGGTAAAAAGTGCGGCAAACTCTAACAACGACGGGGATTTTGGGCAAGGCGCCAATATGTTAAATTGCCGCCTTTTTCCCGGCATTAGCGCCAAGTTAGCGGCTTATGACCGCGCGCTGATCTTATCCGTTCCGTACGACATTCCCTACGGACTTCTACTCGCCTCTCGCAGGCCGTTCTATTTAATTGGAGAACACCCGATGGCGCTCGAACGCTCCGAGGTGGAGAAAATCGCTCATCTGGCCCGACTGGGTCTGAACGAAGCCGATATCCCTCGCACCACCGAAACACTGAATAACATTCTGGGCCTCATTGACCGCATGCAAGCGGTCGACACCACCGGCATCGAGCCGCTGGCCCACCCGCTGGAAGCAACCCAGCGCCTGCGTGAAGACACCGTCACCGAACAGAATCAGCGCGAGGCTTACCAAGCCATCGCCCCGGCCGTGCAAGACGGTCTGTATCTGGTTCCGAAAGTAATCGAGTGAGGGTTATCGAGTGAGTAAGGACGTGGACATGCACCAACTGACCCTGGCCGAGATTGCCCGTGGCCTCGAAGCCAAGAAATTCTCCTCCGAAGAGCTGACCCGCAGTTTGCTGGCGCGTATCGCCGCACTGGACCCACAGCTCAACAGCTTTATTACCGTGACCCAAGACAGCGCGTTGCAGCAGGCCAAAGCCGCTGACGCCCGTCGTGCGGCCGGCGAAACCGGCGCTCTGCTTGGCGCGCCGCTGGCCCATAAAGATTTGTTCTGCACCCAGGGCATTCGCACCAGCTGCGGCTCGAAAATGCTCGACAACTTCACTGCCCCGTACGATGCCACCGTGGTCGCCAAGCTCGCCGCCGCCGGCGCCGTGAGCCTGGGCAAGACCAACATGGACGAATTCGCCATGGGCTCGGCCAACGAGTCGAGCCATTACGGCGCGGTGAAAAACCCGTGGAGTCTTGAGCACGTGCCGGGCGGCTCGTCCGGTGGTTCGGCGGCGGCCGTCGCTGCGCGCTTGCTGCCTGCCGCGACAGGCACTGACACCGGCGGCTCGATCCGCCAGCCCGCCGCACTGACCAACCTCACCGGTCTCAAGCCCACCTACGGCCGTGTTTCGCGCTGGGGCATGATTGCCTACGCGTCGAGCCTCGACCAAGGCGGCCCATTGGCCCGCACCGCCGAAGACTGCGCCCTGCTGCTGCAAGGCATGGCCGGTTTCGATGCGAAAGACTCCACCAGCGTCGACGAGCCCGTGCCGGATTATTCCGCCACCCTCAACGACTCGCTCAAAGGCCTGCGCATCGGCCTGCCTAAGGAATACTTTGGCGAAGGCCTGGATCCGCGCATTGCCGAGCTGATTCACGCCAGCGTCAAACAGCTGGAAGCACTCGGTGCCGTGGTTAAGGAAATCAGCCTGCCCAACATGCAGCACGCGATTCCGGCGTACTACGTCATCGCTCCGGCAGAAGCGTCTTCCAACCTTTCGCGTTTTGACGGCGTGCGCTTCGGCTACCGCTGCGAAGATCCCAAAGACCTCACCGACCTCTACAAGCGCTCGCGCGCCGAAGGCTTCGGTGCCGAAGTGCAGCGGCGCATCATGGTCGGCGCGTACGCATTGTCTGCCGGGTACTACGACGCCTATTACCTGCAAGCGCAGAAAATTCGTCGTCTGATCAAGAACGACTTTATGGCCGCGTTCCAGGATGTGGACGTGATCCTCGGCCCGACCACGCCCAACCCGGCGTGGAAAATTGGCGCGAAGAACAACGACCCGGTCGCCGCCTACCTCGAAGACGTCTACACCATCACCGCCAACCTTGCGGGCTTGCCGGGCATTTCCATGCCAGCGGGTTTCGTCGATGGTTTGCCGGTTGGCGTACAACTGCTCGCGCCCTACTTCCAGGAAGGTCGCCTGCTCAACGTCGCTCACCAGTATCAGCTCAACACTGACTGGCACACGCGCACACCGACAGGCTTCTGAGGAGAAACACCATGCAATGGGAAGTTGTTATCGGGCTGGAGATTCACACTCAGCTCGCCACCCAATCGAAGATTTTTTCCGGCAGCGCCACCACCTTTGGCCAAGCGCCGAACACCCAGGCCAGCCTGATCGACCTGGGCATGCCCGGCGTGCTGCCGGTGCTCAACGAAGAAGCCGTGCGCATGGCAGTGAAGTTCGGTCTGGCAATTGACGCCGAGATCGGCCAACACAACGTGTTCGCCCGTAAAAACTATTTCTACCCAGACCTGCCCAAGGGCTACCAGATCAGCCAGATGGAGCTGCCCATCGTGGGCAAGGGCCACCTGGATATCACCCTGGAAGACGGCACCGTCAAACGCGTCGGAATCACCCGCGCGCACTTGGAAGAAGACGCCGGCAAAAGCCTGCACGAAGACTTCAGCGGCATGAGCGGCATCGACCTCAACCGCGCCGGCACGCCGTTGCTGGAAATCGTTTCCGAGCCGGACATGCGCAGCGCCAAAGAGGCGGTGGCGTACGTGAAAGCCATTCACGCGCTGGTGCGTTACCTGGCCATTTGCGACGGCAACATGGCCGAAGGTTCGCTGCGTTGCGACTGCAACGTGTCGGTACGCCCCAAAGGCCAGGCCGAATTCGGCACGCGCTGCGAGATTAAAAACGTTAACTCCTTCCGCTTTATCGAGAAGGCGATCAACAGCGAAGTACAGCGTCAGATCGAGCTGATCGAAGACGGCGGCAAGGTCATTCAGCAAACCCGCCTGTACGACCCGAACAAAGACGAAACCCGCGCCATGCGCAGCAAGGAAGAAGCCAACGACTACCGTTACTTCCCCGACCCTGACCTGCTGCCGGTAATTATCGACGACGCCTTTCTCGACACCACCCGCGCCACCCTGCCGGAACTGCCGCCGCAAAAACGCGAGCGCTTCCAGGCGCAGTTCGGTTTGTCGGCCTACGACGCCAGCGTGCTGGCTTCCAGCCGCGAGCAAGCCGATTACTTCGAGCAAGTGGTCAGCATCAGCGGCGACGCCAAGCTGGCAGCCAACTGGGTAATGGTGGAGCTGGGCAGCCTGCTGAACAAACAAGGCGTGGAAATCGACGCCTCGCCGGTGAGCGCCGAGCAACTGGGCGGCATGTTGCTGCGCATCAAAGACAACACCATTTCCGGCAAGATCGCCAAGATGGTCTTTGAAGCCATGGCCAATGGCGAAGGCAGTGCGGATCAAATCATCGAAGCCAAGGGTCTCAAGCAAGTCACCGACAGCGGCGCCATTTCCGCCGTGCTCGATGAAATGCTGGCGGCCAACGCCGAGCAGGTTGAACAGTACCGCGCCGCCGATGAGGCCAAGCGCGGCAAGATGTTCGGCTTCTTTGTGGGCCAGGCGATGAAAGCCTCTAAAGGCAAGGCCAACCCGCAGCAGGTTAATGAGTTGTTGAAGCAGAAGCTGGAAGGTTAAAACCTTACGCCGATCAGCTCCCCTCTCCGTTTACGAGAGAGGGGTGAGGGGGCTTAACGGCCCCTCACCCTAGCCCTCTCCCACACGTGGGAGAGGGGACTGATCGCGCAAGCCTTACTCCCGGAGACACAGGTATGTGGCGCGTTCTAGTAGCAGGAAGCTTTCTCGCGCTGTTGAGCGCCTGTACCACTCCCTACTTTCGCGGCAGCACCAGCGACAACACGCCGGCCTACAACGGTCATTACGATGAACGCGGCGAGGCGTCGTATTACGGTGCCAAGCACCATGGCAAAAAGACCGCCAGCGGCGAGCGCTTCGACCAGGCGCAAATGACCGCTGCCCACCGCACCCTGCCCTTCGGCACGCAAGTTCGAGTGACCAATCTGGACAACAACAAATCCGTGATTCTGCGCGTTAACGACCGTGGCCCTTACAGCCGCAAGCGGTTGATCGATGTGTCGCGCGCGGCCGCCGAACAACTGGGCATGGTGCGCAGCGGCGTAGCGACGGTACGCGTGCAGAGTCTCGACTGATCTCTTGAGGAAACGCTATGAGCGAACAGCCTAAAAACGGCGAGCAGATGCGCCGTCAGGTGATGGGCGATGCCTTTGTCGACCGCGCCTTGAACAACGCCACCGACTTCACCCAGCCGCTGCAAGACTTCGTCAACGAGCACGCCTGGGGTTCGGTCTGGAGCCGTGAAGGCTTGCCGCTAAAAACCCGCAGCCTGATCACCCTCGCCGCCCTTACCGCCCTGAAATGTCCGCAAGAGCTGAAGGGCCACGTGCGCGGCGCGCTGAACAATGGCTGCACGGTAGAAGAAATTCGCGAAGCGCTGCTGCACTGCGCCGTATACGCCGGCGTGCCGGCCACCATCGACGCCTTCCGCGCCGCGCAGGAAGTTATCGAAAGCTACGAACCGGCCACGCCAAAATCGTAGGTTGGGCTCAGCCAAAGGCGAAGCCCAACACTCACGACCAAACCACTAAGCCTCCACAAGCCCCTGCTCTTCCAGGCGCAACTGCCGCCCATGGAATTGCTTGAGACTGCCCCGGTGACCAATGCTGATCAGGCTACTGCCGGGCAACTTGTCCGTCAGCAGGCGGTACACCGCCGTCTCATTGGCCTCATCCATGGCGGATGTCGCTTCGTCGAGGAACAACCAACGCGGCTCCACCAGCAACGCACGGGCAATGGCGACGCGCTGTTGTTCGCCCGGCGAGAGCACGCGCTCCCAGTGATTTTCTTCTTCCAGGCGGCCAGTGAGGTGCGCCAGGTTGCAGGCTTGCAACACCTCGTGCAGGCGTTCGGTGGAATAGGTGGTCTCGGCCTGCGGGTAACTCAGCGCCGCGCGCAGGCTGCCAATCGGCAAATAAGGTTTTTGCGGCAGAAACAGGCTGCTGTCCGGCACGTTCAACGCGCCCTTGCCGAATGGCCACAAGCCGCTAAGCGCACGCAGCAAGGTGCTCTTGCCGCTGCCCGAGGCGCCGCTGATTAACACGTGTTCGCCCGGTGCAATATTCAGCGACGTGGGGTTCAGCAATACGCGGCCATCGGCGAGGCTCAGTTGCACCTGGTTCAGGCTCAGTTGCTCGACGTTGCGACTGCGCGTGATCGCCGGGTTGGCGTCCAGATGCTCGCCCTCGGCCAGCGCCTGACGGAAGCTCAGAATCCGGTCGCAGGTGGCGCGCCACGCCGCGAGGCTGGCGTAGGCGTCGATAAACCAGCTCATGCTTTCCTGCACGTTGCTGAACGCCGAGTTGATTTGCATAAGATCGCCGAGCTGAATCTTGCCGGCGAAATAACGCGGCGCAGCGACGATCATGGGAAAGATAATGGCGATCTGGCCGTAGCCCGAACTGAAGAATGTCAGACGCTTCTGCACCTTCATCAGCTCCCAAAAGTTGCTCCACACTTTGGTGAAACGCCCCATCAGCCGCTGCTGTTCGTTTTGCTCGCCGTTGTACAGCGCGATGCTCTCGGCGTTTTCACGAATACGCACCAAGCCAAAACGCAGATCGGCTTCGTAGCGCTGCTGGTTGTTGTTAAGCACGATCAAGCGCCGCGCCACCAAATGCACCAGCCAGCTGCCGACCAGCGCATACAGCAGCGCCGCCCAGAACATATAGCCCGGCACGTCGATGCCGAAGATTTCCATGCTGCCGGACACGCCCCACAGGATCACCGAGAACGACACCAGACTGACCACGTTGCGAATCAGCCCCAGGCCAAGGCTCAGCGTGCTGTCGGTAAAGCTGTTGAGGTCTTCGGCCAGACGTTGGTCCGGGTTATCGGTGTAGCCGGCTTGCTCGAGGCGGTAGTAGTTCTTGTGCGCCAACCAGGCGGCAAAGTGTTTTTCCGTGAGCCAACGACGCCAGCGAATGGTCAGCATCTGCGTGAGGTACAGCTTGTACACCGCGATCAGAATCGCCACCGCCGCAATGCCGCAGAAGTACAGAATCAGCCGGGTAAACGCTTCAAGGTCTTTGTTTTGCAGGGCGTTGTAGAAGTCGCGGTACCAGCTGTTGAACCACACCGAAATTGCCACGCCCACCAGCGACATGGCGATCACCGCAATCAACAACAACCAGGCCATGCCTTTTTCTTCGCTACGCCAGTAGGCGCTGGCCAGGTGCCAGACGCGGGAGAAAAAGTGGCTGGGCAGCGCATCATTGACCGCTGAATATTCGGCGTTCTTACTCATGGATGGCACTCAAGACGGGGATGAAAAAAAAGCGCCTAACCAGGCGCTTTACTGCATGTGGGGGCGCTGATTAAGACCGTTTCCAGCCCCCTTGGATAGCCTGTCTCGCGGCCAGTTCAGCGACGTACCGGACGCTTCTGCAATTTGCGCTGCAACGTCCGACGGTGCATGCCCAACGCACGCGCGGTGGCGGAGATATTGCCGTCGTGTTCGCCCAATACGCGCTGGATGTGTTCCCACTGCAGGCGGTCCACCGACATCGGGTTTTCCGGCACCAGCGTCGACAAGTCGGCATGTTCGGACACCAGCGCCGTCAGCACATCATCGGCGTCGGCGGGCTTGCACAGGTAATTGCAGGCGCCGCGTTTGATCGCTTCCACGGCGGTGGCGATGCTGGAATAACCGGTGAGAATCACCACGCGCATTTCGGTGTCCAGCGCGAGCAATTTGGGCAGCAGCACCAGCCCGGAGTCGCCTTCCATTTTCAGGTCGAGCACGGCGTAGTCGGGAATATCCTGCTCGGCCAACGCCAGGCCAGCTTCGGCGGAGCCGGCAATCGACACGCGCAAACCTCGACGGCTCATGGCACGAGCCATCACGCGGGTGAAGGTTTCGTCGTCATCGACCAGCAGCAGATGCGGTTGTTCTTCGCCTTCGATGGGGGTTTCTTCGCTCATTGGCTTCTCCGGTTCAGCTTGGCTGACGAGGCAGGCGCAGCTCGGTAAGCGTGCCGCCGTCTTCATGATTGTAGAGTTTCACCGAACCGCCAGCCCGCGTGACGCTGGCCTGGCTCAGGAACAGACCCAGGCCAAAGCCTTTGCCTTTGGTGGTGATAAAGGGTTTGCCCAACTGCTCGGCAATGGCCAGCGGCACGCCGGCGCCGTGGTCGCGAATGCTGATGCACATTTCCAGCACGTTCCAATCCACGCGAATGTCGAGCTTGTCGGCGCACGCGTCGGCGGCGTTGTTCAGCAGGTTGAGGAGGGCTTGGGTGAGGTCTGGCGGCGGCGCCAGACGCGGCACCGCGCCAATGCCGAGAATCTGATAACGGTAGGTGGCCTCGGGGCGCATCAGGTGCCAGCGGTTAAGCGTGGTTTCCAGCCAACTGGCCACCGACTGCTCTTCCACGGTCAGGCGGCGGTCGGCCTCGGCGGCGCGTACCAGTTGCTGCAAGGTGTCTTTGCACAGGCTCACTTGCTCTTGCAGCACGGCCAGGTCTTCCTGCAGCAGCGGATCGGGATGCTCGCGGCGCAGCTCTTTGATCAACACACTCATGGTCGCCAGCGGCGTGCCCAGCTCGTGCGCGGCGCCGGCTGCTTGCGTGGCCACTGCGAGCAGTTGTTGGTCGCGCATGCTTTCTTCACGGCGCTCGGCCTGCAACTGCACCTGACGCCGCACCGCCCCGGCCATTTTCACCACGAAGAAGGTAATAAACGCCGCCGACAGCGCGAAGTTCAGCCACATGCCAAACAGGTGCAGGCTGATCAACATGGCCTCGTGCTGCACGCCATGCAGGTGCAGCGGGTGATACCAAATCAGCAACGCGGTGTAGCCGCTCAATGCCAGGCCGCTGAGCACCATGGAATACAGCCACGGCAAGGTAGCGGCGGCGATGGTCAGCGGCACCAGGTAATAGGAAACGAAGGGGTTGGTCGAGCCGCCGGAGTAGTACAGCAATACGCTGTGAATCAGCAGGTCGCACGCCAGTTGCCCGGCATATTCCAGCTCGGTCACCGGCCATGGCCCACGCAACCGTAAGGCGGTGAGGCAACACAGCACGGCCGAACAGACGAGGGTCAAACACAGAGGCAGCCACGGCAGTGGCAAGAGGTCGAGCAGGTAGGCGACGCCCACCGAAGTGGCCTGCGCGGCCAGCACCAGCACGCGGATCAGGCTCAAGCGCCACAGGTTCTGGCGGCTGGCGGAAAGCAACAACACGGGGGCGAGCATGAGCGCTCCTGATGAGAGCCACAAACGACGGGCGAGTATAACCAGCAGTGCGACAAACCGTGCCAACTGCGGCAACCCGTCGCAACGCCATTCAAGACAGCACCCGTAGGAGCCAGCTTGCTGGCGAACCCTGCAAACGTGATTTTCAGCGTTCCACGCAGAATTCGCGACAAAGGTCGCTCCTGCGCGAGCGGCACCGTGACGGAACCCGCCCCTGCCGCTACAGTCTGAACCGCGTGATCCTGCCCTGTGCCCATAAGGAGTTTGCATGTCTTCGCTCAGCCGCCTTACCGCTGCCATCGCCCTCAGTGCCGCCACCCTCACGGCGCTGCCCAGCCATGCCGATGAGGCGCGTTACAACCAGGTTTCCCTGCGCGCCGAAGTCAATCAGGACGTGCCGCACGACCTGATGAACGTCACGCTCTACACCGAAGCGCAAAACAGTGACCCGGCCAAGCTCGCCGCTGCCACCAGTGAAACCCTCAACATCGCCGTGGAACGCGCCCGCCAAGCCAAAGGCGTGACGGTGAAACTCGGCAGCCGCAACAGCTACCCGATCTACGATAACGACGGCCAGAAAATCACCGGCTGGCGTGAGCGCGGCGAAATTCGCCTGGAAAGCAGCGACTTCGCCGCCCTGTCCACCCTCACCGCCGACCTGCTGAAAGACCTGAAAGTCGCCAGCATGGACTTCGCCATCTCCAACGCCACGCGCAAAAAGAGCGAAGACGAATTGCTCAAAGAAGCCGTCGCAGCCTTCAAAGCACGCGCCGACATCGCCACCGCAGCCGTGGGCGGCAAGAGCTACAAACTGGTGAGCCTGAACCTCAACAGCGCTGGCTTCCAACCAATCCGGCCGATGCGCATGGAGGCGATGTCCAGCATGAGCAAATCAGCGGCGCCGCAGGAAATTGAAGCCGGCACCAGCGAAGTGACCGTGGCGGCAGATGGCGTGATTGAAGTGCAGATGCAGTAACTCGAAGCTACCCGCAAGCCTGCATCGCGGCGATCCGATTAGCCGCGATGCTCTACGCCCCACCCCCGTGCTCCTTTTCGAAGCACTCGCCCCACCCGCCACCGCCGCGCCCTCCCCCGACCGCCCGGTCACTTTCCCTAACACTTATAAAAACGCGACATCCTCAGACGATCCCGCCACAGCTTCTACACTCTTTGACCTATGCAGCTTGCAGTGGGCATGTGCCCTGCATACTTTCCAGCCACTCGGTCGCTCACGATCTGAAGGCCGAACTCGCAAAAAACGACAACAACCTGAGGCCACCATGCAAAAGAAAGTTGCCCTTCCTTTGTTACTTGCAAGCGGATTGCTGACCAGCGCTCCTTTCGCCCACGCCGCCAGCACCCTGGTGTTTTGTTCTGAAGGCAGCCCCGCTGGCTTCGATGCCGCGCAGTACACCACCGGCACCGAGTTCGATGCGGCGGCCGAAACCATGTTTAACCGCTTGACTCAATTCGAGCGCGGCGGCACCGCTGTAGAGCCCGGCCTGGCGACCAGCTGGGAAGTGTCGGAAGACGGCCTCACCTACACCTTTCACCTGCGCGACGGCGTGAAGTTCCACACCACCGAGTACTTCAAGCCGACCCGCGAATTCAACGCCGACGACGTGCTGTTCACCTTCGAACGCATGCTCAATAAAGACCATCCGTTCCGTAAGGCCTACCCCACCGAGTTCCCATATTTCACCGATATGGGCATGGACACCAACATCACCAAGGTCGAGAAAATCGACGCTAAAACCGTGAAGTTCACCCTCGCGGCGGTCGATGCAGCGTTCATTCAAAACCTGGCCATGAGCTTCGCCGACATCCTCTCCGCCGAGTACGCCGACAAGTTGCTCAAAGACGGCAAAGCTTCGGACATCAACCAGAAGCCTGTAGGCACGGGTCCGTTCGTGTTCAAGCGTTATCAGAAAGACGCGCAGATTCGTTACACGGCCAACAAGGATTACTGGAAGCCGGAAGACGTGAAGATCGACAACCTGATCTTCTCCATCGTCACCGACGCCTCGGTGCGCATGCAAAAGCTCAAGGCCAACGAGTGCCAGATCACCCTGAACCCGCGTCCGGCTGATCTGGAATCGCTGAAGAAAGACCCCAACCTGGTGCTGCCAGAACAAGCGGGCTTCAACCTCGGCTACATCGCGTACAACGTGCAGCACAAACCGTTCGAGCAATTGAAAGTGCGTCAGGCGCTGGATATGGCAGTGAACAAGAAAGGCATCATCGATGCCGTGTACCAAAGCGCCGGCCAGCTCGCCACCAATGGCATGCCGCCGACCCAATGGTCTTACGACAACAGCATCAAAGACCCGGCCTTCGATCCGGAAAGAGCCAAGGCGCTGCTTAAAGAAGCCGGCGTAGCAGAGGGCACCGAGTTCACCCTGTGGGCCATGCCGGTACAGCGCCCGTACAACCCCAACGCCAAGCTGATGGCTGAAATGCTGCAAGCCGACTGGGCCAAAATTGGCATCAAGGCCAAGATCGTCAGCTACGAATGGGGCGAGTACATGAAGCGCGCCAAAGGCGGCGAGCACGACATCATGTTGATCGGCTGGAGCGGCGACAATGGTGACCCCGATAACTGGATGGGCACCCTCTACAGCTGCGACGCGGTAGAAGGCAACAACTTCTCCAAATGGTGTGACCAGGACTACGACAAGCTGGTTGTAGCCGCCAAACGCACCACCGACCAAGCCAAACGCACCGAGCTGTACAAGCAAGCTCAGCAGGTGCTGAAAGCACAGGTGCCGATCACTCCCATCGCCCACTCCACGGTTTACCAGCCGATGCGCAAAAGCGTGAAGGACTTCAAGATCAGCCCGTTCGCGCTTAACTCCTTCTACGGCGTCAGCGTAGAGAAATAGCTATCGCGTCGACCGTCCGGCATCGCGCCGGACGGTCTCGATTGCAGAGGCGCTTGTTTGAAGACTGCGAAAAATACCCATTTTTTCAGGGCGCTGCTGCTAGCGGCCGGTCTTTTGGCACCTGCTGCTTTTGCAGCGCCTGAACAGTCCTTGGTGGTCTGCACCGAAGCCAGCCCGGAAGGGTTCGACATCGTGCAGTACACGGCCGCGACCACGGCCGATGCATCGTCAGAAACCGTGTTCAATCGCTTGGTCAATTTCAAACCGGGCAGCACTGAACTCGTCCCAGGTCTGGCTGAAAGCTGGGAGATTTCCCAAGACGGTCTGACCTACACCTTTCACCTGCGAGCCGGGGTGAAGTTTCACCGCAACAAGGCGTTTACGCCGACCCGAGAATTTAATGCCGAGGATGTGCTCTGGAGTTTTCAGCGTCAGTTGGACCCAACGCATCCGTGGCACAAGCTGGCCACCCGCGGCTTTCCCTATGCCGAAGCCATGGGCATGGCCGCGCTGATCGCACGCATCGAAGCGCCGGATGCTCACACCGTGGTGTTTACCCTTAACCACGCCGAAGCGCCCTTTCTGGCCGACCTGGCCATGGGTTTTGCCTCCATTTACAGCGCCGAATACGCCGCGCAATTGCTGGCCAGTGGTAACACGGAACAGCTGAACCAACAGCCCATCGGCACCGGCCCGTTTGTGTTCGAGCGCTACAGCAAAGACGCGCAGATCCGCTTTCGCAGCAACCCCGACTATTGGGACGGCGCGCCAGTGCTGACGCGCCTGATCTTCGCCATCACCCCCGACCCGAACGTGCGCCTGCAACGGCTGAAGGCCAATGATTGCCAGGTGGCTGTGTATCCGCGCCCTACCGACATTCCCGCCCTGCGCGCCGAGCCGGACCTCAAGGTGCTGGAGCTTGATTCATTGTTGACCGCCTATGTCGGTATCAACACCCGTCACCCGCCGCTGGACGATGTGCGTGTGCGCCAGGCCATCAACCTGGCGTTCGACAAAGCTGTGTATGTGCGCGCCCAATTCGGCGAAGGCGGCGCCTCCCCGGCAGTAGCGCCCTATCCGCCGACGCTGTGGGGCAGCGACCCGACTATCAAAGACTGGCCGCACGACGTGCAGCGAGCCAAGCAGTTATTGAAAGAAGCCGGGCATGGCGACGGTTTTGCACTGACCATCTGGACCCGTCCTGGCGGCGGCCCGACCAACCCCAACCCCGGTATCGGCGCTCAGTTACTGCAAAACGACCTGGCCCAGCTCGGCATCAAGGCCACCATTCGCGTGTACGAATGGGGCGAGCTGCTCAAGCGCGCCAAGAATGGCGAGCACGACCTGATTTTCATGGGCTGGGCCGGCGACAACGGCGACCCGGACAACTTCCTGACGCCCAACCTCTCCTGCGCCGCCGCCCGCTTCTGGCGAGAACCAGGCCGGTTGGTGCAACGCCGAATTCGACGCGCTGATTACCCAGGCTCGACTCAACAGTGACCAGGCGCAGCGTGCTGAACTGTACCGTCAGGCGCTTGGGATTTTTCACCAGCAGGCACCGTGGATTTCGCTGGCCCATCCGAAACAATTCAGCGTAATCCGCCGTGACGTGCAGGGCTTTGTGCTAAGCCCCATGGGCTCGAACAACTTCGCCAAGGTGCAGCGCCGTGCTTTTGCAGAATGAGCCTACAAACCTGCGCGCCGACACCGAGGCCGGCCGTCAGCCAGCGCCTATGCTGTGTTGCACGGGTTGGCGAATGCGAGAAAAATACGCGCCCTTTTCGCCTGGGGTCGCGCGGAGACTGAACCTGCGCAAGAGGTTGGGCTCAATAGTTCGCGAAACGTCCGCCCTCTCCCTAACCCTCTCCCCGCAGGCCGGAGAGGGAGCCGACCGAGGAAGACGTAGCAACGCATTTAGCCCCCTCGCCCCAGCGGGGAGAGGGTTGGGGAGAGGGGGCTGGATATCAGCCCAACCCACAGCGTGAACGGCAAATTTCTGCCCTCTCCCTAGCCCTCTCCCTAGCCCCTCTCCCCGCAAGCGGGAGAGGGGACGTATGAGGATCGCCGCAGCAACCCACTTAGGCCCCGAAAACGAAACGAGTCAACACGAACACCACCGTCACGGGCACCACTACCCACCCGCTGACCCATAACAGCCTCGCGCACACCCACGCGAAGCCATAAAAAACGCCCGGCGCCGTTGACCCATAGCGCTGCCAGGTATGCCTAACCGGCTGATGAGTTGCACCAGACCAGGAGTACCGCCCCGCGATGTTCACTTTCATTGCCCGACGATTGGGGTTACTGATCCCCACGTTCTTTGGCATCACCTTGCTGACCTTCTCCCTGATTCGCCTGATTCCCGGCGACCCCGTGGAAGTGATGATGGGTGAACGCCGCGTAGACCCACAGATGCACGCCGAAGCCTTGGAGCGTCTGGGCCTGAACAAGCCGCTCTACGAGCAATACCTGAACTACATCGGCGATCTGGCGCAGGGCAATCTGGGCGAGTCGCTGCGCACGCGTGAAAGCGTGTGGCACGAATTCCTCACCCTGTTTCCGGCCACTCTGGAGCTGTCGCTGGCGGCCTTGCTGTTCGCGGGCACGCTGGGGTTGTTGGCGGGAGTGATCGCCGCGCTCAAGCGCGGCTCGCTGTTTGACCATGGGGTGATGGGCATTTCGCTGGCGGGTTATTCCATGCCGATTTTCTGGTGGGGCCTGCTGCTGATCATGTTCTTCTCCGTGTGGCTGGGCTGGACGCCCGTGTCAGGGCGCATCGACCTGCTCTACGACATCGAACCCGTCACCGGCTTCATGCTGATCGACACCCTGCTCAGCGATGAAGAAGGCGCCTTTCTCGACGCCCTGCGCCACCTGATTCTGCCCGCCATCGTGTTGGGCACCATTCCCTTGGCCGTGATCGCGCGCATGACCCGCTCGGCCATGCTCGAAGTGCTGCGCGAAGACTACGTGCGCACCGCGCGGGCCAAAGGCCTGTCGCCGACTCGAGTGATTTTTGTCCACGGCCTGCGCAATGCCTTGATTCCGGTACTCACCGTATTCGGCCTGCAAATCGGCGCGCTGTTGGCCGGTGCTGTGCTGACTGAAACCATTTTCTCCTGGCCGGGCATCGGCAAGTGGCTGATCGAATCGATTGGCGCGCGTGACTATCCGGTGGTGCAGAACGGCATTTTGCTGATCGCCTGCCTGGTGATTCTGGTCAACTTCGTGGTGGATATCCTCTACGGCCTGGCCAACCCACGCATTCGCCATCAACGTTAAGGGAGGCCTGAACATGACCACCAACGCACCGTCTCCTGCGCCGGCACTGGCCGACCCGAGCACCCTGTACCCCTCGCCAATGAAAGAATTCTGGCAGCACTTCGCCCGCAACAAAGGCGCTGTGGCGGGCCTGCTGTTTATGCTGCTAATTGTGTTCTGCGCACTGTTCGCGCCGTGGGTGGCGCCCCACGACCCGAGTGAGCAATACCGTGACTTCCTGCTCACGCCGCCGGCCTGGGTGGCTGAAGGCCACAGCCAATTTCTGCTGGGCACCGATGAACTGGGGCGCGATCTGCTGTCGCGGCTGATTCACGGCGCGCGTTTGTCGCTGCTCATCGGCTTGGCCTCGGTACTGATGTCGCTGATTCCGGGCATTTTCCTTGGCCTGGTGGGCGGTTTCTTCCCGCGCATTCTCGGCCCGACCATCATGCGTGTGATGGACGTGATGCTCGCCCTGCCCTCGCTGCTGCTGGCGGTGGCGATTGTCGCCATTCTCGGCCCTGGCCTGATCAACACCGTGATCGCGATTGCCGTGGTGTCGCTGCCCTCCTACGTGCGCCTGACCCGCGCGGCGGTGATGGGCGAGCTGAACCGTGACTACGTGACGGCCGCGCGCCTGGCCGGTGCCGGCCTGTTCCGCCTGATGTTTGTCACCGTGCTGCCCAACTGCATGGCGCCGCTGATTGTGCAGGCGACCCTGAGCTTTTCTTCGGCAATTCTCGACGCCGCCGCCTTGGGCTTCCTCGGCTTGGGCGTGCAACCGCCAACGCCTGAGTGGGGCACCATGCTGGCCTCGGCGCGCGACTACATCGAACGCGCGTGGTGGGTTGTGAGCCTGCCGGGCCTGACCATTTTGCTCAGCGTGCTGGCAATCAACTTGATGGGCGATGGGTTGCGCGATGCGCTCGACCCGAAACTCAAGAACGCCATTTGAGGAGCCCGTAATGAGCCTGCTGAATATCAAAAACCTGAGCGTGCGCTTCGGCGACGCCAATGCCGTACCGGTGGTCGACGGCCTCGACCTGAGCGTGGAAAAAGGCGAAGTGCTGGCGATTGTCGGCGAGTCGGGTTCCGGCAAATCGGTGACCATGATGGCGCTGATGGGCCTGATCGACGCGCCCGGCATCATCAAGGCCGACGCCCTGAACTTCGATGGCCACGACATGCTGACGCTGAAAAGCCGCCAGCGCCGCAAGATCATCGGCAAAGACCTGGCCATGGTCTTCCAAGACCCCATGACCGCCCTGAACCCCAGCTACACCGTGGGTTTTCAAATTGAAGAAGTGATTCGTCAGCACTTGGGCCTGTCTGGCAAAGCCGCACGCCAACGCGCCTTGGAGCTGCTCGAACGGGTGGAAATTCCGGGCGCCGCGAGCCGCTTGAACGCCTACCCGCATCAGCTTTCCGGTGGCATGAGCCAGCGCGTGGCAATTGCCATGGCGATTGCCGGCGAGCCGAAACTGCTGATCGCCGACGAACCCACCACCGCGCTAGACGTGACCATTCAGGCGCAAATCATGGACCTGTTGCTCGACCTGCAACGGGACAAAGACATGGCGTTGGTACTGATCACCCACGACCTGGCGGTAGTGGCAGAAACCGCCAACCGCGTGTGCGTGATGTACGCCGGGCAAGCGGTGGAAGTCGGCCAGGTGCCGGCCTTGTTCGACGCCCCGGCGCACCCGTATACCGAAGCGCTGCTGGCCGCAATTCCGGAACACAGCCAAGGCGCCAAACGCCTGGCCACCTTGCCCGGCATCGTGCCGGGCCGTTACGACCGGCCGGTGGGCTGCCTGCTGTCGCCGCGCTGTCCGTATGTGCAACAGAAATGCCGCGACCTGCGCCCCGCCCTGGACCCCAGCGAACTGGGCGAAGTGCGCTGCTTCTTCCCGCGTAACCAGAACACCGCCCCCAGCCACCCAGAGATTCAGGAGCCCGCACGATGAGCGTAGTACTGACGGCTCGCGACCTTACTCGCCACTACGACGTCTCCCGTGGGTTGTTCCAACCGCACGCCACCGTGCGCGCTTTGAACGGCGTGTCGTTCGAACTAGAAGCTGGCAAAACCTTGGCCGTGGTGGGCGAATCCGGGTGCGGTAAATCGACCCTGGCCCGCGCGCTGACGCTGATCGAAGAACCGTCTTCCGGCTCGCTGCAAATTGGCGGACAAGAAGTGAACGGCGCCAGCAAGGCCGAACGCAAACAGCTGCGCCGCGACGTGCAGATGGTTTTCCAAAGCCCCTACGCCTCGCTTAATCCACGGCAGAAAATTGGTGATCAGTTGGCCGAGCCGCTGGTGATTAATACCAACCTGTCGCGCAGCGAACGCCGGGAAAAAGTGCAGGCGATGATGCAGCAGGTCGGCTTGCGCCCTGAGCATTACCAGCGCTATCCGCACATGTTCTCTGGCGGCCAGCGCCAACGCATTGCCCTGGCCCGCGCGATGATGCTCAACCCGAAAGTGCTGGTGGCAGACGAACCGACATCGGCGCTCGATGTGTCGATTCAGGCGCAGGTACTGAACCTGTTTATGGACCTGCAAGCCGAGTTCAACACCGCGTATGTGTTCATCTCGCACAACCTTGCTGTGGTTCAGCACGTGGCCGATGACGTGCTGGTGATGTACCTCGGCCGGCCGGCGGAAATGGGCCCGAAAGAGAAGATTTACGCCAAGCCTCTGCACCCCTACACCCAGGCGCTGCTGTCGGCGACCCCGACCATTCACCCGGACCCGGACAAGCCGAAAATCAAAATCGTCGGCGAACTGCCCAACCCGCTGAACCCCACCGAGCGGCTGCGCCTTCCACAAACGCTGCCCGCACGCCACCGAACGCTGCATCAACGAAGAGCCGCAACTGCGCCTGCTCGATGCGCGGCAAGTGGCGTGTCACCACGCCGAGGTGATTAACGGGTTGTGAGGTGAAAGCGCGGCCCTAGCCCATCGCGGCTAAAGCCGCTCCCACAGGACGGTGCAGACCTGTGGGAGCGGCCGGGCGGCGATCCGCTTTAGCCGCGATGCTTTTTAAGCCAATCAATAAACGTCACGCCGGTAGCGCCCTTCCTCGGTCAGCTGCACCACGCGCTCATCGCCCAACACTTGGCGCAACGCCTGGTCCACGCCTTCGGCCATGCCCAGCAAACTGCCGCACACGTAAATCGCCGCACCCTCTTCCACCCACGCTTTAAGCGCGTCGGCCGCGTCCAGCAAGCGATGCTGCACGTAGATTTTTTCTGCCTGATCCCGAGAAAACGCCAGGTCCAACCGCGCCAGCTCGCCCGTCGCCAGCCAGCCCTGCAACTCGTCGCAGCAGAAGAAGTCGTGAGCCTCATTGCGCTCACCAAACAGCAGCCAATTGCGCGTCAAGCCTTCAGCCACGCGCGCTTTCAGCAAACTGCGCAGCCCGGCCAAACCGGTGCCGTTGCCCAGCAGAATCAACGGACGCGGCTCGCTCGGTAGATGGAAACCGCTGTTGCGGCGCAGGCGCAGGCTGATGCTGTCGCCCACCTGGGCATGCACGCACAACCAACCCGAACCAAGGCCGAAGCTGCCGTCGACATGGGTTTCAACCCGCACCAGCAGTTGCAGCGCGCCGTCTTCTACCACCGAGGCAATCGAGTATTCGCGCGCGGTGATCGGCACCAAGGCATCCACCAATGCCTGGGCATGCAAGCCCACCAAATGCCCACGACTCGCAGGCAGTTGGCGATGGGCCAGGGCCTGTGCCAGCGTTTCCTGCAAGCCGCCAACCTGCACGTGCGTGGTCGCGGCAATGCCCAGCCCGGCGAGGAAGGCCTCGACAGCGGCGACGCTATTGCGCGGCATCACTTCGACCAGGTCGCCAGCTTGCCACGCCGACTGGCTATCGGGCGGCGTCAGGCTGAGCAGGTAAGTCGGCGAGCCGGCGCTGCCTGGGTTGAGCAGTTCACGCGCGGTGAGGGTCCAGTTGCCGTAGGACGGCGCCTGCCACGGTGCGGCGACCGAACCGCCCGACAGCTGCGCAAGGTGCTGTTGCCACTGTTGCAGCGCGGCAGCGTCGCCGTTGTCGACCTCAACCGTGGGAAATTGCTGAGCGCCGCCTTCGTGGCTGAGCCAATGCTGCAGACGATGGGCGAAACCGCAAAAGTGCGCGTACTGGCGATCACCCAAGGCCAGCACGGCGTATTTCAATTCGCTCAGGCCGAGGGTTTGCCCCAGCAGCTTGCGCTCGAAACCACGGGCGCTGTCCGGCGCTTCGCCGTCGCCAAAGGTGCTGACCACAAACAGCGCATGGCGCGCCTCGCGCAGGTGACTTGAACTCAAGCTGGCCAGAGGTTGCACGTTGACGGCATGGCCAGCGGCTTGCAGTTGCCCGGCGCTTTGCCAAGCCAGTTGCTCGGCGAAGCCGCTCTGGCTGGCGAAACCGATCAGCCAGTTATCGCCCTGGCCGGAACCCGCACTCACACCTTTTCTAGCCGCCAGCACCTGGCGTTTTTTACGACGACGGTCGAGGTAGAGCAGCCAGCCGGTGATAAAGAACAGCGGCATGGTCACGCTGGCGGCGGTCATCAGAATGCGGCCGGTCAGGCCGAAATAACTGCCCACGTGCAGGCTGTAAATGCTGGTCAACAGTTGCTTGCCCAGAGGCTGATCGGCATAACGCTTCTGGCTGCGCACTGCGCCGGTGGAGGCATCGAGCTGAATTTCGTTCATCGCCCGCTCGTGCGGCGAATCGTCCAGCAGGTACAGCACGGTGACCGGCTGCTTCGGCGCTTGTGGAAGACGCAAGTTGTACATCGCAAGCTGTGGGCCAGCGATGCCCACTACTGCCGACCACAGCGCGTCATAGTTGACCGGCACCGATTCGGCCGCTTGCTGCGGAGGGCCGCGCCGATCACCGCGCTCGCCACGGCCACCACCGGGCTTGCCGCCCTGCTGGCCCGCCGGCGCACCGCCAAGCAACGCCGTGGCGCCATTGTTGAACCACTGGTACGACCAGGTCAGCCCGGTTACCGCCGCGAGCAAATAAAACACCAGGCACCAGGTGCCGGCCACGGCGTGCAGATCCCAATTAAAGGCGCGGCCTTTCTTGGCCCAGTCGAACGTCAGCCACGTCCGCCAGCTCAGCGCATTGCGCGGCCAGCGCAGGTACAAGCCGGACAGACAGAAAAACAGCAGCATCAACGTACAGGCGCCGGTAATTTGCTTGCCGAATTCGCCCATCGCCAGGAAGCGGTGCAGCTGGAACATCAGGTCGAAAAACGCCTTGCTCAGCCGGCTCGCCGCGCAGCTCGCCGGTGTAGGGGTCGAAATAACGCATCGGCCCACGACGCTCGCCCGGCTTGGGCGCAAAGAACACCTGCGACGCTTTGTTCTCCAGCGTGTACACACGCATGCCGGCGATTTTCATGCCTGCCGCGCTTTCCAGTTTTTCCATCAACTGGCCGGGCGGCAACACACCACTTTCGCGCACCTGAACCTGCAACACTTCCGGATTCAGCGCCGTGGAGATTTCTTCCTGAAAGGAATACAGCGCCCCGGTGATGCCCATGAGGGCAAGCACCAAGCCGGCGGTGATGCCGAACAGCCAATGCAACTGGAACAACACGTTCTTGAACACGACAACCTCACCTGAACCGGCGCTTCTCAGCGCGACCAACCGTTAATAGCGGCGAATTCTATTTGAGAATTTATAGCAACCGCGCAACCTTTACTGATCGTTTACCTAGCAAAGAAAAACCCCGAGCGATGCATCGCTCAGGGTTTTGTTTGGCGCCGGGCGGATGGTCGTCGCCCCTGCGAGGGTGGCGGTGCGACGATCCGGCATCCGGAATCTTTGGACGTGCACGACTAATCGTCCAATCCGAAACTCCTGGACCCCCGCATGCGCGAGGGTGACGCAGGTTTGAATACTTGCGCACTCCAGTACGCAGCGCTGGAAAGCTGCGGGGCGCCTTGCAGGGGCGCCACCATCAGCCCGTCCGCCGACCGTTAGAAGTGGAAATTAGTGGAGATTAAAGCGGTCCGGCCTGCCGCCACGTGCGCCATGTGCGTCGAGTAAACCTGATCGTAATAACGCTCATCCGTCAGGTTCTGCACGTTGAGTTGCAGGTCCAGATTCTTGTTCACCACGTACTTGGCCATGGCGTCGTAGCGCCAGTAGTCGGGCACCTGCACGGTGTTGGCGGTGTTGCCGAAACGCGAATCCACGTAGTAAGCGCCGGCGCCCAGGGACAGCTTTGGCAGCAGTTGGTAGGTGGTCCAGAAGCTGGCGCTGTTTTGTGGGGTGCTCGGGATGTCGTTGCCGTCGTAAGCACCTTCGACATAACGCGGCGCCGCCGTGGTGCCGACGTTCACCGCACCGCCCTTGGTCAGCTCGCCGTCCAGGTAGGTGTAGTTGGCGAACACTTGCCACTTGCTGGTGATTTTGCCGCTGGCGCCCAGCTCGAAGCCGTCGACACGGGTTTCCCCGATGTTTTGCGTGAAGCCGAACTCATCGAGGGTGCGGGCGTTGGTTTTCTCGGTGCGGAACACGGCAGCGTTCAGGCCAAGACGCTCGTCGAAGAAGTCCCACTTGGTGCCCACTTCGTAGTTGCGGTTGCGTTCCGGCTCCAGCTCCTGGTTCGCCGCAGCCAGGCCATCGGCGCCTTCGCCACTGGTTTCGCCCACCGGGTTGCTGGAGGTGGACCAGGCCGCGTAAATGCTGCCGTTGGGCAATGGGTTGAAGACAACACCGAGCTGGTAGTTCCAGAAGTGCGCCTTGTTTTCCAGGTTGGTGGCGCCGCTGATCGTGTTGGTGCCACGCGTCACGCTCGGGCCTTGGACCTTGGTCTCGTAATCGTCGTAACGCAGGCCTGCGTTAATCGACCACTGATCGTTGAACTTCAAGGTGTCGAACACATACGCCGAAAGGGTTTCGCTGTCGGTGTCGGTGTAGGCGTTGCTGTCGGTGATGGTGCCGTGGAAGGTGTCGTTGTAGTTCGGGTTGGCCAAGGTGGTGCAGTTGTTCGAGGCGATCGCCGCCGCATTGCACGTGTTGCCGCTGCCAGGCGTTGCGATGAAATACGCGCGGTTATGCACGCCTTCTTTGCTGAACTCGACGCCGGTGTTCACCGAGTGTTCGATAAACCCGGTGTTGAAACGCGCGCTCAGGTCGGTCTGGTTGACCAAGCCTTCGGAGGTCGAGTTACGGCTTTTCGCCGAGCGCGACACGTAGCCGTTGGCGACGTTGTTGCGCGAGTCGTCCGGGTTGGTGGCGATGTAGTCGAGGGTGGTTCGCACGATGCGGGAGGTGTTCGACACGGTAATGCTGTCGTTCAGGTCGTGCTCGAGCTTGATGGTGCCGGTGTCAGTGGTGCTGTCGCGGTAGTCGCGCGAGGCGAAGCCGTAGAACTTGTCTTTGTTGCCGGTGGGCGTGCGCACGCCATCAGCGCCGACGGTGCTTTGCAGCGGGTTACCGAGGTCGGGGGTGTCCTCGCCTTCGACGTGGTAGTACGACACGGTCGCGCGGGTCGGCGTATTCAGGCCGAAGGTCACGGTCGGCGCCACGCCCCAGCGGCTGACGTCGACACCGGCACGGCCGGCGACATTGGCGTCGTGCTGCATCAGGTTGATGCGCGCGGCGATGTTCTCGTTGAGCACGCGGTTAACGTCGAGGGTGTAGCGACGGGTCTGGTCGGAGCCGAAGGTGAAACCGGCGTCGGCAAAGTCCTGCTGCTTGGCAGTCTTGCTGATCAGGTTGAGGCTGCCCCCGGTGGAACCGGCGCCGGTGAAGGCCGAGCCTGGGCCCTTGCTCACTTCAACCTGCTCGATGTTGAACACTTCACGGGTTTGCGACGCGACATCGCGCAGGCCGTCGATAAACATGTCGCTCTCGGCGTTGAAGCCGCGAATGATCGGACGGTCGCCCGCCGGGTTACCGCCCTCGCCGGCACCAAAGGTGATGCCCGAGGTGGTGCGCAGCGCGTCGGCCAGGGAGAGGGAACCGGTGTCCTTGATCACTTGCTCGCTGATAACGGTGATGCTTTTCGGCGTTTCACGCAGCGGCGCGGTGTACTTCTTCGAAGCCGATTCGTCGACCTTGTAGTTCTCGGCCTGATCTTGCTCACCCACAACGCTGGTGGCTTCCAATGCAACCGGCTCAGCAGCGCGTGCGAGCGGCGAAGCGGACATGGCCATGCCGACGGCAGTGGCGAGCAAACGTGGCGAAAAAACAGTGGATTCTGTGGACGTGGCGGACATGCGGTTTCCCTCCCCAGGAATGGCAAAGGCCGCGGAATGTAGAGCAACAGTTAAAGGTTAGCAATTGGTAATAATTCGCATGTAATAATCTTTACATAATGTTTACACTTTTAAAAAACGCTGAAGGCCGCATGGCGCGTGGGTTTAATCCAGTTGCCAGCGAGCCAGGCGGCGAATTATCATTTGCGACTTACTTTCAAATACAAACGGTTCCGCCATGCTTTTGCACATTCCCGGCGTTTTCAGCAGCGATGAAGTCCGGCAGATTCGCAGCGCGTTGGAACAGGCCGAATGGGCCGATGGCAAGGTGACGGCAGGCTTCCAATCGGCCAAGGCCAAACATAATTTGCAGCTGCCCGACGACCATCCGTTGGTCCGCGAAATCAGCAGCGAAATGCTCACCCGTTTGTGGCAAAACCCGTTGTTCATGTCCGCCGCGTTGCCGCACAAAGTCTTCCCGCCGCTGTTCAACTGCTACACCGGCGGCGGCTCGTTCGACTTCCACATCGACAACGCCATTCGCCAGGTAAAAAACAGCGTGGAGCGGGTACGCACCGACCTCTCCGCCACGGTTTTTTTCAGCGACCCGGACGACTACGACGGCGGCGAGCTGATCATCCAGGACACCTACGGCAACCAGCGCGTCAAGTTGCCGGCCGGCGACATGGTGCTGTACCCCGGAACCAGCTTGCATAAGGTCGAAGCCGTAACCCGGGGCGCGCGCTTCGCCTCGTTCTTCTGGACGCAAAGCTTGGTGCGCGAAGACAGCCAGCGCGTCTTGCTGTTTGAAATGGACCAAGCCATTCAACAACTGACCCAGGCCGTGCCCGACCACCCTGCCCTGCTGCAACTGACCGGCAACTACCACAACCTGCTGCGCCGCTGGGCCGAGGTGTAAACCGTTGACCGCCCCTCCTACGCCGCGAAGAACACCTCGACACCGACGACCTGGCGGCACTGCTGGCGAGTGATCCCGGCCGCGCCGCCAATGCCGTATTAACCGCCGCCAGGCAGGGCTCGCTGGATGCGCAAACCATGCTCGGCCAACTGTTGCTGGAAGGCCGCGGCATTCAGCGCGACCCGGCGCTGGCCGTTACCTGGTTCCGCATCGCTGCGCGCAACGGCCACGCCATGGCCCACAACATGCTGGGGCGTTGCCTCGAGCATGGCTGGGGCGCAGAGGCGAATCTCACCGAAGCCGCCGAACACTACCGCCGCGCGGCAGACGCCGGGCTGGACTGGGGCCAATACAACCTCGCCAACTTGCTCGCCACCGGCCGAGGCGTGCAGCGCGACCCGCCGCAAGCGTTCGCCCTGTACAAGCGTGCGGCCGCGCAAGGGCACGCCAAGTCCATGAACCTGGTCGGCCGTTATTTCGAAGAAGGTCAGGTGGTGATCCGCGACGTCGCGCTGGCCCACGACTGGTACCGCCGCTCCGCCGAAGCAGGCGATTTTCGCGGCCAGTTCAGCTACGCCGCCGTGCTGGCGGAAAAAGGTGACGTGCGCGCGGCGGCGGCCTGGCTGGAGTTGGCGCTGCAGCATGGAAATCTGAATTTTCTGCGGGTGGCGCGGCACTCATTGCAAGAGGCCGAGCAGCCGGAAATTCGCGCGTTGGCGGCGGATTATTTTCGTCGTGCGGTCGAGTTGGGGGATGAGAGCGACCGTGAGGCGTACGCTGCGTTTTGCTGATCCGTGCTTGCGTCATTCCTGCGCGGGCAGGAATCCGGGGTGGCTCAGAAAACGCGCTCGGCGGCAGATACTGGGTCCCCGCGTGCGCGAGGACGACGGTGGTTGTTGGCAAATTCAGCGCGGAATGTTGGCAAATTCAGCGCAATAAAAAGCCCCGCGTTTTGGCGGGGCTTTTAAATCAGCCGAGGCTTACAGGTAGAACGCTTTCAGCGGCGGGAAGCCGTTGAATTCCACCGCGCTGTAGCTGGTGGTGTAGGCACCGGTGGACAGCCAGTACAGGCGATCACCAATCGACAGGTTCAGCGGCAGGCCGTACTTGTAGTTCTCGTACATGATGTCGGCGCTGTCGCAGGTCGGGCCGGCGATGACCACTTCTTCCATCTCGCCTTTCTTCTCGGTCCAGATCGGGAACTTGATGGACTCGTCCATGGTTTCGATCAAACCAGAGAACTTGCCCACGTCCACATACACCCAACGCT
This sequence comes from Pseudomonas sp. AC211, assembly GCF_979258055.1. Classification (NCBI taxonomy): domain Bacteria; kingdom Pseudomonadati; phylum Pseudomonadota; class Gammaproteobacteria; order Pseudomonadales; family Pseudomonadaceae; genus Pseudomonas; species Pseudomonas sp. AC211. The sequence continues at coordinate 4,003,043 of NZ_OZ409830.1, forward strand.
CAACAGCAGTACGCGATTTACGCGCCACCAAGACGACTTCGCTGACCAGGATGCCAGCGTTGGCGATCAGCGAACGGCCCGGCTCCAGAATGATTTCCGGCAGGTCGTCACCGAAGTCTTCCTTGAGGAAGCGAATGATCTCTTCGGCGTAGGTTTCCAGGCTGTTAGTGCGGGTGATGTAGTTGGCCGGGAAGCCGCCGCCCATGTTGATCAGTTTCAGCTCGATGCCGTCTTCTTCTTTCAAACGCTCGAAAATCACTTTTACCTTGGCGATGGCCGCGTCCCACACCGAGATGTCGCGCTGCTGCGAACCGACGTGGAACGACAGGCCGTAAGGCACCAGGCCCAGGTCTCGAGCCAGAATCAGCAGGTCCATGGCCATATCGGTCTGGCAGCCGAACTTGCGCGACAGCGGCCAGTCAGCTGTGGTCGAGCCTTCGGTGAGGATGCGCACATACACTTTCGAACCCGGCGCGGCCTTGGCGATGTTGCGCAGGTCGGCTTCGGAGTCGGTGGCGTACAGGCGCACGCCTTTGTCATAGAAGTAACGGATGTCGCGAGACTTCTTGATGGTGTTGCCGTAGCTGATGCGCTCCGGGCCGACACCGGCGGACATGACTTTGTCCAGCTCATAGATAGAAGCGATGTCGAAGTTCGAGCCTTTGTCGCGCAGCAGCTCGATGATTTCGATAGCGGGGTTGGCCTTGACGGCGTAGTAGACCTTGGCGAATTCGAAACCGGCGCGCAGGTCATCGTAAGCCTGGCTGATGATGTTGGTGTCGATCACCACGAACGGGGTTTCTTGCTGATCGGCGAACGCCTTCATTTTCTGGAAGGTTTCGCGCGGGTAGTAGTCTTCGACCTTAATCGACATGCGGGGGACTCCATGGGCAAAACAAACAAAGGTAGTAAGGGGTGGCTTTGTGACAAAGCCGCGAACGTCTAATCCGTTTCCCCACTTTGGTTCGCCTACTTCCCAAGGCTTGTCGCCGAGTATCGAAACCGATCTCTCGTCGTCAGTACTTGAGCCGCATGGATCGTTTCCAGCATGGACGTTCGGGCGCGAACTTTAGGAGCATGTGGGGGCAAGATCAATCAAAAAATGCCGCTGTTTTGCACCTGATTGTCGCCTTACCGATTGCCCGTTTTGGATTCCAAACAAAACGTCCGAAATGCTGCACAAACCGTTGCGGCGCTTGGCTTCCAGCGCAGGTGCTGAGGGGAAGTATCCAGTCCGTTTTTGACAGACCGGCTATCACCATCAGGGTTCATTTGGATCGACTCAACGGAGCGACCGCCGCTTACGCCTCGGCCGCCCATCGAGGCGGGGCATCCTGTATACTTCGCGCCCAATTTCCAGCTCCACGACCAGGTTCTCGCATGTCCATTCAGGCCGCCGAAGTCGCGAAACGCCGTACGTTCGCCATCATCTCCCACCCCGACGCCGGTAAAACCACCATTACCGAGAAGCTTCTGCTTATGGGTAAAGCCATTGCCGTGGCGGGTACGGTGAAATCGCGTAAATCCGACCGCCATGCGACGTCTGACTGGATGGAAATGGAGAAGCAGCGCGGCATCTCCATCACCACCTCGGTGATGCAGTTCCCCTACCGCGAGCACATGATCAACCTGCTCGACACCCCCGGCCACGAAGACTTCTCGGAAGACACCTACCGCACCCTGACGGCAGTGGACTCGGCCCTGATGGTGCTCGACGGCGGTAAAGGCGTTGAGCCGCGCACCATCGCCCTGATGGACGTGTGCCGCCTGCGCGACACGCCCATCGTCAGCTTTATCAACAAGCTGGACCGCGACATTCGCGACCCCATCGAACTGCTCGATGAAATTGAAGCCGTGCTGAAAATCAAGGCGGCGCCGGTGACCTGGCCGATTGGCTGCTACCGCGACTTCAAAGGTGTGTACCACCTGGCTGACGACTACATCATCGTCTACACCCCGGGCCACGGCCACGAACGCACCGAAACCAAAATCATCGAAAAACTCGACTCCGACGAAGCCCGTGCGCACCTGGGCGACGAGTACGAGCGCTTTATCGAACAGCTGGAATTGGTTCAGGGCGCCTGCCATGAATTCAACCGCCAGGAATTTCTCGACGGCAAACTGACCCCGGTATTTTTCGGCACGGCGCTGGGCAACTTCGGCGTCGACCACGTACTCGACGCCGTGGTCGATTGGGCACCGCAGCCGCTGGCCCGTGTGGCCAACGAGCGCACCGTGGAGCCAGAGGAAGAGAAATTCAGCGGCTTCGTGTTCAAGATTCAAGCGAACATGGACCCCAAACACCGCGACCGCATCGCCTTTATGCGCATCTGCTCCGGCAAATACGACAAAGGCATGAAAATGCGCCACGTGCGCCTGGGCAAAGACGTGCGCATCGGCGACGCCCTGACCTTCTTCTCCTCCGAACGTGAGCAACTGGAAGAAGCGTTTGCCGGCGACATCATCGGCTTGCACAACCACGGCACCATCCAGATTGGCGACACCTTCACCGAAGGCGAAAACCTCGGCTTCACCGGCATCCCGCACTTCGCCCCGGAATTGTTCCGCCGCGTGCGCCTGAAAGATCCGCTGAAATCCAAGCAACTGCGCCAAGGCTTGCAAGAACTAGCCGAAGAAGGCGCCACACAGGTGTTCTTCCCGGAACGCAGCAACGACATCATCCTCGGCGCCGTGGGCGTCCTGCAGTTCGACGTGGTCGCCAGCCGGCTGAAAGAGGAATACAAGGTCGAGTGCCAGTACGAGCCGATCACCGTGTGGTCGGCCCGTTGGATCGACAGCAGCGATAAGAAGAAGCTTGAGGAATTCAAGGTCAAGGCCGTGGAAAACCTGGCCATCGACGGCGGCGGCCACCTGACCTACCTGGCGCCGACGCGGGTGAACTTGAGCTTGATGGAAGAGCGCTGGCCCGAGGTGAAGTTCAGGGCTACGCGGGAACATCATTGATTTAGTGATGTTGCCTCAACGGCCCCCTCACCCCCTGCCCCTCTCCCGCAAGCGGGAGAGGGGTTCTAATCGGCGCAACCTGCACCTACTCGGTCGGGCCGGTCTCCCTCTCCCGCTCTGCGGGAGAGGGGCTGGGGTGAGGGCCGCCCTTGCTGTTCCACCCAAATCCGCAACGCTTCCATAACCGAGTCCATCTCGCCAAATACCTGATTATTCCAGAAGCGCAACACGCTATATCCCTGGGTCTTCAGCCAATCGCTACGACAGTTATCGTATCCAACTTGTTCTGAGTGCTGGCCGCCGTCGAGCTCAACAATCAGCTTCAACTCCCTGCAAACGAAATCCACGATGTATCGCCCAAGCGGCACCTGACGCCTGAACTTAAGCCCCAAAAAACGCCGGTCCCTCAATCTAAACCACATCACCCGCTCCGCCTCCGTCGCCGCCCCTCGCAACCCTTTGGCACGCCCACGTAAATCCATTTACCCTATCCCCCATGCGCCTAATCGACACCCACACCCACCTCGACTTCCCCGACTTCGATGCCGATCGCAGCCAGCTCCTGGCCAATGCCCGAGATAAACGAGTGGAGCGCTTGGTCGTACTCGGCGTCTATCAGAGCAACTGGCAGCGCGTATGGGACTTGGCCCAGGAAAACGACAGCCTCTATGCGGCCCTCGGCCTGCATCCCGTTTACCTGGAGCAGCACCACCCCGACCACCTAAACGAATTGCGCGCCTGGCTGGAACGCTTGGCCGGCGACAAAAAGCTCTGCGCCGTGGGCGAGTTCGGTTTGGACTATTACCTGCCAGAGCTGGACCGCGACCGCCAACAAACCCTGTTCGAAGCACAACTCGCCCTGGCCGCCGACTTCGAACTGCCGCCGCTTTTGCACGTGCGTCGCAGCCACGCGCAGGTGATCGCCACGCTCAAGCGCTTCAACTTGAAACGCCCTGGCATCATTCATGCGTTTGCGGGGGAGCTATGAGGAAGCCCGGGAATACATGAAGTTGGGCTTTAAATTGGGGCTTGGCGGTGCCGCCACCTGGCCGCAAGCGTTGCGCTTGCGCAAGACGGTGCAGCGACTGCCCCTGGAGGCCATCGTGCTGGAAACGGATTCACCGGATATGGCGCCAGCCATGTACCCCAACCAGCGCAATAGTCCCGAACATCTTCCCGAAATCTGCCAAGCACTCGCTCAGTTGCTTGGTGTGAACACGCAAGAGCTCGCGCGGACCACTACCGGTAACGCGCGAGCCCTGTTTGGCTGGACTTAATTATTTATCGCTAAGACTTTAGCGATGTTCCTTTTATTGATTCAGGCTGACACTTATTCATCCGTTGGCAATCTCGATTACGGGCACTCCATTAGCTGAGCTGATGACGCTGGGGCCTGGCGACATCCGGTCTAGGAGAATTTCTGCGGCAGCCCAATTCGGTAAACCAGCAAGCAGCACAGCTAGCGAAAGTGGCTTGAGAATGGGAGCCGGCTGGATGCGCAATGGCATCGCGTCGATTAAGCCATCCGGGCATTGGCCAGGCTTACGTCGAGAGCGCGCGATTTCCGCGACGGGAATCAAGCAACCGAAAATCGTACTGAAAACTAGACGAAAGCAACCCTTGTTCATAACCGGCCCCGAACTCAAAAAGAGCCAGAACCTTAACGACGCGCGTATTGAGTAGACGTAGGTCGGCCTATTTTGTCGGCAGCGATCCTACCGACCGAGACTACAGACCCTGCGCTGCGGTTTGGCGAAACCGCCTGAAAGAAGAAGTGGGGCAATCAGGTTGGCAAGAAAAAAGGGCAATAACCGTTGATACGCGATCAATCGTTATTGCCCCTTAACGCAGCCCCGCCGAGCGCGGGGTGCTTAGCCAAAGAACGTGAGTCGTGGCTATACGCGGAACGCGCTGATCAGTTGCTTGAGATGGGCCACTTCGCCCGACAGTTCACGGCTCGCCTGCTCGGTCTGGCTTGCCCCTTCAGCCGTGCGCTCGCCGGCCAGGTTGATTTCGACGATGTTCTGGTCGATGTCGTGCGCCACAGCGGTTTGCTGCTCCGCCGCCGCCGCGATCTGCTGGTTTTGGTCGACAATCATGCCCACCGCGCCAAGGATGTTTTCCAGCGCCACCTGCACCTTGCCGGACTCGGCCACGGTGTTGTCGGCCATGCTGTGACTGCTGTGCATGGTTTTGACCGCCGCACCGACGCCGCCCTGGAGTTTGGCGATCATCTTTTCGATTTCTTCAGTGGACTGCTGGGTGCGCTTGGCCAGGTTGCGCACCTCGTCGGCCACCACGGCAAACCCACGACCCTGTTCGCCAGCACGCGCTGCCTCGATAGCCGCGTTCAGGGCCAAGAGGTTGGTTTGTTCAGCGATGCCTTTGATCACGTCGAGCACTTGGCTGATCGAGGCACTGTCGCTGGCCAGTTGATTAATGACGGTTACCGACTGATCAATTTCGTCAGCCAGCCGTTGGATGCTGCCAACCTGCAACTCCACCAGCGCGCGACCGCTGACGGTTTCGTGGTTAACGCTCTGCGCGCTGTCTACCGCGGCGGCGGCGCTACGGGCAACTTCCTGCGCGGTGGCGGACATCTGGTTCATCGCCGTGGCCACTTGTTCGATCTGGCTACGCTGTCCAGCGACGGCCTGGTTGCTCTGCGCGGACACGTCTTCCACCCGATCGGCCTGCACGCCCACAGCACTAACCGTGTGGCCGACGCGCTCAATGAGGTGGTGAATCTTCTGCACGGTGCCGTTGAACACTTCACCCAATTCGCCCAGTTCGTCACGACTCTGGGCGCGGAAGCTGACGGTCATGTCGCCAGCCGCGACTTGGTCCATCACCTTGCCGAGGCTTTTCAGCGTGGTGCGGGTGGACACATAAAACGCGCCGTAGAGATAGCCGATGAGGATGAACACCACCAACAGCGCCACCACCAACAGCACCATCTGGGTTTGCTTACGCTCCAGACGTTTCTGCAGTTGTTGCTTGAGGAACACCAAGGCGGCGTCGTTCAGTTGGTAAGTTTTTTCCATGGACGCCGACACTTTGTCGTAGAAGCCCTGCCACGGCTCGTCCAGGGAGTCGGCCATCACCACTTGGTCTTCGAAGAACGTGCTGCTTTCTTTCAGGGTGGCGCGGCTGGCTTCGGCCAGGCTTTTCAACGCTTCTTGTGCAGCCGGGCTGCCATCGAGCGCGTCGTTGATGGTCAGGCCGTATTCGGCGTGGAGTTTTTCCAGCAGCAACAGCAATTCATCGAACTTGCCGCTGGCGGAGGAGTTGAGGAAGCCTTGCGCCAGGGAGGCGGCACCCAGCGAGCGACCGGTGCTCAGCGCGGAAGTGACCGACGTGGTGCCGTTGGTGACCAGCTCGATCATCTGGCGCACGGTGGTCTGGTTGTCTTGGCTGAGGCCGGCCTGGTTGGCGATGATCTTGATCAGCACCTGCATGTTGCCCTGCAGCTTCTCGATCATTGGCGCTTTGCTCTGCAACGACGTTTCCGCGTCAGCGGCCTGCAGCGCTTTTACCAGCTCGTCACGCTTGGAGATGAACAGCTCGATCTGGTCAGCATCGGTGACCACCGGTTCGAGCTTGAGCAGGTCAGCTTCGATGCGTTTGCTCAGCGCGCCAATACGCGCTTCGAGATCGCCCGCCTTGCCGGATTGGCCGACGGCAGCGTTGATCTCGACCATGTCGTTGAGGTTTTCAAGGTCGCCGCGCAACTTGAGGCTAGCGCTCATCAAGTCGAGGCTTTGCAGCTCGGCGCGCGTGCCGATGAACTCGTTATACGAGTCCTGCACGAGATAGAAGTTGGTAACCAGCATCGGCAGAAAGAACAGGACGCTGATCAAGCTGAATTTCATACCAAAACTGAGGCGATTCATCAGCGCGATGGCCGGATACAGCACGGTCTTCACAAGACGTCTCCTGATCACATTATTGTTATTGGATCGTCACAGGGCAGAGCGGGGACGCAGCGGGGGTCAATCGCTTTCGTCTCTGTCGACCCGTGCGCGTCGCAGTGCGCGTTCACCGTGCAGTGAGCGTGACACGAGTCACAAACTGCCGGGCGCGGCATTCTGTATACCCGATATCGGCACGCACCTTTGTAACTTAAGGTTAAGTGAGCGTCCATCGCCAGGAAGGGCCATTGATCTGAGTGATGGCACTTCACACCCCATGGCAACGCGACCCCAGCCAGCGCGGGCGTTTCAGCCCGACCAGTGGTGCCGTGACGGGGCTAAAACAATAATGTCCAGACGGCAAAACCGGCGTACCAAAACACCCCGGCGCGCACCAGCAGTTGCCACAAGCCGTCGAGGCTCGATACGCCGCTTTCGCCCAAGGTCGGCGCGCCAAAATCTTCAGCCGCACGACCGCTGTTGGCGATTAATTGAGCCGCCGAAATATTCCAGTTCAGCAATTCATTGAGCAGCACGCGGCTCACCGCCACAAAGCTGCCGACCAGCGCAAAGCTGCCGGCCAGCAGGCGCACCGGCAACCAGTCGAACGCATGTCGCCATTGCCCCGCGCGGGCGCGCAAGGCGGGGTCTTCAGCGTGCTCAACGGTCAACGCCAACAGCCGATAGGCAATCGCCGCCAACGGCCCCAGCAACGCGTACCAGAAGATCACCGCGAAAAAGCTCTGATAGCCCTGCCACAGAAGAAAACCCTGCGCTTGCTGCAACAGGCTGTCGGGGTCGGGCGCTTCGACGTTCAAATCACGTTGCGCCACCAAGTACGCCCCTTCTACATCTTCGCGGCGCCAGGCGTCGCGAAACGGCCCCAGCGCCACCAGTGGATCGCCGCGGCCCAGGCTGTAAACCAGCACCCACAAATGCACCGGCAACGTCAGCCAACCGTGCAACGGAACACCCAACACCGCGAGCAATACGGCCAGCGCCGCGACGGGCACCAGCACTAACATCGCCAGTTGCAGCCACGGATTATGGCGAAACGCGGCTTGCCGCTCGGCCCACGCCAACAGGCGCAACCAGGCACCGTCTTGCTGGATTCTGGCGCGCCAGGACGAGAACTTCTCGACCCACAACACCAAGAGCAGCACTAGAAAACTCATGACACGCCTCCCTCTGACGACGGGCGTTCGCCCGCCTTTCCTTGATCTGCCAGGCCGGCAAAAAAACGCGGCCACTCGAAACATTCACCCGGATCGGTCTTACGGCCTGGCGCGATATCGCTGTGGCCGCAAATCCGCTCAGGGCTGATAGCGGGGTATGCCGCGCATAACTGCGCACTGAGTTGCGCAAGCACGGCATATTGAATAGCGGTAAACGGCTGGTCGTCGGTGCCTTCCAACTCAATGCCTATAGAAAAATCATTGCAGTTGTCGCGTCCTTCAAACAACGACAGGCCGGCGTGCCAGGCACGGTCCAGGCAGGACACGAACTGGATGACGCTGCCATCGCGCTGAATTAAAAAATGCGCCGACACACGCAGCTCGGCGATGCCGGCAAAGTACGGATGCTCGTCAGCACATAGGCAATTCTGAAACAGCTCAACCACCTTTCCCGTACCGAATTGCCCCGGCGGGAGGCTGATGTTGTGAATCACCAGCAGCGAAATTTCCCCATTGGGCCGCTCGTTGAAATTTGGCGACGGGCAATGGCGGATACCGTCGCACCAGCCGGTGGTGGGGTCCAACTGCATACATTCTCCTTGGCAGGCCCGCTGCAACCGGGCCGCAAACTGCCGACCACTCTAGAGCAGGCCACCGCCGCGGCCAACCCTGAAAACGACAACGCCCGGCAAAGGCCGGGCGTTGTTGGAACAGCACGTAGCGCTTAGGCGTTTTTCAACCGGCGCAAGTTACCGATTACCGACTCCAGGGCACGGTCAAACAACAGCGCATCGTCGAGCAGACGAATCGCGTTGCGGCGGAACTCCACCGCAAGACCCATACGAGTTTTCTCGAGTACTTTCATGCCCGTGCGGTTAACGAAGATGTACTTGCCGGTCGGCTTGATGATCGCCGCCAACTTGCAACGCACTTTGTGCTCTTCGTCTTCCTGAAACTCGACCCAGCTACCGACCACAAGGCTGTCGACACGGGCCAGGCCTTCGTCGTCGTCCGGCAGCACCATTTCTGGTTCCGGCAGGCGGTTTTCACCCGGCGCCAGCAGCACGATTTCTTCAACGACCTCGACCATCGCCGGCACGGCAACCGCCTCGACTTCGTCTTCAGGCGGCAGCTCCAGCAGCGGTGCGTCGCCGTCTGCTGCGGCTGCATTGGCGTCAGGTTCAACCGCCTCAGGCATCGGCCGTTTGAAGCGCTGGAACGCCTGTACATGCAGGTTTTCCAGCTGACTGAAAAATTCGCTGGTGGAGAACGGGTCGAACGCCGCGCTGGCCATGCCTTCGCGCAGGGCTTTCAGCAGGCCGGGCACCAGTTCCAGCAGACGCAGACGCGCCTCGGGATCTTCATGCGGGGCCACACTCCAGACCAAATCGTCCATGGTGCTCAGCGCCGCGTCCCACTCCGGCGAATTCACGCCGTGTTTGAGGCAGGTGAGCATCATCACTTTGCTCCAGGCTTCTTGGAGCAAGCGCACCACCACTTCGGGCAGCGTTTTACCGAGCAGACGTTCATTCAACGCATGTTCGACTTCGCGACGGGCCAGTTCGGCCTTGGCGCTGCCCTCTTCGGCATCACGGGTACGTTGTTCAAGCAACTCGCTGCGGCGACGCTCATCGCCGGTAAAGGCGAGGAAATCGGCCAACAGCTCGGAGAAAATCGCCGGATCGTCAACGAAATCGTTAAGCAGACGCTGCACGATGCTTTCGATCTTCTGATACAGGCTGTCGCGCTGGGCGTCGTCCTGCTCTGCCCAGCCCAAGGCGGCCGCAGCAATTTCGTTGAGCAGACGGCGCGCCGGATGGCTGCCACGGCTGAAGAAGGTTTTATCGAGAACCGCGACCTTCAACATCGGAATTTGCAGACGGCCAATCAGCGCTTTCAGCGAGTCGGACAGGGTGCGGTCGTCGAGGATGAACTCGAACAACATCGACACCAGATTGATGACGTCTTCATCAACTTCACCGACCACGCGCGACTTGCCGCTCTTGGCGCTGGCGCGCACCAGCAGCTGTTCCAGCTGGTTGCGCAGGTCGAAGTCGTCTTGCACGGCGGTAGTGAACGCCGGGCGCTGCTGCATATGGGAAAGCAGGCGCATCAAGTCATTACTGGAAATCGGCAAGGCGTCGGCGGGCATTTCGCGACGCGGCAAACCGCTGCCACGCACCTGCGACAACAGTTCTTGCAGCACACCAAACACTTCTTGCACGCCTTCATCGGCGTAACCGCCACTGTGGCTGGCTTCGCCAGGCGCACCGGCGGCGGAAGAACTGCGCATACCACTGCTGGCCGGGCCGGCTTTACGACGCACCGGCGCCGTCTTCAGCTCTGGCAATACGCCGGCCTGAATCAGCTGTTCGTTGGTGTCGGAATAGAGTTGGTCGAGATCAGCCAATACATATTTCTCAAACAGCTTGAGAATGATCAGCTTGACCTTGATCTCAACGCCCAGACGGCTGCAGGCCTCCAGGAAAAAATTCACAGAGAACGGTCGGACCGAGCGGGTTGGTTTTGTCGTCAATTTTCTTGCTGACCATCGCGTTGATCCGCGTGGTCAGGTGGCCCAGGGCAACCGAATCACGGCTCATCACCTTGGCGACCATGGAATCCAGCGCTACGGTCTCTTCCAGCTCATCGTTTTGCACCAACGCCAGGGTGTCGAACGACACGGCGTCCAACTGCGGCGCGCGGCCGATTTCGTACTGATTGAGGTTGGCGAAGGTTTCGAAGACTTTCTGCAGGAAGCCGCGCTCAATGCCCTTGCGCTTCAGACGCAGGTCACGCATGGCCTCGAAAAAGGCGTTCTGCTCGGCGTTACTGGTCGCGCGGTCGGCCATCTCGAAGAGGGTGTCGTCCGCGTTGTCGAACAACGCCTGCAAGGCTTGTTTCAGCTGCTGAGCAGCTTTGTCGCGCACGTGAATGAGTGCCACGGGCAGCCTCCCCGCCGGTGATGTTGGCGAGTGCTCGGGGGCAACCTTATTGAGGTGCACCACTTTCGCATCAGTCATTGCAACTCTCCCGCAGACCGGCCATCTGGCTCTCACATCTGCATAACGATCAACTGAGCGTCATCCGTTTTACGTCAAGGGCATGGCGTCAATAATAAGCAGTAAAAGCGATTATAGAGAGCCGGAGCAAGATGAAACCCTACTTCTTGCCCAGATATGACCTACATCACACATGTACCGCATCTGATTCCAAACGGCTACTAACGGACGACCAACGCGCGAAACTCCGCACAGATCCGCCTAAATAAATGGCGCTGCACAGAGACCTTCGCCTCCTTATAATTGCCCCCATCCGAAACGGGAGCTCCCAATGCCGAACCTTGCCCTCGCCGACCTTGGCGCAGAAATTCAAGCCAACGTACGCCGTGCTCTTCTAGAAGACGTCGGCAGCGGCGACATCACCGCCCAACTGATCCCCGCCGAACGCCTTGCTCACGCCACCATCATCACCCGCGACGCTGCCGTCATAGCCGGCAGCGCTTGGGTTGACAACGTATTTGCCCAAATAGATCCGCGCGTCGCTGTGCACTGGCAAGTTCAGGACGGCGATCGCGTGCAGCCTAACCAAGCTTTGTTTCACCTCGAAGGCCCCGCCCGCGCCCTGCTCACGGGCGAGCGCAGCGCCCTCAACTTCCTGCAAACCCTCTCCGCCGTCGCCACCCGCTGCCGCCACTACGCCGACCTCGTCGAAGGCACCGGCGTGAAGCTGCTCGACACCCGAAAAACCCTGCCTGGCCTGCGCCTGGCACAGAAATACGCCGTCACCCAAGGCGGTTGCCATAACCACCGCATCGGCCTGTACGACGCTTTCTTGATAAAAGAAAACCACATCGCCGCGTGCGGCGGCATCGCCCAAGCCATTAAAGCCGCCCACGGCATTGCGCCCGGCAAGCCGGTCGAGGTTGAAGTAGAGAGCTTGGCCGAACTAAAAGAAGCGCTGGATGCGGGCGCCGACATCATCATGCTCGACGAACTGAGCCTCGATGAAATGCGCACGGCGGTGGCGATGACCGCCGGCAAGGCGAAACTGGAAGCGTCGGGCGGTATTAATGAAACGACGCTGCGGGTGATTGCAGAGACGGGGGTGGATTACGTGTCGATTGGCACGCTGACTAAGGATGTTAGGGCGGTGGATTTGTCGATGCGGTTGAGTATTTAAAGCCAACCGCCACCTGCCGCACAAAACCAGTTCGAATTGTGGTCGAGCCCCAAGCCTATCTGGCATGCTGCGACGCACCAAACGCCACGCTGACGCTGCAAAAAGAGCCAAGTAAATGAACGAGTTGGAACTGCTTAGGGAAAAGATTGCAGCAGGCAAAGCCGTAGTCGGCATCTATGGCCTCGGCTACGTGGGTCTGCCGTTGGCCCTGCGTTTCGCCGAAGTCGGCGTAAAAGTAATCGGCTTCGACATCGACCAACACAAAGTCGACAGCCTCAACAGCGGCCGCAGCTACATCGAGCGCATCCAACCCGAGCAGATTCAAGCCGCCACCAACGCGGGCCTGGAAGCCACCAGCGATTTCTCCCGCACTGGCGAAGCCGATGCGCTGATTATTTGCGTACCCACGCCGCTTAACGCTCACCGCGAGCCAGACCTGAGTTTCGTCATCAACACCGTCGAAAGCCTGCTGCCCTACTTCCGCGCCGGCCAATTGCTCAGCCTGGAAAGCACCACATGGCCGGGCACCACCGACGAGCAACTGGCGCCGCGGTTGGAAGCCCAAGGTTTCAAACCTGGCGTGAACTGCGCCTTGGTTTTTTCGCCCGAGCGCGAAGACCCGGGCAATCCCGTTTACGGCACCCACGACATCCCCAAAGTCATCGGCGGCATGACCGCAACGTGCCTGAACCTTGGCGTTGCGCTGTACCAGCAAGCGATCAAAACCATGGTGCCAGTCAGCAGCCCGAAAGTGGCCGAGATGAGCAAACTCCTGGAAAACATCCACCGCGCCGTGAACATCGGTTTGGTGAACGAGATGAAAATTGTCGCGGACAAAATGGGCATCAACATCCACGAAGTCATCCGCGCCGCCGCGACCAAACCGTTCGGTTTCGTGCCCTACACACCCGGCCCGGGCCTCGGCGGACATTGCATCCCCATCGACCCGTTCTACCTGACGTGGAAAGCCAAGGAATACGGCATCAACACCCGTTTCATCGAACTGGCCGGCGAAATCAACCACTACATGCCGCAGTGGGTCGTCCAGAAAGTCGCCGACGCCCTCAACGACCGCAGCAAGGCCATCAAAGGCAGCCGCATTCTGGTCTTGGGTCTCGCCTACAAAAAGAACATCGACGACAGCCGCGAATCGCCTGCGGTAGAAATCATGAAACTGCTGCAAGACAAAGGGGCCGACATCGCCTACTCCGACCCGCATGTGCCAAGTTTTCCGAAGATGCGCGAATACAGCTTCGACCTGGCATCAGTCCAACTGACCGCGGAGAGCGTGGCGGCGTATGACTGCGTGGTGCTGACTACGGATCATGATTTGTTTGATTACGAGATGTTGGTGCGTGAGGCCGGACTAATCATCGATACCCGTGGAAGGCTGGCAGGAGGTGAAAATGTTGTCGCCGCCTAAAACTACCCCTGCCCACCAAGCGAACACGTCGCCACCCAAAACCTATGTTTTTGTCATTGGTACCCGTGCGGCAATTAATAAAAGTCGCACCAGTGTTAGTCGCCTGTGAACAAGCCAAGCTGGAATGCCTACTTTTAATGACTGGGCAGCACAAAGAAACGATGCAGGACCTTGTCGACGAGTTCGGTATCACTTCCCAGCAAACCTTCGCTATTCAGGCGGCAGAGCACTCGACGGTCAGCTCATTGATACGTTGGCTTCCAGCTGCCTATCGCGGCGTCCAGAATCGATTGGCCGAGATAGCACGCGCAGGAACTAAAGTAGATGTCCTCGTGCACGGTGACACCTTGTCAACGCTCATCGGGGCGTTTGCCGGTTACCGATCGCGAGCGCGAGTTATTCATCTGGAAAGCGGCCTTACCTCGGGCCGACTACTGGATCCTTTTCCCGAAGAAATCTGCAGACGGTTAGTTTTCCGTCTAACCGATGTTGCGATGTGCCCGGATCTCGCTTCAGCCACGCACATGGCGAACTATAAAAAAGCCAAGATAATTAACACCGAAGGAAACAGTATTCTCGATGCTGTATTGCTCACCGGAGCAACAGAAATTACGCCGGATGAGACAAACCCGTACGTGCTGGTCTCACTCCATCGCTTCCAGAATATTTATAACTCGGAAACGCTTAAACCATTTGATATCTATAATTCAAGCGATAGCAAAAACCTACCGCGTCCATTTCATTTTGCATCCCGCTACACGTGGTCGGCTTCAGAAGGACGGATTGACTGAAGCACTAGAGTCAAACGAAAACATTATTCTTTCGGGACGAATGGGCTACAAAGCCTTTATCCGCCTCGCGGCCGGCTCCGCGTGCGTATTAACCGACGGGGGTTCTAATCAGGAAGAGCTCGCCTTTATCGGCGTGCCGACAATCATTATGCGAGCCCACACCGAACGTATCGACGGATTGAATGAAAACGCCGTTATGGAGAGCGACATCAGGGAGGGAATCGAGCGTTATATGCTCGATAAGTCTTATTTGAAAACACGGCGCCCGGCGAAAAGTATTCAGGGCGAAACACCGTCAGGACGGATTGTGAGAGCACTTTTAAATACCGACTAGCTGCCACGCGGACCTACAAGAGCAGTCAAACTGCTGCAAAAATACGCATTGGTGATGACTTGAACATCTTGTTTATCGGAAAACGCTTCTATACAAACCGCGACGCTTTGAGCGAGCGGTTCGGAAGAATTTATCAGCTACCGTTGCAATGGGCCAAAGCTGGCCACCAAGTTGAACTTTGGCTAATTGACTACCATCGCAAGAAGAATGAAGTTTTCCAGGACGAAAAACTAGCGGTTGTATCCACGCCGCTTTTCAGCTTCGATTTTATAAAAAGACTCGTCAACGCGCTCACGAGCACCAAGAAAAGGTACGTAATTGCCAGCGGTGATTGCTATATTGGATTGCTCGGCTACTGCCTCGCCCGACTGTTACGCGCCGAGTTCATATTCGATATTTATGACAAATATGACGAATTCAGCGGATATAAACGCATACTTATTTTCGATCCTTTTTCGTTTCTACAAAAAAAATCTCCCACATTACTTTTTGCCAGCCGAGCACTGGCGGACAAAGTGGATCACCCTAGAAAAATCCTCGTTCCCAATGGGATAGATGCGTTCTCGTTTTTCCCACGCAACATGATTCATTGCCGCGAGGAGCTTGGCCTGCCCGCAGAACCGGTATTTGTCGGTTACTTCGGAAGCATGGAGCCAGAGCGGGGCGTAGAAGATTTGATCGAAGCAATTAAATTACTAAGAAAAAAATCAAACAATATCGAGTTACTATTAGGCGGTAAAAATCCTAAAAACCTTAATTTGACGCAGGACGGAATTCGTTATCTAGGGAATATAGATTATAAGAAGATGCCGATGGTACTGAGTTGCTGCAATGTATTGGTTTTGCCTTATCGCCACTCTGCCTTTCTTGACATGGCATCGTCCTGCAAGATAGCTGAGTACATAGCAGTGGAAATACCCATCGTGACGACACGCACACCCAACATGCTTTCTAACTTCCCAGACCAAGCCCAAGCGCTGGAAGAATTTATGCCGTTGCCGAACGATGTTCCGGCTCTGGCCAACTGTATTTTTCTGCAGTTGGAGAAAAGGCTGATCGTGGAACAACCGACGGGCATGGCTTGGAGTGAAATCAGCGACCGGACGCTAACCCAGATTTCAAGCAGCGGACCTTTTGAAGATAAGGATATTTAGGTGCGAGTGCTTTTCGTACTTCCCAGAATGGTTTCCGGCGGAATCGAACGGGTAACCCTCACGCTGGCCAGAGGCTTTTTGGATCAGGGGATAACCTGTGCGCTTGCATTGCGCAGATGCGAGGGCGAATTTCTCGCTGAAGCACAAGCGCTGCTGCCGGTGTATGAGTTAGCACGCGACGGACTAGCGGATTTTATTCCAGCGTTGACAAGTCTGATTAAGCAGTGGCAACCCACGCACCTGGTAACCGCTTTTCACGACGTTGCATTGCTTTCCTTAATATCGATGAGATTGGCACGAAGCGATGCGCGCTTAATCCATGGGGCCCATAACTCCCACAATATTGCGTCTGCGCGCCCCGGGCTTAAAGGATTGCTCAAATTTTATATTGAGCGCCAACTGGCACGCCTTGTGTACAAAAGAGCGCACTCGGTCATCGCTGTTTCTCACGGAGTGAAAGACGAAATCACTAATGTGCTGCATATTTCGACGAAGCACGTTAAAACCATCTATAACCCGGTAGACCTTCCCGAGTCAGCCAGCCCAGTTCGGTCAGCTGCAATCATCAATACACCGGTAAAACTGGTCACGATCGGCCGTCTAGCTCACCAAAAAGGGTTCGACGTACTCGTGCTGGCAGTATCGCTTCTGGATACCCACATTGCGTGGACGTTAGACATCTACGGCGAAGGACCGCAACGTGCCCGCCTGGAGGCATTAATCGCGGAGCTAGAACTCGCGCAGCGCGTGAACTTGAGGGGGCATACGAGCACACCCCAGGAAATACTTCAGGAGGCAGATGTGTTCATCCTGCCCTCGCGCCATGAGGGACTTGGAATAGTTTTGGTTGAAGCCATGATCTGTGGAGCACAAATCATTGCAACAGACTGTCCTCACGGGCCGCGTGAAATTCTTAAAGACGGAATGCTCGGGCAATTGGTAAGCCCCGAATCGCCAACTGAGTTGGCTAGCGCCATTAGGGCCGTACTCGAAGGACGTAAGTGGACAGCGCCTGAACGAATGAAAGAGCGCGCCGTCGATTTTCTTCCACAAACTGCTGTAAGAACCTGGATCGACTGGATGAATCGTGACGGCAGTTAACCTGCTTCCGGCACACAAAGTACATTCTGGCTGGGCCCCAACGTGCTAGCCAAAATTGGCTTCAAACTGCCCCCCCCGGCCAATTTCGAAGAACTCGTATGAGAGGCTGCTTAGCAGGTCGAGGATATCGGATTGCTGGTAACCCGCCATTTTAGTGGTCTCCTCCTGCACCTCAATAATAATTCGTGGTTTAAGTCGCGAGATGGTCTGAACACCGCCTTTCAAACAGGAGAGCTCGGCACCTTCGATGTCGATCTTCAATACGTCCAGGCGATCCAGATCAGCAAAAATGATATCTAGAGTCGAGAGTTCAATTTTTTTGTATTTCGTGGCCCCCTACACTATCTCCAAATATGCTTGGCAAGCCATTATTCACTTCACCGCTGAGTGATGGAGCGCTCGCGGGGCCGTAAATGGAAAAAGAACCAACTTCGTCAGACAGCCCTTTTTCGAAAACTTCGACCCAGCTCATATTGTTTTTTAAGATGTTATCCCGTAAGCGCTCGACAGTTGCCGTTACTGGCTCAAAACAAACGACACGCCCGGTGCTACCAACCGCCTTTGCTGAAACCAGTGTTAACTCCCCAACGTTGGCGCCAACGTCCACATACACCATTCCAGGGTTAAGCAACTTCTTAAGTAGTGGAACAACATCAAGATTGCAATAACCCATCCAAAAAATCCGACGCTGCATATGCTCGCCTAGATCTAAGCTAAACGTTAGATCGCCGTCAAAATCGTTTACTAGCACACATTTTCGCGCGCGGGAAAAGCGCGACGAAACATGCTATTCACGACAGACAAACGTCCGTTGAGCGACATGTATTTTGCACAAGCACGGATTACCAAATAATTCATACCATCACTCCACGGAAACTGGCGCGGCCTTCGAGTGCAAACGCCACACCATTACAACGCTAATCAATGCCATAACCCACTCAGCACAACTCAAAGCGATGGCCATGCCAAGCACTCCCAAACGCGGCGCGAAAATGATCGCACACACTAGCAAAACAACAATACCGACGGATTCAAAGCCCGCGCGCAGCCAAGTACTTCCCGCGGCCATTAGAATGTTTCCCCCAGCCATTCGTAAAACTAAAGCGGGGATCGCTGGAACGAGCCAGTGGAGCACATCACTAATGCCAACATAGTGCGACCCAAAAAATAACTCTAACCAACCGGAGAAAATCCAGAAACCAGCGCTCAGCACAATGCCATAACCGAGGCACGCCAGCAGAACTAAGCGGTGCAATGCAGGCATGTTGGCGTTAGAAGCGGCATTGAAACGGAAAAGGCGCGGCATTAGAGAAAACATTAAAGCCAAAACGGGCAGCGTCGCCGCGCCGATGACGCGCGTCGCTGCTGAATAAAGGCCTGCGTCGGCGGGTGATATTAGATGCGCTACGGCAACCTTATCGAGTTCAGCGGGCCCCGCAGCCGTGACATTTAATACCCCAAAACCAATTGAAGCGCCCAACTCCGGTCGACTCGGACTCCGGTATTCACCACACCTGGGCCATTTCGAAGGAAGCAGATATAGCGCGAAAATCAACGCGAGAAATGACGCTGCGACGTAACAAAAAGAATAAACATATAACGCGTTGGAGAGATCCAGAGCCCAGATGACGAGCACAGCAGCCAGGCGCAACCCAAGCGGCATTATCATTACCACCTGAGACATTGAGGTGCTGTCTCGGGCCATCTTCTGCGAAGAGGCAATCGTTAGCAGCGGTTGCAGTAACAGCTCAGCGACGCCAAACAGTGCGATGGAAAGCGGCCCAATGTGACTTTCCGAAAAAAAGACCCAGGAACATAAAATATAGAGAAGGAAGAGGACACTGCCGCAGAGCAGGGTAACGGGGATCGCATAGCTCAAAACGTCTCTCTCTCGCCCCGGCTGACGAGAAACCTCTGAGAGAACTACCAGATGCATACCCAGACTAGAAAAAGTACCTAAGAGCACCGCCAATGCCGTGATGCCGGCAAATACACCGTATTCCGAGGGCCCTAATAAACGAGCCACAGCAATCAGGATGCCGCCTTGGATGACCAAGCGAACACCCAACACACCTGAGGTTCGCAAGGTGGAACGGGCGATAGCGCCTCTAAACATTTTCCAACCCTTGGGCTACGTTCCGGATCGGCACCGCGAATACGAAAAAGGGCCGCAGATCAGCCCACGCGTCAACGCTCTTGATCAGGCGAGTCTTTATACATGAGTGCCGTGATTTGCTCGGAGATCAGCCCCATCAGGAAGATCATGACCGAACCGGTATAAAGCAATGCGCTCATATTGGTGAACCGCCCGGCGGTGAACAGCGTGTATCCATACCAAGATGTAGCTGCGAGAAATAACAAACCTGCGACGGGTGCGAATAGCTTCAACGGCGAATACAGTGTGCCGATTTTGAAGATGATTAAAAGAAAGCGCAGCCCGTCCTTCAAAGGCCTCAGATGGCTGCTACCTACCCGCTTTGCTGCATGGATAGGCTCATAAGCAACTGAATAGCCCGCGCGAAAGAACGCCATCGTGCTGGTCGTTGGATAGGAAAAACCGTTCGGCAAAAGGTATAGAAACTCTCGGAATTTACTGGCTCGCACGACGCGAAAACCAGAGGTTAGGTCCTCGACGATCTGCCCCGTCATGAACGTTGCCAAGCGGTTATAGAACTTGTTAGCGATGCCACGGCCGACGCTTGCTTGAGAACCTTGCTGACGAGCACCCACAACCATGTCGTAGCCGGATTCAAGTCGCGCTAAAAGGCGTGGTATGTCGCTCGGGTCGTGCTGGCCGTCGGCATCCATAAATACGATGAACTCACCGGTAGCGGCGCGTGCACCCGACTTGATGGCGGCGCCGTTGCCTTTGCTGTAGGGGTGGGTGACTACAAGCGCTCCAGCAGACCTGGCGATATCGCCGGTATCGTCGGTTGAGCCATCATCCACAACAATGATTTCAGCGAGTGGGAATGTTCTACGCAAACCGTCAACAACCGGAGCCACCCCCAATGCTTCATTCTTTGCAGGCAGTACGATACTTAGCGCGGCCGCACCGTCAGTTTTTGCATTGCCCAACGACATACGGTCTGCTTCCGTTTTAGCGGCTAAAGATAATCTATTTATCATGGGTACTTGCTGAGACATTTGCGGCAATGTCGGCGTTTAAATCTGATTCGAGACGCGCAAATTCATCGTCGTACTCTGCCGCCGTGCGCCGCAGGTTTCTCCGAGGCTGTTCACGATAAATTTGTTTTGCTTGGGGTAGCAACTTCAAAGCATGCTCCTGATAACCGCCCCGAGCTAACTCGGCGACCATCATCAACGCAGCCTCGGTATCAGCGTAGCTTGCCATTGATCGTGAATATTCTTTAAGGGCGGCATCTGGCTCGCCTTGGACCACATAGAGCCTAGCCTTCAAATACGGCGCCAGACGCTGGAACACGCTCAGGCGCTTGTAGTTGTTGTTCATGCTCATCACATCAATCAAATCCTGGGTGTAGCCAAGATAAGCAGGGTTGCCACCTGGCTCCACAACTTTATCCACCAACGAGCGCAAGCCCTGCACTCCCTGAGTGTCAAACGGCTGGACCGCGAGTTTATTGGCTGCACTGGAGAAATCCGTCGATTCCGCCTCGTTGGCGTAAACTTTTTTGCAGTAACAATCGAAGGGTTAACAAAGCACTGTCTGGAAGCCTTTCGATAGCTTTCTCGACAAAGCTATTTACCTCACTAACGCGGCCATTGCTCATCAAAAAATTAGCGATTGCATTCTGCGCACGCGGCGATTCAGGGCTCGAAACAGCCCAGTACATCTGCAAATTATCGGTATTTTTCCAAAGACTTACGCGTTGGACTGTCATCAGCGTAACCACAGCAAAAACGGCACTGGCGATGGTAATCGCCACTTTCGGCTGGAATCTCTCACTGAGAAGCACTATGCCCCTCGCAATAGGCAAAAACAAAAATGCGGCGGCTGCGTAGTTCCGGTGTTCAAAGTAGAGTTCCAGACCAACGACGGTCGATTCCATCAAGTGACCAACAAAGAAAAAAATGAGCGCTAGCGAGAAAAACGGCCAGCGCTTACGCATGAAAAATATTGCAACGCCTACTACAAAAAGGCCAATCAATGAATAAAACGTGGTTAACGGGGCAAATAAACCTCGAGAAACTTCATACCCGTCTTGAAACAGTCCACGCCCTTCAATACGTGGAATATATAGATGGAAAAGGTACTCCCAGATAATTCTCGCCTCACTAAGCAATCTCTCGGGCTGATCAAAAGTGCGTGTCGGCCAAACGTCGGGGGAAAAGTCGATCATCGCCGTCAGCGCGCCCATCAAAACCAACGAAGGTAACCATAAAAACAAAAAGCTCCACCATCTGGCAGGACGGTCCAGAGGCGCTACCGCGGGTCTACAAAACTCCACCACCACGATTAACAGAGGCAGGAGTGCGCCATTTTCCTTACTAAGAACAGCCGCCAACGTCCCCAATCCGACCGACAGTGTCATCCACACGTAGCTAGCTCTTAGGCTTCGACGCTAATAGCATTCGCCCATGAAGATAGCCGGCAAGGCCTGCGAACATGAAGAGTGCGGCCAATTCCGTCATCCGCTGCACGACATACAAAGTAGTCGAAACGAAATAGGGGTGTAATAACCAGATAGCAGAGCTCAACACAGCAACCCATACGGCTTGCCTTTCAACAACTTGGTAAAAGCGCAGCAATAGCAGCGTGGCCCAGCACAGCAACGTGCCGACTAACATATGAATCCAAAGATTCGTCAGCTTGAAGCTAAAAGGTTGGCTGGGCCAACTATTATCATTGAGCAGAAAGCTCAGCAACGAGAGAGGACGGCCAGTCGGGCCGGAGAAACCGCTGAACACATATGCTTTCAGCGAGTTTATATCTGTAACGCCACCGTACGTGCCCAGCTCTTGAAGGTTAGGAAAGTCGTCGAATAGAAACCCACCTTGCAAGCCTGGCAGATAGATCAGAAAGCACAGCAAAAGCGCGAACGAAAAAAAATGACAGGGCTTAGCGACGAAGCTTTAAACATGCGAACCCTAACTTTATCAGGGAAATAAAAATTGCCCGCCGAAGCGGGCAATTTACAAAGCAAACGAGCTTAACCGCGGCAGGAGCTAGGATAGTACTTCGCAGAAGCGGCCTGGGTCGCGCCGCTGCCGGAACATTTCCAGTTCAAAGCACCAGTGGAAGTGGTAGGGCTCAAAGTCAGAGTGAGACCGCCCACGCCCGATGCCACACCGGTGCCTTTCATAGTTGCAGTGATCAAGCCGTTAGTCTGGCCAACCGAGGCAACATATTTGCCTACGATCGAAGTAGCCATACCAGCCGACTGCGCGCTAGTTGGGAACCGACCGTTGTTCGAATAAAACTCAGCAACCGAAGTCTTAGCACCGCTAGCCAAAGTCATGGCTTCGGTCATCTGCGAACGGCCCATGTAGTCTTGGTAGGCCGGCAGAGCGATGGCAGCCAGAATACCGATGATCGCAACAACGATCATCAATTCGATAAGGGTAAAACCCTTCTGCATTTGAGCTTTCATGTGTATCCCCTGGATAGTTGAGTTGACCTATGGCGATAAGGAACGCCCTACGTCTGCGGAGTACAAAAGCAGTTTGCGTGCCAGCTTTCGCTTTTCTATTCGAACCGCCCTTTTGAGACCAAGCACTGCTTAAAACGGTCTGCTTCCACGCCGTCCTACACGCCTAAAAAACTCAAAAGTGACGCTTTTTGGCAGTTGATATTCCGCCATTTGGCACGCGCTGGCGACTAGGCTATAAGGCAGGATGATTTCCGTGAGCGGCACACCATGAATGACCTCGTGAACCTGACCGGCCTAGCTAAGCAACTCGTCGTGGCTGAGTTGCTTGACGAGAAAAACGCTCGCCAAGCGCAAACCCAGGCTCAGCGCAATAAAACCTCCCTTGTAACCTACTTGGTGCAGAACAAGCTGGTGAAGAGCCGGCAGCTGGCGGAAGTGGCGGCAGAACAGTTCGGCGTTGCGTTTCTCGACCTGACCAGCCTCGATAAAGAAAGCCAGCCGAAAGACTTGGTTGCAGAAAAGCTCGTTCGTCAGCACCGAGTGCTGCCGCTGTGGCGTCGCGGCAATAAGTTATTCCTTGGCATTTCAGACCCAACCAATCACCAGGCCATTACAGACGTCCAGTTCAGCACCGGCCTCAACACCGAAGCGATTCTGGTTGAGGACGACAAGCTCGGCGATGCCATTGATAAGTTCTTCGATAGCGCCACTACGGCGATGGACGATTTGGGCGATCTGGACCTCGACATCGAAGCCGTTGACGAGAACGGCCCCGGCAAAGAGGAGAATCAGGAAGCTGACGACGCCCCCGTGGTTCGCTTCGTCAATAAAATGCTCTTGGACGCCATCAAGATGGGCTCGTCCGACCTGCACTTTGAGCCGTACGAAAAAAGCTACCGCGTGCGTTTTCGCACAGACGGCATTTTGCATGAAATCGCTCGCCCTCCTATCCAACTGGCGCCACGCATTTCTGCGCGGCTGAAGGTAATGGCAAGCCTCGACATTTCCGAGCGCCGTAAGCCGCAGGATGGTCGGATCAAGATGCGAATCTCCAAGTCCAAATCAATCGACTTCCGGGTCAGCACCTGCCCTACGCTGTGGGGCGAGAAGATCGTGATGCGGATTCTGGACTCGTCCAGCGCTCAGATGGGTATTGATGCACTGGGATATGAAGAGTCGCAGAAGGACCTTTACATGTCGGCTCTTAAACAGCCGCAGGGCATGATCTTGGTAACGGGCCCGACTGGTTCGGGCAAAACGGTTTCGCTGTATACCGGTTTGAACATTCTTAACACGGTCGACGTAAACATCTCGACGGCGGAAGACCCGGTCGAGATCAACCTGGAGGGCATCAACCAGGTCAACGTGAACCCCAAGCAAGGGATGGATTTCACGGCAGCACTGAAGTCGTTCCTTCGGCAAGACCCTGACATCATCATGGTCGGCGAGATTCGGGACTTGGATACCGCGTCCATCGCTATCAAAGCGGCGCAAACCGGTCACATGGTGATGTCGACGCTGCACACCAACAGCGCTGCGGAGACACTCACTCGCTTACGCAACATGGGCGTGCCGTCGTTCAACATTGCTACATCGGTAAACCTGATCATTGCCCAGCGATTGGCGCGCAAGCTCTGTAACTCGTGCAAGAAAGAAGTCCCCATTCCGCGCGAGGCTTTAATCGAAGAAGGTTTCCCGGAAAGCAAGATCGGTACCTTCAAGATTTTCGGCCCGGTCGGCTGCGATTTGTGCAACCACGGTTACAAAGGCCGTGTCGGGATTTATGAAGTGGTTAAAAACACGCCTGCGTTGCAACGGATTATTATGGAGGAAGGCAACTCCATCGATATCTCGGTGCAAATGCGCAAAGATGGCTTTAGCGACCTTCGGACCTCAGCACTGCTGAAGGCCATGCAGGGTGTGACCAGCCTCGAAGAAGTGAATCGCGTGACTAAGGACTAATTCATGGCCGTTAAAGCGATAAAAACCACCACTTTCACTTGGGAAGGCACGGATAAAAAGGGCTCCAAGATAAAGGGCGAGATGGCCGGCCAGAATCCTGCCTTGGTCAAAGCGCAACTGCGTAAGCAGGGCATCAACCCGCAGAAGGTGCGTAAAAAAGCCGTTTCGCTGTTCGGCGGCAAAGGCAAAAAGATCAAGCCGATGGACATCGCCCTGTTTGCCCGTCAGATGGCGACCATGATGAAAGCCGGCGTGCCGCTGCTGCAGTCGTTCGACATCATCAGCGAAGGCCTTGAAAACCAGAACATGCGCAAGCTGGTTGAAGAGATCAAACAGCACGTTGCCGCTGGTAACAGCTTTGCTGCTGCCCTTCGCACCAGACCGCTGTATTTTGACGATTTGTTCTGCAACCTGGTCGATGCCGGTGAACAGGCCGGTGCGCTGGAAAACCTTTTGGATCGTGTTGCGACCTATAAAGAAAAAACCGAAGCGCTGAAAGCCAAGATTAAAAAGGCCATGAACTACCCAATCGCGGTAGTTGTGGTGGCGGTGGTGGTATCGGCCATTTTGCTGATTAAAGTGGTGCCGCAATTTGCTTCGGTATTCGCGGGTTTTGGTGCAGAACTTCCAGCGTTTACGCGCTTCGTTGTAGGCCTTTCAGAGGGGCTTCAGGAATGGTGGTTCGTTTATTTGATCGGTATTGTCGGGACTGTTTTCGCATTTACCGAAACCAAAAAACGCTCGCCTAAGATGCGTGACGCGCTCGACCGCCTGGTGCTAAAAGCGCCTATTGTCGGCGACATCACTTACAAGTCGTCGGTAGCTCGTTTCGCTCGAACCCTGTCGACCACCTTTGCGGCGGGCGTTCCGCTGGTTGAAGCGCTGGATTCAGTAGCCGGCGCCACCGGCAACATCGTGTTCCGCAATGCGGTGCTGAAGGTCAAGCAGGATGTTACGTCCGGTATGCAGCTGAACTTCTCGATGCGCACGACGGGCGTTTTCCCGTCAATGGCAATCCAAATGACGGCCATTGGTGAAGAGTCCGGTGCGCTCGATGTAATGCTCGACAAAGTAGCCAGCTACTACGAAGCCGAAGTAGACAACGCCGTCGATGGACTCACGGCGCTGATGGAGCCGTTGATCATGTCCGTTCTCGGCGTGCTGATCGGCGGTCTGGTAATCGCGATGTACCTGCCAATCTTCCAACTGGGCTCTGTCGTCTAATCCATGCAAGTCATCGAACTTTTGGCCAGCCACGCGCTGGCCTTTGTTTTTTTTGCGCTCGGTCTCGGCCTTCTCATCGGCAGCTTCCTCAACGTGGTCGTCTACCGCCTGCCAGTAATGATGAAGCGCGACTGGCAGAACCAGGCACGCGAAATCCTCGAGCTTCCGGCTGAGCCAGAGGGCGAAACCTTCAATCTGATCCTGCCCAACTCAAGCTGCCCGCATTGCAATCACGAAATCAAAGCTTGGGAAAACATCCCGGTCGTCAGTTGGCTCGCCCTGCGCGGCAAATGCTCTTCCTGCAAAGCCCCGATCAGCAAGCGCTACCCATTGGTCGAGCTCACCTGCGGCCTGCTCTCGGCGTATGTCGCTTGGCATTTCGGTTTCACTTGGCAAGCCGGCGCGATGTTGTTGCTGACGTGGGGTTTGTTGGCGATGAGCCTGATTGATGCGGACCACCAGTTGCTGCCGGATGCGTTGGTGTTGCCGCTGTTGTGGGTCGGCTTGATCGTTAATCAGTTTGGCTTGTTTGCCACTGCGCAGGACGCGTTGTTCGGCGCAGTCGCCGGCTACCTGAGTTTGTGGTCGGTGTATTGGCTGTTCAAGCTGGTGACGGGCAAGGAAGGCATGGGCTATGGCGACTTCAAGTTGCTGGCCATGCTCGGAGCGTGGGGCGGGTGGCAGGTGTTGCCGCTGACGATTCTGCTGTCCTCGCTGGTGGGCGCGGTGTTGGGGGTGATCATGCTGCGTTTGCGTAACGCTGAAACCAGCACACCGATTCCCTTTGGCCCTTACCTGGCAATTGCCGGCTGGATTGCGCTGCTCTGGGGTGATCAAATAACCGGCACCTATCTGCAAATCGCCGGATTTAAATGACTACACCCTGGATTCTTGGGCTCACTGGCGGCATCGGCAGTGGCAAAAGCGCAGTCGCGCAGCACTTCATCGATTTAGGCGTTCACTGCGTCGATGCCGACCACGCCGCGCGCTGGGTGGTTGAGCCGGGCAAACCGGCCTTGGCTGCCATCGTCGAGCACTTCGGCCCGCAGGTCTTGCAGGCCAGTGGAGAGCTCGACCGCACGGCGTTACGCGGCCTTATCTTTCAAGCGCCGGAAGAACGCCGCTGGCTCGAAACGCTGTTGCATCCGCTGATTGGCGAAGAAATCATGGCCAGCTTGGCGAGCGCCACGTCGCCGTACGCCATCCTGGTTTCGCCGCTGTTGATCGAGTCGGGTCAATACAAGCTGACGCAACGAGTGCTGGTGGTCGACGCCCCCGAAAGCCTGCAACTGGAGCGCACGATGCTGCGCGATAGCGCCTCCCAGGAGCAGGTCCATGCGATTCTCAAGGCTCAGGCCTTGCGCGAGGACCGCTTGAAACATGCGGACGACGTGTTGCTCAATGACCGCGATTTACCCTGGCTGCAAGCCGAAGTTGAACGCTTGCACCGCTTCTATCTCACTCTTCATGGAGGCCAGCCATGAGCCCTGCTCCCGTCGTTAAATGCCCAACCTGCGGCGCCCCCGTCGAATGGACGCCGAAGAATGTCACCCGCCCGTTTTGCAGCGAACGCTGCAAGTTGATCGACCTTGGCGCCTGGGCGTCCGGCGAACATGCGATTCCGGGCGACCCTGTGGAAGACGACGTCTTCTCCAGCGATTTCGACGTTCCGCCGCAACGCCACTGAGTTTCAGGGCCGCATAAAGCTGTAGTCGCGGTCGTCGTCCAGGTTATCGGCGAGAAACTGCAGTTCCTGTGCCAGGTCCGCAGGGCTGCGGTGGTGCTTGCTCTGTTCGATCACCGCGCTGAGCAACGCCCTCAACGCCAAGCCTGTTTCTAGCCCTTGAGCAGCGGCCTCTTCCAGGCTGCGCTGCAGCTGCTGTGTGGCCCATGCGTGTGCACTCATCTCGCGATCTCCTCGGTTAACGCCGGTGCGGCTGGGCTGGAGCGTGACAATCGTGCTCGGCGCGAAAACTGATCGTGATCAAGCAGCGCAGCGCTATAAAAACGGCGAATCACTCATCATCGTTCCACGGCGCTTGCAGGTAGCGATCGCGGTTGAACGTCTCGAGCCATTCGGGTTTGAACACCACCAGCGCAGTGACCAGCGTGCCGTTGATAAACGCCTCCGGAAACATCACCAGCCACAGGTAGCCGACAAAGTCTTCCAGCCAGAACGGCATCGGAAAGCGGCCGTCCAGCCACAGCACCCACAGGCCCAACAGCACGCAAAGCAGTGCGGCCAACGCGGCCGGGAAAAAGCCGGAACAGAAGATATAGACGAACAGATTCTGCGATTGCCGGCGCTCTACCCACAGCGCGCACACTTCGGTGACCAATACCGGCACCAGCACCAGCAACACACCGTTCACGCCGATGGCCGCTAGGTCTTGCCGGCCAATGGCGAGCAAGCCGAGCTGGGCGACCAGGCCGCCGACGATTGCCAGCGGCCAGTCGAGCAACAGGGTCACGACTGTCATGCCGATAAAATGGAATGACACGCCCACGTCGAAATCGCGCCTGACCAACCACAGCACAAACAAGCCCAGCACGGTGCCGAACAGCAAGTGCTGGCGGCGCGTGTCGCTGAATAGCTCCAGCCAGGGCGAACGAAATACGGCCCATGCCAGCACGGGCAGATAAATCAGCCAGCCGGCCGTCAACGTAGTGGTGGATAGCAACTCGGCGGCGATCACGACGGCGCGTCCTCTGCGAGCTCGCGAACGCTCCCCAGCCCGCGTAATGCGGCATGGCGAGTGAGCAGCGCGGGGCGAATCGACATAGAGGACTCCTGCCTAGGCGAAATCGCAGTCTACACCGGCCTTGTCAGACGTCTAAACTGGCGGGCATGGATGATTCCGACTACCTGCGTCTACTGACCGACCAAGCCGAACAGGCCAACGCCCTGCTTTCCAACGCCCAGAAATGGGAGCGGGAGCGCTGGGTATGCCGGCGTTTTTTGCAGGCGCTGAATGTGCCGCATCGCTTGGAAGAATTCAGCGCCGCTGAAAAAGACCCGCCCGATGTGCTGTTTCACGACGCCCATTTCGAGGTGTTTTTCGTGCTGGATGAAGGCCGCCGCCTTAACGATGAATGGCGGCAGGAGCTGGAGCGACGCCGCAAAGCGTATTCCCTCAGCCAATTGGTCGAGCACGAGCCCCGGCCGAAAAAAATTACCGCCGCCGAACTGCATAACCGGTTAGCGCCGACCCTTCGCAAAAAGACCGCGAGCTACCGCGAACGCGGTATCGACGTGGCCAACCTCGACATGCTCGCCTACGTGAACCTCAAGCGTGAGATCACCAATTTCAACAGCGCCTTCCCGCCTCCCACCGAATTTCTGCACCAGGGCTGGCGGTCGCTGTCTGTGTTAGGACCGAACTTCGCCCGGGTGTTGTTCGCCCATCCCGGCGCGCCAGACTTTCTGCGCATCAACCTTGGCCGAACGGTGCTGTTGGATATTGGAATCAGTCTATGAGTCAGCTGTTGGAACTCATCGCCGACGTACCGCAACACGGCGAGGTTCGCTGGATTGGTGTGCGACCGGTTTCGCGCGAGCCGATGATCGAATTGGATGCAGTGGAAGCACGGCGAGAAGCCGGCTTGACCGGCGACCGCAGCCGGCCCGGACCGAGAAACGCACGGCAAGTGACGCTGATTCAATGGGAGCACTTGGCGGTCATCAGCGCGCTGTTAGGTCGGCCCGCCGAGCAAGCGATCACGCCGGCCGACATGCGCCGCAACTTCGCGGTGAGCGGCATCAATCTGTTCAGCCTGAAGAATCGGCGCTTCCGCTTGGGCCAGGCACTGCTGGAAACCACCGGTTGGTGCCAGCCCTGTGCCCGCCTCGAACAACGCTTGGGGCGCGGCACGTTTCAGGCTGCGCGGGGACACGGCGGAATTACCGCCCGTGTGCTGGAGGGTGGGATTATTCGTTTGCAGGACACGCTTTACGTTGAGCCAGATTAAATCCCACGACTAGAATGGATTTATCCCAAACGAGGCCTGCCATGACCAGCCGACTCAGCCCAGACGACCAGCAACGCGTCGACCAGCACCTTAGCGCGCCGCATCACCAAGTCGAGCGCCGGCCGTTCCGTCCGTGGTTTTTGCTCTCAATCGTGTTGGTCTCAGTTATTGGTCTGGGCCTTCTCAGCCGTTTACTCAGCCGGTTAGTGCTATGAGCTGCCTCGCGCTCGCCTCGCCGGCTTTTGCCCGAATCCTTAAAAGCCTTGTGAGAACTCACCATGTCCCATCGCATTGTTATTGTCGGCGGCGGCGCCGGCGGCCTGGAGCTTGCCACCCGCCTGGGTAAAACCTTGGGTAAACGCGACATCGCGCGCGTAACCCTGGTTGACGCCAACCTCACCCACATCTGGAAACCGCTGCTGCACGAAGTCGCGGCCGGCTCGTTGAACTCGTCCGAAGATGAGCTCAACTACGTCGCCCAAGCCAAGTGGAACCACTTCGAGTTTCAGCTAGGCCGGATGCAGGGGCTGGACCGCGCGGCGAAAAAAATTCAATTGGCCGCCACCGTTGATGAACACGGCGAAGAGCTCGTACCGGCGCGCACGCTGGATTACGACTCGCTGGTGATTGCGGTCGGCAGCACCACCAACGACTTCGGCACGCCAGGCGCGGCGGAGCATTGCCTGTTCCTGGACACCCGCGTGCAGGCCGAACGCTTCCACCGGCAACTGCTGAATCACTACATGCGCGCCCATGCCAATCAGGCGGACAGCGCGGGACAAATTAGCGTGGCCATCGTTGGTGCCGGCGCCACCGGCGTGGAGCTGGCGGCCGAGTTGCACCACGCGGCCCACGAATTAGCGGCGTATGGCCTGGATAGCATCAAGCCGGAAAACATGCGCATCACTGTGATCGAAGCTGGACCGCGCGTGTTGCCCGCACTGCCGGAGCGCATCGGCCAGCCGGTGCATAAAACCTTGGAAAAACTCGGCGTCACGGTGCTGACCAATGCGGCGGTCAGCGAGGTGACGCGCGACAGTTTGAAAACTGCGCAGGGCCAGGAGATTCCGGCCAGCTTAAAGGTGTGGGCCGCCGGTATTCGTGCGCCGGAGTTCTTGAAAGACCTTGATGGGCTGGAGAGCAATCGCATCAATCAACTGCAGGTGCGCCCGACGCTGCAAACCACGCGTGACGATAATATTTTTGCCTTCGGCGATTGCGCCGCGTGCCCGCAAGGTGAAGACGGCCGCAACGTACCGCCTCGCGCGCAGGCCGCGCACCAGCAGGCGTCCCTATTGGCCAAATCGTTGAAGCTGCGTATTGAGGGCAAAGCGCTTCCGGCTTATCGCTACCGTGATTACGGCTCGCTGATTTCGCTGGCGAGTTTTTCGGCGGTGGGCAATCTGATGGGCAACCTCACCGGCAGCGTGATGCTGGAAGGTTGGCTGGCGCGGATGTTTTATGTGTCGCTGTACCGTATGCACCAGATGGCGCTGTATGGCGTGTTCCGCACCATGATGCTGATGCTCAGCGACAGAATCGGACGTGGGACGGAGCCGCGTTTGAAGCTGCACTGACAACGAGATACAGGCGTGGGCGAAGCTCAGCCCACGCCTGCCAAGCTCCACCGTCGAACGCGGCGGCTTAAAAAGCACAAACAAAAAAGGCGTCCCGAAGGACGCCTTTTTTGATGGCTCCACGCCGTTAAGCGCTTTGCCTAAGATTCAACTCTTCAAACATCAAGAGCCAAAAATGGTGGGTCGTGTGGGACTCGAACCTACGACCAATTGGTTAAAAGCCAACTGCTCTACCAACTGAGCTAACGACCCAAAAATGGTCGGGGTAAGGGGATTCGAACTCCTGACATCCTGCTCCCAAAGCAGGCGCGCTACCGGACTGCGCTATACCCCGGTTGAAAGATTGGCTCCGCGACCAGGACTCGAACCTGGGACCCAATGATTAACAGTCATTTGCTCTACCGACTGAGCTATCGCGGAACTACTTGCTTCCATCTCTTTACGTCATTTGGCGTTAGCCATTTGCCGTATCGAGGCGCTGCATTTTAAGGATATCCGCGACCCTGTCAACCCCCTAAATAGCTTTTAAGACAATGATTTGCAGCGACGTGATCGCCACTCTATGTTTGCGTGAGATATGATCGCCGCAGGATGCATAAGCCGCTTGGCTTGAACAGGACAGTCCATGAGCACGCAGGACGTACCCCCACCATCGAGAACCCACCAGACGCTTGCCAGCCGCGGAATTCAGCCGCGTTTTGGGGACCTGGTGCAGGGTTGCCGCAAGCTCGCGATGAATCGTTTGGCCGAACACCTCACCGGGGTATTCGGGCAGGTTGATGACACGTTGTTTGAATGCGCCGAGAAAGCCGAGAACAATAAAGTGCAGTCGTTGTTTTTCGACAACATGCGCGAAATTCGTCGGCAGCGACCGCAAATCGAACGCAGCTACCACCAGCGCGTGGCGCAAAACTTTTCTAATTTTCTTGAAGGCACGCTCGAGCCCGAAGCGAACGCGACAGGGCTGCGTGCTGAAGATCTGTCGTTGATTCAAAACGAAGATTACGAAGAGAGTCTGCAAGTCACCAACATGGTCAGCCGGGTCAAAGCCCGCTGCGCCGAGCCGCTGTTCGCACTCGAGCAACGGCTGGCAGTGTTGAACAACGGCCAGAAGCTGGGCGAAGACAACAACCCATTCGGTCCGCGGGCGATTGCCCAGGCGTTTCGCGAAGCGCTGGCGCCCACGCCGTTTCCGCCGCAGATCAAAACCATCCTCTATATGTTGTTTGATCGCCACGTCATGCAGAGCCTCGACCGTCTGTATGAAGCGATGAACCAGCGCCTGATCGATGCCGGCGTTTTGCCCAACCTCAAGTACGCCCCGCAACGCACCCCCGATGCCCGACGCGCCCCAACGGCGCCGCGTGAGCCGGCCAGCGCAGCGCCCGCAGCGACCAACGAGCCCGTGCGCAATGCGCAACCGGCACCCGCCGGCACAGCGCCCGCCGCCTCGGCCGCCGTACCTAGCGCCGAAGCCGCACGCGTGCCTTACGATGCGTCTGGCCCGGAGCCGACCGACCCAACCGCATTGTTCAGTAGCCTTGCTGCCTTGCTTGGCGAGCGCCGGCATTACAACGTCGATGCGCCGCTTCTGGGCGGCACGCGCAGTATCGCCAGCTTCGCCCCCAGCGGCGCGACACGCACCTACGCGGCCAGCGACCTGCTCGACGCACTGAACCGTTTGCAGCAACAGTCGGCGCTGGATTTCTCACAGCGTTTGCAACGTCCGCAGCAAGTCGAAGATTTCAAAGTCGATCTGCAGCAGCAGTTGGAAACTC
This sequence comes from Pseudomonas sp. AC211, assembly GCF_979258055.1. Taxonomy (NCBI): domain Bacteria; kingdom Pseudomonadati; phylum Pseudomonadota; class Gammaproteobacteria; order Pseudomonadales; family Pseudomonadaceae; genus Pseudomonas; species Pseudomonas sp. AC211. Next base: position 4,036,161 of record NZ_OZ409830.1, read on the forward strand.
ACAGCAGCGAACCCGGCCAGCAAAAGCTGTCGGACCAGGAAGCGGATGTAATCGACCTGGTGGGCATGCTGTTCGACTTCATTCTTGATGACGAAAACCTGCCAGACAATTGCAAAACCGCCCTCTCCCACCTGCACACGCCTTACCTGAAAGTGGCGTTGCTGGATAAGGCGCTGTTCACCCAACATCATCACCCGGCGCGACGCTTGCTCAACGCCATGGCCCAGGCCGGCGTACTGTATGGCGGCGAAGAAGACGACCGCGGCCTGTTGGCGAAAATTCACTGGGTAGTCGAACGCGTCATTCAGGGTTTCGACGGCGAGCTGAAACTGTTCGATAGCCTGCTCGAAGAATTCAACGAGTTCACCACCAACCTGCAACACAAGGTGGCGCTGCGGGAGCGGCGTGCGGTGGAAGCCGCCAAAGGTCGCGACAAATTGCTCGGTGCGCGCCAGCAAGCGGTGGACATCATTGCCCGCGCGCTGGCCAACCGTCAGCCGCCGCCGCTCATTCGCAACTTTCTCGAACTGACTTGGACCGACGCGCTGGTATTTGTGCTGCTGCGCCACGGCGAACGCAGCCCCGAGTGGCAACGCTACAGCGATGTGGCCGAGCAGCTTGCCTGGAGCAGCACGCCGCTGAACGCAGCCGGTCAGGAGCGCTTGCAGTCGATTCGTGTGCAGCTGCTGGAAGACCTGCGCAAAGGCCTGGAGATTCTCGGCGGCTATCACGAAGACGGTATCCGCCGCTTACTTCAAGACATCGTCGCCTGCCAACACGCGGTGCAAGCCAAGCAGCCACTGGTGGCCGCCAAGCTCAATCCGGTGCTACCGGAAAGCCCGCTCGGCGCCATGCTTGGCGAGGACGCCGCGTTAGCGACCATCGCCCCGCAAGCCTCGGGTCTGTCGCACCAGGCTCAGCTAATTGCCAAGGAATTGGGCCGTATCGAGTTTGGTACCTGGTTTGAATTTATCGACGGTGCGCAGGTGCGTAACCTCAAGCTGTCATGGTTCAGCCCGACCACGCACAACTACATGTTCGTCGACCACAGCGGCCAGCGTGTGGCGATTAAACCGCTGACGATTTTAGCCAATGAGATGGAACAAGGTCTGGTTCGCATCCTCCAAACCGAACGCGAGGCCCCGCTGGTGGACCGCGCCCTGACCGCCATCTACCGGGTGTTGCAACGCTTCACCGGTCGCGCCGACAACAGTTAAGGAGCCGTAATGGACGATCGTCGCCAGCACAGCCGACACGCCGCAGAGCTGCATCTGGAAGTGTACGACTTGCACACCGAGCGCCACTTGGGCCGCGTAGTGGATCTCTCCGCCGAGGGCTTCATGCTATTTGGTGACTGCCCGCAAGAAGCCGATGCGCTGCTGGAATGCCGCCTTGTTTCCTACCCGCCAGTCGAAGGCCTGACCGAAGTTCGCCTGGGTGCGGATTGTCTGTGGAGCCGCCCGGGCGCCGACGGTCAGCATTGTTGGTCGGGCTTCCACATCATCGATTTGGCCGAAGACCAAGCCGTGCTGCTCGAAGGGTTGCTCAAGCGCCTGTAAACGGTCAGCCGATAAAAAAGCCCCGACAACTGCGGGGCTTTTTTGTGTGCGCTGAAAGGCTAATTCACGCTGTAACCGCGCCCGGCCATGCAGGCACCCAGCGAGCGGCGGTAGATGTCCGCCACGTTTTGCGCCGGCGCATAGGTGGCTTGCGAGGGATCAAAGCCGCTTTGATTCACGGCCCAGCGATGGCAGTCGTAGCGGTCCTGCGCCAACTGCGCTTCGCTCTGCCCGCGCGCCGGATACGCCACCACGTCGTAGCCGTTGCCCTGCCAGCCGTTGTTGCTCGTCACCTGAACGGGTGGACTGGTGACCACATATTCCTGGCGGTCGGCCTGGTACAGGTAATAGGTGCCAGCCGCGATGAAATACAGCGCGCTGCCAATCCACAGCTGCTCGGCGTACGAGGGCAGCGTGCGCACCCGAACGCCGTAAGGCGGCGTGACGACGATGTAGCTCGGGCCATATGGCCGGTACCAGTAACCGTCGGCGTAGTAATAGTCGACCCCGCCGTGCGGCACGCGCCAACGGCCCGAGGGAATGGTGTTTACCCGGTAGCCCGGCTGCCAGCGCGGGCCCGGCCCCAACCGCCATCCGGCCGCCCGCCATGCCATTGATTGCCCGGCGGGGGGTGGCGACTTGGAACCCAGCTGCCGTGCCGGCCCCTGCGGCCCGCGGGGTTCGTTATTGCTCGGACGGCCGCGGTCATCGTCATCGCGCCCACCGCCGTTGTGGCCGCCGTTATAACCACCGTTGTAGCCATTGCCGTTGTGGTTCTGACCGCCGCCCTGGTTGTACCCGCCGCCGTTGTAACCGCCCTGGTTATAACCACCACCGTTATAGCCGCCCTGATTGTTACCACCGCCGTTGTAGCCGCCGTTGTGACCGTTGCCATTGCCGCCGTGATCATCACGATCACGCTGCGACGGACTGCTGCCGCCCAATGTTCGAGCAGCGCCCTGCGGTCCCTGCTGCTGCTGCGGACGCGCTTGCGGCTGCCCGCCCTGATTACCGCCGCTGTTGCCGCGCCCCTGATCACGCTGCGAACTGCCGCCCATCACCGAACGCACATCCGGCCCGTCATCGGCGAGCGCATTGGCGCACATCGCCAGGGAAAGGACGCTTACACCTGCCAGGCGCCACAGCTGCGACTTCATGACTTCTACTCCAGAGGGAAAAGACCGCGACACACCTACCACCCGTATTGCAGAACGGCCGGATGTTGTAGCCCATCGGTAACCACTTCGACAACGGCCACTAGCGGAGTTGCAGAACAGGAAGCACAACCAAAAAAGATTTCCGCCCCCCCCCCCCCGCCGCTCCAGATCGAGCGAGCTAGGTCTGGCAAGGCGGAAATCAATTTACGAGCGCAGTGGGCTGTAGCCCATGAGCATTGGAAATTGGTTTTCAACGCAGCCAGACCGACGCGCAGCCGATCGCTTAGGAACACAAAAAAAAAGGGCCCTCAGGGGGGCCCATTTCTGTCCTCTGCTGGCGATTGTGTCGCCGCCTGTCTCGCCCGCCTGGTTGGGCAGTGCGGACCCGGTTGCCGAGGCGACCCGGTGGGATCGGCGGCTCTGGCGCGCCTGATTGAGCGGGCCAGTTGGACTTGCGTCCGGGTCATTTAACTTGAAGGAAAGTGTAGGCCTGACCGTGCGACACAGGATTGCGAATATTGCTGATCGATAGGCCGCTTGCGCAATCTTTAGCTCATAACGCACCATGTCGCGCAATTAACACCGAATGGGGCGCCATCTTGAACAACCTAGACCGCTACGACCTGAACATACTGGCCGAATTACAGCGCGACGCGCGCATTTCCAATCAGGAACTGGCCGAACGGATCGGCCTGTCGCCCTCGCCCTGCTCGCGCAGGGTCAAGCAGTTGGAAGATGACGGCTACATTCTTCGACAAGTAGCGCTGCTGGATCGCAAGAAGCTGGGGCTGAGCCTGACGGCGTACGTGAACATCGGCATGGACCGACATACGCCCGAGCGTTTCGAGCACTTCGAAGCGGTGATCACCCAGTGCCCGGAAGTGCTGGAGTGTTGCCTGGTGACCGGCATGGACGCGGACTACCAACTCAAGGTGGTGGTGCCGGATATGGACCATTACCAGAAGTTCCTGCTGGGCCAGCTCACGCGCATCGAAGGCGTCACCAGCGTGCGGTCGAGCTTCGTGCTCAACCAGGTAATCTCCAGCACCCAACTGCCGTTACAACACCTGCGCAGCTAAACGCTTGCCCCGACAACCTGCGGCCACAGATGTGGAGGCTGACGTATAATCGCCCGCCAACGCCCGGCCTTGAGGCCTGCGGCAGTATGGTTGTGTCTGACGAATACCTGAGGTTGTGATGGAACCGGAAAAGTTTGAAGAGTGGATGATGATCATCCTGGTCGGCGGCCTGGTGATATTCATGGCCTTTATCGTGTGGGACCTGGCAAAAAAATCCAAAGCCGGCCGCTACGGCACCATGGTCCTGTTCCTCGCCCTGGGCCTGGGCGTGTTGGGCTTCATCATCAAGACCGTGGTGATTGGAAGCCTGGAAGGCTTCTAGAGCCGAGCAGGAATTTGCGCGCTGGTTGGGTTGGTCGCGCTCGGTGAGCCACGCGCACCGCCCAACCTACGACGAACGACTCAAAGCCGTGCCTCAACCGCCTTCCACTCCCCCAACCCCAGCCCCTCGATACTCCACGGCCCAATCCGCACCCGTACCAGCCGCAACGTCGGCAGCCCCACTGCCGCTGTCATCCGCCGCACCTGGCGGTTGCGCCCTTCCTGATCACCAATTCCAACCACGACGTCGGAATGCTCTTGCGAAACCGCACCGGCGGATTGCGCTCCCACAGTTCAGGTTCGGCCAGTTGCCGCGCTTCAGCCGGCAAGGTCGGTCCGTCATTCAAGGTCACGCCATCACGCAATTGTTGCAGCTGCGCTTCGGTCGGCTCGCCTTCGACCTGCACCCAATAGGTTTTCGCCAGTTTGTGTTTGGGGTCGGCAATTCGCGCTTGCAGCTGCCCATCGTTGGTCAGTAGCAGCAGCCCTTCACTGTCGCGGTCCAGCCGCCCGGCCGGGTAAACGCCGGGCACCGCAATAAAGTCTTTGAGCGTGCTGCGGCCCTGCTCATCGTTGAACTGGGTCAGCACGTCGAACGGCTTGTTGAACAGCAACAACGTCGGCTCAGCCGGCGGCGCTTTGGCGACGCGGCGGGGAGCTGGGCGGGCGGGACGAGGCGGGCGCGACATGAACAATCCAGGGCAACGAGCAGGCTGCACAGTGTAACGCGAGGCCATGCACGCACCATCAACCGGGCTTATCTCGCTTCATCATTTGCCGTCTATGGTTATGCTGCTGCGTTGCGCCGTCTAACCCACAAGGAATCCTTGCATGAGCACGTCCGAGGTCGAGAAGTTCACCGGTTGGGCCGCTACCGCGCCCAAAGCCCCGCTGCAGTCGTATGAATACGATCCAGGCCCGCTCGCCGCCGAAGATGTTGAAGTGGCGGTGGAGTTCTGCGGCATCTGCCACTCCGACCAATCGATGATCGACAACGAATGGGGCCGCACCCGCTATCCGTTCATTCCCGGCCACGAAGTGGTCGGCACCGTGGTGCGCATGGGCGACCAGGTGCGCGGCCTCAAACTTGGCCAGCGTGTGGGCATCGGCTGGAACAAAGGCAGCTGCATGCACTGCGCTTCGTGCATGGAAGGTTCGCACCAGCTGTGTCGCACCGTGCAACCCACCATCATCGGCGGCAATGGCGGCTTCGCTGATCGCCTGCGCGCCCATTGGGCCTGGGCGATTCCGATTCCAGAGGCCATCGACCCAAGCTTGGCCGGCCCGCTGTTTTGTGCCGGCTCAACGGTGTTCAGCCCGCTGGTGGACTTGGACATCAAACCCACCGACCGCGTCGGCGTGGTTGGCATCGGCGGCCTCGGTCACCTGGCACTGAAATTCCTCAATGCGTGGGGCTGCGAAGTCACGGCGTTTACCTCCTCGCCAAGCAAGCAGGAAGAAGCCCAGCGCCTGGGCGCGCACAAGGCTGTCGCGTCCACCGACAGCGCGGCGATGAAAGCGATCGCCGGCACTCTAGATTTCCTGCTCGTCACCGCCAGCGCTGATCTGGACTGGAACAGCCTGCTCGCCACCTTGCGTGGGCGTGGCCGGTTGCACTTTGTCGGCATCGTGCCGAGCGCCATTCCGGTGCACGTGTTCAGCTTGATTCCCGCGCAAAAAGCCATCTCCGGCTCGCCCGTAGGCTCACCGGCCAACATGGCGAAAATGTTGGAATTCTGCGCCCGTCATCAAATCGTGCCTCAGGTGGAAATGTTCCCCATGAGCAAAGTGAACGACGCCATCGATCACCTGCGCGCCGGCAAAGCCCGTTACCGCGTGGTGCTCGACGCCAGCAAATAACGCGCTGCGTTGAGTTGCAAAACATGTAAGGGAGCAGGCAAACCCAAGCGGCCATGCTAGGTTTGCCTGCATCTTCCCCCTGCGAGTTTCGTCGATGCCACGTAACCTCCGCCCCACCTGGTTACTGAGCCTGCTGACCCTGGCCGGCTGTAACAACTCCGCTTACCAAGGCCCCGCCAGCGACCACTTCGATGGCGAGCGCTTCCGCAACATTCAACCCACCCCGGAAAAAAGCCTGCGCGACCTGCTCAAGTGGCAGCTCAACCGCGAGCGCACCGACGCCTGGGTCAGCCAACCGGCGGCAAAAACTCCGCCCGTGCTGGCGCAGCGGGTGATGGGCGATGCGCTTCAAGCCACTTACATCAACCACGCCACCGTGCTGTTGCAACATCAGGGCCTGAACATTCTCACGGACCCGGTGTGGTCCGAGCGGGTCAGCCCGTTCACGTTTATTGGCCCGAAACGCTTCCAGCAACCGGGGCTGAGCATTGAGCAGTTACCGCCGATTGACCTGATTCTCGTCAGCCACAACCACTACGACCACCTTGACCTGGAAAGCCTGCGCAAACTGGCGCTGCGCTTTCCGACAGCCAAAGTGGTCACGGGCCTGGGCAACGGCGCGCTGATCAAGCAGACCGGCTTTACCGACGTGGCAGAGATTGATTGGTGGCAGGAACTGGCCATCAGCCCGACCCTCAGCGTGCATGGCGTGCCTGTGCAGCATTGGTCGTCACGCACCCGCAGCGATACCAACCACACGCTGTGGCTGGGCTTTGTGCTGCAAGCGCCGAGCGGCCCGCTGCTGTTCCCCGGCGACACGGGGTTGGGGCCGGAATTCAAACTGATCAACGAACGGTTCGGGCCGATGCGCTTCGCGCTGTTGCCGATCGGCGCCTACGCGCCACGCTGGTTTATGCGCGACCACCACATGAACCCCGACGACGCCGTGCAGGCGCACCGGCAATTGCAGGCCAAAAACAGCATGGCCATTCACTTCGGCACCTTCCGCCTCACCGATGAAGGGCAGTTCGCCCCGCCGGCGGATCTGGCGGCGGCGTTGCAGGAGCAGGACGTGGACCCGCAGAGCTTTCGCGTGCCGCAGCCGGGGGATTCGTGGGCCATTCCTTGAGCATGCCCTCGGTGGGTAACGCTTTGAGACGGTGATTTCAACAGCATCGCGGCTGAAGCCGCTCCCACAGGGGCGGTATTTATCCTGTGTGAGCGGCTTGGTTGTTCGCGAGCGGGGAATGTCCACGGTTGTGGGTTCCCTTGGAGATTCTGGATTCCCGCCTTCGCGGGAATGACGGCGTTTGCTGTGTTGTCCTCTGAACGGGGCGGCCGATTTTGCCCACAATCGAAACCTGTGGGAGCGGCTTTAGCCGCGATGCTCTTTTCCAAAAGCATCGCGGCTAATCGGAACGCCGCCCAGCCGCGCCCAAAGGGTTAACGACGAAATTTCCCGCCTTATCTAAACGGCGGCTCGTCGAAGCTGCGCAGTTTGCGTGAGTGCAGTGAGTCGAGCTGAGTGCGCATCAGGTCGAGGGCGGCGATGCCGATGTGCAGGTGTTGGTTCACCGCTCGCTCGTAGAACGCGCCCGCCGCGCCCGGCAGTTTGATTTCGCTGTGCAACGGTTTGTCCGATACGCACAACAACGTGCCGTACGGCACCCGCAACCGATAGCCCTGGGCGGCGATGGTGCCGCTTTCCATGTCCACGGCAATGGCGCGAGCCAGGTTGATCAGCGGCCGTTCCTGCGCCCAGCGCAGTTCCCAGTTGCGGTCGTCGTACGTCAATACCGTGCCGGTACGCAGACGCCGTTTCAGCGCTTCGCCCTTTTCGCCGGTAACGGCAGCGGCGGCTTCCTGCAAGGCCAGTTGCACTTCGGCCAGGGCCGGAATCGGCACGTGCGGCGGCACCACGCGGTCCAAAATGCCGTCGCGGCGCATATAGGCGTGGGCCAGCACGTAGTCGCCAATGGTTTGCGACTGACGCAAGCCGCCGCAGTGACCAATCATCAGCCAGCAGTGCGGGCGCAAAACGGCCAAGTGGTCGGTGATGTTTTTCGCGTTCGAGGGGCCCACGCCGATATTTACCAGCGTCACGCCATGGCCATCCGCGGCGATCAGGTGGTAAGCCGGCATTTGATAACGGTGCCACACCACGGCATCGGCAACCGCTTGCGCGTCTTCTTCGGACGTACCGCGCTCAATGATCACGTTGCCCGGCAAGACCATCCGTACAAAGCGCGGGTCGTCGCGCAGTTGCGCCAGGCCGTGGCGAATGAATTGGTCAACGTAGCGGTGGTAGTTGGTCAGAAGAATCCACGGCTGCACATGGCGCCAGTCGCTGCCGGTGTAATGCACCAGCCGGCGCAGGGAAAAGTCCACCCGAGCGGCGTCGAACAGGGCCAGCGGCAGTGGGTCGATGTTTTGCCAATCGTACAAGCCGTCGGCGATACCGTCGGTGGCGGCTGACAGATCGGTGCTTGGGAACACGCGCGACAATTCCGCTGCGGTCACGCCCGAACCAGCCAGTTCATCGCCGCCTTCCACCACGTAGGGGTACGGAATGTCCTGTTGGCTCACGCCGACTTCCACCTGCACGGTGAAGTCGTTCATCAATGGGCGCAGTTGTTCGAGCAGGTACTTACGAAACGCCGCCGGGTGGGTGACGGTCACGCTGTAGGTGCCAGGCACCTGCACTTTGGCGTAGGCGCGCACGGTGGTCGGCACTTCGCCTTGGCACAGGTAGGTCAGGCGCAGTTCGGGGTAGCGGAACAGACCGCGTTGGCTCGGGTCCGGTTTGACCCGATCCTTGAGGTACGCCTTGAGCGCCTGGCTAAGGCCATCCACGGCCCGCTGATGCAACTCGGCCAGGCGTTCAACGGCGTCTTCGGGGGTGTGGGCGATAACAAAACTGTCGGTATTGCTGGTCACGATCGGCCTTCCTGTCTGGACTCGCATGCGGCCTATCTTGCCTGCATCGTTCGCAAAAGGCATGACTGTGGGGAAGGCTTCAGCCGCGATTCCTGGAAAAGGCAATCGAGACTGAAGCCTGCCCCGCATCGATCACGTGGCATCACCCCATAACATGGGGCGTGCTGCGTGCGACCAACGCTTCCACGTCCGCACCGCGCGGCAAGGTGCCGTAAGCGCGGCCGCCCTGGCCCAGGCGGCTGGCGATAAATGCGTCAGACACCACCGCATTGCCGCTTTCCAGCAGCAGTTTGGCTTGCAAGCCGACCGCGACATCTTCGGTGAGCTGACGGGCGCGGTACTGAATGTCGGCGGTGTCGCGAAAGCCGGCCTTCAGCCCGTCGATATGCGCTTTCAGGCGCGCGTCGCCGTGACCGTCGCCCAGTTCGCTGAATAGCACGTCAAGCACGCCCGGCTCTTTCGACAAGGCGCGCAGTACGTCCAGGCACTGCACATTGCCGGAGCCTTCCCAGGTCGAGTTCACCGGCGCTTCGCGGTATAGGCGCGGCAAAATGCTGTCTTCCACATAACCGGCGCCGCCCATGCATTCGGCGGCTTCGTTGATCATGGCCGGCGCGCGTTTGCAGATCCAATACTTGCCTACGGCCGTTACCAGGCGGGCGAATTTGTCTTCGCCTTCGTCATGGGCGTTATCCAGCGCTTTGGCCATGCGCAGGCTCAGCGCGATGGCGGCTTCGCTTTCCACGGCCAAATCGGCCAGCACGTTTTGCATCAAGGCTTGTTCGCTGAGCACGCGGCCGCCCACGGTGCGGTGCGCGCAGTGGTTGGCGGCCTGGCTCAACGCTTGGCGCATCAGGGCGCTGGAGCCGACCATGCAATCGAAGCGGGTCATCGACACCATTTCGATAATGGTCGGTACGCCGCGCCCTTCTTCGCCCAGCATCCAGGCCAGCGCGCCGCGGTATTCCACTTCGCTGGAGGCGTTGGAGCAATTGCCGAGCTTGTTTTTCAGGCGCTGGATGTAGAACTCGTTGCGGGTGCCATCCGGGCGATGACGCGGCAGCAGGAAGCAGCTCAAGCCTTTGTCGGTTTGCGCCAGGGTAAGGAAGGCGTCGCACATGGGCGCCGAGCAGAACCACCCTATGCCCGACCAATTCGTAAGCCTGACCGGGGCCAGGAACGCCGACCGGATAGGCGCGCGTAGTGTTGGCGCGCACGTCGGTGCCGCCCTGCTTTTCGGTCATGGCCATGCCGATGGTGACGCCGGCCTTCTGCGCCATCGGCACGTTGCGCGGGTCGTATTGGGTGGCGAGCACTTTCGGCACCCACACCTCGGCGACGTCGGGTTGCATACGCAGCGCCGGCACGCTGGCGAAGGTCATGGTCAGCGGGCAGCCGGTGCCGGCTTCGGCCTGGCTGTGCATATAAGTCATGGCAGCGCGGGCGACGTGGGCGCCAGGGCGAGGGTCGGTCCAGGGCAATGACGGCAGGCCGTGTTCCACCGCCGCCTTCATAAGCTCGTGGTAGGCGGGATGAAACTCCACTAGGTCGATGCGGTTGCCGTAGCGGTCGTGGCTTTTGAACACCGGTTTGTTTTCGTTGGCGAGAAACCCGGCCGCCATCAGCGGGCCGCCAGCTAAAGCGCCGTAGGCATCGATGCGGTCGTGGGCCCAGCCGCCGCCGAAGTGACGCGTCCACTCCTGCAGCGGCAGGTCGGCGCGGTACAGGTTGATGCCGTCGAGCGACGGCGGCTGATTGCTCACTTCGTGGGTTTCGGCAAACGCGGCGTAGCTATTAACGGCAGTGCTCATGGCTGTGACTCCTCGGCGGCAAGGGCGCGTAGACAAAAGGAAACAAGGGCGGCGCTGACGTCCGCCAGTTGCAGAGCGGGCTCGCCCGCTTCGCGAGCGGCGCGGGCTTGCGGTGAAAGCGGACCGACCAGCGCTTCGCTAATAGCGCCCACCAGGCAGGCGGCGCTGACCGCCACCGACGAGGTTCGAAACGCGCCAGTGGCCACGCCCTGTTCGATAACGGTGCTGAGTTGAGCGGCGTACGCCTCGCGAAATTCGAGGCGGCGTTCATCCACTTCCGGGTCCACAGGTTCGGCGATCAGGGCGAATGCCAGTTGACGGCTTTGCCAGGCACGGGCGGCGAATTGCTCAAGGGCGCCGGCCAGGCGTTTTGGTTCGCTGCCCGGCAGTTGCAGCGCGCTGGCCATGGCGTCGACTTCACGCTGGCTGGCCCGGGCAAATACCTCGGCCGCCAGTTCGCCCTTGCCGCGAAAGTGCCGGTACAGGCTGCCCGTGGCGATGCCCACGCGCTCGGCGAGGGTTTGCATGGTTAAGGCGGCGAAACCGCCTTCCACCACCAGCAACAAGGCGCAGTCGAGGATGCGCTCGCGTTGCTCCTGATCGCGGTCAATGCGAGCGGCGCTGTGTCGGTAGGCCATAGTCTGAATCCTGATTCATTTGGCGCCAGTGAATCAGGATTCAGAGTTTGGAAAGAAGGGGCATTCTGGCCAAAAGAAAGGGGTCAAACGGAGGGGCCCTGTAGGAGCGGCTGGGCGGCATTCCGATTAGCCGCGATGCTTTTGACTGATGCGTCTGGACCAATCGCGGCTAAAGCCCCTCCCACAGGATCAGAGTCGCGCTTAAGAAATCCGCGCCGGCGCTGGCGGCTCCAGGCTCAGCAGCCAGTCATGCAGCAACGCTTGCAGCTGTTCAAATTTCACCGGCTTGGCCAGGTAGTCGCTCATGCCAGCGGCCAAACAGCGCTCGCGGTCGCCGCTGTGGCTGTGGGCGGTGATGGCCAGCACTGGCAACTCGGCGCAGTTGGACATCGCACGCAAGGCGCGGCAGGTGGCAAAGCCGTCCATGACCGGCATCTGGCAGTCGAGCAGCACGGCGTCTACCGGCTCTCGGCGCAGCAGTTCAAGGGCATCGCTGCCGTTGTCGGCGCAGCGCACGCGGTAGCCGAGCTTGAGCAACATGCCGCGCATCACCAGTTGGTTGATGCCGTTGTCTTCCACCACCAACACCGTGCACTCCTCCGGCCGGCGCAGGGCCTGGCCGCCACCGCGGCGTGCTGGCTCACGGGACGGCGCGCTGGCGAGATGGTTGCCGCTATTGGAGAGAAACAGCGGCACGGTGAGTTCGAAGTGACTGCCCTCGCCCACTTCCGAGGTGTGGCTCAAGCCGCCGCCCATCAGGCTGACCAGCTTGCGGCAAATCGCCAAACCCACGCCCAAGCCGCCGTATTCCCGAGTCATCGAGCCGTCGAGCTGGTGGAAGCGCTGATACAGCGAGCCATCTTTCGGCGTGCTGAACCCGATGCCGCTGTCGATGACGCCCACTTTCAGCACCAACCCTTCGCGCCCCCGCTCCACCGCCGCCACGCGCAATGTCACGGCGCCGCCCGGGGTGAATTTGATCGCGTTGTCGAGCAGGTAACCGATGCATTGGCTGAGCTTGCCGGCGTCGCCTTCCAGGGTGTCGGGGAGGCTTTCGTCCATTTCCAGCGTGAAGCCCAGCCCTTTCTCTTCGGCACGCGGGGCGAACTGGCTGCGCAGGCCGCCAAACAGACCGCGCAGGCTGAAGGGTTCACGCCACGGGTACAGCTTGCCGGCTTGCAGTTCGGTGAGAGTGAGGATGTCGCTGACCATGCGCATCATGTCGCGCGCCGAGGCGCTGGCGGTTTTGGTACTGCTCCAGCTCGACGTCCATGGGCACGGTTTGCATCAGCTCCAGCGAGCCAATAACGCCGTTCATGGGGGTGCGCAATTCATGGGTGACGGTGGCCAGGAATTCGTCTTTCAGGCGGTTGCTGTTGGCGAGTTCAAGGTTGAGGGTTTCTAGTTTGCGGCCCGAGTCATAAAGGATTCGCGCGCGCTCTTCTTTCATGGAATTGATGCGGTCGGCCAAGGCCAGCGACAGCAGCCCCACTTCAATCGCTGAGCCGATCTGGCTGGCGTACATGGTGAGGAACACGTTGGGCAGGTAGCCGAGCACCATCAAGGTGTTGATCACGCCGCCAATCAGGAAAGTGGTCCAGGCAAAGATGAAATAGCGCGCCACGCGCATGCCGCGACGCCAGGCAATCAGGCCGGCGGTAAACACCACAACCGTGAATAGCAGCGCAAGGTACGTGGCCAGGCGCAGCGACACGCTGTAACTGACGGTGAGCGCCAATACCATCACCAGCGCGCCCACGGCCATAGCGCCAGCAACGTGCGGTCCACCCACGGACTGTGCTCGCCGGTGTGCAAAAAGGTGCGCGCAAACTGACAGCCGAACAGCGTCGCCGAGCCAATCAGGAACGGCGTGGAGGCGTTCGCCCACCACGGGTTGTCGGGCCAGAAATATTCGATGCCGGCGCCATTGACCGACACCTGATACAGCCCGAACGAGGCGATGTAGAGGATGTAATAGAGGTAGCTCGGGTCGCGCACGCTGAGGAAGATGAACAGGTTGTAAATCAGCATGCCCAGCAGCACGCCGTAGATGATGCCGAGCAGGTAGATGCGCCCGGGCATCTGTTCCATGTACACCTTCGGTGACCACAGATTGAGCGGCGCCTGAATCGAGCCCTGACTTTGAATGCGCAGGTAAACGCGTTGCGGCTGATACGGCTGCAAGTTGATTTCGAACAGGTAGTTATTCTGTTTGATCTGCCGGCTGTCGAAGGGCAATGCATCGCCGGTGCGCTCGGCCAGTTGGAAGCCGCCGCGGCCATCGGGCAGATACAGGTCGAGATGATCGAGCGGCGGATACGCCAATTCCAGCAGCCAGGGTTGCTGGCCGAGCAGCGCTTGCGGGCGGTAAGCGAGGTCGATACGCAGCCAGAACACCGAGTGCGAGTAACCGGAGTTGAGCACCGGTTTGTCGTGGCGGCGGAAGTTGGCTTGCAGTGCCGGCGAGGTGATGTCGTTGATGGTGGCGTCGCCGCGCACATCCTCGAACACGTCCATTTCCTGACCGAGCACGAGCTGGGTGGTGTACTCGTCGAATTCGACCGCGTGGGCCAGGTTCGTCAGTAAACACAGAACAAGTAGAAGACCGTAGCGCATGCTGCCCCGCAAAGGCCTGGCGGTTGACGTCGGAGCCCCATCTCCGTAAGTGACGTCACCTGCCGACCTGATTTATTCAAAAATGGGGGTCACTCTAGCATAGCCGCCCTACGCTGAAAGCCGCCCCCAGCAAGGCATCGCGAGTGCCAGCAGCGATACTGGCCACCTGCTTCAGCGCAAAAGGGTGGTGCCCCATTCGTTGCCTGTGTCATCTCATTACTCACCCTGTGAACAGAGCGCCCGCCTGGGGCAAAAAAGGTGAAAAGTGATAAGCTCGCGCACCATGACTACCTATACCTCCCGCCCCGTTGTTCTCTGCCTTTCCGGTCACGACCCGAGTGGCGGCGCCGGCCTTCAGGCCGATATCGAAGCCCTGCTTGCGCAAGGCTGCCACGCCGCTCCGGCGGTAACCGCGTTGACCGTGCAAGACACCGTTAACGTCAGCGACTTCCGCGTGCTTGACCGCGAATGGGTGCTGGCCCAGGCCCATGCGGTGATCGCCGACATGCCGGTCGCCGCCGTCAAGCTGGGCATGCTCGGCTCGGTGCAGATGGTCGAAACCGTGCTGGAAATCATGCAGAAATTGCCCGGCGTTCCCCTGGTATGCGACCCCGTGCTGCGAGCCGGCGGCGGCGGCGCGTTGGGCAAGGATGAAGTGGGCTTCGCCATGCGCGAGCGCTTGCTGCCGGTGGCCACCATCGCCACGCCTAACCTGCCCGAAGCGCGCATTCTCGCCGAACTGCCTGAAGGCACGGCCGATGAGTGCGCGGCCAAACTTTGCCGTTCTGCCAGCACCTGCTGATCACCGGCGGCCATGGCGATGAAGCGCAAATACACAACCGTCTTTACAGCCGCGACGGCAGCCAGCACACCTTCACCTGTGAGCGTCTGCCGGGCAGTTATCACGGCTCGGGCTGCACGTTGGCCAGCACCCTTGCCGGCCGGCTCGCTCAGGGCGAAGCGCTGGTGAGCGCGGTGCAGTCGGCGCTGGCCTATACCTGGCGCACCTTGCGCGATGCCGAGCAGTTGGGCCGTGGCCAGTACGTGCCGCGCCGCTTGCCGCTGGACTTCAACTCGTGACGCTGCGTGGCCTGTACGCCATCACCGACAGCCAGTTACTGGCCGGGGGCAAGCTGCTGCCGTATGTGGAAGCCGCCCTCGACGGTGGCGCCACGCTGCTGCAATACCGGGACAAAAGCAGCGACGAAGCCCGTCGCCTGCGCGAAGCCCAAGCGCTGAAAAACCTCTGCGAGCGCTACGGTGCCCACCTGTTGATTAATGACGATGCCGAGCTTGCCGCGCGCTTGGGCGTTGGCGTGCACCTCGGCCAGGGCGACGGCTCGTTGTCCGCCGCTCGCGCACTGCTGGGTCGTAAAGCCATCATTGGCGGTACGTGCCTGGCGCAGCTTGAGCTGGCCCAGCAGGTCGCCCGCGAAGGGGCGAGCTACGTGGCTTTCGGCCGCTTCTTTAACTCGCAGACCAAGCCGGGCGCCCCGGCTGCCACCCTCGAGTTGGTGCAGCAAGCGCGCGCCAGCGTGCAGTTGCCGATCTGCGCCATTGGCGGTATCGACCTGGAAAATGCCGCACCTCTGGTGGCCGGCGGGGTCAGTTTGTTAGCCGTCATTCACGCCCTGTTCAGCGCCGACAGCGCCCAGGAAGTGAACCGCCGCGCCCGCGCCTTCAGCGCCCTGTTTCAGTCGTAACCGTCGAATTCCAGTGCGCCGGCAGGTCAGCCTGCCCGCCGCCATCTGTTCAGTTAAAGGAGTCTGCCCATGACCCAGTCCCGTTCCGAAGCCCTGTTCGCCAGCGCGCAAAAACACATTCCCGGCGGCGTTAACTCGCCCGTGCGCGCATTCCGCAGCGTCGGCGGCACGCCGTTGTTCTTCAAGCACGCGTCCGGCGCCTATGTGATGGACGAAGACAACAAGCAGTACGTTGACTACGTGGGCTCGTGGGGCCCGATGATTCTCGGCCACAGCCACCCGGACGTGCTGGAAGCGGTGCGCAAGCAGCTCGAACACGGCCTGTCGTATGGCGCGCCAACCGCCATGGAAACCGAAATGGCAGAGCTGGTGTGCTCGATCGTGCCGTCGATGGAAATGGTCCGCATGGTCAGCTCCGGCACCGAAGCGACCATGAGCGCCATCCGCCTGGCCCGGGGCTTCACCGGCCGCGACAGCATCATCAAATTCGAAGGCTGCTACCACGGCCACTCCGACAGCCTGCTGGTGAAAGCCGGCTCTGGCGCCCTGACTCAAGGCGTACCCAGTTCGGCCGGCGTACCGGCGGCCTTCGCTAAACACACCCTGACCCTGCCCTTCAACGACATCGGCGCCGTCGAGCAAATGCTCAGCGAAGTGGGCAACGAGGTGGCGTGCATCATCGTCGAGCCGGTGGCCGGCAACATGAACTGCGTGCCGCCCGCGCCGGGCTTTCTTGAAGGCCTGCGCGAGCAGTGCGACAAGCACGGCGTGGTGCTGATTTTCGACGAAGTAATGACCGGTTTCCGCGTCGCCCTCGGCGGCGCTCAGGCGCATTACGGCGTGACGCCAGACCTGTCCACGTTCGGCAAGATCATCGGCGGCGGCATGCCGGTCGGCTGCTTCGGCGGCAAGCGCGAAATCATGCAGCAGATCGCCCCGCTCGGCCCGGTGTACCAAGCCGGCACGCTGTCGGGTAACCCGCTGGCGATGGCGGCCGGTTTGACCACGCTGAACCTGATTCGCCGTCCGGGCTTCCATGACGAGCTCACCGCCTACACCAGCCGCATGCTCGATGGTCTGCAACAACGCGCCGACGCGGCCGGTGTGCCGTTCGTAACGACGCAGGCGGGTGGCATGTTTGGCCTGTACTTCAGCGGCGCTGACGACATCGTCACCTTTGACGACGTGATGGGCAGCGATTCCGAGCGCTTCAAGAAATTCTTCCACCTGATGCTGGAAGGCGGCGTGTACCTGGCGCCAAGCGCCTTCGAAGCCGGCTTTACCTCCATCGCCCATGGCGACAAAGAGCTGCAAATTACCCTCGACGCCGCCGAGCGCGCGTTCGCGGCCCTGCGCTGATGCAATACAGCACCGCAGCGTCCGATGCGTTGTTGGCCCTGGCCTGTCTGGCCAGCGTGCTGGGCATTTGGCGCAGCCGGCGCTGGGGCGAGAAACCGTTGCGCGCCACCTGGCTGGCGGTGATCGCGGCCTTGCTGGTGACCGGCGTCACAGCGGCAGTGGGCGTACTGCATTTCGGCGTGAACGAAAGCTGGCAACCCTTGCACGCCAGACTCAGCCAGGCGAGCAGCCTGCTCGCCCTTCCGGCCCTCGGCGTGGCGGCGCTGACGCTGGTGCGCGGCTGGCATTGGCAGCGGTTGGGGTGGTGCTGGGTGATCATCAGCTTCAGCGTTTTGTTCGAAGGTGCCAAACGCTGGGGATTGCTTGGCAGCTACACACTTCTACTCAACCTGGCCACGTTGCTGATGCTGCTTTACGCGGGCGTTACGCAAGGCGGTAAAGCGCTGCCAGCAGCGGCGGTTGCGGTGACGCTGTTTATCGTCGCGGGACTGGTGGTCGGCACTCAGGGAAACTTCGGGCCGCTTCTGCGGGTCGACTTGTTTCATGGGCTGCTTAGCGTTGCGTATCCGCTGTTGGCCTGGTTGCTGCTGCACTTGCACGGCCGCCAGGGTGTGACAGAGGGGACACAAAAGTCGGTAAACACTTTGTAACGGGCGCCCGGCTTATTCCATAATGCGCGGGCCGTCGCGTTCCGTCGGCCGGGCCTGGCCCGCACTGTTTGATGAGGCGTGTTGATTGTTATGAATTGCATCGGCCGCACCCTGTCCCTGGGCTGCCTGTTGCTTTTGCTGCCACTGGTTGCATCGGCGGGCGGCAACTCCTTGCTGATTCCGGCCGCTGGCCGCTGTTCGCTCAACACCCTTCCTGAAGACCAGGCGGAAGCCTTGGCCTCCTGCCAGCAAGCCGCTCAAAGTGGCGACCCCGAAGCCCAATACGAACTTGGCGAGTATTACTACGATGGCCAACGCACGCCGCGTGACTTGCCGCAGGCGTTAACCCTGTTCGAGCAAGCGTCGCTGCAAGGCCACGCACAAAGCCAGTATCGGCTGGGGATGATGTTCTTCCGCGGCGAAGGCGTGCCGGCCAACAATGTGCAGGCGTATATCGTGCTGAAGATGGCGGCGGTAAACGGTGCCGAAGATGCGTTGGATACGGCCGACCAGGTCGCCGCGCAAATGCCCCGCGAGCAGTTGGAGATCGCCACGCAGGTGCTGGGGCAGATTTTCCGTAATTACTTGATTGAGTTGCAGACGGCGGACGGTGGTTCGCCGTTTGCGCCCCTCCCTTAACAGCATCGCGGCTGAAGCCGCTCCCACAGGGAGTTGAGCGTTCGGCAGTGTAATTATCGACAAACAAAAAGGGCGCCTCACGGCGCCCTTTTTGTTTGGCCCATCACCTCATTGGTGATACGGCGCCGACAGCTCATGCACCGCTTCCAGGAACGCGCCGGCATGGGTCGGGTTCACTTCCGGCGTGATGCCGTGACCGAGGTTGAACACGTGGCCGCTGCCCTTGCCGTAACTGGCCAGAATGCGCGCCACTTCGTTGCGAATGGCCGCGGGCTGGGCGTAGAGCACGGTGGGGGTCCATGTTGCCTTGCAGCGAGACCTGCGCACCCACGCGACGGCGGGCTTCGCCGATGTCGCACGTCCAGTCCAGGCCCAGCGCGTCGGCACCGGCGTCGGCGAGCGACTCTAGCCACAGCCCGCCGTTCTTGGTGAACAGAATCACCGGAATCTTGCGACCTTCGTGCTCGCGAATCAGACCGCTGACGATCTTTTTCATATAAGCCAGCGAGAACTCCAAGTACGCCGCCGACGACAAGTTGCCGCCCCAGGTATCGAAAATCTGCACGGCTTGGGCGCCAGCGCGGATCTGACCGTTGAGGTACTGAGTGACCGACTGCGCCAGCTTGTCGAGCAGCAGGTGCATGGCCTGCGGGTTGTCGTAAAGCATGGCCTTGGATTTGCGGAAGTCCTTGGAGGAGCCGCCTTCAACCATATAGGTCGCCAGCGTCCACGGGCTGCCAGAGAAACCAATCAACGGCACGCGGCCATTGAGAGCGCCGCGAATGGTGCGCACGGCGTCCATCACATAACCGAGGTCTTTTTCCGGATCGGGAATTGGCAGGGCTTCAACGTCGGCCAGGCTGCTGATCACCTTCTTGAAACGCGGGCCTTCGCCGGTTTCGAAGTACAGGCCTTGGCCCATGGCGTCGGGAATGGTGAGGATGTCGGAGAACAGAATGGCCGCATCCAGTTGTGGGTAGCGGTCGAGTGGTTGCAGGGTCACTTCGCAAGCGAATTGCGGGTTCTGCATCAATCCCATGAAATCGCCCGCCTTGGCGCGGCTGGCGCGGTACTCCGGCAAGTAACGACCGGCCTGGCGCATCATCCACACCGGGGTGACATCGACAGGCTGTTTCAACAAGGCACGTAGGAAGCGGTCGTTCTTCAGGGTGGTCATGTCATTTCCTGAGAAAAAGTAGGCAGCAAAAAAAGTGCCGGCATTTTCGCAGAGCGCACAGCAAAAGGCACGGCGGGTGCCGTGCCTTTTGTCTATGGAGTCAATTTGTCGCTGGTGTGAAGCCTGAAACCAACTGTAGCAGCGGCCGGACGGCGATCCGCTTCAGCCGCGATGCTCGGGATTTCTAGAGCATCGCGGCTAAAGCCGCTCCCACACGAGGTGAAGTCGGGGATTAAACCTCGAGGTAGTCGAGAATCCCTTCCGCCGCCTGGCGACCTTCAAAGATCGCCGTAACCACCAAGTCCGAACCGCGCACCATATCGCCGCCCGCGAAAATCTTCGGGTTGCTGGTCTGGTGTTTGAACTTGGATTGCTCCGGCGCGATCACGCGGCCTTGGCTGTCGGTCTGAATGCTGAACTGCTCGAACCACGGCGCCGGGCTTGGACGGAAGCCGAAGGCGATCAGCACGGCTTCCGCCGGGATGATTTCCTCGGAGCCTGGAATCGGCTCGGGGCTGCGACGGCCACGGGCATCCGGCTCGCCGAGACGGGTCTCGACCACCTTCACGCCTTCGACTTTGTCTTCTCCGACAATGGCGATTGGCTGGCGGTTGTAGAGGAATTTCACGCCTTCTTCCTTGGCGTTCTTCACCTCTTTGCGCGAGCCGGCATGTTCTCTTCGTCACGACGATAAGCACAGGTTACCGACTTGGCGCCTTGGCGAATGGAGGTGCGGTTGCAGTCCATCGCCGTGTCGCCGCCGCCGAGTACGACGATGCGCTTGCCCTTCATGTTGATGAAGTCTTCCGGCGCCTTCTCGAAACCGAGGTTGCGGTTGACGTTGGCGATCAGGAAATCCAACGCATCGTGCACGCCGGGCAAGTCTTCACCGGGGAAGCCGCCCTTCATGTAGGTGTAGGTGCCCATGCCCATGAACACGGCATCGTATTCTTCGAGCAGCTGGTCGACGGTGACGTCTTTGCCCACTTCGGTGTTCAGGCGGAACTCGATACCCATGCCGGTGAACACTTCACGGCGGCGGGTCAGTACGCTTTTTTCCAACTTGAACTCGGGGATGCCGAAGGTCAGCAGACCACCGATTTCTGGGTTCTTGTCGAACACCACCGGCGATACACCGTTACGCACGAGCACGTCGGCGCAACCCAGGCCAGCAGGACCGGCGCCGATGATGGCGACGCGTTTGCCGGTCGGTACGACTTTGGACATATCCGGACGCCAGCCCATGGCGAACGCGGTGTCGGTGATGTACTTCTCCACCGAACCAATGGTGACCGCGCCGAAACCGTCGTTAAGGGTGCACGCCCCTTCGCACAGACGGTCTTGCGGGCACACGCGGCCGCACACTTCCGGCAGGGTGTTGGTTTGATGCGACAGCTCGGCAGCGGCCAGAATATTGCCTTCCGATACCAGCTTCAGCCAGTTCGGAATGAAGTTGTGCACGGGGCACTTCCACTCGCAATACGGGTTACCGCAGCCCAGGCAACGATGCGACTGGTCAGCGGCGTGGGCCGGTTTGAAGGGCTCATAGATCTCGACGAATTCCTTCTTGCGCTGGCGCAAGAGCTTCTTCTTCGGATCTTTGCGCCCGACATCGAGGAACTGGAAGTCGTTGTTCAGACGTTCAGTCATTGTAAAAACCTCATCACACTACGGCAGGCGCAAATTATTGTGGGTTAGCACGGGTGCTGGACAGCAGCGACCCGAGGCTGGCGGCTTTCGGCTTGACCAGCCAGAACTTGCGCAGGTAGTCGTCCAGGTTTTCCAGGAGGTTGCGACCCCATTCGCTGGAAGTTTCCTGCACATACTCGGCCAGCACACGTTGCAAGTGGCTACGGTACGACTCCATCGACTCACCGCTGATGCGCTGGATTTCCACCAGCTCATGGTTCACGCGGTCAACGAAGGTGTTGTCCAGGTCGAGCACGTAGGCGAAACCGCCGGTCATGCCCGAACCGAAGTTGTAGCCCGTCTTGCCCAGCACGCAGACAAAACCGCCCGTCATGTATTCGCAGCAGTGGTCGCCTGTGCCTTCCACTACGGTGTGAGCACCGGAGTTACGGACCGCGAACCGCTCACCGGCAGTACCGGCGGCGAACAGCTTGCCGCCGGTAGCGCCGTACAGGCAGGTGTTGCCGACAATGGCGCCGTCTTGGGTTTTGAAAGCGCTATTGGCAGGCGGCACGATGACCAGCTTGCCACCAGTCATGCCCTTGCCCACGTAGTCGTTGGCGTCACCTTGCAGATACAGGTTCAGACCGCCAGCGTTCCACACGCCAAAGCTCTGCCCGGCCGTGCCCTTGAAACGGAAGGTGATCGGCGCTTTGGCCATGCCTTGGTTGCCATGCACACGGGCGATCTCGCCGGAAACACGGGCACCAATGGAACGGTCGCAGTTGCAAATGTCCATCTCGAACTCGGCGCCGGTCAGACCGTCGATAGCCGACTTGGCCATGCCGACCATTTGCTCGGCCAGTTTGCCTTCGTCGAACGGCGGGTTGCGGTCGACCTGGCAGAACTGAGGTTTGTCCGCCGGAATATGGTCGCTGCCCAGCAACGGGCTGAGGTCGAGGAACTTCTGCTTGTCGGTTTCGCCCGGCAGCATTTCCAACAGATCGGTACGACCAATCAGTTGTTCAAGGCTTGCCACGCCCACTTTCGCCAGCCACTCACGGGTTTCTTCGGCCACGAAGGTGAAGAAATTCATCACCATTTCCACGGTGCCGATGAAGTGGTCTTTGCGCAGCTTGTCGTTCTGGGTCGCGACACCGGTGGCGCAGTTGTTCAGGTGGCAGATACGCAGGTATTTGCACCCCAGGGCGATCATTGGCGCGGTGCCGAAGCCGAAGCTTTCAGCGCCGAGGATCGCGGCTTTGATCACGTCGAGACCGGTTTTCAGGCCGCCGTCGGTTTGCACGCGAACCTTGCCGCGTAGGTCGTTGCCGCGCAGGGTCTGGTGGGTTTCGGCCAGGCCGAGCTCCCACGGCGCCCCGGCGTATTTGATGGAGGTCAGCGGCGAAGCGCCGGTGCCGCCGTCATAACCGGAAATGGTGATCAGGTCGGCATAAGCCTTCGCCACGCCAGCGGCGATGGTGCCCACGCCTGCCTCAGCCACGAGTTTCACCGAAACCAGCGCCGACGGGTTGACCTGCTTAAGGTCAAAAATCAGCTGCGACAGGTCTTCGATGGAATAGATGTCGTGGTGCGGCGGTGGCGAAATCAGCGTTACGCCTGGTACCGCGTAACGCAGCTTGGCGATCAAACCGTTGACCTTGCCGCCTGGCAGCTGACCGCCCTCGCCCGGCTTGGCGCCTTGGGCAACTTTGATCTGCAGCACTTCAGCGTTAACCAGGTATTCCGGCGTTACACCGAAACGGCCGGTGGCCACTTGCTTGATTTTTGAGCTGCGCACGGTGCCGTAACGCGCTGGGTCTTCGCCACCCTCACCGGAGTTGGAACGCGCACCGAGGCGGTTCATGGCTTCGGCGATGGCTTCGTGCGCCTCAGGCGACAAAGCACCCAGCGAAATGCCGGCAGAGTCGAAGCGCTTGAGGATCGCTTCCAGCGGCTCGACTTGGTCGAGCGCCAACGGCGTTTCGGCTTCTTTGACTTTCAGCAGGTCGCGGATCATCGACACCGGGCGGGTGTCGACCAGCGTGGCGTATTCCTTGTACTTGGCGTAGCTGCCTTGTTGCACGGCGGCTTGCAGGGTGTTGACCACGTCCGGGTTGTAGGCGTGGTATTCACCGCCGTACACGAACTTGAGCAAACCGCCCTGTTGAATGGCTTTGCGGTTGTTCCAGGCTTCGGCGGCCAGCAACTTCTGCTCGGCTTCGATATCGACGAAACGCGCGCCTTTGATACGGCTGGCAACGCCACGGAAGCTGAGGTTGACCACTTCTTCCGACAGGCCGACAGCTTCGAACAGCTGGGCACCGCGGTACGAAGCCACGGTAGAAATGCCCATTTTCGAAAGAATTTTCAGCAGGCCTTTGGAGATGCCTTTGCGGTAGTTCTTGAACACTTCATACAGATCGCCCAGCACTTCGCCGGTGCGGATCAAGTCGGCCAGCACTTCGTACGCCAGGTACGGATACACCGCCGACGCACCGAAGCCCACCAGCACCGCGAAATGGTGCGGGTCACGGGCGGTAGCGGTTTCGACCAGGATGTTGCAGTCGCAACGCAGGCCTTTCTCGATCAAACGGTGGTGCGCGGCGCCCACTGCCAGCGAGGCGTGGATCGGCAGCTTGCCCGGCGCGATGTTGCGGTCGGTGAGGACCAGCAGGCATTTTCCGCTACGAACGGCTTCTTCAGCTTGGTCGGCCACGTTACGCACTGCGGCTTCCAGGCCCATGCTTCGTCGTAGTTGAGGTCGATGACGTAACGCTCGAACCCGGGGGTGTCGAGGTTCATCAGCGAACGCCACTTGGCCGGAGAGATGACCGGCGAGCTGAGGATCACGCGGGAAGCGTGAGCCGGCGACTCTTCAAAGATGTTGCGCTCGGCGCCCAGGCAGATTTCCAGGGACATTACGATGGCTTCACGCAGCGGGTCGATCGGCGGGTTGGTGACCTGCGCGAACTGCTGGCGGAAGTAGTCGTACGTCGGGCGCACGCGCTGCGACAGCACGGCCATCGGCGTGTCATCGCCCATGGAGCCTACGGCTTCCTGGCCCTGCTCGGAGAGCGGACGCAGCACCTGATCACGCTCTTCAAAGGTGACCTGGAACATTTTCATGTAGTGCTTGAGCTGGTCGCTGCCATAGCTGGCGGCGCCATGGTCGTCGTCCATGGTCGCCTGAATGCGTACGGCACTCTTGCGCAGCCACTGTTTATAGGGGTGGCGCGATTTCAGGCGGCTGTCGATGTCGTCGGTGTGCAGCACCTGGCCGGTTTCGGTGTCGACGGCGAGCACTTGACCCGGGCCGACACGGCCCTTGGCGATAACGTCTTCGGGCTTGTAATCCCACACGCCGATTTCCGAGGCGATGGTGATGTAGCCGTTGTTGGTAGTGACCCAACGCGCCGGACGCAGACCGTTACGGTCGAGCAGGCACACCGCGTAGCGGCCATCGGTCAGCACCACGCCGGCCGGACCATCCCACGGCTCCATGTGCATGGAGTTGTATTCGTAGAAAGCGCGCAGGTCGGCGTCCATGGTTTCGACGTTCTGCCATGCCGGCGGAATGATCATGCGGATGCCACGGAACAGGTCCATGCCACCGGTAACCATCAGCTCGAGCATATTGTCCATGCTCGAGGAGTCGGAACCCACGCGGTTAACCAGCGGGCCCAGTTCATCCAGGTCCGGCAGTTGATCGTTGGCAAATTTGGTGCGACGGGCCAGCGCCCAGTTGCGGTTGCCGGTGATGGTGTTGATCTCGCCGTTGTGCGCCAACAGGCGGAACGGCTGGGCCAGCGGCCATTTCGGCAGGGTGTTGGTGGAGAAGCGCTGATGGAACACGCAGATGGCGGTCATCAGACGCTCGTCACCGAGGTCCGGATAGAACTGCTGCAGGTCGACCGGCATCATCAAGCCTTTATAGATGATGGTCTTGGCCGAGAAGCTGCAGATGTAGTGGTCGGTGTCGGCAGCGTTAGCCACCGAAGAACGGCGACGGGCGCTGAACAGTTTGATTGCAAATTCCTGATCGCTCAGGCCTTCGCCACCAATGAACACCTGCTCAATTTGCGGCAGACGCTCAAGGGCCAGACGGCCGAGAACGCTGGTGTCGATCGGCACTTTGCGCCAACCGATCAGTTGCAAGCCGGCGGCGAGAATCTCGCGGTTCATGTTGTCGCGCGCAACGTCGGCTTTGGCGGCGTCCTGGTTGAGGAACACCATGCCCACGGCGTATTGCGCGGGCAGCTCGGCGGCGAATTGCTCGTTGGCAACGGCACGCAGGAAAGCGTCAGGCTTCTGGATCAGCAGGCCGCAGCCGTCACCTGTCTTACCGTCGGCGTTGATGCCGCCACGGTGCGTCATACAGGTCAAGGCTTCGATAGCCGTTTGCAGCAAGTGATGACTCGCCTCGCCCTGCATATGGGCGATCAGGCCGAAGCCGCAGTTATCCTTGAACTCATCAGGATGGTATAGACCTGCTTTCATAGGGACTCTCACCAGGCAAACTTTGATCTATTTCAAACACTTACCGTGCGCGCAGGTCGTTGCGCCAGCTTTGCGCAGGCAAAAGGGGGTCATTGTACACAGACGAATATCAGCGAACAAATGTTGAGCGGCGAAACCGCGAAACCTTATGTCGCCTTTTTATAAGAAAGTACCAGGCGGTCGTGCTAAAGACCACCCGGTCATTGCCGTCTAAGCGCGCATCGGTCAGCGCGCTTGAGCTTCCTGCTGAATGCTGGAGAAGGTACGCGGCCACGGCTTGCCGGCTTGCACCTTGGCAGGCAGGTTCTTGATCGCGGCCTGGGCGGCACTGCGGTTAGCGAAGCTGCCATACGTGACGACGTACAGCGGCTTGCCGTTCAAGGTTTTCTTGAAGTAGTGGTACTCGGCGCCGTTCTGACGAACAAACGCCTGCGCGGCGCTCTCCGAACCCGTACCCAATACCTGCAGCGCAAAATTGCCGCCCGCCTGACTGGCATACCAGCCGCTGCCGGAACCGCTAGCTGCCGGGGCCGCAGGCTTCTCGACTTTAGCGACCGGTTTCACCGGCGTAGCAGCAGGTTTTGCGGCTGCGGCGGCGGGCGCTGCAGGCTTGGCAGCCGAGGCTGGCGCTTGCGGCTTCGCAGCCGGGGCGACTGTTGGCGCTGGCGGAGCAACCACCGGAGCAGACGGCGCGATAACCGGCGCAGCGGGTGCGGTGCTGGCTGTGGCGCCTTGCGGCGGCGCCATGCTGGTAACGGTCGGCGGAACGGCGCTAGCCGGCGGCTCGACAGCGCCGTCGTCGTCGCTGTCACCCAAACCCGAGGCTTGGGCGAGCGGCTCGCGAATAACAGGCTGCGCTTGCCCAACCAACGGCAACGGCAGTGGCTGGTTCGACCCGGCAAATTCCATCGCAGGCCCTTTACCGTCCGCAGGCGCAGCCGGAGCCGCCCCTTCGGTCGTTGGCGCTGCACTGCCGCCCAACGGCAGCTGAGCAGTGGCTGCCGCCTCAGGCTCCTGCTTGCTGCGGCCTTGCATCATCCACGCCGCGCCGACAGCAATCGCGACTACCACCAGAGCCAGCAAATGCTTTTTCGGCAGTTTGAATGCCATACCGCCTTTGGGCGCATTGCCCCGATTGGCCAGCATCGATTCGACAAGCGTTTCCCGAGCCACCTGGTTAATTGCGCCCGGCCAGCCCGCCGACTGCTGGTGAATATCCGCCACCTGCTCATCGGTGAACAACTCGACGCCCTGCCCCGCACCTTCCAGGCGCTGAGCCAGGTACTCGCGGGTTTCTTCTTCGCTGTACGGATCGAGCTCAATGGCGTGAAAGCGCTCTTCGCCATCGGCTAACAATTCCAAGCGCGGCAACAAGGCAGACTCGCCGAACAGGAACACGTGAGGGCGACCTTCGGCATTGCCAGCAGCCAATGCCAGCAAAGCGTCCAACGCCTCGTCGTCCAGCGACTCGGCGTCGTCAATCAACAAATAAACCTCTTGCCCGGTCAGCGATAGCTGCGCGACCTGCGAGAGCAGCGACCGAGCGTCCGCTTGCTGGACGTTCAACCCTTGAGCGATTTGACGCATCACGCCAGCGGCGTCGGTCGCTCCGCGTGCGGAGAACACCACGCCTATGCACGGCCTGTTTATTGGTGCTGGCCACCAGCGCCTGACGCAACAGGGTTTTGCCGCTGCCTTGCGGCCCGCTCACTACCAGCAGCAACTGGCTGTAGCGCGCCAAGTGGTGCAGTTGGCCGAGTACCGGCTTGCGCTGCGCAGGAAAAAACTTAAAGCCTGGGACGCGAGCGGCAAAAGGGTCGTGACTGAATTGGTAGTGGCCGAGAAAGGCCTCGTCGGCGTGCAGACTGGTCATGTGGCTCTCAATTAGTCTTTAAGGTGTTCCACCATGGCGCGGTAGTCCGCAACCAGAGTGGCATCCAAAATCTCGCGTGGAAAATCGCCTGTCACCACGGCTTCGCCGATCTGGCGGAGCAGGACAAGGCGCAACCGACCGCCAAGAACTTTCTTATCGACCGCCATATGGGTGAGAAAGTCCTCAGCGGTCATTTCTTCTGGCGGAATAACGGGCAGTCCCGCCTTAAGGAACAGGCGTATGCCACGGTCACGATCGGCCGTGCTGATCCAGCCAAGTCGGCAGGACATTTCGAGCGCCATTACCGTACCGGCGGCTACGGCTTCACCGTGCAACCACACGCCATAACCCATGTGGGTTTCGATGGCATGGCCAAAGGTATGGCCAAGGTTAAGCGTGGCGCGCACGCCGGACTCGCGCTCGTCAGCACCCACGACTTTGGCCTTCGCAGCACACGAGCGGGCGATTGCTTCCGTCAAGGCGGTTTGGTCGAGGCGACGCAGCGCGCCCATATTTGCTTCCGAGCCAGCTCAGGAAGGGTTCATCACAGATAAGCCCGTACTTGATCACCTCGGCTAAACCGGCGGACAACTCACGCGGCGGCAATGTGTTGAGGGTTGCGGTATCGATGAGCACGGCGTTGGGCTGATAAAACGCGCCGACCATGTTTTTGCCTAACGGGTGATTGATGCCCGTCTTGCCGCCCACCGAAGAATCGACCTGCGACAACAACGTGGTAGGCACCTGAATAAAGTCAACTCCACGCTGGTAACAGGCCGCCGCGAAGCCCGCCATGTCGCCGATAACGCCGCCACCCAAGGCAATAACCGTGGTGCTGCGTTCGTGTCGCGCGGTCAGCAGACCATCAAAAATCAGCTGCAGCGTTTCCCACCCTTTATAAGCCTCGCCGTCCGGCAAAATAACGGTCGCTACATCAAAGCCGCTTAGCGCTTGCTTGAGGGACTCGAGATAAAGAGGAGCAACGGTTTCATTGCTGACGATGGCAACTTGCTTGCCGGCAATGTGCGGTGAAAAAAGGGCGGACTGAAACCAGAAGGTTCGCGCCGATATAGATGGGATAACTACGTTCGCCCAGCTCAACCTGAAGAGTCCGCAGCGAAGCCCCCACGAGAAAAGGGCCATAGGATAGCGCATATCGAAGCGCGCTTTAACGGGGATGAAGCGCCTCAAGGCGCTCCAGAATTTCCTGCACCACCATACGCGGTGGGCGCTCGTCCGTTTCGATAATCACATCCGCGATTTCCCGGTAAAGGGGTCACGGATATGCATCAAATCGGCGAGCACTTTGCCAGGATTCGCCGTGCGAAGAAGAGGACGATTACGATCCCGCGAGGTGCGGTCTATCTGCTGATCAACCGATGTATGCAGATAGACCACGCGACTCACCAGTACGCAACGCCGAGCGATTTTCCGGACGCAGCACTGCGCCACCTCCGGCTGCAAGCACGACTCGTCAAGCTCACAGAGCTCACCGATTACTGCTTGCTCGCGCTCACGAAAGCCAGCCTCCTTCAACATCGAAGATCCAGGGAATGTTGGCTCCGGTTCGCTGCTCGATTTCCTTATCAGAGTCTTTGAATGACAGCCTTAACTCTTTTGCCAGCAACCTCCCGATGGTGCTTTTCCCTGCTCCCATCGGGCCTACAAGAATCAAATTTCGCACAGATTTAGCGACTCGACAGCGATTGCCGAGGTGTTCATGATACGCGGAGTCAGGAAAACCAGCAGTTCGTTCTTGTTGTCGGAGACGACGTCGCGGCGGAACAGGCGACCGAGGTACGGCAGGTCACCCAGGAACGGAACCTTGTCGACCGACTTGGTCTGCGTGTTGGAGAACACGCCACCGATCACGATGGTCTCACCGTCGCTGACCAGAACCTTGGCGTTAACTTCGTTTTTCTTGATCGGCGGCACACCGTTCAGGGCGTTGGCGAAGTCAGGCTCATCCTTGGTGACTTTCACCTCGATGATGATGCGGTTATCCGGCGTAATCTGCGGCGTTACTTCCAGCGACAGCGATGCTTCTTTAAACGAGGTGCTGGTAGCGCCGCTAGAGCTAGCTTCCTGGTACGGAATTTCAGAACCCTTGAGGATCTTCGCGGTTTCTTTGTCCGAGGTTACAACCTTGGGCTGGGAAACCACTTCACCGTTACCGGTTTTTTCCATGGCCGACAATTCCAGATCTAGGATCAGGTTGTCGCTCACGAAACCGGATGCCAATACCTGCGGTGCGGTTTTGCGACGCCCATGTCAACGAACGGGTAGTTACCGTTGCTGTCTTCGCCGTCATCGCCAGCTTCGTCGCCGTTATCATCGCTACCGTAGACCGAGCCACGACCGTTGCCGGAAAAGCTGGGTACCACCCCAACGAACACCGAGGCTCTTGTCATAGTTGACGTTGGCTTCAACGATACGGGCTTCGATCATCACCTGGCGAACCGGAATATCCAGCTGGGTAATGATACGACGCAGCTCGTCAATGCGCTCTTTGGTCAGGGTCACGATCAGGCTGTTGGTGCGGTCATCGAAAATTACCGAGCCACGCATATCGTCTTTCAGCGTGCCTTTAGCGCCCTCATCTTCGTAGATCTTGGCGATGTCCGAGGCTTTGGCGTAGTTCAGCTGAATGATGTCTTTACGCAACGGAGCCAATTCGGCGACTTGCTTCTGCGATTCCAGCTCTTGACGTTCGCGGGCAGCGATTTCGTCCGCCGGAGCAACCATCAACACGTTGCCGATTTTGCGCTTGTCCAGACCCTTGGTTTTCAGCACCAAGTCCAGCGCCTGATCCCACGGTACGTTTTGCAGACGCAGGGTGATGTTGCCTTGGACCGTGTCACTCGCAACCAGGTTGAGGTCGGTGAAGTCAGCGATCAGTTGCAGAACCGAGCGAACATCGATGTCCTGGAAGTTAAGCGACAGTTTCTCGCCGCTGTAGGCGAAGCGATCCTGCTTACGCTTTTCGGCATCTTGCTGGCTCAATGGTTTGACACTAATTGTCAGTTTGTTATCAGCCTGGTAAGCCAGGTAGTCGTACATGCCGGTAGGCTCGACGGTGATGATTGCTTTATCACCCTCTTCAACCGCGCTCACGAACTGCACAGGCGTGGCGAAGTCTTTCACGTCAAGACGAACGCGCAACGACTCAGGCAGATCGGTTTTGGCAAAGGCCAGACGGATCTTGCCGCCTTGCTCTTGAATATCCGGGTTCACCGACGCGTCGGACAACTGGATAACGACGTTGCCCTCTCGCCCTGCTCGCCGCGTTGGAAGTCGATGTTGCCAATGCTTTTGTTGACCGGTGCGAAGTTCTTTTTCGCTGGAGTAGAAGAGAGGGGTGCAACAGGCGCCACGGCGCTTGCCACCGGAGCGTTGGACAACGCGCCTTCGCCTACCACCACGAACAGGTTATTGCCTTCAGCGCGGGTGCTGTAAGGAACCAATGTGGCGAGGTTAATAATCAGCCGCGTGCGGTCTTTGGCTTCCACAACGGTCACGCTGCGTGCGTTGCCAACACCCAGTTCGCGGTTCTTCGAACCCGTCTGGTTGGTTACGCCTGGAAGATCCAGCGCGATGCGCGCCGGCTGCTCGATGGTGTAACCACGAGGCGCAGCGACCGGCTCGTCAAATGCCAATTTGAGCTCAACGCGATCGCCCGGCAAAGCAGCGACGTCGAGCGTTTTCAAGTTAGCGGCCAACAAGGTTGGCGACATAACCGCGACCAAACAGATATGCAGATGCGCGACAGCGAGCTTTTCATACTCAGGTTCCGTTGTACCGACTAGTACTGTTTTTCATCTTCCACCCCACCCTTAAGAGCGCTCTTTGAGAGAGAGGCTTCGTGGCCGCTCTAGCCAGCCACCTTCACCATCAGGAACAATTTCGACTACGTCGATTTTGCCTTCGCTGATGGCAATGATGCGTCCATTGTTACGTCCTAAGTAGTCACCCACTCTCACACGGTGCACACCACCCGCGCCGTTAACCAAGGCAAACATACCGGCCTCGTTTGAGAGTGTGCTCACCATCTGGAAGACTTCAATATTGAAACCTTCCAAGAATTGTTTGATGCGCGTGTCGTCGGGCTTGATTTCTTTTGAACCCTTTGACGATTAACCAGATCAATCTTGATCGGCGGCTGAAAAGGGCTACGGTGCAGCAGCACTGTAGGTAAACGCTTCGTATGGCTGAAACTTCGGGAGCGGTTCGATCGAGCCTTTTGGACGAGCGCGAACTTCGTCCATATAAGCTTGCAGGTCCGCGAAGTCGCCGCTCGAGTCACAGCCTGCCAAGGTGGCGAGTAAAAGGATGCCGAGAATAAGTTTAGATAACTTCATTATTTGGCTGCTCCCTTATCGTTGTAGCGATAGGTTTTAGCCAAGATATTCATCCGCAGCTTCGACGTGCTTTCCGAACTAACCGGCACGATATCGAAATCATGCAAAGTCACGATGCGAGGCAGGCTCGCTACGCCACTGACGAAGGTAGCCAGATCGTGGTACGCACCAACGACGGAAATCTGAATAGGCAGTTCGATATAAAACTGCTGAGCAGATTCCGGAAGCAGATTGATCTGCTCGAACTCAAGCCCACTACCCAACCCTGTGCGCGTGATGTCTTCAAGCAGACCAGGCACTTCCGTATCACTAGGAAGTTGGCGGAGCAGAGCACCAAAAGAAACTTCCATTTCCTTCATCTGTTCTTTATAGGCTTCAAGATTGGCAGCCTGAAAAGCTTTAGCCGAATATTGCTCTTTCAAGGTAACTTCCTCGCCACGCTGCATATCAAGCGTTGCCTGAAGATCCTTTAAGTGAAAGTTGTAACCCAGCGCCAACACAGCGACTAATAGGATTAAACAAGCAATCGCTTTTACTGGAGCAGGCCAGGAGCCCAGATTATTCAAGTCAAGATCTGAAACATCGATCTTGCGCAGGCTTTCCAACGAGTCAGACAGGCTCATTTCTTGACTCCTTCATCAGCGGCAGGCTGAGTTTGCTGAACGCTCAACTGAAAGACGTTCGCCTGATCCAGTTCGCCAGCTGTTACTGCCTTCACGGCGGTCAAGTTAGGTGCAGCCAGCCACTCCGAGCCGTCTCAGGTTACGCATCAGGTTCGAAACACGGTTGTTGGATTCGGCAGCACCATTAATAGCAATGGTTTTGCCTTTCATTGAAAGCGAAGTGAAGTACACGCCATCAGGCAGGTTCTGGCCAACTGATCAAACACTCGCCCGATAATCGGCCGATTGCCCTGCAGATCCTGAATAATCTTCATACGCTCAAGTAACTGCTGGCGACGCGTTTTCAGCTCGCTGATTTCTTTATTCAGAGCGTCCAGCACCGCGATTTCTTTTCTTGACGAATTCGTTGCGCGCATTCTGCTGATCAATCGCGCCATTCAGAGTATTGGTCGCCGAGAAATACAGCACCGCCGGCCACAATCAATACGCCTCGCCAACGTCACCAGAAACCGCTGTTTGCGCTCCTCGCGCAGCTGTTCCCGCCACGGCAGTAAGTTAATACGCGCCATTAGTCGAAACTCCTCATCGCCAGACCACAGGCAATCATCAAGGCTGGCGCATCCTAGCCAGAGCGCCTGCATTGACCTTGCCACTAAGCGCCATGTCGGCAAACGGGTTGGCAACCAATGTTTGCGTACCGATCTTCTGCTGAATCAGGCGATCCAGATCAGGGATTGAGGCGTCCACCTGCCAGCAGGATGTAATCGACATCGTTGTACTGGCCAGCAGCGAAGAAAAACTGCAGCGATCGAGAAACCTGTTGCACAACGGCCTCTTTGAACGGCTGCAATACTTCGCTGTCGTAGTCATCCGGAAGACCGCCCTGCTTCTTAGCAAGCCCAGCTTCTTCCACAGACAGGCCATAACGGCGCTGAATCTCTTCCGTCAACTGGCGACCACCGAACAACTGCTCGCGGGTGTAAATGGTCCGACCGTTATGCAAACGCTCAGCGTCGTCATGGTCGCGCCAATGTCGACAATTGCTACGGTCAACTCGTCATGACCGCTGCCCAACTGGGCGGACAGCAAGCCGTAAGACGCTCGAGCGCATACGCTTCAACGTCGACGACCTTGGCGGTCATGCCAGACAACGCTAGCGCGGCCTCGCGAACTTCCACGTTTTCTTTACGGCAGGCGGCTAGCAGCACGTCTACACGATCAGAATTGCGTGCCGAAGGTCCCTGCACTTCGAAGTCGATAGCTACTTCTTCAAGCGGATAAGGAATGTACTGGTCAGCTTCAATTTTGAGCTGGTTTTCCAAGTCATCGTCAGAAAGGCCGGCTTCCATCTCGATGGTTTTGGTAATGACGGCGGAACCGGCGACAGCAACGGCAACGGTCTTGACGCCGGTCTTGGCCTTGGCCAACTACACGCGACAATGCCTGGCCCACGCCTTCCAGTTCAGCAATGTTTTTCTCGACCACTGCGTTTGGTGGGAGCGGCTTCTACAGCATAAGCCTCTACTTTGCAGCGGCTTCCTGAGCGACTCAATTCGAGGAGCTTGACGGAGGTCGAACTGATATCGATCCCCAGCAGCGTATTCGCTTTCTTATTGAAGAGACCCTAGCACGACCGATTTCCTATTGGCATCCGCGACTTACGGACTATTTATGTTTTTTCACATTAAATAACAGTCTTGACATAAGCGCAAATGGCTACCTGGCAAAAAAAGCGCTTATAATGTGAACAGTTTTTCCCTTTCGACATCGCCCTACGCTTAACTCTTTCTTTTATCTGGAAATCCAAACATTTTGATGCGCCTGCTGAAGTTCTTCTGGTGGTCCTGCGTAGCCGTTTTTTGTGGACTGTTGCTCAGTCTGTCCGGCGCTTATCTGTACCTTAGCCCCGGTTTGCCATCCGTGGATTCGCTGCGCCGCATCCAGCTGCAGATCCCGCTGCGCGTCTACAGTAGTGACGCCAAGCTGATCGCCGAATTTGGCGAGATGCGCCGCACCCCCATCCGCTTCGCTGACATCCCCCCGAACTTCATCAAAGCGCTGCTTTCAGCCGAAGACGACAACTTTGCCAATCATTATGGCGTCGACCTCAGCAGCCTGATGCGCGCTGCCACGCAATTATTAAAAAGCGGCGGCCAAATCCAGTCAGGCGGTAGCACCATCACTATGCAGGTGGCGAAGAACTTCTTCCTCACCAACGAGCGCAGCTTCTCCCGAAAGATCAATGAAATCCTGTTGGCGTTACAGATTGAGCGTGAGCTGAGCAAAGATGAAATTCTCGAGCTCTACGTCAACAAGATTTACCTCGGCAACCGCGCCTACGGCATCGAAGCAGCAGCACAGGTTTACTACGGAAAACCTATGCACGATTTGAGCCTAGGACAGATGGCGATGATCGCTGGCTTGCCAAAAGCGCCTTCTCGCTTCAATCCGCTGGTCAATCCACAACGCAGCAAAGAACGCCGCGACTGGATCCTGGGCCGCATGTTCAAACTTGGCAAGATCGACCAAGGCCAATACGAGACCGCCCTGGCTGAACCCATTGACGCCAGTTACCACGTGCCAACCCCGGAGGTTCAGGCGCCTTACATTGCCGAAATGGCGCGCGCCGAAATGGTCGGACGCTATGGCAGCGAAGCCTATACCGAAGGCTTTCACGTCACGACGACAGTTCCTAGCAACTTGCAGGAAGCTGCCAACGAAGCAGTTCGAAGCGGTCTGATCAGTTATGACCAACGTCATGGCTACCGCGGCCCCGAAACACGCCTTCCTGGCATGACCCGTGAAGCGTGGCAAACCGAGCTGGCCAAGCAGAAAGTGCAAAACGGCATCGAGCCTGCCATCGTCACTCAAGTTGAAAAAAGCGGAATCCTGGTGCTCACCCGCGGCGGCCAGGAAGAGACCGTCAGCTGGGAAAGCATGAAGTGGGCGCGCCCCTTCCCGAATACCAACAGCCTCGGCCCACGTCCGCAAAAACCGGATGATGTTGTGCAAGTTGGCGACCTGATTCGCGTGCTTCGCCAGGAAGATGGAAACCTCGGCTTCAGCCAGATCCCAGCAGCGCAAGGCGCTCTGGTTTCGCTTGATCCGAAGAATGGGGCCATCCGAGCACTTGTCGGCGGCTTCTCGTTTGAACAAAGCAATTACAACCGCGCCACTCAAGCCAAGCGCCAGCCGGGCTCAAGCTTCAAGCCCTTCATTTATAGCGCCGCGCTGGACAAGGGTTACACAGCCGCCACCTTGGTGAATGACGCCCCGATTGTATTTGTGGACGAATACCTCGACCAGGTATGGCGCCCGAAAAACGATACCAACACGTTCCTCGGTCCCATTCGCTTGCGCGAAGCACTTTATAAGTCGCGCAACCTGGTATCGATTCGCCTCCTGCAGGCCATTGGCATCGAATACGCCCTCGACTACGTCAGCCGCTTTGGCTTCAACAAGCAGGAGTTGCCGCGCAACCTCTCTCTAGCGCTGGGCACCGCCAACCTCACGCCAGTTGAGATCGCTGGCGGATGGAGCACGTTCGCCAATGGCGGTTACAAGGTTCAGCCCTACCTGATTCAAAGCATTCACAGCCGCAATGGCGAAGCCCTTTTCGTGGCGAATCCGCCGAGTGCACCCGGCGAGAACGAAGACCAACCGGAAACGGTGGTCGACCCGGCAGCGATTGCAGAGAACCTGCCAGCCCAAGCCAGCAGCGCCCCCGCCCCCGTTGTTGCCGAACGCATCGTCGACGCCCGGACCACTTACATCCTGACCAGCATGCTGCAGGACGTGATCAAGCGCGGCACCGGTCGCCGCGCGCTGTCGATGGGGCGTAGCGACATCGCGGGCAAAACAGGTACAACCAACGAGTCGAAAGACAGCTGGTTCTCAGGCTTCAACGCCGACTACATGACCACCGTCTGGACCGGCTTCGATCAGCCAGAAAGCCTCGGCAGCCATGAATTCGGTGGCACCGTCGCGCTGCCTATCTGGATGAACTACATGAGCGCCGCACTGAAAGACAAACCGGCGCATACCTTGCCTGAACCACCTGGCTTGCTCACCTTGCGCATCGACCCGGTAAGCGGCCGTGCTGCGGCGCCGGGCACGCCAAACGCCTACTTCGAAGTGTTCAAGAATGAAGATTCTCCGCCACCCATGAACGAGCTAGATCCCGGCACCAGCGCACCCGGCAGCCCATTGCCCGCCGATGACGCTGCGCCCATTGATCTGTTCTAACGCATCAAATGCAAGGCAGGTAGCCTCGCCTTAATGCTGATGCACAGCCCAATAAAAAAGCCCCGCACTTAGCGGGGCTTTTTATTGGGTCACTGCGGTTAGCCG
Source organism: Pseudomonas sp. AC211 (assembly GCF_979258055.1). NCBI lineage: Bacteria > Pseudomonadati > Pseudomonadota > Gammaproteobacteria > Pseudomonadales > Pseudomonadaceae > Pseudomonas > Pseudomonas sp. AC211. The sequence continues at coordinate 4,073,000 of NZ_OZ409830.1, forward strand.
TTAAACACGTCTTCAACCGAAGTCAGCGGGTAGTGCTTCGGATATGGCAGCGTTGCCACACCGCTTTCAATCGCAGCCTTGGCCACAGCATCAGCAACAACCGTGATCAAGCGCGCGTCCATCGGCTTTGGAATGATGTACTGGCGACCGAACGACAGCTCAACGCCACCGTACGCATCACATACTTCCTTGGGCACCGGCAGTTTGGCCAACTCGCGCAAGGCAACCGCGGCAGCGATTTTCATCTCTTCGTTAATGCGGGTCGCACGAACGTCGAGTGCGCCACGGAAAATGAACGGGAAGCCCAACACGTTGTTCACCTGGTTCGGGTAATCCGAACGACCGGTCGCCATGATCACGTCGTCACGGGTGGCGTGCGCCAGCTCCGGCGAGATCTCAGGGTCAGGATTGGAGCAGGCGAACACGATAGGGTCCGCCGCCATGCGCTTCAGGTTTTCGGCAGTCAGCAGATTGGCGCCCGACAAGCCCACGAACACATCTGCACCGTCCAACGCGTCCGACAGCGAGCGTTTCGGGGTTTCGTGAGCGAACACTGCTTTGTACTGGTTCAGGTCGTCGCGACCGGCGTGAATCACACCTTTGCGGTCGACCATAAAGATGTTTTCGATCTTGGCGCCCATGCTGACCAGCAGCTTCATGCACGAAATGGCGGCAGCGCCAGCGCCCAGGCAAACGATCTTGGCATCGGACAGGGTTTTGCCAACAATTTCCAACGCATTGAGCATGCCGGCAGCCGTTACGATCGCGGTGCCGTGCTGGTCATCGTGGAAAACCGGAATGTCGCATTGCTCAATCAACGCGCGTTCAATTTCAAAGCACTCAGGTGCTTTGATGTCTTCGAGGTTGATACCACCGAAGGTGATGGAGATGCGCTTAACGGTATCGATGAAGGCTTGCGGGCTTTCCGAATCGACTTCGATATCGAACACGTCGATGCCGGCGAAACGCTTGAACAACACACCCTTACCTTCCATTACTGGCTTGGATGCCAGCGGGCCGAGGTCGCCCAGACCGAGGATGGCGGTGCCATCGGAAATTACTGCAACCAAGTTGCCTTTGCCGGTGTACTTGTAGGCCAGCTCCGGGTCACGGGCAATTTCCCGTACCGGCTCGGCCACACCCGGGCTGTACGCCAAAGAAAGGTCACGTGCGGTAGAAGTGGGCTTGGTCAGCTCGACACTCAGCTTTCCCGGACGTGGATGGGCGTGGTACTCAAGAGCGGCAGTTTTCAGATCAGACATGGTGGCATTTCCGCATTTTTATGCTGTTAATCAGACAAGGCAGCGAGGATACGCAAGATGCAGAACCCGAACAAGACTGATCAGTCACGTCTGTCAAGCGCTCTAACGTACGACTTTAAGCCAATCCCCAGGACGGGGCTCGCCACTTGGGTATAGATGATTGAGTAGGCGCAGACGGGACTCGGCGTCACCGGGCAGCGTACTGCCCTGAGCTAGCTTGGTCATGGTTTGCGCGCTTGTGGCACGCACCAGTTGCAGCCGGAGAGGTTGCGCTAGCTTACGCTCGTCCGCCCTAAGAGGTCGAAAACTATTGATCACTTTTAGGAAATTTTCGTCTTCGGTTTGCAACGAGGCCGGCGCTTTAACGCTCGCAATAAAGACGTACGCCGAGTCGCCTTTGTAGATGACAGCCACACGCTTGGCCGGTCGCCCCGGAATAATTGCGGTGTGCCCCTGCAACCCGGCTTGCTGCAACTCGCGCTCCTCGGCGAGGCTTCCCGAAACTTTCGAACGGATGAACTGCTGGGGCGTTTGCCCCGGCTTGGTCTTCTCCAACACCACGGCAATAAACGCGTCCTGCTCGGGAGTGGTGGCAATTACCGCATCGGGGCGATTGATCAACTGCCAGCGCTGCGGCGCGCTGAACGTGAAATCCAGTTCTGCATGGTAGAACTGCTGGCCGCGACGAATGCCGGTTGATTCAGAATCGCCGTAGGGCAGCCCATCGAGGTGCTGCATGAAGACGTCGCGCCCCACCTCTTGCTGGCCGGACGCCAACGCGCGGGCCGGACCGACCACTTGTTGAAGGCGCTGGTCATTGCCGGGATGGGTATCAAACACGCCGTGGTAGCTCGACGTTGGCTCCGCTTTCCCGGCTTTTCTGGCCTCGTCGCGGGCGTAGTCGTCCTGGCTTTTCAACACCTCAACCACCTCGATCATCGCCTGCGGGTCATAGCCGGCGCGGGCAAGGTATTGCGCGCCGAGCCCGTCGGCCTGTAGCTCCATATCACGCCCGTAGCCGCGCACGAACGCCGAACCCAACGCGCTGGTGACATCTGCCGCCGCGCCCACGCCTGTGCCTATCGCCACCGCCTGGCCGAGAATGCCCCAGGCTTGCGACTGGCTTTGCTGCTGCACGCTGTGGCGCGCCGTGACATGACCAACCTCATGGCCGAGCACCGCCGCCAGTTCAGCCTCAGAACTCAGGTACGCCAGCAAGCCGCGATGGATGTAGATGTAGCCGCCGGGCAACGCGAACGCATTGATGTCTGAACTATCGATCACGGTGAAGTGGTACGTCAGGTTGCTGCGGTGGCTGTGCTTGGCCACGCGCTCACCCACTTGCTGAACGTAAGCCTGCAATTTCTCGTCGGGGTAACGCGGGTATTGCTTAGCAATTTCCTGGCTATAGCTTTGGCCGAGCTCAAGCTCTTGGCGCTCGCTCATCATCACGAAATTGCTCTCGCCGGTAGCCGGATTCTGCGCGCAGCCCTGCAGCAACATGAGCAGCGTCAGCAGGCCAAACAACCGCATTCTCATGGCAGAACCTCCAACATTCCCGGATGGGTCAGGGGCAACATCCAGCGCGCCTGGCCTGACTGCTGATTACCACGGCGCGCACGATCAATGACCCAGCCTCGCACTTCAACCCGTCGCCCTTGCAATGAGCGTAGCGTTTTTAGCTCGAACGTCGGGAGCGCCTTTTCGGCGACATGGACGACCAGCGGGCCATCCATTTGCAACCAGATTCCGCCTCGATTCTGCTCAACCTTGACGACCTTGCCGTGAATCAAGGCGAAGCCGCTGGCGCTGAGCTGCTCTGCGGTAAGCATCAGCGATTGCTGCCAAACCCCAAGTCGTGCGGAACGGGCCTGACGCTCTGCCGCTTGCTGGCACGCGAGTAACGCCACATTCGGCGCAATCGCGACCTGCAAGCCCAGCCCTTCCGCTAGCAGCTGCGCTTCGATGTTTTGCCCGCGGGCGTTGTAAACATGGGCGAGCGTGCGACCGTAACGGTCTTTCGCTTGCTGTCCGACCTGCACAGCCACGCGTCCAGAATTTTCCGAAACCAACGCCTGAAGCCGCCGCTTGGCCTGCTCGGCAAATGGCTCAGCGGGGCGGCGATTGTGGGCAACTTCCGGCGCATTAATGCCGATCAGACGCACGCTGCGTCCGTCGGCCAAACGCAGCGTGTCGCCATCGACCACTCTCTGCACCGCGACGATGGGCAATCCCTCAGGCGCCGAGCAAAACGCAGCAACGGGGGATAGATAAATCGCAGAAACGAAAAAGGCGCCCACAAGGGACGCCTTTTTCAACAACATCGAAAAGCCCATCAGGCCCTCCGAAGCAACAAGACCAATTAGGCCTTGGAGCCGAACACACCGAAACGCTGCTTGAAGCGATCAACACGGCCGCCAACATCCAGCACTTTCTGCTTGCCGGTGTAGAACGGGTGGCACTCGTTGCACACGTCCAGGCTCAGCGGCTTGGCCAGGGTGGAGCGAGTTTCGATCACGTTACCGCAGCTGCAGGTAGCGGTTACGGCTTCGTATACTGGATGGATATCAGCTTTCATGGTGTATTCCTCAGGTCTATCGCGCCGCCACCCAACACTATTGTCGAGTACCGCACGGAATTAGGCCGCGCATCTTATCAGAGTGCGGCGCTGACGCAAGACCGATCGTCAGCCATGTGCATGCTAAGATCGCGCCTCGTTTTTCAGGACATAACCGCGTGCCCGCCGTCATTTTGCGCCTCGCCCTGCCCTCTCCCCTGCGTCGCCTGTTCGACTATCTGCCGCCCAATGGCGTGTCAGGCAGCGACTTGCAGCCGGGCATGCGGCTGCGAGTGCCGTTTGGAAAACGGGAAATAATCGGCATCTTGGTCGAGCTCAGCGACCACAGCGATGTGCCGGCCGACAAGCTCAAGCCCGCCATCGCGCTCATCGATGCGCAGTCGCCCGTGCCGCCCGCGTTCTTCAAGCTGTGCCTGTGGACCGCTCAGTATTACCAGCACAGCCTTGGCGACACCTTTAGCTGGGCACTGCCCACATTGTTGCGCCAAGGCGAACCGGCCGAAGCGCGGCAGGAACGCTTTTGGCAGGTCACCGAAGGAGCGTCCCAGGACGACCCGCGCCTCGCCCGCGCCCCGCGCCAGCGCGACGCCCTGAAAATCATCGCGCAGCATCCCCATGGTGTAGCGCATCGGTTGCTCAGTCAGCTGCAGCTCAACAAAGACAGCCTCGAGCTCCTGCGCGAGAAAGGCCTTGTGACCGTTGAGGCTCGCCGCCATGCCGCCGTCGAGCGCCACGGCAATTGGCTTGCCCAACCCGAACTGCCGCTCAATCCGGAACAGCGCGCCGCCACCGAGGCCATCCGCAGCGGTTTCGATACCTTCAATGCGTTTTTGCTGGCGGGCGTAACCGGCAGTGGCAAAACCGAAGTGTATTTGCAACTGATCCGAGAAACGCTCGAGGCCGGCAAGCAGGCGCTGGTGCTGATTCCTGAAATCAACCTGGGCCCACAGACCCTGGCGCGCTTCGAGCGTCGCTTCAATGCGCGCATCGCCTTGCTGCACTCGGCCGTCAACGACCGCGAGCGCCTGGACGCCTGGCTCGCCGCGCGCGACGGTGAGGCGGACATCATTATCGGTACGCGCTCCGCGCTGTTCACGCCGATGAAAAAACCAGGCCTGATCATCATTGATGAAGAGCACGACGCCTCTTATAAGCAGCAGGAGGGCTTGCGTTACCACGCGCGCGACCTGGCGCTGGTGCGAGCCCGACAGGAAAACATTCCGATTGTGCTGGGCTCGGCTACGCCTTCCTCGAAAGTTTGCAAAACGCCCACGCCGGCCGCTATGGCCTGCTGCGACTGAACCAGCGCGCCGGCGGCGCTCAGCAACCGCGTTTCTTGCGCCTGGATATAAAAAGCCGGCCGCTCGATAGCGGCATCTCCGGCCCCATGCAGCAAGCCATCGGTCAAACCCTGGCGGCAGGCCAACAGGTGCTGGTGTTCCTCAACCGTCGCGGTTTTGCCCCTACGTTGTTGTGCCACGACTGTGGCTGGCTGTCGGAATGCCCCCGCTGCGATGCGCGCATGACGGTGCATCAGCGCTCGCGCGAACTGCGTTGCCACCACTGCGGCCACGTCGAGCGTCAGCCCAGCAATTGCCCGAAGTGTGCACAAGTGGATCTGCGCCCGGTCGGCGCCGGTACCGAGCGCGCTGAAGATCGCCTCGCTACCTTGTTCCCCGATGTGCCGGTGCTGCGCGTCGACCGCGAAAGCACCTCGCGCAAAGACGCCATGCAGAACCTGTTTAACACCATTAATAAAGGCGAGCCGTGCATCCTCATCGGCACGCAGATGCTGGCCAAGGGGCACCACTTCCCGAGGGTCACGCTGGTTTCCATTCTGGATGCCGACGGCGGCCTGTTCTCCGCCGACTTCCGCGCCAGCGAGCGCATGGCGCAGTTGATTGTGCAGGTGGCTGGCCGCGCCGGCCGGGCGGAAGAGCCCGGCAAAGTGATTATCCAAACCCATCTCGCCGATCACCCACTGCTGGTGCAACTGACCGAGCAAGGTTATTTCGCCTTTGCCGAGCAAGCCCTGAGCGAGCGCCGCGCGGCGGGCCTGCCGCCGTTCTGTCATCTGGCATTGCTGCGCGCCGAAGCACACAAACCCGGCCAAGCCGAGGGTTTCCTGGACGAGGCCTGTACCGAAGCAGAACACCTGTTGGGTGAGCTGACCCTCACCTGTATCGAACTGCTCGGCCCGGTGCCGGCTCCCATGGAACGTCGTGCCGGCCGCTACCGTGCTCAATTGCTGGTGCAAGCCAACGCCCGTGCGCCGCTGCACAAGCTGCTCAACTACTGGCTGACGGCGCTGGAAAAAATGCCCAGCGGCCGAGCCGTTCGGTGGTCGCTGGACGTTGATCCGATCGATCTGTTTTAGCCAGGCGTAAGCAAAACCGGCGGTTCGATGCGTTTTTCGTACACCCTGTCAGTCCCCATCGCAGGCCCACCGATGACCGGTGCGGTTGGCAATGCCGTCATCGCCACGGATAATGGCCCATTTTCCACCCGCTTCCCGGCGCCCTGGCGCCCCGATGGCCGCACGAGCAGACCATGAAAGACACCATTCGCCAGCTGATCCAGCAAGCCCTCACCCGCCTCGTCAGCGACGGCGTACTGCCCGAAGGCCTGACGCCAGTGATCCAGGTCGAGAACACCAAAGACAAAAGCCACGGCGATTTCGCCAGCAACATCGCCATGATGTTGGCGAAACCGGCTGCCATGAAGCCGCGCGACCTGGCTGAAAAAATCATCGCTGCACTGCCCGCCGACCCGCAAATCCGCAAGGTCGAAATCGCCGGCCCCGGCTTCCTGAATTTCTACCAAGACACCCAGGCCCTCGCCGAACGCCTTGAGCTGGCCCTGGCCGATGCCAAACTTGCGGTGCGCAAAGGCAGTCCTGCCCAGCGCGTGGTGGTCGACTTGTCATCGCCCAACCTGGCGAAAGAAATGCACGTCGGCCACCTGCGCTCCACCATCATTGGCGACGGCGTGTCGCGGGTGCTGGAGTTCCTTGGCGACACCGTCATTCGCCAAAACCATGTGGGCGATTGGGGCACCCAGTTCGGCATGCTGCTGGCCTACCTGCAGGAAAATCCGGCGACCAGCGAAACAGAATTGTCAGACCTCGAGGGATTTTATCGCGCGGCCAAGCAGCGCTTCGATGAATCCCCAGAATTCGCTGACCGCGCCCGTGAGCTCGTGGTACAGCTGCAAGCCGGTGAACCGGAGTGCATGCGCCTGTGGCACAGCTTTAACGCCATCTCCCTGGCTCATTGCCAGAAAGCCTACGACCGCCTCAACGTGAAACTCACCCCCGCCGACGTAAAAGGCGAGAGCGCCTATAACGGCGACCTGGCCAACGTAGTAGCCGACTTGAAAAGCGCCGGCCTGCTGGTCGAAAGCAACGGCGCACAATGCGTGTTCCTTGATGAGTTCAAAAACGCCGAAGGCAACCCGCTGCCGGTGATCGTGCAAAAGGCTGGCGGTGGTTACCTCTATGCCACCACAGACCTGGCCGCCATGCGCTACCGCAGCCAGGTGTTGAAGGCTGATCGCGTGCTGTATTTCGTCGACCAGCGCCAGGCGCTGCATTTCCAGCAGGTATTCGAAGTGGCGCGCCGCGCCGGCTTCGTGCATCCCGGCATGCAACTTGAGCACATGGGTTTTGGCACCATGAACGGCGCCGATGGCAAACCGTTCAAAACCCGCGATGGCGGCACCGTCAAGCTGATCGACCTGCTCGACGAAGCGCAGGAGCGGGCCTATACGCTGGTTAAAGAAAAGAACCCGGACGTTAGCGAAGACGAATTGCGCACCATTGCCCGTGTAGTGGGCATCGGCTCGGTGAAATATGCCGACCTGAGCAAACACCGCACCAGCGACTACAGCTTCAACTTCGAACAGATGCTCAGTTTTGAAGGCAATACGGCGCCTTACTTGCTGTACGCCTACACCCGCGTGGCGAGCGTTTTCCGCAAGCTCGGCAAGGGCTACGACGAAGTGGAAGGCCAGATCCGTCTGGACGCCGCACAAGAGCAAGACCTTGCCGCCAAGCTCGCGCAGTTCGCTGAAGTGTTGAGCAACGTGGCCGAGAAAGGTACGCCGCATACCTTGTGCACCTACCTCTACGAGCTCGCCGGCCTGTTCTCCAGTTTCTATGAACACTGCCCAATTCTTGCTGCCGAAGACCCGGCTACCCAACAAAGCCGCCTGCGCCTGGCGGCCCTAACGGGTCGCACCCTCAAGCAGGGTCTGGAACTGCTGGGCCTGGAAACTCTGGAGCGTATGTAAGTTGGCGGCTAAGAAAAACCTGCACCCAAGCGCGGCGCAAGCCGCTATCAAGCGCCTGCAAAACGTCCCGTGCCGGGCTGGATCTGGCTGGCGTGCGGCTTGGCCATCGGCGCATTCATTGTGCTGTTGATGAAGCTTGAACCGGGGCGCAAAGAAATCCAGCGCGACAAGCCGGACGACAAAAACACCAAAACCACCGTGGTGCCGAAAACGCCGGCGAACCCCAACACGCAGACGCCCAGCGGTCCGGTCAAGCCCAAGTACGATTTCTATACCTTGCTGCCCGAGTCGGAAGTCATCGTGCCCCCGGAAGCTGTGCCGGAAAAAACGCCGCCGCCTGCCACGCCGGCCGAGCTGGCCAAAGCCGACGCCGCGCGCGCGGAAGCAGCACTCAAGGGTGAAACCCCACCGCCGTTGCCCACTGCAGTGAAAGCGGCCGTGACGCAGTATTTCTTGCAGGCCGGTTCCTTCCGCAAGCAAGACGACGCCGACAAAGTGCGCGCGCAGATCATTCTGCTGGGGCAGGACGTTCAGGTGGAGTCGGGCATGGTGCGCGAAGAGACCTGGTACCGCGTGCTGGTGGGTCCGTTTAGCAACCGTGAGCAACTCACGGCCGCGCAGAAGAAGCTGGCCGGCAGCGGCTTCAGCAACTTGCTGCTGCAACAGCGACAAGGACGTTAAGCCACCACGCGCCGCAAAGTTGCCCCAATGCCATTGGGCAGCTTCCTACATAGGCGCCATACCCCCGAGCGGCATAGTCGATGCCGCTCGGGCCAAGCGTGAAAAAGCTACGCCACCGCCCTATTCGCCCGAGCGTCCTCTCCTATGAAAAGGTCGCTTCGTATGCATAAGTCATCCCCTCCTTCGCCTTTACGTCATCTGCCACTTCTAGCTGCGATGAGTCTGGCCGGGCTTACGGCTCAGCAGGTATCGGCCCACGGTTATGTGGAACAACCTAAATCGCGTGCCGTTCTGTGCACCGCCTCGGCCGGCAACCTGAACAGCAACTGCGGCAACGTGGCATACGAACCTCAAAGCCTGGAGTACGGCCCCTCGGTCAACCATCACTTCAACGGCGCTTACTGTGCCGGCGACTTCACTCAGTGCGGCCCGGCCAACGAAACCATCGCCGCTGCTGGCATGGCGGCGTTCGGTCAGTTGAACGAGCAATCCGCTACGCGCTGGGCAAAGAACCCGATCAAGCCCGGCCCGAACACCTTCAAATGGCACTACACCGCAGGCCACGCCACCTCGTACTACCAGTTCTACATCACCAAGAAAGACTGGAATCCCAACCAACCGCTGACGCGTGACTCATTCGAACTGACGCCGCTGCTGCATGAAGACGCCTACGGTGCGCGCCCCGCAAACGGCGACAGCAGCGACCATACGGTGAATATTCCGAACGACCACAGTGGCTACCACGTCATCTTGGCCACGTGGAAAATTGCCGACACCGCCGCCACGTTCTACCAAGTCATCGACGTCAACATCAGCGGTACCGGCGCCAGCGCTCCAGGTACAGCCACACCGCCAGTAACCATACCGGCCGCTGCCTGGAGAAATATCGGCACCGTGCAGCCGCAAGCCCTGCAAGTGGGCGACACAGTAAAAACCCGCGTGTTCACTGCCCAAGGCGAACAAGCCGACCGCCAAACCTCGCTGACCATCGAAACGGTCGATCAGGCCCAAGCCAACATCTGGCCGTTCCTGCTGGCGCAAAAGGTGGCGAAAGCTAACGCCGGTTACTTGATGGGCGAGCTCAACACGCGCAACGAAGTGGTGCCTAACTACGGGCAAAACAGCGTGTACAGCAAGGCCGACAGCGATGTCGTGCGGGTCGAAATCCAGAAGATTCAAGGCGCACCCATCACCGCGGGTAGCCTCGAGCTAAACGGCCTGCAAGACACCTACCGGGTCGAAGGCGGCAAAGCACAGCTGCATTTCAACGCTCTCACCCAAGGCGGCGCGTACACCGTCAGCGCCACTATCTTCAACGCCGCAGGGGAAAGCGTGGCGTATCAACAGAGCGCTGCGGGCGTGACCTCGCCACACCTGATGTTCACCTTGGATAACCCGGCGGGCGGCAGCTACGACCTGGTGGTGGTGGCGAAGCCGGAACAAGGCGAGCCGCTGCAGAAAACTCACCGCTTCACCATCGACGCGCCAAGCGTCAGCGCCCATGACTACGTGTTCCCCAATGGCCTGAAGAGCTACAAGGCCGGCACCACAGTGTTGGGCCGCGACGGCGACACTTACGTCTGCAAGCCGTTCCCCTACAGCGGCTACTGCGTGCAGTGGAGCACCAGCGCAACCCAATACGAGCCGGGCACCGGTTCGCACTGGCAGATGGCCTGGACCCGCGACTGACCTGACGAGTCACTAGCGTTCGGTTGAAACAGCGAGGCGCTTGCCTCGCTGTTTCTTAAGCGTCGCCACCCTGACACACACTGACGTAAACGTTGATCCCACCCCATTGCCCGGCAGCGGTTGAAATGCCCGGCACCCTCCCCCATATGAGTTTCCACTAGGGCACTTTCGCCCCCAGCGTGGAGACTTTCCCCTTGACCACCATCGTTTCAGTTCGTCGCCACGGCAAAGTCGTTATGGGCGGCGACGGCCAGGTTTCTCTCGGCAACACCGTGATGAAAGGCAATGCGAAAAAAGTCCGTCGCCTGTACCACGGCCAGGTAATTGCCGGTTTCGCCGGCGCCACCGCCGACGCCTTCACCCTGTTCGAGCGCTTCGAAGGGCAACTGGAAAAACACCAGGGTCACCTGGTTCGTGCGGCCGTCGAGTTGGCCAAAGAATGGCGTACCGACCGCTCCCTCAGCCGCCTGGAAGCCATGCTCGCTGTGGCGAACAAAGACGCCTCGTTGATCATCACCGGCAACGGTGACGTCGTTGAACCCGAAGACGGCCTGATTGCCATGGGTTCCGGCGGGCCTTACGCCCAGGCCGCCGCCCGCGCGCTGCTGATGCACAGTGAACTCAGTGCCCGCGAAGTGGCCGAAACTGCATTGGGTATCGCCGGCGATATCTGCGTGTTCACCAATCACAATCTGACTATCGAGGAGCTGGACCTCGCTGTCTGAGGCCCGACCATTCCATGCCCATGACGCCCCGCGAAATTGTTCACGAACTGAGCCGTCACATCATCGGCCAGGACGAAGCCAAGCGTGCCGTAGCCATCGCGCTGCGCAACCGCTGGCGCCGCATGCAACTGCCTGCCGAATTGCGTGCTGAAGTAACGCCCAAGAATATTCTGATGATCGGCCCGACCGGCGTCGGCAAAACCGAGATCGCCCGCCGCCTGGCCAAACTGGCCAACGCGCCATTTCTGAAAGTGGAAGCGACCAAATTCACCGAAGTCGGCTACGTCGGTCGTGACGTGGAATCGATCATCCGTGACCTCGCAGACGCGGCAATCAAAATGCTCCGCGAGCAGGAGATGGTCAAAGTCCGTCACCGCGCGGAAGACGCCGCCGAGGAACGCATCCTTGATGCGTTGCTGCCGCCGGCCCGCGTTGGTTTTAACGAAGACCAGACCCCGAGCAACGATTCCAACACCCGCCAGCTGTTCCGCAAGCGTTTGCGTGAAGGACAACTGGACGACAAAGACATCGAGATCGAAGTGGCCGACGCGCCAGGCGGCGTGGAAATCATGGCCCCGCCCGGCATGGAAGAAATGACCAACCAGCTGCAAAGCCTGTTCTCCAATATGGGCAAGGGCAAAAAGAAAGCCCGCAAGCTCAAGGTGAAAGAGGCACTCAAGCTGGTGCGCGACGAAGAAGCGGCGCGCCTGGTCAACGAAGAGGAATTGAAAGCTCAGGCGCTGGAAGCCGTCGAACAGCACGGCATCGTGTTTATCGATGAAATCGACAAAGTGGCCAAGCGCGGCAATGTCGGCGGTGCCGATGTGTCCCGCGAAGGTGTGCAGCGCGACTTGCTGCCGCTGATCGAAGGCTGCACGGTGAACACCAAACTGGGCATGGTCAAAACCGACCACATCTTGTTCATCGCCTCGGGTGCGTTCCACCTGAGTAAGCCAAGCGATTTGGTGCCGGAGCTACAAGGCCGCTTGCCAATTCGCGTTGAGTTGAAGGCCCTGACGCCGAATGACTTCGAGCGCATTCTCACCGAGCCGCACGCCTCGCTCACCGAGCAATACCGCGAGCTGCTACTGACCGAAGGCCTGACCATCAACTTCGCCCCGGACGGTATCAAGCGTCTGGCCGAAATCGCCTGGCAGGTAAACGAGAAGACCGAAAACATCGGCGCGCGTCGCTTGCACACGCTGCTTGAGCGTTTGCTGGAAGAGGTGTCGTTCAGCGCGGGTGACCTGGCTAGCAGCCAGGACGGCAACGCCATCAGCATCGACGCCGAGTACGTCAACAGCCACCTCGGCGAGTTGGCGCAAGACGAAGATCTGTCGCGCTATATTCTCTAACGCGGTCTTCTTTTTGTAGGAGCCAGCTTGCTGGCGAACCCTGAAAACCTCGTTTCCAGGGTTCGCCAGCAAGCTGGCTCCTACGATTCAACATCCTGTTTTCCAAGCGAGCAGCACCATGCGTATTCCCACCGCCATCGAGCTGCACAAGGCCTCAAAAACCCTCACGCTGAAATACGGCGACCACGAAACCTACACCCTGCCCGCCGAATTTCTGCGCGTGCATTCGCCCTCGGCCGAGGTGCAGGGCCATGGCAAACCGATTCTGCAGGTTGGCAAATTAGGCGTCGGCTTAAGCCGTATCGAACCGGCTGGGCAGTACGCACTAAAGTTGTGCTTCGACGACGGGCATGACAGCGGATTGTTCACCTGGGACTACCTGGAGCAACTGGCGCAACGTCAGGAAGAACTTTGGGCTGATTATCTTCAAGAGCTCGCACGCGCTGGAAAGTCGCGTGACCCGGCGGTGTCCGTGGTCAAGCTGATGCTCTAATCCGACCCTTCCGACAGGTTAGGGCGAACTTTCTAAACCCCCTCGGCATACTCCCCTACGCGCTTGGCCAAGTGACTGGCCTGCTTGCGCAAACGCTGAAACTCGGGTAACCAATTACCTGGCAGGTTCCGTGCATTTGACTGTGTCAGATGCAATGAATGAAGCGGAGCTAGCTCCGCCCCCGGTAACCCGAGCAGTACTAGGCGCTAACGCCCTGTGTCCGTGCACAGCAGCATGCCGGTATCAGCCTCAGGACAATGGAGCGTCGTTGATGAGCAACAAAAATAATGAAGACCTGCAACGCCAGGCCTCGGACAACACCCTAGGGCTCAATCCTGTCATTGGCCTGCGCGGCAAAGACATTCTCGCTTCTGCCCGCATGATCCTCGCACAGGCTTACAAACAACCGCTGCACAGTGCCAAGCACATCGCCCACCTGGGCATCGAATTGAAAAACGTCCTGCTCGGCAGCTCTGAACTGGACGCCGACGCCGGCGACAAACGTTTCGCCGATCCTGCCTGGAGTCAAAACCCTCTGTACAAGCGCTACCTGCAAAGCTACCTGGCCTGGCGCAAAGAACTGCACAGCTGGGTCGAGCACAGCAACTTGTCAGAGACCGACATCAGCCGGGGCCACTTCGTGATCAATCTGCTCACCGAAGCCATGGCGCCCAGCAACAGCATGGCCAACCCGGCCGCGCTCAAACGCTTCTTCGAAACCGGCGGCAAGAGTTTGCTAGACGGCCTCGGCCACCTGGCCAAAGACTTGGTCAACAACGGCGGCATGCCGAGCCAGGTCAACATGGACGCCTTCGAGGTCGGCAAAAACCTGGCCCTCAGCGAAGGCTCAGTGGTGTTTCGCAACAACCTGCTGGAGCTGATCCAGTACAAGCCCACCACCGAGCAGGTGCACGAACGTCCGCTGCTGGTGGTGCCGCCGCAAATCAACAAGTTCTATGTATTCGACCTGTCGCAGGAAAAAAGCCTGGCGCGCTTCTGCCTGCGCAACGGCGTGCAGACGTTTATCGTCAGCTGGCGCAACCCGACCAAGGCTCAGCGTGAATGGGGCCTGTCGACCTATATCGAAGCGCTGAAAGAAGCCATCGAGGTCATCCTTTCGATCACCGGCGCCAAAGACGTCAACATGCTCGGCGCCTGCTCCGGCGGCATTACCACTGCCGCCCTGCTCGGCCACTATCAGGCCATTGGGGAGAAGAAGGTCAATGCCCTGACCCTGTTGGTCAGCGTGCTCGACACCAAACTCGACACCCAGGTGGCGCTGTTCGTTAACGAACAAACCCTGGAAGCCGCCAAGCGTCGCTCGTATCAAGCCGGCGTGCTGGAAGGCAGCGACATGGCCAAGGTGTTCGCCTGGATGCGCCCCAACGACCTGATCTGGAATTACTGGGTCAACAACTACCTGCTCGGCAACGAACCACCGGTGTTCGACATTCTGTATTGGAACAACGACACCACGCGCTTGCCGGCCGCCTTCCACGGCGACCTGATCGAACTGTTCAAAACCAACCCGCTGACCCGCGCCGACGCGCTGGAAGTGTGCGGCACGCCCATCGACCTGAAGAAAGTCACCGCGGACATCTTCAGTCTCGCCGGCACCAACGACCACATCACGCCGTGGGAAGCCTGCTACCGCTCGGCGCGCCTGTTTGGCGGCAAGATCGAATTTGTGCTGTCCAACAGCGGCCATATCCAAAGCATTCTCAACCCGCCGGGCAACCCGAAAGCGCGCTTCTCCACCAGCGAAGGCGACCTGCCGGACTGCCCCAAAGCCTGGCAAGAAGACGCCACCAAGCACACCGATTCCTGGTGGCTGCACTGGCAGAAATGGCTGGCCGATCGCTCCGGCAAACTGAAAAAGGCGCCGCTGGTTCTGGGCAACAAACAGTACACGCCAGGCGAAGCATCGCCCGGCACGTATGTTCACGAGCGGTAAGGGCGAGCGTTGTTTGCAATACGCGCGGCCGATGCTCGAACGGCTGAGCGGTTTTACCAACCGATTGACTGCATACACTGCCCGCGGCACCCGGATGTGCCGCCCACTGCTGACGTGCTACGCGCCTGCAGTGGACACGAAGCCAGCACGGATGCCGGTTTCGTTATTCTGGACAGGCGCGCGGGACGGCGCCGCCAGAGCTTCGTAGGGTCACCCATAGGGCTAGCGCATGCCGTTACCATTTGTTTTCCGCACCATCGATCTCGATGGGCAAACCATTCGCACGGCGGTCCGACCGGGTAAGCCGCACCTGACGCCGTTGCTGATCTTCAATGGCATCGGCGCCAACCTCGAATTGGTGTTTCCCTTCGTTGCCGCCCTGGACCCTGACCTCGAAGTCATCGCCTTCGACGTACCGGGCGTAGGCGGTTCGTCGACGCCCAATCGGCCTTACCGCTTTCCTGGCTTGGCCAAACTGGCGGCGCGCATGCTCGACTACCTGGACATCGGTCAGGTCAACGCCATCGGCGTGTCGTGGGGCGGCGCGCTGGCCCAGCAGTTCGCTCATGACTACCCCGAGCGCTGCAAAAAACTGGTGTTGGCCGCCACCTCGGCCGGCGCCGTGATGGTGCCGGGCAAGCCGAAGGTGCTGTGGCGCATGGCCAGTCCGCGTCGCTACGTGCAGCCGTCTTACGGCGTGCAGATTGCCCCCGATATTTACGGCGGCGCCTTCCGCCGCGACCCTAATCTGGCCATGGCCCATGCCAGCAAAGTGCGCTCTTCCGGCAAGCTTGGTTACTACTGGCAATTGTTCGCCGGCATGGGTTGGACCAGCGTGCACTGGCTGCACAAAATCACCCAACCGACCCTGGTGCTAGCGGGCGATGACGACCCGTTGATCCCCCTGATCAACATGCGTCTGCTAGCCTGGAGAATTCCGAATTCGGAACTGCATGTGATCGACGACGGCCACCTCTTCCTCATTACCCGGGCAGAAGCGGTCGCGCCGATCATCATGAAATTCTTACAAGAGGAACGCCAACGTGCGGTGATGCACCCACAGCCGACACCTTCGCCGGCTCGCGATCACTGACCCATAACAACAAGCAGCCCAGCGGTGCGCACTGAATCAGTTCGAGCAGTGCGCGCCTGACCCAATAGGGCGCTGGGCGCCCCACCTGCTGTTCTTTGCGCGGTTGTCTGGAATGCACCTCCGGCGCGCCTTGGTACAAGCCTTGCTCTGTACCAATTGACGTTGAGTCCCTTGCTGGTTTGACGACGGAGTGTTGCCCCATGCGAGACAAATCTGTGACCACCCCGGTGACGACGGCACCGGCCAATGCAATGAACGCGCAGAACGCCGTCATGGGTTTGCGCGGGCGCGACCTGCTCAGCACCATGCGCACCGTGGCGCTGCAAGGCCTGCGCCGGCCGGTGTACAGCGCCAAGCATGCCTTGGCGCTGGGCGGGCAATTAGGCCGCGTGCTGATCGGCGACACGCTGCACAAACCCAACCCCAACGACGTGCGCTTTGCCGATCCCACCTGGCAACTCAACCCGTTCTACCGCCGCAGCTTGCAAGCGTATCTCGCCTGGCAGCAGCAACTGCACCGCTGGATCGAGGAAAGCGACCTGCCCGCCGACGACCGCACCCGCGCCAGGTTTATCGCCAACTTGCTCGGCGATGCCATGTCGCCCTCCAACAGCGTGCTCAACCCGCTGGCCATCAAAGAACTGCTCAACAGCGGCGGCACCAGCTTGTTCAAAGGCGTGCGCCACCTCTATGACGACCTGCTACACAACAGCGGTCTGCCCCGGCAAGTGAACAAAACGGCGTTTGAAGTGGGCCGCAACCTGGCCACCACGCCGGGCAGCGTGGTGTTTCGCAACGAGATGCTGGAGCTGATCCAGTACAAACCCATGAGCGAAAAGCAGTTCGCCAAACCGCTGGTGATCGTGCCGCCGCAAATCAACAAGTTCTACATCTTCGACCTCAGCCCGGAAAAGAGCTTCGTCCAGTACTGCCTGAAGAACGGCCTGCAAGTGTTCATGGTGAGCTGGCGCAACCCCGATGCACGTCACCGGGAATGGGGCTTGTCGAGTTACGTACAAGCGCTGGAGGCGGCCACCGATGTGGCCCGCGCCATCACCGGCAGCAAAGACGTCAACCTGATCGGCGCCTGCGCTGGCGGCCTGACCATCGCGGCGATGCAAGGCCACCTATTGGCCAAACGGCAACTGCGTCGGGTCAGCAGCGCCAGCTACCTGGTGAGTCTGCTCGACAGTCAGATCGAAAGCCCGGCGATGCTGTTCGCCGACGAGAAAACCCTCGAAGCCGCCAAGCGCCGCTCTTACCAAAACGGTGTGCTGGACGGTCGCGACATGGCGCGCGTGTTCGCCTGGATGCGCCCCAACGACCTGATCTGGAATTACTGGGTCAACAACTACCTGCTCGGCAAACAGCCGCCGGCGTTCGACATCCTCTACTGGAACAACGACAACACCCGTCTGCCGGCAGCGTTTCATGGCGACTTGTTGGACTTCTTCAAACACAACCCACTGACCCGCCCCGGCGCCATGGAAGTGTGCGGCACGCCCATCGACCTGCAAAAAGTAAACGTCGACAGTTTTAGCGTGGCCGGCATCAACGACCACATCACGCCGTGGGACGCGGTGTATCGCTCCACCCTGCTCATGGGCGGCGACCGGCGCTTTATTCTGTCCAACAGCGGCCACATCCAGAGCATCCTTAATCCGCCTGGCAACCCGAAAGCCAACTTCTTCGAGAACGCCAAGCTCACCTCCGACCCGCGCGCCTGGTATTACGACGCCAAGCAGCACACCGGCAGTTGGTGGCCGGTCTGGATGGAGTGGATTCAAGCGCGCTCCGGAGAACAGCGTGAAACGCTGCTGGCCATCGGCAACCAGAACTACCCACCCATGCAAGCCGCACCCGGCACCTACGTGCACGAGGTGTAAACCGCAACAACACTGGCCAGGCGGCGTCTGGCCAGTTAACGTCGGCCAATGGATCGTCTGACATAAGAAGAATGGATGAAAACCCGCGACCGAATCCTCGAATGTGCCCTGGCGTTATTCAACCAGCAGGGCGAACCCAACGTCTCCACCCTGGAAATTGCTAACGAGCTGGAAATCAGCCCGGGCAATCTCTACTACCACTTCCACGGCAAAGAGCCGCTGATAATGGAGCTGTTCGAACGCTTCGAAACCGACATGGCGCCGCTGCTCGACCCTCCGGCCGGTGCGCGGTTGAACGTGGAAGATTATTGGCTGTTCCTGCACCTGATCGTCGAGCGCCTGGCGCATTACCGTTTCCTGTTCCAGGACCTCTCCAATCTGGCCGGCCGCCTGCCGAAACTGGCTCGCGGTATTCGCCTGTGGCTCAACTCGCTGAAGCGCACCCTGGCGGCATTACTGGCCGGTTTGAAAGCCGACGGGCATGTCACCAGCAACACTCAGGCGTTGGGTTTGCTGGTCGAGCAAATCACCCTGACGCTGCTGTTCTCCCTCGATTACCAACGCATTCTGGGTAACGTCGGCGAGCTTCGGTTGGTAGTGTTTCAGGTGATGATGCTGGTGACGCCGCATCTGCGCGAAGACTCGCGCGGCACGGCTGAACTATTGGCGCAGCGCTACCTGCAAGCGTGACCATCAGCTGCGAACCTGTTTAATTTGAATTGCCCATAAAAAAACCCGGCCATCTGGCCGGGTTTTTCATTTACCGCACATCCACTCAGGACGACGTGCTTGGCGTCGTCGGTGCAACTGGCGTTGCAGCCGGCGTGGTTGCAGCGGTAGCTGCTGGCGCTGGCGTTGGTGCGGGTGTCGCCGGTTTGGCAGCAGCAGCCGCCGGCTTCGGAGCAGCAGGCTTGGCAGCGGCCGGCTTCGGTGCAGGTTTTACCGCAGGCTTGGCAGCCGGTTTAGCGGCAGCGGGTTTCGCGGCTGGCTTGGCGGCTGGTTTTGCAGCGGGCTTGGCGGCGGCTTTCGCTGCAGGTTTAGCAGCCGGTTTGGCAGCGGCTTTAACAGCCGGCTTGGCGGCCGGTTTTGCGGCTGGCTTGGTGGCGGCTTTGGCGGCTGATTTAGCAGCCGGTTTAGCAGCGGCTTTAACCAAAGGCTTGGCCGCTGGTTTTGCGGCAGCTTTGGCAGCCGGTTTAGCGGCGGCTTTTGCTGCTGGCTTGGCTGCCGGTTTGGCCGCCGCTTTTGCTGCGGGCTTGGCTGCAGGTTTCGCAGCGGCCTTGGCAGCCGGTTTAGCGGCGGGTTTGGCAGCGGCTTTCGGTGCTGGTTTAGCGGCCACTGTTTTGGCAGAAATGCCAGTCAGTTTTTCCAGCTGTTTGGTCAACA
Organism: Pseudomonas sp. AC211; assembly: GCF_979258055.1. Classification (NCBI taxonomy): domain Bacteria; kingdom Pseudomonadati; phylum Pseudomonadota; class Gammaproteobacteria; order Pseudomonadales; family Pseudomonadaceae; genus Pseudomonas; species Pseudomonas sp. AC211. The sequence goes on from NZ_OZ409830.1 coordinate 4,092,389, forward strand.
CATCAACTTTGCTGTTCAGGTCTTTCACTTCATTCCGGCTCGGAACGCCGAGACGCGAAATGGCACTGTTCAGACGTTTGTCGAAGGCTTCTTCCAACTCGCCCCATTTACCAATCGCCAGGCCGCGAACTTCATCGACCTTGGATTTAGCCGACTTGGCAGATGTTTTAGCGGACGTTTTCACGGCGCCAACTTGCTTCTCGACTTCGGTCTTGGCCAACTTTTCAGCTTTCTCGCCATCGGTTACCAGCGTGTCGAACAGCTTGGTGCCGTCCTTGCTGATTTTCGAATAGGCGCCCAACCCAGCCAGCCAGATTTGGCGCGAGTATTTTTCAACTTCGCCAACCCACGAGCTGCTTTGTTTTTCGACTTTCTTTTTAGCAACCATCCCGCTCTCCTTATTGAGTCTTAGCGACACGTGCAACCAACGCATTCAGCACGTCCAGCTTAGCAGAGAGCGCATCAACATCCTGGCGCGAAGGGATACCCACACGATTTAACGCGCTGGCGACCCGACGATCGAAAAGTTTTTCGATTTTGTCGAACTGCACTTCAACTTTGCTTTTAACGCTGGAGACATTGCTGCTGACTGATTGTTTAACCGAGTCGAGCTGGCTATTCGCCGCTTCGACCTGCGTTGTGACCAGTTTTTTGCCTTGTCGTTCGATGCCTTCGCCTTCGCTAACCAGGCCTTTGATATAGCCCGCACCTTCTTTGCCAACCTTGGCGTAGGCACCCAAACCGGCCAGCCAAATTTGGCGGCTGTAATGTTTAACATCGGTCAGCAGGGACGCTTGGATTTCGTCTTTTTTTACGACGACTTTTTTAGCTGCAACTTTGGCCATGGTGCACCTCACAAAAGAAGGAAAAAACCGCCTGCTCTTTGCAGGCCTGCACCGAAATTAGCCGGGAAAATTAGAATTCACATACTAGGTATGCGCGGGCTCAACTAAGGGACTCGTCCAAGCCTTTTTCAATTTCGCGTTTTATCGTGCCGCTCATGGCCGATAACAGCAGGCCCAACTTGAGTTCGACGCGCACGTTGTCTTCGCCCACTTCAATGGTGCCGTCAGCGCCACTGCGTTTGAATTCCAACACGTCGCCCTTCCACTGATAACGCACCGAATACTCTTCGGCCAGGCGCTCGGCCAGCGCCTCGGCTTTGGCGCGCGCGCCTTGCGTGCCAAGAGTGTGTGAACGTTCGACGGTAATGCGGGCCATAGTTGATAACTCATGCGACCAAAAGTCGCGCGACTATAACGCGAGCGCCACGCCAAGGGCAGTCGCCCCGTAACCGCCACCGCACGCCTTGCCAAGACAAAGCCGGTGACCGCGATTAGAATGGCCGGCACTTTCTTCCGGTGACCGCATATGAACGATCCGCGCAAAGGCAGTGATGCCGAACCGACTACCCACTTCGGCTACCAAAGCGTGCCGGAAAGCCAAAAGGCCGACAAAGTCGCCGAGGTTTTCCACTCTGTAGCCGCCAAATATGACTTGATGAACGACCTCATGTCCGGAGGCGTTCACCGTCTCTGGAAGCGCTTCACCATCGAGCTTTCGGGCGTGCGCACGGGCAATCGGGTGCTGGATATCGCCGGCGGCACGGGCGATCTGACCCGTCAGTTTTCCCGCCTGGTCGGCCCCACCGGTGAAGTGGTCCTGGCCGACATCAACGCCTCGATGCTCAAGGTGGGCCGCGACAAACTGCTCGACAGCGGCGTGGCCAACAATGTGCAGTTCGTACAGGCCGACGCGGAAAAGCTGCCGTTCCCGGACAACCACTTCGACTGCGTGACCATCGCCTTTGGCTTGCGCAACGTCACCCATAAAGATGAAGCGATCCGCTCCATGCTGCGCGTGCTCAAACCGGGCGGCCGCTTGCTGATTCTGGAATTCTCCAAACCCACCAGCAATCTGCTGTCCAAGGCCTACGACGCCTACTCGTTCAGCCTGCTGCCGCTGATGGGCAAGCTGATCACCAACGATTCGGAAAGCTACCGCTACCTGGCCGAATCGATCCGCATGCACCCGGATCAAGAAACCCTGAAAGCCATGATGATCGAGGCCGGTTTCGAGCGCGCCACGTACCACAACATGACCGGCGGCATCGTCGCCTTGCACCGCGGTATCAAACCCTGATGTTGACCCAGGCGCTTCTGGCTGCGGCCGAGACCGGCATCAACCGCGTGCTGCGCCTCGACGCGACCGCCTTGCCGCGTCTCGCGCACCTGGCCGGTAAAGTGATCGCCGTGGAATGCAGCTCGCCGGCCGTGAAGGCATTCGTGCTGGCCGACGGTGCCGGTCTGCGTCTGGCTTCGCAGTGGGAAGGCGACATCGCCTGCCGCCTGCGCGCGCCGGCCAGTAGCTTGGTGCGGTTGGGCGTCAGCAACGACAAAACCGCTGTGTTGCACAGCCCCGAGGTTGAGTTGGATGGCGACAGCGCCGTGCTGCTCGACCTGGCCGGCGTGCTGCAAGACCTCGAATTGGACTGGGAATACGAAATTGGCCGCTGGCTCGGGCCGATAGGCAGCCAGTTGCTCAGCAGTCATTTGAAAAGCCGCGCGCGCTGGACCAGTCAGAACCTCGACAGCCTGCGCCAGAACGTGGCGGATTACCTCAGCGAAGAGTCGCGCACCCTGGTCGGTGAGAACGAAGCACAAGCGCGTTTTGCCGAGCTGGATGACCTCAAGCTTGCCCTTGATCGGCTCGACGCCCGCGTCGAGCGCCTGGCCCTGACCCTCAACTCCAAACCTAGCGAACCCGAATGAAGCTGCTTGCCGTCCGCCGTTTGTTGCGCATCCAGCGCGTGGTCATTCGCTACCGTCTCGATGATCTGATTCTTGAGCTGCCGCTGCCATGGTGGCTGCGCAGCGTCAGCTACTTTCTGCCGTGGCGTTGGCTGCCGCGTCGCAAGCTGGCGCTGAGCCGGGGCGAACGCGTACGCCTGGCGCTTCAGGATCTGGGGCCGATCTTTATTAAATTCGGCCAGCTACTGTCCACGCGCCGCGACCTGCTGCCGCTGGACATGGCCGACGAGCTGGCGTTCCTGCAAGACCAGGTGCCGCCCTTCGACCCGGCGCATTCGGTGGCGCTGATTGAAGCGCAGCTGGGCGCCAAGGTCGGCGACGTGTTCGCCCGTTTCGACACCCAGCCACTGGCTTCCGCTTCGGTGGCCCAGGTGCACGCTGCGCAACTGCGCAGTGGTGAAGAAGTGGTGGTGAAAGTGGTTCGCCCCGGTTTGAAACCAGTGATCCGCGCCGACATTGCCTGGCTGTTTTTGCTGGCCAAACTGGCCGAGCGTGTGTCTGGCGAAGCGCGCCGCCTGCACCCGGTGGAAGTGGTCAGCGACTACGAAAAAACCATCTACGACGAACTCGATCTGCTGCGCGAGGCGGCCAACGCCAGCCAGCTGCGCCGCAACTTCGAAGGTTCGCCGCTGCTATACGTGCCGCAGGTGTATTGGGACTGGTGCCGCCCGCAAGTGCTGGTGATGGAGCGCATCTACGGCGTGCAGGTCACCGACCTCGCCACCCTCGCCGACCAGCGCACCGACCTGAAAGTGCTGGCCGAGCGCGGCGTGGAAATCTTCTTCACCCAGGTGTTTCGCGACAGCTTCTTCCACGCCGACATGCACCCCGGCAATATCTTCGTCAGCACCCGCACGCCGTGGAGCCCGCAGTACATCGCTATCGACTGCGGCATCATCGGTAGCCTGACCCCGGAAGATCAGGACTACCTGGCGCGCAACCTCGTGGCCTTTTTCAAGCGGGACTACCGCAAGGTCGCCCAGTTGCACATCGACTCCGGTTGGGTGCCTGCAGAAACCAAAGTGAACGACTTCGAAGCGGCGATCCGTACTGTGTGCGAACCGATTTTCGAGCGGCCGCTGAAAGACATCTCCTTCGGCTTGCTGCTGATGCGCCTGTTCCAGACGGCGCGGCGCTTCAACATGGAGATTCAGCCGCAACTGGTGCTGCTGCAAAAAACCTTGCTGAACATTGAAGGCTTGGGTCGTCAGCTGTATCCGGACCTGGACCTGTGGGCCACCGCCCAACCGTACTTGGAACGCTGGATGCGCGAGCGCGTGAGCCCGAAAAACCTGCTGCAGAACCTGCAATCGCAAGTCGAACAAGTGCCGCACTTGGCACACATGACCCGCGAGTTGCTCGAACGCATGGCGCAGCCGCATCTGTATAACCCGCCCATGCAACAGCAGCCGGGCGGCGGTGATAAATGGACGCTGCGCTTGCTGGGCACCGCCCTGTTGGGCGGCGGCATTACCCTGGCGTTGGCAGCCGCGAGCCTGACGGCAGCGACCACCTGGCCGGCCTGGCTGATGGCCGCGAGCGGGCTGTACCTGATTTTGCGCCGATAGCCAGTAGCGGCCTCAACTGGCAAACTCGCCCGACGATATGCCCGCCCGAACGACGGAATTGCAATGAACGATTGGCTAGATGAAATCAACTGGAACAGTGACGGCCTGGTGCCGGCCATTGCCCAGGACTACAAAACCGGGCGCGTACTGATGATGGCCTGGATGAACCGTGAGGCCCTGAGCCTCACCGCCGCCGAGCAGCGCGCCATCTACTGGTCGCGCTCGCGTGGCAAACTCTGGCGCAAAGGCGAAGAGTCCGGCCACGTGCAAAAGCTGCATGAGATGCGCCTGGATTGCGACGAAGACGTGATCATTCTGATGGTCGAGCAACTCGGCGGCATCGCCTGCCACACCGGTCGTGAAAGCTGCTTCTACCGCGTTTACGAAAGCGGCGCGTGGAAGGCAGTCGACCCGGTGCTCAAAGACCCCCACGCGATCTATGCCGGCGAACACAAACATGAGTAACCCAGGCATGAATAACGCAGGCATGAACGACACCCTCGCCCGCCTTGCCCAGGTGCTTGAAGAGCGCAAAGGCGCCGCGCCCGACAGCTCGTACGTGGCTAGCCTGTATCACAAGGGCTTGAACAAAATTCTGGAAAAAGTCGGCGAAGAATCGGTCGAAACCATTCTTGCCGCTAAAGATGCTGCCGTCAGTGGCGACTGCAGCGACGTCATCTACGAAACCGCCGACTTGTGGTTCCACAGCCTGGTGATGCTTGCCGCGCTGGGCCAGCACCCACAAGCGGTACTGGACGAACTGGACCGGCGTTTTGGCTTGTCGGGCCACGCAGAGAAAGCCGCGCGCGAGCCGTCCTGACTTATCCGTTTTAATGCTTTATTCGCAGCCCGCGCTGCGTAACCCACCATCTCGAGAGGAACCGTTCCATGGGTATTTTTGACTGGAAACACTGGGTCGTCATTCTGATCGTGGTCGTGTTGGTCTTCGGTACCAAGAAGCTCAAGGGCCTGGGCAGCGATGTTGGCGAGGCCATCAAAGGCTTCCGTAAAGCCATGAATGACGATGAGAAGCCGAGCGAGCAGCCCGCTCCGGCGCAGCCGACCCAAGCGCAAAACGCGCCGCTGAACCAACCGCACACCATCGACGCGCACGCGCAGAAAGTCGAAGAGCCAGCGCGCAAGGACTGACCCATGTTTGGCATTAGCTTCGGCGAATTGCTGCTGGTGGGCCTGGTGGCCCTGCTGGTGCTCGGCCCTGAACGCCTGCCCGGTGCCGCGCGCACCGCGGGCCTGTGGATCGGACGCCTGAAACGCAGCTTCAATGCGATCAAACAGGAAGTGGAACGCGAAATCGGCGCCGATGAAATTCGTCGGCAGCTGCACAACGAACACATTCTGGCGCTGGAACAGGAAGCCCGAAACGCCATCGCCCCGCCGCAGGTGCCGGCTGCCGCGCCGATTGCCGAGGCCACGCCCGTTGCCCCGCCCGTGACACAGCCCGCCGTCGCGGCCGCCGAAGCGCCTGCGCCGGCGCCCGAGCCAGCACCTGAACCGAGCCCGCCTGAGCAGCAGCAAACCCAGCTGGAACTGCCCGTCAGCCCCCAACCGCCGCGAGCCCCATGAGCGCAGACACCCCGGAAAACGACCAGCAAATGCCGCTGGTCTCGCACCTCACCGAACTGCGCTCGCGCTTGCTGCGCTGCGTCGCGGCCACCTTTCTGATTTTCGCCAGCCTGTTCTACTTCGCGCGCGACATCTACACCCTGGCCTCTGAGCCGCTGCGCCGCTTCTTGCCCGAAGGCGCCACGATGATCGCCATCGACCCGGCGTCGGCATTTCTGGCACCGCTGAAACTGACCATGGTGGTGGCGCTGTTTGCCAGCATGCCGGTGATTCTCTACCAGGCCTGGGGCTTTATTGCGCCGGGCCTGTACAAGCATGAAAAACGCGTCGCCGTGCCGCTGCTGACCTCGAGCGTGGTGCTGTTCTACGGCGGCATGGCGTTCGCCTACTTCCTCGTGCTGCCGCTGATTTACCACTTCCTGCTGGGCTCGGCGCCAGTCGGCGTTACGCCCATGACTGACATCAACACCTACCTCGACTCCGTGCTGACGCTGCTGTTCGCCTTTGGCGTGGCGTTCGAGATTCCGGTGGCCGTGGTGCTGCTGGTGACTATCGGCGTGGTGGACGTGGCGTACCTGCGCAAGATTCGTCCGTACGTAATCATCGGCTGCTTTGTGGTCGGCATGATCCTTACGCCGCCGGACCCGCTGTCGCAAACCCTGCTGGCCGTGCCGATGTGGATGCTGTTCGAAATTGGCGTGTTCTTCGGCGCCATGGTGCGCAAGCGCCCGCGTGAAGAAGCGGCCAGCGACGACGCGCAACCGCCCGCCACCCAACCGTGAACCTCCTGCTTCTGGAAGACGCCGACTTTGTCGGCGCCGACCGCGTGATCCTGCGCGACCGCCGCCTCACCCACTTACAAGAGGTGCATCGCGCCGAGTCGGGCGACAGCCTGCGCGTCGGCCGAGTCGGCGGGTTGATGGGCACGGCGCAAATCCTGCGCCTGGAAAGCGCCGAAGCCGAGCTGCAGATCAGCCTCGACCAGCCGCCGCCGGCAAAACTGCCGCTGACCCTGCTGCTCGCCTTGCCACGCCCGAAGATGCTGCGGCGTGTGCTGCAAACCGTCGCCAGCCTGGGCGTACCGCGCCTGATTCTGCTCAACAGTTACCGCGTCGAAAAAAGCTTCTGGCAGACGCCGTTTCTTGAGCCGGCAGCGATTCGCGAGCAGTTGATTCTGGGGCTGGAGCAATCCCGCGATACGGTGCTACCTGAAGTGCGCATCGAAAAGCGCTTCAAACCGTTTGTGGAAGACCACCTGGCGCAGCTCTGTTCCGGGACCCAGGGTTTGGTCGGGCATCCCGGCCTATTCCCGGCGTGCCCGCGCGCGGTGGACGGCCCGGTGACGCTGGCCATCGGCCCGGAAGGCGGTTGGATTCCCTACGAAGTGGAAAAACTCGCCGAGGCGGGCTTGCAGCCCGTGCAACTGGGCGAGCGGATTCTGCGGGTGGAAACAGCGGTGACGGCGCTAATCGCGCGGTTGTTTTAGGCCACGCGGCGCTCTCGGGCGTGACGAATACCCTGTAGGAGCGAGCTTGCTCGCGAAAGCGTCCTCGGGTCCGAGCCCAAAAAGCTTCGCCAGCAAGCTGGCTCCTACAAGAGCGATAACGTCGTCTGGTCAGCCTTTGCGGTGCCAGTGCGCCGGCAACAACTTCCCTTCTAACTCCGGCGCTTCGCGCAAGCTCATGTCCCGCGCGTGCAGCGGTTCGCCGCACTCCGAGCACACCAGCACGCCGCGCACCTCGTGGCCACAGCGTTTGTGCACGTGGCGAATCGGTTGGCCGATGTCGCCGCTCATGTGCCGGTCGCCCCAGTTCACCAGCGCGAGCACGGCCGGGTAAAGGTCGTGGCCCTTCTCGGTCAACCTATACTCCTCGCGCAGCGGGCGTTGCTGATAGGCACTTTTCACCAGCACGCCATGCTCGGTCAGGCGTTTCAGGCGCTCAGCCAACACGTGTCGGGTGATGCCCATACGCTTTTCGAAGTCATCGAAACGGCGCACGCCCATAAAACATTCGCGCAGCACCAGCAGGGTCCAGCGGTCGCCGACCACCGATAACGTGCGTGACAGCGAGCAGGGCTGATCGCCCAGTTCTTCCCAGCGCATGACGATTCTCCAGAACGTTCTGCTGGCTACTCTAGCTTGACAGGTTCCAAAAAGGAACTGACTATCCAGCTCAGTTCCAAAAAGGAACTTACTCACGCAACCGACGAGAGAACAACAATGAGCGAACGCAAAGCAGTGTTAGTGGTGGGAGCCGGCGATGCCACCGGCGGCGCGATAGCCAAGCGCTTTGCCCGTGAAGGTTATGTGGCGTGTGTAGCGCGGCGTAACGCCGAAAAACTCGAACCGCTGGTGGCCGAGATCACCGCCGCTGGCGGCCAAGCGCGCGCCTTCGGCTGCGATGCGCGGCTCGAAGACCAAGTGGTCGAGATGTTCGCCACCATCGAACGCGAGATCGGGCCGCTGGAAGTGGTGGTGTTCAACATCGGCGCCAACGTGCACTTCTCCATCACCGACACCACCGAGCGCGTATACCGCAAGGTTTGGGAAATGGCCGCGCTCGCCGGCTTCCTCACTGGTCGCGAAGCCGCGCGGGTCATGCTGCCCCGTGCACGCGGCACCATCATTTTCACCGGCGCCACGGCATCGTTACGCGGCGGCAAAGGCTTCGCAGCGTTTGCCAGCGCCAAGTTCGCCCTGCGCGCCACGGCCCAGAGCATGGCGCGCGAGTTAGGGCCGCTGGGCATTCATGTGGCCCATCCCATTATTGATGGCGCGATAGACACGGCGTTTATCCGCGACAACTTCCCTGAGCGCTACGCCATGAAAGAGCAGGACGGGATTTTGAATCCGGACCATATTGCCGATTCGTATTGGCAGATTCACACCCAACCCAGAGACTCGTGGACCCACGAACTTGATCTACGCCCCTGGCTAGAAACGTTCTAGTCCATGGACGGTTTCCGGGTCGTCGGCCTTGCTGCGTTGCGTCCTCGCTTTAAATGCTCACGTACCTAAGTACGCTGCGCTTTAAAGCTGCGGGGCGCCTTGCAATGCCTTAGCCCCGAAAACCTCGAACTCGGTAACGGCACCTTCCGACAACCAACAAAAACAGCGGATCAAAACATGAGCAAAACCCTGGAATTCTTCTTCGACTTCGGCAGCCCCACCACTTACCTGGCGTGGACTCAACTGCCGAAAATAGCCGCCGATGCCGGCGTGGAAATCACGTGGAAACCGATGCTGCTTGGCGGCGTGTTTAAGGCCACGGGCAACCAGTCGCCGGTCGCGATTCCGGCCAAGGCCAAGTACACCTTTGGCGACCTGGCGCGCTTCGCCACCCGTTATGGCGTGCCGATGGCGTTCAACCCGTTCTTTCCGATCAATACACTGCTTTTGATGCGCGGCGCGGCCGGTTATTTGGGCAGCGCGAATTTCCATACGTACGTAAATGCGGTGTTCACGGCGATGTGGATCGAGCAGAAAAACATGGGCGACCCGGCCGTGGTCGCGCAGGTGCTTAGCGCAGCCGGGCTGGAGCCGGCGGAGTTCGAGCGGCTGGTGAATGACGAAACGGTGAAGCAGCGTTTGAAAGACATCACCGAAGACGCGATCAAACGCGGCGCCTTTGGTGCGCCGACGTTCTTTGTCGATGGAGAAATGCATTTCGGCCAGGATCGGCTGGATTTCGTGGCCGAAGCGTTGAATCGCTAATCAGGTTTCCAGCAGAAACGTCACGGGTCCGTCGTTCACCGACGACACCTGCATATCCGCACCAAAACGCCCGGTGGCAACCGCCGGGTGTTTCACCCGCGCCTGCTCAACCAGATAGTCGAACAGCTCGGCGCCCAACGCTGGCGGCGCGGCAGTAGAAAAGCTCGGGCGCAGGCCGCTTTTGGTGTCGGCTGCCAGGGTGAATTGCGAGACCAGCAGCAACCCGCCCGCCACGTCAGTCAGCGACAAATTCATCTTGCCGTCGGCATCGCTGAATACGCGGTAGTTGAGCAGTTTGTGCAGCAGTTTGTCGGCGCTGGCTTTGCTGTCTTGCGGTTCGACGCCGACCAGCACCAGAAGGCCCTGATCGATCGCCCCAACGGTTTCGCCCGCCACATCGACACGCGACTGAGTGACGCGTTGAATCAGTCCCTTCATGCTTCGTCCGGTGCCAGGTTAAGCAGGCGGCGAGCGATTTGCTCGGCGGCGCGCACCAGTGCATCCGTGATACCCGGCTCGGCAGCGGCATGGCCGGCGTCGCGAATAATCTGCAACTCGCTGTTGGGCCAGGCTTGATGCAGTTCCCAGGCGTTGTCCAGCGGGCAGATCATGTCGTAGCGCCCGTGCACGATGATGCCGGGCAGGTGGGCAATCTTGTGCATGTCGCGAATCAGCTGGTCCGGTTCAAGAAACGCGTTGTGCATAAAGTAGTGGCACTCCACCCGAGCGATCGACAGCGCGCGCTGTGGCTCGCTGAAGCGTTCCACCACCTGGGTGTTTGGGCGCAGCGTGGCGGTGCGGCCTTCCCACGTCGACCAGGCTTTGGCGGCGTGCATTTGCGCAATCTGGTCGCTGCCGCTCAGGCGTTTATGGAAGGCCGAAACCAAGTCGTGACGCTCTTCCGGCGGAATCGGCGCCACATAATCCTGCCAATAATCGGGGAACAGGCGACTGGCGCCTTCCTGATAAAACCAGCGAATTTCCTGGGGACGGCACAAAAAAATGCCGCGAAGAATCAGGGCGTGTACACGTTCAGGATGGGTTTGCGCGTAGGCCAGCGCCAAGGTCGAGCCCCACGAGCCGCCAAACAGCACCCATTTGTCGATGCCCAGATGCTGGCGAATCACTTCGAGGTCAGCGACCAAATCCCAGGTGGTGTTGTTTTCCAGACTGGCGTGGGGAGTGGAGCGCCCGCAGCCGCGCTGGTCGAAGGTGATGATTCGGTACTGGTTAGGATCGAAATAGCGGCGGCTGGCGCCGTCGCAACCGGCGCCAGGGCCGCCATGCAGAAACACCACGGGAAGACCTTCCGGCGTGCCGCTTTCGTCGACATACAGCACGTGCGGCGCCTGCACGGCCAGTTCGTGGCGCGCGTAAGGCTTAATCTCCGGATACAAAGTCTGCATGCTGCACTCCCTTGTTAATTAAGACGCTGCCACGCGCAATCCCTGAAGGTCGGGTACATTTTCCCGGCAAGGCGCCTGAGCTCTGCCGGGCATCATAACCATGAAAACGGAGTTGAGCATGCCAGACCGGATAATTCCCTTTGCCCGCTTGTGGTTTATCGCCATGGCGCTGACCGTGCTTGCCGGTTGCTCAAACAGTGATCCCATGGCCTCGCTGGAAGCCGCCGTGCAGCAGCTACAAGACAACCTTGAAGCCAAGCGCAGCAGCGACGTCATGGAACAGCTGCACTCCGAGTTTCGCGCCCAGCAGCAGTACGACAGCGAATGGGCCAAGCGCACCATGCTCGGCCTGTTTCTGCGCTACAAAAACGTGCGGGTGATCGCCCTGAGCAAAACCAGCAACCTGGACCCTGCCTCGTCCAGCAAGGGTTACACCGAGGCGCAAGTGGCGGTTACTGGCGCCGAAGGTTTGATACCAGACAACGCCAACCACTACAGCGTGAAACTGGAGTGGTGGTTGGAAGACAAGGAATGGAAGTTGGCGCGGATCAATTGGGAGTAAAGATCAGAGGGCGTCCGCTTCGCCGGCGTAATGCGTCTGCGCCCACGCCAGGTACGTGCGCAACAATCCACGCAGCACCACTTGCGCGTCCTCGGCCAGGTCCGGCCGGAAGGTGAACGGCGCTTGTTCATCCATATAAATGCATTGGCCAATCTCCAGCTGCACCGCCTGCACCCGTTCAGCCGGACGCCCGTAATGGCGGGTAATGTGCCCGCCTTTGAAGCGCCCATTGAGCACATGGCTGTAGCGCGGCGACCGCGCGCACACCTGCACCAATTGCTCCGCCAGCTCGGCAGCACAACTAGCGCCGTCGTTGGTGCCTAGGTTGAAGTCGGGCAATTTGCCGTCGAACAGGCGTGGTACTCGAGAACAAATCGAGTGCGCGTCGAATAACAGCGCATAACCAAACTGTGCTTTGAGCCGCGCCAATTCGTCATTCAGCGCGCGGTGATAGGGCGTCCAGATTTCCTGCAGATAACGCTCGCGCTCCAAGGCTGAGGGCACGCCGCCTTCGATAAACAGCGGCGCGCCGTCGAACAGGGTGTCGGGGAACAGGCCAGTGGTTGCGCTGGCATACAACGGGCGGTCGTCGGCTGGCCGGTTCAGGTCCACCACATAGCGCGAATAGTTCGCGGCCAAAGTGCTGGCGCCCAGGTCGGCAGCGAACGCGTAGAGCGTCGGAATATGCCAGTCGGTGTCCGGCAAGCCTTGCGCTTGCGGCACCAGCCCGGCCTGCACGGCGGGCGTCAGTTGCAGGCCGGCGTGGGGCATGCTGATCAGCAGCGGCACCGTGCCTTGGGCGAATTCGTAGGGACGTTCGATCAAGTCAGACATCACTTAGCTCCTGGCCATGGCGGATCACGCGCTTGCTCAAATCGCCGCCGAGCCAGTAGCTCAACTCGGCCGGTTGGGCGATTTGCCAGGCGACGAAATCCGCCACCTTGCCTACTTCAAGACTGCCATGGCTGGCGCCCAACCCCAGCGCTTTTGCCGCGTTGAGAGTGACGCCAGCCAAGGCTTCTTCTGGGGTGAGACGGAACAAGGTGCACGCCATATTCAGCATCAGCCGCAGTGACAACACCGGCGAGGTGCCAGGGTTGAGGTCGCTGGCGATGGCCATAGCCACGCCGTGTTCGCGCAACAGCGAAATGGGCGGCAATTGGGTTTCACGCAGGAAATAAAACGCGCCGGGCAGCAACACCGCGACGGTGCCAGCCGCCGCCATGGCCTTGGCGTCGTCGGCCGTCATGAATTCCAAATGATCCGCCGACAACGCCTGATACCGCGCCGCCAGGCTCGAGCCCGCCAGCGAAGAAAGTTGCTCGGCGTGCAGCTTCACCGGCAAGCCCAAGGCACGCGCCGTGATAAACACACGCTCCACCTGCGCCGGCGAGAACGCCAAGTGCTCGCAGAAAGCGTCGACCGCATCGACCAGATTTTCCGCTGCCAGCGCGGGCAGCATTCGCGTGCAGACGTGGTCGATGTAGTCATCGCTGCGTCCGGCAAATTCCGGGGGCAAAGCGTGTGCCGCCAGGCAAGTGCTGCGCACCGTGACGGGCAAGGTGTCGCCCAGACGCCGGATGACCCGCAGCATCGTGCGTTCGTTGGCCAGATCCAGGCCGTAGCCAGACTTGATTTCAATGGTGGTCACGCCATCACGCAGCAGCGCGCGGACGCGTTGGGTGGCGCTGGCGAGTAATTCATCTTCACTGGCCGCCCGGGTGGCGCGCACGGTACTGGCAATGCCGCCGCCGGCTGCAGCGATTTCGGCATAGCTCACGCCTTGCAGGCGCTGCTCGAACTCGGCGCTGCGGTTACTGCCGAATACCGCGTGGGTGTGGCAATCAATCAGGCCGGGCGTAACCCAGGCGCCTTGCAAGTCATGGCGCTGGGCGTAGTCGGCGGAGGGCAACTCGGCGTAGGGGCCGATCCATTGGATCAGCCCATCGGCCGTGACGATGGCGGCGTTCTCGATGTTCGAATATGCGCCGCCGGCCAGGGTGGCGGCGTGGCAGTTGAACCAAAGGTGCTGCATGGAGCCTCCGAGCCAGTGAAGCGTTTACGTTCAGTTCCCTCTCCCGCCTGCGGGAGAGGGGAGCAAAGCATCACCGCGTGATCATCGGCAGGTTCAAGCCCTGCTCCTCGGCGCAATCAATCGCGATCTGATACCCAGCATCGGCATGGCGCATCACGCCGGTCGCCGGGTCGTTGTGCAGTACACGGGCGATACGCGCTGCGGCTTCATCGGTGCCGTCGCAGACAATGACCATGCCCGAATGCTGGGAAAAGCCCATGCCCACGCCGCCACCGTGGTGCAGCGACACCCAAGTGGCGCCGCTCGCGGTGTTCAGCAATGCGTTGAGCAGCGGCCAGTCGGACACTGCATCCGACCCATCGCGCATGGCTTCGGTTTCACGGTTCGGGCTGGCCACCGATCCGGAATCGAGGTGGTCGCGGCCGATGACGATAGGCGCCGACAGCTCGCCACTGCGCACCATTTCGTTGAACGCCAGGCCAAGCTTCGCGCGCTGGCCCAAGCCAACCCAGCAGATGCGCGCCGGCAAACCCTGGAAGGCGATGCGCTCGCGGGCCATGTCGAGCCAGCGGTGCAGGTGCGCGTCGTCGGCGATCAGTTCTTTGACCTTGGCGTCGGTTTTGTAAATGTCTTCAGCATTGCCTGACAGCGCTGCCCAGCGGAATGGACCCACGCCACGGCAGAACAGCGGACGGATATAGGCTGGCACGAAGCCGGGGAAATCGAAGGCGTTGGTCACGCCTTCGTCTTTGGCCATTTGGCGGATGTTGTTGCCGTAGTCGAAGGTCGGCACGCCCATTTTCTGGAACGCCAACATGGCTTCGACGTGCACGGCCATCGATTGCTTCGCCGCTTTCACCACCTCGGCCGGCTGGGTTTGCGCTTTGGCGCGGTAGTCGTCCCAGGTCCAACCGCTGGGCAGGTAGCCGTTCAGTGGGTCGTGGGCGCTGGTTTGGTCGGTGACCATATCGGGGCGAACGCCACGGCGCACCAGCTCCGGCAGAATGTCCGCGGCGTTGCCGCACAGGGCGATGGATACCGCTTTGCCTTCGCCGGTGTAACGGGCGATACGCGCCAGGGCGTCGTCGAGGTCATCGGCTTGTTCGTCGACGTAGCGGGTTTTCAGGCGGAAATCGATGCGGCTTTGCTGGCATTCAATGTTCAGCGAACAGGCGCCGGCCATGCCCGCGGCCAACGGTTGCGCGCCGCCCATACCGCCCAAGCCGGCGGTGAGCACCCACTTGCCGGTGAGGTTGCCGTTGTAATGCTGGCGGCCCGCTTCGACGAAGGTTTCGTAGGTGCCTTGCACGATGCCCTGGCTGCCGATGTAGATCCAACTGCCGGCGGTCATCTGGCCGTACATGGCCAGGCCCTTGGCATCCAGTTCGTTGAAATGTTCCCAGGTGGCCCAGTGCGGCACCAGGTTGGAGTTGGCGATCAACACGCGCGGCGCGTTGCTGTGGGTTTTGAACACGCCGACCGGTTTGCCCGACTGCACCAGCAAGGTTTCGTCGTCTTCCAGGGCGATGAGCGCTTTAACGATGGCGTCGTAGCATTCCCAGTTTCGCGCGGCGCGCCCGATGCCGCCGTACACCACCAGCTCGTTCGGGTTCTCGGCCACTTCCGGGTCGAGGTTGTTCATCAACATGCGCAGCGGCGCTTCGGTCATCCAGCTTTTGGCGCTGAGTTGCGTGCCACGGGCGGCGCGCACGACGGTGTCACGGTAACGACTAGATGTGCTCATGAAAGGCTCCCAGACGCCCGCAGGCGGAAGATAAGACAACTCGTACGAACTTGTATGTACAAGTAAAGCACGCAGTCAGCCGCGCTGAAAAGCCCAGGCCTGCAAAAACACTAAAAGGAAGGAAATCGCGCAGGGCGAGCGCCTGCGCGTTCGGGCCGTCAGGCGCTCTGGCGCAACGGTTTGCGCAGCCGCTGGCCCATCCACACACCGGCCAACGCCAGGCTACCGCCGACCAAATGGTGCCAGCCTAGGGTTTCGCCCAGCAGCCACATGGCGGCTACGGCGACGGTGATTGGCATCAAATTCATATACAGACTGGCCCGCGCCGGCCCTAGGGTTTGAATGCCCTTAATCCACAACCACGGCGCTCCGATGGATGCCAACGTGCCGGCATACAGCACCAGCGGCAAGTTCTCGCGGGTTAACGGCGAAGGCGTGCTGAGCAAAAACCAGGGCGTGAGGAACACCAGCGCACAGGCGATTTGCACATACAGTTGCAGCCAGCGGCTGAGGTCGAAACTCCAGCGCCGCAGCAACACGCCATACAAGGCGTTGGCCATCACCGCCACCAGCATCAGCGCATCGCCGTGGCTGAGCTGAAAATGCAGCAACGCTTGCGGCTGCCCGCCGCTGATCAGCCATAACACGCCGGCAAACGACACCACGCCACCGGCCAGCGCGCCTTGGGTTAAACGCTCGTCGGTCAGCACGCTTGAAAACAGCGAGGACAACAGCGGCGACAAGGCGATCAAAATGCCCATGTTGGTCGCGCTGGTACTGGCCGCCGCGAAGTACGCCAGGCCCTGATACACCAGCATGCCCAGCAAGCCGAGCACCCACAGTTTGGGCAACAAGCCGAGCAATTGGCGGCGCGCACGCCAGGCGCTCGGCAGCATAAACAGCGAGAGCAACAGGAACGCCAATGCCCAGCGATAAAACGTGATCGAGGGGGGTGCAATCAGGCCGGACGACAACTTGGTCACCAACGTGTTGCCGCTCCAGATCATCACGGTGACCAGCGGAAACAGGTGGTGCCAGCCCTGCTCTTTGGCGTGTTCAGTCATGTTTACACCTTCAACAGCAGCAGTGCGCCGCAAATGACCAGGAACACACAAAACAGCGAACGCAGCACGCGCTCGGGCAACGCATGGGCCAGACGCACGCCCCAACTGATGCTGAGCAAGCCGCCGACGGCCAAGGGAATGCCCATCGCCCAATTCACATGGTCGTGCAGGGCGTAGGTCACCAGGGTGATGCCGGTGGAAGGTGCCGCCAATGCCAGCGCCAACCCCTGCGCCACCACTTGTGTGGCGCCGAACAGGCTGGTCAGCACCGGCGTAGCCACCACGCCGCCGCCGACACCGAACAACCCGCCGGTCATGCCCGACAACGCGCCCAACAGCCATAGCCGGTTCTCATGGCGCAATTGCCGTTCGCCGCCAGGTTTTTGCCAAAACATCTGGCCGACGTTGAACAGCACCAGCAGCAACAGAAAGCCGACGAAGGCGATGCGCATTACCTGCGGGTCGAGACGTACGGCAAACAGCGACGTCAGCCAGGCGAGCAAAAAGCTCGGCACGATCAGCATCAGCGCGTTGCGCGGCACGATGCGATTGCGTTGGTTATAGCGCCACAGCGCCAGCAGCACGTTGGGCAGCACCATCAACAGCGCGGTGCCCTGGGCAAGTTGCTGATCGAGGTTGAAAAGCACGCCCAGAATGGGAATGGTCACCAGCCCGCCGCCGATGCCGAACAGACCGCCCATGGTGCCCATGGCCATACCGAGTAAAACAAAACTCACAACGTCCAACACCAGAGCATCCTCGCCAACAAAGCTCGGCAGTATAGCCGCGCCGCTCAAGCGCGCGGGTTAGACATAGGGCCAAGAAGCCCGCGGGCGCCCTCAGTCGTCGCGCGTCAGCACTTCCAGCAGTTCGATTTCGAAGCGCAAATTGGCATGGGGCGGCACTCGCGAACCCATGCCACGTTCGGCGTAGGCCAAATGGGCCGGAACCCGCAGCGTGCGTTTACCGCCAACGCGCATGCCCATCAAGCCTTGATCCCAACCCTTGATCACACGGCCAGTGCCGATCACGCACTGGAAAGGTTTGCCGCGTTCAAACGAAGAATCGAATTCGCTGCCGTCGTCGAGAAACCCGCGGTAATGCGTGGTGATCAACGCGCCCTTCACAGCCGCTTTGCCCTCGCCAAGGGTCAGGTCTTCTATCTGCAGTTCGTCGCTCATGATTTGCTCCAGGCCCGATGAAGGCGTGAAGTTTACTGCACAACGAAAAAAGGCCCGACAGTCGCCTGCCGGGCCCCTCTTCCACCCGCTACTACTTACACAAACGGCTGGCTGCCGAAACCACGGGGTAGTCGGTTGTGGCCCGGCAACGCGCCAATCTGCTCACGCCATCCTGCGCGCCAGTCAAGAGAACTGTGGGTGGCCTTGGCTTTGCGTGCCGCACGACGCGCCGCATTGCGGGTGTCTTTGCGCGCGCTTTTGAACGCCTCGGAGTTTCGACAGGTACGGCATTTCACCCGCGCCAATTCCGTGGTCGCAGCGAGTTGGCCGGTTTCCCGACCGCACGCCAAATGACCAGCGGTTTTGTAATGGATCACAGGAGTCGCCATGGGGTGTTTCTCCTTTTTAACAAAAGGGGCGCAATAAGCGCCCCAGGGGTTTCTGCTATGTCAGCAGAGCAATCAAAATGATGATTGGAATTGGGATGCCAAGGAACCAGAGCAGTAATGAGCGCATATGTTGTTCTCCTTTTCGAAAACGTAGTGACCGGCTAATTAACGGAGGGTAGTGGCGGTGCGACGGTCGTCGACAATCACCACCGCGTCACGGCTACGGCCACCGAAGATGGCAGCGAAGCTGGCCACGAAGGCGCCGATCAACAGGGCAACGAACATCCACAGGGTGGCGTGGGTCGCGGCTTTCTTGGCAGCGTCGGCCGCTACTTTCAGGTCTTGCACCGCTTGGTGCGCCTGGCCGTAGACAGCGTCTACGCGGGCTTGGGCATCGGCTTGGCTGAGGTCGGTGCGCTGGGCAACCAACTGGGCCAGATAAGCACGGTCGTCTGCGTTCAGCGCGCCGTCGTCAGAGGCCAGATTGCGGGCGAAAATACGCGCGGCTACATCGTGGGCAGCGTCCTGAGTAACCGGCGCACCACGGCTGTCGCGGAACAACACATCAATGAAATAGCTGTCGCTGTTATCAGCGTTGGCCATGTCTTGCGTGGCCGGGCTATTGCTCAGCGTGGCGCCCACTTGCGCGGTGCCGCCGATCAAGGTGCTGACCGAACCCACCACCAACGTCGCCGTCAGCAAGGTGGCCACCGACCAGGCCAGGAAGCCGTGAGCGGTATCGCGGAAATACACTTCGTCGTCGTGCAGGGTCGCCCAGCGTTTACGCAAACGGCCCGCCAGGTAACCACCCATAGCGGCCGCGACTAACTGGGTGAACGCCAGCCAGATAATCGCCGAAATGCCCAATCCTTCTGCACTCATGCCCTTGTCGGCCCACGGCGAAATAGCCGAAAAGCCAAGGCCGGAGCCCAGCAACAGCAGGATCAGCGACAGTGCTGCAGCCGCAACAGCGCCTGCAAATACTGCCGCCCACGAAACGCCAGAGGCGGTTGAAGATTCATCCAAGGCAGCAACATAAGCATCTGAATTCAACATTATTTTTTTCCTCACGCATTGCGCTTTATGGCCCCGCGATTCCTACGTGGGGCCTATAAAACTTGAGTGTGAGGTCTGGCAAATGGTTCAGGCTTTAATCGAGACGGCGTCGCCGCTTAACCGCGCGCCCAACTTAGGCTGGCGAATAGCGCCGGTACCTGGTCGAGGGTGGAAACCGTCGCGTCGGGCCGATAGTCAGGCAACAATTGGCGGCCGGTGCCGCGGTCAACCCACACGCAACGAAAGCCCATGTCACGCGCGGCGGCGTGATCCAGGTGCGGGCTGGCGCAGATGTGCACCACCTCGTCGCGGCCCACCCCCAGCTGCTCATGGGCGAACTCAAACAGGCGCGGCGCCGGTTTGTAAGCGCCGGCTTGCTGGGCGGTGATGACGCGGTCGATATGGCCGCCGAGCTGGGCGACATTGCCGGCGATGATGTCGTCATCCGTATTGGAAACAATGCACAGCTTGAAGCCCATCGCTTTCAACTGAGCGAGCGCAGCGGGCACTTCAGGAAACGGCGGCATCGCGCTGATGCTGTCGGCCAGCAACTCGCCATCGGCCGGGCTGGACGGCAGCCCGAGTTGCTCCATGGCCAGGCGCAGTCCTTCGCGGGTCACATGGCGAAACGAGCGGTGCGGCGGCGTTTGCTCCAGCGTGTGCTCGTGCCGGTCATACACCTCGATAAACCGCGCTGGCTCCACGGCATGACCGGGGCGCTGGCTGAGCATTTTACCGACGGCGGCTAGAAGCCCTTCGTCCCACTGAATCAGCGTGCCGTAGCAATCAAAGGTCAGCCACAACGGCTGAGGGGTGTGCTCAAGGGACATGGGCCCGCTCCTGAAAGAGATGAGCGGCCAGCATAGAAGCGCTTTTGCATAGTGTTAAATTAAATTAACCTCTTCCCCTCAGTGAACTATCAACTAAGCAGGTGCGCCGTTTGCTCGATCTCGAACTGCTGAAAACCCTGGTGTGCGTGGTCGATGAAGGCAGCTTCACGCGCGCCGGTGAACGGGTGCACCGCACGCAATCGACCGTCAGCCAACAAGTGCGGCGCCTTGAAGAAACCGTCGGCCACTGCCTGTTGGTACGTGACCGCAGCGGCAACCAGGTCACGCCCACCGCGCAAGGCGAACTGCTGGCGCAATACGCCCGTCGCTTGCTCAGCCTGGCGCAGGAAGCCGAAGAAGCCTTGGCCAGCGATGGCACGCTATTGCCGCTGCGCCTGGGTGTGCCGGAAGATTTCGATGCCCAACGCATGACCGCCCTGCTTGCCGGTTTCCACGCTGGCGCGGCCAGAGGCGCGGTTGGAAACCGTCAGCGGCATGAGCACAGACCTGCGGGAAAAACTGGCAAACGGCGAGCTGGATATCGCCCTGATCAAACGCGAGCCCGGCAGCGGCGACTGCCTGGCCAGTTGGCCGGAGAACCTGGTGTGGGTAAAAAGTCAGCGCTTGCAGTTGAGCGATCAGCCGGTGCCGCTGGCGCTGTTTCCGCAAGGCTGCCTCTACCGCCAACGCGCTATCGGCAGCCTGGACAAAGCCAAACGACCCTGGCGCCTGGCATTCGCCAGCCATAGCCTGACGGGCATCCAGGCGGCCGTGGCATCGGGGCTTGGCCTATCGGTATTGCCCACCAGCGCCGTGCTTGCCGAGCACCACGTGTGCGCAGGAATGCCGGCATTAGCGCCTAGCGAATTGGCCCTGGTCAGCGGTGGCGGCGTGGTGACCGCCCTGCAACGCGAGCTGCTCGCGCTGCTGCACGAGCAGGTGATGACGGCTTAAGCGTCGGGCAGCGTGTCGGCACCGTCGCCCAAACGGCGCTGCATCAGCACGGTGTCCACCCAGCGGCCATGCTTGAAGCCCACCGACTCGAACACGCCAACCAGGCGAAACCCCATGCGTGTGTGCAAGGCGATGGAGCCGTGGTTTTCGCTGTTGCCGATCACCGCCACCATCTGCCGACGGCCGTTGGCGATGCAGCGCTCGATCACCTCGCCCAGCAGCGCCTGGCCAATGCCGCGCCCGCCCATGCCGTCTTTCACGTACACCGAATCTTCCACCGTGTTGCCGTAAGCCGGGCGAGGACGGTAGAGCGTGGCATAGCCGTAGCCGACCACCTCGCCGGCGAGCTCGGCCACCAGATACGGCAAACCATTGCTCAGCACATCACCGCGACGGCGGTGCATTTCCTCCACGCTCGGCGCTTGCAGTTCAAAGCTGGCGATGCCGGTGAGCACGTGCTGGGCATAGATGGCTTGCACCGCCGGCATGTCGTCGTCGCGGGCGTCTCGGATGATGGGTTGGCGGGTCATCATTCTGGAATGGTCAGGCCTTTGATCACGGCCGGACGCTCAAGGAAGGTGTTCAGCACGCGGGTGACCTCGGGGAAATTATTGATGCCCACCAGATCGCCTGCCTCGTAGAAGCCGATGAGATTGCGCACCCATGGAAAGGTGGCGATATCAGCGATGCTGTACGCGCTGCCCATGATCCAGTCGCGGCCTTGCAAGCGCTGGTCGAGCACGCCAAGCAGGCGCTTGCTCTCAGCGACATAGCGGTCGCGCGGGCGTTTGTCTTCGTAGTCTTTGCCGGCAAATTTGTTGAAGAAACCCAACTGGCCAAACATCGGCCCGACGCCGCCCATTTGCCACATCAGCCACTGGATGGTCTGGTAACGGTCAGCCGCATCGTTCGGAATAAACGCGCCGGCCTTGTCCGCCAGGTACAGCAGAATCGCACCAGACTCAAACAACATCAGCGGCTTACCGTCCGGGCCGTTGGGGTCGAGAATCGCCGGAATCTTGTTGTTCGGGTTGAGCGACAAGAACTCTCCCGACAGCTGATCGTTTTGATCAAAGCGCACCTTGTGCGGCTCGTACGCCAGCCCGGTTTCCTCCAGCAGAATCGACACTTTCACGCCGTTGGGCGTGGGCAACGAATACAGCTGAATGCGCTCAGGGTGCTGCGCCGGCCATTTAGCGGTGATGGGAAACGCGGACAAGTCAGACATGCGAAGCTCCTTTCCGGGAATGCAAGCGAGGCAGCTTAGGGGTTTTGCGCGTCCGGCGCAGGCGCATTTTGCCCGTCGCCGACCTGGCGAAAAACCAGGGCTTTGAGTCCGCCGTGCTCGTGCACATCGGCGAACTCGGGTGGGTTGTCCAAGCGCTGTTCAAAGCGCAGCGCCGGGGCGTGTTCGGCCATGCTGGTGATCAGAAAGTCGGGGCCAATATGGGGATCGTTCACGCAGGCCAACACCACGCCGCCGGGGTTCAGCAGATCGGGAAGACGGCGCAGAATTTTGCCGTAGTCCTGGGTCAGGGCGAAGCTGCCTTTCTGGAACGTGGGCGGGTCGATGATGATCATGTCGTACGGCGCGTGGCGCTTCACCGCGCTCCACGACTTGAACAGCTCGTGACCCAGAAAGCTCACGCGGCTGAGGTCTTGCCCGTTCAAGCGATGATTGTCGCGGCCACGATTGAGGGCGCCTTTGGCCATATCCAGATTCACCACCTGGCGAGCGCCACCGGCCAGCGCCGCCACCGAGAACCCGCAGGTGTAGGCGAACAGATTGAGCACACGTTTGCCGTCGGCCTGCGCGCGCACCCAGCGCCGGCCGTAGCGCATGTCCAGAAACAGACCAGTGTTCTGCTTCTGGCCGAGGTCCAGCTCAAAGCGCAGGCCGTCTTCGCTGATGATCCACTGTTCATGCGGCCCACCCACAATCCATTCGGCGCGGCTACGCTGAAGCTCACCTTGCGCGTTGTCGCCTTCCTTGTAGCGGTGTTGCAGCAACAGGCTGTGCGCCTGAGCACGTTGCCATTCAGGGCTTTGCGTTAGGTTCAACAGGGTTACCGTCAGCGCCGCCAACTCGTCTTCACTGGGCTGGCGGAACAGCCACACCAACACCACGCCTTGCAGCCAGTCGACCGTAATTTCCTCCAGCCCCGGCCACCGCAGGCCACGGCCGTGAAACAACCGGCGAGCATGACTGAGGTCGCCAGCCAGTTCGGCCAGCAGGTGGGTGTGAAGAGCGGCTAGAGCGGGACTGTGCATAACGGTTTATCGCGGCGGGTAAAGCAGCGCAGTGTAAACGCAAACGTTTGCCAACTCATGTTCGCGCAGTGTTTGACGATATAGCCCTATAAGGCCCGTAACACGGAGCAGCCAGACGCTCCGACTCCTAACACAATGAGGTGTTTTGCCATGCTGTTACGTCGTTTGAAGATTGCGCCGAGGGCTATTTTCAGCTTTTCCTTGGTGGCGCTGCTGGTGGTGCTTCTCGGACTTTTTGCCCTGGGCAAAATGAAGGACATCCGCGCCACCACCGTCGATCTCAACGACAACGGCATGCCCAGCTACGCCGCGCTAGGCGTCATCAATGAAAAAATGCTGCGCCTGCGCATCCTCGCCTTTCGCTTCGTGGTCGAGCGCAGCGACACGCAACTGCCGGCCGTCATCAGTCGCCAGCAAGAGCTGACCCAGCAGCTGCATCAGGCTCAGGCCGCGTATGAACCGCTGATCAACAGCACCGCCGAGCGCGACCAGTACCAAGCCTTCAAGGCCATGCTCGACAGCTACTACCAAGCCAACAGCAAGCTTGCCGCCCTTTCCAGCGCCGACAAAGTCGACGAGATGAAAGCCTTTCTGGCCGGCGAGTACAAAACCTACTCCGACGGCCTCGGCGCGCAGTTGGAAAAGCTCATGGAAATTAACCGCCTGGGCGCGGATGAGGAGGCGAAACAGTCGGCCCGCAACTACGATGATGCGGTGATGGTGGTGCTGGCCTTTATGTTGGTGGCCGCCGCGCTGACAGGCATCCTCGCGGTGCTGCTCACGCGCAGCATCGTCACGCCGTTGAACGAGGCCATGGAGGTGGCAGCCACCGTGGCCAAGGGCAATCTGTCCACCACCATCCAGGTCAACGGCACCGACGAGCCTGCCCTGCTACTCGGCTCCTTGCGCGCCATGCAACAGAGCTTGAAAGACACCATTCACCACATCGCCCAGTCGTCCGATCAACTCGCCTCCGCCGCCGAAGAACTCAATGCCGTCACGGAAGATTCGAGCCGTGGCTTGCACCAGCAGAACAACGAAATTGAACAGGCCGCCACTGCCGTCAACCAAATGACTGCCGCAGTGGATGAAGTGGCGCGCAACGCCGTGGCCACCTCCGAAGCCTCGAATGCCTCCGACCGCACCGCCCGACTTGGCCAGGAGCAGGTGAACAAAACCGTCAATTCCATCAGCGATCTGGCGGGCGACGTATCCACCACCTCCGAGCACGTGGAACAACTGGCGACCAAGGTGCGCGACATCAGCAAGGTGCTCGATGTCATTCGCTCCATCGCCGAGCAAACCAACTTGCTGGCCCTGAACGCGGCCATCGAAGCCGCGCGCGCCGGTGATGCCGGTCGCGGCTTTGCCGTGGTGGCGGACGAAGTGCGTGCCCTGGCGCACCGCACCCAGCAATCAACGCAGGAAATCGAGCAAATGATCGGCGGCATCCAGCACGGCACCGATCAGGCCATGAATGCCATGCAAAGCAGCACCGAGCGCGCCAACAGCACCCTCGAACTGGCCCGTGCCGCTGGCGCTGCCCTGAGCGAAATCACCCAGGCCATCAGCCATATCAGCGAGCGAAATCTGGTGATCGCCAGCGCCTCGGAACAGCAGGCGCAAGTGGCCCGCGAAGTGGACCGCAACCTGGTAAACATTCGCGACCTGGCGCAGCAAACGTCAGCCGGCGCGCACGAAACCAGCGCCGCCAGCCAGGATCTTTCACGCCTGGCCGTCGACCTCAACAACCTGGTCAACCGCTTCACCTTGTGACGACTCCGCCAATGCCCGGCGCGCCGCTGCCCACAAGGCGGCGCGGCCGTCATAACCGTTCAACCCTCCGTTTATGCGCGAGGTGATGGTTTTGAAATCACCGGAATCGGCTAGCTCACTCAAGCCATGCACTGCCCAGAACCATGCCGCCGACAAACAGGCGTAACCGGGTTCCTCAAGCCATTCAGGTTTGCTTTCCAAATCCAGACCCAACGCGACGCCCGCTGCCTGGTAATTACTGCGCCCGGTCAGCTGAATCAGCCCCCGGCCACGAAAGCGCCAGCCATCCCCGGATTCTGGCGGGCCATTGCCGAGCCGGTTGGCATACACCGAATTGGCAATCGCCTCGGGATGTCCACCGAGTTTTAGTGCCAGCGCATTGGGTTTACCCGGCCCCTCGGCGAAGCGATTCGGCCACACGGCAGCCAAACGTGATGCGTTGAAGGCAAGGCTCTCAACCAAGTGATTGAAGTGCGCGCTTTCATAGCCGACTTGAGCAACAAAGGCGGCCACGCGCGCGGGATTATTGATGTGATACGCCACCATGGCCGCACTCAGCGGCTCCGCAAACAGGCTGACGCGCGAAGGGCTAGCGGGGAATATTTGCAGCAGTTGTTGCACGCTTATGGACATAGCAGTTCTCAGCAATAGCGCTCGGTTAACGCAGCCAGGATTGCCGCCGTTTCAACGTCCAGCACACCGTCGTAGTTGCTGGGGCGGAAATGCAGCTGGAAGGCGCGGACCAACTTGCACTTGCTGTCGGCATCGGTGGCCACGCTCACGTCGTAACCGAAACGGGCAAATAGATTCAGGCACTCGCGGGGATCGACGCCCGCCATGGTGTATTCCTGGACGTAGCGATTTTTGGTGGCTTGCTCGTACCAGGCGCCGATGCCGGCCCGGTACAACTCCTGCCAAGGAAACATGGGCCCCGGGTCAATTTTGCGTAGCGGCGCAATGTCGCTATGCCCCACCACATTGCGCGGCTCAATGCTGGGGTAGCGCTGCAAAATATCCAGCGCAATCGCCTTTATGGCGTCGATCTGAGCGCGGCTATAGGAAGGAAAAACGGGCAGCCCGTCGGCACCTTCGTGAGCCTGGTTTACGATTTCGATACCAATGGAGCTGTCATTCAGGTTGTTGCGGCCACGCCATGCGCTCACGCCCGCATGCCAGGCACGCTCTGATTCTTCCACCAGGTTGAAGCCGCGCATTTCGCTAAAGCCGGCGTTCCGATAGGTCGGGTCTTCGAGGTCCGGAACAAGGTAATGCGCACTGACATTAGGCCCGGTCAACGTCTGGATGGAGGCCGCGAAATCGCATGCGGTGTAATGCATAACCAAAAAGCGCACCCGGCTGTCGAAACCCAGTCGTGAGTGGTAGGTGGTGGAGTCGATGATCATCGCGGCCTCCGGGTTCGCTTACTTTTTTGTTGGCTACTGCCAGCAGATTAAGGATCGCGGCGAACGAAATTTCGGACGTGCCGATCTTGCTCATCTGGTCTTCCGGCAAATAGCTGAGCTTCAAGTACACCAGGTCACCCTGCGACTCGCCTTGCTCGCGATTGAAGCGCTCCAGCACCGACAGCAGCTCTTTGGCATCGCCCGTCAGGTCGGCGGCGTCGACAAACCACGGAATGTTGAGGTCGGCGACGTTGGGGAAGAATTTGGCTAACTTGCCAAACAACTGAGTGCCAAAGTCCTGAGCGGGAAACAAACCGCGAAAACGCTCGCCTTTTTTGTAAGGCGTTATGCCCATGTAAATGTCTGGGAGGGCTGCGATCTTGTTAACGACCTTTTTGTCTTTCTTGCCGATCAGGTAGGCCGCTATTTCCATGCGTGTGCCAATAATGGCCAGCGGCTGCACGCCAGGGCCCGCTTCGCTGAACAAGTAGTTTGAGTTGCTATCGGCAATGGCTTTTTTCAGGACTCCGCGATCTTCAATAACACTTGAATACTTACCTTCTTTCACAACCGGCGCAGGTACGCGCCAGAGCGCAACTTCATAGCTCATATCGAATTCTCATAGATAACAAAGCAGCCCGCTTAAGGGCTGCGAGTGGGGTAAATTAACGGGCAGCCAGCATAAGTTTCGCGCGCAACCCGGCGAGCGCCTTGGTGCTCTTGGCAATTAAGTCGCTGTAAATTTCAACACTGGATTGATACTGCTCGGGGGTGATCTTGTCCGCCGCAAGCTGATCTAGATAGCCATGAACTTTCTGCGTAAATGTGGCGATCTGATCTTCGTAAAGTTTGGTCAGCTCCATTTTCGCTTGTGTTTGCGCTTCACCTACCGAGTATTTAACTTCATAGATATACAGGTACTGGTAGATCTGCTGGTTTTCGAAAAAGCTGGTCGACTTGTACGAATCGCAAACCACCGTGGCGAACAGATGCATGCCGTTGCCGAGCGGCTGGCTCTTGTAGGACGAATTAAACGATACCGAGCTAGCGCTGCCGAAGCTCTCGACGATACCGCCCAACACTTCAAAGCATTTGCCGGCCACGTAGGTTTGCAGACTGGTTAAGTTGGCAACCGATTTACCGAGATCAATGTCTTTATTGACTTCTACGCCCTTCGGCACTTTGCCTTCACCGCCCAACACGGCTTTGGCAATGGAGTCGATTATTTTCTGCACATTACCAAGCGACCAATCAGAGGCCTGCATAAAATCCGAGTTACGGCCGGAGATAAAATCGGTTTTATCGTAGTCGTTGTCTTTGTAGAAACTGTCGATTTTCGCCTGCATTTCATCGCCGTGTTTCTTCGCTTTTTCCTCGAGCTCGTTTTCGATCTTGTTTATATACGCCCGGTACTCATCTTCTTTGGCTTGCATTTCCGCTATCGATTGTGAGTGACCCATAAACAACTCCTGATTGAAAAATCATTAAGAAACCAGCGGCATCCGCTTTGGTCGTCGGAACAAGAAGGTAGTCAGGGTTCTTGCGCAAACAAATCGCCTGCGTCCGAAGCGCAGTTCGGAGAGTTCTTTGAACAACTGGATAAAGCGATGAATATCGATGCAGTTCGCTGGCCTCGTAGGATGTGACGGCCAACAGACAGGCAAAAAAAAGCAGCTCTATAAAAGAGCTGCTAATGGGCCGGAAGCGGGGAAGGTTCCGACCTGGAGAAGGCGCTCAGACTACTGTATATCCAGACAGCACCGCAAGCACGATTCTGCGTGACCTGTTCTGAAAGCGACAAAACAGAACACAAACGCGCCCGCGCTAGGAAAAACCGCTAAAAAATGCACCAATACAGCGCATTTAGTAGGCGACGGAAAAACCTGAGAAGGCAGTCAACCGCATGGCCACGCGGTTTGGGCGATTTGGCACGGATGCTGCCATTGATTTGACGCGCAGCCGGAATTCACGCAACTGCCCGCTGTGGCTAGAGATTGGTGCCTTAGAGACAAGCGCACCCAACGATAAAAACCATCTGCCTTCCACCAGTGATGTGCACGGACCGCCCAGGAGCTTCCCCCGATGAAACGCCGCCCGTTCCTCAAAGCTACCCTCGCTGCCAGTACCCTGCTGCTCAGCGGCCTGTTCCCTTACACCCTGCAAGCTGCCGAGACCATCAAGGTCGGCATTCTGCATTCGCTGTCCGGCACCATGGCCATTTCGGAAACGTCGCTCAAAGACATGGCGTTGATGACCATCGACGAAATCAACGCCAAAGGTGGTGTGCTCGGTAAAAAGCTTGAGCCCGTGGTCGTAGATCCTGCGTCCAACTGGCCGCTGTTCGCTGAAAAAGCCCGCCAGTTGCTGACTCAAGACAAAGTCGCGGTAACCTTCGGTTGCTGGACCTCGGTGTCGCGTAAATCGGTGCTGCCGGTGTACGAAGAACTCAATGGCCTGCTGTTCTACCCGGTGCAATACGAAGGCGAAGAAATGTCGCCGAACGTGTTCTACACCGGCGCTGCGCCAAACCAACAGGCGATTCCTGCCGTTGAATACCTAATGAGCGAAGACGGCGGCGCCGCCAAGCGCTTCTTCCTACTGGGCACGGACTACGTGTACCCGCGCACCACCAACAAAATTCTGCGTTCCTTCCTACACAGCAAAGGCGTAGCGGACAAAGACATCGAAGAGGTCTACACCCCGTTCGGTCATAGCGACTACCAAACCATCGTTGCCAACATCAAGAAGTTCTCGGCTGGCGGCAAAACGGCGGTGATCTCGACCGTTAACGGCGACTCCAACGTGCCGTTCTACAAAGAGCTGGGCAACCAGGGCATCGAAGCGACCGAAACCCCAGTGGTGGCGTTCTCGGTAGGTGAAGAAGAACTGCGCGGCATCGACACCAAACCGCTGGTGGGCCAACTGGCCGCCTGGAACTACTTCCAGTCGGTGGATAACCCCACCAACAAGAAATTCGTCGACAGCTGGAAGGCGTACGCCAAGGCGAAGAACCTGCCGAACTACCAAACCGCAGTCACCAACGACCCGATGGAAGCCACGTACGTCGGCATCAACATGTGGGCGCAAGCCGTCAACAAAGCCGGCACCACCGACGTCGACAAAGTACGCGAAGCCATGGCGGGCCAGGAATTCGTATCGCCTGATGGCTACACCATGGTCATGGACAAAACCAACCACCACCTGCACAAGCCGGTGATGATCGGTGAGGTTCAGGAAGACGGGCAGTTCAACGTGGTCTGGCAGACCGAAGGGCCAGTGCGCGCCCAACCGTGGAGCCCGTATATCCCAGGGAACGACAAGAAGCCGGATTACGCGGTTAAGTCGAAGTAAGACGCTGAGTCGTCAGGGGTTGTGAACCTAGCGTTCCACTCCTGACGCCGACGTTCTGTGGGAGCGGCTTTAGCCGCGATGCTTTTGGCCGCAAGAGCATCGCGGCTAAAGCCGCTCCCACAGAAAGCGGCGGCCACATCTCGCACCCTGCACCCTTCGTCCGGCACCACCCTCAAGGACGCTTCCATGCTCACTGCCCTGCTCCGCCCCCCACTTTTTCTCATGCTGCTGCTCACCCTCCTCGCGCCCAGCGTTCAGGCCGGCGATGCAGCCGACTTCGTTGCCGCTAACGCCGCCAAACAGGCGACGCTGCTGGAAACCTGGTCCGCGCAGCCAGACGCCACTCGCCTGCCTCTGATCGAAGCCCTGCAACAAGGCCGCCTGGCGAGCGACAGCAATAAAGCCCCGTTCCTGCAAACCGACACCGGCTGGCAAGCCGCTGAAGGTGGCGAGGCGCAACCGGCTTCAACGCCAAAGAAAATTCCGCTGAACAACCGCCTGCGCGGCTTGATCGGCACCGCGCAAGCCAGTCACCAGTTGCTCGACAAAGACCCGGCCGTGCGCCTGAACGCCGCTCAGCAATTGCAAAAAAGTGCCAAGCCGGCGCAGTTGGCGTTGCTCAATGCCCGGGTCGCCAGCGAAGACGACGACACCGTGCGCGGCGCCCTTTCACTCGCGCTGGCGAACTTGCAGCTGATCGACCCCAACCCGGCCATTCGCCTGGCCGCCGTGCGCCTGCTGGGCGACACCGGCGAGCCGCTGGCGCGCACGCGTCTGGAAACCTTGCTCGACCCGGCGGTTGAAACGGACGCCGCCGTGCGCACTGCTGCCGAAACCAGCCTGGCGCAAGTGAAGCGTCGACTGCTGTTCGGCGAGCTATTGGGCCAAGCCTTTAGCGGCTTGTCGCTTGGCTCGATTCTGCTACTTGCAGCCCTTGGCCTGGCGATTACCTTTGGCTTGCTCGGCGTGATCAACATGGCCCACGGTGAAATGCTGATGCTCGGCGCCTACTCCACCTACATGGTGCAAATCCTGTTTCAGCGCTTCGCCCCCGATGCGCTGGCCTTGTATCCGCTGGTGGCGCTGCCGGTGGCGTTCTTTGTCACGGCGGCCATCGGCATGGCACTCGAACGCACGGTGATCCGCCATCTGTACGGCCGCCCGCTGGAAACCTTGCTGGCAACCTGGGGCATCAGCCTGATTCTTATCCAGTTGGTGCGGGTGCTGTTTGGCGCGCAAAACGTGGAAGTGGCCAACCCGGCGTGGTTGTCCGGCGGCGTGCAGGTGCTGCCGAACCTGGTACTGCCTTACAGCCGCATGGTGATCATCGGTTTCGCCCTGTTCGTGGTGCTGCTCACCTGGTTGCTGCTGAACAAAACCCGCCTGGGTCTCAACGTTCGCGCCGTCACCCAGAACCGCAACATGGCCGCCTGCTGCGGTGTGCCAACCGGCCGGGTCGACATGCTCGCCTTTGGCCTCGGCTCCGGCATTGCCGGGCTGGGTGGCGTGGCGCTGAGCCAGATCGGCAACGTCGGCCCGGACCTCGGCCAGAGCTACATCATCGACTCATTTCTGGTGGTGGTGCTCGGCGGCGTCGGGCAGTTGGCGGGCAGCGTCATGGCCGCCTTCGGCCTGGGCATCGCCAACAAGATTCTGGAACCGCAGATCGGCGCCGTCCTGGGCAAGATCCTTATCCTCGCGTTGATCATTCTGTTTATTCAGAAACGTCCGCAGGGCCTCTTTGCACTGAAAGGTCGGGTGATCGATTGAACCAGCCACTAAGCCTTACGCTGGCGCAAAAAGCCGGCCCCAAACTGACCCTCGCCGTGGGCGCCGTGGTGCTCGCCATTCTGGTGATTCTGCCGCTGCTGCACCTGCTGCCGGCCGATAACCCGCTGCAAGTGTCGGCCTACACGCTAACGCTGGTGGGCAAGATTCTCTGCTACGCCATCGTCGCCCTGGCGCTCGACTTGGTGTGGGGTTACGCCGGGTTGTTGTCGCTGGGCCACGGCCTGTTCTTTGCCCTCGGCGGTTACGCCATGGGCATGTACCTGATGCGCGAAAGCGCGGGCGACGGCTTGCCGGCCTTCATGGTGTTTCTGTCGTGGACCGAACTGCCGTGGTACTGGACCGGCACTCAGCATTTCCTCTGGGCCATGTGCCTGGTGGTGCTGGCCCCCGGCTTGCTGGCCCTGGTGTTCGGTTTCTTCGCCTTCCGTTCGCGGATCAAGGGCGTGTACTTCTCGATCATGACCCAGGCCCTGACCTTCGCCGGCATGCTGCTGTTTTTCCGCAACGAAACCGGCTTTGGCGGCAACAACGGCTTCACCAACTTCCGCACCATTCTGGGTTTCGACATCACCGCCCAAGGCACCCGCACGGTGTTGTTCCTGGCGATTGTCGCGCTGCTCACCGCCAGCCTGTTGCTGGGCTGGCGGTTGGCGAAAAGCAAATTCGGCCGCGTGCTCACTGCCCTGCGCGACGCGGAAAACCGCCTGATGTTCTGCGGCTACGACCCGCGCGGTTACAAGCTGTTTATTTGGGTACTGAGCGCCGTGCTGTGCGGCCTGGCCGGGGCGTTGTATGTGCCGCTGGTGGGCATCATCAACCCCAGCGAAATGTCGCCGACCAACTCCATCGAAGCGGCCGTGTGGGTGGCGCTTGGCGGACGCGGCAGCCTCGTCGGCCCGCTGCTCGGCGCCGGGCTGGTGAATGGCATGAAGAGTTGGTTCACCGTGGCCTTTCCCGAGTATTGGCTGTTCGCCTTGGGGGCCTTGTTTATCTTGGTGACGCTGTATCTGCCCAAGGGCGTGATCGGCTTGCTGCGTAAAAAGGGGGAACAGTAAATGCGCGCCACGCCCGTACCCGAATTTATGCTCGAACCGGCTTACGATCCGGCGAACCAGAACCCCAACAGCGACGCCGGCACCAGCCGCGACTCCCTGGGCTTGGGCCGTGCCGCCGGGCCGGGGCTGGATGTGCGCCACGGCACCATCCTCACCCTGGAAGACATCAACGTCAGCTTTGACGGCTTCAAGGCATTAACCAACCTCAGCCTGTACATCGGCGTGGGTGAACTGCGCTGCATCATTGGCCCGAACGGCGCCGGCAAAACCACGATGATGGACGTGATCACCGGCAAAACCCGGCCCGATAACGGCAAAGCCTACTTCGGCGAAACCCTCGACCTGACGCGCATGAGCGAAGTGCAAATCGCCCAGTCCGGCATTGGTCGCAAGTTCCAGAAACCCACGGTATTCGAAGCCCTCAGCGTGTTTGAAAACCTGGAGCTGGCGCTGAAAACAGACAAGTCGGTATGGGCCAGCCTGCGCGCCAAACTGAGCGGCGAGCAACGCGACCGCATTGACGAAGTGCTGACCACCATTCGCCTCGACAGCTCGCGGCAGCGCCCAGCCGGTTTGCTGTCCCACGGGCAGAAACAGTTCCTGGAAATCGGCATGTTGCTGATGCAAGACCCGCAACTGCTACTGCTCGACGAACCGGTGGCCGGCATGACCGACGCCGAAACCGAATTCACCGCCGAGCTGTTCAAATCGCTGGCGCGTAAGCACTCGCTGATGGTGGTGGAGCACGACATGGGCTTTGTCGGCTCCATCGCCGACCACGTCACTGTGCTGCACCAGGGCAGCGTGCTGGCCGAAGGGTCGCTGGCCGATGTACAGGCGGATGAACGCGTGATTGAGGTTTATTTGGGGCGCTGAGTTCGCCGCCTGTTCGCGAGCAAGCTCGCTCCTACGGACCGTGCATCGCCTGTAGGAGCGAGCTTGCTCGCGAAGCGGTCTGACCAACACATTCGAGTACATGACCATGCTTCAAGTCGAAAAACTCCACCAGTTCTACGGCGGCAGCCACATTCTTCGCGGCTTGTCGTTCGAGGCCAAGGTTGGCGAAGTCACCTGCCTGCTGGGCCGCAACGGCGTGGGCAAAACCACGTTGCTCAAATGCCTGATGGGCTTGATCCCTTCCAAGGAAGGCGCGGTGCAGTGGGAAGGCAAGCCCATCACCCAGTTCAAACCGCACCAGCGCGTGCACGCCGGAATCGCCTATGTGCCCCAGGGCCGGGAAATTTTCGGGCGCCTGACGGTGGAAGAAAACCTGCTGATGGGCCTGTCGCGTTTCCCCGGTTCACAGGCCAAGGAAGTGCCGGCGTTTATCTACGAGCTGTTCCCGGTACTCAAGGAAATGAAGCAGCGTCGCGGCGGCGACTTGTCTGGCGGTCAGCAGCAGCAACTGGCGATTGGCCGCGCCCTGGCAAGCAACCCGCGCCTGCTGATTCTCGACGAGCCCACCGAAGGCATTCAGCCCTCGGTGATCAAGGAAATCGGCGTGGTGATCAAAAAGCTCGCCGCCCGTGGCGACATGGCGATTTTGCTGGTGGAGCAGTTCTACGATTTTGCGGCGGAACTGGCCGATCAGTACCTGGTGATGTCACGCGGCGAAATCGTGCAGCAAGGGCGCGGCGAAACCATGGAAGCGGATGGGGTACGCGGGTTGGTGGCGATTTAAACGCTGTACTCGGGCTCGCGCTTGGCCAACTGCCGCTTCACGCTATCCAAATGCAACCGCGCACTCTCGGCATTGCCGATCAGCATCTGCTTGCTCGCCGCACTGGCAATTTCATGGGACACGGGTTTTAACGGGCGGCCGCTGCTCATGGCTTTGAGCTGCACCTCGGCGGCGCGTTCGAGGTAATAGAGGTCGTCCCAGGCCTCGGCGATGCTCGGCCCCAGCACCAGCGGGCCGTGGTTTTTCAGCATCACCACATCGGCATTGCCGGCCGCGCGGGCGATGCGCTCGCCCTCGGCGTTGTCCAGCGCCAGCCCGTTGTAGTGCTCATCGACGGCCATGCGTTCGTAGAACTTCAACGCCGTTTGCCCGGCCCACACAAACGGTTCCCCTTCGAGCATGCACAGCGCGGTGGCGTTGGGCATATGGGTGTGAAAGGCCGCCGTGGCGCGCGGGTTCAGACGGTGCAATTGGGCGTGGATAAAAAACGCGGTGGCCTCTGGCTTGCCCTCGCCAAGCACCACACGTCCCTGGAAGTCGCAAATCAGCAACGACGACGCCGTGACCTCGGCAAACGCCAAGCCATAGGGATTGACCAGAAACAGCTGCGGGTGGCCGGGCAACACCACGGAGAAGTGATTGCAGATGCCCTCGCCCATGCCCAGGTGGGCGGCCATGCGAAAGCACGCCGCCAAGTCGATTCGCGCCTCGCGGATGGCGGCGGTGTTGAGGTCGGCGGCAAGCACCTCGGCGGCGGGGGCGCGGTTGAGTTCGAAGGCGTGGGCCATGGCAGGCTCCTGGTGAAGTGGGATGGACTAAGACTAGCGGGGCTGGCTGGATTGGATAGGGGCAGATGGGCTGCCGCAATGGGCCAGATGGAATTGCGGTGGGTTCGGCCCTCACCCCTAGCCCCTCTCCCGTAAACGGGAGAGGGGAATTCAACCGCGATCGGCGTCAGAGCGCGGCGGGTCTCCCCTCTCCCGCCACGCGGGAGAGGGGCCGGGGGTGAGGGCCGCGGCAAACGAACTGCCCTGACCCACCCTTTCCCCCATCTGGCCCTACGACCCCGCCAGCGTTTATTCCTAAGGTGGCCCCATTCCCCGTCCAGCTCGCGAGGTCCGCCATGAGCACCGAGATTTCCAACGCCTACGTCCACGCCCTCGACCGCCAGTTCGTGTTCCATTCCTGGTCGATTCAGAGCGCCCTCAATCCGCTGGTGATCGCCGGCGGTCAGGGTTGCACGCTGTGGGATTACGACGGCAATCAGTACCTGGATTTCAGCAGCCAGTTGGTCAACACCAACATCGGCCACCAACACCCGAAAGTGATCGCCGCCATTCAAGAACAGGCCGGCTCGCTGGTGACGGTCGCGCCCGCCACCGCCAACCTGATGCGCGGCGAAGCGGCCAAGCGCATCCTGTCCCACGCGCCGAGCAACTTCAGCAAAGTGTTCTTCACCAACGCCGGTGCCGACGCCAACGAAAACGCCATGCGCATGGCCCGCCAATTCACTGGGCGCGACAAAATTCTCTCGGCCTATCGCTCCTACCACGGCAGCACCGGCTCGGCGATTGCCGCCACCGGCGACCTGCGCCGCGTGCCGAATGAATTCGCCCGTGGCCATGTGCATTTCTTCAACCCGTACCTGTACCGCACCGAGTTTTACGCGGGCAGTGAAGCGGAAGAATGCGAGCGCGCGTTGCAGCACCTGCGCCGAATTATCGAATGCGAAGGGCCGAACTCGGTGGCGGCAATTCTGCTGGAAAGCGTGCCCGGCACCGCCGGCATTCTGGTGCCGCCCAAGGGCTACATGAAAGGCGTGCGGGCGCTGGCGGACGAGTTCGGCATCGTGCTGATTCTCGACGAAGTGATGGCTGGTTTCGGCCGCACCGGCGCCTGGCTGGCGCTGGATAATTTCGACGTAGTGCCCGACCTGATCTGCTTCGCCAAAGGCGTGAACTCAGGCTACGTGCCGGCTGGCGGCGTGATGATTTCGCAGCCGATTGCCGAGTTCTACGAGAACCGTTTCTTCCCCGGCGGCCTGACCTATTCCGGACACCCGCTGGCGATGGCGGCAATCGTTGCCACGCTGGATGTGATGGCCGAAGAAGGCATCGTCGACAACGCCCGCATGATCGGCCAGGAATACCTCGGCCCAGGCCTTAAAGCACTGGCCGCCAAGCACGCGTTGATTGGCGAAGCCCGTGGCATCGGCCTGTTCTGGGCGTTGGAACTGGTCAGCGACCAGCAGAAGAAAACGCCGCTGGCGCCACCAGTGATGGCCCAGATGAAAGCAGCATTTCAGGCGCGTGGGTTACTCACCTTTATCGTGGAAAACCGCATTCACGTAGTGCCGCCGTGCATTGTTAATCCGCAGCAGGTGGCGCAGGCATTAGCGATTTTTGACGAAGTAATTGGCGAGTTTTCAGCGAAGCACGCCGGCTGAAAAAAGCATCGCGGCTAAAGCCGCTCCCACAGACTTCGAAATCCTGTGGGAGCGGCTTTAGCCGCGATTGGCCGGACCTGGAACCGCTGTGGTCAGGGTCAAGAGCATCGCGGCTAAAGCGGATCGCCGCCCGGCCGCTCCCACAGTTACCAATAATTCTCCACCGCCACCGCGCCTGGCCGGCGGGTCAGGCTCAGTTGCATGTCGCGGGTCTTCAGCACGGCGCGGCAGTCGTCGATCATTTGCGGGTTGCCGCACAGCATCACCCGTGAATGCTCCGGCGTCAGTTCAAGCCCGGCCGCTTTTTCCAGTTCGCCATTGGCGATCAATCCGGTGACCCGGCCATGCAGCGCGCCGGGCACTGCTTCGCGGGTAACAATGGGCACGTAAACAAACTTGTCAGCGTATTCGGCCAGGTAATCGCGCTGCATCAGGCCGGCGATCATGTCCTGATAAGCCAACTCGGTTCTGCTGCGGGCGCTGTACACCAGCACCACGCGCTCGAAGCGCTGCCACACCTCGAAGTCTTGCAGAATCGACAGAAACGGCGCCAACCCGGTGCCGGTGCCGATCAGCCACAAATCGCGGCCATCGACGAAACGGTCGAGGGTCAGATAGCCCACCGCCTGACGCTCCACCAGCAATTCGTCGCCAACCTGCAAGCGGCTCAGCTCGCTGGTGAATTCCCCGCCCGGCACCACGATGGAGAAGAACTCCAAGTGTTCGTCATGGGGCGCCGAGAGCATTGAATAGGCGCGCCACACCACGCTGCCATCGGCCTTCTGCACGCCCAGGCGTGCGAACTGCCCGGCGCGGAAGCGAAAGCCGGCGTCGCGGGTGCAACGCAGGCTGAACAGGGTGGGCGACCAGGGCCGCACGTCCAGCAAGGTTTCGCGGGTGAACTTGTCGTCGCTAGCGGTCATACGCACACATCCTTTCAAAGCCGATGGCCCAAGTGTCGCGCAAAGTGCGGCGCGGCAATACCTGCAAAGCATGGGGTTTTAGCCGGCCAAACGGCGCGCCCGGCTCGCGCCACTTTGCAGCATCGAGCACATCCGCCATCATTGCCGCCCTTGCTCTTCAGCGGTTCGCGCCATGCCTGTTTTCACCACGCCCTTCGCTTCTCTCGACCTGTTCCGCCAGCCGCCGCAGCGCGACGATCCGTTGCAGGCGTTCGACGCGGCGGACGAATACCTGCTCAACCACCTCGCCGAGCAGGGTCTGGCGCCCGAGGCGCGCGTGCTGCTGCTCAATGACAGCTTTGGTGCATTAGCGGCGAGCTTGGCGGGCAAGGCGCAGATCATCAGCAGCGGCGACTCGCACCTCGGTGCGCTGGCGCTGCGCAATAACCTGGCGTGTAACGGATTGCCGGCCGACAGCGTGCCATTCGTGCCGGCCAGCCAAACCGTGCAAGGGCCGTTCGACTGGGTGCTGATCCGCATCCCCAAAACCCTGGCACTGCTGGAAGAACAGCTGATCCGCCTGCACGGCCAACTCGCCCCCGGCGCACAGGTGGTGGCAGCCGGCATGGTCAAGCACTTGCCACGCAGCGCTGGCGATTTGCTGGAGCAATACGTCGGTCCAGTACAGGCCTCGCTGGCGGTAAAAAAGGCACGCCTGCTGCTGGTAACGCCGACGCATAAAGCCCCGGTCGCATCGCCCTACCCCAGCCGTTATCTGCTCGATTCGCCGCGCCTGGAGCTGCTCAACCACGCCAACGTGTTCTGCCGCGAAGGCCTGGACATCGGCACCCGCGCCTTCCTCCCGCACCTGCCAAAAAACATCGGCAGCGCCCGCGTGGCTGACCTGGGCTGCGGCAACGGCGTGCTCGGCATCGCCTGCGCCCTGGCCAATCCGGATGCGCAGCTGACGCTGGTGGATGAGTCGTACATGGCCGTGCAATCGGCCGCCGAGAAGTGGCAGGCGGCGCTGGGCGACCGGGCGGTGACGATTCGTGCCGATGATGGGTTGGCCGAGCAGGAAGAAGATTCGCTGGATATCGTGCTATGCAATCCGCCGTTTCATCAGCAGCAGGTGGTCGGTGATTTTCTCGCGTGGCGCATGTTTCAGCAGGCGCGGGCGGCGTTGGTGACGGGGGGTGAGTTGTGGATTGTGGGGAATCGGCACCTGGGGTATCACGCCAAGTTGAAGCGGCTGTTTCGGGGGGTTGAGCAGGTGGCGGCTAATCCGAAGTTTGTGGTGTTGAAGGGGGTTAAGTAGGTTGCCGTTTGGGTGAGGACCGAGTCCGACGCGGCACTCTGGATTCCCGCCTGCGCGGGAATGACGGTGGGTGGGGCCGTGCGCAGTGACTCATCTCGTCGAACCAAAACACCGTCATTCCCGCGAAGGCGGCGGTCCGACGATTCGGAATCCAGAATCGTCAGCCGAGCACCAAACTCGAATCAAACCTCAACACCCTCCCCCTTCAAAAATCCACCGTAGCCGACACCTTCACCGTCCTCGGCGCGCCCTGGGTCAAGTACCCGCCATTAGCCGATTCCCAATAATCCTTATTCGCCACGTTCTCCATCCCGGCGCGCAAGGTGATATCGCGCTCATCCAGCTTGAAGGCATAACGCGCCCCCAGGTCGATGCGGGTCCAGGCGGGAATGCTCAGGTCGTTGGCCGAGTCGTAGTATTGCCCGCCAGTGCGCAGCAACAGGCCATTGACGGCCAGGCCTTGCACGCCCGGCACGTCCCAGTCGGCGCTCAGGTTGTATTGGAAGTTGGGGACGCCCACGGCGCGGTTGCCGTCGTTCACGCCGCGCACGGTGCGTGCCGGTGTGCCGACGCTGGCCACCGTGCCGCGCAGTTCGGTGTCCACCCACGTACCGCCCGCCAACAGGCGTAAGCCCGGCAGCGGTTCGCCGAATACGCTCAATTCAACGCCGCGGTTGCGCTGCTCGGCATCCACGCTGGAGACGTTGTTGACGGTCACCAGCTGCGGCTGCTCGATGCGGTACACGCCGAAACTGGCACCGAAGGTTTGCCAGTCGAGCTTCACGCCCGCTTCGATTTGCTTCGAACGATACGGCGGGAACATCTCGCCACGGTTTCCCGCTGCCGTGCTCACCTGCCCCGGCGAGAGTCCTTCGATGCGGTTCGCGTAGAACGACAGGTACTCCGTGGGCTTGATCACCAGGCCATACACGGGCGTGTTGATGCTTTGGTCGTAGTCCGAGCTGCGCACACCGGTGCGGGCGTTCCAGGCGCTGGTGACGATCTGCTGACGACGAATGCCGAGGGTGAACAATACGCGCTCGTCAAAGAAACCCAAGGTGTCGGAAATGGCGGCGCTGCGGGCGATTGAGGATCCGGTCTTGCGTGGGTCGTGAATATCGCCGTTGATCGTGGCGCGTGGTATGGGACTGTCGAAAGGGTCGTAGAGATTGCCCGGCAAGCGATTGGCTTCAGACGTCGACTCATTCGCGCTACGCCATTCCCGCCAGTTGCCGCTCAAGCCGAAATTGAGCTTATGGCTGACCGGCCCGGTGTCGAACGTGCCGCGCAAACCGCCAAGGGCGCTGCGGCTTTCTTCATCGCGCGGGGCGTACAAGCGCCCGACTCGTCCGGTGCCATCCAGGCTGCTGACGTACAGCGACGAGTACACGCCGTTCTCGCGGGTGTACTTGCCGCCAGCGGCGCCGTAGAGGGTCCAGGTGTCGTTGAGGTCGAATTCGACCGTGGCCATGCCGAAGGTGTCTTCCATCTGCGAATACGCCCAGGGCTGGGAGTAGTTGTGGTCGGCGTCTGGCACTTTCGGGGTTTTACTTAGCGAGGCGGGCGTGAGGTAAACCACCGAGCGGCCTTCGTTGACGCGCTGTTTCTGATAGCCAAAGTCGGTCGATACACGCAGCCGCTCGCCCCGGTAGTCCAGGCCAAACGCCACCAGGCTGAAGTGTTGGTGCTCGTCGTCTACCGCCGTTTCGCCATCGCGCTTGGCCATGTTCACGCGCACGCCGAATTTATTGTCTTCGCCGAAACGCTGGCCCAGATCGAAGCTGCCACCGACGCGGTCGCTGCTGCCGTAATCCAGCGTGGCGCTGCGGTTGGGCGTGTCTTCGGCGTGCTTGGAAACGATATTGATACCGCCGCCCACGCCGCTACCGCCGGGCGACACGCCGTTGAGAAAGGCGTTCGAGCCTTTGAACACTTCCACCCGTTCCACCGCTTCAGTGGAAATAATCTGGCGCGGCAGAACGCCGTACAAACCGTTCAGCGAAATGTCGTCGGAATACAGCTGCAGGCCACGGATCACGAACACTTGCGAGAAGTTGCCGAAGCCATAGGACTGACGCACCGCCGGGTCGCTGTCCATCACCTCGCCCAGGCTTTGGGCCTGGCGGTTTTCGATCAGTTGGCTGGTGTAGCTCGACACGCTGAAGGGCACGTCTTGCATGTCTTGATTGCCCAGCACACCGACGCGCGCGCCACGGGCCACGTCGCCGCCAGCGTAGGTTTCCGGCAGGTCGCGGCGGCCATCGGCCACGCTATTGACGTTGGTTACGTCCAGCTCGACCGCGCCGGTTTCTGCCGGAATCGGCTGCACGCTCACGGTGCCGTCGGCATCGATGCGGTAAGTCAGGCCAGAACCTTGCAGCAACCGTTGCAGACCGTCTGCCACCGAGTAATCACCCTGTAGCGCCGGCGCCTGCTGGCTGCGCGTGAGGCCGGCGTCGTAGAGCAGGCGCACGTTGGCCTGTTCAGCGAAATCGGTAAGCGCCGCTTCCAGGCTTTGCGCCGGCACGTTCAGTTCGACGGCCGACGCGGCCCAGCTGGCGCAGGCCAACGGAATGGCCAGGAAAGAGTGAAAAACGCGCGGTGGCTTGCGGCCCATGGTGATGTCCTGTTCTGCCGGGTCTGTTGCTTCCGTTCTCTTTTGCGAGAACTTCGCATTTGCAGAAACAGAAGACGTAAGCGCGCGAGCTTTCTGAACCGACGCCGCCATTTTTTTTTCGATTATTTTTCGCGCCGTCGCGCAGGCCCGGAATTTACTCGGCCGCCGGCTCGCGTGAAGACACCAGCAACAGCCCCGGCAGACGCGTGAGGCGCACCGGCAAATTGCTTTCGATGGCACGCAGCAGCGCGTTTGGGTCGGCGCTGGCGAAAACGCCGGTCACTTGCAGGCGCCGCGCCGCGTCGTCCAGAAGCAGCACGCGCTCGCCTTGCACCCGTTGCAATTGGGCGAACACCTCCACCAGCGGCTGCGAACGGAACACCAGCCGCCCCCGTTGCCAGGCCAGACGTTGTGCTTCGTCCAGCGGTTCGAGAGTTTGCAGTGCGCCGTTGCG
This sequence comes from Pseudomonas sp. AC211, assembly GCF_979258055.1. NCBI lineage: Bacteria > Pseudomonadati > Pseudomonadota > Gammaproteobacteria > Pseudomonadales > Pseudomonadaceae > Pseudomonas > Pseudomonas sp. AC211. The sequence continues at coordinate 4,134,352 of NZ_OZ409830.1, forward strand.
CCAGGCGATCTGTTGGTGCGCGTTCACAAACTGCGCGGGCTGGTTGCCGTCACTGACGTGCACCTGGCCCTGACTGACGGCCAGTTGAACCTGCTTGTCGCCGCTGTAGTGGACGTCGAACCGGGTGCCGGTGACGCGAATCTGCGCCGGGCCGGCGAGCACGAAGAACGGCTGGGTGGCGTCACGGGCGACCTGGAAATCCGCTTCGCCGCGATACAACTTCACCTCGCGGCGGCCCTCGGTTACCGACCAGTCCAGCGCCGTGTCACCGTTGAGCGTGAGCACCGAGCCATCGCTCAAGCGCACCTCGCGCACCTCGCCAGGCTGGGTGTGGTAATCGGCGTACAGGCCGACCCAAGTGCCTTGGGGCAGCCACACCGCCAGCAGCAACGCGGCGGCTGCGGCCAGCGGCACACCCCAGCGCGCCGCGCGATGGGCCCGTTTCACCTTGACCACGTTCATGGCCGGCGCCGGGCGCGACACTTCGCCGAGCAGCGACCACAGACTTTCCACCTGCTGCATGGCCTCGGCGTTCTGCTGCGACGCCACCCGCCAGGCATCAAGCCGTGCATGGTCCGCCGCCGTCGCGCGCCCGGAATGCAGCAGCACTTGCCATTCGCGCGCTTGCGCCAAGGGCAAATCGGTGGCGGGTTGGGTGTGTGTCATTGGCCGGCGTCCATGTGCTGCTGACAGGTTTCGAGGGCCTTGAGGATATAGCGTCCGGCCATGCTTTCCGAGACACCGAGGCGCTCGCCGATTTCACGCTGGGTCAAGCCGTCGAGCCGATTCCACAGCAGCGCCTGGCGCAAGTGCTCGGGCAAACCGTCGAGCACGTTCTGCATACGGCTCACGCCTTGCGCGCCGCTGGCAATGCGCTCGGGACCGGGCAGCTCGGACTCCAGCTGATCGTCCATGGCTTCCTGAGTCGGACGAGCTTCCTGCTGACGGTGGTGGTCGATGATCAAATTGCGCGCGATGCGGTACAAAAACGCCCGCAGGTTGCCGATTTCCTCCGTTGGCTCGCGGCGGCTGAAACGCAACCAGGCCTCCTGGCGCAAATCGGCCGCCAACTCGGCGCACTTCAACTGCCGCTGGAAAAAACGCAGCAGCTCGCCGGCATGGCGCTGGAACGGGTCGTCCGCAGAGTGAGGGTCGAGAGGCGAAGGCACGGCGGCTTCCGGCTGAAACGAGGGAAGCGCAACATACCTTTGTTGAGAATTGATTTCAAATGCGAGTAATGGCGAGAAGGCAGTGCGGCGCTGGAGATCAAACGCTCGAGGCTAAAGCCTCTCCTACAGGGGATGCGTTTGTTTAACGCCGGCCTCGCCCTACGGCGTACTCATGCCCGCGGCCTGCATGAACAGGCGCAGCAAATACGACACCACGCCCAAGGCCAGCACGCTGGCGGTCCAGATGAGGACCAGCCAGCCGAGGCGTTTCCAGAAGGGTTGTTTGTCGCTGGTTTCCATCGCTGCGCCCCTAGTGGTAGCCCTGATCCGGTGTCACCTTGCCGCGGAACACGTAGTAGCTCCACGCGGTGTACATCAGGATGAACGGGATGATGAACAGCGCCCCGACCAGAATGAAGCCTTGGCTCGACGGCGGCGACGCGGCCTGCCAGATGCTCACTGACGGCGGAATGATGTTCGGCCACAAGCTGATGCCCAAGCCGCTGTAGCCGAGGAAAATCAGCACCAGCGTCAGCAGGAACGGCACGTAGTTGCGGTTGCGCTCCACGGCGCGCAGCAGGGCGACGAAGGTCACCAGCACCAGCACCGGAACCGGCAGGAAATAGAACAGGTTTGGCAGGCTGAACCAGCGCTCGGCGATTTCGCTATGGGCCAATGGCGTCCACAAGCTGACCACGCCGGTCACGCCCAGCAGCACAAACGCCAAGGGCCGCGCCATGTCGTGCATCTGCTTTTGCAAACGGCCTTCGGTTTTCATGATCAGCCAGGTGCAGCCCAGCAGCGCGTAAGCGGCAATCAGCGCCACGCCGCAGAACAACGGGAACGGCGCCAACCAATCCAGCGAGCCGCCGGCATACGTGCGGTTAACCACGGGCAAGCCGTCGATATACGCCCCCAGCGCCACGCCCTGAAAGAACGTGGCGGTTAGCGAGGCCGCCAATAAAGGCTTTGTCCCACAGATGGCGCTTGTGCTCTTTGGCTTTGAAGCGGAACTCGAACGCCACGCCGCGAAAGATCAGGCCCAGCAGCATAAAGATCAGCGGCAGATACAAGGCGCTGAGCACCACCGAATAGGCCAGCGGAAAGGCGCCGAACAGGCCCGCGCCGCCCAGCACCAGCCAGGTCTCATTACCGTCCCAAACCGGCGCCACGGTGTTCATCATGATGTCCCGTTCGCCGTCGTCTTTCACAAACGGGAAGAGGATGCCGATGCCCAGGTCGAAGCCGTCCATGACCACGTACATCATGATGCCGAAGACGATGATGACCGCCCAGATCAACGAAAGATCGATACCGCCCATACTCAGTTACCTCTGCCCAGGTTCTGGTCAGTTTCCAGGCCTTCGCCCGGCGCCGACAACGGCCGCGCCGGTGTCCGTTTGGTCCCCGGCCCGCCTTCGCGTGGCTCGCGGCCTTCGTCGGTGATCGGGCCTTTGCGCACCAGGCGCATCATGTAGCCGAACCCCGCGCCAAACAGAGCGAAGTACACCACCACGAAGAGAATCAGGGTCAGGCTCATTTGCGCGAAGCTGTGGTTGGACGACGCATCGGCCGTGCGCATCAGGCCGTACACCACCCACGGCTGGCGGCCGACCTCCGTGGTAAACCAGCCAGCCAGAATGGCAATGACGCCGGACGGCCCCATCCACAAGGCCAGGTACAGAAACGGCTTGGACTCGTACAGCCGACCGCGAAACCGCAGCCACAGACTCCACACCCCGGTCAGCAGCATCAGCAGCCCGAGCGCGACCATGATGCGAAACGTCCAGAACACGATGGTGGAGTTGGGCCGGTCTTCAGCCTTGAACTCCTTCAGCGCCGGCACTTGTTTGTCCAGGCTGTGGGTCAGAATCAGGCTGCCCATGTACGGAATTTCGACGGCGAAACGGGTTTTCTCCGCCTTCATGTCGGGCCAGCCAAACAGGATCAACGGCGTCGGTTCGTTGCCGACGTTTTCCCAATGGCCTTCGATGGCAGCGATTTTCGCCGGCTGGTGTTTAAGCGTGTTCAGGCCATGGAAATCGCCGACCACCATCTGGATTGGCGCCACGATCAACGCCATCCACATGGCCATCGACAACATGCGCCGAATCGCCGGGTTGCCGCGCCCGCGCAGCAAATGCCAGGCCGCCGACGAGCCGACAAAAAACGCCGTGGCCAGGAAGGCCGCGATGGACATATGAATCAGGCGGTACGGAAACGACGGGTTAAAAATCACCGCGAACCAGTCCAGCGGCACCACGCGCCCGTCGACAATGTCGAAGCCTTGCGGGGTGTGCATCCAGCTGTTGGACGCGAGAATCCAGAAGGTGGAAATCAACGTACCGATGGCCACCATAACGGTGGAGAAAAAGTGCAAACCGGGGCCCACGCGGTTCCAGCCAAACAGCATCACGCCGAGGAAACCGGCTTCGAGGAAGAACGCCGTGAGCACCTCATAGGTGAGCAGCGGCCCGGTAATGGCGCCGGCAAAATCGGAAAAACCGCTCCAGTTGGTGCCGAATTGATAAGCCATCACCAGGCCCGATACCACGCCCATACCGAAGTTAACGGCGAAGATTTTCGACCAGAAGTGGTACAGGTCGCGGTAGGTTTCGTCGCGGGTCTTCAGCCACAGCCCTTCGAGCACAGCCAGGTAGCTGGCCAGGCCGATGGTGATGGCGGGGAAGATGATGTGAAAGGAAATGGTGAACGCGAACTGCATTCGGGCCAGATCCAGCGCCTCTAAGCCAAACATGGATATTCCTCGTCAGAAATCAGTTATCGCGCGTTCGTGGGGGCTTCTCGTTAGCCCCGAAAATTTGCGATCGGTTCAGGAAATTATTGTTAGGGCGGCGTGTTACGGGATGGGCGGTTTGGCCCTGCACGCTCTAATAAACGGCGTGCTGATATGGGTCAAAGCCTAACGCTTTTGCGGGTTGAGGGCTGATGCGGTGGATTGTCGCGCGAAGGTTTTTTGATAGTTAAAACGGCCTATCCGGCCCCTCCTCCCGTCATCCTCGCGAACGCGGCGGTCCGACGATTAGGGATCCAGAGTCTCCAGCCGTACGCCCAAGCTGGCCCCTCGTATTCATTACCGCGTGTACTGAACGTTTTGTTTCGCGCCTTTTGCGCGCTTCAACCAGTCCACCGTCATCCCCGCGCAGGCGGGGATCCAGAATCTCAAGCCTTGCAGTGGATGTGCAGAGGTATTCATTACCGCGTGTGCTGAACGTTTTGTTTCGCGCCTTACGCGCGTTTCAACCAGCCCACCGTCATCCCCGCGCAGGCGGGGATCCAGAATCTCAAGCCTTGCACGGTGGATGTGCAGAGGTATTCATTACCGCGTGTGCTGAACGTTTTGTTTCGCGCCTTACGCGCGTTTCAACCAGCCCACCGTCATCCCCGCGCAGGCGGGGATCCAGAATCTCAAGCCTTGCACGGCGGATGTGCAGAGGTATTCATTACCGCGTGTGCTGAACGTTTTGTTTCGCGCCTTACGCGCGTTTCAACCAGCCCACCGTCATCCCCGCGCAGGCGGGGATCCAGAATCTCAAGCCTTGCACGGTGGATGTGCAGAGGTATTCATTACCGCGTGTGCTGAACGTTTTGTTTCGCGCCTTACGCGCGACTCACTTTTTCCAGTCGCTGAAAAAGTAAGCAAAAAGCTTGCCCCTACCTTGGGTCTACGCTGCGCTTCGACTTCCCTCCCTCCATCGCCGCTACGGGGGCCGGCGAGACGGGCCATCCTTGGCCCGACACGCCTTTCGCGGCTCCCGGCCGCTCAACCCCCTACACGTCGACTCCACTCGGCCTGCGATGAATGGGGCGGGTAGATCACGAGCCAGATCAAAAGCGTCGATCAACCGCCCCTCTCCCCAACCCTCTCCCGCAAGCGGGAGAGGGGGTTCAACGCGTCAGTCCGGCGAACGAGGTACGCCTCCCCTCGCCCGCTCGCGGGAGAGGGGCTGGGGGTGAGGGGCCGTTGCTTCACCAATCCCCCCGAAAAAAACCGGGCGATCACTGGCCGCTTCATGGTCACCGCCAACCGCCCCCATGCTAGCCTCTGCCCTCGCCGCCCCAATTCCCCAGATGAACTATGTCCACCACCACGCCCGTGCTCTTGCGTCATCACGTTCCGTTCCTCACGTTCTGGCTCGCCCGCGTATTCACGGCGAGTGGTTTTCAAATGCTCACGGTCGCTATCGGTTGGCATATGTATCAGCTCACCGGCAGCGTCATGGACCTGGGTTGGGTCGGCATTGGTGGAGTTCTTGCCGCGCGTGCTGTTTATGTTGCACACCGGCCACGTGGCGGACCGCTACGACCGGCGCAAGGTGGCGGCGTTTTGTCAGGGTTGTCAGGCGGTGATCGCCCTCGCTCTGGTGCTGGGCAGCGCCAGCGGCGATGTCACGCGCGAGATGATTTTTGTATTGGCTTTCCTGCTCGGCAGTACCCGTGCCTTTGAGATGCCGGCCACCCAAGCGTTGTTGCCGAGTCTGGTGCCGGCGGCGTTGTTTCCGGCGGCCATTGCGGCGTCTTCGTCGGCGATTCAAACGGCCACTATCGTCGCCCCGGCGCTGGGCGGCTTTCTGTATGCGTTTGGCAGTATCTGGGTGTATGCCCCCACCACGGCGCTGTATGTGCTGGCGTGCGGGTTGATGCTGAGCCTGCCGAAGAATCAGGCCAAGCTCAGTCAGGAGCGGCCGTCGATGCAATCGCTGTTGGCGGGCATTCGCTTTGTTCGCAGTCGCCCGGATATTTTCGGCGCCATTTCGCTGGATTTGTTCGCGGTGCTGCTGGGCGGCGCTACGGCGCTGTTGCCGGTGTTCGCCAAGGACATTCTGCTCACCGGCCCGTGGGGCCTGGGCATGCTGCGTTCGGCGCCAGCGGTGGGCGCGCTATTGATGGCGTTCTGGATTGCGCGCTTTCCGATCAAGCGCAAGGTGGGCCGCGTGATGTTTATTGCGGTCGGCGTGTTTGGCGTGGCCACTATCGCTTTTGGGCTGTCGACGTCGTTGTGGTTTTCGCTGCTGGTGCTGGTGATTCTCGGTGCGGCCGACATGATCAGCATGGTCATTCGCGGCGCGTTCGTGCAGTTGGAAACACCCGATGCCATGCGCGGCCGCGTCAGTGCGGTGAATGGCTTGTTTATCGGCGCGTCCAATCAGCTCGGCGAGTTCGAGTCCGGCCTCACCGCCCATTGGTTCGGCACGGTTAACGCGGTGGTCATGGGCGGGGTCGGCACGCTGTTGATTACCGGCACTTGGTACAAGCTGTTCCCCACCCTGGCCAACCGCGAAACCCTCAGCGCGCCGGAACCGGCCGAGGCTACAAAACCTTCTCCACCGTAATCGGGAATTCCCGAATGCGCTTGCCGGTGGCGTGATACACGGCGTTGGCAATCGCCGCGCCGACGCCCACCAGGCCAATTTCCCCGACACCTTTCGAGCCTAGGGCGTTGACGATGGTGTCGGGCTCGTCGACAAAAATCACATCGATATCGCCCATGTCGGCATGCACCGGCACGTGGTATTCGGCCAGGTTGTGGTTCATGTAGCGGCCCAGGTTGTGGTCGATTTGCGTCTCTTCCTGCAACGCCATGCCAATGCCCCACACCAGGCCGCCGAGAATCTGGCTGCGGGCGGTTTTCGGATTCACCACGCGCCCGGCCGCAATCGCACTGACCACGCGGCTAACCCGCACCTTGCCCAACGCTTCGTCAACGCGCACTTCCACGAACACCGCCGAATGGGTGGCGGTGGCGTAGGGGTCGCGCTTCTCTTGGTCGGGTTCAGCGTCGACATGGGCCTCGATATGCCCGCTGCCGCTGCCGCGAACGATTTCGCCCAAGGCCACCTGCTTGCTCGGGTTCGCTTTCAGACGCAAGGCGCCGTCAACAAATTCCACCTGCTCGCGAGTGGCCTCGGCGAACGGCGAATCATCGAGTTGTTGCGCCGCTTCCAGCAGTTGCTTTTGCAAGGCGCTACAGGCTTGCTGCACAGCGCTGCCGACCGAGGAAATGGTGAACGAGCCGCCTTGCAGCGGCGAGGTGGGCAGGCTGGAGTCGCCGATCAACACGGCCACCTCATCGGTGTCCAGCCCCATGGCGGCGGCTGCAATTTGCGTGAGCGCGGTGTAGGTGCCGGTGCCGATGTCCGTCACGGCGCTGCTGACGTGCAGGCGCCCGTGAACGTCGAGCACGACGCGGGCACTGGCTTTCTGTTGCATGGCTTCCCACACGCCCGTGGCCACGCCCCAGCCGAGCAAGTCGTTGCCGTCGCGCATGCTGCGCGGCTCGGGCGAACGTCTGGCCCAGCCGAAGCGTTCGGCACCTTCGCTGTAGCACTCACGCAGGGCCTTGCTTGAGTAGGGTTTGTCTTCGTTCTGGTTGCGGTCGCTATAGTTCTCGATGCGCAACTTCAGCGGGCAGACGTTGGCGGCGTAGGCCAATTCGTCTATCGCGCATTCCAGTGCCAACACGCCCGTGGCGCGCCCGGTGCGCGCATGTCCAACGGCGTATACACATCCAGCGGCACCAAGTGGTAGTCGAGCGCCACGTTATCGCAGTGATAAAGCATGCCGGACCACTCGACCAAGTGCTCGGTGAAGTCCTCAAAACTGGCGGTTTGCGCAATCGCTTCATGGCGAATGGCTTGCAGCTTGCCGTTGGCATCGGCGCCCAGACTCAAGCGTTGGATGGTGCGCGGCCGGTAGCCAAAGGTGAACATTTGCTGGCGAGTCAGGGCCACACGCACTGAGCGTTTGAGCTTCAGCGCGGCCATCACTGCCAAGGTCAATTGGTATTGCGGACGCAGGCCGGAACCAAAGGCGCCGCCCACGTAATGTGCCACCACTCGCACGCTGCCCGGCTCCAGGCCGAACACTTGCTCGATAAAGGTGCGGCAGTTTTGCGTGCCCTGGGTTTTGTCGTAAATCAGCAGGCCACCGTCGGGCTGCACCACCACGGTGGAGGCGTGAGGCTCCATGGGGTTGTGGTGCTCGATCGGCGTCTCGTATTCCACGTCGACGCGGGCGGTGGAGCGCGCCAGCGCCGCGTCGACATCGCCGCGCGGTTCGGGCAACTCGGCGGGGGCTTTGTGGCTGTTGCCCAACTGCTCGCGCAGATCGGTGTGATGGGGCTCGCTGCGGTATTCAACGTGCACCTGGGCGGCGGCCATGCGCGCCTGTTCCAGTGTCTTCGCCACCACCAGCGCCACCGGCTGGCCGCTGTAGAGAATGCGGTCGTTGTAGAACGGACGGAACGGCGAGCCGTCGCCCGCATCGGCGTCCATATACGCTTCGTCGTAGCTGGCCAATTCGGGCCGATTCAGGTGGCTGAGCACCAGCAACACGCCAGGCAATGCCAAGGCGGCGCGGGCATCGATATCGACGATACGGCCATGGGCGATGGGGCTGGAAACGACCCAGCCGTACGTCAGCTCGGCAGTGTGAAAATCCGCTGCATAGCGCGCTTCGCCGGTGACTTTGGCGTAGCCGTCGACGCGGTCCAGCGGCACGCCCATGGGCGCTTCAAGCGGCGTGTGAAGGGCTGTAACGGTGGCGCTCATGCGGCCTCCCCTGCTTTCGCGGCATCGTTGAGGGCACGCACCACAGCCTGGCGCGCCAGTTCAATTTTGAAAGTGTTGCGGCCCAGGCCGTTGGCACCGTCGAGGAGCAGATCGGCGGCCAGGCGGAAATTCGCGGGCGTCGCCGGTTTGCCCACCAGCGCCGCTTCGGCGTCCGGGTTGCGCCACGGTTTGTGCGCCACGCCACCCAAGGCAATACGCGCCTCGCGGATCACATGGCCGTCGATATCCAGCGCCGCCGCCACCGACACCAAGGCGAAGGCGTACGACTCACGGTCGCGCACCTTCAGGTAATGGCTGTGGGCGGCGAAGCCGGCGGGGGGCAGTTCGATGGCGGTAATCAGCTCGTCCTGCGCCAGCACGTTGTCGCGCTGCGGCTCATCACCCGGCAGGCGATGAAAATCCGCGAACGCAATCACCCGCGCGCCTTGCGGTCCGGCCACATGCACCTTGGCCTGCAAGGCGGCAAGGGCCACGCACATGTCCGAAGGATGCGTCGCCACGCAGTGTTCACTGGCGCCAAGAATGGCGTGGTTACGGTTCAAGCCCTTTAGCGCGCTGCAACCGGAACCCGGCTCGCGCTTATTGCACGGCGTGGCGGTGTCGTAGAAATACAGGCAGCGCGTGCGTTGCAGCAGGTTGCCGCCGGTGGTGGCCATGTTGCGCAGCTGCGGTGAAGCGCCGGCCAGAATCGCCTGCGCCAGCAACGGATAATCGCGCTCGACGCGAGGATGCCAGGCGAGGTCGCTGTTGCTGACCAAGGCACCAATCAGCAGGCCGCCGTCCACCGTATCGGTGAGTTCGTGCAGCGGCAGGCCGGTGATATCGATCAAGCGTTGCGGACGCTCGACGTTCTCTTTCATCAAATCGAGCAGGTTGGTGCCACCGGCAATAAAGCGCGCATGTGGCCCGGCCAACCGCAGGGCTTCATCCAGCGCCGTGGGCCGCGCATAAGCAAAGGGACTCATGCCGCGTCCCCCTTCTTGATCAACGCCGGCGCGCTGGTTTCCAACTCACCGCGACACACCGGCAACGCTTCTTCGATGGCCGCCAGAATGTTGTTGTAGGCGCCGCAACGGCACAGATTGCCGCTCATTTGCTCGCGAATTTCGTCGGTGCTGTGGGCACGGTTTTCACCGGCCATCGCCAGCGCCGAACAGATTTGCCCCGGCGTACAGAAGCCGCATTGAAAGGCATCGTGCTTGATAAACGCGCGCTGCAACGGATGCAGCTCTTCGCCGTTGGCCACGCCTTCAATGGTCGTCAGTTCCGCGCCATCGTGCATCACCGCCAGGGTCAAGCAGCTGTTGATACGCTTGCCGTCGAGCAACACCGTGCACGCACCACATTGGCCGTGGTCGCAGCCTTTTTTGGTGCCAGTGAGTTGCAGTTGCTCACGCAGCATGTCCAACAACGTGGTCCAGGCCGGTATCTGAACGCGGCGCTGCTCGCCATTGATGGTGAAACGCAGGGTGTGCAGCGCGAACAGGTCTTCGCGCTCATGTTCCAGGCCTTCGCCAGTCAGAGTCGTACTCATAGAAGCCTCACGGTAATCGGCGGGCCGCGCGTTGGCGGCGGCGCAGTTGGCTGCGTCTATGGGTTACGACTGAGCGAAAAACTGATGTGTTCAGGTTTTTTCCCCAAGCGCTCGGCAGACGACCATTCATCGCGCCAAAAAGCAAAACGCCATACCGCCTTCAGGCCCCGTTATTACTCGCATTGTGGCGTTTCGCTTTTGCCCGACCGAAGCCGCAAACGCGGCACAAGCCCGTCCTTGACGCGCCGCCCGGGAACCATCTGAAAAAAACCACAGTCGGAACCTTGTCTCGCCTTCCCGCCTGTCACGCCCACGGCGAGGTAGGCAATCATGGATCTCGGCGAGGAGCCCTCGGTGACTTTCAGCATCCCAAACGCAGCAACCGGTAAGCGCAAACGACTGCGCCATTCCCTCACCACCATGGCGGCGCTGGTGTCGTTAATGGCTGCCGGACAGCTCTGGGCGTTCAGCCTGGACGACGTGGCGCAGAAAGCTAAAGACCTGGCGGCGCAAAAGTATGTGGTGCCCAAAAGCAACCTGCCGGCCGAGTTCAGTGAGATGAAGTTTGCGGATTACCAGAAGATCCGCTTCCGCCCCGAAAAAGCCGAGTGGCAAAACCTGAAAACGCCGTTCAAGTTGTCGTTCTATCACCAGGGCATGCACTTCAATACGCCGGTGAAGATCAACGAAGTCGCCGCCACCACGGTGAACGAAATCAAGTACGACCCCAGCCGTTTCGATTTCGGCGACCTCAAGTTCGACGCCAAGGCCACCGAACAATTGGGTTACGCCGGCTTTCGTGTGCTGTACCCGATCAACAAGGCCAACAAGCAGGACGAGATCATGACCCTGCTCGGTGCCAGCTATTTCCGCGTGATCGGCAAAGACCAGACGTATGGTTTGTCGGCGCGCGGCATGGCGATTGATACGGCGTTGCCCTCGGGCGAAGAATTTCCCCATTTCACTGAATTCTGGATTGAGCGGCCCAAGGCCGGCGAGAAGCAGTTGGTGATTTACGCCCTGCTGGATTCGCCGCGCGCCACTGGCGCTTATCGCTTGGTGCTGCGCCCGGGGACCGACTCGGTGGTGGATGTGAAAACCCGCATGTACCTGCGCGAAAACGTGGCGCAGTTGGGCGTTGCGCCGCTGACGAGCATGTACTTGTTCGGCGCCAACCAGCCACCGAAAACCCTGAACTACCGCCGCGAGTTGCACGACTCCAACGGCCTGTCGATTCACACCGGCAACGATGAATGGATCTGGCGCCCGCTGAACAATCCCAAGCACTTGGGCGTGAGCAGCTTTGCCGTGGAAAACCCGAAAGGCTTCGGCCTGCTGCAACGCGGTCGCGACTTCTCCCATTACGAAGACCTCGACGACCGCTACGACCAGCGCCCGAGCGCGTGGATTGAGCCGCAGGGTGATTGGGGCAAGGGCACCGTCAACCTGGTGGAAATTCCCACCGCCGATGAAACCAACGACAACATCGTGGCCTTCTGGAAACCCGAGTCGCTGCCCGAGGCCGGCCAGCCGATTGATTTCAGCTACCGCTTGCACTGGAGCAGCGATGAAAAAGCGCTGGGCTCGCAGGAGCTGGCGTCGGTTAAACAAACGCTGCGCTCCACCGGCGATGTGAAGCAGTCGAACCTGATTCGTGAGCCCGATGGCAGCATCGCCTTTTTGGTCGACTTCGAAGGCCCGGCCCTTAAAGCTCTGCTGGAAGACGCGCCGGTGCGCAGCCAGATCAGCCTGGACGACAACGCCAAGCTGATGGAAAACAACGTGCGCTATAACCCTGAAACCAAGGGCTGGCGCCTGACGCTGCGCTTCAAAGTGGTCGACCCAAACAAGCCGGTGGAAATGCGCGCGGCCTTGGTGCGCGATCTGCCTGTTGAGGTGCCGGCGGCGGTGGATGAAGACCATGCGCCAGCGGCACCAGCAGCAGCTCCAGCAGCACCCGCCACTGCGGCCACCGCCCCTGCGCCAGGCGATGGCAGCGCCGCCGTAGCGACACCCGCTGCCGCGCCTGCGAACGACGTGCCGCCCGCCCCGCCAGCCGTGCAAGTGCTGACGGAAACCTGGAGCAACCAGTTGCCCGCCGATGAATAAGCCAGCCGCCACCACCGTGCGCGAGTACCTGGCGCATCTGCCGCTGAGCGAAGCGCAGCGCGCCGAGCTCAGCGACAGCGCTTCGCTGCAGGACGTGCACCAGCGCCTCGCCGCACAGCCTGTGGCGGATAGCGAAGCGGCGGTGCATGCCTCGGTGGCGCAACGGCTGACGTTGCTCAGCACCGATGCGCAAATGCTCGACGCCGATGCCGAGGGCCGCGTGCGCCTGAAGGCGACGCCGGCCGATCAAACGCACGCGGGTGATTCCCGAGCCCTGGCGCACCAATGTGCTGGTGCGCGCCTGGCGCACCCTTCGTGGCCGCGAAAATCCGCCGCGCGCGCCAAGCGTGAACTGCCGTCGGCGCGCTGGCGGCATGTGGGTTCTGTTCGGTCGTTACATTCTGTTGGTGCTGATGTTGGGGCAAACGCTGGTCGCCGGTTGGTACATGAAAGGCATCATGCCGTACCAGGGCTGGGCGTTTTTTGAATGGGACGAAGTGCGCCAGCAAACCATTCTGCAAACGGTCACCCAAGTGCTGCCGTATTTCTTGCAGGGCAGCATTTTGCTGCTGTTCGGCATTTTGTTCTGTTGGGTGTCGGCCGGGTTCTGGACCGCGCTGATGGGCTTTCTGGAATTGCTCACCGGGCGCGACAAGTACCGCATTTCCGGCGCCAGCGCCGGCAACGAACCCATACCTGCCGAGGCGCGCACGGCCATCGTCATGCCGATTTGCAACGAAGACGTGGCGCGAGTATTTGCCGGGCTGCGGGCTACGTATGAGTCGGTGGCCGCCACGGGCGATTTGGCGCACTTCGACTTCTTCGTGCTCAGCGACAGTAACGACGCCGACATCGCCGTCGCCGAACAACAGGCCTGGCTCGACCTGTGCCGCGAGACCCAAGGTTTCGGACGGATCTTCTACCGTCGTCGCCGCCGTCGGGTAAAACGCAAAAGCGGCAACCTCGACGACTTCTGCCGCCGTTGGGGCAGCGACTACCGCTACATGGTGGTGCTCGATGCCGACAGCGTAATGAGCGGCGAATGCCTGACCAGCCTGGTGCGATTGATGGAAGCCACGCCAGACGCCGGCATCATCCAGACCGCCCCGCGTGCCTCGGGCATGAACAGTTTGTATGCGCGCATTCAGCAATTCGCCACCCGCGTTTACGGGCCGCTGTTCACCGCGGGCCTGCACTTCTGGCAGCTCGGCGAATCGCATTACTGGGGCCATAACGCAATCATCCGCATGAAGCCCTTTATCGAGCACTGCGCCTTGGCGCCGCTGCCTGGCAAGGTGCGTTTGCCGGGGCGATTCTGTCCCACGACTTCGTCGAAGCCGCGCTGATGCGCCGCGCCGGCTGGGGTGTGTGGATCGCCTACGACTTGCCGGGCAGTTACGAAGAGCTGCCGCCCAACCTGCTCGATGAGCTCAAGCGTGATCGGCGCTGGTGCCACGGCAACCTGATGAACTTCCGCCTTTTTATGGTCAAGGGCATGCACCCGGTGCACCGCGCGGTGTTTTTAACCGGCGTGATGTCGTACCTGTCGGCGCCGTTGTGGTTCTTTTTCTGCTGCTGTCCACCGCGCTGCTGGCGACCAATACGCTGATGGAACCGCAGTACTTTATGGAGCCGCGCCAACTGTATCCGCTGTGGCCGCAATGGCATCCGGAAAAAGCCATCGCACTGTTTTCCACCACGGTGGTGCTGCTGTTTTTGCCCAAGTTGCTGAGCGTGGTGCTGGTCTGGGCCAAGGGCGCCAAAGCCTACGGCGGTCGGCTGCGAGTAACCGCCTCGATGCTGCTGGAAATGCTCTTCTCCATCCTGCTGGCGCCCGTGCGCATGCTGTTTCACACGCGTTTTGTGCTGGCGGCGTTTCTCGGATGGGAAGCCGTGGCATTCGCCAAGCCGTGACGACGGTTCCACCACCTGGCGCGAGGCGGCGCTTGCGCCATGGCCCGCAAACCGCGCTCGGCGTGGTGTGGACGGCCTTGGTGGCGTGGCTGAACCCGAGCTTTCTGTGGTGGCTGGCGCCGATTGTGGGGTCGCTGATGCTGTCGATTCCGCTGTCAGTGTTGTCCAGTCGCGTGGGCTTGGGCTTAAAGGCCAAAGACGAGCAACTGTTCCTGATTCCCGAGGAATACCAGCCACCGCGCGAGCTGGTGGCTACCGATGAGTACAACCACGAAAACAACTGGCACGCGCTGCACAACGGCTTCGTGCACGCCGTGGTCGACCCGAAACAAAACGCCCTCGCCTACGCCCTAGCTACCGCCCGCCATCGCCAGGCCGAACCGCTGCAATGGCAACGCACGGAGCAGGTGCGCCATGCGCTGAAGGTTGGGCCAAAACAGCTGGACGGCGCGGCGCGTATGGCTTTGCTGAGTGACCCGGTGGCCCTCGGCGCGGCTGCATGCTGCTGTTTGGGAAGACCAGCCGGGCGAGTGGATTGAGAGTTGGCGGGAGACGATTGCCAAGGATCCGCATGCACCGTTGTTGCCGCTGCCGGCGGTGGGGAACGTGGTGTTGGCGTGATCCAATATTCCGAGTGCTTTATCGCCTGAACGAGCCTGGATCCCCACGTGCGCGAGGATGACGGGCGTATGTGCATCGACTTGCGGAGGTTTCAAGAAAACCTCCGTCATCCTCGCGTATGCGGGGATCCAGGAATGTTGGATGGAACGGCGGTTTTCGTACGGCTCAAAAGTCTGGATCCCGAATCGTCGGATCCCCGTCTGCGCGGGGATGACGGTGGGTTTGTGCATCGACTTGCGCAGGCCTCAAGAAAAACTTCCGTCATCCTCGCGTATGCGGCGGTCCGACGATTCGGGATCCAGAATGTTGGATGTATCGTAGATTTTCGTACGACTCAAAACTCTGATCCCCGCGTGCGCGAGGATGACGGGGGTTTGTGCATCGACTTGCGCAGGCCTCAAGAAAAACCTCCGTCATCCTTGCTCGGGCGGCAGTCCCCCTACACCAACGCCGACAACGACATCCGCCCCCAGCACCCGCTGCAATTGCCCGTTAGCGGTAAACACTGGCACCGAAACAGTGAAGCAAAACGCATCGGTGGCGCTGGAGCGGTACACGGGGGTGATGTGGCTGCTCAGTTGTTCGGCCACTGCCCGGAACCACGGCCGTTGCGCCCAGTTGCGCCCCTTGTAGCCGTCGCCTTTGTCCAGCCCTTGGGCGAAGACGTTTTCGCTCAGTTGAGTGCCGTCGCTGCCCACCAGGTAGAACAATTCGAAGCGCGAGTCGCGGCGCAGGGTATCGCGCAGGAATTCTTCGGCGCGGCGACGTCGCCGTGCAGCGAGGCCTCCATGGCCAGGCGTTCGACGCTGGCTTGCACGTCTTTATGAATCTGCAGACGAAACGCGCCCAAGCCATC
Source organism: Pseudomonas sp. AC211 (assembly GCF_979258055.1). Classification (NCBI taxonomy): domain Bacteria; kingdom Pseudomonadati; phylum Pseudomonadota; class Gammaproteobacteria; order Pseudomonadales; family Pseudomonadaceae; genus Pseudomonas; species Pseudomonas sp. AC211. The sequence continues at coordinate 4,150,147 of NZ_OZ409830.1, forward strand.
GAGCAACAGGTCGCCGCTGCGGCGCACGGCTTGGCTGTGGGTCGACACCTGACCGGCTTTGCTGAGCAAGTCGGCCGCCACCCCGGCGATGTTTTGCACGTCGCCATTTATGGCGTGCACCGCGATGCCGATCTGTTCGGTGCCGGCGGCAATATGGCCGACGCGCTGGTCGAGCTGGTCCATGGCGGCGCGGGTGTTGCGCAGGTCTTCGCCCATGCGGGTCATGCCGTCGCGGCCATCGGCAACGGCGCTGTGCATGTGCTGGCCGGCGGTGCCGAGCTGGGCCATGCCGTCGCGAAAGCGTTCGATAATCTGACTGACTTTGCCGGTGGCCTCGGTGGTGTGCCCGGCCAGGCGCCGCACTTCATCGGCAACCACAGCAAAACCTCGACCATGCTCGCCAGCGCGCGCGCGGCTTCGATGGCAGCGTTCAGGGCCAGCAGGTTGGTTTGCTGGGAAATGCTGGCGATCACGCCGAGCACTTGGCTGACTTCTTCCAGTTGCCCGACCAATTGGCCGATCACGCCTTCAAGCTGCGCTTCGCTGGCGTCGATCGCATCCACTTGGCGCAGCACGGCGTCGCCGGTTTGCTGGCAGCTGCGCAAGGTTGCCGACACGTCGGCCGCCAGCTTCGCCACTTGCGCCGCACCCGGCACCAGCTCGCTGTCGAGGGTGGTGCTGACTTCTTCGCTAGCGCTGGCGATCAGCTCCGAGGCTTGCGCCAGGCGCTGGCCGCTGACCTCGGTTTCGCTGGCGATGCGCGCCAGTTCGGGGGCGTGGGCGGCAATGTCGACAGATGCGGCGAGGCTGTCGCCCAAGCGTTTATGCAGGGTCTGGGCGAAGTGGTTGAGGCGAGTATTGATGGGCTGCGCAGCGGACAATTGACTGGTCAGGTCAAGGTTGTCCACCAGCAAGCTCAAGGCGCCGTCGTCTTCTGCTCGACGGGCTTTGGTGCGCATTAGCAACATAGTTGTGTTCTCCCTGTTAGACACAGGGTCGTGCAAGCACAGTGCCACTACGCTAACGCCGAACTCTTTGGCTTACGCTCAAGCACGGGCCTTGCGCCTGCCCCGTTTTAAAAACCAACGCTGGAAACGGGGCTCGTTTTGGTGCGAACGGTTACGCCGGCAGGCGCCGGAAACCGACATAGGCCAACAGCGCCGACGCCGCTTCATAACTCAGGGCGTAAAAGTTGAAGGTCTGGCCAATAAGGCCGTCGAGGTACAAACCGGCGATGCGGCCCAGTGCAAGTGCGGCGAACAGCAGCGTGAGCAAGCTGAGCGCCGGTCGCCAATACGCAGGGCGAAAGGCGGCAGACAACAGAAATACCCCAAGCCCCAGCTGCAAGGCGCCGTAGTAGGCGCGCACATCCACCACCGCAGCGGTTTGCATCAGCAGCATGCCGGTGAGGTTGGCCATTTCTTGCGGGTACACGAAATACGCCACGCCAAAGCCACCCAATACCAGGGACTAGAAGCAGCAGAAACACACGGGCAAACAGCATCGGAACGCTCCAGCGTTTGGGGAAGGCTGCAGGATAGTCGTTCTGCCGGAAGGAAACGTAGGCGCCTTGCTGTCCTTCTGACATATCTATAAACAGCGACCCACTTTAGGCCCCACATGACCAGCGGCTATGCTGCATGGCACTTTATAACCGTGGAGTCACCCTCATGCGCCGTTTTGCTCTCGCTTCTCTTTTGTTCGCCGGCAGCCTGCAGGCCGCCGAGCCCATCGCTATCGATGTTCACCGCGACGCCAACTGCGGTTGCTGCAAAGCCTGGATCAGCCATTTGGAAACCAACGGCTTCAAAGTCACCGACCATGTGGAAACCGACATGAGCGCGGTCAAAACCCGCCTCGGCGTTCCCCACAAGCTCGGCAGCTGTCACACCGGCGTTATCGACGGCAAATTTGTCGAAGGCCATGTACCCGCCAGCGACATCCTCAAACTGCGCGCTCGCGCCGATTTGATCGGCGCCGCAGCGCCCGGTATGCCAATGGGATCACCAGGGATGGAACATGGCGACGTTCGTGATGCCTATGATGTGATCGGTGTGCAGAGTAATGGCGCCGAGCAGGTGCTGACCCACTACGACGGCAAGTGATGTAACAGACCGTCGGCCTGGCGCGAGCACCTTTAACTGGCAACACTCAAGCGCCACACAAAGGAGAAACACCATGCTCTGGAAGAAAGGCCGACGCAGCGACAACGTAGTGGATGCCCGCGACAGCGGCGGTGGTGGTGGCGGTATGCGCATCGGCGGCGGCAAAGGCCTGAGCCTCGGTGCCGTGGCGATCATCGTGGTGTTTGGGCTGGTTACCGGCCAAGACCCCATGCAAATTCTCGGGCAACTGGCCAACCAGGCTGGCGTGTCCACCGCCCCCAGCCAAACCGAAGGCCACGCGCCGCCGGCCAACGATGAACAAGCCGAGTTCGTGCGCTCGGTACTCGGCGACACCGAAGACACCTGGCGCGCCATTTTCCAACAAGCCGGCAAGCAGTATCAGGACCCCACCTTGGTGCTGTTTCGCGGCGGCGTGAACTCCGCCTGCGGCTTCGCCGATTCAGCCACCGGGCCGTTCTACTGCCCAGGCGACCGCCAGGTGTATCTGGACCTCGACTTCTTCAAAGAAATGGCTCAACGCTTCTCCGCCGCTGGCGATTTCGCCCAGGCTTATGTGATCGCTCACGAGGTCGGCCACCATGTGCAAACACTGTTGGGCGTGTCGGCTAAGGTCGACAGCGCACGGCAGAGCGGCGCCAAGATGGAAGGTGCCAACGGCCTGCTGGTCCGCCAGGAGCTGCAAGCCGACTGTCTGGCGGGCGTGTGGGCATTTCATGCGCAGCAACGCTTGAATTGGCTGGAGCCGGGTGACCTTGAGGAAGCCTTGAATGCGGCGAACGCGATTGGCGATGACCGTTTGCAGCAGCAGTCACGCGGACGCGTGGTGCCGGACTCGTTTACCCATGGCACGTCGCAGCAGCGGGTGCGTTGGTTTAAGGCGGGGTATGAAGGCGGCAAGGTGAGTGGGTGCGATACGTTTAAGTGCGACGACGCTGTAGGGGTGATCAGACGCTGCAGATCAACATCTCGCGGCTAAAGCCGCTCCTACAGAAATCGCGCACCCTGTGGGAGCGGCTTTAGCCGCGATGCTCTACCATCCGCCACCCTGTTCTCGCGGATATTCAGGGTATGAAAATCGCTCTGCTGCCGGCCGCTCTGGCCTTGTTCTGTGTGCTGGCTCATGCCGAAGGTGAAGCCGAAACAACACCCGAAGCGCCGCCCAAAGCGCTGACCACCCAGGTCGAACACTTGGTGGCCGCGCTCAGCGACAGTTTCGCCACCGGCTACCCCGAAGCGACCCTGGCGCAAGATCTTGACCTGGGCAGCCACAATTACCTGACGCTGGCCGTGTTCACCGTGGAAGGCTTTTCCATGGGCAACAGCTACAACCAGTACCTGGCGGTGTTCGAGCCCGATGCCAACGAGGCCGGCGAGCCGCATTACCGCTTGATCGATGTGATGCAAATCGGCGGTGACATGCGCCGCTCGATTGATGCCCTCAAGGCTACCGCCAGTCGCGACGAAACCAGCGGCGCCGTCACGTTTAACATCCCCGCCATGGCCAATACCGAAGACGATTCACCCAATTTTCCAAGCCTGCCGGTGGTGATTACCTTGCGCTTGGAAAATGACCGTCTGGTCGAAGGTAAAACCCTGAAAACCGACGCCAGCAAAACGCCGCTAGCAAGCGCAACGAAAGCAGCTAATATGCCTGATCGTCGTAGCTGTCCGGGGTGTTCAAGCCATGCGTCTTGCCGAGTTTATCGTCGCCACCGTTGACCGCATCGTCGATGAATGGGAGGCCTTTGCCATGACCATTCGTCCCGCTGCCGACAGCATGAATAAGGTCGAACTGCGCGACCATGCCAAGGCCATTCTGCTGGCCGCCGCGCGCGACATGAACACCGCGCAAACGCGCATGGAAAGCGCGGCCAAAGCCATGGGCGAAGGGCCGGACAAAACCCCGAGCCTTGACGTAGCGGCCGCCAGCCACGGCGAGCTGCGCCATCAGGTGGGGTTTGACCTGGTGCAAATGACGTCCGAATTCCGCCATCTGCGCGCCAGTGTTATCCGTTTGTGGACCGACAGCCTGGTGCAGATGGAACTGGTGCACATGCGCGACCTGATCCGCTTCAACGAAGCCATCGACGAAGCGCTGGCCGAATCCACGGCCGCCTACGCCGAGCAGGTCAATCACTCCCGCGATATTTTCCTGGCCATTCTTGGCCACGACCTGCGCGCGCCGTTGCAGGCGGTGAGCATGTCCAGCGAATTGCTGGCCAGCAAGCAGGGCCTGGACGACAAAGCCCGCAGCCATGTGCAGCGCATCCGCAACAGCACCCGGCACATGAGCGGCATGGTTAACGACCTGTTGGAATTCGTGCGCAGCCGACTGGGCAACAGCCTGCCCATCGTGCGCTCGCCCGTCGACATGAGCCTGTTGTGCCAGGCCGCTATCGACGAAGCCAGCGCCGGCCAGCCGCTGAGCGATCTGCGCTTTGAAATGAGCGGCGACACTGAGGGCGAGTGGGATCAGGGCCGGATTGAACAGCTGCTGCAAAACCTGATCGGCAACGCCCTGCAACACGGCGCCAGCAACCTGCCAATCACCGTGCGCCTGATCGGTGAAACCGACAGCGTGACCTTGGTAGTGCACAACCAGGGCGAGCCCATTCTGGAAAGCGCCATCTCCACCATCTTCTTCCCGCTCGTGCGCAGCACCAGCGACCGCGCCGGCGAAACCAGCCTGGGTCTGGGCTTGTTCATCGTCAACGAAGTGGTGCTCGCCCACGGCGGCACCGTCAACGTGAGCTCCAACCACGAAGACGGCACCACATTCACGGTGATGTTACCCAAGCGTTGAGCGCTTACGGCGCCATCACCGGCGCGCCATAGCCGGCGGAAAACAGCAGGCCCAACACCACGGGCATAACCGCCGCACTTCCCAGATTGCCGATCAATACCATCGACGCCACTTTGTGCGGGTCGCGGTGGTATTGCTCGGCGAGCATGTAGTTGAGTACCGCTGGCGGCAGCGCCGCGAACACCCACAGGCAGGCCAGTTGCAGGCCTTGCAGGTCGAGCAGTTGGATAAGTGGCCAGGCGAGAATCAAGCCACTCGCAGGGCAGGCAATCGCGCCGAGCAGGCCAATTTTCCAGGCGCTGAAGTCCACGTCTAGCATGCGTACACCGAGGGCGAAGAGCATCAGCGGCACGCTGGTGGTGCCCAGCATGGTCGCCGACTCCAGCAGCCAGTGCGGCAGGTGTAGACCGCTCAGGTTGATGGCCAAACCAGCAATAGTCGCCAGCACCACGGGAATTCGATACAGGCGCCACAGCGGCGTGGCGGGGTCGAGCATGCGCAGGCCGACGGTGAAGTGCAGCAGCATTTCCACGATAAACAGCACCACGGCTGCCGGCAGCGCTTTCTCGCCGAATGCCAGGGCCATCAGTGGCAAGCCCATGTTGCCGGTGTTGCTGAACATCATCGGCGGTAGAAAGGTGCGCAGGTCCAGCTTCAGCCAGCGCGCAAACGGCCACAGCACCAGCCCCGAGCCCAACACAATCCCCGCCCCGGCGAGCGCCAGGCTGGCGTAGTCCTGCAGCGCCGCCTTGCTGTCGGCCAGCACGGCGAATACCAGCAGCGGCACCAGCAATTCCATGTTCAGGGTGTTAAGGCCGCGCATGTCCGGTTTGCGCAGATGGCCGTACAGCGCACCGCAGCCGGTGATCAAAAACACCGGCATCAGGGTTGAGAGAATCTGGGAAAACATGACCGCTCCAGACGACAAAGGAAGAAGGCGAGATCGTTAGGGTGGCAAGCATCCTGCCGGGGCGCTTGGGGCGATACAACCCCTACTAGCGTCTTGGTAGCGTCTAGCCAGCGCCTTTGCGCTGAAATAGTGGCCTTTCTGACAGCCCGTCGATTTTTCCCGCCCTATCGACGAATGGCCGTCCATCCTCCGCCGATGGCGGTAACCTCGGACCGCTCTAGCCTGCGGCTTCGCGTCATAAAGCTCCACAGAGAGCCCACCGCAGGCGACAAAACACGGGTAACGCCAGCGTGCCAACCGCTGCCGTTACAGGCTGAGCGCCCCTGCCAGCGTGCAAGCCACTCCTTACTCAACATCTGGAGTGATCAATGATGACGTCGTTAAAGGCCACGCTGCTGGCCGCCGCACTGTTTGCCTGCGCCGCCGCCCACGGCCAGGTGATGGAACGCGAACTGGGCCCCTACGATTTACAACTTGGCACCACGCCCACCCGCAGCATGGCGCAGGGCCTGGTGCAGCCGGCGCAGAACGGCACCTTTCAAGGCGGCCTCGACCTGACCCACGAGAGCGGCTGGTACCTGGGCCAATGGTCGCCCAGCATGGGCATCGCCCGAGACAGCCAGCTAGAGCTCGATTCTTACAGCGGCTTCAAGCGCCCGTTCAACAACCGTTTCGGCTACGAAATGGGCCTGATCCGCTACAGCCATCCCGGCTTCAGCGCCAATGACAGCAACGAGTATTACGCCGGCCTGACCCTGCTCGACAGCCGCTTCGGCGCGGCCTTCAGCCAGGCGCCGGGGCGCGCCGACAGTACGTTGTTAATGGACCTGGCGCTGAATCCGCCGTTGGCCATGAACCTGTCAATGAAGTACGCCAATCACACGCTGGACGACGCGGTGACCTACGGCGATGGCGGGGTGGTGCGGGTGTTCAACGATTGGTCGCTGAACCTGTCGCGCCCGTGGGCAGGCATCGACCTGAACCTGTCGTACAGCGGCTCCACGTTGAGCGGGCCGCAATGCGTGGCGTATTCGGGGCACAACGGCTACTGCGAGGATTACTTCATGTTCAAGGCAGAGCGGTCGCTGTTCTGACGGCGGCGCTACTCGCTGAGAAAACGGCCAAGCTGGCTTTTCAGCTGACGGTTTTCCCGGCGCACCTGCTCCAGGTCGTCGAGCAGCTGCAAGGCCAGGGCAATGCCCGACCATTCCATCTCCAATTCGCGCTGTAGCCGTGCGGCGCGGCGGCAGGTGATCAGCGCGTGCTGATCGAATTGCCAGTTGTCCGGGCCGCGCCCGGCCGGATCGATGATGCCGTGCTCGACGATTTCCATCAGCAGTGAGGTGGGAATCGCCACGGTCTGACAAATTTCTTGCATGCCTAATGGGTCGCTCATGCTCATTTGCTCCATTCGCTGCGGGGATCGAAGTCGACTTTCTGCGCCAGTTTCTCCCAGAGTTTGCGCGCATCGTCGCTGGTGGTTTTTGGCATCACAACTTTGAGCTGCGCATACAAATCGCCGCGCTCTCCGGCTTTGGTGCCCAAGCCTCGGCCTTTAATGCGCAGACGCTGGCCGCTCTGGCTGTTGGCCGGAATGGTCAGGGTGATACGGCCGTTTAACGTCGGCGCCTCGACTTTTGTACCCAGCGCAGCTTCCCAGGGCGCCAACGGTACGGTGAGCACCAGGTCGCTGCCCTGCACATCAAACAAGGGATGGGGCGCGAAGCGCACGTTCAGGTACAGATCGCCCGGCTGCCCGCCAGCGCTGCCGGGGCCGCCCTGCCCTTTCAGGCGGATGCGCTCGCCGTCGCTGACGCCGAAGGGAATCTTCACGTTGAGGCTTTTGCTCTGCGCCGCCTGGCCCATGGCGGCGGGGAGCTGGAAGGAAATCTTCTTCGCCTCGCCGGTTAGGGTTTCCTCAAGAAACACCGGCAGCTCCATTTCCACATCCTGGCCTTTGCGAGCACGGTTGCGCGCCTCTTCAGCGCCGCCGCCACGGCGAAATATCGACTCGAAAAAATCGGAATAATCGCCGCCGTAGGCATCGGTAAACGCTCCGGCGCCCGGCTGCCGACCACGCGGGTGCTCGAACGGCCGGCCGTGCTGGCCGTACTTGCGCAGGTCATCGAACTCGGCGCGCTTGTCGGCATCCTTGAGCACGTCATAGGCCTCGGCCACTTCCTTGAAGTGGACTTCGGCGTCCTTTTCTTTGCTCACATCCGGGTGGTACTTGCGCGCGAGCTTGCGGTAGGCGGCTTTGATCGCCTTTTCGTCCGCGGTGGGCTCGATGCCCAGAATTTTGTAGTAGTCCTTAAAGTCCATCGTCACTCCGGGTAAAAACTACTGCGCTCGGTTAAGCGGCGTTGAAAGGTGGATTCAAAAATGCTCATTGGCTACAGCCAACTCCGCTTTTTTCACCACCTTTCGCCTTGCTTTCCCTGCGCTCGCTACGTTTTTACAGTCAGCGGGAAAGCGGCGGCAATTGCCTGATCAGTAGTTTTTTCTAGCGAAGCTGGCTGTCTTTGCTGCCGCGTCGGTTATACCCGGCGCTGGCCGAGTTTGCTTTGTCGTGTTCCGCCTGGCAGGCGACGCACAGGCGCACGCCGGGAATGGCCTGGCGCCGCGCCTCGGGGATGGCGGCGTCGCATTCTTCGCAGTGTTTGAGGCTTTCGCCCTTGGGTAGATTGCTGCGCGCACGCGCGATGGCGTCTTCGATGCTGCTGTCTATCTGCTCTTGTACGGCTCCATCACTTGCCCAACCGCCGGCCATGATCTGTCTCCCGCTCGTTTGCGTTAGAGAAAGATATGGGCGCGCGGGTGTTTTTTTACAAGCTCAAGCGGCATGGAGCTGCATGAACGGTCGGATTATTCCTTCACTTCCATAAACTCTTTCGCCCAGAGCAAATAGTCTTCGGGGTGCGTGTATTTGTGCGAAAGCTCCGATGCGCTGAGATCACTGGCGACCACTTGGCGCTGTTCGCGCAGGCAGTCGTAGGTGGCTTTGATGGCGGCGAAATACGCAGCATGACCGTCCACCACAATGCGCACGCCCAGGCTGGCAAGTCGGGCGTCGTCGCGTAGCGACGGGTTGCCATAGGTCACCAGCATGATCGGCACGGTGAGGTGCGCGGCGATGCGTTCCAGGTGTTCGAAGTCGGTGATGCCGACCATGCAGATGCCGTCGGCACCGGCGGCCTGATAGGCCAGGGTGCGGCTGATGACTTCATCCACCGACAGCACGCCGGCATTGGTGCGGGCAATGATGGCCAGCGCGGCATCGACACGCGCTTCCAGTGCTGCGCGAATTTTGCCGACACCTTCTTCCACGGGAATCAGGTCGGTGGACTTGCGCCCGAACTGCGCCGGCAGCAGCGTGTCTTCCAGCGTCAGCGCGGCGACGCCGGCGCGCTCGAGTTCCTTCACGGTGCGCATTACGTTCAGCGCGTTGCCGTAGCCGTGGTCGGCATCGGCGATCACCGGCAGGTTGGCGACGCGACCGATGCGGGTGGCCTGTTCAACAAATTCGCTGAGCGTAATCAGGGCGAAGTCGGGCGCTGCCAGTACCTGCAAGGAGGCAACCGAGCCGCCGAGAATGCCGACTTCGAAACCGAGGTCGCCGGCAATGCGCGCAGACATGGGGTCGAACACCGACGCGGTGTGGTAGCAGAATTCGGATGACAGCAACGCACGGAAGGTGCCGCGCAGCGCATGGTGGGAGGCTCTGGGCATAGGGGTTCCAACAGCTGTTTTTATTGGTGGTATGAGTCGTTACCTAACCTTAGCAAGACACATACCCGCTGCCAGCTTAACCCACGGCCCCTTTCTAGAGCCTTTCGACGGCGTGTTGCTGGCTGAGGGTGGCGAATTTACGCCGCCGCCAGCCATGTAGGGGCGGCAAACCGCCACTACCTGATAAATGGTCCTTCAATGGCTGATCATCCACGGCCGCCCGGCCGGTTTGCCTTTCATGGCGTGAGGATTGGCCTTGGTCGGCGCCAAGGGTTTATTGGCGCTGCAGCAGCCGCAACCGGCCGGGTGTTTGCGCGCTTTGCTTGTACTCATCGAGCGTTTGCGGCGCATGGGCGCTGCGCTCGTTGGCCGCGTGGGCGCGGCGCTGGCTGCCGGCCATGGTCGACAGGCACGGCGCCGAGAGAATCACCCGTTTGCTGGTGCTGCCGCAGGCTGGGCACAGGCACGGTTCGTCGCGGTCCGCCATAGGGCGCAGCATCGTAAAGTCGCCGCAGTCGGCGCAGTCGTATTCGTAGATGGGCATTGGGTTGTCCCTTGAGGGCAATCGCGGCTAAAGCCGCTCCTACAAACCGCACCCTCTGTAGGAGCGGCTTTAGCCGCGATTGGCCAGACCTGAAAACAACGTTCTCTACATCAGGGTTTCATCACCTGGACCATGCCAACGCCGCCCGGCCCCGGCACAGCCCAGGCGACGAAACTCATTTGTCCGGCGCTTTGGGTAGGTCGATGCTGCCATCGAGGTACTTGGTCGGGCCGGAGGCATTCGGGTTGATGTCGAATTCGAAAATCTCAGTCGGCAGCCACAAGGTGGCGCAGGCGTTGGGGATATCCACTACGCCGCTGATATGGCCCTGCACCGGCGCGGAGCCGAGGCAGCGAGTAACCCTGGGCCGGTGAGTAGCCGAACTTGGTCAGGTAGTTGATGGCGTTCAGGCAGGCCTGTTTGTAGGCCAGGTTGACGTCGAGGTAATGCTGCTTGCCGGCGTCGTCTACCGAGATGCCTTCGAAGATCAGGTAATTGTTGTACGTCGGCACGATGGGGCTGGGTTTGAAGATTGGGTTCTTGATGCCGTACTTGGCCATGCCGCCTTTGATCAGCTCGACTTTCATGTGCACCCAGCCGGCCATTTCGATGGCGCCGCAAAAGGTGATTTCGCCGTCGCCCTGGCTGAAGTGCAAATCGCCCACCGACAGCCCGGCGCCGTCCACATACACAGGGAAGAAAATCTTCGAGCCGCGCGACAGGTCTTTGATATCGCAGTTACCGCCGTGCTCGCGCGGCGGCACGGTGCGCGCGCCGGTCATGGCCGCCAGGTCGCGCGCCTCACCTTTCATCTTGCCCATGTGCGCGGTTGGCGCCATCGGCGCGTTGGCCAGCGGCGGCACGCGGGTGGGGTTGGTGTCGATCAGTTCCTGCTCGCGCTTGTTCCACTCGGCGAGCATTTTGTGATCCGGCAGGCAGCCAATCAGGCCGGGGTGAATCAGGCCGGCAAAGTTAACGCCCGGAATGTGCCGCGAGCTGGTGAACATGCCTTTGAAATCCCAGATGGACTTCTGCGCTTCGGGAAAATAATCAGTGAGAAAACCGCCGCCGTTCTGCTTGGAGAAAAAGCCGTTGAAACCCCACAGCGAATCCGGCTTGGCGCCGATGTCGAGCAGATCAACCACCAGCAAATCGCCGGGTTCGGCACCGTGCACGCCCACCGGGCCGGAGAGGTAGTGCACGGTGGTCAGGTCCACATCACGCACGTCGCTGGCGTCGTCGTTGTTCTTGATCGCGCCGGCGGTCCAGTCATAGGTTTCCAGAATGAAATCGTCGCCCGGCTTGACCCAGCAAGCCATTGGAATGTCCGGGTGCCAGCGGTTGTGAATCTGCTCGTTTTCGGTGGCGGCCTGGTTGAGGTCAACCTTGATCAGCGTATCGGTCATGACGAAGCTCCTGGACCTTGTGAGGGTGGTGCGCAGTGAAGCGCCGGGGTACGGAGCTAGTCTTGTTCGGCTGGGGAAATGGATAAATACGTTGGATGACGTATGCGTGCAGGGCTTGAATGGCGGGGGCTACAGCGGATTTTCGGGCGGGCGAAAAGCATCGCGGCTAAAGCCGCTCCCACAGTTGTACTCGCACCCGTGGGAGCGGCTTCAGCCGCGATTGGTGGAACAGGCAATCACACCGACAAATACCGGCTGATGGTTTTCTCATCCACGTTATCGCGCGTTTCCTCGACCACGAATTTGCCTTTTTCGATGACCAGAAAACGGTCGGCGATCTCCATGGTGAAGCTCAGCACCTGCTCGGACACCACGATGGTCAGGTCGCGCAGGTTGCGGATTTCTTTCAGCTTGTGGGCGATGTCTTTGATGATCGAGGGCTGGATGCCTTCGGTGGGTTCGTCGAGCAGCAGCACCTTGGGGTTGGTGGCCAGGGCGCGGGCAATTGCCAGTTGTTGTTGCTGGCCGCCGGAGAGGTTGCCGCCTTTGCGCGAACGCATTTCGTGCAGCACGGGGAACAACGCGTAGAGGTCGTCCGGCACCTTGCCTTTGGCTGATGCGGGCAGGCCGGTCTGGATGTTCTCCAGCACGGTCATGTGGGAAAAAATCATTCGGCCTTGCGGCACATAGGCGATGCCGTGCTCGACGCGCTGGTGGGTTTCCAGCTTCGACACGTCGTGCCCGTCTACCGAGATTTGCCCGCCCCACTGCGGCAGCACGCCCATCAGGCTTTTGAACAGCGTGGTTTTGCCCATGCCGTTGCGGCCCATGACCGCGACGATTTCTTTTTTCGCGACATCAAGGTTCAGCTCGTGAAGGATTTGGCTCTGGCCGTAGCCGGACACCAGGTTGGAAATGGTGAACATAGGGTGTGCCTCTTGTTCGCAATAGATGAAATACCCGGCCCTCACCCCCAGCCCCTCTCCCGCAAGCGGGCGAGGGGAGTTCAAACGCGGTCTCCGTCCAATCCCCTCGCCCGCTTGCGGGAGAGGGTGCCCGAAGGGCGGGTGAGGGGCTGTTCGACCTCAATGCCCCAGATAAACCTCAATCACCTTCGGATTACTCTGCACCGCCTCCATGCTCCCTTCCGCCAGCACCTTGCCCTGGTGCAGCACGGTCACGCGGTGGGCGATGCTTTTCACGAACTCCATGTCGTGCTCAATCACCAGCACCGAGCGCCCCTGGCTGATGCGGTTGAGCAGGTCGGCGGTTTGCACCCGTTCGCTCACGCTCATGCCGGCCACCGGTTCGTCGAGCATCAGCAGCGCCGGGTCTTGCATCAGCAACATGCCGATCTCCAGCCATTGCTTCTGGCCGTGGGAAAGCAGGTCGGCCTGTTTGTCGAGAAAGTCGCTGAGGAAGATTTCACCGGCCACCTCCTCCACCCGCGCAATCACCTCGGCGCTGCGCTTGAAAAACAGCGCGCCGAACACTTTGCGCCCGGCCGGGTACGACATTTCCAGGTTCTCGAACACGGTGAGGTTTTCGTAGATCGAGGGGTTTTGAAACTTGCGGCCGACGCCGGCGCGAACGATGTCGTACTCGCGCATTTTGGTCAGTTCACGGCCTTCGAATTCGATGCTGCCAGCGGTGGATTTGGTCTTGCCGCAAATCAGGTCCAGCACCGTGGTTTTGCCGGCGCCGTTGGGGCCGATCACCACGTGCACTTCATTGCGGTCGACGTACAGGTTGAGGTCGTTCACGGCCTTGAAGCCGTCGAACGAAACCGTCAATCCTTCGATGGCCAATACCGGTTTGGCCGCTTGAAATCCGGCGGGGCTGTTCATGGCGTGGTCTCCAGTTCGCGCGGTGCGGTTTTCGGTTCAGGCTTGACGGCAAACACACGGGCTTTGGTTTCCGGCACGCCAAACAGTTTTTTGCCCAGAGCAAAACGCGACAGCCATTTGCGCCCGTGGCTTTCCCACAACCCGGCGATGCCGTTGGGGAAGTACATGACCACCACGATAAACAGCCCGCCCATCAGGTACAGCCACAGCTCGGGGAAGCTCTCGGAGAAATAGGTTTTGCCAAAGCTCACCAGCAAGGTGCCGTACACCGCGCCAAGCAGCGACATGCGCCCGCCTACCGCGGCAAAAATGACCATTTCAATCGACGGCACGATGCCGACGAAGCTCGGGGACATGAACCCGACCTGCAAGGCAAACATCGCCCCGCCAATGGCCGAAAACGCCGCCGCCACGCAGAACACGAAGACCTTGAAACTGGCCACGTCGTAGCCGGAAAAACGCACGCGCTCTTCCTTGTCGCGCATGGCCATGAGCAGGCGGCCGAGCTTGGAGGTGAGGATGAAACGACCGAGCAGCACGCAGCCCAACAACAGGAAGGCGTTAACGAAGTAGAGAATGGTTTTCGAGCTGTCCGGGCGGATGTCCCAACCGAGTAAGGTTTTCAAATCGGTGATGCCGTTGACGCCGCCAGTAAGCCCCTGCTGGCCGATGATGAGGATGGTCAGAATGGCCGCAATCGCCTGGGTAACGATTGAGAAATACACATCGCCCACTCGCCGTTTGAACATCGCCACACCGATGATCAGCGCCAGCAACGTCGGCACCGCCACCACCGCCAACAGCGCAAAGCTGAAGCTGTGAAACGGCTGCCACATCATCGGCAGTTCGGTGATCTGGTTCCAATCCATAAAGTCCGGAATGCCGGGTGTGGATTGAATTTTGGTGCTCTCGGGGTCGGATGCTTCGAGCTTCAAAAACATCGCCATGCAGTAGCCGCCAACGCCGAAGAAAATGCCCTGGCCCAGGCTCAAAATGCCGCCGTAACCCCAGCACAACACCAGGCCAACGGCGACGAAGGCGTAGGTCAGGTATTTGCCGACCATGTTCAGGCGGAAGGTGTCGAGCAGCAGCGGGAACACCACCAATATCAGCGTGGCCAGCACCAACAGGCCAATGGCCCCCTGCTTGCCACCAAGCAGGCTTTCGTATGCGTTTTTCATGGGCGGTTTCTATCGTGTGTTCGTGCATTTCGCCAGCAAGCTGGCTCCTACGAAGAGCAGACCGCACTCCCCTGTAGGAGCCAGCTCGCTGGCGAACCTCCAGCCAACTCACTTCCTGACCTTGATTGAAAACAGCCCTTGCGGGCGCAGCATCAAAATCAAAATCACCGCCGACAACGTCAGCACCTTGGCCATCGAACCCGAGAGGAAAAACTCCATGATCGATTGCGCCTGGGCGATGGTGAAGGCCGAGGCGATGGTGCCCACCAGGCTGGCAGCGCCGCCGAAGACCACGGTGAGAAAGGTGTCGACGATGTACAGCGAACCCGCTGTCGGCCCGGTGGAACCGATGGTGGTGAACGCAGCGCCAGCCACGCCCGCCACGCCGCAGCCGAGGGCAAAGGTCATGCGGTCGACCCGCTTGGTGTTGATGCCCACGGCACGGCTCATCACGCGGTTTTGCATGGTGGCGCGCACCTGCAAGCCCCAGCGCGAGCGGTACAGCATGAGGAAAATGGTGGCGGTCAGCGCGGCGGTGAGGGCCATCACGAACAGGCCGTTCTTGGGAATATCCACCGCTGCCGTGGGGCTCCAGGAGCCCATGATCCACTCGGGCATTTCCGCGCCCACTTCACGGGCGCCGAAGATCGAGCGGAAGGCTTGCTGCATTACCAGCGAAAGGCCCCAGGTGGCCAGCAGCGTGTCCAGCGGCCGGTGGTACAGCTTGCTGATCATCGCCCACTCCACCAGCCACCCGAGGCCGCCGGCGATAAAGAACGAGGCGATGATCGCGAAGAAAAAGTAGTACGGCTGCAAGGCCGGTACGTAGTGCAGCGTGAGCGTGGAGATCACGTACGTGGTGTAAGCGCCAACGGTGAGGAACTCGCCATGGGCCATGTTGATCACGCCCATTTGCCCGAAAATAATCGCCAGGCCGAGTGCCATCAGCAGCAGCACACAGAACACCGACAAGCCGTTGAACCCCTGCATGACGGCGATTGCGCCGAAGTCGGTAAGCCATTCCATGAGTGGACTCCTGATGGTGGTGGGATGGATGCGCAAAGCGACCGAGTAAAACCCGCCCCTCACCCCAGCCCTCTCCCCGGAGGGGCGAGGGGGGCGGACAGGTGTTACGCCGTCATCAACGCAACGCAGGTCGGTCCCCTCCCCCCGTGGGAGAGGGGCTAGGGTGAGGGGGGACTTTCAGCCCTTACTGATAACCCTTAGGAAACGGATTCGGCTCAATCAGCTCCGACTCATGCACGACCTTGAACGTACCGTCGGCCTGAATTTCGGCGATGCGCGCCTTGCTCCACAGGTGATGGTTGTCGTGCACTTTCACGTAGCCTTCGGGCGCTGTGGTCAGTTCGATGCCAGGCGAGGCGGCGACCACTTTGTCCACATCAAAGCTGCCGGCTTTTTCCACGGCGGCTTTCCACAACCAGGGGCCGAGGTAGCCGGCCTGGGTGACGTCGCCGATCACCGAGTCCTTGCCGTACTTGGCTTTGAATTCCTCAACGAATTTCTTGTTGTTGGGGTTATCCAGGGTTTGGAAGTACTTCATCGACGAGTAGAAGCCCTTCATGTTCTCGCCGCCGATACCGAGCATTTCGTCTTCGGTAACCGACAGGGTCAGCAGGGTTTGCTTGTCGCTGGTGATGCCGGCGGCTTTCAGTTGTTTGTAGAAGGCCACGTTGGAGCCACCGACCACGGCAGCGAACACCACGTCGGGTTTTTTCAGTTTGATTTTGTTGGTCAGCGAACCGAACTGAGTGTTGCCGAGCGGGTAGTACTCTTCGCCAACCACGGTGCCGCCGAGCACGTTTTCGATGTGCTTGCGGGCGATTTTCATGGAGGTGCGCGGCCAGATGTAGTCCGAGCCCAACAGGTAGAAGGTTTTCGCGCCCTTCTCTTTGGCGATCCAGTCGAGGCTGGCGAGAATTTGTTGGGTGGCTTCCTGGCCCGTGTAGATCACGTTTTTCGACTGCTCAAGGCCTTCGTAAAACGTCGGGTAGTAGAGCAAGCCGTTGTCTTTCTCGAAGATTGGCAACACCGCTTTGCGCGAGGCCGAGGTCCAGCAGCCAAACACCGTGGCGACCTTGTCGCTCTCCAGCAGCTTCTTGGCTTTTTCGGCGAAGGTCGGCCAGTCGGAGGCGCCGTCTTCCTGAATCACTTTAATCTGCCGACCCAGAATGCCGCCCGAGGCGTTGATCTGGTCGATGGCCAGGCGTTCGGCCTGAATGGCGCCGGTTTCGGAAATGGCCATGGTGCCGGTGGCCGAGTGCAGCTGGCCGACGGTGACGGTGGTGTCGGTAACCGCCAGGCCCGTGGTATTGGCCGCATCCGCCAGCACGCTCTGGCTGAACACGCTCGCCGCCAGCAGCGACAGTGCCGCCGCACCGAGCGCCAGCCGACGGGGAAGAAAGCTCGTCAATCGTGAATCCATGATGCTGCTCCTCTGGTAGTTGGCCTCCCCGGCTCGCCTTTCGGGTACCGGCTTGGGGTTGCAGCAAGGATGGGGCGCAGCAGCGTGGCGGCGGTATACGCAGGTTGACGTAAGCGCATACGTCATCTGACGTACAGCCGCCTGCCCCGGCCTGGTGCAAGCTAGCCGCACGCCACGCAGCCAGACAAAAGCCCAGGCGCAGCAGACGCGCGTATTAACGGGGGCGCAGGCCGTAAACGGGCCGGGGCATGGAAGTTGCTCGGCACCCCGCAGGCCTTTTCCTTCCGAGCTTCAGGAGCCCGACGTGCAACCCACCGGCACCCAGCGCATCGTCAAGATTCGCCGCGACTACAACAGCTGGGTCGCCGACGAGACCATGGAGGACTACGCGCTTCGCTTCACGCCACGCTCGTTTCGCAAATGGTCGGAGTGGCGCATCGCTAATACGGCGATTGGCGCGGTGTCGTTTCTGGCCCTGGAAGCCATCGGCGGCGCGCTGGCGCTGAGCTACGGATTCACCAACACGCTGTGGGCCATTCTGGCGGTGAGCCTGGTGATTTTTCTCACCGGTTTGCCCATCAGCTACTACGCCGCGCGCTATGGCGTGGACATGGATTTGCTCACCCGCGGCGCCGGCTTCGGCTATATCGGCTCGACCATCACCTCGCTGATTTACGCCAGCTTCACCTTCCTGTTTTTCGCCCTGGAAGCGGCGATCATGGCCTTGGCGCTGGAGCTGTATTTCCACATTCCGCTGGCCTTGGCCTATGTGATTTGCTCGGTGCTGGTGATTCCCCTGGCCGCTTACGGGGTGACGCTGATCAGCCGTTTGCAGCTGTGGACGCAGCCGCTGTGGATTGTGCTGTTGCTGCTGCCGTATCTGTTTGTCGCGTGGAAAAATCCGGAAGCACTGAGCGACTGGACCAGCTTTGCCGGCCGCGAAGGGGAAGGCGGCGCGTTCAATCTGCTGTCGTTCGGCGCCGCCTGCACGGTGGCCTTGGCGCTGATTACGCAGATTGGTGAGCAGGTCGATTACCTGCGCTTTCTGCCGGAAAAAACCACCGCCAACCGCAAACGTTGGTGGGCCGCATTGCTGATGGCCGGGCCCGGCTGGATTATTCCCGGCGCGCTGAAAATGCTCGCCGGGGCGTTCCTGGCCTTCCTGGCGTTGCAGCATGAAATTCCCATGGAGCGCGCCGCCGAGCCCACGCAGATGTACCTGGTGGCGTTCGGCTACGTGTTCGGTTCGCCGCAGTTGGCGCTGGCGGCGATGGTGCTGTTCGTCATCGTGTCCCAGGTAAAAATCAACCTGACCAACGCCTACGCCGGCTCGCTGGCGTGGTCGAATTTCTTCGCCCGCGTCACCCACAGCCACCCGGGCCGCGTGGTGTGGTTGGTGTTTAACGTGGCGATTGCCTTGATGTTGATGGAGCTCGGGGTGTTCGAGGCCATCGAAGAGGTGCTGGGGTTGTACGCCAACGTCGCCATCGCCTGGATTGGCGCGGTGGTCGCCGACCTGGTCATCAATAAACCGCTGGGCTTGTCGCCGCGCCATATCGAGTTCAAGCGCGCTCATCTTTATGACATCAACCCGGTGGGCGTCGGCGCCATGCTGGTGGCCTCGTTGCTTTCGGTGCTGGCCCATGGCGGGGTGTTCGGCGCCATGCTGGAAGCGGCGTCGCCGGTGGTGGCGCTGGGCACCGCCTTTGTCACCGCGCCGCTGATTGCCTGGCTGACCAAGGGCCGCTTCTACATCGCCCGCAGCAGCGCGCCGCAATTGCTCTACCCCGCCGGGCCGGTCGCGCAGTTGCAATGCGGCTTGTGCAGCAACGCCTTCGAGGCGCCGGACATGGCGTTCTGCCCGGCCTACAGCACGCCGATTTGCTCGCTGTGCTGCTCGCTCGACGCCCGCTGCGGCGACGCCTGCAAGCCGCAGGCACGACTGGTCGATCAGATGGATAACTTCGTACGCTGGCTGTTCCCCCGCGCTTCGATTCCCCGTTTGCACAGCCGCCTGGCGCAATACCTCGGACTGCTGCTGGTGCTGGTGGCCTTGCTGCTTGGCGCCCTGCTGATGATTTACAGCCAGGTGTCCCACAGCCTGCTGCCCCACTCGCCGCAGGTGCAACAGACGCTGTACCTGGCCTTTCTCAAAGCCTTTCTCACCCTCACCGTGTTCGCCGCCATTCTCGCCTGGTGGGTGGTGCTGACCCGGGAAAGCCGGCGCGTGGCGCAGGAAGAATCGGACCGGCAAACCGTGCTGCTGATGCAGGAAATCGAAGCCCACAGCCGCACCGACGAGGCGCTGCAAAAAGCCAAAGAGGCCTCGGAAGCGGCGAATGCGGCGAAGAGCCGCTACGTGACCGGGCTGTCTCACGAGCTGCGCACGCCGCTCAATAGCATCCTTGGCTACACCCAGATTCTGCAACGCGACAGCGCCATGCCAGGCCAGCACCACGACGCCCTGGCCACCATTTACCGCAGCGGCTCGCACCTGCTCTCGCTGATCGATGGGCTTCTAGACGTGGCCAAGATCGAAGCGGGCAAGCTACAACTGGAACTCAGCGAAATTCCCTTCCCCGAATTTATCCACGACCTTCAGCGCATGTTCACGCCGCAAGCCGAAGAGAAAGGCCTGCACTTTCGCCTGGAGCAGCAAGGGCGTATGCCGACCGTGGTGCGCGGCGACGAAAAGCGCGTGCGGCAAATTCTGATCAACCTGCTCGGCAACGCCGTGCGCTTTACCGACAGCGGCGAGGTGTGTTTGCGCGTGAGCTATATGCGCGAGACGGCGACGTTTGAAATCGTCGACACCGGCATCGGCATTGCGCCGGAGCAAATCGAGCGGATTTTCCAGCCGTTCGAGCGCGGCGACCTGATGCGCCAGGACAACGGGGTGGGCCTGGGCCTGACCATCACGCGCATGCTCACCTCGTTAATGGGCGGCGAGTTGTCGGTGCGCAGCGTGCCGGACCAAGGCACTTGTTTTCAGGTGCGCCTGTTTCTTTCCGAAGTGCGCGTGCCGCAGGCGGTGGTGCACGTTGAGCACGACATCATTGGTTATCAGGGCCCACGCCGGCTGATTCTGCTGGTGGACGACCATATTGAGCACCGCCGCATTCTTGCCGGCATGCTCGAGCCGCTGGGTTTTGATATCGCCCAGGCCGCCAGCGGGCAGGAAGCGATTCGTCAGGTGGCGCTGTTAAACCCGGATCTGATCCTGATGGACCTTTCGATGCCGCACATGGATGGCTGGGAAACCAGCCGGCTGATCCGGCGCAACGCGCTGTCACTGGCGCCGATCATCGTCATTTCCGCTAACGCCTTTGCCGACGACCGCGAGCGAAGCGTCGCCGCGGCCTGCAACGATTACCTCGCCAAGCCGGTACATACGCCCGCCTTGCTGGAGAAAATCCAGACGTACCTGGGCCTGCGTTGGGTGAAGCGCGCCAACGTGGTCGCCGGGCCTGCGCAGGCACTGGTAGCGCCGTCAGCCGGCGCCTTGGCTGAACTCTACGAGCTGGGCGAGCTGGGCTATATCAAAGGCATTTTGGAAAAACTCGACTGGCTCGACCAACACGAACCGGTGAGCGCGACCTACACGCAGAGCCTGCGTGCGCAGGTAAAACGCTTCCAGCTGAACGAATTCAATCGCCGGGTAAAAGACGCCCTGCAACACCTCACCCACCCCACCGACGCGCCTGCCGAGGAGACGCCATGAACGCGCTCACTGCCCACCAGGGCATTGTGCTGATCGTCGATGACACGCCAGACAACCTGGCGTTGTTATCCGACGCGCTCGACATGGCCGGCTATATGGTGCTGGTCGCCCTTGACGGCGCCAGCGCTCTGGAGCGCATGCAGCGCCGTCGTCCGGATGTGGTGCTACTGGACGCGATGATGCCGGGGCTGGATGGCTTTGAAACCTGTCGAAGGATCAAGGCGCAGGCCGAGCTGGCCGACATCCCCGTGCTATTCATGACCGCCCTGTGCGACAGCGAACACGTGGTGGAAGGCTTCGCGGCCGGCGGCATCGATTACGTGACCAAGCCGATCCGCCCTGACGAAGTGCTCGCCCGTGTCGCCGCCCACCTGCGCACCGCTCGCAGCCTGCAATCGGCCCGCAGCGTGCCGGCCTTGCGCCCCGCACCGACCCAGGCGCAAACCCAGGAAGCACTGGCCCAGCGCTTCCAACTGACGGAACGGGAAGTGGAAGTGCTGCAATGGGTGAGTTGCGGCAAAACCAACCGTGACATCGGCGACATTCTCGGCCTGAGCCCGCGCACCGTGAACAAACACCTGGAGCACGTTTACGTAAAACTCGGCGTGGAAACCCGCACCGCCGCAGCGGCGGTGGCGATTGCGGCAGGGCGCTGATTTCTGAAGATACCCAGCCCTCGTAGGAGCGAGCTTGCTCGCGAAGCTTTTTAAAAGAGCTTCGCGAGCAAGCTCGCTCTACCCCGCGCACGCCGCACGCCGCACCGTAACGGTGCGCGCGCGCGTACCGCTCGCACCAAATAAAACCTGACCACTGCCCCAGTTTTACCCCACCCCGCCCACCACGGGCGTTGGCGGGTTTGGCACCGCCCTTGCTCTGCACCCGTTATTGAATCTGCCGGTACACCGTTATGTTGGTCATCCATTCCCGTATCCAGCCACAGCAGAGCTGGGACGCCGAATTGCATTTGAGCTTTGCCGCACGCAGTAAAAGTCGCCTGCGCTGCTTTACGGTCTCCGGCGAAGACGTCGGCTTGTTCCTGGAACGTGGCCAGCCGGCGCTGCACGATGGCGAGTTTCTCCAGGCGCAAGACGGGCGCGTCGTTCGTGTCAGCGCCAGCTCTGAACGCTTGCTGCACGTCACCTGCGCCAATGCCTTCGAACTGACCCGCGCCGCGTACCATCTGGGAAATCGCCATGTCACCCTGCAGTTGGGCGATGGCTGGCTGCGCTTGCCGGAAGACTACGTGCTGCAAGCGATGCTTGAGCAGTTGGGCGCCACGGTCGAACTTATCGACGCGCCGTATCAACCCGAGCAAGGCGCTTACGGCGGCGGCCACCACCATTCTCACGCTGGCGATGAAGAATTCAGCTACGCGCCGCGCCTGCACCAATGTGGCGTGCGCACGTGAGCATCGGCCCGCTGAGCCCGGCCTGGGCGCTGATGCGCCTGGCCAGCCCGCAGCTGCCAATCGGCGGCTACAGCTACTCGCAAGGCCTGGAAATGGCGGTGGAGCGCGCGCAGGTGTGTGACCCGGAAAGCGCCCAACGCTGGATCGCCGATCAACTGCTGCTCAACCTCGCCCGCTTCGAAGCGCCGCTATTGCTGGCCCATTGCACCGCCGCGCTGGCCGGCGACTGGTCCGCGCTGGCCACGCTGAGCGAACAACACCGCGCCAGTCGCGAAACCCGTGAGCTGCAGCAAGAAAGTCGGCAAATGGGCTATTCGCTCAAGCAACTGCTTGAAGGCTTGCCGGAACTGGATGACGACGCCCGTGGCTTTCTCGCCCAACAATCCGAGCCTGGTCTGGCCGTGATGTGGGCATTGGCCGCACGCGCCTGGGCCATCAGCGCTGACGACGCGCTGGCCGCGTGGCTGTGGGGCTGGCTGGAGAACCAACTGGCGGTGCTGATGAAAACCCTGCCGTTGGGTCAGCAAGGCGCACAGCGCCTGACATCTCAGCTGCTGCCTTTGCTGCAGCACGCCCACGTTCAGGCACAACACTGCTCACCCGAACAACGAGGCAGCGCGGCCTTTGGCCTGGCGTTGGCCAGCATGGCGCACGAGCGCCAATACAGCCGCCTCTTCCGCTCTTGATCGCCAAAAGGAACAGACACTCATGAACAGCCAACCTCTACGCGTCGGCATCGGTGGCCCGGTAGGCTCCGGCAAAACTGCGCTCACCCTCGCCCTGTGCCTGGCGCTGCGCGACCGCTACAACCTGGCCGTAGTGACCAACGACATTTACACCCAGGAAGACGCGCAATTTCTCGTACGAAACGAAGCGCTGGCGCCAGAACGCATCATCGGCGTGGAAACGGGCGGCTGCCCGCACACCGCGATTCGTGAAGATGCTTCCATCAATCTGGAAGCTGTCGACCAGCCTCAATCGTCGCTTTCCTGGCCTGGACCTGATCATCGTCGAATCGGGCGGTGACAACCTTTCGGCTACGTTCAGCCCGGAACTGTCCGACCTGACCTTGTACGTGATCGATGTCTCGGCGGGCGACAAGCTGCCACGCAAGGGCGGGCCGGGCATCTGCAAATCCGACCTGCTGGTGATTAACAAAGTTGATTTGGCACCGATGGTTGGCGCGTCGCTGGAAGTGATGGAGCGCGACACCAAGAAGATGCGCGGCGACAAGCCCTTCGTGTTCAGCAACCAGAAAGTCGGCCAAGGTCTGGACGAAATCATCGCCTTTATCGAAAAACAGGGCCTGCTCACCGCAGCCTGAAACGTCCGCCGTTTTTATAAAAAGGAGCTCACATGAATCTGCGTAAAGCCCTGTTTAGCCTCGCGCTGTTTCTGTCCCCCGCCGTGGCATTCGCTCCACCCTGGGCACGACAGCAGCGGCCTGCTCGCCGGCATCGCTCACCCGATCACCGGCCTCGACCATTTGCTCGCCATGCTGGCGGTCGGGCTGTGGGCGGCACAACAGAAAGGGATGGCGCGCTGGGCGCTGCCGGTAACGTTCGTCGGCACCATGCTGCTGGGCGGCGTACTGGGATTCGAAGGGCTGCAGTTGCCGTTTATGGAAACCGGTATTGCCGCTTCCGTGTTGGCGCTGGGCTTGTTGGTGGCTGTAGCCGTGCGGCCTCCAGTGGCCGTGGCCATGGCGCTGACGGCATTGTTCGCACTGGCCCATGGCGTGGCGCATGGCCTGGAATTGCCTGAAGTGGCGAGCCCGTGGGGTTATGCGGCCGGCTTCGTAGCGGCGACTGCGGCGTTGCATGCGGCCGGCTATGGCTTGGTTCGCGTATTGCCGTCTGCTGCCGCGCCGCTGGTGCGGATTGCTGGCGCGGTATCGGCTGGCGCTGGGGCCTGGCTGCTGGTGAGCTAAGCCGACGAGCCTGACGTTACGGAGCCCTCTCCCGCGCGACCGTTGTCCTGTGGGAGAGGCTTCACCTCGATGAGGCCAACACCGTTTAAACGTGTACCGCCACTCGCAACGCTTCGTAGGAACCTGCCGCAGCAATGCCCACCGCTGCGGCCAATTCTAAAACCCGCTCCAGATCGGTGGCGTACACCAACACCGCCTGCATCTCATCGTCCAGCGGCTGACTGAAATCCACCAGCACATAGCCTTTGGTTTCCGGACTCAAGGCGCTGAGTTGCACCTGAATACGGTTCATCGCCGTGAG
The DNA here is from genome assembly GCF_979258055.1 of Pseudomonas sp. AC211. NCBI lineage: Bacteria > Pseudomonadati > Pseudomonadota > Gammaproteobacteria > Pseudomonadales > Pseudomonadaceae > Pseudomonas > Pseudomonas sp. AC211. The sequence continues at coordinate 4,174,499 of NZ_OZ409830.1, forward strand.
CGGTTCGGTTTTCTGCAGCTGCTTGGGCTTTATGTTGAAGGTCACTTCTTTGCCAAACGAGTCGATGATCTGTTGCAGCAGGTCGGGGTAGCTGTCTGCCTGGAACAACACTGTTTCCGGCAGGCTGCCCACCACTACCCATTCGCCGAGTGGGATGGGGAATGTATCGTCGTAGTTGATATCCGGATTAGCTGCCAGAAAGGCAGCCGGATCGGCGTAGGCTTGCGCCGCTTCGTCCGCAATCTTGTCGATTTCCTCGGCGCCCATGCACCCCGAACTTATTTTGCTGATCAGTTCTACGAGTTGGTCTTTCATGGGGAGCTGGTCCTGGCTGAGTTGAGGGCGCCAAGGATATCGCGAAGGTGCGAGCCCTGCTATTTGGCGAACAGTTGGCCGATGTCTTTGAACGCCTTGAACTCCAGCGCGTTGCCGCACGGATCGAACAGGAACATGGTGGCCTGCTCGCCAACCTGGCCCTGGAAGCGGATGTGCGGCTCAATCACGAACATCAGGCCTTTTTCCTGCAGGCGCTTGGACAAGTCTTCCCACTCCTGCCAACCCAGCACCACGCCGAAATGCGGCACGGGGACGTCGTGACCATCAACTTCGTTGGTCATGACCTGTTCCTGAGAGGAGGTTTTCGGGTGCTCGTGGATCACCAACTGGTGGCCAAAGAAATTGAAATCGACCCACTTCTCGCTGGAGCGGCCTTCAGCCAGACCAAAGGTTTCACCGTAAAACTGGCGCGCAGCGGGAAGATCGAACACTGGAATAGCCAAATGAAAAGGGGAAAGACTCATGCGAAATGCCTCAACAAGACGTGGGAATGACTGCTCAGGTTTGAGTCTAGCCTTGTAGTTATGAATTGAAAGACGGTATTTTTTGCACCGAGCACAAATTATTTCGATCAATCCCACAGACGAGCCGAGCCAATGCTGCGCGAACTAAAGACGTTTCTCGCCGTCGCGCGGTATGGCACCTTTGCGGCGGCAGGCACGCACATCGGCCTCACGCAGTCGGCTGTAAGCGCGCAGATTCGCAACCTGGAGCGCGCGCTGAACCAACAATTATTTGATCGAACCGGGCGCCAGGCCGTGCTCAACGCCGCTGGCAAGCGCGCACTGCCCATGGCTGGCGAAATGCTGGAGCTGTTCAGCCGCATGGCCACCGTAGACAGTGCGGGGGAATGCAGCGGCGAGTTGCGAATTGGCGCCATTGCCAGCGTACAGACTGGCTTGTTGCCTAGCGCACTGCTGCGTTTGCGCCAGGCCGCGCCGAGAGTTGAGCCGAAGCTGGTGCCAGGCGTTTCGCTCAATCTGCTCAGCCAAGTGGACGCCGGCGAGCTCGATGTCGCCATTTTGATTCGCCCGCCCTTCCCTTTGCCTAAAGAACTGCATACCCAGCTACTGCGCCAGGAGCCGTTTGTGTTGGTGGTGCCGGAAGGATTGCAGGGCGACGACCCGCTGCAGATTCTTAGCGAGCAACCGTTAGTGCGCTACGACCGCACTTCGTTTGGGGGGCGATTGGTGAGCCGGTTTCTACGCGAGCAACGGTTGGATGTGCAGGTTGCGCTAGAGCTGGATGAGTTGGACGGAATTGTGAAGATGGTCGAATGCGGCCTGGGCGTTACGCTGATTCCTCTGGCCGGGCTGTGGCTCGAGTTGGGCGCTAAGGTACGAATTATCGAGTTGGGAGAGCTGACGTTTCACCGCGAGCTGATCATGTTGCTGCGCCATAGCCAGCGGCATCTCCCGATTCAGCAGTTATTCATTGACTGCATCCAAGGAAACTAACCACGCGCCCATAAAAAAACCCGGCTTGGTTGGCCGGGTTTTTCAGGTGAGGTAACGCGAACCATCAAACCACACGGTTGGCACTCGGTACGATCAGCGCCACCTTCAGCTACACGGTTTGCGCCGGTACGATCAGCACCGCCTTCAGCTACACGGTTTGCGCCAGTACGGTCTGCACCACCTTCGGCTACACGGTTTGCGCCGGTACGGTCTGCACCGCCTTCGGCTACACGGTTTGCGCCGGTACGGTCTGCACCGCCTTCAGCTACACGGTTTGCACCGCAGTACGGTCTGCACCGCCTTCGGCTACACGGTTTGCGCCGGTACGGTCTGCACCACCTTCGGCTACACGGTTTGCGCCGGTACGGTCAGCACCGCCTTCGGCTACACGGTTTGCACCGGAACGGTCAGCGCCGCCTTCAGCAACCATCGAGGAGTGAACGAATTGACCGTCAAACGTGAACTGAGGTTGATCGGATGGCAGAGCAAATACGCTGGCGGAGAGGCTGGCCAGGATCAGGCTGGCAAATACTTGGCTTTTCATTTTTCGGCTCCTTGCAGGGGCTGGTAAGTGGGTACGGAGCCTATGGTACTCACCGAGATTTTTCGTAGAAGTGAAAGGTCCCAATAGTCACCATCGATACGAATGATTGCTGGCTTTTCTCTTTTCAAATCAAGCCACTAGCTGCGCTAAACATAGGTAGAGACGAATTCCTGACACCCGTTTTTGACCGCCCGCCCAGCTTATTCGCGCTCCTTCTCCAGCAATTTTTGCTTGCGCTCGATACCCCAGCGATAGCCTGAAATGCCGCCATCGTTACGAACGACACGGTGACAGGGGATCGCCACAGCTAAAGAATTAGCTGCACAGGCACCGGCGACGGCACGAACAGCCAGAGGCGTTCCAATAACTTCGGCGACGTCGCGATAGCTAGCGGTTTTGCCGACGGGAATTGTTTGGAGCGCCTGCCACACGCGCTGCTGAAACGCCGTTCCGCGAATATCCAGCGGCAAGTTCAGCCCCTGGCCCGGTGCTTCGACGAATGCGACGACCTCGGCCAGGATTTGGCTGAATGCATCGTCGGCAGCTTCGATCTGAGCATTGGGAAATCGGCGGCGTAGGTCAGCTTCGAGCACGGGCGCGTTGTCATCAAACAGAATCGCGCAAATGCCGCGCTCACTTTGCGCCACCAGCAACGCACCGAGGAGCAGGCACCTAGGGCGTAGCGAATCCGCACACTAGCGCCACCGGCCTTGTAGGCTTTTGGAGTCATGCCTAACAGCTGATTAGCCACGGTGTAGAAACGTCCGCTGGAATTGAAGCCGGCTTCATAGAGCGCTTCGGTTACAGACCCACTCGCAGTGAGTTGGTCACGAACGCGATTGGCCCTGTGCGCGCTGGCGTAGCCTTTTGGCGTGACTCCGGTGATTGCTTTAAACAAGCGATGGAAGTGGTACGGACTCAGTCCGACCTGGGCGGCGAGCGCGTTTAGGGTCGGCGGCGATTCTGCTTGTTCGATTACGTGACAGGCACGCTCGATCAATGCGCGCTGCGTTTCATCAGGCGACCTCTGGTCAGGTTTGCAGCGCAGGCAGGCGCGGAAACCCGCGGCTTCGGCTGAGGAGCAGTCGAGATGGAACTGAACATTTTCGGGTAACGCCTGACGCGCCGAGCAGGAAGGACGGCAGTAGATGCCGGTGGAAGTCACTGCGTAGACGAACTGGCCGTCGGCGGCTTTGTCTCGCGCTTGCACGGCGAGCCAGCGCGGGTCGCTGAGCGTTTGGGCGATGCGGGTGTTTTTGTCGAGATTGGAACTCATCGAATAGCTCACGATTGGAAGCTGAGCGTACGGTATCAGGGGATCCACCCGGGGGGCATGCTGAATCTTGCTATCGAATTCGGACTTCCGTAGAGAGCGGAGCTGACTGGCTGGGCCCGCTCAGTTGGCGGCCGCTAAGTCGGCCGACATACTTGCTTTAGCTCAAGCTATCCAGATCAAGACGTCTGCGCAGACCTATTTTTCATCGCACAAAAACAAACCCCTACCCGTTTTCACGAGTAGGGGGTTTGGAATTTAAGCTTGACGATGACCTACTCTCACATGGGGAGACCCCACACTACCATCGGCGATGCGTCGTTTCACTACTGAGTTCGGGATGGGATCAGGTGGTTCCAACGCTCTATGGTCGTCAAGCAATTCGGGTGGAGCGTCGCGTTAGCGCAGCTCCAAATTGGGTATGTGATGATGCTGCGGGTAATTTGTGTGTTTGCCGAATTTTCGGTTTGTATCGTCTTCACACCATCAATTTGCGCTAAGCAAATTGCTTGGGTGTTATATGGTCAAGCCTCACGGGCAATTAGTATGGGTTAGCTCAACGCCTCACAACGCTTACACACCCCACCTATCAACGTCGTAGTCTTCGACGGCCCTTTAGGGGATTCAAGATCCCAGTGAGATCTCATCTTGAGGCTAGTTTCCCGCTTAGATGCTTTCAGCGGTTATCTATTCCGAACATAGCTACCCGGCGATGCCACTGGCGTGACAACCGGAACACCAGAGGTTCGTCCACTCCGGTCCTCTCGTACTAGGAGCAGCCCCTCTCAAATCTCAAACGTCCACGGCAGATAGGGACCGAACTGTCTCACGACGTTCTAAACCCAGCTCGCGTACCACTTTAAATGGCGAACAGCCATACCCTTGGGACCGGCTTCAGCCCCAGGATGTGATGAGCCGACATCGAGGTGCCAAACACCGCCGTCGATATGAACTCTTGGGCGGTATCAGCCTGTTATCCCCGGAGTACCTTTTATCCGTTGAGCGATGGCCCTTCCATACAGAACCACCGGATCACTAAGACCTACTTTCGTACCTGCTCGACGTGTCTGTCTCGCAGTCAAGCGCGCTTTTGCCTTTATACTCTACGACCGATTTCCGACCGGTCTGAGCGCACCTTCGTACTCCTCCGTTACTCTTTAGGAGGAGACCGCCCCAGTCAAACTACCCACCATACACTGTCCTCGATCCGGATAACGGACCAGAGTTAGAACCTCAAAGTTGCCAGGGTGGTATTTCAAGATTGGCTCCACGCGAACTGGCGTCCACGCTTCAAAGCCTCCCACCTATCCTACACAAGCAAATTCAAAGTCCAGTGCAAAGCTATAGTAAAGGTTCACGGGGTCTTTCCGTCTAGCCGCGGATACACTGCATCTTCACAGCGATTTCAATTTCACTGAGTCTCGGGTGGAGACAGCGCCGCCATCGTTACGCCATTCGTGCAGGTCGGAACTTACCCGACAAGGAATTTCGCTACCTTAGGACCGTTATAGTTACGGCCGCCGTTTACCGGGGCTTCGATCAAGAGCTTCGCGTTAGCTAACCCCATCAATTAACCTTCCGGCACCGGGCAGGCGTCACACCCTATACGTCCACTTTCGTGTTTGCAGAGTGCTGTGTTTTTAATAAACAGTCGCAGCGGCCTGGTATCTTCGACCGGCATGAGCTTACGCAGTAAATGCTTCACCCTCACCGGCGCACCTTCTCCCGAAGTTACGGTGCCATTTTGCCTAGTTCCTTCACCCGAGTTCTCTCAAGCGCCTTGGTATTCTCTACCCAACCACCTGTGTCGGTTTGGGGTACGGTTCCTAGTTATCTGAAGCTTAGAGGCTTTTCTTGGAAGCATGGCATCAACCACTTCGCGCTCTAATGAGCACTCGTCATCAGTTCTCAGCCTTAACCGCCCGGATTTACCTAAGCAGTCAGCCTACAACCTTAAACTTGGACAACCAACGCCAAGCTGGCCTAGCCTTCTCCGTCCCCCCATCGCAATAACTAGAAGTACAGGAATATTAACCTGTTTTCCATCGACTACGCTTTTCAGCCTCGCCTTAGGGACCGACTAACCCTGCGTCGATTAACGTTGCGCAGGAAACCTTGGTCTTTCGGCGTGGGTGTTTTTCACACCCATTGTCGTTACTCATGTCAGCATTCGCACTTCTGATACCTCCAGCAAGCTTCTCAACTCACCTTCACAGGCTTACAGAACGCTCCTCTACCGCATCACCTAAGTGATACCCGTAGCTTCGGTGCATGGTTTGAGCCCCGTTACATCTTCCGCGCAGGCCGACTCGACTAGTGAGCTATTACGCTTTCTTTAAAGGGTGGCTGCTTCTAAGCCAACCTCCTAGCTGTCTAAGCCTTCCCACATCGTTTCCCACTTAACCATGACTTTGGGACCTTAGCTGACGGTCTGGGTTGTTTCCCTTTTCACGACGGACGTTAGCACCCGCCGTGTGTCTCCCGTGCTCGCACTTGCTGGTATTCGGAGTTTGCATCGGTTTGGTAAGTCGGGATGACCCCCTAGCCGAAACAGTGCTCTACCCCCAGCAGTGATACACGAGGCGCTACCTAAATAGCTTTCGAGGAGAACCAGCTATCTCCGAGCTTGATTAGCCTTTCACTCCGATCCACAGGTCATCCGCTAACTTTTCAACGGTAGTCGGTTCGGTCCTCCAGTTAGTGTTACCCAACCTTCAACCTGCCCATGGATAGATCGCCCGGTTTCGGGTCTATACCCAGCGACTAAACGCCCTATTAAGACTCGCTTTCGCTACGCCTCCCCTATTCGGTTAAGCTCGCCACTGAATATAAGTCGCTGACCCATTATACAAAAGGTACGCAGTCACCCAACAAAGTGGGCTCCCACTGCTTGTACGCATACGGTTTCAGGATCTATTTCACTCCCCTCTCCGGGGTTCTTTTCGCCTTTCCCTCACGGTACTAGTTCACTATCGGTCAGTCAGTAGTATTTAGCCTTGGAGGATGGTCCCCCCATATTCAGACAAAGTTTCTCGTGCTCCGTCCTACTCGATTTCATTGATAAGAGATTTTCGCGTACAGGGCTATCACCCACTATGGCCGCACTTTCCAGAGCGTTCCGCTAATCTCAAATCAACTTAAGGGCTAGTCCCCGTTCGCTCGCCACTACTAAGGGAATCTCGGTTGATTTCTTTTCCTCAGGGTACTTAGATGTTTCAGTTCCCCTGGTTCGCTTCTTACACCTATGTATTCAGTGCAAGATACTTAACTTATGTTAAGTGGGTTCCCCCATTCAGACATCTCCGGATCAAAGTCTGTTTGCCGACTCCCCGAAGCTTTTCGCAGGCTACCACGTCTTTCATCGCCTCTGACTGCCAAGGCATCCACCGTATGCGCTTCTTCACTTGACCATATAACCCCAAGCAATCTGGTTATACTATGAAGACGACATTCGCCGAAAATTCGAAATACTCTTGATCTCTCAAGAGAACTCACAAATTTTACCTTAGCCTGAATAAACACCAGTGAAAGTGCTATCCAGTCTATCTTTCTATCACATACCCAAATTTTTAAAGAACGATAATACTTTCTAGTCAAAGACCAGAATTCAATATTCAGCCAACAGGCGAATACTCAATTCTGAACTTTACGTGTCGTCGTGGTGGAGCCAAACGGGATCGAACCGTTGACCTCCTGCGTGCAAGGCAGGCGCTCTCCCAGCTGAGCTATGGCCCCGTATCTGAGGCTTCTTCCACAACAATTGGTGGGTCTGGGCAGATTCGAACTGCCGACCTCACCCTTATCAGGGGTGCGCTCTAACCAACTGAGCTACAGACCCAATTGTTCGGGCTACTAGGCTGACAACTCGTCACTGATCCTCCTAAAACCTCTAGGACGACCCTATCGTCTTTCGCAATGAATCAAGCAATTCGTGTGGGAGCTTATAAGGAAGCTGATGTCGTCGATTAAGGAGGTGATCCAGCCGCAGGTTCCCCTACGGCTACCTTGTTACGACTTCACCCCAGTCATGAATCACACCGTGGTAACCGTCCTCCCGAAGGTTAGACTAGCTACTTCTGGTGCAACCCACTCCCATGGTGTGACGGGCGGTGTGTACAAGGCCCGGGAACGTATTCACCGTGACGTTCTGATTCACGATTACTAGCGATTCCGACTTCACGCAGTCGAGTTGCAGACTGCGATCCGGACTACGATCGGTTTTATGGGATTAGCTCCACCTCGCGGCTTGGCAACCCTTTGTACCGACCATTGTAGCACGTGTGTAGCCCTGGCCGTAAGGGCCATGATGACTTGACGTCATCCCCACCTTCCTCCGGTTTGTCACCGGCAGTCTCCTTAGAGTGCCCACCATAACGTGCTGGTAACTAAGGACAAGGGTTGCGCTCGTTACGGGACTTAACCCAACATCTCACGACACGAGCTGACGACAGCCATGCAGCACCTGTGTCTGAGTTCCCGAAGGCACCAATCCATCTCTGGAAAGTTCTCAGCATGTCAAGGCCAGGTAAGGTTCTTCGCGTTGCTTCGAATTAAACCACATGCTCCACCGCTTGTGCGGGCCCCCGTCAATTCATTTGAGTTTTAACCTTGCGGCCGTACTCCCCAGGCGGTCGACTTAATGCGTTAGCTGCGCCACTAAAGTCTCAAGGACCCCAACGGCTAGTCGACATCGTTTACGGCGTGGACTACCAGGGTATCTAATCCTGTTTGCTCCCCACGCTTTCGCACCTCAGTGTCAGTATCAGTCCAGGTGGTCGCCTTCGCCACTGGTGTTCCTTCCTATATCTACGCATTTCACCGCTACACAGGAAATTCCACCACCCTCTACCATACTCTAGCTCGACAGTTTTGAATGCAGTTCCCAGGTTGAGCCCGGGGATTTCACATCCAACTTAACGAACCACCTACGCGCGCTTTACGCCCAGTAATTCCGATTAACGCTTGCACCCTCTGTATTACCGCGGCTGCTGGCACAGAGTTAGCCGGTGCTTATTCTGTCGGTAACGTCAAAATTGCAGAGTATTAATCTACAACCCTTCCTCCCAACTTAAAGTGCTTTACAATCCGAAGACCTTCTTCACACACGCGGCATGGCTGGATCAGGCTTTCGCCCATTGTCCAATATTCCCCACTGCTGCCTCCCGTAGGAGTCTGGACCGTGTCTCAGTTCCAGTGTGACTGATCATCCTCTCAGACCAGTTACGGATCGTCGCCTTGGTGAGCCATTACCTCACCAACTAGCTAATCCGACCTAGGCTCATCTATTAGCGCAAGGCCCGAAGGTCCCCTGCTTTCTCCCGTAGGACGTATGCGGTATTAGCGTTCCTTTCGAAACGTTGTCCCCCACTAATAGGCAGATTCCTAGGCATTACTCACCCGTCCGCCGCTGAATCAAGGAGCAAGCTCCTCTCATCCGCTCGACTTGCATGTGTTAGGCCTGCCGCCAGCGTTCAATCTGAGCCATGATCAAACTCTTCAGTTCAAACATATCTGGGTTTTGTGAAAACCCTAAACTTGGCTCAGCAATCGCAAAAAACTCTCAAATTAACGAGTGTTACTTGTGATGCTGATAATCTGGTGACTATCAGTCTTACCTCACAAGCACCCACACGAATTGCTTGATTCAGTTGTTAAAGAACAGTTGGTTAAGCCTTTCGTCTCAACCGAGGCGCGCATTCTACAGCAGCCTCTTATTCCGTCAAGCGATTTCGAAAATTTCTTTTCAAACTCAACCGCTTGCGCTTCAGATCAACTTCAGTCTCTCGTCAGCGGGAGGCGAATTCTACAGCGTTTCAAACCGCTGTCAACCACCTCATTTACCGCTTTTCGATCAACTTACTCGACCGACCAACAAGACCAACCTTCAACCTTGTCAGCCCGGCGCATTCTACGCAGATCGCTCTGCTTTGCAACCTTCAATTTCAACCTAACCTATTGATTAGAAAGAACTTTTAGGAGCCTTCCGCGCCGGAAGAGGTGCGCATTATAAGCACCTGGGAAAAGCCGTCAAGCCATTATTGAAACGATTCTGAAATAAACCTAAATACCGAACGAGCGTGCCGGGAAACCCTCTTACCCATACGCCTCTATATATAGAAGGTGTAACGCCGCACTTGCGAACAGGACAACGCTTATGAAACTTCCCACCCTCGTGCGCCCGACAGCCACAGCCTTGCTGCTACTTATCCTGAATGGATGCAGCGTGTTCGGTTCGCGGGATGACGTCTATGTAGACCTAGTCGGCCTGGAGCCACTTCCCAGCCAGGAAATGGAAGCGCGATTTGCGCTGAAGTTGCGGGTGCAGAACCCAAATGAGCAGGCGATCCGTTATGACGGCATCGCCCTGGAGCTGCGGGTCAACGATCGCCCCTTCGCCAATGGAGTGAGCGATGAAAGCGGGGAAGTTCCGCGCTACGGTGAAAAGCTCATCTATATACCCATCACCATCTCAGCCTTTTCAGTACTGCGTCAGGCTTGGGGCGTTGCCTCCGCTGCACCTTCGGCCAAGGCCGCCGTGCCGTATGAGCTGAACGGCAAGTTGGGCGGCGGCCTGTTTGGAGCCGCGCGGTTCAGTGACAGCGGCAAGCTCTCCTTTCCAACGCAATAGCCTTAAGCAATCGCTGCCTGTTTGGCCAGTTCGTCGAACACTTCTGGCCGCAGCGCTGCTTCGCCTTTCTCATCCAACACTTCACGGGGATGTTCGCTGCCAGGAATGCTGCTATCCAGCAGACTGAGCAGACTCGCCCCACGCGGCGTTAAGACGAAGTTCTCACCATTACCGCCTTCTTCCTCCGGGCGCGGTTCGATAAAGCCGTCTTTAAGCAACAACGCTTCATAGTTCTGAGCGTCGGCTTTAAGCGTGTCGAGCTTTTCCAGCTGCACGCCTTCAGCGGTTTGGTCCGCAGCAAACTCTGCGGCGTATTCCCGTGGTTTGAACGGTTTGTAGGCGCCGTTCTGCACTTCGTGGAGCAGGCGCTCGATGAGGTCCCAGTTATAGGTAGCCATGTTCTCAACCTCCAACTTTCACTAAGTGATGCCGCGCGCCCAGAGACGCCGACTTGTCCTTCTTAAGTTGTGACCTACCCCGCCCATGGGCCGTTCAGGTTGATTTCGCCGGCACGCCTTCATCCGCCACCTTCTCGCCCGGCGACTTGCCGTCGCGTGCATGGTGCTCAATCACGGCGTTCAGCTCGGCTCCAAACAGCAGCACCGCCGAAGACAGGTATAGATAGAAGAGGAAAATAATGATCGCCCCGATGCTCCCGTAGGTGGCGTTGTAGTTGGCGAAGTTCTGCGCGTAGAACCCGAAGCCCAACGAAGCGGCAATCCAGCCGATCACCGCCACCAGCGACCCCGGCGTAATAAAGCGGAACTCCTGCTTCACATCCGGCGCCAGGTAATAAACCGTCGCCACCACCGCTACCAGCATGAACACCGCCACCGGCCAACGCAGCCAGTTCCACAGCACGACCACGATCTGCTCAATACCCAGTTGGTGCGCCAGCCAATTCATCGCCTGAGGACCGACCACCATCAGGCCCGCCGCAATCAGCAGCAACGCCGCGACCCCAATGATGTAAATCACCGATAGCGGAATTCGCTTCCACGCCGGCCGCCCCTCCTCCACCCCATACACCTGATTCATCGCCAACATCGTGGAGCGCACCGCGGCCGAAGCCGTCCACAGGGCGATAACAATGCTGAAGGAAAACAAACCCGCCTTTTGCGTTTGCAGATTGCTGATCGCAGGGTCGACCAATTCCATCGCCGCGCGAGGCAATACCAGTGCAGCTTGTTCACGCAACCAATCAAAGAACGGCTGTAAGTCGAGCACGCTGATTAACGCGATCAGGAACAACAAAAACGGGAATAAAGAGAAGAACAGCTGGAAAGCCAGTGCCGATGCGTAGGTCGGCAACTCGTCATCAAGAAAGTCGACCACCGTGCACTTAATGATTTCCCAGAAGGAAACACCGCGCAGATCCGGTAAAAACATGCTCAACCTCCGTGCGTTAGCTGCCTGCGGCGCCAGTGAAATAGCGCCGCGTCCACGGGTTTTGAGCACACGGGCGGCAAATCGGTTCGTGTAAAAATAAGCGCCCCCTGCCGGCCAACCGAAACGAGGGAAAACCCTATACACTATGCGGCCTTTTTTAGCGGTCTGAAGCCGAGGTTCCCGTGAGCACGTTGCCACCCTGCCCGAAATGCAATTCCGAATTCACTTACGAAGATGGCCAGCAACTGGTCTGCCCGGAATGCGCCCACGAATGGTCGGCCACTGCGGCAACGGACACAGGCGGCGAGAGCGACAAGGTCATCAAGGATGCCGTCGGCAACGTACTGCAAGACGGCGACTCGGTCAGCGTGATCAAAGACCTCAAGGTCAAAGGCACGTCGCTGGTGGTCAAGGTGGGCACCAAAGTGAAGAACATCCGCCTGTGCGACGGCGATCACGACATCGACTGCAAAATCGACGGCATCGGCCCCATGAAGCTGAAGTCCGAATTCGTCAAAAAAGTCTAACCACTTCCGGGCGGCCTACCGCGCCGCCCTACCCCGCCTTACTGCACCGGCAAGAAGTTCATAAACAGCAGCCCTTGCGCATAACTCACCCCCAGCCGCCGATAACGCTCATCGAGCACATCGGTGAGCAGGTCCAGGCGCGCGACAATCTTGCCGAACTCCACGGCAAAACTCAGGTTGCGAACATCCGGCGATAGCTCGTTCGACAACAGCCACGGGTTGCCCTTCAAGTCGTTACGACTGGCGAGCATCCACGTCGCCTTCTCGATATTGCGCGCAGCGTTGTGGATAAACTGCGGGTCGAGCTCATCGGTCATATAAAACTCGGTACGCCCGCCATGCGCCGTAATCAACATGCTGCCCAGCGCATAAACAAAACCACCCACCCGATCCCCCTTGTAGTCCACGCTCAACGCGTAGCTCAGCGCCTCAACGTCTTTACGGCCGCCGAGTTCAGGTAATGGAAGGTCTTTTTCGATAGCCAGCTGCACTTGTTTTTCCGCTTCTTCAAGCGTCGGCAAGCCGGTCTTACGCCACTCGCGCGGATTGCGGCGGTAGAGTTTGTCCATCAGGCGATAGAGGGTGTTGAGGTTGTTGCGCATGCCGATGGTGGCCATGCGGTCGGTGTGCGTCTGGAAGAACTCGCCCGGCTTTACCGCGCTTTTATTGCCCACAATCGAGTCGTGGTCTTGGTGCGTGGCGCAGCCAGAAACCAGCAAGCTCAGCACTAACGCCCAACCGCGCAATGCCCACCGCCCCGCGCCAGCTTCGTTGCGAAGCCTTGCGCGCCGCTGGGCGCCACTTGCTAGCAGGTTCATCCAATCCATGCGTCGTACAGTCATCCACTCAGGTGCTGTGCAGTGCAACTAGCTCAACGCTAGCAATAAAAATGCCGTGCCTGGTTATTTTTTAGGCACCCCAGCCAACACGCCTCGTCGCGTCGGCCTCAGGGTCTGACCGGCAAGTCGCGCAGAGGTTGCGCCGCCTGGCAAAACGCAGCGTTTGCCCCTACTGGGCATACCCTGCGCGCCGACTTCATTCCGTCATCAGCCCGTCACAACACCCGCGCAAGCTGCTCGCCGTCCGCACGCCAAAATCGCCCGTCGGTTACCGATCCTCCCAGCGTTCTGTTACAGCAGTGAGCCGCCATGAATCACACCCTTGAGGTTCCAGACCTGTTCGGTCTGCTCTATGGCTTTCGTTTCCGCCCGGGCGAGCGCGGCGAGGAAATCGACTCAAGCGCCGCCCTGTCCTGGCTTCAAGCGCCCAGCGATGACGGCGAATTCCTCTGGCTGCACCTCAACCTGGCACACGCGGCCTGCGAGCGCTGGATGATGGCGCACCTCGACCTACCGGAATATTTCTTCGAAAGCCTGCGTGAAGGCTCGCGCTCTACGCGCCTGGAGCACGTGGACTCGGCGCTGTTGGCGGTGGTCAACGACGTGGTGTTCAACTTCGACATGGTCAGCACCGACATCTCCACCCTGTGGGTCTGCGCACGCAGCCGCCTGCTGGTGACTGCCCGCCTGCAACCGCTGCGTTCGGTCGACAAGCTGCGCTCCTCAGTGAAACGCGGGGAACATTTCCGCTCGCCGCTGGAGGTGCTGGTTCACCTGCTGCGCGATCAAGGTGACGTGCTCACCGGCATCGTCCGCGAAACCAGCCTCAGCGTGGACGGCATTGAAGACCAACTGCTCGCCTCGCGCCTGAACAGCAACCGCGCCGACCTCGGCACCAAGCGCCGAGTGCTGGTTCGCCTGCAACGCCTGCTGGCACTGGAGCCGGGTTCGCTGATGCGCCTGCTCAACCGCCCGCCCGACTGGCTGCAAGACGACGACGTACGCGAACTTCGCGAAGCGACCGAAGAATTCACCCTGGTCATCAGCGACCTCACAGCCCTTGGCGAGCGGATCAAGTTGCTGCAGGAAGAAATCGTCGCCCAGCTCAACGAACAAAGTAACCGCACGCTGTTCACCCTCACCGTAGTCACCGTGCTGGCCTTGCCCATCAACATCATTGCCGGTTTTTTCGGCATGAACGTCGGCGGCATTCCGTTGGCCGATGACGCCGAAGGTTTCTGGATTCTGGTGGCGCTGGTGGCCACGTTCACGGCGCTGGCCGGACGCTGGGCCTTTCGCAAACGCAGCGATTACTAGCGCGCTGCGCTGTCATCCGCCTGCCATGCCCACGCTCTAGCATCGGCAGCCCAGCCCACCTACGCCCCGCTCTCCCACCTGAGGTGCAGACATGACCAACGACCAGCTGATGCAACGCATCCACCGTGAGTTGCAGGACTACGGCGACGAAGCATTGGAATTGGAACTGCTCGAAGACGGCCAAGACCTCGACGAACTGTTCCAGGGCCGCCCCGAAGACAGCGAAGCCAAGCGCGCCCGCAAGCGTTACTTCAGCGAACTGTTTCGCCTGCAAGGTGAGTTGGTGAAGCTGCAGAGTTGGGTGGTCAAGACCGGGCACAAAGTCGTGATTCTGTTCGAAGGTCGCGACGCGGCTGGCAAAGGTGGCGTGATCAAGCGCATCACCCAGCGCCTCAACCCGCGTGTGTGCCGAGTGGCCGCATTGCCCGCACCGAACGACCGTGAACGAACGCAGTGGTACTTCCAGCGCTACGTTTCGCACCTGCCTGCGGCGGGTGAAATCGTGCTGTTCGACCGCAGCTGGTACAACCGCGCGGGCGTCGAGCGGGTGATGGGCTTTTGCAACGACGAGCAATACGAAGAATTCTTCCGCAGCGTGCCCGAATTCGAACGCATGCTCGCGCGCTCGGGCATTCAGTTGATCAAATACTGGTTCTCCATTTCCGACAGTGAACAGCACCTGCGCTTCCTGGCGCGCATTCACGACCCGCTCAAGCAATGGAAACTCAGCCCCATGGACCTGGAATCGCGCCGCCGCTGGGAGGCGTACACCAAGGCCAAGGAAATCATGCTCGAACGCACCCACATCAAAGAAGCGCCTTGGTGGGTGGTGCAGGCCGACGACAAGAAAAAAGCACGGTTGAACTGCATCAACCACCTGCTAAGCCAGATGCCGTACGAGGAAGTGGAGCACCCGCAGGTGGAACTGCCGCAGCGGTTGCGGCATGAGGACTATGTGAGGAATCCGACGCCGTCGAGCATTATTGTGCCGCAGGCGTATTGAGCGGGAGCGTCGATGGCTGGGGGGCATAACGCCGAGTGTGCAACCCCACCCGTCATCCTCGCGAAGGCGGGGATCCAGAATCTTTCAGGTTACGTCGTTCAGTCCGAAAGCCTGGATTCCGAATCGTCGGACCGCCGCCTGCGCGGGAATGACGGTGGTTTGTGCTGCTGGCGCGGCTACAGACGAAGAAGCGCACAACCACACCCGTCATCCTCGCGCACGCGGGGATCCAGGCTCGTTCAGGTTCGTCGCCCGACGCACAAACACCCGTCATCCCCGCGAAGGCGGGGATCCAGAGTCTTTCAGGTGACTCCGTCCAATCCAGGCTCAACCTTCAACCCACATCCCCCACAAACAACCAACGCCCCCCCGAAACACAATCTGTAACATCCAAACAGAATAGTGATCAGGTCTCCCTTCCCAAAGGACGCCCTTCACATGAACAGCCCCTCCTATGCCGGCGATGTCTCAATCGCGGCAGACGCCAAGCCCAAGCTGAACCGAACCCACGGCAAGGGCACCAAACTGGCTTTCTTCTCCATCCTCATCCTCGGTCTGGTCTACAGCGCGTATAGCCTGTTCCACGACGTCGACGAAGCCGGCACCGTCGTCACTACCTGGACGCCCTTCGTGCTCCTGGGCATCGCGCTGCTGATTGCCCTGGGTTTCGAGTTCGTCAACGGTTTGCACGACACGGCCAACGCCGTGGCCACGGTGATTTACACCCATTCGCTGCCGCCGCAGTTCGCGGTGTTGTGGTCGGGCTGTTTCAATTTCCTTGGGGTGTTGGTGTCCAGCGGCGCGGTGGCGTTCGGGATTATTGCCTTGCTGCCCGTGGAGCTGATTCTGCAGGTGGGCTCGTCCGCCGGGTTTGCCATGGTGTTCGCCCTGCTGATCGCCGCCATCATCTGGAACCTCGGCACCTGGTGGCTGGGTTTGCCGGCGTCGTCTTCGCACACGCTGATCGGCTCGATCATCGGCGTGGGCATCGCCAACGCGCTGATGCATGGGCGCGACGGCGCCAGCGGCGTGGACTGGGCGCAAGCGACGAAGGTCGGTTACTCGTTACTGCTCTCGCCCTTGATCGGCTTTGGCTGCGCCGCGCTGCTGCTGTTGGCCCTGCGTGCGCTGGTGAAAAACCGCGAGCTGTACCAGGCGCCTAAAGGCAACACGCCGCCGCCGTGGTGGATTCGCGGCATGTTGATTCTGACCTGCACCGGCGTGTCGTTCGCCCACGGTTCCAACGATGGGCAGAAGGGCATGGGCCTGATCATGCTGATTCTGATCGGCACGCTGCCCATGGCCTACGCACTCAACCGCGCCATGCCGGAAAGCCAGGTCGAGCAATTCACCGCGCTGGCCCAAGTCACCCAGCAGGCGCTGGTGAAAGTTGCCCCGCAACCGGCCCCGCAAGACCCACGCGCCACGCTCTCGGAGTACGTGCGCAGCAAACAGGTCACGCCCGAGCTGATTCCGGCCCTGGCCTCGCTCGCGGGTTCCATCGGCGCGCAAGTGAAAAGCTACGGTTCCCTGGCCCAGGTGCCAGCGGCGGCGGTGTCGAACGTGCGTAACGACATGTACCTCACGTCCGAAGCCATTCGCTTTATGGACAAAGACAAAGTCGGCGGCTTCGACACCGCCACGCAAAACACCTTGCTGGCGTTCAAGAAGCAAATCGACGACTCCACCAAGTTCATCCCGCTGTGGGTGAAAATTGCCGTCGCCATCGCCTTGGGCCTCGGCACCATGGTCGGCTGGAAACGCATCGTGGTCACCGTCGGCGAAAAAATTGGCAAAACCCACCTCACCTACGCCCAAGGCGCTTCGGCGGAATTAGTGGCCATGGTCACCATCGGCGCGGCCGACGTGTATGGCCTGCCGGTTTCCACCACCCACGTATTGTCATCCGGTGTGGCGGGCACCATGGCCGCCAATGGCTCCGGCTTGCAGATGCGCACGATCCGCAACCTGCTCATGGCCTGGGTGCTGACCTTGCCGGTCGCCATCCTGTTGTCGGGCAGCCTGTATTGGTTGTTCACCTCCCTGTTTTAACCGCGCTCCCCCGCGTATTGCCGCCCTTTCACTGTGCAAGGGCGGCTTTTTTATTCGTCTGCGCCGCGCAGCGCCTATGCTTCACATCCGGGCGCACGTGTTCGCCCGGTCAGGAGCTTGTATGCTGCGACGCCTCGCTGTTTTGCTGCTGTGTGGCAGTTTGATCGGTGCAACGCCGATGTCCTACGAAGCCAGCAAAGAACAGTTGGCGACGCTGTACGCCACCTTGAAAACCCTGCTGCAAAACACCCCGATTCACCGCAAGCAACTGATCAACACCCAGCGCTCCTGGCGAGCCTTTCGTGATGCCGAATGCGAGTTCGTCACTACCGATGACGAACAAAACAATGAGCACATCGACAGTTATCGCCAGTGCGTCGAGGACATGACCTTGGCGCGGATTCGCGCGCTGCAGCACTACCTGCACTGCGCCGAAACCGGCACGGATTGCACCGTGGCGCCGCCCTGAATAGCAGCCGCGCCGGCGCCGAAAAACCGGCCGGCCGCGCATAAAAAAGGCCCGTCAAATGACGGGCCTTTTCACATGCCGATACAGCGAACGCGCTTAGCCGTTGCTTGGGAACGCGAACTGCGCGGCTTCATGGGACGCACGTTGTGGCCAACGCTGGGTGATGGCTTTGCGACGGGTGTAGAAACGCACACCGTCCGGGCCGTAGGCGTGCAGGTCGCCAAACAGCGAGCGCTTCCAGCCGCCGAAGCTGTGGTAAGCCACTGGCACCGGCAACGGCACGTTGACGCCAACCATGCCCACTTCGATCTCGTCGCAGAACAGACGCGCCGCTTCACCGTCACGGGTGAAAATGCAGGTGCCGTTGCCGTATTCGTGATCGTTGATCAACTGCATGGCCGCTTCCAGGCTGCCGACGCGAACGATGCACAGCACAGGGCCGAAGATCTCGTCGGTGTAGATGGTCATGTCAGTTTTAACGTTGTCGAACAGGCTGCCGCCGAGGAAGAAGCCGTCTTCGTTGCCGGCCACTTTCAGGTTGCGACCGTCTACGAGCAAGGTCGCGCCAGCGGCCACACCGGCGTCGATGTAACCGGCCACTTTGTCACGGGCAGCAGCGGTAACCAATGGGCCCATGTCCAGGCCGCACGAGGTGCCGGCACCGATTTTCAGCGCCTTAATTTGCGGCACGATTTTCTCGACCAGCGCGTCGGCAATCTGATCGCCCACACACACGGCAACCGAAATCGCCATGCAGCGCTCGCCGCACGAACCGTACGCAGCACCCATCAGGGCGCTGACGGCGTTGTCCAGGTCGGCATCGGGCATCAGCACGGCGTGGTTTTTCGCGCCGCCCAGCGCCTGAACGCGTTTGCCGCGCTTGGTGCCTTCGGAATAGATGTACTCGGCAATCGGCGTCGAACCCACGAAGCTCAGGGCTTTGACTTCCGGCGCTTCGATCAGCGCGTCTACCGCTTCCTTGTCGCCGTGCACCACGTTCAACACGCCTTTAGGCAAGCCGGCCTGGTTCAGCAGTTCAGCAATGAACAAGGTGGAGCTTGGGTCACGCTCGGACGGTTTGAGGATGAAGCAGTTGCCGCACACGATGGCCAGCGGGTACATCCACAACGGCACCATGGCCGGGAAGTTGAACGGGGTAATACCGGCGACCACGCCCACCGGCTGGAAGTCGCTCCAGGCGTCGATGTTCGGACCGACGTTGCGGTTGTATTCGCCTTTGAGAATTTCCGGCGCGCCGCAGGCGTATTCCACGTTTTCGATGCCGCGCTTCAGTTCGCCAGCAGCGTCTTCGAGGGTTTTGCCGTGCTCTTCGCTGATCATCTGCGAGATTTTCGCTTCGTTCTGCTCCAGCAATTGCTTGAAGCGGAACATCACCTGAGCGCGTTTGGCCGGCGGCGTGTTGCGCCAGGCCGGGAAGGCGGCTTTGCCGGCGTCGATGGCTTGTTGAACGGTGGCGCGGCTGGCCAATGGCACCTTTTGAATGGCTTCGCCGGTCGACGGGTTGTACACGTCGGCAGTGCGACCGGTGTCGGTCACGAACTGGCCGTTGATCAAATGCTGGATGGTGCTCATACAAAACTCCCTTATCGAATGCGTGCGGCGTCTGGCGCCTGGGCCCGTGCTCGAACAGCACGATGCCTATTTAATTTCGGTCTCGATGAAGACGATCTCGTGGTCACTGGCGTTGATCACATTGTGTTCAACGCCAGCCTTGCGGAAGTACGCCTGGCCGGCTTTCAACGGCGCGTGCTTGTCGCCCTCCGGGGTTTCCAACAGCAGCAGGCCGTCGGTCATCGGCACCACGACATAGTCGTAACCGTGGCGGTGCTTGCCGGTTTCGCTGCCGGGCGAAAAACGCCATTCGGTGACGATCACCTCATCGTTATCCACCTGCACGGTGGGCACGGCTTGCACGCGCTGGGTCATGGCCTTAGTCCACGCTGTTCAGGGCATCGCCCACAGCAGAGAACACGCGGTCGAGGTCTTCGACCTTGGCGTTGAAGGTTGGCCCGAATTGCAGGGTGTCGCCGCCGAAGCGCACGTAGAAGCCGGCTTTCCACAGTTTCATGCCAGCCTCGAACGGACGGATCACCGGGTCGCCATCACGCGGGGCCAGTTGAATGGCGCCGGCCAGGCCGCAGTTGCGGATGTCGACAATGTGCTTGGCGCCTTTCACGCCGTGCAGCAGCTTGGCGAAGTGCGGGGCCAGTTCAGCCGATTGCTGCACCAGGTTTTCGCGCTTGAGAATTTCCAGCGAGGCCAGGCCGGCAGCGCACGCCACCGGGTGAGCCGAGTAGGTGTAGCCGTGGGTGAACTCGACCATGTGCTCAGGCGAAGGCTGGTTCATAAAGGTTTGGTAAATCTCGCGGCTGGCGATCACGGCGCCCAGCGGCACGGCACCGTTAGTGATCTGCTTGGCCACGTTCATGATGTCCGGGGTCACGCCAAAGTATTCGGCGCCGGTCCACTTGCCCATGCGGCCGAAGGCGGTGATCACTTCGTCGAAAATCAGCAGGATGTTGTGCTGCGTACAGATTTCACGCAGACGTTGCAGGTAACCCACCGGCGGCACGATAACGCCAGCCGAACCGGACATCGGCTCAACGATCACGGCCGCGATGTTCGAGGCGTCGTGCAGCTCGATCAGTTTCAGCAGTTCGTTGGCCAGCTCCACGCCGCCGGTTTGCGCAGCGCCTTCGGTGAAGGCCATGCCCGGTTGCAGGGTGTGCGGCAGATGATCCACATCCATCAGCTGGCCGTACATTTTGCGGTTGCCGCCGATGCCGCCGAGGCTGGTGCCGGCGATGTTCACACCGTGGTAACCCCGGGCACGGCCGATGAATTTGGTTTTGCTCGCCTGGCCTTTCAGGCGCCAGTAAGCCTTGGCCATTTTCACCGAGGTGTCGGCGCTCTCGGAGCCGGAACCGGTGAAGAACACGTGCTTGAGGTCGCCGGGCATCAGCTCGACCATTTCCTCAGCCAGTTTGAACGACAGCGCGTGGCCGTACTGGAAGCCCGGCGAGTAATCCAGCACACCGAGTTGCTTGCCCACCGCCTCGGCAATTTCCTTGCGCGAGTGCCCGGCGCCGCAGGTCCACAGACCCGACAGGCTGTCGTAGATCTTGCGGCCTTGGTCGTCCACCAACCAGCTGCCTTCGGCCGACACAATAAAACGCGGGTCGCGCTGGAAGTTGCGGTTGGCGGTAAAGGGCATCCAGTGCGCGTCCAGCTTGAGCTGGCTGGCCAAGGATGGCTGGGCGGTTTGCGGCATGTTCATTTAATGGCCTCGCATGGATTGTTCGGTTTTCCGTAGGAGCCAGCGTGCTGGCGAACGCTGTTTCCAAGATTCGCTAGCAAGCTGGCTCCTACGCGAATAACGGGTAGCTGTTGTGCTTGCGAGCAAAGGTGCCATGGGCATAAAGTCTGAAAAACCCGATTCTTCTAATTTTCAGATTGGCGTTCACTAAACTATGAGTACCCGCCGCCCCGACCCACTGGCCCAGGTCAGTGACTTTGATATCCGCCTGTTACGCATCTTTCGCAGCGTGGTGGAATGCGGTGGCTTCTCCGCTGCCGAAAGCGTGCTGGGCATTGGCCGCTCGGCCATCAGTCAGCAAATGAGCGACCTCGAGCAACGCCTCGGCTTGCGACTGTGCCAACGGGGCCGCGCCGGGTTTGCGCTGACTGAGGAAGGCCGCGAGGTTTATCAATCGTCGCTGCAACTGCTCAGCGCCCTGGAAAGTTTTCGCACCGAGGTCAACGGCCTGCACCAGCACTTGCGGGGCGAGTTGAACATCGGTCTTACCGACAACCTCGTCACGCTGCCGCACATGCGCATCACCAACGCGCTGGCCCAATTAAAAGAACGCGGGCCGGATGTGCACATTCAAATCCGCATGACCCCGCCCAGCGAAGTGGAGCAAGGCGTGCTCGACGGTCGCCTGCACGTGGGCGTGGTGCCGCAGGCGACGACCTTGTCTGGCCTGGAATATCAACCGTTATACGAAGAACGCTCGCTGCTCTACTGCGCCGTCGGCCATCCGCTGTTTTATGCCGCCGATGACCAACTCAGCGACGAGCGCCTGAACGTGCAAGACGCCATCGCCCCCACCTTCCGCCTGCCGCCCGAGATTCAGGCGCAGTACCAAGTATTGAAAGCCACCGCCAGCGCCTCCGACCGTGAAGGCATGGCGTTTCTGATTCTCACCGGGCGTTACATCGGCTACCTGCCAGACCACTACGCCAGCTTTTGGGTGCAGCAAGGCCGGCTGCGGGCGCTGAAACCGGCAAGCCGTTTTTACGACCTGAGCCTGGCCTCGGTGACGCGCAAAGGCCGTCGCCCGCACCTGGTACTGGAAAGCTTTCTCGAAGCCCTCGCCGCCACCACCTGAGGCGCCCCGCTTCAGTGCACGGCGGGCGCCATGACGATGCAGCCCGCCGTTCTTCGACCCATCGGTCAGTCTGACGGCTTGTCCGTCACCCTTTCTGCAGCGAATGTATGCACCCGCCGACACAAGGCCCGCATCGATTGCGCACAATTTCTGCGAAGTTTTTTCGGCGAATCTGATCACTTGGACAGAAACTTGCAAAGATGAGTGCACCTGACCAAGTGGCCAGGAAAACTAAAACTAGAGTGAAGTCATGCGGGCCACTGCGCTCGTGTGAAGGACGCCTTCCTGGGAGCACACACGCGAATGAATAAAGTCTCTTCCCTGCTGCTTGCCGGCAGCCTCTTGCTGGGCGCCAGCGCCGCTCAAGCCGACGGCCCACTGGTGTGGCAGGACAACAGCATCACGTACCTGTACGGCCGCGACTTCAAAGTGAACCCGGCGATCCAGCAAACCTTCTCGTTCGAACACGCGAGCGGCTGGACCTTCGGCGACCTGTTTATCTTCTTCGACCAGATCAACTACAACGGCACCGAAGATGCCAACGCCGGCAAAAACACCTACTACGGCGAGATCACCCCGCGCCTGTCGTTCAGCAAAATCTTCGACCAGAAAATCGAGTTCGGCCCACTGAAAGATGTGCTGCTCGCTGGCACCTACGAGCGTGGCGAGAACCGCAACCAGAACTACCTGCTCGGCCCAGCCTTCGACTTCAACCTGCCGGGCTTCGACTACTTCCAGCTGAACTTCTACTACCGCAAACCCGACGGCATCACCAAGAACCCGTCCGGCCAGTGGCAAGTGACGCCGGTGTGGTCGTACACCATTCCGGTAGGCAATTCCGACATCCTTATCGACGGCTACCTCGACTGGGTGTGGAACAACAAAGACGCCACCAGCAGTCGCCCGAACGACCTGCACGCCAACTTCCACTTCAACCCGCAGGTTAAATACGACCTGGGCAAAGCCATGGGCTGGAGCGCGGTCAAACACTTCTACGTGGGTGTGGAATACGACTACTGGAAAAACAAATACGCCATCGACGACAACAGCTTCCTCGGTGACGAAATTCTGCAAGGCACTGACCAGAGCGCCATCAACTTCATCGCCAAAGTGCACTTCTGATCCGCTGTTCCGGCCGCTGTTTTGGCGCAGCGGCCTGCTCTACCGCTTGAACGTAAACCTCCTTTATTGGCCCATTGGCGCACCGCGCTCGATGGGCATTTTTTAATCAAGAATTCTGTAGCCCGGCGCGACCAGCCGGGCCAACAAAACACCTGTGCGAGACCGCAACATGCAGCCTGACTCCGACAGCAACACCGACCTCATCTACGGCCTCGAAGACCGCCCGGCGCCGGTGCCGGCGTTCTTCGCCGCCCTGCAACATGTGCTTGCCAGCTTTGTCGGCATCATCACGCCGCCGCTGGTGATCGGCTCGGTGCTGGGCCTGGGCGCCCACCTGCCGTACCTGATCAGCATGGCCTTGATGGTCTCGGGCGTCGGTACGTTTATTCAGGCGCGCCGCCCGTTCGGCATCGGCGCCGGCATGATCTGCCTGCAAGGCACCAGCTTTGCCTTTCTCGGCGCCGTGCTGTCGGCCGGCTTTTTGGTCAAGAGCCGCGGCGGTAGCCCGGAAGATGTGTTGGCGATGATTTTCGGCGTGTGCTTTTTCGGCGCCTTCGTACAGATTGTGCTGAGCCGCATGCTCGGCCAACTGCGCCGCGTGATCACGCCGCTGGTGACTGGCATCGTCATCACCTTGATTGGCGTGAGCTTGATCAAAGTGGGCGTCACCGACCTGGGCGGCGGCTTCAACGCCCCGGACTTCGGCGCCCCCGCCAACCTCGGCCTCGGGGCCCTGGTGCTGCTGACCATCATCGCCCTGAACCGCTCCAGCCGGCCGTGGGTGCGGCTGTCGGCGATCATCATCGGCCTGGCCGTGGGCAGCATCGCCGCCTGGTTCACCGGCAAGCTGGTGCCACAACCGCTGCCGGACTTGCCCCTCGTCAGCCTGCCAATTCCGTTCAAATTCGGCTTCGCCTTCGACTGGACAGCCTTTATTCCGGTGGCGCTGATCTACGTGATCAGCACCATCGAAACCGTTGGCGACCTCACCGCCAACAGCATGCTCTCGCGCGAACCGATTGAAGGCCCGCGCTACCTGGCGCGGCTCAAAGGCGGCGTATTGGGCGACGGCGTCAGCTGCATGATCGCCGCCACCTTTAGCGCGTTCCCCAACACCACCTTTGCGCAGAACAACGGCGTGATCCAGATGACCGGCGTCGCCAGCCGTTACGTCGGCTTGTACATCGGCGTGGTGCTGTTTGCCCTTGGCCTGTTCCCCTTGCTGGGCGCCGTGCTGCAACAGATTCCGAAACCGGTGCTGGGCGGCGCCACGTTAGTGATGTTCGGCAGCGTGGCCGCAGCCGGCGTGCGCATCCTCGCGCAGTCGCCGCTGGACCGTCGCAGCATGCTCATCATCGCCGCCTCGTTTGGCGTGGGCCTGGGCATCGCCGCGCAACCGACCCTGCTGCACCTGATGCCCAAGCTGGTGCAAAACCTGTTCGACTCGGCCATCACCAGCGGCGGGTTGACGGCGATTGTGTTGAATTTGGTGTTGCCGGAAGAGAAGCGCGCCAAGGCTGTGACCGAGTAAAGGCTAATCGCGGCTAAAGCCGCTCCTACAGATTGTGCTGGCTGTAGGAGCGGCTTCAGCCGCGATGGCTGCACCCACAATTCCCCGCCTAATTACCGCCGCACCCCAGCCCGGCGCTGCAATTCCAGCACCGCCACCTGCGCCTGCCGCCCCAACTCCATCACATCCAACCCCGGCACCTGATCGTCGGCGACCACACGCCGACCGCCCACCAGCAGCGCCCGCAAACTGGCGCGACCGCCGCTGGCGACCGGGCCAATGGCCATGTCGTGCAAACCGAAGTAGCGCGGGTCATCGAGCCGGTAAATCGCAATGTCCGCCGCCTTGCCCACTTCCAGCGTGCCGAGATCACTCAGCCCTAACACCTGCGCGCCACCGGCCGTGCCCCAGCGCACCACGTCGTCAATGCTGGCCGCATCAGCGCCGCCTTCGAATTGGCCGCCTGCGTACTTCGGCTGCGCCAGCTCGCCCTTGCGCGCCCTTTGCAGCAGCCAAGCGGCATGGGTTTCCGAGAGCATGTCGGCTGCTTCATTCGAGGCGGCGCCATCCACGCCGATGGACACCGGCACGCCCGCCGCTTCCAGTGCCGGCAAGTCTGCAATGCCGCTGCCCAAGCGGCCGTTGCTTTGCGGGCAATGGGCGATGCCGGTGCCGGTCTGGCCGAGCAGTTGGATTTCTTCTGGCAGCAATTTCACCAAATGGGCGAACCAAACGTCGGAGCCGAGCCAGTCGTGCTCTGCGCAAAACTGCACGGGCGTCATGCCGAATTTGGCGCGGGCAGCGTCGAGGTAATCCACGGTTTCAGACAGGTGACTGTGCATACGCAGGCCCAGCTTGCGCGCCACTGTGGCGGTCTCGCGTAATTCGGCCGGCGTGGTGGAATGCAAGGTGGTGGTCGGCGCCATGACAATGCGCCGGAAGGCATCGCCAGCGGGGTCGTGGTACAGGGCAGTCAGGCGCTCGACGTCGGCCAGGTAGTCATCGAGCTTTTCCGGGCGCATGGCTTGCGGCAGGTCGGCTTCCAACTGCCGCGTCTGCGTGGCGCCACCGCGACAAAGAACAAAACGCAGGCCCAGGGCATCGGCTTCCTCGAACAGAATCGCCGCGCTATCGAACGGCATGCCGGGGTAATACAGGTAATGGTGATCCGCCACGGTGGCGCAGCCTGAGCGCAGCAATTCGAGCAAACCAATGCGCGCGGCCAGGCGAAAACTGTGCTCATCAAACGCGCCGCGAAACCGGTACGGCGTCGCCGCCAACCAGGGCGTGAGCGATTGATTCAAACCCTCGGGCTCGCCCTTGAGCAGCGACTGAAACAGGTGGTGATGGGTGTTGATCCAGGCCGGATAAATCACGCAATCACGGGCATCGATCTGCGCTTCGCCCGGCTGCGGTTCAAGGTGGCCGATAGCCGCGATGCGGCCGTCGACAATGCGCATGTCCGGCCCGGCATGGCGCGACTCGGCGCCGCGTTTGCCGGTGAGCATGGCGCTGGCATTGCGGATCAGCCAGGAAGTATTGGCGGTCATGTGTGGTGCTCCGAAATCATTGATTAGCCCTGCTCACTTTCATGCCAATGCCCAAGGCTATAACGCGCCAAGGCTGCCATCAGGCTAAACAGCAGCACGCCCGTCAGGGCGATCAGCACAAGCGCCGCAAACAGGCGCGGAATGTTCAGTTGAAAGCCGGCCTGCAAAATCTGATACGCCAGCCCGGCGCCGGTGCCACCGGTGCCGGCGACAAATTCCGCCACCACCGCACCGATCAACGCCAGGCCACTGGCAATACGCAGTCCTCCGAAAAAATACGGCAAGGCGCTGGGAATGCGCAGGCGCACCAGCGTCTGCCAGCGGCTCGCGCGGTTCAGGCGAAACAGATTGAGCAGCCCCGGGTTAACACTGCGCAGCCCCAGCACGGTGTTGGAAATCACCGGAAAGATCGCCACCAGCGTGGCGCAAATCACCAGCGCCAGCGTGGCGTTGCTGCACCAGATAATAATCAGCGGCGCGATGGCCACCACTGGCGTGACCTGCAACAGAATCGCGTAAGGAAACAGACTGGCCTCGATGATGCGGCTCTGCACAAACAGGAACGCCGCCAGCACGCCCAGCACCACGGCGAGGGCGAACGAGAGGAAGGTGATTTTCAGCGTCATCCATAACGCACCGAGCAGCATGGGGCCGTCGACGATCAGCGTGCGGCCGATGTCGGCGGGGCTGGGCACCAAGTAGACCGGCACTTTTAGCGCCACGCACAACAGCTGCCAGAGGCCGAGCAGTACGGCGCCGACCAGGAGCGGGGCGAGGATGTTTTGCACGGAGGGGTTAGATAGCCAGGGTTTGGTTTTCATGGCGTGGGTCCTGTCGGTAGGACTGAAATCAAAAGCGCCCTCACCCCCAGCCCCTCTCCCGTAAACGGGCGAGGGGAGGCAAGCGGGATCGCGGTCAGATTCCCCTCTCCCCGCGCGCGGGAGAGGGGCTAGGGGTGAGGGCAGCAGGCGACGCATATTCAATGCCCCTCCCCATTCGCTTCCACCAACAACGCCGACAACCGCGCGCACTGTTCGATAAACCCGGCCGACATGCGAAACGCCTCATCACGTTCCGCCGGCCCGTCGATGTTCACATCGGCAATCACCCGCCCCGGCCGCGCGCCCATGACCACTACGCGCGAGGACAAAAAAAACCGCTTCGTAAATGCTGTGGGTGACGAACACCACGGTCAGGTCGCGGCGCGACCAGAGTTGGCGCAGGTCGCTGTCCAGGCGGTTGCGGGTGAATTCGTCGAGCGCGCCGAAGGGTTCGTCCATCAACAGCAAGTTGGGCTCGGTCGCCAGGGCGCGGGCAATCGAGGCGCGCATTTGCATGCCGCCCGACAGCTCGCGCGGGTAAACGCCGCCGAATTTACCCAGGCCCACCAACTCCAGCGCGGCCTGCACCCGAGGCTCGCTGTTGGCGCGGGGAATGCGCGCCAAATCGAGCGGCAGGCGCACGTTGTCGGCCACCTTCGCCCACGGCATCAAGGTGGCTTCCTGAAACACCATCGCCAGTTTTTGCTGGGCGCTGTCGGTGCCCACTTCGCCTTTGCCCCACCAACGCACATGACCGGCCGAGGGTTGCTCCAGCCCAGCAAACATTTTCAACAGCGTGCTCTTGCCGCAGCCCGACGGGCCGAGCAGGGAAACGAATTCGCCGCGGCCGATTTCCAGCTTCATTTTCTGTAACGCGTGGGTGCCGTTGCCGTAGGTTTTCTCCACCTGATTGGCCAGCAGCACCGGTGGCTCTTCGCTCACGGGCAGGTTGAAGGCGGCGTTCATAGCGGCATGCCCGCGGGGCGGAATTGCTCTTCTTCGCCATGGGCTTGCAGCAGGTCGAAGAGCATCTTGCGCATGATCAGGCCCGGCTTGTCCGACTCCATATGAAACTCCACGCGCCGACGGGTATCGACGCAGGCGTCGTAGTCGGTGGCTTCGAGAATCTCTTTGTCTTCAAGGGTGATCGGCGCGTCCCAGGCGATCAGCTCCTCGGTGCTGCACGCCTCTTCGCTGTCGTTGCGGTACAGCCACTGCACCAGCTGAATGCGCTTGTCGTCGATGGGCGTGGCGCAGTTGTAGATGATGTGGTGCAGGCCGCTGTCCGGGTAGGTGCAGCCGAAACGCCGCACGAACGGCAGGTGCCAGCGGTTGAACAGGTGACGCGTGGTGGTCGGTGCGTCGGTGCCGGTGACGCGGTGCCCGGCCGGTGGATTGTTGATCGGCACAATGGTTTCGGCCTCGAAGCCCCACTCGTTTTGCTCGAGCAAATACTTCGACGGTTTGGGCTGGCTGAGCATGCCGAAGTTGGCCTTGTGCACAAAGCTGAAGTGCGAGTTATCGAACGAGTTCTCCATAAACCGCAGCGGGCTGGTTTGCCATTCTTCGTAGAACTGGAAGATGCGCCGGTACTGCGGCTGGCCTTCTTCGTCGAAGTGCGGAATCGGCTGCAGCGGCTCGCCCAGGCACACCCACACGTAGCCATATTTTTCCTGACAGTGAAACGCATCAGTGCGCGCGCCAGCGGGTATCGGCGCGTTGTCGGCTTTCTGCGGAATGCACACGCAGGCGCCGCTGCCGTCGTAGCGCCAGCCGTGGTAACCGCAGACGATCACGCCGTCATCGACCCAGCCTTTGGACAACTGCGCGGTGCGGTGGCAGCAGCGGTCGGCCAGGGCAATCGGCCCCGTTTCGCCATCGGCCTTTTTGCCCATAAACAGCACCAGGCGTTCATTGAGCAGGGTGAACGGCTTCGGGCCGTCGGCGAGCAGGCTCACGGGCATGAGTGCATACCAGAAGCGGCGCAGTACGGGTTGTTGAGTCACAAGCATGGCAATTTCCTCATCACAGCTTTTAACGCCCGCGCTCTGCGGCGGGGCTGGAAAAATGAATTACTGCGCCGCCACGTCGGCGGCGGCCGGCAGCACCTTCAGGTCGCGGACGAAACGGGTGTCGTAGGCTTTTTTCCAGTCGGCGTCGGCGCTGAGCAGGTTGGCTTTCACCATGAAGTCTCGGGTCGCCTGCCAACGCGCGTCGGTCATGGTGCCGATGCCTTGGGTCTGCGCATCGCCGCCTTCTACCAAGCGATATTCCTTGAGCTTGGCCACGCCCCAGGCGAGCATTTCGTCGTTCATGCTCGGGTTGTCTTGCTTGATCAACTCGTTGGCGGCAGCGGGTTCGGCCAGGTAGCTTTTCCAGCCCTGCATGCTGGCTTTGACGAAACGCTGCAGCACTTCAGGGCGGCTGGCGATCACGTCCTGGCGGGTGACCAGCGTCGAGCCATACGGTGGATAACCGGCGTCGGCGAACAGGAAGAAGTTGGCTTTCTCGCCGGCTTTCTGCGCCTGGAACAATTCCGATGTCGGATAGCCCTGCTGCGCGGTGTTGGGGTCGGCGAAGAACGGTTGCAGGTTGAAGGTGTACGGGCGCGCCTGGGCGTCGCTGAAGCCGTACTTGCCTTTCAGCCACGGCCACCAGGTGGTTTGCCCCGAGGTGGAGACGAGAATTTTCTTGTCTTTCAGGCCGTCCAGGCTGGTGACGTCGGCGTGGGTCAGCATGCCCTGCGGATCACCCTGGAACGGCGCGCCGATGGCCACCACGGGCAAGCCCTGCTGCACGCTGGCGAGCACTTGCAGGTCGTAGTTGATGATCACGTCGGCCTGTTTGTTGAGCAGCAATTGCATGCCGTTCACCTGCGGACCGCCCATGCGAATTTCCACGTCCAGGCCGTTCTCGGCATAAATGCCTTTGGCCTTGGCCTGGTAAAAACCGCCCTGCTCGGCCTGCGCGTACCACGAGGTGAGCAACACGATTTTGTCGTTGGCCTGCACGCCCAGGCTGAGCAGGATAGAAGCGGAGGCGACACATGCTTTCACGCAGAAGTGCTTCATGGTGATGGTCTCTTTTACGGAGGGCACAGAGAAAGCCGCACCCAGCGCAAAACGCGCCGGGCTGCGAGGGAAACCGGAGGCAATGCTGGAGCTGAAAAAGGCACGGCAACGAGAGGCCGACAGGCACAAACCTGTGGCGGGCGACGGCATGAGCAACGGGCAAAAACGGTTCATGGCTGACCTCTCTCTCGTCCGGGCAATCGCCAGGATCAAGCACCCGCAACCGGGTGTGCGGCCGGGGTGGCCGCAAGAGCAATGTCCTACGTCGAATGAACTGCCTCGACGCTAACCGCTTCTACTCGGGGAGGTCTTTGCAGAGGCTGTGCCAAGTTGTGGAAACGCCGATGCCAGCAGCCTTTGTTGACCATACGGACAGAACCGAGCGGCAGCAGCACCGAACCACGCGGCCACAAAACCGCGCACGGCAGCGGCGGTCGCGCACAACGACGGTGCACGCCCTGCACTGAAGGCGACATACACGGCTTTTTCTGCGACGCCCGCTTGTCAGTGTGCAGCCGCCTGGGTTATCAGTGCACAGGCTCCCCATCCTCAACGGTTCGGTTGTACTTATGAACTTCGAAGTCCCCGCGCACACCGCCAAAAACACCGGCAAACCGGCCGGGCGTATTCGCCAGAAAAACGAAGAAGCGATTCTGCTCGCCGCCGAGGAAGAGTTCGCTCGCCACGGGTTCAAAGGCACCAGCATGAACACCATCGCCCAGACCGTCGGCCTGCCCAAAGCCAACCTGCATTACTACTTCAGCAACAAGCTGGGGCTGTACCTGGCGGTGCTGAGCAACATTCTCGAACTGTGGGACAGCACGTTTAACAACCTCACCGCCGAAGACGATCCGGCGCAGGCGATGGCTGCTTACATTCGCGCCAAAATGGAATTCTCCCGACGCCAGCCGCTGGCCTCGAAAATTTTCGCCATGGAAGTGATTGGCGGCGGCGAGTGCCTGTCGGAGTACTTCAACCAGGATTACCTGACCTGGTTTCGCGGCCGCGCGGCCGTGTTCGAAGCCTGGATTGCGGCGGGCAAAATCGACCCGGTCGACCCGGTGCACCTGATCATTCTGCTGTGGAGCAGCACCCAGCATTACGCCGACTTCAACCAGCAAGTGTGCCGCCTCACCGGGCGCAAAAAACTCGCCAAGGAAGACTTCGCCGTGGCCACCGACACCCTGATTCACATCATCCTCAAAGGCTGCGGGCTGACGCCGCCAAGCGCCTGATGCCGTTTAGCCTGGTCCAGCCTTGCGAGTACCGCGAGGAAATCAAAAAAAGCCGTTTCCACACCTTGGCTGCGCCGATTACCAGCGCGGCCGAGGCGCAGGCGTTTATCGAACGCCACAGCGACCCGGCCGCCACCCACAACTGCTGGGCCTGGAAAGTGGGTCAGCAGTACCGCTTCAGCGACGACGGCGAACCGGGCGGCACCGCCGGCCGCCCGATATTGGCCGCCATCGAAGGGCAAGACTGCGACAACGTGGCGGTGCTGGTGATTCGCTGGTACGGCGGCATCCAGCTCGGCACTGGCGGCTTGGCCCGCGCCTATGGCGGCGGCGCGAGCAAATGCCTGCAAGGCGGCGAGCGAGTGGAACTGGTCAGCCGCGTGAGCTGCGCCTGCCATTGCCAGTTTGCCGAGCTGCCGATTCTGAAAGCGCGGCTGGGGGAGTTGGAGGCGCTGTTGGAGAGCGAGGTGTATGACGGTGAGGGGGCGCAGGTGCAGTTGGCTATTCCCGAGGCGCGGTTCGCTGAGCTACAGCGGGTAGTTGGCGATATCAGTCGGGGGCGGGTTGTTTTACGGCGTCTGGAAGAGCATCGCGGCTAAAGCCGCTCCCACAGTTTTTGTGCCAACGTGTGGGAGCGGCTTTAGCCGCGATGGGCCCACCACGGTCAACTTTTTTAACACCACCACCCCAACTTTCTGACCCACTGGCCAAGTTTTTGCTTACACCTGACTCAGTCGTATCTTTTCGAGTCAGTCACCATGTCCAGTTCCCCCCTACGCCCCGCTTGCAACTGCGCGGCATTACCAAGCGCTACCCCGGCTGCCTAGCCAACGATCGCATTGATCTGAGCATCGAGCCGGGGCATATCCATGCGCTGCTGGGCGAAAACGGTGCGGGCAAAAGCACGTTGATGAAGATCATCTACGGCGTCACCCAGCCCGACAGCGGCAGCATCGTCTGGCACGGTCAAACACTGACCATGCGCGATCCAGCCATGGCGCGCAGTCTGGGCATCGGCATGGTGTTCCAGCATTTCTCGCTGTTCGAAACCCTCACCGTCGCCGAGAACATTGCCCTGGCCATGGGCAGCGAGGCCGGCACGCCGAAGCAGTTGGAACCGCGCATTCGCGAAGTGTCGCAGCGCTATGGCATGGCGCTGGAGCCGCATCGGCTGGTGCACAGCTTGTCCATCGGCGAGCGCCAGCGCGTGGAGATCGTTCGCTGCCTGATGCAAGACATCAAGCTGTTGATTCTCGACGAGCCCACCTCCGTGCTCACGCCGCAGGAAGCCGACGAGCTCTTCGCCACCCTGCGCCGCCTGGCCGCCGAGGGCTGCAGCATTCTGTTTATCAGCCACAAACTCGGCGAAGTGCGCGCCTTGTGCCAGAGCGCCACGGTGCTGCGCGGCGGCCGGGTGTCGGGGCATTGCGTGCCGGCTGAATGCTCGGACCTGGAGCTGGCGCGGCTGATGGTCGGCGACGCCGAGGGGCTGGAAAGCGAATACCCGAAAGTCAGCGGGGGGCGCGTGCGGCTGCGGGTCGATGACCTCAACTGGCACAACATTGATCCCTTCGGCACCTCGTTGAGCAACCTGCGCCTGGAAGTGCGCAGCGGTGAAATCGTCGGCATTGCGGGCGTGGCCGGCAATGGCCAGGACGAGTTGCTGGCCCTGCTCAGCGGCGAAGTGCGGCTGGCGCGCGGCGAGCGCGAACGCATCAGCCTCGACGACCAGCCCATCGCCAACCTTTACCCCGACGCGCGCCGCCAGCGCGGGCTGGCCTTTGTGCCGGCCGAGCGCCTGGGCCATGGCGCGGTGCCGGATATGTCCCTGAGCGAGAACGCCTTGCTCACCGCTTTTCAGCAAGGGCTCGTGAGCAAGGGGCTGATTCAGCGCGCCAAGGTGCTGGCCTTTGCCGAGGCGATCATTCAGCGCTTCGCGGTAAAAACGCCGGACGCCGAAGCTGCCGCGCGCAGCCTGTCGGGCGGCAATTTGCAGAAATTCATCCTCGGCCGGGAAATCATGCAGCAACCCAAATTGCTGGTCGCCGCGCACCCGACCTGGGGCGTCGACGTCGGCGCAGCGGCTGCCATTCACCGCGCCTTGATTGCCCTGCGCGATGCCGGCGCGGCGATTCTGGTGATCAGCGAAGACCTCGACGAACTGTTCCAGATCAGCGACCGCATCGGCGCGCTCTCCAGCGGCACGCTGTCGCCACTGGCCGCCACCGCCGGCACCACGCCTGCTGATGTCGGGCGCTGGATGGCCGGCCAATTCGCGCCCCAGGCGCCGCATTTTTCCACCGACACCAGCGCCGCCAGCGCTGCCACCCTGAGCTGACGGAGCACCCGCATGTTGTTATCCCTGGAACCGCGCGGCCAGCAATCGCGCGCCATGCTCTGGCTATCGCCACTGCTGGCCGCCGTGCTGACGCTGATCTGCGGCTCGTTGCTGTTTCTGCTGCTGGGGCTGAGCCCGGCTAAAACTCTGCACACGCTATTGATCGCGCCCGTTAGCGACTGGTACGGCGTGTCTGAATTGCTGGTCAAGGCGCTGCCGATTCTGCTCTGCGCCCTGGGCCTGGCCGTGGCCTACCAAGCGCGCATCTGGAACATCGGCGCCGAAGGCCAACTGCTGCTCGGCGCCCTGGCCGGCAGCGCGGTGGCGGTGCATATCATCGACTGGGAAAGCCGCTGGGCATTGGCCTGGGTGCTGCTCGCCGGCACCTTCGTCGGCGCTGCGTGGGGCGGGCTTACGGCGTGGTTGCGCACGCAGTTCAACGCCAACGAAATCCTCACCAGCATCATGCTCAACTACATCGCCCTGAACCTGTTGCTGTACTTCGTGCACGGCCCGCTGAAAGACCCCGAGGGCTACAACTTTCCGCAATCGGCCATGTTCGGCGACATGGCGCGCCTGCCGCTGCTGAGCGAAGACGGCCGTCTGCATGCCGGCATTTACTTCGCCCTGCTGGCACTGGTAGCGGTGTGGGTACTGCTGCAAAAAAGCTTTCTGGGCTTTCAAATCAAAGTGCTTGGGCTCGACCGTCGCGCGGCTGGCTTTGTCGGCTTTCGTGAGAAGCGCCTGGTGTGGTTTGCGCTGCTGGTCAGCGGCGCGCTGGCCGGCTTGGCCGGCGTCAGCGAAGTGGCTGGGCCGATTGGCCAACTGGTGCCGCAAGTGTCGCCGGGCTATGGCTACGCCGCGATTACCGTGGCGTTTCTCGGGCGCTTGAACCCGCTCGGCATCGTCTTCGCCAGCCTGCTGATGGCCTTGCTCTACCTCGGTGGTGAGAGCGCGCAGTTGAGCCTGAACCTGCCCCAGGCGATCACCCAGTTATTCCAGGGAATGATGCTGTTTTTCCTGCTGGCGTGTGATGTGTTGATTTTGTATCGGCCGCGGCTGAAGGCCGTTTGGAAGCGGCGGTTGGCGGTTAACGAGGCGGCGGCCTAAAGGTCCCCCCCTCACCCCAACCCTCTCTCACGAGGGGGAGAGGGAGCCAGACCGCACGCGATTGTGCTCCCCTCGCCCGCTTGCGGGAGAGGGGCTGGGGGAGAGGGCAAGCCGTTCGCCATTACATAATTTGCGGAGCAACACCCGATGGATCTCGACCTGTTAAGCAACATCCTCTACGCCATGGCGCGCACCGGCACGCCGCTGCTGCTGGTGGCGCTGGGCGAACTCATCTGCGAGAAAAGTGGCGTTCTCAACCTGGGCCAGGAAGGCATGATGCTGTTCGGCGCGGTGATCGGTTTTATCGTCGCCTTCAGCACTGGCAGCCTGTGGCTCGGCGTGTTGCTGGCGATGGCGGCGGGCATGTTGTTGTCGATGCTGTTCGCCACCGTAGCCCTGGGCTTCAACGCCAATCAGGTCGCCACCGGCCTGGCGCTGACCATCTTTGGCGTCGGCCTCTCCTCCTTCATCGGCGCCGCTTGGGTCGGCAAGCCATTGGCCGGCTTCGAGCCGCTGGTGATTCCGCTGCTCAGCGACATCCCATTGATCGGCCGCATGCTCTTCGCCCAGGACGCCTTGATTTACCTGTCCTTCGCCCTGTTTGCCCTGGTGGCTTGGGTGCTGTTGAAAAGCCGCATCGGTTTGATCATCCAGGCCGTCGGCGAGAACCCCGACGCCGCCAGCGCCATGGGTTTGCCGGTGCTACGCGTGCGCACGTTCGCTGTGATGTTCGGCGGCGCCATGGCCGGGTTGGCGGGCGGCTACCTGTCCCTCGCCTACACGCCCATGTGGGCCGAAAACATGACCGCCGGCCGCGGCTGGATCGCCCTGGCGCTGGTGGTATTCGCCAGTTGGCGCGTGTTCCGCGTATTGCTTGGCGCGTACCTCTTTGGCCTGGCCAGCATTCTGCATTTGGTGGCGCAGGGCATTGGTTTGTCGGTGCCCTCGAACCTGCTGGCAATGCTGCCGTACGTCGCCACGATTGTGGTGCTGGTCCTGCTCTCGCGCGACGCCATCAAAACCCGGTTGTTTGCGCCGGTGTCGTTGGGCAAACCGTGGCAGCCGGGGCATTAAAAGCATCGCGGCTAAAGCCGCTCCCACAGGACCGCGGAATTTCTGTGGGAGCGGCTTTAGCCGCGATTGGATCTAAAGCCAAACCGCGTCCCACAGCGGGTAGTCACCGATGCGTTCGACTAGACCAGCGCGCAACGGGTTCGCAACCACGTAACGAGCGAATGCGGGAAGATCGTCGTCAAATCGCAACGCGTGCTCGTGATATCCGTTCTGCCAAAACGAACCAACGCCTCCCGATTTCTTATTTAGCCGCAGCGCGCTCCGACCTTTCACACGCTGAATCAACGTCGCCAAAGAGCCTCGGCTTAGCGATACCAGCCAATGGAAATGGTCGGGCATGATGACCCACGCCAGAGATTCAGCCAGACCGTCTTCATGTGCGCTGCGCAATTCGGCCACCAAGAGGCGCCCGAGGTGGAAGTCGGTGAACACCGGCTTGCGGCCCCGCACGGCAGCGGTAATGAAGTAAATCCGGCCCTCTTCGGAGTATCTGCCGGTTCTAAGGTGTGAGGATTTAGGCATTCCGTTGCCTTTTGGTGAGGGGGTGAGTTTGCGATCGCTATCGAGGCTGAAGCCTCTCCTACAGGATCTCGGTTGCTTGCAGCTTCGGTGTTAACAACGATGGTAACCGTCAGGCGCCGGCAGTTGATCCTGACCACCCAGTTAGGTATTGTCGCCACCACGCCTTACGGCTACCTGGATCAGCAGACAGGGCAACACTGAGCTGGCTACCTGAAATCAACCTCAAGGAGCCTACTCACATGGCAGCTACCCGTCTCTGGATCAAAAATCCCCTCGCCGTTTTCACTGCTAATTCACTCGACGCCGCTGGCGGTCTGGTGGTGGAAAACGGGGTTATCGCTGAAGTGCTCGGCGCTGGCCAATCTCCTTCCCGCCCCTGCGATTCCACCTTCGATGCCCGCGAGCATGTGTTGCTGCCGGGCCTGGTCAATACCCACCATCACTTCTATCAAACCCTCACCCGTGCCTGGGGCCCGGTGGTTAATCAGCCGCTGTTTCCGTGGCTGAAAACCTTGTACCCGGTGTGGGCGCGGTTGACGCCGGAAAAGCTGGCGCTGGCGACCAAAGTGGCGCTGGCCGAGTTGCTGTTGTCAGGTTGCAGCACGGCGGCCGATCACCATTACCTGTTCCCGGGTGGCCTGGAAAACGCCATTGATGTGCAGGTTGATGTGGTGCGCGAGCTGGGCATGCGCGCCATGCTTACGCGCGGTTCCATGAGCCTGGGCGAGGCCGATGGTGGCTTGCCGCCGCAGCAAACGGTGCAGCAAGGCGAGGTGATTCTGGCCGACAGTCAACGCCTTATTGAGCAGTACCACGAGCGTGGCGATGGCGCGCAAATTCAGATTGCCCTGGCGCCGTGCTCACCGTTTTCGGTCACCCAGGACATCATGCGCCAGAGCGCCGAACTGGCTGAGCGGCTGGACGTGCGCTTGCACACGCATCTGGCCGAAACGCTGGATGAAGAAGATTTCTGCCTGCAACGGTTCGGCCTGCGCACTGTGGATTATCTGGACAGCGTCGGCTGGCTCAGTTCCCGCACCTGGCTCGCCCACGGCATTCACTTCAACCCGGACGAAATCGCCCGCCTCGGCGCGGCCGGCACCGGTATCTGTCATTGCCCAAGCTCGAACATGCGCCTGGCCTCGGGCATTTGCCCGACGGTGGACCTGGAAGCCGCCGGCGCGCCGATCGGTATTGGCGTGGACGGCTCGGCTTCGAACGATGGCTCGAACATGATTCTCGAAGCGCGTCAGGCGTTGTACATCCAACGCCTGCGTTACGGCGCTGAGAAAATCACCCCGGAGCTGGCGTTGGGTTGGGCGAGCAAAGGCTCGGCGAAATTGCTGGGCCGCACGGATATTGGCGAGCTGGCCGTCGGCAAACAGGCCGACCTGGCGTTTTTCAAGCAGGATGAGCTGCGCTTCTCCGGCAGCCACGATCCGGTTTCTGCGTTGCTGTTGTGCGGCGCAGATCGGGCCGACCGCATGATGATTGGCGGCGAATGGCGTGTGGTGAACGGGCAGATTGAAGGGTTGGATGTTGCCCAGCTAATCGCCGACCACCGCCAGGCGGCAAAAGCGTTGATCGCCGGTTAAACCCGGCCGTTGCACCACATCACAGCGCCCACGCGGCGCAACGCACCAACAGCGTTCTCTTGCTGCATGCCGGTAACCGCTGGCGCCCCGCTTCTACGCGGCGCCAGCGGTTATTTGTCCAGTTGGTCAATTTTTTGCAATTGCTCTCGCCAGCCATTCAAAAAACAACGACACACACCACTGGAGCTCTATTCGCTATGCGGAACACATTGAAAAAGCCCCTGCTGCGCACCCTGATCGCCGCACTCGGTTTCAGCGCCACGTTGGGCGCCTCGGCGGCGGATCCGCTGAAGGTGGGGTTTGTTTATATCGGCCCGGTGGGCGATCACGGTTGGACCTACCAGCACGAGCAAGGCCGCAAGGCGATGGCCGAAGCGTTGGGCGACAAGGTCGATACCAGCTATGTGGAAAACGTGCCCGAAGGCGCCGACGCCGAACGCGTGATCCGCAATATGGCCAAAGGCGGCTACAAGCTGATTTTCACCACCTCGTTCGGCTACATGAACCCGACGCTGAAAGTGGCCAAGCAATTCCCCGGCGTCACCTTTGAGCACGCCACCGGCTACAAGCAGGACAAAAACCTCGGCACTTACTTGGCGCGCACCTATGAAGGCCGTTATGTGGGCGGCTACCTCGCGGCGAAAATGACCAAGACCAAGAAGGTCGGCTACGTCGCCTCGTTCCCGATTCCGGAAGTGATCCGCGACATCAACGCCATCCAACTCGCGCTGGACAAGTACAACCCCGGCACCGAAATGAAAGTGGTGTGGGTGAACTCCTGGTTCGATCCGGGCAAAGAATCCGACGCC
The DNA here is from genome assembly GCF_979258055.1 of Pseudomonas sp. AC211. Taxonomy (NCBI): domain Bacteria; kingdom Pseudomonadati; phylum Pseudomonadota; class Gammaproteobacteria; order Pseudomonadales; family Pseudomonadaceae; genus Pseudomonas; species Pseudomonas sp. AC211. The sequence goes on from NZ_OZ409830.1 coordinate 4,213,502, forward strand.
GCCAACGCGCTGATCGATCAGGGCGTAGACGTGGTGTTCCAGCACACCGACAGCCCGGCGCCAATCCAGACAGCGGAACGCCGCGGTGTGTACTCGGTGGGCTACGCCTCCGACATGGCGCACTTCGGGCCAAAAGCGGTGCTGACATCCATCGTCAACAACTGGGGCCCGCATTACATCAAGTCGACCCAGGCGGTGCTCGACGGCACCTGGAAACCGCAGGATTTCTGGGGCGGGCTGGATGACGGCACCGTGGAATTGCCGATCAGCGACATCGTGCCGGCTGATGTAAAAACCGAGGCAGAAAAAATTATTGCCGACATCAAGTCGGGCGCCTTCCACCCCCTTCACTGGCCCGATCAAGGACCAAACCGGTGCGGTGAAAATTCCGGCTGGCGTGGTCGCCACCGAAGCGGAACTGGCCTCGATGAATTACTACGTAGAGAACGTCAAAGCCGAATTGCCGAAGTAAAGGTGCCGCGTTAAACCGGGGCACCTCGCGGGGTGCCCTTTTTGCAGTTGCTATCCGTGCCGTCCCTGCTGAATGGCTCAGCAGAACCGCCTCTTCGCTATGGGTACGAGAAGACCTGAGCAGCTTGGAGCCGACATGCCCAATTCCCTTCCCATTATCGACATCGCCCCGCTGTATCAACACGACGACGCCGGCTGGCTGAACGTTGCCAAGCAGATCGACGCCGCCTGCCGCGAGTGGGGCTTTTTCTATATCAAGGGCCACCCGATCACCGCGCAGCGCATCGACGATTTACTCAACGCAGCGAAGACATTTTTCGCCCGCAGCGAAGCCGACAAACTGCGCATCGACATTACCCAGAGCGAGCACCATCGCGGCTACGGCGGCATCGCCACCGAGCAGCTCGACCCGACCAAGCCGAGCGACCTGAAAGAAACCTTCGACATGGGCTTTCATATGCCCGCCGACCACCCGGAAGTGCTGGCCGGCAAACCGCTACGCGGGCCGAATCGCCACCCGGACCAACCCGGTTGGGAAGCGTTGATGGAACAGCATTACGTCGACATGCAGGAGCTGGCGAAAACCTTGCTGCGGGCCATGACCATTGCGCTGGGTATCGACCGCGACTTCTTCGATGTGCGCTTCAACGAGCCCATCAGCGTGCTGCGCATGATCCACTACCCGCCGCGCCATACCGCCAGCAGCGCCGAGCAACAGGGCGCCGGCGCGCACACCGATTACGGCTGCATCACCTTGCTGTACCAGGACGACGCTGGCGGCTTGCAGGTGCAAAACGTCAAGGGCGAATGGATTGACGCGCCGCCGATTGCCGGCACCTTTGTGGTCAACCTTGGCGACATGATGGCGCGCTGGAGCAACGACCGGTACAAGTCGACGCCACACCGGGTAATCAGCCCGCTGGGCGTGGATCGCTATTCCATGCCGTTCTTTGCCGAGCCGCACCCGGACACCGTGATCAGTTGCCTACCGGGCTGCTCGGACGACAGCCACCCGCCGAAGTACCCGCCAGTGACCAGCGTGGCGTATTTGATGTCGCGGTTTGCCGATACGTACGCGTACATCCGCGAGCAGGAAGCGCTGTAGCGGCGCAGCAAAAACTCGCGGCTGAAGCCGCTCCCACAGGAGCCAAAAGTTACCTGTAGGAGAGGCTTCAGCCTCGAGCTTTTCAGCCGCCCGCTCCATCCCCCGGCTATGCTGTGCTCCCTACCCTTTCAACAGGAGCCGACCATGGCACAGACAAAATCCGCACTCATCATCGGCGCCTCGCGCGGCCTTGGGCTGGGCTTGGTGCGCCAGCTGCACGCCGATGGCTGGCAGGTGACGGCCACCGTTCGCAGCCAGAATGGCGTCGATGCATTGCAGGCGCTGGCCGGGGTAAAGGTCGAGCAACTGGAGATGAACGACGGCGCGCAAGTCAGCGCGTTTCAGCAGCGCGTGACTGGGCAGACGTTTGATCTGGTGTTTATCAATGCCGGCGTTTCCGGTCCGTCGCATCAGTCGGTTGAAGAAGCCACTGTCGAGGAGATCGGTCAGCTGTTTATGACCAACGCCATCGCCCCCATCCGCCTGGCGCAACGGCTGGTGGCGCAGATCAACAAGCCCGACGGCGTGCTCGCTTTTATGAGTTCGGTGCTGGGCAGCGTGGCCATTCCCGAGGGCAACCACATGGCGCTGTACAAGGCCAGCAAGGCGGCGCTGAATTCGATGACCAACAGCTTTGTCTGTGAGCTGCCAGTTGACGGGCTGACCGTGTTGTCGATGCATCCAGGCTGGGTGAAAACCGACATGGGCGGCGAAGGCGCAACACTGGATATCGAGACCAGTTGCAAAGGGATGGTGGCGCAAATCAACAAACAGGCCGGCGTGGGTGGGCATCGGTTTATTGATTACCAGGGCGAAGCGATTGTTTGGTAAGAGCCGCCCTCACCCCAACCCTCTCCCGTAAACGGGAGAGGGGGTCAAATCGCGCTAGAGGGGCGGATGGCGTTTGTCTCCCCTCGCCCGGCACGGGAGAGGGGCTGGGGGTGAGGGCGCGGTTTACAGGCCGATAAACGTCAGCATCAAAAACGTCGCAAACAACGCGAAGTGGGTCATGCCTTCAATGGCATTGGTCTCGCCGTCGTTAAGGTTAATCGCCGCCACCACCAGGGTGATAAACACCATCATGGTTTGCACCGGGGTCATGGCCATGATGAACGGCTGACCGGTGTACAGCGCGATGCCCTCCATCACCGGCACGGTGAGAATTACCGTCGACAGCGAAGCACCGAGTGCGATGTTCACCACCGATTGCATGCGGTTGGCCATGGCCGCGCGCAAGGCGGTGAGAATTTCCGGGGCGGCGGAAATGCCGGCCACCAACAACGCCGCCAACACGGGTGGCGCGCCGGTGCCCTCAAGGCCGAGGTCGAGGGTTTTGGACATCACCTCCGCCAAGGCGCCAATCACCACCACGCCGACGATCAGCAAACCAATCGACAACGACTTGCTCTCGCGCTCTTCTTCCTGGGCGTTGGCGCGGCGTTTTTCCGGGTAGCTGTAGCTGAAGAAGTAACTGTGCGGGCCGACCTGCATGCGCAGAAACAAGCCGTAGAGCATGACCATCATGACGATGGTGAACGCCGAATAGGCTTTCCACGAGTTGTCCGGAACGAACTCCGGCACGATCATGGAAATGCCCATGGCGGTGAGGATCATCACGCTGTAGCTGCGCGCGGAATCGTCGTTGTACGGCTGCTCGCCGTGCTTGAGGCCGCCCATCAACGCGGCAAGGCCGAGGATGCCGTTGATGTCGAGCATCACTGCCGAATAAATGGTGTCGCGCACCAGGGTTGGTGACGCTTCGTTGCTCATCATGATGCCCAGCACCACCACTTCCACCAGCACGGCGGCAGAGGTAAGAATCATGGTGCCGTAGGGGTCGCCCACCCGGTGCGCCAGTAACTCGGCGTGGTGCGCCACGCGCATGGAGGCGCAGATAATCGCACCCACCAGCACCAGCGCGCTGAACAGCGCAACGGCTTGCCCCGAATGCAGCAGCACATGCTCCAACGGGTAGGCGATGGCCACCGCCAGGATGGCGATCAGCAGCATCTTTTCGTTCTTGAGGTGGGCAAGCATGGGATGTCGGCGCTCCGTGGCAACAAAATGTTTCGGCAGTCTACGTGCCCATCCGTTCAGAGAGAATCGCGTGCGGGATTCTGTCTTCACGGTCAGCTAAACTAGCCGGCATTTCCAACTGACAAGGTGCTCACCATGTACGACTGGCTCAACGCCCTGCCCAAAGCCGAATTGCACCTGCACCTGGAAGGCTCGCTCGAGCCGGAGTTGCTGTTCACATTGGCCGAGCGCAACAAGATTGCCCTGCCCTGGAACGATGTCGAAGCGCTGCGCAGCGCTTACGCGTTCAACAACCTGCAAGAGTTTCTCGACCTCTACTACCAAGGCGCCGACGTGCTGCGCACCGAGCAGGATTTTTATGACCTGACCTGGGCCTACCTGCAACGCTGCAAAGCGCAGAACGTGGTGCACACCGAACCCTTTTACGACCCGCAAACCCATACCGATCGTGGCATTCCGTTTGAAGTCGCACTTAACGGCATTGCCACCGCGCTGAAAGATGGCCGCGAACAACTGGGCGTGAGCAGCGGTTTGATCTTGAGTTTTCTCCGGCACTTGCCCGAAGACGCCGCGCAGCAAACCCTCGACCAGGCGCTGCCGTTTCGCGATGCGTTTTTTGCCGTCGGCCTCGACAGCTCGGAGATGGGCCACCCGCCGAGCAAATTCCAGCGCGTATTCGATCGTGCTCGCGGCGAAGGTTTTCTCACCGTGGCGCACGCCGGCGAAGAAGGCCCGCCCGAGTACATTTGGGAAGCGTTGGATCTGCTGAAAATCAGCCGCATCGACCACGGCGTACGCGCCAGCGAAGACCCGCGTTTAATGCAGCGAATCATCGACGAGCAAATTCCGCTGACCGTGTGCCCGCTGTCCAACACCAAGCTTTGCGTGTTCGACCACATGGGCCAGCACAACATCCTCGACATGCTCGAACAGGGCGTGAAAGTGACGGTGAACTCGGATGACCCGGCGTACTTCGGCGGCTACGTGACCGAGAACTTCATGGCGCTGCACGAGCACCTGGGCATGACCCAGGAACAGGCGCAGCGGCTGGCGCAGAATAGTTTGGATGCGCGGTTGGTTAAGGGTTGAGCCTTTAGATTGGCGGTGGCGTCTCCCCCTCACCCTAGCCCTCTCCCTCAGGGAGAGGGGACGAAAAGCCAAAGCGCTGCGCCGATCGGCTCCCCTCGCCCCCGCGCGGGAGAGGGGCTGGGGGAGAGGGCAAGGCCTACGCCGTCTCCATCCGTCTCACCCGCGAGATCACCAACCAATCCAACACCCCAATCACCACCAGCGACATGCCCACCAGCGGAAACGCCACGCCCAGCGCAATGATGATCACCACCGCCGTTTTCCACAGCGGCAAGTCATGGCGCAGCGGCGGTACACCGAGTTGGCCTTGCGGCCGACGCTTCCACCAGATCACCAGACCACTCACCGAGCTGAGCAAAATCAGCAGGCACACGGCCAACATCATCAGCTGGTTGGCCAGGCCGAACAGTTTGCCTTCGTGCAGCATCACCCCGGTTTCCACGCTTTTGGCCACCAGGTTGTAGTGCTGCCAGCGCACGTCGGCGAGCACCTGGCCGCTGTATTGGTCAATGTGCAGCGTGGCGTCGTTTCGGGGGTCGTCGGCGAAGACCGCGATGGTGTAAACGCCCTCTGCGCCCTGCGGCAGCGTGATGCTGTAGCCGGGCGTTACGCCGTTGGCTTCGGCGATGTCGACCACCTGTTGCAACGGAATCTGGCCGCTGGCGGCGGGCGCCATGTCGGCCATGTGGTGGCCGTTGTGCGCCGCATGGGGATCAACAGCCGGCGGCTTGGAAGCGGGCAGCGGCGTGTTCTCAACGGCCCAGGGCACGGTCTGCGAATCGCGGGTATTGAGGCTGCGGGCTTCGGCGCCGGACTTGGGCACGTCGTTCCACATCGCGGCCGGAAACTGGTTCCACACGTCCGCAAAGCTTTTGCCCCAGAAGCCGGTCCAGGTCATGCCGGTGAGCAGCATAAACAGCAACAGCAGCGAACCCCAAAAGCCGGTCACCGCGTGCACGTCGCGCCAGAACAAACGCCCCCGCGCCGCCATGCGTGGCCACAACACGCCCGCGCCCCAGCGACCACGCGGCCACCACAGGTACAGGCCCGACACCACCAGCACCACGCCCCACCCAGCGGCCAGTTCCACCAAGCGGTCGCCGACGGTGCCGATCATCAACTCGCCATGCAGCGCACGGGCAATGGCTTGCAGGTTGTTTTGCGCGTCCTGGCTGCCGAGCACCGTGCCGTTGTACGGGTCGACAAACAGATTGAGCTTGCGCCCCGCCTCGGTCACCACGAACTGCGCGCTGTGGCGCTCGTCCACCGGCGGCAGATATTGGCTCACGGCGGCTTGGGGATACTCCGCTTGCACCCGCGCCAGCTGCGCTTCGGCGCTCAGGCGTTGGCCAATCGGATTGACTTCCAGCAGGTCGGCGTACATCAGGTTATCGAGCTGCGGTTTGAACAGATAAATGATGCCGGTCAGCGACAGCATCACCATAAAAGGAATGACAAAAAGCCCGGCGTAGAAATGCCATCGCCAGGCCTGGTTGTAGAACGACACAGGCGCCTTGCTCATACACTTTCCCCCGGCGTGTTAGTTGCTGTGCTCAGACATGTCGTGCTTGGACATATCGTGCTGCGCAGGCGGTGCATTTTTTTGCACGGCCACCTGCACGGTCACCTCGCCAGCTTTTTCAAACGTCAGGGTCAGGGGAAAGCGCTCGCCGTCTTTGAGCGGTTGTTTCAGGTTGAACAGCATCACGTGGTAGGCCATGGGCGCGAAGGTCGCTTCGCCGCCAGCCGGCACGGTGACGAACTGCACCTGCTGCATTTTCATCAGGCCGTTCTGGTCGATGTGCTCGTGCATCTCGGCTTTGCCGGCCGCCGGCGTTGCCACCGAGACCAACCGATCAGCGCTGGCGCCTTTGTTGTGCACGATGAAATAGGCCGCCGCCGTGGGGGCGCCCGGCGGCATTTCGCGCGACCACGGATGATCGATATGCAGCTCGCCCACTTCGTACTCGTGGGCCACGGCAGCAAACGACACGCTCAGCAGCGCGCTCAGAAACAAGGACTTGAACAGGGTCATCACACTTCTCCAAAAAATGAACACGGGGTTAGCAGCAGAACAGCGTGTTCAGATCGGGGAAGCGCGGGGGTTGGCCGAGGGCCACAAGTAACGGGGCGGCGCTTTGCTGCGCGGCTCCCAGGCCGGGAGACGGTCGCGGCGCGGGCGCAGCAGCCAGCTCAGGCAGAACAGCAGCGCCAGGCCGAGGCTGATGGCGCCGCAGAGGGGACAGTTAAACGACGGGGTGGCGCTGTCGTCGTTGATCGAGCCGCTGCCCGAATCCAGCGTGGGGCCGGCGCCGTTATCGGCGGAGCAGAAGGCGCCGCCCAGACCATTCAAGCTCAAGCCCATCATCTGCCCATGGCCAATGCCGCAGGCGAGCACGTTGAACAGCACGCTGAAATACAGCAGCCAGGCAACGAGCGAGCGATGGGAGGGGGAGGCGATCATGGCGCGCGACTCTACCAGCGCGCGGCGCGATGACAAGCCCCGGCGCACGAGCCATTTGCCGCACATGCCGTTTCGTTGGGCGGCACTACGGCTTGGCTTCGAGCAGTTGGCTACAACGCAGTTGAATGAACTCACGCAGCAAGTACACCGTTTTACTCAGTTGGGCGCGATGGGTGCAGATTAGGTTAAGAGCCGCCGGCTCGCCACGCAGTTCCGGCAACAACACCTTTAGGCGCCCGGCCTTCACGTCGGCGGCAACGTCCAGCCAGGATTTGTACATAACGCCGCGCCCGGCCACGCCCCAGCGGCGCACCACGTCGGCATCGTCACTGACCTGATTACCGCCCACCGTCACGCTCAGTTCACGCTTGCCATCGATAAACCGCCAGCGCTCGTGCAGGCGGCCGCCGAGCATGTACAGCAGGCAATTGTGCTGCGCCAGTTGGTCGACCCGCAGCGGTTCGCCGTGCTTTTTCAAGTAAGCCGGCGAGGCACATAACACGCGGCGGTTGTTGGGTGCCAACGGCAGCGCCACCAGACTGGAATCTTCCGGCGCGCCGTAGCGAATGGCGATATCCACCGGCTGGCGATAGAGGTCGGCGTTGCGGTCGCCGAGCAGCAGGCGCACGTGCAATAACGGGTGCTCGGCCTGGAACTCGTCGAGCCAGGGCAGCAGCACATTGCGGCCGAAATCCGAGGGCGCGGAAATTTGCAGCACCCCACTAATGTCTACCTTCCTGCCCGCCAATTGCTGCTGGGCTTCGTCTAGGCTTTGCAAAGCGGCACGGGCATAGCCCAAAAACTGCTCGCCTTCAGGCGTCACGCGCAAACTGCGCGTGGAGCGGGCGAACAAGCGTACTTCGAGCTGCTGCTCGAGCCGCTTGAGCGCTGCGCTGGCCACGGCTGGCGACACATCCAGATCACGCGCCGCCGCTGACAGGCTGCCCAAGTCAGCGGTACGCACAACAATTTGCAGATCATCCAGGCGCAACATGGCGGTTCTCGCGGCAGGCAATTATCAATAGAGAATTGAAAGAGAGTTCGCTTTTACGCTCTTTTTCCCACTCGCGAAATATCACAACCTGCACGCCATCCATCGCCCATCCACTTTTCGGAGTCTTCATATGAAAGCCATTGCCTATTACCACTCGCTGCCCATCGACGACGAAGCCGCCCTGCAAGACATCGAACTCCCCGCCCCAACCCCGCTGCCGCGTGATTTGCTGGTGGAAGTGCGGGCGATTTCGGTAAACCCGGTTGATACCAAGATTCGTAAAAACGTGGCGCCGGAAAATGGCGACGCGAAGGTTCTGGGCTGGGACGTAGCCGGCGTGGTGAAGGCGGTAGGCAGCGAAGTGAGCCTGTTCAAGGTCGGCGACAAGGTGTTTTACGCCGGCGCCCTGACCCGCGCTGGCGCCAACAGCGAGCTGCACGTGGTGGACGAACGCATCGTCGGCCATATGCCGAAAAATCTCAGCTTCACCCAAAGTGCCGCCCTGCCGCTGACCGCGATCACCGCCTGGGAACTGCTGTTCGAACGCCTGCAGGTGCCACAAGGCAGCAGCGGCAAAAAACACAGCCTGCTGGTGGTAGGCGCCGCTGGCGGGGTGGGTTCTATTCTGGTGCAACTGGCTCGTCAGCTCACCGACCTCACCGTGATCGGCACCGCCTCGCGCAGTGAAACCCAGGACTGGGTGCGCGAGCTGGGCGCCCACCACGTCATCGACCACAGCAAGCCGCTGGCCGAAGAACTCAAACGCATCGGCGTCGGCCAGGTGACCTACGTCGCCAGCCTGACCAACACCGATGACCACTTCGATCAGCTCGTCGAAGCGCTGGAACCGCAGGGCAAGCTGGGCCTGATCGACGACCCGAAAAGCCTCGACGTGACCAAACTCAAGCGCAAGAGCCTGTCGCTGCATTGGGAATTTATGTACACCCGCTCGATGTTCGAGACCGCCGACATGATCGAGCAGCATCGCTTGCTCAATCAGGTGGCCGAGCTGATCGACGCCGGCACGTTGAAAACCACCGTCGGCGACCACTTCGGCAGCATCAACGCCGCCAACCTGCGCCGCGCTCATGCGCTGCTGGAAAGCGGCAAGGCCAAGGGCAAGATTGTGCTTGAGAGCTTCTGACTGCCGTGACGGCGATTGCGGCTGATCGGAGTGACGCCCTGCAGCTCCTACAGGTTTTTCTATCAACTGTGGGAGCGGCTTCAGCCGCGATGCTTTTAACCACACGACCGCGTGTCGCTCGAATGACGGCAGTCAAAGAAAATTCACGAACGCTGACTAGACTGCAACTTCCTCGACATACCAACCGCAGGAGGCAGGCATGAAAATTCTGGTTCGTACGCTCTCCACGCCGCAAGGCCCGCTTTGGCAAGTTCGCATGGATCAACATGCCGTGAGTTTCCGCAGCGAGGCGCAAGCCCGCGAGTTCGTCACCACCCTGGAAGCCCGGCTGAAAGCCCCGCACCAACTCCCGCAAGTCGAACAACGCGCCGCCGGATAGCGCGTTTTTTTATGCCCAACGTGCCGTTACAACACCCCGAACGGCACGTTCTTGGCGCTGCGTGATGTCACCAGCGCCAGCACCATCGCCACCACACCGCACAGGCTGATGACCATCGCCATCGGCATCGCCGTGCCGTCGTGCAGCACACCCACCAAACTGGCAGCGCCCGCCGCCACGCTGAACTGCAAGCAACCGAGCAACGCCGACGCGCTGCCCGCGTGGCTGCCCTGCCCGGCCATGGCGCAGGCCGAGGCGTTGGGGATGATGCAACCCAGGCTGGCGATAAAGCAGAACAACGGCAGCATCAGCGGCCACAACTGCGCCGGTTTGAATGCCGTGACGGCCAGCAGAATCAGGGCGAACAACAGGTACAGCCACACGATCCGCACCAGCCAATAACCGGGGCCGTGGTGACGCAACAGGCGCGCGTTGATCTGCGCCGTCAGAATAAACCCCGCCGCGTTGCCACCAAACAGCCAGCCGTAATGCTCGGGCGGCACGCCATACAGTTCGATAAACACAAAGGGCGAACCGGCGATATACGCGAACATACCCGCCATGGCGACGCCGCCCGTGAGCGCATGGCCGAGGAACTGGCCGTCGCCCAGCAAACGCCAATACTGACCAAATGCCCCCCGTAACCGCGGCCGCTCCAGGCCGGCGGGAATCGTCTCCGGCAACCACAGCGCCACCCCGAGCAGGCACAACACGCTGAAGCCGGTGAGGCACCAGAAAATCGACGGCCAGCCAAACAGATTGAGCAACACCCCGCCCCCGAACGGCGCCAGAATCGGCGCCACGCCCATCACCAGCATCAATTGCGAGAAGGCTTTGGCCGAGGCCAGCGGGTCGCACAAGTCGCGAATCACTGCGCGGGAAATCACCATGCCGGCGCAACCGCCCAGGGCCTGCACGAAGCGCGAGGCGATCAGCCATTCCAGACTCGACGACAGCGCGCACGCGGCCGATGCCAACGTAAACAGCACCACACCGACGAGCAGCGGCAGGCGGCGGCCGAAGCGATCGGTCAGCGGCCCGTACACCAACTGCCCAATCGCCAGACCGCTGAAATAGGCGGCGAGGGTGAGCTGAACATGCTCGACGTCGGTGCCGAAGGCGTGGGCCAGGGTGGGGAAACTGGGCAGGTAGAAATCGATGGCCAACGGGCCGAAGGCACTGAGCGCGCCGAGGATAAGCAGGATACGTAAGTTCATTAAAGGTCCGGCAACAGCGAGAACACGAGGCGGGGCATGGTACACCGTGGGAGGGGTTGGGCCGTAGGCGGACGTTGGGGTTGGCGATGGCCGGAGGGCTCGGTTGCTGGGGTTGTGCGATAGCGCTGGAGTTCGCGTGATACAGGTATTTGCGCTCGGCTTGAGATTCTGGATTCCCGCCTGCGCGGTAATGACGGTGAACTTTAATAACACCTCCGTCATTGCCGCGAATGCGGCGGTCCGCCGATTCGGGATCCAGGGTTTTTCAGGGATCGCTGCTCGGCGGGAGATTCTGGATCCCCGCGTGCGCGAGGATGACGGTGGACTTTAATAACACCTCCGTCATTCCCGCGCAGGCGGGAATCCAGAGTCGTTCAGCCGCGGCCATTCCACGGAAATTTCTGGCTCCCGAATCCAGAGTCGTTCAAGTATCACCGCTCGGCTTGAGATTCTGGATTCCCGCCTTCGCGGGAATGACGGTGGACTTGAATAAAACTTCCGTCATCCTCGCGAAAGCGGGGATCCAGGCTCGTTCAAGCATCGCCGCTCGACGAAAAACCCTAGATCCCGAATCGGCGGACCGCCGCGTGCGCGAGGATGACGGTGGACTTGAATAAGACCTCCGTCATTCCCGCGAAGGCGGGAATCCAGGCTCGTTCAGGTATCGCCGCTCGAAGAAAAACCCTAGATCCCGAATCGGCGGACCGCCGCCTGCACGAGGATGACGGTGGACTTGAATAAAACTTCCTTCATTCCCGCGAAAGCGGGAATCCAGGCTCGTTCAGGTATCGCCGCTCGACGAAAAACCCTAGATCCCGAATCGGCGGACCGCCGCGTGCGCGAGGATGACGGTGGACTTGAATAAGACCTCCGTCATTCCCGCGAAGGCGGGAATCCAGGCTCGTTCAGGTATCGCCGCTCGAAGAAAAACCCTAGATCCCGAATCGTCGGACCGCCGCGTGCGCGAGGATGACGGTGGACTTGAATAAAACTTCCGTCATTCCCGCGAAAGCGGGAATCCAGGCTCGTTCAGGTATCGCCGTTCGACGAAAAACGCTAGATCCCGAATCGTCGGACCGCCGCGTGCGAGGAGGATGACGGTGAATTTGAATAAGATCTCCGTCATCCTCGCGAAAGCGGGGATCCAGGCTCGTTCAAGCACCGCCGCTCGACGGAAAACTCTGGATCCAGCCTCGCCCAGTTATCACCGATCCGCAGGCAAATCACTCGCCCGAGGAACCTCAGGCGCCACCGCTTTCCCCTTATCCCCCTTCCCTTTCCCTTTCCCCATCCGCGCCGACGCACTCTCCACCAGCAAATAAAACATCGGAATCATAAACGTCGCCAACAGCGTCGCCGCCAACATGCCGCCAATCACCCCGGTGCCGATGGAGTGGCGACTCGCCGACCCCGCCCCCGTGCTGATGGCCAACGGTACGCAGCCGAGAATAAACGCCAGCGAGGTCATGACGATGGGCCGGAAGCGCAGTTTCGCGGCCTCCAGCGCCGAGTCGTAAATGCTCATGCCTTGGCTGCGGCACAGCACGGCGAATTCGACGATGAGGATGGCGTTTTTCGCCGCCAACCCAATCAGCGTCACCAGGCCGACCTGGAAGTACACGTCGTTCTGAATGCCGCGCAGCCATACCGCCAGAATGGCGCCGAACACCGCGAACGGCACCGCCGTGACCACGGCCAGCGGCAAGGTCCAGCGTTCGTATTGGGCGGCAAGAATCAGGAACACCATCACCAGCCCGAATAGAAACGCGGTGCTGCCAGAGCCCTGGGAAGCCAGTTCCTGATACGCCTGGCCGATCCAGCCGATGGTGTAGTCGCTGCCCAACGTCGCATCGGCCACTTCCTGCATCGCTTGCAGCGCTTGCCCCGAGCTGTAGCCAGGCGCCGGCCCGCCGAGCACTTTCGCGGCCGGGTACACGTTGAACCGTGCATAACTGTCGGGGCCGAGAATGCGCCGTACGCTGACCAATGAGGACAGCGGAATCAGCTCTGACGTGGCGGTTGAGCGCACGTACACCTGGCTCAGGTCTTCGGGCTTGCGCCGGAACTCCGCCTCCGCCTGCAAGCTCACCTGCCAGGTGCGGCCGTAAAGGTTGAAGTCGTTGACGTAGTAGCTGCCGAAGGTGGTTTGCATGGCGGTGAATACATCGTTGATCGCCACGCCCAAGGCCCGCGCTTTGATGCGGTCAAGGTCGATGTAGTACTGCGGCACGTCGGCGTTGAAGGTGGTGTTCACGCCCGCGAGCTCGGGCCGCTTGGCCGCTTCGGCCATAAATTTATGTACAGTTTCAGCCAGTTTTTCACTGCTGCCGCCACTGCGGTCCTGGATGTACGCCTCGAAGCCGCCGGTGGTGCTCATGCCGGTGATGGGCGGCGGGTTGAAGGTCATGACCATGGCGTCTTTTTGCGAGGCGCCCATGCCCATGAACGCGCCGGGCAGGTTGCGCGCGTCCAGCTCCTCGGTGGTGCGCTCGCTCCAGTCTTTCAGCGGCACGAACGACACCCCGGCGTTGCTGCGCGTGCCGAAGGTGAGCACGTCGAAACCGGCGAAGGTCACCACGTCTTGCACGGCCGGGTGCTTCATCAGTTGCTGGGTCACGTCGCCGGTCACTTTCTCGGTGCGCGTCAGCGAGGCGGCGGCCGGCAGGAAGTAGGCGTTGATGACGTAGCCCTGGTCCTCATCTGGCACTAGCGACCCCGGCACGCGGCCGAACAACACCACCATTAAGGCGATCATGCCGCCGAACAGCAGCAAGCCGATTATCGAGCGTTTGAGAAAGAACACCACGCCCCGGCTGTACCCGTTCGTGGCGCGTTCAAAGAAGCTGTTGAACCAGCGGAACGGCGCCGCTGGCTCGTGGTGCCCGGGCTTGAGTAACAAAGCGCACAGCGCCGGCGACAGCGTCAGCGCCACCAGCCCGGACACCGCCACCGACACGGCAATGGTGATGGCGAACTGCGAATACATCTGCCCCGCCAGCCCGCCGAGAAAGCCCACCGGAATAAACACCGCGCACAGCACCAGCACGATGGCGATGATCGGCCCGGTCACTTCTTCCATGGCTTTGATCGCCGCCTCGCGCGGCGGCAGTTTCTCGGTGCGCATCACCCGCTCGACGTTTTCCAGCACCACAATCGCATCGTCCACCACGATGCCGATGGCCAGCACCAGGCCGAACAGGGTCAGCAAATTGATGGAGAACCCGAGCATGTACATGCCGGCAAACGTGCCGATCAGCGACACCGGAATTGCCAGCACCGGAATCAGCGTGGCGCGCCAGTTCTGCAGAAAAATAAACACCACCAGCACCACCAACACCAACGCCTCGAAGAAGGTGTGAATCACCTCTTCAATGGAAACGGTCACGAACTTGGTGGTGTCGTAGGGGATTTTGTAGGTAATGCCCGAAGGGAAGCGCTTGGCTAGGCGCTCCATGGTCTGATTCACCAGCTTGGCGGTGTCCAGGGCGTTGGCGCCGGGTTGCAGGTAAATACCAAAGGCGGCGTTTTGCTGACCGTTGAGGGTGGTTACCAGCGAATAGTCCTGCGCGCCAAGCTCCACTCTCGCCACATCTTTAAGCAGCAAGCTGGCGCCGGTGGCGTCGGTGCGCAGAATGATGTTCTCGAACTCTTTCGGGTCGGCAAAACGGCCCTGAGTCGTGACGGTGTAGGTGAAGTCTTGCTCCTGAGTCAGCGGCTGTTTGCCAAAGCTGCCGGCGGCGAATTGCGAGTTCTGCTCCTGAATGGCATTCACCACGTCGGTGGGCGTGAGGTTGTATTGCGCCAGCTTGTCCGGGCGCAGCCAGATGCGCATGGAGTAATCCTTGGAGCCAAACTGACTGGCATCACCCACGCCTTTCAGGCGTTTGAGTTCATCGATCACGTTGATCAGCGCGTAGTTGCTGATAAAGATCGGATCGCGCGAACCGTCCGGCGAATACAGGGTGATGACTTGCAGGATGTCGGAGGATTTCTTCTCCACCTTCACCCCTTGGCGACGCACTTCTTCCGGCAGCTTCGCCAGCGCCGCCTGCACCTTGTTGTTGACGTTGATGGTCGCCTGGTCCGGGTCGGTGCCGACCTGGAAGTACACGTTCAGGCTCATCGCCCCGCTGCTGTCAGAGTTCGAGAGCTGGTAAATCATGTTCTCGACGCCGTTGATCTCCTGCTCCAGCGGCGCCGCCACGGTTTCGGCGATCACCTGCGAACTGGCGCCGGGGTAACTGGCGGTGACGGCCACCTGCGGCGGCAGAATTTCCGGGTACTGGGAAATGGGCAGCGAGCGCATGGCCGCCAGCCCGGCGAGCACGATAACCACGGAAATGACCGTGGCGAAAATCGGCCGATCAATAAAGAAGCGAGAGATCACGGCGACGCTCCTTTAGGATTTTTTCGCAGGTTGTTCGGCTTGTGCCTTCGCTTCACCGGCTTTGACCGGCGACTCCGGACGCACCTTGAGAATGCCTTCGACAATCACCTTGTCGCCCACACTTACCCCCGACTCGATCACCCACCGCCCCTCCGACGTCGGCCCGGTGGCAACCTGGCGAGCATGGGCGACACCCTGGTCATCCACCACATACACAAACGTGCCCTTCGGCCCTTGCAGCAAGGCACGCTCCGGCACCGTAACGGCGTTGGGGCGCGTAAGGCCCTTGATCACCACGCGCATAAATTGGCCGGGCAGCAATTTCTGGTCGGGGTTGGGCACCACGGCGCGGGCACTGACGGTGCCGGTGCCGCTGCTGACGAAGCTGTCGGTGAAGTCGACGCGGCCCTCGATGGGGTAACTGCTGCCATCGCCAAACTTCAGCTGGGCGAACAATTTGCCGTCAGCCGGCATCGCCAATTTGCCGCTCTGTACGCCCTCACGCAGGCGCTCGGCCTCGGTGTCGGGGTAGGCGAAGTTGACGTACAGCGGGTCGAGTTGAGTGAGTTGAGTCAGCAGGCTGGCATTGGCATCGGAGGCCACCACCAGGCTGCCTTCGGACACCGTCTGTTTACTGGTGATGCCGGAAATGGGGGCGACCACCGTGGTGTAGTCGAGATCGATTTGCCGCGACTCCACTTCGGCCTTCGACGCCTCGACGTTGGCCTTGCTCTGCTCGAAATTGGACACCGCGTTGTCCAGCTCGCTTTCGCTGGCGAAGCCCTTCTTCTGCAGCTCGCGAATGCGCTTGAGATCACGCTCGGTCTGGCGATAGCGCGCCTGTGCTTGCGCCAGTGCGCCTTGGGCGCGCATCAGCGCGGCCTGATACGGCCGAGGGTCGATGCGAAACAGCACCTGACCGGCTTTCACCTTGCTGCCTTCGTCGTAGGTGCGTTGCTGCAAAATGCCGCTCACCTGCGCGCGCACCTGCACCTCGCGATAACCAGCGGTGCGGCCGGAATACTCCAGCACCAGCGGAAAGGTTTCGGCTTTGGCCACTTCCACGGTCACTTCCGGCGGTGGCGGGGCGGCCGCTGCTGGCGCGTCGGCGGCCAGACTGTTCGCACTGAACAGGCTCAGCGTAATCAAAACAACAGAAGACAAGGCGTACGGCATAGCGGTCTCCATGACCAGGCGCATCAGAAAGTTGGCTATCCAGAGCCGGCCGATACATACGAGTGTGTTTGTAAAACCTGACAGGCATTACACTCACCCCCCTACGCCCCGCTCTAACTGAACAAGAGCCTAGACAGAAATAGCCCAACCGCCATGCGCCGAACCAAAGAAGAAGCAGAGAAAACCCGCAGCGCCATTTTGTTGGCCGCCGAGATGTTGTTTCTGCAAAAAGGCGTGGGCCACACCACCCTGGATCAAATCGCCAAAACCGCCGAAGTAACGCGCGGCGCGGTGTACTGGCACTTCCAAAACAAAGCCCATTTGTTCCACGAAATGCTCGACCAGGTTCGCCTGCCGCCGGAGCAAATGGCCGAGCTGTTATCCGCCGACAACGGCCGCGAACCGCTGCAAAGCCTGCGTGACATCTGCGTGGACGCGCTCATCGACCTAGCCCACGACGAGCAGCGGCGGCGGATCATGACCATCCTGCTGTTTCGCTGCGAGTTCACCGACGAGCTGCGCGAAGCCGAAGACCGGCACAACGCCTTTGTTCGGCAATTTATCGACGTGTGCGAAACCGTATTCCAGCGCGCCGCCGACAGAGGCCATCTACACCCCGCCATGACCCCACGCATGGCCGCGCTAACCTTGCATGGCCTGATGATTGGCCTGTTCAGCGACTACCTGCGCGACCCCGACCTGTACCGCCCCGACGAGCAAGCGGCGGCGATGATCGACACCCTGTTCCGCGGCCTCGCCCGTCAATGGCCGCTAAACAACTAAGCTAGAAAAATCTGCCGGCAGGAGTGCTGACCATGCGCTTTTTATTCACCCTTTCGCTGCTGCTGCTTTCGACGCTGGCGCACGCCGAATTCGCCGATGCGCCGACGCCGCAATCCGACGGCTACGGCGTGCTGATCATTTCGCGCGAACGCCTGGAAGTCGGCAGCCCGTGCGACATCGGCCTCTACCTGCAAGACCAATTGGCGGCGCGCTTGTGGCAAGGCCAATCGGTGGCCTTCAACCTGCCGCCCGGCGCCATCTCCGTGAGGCTTGGCCTGCTGGGACCCGGTGTTTGCTCACCGGGCATCAGCCAGGCCACCAGCATTCTGGTCGACCTGATACCGGGCGAGATTCGCCGCTATCGAATTGCGCTGAATACCACCGGGTTGTACCTGCTGCAGGCGCCGGCGTTGAATCAGTGAGGCCTTCGGCCTTTGGTTCCGGCGTTTCCAGGAATCGAGGCTAAAGCCTCTCCCACAGAAATTCGGTCCCTGTAGGAGAGGCTTTAGCCTCGAGGTTTTGATCTAAATCTTTTGATCTTGATCTGGCTTGTGACCTACCCGCACCGTTTATCGCAGGCCGAGTGGAGTCGTTGCGTAGGGGGTTGAGCGGCCGGGAGCCGCGAGAGGCGTGTCGGGCCAAGGATGGCCCGTCTCGCCGTGCCCCCGGAGCAAGGACGGAGCGAGGGAACCTGGAGCGCAGCGTAAGGCCAAGGTAGGGGCTAGACCTTTTGGTTACTTTTGGGTGGTCCGGCAATCCGGCAATGCCAAAAGAAGCTCGCGCGTAAGGCGCGAAACAAAAACGTTCAGCACACGCGCTAATGAATAGCTTCGCCGATCTACCGTGTACGGCTTGAAATACTGGATCCCCGCGTTCGCGAGGATGACGGGGGTTTGATAACGAACGCAGTAGAGAAGCTCGCGCGTAAGGCGCGAAAACAAAAACGTCCAGCGCACGCGCAAATGAATACCTCCGCTGATCTACCGTGTACGGCTTGAAATACTGGATTCCCGCCTGCGCGGGAATGACGGGGATTTTGATAACGAGCTCGGTAGAGAAGCTCGCGATCCAGCTCTGGATTCAAATCCCCTCCAACACCTCCCCCAACACCCGAATCCCCGGCCTGATGCGCTGCGCATCAATCGCATGAAACCCCAACCGCATAAAATTCACCGGCACATGCTGGCCAAAGAAAAACTGCGCCCCCGCTTCAATCAACACACTGCGCTGCGCTGCCGCCCACGCCAATTTCTGCGTATCCACCCCCGCTGGCGCCGCCAGCCAAAAAGCGCTGGCCCCCGGGCTGCCCACCGGTTCGCAACTGGGCAATTCCTCCCGCAGCGCCTCGCTCAAGGCTTCACGGCGCCGTGCATGTTCTTCACGGAAGCGGCGCAAGTGCGCGTCGTAGTGCCCCTGGGCAAGAAACTCCGCGAGCATTCGCTGGTTGTTCAGCGGTGGATGCCGGTACATGAGGCGACGCAGCGCGCGAAGCTCGTCGATCAATTCGGCATCAGCCACCAGATAGCCCATGCGCAAGCCCGGCGAAAAAGCTTTCGACAGGCTGCTCAGGTAAATCACTCGGCCCTGGGTGTCGCTGGCTTTGAGCGCCGGCTGCGGGTGGTTGTCGAGGTTCAGTTCGGCGTCGTAGTCGTCTTCGATCAGCACCTGGTCGTGCTCGCGGATGTGCGCCAGCAACTGAGTGCGGCGCTCGGCGCTCATGGCGATGCCGGTCGGCACTTGGTGGCCGGGCGTTACGTACAGGTATTCACAGTCGTTCAGGCGCGAGTCGACCACCAGCCCTTCGCGGTCGATGTCTTGCAGCTGAACGTGCGCGCCTTGCAGGTCGAAGATGCTCAGGGCGTCGCGAAAGCCTGGGTTTTCCACGGCCACTTTTACGCCTTTGCCCATCAGCAGAGTGGCGAGCAAATACAGCGCATTCTGCGAGCCGAGGGTGACCAGAATTTCATCGGCACGCGCCCAGATGCCGCGTTTGGGCAGCACGCGGGTGCGCAGTTGTTCGATGAGCATTTCATCGTCACGGTCAAAGCGGTCGCGCAGCCAGCCTTGGTCGCGCTCGCTGCGCAACGTGTTGCGTGACACTTCGCGCCAGCGCTCCAGCGGAAACAGGTCGCGAATCGGTTGGCCGTAAATAAACGGGTAGGTAAAGCCGGCCAAGTTGCTGGGGCGCAGCACGCCGTGCTTCAGGCTGGGCTGCATTTTGAAACGCGCGGCCCAATTCGGTGCACGCACGTTGGCGCCACTGTCGGCGTGTTCGGGTTGGCGCTGCGGGGTCATGCGCAGCACGCTGTCGTCGAAGTCGGCGCCGCAATAGTCAGGGTGCAGGTAATAGCCGCTGCGCGGGCGGCTGATGAGGTAGCCGTTGTCGAGCAGGCTTTCGTACACCAGCGCCACGGTGTTGCGCGAAACCGAGAGCTGTTGCGACAGCTTGCGGCACGAAGGCAACGGTTCATCGGCGGGGAAACCGCCGCCCAGAATGGTCGACACCAGCGACTCGCGCAGTTGCTCTTGCAGGCCCCGCTGGTGGTCGAAAGACAGATGAAATAGATGATCGATCATGGTCGTTCCACTCGCTTGCCGACCGAGGAACTTTGCAATTAGCGCGCCACGATTTTCGCCCGCCGCACTGGCCAGTCGAATGGCCAAAACTGCCCCTATCCCCTCGCTTCCAGCGCTCTCTATGGTGAATACCAGCCAACCCGAAGGCCCGTTTAAAAGTGGCCAGGCTCACCCTTCAAGACAACTGGAGCAGCACTTATGAAGCACACGAACAACGGTTCGCTGGCCCTCAAATCGCTTGGCCTGTTGCGCAAGCTGACCCTCGCCACGCTCGTGCTGAGCGCCCCGTTTGCCCACGCCGATCTGGACGAGGTGAAAAGCAAAGGCGTGCTCACGGTTGCGACCGAGGATGACTACGCGCCCTTCAACTTTATCGTCGACGGCAAGCCCGACGGTTTCCACAAGGAACTGCTCGAAGACCTGGTGGCCTACGCCAAGGAACAGAAGATCGACGTGAAGCAGGACATCCTGCCGTGGACGGGTCTGCTCGCCTCGGTGTCGTCCGGCCAGTACGACGTGGCCTTCACTGGCGCCCTGGTCACCGACGAGCGCCTGCGCGTGTTCAACTTCACCCCGCCGTTCGCCAGCGCCCAGCACTATTACGTCAAGCGCGCCGACGACAAGAGCCTGAGCGACATCGCCAGCCTGTGCGGCAAAACCGTCGGCGTACAAGCCGGCAGCGCCCTGCTGGCGCGCTTGCCTGAGCTGAAGGCGATGATGAAAGAGAAAGGCTGCGAGATGGGCAAAGTGGTGGAGTACCAATCCTATCCAGAGGTGTACGCCGACCTCGCCAACGGCCGCCTGGACTACGCCGTCAACGCGCTGATTTCGGTGAACGATTTGATCAAGACCCGTGGCGACACCTTCGCCAAAGGCATCCCGGTTTCCGGCCCTGGTTTTGCGGCTTGGCCGATGCCGAAGAACAGCCCGGAGCTGCTGAAATTCCTCACTGGGTTTATGGACAAGGTGCGCGGCAATGGACGTTTGGCGGCGTTGCAGACCAAGTGGTTTGGCGAGGCGTTCCCGGATATGCCGAAAGAGCCGATTACCAATGTGGAGCAGTTTCATACGTTGGCGGGGATGTAACACCGTTGACCCTTCTAACACCGTCATTCCCGCGAAAGTGGCGGGGATAACGGCGGGTTGGTGGGGATCGGGGATGTATGAACGCAGGTATCAAACCCCGTACATCCGTCATCCTCGCGAACGCGGCGGTCCGACGATTCGGGATCCAAAGTGGAGCGTCGTGCACCGTTCTCCTGACAGATTCTGGATCCCCGCTTTCGCGAGGATGACGGTGGGTTGGTTGGAATCGGGATGTATGAACGCAGCTATCAAATCCCATACACCCGTCATCCTCGCGAACGCGGGGATCCAGAGTGGTCCGTCGTGCACCGTTCTGACAGATTCTGGATCCCGCTTTCGCGGGAATGACGGTGGGTTGGTTGGAATCGGGGATGTATAAACGCAGCTATCAAACCCCATACATCCGTCATTCCCGCGAACGCGGCGGTCCGACGATTCGGAATCCAGAATGGAGCGTCGTGCACCGTTCTCCTGACAGATACTGGATCCCCGCCTTCGCGGGGATGACGGTGGGTAGGGTCGCGATTTTTGTATGACTGGAGTGGCAATACCGCCACAAGCCCCACCTGGCCCCCGCTTTGCTTCTCTTTCCCCAAGCCTTAAAAACCACCCCCGGTCTGGCTCGCATTAACCCTCGTTGTAAATAAGGAGCCGAGGCATGAACGCTCAAGCCTGGTTGTTGCTGTTGGAAGGCGCCTGGACCACGTTGTGGCTCTGCGGTATCGCCATTTCCATTGGCGTTGTGTTGGGCCTTGGCGTGGCGCTGTTGCGCATGGCCAAAATTCCGTTTGTGGAGCAATTGCTGGTGCTTTACATCAGCCTGGCCCGCGCCACGCCGCTGGTGACCTTTGTGTTGTTCCTGTTTCTGTCGGCGCCGATGTTTGGCATCAACATGAACCGCAACACCGCAGCCATCGTCGCCATGACGCTGAACACCGCCGCCTTCAATGCGGAAATATGGCGCGCGGCGTTTATGAGCTTTTCTCGCGACCAACGCGAAGCCGCACTGGCCTGCGGCATGACCGGCGGGGTGTTTTTCCGTCGCATCATGCTGCCGCAGATGATTACCAGCAGCTTGCCCGGGCTGGTCAATGAGATGTCCTTTCTGATCAAGGGCAGCCCGGCGATTGCGGTGATCGGCATTGTCGATCTCACCCGCGTGACCAACCGTATTTCGGCCGTCACCTACGAACCGCTGCCGCCCATTCTGTGCGCCGCTTTGCTGTACATGCTGATCATCAGCGTGCTGCTCAAGCTGCAAGCGATGGCGGAAAAGAAAGCCAACCGACTGGCTATGTAAGGGAGGCTCGCTATGACCGAATGGACGATTTTGTGGGAAGCGCGCGAGACCTTCGTCAACGGCCTGATCGGCACGCTGGTGCTGTTCGTGTTGGCGACGCTGTGCGCATTTGTGCTGGGCTGCCTGGCGGTGTATCGCCTGGAGGAAGGCGACCGTATCTCCTGGGTGATTCGCGCGCTGATGAACCTGATGCGCACCCTGCCGTTTCTGATTCTGGCCTATTTGCTCTACTACGGTTTGCCGCAATTGGGCGTGCGCCTGGACGCCTGGACCGCCGGGTTTATCGCGCTGGTGATTTACCACGCGGCCTACTTTGGCGAAATTCTGCGTGGCAGCCGGTTGGTGATGCCAGCCGGTTACGTGGAGGCGGCCAAGGCCCATGGTTTTACGCCGGGGCGACTGTTCTGGCGCATCATCCTGCCGCAGCTGGTGATCAAGACCCGGCCGTTGCTGGGCAACCAACTGATCATCGCGCTGAAAGACACCGCGTTCCTGACCATCATCACCGTGCAGGAATTGACGGCCGCCGCCAACTCGGCGCAGTCCACCTACTTCATTCCAACCCAGGCGTTTGTGCTGGTGATCATCCTGTATTGGTTGATCAGCATCGGCCTGGAATTGGCACTCAAATGGGCTGGCCGCTTCGGCGCCAAACGAGGTTTTGATTATGTCTAACGCCCCGGCGGCACCTGCCGTCAGCATCAAGCGCATGTCCAAGAGCTTTGGCGATATCGAGGTGTTGCGCGATATCGATCTGGAAGTGAACAAGGGTGAAGTGGTGAGCGTGCTGGGCTCCAGCGGCTCGGGTAAATCCACCATGCTGCGCTGCATCAACTGGCTGGAAGTACCTGATCGCGGCAGCATTCATATCGCTGGGCAACGCATCGGGGTGAATGAAGAAGCCGGCCGCAAAATGACCAGCAAAGAGCTGGCCACGCTGCGCGCCAAGACCGGCATGGTGTTCCAGGGCTTCAATTTATGGCCGCACCTGAGCGTGATCCAGAACGTGATGGAAGCGCCCATTTATGTGAAGGGCATGCCCAAGGACCAAGCCCACGCCATTGCCGAACAGTTGCTGGAAAAGGTCGGCATGAGCGAGCGCAAAGACGCCTACCCGTTTACCCTGTCCGGCGGTCAGAAGCAGCGCGTGGCCATTGCTCGCGCGCTGGCGATGAGCCCGGAGGTAATATTGTTCGACGAGCCCACCTCCGCCCTGACCCCGAGCGGGTCGGCGAGGTGTTGCAGGTGATGAAAAACCTGTCGAGTGAGGGTTACACCATGATCGTGGTCACCCACGAAATGGAATTCGCCCGCGCTGTGTCGGACCAAGTGGTGTTTCTGGAAAAAGGCCTGATCATCGAAAAATCGGCCCCGGCAAAATTCTTCAGCAACCCCGAGACCGAGCGGGTGCGCAAATTTCTCGAGCTGTCGCACTGACCGCTCCATCAAGTCTCCGTGAAGGCGAGGTAAACATGAGCAAGGTGGTATTTATCACAGGCGCAACATCGGGTTTTGGTCGGGCCACCGCACGGCGTTTCGCCGAAGCGGGCTGGTCGCTGGTACTGAGCGGTCGCCGCGAAGAACGCCTGATCGAGTTGCAAAAAGAACTGGCCGCCAAGGTGCCGGTGCATATCGCGGTACTCGACGTACGTGACGCCGCCGCCGTGCAGAAAATGGTCGACGACCTGCCCGAAGGTTTCCGCACCATCCGCAGCTTGATCAACAACGCCGGCCTGGCACTGGCGCCGGAGCCGGCGCAAAAGGTGGCCCTGGAAGACTGGCACACCATGATCGACACCAACATCACCGGCCTGGTCAACGTCACCCACGCGGTGCTGCCAAAGCTGCTGGAAACCGGCAAAGGCGCGAGCATCGTCAACATCGGTTCGGTGGCCGGCGAGTGGCCGTATCCGGGCGGCCATGTGTATGGCGCGAGCAAGGCGTTCGTTAAACAGTTCAGCTACAACCTGCGCTGCGACCTGATCGCCACCGGCGTACGCGTCACCGACATCGCCCCCGGCATGGCCGAAACCGAATTCACCCTGGTGCGCACCAAAGGCAACCAGGCGGCGTCAGATGCCATGTACGGCACCACTACGCCGCTGAGCGCTGAAGATATCGCCGAGCAGATTTATTACGTGGCGAGTTTGCCGGATCACATCAACATCAACCGGCTGGAAATTATGCCGAGCCGGCAGGCGTGGTCGGCGTTTGCGGTGGATCGGGATAAGTAACGGGCGCGGTTGTAGGCGTTGCGACGGGTACCGATTCATCCGGAAGCCTGATCCCCGCGTGCGCGAGGATGACGGTGGGGGGGTTAGAGATGCAGGCCATCCTGACATAGCGCGTCACCAAAACCTCCGTCATCCTCGCGCACGCGGGGATCCAGAGTTTTGGATCAGCGTGCGATCCCGAACCCCACTTCATAGCCCCCTCGCTCCGCCAGACCGACCTTTCCCCTTGACCTTCCCCTCCGGTCAAGGTTGATTCTATGGGCGAACTCACTGGAGACCGCCCGATGTCCAGCCCCCAAGCGTTCGACCTTCCCATCCAAGGCATGACCTGCGCCGGTTGCGCCGGCCGTGTTGAGCGCGCGTTGCAAGCCGTGCCCGGCGTCGCCCAGGCCAGCGTCAACCTGGCCACCGAACACGCGCGCATCACCGCCAGCCCCGACGCCCTGCCGCGTTTGCTTGAGGCGGTAAAAGCCGCCGGCTACCACGTGGCCAGCCAACGTATCGACCTCACACTCACTGGCATGACCTGCGCCGGTTGTGCCGGGCGCATCGAACGCGCTTTGGCGCAGGTACCAGGCGTAAGCGCCGCTAGCGTCAACCTCGCCACCGAGCACGCGAGCGTTGAGGTGATCGGCACCGTTGAACCGTCGACGCTTATTGCCGCCGTCGCCCACGCCGGCTATGGCGCCAGCCTGATCGGCGACATCGTCCCGCCCTCCGACCCGCGCCCCGCCCTGCAACGCGAGCGCTGGACCGTGATCATTGCCCTGGCGCTGTGCGTGCTGCTGCTGGCGCCAATGCTGCTGGAATGGTTCGGCCTGCATTGGATGCTGCCGGCCTGGGCGCAGTTCGCCTTGGCCGCGCCGGTGCAATTTATCTTCGGTGCGCGCTTCTATGTGGCGGCATTCAAGGCCGTGCGCGCTGGCGCCGGCAATATGGATTTGCTCGTGGCCCTTGGCACCAGCGCCGGCCTTCGGCCTAAGCGTTTATCAATGGTGGGCCGCGCCTGCGGGCACCCAGCCGCATCTGTATTTCGAAGCGGCGGCGGTGGTCATCAGCCTGGTGTTGCTGGGCAAATACCTGGAAAGCCGCGCCAAGCGCCAGACCGCCAGCGCCATCCGCGCCTTGGAAGCGCTGCGCCCGGACAGCGCTGTGCGAGTGCGTGATGGCGTCGAAGAAACTGTCTCCATCACCGCGCTAAAGGTGGGCGATCTGATTGTGGTGAAACCCGGCGAGCGCTTCGCCGTGGATGGCGAGGTGGTAGACGGCCAAAGCCATGCCGACGAAGCGCTAATCACTGGCGAAAGCCTGCCGCAAGCCAAGCAGCCTGGCGATCGTGTGACCAGCGGCGCCATTAACGGCGAAGGCCGCTTGCTGGTACGCACGCAAGCGCTGGGCGGCGAAACGGTGCTGGCCCGCATCATTCGGCTGGTGGAAGACGCTCAGGCCGAAAAAGCGCCGATTCAGCATCTGGTTGATCGCGTCAGCCAGGTGTTTGTGCCGGTGGTGCTGGTCGCTGCCCTGCTCACTCTGGCCGCCTGGCTGTTGGCGGGCAGCGGTGTGGAAACCGCGCTGCTTAACGCCGTGGCAGTTTTGGTCATCGCCTGCCCATGCGCCCTGGGTCTGGCCACGCCGACGGCAATCATGGCCGGCACCGGCGTGGCGGCCAAACACGGCATTTTGATTAAGGATGCCCACGCCTTAGAAATCGCCCACCAGGTCAGCGTGGTCGCTTTCGACAAAACCGGCACGCTCACGTCGGGCTCCCCGCGCGTGGTGCATATGCAGGCCAGCGCTGCTGAAACCGAGTTGCTCAGCTTGGCCGGCGCGCTGCAACGCGGCAGCGAACATCCTTTGGCCAAAGCGGTATTGGCAATGTGCAAAGAGCGCGACGTGCAAATACTCCCAGCCAACGCCAGCCGAGCCTTGGCCGGGCGCGGCATCGCCGGCACAGTTGAAGGTCGCCAACTGGCGCTCGGTAATCGCCGCTTGCTGGAAGAAAGCCAAATGCCCGGCGAGCAGTTCGACGCCCAGGCCCGCGCCTGGGAAGCCGAAGGCCGCACCGTGTCGTGGCTACTGGAACTGCAACCGAACCCGCAGGTGCTCGGCGTGCTGGCGTTTGGCGACAGCCTGAAGCCCGGCGCCGCGGCGGCCATCGCCGCCCTGCAGGAACGGCAAATCGCCTGCCACCTCATCAGCGGCGACAACGCGGGCAGCGCCCAGGCGGTGGCATCGGCGCTGGGCATCGACTCGGTACACGCGCAGGTATTGCCCGGAGAAAAATCGGCGCTGATCAATGGCCTTAAACAGCAGGCCACGGTGGCGATGGTCGGCGACGGCATCAACGACGCACCGGCACTGGCGGCGGCGGACGTAGGCATCGCCATGGGCGGCGGCACCGATGTGGCCATGCATGCGGCCGGCATTACGCTGATGCGCGGGGATCCACGTCTGGTGGCCGCCGCGTTGGATATCAGCCGGCGCACCTATGCCAAGATTCGGCAGAATTTGTTCTGGGCGTTTATCTATAACGTGGTCGGCATTGCGCTGGCCGCCTTCGGCCTGCTCAACCCGATGCTGGCCGGCGCCGCCATGGCGCTGTCGAGCGTCAGCGTGGTGAGCAACGCGTTGCTGCTCAAACGTTGGAAACCCGATTTCACTGCCTTACAGGAGACCGCGCCATGAACATTGGCCAAGCGGCAAAACGCTCAGGCCTGAGCGCCAAGATGATTCGCTACTACGAAGCCATCGGTCTGCTGCAACCGGCGCACCGCAGCGAAGCCGGTTATCGCCATTACCAACCGCAAGACCTGCACACACTGGCGTTTATCAAACGCTCGCGCGACCTGGGGTTTTCGCTGGAAGAAGTCGGCAAGCTGCTGACCTTGTGGCAAGACCGGCAACGCGCCAGCGCTGATGTGAAAGCCCTGGCACGGGATCATATCGACGAGTTGAACCGCAAAATCGAAGAACTCACCAGCCTGCGCGACACCCTGCAGGAGCTGGCGCAAAGCTGCCACGGCGACGACCGCCCGGATTGTCCGATATTGAAAGACTTGGAGCGGGGGTGTTGTGCTTGAAAAGCATCGCGGCTAAAGCCGCTCCCACAGGTTTTGCGCTATCTGTGGGAGCGGCTTTAGCCGCGATGGGTTTTACGCCTGCGATTGCAGGTAGTTTTCCAGACCAATGCGGTCGATCAGGCCGAGTTGCTGTTCCAGCCAGTAGGCGTGGTCTTCCTCGGTGTCTTGCAGTTGCAGAATCAGAATGTCGCGGCTGATGTAGTCCTTATGGCTTTCGCACAAGGCCACGCCTTTGCTCAGGGCGGCGCGCACTTCGTATTCCAGCTTGAGGTCGGCGCGCAGCATGTCGGGCACGGTGCGGCCGGGGAACATGGGCTTGGGCGTCATGTCCGGGGTGCTTTCCAGGAACAGAATGCGTTGCAGCAGGGCATCGGCGTGCTGGGTTTCTTCTTCCATTTCGTGGTTGATGCGATCAAAGAGCTTGTTGAAGCCCCAGTCCTGGTACATGCGCGAATGCAGGAAATACTGATCGCGGGCGGACAACTCGCCGCGCAGCAGATCCTTGAGGTATTCGACGACTTCGCTATTGCCCTGCATTGCTGTTTCCCCGCACTAAAAACCAGAACCGAAAGCTTCGGCCGACAACACCGAGCGGTCAAGCCCGGCGTTTGGGCAATACCGTCACGGCCAGGCCGACAAACACCAGCGCGCACGCCAGCCAGCTCAGCGTACTGAGCTGTTCATTCAGCAGCAGCCAACCGGCCAACAGCCCGGAAACCGGCACCGCCAGGGCAAACGGCGTGACCACGCTGGCCGGGTAACGGCGCAGCAAAAAGCTCCAGATGGCAAAGCCGACAGTGGTGGCGAGAAAGGCGATAAACAGCAGCGCGCCGATGCCACGCCATGTCAGGTGGGTTAGCGCATGGCTGATGGCGTCCGGCCCTTCGAATATGTAGGAAAGCGCCAGCAGCGGCAGCGGAGGAATAAGGCTGATCCAGCAGATCAGGCGCAGCATGTCGGTGGCACCCGAGCGCTTGGTGGCGATGTTGGCGCAGGCCCACATCAGCGCCGCGAACACCACAAGGGCGAAGGCCAGCAAGCTGTCGCCCATCGGCCGCTGCCAGCCGATCAACACCAGCCCGCTGGCGGCCAACGCCAGGCCCGCCAAGGCACGGTGGCTGGGGCGTTCGCCGAGCATCACGGCGGCAATCAGAATGGTGAAAAACACCTGGCTTTGCAGCACCAGCGACGACAGCCCGGCCGGCATGCCCAGGTGCATGCCGACAAACAACACACCGAACTTGAACACGCCGAGCAGCAAGCCAATCTGCACGATTCGCCACAGCGGCGCCGGCATCGGCCCACGCAAAAACAGCAACGGCAAGGCGGCCAGGGCGAAGCGCAGCGCGCAGAACAACAGCGGCGGGAAGTCTTCCAGGCCGACCTTGATCACCACAAAATTCACACCCCAAATCAGGGTGACCAACAGGGCAAGCAAGGCGTGGCGTAGCGGCATGGCGAGGCTCCAGAAAAACTGGGGCGTACGCTAGCAGGTGAGCGGGGAAATGTATGGATACAGCTGGAGGCGAACAGTTGTGGCCTGGCCTGTGGAAGCGGCTGGGCGGAATGCCGATCAGCCGCTCCTACGGGTATTTCATCGTCTGACGATCATTGCAACCAAGGCGGCGGTGGCGGCTCGTCGCTTTTGGCTGGCCCTTCGGCATCGGCCCGCGCCGCTTGCTTGCGTTGCTCGTCGATGCGCGCGGCCTCGATTTCACGCATCACGGCGCCCACGTCAGCGCTCTCCTCTTCTTCGGCAAACTCACCAGTCAGCACGCTGCCGGGGTGCAACGTGCCGGCCTCGTACAGCGCCCACATTTCCTTGGCGTAACGGGTTTCTTTGAGCTCCGGTGCGTAACGACCGAAGTAGGCAGCCATGTTGCCGACGTCCCGTTCCAACATGCTGAAGGCGTGGTTGCTGCCAGCGGCGTCGACGGCTTGCGGCAAGTCGATGATGACCGGGCCGTTGGCGTCGAGCAGTACGTTGAATTCCGAGAGGTCGCCATGCACCAGACCGGCACACAGCATCAGCACGATCTGGCGAATCAGAAAGGCGTGATATTCGCGCGCTTCGTCGGGCTCCATCACCACGTCGTTCAAACGCGGCGCGGCATCGCCGTCGGCGCCGGCAATCATTTCCATCAGCAGCACGCCGTCGAGGAAGTCGAACGGTTTAGGAACCCGCACGCCGGCGCTGGCCAGACGGAACAGCGCAGCCACCTCGGCGTTCTGCCAGTTTTCTTCCTGTTCCTTGCGCCCGTGCTTGGAGCCCTTGGCCATGGCGCGAGCGTCACGGCTGTTGCGCACCTTGCGGCCTTCCTGATACTCGGCTGCCTGGCGGAAGCTGCGTTTGTTGGCTTCCTTGTAGACCTTGGCACAACGTAACTCTTTACCGCAGCGCACCACATACACCGCTGCTTCCTTACCGCTCATAAGCGGGCGCAGCACCTCATCGACCAAGCCATCTTCAATCAGGGGTTCAATGCGTTTAGGAGTCTTCATCAGCTTTTTATCAAGGGTCCTTATGTGCCAGAAGTCGAAGGGCATGCCTGGGCGCGAGCGCCGGCTGGGGTCCATCCTCTCACAGCCGCTGGAAGATGCCGACCCCGCACACCTATCCCTTCTGCAAATTCTGTCTCAACGCTTCCAAGGCATAGCGCACCTTGGCCGGTTGCGCATCGCGCCGGGGCGTAACCAGGTAAATCGGCATGGGCGCCGGCTGCCAGGCGGGCAACACCCGCTGCAAGCGGCCGCTGGCCAGTTCGCCGCGCACTTCCGGTTCCGGCTGCACCGACAAGCCCATGCCCGCCAAGGTGAATTCCCGTGCCGCAATCAGGTTGTTGCAGCTCACCCGGCTGAGCAGCTTGAGCCGCCGTTCCTCACCGTCTGCACTCACCAGCACAAGCTGCTGCGGGAGGTGCTGAGTGCTCAGGCTCAGCCAGTCGTGGTCGGCCAATTGCTCTGGCGTTTCGATGGCCGCGTGCTGCGCCAACTAAGCCGGCGAAGCGCAGAGCACCGCGTTCCAGTCGGCCACATGGCGAGCGACCAGACTGGAGTTTTCGAGCCGACCCACGCGCACGGCAATGTCGATGCGCTGCTCGATTAAGTCGACCTGCTCGTCATCGAAAAACACGTTCAGCCGCAGTTGCCGATGGGCCGCCAACAACGGCGCCAGCGCGCGGCTCAAGTGTCCGCCGGCAAAGCCTACCGGCGCGGTAATGCGTAACTCACCCACCGGCGCATCGCGCAGTTCGAGCAAACGTTGCTCGGCTTCCTGGGCCAGCGCCAGCACTTGGCGCGCAGCTGCGGTAAAACGCGGCGCCGGCCTTCGGTGAGTGTGAGCTTGCGGGTGGTGCGGTGCAGCAGGCTGACCTGGGTGCTGGCTTCGAGCTTGCTGATTTGCTGGCTGACGGCGGATGAGGTCATGCCCAACTCCGCCGCCGCAGCGACCATCGAGCCTTTGTCGACCACCGTGGCAAACACGGCCATGCGTTTTAGCTGTTCCATTGTTAAGCCGCTGCTTAATTGTTCAAGCCGTTTTAGCCTATTTCTCACGCGTTTATCCATCGCTGATGATGGCCGCCAGTTCATCACTCACTTGGAGACACCCATGAAAATCGCCTTGATCGGTGCCAGCGGCTTTGTTGGCGCAGCCGTTTTGCAAGAAGCCCTGAACCGTGGCCACGACGTTAGCGGCATCGTTCAGCACCCGGAAAAACTGCCTGCGCACGCGAAGCTCAAGGCCGTGAAGGCCGACGCCTACGACGCCGAAGCCCTGGCCGCCGCCCTTAAAGGCCACGACGCGGTGGTGAGCGCCTTCAATCCGGGTTGGGACAAAGCCGACATCCTGCCGCTGTTCCTTAAAGGCAGCGCGGCCATCGTGGCCGCGACCAAACAGGCCGGCGTAGATCGTCTGCTGGTGGTGGGCGGTGCGGGCAGTTTGTATGTGGCGCCGGGGCTGCAACTGATCGACACGCCGGACTTCCCAGCGGCCTACAAAAATGGCGCCGAGGGCGCACGCCAGCATCTGAATCAGTTGCGCGAAGAACAGCAATTGGCTTGGACCTTCCTGTCGCCGCCCGCGCTGCTGAAGCCGGGCATCCGTACCGATAAATACCGAGTGGGCGGTGAACAGCTACTAATGGACGGCGAACGGCCGGCCAGCATCAGCGTGGAAGATTTGGCGGTGGCGATTATCGATGAGCTGGAAAACGCCAAGCACGTGCAGAGCGCGGTTTACCGTAGCGAATTGATCGATAACTGCTCTGTCCGTAGGAGCCAGCTTGCTGGCGAACCCTGCAACCTTCGATTGCCGAGGTTTGCAGGGTTCGCCAGCGAGCTGCCTCCTACAAAAGCATTAAGGCGTTGTTAGGCAGGCTCTTGCGGCAGCGTTAGCTCAATCGTCTCGCCGAACGATTCATCCAACCGCTGCAAATCGGTGTTGATCGCTTCGGTGTCGTCGGCCAGCCCCAGCGCCAGGCTGCAAAACTCATCCGCGGCGCCGAGGAAGGCCAGCACGATCATGGGGTCGAACTCGGTGCCGCTGGCGGCGCTGATGTGTTCCACCGCTTCGGCATGGCTGCTGGTTTGCCGGTACGGGTGGTGGGCGGTGAGTTCTTCGTAGCGGCCGACCACGGCCATCAACCGCGCTGGCAGTGGGATCTGTTCGCCGCGCAGGCCTTGCGGGTAACCGCTGCCATCCCAGCGCTCGTACTGGCTGTGCACGATGTGCTTGGCGTCGCTGAGAAAGGTTTCGGTGGTGCCGAGTTTGTCTTCCGCCGCTTGCAGGGCGTGATAACCCGCCACCGCGTGACGGTGCAGCACTTCGATGTCGGCCGGCGTCAGCGGCACCAGGCTGTGCAGGATGCGGTCGGGCAAGGTCAGCCGGCCAATGCCGTGCAGCAGGGCCGATTTGCCCAGGCGAGCAATGCGCGCCGGGCTCAACTCATCCGCAAGCGCCGGTTGTTGGCGGGCCAAGGCGCTGGCCAGCTCCACCATGTACGGTTCAATGCGGGCGAAGTGCCCGCCGCCCGGGTTCTCGCGCATCCGCGCCAGGCCGGCCATGGCTTCGATGGTGACGTCTTGCAGCTTCTCGATATCGCGCGTGCGACGGCGCACTTCCAGTTCGAGGTATTCGCTTTTGTCGCGCAGAAAGTCGGCGCTGGCTTTGAGCTGTAGCTGCGCTTTAACGCGCGCAAGCACCAGCGGCGGGCTGATGGGTTTGGTGATGTAGTCCACGGCGCCCAGGTTGAAGCCGTGCTGCTCATCGGCCAACTCGGTTTTGGCGGTGAGAAAAATGACCGGAATATCCCGTGTTTGCGGATCGGCCTTCAGGCGTCTGCACACTTCGTAGCCGTCCATCAGCGGCATCATGATGTCGAGCAGAATCAGGTCTGGCGGCGGGCTGCTGATGGCAATGCGCAGCGCTTTGAGCCCGGAACTGGCGACTTTGACGCGATAGGTGGGCAACAGCAGCTCACTCATCAACTCCAGATTTTCCGGGGTGTCGTCCACCAGCAGCACCAGCGGCTGCTCCGGTCGGTCGAGTATTCCGTCCATGCCATCTCCTGTCGTTCTAGGCTGAGCGTCAGAGGCTCAGACCACGCTGTTCACCGGTTTGCCGCAATAACGTCAGGGCCTGTTCAAAATCGTAGCAGCGAACCGCCTCGGCGAGCGGCGGATAGTCGCCATCGAACGCGCTGCGTAACAGGCCCGCCTGGGCCTCGAACACCTTGCCGGCACGCGGGTCGTCGTGAGCGAACAAGCCCGCGAGTTCCTGACACACCGCACTCAGCACGTCGGGATCCACCGCGACCGGGCCCCCGTCCATCGCCGTCGGCCATTGCGCGGCGATGGCCTGGAGCAAGGCGCTGAGGCTGTCGCTGACGTCGTTGATCAACGGCTCCAGCTCGTCGCTGGCGTAGGCGTCTTTCAACGCGTTTTCCAGCAAGGCGGCCTGGGTGTGCAAATCGACGGCGCCGAGGTTGCCGGCCAGGCCCTTGAGGCTATGGGCCAGGCGTTCGGCAGCTTCCTCGCCTTGGTTCAACGCCAACTCGCAGCCGCGCGGTGAAATCTTTTGGCTGCTGGCAAACTTCAGCAGCAGGCGCTGATACAGCTCCGGTTTGCCGAGCACCCGGCGCAAGCCGCTGGCCAGATCGACCCCCTCGGCAACTGCCAGGTTGGCGGCGCGGCTGAGCGCGCGCTGCCAGCCGCCGGCGCTGCGATGCGCAGCCAGTGCGCGAGGGTGCGCCAGAGCTGCTCGGGGTCCAACGGTTTACCGAGGTGATCGTCCATGCCCGCTTCCAAACAGCGCTCACGGTCGGCGGGCATGGCGTTGGCCGTCATGGCAATGATCGGCAGCTGGGCGAATTGCGCTTCAGCGCGCACGCGGCGCGTGGCGGCGAGGCCGTCGAGCACGGGCATTTGCATGTCCATCAGCACGGCATCGAAATAGCCTTCGCCTTTGCTCAGTAGAATTTCCACCGCGCGCGCACCGTTCTCGGCCTGTTCAATGTGCAAACCGCTTTCCTCCAGCAGCCCGCAGGCCACTTCGCGGTTCAGCTCGTTGTCTTCCACCAGCAGCACCCGCTTGCCGGCCAGGTTGGGCAAAGCGCCGTTGGCGGACAGCGCCACGCCGGCCGGGCCGGGCGCTTGATGACTGGCTAAGGTGCTGACCACGGCGTCGAGCAGCACGGAGGGGTTGAGCGGTTTAAGCAGCACGTCATCGACACCCACGGACCGCGCCTCTTGCAGCACCTCTTCGCGGCCGTGGGCAGTCACCATTAATAGACGCGGTTGGGCCTGCAAGCCGATTTGCTGCAATTGGCGGGCGGTTTCGATGCCGTCCATGTCGGGCATCTGCCAGTCGAGCAGCACCAGGTCGAAGGGGCGGCGCTGGTCGGCCAACTGCACCTGGCGCAGGGCGGCGCTGCCCGACACGGCGGTTTCCACCCGAAAGCGCATGCCCACCAACATGTCGTGCAGCACGCGGCGGGCGCTGTCGTTGTCGTCCACCACCAACACGCGGCGCCCGCGCAAGCTGGGCTGCGCCTGCAACACTTGCTGCTTCTGCGCAGAAATGCCCAACGGCAGCCGGCACCAGAACAGGCTGCCGCGCCCGGCCTGGCTTTGCACGCCCACGCGCCCGCCCATGGCCTCGGCCAGCCGTTTGCAAATCGCCAGGCCCAACCCGGTGCCGCCGTATTTGCGCGTGGTGGAGCTGTCGGCCTGCTGGAACGATTCGAACAATCGCTCGAGCTGTTCGTGGGTGATGCCAATGCCGGTATCGCGCACCGCGAAATACACCTGCACCTGATCGGCATCCTGCTGCTCGGCGCGAATGAGCAATTCAATTTCGCCGCGCTCGGTGAATTTCACCGCGTTATTGGCGTAGTTGATCAATATCTGACCAATGCGCAGCGGATCGCCCACCAGTTGCAGCGGCAATTTCGGGTCGAGGTTGAACACCAGCTCCAGGTGCTTGCCCGCGACTTTCTCGCCAATCAGGTTGGCGACGTTTTCCAGCACCTGCTGCAGGTTGAAGTCGATGTGCTCGATGCCCAGCTTGCCGGCTTCGATTTTCGAGAAGTCGAGAATGTCGTTGATCACCCCGAGCAGGTGCCCGCTGGCTTGCTGAATCTTGTCAATGTAACTGCGTTGGCGTGGCGCCAGTTCGGTTTTCTGCACCAGGTGCGCCATGCCAATAATGGCGTTCATGGGCGTGCGAATTTCGTGGCTCATGTTGGCGAGAAAGTCCGACTTCAAGCGCGCCGCTTCTTCGGCCAACTCCTTGGCATCGGCCATGGCCGCTTCGGCTTGTTTGCGTGCGGTGATGTCGCGGCTTACACCAACCAGGCCCAGGGGCACGCCCCGGTCGTCGCGAAAAATGGTGCGCAAGGTATCGAACACCACCCAGTGGCCATCGGGGTAACGCACCCGCCCTTCGCTTTCATAGGTGCCGTCGCGGGTCAGCGCCGTGTAGTCGTGCTCCTCGCGTTTGGACGCCCATTCGACGTTGAGCAATTCATGGTCGCGCTTGCCCAGCACTTGCTCGCTGCTTTGCCCGAACAGATCGGCGCAGGCCTGGTTGATGCCCAGATAGCGGCCCTGAATGTCTTTGAACCAGATCGGATCGGGAATGGCATTGATGATCGCCAGCAAGGTACTGCGCTGGCGCACCACCTCCGCCTCGGCCAGTTGGCGCTGGCGAATCTGCGTGCGCAGGTGGCGGTTCCACAGCACCACAACCACGAGCGCCACCAATACGCCGAGCAGGTAAGGCCAACCCACCGCAAACAGCCCCTGCCAGCTGAAGGCAGTCAGAGGCGGCAGCCAGCGATCGAGAATCTGGTCGTGCTCCTCGCGCTCGAGGCTGTCGAGGGCTTTGTCCAGCACACCGACCAGCTGCGGCCAGTCCCGGCGCACGGCAAAGTGCAACTCGCTGCGCAGCAGGCCCGACTCACCGCGCAGCTCAAGGTTGGCCAGGCTGAGTTTGCGGATCAGGTAACTGGCCACAATCATGTTGCCGACATAGGCATCGGCGCCGCCGGACGACACGGTTCGCAGCGCCTCCTCAGCGCTGCCCACTTCAACAACCTGCGCCAGCGGCACGGCCGCGCGCAGCAGGCTTTCGGTGACGTAGCCCCGTTCTATGGCGACGCGCTTGCCGGCGAGGTCTTGTGTATTACGAATGGGGGATTCGTGACGGGTGAATATCAGGCTGTTGCTGGTCAGGTAGGAGTCGGTGAAGGCCATGCGGCCCTCACGCTCAGGCGTCTGCGCCACCGAGGGCAGCATGTCGACCTGGCCAGAACCCAGCGCCGCGAGGGTGGCGTTCCAATCGTCGAACTGCACCGTTTCGAAACGAATGCCCAGACGCTGGCCGAGCAAGGCCAGGTAATCGCCGGAAATGCCCGTGTGCTGGCCTTGTGCGCCCATGACATCGAACGGCTCCCAGCCACCGCGCTGCAAGCCAACGCGTACCACCGGATGCGCCTGCACCCACGCGCGCTCCTCGCTGTTGAGCTGCAACGGCGCGGCCCACGCCTGAACACCGCACAGCGCGACCAGCAGGCCGACCAGCCATGCCTTGCAACCACCCATACTGCCTCCATTGCGTGATCTTGCTCAGCTAGCTTAGTCAGCCACGGCGGGGGCGCTACTGCTTGGCGGACCCGCGCCGCCACTGCGGCAGACCGATCAACACCACCGCGCTGATGATCACCAGCATGGCCAGCCATTCCTCGATGCCGATCTGCTCATTGGCAAACCAGATACCCAACAACACCGCGACCACCGGGTTGACGTAGGCATAACTGGTGGCGGCGGCCGGGCGCACGTGTTTAAGCAGGTACACGTACGAGCTGAACGCGATAATCGAGCCGAAGAAAATCAGATACAGCAGCGCGCCCCAGCCAGCGGCGCTGGGCAGTTGCGTCATGCGCTCACCGCTGAGCGCGCTGCCCACCAACATCACCGCGCCGCCGCCAAGCATCTCCGTCGCGCTGGCCATGGGACCGTTCGGCAGCGGTAAGGTTTTGCCCCACACCGACCCGAACGCCCAACTGGCGGCGGCAAACAGAATCAAGGCCGCACCGGCCGGGCTGGCCTGCAAGTTGGAACCGAGATTGAGCAGCGCGATGCCGGTCATACCGAGCGCGATGCCGGCCCACTCAAGCTTCGAATTGCAGGTGCCCGAACCAGCGATTGAACACCAGCGTGAACAACGGCACGGTCGCCACCGCCAACGCCGCCACACCGGACGCCACGCCCGCATGTTCCGCCAACGTGACTCCGCC
This sequence comes from Pseudomonas sp. AC211, assembly GCF_979258055.1. Lineage (NCBI taxonomy): Bacteria > Pseudomonadati > Pseudomonadota > Gammaproteobacteria > Pseudomonadales > Pseudomonadaceae > Pseudomonas > Pseudomonas sp. AC211. The sequence goes on from NZ_OZ409830.1 coordinate 4,250,822, forward strand.
GTTGCCCAACGCCAACAACAACGTGCCCACCAACGCCGCCGCCCGCCACTCCCGCCACGTCGGCGCCGGCGTACCACGCCAGCGCAGCCAGGCATACATCAACCCGCCGGCAATCAGAAAACGCACCGCCGCCATTAACAGAGGCGGCCAGGTTTCTACGCCGATGCGGATGACCAAGTACGTGGAACCCCAAATGACATAGAGCGCAGCGAAGGCGGCGATGAGTAACAGCGGGAAACGCGAGTGCATGAGAAGGCTCGGCGGGCGGCAGGCAAGAGAGGGAGTGTAGAAGCGCGGGCGGTGGGGCGAACAGAGACAGTGGGGGGTGGGATTGGGGATACAGCGGTGGATTGTGGCCGAACGGAGACCGCGTTGGGGCTTGCCCTCACCCCCTAGCCCCTCTCCCGCAGGCGGAGAGGGGAATTTAATCGCGGTCTGGCTTGTGATTTTGATCTGGCTTGTGATCGCGGTCTGGCTTGTGATCGTGATCTGGCTTGTGATCTACCCGCCCCGTTTATCGCAGGCCGAGTGGAGTCGACGTGGAGGGGGTTGAGCGGCCGGGAGCCGCGAGAGGAACATCGGGCCATGGATGGCCCGTTGTGACGTGCCCCCGGAGCGGCGGCGGAACGAGGGGAGTCGCAGCGCAGCGCAGACCCAAGGTAGGGGCAAGCCGTTTTTGCTTACTTTTTAGGGCGACTGCTGAAAGTGAGTCGCGCGTAAGGCGCGAAAGCAAACGTTCAGCACACGCGGTAATGAATACCAGCGCAAAAACCGCAAAAACGAAACACTTACTTATCCGGCATAGGCATCGGAAACGGCATCACATTCCCCGCCCCCGGCCGTGCCTCGCTGATCTTCGGCGTGCCCAACCGCTCCACCTCATCAATCCGCACAATCGCATGCATCGGCACAAAACTGCGCACAACCCCCTCAAACTGCGCCTTCAGCTTTTCTTCGCTGGGATCAACCACCACCTGCGTGCGCTCACCAAAAACGAATTCCTCCACTTCCAGAAAGCCCCACAGATCGCTTTGGTAGATCTGCTTGGCGTACATCTCGAACACCTGGCCTTGGTTGAGGAAGATCACCTTATAGATAGGTTCACGCTTGCTCATGGGAGGGAGAAAAACCGGGGGAAATTTTGGGGGGGCGCGATCATAGCATAGGCTCCCGTCAGGCAATGCTAGGCCGCAGCCATCGGCGTCCCTATAATACGCGGTTCGTTTTACACCCCATCTCGTTGAGATCCGGAACGCGCATGAGCAAGAAGCTGTATATCGAAACCCACGGTTGCCAAATGAACGAGTACGACAGCTCGCGCATGATCGACCTGCTGGGCGAACATCAGGCCCTGGAAGTGACCGCCCGCGCTGAAGACGCCGATGTCATCCTGCTCAATACCTGCTCCATCCGCGAGCGCGCTCAAGACCGGGTGTATTCGCAACTGGGCCGCTGGCGCGAGCTGAAGCTGGCCAAACCCGACATGGTGATCGCCGTTGGCGGTTGCGTGGCCAGTCAGGAAGGCGCCGCCATTCGCGACCGCGCGCCCTATGTGGATGTGGTGTTCGGCCCGCAGACGCTGCACCGCTTGCCGGAAATGATCGACGCCGCGCGCGTCACCCGCCTGCCGCAGGTGGATGTCAGCTTTCCCGAAATCGAAAAATTCGACCGCCTGCCCGAGCCGCGCATCGACGGGCCCAGCGCCTTCGTGTCGATCATGGAAGGCTGCAGCAAGTACTGCACGTTCTGTGTGGTGCCTTACACCCGTGGCGAAGAGGTCAGCCGGCCATTCGATGACGTGCTGGCCGAGGTGATTCACCTGGCCGAGCACGGCGTGCGCGAAGTGACGCTGCTGGGGCAGAACGTCAACGGCTTCCGTGGCGTGACCCATGACGGCCGCACGGCCGATTTGGCCGAGCTGATCCGCGTGGTCGCCGCCATCGATGGCATCGACCGCATTCGCTACACCACCTCGCACCCGCTGGAGTTTTCCGACAGCCTGATCCGCGCCCACGCCGAAGTGCCGGAATTGGTGAAGCACCTGCACCTGCCCGTGCAGGCCGGCTCCGACCGCATTCTGGCGGCCATGAAGCGCAACCACACGGTGCTGGAGTACAAGTCGAAAATCCGCAAGCTGAAGGCGGCGGTGCCGGATATCAGCATCACCTCGGACTTTATCGTCGGCTTCCCCGGCGAAACCGAAAAAGACTTCGAGAACACCATGCAACTGGTGGCCGACGTTGGTTTCGACTTCTCCTATTCCTTCGTTTATAGCGCTCGCCCCGGCACGCCAGCGGCGGATTTGCCCGACGATATTCCGGCCGAAACCAACCGCGAACGCCTGGCCCGCTTGCAGCATCGGCTTGATCAGCAAGGCTTTGAAATCAGCCGCAAGATGGTCGGCAGCATTCAGCGCGTGCTGGTCAATGACTTCTCCAAGCGCGACCCGGGGCAGCTCACCGGCCGCACCGAGAACAACCGTATCGTTAACTTCCGCTGCGATAATCCGCGCTTGATCGGGCAATTCGCCGACGTACGGATCGACGAGGCCAGACCTCACTCCTTGCGCGGCAGCCTGGTCGTGGAAAACGACGCGCAAGCGGCAGCTGTGGCCGAGTGCCACTAACGGCGCAGATGCCCGAGCTTTCCCACTCGGGCATCCGGAGTTATCCTGCGGTTCTTCCTACTTGCCGAGTGGCGGCTACACACGACCTTGAACGCACCCATAGAACCGCATCGTTTTATCCTCGAACCCTTTGAAGCGCGCCGCTTCGCTAATCTGTGCGGGCAATTCGACGAGCACTTACGCTTGATCGAACAGCGCCTCGCTATCGAAATCCGCAACCGCGGAAATCAATTCGAATTGGTGGGTCCACCCGAAACCACCCAGGCCGCCGAGCAACTGCTGCGCCGCCTGTACCGCGAAACCAACGCCACCCAACTGTCGCCGGACATCGTCCATCTGTTCCTGCAGGAATCTGCGGTTGAGCAATTGGCTGCCAGCAGCACAGTAGAAGCGAACGTGGCGCTGCGCACCCGCAAGGGCATGATTCGCCCGCGCGGTTTGAATCAGCAGCGCTACGTTAAATCGATCCTCGATCACGACATCAACTTCGGCATCGGCCCAGCCGGTACGGGTAAAACCTACCTGGCCGTGGCCTGCGCCGTGGATGCGCTGGAGCGCGAACAAATCCGCCGGATTCTGCTGGTGCGTCCAGCGGTCGAAGCTGGCGAGAAATTGGGCTTTTTGCCAGGCGACCTGTCGCAGAAAATCGACCCGTATCTGCGCCCGTTGTACGACGCGCTGTACGAAATGCTCGGCTTTGAACAAGTGGCCAAGCTCATCGAGAAACAGGTGATCGAAGTTGCGCCGCTGGCTTATATGCGCGGCCGCACGCTGAATAACAGCTTCATCATTCTCGACGAAAGCCAGAACACCACGCTGGAACAGATGAAAATGTTCCTCACGCGGATTGGCTTTGGTTCTACGGCGGTGATCACCGGCGACATCACCCAGGTCGACCTGCCGCGCGGCACCAAGTCGGGCCTGACCCACGTGATCGACGTGTTGAAGGATGTGCCTGGTATTTCCTTTACGCACTTCCTGTCCAAAGACGTGGTTCGCCACCCGCTGGTGCAGCGCATCGTCGAGGCGTATGAAGCCTTCGAAACCGCAGCCGAACGCAAAAGCGCCGACAGCAAAAAAGCAGCCTCCGAGGCAGACCGCGGCGATGCTTGAGCTTGATCTGCAGAACGCCAGCAGTGCCGCCAGCCCCACCGAAGCCCAGTTCCGCCAATGGTGTGAACTGGCGCTGCGCCAACGCACGGCAGATTCGGAGCTGACCATTCGCCTGGTCGACGAAGCCGAAGCGCGCGAACTCAACCACACCTACCGGCAGAAAGACTACGCCACCAACGTGCTGTCTTTCCCCGCCGACGTGCCCGATGAACTGCTCGACATTCCCCTGCTCGGCGATCTGGTGATCTGTGTGCAGGTGGTCGACCGTGAGGCCGCCGAACAGGGCAAAAGCCTGGAAGCGCACTGGGCGCACCTGGTGATTCACGGCTGCTTGCATTTATTAGGCTACGACCATATCGACGAGGAAGAAGCCGTCGAGATGGAAACCTTGGAACAACAATTGCTCGCTGAACTGGGTCACCCCGACCCATACGCCAGCGACGAATAGCCTGATTCACAGGCACCAGAACGGAACACTGAGTACACAGCATGAGCGAAGACCGATCGAGCAACCGGGCAAAAATCCTGGTTAGGCAAACTCACCCAGGCTTTTGCCCATGAGCCGAAAAACCGCCAGGAGCTGCTGGAGCTGCTGCGCGACGCCCATCAGAACAAACTCCTCGACAGCGAAGCGCTGGCCATTGTCGAAGGCGCCATTCAGGTAGCCGACCTGCAAGTGCGCGACATCATGGTGCCGCGCTCGCAGATGGTCAGCATCAAAGCGGGCCTGACGCCCAAAGAGCTGATTCCGGCCATTATCGAATCGGCCCACTCGCGCTACCCCGTCGTCGGCGAAAGCCTGGACGACGTGATCGGCGTGCTGCTGGCCAAAGACTTGCTGCCCCTGGTGCTGCAAGACGAAAGCCAGCCGTTCAACATCAAAGACATGCTGGCGACCGGCCACTTTGTGCCCGAGTCCAAGCGCCTCAACGTGCTGCTGCGCGAATTCCGCGCCAACCATAACCACATGGCCATCGTCATCGACGAGTACGGCGGCGTGGCGGGGTTGGTGACGATTGAAGACGTGCTGGAGCAGATCGTCGGCGACATCGAAGACGAGCACGACGTCGAAGAAGACAGCTACATCAAACCGCTGCCCAGCGGCGATTTCCTGATCAAAGCGCTGACGCCCATCGACGCCTTCAACGAGTCGTTCGACAGCGAATTCACCGACGACGAGTTCCACACTGTCGGCGGCCTGGTCATGAGCGCCTTCGGTCATCTGCCCAAACGCAACGAAATTGCCGAAATCGGCGACTTCCGTTTCCGCGTACTGAGCGCAGACAGCCGCCGCATCCACCTGCTGCGACTGACCCGAATCGACCGTTAAAAAACATTGCTCACGTAGGTTGGGTTGAGCCAAAGGCGAAGCCCAACGCCGTGCGCACACTCGATACCGAGCTACGAACAGGAAAACAATGAACTGGATTTCCAGGAGCGGCTGGGTTGGCAACCTGATCGCGCTCGCCGCCGGCGCTTCCACCACCCTCGCACTCGCCCCCTTCGACATCTGGCCCTTGGCCCTGCTCGCCATTGCCGTGTTCTACCTCGGCCTGCGCGACCTCACGCCACGTCAGGCGTTGGGCCGTGGTTGGTGCTATGGCTTCGGCGTGTTCGTGGCCGGCACCAGCTGGATTTACGTCAGCATTCACGACTACGGCGGCGCCTCCGCGCCGTTGGCGTTGTTCCTCACCGTAGGTTTCTGCGCCTGTATCGCCTGGTTCTTCGCCCTGCCCGCCTTTGTCTGGGCGCGTTGGTTGCGCCGGGTTGAAGCGCCATTGGCCGACGCCCTGGCCTTCGCCGCGTTGTGGCTGGCACAGGAAGCGTTTCGCGGTTGGTTCCTGACCGGCTTCCCCTGGCTGTACGCCGGCTACAGCCAGCTCGACGGCCCGCTCAGTGGCTTGGCGCCCGTTGGCGGCATGTGGCTGATTTCCTTTGTGCTGGCATTAACCGCCGCGCTGCTGATCAACCTGCCGCGCCTCGGTCAGCGCAAGGCCTTTTGGCAGTTGGCGTGGTGATGCTGATCGCACCCTGGCTGGTGGCGTTCGGCCTGAAGAATCACGCCTGGACCGAGCCGGCTGGCGCGCCGCTTAAAGTCGCCGCCATCCAGGGCAACGTTGCCCAGGAAATGAAGTGGAATCCCGAGCACCTAAACGCACAGCTGGCGCTGTACCGCGACATGACCTTCAGCGCCAAACCGGTGGACCTGATCGTCTGGCCAGAAACAGCGGTGCCGATTCTGAAAGAGTTCGCCGAAGGTTACTTAAGCGTGATGGCGCGTTTCGCCAACGACCGTAAGGCCACGCTGATCACCGGCGTGCCCGTTCGCGAAACCAACGAGCGTGGCGACAAGCGCTACTACAACGGCATTACCGTAGTGGGCGATGGCAGCGGCACTTACCTGAAGCAGAAGTTGGTGCCATTTGGCGAGTACGTGCCGCTGCAAGACCTCGCTGCGCGGCTTGATCGCCTTCTTTGATTTACCGATGTCCGACTTCGCGCGCGGCCCGGCAAATCAGGCGTTGCTGGAGGCCAAGGGCTACAAGATCGCGCCGTTCATTTGCTACGAAGTGGTGTACCCGGAATTCGCCGCGTCCTTGTCGGCACAGAGCCAGGTGCTGCTCACGGTGAGCAACGACACCTGGTTCGGCACCTCCATCGGCCCTCTGCAACACCTGCAAATGGCGCAGATGCGCGCGCTGGAAGCGGGCCGCTGGATGATTCGCGCCACCAACAATGGCGTGACCGGGTTGATCGACCCGTTTGGCCATATCACCACGCAGATTCCGCAGTTCCAGCAAGGCGTGCTTTACGGCGAAGTGGTGCCGATGCAGAAGCTCACGCCCTACCTGCAATGGCGCTCGTGGCCGCTGGTGATTGTGTGTCTGCTGATCTTTGGCTGGGCGCTGCTGGCGAGTCGGATAGCGAAAACGGTTTAACCGGGGAATGGCTGAACGGCATTCCCATTAGCCGGCGTTCAAAATCAAGAGCATCGCGACTGAAGTCGCTCCTACGGGACGGTGTCGTTGCGTGGGACGCTGATGCGCTTTGGGTGGGAGCGGCTTTAGCCGCGATGCCCTTGATCTTTCCCCGCCTCGCGACTCACCGGTAAAACAACGGATAGGCAATCTGCCCCGCCACTTCGTTTAACAGCTGCCCGGTCTGCCACATGGCTTTGCTCTCGGGCAACCAGCCGCCTAAGGGCCGCTGGTTAGGCACGCTGATAAATCCGACTGGCGCGGCCACCACTTCGAATCCGGCGCGTTCGAAACACCAGCGCGCGCGGGGCATGTGCGCAGCGTGAGTGACCAACACCACGCGCCGAATGCCCTCGTCGCGCAGCATCTGCGCGCTGTAGTCAGCGTTTTCCAAGGTCGTGCGGCTGCGGCCTTCTTGCCAGCGCACGGGCACTCGCAAGTCACGCACCATCACCTCCGTCATCAGCTCGGCCTCGCTCACGCGTTCGCCATACGGCGCGCCGCCGCTGATCAGCACCGGCAGGCCGGACGCGCGCGCCAGCCGCGAGGCATAGCGCACGCGCTCCACGGCCAGGTGGCTGGCTTGGTCGCCGGCCCAGGCCGGATCGTCGCGTTCGCGGCCAACGCCGAGCACCACAATGGCGTCTGCTTGCTTGGCCAGCTCGCCCCATTGCGCGACTGCGATGGCGGGCTCGCGCTCGACGATTTTCGCCAGGTTTTCGACGGCTATCGGCAGGCTGCTCAACCACAAGCCGCCAAAGCCCAGCACGAAACAGCCCAGGGCAAAACGCGGCATGCGTCGACGCAACCACCAGGCCAGTAGCAGCAGCAGAAACAGGCAGCCCGGCGGCAGCAGCAGTTGTTTGAAAAAGTAGCGCAGGATCATCGAGCACCTCCCAGGGTGCGCGAAGCCTACCGGGGTTTGGCGGCGCGGAACAACTGTGAGCCGCAGGCGCTACAGGCCTGAACGCCTTCGCCCGGACGCCATATCGCGGGGGTGCCGCACAGCGCACATTGCAGCTTGTTGCGCCGCTTCATCAGGCCTTTGGGCTTGACCACTTTGGCGCTCTGCAAGGAACGCGGCGGCTTGAAGGTGGGCGCGGGACTTTGCTCGATCAGGGCCACTTCCTTGGCCGCTGCATGCCAGCCACGCAGCCAGTGCAGGTCTCGATCCAGATAGGCGCGAATCAGCTCCAGCTCGGCCGGGCTGAGGCCGCGCAGTTCGAGTTCTTCGGGGGTTTGGTTACGCAGGCGGGTGTCGCTGTCGGCTTCGTCCAGGGCGATGGCAAGCCGGTGCAAAAGACGCTCGTAAAGACCGCCCTGTGCGTTTTCCCGCCCGAACTGCGCCATGCTCACCCTCGCCCGCTCCGTGCTCTTGATGCTTTCAGCAAGCTTAGCGCTGCCCCCATAACCAGCCGGCTGCTGCGACCAACGGCGAAGCCTTGGGCGACAGGCGTAATCAGGGTTTCCCAGCCCCCAGCGGGCTCATGTATGCTACGGCGTTCTTCGAACAGGCCGCGCCCGAACACCGCTGCTGCGCCCTGTAGCTCACTTATTTCAGCCAAAAGTAGCCATGCACGAACACTATCAGCCCCGTGAAACCGAAGCCGCCGCGCAAACCTACTGGGACGAGCAGAAGTCCTTCGTGGTCAGCGAACAGCCAGGCAAAGACACCTTCTATTGCCTGTCGATGTTCCCCTACCCCAGCGGCAAGCTGCACATGGGCCATGTGCGCAACTACACCATCGGCGACGTAATCGCTCGCTACCAACGCATGCAAGGCAAAAACGTGCTGCAGCCCATGGGCTGGGACGCCTTCGGTATGCCGGCGGAAAACGCCGCGATGAAAAACAACGTCGCGCCCGCCAAGTGGACGTACGAAAACATCGCCTACATGAAGAACCAGCTCAAAAGCCTGGGCCTGGCGGTGGACTGGACGCGCGAAGTCACCACCTGCAAACCGGACTACTACCGCTGGGAACAATGGCTGTTCACCCGGCTGTTCGAGAAGGGCGTGATCTACCGCAAAAACGGCACCGTGAACTGGGATCCGATTGACCAGACCGTGCTGGCCAACGAGCAGGTTATCGACGGCCGTGGCTGGCGTTCGGGCGCGCTGATCGAGAAGCGCGAAATCCCGATGTACTACTTCAAGATCACTGCGTACGCCGAAGAGCTGTTGACCAGCCTCGACGACCTGGATGGCTGGCCGGAACAGGTCAAAACCATGCAGCGCAACTGGATCGGCAAATCGCGCGGCATGGAAGTCAGCTTCCCCTACGACCAAGCCTCGATTGGCCAGACCGGCGCATTGAAAGTCTTCACCACCCGCGCCGACACGCTGATGGGCGCCACCTATGTGGCCGTTGCCGCCGAACACGCGCTGGCAACCGTTGCCTTGCAAAAGCTGCCGGCCGTCCAGGCTGCCGAGCTGCAAGCGTTTATCGATGAATGCAAACGCGGCGGCGTGGCCGAAGCCGACATCGCCACCCAGGAAAAGAAAGGCCTGGCCACTGGCCTGTTCGTAGAGCACCCGCTGACCGGCGAGAAGTTGCCTGTGTGGGTCGCCAATTACGTGCTCATGCACTACGGCGACGGCGCTGTGATGGCAGTGCCCGCGCACGATGAGCGCGATTTCGAATTCGCCCACAAGTACAACCTGCCGGTTAAAACCGTGGTGCGCACCAGCGCCGGCGACGAAACCCCGGCGCCGTGGCAAGCCGCGTATGGCGAGCACGGCCAGCTGATCAATTCCGGTGAGTTCGACGGTCTGGATTTTGCCGGCGCGTTCGATGCCATCGAAGTGGCCTTGCAGAAAAAATCGCTCGGCCAGGCCCGTACCCAATTCCGCCTGCGCGATTGGGGTATCAGCCGTCAGCGTTACTGGGGCTGCCCGATCCCGATCATTCACTGCGACGCCTGCGGTGACGTGCCGGTGCCGGAAGACCAACTTCCCGTCGTGCTGCCAGAAGACGTGGTGCCCGATGGCGCCGGCAGTCCGCTGGCGCGCATGCCCGACTTCTACACCTGCACCTGCCCGAAATGCGGCGGCGCAGCCAAGCGCGAAACCGACACCATGGACACCTTCGTGGAGTCGTCGTGGTACTTCGCCCGCTACGCCTCGCCGAACTACACCAAGGGCATGGTCGACCCAGCCGCAGCCAACCACTGGCTGCCCGTGGATCAGTACATCGGCGGCATCGAACACGCGATTCTGCACCTGCTCTACGCACGTTTCTTCCACAAGCTGATGCGCGACGAAGGCCTGGTCGACTCCAACGAGCCGTTCAAAAACCTGCTCACGCAGGGCATGGTCATCGCCGAAACCTACTACCGCCTCGAAGCCAACGGCAGCAAAACCTGGTTCAACCCGGCAGATGTGGAAATCGAGCGCGATGCCAAAGCCAAGATCATCGGCGCCAAGCTGAAAACCGACGGCCTGCCCGTCGAAATCGGCGGCACCGAGAAAATGGCCAAGTCGAAAAACAACGGCGTTGATCCGCAGTCGATGATCGACCAGTACGGCGCCGATACCTGCCGTCTGTTCATGATGTTTGCCTCGCCGCCCGACATGAGCCTGGAATGGTCCGATTCCGGCGTGGAAGGCGCGCACCGTTTCTTGCGCCGCGTCTGGCGTTTGGCCCAGGCGCACGTCGCGCGCGGCGTGCCCGGCAGCCTCGATGTCGCCAGCCTCAGCGATGCGCAGAAAGACATCCGCCGCGCCATTCACCTGGCCATCAAGCAAGCCAGCCAGGACATTGGCCAACACCACAAATTCAACACCGCCATCGCCCAGGTGATGACGCTGATGAACGTGCTGGAAAAAGCGCCGCAAGAGAGTGACACCGACCGCGCCCTGTTGCAGGAAGGTCTGGAAACTGTGGCCCTGTTGCTCGCCCCGATCACGCCCCACATCAGCCATGAATTGTGGTTGGAGCTGGGCCATGAGAGCGCCGTGATCGACGCCCAATGGCCGGTGCTGGACGAAAGCGCCCTGGTGCAAGACAACCTGCAACTGGTGGTGCAAGTGAACGGTAAGCTGCGTGGCCAGATCGACGTGCCGGCAACGGCCAGCCGCGAAGAAGTCGAAGCCGCCGCGCGGGTTAACGAGAACGTGCTGCGCTTCCTCGATGGCCTGACCATTCGCAAGGTCATCGTGGTGCCAGGCAAGTTGGTCAACATCGTCGCGAGCTGATGACGCATCGCGGCTGCCAAGCGCCGCGATCACAAATTGATGTAAGCGCTGCGCCGATTCGCAGCGCTACCGAAGGGTTAAGGGGATACACACATGATCAAACGGAATCTGATGGTAATCGGCCTGGCTACCATGCTCAGCGCCTGTGGCTTCCAGCTGCGCGGCTCAGGCGACATGGCGTTCGCCCTTAGCGACATCAACCTCACCGCCCGCGATGCCTACGGCCCGCTGGTCAAAGACCTGCGTCAAACGCTGATCAACAGCGGCGTTAACGTGCACCCGGGCGCGCAGTACACCATGGCCCTGACCAGCGAAACCGCCAGTTACCGTACCGTCAGCTACACCGGCAGTGCCCGTAGCGCTGAATACGAAGCCAACATGGCCGTGGCCTACGAACTTCGCGGCGCTAACAATACGGTGTTGTTGAAGAATTCGGTCGACGTGCAAAACACCTACGTAAACGATGAAAACAACCTGATCGGTTCGGAGCAGGAAGCGACACAGCTGCGAGACGAACTGCGCCACGAGTTGGTGCTGCAACTGGCGCAACGCATGCAGCTGATTACTCCAGCGCAACTGGACCAGCTGCAACAGGCCGCCGACGCCAAAGCCCAGGCCGAAGCCGACGCCATCGAAGCGGCGCGCAAAGCCGAAGCCGAACAGCCGCAGCAATCGCCGCTGCAACTGCCGATCCAAACCCAGTAAGTTCGCTCAGGCCGCTGCGGCGGCCCAGCCTCCCCTTCTTATGTTTCCCCGCCTATGAAGCTCGCCCCCGCGCAACTCGCCAAACACCTGCAAAGCGGCCTCGCGCCCGTTTATGCCATCAGTGGCGACGACCCGCTGCTGTGCCAGGAAGCGGCCGACGCCATCCGCGCCGCCACGCGCAGCCAGGGTTACAGCGAGCGCCAGGTATTCAACGCCGACGCCAGCTTTGACTGGGGCACGCTGTTGCAGGCGGGAAACAGCATGTCGTTGTTCGCCGAGAAGCGCGTGCTTGAATTGCGCATTCCTAACGGTAAGCCGGGCGACAAGGGCACCGCTGCCCTGCTGGAATACCTGTCGCGTCCGCCTGAAGACACCTTGCTGCTGATCAGCCTGCCCAAACTTGATGGCAGCACGCAAAAAACCAAATGGGCGAAAGCCGTTATCGACGGGCCGAACTCGCAGTTCGTGCAGATTTGGCCGGTGGACGTTCACCAATTGCCGCAGTGGATTCGCCAGCGCATGAGCCAGGCCGGCATGACCGCCAGCCAGGAAGCGGTGGACATGATTGCTGCGCGCGTCGAGGGCAACTTGCTCGCGGCCGCGCAGGAAATCGAAAAGCTCAAACTGCTCGCCGACGGTAACCAGATTGACGCCAGTACCGTACAAGCGGCGGTCGCCGACAGTGCCCGCTATGACGTCTTCGGCCTGATCGACGCCGCCCTCAATGGCGAGGCCAGTCATGCCCTGCGCACGCTCGAAGGGCTGCGCGGCGAAGGCGTCGACAGCACCGTTGTGCTCTGGGCGCTAGCCCGCGAGTTGCGCTTGCTGGCGACCATCGCTCAGCAATACGGTCAAGGCGTGCCGCTGGAGAAAGCCTTCAGCCAGGCTCGCCCGCCCGTGTGGGATAAGCGCCGTCCGCTTGTGAGCAAAGCGCTTCAGCGTCACTCGGCCGCACGTTGGAACCTGATGCTTAGAGATGCCCAGCGCGTCGATGCGCAAATCAAAGGCCAGGCGCCGGGCGATCCGTGGTTGGAGATCAGCCGACTGACGCTGATGCTCGCCGGACAACGTTTGTCGCTTCCTCAGGAGTGATAAACGGCTCTGGACAGCGGCCTCCAGCAGGCCGATGATCCGCGCCGCGGGGCACGCCTCCTCAATCACCCGCCCCGCCCGAGGATTGTCATGGCCACATCGAAGAAACGTCCCAATAAAGCGAAATCCATCATTGCCCAGCCTCTGTTCCGCAGCCGTCAGGAACGCGCGAAGAAAGGCAAAGGCAGTTACCGCCGCGAAGCCTCCCAGCAAAACTGGGGGGCTTCTGTCTTTACGGGCACTGGCTTTTCGCTCACCGGCTTTATCGCGGCGTGAAGGCTTCGCCCCCGGCAGCGTGATAAGGTGGCCGCTGTTTACCGTCTTGGGACCTGCTGATGTTTAACCTGTCACCGCGCATCCTGGCCTGCGCCGCACTGAGCTTTCATTTCAATCTGCTCACCGCTTGCGCCGAAGCGCCACAAGCGCCCCAGCCAACGCCGCCTGCCATTCCCGCCGCCGCCCATGCACCGACCGCTGCCGGCACAACCACCGCGCCCGCGCCTGTCTTGCCACAACAAAGCTTCGAAGAATGGCGCAACCAATTGCGCAGCGATGCAGTGAACGCCGGCATCAGCGCCGCGCTGTTCGACCGCGCCTTTGCCAACGTCACCCTCGACCCGGCCGTGGTCGCCGCCGACAATAGCCAACCTGAATTCACCCGCCCGATCTGGGAATACCTGGACGGCGCCGTCTCGGCCCGCCGCATCGCCAACGGCCAGGCGCAATACGCGCAGCAGCAGGCCACGCTGAGCCGCATCGAACAACGCTACGGCGTGCAAGCCGAAACCCTGGTGGCCATCTGGGGCATGGAAAGCGCGTACGGCAACAACATCGGCAACAACAGCGTGATCCGCTCGCTGGCCACCCTGGCGTATGAAGGACGCCGCGCCGCGTTCTGGCGTGAACAACTGATCGCCGCGCTGCAAATTCTTCAACATGGCGACATCCAGCCGGAGCGCCTCGTGGGCTCCTGGGCCGGCGCCATGGGCCAGACCCAGTTCATGCCGACCACCTACAACCAGCACGCCGTGGATTTCGACGGCGACGGCCGCCGCGACGTTTGGTACTCCTCCGCCGATGCCCTCGCTTCCGCTGCCCATTACTTGCAGCAATCAGGCTGGCAGTTGGGCAAACCGTGGGGCTTCGAAGTGCGTTTGCCGCAAGGGTTCGACTACGCCCTGGCTGACCCCGAGCAGCGCAAAAGCGTGGCTGAATGGACGCGCCTTGGCGTGATGCCCGCCAGTGGCTCGGCCGTTGCGCCGACGCTCGCCGGCGAGTCGGCGACCTTGCGCTGTTGCCCGCCGGCCATCGCGGCCCGGCGTTTTTGCTGCTGAGCAATTTCCGCAGCATCCTCAAGTACAACAACTCGTCGTCCTACGCGTTGGCTGTAGGTTTGCTCTCCGACGGCATTCGTGGCGCCAACGCCGCCGTGATCGCCGACTGGCCACGGGACGACCCGCAACTGGGCCGCAGCGAGCGCATTGAACTGCAGGAACTGCTCGCCGCCCATGGCTTTGAGCCGGGCAGTGCCGACGGCATTGTTGGCGCCAATACTCGCAAAGCAGTTCGGGCCTATCAGCAGCAGTTGGGGTTGCCGGCGGATGGGTATGCGGATCACAGCTTGTTGAATCGGTTACGCGGGAAATAAACGGCGCCCCGCTGCTTTTGTGGAGCCAGCTTGCTGGCGAACCTTGGAAACGCCGAGGTGTGCAGGGTTCGCCAGCAAGCTGGCTGCTACAGAGCATGAATATTCAGGCAAATAAAAAGGGCGACCCATGGGCCGCCCTTTTTGTTTGCTCCGAAAGGCTTAGCCTTTCTTGGCCTCATGCGCTTGCTGATCAGCGTGATAGGAAGAACGCACGAGCGGGCCGGACGCCACGTTCTTGAACCCCATCTTCGTACCCTCTTCGGCAAACCAGGCAAAAATGTCCGGGTGCACGAAGCGCTGTACCGGCAGGTGGTTGCGCGACGGCTGCAGGTACTGACCGAGGGTGAGCATGTCGATGTCGTGTTCGCGCATGCGCTTCATCACTTCAATGACTTCTTCGTCAGTCTCGCCCAGGCCGAGCATCAGGCCCGATTTGGTCGGCACGTGCGGTACGCGTTTTTTGAAGTTTTCCAGCAGGTCCAGTGACCACTCGAAATCCGAGCCCGGACGCGCGGCCTTGTAAAGGCGCGGTACGGTTTCCAGGTTGTGGTTGAACACGTCTGGCGGCTCTTGCTCGGTGATGGCCAACGCCACGTCCATGCGGCCGCGGTAGTCCGGCACCAGCGTTTCCAGCTGCACGCCCGGCGACAGCTTGCGGATTTCGCGCAGGCAGTCGACGAAGTGCTGGGCACCGCCGTCGCGCAGGTCGTCACGGTCTACCGAGGTGATCACTACGTATTTCAAGCGAAGGTCGGCGATGGCCACCGCGAGGTTCATCGGCTCGTCTGCATCCAATGGTTTTGGACGACCATGGCCAACGTCGCAGAACGGGCAGCGACGGGTGCAGATGTCGCCCATGATCATGAACGTGGCGGTGCCGCCGGAGAAACATTCGCCCAGGTTCGGGCAGGACGCTTCTTCGCACACGCTGTGCAGTTTGTGTTTACGCAGCAGTTGTTTGATGCGGTCGACTTCCGGCGAGACCGGCACGCGGACGCGGATCCAGTCTGGCTTGCGCGGCAATTCCGCGGTCGGCAGGATCTTCACCGGGATACGCGCCATCTTCTCGGCACCGCGCAGTTTCACGCCCATTTCCACCTTGGCCGGTGGGGCTTTAACAGCGGTGCCGGTTGCTTCGTTGCCAGCTACTTCGAGGGTGCTCATAGCGATTCAATTCCGCCCGTCAGGGTCGTCTGTTCAGCGTAGTCGAGGTGTGTGACGAGCTGCGCGCGCAGCCGGGCACTTACTTCGGCAAATTCTATCGGTCCCACCAGTTCACGCAGTTGGGTCATGGGCAAGCCGGCATAACCACAGGGGTTGATGCGCTGAAAGGGTTGCAGGTCCATGTCCACGTTCAAGGCCAGGCCATGAAACGAGCGGCCGTTGCGGATACGCAGGCCAAGCGAGGCAATTTTCGCCCCGTCCACATACACGCCCGGCGCGTCGGGCTTGGCTTCGGCTTTTACGCCGTAGCTGGCCAGCAGTTCGATCAAACTCAGTTCGATGCGGCTGACCAGCTCGCGCACACCGAGACTGGAACGGCGGACATCCAGCAGCAGGTAAGCCACCAGCTGACCAGGACCGTGGTACGTCACTTGACCGCCACGGTCCACTTTCACCACCGGAATATCGCCGGGGAACAACACATGTTCGGCCTTGCCAGCCTGCCCTTGGGTAAACACGGGCGGGTGTTCCAGCAGCCAGACTTCATCGGGCGTGTCCGCCACGCGGCTGTCGGTGAAGTGCTGCATGGCATGCCAGGTGGGTTCGTAGGGAACCTGGCCGAGCTCGCGAAAGCCCAGGCGTTGGCTCATCAGAGCACCATGTGCACGCGGCCAGTGGCGCGCAGGTCGCTGTTGATGTCTTGCAGTTGTTCGATGCCGGTGGCGGTGATCAGGTATTGCACGGTCAGGTATTTACCGTTGCGGCTGTCACGCTGCACCAGGGTGCCGACGTCCAGGTCCGGGGCGTGGCGTTGCAGAATCTCGGTTACCAGCGCAACGAAACCCTCGCCGGCATCGCCGATGACTTTGATCGGGTAGCGCTCGCAGGGAAATTCGATGGTGACGTTTTGGGCATCGGTCATGGGCGGTCTCGGCGAACTTGTGGTCCGCAAAAGCGGACACCGGCCCGCTCTTTTGGAGCGAAAGGCCGGTGCCTCGGTTATTCGGTGAACGCGGCGATCAGTTGAACAAGCCGAAGAAGAATAGGCGGATGCTATCCCACACGCGGCGGAAGAAGCCACCTTCGTCCACGGTCTCGAGGGCGATCAGGTCGGCGCTGTGCACCACCTTGTCTTCGAGCTTCACTTCAACTTTACCGATCACGTCGCCCTGCTTAATCGGGGCAACCAGTTGCGGATTCAAGGTCATGCTGGCAGCGAGCTTTTTCAGCTGACCGCGCGGCAGGGTCATGGTCAGGTCTTCGGCCAGACCGGCTTTCACCTGGCGGCTCGCGCCTTTCCACACAGTGCCTTGCGCCAGCTCCGCGCCCTTCTGATAGAAGGTCTGGGTTTCGAAGAAGCGGAAGCCGTAGGTCAGCAGCTTCTGGGTTTCAGCAGCGCGGGCTTGTTCGCTGTTGGTGCCGAATACCACGGCGATCAGACGCATACCGTCGCGCACAGCCGAGGCCACCAGGCAGTAGCCGGCTTCGTCGGTGTGGCCGGTTTTCAGGCCATCAACGGTTTTGTCGCGCCACAGCAGCAGGTTGCGGTTGGGCTGCTTGATGTTGTTCCAGAAGAACTCTTTCTGCGAGTAGATGGCGTAGTGCGCCGGGTCTTCGTAGATGATCGCGCGGGCCAGACGCGCCATGTCGTGCGCCGTGGAGTAATGCTCGGGGTTAGGCAGGCCGGTGGCGTTCATGAAGTGGCTGCCGGACATACCGAGTTTTTCGGCGGTGGTGTTCATCATGTCGGCGAAGGCGTCTTCGCTGCCAGCGATGTGCTCGGCGGTGGCGACGCTGGCGTCGTTACCCGACTGAATGATGATGCCGTGCAGCAAGTCGCCCAGCGACACCTCGGTGCCCACTTTGATGAACATGCGCGAGCCGCCGGTACGCCAGGCGTGTTCGCTGACCATCACTTTGTCGTTTTCGCTGATCTGGCCACGACGGATTTCCAGGGTGGCGATGTAGGCGGTCATCAGCTTGGTCAGGCTGGCCGGCGGCAGGCGCTGGTCACCGTTGTTCTCCACCAGCACGTTGCCGCTGGCGGCGTCCATCAGCACGTAGGCCTTGGCGGCCAGCTCCGGTGCGGCAGGAACGGCCGTTTCGGCGGCCCAGGTGGCCGGGGCAGTGATCAGGAGGGCGAACAGACTCAGACGACGGGTAAAGGCGGTGATATTCATCAGTCTCTCAAGTTACTAATGGCAAACAGGCTCTGGCGAGCAAGTCGGTCGAAGCCGGCGCGCGAGGCGCTATTCCGGCTTCACTAAAGTCGGCTGGCCAAGGTTGGCCGACCGCACACTGTTCTGGATGTTCTGGGCTTCACCCTGCGTGTTTACCGGGCCCATCCGCACGCGGTGCAACGTCTGCTGATTGCGCACGATAGAGCTGATAAAAACCGGCGCACTCACCACGGTCGTCAGCTTGTCCTTCAGGAGCTGCGCAGCGTCCGGGTTGGCGAAGGCTCCGACCTGGAGATACAGGCCAGATGGAGCGAGTGAAGCGTTTTTTTGCGTCGATTTGCACGGGCACCACCGCAGCGGCGTGCTGCTGTGGCGGCGGAGTGTATTGCTCGATGGGCTGGCCCATGATCTGCGTGGTGGTGGTCTTCACCGGCTGCACTTGAGCCATTTTCGGCTGCGCCAGCACCATTGGCACCGGGCGACCCTGCTGGGCCCACCACTCGGCTGGGTCGATGCCTTCGACCTTCACGCGGGCGGTGCCGATTTCGGCGTAACCGAGTTTTTTCGCGGCGGCAAACGACAAGTCGATGATGCGATCCGAGTAAAACGGCCCACGGTCGTTCACCCGCAGAATCACGCTTTTGCCGTTATCCAGATTGGTCACGCGTACATAGCTGGGCAGCGGCAGGGTTTTGTGCGCGGCGCTCATGCCGTACAGGTCGTACTTCTCGCCGTTGGCGGTGGCCTGGCCGTGGAATTTGGTGCCGTACCAGGAGGCGGTGCCGGTGGCCAGGTAGCGCTTGCCGTCGGGCATCGGGTAATAGGTTTTGCCGAGCACGGTGTACGGGTTGGCCTTATAGGCGCCGTAGTGCGGCATGGGCACGGCATCGGGCACTTTGGAAATGTCGACGTCCCACCATGGCGCGCCGTCGCGGTGCGGACGGGCGAAGTCGCCAGGGCCGGAAACAGTGGTGGGCGTTGGGGTCGGCTGCGGCGCACGGCTGCTGGAGCAGCTGACCAACATTACGGCCAGTGCGCCAAAGGCGATGAGCTTGAACGGCGTTGCCTGCATTTACTTCGTGCCCCGGGCCTGAACCAACAAATCGGATAACTGATGCACCGCCATGGCGTACATCGCGCTGCGATTGTAACGAGTGATGACATAAAAATTGGGTAAGCCTAACCAATATTCCGGTCCCGCTTCACCCTCCAGACGAAAGGCAGTCACGCGCTCGTCGTCGCGCACCGCTTCGTGGCTCGACCAGCCCATGGCACGCAGCTCGCCCACGGTTTTTACCGGGTCCAGCCCTTGGGTCAATCCTTGCTCGGCTTGCTCGCCGCTGATTTGCGCGGTGCTGACCACCGCTTCACCGGTGACCCAGCCGTGACGTTTGAAATAGCTGGCGACGCTGCCGATGGCGTCGTCTGGGTCGCTCCAGATATTGATGTGGCCGTCGCCGTCAAAATCCACGGCGTACGCACGGAAGCTGCTCGGCATAAATTGCGGCAAGCCCATGGCGCCGGCGTAGGAGCCTTTCAGGGTCAGCGGATCGACCTGCTGCTCGCGGGCCAGCAACAGGAATTGCTTGAGTTCTTTGCGGAAGAATTCGGCGCGTGGCGGGTAGTCGAAGCCCAGGGTCGACAACGCGTCGATCACCCGGTAGCTGCCGGTGTTGCCGCCGTAGGAGGTTTCAACGCCGATGATGGCCACGATCACCTGCGCCGGTACGCCGTATTCCTGCTCGGCGCGGGCCAGTGCTGCTTCGTGCTGACGCCAGAATTCGACGCCTTGGGAAATGCGCCGGTCGGTGATGAAGATCGGACGGTATTCGGCCCAGGTTTTTACCTTTTCGGCCGGACGGGAAATGGCGTCGAGAATCGACTGTTTGCGTTCCACTTCACGGAACAGGGTCACCAGCTGCTCGCCGGCAAAACCGTAGTCGCGGGTCATTTCGGAAACGAATTCGGCAACCTGCGGCGACCCTTCGTAATCAGCGGCGACAGCCTGCTGGGCGAAACCGCAGATACCAGCAAGGCTGGCCAAATGTGCCGTGCGCGTAGCCCAGCGACGCAAACCTAGCATTAAATCCCTCACCCCAATCAAACCTGAGCGATCCACTTACGGTGCGTGTGGACAGCCATTAAAAGCCCAAACCCTGACATCAGCGTCACCAGCGAAGTTCCGCCGTAGCTAATGAAAGGAAGCGGCACCCCAACCACCGGCAACAGGCCACTGACCATGCCGATATTGACGAACACATAAACGAAGAAGGTCATCGTCAGGCTGCCGGCGAGCAGCTTACCGAACAGCGTCTGCGCTTGGACAGTAATTACCAGACCGCGCGCAATCAGCAGCGCGTAAACCAGCAACAACAAACAGATGCCGACCAGGCCGAACTCTTCGCCCAAAACCGCGATGATAAAGTCCGTATGGCTTTCGGGCAAAAAATCCAGGTGCGATTGCGTGCCCAACAGCCAGCCTTTTCCGAAAACGCCGCCCGAGCCGATGGCCGCTTTCGATTGAATAATGTTCCAGCCGGTGCCCAGCGGATCACTCTCCGGATCGAGGAATGTGAGCACCCGCTGCTTCTGGTAATCGTGCATCACGAAGAACCACATCGCGATCGCCACCGGCACTACAGCCGCCACCGCGCCTAGGATCCAGCGCCATTGCAGCCCGGCCATAAACAGTACGAACGCACCCGAGGCGAGAATCAACAGCGAGGTGCCAAGGTCGGGTTGGCGGATCACCAACACGAACGGAATGCCGATCAAGGCGAGGCTGATAACGATGTGTTTAAGCCGTGGCGGTAAATTGTGTCGAGCCATGTACCAGGCGATGGTCGCGGGCATGAGGATCTTCATAAACTCCGCCGGCTGGAACCGAATGATGCCGGGGATGTTGATCCAGCGAGTCGCGCCCATGGCGTTGTGGCCCATGACGTCCACCACCACCAACAACCCGACGCCCGCCAGGTAACCGAGCGGCACCCAGCGCGCCAGGAAGCGCGGTTCGAACTGAGCGATCACACACATGGCCACGGCGCCCAGGCCGAACGAGGTGGCTTGTTTCAACAGCAGGTCAACGTCCTTGCCGCTGGCCGAATACAGCACGAACAGGCTGCCGGCTGCGAGCACCGTAAGCAGCACGAACAGTTGGCCGTCGATGTGCAGGCGCTGCAACAGGCTGGCGCGCCGACGCATCACGTCTTCGTTGGAAATTGTCCGGTCGAAGTTATTACTCATGCTGCCCCACAGTAAGCGCTATTCATGACGGGGCGCCTCAGCCGTAACCGGCGGTGCGTATTGCGGTTTCAGTTGGCCGTTTTCGCCCAGCAGCCAGGCGTCCATCACAGCCTTGGCCACCGGCGCCGCCACGCTGGAACCGCCCTCGCCGTTTTCAATCATCACAGCCACGGCAATTTTCGGCGATTCGGCCGGCGCGAAGGCGATGAACAGCGCGTGGTCGCGGTGGCGTTCGTCGAGCTTGGAACGGTCGTACTTCTCGCCCTGCTTGATCGCCACTACCTGCGCGGTGCCGCTCTTGCCGGCGATGCGGTAGGTCGAGGTGTCGCCGACTTTGTGCGCAGTGCCGCGCGGGTTGTGCATCACCTGCTGCATACCGGCGCTCACTTGCGCCCAGTCGCCGGGGTTACGCAGCACGATATCGGGCATGGGGTTGGGGTCGACCGGCGGCACGCCGTCCACGGTTTTCGCCAAGTGCGGACGAATCCATTTGCCGTGGTTGGCCACCAGCGCCGACACCTGCGCCAACTGCAACGGTGTGGTTTGCATGTAGCCCTGGCCAATGCCGAGAATCAGCGTTTCGCCCGGAAACCAGGCTTGGCGATAGCGACCGCGCTTCCAATCGCGGCTGGGCATCAGGCCGGGCGATTCTTCGAACATGTCCAGCGACACCTTCTGGCCGATGCCAAAACGGCTCATGTAGGTGTACAGGCGGTCAATGCCGAGCTTGTGCGCGAGGTCGTAAAAGTAGGTGTCGTTGGACCGCATGATCGCGGCTTGCAAGTCCACCGAGCCGTCGCCACTGCGGTTCCAGTTGCGGTATTTGTGGTCGTAGTTGGGCAATTGGTAAAAGCCCGGGTCGTACACGCGCGTGCTCGGTGTCACCACGCCGGAGTCCAGCCCGGCAATCGCCACGGCGGGCTTGATGGTCGAGCCGGGCGGATACAACCCGCGCAGCACGCGGTTGAACAACGGCCGGTCCGGCGAGTCGCGCAGCTCGGAGTAAGCCTTGAAGCCGATGCCGGTGACGAACAGGTTGGGGTCGAAACTCGGCTGGCTGACCATCGCCAGCACTTCGCCGGTGTTTGGGTCCAGCGCCACAACGGACCCTCGACGCCCGCCCAGCGCAGCTTCTGCCGCTTCCTGCAGATGAATGTCCATGCTCAGCACAATGTCGGCGCCGGGCACCGCGTCGGTGCGTTTGAGCACGCGCAGAACGCGGCCACGGGCGTTGGTTTCAACTTCTTCGTAGCCCACCTGGCCATGCAACTGCGCCTCGTAGAAGCGCTCGATACCGGTTTTGCCGATATGGTGGGTGCCGCTGTAATTCACCGGGTCAAGCACCTTCAGCTCGGCCTCGTTGATGCGCCCCACATACCCCACCGAGTGCGCGAAGTGTTCGCCTTGCGGGTAATGGCGAACCAACTGCGCCACCACTTCCACGCCCGGCAGGCGGAATTGGTTCACGGCGATGCGGGCGATCTGTTCTTCGCTCAGCTCGAACAGAATGGGCACCGGCTCGAAGGGGCGACGGCCCTGACGCATACGCCGCTCAAACAGCGTGCGGTCTTCGGGGGTCAGCTCCAGCACTTCGACGATGACGTCGAGCACTTGCTGCCAGTCGCCGGCACGCTCGCGGGTCATGCTCAGGCTGAAGCTTGGCCGGTTGTCGGCCACCACCACGCCATTGCGGTCGAAAATCAGCCCACGGGTGGGCGGAATCGGCTGCACGTGCACGCGGTTGTTTTCAGAAAGGGTCGAGTGGTACTCGTATTGAATGACCTGCAGGTAATACAGGCGCGCAATCAGCACCACGATCAATAAACAGATGGCGACCGCCCCCACCACCACGCGATTGCGAACTTGGCGGGCGTCTTTCTCGTGGTCCTTGAGGCGGATCGGCTGCGGCATTACGAGGCTTTATTTGTGATAAGGGTGCCCGGACAACACGGTCCAGGCGCGATAAATCTGTTCGCCGAGCAGAATGCGCACCAGCGGATGCGGCAAGGTCAGCGGCGACAACGACCAGCGTTGTTCGCTGCGAGCCTGCACTTCGGGCGCCAGACCCTCCGGGCCGCCGACCATCAAGTTGATGGTGCGCGCATCCAGACGCCAACGCTCCAGCTCCGCCGCCAACTGCTCAGTGCTCCACGGTTTACCCGTGACCTCCAGCGTGACGATCTTTTCCCCCGGTTGCACCTTCGCCAGCATGGCCTCGCCTTCCTGACGGATCAGGCGCGCCACGTCGGCATTCTTGCCACGGGTGTTCAGGGGAATTTCCACCAGTTCAAGCGGCAGCTCGGCAGGCAGACGTTTGGCATATTCCTGCCAACCGTCCTCCACCCAGCGCGGCATGCGCGAACCAACAGCGATCAGTCGTATACGCAAGGGGTGCCCTTACTCGCCGTCGCTGTTGAACTGTTCCGCGCTGTTCTGGTTCTGCGCACGGCTTTGCTCAGCGCCCTGCCACAGACGCTCCAGGTCGTAGAACTGGCGAGCGGTTGGCAGCATCACGTGAACGACGATGTCGCCCAGGTCGAGCAGTGCCCATTCGCCGGTGTCCAGGCCTTCGCTGCCCAGCGGGCGAACGCCCTTTTCTTTGACCTTTTCCAGCACGTTGTCCACCAGGGACTTCACGTGACGGTTGGAGGTACCGCTGGCGATCACCATGAAATCGGTGATGCTGGTTTTGCCGCGTACATCGATGGTGGTGATGTCTTGGGCTTTGATGTCTTCAAGGGCGGCGACGGCCAATTTGACCAGGTCTTCGCTCGGCATTACGGGCTTGCTCATAGTTAACTCGTTTCTCGTGTCTAGTTCTGCGCGCGGTACAGTCCGTGCGCATTGATGTAGGCCAGCACCGCGTCGGGCACCAGAAAACGCACCGACTTTCCGCTGGCCAGCAGATTCCGGATCTGGGTGGCAGACACCGCAAGCGGGGTCTGCCAGATAAAAGCAATCTGGCCGCCGGGACCGCTCATGGTCAGCGGATCGCTGACACTGCGGGCTGCCAGAACATCACGCAGCGCTTGCGGCGCTTCGCTGTCGGCATCCGGGCGTTGCAACACCAGGATGTGACAGTGGTCCAGCAATTCTTCCCAACGATGCCAGGTCGGCAGGCCGCAAAACGCGTCCCACCCCAGCAGTAAAAACAGTTGATCCTCAACCGCCAGTTCAGCGCGCAACGACTCTAGCGTTTCGATGCTGTAAGAGGGCCGATCGCGCTTGAGTTCGCGGTCGTCCACCGTCAGCAACGGCACGCCGGCAACGGCCTGCTCGACCATGGCCAAGCGGTCCGGCGCCGACACTTGCGGGGCGTCGCGGTGCGGTGGGCGCGCGTTGGGAATCAAGCGCAGCTCGTCCAACCCCATGAACTCCGCCACTTCCAGGGCGCTGCGCAAATGGCCGACGTGCACGGGATTGAACGTGCCGCCGAGCACGCCAATGCGTTTGCCCACCGCTGTCGGTTCAGTGTTCAAGTACGGATGTGACCGTCGCCGAACACCACGTACTTCTCGCTGGTCAGCCCTTCCAGGCCAACCGGACCGCGCGCGTGCAGCTTGTCGGTGCTGATACCGATTTCTGCGCCCAGGCCGTATTCGAAGCCATCGGCGAAGCGCGTCGAGGCGTTGATCATCACCGAGGCGGAATCCACTTCAGTGATAAAGCGCCGGCCGTGGGTGAAGTTCTCAGTGACGATGGAGTCGGTGTGCTGCGAGCCGTAGGTGTTGATGTGCTCGATGGCCTCGTCGAGGCTGTCGACGATACGAATCGACAAGATCGGCGCGGTGTATTCGGTGCGCCAGTCTTCTTCAGTGGCTTCCAGCACATCGCTGCCCAGCAGCGCGCGAGTGCGCGGGCAGCCGCGCAGCTCAACCTTTTTGTCGCGATAAATAGCGGCCAGCGGCGGCAACACGCGCTCAGCAATAGCGGCGTGCACCAGCAAGGTTTCCATGGTGTTGCACGGCGCGTAGCGCTGGGTTTTGGCGTTGTCGGCAATGCGAATGGCTTTGTCGATATCGGCCGCGGCATCGATAAACACGTGGCAGATGCCGTCCAGGTGTTTGATCACCGGCACCTTGGCGTCGCGGCTGATGCGTTCGATCAGGCTCTTGCCGCCGCGCGGCACGATCACATCCACATACTCGGGCATGGTGATCAGCGCGCCCACGGCGGCGCGGTCAGTGGTTTCCACCACTTGCACCGCAGCGGCCGGCAAGCCGGCTTCGGCCAGACCTTGCTGAATGCAGGCGGCGATGGCGCGGTTGGAATTAATCGCTTCCGAGCCGCCGCGCAAAATGGTGGCGTTGCCCGACTTCAGGCACAGGCTGGCGGCGTCGATGGTCACGTTCGGACGCGACTCGTAAATGATGCCGATCACACCCAACGGCACGCGCATTTTGCCCACCTGAATGCCGGAGGGCAGGTAACGCATGTCGCGGATTTCGCCGATGGGGTCTGGCAGCGTAGCCACCTGACGCAAGCCTTCGATCATCTCGTCGATGCGCGCAGGGGTCAGGGCCAGGCGGTCCAGCAGGGCGGGTTCAAGGTTGTTGGCGCGGCCGTTGGCGAGGTCTTGCTCGTTGGCGGCGGTGAGGTCGGCGCGGGCTGCATCCAGGGCAGCGGCGGCGGCGTGCAGGGCACGGTTCTTCTGCGCAGTGCTAGCGCGGGCCACCACACGGGAGGCCTCACGGGCAGTGCGACCCAGGCGGGTCATGTAGTCGAGCACGGACTCAGTCATGTCGAGGCGGTCTGGCAGTCGGGAAAGCGGCTGATTATAGCGGCGCGGCGGGCCCACGCCCAGCGGCGTCTGGCGGGTGGTAAACAGCGCGTTACAACTCAGCCGCCGGTAACACTGGCAAGCACAGCGCGCGCGCCTTGCCGCGAGACGGTGACACTTGCCACGCCACCGGCCCGCTGCTCCCCCCGAAGGTTAGGTAAACAAACGGGGCGCAGATGTCTACCGTGCAGTCATAGCCAATTGCCCACCGCCAGGGACGGGCAACACAACAATGACAGTGAAGGGAGACGCGCCATGCGCTATCGCACCGACTACAGTCCGGCGCTGTTGGTAGAGAGCAGCCCGTTTGTGCAACTGGGGCAGTGGCGCGTGCAGTACCAAGCCTATTCCAGCCGCGCCGACGACCCGCGCAGCCCGGTGCTGTTACTAGGCGGCGCGTTCCAGTGCTTCCGCTCGTTTGCCAGCGAAGTGGAGGAGCTGCTGGTCAATCACCCGGTGATTCTGCTCGACCTGCCGAGCCAGGGCGGCAACCTGCAGTTGGCGCCTGAACTGAGCCTGGAAGCGCTCGCCGACCTGATCGCCGCCTTCGCCGACGAACTCAACGTGCCGCCACTGATGCCCATTGGTTTGTCTTACGGTTCGGCGTTGGCCGCGCTGTTTGCGGGCCGCCACCCGCAGCACTGCGCACGCCTGCTGCTGGCCGGCATCACCGCGCTTGGCCGCCGAGGCGCGCGGGTATTACTGGAAGAAAGCCTGGCGCTGTTGGCCGAAGGGCGCTGCGCCGAGTTTGCCCACGGCGCCGTCACCGGCCTACTCAACCCCACTCGCAGTCAGGAAACCGGCGTAGCGCCGGTGTTTCGCAAAGCCCTGCTGCGCCAGTTGCAACGCTTGTCGGCGACCGAAATCGAGCGCTACCGGCAAAACAGCCAGCGCCTGCTGGCCTTTTCCGGCTTCCGCCAACATCCCCGTTGCCCGACCCTGGTATTGGCCGGCGAATACGACCACTTCACCCAGCCGTGGGAGCACACCGTGTTTGCCAGCGCCTGCGCCGACGCCCAGTGCGCGCTGATTCACAACGCCGACCACCTCGCCCAATTCGAACAGCGCAACGCCTGCGCCAGTTTGTACAACCCGTTCCTGCGCGGCGAACCGCTGCCGTTGATCAGCCCCGGCAGCACCCACCTGCCGCGCAGCCAGTGGCCGCACCTGGAAAAACGCCACGAACCGCGAAATCCGCCGCTGCATAACCGCGCGCGGTTGCTGCATCCGGTGATAGGTGAACTGAATGTCGACGTGAACGAACTCGGATTTTTTGGCGGGCTCTTACAGGGCGACTTGCCAACCCTAATGCCGCAACGCGGCTGGCAACTGCAGATGGTTGATATGCCCGCCATGGCGATTCTGCCCGTGCGAAGCAGCAGCGCGGAATTGGCCTGGGTGTTTGCGCATACCGATGCAGCAGGGAGTGCGGCGCTGGCCGAACGGGTGAGGCAAGGGGCGATGCCCGCCGTGGCGTGCGCATGAGTCAAAAAAATCGAGGCTAAAGCCTCTCCCACAGGTGACCGAGTTCATTGTGGGAGAGGCTTTAGCCTCGATTCCTGCAAACGCCGATATCAGACCGATGCCTCAATCACCCGCACCAACGTCGCCTGCGTCACTGGCGGCAAGCCTTGGCTGTGCAGCGCCGGGTCGAGCACCTCGGTGTGGCGAAAACCGCAGCGTTCAAACGCTTCGATAATCTCCCTGGCATCGCTGTAGTGCAGCGGGTAATTGCCCCGCGTCAGCCGCCCAATAATCCCCACGCCCCAGCGCAACTGGCGGTAACGCGGGTGCTCTTTAAGGTCGGGGTATAAATCGGTGAGGTAGGTGCCTTGGGGAAATCCCCTCAACTGCGCCGCCAGCGCCGTCCAGAAACGTTCAATCACCGGCCGCTCAAAATAGTTCACCAGTCCCTCGGTGATCACCACCACCGGCTCGGACCGATCCAGCCCGGCGAACAACGCTTCCAAACTCTGCTCGGCCAGAATATCCACCGAGCGCACCTGATGGCGGCCATTGAGCCAGCCCTCGCTGTGCAGCAGCAGGCGTTTGCGCACGGCCATGCCCGGCAGGTCGGCTTCCAGATAACGCACGTCGGGGTAACGCTGGCAAAAGCGCCGACCACGCGGCGACAGCCCGCAGGCAATTTCCACCACCTGGCACACGCCGCGCTCTTCGATGGCGGCGGTCAGCCGAGCATCGAGCAGCAGGTGCCGCTGCAACAACAGGTGTTCGATATCCAGCCCAAAGCCGACCCGCGCGCCCCAGGCAATCGGGCTCAGCAAGCCATGCACCCAGCGGCCAAAGGGCGTGGCAAAAGCGGCGTCACTGAGTTGGTGGCGGTACCAGACATAACCCGTGTAATGGGCGCTGGGGCTGATGTGGGCACTGTCGGCACGGCTGCGGTCGGGCATGGCCAAAGCTCTTATTGTTATGATCGCCCGAGCCTAAGCCTTGCCCCAGTGTGATGACAGCCCATGCCGAGTGATCCCACCCTTAGTTTGCCCAACGCCCAACACCCCACTTGGCCAGAAGGCCGCGCCCTGCCCGACTGCTTTTTCGACCGCGACGCCCAATTGTTGGCGCAGTCCTTATTGGGCAAGGTGATCCGCCACCGCGTCGGCGACGTGTGGCTCGCCGCGCGCATCATCGAAACCGAGGCGTACTACTTCGCCGAAAAAGGCAGCCACTCTTCCTTGGGCTACACGGAAAAACGCCGGGCGCTGTTTCTCGATGGCGGGCACATCTATATGTACTACGCGCGCGGCGGCGACTCGCTGAACTTCAGCGCCCACGGGCCAGGCAACGCGGTGCTGATCAAGTCGGCGTTTCCTTATACCGATGCCCACAGCGGCCCCGAATGCCTTGAGCGCATGCAGCAAAACAACCCCGACAGCCAGGGCCAGCCGCGCTCGCTGGAAAAACTCTGTAACGGTCAGACCCTGCTGTGCCGCGCCCTCGGCCTTAAAGTGCCGGCCTGGGATGGCAAACGCTTCGACCCCGAGCGGTTTTTTGTCGAAGATGTCGGCTACGCCCCCGAGCAGATTATTCAAACCACCCGCCTGGGCATTCCCCTCGGCCGCGATGAACATTTGCTCTACCGCTTTGTCGATGCTGCTTACGCCCGCCACTGCACGCGCAATCCTCTGCGCCGTGGGCAACTGGAAAATCAGGACTTCTATTACATGATCTCGCAACAGGACCTTGCCCCATGACGGAGTGGCTCAACCAACTCACCGGCTGGCTCAGCGCCAACCCTCAATGGCTGGGCATCGCCATTTTTGTCGTGGCCTGCGTGGAGTGCCTGGCGATTGCCGGCATCATCGTGCCCGGCACGGTGCTGCTGTTCGCCATTGCCGTGCTGGCCGGCAGCGGCGCCCTGACCCTCGGCGAAACGCTGCTGTTGGGTTACACGGGCGGCCTGCTGGGCGATGCCATTTCCTATGCGCTGGGCCGGCGTTTTCACCAAAACATCCGCAACCTGCCGGGCCTGCGCACCCATCCCGAATGGCTGGCCAGCGCCGAAAGTTACTTCCAGCGTTATGGCGTCGCGAGTCTGTTGGTTGGCCGCTATATCGGTCCGCTGCGCCCGATGTTGCCGATGGTGGCCGGCATGCTCGACATGCCGCTGCCGCGCTTTATCATCGTCAGCCTGATTGCCGCGGCCGGCTGGTCGATTGCCTATTTGATGCCCGGCTGGGCCACTGGCGCCGCCATGCGCTTGCCGTTGCCGGAGGGCTTCTGGGGACAAGCCGCCGTGGTGGCGGCCGCGCTGGCAGTGTTCATCGGCGCCAGCCTGCAAGGCACGCTGCGCCAACAACACCGCGCGACCGCCTGGATGGCCGGCATGGGCTTTGTGCTGCTGATCGCCATGCTGATCGGCTACCCGCGCCTGGGTCAGCTCGACCAGGGCCTGATGGCGCTGGTGCAAGAGCAACGGCAACCGGCGATGGACAGCATCATCACCATCATCACGCGCCTGGGCGACTTCCGCACCCAGCTCACCGTCGGCATCATGCTCTGCCTGATGCTGCTGGTGGCCCGCCAATACCGCAGCTTTTTCTTCGCCACCGGCACGATGCTGGGCTGCGCCATCGCCAACCATTTCCTGAAACTGTTCTTTGGCCGCGCCCGCCCGGAAATTCTGCTGGAGCCGCTGCACAGCTTCAGCATGCCCAGCGGCCATAGCTCGGGCGCGTTCGCCTTTTTCCTGACGCTGGCGGTGTTGGCGGGGCGTGGTCAGCCGGTGCGAATGCGCCTGACCTGGCTACTGCTGGCAGTAATTCCGGCGCTGGCGATTGCCTTGTCGCGGGTGTATTTGGGCGTGCATTGGCCAACCGACATCATCGCCGGCGCGCTGCTTGCCGCCACGGCGTGTGCCGCAAGCCTGACGTGCTCGCAATGGCGTCAGCCCTTGCCGGCCATGGCACCGCGCGTGTGGTGGTTGGTGCTGCCGGCGTGCCTGGCCGTGCTGGCCGCCCATGCCAGTTGGGCGCTGCCACAGGCGTTGGAGCAGTATCGGTATGCGCCGATAGTGCCGTGAAAAAATCGCGGCTAAAGCCGCTCCTACAGGTTCGCATTTAACCTCTGTAGGAGCGGCTTCAGCCGCGATGCTTTTGAGCTACGCCGTCATCTCGCCCTGCAACTCATCCAGCATCCCCTGAATGGCATCAAGCCGTTCCAGCGGATCATCCATCGCCAGCAGTTGCAGCTTTTGCTCGACATCGAACGGCAGCAGATACGCCAGCTGATACCCCAAGCTCTGCTGCCCCGTCGCCTCATTGCCCATGCCCAATTCCGACACCATCGGGTGCTGGGCCAGCGCTTGCAGCAGCGCGGCCAGGTCGGCGTGTTCGGGCAGCAGCGGGAAGTCCGAGGCCTCGTCGGCCCAGGTAACCTCGGCGGTGGTCAGTTGGTCGCGCTGCACGTGCGAGCGTTGCACATTGAAGCGCCGGGCGCCCTCCACGCGAATGCCGAGCAAGCCGTTGGGTTGTTGTTTCCAGTCGCGAATCACCGCTTCGCAGCCGACCTGGGCGAAGCTGTCTGCCGCCTCGCCCACTTCCCGACCTTCGAGAATGCACACCACGCCGAAGCCTTCGTTGCGTTTCATGCAGGCGCTGATCATGTCCAGATAACGGGCTTCGAAAATTTGCAGGTCGAGCACGCTGCCGGGGAACAGCACCACATTGAGGGGAAACAACGGCACCATCTTTCTCGCTCCTGATTCACTCGTAGGGCTGTGACAACGGTTGCGCCGGGATGATCAGCTGAAAAGCGCCACGGCCAGCGGCAGCGCCACCGCCGTACCAACGCCCATCAGGCTCATGGCCAGCGCGGCAAACGCCCCACATTCTTCGCCTTCTTGCAGGGCACGCGAGGTGCCGACGGCGTGGGCGGTCATGCCCATGGCCAAGCCTTGCGCCGCCGGGTGGCGAACGCCGATGCGGCGCAACAGCTCAGGCCCGAGGATGGCGCCGATCACGCCGGTGATCAGCACGAACACCGCGGCCAGCGCAGCAATGCCGCCAATCTGGTCAGCCACCAGCATGGCAATCGGCGAGGTCACCGATTTGGGCGCCATGCTCATCAGCATCATATGGTCGGCGCCAAACCACCACGCCAACAACACGCCCATGCCGGTGGCCACCATGCCGCCGATTAACAGGGTCAGCAAAGTCGGCCAGAACAGTTGGCGAATCCGTTTGAGGTTCAAAAACAGCGGCACCGCCAGGGCCACAGTGGCCGGGCCGAGGAAAATAGTCAGGGCTTTGGCGCTGTCTTTGTACTCGTCGTAGCTCAGGCCACAGGCCACCAGCACGGCGATCACGGCAAGCATCGAGACCAGCACCGGCTGCAGGAAAAACCAGCGGGTTTTCTCGTAGGCGGCCAGCGCTAATTGGTAAGCGGCCAGGGTCACGCCGACGCCAAACAAGGGGTGATGGATGAGCGCCTGCCAGGCGCCGGCGACATCAAACATCGCGCTCACCTCGCTTGCGCTGCTGACGGTCGATGAGCTTTTGCATCATCCACCCGGCGAACAGCATCGACAGCAGCACCGACAACACCAACGAGCCGCCCACCGCCCAGAAGTCGGCGGCAATCGCCTTGGCGTAAACCATCACGCCCACGGCCGCCGGCACCAGCAACAAGGGCAAATAACGCAGCAAACTCGACGAGGCCACGGAGATCGACTCGTCCACCTCGCCCTGCCAAATCAGGTAACCGAGCAGCAGCACCAGCCCAATGATCGGGCCCGGCAGCATGTGCAAGAACAGCACGTTCAAGACCGTGCCAAGCAGTTGGAAAACCACCAACCAAGTCAGGCCACGTAACAGCATGGAGTTCTCCAATCCAGACCCGACGGGGGCAGCGCCGGGGTAAAAAAATCGCGTCGGGCATTATAAGCACGCTAAGCAAAACGCCCCAACCAGCCCGTCGCGCCGGCTGTATGGGCTGTTATTCGCCGCAGCGATGCAGGGTTGACCGTCTTCACCTCGCGTGATGATCTACGGGCATGGACGTTTCAACAAAAACAAAACCCGTCTCCCCAAGGAGGACATATGCCATTGGTACCCGTCGCTGAACTGAAATCCTACATCGGCAAAGAACTTGGCCACTCCGAGTGGCTGACGATTGACCAGGAACGCATCAACCAATTCGCCGAGTGCACGGGCGACCATCAATTCATTCACGTCGACCCGGAAAAAGCCGCCAAGACGCCGTTCGGCAGCACCATCGCCCACGGCTTTTTGTCGCTGTCGCTGATTCCGGTGCTGATGGAGAAAATCGCCCTGGCCCCCGAAGGGCTGAAAATGGCGGTGAACTACGGCTTGGACAGCGTGCGTTTTATCCAGCCGGTGAAAGTGAATTCGCGCGTGCGTGTGTCGGCCAGCGTGATCGACATCACCGAGAAAAACCCGGGCCAGTGGCTGCTCAAAGCCAAGTGCACCCTGGAAATCGAAGGCCAGGCCAAGCCGGCGTATATCGCTGAATCGCTGAGCTTGTACTTCGTCTGATTTCGGACGGTGTGGAACAACAGGGCGCTTCGGCGCCCTGTTTTTTTGGGGAAGCATCGCGGCATACTCCGCCCAAACCCCGATCCAACATGGACGTTTCCCCCATGCGCCACCTCTCCCACCTCGCCCTTGCCCTGCTGCTTACCGCCTGCGGCAAAGGCGAACCGCTGACCCCGCCCAACGCCGTGCTCCCTGACGGCGGCCGTTATCGCGGCGAGGTCGTCGAGGGTTTGCTGCAAGGCAAAGGCCGGATCGATTACCCCAACGGCAGTTGGTATGAAGGCACGTTCAAAGACGGCCTGATGGACGGCGAAGGCGAACTGCACCACTCGGACGGCACTCATTACAAAGGCGGTTTCGCCAATGGCGACTTCGCCGGGCAAGGCACGCTGACGTACAGCGAAGGCAGCAGCTACACCGGCGCTTTCAAGGCAGGCAAACAAGACGGCGTCGGTGCGCTGGTCATCAAAGACGGCGACCGCTATCAGGGCGAATTCAAAAACGATCAGTACCACGGCATCGGCAAGCTGCAACGTGCCGACGGCAGCGGCTTTGAAGGCAGCTTCAAGAAAGGCGAGCCCGAAGGCTTCGGCACCACCACCGATGAGCGCGGCAACCAGCTCACCGGCACCTTCAAAAAGGGCGTGATCAATGGCGAAGGAACGCTCAAGGGCGAAGACGGCAGCACGTATGTCGGCAGCTTCAAAAATTCGAATCTTGAGGGCAAAGGCCGCTATCAAAGCGCGGACGGTGACGTCTGGCTCGGCCAGTTCAGCCAGGGCAGCCTGACCGGCAAAGGCCAGTTGGAGCGCACCGACGGCAGCCGTTACGACGGCGATTTCAAATACTGGCGTTACCACGGCGAAGGCGTTTTGAAACTGGCAGACGGCGGCCGCTATCAAGGCCACTTCGCCCGTGGCAACTACGACGGCGCCGGCACGCTCACCCTGGCCGATGGCACAGTGCAGAACGGCACGTGGAAGAACGGCAAGCTGGCCCGCGATGCGCAAGGCAATGCCCTGCCCGATCAGTTGGAAGTCGGCCTGTTGCAACAAGGCAAGCTGCTGGACCAGGCCCTGGCCGCCATTCCCGCCTCCACCCCGGCCGTCGAGCTGTACACCCTGACCCTGGCTGGCGACGGCGAGCAAAGCGTGTTCCTGCGCGAGGCCGACTACGTCAGCAACCTGCTGCGCGAGCGCTTCGGCGCCTATGGCCAGATCACGTTGGTCAATCACCGCGACCACATGCTCGACCGCCCACTGGCCACCCGCGAAAACCTGCGCCGCGCGGTAAAAACCCTGGCCGAACGATCGGGGGCCGAAGACGTGGTGTTCATCTACCTTACCAGTCACGGCTCCAGCGACCACCAGCTCAGCCTGGTGCAGCCGGGCCTGGAACTGGCGAATATGCCGGCCCAGGAACTGGCGGAACTGCTCGTGCCATTAAAGAGTCATTACAAAGTGGTCGTCGTTTCGGCGTGTTATTCGGGTGGCTTCATCCCGCACATCAAGGATGACAACACCCTGGTAATGGCCGCCGCGCGCAGTGACAGAACCTCATTCGGCTGCTCCGATGAGGCCGACTTCACCTACTTCGGCCGTGCGTTGTTTGCCGAAGCACTGAGCAGCACCGACGACCTGGAACGGGCCTTCGAGCAAGCCAAGGCCAGCGTGGCCAAACGCGAGCTGGAAGATGAGTTCGAACCGTCGGAGCCGCAACTCTGGGCGCCCAAAGGGGTAATCACCCAGTGGCGCACGTTGCGCGCCGGTCAGGCCAAACACGCCCTGGCCAACAGCGCAGCGAGCAACCCCGACGGCAGCAACTAGACTTGAAGTTGTTGGATTCCAGGAGGGAGTAGAACCATGTATTTGACCCCACAGAACATCCTGCTGACCGGCGCCACCGGCCTGACCGGCGAACACTTACTCGACCGTCTGCTCAGCGAGCCTACGGTGCAACGCGTGCTCGCCCCAACCCGTCGAGCGCTCGCCGAACACACTCACCTGGACAACCCGCAAGGCGACCTGCTGACGCTGCTGCCGATGCTCGCCGGCAAACAAGACATCGCCTTCTGCTGCCTGGGCACCACGATCAAACAGGCCGGCTCGCAGGAAGCGTTTCGCGCCGTCGATTACGACATGGTTCTGGCGGTCAGCCAGCGCGCTCGCGACTTGGGTGCGCGGCACTTCCTGCTGATCAGCGCGATGGGCGCCAACCCGAAATCGTCGGTGTTCTACAACCGCGTGAAGGGTGAAGTGGAGCAAGCGCTGATCGCCCAGAACTGGCCGCAGCTGACCATCGCCCGCCCTTCGTTACTGATCGGCGACCGCCTGGAACCGCGCCTTGGCGAACGCCTGCTGGCGCCGATCATGCGCTGGGTTCCGGGTAAATACCGTGGCATTCCGGCCTGCACGCTGGCCCGCGCGCTATGGCGCCTGGCTTTGGAAGAAGGCGAAGGCGTGCGCATTGTGGAGTCGGACGAATTGCGCCGTCTGGGCCGCTGAGCGCTGCCTATTGCACATTGTTTAACGCACATCGAGCGGCCACTATGGCCGCTCTTTTTTTTACCGCTCGAGATTGGCCATGACCACCACCTTGCTCTCCGTGCTGCAAACCGCCGACATGCTGGAAATCAACGGCCTGTACGCCTGGCAATTCGAACTGCACAGCGACCCGGCCCACCCCGGCCCGGCGTTGCGTATCGAATGCATGGACGGCCGCGAATTGCGCAAATGGCAATTCACCCTGGAGCAGATCGCCGCCGCCCAACACAACGTCGCCAGCGACACCTGGGCCATCAGCGATGGCAAAGCCAGCCATGAAATCAAAGCACTGGCCGGCATCAACGCCGACAACGCCGATGCGGCGGATGACATGCCGGATGATGATGTGGCTAAGTTGTAAAACCATCGCGGCTAATCGGAATACCCCCAACCGCTCCTCCAGCAGATTGAGGTCTCCTTCAGCAGAGGCGCCACCTTCGATAGCCTGGGTCCCCGCGTTCGCGAGGACGACGGAGGTTTATCAGTTATCCCCGTCGTCCTCGCGAACGCGGGGACCCAGAGTCGTAAGGCGAGCACCCATTACAACCCGCCGCTCACCCCCGAGACTGAACCTTGATTTGGCAGAGTTGTGAAAAAGCATCGCGGCTCATCGGAATGCCGCCGAACCGCACATTCAGCAGATTGGGGTCTCCTTCAGGAGAGGCGCCACCTTCGGTAGCCTGGGTCCCCGCGTTCGCGAGGACGACGGAGGTTTACGGGTTATCCCCGTCGTCCTCGCGAACGCGGGGACCCAGAGTCGCAAGCCGAGCACCCATCACAACCCGCCGCTCACCCCAAGACTGAACCTTGATTTGGCAGAGTTGTGAAAAAGCATCGCGGCTAATCGGAATGCCGCCGAACCGCACATTCAGCAGATTGGGGTCTCCTTCAGGAGAGGCGCCACCTTCGGTAGCCTGGGTCCCCGCGTTCGCGAGGACGACGGAGGTTTATGGGTTATCCCCGTCGTCTTCGCGAACGCGGGGACCCAGAATCGCAAGGCGAGCACCCATCACAACCCGCCGCTCACCCGAGACTGAACCCCCGATGTGGCTGAGTTGTGAAACAAGCGTCGCGGCTCATCGGAATGCCGCCGAACCGCACATTCAGCAGATTGGGGTCTCCTTCAGGAGAGGCGCCACCTTCGGTAGCCTGGGTCCCCGCGTTCGCGAGGACGACGGAGGTTTATGGGTTATCCCCGTCGTCTTCGCGAACGCGGGGACCCAGAATCGCAAGGCGAGCACCCATCACAACCCGCCGCTCACCCCAAGACTGAACCTTGATTTGGCAGAGTTGTGAAAAAGCATCGCGGCTAATCGGAATGCCGCCGAAC
Organism: Pseudomonas sp. AC211; assembly: GCF_979258055.1. Classification (NCBI taxonomy): domain Bacteria; kingdom Pseudomonadati; phylum Pseudomonadota; class Gammaproteobacteria; order Pseudomonadales; family Pseudomonadaceae; genus Pseudomonas; species Pseudomonas sp. AC211. The sequence continues at coordinate 4,287,438 of NZ_OZ409830.1, forward strand.
CGCACATTCAGCAGATTGGGGTCTCCTTCAGGAGAGGCGCCACCTTCGGTAGCCTGGGTCCCCGCGTTCGCGAGGACGACGGAGGTTTATGGGTTATCCCCGTCGTCTTCGCGAACGCGGGGACCCAGAATCGCAAGGCGAGCACCCATCACAACCCGCCGCTTACCCCAAGACTGAACCCCAACGCCGCCGCCAGCGACAACGGCAGCAACAGCGTGTCGAGTAACGCGCTGGCGGGCAAATCCAGCCCTGCGTATTTCGGCGCTTCGGCGCCAAAGCGGTCGAGCGGACAGCAGCCGCCGTTCAAGGTGTACCAATTCAGTCGCGTGCCGGCATACACCACGGGCGCACCCGGCTTGGCGGCGTTCAAGGTGCGGGTGGTGGCGCAGCCGAACAACTGAACCGCCAGCAGCACCAGCAGCACGGCCCGGGCGGTTTTATTCATCGCTGCTCAGGTGATGCTCACCCCAGCGCGGCAGCATGTCTTGGGGAATGCCGAGCACATTGAGGATGCGCGCGACAACGAAGTCGATCAGGTCGTCGATGGTTTGCGGCTGGTGATAGAAGCCCGGTGCGGCGGGGAGAATCACCGCGCCCATGTTGGACAGCTTGAGCATGTTTTCCAGGTGAATGCTGGAGAACGGCGCTTCACGCGGCACCAGAATCAGTTGACGGCGTTCCTTCAGCGCCACGTCGGCGGCGCGTTCGATCAGGTTGTTGCAGGCACCCGTGGCAATTGCCGACAACGTGCCGGTCGAACACGGCACCACCACCATCGCCCCCGGTGCGCCGGAGCCCGAGGCCACGGGCGCCATCCAGTCTTCCTTGCCGTACACGCGAATCTGCCCGGGCGCGGCGCCGGTGTATTCGCTGAGAAAGGCCTGCATCATTTTTGACTTGGCCGGCAGGCTGACGTCGGTTTCAGTGGCCATCACCAGCTGCGCCGCTTTGGAAATCAGAAAGTGCACTTCGCGCTCTTCCTGCACCAGGCAGTCGAGCAGGCGCAGGCCGTATTGCGCGCCGGAAGCGCCAGTCATGGCCAGGGTGACGCGTTCGGGTCCGTTCATCATGGCCTCAGCCCTCCAGCGCTGCCGCGAGTTTGCCGTGCAGGCCACCGAAGCCGCCGTTGCTCATAACCACCACTTGCGTGCCCGGGGTGGCCTGGGCTTTGACAGCGGCGATGATGGCTTCCAGCGAGTCGCATACCTGTGAGGGCACGGTGCAACTGGCGGTGGTGGCGGCCAGGTCCCAGCCAAGATTCGGCGGCGCGAACCAGTACACCTGATCGGCCTGGGTCACGGAGTCCGGCAAGCCGTCGCGGTGGGCGCCGAGTTTCATTGAGTTAGAGCGCGGTTCGATGATGGCGATGATCTGTGCCGAACCGACCCGTTTGCGCAGGCCGTCCAGCGTGGTGGCGATGGCGGTTGGGTGGTGGGCAAAGTCGTCGTAGATGGTCACGCCGTTCACCTCGGCGACCTTTTCCATCCGCCGCTTGACGTTCTTGAACGCGCTCAGCGCTTCGACGCCTTGCGCCGGAACCACACCGACATGCCGCGCAGCGGCGAGGCACACCAGCGCGTTGGCGACGTTGTGCTGGCCGGTCAGCGGCCAATCGACCTCACCTTGCGCCACACCTTCGAAGCTCACTTCAAAGCGCGAGCCATCTTCGCTGAGCAGCTTGGCTTGCCATTGCGCGCCGTCGCCGGTGGTTTGCACCGGGGTCCAGCAGCCCATGTCGATCACGCGCTTGAGCGCGGTTTCGGCGGCCGGGTAAATCACCAGGCCTTCGCTCGGAATAGTGCGCACCAAGTGGTGGAATTGGCGCTCGATGGCGGCCAGGTCCGGGAAGATATCGGCGTGGTCGAATTCGAGGTTGTTAAGGATGGCGGTGCGCGGGCGGTAATGAACGAACTTGGAGCGTTTGTCGAAAAACGCGCTGTCGTATTCGTCCGCCTCGACCACGAAGAACGGCGTGCCGCCCAGGCGTGCCGACACCGCGAAGTTCTGCGGCACGCCGCCAATCAAAAAGCCCGGGCTCATGCCGGCATGTTCCAACACCCAGGCCAGCATGCTGCTGGTGGTGGTCTTGCCATGGGTGCCGGCCACGGCCAACACCCAGCGACCTTGCAGCACGTGGTCGGCCAGCCACTGTGGGCCAGACACATACGGCAGGCCTTTATTGAGCACATATTCCACCGCTGGGTTGCCGCGCGAAAGGGCGTTGCCCACCACCACCAAATCAGGCGCCGGGTCGAGATGGGAAGGGTCGTAGCCCTGCATCAGTTCGATGCCCTGAGCTTGCAGTTGGGTGCTCATGGGCGGGTACACATTGGCGTCAGAACCGGTCACCCGGTGGCCCAGCTCCTTGGCCAGAACGGCCAGCGAGCCCATGAAAGTGCCGCAAATACCCAGAACATGAATGTGCATAACCAACCCCCGGAGAACAGGCGGGCAGGTTACCGCAGGCGTTGGGGATGAACCAGAGAGGTTTGCCAGCGCCCTCTTCCATCACCCACACGGGCAATGGCAGAGGGGCTGAACGGCGGACGAATTTACAGGCGGAAGCTGCCCATTTGTTTGCCCAAATCATCGGCCAGACCGAGCAGGGTTTTGCAGTCCTGGCGGCAGACTTGCACTTCATCCGAGGTGGCGTGGGCCAGGTCGGCGATGCCCTGCACGTTGCGGTTGATTTCTTCGGTCACCGACGATTGCTCTTCGGTGGCCGCCGCCACCTGGGTGTTCATGTCGCTGATGCGCTCGATTTGCGCCGTGATCGAACCCAGCGATTCGCCTGTGCGCTGGCTCGACTGCACGCCATTGCCGGTCGCCGCCTGGCCAGCCTGCATGGAGCTGACCGCCGCCTGCGCCCCGGTTTTCAGGCGCTGAATCATTTGCTGAATTTCACCCGTCGAGGCCTGGGTGCGGCTTGCCAGGGTTCGCACCTCGTCAGCCACCACGGCAAAGCCACGGCCCATTTCCCCGGCGCGGGCGGCTTCGATGGCGGCGTTCAAGGCGAGCAGGTTGGTTTGTTCGGAAATGCCGCGAATCACCGACAGCACCTGGTCAATGGACGCCACTTCGTTGGCCAATTCGCCGACGGCGCCAGACGCCTCGCCGATGTCGTCGGACATTTGCTCGATCTGCTTGATTGAACCGCCGACCACTTGCCGCGCTTGCACGGCTTCGTCGCGGGCACTTTGCGAGGTACTGGCAGCGCTGCTGGCGTTGCGGGCGATTTCCTGAACGGTAAGGCCCATCTCATGCACGGCGGTGGCGACCATGTCGGTCATTTCCTGCTGGCGCCCGGCACGGCCGGCGGTGTTTTCCACCACGGTGGCCACTTGGTCGACAGCGGTGCGCAGCTTGACGCTGGTGCCGAGCACGGCGCTGATCAAGTCGCGCTGGCTGGCGATGAAGCGGTTGAAACCTCGGGCCAGATCGCCCAATTCGTCCTGGCGCGTTTCATTCAGACGGCGGGTAAGGTCACCGCCACCGCCACCGATTTCCACCAGGGCATCGGTCACCTGCTTGATCGGACGCACCAGCCCACGGGCCAGCAGCACCACCAGTCCCAAGGAGAACAGCGCCACCGCAAGACCGATCAGGCTGCTGGTGATCAGCGCCTGGTTGGCGTCGGCATAGATTTCCGCCTCGGGCACTTCGCTGACCAGTAGCCAACCCAGGGTTTTCAAGGGCTGCGCCACGGCCAGGTAAGCTTCGCCGTCGCGCTCGAAGTGCACAGCCTTGCCGCTGTCGACCAGCAACTTTCCGGCGGCTTCGCTCCCCAGCAAGTCGCTGAGTTGGCGGGTGTCGTTGAATTCGGCCTGTGGGTGAATCTTCACTTTGCCGTCGGCGCTAACCAGAAAGATTCGCCCGGTTTTGCCAAAGTGAAAGTTGCGCACCAGATCGGACATCGCCTGCAAACCGTAGCCCAGCCCGGCCAAGCCAAGGGTTTTGCCATTGGCGGTGATGCGCTGGTTGATAAACAGCGTCGGCTGGTTGGTGGTTTTGTCGGTGTCGATCTGCACCACGCGGTTCTCGCTGCCATCGACAAAGCTGTAGAACCAGCCGTTCTCGGAGGGGCCGCGTGTAAGCGTGCGATCCAACTTGGTTTCGGTGAGGTAATGGCCGCTGTCGGCCGCGACAATAAAGGTGGTCAGCGCCTTTTGCTGGCCTTGCACGCCGCGCAGGTAGCGCATGAACGCTTCCTGCTGGGCCGGGTCTTCGCCGTTGGCCAGCCATTCCTCGACCATGCTGTTTTCCGCAATGCTGCGGGCGGCGGTGAGGGGTTCGGTGAGAATCCGTTCCAGGTCATTGCCAATGGCGGTCACGCTGGCCGGCAAGGCCTGCTCGACCAACGCCTTCTCCGCAAGGCGGTTAACCACGGCGGCATAAATGCCGACAACAATCAGAATGCTCGCCAGCAGAGCGGCGCCCATGCTGAGGATTAATTGCCACTGAATACTGCGTTGCCAGAGGCGCATGGGCGGTTACCTGTATGGGCTTGGAGGGAGATTGAAGGCAGATTGTATACAAAGCGACTGACTTTTCGGTCAGCAAATTTCATTGTTATGACTACACGCTTTGTTCTTATCGACCGCCGCTATTAGTAGCTTTAGCTCCTAATCGGCTCTCCCGCTGACCACTCGTCAGGGTTTTCGCTTGGCCTCGCCCTGGGCCACGGTCCACGGCACTAACTGGGCGCTCAAGGCATCGCTGGCCTGACCAAAGGCACGCACCACGTCAGCCACTTGCGCGCTGCTTGCCGGCTGCTGCACATCGAAGCGCCGTGCCGCGAGAATTTTACGGCTGGCGCTGTCCACCAGTTGCACGTCCAGGCGCACCACCACCGCTACTTGGCCGTCGTGATATTCGGCCTGGAACGCACGCAGGTCGCTGCTCAACACCACATCGGCCTGAAGCTGCGCGTCGTCGCTGCTCACCTGCTGAACGCGACCGTCGGCCTGGAAGCCATCGAGCAGTCGATTGCGCAGCAGCACCGGGCCGGTGTCGCCCCAGCGCGCGCCTTGGTAATTGCTGATCACACTGCCCTGCGGGACCACCGCGATGCGCGGGCTGTCGAGCACCATGGTCGCCTGCGGTTTGGCCACGCGCAGCGACCAACTCACCGGCGCGCCCGCGCTAACAGCCGACACCGGCGCAGCAGGCAGTTGGTAAATGGTGCTCGGCTCGGTTTTCGGCAAAATTGAACAGGCCGATAACAGGCTCAACAGCCCGAGCATCAACAACGGGCGATGGGCGCGCGGGGTCATGGTTGGAACTCCTTGTTCTTCTCGCCGCCGAGCAGGTAGCCGGCCGGGTCTTCCTGCAGGCGACGGGTAATCGCGCGCAGGCTGCTGAGGGTTTCGCGCAACTCGCCAACCGCCGGGCCAATGGCGCTCAGGCCCTGGGCGCCGGCATTCAGCGAATCGCGGTTTTCATTGAGCAGGTTTTCAATGCTCTGGCTGGCACGGTCCAGCGCGGCCATGGCGTCGCGGGCGCTGTTGAGCGCTTCCTTGCCTTGCTGATCGAGCAGGTTGTTGGCGGTGGCCATGACCTTGCTACTTTGCTCCAGGGTCACGCTGGCTTGGCGCGAAGCGGCGGCCAGTTGTTTGACGATGGCGCGCATGTCCTCGCGCTCATCGGCAATGGCGCCAGTGGCTTGTTCAAGGTGATCGAGCGTGCGGCTGACCCGCGCTACGTTGTCGGGCGACACCAATGCGTTGGCGCTGGCGGCCAGCTTGTTGATGTTGGTCAGCAGGTCTTCACCACTGGCCAGCAGGGCCGTGATCGGCGAACGGTCGGCGACAATCACCGGCACTTTGCCGGTCTTGCTCAGCAGGCGCGGGCTTTCGGGCGAGCCGCTGTGCATCTGAATAAACGAGCCACCAGTAATGCCCACCAGCGACAACTTGGCGTGGGTGTCTTGCTTGACCGGCGTATCCGCCGCAACGCGAATGCGCGCGCGGACTTTGCGCGGGTCTTTAGGGTCGAGTTTCAAGGCGATGACTTCGCCCACTTTGATGCCGCTGTACTGCACGGTGCTGCCGGGCGACAAACCGTTCACGGCCTCATAAAAGACGATGTCGTACAGGGCGAATTCGCGGTCAGCCGTGGACTTGGCCAGCCACAGGCCGAACAGCAGCGCGGCGCCGACGGCAATCACCGTGAACAAGCCGATCAGCACGTGATGGGCGCGGGTTTCCATATCAGTTGTTCTCCGTTAAACGGGCGCTGGCTTGCAGCGCGGCACGGCCACGGGGGCCATGAAAGTAATCGTGAACCCAAGCGTCCGGCGTGGCCGCCACGGTGGTCAGGTCGCCGGCCACCAGCACGCGTTTCTGCGACAGCACCGCCACCCGATCGCAGATGGTGTACAGCGTGTCGAGGTCGTGGGTGACGAGAAACACCGTCAGGCCCAACGCATCGCGCAGGGTCAGAATCAGTTGGTCAAACGCCGCCGCACTGATGGGGTCGAGGCCGGCCGTGGGTTCGTCGAGAAAGACGATTTCCGGGTCCAGCGCCAAGGCGCGGGCCAGCGCGGCACGTTTCACCATGCCGCCCGAGAGCGAATCCGGGTACTTGTAGGCCGCCGTTTCCGGCAATCCGGCCAGGGCCAGTTTCACCACGGCCAGGCTTTCAGCCTCATCGCGGCTAAGGCCGGCGTGCTCAATCAGCGGCAAGGCAATGTTTTCCAGAACCGTGAGCGAGGAAAACAGCGCGCCGGACTGAAACAACACGCCAAAGCGGCGTTCCACCTGCGAGCGTTTTTCCGGCGACAAACTCAGCAAGTTTTCGCCAAACACTTTTACGCTGCCCGCCGTGGGCCGTTGCAGGCCGACGATGGAGCGCAGCAGCACCGACTTGCCGGTGCCCGAACCGCCGACAATGCCGAGAATTTCACCGCGCATGACGTCCAGGTCCAAGTGCTCATGCACCACCTGCGCGCCAAAGGCGTTGGTGAGGTCGCGAACCTCGATCAGGGCGCTCGCTTGTGCACTCACCAGCCCATCTCCATAAAGAACATTGCCGCCACCGCATCCAGCAGAATCACCACAAAAATCGACTGCACCACCGCCGAGGTCGTGTGCTCACCCACCGACTGCGCGCTGCCGCTGACCTTGAAGCCTTCGAGGCAACCAATCACGGCAATCAAAAACGCAAACACCGGCGCCTTGCTCAAGCCCACCAGCAAGTGCTGCACCTCAATGCCCTGAAGAATGGTCAGGTACATGGTCGGCGAAATATTCAGCACCAGCAGGCACACCACGGCGCCGCCGAGAATGCCGGACAGCATGGCCAGAAACGTCAGGATTGGCAGCGACACCAGCAGCGCCAGCACGCGCGGCAGCACCAGCAACTCAATCGGGTTGAGGCCCAAGGTGCGAATGGCGTCGACCTCTTCGTTGGCCTTCATCGAACCGATTTGCGCCGTAAACGCACTGGCCGTGCGACCGGCCATGAGGATGGCGGTGAGCAGCACACCGAACTCACGCAAAAAAGCGAAGGCCACCAGGTTGACCGTATAAATAGTGGCGCCGAAATTGGCCAGCACCGTGGCGCCGAGAAACGCCACCACCGCGCCGACCATAAACGTCAGCAGCACCACGATGGGCACCGCGTCCAGGCCGGTTTGCTCGATATTGGAAACCAGCGACGTAACCCGCCAACGGCGCGGCGCGAACAGCCCACGCAGCAGGGTTTCCAGCACCAGGCCAATAAACCCGAGCAGCGCCGCGACGCGCTCCCACAAACTCGCGACAAAGCCGCCGATATGCGCGAGCACATCGGCCAAGCCGGCACGGGGTTTGGGTTTTTCTGGTTGGCAGTAAGTACGCAGCGCGGCGCCCACGGAGTTGAGCAGCGCTTGCCGCGCGGGCGTAAGGGACGCATCGCTGGCCGCCAAATCAATCAAGCGCTCCGCACCGAGCAAGTCAGCCAACAGCGCTGCACCGGAGGTGTCGAGCGCCTGCAGGTCAGCGAGGTGAACAGCGGTGGCGCCATCGAGCCGTGGGCGCATGGTCGCCACGTCGCGGGCCAACTGGCTGTAATGGGACAAGGTCCAGTCGCCGCTGATCCTCAGCTGCGCAGGCGATGCGGCGGTGTCTAACTGTAAGGCTGAAGTCATGTAAAACGGCTTACTCATCCTGGGTGGCCGGTAGCGTAGCAACGGCAGGTTACATCACGCGCGCGTTAAGGTGTTTCTTGCTCTTGCGGCTTGCAGATGCGGCCGCAGTTTGTAGCAGCGAGCTGGCTCGCGAAGCTCTAGCCCGGCCCATCGTTTCCAGGATTCGCCAGCAAGCTGGCTCCTACACAGGCAATACCGTACAAATGGAACCGCCAGACGCTGCGCTTGCCCAAGCTTAACGTCGTTGTTCATGCACCCCGAGGACAGAGCATGCAGGTAGAAGGATTCTTCGATTGGCTTGGCCACGCGCTGGGCACGGTTATCCGCTTTATCGTCGACGGGCTGAGCGGCCTGTTGCACCTGATCGGCAACGCCGGCAGCCAGTTCCTGCATGGTCTGTCCAGCGCGCTGGGGATTACCCCATCGTTGCTGAGCATTGTCGCGCTGGTCATCGGTCTGCTGTTTCTCTACAGCGCCGTGCGCGCCTTTATGCGCCGCTCGGTGGTGCTGGGCATTATCTGGTTGCTGCTGGGGTTATGGCTGATCAGTCTATTGATCAGCTAAGCCTGCTGGCTTGCACATTTGTGTCGCCTTCTGCGTTTGCAACCGCGCGGGCAACTGCGAAGCTACACGCCATACACGCCCGGTAACGGGCGACGGACAGATGTAGAGGCTCACCATGCGAATCAGCTCCCAATTCGACAGCGGCAACATCGAGGTTCACGACCTCAGCAACGCGCAGCACCCGCTGCTGAAAATGCGCAAAGACCTCAACAGCGCCCACTTCCAGTGGTTCCACTTCAAGGCCGAAGACCTCACACCCGGCCAGCGCTACGACTTCAGCATCACCAACGCCGGCGAAGCTGCCTACAGCTGGGCCTGGCCCGGCTATAACGCCGCCGCCTCGTACGACCAAAAAACCTGGTTTCGCGTGCCCAGCACCTACGTCGACGGCACCTTGAGCTTCGGCCTTGACGTTGAGCAGCCGCAAATCTGGTTCGCCTACTTCGAACCCTATAGCCGCGAGCGCCACGACTGGCTAATCGACCAGGCGCTGGTCAAAGCCGACGCGCAATTGGTCGCCTGTGGCAAAAGCATCGAAGGCCGTGACATCCAACTGCTGCGTATCAGCCGCACCCCCAACGCACAGCGGAAAATCTGGATCATCGCCCAGCAGCATCCCGGCGAGCACATGGCCGAATGGTTTATGGAAGGCCTGATCGAACGCCTGAAAAACCGCGACGACGCCGAGCTCAACACCTTGCTCAGCAAAGCCGACTTGTACCTGGTGCCCAACATGAACCCCGACGGCGCCTACCGCGGCCACCTGCGCACCAACGCCGCCGGCAAAGACCTCAACCGCGCCTGGCAATCGGCCAACGAAACGCAAACCCCGGAAGTCTTCTTCGTGCAACAACACATGCGCGCCGTGGGCGTGGACTTGTTCCTGGACATCCACGGCGACGAAGAAATCCCCCACGTCTTCACCGCCGCCTGCGAAGGCAACCCCGGCTACACCCCGCGTATCGCAACCTTGGAAGAACGCTTCCGCCAACGCCTCGTCGCCCACGGCGCCGAATTCCAAACCCGCTACGGCTACCCCCGCAGCGAACCGGGCAAAGCCAACATGGCCCTGGCCTGCAACGCCGTTGGGCAAGAATTTGACTGCCTGTCCTTCACCATCGAAATGCCCTTCAAAGACCACAACGACACCCCAAACCCAACAACGGGTTGGGACGGCAAACGGTCAAAGCAACTGGCCAAAGATGTACTGAGCGTGACTGCCAGCATGGTCGATGAACTGCGATAAAACCCCACTCTCCGACGCTCGCCCCTGTAGGAGCGGCTTTAGCCGCGAGCTTTTGATTGCCTGTAATCAGCTCGTGATCTGGCTCGTGATCTGGCTCGTGATCTGGCTCGTGATCTACCGCTCTTGACCTACCCCGCACCGTTCATCGCAGGCCGAGTGGAGTCGTTGTGTAGGGGGTTGAGCGGCCGGGAGCCGCGAGAGGCGTGTCGGGCCAAGGATGGCCCGTCTCGCCGTGCCCCCGGAGCAAGGACGGAGCGAGGGAACCTGGAGCGCAGCGGAGGGCCAAGGTAGGGGCTAGACCTTTTGGTTACTTTTGGGTGGTCCGGCAATCCGGCAATGCTAAAAGTGACTCGCGCGTAAGGCGCGAAACAAGAACGTTCAGCGCACGCGGTTATGAATACCTTCGCCGATCCACCGTGTACGGCAGAAATACTGGATTCCCGCCTGCGCGAGAATGACGGGGTTTTGATAACGAGCGTGGCAGAGAAGCTCGCGCGTAAGGCGCGAAACAAAAATGTTCAGCGCATGCGGTAATGAATACCTCCACAACTGCGTCCGCCTGGAAATTCTGGATCCCCGCGTTCGCGAGGATGACGGAGGATCTGATAACGAACGCGGCAGAGAATACCTTCGCCCATCTACCGTGTAAGGCTCGAAATTCTGGATTCCCGCCTGCGCGGGAATGACGGAGGTTTTGATAACGATCGCAGCAGAGAAGCTCGCGCGTAAGGCGCGAAACAAAAACGCTCAGCGCACGCGGCTAAAGAATACCTGCGAAGTCCAACCCCAGACCGCCAGATCAAGGCGAGGCTCGGCCCTCGAGCCACCCCTCACCGCATTGAACTCAACCACCCCGTATGCGGCACACACTGATCCTGCTTACACGAAATCGACGCCACCGGCGGCCCCTGCCGCGCCAACTCAACCCGCACCGCCGCCGCGCCATACACCAAGCAAACCGCCAACAGCCCAACCGCGATCATGAATTTTCTTGTTCTTATAGTCATGGCAACACCTCCCGGAAAGAAGTCCGTACTTTCAGCGTAGGCCAGCCACCGCCGCTAGCATCAACCGTTTAGCCATATTCACCGCTCGTATAAGCACCTATGGCGTGCTCGGGCCGGCCTCTATACTGCGGCGTCCACAGGAGTCCCCGATGCTGCGCCACGCCTGGAACCACACCCCCACTCACCAGAAAGTCTGGGCGCTGGCCGCCCCGATGATCCTTTCCAATATTTCTGTGCCGCTGGTGGCATTGGTCGACAGCACCGTGGTCGGCCATCTGCCCAACGCCCACCAGCTCGGCGCCGTGGCGGTGGGCAGTACGTTGTACGTGATGATCGTCGGCATTCTCGGTTTCCTGCGCATGGGCACCACCGGCTTTGCGGCGCAGGCCAGTGGCCGTGCCGACGGCGGTGCGTTGCGGCAGGTGTTGGTGCAAGGCTTGGTGTTGGCGGCGCTGCTGGCGCTGACCCTGGGGTTGCTCGCGCTGCCGTTTGGCGACATGGCGCTGGGGCTGATGAATCCTTCCGCTGAACTGGATGAACAAACCCGCGCGTTCTTCCACACGCGCCTGTGGGGCCTACCCGCTGCGCTGGCCAATTTCGCGTTGATCGGCTGGTTTCTTGGTACGCAAAACGCGCGGGCGCCACTGGCGATTCTGCTGGGCACTAACGTGCTGAATATAGTGCTGTCGTTGTGGTTCGTACTGGGGCTCGAGTGGGGCGTAGTCGGCGCCGCACGGGCGGCGGTGCTTAGTGAATGGGGCGGCGCGCTGTTGGGCTTGGCGCTAACCGGAGGGGCGCTGCGGCGCTATCCCGGGCGCACCCAGTGGGCGGCGATGGCGTTGTGGCGAAACTGGCGGCCACTGCTGGCGGTGAACCGCGACATCTTTATTCGCTCGTTGGCGCTGCAAGGTGTGTTCTTCCTGCTGACAGTCCAGGGCGCGCGCCTGGGCGACGAAACCGTCGCAGCCAACGCTCTGCTTCTTAATGGCTTACTGCTGACTGCCTATGCCCTCGACGGGTTTGCCCATGCCGTCGAAGCGCTGTGCGGCCACGCGCTGGGCAGTCGTGACCGGCAAGGCCTGCTGCGCAGTCTGGTGGTGGCCGGCGGCTGGTCGCTGATTGCCAGTCTGGTCTTTGCGTTGTGCTTTGCCGTAGGCGGTCACCTGTTTATCGCCCTGCAAACCGATATCGCCGCCGTGCGCCACACCGCCGACATTTACCTGCCGTACCTCGCCGTCCTGCCGCTGGTGGCTGTGTGGAGTTACTTGCTCGACGGCCTGTTTATCGGTGCCACCCGAGGCACGGGAAATGCGCGACTCCATGCTGCTCAGCGTGGCGCTCGCCCTGCCGCTGGCCTGGTGGCTGCAGGATTTCGGTAATCATGGGCTGTGGTTGGCGTTTCTGGCTTTCATGGGACTACGAAGCCTGTGTTTGGGTGTCTATGCTTATTACCTGACCCGCCACGACCTGTGGTTCGTTTCGCCAAGTCCCGAAGGTTCAGCGAATGCTCATACCGAAGAATCCCGTTAACGAACTTGTTCGTCAGGAAGTACTGGATAACCAGGAGCTGCTCGATACGCCGGCCGACCCTTATCTCGACGTGCTGGTGCGCATCGTCAGCGAGATGTTCGAGGTCAAGACCGTGCTCATCAGCCTGGTAGATCGCGAGCGTCAATGGTTCAAGGCGCGCCTCGGCCTGGAGGTTCCTGAAACGCCCCGCAGCGTGTCGTTCTGCGGCCACGCGATTCTGCAAGATGACGTGTTTATCGTCGAAGACACCCACACCGACTTACGTTTCGCCGACAACCCTGTGGTCACTGGTCCGCCGTGGCTGCGCTTTTACGCCGGGCAGCCCTTGTTTGCGCAGGATGGCCACGCCATTGGCACCCTCTGCCTGCTGCACCCGGCGCCCAAAACCCTCAACCGCAAACAGAAACAGCGGTTGCGCGACATGGCCACTTTGGCCGAAGGCTATTTGAAGCTGCGCCATGTCAGCGAGCAAACCGTGCAGCTGCGCGCCGCGTTGAGTCGCGAACAACGCAAAACCATGCTCGATACGCTCACCCAAGTGTGGAACCGCGCCGGTCTCGAACACTTCCTGCCCCGCGAACAATCGCGCGCCGAGGAACGCGGTATGCATCTGGGGCTGCTGTTCTGCGACCTCGACTATTTCAAACGGGTAAACGACGCTCATGGCCACGACGCCGGCGACAAAGTGCTATGGGAAAGTGCTCGCCGCATTGCCGCCGCGGTGCGCCCGCAAGACGTCGTGACCCGCAGCGGCGGCGAGGAATTTGTGGTGCTCACGCAAGTGCACGACGAACAGGAGTTACGCCTGATCGGCGAGCGTATCCGCACCGCCGTGACACGCACGCCCATACCAGCGGGTGATGTGGAACTGGCCCTGACCATCAGCGTCGGCTGCGCGCTGGCCGAGCCGCAGGAAAACCCCGAGCGGGCGCTCAAACGCGCGGACAAAGCGCTGTACCACGCCAAGGGCAACGGACGTAATCGTGTGGAGTTTGAAGAATTTGCCGGCAAAGGGCTGAACTGAACAACGCCTAATACCGCGCCGCTTTTTGTAGGAGCGAGCTTGCTCGCGAACCCTGAATACGTCGGAAAATGACGTGTGCAGGGTTCGCCAGCAAGCTAGCTCCTACAGGAGAAATACCTCCCCCAGACCGAGAGAGCCCAACATGGCCGCCGCTATCGCCGCGTACCTGCACTACCTATCGATCTTCCTGCTATTCGCCCTGCTCACCCTCGAACACCAACTGTTCAAACTGCCGCTAGACCTAAGCCGCGCCCGCAGCCTGATCCGCATCGACATCGCCTACGGCGCCACCGCCGGCCTGGTGCTGGCCACCGGCGCAGCACGCGTAATGTGGTACGGCAAAGGGTTGGACTACTACCTGAACAACAGCGTGTTCCACGCCAAGTTCGGCCTGTTCATTCTGGTCGGCCTGATCTCCGTCGTGCCAACCTTCGTGTTCCTCAACTGGCGCAACACCCTCAAAGCTGGCGAACTCCCCACCGTCAGCGCCAAGCAAGCGATGCTGGTGACCATGGTCATCCGCATCGAACTGCTACTCCTGCTGATCATCCCGCTGTTGGCTGCGCTGATGGCTCGGGGTTACGGGGTTATCGGCTCGTAGCGCTCAGTTTGAGCCGCTACTTATCCGGCAACGCATACGCAATCACGTAATCCCCCCGCTCCGGTGACTGACGGGCGCCGCCGGCGCTGATGACGATGTATTGCTTGCCGGTTTTCGGTGACACGTAGGTCATCGGGCCGGATTGACTGCCGACGGGCAGACGGGATTTCCAGATTTCCTTGCCGTTGCCGCTGTCGAAGGCGCGCAGGTAGAAGTCCTGGGTGCCGGCGAAGAACAGCAGGCCGGATTGGGTGGCCATGGAGGCGCCCAAGGTCGGCATGCCGATGGGAATCGGCAGGTGCATTTTGATGCCCAGCGGGCCGGTGTCTTGCACGGTACCGACGGGTACTTGCCAGACTAGCTTGCGGGTTTTCAGGTCGATGGCGGACAGGGTGCCAAACGGCGGTTTGGCACGGAATGCCGGCCACTGACAGAAAGCGCTGACGCATCGCGCCGAACGGCGTGCCGGACTGCGGCACTACGCCCATTTCGATGCCGCTGGCGCCAGCGGCAATTTTGTCGCGCGGGATCATGTAGTTGGCCAAGCCCAGGCGCATGTCGTTGACGAACATGTAGTGGGTGTTCGGGTCCACCGACACGCTGCCCCAGTTCATGCCGCCCAGGGAGCCGGGGAATTGCAAAGCCGGGTCCAGACCGGGCGGGGTATACACGCCTTCATGACGCATGCTTTTGAACTGGATGCGGCAGAGCAATTGGTCGAAAACGGTGGCGCCCCACATGTCGGCTTCGTACAGCTGCTGGTTGCCAATTGAGGGCATGTCGACCGAGAACGGCTGCGTCGGCGAGTAGCGCTCGCCCGGCACGTTGCCTTGCGGCACGGGGCGTTCGTCGACCTTGGCAATCGGCACGCCGGTGGCGCGGTTGAGCAGGAAAATTTCGCCTTGCTTGGTGATTTGCGCCAGCGCCGGCTGGGTGCCGCCGGCATCGTCTGGCACATCGTAAAGCAGCGGCTGGGCCGGGATGTCGAAGTCCCAGAGGTCGTGGTGGGTCATTTGGAAATGCCAACGGATGGCACCGGTGGCGGCTTCGACGGCGACTACCGACGAGCTGTATTTATCGTCCAGTTCGGTGCGGCTGCCCGCCCAGAAATCCGGTGTGGCGTTGCCGGTAGGCAAGTAGATGAGGCCAAGCTTTTCGTCGTACGCCATGGCCGACCACACGTTCGGCGTGCCGCGCGTGTAAGTTTGCCCTTCGGGTGGACGTTGGGTGGTTTGCGGGTTGCCCGGGTCCCACGCCCACACCAGTGCGCCGGTGTGCACATCGAAAGCACGCACCACGCCTGGCGGTTCCTCGGTGGAAAAGTTGTCGGCGACGCGACCACCCACGACCACCACATTGCCGGCCACCAACGGGGTTGAGGTTTGCTGGTAGTAGCCCGGCTTGACCTCGCCCATGTCCGTGGTCAGATCGACCGTGCCCTGGTTGCCGAAGTCGCTGCACGGCTCGCCGGTTTCGGCGTTCAGGGCGATCAGGCGGGCGTCGATGGTGGGCAGGAAGATGCGCTTGGCGCAGGCAGTCGGCGCGCTCGGCGCCGTGCTTGCTGCCGCGTTTTGAGCGGCAGGCTGCTCGCTCGGCGCGTCCTCGAAATAGCCCAGGCCCCGGCAGCGCTGCCAGTTGGGCGCCGAGCCTTTGGGGTCGAAGTGCCAACGTTCTTTGCCGCTGTCCACATCCAGGGCGAACACCTTGCCGTAGGCGGTGCAGTGGTAAAGCGTGTCGCCGATTTGCAGCGGCGTGTTCTGGTCTTCAGCGCCGGAGCCGCTGCTTTCAGGCAGGTCGCCGGTGCGGAAGGTCCAGGCCACTTGCAGCTTATTGATGTTGTCTTTATTGATCTGGTCGAGCGCGGCGAAGCGGTCGCCATGGGTGGTGTTGCCCCAATGCTTCCAGTCTTTCTGTTCCTGCCCTTTGACCACGGGTGTGACCGGCGCATCGCTGTCGGCGGCCACCATCGGCGTGGGCAAAAAGGCGTAGGCGCAGGTGGCAATAATCCCGACGGCCAGCACAGCGCTCAATACGTACGAAAAGCGCCCGGGCTCGTCGTGCAGCTCTGGCGACAGACGTACCAGCGTCGGGTAAAGCAGCGCGACGACCAGACCGATCACGGCAAAGACAAACAGCCGCGACACCAGCGGCCAGAATTCCAGGCCGGTTTCCCACACCGCCCAAATAGCCGAAAGCACCACGATCACACCAAACAACGCAGCCCCGTTCGGATTGCGCTTTGCAATCAGCACACCGGCGCCCAGGGTCGCCAAACCGCACAAGCCGAAGTACCAACTGCCGCCGAGCACGGCCAGGTAAGCGCCGCCCCCAATCAGGTACAAACCAACCAAGGCAATGGCAATGCCCACGGCCATTACCAGCCAGCGGGCCGCTTTGCCGGGGCGCCGGGCGCCAACGGTTATGGGATCTGTCATGCATCGTTCCTCGTGTTCGTTTGCCCGGTCGCGGCGGGCAATTGGCAATCAGATTGGCAACCAAACGCGGGCGGCCAAAACGGCGAGCAAGGGTGCAACATCCGGCGCCAGAGCGGCTGCGCTGAGGTGACTTTTATGCCGATAATCGCCCACTATGCCCATTCCGCATCGTTTGCGGTTTTCACTGACCTGTATAAAACCGGCCATGACTGCATTGAATCGAATCCCGCCTTACACCCTGCTACTCACCGCGCTCGCCGTCGCCACCGCCAACGCCGAGCAAGCCGTTCCAACCGTACAGCTCGATCCGCTGGTGGTCAGCGGCTCTCGCCAAGCGAGCGACAGCTTTCACCTGCCCTTCTCGGTAGACAGCGTAGATCGCCAGCAAATCAGCGATGGTCAGCTGGGCATCAACGCCTCGGAGGCGCTTAGTCGCGTGCCGGGGCTGGTGGTACAAAACCGTCAGAACTACGCGCAAGACCTACAAATTTCCTCACGCGGTTTCGGTGCCCGATCGGCGTTTGGCGTGCGTGGCATCAAGCTGATCACCGACGGCATTCCAGCCAGTACCGCCGATGGCCAAGGCCAGGCGGCGACCTTCAATCTGGACACCGCCGAGCGCATCGAAGTGCTGCGCGGGCCGGCGTCTACCCTGTATGGCAGCAACGCGGGGGGCGTGGTTCAGGTCTTTTCGCGTGACCCTGAAGGGCCGCCGACCGTGGGTGCCGAGACCATTTTTGGCAGCGACGGCCTGAACAAAAATCACCTGAGCGCTGAAGGCGCGAATGAAAAGGCCGGTTTTCTCTTGGACGCTTCGCGCATGGACACCGACGGCTACCGCGACCACAGCGCCGCCCGCCGCGACCAGACCTTCGCCAAGCTGAACCTCAAGCCGGACGACGACAGCAAACTCGCGCTGATTTTCAGCAGCCTGGAGCAGAACGGCACCCAGGATCCGCTCGGCCAGAGCTGGGACGCGTACAAGGCCGACCCGCGCTCGGTGGCGACCAACGCCGAAACCTACAACACACGCAAAAGCATCGACCACCAGCAGGTCGGGGCGAACTATGAACGCTACATCGGCAACGCGACGTTGCAGGCCACGGCTTATGCGGGCAGGCGCAGCGTGGTTCAGTATTTGTCGATTCTAAATTCGTCGGGGAGACGACCGTCATTACGCCGTCAAACGCCAACGGCGGCGGCGTTGTGTCGTTCGACGAGACGCTTCCACGAGGGCAGCCTGCGTTGGCTGCAACCTGTTGGTGAGGTCGACCTGGTGTTCGGCCTGGATTACGACCAGAGCGAAGACGACCGCCAGGGTTACCAAAACTTCAACGGCGACCAACTGGGCGTAAAAGGCGCCCTGCGCCGCGATGAAAAGGACACCGCCACCAGCCTCGACCCTTACGCCCAAGCCACTTGGCAGGTTGGCGACTGGACGTTGCAGGGCGGCGTGCGCTACAGCACCGTGGAAATCGACGTCGACGATCATTACCTGATTAATGGCGATGACAGCGGCAATCGGCGCTACGAACAGGCAAGCCCGGCCTTCAGCGTTGGATATGCCTTTACGCCTGAGCTGAACGGTTATGTCAGCGTGGGTCGAGGGTTTGAAACGCCCACCCAGGGCGAACTCGCGTACGCGCCGAACAACGTTTCGGGGTCAATTACAACCTCGACCCGTCCACCAGCACCCAATACGAGGTCGGCCTTAAAGCAGTGGCCGGCAGCGCCACGCGCATCAATGCAGCGGTGTTTCAGATCGAGACTGACGACGAAATCGTGGTATTCGCCAATCGCAACGGCCGCACCAGTTACCAGAACGCGGGCCGCACGCTACGGCGTGGTTTCGAGTTGGGCGTGGAAAGTCAGCTCAGCGAGCATTGGCGCGCAAACCTTGCCTATACGTATCTGCAGGCGCAGTACGACTCCAGCTTCGTCAGCGGCACCCGCGCCATCGACAGCGGCAACAACCTACCCGGCGTCCCGCGCACCACTTTGTTCGCAGAACTCGACTGGCAACCCATCGACGGCATCAGCACCGCCGTCGAAGGCCTGTACCGCAGCAAGGTCTATGTCGAAGACAGCAACAGCGCCAAGCCCGCGCCGGCGTACAGCGTGTTCAACTGGCGCGCGCGCTTCGAGCAAAAACATGGCGCCTGGACGGTTCACCAACTGGTGCGGCTGGACAACCTGTTCGACAAGCAATACGTGGGCTCGGTGATCGTAGGAGACGGCAACAGCCGGTACTACGAGGCCGCACCGGGGCGCAGTTGGTATGCGGGGGTGGGGGCTTCTTACCAGTTCGAGTGACTGGGTTTTCAGGATCAAAAGATCGCGGCTAAAGCCGCTCCCACAGTTATCTATTTCTTTTAGAGCACCGGCAAGCGCTGATCCAGCAACTGATACAAGGCCGACTCCGCCGGCCAATTACGCAAGAACCGCGCGCGGTCACGGGCGTAGGCGCTGGCGAAGCTGCTTTGGCTGCGGTGTTGTTGCATGGCATCCAAATCGATCAGCGTCCACTGTTCCTGGTGCCAGAACAGGTTGTGACCTTTGAAGTCGCCGTGGCTGATGCGCTCGAGGATCAGCGCGGCGAACAACCGGTCCAGTTGCACCAGTTCGTGCTCGGGCGGCGCGCTGTTCAGGTATGGGGCAAAGCGGGCGATCAAGTCTTCTTCGCCGCAGTAGGCGGTTACCAAATACGCGCGGCGGCGCAACCAGCACCAGCGGTGTTCGATTACAGCCAGCGGCAACGGCGTGGCGATGCCCAGCACCAGCAAGCGATTGCCTTCCAGCCAGCTATGCCAGGCGCGGCTCGGGCGCCAGAAGCGTTTCAGCCAGTGGGCGAGGTTTTTCACGTTGTAGCGTTTGACCACCAACGGCTCGCCATTCAGCTCAACCCGCGCCACGGTCGCAGCGCCGCCGGTTTTGTACAGGTGGCCGCTGTCGATGGCGGCATCCGGTGCGCTGAGCAAGGCTTGCAAGCGCGGCTCGGCCTGGCGCCGCACAACCCGCGCACCGAACGCGCCGATGCGGGCGCTGAACAGGCTGCAATCACGGGCGGCTTTTTTCAGGTAGTCGCGCACGCGCCAGCGACGCACGTTGGCGATTTCGCCGAGCAGTTTCTCCAGTGGCAAGGCGTGCTCGCCGTTGGCCAGCAGGTAGTGAATCAGCAGTTCTTCCAGAAACGGTTCCAGGTTGCCGGGCAACTGGGCGAAGAACACGCCGAGGTTGCGCAGCACTTCGTCCCGGCCCAACGGCTGGCCCGGCACTTGCGCTTGCACCCCGCCACCGTCGATCAGGTACAGCTGGCCGTTGTGCTGCAAGAGGTTGTCGGGGTGCAGGTCGGCTTGCCACAGGCCTTTGCTGTGCAATTTGCCGATGGCCTCCAGCGCTTGGGCCAGCACCGCTTGCTGGCCGTCAGAGGCTGGCGCTTCGTGCTCAACCAGACGCCAGGCATCGCCGATGCTCTGGGCGTTATCCAGGTATTCGAACAGCAGCCAGCCGCCCTCGCCTGGCTCAAAGCCTTCGGCCAATAGCGCAGGCGTCAGCAGCCCCTGGTCGAGGAGCAAATGCACGCCTTTGGACTCGCGATGAAAGCGCCGTTCCGCCTTGGGGCCGACCAGCAACTTTGCGAACACCTCGCGCCCGCGCCAGGTGGCTACACCGACATAACGGTGCCCCGGCAGCACGCGCAGCAGGGTGTGCAGTTGCAACGGTTCGCCGCCCACTTGCACGGTGATGGGCAGCGGTGGCGTGCGGCCGGCGCCGTTCAGTTGGCTCAGGCTCATTTACGCGCTGCCTTGTGGGCGCTGCGAGCGCCGAGTCGTTTGCTCCAGGTTTGCGCGCTGCCTTTGTCGCCCACATAGGCGAGCAGCAGGTGCCAGATTTCTTCCTGACTCCAACTGCTGGCACGGCGCAGCAACGGCTCAAGGTCTTTGATGCGGTCGCGCTTGCCGAAGACCAGGCGGCGGGTTTTTTCCAGGTCGATCAGTTGGGCGTCGAAGCCGTCAGCCGATTCACGCAAGAAAATATGTTTGGGGTAAAAGCAGCCGTGCATTTGATGGGCGCTGTGCAGACGGCGGGCCAGTTCACCGCACGCACGCAAAATGGCCATGCGCTGGGCTTCGCTGTGGCCGTTCCAGTCGCGCAGCCAATATTCAAGATCATTCCAACCGTCCAGCGCGCGGGTCAGCAGAATCGCCTGCTCGTTGCCGTCTACCCGGCGCTGGGCGAAAAACGCCGCGTGCAGCGCCGGAATGCCGAGTTTCTGGTAGCGCTCGATGTTGCGCAGCTCGCGGGCAAAGGTCGGTTCGCCGAAAGGGTGCAGCGGGCTGCGGGTCAGGTGGTTGGTCTGGCGTTTGAGGTAATAGGCGTGATCGCCCAGCACCAACCGCGACACCGAGCTGTAACCGCCCCGCTCGGTATTCGGCTCGTCCACCGCCTCCAGCTCCAGCGCCCACAGCGCGTCGAAGCTGTCGAGTTGGTGGGCGGCTAGAATCGCCCGGTCTTCAGCGGCGATAAAATCCTTCATTCCCGACCCTCAAAAAATTTCACGATCTTGCGGATCTGTTTTTTGTCCGCTTGGTTAAGCCGGGCGCGCCCGCTGTATTGCAGGTAGAAGCGCAGGCGCTGGGTGTTCGACAGCTTGTACTTGGCCACTTTGTCGAGGCAGGCGAGGTCTTTGATGATCCGGTAACGCAGGATAAACCCGCGCCAGAACGCGCCGTTGGGGCAGTCGATAAAAAACAGCGTGCGATGGTCATCGACCAGCAAGTTGCGCCATTTCAAATCGTTGTGGGTGAAGTGATGGTCGTGCATCACGCGCGTTCCGTGGGCCAACTGGCGGCTGACGCCATCGACCCAGGCCGGGTCTTGCAGCCGCGCATCACCTTTTTTTGCCATCCGCCCAAGGTCGTCGGTATTAGGCAGCTCGCGGGTAATCATGGCGCCGCGCACAAACGCGCCATTGCGCCGCTCGAAACCACGCGCCACCACTTCGGCGGTGGGCAGGCCCCAGTCGGCGAAACGTTGCAGGTTTTGCCATTCGCTGCGCACCCGTAGGCGCGCCAGGTATGGACGCAGGCCCTTGCCGGCGCTGCGGTAACGCTTCACGTAATAACCGACGCCGTCGCGCTCGACGCGGATCACTTCGGAAATCGGGTCGCGGGTCATGCGCTTGCCGGTCAGGGCGAACACTTCGTCGAGTCCACCGAAGTCGGCGTCCAAGTGTTGGTAGTTCGGGTGCAGGTGCCACGACGCCATCAGAGCGCGTCCCCGTAGCGCTGTTTGCGGTCGTACAGTTTTGCCGCTTTGCGTTCCAGCCACGCCAGCAGCGGCGCCTGTTCGCGCAGGATCTGGCGCAACGAATCGGTGCCATTGGCGGCTTGGAAATAAGTGCGCAGGAACCGCAGTTTGTCCCGTTGGGTCAGGCCGATATCCAGCGCCGAGAAATACAAGGCGGCGAGGTCTTTATCGCGCCAGCGGCGGCTGATTTTGTCACGGCTCTGGGCACGGTGCAGGTCGATGACGGAGAGTTTGAAATCATCGGCCGTCACCGGTTTATCGGTGTGCAGCAGGAAGTGGCAGATGTAGCAGTCGCGGTGGTTGACGCCGGCGCGGTGCATGGTGCCGGTCATGCGCGCCACTTCGTCAATCAGCGCCCACTTGAGCCGAGGCGCGGGCGGCTGCTTGATCCAGTCGATGCTGAAATCTTCGAGGCTGACGGTCGGCGCCAACTCTTCGGTGACAATAAACGAGTGCTGCGCCGCCGGGTTGGCGCCACGCTCGCCGTAAGCCACGGCGGTCATGGTCGGCACGCCTGCTTCGGTGAGGCGTTCGATGGCTTTCAGTTCCTGCCTGGCGCCGAGCACTGGCAGCTTGGCGGTGAACAGGTTTTTGAAGATTTCGCCCCAGCCAATGCCACGGTGAATTTTCACGAAATAGCCACGGCCGTCGACTTCGGTGCGCAAGGTGCGGCGGCCTTCCAGCTCGCGGTACACCTGGCCGTCCAGACGCTCGACCTCGGCAAAGGCGTCGCGCCCTGCCCACAAGTGTTTGAATGGTTCAGTCAGCATCAGCTTCATGGGCGCGCCTCCAGAATTACATCGGCTGCCCGTTGCGGCAGGCTGTAGAGGTCGGCGCTGTCGGCGAAGGCCAGGCCGTTGGCCGCCCAGGCCGCGCGCTGGGCGTCGTCTTCGAGCATGACGCGCAAGGTGCTGTTCAGCCGTTCCTGGTCGAACGGGCTGGGAATGACGCGCCCGCAATCGGCTTCTTCGATGTAGTGGGCATAGCCGCACACATCGGTAACCAGCACCGGCAATCCCGCCACCAACGCTTCAAGCAACACGGTGCCGGTGTTTTCGTTATAGGCCGGGTGAATCAACAGATCGGCGCCGAGCAAGAAGCGCGGAATATCGCTGCGACCTTTGAGAATCTGTACCTGCTCGCTAATGCCCAGCGCCGCCACTTGCAGCAGGAACGGCTTGGGATCGTCCTGACCGATCACGATCAGCCGCGTGCGTTTGCGCAGTTCTTTAGGCAGCGCGGCCACGGCTTTGAGGCTGCGGTCCAGGCCTTTGGTTTTAAAGCCGGAGCCGATCTGCACCAGCAGCAAGTCGTTGTCGCCCAGGTTGAACTCACGGCGGAACTCAGCGCGAATGTCGGCGGCATTGGCCGGCGCGCGACGGTCGGCGGCAATGCCCGGCGGCAGCAAATGAAAGCGCTCGGCGGGCGTGCCGTAGTGTTTGACGAACAGCGGCTGCTGCACCTCGGAAATCATCAGCACGTCGGTTTTCGCGCTGGGGGCGAACACGGCGCGCTCGTAGTCGGAGAAGTGTTTGTAGCGGCCCCATTTGCGGTACAGGGCGTTGCGCAGGTTTTGCGCTTTGTCTTCAAAGCAGCCGTCGGCGGCGTAGTACACGTCCAGCCCCGGCATTTTGTTGAAGCCAACCACGCGGTCCACCGGGCGTCTGGCCAGGTCGGCTTGCACCCAGGCCAGCAGCTTTTCGTTGCGACGGTGGTTGAACCAGGCTTTGACCGGCGCCACCAGCACTTCGAAGCCGGGAGGAATGTCGCCTTCCCAGATCAAGGTGTAGACGCGGATGCTGTGGCCACGCTGCTGGCACTCCAGGGCGATGCGCATGAAGTCACGCTGCAGGCCGCCGAAGGGGAAGTATTTGTAGAGCACAAAAGCCAGTTGCATTACACAGTCTCCGGCGCCAAGAGCAGGGCTTGTAACTCGGTGGCCACACGCTCGGGCAGCAGGTCATCGAAACAGGGTTTTTCGCGGTCGCCCAGACCCGCGTTCGGGCCGGTGGCGCACAGGTGAATCTGCGAACGGCCATAGGCGCCGACGCGGCCCGGCAAGGTCGGGCCGTACAGCGAAATGGTCGGCACATCCAGCGCGGCGGCCAGATGGCCCAGGCCGGTGTCCACCGCCACACAGGCTTGCGCCCCGGCGATCACTTTCGCCACGCCCGCCAGGTTTAATTTGGGCAGTACCACGGCGTTTTCCAACCCCGCGGCGATCCGTTCGGCGCGTTGCTGCTCGGCTTCGTTGCCCCACGGCAGGCGAATGGCGTAACCCAGCTCGCTCATCCGCTCGGCCAAACTGCGCCAATAGGCTTCCGGCCAGTGCTTGCTGGCCCACGTAGTGCCGTGCAGAAACAGCAAATACGGCGGCGCGCCGGGGTCGGCGAGCAAAGCGCGATTAAGGCCGTAGTCGCCGATAGTCGTTGGCAGCGGATAGTCCAGCGCCTGGGCGAACAACTGGCGAATGCGCTCCAAGGCATGCTGCTCGCGCGGCACGGCGTAGGTGCGGTCGTAGAAGCGGCAGGCAATCGGCTCGCGCGCCGAATCGCGGTCGCAGCCGGCGATGGGGCCGTTGACGTAGCGGGTCAGCCAGGCGCTTTTGAGCAGGCCCTGGGCGTCGATCACCAGGTCGTAACGGGTTTCACCGAGGCGCTGTTTGAAGCGTTTCCAATCGCCGTTCTTGAAGGTTTGCCAGAGGTTTTTCCGCCAGCGGCGGATCGCCACCGGAATCACCTGCGCCACGGCGGGGTGCCAGGCAGGAATTTCCGCGAAGCCCTCTTCCACCACCCAGTCGAATTGAATGCCGGGAATGGCGCGCGCCGCATCGGTGAGCGCCGGCAGGCTATGAATCACATCGCCGAGCGACGAGGTTTTAATCAGCAAAACCCGCATCAATCGACCTCGACCGGGTCTGGCGCGAGCCGTCCCAGCGCTTCCATCACCGGCCGTGGTTTCAGTTCGCGCAGGCAGTTGTAGTGACCAAAGCGACAGGTGCGGTCGAAGCATGGGCTGCATTCGATGCCCAGGCGCACGATTTCCACCTGATCGGCCAGCGGCGGCGTAAAGCCCGGGGAGGTAGAGCCGTAAATCGCTACCAGCGGACGGTTCAGCGCAGCCGCCACGTGCATTAAGCCAGAGTCGTTGGAGGCCACGGCCGAGGCGCAGGAGAGCAAGTCGATGGCTTCGGCCAGCGAGGTTTCGCCGGCCAGGTTGCGGGCCTCTTCGCGCAGGCCGGGAATCAGCCGGGCGCGAATGGCTTCGCCAACGGCGTGGTCGTTTTTCGAACCAAACAACCACACTTGCCAGCCGGCACGAATTTTCAGCTCGGCGACTTTCGCGTAGTGCTCAGCCGGCCACTTTTTCGACTCGCCAAACTCGGCGCCCGGGCACAGCGCCAGCACGGGGCGGTCCAGGCTCAAGCCGAACTTGGCCAAAGCGGCGTCGCGACTTTGCGGCTCAATGCGCAGGCTCGGCTGCGGGTACGGCTTGGGCAGCTCGGCGCCACGCTCGTAGGCCAGCGCCATAAAGCGCTCGATCATCAGCGGGTAGCGTTCTTTGTCGAGTTTGCGCACATCGTTGAGCACGCCGTAACGCAGCTCGCCTTTCCAGCCGGTGCGTTTGGGGATGCCGGCGAAAAACGGCACCAGCGCCGATTTCAGCGAATTGGGCAGCACAATGGCTTGATCGTACTGGCCCGCCAGCGACTTGCCGATGCGCCGACGAACGCCCAGTTCCAGCGCGCCATGGCCAAGGGGAAAACTCAGCGCACTGCGCACTTCGGGCATGCGCTCGAGAATCGGCCGGCTCCAGTCGGGCGCCAGCACGTCGATGTGGCAGTCGGGGTGGCGTTGCTTGAGGCACTGGAACAAGGTTTGCGCCATCACCATGTCGCCTACCCAGCTCGGCCCTACGATCAGTATGTTCATTCAAACTCCGCAAATGAGCAGGGAGGCGGTTAAGCCTCCCTGTCACTGCTTGATAGCGGTTGTCGCGGCGTTATTTAACAGCGGTGCGCCATTCGGCGTGGGCGCTGGTCTGGCCAGTTACCAGGTCGAAGTAGGCTTTCTGCAGTTTCTCGGTGACAGGACCACGGCTGCCGATACCGATGCTGCGGCCGTCGACTTCGCGGATCGGCGTGACTTCAGCGGCGGTGCCGGTGAAGAACGCTTCGTCGGCGATGTACACCTCGTCGCGGGTGATGCGTTTTTCCACCACCGGAATATTCAGCTCGCCGGCCAGGGTCAGCACGGTGCTGCGGGTGATGCCGTTCAAGCACGAGGTCACTTCCGGGGTGTAAAGGACGCCATCTTTGATCAGGAAGATGTTCTCGCCCGAGCCTTCGGCTACGTAGCCTTCCGGGTCCAGCAACATGGCTTCGTCGGCACCGGCCGATACCGCTTCCTGCAAGGCCAGCATCGAGTTGATGTAGTTGCCGTTGGCCTTGGCGCGGGTCATGGAAATGTTGACGTGGTGGCGGGTGAAGGAGCTGGTGCGCACCTTGATGCCTTTTTGCAGGGCTTCGTCGCCCATGTATGCGCCCCAGTGCCAGGCAGCGACGATCACGTGCACTTTCAAGGTGTCGGCGCGGATGCCCATGGCTTCAGACCCGTAGAACACCATGGGGCGGATATAAGCGGATTCCAGGTTGTTTTCACGCACGGCCGCACGGGTGGCTTCGTTGATCTGCTCTTTGGTGAACGGCATCTTCATGTTCATGATGTGAGCCGAATCGAACAGGCGGTCGGTGTGCGCTTGCAGGCGGAAAATCGAGGTGCCCTGCGGGGTGTTGTAAGCGCGAACGCCTTCGAATACACCCATGCCGTAATGCAGGGTATGGGTCAGCACGTGGGTGGTTGCGTCGCGCCATTGCACCAGCTCGCCGTCATACCAAATCACACCATCACGATCGGCCATCGACATCGTTCAGCTCCTCAGAAATTTGCTTCAGTAGGGTTGCTTGAAATACGAGAATTACGGGTTGGGTTCGCTTGATTCGGTTGTGCCGCTGCAGGGCGTTTCAACTGAGCCCCAGTTCGCGCCAGACGCGCATCACTTCCTGGCGTTCATGCTGGAATTGCTCGCCGCTGACGATGCCGGGCTGCTTCTGCAGCGCCAGGCGGTGCGAGGCGGAGCGGTAGGCTTTGTAGACTTCCTGCAGCAGCGTGACATCGGCTGCGGGCATCAAGCCCAGGCGTTCAAGGCCTTCCAGAATGCGAATGTTGTCGGTGTACTGCAACAGCGGCGGATACGCGCCGGACCAAGCCAAGGCCGCGTATTGCACCATAAATTCTATATCGACGATACCTCCGGCATCCTGCTTGAGATCGAACGGCGCAGCGGCCTCGAAGGTGTTTGCCGCGGTGCCGCCAGCGGTTTGCTTGCTGCCCAGGTTGTCGCGCATCTTGGCGCGCATCTCGCTGACTTCAGCGCGCAGTTTGTCCAGATCGCGGCTGCGGCCGAGCACTTGAGCACGCACCGCTTCGAAGGCTTGACCCACTCTTTCGCTGCCGACCAATACGCGTGCACGCACCAGCGCCTGGTGCTCCCAGGTCCAGGCTTCGTTCGCTTGATAGCGCTCGAACGCGCCCAGGGAACTGACCAGCAAGCCCGCCGCGCCGGAGGGGCGCAAGCGCATGTCCACTTCATATAACTGGCCGGAGTTGGTCTGCGCGGTGAGCAGGTGAATGATGCGCTGCCCCAGACGGTTGAAAAACTGTGCGCCGTCGATGGGCTTGGCGCCGTCGGTTTCGGCCTGCGGGTCGCCGTCGTGGATAAACACCAGATCCAGGTCCGAGCCGTGGCCGAGTTCGATGCCGCCGACTTTGCCGTAACCGACGATGATGAAATCCGGATCGCACAACCCACCGTCCGCGCGCTGCGGCGTGCCGTGCTTGGCCACGGTGTGGCGCCAGGCCAGCGCCAGCACTTGTTCCAGAATGGCTTCGGCCAGCCACGTCAGGTAATCGCTTACCTTCATTAAGGGCAGCGCCCCGGAGATTTCCGACGCGGCCACGCGAAGCCGGTGCGCCAGTTTGAAATGGCGCAGGGCTTCCATTTGCTGCTCAAGATCGTCTTCCGGAATGCGCGTAAGGCGCTCGCGCAATTCGGCGGCCAGCTCCGGCGCCAACGGCGGCTTGAACAGGCGGCCTTCATTCAGCAATTCGTCCAGCAGCAGCGGGAAGCGACTGATCTGTTCGGCAATCCACGGGCTCGCCGCGCACAGGGTCAAGAGTTGCTGCAACGCGCCGGGGTTTTCGGTGAGCAGCACCAGATAGGCCGAGCGCCGCGCCACCGCTTCAATCAACGGCAATACGCGTTCGAGCACCAGGTCGGGATTTTCGTGCTCCACCGCCTGCGCCAGCAGACGCGGAATAAAGGCATCCAGGCGCTCACGCCCCAGACGCTGCATGGCGCGCACCTGGTTGCCATTGCGCAGACCAGCCAGGCGGTGCAGCGCAGCGGCCGCGTCACTGAAGCCGGCGTCAGCCAGTTGCCGGCAGGCGCTTTCCTCGTCCAGCCCGTCTTCCCACAGGGGCAGCCACTCGCTGCCAACGCACAGGTCGGCCTCGCCGTTTTCGTCTTCATCCGGGTCGGCGATCACCTGCCCGAAGTGCCAGGCGATGCGCTCGCGCCAATACATCAGGCGCTCGTGGAACGCGGCCCAGGTGTCGAAGCCCATGATGAAGGCAACGCGGGCGCGGTCATCGTCGTTGTCCGGCAGCATTTGCGTCTGGCGGTCGGCGATGGCCTGGATGGCGTGTTCGGTGTAACGCAGAAACTCGTAGCCGTCGCGCATTTCGGCGACCACGGCAGGTGGCAAGTAGCCCTGCCCTTCCAGGGTTTTCAGCACCTTTAATAGCGGCCGCTGTTGCAGGCTGAGGTCGCGGCCGCCGTGAATTAACTGAAAGGCCTGGGCAATGAACTCCACTTCACGAATGCCGCCGGAGCCAAGTTTGATGTTGTCGGCCATGCCCTTGCGCCGCACTTCCTGCTGAATCAGCAGCTTCATGGCGCGCAGCGCTTCGATGGCGGAAAAGTCGAGGTAACGGCGGTAAACGAAGGGGCGCAGCAGGTCGAGCAACTGCGCGCCGGCCGCCTGGTCGCCGCCAACCACGCGCGCCTTGATCATGGCGTAGCGCTCCCAGTCGCGGCCCTGGTCCTGGTAGTACTGCTCCAGCGCGTTAAAGCTGAACACCAGCGAACCGGCCGAGCCGTGGGCGCAGGCGCATGTCGACACGGAACACAAAGCCATCGACGGTGATGGCGTCCAGCGCTTTGATCAGCCGCTGGCCGAGCTTGATAAAGAATTCCTGATTATCCAGCGAGCGCTTCACGCCTTCGGTTTCGCCGCCTTCGGGGTAGGCGAAAATCAGGTCGATGTCGGACGACAGGTTCAACTCCACCGCGCCCAACTTGCCCATACCGAGCACCACCATGTGCTGCGGCTCGCCACTGCGCCGGCCGATGGGCGTGCCGAACTGCTCGCAGTGACGCGGGTACAACCATTGATAGGTGAGGTCGATGCTGGTGTCGGCCAGGTCGGACAGGTCTCGGCAGGTTTGCGCCAGGTCGGCCAGGCGGTTGACGTCGCGCCAGATGATCCGCACTTGCTGGCGGTTACGCAGACGGCGCAGCACGTGGCCCAGTTGCGCTTCATCGGTGCAGGCCGTCAGCGCTTGCGCCATCTGTTCGCGCAGTTCGCCCGGTTGCAGCGCTCGTTCCAGCTCACCGCTGTCGGCCAGCGCCAGCAGCATGTGCGGATCACGGGTGGCTTGTTCGCTGACAAAATCGCTGGCGCCAACCACGCGTTTGAACGCCTCCACGCGCTCTGCCGGCCAGGCATCGAACTGCCCCGCTGCTTCGCCGAGGGCGTTGCGGAACGATTGGTCAGCGCGTTGGACGAAAGAAATAAGGGAGGGCGGCAGGGCGACGAGCGGCGGCAGGTTCATGATCTATCCTGTTTGATCTGCTATCACATACAAACCGCTGAGAGCCCCGGATTGTCGCGATTTTTGCGTTGTAATGTGTACACAATGTAGTTTTACTACTAAAGAATGTGTCCCAAGGGCTGAAACCTCCGTCGATTTGTAGTAAAACTACACGCGGCCGGTCCTACCTCCGGTAAATCCAAGAATTCACGTGCCCGCCCAAAAGGCCGGCAACGAACACAAGGTTTTCGATTCTGGAAGCCTTTCCGCCATGGAGCAAGCCATGCAAGACCTCGAT
Source organism: Pseudomonas sp. AC211 (assembly GCF_979258055.1). Classification (NCBI taxonomy): domain Bacteria; kingdom Pseudomonadati; phylum Pseudomonadota; class Gammaproteobacteria; order Pseudomonadales; family Pseudomonadaceae; genus Pseudomonas; species Pseudomonas sp. AC211. Next base: position 4,317,515 of record NZ_OZ409830.1, read on the forward strand.
CCCGTCGAAACCCAGGAATGGCTGGACGCGCTTGAATCCGTCCTAGACCGTGAAGGTGAAGACCGTGCTCATTACCTGATGACCCGTATGGGCGAACTGGCCACCCGCAGCGGTGCGCAACTGCCCTACGCCATCACCACGCCGTACCGCAACACCATCCCCGTGACCCACGAAGCACGCATGCCTGGCGACCTGTTCATGGAACGCCGCATTCGCTCGCTGGTACGCTGGAACGCCCTGGCGATGGTGATGCGCACCAACCTGCGCGATTCGGACCTGGGTGGCCACATCTCCAGCTTCGCCTCCAGCGCCACGCTGTACGACATCGGCTTCAACTACTTCTTCCAGGCCCCGACCGACGAACACGGCGGCGACCTTATTTACTTCCAGGGCCACGCCTCGCCAGGCGTTTACGCCCGCGCCTTCATGGAAGGCCGCATCAGCGAAGACCAGATGAACAACTTCCGCCAGGAAGTGGACGGTAACGGCCTGTCGTCGTACCCGCACCCGTGGCTGATGCCCGATTTCTGGCAGTTCCCGACCGTGTCCATGGGCCTTGGCCCGATTCAGGCGATCTACCAGGCACGTTTCATGAAGTACCTGGAAAGCCGTGGCTTCATCCCGGCTGGCAAACAGAAAGTCTGGTGTTTCATGGGCGACGGCGAGTGTGACGAGCCGGAATCGCTCGGCGCCATTTCCCTGGCTGGCCGCGAAAAACTCGACAACCTGATCTTCGTCATCAACTGCAACCTGCAGCGCCTCGACGGCCCGGTACGCGGTAACGGCAAGATCATCCAGGAACTCGAAGGCGTGTTCCGCGGCGCCCAGTGGAACGTGAACAAAGTGGTCTGGGGCCGCTTCTGGGATCCGCTGCTGGCCAAAGACACCGACGGCATCCTGCAACGCCGTATGGACGAAGTCATCGACGGCGAGTACCAGAACTACAAAGCCAAAGACGGCGCGTTTGTACGCGAACACTTCTTCAACTCGCCAGAACTCAAGGCGATGGTTGCTGACCTTTCCGACGACGAAATCTGGAAGCTCAACCGTGGTGGTCACGACCCGTACAAGGTGTACGCGGCCTATCACCAGGCGGTTAACCATAAAGAGCAGCCAACCGTCATTCTGGCCAAGACCATCAAGGGTTACGGCACCGGTGCTGGCGAAGCCAAGAACACCGCGCACAACACCAAGAAAGTCGATGTCGACAGTCTGAAGAAATTCCGCGACCGCTTCGATATTCCGGTCAAAGACGAAGAGCTGGAAAACCTGCCGTTCTTCAAACCGGAACCTGGCAGCGCCGAAGCCCGCTACCTCAGCGAGCGTCGTGCTGCACTCGGCGGTTTCGTGCCGCAGCGTCGGGCCAAGAGCTTCAGCATTCCGACCCCGCCACTGGAAAGCCTCAAGGCCATTCTGGACGGCAGCGGCGACCGCGAAATCTCCACCACCATGGCCTTCGTGCGCATCCTGTCGCAGCTGGTGAAAGACAAGGAAATCGGTCAACGCATCGTGCCGATCATCCCGGACGAAGCCCGTACCTTCGGTATGGAAGGCATGTTCCGTCAGCTCGGTATCTACCCTCGGTCGGCCAGCTCTACGAGCCGGTGGATAAAGACCAGGTGATGTTCTACCGCGAAGACAAGAAGGGCCAGATTCTCGAGGAAGGCATCAACGAAGCCGGCGCCATGTCTTCGTTTATCGCCGCCGGTACTTCGTACTCCAGCCACAACCAGCCGATGCTGCCGTTCTACATCTTCTACTCGATGTTCGGCTTCCAGCGTATCGGCGACCTGGCTTGGGCCGCTGGCGACAGCCGCACCCGTGGCTTCCTGATCGGCGGCACCGCTGGCCGCACCACGCTGAACGGTGAAGGCCTGCAGCACGAAGACGGTCACAGCCACATGCTGGCCGGCACCATTCCGAACTGCCGCACCTATGACCCCACCTACGGCTACGAGCTGGCGGTGATCATTCAGGACGGCATGAAGAAGATGACCGAAGAGCAACAGGACGTCTTCTACTACATCACCGTCATGAACGAGTCCTACGCCCAGCCCGCCATTCCGGCCGGCGTGGAAGAAGGCATCGTCAAGGGCATGTACCTGCTCGAAGAAGACAAGCGCGACGCGGCGCATCACGTGCAGTTGCTCGGTTCGGGCACCATCCTGCGTGAAGTGCGTGAAGCAGCGAAGATTCTGCGCGACGAGTTCAACATCGGCGCTGATGTCTGGAGCGTCACCAGCTTCAACGAACTGCGTCGCGACGGCCTCGCCGTTGAGCGCAGCAACCGCCTGAAGCCTGGCCAGAAGCCGAAGAAAACCTACGTCGAAGAATGCCTGGGCGGCCGTAAAGGTCCGGTCATTGCTTCCACCGACTACATGAAGCTGTTCGCTGAACAGATTCGTCAGTGGGTGCCGGTCAAGGAATACAAAGTGTTGGGCACCGACGGTTTCGGCCGTAGCGACAGCCGCAAGAAGCTGCGTCACTTCTTCGAAGTCGACCGTCACTTCGTGGTGCTGGCCGCTCTCGAAGCTCTGGCCGATCGCGGCGATATCGAACCGAAGGTGGTGGCAGAAGCCATCGTCAAGTTCGGCATCAACCCCGAAAAACTCAACCCACTGGACTGCTAAGGGAGCACAACGATGAGTGAATTAATCCGCGTGCCCGACATTGGCAGTGGCGAGGGTGAAGTCATCGAACTGATGGTCAAGGTAGGTGATCGCATCGAAGCCGATCAAAGCCTACTGACGCTCGAGTCGGACAAAGCCAGCATGGAAATTCCCGCGCCCAAAGCCGGCGTGGTGAAAAGCCTCAAGGTCAAACTCGGCGATCGCCTGAAAGAAGGCGATGAGTTGCTGGAGCTGGAAGTGGAAGGCGCCGAAGCAGCGCCAGCCGCTGCCGAACCGGCGGCCAAGGCCGAAGCCGCTCCGGCTGCCGAGCCTGCCAAAGCCGCCGACCCTGCCCCGGCGCCTGCTGCTCCGGCAGCGGCGGCCAGCAGTTCGGTTCAGGACATCAACGTTCCGGATATCGGTTCCTCGGGCAAAGCCAAAATCATCGAGCTGTTGGTGAAGGTTGGCGACACCGTTGAAGCCGACCAATCCTTGTTGGTGCTGGAATCCGACAAAGCCAGCATGGAAATCCCCTCGCCGGCTGCCGGCGTGGTGGAAAGCCTGAGCGTGAAGCTGGACGACGAAGTCGGCACCGGCGACCCGATCCTCAAGCTGAAAGTGGCAGGCGCTGCACCGGCTGCCGCGCCTGCTCCAGCAGCAGCGCCGGCCGCTGCTCCGGCGGCCAAAGCCGAAGCAGCGCCCGCTTCTGCTGCTGCACCAGCCAAAGCCGAGGCGGCACCGGCTGCCCCGGCAGCGCCAGCCAAAGACGGCGCCAAAACCCACGCCGGCCCGGCTGTACGCCAACTGGCCCGTGAGTTTGGCGTTGAGCTGAGCGCGGTAACCGCCAGCGGTCCGCACGGTCGTGTGCTCAAAGAAGACGTGCAGGTTTACGTCAAAGCCATGATGCAGAAGGCCAAGGAAGCACCGGCTGCCGGCGCTACCGGTGGCGCGGGCATTCCGCCGGTTCCGGAAGTCGATTTCAGCCGTTTTGGTGAAATTGAAGAAGTGCCGATGACCCGCCTGATGCAGGTTGGCGCCACCAACCTGCACCGCAGCTGGCTCAACGTGCCGCACGTGACGCAATTCGACTCCGCCGACATCACCGAGCTGGAAGCTTTCCGCATTGCGCAGAAAGCCGTGGCCGAGAAAGCGGGCGTCAAACTCACCGTGTTGCCGCTGCTGCTTAAAGCGTGCGCCTACTTGCTCAAGGAACTGCCGGACTTCAACAGTTCGCTGGCGCCGTCTGGCAAAGCAATCATCCGCAAGAAGTACGTCAACATCGGCTTCGCCGTCGACACACCGGATGGCCTGCTGGTGCCGGTGATCAAAGACGTCGACAAGAAGAGCTTGCTGCAACTGGCTGCCGAAGCCGCTGAACTGGCGGAAAAAGCGCGTACCAAGAAGCTCTCGGCCGACGCCATGCAAGGCGCCTGCTTCACCATTTCCAGCCTCGGCCACATTGGCGGCACCGGCTTCACGCCGATCGTCAACGCGCCGGAAGTGGCGATTCTCGGGGTCTCCAAGGCCACCATGCAGCCGTTGTGGGACGGTAAAGCGTTCCAGCCGAAACTGATGCTGCCGCTGTCCTTGTCTTACGACCACCGCGTGATCAACGGCGCGGCTGCCGCTCGCTTCACCAAACGTCTGAGCGACGTGCTGGGCGACATCCGCACCATGCTGCTGTAAGGCTAAAACGTTTCACACTTTCGGGCATGCCACGCTCGTACCTCAGCCCCGCCGTTTGGCGGGGTTTTTTTGCGTGTTTTTAGTGGAGACAGAAACCTAATAAAGCCCACCGTCATTCCCGCGCAGGCGGGAATCCAGAATTCTGGATGGGATAAACATTGCGTATCAACGCAAGATTCTGGGTCCCCGCCTTCGCGGGGACGACGGTGTAAAGGCGTGAAGATCAGCCCTTCTGCATATTGCGCAGCAGAAACGACAGCGCCTTGGCCAGCTGCGCCGCGCCTTGATGATCCCGGCGAATGGTTAGCCACGGGCTGCCGTCCTGGGGGTTTTTCAAGGTGCAGACCTGCTCACTCGGCAGGCACTCGTATTTGATGTACGGGTCGACGCCAAACACCTCCAGCCGCTGATTGCGCACGGCCACGTTCACCCCTTCGGCTTCACGGGTTTTCTGCTGGATCAGCAATTCCCCAGGCGCCCCCACGCTGAGCTGGTACACCTGGTCGCGACGCTCGGCCTGGCCCACCTGAAAGGCCGCGCGCACCGCGTAGGTGTCGAGCAGTTCGTTGCTTTGCGCCAACAACGCTTGGCGCTCGTCGCTGGTGAGGTAGAGCTTCTTCAATTCGTTGAGGTAGCTGTGCCTGTTCGGCACCACTCAACTCTGCCCTCCGGCTCTGCCGCCTGCGCGCTAGACGCGGCGAGCAATACCACAGCGATTGCAGGCAATATTCCCAGCCGCCTTGTCAGTCTTGTTCGCATGATGCACCCTTACCGATGAAGTGGCCCTGAGCCACTCGTTCAGCATACTGGAAGCGAGTCTCCCGATGAAAAGCCATACCGATGCCGCCAGCCGTCCGGCGGTCGAGGTTGTGACGCAGTTGCCAGTGCCTTCGCGGCTTGGCATGTTGCGTTTCGAGCGGCTTAATGAGGCGAGCTGGACCCTTCTGTTTTTAGACGCCGCGTGCGAAAGCCAATTGGGCCTCGCCGCCGGTGAGCTTTGTGGGTTGGTGGGTTCGCCCTACGCCAGCCTTATGGAGCCGGAAGAACGCTACCAGTTGCACGACACCATCCAACTGCAACTCAAAGACAGCCCGCACTGGCAAGTGCACCACAAGCTGCACACCCCCATCGGCATGCTGCATCTGGTGGAATTGGGTGAAGCCTTCAAGCAGCATCGGTCGGCAGCTGCTGCGCGGCTACTATTGCCGGCCGATGAGCCGCTGTTCCCCGACCGCCAGCCGCAGCAGTCAGAACTGCAAATCCAGAACAACCGCCTGCAAGCCTCCCTCGAACTGTATCAACGCTCTCAGGAAGAACACCTTCAGCACCTGGTTCGCAGCCGCGCCCAGCAGAGCATGATCGTGCGCCTGGCGCGCCACCGTTACAGCTCGGACAACCAGGTGTTCGAGGCCGCGCAGCTGATTACCAAGGCCGCCTGCGAGACCTTCAGCGTCGCCCGCGCCAGCCTCTGGTACCTGCGCCAGGAACAGCTTGAGCCGGTGACGATGTACAGCACCGACATCGGCCAACACGAACTGCCCACCCCAATCAACGCCAGCAAATACCCGCACTACCTCGCCGCCCTCCATAGCGGCCGCGCCATCGACGCCCACAGCGCCATGCGCGACCCACGCACCCGTGAGCTGGCTGAAACCCACCTGCTGCCCCGTGGCGTCAGCGCCATGCTCGATGCCAGCGTGCGCGTGGCCGGCGAAGTGGTGGCGGTGTTGTGCCTGGAACACGTGGGCACTGAGCGCGTGTGGCAGGCCGATGAAATTGCGTTTGCCGGCGAGCTGGCCGACCAGTTCGCCCACGCGCTGGTCAACCAGCAGCGCCGCAGCGCCAACAGTGAATTGCAGCTGTTCCGCCGCGCCGTCGAGCAAAGCGCCAGCGCCTTTTTGCTGATCGACCGCGAAGGCATCGTCGAATACGTCAACCCAAGCTTCACCGCCATTACCCAGTTCAGCCCGGAAGAAGTGCAAGGCCGGCGCCTGTCCGACTTACCGGCGCTGGCCAACCTCAGCGACCTGCTGTTCGACGCCCACTCCAACCTAGCCCAGCAAAACAGCTGGAACGGCGAATTCCGCAGCCGGCGCAAAAGCCTGGAACCCTATTGGGGGCACCTGTCGATTTCCAAGGTGTACGGCGGCGCCGGCGAGCTGACGCACCTACATCGGCATTTACGAAGACATCACGCAAAGCAAACTCGCCCAGCAGCGCATCGAGCGCCTGGCCTACACCGACAACCTCACCCGCCTCGGCAACCGCCCGGCCTTTATCCGCAGCATGGAAGAGCGCTTTTCGCGCAACAGCGATCAGCCCACCAGTTTGCTGCTGGTAGACATCGACAACTTCAAACGCATCAACGACAGCCTCGGCCACCAGACCGGCGACAAGCTGCTCATGAGCCTGGCCCGCCGCCTGCGCAACAGCCTCAACGCCAACAACAGCCTCGCCCGTTTCGCCAGCAACGAATTCGCCGTGCTGCTGGACAACTGCGACGTCGCCGAAGGCCAGCGCATTGCCGGGCAAGTGCTGCAAACCCTGGACAAACCGCTGTTCGTCGACAACCAGCTGATCAGCGTCACCGGCTCGGTCGGCCTGGCTTGCGCGCCGCTGCATGGGCAAGATTCCCACACCCTGATGAAGCACGCGGGCCTCGCGCTGCACAAAGCCAAAGCCAACGGCAAGCACCAGGTGCAGGTGTTCACCGAAGTGCTGAATGCCGAGGCCAACTACAAGCTGTTCGTCGAAAACAACCTGCGCCGCGCCCTGACCCAGAACGAACTTGAGGTGTTCTACCAGCCCAAGCTCGACCTGCGCACCGGCCAGCTCACCGGCATGGAGGCGCTGCTGCGCTGGAACCATCCGGAAAAAGGCATGATCAACCCGGACCAGTTCATCAGCGTGGCCGAAGACACCGGCCTGATCATTCCCATCGGCAAATGGGTGGCGCGCCAGGCCTGCCGCATGAGCAAGCAGCTGTCAGCGCTTGGCCTGGGCGACATTCAGGTGGCGATCAACCTGTCGCCCAAGCAATTTTCCGACCCCGACCTGGTCGGCTCGATTGCCGAGCCATCCTTCAGGAAGAACTGCTGCCGCCGCACCTGCTCGAGCTGGAGCTGACCGAAAGCCTGCTGTTGGAAGCCACCGACGACACGCGCGCCAGCAGCTCAATCGCTTGAAAAGCCTGGGCCTGACCCTGGCCATGGACGACTTCGGCACCGGCTATTCGTCGCTCAGCTACCTGAAGAAATTCCCCATCGACGTGATCAAGATCGATCGCAGCTTTATCAAAGACATCCCGGAAAATCAGGACGACATGGAAATCACCTCCGCGGTGATTGCCATGGCCCACAACCTCAAGCTCAAAGTCGTCGCTGAAGGCATCGAAACGGCCGCCCAGCTGAGCTTCTTGCGCCGACATAAATGCGATATCGGCCAGGGTTACTTGTTCGACCGCCCGATTCCCGGCCGCGACCTGCTCGACAGCCTGCGCCGTTACCCGTGTCGCCCGCAAAACTGAATCGGCTGTAACGTCTCGCCGCGAGCGAACTCTAAACACACGCTGAACTGCTACGTTTCAATCAACCACCCCATCAGGAGCCTGCCATGGTGCTGCGTTCGCAAATTCTCGCCCACAAGCTCGACCTGCCAACCGCCGAGCAAGCCCTGCCCGGCCGTGAAAGCCCGATGCCCGTGCCGGAGAAGCACTTCGTCAACGGCAACCCGCTGCAAGGTCCCTTCCTGCTGGTATGGAAACCGCGATTTTCGGCCTTGGCTGTTTCTGGGGCGCCGAGCGGCGCTTCTGGCAGCAACCGGGTGTTTATTCCACGGCGGCAGGTTATGCCGGTGGCCACACGCCAAACCCGACGTACGACGAAACCTGCTCGGGCCTGACCGGCCACACCGAAGTGGTGTTGGTGGTGTTTGACCCGAAGGTGACCAGTTACGACGCGCTGTTGAAAGTGTTCTGGGAAGCGCACAACCCAACGCAAGGCATGCGTCAGGGCAATGATGTGGGCAGCCAGTATCGCTCGGCCATTTACGCCACCAGCCCGGCGCAACTCGATGCCGCGCTGACCACCCAGGCCGCGTTCCAGAAGCAATTGGAAGCTGCCGGCTTTGGCGCTATTGCCACGGAAATCATCGAGGCGCCGGCGTTCTATTACGCCGAGGCTTATCACCAGCAGTACCTGGCGAAGAATCCGAATGGTTATTGCGGGTTGGGCGGCACCGGGGTTTGCTTGCTGTAAAACAGGCCGGCTATCGGTCGTTGGTGGCTGCAACCAACGACCGGGTTCACGCCCTTGCGAACGTCTAAGTGCGCCTGTAATACGCAACTTGTAGGATGACTCTCTGCCAGCCGTTTTCGCCGTTGCTGCGCGCGCAGCCGCAGCGCAAGCGCCTATAAAAAAGAGAGAGTCCGCATGAACACGTTAACCCTGGGGCGCTGCCGCCTGGTTGTAGGTTTCGCCGCGTTATTGAGTTTCGCCAGTGCCGTGCTGGCCGACGACGCACCTATCGTCATCAAGTTTTCCCACGTAGTCGCTGAAGACACGCCCAAGGGCCAAGGCGCGCTGCTGTTCAAAAAGCTCGCCGAAGAACGCCTGGCCGGCAAAGTGACCGTCGAGATTTATCCCAACTCCAGCCTGTTTGGCGACGCCGATGAGCTGCAAGCCTTGCGCGACAACAAGGTGCAGATTCTCGCGCCTTCGCTGGCCAAGTTCAGCGAGTACAACAAGCAGTTGCAGATTTTCGACCTGCCGTTCCTGTTCGATGACCTCGCCGCCGTCGACCGCTTCCAGCAACGCGCCAAAGGCCGTCAGTTGCTCAGCGCCATGCAGGAGCACAACATCACCGGCCTGGCCTATTGGCACAACGGCATGAAGCAGCTGTCGGCCACCAAAGCGCTGAACAATCCGGCCGACGCCAAAGGCCTTGCCTTCCGCATTCAGCCCTCGCCCGTGATCGAAAGCCAGTTCAACGCCCTGGGCGCTACGCCGGTAAAACTGCCGTTCGCCGCCACACTGCAAGCGATGCAAGACGGCAAAGTGCAAGGCACCGAAAACACGTGGTCGAACCTGTACAGCCAGAAATACGCACCGTTTCAGCCGTACATGACCGAAACCAACCACGGCGTGCTCGACTACATGTTGGTGGCCAATACCAAGTTCTGGTACGCCATTCCGCATGCCACGCGCACCGAGCTGGAAGGCATCATCGAAGAAGTGACCTTTGCCGTGAACAACGCCGCCGAGCAGCAGAACGTCGTCGCGCGCCAGCAGTTGAGCCAGGGTAAAACCCACCTCATCAGCCTCACCGAGCAAGAGCGCAGCACCTGGCGTGCGGCCATGCAGCCGGTGTGGAAGCAGTACGAAAGCGTGATTGGTGCCGACATCATCCACGCCGCCGAACAGGTCAATCGCAAGAGCGCCAACAAGCAATAGCTGGCTGTTAGCCATTAGGCAGGCTGCTTCGCCGGCAAAAGGCCGGCTAGACTTAGGCTTTATTGACCCAAGCCTCAAGTCTTTGCATGTCCGATTCCCGCAAACAGTACCTCGCGCCCGAACAGCTGTGCGTCGGCCTCTTCGTCCAACTGGACCTGGGCTGGTGGAGCACGACTTCGCCTTCAGCAGTTTCAAAATCAAAGACCAGGCCCAGCTCGACGCGCTGCTTCAGTTGAGCCTGCCGCGTGTACGTTACGACCCGGCGCGCAGCGACTGCGAGCCGCTGCCGCACCCGGACGAACTGCCGCCACCCATCGTTGAAGCGCCGCCCGCCGCGCCGCAGCCGCCCAGCGCCGAAGAGCTGGCCGCCCAGGCGCGCGCGGTGAAACTGAGCAAATTGCGCAAGCGCCTGGCCGAAGTGGACCGCAAGTTCATCCACACCAGCCAGATGGTCAAAGAGCTGACCAAAACCCTGCACCGCGCCCCCGAAGACGTGCTCAAACAAGCGGGCGAAGTGGTGCGCGAATTGGTCGGCACCATGATGGCCGAGGACGGCGTGGTGCTGCACAGCATCAACGGCAAGGCCGCCGAAGACGCCTACTCACATGCGCTGAACGTGACGGTGCTGTCGATGATGCTCGGCCGCCAGTTGGGCTACGACAGCGAGGCCTGCCATTCCCTGGGCCTCGGCGCGCTGCTGCACGACATGGGCAAGATCGACGTGCCAGCAAAGTGCTGCTCAAAACCGAACCGCTGAACCGCCCCGAGCAGCAGTTTCTGCAAATGCACACCGAATTCGGCCGGCGCCGTGGGCAGAAGCTGATGCTCGACGACGACGTGCTGCGCATCATCGCTGAGCACCACGAGTACTGCGACGGCAGCGGTTACCCCAACCAATTGCATGAAGCCGCCATTGGCCGCCTGAGCCGGGTGGTGAGCATCACCAACTTTTTCGACAACCTCTGCAACCCGCAGAACCCGCGCGACGCCATCAGCCCCCACGAAGCGCTGGCGCGGATGTTCAAGCAATACAAAGAACGCTTCGACCAGGTGGCGCTGAAAGCCTTTATCCGCTGCATGGGCGTTTACCCGCCGGGCAGCCTGGTGCAGCTTGAGGACGGCCGCTTCGGCCTGGTACTCGGCATGCACCCGACCTTGCCGCTGAAACCGACGGTGATCGTCTACGAGCCGAACGTGCCGAAAACCGAGGCATTGATCCTCAACCTGGAGCAAGAGCCGCAGCTGGCGATTGCCAAAAGCGTGAGGGTGTCGGAGCTGGATGAAGCGGCGCGCGAATATTTGAATCCACGGCAGCAGGTGAGTTACTACGTGGATCCGAAGCGGGGGAAATAACCTCGGCTCGCGATACTGTAGGGAGCGGCTTCAGCCGCGATGCTCTTGATCTAGCCGTTCCAGGAATCGCGGCTAAAGCCGCTCCCACAGGTAAGGCAGCGCTTATTCCGCAATCAACCAATCCAACCGCCAATTCCCCTCGCTCTGCGCCAACGTCTTGGCCAGCCACGGCAGCAGCTCTTTGAGCTCCTCCTCCAACCCCCACGGCGCATTGGCGATCACCAGCCCCGAACCGCTCAGGCGCGTGGCGTCGTCCGGGCTGTGCACGAACAGTTCGGCGCGCAGCAGTTTCGGCGCGGTGGATTTGCCCAGGCTTTGGTAGAAACGCTTGAGCTGGCTTTCATCCTTGATCGGGTACCAGATGGCAACGATGGTCTGGCGCATGCGGCCTATGCTTTCGTTCAGCGCGGTGACGCAGCGGTCCAGCTCGTCGCTCTGTTCAAACGGCGGGTCGATCAACAGCAGCGCTCGCTTCTCGGCCACCGGCAGCAAGGCGCGCGGCACATGCCAACCTTCGCCCAGGTGCACCGCCACACGGCGATCGCCGCGCATGTTTTCTTTGAGCAACTGGCCGTCTTGCGGATGTTTTTCGTTGAGCAGTACGCGGTCCTGGTCGCGGGTGAGCTGGCGCGCCAGCTCGGGCGAACCGGGGTAATAGCGCAGCTCGCCGTCGGGATTCATGGCCTTGAGCACGTCGAAATAATCGTCGGTGCTGGCCGGCAAATCGTCGGCGTTCCACAGCCGGGCAATGCGCTTCGAGCCATTCACCGGTGCGGCTCGCTTCATCGCCCTTGAGGTCGTACAAACCCAGGCCGGCGTGGCTGTCGAGGCACACGAACGGTGCTTCCTTGCGCGCCAGCAGCGCAATGATGCGGCTGATGATCAGGTGCTTGAGCACATCGGCGTGGTTGCCGGCGTGGAAGGCGTGGCGGTAGTTCATGCGAGAAGATCCTCGGGGCGCGCTGAGGCGGCGAAGTTTACCAGCCCGCCCCGGGGGCATGGCGACTGGGTTTTGCTGCTTTATCACTCCCTGTATGAAGCTAGGCGCTGCCCGCCGCGCGCAATAGACTCCGGCAACGTTGAATAAAACCGTCCCATCACAACAGGTACGCCGCATGTCCGAGACTCTTGCTCAGCTCCCGTAACCTGGCCTTCGAACTCTACGAAGTGCTGGATGCCGAAGCCCTGACCCAACGCGAGCGTTTCGCCGAGCACAGCCGCGAAACCTTCGATGCTGCCATCGACACCGCCCGCAGCATCGCCGAAAACCTGTTCGCGCCGCACTGCCGCAAGAACGACGAGCACGAGCCGCAATTGCGTTGACGGCGCAGCGGTGCTGATTCCGGAAGTAAAACCAGCGGTCGACGCCTTCCTCGAAGCGGGCTTTCTCAATGCCTCGCGTGACTTCGAAGCCGGCGGCATGCAGTTGCCGACGCTGCTGTCGCAAGCCTGCTTCTGCCACTTCCAGTCAGCGAACGCGGCGACCACCTCGTACCCGTTCCTGACCATGGGCGCAGCGAACCTGATCGAAAGTTTCGGCACTGAAGAGCAAAAGCAGCGCTTCCTGCAGCCGATGATCGACGGCCGCTTCTTCGGCACCATGGCCCTTACCGAGCCGCACGCCGGCTCTTCCCGTCAGACCTGCGCACCCGTGCTGAACCAGCAGGCGATGGTAGCTATCGGATCAAGGGCAACAAAATCTTTATCTCCGGCGGCGACCACCCGCTGTCGGAAAACATCGTGCACATGGTGCTGGCCAAGCTGCCCGACGCACCGCCCGGCGTAAAAGGCATCTCGCTGTTTATCGTGCCCAAGTTCCTGGTTAACGACGACGGCTCGCTGGGCAAACGCAACGACGTGATCCTGGCTGGCCTGTTCCACAAGATGGGCTGGCGCGGCACCACCTCCACCGCGCTGAACTTCGGCGATAACGGCGAGTGCGTGGGCTACTTGGTCGGCAAACCGCACGCCGGTCTGTCGTACATGTTCCAGATGATGAACGAGGCGCGCATCGGCGTCGGCATGGGCGCGGTCATGCTCGGCTACGCCGGTTACCTGTACTCGCTCGACTACGCCCGCCAGCGCCCACAAGGTCGCCTGCCCGACGGCAAAGACCCGAGCACCGCGCAAGTGGCGATCATCGAGCACGCCGACGTACGCCGCATGCTGCTCACCCAGAAAGCTTATGTAGAAGGCTCGTTCGACCTGGCCTTGTACGCCGCGCGCCTGTTTGACGACACGCAAACCCTGAGCACTGAAGAAGAGCGCAAAACCGCGCTGGAACTGCTCGACCTGCTGACGCCAATTGTTAAATCTTGGCCGTCGGACTACTGCCTGAAAGCCAACGAACTGGCGATCCAGATTCTCGGCGGCCACGGCTACACCCGCGAATACCCGGTGGAGCAGTACTACCGCGACAACCGCCTGAACCCGATTCACGAAGGCACCTACGGCATCCAGTCCCTCGACCTGCTGGGCCGCAAGGTTTCCATGAACGGCGGCGCGGCGCTCAAACAGCTGGTGAAGCTGATTCAAACCTGCTGCCAGCGCGCCGAAGCGCATCCCTCGCTCAATGCCTTGCGTGAGCCGCTGGAGCATCTGCTGTCGCGCCTGTCGACCGTCACCCTGTCGCTGCTGGGCGACCTGATGCAGGGCAAGGTCAACGAAAGCCTGGCCAACTCGGCGCTGTACCTGAAAGTGTTCGGCCACATGGTGATTGGCTGGCGCTGGCTGGAACAAGCCATCCGTGCCGAAGAAGGCCTGGCCAAAGGCAACGCCCAGGACCACGACTTCTACACCGGCAAACTGCAGGCCGCGCGCTACTTCCTGACCTGGGAAGTGCCCGCCATGCACCATGACTTGGCGATTCTGGAGGCCAAGGACGATACGTGCCTGGCGATGCAGGATGCTTGGTTTTAATTGAGGTTTGAGCGTTGACGTTTTGTTCTGATCGTTCCCCAAACCGTGGTCCGATCCGAAATTCTGGATTCCGAATCGTCGGACCGCCGCCTCCGCGGGAATGACGGTTATTTCTGTCCAAACTTCCGTCATCCCCGCGCAGGCGGGGATCCAGAGTCGCTAGCCAGACATATTTGTCTAAAGCGACCCCGGTCTTTCAAAGGGATGCGCATCGCTCCACCCAAGCCCCGCCCCAACGCGGGGCTTTTTTTTGACAGGCGCAGGAAAACGCGGGTTAGAATCGTCTGGCATGCCTGCTGCATGCTCTAAGCTACTTTCGATCTAAACCCGTTTACCTGGAGTTCCGCCTTTGGATGCCACCGCCATCAATAGCCTGTTCCTGATCGGCGCATTGCTGGTAGGCGCGAGCATTTTGGTGAGCTCGCTTTCTTCGCGTCTGGGCATCCCGATTCTGGTGATCATTCTGGGCGTCGGCATGTTGGCCGGCGTCGATGGCCCGGGCGGCATCGGTTTCAGCAACTACCCCTTTCCTATCTGGTGGGCAACCTGGCCCTGGCGGTAATCCTGCTGGACGGCGGTTTGCGTACCCGCGTGTCGAGCTTCCGCGTGGCGCTGTCGCCGGCCTTGTCGCTGGCCACCGTTGGCGTGCTGATCACCACCGGCCTCACTGGCATGGCCGCCGCCTGGCTGTTCAATCTCAACCTGATGCAGGGCCTGCTGATCGGCGCGATTGTCGGTTCGACCGACGCCGCTGCGGTGTTCTCGTTGCTGGGCGGCAAAGGCCTGAACGAGCGGGTAAACGCTACCCTGGAAATAGAATCCGGTAGCAACGACCCCATGGCGGTGTTTCTCACCGTTACGCTGATCGACATGCTCGCCAGCGGCCAGGATGAATTCGGCTTTGGCCTGTTACTGCATCTGCTGCGCGAATTCGGCATCGGTGCTGTTATTGGTCTTGGCGGCGGCTGGGTGGTGCTCAAGCTGGTCAACCGCATTCACCTGGCGCACGGTTTGTATCCGTTGCTGGTGGTCAGCGGCGGCCTGCTGACCTTTGCCCTGACCAACGCACTGCATGGCAGCGGCATTCTTGCCGTGTACCTGTGCGGTCTGGTGCTGGGCAACAAGGCCATTCGCTCGCGCCACGGTATTTTGCATATGCTCGACGGCCTCGCCTGGCTGGCGCAGATCGGCATGTTTCTGGTGCTCGGCCTGCTGGTTACGCCGGCCGACTTCTGCTGCCTATCGCCTTGCCGGCCCTGGCCTTGGCGTTGTGGATGATTCTGGTTGCCCGGCCACTGTCGGTGGCCGTGAGCCTGTTTCCGTTCAAGGCCTTCCATGACCGGGAAAACTGTTTATCGCCTGGGTCGGCCTGCGCGGCGCGGTGCCGATCATTCTGGCTGTGTTCCCGTTGATGGCCGGTCTGGAGCACGCGCAGCTGTATTTCAACCTGGCGTTCTTCATTGTGCTGGTGTCGCTGGTGCTGCAAGGCACCAGCCTGCCGTGGGTGGCGAAGTGGCTGCGGGTAACCGTTCCGCCGGAGCCGGCGCCAATCTCCCGCGCAGGCCTTGAAGTGCACCCCACCAGTCAGTGGGAGCTGTTCGTGTACCGCCTGGGCGCGGAGAAGTGGTGCATCGGCGCCGCCCTGCGCGAACTGAAGATGCCCGACGGCACGCGCATTGCCGCGCTGTTCCGCGGCACCGAGCTGCTGCACCCGTCCGGTAGTACCACGCTTGAAGCCGGCGACATGCTCTGCGTAGTCGGCCACGAACACGACCTGCCCGCCCTCGGCAAGCTGTTCAGCCAGGCGCCGAAACGCGGGCTGGACCTGCGCTTCTTCGGCGATTTCTTTGTGCTTGAAGGCGACGCCGAGCTCAGCGCCATTGCTGCGCTGTATGGCCTGAAAATCGGCGACGTGGATGGCAGCATGCCGCTGGGCCGGTTCATCGCCCACGAAATTGGCGGCGAGCCGGTTATAGGCGACCAGGTTGAATGGAACGGCCTGACCTGGACCGTCGCGGCCATGGAAGGCAACAAGATTCGCAAGGTCGGCGTCAAATTCCCGAAGGCAGCCGCCCCGGCCCCCGGCCTGTTCCTCTAAACTGCTCGCTTCCCGAGCCGCACGATTGGCGACCATGTCTCTGTTTCCTACTTCGCTCCGTACCCTTCTACGGCCAGCCTGCTTGGCCTCGCGCTGATCATTCCGTCTTTGCATGCCGCCGAACCCCCTGAGCAGCGCCGATGTTCAGCGCAACCTCGACGGTCACTGGCCGCACGCAAACTGGCCGAGCCTGATGCCTCGACTATCAAGCAGATCCTGGAAAACACCCTGGAACTGCTGGCGGAAAAAGGCGACGCCGAAGTTCGCCCGGACCCAGCTCAAGCAAAAGCTCGCCGAGGCGCCAAAGCTCACCGCCGACAGCCAGCGCGACCTGGCCAAACTCAAAGCCAACCCGCCGGACGCTTTTCGCGAGCGTTACGGCGCGCTGAGCATCCCGCAGCTTGAACAAAAACTGACCGACATCAGCACCCAGCTCAGCGACTGGCAAAAAGCGCTGGCCGTGGCCAATAGCGACATTCTTACCGCGCAAACCCGGCCCGAACGCGCCCAGGCGGAGATCAGTAACGGGCAGACGCGCATGCAGGAGATCGGCAACCTGCTCAAGGTGGGCAAAGAGGCCAACAAGCCACTGAGCCCTGAACGCCGCGACCAACTGAACGCCGAGCAGGCAGCCCTGGTGGCAAAAATGGCCTTGCGCCGCGCCGAGCTGGCGGGCAACAACGTGCTGCAAGACTTGGGCAACATCCAGCGCGACTTGCTGGTGGAACGCATCGCCCGTGCCGAACAACGCAGCAATGACCTGCAAACCTTGATCAGCGAAAAACGCCGGGCGCAGTCGGAAAAAACCTTGGTGGAATTATCCAAGGAGGCGCAGAACGCCGGCCCCGACAGCGTGGTAGCCCTGGAAAGCGCTGAGAACCTCAAGCTCTCCGACTACCTGCTGCGCGCCACCGACCGCCTCAACGACCTGACCAAGCAGAACCTGCTGACCAAGCAGCAACTCGACAGCGTCAACCAGGCCGATCAGTCGCTGGAAGAACAGATCAACGTGCTCAAGGGCAGCCTGCTGCTCTCGAAGATTCTTTATCAGCAGAAAGAATCGTTGCCGCAACTGACGATGAATCAGGACCTGGCCGACGAGATTGCCGACATCCGGCTCTACCAGTTCAACCTCGACCAGACCCGCGACCAATACGGCTCGCCGCAAGCCTATGTCGACAGTCTGTTGGCCAAACAACCTGCCGAGCAGGTGACGCCGGAGGTGCGCCGCACGCTGCTGGACCTGGCCAATACCCGCGCCGAACTGCTTGAGCGGCTTGAGCCGCGAGCTCAATGCGCTGCTCAACGAATCGATCACCCTGCAACTCAACCAGAAGCAGCTGCAAGCCACAGCCAAAGCCCTGCGCGCCACGCTTGAAGAGCAGATGTTCTGGATTCCCAGCAACAAGCCGCTGGACCTTTCGTGGCTGCGGGTTGCGCCGCGCTACCTGCAAAGCCAGCTGGCCGACCTGCCGTGGGGCGATGGGCTCCAAGCAGTTGTTCGAAGCCCTGGGCGAGCGGCCGTGGTTTTCCCTGCCGCTGGCGTTGGTCAGTGGCCTGCTGATCTGGCAGCGCAGCACCATCTATCGCAAGCTCGGCGAACTGCACGAAGACATCGGCCACTACAAACGCGACAGCCAGCTGCACACGCCCTTGGCATTGCTGCTGAACATCTTGCTGGCTTTGCCGGTGTCGCTGCTGCTGGCGTTGGGCGGGCTGGCACTGCGGGTGGATGCCCGTGGACTGAACGCCGCACTGGGCGGCGCGCTGCTGGAAATGGCCCAGGCCTGGCTGGTGTTTTACACGCTGTACCGGATTCTGGCGCCCGGCGGCATGGCCGAGCTGCACTTCCGCTGGCCGCGCCCGCAAGTGGCGTTTATCAGCAATCAGGTGCGCAAACTGGGGCTGGTGGTAATGGCCTTGGTGGCGGTGGTGAGTGTGGCCGAGCAGCAACTCGCTGCGCTGGCCGAAGACGTCATCGGCATCATCATCGTGCTTGCCTGTTTCTGCCTGATGACCTGGCTGCTGGGCAAATTGCTGCTCACCGAGCCGCTCAGGGAGCACGCGTCACCGTTCCGTCTGGTGATCGGTACGGCGTTCACCCTGTTGCCGTTTGCGCTGATCATCGCGGTCGGCTTTGGCTACTACTACACCTCGCTGAAGCTCACGGATCGGCTGATCAACACCCTGTACTTGCTGATCGTCTGGCTGATTATCGAAGCCGCGTTTGTGCGCGGTCTGGCTGTGGCGGCACGGCGTCTGGCCTATGCCCGCGCCCTGGCGAAACGTCAGGCGCAGGCCAAAGAGAACGTCGACGGCGAAGAAGTGCCGGTAGAAACCGCGCGGCTGGACATCGAGCAGGTCAACCAACAGTCGTTGCGACTGATCTCGCCTGGCGCTGCTGTCCGGCTTTATTGGCTGCCTGTATTTGGTCTGGGCCGACCTGATCAGCGTTTTCGCCTACCTCGACAACGTCACCCTCTACCAATACGCCGCCGGCACGGGCGCTGCTGCCACGCAGTTGCCCATCAGCCTGCTGGATGTACTCGGCGCGTTGCTCATCATCGGCGTCACCATCGCCCTGGCCAATAACCTGCCCGGTTTGCTGGAAGTGTTGGTGCTGTCGCGCCTGTCATTGGCGCAAGGCAGCGCATATGCGACGACCACGCTGTTGTCTTACGCCATTGCCGGCATCGGCATCGTCAGCACGCTGTCGACCCTGGGCGTGAGTTGGGACAAGTTGCAATGGCTGGTGGCGGCGCTGTCGGTGGGTATCGGTTTCGGTATGCAGGCGATTTTCGCCAACTTCATTTCCGGCATCATTCTGCTGTTCGAGCGTCCGGTGCGCATCGGCGACCTGGTGACCATCGGCACCGTGACCGGCACGGTGAACCGCATCCGCATCCGCGCCACGCACATCACTGACGGCGACCGTAAAGCGGTGATCGTGCCGAACCAGACCATTCTCACCAGTCAGCTGATCAACTGGACGCTGACCGACACCATCACCCGCATCGTGCTGACCTTCAATGTGCAGCGCGGCTCGGACCTCGAGCTGGTGCGCAAGCTGATGCTGCAAGCCACCCAGGAAAACTCCCGCGTGCTGCGCGACCCGGCGCCCACCGTGCAACTGACCGCCTACGGCGCCAGCACCCTGGATCACGAGCTGAAAATTTATGTGCGCGAACTGGGTGACCGCGGCCTGGCCACCGACGAATTGAACCGCCGTATCGACCAGCTGTTCCGCGACAACAACATCAACTCCAGCTCCACGCCGAAGATGGAAATTTTCCTCACCAATGCCGAAGGGAAGGAGCATCAGGTGGAGGCGGCTGAGGAAGCGCAAGCGCCGAAACCGACGCCGTGACATTAAACCTATCGCGGCTAAAGCCGCTCCTGCAGGTTTCGTGTTCTGTGGGAGCGGCTTCAGCCGCGATGCTGTTCGGCAGGTTTATTGACCCGTAGCTGGCGATAGCTGTCCACATCATTTCCGATCCCAGCCTTTTCGGACAACGCCTTTGAAAACCCTCGCCGATCTCAATTTCGATAACCGCTTCGCCCGTCTCGGCGATGCGTTTTCCACTGAAGTGCTTCCAGAGCCCATCGACGAACCACGTCTGGTGGTCGCCAGCCCGGCCGCCATGGCGCTGCTGGATCTGGACCCGAACGAAGCCACGAAACCGGAATTCGCTGAAATTTTCGCCGGCCACAAACTGTGGGAAAGCGCCGAGCCGCGCGCCATGGTGTATTCCGGTCATCAGTTCGGCTCGTGACAACCCGCGCCTGGGCGACGGTCGTGGGCTGCTGCTGGGCGAGGTGGTAAACGATGCGGGCGAGCATTGGGATTTGCACCTCAAGGGCGCCGGGCAAACCCCGTACTCGCGCATGGGCGATGGCCGTGCGGTGTTGCGTTCCTCGATCCGCGAGTTCCTTGCCTCTGAAGCCATGCACGCGCTCGGTATTCCCAGCAGCCGCGCGCTGTGTGTGGTGGGGTCGAGCACACCGGTGTGGCGCGAGAAGAAAGAAACGGCGGCCATGTGCTGCGCATGGCCCCCAGCCATGTGCGCTTCGGCCACTTCGAGTACTTCTATTACACCAAGCAGGAAGAACAGTTGAAGGTGCTCGGCGAGCACATGCTGCGCAGCCATTTTCCCCAGTGCCTGGAGCAACCGGAGCCGTACCTGGCGATGTTCCGCGAGGTGCTAGAGCGCAACGCCGAAATGATCGCCTACTGGCAGGCCTATGGCTTCTGCCACGGGGTGATGAACACCGACAACATGTCGATTTTAGGCATCACCTTCGACTACGGCCCGTTCGCCTTTCTCGACGACTTCGACGCGCGCTTTATCTGCAACCACTCCGACGACAGCGGCCGCTACTCCTTCAGCAACCAGGTGCCCATCGCGCACTGGAACCTGTCGGCGCTGGCCCAGGCGCTCACGCCGTTTATCAGCGCTGAAGCGCTGCGCGAAACCCTCAACCTGTTCCTGCCGCTGTACCAGGCGCACTACCTCGACCTGATGCGTAAACGCCTGGGCCTGTACCAACCGCATGATGACGACAACGGCCTGATCGAACGGCTGTTGCAGCTGATGCAGACCAGCCCGGTCGACTACAGCCGTTTCTTCCGCGAACTGGGCGAGAGCGCCCCGGCCGATGCGTTGAAACGCTTGCGCGAAGACTTCGTCGACCTGGCCGGCTTTGACGCCTGGGCCGCCGACTACCTGGCCCGCTGCGGCGATCTGGACGTCGCCGAACGGCGCACGCGGATGCACGCGGTCAACCCGAAATACATCCTGCGCAACTACCTGGCACAGCAAGCGATCGAAGCCGCCGAGCGCGGTGACTACAGCGAAGTGCGCCTGCTGCACGAGGTATTGAGCAAGCCGTTTGACGAGCAGCCGGGCATGGAACGGTTCGCCGAGCGGCCGCCGGAATGGGGCAAGCACCTGGAAATCAGCTGCTCTTCGTGATTACACGCCGGGCCGCTGGTCGTCGGCCATACTGCGTTGCTCCCTCACCTCACATGCTCACGTAGTTGACTACGCTGCGCTGTTCGGCTCGGGTGCGCCTTGTCTGGCCTTAGCCCAGCGGCCCTACCTCGGCGTCTATAAAAAGCCAATCGAGCCCCATCCGCACATGCTCATGGGTGCTGTCAATCAAGGGCAGCGGCGCCTCGCAGCCTTCGAGTAGCAGACCAATTTCCGTACAGCCCAGAATCGCCGCCTCGGCGCCTTGGGCTTTTAGCTCGCCCAGGCAATCGAGGTAGTAGCGTTGCGACGCTTCCGGAAACTGGCCCAGGCAGAGCTGCTGAAAAATGATCCGGTCAATTTCGGACTGCGCTTCGAGCGCAGGCACCAGCACCTCGATGCCGAAGCGCTCACTGAGGCGCTCGCGGTAAAACGCTTCCTGCATGGTGAAGCGGGTGCCGAGCAGCGCCGCCTTGCGGATGCCTTGCGCTTGCAACGCCTGCCCCACCGCATCGCCAATGTGCAGGAGAGGAATATCCACCGCCGCCTCGATGGCCGGTGCCACTTTGTGCATGGTGTTGGTCGCCAACAGCAGCGCCGTGGCGCCGGCGTTTTGCAGGCCTGCGGCGGCTTGCGCCAACACCTCGCCGGCGCCCTGCCAGTCACCACTTTTTTGCATGGCGGCGATCTGCGCGAAATCCACCGAATGCAACAGCAACGGCGCCGAATGCAGCCCGCCGAGCTGGTCGCGAACGCCTTCGTTGAGCAGGCGGTATACGTGACAGTCGATTCCCAACTCATGCCGCCTAGAACGCCGAGGGTGTGCATGGTGATCTCCTTGTTGTGAACCTGAAGGCTAGTGGGTTCGCAGGCGGGTACACAGATACAGCAACGGTTGGAGGCGGCGGCACAGTCGCGGTGCTTCCAAACGCTAAATTCCTAGATGGCATATAAACCTGCCCAATCAGTCTTAGACTCCTCTAAGCAAAGCTCTCTATCGTTGCGCCACCGAACGGCTAACCGCTCGCCCCGCTTAAGGCTCCGCTGTAGATGAAAATCCGCGAACTCGATTACTCCGCAAGCCCTCTCAATACCGAACACCAGGCAATGGGCTTGCCGCCGGTTGAAGACTACGTCTCCCATCCCGCCAATCACCCGGTATTGCGCATTGCCATGTGGCTGGCGGTGGCGATTCTGGTGAGCCTGCTGGGCTTTCTGGCGTGGCGCCTGTTCTTTGGTAACCACGAGAGCAGCGGCCTGGAAATTATCGAGAGCGCGCTGACCAGCCCGCTGTTCTGGAGCGCCGTGGCCGTGGGCTTTTTCGCCCAGGCTATCGACGGTGCGTTGGGCATGGCCTACGGCATTACCGCGACCACCTTCCTGCTCAGCGCCGGCGCCTCGCCTGCTGCGGCCAGCGCCAGCGTGCACATCGCCGAAGTGTTCACCACCGGCCTGTCTGGCATCTCCCACGTGAAGCTGGGCAACGTGAATAAATCGCTATTTTTGCGTTTGCTGATTCCCGGCATGATCGGTGCCGTGTTGGGCGCGGTGATCATCACGCAGTTCGACGGCAAGGTGCTCAAGCCCTTTATTTCTGCGTACTTGCTGATCATGGGCCTGTACATCCTGCGCAAGGCGTTCAAGCACATCGTGGAAAAACGCGAGCCCAAACACATCGCCAAGCTGGCGCTGTTTGGTGGTTTCGTTGATGCAGCGGGTGGCGGCGGCTGGGGTCCGGTAGTCACCACGACGCTGATTGGCTCGGGCAGCGACCCGCGCACCACCATCGGCTCGGTGAACTTCGCCGAGTTCTTCCTGACCATCGCCAGCGCCACCTCGTTCATTCTGCTGGCCGGCCAACCGAGCACCTGGTTGCTGGTGGCGGGTTTGGTGTTCGGCGGCTTGTTCGCCGCGCCCTTCGCGGCCTTGCTGTGCAAAAAGCTGCATGCGAAAACGTTGCTGATCATGATCGGCAGCCTGATCACGCTGATCAGCGCGTACAACATCTATATCAGTCTCACCGCTTGAAAGCGCCGGCCTGCGGCTCCAGATAGCGCGTATAGCCTCTGGAGCCTGACATGTCCGACCCTCTCGTCATTCCCTGCCCGCACTGCAACGGCCTTAATCGCATTCCTTCCGACCGCACTGGCGACAGCCCGCGCTGCGGCCGCTGCAAAGAGCCTGTGTTGCTGAGCACGCCGTTCGATCTCACCCAAGCCAGCTACGCCAGCCAGATTAAAGGCGACCTGCCGCTGCTGGTGGACGTGTGGGCCAGTTGGTGCGGCCCGTGCCAGGCGTTTGCGCCGACGTTCAAGCAAGCCGCCGGGCAGTTGCTCGGCCGGGCGCGCCTGGCCAAGCTCGACAGCGAAGCCAACCAACAGCTCTCCGCGCAGTTGGGCATTCGCTCGATTCCAAGTTTGCTGCTGTTCAAAAACGGCAAAGAAGTCGCACGCCAAAGTGGCGCGATGCCACTGGCGCAACTGCTCGGCTGGTTGAAAACCCAGGGCGTGTGACGTCACTTTTAGTCAGGCGCAGCGAGCGCCGCGGTCATTGTGGTGCGCCGTCTACACGCTAGGCTGGGGCCTTCCCTAATAAGAAGAGACTCCGGCCATGGCATTTCCCCTTGAGGTTGCGCGGCAGCTCACTGAAGAGCAGATCGCGTTCGTCAAACGCAGCCAGTTGAAGGCCGAGGTGCTGGAGCCAGGCTTTGTGCGGTTGTGCATGCCACTGGCCGGCAACCAGAACCATATCGGCAGCATGTACGCCGGCGCCCTTTTCACCCTCGCGGAAATACCCGGCGGCGCGCTGTTTCTCACCAGCTTCGACACCCAGCGCTTCTACCCAATCATCAAGGAAATGAACCTGCGCTTTCGCCGTCCGGCGACCGGCGATATCCGCGTGGAAGCGCGCCTGGACGCCGCCGACATCGAGCGTCTGCAAGCCGAAGCCGCCGAAACGGGCAAGGCCGAGTACGTATTGGAGTTGGCGCTGGTGGATGACAGCGGTGAGGTGGTTGCGCAGAGCCGAGGGCTGTACCAGCTGCGCAAGCACTAAGCGCAGGCTTAGCGGCCGAGCAGCTTGGCCAGGCCGACGTCCATCGGTGTTGGCTCGGCGACGTGATAGCGGCTTAGCAGCCGCCCGTTGTTGGCGCGGGAATGACGGATGTCGCCGTCACGTGCCGGCGCGTACGAGACGGCAGGCAAATTGCCAACCACAGCGCGAATATGCTCTAGCAACTGGTTGAGGCTGGTGGCGCGATTAAGGCCCACGTTGGCCGCGCCCTCTTCCACGCCGGGCAGTTCCAGTGCCTGCACCAGCAAGTCGATCAGATCACCCACATAAAAGAAATCGCGGGTCTGCTCGCCGTCCCCGAATACGGTGATCGGCAGCCCTTGCTGGGCGCGCTGAATAAAGATGCTGATGACCCCGGAATACGGCGAAGAAGGATCTTGCCGTGGGCCAAAGATATTGAAAAAGCGGAAGATCGCCGGCTCAAGGCCGTGCTGGCGGCGATAGAAGTCCAGGTACTGCTCGCTGGCCAATTTGTCGACGGCATACGGGGTGAGCGGCGCTTTCGGCGTGTCTTCATCAATCGCCAAGCCCTCGCCGTTGTTGCCATACACCGCCGCGCTGGAGGCAAACAGCACGCGCTTCACGCCGTGTTGGCGCATGGCCTCACACACATTCAGGGTGCCGACAAAATTGCTCTGGTGCGTGCTCACCGGATCGTCCACCGAGGCCTGCACCGAGGCCACTGCGGCCAAGTGCACCACGGCCTGGCAGCCTTGCACCGCCTGTGTCACTAACGCCGCATCGGCCACGCTGCCAACGCGCAATTCCAGCCGTGGGTTATCCAGCGGCAGATTGCTGCGCTTACCCATCGATAGATCATCCAACACGCGCACTGCATAGCCTTTGGCCAACAGGGCATCGACCAGGTTGGAGCCGATAAAACCAGCGCCCCCGGTAATCAGAACGGGACGATCAGGCATGGCGGTAATAACGGTCCAGAAGACTCGGCAAGCCGGCACGCCAGGCGCGCGGTTTGATGCCAAAGGTGTGGAGAATTTTCTTGCAGGCCAGCACGGCGTGCTGCGGTTCGTCAGCCGCATCCGGGCGCGCGGCATGGGCTTGAGCGCCCACTTCCTGCACCGCCAGTTGCCGGAAATTACGGGCTTCGGTCAGCACCGCCTGGCCGAGGGCCAGCGAGGTGGTCGCTTCGTATCCACCGTAGTGGTACGTGCCCCACAGCGGCGCCTGGCAATCGAGCTGTTTGATCACGGCAATCAGCACGCGAGCCGCGTCGTCGATAGGTGTGGGATTGCCGCGTCGGTCATCGGCCAGAAACAGCTCCGACTCGTGCTCGGCGCGGGCCAGAAAACGGCCCAGCAAACCTTCGGCACTGGCATCAAGCAGCCAGCCAAAGCGAATCAGCACATGCCGTGGGCACGCCGCCCGCACGCTCTGTTCAATGCGCCACAACGCCTGACCACGCAGACCAAGCGGTACCTGCTCTTCCTTTTCGCTGTAGGCAGTCGCGCGCGAACCGTCGAAAACGCGGTAGCTCGACGGCTGAACCAGGCGAATGGAGTGATGTTGGCAAAGTTCGGCGAGGCGCTCGACGGCGCGCTCTTGCGGGGCGAAACGCTCGGCGCCCACGGTTTCGGCCTGAAACCAGTCGAAGTAGTACGCGAGGTTTACCACCACGTCGGGACGGGTTTCATCGAGCAGCAAGGTCAGGCTGGTGGCATCCCAGCCGCCCTCGGGGGGCGCGGCGCGAGGAAGCCGATGTCATCTTCGGCTCCAAGGCGGATCAGCGCCTGCCCAAGGGCATTGCCGCCGCCCAGAAGCATCAGGCGCATTTGCATACGTCAGAAATGCCTGATCAGAACGGAATGTCGTCGTCGAAGCTGTCGTAGTTCGGCGCTGGCTGGGCCGCCGGTTGCGGTGCCGGGCGCGACTCGCGCGGCGCTTGCTGCTCGCGCTGCTGCGGTGCTGGACGCTGTTGACGGGGGCGGAATCGCCACCGCCGTTATCAGGACGGCCGCCCAGCAGCTGCATGGTGCCCTGCATGTCGACGATGATTTCGGTGGTGTAGCGTTTTACGCCGTCTTTTTCCCACTCGCGGGTTTGCAGCTTGCCTTCGATGTACACCTGCGAACCTTTGCGCAGGTATTCGCCGGCGATTTCAGCGACCTTGCCGAACAGGGCCACACGGTGCCATTCGGTTTTTTCGACTTTCTGGCCGCTCTGCTTATCGGTCCACTGCTCGCTGGTAGCCAGGCTCAGGTTGGTGACCGCGTTGCCGTTGGGCATGTAGCGTGTTTCCGGGTCCTGGCCGCAGGTTCCGACCAGAATGACTTTGTTAACCCCACGGGCCATAACGTTCTCCTAGGAATCGGCACGCGCGTCGAGCAAGGCGTCGAGCGCGGGGCGATCCAATTGTTCGGAATCGAATTTGATATACACGGCGGCTTCGTCAGCCACCACAACTGCATCTGTTACTCCGGTCACTGCTACAAGGCGCTCGACCAAGCCAGCATCGCGCACCGCAGCGGGCGAAAGCGGCAAGCGCAGGCTAGTGACATACGGAGGTTCGCGCATAGTAACAGCAATAATCAGCCAGATCCCACAGAGGGCAGCACATCCTAAGAACACCGTATCCAGGCCACCGTGCTGGAACAACCAGCCGCCCAGAATGCCGCCCAGCGCCGCGCCGAGGAACTGGCTGGTGGAGTAAACGCCCATGGCCGTGCCCTTGCCGCCAGCCGGCGAAACCTTGCTGATCAGCGACGGCAGCGAAGCCTCCAGCAGGTTGAACGCGGTGAAGAACACCACGGTGCCAACCACTAATTCGTGCAAGGTGCCGTCGGCCAGCCAGAAGAACACTTCGCAGCCCAGCAGCACAGCAACGGCGCCGAGCAGTACGCGCTTCATCTGGCGCTTTTTCTCGCCATAAATAATGAAGGGGATCATGGCGAAGAAGCCGACCAGCAGCGCGGTCAGGTATACCCACCAGTGCTGTTCTTTCGGCAGTTCGGCGCGCTCGACCAAAGCGAGCGGTAATGCGACGAAACTGGCCATCAATACCGCATGCAAAACGAAGATGCCCACATCCAGGCGCAACAAGTCTGGGTGGCGCAGGGTTTTGCCGAGGGCGTCTTTCGCCACACCGGATTCCCGATGCTGCAACGGCCCGGCCGAGCGCGGCACCCACCAGGCCACCAGCACAATGCCCACCAGCGCCATGGCGGCGGTGGCCAGAAACAGGCCCGACAACCCGAAGGCGCGCGTGAGCAGCGGCCCAACCACCATCGCCACCGCGAACGACAAACCGATGCTCATGCCAATCATGGCCATCGCTTTGGTGCGGTGTTGCTCGCGGGTCAGGTCGGACAGCAGCGCCATCACGGCGGCGGAAATCGCCCCGGCGCCTTGCAGCACGCGACCGGCGATCACGCCCCAGATGGAGTCGGCATTGGCGGCCAGCACGCTACCCGCCGCAAAAACGATGAGACCAAAATAAATGACCGGACGGCGGCCGATGCGGTCAGAGATGATGCCGAAGGGAATCTGCAAGACGGCCTGGGTCAGCCCGTAGGCGCCGATGGCAAGACCGATCAGTGCCGGCGTTGCGCCGGCCAGGTCCATGCCATAGGTGGCCAGCACCGGCAGGACCATGAACATGCCAAGCATTCGGAACGCAAAGACCAGCGACAACCCACTCGCTGCGCGGGTTTCGCTGCCACTCATGCGTTCGCTGTGCGGATCGTGCATGGAAGTACCTCAAGAAAATGCGCGCCGATTCTAACAGCCCGTATCCGGCATCGCACAGGCCGGCGCTTCCGGCTGGCTTGACAAGGCCCGTATACTCATCCGTTTTCGCCCGCCAAGCGAGGCTGCAATTGGACAAGATCCTGATTCGTGGGGCCCGGACCCACAACCTGAAAAATATCGACCTGACCCTGCCAAGGGACAAACTGATCGTCATTACCGGCTTGTCCGGTTCCGGCAAGTCTTCGTTGGCCTTCGACACGCTGTATGCCGAAGGTCAGCGCCGCTACGTGGAGTCGCTCTCGGCGTACGCGCGGCAATTTCTGTCGATGATGGAAAAGCCCGATGTCGACACCATCGAAGGCCTGTCGCCGGCGATTTCCATCGAGCAGAAGTCCACTTCGCACAACCCGCGCTCCACCGTCGGCACCATCACCGAAATCTACGACTACCTGCGCCTGCTCTACGCCCGAGTGGGTACGCCGCGTTGCCCGGACCACGATCTACCGCTGGAAGCGCAAACCGTCAGCCAGATGGTCGACCAGGTATTGGCCCTGCCCGAAGGCAAAAAGCTGATGCTGCTGGCGCCGATCATTCGCGAGCGCAAAGGCGAGCACCTGGCCGTTTTTGACGAGCTGCGTGCCCAGGGTTTCGTGCGTGTGCGGGTGAACGGCAAGCTCTATGAGCTGGACGAACTGCCCAAGCTGGATAAACAGAAGAAGCACTCCATCGACGCCGTGGTCGACCGCTTCAAAGCCCGTGGCGACCTGCAGCAGCGCCTGGCCGAGTCGTTTGAAACCGCGTTGAAGCTGGCAGACGGCCTGGCGTTCGTGGCGCCGATGGACGACGAAGAAGGGGAGGAAATGGTCTTTTCCGCGCGCTTCGCCTGCCCGGTGTGCGGCCACTCCATCAGCGAGCTGGAACCCAAGCTGTTCTCCTTCAACAACCCGGCCGGCGCCTGTCCGACCTGCGACGGCCTGGGCGTGAAGCAGTTTTTCGACACCAAACGCCTGGTCAATGGCGAGCTGACCCTGGCCGAAGGCGCCATTCGCGGCTGGGACCGGCGCAACGTTTATTACTTCCAGATGCTCGGCTCGCTGGCCAAACACTTCGGCTTCAGCCTCGACAAGCCGTTCGACAGCCTCAGCACCGAGCACAAGAAAGTCATCTTGAGCGGCAGCGGCAGCGCCAACGTCGACTTCCGCTACCTGAACGACCGTGGCGACATCGTTAAACGCGCCCACCCGTTCGAAGGCATCGTGCCGAATCTGGAGCGGCGCTACCGGGAAACCGAATCGACCACCGTGCGTGAAGAACTGGCCAAGTTCCTCAGCACCCAGCCGTGCCCGGATTGCCGTGGCACGCGCCTGCGCCGTGAAGCGCGGCACGTGTTTGTCGGCGAGCGCAACTTGCCGGCCGTCAGTGGCCTGCCGATTGGCGATGCCACGGAATACTTCGGCAGCCTGGCCCTGACCGGGCGCAAAGGCGAGATCGCCGAGAAAATCCTCAAGGAAATTCGCGAGCGCCTGCAGTTTCTGGTCAACGTCGGCCTCGACTACCTGACCCTCGACCGCAGCGCCGACACCTTGTCCGGAGGTGAAGCGCAGCGTATCCGCCTGGCCAGCCAGATCGGCGCGGGCCTGGTGGGGGTGATGTACATCCTCGACGAGCCGTCGATTGGTCTGCACCAGCGCGACAACGAACGCTTGCTGGCGACCCTGCGGCACCTGCGCGACATCGGCAACACGGTGATCGTGGTCGAGCACGATGAAGACGCCATTCGCATGGCCGACTACGTGGTCGATATTGGCCCCGGCGCGGGCGTGCACGGCGGCAACATCGTCGCTGAGGGCACCGCTGCAGAAGTCATGGCGCACCCGGATTCGCTGACCGGCAAGTACCTGTCCGGGCGCACCAAAATCCAGTACCCGGCCAAGCGCACGCCGCGCGACAAGAAGCTGTCGCTCAAGGTCAAAGGCGCACGCGGCAACAACCTGCGCAACGTCGACCTGGAAATTCCGATTGGCCTGCTCACCTGCATCACCGGGGTTTCCGGCTCGGGCAAATCGACGCTGATCAACAACACGCTGTTCCCCCTCAGCGCCACTGCGCTGAACGGTGCGACCACGCTGGAAGCGGCGCCGCACGACAGCATCGACGGCTTGCAGCATCTGGATAAGGTCGTCGACATCGACCAGAGCCCGATTGGCCGCACCCCGCGTTCCAACCCGGCGACCTATACCGGCTTGTTCACGCCGATTCGCGAACTGTTTGCCGGTGTGCCGGAAGCGCGCTCGCGCGGCTACGGGCCAGGACGTTTCTCCTTCAACGTCAAAGGCGGCCGCTGTGAAGCATGCCAAGGCGATGGCCTGATCAAGGTGGAAATGCACTTCCTGCCGGACATCTACGTGCCGTGCGACGTGTGCAAGAGCAAGCGCTACAACCGTGAAACCCTGGAAATCAAATACAAAGGCAAGAACATCCACGAAGTGCTGGAAATGACCATTGAAGAAGCGCGACCGTTCTTCGATGCCGTGCCGGCGCTGTCGCGCAAGCTGCAAACCCTGGTGGATGTGGGCCTGTCGTATATCAAGCTGGGGCAATCGGCGACCACGCTCTCGGGCGGGGAAGCGCAGCGGGTAAAGCTGTCGCGCGAGCTATCCAAGCGCGACACCGGCAAGACCCTGTACATTCTCGACGAACCCACCACCGGCCTGCACTTTGCCGACATTCAGCAACTGCTCGACGTGCTGCATCGCCTGCGCGACCACGGCAACACAGTGGTGGTGATCGAGCACAACCTGGACGTAATCAAAACCGCGGACTGGCTGGTCGATCTGGGCCCGGAAGGCGGTTCACGCGGCGGGCAGATCATTGCCTGCGGCACGCCGGAAGAAGTTGCCGAGATGCCGCAATCGCATACCGGTCACTTCCTCAAGCCGCTGCTGGAACGTGATAAAGCGTGATGTTCGCGCCATAAAAAAACCGGGCCACGTGCCCGGTTTTTTATGCCCCTCGGCACCCTGTAGGAGCGGCTTTAGCCGCGATGTTCCTAGCGTCAAAAGCATCGCGGCTAAAGCCGCTCCTACAGATGACCGAGGGCCTACGCTTGGCCGTCGCGATCCCGATAGCCCAGCAGATACAGCACGCCGTCCAACCCAAGCGTCGAAATCGCCTGTTTGGCCGATTGCTTCACCAGCGGCTTCGCACGGAACGCAACGCCCAAACCGGCAATCGCCAGCATCGGCAAGTCGTTGGCGCCGTCGCCCACGGCGATGGTTTGCTCCAGGCTCACGCCTTCCTGTTCGGCCAGCTGACGCAGCAAATCGGCTTTGCGCTGAGCGTCGACAATCGGCTCGATCGCCACGCCGGTCAGTTTGCCGTCTTCGATCTGCAGCTCGTTGGCAAACACGTAATCAATGCCCAGTTTGGCTTGCAGTTGCTTGGCGAAATAGCTGAAGCCGCCCGAGAGAATCGCGGTTTTGTAGCCTAGGCGCTTGAGTTCGGTGAACAGCGTTTCGGCGCCTTCGGTCAGGCGCAGCGAGGCGCCAATGGCGGCCAATTCGCTTTCCGGCAGGCCTTTGAGCAAGGCCAGACGCTCTTTGAAGCTGGCGCGAAAATCCAGTTCGCCGCGCATGGCGCGCTCGGTGATTTCCGATACTTTCTCGCCCACGCCCGCCACCTTGGCCAGCTCGTCGATCACTTCCGCTTCAATCAGCGTCGAGTCCATGTCGAACACCGCCAGGCGGCGGTTGCGGCGGAATACAGAGTCTTGCTGGAAGGCGATGTCAACGTTCAGTTCCTGCGCGACGCTGAGGAACTCGGCCCGCAGCGCGCCTGGATCGGCCGGCTCGCCGCGCACGGAAAACTCGATGCAGCCTTTGCTCTGGTCGGCGGGCGTGTCGAGCGGCATACGCCCGGAAAGACGGTCAATGTGGTCGATGTTCAAGCCGTATTTGGCGGTGATCGAACTCACGCGCTGCAATTGCTCGGCAGTCACGCGGCGCGTCAGCAGGGTAACGATGTGCCGGGCTTTGCCCTGGCCGCTGACCCATTGCTGGTAGTCGGCCTCGGAGACGGGCGTGAAGCGCACTTGCTGATCAAGTTTGTAGGCGGTGAACAGCACGTCCTTGAGCACCACGGAGCCCTGCTCGGTGCCCGGAATCTCTACCAGAATGCCGAACGACAAGGTGTTGTGGATAACGGCCTGGCCGATGTCGAGAATGTTCACGCCGCCCTGCGCCAGCACGCCGGTAATGGCGGCTGTCAGACCCGGGCGGTCTTCGCCGGTGATATTGATCAGAACGATTTCGCGCAAGGCGGACCTCCACAAGGCACGGCAGAAGCGTCAACGCATTGCCCACATAGGGCGCACACAGGGCGTTGAGGGTGAGGAAAAGGCGCACATTCTAACCACTTTCACCGCTATACGGGCACGCACAGCGCTTTGCCCTCCCCCATGCCCTCGTTATACTGCGCGCCAATTCCATTTCGAAAAGAGCCGCGCTCTGTGAACCGGCCCGCGCCTGTAAAACCCGACAACTTCTTCCTGCTGATCTTCCACGCGCTGCGCCAGCGCCGCGTGCCGTTGGCCTTGCGCATTGCCAGTCACAGCCTGTTGCTGGTGGCCGCGGCGCTGGTCATCTATGCCTTGGTCATGGGCATGCAGTTCAAGCAGGCGATGCAGCAGCAGGCCGACGCGCTGGGCCAGAGCCTGACCATTCAAACGGCCGCCTCGGCCACCGAGCTGCTGGTGTCCAACGACATTCTCAGCCTCAACGTGCTGCTCAATAACCTGGTGAAAAACCCGCTGGTGGCCCACGCCGCTATCTATAGCGTCGACAACCGCATCCTCGCCGAGGCCGGTTCGCGGCCCACGCAAAGCATGCTGGGTGAAACCGAGGGGCTGTATTCCACGCCCATCACCTTTCAGGAAGTGATCGCCGGCCACCTGCGCATCAGCCTGGACATGCAGCAATTCCAGCAGCCCATGACCATCAGTCTGCAGAGCATGGGCTTACTCAGTCTGATTCTGCTGGCCCTGACCTTGAGCCTGAGCCTGCGCTTGGGCCGCCATATTTCCACGCCATTGATGCAGCTGCGCCTGTGGCTGCGCGACCCGGATGACCCGGCACCGGCTGCCGGTCGCAACGATGAAATCGGCGATCTGGCCCGCCAACTGCAATCGCGCCTGGTGCCGGAAAAACCAAAACCGGTCGCGCCGCCGGAGCCTGAATATGACGAGGACGACTACGAAGACGACGAGCGCACCTTCGCCGAAGACGACGACGCCTACGTAGACGAAGACGCCGACGAGGAGCCCGAATTCGAAGTGCGCGACCTGCGCGATGACAGTTACGACAGCGACCATGACGACCTGCGCGAGCCACCGCGCCGCGTGCAGTCACCGCTGCGGGTAAAACCGATTCAGGCGCCGCTGGACGAAGACGACCCGTTCGCCGACCTGCAGGATCCGGTGCTCGACGTTGAAGAAGACGATTACGCCCCCGAGCAAAACAAGCCTGAACTGACCGCCGTACTGGCCATTCAGCTCGGCGCCCAGGAACAACTGCGCCGCTTGCCGCGTGCGCGCTTGATGGATCTGCTGCAACGCTACCGCGACTGCCTCGACCAGGCTGCCTCGCTGTACAACGGCGTGCTGCACACCCTGAAAGACGGCAGCAGCCTGATGCTGTTCAACAGCGACGACAGCGGCGAGGACTACCTCACCCACGCCATCTGCTGCGGCGAGCTGATGCGCGCCTTGGGCCATGCCCTGCAAATTGAAGTGGCCGACAGCGGCATCACCCTGCAACTGCAGCTCGGCCTCACCGCCGGCGAAGACCTCGGCGACCTTAGCCAGGGCGACCTGCTGCTCAGCGACACCGCCCAGGATGCCCTGGCGCTGTCGCAACACAGCCGCAACTTGTTGCTGGTCGAGCGCAGCATTGGCGACGACGTGCTGCTGCGCCAACGCGTACGCATTCGTCCGATTGCCAGCCCGGAAGGCGCGTGCTGCGTCGAACGCTTGCTGGAACCGTACCCGTCGCTGCTGGAGCGCCAACTGGCGCGCATGCACGAACAACCCGCCCGCCCTTGACCACCCTCATCACCCACCCGCTGCCCGTCCTGGCCATTGGCCTGGCGCTGGGCAGCCGGGTTATCCCCACGCGCTTGCTGCTGGCCGGCATAATCGCCGCCTGCCTGCCGGATGCCGACGTGCTGGCGTTCAAATTTGGCATCGCCTATGCCGACAGCTTTGGCCATCGCGGTGCGAGTCACTCCCTGCTGTTTGCCGCACTGATGGGCGTGCTGGGCCTGGATATTCGCGCCGCTGCTCAACAGTGGTCGGATCAAAGCCGGCGTGTTCCTGGCGCTGGCCGCCGCCTCCCACAGCCTGCTCGATGCCTTCACCAACGGCGGCCTGGGTGTGGCGTGGTTATGGCCCTGGAGCGAACAACGCTTCTTCGCGCCCTGGCGACCGATTGCCGTGTCGCCGTTTATCAACGGTTTCTTTAGCGAACGTGGGCTGGCGGTACTGGCCTCGGAGGCGCGGTGGGTGTGGTTGCCGTGTGCGGGTGTGGCGGTGACCGGAATCGTCGCCCGCAAGGCAATCAGACGGTAGGAGACGGACAGGCCGAGCTCTTATAAATGGCGGCCGTTACTCGGTCGAGGGTTTCTCCCACAGGCCTACAAGTCCTTGTAGGAGCGGCTCGGCGGCATTCCGATTAGCCGCGATGATCTTGACCACCAAAAGCATCGCGGCTAAAGCCGCTCCCACAAGGTCTCGAACCAATAAAAAAGCCCCGCACTTGGCGGGGTTTTTTTTGCCTCATCGGATCAATATTCCGGTTTGGCCTTGAGGTTCTGCTCAGCCGACTTGGCCAAATCCGGCGGCAAGAAGTCTTTGTCCGGGTTGTAGTCCGGCTTGAGGAAGCGCGCCAGGGTTTCCAGATCCGCCGGGCTCAACGGCGTACCAGCGGCCTGCTTCAGGCGCAGGTTGTCGAGAATGTAGTCGTAGCGGGCGTTGTTGTAGTTACGCACCGAACTGTAGAGCTGACGCTGGGCGTCGAGCACGTCGACGATGTTGCGCGTACCGACCTGGTAGCCGATTTCGGTCGCTTCCAGCGCGCTCTGGTTGGAGATGATCGACTGCTTGCGCGCCTGCACGGTTTCCACGTCGGTGTTTACCGCGCGGTGCAGGTTACGGGTGTTTTCCACCACTTGGCGACGCAGGCTTTCGCGCTGCTGCTCGGCCTGGTTCAGGCGCTGGTAAGCCTCACGCGCTTGTGAACTGGTAAGGCCGCCGCTGTAGATCGGGATATTCAACTGCAGGCCAATGCTGCGTTGCTCAACGTCGCCGTTGTAACGCGGCGCGCCAAAGGTGCCGCTGTTGACGTAGCCAAGGCTGTCGTTGTCGCCGCGCTGGTATTGCGCCACGGCATCAACGGTCGGCGCGTGGCCGGCCTTGCGTTGACGCAGGGTTTCTTCGGCGGCGTTAACGGCAAAGTTGCTGGCTTGCAGGTTGAGGTTCTGCTGCGCGGCGGTGTCGACCCAGGCTTTGGCGTCGTTCGGCGCGGGAGCCAGCACCGGCAGCGTGTGCTTGATGCCTTCAACCGAGTTGTAGTCGTGGTTGGTCAGGGTAATCAACGACTGGAACGAATCGTCTACCGAGCGCTGCGCCAGAATGCGGTTGGCGCGGGCGGTGTCGAAGCTGGCCTGGGCTTCAAGTACGTCGGTTTTATCCGAGAGGCCGACATCGAAGCGCTCATTGGCTTGGTCGAGCTGACGTTGGAACGCCGCCTCTTCGGCCTTGGTCGAGGCCAGGTTGTCTTGCGCGCGCAGCACAGCGAAATACGCTTCGGCGGTTTGCAGAATCAGGTTCTGTTCGGTGGCGGACAGTTCCAGCGAAGCTTGCTCGTCAATCGCTTCGGCCGCTTGCAGTTGGAACCAGCGGTCGGCGCGGAAAATCGGTTGGCTCAGGGTGGCCTGGTACACGGTGCCGCTACGGCTCAATGTCGGGGTCGCCGGCAGAGGTTTCCACTTTGGTGCGGCTGTTGTCGCTGGCGCCGCCCGAAATGTTCGGCAGCAGCCCGGCGCGGGCCTGAGGGCACCACTTCTTTACGGGCTTCATAGTCGGCGCGGGCGGCGGCCAGGTCGGCGTTGTTGTTGACCGCTTCCTGATAAACGCTCACCAGGTCTGTCTTGGCTGACAGGGGTGCTTCCGCTGCCCAGGCAGCGCCGCTTGATGCTGAAGCCACGGCAAGTGCCAGGGAAAGTCTGCGCAGCATGCTAATCATCCTAATTGGTGTGGCCCCTGAACCAGCGGCAGCGGGGCGGTGATGGGCAAGGCTAAGGGGCGCGCTGCAGGGGGTCAAGCGCCCTGAACGCGCCGTGAGTGTAGTTTGCGACAAGCTATGTTGCTTGCCCGCAACAATCATCTTTAGGCGACGCTGGCGTCGTCACGATCCGACGCATCAGTCAGACTTTTTTTGACTTCGGGGTTGGTTTTCTTCCGCCCCTTGTTTAGAGTGGCCGAGTTCTTGTCGGGGTGCCTTGAGTGAAAGGCTGAGATCGGTTAATCCGGATCCCGTTGAACCTGATCAGGTTAACGCCTGCGTAGGGAACAAGATTGCTCGCATGCCGTCCGTTTGCGAGTCCTCTGGCACCAGCCCCGGTGCACCTCTGCCCCCTTCAGGTCCACTCCGACAATCCCGTTCAGGATGACGTTGGAGAGCCTTGATGAGCACAAAACAACAACTAAAAAACTTGAGCGAGAGCGCCCAGGTCGATCAGCAATCGGTACAACCCTTCACTCGCTCGCAGAAGATTTATGTGCAGGGCTCACGCCCGGACATTCTCGTGCCCATGCGCGAAATCAGCCTCGACGTCACGCCGACCGGGTTTTCAGGACAGAGAGCGGGGCGAAATCAACGCGCCCGTGCTGGTGTATGACACCAGCGGCCCCTACACCGACCCCGCCGTACAAATCGACGTGCGCAAAGGCCTGGCCGACATCCGCTCGCCGTGGATCGAAGCCCGTGGCGACACCGAGCGCCTGCCGGGCCTCAGCTCCCATTTTGGCCAGGAGCGCCTGAGCAACCCTGAACTCACCGCCATGCGCTTTGCCCACGTGCGCAACCCGCGCCGAGCCAAAGCCGGCGCCAACGTCAGCCAAATGCACTACGCGCGCCAGGGCATCATCACCCCGGAGATGGAGTTCGTCGCCATTCGCGAGAACATGAAACTCCAGGAACACCGCGCCGCCG
Source organism: Pseudomonas sp. AC211 (assembly GCF_979258055.1). Lineage (NCBI taxonomy): Bacteria > Pseudomonadati > Pseudomonadota > Gammaproteobacteria > Pseudomonadales > Pseudomonadaceae > Pseudomonas > Pseudomonas sp. AC211. The sequence goes on from NZ_OZ409830.1 coordinate 4,354,643, forward strand.
GCTTGCTCGACCAGCAACACCCCGGCCATAGCTTCGGCGCCAGCATTCCCAAAGAAATCACCGCCGAGTTCGTGCGCGAAGAAATTGCCCGCGGCCGCGCCATCATTCCGGCCAACATCAACCACGTCGAATTGGAGCCGATGATTATCGGCCGCAACTTCCTGGTGAAAATCAACGGCAACATCGGCAACAGCGCACTCGGCTCCTCGATTGAAGAAGAAGTGGCCAAGCTGACCTGGGGCATTCGCTGGGGTTCGGACACGGTCATGGACTTGTCCACCGGCAAACACATTCACGAAACCCGCGAATGGATCATCCGCAACTCGCCCGTGCCGATCGGCACCGTACCGATCTACCAGGCGCTGGAAAAAGTCGGCGGCGCGGCCGAAGACCTGACCTGGGAGTTGTTCCGCGACACCCTGATCGAGCAAGCCGAACAAGGCGTCGACTACTTCACCATTCCGCCGGCGTGCTCTTGCGCTACGTGCCGCTGACCGCCAAACGCGTGACCGGCATCGTTTCGCGCGGCGGCTCGATCATGGCCGAGTGGTGCCTGGCGCACCACAAAGAGAACTTCCTGTACACGCACTTCGACGACATCTGCGAAATCATGAAGGCTTACGACGTGTCGTTCTCCCTCGGCGACGGCCTGCGCCCCGGCTCGATTGCCGACGCCAACGACGCCGCGCAATTCGGTGAACTGGAAACCCTCGGCGAGCCGACCAAAATCGCCTGGAAGCACGACGTCCAATGCATGATCGAAGGCCCCGGCCACGTGCCGATGCAGCTGATCAAAGAGAACATGGACAAGCAGCTGGAATGCCGCGACGAGGCGCCGTTCTACACCCTCGGCCCACTGACCACCGACATTGCGCCGGGCTACGACCACATCACCTCGGGGAATCGGCGCCGCCATGATCGGCTGGTTCGGCTGCGCCATGCTCTGCTACGTCACGCCCAAAGAGCACCTGGGTTTGCCGAACAAAGATGACGTCAAGACCGGCATCATCACTACAAGATCGCGGCCCACGCCGCCGACCTTGCCAAGGGGCATCCGGGTGCGCAAATCCGCGACAACGCACTGTCCAAAGCACGCTTCGAATTCCGCTGGGAAGACCAGTTCAACCTGGCCTGGACCCCGACACGGCGCGCGCCTACCACGACGAAACCTTGCCCAAAGACTCGGCCAAGGTCGCGCACTTCTGCTCCATGTGCGGGCCGAAATTCTGCTCGATGAAAATCACCCAGGAAGTACGCGAATACGCCGCTAATCAACGCATCGAGGCGGTGGATATCGACGTGCAGCAAGGCATGCAGGAGCAGGCTGAGCGGTTTAAGCAGGAAGGTAGTCAGCTTTACAAAAAAGTCTAAGGCGGCAGCAACGTCCCCCTCACCCCAACCCTCTCCCGCGAGAGGGGGCGGATCGAGGCTACGGCGAACATTTGCGACACCTCAACGATCAGTCCCCTCGCCCCAGCGGGGAGGGCTAGGGTGAGGGAACCGGCCAGCCAGCCGAACCCCACACTCACCACCAACGCGTCCCCCGAGAACAAAAAGCCGTGAACACACCCAGCACCTATTCCCCCGATCTCGCCGTCCCGGCCAGCCAGCGCGTGTTCGGCGCGCGTGATCTGTTTCCCCTGTGGTTTCCCTCGGCATTGGCCTGATGGTGCTGCAAACCGGCGCCCTCCTCGCCCCCGGCCTGGGCCTGGCGTTCGGCTTGCTGGCAATCGCCCTGGGCACCGCCGTCGGCGTTTTGCTGCTGGCCGCCGTTGGCGTGATTGGCAGCGACACCGGCCTGGCGTCGATGGCGGCGATCAAACTCAGCCTCGGCAACCAGGGCGCCAGCCTGCCGGCGCTGTTGAATTTGCTGCAGCTGATTGGCTGGGGCTCGTTCGAAATTATCGTGATGCGCGACGCCGCCAGCCTGCTGGCGACACGCGCGTTCGGCGAAGAGAGTCTGTGGACCCAACCGCTGCTCTGGACCCTGCTGTTCGGTGCGCTCGTCACCTTGCTGGCCGTCACTGGGCCGCTCACATTCGTGCGGCAAGTGCTGCGCAAATGGGGCGTTTGGCTGTTGCTCGGCGCCTGCATTTGGCTGACCTGGAACCTGTTCGCCAAAGCCGATCTCGCCACCCTGTGGGCGCAGCGCGGTGACGGCACGTTGCCATTCGCCCTTGGTTTCGACATCGCTATCGCCATGCCGCTGTCGTGGCTGCCGCTGATTGCCGACTACTCGCGCTTCGGCAAACGCGCCGGCAGCGTATTCGGCGGCACCGCCGTGGGTTTCTTTATTGGCAACGTGTGGCTGATGGGCCTGGGCGTGGCGTACACCCTGGCGTTCGCGCCGAGCGGTGAAGCGAACGCGCTGCTGCTGGCATTGGCAGGGGCGGGCCTGGGTATTCCGTTGCTGCTGATTTTGCTGGATGAATCGGAAAACGCGTTCGCCGACGTTCACTCGGCGGCCGTTTCCAGCGGCACGTTTGTGCGTGTGAAAGTGGAGCATCTGGCGCTGGCCATCGGCGTGATGTGCACCGTGATCGCCTGCGTGGCCCCGCTGGCGCAGTACCAGAACTTCCTGCTGCTGATCGGCTCGGTATTTGCGCCGCTGTTTGGCGTGGTGCTGGTCGACCACTTCATCCTGCGCCGCCGCGCCAGCGCGGTCGTGCAGCACGCCTTGCGCTGGTCTGCTCTGGCAGCCTGGGCGGGTGGCGTGGCGACTTACCATTTGCTGGCTAACTTCTATCCAGAACTGGGCGCGACGTTGCCAGCGCTGATCGTGGCGGGCGTGTTGCAGTTTGGGTTGGGCAGCGTGGGCGCCAGAACAGCGGCCGCACAGGCGTAAAAAGCTCGCGGCTGAAGCCGCTCCTACAGGTTTACGATTTCTGTGGGAGCGGTTGGGCGGCATTCCGATTAGCCGCGATGCTTTTCGGGTTAACCACGACCCGGGAAATACTGCGGCTTCACAATGCCATTCAAGCGCGGGTACGGAATCTTCAACTCCGGATGACCCGAGGCGTACGGCGCAATGCTGTACACGTCGTACATCAGGCTCACGGCGCCAAAGGTCAGGCCGATGTTGTCGGTGCGCATAAACGGCCAGGTTTTGATGAATTCAGGATCTGATCCAGCTTGTTGGCCATCAGCCAACCCTTGTGCGCCAACTCGGCGGCCTGCCAAAAGGCGGCTTCCTGGCCGGGGATGAGGATGTCTTGCAGCGTCAGTACTTTGTGCAGTTTGCGGTCGTAGTTGATCAGCTGCCGACCCGGCATGCCGTGGGCGCCGCCGGTGAACAAGTAGCTGGACAATTCGATGATCACCAGGCCGTCATGCTGCTCGCGTACTTTGGCTTGCAGGTAGCTCGACCAACCCGGCTCGGCTGATTGCAGAAAGCTTTTTTTCGTAGCTCTGCAGGGTGGCCGGCAAGGTGGCGTCGGGGGTGTTGATGGTCATCTGGCGCAGACGCTGGTCGATCAATGCGGTCAGTTGCGGCTCGTCGGCAAAGCTCACGGTGTCGATATTGACCAACGGGCAATCGCTGCCTTGGCAACCCGGCTGAGTGTGTTCCCAGGCCGTGCGTTTAACGTCCAGCTTGTCGGTCAAGTCGGGCTGAAACAGGCTGGCGCAGCCGCCGAGCAGCAGGGCCAGAGCGAGCGGTGAACAGGCTTTCAACAGGGACATGGCATTCCTTGGCAGAGAGGCAAATTTACGCGGGTGAAAAACAGCAAGTGTCGGGCTTCGACTGCCGTTGCCGACATGAGTTCGGCGTTTGTGGCTTTGCGCGGGCGGCTATCCTCTCAGCCCGTCGGCATTCTTGAAAGGGGCTGCGGTGCTCGCCGAGGCAAGCTAGGATGACAGCAATCGACGTTTCAGTAGCGAATAGGTAACCGATGACCAAGACCTTCACGCCAGGCCCGGATGACGTAGAAATCATTGAGCGGGAAAACTGCTTCAAGGGCTTTTACAAGGTCGACCGCCTGCACCTGCGCCATCGCCAGTTCTCCGGCGAGATGGGGCAGAAAATCAGCCGCGAGCTGTTCGTGCGCCACGACGCCGTCTGCGTGTTGCCGTACGACCCCAAGGCCGACAACGTGGTGCTGATCGAACAGTTTCGCGTCGGCGCCATGACCAAAGGCGTTAACCCGTGGCTGCTGGAACTGGTGGCCGGGTTGATCGACAAAGATGAGCAGCCCGAAGAAGTGGCCCGCCGTGAAGCGGTGGAAGAAGCCGATCTGGAGTTGGGTGCCTTGTGGCCCCTACCCTCGTACTTCCCTTCGCCCGGTGGCTCGGATGAAAAAGTGCACCTCTACATCGGTCGCTGCGACAGCAGCAATGCCGGCGGCGTGCATGGTTTGGAAGAAGAAGGCGAAGACATTCGCGTACACGTAGTGCCCTTCGAAGAACGCCCTGGCGGCGGTTCGCGATGGGCGGATTTATAACGCGGCAACGATCATTGCCATTCAATGGCTGGCACTTAACCGTGCTGAAGTGAGGGGAATGTGGGCGTAACCCTGCTGCGCGACCGCTACCGCGTCGACCTGATCGAACTGCAAGCAGCCTGCGAGGCCAACTACGCGCGGCTGATGCGGCTGCTGCCAGCCATGCGTGATGAGCGCGGCTCGCGGCGCGTGGCGTTGAGTCAGGGCGAACGCTTGCTCGGTGTGCTGGCGCTGGATGTGTTGGAGGCCTGCCCCTACACCACCACGTTGCAGGTGAGGCAGGAACACAGTTTGCCGTGGTTGCCGATTCCGCGGCTGGAAGTGCGCGTGTACCACGATGCGCGTATGGCCGAAGTGGTTGAGCGCCGAGAATGCGCGGCGCTTTCGCAGCATCTACGCGTACCCCAATGCGGCGATGCACCAGCCGGATGAGAAAACCCAGTTGAACCTATTCCTCGGCGAATGGCTCAGTCATTGCCTGGCGTGCGGGCACGAACTGGAACCCTGTGCGGTAGACGTCCCTGCGTTTAGCCCATGCGGCGTCACGCAGTGACTCGTTCTCGAAAAAGAGAACTTTCGCTCTACCGCGCCACTTAACTGTGACCCATGTCCGCATCCTGCCTTTACCAGTAGCGTGCTAAACAATCATAATTCTCACCAAACCGCTCAAGGAGACGGCCTTGCCGAGCTCGTCCATTCCCTCTGCTGATTCGTCGGTGCTGCTGGTGCAGCTGTCCGACAGCCATTTATTTGCAGAAGCGGACGGCAAACTGCTGGGCATGGACACCCGTCACAGCCTGGAAAAAGTCATCGAACGCGTGCAGCTCGAGCAGCCGCACATCGATTTGATGCTCGCCACCGGCGACCTTTCTCAAGATGGCTCGCTGCAATCGTATAACCGTTTCCGTGAAATGACCGCCGTGCTGCCTGGCGCCGCGCGCTGGTTTCCGGGCAACCACGACGAATTGCCGGCCATGCAGCAAGCCTGCGTGGGCACCGAGCTGATGGCGCCGGTGCTGGATGTCGGCAATTGGCGCGTGACGGTGCTCGATTCCTCCATTCCTGGCGCCGTTCCTGGCTACCTCGAAGAAGCGCAGCTGAATCTGCTGGTCAATGCCCTGAGCGAAGCCCCGGACCGTCATCACCTGGTGTGTTTCCATCATCACCCGGTGTCCATTGGTTGCCGCTGGATGGAGCCCATTGGCTTGCGCAATCCGGATGAGTTGTTCGCCGTACTCGACCGTTTCCCACAAGTGAAAGCGGTGCTGTGGGGGCACATCCACCAGGAATTTGACCAGATGCGCAACGACGTGCGCCTGCTGGCCTCGCCGTCCACCTGTGTGCAATTTGCACCCGGTAGCGAAGAATTTCAGGTCGACGACACCGCGCCGGGCTACCGCTGGCTGCGCCTGCACGACGATGGCCGCCTGGAGACGGGCGTTTCCCGCGTCACCGGCATTCATTTCGTGGTCGATTACACCATCAAGGGTTACTGACCGCCGCAAGGCGTAACAGCCCAACGCACAACGACCCAACCAACGCCCACACCATCTTTGCTAAAGTGCGCCGCTACGGTTTTATGGAGTCGCCCGCGTGCTGACCGACACCCCCACCCTTCTTTATATACACGGCCTCAACAGCTCACCGGCATCGCACAAAGCCGGCCAGTTGAGCGGCGTCATGCAGCGCCTCGGCTGGGCCGATCAGGTGCGCATGCCTGCGCTGCATCACCACCCGCGCCAGGCCATGGCGCAGCTGGAGGAAGCGATCATGGAGCTGGGCAGCCCGACGCTGGTCGGCAGCTCCCTTGGCGGCTACTATGCGACCCACTTGGCCGAGCGCCACGGCCTGAAGGCGCTGGTGATCAACCCGGCGGTCAACCCTCACCGCCTGTTCGCTGGCCATCTGGGCACCCAGACCAACCATTACACCGGCGAAACCTGGAGACTGACCCTCGACCACGTCACCGCTTTGAGCGAACTGGAAGTGCCGGCGCCCGCCGACCCCGCCCGCTATCAGGTGTGGTTGCAGACCGCCGACGAAACCCTTGATTATCGGCACGCCCAGACCTTCTACCGGGACTGCGCCCTGCGCATTCAGGCAGGTGGCGACCATGGCTTCCAGGGTTTTGCCCAGCGCCTGCCGGCCTTGCTGGCGTTTGCCGGGTTTGCCTCGAGCACCTGGCGCGATTTCGACTTTTCCGACATTTAACGACTGACGAACGAGACCCCATGGCCCAGCAAGGTTCCAGCTCTTACAACGCAGACGCCATCGAAGTCCTTTCCGGCCTCGATCCGGTGCGCAAGCGCCCGGGCATGTACACCGACACCAGCCGTCCCAACCACCTGGCCCAGGAAGTCATCGACAACAGCGTCGACGAAGCCCTGGCCGGCCACGCCAGATCAGTGCAGGTGATCCTGCACGAAGACAACTCGCTGGAAGTGAGCGACGACGGCCGCGGGATGCCGGTGGACATCCACCCTGAAGAAGGCGTGCCGGGCGTTGAGCTGATCCTGACCAAGCTGCATGCCGGCGGCAAATTCTCGAACAAGAACTACCAATTCTCCGGTGGTCTGCACGGCGTGGGTATTTCGGTCGTTAACGCCTTGTCCACCAGCGTGGAAGTGCGGGTAAAACGCGACGGCAACGAATACCGCATGACCTTCGCCGACGGCTTCAAAGCCACCGATCTGGAAGTGATCGGCACTGTTGGCAAGCGCAATACCGGCACCAGCGTGCATTTCTGGCCCGACGGCAAATACTTCGACTCGCACAAATTTTCGGTCAGCCGCCTCAAGCACGTGCTCAAGGCCAAGGCCGTGCTGTGCCCGGGCCTGTCGGTGAGCTTTGAAGACAAAGCCAGCGGCGAAAAAATTGAATGGTTCTACGAAGATGGCCTGCGCTCGTATCTGGCCGATTCCGTCGCTGAGGTCGAGCGTCTGCCCAACGAGCCGTTCTGCGGCAGCCTGGCCGAGTAAAGAAGCCGTTGACTGGGCCTTGCTGTGGCTGCCCGAAGGCGGCGAAAGCGTGCAGGAAAGCTACGTCAACCTGATTCCTACCGCCCAAGGCGGCACCCATGTGAACGGCCTGCGCCAAGGCCTGCTGGATGCGATGCGCGAGTTTTGCGAATTCCGTAGCCTGCTGCCGCGCGGCGTGAAGCTGGCGCCGGAAGACGTGTGGGAACGCATCGCTTTTGTGCTGTCGATGAAGATGCAGGAGCCGCAATTCTCCGGGCAGACCAAAGAGCGCTTGTCCTCCCGCGAAGCGTCGGCCTTTGTTTCCGGCGTGGTCAAAGATGCCTTTAGCCTGTGGCTGAACCAGCACCCGGAACTCGGTCTGCAATTGGCGGAACTGGCCATCAGCAACGCCGGCCGGCGCCTGAAAGCCGGTAAGAAAGTCGAACGCAAACGCATCACCCAGGGCCCGGCGCTGCCTGGCAAGCTGGCCGATTGCGCCGGCCAGGACCCGATGCGCTCCGAGCTGTTTCTGGTGGAAGGTGATTCCGCCGGCGGTTCGGCCAAGCAAGCGCAGGATAAAGAATTCCAAGCCATTCTTCCCCTGCGCGGCAAGATTCTGAACACCTGGGAAGTGGACGGCGGTGAAGTGCTGGCCAGCCAGGAAGTGCACAACATTGCCGTCGCCATTGGCGTCGACCCCGGCGCGGCGGACCTTTCGCAGCTGCGCTACGGCAAAATCTGCATCCTCGCCGACGCCGACTCGGACGGTCTGCACATCGCCACCTTGCTCTGTGCCTTGTTCGTGCGGCACTTCCGCGCACTGGTCGATGCCGGCCACGTGTATGTCGCCATGCCGCCGCTGTACCGCATCGACCTGGGCAAAGAGATTTACTACGCCCTCGACGAAGCGGAACGCGATGGCATTCTCGACCGCCTGGTGGCCGAGAAAAACGCGGCAAGCCGCAGGTCGCGCGCTTTAAAGGGCTGGGCGAGATGAACCCGCCGCAACTGCGCGAAACCACCATGGACCCCAACACGCGCCGCCTGGTGCAGTTGACCCTGGAAGACTTCGAGCTGACCCAGGAATTGATGGACATGCTGCTGGCGAAAAAACGCGCGGGCGACCGTAAAACCTGGCTGGAATCCAAAGGCGACTTGGCCGAGGTTCTGACCCTGATGCGCCAGCTGTTCGCGGCCCTGCTGCTGATAGCTGCTCCCGTTTTCGCGCAAACCTCGCCCCCACCTGCGGCCGCCAAGCCGCAACCGGTGGTGGCCATGGATGCCGCCGAACCCGAGCAAGCGCCGGCGCCTGCGCCGCCTTTCGAAGAGCTGAAACTGCTCAGCGAACAGGCGGTAGACGGCATGCCGACTGGCAACTTGTCTGGCCTGGCATGGTGCGGCGATGCGCTATGGACGGTGTCCGACCGCGACGACGATCGCGTTTACCGCCTCATTAACAAAGGCGCCGTGCTTAAGGCCGAGGTGGAACTGTTCGACGCCCGCCTGCACCGCAAAGCCCGCTGCCCTGGGGCACGCGCGTGCGCAATTGGCTCGCCAGCCTGACCCGTGGCGGCGCCCTGGATTTCGAAGGCATCAGCTGCGATGCCAAGGGCAACCTGTACCTGGTCAGCGAAGCGGCGTCGGCCGTTCTGATGATTCCACCGGCCGGCACGGGCGAATGGCTGAACCTGCCGCCGGGCATGGTCCGTCAGGCGCGTGCCAGCGGCATGCTGCTGCATTTCAATGCGCTGTTCGAAGGGCTGGTGGTCGATGCCAAGGCCGAACGGTTGTGGCTGGCGGCCGAGCGCGAACGCCGGGGCTTGCTGGTGCTGCACAAGGTTGACGGTAGTTGGAAATGCGCCGGTGGCTGCGTGCTGATGAGCGAGGGCGGCGACGAACTGCCGCCGCCGCAAATGGGCACCAAACCCATGCCCAAAGACTTCGGCGACCTCGCCTTATACAAGAATCATCTGTACACCCTTGAGCGCCTGACCCACCGAATTTGCCGCCGCGCCGTGGACACCGGCGAAGCCGAACACTGCTGGTCATTCGCCAACGAAGCGCTGACCGACGCCCGCAAGTACGACGAACCGTGGGGCATGGCAGAAGCGCTGACCATCGATGAACAAGGTGCCTGGATCGGCCTAGACAACGGCAACAAAGCCCGTGGCGACGGTGAAGACCGCCCTATCGTCTGGCGCTTTGCCGCGCCGGCTGATGGCTGGAGCGCCAAGCCGTGACCGAACAAACCGTCGGCCGCCGCGCCGGTCGCGTGATGTGGGTGCTGTTCTGGGGCGCCGGCTTGGCGTTGGCCACGCACTTTTTCGGGCAGTGGGAAGAGAAAAAGCACAACCCGAACCAGGTGCCGAGCTCGTCCCACGGCCAAGGCTTTATCGAAGTGCGCCTGGCCGGAAATGGCCAAGGCCACTTTGTTTCGACCGGCGCCATTAATGGCAACACCGTGCTGTTTATGCTCGACACCGGCGCCACCGACGTGGCCATTCCCGGCGAGATGGCCGACGGCCTCAAGCTGGAACGCGGCGCGCCGGTAACCGTGAGCACTGCCAACGGCATGAGCACCGGTTACCGCACCCGAATCGACAGCCTGCAATTGGGCGAGATCGTCCTGCACAACGTGCGCGCCCTGGTGGCGCCCGGCATGCAGGGCGACGAAGTGCTGCTGGGCATGAGCGCACTCAAACAACTGGAATTCACCCAGCGCGACGGCACTTTGGTGCTGCGCCAGACCACCACACAATGAGGCACGCATGAGCGACTCTCTAGACCTGAGCCTGGACGGCGTGGAGCGGCGCTCCCTGGCCGACTTCACCGAGCAGGCCTACCTCAACTATTCCATGTACGTAATCATGGACCGCGCCCTGCCGCACATTGGCGACGGCCTGAAACCGGTACAGCGGCGCATCATCTACGCCATGAGCGAGCTGGGCCTGGATGCCGATTCCAAGCACAAGAAATCAGCGCGTACCGTCGGTGACGTGCTGGGTAAGTTCCCCCCCCACGGCGACTCCGCGTGCTACGAAGCCATGGTGCTGATGGCCCAGCCGTTCAGCTATCGCTACACGCTGGTCGACGGCCAGGGCAACTGGGGCGCGCCGGATGATCCGAAATCCTTCGCCGCCATGCGCTACACCGAGGCGCGCCTGTCGCGTTACTCGGAAGTGCTGCTCACCGAACTGGGCCAAGGCACCGCCGACTGGGTGCCGAACTTCGACGGCACGCTCGACGAACCCGCCGTGCTGCCGGCGCGCCTGCCCAACCTGCTGCTCAACGGCACCACCGGTATTGCCGTGGGCATGGCCACCGACGTACCGCCGCACAACCTGCGCGAAGTCGCCAGCGCCTGCGTGCGCCTGCTCGATGAGCCGAAGGCCACGGTTGAAGAGCTCTGCGAACACGTGCTCGGCCCGGATTACCCGACCGAAGCGGAAGTGATTACCCCGCGCGCCGACCTGCTGAAAATCTACGAAACCGGCAAAGGCTCGGTACGTATGCGCGCGGTGTACCGCGTGGAAGATGGCGACATCGTTGTTACCGCGCTGCCGCACCAAGTGTCGGGCGCCAAAGTGCTGGAACAGATCGCCGGTCAGATGCAGGCGAAAAAGCTGCCGATGGTCGCGGACCTGCGCGATGAGTCGGACCACGAACACCCGTGCCGCATCGTCATCATTCCGCGTTCCAACCGCGTCGATGCCGACGAGCTGATGCAGCATCTGTTTGCCACCACCGAGCTGGAATCCAGCTACCGGGTGAACATCAACATCATTGGCCTGGACGGCAAACCGCAGGTGAAAAACCTGCGCGACCTGCTCAGCGAATGGCTGGTGTTCCGCATCGGCACCGTGCGCCGTCGCCTGCAATTCCGCCTAGATAAAGTCGAGCGCCGCCTGCACCTGTTGGACGGCTTGCTGATCGCCTTCCTCAACCTGGATGAAGTCATTCATATCATCCGCACCGAGGACCATCCCAAGTCGGTGCTGATGGAGCGCTTTGCGCTGACCGACACCCAGGCCGATTACATCCTCGACACCCGCCTGCGCCAATTGGCACGGCTGGAAGAGATGAAAATCCGTGGCGAACAGGAAGAGCTCGCCAAGGAACAAGCCAAGCTGCAGGCCCTGCTGGGCAGCGAAACCAAGCTGCGCAAACTGGTGCGCACCGAGCTGATCGCCGACGCCGAAACCTACGGCGACAACCGCCGCTCGCCCATCGTGGCGCGCGCCGAAGCCAAAGCACTGTCGGAAACCGAGCTGATGCCCACCGAGCCGGTCACCGTGGTGGTGTCGGAAAAAGGCTGGGTGCGCTGTGCCAAAGGTCACGACATCGACGCCACCTCGCTCTCCTACAAAGCCGGCGACGAATTCAAAGCCTCGGCACCGGGGCGCTCGAACCAATACGCGGTATTTATCGACTCCACCGGGCGCAGCTACTCGCTGGCCGCGCATTCGCTGCCGTCCGCACGGGGCCAGGGCGAACCGTTGACCGGCCGCCTGACGCCACCGCCAGGCGCCACGTTCGAATGCGTGTTGCTGCCCGAGGACGACGCGCTGTTCGTCATCGCCTCCGACGCCGGCTACGGCTTCGTGGTGAAAGGTGAAGACCTGCAAGCCAAGAACAAGGCCGGTAAGGCCCTGCTCAGCCTGCCCAACGGCGCCAAAGTGTTGCTGCCGCAACCGGTGGCAAACCGTGAGGAAGATTGGCTGGCGGCGGTGACCACCGAAGGCCGCCTGCTGCTGTTCAAGGTTGCCGACCTGCCGCAACTGGGCAAAGGCAAGGGCAACAAAATCATCGGCGTGCCGGGTGATCGCGTGGCCAATCGCGAAGAGTTCGTCACCGGGCTTGCCGTGCTGCCAGCCGGCGCCACGCTGGTGCTGCAAGCCGGCAAGCGCACGCTGTCGCTGAAAGCCGATGATCTGGAGCATTACAAAGGCGAACGCGGCCGTCGCGGCGACAAACTGCCCGTGGCTTCCAGCGTGTCGATGGATTGCTCGTCGAGGCGTAACGGCACGAACGGCGCGCATTACCGCTTGAAGCGCGCCGTTCGCTACCAGATCGGCGCGTTTTGCCTGCCTGCGCCGCTCTAAATCGCCATCACGAAGCACGCCGTAACCTTCGCAAGGCTGGAGTCACAGGCAGGTTTGTCGGATGATAGCCGGCCTTGGCCCAGTGTTTTGACTGCAAGCGGCCCCGCGCCGCTGCCTGGATGAACTGGAGATGATTTCGTTGCGAATTCCCTCGCTGCTGTTACTGACCAGCCTGTTGAGCATGGTCGGCTGCGTCGCTCAGCAACCAGTGACGTTGTACCAACTCGACAGTGGCAACCCGAAAATGCCCGTCGCCAACAAAGGCGTCGCGGTGCTGCTGGGGCCGGTGTCCATCGCCGACTACCTGCAACAACCCACCCTGCTGCAACGCCAACCAGACGGCAGCCTGACGCCCGCCACCGAAGCCCGCTGGGCCGGAGCGCTGGGCGCGGATATCGATCAGGTATTGCTGCGCCAACTGGCCTCGCGCCTGGAAACCCAACGTCTGGTCATGGCGCCTGGCGGTGCCGGGTTCGTGCCCGACGTGCAAGTGGAATTGACCATCAGCCGCATGGACTCAGGTCCGCTGCAACCAGCGGTGTTGGACGCGCAGTGGCGCTTGCTGGACCGTCGCGGCCAACTGCGTGACAGCCGCCTGATTCATATCGAAGAACCGCACCTGGGCGGCTCGGCCGATCAGGTTCGGGCGCAGAGCGTGGTGTTGCGGCGCTTGGCCGAGCAGTTGGCGACAGCCATCAAGCCGATGTCGGAACAGCCCATCGCTGAAGAAACGCGCAAGCCAGCTGCGGTGCCCACACCGGCCAAAACGCCGGAACCCCCGCAAATTCCCAAGGCGGCGCCGGTCAGGCAGCAGACCGAAGTGTTCCGCTTCTAGGAAGAAAAAAACCGCCCCAGATGGCGGTTTTTTTATGCGCGGCGTAACAATCAAAAAGCATCGCGGCTAAAGCCGCTCCCACAAGTTGCACAGCCTGTAGGAGCGGCTTTAGCGCGGTGCATTGCCTGGCCACCGTCTTACTTCAGCAACGAACCCAAGCCGACAAGCAACCGCTCAAGCGCGCCCTTGTTGCGCTGCATCACCGCCAGCCCCGCCGCGCTCATCAGCTCGGCTTGCTGCGGTTGCTGCCACAGCTCGCCCACCGCTTCGGCCAGCGCCTGGGCGTCGTTCACTTCGCGCAAGGCTTGGGCATCGCGCAATTGCGCAGCGATATCGAGAAAGTTGAATAGATGCGGTCCGCTCAATACCGGTTTGCCCAGCGCCGCCGGTTCCAGCAGGTTATGCCCGCCATTGGCGACCAGGCTACCGCCGACCAGAGCGATATCCGCCAGCGCATAGAGAAACAGCAGCTCGCCCATGGTGTCGCCGAGCAGCACTTGCGTGGTGTCATTGACCGGCGCGGCGGTGGAGCGGCGCACGGTGTTCAGGCCGGCCTTGCCACATAACTCGAATACGCTGTTGAAGCCGTTCTGGGTGGCGCGGCACCAGAATCAGCAGCGCATCGCGGCGCTCGGCGAGCAAGCGTTGGTGGGCGGCCAGCACGATTTCGTCTTCGCCGGCATGGGTGCTGGCGGCGATCCACACCGGACGGCCTTCGGCCTGCCATTCAATGCGCAGCGCGTGGGCGCGTTGCAGCAGTTCGGGGTCAATGCTGAGGTCGAACTTGATCGAGCCGGTCACCGTTACGCATTCAGGCCGCGCGCCCAAGCTGCGAAAAGCGTTCGGCTTCGGCGTCGGTTTGCGCGGCCAACAGGCTCATCTCTGCCAGCATCGGCGCGGTCAGCTTGGCGAAACGCCCGTAGCCGCGCGCCGACCGCTCGGACAAGCGCCCGTTGGCCAGCGCCACCGGAATGCCCCGTCGCGCGCACTGGTGAATGTGGTTGGGCCACAGCTCGGTTTCCATGATGATCGCCAACCTCGGTTGCGCGCGGTCGAAAAACGCGCCGCCGCCCACGGCAAGTCATACGGCAGATAGCAATGTTGAATCAGCGGGTCGCCAGCAAACAGCGCCTGAATGCGCTCGAGCCCGTGGGCGTCATGCAGGTGACGGTGATCGGCAGCTGCGGATAACGCTGGCGCAGAGCGCGCACCATCGGCGCGGCGGCGATGCTCTCGCCCACCGACACGGCGTGCACCCATATGCCGCCGGTTTTCAGCGGCGGCAAACCGATAGCGAAGCGCTCATTGACGCGTTGGCCGTAGGCCGGCGCCTTGCGGGCGCGAAGCAACAGACGCAGCGCAATCAGCGGCAGGGCCAGGTGAAACAGTACGGTGTAGAGGGTTCTATTCATGCCGCGCAGTTTACTGAGTTCACCATCAAGATGAAGCGCCTCGCTTAGCCGATTGCTTGCAGGTGCTCAGCAAAGCAGTCGGCCAGCCACACGGCGGCGGGCCCCAAGGCTTCATCACGGCGACAGAACCAATTCGACCACCAGCGGCGGCGGCGTCCAGTCGCTGCGCAGTTCCACCAGTTGATTGAGATAGGTCGGGTATTGCGCGACGTGGCGCGGCAACCAGGCCCAGCCCAAGTTACGCATCACCAACTCAGCCATGGAATAAAAGCTGTCGGTACGCCACACCGCCGGGCTAATCTGCTCGCCGCCCGGGTAGTGCCGTTCCTGCGGCGCCATGAGCAGCTGCCGGTGTTGCGCCAGCGCATGTCGGTCAACGTAGTGCGCCTTGGCCAGGGCGTGCCCGGCGCCGCACACGGTGACCATCTCGATCGTGCCCAGGCGCTGACGCTCTAAGGCGCGCGGCATGTTTTCGTGGTGGAACAGCAAGCCAAGGTCAGCGCGCCGCTCCAGCAGTTTCCCCGCCACATCGCCCTGCGCGCCGCTGGATAACTGCACTTCCAAGCGCGGAAATTGCCGGGCCAGCGCTTCGAGGCTATCGAGCACAGGTTGGTAGGGCATGGCCTCATCTTGTGCCAGACGAAGGCACGCTTCTTCGCCCTTTACCAATCCCATGGCGCGACCTTCCAAGCGCTCGCACTGGCGCAAGATTTCCCGCGCATCTTCCAGCAGCACCTGTCCGGCCTCGGTGAGACGCGGTTGACGGCCGCTGCTGCGGTCGAACAGCAACATGCCCAAGTCGGCCTCCAACAGCGCAATAGCGCTGCTCACCGCCGACTGCGCGCGCCCCAAACGCCGGGCAACCGCCGGAGAACGACTGGCTTTCCGCCACGCTGACAAACAACCGTAACTGCTCGAAGTTCCACTGCATGGCGGCAACCCATCTCTAAATCAGATAGCTAATGACTTTATCCCATCGCCACAGCGCTTAGAATCCCGCCATCGAAACAGTCGCCTATATAGGGAGCGCCGCCATGTCCGGTTACCTGTACCTCGGCATCGCCATTGCCTCGGAAGTGATCGCCACCACCTCAATGAAAGCCATCGACGGCTTCAACAAGCCGCTGCCATTGGTGCTGGTGATCGTTGGCTACGCCATTTCCTTCTGGATGCTGACGCTGGTGGTGCGCAGCATTCCGGTCGGCGTGGCGTACGCAGTGTGGGCCGGGTTGGGCATCGTGCTGGTGAGCATTGCGGCGGCGATTATTTACAGCCAGAAGCTGGATGTGCCGGCCATGCTGGGCATGGCCATGATCGTGGCGGGGGTGGTGGTTATTCAGCTGTTTTCCAGCACGACTGGCCACTAACACCAGCGCGCTTTTCGTAGGAGCGAGCTTGCTGGCGAATGGGCCCCGTGCCAGCAGCGCTTCGCGAGCAAGCTCGCTCCTACAGAAACAGCAAGCCGCCCCTACCCTCAAAACCCAGCGTTATACTGCCGCCCTGTTTTTCTGAAGGCAGCTCCCATGTCCCAAGCCCTTAGTACTGACATTCTCATCGTTGGCGGCGGCATTGCCGGCCTGTGGCTCAATGCGCGCCTGCGCCAGCAAGATTCGCCACCCTATTGGTTGAAAGCGCCAGCCTGGGCGGCGGGCAGAGCGTGAAGTCGCAGGGCATCATTCACGGCGGCGCCAAGTACGCGTTACACGGCGCGCTGACCGGCGCATCCGAAGCCATCGCCGATATGCCGCGCCGCTGGCGCGAGGCGCTGGAGGGCAGCGGCGAGCTGGACTTGCGCGGCGCGCGCGTGCTTTCCAACGCGCATTACCTGTGGTCTCCCGGCACCCTGGCCGGCAACCTGACCAGTTTTTTCGCCAGCAAAGCCGTGCGTTCGCGCGTCGATCAAGTCAAAGGCGCCGACCTGCCGCCCGCCCTGCAAGACCCCAAATTCAAAGGCAAGGTGTACCGCCTCAATGAGCTGGTGTTGGATGTGCCGAGCCTGATCCAGCGCCTGGCCGAACTGGCGGGTGACAGCTTGCTCAGCGGCGAGCACATCGAACCACTGCTGGAAAACGGCGAGCTGGCGGGCCTTACGGTCGACGGGCGTGAAATACGTGCCCAGCGCGTGGTGCTCAGCGCTGGCGCCGGCAATGCCGCATTGCTCACGGCGCTCGGCCAGAGCCAACCGTTGATGCAGCGCCGGCCGCTGCACATGGTGATGGTCAAGGGGCCGACCCTCAAACCGCTGTACGCCCATTGCCTGGGCGGCGGCCCCAAGCCCCGCGTCACCGTCACCAGCCACCCGACCGCTGACGGCCAATGGCTGTGGTACCTGGGCGGCGACCTCGCCGAAGCCGACGGCGTTGCCCGCGACGGCCAGGCGCAAATTGCCGCCGCGCAGAAAGAGCTGAGCAACCTGCTGCCGTGGGTCGATTTCAGTCAGGCGCATTGGGCCACCTTGCGCGTCGACCGCGCCGAGCCTGCGCAAAGCGGCCTGGTTCGCCCCGACAACGCCTTCCTCACCGAAAGCAAACGGCTGCTGATTGGCTGGCCCACCAAACTGGCGCTGGCCCCGGATTTCGCGGATCGCGTGTTAGCCGCTCTGAAGCGCGACAACGTGCAGCCGGGCAATCACCCGGCCCTGCCCGAACTGCCACGCCCACCCGTAGCGCCAACAGCCTGGGAGACGCTGCTGCCATGAGCCAGAAAACCCTGCACGATCTGCATCGCCCGCTCGGCAGCACCGGCCTGCGGGTGTCGCCGCTAGGGCTGGGCACCGTCAAGCTGGGCCGCGACCAAGGGGTGAAATACCCGAATGGTTTTCAGATTCCCGACGACCATGAAGCGCGCCTGCTGCTGAGCCTGGCGCGCGAGCTGGGCATCAACCTGATCGACACCGCGCCCGCCTATGGCCGCAGTGAAGAGCGGCTGGGGCCGCTGCTGCGTGGCCAGCGTGATGAATGGGTGATTGTCAGCAAGGTCGGCGAAGAATTTACCGACGGCCTTTCGCATCATGATTTCTCCGCCGCCCACACCCGACTGTCGGTCGAGCGCAGCCTTACTCGCCTGGAAACCGACCGCATCGACCTGGTGCTGGTGCATTCCGACGGCAACGACCTCGACGTGCTGCACCAACATGAGGTGTATCAAACCCTGGCGGCGCTAAAGGCAGAGGGCAAAATCGGCGCGTACGGCTTTTCCGGCAAAACCGTCGAAGGCGGCTTGTTGGCGCTGGAGCAAGGCGACTGCGCGATGGTCACCTACAACCTCAATGAGCAGGGCGAACGCCCGGTGCTCGACTACGCTTGGCAGCACGGCAAAGGCATTCTGCTGAAGAAAGCCCTGGCCAGCGGGCATGTGTGTCTGGAACCGGGCGTTGATCCGGTGCGTGCCAGCTTCGAATTGGCCTTTGCGCACCCGGCTGTTGCCAGCGCGATAGTCGGAACCATCAATCCGCTGCACCTGTCACACAACGTCTCTACAGCCGCGTCCGTTATCCACTCTCTCGGGCGGGGTTAAAACAATAACGACCGCCATTCGCTGAGCCGTAACAATCATCAGCGAGCATGCGCAGTAGCTGTCCCCAGGAAGGAGCCGATATGCCGAAGGTCCTCGTCCGCAAGGCCCCCACTGATTTCAAAACCTTGGCGCTGCATGTCGAAGCCAGCGCCACCGGCCTGAGCTACCAGGGCATTGGCCCACCGCTGAATTTTTCCCAGGTGCTGGATCGCCGCCAGCCCCTGCCGCTGGATAACGCCGAGCGGTTTCAAGTCGATCTGGCCAACTTGGGCGTGTCTGTTCGCCTGACGCTGAACTGGCAAGGCCGCGATTACTGGGTACTGGTTCGCCAGCGCCGTCTGGACCGTGGCGATGTGGTGCTCAAGCTGATTTCCGGCTACGTGCCGGCCCACGAACTCAACCTGCCGCTGCTGACCGCCATTCAGGAAGTCGCCGAAGAATGCTTGCTGGAAACACCGGAAGGCTGGCTGGGCGGGCGTTTCGGTGACACCTGGCTGCCCACGCCGTACCACAGCGCCCTGCGTTACCGCGAATCGACAAGCTTCAGCCTAAGTCCGTTATCCGGCGCGGCGCGACCGATTCGTTGTGGCAACCTGACCCTGATCGAACGCCCGCGCGCCTATGTGCACGTGCCGACTTCGTCGTTGCAGCTGGTTTACGACCTGCGCCTGGAACTGCCGAAAGAAGCGCGTCTGCTCAGCCTGTTTCACGTCGACGAGCGTTTGGAAGACGGCAAACTGGTCGCCCGCCTCGACCGCACCAAACCCGACCTCTATCTGATTCCCTTGAACCAGGGCAAACCGAGCGCGGAGCTGCTTACCCTCAAGCAAGGCGCGCTGGTGCCGGCCAGCACGCGCGGTATTTTCCTCGCCGAAAGCTTTGCCCCGCAGGAAGGGTGGTTAGTGCGAGAAGAACGGGTTCGCTGGAAAGACTGGGTTGCCCAGCAAGGATTGGGCGCAAAAAAGCCCCAGGCGAGAGCGGTGGCTAGCTGAAAAGCTCGCGGCTAATCGGAATGCCGCCCAACCGCTCCCACAGAAACGCACGACCTGTGGGAGCGGCTTTAGCCGCGATGCTTTTGATTAACGCGCTACTTCAATTCGCTGGAGCTTTTGCCCAGCAACCGCCGCGCCACGATCAGCAGTTGTATCTGCTGGGTGCCTTCGAAGATGTCGAGAATCTTCGAATCCCGCGCCCATTTCTCCAGCAGCTCGTCCTCGCCATAGCCCAATGCACCCGCCAGCTCCACGCATTTAAGCGTCACTTCGTTCGCCACGCGTCCGGCCTTGGCTTTGGCGATGGACGCTTCCTTTGAGTTGGGCAGCTTGTTATCGGCCATCCACGCCGCTTTCAAGGTGAGCAGCCGCGCGGCTTCCCACTCGGCTTCCAGGCGGTACAGCGTCGCCTCGGCATGGCTGACGGCAAGCAAGGGCTTGGCGTAGTCGAAGCGAAAGGTGTCTTTGAGCAATTCGCGCGTGCGGTCCAGCGACGCTTTTGCCACGCCGATGGCCATGCCGGCCACCAGCGGCCGCGTGTTGTCGAAGGTTTCCATCACCCCGGCAAAACCTTTCTGCACGTCCACTTCCGGATTGCCGAGCAGGTTGGCAGCCGGCACCCGGCAGTCGTTGAAGCTGATGGAGGCGGTGTCCGACGCTTTGATGCCGAGCTTTTTCTCCAGCCGCGTCACGCTCATGCCGGGCGTGCCGTGTTCGACCACGAATGACTTGATCGCCGCGCGGCCCAGGGCTTTGTCCAGGGTGGCCCAAACCACCACCGAGTCAGCCCGCTCGCCGGAGGTGACGTAGATTTTTTCGCCGTTGAGCACGTAGTGGTCGCCCTCCTTGCGCGCTGTGGTGCGAATGGCGGCGGAGTCGGAGCCGCAGCTCGGCTCGGTGATCGCCATCGCCGCCCAGGTACCGTTGAAGCGTTGCAACTGTTCGTCGTTGGCCACAGCGGCAATGGCAGCGTTACCCAAGCCTTGGCGCGGCATGGCCAGCAGCAAGCCGACGTCGCCCCAGCACAACTCCATCACGCCCAGCAGCGCCGACAGATTACCGCCGTTTTTCACGCCCTCTTCCACCGATTTAGCCGCGCCGCGCTTGCTCGCCGAGGTGGCGCCGATGGCGTCTGGCGAGCCGGCGTTCATGCCGTCCAGCAGGGCGGCGAGCAGGTCGAGTTCTTTCGGGTAAGCGTGTTCGGCCTTGTCGTATTTACGCGAAATGGGGCGGAAATAGTTAGCCGCCACTTGGTGCGCCTGGTGCACCAGGCCAGAGAACTTTTTCGGGGTTTCCAGGTTCATGTGCGTAACTCCTGCTCACAGTTGCAGGCCGCCGGCCATTACGGCCACGGCGCGCAGGTCGCGGTACCAGCGCTCGGCTGGGTGTTCTTTGGTAAAGCCATGGCCGCCCAACAACTGCACCGCGTCGGTGCCGATCTTCATGGCTTTCTCCGCGCATAACAGGCGAGCCAGATACGCCTCGCGGTGAAATTCCAACCCTTGCTCGGAGCGGGCGCAGGCGCGCCAGACCAACATGCGCATGGCGTCCAGCTCGATGGCGATGTCGGCGACCATAAACGCCACGCCCTGGCGATGGCTGATCGGCTCGCCAAAGGCGATGCGTTCGTTGCAATACGTCGTCACGTAGTCCAGCGCCGCCTGGCCGGTGCCCACAGCCAGCGCACACCAGGCCAGCGCGGCGTGGTCCAGAAAGCTCTGGTAACTGAAATGCTCGGCGTTCAGGCGCTGTTCAGCCGGCACTTTCACGCCCTTGAGTTTGACCCGCGCCGTGGCGCCGGCCTTGAGCCCCATGCCCGGCTCGGGGAAACGTTGCAGCCCTTTGCTGCCGGCCTCGACGATAAACAGCGCCGGACCATTTTCGGCGCGCGCGGCGATGATCAAGTGGCTGGCGTCCAACCCACGCAGCACCAGGCATTTCTCGCCGCTGAGGGTGTAATGCTTGCCCTTGCGCTTGGCTTTGGTGCCCAGCTTGAGCGGGTCGAACAGCGCTTCGGGCTCGTTGACGGCAATGGCCATCACCGGCGCACTGGCCTCGCCCACAAACGCCGGCAACCAGCGTTGCTGCTGCTCGGGCGAGCCCCAACGGCGAATGCAATTGGCGGCTGACAACGGCACCAGCAACGCGGCGGCCAGCGACATATCGCCCTTGGCCAACGCTTCGGCGATCAAGGCATTGCTCACCGTGGTGCGCTCGCCGGCCATGCCGCCATGGGCTTCGCTGACGCCATAAAACGTCAGGCCCAGGTCTTGCGCCTGATTGAGCAATTCAGCGGGGACGGCAGCATTGGCGTCGGCGTCGTGGGCGGCGGGACGCAGCACATCGCTGGCAAAACCGGCGAGCATATCGACGAGCATTTGCTGCTCTTCGCTAAGGGACAAATCGAACAGCGCGTCCGGGTCGACCTTGCGCGGCGTGCGGCTGCCTCCTTTTTGCGCGCGATCAGCGGCCATGCGAAAGCTGGCGCGGCTGCCGCTGTAAACCAGTTTTTCGAAGGGTTTGCGCAGGTTCAGGCGATCAGGCCAATCGGCCTGCGCCATGCGATTGAGAAGGGCCAGAGCGCGGCCTTGTACATCGGCATTCATGGGCATCTTTCCGTCCAGGATGAAGATGCCCGCAGCATGCGCGCGTCAAAACGCCGCGCCTATGACCGCTACGCCGGGGGTGATTGGCAGGTCAGCCAAAGGGAGGACGCAGTGCGCCTTGCGGCTGAAGCTGCCCAGGCACCACCGATTCGTTGCCGATGTGCAGATCTACTGTAGGAGCGGCTTTAGCCGCGATGCGGTGCGCCTGCGCAAAAGCGATTCGGAGTAAACCAGTCAATCACCGCGCCTGGATTCCCGCTTTCGCGGGAATGACGTAGGGGGGAGGCCCCTCGGTGGGCTGCGCCATGCGCACCTCGGCCAACGGGTTATTTACGCTCGCGAATCTTGTTAACGATGGCCGTCGTGGAGCTGTTTTCCACCAACCCCAACACCCGCACTTCGCCGCCGTAGGCTTTGACGATATCGGCACCGACAACCTGCTCAACGCCGTAGTCGCCGCCTTTCACCAACACGTCCGGTTTAACCGCACGCAGCAGGTTTTCCGGGGTGTCTTCGCTGAAGCACACCACCCAATCCACGGCGCCGAGACCGGCGAGCACGGCCATGCGGCGGTCGACCGAATTGATCGGCCGACCCGGGCCTTTCAGGCGGCTAACCGACGCGTCGTCGTTGACCGCCAACACCAGCCGATCACCTTGCGCGCGAGCCTGTTCCAGGTAGGTCACGTGGCCGGCGTGAAGAATGTCGAAGCAGCCGTTGGTGAAGACAATTTTTTCGCCATGGGCGCGGGCGTCGTCGATGCTGGTCAGCAGTTGATCCAAGGTCAACACGCCGCGCTCGGAGCCTTCTTCACGCTGCACGGCGCGGCGCAGTTCCGGCGCGCTGATGGCGGCGGTGCCGAGCTTGCCGACCACGATGCCGGCCGCCAGGTTGGCCAACGCCACGGCTTGCGGCAGTTCCTCACCGGCAGCAATGGAGGCGGCCAGGGTGGAAATCACGGTGTCCCCTGCGCCGGTCACATCAAACACTTCACGGGCACGGGCTGGCAGATGCAGGGCTGCATGATCGGGACGCAGCAGGGTCATGCCGTGCTCGCCACGGGTCACCAGCAAGGCGCCCAATTCCAGTTCGCGCATCAGCTCGGCGCCCTTGGCGACCAGCTCGGCTTCGTCGGCGCAGCGGCCGACGATGGTTTCAAATTCGCTGAGATTCGGGGTGATCAGGCTGGCGCCACGGTAGATGGCGAAGTCTTTGCCCTTGGGGTCGGCCAGCACCGGAATGTTGCGTGCGCGGGCGGCCTGGATCAGCTCCTGGTGGTTCTTCAGCGCGCCTTTGCCGTAGTCCGATAGCACCAGCACTTTGATGCCGTTGAGCTGGCTTTCGACCGAGGCGGTGAGCGCCACGGTGTCGGTTCTGAACGGTTCTTCGAAGTCCATGCGCAGCAGTTGCTGATGACGGCTCATGACCCGCAGTTTGACGATGGTCGGCTGGCCGGCAATACGTTGGAACTGGGCGCTCACGCCAGCGGCCTGCAGGCTGTCGGCAAGGCTGACGGCGGCTTCGTCTTCGCCGGTCACGCCCACCAGACGAGCCGGCGCGCCCAGGGCGGCGATGTTCAGCGCAACGTTGGCGGCGCCACCGGGACGGTCTTCAATCTGGTCAACGCGCACCACGGGAACCGGCGCTTCCGGGGAAATCCGCGAGGTGCCGCCGTGCCAGTAGCGGTCGAGCATGACATCACCGACCACTAAAACTGAGGCCTGATCAAAACGGGGCATGGACAACTTCATGGACTCTCCGGGGACGCTTAAACGCGGCAAAAAATATAGCACAGCGAGGTACGCGCCCAGCCTCAAGCGGCCGGGCGCTGCGCCTCAATCAGGTAAACGGCGGACCCAGAACAGCTCGTGCCGTCGGACCGCTTTGCGAAAGAACTCATCCTCACCGGTGGCCGGCCAGCGGCGCCCGGCGAGGAACTGTTGAATAACGCGGCGCAGGCGCTTTTTCAGCGGCGGCCGCCCTTGCAAATCGTGCTGCATGCCCAGGGCCATGGCTTTGTCGATCTGCGTGGCCGCACCCAATACCGGGCTCCACAGCAGGTCCGCCGGCAACGCGTCGATGGCGGGCGGCAAAGCAATGCCGTTGCCCGCCGGGCCCATGGGCCAACGGTCGTTGTCGTGCAGGTGGTTGGCGTAGAACAACAAGGTGTGCGGTTTCCAGGTGCTACGGGCGATAGCCTGACGCAGGGCCTCGGTGGTGGCGACGTGGTCGGCGTGCGGATCCAATTCCGGGTGCGGGGTAACCACAACGCTTGGGCGGAAATGCTCCAGGGCAAACACCAGATCGGCGAGCAAATTATTCCAGCTCGGCACGCCATCGCCGTCACTCGGCAAGCGCAGCGGATTAAGCCGCCGCACGCTGCGCCATCGCTTTCGCCCGACTCGCGCGAGCCAAACGCCTTGTCCGGTTCGGCGGCCATGGCCGGCAACTGCAGGCAGTAATAACCCAGCTGCAGACAATGGCTGGCGGGCACGCCGCCCCACAGCGGCACGGTCAGGCTGTCCCAGGCGCGCAAGCGGCCCTTGAGCGAGGCGGCCTCGGCGCGGGGCAAGCCCATCTGCTGGAAGCGTTCGGCTTCGATTTCGCCCTGAGTCAGGGTCACTATGCTGACGTTTTTGCTGCGGCTGTAGAGGCCGAAGGCGGCCAGCTCGGCGTCGTCGGCATGGGGAGCCAGAATCATCACCGGCTCTTCGGCGTAGTCCGGATTGCTCAGGCAGAACAGTTCGCCAGCCGATGCCAGGCGGCAGAAGCGGCCCTTGATGGTCAGCTGTCCTTGCGCCAAGGCGGCGGCCTGCCCGGACACATTGAGGTAGCGCCGCCCCGCCACGCCGCGCTCGAAGTCCTGTCGGTCATCGCCCACCAGAACGTGCGGATCCAGCAAGCGGCCGAGCAAGGTGGCGCGCACCCGTACCGACAAAATCAGCGTATCGCCTTCAACCACCGCATCGCGCAAGTGCACCGTGCCGTCGGCCAGCGTCACAGCAAAACGTGGCGTGCCGGCGGGGAAGCGGTACAGGTAGTCGTCTTTAGGGGAGTAGAACAAATGGTCGGCGAACCAGGCCTCATGCCCAATCCAGCCCAGCACCAGCAGCAGCGGCACCAGCCACCAGGCGACAATCAGCCCCAGCAGCGCCAACACAACCAGGGCGACGGCGAGGAACAGGCGCTTGTTACGCCGATGCTGTTTGAGAAGCTGCTGCTTGCGTGTGCTCATGGGAAAACCTGGGGCTCTATACCTGAAACACCGGCACGCTATGGCACCAGCGGTCTTTGTATTCGCGGTCGGCGCGGCCGAAGGAATAGCGCAGCGGTTTATTTAATGCGCGGGCGGCGGCCCAGGCGTCTTGGGTGTTGACGAAGCTGAGCACGCTGCCGGGGCTGAACTCGCGGTTCTGCGGGTCGACACCACCGTTTATGTACTCAAGGCTCACCCAGTTCGGCGCCTGCACCTGATACAGCACTTGAATCGCTACCGGCAGGTCGTTGAGGTAAATCAGCGAGCCGGTCATGAATTCACGCAACAGGGCGAACACCTCGGCCAGATGCGCCTTGCCGGTCGCCTCGAAGCCCCAGCGGCGCTGGAACAGGTCGGCATAAATGCTCGCCTGTTCAGCGGGCGTCAGATCGAGCATCGGCCGAATCACCCCGCCCGCCTCTTCCAGCAAGCGCTGCTCGCGGCGCTGGTTGTAGCGGAATTTTTCGAATAATCCTCGGGGGCGCGGGCCAGCGCCAAGCCTTCAGGTTGCGGCTTGAGCGTGTCGATCCGGCCGCTGTTCAGCTCCGAGACATAGCGCATGCGCTGGCGCACCGGCACCTGAACATCGGGCGCCACCGGCAGAATGATCTCGGCATTGCCCAGATCGAACAGCCCGCGTTTGCCCTTGGCCTTGAGCACGTCTTTGGACAAGGCCAAGTGGCGACCCCAGCACGGCACGGCGGCGACCAGTTCAGCGCCGGCGAACCAACCGAGGTAGCGCACGGGAAGCCCCGCCAGGCCGGCGAGGCGCTCGATGACCTGCGGATGAGTGGCCACGCTGCCGCCGAAGCGGTTCCAGGCGGCGGCGTAAGCGTCGGCTTCGATCAGGGTCCAGCCACGTTCACGCCAGCCCCGCCACACGCGACCGATCATGCCGGGAAGCAGCTCGGCTTCGGCTTCGTCGCCGTCTTTGAACTGCTTGGCGTGCAAGCGCGAGTAGTAGCCGTTCAGGGCCAACAACTCGTCGTGGCTGCCGCGCTCGACGATCTCGCCTTGGTCCATGACCAGAATCAGATCGGCCTTTTCAATGGTGCTCAGACGGTGGGCAATCACCAGCGTGGTACGGCCCTGCATAACCTTGTCGAGGGCGCCCTGAATATGGCGTTCGGATTCGGTATCCAGCGCCGAGGTGGCCTCGTCGAGAATCAGCAGTGGCGCGTTTTTCAGCAGCGCACGGGCAATGGCCAGACGCTGACGTTGGCCACCAGACAGCAGCACGCCGTTCTCGCCAACCAAGGTGTCGTAGCCTTGCGGCATCTTCTCGATGAACTCGGCCGCATACGCATCTTCAGCCGACTGGCGCACGGCATCGAACGGCGCGCCGGCCAAATCGCCATAGGCAATGTTGTTGGTAACGGTGTCGTTGAACAGGGTGACGTGCTGGGTCACCAGCGCGATATGACGGCGCAGGTTGGTCAGCTTGAAGGTTTCGATTTCCAGACCATCGAGCAAAATTTCGCCCTGGTTGTGGTGATAGAAACGCGGAATCAAATTGGCCAGCGTCGACTTGCCGCTGCCCGAGCGGCCCACCAGGGCGACCATTTGCCCAGGCTTGGCGACGAAGGAAATGTTGCTCAGTACCTCACGCTCGGTGCCAGGGTATTGGAAGCTCAGATTGCGCACTTCCAGCAGGCCTGTGGCGCGTTCCAGCTCCACGGTGCCGGTGTCCACTTCCGGCTCTTCATCGAGCTGCTCGAAGATGCTTTCCGCGCCGGCCAGACCTTTCTGAATGGTGGCGCTGACTTCTGACAGTTGGCGGATCGGCTTGGGCAGCAGGCCGGCGGCGGTGATGTAGGCCACCAGTTCGGCGGGCGAGGCATCACCCCGGAAGTACAGCACCAGGTACATCAGCACGGCCATGCCGATATAAATGACCAGTTGCAGGCTGGGCGTGTAGATCGACTGGGTGCGCGTCATGCCCAGGCTGCGGTTCATGTTGTCTTCGCTGGCTTCGCGGAAACGGGTTTTCTCGTAGGTTTCGCCGCCGAAGCTGCGCACCACGCGATAGCCCTGAATGGTCTCCGAGGCCACGTGGGTGACGTCGCCCATCGCCACCTGGATCTTCTTACTTTGGCTGCGAAACTTCTTACTGGCGGTCGTTACCAGCACCGCAATAACCGGCAGGATGCACAGCAGCACCGAGGTCAGTTTCCAGTTGCTGTAAACCAGATAACCGAACAGAAACACCACGGTCAGGCCTTCACGAATCACCACCTTGATAGCATCGGTGGCGGCCCCGGTGACCATGGTCACGTTGTAGGTAATACGGGAAATCAGGTGGCCGGAATTGTGGTTATCAAAGTACCGGTTGGGCAGCGTCAGCAGACTGTTGAACAGCGCCACCCGCAGGTCGTGGACCAAGCCGCGGGAGACTTTTGCAAGGTAGTAGTTGCCCAGAAATGAGCCTATGCCCTGATAGACGGCAATGAGTACAATCAACAACGGCACGCCAAGGACCATTGAAACGCCGAGAAACTTGGTGTCGTTGGTGCCTTCCAGGGCGCGGATAAAGTGTTTGAGCATGTCGGCCAGCAACGGTTGGCTGGACGCGAAAATCACGAAACCGACAATACTGATCGCAAAAGCACCCCAATACGGCAGCACATACTTGAGCAGTCTCAAATAGACTTTCAGACTGGATTGCTCACTGGTTTTGGCCATTCGGCACGCCTCATACGACTGGCTTGAGAGAAAAGATGCGGATTGTAGCAGCGAACGAATTGCAAGATTGGCTCGACCACGGCGAGCTTCTGGAAAAAAGACAGTTTTGGGCCGAAGGTGGTGCGCTTGGCGGACGGCCGCTTGCTCAAGATCATGCGCAGTCGCCGCACGCCGCTTCTGGCCCGCTTGCTGCCCTCGGCACAACGTTTCAGCCGCAATGCGCAACGCTTGCAACAGGCCGGCATCGCCACCCCGACCATTAATGAAAGCGTGTGGATTGACCGCGAAAAAGCGGTCAGCGCTTGCCTCTATGAGCCCCTGCCAGGCGAGCCGCTCGACGGCCTGTTCCGCCACGACAAACCCCGGTTTATCAAACTGCTTCCGCAGTTGGCGGCTTACATCTATCGCCTGCATCAGCGTGGCATTTACTTCCGCTCGCTGCACCTGGGCAACATCTTGCTCACGCCTGATGGCGACTTCGGCCTGATTGATTTCCTCGACTTGCGCTTCAAGCGCGCGCCGCTGAATAAGCGCCTGGTGCGGCGAAACTTCGAACACTTGCGCGGCTATTTACAGCGGCGCAAGGTCGAGGGTTTTCCGTGGGACGATTTGCTTGCGGCTTACGCGCGGGCCAGCAGCGCGTCGAGCTGATCGCGCTGCAGCTTGGGAATCAGGCGCTCCGGCAGCCGGCTTTGCGCCGACAGGTTGTACACCTGAAATTGCGGCTTGATCACACGCTCAGCCAGTAGCTGAAAGCTCGGCAGAATGTAGTCATCGAAGTCGCCATCCAAGCGACTGGGCACCGCTTTTTCGCCGTCCTCATAGAAGCGGCCGGCCTTGGTGTTCAAGTCCACGCCCACCAGCAGCACCTGTGTAAACCCCAAGTGATAGGCCAGTTGGATGCCCGCATAGGGCACGGTGCGGCCGTTGAAGTAGCCTTTCTGTAGATTGCGACTGAACCCGATGCGGTTCGGCTTTTGCCGGAACCAGGAATAGTTGCACTCGATGTCGTCGTCGTGGCGCATCGCCCGCGCGAATTGCCGTGGGCTCAAATGCCGGTGCGCCTCGTCGCAGCGCCCTGCGCGCTCGAAACGAAACACCGAGCGCCCTTCCAAGGCGTCCGGCACGGTGCCCAGCAGGGTTTCAATCACGCGCGGGGAAAGCACCAAGTGGCGAGCATGCTCGACCGCTTGCAGCATCAATGGCAGACGGTTGCGAACGAAGCTGCTGTCGTCACACAGGTAATAATCCGGCGCCATGCCGACAGAGGTGAAACGGCAGATCGAGCCGTTCAACGCCATCATCGGGTACTGGCCGTATTGCTCCAGCGGGAAATTTTTAGTGGACGGCCCGGACGCCACGATAAATACCGGACCAGAGCGGCTGTTGCGACACGCGTCGAATGATTCGAACGGCACCGATTTATTCGAAAGGTAAAACTCGCCCATCCAAGGCGTCCCTCTTTTCATGGAGGCGTCGAGAATCGACACCACTCCCTATGATTTTCGATAAACGTGACAGCGCGGGGTTCAGACTGATTTAGGTTCGCCCAACTTTCGGCTGGCCAGCACCAGACTCAGGCCAATCGGCAGCCAGGTGACCAACCAATCGGCATTGGGCTTGAGCCACACGCCGATGCCATCGGTCATCAGCGACACCGTCGCAAACACCCAGATCGCCAGCAGCGCCTGCCCGAGCGGCTCGGCGCGGTGGCGCCAGGCGCGCCAGGCCACGCTGGCCCACAACGTCAGGTACAACGCCAAGCCGATGACACCTTCACGCGCGCCGATATTCAGGAACAAGTTGTGCGGGTGCTTGAAGGTGCGGTTCAGCTCGGGCACAAAAATGCCGTATTCGTTGAAGCCGTAGCCCAACACCCCATTGCCCAGCATCAGGTTCAGACCGCCAGCCCACAACGTCGGACGCGCCGAGGCGCCACGCTGAGTGAGCACATCCGGGCAGATCACAGCGACAACGGCAATCGTAATGACGCCAAGTGCAATGAGCGCGTAACCGCGGCGAGAACGCAGTGCCACCACCATCACAACAAAGGTCATTACCAAGGCGAGCCAGACGCCACGCGTCTGGTTGATGACCAGAAACGCGACATAGCCCAGCGCTGCCACGGCCAGCAGGCCCAACTGCCACATCGGCAAGCGTTGCGTTGGGCGCAGGAAATAGGCGAGCAGTGCCAGAGCGCCCACGGCATGAGCCGCCATGATCGCGGTATTCCAAACGCCCAAGGCAACCACACGCCCAAAAGGCGGCGGGTTCAAAAAGGAAATGCGCTACCGAGGCCAGTGACAGCACGCCGCCGAACAGGGCTGCGCCGAACAGCCACGTCTCGATGCGGATGCGTGCTTGTGAGGCCAGTACGATGCCCAGCAGCGATAACGTCACGTAAAGGGTGACCTTGTAATCGCCGATCAGGTCATCGCTGCCTTTAATGGCCAGCACCAGCCAGGTCCACGCCATGAACAAGCCGAACAATGCCAGCTCAGGTTGCTTCAGTGCGGCGCGAAAATCGGCGCGAAACAGTGCCGGAATGACCGGCAGCCACAACAGCGCAATGATTGCCTGATGGTAGTGCTTAGTGGGGAGAAACCAGGCGAAGCACAGCAGCGCCGTTAACCCCAGACATGCCCAACTCGGCAACGAAACCTTGCGCAGTACTGCAATACCTTTCATCCATCAACCCTTGTTCAACATGCGCTGTGCCACTCGTTTCAACTGCGCAGCGTCGGCGTTTTGCCAGCTGCCTTTAATGCAATAGTCATGCGCCAGGTAGCGCAGGAAGTTGCGTTTCACGCGTTCATCCAGCGGCCAATCCGGGAAGCTTGTGGCCGCCGCCACCAGTTCGTCGGCGGAGTCGGCGTGCATGACCACGCCGGGAATATTGAAAAATGCCTGACCGAGGGTGAGCACCGGCTTGCCCAATAACAAACTCTCCAGCCCCACCGTCGAGTTCAGCGTGATTACGAACTGGCTTTGCTCGATCAACTGCTGAGTGGCATTGCCGTTGGCAAACAACAGGCGTTCATGGGTGCGTTGGTGCAGATCGGGATACACCTCGCGGCTCGACGGGTGTTCCTTGAACACCACGGTCATGCCGGTTTGCGCTGCCAGCCTTTCGCCCAAAGCAAACAGCTCACGCATGTTGCCAACCCACGGGGAAAACAGGCGCACTTGCGTGTCGCGGTCGTCCTGGAAGGGAATGAACACGTAACGCGGCGGCAGCTCGATAGGCACCAGGTCGCTCACGCGCGGCTTGCGTGGAATCAGCGTCACCTCGTCCTCACCGTCGGCTGCCTCGGGCTCGGGGTAGTTGAGATAGAACGCCTGATCGCGCGGCACGGAGTTGCGGAAGTTCACGCCTTTGGCATCCAGCGTGGTGGTGTCGGGCAATAAGCCATTTTCGAAGAAGAAGGTGCCACAGGTGGCTGGCTTCAGCGCCAGCAGCAATTGGCAGTAACGGTGCGAGCCGTTCCACATCACCAGATTCTTCGGCTTTTCGCGCTTGAGCAAGGCGTTGGCGCGCAGGGCGATCCAGGCTAATTCCAGGCGCAGCAAGGCGCGATAAAACGAGCCTTCGTATTTATTTTTGACCCGCCGCTCCTGGCATTTTTCCTCCACCAGATGCGCCCAGTCGATACGCGAAATAATGGCCGGCAACTGCCAAGGACGCGGCCACGGCATTTGCCCCGGCACCACGACCTTGCCCTCCAGCTCCGTCTCGTTGAGCAGGCGCTGGAAATAAATGCTTTGGTGTTTGGCCAGGGAGAAAAAAAGAAACTGGGTCATGGTCGATCCGTGCCATTCAAAGGGGCGTGCTCGATGTCGTCGGGTAGGGGCTGATCGCGCAGCAAGCACTCGAGGACACGCACGTTCTGCGCCAAGCCTTGCGAGCCATGAGACAGATGAAACAGCGCGAAGGCGCGAGCCACTTTCACCTGTTCGTCGTAAGCACCGACGATCTGCTCCAGGCGCTGCTGGAGCGCGGCCGGCGTTTCGATCCGCGATCCGAAAAAGCGCTCCTGGGCGAAAATGTCGCCATCCTCGCTGAGGTTGGCGTACAGCACCAGGCGACCGGCCAAGCCAGCCTCAATCACCGCATTGGACATGATGTTAACCACCACCGACGCCTGGCCCAGCGCCTCGGCCAATGAGCATTCGGCGGCGAGCAGTTGCACGTTGGGCAACTCATCGGCCACGGGCCGCCAATAACCGGCCTGGCTGCGCGGGTGGCGCTTGATCAACACCTGCCAGTTCGGGTTGGCAGCAGCCCAATCGCGGAGCAAGGCATAGGTGCGCTGATAGCCGGGCTCTTTCTCTTTGTCCGGCCCAACGCCGAGCACCAGCAGACGCTTTTGTTGCGGGTCGGCAAACGGTAAGTCATACGCGCTGTCGATCATGTGCGAGCCGGCCAACACGGCGGTCGAGTCGCCAAAGCGCAACGTCCGCGCCAGCAGCGCTTCCAGCGAACTGCGGCCGAATAGCAGGTAATAGTCGTAGTCGTTCATGCCCAGGCGGCGTGAGCTTTCCACCGTTGAGGCATGGGCCAACTGCACCAGCGGCCGGCCGCGCGTGTTCATGGCCAAACGCAGAAAAGGCGAATACAGGCTGCCGTTGCGGTCGTTGAGCAGCACCGCTGGCTGATGGTGATTGACCAGCCATTGCGCGTAGGCGGCGTAACCGAAATAGCGCAGTGGCAGCGGTTGCGGCGGCGCGTTGAGCAAGCGCTCGCGGCACATCATTCGTGGGCTCTGCAACGCCGTTTCGATCAACGAATGACCGCGCTCGCGCATGGCCTGGATAAAGGCTTTTTTGCGGGCAAAGGCGATCACTTTGGGGGCCGACTGCAACAGCAAGAAGTCACACGGCTCGGCGGCGTGTTGCGCGGCCAGACAACGCCTGGCACGCCAGCCGAAGCGCAGGTCGGCCAGCGCCTCGCGAGCGAACCGTAACGCGCTACCGACTACGCCGTAGCGCTCGCGCAGCAACTGCCAGCGGTAACGGTCCAGCGCGCGTGCGCGGTCAGCCCAAAGGGTTTCGGTGGGGCGAGAAATCATCGTTTCCCGGCCATCATTGGCAAGGCCCAAAAAGCGCACCCGTACGGCTTCATCGGTGAAGCGCTCGCGCAACCGCATGGCCATGCGCGCACGGCATTCAGGCAGGCGCTCAGCTTCCCCCGCCTGGCGTTGCAGCTGGCGCGCCAACTCGGCAGCGTCGCCCAGCGCAAACAACAGCCCGACACCGGCCACCACTTCCGCACCGCCGCCGCAGTCGGTGCAAATAACCGGCACGTCGGCGGCCATGGCTTCCAGCAAAACCATGCCGAACGGCTCGTGATCGGAGCTCAAAGCAAACACATCGAAGGCGCGAAAATAGCGGCGACCGTGGGCCACCTGGCCGAGAAAACGCACCTGCTCGGCCACGCCCAGATGCTGCGCCAGCGCCTTGAGCGGAGCCTCGAGCTTGCCGCTGCCCATGATCACCAACAGGCTGTTGGCCGGCAGGTTTGGCAAGGCTTCAGCAAAACCGCGAAGCAACGTGGTTTGGTCTTTGTCCGGGTGCAGACGGCCGACGTTGCCGACAATCCACGCATCGCTCGCCAGGCCCAACGCTTCACGGGCCTGCTCGCGGCTGAGCAGCTCGGCTTGAATGGCGGCCGGGTCTACGCGGTTGTACAGGGTTTCAATGCGCTCAGCCGGCCAGCCTGGCAGGCTTTCGCGCAGGTCATCGCGCACGGCGTCAGAACACCCCGAGCAAGCTCAGGCGGCGCTTAAACCAGTTGGCGAACATAAAGCGCGAGCGCCGACGATAATCGCCAAAGGCGTGGTGCACGCCGATCACCGGCAAGTTGCTGCCGAGCAAGGCGACGTACACCGGTTTGAAGCGGTGGGCGATGCAAAACGCGAACTGGCGTTCGCGGGTGATGCGTTTGATGTCGCGAATGGCCGCCAACTTCAGGCCGCGCACCTCGGCGCTGTGGTAGCCGAGAAAAATCACTTCGTCCGACCCCGACCCCGCCTCCACGGCGGCGCTCGGTTCACCGGTCAGGTAGACGGTGGTGACCTTGTAGGGCGTGCCATCGAAAAGGCTGGCGTACTGACGGGCGCAGTCCAGGAACGGCCCGTCATAACCATGGCAGAACTGCAGAACGCGCAGCTCAGTTGAGCGTGTCATACCCGTCCGCGCCTTCCTTGATCACCAAAATGTCTTCCATGATCAGGTACTGCAGATCCGAACCGAAGAACATGTTCAGCGCGTCGGTAGGCGAGCAGATCATCGGCTCGCCACGACGGTTCAGCGAAGTGTTCAGCGACACGCCGTTGCCGGTCAGGCCTTCCAGGGCCTTCATCATGTCGTAGTAGCGCGGGTTGTATTCGCGCTTGAGCACCTGGGCACGGGAGGTGCCGTCTTCGTGCACCACTTCCGGCACACGGGTTTTCCACTCTTCAGCCACTTCAAAGGTGAAGGTCATGAACGGTGCTGGGTGATCGACCTTGATCATCTGCGGGCCGACGGTGTCGAGCATCGACGGGCAGAAGGGGCGCCAGCGCTCGCGGAACTTGATTTGTTCGTTGATGCGGTTGGCCACGCCGGCAATGCTTGGGCAACCAATGATCGAGCGACCGCCGAGGGCACGCGGACCAAACTCCATGCGGCCCTGGAACCAGGCCACCGGGTTGCCGGCAACCATGATTTCGGCGATGCGCTGCGGCATGTTGTCGATTTGCTTCCACTTCGGCTTGCTCACGTGGCGCGCGCAGGCGGCAATCACGTCTTCGTTGGAATACGAAGGGCCGAGGTAAACGTGTTCCATCTTCTCCACTGGCACACCGCGCTTGTGCGAGATGTACGCGGCGGCGCCAACGGCGGTGCCGGCATCACCGGAGGCCGGCTGCACGAACAGCTCTTTGACTTCCGGGCGGGCAATGATGCGCTGGTTGAGTTTGACGTTCAGCGCGCAGCCGCCGGCGAAGGCAATTTTGCCGGTTTCCTTGAGGATGTCGCCCAGGTAGTAATCCATCATTTGCAGCGCGAGCTTTTCGAACAGCGCTTGCATGCTGGCGGCGTAATGAATGTATGGATCGTCGGCAATATCGCCTTCGCGTTTCGGTCCCAGCCACTCGATCAGCTTGGGCGAGAAGTAAAAGCCCTTGCCGTTCTCTTTATAGCGACGCAGGCCAATGACGTTGGCGTACTCGGTGTTGATGATCAGCTCGCCGTTTTCGAATTTGGCCAGGCGCGAGAAATCGTATTTGCTGGCGTCGCCATACGGCGCCATGCCCATGACCTTGAACTCGCCGTCGAGCATTTCAAAGCCGAGGAACTCGGTGATCGCGCCGTACAGGCCGCCGAGGGAATCCGGGTCGAAGAACTCTTTGATCTTGTGGATCTTGCCGTTCTCGCCATAGCCGAAAAAGGTGGTGGCGTACTCACCTTTGCCGTCGATGCCCATGATCGCGGTTTTCTCGGTGAAGCCCGAGCAGTGGTAGGCGCTGGAAGCGTGGGCCAGGTGATGCTCGACCGGCTCGATTTTGACTTTTTTCGGGTCGAAGCCCAGTTGCTCGAGGCACCAGACGATCTTGTTGCGGTAGCGCTTGTAGCGACGATTGCCCATCAGGATGGCGTCGAGCGAGCGGTCCGGCGCGTACCAGTAGCGCTTGGCGTAGTGCCAGCGCGCTTTGCCGAAAATGCTGATAGGCGCGAACGGAATGGCGACCACATCGACGTCCGACGGTTTGATGCCAGCCTGTTCCAGGCAGAACTTGGCCGATTCGTAGGGCATGCGGTTCTTGGCGTGCTTGTCGCGCACGAAGCGCTCTTCTTCGGCGGCCGCGATCAACTTGCCGTCGATATAGAGCGCAGCGGAAGGATCATGACTGAGGGCGCCGGAAAGGCCGAGAATCGTCAATGCCACGGGAAACCTCTTGCAACGACGCAGGACCAATGCCTGCGCGAAAAGTCGGACGGCAAACCGAGGGTCGCCTGATAAAGCCGGGGATTATAGCCGCTGCGTAGCGCTGGGCGCGAGCGTGGCGCCAAAGCCCGAACGCGCCGTGGCGATCAGAAACGTCTGTGATTTCAAGCGCAACTTGCTGCGTTTGCTGTGGGAAAGCTTTAAGCAAGAGACTTTGACTCGCCATTTGCCTAACCTGTATATACAAGTGTATATAGGTGCTCGTCATCCTTTCACCGGCATTTTTCCAGGACGTCTTCCATGTCGAATCCACTGCTGCTTCAGCCCGGCCAACTTTCCCTCGAACAGCTACGCGCTATTTATCAGCAGCAATGCCCTGTCGAACTCGATCCGGCCGCCAAAGCAGTGGTCGACACCAGCAACCGCACGGTGCTGGAAATCATCGACAACAAGCGCACGGTTTACGGCATCAACACCGGCTTTGGCCTGTTGGCGCGCACCTCGATCCCGACTGAATCGCTGGCCAAATTGCAGCGCAACCTGCTGCTGTCGCACTGCACCGGCACCGGCCCGCTGCTGGATGACGCAAGCGTCGGGCTGATCATGGCGCTGAAAGTGGGCTCGCTGGCGCGCGGCTTTTCCGGCATTCGCTGGGAAGTGATCCAAGCCCTCGCCGCGCTGTACAACGCCCAGGTGTATCCGTGCATTCCCTCGCAAGGCTCGGTCGGCGCTTCCGGCGACCTGGCGCCGTTGGCGCATATGTCCGCCGTGCTGATCGGCATCGGCCGCGTTCGTCACAACGGCCGTGAAATGGACGCCGTTGAAGGCCTGGCCATTGCCGGCCTGACGCCGATGGTGCTCGGACCGAAGGAAGGCCTGGCGCTGATCAACGGCACGCAGGTGTCCACGGCGCTGGCGCTGCGCGGTTTGTTCGCGACGGAAAAACTGTTCAGCGCCGCCGTCGTGGCCGGAAGCTTGAGCGTTGAGGCGTTGAAAGGCTCAGCCGTGCCGTTCGACCCACGCATTCAAGCGGTGCGCGGTCAGGCCGGGCAAATTGATGTGGCGGCGTTCTACCGGGAGCTGCTGGGCAGCACCAGCGAGATTCGCGAATCCCATGCCGACTGCACCCGCGTGCAAGATCCCTACTCCCTGCGTTGCCAGCCACAAGTGATGGGCGCCTGCCTGGATCACCTGCGCTTTGCCGCGAACATTTTCCTGCGTGAGGCCAACGCCGTTTCCGACAACCCGCTGGTATTTAGCGCCGATGGCGACGTGCTGTCGGGCGGCAACTTCCACGCCGAACCGGTGGCCATGGCCTCCGACGTGCTGGCCCTGGCGATTGCCGAAATCGGCGCCCTGTCGGAACGACGCATCGCGCAACTGGTGGACCCGGCGATGTCCGGCCTGCCGGCATTTCTGGTGCGTGAAGGCGGCCTGAACTCGGGCTTCATGATCGCCCAGGTGACCGCCGCAGCGTTGGCCTCCGAGAACAAAACCCTCGGCCATCCGGCCTCCATCGACAGCTTGCCGACGTCGGCAAACCAGGAAGACCACGTGTCCATGGCCACCTTCGCCGCCCGCCGTCTGCTCGACATGGCCGGCAACAGCAGCGCCGTGGTCGCCATCGAACTGCTCGGTGCCGCCCAGGGCGTAGACCTGCACGCGCCGCTGAAAACCTCGCCGCTGTTGGTTGAAGTGCTGGAAATAGTGCGCCGCGAAGTGCCGCACTACGACGAAGACCGTTACTTCGCCCCCGACATCGCCGCCGCACGGGCGTGGGTGGAAAACGGCGTATTTGGGCAATGGCTGGCGTTTGATCGGTTGTATTAACAGCATCGAGGCTGAAGCCTCTCCCACAATAGATATGCCCCTGTGGGAGAGGCTTAGCCTCGATTTTTGATCGACTGAAGCTCAATCAAGCAATACGGATAGTCAGCCCGAAACCGCAACGTTTGCAGCCGGCCACCGCCGCCCTGCAAGCAGTCGTAGCGCCCCAGCTCCACTTCCCCGCCCTTCACGTCTACCCGCAACCCATCCCCGGCACTGAACACCAGCACGGTCGCCGCCGAGGTGAACACGCTGCTCTCCCCCGCTGCCATCCACTGCAATCGCGCGCTGCAACGCTGCGGTGAATAGATCAGGTTGAAGTCGCGAATCGCCCCGCCAAGCAAGCTGCACTGCACCTGGCTGTCGCCGGAAAATGCGTACGCATCCAACGCCTGGAGCGGGCGGCCCATTTGGCCATCCACTTCAAGCTGCATGCCCTCACCTTCCAGCACGGTGATGATGCGTTGATAGCCGGTGAATGCCGAGAACGGTCCCGGCTGGGTGACGTCGGCGATGGACAGGCGCCAGGCGAATGCCTCAAGCCCGTCGCCATCGCGGGCGATTTCAAGGGTGCTGCCGCCGCCGTTTTTCCACGGCATGCGCACGTAGTCAGCGGCGCGCAGCACCTGCCAACTCATGAGGCGAAGCGCCCTTCCAGACGATGGCGCGAGCCCGGGTACAGCAGACGCGCGACCGTTACGGTGCGGCGCCCCGACCAGGTACGGCGGCGAATCAGCAAGCACGGCTCGCCGCGTTCAATTTGCAGCAGCTTGCATTCGCTCGGCTCGGCCAGAATCGCTTCCACCACGTGCTCGCCTTCGCTCATCGGGGCGATTTGCATCAAGTAGGCGTACGGCGTGGCAACGGTGAAATCCTGGGTCAGGTAATCCGGGGCGACGCTGGCGTTTACGTAGCGGTCTTCGATCTGCACCGGCACGTCGTTTTCGTAGTGCACGATCACCGAATGAAACACCCGCTCGCCTTCGCGAACGTCCAGCGCCATGGCGCGCTCGGCGCCGGCTTTTTCTTCTTCCAGGCGCACCACCACGCAATGGTGGCGATGGCCGCGAGCGGCGATCTCATCGGCGATGTTGTGCACTTCAAACAGCGCCGACTGGCCTTTGGGCTCCGCCACAAAAGTGCCGACGCCCTGCATGCGCACCAACAGGCCGTCGGCCGTGAGTTCACGCAGGGCGCGGTTGATGGTCATGCGGCTGAAACCGAGTTGCGCCACCAGCTCGCTTTCCGACGGCACGCGGTGATGGGGCGGCCAGGCGCCGGTGTGAATCTGCGCGCTGATCATCTGCTTGACGCGCGCGTACAACGGCGCAGGTTCGTCGCCCAGTTGCGCGGCCAGGGTGGCCATCTCGGACTGTGGAGCGGACACAGCAATCTCCTCGGCAAAACTTCGCGGCTGGCGCGACGGTGGCGAGAGTTTACGTTTCACGTTTGCCTCTGTATATGTATATACAACCTGAATTCGCCCTGGAGCGCCCGGAACATGCCTGTTTTCTTTGCTGAGCGCGCCTTGCTGGCCGATGGGTGGGCGCGCAATGTGCGCCTGACCGTAGGCGCCGATGGCGTGCTGCAACAGATTCAAACCGAGGCCACCGACGAGGGCGCCGAGCGCCTGAGCGGCCCGCTGCTGCCGGGCATGCCCAACCTGCATTCCCATGCGTTTCAGCGCCTGATGGCCGGGTTGGCGGAAGTGGCCGGCAACCCCAACGATAGCTTCTGGACCTGGCGCGACCTGATGTACCGCCTGGTCGCCACACTCAGCCCCGAGCAGATTCAAATCATCGCGCGGCAGCTGTATATCGAAATGCTCAAGGCCGGCTACACCAGCGTCGCGGAATTTCATTACGTGCACCACGACGTCAACGGCCAGCCCTACGGCGATCCGGCTGAGCTGGGCTTGCGCATCAGCCAGGCGGCGAGCGACAGCGGCATCGGCCTGACGCTGCTACCCGTGCTGTATGCCCACGCGGGTTTTGGCGGTCTGCCGCCCAGCGAAGGCCAGCGGCGCTTTATCCATAGCAGCGACAGCTATCTCGCGTTGCAACAACGCCTTCAAGCCGCCCTGGCCGATCAGCCAAACCAGCGCCTGGGCCTTTGCTTTCACTCGTTGCGCGCCGTTACGCCGACACAAATCGAGCAGGTGCTGGCGGCCAGCGCCAGCGACAGCCCGGTGCACATCCATATCGCCGAGCAACAAAAAGAAGTGGACGACTGCCTGGCCTGGAGCGGCCAGCGCCCGCTGCAATGGCTGTTCGACCACGTCGCGGTGGACGCCCGCTGGTGCCTGGTGCACGCCACCCACGCCAACGCAGAAGAAGTGCGGCAGATGGCGGTCAGCCAAGCCGTTGCTGGCCTGTGCCTGACCACCGAGGCCAACCTGGGCGACGGCATTTTTCCGGCTGTGGATTACCTGGCCCAAGGCGGACGGCTGGGCATTGGTTCGGACAGTCACGTGTCGGTGAGCGTGGCCGAAGAACTGCGCTGGCTCGAATACGGCCAGCGCCTGCGCGACCAGAAACGCAACCGCCTCTACCGCAGCGACCAGCCCATGATCGGCCGCACGCTGTACGACGCCGCCCTGCTCGGCGGCGCACAAGCGCTGGGGCAGCCGATTGGCCAACTGGCCGTCGGCAAACGGGCAGATTTCGTCGTGCTGGATGGCGCCGACCCGTACATCGCCTGCGCTGAACAGGACGCCATTCTCAATCGCTGGCTGTTTGCCGGCGGTGATCGGCAAGTGCGCGATGTGATGGTTGGCGGGAAATGGGTGGTGCGCGAAGGGCGACACATTGACGAGCAGTGCAGTGCGCAGGACTTCGCCGGGGTACTGAAGGCGATGTTGGGGTGACCGGACGAGCTTCCTGCGCATCACGAGCCTGGATCCCGCGTTCGCGCGGACGACGGTGCTTAATCCGGAGTTATCCGCGGGTTCGGTTAGCAAAGCGAAGCCCAACGCCGTCGCCCACTCGACATTTATTCCACACGCACTGCTCGGACGTTTTTTTGCTGCGCACCGCGGGCATACTAGGCCGTCTTCATCCCGGTATCGCCCGCCCCATGCTTCGCACCCTGACTGCCATTGTTCTTGCTCTGCTGCTATGCCCGGCCGTAGCCGACGAGCGCGCGGATGCGCAAAAGCAACTCGACGCTGCCCAGCGCGACGTTGTCGAACTGCAAAAACTGCTGAAGAAAATCGAAGCCGACAAGTCCGGCATTCAAAAGCAGCTGCGTGGCACGGAAACCGAAATGGGCGATCTGGAGAAGCAGATCAATACCCTTGAGCAGCAGCTCAAGAACAACGAGACCGAGATTCAGCGGCTCGAAGGCGAGAAAAAAAACTTGAGGGCGCGCGTATCGAGCAGCAGAGGCTGATCGGTATACAAGCCAGGGCGGCCTACCAGAGCGGGCGACAGGAATACTTGAAGCTGTTGCTCAACCAGCAAAACCCCGAAAAATTCGCCCGCACCCTCACCTATTACGACTACGTCAGCCAAGCCCGCCTCGACCAGCTCAACACCTTCAACGAAACCCTGCGCCAACTGGCCAATATCGAGCGCGAAAGCGCGGCGGAAAAAGCCCAACTCGCTGAGCGCAAAGGTTCTCTGGACGAGCGCCGCGACAAGCTTGCTCAGGTTCGCAAAGAGCGCCAGCAAGCCTTAGCCAAGCTCAACAGCGATTCCAAAAGCAGCGACCAAAAACTCAAAGCCCGCCGGCAAGAACAAGCGGCGCTGGGCAATGTGCTGAAAACCATTGAGGAAACCCTGGCCCGCCAAGCCCGTGAAGCCAAGGCGGCGGAAGAAGCGCGCAAGCGTGCCCAGGAAGAACAGCAACTGGCCATGGCCAACCGCCGCGTCGGCCCTGGCCAGAAGCCGGTCAGCGCACCGAGCGGCCCCGTAGTTTCCAGCGATGGCGCTGTGTATGGCGGCGCGTTTGCCGGCAGCCGTGGCAAGCTGCCGTGGCCGGTCAATGGCCGCATCGTTGCGCGATATGGAACCCAACGCGGCGACGACGCTCGTACAACATGGGACGGCGTACTAATCGGCGCCGCCGCCGGCAGCCAGGTGCGCGCCGTGCACGGTGGCCGTGTGGTATTTGCCGACTGGTTGCGCGGTTCGGGCCTGCTGGTAATTCTCGACCACGGCAACGGTTACCTCAGCCTGTACGGGCACAACCAAAGCTTATTGAAAGACGCGGGTGACATCGTCAAAGCTGGCGAGCCGATTGCGACTGTCGGCACCAGTGGCGGCCAGGACACCCCCGCGCTGTATTTTGCGATTCGTCAGCAGGGCCGCCCCAGCGACCCTGCGCAATGGTGTCGGGCGCAGGGATAGGCCCCGTACCTCTTAATAGTGGAGCTCGTTCGATATGCCGCATTTGTCTCGCCTTAATTCCCTGGCCCTGGCTATCGCGCTGGCGCTCGGCGCCCCGCTCCTGCACGCCGCCACTGACGTCGACGCCGCCACCGCACCGCCTGCGGCCAGCGCGCCAGCCGCGAACAAGGCGCCGCTGCCGCTCGACGAGCTGCGCACCTTTGCCGAAGTGCTCGACCGCATCAAAGCGGCTTACGTGGAACCGGTCGACGACAAAACCCTGCTGGAAAATGCCATCAAAGGCATGCTCAGCAACCTCGACCCGCACTCCGCCTACCTGGGCCCGGAAGACTTCGCGGAGCTGCAAGAAAGCACCAGCGGCGAGTTCGGCGGCCTGGGCATTGAAGTGGGCCTGGAAGATGGTTTCGTTAAAGTGGTGTCGCCCATCGACGACACGCCTGCCTCCAAAGCGGGCATCCAACCCGGCGACCTGATCGTAAAAATCAACGGCGAGCCCACCAAGGGTTTGTCGATGATGGAAGCCGTCGACAAGATGCGCGGCAAAGCCGGCGAGAAAATTCAGCTGACCCTGGTGCGCGACGGTGGTGAGCCGTTCGACGTGCAACTGACGCGCGCCGTCATCAAGGTCAAGAGCGTGAAGAGCCAAACCCTCGAACCGGGTTACGGCTACCTGCGCATCACTCAGTTCCAGGTCAACAGCGGCGACGAAGTCGGCAAGGCGCTGGCCAAGCTGAAGAAGGACAACGACGGTAAAAAACTTCGCGGCCTGGTACTCGACCTGCGCAACAACCCGGGCGGCGTGTTGCAGGCAGCTGTGGAAGTGTCTGACCACTTCCTTACCAAAGGCCTGATCGTGTTCACCAAAGGCCGCATCGCCAACTCCGAACTGCGCTTCTCCGCCGACCCGGCCGACGCCAGCGAAGGCGTGCCGTTGGTGGTATTGATCAACGGCGGCAGCGCCTCGGCTTCGGAGATTGTTGCCGGCGCCCTGCAAGACCACAAACGCGGCATCCTCATGGGCACCAACAGCTTTGGCAAAGGCTCGGTGCAAACCGTGCTGCCGCTGAGCAACGACCGTGCGCTGAAAATCACCACTGCGCTGTACTACACGCCTAACGGCCGCTCGATTCAGGCGCAAGGCATCGTGCCGGACATCGAAGTGGCGCGCGCCAAAATTACCCGCGAAGACGACGGCGAAAGCTACAAAGAAGCCGACCTCGCCGGGCACCTAGGCAACGGCAATGGCGGCAAAGACAAAACCAGCAGCGAGCTGAAAGCGCAGAGCGGCAAAGCCAACCTGCAAGATCAGGACTTCCAGTTGAGCCAGGCGTTGAGCCTGTTGAAGGGGTTGAACGTTACGCGTAGCCAGTAACGGTCTGCTCTAGCCGCGAGTGCTCTGGCAAAAGAGCATCGCGGCTAAAGCCGCTCCCATAGAGATCAGAAGATCAAAAGATCAATTGTGGGAGAGGCTTCAGCCTCGATGCTTTCTAACTACAGATAGTTAGCTGAAATCTTGTCCACGGTGCCATCGGCACGCATCGCATCCAGTGCTTTCTGCAAACGCTGAATCACCTCGTCCGGGGTGTTCAGGTTCATCGCCAGGAACAGTTGGTTATCGTTAAAGCGCAACACGGTCACCAAGCCGTTCACGCCTTCCTGCTTGGCCATGTAACGCCCCACCGGGTCGGTAGTGGCCCACAGGTCAATTTTGCCTTCCATCAATTTGCTGACGTTTTCCTGGTCGCGCAGCGCGTTCACCGGGGTCATGCCTTTGCCTTCCAGATACTGACTGACCGAAGCGTTCTTGTAGGCGCCGAGTTTGTAGGCGTTGGCTTCTTCAAGGCTGTTGAGCTTGAGCGTGCTGCCCGGCTTGGCCATCAGCACGGCGCTGGTGTTGGCCAGCGGGCCCACCCACTTGAACATCGTTTCGCGCGCTTCGGTGCGGGTGGTGGAGAACAGCCCGTAGTTGGCGTTGTCTTGCGTCAGCTTGTAGAGACGATCCCAGGGGAAGCGCAGGGTCAGGTTGTACTTGATGTCGGCGCGCTTGAACATTTCGCGCACCAGATCGGCGCTGATGCCATCGATGCCTTCGTCGCGGGCAAAATTTTTGTCGTCGACCGCCATGTTGAAAGGCGGGAAATTCTCGGTCAGCAGCACCACTTCATAGCCTTCCGGCAATTCAGCATGGGCAGCGGCGGCGGTCAGGGCCAAGCCCAGCAACAGCGAACGGGAGATTAACTTCAGCATGATGGTGTGATGTCCTATCGACAATTTTATTGTGAGCAGCCGGGCTTCGGCGCAAGCGCGCAATCGTACAGGGAGCGTTGGAGAAATTTGTGACACAGCGCTCAGAGCGGAGCGAGCGTTTCCCGGCACATAGCGACCGGGAGTGGCAGGGGCGAGATAGACGGTTTGCAGCAATCGCGGCGATCGGCTTTAGCCGCGATGCTTTTGGGGCCTACAGATAATTATTGGTCACGTCGTCCACGAAGCCGTCCTTGCGCATTTCATCCAGCGCCTTTTGCAAACGCTCAATCACTTCATCCGGCGTATCAACGTTCATGGCCAGATAAAGCTGCGCGTCGTTGAAACGCAAGGCGGTGGACAAACCACTCACACCTTCCTGCTTGGCCAGGTAGCGGCCGACCGGGTCGGTGGTGGCCCAAAGGTCGATTTTGCCTTCCATCAATTTGCTGACGTTTTCCTGGTCGCGCAGCGCATTCACCGGCGCCATGCCCTGGCTTTCCAAGTGCTGGCTGACGGCGTCGTTTTTGTAGGCGCCAACGGTGTATTTGCTCGCTTCCTTGAGGTTGCTCAACTTGAGTGTGCTGCCGGGTTTGGCCAGCAATACCCAGCCGGTTTTCGCCAGCGGCCCCACCCATTTGAACAGCGGCTTGCGCTCTTCGGTGTAGGTGGTGGAGAACAGGCCGTAGTTGG
Source organism: Pseudomonas sp. AC211 (assembly GCF_979258055.1). Taxonomy (NCBI): domain Bacteria; kingdom Pseudomonadati; phylum Pseudomonadota; class Gammaproteobacteria; order Pseudomonadales; family Pseudomonadaceae; genus Pseudomonas; species Pseudomonas sp. AC211. The sequence goes on from NZ_OZ409830.1 coordinate 4,399,480, forward strand.
GTTTGTCGAGGGTCAGCTTGTAGAGACGGTCCCAGGGGAAGCGCAGGCTCAGCGAGTATTCGATACCGGCGCGCTTGAACATTTCGCGCACGATCTCGGCGCTGATGCCATCGATACCATCGTCACGAGCAAAGTTCTTGTCGTCGATGGCCATGTTGAAAGGCGGGAAGTTTTCGGTCAGCAACACCACTTTGTAGCCATACGGCAGCTCGGCATGGGCCAGCGTGCTTGCAGCCAGTGCAAGGCCCAACAACAGCGAACGGGTGAACACTTTCAGCATGATTTTGTCCTGTCTGCGATCGCATCGATCACACCGCGGACGGCATCGCTAAGCGTTCACCTGTGCATGCACGGACCCGGCACACGGCAGGTTAGGCCGCTGTTCGTTTCGTGGCGTGGCTCGAGAATATAGGTCGGTGCTCGGCAGGCTTGTGGCCCGCGTTGCGATGCTCTTCTTCTTGGAATGCCTATGTTGCAACGGGAACGTTTGGCCGCGCACCGTGGGTAGCGCGGCCGATTCGGCCCTACAGATAGCTGTTGAGGATTTCGTCGACGAAGCCCTCACTGCGCATCTTGTCCAATGCACCCTGCAGCTTCTGTACCACCTCATCGGGGGTCTCTTTATTCAACGCCAGGTAGAGTTGGGCTTTGTTGAAGCGCAGCACAGTTTGCAAACCGCTCACGCCTTCTTGCTTGGCCAGATAACGACCGGCCGGATCGCCCGTGGCCCACAAATCGATTTGCCCATCGCGCAGTTTTTGCGCGTTTTCCTGATCACGCAGCGCCAGGATTGGGTCGAGTTTGTGCTCGGTCAGGTACTCGGCAATGGCGTCACCTTTGTAGGCGCCAACTTTGTATTGTTTGGCGTCTTCGAGGCTGCTGAGGGTGATTTTGCTGTCAGGCTTGGCCAGCATGATCCAGTCGTCCGGGCCGATGGGGCCGACCCATTTGAAGGAGTCTTCGCGCTCGGGCAAACGCGCGGTGACGAACACGCCGTAGCCGGGTTTTTCCAGCGCCAGCTTATAAATGCGGTCCCACGGGAAGCGCAGGGTCAGGCTGTATTTGATACCGGCGCGCTTGAACATCTCCTTGACCACGTCGACGGCGATGCCATCAATGTTGTCTTCCTGGGCGAAGTTCTTGCCGTTGATGGCCATGTTGTAAGGCGGGAAGTTTTCGGTCAGCAGCACGATGCTGTAATCCGGGTCTACTTCGGCACGAGCACTGCCAGCGAGCACCAATACGGTGCTGACCAGCGAAAGCAGCAGGCGTTTGAACATTTCGGAATCTCTACTTCTGAAGGTATGTGAGGCGTAACGCGCAGTCCCGGTAGCTTAGTAACGGGCTGGGCGAAGCTCTATGCAACTTAGCAGCCAGAACGAATTGCTGCAGCCTGAACGACTCTGGATTCCGAAACGTCGGACCGCCGCTTCGCGGGAATGACGGTGGGGACAAGGATGTTGCGTTTATCCCGCGAAAATGGCGGTCCGACGATTCACAATCCAGAGCGTGGAGCAGCTCTAGCGCACCACAATGCCCCGGGCGGCCATATAGGCCTTCGCCTCAGGCACGGTGTATTCGCCAAAGTGGAAAATACTCGCCGCCAGCACGGCCGACGCTTTGCCTTCGATAATGCCGTCGGCCAGGTGCTGCAAGTTACCGACACCGCCCGATGCAATCACCGGAATGCCGACGGTTTCGCTGATGGCGCGGGTAACGCCCAGGTCGAAGCCGTTCTTCATGCCGTCCTGGTCCATGCTTGTCAGCAAAATTTCACCGGCGCCGAGGTCTTCCATCTTTTTCGCCCATTGCACGGCGTCCAACCCCGTCGGTTTGCGGCCGCCGTGGGTGAAGATTTCCCAGCGCGGTGTTTCGCCCGGTAGCGAAACCTTTTTGGCGTCGATGGCGACCACGATGCACTGAGCGCCAAAACGCGAAGCCGCTTCGCCAACGAACTCGGGGTTGAACACGGCGGCGGTATTGATCGACACCTTGTCGGCACCCGCATTCAGCAGGTTGCGAATGTCTTGCACGGTGCGCACGCCGCCGCCCACGGTCAGCGGAATAAACACCTGGCTGGCCATGCGCTCGACGGTATGCAGCGTGGTGTCGCGGCCATCGACGCTGGCGGTGATGTCGAGAAAGGTAATTTCATCGGCACCCTGCTCGTCGTAGCGACGGGCGATTTCCACCGGGTCGCCGGCATCACGGATGTTCTCGAATTTGACGCCTTTGACCACGCGGCCGTTGTCGACGTCGAGGCAAGGGATGATGCGTTTGGCCAGCGCCATGGTTCAGTCCTCAGCCGTTGTAGGCGTCGCAGTAAGCCTGGGCTTCGGCGACGTCCAGGGTGCCTTCGTAAATCGCACGGCCGGTGATGGCGCCGATAATGCCGGGCGCCTTGGCGTCCAGCAGGGCTTTGATGTCGCCCAGGTTGTGGATGCCGCCAGAAGCGATCACCGGAATTTTGGTGGCAGCGGCCAACGCGGCGGTGAACGGCACGTTGCAGCCTTGCATCATGCCGTCTTTGGCGATGTCGGTATAAACGATGGCAGACACGCCGTCGGCTTCGAAACGCTTGGCCAGATCAATCACCTGCACGGTGCTCACTTCGGCCCAACCGTCGGTGGCAACGAAGCCGTCTTTGGCGTCGAGACCGACAATCACTTTGCCCGGAAACGCTTTGCACGCTTCAGCCACGAATTCCGGCTGCTTCACGGCCTTGGTGCCGATGATCACGTAGCTCACGCCAGCTTTGACGTAGTGCTCGATGGTTTCCAGCGAGCGAATACCGCCGCCGATCTGGATCGGCAAGTTCGGGTAGCGCTTGGCAATGGCGGTCACCACTTCGCCATTCACCGGCTGGCCTTCGAAGGCGCCGTTGAGGTCGACCAGGTGCAAACGCCGGCAACCGCCTTCCACCCATTTGGCGGCCATGCTCACCGGGTCATCGGAGAACACGGTGGAGTCTTCCATCCGGCCCTGGCGCAAGCGCACGCAGGCACCGTCTTTAAGATCGATAGCGGGGATAATCAGCATCAGTCGAACCTGCTCAAGTCTTGGAATTCGGGGAAACGGGTCAGCTCTTTTCGAGCGCCCACAAGTCGCTTTCGATGCTCATGAACCTGTCAGCCAGGTGCGCCTGAACATCGGCAATCGCCTTGTTGTAAAACAGCGGCGCCACTTCGCGGGTAAACACCTCGAGCACTTCCTGGGCTTCAAAGCTGCCCAGCTCAAGCTCGAAACGGTCTTCCAGAAAGCGCTTGAGCACGGCCACCGCCGCAGCTTCCTGCGCCGGCTCCAGAGTCAGGCTGGGTGCTTTCTGTTTGCCGCGGCTCATTACCAGCGACCGTCCCAAGCGGCGAAATTCTGCAAAAGCTGCAGGCCGTGGGTGTGGCTTTTTTCCGGGTGGAATTGCACGGCGAAACGCGAGCCATCGGCCAGCGCGGCGGCAAAGTCGACGCCGTAATGACCGCGACCGGCTACCTGGCGAGCATTGGCCGCTTCGATATAGAAGCTGTGCACAAAGTAAAAACGCGCCAGGTCAGGAATGCTGTGCCACAGCGGGTGATCGACGGTTTGCGCCACTTCGTTCCAGCCCATGTGCGGCACTTTCAGCGCTTCGTCGTTTTCGACCAGGTCTTTGCCGAAGAAGCGCACCTGACCGGGAAACTGGCCGATGCAATCGACGCCGCCGTTTTCTTCGCTGTGATCGAGCAAAGCCTGCATGCCGACACAAATGCCGAGGAAGGGACGGTCCTGGCTGACTTCACGCACCAGGCTGTCGAAGCCCAGGCGGCGAATTTCAGCCATGCAATCGCGGATGGCGCCAACGCCGGGAAACACCACACGGTCGGCTTCACGAATCACAGCGGCATCGCTGGTGATCTGCACCCGGCCGGCACCTACGTGCTCAAGCGCCTTGGCCACCGAGTGGAGGTTGCCCATGCCGTAATCGATGACGGCTACCGTCTGCATTACAGGCAGCCCTTGGTCGATGGCATTTGCCCGGCCATGCGCTCATCCAGCGTCACCGCCATGCGCAGCGCGCGGCCGAAGGCCTTGAACACGGTTTCGATCTGGTGGTGCGTGTTGTAGCCGCGCAGGTTGTCGATGTGCAGGCTGACCAGCGCGTGGTTAACGAAGCCCTGGAAGAATTCCTGGAACAGGTCGACATCGAAGCCACCAACGGTGGCGCGGGTGTACGGCACGTGCATTTGCAGGCCCGGGCGACCGGAGAAATCGATCACCACGCGCGACAGCGCTTCGTCCAACGGCACATAGGAATGGCCGTAACGCACGATGCCCTTCTTGTCGCCGATGGCTTTGGCAAAGGCCTGACCGAGGGTGATACCGACGTCTTCCACCATGTGGTGGTCGTCGATATGCAGATCGCCTTGGGCTTCGATATCCAGGTCGATCAACCCGTGACGGGCGATCTGATCGAGCATGTGCTCAAGAAAAGGCACGCCAATGGCAAAGCGCGCTTTGCCGGTGCCATCCAGATTGATAGACGCCTTGATCTGGGTTTCCAGAGTGTTGCGTTCGACGGATGCCGTACGTTCGGCCATCACCAGCTCCACGAATCTTAATGCGAAAGGGCCCGCATTATAGGCCGGCTTCCGGGTCGTCGGCCATGCTGCGTTGCGTCCTCGCTTTTAATGCTCACGTACTTGAGTACGCTGCGCTTAAAAAGCTCCGGGGCGCCTTGCATGGCCTTAGCCCCGAAACCCTTGATCGAGAAATGACAAAGCCGACATTACGTCGGCTTTGTTGTGAAGCGCGGGTTAACTCACTCAGCTAAACAAGACCACGGTCTTAAGCAGCGTCACCCAAATACCCCAAGCGAGCGGGATACCTACGGCCAACCACGCAGCAATAACCAACGGCTTGCTCTTCGGATCCGCAGTCCACTCCAGATTGGCGGCGGTCTGCACGGCGTTGTCGTTACCAATGGCACGCTCGGCCGCCAGCTCGGCGTCGGTCATGAAGTGCTTGGCGGCAACTGGCTTGACCAGCGCGTTGCAGATGAAGCCCACCACCAACAGCCCCGCCAGAATGTACAAGGTGATGTCGTAGGCATCGGCCTTGGCCACGCCAACGCTCAGTTGGTATTCGCGGATGTAGTTCACCAGCACCGGGCCGAGGATGCCGGCGAACGCCCAGGCAGTCAGCAGGCGACCGTGAATGGCACCAACCATTTGCGTACCGAACAGGTCGGCCAGGTAAGCCGGCACCGTGGCGAAACCGCCGCCGTACATCGACAGAATCAGGCAGATGCTGAACACGAAGAACGCCACGCTGCCGAGGTGACCGGTCCACGGCACCAGCGCGTAGAGCATGAAGCCCAGGGCGAAGAACACGAAGTACGTGGTTTTGCGGCCGATCAAGTCGGAGAACGACGACCAGAAGAAACGACCGCCAATGTTGAACAGACTCAGCAAACCGGTGAAGCCGGCAGCGATGATCGCGATCTGCGCCAGTTGCTCAGGGCTCAGCTCGCCAAAGCTCTGGTGCGTACCGATCAAGCGACCGGCGAACACTTCCTGCAGCAGTGGCGATGCCATGCCGATGATGCCGATACCGGCCGACACGTTCAGGCACAGCACAGCCCACACCAGCCAGAACTGCGGAGTTTTCCAGGCTTTGCTGACGTGCACGTGGCCCTTGGTGATCATTTCGTCGTTGGCTTTTTTCACCGGCGGCGTCCAGCCCTCAGGCTTCCAGCCGGTTGGCGGAACGCGGTAGGCCAGCGCACCACCCATCATGAACACGAAGTAGATAACGGCCATGACGGCGAAGGTTTGCCATACGCCGACGCCGTCCGGGCCAGCGAAGTAACCCATCAGCTGTGCAGCCAGCGGCGCGCCAACCATGGCGCCACCACCGAAACCCATGATCGCCATGCCGGTAGCCATACCGCGCTTGTCCGGGAACCACTTCACCAGCGTCGATACCGGCGAGATGTAGCCCAAGCCCAGGCCGATACCGCCAATCACGCCCGAGCCCAGCCACATGAGCCAGATTTGGTGGGTGTACACACCCAACGCGGAAATCAGCAGACCACCGCACCAGAACACAGCGGAAACCACACCGGCCTTACGCGGGCCAGCATGTTCCAGCCAGCCACCGAAAATGGCGGCCGAGCAACCGAGGAATACGAAGAACAAGGTGTACAGCCAACCCAACATCGAAATCGGCCAGTCGCAATCGCTGGCGAACACTTGTTGGAGGAAGCCCAGATCGGCGCCACACGCCACTGGCGCGGTAATGCCAATGGCCTTGGACAGCGGCAGCCAGAATACGGAGAAGCCGTACGCCATGCCGATACACAGGTGAATAGCCAGAGCCGCAGGCGGCACTAGCCAACGGTTGAAGCCAGGAGCAGCGATGATGCGCTCCTTGGACAGAAACGCAGACTTAGCTCGCGCCGCTGGCCACTGCAAGGGCGTCAGTCATTTCGAGGATCTCTCTATGTTTTTTAGTATGGGCAGATAGGTGAAGCGGTAGAACGCAAGAGGATATCGCCTACAGACGTACGACGACTAGGTTTGCGCGTACCATTTGTTGAACAACGCACATTTGACCCACATCAATCTTTCCCGCGAGGCTCTAGCCCAGGCATGCCGGTACTTGTAGAAGAAATAAATGAACCCTCAAGTCAGGATTTAACCGACCTGAACAAGGTGTATCAGGACGCACCCGACTGGCTGCTGGCGCCATTCGCCAGCCGCGAGCAGCTCATCGAAACTGCCCTCAGCCGGCGACAACTAATCGCCGGGCGCTTCAACGACCGACTGTTGGGCGCGGCCCTGCTGGAAAAAGGCGAAAACGCCTGGCGCTTGTCGCACCTGTGCGTGCGTGCCGTCACCCGCAAGCGTGGGGTGGCGCGGCGTTTGTTGGCTGAAGTGCAACGCTTGGCAGACGCAGCGGGCAAAACGCTGCACCTGGCCGCACCCCGCGACCACCTGGAAAGCCAAGCGTTGGCCGCCAAAACCGGCCTGGTTCTGCACCCGCTGTAACGCCCCGCCACCAGCCCGGGCACAGCAGCGGAACCACCGCCGCGCGTGCCCATCCAATCCTCCAGCCACTGCCACCGCTGGTCGGCGTTATACTCCGGCATCGTTTTTCCCGTCTTCGCGCTGCTTTTCAGCGCTCACCAACAAGGAATCGTCCATGAAATCGTTTGGCAAAATCCTGGGTTTGTTCTTCCTCGGAGTCTTGCTGATCCTCGTGGCGCTGGGCTTCGCCCTCACCCACCTGTTCGATCCCAACGACTACAAAGACGAAATCCGTCAGATCGCCCGCGACAAGGCCAACCTCGAGCTGACCCTTAACGGCGACATCGGCTGGAGCCTGTTCCCCTGGCTAGGCCTGGAACTGCACGACGCCACCCTCGCCAGCGCAACCACGCCGAATCAGCCATTTGCCGACCTGCGCATGATCGGCCTGTCGGTGCGCGTACTGCCGCTGCTGCGCCGCGAAGTGCAAATGAGCGACATCAAAGTCGACGGCCTCAACCTGACTCTCGCCCGCGACGAACAAGGCCGTGGCAACTGGCAAGACATCGGCCGTCCGGCGAAACCGGCCGCACCCGCCGACGCGGGCCAAGCGTCGCAAACAACGCCGCCAGCCAATGAAGGCACGCCAGACACCAAGCCGTCGCAACCGATGAAACTGGACATCGACAGCCTGACCCTGGCCAACACCCGCATCGACTACAAAGACGCCAAGACTGGCCGCCAATTCAGCGCCGAAGGCATCGAACTCACCACCGGCGCTATCCGCGAAGGCGCGAACATTCCGCTGAAACTCACCGCCTTCCTCGGCACCAACCAACCGGTACTGCGCGCCAAAACCGAACTGGCCGGCGAACTGCGTTTCGACCGCGCCCTCAAGCGCTACCAGTTCGAAGACCTGAAACTCTCAGGCGAAGCGTCGGGCGAGCCGTTGAACGGCAAAACCGTCACCTTTGCCGCCCAAGGCCAACTGCTGCTCGACCAAGGCGCCCAAGTCGCCGAATGGAACGGCCTGAAATTCTCGGCCAACCAACTGCGCGCCCTCGGCGAGCTGAACGTACGCGAGCTGGACAAAGAGCCGCAACTCACCGGCGGCCTGTCCATTGCCGAATTCAACCTGCGTGAATTCCTCGACGGCATCGGCCACCCGGCGCCAGCAAGCGCGGATGCCAACGCCCTGAGCAAAGTCGAGCTGGTCGCGCGCCTGCAAGGCAATGCCAACAGCCTGGCCTTCAACGAGCTAAAAATGAAAGTCGACGAAAGCGCCTTCACCGGCAGCCTGGCCGTCACCGACATCGCCAAGCAGGCCCTGAGCGTTCAGCTCAAAGGCGACAAGCTCAACCTCGACAACTACCTGCCAGCGAAAAAGAAAGAAGACGAGCCGCGCAGCAACCGCCAGAACGAAGTCAGTGGCACCCTCGCCAGCGCTGGCCGCGACGGCAACAGCGACCTGCCCAACCCGCCGAGCCAGCAAGCCTGGAGCGAAGAGCCGGTGCTGCCCATCGACCAACTGCGCAAAGTGACCGCCGACCTCAACGTGGCCCTGGGCCTGCTCACCGTCGACAAGCTGCCAATCGAAAACGCCAGCATCAAAGCCAACGCCAAAGACGGCCTGCTGACCGTGGAAAACGTGCGCGGCGATCTCTACAACGGCAACTTCAACGCCACCGCCAGCCTCGATGTGCGCCCGGCTGTGCCGCTGCTGAAAGTGCAAAAACGCATCACCCGCGTGCCGGTGGAAAAACTCCTCGCCACGCAAAAGAAAACCGCCCGTGCGCGGCCTGCTCGACCTCAACGCCGACTTCAGCACCAGCGGCAACAGCGAAAAAACCTGGATCGAAGCCCTCAACGGCAACGCCAGCTTTGCCCTTAGCGATGGTGCGCTGATCGACGCCAACCTCGAACAGCAACTGTGCAAAGGCATCGCCACCCTCAACCGCAAGTCCTTGAGCAGCGAGCCACGCAGCAAAGACACCCCGTTCGAGCAACTGGACGGCACCCTCAGCGTGCGCAACGGCGTGGCCAACAACCCCGACCTGAAAGTGCGCATTCCGGGTCTGCGCGTAAACGGCAACGGCGACATCGACCTGCGCGTGCTGGGCATGGACTACCGCGTGGGCATCATCATCGATGGCGACAAGAGCGACATGCCCGACCCGGCCTGCGAAGTGAACAAACGCTACGTCGACGTCGAGTGGCCACTGCGCTGCCGTGGTCCGCTGGAACTGGGCGCCAAAGCGTGCCGCCTGGACAAAGACGGCATGGGCAAAGTCGCCGCCAAACTGGCCGGCGACAAACTCAATGAAAAACTCGAAGAGAAGCTCGGCGACAAAGTCAGCCCGGAACTCAAAGATGCACTCAAGGGCCTGTTCAAACGATGAACCCCGAGCAATTCAGTAACGCGGTACTCGACTGGTACGACCGCCACGGCCGCAAAGACCTGCCCTGGCAGCACAACATCAGCCCGTACCGCGTATGGGTGTCGGAAATCATGCTGCAGCAAACCCAGGTGAGCACCGTGCTGGGCTACTTCGACCGCTTTATGGCCGCCCTGCCGACCGTAAAAGCCCTGGCCGAAGCCCCCGAAGACGAAGTGCTGCACCTGTGGACCGGCCTGGGCTACTACACCCGCGCCCGCAACCTGCAAAAGACCGCGCAAATCGTCATGACCGAGCATGGCGGTGAGTTTCCCCGCAGCGTCGAACAACTCACCGAACTGCCCGGCATCGGCCGCTCGACCGCAGGCGCAATTGCCAGCCTATCCATGGGCGTGCGCGCGCCGATTCTCGATGGCAACGTCAAACGCGTACTGGCCCGCTACGTCGCCCAAGAGGGCTACCCCGGCGAGCCAAAAGTGGCCAAACAACTGTGGGACGTCGCCGAACGCTTCACCCCGCATGAGCGCGTCAACAACTACACCCAAGCGATGATGGACCTGGGCGCCACACTCTGCACCCGCAGCAAACCCAGCTGCCTGCTGTGCCCGCTACAAAGCGGCTGCCAAGCGCACATGCTCGGCCTGGAAATTCGCTACCCCATCGCCAAGCCGCGCAAAACCCTGCCGCAGAAACACACCCTGATGCCAATACTCGCCAACCGCGACGGCGACATTCTGCTCTACCGTCGCCCCTCCACCGGCCTGTGGGGCGGCCTTTGGAGCCTGCCCGAACTGAGCGAGCCCGCCGCCCTGGAAACCTTCGCCCTCCAACGCGGCCTGACCCTCGGCAGCCGCCGCGAACTGGCCGGCATCACCCACACCTTCAGCCACTTCCAACTGGCCATCGAACCGTGGCTGATCCACGTCGAGAGCAATACCCCCAGCGTGGCCGAGGCCGACTGGCTCTGGTATAACCTCGCCACCCCGCCCCGCCTGGGGCTTGCCGCGCCAGTAAAAAAACTACTGAAACGCGCCGCAGACGAATTGAACGCTGGAGAACCGACATGACCCGCACCGTACATTGCCGCAAACACAAACAAGACCTGCCGGGTCTGCCCCGCCCGCCGTACCCCGGCGCCAAAGGCGAAGACATCTACAACAACGTCTCCCAGCAAGCCTGGGACGAATGGCAAAAACACCAGACCCTGCTCATCAACGAGCGCCGCCTGAACATGATGAATGCCGAAGACCGCAAATTCCTCCAAGCCGAGATGGACAAATTCCTCTCCGGCGAGGAATACGCCCAAGCCGAAGGCTACGTCGCGCCTAGCGATTCCGAGAAAAAATCGTAAGCGCCCGGATTAATTAAATATTTTTAAAAAAGCGTGTTGACAGAGGTGCTTCAAATCCGTCTAATAGCGCCCCGTTGGCCCAGGTAGCTCAGTCGGTAGAGCAGGGGATTGAAAATCCCCGTGTCGGCGGTTCGATTCCGTCCCTGGGCACCATCTTCAAGTTTCCAAACGCTGTGAAAGGCAGATTGGAAACGACAAAAAACCCGCCTAGTGCGGGTTTTTTATTGGGCGGGATTTGGTGTGCCCGCGCCTTCTTCTTGATGCTATGTTTCCTGCCGGAAGCTGTCTCTCAAGGATCTCCTGCTACATGGCCTCTTACGCCCCGCCAGTTACCCTTACGCCAACGATGCTAGCGCTGGTCGCTGACATCAGCGAGCAGGTAGGACGCCTCAGCGCCATGCACGAAAGGCAGCTGACGCCGCAACTTCGCCGAGGCAATCGCATACGGACCATCCAGGCCTCGCTGGCTATCGAAAACAACACACTCAGCGTCGAGCAAGTTACCGCTGTGCTCGAAGGCAAACGCGTTCTGGGCCTGCCGCGAGAGATCCAGGAAGTGCGCAACGCCTTCGCCACCTACGAAGCGATGACAGACTGGCTCGCTGACTCCCGCGAGCACCTATTAAAAGCGCATGCACTGCTGATGCATGGCCTTATCGACGACGCCGGTCACTTGCGCCAAGGCGGCGTAGGCATCTATCGCGGCGACCGCTTACTCCACATGGCCCCACCCGCGAGCCGCGTTGGCGAGTTGATCGACCAACTGCTCGGGTGGCTGGGAAAAACGGATCTGCACCCGCTAATCGCAAGCTGTGTTTTCCACTACGAATTTGAATTCGTCCATCCCTTCGCCGATGGCAACGGGAGGATGGGGCGACTGTGGCAGACGCTAGTACTCAGCCAATGGCGGCCAGTGCTTGCCTACCTGCCTGTCGAGACGGTTATCCGTGATCAGCAAGACGCGTACTACTCAGCGTTGTCTGCCTCAGACCAAGCTGCAGAAGCGACGTTGTTTGTTGAATTTATGCTGGGAGCCATCAAAAAGGCACTGACCCAAACCGAGCCCACCGACCCAGTAAGCGAACCAGTAACCGACCCAGTACGACGCCTACTCGATTTGCTAAAAGAGCACGGCGCGCTCAAGCCTGTGGAGCTGAGAGTGCACTTGGGCCTCACCCACAGACAAACTTTCAGGAGTAACTACCTGGATCCCGCCCTGGCTGCAGGCCTGGTTGAAATGACGAATCCTTCGTCACCCAATAGTCCAACTCAGCGGTATCAACTAACGGCTCGCGGGCGAGCGATTTGAAGGTCTACACATTAGATCCGCGCTTTTAAGCGCATGAAAAGACGATGGCGCAGCGGGCCGTGTCGCCCTTACAGCAGGTCCGCCAATTACTCTTCCGAAAAGTAATCGCTGTCGATCTGCTTCACTTCGTAGACCTCTTTAACGCTCACGCCCAGATTGTTTTCGATCATCAGGCGGGCGAGCTCGATTCCGTCGATTAACACGACTTTGATATCCAGCCCCAATGCCGCTTCACGCGCCCCGGTTGAAAAGTCCGAAGTAGTGATGAAAACGCCCTTGCGCGCCCGCTGACGAGTTAGGGCACCGATGAATTTATCGATCTCTGGACGATGCACCGTGATGTTCCAGCGCTTGGCCTGCAGATAAATTACATCCAGCCCTAACTTATCCTCCTTGATGATTCCGTCGATGCCGTCGTCGTTCGTTGCTCGGGTCGCCTTGCCGGCTTCTTTGCGGGAACCGCCATAGCCCATGGCGATCATCAGGTCGACGACCAACTGCTCAAAGAACGTCGGCGTGCCTGCTTTCACCTGCACCAGTAGGTCATCCGCCAGCGTTCTCACAAGCGCTTGATGAGCATCCGCTAGCTGTTCATCGGGCGTGGCGTCGGCCGAGTCACGTACCAGCGGAGTCGGCACTTCAACGCTCTGAGATTTCGCAGCATGAAACTCTAGAAACTCGGGAAACTGTTTTAACCAGGAAATCGTGATGCGCTCAGGGCCGTTGGCAAGAGCCTCCACTCCGCGAGTCGTAATCTGTGTCATGCCTTTGGAAGGGATCGTGAGCAACCCAGCTTTATGCAGATAGGTTCGAGCCCAGCCGATTCGATTGTTGATAAAGGTTTGCCCTGACGGAACGCGCTCTTTTCGTTCTGCCTCGGTGAGCGAAAACACCGTTGCAATGTGCTCGCGCAACTCGCTAAGCGGCTGCGGCAGCCCGCTCTGAAGACTGGCCAGAAGCGGCCTCATCACACTTTGGAAATCTGGAATCGCCATCGTCACTCCTTAACGTGCTCAGGCGCCGCGCTGCGCATTCTCGTTTATGCCGGCTGCGGCCTTGAGCATCTTCAAAATCACTAACGCAAAAGCCCTGCTTTTGGTTTCGTTATCCAACACTTCCAGCGACATTTTTTCGTGATCGGTCATGGCATCTAGCACGGTGTCGATAACCCGCTTGGGGAATAGGCCATGCATAACTTGGTCAACGGAGTGGTTGTTTACTTGCGCCATCACATCTTCCTGACGGCTGATGCGTTGCGCGATGTCGGTAAGGAATTGCAGCTGGTCGTCGTCGCTTACTTCGGCACCGAAGATATCGTTCAACGCTTCGATAACTTCCGATAGACGCTTTTTCTCGGGGTCATGAGGCTTTCCGCTGCCGACATCGCTGCCGGGCTCCAGCTTGTACTCACCGTGATCTTCGTTTAAACGAAGCTGATGCTCCGCGCGTTTGCTCAAGCGGTAATGGGTTAACTGCAGCTCGCCAACATCAACCTCCGGCTCCTGCAGACGGTCCACCCGAAGCAGCGGATGTAAATGCTTGGCGTATACGCACAATTGCTCCAACTCTCGATCTTCGTAAGGAACAATCTGCGAAAGAAATTCGTATAAGCGCACAAAGCTCTGCAGGTTTTTCTTGAACAGGTCCAGCTGATCCACCTGCTCACCTGCCTCCTTGAGTGCGTGCTCCGCCTTTTTAAGCCCCGCGCTGTCGCCGTTAGCTTCGGCAGTGCGTTTGTAATCCAATGCGTGTAGCCGCGCTTCCTGGCTGAACGCGTAACGCTTGGCAAAGCGCTCTTTGGCTGGCTGGCAGTAATAACTCAGCTTGCTGGCAGCCGCTTTGGGGTCGAAGAATGCCATGGCAAACGCCTCGACTTCCTGCCAGTGATAAATGCCCTCAGCATCCAATTTCTTTTGCAGGTCGTAGATGATCTGCGGGTCGGTGACATCGGCCAGCTCAGCCTTCGTGTAATACGGCAGGAAGGCGTCAAGGATGTCTTGCGGCTCGTTGAAGAAGTCGAGAATGAAGGTTTGCTTGGCCGGGAACGTTCGGTTGAGCCTCGACAGGGTCTGCACGCAATCCACGCCTTGCAGCTTCTTGTCCACGTACATAGCGCACAGCTTGGGCTGATCGAAGCCGGTCTGGTACTTGTTGGCCGCAATCATCACGTTGAAATCCTGCGTGTCGAAAGCGTCCGCCAAGTCGCGGCCGTTGAGGCCGGCGTTAAGCAGGCTACTGCTTTCCGTCACCTCCTCGGGAATCACCTGGTCCGGCAACACGCTTCCGGAGAACGCCACCAGCGGGTGCACATCTCCATAGCCCATCTGCTGCACATACGCTTTTACCGCCAATTAAATAAATTCCGGGCGTTATCAGACGCACTTCAGGCGATCATCGTAAAGCAGCGCTCGCTGCGACGAAACGAATAACAGCCTACCGCTCTCAAGTATCCGTGGTCAGCTTCTCGCGCCCGCTACAGGTTTTCGTGGGTGCCGAAGCCCAAACCTCACAACGCACGCCATAAGGTGCAAAGCGCTGCCTCGTTAACCAGAAGCGTCGCACTCACCTTAGCGCCATGTCTCTAAGTGCCACACCCCGAACGACGCCTCCCCCTTCAAAACTCCACCGTCCCCGCCACCTCAACCTGCCTCGCATCCCCAATCGAAATCAAAAACGCATTGGTCGACGACGAGTAGTAGGTCTTATCAAACATGTTCTTCACGTTGAGTTGCAGCTTCACGTTTTTGCCGCCGAGTTTGGTGTCGTAGCTGGCGAAGGCGTCGGCGACGGTGTAGTCGGGGAGTGTGAAGGTGTTTTCGGCGTCGCCGGCGCGTTCGCCTACGTAGCGGGCGCCGGTGCCGAGGCGTAGGCGGTCGCCGCCGAGGATTTGGCCAAGGTCGTAGACGGCGAATAACGAGCCGGTGTGGCGGGCCACGTTGGCCAGGTCGTTGCCTTGCAATGCCGGGTCTTTGGTGACCCAGGCGTCGAGGTAGGCGTAGGTGCCGATCAGGCTGAGTTGGTCGGTGAGCTGGCCGGTGATGTCCAGTTCCAGGCCGCGTGAGGTGACGGCGCCGGCGGCGCTGGCGAAGGTGTCGGTGGCGCCAGAGGGCGTTCGGTAGGTCTGCGTGACCATGACGTTTTCTTTGTCGATGGTGAACAGCGCGAGCGTGCCGGTCAGGCGGCCGGGCATGTCGAGTTTGGCGCCCACTTCCCAGGCTTTGCCTTCTTCAGGGTCCAGGCCGTTGATGCTGGCGGTGCCGCTCAGGGCGGCGATGGTGGAGTTGGGTTTGAAGGATTCGCTGTAGCCGCCGTACAGGGAAAATTCGTCGTTCCATTGGTACACGACGCCCACGCGCGGCAGCCATTTCTGACCGTTGATGTCGGTGTTTTTTACGAACGGTCGGCCCTTGCCGGCGAGTTGGTCGTAGAGCTGGTAGCGCGCGCCGCCGAGCGAGAATCCATTGGTCGTTGAGGTGGATGGAGTCTTGCAGGAACGCGGACTGGCTGTAGACCTTGTCGGTCTGGTCGCTGTCGCTGGCCGACACGGTGGTGGGTTCGGGCACCTGGCCGTACACCGGGTTCTGGGTGTCGAAGCGCACGGTGGTGGTTTGGCGCAGCAGGTCGGAGCGGAAGATTTTTCGATATTCGTGGTCGACACCGGTGAGTACTTCGTGGCGCAGGCCGCCCAGTTCCACGTCGCCGGAAAGGTCGAGGGTGCCGAAGTGTTCGGTGCTGACGGCGCCGCGTGTGCCGTCCAGGCGCCGCACCAGGCGTGTCGAACTGCCGGCTGCATAGCCGGTCACGCGCGCTTGGTAGTCGTCGTAGCGGTCGCGGTTGTAGCTGTAGGCGAAGTGCGTTTTCCAGTCGTCGTTCAGGCGGTGTTCCACGTCGAAAATCGCCAGGTCGGAGCGGCCTTCGGTTTTGTTGTAGGGCTCGTCCAGGCGCTGTTTGCGCGAGACGTCCAGCGGTTTGGTGCTGCCTTTGGCGAGGATGGTGCCGCGGTCGAACGGGGTGACGTAGTCGCGGTGTTCCCACGACAGGTTCACGGTGGTGTCGTCGCCAAACCAGGCGAGCGACGGGGCGATGGTTTTCTCGCGGCTGTTGCCGAAGTTGCGCCAGTAGTCGGCGTCGTCGTAGTCGGCGACCAGGCGGTAGGCCAGGTTGGTGTCGCCAATGGCGCCGGTGCTGTCGAGCTGGCCGCCGCTGCCGTTTTTGCCGTCGCCGTAGGTGGAGCTGCGCGCGGTGATGGCGTTGTACGCCTGCAGTTGCGGTTTTTTGCTGACGAGGTTGATCACGCCGCCCGGGTCGAGAATGCCGTAGAGCATCGAGGCCGGGCCTTTGAGTACTTCCACGCGCTCGACGTTGGCGGTGAAGTTGCGGCCCTGCACGGTGCGCATGCCGTCGCGCAGAATCGAGCCGTCGCGGTTGTCGCCGAAGCCGCGTTTCATCACGGCGTCCATGGTGCTGCCGAGCGTGTTGGCCTGGGTGATGCCGCTGACGTTGATCAATGCGTCGTCGAGGTTGCGCGGTTGCTGGTCTTGCAGCACCTGGCGCGGCACCACGGCGATGGCTTGCGGAATTTCCAGTAGCGGCGCTTCGCTGCGCATGATTTTGCTGCTGGGCGGCGGTTGGTAGCTGGTCGCTTGCTGCGAGCTGGCGTCGATGTTGACGGCGTCTAGGTTCATGGCGCCGTCGCTGCTGCGCACCCGCTGCAGGGTGATGGTGCGCGCGTCGCTGTGGCGGAAGGTGTAGCCGGAACCTTGCAGCAGTTGGCTCAGTGCCTGCTCGGCGCTGAGTTGGCCATTCACGGCGGGCGCTTGCATGCTGTAGGGCGCGTCGTCGCTGTAGACCAGGCTCAAGCCGGTGACGCGGCTGAAGGCGCTCAGGGCTTGCGGCAAGGGCTGGGCGCTGATGGCGAAGCTGTAGCGCGTTTGCGTGGCGGCGGGTGGCGCGTCGGCTGCCTGCACCAGCACAGGCGCGCTGGCTGCCAGAAGCAGGGAAAGACCGAGGCCGTGTTTGCCTACCGTTACGTACGTCATGAGCACCTAATCCGTGAAAGTGACCCGACACCGGGCTTGCTGCGATCAATTCGCAATTACATGCACTACACGGATGCCGACGGGGATTACCTCACCCGTCGGCTGAAATTATTTTTCCCTCTTACCGGAACAGCGTCAGCCCCAGCACAGTTTGACGCTGGAAGCCGACCACGCTGGCGAGCGAGTCGAGCACTTTTTCCGGGTCTTGGCTGGGGAAGCTGCCGCTGATGCGTTGCTGCCCGAGCGCCGGGTTGAGCAGCACGATGCGGTTGGGGCTGTAACGCTGCACGTGGTCGAGCACGTCGCTGAGCGGGGTTTGGTAGTAGGTCAGCCAGCCCTGGCGCCAGGCCAGGTTGGCGTCGCTGTCGACGCCGTGTACGTCGCCGGCCTGCCCGTGCTGGTAGCTCACTTGCTGATTGGCGCTGAGCACTTGGGCGGTGTCGCCGGGGTGCGCGGTAACGCCGACACGGCCGGACTGCACCGTCACCTGGGCGCCCTGCTCTTGCAGGCGCACTTCGAATTGCGTGCCGAGCACCTGCGCTTCGCCATCGGCCGCGCTGACGACGAAGGGCTGGCCGGTGTGGCTGACATGGAAATACGCCGCGCCACGCAGCAGCTCGATACGCCGTTGCTGGTCGGTAAAACGCACCTGCACGGCGCTGTCGGCGTCCAGCAAAACCACGGTCTGATCGGCCAGGGTGATTTGCCGCAATTGCCCCGGCGCCGAAACGTAGTCGGCACGCACCGAGTCCAGCCACCGTTGCGGTTGCCAGCCCAGCAGGCCGAGCATCAGCAACACGCTGGCGGCGGTGGCCAGCGAGCCCAACCACCAACGGCTTGCCCGGGCACGCGGCGGTGCGTCCATGGCGCGCAAGTAGTGCGCCAGCGCCGCCGCTTCTTCGGCGGCTATGCGCTGCGCCGGTTGCTCGGTGGCGGCCCATAGCGCTTGCACATTGGCGTAGGCCTGCACGTGGGCGGGCTCGGCGTAAAGCCACCGGTCAAAGGCGGCACGCTCGGCTGCACTGGGTTGCGCAAGCAGGCGCTGGTGCCAGCTCAGGGCTACTTGATCGGGGGATGGCGCGTCGTCGGCAACAACGCGCAGCGGGTGTGAACGGCTCATGGGGCGGGCGACTCCAGGCTCGCCTTGCAGGCGTCGAGGGCGCGCATCATATGTTTTTCCACGGCACTCTGGGACACCTGCATGGCTTTGGCGATTTCGCCATAGGTGCGCCCGTGCACGCGGTTAAGCAGGAAAATATGCCGCGTGCGCTCAGGCAAGGCACGCAACGCGAGGTCGACCTGGCGCAGGTCGTAGCTGGCGTCCAGGGCGGTTTCCGGCGGGCTGGGTTCGGCCAGTTGCTCGGCCAGCAGGCCGGTTTCGTTGCGGGTGCGCGAGGTTTCGCTGCGCAGGTGGTCGATGGCCATGTTGCGCGCCGAGCGCAGCAGGTAGGTGCTGAGTTCCTCCACCTGAACGTGCGGACGCCGCCAAAAGCGCAAGAACAAGTCCTGCACCAGGTCGGCCGCCGTGGCGCGGCAACCGACGCGGCGGCTGACCAATGCTTCCATCCGCGAGCGTTCGGACAAAAACACCCTTAGAAAATCCGCACGCAGCGCCGGCTCAGCCGTATGCGGCGCAGCAGGGTGCGGATCATGCTGGGAAATGGGGTCGGCCATGCGGGCGGGAATATCGCGCGATCAGAATAATGTGCAAATGATAATGCCTTGCATTAAAGCCCGATAGTGGGGCCGGTCGGATACCATCGCCAGGGCCAATAGAGCGCCCCGTTGCGATGCCGCATAATGGCCGCCGTTTTCGCCCGCCCAGGAATCGCACCGTGCCCTGCCCGCCGTCCCCCCAAACATTTGTTGGTCATCGGTTACGTGTGGCCGGAGCCCCGTTCCTCGGCAGCCGGCGGGCACATGATGCAGCTGCTCGAGCTGTTCGTTGAGCGTGGCTGGCACGTCACCTTTGCCAGCCCGGCCAACGAGGGCGAGCACAAAGCCGATTTGCAGGCGCTGGGCATTGCCGAGCAAGTGATCGAACTCAACAGCGAAAGCTTCGATGTGTTTGTGCGCGCTTTGAATCCGCAAGTGGTGATGTTCGACCGCTTCATGATGGAAGAACAGTTCGGCTGGCGGGTGGAACAACAGTGCCCGCAGGCGTTACGCGTGCTCGAAACGTCGGACTTGCAGTCACTGCGCGATGCGCGCCAACAACTGTTAAAAGCGCATCTCGCTGCCGGAAACGGTGACGCGTGCGACGCGCTGTTCACCCTGAATGCCGACGACATTTATCGGCACATGGCAGCCAGCGATACCGCGCAACGGGAGATTGCCGCGTTGTATCGCTGCGACCTCAACCTGATGATTTCCGATGCCGAAATCGCCCTGCTGTGCGAGCAGTTCCAGCTGCCCGCCGTGCTGTTGGTGCATTGCCCGTTGCTGCTGGATGCAACACCGCGCCGGGTGCTGCCGTTCACTGAGCGGGCGCATTTCATCAGCATCGGCAACTTTCGCCATGCGCCGAACTGGGACGCCGTGCTCTGGTTGAAACAGAGCATCTGGCCGCTGATTCGCCAGCAATTGCCGCAGGCCCAGCTGCGTGTTTACGGCTCGTACACACCGCCCAAGGCCACCGCCTTGCACAACCCGGCGCAGGGTTTCCACGTGATGAATTGGGCGCCGGATGCGTTGGCCGTGATGGAAGCGGCGCGTGTGTGCGTGGCGCCACTTCGTTTCGGCGCCGGCATCAAAGGCAAAATCGCCGACGCCATGCTCTGCGGTACGCCGAACGTCACCACGCCGATTGGCGCGGAAGGCATGCACGGCGAGTGGCCATGGCCGGGTGAAATCACCACCAGCGCCGCCACCTTTGCCGATGCGGCGGTGCGTCTGTACCGCGACGAAACACACTGGCAGCAAGCGCAGGACCACGGCTGGACGCTGCTTGCCGCGCGCTATGAGCGCGACCGTTTTGGCGAGTTGCTGATGCAGCGCATCGAAGCGTGTCAGGCTAATTTGCCCGAGCACCGTTTGCGCAATTTCACCGGCGCGATGCTGCGCCACCATCAGCACAAGAGCACCAAGTACATGGCGCAGTGGATTGAAGCGAAAAACCGCCGCGACTAACCGTTAGCGAGCGGGTGTTCAGGCGATGCGTTCGCGCCAGCGCCGCTCTTGCGGGCTTTCCTGCTGCAGACTCGGCAGGTCCGCCCAGCGCAACTCGCCGAGACCTAGCAAACGCAGATCGCGCAGGACGTTTCAGACCACGCTGGCTTTGCGCAACGCGTCGATGTCTGCGCTATTCAAGCCCAGCAACCGCTGCAACACCGCCTCGGTGTGCTCGCCCAGCAATGGCGGCGCCTGACGATATTCCACGGGTGTTTCGGACAAGCGAATCGGGCTGGCCACTTGCGGCAGCGTGCCGCCCAGGCTGTGCGGCACTTCCACGCGCAACCCGCGCGCCAGCACCTGCGGGTCGGCGAACACCTGAGCCAGATCGTTGATCGGGCCGCAGGGCACGCCGGCCTGCTCCAGGGCGCTTACCCATTCGGCCGTGGTTTTGAAAACGGTGGCCTGGCGGATCAATGGAATCAGCACCGCGCGGTTAGCGACGCGTTGTTTGTTGTTGGTGAAGCGCGGGTCGTCGGCCCATTCGGCATGGCCCGCCACCTCACAGAATTTGCGGAACTGGCCATCGTTGCCGACGGTGAGAATGAAGTCGCCATCGGCCGTGGGGAAATCCTGATACGGCACGATATTGGGGTGGGCATTGCCCAAACGTTTCGGCGCGTTGCCCGTGGTGAGGTAGTTCATCGCCTGGTTCGCCAGGCAGGCGACCTGAACGTCGAGCAAGGCCATGTCGATATGCTGGCCGAGGCCGCTGCCGCTGCTTTCTCTGTCAACGCTGTCGCGGTGGGCGAGTGCGGCGAGCACTGCCACGGTGGAATACAAGCCCGTGAGGATGTCAGTCAGCGCCACGCCGACTTTCACCGGCCCGCCGCCCGCTTCGTCATCCGGCTTGCCGGTCAGGCTCATCAGGCCGCCGAGGCCCTGAATCATAAAGTCGTAGCCGGCGCGTTTGGCGTAAGGACCGTTCTGGCCGAAACCGGTGATGGAGCAATAAATCAGTCGCGGGTTGATGGCTTTTAGCGACGCGTAATCCAGGCCATAGGCGGCCAGGCCGCCGACCTTGAAGTTCTCCAGCAGAATGTCCGACTGCGCCGCCAACTCACGCACCAGGCGCTGGCCCTCAGGCTGGGTGAAGTCCACCGTCACCGACTGTTTGTTGCGGTTGGCCGACAGGTAATAGGCGGCCTCGCTGGTGTTCTCACCCGCTGCGTCTTTCAAAAATGGCGGGCCCCATTGGCGGGTGTCGTCGCCCACACCGGGGCGCTCGATTTTGATCACCTCGGCGCCAAGGTCCGCCAAAATCTGCCCGGCCCACGGGCCAGCCAGTACGCGGGATAAATCCAGAACACGCAGATGAGACAGAGCGCCGGGCATGGGAATCTCGCAGCAGGATATTAAGTACCGTAGGAGCGGCTTTAGCCGCGATGCTCTTGAAGATCACAAGCATCGCGGCTGAAGCCGCTCCTACAGGTTTACGGCAATCAGAAGAAGGCTTGGATACCGGTCTGCGCGCGGCCGAGGATCAGGGCGTGCACGTCGTGCGTGCCTTCGTAGGTGTTCACCACTTCCAGATTCACCAGATGCCGCGCCACGCCGAACTCGTCGGAGATGCCGTTGCCGCCCAACATGTCGCGCGCCAGGCGGGCGATATCCAGGGCTTTGCCGCAGCTGTTGCGCTTCATGATCGAGGTGATTTCCACCGCCGCAGTGCCTTCGTCTTTCATGCGGCCCAGGCGCAGGCAGCCTTGCAAGGCCATGGTGATTTCGGTCTGCATGTCGGCGAGTTTTTTCTGAATCAGCTGATTGGCTGCCAATGGCCGGCCGAATTGTTTGCGGTCCAGCGTGTACTGGCGGGCGGTGTGCCAGCAGAACTCGGCGGCACCCAGCGCACCCCAGCTGATGCCATAGCGGGCGGAGTTCAAACAGGTAAACGGGCCTTTCAAGCCGCGCACATCGGGGAAGGCGTTTTCTTCCGGGCAGAACACGTTGTCCATCACGATTTCGCCAGTGATCGAAGCACGCAGGCCGACCTTGCCGTGAATCGCCGGGGTGCTCAGCCCTTGCCAGCCTTTCTCCAGCACGAAGCCGCGAATCGCGCCCTCGTCGTCCTTTGCCCAGACCACAAACACGTCGGCGATCGGGCTGTTGGTGATCCACATTTTCGCGCCGCTGATGCGGTAGCCGCCGTCGACTTTCTTGGCGCGGGTAATCATCGAACCCGGGTCGGAACCGTGGTCCGGCTCGGTCAAACCGAAGCAGCCAATCCATTCGCCGCTGGCCAGCTTTGGCAGGTATTTCTGCTTGGTGGCTTCGTTGCCGAACTCGTTGATCGGCACCATCACCAGCGACGACTGCACGCTCATCATCGAGCGGTAGCCGGAATCCACACGCTCAACCTCACGGGCGATCAGACCGTAGCTCACGTAATTCAAACCGCTGCCACCGTACTGCTCGGGGATGGTGGCGCCGAGCAGGCCGACGTCGCCCATTTCACGGAAGATTTTCGGATCGGTCTGCTCATGGCGGAACGCTTCGATAACGCGCGGCGCCAACTTCTGCTGAGCGAACTGCTGGGCGCTGTCGCGCACCATTCGCTCCTCTTCCGTCAGTTGCTGGTCGAGCATCAGCGGGTCTTCCCAGTTGAAGCGAGCGTTGGCAGCCATGTGCGAAATCCTCAAGAGTTGGGTGCGGTCCAGCGCGAGGCTGGCGATGGGTTAACTCTAGACAGCCGGGCGCACATGGCGCAAACGAGGTTTTTGCACAGACCTGTGCTAATTTATCACTCCGAACAGGCAATAACGGCTTTTTCAACCGTTTCATCGTGCACATAACGCATACGAGCCCGCCAATGCGCCGCAAAATTCCCAGCACCGCCGCCCTCGTCGCCTTCGACGCCGCCGCTCGTCATCAGAGCTTTACCAAAGCAGCGGAAGAACTCTCGCTGACGCAAAGCGCCATCTGCCGACAGATCGCCAGCCTCGAGGACTTCCTCGGCATCGCCCTCTTCCGCCGCTCCCGACGCGGCGTTCAGCTCACCGAAGCAGGGCTCAGCTACGGCCGCCGAGTCGCCGCGCAGCTGGATGCTGTGGAACGCGACACCCTGTCGGTAATGGGCCAGCACGGCACCAACAGCCTGGAACTGGCCATCGTGCCGACCTTCGGCACGCAATGGCTGCTGCCGCGCCTGAAACATTTCCAGGCCTTGCACCCGGAAGTGACCGTGAACCTCACCAATCGCACGCGCCCATTCCTGTTTGCCGACACCGAATTCGACGCCGCCGTGTACTTCGGCGATGCGGTGTGGTCCGGCACCGAAGCGCATTTTCTGATGCCGGAAAATTCCCTTCCCGTGTGCAGCCCGGCCCTGTTGCCGAGCGACGGCACGCTCACCGCCGAGCGCATCGCCACCTTGCCGCTGCTGCAACAAACCACCCGGCCATACGCCTGGCGCCACTGGTTCGGCTCCCTTGGCATGAGCGTGCCGCGCGACATGACTGGGCCGCGTTATGAACTGTTTTCGATGCTGGCGCAGGCGGCGCAGCACGAAATGGGCATCGCGCTGATACCGCCGTTTTTGATTCAACGGGAGCTGGCTGAAGGCAGCTTGGTGGTGGCGATGCAGCACGCCTGCGTGAGTGATAAGGCGTATCACCTGATGATTCCTGAACGCAAAACCGAGACGGCTGCGTTACGGGCGTTTAGGGATTGGTTGGTGGGGCAGGCGAAGGAATATCGGGAGGCGAGTTCGGGCGTTTAGCCGGCCACCCCTGCGTTGGGCAGCAGCGCAGGGATTTCAAAATCTCGCAGCTAAAGCTGCTCCCACACGAAATGGGGCAGTTCGAACCCACCGCACTACCAAAACCTCTTATTGGCTACGATTCAGCCAGGTAATTAACCCGGTAATAAAGCCAAAAATCAGCCGTTTTGGCCCTCCAACCTTCACGTAGCGATAAAAAAAGTCGAAAAAGCGACATAAGCCTGATAAAAAGCATGCGCGACGTTGCGTGGGAAATTGGCGGCAGACCAATAACTGCGTGGCTTTCAGCGATTTATGCAGTAAACCGTAAACATTTGCTGACCCCGTAGTCAACAAACCCAATAGCTACAGTTTTGCCGCCGCTTACCCGCCGACAAAACAGATAATTACGATAATAAACAGATAGTTAGGAATACAAAGCAAGCTACGTAACGGATTCGCCATTAACCCGTCTTGACCTGATGAACGGTTATTCACGTCAGGGATGCCAATGCCGCCGCAAACGGCCTGGCGACAAGCTGCAAGCCGCATTACCCGCTGCTTTCGGCGAGATAGACGGAATGATGGGTCACGACGTGACTTGTAGTTATCTCCAGGGTGGCCTTCAGAACTCCTTGATGGCCTTACGGTTCACCTGCAAAATGCCGCGCCCCGCTACCGCAAGGCTGCCCGAAGAGGTGCCAAGTAGGGATTGTGCTGATCCACCCCAGTGCGCCACCCGCAGTGCTCTGGTTTTTTTGAAAAACGATCACGCAGGAGATTTGAAGTGCACATTGGTGTTCCTCTCGAGACCTTTACTGGCGAAACGCGGGTTGCCGCAACGCCGGAAACCATTAAAAAGCTGATCGCCCAAGGCCATCAGGTGACTGTACAAAGCGGTGCCGGCGTTAGCGCCAGCGTGCCCGACAGTGCCTATCAAGCCGTTGGCGCCAGCATTGGCGACGCCGCCGCAGCCCTGGGCGCCGACCTGGTGCTCAAGGTCGTGGCACCCAATGCCGCCGAGCTGGCTCAGCTCAAGTCCGGCGCGGTGCTGGTCGGCATGCTCAATCCCTTCAACAGCGAAAACATCGCGCAGATGGCTGAACGCGGCGTCACCGCTTTCGCCCTCGAAGCCGCGCCGCGCACTTCCCGCGCGCAAAGCCTCGACGTGCTGAGTTCGCAAGCCAACATTGCCGGCTACAAGGCGGTGTTGCTCGCGGCTCATCACTACCCGCGTTTTATGCCGATGCTGATGACCGCTGCCGGTACCGTGAAGGCCGCTCGCGTGCTGATTCTCGGCGCCGGCGTTGCAGGCTTGCAGGCCATCGCTACGGCCAAGCGCCTGGGTGCGGTGATCGAGGCCTCGGACGTGCGTCCGGCGGTGAAGGAGCAAATTGAGTCGCTCGGCGCCAAGTTCGTTGACGTGCCGTACGAAACCGACGAAGAGCGCGAATGCGCCGAAGGCGTTGGCGGTTATGCCCGTCCGATGCCAGCGTCGTGGATGCAGCGTCAGGCCGTGGCCGTGCATGAGCGCGCCAAGCAGGCCGACATCGTCATCACCACCGCACTGATTCCAGGCCGCAAGGCGCCGGTGCTGTTGAGTGCCGAGACCGTCGAGCAGATGAAGCCCGGCTCCGTGGTGATCGACCTCGCGGCGGCCCAAGGCGGCAACTGCCCGCTGACTGAAGCGGATCAGGTGGTGGTCAAGCACGGCGTGACCATCGTTGGCCACACCAACCTGGCGGCCCTGGTCGCGGCAGACGCTTCGGCGCTGTACGCCCGTAACTTGCTGGACTTCCTCAAGCTGGTCATCGACAGCGAAGGCAAGTTCCACGTCAACCTCGAAGACGACATCGTCGCCGCGTGCCTGATGTGCCGCGACGGCCAAGTCGTCCGTAAGAACGGCTGAGGACAAGAAAAATGGAAGAGCTGATCTCCCCCGGTATCTACAACCTGATCATCTTCGTGCTGGCCATTTATGTGGGCTACCACGTGGTCTGGAACGTGACGCCTGCGCTGCACACCCCGCTAATGGCCGTGACCAACGCCATCTCGGCCATCGTGATCGTCGGTGCCATGTTGGCCGCCGCCCTCACCGTGACGCCGCTGGGTAAAACCATGGGCACCCTTGCGGTGGCCCTGGCTGCCGTGAACGTGTTCGGTGGTTTTCTGGTAACTCGCCGCATGCTGGAAATGTTCAAGAAAAAAGCGCCCAAGGCCAAAGCAGAGGGTGACAAGTAATGAGCATGAATCTGGTAACGACCCTGTATCTGATCGCTTCGATCTGCTTTATCCAAGCGCTCAAGGGCCTGTCGCACCCGACCACGTCGCGTCGCGGTAACTTATTCGGCATGCTCGGTATGGCCCTGGCCGTACTGACCACCGTGGGCTTGATCTACAAGCTCGGTGCCGACATCGCTACCCAAGGCATCGGTTACGTCATCGTTGGTTTGTTGGTCGGCGGCACCGCCGGTTCGATCATGGCCAAGCGCGTTGAAATGACCAAAATGCCGGAGCTGGTTGCCTTCATGCACAGCATGATCGGCCTGGCGGCGGTGTTCATTGCCATTGCTGCTGTGGTTGAGCCGCAGTCGCTGGGTATCGTCAAGCAACTGGGCGACGCCATTCCGGCCGGTAACCGTCTGGAGCTGTTCCTTGGCGCGGCGATTGGTGCGATTACCTTCTCCGGTTCCGTCATCGCGTTCGGCAAGCTCTCGGGCAAATACAAGTTCCGTCTGTTCCAGGGCGCGCCGGTCGTGTTTGCCGGTCAGCACAAACTCAACCTGATTCTGGGTCTGAGCACACTGGGGCTGGGTCTGTTCTTTATGTTCACCGGCAACCTCACAGCCTTCGCGGTGATGCTGGTGCTGGCGTTCATTCTCGGTGTGCTGATCATCATCCCGATTGGCGGCGCGGATATGCCGGTAGTCGTTTCGATGCTCAACAGCTACTCGGGCTGGGCGGCTGCCGGTATCGGTTTCTCGCTGAACAACTCGATGCTGATCATTGCCGGTTCGCTGGTGGGTTCGAGCGGCGCGATCCTCTCGTACATCATGTGCAAGGCGATGAACCGTTCGTTCTTCAACGTGATTGGCGGCGGCTTCGGCGGCGCGACCGACGCGGCAGCAAGCGGTGGTTCGAAAGAAGCGCGTCCGGTGAAATCCGGTTCGGCTGATGACGCCACCTTCCTGCTCACCAACGCCGACACCGTGATCATCGTTCCCGGCTACGGCCTGGCGGTGGCCCGTGCCCAGCACGCGCTGAAAGAGCTGACCGAGAAGCTGACGCACCGTGGCGTAACCGTGAAGTACGCGATTCACCCGGTTGCCGGTCGTATGCCTGGCCACATGAACGTACTGCTGGCCGAGGCTGAAGTGCCGTACGACCAGGTGTTCGAGATGGAAGACATCAACTCCGAGTTCGGCCAGGCCGACGTGGTGCTGGTGTTGGGCGCCAACGACGTGGTCAACCCGGCGGCGAAGAACGATCCGAATTCGCCGATTGCCGGCATGCCAATTCTGGAAGCGTTCAAAGCCAAAACTATCATCGTCAACAAGCGTTCGATGGCCAGCGGCTATGCCGGTCTGGACAACGAACTGTTCTACTTGGACAAGACCATGATGGTGTTCGGCGACGCGAAGAAAGTAATCGAAGATATGGTTAAAGCGGTCGAATAAGAACCGCGCAGTGAAACCCTTAAGCCCCGGCCCACGCGCCGGGGTTTTTTCATTTCCGGTGCCGGTTAAAGACTAGCGCCGAGGGCCTTCGGAATGACGAAGCAGCCCCAGCAACGCGGCGATCAGAAAAACTGAAAAGGCCAGCAGCAGCGCCAGCTTGCCGCCGCCCTGATAAACGAACGCGGCGTCGTGGCAATGCTGAGTGGCCACATCGACACA
The DNA here is from genome assembly GCF_979258055.1 of Pseudomonas sp. AC211. NCBI lineage: Bacteria > Pseudomonadati > Pseudomonadota > Gammaproteobacteria > Pseudomonadales > Pseudomonadaceae > Pseudomonas > Pseudomonas sp. AC211. The sequence goes on from NZ_OZ409830.1 coordinate 4,427,340, forward strand.
ATCGGCCGTGCGCCGATGCACCACCAGCAACGCTGCCGCCAAGGCCATCAGCAGCACGCCCGCCACCACCAACACCACTTCAACTTTGCTCATCGTAGTTGCTCTCCTGTGTCCGCTCGACGCGTGAAATTTCAGGAGCAAGACCGTACGGACAAGGCCGAGACGAGGCGTTACGACGCGGAGCGCCATGGCGTAGGTCGATTCGTAAATCCAGCGACTGCGCTCGTTTTTGCAGTAGGATCGCCAGCCAGATACGCGCCAGCGCGCAACGAGGAATGAGGCAATGCAGGGAACGATGATGTGGGCCGTAATCGCGGCGCTGGGGGTGTTGGCCGCAGGCGTGATCTACGGCTACAACCGCCTGGTATTCAACCGGGCTCGGGTGGCCGCCGCGTGGAGCGACATTGACGTGCAACTCAAACGCCGCTCCAGCCTGATTCCGCAATTGGTCGACTGCGTAAAACGCTTTATGGCCTACGAAAGCGGCACCCTCGCCGCGCTCACCGAGCAGCGCAGCCAGGCGCAACGCGCCGAGACCGCTGGCGCCCCGGAGCGTGGCGCGGCGGAGAGCCAGGTGTCGGCCACGCTCAAGCAGGTGTTTGCCCGCGCCGAGGCGTATCCCGATCTCAAGGCCGACGCCGTATTTTTGGATTTGCAGCGCAGCCTCAGCGAAGTGGAAGAGCACATTCAAATGGCCCGCCGCTACTACAACGGCGCGGTGCGCGAATTGAATGTGTTGGTGGAGTCGGTGCCCAGCAATGTGATCGCCAAGGCATTCGGTTTTGCCGGCGCCGCGTATTTTTCGTTGGACGACGCCAGCCAGGCCCAGCCGCCAAAAATGGAGTTTTGATATGCCTGCCCGCCTGTTGCGCGCACTCGCACTGAGTTGCTGCGTGCTGCCCTTGAGCCCGTTGTTCGCCGCTGACGATGAGGTCGACACGATTGTTGTCGACGCCGAGCAAGAGGTATCAGCGCAAAACCTTTTTCGACAGCAGCTCGCGCGTCGACAAAGAGCGCATTGATCACTTCGACATCACCGTCAAGGTCGAGCCCAGCGGCAACCTGCTGATCACCGAGCGCATCCAAGTCACCGCCACGGGCGACGAAATTCGCCACGGCATTTACCGCGACATTCCCACCACCTACAGCTTGCCAATGGAGCTGGTGCGCAAAACGCCCGTGGACCTGCTGAGCGTGACGCGCGACGGCGTCAGCGAGCCGTTTAAAAAAGAGCGCCAGCGCTGGGGCGTGCGTTATTACCTGGGTTCGCCGGAGGAATATGTCGAGCCCGGCCAGCACGTGTACGAGCTGCAATACCGCATGGATGGCCAGTTGCATTTCACCGCCGAGAAGGACGAGCTGTATTGGAACCTCACCGGCAATCAGTGGAAGTTTCCGATCATGCGGGCCACCGCCACGGTCGAACTGCCTGAAGGCGCGCGTATCGATCAGTTGACGGGTTACACCGGCTACACCGGCAACCGCTCCGGCCGCGCTTATGAAGTGGTGAGCCAGCGCGACAACGTGGTCAAGTTGGCGACCACCCAGCCGCTCGCGGCTGAAGAGGGGTTTACCGTCGCGCTGGATTGGCAAGCGGGCCTGGTGAAGCGCCCCAATGCGTTCATGCGCGCGGCCAGATTGGTGTGGGACAACCTCAACGTACTCATCGCCGTGCTCGCTGCGCTGGGGTTGTTTGCCTACTACTACCGCTGGTGGAACAAGGTCGGTCGCGACCCCGCCAAGGGCATCATCGTGCCCCGCTACGACGCGCCGAAAGGCCTCAGCCCGGCCGCTGCCGGTTACGTCTGGAACAAAGGCTTCAGCACAGACTTCAGCAACCTCGAAGCCATGACCATTACTGTGACGGACCTGGCGCGGCGCAAGGTGCTGAGCATTGCCGACTCGCCCACCGGGCGCGCGTTTATTGTCAGCAAAGGAGAGCTGGATGCGCAGGCGCAGCCCCACGAGCAGGCGCTGTTCGACAAGCTGTTTGACGGCGGCGCGAAGAAGATTCGTGTCGGTGAGAAGTACGTCAGAGCCTTGAGCAATGCGCTGGATGCCCACAGCGAAAAGCTCCGCGAATGGGGCGACACGCTGTTCAGCAAAAACCGCAAACCCTGGTGGCTCGGCTTGTTGGGCGCCCTGCTAGCGTTTGTGGCGATGGGGCTGCTCGGCGACCCGGTGGTGCTGTTCAGTATTTTTCCGATCGTGCTGATTTCCGTCGGTGTCGGCTTGAGCGTTTGGGGTTGGCGCATGCTGACGGGCACGCCGCGCCAATTCATAGGCGTGGTGCCGCTGCTGTTCGGTTTGCCATTTGGCTTTGGCGGTTTGAGCCTGCTGGTGCTGATGTTCAACACCACCTCGCCCATCGCCACGGTCAGCGTGGTGACGATGCTGGTGTTGATCGTACTGTTCCGAGGTTGGCTGGAAGCGCCGACCCTAGAAGGGCGCGCCACACTCGATGCATTGGAAGGCTACCGCGACTACCTGCAACTGGCCGAAAGCGACAGCCTGGCCCGCGCCGCCGATGCGCCAGCCATGAGCATCGCCTTGTACGAGCGGCACCTGCCGTACGCCATGGCGCTGGGCGTGGAAGAGCAATGGACCGCCCGACTGAGTGAAGCCATAGAAAGCGGCGCCGTGCAGTGGAGCGAGCCGACCTACAGACCCTCGTGGTACCGCGACAGCAGCCGCTTTACCACGCCGGCCGCCATGAGCGGCGCCCTGCTCGCCGCCGCCAGCAGCGCCTCGACACCGCCGCCGAGCCCGTCTTCTGGTTCGAGCTCAAGCTCGGGCAGCAGCAGTTCTTCCGGCGGCGGTTCGTCAGGTGGCGGCGGTGGGGGTGGCGGTGGCGGTGGGTGGTAAATAGCGGGCGGCTAACCTGTAGGAGCGGCTTTAGCCGCGAGCTTTTAATCTCAGCCCAGGTATCGCCATTTCCAGGCCCGGCCATCGCGGCTAAAGCCGCTCCTACAGAATTCCGAAGTTCTGTAGGAGCGAGCTTGCTCGCGAAGCTTCTGCTTTAAACCCGGAAGCGCTGCACCAGACTTTGCAGATGCCCACCCAGGCGCGCCAGTTCAACACTCGAGGCGGCGGTTTCTTCGCTGGCGGCGGCGGTTTGTTCGGAGACGTCGCGCACGTTCAATACGCTGCGGTTGATCTCTTCGGCCACGGCGGTTTGCTCTTCGGCAGCGGTGGCAATTTGCAGGTTCATGGCCTGAATCGCCGATACCGTGCGGGTGATGCTGCCCAAGGCATCGCCGGCGCTGCGGGTCAGTTGCACGCTGCTGTCGGTGAGCTCGCGGCTGCTTTCCAAGGTGCTCGCTACTTGCTGCGTGCCGCTTTGCAGGCCGCTGATCAGGTCTTCAATTTCTTCGGTGGACTGCTGTGTGCGCTGCGCCAGGCTGCGCACTTCATCGGCGACCACGGCGAAGCCTCGGCCGGCTTCACCGGCACGGGCGGCCTCGATGGCGGCGTTCAGCGCCAGCAGGTTGGTTTGTTGGGCCACGGATTTGATCACGTCGAGCACGCTGCCGATTTTGTCGCTTTCGCGCTTGAGCTCGTTCATGGCATCGGTGGAGTCGCCCACGGCCACAGCAAGGCGCTCGATCTGCGCCACGGCTTCGCCGACAACCCGGTCGCCGTCACGGGCCTGCAAGTCCGCTGCTTTGGCCGCTTCGGAGGCTTCCTCTGCGTTACGCGCCACTTCCTGCACGGTGGCGGTCATTTCGTGCATGGCGGTGGCGACCTGGTCGGTCTCGATCTTCTGATTGTTTACGCCGGCGCTGGTCTGTTCAGTCACGGCAGATAGCTGCTCTGCCGCGCTGGCGATTTGCGTAACGCCATCGCGAATGCCGCCAATCAATTCACGCAGGCCCAGCGTCATGTTTTGCATGCTGGTTTGCAGCTGACCCAGCTCGTCACCGCGACGGGTTTCGATGTCGTGGCTAAGGTCGCCCGACGCGATGCGTTCCACACGGCGCAGCACGGTTTGCAACGGGCCGACAATTTGCCGGGTGATAAACAACGCAGCGATCAGGCCCAGCACTACTGCGATCAACGAGGCCACCAGCAGCACAATTTTCGCCTCGGCTTCTTCCTTGTCGCGCTTGGTGTTCTGACTCACGGTGAGCTGCGCGCAGGCGTCGAAAATCTGTTTGATCTGGACATCCAGAATGGTTTGCGCCGCCGCGATATTGGCCAGCGCCGTAGCGAACTGACCGACCGTAGCGCGGTAACCGTTCAGTGCGTCGGCGGCTTTTTGCAAGCCGGCGGCCTGCTCGCTGGATACTTTGTCCGAGAGCGTTTTGAGATTACCAAGTGCCTGATCAATCGCGGCGAGCGCCGGCTGTTGCAGCTCAACCCGGCCGCTATAAGTGAAGCCGCGCAGCTCGAAACGTGCGGTTTGAATCAGGCTGTTCTGCGCGATCAGGGCGTCGAGCACTTGTTGATGCTGCTCAGCATTTTCTTCGCCGACGGTCTCGGCACGAACCGCCGTCGAAACGTTGCCCACTTCCGCGACTGCCGCGTCGGCGAACTTGCCGAATTGGCCGCGCAAGGCTTCGCGGGTAGCGACAGCCTGGGTCATCTGGTTGAACGCCTGGCGGTACTGGCTGCTGGCATCGCCCGCCTGCTTCAACAGAACCAGGTCGTTCGGCGATTTCATGATTTGGGTGCCGCTCTGAACGCCGGCGTCGAATTTGTCGAGATTGTCGACCACGGCGGCGTTATGGGCGGCGTCGCTGTTTTGCGCGTAGGTCAGGCGAGCAATACGCACGTCGCGGGCAATGGCACCCAGTTTAGAAATGGCCGCCAGCTTGTCGCCGCGCTCGAGCACCGAGCTCAACCCCAGCCAACCGGCCAGCGTGATTAACAGCGTCAGCAGCAGCACCGATGCAAAACCAAGGGCCAGTTTTGCGCCGACACTGATATTGCTCAGCGCCTGAGTAAGCCATCCAAACATGGGAGTCTCCAGAAAAACGAGGCAGAGGCGGCCAGCTCTATCGGCTGGCTCCTGCGCAATATATCGACTTATCCGACACAACCTTAAGGAACATTTGGCGCCCTGATACCGCGTCGGCGGCGGATGCACGTTCGGAGCAAAACTGGTCGATTATCGAACGTCCTACAAACAGCCCATTGACCGAATTAACCAGTTAGTACATTTTCTCCTACACGCTTTTGGCCGCTCGCCTGCCAGAACAACAATAAGAAATGGAGAACGCTTTATGCCCCGTACCGTGCTGGTGCTTAACGGCCCCAATCTCAATATGCTCGGCACCCGCGAACCGGCTACCTACGGCCACGAAACCCTCGCTGATATCGCTGAACTGTGCCGCCGTACCGGCAGCGCCCTGGACCTCAGCGTCGAGTTCGAACAAACCAATCACGAAGGCCGGTTGATCGACTGGATCCACCAGGCTCGCGGCCGCTGCGCCGCCATCGTGATTAACCCGGGCGCCTGGACGCATACCTCGGTCGCCATTCGCGACGCTTTGGTCGCCAGCGAATTGCCGGTGATCGAAGTACACCTTTCCAACGTGCACAAGCGCGAAGAATTCCGTCACCACTCATACGTGTCCGGCATCGCCGTGGCCGTGCTCGCCGGGTTCGGCAGCAACGGCTATCGCATGGCTGTTGAACACGTTGCTCATCTGCTCAAGGCCTGACCATGTCCCGCACCCGCAGCATTCTGGCCGGCCTGATTGGCGCCGGCATTCAGGCCTCGCGCACGCCGGCCTTGCACGAGCATGAAGGCGACGCTCAGGGCATTCGCTACCTGTATCGCCTGATCGACATCGACGCCCTGAAGATGGACCTCGACGACCTGCCCGCCCTGCTCGACGCCGCCCAGCACACCGGCTTCACCGGCCTGAACATCACCTTCCCGTGCAAGCAGGCGGTGATCCCGCTGCTCGATGAGTTGTCGCCGGAAGCGCGCGGTATCGGCGCGGTGAATACGGTGGTGTTCGAGAATGGCAAGCGCATCGGCCACAACACCGATTGCTTGGGTTTCGCCGAAGGCTTCCGGCGTGGGCTGAGCGATGTAGCCCGCGCGCAGGTGGTGCAAATGGGCGCAGGCGGTGCCGGCGCAGCGGTGGCCCATGCTTTGTTGATTGAAGGTGTTGAACAGTTAACTATTTTTGACGTGGACGCCGGCCGCGCCAGCGACCTGGCGGCGAACCTCAACGCGCATTTCCCAGGCAACCGCGCGAGCGCTGGCGCCGACCTGGCAGCCGCCATGGCGAGCGCCGACGGCCTGGTGAACACCACGCCGATGGGCATGGCCAAACTGCCCGGTATGCCGGTGCCCAAAGCCCTGCTGCGTGCACCGATGTGGGTGGCGGAAATTGTGTATTTCCCCTTGGAAACCGAACTGCTTCGCGAAGCCCGCGCCTTGGGTTGCCGCACGCTCGACGGCGGCACCATGGCGGTGTTCCAAGCAGTAAAAGCTTTTGAATTGTTCAGCGGCGCGGCGGCAGATGCCTCGCGCATGCAGGCGCATTTTTCGGCGATGGGCGCTTAACGATCACGACCAAACGACACCCCTAACATGGCGCCCAGCGTTGGCGCTTACGAGATCACAACAATGACAAAAATGATCGATCTGTATTTCCGCTTTCTGAAGCTGATCGTCGTGCTGTGCATGCTGGGCATGGTGCTCATGGTGTTCGGCAACGTGGTCATGCGCTACGCCTTCAACTCGGGCATCACCGTGTCGGAAGAACTGTCGCGCTGGCTGTTTGTGCTGATGGTGTTCCTCGGCTCGCTGATCGCCTTGCGCGAGCGCAGCCACCTGGGCCTCGACCTGCTGATCAAAAAGCTGCCGCCGTTCGGGCGCAATCTGTGCCTGGCTGTCGGCCATTTGCTGATGCTGTTTATCGCCTGGCTGGTGCTCAGCGGCAGTTGGCAGCAGGCGCGCATTAACCTGGATGTGGTCGCCCCCGCCTCGGGCCTGTCGATGGCCTGGTTCTATGGCATCGGCGTGCTGTTCGGCCTCACTGCGATTCCGGTGATTGCTGGCGAATTGGTGCTGGCCCTGCGCGGTCGGTTGCCGCAAGGCAAAGCCGGCGTCGAATCGGTGCACCTGCCAAGCACTGAGGGGAACCGCTAATGACGCTGATCCTCTTCCTCGGCACCCTGCTGGGCACCATGGCCCTGGGTATTCCGATTGCCTTTGCGCTGCTGCTGGTGAGTGTGGTGCTGATGTGGCAACTCGACCTGTTCGATGCGCAGATCATTGCCCAGAACCTGCTTAACGGCGCTGACAGTTTCCCCCTGCTGGCGGTGCCGTTCTTCATGCTGGCCGGTGAGGTCATGAATGCCGGCGGCTTGTCGCGGCGCATCGTCAACATTGCCATGGCCATGGTCGGCCACAAGCGCGGTGGTTTGGGTTACGTGGCGATTATTGCCTCGTGCCTGCTGGCCTCGTTGTCCGGCTCGGCGGTGGCAGATGCAGCCGCTTTGGCTGCCCTGCTGATTCCGATGATGGTGCAGGCCGGCCACAACCGTGAACGCGCGGCGGGCCTGATCGCCTCGGGTGGCATCCTGGCGCCGATCATTCCGCCGAGCATCGGTTTTATCGTGTTTGGCGTGGCCTCCGGCGTGTCGATTTCCAAGCTGTTTCTGGCCGGCATCGTGCCGGGCATCATGCTCGGCGCGGCGCTGGCGGTGGCTTGGTGGTTCGTCTCGCGTAGCGAAAACGTGGCCACGCCGCCCAAGGCCAGCCGTGCGGAAATTCTCAAAACCCTGCTGGACGGCAGCTGGGCGCTGGGCCTGCCGCTGATCATCATTTTTGGTTTGAAGTTCGGCATTTTCACGCCCACCGAAGCAGCTGTGGTGGCGGCGGTTTACGCCTTGTTCGTGTCGCTGTTTATCTACCGCGAACTGAAGTTCAGCCAGCTCTATGAAGTGGTGCTGTCGGCGGCGAAAACCACCTCGGTGGTGATGCTGCTGGTGGCCGCCGCCATGGTGTCGTCGTGGCTGGTGACCATCGCCGATCTGCCCGGCCAGCTCACCGATGTGCTGCAACCGTTCCTCGACTCCCCGACCACGCTGCTGCTGATGATTATGGTGTTGATCATTCTGGTCGGCATGGTCATGGATATGACGCCGTCCATCCTGATTCTTACCCCGGTGCTGATGCCGGTGGTGAAGCAGGCTGGCATTGATCCGGTGTATTTCGGCGTGCTGTTTCTGGTGAATACCTCCATCGGCCTGATCACCCCGCCAGTGGGCACGGTGCTCAACGTGGTGTGCGGCGTGGCCAAGTTACGGCTGGATGAAATCACCCGGGGCATATGGCCCTTCTTGCTGGCACAGTTGTTGGTGCTGGCGCTGCTGGTCATATTCCCGGAACTGGTTCTGGTACCCCTGAAGTTCTTCGCCGGGTAACCGGCTGCTGTAAACCGATGTCTCGCAAACAACAACAAAATGGAGCGCCCTGAAATGAACAAATGGCTGAAACCTTTACTGACCTCCGCCTGCGCCGCAGGCCTGCTGCTCAACGGCCTGACGGCCCAAGCGGAAATTGGCGAACACACCTTGCGGTTCGCTTTTCAGAACGTAAAAGAACACCCGCAGGGCCAGGGCGCGCAGAAGTTTGCTGACCTGGTGAAAGAGAAAAGCGGCGGCAAAATGACCGTGCGTTTGTTCCCCGGTGGCGTGCTGGGCGGAGATCTGCAAACCGTGTCGGCGCTGCAAGGCGCTACCCTTGATCTGACCGTTCTCAACTCCGGCATCCTCGCCGCCCAAGTGCCTGAGTTCGCCCTGCTCGACTTCCCCTTCCTGTTCAACAACACCCAGGAAGCGCAAGCGGTGATCGACGGTGAAGTGGGCCAGGAACTGGCCAAGCGTTTGGACAGCAAAGGCCTGCGTAGCCTCGGTTACTGGGACCTGGGTTTCCGCAACCTGACCAACAGCAAAACGCCCGTAACCAAATGGGAAGACATGTCGGGCCTGAAAGTGCGGGTGATCCAGTCGCCGATCTACCTCGAAACCTTTAAAGCACTCGGCGCCAACCCGGTGCCAATGCCATTCCCTGAGGTGTACACCGCCCTGGAGCAAAAGACTGTCGACGGCCAGGAAAACCCCTTCACCGTTATCAAGGGCAGCAAGTTCAACGAAGTGCAGAAATACCTGAGCGTGACCCAGCACATCTACAACCCACAGTCGTTTGTGATGGGGGCGAAAAGCTGGGGCAAGTTGAACGCAGAAGAACAAGCTGTGATCACCGACGCCGCCAAGGAAGCGACTGTGTATCAGCGTGAAATTACCGCGACTGCTCAGAAAGAGGCGTACACCGAACTGTCCAAAGACATGCAAGCCAACGCCATCAGCCCCGCTGAAATGGAGCGCTTTCGCGAGAAGGTAAAACCGGTGATTGCGCAGTTCTCCAAAGACATGGACCCGGCATTGGTCAAGGCCATGTATGACGCTGTGGAGAAGGTACGCGGCAGTAACTGATTGCGTGGCGTGGTCCGTTGGGCTTCGTTGCGCTCAACCCTACCTACGACCATCGTAGGTTGGGTTGAGCATCGCGAAGCCCAACAGACCCGATACCCAACCCAAAAAAAACGCCTCTGACCGAGGCGTTTTTTTATTGCCGCAAATAGGCGATTACCGATTCACAAATCATCGCCTTGTGCCGCTGCTTCACCTGCTCATCCGGCAAATCAATCTGGAAAATCTCGCCAAAGGTGTTGCGGTTAGACACGCGATAAAAGCAGAACGAGCTGATCAGCAAATGCAGGTCGATGGCTTGTAGTCCGCTGCGAAACACGCCCGCCGCTTCGCCACGGCGCAAGGTTTCGTCGAGCAGATTGAGCACCGTGTGGCTCAGCGAGCGGATGGTCGGCGACTGTTTGACGTTGGCGCCGTTGAGGATGTTTTCGATGCACACGATGCGCACGAAATCGACGTTGCGGTCGTGGTGGTCGAAGGTGAATTCCACCAGCCGCCGAATCGCCGCCACCGGCTCCAGTTCCGCCAGGTGCAGTTGGGCCTCGGTGCGGCGGATGTCGCCGTAGAGTTTTTCCAGCACTTCAACGTAGAGCTGCTCTTTGCTGTTGAAGTAGTAATAAATCATGCGCTTGGAGGTGTGCGTGCGCTCGGCGATGGCGTCCACCCGGGCGCCGGTAAGCCCCTGCTGCACAAACTCGATGATGGCCGCCTGCAGAATGTTTTCGCGGGTTTTTTCCGGGTTGTTCTTACGACTTTTGCGGGGCGCTTCTGCGGGCGCCTCGGGAAGTTCTTGGGTAATGGTCATACAAGGCTCACAGCCGGGAGTCGGCAACGGTAGCGGCGATTATGGTCTTGGCCGCAGGCCGAAGAAAGCCCGGCCCCGAGAAGATTTCGGCCGGGCTTGTTGAGGGTGACGCCAGGTTACAGCCGCGTCTGCCGACCCGAGCCGCTGCGTACTTTGGCCATGGCGGCCAGACGCACCGCCACGTTCGCCGCACCGTAACCGACGTAGCCGTTTTTGCGTTGCAGCAGTTCGAAGAAAAAACGCCCCTCGAACGGTTCGGTGTACACGTGGAACAGCTCGCCGCCTTGCGCGTCGCGGTCGTACAGCACGTTGTAGTACGCCAGCTCGCTGAGAAATTCATCGTCGAAATCAAAGCGCGCGGCGAGGTCGTCGTAGTAGTTCAGCGGAATATCCAGCAACGGCACGCCGGCATCCTTGGCGCGGTTTATTTCCGCAAACAGGTCGTCGCAGGCGAAGGCGATGTGGTGCACGCCCGAGCCGCGATAGCTGGACAACGCATGGGAAATCGCAGTGTTGCGGTTCTCGGAAATATTCAGCGGCAAGCGCACCGAACTGCAGCGACTGCGCAGCGCTCGGCTCTTCACCAGACCGTAGGGGTCGGGCAGCACCACTTCGTCGTCGGCCTCGAAATCGAACAGCGCTTTGTAAAACAGCACCCAGCTGTCGAGGCTCTCGGCCGGTAGCGCCATGGCCATGTGGTCGATGCGTTGCAAGTTGCCGCTGGGCTGGACGTTGGCGTTGAGGATGAAGTCGCTGTCGTAAATGGTTTGGCCACTTTCAGCTTCGTCGATCAGGTAAATCAGGCTGCCATCCGGTGCGCGCACCGAGGGGATTTCCCGCTCGTTGGGGCCGACCAAGCCACGGTACGGCTGGCCTTTGAATTCGCGGGCGCGCTCGAAGGCGCTGTGACTGTCTTTGACCCGCAACGCGGTGGCGCACAGCGACGGGCCGTGGGCCTCGAAAAAGCTGTGTGCAAACGAATAGGGTTCGGCGTTGAGCACGATGTTGATATCGCCCTGGCGCAGCAGGCTGACGTCTTTGGAGCGGTGCTGCCCAGCGCGGGCGAAGCCCAGGCGTTCCAGCCAACCACCGAGCTTGACGCCCTGCTCGCCATCGACGGCGAACTCGATAAATTCGACGCCGTCCAGGCGACTGGCAGCGGGCGGCGAGAACAGCCTATCCAGACTGGTCTGCGGCACAGCCGGCGCAGCGCCATCGGAGGCCTGGCGTTCGAGCAGGTTGCGGGTTTTCTCTTCGAGATACAGCAACGAGCGCAAACCATCGGCGGCGTTGGCGCGAGGCGGCGCGGCGCGGAAACCGTCGTTGAAAATTTCCAGCGACAGCGGGCCGGTGTAGCCGCTGCGAATGATCGGCGCGAGAAAGCCGGCCAAATCGAATTCGCCCTGACCGGGGAAGCAGCGGAAATGGCGGCTCCACTCCAGCACGTCCATGGCCAGAATCGGCGCGTCGGCCATCTGCACGAAGAAAATCTTGTCGCCAGGAATCTCGGCAATGGCGCTCGGGTCGCCTTTGAGCGACAGCGTATGGAAGCTGTCGAGCAGCACGCCGACGGCGCTGTGGTCGGCCTGACGCACGATGTTCCACACCTGCTGATAGGTGTTCACATGGCGGCCCCAAGCCAACGCTTCGTAACCAATGCGCAGGCCACGGGCGCCGGCTCGCTCACCGAGCAGACGCAGGTCGTCGACCAGAATTTGCGTGTCGCCCAGGGAGTCGGCGGCCACGTTGCTGCACACCAGCACCAGGTCGGTGCCCAGTTCCTGCATCAAATCGAATTTGCGTTCGGCGCGGTCGAGGTTACGTGCCAGGCGATCGCGGCGGCAGCCTTCGAAGTCGCGGAACGGTTGGAAAAGGGTGATGGCGATGCCGAGGTCGGCGCACATCTGGCGAATTTCGCGCGGGCTGCCGGCGTAGTAGAGCAAGTCGTTTTCGAAGATTTCCACGCCGTTGAAACCGGCGGCGGCGATGGCTTCAAGTTTTTCCGGCAGGGTGCCGCTCAAGGACACGGTGGCAATCGAACGCTGCATGCAGGTGCTCCTGTTTTTATTGGCGCGCGCCGCGAGCGTATGAACACCGCCGCGCGACACGGATCAGGGTGTTTTCGAGTATTCGCCATCACCTGCCGGGCGCAAAGCGACTTTGTACCAACCGGTTAGTTTTGTGTTCGATTATCGACCAGTTGGCCGTTTATCGAATTGACGGCTTTTTCGCCCATGGCCCACCATCGGTCCCACCTTGCATGTCCTAGCTGGCCGCCTCGCCTTTCAACGCAGTTTCCCGGTGGCCGTTTCCGTGCAACGTGGCGCTGAAAAATCAGCGCGCGAAACCCTGACAACTTCAAGAAAACGGGTACTCCTCATGCTCACCGCAACCGCTCCCCTCACCTCGCCACCGTTATCAGGCTGACCGGCTTAACCCGGCAAACGTCCTTAACCGCAGACACCGCCGCGCCTTTGAACCGCCTCGCCCTTGCGATGAGCCGGTGCGCAACGCACGCTGCCTGCCTTGAGTCGAAGTCTCGACTGCACGCGCAGTCTTTGAACGGATGGCACCTCATGAGTCAGTCACACAGCACACCCGTCGCCGCGACCCCCTCCACCGCGCCGACCACCCCTCACGCCGGTATCGGCGACAAAATTCGCGGCGCCATGGCCGTCGGCAAAACCCGCTGGGGCATGCTCGCCCTGGTGTTTTTCGCCACCACGCTGAACTACATCGACCGCGCCGCGCTCGGGGTCATGCAGCCGGTGCTGGCAGAGAAAATGAGCTGGACGGCGATGGACTACGCCAACATCAACTTCTGGTTCCAGGTCGGTTACGCCGTCGGCTTTTTGCTGCAAGGGCGCTTTATCGACCGCGTGGGCGTGAAACGCGCGTTCTTCTTTGCCGTGCTGCTCTGGAGCCTGGCGACTGGCGGCCACGGCCTGGCGACCTCGGCGGTCGGCTTTATGGTCTGCCGCTTTATTCTTGGCCTCACCGAAGCGGCGAATTACCCGGCGTGCGTGAAGACCGCACGCATCTGGTTTCCGCTGGCGAGCGCGCTGTTGCCACCGGTATTTTCAACGCCGGCACCAACGTCGGCGCCATGCTCACGCCCGCCCTGCTGCCGCTGATTCTGGTGGCCTGGGGCTGGCAAGCGGTGTTCCTGTGCATGGCTGCGCTGGGCGCGATCTGGCTGGTGTTCTGGGGGCTGAAATACTTCAACCCGGAAGACCACCCGAGCGTGAAACAGAGCGAGCTTGATTACATCCAGCACACCGACGAGCCAGCCCAGGCGCGCGTACCGCTGCGTGACATTCTGCGCATGCGCGGCACCTGGGCATTCGCCCTGGCCTTCTCGATGACCGCGCCGGTGTTCTGGTTTTACCTGTACTGGCTGCCGCCGTTTCTCAATCAGCAATACAACCTGGGCATCAGCGTGTCGCAGATGGGCATTCTGCTGATCCTCATCTGGCTGACCGCCGACTTCGGCAGCATCGGTGGCGGCATCCTGTCGTCGTGGTTGATCGGCCGAGGCATGAACGCGATCAAGGCGCGGCTGTTGTCGATGCTGATCTGCGCGTGCGCCATCGTCGCGGTGATCTTCGCGGCCCACGCCAGCGGTTTGTGGATCGCGGTGCTGGCCATCGCCCTCGGCGTCGGTGCGCATCAGGCCTGGACCGCCAATATCTGGAGCCTGGTCATGGACTTCACGCCCAAGCACATGATGAGCACCGTGTTCGGCTTTGGCGGCATGTGCGCGGCGGTCGGCGGTATGTTTATGACGCAGTTGGTGGGTTACGTGCTGACGGTGACGAACAACAACTACGCCGTGTTGTTCACCATGATTCCGACCATGTATTTCCTGGCCTTACTGTGGCTGTACTTCATGGCGCCGAGAAAGGTGCCGGACGTGAAGCCGGCCTAACCGGCGCGCAATAAAAAAGGCCCTACGGGGCCTTTTGTTTTTCGCGCTTGATTTACCGCCGCTTCTGCAACCACGCCGCCGCCAGCCCGCTCAGGCAAATAATGGCGATACCCAGCAAGGCGCTGAATGAAGGCGTATGGCTGAACACCACAAACCCCAGCAGCCCGGCGAACACGATCTGACAGTAGCCAAACGGCGCCAGCAAGGCCGGTGCGGCGTAGCGGAAGGCTTGGGTGAGCATCAGGTGCGCCGTCATACCGCAGGTGCCGAGGGCAATCATTAAAAGCGCGTGGCCCCAGGTCGGCACTTGCCAGAAGAACGGCACCAGCAAGCTGACCAGCACGGTGTTGCACAGGCCGGCGAAGAAGTTACTCGTGGTCGGGCTGTCGTAATTGGCGAGAATGCGCGTGAGGATCTGGTACACGCCAAAACACAGCGCCGAGCCGAACGGCAGCAGCACGGCGGGGGTGAACAGCTCGCCGCCCGGATGGACGATCACCAACACCCCGGAAAACCCCACCAACACCGCCGCCCATTGGCCGCGCGTCACCCGCTCGCCCAGCAGCGGCACCGATAAAGCGGTCACCAGCAACGGCGCCAGAAAGTTCACCGCCGTGGCTTCGGCGAGCGGGATGTATCGGATGCCGGTGGTGAATAACAAGCTCGTGCCGAGCAGACACAACGCCCGAATAATCTGCAAACCGGGGCGTTTACTGCGCAGCACGCGCAGGCCCGATTGCGGCAGGAAGATGCCCGCCATCAACAGCGTGTGCACCACATAACGCGCCCACACCACCATCACCACGGGGTAAAACCCGGACAGGTATTTGGACAATGCGTCGTGGCTGGCAAACAGAAACGTGGCCAGAAGAATCAGGGCAATGCCGCGAAAGGGCTGCTGGGCGGTAGTCAGCGGGGAGCTGGGCAAACTCATGGGGCTCCAAAAATAACGAGCGTTAAGACCTTGAAAATAGCTTACAGGCCACGGGGGATCTGGAACCTTTTGCGCCGCCCAGGAATGTACTACCTGGTTAATTACCGTTCGATAATCGCCCAAAATGGCCTTTACCGAATTGAACCCTCCGCAGGCTCCTTCCACTATGCCTGCACATTGAACGCCACCGCCAAGCGGACCGGCGCTGCGATGACCGATAAATACAAAAAAGGTCTACTTCGATGCTGCACATCTCGTCCAAGGGCGCGCTGCGCTCTGTTCACGCTCCTGCTCTGATCGCACTGGCTGTCGCCGGGTTCACTCAAGTGAGCCAGGCCGAAGGGTTTCTCGACGACACCAAGGCCACGCTGAATTTTCGCAACGCCTACTTCAACCGCAACTTCACCAACCCTGACAACGCGCAGGCGAAGGCTGAAGAGTGGACGCAAAACTTCATTCTCGACGTGAAATCCGGCTACACCCCAGGCCCGGTTGGCTTTGGCGTGGATGTGCTGGGCCTGTACTCGCTGAAACTTGATGGCGGCCGGGGCACCGCCAACACCCAGCTGCTGCCGGTACACAGTGACGGTCGCCCGGCCGACGATTTCGGCCGCCTGGGCGTGGCGGCAAAAGCCAAGCTGTCGAAGACCGAATTGAAGGTCGGTGAGTGGATGCCGGTATTGCCAATTCTGCGCTCCGACGATGGCCGCTCGCTGCCGCAAACCTTCCGTGGCGGTCAGGTGACCTCGCAGGAAATTGACGGCCTGACGTTGTACGGCGGCCAGTTCCGGCAGAACAGCCCGCGTAACGACGCGAGCATGGAAGACATGTCCATGAACGGGCGCGGCGCTTTCCTTTCGGACCGCTTCAACTTTGCCGGCGGCGAATATTCCTTCAACGAAAAACGCACCACCGTCGGCGTCTGGTACGCCGAGTTGGAAGACATCTACCAGCAGCAATATTTCAACGTGCTGCATAGCCAACCGGTAGGCGACGTTACCCTCGGCGCTAACCTCGGCTACTTCATCGGCAAGGAAGACGGCAGCCAACTGGCCGGCGACCTCGACAACAAAACCGCCTTCGCCCTGCTCTCGGCCAAATACGGCGGCAGCACGTTTTATGTTGGCCTGCAAAAGGTCAGCGGCGATGACTTGTGGATGCGCGTCAACGGCACCAGCGGCGGCACCCTGGCGAACGACAGCTACAACTCCAGCTACGACAACGCCAAGGAAAAATCCTGGCAGCTGCGCCATGACTTCAACTTCACCGCAGTCGGTGTGCCCGGCCTGACCCTGATGAACCGCTACATCAGCGGCGACAACGTGCACGTCGGCACGGTCACCGATGGCAAGGAATGGGGTCGCGAATCCGAGCTGGCGTACACCGTGCAGAGCGGCACGTTCAAGAACCTCAACTTCAAATGGCGCAACTCTTCCATGCGCCGCGACTTCAACGCCAACGAGTTTGACGAGAACCGTATTTTCGTTAGCTACCCGTTGTCGTTGCTGTAAGCCGAGCCCAACGCGCTACTGACTTCTCGTGTGAAAACACGTTAGCCCGTCCCTGTGACGGGCTTTTTTATGCCGGTACGCGGCGCGGGTGACATCGCCGTCTACTGAACGAGCCTGGATCCCCGCGTTCGCGAGGATGACGGCGGCGAACGCGCGATCAGCTCGACAGTCCAACCCCGACACACAGCGAAAAGGGGCCTTCTATGGAAGCCATTACCACTGGCCACGGCCTGCACCTGCCAAAGCTCGGCCTTGGCACCTGGCGAATGCTCGGCGATGAATGCACGCGCACCGTGGAGCAGGCGCTGGAGCTGGGCTACCGCCACCTCGACACCGCCACCGCGTATGACAATGAAGCCGCCATTGGCAAAGCCCTGGCGCGCACTGCTGTTCCCCGCGAGCAGCTTCACGTCACCACCAAGGTCTGGTGGAACAAACTCGAACCACAGGCCATGCGCCAATCCCTGGACGCCAGCCGCAAAGCCCTCGGGGATGATTGCCTCGACCTGTTTTTGATTCACTGGCCTGGCGATGCAAACGCCGGGTGGAACCTTGAGCGCAGCATCGAAACGCTGGTGGCGCTGCGTGATGAAGGCAAGACCAAACAGATTGGCGTGGCCAACTTCAACGTCGCCTTGCTCAAACGCGCCGTGGTGGAAATGGGCGCGCCGTTGTCGGTGGTGCAGGTGGAATACCACGTGCTGCTCAACCAGCAACCGGTACTCGACTTCGCCCGCCAGCACGGCATGGCGCTCACCGCCTATACGCCGCTGGCACGCGGCCAAGGCGCCGACACCGAGACGGTGCAACGCATTGCTGAGAAGCATGGCGTGCTGCCGAGTCAGATCGCCTTGGGCTGGGTGCTGGAACAGGACGGCGTGGCGGCGATTCCCAAGTCCAACAGCCTGGAAAACCAGCGCGCGAACCTGGAGGCGTTGAACGTCAGGCTGGACGACGACGATCGGGCAGCGATTGCCGCGTTGCCCAAGGATGTGCGGATTGTGAACCCGGCGTTTGCGCCGGTTTGGGATTGAGGGCGCTGCGTTGGCCGCTGCCCTCTCCCCCAGCCCCTCTCCCGTAAACGGGCGAGGGGGAGCCTTACCGAGTGAGCCGAAACAACCCCGACCTGCCCGCTTGCGGGAGAGGGCTGGGGAGAGGGTTTTGCTCTACGGCCTCCCACAACCCGAGTTTTCCGGGGCTAAGGCCAGGCAAGGCGCCCCGCAGCTTTAAAGCGCAGCGTACTCAAGTACGTGAGCATTTAAAGCGAGGACGCAACGCAGCCTGGCCGACGACCCGGAGACCGCCCTGCCTACTTCAGCGACTCAACCCCCATCTCATCCCACACTTCTTCGGCTAGATGGAAGGTCGCGTTCGCCGCTGGAATCCCGCAGTAAATCGCGCTCTGCATCAGCACTTCCTTGATCTCTTCGCGCGTCACGCCGTTGTTCTTGGCGGCTTTAAGGTGCAGCTTCAGTTCGCCTTCGCGGTTCATGCCGATAAGCATGGCGATGGTGATCAGGCTGCGGGTGTGGCGCGGCAGGCCAGGACGGGTCCAGATGTCGCCCCAGGCGTGGCGGGTGATCATTTCCTGGAATTCTTCGTTGAACGGGGTGAGGTTTTTCAGGCTGCGGTCGACGTGTGCGTCGCCCAATACGTCGCGGCGCACTTGCATGCCGGCGTCGTAGCGTTGTTTTTCGTCCATTGGATAGGTCGCCAAATTCAGTGGGTGAGGAAGTCGAGTACGGCCTGGCTGAAGGCATCGCCGGCTTCAACGTTGGACAGGTGCGCGGCGTGGAATTCGACCAGCTGCGCGCCAGCGACGCGCTCGACGATCAAGCGTCCGTCAGCCGGTGTGGTCACGGCATCTTCGGTGCCGCAGACCATCAGCAGCGGCAACGTGATGCTGCCCAGTTGCTCGCGGAAATCGGCGTCGCGCACGGCCGCGCAGTTAGCCGCGTACCCTTGCGGCGAGGTGGCGGCGAGCATGCCAACCACCGCTTCAACTTTGGCGGTTTCAGCCTTGGCGAATTCAGGCGTGAACCAGCGGGCGATGGAGGCATTGCGCAGCGCCAGCATCGCGGCCGGGCCGTCGCGCAGGACCATTTCGATGCGCGGATTCCACACATCCGGGCTGCCAATTTTCGCGGCGGTGTTGCACAGCACCACGCGTTTGAGGCGCTCGGGGGCGTTGATCGCCAGCCACTGACCAATCAAGCCGCCCATGGACAGCCCGCAGAAGTACGCCTGCTCAATGCCCAGCGCATCGAGCAAGGCCAGCACGTCGCGGCCGTTCTGTTCGATGCTGTAAATGCCTTCGGTGACCAGCGATTTGCCGTGGCCACGGGTGTCGTAACGCAGCACCTGAAAGTGCTGGCTGAACGCATCGACCTGCGCGTCCCACATGTGCAGGTCGGTGCCTAGCGAGTTGGACAGCACCAGCACCGGCAACGCGGCGTCGCCATCCAGGCGGTAGTGGAGTTCGCCATCGGCGAGGGTTACGGCAGGCATGAAACGCTCCTAAACACTGAGGACTTGATGGTCGGCAATGGCGCGCTGCACCCACAAACGCGCCTGGCCAAGGTAATGGGCGGGGTCGAGCAAATGGTCGAGTTCGTCGCTGCTGAGCTGGGCGCTGACTTCGGCGTTTTCACCGAGTACCTGGCGCAAGTGCACGCCCTGCTCCACCGCCAGGCGGCAGCATTGTTCGAGCAGATGATGGGCCGCATCACGACCGATGCGCTGGGCCAGGGTGATGCTCACGGCTTCGGCCAGCACCAGCCCTCGGGTGAGGTCCAGATTCTGGCGCATGCGCTCGGCATTCACTTCCAGGCCCGGCACCACCACCAGGGCTTGTTGCAGCGCGCCGGAGACCAGGCAGCACAATTCCGGCAGGGTTTCCCATTCGGCATGCCAAAGGCCCAGGCTGCGCTCGTGTTCCTGCGGCATGGCCGACAACATGGTCGCCACCAGCCCCGGCGCGCGAGTGGCGGCGCCGATTAGCACGGCGCAGCTCACCGGGTTGCGTTTGTGCGGCATGGTCGAGGAGCCGCCCTTGCCCGGCGCCGACGGCTCGAACACTTCGCCGGCTTCGGTTTGCATCAACAGGCTCAGGTCGCGGCCGAGTTTGCCCAGGGTGCCAGCGAGCATGCCTAACCAACTGGCGAACTCCACCAGGCGGTCACGCTGGGTGTGCCAGGGCTGTTCCGGCAGGCGCAGGTTCAACTCGGCGGCGAGTGCTTCGGCCGCTGGCATGGCCTGGTCGCCAAGCGCCGCGAGGCTGCCCGAGGCGCCGCCGAATTGCAGCACCAACAGGCGCGGCTTCAGTTCGGCCAAGCGCTGGCGTTGGCGAGTGATTGCGCCCAGGGTGCTGGCGATTTTCATGCCCAAGGTAACGGGCGTGGCATGTTGCAGCCAGGTGCGTCCGGCCATTGGCGTGGCGCAATGCAGGCTGGCCTGACTGGCGAGGGCGTTGCCCAGGTGCGCGAGGTCAGCTTCCAACAGCTCGATGGCGCTGCGCAGTTGCAGCACCAAGCCGCTGTCCATCACATCCTGGCTAGTGGCGCCGAGGTGAACGTAGCGCTCGGCTTCCTGGCTGACGCTGGCGATCTGTTTGCCGAGGGCCTTGACCAGCGGAATGGCGGAATTGCCAGCGGTGGCGATGGCGGTGGCTAGGCTGTCCACGTCGAATAACTCGGCGCGACAGGCGCCCTCGATGGGCGCGACGGCTTCAGCGGGAATCAGGCCGATGCTGCTTTGCGCGCGGGCCAGCGCCGCTTCGAAATCGAGCATGCCCTGCAGCCGCCCGGCGTCGGAGAAAACCGCGCGCATGGCGGGCTGGGTGAAATAGGTGTCGAACAACTTGTTGCTCATACATCGTCCTTAAAAGATCACCGTCGGGGGCAAGAAAGGGAAGCGCGCAGGCTAACTGTGGGAGAGGCTTGAGCCTCGATGCTGTTGATTGAAAAGCATCGAGGCTAAAGCCTCTCCTACATAACAAGTGCCCAATCTTACCTAGTGATCGTGATGCAAATACGCCGCCTGCTTAGGCAACCGCAGGCTGAACAGGAAGGCCACGGCCATCATGGCGGTGACGTACCAGTAGAAGGTGTTTTCCATGCCGATGCTTTTCAGCCCCAGCGCCACGTATTCCGCCGAGCCGCCGAACATGGCATTCGCCACGGCATAGGCCAGGCCCACGCCCAGGGCGCGCACTTGCGGCGGGAACATTTCGGCTTTCACCAGGCCGCTGATTGAGGTGTAGAAACTGACGATGGCCAAGGCCAGGGTGATCAGCACAAACGCCAGGAACGGACTGCTGACGGTTTTCAGCGTGAGCAGAATCGGCACGGTGAACAGCGTGCCCAACGCGCCGAACCAGAGCATGGAAGTGCGGCGGCCGATCTTGTCGGAAAGCATGCCGAACAGCGGCTGCATGCACATGTACAGGAACAGCGCGCCGGTCATGATGTAGCTCGCGGTTTTCGCGTGCATGCCGGCGGTGTTCACCAGGTACTTCTGCATATAGGTGGTGAAAGTGTAGAAAATCAGCGAGCCGCCAGCGGTGTAGCCGAGCACGGTGATAAACGCGGCTTTGTGGTGTTTGAACAGCGCGGCCATGCTGCCGGCGTCTTTGTCGGCGCGCTGCTCGGCGGTGGTGGTTTCTTCGAGGCTACGACGCAGCAACAGGGAAATCACCGCCGCCACGGCACCGACCACGAACGGAATACGCCAGCCCCAGGCACGCAGTTCTTCTTCAGTCAGCAACTGCTGAAGAATCACCACCAGCGACACCGCCAGCAGTTGTCCGCCGATCAGGGTCACGTACTGGAACGAGGCGAAGAAGCCGCGCTGACCGCGTAGCGCCACTTCGCTCATATAGGTGGCGGTGGTGCCGTACTCGCCGCCCACCGACAACCCCTGGAACAGGCGCGCCATCAACAACAGCGCCGGTGCCCAGGCGCCGATGCTGGCGTAGGTCGGCAGAAAGGCGATGACCAGTGAGCCGGCGCACATCATCAGCACCGAAATCATCATCGAGTTCTTGCGCCCGTGCTTGTCGGCAACCCGGCCGAACAGCCAGCCGCCAATCGGCCGCATCAAAAACCCAGCCGCGAAGACGCCGGCCGTGTTGAGCAGTTGAACCGTGGGGTCGTCCGAGGGGAAAAACGCAGGGGCAAAGTAGATGGCGCAGAAGGCATAGACATAGAAGTCGAACCATTCCACCAGGTTGCCCGAGGAGGCACCGACAATGGCGAAGATCCGTTTGCGACGTTCTTCGCCGGTGTAATGCATGGTGGTCATATCTTGTTACTCGTTTGGGTGTATGCGTGAGTCTAGACCCACGTAACAGCGCCCCGTTCAAACCTAAGCGCAGCGGTGGTTGTGCAATGGCCATCGCGGCTAAAGCCGCTCCCACAAGAACCGCATCCCTGTGGGAGCGGCTTTAGCCGCGATATTTGCAGCCGTTACACCGCTTCAACAGCAATCGCCAACCCCTGCCCCACGCCTACACACATGGTCGCCAAACCCAGCTTGCCGCCGGTCTTCTGCAACTGGTGCACTGTCGTCAGCACCAAGCGATTGCCGCTCATGCCCAGTGGATGGCCCAGGGCGATAGCGCCGCCATTTGGATTCACCTTGGCGCTGTCGTCAGCCAACCCCAGCTCGCGAACCACCGCCAACCCTTGCGCGGCAAACGCTTCGTTGAGTTCGATAACGTCGAAAGCGTCGATGGACAGGTTCAGGCGTTCGAGCAATTTGCGCACGGCGGGAACCGGACCAATGCCCATCACCCGTGGTGCCACGCCGCCGCTGGCCATGCCCAGCACTTTGGCGCGCGGCGTAAGGCCGAACTTTTTCACCGCGTCGGCCGAGGCAAGAATCATCGCCGAGGCGCCATCGTTGAGGCCGGAGGCGTTGCCGGCGGTCACGGTTTTATCTGCGCCGTTAACCGGTTTCAGTTTGGCCAGGGCTTCGGCCGAGGTGTCGGCACGTGGGTGTTCATCCACGCTGAACGTGGTGTCGCCCTTTTTGCCCTTGATGACCACCGGCACGATTTCTTCGGCGAAGAAGCCGGCCTCTTGTGCGGCGGCGGCGCGCTGCTGGCTGCGCAGGGCGAAGGCGTCCTGGTCGGCGCGGCTGACGTTGTAGTCTTCGGCGACGTTATCGCCAGTGACTGGCATGGGGTCGACGCCGTACTGCTCTTTCATCAGCGGGTTGATAAAGCGCCAGCCGAGGGTGGTGTCCTCCAGTTTCTGGCCACGGCCAAAGGCGCCGTCGGCTTTGCCCATTACGTAGGGCGCGCGAGTCATCGACTCCACGCCCGCTGCGATGGCCAGCTCCATTTCACCCGTGGCGATGGCGCGAAACGCGGCGCCTACCGCTTCCATGCCCGAGGCACAGAGGCGGTTTAGCGTTACGCCCGGCACGCTTTCTGGCAGGCCAGCCAACAACGCGGCCATGCGCGCGACGTTGCGGTTGTCCTCGCCCGATTGGTTGGCGCAGCCCATGAATACTTCGTCCACGGCGTTCCAGTCGACCTGCGGATTGCGCTCGATCAGCGACTTCAGCGGAATCGCCGCCAAGTCATCGGCACGCACCGGCGACAGGCCGCCGTTGAGGCGACCAATCGGTGTGCGCACGGCATCGCAAATAAAAACCTCGCGTGTCATTCCTCACCTCCGGCCTGGCCATGAGCCGCGGCGGTGCGCGCTTCGAGGGCGCGCAGGGCTTCCAACTCGTGAGCTTGCGGCGCTTGCGTTACGCCAACTTGGTCGGCGAAACGGATCGCCCAGCCCGTGGCTTCCACCACCTGCTCGCGGGTGACGCCTGGGTGCAGCGAGGTGACGATGAACTCGTTGCTGCCGGCTTCCGGCTCCATGATGCACAGGTCGGTGATGATGCCCACCGGGCCTTTGCCCGGCAGGCCGAGGCGCTGGCGATGGTCGCCGCCTTCGCCGAAACCGACCGATGTCACGAAGGCCAGCTTGTCGACAAAGGTGCGGTGCGATTGCTTGAGAATGATCAGCACCGATTTGGCCGAGCCGGCAATTTCCGGCGCGCCACCGGCACCGGGCAAGCGCACTTTGGGCTTGTGGTAATCGCCGATCACGGTGGTGTTGATGTTGCCGAACTTGTCGACCTGGGCGGCGCCGAGGAAGCCGACGTCAATGCGCCCGCCTTGCAGCCAGTAGCGGAAAATCTCGCCGGTAGGCACCACGGTGTCAGCGGTTTCGGCTAGCTCGCCGTCGCCAATCGACAACGGCAATACGGTGGGCTTGGCGCCGATGGGGCCGGATTCGTAAATCAGAACCACGTCGGGCGATGACGTCAGGCGCGCAAGGTTAGCGGCCTTGGAAGGCAGACCGATGCCGACAAAACACACCGAGCCATTTTTCAGGCGGCGGGCGGCGGCGACGGTCATCATTTCGTTAGTGCTGTAGTCGCTCATTATTTGGCCTCCGCGTGGTGCTTGCTGGCGAGCTTGTGCTGGAACGCGGCGAAGTCTTCGGTGCCTCGGATGTATTCGTCGATCCACGCGGTGAAGGCTTCGCGGTCGCGGGCGATGGGGTCCCAGGCTTGGTAGAAACGGTTGTCGCGCTCGTAGTAGCCGTGGGCGTACGACGGGTGTGCGCCGCCCGGCACCAGGCACACGGCGGTCAGCGCCCAGGTCGGCAGCACGCAGGCGTTCATTGGCGCTTGCAGGTCGTCGACAATTTCTTCAACGGTGACGATGCAGCGCTTGGCCGCCAGCGCTGCTTCTTTCTGCACGCCAAGAATGCCCCACAGCAGCACGTTGCCTTTGCGGTCGGCTTTTTGCGCGTGGATCACGGTTACGTCCGGACGCACCGACGGCACCGCCGCCAGCACTTCGCCGGTGAACGGGCAGGTAACGGATTTGATCAGCGGGTTGACCTTCGGCAGGTCGGAGCCGGCGTAAGCGCGCAGCACCGCGAACGGCAAACCGGACGCGCCGGCCACATAGGAGTTGGCCAGGTCGGCGTGGCTGTGTTCTTCAATTTCCAGGGCGTGCGGCCACTCTTTCTCTACGGCGTCACGCAGGCGGTGCAGCGAACCCACGCCGGGGTTGCCGCCCCAGGAGAAAACCAGGCGCTTGGCGCAGCCGGCGCCGATCAGCAGGTCGTAGACCAGGTCGGGGGTCATGCGCACCAGGGTCAGGTCTTTCTTGCCCTGGCGAATCAATTCATGGGACGCGGCAGTCGGAATCAGGTGGGTAAAACCTTCGAGGGCGACGGTGTCACCATCATGGACAAAGCGCTCGACCGCTTCGCGTAGAGACAGGAGTTCAGCCATGTTCGATCTCGTCTTGTTATCCGGGGCGCCTCGGAAAGGGGGTAGGCGCCGGGTGAGAAAACAGTACGCCGCGAGGGGTGGCGGAACAATCCGATAATCGACTATCCGTTCGATTATCGAACATTCGATTCGCCGTGGTTTCGCTCGAAAACCGTGGCCTGCCTTTGATCAGCCGAGAATGAAACGCGCCGCTGTGCATGCAGTACAATCGCGACCTTTGCCCGGCGCCTGACTGCCTAAACCTGATTTGACTGAGCCCACATGATCGAGCCCAAGCGCGTACTGCGCGCCCTCGCTGAACACTGGACGTTACTCGAGCCGCTCTGCGAACGGTTCGACCAAGGCACCATGAGCCTGATCGAATTGCGCGCGCAGTTGGCGGTGCAACTGGTGCAAAGCACCCCCGCCGACATCACCGGCCTGCTGGACACCTGGATCCGCCTGGACATTCTGGTGCCAGTGGCCAAGAGCCCGAACCGCTTCGAGCTCAACGCGCAAATTCACGACTTCCTCGCCTACCTGCGCCGCGAACACCGCCTGGGCTTGTGCCTGGAAATTGAAGCGTACCTGCGCCACCTCGAACGCCTGGCTGGCTACATTCAGGACGCCTTCGAGATTCGCGACGCCAACGACCTGGCCCGCCAGCTGCGCTTGCTCGACATGCGTGTACGCGACGTGCTGAAAAAACTCGCCAACGACGAGCAGGCACTGGTGGGCGTGGCCGACCGCGCCAAGACCAGCGACCGACAAATTCCGCTGCGTCAGCGCTATGCCGAAGTGCTGGCGACCTGGGACGAATACGTTGAGCCGATGATTCAACTGGTGAACGCCGACGGCGCCTTCGAACAAGGCGTGCGCCGCGTTGAGCAAGTGCTGTTGCGGTTGCTGAGCGAACAGCATCGCCTTGGCCAATTGGTGGACGACGACCTGCTGCTGCGCACCCACGCGCGCATTCTGGAAATGCAAACCACTGCCCAGCTAACGCTGCGCCGCGCCCGCGAACTGCTGCTGCCGCTGCGTGAAGAAGCGCGCCGGCATAACGCCGTGACCCGTGGCGCCGCGCTGGCGTTATCGGCTATTCGCCGTAAGGGGCTGGACGCCGTGCCGCAGGCGGCGCTGCCGCTGTTCACTAGGCCGCAGAGCACCTTTCTCGGCAGCACCAGTCAGGTGGAGTCGTACGTTTACGCCCTGGCCCGCTTCGAGCCCAAACCCACGCAGTTCCCCAAGGCCAGCGGTATGCGCAAAGGCGAAGCGCCAAAAGCGCCCCGCACCGCGCGGGAAATGCTCGAGCGCTGCCAGAGCGCCTTGCCGATGCCCGACCTGATGGTGTGGCTGCTGGAGCAGGAGCCCGAAGGCGCCACCGATGAATTGCTGTACTGGTTTTCGCGCTTGTCGCGCGACGGCCGTTTTCAGCGTGAGCGCCTGGAGCGCCGCGACTATTACACCGCCGAGCACCAGGTCAGCCTGTGCTCCTTTGCGTTGGTGGCCAGCAACCATGCTTGAGCCCGTCGCCACTCTTTTTGAAGAATTTTGCGTATGAATATCGACCTGTCCGAACTCAGCCACTTGGCGCCGATTTTCCGCGAGCTGTTCAAGGGTTATCACGTCAGCCACCGCGACGCCGAGCTGTATAGCCAACTCTCCAACCAGCAGGACGCCTACCGCGCTTTGTTCCGCGCGCTGGGTTTCGAGCTGGTGTGCGACACCCGTGGTTTCTACTATTTCGTGCCCGAGCAAATGGGCGCGCAAGTAAACAAAACCGCTCAGCGCCTGGCGCTGTTCACCTTCATTCTGGTGGAGCACCTGGCCGACCAGGGCCGTGACCCGCTGGCCGTCCTCGACGGCGGCAGCCTGGGCCGCGATGAGTTGCCACCGCTGCTGGAGAAATACCGCGACCTGTTTGTGCAGGCCGAAGTCACCACCCAGGAAGAGCTGGAAGAAAAGGTGATGCGCCGCATGACGCAGTTGGGTTTTGCCAACGAGGAAAACGGCGTGTACCGCTTCCTGCCGCCGATGCATCGCTTCCTCGACGTGTGCCTCTCGGTGCAACAAGACCGCGACCTGGCCGCCAGCCTGCACAGCGTGCTGCCGTTGCCGACGCCGGCCTTGGTGGATGACGACAGCGGCGACGACATTCTGCTGATCGATGGCGAGCAGGACGATGACATTCCGCCGCTGCCCGCCATCGCCGCTGCACCTGCACCTGCACCTGCACCTGCACATGCGGCCATTGAAGAAGAAAGCGAAGAACAAGCCCTGGCCCGCGCCTTGGCTGAAGAGCGTGCCAATCAGGAGATCGATGCATGAGCCAGGAACGCTACGGTATCCGCCGCTTTGCCCTGCTAAACACCGCCGGTTACAGCCTGGGTTTGTTCCCGCTGGAACAACCATTGTCGGTGTACGGCGCCAACAACCTGGGCAAAAGCGCCTCGATCAACGCCCTGCAATTTCCGATTCTGGCGCGCATGTCAGACATGAGCTTCGGCAAGTACAGCCTCGAAGCCTCGCGCAAGTTCTACTTCGCCAGCGACACCAGTTACATCCTCGTTGAAGTGGCTCTGCCCCACGGCCCGCACGTAATCGGCGTTGCCGGGCGCGGTCCGGGTGGCGGCTTCGGCCACCAGTTCTTCGCCTATGCCGGCGAGTTGCACCTAGAGCATTACCAGAAGAACGGCACCTGCCTGCGCCAGCGCGAGCTGTTTGCCAATCTGGAGCGGGAGAACATCAAGGCTTATGAACTGAAGCCGGAAGAACTGCGCCGGTTGCTCGTAGGCGGCCACACCTCGATTCCGCTGGACCTGACCCTGATCCCGCTGCGCTCCACCAGCGAGCAGAGTTTGAAGACCTTCCGCGCGCTTTTTATCAACCTGCTGCACATGCGCGAAATCACCGCGGCCAAGCTCAAGCAATTGTTCCTTGATGCGTTCGAACACAGCCTGCGTTCGGGTAGCGTCGATTACATTGCCGCGTGCGAAGAAGCCTTCCGCGACGTGCGCCGCATGGAAGCCGATTACCAATCACTGGTCGCGGCCGGGCCGCTGGTGGAAGCGCTGAGCGCTGGCGTGGCGCAACGTGAAGTGCTGCGCGGCAAGCTGCACCGCATTTCGCCGTTGCTCGATTCGCTGCTCGGCACCTGGCAAGACTATGCCGGCGCCCGCCGCGAAGAGCTGGTGATTCAGGCCGAGCATTACCGTGGCGAGCAAGACGGCTTGCAACACGAACAGCGCGGCGGCACACAAGAGCTGATGCGCCTGGAACGTGAGATTAGCGAAATTCAGCGCTGGCTCGGCGAGTTCGGCGTACTGAAACATCGCTTCGCGCTGGTGGAAAACGCTCAGGTGTTGGAGCAGCAACTGCTCGCCGCCAAAGACGCCCACGATGAACTGGCCGGTGCGCTGGCACAGTCGCGGCAGTTCTCCAGCGAAGACCTCGACGAGCGTCTGCGCGACTTGGAAAAACGCCTGAAGTCGGTGCGCCAACAACTGGAACATGCCGACAACAACAGCTACGCGCGCTTGCGTGAAGAGTTCAGCCAGCAAGACGTCGAGCGCCTGATGCGCCTGTTCAACGGCGCGCTGTTCAGCTTGCCGCTGGGCGAGCATGGCATCGGCCTGGATGAAGACGGCCAGTGGGTGAAGTCGCTGGAAGTGATCCTCGACGGCTTCAAAGCCGAGCGTTTTGAAGTGCCCGGCTTGAGCATCGACCTCAGCCATATCGAACCGCCTGCGCTGCAAGCCTTGGCCGACCGCGCCGCGTTACGCGATCAGAAAGAGCGCCTGGAGAAAGAGCTGAAACAGCTTAAGACCCAGCAAAGCGTGGCCTCCGACCGCGCCGCCAGCAAAGCCCAGGCGGAGACCCTGTACAACCAGGTGCTGGACGCCCAGAAGGCACTGGAAGACTTCCGCCGCAGCCAGACCCTGGCCGTGGAAGAACCCGCCAAGCTCGAACAACTGGCCCAGGCCGAAGCCGCGCAGGACGACCTCAAGCGTGCCAGCGATGCGTTTACCGAACGCGTGCAACAGCTGTCGGCCAAGCTGCAATTGGTCGGCCGCCAGTTGGCCGATCTGGAAGCCAAAGAACGCACCCTGGAAGACGCCCTGCGTCGTCGCCAGTTGCTGCCAGCCAACCTGCCCTTCGGCACGCCGTTTATGGAGCCGGTGGACGACTCGCTCGACAACTTGCTGCCGCTGCTTAACGACTATCAGGATGCGTGGCAGAGCCTGCAGCGCATCGACGGGCAGATTGACGCGCTGTACGCGCAGATTCGCCTCAAGGGCGTGGCCAAGTTCGACAGCGAAGATGACGTGGAGCGGCGCCTGCACTTGCTGATCAATGCCTACGCGCACCGTCA
Organism: Pseudomonas sp. AC211; assembly: GCF_979258055.1. Taxonomy (NCBI): domain Bacteria; kingdom Pseudomonadati; phylum Pseudomonadota; class Gammaproteobacteria; order Pseudomonadales; family Pseudomonadaceae; genus Pseudomonas; species Pseudomonas sp. AC211. The sequence goes on from NZ_OZ409830.1 coordinate 4,456,641, forward strand.
GGATGAAGCGCTGACCCTGGCCAAGGCCCGCCGCGCAGCCGTCACCGATATCGCCCGCACTCTGCGCAATATCCGCAGCGACTACGACAACCTCGAACACCAGTTGGCCCTGTTCAACCGCGAGATCAACCGCCGTCAGGTCTCCAACCTCGAAAGCTTCCGCATCGTGCTGGCGCCAAACAAAGACGCGCTCAAACACATCGACCAGATCATCCACAGCGCCGGCCAGTACGAAGAAGGCGAAACCCTGTCGGTGTTCGACCTCAACCAGTCGGCCGATCAGGACGTGCGCAACGAGGAAGCCAAGGAATACCTGGCACGCCTGGTAGCCGCGAACCACAACCAGCTGGGGCTCAAAGACTTGTTCGAGCTGGCGTTCGAAATCACCAAAGTCGGCGGCCAGCCGATTGTGCACACCGACATCGACGGCGCCGCCTCGAACGGCACGACCATGACCATCAAAGCGCTGACCAACATGTACCTGCTGCTGCACCTGATGGACCGCGAACAAGCCGGCAAAGTGCGCCTGCCCTACTACCTCGACGAAGCCGCCGACATCGACGAACGCAACCAGCAAGCCCTGATCGAAACCAGCCTGCAACTGGGCTTTGTGCCGATTCTGGCCAGCGTGAAACCGCAGGTGTGTGCACACGTAGCCATCGACCTGGAAGGCGGCAGCGGGCCGAACGGGATTTACATTGATGAAGCGGACTGGAAATACATCCGTCGGCATGAGCCGGTGGTGAAGGTTGAGGCGGTGGTTGAGCCGGCTTGATAGTGGGAAGTGTGGTTGGCTTGAGGGCCAATCGCGGCTTAAGCCGCTCCTACAGGTTGCACAGTCCTGTAGGAGCGGCTTAAGCCGCGAAGCTCTTGATCCAAAAAAGGGCCGCATAAGCGGCCCTTTCCATTTCAAACCCAACAAATTTCGAGATCGAGCGAGCTAGAGCAGAGCAAGGCGAAAACGTTCTTTGAAGCGGAGTTGGCTCAAGCCAATGAGCATTCAAATAACGTTTTCAACGCAGCTATGCCGACGCGCAGCCGATCGCTTATTTCCCCAAAGAAATTTTGGGGGCCCATTTTAGCCACTCGTCATTCGCCTCTTCGTTGAGGACAAACGTCTGCTCCGCCTTCGCTGGCGCACCCATCTGATCGCCCTCCGGCGTAGCGAATGCAATGCCGCCCTGCAGCAACGATTCCACCGATTCCGTGCGCACCTTGGCGCCTTTAAACAAGCCCCAATCCACTGAGAACCCACTAACGCTCCAGAAGCGGCTGCCGCCGCGAACCAGGGCGGCATAACGCGGTTCGATCAGGATGCGGATCAACACGCGGTCCGCCGTAGCGCCCAGTTCGATGCCGGTGACTTTGCCCACCTGAACTTCCCGGTAGGTGACGGGCACATCGGCTTTGATCGAGCCACGACGCGGCGCGCTCAGGGTCAGTTTCAATCCGCTTTCCTGGGTCGCCAACATCGGCGGCTCGTTCAACGCGACGAAGTTGGTCTGCGCCGCAGTGGCTTTGGCGGCCGGCTGTACTTGCAGGTATTGGCCGCTGACCAGGGTGTCGAGGTTGGCGGTGCGGATCAGGCCGAGTTCGGGTTTGACGACCCAGAATTGCGAGCCGACGCGAGCGATTTTGTCGGCGCTTTCGGTGATCCGGGCGGTTAACTGAACGGCTTGCAGGTCATCGGTGAGGGCCACGGTTTCGACCTTGCCCAGGTCGATGCCTTTATAGCGGATCGGGGTGCCGGGTTTCAGGCCGTCGCCCGAGTCGACGCGGATGTTGATCACCGTGCCTTTCTGCAGGGCCTCTTCGCGGTCGGGGTGCAGGGTGAAGCGCTGTACCCGTTTGGTCGGCGCGGCTTTGGGGTCTGGCGTTTCAAAGCTGATGCCACCGGCGAGCAGGGTTTGCAGGGATTCGCTTTTTACTGTGACGCCAGAGAGACCGCCGCTCAGGGTGATGCCGCTGGCGTTCCAGAAGCGGGTGGAGTTGTTCACCAGATTGGCGTACTCCGGTTCGATGTGGACGCCAATGGCGACGCGCTTGCGGTCGCGCGCCAGTTGATAGCTCTGCACGGTGCCGACTTTGATTTGTTTGTAGAGCACCGGGCTGCCGACTTCGAGCGAGCCGAGTACGTCGCTGTACAACACCAGATGCAGGCCAGGGGCGCTGAGGTCCAGCGGTGGGGCCTTGGCGCGGGCAACGAATTCACGGGCCGGCGGGTTGCCCTTCTCGCCCGGGCGCACGGCGATGTAGTTGCCTTTGACCAAGGCTTCGATACCGGTGATGCCGGCCAGGGAGATAACCGGTTTGACCACCCAGAATTCGGTGCCCTCCACCAGGTAGTCCTCGCTGCGCGGGTCGAGAGCAAGCTCGGCGGAAGCGGTGGCAAGGTCGTCGTTCATCTTCAGGGTTTTCAGCGTACCGACCTGAATGCCCTTATACATAATCGGTGTGCGACCCGCTTGCAGCCCTTCGAAATCGCTGAGTTTCACATTGACCTTGATGCCGACCTGGGCGGCATCAAAATCTTCATACAGGCGGAAGGGCAGGCTTGGGTCGGTGGGCGGGCTGTCTTTACGGTGTTCCGGTGTAGCGAACGCGATGCCGCCGGCAACGATGCTGGCGAGCGATTCGGTGCGCAGCTTGAAGCCGCCCAGATCCGCATTCACGGTCACGCCACTGGCGTTCCAGAAGCGCGTGTGCTTGCGCACCAATGAAGCGTATTGCGGCTGGATAAACACCTTCACTTCAACGGTGGTCTGGTCGGCGGCCAGGCTGTAGCTCTTCACCACGCCGACTTGGATTTGCTTGTAGAACACCGGGCTGTCGCGATTGAGCGAGCCCAGGCGCTCGGCCTTCAGGGTCAGATGCAGACCGGCCACAGAGTCGGCGATTGGCGGCACTTCGTTCAGTGCCGTGAATTTGCGCTCGGGCTCGCCGTCGCCTGGCGCTGCCGTGATGTAGTTGCCTGACACCAGGGTTTCCAACCCGGTGACGCCGGCCAGACTCACGCTCGGCTTAACTAACCAGAAGCGCGTGTTGGTGCGCAAAAACTGCTCTACGTCTTTGTCCATTTCGACCGTGGCAATAACGCCAAGCCGGGCGCCGGTGTCATCCAGGGTGAGGGTCTTTACCTTGCCGACTGGCATGCCTTTGTAGATGACCTCGGTTTTGCCAGCCTGAATGCCATCGCCGGACGCGAAAATGATCTGAATGTCGATGCCCGCCTGTTCATAGGCGCGCCAGGCCAGCCAGCCGCCGATCAACAGTGCGATCAGGGGCAGCACCCAAATGGCAGACCAATTTGAGGCCGGCCGGATTTTGGCTTTGGGCAGATCATTCATCGTCATTGTCATCCGTTTCCGTGTTGTCCCAGAGCAAGCGCGGGTCGAAGGTGTGGGCGGCCAGCATGGTCAGGATCACCACGCTGGCAAAAGCGGCGGCACCGTAGCCGGGCTCGATGCTGGCCAGGGTGCCAAAGTTAACCAAGGCCACCAGGATGGCGATGACGAACACGTCGAGCATCGACCATCGGCCGATCCATTCAATAAAGCGGTACATCACGATGCGCTGGCGGGGCGTCATCGGCAGGCGGCGCTGCACCGAGTAGAGCAGCAAGCCAATGCCAACCAGCTTGAAGGTGGGCACCAGAATGCTGGCGATAAATACCACGGCGGCGATAGGGATCATGCCGTACTGCACTAGGGAGATCACGCCAGACATGATGGTGTCGGGCTCGCCTTTGCCGAGGGTGCTGACGGTCATGATCGGCAGAAGGTTAGCCGGGATGTACAAGATTGCCGATGTCACCAACAGCGCCCAGGTGCGCTTCAGGCTATTGGGGTTACGGGCGTGAACGCTAGCACCGCAGCGGGTGCAGAACTGAGAGTGGGTGTCGGGCTCTTCTCTATTGAGCTGGTGGCATTCGTGGCACACCACGATGCCGGCATCAATGGCTCGCATGGTCGCTCTCCCCGGACAGTGCTTCCCAGATTTGATGGGGCGTCATGGTGACTTCAAGCCAGACTTGTATCAGCAACAGGGCAACGAAACAGGCAAGACCAAACCCGAGCGTGACATCCGCCAGGCCGATGAGTTTGACCATGGAAACGAGGGTGCCCATCAAGTACACCTCGAGCATGCCCCATTCGCGCATATGGTGATAAATGCGGTAGAGCAGCAGGCCATAGCTGCGGCCGAATTTCAGTTGGATGGAGAGCAGGACTAGAAATTGGCAAAGCAGCTTGAGCAGGGGCACCGCCATGCTGCAGAGGAACACGACCACGGCAACGCCTTGCATGCCGGAATTGTAGAGCGCGAGTACGCCGCTCCAGACCGTGTCGACGCTGCGCTGGCCGAGCAAGCTGAGCTCCATAATCGGCAAGAAATTCGCGGGGAAATACAACAGCAACGCCGCGATCACGAGCGCCATGCTGCGCTTCACCACTTTGGGGCGACTCATGTACAGCTCAAAGCCGCAGCGCGGACAGTGCGCGCTGTCGCCGACGTTGAGCTGGGGTTTGAGCATCAGCAAATCACATTCATGGCAGGCGGTTAACGCCTCCAATGGCATCTCGGGCAACTCGCGAGCATCTGCAGCATCAGACATGAAAGAGCTCTAGTGAACGTGCCAAACAATGGGATATGAACGATTACGAACGGTTGCTGGCAATCGTAGACGCAATAAGGTGAGTGCGGCGACCGTTGCGTTGTGTCTTTGGACCGATAGGGTGGCAGAACTGCTGAGTTCTGCGCAGTTGGGGTCGAAAGCACGACTGGTTCTATTCCTAAGTTCCTTACTGGAAACGAGGCGCCTATCGGGGCCGTCGCCCCCGCTTCACTTTTCCGCGCCCAAAAACAAACCCCCCACCCGTTTTCACGAGTAGGGGGTTTGGAATTTAAGCTTGACGATGACCTACTCTCACATGGGGAGACCCCACACTACCATCGGCGATGCGTCGTTTCACTACTGAGTTCGGGATGGGATCAGGTGGTTCCAACGCTCTATGGTCGTCAAGCAATTCGGGTGGAGCGTCGCGTTAGCGCAGCTCCAAATTGGGTATGTGATGGTGTTGCGGGTAATTTGTGTGTTTGCCGAATTTTCGGTTTGTATCGTCTTCACACCGTCAATTTGCGCTAAGCAAATTGCTTGGGTGTTATATGGTCAAGCCTCACGGGCAATTAGTATGGGTTAGCTCAACGCCTCACAACGCTTACACACCCCACCTATCAACGTCGTAGTCTTCGACGGCCCTTTAGAGGATTCAAGATCCCAGTGAGATCTCATCTTGAGGCTAGTTTCCCGCTTAGATGCTTTCAGCGGTTATCTATTCCGAACATAGCTACCCGGCGATGCCACTGGCGTGACAACCGGAACACCAGAGGTTCGTCCACTCCGGTCCTCTCGTACTAGGAGCAGCCCCTCTCAAATCTCAAACGTCCACGGCAGATAGGGACCGAACTGTCTCACGACGTTCTAAACCCAGCTCGCGTACCACTTTAAATGGCGAACAGCCATACCCTTGGGACCGGCTTCAGCCCCAGGATGTGATGAGCCGACATCGAGGTGCCAAACACCGCCGTCGATATGAACTCTTGGGCGGTATCAGCCTGTTATCCCCGGAGTACCTTTTATCCGTTGAGCGATGGCCCTTCCATACAGAACCACCGGATCACTAAGACCTACTTTCGTACCTGCTCGACGTGTCTGTCTCGCAGTCAAGCGCGCTTTTGCCTTTATACTCTACGACCGATTTCCGACCGGTCTGAGCGCACCTTCGTACTCCTCCGTTACTCTTTAGGAGGAGACCGCCCCAGTCAAACTACCCACCATACACTGTCCTCGATCCGGATAACG
>NZ_OZ409830.1:4467500-5294981 GCF_979258055.1 Pseudomonas sp. AC211
GCCCAGCTTTCTAATACTCCAGCGGTTGGACGTAACGGCCAACGCGAGCAAGCCGATAAACGCCAAAGCCCCAACGAAGATGTAAGGGCGCTTGCGCAAGTCGATCAACAGCTGCCCGCCATCCAGCCCAAGCACAAACACGGCGTAAGCCGACACATGCAGCACCGCATAAGTAAAGCACCAAAGCCCCAACTGCCGCCGCACCGCAATCCAGCCTCCCCACGCGGTCAAGCGCTGCAGCGGTGTCATCGCTAAGGTAATAAGCAGCAGTGTCAGCGCACCCAGCCCCAAGCGATCAACAAGCACCTTGCCCGGATCTGGCCCTAGCGCAAACGCCCAGGCTTGATACAGCCAATACAAAGGGAGAACGGGGGCCAGACAAAACACCGCGAAACGCCATAACCGATATCGCATCAATAGTTAGTCCGCAAATCTAAACCGCTATACAACGAGGCCACCTCGTCATACCCATTGAACAGACGGGTCGGCATTACATTCGGACTAAACAGACTGCTCGGCAGACGTCGCTCATGCGCCTGCGTCCAACGCGGATGGTCAACGGCCGGATTTACGTTGGCATAGAACCCATACTCGTCAGCCGCCAGCGCCTGCCACGTATTAGTAGGCTGCTCTTCCGTCAGGGTGATTCGCACAATCGACTTGATGCTCTTGAAGCCATACTTCCGAGGCACGATCAGACGCAACGGCGCCCCGTTCTGCCCCGGCAACACCCGCCCATACATGCCAACCGCAAGAATCGCCAACGGATGCATCGCCTCGTCCATGCGCAAGCCTTCTATATAAGGCCAGTCGATCAGCGAGAAGCTGGAGCTCTGCCCTTTCATTTGCTCACGGTCGACCACTGTTTCGAAGCGAACATATTTGGCTTTCGCCGTCGGCTCGAAGCGTTTGAGCACGTCGCCCAACGAAAACCCCATCCAGGGAATGACCATTGACCAAGCCTCGACGCAGCGTAGGCGGTAAATCCGCTCTTCAAGTTGCTGCTCCTTGAACATATCCTCCAACGAGTAGCGACCCGGCTTGGCAACCTCCCCATCGACCATCACCGTCCAGGGCTCAGCTTTAAACGAGCCGGCGTAGCGTGCCGGGTCACCTTTATCAGGCCCAAACTCATAGGAAGTTGTTGTAGTGCGTAGCGTCTTTGAACGGCGTGATCGTTTCACTGCCGGCGGTAACGGCTTGCCAGCGAGCCGCCTTCAACTTGTCAGCGAACCAACCTGGCGCCGGGGCTTCTTCAACATCCGCATAGCGCGAGGCTTCCGCGCGCACGTATGCCGGCAGCGCCAATGCCGCGGCGGCGCCACCTGCTGCAGCAAAGAAGGAACGACGTGAGAGGTAAACCGACTCGGGCGTGACGTCGGATTCACTCGACGCGGAAGCAGAAGGGATTTTGATCAACATGGGAAACTCCGCGACTATCAGTGACTGACGCGCCAATAGACCGCGGAGCCTGAGGGAAATTACATCACTCCGCAGTTTTACGACGGCGCAGGCGCAGCAGGTATTGAACAGGCCCGGACGCAGCATAGGCGAGGAATATCAGCAGCAAAATACGTGGTGGGTCGCTGAATACCACGGCGAATACCAACACCACCGCAAGAATCGCTACAAAAGGCACCCGTCCTTTGAGGTCGAGATCCTTGAAGCTGTAATACTTGATGTTGCTCACCATCAACATGCCTGCGGCTGCCACCAACAAGGCGATCACGAACGACATGTTCGAACCTTGGATGCCGAAGTCGCTGAACGCCCATACGGTGCCCGCGACCACACCGGCTGCTGCCGGGCTAGCCAGACCAATGAAGTAGCGTTTATCGACCGTGCCAATCTGCGTATTGAAGCGCGCCAACCGCAGCGCAGCACCGGCCACATAGATGAAGGCAACCATCCAGCCCACTTTGCCCATGCTTCCCAGCGCCCATTCAAAGGCAAGAATGGCCGGCGCTACACCGAACGCGACCATATCGGACAGCGAGTCGTACTCGGCGCCGAACGCGCTCTGGGTATTGGTCAGACGCGCAACGCGACCGTCGAGACTATCAAGCACCATCGCTACGAACACCGTGGCGGCTGCTACATAGAAGTTGCCGTTGATGGCATTGATGATCGAGTAGAAACCGGCAAACAGGTTGGCGGTGGTGAACAGGTTGGGCAGCAGGTAAACCCCGCGGTGGCGGACTTTGCGCCCTTCGGCGTCATGACCTTCTTCAACATGCTCATCGATTGGCAGCAGGCTCTCTGCATCGGAACCGTTAGCCGGCTCCTCGGGACGTTCGTTCATGAACTACACCTTGCAACGGTTTGGAAAGTTTTTCGACCAGTACGCTGATCCGGGGTTCACCCGCTCCAGCACTGAGGCTTTATACCAGAGCCTTAGCCTAGAACGAAAAAACGCGGCCGTAGCCGCGTTTTTTCTGGATCGAACAGCCTTAGTTTTTGGCTTTGTCGACGATCTTGTTGGCAGCGATCCACGGCATCATGGAACGCAGCTGCTCACCAATGATCTCGATACCGTGAGCGGCGTTGTTACGACGCTTGGCGGTCATCGATGGGTAGTTGGTGGCGCCTTCGCTGATGAACATCTTGGCGTATTCGCCGTCCTGGATGCGCTTCAAAGCGTTACGCATGGCCTGACGGGATTCGGCGTTGATGACTTCCGGACCGGTTACGTACTCGCCGTATTCAGCGTTGTTGGAGATCGAGTAGTTCATGTTGGCGATACCGCCTTCGTACATGAGGTCAACGATCAACTTCAGCTCATGCAAGCACTCGAAGTAAGCCATTTCTGGCGCATAGCCGGCTTCAACCAGTGTTTCGAAGCCCGCTTTAACCAGCTCAACGGTACCGCCGCACAGAACGGCTTGTTCGCCGAACAGGTCGGTTTCGGTTTCGTCTTTGAAGGTGGTTTCGATGATGCCGGTACGGCCGCCGCCCACGCCCGAAGCGTAAGACAGGGCAACGTTCTTGGCATTGCCAGAAGCGTCCTGGTAAACAGCGATAAGGTCAGGAATACCGCCGCCTTTGACAAACTCGGTACGCACGGTGTGACCCGGAGCCTTCGGCGCGATCATGATCACGTCGAGGTCTTTGCGCGGCACAACCTGGTTGTAGTGAATCGCGAAGCCGTGGGAGAAGGCCAGGGTGGCGCCTTTCTTGATGTTCGGCTCGATTTCGTTTTTGTACAGCTGGGACTGGAACTCGTCCGGGGTCAGGATCATGACCAGGTCGGCAGCAGCAACGGCAGCAGGCACGTCAGCTACTTTCAAACCATGAGCTTCAGCTTTGGCGCGGGAAGAGGAATCCGGGCGCAGGCCAACGGTCACGTCAACACCGGAGTCTTTCAGGTTGCACGCTTGAGCGTGGCCTTGCGAACCGTAACCGATAACGGCGACTTTCTTACCCTGGATGATGGAAAGGTCGCAGTCTTTATCGTAATAAACTTTCATGAATTTCCCCTGATTTCTGAGGCCCGTCAGGGCCTCGCGCTAAATGAGTTAGATGCTCAGAACTTTGTCGCCACGGGCAATGCCGGTGACGCCGCTGCGGACCGTTTCCAAAATCGAACTGGTGCCCACTGCCTGAATGAAGCTGTCCAGCTTGTCGCTGGTTCCAGCGAGCTGGATGGTGTAGACGCTGCTCGTCACATCCACAATCTGGCCGCGGAAAATATCGGTAGTACGCTTGATCTCGGCACGCTGCGCGCCCGTCGCTTTCACTTTCACCAGCATCAGCTCGCGCTCGATATGGGCGCTTTCCGACAGGTTTACCAGCTTGACGACTTCGATCAGCTTGTTCAGGTTTTTGGTGATCTGCTCGATCACCTCATCATGGCCGACAGTAGTCAACGTCAGACGCGACAAGGTCGGATCTTCAGTCGGCGCCACGGTCAGGCTTTCGATGTTGTAGTTACGTTGAGAGAACAGCCCCACCACGCGGGACAGCGCGCCCGGTTCGTTTTCCAGAAGCAGAGAGATGATATGTCGCATGATTATGTCCGCTCCGTCTTGCTCAGCCACATGTCACGCATGGAGCCATCTCTGATCTGCATCGGGTAAACGTGCTCGCTGGTGTCCACCTGGATATCGAGGAATACCAGACGATCTTTCATCGCAAAGGCCTCAGCCATTTTTGGCTTCAGGTCTTTCAGATCGGTGATTTTCATACCCACGTGGCCATAAGCCTCGACCAGTTTGACGAAGTCCGGCAGCGATTCCATGTACGAGTGCGAATGGCGCCCGCTGTAGGTCATGTCCTGCCACTGGCGAACCATGCCCAGCACACCGTTGTTCAGGTTGACGATCTTGACCGGCAAGCCGTACTGCAAGCAGGTCGACAGTTCCTGAATGTTCATCTGGATACTGCCTTCGCCGGTCACGCACGCCACGTCGGCGTCCGGGAAGTTGAGCTTCACGCCCATCGCAGCCGGGAAGCCAAAACCCATCGTGCCCAGACCACCGGAGTTGATCCAACGGTTCGGCTTGTTGAAGCGGTAGTACTGCGCCGCAAACATCTGATGCTGGCCCACGTCGGAGGTCACAAAGGCATCGCCGTTGGTGACGTCGCACAAGGTCTCAACCACGGTCTGCGGCTTGATGATGCTGCCGTCGCCCTTCTCGTAAGGGAACAACGCGCCTTCGCCACGCCACTCATCAACCTGTTTCCACCAGCTGGCCACCGCTTCTTTATTCGGGGTTTCGCCGATTTCTTTGAGGATGGCGACCATCTCGGTCAGCACACTGTCGACCGGACCTACGATTGGCACGTCGGCCTTGATGGTTTTCGAGATCGACGCCGGATCGATGTCAATGTGGATGATCTTGGCGTTCGGGCAGAACTTCGACGGGCCATTGATAACACGGTCATCAAAGCGCGCGCCAACGGCCAGAATCACATCGGCGTGGTGCATCGCCAGGTTGGCGGTGTAGCTGCCGTGCATGCCCAACATGCCGATGAATTGGCGGTCAGTACCAGGGAAACCGCCCAAGCCCATCAGGGTATTGGTCACGGGAAGATTCAGCATTTTCGCCAGCTCGGTGAGCGGCTCGGATGCATTGCCCATGATCACGCCGCCACCCGAATACAGAATTGGGCGCTTGGCCGCCAGCAGCATCTCAGCGGCTTTGCGGATCTGCCCGGAGTGGCTCACGCACAGCTGGGCTATAGGAGCGCAGCTTGGCTTTCTTCGGATAAACGTATTCGAATTTTTCCGCCGGGTTGGTCATGTCTTTCGGGATATCGACAACTACCGGACCTGGGCGGCCGGACTGAGCGATATAGAAAGCCTTCTTCATGACTTCGGGGATTTCGGACGGGTGTTTGATCATGAAGCTGTGCTTCACGATCGGCCGGGAGATACCGATCATGTCGGTTTCCTGGAACGCGTCGGTACCGACCATATTGCTAGGCACCTGGCCAGACAGGATCACCATCGGGATGGAGTCCATGTAGGCAGTGGCAATACCGGTAATGGCGTTAGTCGCACCAGGGCCGGACGTCACCAGCACCACGCCGGCTTTACCGGTGGCGCGGGCGTAACCGTCAGCCATGTGGGTCGCGGCCTGCTCGTGACGAACCAGGATGTGAGTCACTTCCGGCTCTTTGAACAGCGCATCGTAAATATGCAGGAGGGCACCGCCTGGGTACCCATAGATATGCTTAACGCCTTCGTCACGCAAAAAGCGGACGACCATTTCAGCGCCAGATAAAAGCTCCACGTTGTTCACCTCTAAAACGCTTAGAGAACCGCTCACAAACGAACGGGTCCGAATAGGTTTACCGCCAAGCAGAGCATGAGCGACGGTGGTCGCCGACTACGCCAGCTACTACTTGAGCAAGTATTGGGAACGCCCCTAAGTGTTTCGGGGTTTTCCCACCCAGCGCGAGGTAACGCGTTGCGGGTGTAACAGGTCGGCACGGGTATGCGCCTCATGTCTGCTGAGCTAAAGCCTGCTTGCGGCCGACTCCACTACAGCGAACGTCGAATTGTTCGGATTCAACGCTCTCAAGTCAAGTCATCCGTGGTGCTTTCTTTGAATTGCAGCTGTGACCGGGTGCAGGGTGACGAGTGGCTGGATTTGGTTATAGTTAGCAGCACGTTCCGCCGCTAATCAGAAGGACACCGCATGCGACGCATGATCATCACCGGCAGCTTGCTGTTGGCCCTAAGCGCAGCCGCCTCGGCCAGCCAGGTTTACAAATGGGTCGATGCACAGGGCAACACCCACTTTGGCGCCCAGCCGCCGCAGGGCCAGGACGCTACGCCGATCAGCACCCAAGTTTCCCAGCCGAAGCCAACGCCTCCCCCGGCACTGCCCAAATTACCGGCACCCGGGACGGTCGATGATCCGGCGCAGAAAGCCATTGATGAAAAAAGTGAAGAAAGAAATTGCCGCGAAAGAGGAAGAGCGCGCGAAGTACTGCGAGGCGGTGCGTACCCACCTGTCGCAACTTCAGAACAATCCGCGCTTGATGGTGCAAGTGAACGGCGAAACACGCCGCTTCACCGAGGAAGAGCGGCAAAGCAAAATTGCCGAAGATATGAAAGCCATTACCGACACGTGCAGCGACTGACGCCTCCCGCCACACCGGCAACTTCCTAGGAAGTTGCCGCGCCGATCAAGCCATCAAACTCGCCAAGCAACACGAGCAAGCCGGTCGCCTTGCCCTAGCTTGGCGCTGTAGACCATTTCCGCCATTGGCCGAATGCCAGACACCGACGGCAGCGGCTGCCCGCTTTCGATAATTACCTTCATGCGCGGCAGAAAAATCCACTGCAGCCACTCTTCGAACGACAGGCTGTCTACGCAAAACGGTTCGACGCTAGCCAAAGCATCAGCGGACGGAGGCGTCGCCGCCCACCATCCTTGAGCACGCAATTCCCGCTCAATCAGCAGCAAGTGATCCGCCAGCGCAGGCAGCCGCTGATCCATCAGAGATTCACCTGAGCCTTCTGGCGAGCCTGGGCGGCGCCCGAGGCGTTGCCTTGTTTTTCCCGCGCTTGGGCGATTAGCCCCCACAGGCTGGCTTGGAGTGTGGGGCGACCGCTGGCATAGGTCAGACCACGCTGCGCTACCTGTTCGGCTTGCGCGGCATCACCTTGAGCCAAACGCACCTGAGCCAGTCGATACAATACTTGCGGCTCGCTTGGGGCGATGCGCTGCGCGCGCTCCAGACTGGACGAGGCACCATTGAGATCGCCACTGCTCTGCTGCTGTTGCGCCGTGGTGAGCAAGGCCAGCACCGGGCCATCCAACTGTTCATCAGCGGCCAGACCGCCCGATGACGGGATACCGCTTGGCGCCACAGGGGTGGGCACGCTGTAACTGGCGCTCGGGCCGGGCGTGATCGGACCCGTCGTGATCGGGCCAGACGTAATGCCGCCCGACGATATCGGCGCACTGCTCACGGATGAGCCGCCCGGGTAAGTTTGAATGGGCGCAGGCGCACGGCCCTGGCCCGGCACCATCACCACCACGCCGGAGTCCTGCGGCACCGATTGAGTCTGCGGCTGGGCTGGCGTTTGCGCGTAGCCGCCAGTGGTCGCGCGTCCATTGACCGGCGGGCGATCAGCGGAAAGCGGCGCGCCAGAGTCGACCACCGGGATCGAACCACGTTGAACACTGGCGCAACCGGTCAGCACGCTGGTGGCTATTAATGCAGGGATCAACCACTTATTCACTGAGCACCTCATCACTTAATTCATCCAACCGCGCACCCAGTCCATCACTTCCCCTGCAGGCGTTTGCCCGCCGCAGGCCGCACCGGCTGCCGGCTCGCTGCCGCGAATATACGGCATCTGTACCGCGTTCGGGCAGTTGGCATCGGAGCCTTGACCGTTGTTCGCGTCGACCCACACCTGGACCACGTTATCGGGCAGCGGCATGTTCAGCGGCAATGGGTCAGCCTGTTTCATAAACCCTGTCCACACCTGCAAAGCACCCGTTGCGCCGGTGAAGGGTGTGCCGCCGTTATCGTCACGGCCCATCCACACAACGGCCAGCAAATCCTGACTGAAACCGGCAAACCAGCTGTCGCGCGAATCGTTACTGGTGCCGGTCTTGCCGGCCAGGTTCAACGTCGACGGCAGTTGGTTATAGACCGAGCGCCCGGTGCCTTCGCGCATCACGCGCTGCATTGCGTTCTGTACCAGGTAAATGGCACCTGGATCAAAACGCTGTTGAATCTGGAACGGATAGCGCTTGAGAGGTTCCCCTTCGGCAGTCAACACACTCCGAATGCCGCGCAATGGCGTATTGAAACCACCGTTGGCCAGCGTCTGGTACATGCCGGCCACTTCGATCGGACTGAGCGCGCCCGCACCCAGCAACATCGATGGGAATGCCGGCCACTCACGGGAAACACCCAATCGCTGGAGCGTCTTCAGCACATTCGGAACACCCAGCTCCAGCCCGAGCTTGGCGGTCGACAAGTTGTAGGAGTTAGCCAGGCCTTGGTACAGATAAATCGTCCCGTGAGCCTTTCGATCGTAGTTTTGCGGCGTCCACACCTGACCGTCTTTACTCTTGACCGAGAACGGCTCGTCTTCCAGCCAACTGGTCAACGTGTATTGGCTCAGGCGTTCCAGCGCAGTCAAGTACACCGCTGGTTTAACCAGCGAGCCAATAGGCCGCACCGCGTCCAACGCGCGGTTGAACCCGGCGAAGCGTGGTTGACGGCTGCCGAGCATGGCCTGAATTTCGCCGCTTTCCGGATTGGTCACCACCATGGCGGCTTCCACTTCGTCGGCGCCTTTGCGGCCCTTGAAGCCCTTCAGCGTGGTGTGCAGTGCGTTCTCGGCTTTCTGCTGAAGAATCGGATCGAAGCTGGTGAAAATTCGCAGGCCTTCTTCCGTCAAGTCTTCATCGCGGTAGTCCTGGCGCAACTGGCGCTTCACCAAATCGAGGAAGGCCGGGTAGGAACTGTCTGCCATGCTGCCGCGCTTGGTCACGCCCAGCGGCATTTTTCTTAGCCGCTTCGGCCTGTTTGACAGTGACGACGTTTTGCGAAGCCAACAGATCGAGCACCAGATTACGTCGCTCAAGCGCACGCTCCGGATTACGGCGCGGGTTGTAATAGGTTGGCCCTTTCACCATGCCGACCAGCAACGCCACCTGATGGAGCTTCAGCTCCGCCATGGGCTGGCTGAAGAAGTACTGACTGGCCAGACCGAAGCCATGCACCGCACGCTGCCCGTCCTGACCGAGAAATACCTCGTTGAGGTAAGCCTGGAGAATTTCCTCCTTGCTGTAATGCAGCTCCAGCAACACCGCCATCATGGCCTCAGTGGCTTTACGGCTGAGGCTGCGTTCGCTGGTCAGGTAAAAGTTTTTCACCAACTGCTGCGTCAGCGTACTGCCGCCCTGGCGCATCTGCCCGGCGCTGGCATTGACCCAGAACGCACGGGCAATGGATTTTGGCGACACGCCGAAATGGTGGAAAAACTCGCGGTCTTCAACCGCTACCAATGTTTCCACTAAATAAGGAGGAGCCTGATCGAGCTTGATCAGAATCCGGTCCTCGTTGTGCGCTGGATAAAGGCCCCGATCAACAGCGGCTCCAGGCGTGCCACGGCGAGATCCTGGCCGCTGGACTGAGTGAGCCCGGCCACGTAGTCGCCAGAAAACTTCACACGAATGCGCTGCGCAGGCTCCGCACCTTCATAAAACTGAAAGCCGCGGGTATTCAAATCAATGTTATTGCCCGCCACCACTGCGGCGCCGGGTCCGGTCACCGAGGTTTCGCGGCGATAGCCAAGGGCATCCAGCTCGGTGAGGAAATCGTCTTTAGCCAGTTTCTGGCCCACAAACAACTCCAACGGCCGGGCGTACACCTTGGCGGGAATGGTCCAGCGTTTGCCGGAGAATTTCTCCTGCACCACGGCGTCGAGGTACACGGCAAAACCGGCCACGACCACCAGGCCGACGATGCTGAGTTTGAGCAGCCAACCCAGCCAGCGGCGCATGCCACCAGAGCGGGATTTAGGGCGCGAACGAGAGGGGCGAGAAGATCGGGTACGTGTCATGGCGGCGCATTATACGCACTTTGCCTGGGCCAGACAGACGCCTCCCAGCGGTTTGCACACTTGCTCACAGCCGCCATAATGGCCGCCTGAATTCAGTCCGTTATTCAAGGAAAGACCGTGAGCCAAACCCTGATTGCCGCCTTGCAGAACCCGGCCCTTTACCCGCATCCGGTAGAAGGTTTCCAGGTCATTGAAACGCACATCTCCTGGGTGGTGCTGACCGGTCCCTTCGCTTACAAAATCAAAAAGCCGGTCAACTTCGGCTTTCTCGATTTCACATCCCTTAGAGACCGCGAGCACTTCTGCAACGAAGAGCTGCGCCTGAACCAGCGCCTGACCGAAGGGCTGTACCTCGAAGTGCTGCCCATCACCGGCAGTGCCGATGCTCCGCAAATTAACGGCAGCGGCCCGGTAATCGACTACGCCCTGAAAATGCGCCAGTTCCCACAAAGCCAGCTACTGGCCGAAGTGCAAAGCCGCGGCGAGCTGACTACCGACCACATCGACGCCCTCGCCACACAGATCGCGCAGTTCCACCTGAACGCGCCGCGCGTGCCGCAAGACCATCCGCTGGGCACCGCCGCCGCGATCATGGCGCCGGTCACGCAAAACTTCGAACAGATCCGCCCCATGCTCTCGGAAAAAGCCGATCTGCTTCAGCTCGACGCGTTGCAAGCCTGGGCCGAAGCCAGCTTCGAGCGCCTGCAGCCGCTGTTCGAGCGTCGTAAAGCTGAGGGCTTTATTCGTGAATGCCACGGCGATATCCACTTGGGCAACGCCACCCTGCTGGACGGCAAAGTGGTGCTGTTCGACTGCATCGAATTCAATGAGCCCTTCCGCCTGACCGACGTCACCGCCGATGCCGCCTTCCTGGCAATGGACCTGGAAGACCGTGGCCTCAAGCCGTTGTCGCGCCGTTTCGTCAGCGCCTGGCTGGAACAAACTGGCGACTACGACGCGCTGGAAATTCTCAACTTCTATAAAGCCTATCGGGCGATGGTGCGTGGCAAGGTCGGCCTTTTCCGCCTCGGCCAGGAAGAAAGCGCCGTGCAACGCGCGGTAATTTTGCGTCAGTACCGCAGCTATGCCGCCCTGGCCGAAAGTTACAGCGCCATTCCCTCGCGTTTGCTGGCGATCACCCATGGCGTTTCGGCCGTGGGCAAAAGCCATGTCGCCATGCGCTTGGTTGAAGCCCTTGGCGCCATTCGCTTGCGCTCGGACGTCGAACGCAAACGCCTGTTTGGCGAGCAGAAAACGGCCGAACAAGGGCAATTGACTGCCGGCATCTACAGCGAAGACGCCAGCATTGCCACGTACCAGCGCCTGCATCAACTGGCGGAGTCGGCCTTGCGCGCCGGCTTCCCGGTGGTGATCGACGCAACTTACCTGAAACAGGCGCAGCGCCAGGCCGCGTGGGACGTTGCGCAGGAAACCGGTGCCCCCTTCGTGATTCTGGATTGCCAGGCTCCCGAAACCGTTATCGCCAGCTGGTTGGCGCAGCGTCAGGCGGCCGCGCAAGACCCATCGGATGCCACCATCGAGGTTATCCGCGCCCAGCAAAACAGCCGCGAGCCGCTTAATGCAGAAGAACTGGTGCTGACCAAACGCGTCGACACCCATGAGAGCGCCAGCCTCGACTCCCTGATCGAACGCATCCGCCAGCGCCTGCCAGGCCTCTAAGCCTCCGCGATCACCGCGCTCAGCCAGCGGGCAGAGCTGAGCGCGGCTTCTATACTGCCGATGAACCCCACATCGGAGGCCCGCCATGAGCAAGCCGCGTCAATTGGAAAATCCGCTGTACGTGCTGCTGCACAATGAAGACATCGAAGGCGTGAACGCCTTGAAAGCCCAAGGTGGCGACTTTGATTTTACCGGCGCCGACTTTCGCGGCCTGGACCTGCGGCTGCTTGAAGCCGATGGTTTCAACTTCACCGACGCCTACTTTCGCGGCGCCGACTTGCGCGGCATGGATTTGCGCAACACGCGCATGGACGGCGCGAGCATCGCGCACGCGCAAATCTCCGGGGTGTTCTTCCCCATCGAACTGAGTGCGGATGAAATCGTCATGTCGCTTACGTACGGCACGCGCATGCGCTATCGGTCCACGCCTTCATGAGCGAAATTGCCCAACTGTTCGGTAACCGCGCTGCCGCATACGCCAGCTTCCGCCCGCATTACCCGGATGCCTTGTTTCAATGGCTGGCGCAGCAAAGTCCGAGCACCGAACGCGCGCTGGATATCGCCTGCGGCTCTGGTCAGGCCAGCGAACCGCTGCTTGCCCACTTTCGCCAGGTGTTGGCCTGTGACGCCAGCGTTGAGCAACTCGCTGCCAGTGAAACGCTGCAGGCGACTTCGGTGTTCGCCGCTGACGCAACGGCGATCCCGCTGGCCAGCCGAAGCCTGGATCTGATCATTGTCGCTCAGGCGCTGCATTGGTTCGCCGGCCCATCCTTCTTTGATGAAGTGCAACGGCTGCTGAAACCGGACGGGCTGTTTTGCGCCTGGTGTTATGGGCTGATGAGCATCGACGAGGCGATTGACGAGGTGGTCAACGATTTCTACTGGAACACGCTGGGCGGCTACTGGCCAGCCGGGCGGGCCAGCATCGAGGCCGGCTACCGCGACATTCACTCACCGCTGCAACCGATAGCGATGCCCGCCTTTTCCATGCAGGCACAGTGGAGCTTCGACCACCTGTTGGGGTATTTGCGCACGTGGTCGGCGTGCCAGTTGTGGGAGCGCAAAAATGGGCGCGATCCGGTCGCCGACGTCGCCCCGGCACTGGAAAAAGCATGGAGAGATGTCAAACAGCCACGTTTTGTGAACTGGCCGCTACACTTCCTGGCAGGGTCCCCGTCGCGCTAACCGCGGGGGACTAAGCACGGCAGCCAAGGAGGCGCGATGAACGACGAACTGCAACACCTCAAAAACCTGGGTAAAACCTCATCGCAATGGCTGCATGCCGTCGGCATCCATAGCGCAACCGACCTACGCCGCCTGGGTGCAGTGGGCGCCTACCGTGCCGTGCAGGCGCGCGGGTTCAGGGCGTCGAAGGTCTTACTCTATGCAATCGAAGGTGCATTGCTGGATGTGCACTGGAATGAGTTGCCTCCGGCCCACAAAGCGGAGTTGAATGGCCAGCTGGACGCTATGCCCCCGCACAATAAGAGCTAGCTCACATCCTCTGCGCTCGAGGATTTACGCCGAGGCGGCCACGAACTATTGTTTCAGGGACCTTCGTGCGTTCTCGAAAGCCCAGCCAGTTCAAGGAATTACTGTATGTACCTACTCGGGGAGCAACCGGCGTACGCCGACCAGCTGATCAACCGACTGCAAGGCATCCCCACGCAACTGCTGGAAGGGCTTGCGCCTTCGGGCGCGACCTTGCGTCTGGAGCGCACCGACGACCTCGCGCTAGCAGTGCCGGGAAATCAGCTGTTCATCATCGAAAACGGCTTACTGCATGCGTTGGTCGATGAGCGTCCGTTGTTCTATCTGCAGGAAGGCGATCTGTTCGGCCTGCGCCAAGGCATCGAATTTCCCACCTGCCGGTACAGCAGCGAAGAGCCCCTGAGCCTGGTGCCGTACACCCGCAGCGAAGTGTTCAAACATATCTATGCCAGCGAAATGCGGCTGGAACTGTTCGTTCAGTACTTGATTGGCCATACGGCGCTGCTGTCCGACGCACTCGCGCGTTTGAAACAGCCGGAAATCCGCCCCGCCACCGGCTTCCAGCATTTTGCTGCTGGCGAAGAGCTTATTCACCAGGGCGACGAAGCCGACCACGTATTCATCATCATCGAAGGCCACGCCGAGGCTTACGTCGACGGCCATAAGGTCGGCGATGTTCAGAAAGATGAAATCTTCGGCGCCATGGCGGTGTTCACCCGCGAGAAACGCAGCGCCACCGTTCTGGCCAGCGAGCCTTGCACGGTGATGGTGATTCCGAAGGAACAATTCCTCAGCCTCACGCAAAGCAATCCGCGTATCGCCCACAGCCTGATTGAAAGCATGGCGCGGCGCATCGATCTGCTGAACAAAGAAGTCACCCAGCTGCGTTTGCCCGCTAGCGAGTAAGCCGTACGCTGTACGCAAAACCCGGCCAAGCGCCGGGTTTTGTGCTTTTAAAGCCCGGCGAGAAAAAAGTTTGGGGGAAGGGGTTGACTGAGAAATGAGAATTGTTATTATTACCGCAACTGGTCGCGAGATCAGTCGATATTTTGAGAGACCTTCAGTCGGCCTTTCAGATTATCTCCTCATCAGGCTAATCACGGTTTTTGACCCGGCTCTTGCCGGGTCTTTTTTTGCCCGCGAAAAAGTGCGCGATGCGCGCCGATAAAAGCCGCGCGCTTAGTTAATCGGCGTAGCGGTGAGGTTGGCGCGAATGTCGGCGTTCTGCGCCTTGATGCCATACATGGCCGTCACCGCCCCGCCGGTTGGGTGCACATTCTGCAAGCGATCCACATTCACCTCTTTGAAGGTAATGCGCCCGTTCACCGCAAACCCCAGCGGATCCGGCGTCACGGTCGTGCCCGCATTCGCCCCGCTTTTCACTTTTACGGTGGTCGGCGCAACATCCAGGTTCAGGTCGGCATTCACGCCATAGGTATTGGCGTTGGGATTGTTCGGATCGCCGTCGGACGTGGAAAAGTTGTCGATCACCAACTGCGCCCCGGTGCCGTTGCCTGCCGTGCGGTTGGTTTCCCACAGCACCTGGTTGCGCTTCTCGTCGGTGGCGACGCCGTTGACCGAGCTGTCCACCGCCGTATCACGCACGAACACGCTTTTCAGTTTCACCGACACACCTTCGTTGCCGCGATCTTCCCAGCGCCCGCCGCTGGCGCCACAGGCGCTGGCCGTGCCGCCACTGCCGCCGACACACAACGCACCGGCGCCGCCTGAACTCAGCGCCAGGGTCGAACCCTGCTCGTACCGCTTGAGCATGATCCGCCCGAGACTGGTGCCCGTGGCGCGGTCACCCCAGCGCACATCGCTGACGTCGAGCTTCGACCAATACGTGCCCTTACGCAGTTCGACGCCGCCCTTCTCGCCCGCCGCGCCGCTGCTGATATCCAGCGTGCCGTCACGGAAATGCATGTCGTAACTGGTGCCCGACAACCACAAGCCGCGCCCGGCCTCGTCGACCGTAATCGCCGCGCGCGCTTCGGTCACATAGAAGTCAGCGTTGTAGCGCACACCGCTGCCCACGTTGCCGCCCGGTTGAATGGTCAGTTGGCCATTCAGGGTGAAGTCGTAGGCGGGAAAAATCTCCATCAGCACCAGCAACTCGGTGCCGCCCTGCAACGGCGCCGTGGCGCTGCCCACTCGCAGGCCATCGAAGCTGTAACTGCCCTTGACGTTATTGAGGCCCACACGCAGCCCGTCGTAATGGCCGTTATAGCTGCCCAGGCTCATGTCGCTCTGGGTGCCGCCGTAGCAGCCCGTGCTGGCCCCAGCGGCGCAGCTTTTTGGTCACATCGAGTGTCACCTGGCCGCTGCCGTTGGTGCGCAGGCCGCTGAACCACATGCTGTTGCCGTTATCGGTCAGCGATACCGAACTGTTGACCATGTTCCAGCTCACGTCTGCGGTCACGCCCTTGAGCCCGGAATTGACGTCGCCGCCCGCCCGCAGCTTCAGCCAGTTCTGCTTCGCGCCGTCATCGAGGAAATTCAGATCAATCCCAAGGCTGCCAAGCTTCTGGTTGCTGGCATTGCCAATAATCAGGCCGCCCAAGGTCGCATTCAGCCGCAAATCAGGAAACTTCACCTGAGCAAATGTCCCCACCGTGTCGCTCGCCAAGTCCACCGTCAGGCCACTGGTGCTGCTCAGCACGCCAGCAAAATTCTCGGCCCGCAGCACGCCTTCGTCCTGATACTGAAACAGGCTGTTGGTGATCGCGATATTCGGCCGAATACGAATGCCCTGCCCGCTGGCGCCGCCACTGGCAATGCTCAAGCTGCCGCCCAGGCGCAGGTCGAGCGTGAGCGAGCCAAAGCTTTTGCTCGCGTTAGGGTCGCGAGTGTCCGGATTTGTCGGCGTCGCCAGCACGCCGTTCACCGCATCGCCATGGGCCAGGTCGAGGCCGATGCCAGCGATGCTCGCCAGCACCCGCGAATTGCCGAGGTCCAGTTTCACTTCCTTGCCGCTGCCGCCATTGACGATGTCGACATACGCGGCGTTGAGGTAGGCGTTCAGCGACATGCCGTTGACGATCAGGTCGTAGCCGTTATCGCGGTAGTAAAACGTCACGTCGGTCAGCGACAGCGTGCTGTCATCCAGGCCGATGCCGCTCACCCCGCTGCTGCCGCCGCCTTTTACCTTCAGTGTCGCGCCCAAGGTGTAAAACGCGCGGAAACTGCCGAAGCTGTTGCTGCTGCCGGCCATCTCGACGTTGTTCACCGCCAGCACTTGCGGGCTGGCTTTGTGTTCGACCACCAACTGATTGCCGACCACATCGACCTTGGTGGTCGAAGTGGCCGTGGCGCCACTGGCCGGCCGATTGCTGACATCTTTGAGCGCCACGGTTTTGCCGTCTTCGCTGTAGCCGACCGAGCTTGCCGACCAACCACCGCCGCTGATTTCCATGCTGATGCCGGACTGCCCGTTCACACCGGCCAGGCTCTCATCGTCCAACGCCTGCATGGCCAGCGCCGGCGCACTGAGGCCCAGCAAGACGATGCACAGCGGTAAACGCAGCAACGAACGGCGCATCGGCTTACCCCTCAGTTTTTAGGAAACACCAGCACGTTGCCTTGCATACGAATGCTGCCGTCGATTTTCGCCGAGAAAATGTTGGTTTGCTGATAGCTCGCATCGCCGCCGTTAGCGGCAGTGCCGGCCTTGTTGCGCCAGCCGCCCTGGTTGGCCACCGCGAAGGTAAAGCGGGTGTCTTGAAACTTCACTTCGTTGGGCAGGCCGAACTCCAGCGTGTCCTGGGCGAACGTGGCGCCATCGCCATTGAAGCCGCTGTCGATAAACCGTGTGCGAAGAGTCAGACCGTCGAAGCTGAACACGCCTTTCATATTGTCCAGCACGTACCAGCCACCGGCCGCCTCAGCGCGAATGGCCAGGCGCATGCCGCAATCCTCCGGCGAGCTGGCGCCAAGGGTGGCGCAACTGCGTTGGTTGGCCGTCCAGGCGCTGGCGGTATTGGTGGTTGGCGTCGACCACAACACGCCGCCGTTTTTATTCACGCTGAAATCACCTGATAGATACACGCCGCCTTGGCCGCTGGTGGCGCTTAACGCGTCATCGGCCATGGGTTGCAACTCACTGCGCGCCAGCGCTGGCAGCAGCAAGGCCAGCCACAACACCAACCACTCGATGCGCTTAAAGGTCATGGCTGGTCACCTTCAGGTAATTGATGCTCAAGCCCTGCAGCGTGTTGTAGCCAAAGTTGTAGCCACCGGTGCTGTAGTTGCCGCTGCCGACCTTGAGGTTGTCGATGACGATATTGGTGCGCGGCGCATTGGCGTAGAAGTCGGTCGCCAACGTGTTGCGCTGCGCCGCCGTGGTGCCGCCCGCCGTGGGGTTGGGCAGCTCCAGCACAAACTGGCCATTGCTGTTGACATCGAACAGCAGCGGCTGGGTTTTGCCGTACCCCAGCGAGATGTTCGCGTACATGTTGCTCAGCGTGATGGTGCGCGCCTCTTGGTCAGCCGCCGTGGCGCAGTTGGTGGCGCCGGCCGCGCACGACATTACGGTCAGACCTTTCGCATATAAATTCAGGCGCATCTCGCCGACCAACTGACTACGGGCGCTATCGCCCCACAACCGCAGGTACGAGCCGTCCATGGCCAACTCGGCGATGTCGATATTTAGAATGTCGGTGCGCCCAGCAGCCACCTGAAAGTCGAAGCGAATACCCAGGTCAGCTTTCTCGCTGGCCCGGCTCGAACAGTTACTGCCCGCCGCCGCGTAGCCGGAAATACAGGCTTGCCCGGCAGCGCCTGTCAGCCGCTCCGGAAAGGTCAGCGCCAATACCGCGACATTGCTCGGCGTGGTTTGCACCCACACGCCATCGTCGCGAAGCGTGCGCAGGTTTTCGCCTTTGTTGAGGTCGAGCGTGAATGGCGAACTGAGGCGGCCGATGGTCACGGGACTGAGGTTGGCGCCTTTGTTACTACCGGCCGCGCCGAGGTAAAACTCTTTCACCGAAATCGGCACGTTCTGGCCGCTGCCGTTGGTGATGTCGTTGATGGTGATGGTCGCGTTGTTGGCGTCGAGCAGAATGTCTTCCAGCACAAAGCCGAAGCCGGCGCCTTGCACGCCCGACAATTCCTGATCGTCCAGCGCCTTCATCTCGGCCTGCGCCAAGGCGCTGAAGCCCAGCAGGGCCAAGCCAGCGAACCGCCAGAGAGCGTTCATATCAGCAACCCGCAGTGGCGCTGCCGAGGCAGGTGTCTTGCCGCGGAATGCCGTTGAACGCCTGGTTGAAGTCGATGTTGATCGGCGAAACCATATTGCCGTTGGCGTCTCGGTACTTGGGCATGTTCATGAACGCGCCCTTGAGGGCAGTCATAAAGCTGTTGCTGTCCAGGTCGCGCCAGGCCACATCCTTGGTCTGCAGCGAGATGAAAAAGCCTTTCGCCGCGCCTTCGATAGCAGCCGTGCCGGCTTGATCGGCGACGCCCAGGTTGCCCACCGGCAGCGATTTGAATTGGTCGAGGTTGAAGCACGTCTGAATGCCCAGCAGCGCGCAGCCGTTGGACTTGATAATGCCCAGCGCCGCGTCGGTCAGAATCGGCAGGCAGCCGCTGGTGCACGTCAGGCCGTCGCCATTTTTCACGCCTGCCTGGGTGCCACGAATCGGGTCGGCGGCGCCACTGCCATTGACCAGTTGCGCGTCCGCCTCCAACACGCTGGAGGTGTAAATGCCGCCGATGCCCAAAATCAGTTTTTGGCCGACGTTGGCCTGGTCATAAATCGCCTGGCCTGTGCCTTTGATATGCACCGGCACGTTGCCGGTCAGGCTGGAAATGTCACCGGACAGCGTGCCTTTGGCCTCGCCAAAACCGATGCGCACGCCGATGACTTTGTTGCCCTCGTACGCCAGCTCGATAAATGGATTGGCGATTTTGAACGCATTGATGCTGTCGTCGGCGTTCACCGTGCCGAGGGCAAAGTTGTTGATCAGAATGTCGGAAGAGCCCGCCACTTCGCCCGGCCGAGTGAGGGAATCGTTGTACTGCCCGAGCTGAAGTTTCTTCATATTCAGCTGGGTATCGAGATTTACGCCCAGGTTCACCCGCGTGTAGTTGATGCCCGCATTGGCGTCGGTGGTCAGGTTGATGAATGCCTGCCCGGTGACGTTCGACAGTTCACTGTCAGCCAGCGCCTCCAGCTTGGCCTGCGCAGCACCCGGCAGCACGGCCACGGCCAGCAGCGCCAGCGTAAACAGCGAACGGAAGGGAGACAGACGACCTGCGGCAAGGCTACGGGGCGAGCGCATGGCGATTTCCTTATTCTTATTGTGTTCGGACTCTCAGCAGCGCGCGGGCGCGGCAAGAATCTACGGCATCACTATAAGAACCTCGGCCGCAACCGGCGCCCGACCCATAGTCGAGTCTGTAGAGGTGAGATAACGGGGCGCGCGGGGCGACTGTTACGAGAAATCACACTGGCGTAACGCCACTGCGGTCAGTGCTGACGGAACAGCGCGATCAGGTGATCGGCAATGGCGCCCTTGATGGCGTCGACACTGAGTTTGGAGCTGTTGCCCAGCTTGTCCGGATTGATGCGATGCAGATGCAGCGACGGCATACGCGCCTCGTATTCGCGCAGATCGCCCTTGATCAGCACCGGCAAAAAGGTCTCGCCCTTGGCCGCGTAGCGCTGGATCAGCAGCTTGAGCCCTTCCTGAAACGGCAACTCTTTCGACGCTACCAACCGGTGCTCGCCGGGAATCTTCAAATACAGCCCGGTATAGCCCATGGTTTCGCCCGGCAAAATGTGAATACCGGTGGGCTCCACGGCATCGGCCGGCACGTCATTGAACGTATCGTGCCAGGCCTGTTCATCCGGAAGAATCGTGATGCTGCCCTCCTCCGACTCCGGCACCACGAAGCTGTAATTGCTGTACAGCTTCTCCACATAGCTGGAATAGATGCACAACCGATTCTCAAACCGCTGCAAAAACGCCACCGCTTCGCGGCGGTCGGTGATTGCGTCCAGGTCCCAGTCGAGGTCGCTTTGACGCTCCAACTCGTCCCAACGGGCTTGGGCATAGGCGGCGGTGGAAGTGGACATGGGCAATCCGTAGAAGAAAGGCAGACACACGGCTATCGCAGAAAACATGCCAAGGGATTCAAGTACTTAAATCGGGGGCGGTGGGGGCGGGAGATGGGAAGGGTGCGACCTTGAGGGGGCGGAAACTGCCGAAAATGGTCAGGTGGGGGTTGGCGCTTGGGACAGGCGGGGTTGGCGCGTTATTCAACCCCCACGTACGGCGCGGGGATCAAGAATCGCTCGCCATACCTAAAAGCTGAACAACACGCGAATGAATAATCAATGGGCCCCTAAACCCCAGCCTCCAGCAAGTTATGCAACTCCACAAACTGCAACGTCAACTTATGCTTGGGCTCCAAGAAAATCAGCGGCACCGACACCTGATGCGATTCACGCATCTTCACCGAGCTGGCCAGGTACACCGGCAACACCGGCAAGCCCTCGGCAATCAATTCATCCAGCAACTGCTGCGGCAAACTCGCCCGTGCCTGGAATTGGTTGACCACAATCCCCTCAACCTCCAACCCCTCGTTGTGGTCTTCCTTCAGCTCTTCAATCTCGGCCAACAGGCTGTACAGCGCCTGGCGAGAAAAACTGTCGCAGTCGAAGGGAATAAGCACACGATCAGCCGCGATCATCGCTGAAACGGTGTAGAAATTGAGGGCCGGCGGCGTGTCGAGGTAAATGCGATCGTAGTCTTCGGACAAGTCGTCGAGCAATTTGCGCAGCTTGTTAATCTTGTGTTTGGCTTCCAGCTTTGGCTGCAAGTCGGCCAATTCACGAGTGGCGGTCACCACGTGCAAGTTGTCGAACGGCGTTTCGTAGATGTCTACCTGACCTTTCTTGGAAAACGGCCCCGTCGATAAGGTTTGCTTGAAGAAATCGGCGATTCCCATGGGGATGTCTTCGCCGGTCAGCCCGGTGAGGTACTGCGTGGAGTTGGCCTGGGCGTCCAGGTCGATGAGCAACGTGCGATAGCCCTCTTGGGCACTCACCGCCGCCAGGTTGCAGGCGATGCTGGATTTCCCCACGCCCCCTTTCTGGTTAAACACTACGCGTCGCATATCCCCACCTCGTCCTGAGCCTCGAATAGTCCCGGATTCTATGCAAAGCGCACCGCCAGGGCGAGGCACTACCGCGAACAGTGACCAGCGGCGCGGATATTTCTCCGCAACATGGGCAAAATAGCGCCCGCAAAACCGCACCTGTAACCAAAGTTTGCCTGAGCCCCGCCGCGTCGGGATAATGCCGGCACTTTGCTATGGCGCTAGCGCGGTTGCGACTTTTCCACCGGCGAAGACAGCTGCGGCTGTTCGAGGGACCTGGCCAAGCCAGGAGCGATCGCCTTTTTTACATGGACGCAAAAGCTGCCGATGCATTTCTCAATCGAACAATGGCGTGCCTGGGCCCCCGGCCTGGAACAGGAAGCTGACTGGCTGGCATGGAGCCAACAGTCCGAGCCGCCTGCCGCCAGCGATTCGCTGCCCGACGTCAGCTTTCTTCCGGCCATGCAGCGCCGCCGCCTCAGCCCGCTGGCGCGCATGGCCTTCAGCGTCGCCTGGCCACTGGCCGACGCCCATGGCGCGCCGCTGCCGCTGGTGTTTGTGTCCCGTCACGGTGAAACCCCGCGCACCTTTGCCCTGCTCAGCGATGTCAGCGCTGGCGCGCCCTTGTCGCCCACTCAATTCAGCCTTTCTGTGCACAACGCCATCATCGGCCAGTGGTCGATCATGCGCGGCGACACCAGCGAAATGACCGCGCTGGCCGGCGAAGCCGATGGCCTGGAACATGCAGTGCTGGAGGCGCAGTTGTTACTGGCCGATGGTGCGCCCGCGGTATTGCTGGTGATCGCCGAAGACACACCGCCCGCCGCCTATGCCGGTTGGGTGAGTGATGTTCCGTTTCCCTACGCCGTCGCACTGCTGCTGACGCCAGGCGACCGCTGGAACCTGCACCTGAGTACCAAAACGCAAGCACACGCAACACCTGCCGATACAGCCACCGCAGAGTGGCCGCACGCACTTAACCTGGTTTGCGCCTTGAATAACGGCGCAACCACCTTGGAGCATCGTTGGAGGAATCGACAATGGAGCTGGCAACAGAACAGCGCCTGAGCCGTTACAGCGCGCCCTATTGGTGGCGCCTGATCGCAACCGCCCTGAGCTTCACGCTGTTCGGGGTCGGTGGCGTACTGCTGCGCATCGTGGTGTTCCCGCTGCTGTCGCTGCTGCCGGGCGACGCCGTGGCGCGCCGCACCCGCGCCCGTGCCACCGTGAGCTGGACGTTCCGCGCGTTCGTGGAGTTCATGCACCGCACCGGCGTGCTCACGTTTGAAGTGCAAGGCATCGAGCGCCTTGGGCGTCCGGGACAAATGGTCATCGCCAATCACCCGTCGCTGATCGACGTGGTGGTGCTCATTGCCTTCATCCGCGACGCCAACTGCGTGGTCAAGCAGAGCCTGTGGGACAACCCCAGCATGCGTGGGCCGATTCGTGCTGCCGAGTACATCAGCAACAGCGGCAGCATGGACATGCTCGACGAAACCTCCGGCGCGCTGCGTGAAGGGCAAACCCTGGTGATATTCCCCGAAGGCACGCGCACCACGCCGGGGCAGGCGCCAGAGTTTCACCGGGGCGCCGCCGCTATCGCCTTGCGCGGTGCAACGGTGGTGACGCCAGTGGTCATCAGCGTAACGCCCACCACGCTGACCAAGGCCGAGCCTTGGTACCGCATCCCGGCGCGGCGCTTCCACTTCAAAATGCGCGTGGGCGAGGACATCGACCCGCAGCAATTCGCCGCCCACAGCTCGGCACCCATCGCCTCGCGCAAACTCAACGAACATCTGCACCAACACTTTATTAAGGAGCTCGCCAAAGATGAGCGATCTGCAACTTGAAATAAAAAACCTGATCATCGAGGCACTGGGCCTGGAAGACATCGGCCCCGACGATATCGACGCCGAGATGCCGCTGTTCGGCGAAGGCCTGGGCCTGGATTCGGTCGACGCCCTGGAGCTGGGCCTGGCTATCCAAAAGCGCTTCGGCTTCAAGATTGACGCCGACGCCAAAGACACCCGCAAGCACTTCGCCAACGTGGCTAGCCTTGCTGTGTTCGTGTCTGCACAGCAAGCCGCGTAAGAGAGATGACCATGCAAAACCGTGACGAAATCTTCACCACCCTGCGCGAGTCGCTGGTCGAGCTGTTCGAGCTTGAGCCCGAGCGCGTCACCCTGGAAGCCAACCTGTACCAGGACCTGGAAATCGACAGCATCGACGCCGTCGACCTGATCGACCACATCAAGCGCAAAACCGGCAAGAAACTCGCCGCTGAAGACTTCAAGGCCGTGCGCACCGTCGGTGACGTGGTCGAGGCGGTGTTCCGCCTGGTCAACGCGCCCGCCGCCTGAGGGTGTTGTTCGTGGACAAGGCATGAACCGCCTGATTGGTTTGGTGCTGCTGGTGGCCGGCCTGGCCTACCCCTTCGCGGTGTATTACGGCCAGCAACACCTGTCGCCGCGCTTCTTTGCCCTGCTGCTCGGCGGCTTGTGGCTGGCGCGCTTCCTGACGCAGGGGCAACGTCCGGGCAGCCGCGGCATGGCCACCGCTGCGCTGGGCTTTTGCGTATTGCTGGGCCTGGCGGACAGTCACGAGGTGCTGCGCTGGTATCCGGCGCTCATCAGCCTGTTCGGCCTGGGGCTGTTCGGCCTCAGCCTGAAATACGGCCCGCCGATGGTCGAACGCCTGGCGCGGCTGCGGGAGCCGGAGCTGCCTGAAGTGGCCATCGTCTACACCCGGCAAGTGACCAAAGTGTGGTGTGGGTTCTTTGTGTTCAATGCGCTATTGGTCAGCGCCCTCACGCTGTGGGCGCCGTTGAGCTGGTGGACGCTCTACACCGGCGTGATTTCTTACGTTTTGATGGGCCTGTTGTTCGCCGGTGAATGGCTGGTGCGCCAACGTGTGCGAGCCCAGGGATGAAGTGCCAGCTATGAAATGCCGACTATGAAATGGATAACCCTGCAAGACCTGCTCAGCCCCGTGCTGCAACGCCCAGTCGCCATTGAGCCGGCGTTGCAACATGCCGACCTGTGCGTGCAAGCGCTGAGCGTCGCCGCCGGCCTGCAAGCCCGCGGCGTGCGCAACATGGCCGTGCACCTGGAAGACAGCGCCGAGTTGGCCATTGCCCTGCTGGGCGCCTGGCGTGCCGGCGTGCGCGTGTTGCTGCCA
The DNA here is from genome assembly GCF_979258055.1 of Pseudomonas sp. AC211. Lineage (NCBI taxonomy): Bacteria > Pseudomonadati > Pseudomonadota > Gammaproteobacteria > Pseudomonadales > Pseudomonadaceae > Pseudomonas > Pseudomonas sp. AC211. The sequence continues at coordinate 4,491,994 of NZ_OZ409830.1, forward strand.
GCCGATCTGCAAGCGCAAAGCCGCGAACGCCTGGCGCCGCAGGTGGATCTCTGGCTCAGCGACCAGGACGGTGACGCGCGCCTGGCCGAGCTGCACGCCGAGCCACTGCCAGCCGCCACGCTCGATCTCGATTTTATCGGCCTGACCCTGTGCACCTCCGGCTCCAGCGGCGAGCCCAAGCTGATCGACAAAACCCTGCGCCAGATGCACAACGAAGTCGCCGCCCTGCAAGCCCTGTGGGGCGAAGAGCTGGGCGATGCGGTGATCGTCGGCAGCGTCGCCGCGCAGCACATTTACGGCCTGTTATTCCGCGTGCTCTGGCCGCTGTGTGCGGGCCGCGTATTTGTACGTCGCCCACAACCCTTCCCGGAAGATTTGCAACGCTGGAGTCTGCCGCAAACGAATTTCGCCTGGATCGCCAGCCCGGCGCTGCTCAAACGCATGGGCGACAACCTCGACTGGCAGGCGCTGAGCCGCGTGCGCCGGGTGTTTTCCTCAGGCGGCCCGCTGCCAGCAGAAACCGGCGCGCAGCTGGGCGAACTGCTCGGCCAGGTGCCCACCGAAATATTCGGCAGTTCGGAAACCGGCGGCATCGCCTGGCGCCAGGGCGGTTCGCAGTGGCAGCCGTTTGCCGATGTGCAGGTCGGCCTTAACGAAGACGGCGCGCTGTACATTCGCTCGCCCTACCTCGCGCCCGGTCATACCGAGCAAACCGCCGATGGCGCCACGTTGCATGACGACGGCCGTTTCGAACTGCTGGGCCGACTCGACCGCATCGTCAAACTGGAAGAAAACCGCATCTCCCTGCCCATGCTCGAACAGGCGCTGGCCACACACCCGTGGGTGGGCGAGGCGCGCTTTGGCGTGGTGCACGACAAGCGTGCCTACCTCGGCGCGTTGGTGGCACTGAACGACGCTGGCTTGCACGCGTTGCGCAATCAAGGCCGCCGCGCCGTCACCGACAGCCTGCGTCAGCACCTGAGCCCGCATTGCATCGCCCTGGCGCTGCCGCGTCGCTGGCGTCTGGTGCGCCATTTACCGCTGAACGCCCAGGGCAAACTGCCGCAAGCGTCGCTCGAACAACTGCTGCACGCGCCGCGCACGCTGCTGCCGGATGTGGTCAGCCAGCGAGAAGAAAATGGCGAATGGCACCTGGAGCTGGACGTGCCGCTGGACCTCGCGCACTTCACCGGCCACTTCCCGAAAACGCCGATTTTGCCCGGCGTGGTGCAGGTCGATTGGGCGCAGAATCTGGCGCGGCAACTGATGGTGTTGCCGCCGCGTTTCTGCGGCATGGAAGTGCTGAAGTTCCAGCAACTGGCGCGCCCCGGCGACCGCTTGCAGTTGCACCTGCGCTTCGATGCGGAGCGCGGCAAGTTGTATTTCAGCTACCGCAATGGCGAGGCCGCGTGCTCGTCCGGGCGCATTTTGCTGGAGGCGGCCCGTGTCGACGCCTAACCCGCCCGCCAGTCACGCCGTGTGCGCGGTCATCCCCGTGTACAACCACGAACACGCGCTGCCCGCCGTGGTCGAGGCGCTGCATGCCAGCGGCCTGCCATGCGTGTTGGTGGACGATGCGTCGAGCCCGGCTTGCGCGGCGGTGATGGATCAACTCGCCACGCGTGAAAACACCCACCTGGTTCGCCTCATGGAAAACCAAGGCAAAGGCGGCGCCGTCATGGCGGGCCTGCGCGAAGCTGCTCGGCTGGGCTTTACGCACGCCCTGCAAGTGGACGCTGACGGCCAGCACGACCTGACCAACCTGCCGCAATTTTTGCAGCAGTCAGCGGCGCAGCCGGGCCATCTGATTTGCGGCTACCCGCAGTTCGATCACAGTGTTCCAAAAGGCCGGTTGTATGCGCGCTACATCACCCACATGTGGGTGTGGATCAACAGCCTGTCGCTGCAGATTCGCGACTCCATGTGCGGCTTTCGCGTATACCCGCTGGCCTCCACGCTGGCGCTCATCAACTCGGTGAAGATGGGCAAGCGCATGGACTTCGACACCGAAGTGCTGGTGCGCCTGAGCTGGCGTAACCAGGCCATGATCTGGCTGCCCGTTAAGGTGCAATACCCGCAAGACGGCCTCTCGCATTTTCGCGTGCTGCTCGACAACGTGCTGATCTCGAAAATGCACGCCATCCTGTTCTTCGGCATGCTCTGGCGCTCGCCGGCCATTCTCGCTCGCCGGTGGTTGCGATGAAAAACGGCCACTGGGCACGGCATAACGAGCGCGGCAGTTACCTGCTGATGGCGTTCACTGCCTGGCTGGCGCGCAACCTCGGGCGCCGCGTACTCAGCCCGCTGCTGCATGTGATCGTGCTGTATTTCTACCTGGCCGGGCGCAGCGCGCGGCACAGCGTGCAGGAGTATCAGCAGCGTCTGGCCGACTGGAGCGCCCGCCCGGATCTACAGCCGACCCGCCGTTCCGTGTTCAACCAGTTCATGGCCTTCGCCGACACCTTGCTCGACAAGCTCGACGTCTGGAGCGGGCGCCTGGGCCTGGAGCAGGTCACCCTGATAGACAACACCGATGTGCGCGGCAAGCTGCACCGCGACCAGCGCGGGCAAATGCTGGTGGGCGCGCACCTGGGCAACCTCGAAGTCTGTCGCGCCCTCGCCGAACTGGGCGAAAAAGTGCAGATGAATGTGCTGGTCCACACCAAGCACGCCGAGCAATTCAACCGCTTGCTCAACCAGGCCGGCGCCACCCATTTGCGCCTGATTCAAGTGAGTGAGCTGGACGCCGCGATCATGCTGCAACTCAGCCAGCGCCTGGAGCGCGGCGAGTGGCTGGCGATTGCCGGCGACCGCGTGCCGCTGCATGGCGGGCGCCGCGCGCGGGTGAATTTTCTCGGCCACCCGGCCGAGCTGCCGCAAGGTCCGTGGCTGCTGGCGGGCTTGCTGCAATGCCCGATCAATTTGCTGTTCTGTCTAAAACTCAACGGCCGTTATCAGGTCACCCTCGAACCGTTCGCTGAGCGCATTGAATGGCGCCGCAGCGACCGCGAGCAGGTGATCGAGCGGCACGCCCAAGCGTATGCCGAGCGGCTGGCGCACTACTGCCTGCAAGCGCCGCAGCAATGGTTCAACTTCTTCCCCTTCTGGATAGCCCATGACTAGCACACACGCCCCCACCGTGGTGTTCGGCGCCCAACCGCTGAGCATTGAGCAGGTGGTCAACCTGGCCGAACAACGCAGCCCAACCGCCCTGCAAAGCGACGGCGAATTCCGCCAGCGCATCGCCAAAGGCTCGCAGTTTCTCGACTCGTTGCTCGACAAAGAAGGCGTGATCTACGGTGTAACCACCGGCTACGGCGACTCTTGCGTGGTGGCGGTGCCGTTGGAACACGTTGAGGCCTTGCCGCGACACCTGTTCACCTTCCACGGCTGCGGCCTGGGCAAATTGCTCGGCCCGGTCGCCACCCGCGCGGTGTTAGCGGCGCGCTTGCAGTCGCTGTGCCAGGGCGTGTCCGGCGTGCGCATCGAGTTGCTGGAACGCCTGCAAGCCTTCCTCGATCACGACGTACTGCCGCTGATTCCGGAAGAAGGCTCGGTGGGCGCCAGCGGCGACCTGACGCCGCTTTCCTACGTGGCCGCCACCCTCACTGGCGAGCGCGACGTGCTGTTCCGTGGTGAAGTGCGCAGCGCCGCCGAGGTGCATGCCGAGCTCGACTGGCAGCCGCTGACCCTGCGCCCCAAAGAAGCTCTGGCCTTGATGAACGGCACCGCCGTGATGACCGGCCTCGCCTGCCTGGCCTACTCGCGCGCCGACTACCTGTTGCAATTGGCCACGCGCATCACCGCCCTCAATGTGGTGGCGCTGCAAGGCAACCCGGAACACTTCGACGAGCGCCTGTTTGCCGCCAAGCCGCACCCGGGCCAAACCCAAGTCGCCGCCTGGCTGCGCAAAGACCTGGCCATCGACGCCCCAACCGCACCGCTGCATCGTCTGCAAGACCGCTACTCGCTGCGCTGCGCACCCCATGTGCTCGGCGTGTTGGCCGACAGCCTGGGCTGGTTGCGCCAGTTCATCGAAATTGAACTGAACAGCGCCAACGACAACCCGATCATCGACGCCGAGGCCGAGCGCGTGCTGCACGGCGGGCACTTCTATGGCGGGCATATCGCCTTTGCCATGGACGGTCTGAAAAACCTGGTGGCCAACGTCGCCGACCTGCTCGACCGCCAGCTCGCGCTGCTGGTCGACACCCGTTACAACCACGGCTTGCCCAGTAACTTGTCCGGCGCGCCGGCCCACACGGCGATGATCAACCACGGCTTCAAAGCCGTGCAAATCGGCGCCAGCGCCTGGACCGCCGAGGCGCTGAAAAACAGCATGCCGGCCAGCGTGTTCTCGCGCTCCACCGAATGCCACAACCAAGACAAAGTCAGCATGGGCACCATTGCCGCGCGCGACGCCTTGCGTAGCCTGGAGCTCACCGAGCAAGTGGCCGCCGCCACTCTGATCGCCGCCAACCAGGGCGTGTGGCTGCGTGGCCACGAGCAAGACGCCCGGCCGCTGCCACCGTCGCTCGCCGCCATGCACCAGCAATTGGCCGAAGACTTCCCGCCGGTGATCGAAGACCGCGCCCTGGAGCGCGAACTGCGCCTGTGCCTGACGCGCATCCGCAGCCGCCACTGGAGCCTGTATGCGTAGCCATGGCGTGATCCAAACCGAAATCGAAGTGGTGGTGCCGTTTTTCGACGTCGACATGATGGAAATCGTCTGGCACGGCCACTACGTCAAATACCTCGAAGTGGCGCGTTGCGCGCTGCTCGACAAGATCGGCCACAACTACGCCAACATGCGCGAGGCCGGTTACGCCTGGCCCATCATCGACCTGCAACTGCGCTACATGCGCGGTGCCAAGTTCGGTCAGCGCCTGATCGTGCGCGCCGATCTGGTGGAGTGGGAAAACCGCCTGAAGATCAATTACCTGATCAGCGACGCCGCCACCGGCGAGCGCATGACCCGCGCCAGCAGCGTGCAAGTGGCGGTGGAAATCGCCAGCCTGGAAATGCAGCTGGCCTCGCCTGCCGTGTTCGTTCAGGCCGTCGAGCGCGCCATCCCATGAAGCGCTTCCTTGCCCTGCTGCTGAGCGTGGCGCTGGCGCCGCTGGCCCACGCCTTCGACCTCGACCAACTGGCCGCTCAACTGGCCAAACCGGCCGTGGTGCGCGGCCCGTTCGTGCAGGAAAAACACCTGCGCGCGTTGCCCAAGCCGTTCACCAGCACGGGCCAGTTTGTGCTGAGCAAAGACCTCGGTTTGCTCTGGCAATTGCAAACGCCGCTGCAACAGGAATACCGCATCGACGGCAGCGGCATCGCCAAGCGCACGCCACAAGGTTGGCAGCCCGTGGCACAGCAAAGCGCCAGCGCCCAGCAGAACCGTCTGTTTCTGGCCGTGCTCAAAGGCGACAGCAGCGGCTTGCGCCAGGACTTCGACTTGCGACTGAGCGGCGAAGCCGGCGCCTGGACCCTCGACCTGACGCCGCGCAGCCTGATGCTCAAGCAAATTTTCAGCGCCATTCAGATTCAGGGCGGCGAGCAAGTGGCGCGCATCGAACTGCGTGAAACCCAGGGCGACAGCACCGTGCTGCGCCTGACCGATAGCCACGCCGAGAGCCAACTCAGCGACACGGACCGTCATGCTTTCGCGGATTGATCACTGGGGGCCTCGGCTCTTTACCGTCGCGCTGTTGGCGCTGCTGGCCGTGGCCGCCTGGCAGTGGCGCGGCGGTGCGCCGATTTCCGCGAATCTGCTGGAACTGGTGCCCAGCGACACGCCGGACCTGCTGGAACAGCGCGCGGAAAAAATCGTTCAGGAACCGCTGAACCGCGAGTTGGTGGTGCTGATCAGCTTTCCCGACCGGCAGAAAGCCCTGAGCCAGGCGGCCGCCATTGGCCAGCAATGGCAGCAGGAAAAACTGTTCGAAAAAGTGCAGTGGGATGTCAGCTACGACCTCGCCCAGGTGCGCCAGCAGGTGCTCGGCAATCGCCTGGCTTTGCTCGGCGCTGAAGACCGCCAGTTGCTTCAGCAAGACCCCCGCGCCTTCGTCGAACGCCGCGTGCAGGATTTATTCGACCCCTTCCGCAGCCAGGGGCTGATCGCCACCGAGCAGGATTGGCTGGGCCTTGGCGCCCTGATCGAGAAAAAGCTGCCGCGTGCCCACAACGTGCAAGTCGACCTGAGCGGCGCACTGCTGGCCGAAAGTGACGGCAAAACCTGGGCGCTGCTGCGCGCGCGCACCCGTGGCGATGCCTTCGATGGCAACCTGCCGTTGGCCGTAGAAACCCTGGTAGCCAGCGCCCGCGCCGAGGTTCAAGCGCAAGGCGGCGAGCTGCTGGCCACCAGCGGGCTGCTGTACTCGGCCCACGGCCAGCGTCAGGCCACCCGCGAAATCAGCTTTATGGGCAGCGTGTCGAGCATTGGCGCCTTGCTGCTGATCCTGGTCGCCTTCCGCCGCTTGCGCGTGCTGGTGGCGCTGCTGCCCGCCGCCGTCGGCGTGCTCGCCGGTCTTACCGCATGCGTTGCGGTGTTCGGGCAGATTCACGTCCTGACGCTGGTGCTCGGTGCCAGCCTGATTGGCGTGGCCATCGACTACCCGCTGCACTTGCTGTCCAAAAGCTGGACGTTGCAACCGTGGAACAGCTGGCAGGCGCTGCGCGCCACGTTCCTCGGCCTAACCCTGGGCCTGGCCACCAACGTGATTGGCTACCTGGCGCTGGCGTTTACGCCATTCCCGGCCTTGAGCCAGGTGGCCATTTTTTCCTCGGCCGGCCTGCTGGGTTCTTACCTGTGTGCGGTGTGCTTGTTGCCGACCTTGCTCGGCAGAGGGCCGATCGTGCCATGGGCCAAACCGTATGGCCTGGCCACCCGTTTGCTGGCTTGGCGTCGGCGCTTGCTGTCGCGTATCGGCACGCCGTGGCTGCTGCTGATCTTCGTGCTGTTCTGCGCCGGCGGCGTGCTGCAACTGCAGCACAAGGACGATCTGCGCCAATGGGCCAGTACCCCGCCGCAGTTGCTGCAACAGTCGCAGGCAATCAGCAGGATCATTGGCTTTCAGCCCACCAGCCAGTTCTATCTGGTACGCGGCAAAGACGAAGAACAACTGCTGCAACGCCAGCACCTGCTCGGCCAGCGCCTCGACGCCCTGGTTGCCGACGGCAAATTGAAAAGTTACCTGGCACTGAGCCAATTGGTGGCGCCGGCCTCGGAGCAAAACAGCCTGCGCGCCTCGCTCAGCGCCGTGCCGACTAACAGCGCAGCCTTGCAGGCGCTCGGCGTTACGCCGCAACAGGTCGAAGCCGAAGTACGGCAACTGCAAGCCCTGCCCAACCGCAGCATTGAACAAGCCTTGGCCGGCACACTCGGCGAGCCGTGGCGCACGCTGTGGCTGGGGCCAACCGGCGAAGGCGAAGTGGCTGGTTTGGTGAGCTTGCAAGGCTTGAGCAACGCCGACCTGCTGGTTGCCCAAGCCGACGGTTTGCCTGGGGTAAAACTGATCGACCGCCTCGGGCAGCTCAATCGTCTGTTCGCCGCCACGCAAATCAGCGCAGCGGAACTGAAACTAGCCTCGTGCCTGCTGATCTTCGCCCTGCTCTGCCTGCCGTTCGGACCGCGCGGCGCGGCGCGAGTGCTGGCGGTGTCGCTGCTGGCGGCACTGGCCAGCTTGGCGAGCCTGGGCTGGCTGGGGCAGCCGCTGACCTTGTTCAGCCTGTTCGGCCTGCTGTTGGTAACGGCCATTGGCGTGGATTACGCCATCATCATGCGCGAGCGGGTCGGCGGCGAAGCCACCAGTTTGTTGGGCACCTTGATGTCGGCGCTGACCACCTGGCTGTCGTTCGGCCTGCTGGCCGTGTCGAGCACGCCAGCGGTGAGCAACTTCGGCCTGACCATCACCATCGGCTTGGCCTTCAGCTTTTTGCTCTCGCCCTGGGCCGGTGAACCGCCCAGCCCCGCGCACAAGGAGCTGGCGTCATGATGGTGATGCTGTTCTGGCTACTGGCCTTGGCCTTGTTCGGCGGCGTCGCGCTGCTGGGGCGCCAACGGCTGATTCCCATCGTCGGCCAATTGCTGGTCGCCAGCCTGGCGATTCCGTTGTTGCTGTTGGCGTGGGTAGAACCGCACTGGCAACTCAGCGCCAAGCAACTGCTGGCGCCGACCTGGCTGAGCCTGCTGTACAACCTGAGTTTCGCCCTGCTGCTGGGTTACATCCTCAGCGATGTGGTGGACCTTCACGTCAGCAGCGCCAGCCTGAAGATCGCCCTGCCCAGTTTCGCCGTGCCACTGCTGGCCGGCATCGCCGCCGCGCTGTGGCTGCTGCCGGACACAAGCGGTTGGCTGAGCGCGGTGGGCATCGGCTTGCTGTTTTCCATCACCGCGATTCCGGTGTTGTTTCTGTATTTGCAAAACATCGGCTACCCGGCCGAGGGCATCAAACGTCTGCTGCACGCGGCGATTCTGATGGACCTGATGTGCTGGAGCCTGTTCGGCCTGGCCCAGGGCAGCGCCGACCCGCAGACCTTGTTTTGGCCGCTGTTGGCCGCCGGTCTGCCGCTGCTGTTGAACAAGGTACTGGGCCTGCGCCATGCGCTGTTTTACAGCCTGCCGTTCTTCGCCCTGATGCTGGTTTTTCAACAGCTCAAACTGAACGCGCTGGTGTTTGGCATCGGCTACATGCTGTGCCTGGCGTGGCTGAAACAGCCCTTCGCCCTGCCACTGCCCGCCGCGCAGTGGAAGTGGCTGCTCAACGGCCTGGCCATTCCGCTGATTCTGACCTGCGGCGTACTGCGGGTAGATTTCCACGGCATCGGCGCCAGCTATTCCTGGCTGCACCTTGGCGCGCTGCTGGCGCTGCCGGTGGTGAGCAAATTGCTCGGCAGTTGGCTCGGTTTGCATTGGGCCATGCCCGGCGCCAGCCAGCGGCTGAAATGGTCGGAAAGTGTGCTGCTGAATATTCGCGGCCTGACCGAAGTGGTGTTCCTCAATCTGCTGCTGCAACTGCACCTGATCGACGCCCTGACCTATTTCAGCCTGCTGCTGATGAGCCTGTTTTCTACCTTGCTGCCCGCCCTGTTGGGCGTGGGCAAATCCCGAATTTCTTCGCAACAGTCCGCCACAAGGAGTCCCCATGGTGTCGCTTGAATTGGAACAGCGCCGCGTACTGGTCATCGGCGCAGGCCCGTCCGGCGCTATCGCCGCGGCTCTGCTGAAACGCAACGGGCATGACGTGCTGATCATCGAGCGTCAGCAATTCCCGCGTTTTTCCATCGGCGAAAGTCTGCTGTCCCATTGCCTGGATTTCGTCGAAGAAGCCGGAATGCTTGAAGCCGTCGAAGCCGCTGGCTTCCAGCGCAAGAACGGCGCCGCGTTTGCCTGGGGCGAGCGCCGCACGCATTTTGATTTCCGCGAAAAATTCACCGACGGCAAGGGCTGGACCTTCCAGGTGCAGCGCGCCACGTTCGACAAATTGCTAGCCGATCAGGCCGAGCTGCAAGGCGTGGAAATCCGTTACGAAGAAGAAATCATCGCCACCGACTTTTCCGCCAAGCCGATTGCCACCGTGCGCCGCCTGGACGGCAGCGAATACCGCGTGCAAGCCGACTTCGTGCTCGACGCCAGCGGTTACGGCCGCGTGCTGCCGCGCTTGCTCGACCTGGAAGCGCCGTCGGCCTTCCCGGTGCGCCAGGCCTTGTTTACCCACATCGAAGACCGCATCGACGATACGACTTTCGACCGCGAGAAAATCCTCGTCACCACCCACCCGACCATGCGTGACGTGTGGTTCTGGCTGATCCCGTTCAGCAACGGCCGCTGCTCCCTGGGCGTGGTGGCGTCCAGCGAGCGCTACGAGGGTCGTCCAGAGGACATGGAAGCGGCGCTGCGCAGCTTTATCGAGGAAACCCCAAGCCTGGGCAACCTGATTAAAAACGCCCAGTGGGACACCCCGGTGCGCAGCCTCGGCGGTTACTCGGCAAACGTCAAAACGCTGCACGGCCCGGGCTTCGCGCTGCTGGGCAACGCGGCGGAATTTCTCGACCCGGTGTTCTCCTCCGGCGTCACCATCGCTATGCGTTCGGCGAGCATGGCGGCCGGCTTGCTCAACCGTCAGTTGAATGGTGAAACGGTGGACTGGCAAAGCGAGTTCGCCGCGCCGCTCAAGCGTGGGGTGGATGCGTTCCGCGCCTATGTCGAAGGCTGGTACGACGAGAGCTTCCAAAACGTGATCTACCACCCCGCCGCCGCCCCGGAAATTCGCGGCATGATCTGCTCGATTCTGGCCGGCTACGCCTGGGACCTGAAAAACCCCTACGTCGCCGAGCCCAAGCGCCGCCTGCGTGTGCTGGCCGAGCTGTGCGCCACCGCGTGACAAGGACGATAAGCCGATGAACGCACCGATCCAGCCGTCGCCGCACAACCCAGCGGGCCGCAACTACGTTGAGGAAACCCGCTTCGGTTTCTGGTTCTTGCAGAGTCACGTCTGGCAGCACCACGTGCTGCGGGTGGCGATCAACGACCTCAAGGGCCTGCTCGGCCAGGCGCTGCCCAGCGATGCGGTATTGCTGGACGCCGGTTGTGGGCAGGGCAAGTCGTTCCGTCTGCTGCAAAACGCGTTTGCCCCGGCGCAGCTGATTGGCCTGGACGCCGACCCGCACAGCCTGACCATGAGCCGCGCCGAGGCCGAACGTGAAGGCTTGGCGGTTCAATTGCTGAGCAGCGATTGCGCGTCGATTCAGCTGCCGGACGCCAGCGTCGATGTGATTTTCTGCCACCAGACGTTCCACCATTTGGTGGAACAGGAAGCGGCGCTGGCCGAATTCTGGCGCGTGCTTAAACCCGGCGGTTGGCTGCTGTTTGCCGAGTCGACCCGGTACTACATCGACACCTGGGTGATTCGCTGGTTGTTCCGTCACCCCATGCACGTGCAACGCAGCGCCGACGAATACCTGGCCATGCTGCGCGCCCAGGGTTTCGAGTTTGGTCCGCAGAACGTTTCGTACCCGTACCTGTGGTGGAGCCGCTCGGCCGACTTCGGCTTACTGGAACGCTGGAAGCTGGTGAAGCCCAAAGCCGTGGGCCAGCGCAATGAAACCCTGGTGAACGCCGCCGTGCGCAAACCACTGGCGAGCCACAGCGCATGAAACGCTTCCTCGCGCCCCTGCTGCTGGCTCTGCTGTTGAGCGCCTGTGCCCATCAGGCGCCGCTGCCAGCGCACGCGCCGCGTCTGGACTTGCCGCTGCAATTGCATGTGCAGCGTGAACAGGCCGGGCAAACCCAGGACTGGTTTCTGGTGCTGCAACAGGAAGGCCCGGCGCTGCGCTGGTCGCTGATCGATCCCATGGGCATTCCTGTGGCGCGCCAACTGCTGACCGGCAACCAATGGCAGAATGACGGCCTGCTGCCGCCCAACCCCGAGGCGCGCGAGCTGTTTGCTGCCTTGCTGTTTGCCCTGACCCCGGCCGAGCAAGTGTCCGCTTATTACCCCGAGGCGGATTGGCAGCAACAGGCGCAACAACGCCGCCTGATGGAAGCGGGCGCCGCGCGCTGGCGCGTGGACTACCAGCAACCCCCTGAATTTTCAGCTCAGCACCCAGACGGGGCTGAGCTACCGCGTCGAGACGTTGCCATGACCGCCTACCTCAATGCCCTGGGCCTGCTGTGCGCCCTAGGCAATGACAAACACCACGTCGCTGAGCGCCTGTTCGCCGGCGACACCGATGGCATGCAGGTGCAAGCCGGCTGGGTGCCTGAGCGCCCGCTGCCGGTGGGCGCGGTCAACGCCGAGCTGCCCGCCATTGCCGGCGCCCACCGCGCCTACCAGACCCGCAATAACCAACTGCTGCTGGCGGCCGCTGAGCAAATCGACGTGGACATTCAGCAAGCCATCGCCCGTTACGGCCATGCCCGCATCGGCGTGGTGCTCGGCACCAGCACGTCGGGCATCGACGAAGCGACCCAGAGCATCCGCACGTTCCTGCAAGAAGGCGCATTCCCGGCGGACTACCACTACGGTCAGCAAGAACTCTCGGCGCCGGCAGAATTTCTGGCTGCGCACTATCAACTGGGCGGCCCGACCTACGTCATTTCCACCGCCTGCACCTCCAGCGCCCGCGCCTTGCTCAGCGCCCGTCGCTTGCTGCAAAGCGGCCTGTGCGACGCCGTGCTGTGCGGCGGCGTCGACTCGTTGTGCCAACTGACGCTTAACGGCTTCGGCTCGCTGGAAGCGCTGTCGGATGAACGCTGCAATCCGTTCTCGCGCAACCGGACCGGCATCAATATCGGCGAAGCGGCGGCGTTGTTTCTGATGACCCGCGACGCCGGCGTCAGCACCGAATCCATCGCCCTGCTCGGCGCTGCCGCCAACTGCGACGCTCACCATATTTCCGCCCCCGACCCGCAAGGGCGCGGCGCCGAACAGGTGATGCGCCAGGCCCTGGCCAACGCCGGTCTGAGCGCAGAGGACATCGCCTACCTCAACCTGCACGGCACCGCCACGCAGCACAACGACGCGATGGAAAGCCTGGCCGTATCGGCGGTGTTCCCCAACGGCGTGCCGTGTTCCTCCAGCAAACCCATGACCGGCCACACCCTCGGCGCGGCCGGCGCGTTGGAAGCCGCCTTCTGTTGGTTAAGCCTGAACGCCAAGCGCCTGCCGCCGCACATTTGGGATGGCCAGCGCGATGAGCAACTGCCCGCCCTTACGTTTACAGACGCCAGCTCAAGCCTGGAACGCCCAGGCCCACAGCGCCTGATGAGCAATTCCTTCGCCTTTGGCGGCAACAACATCAGCTTGATTCTGGGCACCACGCCGACAGCTCAGGTGCGCCCATGAACGTCTGGCCTATCGCCGAGCTGGTGCCCCACGCCGCCGACATGATTCTGGTGGACGAAGTGCTGAGCTTCGCCGACGAAGACGTGCACACCCGCCTGGTCGTGCGCGCCGGTGGCTTGTTCAGCCAGGCCGATGGCAGCCTGCCGGCATGGGTCGGCATCGAGCTAATGGCGCAAAGCGTGGCGGCGTTTGCCGGCTGCCAGGCGCGCCAGGCCGGCCTGCCGGTGGAGCTGGGTTTCCTGCTCGGCACACGCAATTACCAGTGCAACGTCGAGGCCTTTCCCCTCGGCGCCGAACTGCACATTCACGCCCTGCGCTCGCTGCAAGACGACAACGGCATGGGCGTTTTCGAATGCAACCTGACCGGCCCGGGCATTCACGCCCACGCGCGCCTCAATGTTTTCCGCCCGCCCCACGTGGCCAGCTATCTGGAAGAACCTGCACATGACTGACACCATTCTCGTCACCGGCTCCAGCCGTGGTATCGGCCGCGCCATCGCCTTGCGCCTGGCCCGCGCTGGCTTTGATTTGGTGCTGCATTGCCGCAGTGGCCGCGCTGAAGCTGAAGCCGTGCAGGCAGAAATCGTCGCCCTCGGCCGGCAGGCACGCATTCTGCAGTTCGATGTGGCCGAGCGCGCCGCGTGCCGGGAAATTCTCGAAGCGGATGTTGAGGCCCACGGCGCCTATTACGGCGTGGTGTGCAATGCCGGCCTGACCCGCGACGGCGCCTTTCCGGCCTTGAGCGAAGAGGACTGGGATGTGGTGCTGCGCACCAATCTGGACGGTTTCTACAACATCCTGCACCCGTTGGTCATGCCGATGGTTCGCCGACGCAAACCGGGACGTATTGTCTGCATCACCTCGGTGTCCGGCATGATCGGCAACCGTGGCCAGGTCAACTACAGCGCCTCGAAAGCCGGCGTGATCGGCGCGGCGAAAGCGCTGGCGGTTGAGCTGGGCAAGCGCAAAATTACCGTCAACTGCGTGGCCCCCGGTTTGATCGACACGGCCATGCTCGATGACGATCTGCCGATTGAAGAAATGATGAAGATGATCCCCGCCCAACGCATGGGCACCCCGGAAGAAGTGGCTGGCGCGGTGAATTTCCTGATGTCGGACGAAGCCGCCTACATCACCCGCCAAGTGCTCGCGGTCAATGGAGGCCTGTGCTGATGAAACGCGTGGTAGTTACCGGCATGGCCGGCATCACATCCCTTGGCAGTGACTGGGCCAGCATCGAAGCCAACTTCAGCGCCAACAAAAGCGGCATTCGCCGTATGCATGAGTGGGATCGCTTCGCCGAACTGAACACCCGTCTGGCCGGCCCCATCGACGATTTCGTGGTGCCTAAAACCTGGAACCGCAAACAACTGCGCAGCATGGGCCGGGTGTCGCGCCTGGTGGTGCTGGCCGCCGAAAAAGCCTTGGCCAACGCTGGTTTGCTGGGTGATGAAAGCATTCGCGATGGCCGTATGGGCGTGGCGTGCGGCTCGTCCACCGGCAGCACCGAAGAGATCAAAGCCTTCGGCAATATGCTGCTCAACTCGGTGGCCGACGGCCTCAACGCCAACTCGTACATCCGCATGATGCCGCACACCACCGCGGCCAATATCAGCATTTTCTTCGGCCTCAAGGGCCGTCTGATTCCCACGTCCAGCGCATGCACCAGCGGCAGCCAGGGCATCGGTTATGCCTACGAGGCGATCAAGTTCGGGCGCCTGCCGTTGATGCTGGCCGGCGGCGCCGAAGAGCTGTGCCCCACCGAAGCCATGGTGTTCGACGCGCTGTACGCCACCAGCCTGAAAAACGATGCCCCGCACACCTCGCCGCGCCCTTACGACAGCGGCCGCGACGGGCTGGTGATCGGTGAAGGTGCCGGCATGTTGGTGCTTGAAGAACTGGAACACGCCAAAGCGCGTGGCGCGACGATTTACGCCGAGGTCGTTGGCTTTGGCTGCAACGCCGACGGCCAGCACGCCACCAAGCCGGAACAGGTGACCATGCGCGGCGCCATGGAACTGGCTCTGCAAGACGCTGGTTTGGACCCGCACGCCATCGGCTACGTGAACGGTCACGGCACCGCCACCGAGCAAGGCGACATCGCCGAAACCCACGCCACCGCCAGCCTGTTCGGCTCGGGCATGGCCATCAGCTCGCAAAAAAGCTACCTGGGTCACACCTTGGGCGCGTGCGGGGCACTGGAGTCGTGGTTCAGCATCGAAATGCTCAACAGCGACCGTTATATCCACACCCTGAACCTGGACAACATCGACCCGCAGTGCGCGGACCTCGACTACCTGCGCGGCGAGCCGCGGCAGATGAACAATGAATTCGTGATGAACAACAATTTCGCCTTCGGTGGGGTCAATACCTCGCTGATCTTCCGCCGCTGGCGCTGACAGAACCGACCGACCTACCCCACCGCCGTCAAGGAGACGACTATGCACTTGAAAAGCCTCACCGCCGCAGCCCTGCTTCTGGCCGCTATTCCCGGCATCAGCCAGGCGCGCGACACCACGCACTACTTGCCACTGGAAACCGCGATCGCTCAGGCGACCGCTGCCGGCAAGCTGGATGGCTCGGTAAAATTCTACATGGCAGGGCAGAAGCCCGCTGGCAAAGTGAACGTGATCAACCCACAGATCACCACCAACCAGAAGACCAACGCCTTCAACAAGTCTGACGAAGAGGCCTGCGCCTGGGCCATGCAATCGGCCATCATCAAACTGGCCAACGCCGCCAAGGCAGCCGGCGCCAATGCGGTGATCGAAATCGCCAGCAACTACAAAGGCGTTGAGTACAAAAACCCGCAGAACTACGAATGCCACGCTGGCGCCATCATGGCCGGCGTTGCGTTGAAAGCGCAGTTGGCTTCGGTTAAGTAAGCCCACGTGTCACGGCTGAAAAGCCGTGATGCGCTTTTGCGCTCGGCTTGAGAGTCTGGATCCCCGCCTGCGCGGGGATGACGGTGGGTTTAAGACAAACTCCGTCATCCTCGCGCACGCGGCGGTCCGACGATTCGGGATGCAGAATCTCGGATGAGTCTTTGGTCTTCAGTCAGACCTATGCAAATCGTCGGTCGGCCTGCAACGCGGCCGCCTCCCGCGTCACCTGCTCAACAAAGGCCAAGGCCAGCGGCGCTTGCTGATCCTTGCGTACCACCAGCCACACCGCACTCGTGGCGCCTTCATCGAGCAACGTCCGATACACCACGCCATCCACCCGCGTGCGCCGGAACGATGCCGGCAACATCGACACCCCCAACCCTGCTGACACCAAGCCGATGATGGTCATGGCCTCACTCGCCTCCTGGGCGATGCGTGGGCTGAACCCGGCGTTGCGTGCCAAGCCAATCAGCTGGTCATACAGGCCGGTACCGTAACTGCGCGGGAAAAACACAAAGGGCTCATCGGCCAACGCGGCAATGGAAATGCCTTCGTCGCTTCCCTGCGCCAACGGATGATCCGCGCGCAGCACCGCCACCAGCGGGTCGCGAAACAGTTCGACGGCGGTGATGGTATCGGGCAACGCAAACGGGCGAATCACGCCGACCTGCACGGTCTCCTCCAGCAGCGCCTCAATCACCACGCGGCTGCTCATTTCCCGCAGGCTCAGGTGCACGTCCGGGTGGGCTTGGCGGAACGCGAGGATGCTGCGCGGGATGGTCGAGGTGAAGGGCGCCGACGCGGTAAAGCCGACATTCAGCTCGCCGATTTCGCCCTGCTGAGCGCGGCGGGCGATCTGCGTAGCCTTTTCGACATGGGCGAGAATCTGTCGGGTCTCGTCGAGAAACAGGCGGCCCGCTTCGGTCAGTTCAACCCGGCGATTGGTGCGTTCAAACAACCGCGCGCCGATCTCTTCTTCCAATGCTTGAATCTGCTGACTGAGCGGCGGTTGGGAGATGCCCAGTTGCTCGGCAGCACGGCCGAAATGCAGCTCTTCGGCAACCGCGACGAAGTAGCGTAAGTGGCGCAATTCCATGGGCAGTCTCCGCGGCAGATTAGGTCGTTAAACAGATCAAACGACACGAACAATATATTGGAGATAATAAACTGCGATTACTATTCTGTGCGCACTGCTCTTGTTCACGAGGTCTCTGTGCGCCCTTCCGCTTCCCCTGCCCTGCTCGATGCCGCCCGCGATGCGGCGGCCGACGTTGTGAGCACGGTTGAACAAACCGAAGCCTTTATCGAAAAAGGCACCCCGCAATTTGTTCGCACCTCGCTGGCCTTGTTTGCCGGCGGTTTCGCCACCTTTGCCTTGTTGTATAGCGTGCAGCCGTTGATGCCGGTGCTGTCTGCCGAGTTTGACCTTAACGCCGCGCAGAGCAGCTTGGTGCTGTCGATCTCGACCATCATGATGGCCATCGGGCTGCTCATCACCGGGCCGATTTCCGACGCCCTCGGCCGCAAGCAGATCATGGTGATTTCCCTGCTGTCGGCCGCCCTCTTCACCCTGGCCAGTGCGTGCATGCCGACCTGGCACGGCGTGCTGCTGATGCGCGGGTTGCTCGGTTTGTCATTGAGCGGATTGGCGGCAGTGGGCATGACTTACCTGAGCGAAGAAATTCATCCGCGCTTTATTGGTTTGTCGATGGGCTTGTACGTCAGCGGCAATGCCATTGGCGGCATGAGCGGGCGGTTGATCGCGGGGGTGCTGGTGGACTTCGTGAACTGGCGCGTCGCTATCGGTTCGCTGGGCGCCCTGGCACTGCTCGGCGCCTTGCTGTTCTGGCGCATCTTGCCGGAGTCGAAACACTTTCGCGCCACGCCGCTGAACCTGAAAAACCTGATCGGTAACTACGCCATGCACCTGCGCGACGCCGGGTTGCCGTGGCTGTTTCTTGAAGCATTTCTGCTCATGGGCGCGTTCGTGACGCTGTTTAACTACATCGGCTACCGGCTGCTTGGCGAGCCGTACCACATGAGCCAGGCGGTGGTCGGCTTGCTCTCGGCGGTGTACCTCGCGGGCATCTATAGCTCGGCGTGGGTCGGTTCGCTGGCCGACAAACTCGGGCGCCGCAAAGTGCTGTGGGCAGTCATCGTACTGATGCTCGCCGGCTTGCTGCTCACCCTGCTGCCGCAAGTGCCGGTGATCGTGGTTGGCATGCTGCTGTTCACCTTCGGCTTCTTCGCCGCCCACTCGGTGGCGAGCAGTTGGATTGGCCGGCGCGCGTTTGTAGCCAAGGGGCAGGCCTCGTCGATGTACTTGTTCTGCTACTACCTGGGCTCAAGCGTCGCCGGCACAGTGGGTGGCGTGTTCTGGCATCACTTTGGCTGGTTGGGCGTTGGCGTGTTTATCGGCGCGCTGCTGGTGGGCGCATTGGCCGTGTCGGTGCGTTTGGCGCGACTGCCAGTGTTGCCGGGGAATGCCTAAAGGCCGACCCTCTCCCCGGCCCCTCTCCCGCGAGCGGGAGAGGGGAGCCCGAAAATCCGGTTTTGCTCGATCAGCCCCTCTCCCGCCTGCGGGAGAGGGTTGGGGAGAGGGGCTTTTTTTTGCGCCAGTCAGTCAATCGCTTACAACTTCCCAGCCTTCATCTTCTCCAGCAGCGGCGCGCATTCATTCACCTGATCGCCACCGCCGCTCGGCACCACCAACGCCACCAACCCGGCCACCGGCGCAACGATAGCGCCCAATGCCAACATGCCTGCGCCACGGGCCAGCAGCGGCACGGTTTTCACGCCAGCGTTGGGGCTTTTGAACGGCCCGTTTACGTACAACGGCGAACGCAGGGAAATAATGCGTACGCCTTTGGATTGCGGGTCGATGGTCAGGTCCAGTTGTTCGGTTTTGAAGTTGGCAGTGCCGTCGACGTGTATCAGCGCGTTCTCGGTGTCGAACACCACCAGGCGCGTGGTCAGCAGGCCGTCTTTGACGCCGGTGTCGGCAGCGGCGCAATTGATGCGCACGTCTTTGTCGCCGAACAGTTTGCCGACCACGTAATTGCCGACATTCAAGCCCGCCAGTTCCATCAGCTCACGGCTGACGGCGCCGTCGTTGATCAACATGCGCACATCGCCGTTGGCCGTGCCCAGCAAGGCCGCCACGGAGTTGCCGGTGCCGCTGATGTCGACGTCGCCTTGCAGTGCGCCGAAGCTGGTTTGCAGCGGCGCGAAGGTGGGGAACAGTTCTTTGAGTTTGAAGTTGCGCGCGCTCAGCTTCGCCTTGCCTTGCATGGGCGTCTGGCTGCCGTCGAGGCGGATGGTGGCGTTCAACTGGCCACCCGCCACGCCGAACCGCAGGGGTTCCAGGCTGAGGGCGCCGTCGTCGAGCAGCACGTGCGCGTTGAGGTCGGTAAAGGGCAGTTTTTCGCTGTGGACGATGCGCTTGCCGGTGAAGTTGACGTCGGCGTCCATGTCGCGCCAGCGCGCGGTGCGGAATTCTTCCACGGGCAGCACTTTGTCGCTGGGCTGTTTGCTGGTGACGCCTCGGGCTTTCTGCTCGGATTTGGAGTCCGCGCCAATCAGCGGCGCCAGGTCGGCGAACCGCAATTGGTTGGAGGTTAAGGCGCCGCTGAGCTTGGGCCGTGGCTGGCCGGCGACGTAGCTGAGATCGCCGTGGATGTCGCTGTCGCCAATCGAGCCGTTGAACTGTTCGTAGTGAAACTGCATGCCGGCAGGATCGCGCAGTTGGGCGCGCAAGTGCCCGTCGGTGGCAAACGGCGGCGTGTCCGGCAAGGTCACGCCCGTTAGCGGATACAGATTGCCGAGGCTGGTGCCGGCCAGTTGCAGACGCAGGTCAAGCGCGCCGAAATTTTTCGGGTCGGTGAGCGTGCCGGCCAAGGCGATTTTGGTGGCACCGATTTGCACGTTGGCTTGTACCGGGAATGGCTGGCGGCTGTCTTGCAGCGCCAGCAATCCGCCGACCTTGCCGGAGCCATTGAGTGGCTGGCCTTTGTACTGGCCCTTGAGCGTCCAACCAAACGCGTAGTCCTGCGGTGTCGCCTCGGGCTGAGCCGCTTTGTCGGTGCCTGGCTTGTTGACGATGTCGGTGAACGGCACCGGTTTGCCCAACGGGTCGATCACCAGCTGCACCTGGGTTTTCAGGCTCTGATCGTTAACCTCAACCTGGCCTTTATCGAAGCCAATGGCGCCGATGTCGACCACCCACGGCGACTCCGATGGCGGCTCGTTGGGGTCGCTGGGTTTGAGGGTGAAGGTCCAGTTGTTGCGCCCATCCGCCAGGCGCTCAAGGCTGGCGAGTCGGGCCGGTTAGATCGATACGCGGGATGCTCACGGTGCGCCAGATTAGCGGCAGCGGTGCCAGGCGAAACTCCACGCGCTGCAGGCTGACCATCTGCGGCGCCTTGGCCCACTCGGTGTTGCCCAAGGTGATGTCTTCGGCGGAAAAATGCGGCCAGGGTACCCAGGCGCGCCATCCGCCTTCTTCCGGCTCCCTCGCCCACACCACCGCAAGGTTGCCGTTAATCGCGAACGGTCGGCCCAGCTGTTCGCTGACGGTGTCGTTGAGGCGCGGCTTTATGCGGTTCCAGTCGAAGGTGGCGATTACCACCAGCGCTATGGCAATCACTGCGAAGAAAATAGCCAGAAACCACAGCAACACTTTACGGGCCAACGTCATTCCTACCACTCCATAAACCGCAGCCCGTGGCGAACTGCGGGGGGCCGTCTTATAGAGGTATCGACGGTTTGATGGCGAAATGATTCAACCGCCGTTAGGTCGGTTGCGCGCCGAGGCCGTTGGGTTTGCGGTAAATCCAGATGCGCCGCAGCACCGTGGCGAACTGCCCGGCGAGGCTGCCGCAGTTGTAGGTTTGGCCGTAGCGCCGGGCGATTTCGCGCACTTCGACGGCCATGGCGGCGTAGCGTCGGGCCGGCACGTCGGGGTACAGGTGGTGCTCGATCTGGTGGCTGAGGTTGCCGCTGAGAATGTGGAACAGCTTGCCACCTTTGAGGTTGCTCGAGCCTTGCAGCTGACGCAGATACCAGTGCCCGCGGCTTTCGTTTTCCACCACCTCTCGCGGGAAAACCGCCGCTCGCTCGGTGAAATGCCCGCAGAAAATAATCAAAAAGGTCCACAGATTGCGCAGCAGGTTCGCCACGGCATTCCCAGCCAGTACCGCCAGGGCATTGGCACCGATCAGCGCGGCCAAGGCAGGAAAGAACAGGTAGTCCTTGAACCATTGGCGTCCGATTTTGGCGGTGAATACGCGAAGCAAAGGTCCTAACTCGTCGCGGCTCATCTTGCCTTTGTAGACTTTATCCAACCGCAGGTGCTGCACCGCCACGGAGTATTGGAACAGCAGCGCTTGCAACGTCACCCACAGCGGCTGCCAGCGGTAGAACGGCTTCCAGCGTTGTTCTGGGAACAGGCGGACCACCCCGTAACCAATATCGTCGTCCATGCCCAGCACGTTGGTGTAGGTGTGGTGGATATGGTTGTGGGTGTGGCGCCAGAAGTCCGAAGGGCCGGCGATGTCCCATTCGTAGGTGCGGCCGCTGAATTCGGGGTCGTTCATCCAGTCGTACTGGCCGTGCATCACGTTATGGCCCAGCTCCATGTTTTCCAGAATCTTGCCCAGCCCCAGCAACAGGGTACCGAGCAGCCACGTCGGCGGAAACCAGCCCAGCAACAACAGGCCGCGCCCGGCGGCCGTGCACAGGCGAATAACGTTGCGCAGGCGGCGAATGTAGCGGGCATCAACGGCGCCCAGGTCGGCCCGCGTGCGGCGGCCGAGGTCGTCGAGTTCAGCGGCGAAGGCGGACAGCTCGCTGTCGGTTAACGGGCGATCATTGCGCATGGCGCTCTCCTTAAATATCCACAACCACGTCGCCCATGGGCACGCTGACGCACAGGCGAATCGCCTGACCGGGCTCGCTTAGCACCATGCCACTGCGCTGGTCTCGCACCGTGCCGCTGAGCAGCAGGCAGGTGCAGCTGGCGCAAATGCCCTGCCGGCAGCCGTGCGCGGGCCGCAGTCCGGCAGCTTCGGCTTGTTGCAGCAGCGAGGTGGCTGTGTTGCCGAGCACGTCTTGCTGGGCACGGGCGAAACGCATGAGCACAGGGCGGTGGCTGGCGTTGCTGTTTAGTTCGGGCGGGCTAAACGATTCGGCTTGCAGCGGCGTTTCTGCTGCCGTGCTGCTCCACCATTCATTCACCGCATTCACAAACCCGAACGGGCCGCACGTGAGCACATCACTCGCGGTAAACGCGTGCAGATGAGCAGGCGAAAAGCGCCCGGTCTCGGTGGTCAGCATCGGTCGCACGCGCAGATTCTGGTAGCGCTGCTGCAGCACGTGCAGCTCGCGGGCGAACGCGTGCTGGCCGGCGTCGTGCACGTAGTGAAACAACTCCACCGGCGCGCCAAAGCCTTTTTCCAGCGCGTTACGCAACAGGCCCAGCAGGGGCGTCAGACCACTGCCCGCCGCCAGCAACAGCACGGCCTGCGCCTGATGCGGCCAGGTCAGCTCGCCGAAGGGCTCGCCAAGCTCCACGGCGTCACCGATGGCCAGATGGTCAAGCAGGCGATTGACAGCCGCCCGCCAGGCTGGCGTTTGACTGCGATCTCCACACTGCCGTCTGCCATCACTGCCGTGAGGCTGTAGCTGCGGCTCAGGCGGACGGCGTCCACTTCCAGGTACACCTGAATATGTGTTGGCCGGGCTCGGCGCCACGCCAGTTGCCGTTCGGTTGCAGGGTCAGGGCGAGCATGTCGTCAGCCACCCAGCGCCTGCTCACTAAGCGGGAGAAGACGCGGTTCAGCCGCCATGCCGGATGCAGCTGCGCCAGCACGGCGTCGACGCTGGCCTCGCGTAGCCAACCGCGCGCGACCAACGCACGCAGCGGCGCCAACAGGCGAGCGCTACGACGCGCAACGACAAAAGGAATTAGGGTCATGGACTTACCTAAGGAAAGAGCTTTGAGTGCACAAGCGTGCACCAAACTGCCAGAGTGACGAATCTCAGTCAACAGTCGTGCACTGAACGAGCGGATGGCCGCCTCGTTCGACGCCACGTAAATGCTTTTTGCTAGAGTGCGCGGCACACCACCGCAGGGAACCGCGCCACGCATGTCACCTCGTGCCGAACAGAAGCAGCAGACGCGCCAAGCGCTCTTGGATGCCGCGCGGTTCCTGATGGAAAGCGGCCGTGGCTTCGGCAGCCTGAGCCTGCGCGAAGTGGCGCGGCACGCGGGTATCGTGCCCACCGGTTTCTACCGGCACTTCAGCGATATGGATGAACTGGGCCTGGCGTTGGTAACCGAGGTGGGCGAAACCTTCCGCGAAGCCATCCGCCAGGTGCGCCACAACGAGATGCAAATGGGCGGCGTCATCGACGCCTCGGTGCGCATCTTTCTCACCAATGTCGAAGCCAACCGCTCGCAGTTCCTGTTTCTGGCCCGCGAGCAGTACGGTGGTTCGAAGAACGTGCGCCAAGCCATCAGTGCACTGCGCGAAGGCATCACCGCCGACCTGGTCAGCGACTTGGGCCATATGCCGAAACTGCCGCATCTGGACGAAGCCGCGCACGCGGTGATTGCCGACCTGGTGGTGAAAACCGTTTTCGCCACCCTGCCCGAACTGATCGACCCGCTAGCACTGGAACTCCCCGAACACCTCACCCCGCAGGCCAAAATGACGCAGCAATTGCGCTTTATCTTTATTGGCTCGAAGCACTGGCAGGGGCTGGGTAGCGTTTAACAGATGCCAGGCTGGTGCAATTTCGCTTGAAAAATACGAAACCAGCCAGTTTATCGGCGAGAAATTATCCAAAATAAGAATAGAAAAATCCTAACTAAACCCAAGTGTAAGCCGCCATAAACGCGTTATTCCGAACATCAGCGAAACGTTCAGTAATCGCCTCGCCATCACTCTTGTAAAAAACTGCGCTTCTTAACGCAGGCAACTTCCGACCGCGCCCATTCAGCATTGATCGCCGCAGCAATTAAGAGCAACCTGTTTCGCATCGAAAAAACACTCTTGTTTAAATTGTAACTGCCGACAAAAGACCAGCCCCGCTTTAACTCTAATTCAGCAAAACAACATTACTGACTGTCACCCCCTAAACAGAAAGTCGCGAGCCTAAACGCGAAAGAGCAGGAGCGTTGTAAATGTCGAGATTCAAGACTTCTTTGTTAATAGCTTCACTTTGCTTTGTTGTTTCACCACTTTCCCTGTTGCATGCGGCCGAGTGCATTTTAGCTGCAGGAAAAGAAACTTGATCCCGCCCAGATATACGACAGCCGCCATCAATGCGGCACATGCGCCGGACAACTCGAAAAGCCGCAGCTCTGCGCGACCATTAATCACATCATGGTGCCCAACTGGTCAGCCCCTTCCGATTTGGTGGCCGTTCCCCATAGAGGCCTCTGGGGACGTCTTCCAGGGCACGGCGCTGCGGAAAACACCCTTGCAGCGGCTCAGGCGGCATACGACGCCGGCTACCGGGTAATGGAGTTCGACGCGCTCGTCCTGGATGAAAACACAGCGATTAACGAGAAAGCGCTTTTGAGTCGCTACACATCAGCCAGTGCCGCCGGCGAACCGAATAGCAAGCGCTTCTACGACTATGAAGAAAAAGAACTGCACAAGCTTTATATGCGTAACCGCGACCAAACAAGGAACCATGAGCCAGGAAATAATCTGCTGCTAATAGATGATCTGCTCCAATGGGCCGTGGACCATCAGGTACTTCTTATTATCGACCCCTACGGTCGCGACGTAAAAGCATTCGGCGCGGTGCTCAATCGAGCACATTATCTTGGCGCCTTGGGTAACGTTGTTTTGAGGGCGCCAAATAGTGGAGGGGGCGACTATGCAAGACGACTGAAAGTCTCAATTGGTACCTGGTACCCGTATTACGCACATTACGAAGGCCGGTTTCTCTGGCTACCTACCATAAACGAAACCCCTGAGCTTGCCGCAATTTCCACAGAGATTGTGATCGGGAGCTGGCACAGAGAAACCAGCGAATCCAAAGGAATACTGGCCTATAACATTAACTTGTATAGCCCCAACCATTGGAGCACCAAGTCATATTCGGAAACCATCACGCTGGAACCGGCAGCCACGTGGATCAACCTCATTGACCGGTTCAGGAAGTTAACGCCATTGGGCAAACGTGCGGCGATCTGGTCAAGGGACTCGATGGGCGACAAAGGCAGGCTCAATAGCCAATACGCCTGGAACTTTGCCGCCAATTCAAGCACCGACACCCGTGGAAAATCCGTTCCGTAACCTAAGTTACGAGTTCGCCACACACCTTCTCGTGATTAGCGACCGACCAGAGTGGTACGAGCGCGCGGTCATCAAGGCTTCGAACAACTAGCCGCGCATTGGCCCTGAACATATAAAACCCTATCGGAACTGTCCGTGGATACATTTCAAGCTTGCCGGGGAGACCTAGGTGATTAATCTCAAAACTCTTGCAGTAGCAATATTATTGACCACAAGTTTCTTGCCGCCGGCCTTGGCCTACCAGGCAAACGTGGCCCTAAGATCGTACTCCAACAAACTGCCATCAGACGACTTGATTGTCGTCGAAACATATAACAATGGCAGCAGGGACCCACAGTGGTTCATAACCGAGCAGATGGGCAACAGCTTTAACATCCATCTGGTCGATTATTCACTAGGATTTAGGCGAAAACCGCTGAACTTGCCAGGGTTAGTTCAAAGGGCTTCCGATATTGATTCACTGGACAAACTGCATGACCTCAGGGTGGGCCAAGAGCATGGGCAGACCTACGACATGAGGGCCTTCTTCAACGAAGATTTCATGTGGATTGAAGTCTGGCCAAGCGGCAGCAAAACCGCGCCGGTAAGAAGCACATATCAGCTGTCGGGGTCAGATCGCGAAACCTACGAGTACTACCAACGCCATGATACCCGCGGAACCCGATACGCCAATCAGAAAGAATTAGTGGATGACATACAGAAAAAATTACGCATCCAAATACAATCCGGACTTTATCAACCTGATCCAGTACCCCGTCGCAGGGCGCAACGCCGTTCTTACAAACATGCTTTTGCGCACCCGTTGAATTGAAAGGCGTGTCGCTTCGATCGCGCACGTAACTATTGTTCAGACCGACAGTATCGGATCCGCGAGGCAATAAGCGGCGCCATAACATTCCCACATCGAGATTCAGCTGATGGTTTCGCCGACCCTAAAGTCATTCGCAGCGTTTTTACTGTTTCTACTATTCAACCCGGCATCAGCAAACAATTGCGCAACCAGCGCAGGTATTCAATTTGATCCGGTCGTTGTACTACGACGATCGTCATCAATGCGGAACCTGTGCAGGCCAACGCGAGAAGCCTCTGCTCTGCGGCGCGATCAATCGAATGATGGTGCCGCGTTGGTCAGCGGCAGCGGATATCGTTGGCATTCCAGAGCGTGGTTACTGAGGGCGTCCAGCCGCTAATAACGCTCCCGAGGGCACTGCTTAAAGCGGCCAAAGAAGCGTTGAACGCTGGTTACAGGATCATGCGGTTCAACGTATTTTTTACCGGACTCGACAAAACGGGTAACCATCAGCTACTCACCGGACGCCACGTGCCTATGGTCGCTTATGGCGGGCCAGCGGGAAAATACGTGTGGGACTACCCGCAGGACGTGCTAACCATGTACCGGATGCGCAAGCGGGATCAATCGCTAAGTTTTGGAACTGACGAAAATCTCGTTCTGTTTGCGGACCTTCTTAAATGGGCGGTGGATAATCAGGTTCTATTGATCATCGACCCGGTTACCGGGTATGCCAGGGCGCAGATACTGGAACATGCGCGATCAACTGGCGCCCTGGCCAATATTGCAGTTCGACCGGATGTTCAAGGTTACCGGAAGACCCTGATGGATCTGGAAGGCCATTTTGCCAAATTTATATTCTGTGTATGAAGGCCGTTTTTATGGCAGCCGCAAGTTAATTCCGCCGTCAACGTTAGCTGGGATACTGCCAAAACACTCATTAAGGAATGGCACGTTAATACCTCGCAGTCCAGACAGGTGCTTGCATACCAAGCCTATTTATACAGCGACACACACTGGAGCACACGACCGCTTGTTGACGGCGGGCGCACTTACATCAATCTTATTGACTATATAAAACAACTCAACCCTACGGGTAAACGCACCAGCATGTGGGCGCTTACTACAATGGGCGATAAAGGCTGGCTACACAGCGACTACACCTGGAATTTCTGGGCAAACACGTCGGAAGATACCCGCGGCAACCCATGGCGAAACCTTAGCTACAAGCTCGCGACGCATCTGGCGATTATTAGCGACCGGCCGGAGTGGTACATAGAGATGACGGAAAGCCCAACTCCACGATGATATTCACCGGCTAAAAGTCCGTAGCGTTTTATCAGTAAACCACCCCCCTGCACCTGAATGGACAACCAAGTGCACACCTAGAGAACATGGAGACGACTCGACACTTGAATACAAATTTCAGTTTTATTGTTTTCTTATGCTTGAGTGCCTATATAACCAACCAAAAGACTCGCAATCAGCTCGCTTATTAACCAGCAACGATTAACAAAATGGCCACAACGGGTCGCTATAACCTCTTGGAGTTATCTCATGAAGCCTATGTTTGGTGTCAGCCTAAAGTGCATGATGTTCCCACTATTTGCTCTCTCACTGCCGAATACTGTTTATGCATCGCAGACCTGTTTTACAACCGGATATATAAAAAGCGTTTATACCAACCTTGCCGACTTCAATTACAAGGGAGTCATTGGCATCCGTGTGCAGCACGATGACGGCCAGACCCGGTACTACAACACCCATGGCTTCCACGCTCTGGATGACGCGGTGGTTCGCTCTCTTTTGCAGCAGGCAACTACGGCGCTGGTGGCTCAGTCCCGAGTGCGCGTAGGCGTCGTTGATATATGCACCAACACGCACACACTGAACAAACAGGTGTGGGTGAGGGGTTGGAACGGCCTCACGTTGGAATAATTAAGGACGGGCCAGTCGCCGAGCCGCTGAAGCGCGGTGACCGAGCTCATCAAACATAGGAGGCCGTACGAGGCCGCCCAAGGTTTAAACATGGTGGGGCCTCGTTATGGTGAAAAAACATACGATTGCCGCCAGGCCACGGCCGAATAGGCTCACGGCGGCCGCTCCCCAGCTTATCCACAAGTCAATCCACAGCCTGACTGGATAACTTCTCCACAGGCGCGCGTCCATTTCTCGTAAACCCCTGAAAATACGCGAATATCAGTTGACAGTGTCTGTGCATAACTGAGCGACACATGGCGCTCGGCGACCCGCTCATTAAACGTACAAATCCCGCCAGGCCACGCCGCTCCTAGGCGCCAGCTAACGCTACCATGCTTATCCACAGCCCTACCCACAGAGATTGGGGGAAACTCGCCAAACGACGAGTTGCTCCGCCGAAGCGTGAATAACTGCTTGTTTTTACGAAACAAACGCGCCTGATCAAAAAATAGCCTATTTCCCACAGGCCCCGTCAAATGGCCTTCCTTGTCACCTTTACCCACCTTATCCACAGAACGCCCCACAGGTTTTGGGGACAGTATCGCCGGTGCCCCGACGAAGCTGTGGATAGATCGTCGAAAAGCCCTTGATTTTTGCCCGTATTGTCGCCCCATATTCACAGCAGGCGAAAACAACTGTACATATCCACAGCTGCGCACAAAAACCAGCTGAACTACTGCACTGACGCTCGGAAAGCTAGGTAAATCGCTGTTTTGCGGGAATAAATTACGGCGATCAAAAAATCTACAATTCCCGCTAGCCCACGCGATTTCACGCTAAGCCAGAGCTTTCCCCATTTTGCCCACAGAATTATCCACAGGTTTTGGGGACAGTTATTTCAGTCACCACTAGCGCCTACAAATCTGTGGCAAAAAGCGCAAGATATTTCGCTCAGTCTACAGCCAAAAGTCGACGATGTGCAAAAGTGTGGGCGCAGCTTGGAAACAGCTTGCTCCAGGGCTGTGGATATGCCGTAACGGGCGGTTCCAGAGGATTGGTCAATAACTGCGCAAAGCGCTGGAAGCCTTGTCCCCCATGGTCTGGACAGATCGCTCCCGCGCTTATCCACAGCACTGCCCACAGTTGTTGGGGGCAAGTTGTGCGACGAAGACGCCATTAGCGCTGCAAACCGTGAAATTCGCGCTAAGGCGTTGTTTTTAAGGCTGAAATTGATCCAAAACGCAGCGCTGTACAAAAAACCCGCAGAAGTCGCCAGATCCCATGAACAGCGGCTCCTTGCCACCTTTACCCACCTTATCCACAGAACGCCCCACAGCTTTTGGGGACAGTTCACAGCGCCGGCTGCTGAGACAGTAGCGTCTTGGCGGCAATCAGGTCTTCCAAGGCAAACCCGACGGATTTAAACAGGGTGATTTCGTCTGCGTTGAGGCGCTGGCCGTGCCCATTGAGCAAATCCCGCAGCTCCACGGCAATCGCTTGCTCGCTGATGGCACCGTCGGCGAGGGCGAAGAGCAGATCGCCCGCTTCTTCCAACGCGCCCTCACGGGTGTCGACCACGATTCGTGCGCGGCCAACAGCGGCTGAGTCGGTTTCGCGCATGCGGGGCAGGAAAGCGCCGACCAAGTCCAGATGGCTGCCAGGCTTCAGCCAGGCGCCCAGCACCAGCGGTTCGCGTGAGGTGGTGATGCAGGTGATGCTGTCGGCCTGCTCGACGCTGGCTTGCAGGTTGCTGCTGGCAGAGACGGGGAAGCCCTCGCCTTGCAGCTGTGTAACCAAGGGCGCGAGCTTCTCCGGGCTGCGGCCCCAGATCTCGACGTGGCGGTACGGCCGCACGCAGCAATGGGCGCGCACCATATGCGCGGCCAGCGTGCCGCTGCCGACGATCAGCAAGCGCTCGGCGTCTTGGCGCACCAGGTAGTCGGCCGCCAATGCCGAGGTGCAGGCGGTGCGGCGGGCGGTCATTTCCGAGGCTTCGAGCAGGGCCAGCGGTTGGCCGGTTTCGTCGTCGAACAAGGTGAACACCGCCGCAACCGAGGGCAGTTTGCGGGCGCTGTTGTGGGGGAACACGGTGACCAGCTTCACGCCAATGCCCTGCCCTTTCTGCCACACCGGCATGTGCAACAGACTGGCATCGTGCGGCAGGTCGTGACAGCTGCGCACGGGCGCCTCGCAGGCAACGGCCAAGCCGGTGCGCAGGGCTTCGATGAGCGGGGCGTAATCCAGCGCGCGAGCGACGTCGGCGTTGGTGAAGAAACGGAGGGTGTGCATGTGACGGTGCTCCTGGTGCCCTTGTGTGGACGCTAAGCGCTCGCGGCTAAAGCCGCTCCTACAAGTTTTGTAGAGGGGCTTTAACCGCGATGCAGGCGACGCTGCAAAGGGCAGTATCGAGATTCAAAAAGCGCCTCAGAAGAGGCGCGCTATTAGTGCCCGCCCAAGTAGGCGTTGCGCACGTCTTCGTTACCCAACAGTTCCTGGCCGGTGCCGGTCATGCGGATTTCGCCGTTGACCATCACGTAGCCGCGATCTGAGAGGCGCAGGGCGTGGTTGGCGTTCTGTTCCACCAGAAAGATGGTCATGCCGGTTTTCGCCAGTTCCTTGAGGGTGGCGAAAATGTGCTTAACCACAATCGGCGCCAGGCCAAGACTCGGTTCGTCCAGCAACAACAACTTCGGCCGGCTCATCAGTGCCCGGGCGATGGCGAGCATTTGCTGCTCGCCGCCGGACATGGTCATGGCGCGCTGGTTGCGACGCTCCAGCAAACGCGGGAACAGTTCGAACATGCGCTGCATGTCTTCGTCGGCGTGCTTGGCACCAATCGGAATGGTGCCCATCAGCAGGTTCTCTTCCACGCTCATGTCGGGAAACACCCGGCGACCTTCCGGCGATTGCGCGATGCCGTTGGAGGCCACGAAGTGCGACGACTTGTTGGTGATGTCGATGCCGCCATAGACGATGCTGCCGCCACTGGCGCGCGGCTGGCCGAAGATCGACATCAGCAGCGTGGATTTGCCCGCGCCATTGGCGCCGATCAGGCTCACCGTTTCCCCTTCGTTGATGTGCAGATTGACCTTCTTCAGCGCCTGAATCGGCCCGTAGAACACGTCGACGTCGTTGAATTCGAGGATCGGCTTGCTCATGCCACTTCCTCTTCGTCGGCGCCCAGGTAGGCGGCAATCACTTTCGGGTTGTTGCGAATTTCTTCCGGGTTTCCCTCGGCGATCAGCGCGCCGTGGTCGAGCACGATGATGTGATCGGAAATACTCATAACCATGCCCATGTCGTGTTCGATCAGCAGAACGGTGATCTGGTGCTCTTCGCGCAAGCGCCGAATGATGCCGCTCAGGGCTTCGGTTTCGGCGGGGTTGAGGCCGGCAGCCGGCTCGTCGAGGCAGACGATTTCCGGGCGCGTGCACATGGCGCGGGCGATTTCCAGACGGCGCTGTTGGCCGTAGGAAAGCTCACCGGCCAGGCGGTTGGCGCAGTCGACCAGGTCGACCAATTCCAGCCAGTAGAACGCGGTGTCCAGGGCCTTTTCTTCGGCGCGGCGGTAGCCGGGCGTGTTGAGTACGCCGGCGATCATGCTGCGGTTAACCCACATGTGTTGGGCTACCAGCAGGTTTTCCACCACGGACATTTCTTTGAACAGGCGAATGTTCTGGAACGTCCGCGCCAGCCCGGCGCGGTTGACCAGGTGGGTGCCGCCGAACATTTTGTAGAACAGGCGGCTGGCGAATTTGGGCGGCGACACGAAGTCGGTGACCTGGAACGGTTCGCCCATGATTTTGCCCACGCTGGTGAGCTTGGCTTGGGCATCCAGGGTGATCTGGCCGTCGGTGGCTTTGTAGAAGCCGGTGAGGCAGTTGAACACCGTGGTTTTGCCGGCGCCGTTGGGGCCGATCAGCGCGGAAATGGAGCCGCGCTGAACGTTGAAGCTCACATCGTTCAGGGCCTTGATGCCGCCGAACTGCATCATCAGATGCTCGACCGAGAGAATGATGTCGTTGCTCACGGCTTCACTCCTTTACGAATCGCGTAACCGTTGCGGCTGATACGCACCAGGCCGCGCGGACGCCAGATCATCATCAGCACCATGAGGATGCCGAACATCAATACCCGGTACTCGGCGAAGCTGCGCAACAGCTCAGGCGCCACCGTGAGTACAAACGCGGCAATCACCACGCCCAGGGTCGAGCCGAGGCCGCCGAGCACGATGATCGCGAGGATCAACGCCGACTCGAAGAAGGTGAAAGACGAGGGGTCGATAAAGCCTTGCTTGGTGGCGAAGAACACCCCGGCCAAACCGGCAATCGAGGCGCCGATCATAAAGGCCGAGAGCTTGACCAACACGTGGTTCAGGCCCATGGCGCGGCAGGCGATTTCGTCTTCGCGCAAGGCTTCCCAGGCGCGGCCGACCGGCATGTGGGTCAGGCGGTGTTTCACGTACAGCACCGCCATCACCACGATGAACAGCACCACGAAGGTGAAGATCAATTCGGCGTTGGGGTTGTAGCTCACGCCCAGCCATTCGTGGATTGGCACATGGCCTTCTTCCTTGGCGCGGCGGCCGAATTCCAGACCGAACAGGGTCGGGCCGGGAATCGGAATGCCGTTCGGGCCGTTGGTGAGCGACACCCAGTTGTTGAGCACCAGACGAATGATTTCACCAAACCCCAGGGTCACGATGGCGAGGTAATCGCCGTGCATTCGTAACACCGGGAAGCCGAGTAACGCGCCGGCAAATGCGGCGAGCAGCATCGACAACGGAATCATGGTCCAGAAGCCCAGCCCCAAGTATTCGTAGCCCAGGCCCAAGCCGTAAGCGCCAATGGCGTAGAAGCCAACGAAGCCCAGATCGAGCAGGCCCGCCAGGCCGACCACGATGTTCAGGCCCAGGCCCAAGAGCACGTAGATCAAGCCGAGGATGACCACCGAGAGCAGGTATTTGTTGGCGAAAAACGGGAAGCAGATCGCCAGCAGAATCAGCACCGGAATCACGAAACGCAGCGTCGATTTATGCCCGGCCGGCAGCACATGCACGCCGCTGTCGCGGTTCTGCATGGAGTGGGCAATCTTCTTACCCTGGGCGGTTTGCAGGAACAGGCTGAGGCAGAAGCGCCCCGCCATCACGATGCCTACCAGAATCGCCAGACGCTGCGGATGCAGGTCGAAGCTATAGCCCTGCAGCACGATGCCGACGATGGGGCCGAACACGATCAGGGAAATAAGGCCAGCGAGAACGGTGTCGATCAGGCAGCGCTTGATATCAATAGAGTTGCTTGCCGACATGGCTTACACCTTCGCCACATGGGGTTTACCCATGAGCCCTTGCGGTCGAAAAATCAGGATCAGAACCAGCAGCGAAAACGAGAACACGTCCTTGAAGTCCGAGTTCACCAGGCCCGCGAACTGCGCTTCAGCCACACCGAGAATCAGGCCACCGAGCATGGCGCCGGGCAGCGAGCCGATGCCGCCGAGTACCGCTGCGGTAAAGGCTTTGATGCCGATGATGAAGCCGGCGTAGAAGTCGAAGGTGCCGTAGTTCATGGTGATCAACATGCCGGCGAGGGCCGCCATCGAAGCGCCGATCACGAACACATAAGAGATCACCCGGTCGGTGTTGATACCGAGGATGGAAGCCATCTTGCGGTCTTGCTGGGTGGCGCGGCACATGCGGCCAAGCTTGGTGTTCTGAATGATGTAAGTCAGCACGCCCATGCCCACCAGCGACACGACGATGATGAACAATTTGGTGTAGGTCAGCTGAACGTAGCCCGTGCCCACATGGAACTTGATGACCCCTTCCAGCAGGGTCGGAACGCCTTGCTGACGCGCGCCTTGGGAAACCTGCACATAGTTCTGCAGGATCAGCGACATGCCGATGGCGGAAATCAGCGGAGCCAGCCGCGTGGAGTTACGCAGCGGTTTGTAGGCAATGCGCTCGATGGTCCAGCCGTACACGCCAGTCACCACGATGGTGAACACCAGTGTGCCGAGGATCAGGAACGGAAAGGATTCGAGACCGAAAAAGGTCAGCACCGCCAGGCCGATGGCCGTGAGGTAGGCAGAGACCATGTACACGTCGCCGTGGGCGAAGTTGATCATGCCGATGATGCCGTAAACCATGGTGTAACCAATGGCAATCAGTCCGTAGACCGACCCCAGGGTTAACCCGTTGATCAGTTGTTGCAGGAAAATACCGTCCATTGACGCAGTCTCGTCTGTTGGGGTCAGGGCCTGGGGTTCGGCCTGCCGCCTCTAGTGATAGACGGGTACTGCTGCCCAAGGCGGCCCACAATTGGCCGCACTTGCAAGACACCCAGCAGTGCCCAGAAGCACTAACCGCCCGGGTACTTGTAGTACCAGAGCGGTTAGCCGAGTCAGTGGTCTGTACGGTTAAAGCGCACGTCGCGGTTCGCCAGGCGAAGCCGCAGGGTCCGATTACTCATACAAACCACCGGTCTTACTGCTGGTGGTATTTGCCTTTGTCATCCCACTCGTACATCACGTAGTCGGACACTTTCAGGTCGCCTTTCTTATCCCACTCTTTGGAGCCCATAACGGTTTTCACCGGGTTGGACTTCAGCCAGGCGCTGGCCTTGGCGCCGTCGGTGCCTTTGATGCCAGTGAAGGCGGCAGCGATGGACTGCATGGCAGCGTAGGAATACAGCGTGTAGCCCTCAGGCTCGTAACCGGCGGCGCGGAATTTTTCGATAACCGGCTTGCCGTCAGCGATGTTGCGCGGGTCGGCGCCGAAGGTCATCAGCACGCCTTTGGTGTATTGCGCACCGCCTGCGGTGGTAACCAGTTCGTCGGTGACGATGCCGTCGCCGGAGATGAACAGCGCGGTCGAACCTTGTTCACGCAGCTGACGGACCAGAGGACCGGCTTCAGCGTGCAGGCCACCGAAGTACACCACTTCAGCGCCCGAGGAACGGATTTTGGTGACCAGGGCGTTGAAGTCTTTCTCGCCACGGGTCAGGCCTTCGTACAGCACTTCTTTCACGCCGCGCTTGGTCAGCTGGGCTTTGGTGGCGTCTGCCAGACCTTGGCCGTAGGTGTCTTTGTCGTGAATGATCGCGACTTTGGTCAGTTTCAGTTTGTCGACAATGTAGTCGCCGGCCACCACGCCTTGCTGGTCGTCACGACCGCAGATACGGAATTCGCCGGTCAGACCGCGCTCGGTCACCGTTGGGTTGGTGGAAGCTGGAGTAATGGAAATGATGCCGGCTTCGTCATAAACCTCGGAAGCTGGAATGGTCGACGAGGAGCAGAAGTGGCCGATCACGGCGACTGCTTTGTCCGAGTCCACCAGACGGTTGGCAACTGCTACGGCCTGTTTCGGCTCGCAGGCGTCGTCGCCTTTAACCAGTTTGATTTGCTCGCCATTGATACCGCCTGCGGCGTTGATATCGGCCGCTGCCTGCTCGGCGCCCTTCCACAGTTGCTCACCAAATGCAGCATTACCACCTGTCATCGGACCGGCGACGCCGATAACGATATCGGCAAAAGCAACGGAAGACAGGCTCATAGCACTGGCTACCGCGAACGCCAGAATACCTTTCTTAAAAGTTTTCTTGTGAGGCATGGAGTTTTGCTCCTGAGGGGTTATGTGATGGCGCTGAGGAAAGAGCAAGCGGCGTGCCACACACTTTTAATTCGCGAAAAAAACTCGAAAGGTTTTACCAACGGCTGCGAAAGGCCCTACATCGGGAGGGTGCAACCCAAGAAAAGCACAAGGTGCAACCCCTTCCGAAAAACTAAGAGCAACCTAACGATCAGGCAAGAGCAACCGAGCACCCCAATCAGGGCAACTCGTCGTAACTGTACTTGTCACCGAAGTGCACACCCGTGGTGCGCGAAATGCGGGCACGCGCACCAATACAGGCTAGTGCAGCGATTCATCAATGTTGGGAGCAGGTCGCGTTTTGGGTGAAAAAGGGCACATAGCTGTACTGGTCGGGCGCCGATGACGGGCCTGTGGCCGCCTCACGACACTGTGGGAGCGGCTTTAGCCGCGATGCTTTTAAGGCAAGTCAAAAGCATCGCGGCTAAAGCCGCTCCCACAAAGGTTGGCGCCGCGCCTAAATCATCCGCCCAAACATTTGGCCTTTTGCAGGAGCGGCTGGGCGGCATTCCGATCAGCCGCGATGCTCGCCTCGATCCTGTGGGAGCGGCTTTAGCCGCGATGCTTTTAAGGCAAAAAAAGCATCGCGGCTAAAGCCGCTCCCACAGTAACTTGGGACCGCTAAATCACTACCCGCAAACACTGCCCCGCGTGGTACAGCGAGAAGCCGAGTTCGTACAACCCGCTGCGCAGGCCCGGCGCGCTGATGCCGTCCATGGGCTGGAACGGCATGGGCAGCGCATCACGCGAACCGGTGAGCAAATAGTTGGCAAAGGCGCGCCCAACCGCCGTTCCCGTGGTAACGCCGCGACCGTTGTAACCGGTAACAGCCACCAACCCCGGCGCCGGCTCGAACAGGCGCATGAGGTGGTCGGGGGTGAAGGCGATGGTGCCGGTCCAGGTGCATTCCCATTCCACTTTGCCCAGCTGCGGAAAGTAGAACTGTTGAATGCGGTCGGCCCAGGCGCGCACGGCCCACATGGGTTTGTTCACAGCACTGCCGAGACTGCCGAGTAGCAGGCGGCCGTCGGCGTCGCGACGAATACTGCTGAGCACCTGGCGGGTGTCCCACGAGCCCTGGCCGCTCGGCAAAATACTGTCGGCCGCCGCACCGCTGAGGGGCACCGAGGCCACTTGGTAATAGCCACCGGGGAAAAAGTTACGCCGTAGTTCTGTCCATTCGCCCTCGGTGTAGGCGTTTGAGGCCAACACCACCTTCTCCGCGAGCACCGAGCCTTGCGCCGTTGCCACTAACCAATCCGCGCCCTGACGCTCCAGCCGGGTAACGGGCGAGTGATGAAACAGCTGCCCGCCAAGCCCGACCGCGGCCCTGGCCAACCCGCTGACATAACCCATGGGGTTGACCGTGCCGGCGCGGCGATCAAGCAACGCCGCATCGATGCGTTTGGTGCCGGTGGCGGCATGGCAGGCCGCGCCGGTGATCATTTCCACCGGCGCGCCGCGACGCACCCATTGCGCACAGCGGCTTTGCAAATCGGCCGTGCCGCTGGCGTTGTGGGCCATGTGCAGAGTGCCTTGGCGTTGGGCCTGGCAATCAATGGCGTATTTGTCGATCAGGGAAAACACCAGCGACGGCGCGTTACCCATCTCTGCCACCAGCTTGCTGCCGACGGCCTGACCGAGTCCGGCTTCGACGTCATCGGGCGCGATCCACATGCCGGCATTTACCAGCCCGACGTTGCGCCCCGAACCGCCGTGGCCGGTTTCGTGGGCCTCGACAATGGCGACGCGCTTGCCTTGCTCAAGCAAGTGCAGCGCTGTGGATAAGCCGGTGAAGCCGGCACCGATCACACAGACATCCACCTTCAAATCACCCGTCAGCGCCTCGGCTGTCGGGCGCTGCGCGGTGACCTGTTCCCACAAACATGCTTGCTGTAACGGCATAGCAAGATTCCTAAAAAGCCGACCGCACACCATTGGAAAACGTAGCGAGCGAAGGTCAGGCAAGGCAAACACAGATGAAAAAAGCGGAGTTGGCTGTAGCCAATGAGCATTTTTGAATCTGTGTTTAACGCCGCATGGCCGAGCGCAGTAGTTTTCTCGTCAATCGAATGTGATGCCCTGGGCTAGCGGCAACTCACGGGAATAGTTAACGGTGTTGGTCTGCCGACGCATATACGCGCGCCATGCATCCGAGCCGGATTCACGGCCGCCGCCGGTTTCTTTTTCGCCGCCAAAGGCGCCGCCAATTTCCGCACCGCTCGGGCCGATGTTGACGTTGGCGATGCCGCAGTCGCTGCCCACAGCCGACATAAATTGCTCGGCCTCGCGCACGTCGGTGGTGAAGATGCACGACGACAAGCCTTGCGGTACGTCGTTGTTCAGGCGGATGGCGTCAGCGAAGTCGCTGTAGGTCAGCACGTAAAGAATGGGCGCGAAGGTTTCGTGGCGAACCACGGCGCTCTGCTCGGGCATTTCAACAATCGCCGGGGCTACGTAATAGGCGTTGGGGAAGGTGTCTTCGAGTTGGCGAGCGCCGCCGAACACCGTGCCGCCTTCTTGCTTGGCCTGCTCCAGCGCCGCTTGCATGCCGTCGAAGCTTTGCTTGTCGATCAGCGGCCCGACCAGATTGCCTTCCAGCGGATGGCCGATGCGCACGTTGGCGTAGGCGGTTTTCAGGCGCGCAACGATTTCGTCTTTCACCGACTCGTGGGCGATCAGGCGGCGCAAGGTGGTGCAGCGTTGGCCGGCGGTGCCGATGGCGCTGAACAGAATGCCGCGCACGGCCATATCAAGGTCAGCACTGGGCGCGAGGATCATGGCGTTGTTGCCGCCCAATTCCAGAATCGAACGGGCAAAACGCGCCGCCACAATCGGCGCCACTTCACGGCCCATACGCGTGCTGCCGGTGGCGCTGACCAATGCCACACGACGGTCCTGCACCAGCGCTTCGCCGGCCTCGCGGGCTCCAATAATGACTTGGCTGAGGTGGGCCGGCGCATCACTGAATTGCTTGGCCACGCCGTCGAACAACGCCTGGCACGCCAGAGCGGTGAGCGGGGTTTTCTCCGACGGTTTCCACACCACCGAGTTGCCGCACACCAGGGCCAGCGTGGTGTTCCACGCCCACACGGCAACCGGGAAGTTAAACGCGCTGATTACGCCGACCACGCCCAGCGGGTGCCAGGTTTCACGCATGTGGTGGCCGGGGCGCTCGGAGGCGATGGTCAAGCCATAGAGCTGGCGTGACAGGCCGACGGCGAAGTCGCAGATGTCGATCATTTCCTGCACTTCACCCAAGCCTTCCTGGGTAATTTTGCCGGCTTCCCACGACACCAGTTCGCCGAGTTCGGCCTTGTGTGCGCGCAGCGCTTCGCCGAATAAACGGATCAACTCGCCACGACGCGGCGCCGGCACTTGGCGCCAGGCCTGAAAGGCGGCTTCGGCCTGGCCGATCTGGGCCTGCACGGAGGCGGCATCCTGTAGCTCGACCGTGCCGATCTGGCTGCCATCGATAGGCGAATGCACCGCGTGGGCGCCCTGTTGATAACGCGACGGGGCAACGCCCAATTTGTTCAGCAATGCAGCAACCATGTCCGGCACCTTTTAACCAACGGGTGAAATGTGATGGCAGCAGTAATAGCCGGCTCGCCTGCGCGCAACAAACGACCTTTACTCCACACATCATTCCGTTTAGTAATGCCAAACCCTCAATCGCCCGCCGCCGGACCGACTACCGCCATGCTCAAGCGCCACATGCCTTCGCTCACCGCCCTGCAATGCTTCGAAGCGGTGGCGCGGCACCTGAGTTTTACCCGCGCCTCGGAAGAACTGGCGCTCACGCAAAGTGCCGTGAGCAAGCAAGTGGCGCAGCTGGAAGAAGTGGTGCAGCACCTGCTGTTTCGCCGCGTGCGCCGCAGCTTACAGCTGACGCCGGCCGGCTCGCTGTACCTGGCCGAGGTGCGCAAAATTCTTACGCAGGTGGAAATGTCGACCCACTACCTGCGCTCTTATGGCGGCGAAACCGAGGTGCTGCGTGTGGCCACCTTGCCGACCTTCGGTGCGCGTTGGCTGGTGCCGCGCTTGAAAGGCTGGCGGTTGCGTCATCCGAATATTCACCTGGACGTGCGCAACGAATTGGAGCCCGACGAACTGGCGCAAGGCCTTAGCGACGTGGCGTTCTACTTCGGCCAAAGCGCCCGCCCTGGCGCCGAATGCGTGCGTTTGTTTGGCGAAGAAATGGTGCCGGTCTGCGCCCCGAGCGTGCTGCCCGCTGAGCCGTTTACCGATCCAACCCAACTCACCGAATTAGTCTTGCTGCAAAACGCGACGCGCCCGGAAGCGTGGCACGAGTGGTTTCAAAGCCAGGACCGACACACCGAGCACAGCTACCACGGCCCGCGCTTCGACAGTTTTTACATGTGCATTCGGGCCGCGCAGGTCGGTTGCGGCGTGGCCTTGCTGCCGCGCTTTCTGGTGGAAGAAGAACTGGCCGAAGGCAAACTGGTGATCCCGTGGCAACACAGCCTGACCAGCAACAGCGCCTATTACCTGGCCTACGCTGAACACGCGGCCGAAGTGCCAAAGGTGCGCGACTTCGTGCACTGGATTCACGAGCAGATCGACTAAGCCGCCAATACGAATTTATGGAATGAACCCGGCAGTTTTTTTTTTCGCTTGTCGCTCGCTGCGTCGACAGGTTTGATAGCCACAGGAAATAGCCCAAGAGCCGCCGCCATGTCCCGTGATGCCCACTTGTTCCAGCTTGTCGCTGCCACCCTCGGCGAGGCCGCCGCCGAGTGGGTGTTTGCCCATGTCGCCATTCCCGAAGGCTTGGCCGGCTTCGCCAACACCGAGCAACAGCTGCACCGCGTGTGGCTGGCGGAAGCGCTGAACCTGAGCCTGTTCCACAAACTGGTGGAAGCGGTGCCCAACGGCCGACTGTACGTGGAAGAACAGCGCCAGGACGGCCGCCAGGTGGTGTTCGACCACGGCGCCATCCGCACCGTCGACTGGCCCGAGAACGGCGCCCTGCCCCGTGGCCGTCACGCCTTCACGCGCTTGCTGGAACCGCTGGGCTTTACCGACGTGCGCACGTATCCCCTGACCAAACTGAAAATGACCGGCTACGCGTACCGGCAGATGGACTTGCCCGCCGACATCGCCCAGTTCTTTGTCTCGGAACTGCACCCCGGTCGCTTCAGCGAAGCTTTTCAGCAGGCCGTCACTCGCGTCTGCGAAACCAGCCGCGACCCACTGACCGCCGAGCATCTGGCCACGCTGCGCACCTTGCGCCAAACCCGCCATTGCACCATGGCCGCCGCCCTGCACTTGCTGCCCGCGCTGTACCAGGCCTTCGACTGCCAGCACGCGACGGTTCAGGAAAGTGACTATCAGGCCCTGCTCAGCGAAAGCGCGGAAATGGCCTGGATCGCCACCGAGGGCAATCGCTTCAACCACCTCACCGACCGCGTAAGCGACCTGCAAGCGGTGGTCGACCACCAGCGCACCTTGCAGCGACCGATGAAAGACAGCATCGAAACCTCCAGCTCACGCCGCGTCATGCAAACCGCCTACAAAGCCGTGCAAGTACAGCGCGACTTTATCGACGCCCACGGCCACACCGTGCAGCGCACCGTACCGGGTTCGTTTGTGGAATTTATTCAGCGGGAAGTGGATGAAGAGACGGGCGAGTTGGACCTGCATTTCGACAGCAGCAATGCCCAGGGCATTTTCAAAATGACCGATTCGCGGTAGCGACGAGCAGCTGCGTTTTTTTGTAGGAGCGGCTTTAGCCGCGATGCTCTTGAAGCTAAGAGCATCGCGGCTAAAGCCGCTCCTACAGAATGTCTGTGCGCTTTGAAGCGCAGCGTACGGGACGGGAAGAATCACAAAGTACTGTGGGAGCGGCTTCAGCCGCGGTGCTCTTGAGGCTAAGAGCATCGCGGCTGAAGCCGCTCCCACAAAACGGCGCTAAGCCTTCAACGCCGTATGGCCGACGACCAGAAAGCCGTCCTCAGTCAACCAAAGAAACAGAGCCTTTCATCATCGAAGAGTGGCCCGGGAACGAGCAGAAGAACGAATAATCGTCGCCCGCTTTCAGCTTGCTCACGTCAAAACTCACCGAGTCTTTCTCACCAGCACCAATGATTTTGGTGTGGGCAATTACGCGGTCATCGCCGGCTTTCAGGTAGTTGGCGTCGATGCCTGCGCCCATGCCGTCGCCGGTTACGCCAGCCATGTCGGCGGTTTTGGCGATGACCAGGTTATGGCCCATGACGTTTTTCGGCAGCGAACCGCTGTGGGTCAGGTTCACGGTGAAGGTTTTGCAGCTTTTGCTGATTTTGATTTCTTTGGTGTCGTAGCTCATCTGGTCAGTGGAGTCGACGGTGACGGAGCAATCGGCGGCGAATGCCTGAAGGCTGGCCAGCGAAAGTACGGAAGCGAGTGCGAGCTTGCGAAGCATGGTGAACTCCTTGGCAGGGTGGGCAATGCGCCCGGTTTAACAGTGACGAACAGGTAGTGCGTGTTTAAACAGACGGTTGATAACACAGACGAGTTCAAGCAAACGCGAGGCAAAAAGCCGCACGGCCAAGGTGCTATGGCGCTCATCGAAACAATTAAACGGCGTAAACGCTCGCCGCTACGTAGCCTGAGCGCTCATTTGACGAGGCGCTTCCCATGACTATCAACGACTTGCTGCGTAGCCTGCTCGCCGCCTACGCCTGTGGCGCCAGCGGCACCTGCGCCGATGAACTGCGCCACGTTTAACCCTTGGTGAGCGCGCCGTCAGCGGCTACCCTGTGGACGCATTTTTGTCTGTGGAGTGGCTTATGTCGTTGCGTTCGCTGTGTGTGTTCTGTGGTGCCAGCCCTGGCGCCAACCCGGTCTACACCGAAGCGGCGGTGAATCTGGGCCGTGCGTTGGCCGAGCAAAACATCCGCCTGGTGTACGGCGGCGGTAAGGTCGGCTTGATGGGTACGGTCGCTGACGCGGCACTTGCGGCCGGCGGCGAAGTGGTCGGTATCATTCCGCAATCGCTGAAAGACGCCGAGATCGGCCACACGGGCCTGACTCGCCTGGAAGTGGTGGACGGCATGCACGCACGCAAAGCGCGAATGGCCGAACTGAGCGACGGTTTTATCGCCCTGCCCGGCGGCCTGGGTACGCTGGAAGAATTATTTGAAGTCTGGACCTGGGGCCAACTCGGCTACCACAGCAAGCCGTTGGGCCTGCTGGAAGTGAACGGCTTCTATGCCAAGCTCAACGACTTTCTCGATCACTTGGTGGCCGAACGCTTCGTGCGCGCGCCGCACCGGGAGATGCTGCAAATCAACGAGTCACCCACCGACCTGATTGCCGCCATGGCGGATTGGAAACCTTCGGTCGCGCCCAAATGGGTAGACCGCACGCCCACCTGACACCTTCAGCCAACTGCCTGGCCCACTGCGCAAATCACTGCGCGTGGGCTTTACTCAAAGGCAATGCGCACCGACACCAGCAGAGGACTTTATGGCCAAACCCAATTACAACTTCGCCAAGCAACAGCGCGACCTTGCCAAAGAACAGAAGAAAGAAGAGAAGCGCCAGCGCAAGCTGGCCCACGGCCAAGCCGAGCAACCAGAAGAAAGCGCTGAGCCAGACACCGACGCCGTCGACGACAAACCCAGCGAGTAGTCCGCCCACACGCGCGGGTCAGCAACCGCCGCCCAGGCTG
Organism: Pseudomonas sp. AC211; assembly: GCF_979258055.1. NCBI lineage: Bacteria > Pseudomonadati > Pseudomonadota > Gammaproteobacteria > Pseudomonadales > Pseudomonadaceae > Pseudomonas > Pseudomonas sp. AC211. The sequence continues at coordinate 4,535,062 of NZ_OZ409830.1, forward strand.
GCGATCCAGCGCGTGAGCATCTCCACCCCCTTCGCGATGAACCACTGAGCGCCCCAGCTCGGGCATCATCACGCTGGGGTCGGTGCTGTCGACGCGATAGATCAGCACCGATTCATCCGGCTGGCCCGGATGAATATCCACCAAGCGATTCCCCGAGCCTTTCCCCGCTGCCACCGGCTGCTTGCAGATACCGCTGTGAATGCCCGTGGCCGTCGCCAGATTGAGCATCAACCCCGATGTACGCGCCGGCCCTTTCGGGTTGTGGCAGTGGGCGCAGTTGGCGTCGAGGTAGCTGCGCGTTTGTTTCTCCAGGGTTTCCCCCGCGCGCGGCTGGCCCCACAGCGCGTTCTGCGGCACGGCCGCCAGTTCGGCCGGCAAGCCGCTGAGCAGGCCCTGTTGCTGCCAGTGCTGCAATTGGTTAGCGGTGCCGTCGACGTACGTCACGGCCTTGTTCAGGTGACGCGCTTTGGGCCCCAGCGGATTGATGCCCTGGCCATGGCTTTCCTCATGGCAGCCGGCACACTGGTTGGCGTCTGGCACTTCGTAGCCCACGGCCAGGGTTTGCCCGGCGTCGTCGAGCAGGCTCAGGCTTTGGCTGTCGCCGGCCAGTTCCAGGTGCGCCTCCTGTTGTTTTTCATCCCAGACATAAGGCAGCGCCACCCAGCCGCTTTTTTGCTTGAGCAGAATGCGCGTTTCCACCAAGTGCACGCGGGCCAGGCTCAGGCCGGTGCTGGGGTCGCGGTCGTCCTGGTTGTTGCGGCGCAGGCGGCCTTGTTCATCCTTAGGGTAGTAGAAGGTTTTGCTCAGCACGGTGCCGACAGGGAAGTCGAAATGCTCCTCGCCATACGCCGCCGCTTCGCCCTTGGGCATCCACACGGTGCGCATCTTGTGGGCGTAGTCGGTGAACAGCGGCGTATTCAGGTCATACGGCGTCACCTCAGCGACCGGCTGCAAATGTCCGTCGCCGAGTTTCAAAATGCCCCACTCACTCAGGGTTTGCGGGTAGTTCTCGCCTTCGGGCAAGTACAACGGTGCCGACTGCTTGGAGCACGCCGCCAACAGCAGCGCGCCCGCCAACACAAACCATGCCTTCATGCACCCTGCCCCGCTTTGGCCGAGGCCAGTTCGATGGCCGGCAGTTTCGGCAGACTGCAGGTGTGGCTGCTCATGTCGGAGCTGATGTTTTTGTAGCCGTTGGGGGCGTCGACGTTGAGCATCTGCGCGGCGCCGTTATCCACGCAAATTGCCAAGTCAGGCGGCAGCTTGCCGTTTCTGACTTTGTCGACGTTCACGTAGCCGTCCCAGAGAATGTCCGGCAGACGCCCGCTGAGGCCGAACTGGCTGATGCGCAGAGCTTTGAGTTCGAGGTTGTCGGGGCTGTCGCCGCCTGGGCCAAAGCGGTTGCCGTAGATGTAGATACTTTCCGGATACGGGTCGAAGCCTTCGGCGGTGGAGAGGTCGGTGTAGCCAGTGCTGAAGTAGCTGCTGACGATCAGGTTGGCGGTTTTGTGCTCGCCAATATCGTTGTCGAAAATTTCCACCTGATCGTTGGAGTTGATCACCACGCCCGAGCCTGCCGGCACGCTGGCCACGGGCGTGCCCTTGTGGCCGAAATTGTCGTGGTTATTGCCCTGCACCTTGTTTTTGTACACCCGGGTGGCGCGCCCGGCCTGCTGCAAGTTGGGCATGTTGAACACCAGAATGCCGCCGGTGTTGCCGGTGGCGACGTTGTCGTAGACGTCGGCGCCAATGGTGTTTTCGATTTCGATGCCGGCCACGTTCTTCTCCGCCCGGCTGTTGCGCACCACCACATTGCGCGACTGGCCGACGTAAATGCCGGCATCCGATGCACCGATGGCCACCACGCCATCAACCAGCACGTTTTCGGTTTGCACGGGGTAGATGCCATAGGCGCCGTTCTCGGTCGCCGGGCCGCCCGTCCATTCGGTGCGCACGCGGCGGATGATGATGTTCTTGCCGCCGACCACCTTCAGCGAATCGCCCTTGGTGTCTTCAAACGCGAGGTCTTCGATGGTGAAGTCGGAGGCATCCACCAGCAGCCCTTCGGCGCCGCTTTTCTGACCTTTGAAACTGAGCACGGTTTTGTCCATGCCCGCGCCTTTGATGGTCACGCCACTGGCCTTGAGGCTCAGGCTGCGATCGAGCTGATAGGTGCCGGCGGGAATGTCGATAACGTCGCCGGCCTTGGCCTTGATCAGCTTGGCTTGTAATTCTTTCTGAAAATCAACGTGAGTCACCGCCGGTTTCTCCGGCTCGCCGCACGCGGCCAGCAACACGGAAACGGCTAGTACAGACGAGGTTGCGATACGCATGGCGGGCTCCGCTAGGCTTTTTGTGAGTTTTTGTTTCCTACATAATTGGCACTATAGTTCCACATAAAATAAAAACCAAGGGTTACGTGGGTTGCGGAAAAGCCTGACTTGCTTCGATGGCTAAAACCAAACACCCGTCATCCTCGCGCACGCGGGGATCCAGAATATCGAGGGGGAGCGGAGTTGCTTGAACAATCACCGCGCCTGGATTCCCGCGTGCGCGGGAATGACGGTGGGTGGAGGGAAATGTGAGTCGGGTCGGGCGGCGTGCACGGGAATGACGGTGGGTGTTGGGGGAATGAGTCAGGCCGGGCGGGCGGCGCGGGCGTACGCGAAGGGAAGAACACACAACCACCTGTAGAAGCGGCTTTAGCCTCGATGCTCTTCAACCATCAAGCGCATCGAGGCTAAAGCCTCTCCTACAAAAAGCATCCAGAACCTGCGATGGGCCCTACAGCGGAATCACCGTCACCTGCACATCCGGATCATGGCTTCCGCCACCCAAAATCACGCCACGCAGCGGTGAGACGTCGGAGAAATCGCGGCCTCGGGCGAGGCTGATGTGTTCCAGTGCCGGGCGCACGTTGTTGGTGGGGTCGAAGTCGACCCAGCCGAGCGTCGGGCAGTACACCGATACCCACGCATGGGAGGCGTCGGCGCCGATCAGGCGAGGTTGGCCGGGCGGTGGCTGGGTGAGCAGGTAGCCACTGACGTAACGCGCCGCCAGGCCGCGCGAGCGCAAGCAGGCGAGCATCAGGTGGGCGAAGTCTTGGCACACGCCACGGCGCCGCTCCAGCACTTCCACCAGCGGCGTCGCCACCTGGGTGGCTTCGGCGTCAAAGGTGAACTCGCGGAAGATTTTTTCCATCAGCGCCTGCACCCCCAAAAGCAGCGGGCGGCTGGGCGGAAAGCAGCTGTCGGCGTAGTCGGAGAAGGCTTTTTTCAAGCGCACATAGGGCGACTCGAAGCAGAAGCGGCAGGCGTCGAGCACCGCGTCGGGCTTGGGTTTGCCGTTGTAGGTGAGCACGCTACGGGTGTGGTCCCAAGCGGGCGACTGGCGAAAATCCAGCGCCGGTTGTTCGCGCAGTTCCACCACCAGGCGGGCGTTCACTTGCAGCTCGTCGTGGGGCCGTTCGAAGGCCAGGCGGGTGACCGGGTTGCCGAATACATCCTGCTCATCGCGGCGGCTGGTGGGCTCCGGGTTGATGTGCAGCTCTTGCTCCACGCAAATCTGCCAGGGGCTAGGGCGCGGCCACAAATGCGCCAGTTGTTGGGCCAGCGACACCGGGCTGTCGTAGCGGTAATGGGTGTCGTGAAGAATCTGGTAGCGCGCGCTCATTACACCGACACCGTTTGCTTGCTGACGTCATCGACATGGGCGAAATGGCGCAGCGCCAGGCGGTCCGATGCGTGGCCGGCCGCTTCTGATACCTGCTTGAGCAGCACCACCAAACCGTCCAGCACCGCCCGCAAACTGGTCACGCCAAACAACTGGTTTTCCAGGCTGCCGAGGTCGAATGCCGCCAGGCGCTCAGCCAACAGCGACAGCCCGACTTCGCGCGGCGCGGCGAAATCTTCGTTAAGGCGACTCAGCGAGCGCACGGCCAGGCGCAGTTGGAACAGCACGGCGTGGGGGTTTTGTTCGTCGAGCAGCAGCAAGTCCAGCACCGGAATCAGCTGCGGCACGGCCATGTAGCGCGAGCGGTAGGTGATGCTGCTGTTGCCCAGCTCCAGCAGCCATTCCAGGCCGACCTGATCGAACACCGCTACGCCATGAAGAAACTCGGCCAGGCTGCTGCTGAGAAATTGCAGGCGCTCGATCTGCCGGCCCACCATGAGAAAGCGCCAGCCTTCGTCGCGGGTCATGTCGTCCAGGGCAAACCCCGAGAGCGCGGCGAGCGACATCACCAAGCGGTTGAGAAAATCCAGCAGCTCGCCGAAGTCGGGTTTTTCGCTGTCCAGAATCTGCGCGTCGTGCTGCAGCTGCACCAGCGCTTGCCAGTTCTCCCGCGAAAGCTTGCCGCGTACTTGCGAGGCCGCCCACTGCAAGCGCAGCAGGTTGGCGCGCAGGCTGGCGGGCCAGTCCGGGCCCATCAAGGCGACCAACAAGCGGTCGTGCAGGTCGCCGGCTTCGGGCAGCAGTTTCAGGCTTTCGGCCAGTTCCACCGCTGCTTGTAGCGCTAGCGGATCGTCGCCCTCGACATAACGCGCGAGCATGATGCGCAGCAGTCGCGCGCTGTCGTCGCAGCGCTCGCAGTAGCGGCCGAACCAGAACAGGTTTTCAACGATGCGCGACGGCAGATACGGGTCGCGCCGCACCAGGCCGAGACCACCGAGGTTCTTTGGATTGGGCTTGGTTTCCCCGCCCGGCGCCGGCTCGCCCAGCACCCAGGTGTCTTTGCTGGCACCGCCGCGTTGCATCGACACCACGTCGGCGTCGGCCTCGGTGGCCACCCGCGTCAGGCCGCCCGGCAGAATGCGATAACCGTCAGCATCGGCCACGGCGTACACGCGCATGCCGATGGCGCGCGGCTGCAACTGCCCATTCTCCGGCTGCCACACCGGCGCCTGCGACAGCTGCGCCAGTTCCTGCGCCACATAGGCGTAGGGGCGTTTACGAATGCGTTTGGCCAGGGCGTCGCGCTGCGCTTGGCTGAGGTCGCGACCAAACACCGGGGTAAAACTTTGCGACGGGAAGGCGGGTTTGATCAGCAGCCCCGGCAGTTTCTCCAGCGCCTGCTCCAGAACCGGCTCTTCGCCGCACCACCAGGTAGCAATCGAGGGCAAGAGCAAGTCTTCGCCGAACAGGTGCTGATTGATTTGCGGCAGAAAGCCGAGCAAACCCGGCGATTCCAACACGCCGCTGCCCAGGGCGTTGGCCACGAGCACGCGGCCTTGGCGCACGGCTTCGAGCAGCCCCGGCACGCCGAGGGCGGAGTCGGTGCGCAGCTCCAGCGGGTCGCAGAAGTCGTCGTCGAGGCGGCGCATGATGGCGTGCACGCGGCGCAAACCGCTGAGGGTTTTCAGGTACACGGTGGCGTCACGAACCGTCAGGTCGCCGCCCTCTACCAGCGGATAACCGAGCTGGCGCGCCAGGTACAAATGTTCGAAATAGCTTTCGTTAAAGCGCCCCGGCGTCAGCAGCACCACCAGCGGCACTTCGCCATCGGTGGGCGCCTGGCGCGCCAGGGTTTCTTGCAAGGTACGGAAGAAGGCGTTGAGGTGCTGAATTTGTAAATCGCGGTACAGCTCGGGAAATGCGCGGGAAACAATCTGCCGGTTTTCCAGGGCATAACCGGCACCCGACGGCGCCTGGGTACGGTCGGCCGTCACCCACCAGCGACCATCGGGCGTGCGCGCCAAATCCACCGCGTACACGTGCAAATACGTGCCATCCGGCGGTTCGACGCCTTGGCACGGCCAGAGAAAATTGTTGTGGCCGAAGATCAATTCCGCCGGCAGCAAGCCTTTGGCGATCAGGGTTTGCGGACCGTACAAATCGGCCAATACGCTGTTGAGCAGCTTGGCGCGCTGGGCGATGCCGGCGGCGATTTTCTGCCATTCATCAGCGGGCAGAAGATGGGGCAGCAGGTCCACTCCCACGGCCGGTCGGCGCCTTTGGGGTCGGCGTAGACGTTGTAGGTCACGCCGTTTTCCTGAATTTGCCGCGTCAGCAACGCCTGGCGCTGGGCCAGTTGCAGCACGCTGCTGCGCTGCAATTGGTCGAACAGCCGCCGCCAATGCGCGCGCAGGTTGCCCTCGCTGTCGAGCATCTCGTGGTAGCTACCCGGTGTCAGCCGGTACAGGTCTAGCAGGTCAGGCATGTAACGCTCGGCAGACGACAGGAAATCAGAAAGTACCGCTCAAAAGCGTAGCGCAGCCCGGCAATATCACCCATGGCGCGCCACCTGCTCTGGGCGGCGCTTGCCGTGGGCAAACCGGTCAGCGTCGATGCAGGCGCAGGTCCAAGGTCATCGGCAGCTCATCGTTGATCTGCAACGTCGGCACCGACAATTGCCCGGGGTTATGCCCAAGGCGGAAAAAACGCGCCATGCGCCGGCTTTCCGCTTCGTTGGCGTTCACCGGCAGGGTCTCGTAATTGCGCCCGCCGGGGTGGGCGACATGATACTGACAACCGCCCAGCGAGCGCTGCATCCAGGTATCCAGCAAATCGAACACCAACGGCGCGTGCACGCCAATGGTCGGCTGCAACGCGTTGTATGGCTGCCAGGCGCGAAAGCGCACGCCGGCAACGAACTCGCCCACGCGCCCGGTCGGCTGCAGCGGCACAGCAACACCGTTGCAGGTGAGCAGGTAGCGCTGCGGCGGCAGGCCGTTGATTTTCACCTGCACGCGCTCCAGCGAGGAATCGACATAGCGCACCGTGCCGCCGCCACCGCCCTCCTCGCCCAGCACATGCCACGGCTCCAGCGCCTGCCGCAGTTCCAGCTCGATACCGGCCACGGCGTAATCACCGATTTTCGGGAAGCGAAACTCCAGATGCGCGTCGAACCACTCAGCGCGCAGCGGATAGCCGGCGTTGTTCAGCTCGACGATCACGTCGGCGAAGTCTTGCTGGATAAAATGCGGTAGCAGGAAGCGGTCGTGCAGCTCCGTGCCCCAGCGCGCCAGTTTTGGCGGCGCGTAAGGCTCGCGCCAGAAACGCGCCACCAGCGCTCGCAGCAATAGTTGTTGGGTCAGGCTCATGCGCGCATGGGGCGGCATTTCGAAACCGCGCAGTTCCAGCAAACCGAGACGGCCGCTGGCGCTGTCGGGCGAATAGAGTTTGTCGATGCAGAACTCGGCGCGGTGGGTGTTGCCGGTCACGTCAATCAGCAGGTTGCGCAGCAGGCGGTCGACAATCCACGGCGGGCATTCTTCGCCCGGTGCCGGCATTTGCGAGAAGGCGATTTCCAGTTCGTAGAGCGAGTCGTTGCGCGCTTCGTCGATGCGCGGCGCCTGGGACGTCGGACCGATAAACAGCCCGGAGAACAGGTACGACAGCGACGGGTGATTGTGCCAATAGCTGATCAGGCTGCGCAGCAAATCGGGGCGGCGCAGAAACGGCGAGTCGGCCGGCGTGGCGCCACCGAGCACAAAGTGGTTCCCGCCGCCGGTGCCGGTGTGGCGGCCGTCGATCATGAATTTCTCAGTGGTCAGCCGGGTTTGCCGCGCTTCTTCGTAGAGAAACTCCGTGCGCTCCACCAACTGCTCCCAGCTGGACGAGGGCTGCACATTCACTTCAATCACGCCGGGGTCGGGCGTGACGCGGAAGTTGCCCAAACGCGGATCGCTCGGCGGCTCGTAGCCTTCGAGCAGCACCGGGCAATGCAGCTCTTCGGCGCAGGCCTCGATGACGTTGACCAACGTCAGGTAATCCTCAAGCGCGGCGAGCGGCGGCATAAACAGGTACAAACGCCCGTCGCGCGCTTCGGCGCACAAGGCGGTACGAGTCAGCCAATGGGCCGACTCGTCGATCTTCGGCTCGCCTTGTTCGGCCTTGGCCGGTGCTTCACCGCGCTCAGCCGGCAATACGCGCAGGGCATCGCTGGAGGGCAACTCGGCGAAGGTCTGATTCGGGTCCGGCACATGCACAAACGGAAATTCCGCCGCCTTCACCCACGGCTGCGACGCCAGCGGCAAGCGATAGCCCATGGCCGAGTCGCCCGGCACAAGTCGGCAATGCTCGTCGCGCAAATACCAGCTCCCGCTTTGCCAGGCATTGCCATCTGCGGTGCGCGCCAACGGCAGCACTTGGCCGACGACTTTATCCAGGCCCTGGGCGAAGACTTTGCGCAGCCGCGCGCGCTCCATTTCATCGCTCAGGCGCGAATCTTCGGCGCTGACGTTCTTGGGCAGCGCGCCTTCGCGCCAGAGGTAATAGAAATTGTCTTCGTAGGCCGGAAACACGAACTCGCCGGGCAGTTGCAGGCGCTCGGCAACGCTGGCGAGGAAGCGCCCGGCGAGCGCGCCATCGGCTTCGTAGTTCTGGGTTTCATCGGCAACCAGCGCCGGGTTGTGCCAGATCGGCTCGCCGTCGTGGCGCCAGAAACAGTTCAGCGACCAGCGCGGCAGTTGCTCGCCCGGGTACCACTTGCCCTGGCCGAAATGCACCAGGCCCTTGGGCGCGTAGCGCTTGCGCATGCGCTGGTACAGCTCGGCGGAGAGTTTGCGTTTGTTATCGCCCAGGGCGTCGGTGTTCCACTCGGGGCCGTCGGGGTCGTCGATGGACACAAACGTCGGCTCGCCGCCCATGGTCAGGCGCACGTCGCCTTCGAGCAGGTCGTGATCAATCTGCCGGCCGAGGCGCTCGATCTCCAGCCATTGCTCCTCGGTGTACGGTTTGGTCACGCGCGGCGCTTCCCAGATGCGCTCCACCGACATCTCGTGGGTGAACTCCGCTTCGCACGGCTCCACCACGCCGCTGATGGGCGCCGCGGAGGAAGGCTCCGGGCTGCACGCCAACGGAATATGGCCCTCGCCGGCAAACAGGCCGGATGTTGGGTCGAGCCCCACCCAACCGGCGCCGGGCAAATACACCTCGCACCAGGCATGCAGATCGGTGAAGTCCACGGTGGTGCCGCTGGGGCCGTCGAGGGCTTTGACGTCGGCGGTGAGTTGAATCAGGTAGCCGGAAACAAAGCGCGCCGCCAGGCCCAGGCTGCGCAGAATCTGCACCAGCAACCAGGCCGAATCGCGGCACGAGCCGGAAGCGTTGACCAGGGTTTGCTCGGGCGTTTGTACGCCCGGCTCCATGCGGATCAGGTAGCTGATGTCCTGGCTCAGGCGCTGGTTCAGGGCGACGAGGAAGTCGATGGTCGGCAGCGGCTTGCGCTCAATGCTGGCGACGTAGGCGTCGAATTTTGTCGTGGGGTCGAGGGTCGCCAGGTACGGCGTCAGCTCGCGCTTTTCATCGGCCGAATAGGTGAACGGGATTTTTTCGGCGTAGGGCTCGAGGAAGAAATCGAAGGGGTTGAACACCGCCATTTCGGCGACCAGATCGACCTCGATGCGCAGCTCGGTGGTTTTCTCCGGGAACACCAGGCGCGCCAGGTAATTGCCCTGAGGGTCTTGTTGCCAATTGATGAAGTGCTTTTCGGGCAGCACTTTCAGCGCGTACGAGAGCACGCGCGTACGGCTATGGGCCGCCGGGCGCAAACGCACGATTTGCGGGCCAAGGTCTACCGCACGGTCATAGCGGTAGTGGGTAACGTGGTGCAATGCGACATGAATCGACACGGCGTGCCTCCTGCGAGCCTTGGCGGGCAGTGAGCCGCGCAAGACTTATGCCAGCCGGGGCGGAGCCGGTGGTTTCGCTACCCGTCCCTGCACCCCGGCACCAAAATCGCGCCAGTGGCGATGCGTGGGGCAGAGGATCGCACGTAAACGGGGCGCAGGGGATGTTGAGGTGGCTACCGAGGTCTTCATTGTGGCGGGCGCGGACCGTTCAGGATCACAACTCTATGGCCAATCACACCGTCATCCTTGCGAACGCGGGGATCCAGAATGTTCAGCCGAACGCAGGGAAGCCGGGCGCTACGATCAAAATCCAGTCAAAAGCCCCTCACCCCAAGCCCCTCTCCCGCAAGCGGGAGAGGGGAATGAATCGGGGAGGTTTCGAAACACGCGGTCGGCTCCCTCTCCCGCTTGCGGGAGAGGGCTGGGGTGAGGGGCCGTTGACTCTCAACCAACACCACACACAAAAACGCCAACCCGAAGGTTGGCGTTTTTTGTTCATGCACAAGCCTTAGCGCGGAAACACAGGCTGCCGCGCGGGCTTCTTGCCGCCTTTGCCGCCCTTGCCCTTGCCGCCTTTGGCCGCGTCGTGACGGGCTTTAGCGTCTTCCTTGCTCTTGGCGAACGCGGCCGCTTTGGCTTGCTCGCGTTTGTCCCACGGATTGCCACCGTCGCTAGCGCGCGGGGGCAGGCCGGTGTGCTGGGTGAGGATTTTGGTTTCCTTGGCCACTTTATGGCTGCCGGCCGGCGTCGAGTTTTTCCGCCGAGCGCTCTGGTAGCTGTCGGTAGCCGGCTGGTGCAACGGAATGAGCTGGTTCTTGCCCGGCCCAATCAAGTCGCCACGGCCCATGCGCAGCAGCGCTTCGCGCAGCATCGGCCAGCCTTTGGGGTCGTGGTAACGCAGGAAGGCTTTGTGCAGACGGCGCTGCTCTTCGCTTTTAACGATGGTCACGCCGTCGCTCTTGTACGTGACTTTGCGCAGCGGGTTTTTGCCCGAGTGGTACATCGCCGTGGCGGTGGCCATGGGCGAGGGGTAGAACGCTTGCACCTGGTCGGCACGGAAGCCGTTGCCTTTGAGCCATAGGGCCAGGTTCATCATGTCTTCGTCGGTAGTGCCCGGGTGCGCGGCGATGAAGTACGGGATCAGGTACTGCTCTTTGCCCGCCTCTTTCGAGTACTTCTCGAACATGCGCTTGAACTTGTCATACGAGCCAATGCCCGGCTTCATCATCTGATTCAGCGGGCCTTCCTCGGTGTGTTCCGGGGCAATTTTCAGGTAGCCGCCCACGTGGTGCGTGACCAGTTCTTTCACGTATTCGGGCGATTCCACGGCCAGGTCGTAACGCAGGCCGGAGGCGATCAGAATTTTCTTCACGCCTGGCAACGCGCGGGCGCTGCGGTACAGCTGAATCAGGCTGGAGTGGTCGGTGTTCAGGTTCGGGCAAATGCCGGGAAACACGCACGACGGCTTGCGGCACGCGGATTCGATTTCCGGGCTCTTGCAGGCGATGCGGTACATGTTGGCGGTCGGCCCGCCGAGGTCGGAAATCACGCCGGTGAAGCCTGGCACTTTGTCGCGGATTTCTTCGATCTCGCGAATGATCGACTCTTCCGAGCGGTTCTGGATGATGCGGCCTTCGTGCTCGGTAATGGAGCAGAAGGTGCAGCCACCAAAGCAGCCACGCATGATGTTTACCGAGAAACGGATCATGTCGTAGGCGGGAATTTTCTCTTTGCCATAGGCCGGGTGCGGCACACGCTGGTACGGCATGCCAAACACGTAGTCCATTTCCTCGGTGGTCATGGGAATGGGTGGCGGGTTGAACCACACATCCACTTCGCCATGCTTCTGCACCAATGCGCGGGCGTTACCCGGGTTGGTTTCCAGGTGCAGCACGCGGTTGGCGTGGGCGTACAGAACCGGGTCGTTGCGCACCTTTTCCATGGACGGCAGGCGGATCACGGTTTTGTCGCGGGTCATGCGCGGGCTGGCCAGAATCTGCACGACTTTGGCTTCTTCCGGGTCTTCAACCGGGCCCTTTTCCTGCTCGATGGCGCAGGCCTGGGTGTCTTGGGTGTTCACGTACGGGTTGATGATCTTGTCGACCTTGCCCGGACGGTCGATGCGCGTGGAATCGACTTCGTACCAGCCCTGCGGCGTGTCGCGGCGGATAAACGCGGTGCCGCGCACATCGGTGATGTCTTCGATTTTCTGCCCGTACGACAGGCGCTGGGCCACTTCGACGATGGCGCGCTCGGCGTTGCCGTACAGAAGAATGTCGGCGCTGGCGTCGATCAGAATCGAGTTGCGCACGCGGTCTTGCCAGTAGTCGTAATGCGCGATACGGCGCAGCGAGGCTTCAATGCCGCCGAGCACGATGGGCACGTTTTTGTAGGCTTCTTTGCAACGCTGGCTGTACACCAGGCTGGCGCGGTCTGGGCGTTTGCCGGCCAGACCGCCAGGCGTGTAGGCGTCGTCGGAGCGAATTTTCTTGTCGGCGGTGTAGCGGTTGATCATCGAATCCATGTTGCCGGCCGCGACGCCGAAGAACAGGTTCGGCTCGCCGAGCTTCATAAAGTCGTCTTTGGACTGCCAGTTGGGCTGCGCAATGATGCCCACGCGAAAGCCTTGCGCTTCCAGCAGCCGGCCGATGATCGCCATGCCAAACGAAGGATGATCCACATACGCATCACCGGTGACGATGATGATGTCGCAGGAATCCCAGCCAAGCTGATCCATCTCTTCCCGGCTCATCGGCAGGAAAGGTGCAGGCCCGAAACACTCGGCCCAGTACTTTGGATAATCGAATAGCGGCTTGGCTGCTTGCATGGGGGAACCGTATGGCAGTTGCATGGAAAATCGCGGGCGCGGAATATAGCACAAAAAATGTACAGAATCCGACTGTGTCAGTCAGCTACTGGCCGATGGATGACAAGAAAGTCGCTCAAGCCCTGTCATCAATTTCCGATACTGATAGCTATACTCGACCCAGTTTTAATCGCCCGGCCGCAGCGCTTGGCTACAAGGAGTTATGCGGTGCGGCTGAACATTGTGCGGATGTGCCTGTATGCCTTGTTGACCGTGTGCGCTGCCCACGCGTCGGCTGCGGCGCCCATGCTGCTCGACCGCAGCAGCAGCGGCCAGTCGTTGAACGGGCAGATTGAACTGCTCGAAGATGTCGGCGCCACGCTGAACATTGCCGACATGGCCAAGCCCGACATCCAACAGCGTTTCGTGCCGGCCAATGGTAAAGCCAGCGTCGGTCAGAGCCGCAACCCGTGGTGGATCAAAGTCACCCTGCAACGGCGCAATGACGCGCCGGCGCTGTGGTGGCTTGAGATCGGTTCTGTCACCCAGCTGAATATGCAGCTCTATTTGCCCGGCCCGCACACCAGTTGGCAGCAGCGCCAGAGCGGCGAAGTGGTGAATTACGCCGAAGGTCGCGACTACCCGTACCGCCGCACGTTGTTCAAGCTGCCTGAGCTGGGCGACGAACCGCTGACCTTTTATTTGCGCAGCTACGACCCGGCCGGCAATTCGTTTCCGCTGAAGGTCTGGCAACTTGATGACCTGAGCCAACTGGCCGCCACCGAAAACATCGGCCTGGGGCTGATCTACGGGATCATCACGGCGCTGCTGCTGTACAACCTGTTTATCTTTTTCAGCCTGCGCGACGCGGCTTACTTCTGGTACGTGCTCGCCACCGGCGGCGCCCTGCTGTTTATCGTCAGCATGACCGGCCACGGCTTCCAATACCTGTGGCCCAACCACCCGGTGCCGGTGTGGCTCGACCGTATTGTGCTGCCCTCGTTGTGGGGCATTTTCGCCACGCGCTTTACCCAAACGCTGATGCAGACCAAGCGCTATGTGCGCTGGGCCCATCACCTGCTGAACCTGGCCTGCGTGGTGTACTTAGTGGCGATTGCGCTGGATGTTGCCGGCCAGCGCGGCACGGCGGCGTGGATTATTGCGTTGCTGTCGTTCACCAGTATTCCGGCGGCCCTGGGCGCGGCGTTTATCCGCTGGCGGCAGCATTACTTCCCGGCGCTGCTGTACCTCTGCGGCTACGGCCTGATTTTGGGCAGCACCGGCTTGTTGCTGCTGCGCACCACGGGCGTGGTGCAACCGGCTGGCTGGAACGCCTATGTGTTTCCGTTGGCGGTGGCGGCGGAGTCGATTTTGTTTTCCTTCGCCCTCGCCTACCGCATCCAGACCCTCAAGCACGACCGCTCCACGGCGCTGCAACAAGCCGACCGCGAGAAAACCGCGCGCCTGTCGCAGATACAGGCCAGCGCTGACGAGCTTCAGCGTGCCGTGGAAGTGCGCACGGCCGAACTGGCCCAGGCCAACCAGCAACTGCGTGAACGCGAGCAAGCCCTGCAGCACGCGGCCTTTCACGACCCGCTAACCGACCTGCCCAACCGCCGCTACCTGATTGAGCGTGTGGAAACCGCGCTGGCCGACGCCAGCCGCCGTCACGAGTCTGTGGCGCTGCTGTTGGTGGACCTCGACCACTTCAAACCGATCAACGACCGCCACGGCCACGACGCCGGCGACCTGATGCTGCGCACCATCGGCCAGCGCCTGCGCGAGCATGTGCGCAGCAATGACATGGTGGCGCGATTGGGCGGCGACGAATTCGCCATCGTCATCAGCGGCCCGGAGGCCGAGCAACATGCGCAGGAAATTGCCGTGCGCTTGCTGAGCGAATTGGCCAAGCCGGTGCTGTATGGCGCGAACAATCTGGCGGTGACCATCAGTATTGGCGCGGCGCTGTTTCCGCAACACGCCAAGCAATTCGCTGGTTTGTACAAGGCGGCGGACGAGGCGCTTTATCAGGCCAAGAGCCAGGGGCGTTCCGGCTGCATCATTCGCGGCAAGGATGGCTCGCTGACGCCGGAGCAGTGCCTGTTTCTGGATGCGCTGCAGGTGCCGACGGGGTTGGTGTAAGGGGTCGGCTAGCCGCGCTGCTGTTCAAGAGCATCGCGGCTGAAGCCGCTCTTACAGGGGCGGGGTTAGTTGTGATAGCGGCGCGGCACGCGGCCGGTGACTTTGGTTAGCAATTCGTAGCCAATGCTGCCGCAGCGTTGTGCCAGTTCATCCACGGGCAATTGCGCGCCCCACAATTCCACCGCATCGCCCAGCTGCGCGCTGGGAACGTCCGTTAGGTCGATGCTGAGCATGTCCATCGACACCCTGCCCGCCAACGGCACGCGCTGGCCGCGCACCACCACTTCGGTGCCGGGCGGTGCGTGACGCGGGTAGCCATCGGCGTAGCCGCAGCTGACGGTGCCGATCAGCGAGGGCCGTCGGGCGATCCAACTGGCGCCATAGCCCACGCTTTCGCCGGCTGGCACTTCTCGCAGGGCGATCACCTGTGCGGTGAGCGTCATGACCGGCCGCAATCCCAACTCCTTGGCGCTGAGCTCGGCAAACGGCGTGGCGCCGTAGAGCATGATGCCGGGGCGCTGCCAGTCCATATGCGCGGCGGGAATGGTCAGCAGCGCGGCGGAATTGGCCAGCGAGCGCTGGTCGAAATCCAGATCCAACAGACTCAAAAACTGCTCGACCTGCTGCTCATTCAGCTCATGGCCGCGCTCGTCGGCGCAGGCGAAATGCCCGAGCACATTGAGTTCGGCCACGTTCCCGGTGCCTGCCAGACGGCCATGCCATTCGCGCAGCTCAGCGGCCGAGAAACCCAGACGATGCATGCCGCTGTCGAGCTTCAGCCACACGTTCAGCGGCTGCGACAAGGCTGCTGACATCAGCGCCTCGGCCTGGGCGGCGTTATGCACCGCGACGTCCAGATTTAACGCGGCGGCCTGCCGGTATTCAGCCGGCTCGAAACAGCCCTCCAGGAGCAACACGCGCGCCTGCGCATTCACCTCGCGGACGGCTTGCGCCTCTTCCAGGCAGCACACGGCGAAGCCGTCAGCGCTGGCTAGCGCGGCTACCACTTCACGCACGCCATGGCCGTACGCGTTTGCTTTGACCACCGCGAACGCCTGCCGCCCCGGCGCGCAGCGATGGGCGACGGCATAGTTATGGCGCAGGGCGGCGAGGTCGATGGTGGCGATTAACGGACGCATGGCAGGCTCGACGGCATGGAAAAAAGGGACCGCAGTTTAGCCCAGCACGGCGCAGAAATATCGGCGCAGGCTACTGACAGAATGCTGTCAGTAGCCCCCTCGTAAAGTGCTCGCCAGCAGCATGCAACGGCACCCCGCCGACGGCTGCCGACTCCCTCAATACGCCAAGGAATGAATGCCATGAACGCCGTGAACTGGTTTGAACTCTACGTCAGCGACTTCGACCGTGCCCACACCTTCTACCAGCGCGCGCTGGATATCGAGATGCCGATTGTCGATGGGCCGATGTCGCGCATGGGCATTTTCCCCGGCGAAGAAAACGGCGGCGTCGGCGGCTGCGTGTGCGATGGCAGGCATGCACCCGGGCACCGGCGGCACGCGCGTTTACCTCAATGTGGAAGGCCAACTCGACGCCGTGCTGGACCGTGTTCCGAACGCCGGCGGCGTCATCCTGCAGCCCCGCACCGAGATCGCGCCGCACGGTTTCATTGCCTTGATTAAAGACAGTGAAGGCAATAGCGTTGGGCTGCACAGCGTGTCCTGACGTTTAAAACATCGCGGCTTCGGCCGCGATGGCCCACCACCGAGACCAGCCATGAGACGCGCCGACCGCCTTTTCCAGATCGTGCAGTTCCTGCGCAGCCGCCGCCTGACCACAGCGCAGTGGCTGGCCGAACGGCTGCAGGTGTCGGTGCGCACCATCTACCGCGACATTCAGGATTTGTCGCTCTCCGGCGTGCCGCTGGAGGGCGAAGCGGGCGTTGGCTATGTGCTGCGCCAGCCCATGGATTTGCCGCCGTTGATGTTCGAGCGCGAAGAAATCGAAGCGCTGATGATCGGCGCCAAGATGGTCAAAGCCTGGGCCGACCCGGCTCTGCAACGGGCGGCCGAATCGGCACTGGCGAAAATCCACAACGTGCTGCCAGGCGACCTGCGCAGCGAACTCAATCGCCACAACCTGTTCGCTCCGGAAACCAACCTGTACCCCGTGCATTGGCTCGGCCAACTGCGCCTCGCCATTCGCCAGCAACGTAAGCTGCAACTGAGCTACAAAGACGAAAAAGGCCAGAGCAGCGAACGCTGCATCTGGCCTTTGGGGCTGTTCTTCTGGGGGCAGACCTGGACGCTCTGCAGCTGGTGCGAACTGCGCGGCGACTTTCGTAATTTCCGGGTCGATCGGCTGGATACCTTGACCGATACCGATGAGCACTTTGAATGCAGCGACGGGCAGCGGCTTGAGGATTACTTGGCGCCATACGTGGACGCGGATTTTATGGCGCCGCGTTATAAGGCGTAGGGTTGGTTTTGCGGTGAATGTTGCTAGTGACTGCGATTTTGGCGAGCACCGCGCGACGCAGCATAGGCGTCGTTCGGGCCGATCCAGGCCGAAATCACTCGTCGTCGTCGAAGTTGTAACTACCCGGTGCCAGGTTTTCGAAGCGGGTGTACTTCCCGAGGAACGCCAATCGAATAAAACCAATCGGACCGTTCCGCTGCTTGCCGATGATGATTTCGGCGACGCCTTTGTGTTCGGTTTCGGGGTGATAGACCTCGTCCCGGTACACGAACATGATCACGTCGGCGTCCTGCTCGATGGCGCCGGATTCGCGCAAGTCGGAGTTCACTGGGCGCTTGTTGGGGCGTTGTTCTAGGGAGCGGTTGAGCTGGGACAGCGCGACCACAGGGCAGTTGAATTCCTTGGCCAGGGCTTTCAAGGAACGGGAAATTTCCGAGATCTCGTTGGTACGGTTGTCGCCGCTGGAGCCTGGAATCTGCATCAGTTGCAGGTAGTCGATCATGATCAGGCCGACGTCGCCGTGTTCACGCACCAGACGACGGGTTCGCGCACGCATTTCCGAAGGGCTGATGCCGGCCGTGTCGTCGATAAAAAGCTTGCGGTCGTTAAGCAGGTTGACCGCCGAGGTCAGGCGCGGCCAGTCGTCATCGTCGAGCTGACCGGAACGTACTTTGGTCTGGTCGATACGGCCCAGCGAGGACAGCATACGCATCATCAGCGATTCGCCTGGCATCTCGAGCGAGTACACCAGAATCACCTTGTCGCTGCGCAGTACGGCGTTTTCCACCAGGTTCATGGCGAAGGTGGTTTTACCCATCGACGGACGACCGGCAACGATGATCAGGTCCGAGGGCTGCAAGCCGCTGGTTTTGTCGTCGAGGTCGGTGAAGCCGGTGGACAGACCGGTGATACCTTCGCCGGTATTGAACAGCTCGTCGATGCGGTCGATGGCTTTGGTCAGCAACGCGTTCACGCCTACCGGGCCGCCGGTTTTCGGCCGGGCCTCGGCGATCTGGAAGATCTGCCGCTCCGCTTCATCGAGAATTTCGGCAGCTTGCCGGCCTTGCGGGTTGAAGGCGCTGTCGGCGATTTCGGTGCTGATGCCGATCAACTGGCGCAATGTGGCGCGCTCGCGAACGATCTGCGCATAGGCCTTGATGTTGGCCACCGACGGGGTGTTTTTCGCCAGCTCGCCGAGGTACGCCAGGCCGCCGGTTTGCGAGGTCTGGCCTTCTTTGTCGAGCTGCTCGGAAAGCGTGACGACGTCGAACGGCGAGTTATGGTCGGCCAGCTTGGCGATGGCGCGGAAAATCAGGCGGTGGTCATGGCGATAGAAGTCACCGTCCGAAACCTGGTCCAACACCCGCTCCCAGGCGTTATTGTCGAGCATCAAGCCACCGAGCACGGCCTGTTCGGCCTCGATGGAATGGGGCGGGACCTTTAGCGCAGCGGTTTGCAGGTCGAACTGTTCGGGATCGGAAATATCGTTCATGGCCACACGGAATCAGGAATGCAAAACAAGGAATACAGAAAGATAAAGGGCACGATCTGCGAGTGCAGATCGTGCCCGATGTAAACCGCTCACACCAGAGGTGCGGGGCGATCGGCGTTACTTAAGCAGCTACCACGACAACGCGGACAGTTGCTTCAACGTCGGAGTGCAGGTGCACAGCTACGTCGAATTCGCCCACGTGACGGATGGTACCGTTCGGCAGACGCACTTCCGATTTAGCCACTTCCACGCCAGAGGCGGTCAGGGCGTCGGCGATGTCGTGAGTACCGATGGAACCGAACAGCTTGCCTTCATCACCAGCGGTGGCAGTGATGGTCACTTCCAGCTCAGCCAGTTGAGCAGCACGAGCTTCAGCCGAAGCTTTCTTCTCGGCAGCCAGTTTTTCCAGCTCTGCACGACGCTCTTCGAACGCAGCAACGTTCGCAGCGGTAGCGGCAGTTGCTTTGCCTTGCGGCAGCAGGAAGTTACGGCCGTAACCAGCCTTAACATTCACTTTGTCGCCCAGGTTGCCCAGGTTGGCGATTTTTTCCAGCAGGATGACTTCCATTTGGGTCTTACCTCTTAACTTTTAACCTTCACCGTTCGCGGGGCCGGCACCGTTGCGTGCGTGGCGTCCGCGAAAATCAATCAGACTGTCGACAATGGCCAGGGCCACCAGTAACGGATAAATCAGCTGCATAAAGAGCAGCAGGCCTATGTACATCCCGACCAGCCAGAACTTGCCCAGTCGCCCTACAAACACCAGCCCATGCAACAAGGCCAATCCTGCAAACGCCAGCGGTACGCTGCACAGCGGTGTAAGCATGGCCAATTGCGGTCCAATATTCGGACCTAGCAGCATGCACACCAACAGCCCCATCGCCAACGCTGGCGGCAGTCGCAACGCCCGAAACTCGAGCCCGAAACCACCAGGGTTGTACAACGCAGCCTGCCAATAACGCCCAAGAATCAGGCACAGCAGACTGACGATTTGCAGCACAGACGCCAGCAATCCAGTCAGCACCGGCACTAGCAAGGCATCCAGTCGAGCCCGTTCTTCCACCGGCAATTGCTGGTGGAGCTCCCCGAGGGCCTGCGGCAGGAGTTTCTGCAACTCCGCCGCTACCGCTTCGAGAAATTCACGGTACTGCGAACCCAATACCAAACCGTACACTAGGCCCAAAGCCACGCTACACAACAGCACCCGGTTCCATGACCCACCAGCGCGCAACACCAACGCCAGCCCCAGCGCGCCCAGCAACACCAACAAGGTGCGCGGTTCGCCGAAGTACCACCAGACAAACGCCGGCAGGAGAGCCCAAACCAGAACGCCAGCAGCGTCCTTCAAACCACGCCGCAGGAGCACAAGGCAACCTGCAGCAGCACTCAACCAGAACAACAGCGGCAATGCCGCACTACCCACCACCACAAGAGTGGCTTGCATGCGACCGCGCATGATGAACTCAGCAACTGCGCGCATGCGATTTATCCCTTACTACGTATCGACCTTCCGGTCTCAGCGGCCGTGGCTGTCGGTGTAGGCGAGCAGGGCCAGGAAGCGGGCGCGCTTGATAGCGGTGGCCAGCTGACGCTGATAACGAGCCTTGGTACCGGTGATACGGCTTTGGAACGATTTTGCCGGTTTCAGAAACGTAGGCTTTCAGAGTGTTGAGATCTTTGTAATCGATCTCCTTCACGTCTTCAGCGGTGAAACGGCAGAATTTACGACGACGGAAGAAACGTGCCATGAGATTGGCTCCTCAATAGATCCGTGGATTACTCGTCAGCGTTATCGCTGTCGCTGTTGTCGTTGTCATCGTTGTCGCCATCGATGGAATCGGCTTCAGGACGGTCACGACGCTCGCGGCGCTCGCTGCGGTTTTCTTCAGCCTTGAGCATCTCGGACTGGCCAGTTACGGCTTCGTCGCGACGGATGACAAGGTTACGGATCACGGCATCGTTGTAGCGGAAGTTGTCTTCCAGCTCAGCCAGGGCTTTGCCGGTGCACTCAACGTTCAGCATCACGTAGTGAGCCTTGTGAACATTGTTGATTGCGTAGGCCAATTGACGACGGCCCCAGTCTTCCAGGCGGTGAATTTTGCCGCCGTCTTCTTCGATCAGCTTGGTGTAACGCTCAACCATGCCGCCGACTTGCTCGCTCTGGTCCGGGTGAACCAGAAAGATGATTTCGTAATGACGCATAAATGCTCCTTACGGGTTGTAGCCTGCCGCTTAGCGCGGTCAGACAAGGAGTGAATGACACTGTTAGCTCACCAGACAAAAGGGCACGTATGCGCCTGCCGTCACGGCAAGGGGCGCAATTGTAGAGAAGGGGGCTGGGAGGCGCAAGGCAATTGGTGATTATTTGAACAGTTGCCAAGAAGGCGGAGAAACCTGTGGGAGCGGCGTCAGCAGCGATGCCTTTGTGATCCAAAAGCATCGCGGCTAAAGCCGCTGCCACAGGCGGCGCAGCGTTATTTCCCGGCCTTGGCCTTCACGCCGCGCTGGCGCATGGCTTCGAACAGGCAGACGCCTGTGGCTACCGAGACGTTAAGGCTGCTGACGCTACCCGCCATCGGCAGGCGCACCAGGTAATCGCAGTGCTCGCGGGTCAAGCGGCGCATGCCCTTGCCTTCGGCGCCCATGATCAGAATGGTCGGTCCGGTCAGGTCCTGGTCGTACAACTCTTGCTCAGCCTCGCCTGCAGTGCCCACCACCCATAAGCCGCGCTGCTGGAGTTTTTCCAAGGTGCGCGCCAGGTTGGTGACGGCCACCAGCGGAATGACTTCCGCCGCGCCGCACGCCACTTTGCGCACGGTGGGGTTGAGCGTTGCGGATTTATCCTTCGGCACGATCACGGCCAACGCGCCAGCCGCATCGGCGGTGCGCAGGCAGGCACCGAGGTTGTGCGGGTCGGTTACGCCGTCGAGCACCAGCAACAGCGGATGGCCTTCGCTACGGTCCAATAGCTCGTCGAGCATCGCCTCGCCCCACACCTGACTCGGGCTCACTTCTGCGACCACGCCCTGATGCACGCCTTCAACCCAGGCGTCCATTTCGCGGCGCTCGGCTTGCCCGACCGCTACGCGCGATTGAGCCGCCAATTCCAGCAATACCTGGACGCGCGGATCATTACGCCCTTCAGCGAGCCAGATCTGTTTGACGCGCTTGGGATGGTGCCGCAGCAAGGCTTCTACGGCGTGCACACCGTAGATTTTTTCCAACTGACTCATGCTTTACCCTTTGGCTTGCGAGCGCCGCCGCTTTTGCTCGGTGCTGCAGCGCCAGCCTTTGGCGGGCCTTTGCGATGCGTGCTGGGCTTGGCACTTTTGCCAGTGGTGCTGGCCTTGCCTTTGCTTTTCGCTTCAGCGAGCAACGCGCTTTTCACTTCGCGGCTGCGCTTTACGTCAGCGCTGCCGGAAGTAGGTGCTGCGTTCGCCTTTCAGCACGCTCACGCGCACCGCCTTTTGGCCGCCGTCGATGTGCGGCCCTTACGGCCGATTGGCGCATCGATAGCGGCTTGAGCAAGCTCGAAGTCGATTTTGCGTTCGTCCAGATCAACGCGCATGACTTTGACGTCGATGCTGTCGCCGAGACGGAAGCTGCGGCCGGTGCGCTCGCCCGCCAGACGGTGGTGAACCGGGTCGAAATGGTAGTAATCACCCGGCAAGGCGGTGACGTGCACCAGGCCTTCGACGTAGATGTCTTTGAGCTCAACAAACAAGCCGAAACCGGTCACAGCCGTGATCACGCCTGGGAAGCTCTCGCCCACGCGGTCTTTCATGAATTCGCACTTGAGCCAGTTCACCACGTCACGGGTGGCTTCGTCGGCGCGGCGTTCGGACAACGAGCACTGCTCGCCGAGTTGCTCCAGCGCGGGTTCGTCATACGGGTAAATGCGCGCTTTCGGAATCATCATCGCGCCAGCACGCTTGACGTGCGGCGTGTCCATCTTCGAGCGAATGACGCTGCGGATGGCGCGGTGCGTGAGCAAGTCCGGATAACGGCGAATCGGCGAGGTGAAGTGCGTGTACGCCTCGTAATTCAGGCCGAAGTGGCCCTGGTTATCGGCGCTGTAAACCGCCTGGCTCAACGAGCGCAGCATGACGGTTTGAATCAGGTGGTAATCCGGCCGTTCGCGAATACCTTCCAGCAACGCTTGGTAGTCCTTGGGCGACGGGCCTTCTTTGGATTTGCCGCGTTGCAGCGACAAGCCCAGCTCACCGAGGAATGCCTTGAGCTTTTCCAGACGCTCTGGCGGCGGACCATCGTGCACGCGATACAAAGCAGGAATCTCGTGCTTCTTAAGGAACTCGGCGGTGGCCACGTTGGCGGCCAGCATGCATTCCTCGATCAGCTTGTGGGCATCGTTACGAGTGGTCGGACGGATCTCAGCGATCTTACGGCCAGAGCCGAATATGATGCGGGTTTCCTGAGTTTCGAAATCGATGGCGCCGCGCTCATGGCGAGCAGCCAGCAGCACCTGATACAGCGAGTACAGCTGCTTGAGGTGCGGCACCACGTCGGCGTACTCGGTGCGCAAGGCTTTAGCTTCGGCGCTTTTCGGCGTTTCGAGAATGGCGCTGACTTTGTTGTAGGTCAGGCGCGCGTGGGAGTGGATGACCGCTTCGTAGAACTGGTAGTCGGTCATCTTGCCGGTCTTGGAGATGCTCATCTCGCAGACCATCGCCAAGCGGTCGACCTTGGGGTTCAACGAGCAGAGGCCGTTCGACAGCTCTTCCGGCAGCATGGGGATTACGCGCTCGGGGAAGTACACCGAGTTGCCGCGCACTTGCGATTCGTCATCGAGGGCCGAGCCGATTTTCACGTAGTGCGAAACGTCGGCAATGGCGACGTACAGCTTCCAGCCGCCGGAGAACAGGCGCCAGTTGCTGCCGTTCTTCTCGCAAAATACCGCGTCGTCGAAGTCGCGGGCGTCTTCGCCGTCGATGGTAACGAACGGAAGATGGCGCAGGTCGATGCGTTTTTCTTTGTCTTTCTCTTCCACTTCAGGCTTGAGCTTGGCGGCTTCTTTGAGCACCGCTTCAGGCCATACGTGAGGAATGTCGTAACTGCGCAGCGCCACGTCGATTTCCATGCCCGGCGCCATATAGTTGCCGACCACTTCAACCACGTCGCCCTGAGGCTGGAAGCGCGGCGTTGGCCAATGGGTGATTTTCACCTCAACGAACTGGCCTTGTTTGGCGCTGGCGTTGCGACCCGGCGTGACCAGCACCTCCTGCTGGATTTTCGGATTGTCTGCGACGACAAAGCCGATGCCGCTTTCTTCGTAATAGCGACCAACGATGGTTTCGTGGGCGCGGGAAATCACTTCCACTACCGCACCTTCACGGCGACCACGGCGGTCAAGGCCGGTAACGCGCGCTAGGGCACGGTCGCCATCGAAGACTAGACGCATCTGAGCAGGGCTCAGGAAAAGGTCATCACTGCCGTCATCCGGAATGAGGAAACCGAAGCCATCGCGGTGACCGCTGATGCGACCGAGGATAAGGTCGAGTTTATCGACCGGCGCGTAGGTGCCACGACGGGTGTAGATCAACTGGCCGTCACGCTCCATCGCCCGCAGGCGACGACGCAAGGCTTCAAGCTGCTCTTCAGTGGTGAGGCCGAACTCTTCTACCAACTGCTCGCGGTTGGCTGGCGAACCGCGATCCGCCAGATGCTGAAGAATCAGCTCACGACTTGGGATAGGGTTTTCGTATTTTTCCGCTTCACGAGCGGCCTCGGGATCGAGGGATTGCCAATCGGCCATTAGAGAGGGTTCGCCTTATCTATATAGAGAAGTAAGTGTCTTGCGCCTATTGAAGCGCGAAAACGCTATCTTGGTCTGCTCACGTGAACGAATAAAGTTTTTTTTCACATCAGGGGTTTACAACATTCAAACTGGTCCGTATATTTCGCGCCCACAACGACGGCAAACGTTGTTGTAGTTGAAAGTACTTGAGCAATCAACGAACTCAACGCCCAGGTGGCGGAATTGGTAGACGCACTAGGTTCAGGTCCTAGCGATGGCAACATCGTGGAAGTTCGAGTCTTCTCCTGGGCACCAATTTAGACTGAGGTACTACCAACCTCAGCAACAAAAAAGACCGGCTTAGGCCGGTTTTTTTGTGCCTGCCATATGGCCAGCGGCGGCCATTAAAGAAGCCGGGAACGCCCGACCTCTCCAACGAACGCGCCGTTAAACGCGGAACTGACCCAAACTGGATTTAAGCCGCGACGCCAACCCATCCAGCACACGACCGCTTGCCGCTGTCGCCGCACCCGCTTCGGCGGCACGCTGCGCTTCTGCGTGAATAACCTCTACGCGACCTCGAACTGCATCGGCACCTTCGGCTTGATGCGCGGCCGCCTGGGTGGCCGCCTTGATTGCAGCATGAACGTCATCCACCGCCGCCTGCACCGACAACTGCAACCGCTCGCTGTCACGCAACGCAGCCAAACCTTCATTGGCCTGCTGACCCGCACGACCAATCACCGACACCGCCTCACGTGCACCTTGCTGAAGAGCAGTGATATGCGACTGGATATCGCCTGTGGACTGCTGCGTCTTACTGGCCAGCGCGCGCACCTCGTCCGCCACCACAGCGAAGCCTCGACCGGTCTCGCCCGCCCGCGCCGCCTCGATGGCCGCATTGAGCGCCAATAGGTTGGTTTGCTCGGCGATACCATGGATAACGGTCAGCACCATTTCGATTTGCTCACTCTGACGCGCCAGTCGCTCGATCACCGCCGAACCGGCATCGACGCGTGACACCAGCTCTTCAATCAAGGCGCCGACCTTCGTGGCGATTACGGCGTTCTCGTTGGCGTCCTGACGAATCGACACCACGCGCTGCAAGGCCGCCTGCATAGCGCGACTTTCAGCCTGCGCATCGCCAGCCATCACCGCCAACGCCTCGAGACTGCCGGCCACTTCATCACGCTGACGTTCAGCTGCCGCTTCGGCCGCAACGCTGCGAGTGGCCAGGCCTTTGATTTCGACGCCAGTGCTGACCGCGACCTCGCCCGCCTCACGCACGATGGGCTGCAATTCCTCGACAAAGCGATTCACGGCAATGGCCATGTCGCCAATCTCGTCGCGGCTGGTGACTTCGATGCGGCGGGTCAAATCGCCCTCGCCCGCTGCCAAATCGTTCAGCGCAGCAATCTGCAAGTGCAGCTTGCTCACCACCCGCCGCCCCAGCACGATCGCCAGCGTTAGCAACACGCAAAAGCCCACCAGCACCAAGCCCAAACCGATGCGCCATTTCAGCGTGGCGGCAGATTCCTGCACCGAGGCGCGGGCGCCATTGGCCATGCCGGCCGTTTCGGTTTGCGCGGCTTTCAGGCGCGCAGTAAGGGCGGCGGTACTTTCTGTGGCGGCGCCAGACAAACTATCAGCAACTAACTGATCACCGCTGGCAATCAGCGCAGCGAAGCGTTTGTCCAAAGCAACCAGTTGCTGCTCAACCGAGGCAGTGGACACGCCCATGAGCACCTTGCCGATCTCCACACCATTGGGGCTGATCGGTGCCTCGATGAGGTAAACGGATTTGTCGTTACGCGCAGCGTTGAGCACCTTATCAAGCGCCCGCTCGCCCTCGCCCTTCTCCATCAGTGCCTTGATCAGCGGATTCTCGCGATTGAGGTAGCGGGTCAGATGCTGGCCTTGCGCATCGTCGTACACCACGAACAGCACGTTCGGATTGCGCTGCGCACGGCGGGCAAATTCAGAAAGCGCCGGACCGTCGTTGTCCCACATCGCACGCGGCGCCACCGCTGCGAGCAGTTGGGCCATGTCATTGGCTGAATCCTTCAGATTCTGCTCAAGAGTCGCGCGCATTTGCGCCTGCTCTTCTTTCAAGCGACCGGAAAGGCCTGCCGCCAGCCGCTCCCGGGTGCGAGTAGACAACGTGCCCAGCCCGGACGAAAGCTCGCGCCCCGCCTCCTCCAATTCGGACTTAAGCCGCTGAGTGTCAGAACCCAGGCGCGTGCCCAGATCGACCTCCAGCGCACCGACCGTGCTCCGAGTTAGTGCAACGGCCACCAGGACCTGCACCAGCAGTGCAATTCCGAGTGCAATGAAGACCGGGCGCAGCAAGCGGCTACGCAAGAGAGAAACGATGGCTGACACGACAAACCTCCAATATCCGTCACCTGATGTGACGGCAACTGCTGGGATAACTTGAGCACAGCAAGTGCCATGCCGCCACACCTGACCAGACGCTCAGAAACGAAAAAGGGCCGCCAATTGGCGACCCTTTTCGTTAACCGTCGTAAGCGACGGCGCCAGCCCTTAGGCGAACGGATGACGCAATACGATGGTTTCGTTGCGGTCCGGGCCAGTGGAGATAATGTCGATCGGCGCGCCGACCAACTCTTCCACGCGCTTGATGTAGGCGCGGGCATTGGCCGGCAGCTCATCCAGGCTCTTGGCGCCCAGCGTCGACTCGCTCCAGCCCGGCACTTCTTCGTACACCGGCTCCAGGCCGATGTAGCTGTCAGCGTCGGTTGGGGCGTCGATGACCGCGCCGTTTTCGTTTTTGTAGCCCACGCAGATGCGGATGGTTTCCAGACCGTCGAGAACGTCCAGCTTGGTCAGGCACAGGCCCGAGATGCTGTTGATTTCGATGGCGCGACGCAGGATAACGGCGTCGAACCAGCCGCAACGACGAGCACGGCCGGTGGTCGCGCCGAACTCGTGGCCGCGCTTGGCGAGGAACGCACCGACGTCGTCAAACAGCTCAGTCGGGAACGGACCCGAACCAACGCGCGTGGTGTAGGCCTTGGTGATACCGAGGATGTAATCCAGGTACATCGGACCAAAGCCCGAACCGGTAGCGATACCGCCCGCCGTGGTGTTGGAGCTGGTGACGTAGGGATAGGTGCCGTGGTCGATGTCGAGCAACGAACCTTGCGCGCCTTCGAACATGATGTCTTTGCCGTCGCGGCGCATGTCGTGCAACACGGACGTCACGTCGGCCATCATCGGCTTCAGCAGCTCGGCGTATTCCATGCACTCGTCCAGGGTTTTCTGAAAGTCGATGGCCGGCTCTTTGTAGTAATTCACCAGCACGAAGTTGTGGTAGTCCAGCAACTCGCCGAGCTTGGCGGCAAAACGCTCGCGGTGGAACAGGTCACCTACTCGCAGACCACGACGGGCCACTTTGTCTTCGTATGCCGGGCCGATGCCACGACCGGTGGTGCCGATTTTGGCTTCGCCACGGGCGCGCTCACGGGCCTGATCCAGCGCCACGTGGTACGACAGGATCAGCGGGCAGGCCGGGCTGATACGCAGGCGATCGCGCACCGGAACACCCTTCTCTTCCAGCTTGATGATTTCGCGCATCAGGGCGTCAGGTGCAACCACCACGCCATTGCCGATCAGGCATTGAACGCCGTCACGCAGTACGCCCGACGGGATCAGGTGCAAGACGGTTTTTTCGCCGTTGATCACCAGGGTATGACCTGCGTTGTGACCACCCTGGTAGCGAACGACCGCAGCCGCGTGCTCAGTCAGCAGATCAACGATCTTGCCTTTGCCCTCATCACCCCATTGCGCCCAGGACGACGACATTCTTACCCATAACACTTGTCCTCTTCGAAGCTTGATGCCGGCCGCAGCCGACGGAAATCTTTAATTAGCCAACGGCGCCACTTGCCAGCGCCCATCGACGAGAACCAGCTGGCGATCGCAGCCTGCTCCTCGCGCGCAGCAGAAACTTTCCTGCCCCGGCAGCGCCTGCACAACACGCGTGTTTTGCCCGCGCAACTGGCGAACTGCCTTCCATAGATACAAATCGTGATTGTCTGGCGCCCAAACCCCAGCCTCTGGCTCGTCGAGCTGCATGGAGCCTAGCGTTACCAGGCTTTTCAGGTCGGTTTCGAAAACCGGTGGCCGGACGAGCGCGACTCGAAGTCAGCGCCGATGTCATCGTAACGGCCGCCTTGCGCGATGGACTGGCCAACACCGGGAACGAACGCCGCGAACACCACACCGGTGTGATAGTGGTAGCCGCGCAGTTCGCCGAGGTCAAAGTACAGCGGCACTTCGGGGTAGCGGCGTTCAAGCGTGTCGGCAATGGCGATCAACTCGTCCAGCGCCAGATGCACGTCTTCAGGCGCCTCGACCAGGCAGGCTTGTGCCAGGTCCAGCACTTCGCGCTCGCCGCACAATTCGGCGAGGGCGCGCAGCATTTTCTGCAATTCAGCGGGCACGTGCTCAGTGAGCGAAGCCACTTCATCGACGGCTTTTCGCTGCAGCGCATCGAAGAGCTGCTGCTCGACTTCACCGGAAAGACCCGCCGCGCGGGCAAGACCCCGGTAGATGCCGACATGACCGAGGTCGATATGCACGTCAGGAACGGCGGCGAGCTCGAGCATTTCCAGCAGCAGGCTGATGACTTCCACGTCACTGGCCGGGCTGGCATCGCCGTACAGCTCGGCGCCCAGTTGAATCGGGCTGCGCGAGGTTGTCAGCGCGCGCGGCTGGGCATGCAGCACGCTGCCGGCGTAGCACAGACGGTTCGGGCCTTCGCGACGCAACGTATGCGCGTCGATGCGAGCCACTTGCGGCGTGATGTCAGCGCGAAAACCCATCTGCCGACCGGTTTGCGGATCGATCACCTTGAAGGTGCGCAAATCCAGATCCTGGCCCGCGCCGGTGAGCAGCGATTCCAGGTATTCAATATGTGGAGTGACGACGAACTCATAGCCCCAGCGCTGGAACAGATCCAGCACCTGGCGGCGGGCCGCCTCAATGCGCGCCGCTTCCGGCGGCAGTACTTCCTCGATGCCATCTGGCAGCAGCCAGCGGTCTACCGTTGCCATTTTCGCCATTCCCTCGTTGCGGGCGGCAGCCATTAATGAAGCCAGTAAAGGAGGACTGTTCCCAGCAACATGCTGGCAAGCCCGATTAAACGTAAGTGACGATCAGACAGCTGTAAAAGCTGCATGAATGTCTCACGCCAACCTCGTGGATATAGGAACGGCAGGATGCCTTCCAGCACCAGCACTAAACACAACGCGATGCCGAGTTCCTGCCACATGGTTCCCACAGACGCAAAAAAGCCGGGAATTTCCCGGCTGACCAATCATAACACGTTTCCCTGATGGGTCACCCCGACGGACGACTAGCGTCCGCCGGAAACGACTGACATCAAGGTTTTGATTTCTCCAAATACCGGAAGAAATCGCTGCTTGGATCGAGGACCAATACGTCACGCTTGTCGGCAAAGCCTCGCGGTATGCGCGAAGGCTGCGGTAGAAACCGTAGAACTCTTTGGTCCATGCCGTAGGCTTGCGCGTAAATGGCAGACGCTTTCGCATCGCCATCACCGCGCATTTCTTCCGCCTCACGATAGGCTTCGGCCAGGATCACACGCTTCTGGCGGTCGGCATCGGCACGAATGCCTTCAGCCAACTCTTTACCTTTGGCGCGATGCTCGCGAGCTTCGCGTTCACGCTCCGAACTCATACGGTCGAACACGCTGCGGTTAACTTCCTTGGGCAGGTCGATCGCTTTGACGCGAACGTCGACCACTTCGATGCCCAATTCTTTCTGCGCAGCCTTGTTGAGCGTTGCAGTTACGTCAGCCATCAACGCATCCCGCTCACCCGACACCGACTCGTGCAACGTGCGCTTACCGAACTGGTCGCGCAGCGAGGCTTCAAGACGGCGCGACAAACGTTCGTCGGCAATCAACTTGATCCCGGACGTCGCGGTGTAGAAACGCTCAGCATCGAGCACACGCCATTTGGCGTAGGCATCGACCATCAGCGCTTTCTTTTCCAAGGTCAGGAAACGCGAAGTGGAGGAATCCAGCGTCATCAAACGCGCATCGAACTTGCGCACCTGGTTAACGTACGGAATCTTCACGTGAAGGCCAGGCGCTACGTCGGTTTGCACGATGCGACCGAACTGCAGCATCACCGCACGCTCGGTTTGCGCCACGATGTAGAAGCAGTTCCAACCGACCAGCACAGCGACAATGGCGACGATCAGGACGGCCAGTGATTTATTGCTCATCAGCGAGTCTCCCTTGTCCGCAGATCACGCTGTTGCAAATCAGCATTCACGCGCGCGCCCAAATCAGCGGCGGCGGCATTGGCTGGAAGCCCCCTGAGCAGGTGCAGCGCCACGGCTATCGATCATCTTGTCGAGCGGCAGATAAAGCAGATTGTTCTGCCCTTTCTCGCCGGTCACCAATACTTTGCTGGTGTTGGTCATCAGCTCTTGCATGGTGTCGAGATAGAGACGCTCGCGAGTCACTTCAGGCGCCTTGCGGTACTCGGCTACAAGCTTGGTGAAACGATCCGCCTCACCCGTAGCACGGGAAACCACCTCATCGCGGTAACCGCTAGCGTCTTCAATCAGGCGTTGAGCCTGACCACGCGCTTCCGGCACTACGCCGTTGGCATACGACTCAGCCAGATTCTTCTCACGCTGCTCATCTTCACGGGCACGAATCACGTCCATCGAAAGCTTCCTGAACTTCACGCGGCGCGGCAGCGCTCTGCAAGTTCACCTGCGTAACGGTGATACCGGTTTTGTAGGTATCCATGAAATGCTGCAGGCGCTCTTTGACTTCGCTGGCCATTAGTTCACGGCCTTCGGTCAGCACCTGGTCCATTGCGGTGGAACCCACTACATGACGTACCGAGCTGTCGGCGGCCTGCTGCAGGCTCACTTCCGGCTGGTCAACGTTAAGCACGAACTCTTGCAGGTTGCTGATCTTGTATTGAACGGTCAGCGGCACCTCGATGATGTTCTCGTCTTCGGTGAGCATCTGCCCCTGCTTGCTGTAAGCACGCTCGCGGGTGACGTTCTCTTGGAACTTGCGATCAATCGGAGGGAAATAGATGTTGAGGCCTGGGCCGACAGTTTCGTAGTACTTGCCGAAGTGCAGCACGACGGCTTGCTCCTGCTCGTCGACGACATAGACGGCGCTGTACAGCCAGATGGCTGCCACCACGGCAACGACCACAGCGATAAGGCCAAAGCCACCGCCACCGCCGCCACTGGAACCGCTATCGCTGTCACGTTTTTTACTGCCACCGAACAGTCCGTTCAGACTGTCCTGCAGCTTGCGGAAGGCTTCGTCGAGATCCGGTGGACCTTTGCGGTCACCGCCGCCCTTGCGTCCACCCCAAGGGTCTTGATTATTCGAGTTGCCACCCGGCTCATTCCAAGCCATAGCGCTCTCCATACTGATAAAGCAAAGACGCGCCCACGGCGCGCCCGCCAATGCTACAGATGCCGTCCAGCAGCAGCAAAGCCGCAGTCGCAGGCTTTATTGCAAAGTGTGTTGCTCTAAAAACTCTGACGGCTGCCAGCCTTCACGGCTGATCAAGCGGTTCAATTCAACCCGCGGAACCCGCACAGACAGCAAGCTCGCGCCGTGCTCATCATGCTCTTCGGTTTGCACAACGCCCAACTCAAAAACTGAGCGCGCAGGCGCCCCAACCGTTGCGGCAGGCACAAAGTGCCGACAAACAAATCATTGCCGAGCAGCTCAGCAACCGCTTGCTCGAGCAAATCCAGGCCACGGCCGTCACGGGCAGAAAGCCAAACGCGTTGCGGGCGCCCTGCTTCGTCACGTTGAATCTGCGGCTCAACGCCTTCCAGCATGTCGAGCTTGTTGTAGACCTCGAGTATCGGCAACTCATCCGCACCGATTTCCGTCAGCACCGCCAACACTTGCTCGATCTGCTGAGTACGGTCGGGCTCATGAGCATCGATCACGTGCAGCAGCAAATCGGAGTTGCTCGACTCCTCCAGCGTAGCGCGGAAGGCCTCGACCAGCTTGTGCGGCAGGTGACGAATAAAGCCCACGGTGTCGGCCAGCACGATTGGGCCCAAGTCGTCTAATTCAAGACGGCGAAGCGTTGGGTCCAACGTGGCAAACAACTGATCAGCCGCGTACACCTCGGATTGAGTGACGGCGTTGAACAAGGTCGATTTACCGGCGTTGGTGTAACCCACCAATGATACGGAAGGAATATCCGCACGCTTACGGCCGCGACGCGCCTGCTCACGCTGGCTGCGAACGCGCTCAAGCTTTTGCTTGATCTGCCCGATGCGTACGCGGAGTAAGCGACGGTCCGTTTCCAACTGGGTTTCACCAGGACCACGCAGACCGATACCGCCTTTCTGCCGTTCCAAGTGAGTCCAGCCGCGAACCAGGCGCGTGCTGAGGTGATCAAGCTGAGCCAGCTCGACCTGCAACTTACCCTCATGGGTGCGTGCGCGCTGAGCGAAGATATCCAGGATCAACCCCGTGCGATCCAGCACGCGGCACTCGAACACGCGCTCGAGGTTACGTTCCTGGCTGGGGGTTAGGATGTGGTTGAAGATAACCAGATCGGCCTGCTCGGCCTTGACCAGGTCGCGCAACTCTTCGACCTTGCCACTGCCAATCAGAAATTTTGCGGTCGGCCGATGACGTGGCACGTTAATGAACGCCACCGTGTCCGCACCCGCCGAATGGGCGAGCTCTTGGAACTCCTGCGGGTCTTCGCGCGCCTCTGGGTCTTGGCCTTCCAGATGAACCAGAATGGCCCGTTCACCACCTTCATGACGCTCGAAGAACAAAGCAGACCCCTATCAGGCGTTACCTGGTTCTGCTTCGACTTGCTCGCCTTCCGTCGCGCTAGGCAGACGAACCGGACGGCTCGGTACCACGGTGGAGATGGCGTGCTTGTAGACCATTTGGCTGACAGTGTTCTTCAGCAAAATAACAAACTGGTCGAAGGATTCGATCTGGCCTTGCAGCTTGATGCCGTTAACCAAATAAATTGAAACCGGTACGCGTTCCTTACGCAGGGTATTGAGGTAAGGGTCTTGTAGCGAATGCCCTTTTGACATGTGCCGCACTCCTTTGGAGATCGATAGTTATAGTATGAAAAGTGGTGGACTTCGCCGCAGTACCCCCAAGGATAGACGGCTATAAGCAAGGTCTCAGTCCAATATGGAGACCGACTTCAAGTATTTCAAGGTGCGCGGTAGATTGTCGCAAGCCAGACTGTCTAGCCAGTGCAGATTGGACCATCCGCGCAACCAGGTGAACTGTCTTTTGGCTAATTGACGGGTGGCGATAATGCCACGCTCGACCATTTGCTCTCGCGTCAGGCTGCCGTCGAGGTAATCCCAAACCTGTCGATAACCCACAGCCCGTATAGACGGCAATCCTACGTGCAGGTCACCTCTATTTCGCAGGTTTTCGACCTCTTCGACAAAGCCCTGTTCCATCATGGCCATAAATCTTTCGGCAATGCGCGCGTGCAGTACGTGGCGCTCCGCCGGTGCGATGGCCAAACTGGCGACAGTATAGGGGAATTGCGAGCCGCCAGCTGTGCTAGAACCGCCGTTTTGAGCGGCTTGACGCTCTCGATGCGACGTCATGGTCTGGCCGCTGACCAAATACACTTCCAGGGCGCGCGACAGTCGCTGCGGATCGTTGGGGTGAATACGCGCCGCCGACGCTGGGTCCACCGCCGCCAATTCGCGATGCAGCACATCCCAACCCTCTGCCGCCGCGCGCTGCTCCAACTGCGCGCGAACGGCCGCATCGGCAGGCGGCATATCGGCCAGCCCGTCTTGAAGCGCCTTGTAATACAACATGGTGCCGCCCACCAACAGCGGAATGCGCCCGCGCGCGGTGATTTCAGCCATCGCTGCAAGCGCATCGGTGCAAAAGTCTGCTGCCGAATAGGGTTCAGCCGGGTCGCGAATATCGATAAGACGGTGCGGATACTCGGCGAGCAGCGCTTTGGACGGCTTGGCCGTGCCGATATCCATGCCGCGATACACCAGCGCCGAGTCGACGCTGATCAACTCGCAGGGCAGGTGCTGGCTCAGCTCAATGGCCAGGTCGGTCTTGCCGGCGGCAGTCGGCCCCATAAGGAAAATCGCCGGAGGCAGGCGACTGGACATAACGAAGGTCCTTTAGCGGCCGCGCATGAATAGTTTGTCGAGGTCGTCCATGCCCAGCTGCGTCCAGGTCGGTCGACCGTGGTTGCATTGGCCGCTGCGCTCGGTGCTTTCCATATCCCGCAGCAAACCGTTCATTTCCGGAATAGTCAGGCGGCGATTGGCGCGCACTGCGCCGTGGCAGGCCATGGTGCCCAGCAGCTCATTGAGATGCGCCTGAATACGGTCGCTGGTGCCGTACTCCATCAAGTCAGCCACCACGTCGTGCACCAGTCGATTGGCCTCAGCCTGCTTGAGCAATGCTGGAATCTGGCGAATCGCCAGGGTTTCCGGGCCAAGCCGCTGCAACTCAAAACCCAGACGCTGGAACCACGCGGCATGCTCCTCCGCGCAATCAGCCTCACGCTGGCTCACGGCAATCGATTCAGGCACCAGCAACGGCTGCCCGCTCAAGCCTTCGCTGGCCATGGCGACTTTCAGGCGCTCATAGGTGATGCGTTCGTGTGCGGCGTGCATGTCCACCAGCACCATGCCGATGGCGTTCTCGGCGAGGATGTACACGCCTTTAAGCTGCGCCAACGCATAGCCCAACGGCGGAATGTCGCCCTGGTTTTCAGGCAAGGCCGTTGGCGCGCCGCCGGCAGCAAGCGGGGCGAAATAGTCGCGATACACGCCCTGAGTTTCTGCCACGGGAAGGCTTTGCGACGGACGCGCCGCCTGGTAGCCGCCCTGATACCCGCTGCCCGGCGCGCGCCAGACATTGTCCGAAGCCGGACGCTCCAACACATTGGCCGACAGGCTCATCTCGTTTTGCGGGCCGAACTCCCCCGCTGCCTGCCCGGTCGGCCGCAGCATGCCGGCAACCGCTGCGGGCGCGGCCAGTTGATCTTCCGGGCGAACCTCACCCAGCGCGCGGTGCAAGGTGCCATATAGAAAGTCATGCACCATGCGGCCATCACGGGAACC
This sequence comes from Pseudomonas sp. AC211, assembly GCF_979258055.1. Taxonomy (NCBI): domain Bacteria; kingdom Pseudomonadati; phylum Pseudomonadota; class Gammaproteobacteria; order Pseudomonadales; family Pseudomonadaceae; genus Pseudomonas; species Pseudomonas sp. AC211. The sequence continues at coordinate 4,570,410 of NZ_OZ409830.1, forward strand.
GCACTTCGTGTTTGGTGGGATGAACGTTGACGTCGACCACCGATGGGTCGATTTCAAGGAACAGTACAAACGTCGGATGGCGACCGTTAAACAACACGTCGCGATACGCCTGGCGCACCGCATGGGCGACCAGCTTGTCGCGGACCGCGCGACCGTTCACATAGAAATACTGCAGATCGGCTTGGCTTCGGGAGAACGTCGGCAGCCCTACCCAACCCCACATCCGCAAGCCGTTGCGCTCGATTTCGATGGGCAGCGCCTGCTCCAAAAACGCAGGCCCACACACCGCCGCAACCCGGCGAGCGCGGGCGGCTTCGTCATGGGCTTCGTGCAAGGCGAGCACGCTTTTGCCGTTATGGCGCAGATGGAACGCCACGTCGAAGCGCGCCAACGCCAAGCGCTTGACCACCTCTTGAAGGTGGTCGAATTCGGTTTTTTCAGCCTTGAGAAATTTGCGCCGCGCCGGCGTATTGAAGAACAGGTCGCGCACTTCCACCGACGTGCCGACCGGATGTGCCGCTGGCTGCACGCGGGGTGCCATGTCGCGGCCTTCGGTTTCAACCTGCCAGGCCTGCTCGGCATCCGCGGTGCGCGAGGTAAGGGTCAGGCGCGCGACAGAGCTGATGGACGCCAGCGCCTCACCGCGAAAGCCCATGCTCATGACGCTTTCGAGGTCTTCAAGCTCACGAATCTTGCTGGTCGCGTGACGCGCCAGTGCGAGCGGCAAGTCGTCGGCAGCGATACCACTGCCGTCGTCGCGCACGCGCAAGAGCTTGGTTCCGCCCAATTCGGCATCGACATCGATACGCGATGCGCCAGAGTCGAGGCTGTTTTCCAGCAATTCTTTGATTACCGAGGCCGGACGTTCAACCACCTCGCCAGCAGCGATCTGGTTCGCCAGCCGAGGGCTCAGCAGCTCGATACGCGCCTGAGTCAACTCCACCACCGTCATGGCTGCGCCGCCAAAGCCGTTGGTGGAATTTGCAGATGCTGGCCAACTTTCAGGGAATCGGTTTTCAAATTGTTGGCCGAGCGAATGGCGGCCTGCGTCACCTGATAACGCTGGGCAATCATCGCCAGGCTTTCACCGGGGGTCACCAGATGGTCACGCGGGCCGGGGGCGATCTTGCCGGAGTCACGCATCCAGGCGATGTAGGTGCCCGGTGGCGGGTTCTGTTGGAAGAACTGGCGCACGCCGCTGGAGATCGAGCGCGCCAGCGATTGCTGGTGGCTGCCGCTGGCCAGCTTCAAGGATTCATTCGGGTTGGAGATAAACCCGGTCTCGACCAGGATGGAAGGAATATCCGGAGACTTCAGCACCATAAACCCGGCCTGTTCAACGCGACGTTTGTGCAGCGACGTCACGCTGCCAAGGTTGGTGAGTACCTTCTGGCCGACGTTGAGGCTGGAGGACAGCGACGCCGTCATCGACAAGTCCAGCAGCACACCGGCCAGCATCGGGTCTTTGTCGTCGAGGCTGACGTTGCCCGCGCCGCCAATCAAGTCGGAGCGGTTTTCACTGTCGGCCAGCCAGCGTGCCGTTTCCGAGGTGGCGCCGCGATCTGACAGGGCGAACACCGACGCACCGAACGCCGATTTACTCGGCGCGGCGTCGGCGTGAATAGACACAAACAGATCAGCGCCCTTCTTGCGGGCAATCTCGGTGCGTTTGCGCAGCGGAATAAAGTAGTCGCCGGTGCGCACCAGCTCGGCGCGGTAGCCTTTGGTGCCGTTGATTTGGCGTTGCAGCTCGCGAGCGATGCCCAGCACCACATCCTTCTCACGAGCACCGCGCGGGCCGAGGGCGCCGGGGTCTTCGCCGCCGTGACCAGCGTCAATAGCGATCACGATGTCGCGCTTGCCGCTCGGGTCTGGTGGCGTCAGCTTGGGCAGCGGCTGGGTCGGCGTTACCGGCACCTGCGGCGCGGCAGCGGTGGTGGTCGACGGCAGGCTTGGCGAACTGTCGGCGCCTTGGTCGAACAGGTCGACTACCAGACGGTCACCGTACTGCTGGTTCGGCGCCAGGCTAAAGCTCTTGGGCGTGACCGGGGAGGACAGGTCGATAACAATGCGTAGGTCGGTGGGCGAACGCTGCGCCGACCGCACGCTGGTGATCGGCGTATTGGCAATCGACAGCTGTTCGAGCTTGGTCGCCAGCGTCGCGCCGTTTACGTCGATGACGATGCGGTTGGGCGACGTCAGGGTAAACACGCTGTGGGTCACCGGGCCCGACAGGTCGAACACCAGGCGGGTGTTATCCGGCGCGCGCCACAGCCGTACGCTTTTGATATCGGCCGCAGCCACTAAATCGGCAGCCAATACGGCAAGCAGCACAGCAACCCCGGTAACCAGCGCGCGCATGCGCATACCCAACCCCACTCTCTTATTGATGCTTTTCGTATTTGGCTAAGGCGGCACACCAGGCCTCGCCCAATCCGTTGTGCGGCGTAAAACGCAGCAGGCGCCCGCTCTTGTGGGGGCTAATGGTAATGTCCACGTCCGCCTTTGGCAAAACGCCAACACCGCGCTGCGGCCATTCGATCAGGCACAGGGCATCGCCTTCGAAGTAATCGCGAATGCCCAGAAACTCTAGCTCTTCGGGATCGACGAGGCGGTAAAGGTCAAAATGAAAGGCGCGCACCCCGCCCAGCTCATAGGGCTCTACCAGGGTGAACGTCGGACTTTTCACCGCACCGGTATGACCCAGCCCGCGAATAATGCCGCGCGACAGGGTGGTTTTCCCTGCACCCAAATCGCCATGCAAGTAAATGATGCCGCGCCCACCGGTGACCTCAGCGATGCGCGCCCCCAGCTCCAGCATCGACGCTTCGTCCGCTTTATAGATATCCACACTCACATCAGACATGGCGACTGTTCCTGCAAAAGCTGACGAATTACCGCGATTAAATCACTGGCGGCCAGGCCTCGGCCCTGCTCGCCCAACTGCTCACCCGCCCGGGCATGCAGCCAAACCGCCAAGCAAGCCGCCTCGAATGCCGGCAGGTCCTGCGCCAGCAATGCACCGACCACACCGGCCAGCACATCACCCAAGCCAGAGCCGGCCATGGCAGGGTGACCGTGATCGCATACGCACAGGCGGCCATCCGGCGCGGCGATCAAACTGCCTGCGCCTTTGAGTACCGCGATGGCCGCAAAGTTTTTCGCCAAGGCGCGTGCCGCTGCGGGGCGGTCGGCCTGCACTTCAGCCGTGGACATACCGAGCAAGCGCGCCGCCCTCACCCGGATGCGGCGTAATCACGCTGTTAGCGGCGAGCGCTGCGGGCTTTTGTGCCAACAGATTCAGCGCATCGGCGTCCCACACTTGAGGCAAATCGGCATGGCGGGCGACGGAAAACAAACTACGCCCCCAGGCTTCCTGCCCCAAGCCGGGCCCCACCACCAACACGTGAGCACGCTGACTAAGCGCCGTTAACTGATTGGCCGAGCTGATGCCCGCGCACATGATTTCCGGGCGACGCACCAGCGCGGACGACACATGCTCCGGGCGCGTTGCCAAGGAAACCAGGCCGGCGCCGCAGCGCAAGGTGCTCTCGGCGGCAAGCAAGGCGGCGCCGCCAAAGCCACGATCGCCACCGACCACCAGCACATGACCGAACTGACCTTTGTGCGCGGTCGCCGAGCGAGGCGCCAGATGCGCGAGGGTGGCAGCGCTTAGCCGCTGGGCCACATAAGCCGTTTCGGCGACCAACTCCGGCTCGGCGCGCAGGTCATCGAACACCAACTCACCGACCAGCGCCGGCGCTTCGCCAGTGAACAGCCCGACTTTCAATGCAATAAAGGTGACGGTGAGGTCGGCGCGCACGGCCTCGCCCAGCGCGGTTCCGGTGTTGGCACACAGCCCCGACGGCACATCCAGCGCCAGCACCGGCAGACCGCTGGCATTGATTGCGCTGATCACGTCGGCATAGGGAGCCGAACCTCGCCGGTTAGCCCCGTGCCAAGCAAGCCATCGACCACAACGCCGGCCAATGGCGCATCGGCGTGCCACGGTTGCGCCGTTATCCCGGCCTGCTTGGCTTGCGCGTAAGCAGAGGCGGCATCGCCAACCAGTCGCGCCGTATCGCCCACGGCATACACCCGTACCTTCCACCCAGCACGCTGGGCCAATGCCGCGACCAGATACGCGTCACCCGCATTATTGCCATGCCCCGCCACCACCGTGACTTCATTCACCTGCGGCCAGCGCTGACGCAACGCGCGCCAAGCGCCATGGGCGGCACGCTCCATCAGTTCAAAGCCGGGCGTGCCTGCCGCAATAAGGCGGGCGTCGAGATCACGTACCTGGGCGGCACTGTGCAAAGCGGCGGGAAGGGTGTCGTTGATAGGCGGCATGCGTCAGTCGGCTCGGATGTCTGGCAGAATTATACGCACCTCTGCCTTAGTTGCCTGCGCCCATGTCCAACCCTGCCATTGATGTTGCCAGCCTCGCCCAGTCGATCAAAGACTGGGGGCGCGAGCTTGGTTTTCAGCAAGTCGGCATCGCCGGGTTGGAATTGGGCGAGCATGAAGCGCACCTGGAACGCTGGCTGGCGGCGGGCTACCACGGCGAGATGGATTACATGGGCGCCCATGGCAGCAAACGCTCGCACCCCGAACAGTTGGTGCCCGGCACCTTGCGCGTGGTCTCGCTGCGGATGGACTACCTGCCCGGCGACACGCTGATGGCGCAGCGGCTTGGCCAGCCGGAAACCGCCTATGTGTCGCGCTATGCGCTGGGCCGCGACTACCACAAGCTGATTCGCAAGCGCCTGCAGCAACTGGCCGAACGCATTCAGCAAGCCATCGGCCCGTTCGGCTACCGCGCATTTGTCGACAGCGCGCCGGTGTTGGAAAAAGCCATTGCCGAGCAAGCCGGGCTTGGGTGGATCGGCAAGAACACCTTGGTCCTGAACCGCAAGGCCGGCAGCTACTTTTTCCTGGGCGAGCTGTTTGTCGATGTGCCGCTGCCGGTCGATGCACCTCACACCAGCGAACACTGCGGTCGCTGCACCGCCTGCCTGGATATCTGCCCGACCAACGCCTTTGTCGGCCCGTATGTGCTTGACGCCCGCCGCTGCATTTCTTACCTGACCATCGAGCTGAAAGGTCCGATTCCTGCCGACCTGCGCCCCTTGATCGGCAACCGGGTGTTTGGCTGCGATGACTGCCAGATCGTCTGCCCCTGGAACCGTTTCGCCAAGCCGACTGAACAGAGCGACTTCGCCCCGCGCCATAGCTTGGACAATGCACAACTTGCCGAGCTGTTTCGCTGGAGCGAGGAAGAGTTTCTGAGCCGTACCGAAGGCTCGCCTTTACGCCGGGCCGGCTACGAGCGCTGGCTGCGCAATTTGGCGGTGGGGCTGGGCAATGCGCCGTCGAGCATTCCGGTTATCGAGGCGCTGGAACTGCGCCGGGATGATGATTCGGAGATGGTGCGTGAGCATGTGCAATGGGCACTGGAGCGGCATGGGCGGTGATGCTTTCGATTATGTGGGAGCGGCTTTAGCCGCGATGCTCTTGAGGGCAAAAAGCATCGCGGCTAAAGCCGCTCCTACAGGCTGCCCGGTCCCGGTAGCACTTCACCTCGGCGGGTGACCGATCCTGCTCGGAGCAACAACCCACCCCCGTCGTCCTCGCGAACGCGGGGACCCAGAATGTCGGCGCGGACGGTGAATGCCTGCACGCCCTGGATTCCCGCCTACGCGGGAATGACGGCGCAAGGTTCGGTCCGCGAGCGGTGAGCCGAAGGCGAAGCCCAACGGCTGTGCGCCCGTTCCAATCAAAACGTCTTAATAAAATGCTCGCGGTAGTACTTCAGCTCGGCGATCGAGTCGTAGATGTCGTCCAGCGCCAAATGGCTGCCCTTCTTGGTGAAACCATCACGAATCTGCGGCGCCCAGCGAACCACCAGTTCTTTCAGGGTGGACACGTCGAGGTAGCGGTAGTGGAAATACGCTTCCAGGTTCGGCATGTAGCGGTAGAGGAAGCGGCGGTCCTGGCCGATGCTGTTGCCGCAGATCGGCGATTTGCCCTTAGGCACCCACTGTTCCAGAAACGCAATGGTCTGGGCTTCGGCTTCCTGGGCGCTGATTTTGCTGTCGCGCACGCGCTGGGTCAGGCCGCTTTCGCCGTGGGTGCGGGTGCACCATTCGTCCATGGCCGCCAAGGTTTCATCATTCTGGTGCACCGCAATCACCGGGCCTTCGGCCAGCACGTTGAGGTTGCTGTCGGTGACGATGGTGGCCATTTCAATGATTACGTCGGTTTCAGGATCCAGGCCGGTCATTTCCAGGTCGATCCAAATAAGATTCTGCGGGTTTTGCATGGTGGGGCTCCTCTGCGTAGCTGCGCAGTTTAGCTCAGCCATGGCGCGCGGCGGCGATCTCGGGCGGCGTGCTAAACTCGCCGGCCATCTGCATCGTTGCAGGCAGCGCAGCTCGCGCTCGCCAATTTGTTGCTTATTTAATCGGAAGTCCCATGGCCAAACGCCAGCTCAACCGTCGTCAAAATTGGCGCATCGAGAAGATTCAAGGCGAGCGCGCCGCCCGCGCCGCCAAGCGGGAGTCGCAATCACTGGAGGCACTGGAAGGCGGCGATCTCGGCCCCGAGCAGGTGGGCCTGGTGATTGCGCACTTCGGCGTGCAAGTTGAAGTCGAGGCGCGTGACGGCGAATTGGCCGGACAGGTTTTCCGCTGCCACCTACGGGCCAACCTGCCAACGCTGGTGACCGGCGACCAAGTGGTGTGGCGCGCCGGCAACCAGGGCATCGGCGTGATCGTGGCGCAATTGCCCCGTCACACCGAGCTGTGCCGTCCCGATACGCGCGGCCAGCTGAAGCCGGTGGCCGCTAACGTCGACCTGATCGTCATCGTCTTCGCGCCGCTGCCCGAACCCCACGCCAACCTCATCGACCGCTATTTGGTAGCAGCCGAACACGCCGGCATTCGGCCGTTGCTGCTGCTCAACAAAGCCGACCTGATCGATGATAAAAACGCCGTGGCGCTTAACGCGCTGCTCGGCGTGTATCGGCAGTTGGGTTATCCGTTGTTGGAAGTATCCGCCCACCACGGCAACGGCATGCAGTTGTTGCAGGCCGAGCTGGATGGACACGTGAGCGTGTTTGTGGGGCAGTCAGGTGTGGGCAAGTCGTCGCTGGTCAACAGCTTGCTGCCGGAAGTCGACACCCGCGTCGGCCCGCTGTCCGAGCTGACTGGCAAAGGCACGCACACCACGACCACGGCGCGCTTGTTCCACTTCCCCAACGGCGGCGAGTTGATCGACTCGCCGGGCATTCGCGAATTTGGTTTGGTGCACGTCAGCCGCGATGACGTCGAAGCCGGCTTTATCGAGTTCCACGACCTGCTGGGCCAATGCCGCTTCCGCGACTGCAAGCACGACCGCGAACCGGGCTGTGCGTTGCTCAAGGCGCTGGAAGAGGGGCGCATTCAGCCGCAGCGAATGGCGAGCTATCGGCACATTATCTCGACTCTTCCCGAGTCGGATTACTGAAACAAAAAGGCCGCGTCGATACGCGGCCCTTTTACGTTGGGCTCGGCACTCAGTTTTCGCGCGCCTGATCCACGCGCAACGCACCGTTATCAAACACGTTGAGCTTTTCGCGAAATTGCTCTGGCGAGGTTTGCGCGCCGGGCGCGGTTCCGGCCGGCGCGGGAGCGGCGCCTGGCGCTGCGCCGGGTGCGGCCGGAGCGCCTTCGACTGGCGGCGCCTCACCCCTCTTCACCGCCCTGCTCGCCTTCAATAGCGCGCTGAGCCTTTTTGGTCAGCACGATGATGTCGATCCGACGGTTCACCGGGTTCATCGGGTCTTCGCGATCAAACAGCGCCGAGGAGGCGTAGCCGACTACGCGAGCGATTTGCTCTTCCGGGTAACTGCCTGCCACCAAGGTGCGCCGCGCCGCGTTGGCGCGCTCGGCCGACAGCTCCCAGTTGCCGTAATCACCACGGCCTACAAACGGTTTGGCATCGGTGTGGCCGCTGACGCTGATCTTGTTGGGCACCGCTTTGATGGTGTCCGCCATGGCGATGAGGATGTCCTCGAAGTACGTTTGCAAACGGGCGCTGCCGCTGTCGAACATCGGGCGGTTGGCGGCGTCCATGATCTGAATGCGCAATCCGTCCTGGGTGATCTCGAACAGGATCTGATCCTTGAAGCGCTGCAACTGCGGGTTCTCGTTAACCTTGTTTTGCAGCTCTTGCAGCAGCAGTTCCAGGCGCTCTTTTTCCAGTTTTTCGGCGATGTTTTCCGCTTGCGTTTCGCTCGGAGAAATATCGCTTTCGGTATCGGACGCGGTGTCGGTGGCGGCCTTGGCGTCTTTCACGTCGGGATTGAGCGTTTTGTCCGGCGCTGGCGTCGGCGTGCCACCCAGGTCAATCACATAGGGGCTGGCGCTTTCACTGAAACCTACGGGGTCCTGGAAATAACCGGAGATGGCTTTCTTCTGCTCCGGCGTGGCAGAGGACATCAGCCACAGCACCAGGAAGAACGCCATCATGGCAACGGCGAAGTCCGCGAAGGCAATTTTCCATGCGCCACCGTGGTGGCCGGCGGCAAATTTCTTGACGCGTTTAACGATGATGGGTTGGTTGTTGTCCATCTATCAGCGACCGCGAATCGCTTGTTCCAGCTCGCTGAAACTGGGTCGATGCGCCGGGAACAACACTTTACGGCCGAACTCCACCGCCAGCGACGGCGGCATGCCCGAGGCCGATGCAACCAACGAAGCCTTGATGGCTTCGTACACGTTCAGCTCTTCCTTGGCATCGTGCTCAAGGCAAGTGGCCAAGGGTCCGAAGAAGCCATACGCGGCGAGAATACCGAGGAACGTACCCACCAGCGCCGCGCCCACGTGTTGGCCCAAGGCCGATTGCTCAACCTGCCCCAACAGGGCCATGGTCACCACGATACCGAGTACCGCTGCCACGATACCGAAACCGGGCAAGCCGTCGGCGATGCGGGTTACGGCGTGGGAGTTGTGTTCGAGTTCTTCTTTAAGGCTGCCCAATTCCATGTCGAACAGGCCTTCGAGTTCATGCGGGGCCATGTTGCCGGACGACATGATGCGCAAGTAGTCGCAGACAAAAGCGGTCATGCCGGCGTCTTTGAGCAGGCCTGGGTATTTGCTGAAAATAGCGCTGGCGGCGGGGTCTTCAACGTCGGCCTCGATGGCCATCATGCCCTCGCGGCGACTCTTGTTGAGGATCTCGTAAAGCATGCTCAACACTTCCAGATAGAAAGCGTGAGTAAAACGGTTGCCGAACATTTTCAGTGCTTTTTTGAACACTGACATGAAGGTGCTGCCGGGGTTGGCTTGCAGAAACGCACCCAATGCCGCACCACCGATAATCATCACCTCGAAGGGCTGAATAAGCGCCGCGATTTTACCGTGGGATAAAACGTACCCGCCCAGTACCGACGCGAACACAACGATGATGCCGATGATTTTTGCCATATAAGGATTACTTAGAAAGTCAGGAAGACGCAGCCAATGAGAGGGGCATAAAAATCACCCCTTCTAATTATCGGAACTTATACGCCAGACTATAGCCAGTTAAGGTTAAAAGCCAATGGGCTCACAACAACATGCCGACCTTGCCACCCGTACCATCAAGCCTGAAAACCTGGCTTAAGCACCTCGACAGTGTTCGTCTGCCAATACTGGCGACGACCCACGAACGGGTTCGGCGTTCCCTGCTTAATAGCAGCAGTTCGTTGCGCGATGTCGCCAATGTGATCGAAGCGAGCCCCTCGCTTGCCCTGTTGGTTTTGCGTGAAGCCAACCGAAGCAACAACAGCTTGAGCGAGCCGGCGGAGAGTCTCGAAATCGCCATCACGCGCCTGGGTTTGAAGCGCACCGAAGACCTTCTAAATATGTTGCCCGTGATTGCCGAGGAAAAAATCCCCAAGGCACTCCGGCAAATCCAGCTCATCAGTCAGCACGCCTCGCAGCAGGCCAGCGGTTTGTTTGCCAATCGCCTGGCGCGGCTGTGGCAGGAAATCCACTGGAGCAGCCTGCTCTTTCTGTCGCCACTCTGGCCGTTGGCTGCGGCGCATCCCGAGCTGGTGGATAAATGGGAACAGCGGGTGCTCGGCAAGGGCGAGCCGACCCACAAGGTCGAGCGCGAACTGTTCGGCGTCACGCTACCCACGCTCTGCCTGGCACTTGCTGAGCAGTGGCGCCTGCCGGAATGGATCATCCAAGCGTATCGCCTGCTCGCGACCGATCGCCGCCTGCTGGCGAAAGCGCTTCACATCGCACGTAATAATCAAGAGCCGCTGCATCAGCAACAGTTACTCGACGCCGACCCGGCGCTGTCGCGCTGGCTGACGCACCCGGGCAACACCATTTTATTTGCCAATGCTTTAGCGCTGAGTTCCCACCAAGCCTGGGACTGCCCGCACAGCTTGCGTTGGCAGCGCATCACCGCGCTTTATTTGCAACTGCCGCTGGCAGACTTGCAGCAACTGACCCACCAACAAGCGGTCACCAGTGCGCGGCAATTCCCTGGAACCGACTTGTGGCACCCGGCTCATGCCTTGCTCTGGCCGTGGAATGCCCGCCATCTGCAAGCCATCGCTGAACCCGCGCCGCCGCCGAAGGACACCTCCCCCGCCTGGCAACAACACTGCCGTGAACTGCTGCGCGAGCCGAGCGCCTTCGCCAACCTGTTGCAATTGACCGCGTGCATTCGCGACGCATTGGACGCTTGCGGCATGAGCCGCGCGCTGGTGTTGTTGGCTGATAAAACGCAAACGCGCCTGGTGACGCAGCAGATCGTCGGCCTTCCCAAAGAAGCGCAAGCGCTGACTCTCGATGCCACCCAGAGCCAAGTGCTCAAACGTTTGCTTTCGCAGCCAGGGCAACTGCGCTTGAGCCCGGACAACATCGCTCAATTCTCGGCCTTATTGCCCGGAACCTTGAAAGCCCTGTTTCCCGGCGAGCACACCCTGCTGCGCTCGCTGGCCAACAACGGCAAGGTGGTGATGATTCTGGTCGTCGACCAGCAAGGCACGCCGCTGAGCGAACCCTGCGTGCAGGCGTTTGGCAAAATATCGCAATGCATCGAACGCGCCTTGGCCAGCTTTGCCAAACGCGGGCGCTAGCCTTTCCGCTACAATTTGCCCCCTATCCACTTGGCCCGGAGGCCATGCATGTCCGCCTTCACTGGTTTGCCGCTGGTCATCGAACCCGCTGAACTCGCCTCGCGCCTCGCTGCGCCCGAGCTGATTCTGGTCGACCTCACCAGCGCTGCGCGCTATGCCCAAGGGCACATTCCGGGCGCGCGCTTCGTCGACCCCAAACGCACGCAACTCGGCCAACCGCCTGCGCCAGGTTTGCTGCCAGAACCCGCGCAGCTGCAAGCGTTATTCGCAGAACTAGGGCACAACCCCGACGCCGTTTATGTGGTGTATGACGATGAAGGCGGCGGTTGGGCCGGACGTTTCATCTGGTTGCTGGATGTGATCGGCCACAGCGGATACCACTACCTGGACGGCGGCCTGCTGGCCTGGCAATCGGAAGCACTTGAACTCAGCACCGACACCCCGGCGCCGACCACACAAGCGCCAATCGCCGTGACGATTCAGGAGGCCCCAACCGCCACCCGCGAGTACCTGCAAAGCCGCCTGGGCAGTGCCGACCTTGGCATCTGGGACGCCCGTGCGCCGTCGGAATACCGCGGCGAAAAAGTTGTCGCAGCTCGCGGCGGCCACATTCCTGGCGCGGTGAATTTCGAATGGACTGCGGGCATGGACCAGGCTCGCGCGCTGCGCATTCGCCAAGATATGCCAGCCATTTTGGAAAGCCTCGGCCTGAGCAAAGACAAAGAAATCATCACCCATTGCCAAACCCATCACCGCTCCGGCTTCACCTACCTGGTGGCCAAGGCGCTGGGCTATCCGCGAGTGAAGGCGTATGCCGGCTCATGGGGCGAGTGGGGGCAATCTCCCGGATACGCCAATCGAGGTGTAAGCCTCGGCTACTTATTCAACGTTTAGGAACATCCATGAAAGATCGTTTGTTTATCCTCAGCCAATACTTGCTGCCCCATCACCTGCTGTCGCGGGCCATTGGCTGCATTGCCGAATGCCGCGCCGAGTGGCTGAAAAATCCGCTCATCAAGTGGTTCGTCAAACAGTATCAAGTGGACATGAGCGAAGCGCAGGTAGAAGACCCGACCGCCTACGAAAACTTCAACGCCTTCTTCACTCGCGCGTTGAAAGACGGCGCACGGCCATTGGACGAAACCCCTGGCGCGGTGCTCTGCCCTGCCGACGGCGCCGTTAGCCAGCTTGGCCCGATCGAACACGGCCGCCTGTTCCAAGCCAAAGGCCACAGCTTCAGCGCCGTGGAACTGTTGGGCGGCGAGGCTGAACGCGCAGCGCCGTTCATGGGCGGCGAGTTCGCCACCATTTACCTGTCGCCCAAGGATTACCACCGTGTGCACATGCCGTTGGCAGGCACGTTGAAGGAAATGGTTTACGTGCCCGGACGACTGTTCTCGGTGAACCAGACCACAGCGGAAAACGTGCCGGAGTTGTTCGCACGCAATGAGCGTTTAGTCTGCATTTTCGACACCGAGCGCGGCCCCATGGCGGTGGTGCTGGTGGGCGCGATGATCGTTGCGGCCATCGAAACGGTGTGGGCCGGCCAGGTTGCGCCACCGACACGCCTGCTGAAAACCACCCGTTATGACGCAGCGGCGCGCGGCCCCATTGAACTGGCAAAAGGCGCTGAACTGGGCCGCTTCAAGCTGGGCTCCACGGCCATCGTGCTGTTCGGGCCGAACCAGGTTAAGTGGGCCGAACACATGGTTGCCGGCAGCGCAACGCGCATGGGCGAGCGCCTAGCCGACGCGCGCTGAAATGCGTGCACGGCACGAGCCCCGTGCAGTGCCGTTGAACATCTGAGTCCGGCTTGAGGTCTTACGCTTTACAAACCTCGACCGGCAAAGGCAAATCGCCATCTTGGCCATACCCTCGATTGGCTGCGGGTATGGCAAGATGCTGCTAGAGTTCGGAAAACCGACATTCAGATCGACTCGCCACGCCACCGTGCGCAGGAGTGTCCAGCCAGATGGATTACGAGTTACATGGATAAACAGAATCCCCACCTGCTGCTACGTGTACCGACGCCAAACCAGCAGAAACTTTCGTTCTGTGACTCCAGCCCTCGCGATCTCAAACGCTGGATCGCCGGCTTGCCGAAGGCCAATCTGGGCGAAACAGCCCGCCAGCTTTATCAATGCCTGGTCGAGCTCAATCAACTCATCACCCCTGCCGAAAATCGCCTGCAGCTGCTTGAACTGTTGCGTGCTGAAGTCTATTTCGTCAGCAAGCATTTGGAACGTCACTTCCTCAATCAGGCCATCGTGCTCGATGAGCGTCCGCGCAAAGTGGCCAACCTTTGCCAGGCCTTGGAAAACCATCTCGCGGCCGGCTACAAACTGATCGTCTCCCAGGAAGCGCCGCGCAACAGCCGCGAGCGCAACCAGATGCAGCTTCTGACCATCGCCATTCAACGTGCCTGCCACTGCTTGTGCGGCCCGCTGATTCGCGCGAGCCAGTTATATTGCCCGGTACCCGAAGGGCTCTGGCTGGAATTGCACAAGCTCTACCAAATTGCCCAAAACAGTGCGCTGCAAACCATCGTCGTGCGCGACGACATGGCGCTGCACACCAAAGGGCTAAGCGTCGAGCAGACCTACCTGATTGCCCTGCTGCTGGGCTGCGCGCGCACCAACCAGATGCGCCAGAACGGCATCGCGAAGCTGGCTGAAGTGCTCGGCGCGTGGAGCTCGATGGTGCACCTTCAGGCGGCGGACGAACCCGGCAGCCTCTTCGCCGTGCCCTCGCAGGTCGACGGCCCGCCGCGCTACAAATCGCTGTTCCATGACAACGAACTGCAAAGCTTGCTCGGCATTGATCCGCAGCCGTTGGTGGATGCGATCAAAGAGCACCTGATGATGGAGCCCGAGAACCGTGCAACGTCGCGCTTGCTGGTGCCCGAAGGCATGAGCATCGACCTGCTGCAACACCTCGGCTCGGCCTGGGGCGACATCGCCGAACGCACCTTCCAACGCAACGCCGGCCACGGCAGCTTGCGACTGTGCCTGGGCATGAGCGCTTTGCATTTTTTCCTGGCCGGCGGCAAGCCATTCAACGAAGTGCTCAAGCGTCAGGAAGAACGTCAGACCGCGAGCTTCAAAGCCGTCAATGCCGACGCCAAGGACATCTGGCGCAATGCCTTCGACGCGCAAGCCAACGTGGATTGGAACGGTGGTCTGCCCCACGAAGAAATCCAATACCAACGGCCGGCGGGTGAAGCCGAGTCCGCCACAGGCGCGGCAGAAAACAACTACGCGACCTTCGAGCTTCCCATCGTCAACCACAGCCCCGGCGGCTATTGCCTGAGCTGGCCGAAAGAAGTGCCCAGCCAGCTGCAAGCCGGCGAGCTACTCGGTGTGCAAGACTCGCCCGAGCAGAGCTGGAGCGTGGCGTTAGTGCGCTGGATTCGCCAAGTGCGCGGTGGCGGCACGCAAATGGGCATTGAGCTGATCGCGCCGCACGCCCAGCCGTGCGGCCTGCAACTGCTGCGTAAAGCGGATCAGAACAGCCAATACCTGCGTGCGCTGCTGCTGCCGGAAATCAGCGCTATTTCGCGGCCCGCCACCGTCATTACGGCGCGCTTGCCATTCCAGGAAGGCAACAAGGTTCAAATCAATTTGAACGGCGAAGAACGCCGCGCGGTGCTGAGTCGCAAGCAAACCAGCACCGGCAGTTTTAACCAGTTCGAGTACCGCGTTGTAGAGCAGGCGACCCCCGAACAAGGGAAGCCGGTCACAGCGCCGAAAACCCAAAGCGCGGGCGGCGAGGAAGACTTTGACTCACTTTGGAAGTCACTGTAGATTGCGCCGCACACCCCCTTTGTCGCCTTTTCGCGCCCGTTCGGCGCAGTCTAAGCACACGCCATGGCCATCGAAAAGAAAACCATCCGGCTGCTGATTCTCGAGGACTCGCAGAACGAGGCCGAGCGTCTCGTCAGCCTGTTCCGCAATGCCGGTCGCGCCACGCGCGTGCACCGTCTGACGTCCAGTGACGACCTGGCTACCGCACTCCAGCAAAGCTGGGATCTACTGATTGCCGCGCCGAGCAGTGAAAACCTCGACCCTAGCGAAGCGATCAATGCGATTCGCCGCCAGGCCAAAGATATTCCGCTGATTCAGCTCACCGCTGACAACGACCCCGACGCCATCACCGAAGCCCTCGCACTCGGCGCGCAAGACGCCTTGCCGCAAGGTGAAGACGAACGCCTGATTCTGGTCGCCAACCGTGAGCTGGCCAACCTCGAAGAACGCCGTGGTCGCCGCGTCGCGGAAATTGCCCTGCGCGAAGCCGAGAAGCGCTGCCAGTTGCTGCTCGACAGCTCGGTGGATGCGATCACCTACGTTCACGACGGCATGCACATTTACGCCAACCGCGCGTACTTGAAGCTGTTCGACTACGAAGATGCCGACGAGCTCGAAGGCATGCCGATGATCGACCTGATCTCCGGCTGCGATCACGCCAACTTCAAAGATTTCCTTAAGAACTACCAGAGCGCCGAAGGCAGCGCCGAGCTGACGTGCAGCGGCGTAAAAGCCAACGGCCAGACCTTCCAGGCGCGCATGAGTTTCTCGCCCGCCACCTACGACAGCGAACCGTGCATTCAGGTGGTGATTCGCGCCGAAACCGGCAACGCCGAACTGGAAGAAAAGCTGCGTGAAATCAGCAGCCAAGACCTGGTTACCGGCCTGTTCAACCGCAGCCACTTCATTGAGCTGATGGACGCCGCCGCCGAGCGCGCAGTAAATGCCGGCCAGCCGGGCACGCTCAGCTATATCCGCGTCGACCGCTACAGCAACCTGCTGGCGGAAACCGGGCTGGCGGGCATCGACCTGCTGCTCACTGATCTGGCCAACCTGCTGCGCGAGCACTTCAGTGATGAGTCGCAATTGGCCCGTTTCGGTGACGACGTATTTACCGTATTGCAACCGGGCAAGACGCCGGAACAGGCGCAAGGCGAGCTTGCCGCCCTGCTGAAAAAAGTCGAAGGGCACATGTTCGACGTCAGCGGCCGCACGGTGCAAACCAGCCTGTCTATCGGCGTGGCTGGTCTCAACGAGAAAACGCCAAAAGCGCAGGAAGTGATCGACCGCGCCCACCGCTGCGCCGACGAGTTGGGGGATGGCAACGCCATCAAGCTCTACAATCCGGCCCAGGAATTGGCCGCTGCGGCGAATCGCGGCAATATCGTCGCCATGGTTCAGCAGGCGCTGGAGAACAACAGCTTCCGCCTGCTGTTCCAGCCGATCATCAGCCTGCGCGGCGACAGCAATGAGCACTACGAAGTGCTGCTGCGCCTGCTCAACCCGCAAGGCGTTGAAGTGCCGCCCGGCGAATTCCTCGAGGCGGCGCGCGACGCGGGCCTGGCCGAGAAGATTGATCGCTGGGTAATCCTCAACTCCATCAAGCTGCTCGCCGACCACCGCTCCAAAGGCCACAACACCTGCCTGTTCGTGCACCTATCGCAAGCCAGCGTGCAAGACCAGACGCTGTTGCCGTGGCTGAGCGTGGCGCTTAAAGCCGCTCGTTTGCCGTCCGATGCGCTGGCCTTCCAGCTCAGCGAGCCGGATGCCACCACCTACCTGAAACAGGCCAAGGCGCTGACTCAGGGGCTGGCGGAACTGCACTGCAAAGTCGCCCTCAGCCAGTTCGGCTGTGCGCTCAACCCGTTCAACACCCTGAAGCACCTGAGCGTCGATTTCGTCAAAGTCGACGGTTCGTTCTCTCAGGACCTGAGCAACGCCGACGCTCAGGAAGCGCTGAAAACCCTGCTCAGCAGCCTGCACGCGCAAGCCAAGCTGACCATCGTGCCGTTCGTGGAAAGCGCCAGCGTGCTCGCCACCTTGTGGCAGGCGGGCGTGAACTACATTCAGGGTTACTACTTGCAGGGGCCGAGCCAGTCGATGGATTACGACTTCGCGGCGGGCGATGAGTAAATCTAAACAGCGTCGCGGCTAAAGCCGCTCCTATAGGGAAACCTCGATTCCTGTGGGAGTTGCCGGTCCGGTCGGCCTCGATGGTCTTGATCTTCTCAAACAAAAAAGGCGCCCCACGGGGGCGCCTTTTTTGTATCGGCAAAGCTTAGTGCTGAGCAGCACCTGCGCCTTCGGCCTGCATACGCGCCAGTTCCTGGGCGTACAGGGCGTCGAAGTTAACCGGGGCAAGCATCAGTGCCGGGAACGAACCACGAACCACCAGGCTGTCCAGGGTTTCGCGCGCGTACGGGAACAGAATGTTCGGGCAGAAGGCACCGAGGGTGTGGCTCATGGACGCCGCGTCCAGGCCCTTGATCAGGAAGATACCGGCCTGCTGCACTTCAGCAATAAAGGCGGTTTCTTCGCCGGTTTTAACGGTAACCGACAGGGTCAACACCACT
Organism: Pseudomonas sp. AC211; assembly: GCF_979258055.1. Taxonomy (NCBI): domain Bacteria; kingdom Pseudomonadati; phylum Pseudomonadota; class Gammaproteobacteria; order Pseudomonadales; family Pseudomonadaceae; genus Pseudomonas; species Pseudomonas sp. AC211. The sequence continues at coordinate 4,587,908 of NZ_OZ409830.1, forward strand.
TCGTGGAAGTCGCCTTCCAAGGCCTTTTGGCGGGTGTTGAGGTCCATGGCAACGCTTGGCGCCCATTCCTGACGGAAGATTTCCGGGCTTTTCGGTGCTTCGAACGACAGGTCGCGCACGTAGATGCGTTGCAGGGAGAATTGTGGGTTTTCAGCGCCTTGAGCAGCGCCTTCGTTGGTCACTTGATCAGTCATGTGCAAAACCTTCTTATCGTTAAGTGCGTACAGATTCGTTCGGGACGTTAACCCTTGAGTAGCGCGTCCAGCTTGCCGGCGCGCTCCAGGGCGTAGAGGTCGTCGCAGCCACCGACGTGGGTGGTGCCGATCCAGATTTGCGGAACGGACGTGGCGCGGGCTTTGCGGGTCATTTCAGCGCGCACATCGGGCTTGCCGTCGACGCTGATTTCCTCGAACGCCACACCTTTGTTGGTGAGCAACTGTTTGGCGCGGATGCAGTACGGGCACCAGGCGCTGGAATAAACGATGACGGCAGGCATATCACTTCACCACTGGCAGGTTTTCGCTGCGCCAGCTGGAGATTCCGCCAGACAGCTTGGCCGCATTGAAACCGAGTTTTTTCAGATCGCGGGCGACGGCGCCGGCGTGTTGGCCCAAGGCATCAACCACGATGAGGGTTTTCGCCTTGTACTTCTCCAGTTCGGCAACGCGAGTGGCCACTTTGTCGTATGGAATATTCACCGCGCCGACGATATGCCCAGTGGCGAAATCTTTGTTCGGGCGAACATCAAGCACGATGCCTTCGTCACGGTTGACCAACGCAGTCAGCTCGCGCGTGCTCAAGCTGGCGCCGCCTTTGCTCAATTCGGTGAAAATCAGCAATGCCAGCAACACCGCGAAAATACTGCTGAGCACGTAGTGGTTGGTGGCAAATTCAATCAGGTGAGCGAGCATCAATATGTCCCAGAACGGCAAAATGTCGGCCAGTATACACAGCCCCCAAGGGTGGCCAAACCCCGTCCAGCGGTGACGTAGCCGCCAACTTCGCTTTAAAATGCCGAACCTTTTTAGCCTGACGGAAAACTAATACGCGGGTGAACAATCCTTCACCGCATTTCCTCAGGTAAAACCTCGATCTCCCATTGCCAAAAGCGAGCCGGATAATGACTGCCACGCCCAAACCACTGGTGCTAATCATCCTCGATGGCTTCGGTCACAGTGACAGCCCCGAGTCCAACGCCATCTACGCCGCCAACACCCCCGTCTACGACCATCTGCGCGCCACCCAGCCCAACGGGCTGATCTCCGGCAGCGGCATGGACGTCGGTTTGCCGGACGGCCAAATGGGCAATTCGGAAGTCGGCCACATGAACCTCGGCGCCGGCCGCGTGGTGTATCAAGACTTCACCCGCGTGACCAAAGCCATCCGTGACGGCGACTTCTTCAGCAATCCCGCCTTGGTCACCGCCGTCGACGCAGCGGTTAGCGCCGGCAAGGCTGTGCATATTCTTGGCCTATTGTCTGACGGCGGCGTTCATAGCCATCAAGACCACTTGGCGGCCATGGCCGAAATGGCTGCCCAGCGTGGCGCGGAAAAGATCTACCTGCACGCCTTCCTGGATGGCCGCGACACGCCGCCAAAAAGCGCCCAGCCTTCGTTGCAACTGATGGACGAAACCTTCGCCAAGCTCGGCAAGGGGCGCACCGCTACGATTATTGGCCGCTACTTCGCCATGGATCGCGACAACCGCTGGGACCGTGTCGAGCAGGCTTACAGCCTGATCGTCGACAGCAAGGCCGAGTTCGAAGCGGCCAACGCTCAAGCCGCGCTCGAAGCGGCCTACGCCCGTGGCGAGAGCGACGAGTTCGTAAAGGCCACCCGCATTGGCGCGCCCGCCCAGGTTGAAGACGGCGACGCCGTGGTCTTTATGAACTTCCGCGCCGACCGCGCCCGCGAACTGACCCGCGCGTTTGTCGAGCCAGACTTCGTTGACTTCGCCCGCGCCCGTGCGCCAAAGCTGGCGAGCTTCGTGATGCTCACGCAGTACGCGGCCAGCATCAAAGCGCCCATCGCCTTCGCTGCCAGCAGCCTGGACAACGTGCTCGGCGAATACCTGGCGAAGAATGGCAAAACCCAACTGCGCATCGCCGAAACCGAGAAATACGCTCACGTGACGTTCTTCTTCTCGGGAGGCCGTGAGGAACCGTTCGAAGGTGAAGAGCGCATTCTGATCCCGTCGCCCAAAGTGGCCACCTACGACCTGCAGCCGGAAATGAACGCGCCCATCGTCACCGACCGCATCGTTGAAGCCATCGAACAACAGCGCTACGACGTCATCGTGGTCAACTACGCCAACGGCGACATGGTCGGCCACACCGGCGTGTTCTCGGCGGCGGTAAAAGCGGTGGAATGCCTGGACGAGTGCGTCGGTCGTATCGTCGCCGCGCTGGACAAAGTGGGTGGCGAAGCGCTGATTACTGCCGACCACGGCAACGTCGAGCAAATGGAAGACGAAAGCACCGGCCAGGCGCACACCGCCCACACCTGTGAGCCGGTGCCCTTCATTTACGTGGGCAAACGCGCGTTGACGATTCGTGAAGGCGGCGTATTGGCCGACGTGGCGCCGACCATGTTGACGTTGATGGGCTTGCCCAAGCCTGCAGAAATGACGGGCGAAAGCATCGTCGTATTGCAGTAACGGGGCTCGCTGGCGTCGCGTCGGTCGCCGACGCGACGCCAGCATCAGCGCGTTATTCGTTGCCATAACTCACCCGCTGATTGCCTTCGGCGGGGCGGTTCACAAAGACCGCGTCGAGATCGCTGTTACCCCGCCCCAGCGCTGCGTTCCAATTCGCTGAAAGATGAATGTAGTGGCGCCGCAGTAGCGCGTACTCCGCATCGCACAGTCCCGCTCCAGCTTCGCCCAGCACATAGGCCTCTAGCTTCTCGGCAATGTTGTGCAGTTCTTCGGGGAGGACGAGGCCCGGCGCGGTGATGGGCTTGAACGCCACGCCTACACGCTCGGCCGCTGCCCGCATCGCGCGCAGGTATACCAGTGATAACTCTCCGCGCACCTGCCGGGTACCGAGCAAGGCGGCGTATACGCGTTTTTGCGCGACTTGCCCGTTTTCCCGCCTAGGCACAGGTACATTCCACGTCACGACGCTCAATTCTTCGGGCGCGAAATAGCACAACCACTGCGCTCGGGTGCGCTCAAATTGGGCCTGCGTACGTTGCCAGGCGGGGCTGCGTTCATTGGCGGTGGTGACGGGGCAGCAGCTGCTATCCGGTTTACTCAGCAGCACCCTTTCCGTCATGACGGGCCGGTAACCCCCACCCACATCGGAATGGCTGCCGGGCACCTCTACGTCATTGCCCGTGCGCGTCAGCGCGAAGTTCTGCCGGTATTCGTCGTCCGCTACCAGCTGCACGATGGAGCGGGCGCAGCCCACCGGCAGTTGCAACGGGACCCCGGCATTGTCGGCACTTGGCGCGCTAAAGGCGATGAGCAGCGGTTCGGAAATGTGCGCGACCGTGTCGAGCAAACCGATGAAGTTCAGCGCCAGATCGTGGCCGATACGCCAGTCAAACGTCTGAGCCAGCAGCGCCGAGCCGGCGGGCATGGAACGGGCCAGCGCAGAAGACGGGCCTTTGCGTAAATCGTTGGCGCAGTGCCGGGCTGCGGCGGCTCCCCGGCTAAAGCCAAACAGGTCGACGGCAATGTCGCGAATGACCAGCCCCGGATTCTTTTCCCGCAGCCTGCGCATTTGCTCGACCACCAACGCCGGAACCTGCTCCACGCGAGCCAGAACACCCGTGCTGCCGCGGCCCGACCATTCGCTGAATAGGGAATCGGATTTACCGCTACGGGTACCGATGCCTTCGATATACACCGACAGATACGCCGTCTCGGCGTCGGCGGGAAGCGGTTCCTCGGCATGATTGGGATACAGGTCATACAGGCGCGCAATATTGCTCGGGGCGTTTCCATAGCTGTTGTCTGGCGCGGCGCCATCGTCGCTGTATCCGAGCGCGTGCAGGGCGTTCGCAGCCTCTGGGTCCACGTTCGCGTCGCTGGCCAGGCACTGCACGGTAGCGGCGTTGAGCTTGTTGTTGCCGGTGCCATCGAAGAACAAGCCCAGGTGCAACGTAACGGGGTGGTCCGATGGAGCTTCGCGCAGCCCCGGTGCGGGATAAGCATTTTGCGGCGCTACGTTCGGCGAAGCGTTTGGCGCGGCGGCCGGCGTAAACATCGGCTCAGCGCCACTAGCGCGGTCTTCGTTCAACCAACCTGACGACGTTGCCCGAAGGCTTTCGAGGGGAAAATTCATGCGGATTCTGCTCCATTAACCTCAACAACTTGTCCTTTGCCTCGGTGCCGCAGGGCATTGCCAGACGGCCCATTGGGCAGGGAGCAGGTTGGAGCCAATGGTGTTGAAAATAAGCAGGATCACTCTGAGCGCGGCTTTCCCCGAGGATTGTTCTGCCCGCGAATGCGCGACGAAAAAAACCAGGGTAACGCCCATAAAAAAACCGGGCTCAACGCCCGGTTTTCTTTACATCCCAAGCAGTATCAGTGCTTGGTTTGTTCGCCGGCTTTCTTGGCCAGGTAATGCACGAACAGTTGGTTGGCGTTGCCCAGCGAGGTCAGGTGGGCGTAGATCCAGCCGAGGAAGCCCGAGCGGTGCAGATCGAGAACATGCTCGTCGGCCAAGGCCAGGAATTTCTCTTCGTCGACGGCCAGGAAGTCGCTCAGTACAAACGACTCGCCGCTGGTGTGGCTCAGTTTCAGCGAGCGCGGCGCCAGCAATTCCAGTTCGTTGAGCTTGGCGACGAAGCGGCGGGTGCGCTCCATTTCGGCGGTGAAGTTTTGCAGGAACTGAATCATCTCTTCGAGGAATTCGCTGTTCTGCCCTTCGGTGGTGAACAGCTCGCGGCCTTCGGCTTCGTTCCAGCCGGGGTAGGCGGCGTCGAAGCACACGGTGAAGTTCTCAGCGCCGTCTTGGGCCAGCACGAACGGGTAGCGACGCACGAAGGCAGGAATGTAGGTGTTTTCGGCCCATTGCTGGTCGGCGCCGACGTAACCGTTGTGGCCTTCTTTGAGGCCCAGCAAGGCGATTGGCATGGCGTTTTCGCCTTCGCCGATAAATACGATTGGGTAGTGACGTGCGGCTTGGAAAAACTCCAGGCCGGCCAGCGGAACGAGGTGGGTGCTGGCGGCAAATTCGCTGTTGTTGAGGCCGGCGAGCTTGAGGCTTTTGTGCTCGTCGCGGTTGAGGGCTTTGATGTCTTTGTAAAGCAACAAGGTGGTCATGCAGTAACTCCTGAAAATTCTGTTTTAACGAATGACGATCTGGGCCAGAACCTGGCCGCTGTCCTGATCCGCCACCACATCCTTAAGGGTGTTGGCTGCAACCAGGCTGATGCTTAAATGTTTGCCCCAATTGAAGTTGAGCCCGGCGCCGACGCTTTGCAGGTCGACATCGGCGGTGCCCAGTTCCATGGCGCGGCCGTAGTCAAAAAACACGAAAGGCTGCCAACGTTCGCTGAGGTTCCAGTAACTCTCCAGATTCAGCGTCATGCCTTGCGGCGATGCGATAACCCCTGGTTCGTAACCACGCACGCTGCTGATACCACCAAACTGGTATAGCAAAGTGGACGGCAGAGTCTCAGTATCACTGGCGTACTGCCAACCGAAGCGCCCCACTATCAGAAACTCCTTACCGACATTTCGGCTTACGTACGCGCTGCCATTCAACAATTGGTAGCTGCCGCTTTCGCCGGTGGTCTGGTTGTCGGTATTGGCCTGACGCAGACGCTGTTCGTAGCGCACATACCAAGGCGCGTCGCGGTATTCCACCTGGCCTTTGAGCAGCATTTCGTCGGCGCTGGTTTCGCTGAGGGTCAGGCTCTCGATGGTGGTTTCCGATTCCTGATGGTTGTAGCCCACGCCGCCGAGCCACTGCCAATGCTCGTTCACCCAGTACGGATGGTCGTAGCCCAAACCGTAGGTTTGCGATTCGCCTTCAATGTTCAGAGCGGCCAGCGGACCGGTCTGAATCTGCAACGTGTTGGCGCCCGCTTCCACGTACACCACGCCGTTGTAGCGGTTCACCGGACGGCTGTAGCGCAGGCTGCCGTATTCCGAGCCGTCGGTGGCCACCGCCACGGCGCTCAAGGCATCGGCCACGCCGGTTGGCGAAAACCAGTTCAGCGTGCCGCCATACTGTTCGCGCCCGGTACTTTCATTGCCGTAGTTGTTGACGAACAGCGACCACTGCAACGGGTCCGGCTCGAATGCCTGCATGTCGACCCGCGTGGTGCCGAAGCTCTGCCCCGGCGCCAGACTCGCGCTCACCTGCGGCCCAGGCGTGGTGGCGTTGAAGCGCTGAATTGAAGTCATCAGCGCAGTGCTATCCAGGGTTTCGCCTTTGCTGACGCTGAGGCGATTTTGATAAAACGCCTCGTCCACGGATTTCCGGTCCTGCCAGGTCACTTCATCGACCTTGGCTTCCACCAGCACCACTTTCAGCACGCCGTTTTCCAGGTTTTGCGGCGGGATGATGGCGCGCGCCGTGAGCTGGCCGCCCGCCTCATACAAGGCGTTGACCTCACGCAGCAGCGCATTCAAATCGGCAAAGCTCACCGGCCGCCCCACGTATTTCTGAGCGATGGTCTCGAGCGCTTCCTTGGACAAAAAGCCCGACGCGTTAAAGCTCACGCCGCTGAGCTGAAACTGCTCGCCCTGCTCCGGCAATACCTGGTCGGCCGGCATGTCGCCACGCAGCGCCGGCACCTGCGTGCGCTTGGCGCGTTCTTCGTCGATACGCTGCTGCTGAATACGCTCGATTTGCTGACGCTGCAGTGTCGGGTCGACCTGCCCCGGAATGCCCGCAGGCACCCCGCTGGGCAACGTCGCCGCCTGAACCGAACCCACCAGCCACCACGCCGTCAGCCCACCGATTACTACCCGCTTGATTACAGATCCCACTTGGTTGCTCCGTCCGTTGTTTCCTGGCCGGGCACGACGCTGTATTGCGGTTGCTGGCTGTCATTCATGTTCATGCGCGAATCCATCCGCATCTGGTTCCAGTTCGGCTGCCAGGTCTGTTCCGGTGCTTTGCCCGCTTTGAACGTATTCAAAATGGACGCCAGACGCTGTGCTGCCAGGCCCTGCGACATCTGCCCTTCGCTGAAGCTGGCGGCCGTGGTGCGCTGGGTGGTCACGCCGGTTTCAGACGGCGTGGCCGCGTGGGTTTCGCTGAAGTTGGTCAGCAACACCAGATGGGTGAATTTCCGGTGCAGCACATAGGCGTCGGTGGTGCTGGTGATGGCGTCCTGCTTGAGCTGGAAGGCTTTATCCAGTTCATACAGCTGCACATCCGCCAGCGGCTGATACAGCGGCGTCAGGTTGTCCATCAGCACGGTGGCCGCGGCGGTGTAGAGCTTGAGGAAGTCGACGCCAGCGGCATCGCGCAGGTCGATTTTCTGGCCGGTGGTGGTGATGCTGCTGTTTACGGCGTGCAAGCGCGGCGAGACGATGTCGGCCGCATTCAGCTCGGTGACAAAGCGCGTGGCATCGGCCGCGCCGGTGCCTTCCACCCACAGGTTCAACTGCCCGGCGCCGGTGTGGCGGCCGTACAGCTCAATGTCGGCGCCGTGCAGCGCTACCGAGTTGCCGATGCGTGCATCCGCTACGCGCACCAGGTTGCCCGACCACAAGCTCAAGGTCGGCGCGGTGGCCTTGGCCAGCACGATGCTGGCGTTTGTCGCCACGCCATTGCGCCAGCCAGCGTTCACACGGGCGCCTTGGTCGGCACTCAGCTCACGGCCGGTTGTGTTGGTCATGCTGTCGAGCAGCACCTGCCCGCCCGCCACCAGACGGTCGAAGAAAATGCTGTCGTCAGTCGAGCGCCAGGTCTGGTTTTCGAGGCTGCTGCTGGTGCCTTTCACTTCGATCAGCCCGCGAGCGAGCAGGTCGATGAAGCGGCTGGACGCCAGGTCATTAACCTTCATCACGCCGCCGGAAGTGGCGGAGATGTGGCCGTTACCAGCCGTGATAAGCGGCGTGTTGATGTCGCCCGAGGCGTTCAGCACGATGTCGCCGGTCTGGCTGATGCCGCTGTAAGGCAGGCCCGTGGAAACGATGCCGCCCACGCCCGTGCTCATATTGCCGACGTTGATCGCGCCGTTCTGCGCATCGAGGGTGATGTTGCCGCCGGCTTTCACCAGATTTCCGATGGTGATCGACTTGCCCGAAACGATGCTGGCATCACGACCCGCCGTCACGTTGGTCAGGTTCACTGCGCCGCCGATGATGAAGTTCAGGTCGCGGCCCGCTTCCGCATCACCGTTCAGGCTCAAGTCGCCACCTACACCCACCGTCAGGTCACGGCCGGCTTTGAGCGAATACTTGCCGCCAAACTTCACTTCCGGCATCGACAGGTCGCCGTTGGCGATGATCGACACGTCACGCTTGGCCTCGACTTTCAGGCCGGTGATATCGCCGTCGCCATTGGCCAGCAAGCCAGTGCTTTGCAGGAACACATCTTCATCCAGGCTCTGCACGCGGCCGAAGAACAGATTGCGCCCTTTGATCACCACCTGCTTGTTGGCTTCAGCGTTGCCGCCGAACACATCGCCGTCGGTTTCGACGTACAGGTTCTCAGCCGATTTCAGGTGCCAGTTGTTGGCGTTCAGCACTGTTGGGTCGAGTGGGTCAGCCAGCACGCCAAAGCGAATGGTGCCCAGCGAACCGGCCTTTGTGGTGAGCTTCATGTCGCCGCCGCTGTAGGCCTTGAGCACGGTCAGGTTGCCGTTGGTCAAACTGGTCAGCGTGGTCAGGGCGTTGACGGTGCCCAGGTCAGCCGAGCCTGCGCGCAGGTCGATGGATTGGGTTTTGCTGTCCAACGCATCCGCCGCAAACAACCCGCCCGCTTTCAGCGACAGCTTGCCGGTGTTGCTCACCACGCTGGCGAGGTCCGCCGAGCCAACGTCGTAGGTGGCATCGCTGGCTACCTGCGCGTTGCCGCCTTTCCAGTCGCCCAGGCCATTCACATTCAACGTGGTGCCAACGCTCAGGTCGCCATAGGTCAGCTGGGTCGCAGGCGTCAGCGCCGGGCCGGTGTGGCGCAGGGCCATCGAGCCGCTGGTGGTGGCGGTGGTCAGGTTCAGCGGGCCTGCGGTTTGCAGATCCAGGTTGCCGGTGACGTGCAGATCGCCAATCGCCGAGCCACTGCCTATGTTCAGGTCGGCACTCCCGCCGCTGGTCAGCGACTTCAGTTTCAGGTCGCCAGCGATGGTCAGACCGGACGTGCCGGTAACGGTGGCCGTGCCGATATCCGCGTTGGCGCTGGTCAGGGTCCACACGCCGCCGGTTTTCAACGTGGTCGCAATCAGGTCGCCGCTGAGGTCCATCAGCAAATTGCCGGTAGTCGCCTCGGCGCTGCCCAGGGTCAGGCTGGCGCCTTGCAGGTCGAGGTTGCTGTTGGCTTTCAGGCTGCCGATGTTGACCAGGCCGGTGCCGCGCAATTGCACGCTGGCGTTGTTGCTGGTCACGCTCGTAAGGCTCAGGTCGCCGAGGCTGTTGAGGAACTGGCTGCCGGCGCTGAGCAAGGCGCCGCTGCTGATGCCTGCGGCCAGGTTGGCGTAGATCGCGCCGGTGGTGGCGGTGACGTCCAGCGCCTTGCCCGACAGGGTCAGGTAGCGGCTGCTGGCGCCGATGTTGCCGCCGTAGGCGTTCAGGCGCAGCAGGTTCTGGGTTTTCCACAGGCTGTTGGCGTCGCTGGCGGCGAAGCTGTAGGCGCTGATGTCCAGGTCGGCGGCGCTGGCGGTGGTGGTCAGGTCGCCCAAGGTCGCGGTGCCGGTCACATCAGCAAACAGACCGTTGCTGGTGGTTACCGAGGCGCCGGAGGCCATGTTCCACTGGCCGCCGAGGCTCAGGTACAGGCCGCCCAGGCTGAAGTCGCCGCTTTGCAGCAGGTCGCGGGTTTGGCCGATATCGAGCAGACCACCCACGTTCACATCGCCCATGCGCAGCACGCCGGCCTGGCTGGCGGTGCCTTGCAGGCCGCCGATGTAGGCGTTGCCGCCGACGTCCAGTTTGATGCGGTCGTTAACGCCGCCGGTGCCGATCTGAATGCGATCGGCGAGCGTGCCGACGCTGCCGCTGACGTTCAGGTTCACCGCGCCGCCCAACAGGTTTTCACCCAGTTGGCTGGCCGACTTCAGGTTGCCGATCACTTTCAAGGTCAGCGAGTCGACGCCGGTGAGGCGCTGCACCGACAGGTCGCCATGGTTGATCAGGTTGATGAGGTTGGCGCGGGCGGTGAGGTTGCCGTCGATTTGCGTGTTCGAGCCGCCGGTGCCACCGATGGCGCCGTTGCCGGCTTCCAGCACCACATCATGGCCAGTGACGACCACGTTGCTGCCGTTGGCGCTTTCGATGTTGCCGTCGGTTTTAATGCGGACGGTCTGGCCTTTGACGTTGTAGATGTTGAAGTCTTGCTGGCCGCCCAGGTAGACGTCGCCATTGGCCGTGGCCGTGGCCGTGGCGGTGATGGTGCCGGTGGCCGTGACGTTGACGTCGTCGCGCTGCACCACGCTGAATTTCAGCGGGTTGGTGTCATCGAAGTAAATGTCGTCCTGCTCGGCACCGGCCAGGGCCGCACGTTGTGCGGTGCTCAGGTTGGCGCCGCCGCCGTTGCTGAGGTCGAACTGCACGTCGGCGTCCAGCGCCTTGCCGATGCGGTTGGCCTGCAGGGTGACGTTCTTGCCGGAAATGTTCATCGCTTCGTGGGTGGCCGATGAGCTGCTGCCACGGTTAAGCAAGCTGGCGGCAATGGAGAATTGCAGCTGGTCGGTGGTCCAGGCGGCGGTGCTGTTCATTTGCGTCAGCTGCGCGTCGCTCAGGGCGTACTGGTAATTCTCGTTGTAGCTCTGGCCGCCGAACTCGGCGTTCATGGCGGTGTAATCGGCCACGCGACGGGCTTGTTCGCTGGTCACTTGCGCATCGGTCCAGCCCAGGCCCTTGAGTTGGGTGATCTGGGTGGCGCTGAGCAAGGCCTGATTGGCGTCGAAGGCCTTGGCTGACCACACGCCGGTGTTGCTGTCGAGGCTCAGGCCACGCTTGGCCCAGTACTGCGAATAACGCTGGTTGCCGGCTTCGACCAACGCCGTTTTTTGCGCCGCGAGTGCGTCGGCAGCCTGCGTGCCGGTGAGGCCCATGCTGTTCCACAACGCCTGCATTTCGCTGAGCTTGCGCTCGTCGTAGCTGACCGTGGTGTTGCCATCGAGCAGGTCGCCGTTGCGCACTTTGATGCCGATGTTGCCGCCCGCCAGCACTTGGTCGAGCCACAAATCGCCGCTGGTTTCTTCTACATAGATATCGCCACCGGCCACGGCCTTGAGCATCGCCGAGCCACTGAGGCTGCCGGTGTCGAGGTTGAGCACGGTGTTGGCGCCGCCGATGTTGCCGGCCGCCTGCAAGCTGATGCCCTGCCCCTTGACCACCACGCCGCTGTTAGCGGTGAGGTCGCCCTGGGTGCTGACGTTGACGTTGCCGCCGGCTTGCAGGGCGCTGAGGTTCAGACCCGCCGAACCGGTGGCCTTGATGCCTTGCAGGTAAATGTTGTTGCTGGCCACCGCCGACAGGTTGTTGCTCACCTGCACACGCAGCGCTTGCGCCGCATCGCCCAGGGCACCGGCCGACAGGTTCAGGTCCTTGGCGGAAATCAGCACCGCGTTCGAGCCTTGGCTCAGCGCCTTGCCGCCGTTGAGGGTGATGCTGGTAGTGCCGCTTTCGTTGAACAGCGAGCCGAGCAGGCTGACGTTGCCGTACGAGGTCACGTCCAGTTTGCCGGCGTCGTAGCCGATGAAGCTGACGGCGATGTCGGAGTCGGCGCGCACGGTGTAGCGGTCAATTTCCTTGAAGCCCTGCTGGGTCACGGTGGTGCGCGTGGTGCGGTACACCTGGCACCAGATGAAGTGCTTCTTGCAGTAGCCGCCCATGTCTTTGCGGATCACTTCGGCACCGGTGGTGGCGTAGCGTTCGTCCGCCTGGGTTTTCACCGCGCCGGTGGCCAAACCGCCCGGTACGTTGCTGGCGTCGCCCATGTACTCGGCGCCTTCAATCGGCGTGCTGGCGCCTTTCACCGTGTTGAGGCTCAGGGTGGAGCCGTCGCCTGAGGGCACGAAGCCCCAGAACTCGTCCCAGTACTCGACCTTGGTGGTGGTGTCGCTGGTGTCGCGACCTTGCAGCCACACGTAGGAGCGGTTGTCGGTGGTGTTGTAGCTGGTGTCGCGGCCGTTGGTGGTTTTCACCAGGTACTGCGACGTGGCTTTGACCGCGTTGCTCCAGCCTTCGTATTGCTGCACGGCATTGCCGGCGTGGGTGTAAATGGTCGACCAGACGTCGTTCGGGTTGGCCGCCACTCGGCCCACGTCGTTGATGCGCAGGGTGCCTTCCACGCCCGAGCCGAGGTCGATGCCGGTGATGTTCAGTTGGCGCGTGGTGTTGTTCACCACCTTCACCTGGCTGTAGCCGTCGAGCACTTTCAGCGCGCCGTTGCCGGTACTCATGATGTGCCCGGAAAGCTCCATGTAGCCGCCCGCCACTTCCACTTTGTCGAGCACGATGCTCTCGGTGAGGAAGTTGTAGCTGTAGCCGATGGCGCCGCTGCGGGCGTCGGTGGTTGCCAGTTGCACGATGGCCGCGCCGCCGCGTTTCCACGCTGCACGCAGGCCATCGAGCGCGGCGAAGTTGGCGTCGTTGAGGGTCACGCTCCAATCCTGCACACCGCTCTGCACCAGGCCGTTGATGTTCAGGTACAGGGCGTTGATCACCACGTTGTTGCCGGCGACCACGCCGCTGCCAGCGGCCGGACCTTTGAGCACACCGTTGGCGTTGTTGCTCGCCGGGTCGCCACCGATGTGGGTGAAGGCGTCGAGGTTATTGAGCACGAAATCCTGGCCGGCGGTGAGCTTGAGGCTCTGGCCACGGATGTCGGCGTTGGCGTAGATGCTGCCGTAGCTGGCGGTGATATCGATCAGGCCACGCTTGTTGTTGATGGTGCCCTGCACATAGATATCCGGCGCCGGCATTTTCAAGCCCGAGCTGTCGATAATGCCGTTGGCCGGGTTGAAGGTGTTCTTCACCGTAATCACCGGCGCCGCCGAGTTTTCGGCCACTTCGATGACGTTGAAGTTGGCCGCCGCGTTGCCTCGGTTGGCCGAGGTGATGCCGGCCTTGTTGAGCATCTTGGTGTCGTTGAACAACAGCTGACCGCCCTCGCGGTTTGGAATTTCCAGGCCCGCCAGGCTGAGGAACGCCGCGCTGTCGTTGATGATTTCAATTTTGGCGTCGCCCGGTGCATGCAGCGCGCCGCTGCCCACCAGTTGATCGCCCTTGACGAAGATATTGCCCGGACGCGCCAGGATCGGATCGACGTTCAGAATCAGCACGTTGAGCTGGCCTGGCAGCGTGCCGTCGGCTGCGGTGCCGCCCATTTGCACGTAGAGCTTGTGCAGGGTCTGGTTGAGCAGGTTGAGCTCGGCCTGGAACGCGGCTTTCTCCAACGGCGAGAGGCCGTAGTTGCCGAGCTGCGTTTGCAGCTGCGCCACACGGGCAGTCAGCAGTTGCGAGTAATCGCCACTGGTCATGTTCCAGGTGATGCCGTCGCTGATCTGGCTGAACACCGGCAGCACGGTCAGGGTGCCGGTGGTACTGGCGGTGACGTTTTTCGGGTCCACCACCACGCCATCGACCAGGTACTTGAGGCCGGTGATGTGCAAAATTTGCTGGCTGTAGACGCCGGTTTCCATCGTGCCGTTAACGGTCACTTTGGCCAGGCCAGCGTTGAGCACGGTTTTGCCGCCGGTGATGTCCAGCGACACGCTGCCGCCCAGCGCCTTGATCAACGCGGCGGCCGCTTCGCGGTATAGGTCTTTGCCGATGCCCTCACCGGTCAGCACGCCGTAGCCGGTGCCGGCGTAGGCGTAAATGTCACCGACGCTGCGCAAGCTGCTGCCGGCGTTGACGGTGACATTGCTGTTGCGCTGGTAGTTGGCTTCGGCTTCGGGGTCGTTCACCACGGGGAACGCGGTGTTGTTCCACAGGTCGGTGCGCGCGGTCAGGGTGGCTTTGTTCATCGCCCCGCTGATGTCGAAACCGCTGTAGAGCTTGGTGTCGCCATAGCTGAAGAGCTTGGCGTTACTGTCCACCAGCACGGTGTAGTTGGCGCTGACCTTGGCCAGGCTGTTGCCCATCGCGGCGCCGGCCAGGCCGTAGGTTTTGGCGTTGGCACGGGCGTCGATGTCGTACAGACCGCTGGACGACAACACCACATCGCCAACGCTCCAGATGTCGGCGTTTTTGCCCACCGACACACTGGCGTTGGACTGCTTCACCTCAATGCTCGAATCGGCCTTGGCGATGGAGATCGCGCCGCCGCTGTCGAGCTTCACTTTGTCGCGGCCATACACGTAGTTGTAGGCCTGCACTTTCATGTGGCTCGGGTTGCGCCAGTCACCCGCCAGGGTCAGACGCACGCCGTCGCCGAGGCTGCTTTGCGTGGTCAGGTTGATGGCGCTGGTGCTCAGTGCAGCGGCCGCATCCACCACACCGCCAGAGCCGGACACCACGTTGAAATCGGCGCTGTCCGGTTTGATCACGTCACTGCGCGCGCTTTGCTCGTAGGCGCGGGTGGTCACGTAAGAGCCGCCGACCAGTTCGCTGATGGTGGTCAGGTTCACGCTGTTGATGGCATGCGCACCGCTGGCGCCGAGCAAGGCGGCGTTGGTGCTGTTGACGAAGCTGTTGAAGGTCGACAGGTGATACGACGCCAGATTCAACGCACTGAATGCAGCGGCCGTGCCGCTGCCACCCACGGCATACAGCGCCGCTTTGGTGGTGCTGTAGTCCCAGGTTTTCGCGATGGCGGCCGCCCCGCTGACCAGGCCGCCTTGGCCCGATACCGAGCTGGCCAGGTTATCGACGCTGGAATTGGCCGACACATTGAGCGCGCCCATGCTGCCGCTGAACACGCCGTTGACCAGCGCTTGGGTGCTGGTGTCGGCGGTGGCTTGCGCCACGGTGGCGCCCACGGCCAGCAAACCGCCGGCATAACCTTCGGTGGAGGCGCGCTGAACCACGTCGGTACCGGCTGCGAACGTCCAGTTGCCGCCGCCCACGCCGACGAAGCGGGTGCTGTTCTGGCTTTGCAACAGGCTGGTGCTTTCGTTGTGGGCGTTGGCGACCACGGCATTGGCCGACACGCCAACGCCGCCGCTGACGCCGAAGCCGTGCACGTTAACGGTGTCGTTGTTGCCGTTCTGGGTGATCAGGCTGTTGAACGTCGCGCTTTTGCCTTGCAGCAGCGCGCCGCTGGCGAAGGTCACGCTGGTGCTGGCCTTGGCCAGCGCATCAATCACCGACGCACCCGCCGACACCAAACCACCAAGTGCCACGCTGAGGCTTTCGGCCTTGAGTTGCGGGCTGGCTTCGGCTTTCACCGTCAGCGCGTTGCTGGCCGTGACGCTGGCGTTATTGCCCACCGATACGGTGGCGCTGCTGAGGTCTTTGGCGGTGATCACCGCCGCGTTCACACCCACCAGCAAACCACCGGCAGCACCTTGCGCCTTGAGGGTCACTGGCGCTTGCGAGCTGGCCGAGAGCGACACATCGGTGCCGCTGACGGTGGCGTTGGCCGCCACGTTGGTGGTGACGGTGCTGTTATGCGCCGCCACACCCAGCACCAGCCCGGCGCCGCCGAGGCCGCCGGCCGTTACGCCGAGGGCTTGTACGTCGAGCGCCTGTTTGTCGCTGGCCGAGGCGGTCAACGCGCCGGTGCTGGCAACAATGCCGCTGAGGTTGGCGTTGACCAGGTTGTTCAGCGTCGCCACACCAATAGCCGCGCCCAGACCAATGCCCAGACCGCCGGTGCCGGTGATGGCTTTCACCGTGACCGCCGGCGAGGTGTTGAGGTTTTGCGCCACGGCGTTAAGCGTCAGGCCGTTGGTGGTCAGGCTACCGCCCAGCACTTCTGCGATTACCCGGGCATTGGACAAGGTGTAGGCGATGCCCGCGCCAAACGCGGCGCCGCCAACCACGGCGCTGCCCGCCAGGTTGCTGGAATAGAGCTTGTCGCTGGCCGTGACGCTGCTGGCGCCGTTGACCTTGACCGTGCTGCCGCTGACGCGGGCAACGGTTTCCTGCTTGTAAGTGGTGTTCTGCAGGCGCGACTTCACCGCCACGTTGCTGGTGGCCGTGTTCAGGCGCGTTGTGTCGCTGCTGTTGCTGGTGGTGGTCAGCGTGGCGCGGTCGCCGTTGGCCGGCTGATTGACGGTTTGGTAATCGAGGTTGGCGTTGCTGTGCGAGCCGAGTTTGTCGCTCAGGCTCAGGGTGCCGTTGCCGCCGTTGTCGAGTTCGTCCAGCGGGTTGCTGCCTTCCTGCGTCAGCACGCCGGAACCGAGCAGCAACAGGCCGATGCTGCCGCCCAACGCCGAGTTGCCCGAGAGGCTGGCGGTCACGGTTTTCAGCGTGGCATCCACTTCGCGTTGGGCGTCGACGTTCAACTGGTTTTTCAGGTACGCGGTGCTGTTGAGCAGTTGCGCGCGGGTGGCGCTGTTGGCCACCAATACGCTGGCCGCTGCGCCGACTGAAGCGCCGGCGCCGGCCGCCACCGAGCCGCCCACCAACAGGGCATCGAGACGGTCTTTGGCGGTAATGCTCAGGCCACCGGCATAGGTAGAGCTGGTGCCGATATCGGCGTAACCGACGCCGGCTTCGGTGGTGTTTTCCAACATCACCACGGCGGTGGAACCGGCCATGGCCGCGCCGCCGCCCGAAGCGCTGGTGGCGGTGGCGAGAATGCCGGTGTTGGTGCTGGCGTCCACATCGACCTGGCCGCTGCTGGCCACGCGGGTGCGTGCGCCGCCGCTGGCCTGTTCGCCGATCCAGGCGCGAACCAGGCTCTGGTTGCTGGCATAACCGACGCTGGCGCCAGCGCCGACCGCACCACCGGACAAGGTGGCGACGTTTGGCGCCAGGCGGTTCAGCGATGCCGCGTTGAGCTTCAGCGAACCGACGTCGAGTTTGCTGCCAGTGTTCACCAGCGCTTGCGTGCTGCCTTTAAGAATCAGCACGCCGCCGCTGCCGGCCACACCAACAATGCCGCCGCCCAGGGTGGTGACGATGTCGCTTGCCGCTTGTGTCGAGTTGGCACGCACCAGCGTTTGGCCACGGCTGTTGACGGTGGCGTTGCTCAGGCGCGCGGTGGTGGCGCGGTCCATGATCACCGTGTCGATAGCCGCAGCAACGGCCGCAGCACCCAAGGACACCGCGCCGCTGAACACACCGCCAAAGGTGAAGCTGTGGCTGGACGCGGCCACGCTGACTTGCTGCCCGGCAATGGCGGCGCTGGCGTTGCCGGCGTCCTGGTTGATCTTGGCGTCGTCGATGTACGCCGTGGTTTTACCGCTGACCAGGCTGGTGTTGCTCAGGCCGGATACGGCAGCGCTGGCAATCGGCACCAGCGACACCGCCGTGCTCAGGCTCAACTGGCCGAGCTGCTCGCAGGAGCCGGCGCGAACGGCGATGCCGTGCACGGTTTCCAGGCCGGTTTTCAGGTCCAGCACCGGGTTGAACTGTTCGGCATCGGCCCAGGCGTTAACGTCGGGTGCGTTGCTGAGAATGCCGTTGTCCACCGACAAGCCGTTGGTGCCGCCGCCCAAGGCGTCGACCCGCGTGGCAGCGCCAGCAATGCCGGCCTCGGTGGTGCTTTCCAGTTGGTTGACCGACACCAGGCCGGCCACGGCGGCGGTGCCGCTGCCGGCAACCACCATGGCGCCGGAGCGGATCACGTCGCGGTTGTTGGCGAGCACGCCCACGTCTTCGCTGGCCTTGACCAGCGCGCCGCCGTTAATCAGCGCTTTGGCGGCGGTTTGAATCAGGTTGGTGGCGATACCCGCCGACACCGCAACGGTGCCGGAGAAGCCGGCCGAGATCGACGCCGAGTTGATCGCGGCGTCGGAACCTGCTGTCACCAGCAGTTGCTTGACGGTCCAAGTGCTGAGGTCTTTGTTGCCCGACAGGCGCGCTTCAATCTGGTTGGTGATGCGGTTGACCGCGGCGGCCACACCGACCGCCACGCTGCCAGCGCCCACGGCGCCGCCGGCCAGCGAGTTGATGGTGGAGGCGTCTTTGGCGGTAATCGCTACGTTATCGGCGCTGCCTTTGCTGGTGTCGATGGCCGCCGTGGTGACGGCGCCAATCAGGTTGGTGGTGTTGGAGAACACCGCCGCGCCCGTACCGGCACCGGCGCCACTGAGGGCCAGGGTGTCGATTTGCGCGGTGGTCAACGCCGACACCGTGAGCTTGGTGAAATTGGCGTTGGGGTCCAGGGTCAGGCTGCTGTTTTCGATCAGCGCCCTGCGTTCCTGGGTGATCTGCGTGACCGCCACGGCGCCAGCGCCCGCACCGTTGCCGGCGCCTTGCACGTTACCGGCCAGGGTTTTCACCGTGGCGGTGCCGTCTTCGACCAGCACGTTGACGGTGTCAGCGCCGGTCAGGGTAACGCCGCTGAGCGTTGCCAGGTCTTTGCCTTGCAGCAGGTTCACGGCCACCGAAGCGCCGACGGCGGCATTGCTCGAACCGCCCGCGCCAACGGCGGCGGAACGCACGGTCATGGCGCCGCGCGCTTGTACGTCGAGCTGCTCGGCGATGGTCAGGGTGCTGCCGGAAATGCGCGCGTCGCGGGTCAGGGTAATCAGGCTGTTGGCGTCTGCCGCGCCCACCGACAAACCACCGCTGCCGGTGATGGTGGCGGCCAGGGCGTTGATGGTGCGATTGCCTTCTACGCGCACATCCAGCGAATTGGCGCTGAGGCTGCCGCCGATAACGGAGGCGGTTTCAGTGCCCTTGAGCACGCTGGTGGTGACCGCGCCGTTGACGGCGATATTGCCGCCGCCACCCGCCGTGACGGCGATGGTGTTGATTTCCTGATTGGCGCCGGTGCGCAACACGGCGTCATCGAAACCGGTCACGGTCGAGCCGTTGATGGTGGCGGTGCGGTCGGCGTTGATGATGTTCACCGCCGAGGCGGCGCCGAACGAGCCGTTGCCGCCATAGGTCACGGCGCCGGCCAGCGAGCCGATGGTCAGGCCGTTGCCGCTGCTGGCTTTAACGGTGAGGTCGGCACCGCCGGTTTGGGTCACGGTGCTGCCGGTGATGCCGGCATAGTCCTGACCCAGAATGACGTTGTTCACCGACGAAATATTCACCGCACCGCTGCTGGCGCCGGCGCCGCCCACGGCGATGCCGTAGATTTCGCCGTCCAGGCCGCTGAGCACGGTGAGGTCGCCGCTGAGGTTGACCGTGCTGTTGCTCAGCAACGCGCTGCGGGTGCCGCTCAACTGGTTGTAGGCGAACGCGGCGCCAATGGCTGCGCCGCCGTCGGCCAGGGAAATATTACCCGCCGCCGACCAGATGCTGTTACTCAGGCCGGGCTGGCTGGCGTACACGCTCAAGGCTTTGGCGCTGAGGGTGCTGTGATCGAGCAGCGCCTCGGTGGCACCGGCGATACGGTTGTAGCTCACCGAACCGGTGAGTGCAGTGCCGCCGGAACCCGCTGCGCCGGCTACGGCCACGCTGCCGATCTGGCTTTGTTGCGCGGCCACGATGGCCGCGTTGCCGGTCAGGGTGGCGGTGACATACGCCAGCTGCGCCTGCACGGTTTGTTCGATGTCGGTCAGCGCCACAGCGCCGCCGATGGCGCCTTTGCCACCGAAGGAAATCGCACCGGCCAGCGAGTAATAACCGCCGGCTTTCTGTGCCGACAAATCAAGCGTGCCGGCCTGAATGCTCAGCGGTTGCGCGGCGCTGCCGAGAATTTGCGCTTTGACCGTGCCTC
Source organism: Pseudomonas sp. AC211 (assembly GCF_979258055.1). Lineage (NCBI taxonomy): Bacteria > Pseudomonadati > Pseudomonadota > Gammaproteobacteria > Pseudomonadales > Pseudomonadaceae > Pseudomonas > Pseudomonas sp. AC211. Next base: position 4,607,773 of record NZ_OZ409830.1, read on the forward strand.
GGTCGACCACGGCGGTGCCCGAGCCCAGCGAAGCTCCCTTGCCGGAACCGGCAAAGCCCACCGCGGCGGCCAACACCTCGGTGGCGTTGTAAGCGGCTACTTTCAGCGCGCCCGTGAGGTCGGTGCTGACGTTGGCCATGCTCGCCAGGTAGTCACTGCCGGCGTAGATCAAACCAAACGCCGCGCCGCCTGCACTCTTGCCGCCGATGGCCACGGAACCGGCGATACCCAGAATCGCCTCGCCCGACACCTTGCCGTCGAACAGCGAGTGGGTGGTGCCGTCGTACTTGCCGTCGTTATCGGTATCGCTGCCATCGGTGGTCGTGGCGTTGACGTCGATGCTCGACAGGCTGTCTTCGTAGCCGAGGTCGGCGCCCGCCAGGGTGCCGGCGGCATTGGTGTCGAATTTGCTGTCCAGGTCGGTAAGGCTGGAGACGCTGCGCGCCTGCACATTCACCGCACCGCCAGTGAGGCTGGACGTTTTCAGACTGCCGCCGCTTGGCGTGTAGCCATCGACGCGGGCAGTGACCTGGTTGTCGAGCACACCGGCGAAAATCGAGGCGGCGCCAGATTCGCCCGAGGTCGCGGCTACGCCAAGGGCGGCGAGCAAGGTTTGCGTGGCGCTGTAGGCACCGACGTCGAGCGTGGCGAACGCGCTCGCCGTGCTGCCCAGCCATTCGGCTTTGATGGTGTTGGCGATGTAGGCCAACGTCACCGAGGCGCCGACGGCGCTGCCGCTAGCGCCTTTGGCGCCGGCAAACGCACCGCCGCCAATCAGCGAGCGCGAGCGATCATAGGCCAGCACTTGAACCGTGCTCGGCGCACTGGCGCGACCGGCGATGGTGCTGTTCTGCACCCGTGCCACGGTGCTGTTGGTGAACTGCCCGTACGAGCCGGAAATGGCTTTCGCATCGTTGGACACCGAACCCGCTGTCGCGGCGGCCAGGCCCAGGCCCATGGCGATCAGGTCGCCATCGGTGGCCGCGTACACCTTCAGTAGGTCGTTGTTGTTGAGCGTGGCGTTTACCACTTCGGCGGTGGTGACGTTGGCCAGGGCGTTGGCGGCAATGGCGCCGGCCAATGCAGAGCTGGTCTGCGACTGGTTGCCGTTTTTCGCCAGGGTGATGGCGCCTGCGCCTGAGCCGGCGAACTGGTGCGTCTGGTTCAGCGCTAGCACGTTGACCTTGCTGCCTTTAACGGCCGGGTCGCGTGGGTCGAGCACGATATCGCCGAGGCGCGCGCGGGTGGTTTGCCGCGACACATTGATGCTCACCGAACCGGCCACGGCCAGTGACGACTGCGGCACCTCACCGGTGCGCGTCGGGTCGTCGTCGAGCATGTTTTTAACTTGGTTCCACTTGGCTTTGGCTTCGCTCAGCACATCGCCCAGGCCCTGAGTGATGGCGCCCAGCAAGGAGGTGGCCTTGCTGGCGGCGCCGCCCGAGGCGTCTTGGTTCGCGGTGGCGGCGTCCTGCTTTTCCTTGTCTGTGCGCGCCACGGCGCCGGCCAGGGAAAACGCACCGCTCTGCCCGCTGGATACCGCTTGCATGTCGAGCTCATCGACATTCCAGGTCGACGACACACCCAGCACGCCGGGGATGCTCAGGGCGCGCCATTGGCGGTTGTCGCCAATCAGCGCCTGCACGTCGGTCTTCACATAATTGACCGCAATGCCGGCACCGACGCCGGTGTCTTCGGAGAAGCCCAGGGCGCCCGCCGCGCTCCACAGGCCAAGGATGTGCTTGGCGTCCATGTCGACGCGATCAGCTTTGACCGTGGCGCCATTGTTGATCGAGGCATTCACCGTGGTGTCGATCAGGGCCAGCACCAGCGAGCCATTGCCCGCCGCGCTCGGGCCTTTGCCGGCGGACGGACTGATGCCGATGAGCAGGTCTTTTTCCTTCGCCGCCACCGACACGCCTTTGCTGGTGACCTGCGTGCCGGCTCCAATGCCGGCGACCGCCGAACTGTCGTGCAGCATGATATTCAGGCCCGCGCCGACCGCGCTGCCTTTCTCGGATTTGGAGCCAAACAAGGCAATGCCGAAGTTGCCCGCCACGGCCAGACGCTCGACGCGGTTTTCAGCCAACAGGCTGACCGGAGCCGCCCAGTTGTTGCTGCCGTTGGCGGGCGTGGTGTTGCTCCAGTTATCGGTTTGCAGCGTCCACAGTTTCAGCAGGTTGCCGTTGGTGTCGAGGTCGCGCCACAGCTCGCTGCTCCACGCCCCGGTGCCGGTGGTGGTGAGGCTGCTGTTGTCGCCGACCCAGGCGGCAGCGTTGATGTCGTTCTTCATCACCGACACGGCGCCGGCCAGGCCGAGCTTGTCGGCATCGCCGGTGGCGTTGGCGTATTGGCTCGGCAGGTCGCCCGGGCTGCTCACGGCCTTGGCCATGTCTTTCAGGCCGTTGTACCAATCGCTCAGCGAACTCCACTCGTTCTGGCTGCCGAACGAAACGGCCGCTTTGTCGTTGATCGGCACTTCATTCTTGGCGCCCACGCCGATGTGGCTGGCTTTGACGGTGACGTTGTCGCCAATCAGCGCCTTGGTGTTTTGCTGCAACTGGCCGTAAACCATGGCCACGCTCATGGAACGCGCGGCGGTGTCTTTTTCTTTGACGTTGGAATTGATCGCGCTGGAGGCGGTGTTGCGCAAACTGGCCTGGTATTGCAGGGCTTGCACGCTGACGTCGCCGCTGACATCCACACTCAGCGAATTGCTGCTCGCCGCGCCCAACAGCGCTTGCGCGTTGTGCTCGGCCAGGGTGATCGCGACCGCCGAACCCACACGCAGTTTGCTGCCATTGGTGGGCTGCGCTTCGTCGAGGGTAATGCCCAGCAGGCTGGTGATTTTCGGCGTGATAAAGCTGATCGAGGGGTTGGTCAGCTTGGAAACCAGGAAGTCGAACGAGCCCTTGCCGACCTTCACTTCGGCCTTGGTGGCTTGCTCGTAAATGATGTCGACGGCGCTGACGTTGAGGTTGCGGCCTTTGCTCAGGTCGGCATTGAACTGCGCCTGGGTGCTGCTCTCGAACATCGACAAGGCCAACGCCGGACCGCCGCTGGCGCCCAGGCCAATGGCGTCAAACGACACGTTGTTTTTCAGGGTTTGCTCGGCCACCGCGCGGGCGGTGATGTCGCGGGTGACGTCAACTTGCGCGCCCTTGTTCACCGTCACATGGGTGTCCAGGTCGGTCACGCCCATGCCAAAGGCAAAGCCCATGGTGGTCAGTGCATTGCCGGCAGCGTCGTGGCTGTTGACCGCTTTGGTGTCCAGGTCGAGCGTGTTGTCGCTGGTGGCTTCAAGCAGTAAATCATTGCCGGCGGTGAGCTTGGCGCCGCTGGCCACTTCCACCGAGGTCTCGCCTTTCAGGCTGCCGAAAGTTAACCCCAGACCAAACGGAATCAGGCTGTTGAGGCCTTCAACTTTGCCGTTGATATTGCTGTCGATTTGCCGGGTACTTTCGGCGGTCACGCTGAGGTTATTGCTGGCTTTGAGATCGGCGCTGGCCGCGACTTTGACGGTGGCGTCGGAGCTGACAATTTGCAGGCCGATGAAATCTTGCAGCGCCAGCAGCTCACTGAAGTTCGCCGGGTTGGCCGCCAGCATCGATTTGAAATCGTCGCGGTTGTAGGTGTTCAGCGAGTCATACAGCGTGCCGAACGCCGACACGTTGTCCAGGCTCAGCAGGCTGCTGGCCCACAACGGTTTGATGATTGCTTTGCTGCGCGCATCGATAACGATGTCGCGGCCACGGATCAAGCCGCCAACGTTGACGCTCGCGGTGGCGGTGGTCCAGCCAGCCAACTGCTGGTCAGTGGCGAACGCTTGCACGGTCACGTTGCCGGCCTTGCTGGCGTCGGTGCTGTGGCTGGCGTCGAGGGTGGAGCCGCTTTCCAGGGTGACGCTGGCAACGCCCAGGCCGCCGGCAAAAATCGCGCGGGGGGTGGATGGCAGCAGATTCAGGTCGGCGGCGGTGGTGTTGTCGTCACCGCAGAAGGTGCAGCTGATGTCGCTCAGCGCTTGCACCGTGATGTCGCCCGCCTTGCCGGCGCCACTGGCGGTGGTACTGACCTTGGCGCCACTGGCCACGGTAATGCTCGGCGCTTCGACGATCACGTCACCGGCATCTTTGCCGGCCGTGCCGCTGGTGTTGACCAGTGCGCCGCTCTTCAACTCGACCTTTTTCGTGCTGGCGATCTGCACGTTGCCGCCCGAGTTGTCGGCCATCAGCGCGGCCAACTCACCGCTGACCTCCACGCCGTTCTCGCCGACGATTTTGATCGAGCCATTGGCTTGCGCCAGGCCCGTGCCGACGCTTACGCCTTGCAGGTTCACGGTGTTGACGAACACCGTTTCGGCCGCCGAGGTACCGGCTTGCAGCGAGGCGCCGGCGGCAACTACCGCCGAAGCGGCGAACAGGTTGATCGAGCCGGACGTGTTGACCGTGCCCTTGATTTCCACCGTGCCGCTGCCGCCATCGAACTGACCGGTAGTCAGCGCCGTAACGGCGGCCGCGGCTTCGGCACTGGTGCCACCGTGGGCGATGGTGGCGAGGTTGCGCATGTCGGTGGCGGTCGGCGTGGTGACTACCAAACTGCCGACGTTAACCACACCGCTGGCCCCGACGACCAGACCGTTAGGGTCAGCAAAAATGATGTTGCCGCCGATCTTGCCGGCCGAGATGCCATTGAGCGTGCCGTTGATTTCGGCCTTGGCGTTGTGCACCAGGTTGACCAGATTCGCCGCGCCCGTAGGCACGTACAAATTCACGGTATTGCCCTGGCCGACCACGAAGTTACCGAAGGAGTTGAAACCGGTATTGCCATGCACCGTGGCGGTGGTGATGTCGGTTACCGTGGCGCTGGTGTTCGCGATGTTCGTCGCCGTGGTCATGCCCGACACCGAACCGATGCCGGCGCCGAAGTTGCCGTCGTGCACGGTGATGTTGTTGCCAGCGGCGGTCGCCCACGCTGGTATCACGCCGAGGCTGGCGAGCAGCGCGGCGGTGATACGGTTGGGTTGGAAGCGCGGCCCCAAACTCGCGGCTACAGCCTGTGCTGCAGGATGCTGGGGGGAATTACGCTTAACCATGACGACCTCGCTGTCGGGAACTTTCCACAACAGGCATTGTCGGTCGGGCGGTCAAACGTGAACTAGTCGTGGTCGTTCATGCTTGTGAACAACCGTTGACAGCTGTCAGTAGCCAGGCGCCATCAGTTTGACATCTCGCCTTGCACCGCCAGCTTGTAACCCCGGCCGTAGACGGTCTGGATCAGTTGCGGGCGGTTTGAATTGAGCTCGAGTTTGCGCCGCAGCCGCGCCACCAGCGTGTCGACGGTGCGCAAATCCCCGGAGTCTTCACTCTCGAGACCATGGCGCAAACAGGCGAGCAAATCGTTGCGATTGACCGGCTTGCCGCGCCGCTCGATCAGCCCCACCAGCAAGGCGAATTCGCCCGCCGTCAGCGACACATCGCTGCCCTCTTCATCGCTGATTCGGCGGCGCAGCAAATCCACTTTGTAGGTGCCGAGCAGCACATCCTGATCCGTCTTATCGCCCTGACGGCGACGCAGCAGACTGCGAATTTGCGCGAGCAACACACGCAGGTTAACGGGCTTGGTGATATAGCAATCGGCCCCAGTTTCAAGACCGGCCACGCGGTCAAAATCGTCGTCACGCACAGTGACCAGGATGATGCCGATTTGCGGGCTTTTACTGCGCAGCTGGGCGGCGACGGTGAGGCCGTCGATATCGGGAAGGCCGATATCGAGGATGACAGCAGCGGGTTGATGACGCTCGAACAGGCGCATGCCTTCATGGCCCGAAGGGGTGCTGAGCACTTCATAGCCGGCGTTGACCAGATACAGCGAAACCATCTCGCGGATTTCGGGTGCGTCTTCGACGACCAGGAGTTTTTCCATGCTGAGTGCGCTCGGCTTGTTGTTATGGGGCGCGATTGTGGGGGGTTCGGGGGGAGAAATACTAGATGCGCTGATCGGGGCGGTTGCGCGCGCCTCAACGCTTGTTCTCGTCCGGGATCTGCGAGACGTTCTCAGATTCCCGAAAACACATCCGTCATCCTCGCGAACGCGGGGATCCAGAATTTCTCGGCGTACAGACATGTTGGACTGCACACGATCTTGGGTCCGGCCTTGAAACTATCCGCATCGCTCACGCCTGCGCTCGGCACAAGACTCTGGATCCCCGCCTGCGCGGGGATGACGGTGGTTTGGGCGCCTACTCTCGCCCGCAATCCGCCGGCCCCACCCAGACTCCCGAAAACACATCCGTCATCCTCGCGAACGCGGGGATCCAGAATTTCTCGGCGTACAGACATGTTGGACTGCACACGATCTTGGGTCCGGCCTTGAAGCTATCCGCATCCCTCACGCCTGCGCCCGGCACAAAACTCTGGATCCCCGCCTGCGCGGGGATGACGGTGGTTTGGCCAATCTGCCGGCCCTACGCCTATTCCCGCACACACATCCGTCATCCCCGCGAACGCGGGGATCCAGAATTTCTCGACGTACAGACATGTTGGACTTCACACGATTTTGGGCCCGGCCTTGAAGCTATCCGCATCCCTCACGCCTGAGCCCGGCACAAAACTCTGGATCCCCGCCTGCGCGGGGATGACGGTGGTTTGGGCAATCTGCAGGACCTACGCCTATTCCCGCACATACATCCGTCATCCCCGCGAAGGCGGGGATCCAGAATTTCTCGGCGTACAGACATATTGGACTGCACACGATTTTGGGTTCTGCTTTGAAACTATCCGCATCCCTCACGCCTGCGCCCAACACAAGACTTTGGATCCCCGCCTGCGCGGGGATGACGGTGGTTTGGCCAATCTGCCGGCCCTACGCCTATTCCCGCACATACATCCGTCATCCTCGCGAACGCGGGGATCCAGAATTTCTCGGCGTACAGACATGTTGGGCTGCACACGATTTTGGGTTCTGCTTTGAAACTATCCGCATCGTTCACGACTGCGCTCGGCACAAGACTCTGGATCCCCGCCTGCGCAGGGATGACGGTGGTTTGGGCAATCTGCAGGACCTACGCCTATTCCCGCACATACATCCGTCATCCCCGCGAAGGCGGGGATCCAGAATTTCTCGGCGTACAGACATGTTGGGCTGCACACGATTTTGGGCCCGGCCTTGAAGCTATCCGCATCCCTCACGCCTGCGCCCGGCACAAAACTCTGGATCCCCGCCTGCGCGGGGATGACGGTGGTTTGGGCAATCTGCAGGCCCTACGCCTATTCCCGCACATACATCCGTCATCCCCGCAAAGGCGGGGATCCAGAATTTCTCGGCGTACAGACATGTTGGACTGCACACGATCTTGGGCCCGGCATTGAAGCTATCCGCATCGTTCACGACTGCGCTCGGCACAAGACTCTGGATCCCCGCCTGCGCGGGGATGACGGTGGTTTGGGCGCCTACGCCCGCCCGAAATCCGACGGACCCACCCAGACTCCCGAAAACACATCCGTCATCCTCGCGAACGCGGGGATCCAGAATTTCTCGGCGTACAGACATGTTGGACTGCACACGATTTTGGGTCCGGCGTTGAAGCTATCCGCATCCCTCACGCCCGCGCCCGGCACAAAACTCTGGATCCCCGCCTGCGCGGGGATGACGGATGTTTGGGCGGGGTGAGGATGGCTAACGACGTTGATCGGCGTATTCCCGTAGGAGCCAGCTTGCTGGCGAACCCTGCAAACGAAGGTCGCGAATTCCTTTTCCACGGTTCGCCAGCAAGCCGGCTCCTACAAGTGCAGCGCGGCTACACCAATTTATGCTCCATCGCATACTTAACAAGATCCGCCACCGACGCTGCATTCAGCTTCTGCATCAGCCGCGCTTTATGCGTGCTGATGGTCTTGTTGCTCAGCGCCAGCTGCTGAGCAATGTCGTTAACGTTGGCACCCTGTACGAGCCGTTCAAACACCGAAAACTCCCGCTCCGAGAGCCGCGTGTGCAAGGGCCGCGAGTCGGTCAGGCCGACTTCAAATACCATGCGGTCGGCCAGCTCCGGGTCGATGTAACGCCCACCGGCCGCCACGCGGCGAATAGCGGTGAGTAGCAGCGCCGGGTCGCTGTCTTTGGTGGCGTATCCGGCGGCGCCGGCTTTCAGGGCGCGGGCGGCCATTTGTGCTTCGTCGTGCATCGAGAGCACCAGAATAGCCGGCGGATTGCTCAACGCGCGGATGCGCGGAATGGCTTCCAGGCCGTTGACGCCGGGCATGGAGATGTCGAGCAGCACCACTTCGCATTCGGTATGCCGCAAGGTCTCCAGCAACTGCTCGCCGTTGCTAGCTTCGCCGGCGACGCACAGGTCTTTGGCCAGGCCGATCAGTTGCTTGATGCCTTCTCGCACGATGGTGTGGTCTTCGGCGACCAGTACACGAATCACGGTTCTATCTCCTCGTTACGTGCGGCCAGGGGAATGCGCACGGTCAGGGTGGTGCCCTCGCCCAACTGGCTGTCCAGGCGCAAGGTGCCGCCCAGCATCAGCACACGCTCGCGCATGCCGACCAAGCCAAACGAGGCGCTACGTCCAGGCGTGGCGACAAAGCCGAGGCCGTCGTCGGCAACGGTCAGGCACAGGTCGTCGCCTTCGCGCTCCAGGCGAAGCTCGACAGTATGCGCCTGGGCGTGGCGCATCACGTTGGTCAGCGCTTCTTGAAGAATACGAAACAGGCCGATGGCTTTGGCGTCGGCCAGGGCCGGCAGGTTGTCGGGCACTTGCACGATGCAGGGAATTTGCGTGCGCGCTTCGAAGCGCTGGGCTTGCCATTCGATGGCCGAGGCGATGCCGGCGTCGAGGATCGGCGGGCGCAATGCGGTGGCGACGTCGCGTACCAACTGGAAGAGGTTGGCGATCAGCTTTTTCATGCTGTTGAGGCGGTCCTGCAAACCCGGATCGAGCTCGGCATAGGCCAGTTCGCACATGGAGGTTTCCAGCTTCAGCACAGTGAGCACTTGGCCCAGCTCGTCGTGCACTTCGCGGGCGATGCGGGCTTTTTCTTCTTCGCGCACGCTTTCCAGGTGGGCGGACAATTCCCGCAGCTGGGCGCGCGAGCCGGCCAGTTCAAGCTCGATGCGTTTGTTGTCGGTGATGTCCCAGGCGATGCCGTCCCAGACCACGCTGTTGTCGTCCAGACGCCGGGCGATGGCTTTGATGTCGGCCCAGCGCTGTTCGCCGTCGCGCGTGAGGATGCGGCCTTGCCAGTGCCAGTCGCGGTCATGGGCGAAGGCTTGGTCTTGCGTGCCGTGGTAGCTGGCTTTGTCTTCGCTGTAGACCAGGCTGCGCAGGCCTCGGTCGGACGCCTGCAACACGGCGGCCGGGTAGCCGACCATGCCTTCGCTGCCGTCGCTGATAAAGGCGAATTCCACGTCGGCGCCAACGTGCGCGCGCTCCAGGCGAAACACCATGCCCGGCACGTTGGCCGCGATGCCTTGCAGGCGCGCCTGGCTTTCTTGCAGCGCGGCCAGAGCGCGACGGCGCTCGGTGACGTCGGTGATGTACACCACCAGGTATTCGGCTTGGCGAAAACGCAGAAAGCTCAGCGACACATCCGCTGGCAAGGTCGTGCCGTCAGCGCGCAGCAGCGAGCTTTCGAAGCTCAGCGGCTCGCCGTCGCTGCCCCGCGCCCGCTTCCACAGGGCCAGCCAGCGGTCGATGTGCAAGTTCGGGTCGAAGGCGGCCAAAGGCAGTTCAACCACGCCACCGGCCGGGTAGCCGAGCAGTTGTTCGGCGGCGCGGTTGGCGTAACGCACGTGGCTGTCCCAGTTAACCCAGAGGATGCCGACGGTGCTTTGGTCGATGGAAAACTGCGTCAGGCGCAACGCTTCTTCAGCGGCTTCGCGCAGGTCCAGGGCGTGCCGGGCGCTGAGCAGGTCACGCTCCAGGCGGCGCACTTGCCGGCGCAGCCAGAACAGGCACGCCACGGCGCCGGCCAGCAGCACGGCGAACAGGCTAGTGAGGTTTTGCCAGAACCCCGGCGACTCGCTCAGGCGCGGGTATTTGATTTGCACCCAGCGGTTGTGCAGTTGGTCGAGCTGCTTGGGCGTGAGGCCGGCCAGGGCTTTGTCGATGATGGCCGACAGCTGCGGCCAATCGCGGCGGGTGGCCACCCGCAGCAATTGCGGGAAGCCGATATCGCCGACCACGGCCAGCTCGGCGAACTCGGCCTCGCCGGATAGACGACTGAGTTGGGCTTCGTCGATAACCACGTATTTCACGCGCTCGGCCAACAGATTGCGCAGGGCTTGGCGCTCGTTGTCCGCGCCTTGCAGGTTGAGGTTGGAATAGGAGCTGCGCAGGTAGTCGGCCACCGCACTCGGCATACGCACGGCCACGGGGTCGTTGCTGCCTAATTGCTCGAAGTCCACCGCCGCGCCGCCCACCCGTGCGCCCACCACCAGTTGCGGCACGCGCATGTAGGGGTCGGTGAACAGCCACTGGCGCAGGCCGGCCGGGGTTTGCATCTGGCCGGGCGCGATGTCGAACAAGCGCGCCTGGGCAGCGGCCTCCAGAGACGCCTGGTCGGGGTAGGTTTGCCAGATAAGGTCGACGTGCAGCGCGGCAGCGAGGTCGTTCAGCAGGTCGATATGGGCACCGGATAACTTCTGTTGGCGGCGGTCCATTTGCGCATAGGGCGCTTGCAGCACCACACCGACGCGCAGCTGTTTATGCGCTTCGAGCCACGCTTGCTGTTCTCTGTTCAGCGCCAGCGAGGGTGGTGCGTCGCTCATCGCCAGGCCCGGCAACAAGCCGAGCAGCGCGAGCAATGCGCAGAAAACAGAACGTAGCAACGGGCGGCGCATCCAGCGAAAACCTCAGGAGGGAACAGCGAGCCGGCCTACCTTACTCCAGCCGACGGGCGCACCGCTAAACCTGCGCCTGACAAATGCACGACTGCCGATTAGGCTGCACCCATTGTTCTCGCTCAGGACTTGCCCAATGCCGCTGTCGCTTCGCCCCGCTCTCGCCCTGGTCTCGCTGCTGCTGTGTGGCGCTGTGCACGCTGCCGATGAACCGGCGCCCAGCAAAGAAGGCGAGCCCGCCGCCGCAGTGGAACGCGCGCCGCTGGCCGAACGCAGCGTTGACGATGCCGCCGCCCTGGCCAAACGTGTGCCGGCCAAGGAGCAGCAAATGCTCACGGCCGGCGATGAGCAGTTTCTGGCGCTGTATAAGTTGGCCAACGTGGGCGAGCCCAGCGGCGTGGTGATTTTAATTCCCGGTGACGGCGAAACGGCCGACTGGCCCCTGGCGATGGCGCCGCTGCGGGAAAAACTGCCCGATGCCGGCTGGCACACCTTGAGCCTGAGCCTGCCCGACCCTCAAGGCGACGAGCCGCCGCTGCGCCCACTGCAAGCCACGCCACCGGCCGAAGGCGAAAGCAAACCCGCCGAAACCACCGAACCCGCGCCGGCCACCACACCGGAAAACGCCGCCGTGCCGGCCGACAACACACCGCCGCCCAGTGGCATTAGCGAAGAACAGCGCACCGCCCATGCCACCCGCGTGAGCGCCCGAATCGAAGCGGCCATCGCCTTTGCCCAGGAACAAAAAGCCAAGGCCATCGTGCTGCTCGGCCATGGCAGCGGCGGCTACTGGGCGGCGCGTTATCTGGCGGATAACAAGCCCAAGCAAGTGAGCAATCTGATTCTGATCGCGGCTGAGAAACCGGTTGGTTTCGCGCCGGTATTGGAGGAGTTGGTGCCACAGCTGAAACTGGCCACCGGCGACTTTTACTACCGCGACCTGGCGCTGGACCGAGATAACGCCAAGCTGCGGGCGCAGGCGGGTAAGCGGCAGAAGCATCCGGCGTATATCCAGGTGGCGATGGGCGCGTTGCCGGGGGATCGGGCGACGGAGCAGGAGCAGTTGTATCGGCGGGTTAAAGGGTGGCTGAGCCAGCATGTGCAGGCGGGGGCGGTGCAGCCGGATCGGTCTGCGCCGGCGAGTGCGCCGGAGCCGGATGCGGTTCCGGAGCCGGTTGAGCCGGCTTCGCCGGGGATTTGAGGGGTGTTGGGGTTGGGCTTTGTTTTTAGGCTTGGTGCGACGGTTGGATTTTGTCGATCCGTGATTCGAGCTTCGGTCCGAAATTCTGGATCCCCGCGTTCGCGAGGATGACGGAGTTTTTTGCAACGACCACCGTCATCCTCGCGAAGGCGGCGGTTCGACGATTCGGGATCCAGAATGTTGCGCCGGGCGCAGAAAATCGGCGCGCCACCTATCGAAACCTTCACCAAAAACCGTTCTTCAAATAACCCTCACCGAAACCCTCGCTGCTCCTTAACCACCGCATACGCACTGTGCAATTCCCGCGTTTTCTCCGTCGCCTCTCGCACCTTCGCCGGACTCGCGCCTGCGCCCACCAGCTTGTCCGGATGATGCCGACTGAGCAGCCGCCGGTAGGCGTTTTTGATGGTTTGCACATCGCTGCCATGGGCCACGTTCAGTAAACGCAGCGCCTGTTCATAGCTGACCACGCTGGTGACGTTGGTGCTTTTGCGCGGTTCGAATTCCGCGCCCAGGGCCGCCACGGCGTCGCGCCCTATGCCCAACCATTTGCCCCACAGCACAATCAGTTCGCGCTCGGTGCTGGTGGCGCGGCCGTCGGCCCAGGCCATGCGCCAGCAGGCGCGCAGCACTTCTTCGGCGGCGCGCAACTCGCTGCGCAAACGACGCAGCGGCAGGCGTAAGCCGTCCTGGCCGTTTTTGCCGCGGGTGAAGGCGTCGATGGCGCGGCGCTGTTCGCCGTCGGTGAGTTGCAGGCGCTGCATTTCGGCGCGCGCTTGCTGGATGTGCACTTCGAGCACTTGGCCGTCACTCTTGGCCAGGCGACCGAGCAGCACGAAGAGCAGGTCTTGATCCGACACGCCCACCGGCCGCGCGCCTTTGAGCCGGCCGCGCAAGTCGTCCCAGCTCTCCAGGGCCATGCGCCGGTCCACCACCTGGCCGAGCAAAATGCCCAGCAAAGCGCCCGGAATACTGGCCAGCGCCAAACCGGCGGTGGCGCCCACGACGGTCGCTGGCCAGAGCATCAGCCGGCCACCGCGAGCAGCTGTTCCACTTCGGCCAGGCGCTCATGGGTGCCGACGTCTACCCAATGCCCTTGGAAATGCTCGCCGCTCACACGCCCTGCGGCCATGGCCTCGCGCAGCAGCGGCGCCAGCTTGAACGCGCCCGATTGGCAGCCAGCAAACAGGGCCGGCGCCAGCACGGCGATGCCGCTGTAGGTGAGCGTGGCGGCGCCGGGATGGGCATCGCTGAGCTGGCCATCGCGCAAGGTGAAGTCTCCGGCGCGATGGTGCGCGGGGTTGTCGATCATCACCAGATGAGCCAGGCCGGTGATGTGTCTGGGAATTGCGCGAAAGTCGTAGTCGGTCCAGACGTCGCCGTTGACGACCAGGAACGGCTCATCCCCGAGCAAGGGCAACGCTTTGTGGATGCCGCCACCGGTTTCCAGCGGTTCGCCTTCGGGTGAATAGACGATGCGCAGGCCGAACTGCGAGCCGTCGCCCAAATGATCTTCAATCTGCTGACCGAGCCAGGCGTGGTTGATCACCACCTCGCGAAAACCTGCCGCCGCCAGCGCGCGCAGGTGGTATTCGATCAGGGGTTGGCCGGCGACCGGAATCAGCGGCTTGGGCGTATGCAGGGTCAGCGGGCGCATGCGCTCGCCTTTGCCGGCCGCCAGAATCATGGCTTTCATGCGGGCACCGCCTTGGATGCGTGCAGGCTGGCAAACAACTCGCCGAGCTCAGCCAGTTCCGGACGACGCGCGAGCACCGCTTCTATATAGGAGAAGAAACGCGGCACGTCGCCCAGGTATTTCGGCTTGCCGTCGCGGTGGCAGATGCGCGCGAAGATGCCGATAACTTTGAGGTGCCGCTGTACGCCCATGAGGTCGCTGGCGCGCAGGAAATCTTCGAAGTCGGGCTGCACCGGAATGTTCAAGGCCTGCGCTTGTTGCCAGTACTGGCTCAACCAGACGCGCACACGCGGCTCGGGCCAACTGAGGAAGGCGTCTTTAAACAGGCTGGTGACGTCGTAGGTGACCGGGCCATACACCGCATCCTGAAAATCCAGCACGCCGGGGTTCGGCTCGCTGAACATCAGATTGCGGGGCATGTAGTCGCGATGCACCAGCACCTTTGGCTGGGCCAACGCGCTGTCGATCAACACGGTGCAGATGCGTTGCCAGGCGGCGAGCTGCGCGTCTGTGAATTCCAGCCCCAGTTCGTGGCGCACATACCAGTCGGGGAACAGTTGCAGCTCGCGGTGCAACAACGCGTGGTCGTAACTGGGCAACGGCGTGTGCTGCGGCAGTTGCTGGAAGGCCACCAGTGCATTCAACGCGTCGGCGAACAAGGCGTCGGCGTTGTCGTCATTAATGACGTCCAGATAAGTGTGGCGGCCAAGATCAGGCAGCAGCAAAAAGCCGCGTTCGAGGTCTTGGGCCAAAATTTCCGGCACATTTATTTTTGCTTCGGCTAGCAAACCGGCCATTTTCACGAAGGGGCGGCAGTCTTCCTGAGGCGGCGGGGCGTCCATCACGATGAATGTGCGGCCCTCGCCCTGCCAGCGAAAGTAGCGCCTAAAACTGGCGTCGCTGCTAGCTGCAGTAAGGGTTGCAGGCGGAACCGGGCCCCAGCCGCGATCGGCAAACAGGGCGGGTAATTGCTCATCGAGCCACACGGACAGCTGTTGCAGGCGTACATCTTCATCAAGCATTACAAGGGTCTCCGACGGCCCTAGCCGTTGTGCGGGTCATGCTTTATTATCCAGCATCTTTTTCAGCCCATCGAGAGGCGTGCGGTCCTAGCGGGCCGATGGCGCGCAGGAAGCCCGGACTACAAGATGGCAGTAAAATACCCCGCGTTTCGTAAAAAATTCCCTCTGCTGGTTACCGGCAGCCTATTGGCTTTGCAACCTGTTGCCACGCAATACGTGGTCGCCGCTGAGCAGTATGACTGCGCTGTGTCGGCTACGGGTGGCTGGGCATGTTCGCCAAAATCGAACACTGCCGTATTGCCTCCGCGCCCTGTGCACAGCGCCGGCGCGGTCAGCTCATTGGCCGGTACTTCGGCCGAGCAGACCAGCACGGTCGCCTCGGGTGAAGCCGTTGCCACTGAGGCCAAGCCTCAGCTGGTGACCGAGAGCAAAGGCAAAGCGTTGAAGTCTCGCAGTGCTGACTACAGTCACCTCGACTGGGTTCCGCGCGAGAAGCTCACCGCCGAGCAACTGGCCGAAACCGGCCCGTACTGCTCCGGTGCGTACATCGAGCCGGAACGTCCCGGCATGAACGACAAAACCGCCAAGAAAGATGCGCCGACTTATGTGTCTGCCAAAGCCTCGCGCTATGAGCAGGAACAACAAGTGGCGACCTTGGCTGGTGATGTGGTGATGCGCCAGGGCAGCATGCAGGTGGAGGCCGACGAGGCCAGCCTGCTGCAGGCTGAAAACCGTGGCGAGCTGAACGGCAACGTGCGTCTGCGTGACAACGGTGCCTTGGTGGTCGGTGACCACGCTCAGTTGCAACTCGATACCGGCGAAGCGCAAATCGACAACGCCGAATACGTGCTGCACAAATCCAGCGTTCGCGGCAACGCGCTGTATGCCAAGCGCCAGGAAGATTCGATCATCCGCCTCAAGGATGGTACGTACACCCGCTGCGAACCGGGCAGCAACGCCTGGAACCTGAAGGGCAACAACATCACATTGAACCCGGCGACCGGCTTCGGTACCGCGACCAACGTGACCCTGCGGGTTAAAGACATTCCGATCTTCTACACCCCGTACATTTATTTCCCAATCGACGACCGTCGCCAGTCCGGCTTCCTGCCGCCGAGCATCGGCTCGTCCAGCGACACCGGCCTGATGCTGGTAACGCCGTACTACTTCAACTTGGCGCCTAACTACGACGCCACCTTGTATCCACGCTTCATGTCCGAGCGCGGCGTGTTGATGGAAGGCGAGTTCCGCTACCTCACCGAAAGCAGCGAAGGCCAGGTCAGCGCTGCTTACCTGGATGACGGCGACGACGAGCGCAAGGATGAGCCCAAGTACGAAGATCAACGTTATCTGTACAGCCTGAAAAACCAGACCGGCCTCGATTCGCGTCTGCTGGGCACGGTCGATTACACCAAGATCAGCGACCCGTACTACTTCCAGGATCTGGAAACCGACCTGGACGTTAGCAGCCAGACCTTCGTGAACCAGCAAGGCGCGCTGACATACCGGGGCGACAGCTTCGATGCCAAGCTCAATATGCACGCGTATCAGCTGGCCACCGTAACTGACGTGACCCCGTACGATCGCCTGCCTCAGGTGACGTTTGATGGCGTTCTGCCGTTCCAACCGGGCGGTGTGAACTTCACGTACAACACCGAGTTTGTACGCTTCGACCGCGATCTGGACGAGTACGACTATCTCAACACGAGTAGCCCAGATAGCTATCTGACTGGCCTTACCCGCGCAACGGGCGACCGCATCCACTTGGAGCCAGGCGTAAGCCTGCCGCTGAACTGGAACTGGGGTTACGTCAAACCGACGATGAAGTACCTGTACACCGACTACGACCTGGATCTGGATCAGAAAGGCAAGAATGACCTCGCGACTGCCGGCAACGATTTCCAGAACAGCCAGGACCGTGGCGTGCCGTTGTACAGCGTCGACAGCGGCCTGTACTTCGACCGCAACACGACTCTGTTTGGCAACAACTACCGCCAGACCCTCGAGCCGCGCCTGTATTACCTGAACGTGCCGTATCGCGATCAGTCGGACATCCCGATTTTCGACACCAGCGAAACGCCGTTCAGCTATGCCTCGCTGTTCCGTGAAAACCGCTTCTCCAGCAGCGACCGCATTGGCGATGCCAACCAACTGTCGCTGGGCACCAGCAGCAGCTTTATCGAGGACAACGGCTTCGAGCGCGCCAGCGTTGCGATCGGCCAGACTCTCTACTTCGAAGACCGCAAAGTGCAGTTGCCAGGTATTGAAGCGAAAGACGAAGCCTCGGTGTCGCCGTACGCATTGACCGGTCAATACCGCATCAACCGTGACTGGCGTGTCAGCTCCGACCTGAACTGGGACCCGGACGCCGGCGAAACCCGTTCCGGTAACGTGATGGCGCATTACCAGCCAGAAGCGAACCCCGGCAAAATCGTTAACGCCGGCTACCGCTACCGTAACGACGTCAAGCGCTTCAACCCGCAAACCGGGTTATTCGAAGTGGGCGGCGACGAATACAAGATCGATCAGTCCGACTTCTCGGTTATCTGGCCGGTCGTACCGCAGTGGAGCGCTATCGCTCGCTGGCAGTTCGACTACAACCAGAGCCGTACGCTGGAGGCCTTTGGTGGTTTCGAGTACGACAACTGTTGCTGGAAACTGCGTCTGATCAACCGCTACTGGGTTGAGTACGACGAATTCGACTTGAAACGCGAAGCCAACGGCGACCGCGGGATCTTCCTGCAAATCGTGCTGAAAGGCCTCGGCGGCGTTATCGGCAACAAAGTCGAGAGTTTCCTCGACCAAGGCATCCAAGGTTATCGTCAACGTGAAGACCAAGCTTATTGATTGTCTGCGCCCGCTGCTGCTGGGCGCCATGCTTCTGGGTACCGCGGCACACGCCGACGTACAGTCCATTGACCGCGTTGTGGCTATCGTCGACAACGACGTAATCATGCAAAGCCAATTGGACGGCCGCCTGCGCGAGGTTCAACAAACCATCGCCAAGCGCGGTGCCGCACTGCCGCCGGAGCACGTACTGAGCCAGCAAGTGCTGGAACGCCTGATCATCGAAAACCTGCAACTGCAGATCGGCGATCGCTCGGGCATCCGCATTACTGACGAAGAACTGAACCAGGCCATCGGCACCATCGCTCAGCGCAACAACATGAGCGTCGAGCAATTCCAGGCGGCGCTGGCGCAGGACGGCTTATCGTTCAACGAAGCCCGTGAGCAAGTGCGTCGCGAGATGATTATCAGCCGAGTGCGCCAGCGCCGTGTGGCCGAACGCATTCAAGTAACGGATCAGGAAGTGCAGAACTTCCTCGCCTCCGACCTGGGCAAAATCCAGCTTTCGCAGGAATACCACCTGGCCAACATCCTGATTCCGGTGCCGGAAAGCTCCTCGCCGGAAACCATTCAGGCTGCGGACAAACAAGCCAACGCTATTTATCAGCAACTGAAGCAAGGCGCCGACTTCGCCCAGTTGGCTATTTCCAGCTCCGGAAGTGAAACGGCGCTGGAAGGCGGCGACATGGGCTGGCGTAAAGCCGCTCAATTGCCCTCTCCGTTCGACAACATGGTTGGCGCGCTGGCAGTCGGCGACGTTACCGAGCCAGTGCGCACGCCGGGCGGTTTCATCATCATCAAGCTATTGGAAAAACGCGGCGGCGACAGCCAGATGCGTGACGAAGTACATGTTCGTCATATCCTGATCAAGCCGAGCGAGATCCGCACCGAAGCTGAAACCCAGCGCCTGGTCGAGCGTCTGTACGACCGCATCCTGGCGGGCGAAGACTTCGGCGAACTGGCGAAAAGCTTCTCTGAAGATCCGGGTTCGGCTCTCAACGGCGGCGACCTCAACTGGATTGATCCGAGCACCCTGGTGCCGGAGTTCCAGCGCGTGATGGCCAATACCGCCAGCGGTGAAGTGTCCAAACCGTTCAAAAGCCCATACGGCTGGCACGTTCTGGAAGTGCTTGGCCGTCGCGCCACGGACAGCAGTGACGAGTTCCGCAAGCAGCAGGCCCTCAACGCCCTGCGCAACCGTAAGTACGACGAAGAGCTGCAAGCCTGGTTGCGCCAGATTCGCGACGAGGCATACGTAGAAGTCAAACTGTGACCCTACCGCGCTTCGCTCTTACTCCCGGCGAGCCGGCCGGCATAGGTCCCGACCTGTGCCTGCTGCTTGCCCAGCACGCCCAGCCTTATCCCCTGATCGCCATCGCCAGCCGCGACCTGCTCACCGAGCGGGCCGCGCAACTGGGCGTGGCGGTTCAGGCGGTAGCGGTCACGCCAGATGCCTGGCCCGACGCCCCCGCACCTGCCGGCACCCTGTACGTTTGGGACACGCCGCTACGCAGCGCCGTAACCGCCGGCCAGCTCGACTCGCGCAACGCCGCTTATGTACTCGAAACCCTGACGCGCGCCGGTGAAGGCTGCCTGCACAGCGATTTCGCCGGAATGATTACGGCGCCCGTGCACAAAGGTGTGATTAACGAAGCGGGCATCGCATTCTCTGGCCATACCGAATTTCTCGCCGACCTCACCCACACCGAACAAGTGGTGATGATGCTCGCCACTCGCGGCCTGCGGGTGGCGCTGGTGACCACGCACTTGCCGCTCAAGGACGTGGCTGCAGCCGTTACTCCTGAGCGCCTGACACGGGTGACGCGCATTCTGCACGCCGATCTGGTGAACAAGTTCGGCATCGCAGCGCCCCGAATCCTGGTGTGCGGCCTGAACCCTCATGCGGGCGAAGGCGGGCACTTGGGGCGCGAAGAAATTGAAATTATCGAACCGACCCTAGCCGCTTTGCGTGCCGAAGGGTTGAACCTTATCGGCCCATTGCCGGCCGATACTTTATTCACACCCAAGCACCTGGACCACTGCGACGCCGTGTTGGCGATGTATCACGACCAAGGACTGCCGGTGTTGAAGTACAAAGGTTTCGGCGCTGCGGTAAACGTGACCCTCGGCCTGCCGATCATTCGCACCTCGGTCGACCACGGCACCGCTCTGGATCTGGCCGGCTCCGGCAAGATCGATACCGGCAGCCTGCAAGTCGCCCTCGAAACGGCCTATCAGATGGCCGAAAGCCGGTAAGCCGGCCTTTCTTTTGCCGCGTCCTGCGCCTTAACTGGCAGACAGGTCGCCCGCCCCACTAGCAGCAGAGCCACTATGACTGAGCACTACCAACATCGCGCCCGTAAGCGCTTCGGCCAGAACTTTTTGCACGATGCCGGGGTTATTCACCGCATTCTGCGCGCCATTCACGCCCGCTCCGGTGAGCGCCTGCTGGAAATCGGCCCGGGTCAGGGCGCGCTGACCGAAGGCCTGCTGTCCAGTGGCGGCACGTTGGACGTTGTAGAGCTGGACCTGGACTTAATCCCGATCCTCAAGAGCAAGTTCGACAGCAACCCCAACTTCAGCCTGCATCAAGGCGACGCGCTGAAGTTCGACTTCACCAGCCTCAACCCGGCGCCCAACAGCCTGCGAGTGGTCGGCAACCTGCCGTACAACATTTCCACGCCCCTGATTTTTCACCTGCTAGACAACGCCAGCCTGATTCGCGATATGCACTTCATGCTGCAAAAGGAAGTGGTGGAGCGCCTGGCCGCGACGCCGGGCGGTGGCGATTGGGGCCGCTTGTCGATCATGGTGCAGTACCACTGCGATGTGGAGCACCTGTTCAACGTTGGTTCGGGCGCGTTCAACCCGGCGCCGAAAGTGGACTCAGCCATCGTCAGGCTGGTGCCCCACGCCACCCTGCCTCACCCGGCCAAAGATCACCGTTTACTCGAGCGCGTAGTGCGCGAAGCGTTCAACCAGCGCCGCAAAACCTTGCGCAATACGCTTAAAGCCCTGCTCACCAGCGAGGCCATCGAAGCCGCGCAGGTCGACGGCAGCCTGCGCCCCGAGCAGCTCGACCTGGCCGCCTTTGTGCGCCTGGCCGACAAACTGCACGAGCAGACAATTGCTGCGCCCGCGCACTAAACTCGTTATTCAGCAGTTCGCTAACCGAGCCATTTGTATGTCCGATGCCCGTTATCAGATCGACGTCAATGTCGTGACCCGTTACCTCCCGGAGCAATCGCAGCCGGACCAGAACCGTTTTGCTTTTGCGTACACCGTGACCATCCGCAACAACGGTGAGCTTCCGGCCAAGCTGCTCTCGCGCCACTGGTTGATCACCGACGGCGACGGCCGCGTGCAAGAAGTGCGCGGCCCAGGCGTTATCGGCCAACAGCCGACCATCGAAGCCGGCGGCAGCCACTACCTACAGCAGCGGCACGCTGATGGCCACGCGGGTGGGTAACATGCAAGGCAGCTACCAGATGCAGGCCGAAGACGGCAAGCGCTTCGACGCCATCATCGCGCCGTTCCGCCTGGCCGTGCCGGGGGCTCTGCACTGATGGCGGTGTACGCCGTTGGCGACCTGCAAGGTTGCCTGGATCCGCTGAAATGCCTGCTCGACCGGGTAGCCTTCGACCCCGCCACCGACCGCCTGTGGCTGGTGGGCGACTTGGTCAACCGTGGGCCGCAATCGCTGGAAACCCTGCGTTATCTCTACGCCATGCGTGAATCGCTGGTGTGCGTGCTGGGCAATCATGACCTGCACTTGCTCGCCGTCGCGAACAACATCGAGCGCATGAAGAAAGGCGACACCCTGAGCGAGATTCTCGAGGCGCCCGACCGCGCGGAACTGCTCGACTGGCTGCGCCAACAAAAACTCGTGCATTACGACGTCGACCGCGACATCGCCATGGTGCACGCCGGCATCCCGCCGCAATGGACGCTCAAGAAGGCCCTGCGCTGCGCTGCCGAAGTGGAAGAGGCGTTGCGCGACGATACGCGCTTCTTGCCCTTTCTGGACGGCATGTACGGCAACGAGCCGGCACGTTGGGACAGCGACCTCAAGGGCGTCACGCGCCTGCGGGTAATCACCAACTACTTCACCCGCATGCGTTTCTGTAAAGCCGATGGCACCCTCGACCTGAAAAGCAAAGAGGGCGTTGGCAGTGCTCCGCCGGGATTCCAGCCCTGGTTTAGCCACAAGCAACGCAAGACGGCCGGGCAGAAAATCATTTTCGGCCATTGGGCAGCCCTCGAGGGGGCGCTGCAACGAACCTGGCGTCACTGCGCTGGACACCGGCTGTGTCTGGGGCAACTCCATGACCTTACTCAACGTCGACAGCGGTGAACGCCACAGCTGCGACTGCAAGGAGATTCCCTCATGAGCGAATTCAAACGCATTCCCCCAGAGCAGGCCCAGGCACTTCGCGAAAGCGGCGCAGTGGTCGTGGATGTCCGCGATCCGCAAAGCTTCGCCATGGGCCACATCAGCGGCTCGCGCCACCTGGACAATCACTCGCTGCACGATTTCATCACCCAGGCCGACCTGGACGCCCCCTTGATTGTCTCCTGCTACCACGGCAACTCCAGCCAGAGTGCCGCCGCCTACCTGGTCAGCCAGGGCTTTTCCGAGGTCTACAGCCTCGACGGCGGCTTTGAACTGTGGCGCGCCACCTTTCCTGGCGAGACGGCGAGCGAGCCCGCCGAATAATTTTTTTCCGACCCGTCTAGCCCGCGCCCCGTCTGGCTTCTCGCCTTCCTGTAACAAAGACCGACACATCCTTATTGTTTGTCGGTCCTTGACCTCTCCAATTACGAACTATCCTTACCTCAGGCCATCCATACAGGGGAGAGCCGGCACACCGGCTTCCGGGGCTATCGGCAGCGACCTTTAGGTGTTCTGGGGGAATCTCATTTGCTGACTCGTCGGCAGATTGCCAGCACCCGCTCGACCGATCCCGCCCGGCTCGACCATCAAGCGAGGTGACGTCATGAGTATTTTCAGCCACTTCCAGCAACGCTTCGAAGCGACTCGCCAGGAGGAGTATTCCCTTCAGGAGTACCTCGACCTGTGCAAACAGGACAAAAGCGCTTACGCCACAGCGGCCGAGCGCCTACTGATGGCCATAGGCGAGCCGGAACTGATCGACACCTCGCACAACTCCAGGCTGTCGCGAATCTTCTCCAACAAGGTGATTCGCAGGTATCCCGCCTTTGAAGATTTTCACGGCATGGAAGAGTGCATCGACCAGATCGTGTCCTACTTCCGCCACGCCGCTCAGGGCCTGGAAGAAAAGAAACAGATTCTCTATCTCCTCGGCCCGGTGGGCGGCGGTAAGTCGTCGCTGGCGGAAAAGCTCAAACAGCTGATGGAGAAGGTGCCCTTCTATGCCATCAAAGGCTCGCCGGTGTTCGAATCGCCGCTGGGGCTGTTCAACCCGGCTGAAGACGGCACCATTCTCGAAGAAGACTTCGGCATTCCACGGCGCTACCTGAGCACCATCATGTCGCCGTGGGCCACCAAGCGCCTGGCCGAATTCGGCGGCGACATCAGCCAATTCCGCGTGGTGAAGCTCTACCCGTCCATCCTCAACCAGATCGCGGTAGCGAAAACCGAGCCGGGTGACGACAACAACCAGGACATTTCCGCCCTGGTCGGCAAGGTCGATATCCGCAAACTGGAAGAATTCCCGCAGAACGACGCCGACGCCTACAGCTACTCCGGTGCGCTGTGCCGCGCGAACCAGGGGATGATGGAATTCGTCGAAATGTTCAAGGCGCCGATCAAGGTCTTGCACCCACTGCTCACCGCCACGCAGGAAGGTAACTACAACAGCACCGAAGGCCTCGGCGCCATTCCGTTCATGGGCGTGTTGCTCGCGCACTCCAACGAATCGGAGTGGCACAGCTTCCGCAACAACAAGAACAACGAGGCGTTCATCGACCGGATCTACATCGTCAAAGTGCCGTACTGCCTGCGCGTCAGTGACGAGATCAAGATTTACGACAAGCTGCTGTTCAACAGCTCTCTAGCCAAAGCCCATTGCGCACCGGACACGTTGAAAATGCTGGCGCAGTTCTCGGTGCTGTCGCGCTTGAAAGAGCCGGACAACTCCAACGTCTATTCGAAAATGCGCGTTTACGACGGCGAGAACTTGAAGGACACCGACCCCAAAGCCAAGTCGATTCAGGAGTACCGCGACAGCGCGGGCGTTGACGAAGGCATGAACGGCCTTTCGACCCGCTTCGCCTTCAAGATTCTGTCCAAGGTATTCAACTTCGACCCCCACGAGATCGCCGCCAACCCCGTGCACCTGCTCTATGTGTTGGAGCAGCAGATCGAGCAGGAGCAATTCCCGGCCGAGGTGCGCGAACGCTATCTGCGCTACATCAAGGAATACCTGGCGCCGCGTTACATCGAATTCATCGGCAAAGAAATCCAGACCGCCTACCTCGAGTCCTACAGCGAGTACGGGCAAAACATCTTCGACCGCTACGTGCTGTACGCCGATTTCTGGATTCAGGACCAGGAATACCGTGACCCGGAAACCGGCGAAATCCTCAACCGAGTGGCGCTCAATGAAGAGCTGGAAAAAATCGAGAAGCCGGCCGGCATCAGCAATCCGAAGGATTTCCGCAACGAGATCGTCAACTTCGTGCTGCGCGCCCGCGCCAACAACAACGGCAAGAACCCGACCTGGCTCAGCTACGAGAAGCTGCGCGTAGTGATCGAGAAGAAAATGTTTTCCAACACCGAAGACCTGCTGCCGGTCATCAGCTTCAACGCCAAGGCCAGCAAGGAGGACCAACAGAAACACAACGATTTTGTCTCGCGGATGGTCGAGCGCGGCTACACCGACAAGCAGGTACGCCTGCTGTCCGAATGGTACCTGCGGGTTCGTAAGTCGCAGTAACCTGCTACGTCGGATTCGTCCGACGTCGTCGCCGCACGGTCTGTTCCAGCAGGCCATATGAGCCGCTCCGGGTCTGCTCGCTACGGTGCTCGCCGTAGTGAGCGCAGCAGGCCTGGGGGTTCTGAGGAGCGTCCATGAGCTATGTGATCGACCGCCGTTTGAACGGCAAGAACAAGAGCACGGTAAACCGTCAGCGTTTCCTGCGACGCTACCGCGACCACATCAAAAAGGCCGTTGAAGAGGCCGTCAGTCGCCGTTCCATTACCGATATGGAGCACGGCGAGCAAATCAGCATTCCCGGCCGCGACATCGACGAACCGTTGCTGCATCACGGTCGCGGCGGCAAGCAAACCCAAGTTCACCCTGGCAACAAGGAGTTCACCGCTGGCGAACGCATCCCCCGCCCGCAAGGCGGCGGCGGTGGCAAAGGCGCGGGCAAAGCGAGCAATTCTGGCGAAGGCATGGACGAGTTTGTCTTCCAGATTACCCAGGAAGAATTCCTCGACTTCATGTTCGAAGACCTTGAGTTGCCGAACCTGGTGAAACGTCAGCTCACCGGCACCGACACGTTTAAAACCGTGCGTGCCGGGGTCAGCAACGAGGGCAATCCATCGCGCATCAACATTGTCCGCACGTTACGCTCCGCCCATGCCCGGCGCATCGCGCTGTCGGGCAGCAGCCGCGCCAAACTGCATGCGGCTATTGCCGAGGTTGAGCGCCTGAAAGCCGACGAACCGGATAATTTCGCCGACATTCAAGCCAAGGAAGCCGAAATTGTTCTGCTGCGTGCGCGCATAAAAAAGGTGCCGTTCCTCGATACCTTCGACCTCAAATACAACCTGCTGGTCAAGCAACCCAACCCCAGCTCCAAGGCTGTGATGTTCTGCCTGATGGACGTTTCCGGTTCCATGACGCAGGCGACCAAAGACATCGCCAAGCGTTTTTTCATCCTGCTGTACCTGTTCCTCAAGCGGAATTACGAAAAGATCGAAGTGGTGTTTATCCGCCACCACACCAGCGCCCGTGAAGTGGACGAGGAAGAGTTTTTCTATTCCCGCGAAACCGGCGGCACCATCGTCTCCAGCGCCCTCAAGCTGATGCAGGAAGTGATGGAAGAACGCTACCCCACCAGCGAGTGGAATATCTACGCCGCGCAGGCCTCGGACGGTGACAACTGGAACGACGACTCGCCCATCTGCCGCGACATTCTGATGAAACAGATCATGCCGCTGGTGCAGTACTTCACTTATGTGGAAATCACCCCGCGCGAGCACCAGGCGTTGTGGTTCGAGTACGAGCAGGTCGGCGAGGCGTTTGCCGACACCTTCGCTCAACAACAACTGGTGTCTGCCGGTGACATTTACCCGGTGTTCCGCGAACTGTTTCAGCGCCGACTCGTTAGCTGAGGTAATGCCATGAGCGCTCGTGAGAAGAAAAGAGGCCAGCCCATTTCTACCGGTTCGGAATGGACCTTCGAGCTGATCCGCGCCTATGACAAAGAGATTGCGCGCATCGCCGAAGGCTATGCGCTGGACACCTATCCCAACCAGATTGAAGTGATTACCGCCGAGCAAATGATGGATGCCTACGCCTCGGTGGGCATGCCGCTGGGCTATCACCACTGGTCCTACGGCAAGCATTTTCTCAGCACCGAGAAATCCTACAGCCGTGGGCAGATGGGCCTCGCGTACGAGATTGTCATCAACTCAGACCCCTGCATCGCCTACCTGATGGAAGAAAACACCATCTGCATGCAGGCACTCGTCGTGGCGCACGCCTGCTATGGCCACAACAGCTTTTTCAAAGGCAACTACCTGTTCCGCACCTGGACCGACGCCAGCTCGATCATCGATTACCTGGTGTTCGCCAAGCAGTACATCATGCAATGCGAGGAGCGCTACGGCATCGACGCCGTGGAAGACCTGCTCGACTCATGCCACGCGCTGATGAATTACGGCGTCGACCGCTACAAACGCCCGTATCCGATTTCCGCCGAGGAAGAGCGCCAACGTCAGAAAGAACGGGAAGAACACCTGCAGCGGCAAATCAACGACCTGTGGCGGACCATTCCTAAAGGCGCCGACAAGGGCAACGACAAAGACACCGGCCGCTTTCCCGCGGAGCCGCAGGAAAACATCCTGTACTTCCTGGAAAAGCACGCGCCGTTGCTAGAGCCGTGGCAGCGGGAAGTGGTGCGCATCGTGCGCAAGATCGCCCAGTATTTTTACCCGCAGCGCCAGACTCAGGTCATGAACGAAGGCTGGGCCACGTTCTGGCATTACACGCTGATGAACGATCTGTACGACGAAGGCTTGGTCACCGACGGCTTCATGATGGAGTTCCTGCAATCGCACACCAGCGTGATCTATCAACCGCCGTTCGACAGCCCGTATTACAGCGGCATCAACCCGTACACCCTGGGCTTTGCGATGTACCGCGACATCCGCCGCATGTGCGAAGAACCCACCGAAGAAGACAAGCGCTGGTTCCCGGAAATCGCCGGAAGCGACTGGCTGTCGGCGGTGAAATTCGCCATGAAAAGCTTCAAGGACGAAAGTTTTATTCTTCAGTACCTGTCGCCCAAAGTGATTCGCGACCTGAAGCTGTTCAGCATCATGGACGACGACCAGAAGGACGAATTGGTGGTGCCGGCCATTCACGACGAGCCGGGCTATCGCATCATTCGTGAAACCCTGGCGGCGCAGTACAACCTGGGCAACCGTGAGCCGAATGTGCAGATTTACAGCATCAATCGCCGCGGTGACCGTTCGCTGACGCTGCGTCACCAGCAACACGACCGCAAACCGCTAGGCGAATCAACCGAGGAAGTGCTCAAGCATTTGCACCGGCTGTGGGGCTTCGACATCCATCTGGAAACCGTGCGTGGCGACCAAGTGGTGCAGACGCAACACGTACCGCCACGGGGCGATTCGGAGAACGCGGAATACCCGCGACTGGACCTCGTGATACCGCCGATTTGAACCCCGTCCGTTCGACTGGTTGACCGACGGCAAGCTTGCGTTGAGCATATTGCATCCTTCGCGGAGCTTGCCGTTTATGCCTGTAAAGCCGTTTTTTCTGCGCGTTTTGTTCCTCAGCCTGCTGCTTGCCGGCTGTTCAAGCCCGTCGCCGCAAGTGCTGGTGGTGCAAACCGCCACGCCGTCCTTGGGGCAGCGCCACACCTTTGAAATGCTGCCGCCCAGCACCAGCCCCACCGGCCAATTACCGCCCACTCGCGATTACGCCCAAGTGCGCGCCAACCTGCGTCAGGGCCTGCTAAATCGTGGCTATGTCGAGGCAAAGAAAGCGGACGTGCGCGTCGCCTACACCCTGACGCTGAATGAAGCCCCGTTGGAATTTCGCGTCGATACGCCGCCCCCGAGCCCCTCGGCAGCTACCTCGCCGTGCACCGTTTTCAAGATGAGTCCATCACCCTGCGATTACGCGTGAGCGACCGAGCCGACAAAACCCTCTGGCAGGGTTTGATCACCACAAGCCTGAGTCCCTCATGGCAGCGTGAAGAATTGCTGCGTGCCGCCGTGGTTGCCCTGATGCAACAAATTCCCGTCAGCCGCTGAGCCTGGCCATTAGCGGCGCAGCAGGTATCCTGTGGCGCTAACGGAGGGTTTTCCATGCAGATTTACAAGGTCGGCGGCGCGGTGCGTGATCGCCTGCTGGGCCGCGATGTCACCGATATCGATTGGGTGGTGGTTGGCGCGAGCGCAGAAGAGATGCTCGCCCAGGGCTATCGCCCCGTCGGGGAAGACTTCCCGGTCTTTCTCCATCCTCACACCCAAGAGGAATACGCCCTCGCCCGGACCGAGCGCAAAAGCGGGCGCGGCTATGGCGGCTTTACCTTTTACGCAAGCCCCGACGTCACCCTCGAAGACGACCTGACCCGCCGCGACCTGACCATCAATGCCATGGCCGAAGACGACGCCGGCAACGTGCTCGACCCCTACGGCGGCCAGCGAGACCTTAAAGCCCGCGTGCTGCGCCACGTGTCGCCGGCCTTTGCCGAAGACCCGCTACGCGTGCTGCGTGTGGCCCGCTTCGCCGCCCGCTATGCGCCGCTGGGTTTTCATGTCGCCGACGAAACCATGGCCTTGATGCGCAGCCTGAGTGAGTCCGGCGAGCTGTCAGCCCTAACGCCGGAACGCAGCTGGAAGGAAATTTCCCGCGCGCTCATGGAAGAACGGCCAGATGTGTTTGTTCAGGTGCTGTACGACTGCGGCGCGCTGCACGCGATGCTGCCGGAAGTGCACGCGTTGTTTGGCGTGCCGCAACCCGCAGCGCATCACCCCGAAATCGACACCGGCGCCCATGTACTCAGCGTGCTGCGCCAATGCGCTGAACACGCGCAGCCGCTCACCGTGCGCTGGGCCTGCCTGCTTCATGACCTGGGAAAGGGGCTGACCCCGGAAGAAGAATGGCCACGGCATATCGCCCATGAACACCGCGGCGTAAAGCTGATCAAGGCCGTGAACGAACGCTGCAAGGCCCCACGCGACTGTCAGGAACTGGCGGTGCTGGTGGGCGAATATCACACCCATGGCCATCGCGCGCTGGAGCTGAAAGCGTCGACCTTACTGGAACTGCTACAAACGTTTGACGTGTACCGCCGCCCGCAGCGCTTCGACGAGTTTATTGCCGCGTGCGAAATGGATGCGCGTGGGCGGTTAGGGTTGGAGCAGCGCGACTATCCACAAGCTGATTACCTGCGCGCCGCCGCCGATGCGGCGCGTGCCGTGAAGGTTCAGCCGTTGGTGGAACAGGGCTACCAAGGCGCCGATTTGGGCGAGGCGCTCAAGCGCGAACGCCTAAAAGCGTTGCAGGCGTACAAAGCCGCCCAAACCCCCAAGCCCCTGTAGGAGCGGCTTCAGCCGCGATTCTCTTCAGCTACGCGAGGGACGCGAATTTATGGCGCGTCCGGCGTTAGCTGCTCGCCACGCCACTCAAACGCCACCGGCGCCAGCACCTGCTCGATCTGCGCGCCTCGCCACAGCTCGGCATAAGACGTTTTCACACCCGGATGCAACTGCTCCGGCACCAGCATCGCCAGCGGCCAGAGCACAAACGCGTTTTTCAGAATTTCTGCGCGGGGAAGAATCAAGCCGTCGAAGTTGCCTACCAGCTCGCCGTAGGTCAGCACGTCTATATCCAACGGCAAGCCTTTGCGATTCGGCGCATACCGTCCGTTATCCGCCTCGATGCATTTGAGCCGGCGATCCAACTCGTGCAGCGGCAGGTCGGTTTCGGCCAGCACCACAAGATTGAAAAACGGCCCACTCTTGATCCCCACCGGCTGGCTTTCGAAGACCGGCGAGCAGCGCATGTTTTGAAGGAACTGAGCCAGGGCGTCGAGGCCAGCCGTCAGGTGCGCTTCGCGCTCAACGTTGCTGCCCAGGCCCAGCAGAATGGGGGTCAGAGGCATCCGCGCTGAATCTCCACGCCGACGCCGCCGGTGGCTGCCGGCACGGCGCCCGGCTTGGTGAGTTTCAGGCGTAAACCGGGAATGTTGAACTCGCTCATCAGTGTTTCGGCGAGGCGCTCAGCGAAGGTTTCTACCAACTGAAACTGCGCCTGTGCGGCGAAGGATTGGATGCGCGCGGAGACCGATGCGTAGTCGAGCGCCTTGCTCAGGTCGTCACCGGCAGCAGCGGGACGATTGTCCCAGGCGAAGCTCAGATCCAGCCGCAGGCACTGGCGAATGTCGCGCTCCCAGTCATACGCACCGATCACGGTGTCGACTTCCAGACCTTCGATAAACACTCTGTCCAAGCACTCTGCTCCGCCGCACGACAAGGGCGCTGCGCCCCGCTAGAATCGGGGCTCACTCGCCCCGGATGGATACCATGTTCTGGTTGCTGGCGATCCTCGCCTACCTGCTCGGCTCGCTGTCTTTCGCCATCCTGCTCAGCCGCCTGGTCGGCGCTCCCGACCCTCGCGCGGCTGGCTCCGGCAACCCCGGCGCCACCAATATGCTGCGGGTGGCGGGTAAAAAGCTGGCCATTCTGACCTTGCTAGGCGACGTGCTCAAAGGCCTGTTGCCCGTGCTCGTCGCCTATGCGCTGGGCCTTTCGGTGCAACAACAAGCCTGGATCGGCCTCGCCGCCGTGGTCGGGCATTTGTACCCGGTGTACTTCAATTTCCGTGGCGGCAAGGGCGTGGCGACTGCGGCCGGCATGCTCCTGGGTCTTTACCCGCCGGCAGCCCTGCTGGCCGCTGCAGGGTGGGGCCTAACCTTCTGGCTGACCCGCACCAGCTCGCTGGCTTCCCTTATCGCAACGCCGTTGATTCTGCCGCTTTTGGCCTGGCAGAAACCGGCGGCGCTGCTACCCATGTGCGTGCTCACCGGCCTTATCGTGTGGCGCCATCGCAGCAATCTACGCGACCTGCTGGCCGGGCGCGAACGGCATTTCTAAGCCTCAGATCGCTGGCAATTGCTCCATCGGCCAACGCGCCTGCACCGAGATTTCCGGCCCTTCGTGCTGGCCGGCCATCAGCCGCTGGCAACCGGCGTAGGCGATCATCGCGCCGTTATCGGTGCAAAAAGCCGGGCGCGCGTAAAACACGTTGCCTCTGAGGTCACCGAGCATTTTTTCCAGCGACCGGCGCAGCGCCTGATTGGCGCTCACGCCGCCAGCGATCACCAGACGATTCATGCCGGTCTGCTTGAGGGCGCGCTTGCATTTGATGGTCAGAGTCTCGACCACCGCCGTCTGGAAGGCCAGGGCGATGTCGCTACGGGTTTGCTCGCCGTCGTCGCCAGCATTGCGGCATTGCAGCCAGGTATTCAGGGCGAAGGTTTTAAGGCCGCTGAAGCTGAAATCCAGACCCGGGCGATCAGTCATCGGGCGGGGAAACACGAAGCGCCCTTCCACACCGTTCAGCGCCAGACGAGCGATTTCGGGACCACCGGGATAACCGAGGCCAATAAGCTTGGCCGTTTTGTCGAACGCCTCGCCGGCCGCATCGTCCAGCGACTCACCGAGCAATTGGTACTGACCAATGCCATCGACACGCACCAATTGCGTATGGCCGCCGGAAACCAGCAGGGCTACAAACGGAAATTGCGGCGGTGTTTCTTCCAGCATCGGCGCCAGCAAATGGCCTTCCATGTGGTGCACGCCAAGCGCTGGAATGTCCCAGGCAAAGGCCAGCGCCTGGGCACAGGAAGCGCCCACCAGCAGCGCTCCGACGAGCCCAGGGCCGGCGGTGTAGGCGATGGCGTCGATGTCTTGCGTGGCGCAGCCGGACTGCTCCAGCACTTCGCGAATCAACGGCAGCATGCGCTTGACGTGATCACGCGAGGCGAGCTCCGGCACCACGCCGCCATAGGCTTTATGCAGGTCGATTTGGCTGAACAAGGCATCGCCCAGCAAGCCGCGCTCGCTGTCGTACAAGGCAACGCCGGTTTCATCGCAAGAGGTTTCTAGTCCCAGCACGAGCATGGGTTTTCCCTTCAGACTGGGCAATTTCGAAGGCGCGCATGATAATCGCCGTCCTTAACGCCGCCTAGCGGTTTTCGATCAGAGGCTTTGCATTCCTGGCGATGAGGCGTTAACATCCGCAACCCTTAAAAACCGACGTCCTCCAGCTCAGTTTGCAACGAGTACGTCTACCCCGGTAATGAATGAAGGTAGCTCTGGATGCCAGCCGTCAAAGTTAAAGAGAATGAACCCTTCGACGTAGCTCTGCGTCGCTTCAAACGCTCCTGTGAAAAAGCCGGTGTTCTGGCCGAAGTTCGCAGCCGCGAGTTCTACGAGAAACCAACTTCCGAGCGCAAACGCAAAGCTGCAGCCGCAGTTAAGCGCCACGCCAAGAAAGTGCAGCGCGAACAGCGCCGCGCCGTTCGTCTGTACTAATACGCAGACTGACGCCGCCTGTTTTGCCACGCCCGGCCGCAAGCCGGGCTGCCGGCAAAATCGATAGCACAAACGCTCCAAACGCATTAGCGAAGTTATCCAGGTTGTTTAGGCAGCCGCGATAAGCCTCGCTTTTTCGCGTTTTTGCGGATGCATATTCCGCCCGCCCCGCAGTTAAAAGGCCTGTAGAGCCGATCACCAACAATTGGCATGATTAGCCCCTCGCCGCTTCGTGCGCCGAGACGCGCTTTGCATCTATTTCCGAACACCTGAAATCCCGACAGCAATGCCGGCGATTCGACGACTTCGAGAGCGCCATGGCCGGGCTTATTCCCCAAAGCTTCATTGACGACTTGCTCAACCGCACCGACATCGTCGACGTGGTCAGCTCGCGCGTGCAACTGAAGAAAACCGGGAAAAACTTTAGCGCCTGCTGCCCCTTCCACAAAGAGAAGACGCCCTCGTTCAGCGTCAGCCCCGACAAGCAGTTCTACTACTGCTTCGGCTGTGGGGCCGGCGGCAACGCCCTTGGTTTTATCATGGACCACGACAATCTGGACTTCGTCCAGGCCGTGGAAGACCTGGCCAAAAGCGCCGGCATGGAAGTGGTTCGTGAAGAGGGCGGACGGAGTGGCAACCATAAACCGCGCCAGCCGACCGACTCGCCGCTGTACCCGCTACTGACAGCCGCCGCCGAGTATTACCGCCAGGCGTTGAAAAGCCATCCAACCCGCAAAGCCGCTGTCGACTACCTGAAAGGACGCGGTCTTTCCGGCGAAATTGCCCGCGACTTTGGCCTCGGTTTCGCCCCGCCCGGCTGGGACAATTTGCTCAAGCACTTGGCCACCGACACGCTGCAACAGAAAGCGATGATCGAAGCCGGCCTGCTGATCGAAAACGCCGACAGCGGCAAACGCTACGACCGCTTTCGAGACCGGGTGATATTTCCCATCCGCGACAGCCGTGGCCGTGTCATCGCATTTGGTGGCCGCGTACTGGGCGACGACAAACCCAAGTATTTGAACTCGCCGGAAACCCCGGTTTTTCATAAAGGCCAGGAGCTGTACGGCCTGTATGAGGCGCGCAAAAGCAATCGCGACCTGGATGAAATAATGGTCGTCGAGGGCTACATGGACGTTATCGCCTTAGCCCAGCAAGGCTTGCGCAACGCCGTCGCCACGCTTGGCACGGCCACCAGCGAAGAACACCTCAAGCGCCTGTTCCGCATCGTGCCCAGCGTGCTGTTTTGTTTCGACGGCGACCAAGCTGGCCGCAGCGCCGCATGGCGCGCCCTTGAAGCCACGCTGCCCAGCCTGCAAGACGGCCGCCGCGCGCGCTTCCTGTTTCTGCCCGAAGGCGAAGACCCCGACACCTTAGTGCGCGCCGAAGGCACCGACGCGTTCCGCGCGCGAATCAACCAACAGGCGCAGCCACTGGCCGACTATTTTTTCCAGCAATTGACGCAAGAAGCCGACCCTCGCTCGCTGGAAGGCAAGGCGCACTTGGCGACCTTAGCCGCGCCGCTCATCGACAAGATCCCCGGCGCCAACCTGAAAACCTTGATGCGCCAGCGGCTGACCGAAATTACCGGCCTGAGCATTCAGCAGTTGAATCCTGCGCCTCACAATCCGGTCAGCGCACCGCAAGCACCCTCGAATTCGCATCCGCATTACGAAATGGACGAGGCGCCGCAATACGACCCCAGCGCTTATTTCGACGCGCCAGCCGACTACGGCCAGGAGCAATACGCGCCGCAGCCTGAGCAAGCATGGCAGCCGAAGACGGGGTTCAAGGGAAAAGGCCAGGGCGGCAAGAAATGGGAAAAAAGCTGGAGCAAAAAGGTGATCGCGACCGCGATGATTTCCCCCGCGGACCGCGCGTTGCGGCACCCGTAGAATCTCCGACGCTTACCGCGCTGCGCACGCTGCTGCATCACCCGCAACTGGCCGAGAAGGTGGAAGAGGCCAGCCACTTCGCTGCCGAAAACGACACCTATGCACAATTGCTCGTCGCGCTGCTCGGCGCCATGCAGAAAAATCCGAAATTGCGCTCGCTGCAGCTGATTGCACGGTGGCATGGAACTGAGCAGGGACGTTTATTGAAGGCGTTGGCGGAAAAGGAATGGCTGATTGACGCTGACAACCTTGAACAACAGTTTTTCGACACTATAACTAGTCTGGCTGCACGCCAACGTGAGCGCAGCCTGGAACATTTGCTGCGCAAAGCTCGTCAAAGTGAGCTCAGCGCAGAGGAAAAAGAGCAACTTCGCGGCCTCCTTAGTCGCACTGCAACTCCCGTCACCCCGACCTCAACTGGCGCGTGAGGTCTCAGCTCTGGTATAATCCTCGGCTTGTTTTTTGCCCGCCAAGACCTTCAGTGGATAGGGTGTTATGTCCGGAAAAGCGCAACAACAGTCCCGCCTTAAAGAGTTGATCAGCCGTGGTCGTGAGCAGGGTTACCTGACTTACGCAGAGGTCAACGACCACCTGCCGGAGGATATTTCAGATCCGGAACAGGTGGAAGACATCATCCGCATGATCAATGACATGGGGATCAACGTATTCGAGAGTGCTCCGGATGCGGACGCTCTGCTATTGGCTGAAGCCGATACCGACGAAGCGGCCGCCGAAGAAGCAGCCGCTGCTTTGGCTGCGGTAGAAACCGATATTGGCCGTACCACCGACCCGGTGCGCATGTATATGCGCGAAATGGGTACGGTCGAATTGCTGACCCGCGAAGGCGAGATCGAAATCGCTAAACGCATCGAGGAAGGCATTCGTGAAGTCATGGGCGCTATCGCCCATTTCCCAGGCACTGTCGACAGCATTCTTTCCGAATACACCCGCGTCACTACCGAGGGCGGCCGTCTGGCCGAAGTCCTCAGCGGCTACATCGACCCGGATGACGGCATTGCCGCGCCGGCCGAAGTGCCCGTCCCGGTTATCAAAGACGGCGCAGCTGCCGCCGAGCCTGAAACCGAAGACGAAGAAGCCGACGGTGACAGCGAAGACGAAGAAGAAGGTGATGGCGGCCCGGATCCAGAAGTTGCACGCGTGCGCTTCGGGGCCGTAGCCGACCAACTGGAAAAAGCTAAAAAGGTGCTGAAAAAGCACGGTCGCGACAGCAAGCAAGGCATGGCCGAACTCGCTGAACTGGCCAGCCTGTTCATGCCGATCAAGCTGGTTCCGAAGCAATTCGATGCGCTGGTTACTCGTGTTCGTGATGCCCTTGAGCGTCTGCGTGCACAAGAACGCGCCATCATGCAGCTGTGTGTGCGTGATGCCCGTATGCCGCGTGCCGACTTCCTGCGTCAGTTCCCGAGCCACGAAATCGACGAAAGCTGGGCTGAGCAGCTGTCCAAAGGCAAAAGCAAATACGCTGAAGCCATTGGCCGCCTGCAAGCCGACATCCTGCGCTGCCAGCAAAAACTGGTTGCCCTGGAAGCTGAAACCGGTTTGAAACTCGCTGAAATCAAAGACATCAACCGTCGCATGTCGATCGGTGAGGCGAAAGCCCGCCGCGCGAAGAAAGAGATGGTTGAAGCGAACTTGCGTTTGGTGATTTCGATCGCCAAGAAATACACCAACCGCGGTCTGCAATTCCTCGACTTGATCCAGGAAGGCAACATCGGCTTGATGAAAGCGGTGGACAAGTTCGAATACCGTCGCGGCTACAAGTTCTCGACTTATGCAACCTGGTGGATCCGTCAGGCGATCACTCGCTCGATCGCCGACCAGGCCCGCACCATCCGTATTCCGGTGCACATGATCGAGACGATCAACAAGCTAAACCGCATCTCGCGTCAGATGCTTCAGGAAATGGGCCGCGAGCCTACTCCGGAAGAACTGGGCGAGCGCATGGAAATGCCTGAGGACAAAATCCGCAAGGTATTGAAGATCGCGAAAGAGCCGATCTCCATGGAAACACCGATTGGCGATGATGAAGACTCCCATCTGGGTGACTTCATCGAAGACTCCACCATGCAGTCGCCCATTGATGTCGCCACGGTAGAAAGCCTCAAAGAAGCGACCCGCGAAGTACTGGCCGGCCTCACTGCTCGTGAAGCCAAAGTACTGCGCATGCGCTTCGGCATCGACATGAATACCGACCACACCCTCGAAGAGGTTGGTAAACAGTTCGATGTAACCCGCGAGCGGATTCGGCAGATCGAAGCCAAGGCGCTGCGCAAGCTGCGTCATCCAACGCGTAGCGAGCACCTGCGCTCCTTCCTCGACGAGTAATTCGTTACCCAACGAAAACCCGTTACTGAAGCGCAAATAAAACCCCCGGCCTGGTCCGGGGGTTTTGCTTTTTTGGATGCTGGCAACCCGCCACACAGCTACACTCGGCACATCAATCCCTACGCTGTTTTGAGGCCGGGTCATGCCGCGACTGTTTGCCACTCTTCTGCTGTGTTTGGCCTACTGGTGCGCGCCCGCCCAGGCATTCACCCTGACGTCAGAGGAGCAGGCCTGGCTTGAGGCCCACCCAACCTTGCGCATGGGCGTCGACGCCACTTGGCCACCCTTCGAATACCGCGACGAACAAGGCCGATATCAAGGGATTGGCCGCCGACTACATTGCCCTGATCGAAAAACGCCTAAACGTAAAAATGGAGACGTACGAGCCAAGCACCTGGAGCGAAGTACTCGACCAGGCCCGGGCTGGCACCATCAATCTCTTACCCGGCGCCATGTCCACACCCGAGCGCCAGGGCTACCTGAGCTTCACCCGCCCCTATCTCGACTTCCCCATCGTGATCCTCGCCCGCAACGGCGGTGCCCAACCTCACGAACTCAAAGACCTGTACGGGCTGAAAATCGCGGTTGTCGAAAACTACGCGCCCCACGAAATTCTGCGAAGCCGCCACCCGGATCTGAACTTGCTGCCCGTCGCTAACGTCGCCGCGGCGCTGCAAGCCGTGGGCACGGGCCAAGCTGACGCGCTGGTGGGCGACCTCGCCTCCAGCGTCTGGGGCTTGCGCCAGCTCAAACTCGAAGGCATCGCCATCACCGGCGAAACGCCCTACCGCTACCAGCTATCAATGGCCGCGCCGAAAGACCAAGCGATTTTGGTCAACATCCTCGACAAATTGTTCGCCGACATGAGCAGCAGCGAAATCGAAGCCATGCAGGAACACTGGCTCGGCGGCGTGCTGGACCAACGCAGCGTGTGGCGAAAAACCTTGGTGGTTGCCGTACCCGGCCTACTCGCTCTGCTGCTCGTTCTGATTATCGTGGTCGCTGTAAACCGGCGACTGAGCAGTGAAATCAACCGACGCGCTGCTCTTGAATTGGCGCTTCGTAACAGCGAACAGCACTACCGCAGCCTTGTGGAATGCTTGTCGGCAGTCACCTGGGAAGCCAGCCGTGAAGACTTCTGCTATTCCTACGTCTCGCCCCATGCCGAAAAACTGTTTGGCTACCCGCTGAGCGATTGGCAGACCCCAAGCTTCTGGGCAAATGCGCTGCACCCACAAGACCGCGAACGCACCCTCGCCTACCGCCGTCAGGAGACAGACGCTGGCCGCGACCACACCGTTGACTACCGCGTGTACGCCGCCGATGGCCGCCTAGTCTGGATTCACGACATCGTCACCTTGATCGAACACCGTGGCGCTACCGTGCTGCGAGGCGTGATGGTTGAAGTCACCGAAACCAAACAGATCGAGCAAGCCCTGCGCCTGTCCGAACAGAAATTCGCCTCCGTGTTTCAGCAATGCCCAGACGTGCTCATCATCGCCCGCCGCGACGACGGTCGCTTGCTGGAGGTGAACCCTTCCTTCGAGCTGCACACCGGCATTCCCGCCGCCGAGGCCATCGGCAAGAACGGCACAGAACTCAACTTGTGGGGCACTGCCGACGCGGGGCCAAGCGTCTTGCAAAGGCTGCAGCACGACAGCCTGCGCAACCTCGAAATGCTCTTCCGCCGCCAAAACGGCGAGTTCTTTACCTGTCTTATTTCCGCGCAACAATTCCAACTTGCCGATACGCCAGCGCTCGTCATCGTGGTGCGCGACATCAGCCAAGTGAAGAAAACTCAGGAAGAGCTGCAATCCTCCGAAGAGAAATTCGCCAAAGCCTTTCACGCTTCACCCGACGGCTTACTGCTAACGCGCATGCGCGACGGCCTGATTCTGGAGGTGAACGAAGGTTTCTCCAGCCTGACCGGCTACACCAGCAGCGACGCCACCAACCAGTCCACGCTCGGCCTGGGCCTGTGGCACAACCCGCTCGACCGCAGCACCGTAATGCAACAGCTGCAAGAAATCGGCACCGTGCGCGATTACACAGCCGCTATTCGAGGCAAGAACGATGAGCTTCGCTTGTGTGAAATTTCGATGCAGAGCATGCAAATCAAAGGCGAACACTGCGTACTGACCATCGCCCGCGACGTCACCGAACGCACCCGCACCCAAGAGAAACTCCAGCTCGCCGCCACCGTTTTCGAGAGCACGGCTGAAGGCGTGCTGATCACCGACACCCAACAGCGCATCACCGCCGTCAACCGCGCCTTCACCGAAATCACCGGCTACAGCGAAGCCGAAGCGCTCGGGCGCTCCCCGCAACTGCTCGCCTCGGGCCAACATGACAGCGCCTTTTACGCCGCCATGTGGCACCAGCTTGATGCTGCCGGTCACTGGCAAGGCGAGATATGCAACAAACGCAAAAACGGCGAGCTGTATCCGCAATGGCTGACCATCAGCGCCGTGCGCAACGATGACGAACGGATCACCCATTTCGTCGCCGTGTTTGCCGACATCACCTCACTCAAACACGCCCAAGACAAGCTCGACCACCAAGCCCACCACGACTCCCTCACCGGCCTGCCCAACCGCCTGCTATTCGAAAACCGCCTTCAAGCCATGCTTGCCGACGCACAAACCACGCCGTGCCTGGGCGCCGTGTTATTTCTCGACCTCGACCGCTTCAAACACATCAACGACAGCCTAGGCCACCCCGTCGGCGACCTGCTGCTGCAAGACACCGCGCAGCGCCTGCGCAATCAATTGCGCGACATCGACACCGTGGCGCGGCTTGGCGGCGATGAATTCATCATCCTGCTTCCTGGCCTACATGAACCGGCGGACGCAGGGCGCGTAGCGGCGAAATTACTCACTTGCCTGAGCGCACCGTTCCAAGCAGATGGTCACGAATTCTTTATCACCGCCAGCATTGGAGCGAGCCTGTTCCCCCAAGACGGCAGCGACGTCGCCACCCTGATCAAAAACGCCGACGCCGCCATGTACCGCTCCAAAGCCAAAGGCCGCAACCGCGCCGAGCTCTACACCAGCGACCTAACCCAGCAAGCCACCGCCCGCATCGCCCTGGAAAACGAACTGCGCCGCGCCATCGAACGCAACGAACTGAGCCTGCACTACCAACCCAAACAATCGCTCGCCGACCGCCAGATCGTCGGCGCAGAAGCGCTGCTGCGCTGGCACAGCGCGGTATTCGGCAACGTCTCCCCGGAACGCTTCATCTCACTCGCCGAAGACAACGGCCTGATTCTGCCCATCGGCGACTGGGTGCTCGCCCAGGCCTGCCAGCAAATGGGCGAATGGCAGCGCCACCACCTGCCGTTCGGCCCGATGTCCGTCAACCTCGCCGGCGCCCAACTGCGCCAACCGCGCCTGGTGCAGCGCATCGCCGACCTGCTCGCCGAACACCAATTGCAGCCCCACATGCTGCAACTGGAAATCACCGAAAACTTCATCATGAACCAGACCGACGAGGCGCTGACCATCCTCCACGACCTCAAACGGTTGGGCGTCTTGATCGCGATCGACGACTTCGGCACCGGCTATTCGTCCCTCAGCTACCTGAAACGCCTGCCGTTGGACACGTTGAAAATCGACCAATCCTTCGTCCGCGGCCTGCCCGACGACCCCCACGACGCCGCCATTACCCGCGCCATCATCGCCCTGGGCCGCAGCATGCAACTCACCCTGGTCGCCGAGGGCGTAGAAACGCCCGCACAAGAGCGTTTCCTCATCGAAGAAGGCTGCGAACAGATCCAAGGCTTCCTCCTCAGCCGCCCGGTAACCCCCTGACAAGTTCGCAAGTACTTTCCTAAGCCCGCGCCACGCAATTGGCACACAGCAAACCGCACCGGTATAATCCGCCCCACTTCTGAGGGCCTATAGCTCAGTTGGTTAGAGCAGAGGACTCATAATCCTTTGGTCCACGGTTCAAGTCCGTGTGGGCCCACCAAATAAAAAGCCGCGCTGAATGCGCGGCTTTTTGCGTTTCTGTGGTTTGCGATTCGATGCGGACTCGCAGCGCCCTCAACTCAATCTCGCAGCGCAGCGGAAGTCCAATCCGCCGTCCCGCTTTAAGAGCGACTAGCGAGCACAGCCCCCACACGCCAGATGGCCAATCTCTTCACCGCAGCGACCTACACTGACGCTCCAATTAAAGCGGGCCAACTGCCATCACTTTGAGTAAGATCCAAAAACCCTCAAGGAAAGAGATGGTGTTCTTCAGCCCAATCATTGCCCAGCTCTCAGCCACGCTCGCCTGGTTCCTCCCGGTAATAGCGCTGATCGGCCTGCTCAAAACGCCTTGGGCAAAAGGCTATATCGGCGAACTCCTAGTCCGGCTATTCGCCCATTGGCAACTGGACAAAAACACCTACCGCCGCCTGCACAACGTCACGCTAAACACACCCGACGGCACCACGCAGATCGACCACGTATTCGTCTCGCGTTACGGCATCTTTGTACTGGAAACGAAGAACATGAGCGGCTGGATCTTCGGCAGCGAGAACCAGGCGCAGTGGACGCAAAAGCTCTACAAGCACACCTTCAAATTCCAGAATCCGCTGCGGCAAAACTACAAACACCTCAAAGCACTGGAAGCCGCCCTGGGTGTTAACCCCGAGCACCTGCATTCGGTCATCACCTTCGTCGGCAGCAGCACCTTCAAAACCGAAGTGCCGGCCAACGTGACACGGGGCATCGGTTTTATCCGCCATATCAAGTCATTCCAGCAGCCGGTATTCAGCGAAGCTGAAGTCAACGCCATGCTGAAAGCCCTGCAAACCGACCGCCGCGCCCCCACCCTCGCCACCCACCGCGAGCACGTACAAAACCTTAAACGCCGTAGTGACCCAACAGCCGAGCGGCAATGCCCGAAATGCGGCAGTGCGCTGCTGATTCGTACCGTGAAATCAGGGGGCGAAAACAGGGCAGCAGTTTTGGGGATGCTCGACATTTCCCCAATATCGAATGATGCAGCACTTTTGAGAGGCAGAGCTCTTCCTCACCTAACTTTAGCAGAGCGAAGCAGTACTATTTATGTATCGAAAAGACTGGCAAAGTCTCCAAAACGTGCCATCACGATCGATACCCCCGGCCAGCTGTAAAATTTTAAATAGCCGTAATTGACCATATCAAATATTGAGCAAAACCGTAATTTCAATGATTATTTAATCTTAGTCAATAACACCCATACAAACCGAAAACAAAAATAACAATTTTAACCTTTAAATTTTCAAACCCAATACACTGGAAAAAAAAGCTTAATGCGATACAATCGCGCCCCTTAATCTGACGGTACAGCCTAACTCCCATGACACAGACGAACGTTATCCATAACCTCGACTGCTTACAAGGTTTAAAGAATCTTCCAGACAACTTTGTAGACGTGTGTGTCACCAGCCCTCCGTATTGGGGTCAACGAGGTGATCAAGGCCTGGGCACTGAAGAAGACCCCCGAGACTACATTAGCAACTTAACAAATATACTTCTTGAAGTTATGAGGATTTTAAAGCCTACGGGCGTCCTCTGGCTGAACATTGGAGACTCCTACAACACCCCAATAAATTGGTCATTTGAAGACCATGTTCATAGCACCCTAGGTGCGGACAAAGCAGGTTTAGCCATCACAAATTCGGCATATACAAAAAATCGTGGGAAACGAAGAGCATTCATAGAAAAGGAATCTGGATGGCTGCAATATGGAAACTTGTTAATGATCCCCAACCGTGTCGTCATCGAGCTATGCAATGCAGGGAATTTTTTTAGAGGGGAAGTTATTTGGGCTAAAAGAAAAGCTATGCCCGAAGGCCGCTGCAGGAGACCTCATCGAAAACATGAAGGAATCTATCTTCTATCTAAATCTGAGCAACACACGTTTCGTGTAGCGCCTCCTGTGCCTTCAGTTTGGGATATTGCACCCGATGGAAACCGAACTCCGCACACGAGCACATTTCCAATCGACCTCCCAAAGAAGTGCATAGAGGCTAGCGGTGTAGAGAGCGGTTTAGTTTTAGATCCATTTATGGGGAGCGGCACGACTGCTGTAGCTGCTAAACTCCTTGGTTTTGACTACATAGGATACGAACTAAATCCCGAGAATGTCGAAATTGCAAATAGTCGTATCCTAGAAAAAACTGGAGGGCTATGCCTGAGTTAGAATTACTTCTTTCTAGACAAAAATCTTTCCAGGCCTTTATAATATTTCCAGGCAGAGGATCTCTGCCTGGTTCAAATGTTGAAGAATAAATCCTACATCCACTTTCTGTCTTATCTCCGCTAGGAACCGTTCGTAGATTATACGAATAGCACCCAGTAAAAGATCCGTGCTTTTCGATATATTTTCGCTTATCACTGGGAGCTTGCAATGAGCCTAATTCCCCTCTATTGATAAGATCACCGTTAGGAGGCGGGAATGACTTGGCATCCAGCGTCAGCAAATAACTAACGAATCCTTTCCTCATCATAGCTTCGCTACAAGGAACATCATCACTAACTCGCTCAGCCAGGGAAGCTTTTAAATGAATCCCGCCAAAAATCAGTTCGGAGCCGTTATGCTCACCAGAAAGAACGATATCTAATTTAGACCCACCAACGAGGTTGGTTAATCCCATCTCCTTCAGCGCAGCTAATTTATCGGAATTTTTCACCAAGCCTTTTACTTTAATACCATAAGGAGCCAACACCCTAGAGTACCTATCGACTACATATAGCTCAAGAGCCTCTCCGCCTGCCCTCACCCAACTACGATCCGCCTGGGATTTTGAATACTCCCTTAAGTAAAGCCGATATACCATATGATGGTAGATGTCACTGGGATTTACTTGAGGGTATTTATCGATAGATAACTTCAATGCCTGGAAAATGACTTCTCTATTCTTAAGTTTTTCAGAAGTATTGAGTGCAGCATACATTTTAGAAATAGCGCTTTCCAAGAAAATATAGCCTGCCAAGTCCATTCCATCTAATTGAACTTTCAGCACCTTTCCCTGCCATGCAAAGTGCATCAACGTACCAGTGCACGTGCTCTCAGCGGACTGAGGAATTGGAAGTGCTGGAAGCCCCCGATGAGGGCTGCCCTGGTCAGCAAACCAGCCTATTTCAGAGAAAAATTTTTCTGGTTTGTATTCCAATGCCAATAGCCAATCATAGAGCTCAATAACATCCAAACGCCGCTCTAGATTTTCCACCTTTGAAACAAAAGATTGCTCCTGCGAAATAGCTCTCGCAAGTACGGCTTGGGTTATTTGCGCACTCTTTCGAAGAGTCGAAAGATACTCGATAAGTTTGATATAGCGGGGGTCATATATAGTAGTCATGCCACAATGATGGCCGCACAGAAAATATATCCCAAAATGGGATATTTAGAAATACCTGACTTTCGCACAAAGCCCCTGGAGAACTGCCCGGACGTTAGGCCTGGTTTACGATGAGACGGCAGCTACTGACAGCTGTCAGCGCTTGCCCAACGACTCAAAGCACCTGACCGAAACTGCCACATACGGTACACTGGCGGTACAGTGCCCAGCTTTTACAGATTTCGCCAAATTACGCTTAAACCGCTCTACGCCGCTACTTTCAGCTAACTGTACCTGCGCTAAGCTACGCACGGCTTCATTAGGCCTACAGCGTTTCTAGGCAACTCATAATCCTTTGGTCCACGGTTCAAGTCCGTGTGGGCCCACCAAATAAAAAAGCCGCGCTGAATGCGCGGCTTTTTCGTTTCTGTGGTTTGCGATTTCGATGCGGACTCGCAGCGCCCTCAACCGAGTGCCGCGACGCAACGAAAGCTAAACCCGCCCCCCGCCTTTTCTGAGCTTCCAGTAGCACAACTCCCCTATACGAAATGGCACATCCCATCATTGCAGCTACCTGACACTGACGCTCCAATTAAAGCGGGCCAACTGCCATCACTTTGAGTAAGATCCGAAAAGCCTCAAGGAAAGAGATGGTGTTAGACATGGACTTCAGCCCAATCATTGCCCAGCTCTCAGGCACGCTCGCCTGGTTCCTCCCGCTAATAACGCTGATCGGCCTGCTCAAAACACCTTGGGCAAAAGGCTATATCGGCGAACTCCTAGTCCGGCTATTCGCCCATTGGCAACTGGACAAAGCCACCTA
This sequence comes from Pseudomonas sp. AC211, assembly GCF_979258055.1. NCBI lineage: Bacteria > Pseudomonadati > Pseudomonadota > Gammaproteobacteria > Pseudomonadales > Pseudomonadaceae > Pseudomonas > Pseudomonas sp. AC211. The sequence continues at coordinate 4,652,548 of NZ_OZ409830.1, forward strand.
CCCCCGCCTGCACAACGTCACGCTAAACACACCCGACGGCACCACGCAGATCGACCACGTATTCCTCTCGCCCTACGGCATCTTTGTACTAGAAACGAAGAACATGAGCGGCTGGATCTTCGGCAGCGAGAACCAGGCGCAGTGGACGCAAAAGCTCTACAAGCACTCCTTCAAATTCCAGAACCCGCTGCGGCAAAACTACAAACACCTCAAAGCGCTGGAAGCCACCCTTGGCGTTAATTCCGAGCACCTACACTCGGTCATTACCTTTGTCGGCGGCAGTACCTTTAAGACAGAAATGCCGGCCAACGTGACTCACGGCATCGGTTTTATTAGGTATATCAAGTTGTTTGAGCAGCCGGTATTTAGCGAGGCGGAAGTAGATTCCATGCTGCAAGCCCTTCAAACAGGCCGCCGCGCTGCGACCCTCGCCACACACCGCGAGCATGTGCATAACCTCACACGCAGAAGTGATCCGACAGACCAGCGACAGTGCCCGAAATGCGGAAGCGCCCTGCTGATTCGTACTGTGAAATCTGGAGCGAAAGCAGGGCAACAGTTTTGGGGATGCTCTGCGTTTCCAAAGTGCCGAACGATGCAGAGTCTTTGAGGTGTTGGGGCGAGTGGGAAATCGGGGGCTGTCCCTAATGCTCGCTAGCCAAACGTCTGCATAAACGGCAAAGCACATTCCCTAATTGATGCGACCACATGGGGCGCCTGGTCGCATAACTCGCTTCGAACGGGCCAACACGCGCTCCAGGACGTTCAACTGCTCACGAATCACTTCCGCCGGCTGCGCCACATCGCAGACGTGGGCGAAGTCCAGAAGTCCTTGGCGGGATGCGAAGAGCGACTTGTTGCCGATAAGGTCCAACGCCAATACATCTTCTGGAATGTAGGCCGTGGTGTTGACGATGTCGTAGGCGGGGGCGAGTCGCGCGTCGCGCTGGGTAGGGTCGGAATACAGCAAGCCGAAGTTTTTAAGATGGGCGTCGCCGTTTCCGACGATGCAGCTGAGGGTCACCATGGCGAACAGCTGCGCCAGTGAACTCTGCACGTGGTCGGGCGAGCAGAACAGGCGAATGGCCTTGGCGATGGCCGAATAGCTCTTGCTGTACTTTTGCTCCGCAGCCAGCCCCATCAGTGCCGCCATGTCCTCGAAGCCTATGGGATTGAGCTGTTGATCCCGATCGAAGCGGCGCATAACGAACAGTTTGGCGTTGTCGGACAGGTAAAACTCTGGCACCGCAATGCCTGCCTCTTTGGCCACGGACATGCAAAGGAACTCGTTGATCGCCAGGCCCGGAAACTCATCCCGACCGCTCTTGATAATCAGGTCAGAAGTTTTCGAGGTGAAGCGATGCTGGGCGGAGTCCTTATGCTCAGGCACCAATACCTTTGGCTGCACGCCGGATATGCCTGCCCGCAAAATGTAGCGATCCACCAGGCCGGCAAAAATATCTTCTGCGCCATCCCAGGCGAGAATTTCTTCGAGCCTTTCTCCGGGAAACTGCTGCCTGCGCAACAGCGCATCGATCTCCGGGGAGCTGACTGCCACCCGACCGATAGGCGAACTGCTGCCAGACAGCGCCAGCAGCAACATCGGATCGACGTTCGCCACTTTCGCCAGCCGGTTGCGCAACTGCTCCAGTACGTAGCCTTCCGGCAGGTTCATTTGGAAGATGGGGTGCAAACCCCGGTGGCGGTATTCATCCAAGCGCACCGGCATTAACAAACTGACCGCCGCTTGCGGCGTTGCGTCTTCGTGGTAACGGAAGAGAAAGTCTCCGGCGCTGGTAAGAATCTTCCCGCTGTCGCCCTCAGGCGTGACGACCTGCAGCACGGCCGTCATCAGTCAAATACTCCATGGATTTCGTCCAACGTAGGCATGGCTGCCGGCACCACGTTGAGCTCGGAGTCCAGAGCCGCTAGCACTCGGGCATAAGCCATCATCCCTACTGAGAGATCACCCTTCTCAATGGCGATGACCTTTTGCCGGGTGATGCCGGCCAGGGAGGCCAGCCACGCCTGCGTGAGCCCACGATTGAGGCGGCGCTGTCGAAGCTGCTCGCCAAGTCGTAACGCGATGAGGGAATGATTCATGTTCTGTTTACGAAACAATCAAGAGAAGATGTAACGTATATCGAACCACGAAGGAAATCAAAGCGAATCTACCGCCCAGCCCGATCGCCTGTTATTCGGCTCGTCGAGTGAGCCGAATAACCCCGCTAATCGGCTCATCACTGCTCTGCGCGCACCTCGAATCGACAAACTCCTTCCGGCCACATCCCCAACCCACGACAAACGGCCCCTCCAGCCCCTCCCTCCCCTGCCGATAACCCCTGTTCAACACTGCCCGCCCGCCGCGCCTCGATTTGAACTAAGCGCCGCGCGGATCAGTCGACTTTGTAGGATGGAAAGATCCGGAGGTCTGTATGGATGTTTCAAGCGTTGCCGCAGCCGCTTCGAGCGCGCAGATGGCGAAAACTGCTTCTGATGTGTCGATCAAGATTCTGAATAAGACGTTGGATATTCAGTCGGAAAGCGCGATGGCGCTGATTGAGGCAATTCCTGAGTTGTCGGCGCTGCCGAGTAATCCGCCGAATCTCGGTAACTCTATTGATGTAATGGTCTGACGGCAGAATTGGCTTAGTGCGTGGGGCATTGCCTACACTGGGCTTATAACAAGACACCCGTAATGACTAATCTGCCCTCATCGGCAGCATGGAGCGAAGATGAATCAGGACAATGCAAAACCAAGCTGGCATCAGCAAGTGGCCGACGATCTGGTCGATCCGGTGATGAAGGACCTGGCCTGGCACGGTCGAACCACTGACTGGTTTTTGCAGGATCTGGTGCGGCTGACCAATGAGACCGATCTGCAAGTGGGCGTCACCTTGTCGACGCCAGCGGGCATGATTTCGGGAATCTTGATCAGCGTTGAACAGTATTTCCAGTTGTTCGGTGAGTCATTTTCCAGCTCGTGGCCAGCGGCTGATGCCGATCGGTTGCGCGCGCACTATGCCGAGTTGGGTAAGTCGCGGTTGCCGAAGTCCGATGGCGAAACGCCGCCGCCTGTGCAGTATCTGCATTTGAAAGACGCCAAGTTGAGTACGCCCACCGGGCAAATGCCGGCGAGCGAGGGCTTGCTGTGGCGCGGCACCATTGCGTCGATTTCCGGTTTCTCGTTGGGGCTGTTGGCGGACGACGCCGGCGACATCCAACCCACGCTGTAACAGCCACCCAAAAACGCAAAAGCCCCGCTCGCTGCGGGGCTTTTTTTGTGCCGGAACGGTTTTAGCGCTTGGCGATGATGTAAACGGCGTGAACGATGCCCGGAATGTAGCCGCACAACGTCAGCAGGATGTTCAGCCAGAACGCGCCGCCAAAACCGACCTGCAGGAAGACGCCCAGCGGCGGCAGCAGAATGGCAATCAGGATGCGGATCAGGTCCATGATTCAGGTTCCTTTTAAAGTGGAAAAACGTACCCCATAACCGACCTGCCACGCTCGTGTCTGGTTCAACCTAAGTCTTTTCTCAACCTTTGTGCGTATGTTTCGCCGCGTACAGGCAAAGCATCTCCATGGCGATGGTCGCGCCCGCCAGCGCGGTTATTTCCGCGTGGTCGTAGGGCGGCGCCACTTCCACGACGTCCATGCCCACCAAGTTGATGCCGCGCAAACCGCGCAGAATTTCCAGCGCCTGGTGGCTGGTCAAGCCGCCGCATACCGGCGTGCCGGTGCCGGGGGCGAAGGCCGGATCCAGGCAGTCAATGTCGAAGGTCAGGTACACCGGGTTGTCGCCGACGCGGGCGCGGATTTGTTCGGCGATCTGCTCGGGCGTGTGGCGGTGCACGTGCGGGGCGTCGAGTACCTGGAAGCCCATCACGTCGTCGTTGGTGGTGCGCAGGCCAATCTGCACGGAGCGCGCCGGGTCGACCAAGCCTTCGCGGGCGGCATGGAAAAACATGGTGCCGTGGTCGATGCGCTGCACCTCCTCGTCGGGCCAGGTGTCGCTGTGGGCGTCGAAGTGGATCAGCGACAGCGCGCCGTGTTTTTTGGCGTGGGCTTTGAGCAGTGGGTAGCTGATGAAGTGGTCACCACCCAAGGTCAGCATGGCGCAGCCTGCGGCGAGAATTTGGTCGGCGTGGGCTTCGATGGCGCCAGGGGTTAGCTGCGGCTGGCCATGGTCGAAATCGCAGTCGCCGTAGTCGATCACGGCCAGCTCGTCGAACGGGTCGAATTCCCAGGGGAAATGCCGGGCCCAGGCCATTTGCGTGGAAGCGGCGCGAATGGCGCGCGGGCCGAAACGCGTGCCGGGGCGATTGGTGGTGGCAGTGTCGAACGGTACGCCGCTGACGACTACATCCACACCGCGCAGGTCGCGGCTGTAGCGGCGGCGCATAAAGCTGGTGATGCCGCCGTAGGTCGATTCCGCCGCCGTGCCGTACAGGCTCTCGCGGGTAAGCGCCTGGTCGTTGCGTGAGGCTTGGTCCATTGCGGTGCTCCTTAGTAGTGGGTGCGAAAGGCGGTCCACAGTCGTGTGCGTTCACGCTGCGCGGCCAGCGGTTGCAGGTGTTCGCTGAAGAGCCGCGCGCGAATATCGGCGGGCGGGTAAATGTCGGGGTCGGCGGCAACGGCGGGGTCAACCAGGGCGGTCGCCGCGCGGTTGGCGTTGGCGAAATACACGGTGTTGGTGACTTCGGCGATGGCTTCGGGCCGCAGCATGTAGTTGATAAACGCCAGCGCTGCTTTGGGATGCGGGGCGTCTACCGGAATGGCCATGGTGTCGAACCACACCAGCGTGCCCTCGCGCGGAATGCGGTACACCACTTCAAAGGGCTGCTTGGCTTCCACGGCCCGGGCGGCGGCGGTGGCGGCATCGCCGCTATAGCTCAGGGCCAAGCAGATTTCGCCTTTGGCCAGGTCGTCAATCTGCCGGCCGGACGCCACGTAGCGCACGTTGGGCTGCAGCCCGGCGAGCAGTTGCTGAACCGCTTTCAAATCGGCCGGTTCGGTGCTGTAAGGGTCGTGGCCGAGGTAGTTGAGGGCGATGCTGATCACTTCTTGCGGCGAGTCGAGCACCGCGATGCCGCAGTCTTTGAGCTTGCTGGCGTACTCGGGTTTGAACAGCACATCCAGGGTGTTGAGCGGCACGTCGCTGCCCAGCCGTTTAGTCACCGCTTCTTTATTAAGGCCCAAGCCAACCGTGCCCCAGGTGAACGGCACGCCGTAGCGGTTGCCGGGATCGGAGGTGGCAAGTTTGGCCAGTAGCTCAGCGTCCAGGTTCGGGTACAGCGGCAAGCTGGCGGCGTCGATGGGCTGCAGGGCTTTGGCCTTCACGGCGCGAGCCAGGCCGCTTGAGGCGGGAAACACCAGGTCGTAGCCGCTGCCGCCGGTGAGCAGTTTGCTGTCCAGGGCTTCAGGGCTGTCGAACACGTCGTACTTGATCTGAATGCCGGTCTCGGCCTGGAAGCCTTTTAACGCTTCGGGCCCGATGTAGTCGGACCAGTTGTAGATGTTCAGCGCCTTGTCTTCGGCATGCAGATGCAGCGGCAACGTGGCGGCAAGCACTAAGGCGCAGGTGGAAATTCGCATGGTTCAAGCTCCTCCGGCAGATAAGGGTGACCGCTCCTCTCGCAGGGGCGCTTCGCGTTCTTCGCGGCGCCAGGAGGCTCTGGATGGGAGGGATACTGCGCCGGCCTTTGCGTTGAATAAATGCAAAGTGATATACGCTGACATCGCCGTCTATCAATGTTTGGATTCCCCATGCTCAGCCAAGTACGTGACCTCGATTTACAACTGCTGCGGCTGTTTATGACCGTGGTGGAAAGCGGCGGCTTCAGTGCGGCGCAGGGCGAGTTGGGCATCGGCCAATCGACCATCAGCACGCAGATGGCCAAGCTGGAAACGCGCTTGGGGTTTCGCTTGTGCGAGCGCGGTAAAGCGGGCTTTCGCCTGACGCCCAAGGGCGAGGAAGTGGTGCTGGCGGCGCGCAAGCTGTTCGCGGCCATCGAGGTGTTCAAGGGCGAAGCGCAGGGCATGGCGGACAAGCTATTGGGCGAGCTGCGCATCGGCATTTCCGAGGCGCTCGACCCGAACACCCTCAACCGCCTCGGCAGCGCCATTCGCTTGTTTCGCCAGCGTAACCAGGCGGTGCATATCGAATTGCTCAGCGCCACGCCGGCTGAATTGGAGCGTCGTCTGCTGCACGATCAGTTGCATCTGGCCGTCGGTTATTTCTCCGGGGCGCAGCCAGCCATTGAGCACCGTCCGTTATTCAGCGAAGACCAGGCGCTGTATTGCGGGCGCGGCCATCCGTTGTTCGAGCGCAAGAAGCTGCGGCTGGAAGACTTGCATGACCAGGACGGCGTGCACCATCCCTACCGTTTTTTGCAGCTGGACGAACCCTGGCAGTCGGCCAATAGCAGCGCGCGCAGTGAGCAGGTTGAGGGCTCGCTGGCGTTCGTGTTGTCGGGCGCGCACTTGGGTTATCTACCCACTCATGTCGCCGCGCCGTGGGTCGCGAGTGGCCAGCTGCGCGCGGTGCTGCCGCAAAGCCTGGGCTTTGCCGTGCAGTTCCATGTGGGCAGTCATCGCGGTCGCCAGCCCAGCGAAGCGCAGAAGGCGTTTGTGGCCGACTTATTTAGCGTGTTCGGGGTCAACTGAACGGTCTGTCACGGGCGTTTGGGCGATGGCTGGCTATAGTTGCAAGCTGTTGATCCGTTCGCCTCAACCAAGGAGTCACCATGAGCAAAGTTCACCGCGTCGCCGTGCTGGTCGGCAGCCTGCGTAAAGCCTCGATCAACCGCAAACTGGCCCTGGCATTGGCGGACCTGGCGCCCGCCTCGTTGAAGCTTGAAATCGTCGAGATTGGCGACTTGCCGTTGTACAACGAAGACATCGACGTCACGCCGGCACCGCCCGCCTACACCGTTTTTCGTGACCAGGTAAAAGGCGCCGATGCGCTGCTGTTTATCACCCCGGAATACAACCGCTCGGTACCAGCGCCGCTGAAAAACGCCATCGACGTCGGCTCGCGCCCGTATGGCCAAAGCGCGTTCAGCGGCAAGGCCGGTGCGGTGGTCAGCGCGTCCCCCGGTGCGGTCGGTGGCTTTGGCGCCAACCATCATTTGCGCCAGTCCATGGTGTTTCTCGACGTGCACATGCTCCAGCAGCCAGAAGCTTATCTGGGTGGCGCCGGCAGTTTTTTCAGCGAAGACGGTACGCTGAGCGATGGCATCAAACCGTTCCTGCAAAAGTTCATCGACACCTACGCCCAGTGGGTTGCGCTGCATAGCAAGGGCTGATGCGCCACGCGGCGGTCTGTTCGCAACGAGCCGGCCGCCACGCCTTCCACGAATTTTTCATGTGCCGTTGACCTTCTTTTCACCCTCACCTTTGCATCCTGCGCTCGGAAACATGCCGTAACGACTGTCCAATAGGGGCTCGTCCGGCGTGCGCACCCGTACTCCAACGCCTCTCAGGATGCACGCCGATGAATAAACTTCCGCAGATCACCCTGGCCTTCTGGGTGATGAAAATTTGTGCAACGACGCTGGGCGAAACCGCCGGCGACTTGCTGTCGATGACCCTTAACGTCGGCTACGCCATCAGCTCAATGATTTTGATCACCGCGTTTCTGGTGACGCTCATCGGTCAGCTCAAAGCCAAAACCTACCACCCCATGCTGTATTGGCTGGTCATTCTCTCCACCAGCACGGCGGGCACCACGATGTCCGATTTCATGGACCGCACCCTCGGCCTCGGTTACGCCACCGGTTCGGCGCTGCTCGTTACCTTGCTGGTCGTGACCTTGGCCACCTGGCGCTGGAGCGAAGGCTCGCTGTCGGTAGACCGGGTGAACACCACCAAAGGTGAGCTGTTCTACTGGGTCGCGATTCTGTTCTCTAACACGCTGGGCACGGCGCTTGGGGATTTCCTGGCGGACGATTCGGGGCTGGGCTTTGCCGGTGGCGCGCTGTTGATCGGCGGGGCGATTGGCCTGGTAGTGCTCGCGCATTACTACACGCGCCTCTCGTCGGTGCTGCTGTTTTGGTTGGCGTTTGTGCTGACTCGCCCGTTCGGCGCGACGTTGGGTGACGTGCTGACCAAGCCCCACGAAAAAGGTGGGTTGGACTTCGGCACTATCGGTTCGTCGGCCGTGCTAGCGGCCATTCTGGTGGCGCTGGTGATTACCGCGACGGTGGTCAGAAACCGTCGAGCGCAGCAAAACACCCTGGGAATGGCGTAGCCGCCAGACGTTTCAAGAAGCACCGGCCTTGCGCCGGTGTTTTTCATTACGCTCAACAAAGCGCAGCGAAAATAGAAAGGCAGAAAAAAGAAAACCCCGCCGAGGCGGGGCTTTGCAGACTGTGTCCTGACATCCGTAGTCATCCACCATCCTGGTGGAAATCCAGCGTATCCGTGTTGGTTCCTTGGCGCTTCCGTGCACAACGTCCATGTGCAACAGAATAACGAGGCGTTATTACCTGCGGTAGCGGCGATAAGCAGCACGCTTTGTAAGCTTTGGCTTACAAAGGTTTAAACCATGCCTTAGGTCTGCTTTATTTTGTGAAGGGGCTCTTGTTAGACTCGCTTTGTCCTACAAAACAACACACACATCATCGCGGCGTCGACCACTCGGTTTCTCCTTCCCATGCAGTTCCTGGGGTTCAAGTCTCATGCGCGCAGTAGCAGTTGCCCTGGCTGGTTTCACGGTTTGCGTGTCTTCGGGGGCTAATGCCGGCGGACAAAACCAGCTGGCTGACCCCAAGATCGCCGTTGACCAATTCTTCTGGAAGCAGCTCTACCCCAAAGGCGGCACCACGCTCTATTGCGCCAAGCCCTTCGTGGGCGAACGCGGCCAGGTGGCCGCGAGCCTGGTGTACACGGCCAAGCAAATAAAGTCGGCCTTGCGCTGCGTCACCGATAGCCAGTGCGCCGAAGCCAACCCGCAATACCCCTATATGTTGAGCGACCTGCACAACATGTACCCCGCCCTGACCCTGGTCGAACTGGCGCGCCGCAACGCGCAATTCGGCGAATTGGGCGATGACGTGTCGAGCAAATTCAGCGATATCGGCTGCCAGCTCAAAGCCAGCTTCCAACTGATCGAGCCGCCGGATTCGGCCAAAGGCAACGTCGCGCGGGCGATCTTCTACATGCGCAGCGAGTACGGCTTGCCGGTGGTGGGGCAGCTGCAAATGTACAAGCGATGGAGTCAGCTCGATCCGCCAGATGCCGAGGAAAAAGCGCGCAACGACCAGATTGAAGCGCTGCAAGGCACGCGCAATCGGTTTATCGACGCGCCGGCAGCGGCGGAGCAGCTTACTCAGGAGTAATCCAACCCTCTGGCGCAGTTGGGCGGCATTCCGATCTGCCCCAATGCTTGTGGACCTGCCACGTCCAATCGAGGCTAAAGCCTCTCCTACAAAAGCGATTTGGCTACGACAAAAAAAAGCCCCGCATCGGCGGGGCTTTTTGTTAACGCGAAACAGCCATCAGAACTGCGCAGCATCCAGCAGGTACAGCGATTCGCTACCGGCTTTTACCGACGCTGTCAGCGAGTGAATACGCGGCAGCAGACGGGCGAAGTAGAAGCGTGCGGTGCCCAGCTTGCTGGCGTAGAACTCGTCTTGGCCTTCTTTGCCCAGCGACGCGCGCGCCATCAACGCCCACATGTAGGCGTAAGCGGTGTAGCCAAACACGTGCAGGTATTCCACCGACGCCGCGCCGATTTCGTTCGGGTTCGACTTGGCGCTGTCGAGCAGCCAGGCGGTGAGGTCGTCGAGGTTTGCGATGGCCGCTTTCAGCGGTTCAACAAACTCGGCCATCTCGCCGTTGGCGCTGCCGATGAAGGCTTTCACTTCGTCGGCGAAGTGCTTGTAGAACGTGCCGCCGCTGCCGACGATTTTGCGGCCAACCAGGTCGAGCGCCTGGATGCCGTTGGTGCCTTCGTAGATTTGCGTGATGCGCACGTCGCGCACCAGCTGCTCTTGGCCCCATTCGCGAATGAAACCGTGGCCGCCGAAAATCTGCTGACCGTGCACGGTGGTTTCCAAACCGAGGTCAGTCAGGAACGCTTTGGCGATTGGCGTCAGCAGGGCTACCAACTCTTCGGCGCGTTTGCGCGTGGTCGGGTCTTCGCTGAACTTGGCGGTGTCGAGCTGCATGGCCACGTAGGTGGAGAACGCGCGGCCACCTTCGTTGCTGGCCTTCATGGTCAGCAGCATGCGGCGCACGTCGGGGTGCACGATGATCGGGTCGGCCACTTTGTCTTTGGCAACCGGGCCGGTCGGCGCGCGGCTTTGCAGACGGTCACGGGCGTATTCGATGGCGCTCTGGTACGAACGCTCACCAGCTGCCAGGCCTTGAATACCAACGCCGAGGCGCTCGTAGTTCATCATGGTGAACATGGCCGCCAAGCCTTTGTTCGGGCCGTCGATGATGTAACCGGTGGCGCCGTCGAAGTTCATCACGCAGGTGGCCGAACCCTGGATGCCCATCTTGTGCTCGATGGAACCGCACGACAGGGTGTTGCGCTCGCCCAGGCTGCCGTCGGCATTGACCATGAACTTGGGCACCAGGAACAGCGAGATGCCTTTGGAGCCCGCTGGCGCGTCCGGCAGTTTTGCCAGCACCAGGTGGATGATGTTTTCGGTCAGGTCGTGCTCGCCGCCGGTGATGAAAATCTTCGTGCCGGTGACTTTGAACGAGCCGTCAGCCTGCGGCTCGGCCTTGGTGCGGATGATGCCCAGGTCGGTGCCCGAGTGCGGCTCGGTCAGGCACATGGAGCCGGCCCAAACGCCGGAATACATGTTCGGCAGGTAGGTTTCTTTCAGCTCGGCGCTGGCGTGGGCGTTGATCGACAGGCAGGCGCCGGCGGTCAGCATCGGGTACAGGCCGAACGACAGGTTGGCGGCGTTGAGCATTTCCTCAACCTGCGCGCCTAGCACTTTGGGCATGCCCATGCCGCCGTAAGCCGGGTCACCGCCTACGCCAACCCAGCCGCCTTCGCCGTAAATTTTGTAAGCCTCAGGGAAACCCGCCGGGGTGGTGACCACGGTGTTGTTCCAGCTGCAGCCTTCTTCATCGCCGCTACGGTTGAGCGGGGCGATGGTTTTTGCAGTGACCTTGCCGGCTTCTTCGAGGATCGCCTCGGCCGTGTCTGCATCGACGACTTCCGCCAGCGCAGGCAGTTGTTGCCAGAGTTTGGAGACCTCAAACACTTCATTGAGGACGAAACGCATATCGCGCAGGGGAGCTTTGTAGTCGGCCATGGTAGTGATCCTCGAACGATCCAACGATGCGGCCTAAAGGCCGGTATGACGCAGGCCTCGGAGTTTACCCGAACAACTTTTCAGACACATAGGGTCATGGTGGGACCGAATAGTCACGATCAAGCCAGCACAATTCCCGTAGGAGCGAGCTTGCTCGCGAACCCCTGCAACCCACATTCATGACCGGCGTTCGCAGGGTTCGCCAGCAAGCTGGCTCCTACAAAAAACGCGCGCATTGAGGCTGCTCAATCCTGTAGTAGCGGCTTCAGCCGCGATGCTCTTAAAAAGAAAAGCCCGCCATAAAGGCGGGCTCCCTTCCAGCCTAGGCGCTTAGCCGGCGAACTGCTCGGCGCTCAGTTGCATCAGGCTTTCGCTGCCCGCTTCTACGCCAGCGCGGTGCACCAGGGTGCGGGGCAGCAGGCGCTTGAAATAGAAGTCAGCCGTCGCCAGCTTGGCTTTGTAGAACTCGGCATCACCGCTGCCGGCGTCGATTTTCTCTTGCGCCACAACGGCCATGCGCAACCAGAAGTAGGCCAACACGACGTAGCCGGAATACATCAGGTAATCGGTCGCGGCGGCGCCCACTTCGTCCGGGTTTTTCATGGCGGCCATGCCGACTTTAGTGGTCAGCTCGCCCCACTCTTTATTCAGCGTGGCGAGTTGGTTGAACGCACCCTGCAATTGCGGATGGCTGGCGTTGGCTTCGCAGAACTTGTGCACCAGCTTGGTAAAGCCGCGCAGCAGTTTGCCTTGACTGCCGAGTACTTTACGGCCGAGCAGGTCGAGGGCCTGAATGCCGTTGGTGCCTTCGTACAGCAGGGCGATGCGGCAGTCGCGCACCAGTTGCTCCATGCCCCATTCGCGAATAAAGCCGTGGCCGCCAAACACCTGCATCCCGTGGTTGGTCACTTCCAAACCGGTTTCGGTCATGAAGGCTTTGCAAATCGGCGTGAGGAAGGCCAGCAGGTCTTCGGCTTGCTGACGTTGTTCTTCTGTCTCGGCGTGCAACTGGTCAAGCAGTTGAGCGCAGAAGTAGGCGAGCGCGCGGTTGCCTTCGTTGAAGGCCTTCATGGTCAGCAACATGCGGCGCACGTCGGGGTGAACGATGATCGGGTCGGCGGATTTCTCCGGGGCCTTGGCGCCGGTGAGCGAGCGCATTTGCAGACGCTCGGTGGCGTACTTCAGTGCGCCCTGGTAGCTCGTTTCGCCCAGGCAAAGGCCCTGCATGCCGGTGCCCAACCGCGCATGGTTCATCATGGTGAACATGCAGTTCAGGCCCTTGTTCATCTCACCGATGAGGTAGCCCTTGGCGTTATCGAAGTTGATAACGCAGGTGGCCGAACCTTTGATGCCCATTTTGTGTTCGATGGAGCCGCAGGAAACCGCGTTGCGCTCGCCGGCTTTGCCATCGGCGGCTGGCAGGAATTTCGGCACGATAAACAGCGAAATGCCTTTGGTACCCGCCGGTGCGTCCGGAAGCTTGGCCAGCACCAAGTGCACGATGTTCTCGCTGAGGTCGTGCTCGCCCGAGGAGATGAAAATTTTGCTGCCGGTCAGCGAGTAGCTGCCGTCGGCTTGTGGCACGGCGCGGGTTTTGATCAGGCCCAGGTCGGTGCCGCAGTGCGCTTCGGTCAGGCACATGGTGCCGGTCCAGTTGGCCTCGGTCATCTGCGTGAGGTAGGTCTGTTTCTGCTCTTCGGTGCCGTGGGCGTGAATGGCTGCCATGGCGCCTTGGGTCAGGCCGGGGTACATGCCCCAGGCGTAGTTGCTGGAGCCGATCATTTCGCTGAATAGCAAGCCCAGCGAGTGCGGCAGGCCTTGGCCGCCGTAAGTTGGGTCGGCCGACAGACTCATCCAGCCGCCTTCGGCGAATTGCTGGAAGGCTTCTTTAAAACCGGTGGGCGTGGTGACGACGCCGTTATCGAATGTGCATTCTTCTTCGTCGCCGGAGCGGTTCAGCGGCGCGATGACCTGCTCGCAGAACTTCGCCCCTTCTTCAAGAATGGCGTTGACCATGTCCGGCGAGGCGTCGGTGGCGCCCATGGCCGCGTAGCCAGCGTGGAAGTCGAACACTTCGTCGACCAGAAAGCGCATATCGCGCAGGGGAGCCTTGTATTCGGGCATGGACGTTCTCCTAGGCAGGGACGCGAGCGCGTCATCGAGACCGACACGCTACTGCCGGCCCGTTGCCTGGGACAATGACGTTGCGCGCGCTGAATGCGCGCCTATAAGCAGGCGCGCCTATGCCGTAGGGCTTGCCACGCGCACCGCGCCGCGACGGTTTTGGCCGTGCTGGATCACGCAGTTGCGCCCCGCCGCCTTGGCCGCGTACAGCGCACGGTCGGCGGCTTTGATTACTTCTTCAGGCGTGCGCTGCTCACTTTCTTTTTCGGCCACGCCAATGCTTACCGTCACCGACACACTGGTGGCTGCCGCCGCGCCGCGCCGCTGTTTGCCTTTGCTGTCGTTTTGCGGGCGGTTGCCTTTGTCGCGCAGCTGAATCACATAGCGCTCAACGGCCTGGCGCACTTCTTCCAGGTGCGGTTTGCATTCGTCCAGCGTCTTGCCGGAAAACACCAGGGTAAATTCCTCCCCGCCGTAGCGATACGCCTTGCCGCCGCCACCGATTTTTCGCAACTGGCTGGCGACCACGCGCAGCACTTGGTCGCCGACATCGTGGCCGTGGGTGTCGTTGAATTTCTTGAAGTGATCGACGTCGGCCATGGCAATCACGTAGTTGCGGCCCAAGCGAGGCAAGCGTTCGTTGAGCGCGCGACGGCCCGGCAAGCCGGTGAGCTCGTCGCGAAAGGCCATTTGGTAAGCCTCGTGTGCCACCGCCACGGCCAGAATCAGCATGACTTCGCTGCTCATCACGTTCAGGCCGTGGGGCAGCAGGAAGGTTTTCGGCAGCATCCAGCACAATCCCACCAGGCCGACGATTTGCGCGGCGTGCAGCGGGCGCGGCTTGTAGATGTACTGAACGATCAATCCGATAAACGCCAGCACGAACAACGGATACGCCAACTGCACCAGGCTCATCCACTCGGCGTGCAGCGACGGCCAGCGGATCTGCGCCAACCATTCGAGCATGCCCTGCGGGTAGCGCTGCGCCAGGCCAAGCACCACGGCGCCGATAGCCAGCAGCACGGCGGAACGCGCCACCAGATCGCGGACCAAGTGGGTGCGTTCCAGCCAGGCCGCGTAAATACCGTAGAGCAGCGGCAGCAACAGGCTGCACAGGTGGAAGACCAGCGCCGTTTCAGGCCGCGCCTTGCCGGTGGTGCGGAAAAAGTCGGCTTGGGTGTCGAGCAGAAAGTAGGCGCCGTAGACCACTACCAGCAAAAACAGCTCGCGTTGGCGGGAATAGATCAGACAGAACGCGCCGCCGAGAATCAGCAGCAGCGTGGGCAAGACGTTGAACAGTGACGTGAAGAACTCGTTCAGCACCGGCAAGCTGGCAGCCGTCATCCCTGCCACCAACAGCAGCAATGAAGGAAGGAAATGGCTGAGGCGAACGGCTTTAAGGCGATGCACGACACTGTTCCACGGGCCGTCAGAAAGTGGCGGCGAACCGGTGGCATTTTGCCTATTTCCATCGCATTCGGCACCGATTCCTGTCGCAATTTCCTCTAATTAAGAGCGAAACAACTGTCTGTAGGAGCGGCTTCAGCCGCGATGTTTTTGTTCTGTTCGAAAATGCATCGCGGCTGATCGGTATAGCCAAACCCCGCCCATAAAAAAACCGCCCGCCCTTTCGGGCGAGCGGTTTTTTTCAACCGATGGTGCGAACTACGACTTAGTAGCCCAGCGCGAAGTCTTCTTCGGCCATGTCCATCAGGTTGTTGGCGCCGGACAGCATGGCCTCAACGTGCGCGCGAGTGCGCGGCAGGATGCGCTGGAAGTAGAAGCGCGCGGTTTGCAGCTTGGCTTTGTAGAACGCTTCTTCGGCGGTACCGGCAGCCAGCTTCTCAGCGGCTACACGGGCCATGTCGGCCCAGAAGTACGCCAGGCAGACATAGCCGGAGTACATCAGGTAGTCGACCGAAGCAGCACCCACTTCTTCACGATCTTTCATCGCGGCCATACCGACCTTCATGGTCAGCTCGCCCCACTCTTTGTTCAGCTTGGCCAGCGGAGCGGTGAACTCGGCGACAGCCTCGTTACCTTCGTTGGTCTGAACAAACTTGTGCACGATCTTGGTGAAGCCTTTGAGCGCTTCGCCTTGGGTTTGCAGCACTTTACGGCCCAGCAGGTCGAGCGCCTGGATACCGGTGGTGCCTTCGTACAGCATGGAAATGCGGCTGTCGCGAACGTTCTGCTCCATGCCCCACTCAGCGATAAAGCCGTGGCCGCCGTAGATTTGTACGCCGTGGTTAGCGGCTTCGAAACCGACTTCAGTCATGAAGGCTTTAGCGATTGGCGTCAGGAAGGCCAACAGCGAATCGGCTTTCTTCTTGGCTTCTTCGTCTTGGCTGTATTTGACGATGTCCACTTGCTGAGCGGTGAAGTAGACCATTGCGCGGTTGCCTTCGGCGAACGCTTTCATGGTCAGCAGCATGCGGCGAACGTCCGGGTGCACGATGATCGGGTCAGCGGCTTTGTCCGGCGCTTTCGGGCCAGTCAGCGAGCGCATCTGCAGACGTTCACGGGCGTATTTCAGACCACCCTGGAAGCCAACTTCAGCATGCGCCAGACCTTGCAGCGCGGTACCCAAACGAGCGGTGTTCATAAAGGTGAACATGCAGTTCAGGCCTTTGTTCGCTGGGCCGATCAGGTAACCGGTGGCGCCGTCGAAGTTCATCACGCAGGTGGCGTTACCGTGGATGCCCATTTTGTGCTCGAGCGAGCCACAGGAAACGGCGTTACGGGTGCCGACGCTGCCGTCTTCGTTCACGTTGAACTTGGGAACGATGAACAGCGAAATGCCTTTGGTGCCTTGCGGCGCGTCGGGCAGGCGGGCCAGAACGATATGGACGATGTTGTCGGCCATGTCGTGTTCGCCAGCGGAAATGAAGATTTTGGTGCCGGAAACTTTGTACGAGCCGTCCGCTTGCGGTTCAGCTTTGGTACGCAGCATGCCCAGGTCGGTGCCGCAGTGCGGCTCGGTCAGGCACATGGTGCCGGTCCACTCGCCGGAAACCAGCTTGGTCAGGTAGGTGTGCTGCTGCTCAGGCGTGCCGTGCTCGGAGATGGTGTTCATCGCACCGTGCGACAGGCCTGGGTACATGCCCCACGACCAGTTCGAGCTGCCGACCATTTCGCTCAGTACCAGACCCAGAGACTCTGGCAGGCCTTGGCCGCCGTGCTCTACGTCGTGGGACAGGCTTGGCCAGCCGCCTTCTACGTATTGTTTGTAGGCTTCTTTAAAGCCAGTCGGGGTTTTAACGCCGGACTCGCTCCAGGTGCAGCCTTCCAGATCGCCAACGCGGTTCAGTGGCGACAGCACTTGCTCACAAAACTTGGCGCCTTCCTCGAGAATGGCATCAACCATGTCCGGGGTAGCATCTGCGCAAGCCGGCAGGCTTTGATAGTGCGCTTCGTAGCCGAGCAACTCGTCGCGTACGAAACGAATATCACGCAAGGGGGCCTTGTAATCAGGCATAGCGGTAACCTCTACGATGGGTCCTAGATGGGTGACCGGCTTGGCGGTCTCGTGCGAGATCTCTCTCGATTGCCCGGCGGCTAGGATTCAGCCCAGCAATCAAACAGGCGTTTGAAACATACGTTTACGCTGATACCTTGTCAAGCATCGCCCTACAGCCTTCTAGGCAAACGCCTCTATCTGCGGCGCGGCTTCTGTGGGCGAAGCAATACTCTGATACACCTGAAGCGATGCCGCCGCGTCGGCCGGCTTGGCCGTATCGTCAGCCGTACTGTCTTTGTCGTCTTCGGCGTTCTTTTCTTCAGCCCGCTCCACGTTCTCATTGCGACGTTGCTGCGCCAGTTCCGCGCGTGCCGCCGATGCCAGCCCCTGGGCTTGCGCCGCTACGCGGAGGTCTTGGGCGGAAGGATCTGCCGGCGCCAAGGCCGCGCGCATCACCACTTCCATTTTGCTGATAGTGGCTGCCGGGTCGTTGGCCACTGCGCTCACGTCAATGCCCACTTCGCCGCCAACTGCATACGCCTTGCCGTCCGGCCCGCGCTGCAGGGTGTAACTGGGCGAGCCAGCATACGCGCCACCTACTGAGGCATGGGCAGCCTCATGGGCGCGAACGTCGGAGTCTCGGCTCGACAATTCGGAAATCTTCTGGCGATCCAGTTGTGCTTGCTGGGCATTTGCTGCGTCGCCCTTAGGCGGCGCCGCCGTCCTGTGCGGCGTCACCGGGCTTTTCATCAGCCGCCGCCAAGCGCTTGCCATCGGCGGACAACGTCACCGTGGTGGAGGGAGAAGACGCAGAGGTTGTGTCAGAGAGGAGCGCCGAAGGCGTGTCGTCGGCAAGCGAAGACGGGCTCAGCGTGGGCGAAGCCTGCGGTAACAGCGGATAACGCGCAGCACTGCCGATTTGCATGGGCTTTTCTCAGCGCCCGAATGGAACAAGCCCGCGAGGGGCCGACCGCCGACGGGGTCAGGCGGCCGTGGAATCAGGCACGAATGTCGATCAAGGTGCCGAGCACCTCGTCGCTGGTCTCGATCACTTTCGCGCCGGCCTGGGCTTCGGTTTTACCGACGCTCAGTTGCACCAAGTTGTCAGCCGTGTCGGCTGCATCGGAGTTGCGCGTAACGGAATTGCTCGCGATTTCGGACGCCGCCCTGATCAATCCGGCGTTGGCCAGATTGCACGGTGCTTAACCCGGAGCTGAAAGCACTACCCGAGATTTCCATCGCAGACCTCGACAAAGAGAAATTTCTGACGCCAATTTAAGCAGATCGCGCTTAATAAACGTACAACCAAAAGGCTATGGGAGCGCGGCTGTTTATAGCGCCAAATGCGCCAGGTGCAGATGAGCTGCCACGCTTTCGGCGGCGGCGTCAGCCAAACGCGGCACGCGACCCAGGCACGGAGCGGCCAGCAGCTCGGTCAAAGTGGCCAGGTTTTCATCGAGCCGCGAGGTTTCCGGGTCGACGATATTCGCCACCCAGCCGGCCAATTTCAGGCCGTCGCGCTCAATCGCCTCGGCGCTCAACACGGCGTGATTGATGCAGCCCAAGCGCACGCCCACCACCAGAATCACTGGTAAGCCCAGCGCTATCGGTAGGTCGGATAAAAAGCCGCCATCGCCCAGCGGCACGCGCCAGCCGCCCGCGCCTTCCACCACGGTGAAATCCGCGCCTTGGTCGAGCACATGACGCACCGGCGCCAGCAACGCTGCCGCCGTCAGCTCGACACCCGCTTCACGCGCCGCCAGGTGCGGGGCAATGGCGGGCGCGAAGGCCAGCGGGTTGACGTCGTTATAGCTGAGCGGCAACGAGCACTGGCCCGAGCAGCGCCAGCGCATCGCTATTGCGCAGGCCGTCAGCTGTGTTCTCGCTACCGGACGCCACCGGCTTGCATGCCGCCGTGCTCAAACCCTGGCGGCGAGCGGCGCACAGCAGCCCGGCGGCAATCGTAGTTTTGCCGACTTCGGTGTCGGTGCCGGCGATAAAAAATGCAGCGCTCATCTCAACCTTCCTTTTCCAACACGGCGTACACAACCTGGTAAGTCGCCGGCAAGCCCTGCGCCTGGCGGAACTGCTCGTACGCCTCGATCAGCGCCAGAATCCGCGCCCGCCCGGTCAACCCGCCGGGCCGGCCAGGGTTGAGGTTGTGGGCGCCGAGGGCTTTGAGTTCATGGGTCAGGCTGCGCACGTCGGCGTAATGCAATACATGGGGCAGCACATTCAGGCTGCGCACGCGCAAGCCGCTGTCGGCACACAACTGTTGATAGTCGCCGAGCTGGCGGAAGCGGTTGACGTGCACATGGCCGTCCACCGCCTGCCAGCTGTCGCGCAATTCCTGCAGCGTGCCAACGCACAGACTGCTGAAGGCCAGCACGCCGCCTGGGCGCAGTACGCGTTTGGCTTCGCTGAGCACCGCCGCGAAGTCGCCGCACCATTGCACCGCCAGACTGGAAAACAGCAGATCGCGGCTGGCAGCGCGCAGCGGCAAGCGCTCGGCATCGCCGGCAATAAAATGCTGCGCGCCGCCCAGTGGCCGCGCGTGTTGCAGCATGCCTTCGGCGATATCCAGCGCCACGCCTGCCCCACCAAACCGCTCGCCCAGTGCGCGGGTGAAATAGCCGGTGCCGCAGCCGATATCCAGCCAATCAGCCGGGGCCATTGCTGCCGGCAACTGTTCCAGCAGGTGATTGCCGACGGCGCGTTGCAGCTCGGCGACGCTGTCGTAGCTGGCGGCTGCGCGGGAGAACGAGGCGGCTACCTGGCGTTTGTCGGGCAAGGCGCTCGCTGACCGATCAACCATCATGGCGCCGCCAAAAACGGCATATTTCCTCGGCCACCGGACCGGCCTGCTCCATTTGGAACGCGTGGCAGCCGCCCATGAAGCGGATCTCCGGATGACTAGCGCTGGCGGCCGCTTCTGGCACCAACGCGTCGCTGTCGCCAAACATGTGCAACTGCGGGCCCTTGAACGTCGTCATTGCCTCGCGAATATCCAGTGCTGCGAGTACGTGCAAGCCGTTGATCAAGCTGTTAACGGCGGGGGAAGGAGCAGATCTGACGATCAATTTCGCATAGTGGTCCGCTTCGTCTCCGCCTTTGGTGCAGAGCAGCGCAAAGCGCCGCAGCGTGCCGGCAGGATTCTTCTCGCAGCGCTGCATGAAATCGGCAAAGTCTTCGGGCGGCATACCGTGGGGCCAGTCTTCGCTGGCGACGAAACGGCTGTTACTCGCCATGGTAATCAGTCCCGCACAGCGATGTTGGCGACGGGCTGCCAGCTCGGTGGCGAGCATGCCCCCCAGTGACCAGCCACCCAACCAGCAACCGTCCGGCAACCGTGCATCGAGTTCTTCCAGCCAGTGCCCCGGCACGCTCGAATCAATTTCCGGCAACGGCTCGAGCTGAACCTGCAGGTCATTTTCCTCGCACTCCAAGGCGATTTGCAGGATGCCCAATGGCTCGATTCCCAAGCCCCACCCCGGCAACAGCACCAATGAATTACCCATTAGGGTTCCCCAACAACGGCCAGCACTCCGCCAACCCATTCAACAATTGCTGCACCTGCGCTTCGCTGTGGGCGGCCGACAAGGTCACCCGCAGTCGCGCGCTGCCAGCGGGCACGGTGGGCGGGCGAATGGCGGTGACCATCAAACCGCGTTCACGCAACAACTCGGACAGACGCACCGCACGCCCGGCATCGCCAATCATGATCGGCTGAATCGGCGTAAAGCTGTCCATCAACTCCAGCCCCAACGCTTGCGCTTGCCACGGCGGAATTGGCTGATCAAACTGTTCAGGTGTTCACGTCGCCAGTGCTCGCTGCGCAGCAATTTCAGGCTTTGCAGGGTGGCGCAGGCCAGCGCGGGCGGCTGGCTGGTGGTGTAGATGTAGGGCCTTGCGAACTGCACCAGGGTTTCGATCAGCTCTTCGCTGCCGGCGACAAAAGCGCCCGCCGTGCCGAAGGCCTTGCCCAGGGTGCCGACCAGCACGGGCACGTCTTCCAGGCTCAAACCGTAATGCTCGACGATGCCGCCGCCATTGGCGCCCAGCGGACCGAAGCCGTGGGCGTCGTCGACCATCAGCCAGGCGCCAGCAGTTTTGCAGGTGGCGGCCAGGGCCGGCAGGTCGGCGATGTCGCCGTCCATGCTGAACACGCCGTCGGTGACTACCAAGGTGTTGCCGGCCGGCTCTTTCTTGTCCGAGCGGGCGATGCGCACGCACAGGCTGTCGGCGTCGTTGTGCAAATAACGGGAAAAGCGCGCGCCGCTGAGCAGGCCAGCGTCGAGCAAGGAAGCGTGGTTGAGGCGGTCTTCCAGCACCGTATCGCCCTGCCCGACCAACGCGGTAACAGCGCCGAGGTTGGCCATGTACCCGGTGGAAAACAGCAGCGCGCGCGGCCGGCCGGTGAGGTCGGCAAGCGCCTCTTCAAGCTCGTGGTGCGGCGTGCTGTGGCCGATCACCAAATGCGACGCACCGCCACCCACACCCCAGCGCTCGGCGCCGGCTTTCCAGGCGGCGATCACGTCGGGGTGGTTGGCCAAGCCCAAGTAGTCGTTATTGCAGAAGGCCAACAAACGCTTGCCGTTGACGACCACGTCCGGCCCCTGCGGGGTTTCCAGCAGTGGGCGGTGGCGATAGAGGTTGTCGGCGCGGCGGGCAGCCAGGCGGGCGGAGAGGTCGAAGCTCATGGCGAATCAAAGCTCGGCAATAAAAAACGCGCCGCCCGGAAAAGGCCGGGCGGCGCGGGAAAGGACAATCAGGCCGAGGCAGCGTCGTAGAACAGCTCGCTGCTCTTCTGCTCGATCAGTGCCTGCTCGATGGCAGCCTGATGCACTTCGTCCGCGTGCTCTTCGCGCGCTTCGGGTTTGATGCCCAGGCGGCTGAACAGCAGCATGTCTTTGTCGGCTTGCGGGTTGGCGGTGGTCAGCAGTTTCTCGCCGTAGAAAATCGAATTGGCGCCAGCGAAGAAGGCCAGTGCCTGCATCTGCTCGTTCATCGCCTCACGGCCAGCGGACAGGCGCACATGGGATTTGGGCATAAGAATGCGCGCCACCGCCAGCATGCGGATGAAGTCGAACGGGTCGACATCGTCGGCGTTAGCCAGCGGTGTGCCCTGCACTTTCACCAACATGTTGATGGGCACCGACTCCGGGTGCTCCGGCAGGTTGGCCAGTTGAATCAGCAGGCCGGCGCGGTCGTCCAGCGACTCGCCCATGCCCAGAATGCCGCCCGAGCAGATCTTCATGCCGGCATCACGCACGTAGCCCAGGGTTTCCAGGCGTTCGCTGTAAGTGCGGGTGGTGATGATGCTGCCGTAGAACTCAGGCGAGGTGTCGAGGTTGTGGTTGTAGTAATCCAGGCCCGCCTCGGCCAGGGCGCTGGTTTGCTCTTTGTCGAGCTTGCCCAGGGTCATGCAGGTTTCCAGGCCCAGGGCTTTCACGCCTTTCACCATTTCCAGCACGTAGGGCATGTCTTTAGCTGAGGGGTGTTTCCACGCAGCGCCCATGCAGAAACGGGTCGAACCGATGGCCTTGGCTTCTGCCGCCGCCTCCAGAACCTTCTGAACTTCCATCAGCTTTTGCTTATCCAGGCCGGTGTTGTAGTGGCCGGATTGCGGGCAGTACTTACAGTCTTCAGGGCAGGCGCCGGTTTTGATCGACAGCAAGGTCGACACCTGCACGCGGTTGGCGTCGAAATGCGCGCGGTGAACGGTTTGGGCTTGGAACAGCAGGTCGTTGAAGGGCTGTTGAAAAAGTGCCTTAACCTCAGCGAGGGACCAGTCGTGACGCAGGGTAGGAGAAGTGGTGGCGCTCATCAGCAGTCCTTCTTGTAGTCATGCGCGGCGGGTGAATCAGACAATGCCCACAAGCGCGGTAGGGATGTTCGGCATAGTTAAGGAAGCAAAATGCGCTGTCAACCTGCCAGATGGAAAGTGGTTTACAAGTGGTTAAATAATGATCAGTCGTGCTTTCTGTGCGACGGGCCGGTTAGCGGCCAGCGCTCACTGTGCAATGCGTGCGAAGCGGACCTTGCGTGGCTCGACAACTGCTGCATCCGGTGCGCTCTGCCCCTGCCCATGCTCTCGCCAAATCACGGTTTGATCTGCGGCGATTGCCAGAAAAAGCCGCCCCAGTTCGATCAGGTGGTCTCACCCTGGCGCTACAGCTTTCCCATCGACACGCTGGTTACGCAGTTCAAGCACCACGGCAAGTGGCCTGTGGGACGCCTGCTGGGTCAGCTTTTGTCACACCACCTGCAAAATGCCTTCGCCGCCGGCTTACCACGCCCGGATTTATTGCTGCCGGTGCCACTGGGCAAACAGCGGTTGCGACAGCGCGGTTTCAACCAGGCCGGCATGCTCGCCAACTGGCCTGAGCCGCACCTAAACGTGCCGGTGAACGCTCGTTTGCTCCGCCGCGTGCGCGAGACGGACGCCCAGCAGGCGCTCGACGCCACCGCTCGGCAACGCAACTTACGCAACGCGTTCGTGCTCGACGATGCCGCGCAAGTCGCCGGCAAACACCTGGCCCTGATAGATGACGTGCTCACCACCGGCGCCACCGCCAACAGCCTGGCGGGTTTGCTGAAGAAAGCCGGGGCGCGGCGCGTGGATGTGTACTGCCTGGCACGCACCCCGAAACCCGGCGAAACAGCCTGAGCCCAACGCTTGGCGCGCCGCTGAGCGTACACTGGCGCCCCCACGCCGCCAGGAACGTCCCATGAGCCACCCGTTTGCTGAACTCACCCCCGACCTGGTTCTGGATGCCGTAGAGAGCATCGGGTTTCTCAGCGATGCGCGCGTCATGGCGCTAAACAGCTACGAAAACCGCGTTTACCAGGTGGGAATCGACGAAGGCCAGCCACTGATTGCCAAGTTCTACCGCCCGGCGCGCTGGACGGACGCGGCGATTCTCGAAGAGCACGCTTTCACCGCTGAGTTGGCTGATTGCGAGGTGCCCGTGGTCGCGCCGCTGGTGCACAACGATCAAACGCTGTTCGAGCACAAAGGTTTTCGCTTCACCTTGTTTCCCCGCCGTGGCGGCCGGGCGCCTGAGCCGGGCAATCTCGATCAGCTGTATCGCCTTGGCCAACTGCTCGGCCGCCTTCATGCCGTCGGCGCCAGCAAGCCTTTCGCACACCGCGACGAGCTGAGCGTGCAGAACTTCGGTCACCAGTCGCTGGCCACCTTGCTGGACGGCGGTTTTATTCCCAAGAGCCTGCTGCCCGCTTACGAGTCGGTCGCCCGCGACGCGCTCAAAAGGGTGGAAGACCTCTACGCCGCCACGCCCTATACCGCTATCCGCATGCACGGCGACTGCCACCCCGGCAACATGATGTGCCGAGACGAGGTGTTTCATATCGTCGACCTCGACGACTGCCGCATGGGCCCGGCGGTGCAAGATTTGTGGATGATGCTGGCCGGCGACCGCCACGAGCGCCTCGGCCAGTTGGCCGAATTGGTGGATGGCTATCAGGAATTCCACGACTTCAACCCGCGCCAATTGCCACTGATTGAAGCCCTGCGCACCCTGCGTTTGATGCACTACAGCGCCTGGCTCGCACGGCGCTGGGATGACCCGGCGTTTCCGATGAGCTTTCCCTGGTTTGGCACCGAGCGATATTGGGGCGAGCAGATTCTGGTGTTGCGCGAGCAGCTCTCGGCGCTACAGGAAGAGCCGCTGCGGCTGTTCTGATTAGCGCGACTCGCGCACCAGCCGAAGCCCGACATAGGTCGGCGGCGTGCCCACCGAGCACGCCCCGCTCACCGGGTCGCGAATAAAGTCTGACAGCGCACTCGGATGGCGCCCCGCCGCGATATGAATGCCGCAAAAATCCTGCCCACCCGCGCCAGCGGAAAAACACGTGTTGGTCCATTCCCACACGTTCGTGGCAATGCTCACCAAACCGCTGGGGCTTGAGGCCTGCTCACTGAAACGCTGCACCTTCAACGATGGCGCGCTGCGCTGGGCGTCCCGCGCGTACTCGTCGAGCCAGCGGCGCGCCGGGTTGCGCGGGTCGTCTTTGATAGGTGGGTCATCGACATACAAACGCCCCGCTGCCTGCAGCCACTCGCCGTATCGCGGCAGCCTATAAGGCTCGCCCGTCACCGCCGATAGCCAGCTTGCGTAAGCGGTGGCATCCACCCAACTGATACCCACCACCGGCTGATCGGCACGTTTGCGACCGGGCTTATCCAGCGCCGCGCAGCGTTTTAGCCCGCACGCAGGCGGCGTATTCAGCACGGCTCACTTGACGACGCATGATGCTGAACGCCGCCACTTTCTCAACTACCGGAGCAGAGGCGGCCGGCAGCTGATAGCGCGCTACGCCAGCCGGCACCTGTACCCAAATATCTTCATGCTCCGGCGCCGGCCCGCCGACTCCCAAGGCCATTAGCAGGCCCAACACCACCGTTTCGGAGTGATCCATAGCGCCTCCTATTACTGAGCCTTGGTGATCGGGCCGGGCGCTTTCACCTGCTCCATCAGGTCGCTATTCCACTCGCCCTCCACCTTCACGTGGCCGGCAGCGCCCAGTTCCATGGCTTCGATCAGGTTGTGGTTCACGTAGGCGTAGATGCCGGGTTGCTTGAAGGTGTAGAGCGCAGCGCCAGCTGAGCCGCCGCGAATAAACCAGGTTTCCTGGTTTTTCTGCGGCGGGTTGGCGAACTTGCCGTTTTCCCACACCCAATCGCCGTGGCCGCCAATCAGGTGCGGGCGGGTGTCGCGGTTGGCCTGGGAATGGATAAACAGCACGGTTTCGCCGACCTTGGCGGTCATGGCGTTTTCGCCGGTCAGCGCACCGACGCGGCCGTTGAACACCACGTGGCTCGGCGTGAGGGTGCGCATGACGGCGCGGGTGTCGGCGTAACCGGCGATGGCGTTGGGGTATTCCTTGTACTTGCCGTCCGGTCCTTTCGGGATATACAGGTCGAACTCGCCAATGGTGTACGCGCGGTCGTAGTGTAAGGCCTGGCCCGCCGGGTCTTTGAGCCCCTCACGCGGAAGCACCATCAGCGTGCCGCTCATGCCCGACACCACATGCCACGGCACCATGCCCTCGGGCGCGCAGTGATAAACAAAGGTGCCGCTGCGGTCGGCTTTGAAGCGCAGCACGGTTTCCTGGCCTGGCGAAACGAAGGTCAACTTGGCGCCACCCAGGCTCCGGTGGCGGCGTGAAAATCGATGTTGTGCGCCAGGCTGTTGGTCGCCGGATTTACCAGCGTCAGTTCAACGTAATCGCCCTCGTGCACCACCATGGTTGGGCCCGGCATCGAGCCGTTGAAGGTCATCGCCTGTAACGTGGTGCCCTGGTTGTCGACGACCATTTTTTTCTCTTCGATGGTCATTCGGAACTGCACCACCTTCGGCGCGCCGGTGTCGACTTGCTGGTGGGCGTGAACCTGCGGTGGCGCCACCAGGTCAACCTTGACCCGTTGCAAGTTGTCGGCCCCGCCTGCCATTACCGTGCCTGCCAAGCCAAGCGCGACGGCCATTACCAGCGGTTTGATGTGGTTCATTCCAAGCTCCATCAGCGATTGAGTTTGCCGGCCATTGCAGGCCATCAACCCGTCGCTGATGTTGTCTTGGAGCAATGCCCAACCACTGCTTCGCAGAATCGAGCGATTTCGCACAGGCGCAGTCGCCAGGTCGGACAGATGCCAGCGGGCTGACTAGAATGAGCCCCTGCGTTTTTTCACCAAGGACTTCCATGACCAGCGCCAACCCGCGCCGCGGGTATCTACTCGGCATTTGCGCCTACACCATCTGGGGCCTGTTCCCGCTGTACTTCAAAGCCATCGCGCAGGTGCCTGCGCTGGAAATCATCGTGCACCGCGTGCTCTGGTCGGCGTTGTTTGGCGTGCTGTTACTGCTGGTGTGGAAGCATCCGGGCTGGTTCGGCGAGCTGCGCAAAAACCCGCGTCGATTCGGGGTGCTGGTTCTTGGCGGCGCGCTGATCGCAGCCAATTGGCTGACCTATGTGTGGGCCGTAAACAACGGCCACATGCTCGACGCCAGCCTCGGCTACTACATCAATCCGCTGATCAACGTGCTGCTGGGCATGGTGTTATTGGGCGAGCGTTTACGGCGCCTGCAATGGTTGGCGGTGGCGCTTGCGAGTATTGGCGTGGCGCAGCAGCTATGGCTGGCCGGCCATGTGCCGTGGATTTCGCTGATGCTGGCGCTGTCGTTCGCGTTTTACGGGCTGATCCGCAAACAGGCGCCTGTAGCCGCCCTGCCCGGCCTGGTGGTGGAAACCTGGCTGTTGGTGCCGTTCGCCATTGGCTGGCTAATGCTCAGCCCGGACGCGTTGAGCCGGCAACCGGACTTCTGGACCAGCACCCAGTGGCTATGGCTGGCGGCGGCCGGCCCGGTAACGCTGGTGCCGCTGCTGTGCTTCAACGCAGCCGCGCGGCACTTGTCCTATGCGGCGCTGGGCTTCCTGCAATACGTGGCGCCGACGCTGGTATTGCTGCAAGCCACCTTGCTATTCGGTGAACACCTGAGCCCAAGCACGCTGACCGCCTTCGCCTTTATCTGGGCGGCGCTGGCTG
Source organism: Pseudomonas sp. AC211 (assembly GCF_979258055.1). Taxonomy (NCBI): domain Bacteria; kingdom Pseudomonadati; phylum Pseudomonadota; class Gammaproteobacteria; order Pseudomonadales; family Pseudomonadaceae; genus Pseudomonas; species Pseudomonas sp. AC211. The sequence goes on from NZ_OZ409830.1 coordinate 4,679,981, forward strand.
TCTACAGCGTCGACGCCTGGCGCAGTTTGCAGCGCAGCAAACTGCCCGTCGCCTGACCGGCATCGCGCAGCCGAGGTTATTCCTCGCTGCGCAACACCAGCTCAACCATCAAGTCATCGGCCAGTGTTTCCAGGCGCGCCTGCAGCACATCGAGTGACAAACTCAGCGGAACCGCCAGCGTCGCCTCGGCATGAAACAGCGGCTCGTTGCTCATGGGCGCCGGCACTACATCGGTAACCAGACTCTCCACGTTCACCTCCAGCTCGCTGAGCACGCGGGTGATATCGCGCACGATGCCGGGCCGGTCGTTGCCTACCAGGTCGAGCAAAATCGGCTTCCACGCGTGCGCCGGGTCGAGGCCGCTTTCGGCCAGCAGTACGCGAATGCCCTGGCCATCCAACGCTTGCAACGCGGTGACCAGATCGTGGTGCCCTTCGGCAGGAACGCTCACTTTCAGAATGCCGGCGAACTGCCCCGCCATGCGCGACATGCGGCTCTCCAGCCAGTTGCCGCCGTGGGTTGAAATGCAGCTGGCGATCTTTTCCACCAAACCGGGCTGGTCTTCGGCAATTACGGTCAACACCAAATGCTTCACGGTTAACTCCTTGCTGTGATTAACGCGGCGTCCGCCACATCGTAGGAGCCAGCTTGCTGGCGATAGGGGCGAACGCAATTCGAAATCGGTGATTGCAGGGTTCGCCAGCAAGCTGGCTCCTACAAAAAGCGCTGTCAGGTCAGGCTGAGCCAGTAGGTCAGGTACACCTCGTCTTTCACATAACCCAGGCTTTCGTACAACGCCTGGCCAGCCAGATTGGTTTTCGCGGTTTCCAACTGCAAGCCGCAGGCGCCGGTTGCTTCGGCATGGGCGCGGGCAGCATTCATCAGCAGTTCGCCTACACCTTGGCGGCGGGCCGACGGGCTTACGAACAAATCGCTGAGCAACAACGCAGGCGCCAGGGCCAAAGAGGAATGAAAGGGATAAAGCTGCACGAAGCCCTGGGCCGCACCGGCCTCGTCACGCGCCAGCAATACGGTGGAATCACCCTTATGCAGACGAGCGGCGAGAAAGCCTCGAATCTCATCCAGCGGACGCGGCACCTCATAGAACTCAAGATAACCGGCGAACAACGAGGCGAGGTCGTCAAGGTCGCGGGTTTGGACGGCGTGAACGGGCATACATGGCGCTCCTAAAGGGCTTGCGCGAGTATAGGCAAAAGCCTACGAGCGCTGTCGAGCAAGGCGAAAAAGGTAGTAACACTACAAAATCGTGTACGAAACGAAGATTTTTGTGGAACAAAAGCGCTTTTTTTTGAGAACATCCGCGCCCCCGTTGTGACTGCCGAGGCCATAGCTGGTCGCAGTTCGACGCATGCCCGCTGATTTTCCACCGATCATGATGTAGTATGCCGCGCCTCGGACTACAAGACGGCCAACGCCGGGTCCGTACAGGGCTATCCGCAGTGAGCTATTGAGTACAGCTAAGAGCTGAGCAGAGAGGCAAGTAATGACTGAGCGCGTTCAAGTCGGTGGCCTGCAGGTCGCCAAAGTCCTGTTCGACTTCGTAAACAACGAAGCTATTCCCGGCACCGGGATTTCTGCCGAGCAGTTCTGGAAAGGTGCAGAGAGCGTCATCAATGACCTCGCACCGAAGAACCACGCACTACTCGCCAAACGTGATGAGTTGCAGGCCAAGATCGACGCCTGGCACCAGGCACGTGCTGGTCAGGCGCATGACGCCGTGGCTTACAAAGCCTTCCTGCAAGACATTGGTTACCTGCTGCCAGAAGTCGCAGATTTCCAAGCCACTACCCAAAACGTCGACGAAGAAATCGCCCACATGGCCGGCCCGCAGCTGGTAGTGCCGGTGATGAACGCGCGTTTCGCCCTCAACGCCTCCAATGCCCGCTGGGGATCGCTCTACGATGCCCTGTATGGCACCGACGCGATCAGCGAAGAAGGCGGCGCCGAGAAAGGCAAGGGTTACAACAAGGTTCGCGGTGACAAGGTAATTGCCTTCGCCCGCGCTTTCCTAGACGACGCCGCGCCGCTGGCTGCCGGCTCGCACGTTGATTCCACCGCCTACAAAATCGTCGACGGCAAACTGGTGGTCGGCCTCAAAGGCGGCAGCAACACCGGCCTGCGCGACGATGCGCAACTGATCGGTTTCCAAGGCCCGGCCAATGCACCCGTAGCCGTGCTGCTCAAGCACAACGGCCTGCACTTTGAAATTCAGATCGACGCGTCCAGCCCCATCGGCCAGACCGACGCGGCCGGCGTGAAAGACGTGCTGATGGAAGCGGCGCTGACCACCATCATGGACTGCGAAGACTCCGTAGCCGCCGTGGATGCAGACGACAAAACCGTCATCTACCGCAACTGGCTCGGCCTGATGAAGGGCGACCTGGCCGAAGAAGTGGCCAAGGGCGGCACCACCTTCACCCGCACCATGAACCCCGACCGCGTCTACACCAAAGCGGACGGCAGCGAGTTGACCCTGCACGGTCGCAGCCTGTTGTTCGTGCGTAACGTCGGCCACCTGATGACCAACCCGGCCATTCTCGATGCCCAAGGCAACGAAATTCCGGAAGGCATCCAGGATGCACTGTTCACCAGCCTGATCGCGGTGCACAACCTCAACGGCAACACCAGCCGCAAGAACACCCGTACCGGCTCGGTGTACATCGTTAAGCCAAAAATGCACGGCCCGGAAGAAGTCGCCTTCACCAGCGAAATCTTCACCCGCGTCGAAGACGTTCTGGGCTTGCCACGCAACACCCTGAAAGTCGGCATCATGGACGAAGAGCGCCGCACCACCGTCAACCTCAAGGCGTGTATCAAAGCCGCCAGCGAGCGCGTGGTGTTCATCAACACCGGCTTCCTCGACCGCACCGGTGACGAAATCCACACCTCCATGGAAGCCGGCCCGGTTGTGCGCAAGGCCGCCATGAAAGCCGAGAAGTGGATTGCCGCCTACGAGAACTGGAACGTCGATATCGGCCTGGCCACCGGCCTGCAAGGTCGCGCCCAGATCGGTAAAGGTATGTGGGCCATGCCCGACCTGATGGCCGGCATGCTTGAGCAGAAAATCGCTCACCCACTGGCCGGCGCCAACACCGCTTGGGTGCCGTCGCCGACCGCCGCTGCATTGCACGCGCTGCACTACCACAAGGTTGACGTGTTCGCCCGTCAGGCCGAACTGGCCAAGCGCGAGCGTGCCTCGATTGACGACATCCTGACCATCCCGCTGGCGGCTAACACCAACTGGTCTGCAGACGAAATCCAGAACGAACTGGACAACAACTCGCAGGGCATTCTGGGTTACGTCGTACGCTGGATCGACCAAGGCGTCGGCTGCTCGAAAGTGCCGGACATCAACGACGTTGGCCTGATGGAAGACCGCGCCACCCTGCGTATTTCCAGCCAATTGCTCGCCAACTGGCTGCGTCATGGCATCGCCAGCGAAGAGCAGATTGTGGCCAGCCTCAAGCGCATGGCGCCGGTGGTTGACCGTCAGAACGCCAACGACCCGCTGTACCGTCCGCTCGCTCCGAACTTCGACGACAACATCGCTTTCCAGGCTGCCCTGGAATTGGTGATCGAAGGCGCCAAGCAACCGAACGGCTACACCGAGCCGGTTCTGCACCGTCGTCGTCGTGAATTCAAAGCCAAAAACGGCCTGTAACTCACTCGACAGCGGCACAAAAAAAACGCCCTTCGGGGCGTTTTTTTATGGGTATTCCTCGGCGATAGCTGCCTGATGGCACCTGGCCCTCCACCCGTCCCGGAAAAGCCCTACAGACAACCAGACCAGCGGGCATACGGAAAACTTAAGCCGCCCAGCTAAATGCCGATAAAAATGTACCGCGACCTATACAATGGTCAGCTGGTGACCAATAAAAGATAATTAGTTTCATTTGGAAACTTTTCCTCTGCCGCAGTCTGGAAACAAGTCCATGTTCAAAAATATGCCGCTGACGTTGAAGCTTTCCCTGCCGCCCGCCGTGGCGCTTATCGGCCTGCTGCTCTTCGTGGTCTACACCGGCATTCAACTGAGCAATAACGACACCCGCCTCGTCGCGCTGGAAAAACAGAGCTACCCGACACTGGAAAACGCCGACGCGGTGATCTTCCAGTTTTCCCGTATCCCCGGCCTGCTCAACAGCGCCGTTGCGGCCGGCGAAATGGAAACGCTCAACGACGCTCGCAAAGTGATCGACGAAATCAACGTCAAGCAGCAAGCCCTGCAGACGTTGGTGAACGATCAGCCGCAACGACGCGATGAGTTACGTGCCTGGACCGCCGCCGTAAAGAGCTATGCCGACAACGCCTTCTCGGCCACCGAACAACTGCTCAAGGGCACAGCCTTTGAAGACCTGCGCGCCAACCTCGACCGCATGGCCAACGACCTGCAACTGGCGCAGAAAGCCGGCGAGCAGTTTCGCGCCCACGCCTATGACGATTTCCAGACCAGCCTGGCGCAAACCCGCACTGACAATGCCACCACCACTCGCGTCGGTTACGGCCTGAGCATCGCGCTCATTTTGCTGGTCAGCATCGGTTCGGTGATGGTCATTCGCAGTGTCATGAGCAACATCCATGGCGTGATCGACTCGTTGAAAGCCATTGCCAGCGGCGACGGCGATCTCACCCGCCGCGTGACGGTGGAAACGAACGACGAAATCGGCGTGATGATCAAACTGTTCAACGGTTTCCTCGACAAGCTGCAAGGCACCATCCGCCAGATCGTCAATGCTGCCAGCCCACTGGGCGATATGTCCAAGGAGCTGTACCGGCTAACCCAGGGCGCCGAAGAAAACGCCCGCTCGCAGCAGGGTCACACCGACTCCATCAGCCGCGACATTGCCACCATGACCGGCAGCATTCAGGAAGTGGCGCAGCGTTCGCAACAGGCCTCCCACGAGGCGGGCGCGGCGTCGAAACAAGCCGAAAGCGCGCGCCAGAACATCGGCAGCCTGTCCTCCAGCATCAGCGACCTGGGCAGTAGCGTCATGGGCTCGGTTCAGGCCATGGAGCAATTGGAAGAAGAAACCCAGCAGGTGGGCTCGGTGCTCACGGTCATTCGCAGCATTGCCGAGCAAACCAACCTATTGGCCCTGAACGCCGCTATTGAAGCCGCGCGGGCGGGCGAGCAAGGTCGCGGCTTTGCCGTAGTGGCAGACGAAGTGCGCAACCTGGCGCAGAAGACCGCAGCCAGCACGGCTGAAATCCAGAACATTATTCAGCGCCTGCAAAACAGCGCCAATGGCGTGCTGAACGTAATGACGCAGAACGGCCAGAAAGCCCAGGCCAGTATCGAACGCTCGGTGGCTGCCACCGAAACCCTGGACGCTATCGCCCAGGCTGTTCGCCAGATTGACGAGTTGAATGCCGGCATCGCCCAGTTCACCCAGGAGCAGATCGGCCTTTCCAACTCCATTCAAAAAGACACAGAAGTGTTGCAGAGGGATACGCAAGCAACCACACACGGGGCCGATGCGACCGCACGCCTTGGCGAGCAGTTGGTCAGCACCGGGGACCATTTGCGCGCCGCTACGGCCCAATTCCGCGTTTAACACGAGAGCACCAGAATGACCCAACTTCGAGTATTCACCCTCGCAGCCTGCCTTGCGAGCACACCGGCGTTTGCCTTGGACCAAGGCGAATATCGCTTTAACGGTTTCGGCACCGCCGGCATTACCCACCTGGGTGGTGAAGACGATGGCCGCAGCTACGGCGTGAACGGCCAGACCAACGACTCCTGGCGCGGCGACCAACTGTCCAAGCTCGGCGGCCAGTTCCAGTACGGCCTCACCGACACCGTCGGCGTCACCGTGCAGGCAACGCTCAAGCCCGAGCAAGACAACTGGAAAGCCAACCTGGAATGGGCCTATTTGTCGTGGCAAGCCACCGACGGCCTGATGCTGCGTGCCGGTCGTCTGCGCAGCCCGGTGTACATGTACTCGGAAACCCTCGACGTCGGCTTCACCTACCCCTGGCTGCGTCTGCCAGACGAGGTGTACAGCCAAGTTCAGGTCAGCAACTACGAAGGTGCGGATGCCGTTTACACCCTGCCGCTTTCCTTTGGCTCGGTAAGCTTCCAGGTTGCGGGTGGCCAGGCGGTCAACCGCAACATTTTCGCCGCCGATGACCTCTACGACATCGACTACAAGAAAATTTTCGCCGCCAACGTCAGCCTCGCCACTAATGACTTCGGCACCGTGCGCATCGGCTACACCGAAGCCGATATCGACGCCGACATCACCGGCCGGGTTACCACGCCGTTCCGCACACGTATCACCATCCCGCTTAATCAGCTGGACCAGCAGAAGGGCAAATTCACTTCCGTGGGCTACCAGTACGACGACGGCACCTGGATCACCGCCAACGAGTGGACCAGCCGCATCATCGAAGCCGATGACGCCGGCAGCACCGACGCGTTCTACCTGATGGGCGGCCGCCGTTTCGGCGACTTCCTGGCCCACGTCACTTACGCCCAGTTGGACGAAGACGAGGGTCGCCAGACTTCCTGGACCTACGGCCTGAACTACAACGTGACCCCGACCGTGATCGTCAAAAGCGAATACAAGCGCGTGGACACCACCGGCGGCTACGGCGGCGTGTTCGTCGAAAACGCCCAAGAGAGCTACAACCACGCGGTCTATTCAGCGACCAACGGCCTGGCGGGCACGCCTTCGCGCAACTTCGACGGCGACATCATCAGCGTCGGCGTTGACTTCGTATTCTAAGGAGAGCCCCCATGAAGTTTGCAATTCGCGCTCTCTATGCCAGCACCCTGATGGCCGCTGCCACCCTGGCTCACGCCGAAGTGGCGGTGATCGTCAATGCTGGCGCCAGTGCCAACCCGAGCCAATCAGACGTGGCCAACATTTTTCTGGGTAAAGACAAGTCGCTCAAAGGCGTCGACCAGAAAGAATGGAACCCCACCAAAGACAAGTTCTACAGCAGCGTCGCCAGCAAAAACGAGTCGCAGCTGAAGTCGTACTGGTCGGGCTTGGTGTTCACTGGCAAAGGCCAACCGCTGCCAAGCGTTGCCGATGACGCTGCCGTTGTCGCCAAAGTGGGCGCCGAAGCGGACGCCATCGGCTATGTCGACAAGGCTGCCGTGACCGACAAGGTGAAAGTGCTGTTCACCCTGCCGTAAGCACCGCGTCACCGCATAAAAAAACCGCCTGATTGGGCGGTTTTTTTATGGGGCAAATCTGCGGAACGCCGCTGGGCTTCATAGCCTCACTGCACAAGTGACGCCATTTCGCTGGGTGCCGACGCTGAATATTTAAGCCGCTCGATCACCTCGCGCGGCAGCACATCGTTACTGATACCCGGCTGCAACAGGCCGGAAAAATAGTAATGCGGCAGTCCCATCAGTTTCCTGAACGTGCGAAACATCGAATTGCTATTCACCGTTTTACCGAACACGGCGACACCGAACGGCGGGTAATCCAGATCCAGTTCATTGATCACCGCCAACGCTCGCCCTGCTGCCTGCCAGCGTGCATACGCCTCCTGCGCAGCGCCTTGAAACAACACCTTCTGACGTTGTCCGGGCAAATACAGATTGCTCCTCTTGAATGCCGGCGAGCTGTTGTCGACGCCGATGGCCGCCACCCAATCGGGCTCAACGAAACTCCAGGCCCGCAGCGAATGCTGTTTGGTGGTGCCGACCGGTAGCGGTCTTCCCGAGGCTCTATCAGTGGCCAAGCCATGCAACTCGGCAATTTTTTCCCCGGCGGCGTTTTTCAACACCCAAAAATTATGGCTCGCCACACCCGCGTTCAGAATGTTGAAAGAGCGCGCTTCGATGCTGAATGCGTTAATCATGGGAAATCCAAGGTTCGTTAAAAAAGCGGGCTTGCTCAGATGCCAAGCCCGCTGCGGTGTAGTCACGCTACCCATTTCGAAGGACCCAGCTTGCTAACGAACCCTGCACTCGGCGCTTGCAAAAAGCCGGGTGCAGGCTTCGCCTCCAAGCAACCCCCTAGCCCCAGCTCGCTGCCAACACAGGCTCCAACGCCGCCTGGTAATTGGGCGGCAGGCTGCTGCTTGCCGAACTCGGCGGCGCGAATGCGGCCATGGCTTCGATCAGGCGATTGACCTTGGCGGCCGTCAACGCATCGCCTGTCGAGGTCTGAAACGAAGTGTTCTGTTTACTCGGATCAACGAACCAATCGGAAATAGTCAGCGTGTCATGCGTGCCGATAATGCTCACGTCCAGGTTATTTGCCGCTCTGCTGAACCAAAGATCGTTAGCGCCTACTGCATCAAGAAACTGAACGTACTGCGCGTCAGTCGCCGCAAACGTCGCTTCGCTGGTGATGGTGTCATGGCCATAACCACGCCCGAACAGGTAGGTATTACTGCCGGCACCGCCATCAAGGGTGTCGTCACCGGCACCACCGTCCAACACATCATTCCCGCCTTGACCTTCCAGCACATCGTTACCGGCGCCACCTGTGAGCACGTTGTCGCCGCGGTTACCTACCAGGACGTTGTCCTGGCTGTTACCGGTCGCGTTGATGTTTTCATCCCAGAGTTTGAGCGGTTCGAGTGTGAAGATGGCGTAAGCGCCTGGCACATTGGCCGCTTGGCGGAACAGATCGAGGCTAACGAAGCGCGTCATGTCACTGACTTTTTGCCGTCCCGAGTCCGCGATATAAAAACCCAGCAACTCACCGTCCGTTTCGCCGTAGGCGACGCCGGTAACCGTCACCATGTGGTTGGCCGAGCCACTTTGAACATACTTGGCATCGTTCCAGAGTAGACCCGCATTTACCGCTTGAACTACGCCGCGACCACTGCGCAATAAATACGCGGTCCCCGTTTCGTTGTAGCTATTGATTACTTCGTTGCGCACCCCGTAACTATTAAGCATCGCCCGCTGCTGCGAGACGTTTGTGCTGCCTCCTGAGCTGAGTGCGTACTTCGGGAAAAGCTCCCGGTCGACCCACCGTTTATCCAGAGCCAGCTCTAGCAACTCGCTTTCGCTACTGGCGCGGTCAACCTGATTCAATAAATTGGCAATCGATACAATTGCGCACGTACCCCGATAACCTTCGACTGCATCGCCTTGCATGTAGTCGAGTTCGTTAGCTTTGGGGAAGCCGTAGATCACGCTGGCCTGCCCATCAATCACGCCTTTTTCTCCCTTGGCGAAGTCCAGCAGCACTACGTTTTCAACATTGTCTGACAGCGTGTGGCTGATACTTGCCTGGACGGTATCGTTACCTTCACCCTCGTACTCCACCGTCTGGTCGCCGACGTTATCCACGTAATAGACGTCGTTGCCGGCCCCGCCAAGCATGCGATCCGCGCCGGTTACGCCATCCAGAATATTGTCCCGCTCATTCCCGATGAGCAGGTTATCCAGCGAGTTCCCCGTGCCATGGATATCCAAACCATCGAGGAGCCGCAGCTCTTCGATATTGGCGTTAAGCAGATAAGTGGTGCTGCTGATAACCGTGTCGTAGCCCTCGCCCTTGAGTTCAAGGATCGAATCGTTAACGCTGTTGACGACGTAAGTGTCATTACCTTGGCCGCCTTCCATCACGTCTGCGCCAGCGCCGCCGTCGAGATAGTCGTTGCCTAAACCGCCGATAAGCGTGTCATTTCCCGCCCCGCCGTAGAGCCAGTCGTTATCGGTTTCGCCGGGCTCCAACGTTTGCTTGGCTTCGTCCGACCCCATGAAGCCGAACAAAATGTCATCGCCATCGCCGCCATAGAGCACGTCGTCACCCACTTGCCCGAACAGCCGATCATCACCGGCATCGCCAAACAATCGATCATTGCCCAGGCCGCCAGCAATGGTGTCTTGGCCGTCGCCGGCATAAATGGTGTCGTTATCCGTCTCACCGGCTTCCAGGGTTTGCTTGCTGTCATTGGCTGCAGTAAAGCCGGCCAAAATGTCATCGCCATCACCACCCCAAAGCGTGTCGTCCCCCGCCTCGCCCCACAGCCGGTCATTACCGGTGCCGCCGATTAACCAGTCGTTGCCGTTACCGCCTGAAAGCTGATCTGCCTCATCTCCACCGAACAACGTATCGAGGCCTTCGCCCCCGAAAAGCTTGTCGTTGCCGGCTTCGCCTAACAGCAGGTCGTTACCATCGTCGCCATACAGGTAATCTGCTCCAAGGCCGCCAAAGAGTCGGTCGTCCCCAGCCTCTCCCCAAAGGCGGTCATTACCTGCCTCACCGTAGACATCATCATCGCCTGCGCCGCTTGAAATCGAATCGACACCTGCACCGCCGCGCATTAAGTCGTTACCAGCATCACCGAACACAAAGCGACCTACCTTCCGTCCCGTTATTAGCTGTTTCTGAGCACCATCGGACAGGTTGTTGAGCGCTACCGTATCTGCCTCATCGGACGCGAATTGCTCAGCAGCCATTCCGACAGCAGTGCCGTTGCTACGGGCAAATAATGCAAACTCACTTGAACGCAGCCGCTCAATTCCCCGCTCTACCAGCGACTGAACTTCGCCGTCATCGAGATGGCCGTTTTCATTCGTATCTGCCCAAGCCGAGAGTGATGAGAGTTCATCGCCTGAAAGTTCGCCGTCTGCGTTCGTGTCTAACAGCGCGAATTGCGCAGCGGTGGTGGGGCGCCGATGCTCGTCGAACAGCATAAAAGTCTTGTCGGCAATGGACGTTGCGCTATCGGTGACAGAGGACTGAGAGTCGTAGAAGGCGCCGACGGGTTTGTGGTTGGTGCTGTTACCGCCGAGTTCTGGTTTAGAGGGAGATGAGCCGAATCCGAAGAAATCGAGAATATTGGCGTACATATTTGCAAACCAACCCGTTACTGTCTCAAAGAAACTCTGACTAATCACTCCGTTATCGCGCGCTTTTTCTATTCCTTTCTCAGCAGCGAAAATCTGCTCTGGCGAAGAAATGCTGGAGGAATATTTGAGAACATTTATGACTGCCTCGGGCAACACGTCATTATCGATACCTGGCTCAATCACACCGGAAAAATCATCGAATTCGACTGACATTAATTTGCCGAACGTTCGAAATACAGAGTTACTGTTAACTGTATCTGAGAAAACCTCAAATCCGAATGGCGGATAGTTCAAGTCCAGCTGATTAATTAACTTTACCCCTTGGCCGCAGCTCGCCATCTTGTGTAAACTTCTTCCGCAGTACCGAGATACACTACTTGGCTTTGCTGATTTTGGTCATAAAGATTGCTATTTTTGAAGTAGGGCGAACTACTGCTGACGCCAATGATGTTTTCCCATCCATCTTCAACAAAGCTCCATGCCCGTAAAGACTCTTTTTCCGAAACCCCAATTGCGACCGGGTTTCCAGAAGCCCTATCTGTGGCTAGGCCATGCAGCTCGGCAATTTTATTACCTGCCGGATCCCTAAGTACCCAATAATTATGGCTTGCAATTCCGGCATCAAGGATGTCGTAAGAACGTGCTTCTATTCGGAAGAAATCTATCATCTTAATTTCACCATAAACTGGTGGTCGCGCTCTTCACAGACACAACCCTGTTAAATAAAAGCTATCTGTTTAAACAATTAAAAACCCCTGCCTTGACACGCTCCACCGCTTTTTCTGCCCCTAGATCTGTGTAATAAGCACCGATAGCACGGACGACAATCAGGCCCGAACCGGAATATTGGTCGTACCAAATCCGAAAAGAAAAACCCACAGCATTAGTCTCGTCAAAGTTATCCGTCTGAAATCTTCCTCTCTCTGGCTCCATGCGAGAAATCGCCGAGGGCCACCAATCTTCTCGATCATTTAGGTCCACGAGAGTTTGTTGGGCGCACTCAAATACCTTTGTGGTTTCGAATGCTTTATCCAGATGAAAATCCGTTCTAGAGGTCGGGACCAGCAACGTGCACGAGCAAATCGCAAATAGAATCAAGATAAAGAGTATGCCAATCCAACTACGCACCAAGAAACCATCTTCTCGCCCCTCCGCCAAAAAGTTTGGAAAATCCAAATAAATACTCCCGGTTTGTTTTTCAACGGCACGCCACTAAACACATCAGAACAGCATCTAGATTCAACCCCTACAATTGGTTGCGCAAGCTTCGAGCGCCAACTTAGGAAGCATCCGACGGACTTTTATAAACTATGACTATGCAAGAGCGACGTAAACTAAGCTCCTTTAAGAGGTTCCGACAAAAACCGCAGAGGAAGCCAAGCAAGCGAATTGAACGGGTACTGCACCACCACGTTCTTTCATACAGAACTACGACTAAAAATCGATCTCCGGGCCCGCGCCCCGAACTAGACTTATGTCCCATGGCCCCCCCGTCCGATTTTCCCGACGATGGCCTTTCGATGAATTCAAGGCCACGGTCCGGACGCAGCGTTATGAGCAAGGCCAGTGAATTCGCCCAGGCGGGCAAGGTGGCGGTGCAGCAGAACATCCTCGGGTTGATGGAGTTTTTGCAGAAGTTTCCGCCGTTCAATCAGATGGAAAACGCCCACTTGGGCTATGTGCTGGAGAACTGCCAGCTACGGTTTTATGGCGCCGGTGAAAGCATTCTCAAGCCCAGCGGCGGGCCGGTTCAGCACTTTTATATCGTCAAGCAAGGCCTGGTAGTCGGTGAGCGACCGCACACGGCGCGGCGCGGTACGGAAACCACGTTTGAGATCACCACCGGCGAGTGCTTTCCGCTGGCGGCGCTGCTGGGTGAACGGGCAACCCGCACGGAGCACTTAGCGGGCGAAGACACGTTCTGTTTGCTGCTGGGCAAAGACGCCTTTATCAAGGTGTTTGCCTTGTCTGCGCCGTTTCGTGACTTTGCGTTGCGCGGCGTCAGCAGTCTGCTCGATCAGGTCAATCAGCAAGTGCAGCGCCAGGCTGTCGCCACGCTGGGTGCGCAGTATTCGCTGGATACGCCGCTCCGCGAGTTGGCGATGCGCCAGCCTGTAACGTGCAGCGCCGACACGCCGATCAGCGCGGCCGTGCGCCTGATGCATGAGCAACAAGTGGGCAGCATCGTGATTGTCGACGATGCCCGTCGTCCCACCGGCATTTTCACTCTGCGCGATTTGCGCGCGGTGGTCGCCGCCGGGGCGGAGAATCTGGGCGGGCCGATTGCCGATGTGATGATTCCGTCTCCCTTCCATTTGCCGCCCATGGCTAGCGCCTTTGACGCCGCCATCGCCATGACCGAGCGACATATCGCCCATGTCTGCCTGGTGGAAAACGGCGAGCTGCGCGGCGTGGTGTCCGAGCGTGATCTGTTTTCCCTGCAACGGGTCGACCTGGTGCACTTGGCGCGCACCATCAGCCACGCCAACCGGCTGGAGACGCTGGTGGCGCTGCGCAGTGATATTCACCAGTTGGTCGAACGCATGCTCGCCCACGGCGCATCGTCTACGCAGATCACGCAAATCATCACGCTGCTCAACGACCACATGGTGTGCCGCGTCATCGAGTTGAGCATCGAGCAGTTGGGCGCTCCGGGCGTGCCGTTTACGTGGCTGTGTTTCGGCAGCGAAGGGCGACGCGAGCAGACGCTGCATACCGATCAGGACAATGGCATGTTGTTCGAGGCCAGCGATGCGGCCGACGCAGCGATCAAGCGCGGCAAGCTGCTGCCGTTGGCCGAGCGCATTAACCACAGCCTGGATAAATGCGGCTTCAGCCTGTGCAAGGGCGGCGTCATGGCCAGCAACCCGCAGCTGTGTTTGTCGCACTTGGAATGGTCGCGGCGCTTTAGCAGTTTTATCCGCGATGCCAGCCCGGAACATTTGTTGGCTTCGAGCATTTACTTCGACTTGCGCGCGGTGTGGGGGCCGGTGGAAGGCTGCGAAGTGCTGCGTCAGCAGATTCTGATCGAGGTGGCGGACAATCAGATTTTCCAGCGCATGATGGCCGCCAATGCCCTGCGCAACCGCCCACCGGTGGGGCGCTTTCGCGATTTTGTGGTGGCGCGCAGCGGCAGCGAAAAACACACGCTGGATTTAAAAGTGCAGGGGCTGACGCCATTCGTGGATGGCGCGCGGCTGTTGGCATTGGCCCATGGCATCAGCGCGGGCAATACGGTGCAGCGCTTGCGTGAGTTAATCGCCAAGGAAGTGATCGACCCGCTCAACGGCGCCGCGTACCAAGAGGCGTATCACTTTATTCAGCAAACCCGCATGCAGCAGCACCAGCAGCAGGCGCGCCAGCAGCAGCGTTACTCCAATCGCCTCGACCCCGACAGCCTCAACCACCTCGATCGGCGCATTTTGCGCGAGTCGTTCCGCCAGGCGCAGCGCCTGCAAAGCAGCCTGGCGCTGCGGTATCAGTTGTGAGCACGCGCCCATGATGCCGTTCGACTGGCTGCGCCGCCGCCCCGCCGAGCCCATCGCCCAACCGTTATTGGACGCCTGCGCGCAACTGCCCGCGCCGGGCCAATGGCGCGACGTGCCGCTGCGCGAGCAACGCTTTGTGGTGCTCGACGTGGAAACCAGCGGCCTTAATTTGCAGCGCGATCAGGTGCTGTCGATTGGCGCCGTGGTGATCGAGGACGGCGCCATCAACCTCGGCCAGCAGTTCGAATGCACCCTGCAACGCCATGCGCAGCCGGTAAGCCCCAGCGTGCTGATCCATGGCATCGCGCCCAGCGCGCTGGCCGCTGGCGTGGTGCCCGCCGACGGCTTGCTGGCATTTATGCAGTTTGTCGGCGACAGCCCGTTGTTGGCCTTTCACGCGCCATTCGACCAACACATGCTGAGCAAAGCGTTGAAGCAGGAATTGGGCTACAACCTGGAACACCGCTTCCTAGACGTGGCCGACCTGGCGCCGATGCTCTGCCCCGACATCACCCTGCGCCAAGCCGGGTTAGACGACTGGACTGCACACTTTGGCCTGCAGGTGCAGCAGCGCCACCACGCCAGCGCCGACGCACTGGTGACAGCAGAACTGGCGCTGATTCTGTTCAGTCGTGCGCGCCAGCAAGGCTTGCACAGCCCGGCCGCGCTGGCCGACGGGCTCGCTCGCTGGCAACGGCGGCAGCACCGACCGTCTCTGTAATCACGCCACAACGCAGCCCACATAAATAACCGACCGCGAACAATCGCGAGGCACGGCCACTCTCTGCAATCATATGCGAATAATTCTCGATTTCGCGTTTGTTCTGCTTTTGGGCGGTGAGTGCTGTGTCGGTTGGGGAATCCACAAACCACGAATTGGCGGGCGTGCTGTATCGCGATCATCGCGATTGGCTGCTCAGCTGGCTGCGTAAAAGCCTGAGCTGCCCACACCGGGCCGAAGACCTCAGCCAGGACACCTTCGTGCGCATTCTCGGCAAACCCGACGCCCTGCACATGCGCGAACCGCGCGCCCTGCTGACCACCATCGCCAAAGGCCTGCTGATCGACTATTTCCGCCGCAGCGCGCTGGAACGAACCTACCTCGACGAACTGGCCGCCTTGCCAGAAAGCGTTCATCCCGACATTGAAGAACAAGCGCTGGTGCTGGAATCGCTGCGCGCCATCGACCGCCTGCTCGGCACGCTCGAGCAATGCGCGCGCGGCCTTTCTCTACAACCGCATCGACAACCTCGGCCACGCCGAGATCGCCGAGCGCCTCGGGGTGTCGGTGCCGCGCGTGCGTCAGTACCTCGCGCAGGGTTTGCGCCAGTGCTACATCGCGCTGTACGGCGAGCCGACATGAACCGCAGCAGCGTATCGGCCAAGGTGCTCGACGAAGCCATCAGCTGGCAGCTGTGCCTCGGCTCCGGTGAAGCCAGCGAGCTTGAGCGCGCCGAGTTTCACCTGTGGCAAGCCGCCAGCGCCGAACACGCCCGCGCTTGGGCGCAGCTCAGCGGCGTGGACCAACATTTCGCCAACGTCAGCAGCCAACCGGCCCGCCGCGCGTTGTTGCGCGCCGGCAGCGCGGGCAAAACGCGTCTGCGCAGCGGGGGCATTCTCGGCGTGCTGCTCGGCGCCGCGCTGGGCCTGAGCCTGGCGCAACAACACCGGCCGCTGGGCGACTGGCTGGCCGACGAGCGCACTGCGCCGGGCGAGCAGCGCGAACTGGAACTGCCAGACCACAGCACGGTGCGCCTCAACAGCCGCAGTGCGCTGGATATCGACTTCAACCCGCAGCAACGCCGCCTGTTTCTGCGCAGCGGCGAAATACTCGTGGAAACCGCCCATGGCGATGCCAGGCCTTTTATCGTCGCCACCCGCAATGGCGAGCTGCGCGCCCTGGGCACACGCTTTCTGGTACGCCAGGAGCCAGGCGGCACGCGCCTGATCGTGCTGCAGTCGGCCGTCGCCGCGCGCCCGGCGAGAGCCGCTACGGAAACCAATGTCATCCAGCAAGGCCAGCAAGTGCTGATGGCCGCCGACGCATTGGGCGCAGTGAACGCTGCACCCGCTACCGCTGACGCCTGGACCCACGGCATGTTGGTGGTGGAAAACATGCGCCTGGCCGACTTGCTCGAACAGCTCGGCGAGTACCGCGACGGTTTTCTCAGCGCCGACCCGCTCGTGGCCGACCTGCGCATCAGCGGCAGCTTCCCGTTGCGCAACACCGACCTGGCGCTGGCCGCGCTGCCGCCCAGCCTGCCGGTGCAGATCGAACGCCGCACCGATTGGTGGGTGCGCGTGGTGCCAGCGCCGGTGGCTGAAAACCCTGAAAAGCGGGGCTGCTGGAAATATTTTCAGGCAGCCCTATCACTTTTCGTTTTTGCTTCGGCATAGGGGCATTGAGATTAATTCCTGCTTGGGAGCCGCTCGCAATGTCGAAGTCCGCCATCACCCTGTTCCGCCCCACGTTACTGGCCGCCGCCATGGCCTTTGCCACCCTGCCGGCGCTCGCCGCCGACAGCGCCGCCGTACGCAGCTACCAACTGCCGGCCGCGCCACTGGCCAGCACCCTGAACCAGATCGCCAGCCAGGCCGGCGTGGTGCTGAGCATCGACCCGAGCCTGACCGCTGGCAAAACCGCGCAGCCGGTACAGGGGCAATACGACGCGCAGACGGCGTTGCGTCAGGCATTGCGCGGTAGTGGGGCTGACGTTGGTGGCCAATAGTGCGGGGACGTTTAGTGTGGCGCCGGCTGCGACTGATGAAATGACCCTGCCCGCCACCGACATCAATGCTGCAGGCATCCTCGATGGCAGCGCCGACTCCGGTTACCGCACCGAATCAATCAAAAACGTCGGCGCGCTCGGCGGCATGAGCCTGCAAGACACGCCGTACTCCATCAGCGTCGTCTCCAAAGAAATGCTGCAAAACACGCAGACCACTTCCACGGACGACGTGTTCAAGCGCAACCCGTTTACCCAGCTGTACTCGCCGAAAAACGCCGGGTATGCGAGCGCGGTGGCGATTCGTGGGTTTAGCAGTGCGGGGAACTTGAGTATTGCCAATGATGGGTTGCGGTTTAGCACCGGCTACGACGCCGGCAACTACGTTGAGGAAATGGAGCAGATCGAGATTCTCACCGGTCTGAGCGGCTTTCTCTATGGTCCGGGCAACCCCGGCGGCCTGGTCAACTACGTGCTTAAACGCCCGACTGCCGAGCGCTACAACAGCGTGACCCTGGGCAATGCCGGTGGCGAAAACTACTACCTGCACGGCGACTTCGGCGGCCCGATCGACGATGCGGGCGTGTTCGGTTATCGCTTGAACGTGCTGACGCAAGACGGCGAGACCGCCATCGACATGCAGAAGCGCCGTCGCGAAATGATCACCCTGGCGCTGGACTGGAATGTCAGCGATGACCTGCTGGTGCAGTTCGATGCTTCGCACAAGAAGAGCGAAACCCGTGGGTTGAATAGCTACTGGTACATCGCCGACGACGCCAACGGCAACAGCCGTCGCCCGGACGCCAGCGACCTCAGCAATGACAAGTTGTACAGCCAACGCTGGGCATTCTCCGACACCGAGCAAGACCGCGTCGGTTCGCGCTTCAACTGGCGTATCAATGACATCTTCACCCTGCGCGGTGCGGTTGCTTATGCCGAGTACACCGAAGAGTACGTTTACACCGGCCCGACCATCGACGCATTCAACGCACCCACGCGTGGTACTTACTCGCAGCCGTTGTATGCGTTCGCTCCGGTTGAAAATGAGGAAACCTCTTCCTACCTGTTCCTCGACTCGATGTTCGACACCGGCCCGCTTAACCACAAGGTTACCGTGGGCTATCAAGGCAACAACGTTCGCACTCGCCAATACACCGACCACATCGACTTTGCCTACCAGTGGCAATCAGTGGTCGGCACACCGCCACTGAGTCAAACACCCCAGGTTTCCAAACCGGGCTACAGCATCGGCAATGGCGATCAGCGCCTGGCTTCCACCAGTGAAACCAACAGCGTGCTGATCGGCGACGTAATTACCCTGAACCCGCAATGGTCGACTGTTCTGGGCGTTACTCATTCCAGCATTGAGACCTTTGCCAACGACTTCATTTATGGCGGCGGAATTACCGAATACGACAAGAGCAAGACCTCACCGAACGTCTCCCTTATCTACAAACCGGCGCCGTGGTTGACCACGTACGCGACCTACATTGAAGGTCTCGAAGGCGGTGGCATGGCGCCGAACGGTTCCCAAGGCGTTACGCCGGGCACAGCCCTGCCGCCCGAGGTCAGCGAGCAATATGAAATCGGCGCCAAAGCAACGTGGGGCGACACGTTGTTTACCTTGGCGCTGTTCGATATCGACAAGCCGAACTACATCACCAACTTCGTCTACACGCCAAACGGGCGCCAAAAGAATCGCGGTGTCGAATTTGGTATCACCGGCAAGGTGCTGCCTGAACTGACAGTGGTGGGCGGCGTTACCGTGCTGGACGCTGAGTTAGCCAAGACCAATAACGCCGCCAATGACGGCAACAAACCTACCAACGTCGCTTCCCGCCTTGCGAAGGTGTACGCCGAGTACGATGTCAACGCCATTCCCGGCGTAGCCGTGACTGGCGGTGCTTACTACACCGGCAAGCAATACACCGATGAAGCCAACCGCCACGACATTCCGTCCTTCACCACCTTCGACCTCGGCGCCCGCTACGCCATGCCGGTGGCCGACAACAAGCTGACCCTGCGCGCCAACGTCAGCAACCTGGCCAACAAGGAATACTGGCTGAACAGCTACTACCTGGGCGACCCGCGCACCCTGACGTTCTCGGCTCAGTTGGAGTTCTAAGCCGCTCGCTCAGCCTGCGTACCATTCGCTACCGCTATCGAGGCTAAAGCCTCTCCTACAGGTTTCTCGTTTCCTGTGGGAGAGGCTTTAGCCTCGATGCGTTTGCGGCCAGAACCGACAACTGTCGTGCCTGCGCTTGGCGCCTGGCGGCGTGGCGCTGTAGGGTTAGCGCCTTGCCTTTAACTTGAGAATCGCGCCATGTCCGCTGCCACCATGAAGCTGTTCCACAACCCCGCCTCGCCGTTCGTGCGCAAGGTGCTGGTGGTTCTCCACGAGACCGGCCAGCAGGAGCGTGTCGAGCTGGAAACCGTGTTGCTCACCCCGACCAACCCCAACGCCGCCGTTATCGCCCATAACCCGGCGGGCAAGATTCCGGCGTTGCGTCTGGACGATGGTTCGCTGCTGCACGACAGCCGCGTGATCGTCGATTACCTCGACCATCAGCACGTCGGCGAACCGCTGATTCCCCAAGACGGCGCCAGCCGCTGGCGGCGTCTGACCCTGGCTTCGCTGGCCGATGCGGTAATGGATGCCGCCGTGCTCATTCGCTACGAACTCGCCACCCGCCCGCAAGACAAACACTGGGCTGAATGGCTCGACGCTCAGCAGGCAAAAATCGTCCGCGCCTTGGGTGAGTTCGAGGAAGCGGCAGGCGCCGAGCTGCCGAGTCGTTTCGACGTGGCCGCCATCGGCATCGCCTGCGCCCTCGGTTACCTCGACTTCCGCCAGGCGGAGTTCGACTGGCGCAAGCAATTCCCAACCCTGGCCACCTGGTACGCCGACGTCAGCCAGCGCCCCTCGATGCTGGCGACTCAGCCGCCGGTTTGATCGGCACTATCGCCGTACACAACCGTAGGTTGGGTCGGTCCGCGTTCGGTGAGCGAAGCGAAGCCCAACATCGCGCGGATCGTTGGGCTTCGCCTGCGGCTCAACCCAACCTACGAAAAGCATCGCGATTCTCCGGGCCAACTGGTGCCCAACCTGCGCATCTTCACGCAACCCCACATGCCCGCTCACTTGCTCATGCTCACGCGGTACAACCCGGCGCCGACCAGCAGGGCGACTTGCCCCAGCGCGGCGCACATTTGCAGGAATGAGCGCACGGAGGCGTTTTCGACGGCGTCCGGGGCGCCGGTCAGGCTGATCCAGAAGCCTTCCGGCAACACCACCAGCGCGAGGTGCGCCAGGGGTTTGCCGGTGAGCACGATAAGGCTGATCAGGTCGAAGCGCTGAGCAAACATCAGGCCCACCAGTATCAGCAGAGCTACAAACATACCCAGGGCCAGACAGGCGCCAAATTGCAGGACGATGCGCATGGCGTTATTCCCCCAGCAGGCCAGGTTCAAGGGTCAGGGTCGGCTCGGCCTCGGGCGTTTTGCCCACGCCGTACCAGTCGAGTTTGCGGGTCAGCAGCATCACGCAAGCCAGCAGGCCGAACACCAGCAGTGAGCCCATCAACAGCGCGTAATCCTCGGCGCTGAGCAACACATACAGCACGCCGTAGAGCAGGCCCAACCCCGCCGTAAACCCGGCGCCGCGCAACCAGCTGTGCAGCACGTGGCACACGTAGAAGCCCACCAGCGCCACACAAGCCGCCGCCGATACGGCGTACGCCAAGGCAAAGTCGAGGTGTTCGGACAGCGACAGCAGCAGCAGGTAAAACATCGCCAGGGCCAAGCCCACCAGACCGTACTGCACTGGGTGCACGGCCAGGCGTTTGAGCACCTCCATCAGGAAGAAGCCAGCAAACGTCAGGGCGATAAACAGCATGGCGTATTTGATGGCGCGGTCGGTTTTCAGGTACTGGTCGACCGGGTCGACAAAGCTCACGCCAAAGGTGCGCGGATCAAAGCTGCTGCAATTGGTGGTGGACACACAATCGCGCAGCACTTGCTCCATGTTGGTGGCGAAGAAACTGGTCTGCCAGGTGGCGTTGAAACCCTGCGCGGTGATCTCGCGTTCCACCGGCAGAAACTCGCCCATAAAGCTTGGGTGCGGCCAGTCGGAATGTAGCTGCACCTGGCTGTCGCGGCCGACCGGCACCACGCTGAAGCTGGAGGTGCCTTGCAGTTTCAGGTTGAAGGCGAAGGCCAGGTTCATGTCGACGGTGGTGTCGACTTTGCCCAGCGGCGCATGCACGCCGTTGGCCAGCATGTCGTCGCCGAAGCCCGGTTCGAAGTCGAGCTTCTTGCCGTTGAGGTCGAGCTTCAGTGCGTTGCTGATGCCACGGATGTCGCTGATGCCTACGGCCAGAAAAGGCTCGTCAAACTGATAGTCGGCGAGGTCTTCGGTGATGCCGTAGTTGGCCGGCACTTCAAAATGGCCGCTGATCTGGTTGTCACTTTTGAACAGCCGCGCCTGGTAAATGCCACGCGCGCGCAGCTCGGTGCCGATGTCGCCGTTGAGGCTGAAGGTTTCGGGCAGCACGTACAGACGGCTCGAAATCGTGCGTTCTTCCTGATAGCGCACGCCGGTTTTTTCAGCGGTTTTCCATTCGCGGATTTTCTGCCGATACGGCACTACCAGAATGGGGCCGGTGATTTGCTGGCTGTAGCTGGAGCTGCGGGCAATGTTGTCGAGCACGCCATTGCGCGCCGACTGCCGCTCGCCGATCAGGCCGTCGATCATTAACAGGGGAATTAACAACAACAGAATCAAAAGGCCGATGGCCCCGAGTTTGATGCCCAGGCTGCGGTTCATCGCGGTGCTCTCCATGTGGTTGGGATGGAGAGAGTGTGGGGAGGCGCGGTGGTGGGGTTATGGGGGAATGTGGAGAGTGTGTGGAGAAGCGAGAAGCGGCCCTCTCCCGCCCTTCGGGCACCCTCTCCCCGCGCGCGGGCGAGGGAATTGGGCGACTACCGCGATTAAGCTCCCCTCGCCCGAAAACAAACTCAACTGCTCTGCTCCCCTCGCCCGCCTGCGGAAACAAACTCAACTGCTCTGCTCCCCTCGCCCGCCTGCGGAAACAAACTCAACTGCCCTGCTCCCCTCTTCCCGCCTGCGGGAGAGGGGCCGGGGGTGAGGGCCGGCCGCCCCACTATTCCCGGCTATTCCCCCTATTCCCCGCGAATGTACTGCTCCAAATGATTAATCAAACTCTCCTGCTCGGAGATGATGTCTTTCACCAAGTCACCAATGGACAGCAGCCCGATCAACTTGCCCTCATCCATCACCGGCAGGTGACGCAGGTGGCCGTCGGTCATCAGTTGCATGCAGTGGCGGTTGCCTTCTTTGGGGCTTCACGGTAATGACCTTGGAGGTCATGATTTCGCTGACCGTGGCCGGGGAGGCGCGTTCGAGCATGGCGATTTTGCGTACGTAGTCGCGCTCACTGACGATGCCGACCAATTGCTCGCCTTGCATCACCACCAACGCCCCGATGCCCTTCTCGCCCATGAGCTTCACGGCGTCGAGCACCGAGGTGTCAGGCGTGACACTGAAAATGGTGTTCCGCGTTTTTGACTTGAGGATTTCCGCAACCGTTTTCATACCCTGACTCCTGTGGCGTTCTTGTTGTCGCAGTGGCTTTCACATTTAGTGCCACCTGCAAGGCCGCCGGGCCTTGCGCGCTTGTTTGGACACTATTGAACAGGCTTTGCAGAGCCGTTACAGCGCTGAAAACGGCTTCTGCTAGTGCACCAGCGGCAGGCTCAAGCGAACCTCCACGCCTTCGTCGACGTTGCCAATTGTTATAGCACCACCATGCAGGCTGGCCACTTCCTGCACAAAGTCGAGGCTCCAGGCCGGTGCTCTTGCGCCCGCTCGTTGGGCGCGGCAAGGAATAGAAGCGCTCGGTCAAACGGGCCAGGGCGTAGTCGGGAATCGGCGCGCATTGGTTGAAAACGATCAGGGTCAGGGTGTCGTCGTGCGGCTCGGCGGCGAAGCGCAGCTGGCCGCCGGCTGGGGTGAAGTCCAGGGCGTTGTCGAGCAGATTGGCCAGCGCCTGCTGCAACAGGAAACGCTCGCCGCGCACCTGCACTTCGTCAGGCACCTGGTTTTCCACCTGCAAGCGGGCGCTGACGATGCGCGCCGCCTGCGCCTGTAATTGCTCCTCCACCAGCGCACGTAGCGGCAGCGGCACGCGCTCGTCCAGGCCCTGACGTTGCTCGACCAGTGCCAGGTTGAGCAGCCGTTCGATCAACTGCTGCAAGCGCGCGCTTTCGGTTTGAATGTTGGTGACGAAACGCTCGCGCTGCTGCGCCGGCATGTCACTTTCCAGCAATTCGGCGGCGCCGCGAATCGCCGCCAGCGGGCTTTTCAATTCGTGGGTCAGGGTGTGCACGTAGCGCTCGACGTAGGCCTTGCCCTCCAGCTCGCTGCGCATGTGCTCCAGCGCCTCGGCAAGCTGCTTCAGCTCGCCGCCTTGCAAGGCCGGCAACGGGCTGCGCTCGCCGGCCGACACCGCTTGGGCGTAGTCGGTAAGCCGGCGCAGCGACGCGCTCAGCCACCACGACAGCAGCCCGCCCACCAGCAAGCCCAGCAGAATCAGCCCGGCGCCAAACCAGGCCAGGCGCTTCTGCGACCGCTCGATATACGGCTGCAAGGTGCGGCTCGGTTTGCTCACCGAGACCACGCCAATAATCTTGCCGTCGTCCTTGATCGGCGCGGCCACGTACATCACCGAGGTTTCCGGGTCGCCTTCGACCTCGCGCGTAGAGCGTGCGCCGTACTCGCCGCGCAGGGTGAGGAACACGTCGTTCCAGCGCGAATAATCCTGGCCCACGGCCACGCCCGTGGAGTCGACCAGCACCTTGCCGGTGGCGTCGGTGACGTAGATGCGGTGGCTGACTTCGCGTTTGGTCAGGCCCCAGATCTGCGCGTGCGGTTGGCGCTGCCCGTAGGCCTGAAATTGCGCCTGCCAATATTGTTGATCGAGGCGGCCGTTGTGCAGGTCATCGCGCAATAACTCGGCGAGCAGGTTGGCCGTGTCCACCAGGGTTTCTTCGGTGGTCTGGCGCACGCCGGGGCGAATTTCGTCCATCACCGTGCTCAGCACAAACCAGCCAGACAAGCCGACGAACACGAAGTAGACGAGGAATATCCGGATCCCGAGCGGCATCAGTCCACCTTGATGCTGTAGCCCAGGCCGCGATGGGTCTGGATCGGTTCGGCATCTGCCGTTACCTGGCGCAACTTGGCGCGCAGGCTTTTGATGTGGCTGTCGATATTGCGCTCGTAGCCGGCTTCGGCCGGTACGCCGGCGGCGTCCAGCAACTGCTCGCGGCTGAACACCCGCAGCGGCTGGGCAACCAGCGTCTGCAGCAGGCGAAATTCGTGGCGGGTCAGGCCTAGCAGGTGGCCGTGGTAGTGAATCTGAAAGCGCTCGGCATCGACCGAAAACACGCAGGCGCTGACGGGCGCGGCCGGCGCGCGCGGTTGCACGCGCTTGAGAATGGCCTTGACCCGCGCCGCCACTTCACGGGGGCTGAAAGGTTTGGTGACGTAGTCATCGGCACCGATTTCCAGGCCCACCACGCGATCGATTTCAGCGTTGCGCGCGGTGAGGAAAATCACCGGCACCTCGGAAAAACGGCGCAGCTGTTTGCAGGCTTCGAAGCCCGTCATGTCGGGCAGGCCGACGTCGAGAATTAGCAGGTCGGCGGGGTTAGTTTGCTGATACGCCAACGCTTCGCCGGCCAGGGTCAGCCAATGGGTGCTGTAGCCCTCACTTTGCAAGGCGTATATCAGGGTGTCGGCGATCGAGGCTTCGTCTTCGACCAACAGAATGGTGGGCATGTGCGTCCTGCAGCGGGGAAGGCAAGGCGCTCAATTTAGCATTGAGGGATAGGCGTGACACAGGGCCGCGATGCTTTGGAGCGTCAAAAGCATCGCGGCTAAAGCCCCTCCTACAGATCTCGGTCAGGCCATCAGCATTTCGGTTGGCCCGCCGTAAACCGCTTCGCCGGGTTCACGGCGGCGTCGAATTCACGCAGGGCCTTGGCGCCGATCAGCAGCGGGTAGTTGAAGCTGCTGCGGTCGGTGAGGCTGACCTCGATGATGCGGCTGGTGCCGTCCAGGCACATGCGCATGGCCACCACCGGGCGCTTGACCACTTCGGCGCTTTCTTCGCCTTCGTCTTCGTCGGCGCGGCTTTTGATTTTGCTGATGCGCGCCAGTTTGTGTTCGTACACCTTGTCGCTGGCGTCTTTGGTGGCCAGGCGGAAACGCACCCAGTCGTCACCGTCTTTTTTGAAGGTTTCGATGTCCTTGGCCGACAGCGAGGCGGTCAGCGCGCCGGTGTCCATTTTGGCTTTAAAGGTTTGGTCGATTTCCGGCAGCTTGATGTATTCGTAGCGGCCATACACGGTTGGCTCGGCGGCCATAACCGGCAGCGCCATCAGCGCTAACAGGGCGAGAACAGGTTTCACAGATCAGGTCACTCCAGGCGGTTAATGGGGGCTGCATCAGGGCAGACAACGGCCCTTCATACACCGGTTCAGGTGAAGAAACTGTAGCGGGCGCAGCAAAAAGCACGACGATCCAAACTTCCAATCGGCGTATTGGACGGCGCGCCAGGCCTGATTATCATGGCCCGCTCGCGCTAAGTTAGGAGCCTTCATGCGCCGTTTGCTCACCGGTATGACCGTCGCCTTGCTGCTTTTGCTCAACACGTTGGTGTTGATCGGTCCGTTGACCGTACTTGCCCTGCTCAAACTCATCCTGCCTGGAAAACTGCGCGCCGCCTGCTCGGCCGGGGTGGTTTGGATTGCCGAAACCTGGTCCGACATCGACAAATTCATCTTCGCCCTGTGCCTGCCCACGGTCTGGGACATTCGCGGCGACACCGAGCTGCGCATGGACCGCCTCGTACCTGATGATCAGCAACCACCAGTCCTGGGTCGACATTCCTGCACTGATGCAGGCCTTCAACCGCAAGGCGCCGTTCTTCAAGTTTTTCCTGAAAAAAGGAACTGGTCTGGGTGCCCTTGTTGGGCCTGGCGTGGTGGGCGTTGGACTACCCGTTTATGAAGCGCTACTCCAAGGCCTACCTGGCCAAACACCCGGAGATGGCCGGCAAGGATTTGCTCATCACCCAGCAAGCCTGCGAGAAATTTCGCGACTTGCCGGTGAGCGTGGTGAATTACCTGGAAGGCACGCGCTGCACCCCGGCCAAGCAGGCCGAGCAGCAATCACCTTATCGGCACTTGCTGAAACCCAAAGCGGGTGGCGTCGCCTTCGTGCTGGCGAGCCTGGGTGAGCAACTGGACGCCATTCTCGACATCACCGTGTTCTACCCCGGCGAGCGCATTCCAGGCTTCTGGGACTTGCTGTGCGGGCGTGTGCCCAAGGTGGTGGTCGACATCCAGACCCTGCCCATGGACCCGGCGCTGTGGCAAGGCGACTACCAGAACGACCCGAAATTTCGCGTGTACATGCAGACCTGGATTTCAGAACGCTGGGCCGAAAAAGACGCTCGGCTCAGCGCCATGAAAGCAGAACAGGCCGCCGCGTAATCAGCCAGCCGGTTTCCACAGGTTGCCGAGATTACCCAACAGCGAATTGCCCACGCCCTGCTGGCCGAGGTACTGCAACAACAGCGGCGCGAATTGGCCGATCATGCCGCTGTCCATGCCCAAGGCACCGAATGCGGCGCTGAGGTCTTGCGGGTTATTCACATTGGCCACCGCGGCGGCGGCCTCCGGGCTTACCGGCTTGCTGGCGGATTTACCCAGCAAACTGCTCAACGAACCCAACTGCGCCAGGCCGTTGGCGCCCTCGAACTTTTGCAGGCCCGGCACGGTTTGCGTCAGCTCACCGTACTGATTGCCCGGCAACTGATGCTTGGCCAAACCCAACATCGCCCCGGTGCCACCCACCGCCTGTTCCGGCGAGACCTTCAACTGCTTGAGTGCCGCCAGCAGTTGCAAGTTCTCTGGATTACTCAACAACGACGCCGAGGCATCACCGCCCTTGCCACCCTGACTGGCCGAATACAGCGCCGCCGCGTCATTCAAATTGAACGCAAGCGCCTGGCAACTCAGCACAGACAACGCAGCCAGCAATACCAAACGACGGGGAGCAGACATCGGCAAAACCTCAGCGGGGAATAGAAAGCGGTTGGACTGGAGGGAACCAGTGATGTTCCCGGGGGGGCCGGATTATGCAGCAAAAGCATCGCGGCTAAAGCCGCTCCAACAGACAGCCCACCACCACCACCACCACCACCGCCCCCTGTAGGAGCGGCTTCAGCCGCGAGATTTTGATCTACCGCTTGTGATCTGGCTTGTGATCTACCCGCCCCGTTCATCGCAGGCCGAGTGGAGTCGTCGCGTAGGGGTTGAGCGGCCGGGAGCCGCGAAAGGCGTGTCGGGCCATGGATGGCCCGTCTCGCCGTGCCCCCGGAGTGGCGACGGGAGGGAGGGGACCTGGAGCGCAGCGGAAGGCCAAGGTAGGGGCAGACCTTTTGGTTTCTTTTGTGTCGACTGACAAAAGAAACTCGCGCGTAAGGCGCGAAACAAAACGTTCAGCACCCGCAGTAATGAATGCTGCTGCAAAAATTGAGGCTCGACACAAAACTCTGGATTCCGAATCGTCGGACCGCCGCCTGCGCGGGAATGACGGAGGTTTGCGCCACCACCGCGTTCGACTGGAAACTCTGATCCCCGCGTGCGCGAGGATGACGGAGGTGTGGGCAGATTCACGCGATCTGTAAGCGCCCGAAAACAAAAAAGGCAGCCCTTAGGCTGCCTCATCCTTCACGCCGCACTAAACGTCTTATGCGGATCAATCACAAACTTCTTCGGCACCCCGGCATCGAACTCGCCATACCCACGCGGCGCGTCATCCAGGCTGATTACCTGCACCCCCACCACCTCAGCAATATTGATGCGGTCCCACATAATCGCCTGCATCAACTGCCGGTTGTACTTCATCGTCGGCGTCTGCCCAGTATGGAAACTGTGCGACTTGGCCCAGCCCAGACCAAACCGAATACTCAGGCTGCCCATCTTCGCCGCCTGGTCGATCGCACCCGGATCTTCGGTGACGTACAAGCCAGGAATACCAATCTTGCCCGCCACCCGCACCACCCCCATCAGCGAGTTGAGCACCGTGGCCGGGGCTTCATGTTGTGCACCGGCATGACCATGACCGCGCGCTTCAAAGCCCACGGCATCAACGGCGCAGTCCACTTCCGGCTCGCCCAGCAACGCGGCGATCTGTTCGTGCAGCGGTGTGTCGGTCGACAGGTCGGCAATCTCGAAACCCTGAGCCTTGGCGTGAGCCAGGCGCACCGGGTTGACGTCGCCAATGATGACCACCGCCGCACCCAACAAGCGCGCCGAGGTAGCCGCCGCCAGGCCGACAGGACCGGCACCGGCTACATACACGGTGCTGCCCGGGCCAACGCCGGCGGTGACGGCGCCGTGGTAGCCGGTGGGCAAAATGTCGGAGAGACAGGTCAGGTCGCGGATTTTTTCCATGGCCTTGTCGCGGTCCGGCAGTTTCAACAGGTTGAAGTCGGCATACGGCACCAGCACGTATTCGGCCTGACCACCGACCCAGTCGCCCATGTCCACGTAACCGTAAGCACCGCCGGGGCGCGCCGGGTTCACGGTCAGGCACACGCCGGTGTGCTGTTCTTTGCATGAGCGGCAACGACCGCACGCTACGTTGAACGGCACCGACACCAGATCACCGATTTTCAGGTGCTCGACGTCGCTGCCTTTCTCGATCACTTCGCCGGTAATTTCATGGCCCAGCACCAGGCCGACCTGCGCGGTAGTACGGCCACGGACCATGTGCTGGTCGGAGCCGCAAATGTTGGTGGACACCACTTTGAGAATGACCCCGTGCTCGATCTTGGCGACCACGCGGGTCCTGCATTTTCGGGTAGTCGATTTTCTGCACTTCGACCTTGCCCGCGCCGAGATAAACGACGCCACGATTACCAGACATAGGTGATTCTCCGTTTGTTGTTGTGGTTACAAAGGCGCAGCCAAAACGCACTGCGCGGCCCTGCACTGGAGGTTGTTGGGTGAAGCCAAAGAGGCCGCTATAGGCAGCGCGGAATGCCCCTTCGAGATAACGCGGTCATGTAGGCGAGGCTGGGCGGCACTCCGATTAGCCTCGAGTTTTTGATCGTTAAAAGCATCGCGGCTAAAGCCGCTCCTACAGGTGTTGAGTGGGTTACAAAACCACTGTCCGGCTCGCGTTCAAGAACACGCGCCGTTCGATGTGAAAACCCACGGCCTTGGCCAAGGTCAGGCACTCGATGTCACGGCCCTTGGCGATCAGGTCTTCGGGGTAGTGGCTGTGGTCTACCGGCTCGACGCCCTGGGCGATGATCGGGCCTTCGTCGAGGTCGTTGTTGATGTAGTGCGCCGTTGCGCCGACCAGTTTCACGCCCTTTTCGTAGGCCTGGTGATACGGCTTGGCGCCTTTGAAACCGGGCAGCAATGAGTGGTGAATGTTGATGGCCCAGCCGTCCAGCTTGCGGCACAGTTCGGGCGAAAGCACTTGCATGTAGCGGGCAAGAATCACCAGCTCGGCGCCGGTGTCGGCGATCACTTGCATCACCTTGCGCTCTTGCGCCGGCTTGTCGGCCGGGTCGAGGGGGAAGTGGTGGTAGGGAATGCGTGCCAGCGGGCGAGCGGTTCGAGGTCGGGGTGGTTGGACACCACGGCCACCACGTCCATTGGCAACTGGCCGATGCGTTGGCGATAGAGCAGGTCGTTCAGGCAGTGGTCTGCCTTGGACACCATGATCACCACCTTGCTGCGGTAGTTGGGCGGCGTCAGTTCGAAGTCCATGCCGAAACTACCCACGCGCGCGGCCAGGCCGTCGCGGAAATCCAGCTCGGCGAACACGTCCGGCTGGCGGAATTCAACGCGAATGAAAAACCGCGACGACAGACGATCATCAAAGCTGTGGTGCTCGGTGACGTAGCAGCCCTGCTCGAACAGATAACGCGTCACCGCATCCACCGTGCCGAGAATGCTCGGGCAGGAGGCGGTGAGAATCCAGGTATCGGGGGTGCGGCTCATGCTGTTCTCCGGGAGATACCGACAATCGCGTAGGAGCGGCTTCAGCCGCGATGCTCTTGAAAAGCATCGCGGCTGAAGCCGCTCCTACAGGGACTACGATGCGTTTACCGCTAAGCCAAACTCCTGGCTCGCATCCTGCAACCACAGCCAGAAGTAGTCGCTGAAGCTGCGACGTACCAGCAGCTCCCAGGTGTTTTCGGCGGTGTGGCGGATCACCAGTTGCGACTTGGCGAAGGTGGTGCCCACGGCCTTGCCCACCGGGAAGTTGTTGAGGTGCACGTCGTAGCTGGTGGACTTTTTCAGCAGCTCGCGCACGTGGGTGCCGGTCAGTTCCAGCACGGTCTGGCCGCCGCTGACGTTGACGATTTGGATGTGCTGGCCGTCCAGCGCTTCACGCAGTTTTTTCTCGGCATCGAACTCGGTGCCGCCTGGCACGATGAGTAGCCATTCATCCGGGCCCATCCACTGCAACGAGGTTTCGCCAGCGGTGATCACCGCCAGCGCGCCGGGCAATTCCAGGCCGGTGGCTTTGTGTACGGCGCCAGCAAACGCGGCGTCGTGGCCGTCGCCGCGAAGGGTCAGGTGGCCGAGCAGTTTGCGCTCGCGCAGCTGAATGCCGGCGCTGGCTTTGCCTTTGCCGGCGGCGTCGGCCAGGCCGGCGTGGTGCAGCGGCGACTCGGCTTTGCCAGCTTCGGGGCGCTGCTGGTACACGTTGATAGCTGTCATACAGACCTCGCGAGTAAAACGTCCGGCATTGCGGTAAGGGTGTGATTCAGGGAGTCAAACATTCTGTTGCTCCCCTTTCGGATCGAAGAACACCGAGCTGCAAATTTCCGCTTCCACGAAACGGCCATCGGCCAACGGCGCCCACACCTTCTCGCCCATGCGTTTCAGGCCGCCTTTGACCATCGCCAGGGCAAAGCTGTAGCCGAGGCTGGCGCTGTAGTAGCTGGAGGTGACGTGGCCGACCATGGCCATGGGAATCTCGCTGTTTGGTGTCGAACACCAGTTGCGCGCCTTCGGGCAGCACGAACTTGGGGTCTACCGGTTTCAGGCCAACCAGCTGTTTGCGGTTTTCGCGCACGCAGTCTTCGCGGTTCATGCCACGCCAGCCGATCCAGGAGAACGGTTTGGTACGGCCCACGCACCAGCCCATGTTGAGGTCGTCCGGGGTGACCGAGCCGTCGGTGTCCTGGCCGACGATGATGAAGCCCTTCTCGGCCCGCAGTACGTGCATGGTTTCGGTGCCGTACGGGGTCAGGTTGTACTGCTTGCCGGCGGCGACGATTTTTTCCAGCACGCCCATGGCGTAGTCGGCCTGCACGTTGATTTCGTACGACAGCTCACCGGTAAACGAGATACGGAACACCCGCGCCGGCACACCGCCAACCAGACCTTCTTTCCAGGTCATGAACGGGAAGCCGTCGCGGTCCAGGTCGATGTCCGTCACTTCGCTGAGCAGCTTGCGGCTGTTGGGGCCGGACAAGGTCATGGTGGCCCAGTGGTCGGTCACGGAGGTGAAGTACACCTTGAGGTCCGGCCACTCGGTTTGGTGGTAAATCTCCAGCCACTGCATCACGCGGGCAGCGCCGCCGGTAGTGGTGGTCATCAGGAAATGGTTGTCGGCCAGGCACGCAGTCACGCCGTCGTCGAAGACCATGCCGTCTTCTTTGCACATCAGGCCGTAGCGGGCTTTGCCCACGTCGAGCTTGGTCCAGGCGTTGGTGTACACGCGATTGAGAAATTCGCGGGCATCCGGGCCTTGAATGTCGATTTTGCCGAGGGTGGAGGCGTCCAGCAGGCCGACGCTGTCGCGCACGGCTTTGCATTCACGGGCGACGGCGGCGTGCAGGTCTTCACCGTTTTTCGGGAAATACCACGGGCGTTTCCATTGGCCGACGTCTTCAAACTCGGCACCCTGCGCCAGGTGCCAGGCGTGCAGTGCGGTGTAGCGCACCGGATCGAACAGCGCGCCGCAGTTGCGCCCGGCTACCGAACCGAAGGTCACCGGCGTGTAGTTGGGGCGGAACATCGTGGTGCCCATCTGGGTAATGCTGATGCCCAGCGAACGCGCGGCAATCGCCAGCCCGTTGATGTTGCCGAGCTTGCCCTGATCGGTACCGAAACCCAGGGCGGTGTAGCGCTTAACGTGCTCGACCGACTCGAAGCCTTCACGGGTGGCCAGTTCGATACCGGCGCTGGTGACGTCGTTTTGCAGGTCGACGAATTGTTTCGGGCCACGGGCGGTGGATTTTTCGTGGGGCACTTGGAACAACGCGATGCTCGGCTCTTCACTGCGCGCGGCCACGTCTGGCACTTCGCCGCTGATCGGTGCAAAACCGATTTCGCCAGCCGCTTTTACGCCCGCCTCGAAACCATCGGCCAGCACATCGCCGAGCTGGAACACGCCGTTAACGGCACCGGCACACACGCGCTTTTGGAAGCCTTCGCCAGGCACGAATGCCAGTAGGTCTTCGCGCCAGGTCGGCTTGCCGCCCAAGTGCGAGGCCAGGTGAACGACTGGGCTGTAGCCGCCCGAGGTGGCCACGGTGTCGCAGTCCAGCCACTCGCCGGGGCTGGTGACTTTATGGGCAACCGGGTCGATGGCGGCGATACGTGCCGCACTCACGCGCTTGCTGCCACGGGTTTCGATCACGGCGCTGCCAGTGAGCACGCGCACGCCTTTGGCGCGGGCTTCTTCGACCCAGGCGCCGCGTGGGTTCGGGCGGGCGTCGGCGATGGCGACCACTTTCAGGCCGGCTTCGAGCCAGTCCAGCGCAACGCGGTAGGCGAAGTCGTTGGTGGTCGACAGCACCAGCTGCTTGCCCGGCGCCACGCCGTAACGGCGTACATACGTCGAGATGGCGCCTGCGAGCATGTTGCCGGGCACATCGTTATTGCCATACACCAGCGGCCGCTCGTGGGCGCCGGTGGCCAGCACCACACGTTTGGCGCGCACGCGGTGCATGCGTTGACGCGTCTCACCCATCGGGGCGGTTTCGCCCAAGTGGTCGAAACGGCGCTCGTGAATGGTGAGAAAGTTATGGTCGTGGTAGCCGTTCACAGTGGCGCGCGGCAACAGCAGCACTTCGGGCATGGCTTTCAATTCGGCCACGGCTTTGGCCACCCAGTCGGCAGCCGGACGGCCGTCGAGGCTTTCGCGGCTGTCGAGCAACTGCCCGCCGAACTCTTCCTGCTCATCGGCCAGAATCACCCGCGCACCGGCACGACCAGCCGCCAGCGCAGCGGCCAGACCGGCAGCGCCGCCGCCCACCACCAGCACGTCGCAGTGCTGGTTCATGTGGTCGTAGCGATCGGGATCATTTTCCTTCGGCGCACGGCCCAGGCCAGCGGCTTTGCGGATGTACTTCTCGTAGGTCATCCACATCGACTGCGGGTACATAAAGGTTTTGTAGTAAAAGCCGGGCGCCATCATGTCGCCGCCGACCTTGCCAAGAATGCCCATTACGTCGTTGTTCACGCTCGGCCAGCCGTTGGTGCTGGTGGCGACGAGGCCGCTGTACAGCGCCTGTTGTGTGGCACGCACGTTGGGGATTTGCGTGGCTTCGCGAGAGCCGATTTGCAGCACGGCGTTGGGCTCTTCAGCACCAGCGGCGACGATGCCGCGAGGGCGCGAATATTTGAAGCTGCGGCCGATGATGTCGACGCCATTGGCCAGCAACGCAGCGGCCAGGGTGTCGCCGGCAAAGCCTTGGTAGGTGGTGCCGTTGAAGGTGAAGGTCAGCGGCTGGTTACGGTTGATCCGGCCACCGTTACTCAGGCGGTTGATCTGGCTCATGCCTTTCTCCTGCGGCGCTGGCTTTCGGTTTGGCGGTCACCGAGGGCTTCTCGCCAATTTTGTAGGTTTCGAAAATTTCGTAGCTGATGGTGTCGCGCGTCGCGTTGAAGTACTGGCGGCAACCGGCGGCGTGAATCCACAGCTCGTGGTGAATGCCACGGGGGTTGTCGCGGAAGAACAGGTAATCGCCCCACTCCTGGTCGGTGCAGGCGTTGGGGTCGAGCGGGCGAGGAATGTGCGCCTGGCCGGCCGCGTGAAATTCCTCTTCAGCGCGTAGCTCGCCACAGTGAGGGCAGAAAATTTGCAGCATGGCCGTACCTCCAGAATTCGTGTTTTTCGCTCCCCTCTGCCCGCCTGCGGGAGAGGGGCCGGGGGAGAGGGTTTTTGCGTTCGCCGCTAAAAGCCCCTCTCCCGCCCTTTCGGGCACCCCTCTCCCCGTAAACGGGCGAGGGGATTGTTCTGCTACCGCGTTCCCGCTTGGCTCCCCTCTGCCCGCCTGCGGGAGAGGGGCTGGGGGTGAGGGTTTTTGCGTTCGCCGCTAACAGCCCCTCTCCCGCCCTTTGGGCACCCTCTCCCGTAAACGGGCGAGGGGATTGTTCTGCTACCGCGTTCCGCTTGGCTCCCCTCTGCCCGCTTGCGGGAGAGGGGCTGGGGGTGAGGGGTTTTGCGTCGCCGCTAAAAGCCCCTCTCCCGCCCTTCGGGCACCCTCTCCCCGCAAGCGGGAGAGGGGATTGTTCTGCTACCGCGTTCCCGCTTGGCTCCCCTCTGCCCGCTTGCGGGAGAGGGGCTGGGGGAGAGGGTTTTGCGTTCGTCGCTAAAAGCCCTCTCCCGCCCTTTGGGCACCCTCTCCCGCATGCGGGAGAGGGGCATCAGCCGTCGCTATCGCGACCTTTTAATGGGCTACCGCCGCTGCGCCGTGCTCGTCGATCAAGGCGCCGTTGTGGAAGCGGTCCATCGAGAACGGTTTGGCCAGCGGGTGCATCTCGCCAGTGGCCAGGCTGGCGGCAAATACGTGGCCTGAGCCCGGCGTGGCTTTGAAGCCGCCGGTGCCCCAACCGCAGTTGAAGAACAGGTTGGGCACGGGGGTTTTGCTGATGATTGGGCAGGCGTCCGGCGAGGTATCCACAATGCCGCCCCACTGGCGGTTCATGCGCACGCGGCTGAGCACCGGGAACATCTCGACGATGGCTTGCAGGGTGTGTTCGATGGTCGGGTACGAGCCGCGTTGGCCATAGCCGACGTAGCCGTCGATGCCGGCACCGATCACCAGGTCGCCTTTGTCGGACTGGCTGATGTAGCCGTGCACGGCGTTGGACATGATCACGCTGTCGATAATCGGCTTGATCGGCTCCGACACCAGCGCTTGCAGCGGGTGAGATTCCAGCGGCAGACGAAAGCCGGCGAGTTTGGCCATGTGTCCGGAGTTACCCGCCGTGACCACGCCTACGCGCTTGCCGCCGATAAAGCCTTTGCTGGTTTCAACGCCGATGACCACGCCGTTTTCCTTACGGAAACCGATCACTTCGGTTTGCTGAATCAGGTCCACGCCCAAGGCGTCGGCGGCACGGGCGTAGCCCCAGGCCACGGCGTCGTGACGGGCAACGCCGCCGCGCCGTTGCACGGTGGCGCCCATGACCGGGTAGCGGGTGTTTTTCGAGCAATCGAGGTACGGAATTTCGGCGGCGGTTTGCTTGGCGTCGAGCAATTCACCGTCGATACCGTTAAGGCGGTTGGCGCTCACGCGGCGCTCGGAGTCGCGCATGTCTTGCAGGGTGTGGCACAGGTTGTAAACGCCACGGGGCGAGAACATCACGTTGTAGTTGATGTCTTGCGACAGGCCTTCCCACAGCTTCATGGCGTGTTCGTACAGGTGCGCTGACTCATCCCACAGGTAGTTGGAGCGCACGATGGTGGTGTTGCGCGCGGTGTTGCCGCCGCCCAGCCAACCCTTTTCGACCACCGCGACATTGGTGATGCCATGCACTTTGGCCAGGTAGTAAGCCGTGGCCAGACCGTGGCCGCCACCGCCGACGATGATCACGTCGTACACCGGTTTCGGTGTCGGGTTGCGCCACATGCGCTGCCAGTTTTCGTTGTGGCTGAGCGAGTGCTTGAACAGGCCGAAGCCGGAATAACGTTGCATCAGAGGTGCTCCTCGCTGCGTCCCTCGCCGACCGCTGGCGAGGGCTGGTAAATCAGTCGGGTGAAATCACTTGTAGACCGGGAAATCCGCGCACAGGGCGGCGGCTTGCTTGGCC
Organism: Pseudomonas sp. AC211; assembly: GCF_979258055.1. NCBI lineage: Bacteria > Pseudomonadati > Pseudomonadota > Gammaproteobacteria > Pseudomonadales > Pseudomonadaceae > Pseudomonas > Pseudomonas sp. AC211. The sequence continues at coordinate 4,716,157 of NZ_OZ409830.1, forward strand.
ACCTGCGCCTCGACATCGGCATCGCCGAGGTGGTCGAGGATGTCGCAAATCCAGCCGGCCAGTTCCACGCTCTGCGCCACTTTGAAACCGCGTGTGGTGATCGCTGGCGTGCCGATGCGCAAGCCCGAGGTCACGAACGGCGACTGCGGGTCATTCGGCACGGCGTTCTTGTTCACGGTGATGCCGGCACGGCCGAGGGCGGCGTCGGCGTCTTTGCCGGTGAGGCCCTGGCGAATCAGGCTGACGAGGAACAAGTGGTTGTCTGTGCCGCCGGACACCACGTCGTAGCCGCGTTCGATAAACACCTTGGCCATGGCCTGAGCGTTATCGATCACTTGCTGCTGATACGCCTTGAAGCCGGGCTCCAGCGCTTCCTTGAAGCACACGGCCTTGGCGGCGATCACGTGCATCAGCGGGCCGCCCTGGCCACCGGGGAATACGGCAGCCTGGAATTTCTTCTCCAGGTCCGGGTTGGCCTTGGCCAGAATCAGACCACCACGCGGGCCGCGCAGGGTTTTGTGGGTGGTGGTGGTGACCACGTCGGCATAGGGCAGCGGGTTGGGGTACAAACCAGCGGCCACCAGACCGGCAACGTGGGCCATGTCGACAAAAAAGTAGGCGCCCACTTTGTCGGCGATTTCGCGGAAGCGCGGGAAGTCGAGGGTTTTCGAATAGGCCGAGAAGCCGGCAATGATCATCTTCGGCTTGTGCTCGACGGCCAGGCGCTCGACTTCGTCGTAATCAATCAGGCCGGTGTCGGTGTTGATGCCGTACTGCACCGCGTTATAGAGCTTGCCGGAGAAACTCACCTTGGCGCCGTGGGTCAGGTGGCCGCCGTGGGCCAGGCTCATGCCCAACACGGTGTCGCCGGCTTGCAGCAGCGCGAGGTACACGGCGGCGTTGGCCTGACTGCCCGAGTGCGGTTGCACGTTGGCGTAGTCGGCGCCGAACAGCTCTTTGGCGCGGTCGATGGCCAGTTGCTCGACCTTGTCCACATGCTCGCAGCCGCCGTAGTAACGCTTGCCCGGATAACCTTCGGCGTACTTGTTGGTCAGGCCGCTGCCCTGAGCTTGCATCACGCGTTTGCTGGTGTAGTTCTCCGAGGCGATCAGCTCGATGTGGTGCTCCTGACGGGCTTCTTCGGCATCCATGGCTGCCAGCAGTGCATCGTCATAGCCTTTGATCTGGTCGTTTTTGCTGAACATCTCGGGTCTCCAGCGACAGCGGCTGCCGCATCATTGTTATGGGCGCCCACTCCGGCAGGCGGAGCGGTAGTGCGTGTAGCGATTCTGCGAAATCGCCAGCGACGCCATATGCCTGTTTGCGACGTCAAAATGCTCAAACTGACCAAGCCGGCAAACGACTCCATCGCGGCTAAAGCCGCTCCCACAATGAAATACGTTCCACTGTAGGAGAGGCTTCAGCCTCGATGCTCTTTGAACGACACAAAGACCGGACCCGCGCTAAAGTGTTGCCATCGCCGTCCCAGGAAATCCTCCATGACCGACACCACCCAACAGTTCGCCAGCGACAACTATTCCGGCATTTGCCCCGAAGCCTGGGCCGCCATGGCGCAGGCCAACCACGGCCACGACCGTGCCTATGGCGATGACCAATGGACGGCCCGCGCCTCTGATCACTTTCGCCGGCTGTTCGAAACCGACTGCGAGGTGTACTTCGCCTTCAACGGCACCGCCGCCAACTCGCTGGCGTTGTCGCAGCTGTGCCAGAGCTACCACAGCGTGATTTGCTCGGAGACCGCCCACGTTGAAACCGACGAATGCGGCGCGCCGGAGTTTTTCTCCAACGGCTCGAAACTGCTCACCGCGCGCACTGAAAACGGCAAGCTGACGCCCGCGACCATTCGCGAAATCGCCCTCAAGCGCCAAGACATTCACTACCCCAAACCGCGCGTGGTCACCCTCACCCAAGCCACTGAAATTGGCAGCGTGTACCGCCCCGAAGAACTCAAAGCCATTAGCGCCACCTGCCGCGAGCTGGGCCTGAACCTGCACATGGACGGCGCCCGTTTCGCCAACGCCTGCGCCTTTCTCGACTGCTCGCCTGCCGAGCTGACCTGGAAAGCCGGCATCGACGTGCTGTGCTTTGGCGGCACCAAAAACGGCATGGCCGTAGGCGAGGCGATTCTGTTCTTCAACAAACAACTGGCCGAAGACTTCGACTACCGCTGCAAACAGGCCGGCCAGTTGGCCTCGAAAATGCGCTTTCTTTCCGCGCCGTGGGTCGGCTTGCTGGAAAACGACGCCTGGATGAAATACGCCCGCCACGCCAACAGCTGCGCGCGCCTGCTGGCCGAGCTGGTCAGCGACATTCCGGGCGTAAGCCTGATGTTCCCGGTGGAAGCCAACGGCGTGTTCCTGCAACTCTCGGAACCGGCCATCGAAGCCCTGCGCGCGCGGGACTGGCGCTTCTACACCTTCATCGGTGCCGGCGGCGCGCGGTTTATGTGCTCGTGGGACACCGAAGAAGAACGCGTGCGCGAATTGGCGGCGGATATTCGCCTGGTGATGCAGGCCTAAAGGCCAGCCGCAGACTTACTACGCCACGCGCGCAACCCACGCGCGCAACAAAAACCTCCGTCATCCCCGCGCAGGCGGGGATCCAGAATCTCGAGCCGAACACGTTCATGGACGACCGATCCCTAAAGTCCCTCCCCCGCCTGTTCCTCGAACTGCTCCTCGAACTCGGCTGGATCGCCGTCATCATCGTCATCCCCGTGTTCGCCCCACTCGCCCTGGGGCTTCTCGGCTGGATGGCCTATCTACCCATCGCCTGGCTAACCAACCGCATCCGCGGCGGCGTGCCCTACCGCCTCCAGCAATTCAACTTCTTCTGGACCCTTGGCCTGGCCATCGGCATCGGCCGCGCCATCCCCACGTTCTGGATAGCCTTTTGCGCCGGCGTGCTGGTGATCTTCGGCGGCCTTCTGCTCATCAGCCACCTGGAAAAACGCCTCGCCCTGAACCTGGAAAAACAGGTCGAGCGCCAGAACGACACCCACCCCATGCCGCTGCCCACCCCCTACAGCGCCCGCGGCGCTAGCGCCTGGGGTGGCGGCGAACCGCGCCTGACGCCCGAAGGCGAACCCGTGCGGCTACTGGGCGAAAGCGAAATCGCCATGGGTGGACCTGGTGGTGTGCGACTACCTGCTGCCCGACGGCAGCGTGATCTTCAACGCCAGCCCCTCGGCGCAATTCTCCAGCGACGGCCGCTACTTCGTGTCGCCGGCACCGAGCCGCAACGAATGGAGCCTGCTGATCTACGACCGCCAACAGCGCGTGCTGCACCACTGCGCCATCAGCCACTTCTGGGAACTGGACCACGTCAGCAGCACCGAGGTGATCGGCCGCGTCAGCCCACTGACCTCCGACGCGCCCTACCGCGCCAACATCGACGAGCTGATAGCCGGCGCGAAACGGGTCGAAACCTTCGTCAGCATCCAGGACCTGTGGCTGCCCGACAGCTACTGGCAGTACCTGCAAACCGACCACCAGAACCGCACACTGCCCTCGCCGCCTCAGGCGCCGACGCTTGAACTGCGCACCTGTTTGCCCGAGCGCCTGATGGACCTGGGCGACCCCTTGGAAGCGCTGCGCAACCCGCTGGGCGAACTGATACTCGACGGCCAGGCCACCGGCCTGATGCTGATGCAACCCGACCCGAGCATAGTCTTCAGCCAAGACGGCCACACCTTCGTCTGCGCCGCCAGCCGCGACGACATTAGCGGTTTCTGGCTATGGCAACGCAGCAGCGGCTGGCGCCTGATGAGCAACACCTGGCAGCCCAAAGAACGTGAACCGCTGTGCAGCTCACCGAACTTCATCGGCCTGGAAGCCGACCACCTGCGCCTGCGCATGAACTGGGCGCAACCGTGCCTGGAATACCGCGACCATGGCCCCGTAACCTCGTACACCCACGGCCAAATCGAACTGGTGACCGGCCAAACCCGTCGCGGCAAACCGACACTGGGCTACGCCGAGATGCCGGAAGTGGACCTGCTACTGCCCCTCAACGACGCCCCGTTACTCCTGCAAAGCGCCCCGCTTAAAAGCGGTGAACGCCTAACCTGGCAAGCCCTGCGCGACAGCCGCGATGGCGACTTGCGCGCTTACCGATGCAGCATCGGTGACTGGCAGTTGCCGGGCGAATGGGCGCTGGACCATCGGGTGTCCGACTGCGGCCACTTTATCGCCCTGATCGCCTTCGCCGAAGCGCCCGCCGTGCTCCACCGCGTCGCCATCGCCGAACCGCGCAGCGAGACGCTGCACTGGCTGGAAGACAATGTGCTCGACGTGCACTTCCAAGGCTTTATCGACGGCCAACTGCACCTGCTGCGCTTGCTCGGGCGTAATCGGTACGTGCCGATTACCGGGCCTGGGCAGGGAAACCCCGAGCGCGAAAGCCGGTTTACCGAGGCGGCGCCAGCGGCGGACAAAGCGCATGACTTTTCCCAGCGGGACGGTAAGTGGCGATTGTTTTACCGGCAGCAGGTTGCGGTGGTTGAGGCAGGGGTTTGGCGATTGCAGGCGTTGCCGGAAGTGAAGGTTCAAGAATGAGCAAACCGTACTCCTGCCGCGGCATTTTCGTTTGCAGGAATCGCGGCTAAAGCCGCTCCCACAGAGGACGCACAACCTGTAGGAGCGGCTTCAGCCGCGATGCTTTTGATCTTGCGCTTCCGCTCTTGATCTCCCGCCCTTGATCTACCCCGCCCCGTTTATCGCAGGCCGAGTGGAGTCGTTGCGTAGGGGGATGAGCGGCCGGGAGCCGCGAAAGGCGTGTCGGGCCAAGGATGGCCCGTCTCGCCGGCCCCCGGAGCGGCGACGGAGCGAGGGAAGTCGGAGCGCAGCGTAGACCCAAGGTAGGGGCTAGCGTTTTTGGTTACTTTTGTCGCAATGACAAAAGTGACTCGCGCGTAAGGCGCGAAACAAAAACGTTCAGCACACGCGGTAATGAATACCTACGCCGATCTATCGTGTAAGGCTTGAAATTCTGGATCCCCGCGTTCGCGAGGATGACGGAGGTTTTGATAACGGGCGCGGTAGAGAAGCTCGCGCGTAAGGCGCGAAATAGATCTCTCAGCGGACGCGGTAACGAATAACTGCGCCGTTCTTCAAGCAAGCTCGGATTTGCTCGGTGGTATTCATTACCGCATGCGTTGAACGTTTTGTTTCGCGCCTTACGCGCGAGTTTCTTTTGTCAGTCGACACAAAAGAAACCAAAAAGTCTTGCCCCGACCTTGGGTTTTCACTGCGTGAAAACTACCCTCGCTCCGTCGCCGCTCCGGGGGCCGGCAAGACGGGCCATCCATGGCCCGACATGCCTTTCGCGGCTCCCGGCCGCTCAACCCCCTACACGTCGACTCCACTCGGCCAGCGCTAACGGGGCGGGTAAATCACAAGCAAGATCAAAATCACAAACCAGAGCAACTGTCCGGGACTGCACCTTGCTGCTGTTGACCTAACAGCGAAGCCCCACCGGGCTTCGCTTAATAATCAATCACCACATCCCCCTTCGGCACACTGCAGCACGACAGAATGTACCCCTCCGCCACATCCTCATCCGTAATCCCCCCGTTGTGCTCCATCTCCACCTCACCGGAAGTCTTCATCACCTTGCACGTCCCACAAATCCCCATCCCGCAAGCCTTGGGAATGTGCAGCCCCAGCTTCGCCGCCGCAGCATGCACGGTCTCACCAGGCGCCACGCGGATGCTCTTGCCCGTGGTAGTGAATTCCACCTGATTGAGATCAGCCGCATCCGGCGCCGGCGCTTCGGCGGCTTGTTCGGCGTTTACGATGGCTTCGGCTTTGTCTTCGGCCGGCGTCGCGCCGAACGATTCTTCGTGATAGCGCGTCATGTCGAAACCGTTAGCTTCGAGCAGGCGTTTCACGGCGTTCATGTACGGCGTCGGCCCGCAGCAGAAAATTTCACGCTCACGAAAATCCGGGGCAATCAGTTCCAGCATCGGCTGGTTGAGGTAGCCGCGATAGCCAGCCCACGGCTCACCTTCGCCATGCTTTTCACAAATGATGTGCAAACCGAAATTACGCACACGCGAGGCCATGTGGTCGAGCTCGCGGCGGTAGATCACGTCGCGCGGCGAACGGGCGCTGTGGACGAAGACCATGTCGACATTGGCGTTGGTGTCGAAGAACCAGCGCGCCATCGACATCACTGGCGTAATGCCCACGCCGCCGCTGAGGTAGAGCACTTTGTCGTTGGGGTAATCCATGGCGTTGAACAGGCCGACCGGGCCATGCACGGGGAGTTCGTCGCCTTCTTTCAGGTTGTCGTGCAGCCAGTTCGACACCTTGCCGCCCGGCACGCGCTTGATGGTCAGCGAGAAGCTGTACGGCACCGATGGCGAGCTGGAGATGGTGTACGAACGCATGATCGGCTGGCCGTCGATTTCAAGTTCCAGGGTGACGAACTGCCCCGGCTTGAAGAAGAACATGATCGGCTGGTCGGCCATAAAGCAGAAGGTGCGCACGTCCCAGGTTTCCTGGATCACTTTGACGCAACGCACCAGGTGACGGCCGTTGGCCCAGGTCTGGGTGTTGACCGGATTGAGGAAAGTGTTGGACATGTTCGCTCCCGCTGACGCTTAGGGTTGCCTGGGTCTTGTGCCCGGGACTATGGCGCCGATTGTGGGCATGCGCCTAGTGGCTCACTTACCTATCTGCGACATCGGCATGCTCACCGCGACCAGCCCCCAACCATCGGGGCTGGCGCGTCGGAAACGGATTCGGCCGTGTCGTCCATGGATAAGGCCATCAACGCGCCCGACTCCACACTCCACCTCAATCTAGAGCGCGTCACACAAGCGCCTTGCGTGAACACCAACCGCCAATTTTCGCTGCGCGCACACCGCGATCAGCCATGAGGACAGAGCCATGGATACCACCACCCTGAGTTTGGGCGACCCGCTGGAGCCGGCACGCAAGGCCACCGCCGAAATGCTGCAAAACCGCGAGCGCACCTATTCGCTGCCGCAGCCGTTTTACAGCGACGAGCGCCTGTTCGATATCGATATGCAGGAGATTTTCCACAAGGAATGGTTGATCGCCGGCATGACCTGCGAGATCCCGGCCAAGGGCAATTACCTGACTTTCCAATTGGGCAAAAACCCGATCGTGGTGATTCGCGGCGCCGACGGCGTGGTCAATGCGTTCCACAACGTATGCCGCCACCGTGGCTCGCGCCTGTGTACCGGCGAGAAAGGCAAAGTCGCCAAGCTGGTGTGCCCGTACCACCAGTGGACCTACGAACTCGACGGCCGCCTGCTGTATGCGGGCACCGAAATGGGCGACGACTTCGACATGAAGAAATTCGGCCTCAAGCCGGTGCATGTGAAAGTCGCGGGCGGCTACATCTTCGTGTCGCTGGCCGAGAACCCGCCGGCCATTGATGAATTCCTTTCCACCCTGGCTCATTACATGGAGCCCTACGACATGGAGAACACCAAGGTGGCGGTGCAAACCACCTTGATGGAAAAAGCCAACTGGAAGCTGGTGATCGAAAACAACCGCGAGTGCTACCACTGCAACGGCTCGCACCCTGAGCTGCTGAAAACCTTGCTGGAATGGGACGACGTCACCGACCCGCGCGCCGACCAGGCCTTCAAAGACCACGTCGCCGCTTCCGCTGCCGCCTGGGACGCCGAAAAAATTCCATACGCCCACGCCAGCTTCGGCCTGCGTAACCGCATCGTGCGGATGCCGCTGCTCAAGGGCACCGTGTCGATGACCCTGGACGGCAAACAAGGCTGCAACAAATTGATGGGCCGCATCAAAAACCCCGACCTGGGCTCCATGCGCATCCTGCATTTGCCGCACTCGTGGAACCACTGCATGGGCGACCACATCATCGTGTTTACCGTGTGGCCGATCAGCGCCCAGGAAACCATGGTCACCACCAAGTGGATCGTGCACAAAGACGCCGTTGAAGGCGTGGACTACGACCCGGTGCGCATGCGCCAAGTGTGGGACGCCACCAACGACCAGGACCGTCGCCTGGCCGAAGAAAACCAGCGCGGCATCAACTCCACCGCTTATCAGCCGGGGCCGTATTCGAAGACGTATGAATTTGGCGTGGTGAATTTTATCGACTGGTATAGCGAGCGGTTGCTGAGCAATTTGGGGCTGCGCCGGCGCCGTATTTGTATGGGATCAAGACCCAGTGATGGCCCCAGCCCTCACCCCTAGCTCCTAGCCCCTCTCCCCGTAAACGGGCGAGGGGAACCGATCACCTAACTCGCGGCCTGCTCGGTCAGTCCCCCTCTCCCGTCTGCGGGGAGAGGGCGGGGGTGAGGGCCGGCGCAACGGCTCGAGGATCGCGGCTAAAGCCGCTCCCACAGGTTTTGCAATTTCTGTGGAGCGGCTTTAGCCGCGATGCTTGTCGCCTTAACGCCGATTCACACCCTGAACTTCGCCACCATCCCATTCAACCCCACCGCCAGCCGCGACAACTCCTGGCTGGCCGCCGCCGTTTGATTCGCCCCCGCTGAGGACTGCAACGACAAATCGCGAATGTTGGTCAGGTTGCGGTCAACTTCCCGCGCCACCTGCGCTTGTTCTTCCGAGGCGCTGGCGATTACCAGGTTGCGTTCGTTGATGGCCGAAATGGCCACGGCGATTTCGTCCAACGCGCTACCGGCTCCGCGCGCTACATCGAGCGTGCTGCGCGCGCGCTGGTTGCTGTTCTGCATGGCATTAACGGCCTGATCGGCGCCGTTGCGAATGCCGCCAACCATTTGTTCGATTTCCTGGGTGGACTGTTGCGTGCGGTGCGCCAAGGCGCGCACTTCATCGGCCACCACGGCAAAGCCACGCCCGGCTTCACCGGCGCGCGCGGCTTCAATGGCGGCGTTCAGGGCCAGCAGGTTGGTCTGCTCGGCAATAGAGCGGATCACGTCGAGCACCTGGCTGATGTCGCGCACCTTGCCTGCCAATTGCAGTACCTGGTCGGCGGAGGTGGTGACATCGTCGGCCAGGCTGGAAATCGAGTTCACCGTTTCCAGCACCTGCTCGCGACCACGCTGGGTGGTGCGGTCGGATTCGCGCGAGGCTTCGGAGGTAATAACGGCGTTGCGCGCGACTTCTTCCACGGCCGTGGTCATCTCGTTGACGGCAGTGGCGGCTTGTTCAATTTCGTCGTTTTGCTGATGCAGGCCGCGCGTGGAATTCTCAGTCACAGCGCTCAGCTCTTCGGAAGCAGAAGCCAGCTGGCTGGATGAGTCGGCGATGCCCTGAATGGTGTTGCGCAGGTTTTGCTGCATGGTGCGCAAGGCGCCGAGCAGGCGGGCGGGTTCGTCCGAACCTTCTACCTCGATGCGCTCGGTGAGGTCGCCACCCGCCACCGTTTCCGCCACGCCCAAGGCGCGGGTCAACGGTTGAACGATGCTGCGCGTCAGAAGTATGGCCAGCACGACGGTGGCCAGAGCGGCAAAGACCAAAGTGATAACGACCCACGTGCGCGCGCTGGAAAATGTGGCGCTGGCTTCGTCCGCGGCTTTGTTGGCGCCTTGGGTGTTGTATTCGCCAAGGGCGCGCAGGGCTTTGGCCATGGCGTCGCCTTGCACGCTCATTTCGCCGCTGACGATGCGCACCGCGTCGTCAATATTGTTCTGCCGCGACAATTCCACCACCCGGCCTTGCTCACGCAAATAACCGCTCTGCGCCGTTTTGAACGTTTCATACAAACCCTGCTCATCGCCGCCATCGAGCAAGGCTTCATAGCGCGCCTGCGCGGCGAGCATGTCGGTTTTCATCTGCTCGGCACGGGCTTCGTTGTCTTTGATTGCCTGAGGATCGCGCACCAGCAGCATCCGCAAGGTCAGGGTTCGCAAGCGCAAGGCGCTTTCGCTCATGGTGTTCAGCGCCAGCACGCTCGGCAGCCAGGACTGGTCCACTTCCGCAGACTGCTCACGCATGCTGCTCATTTGCAGCAAGGCAAACCCGCCAAGAAAGAACATCACCAGAGCGATGAGGCCAAAGGAGAGTGAAGCGCGGGGGGTTATGTTCATCGAGCGAAGCGTCATAAAAAGCATCCTTCAGGTACCAGAAACAAAAGCGATAAGCCCTGCTTACCAACTAGCCGAGTATCGGCAGCGCATCTAATAGCCTTAAGCGGAGCGGCCCAAAAAAAAAGCCCAAGTCATTGAAGAACTTGGGCTTTTTCTGATCCTTCCAACCGTAACCATTTGTAAAATCGAACTCAGCGGATAACGCCTTCCTCCAGCAGCAGCTTGAATATGGCTTCGGCGCCTTCCTCTGGACTGACATCCTTGATGACCTGGCCTCCCCCGCCTGCTGCCTTGGCCGTTGCCGCTTTCATGCGCTCGGCACCGGTTTTGGCTTTGATCACTTTCAGCCGTTTGGGCCGCGGCCGTGCCGGTTGAAAGGTGGCGCTGGCGAGCAAGTCATCATCGAGCACTTCCACTTCATCGGCGCTCAAGGTGCCGCGACGGGCTGGGCCGAAGGCGCTTTGCCGGGCGACCGGGGCGGCGTTGTCGACGCTGGCAAGAAACGGCAGGCGCACTTGCAGGCGCCGGCGTTGACCGCGAGGCAGCGCTTGCAGCACCTGCGCTACACCGTTTTCAACCTTCTCCACTTCGGCCAGGCCCACCACCAAGGGCCAGCCCAATTGCTCGGCCAGCAGGTACGGCAACATGCCCGAACCTTCGCCGGTTTCGGCCTGGCTGCCTGTGAGTACCAGTTGCGCCTTGCTGCCTTTGAGGAAGTCGAGCAGCACGGGCAGCGCGTCGGCGCCGTCCGGCTGTTGCAGCACGCTGAGTTCGTTCAGGCCCATGCCCAAGTAGGCGCGCAAGGCGTCTTGCTGGGCGTCGCCGGCGTGCAGCACGCGCAGCTGTTCGCCGGCCAAGCGCAAGCCAAGCTCGACGGCACGGGAATCCTGCTCGGCGCGCGGCGGGCGCGGCCGGAGGTGGGGTGGGCGCCGATGGACACCAGGCACAACACTGAGAGTGGCTTAGGCTGCATCGCGATTGCCTCCGGCGCGGTGCGCGGCCATGCGTTCGATTAGGGCGGCAAGAATGGCCGCCGAGTCGCCGATGACGGACAGGTCGGCGCGTTTGATCATGTCGCAGCCAGCGTCCAGGTTGACCGCCACCACTTTGTCGCAGGCGCCGATGCCTTGCAGGTGTTGGATGGCGCCGGAAATACCGACAGCCAGGTACACCCGCGCCGTCACCCAGGTGCCGGTCGCGCCGACTTGGCGGTTGCGTGCCATATGGCCGTCGTCGACCGCCACGCGTGAAGCGCCTTCGGTGGCGCCGAGGGCGACGGCGGTGCGGTGGAACAGGTCCCAGTCTTTAACGCCGTTGCCGCCGGACAGAATGAATTCCGCCTCGGCCATCGGCGTGGCGGCGGGGTCGACTGCCACGGCGCCGAGGTCTTCGATACGCGGCAGGCAACGGGCGACGTCGTGCTCAAGCGTAATGACCTGCGCTTCGTGACGGGTTTCGCTGACCGGCTCGGCGCATTCGCTGGCGGCCAGAATCAGTCGGGCGAGCGGGCGTTGCAGGTCTTGCTGGCCGGCACCGGCGCGGCCGATGCACTGCGCGTCAGTCACTTGCCACACGCGCGTAGCCGGACGTTCGCCCAACTGCGCCGCCAGGCGACGCCCCAGCTCGCCGCCGCCGGTACGGCTGTCGGGCAGCAGCCAATGACGCGGCTGGAATTGCCGCTCAATGGCGGTGAGGGCTTGCACCTGTTGTTCGGGGGCGTAGCCGCTGTAAAGCGAGCCGTCGAGGTGCAGCAGGCGATCGACGCCAGCGGTGTCGAAACTGTTTTCTTTGTGCTCGCCAAATACCACGGCCAACACGGCGCCTGCGCTGCCGGCGAGCTTGTGGGCCAGGCCTAGAAGGTCGCGGTCGTGGGCGGTCAGGCGGCCGCCGACCATGTCGGGCACCACGACGATGTAAAAGCTCGGCGCCGGCACCGTGTGCAACGGCAGTTGCACCACGGCGCTCTGGCTGGAGCGCTTGGTGGTGCCGCCCTGCTGCACGCCGCTGCGGTCGATGCGCTTGATGCCGTTGGGGCCGATAAAGCCGACCGCATGCGGGTTCTTGCGGATGACGCCGTTGGGGCCCATCCAACTGGTTTCGCTGCGCTGCAAGGTGGCGTGCAACGGGTGCAGGCGGTTGCGTGCGATGCGCTCGGCGTGGGGGTTGCGGCGGATGAGGTCAGACATGGGCGGTGCTCCGGCGGGCGGGAAAGAGCCCAAGGCCCCTCACCCCCAGCCCCTCTCCCGCAAGCGGGCGAGGGGAGTTAATTCGCGCGCGATTCGTCCCCTCGCCCCCCTGGGGGAGAGGGCTAGGGTGAGGGGGTAGCAGCAAACAAAGATCCATCATTCCACTCCCTCCGCCACGCGCTTAACCGCCACCACGGGCGCCTCCACCAACACCTCCGCCACCAGCTCGGCGATGTCTTTGATCTGCGGCCGGGGCTCGACCACACCTTCCAGCATCGCGGTGCATTGCGGGCAACCCACGGCTACCAATTCGGCGCCGGTTTCTTTGATGTCGACCATGCGCATGTCCGGAATCCGCTGCTTGCCCGGAATGTCGGTAATCGGCGCGCCGCCACCGCCGCCGCAGCAGCGTGAGCGAAAACCCGAGCGTTGCATTTCTTTCACTTCAATACCCAGGGCGCGCAGCACGTCGCGTGGCGCTTCATATTCGCCGTTGTAGCGGCCGAGGTAGCACGGGTCGTGATAGGTCACGGAGCCGCCTTTGTGCTGGCCAAGGTTGAGTTTTTTCGCGGCGATCAGTTCGGCGATAAAGGTGCTGTGGTGCAGCACTTGGTAGTGGCCGCCGAGCGCGCCGTATTCGTTTTTCAGCACATGGAAACTGTGCGGGTCGCAGCTGACGATGCGTTTGAAGCTGTATTTCTCCAGGGTGGCGATGTTGCGTTTGGCCAGGCTCTGGAAGGTGGCTTCGTCGCCCAGGCGCCGGGCCACGTCGCCGCTGTCGCGCTCTTCCAGGCCGAGCACGGCGAAGTCGACATTGGCGGCCTTCAGCACTTTCACGAACGCGCGCAGGGTGCGTTGGTTGCGCATATCGAAGGCGCCGTCGCCGACCCAGAACAGCACGTCGGCGGTGTGTTTTTCGCTGAGCAGGTTGAGGTTCAAATCCGCCGCCCAGTTCAGCCGGCCGCCGGGGTTGAAGCCGCCGGGGTTGTCGGTGGCGATCAGGTTGTCGAGCACTTCGGCGCCCTTGTTCGGCGTGGCGCCTTTTTCCAGCGTGAGGTGGCGGCGCATGTCGACGATGGCATCGACGTGCTCGATCATCATCGGGCATTCCTCCACGCACGCGCGGCAGGTAGTGCACGACCACAACGTTTCGGCATCGACCAGGCCGTTGACGATGGGTTGATGCGGGCCGCCTGCATGTTCGCCCACCGGTTTGCCTGGGTATGGGCTGCCCGCAAACTTGGCATCGGTGCCGCCGGCCAGGCCGACGACCATGTCTTGAATAAGTTTTTTCGGATTCAGCGGTTGCCCCGCCGCAAAGGCTGGGCACGCCGCTTCGCATTTACCGCACTGCACGCAGGCGTCGAAACCGAGGAGTTGGTTCCAGGTGAAGTCGGTGGGTTTTTCCACGCCCAAAAGCGCGTTGGGATTGGACAGGTCGAGGGCTTTCAGCCCAGTGGAACGGCCACCGCCAAAACGCTCGGCGCGACGGTGCCAGGCCAGGTGCAGGGCACCGGCGAAGGCGTGCTTCATCGGCCCGCCCCAGGTCATGCCGAAGAACAATTCCGACACGCCCCACGCCACGCCAATCGCCAGCACCATCGCAAGCACCCAGCCGCCAAAGGCCGCAGGCAGAATGCCGGCCACCGGCAAGGTGGCGATAAAGAAGCTGGCAGCAAACATCAGCAGGCTTTTCGGCAGGCGCATCCACGGGCCTTTCGACAGGCGCGAAGGCGGGTTCAGCCGACGCTTGGTCACGAACAGCGCGCCGACAAACATCAGCACGCAGGCGCCGAGCAAGGCGAAACCGAGAACGCGGTTATGCAGGCCGAAACCATGCACCAGCACCGCCAGCACGGCGGCCAGAATAAAGCCGCCGGCGGTGGCTACGTGAGTGTTGGCGATGTATTTGTCGCGGGCCACCACATGGTGCAAATCGACCATGTAGCGCTTGGGCATGGCCAGCAAACCGCCAAGCCAATCGACCTCGGCCGCACGGCCACGGCGCCACATGAAAAAGCGCTTGGCCGCGCCGATCACCGCCAATAGCAGGGCTGCGAACAGGAGGATGGGCAGAAGGGTGTTTAACATCATTGGTCTCCTTCGCGGGACCGGGAAACAGTGCGATTCAATCCCCTCTCCCTCTGGGAGAGGGCTAGGGTGAGGGTTGCAGGCGACATTGATTTCTCGCCCAACAGCCCCTCACCCCCGTCCCTCTCCCAGAGGGAGAGGGGAGACAAACATCAGAAGTCCTTACACAACCGCAACGCGTCATAAATCGCCGCGTGGGTGTTGCGTTGGGCTACGCAGTCGCCGATGCGGAACAGCAAGTAGCCCTCGCCCGCCTCGCTCAGGCACGGTTGCGGCTTGATGGCGAACAGCGCTTCGACGTCGATCTGGCCTTTGTTGCGCGAGCCTTCTTTCAGGGCGTAGTACAAGGTTTCGTCCGGCCGTACGCCGTTTTCCACCACCACCTGATCGACCACGCGCTCTTCCTTGGCGCCGGTGTATTCGTTCTCCAGCACGGCCACCAGCTTGTCGCCTTCGCGGTAGACCTTTTCCAGCATCATGTCGCCGGTCATGACCACGTCTTTGGGGTACATGCTGCGGTAGTAGGTGGGGAACGAGGTGCCGCCCATGGCCACACCGGGTTTGGTGTCGTCGGTAACGATCTCAACCTGCGAGCCTTTGTCGGCCATAAAGTCGGCCACCGACATGCCGGTAAATTCGCAAATGGTGTCGTACACCAGCACGTTTTTGGCCGGCGCCACTTTGCCGTCGAGCACGTCCCAGCTGCTGACCACCAGGCCTTCGGCCGAGCCCCAATGTTCGTTTTGTTCCAGGTACGGATGGCCGCCGTTGGCGAGCACGATCACGTCCGGGCGCAGGTCTTGAATGGTTGCCACGTCGGCGCCGGTGCCTAGGCGCAGGTCGATTTTCAGGCGCGCCAGTTCCAGCTGATACCAGCGGGTGATGCCGGCAATCTGGTCGCGCTGCGGTGCTTTCGAGGCGGTGGTGATCTGCCCGCCCAGTGCGTCTTTCTTCTCGAACAGGGTCACGTCGTGGCCGCGTTCAGCCGCCACGCGAGCCGCTTCCATACCCGCAGGGCCACCACCGACCACCACCACTTTGCGTTTCACGCCGGTGGTTTTTTCGATGATGTGCGGCACGCCCATGTATTCGCGGGACGTGGCGGCGTTCTGGATGCACAGCACGTCCAGGCCTTGGTATTGGCGGTCGATGCAGTAGTTGGCGCCGACGCACTGTTTGATCTGGTCGACCTGGCCCATTTTGATTTTGGCGATGAAGTGCGGGTCGGCGATGTGCGCGCGGGTCATGCCGACCATATCGACGTAACCGCCGTCGAGAATGCGCGTGGCCTGGTTCGGGTCTTTGATGTTCTGCGCGTGCAGCACCGGCACCTTGACCACTTCTTTGATGCCCGCCGCCAGGTGCAGGAATGGCTCCGGCGGGTAGCTCATGTTGGGGATCACGTTGGCCAGGGTGTTGTGGGTGTCGCAGCCCGAGCCGACCACGCCGATGAAGTCGATCATGCCGGTGTCGTCGTAGTATTTGGCGATCTGCTTCATGTCCTCATGGCTGAGGCCGTCGGGGTGGAATTCGTCGCCGCAGATGCGCATGCCGACGCAGAAGTCCGGGCCCACTTCCTGGCGAATGGCCTTGAGCACTTCGAGGCCGAATTTCATCCGCCCTTCGAAGTCGCCGCCCCATTCATCGGTGCGCTTGTTAACGCGCGGGCTCCAGAATTGGTCGACCATGTGTTGGTGCACGGCAGACAGTTCGATGCCGTCGAGGCCGCCTTCCTTCGCCCGGCGGGCCGCTTGTGCGTAGTTGCCGATCACCCGCCAGATTTCTTCCACTTCAATGGTTTTGCAGGTGGCGCGGTGCACCGGTTCACGGATGCCCGACGGCGACATCAGGGTCGGCCAGTTGAAGCCATCCCAACGCGAGCGGCGGCCCATGTGGGTAATCTGGATCATGATCTTGGCGCCGTGCTTGTGCATGGCGTCGGCCAGATTCTGGAAGTGCGGAATGATGCGGTCGGTAGACAGGTTTACCGAACTCCACCACTCCTGTGGGCTGTCGATCGCCACCACCGAAGAACCACCACAAATCGCCAGACCGATACCGCCCTTGGCCTTCTCTTCGTAGTACTTGATATAGCGCTCGGTGGTCATGCCGCCGTCGGTGGCATACACCTCGGCGTGCGCAGTGCTGAGCACGCGGTTGCGGATGGTCAGTTTGCCAATTTGAATTGGCTGGAACATCGATTCAAAAGCCATTACGGCAACCTCACGGAAGGGCGACCAAATATTTTTCTTCTAACTGTGGGAGAGGCTTCAGCCTCGATGGCCTTTACTCGGTGCTTGAGATCAAAAGCATCGAGGCTAAAGCCTCTCCCACAAGGGCAAGCTCAGAGCGGCTTTACGACAAACAACCCATCGTCATGCCCTTCCTCCGACCCGCCATACACCTGCTCGGCGACGGTGCGCAGGCTGCTGCCGCTGGCGGCAAGAATCTGGTCCATGGCACCGGCAAACCAGCCGGTGAACATGTAGTCCACCTTGCGCCCGACCTTGCCGTACACGTAGACAAAAGCAGAGTGTTCGAGCTTGACGCTGGCAGTGCCTTTTTCCAGGTCGATGTCTTGAATTTTGAACAGGCCCCAGCCGCGTTGGCTCAGGCGATTCATGTAGTGCTCGAACACCGCCACGCCTTCAATGCCGTGGCATTCGGCTTCTTTCTCGCACCAGTGCCAGGCCGATTTGTAGCCGGCTTTGTAGAGGATCTCGGCGTAGGCGTCGGCGCCCAGGACCTCTTCGATGCCCATGTGGTTGTTGACGAAAAAGTGCCGTGGCACATACAGCATCGGCAGCGCATCGCTGGTCCAGACACCGGTTTCGCTGTCGACTTCGATGGGCAGTTGCGGGGCGATTTTGGCCATGGGTGGAGCTCCAGAAATTCGGTAAGGTTTTTACCCTCACCCCAGCCCTCTCCCGAAACGGGAGAGGGAGCCGATCGCGATTAAGCTCCCCTCTCCCGCTTGCGGGAGAGGGGCTGGGGGTGAGGGTCGAAGGAAACGGCGTTATTCGCCCCAGACGTCTGCGAGTACATTCACCCAGTTCTCGCCCATCACTTTGCGCACCACACGTTCGCTATGGCCGCGCTTGAGCAGGGTTTCGGTGAGGTTGGGGAATTCGCCCACGGTGCGGATGCCCAGCGGGTTGATGATCTTGCCGAAGCTGGTCAGGCGGCGGGCGTAGCCCTTGTCGTGGGTCAGGTATTCGAAGAAGTCCTGGCCGTGCCCCTGGGTGAAGTCGGTGCCAATGCCGATGGCGTCTTCGCCGACGATGTTCATCACGTATTCGATGGCTTCGGCGTAGTCGTCAATGGTGGAGTCGATGCCCTTGGCCAGGAACGGCGCGAACATGGTCACGCCAACAAAGCCGCCGTGGTCGGCGATGAATTTCAGTTCTTCATCGGATTTGTTGCGCGGGTGTTCTTTAAGGCCCGACGGCAGGCAGTGCGAGTAGCACACCGGCTTTTTCGATTCGAGGATGACTTCTTCAGACGTCTTGGAGCCCACGTGGGAGAGGTCGCACATGATGCCGACGCGGTTCATTTCCGCGACGATTTCGCGACCGAAACCCGAGAGCCCGCCGTCACGCTCGTAGCAGCCGGTGCCCACCAGGTTCTGGGTGTTGTAGCACATCTGCACAATGCCAACGCCGAGCTGTTTGAACACCTCGACGTAGCCAATCTGATCTTCAAATGCGTGGGCATTCTGGAAGCCGAAGAGGATGCCGGTTTTGCCTTGTTCCTTGGCTTTGCGGATGTCGGCGGTGGTGCGCACGGGCATCACCAGGTCGGCGTTTTCGCGCATCAGCTTCTGGCTGGCGGCAATGCTGTTGACGGTTGCCTGGAAACCTTCCCATACCGAGACGGTGCAGTTGGCCATGGTCAGGCCGCCTTTGCGCATGTCTTCGAACAGCTCACGGTTCCATTTGGCGATGATCAGACCGTCGATAACGATGCTGTCGGCGTGTAACTCGGCTGGGCTCATCAGGCTGTCCCCTCTCTAATAACCGGCGCCGAATCGTTTGCCGGCGCTTTGGGGGTCAGCATATTCCTTGGGCATTGGCCGCTATCGCGCAAAAACGACAAGGGAATTGTCGAAAGCGTCAAAGTTGGGCGGGGGAGTGCAACGGACTGTAGGAGCGAGCTTGCTCGCGAAGGGTGTTGAACAGGCGGGAATTACGGCGGCGCGAATACCGCTTCGCGAGCAAGCTCGCTCCTACAAGGTACGCGGGGGTCGGCGGGGGGTGGCGAGGAATCGGTGCTTAACGCAGCACCGGGTCGAACTTGATACGGCGGCCAAATACCAGGGCCAGTACAAACATACCCACCAGCAAGCCGGTTGCCAGTTTCAATACACCGACCAGCATCGCATTGCTCAACGGCGCGTAAAGCACCACAGCGCAGCAAACTAAGGCCAGTACCAGCAAGACCATCGCGGCTTTAGACATGGCCGTCATCCTCAAGCTCATACACACATAACTAACCCGACATTCATGACAACCAGGCGCGTGGCCGGCCGGTCATTTGTCGGCTTTCAGGGAATCAGAATACAAAGCGCTGGTTAGCGGCTTGCGGGGTGTGGCCGGTTTCAACGTCGTCGCTAACGGTCAGCCACTGGGCGCCGCGCAGAACGTCACCTTGCGGTGCGGTCTGGGCCATTTGCGGCTCAGGCTGCATGAACGGGCTTTCAGCCCATTGCGGCTCGGTCAGCGGTTTGTTCAGCAGTTGGGAATGGTTGACCTTGGCAGTCGCCTGAACGGCAACGGTGTCAGGGGCGGAGGTCGTGGCGGAAGCATATGCACCAGTGACAACCACGGCAGCGGCACTCAGCAGGTTCAGTACGGTATTCATGGCGGCGACTCCATCGCAGATCAAGTTTTCTTGAATCTGAAAGTGCAGCCGTCGTGCCAACTAAAAGTGAATTTTTTTCCCTTTAAAATCAATCAGTTAGAAATCAAACTCGTAAGGGCCGGTTGCACATTGCACGACGGCCGTTTTTGCCGGGTTGCAAATTGCACGACCGCTTATCACCGTTTCGCAGGGGCTTAAGCGAAACGGCGTTTTTTCACGCGGCGGGGTCTGGTTCGGTGCGAGATTCCAGCGGCAGGTAAACGCGAAACAGCGAACCCTGGCCCAAGTGGCTTTCCACTTCGATGGTGCCCTGGTGCGAGGCAATGATCTGCTCAGTGATAAACAGGCCCAAGCCCAGCCCCTGGCTCACGCCGTTGGACGACACACGCTCGAATTGCTGGAAGATGCGCGCCAAGTCCGGAGCAGAAATGCCGATGCCGTGGTCTTCCACTTCCAGGCAGGCGCCTTCTGGCGTGGCCAGTACGCGCAGGTCTACCGGCTTCTTGTTGCCGTAGCGCAGCGCGTTGGTGAGCAGGTTAACCACCACCTGCTCGATACGAAATTCATCCCACAGGCCAACCACCGGTTCCGCCGCGCTCAGGGTGACTTCGCAGCCCGCTGCGGCGATTTGCGCGCCGTAGTTTTCCAGCACGCGGCCAACCAGGGCGGAAAGGTCGAAATGGGCCGGGCGGATGGAGAGCTTGCCGGTTCGAATGCGCGACACGTCGAGCATGTCTTCAATCAAGCGCACCAAGCTGTTGATCTGACGTTCGTCGCGCTCGGTCATGGTCTTGAGCTTGTCGGGGGTGAACGCGCTCAGGTCGCCCTTGCTCAGGCGCAGCTTACGCAGCTGGGTTTCCAGCACCAGGCCGTTGAGCGGCGTTCGCAGCTCATGGGAGACGATGGACATAAAGTCGTCGCGCATGCGCACCGCACGTTCGAGGTCGTCCTGGGCGGCACGCAGTTCGCAGAGCAGCACCTCCTGCTCCTTGCGGCTTTTCTCCAGGGCATTCACTTGCTCGTTAATGGCCTGACGCTGGCGGAACAGTTCGACGAACACGGTGACTTTGCTTTGCACCGCCTGGATATCCAGCGGCTTTTGCAGAAAGTCGACGGCACCGCTTTCGTAGCCGGTGAACGCGTAGTTCATCTCGCGCCCGGCGGCGCTGACGAACACGATGGGAATGTGTTTGGTCTTTTCCGTGCCACGCATCAGCTCGGCCAGCTCGAAGCCGTTCATGTCCGGCATCTGCACATCGAGAATGGCCAGGGCGAAGTCGTGTTGCAGCAGCAGCCCCAACGCCTCCTCGCCCGAGGTGGCTTGAAATACCTGACGGCCTTCACCGCGGATCAACGCGTCGAGGGCCAGCAGGTTCTCCGGCAGGTCATCGACGATCAGCAGTTTGGTTTCGATGGTTGTCAGCATGGGCTTCTATTCAACTCTGCGAGCAGCGCCTGTATGCCGGGAACCGGCAGGACGAAATCGGCTGGGTGCAACGCCAGCGCCGCTAGGGCATGGTGGCAACCTGAGCGTCTGCGGGGTCTTGGACCACGGTCAGACCGCCACAGTGTTTTATGGTTGCCATTCCTTTTGCGCCGTCCTCGTTGGCGCCTGTCAGTAATACGCCCATCAATGCCGGGCCGTAGGCATCGGCGGCCGATTCGAACAGCACGTCGATGGAGGGCCGGGAGAAATGCTGCGGTTCTTCGCGGCTGAGGGAAAAGCTGCGGTCGTTTTCAATCAGCAAGTGATACCCGGCCCCGGCGAAATACAGCGTGCCGCCGTGTATGGGCTCTTTGTCTTCGGCTTCTTTTACGCGAATGCCCAGGCGCGCCTGGAACACGTCGGCCAACTGGCTGCGACGGTCGTCGGGCAAATGCAGCACGGTGATGATGGGCAGGCGGTAGTCGGCGCCCAGACCGCTGAAGATGGCCAGCAGCGCTTGTACGCCGCCTGCCGACGCGCCGACCACCACCGCTTCCAGCGCGCGAGCGCGGGTCAGCAGCAAGTCGTCGAGGGCGGCGGTGTTCATGATTTGCGGAAAATCCGTTCGGGCTTCACCAAGGGTTCAAAGCGTTTGGCGTAGCTGGAGAAGTCTAGGCTCTCCTTGCTGCCCAGGCCGAGGAAGCCGCGGTGGCAGAGCGATTCATGGAACAGGCCGAACGCGCGGTCTTGCAGGGTTTTGTTGAAGTAGATGAGCACATTGCGGCAGGAAATGAACTGGGTTTCCGAAAACACGCTGTCGGTGGCCAGGCTGTGGTCGGCGAAGGTCACGTTTTCGCACAGCGACCTGTCGAACAAAGCGCCTTCGTAGGCCGCCGTGTAGTAGTCGGAAAACGAGCGTTGGCCGCCGGCTTTTTGGTAGTTCTCGGTGTAGGTGCGAATGTTGTCGAGGGAAAAGATGCCGCGCTCGGCTTTTTCCAACGAGCGTGGATTGATGTCCGTCGCGTAGATGATCGAGCGTTCCAGCAAGCCTTCTTCTTTGAGCAGAATCGCCAGCGAATAGACTTCTTCGCCCGTGCTGCAACCGGCCACCCACACTTTCACCGATGGGTAGGTTTTCAGCAGCGGCACCACTTGCTGACGCAACGCCAGGTAGTAGGTCGGGTCGCGGAACATTTCGCTGACGGGAATCGTCAGGTACTGCAACAACTGCATGAACGCGCCGGGGTCGTGCAGGATGCGCTCCTGCAACGCCGTGATGGTGTTGCAGTTGAATTGCTGCAACGCATGGCGCACGCGGCGCTTGAACGAAGCGCCGCTGTAGTCACGGAAGTCGTAGTTGTACTTGAGGTAGATGGCCTCGATCAGCAGGCGCAGCTCGATCTCAAGATCACGGTCGGGCGACATCAAATGCGTTCCAGTTTGGGCAGCCATACGCGGATTAAGGAAAACAACCGATCCAGGTCGATGGGCTTGGCCAGGTAGTCATTGGCGCCCGCTTGCAGGCAGCGGTCCTGGTCATCTTTCATCGCCTTGGCGGTCACGGCAATCACCGGCAACTTGCGCCAGCGCGGGTTTTTGCGGATTTCGGCGGTGGCTTCGTAGCCGTCCATTTCCGGCATCATCACGTCCATCAGCACCAGGTCGATGTCTTCGACCTCTTCCAGCTTAGTCAGTGCTTCACGCCCGTTGCGCGCCACTTCGACGATGGCGCCTTTATGTTCCAGGGCGCTGGTGAGGGCGAAGATGTTGCGCACGTCGTCGTCGACCACCAACACGCGCCGACCTTCAAATACCTTGTCGCGGTTGCGCGCGGTTTTCAGCATGTTCTGCCGCTCGCTGGACAGCTTCGACTCGACCTTGTGCAGGAACAGCGTCACTTCATCCAGCAAGCGTTCCGGCGAGCGCGCGCCTTTGATGATGATCGAGCGCGAATACTTCATCAGCTCGATTTCTTCATCGCGGGTCAGATTGCGGCCGGTGTAGACGATCACGGGCGGGAACGAGCAGATGTCTTCTTCAGACATGCGTTTGAGCAGCTCGTTGCCACGCATGTCGGGCAGCTTGAGGTCGATGATCATGCAGTCGAACACCGTGCTGCGCAGCAATTCAAGCGCCTCGCGGCCGAACTCGACGGCGGTGATTTCGATGTCTTCATCGCCGATCAGGCGCGAAATACTGTCGCGCTGCAGGGCATCGTCTTCCACCAGCAATACGCGCTTCACTTGCTGGGCGAGCTTGGCTTCGAGCTTGGCGAATACGTCTTTGAGGTGCTCACGCGTGGTCGGTTTTACCGCATAACCGATGGCGCCCAATTGCAGCGCGGCTTCCATGCGGTCTTCGACGGAAATCACGTGCACCGGAATGTGCCGGGTGCGCGGGTTGTCTTTCAGGCGCTGCAGGGCGGCCAGGCCGGAGATGTCGGGCAGGCGCATATCCAGCAGCACGGCGTCCGGCAGGAACTGCGCGGCCAACTGCAGGCCTTCGTCCGCGCCGTGCGCCACCAGGCAGTCGTATTTCAGCTCGTGAGCAAGGTCGTAGAGGATCCGCGCGAAGTTCGGCTCGTCTTCGATCACCAGAATGCGCCGGCTGCCTTCTTTGAGCTGCTCGCGGTCATCGTTGAAGCGGGGAATGGCCGGTGGCTCGGTGGCTGCTGGCACAGGCGCAGACGGCACTACCAGCGGTGCGGGCGGCGGTGGCGGAACGTCGGCGACCGACTGAATCACCAGCCCTTCTTCGTACGACTGCGGCAACACCAAGGTAAACGTGCTGCCCTTGCCTGGCGCGCTGACCACGCTGATGGCGCCGCCCAGCAAGGTCGCCAGGTCGCGGGAAATCGACAGGCCCAACCCGGTGCCACCGTAGCGGCGGTTGGTGGTGCCATCGGCCTGGCGGAAGGCTTCGAAAATATAGGTTTGCTGGTCTTCGCGAATGCCGATGCCCGAATCTTTCACGGCGAACGCTACGCGGCCGTCTGGCTGGCCGCTGATGCTCAGCGTCACCTGGCCTTTCTCGGTGAACTTCATGGCATTGGAGAGCAGGTTTTTCAAAATCTGCTCCACGCGCTGCTGGTCGGTAAACAACGCCGTCGGCAGGTCCGGGCCCATCTCAATGTCAAAGGCCAGCTGTTTATCCAGCGCAATCGGCTGGAACAAGGTGCGCAGGCTGTCGACCAGGCGGGTCAGCGGCATTTTTTGCGGGCGCACTTCCAGCTTGCCGGCTTCGACTTTGGAAATGTCGAGGATGTCGTTGATCAACAGCAGCAGGTCATTGCCGGCGGCGTAGATCGATTCGGCAAACTTCACCTGCTCGGGCGTCAAGTTGCCGTGCGGGTTGTCGCCCAGCAGCTTGGCCAGAATCAAGGAGCTGTTGAGCGGCGTGCGCAGCTCGTGGCTCATGTTGGCGAGGAATTCGGATTTGTACAGGCTGGCGCGTTGCAGCTCTTGGGCGCGTTCTTCCAGCTCGCGCTGGGCCACGCCAAGGGCGTTGTTCTTTTCGTCCAGCGAGTCGCGCTGGTCTTCCAGGCGCTGCGCCTGGTCGGCCAGTTGCTCGTTGGTTTGCTCAAGCTCGGCTTGCTGGCTTTCCAGGTGCGCCTGGGATTCTTTGAGCACCCGCGACTGCTCTTCAAGCTCTTCGTTGGCGGTGCGCAATTCTTCCTGCTGCACTTGCAACTCTTCGTTGAGCTGCTGGGTTTCGGCCAGAGCCTGCTGCAGGCGCACACGGTAGTTAGCGGCATCGATGGAGGTGCCGATGTTGCCGGCGATGGTTTCCAGAAACTCGATGTCGGTGTCGGTGATCGGGCGCAGAAACGCCAGTTCGAGCACGCCGTTGACGACGTTGTCGCTGATGATCGGCAGCACCACGATATTGAGCTGCGAGGTGGCGCCCAGGCCCGACGCCACGCTGAGGTACGCATGGGGCAGGTTGTCCAGGCGGATCATGCGGCGCTCTTGCAGCGCTTGGCCGACCATCGATTCGTTGCCGGCCACTACTTGCTCCGAGCCATCGTGGTCGACACTGAAACCGTAGGTGGCCACGCGCTTCAACGCGCCGCCCAGCTCGCGCACATAAAACGCGCCCACGGTGGTGCCGATATAACTGGCCAGCTCGCTCAACACGCCCTGCCCCAATTGCGCCAGGGTTTGCTGGCCCAGCGCCCGCTCCGCCAGCAGGCTCTGGCCGTTGCGCAGCCAGGCTTTCTGCTCGATGACTTCGGCGCTGCGCTGTTGCTGCTGCAAGGTTTTGGCGTAACTGTTGGACAAGCCGAGCAATTCGCGACGGCCCATGAACGCCAGAATGCCGCTGACCACCAGACTGAACAGCAGGTACAGCGCGATGGTCAGCACCACCGTGTTGTTGGCTTCTTTGTTGCGCTGGAAGCGCAGCTGCTGCTCGGTGGCGATAACTTCGTCGAAACCTTTGCGGATTTCGTCAGTCAGTTCTTTGCCACGGCCGCTTGAGATGATGAGTTGGTAGTTTTCACCGGCACGGCGGCTATCGATCACCGCATCGGCAAACTTGGCCCACTGCTGCTGTAACGCCTCCAGGCGACGCAGCCGGTCAACCTGAGCCGGGTTGTCTGCCACCAGTTCTTTGAGCGATTGCAGTTCGGAAATAATGCGCGGCCGGGCGATATCGAACGGCGCCAAAAATGATTCATTGCCGGTGATCAAAAACCCGCGCATGCCGGTTTCCTGGTCAACGGTCAGGCGGAACGCCTCGTTGGTATTACCGATGACGCGGTCGGTGTGTTCCACCCACTGCAAGACGTTAAGCAGGTAATACACCAGGCCAATAAAGAAGACCGCACTGAGAACGCCCACGCCCAACGGCAACGCGACGTTGCGGCTGAGAATGCGGCGAAAGCTGTTTTCGTCAATTGCAGTGGTGTCGCTCATTTGCCGTCCCTGCGTAAAAATTCCGGATTCTGCCGTAAAGCCCAGGAAATGTGCATGCTTATTCCTACATACGCTAGAGAAATGACCGGCTGACCGTAGCCGGTTTGTCGACCCTTCGGTAGTCTTGCGCCGCACGGAGGCCGATCGACAAACGCAAGGCCAGAGACTTGGTCAGCAGCACGTTCAAGCAGTTGCACATTTATTTTCGTTGTTTATTTGCCCCCCAATTCGAGACCGTTTCATGCCCGACAGCCTTAGTGAAAACAGCCATAAAACCATTCTGCTGGTCGAGGATGACGACGTGGTGCGCATGCTCACCGTCGAGGTGCTTGAGGAGCTCGGCTACCAGCTGCTGGAAGCCGAGAACGGCCCCGATGCGCTGGCCTTCATTAACAGCGAACAGCCCATCGACCTGCTGATGACTGACATCGGCCTGCCCGGCATGACCGGCCAGCAGCTGATGGCCGCCGCCCATGAACGCCGGCCGAACCTGCCGGTGTTGTTCGCCAGCGGTTACGCCGCGCAGGATTACCAGACGGGCGTGACCACCGCCAAAGTCGCCACCATCACCAAGCCGTTCAGCCTCGACCTGCTGCGCACCACGGTTGCCGACATGCTGGCGTAACGGCTCAAGGCTTCAACCACAACAATAAGAGAGTCCGCCATGAACCCCCTCAGCGCTATCAATCCGACCCGCGAACAACTGGCAGCCTTTGCCGAAAAGCTGCCAGTCGATACGCCGATTCTGATGCTCAACCTGCTGCGCTATAACCCCGAGGCGCAGTACCCCGCCGACAGCGAGCACAGCCCATGCAGCGGCCGCGAAGCGTATGCACGCTACAGCCGCACGGCACTGACCAAAGTGCGCGGCGTGGGCGGTGAAGTGCAGGTAGTGGCGAGCATTGAAGTGGCGTTGATTGCGCCAGCGGGCGAGCAGTGGGACGAACTGCTGCTGGTGCGTTACCCGTCCAAGGACGCGTTTCTGAGCATGATCGGCGACCCCGAGTACAAGGCGGCGACGGTACACCGCACGGCGGCCCTGGCAGATTCGCGGTTGTTGGCGAGTTTGCCCAAGCGTTGAAGCCGGCGATTATTTCGGCCGATTCATCCGATTAAGCACCACCAACAGCGCCGCTGTTTGCGCATCCGGCTGCCCGTCGAAACGGTGCGGCCGGTAGTGCATCTGGAACGCGGCGATCACGTGCCGCGTGGCCACGTCTAACTCACCGTTCTGCGGCGTGGCGTAGCCCAGATGGGCCAGTTGCTGTTGATACCAACCAATTGAAGGCAGGTTTTGCTCGAACGCGGGCAACGCCTCGGCCACCGCGTTGGCATCGGGCCACAAACCAAAACCGGCCTCGGCCAGGCGCTGCCAGGGGAATAGCGGCCCTGGGTCGAGTTTGCGCAGCGGCGCGATGTCGCTGTGGCCGATCACGTGGCGCGGCTCAATGTGGTTGCGCGCGGTGATGTCCTTGAGCAGCGCGATCAGCGCAGTAATTTGCTGCTCGCTGAACGGATACCAGACGCGACCTTGCGGCGTGTCGTCGTAGCCGGCGTTCACCAGCTCAATGCCGATGGAGGTGGAATTGAGCCACGTGCGCCCTTCCCACTCGCTTTCGCCGGCGTGCCAGGCGCGTTTGTCTTCGTCCACAAGCCGGTAGATGGTCGCCGGGCCCGCGCCTATCAAGTAATGGCTGCTCACTTCGCCGCGGGTCAGCAATTGCAGCGAGCGCTCAAGGCTGGCCGAGGTGTAATGCAGGATGACGTACTGAACACGCTCATCCTGATTTTGCGAGGGATGGCGCGTGTCGATGGTCAGGCCGTTGCTGCAGCCAACGAGGGCGATAAGGAAGATGGCTAAAAACAGATTTTTCATCGGATACCGCAAAAGACTCGGGAAAAGCGGCCGGGTTGATCCCGTTCGGCGCTTGGACAAGGCTGACTAGTTGCCACTCACGCGCGGCCCTAGGTATAACGAGCGGTAGTTTAGTGCTTTACGCGCGCCACCGCTGCGCGGATGGACAAAGCGTCAGTTTCCCGGCGAAAAAAGCGCCAGACAAGCGGCGCAATGGAACGCAAACGCCCACCTAAACGCCCACCTATAGTTGCTGAACCCCGCTCCAGCTCTCGATCACCGCTGCCTAGCACTGAAAGGAAATCATGCATGCGCCGCTCACTTCTGTGGTTCAAACACGACCTGCGTCTGGATGACCATCCCGCTTTGCACGCGGCTGCCCGCGCCGAGCGGATGCTGCCGGTGTTTGTGCTCGATCCCAAACTATTGCAACCCGGCCCGCTGGGCGCTCGCCGCCTCGGTGTGCACCGCGCGCGGTTTCTGCTGGAAAGCTTGCTGGCCCTGGACGGCGCCCTGCGCGCGCGCGGCTCGCATTTATTAGTGGTGCAGGGCCAACCCGAACATATTCTGCCGCTGCTGGCCGAGCGCCTGGCCATAGATGAAGTGATTACCCACGAGGAAATCGCCCCCGAGGCGCGCGAAGAACTGGCCCGGGTGCGCGCCAAACTCGGCGCTACGTCGCTGCTGGAAGTCGCGGGCCATGGCCTGCTGCAAGCCAACGAATTGCCCTGCGCCATTGAGCAACTGCCCGCGGTGTACCGCGACTTCTGCGCGTTGATGGAAGAACGCCTGGTGGTGTTTCAACCGCTGGCGGCGCCGGAGCGTTTGCCGGCGATTCCTGAAGCGGCGAATGAATTGCTGATGCCACCGCCGACCTTGTCGCACCTGGGTTTGGGCGAGCCGGTTTACATAGCCGACAGTGCCTTCCCGTTTTCCGGCGGCGAAGTCGCTGCCCAAGCGCGGTTGCGCGATTACCTGTGGGAGAGCCAGGACGTACGGCACTACGCAGCGGCGCGGGACAGCCTGATCGGCAGCGAATTTTCCTCGAAGCTTTCGCCGTGGCTGGCCAATGGCTGCTTGTCGGTTCGCCGTGTGGTCGCCGACCTGCGCCGCCATGAAGCGCAGTACGGGCGCAACGACTCCACACAGGAACTGTGGCGCGCCGTGCTCTGGCGTGAATTCTTTCGCTGGACCCTGGTGCGTCGCGGCGACGCGTTGTTCCAGGCTGGCGGCTTGAAGGCCACGCAACAAGCACCGACCGCCGTGGACGAACGTTTTCTGCAATGGACCCAGGGCCGTACCGGCATGCCGCTGGTGGACGCCTGCATGCGCGAGCTGGCCGCCACCGGTTTTATCAGCAAGCGCGGGCGGCAAGTGGTGGCCAGTTACCTGGTCAACGAACTGCGCCAAGACTGGCGCCACGGCGCCGCCTGGTTCGAAGAGCATTTGCTGGATTACGAAGCGGCGAGCAACTGGGGCAACTGGGCCTATCTCACCGGTATCGCCTGCGACCCGGTGCGCAGCCAGGCGCTAAACCCGCTGCTGCAAGCGCGGCGCTTCGACCCGCAAGCGGCGTATGTCAGCCTTTGGCTGAGCGAGCTTCGCGCCTTGCCCGTGAACATGCGCCACACGCCGTTTGTGTTGTCGCACCTGCAACTGGATGCGTTGAACTACCCGCGGTTGGAGCACGTGCCGGAGAGCTGGCAGCCGTATTTGCCCGGCGTGGCGGCGTAGAAAAACAATCGCGGCTAAAGCCGCTCCCACAGTGAATGTGTGGGAGCGGCTTTAGCCGCGATGCTGTTTACACCGCAACCGGCGCCGAAATATGCGGGTGGGCCTGGTAGTTCTGCAGTTCGAAGTCTTCAAACTTGAAGGCGAACAAGTCTTTCACGTCCGGGTTCAGCTTCATGGTCGGCAGCGGCAGCGGCTCGCGGGTGAGCTGCAGGTCGGCCTGTTCCAGGTGGTTGGCGTACAGGTGGCAGTCGCCGCCAGTCCAGATGAATTCACCCGGCTCCAGGTTGCACACCTGCGCCACCATTAATGTCAGCAACGCGTAGCTGGCGATATTGAATGGCACGCCGAGGAAGATATCCGCCGAGCGCTGGTACAGCTGGCAACTGAGCTTGCCGTCGGCGACATAGAACTGGAACAGCGCGTGGCACGGCGGCAACGCCATCTGGTCGACCAGCGCCGGGTTCCAGGCCGAGACCATCAGACGGCGCGAGTCGGGGTTCTTTTTGATCATCTCGATCAGCTTGCTGATCTGGTCCACCGACTCACCGTTGGGCGCCGGCCAGTTGCGCCATTGGTAGCCGTACACCGGGCCGAGGTCGCCGTTTTCGTCGGCCCATTCGTCCCAGATTCGCACGCCGTTCTCTTTCAGGTACTTGATGTTGGTGTCGCCCTGAAGGAACCACAGCAGCTCGTGAATGATGGATTTGAGGTGGCACTTTTTAGTGGTCACCAACGGAAAACCATCGGCCAGGTTGAAGCGCATCTGGTGAGCAAACAGGCTGTACGTGCCGGTGCCGGTGCGGTCGGCCTTGAAGGTGCCGGTCTCGCGCACCAGGCGCATCATGTCGAGGTATTGCTTCATTGCACGACTCCTTTGGCGACCACGGGCGCGCGGCGGTGGGCCCAAACGACCAGGGCCAAGCCGGCGACAATCATCGGCACGCACAGCACTTGACCCATGGTCAGCCAGCCCCAGGCGAGGTAGCCCAGTTGCGCGTCCGGCACGCGGACGAATTCAACGATGAAACGGAAAATGCCATAGAACAACGCGAACATCCCGGAGATGGCCATGGTTGGCCGTGGCTTGCGCGAGTAGAACCAGAGAATGGCGAACAACGCGACGCCTTCCAGGGCGAACTGGTAAAGCTGCGAGGGGTGACGCGGCAGTTGCGCCGGGTCGGTGGGGAAAATCATGGCCCACGGTACGTCGGTGGCCTTGCCCCAGAGTTCGGCGTTGATGAAGTTGCCGATACGCCCGGCGCCCAGGCCGATCGGCACCAGCGGCGCGATAAAGTCCATCAGTTCAAAGAAGCTTTTGCCGTTGCGCCGACCAAACCAGAGCATCGCCAGCATCACGCCGATAAAGCCGCCATGGAACGACATGCCGCCGCGCCACACTTCCAAAATCAGCAGCGGGTTGGCGATGTAGGCCGGCAAATCGTAGAACAGCACGTAACCCAAACGCCCACCGACGATTACGCCCATCGACGCCCAGAACACCAGGTCGGAGAGTTTTTCTTTGGTCCAGGTGGCGTCGAAACGCTCCAGCCGGCGCGAAGCCAGCCACCAGGCACCGCCGATGCCCACCAGGTACATCAAACCGTACCAGTGGATTTTCAGCGGGCCGATGGCCAGGGCCACCGGGTCGATATTCGGGTAAGCCAGCATGTGGACTCCTTAAATCAAGAAACTCAAACCCACGCTGACAAGCAGCAGGGCGAACAGGCGCTTGAGCAACACCGGCGACAGCCGATGGGCCAGGCGCACGCCGTAACGGGCGAAAAACATACTGGTCAGGGCGATGCCCAACAAAGCCGGCAAAGTAGACGAAGCCCAGGCTCCAACTTGGCAACCGTGGGTCATGCCAGCCCAATAGGATAAAACTCAGCGCGCTGGCCAGGGCGATGGGAAAGCCGCACGCCGACGAAGTGGCCACCGCCTGCTGCATCGGCACGCTGCGCCAGCTCAGGAACGGCACGGTCATGGAGCCGCCGCCCACGCCAAAAATCGCCGACGCCCAACCGATCACCGCACCGGCTGCACCGAGGCCGGCCTTGCCGGGCACGCCACGGGTGGCTTTGGGTTTGAGCGAGAACGCCATTTGAATGGCCACGGCGATGGCAAACACGCCGATGATTTTTTGCAGGTATTCACCGTGAATCGACTTGGCTGTCAGGGCGCCAAGGCCGGCGCCGACGACGATGCCCAGGCCCATCCACCGCACAATCGTCCAGTTCACCGCGCCTTTGCGGTGGTGCTCACGAACGGCGTTGATGGAGGTGAAAATGATGGTCGCCAACGAGGTGCCAACCGCCATCTGCGTGAGGATGGCCGGGTCGAAGCCTTGCGCGGTGAAGCTGAAAACCAGCACGGGAACAATGATGATGCCGCCGCCCACGCCGAACAGCCCGGCCAGCACACCGGCCCCGGCACCCAGCAGCAAATAGAGCAGGAATTCCATCGGCACCCCGAAAACAATGCGGCATGGTAACGGAAGCCACCTTGGCTCTCCAGAGATGCCGCCGGGCTGTAGATTTTTCACCGGCCCGCAATGGAAGCGTCCTACCGGCTTGGGTAAAGTGAGCTAGCCTCCCGGCACGGGAAGTACCTGTACGCAGAGCCACTGCGCCAGTTGTCTGCCGATTAAGGAATGGGTGATGTGCCTGATTGTTTTCGCGTGGCGCCCTGGCCACGACCAGCCGTTGGTGCTGGCTGCCAACCGTGATGAATTCTATGACCGACCTGCCCTGCCGCTAGCCCCCCTGGGAAGATGCACCACACGTACTCGCCGGACGCGACTCGGAAGCGGGCGGCAGTTGGCTGGGCATCGGCAGTGCCGGTCGCTTTGCCGCGCTGACCAATATTCGCGACCCCCGCCAGCCCCCGCTCGGCCGTTCACGCGGCGAATTGGTCGCGGAGTTCTTACGCAGCGACCTGCCGCCGGCTGCGTATCTGGACGACCTGGCGGAACGCGCGGGCAATTATTCGGGCTTCAATCTGCTGCTGGGCGACCGCGACGGCGTGTGGTTTTTCAACTCCCGCGAAGGCCAACCGCGCTTGCTGCCGCCGGGTGTGTACGGCCTGTCAAACGACAGCCTGGACACGCCGTGGCCGAAGCTCGATAGAGCCAAAGCCGCGCTGAACGAGCTACTCGATGCGCCTGAGCCCGAGGCGCTGTTTTCCATTCTCACCGACTCGCAACGCCCACCCGACACGGCACTGCCCGACACCGGGATTGGCCTGGCCACCGAGCAATTGCTGTCGACCGTGTTTATCGCCAGCCGCACCTACGGCACACGCGCCTGCACGGTCCTGATCACGCAAGCAGACGGCAAACGCGTGCTGATCGAGCGCAGCTTTGGGCCCTACGGCGGGCATTTGGGTGAGGTGCGGCTGGAAGACTGAAGACGCTCTCCCGGTTTTCGCCGGGAGAGGCTTTAAGACTGAATGACCGACGCCGGGTTAAGCACGCGGCTCAAGCCAAGATTGCGCAGCGCCAGGTGCAAGGTGCTGTGGATAACCTGTGGATTGTCGATGGTCATGATCTGCGCCAGCAGCTCTTTGGCCTTACCCAGGCTGATCTGACGCAGCAGCCATTTCACCTTCGGCAGGTTGGTGGCGTTCATCGACAGGCCGTCAAAACCCATGGCCATCAGCAACACGGCGGACGACGGGTCGCCGGCCATCTCGCCACAAATGCTCACAGGCTTGCCTTCGGCGTGAGCGCCGTCGACGACCAGCTTCAGCGCCTGCAATACGGCGGGATGGAGGAAATCGTAGAGATCGGCGACCCGCGGGTTGTTGCGGTCGACGGCGAGCAGATATTGGGTCAGGTCGTTGGAGCCCACGGAGAGGAAATCCACCTGCCGCGCCAACTCGCGCACTTGGTAAACGGCGGCCGGCACTTCAATCATCACGCCGACTGGCGGCAGCGGTACGTCGGTGCCTTCGTCGCGCACCTCGCCCCACGCCCTGTGGATAAGGTGCAGCGCTTCTTCCAGTTCGTGGGTGCCGGAAATCATCGGCAGCAGAATGCGCAGGTTATCCAGGCCTTCGCTCGCCTTGAGCATGGCGCGGGTCTGCACCAGGAAAATTTCCGGGTGGTCGAGGGTGACGCGAATGCCGCGCCAGCCCAGGAACGGGTTGTCTTCTTTGATCGGAAAGTACGACAGCGCCTTGTCGCCGCCGATGTCCAGGCTGCGCATGGTCACCGGCAGCGGATGGAAGGCGGCCAACTGCTCGCGGTAGATGGCCAGCTGTTCTTTTTCGCTGGGGAAGCGCTCTTTCATGATGAAAGGCACTTCGGTGCGGTACAGGCCAACGCCTTCGGCGCCGCGCTCCTGCGCGCGCACCACGTCGGCCAGCAGACCGGTGTTCACCCACAGCGGCATGCGGTGGCCGTCGAGGGTCTCGCACGGCAATTCGCGCAGCGCCGCCAAACCCTGGGTGAGCTGGCGTTCTTCTTCCACCACTTCAACGTATTGCTTGCGCAGCACGTCGCTAGGGTTGGTGAACACTTCACCGTGGTAGCCGTCGACGATCAGCTGAATGCCGTCGATTTTCGAATACGGCAGATCGACCGCACCCATCACCGTGGGAATACCCATGGCGCGGGCGAAAATAGCAACGTGAGAGTTACCCGAACCGAGTACCGAGACCAGGCCCACCAGCTTGCCTTCCGGCACTTCGCCGAGCATGGCCGGGGTCAGCTCTTCGCTGACCAGAATGGTGTTGTCGGGGTAAACCAGGTTCTGCTGACGCGCTTGTTGCAGGTAGCTGAGCAGGCGGCGGCCGAGGTCTTTGACGTCGGAGGCGCGCTCGCGCAGGTAGGCGTCGTCCATCAAACCGAAGCGGTTGACGTGCTCGCCCACCACTTGGCGCAACGCGCCCTGCGCCCACTGCCCGGTTTTGATCACGGTGGTTACTTCGCCGCCGAGGGCCGCGTCGTCGAGCATCATCAGGTACACGTCGAACAGCGCGCGCTCTTCCGGCCGCAGTTGCGTGGCGAGCTTGGCAGACAGCGCACGCATGTCGGCGCGCACACGCTCCAGGGCCTGATTGAACAGCAGCAGTTCGGCGGCGATATCGGAAACGGTTTTGTCGGGCACCACCTCAAGGTCAGCAGGCGGCAACACCACCACCGCCGTACCCACGGCAGCGCCCGGCGAGCCCGGCACGCCAGTGAATTTTGCCTCTTGAATGCCTTTGCCCTGACGGCCCAGACCCCGGATGGAACCGGTGGCCTCAGCGTGGGCGATAACGCCGGCGAGCTGGGCGCTCATGGTCACCAGGAAGGCTTCTTCGCCCTCGTCGAACTGGCGACGCTCCTTTTGTTGGATAACCAGAACGCCCATCACCCGACGGTGGTGGATGATCGGCGCGCCGAGAAAGGAGGCGTAACGCTCTTCACCGGTTTCCGCGAAGTAGCGGTAGCGCGGGTGGTCGGCAGCGTTTTCGAGATTCAGCGGTTCTTCGCGCGTGCCCACCAGGCCGACCAGACCTTCGCTGGGCGACATGCTGACTTTGCCGATGGAGCGCTTGTTCAAGCCCTCGGTGGCCATCAGCACGAAGCGATTGGTTTCGGGGTCCAGCAAGTACACCGAGCAGACCTGGCTGCCCATGGCGTCTTTTACCCGCTGCACAATGATCGTCAACGCCGACTTGAGGTCTTTGGCGCTGTTCACTTCCTGGACGATCTTGCGCAGCGTGTTGAGCATGGCTCGAGGTGAACTCCTAGGTCGGTCTTATAGCTTGCATCGTCAATCTCGCGCGAGAAGGCGCGGCGCCAATTCCTTCAATGCGCGGCGGTACACCTCACGCTTGAATGTCACAACCTGGCCCAGCGGGTACCAATAACTTACCCACTTCCAGCCATCGAATTCAGGTTTGTTGGTCAGGTCCATGCGCACCCGCTCTTCGGCGGATTTCAGGCGCAGCAGAAACCACTTCTGCTTTTGCCCGATGCACAACGGCTGACTGTGAGTACGGACCAAGCGCTGCGGCAGACGATACCGCAACCAACCGCGGGTGCAGGCAAGAATCTGCACATCTTCCTGCTCCAACCCGACTTCTTCGTTCAATTCGCGATACAGCGCTTCTTCGGGGGACTCGTTGTCATTGATGCCGCCTTGCGGAAACTGCCAGGCGTCCTGATTGATACGACGAGCCCAGAGCACTTGCCCAACATCATTGGTGAGAATGATGCCGACATTCGGGCGAAAACCATCAGAATCGATCACGGCACAACCTCGTAAACGCATGTTTTTGCATTCTTTCACAAAGGTCGTGATGCCAGCAACGCGCCTGCCAACCTTATGGGCAGGTGCCTTCAAACCCCGTATTCTTCCGACTCGAAGAAAAACTACTGCGCTCGGTTAGGCGGCGTTAAAAACGGATCGCAATGCTCATTGGCTACAGCCAACTGCGCTTGCTCATCCGTTTTTGCCTTGCCTACCCTTCGCTCGCTACGTTTTTTTTCGGTCGGTTTTTCTATTTATATGTAAAGCGAGATTACGTATGCGCCTGGCCTTGTTCGACCTCGATAACACCCTTCTGGCTGGCGACAGCGACCACGCCTGGGGCGATTACCTGTGCGAGCGCGGCATCCTCGATGGTGCCACCTACAAGGCGCGCAACGACGAGTTTTATCAGGATTACCTGGCCGGCAAGCTGAACATCACCGACTACCTGAACTTCAGCCTGGAAATTCTCGGCCGAACCGACATGGCCCAATTGGACCAATGGCACCGCGAGTTCATGCGCGATTGCGTTGAGCCAATCATCCTCGCGCCCGCGTTGGCGTTGCTTGAAAAGCACCGCGCGGCGGGCGACAAGCTGGTGATCATCACCGCCACCAATCGTTTCGTCACCGGCCCGATTGCCGCGCGCCTGGGCGTCGACACGCTGCTGGCCACCGAATGCGAGATGGTCGACGGCCGCTACAGCGGCCGCACCACAGACATACCGTGCTTTAAAGAAGGGAAAGTGACGCGGCTGAATCGCTGGCTGGAAGAAACAGGTTTCAACCTGGACGACAGCTACTTCTACAGCGACTCGATGAACGATTTGCCGCTGCTGGAGAAAGTAGCCCACCCGTTCGCCGTTGACCCGGACCCCACGCTGCGCGCCGAAGCTGAGCGTCGGGGTTGGCCGGTGATTAGTTTGCGCGGCTGATCTCAACGGCATCGAGGCTAAAGCCTCTCCTACAGGGACCAGTCCCATGTGGGAGAGGCTTTAGCCTCGAGTTTTTGCTTTTTCTTACGCCGGCTTAGCGCCCATCAGGCCAAGAATCGCTACCAGCAACACCAGAATCAGCACGCCGTACACCAGCGCAAAGCGCTGCAACCGTTGCGGTGCGGCCACCGGGCCCAGCGCTTCCCACGCGGCCAGTCGCCCCGACAGCAGCAGGCCAACAATAAACAGCACGATAAACAGCACCGAACTGACCAGCAGCCACAACTGGCTCAGCGGCCAGCCGGCGATGTGCACCAGGTAAAAACCACTCACCGGCAGCGTGGCGGCCAGCACGGCGAACACCGGCAGGCTCATCACGCGGGTGCGCCGCACTTTGCGTTGCAGCACGGCCAGGTCGCCCCGCCGCTGGGCTTTCCACAGCATAAAGATATGGGCGATCACGCCCAGCGGCAGCAGCACGGCCACGGCGCTGTGGAGAATTTTGAAGAGCAGATAATGTTCCATGTTGCGTCCCTGTCAGGCGTGCCCATGCCGCCGAATGGCGGCTGCGCATCTGATCATTAATTAACCAAGAAACAGCTTGTAGGCCGGATTGGCGCTTTCATCCCAGTACGGATAGCCAATCTCCTCCAACGCGGCCGGCAGCAGATGACGCTCGTCTTCTGGCACTTGCAGCGCGGCTAACACACGGCCATCGGCAGCGCCGTGGTTGCGGTAGTGGAACATGGTGATGTTCCAACGCCCGCCCAGCTTGGTGAGGAAGTTGAACAGCGCGCCTGGCCGTTCCGGGAATTCGAAACGGAACACGCTTTCGTCTGGCACCGCCGCCGCATGGCCGCCCACAGCGTGGCGAATGTGCAGCTTGGCCAGTTCGTTGTCGGTCAGGTCGAGCACCGGGAAGCCTTGGGCGCGCAGCCCTTCCACCAGCGCCGAACGCGGATCGGTATCCGGGTGCGTCTGCACGCCGACGAAAATGTGCGCTTCTTTGTCGGTGTGGTAGCGGTAGTTGAATTCGGTGATCTGGCGCTTACCGATGGCTTCGCAGAACGCTTTGAAGCTGCCCGG
Source organism: Pseudomonas sp. AC211 (assembly GCF_979258055.1). Classification (NCBI taxonomy): domain Bacteria; kingdom Pseudomonadati; phylum Pseudomonadota; class Gammaproteobacteria; order Pseudomonadales; family Pseudomonadaceae; genus Pseudomonas; species Pseudomonas sp. AC211. The sequence continues at coordinate 4,753,529 of NZ_OZ409830.1, forward strand.
CTTTTCCGGAATGGTCACGGCAATGATCGCCTCGCGGCCCTCGCCCAGTTCGGCGCGCTCGGCCACATGGCGCAGGCGGTCGAAGTTCACGTTGGCGCCAGAGTCGATGCCCACCAGCACCTTGCCAGTCACGCCTTCGCGCTCGACGTACTTCTTGATGCCCGCCACGGCCAAGGCGCCAGACGGCTCGGTGATCGAGCGGGTGTCGTCGTAGATGTCTTTGATCGCCGCGCAGATTTCATCGGTGCTGACGGTGATGACCTCATCGACGTGCTCGCGGCAGATGTCGAAGTTCAGCTTGCCGATCTGCGCCACCGCCACGCCGTCGGCGAACAGGCCCACCTGGCTCAGCACCACCCGCTCGCCCGCCGCCAGAGCGGCTTGCAGGCAGTTGGAGTCGTCCGGCTCGACGCCGATGATTTTGATCTCCGGACGCAGGTATTTCACGTACGCCGCCATACCAGCAATCAGCCCGCCGCCGCCGACCGGGATAAAAATGGCGTCGAGCGCGCCGGGCTGCTGACGAAGAATCTCCATCGCCACCGTGCCCTGGCCAGCGATGACGTACTCGTCGTCGTACGGATGGATATAGACGTAGCCCTTCTCCTCGACCAACTTGAGCGAATGGGCCAGCGCCTCGGGGAATACGTCGCCATGCAGCACCACGCGGCCTCCGCGGCTGCGCACGCCGTTAACCTTCAGCTCGGGCGTGGTGCGCGGCATCACGATGGTGGCTTTGACGCCCAGGTGCTTGGCGGCCAGTGCCAGGCCTTGCGCATGGTTGCCGGCCGAGGCGGTGACCACGCCTCGGGCAAGTTCTTCGGCGCTGAGCTGCGCCAGCTTGTTGTACGCGCCGCGAATTTTGAATGAGTAAACCGGCTGCAAATCTTCGCGCTTGAGCAGAATCTGATTGCCCAAGCGGTCCGACAACTGGCGCGCGGGCTGCAACGGGGTTTCCACCGCGACGTCATACACGCGCGAGGTCAGGGTTTTCTTCACGTACTGTTCAAGCATGGCGGCATCTTTGGCTTACAGGGCGGGTCGGCCAGTCTACTCCAGCGCTCTGGCCTGCGGCCACCGGGGGCTTGTTGTTGGGCGCCTATGTTGGCGCCACCCGACCCGGCGCCAAGGCTATAATCCGCGCCTCCCCGTTTACCTTCAGGCGCAGAACCCGCGATGACTCAGGATCAACTCAAGCAAGCCGTGGCCCAGGCGGCCGTTGACTTCATTCTTCCGAAGCTCAATGACAAGAGCATCGTCGGCGTCGGCACCGGCTCGACGGCTAACTGTTTTATCGACGCGCTGGCCAAGCACAAAGGCGCTTTCGATGGCGCCGTCGCCAGCCTCGAAGCCACCGCCGCGCGCCTCAAAGGCCATGGCATCGCGGTGTATGAACTCAACAGCGTGAGCGACCTGGAGTTCTACATCGACGGCGCCGACGAAAGCGACGAGCACCTGAACCTGATCAAAGGCGGTGGCGCTGCCCTGACCCGCGAGAAAATCGTCGCCGCCGTGGCGCAAACATTTATCTGCATTGCCGACGGCAGCAAGCTGGTGCCGGTGCTGGGCAATTTCCCCTTGCCGGTAGAGGTCATTCCCATGGCCCGCAGCCATGTCGCCCGCGAATTGGTGAAACTGGGCGGCGACCCGGTGTACCGCGAGGGCGTGATTACCGACAACGGCAACATCATTCTGGATGTGATGAACATGCAGATCACCAACCCGGCGGAGCTGGAAACCCAGATAAACGCCATCGTCGGCGTGGTCACCAACGGTTTGTTCGCTGCGCGCGGCGCCGATTTGTTGCTGCTGGGCACCGCCGAAGGCGTCAAAACCCTGAAGCGAGCCTAAGCAAGCGCCGCGAAGCCTTAGCCGTTGCGTGCAGCCAAAAACGCCATAAAGGCTTCGCGGCTGCTGTAACGCGGTTGATAGCCGAACTCTTCTTTCAAACGGCGATTGCTCAGCACCGGCCGGTAGCGCAGAAAATCGAGTTGCTCCGGGCCGTACTGGCTCAGCCCCAACGGTTTAAGAATGCGCAAGGCGTTGCGGATCAGGCCGGCCGGCAACGGCCGATACGGCTTGCCCAGCAGCGCGGCAATCTCGCGCAGGCTCAGGGCGCCGTCGCCGGCCAGGTTAAAAATGCCTTGCGCGTTGGTTTCCAAACCTTTGCGAATGATGCTGACCACGTCCTGATCCCAGATAAAAACAAAGCGGCTGTCACTGCCTTTAATACCGAGCACAGCGCGCTTGCTGAACATGTCGGTGATCTGGTTGTTGACCCGCTTACCCAAGATCGTGCCCGGCCGCAGCACCAGCTGGTGCAGCTGCGGATGATGGCGGCGGGCATTGGCCAGCAACACCTCCACTTCCTGTTTGTGCTTGGCGTAAGCGAAATGCGGGTGGCCGCGCAGCGGATCGTTTTCGTCGATCCACTCGGCGTTTTCCGGGAAATAGCCATACGCCGCGCCGGAGCTGGTGACGATCAACTGCTTCACGCTGTTGGCCACCGCCGCTTCAACAATCGAACGTGTACCGCCGACATCAATGGCGTGCAGCTGCGCGTCGCTCATGCCGCGCGGCGGCGTGACCACCGACGCCAAATGAACAATCGCCTCGGGCTTCCACGCCGCCACGCATTCGCGCACTTGGTTCGGCTGGCTGATGTCGAGCAGCACCGGCTCGACATTCATCTTCAAACCTTGCGTGGTTTGTGAGCGGATGTCCGCGGCGATCAGCGTCCATTTGGGATGCTGCGCCGCCAGGTCGTTAAGCAGTTGCTGGCCGATAAAACCTGCCGCGCCGGTAATCAGGACGCGCATGTCAGCGGCTCCTTGTCTTGGTCAGCTGCCGCCAGCGGACGATTGCGCCAGAACAGCACCAGCAGCAACCCGCTGACCAGATGCCAGGTGCCCCACAGCGCCGCCACGAGGGCCATGTTCGCCTCGCCGCCAAATTGGGAAAAAATCAGCCCCAGGGCAAGCCCGGAGTTGTGCATGGAAATTTCGATCACCATCGCCCGCAAATTGGCGCCGCGTTGGCGCGCCAATTTCGCCATCAACCAACCCAGCACGATGGCGCTGGCGTTGTGCACCACCACCAACACCAGCACCAAGCCGAGCGAGGCAGTGAACATTTTCCAGTTACTCGCCAGCGCGCCAATCACAAAAAACGCGAATGCCAGCAAGGCGAAGCGCTTGAACCACGGCATGATGCGCTCGGCCACGTGGGGCCACAGGTTGCCCACCAACATGCCCAGCGCCAGCGGCAGACCGAGCAGCCACAGCAGGTTGAGGATGATGCTCAGGTGATCGACGTGCAGGCTGCTCAGGCGCTCGGCCAGATAGGCAGACGCTTCGGGATTGCAGGCGCTGGTCAAGGCGAAATTGAGCGGCAACAGCACCAGCGCCAGCAGGCTGGACAGCGCCGTCATGCTCATCGACAGCGCCGTATTGCCGCGCGCCAGGTGGGTCATCACATTCGAGAGATTGCCGCCGGGGCAGCAGGCCACTAACAGCAGGCCGAGTTCCAGCCCAGGGTGCAAGTCGACCAGCAAGGTCACCAGCAGCGTGAGCCAGGGCAGCAGCAGGCATTGACCCAACATGCCGGCGAGCACCGGTTGCGGGTGCCGCACGATGGCGCGAAATTGTGCCACGCCAAGTTCCAGCGACACGCCGAAAATCAGCGCCGCCAGCACCAGGCCGAGGATGAGTTGGGAACTCGCGTCGTAATTCATAAACAGGCCTTTTATTTTTGTTTTAGCCCGCCGCACTGTACGGGCGCAAACGGGCGGGCAACAGTGGCAACGGCGGCCAGCGGCGGTGGCCAATTGCGCCAGCGCCGCCGATGAACAAACAAGCGCAACGTAATTGGCGCGCCACACTCCTACTTAAAGCGCCACCATGGACCCCCGCTGTGTCCGCCCGTATTCTGCGCTCCTGCTTTTCAACCTGCCGGCCTGCCTCCGTGATAGACACCTGGAAAACCCGCGCACTCGCCGTTATTGCCCTGCTGCAACGCTACCCCGGCGTGGTGGCGGCATTCGGTTTTATCTCGGGTGTGTTGAGCTTCGTGCTCGTCGACCGGCAGGCGCGGCTGGCCACGCCCATTGCGGTAATGCTGCTAATCAGCTGGCTATGGCTGACCCTGGAAAGCGTCGTGACCCGCGTGTTTGCCAGGCTCTTTGGCCGCGAACTGCCGCAACCTCTGGTGCGTTACCTGACGCAGATGATTCACCAGGAAAGCCTGTTCTTCGTGCTGCCGTTTTTCATCATCACCACCACCTGGAACAGCGGGCAATTGATGTTCACCGGGTTGCTGGCCTGCGCCGGCCTGGTGAGCATCATCGACCCCATCTACAACAAATGGCTGGCCCCGCGCCGCTGGCTATACCTGGCCATGCACACGCTGACCCTGTTCGCCGCGCTGCTGACGGCGCTGCCCATCATCCTGCACCTGACCACCGCGCAGAGTTATAAGCTGGCGCTGGGCATTGCGGTTGCGCTGTCTTTTCCAAGTTTGCTGGTGACCTTCCCTATTCAACGCTGGTGGCGTGGCTTGGCGCTGATCGGCCTGACGCTGGCACTGGGCGGCGCGGGTTGGTTGCTGCGCTCATGGGTGCCGCCGGCCACGCTGTGGCTGACCGAAGTGGCCGTGACCACCGAATTGGACGACTTCAACCGCGCGCCAGGGGAAAGCCTGAGCACCATGACCGCCAACGACCTGCGCACCAAAGGTCTTTACGCCTATACCGCCATCAATGCGCCGCGTGGTTTGGCTGAACGCATCTACCATGTATGGCGCCACAACGGCGAAGAGATGGACCGCATCGCCCTGGACATCAGCGGCGGGCGGGCGAAGGGGTATCGGTCGTGGACGCACAAACAGAACTTTCCGCAGGAAGTGGAAGGGGATTGGGAGGTGCGGGTGTTGACCGAGGACGGGCAGGTGATTGGGGTGTTGCGGTTTGAGGTGACGCCTTAGGGGTTGGGTTGTCACTTTTTTCTTGCGATGGCACTTCGGTTCAATAGCCTGGATCCCCGCGTTCGCGAGGATGACGGTGGGTTAAAGAAGCCTTGCGCTCATGCCCTTCGCAAACTACCGCGAGCCGGACGCCGCACCCTCCTTCCAAAGACTGGATCCCCGCGTTCGCGAGGATGACGGAGGTGTTTGCCCCTTCACCGTCATCCTCCGCGAAGGCGGCGGTCCGACGATTCGGGATCCAGAATCTTCCGTCGGACAAAGGGACCCAGCCGCTTACCCCCTTCAGCGCCGAGCGACAAACCTAAGCGCCCCCTCAAACACGAACAAACCTCATGGAACGGATTCCGACGGTCTACATACTCGCCAGCCAGAAAAACGGCACGCTTTACATCGGCGTCTCCTCAGATCCAGTCAAACGCATATGGCAGCATCGAACCGCAGCCATTCCCGGTTTCAGCAGCGCCTACAATGCTCACCGTCTGGTGTACTTCGAAGTATATGAAGACATGCTCACTGCCATAGCCCGCGAAAAGCAGCTCAAAAAATGGCGACGCGAGTGGAAAATTGACCTCATCGAATCCACCAACCCAACCTGGTCCGACCTCTGGCCCACCCTCCTCCCTTAGCTACAACCGAAACCGCTGCACCATCCCATTCAAATCACTCGCCAACTTAGCCAACTGATCACTGGCCACCGACGTCTCATGCGCACCCGTGGCGTTCTGCTCGGCGATATCGCGGATGGCCACCAGGTTGCGGTCCACTTCCCGCGCCACGCTCGCTTGCTCCTCAGCCGCGCTGGCGATCACTAGGTTCATGTCGTTGATCTGGTTGACGCGCTCGGCGATCAGTTGCAAAGCGCTATCGGCCTGGCTGGCCATGATCTGGCTGCGGCTGGCGTATTCGCTGCTTTGTTCCATCGCACTCACCGACTGCTGGCTGGCGGTTTGGATGGCGCTGATCATCCGCTCAATTTCCTGCGTACTGGTTTGGGTGCGCTGGGCCAGCGCGCGCACTTCGTCTGCCACCACCGCAAACCCACGGCCCTGATCACCGGCGCGCGCGGCTTCGATGGCAGCGTTCAGGGCCAGCAGGTTGGTTTGTTCGGCAATTGTGCGGATCACTTCCAGCACACGGCCGATGGCTATGGCCTCGTCGGCGAGCGTGGCGATGGTGGTCGAGGTGATGTTCAAGCGGTCTGTCAGTTGCTCGATGGTGTTTCGCGTACTGCTTGACCTGCTCGCGCCCGGCCTGGGCGGTTTCCTGGGCTTCGCGGGAGGAGTCGGAGGTGTGGTTGGCGTTGCGCGCCACTTCGTCGACGGCCGCAGACATCTCGGTCACCGCCGTGGCAGCCATCTGAATTTCGTCGTTTTGCCGGGTGATGCCGCGCGAAGAATCGTCGGTTACTGCATGCAGCTGCTCGGCCGCCGAGGCGAGTTGGGTGGCGGAGTTCTGGATGTTCAGCAGGGTTTCCCGCAGCGTGCCTTGCATGCCGCCGAGCGAGCGCTGCACCTGGGTCACCTCATCGGCGCCTTCAGCCGGCACCGGCTGGCTGAGGTCGCCGGCGGCAATGCGTTCGGCCGACGCCGCCAGAACCGCCAGCGGCCGGGTGATGCTGCGGCTGAGCAGCACGGCGGCAATCACGGTGAAAATAACGCTGGCCAGCAGAATCAGGCTGAAGGTGACGGTGGCGTTGTTGGCACTGGCTTCGGCACGCGACCCCGCTTCCGCCGCGCCCCGGTTGTTCAGGGCGATCAGTGCGTCAAGCGAGGCAATCAAGGCATCGAAGGCTTGCTCGGATTGAGCTGCCACCGCTGGCGTCGCACCGCCACTGGCCATGCCTGCCAGCACGGCGTCGAGGGCGTTTTCGTACGCGTCGCTTTTGGCTTCGTAGACGCCGAACAGGCGCCGGTCTTCATCAAGGATGATCGTGCCTTCGTACTCTTTGTCGTAGCCGTGCACGCGGTCGGTGATAGTGCGGATTTCCGCGCCGAGTGACGTCAACTCGTTGGGCTGAGCGACGATTTCGTTTTCATCCAGGCGCATCAGTTGGCGGTCGGATTTGATCTTGGCCATCAAGTCCAGACCGCCCATCCAGACGTCTTTCACTTCCATCAAGTCGGTACGCAGGCTCGACAACTCGGTGAGCGCGACGCCACCTGTGACCAACAAGCACAGCGTCAACACGCCAAAGCCGATGAAGTTACGCAGACCCACACTGACCGAACGTAGAGACATAACCCACTCCGAAGCGCGTTGGCGATGGGCTGAGTTTAGTCAGCGTGCCGTCGCCTGCATGGCGTCTCGTCGTGCGGCCCGTTAGCCGCCGAAAAACCAGTAGCACACCGAAATGGCCGCCACCACGCCGGCAAATTCCGCCAGCAGCGCACAGCCCACGGCGTGCCGCGCACGCTGGATGCCGACGGCGCCGAAATACACGGCCAGCACATAGAAGGTGGTTTCGGTACTCGCCTTGAACGGTCGCTGCCACCAACGCCGGGAAGCTGTCGACGCCCTGGCTTTGCATGATTTCGATGAGCATGGCGCGCGCCGCGCTGCCGGAGAACGGTTTCACCAGCGCCGTGGGCAGGGCGTCGACAAAGCGGTTGTCCCAGCCCAGCTGTTCGACCACCCAGCGAATGCCGTCGAGGCCGAAATCCAACGCACCCGAGGCGCGCAAAACGCCGACGGCGCAGAGCATGGCGACCAGATACGGCAGCAAACTCCTGGCTACGTCGAAGCCTTCTTTGGCGCCTTCGACGAAGGTTTCGTACACCGGCACTTTGCGCAGCGCGCCGACCAGCACGAACAGCAGAATCAAACCGAACAGGGTCAGGTTGCCCAGCAACGACGACAAGCCGGCCAGCGCCGTGGCCGACAACCCGGCCAACAGCGCCATAAAGCCGCCGAGCAACAAGGCGCCCGGAATCAGGTACGCGAGCACTACAGGGTCCCAGAGGCGCAGGCGTTGCATCACCGCCACCGAGAGCAAACCGACCAGCGTCGAGGCGCTGGTGGCCAACAGAATCGGCAGGAACACCAGGGTCGGGTCGGCGCGCCCTGCTGGGCGCGGTACATAAAAATGGTCACGGGCAGCAGGGTCAGCGACGAGGCGTTGAGTACCAGAAACAGAATCTGCGCATTGCTCGCCGTGGTGCTGCTGGGGTTGAGTTCCTGCAGGGCACGCATGGCTTTAAGGCCAATGGGCGTGGCGGCGTTGTCCAGGCCCAGGGCGTTGGCGGCGAAGTTCATGGTGATCAGCCCGAGTGCCGGATGGCCCGGCGGCACTTCGGGCATCAGGCGGCGGAACAATGGGCCCAGCATGCGGGCCAGCCAATCGACGATGCCGGCCTTCTCAGCGATGCGCAAAAAGCCGAGCCACAGGGTCAGGGTGCCGAACAGCAACACCATCACGTCGACCGAGAGCTTGGCCATGGCGAACAGGCCTTCGACCATGGCCGCAAACACGCCGGCGTTGCCGCCCACCAACCACTGCGATAACGCCGCAATGGCGGCAACAATGAAAAAGCTCAGCCACAAGCCGTTGAGCATGGTTCGTCCTCTTGATGTGCCGCGGATGATAGCGGCGCCCTTTGCTGCATTGCCACCGACACCCGCACCAGCACGGTCATTTTTCTCAGCTAGGCTCACTTCGCCAGCAGCGTCCGCCGGTGCGCACCGGTTCACGTTTCGCTTAGGAGTTTCAAGGATGACTAAACGATTGATCGCCAGTTTTGCCCTGAGCAGCGCTTTGCTCATGGCGGGTTGCTCCAGCTCCACCACCCAGCCTGAGCAGTACTCGGGCTTTTTGTCGGACTATTCCATTCTTAAACCGGCCACGTCGGCCAGTGGCGCGCCCGTGCTGCGCTGGATCAAGCCGGGCCTGGACCTCAACCACTACAGCTCCGTGCTGGTGGAAAAGCCGCAGTTCTACCCGGCGCCCAAGCCCAATGAGCAGGTCAGTCAGAAAGCGCTCAATGACATTGCCAGCTACCTGCAACAGGCCATGAAACGCGAACTGGCAGGCCGTTTGCGCATCGTCAACCAGGCCGACGCCGACACCTTGGTGCTGCGTTCAGCCATCACCGCCGTCGACACCTCGGCCAAAGGTTTGCAGTTCTATGAAGTCATCCCGATCGCGCTCGCAGTCGCGGCGGCCACGGCGGCAGCGGGCACGCGCGATGAAGACACCACCATCTTTGTAGAAATGCAGGCGCTGGATGGCGCGACGGGCAAGCCGGTCGCCGAAGTGGTCCGTAAGGGCACCGGGCTGCGGCTGGAAAACGACACCACGCAACTGACGGTGAAAGACCTCGCCCCGGTGCTGGACGTCTGGGCCAAAGATGCACGCAACTTCAAGCCTTAAACGCAGGGCTGCGCGCTAAAACGCAGGCATAAAAAACGCCCTCTAACGAGGGCGTTTTGGTGTGGCGCTGGATGGCGTCAGACTCGACCGCGACGGCCGAAGATCAGCGAAACAACGAACATCACCAGGAACACGACAAAGAGAATTTTCGCGATGCCGGTTGCGGTGCCCGCAATACCACCACAAAGCCCAATACTGCTGCGACGATGGCGATGATCAGAAAGGTAATGGCCCAACTCAACATGATGTCTCTCCTTACGTTTGGTTCGGGTTCGAAACCCTGTTTGTCAGGAACCCTTACTGGGTTGGAACCACGGCCTTCTGGCTTGGTTCAGGTGTCCTTGTTTCGTATTGCGTTAAAAAATTCGGTACAGCCTGGTTAAAACAAAACCTGCGGTGGCGGGCGGTTGGGCTTCGCTTTGCTCAGCCCACCGTACGAATCAACAAAGGTCGTAGGTTGGGTTGAGCGCAGCGAAGCCCAACGCTCACCGAAGCCGGCTTACTTCAGCGAATGCTTCAATTCACGCATACGGTCGTGGCACGCGCGCACTTTCGGCATTTCTACGGCCAGGGCGGCGCGCAGATCCGGGTCAGCATCTTCCATGGCGTCTTCGAAGGCATGCAGGATGCGGTCTTCGGTGTCTTCCAGTTCAGCGACATAAGCGGCGCCTTCATCTTTGGACATGCTGGCTTTGGTGTCGGCGTAAACCTGACGCAGCTTGCCCATCACGGTGCCGCCCTGAGCGGGGGTTTCGTGGTTGGCGGCAACTTTCACGGCCAGTGCCTGAATCACCTGAATTTTGGCTTGCGACATGTCGCGGAACAGGGCCTGCAGCTGCGGGTCTTTGACCTCGGTACGGGCGTGCTCGTAGAAACGCTGACCGTCACGGGTGATTTCGATCAGTTCGTTCAGTTGGCTAGTGCGACTGCTCATGATGATTTCCTCTCGGTCTAGGGCCGTTCTTGGCCTGTTGCAAGGGATATCGCAAGCGCTGTGCCAGCTTTTTAAAACTTTTTATTTCGTTTAAAAACAACAGCTTAACCAGTCCAAGCGAGACGCTTCGCCATGCAGCTTGCAGGATGGGTTTAAATCCACCGTGCAAGTTGCACGAACTTGCCCGAACTTTCCGTGACTAACGCTCACTGCAACCGATCTGAGAACACACATGGAAGCCTCAAGCCCGAAAAGTGGCCGTATTTTGTTGGTCGATGATGAGTCGGCAATTCTTCGTACTTTCCGCTATTGCCTCGAAGACGAGGGCTACACCGTAGCCACGGCAACCAGCGCCATGCAGGCCGATACCCTGCTGCAACGCCAGGTGTTTGACCTGTGCCTGCTGGACCTGCGCCTGGGTGAGGACAACGGTTTGGAAGTGCTGGCGCAGATGCGCCTGCAAGCGCCGTGGATGCGCGTGATCATCGTCACCGCGCACTCGGCCATCGACACCGCCGTGGACGCCATGCAAGCCGGCGCCAGCGACTACCTGGTGAAACCGTGCAGCCCTGACCAACTGCGCATGGTCGCGGCCAAGCAACTGGAAATCCGCTCCCTGGCCGCGCGCCTTGAGCAGTTGGAAGGCCAGGCGCGCAAGCCCGGCGACGACCTCGACTCCCACAGCCCGGCGATGATGGCCGTACTGGAAACTGCCCGGCAGGTGGCCGGCACCGACGCCAACATTCTGATCCTTGGCGAATCCGGTACCGGCAAGGTGAGTTGGCCCGCGCCATTCACGGCTGGAGCCAACGCTCGAAGAAAGGCTCGGTCACCATCAACTGCCCTTCGCCTCACTGCCGAGCTGATGGAAAGCGAGCTGTTCGGTCACAGCCGTGGCGCGTTTACCGGCGCCAGCGAAAGCACCCTGGGCCGCGTCAGCCAGGCCGACGGCGGCACGTTGTTCCTCGACGAAATCGGCGACTTCCCCCTGAGCCTGCAACCCAAGTTGCTTCGCTTTATTCAGGACAAAGAATACGAACGGGTCGGCGACCCGGTGACCCGTCGCGCCGACGTGCGCATCGTTGCGGCCACCAACCTCGACCTCGACGCCATGGTGCGTGAAGGCAAGTTCCGTGAAGACCTGCTCTATCGCCTGAACGTCATCACCCTCAAGCTGCCGCCGCTGCGCGAGCGCGCCGACGACGTGCTGATGCTGGCCGAGCGGTTCCTCGCCCGCTTCGTCAAAGACTACGCGCGCCCTGCCCGCGCCTTTACCGAAGAAGCGCGCAACGCCCTGCTCGACTACCAATGGCCCGGCAACATTCGCGAATTGCGCAACGTTATCGAGCGGGCGAGCATCATTTGCCCACAAGAGCTGGTCGATGTCAGCCACCTCGGCCTGGTTGCGCCCACCAGCAGCAACGCCCCACGGGTCCGGTGCCGACTTGAGCCTGGAAGACCTGGAAAAAGCTCACATCGCCGCGGTACTGGCCACCAGCGACACCCTGGACCAAGCCGCCAAAACCCTGGGCATCGATGCCTCGACGCTTTACCGCAAACGCAAACAGTACAACCTTGAAGCCAGCCATGACCCTGCGAACGCGGTTCTTCCTGAGCTTCTCAGCGTTGATCACCGTCGCGCTGTTGGGCTTGCTGCTGGGGGTGGTCAGCGTGTTGCGCATGGCCCAAACCCAGGAAGGCCTGATTCAAAACAGCTTTGCCACCATCGACCTCAGCCAACGCCTGCGCACCAGCTTTGGCGATCAACTGACCATCATGCTCAGCGTGAAACCGGACATGCCGGCGCTGCGCGCCTCGCAAGCGCAATTTCGCAGCCTGCTGGAAGAAAGCCTGGACCTGGAAAACCGCAGCGACCGTGAAGGCTTCGAGCGCATCGAAAAGGCCTACAGCGAGTTTCTGGTGATTCTCGACAAGGCTGACCCGGCCAACGGCGGCGTCAACGACGACGATACCGTCAGCCAGGCCTTCAATGACGTGCGCAAGGAAATGCTGCAAGTTCAGCAGGTGGCCATCAATAACGTCAGCATGGCTGAAGCCCAGGCCCGCGACCGGGCGAAGTTGATTGCGCTGTTGCTAAGCCTGTTGGGCGCGGCGGTGCTGCTGATTGGCTTGCTCACCGCGCAAAGCATCGCCCGCCGTTTTGGTGGCCCCATCGAAGCGCTCGCTACCGCCGCCGATAAGATCAGCCAGGGCGATTTCGACGTGGCACTACCGGTGTCCTCGGTCAGCGAAATGGCCCTGCTCAGCCGCCGCTTCGGGTTGATGGCCGATGCGCTTCGCCAGCTCAAGGAAACCAACGTCGAAGCCCTGCTGGCCAGCCAGAAACGCCTGCAAGCGGTGCTCGACAGCATTGACGACGGCCTGGTGATCATCGACGTCAACGGCGCCATCGAGCACGCCAACCCGGTGGCCATCCGCCAGTTGTTCTGGGAGCACGACCTGCTGGGCAAAAGCTTTGGCGCGGTGATCAATCGCCCGGAACTGGATGAGGCCGTAAGCCTGGTGCTTAGCGGCAAACAGCTGGAGCAGGTGCCAGAAGATTTGCTGATCGAAACCGCGGGCGAAAAGCGCCTGTTGGCCTGGGCGCTGACCCCGGTGCATCACATCGACGGCCGCACGGTGGGCGCCGTGATGGTGCTGCGCGACGTTACCGAACAGCGCGCCTTCGAGCGCATTCGCATGGAGTTCGTACTGCGCGCCTCCCATGAATTGCGTACGCCGGTGACGGGCATGCACATGGCCTTCAGCCTGCTGCAAGAACGGCTGAAGTTCGGCGAGGAGTCGCGCGAAGCGGACTTGATCCGCACCGTGGACGAAGAGATGGCGCGCCTGGTGCAGCTCATCACCGACTTGCTGAACTTCTCGCGCTACCAGAACGGCCTGCAAAAGCTGGAACGCGCCCCGTGCGACCTGCACGAGCTGATCGGCCAAACGCAACAACGCTTCGCCGCCAAAGCCAGCGAGCGCGATATCAATATCGTGGTGGAAGTGCTGGAGCCGCTGACGCAGGTGAATATCGATCGCCAGCAGATCGAGCGCGTGCTCGATAACCTCATTGCTAACGCCCTGCGCCACAGCATCAGCGGGAGCGAAATTCAGGTGCAAGCGCGGCGCCATGGTGAACGCCTGATCATCAGCGTGCAAGACTTCGGCGAAGGCATCGACTTCAGCCAGCAAGCGCGCATTTTCGAGCCGTTTGTGCAGATCGGCAAACGCAAAGGCGGCGCCGGGTTGGGCTTGGCCTTGTGCAAGGAAATCGTGCAGTTGCATGGCGGGCGAATCAGCGTGTATTCGCGGCCCGGTAAGGGTTCGCAGTTTTATGATGGCGTTGCCGATTTAGCCGCTTTTCGCCGTGAAAAAGTCGAGGCTGAAGCCTCTCCTACAGAAAACGTAAACCTGTAGGAGAGGCTTCAGCCTTGATGCTTTTCAGCCCTTACAAAATGCTCAACGGATACTCGATGATCAGACGAACCTGATCGGAATCCACATCCGAGGTCCCGGAAATACGGTGCGTGGCTTGCCGCACACGGAAGGACAAATCCTTCGCCGGCCCATCCTGCACCACGTATTTAACCGAAAGATCCCGCTCCCAATGTTTCTCGTTGTCGGCGTAGTAGTTGTACGGACTGCTGGCATCCATGTGGCTGCCGTCCACGTTGTCGCCACGGGTATAGCCGGCGTAGAAGGTCAGGCCCGGCACGCCGTAGGTGGCCATGTTCAGGTTGTAACCCAAACGCCAGGACTCTTCGCGCGGGCCGTTGAAGTCGACCAGTTGCATGGAGTTGGCCAGGTAGATGGAGTCCTGGAAAACGCCGCCGCCCAGTACCAAGTAATCGAACGGCTGGTCGCCGTGGTTTTTCTGGAAGGCCAGCGTCACGGTGTGCGCGCCAAAGGTGTAGCCGGTGGCGAACGACCAGGCGGTAGTGTCGATGGTGCCCGCCAGCGATTTGCCCTCGTCGAGGGTGCGGTAAATGTTGAAGTCGAAGCTCAGCGACTGGTCGTCACTCAGCGCCATCACGTAGTTGGCGTTGCCGTAGTACTGCTTCCACAGGTCTTCATATTCGGAGCCGTAGCCGGTGACGCTGAGGGTGTCGGTGATGCTGTAGGTGGCGCCGAGAAAGGTGACGTCGCCGCCTTCCTTGCCGGCATAGCCCGCATAGAAACCGTCGTGGCTGCCGGACTGGTTGTTGTCTTTGGACGAGGTGAAATGGCCGGCGTCGACTTTCAGGCCTTTGACTTCGGCGCTGTCCAGTTGAAAGCCGGTTGCAGTGGCCGGGACCAAGCGCGCATCGGCCATGGCGATAACCGGGTTGTACGGGCGCAGGTCGCCGTACTTCAGCGTGGTATTGGAGAGGCGAACTTTCACCGCGCCGCCCCGGGACGAGAAGTCGTCTTCGGAATTGCCGTCGGAATCCTGCGGGAACATTTTCGAGCCGGCACGGCCGCCGCCGCTGTCGAGCTTAATGCCGGCGTAGGCGCTCATGTCGACGCCAAAACCCACAGTGCCCTGGGTGAAGCCAGACACGTAATCCAATTGGAAGCCTTGGCCCCACTCGCGGTTATCGCCGGTGCCGCGGTCGTGGCGGTCCATGTTCCAGTAGAGGTTGCGCGAAATCAGGTCGAGCGAGCTGTCTTCCACAAAGCCTTTGGAATCGGCCTGCCCGGCTTGCGCTGCGGACAAGGTGAAAACGCTGGCGCTCGCCGCCGCCAGTGCCAATCCGGTGTGTTTCAGTTTCATCGTGTCGTCCCCATGAAGTGAATGTCGTCGGCATGCACCCGCACCAGCGCCCGGGCGTCATTCAAATGGGTTGAGCGTGGCGGCCACCTGATGCACCCAGCGATGGACGCCCGCTCGCTCAGTCTTTGCGGTGGGAGATGCAATCCGCGCCGCTGGCCGAGTTACCCATGGGCCTAACAAAAGCCCCATTCATTGCCCCATGTTCGCGCGTTACGCCCTGTTCAATTCACGACACATTGACGTGCTATTACGCCAACGCTTGTGGCGCGGAAAGTTGACGACCGAGATGTAATTTGTCGGGTCGGACAAGTCATAAAACGGCACTTTTTAGCGCACCGAAAGCGATCTATACAGCTGATAAACAAGTGTTTTCCTATTAAATCGTGTGCACGCTTTCGACATTCAGTTAATCAACTTTCGTAGACTTCAAAACACTTACATTAGTTAGCGTTATCCGAAGTATTACCGGAGCATCGATGAACTTTTCCCGGCTATTTGAAGCGCGCACCGCGTGCGCGAACGAGAATTTCAAACACGCTCTGGGCTATGCTTGCCGCCCCTATCGCAACTGCCATTTCGCCATGCGCCTCTCTCGATTTTTTATTGACGCCCCCCTCTCCATCGGCCACCACGACCTGCCAGAAACCCAGGCCCACTACATCGGCCGCGTGCTGCGTCATGCCGTTGGCGATGCGGTGCAGCTGTTTGACGGCAGCGGCCAGGAGTTTCTTGGCGAGCTGATTGAAGTAGGCAAAAAGAACGTGCGCGTGGAACTGCGCGAAGCGCTGCCGGGACAAGCGCCATCGCCGCTGCATATTCATCTGGGCCAGGGGCTGTCTCGCGGCGAGCGCATGGACTGGGCGATTCAGAAAGCCACGGAAATGGGCGCCAACGAGATCACGCCCATCGTCAGTGAACGCTGCGAGGTGCGCCTGAAAGGCGAGCGTGAAGACAAACGCCTGGAGCACTGGCGGCAAGTGGCGATCAGTGCGTGCGAGCAGTGTGGGCGTTCGGTGTTGCCGGTGATTCATCCGCCGGTTGTTTTAGCGCAGTGGCTTGAGCAGGCCCAGGCCGACTTGAAACTCGTGCTGCACCCCGTGGCCGAGCCACTGACCGGTCATGACAAGCCGCAGTCGTTGGCGTTTCTGATTGGGCCGGAGGGTGGTTTGTCAGACGCCGAAGTGGCCCAGGCGCAGGGCAGGGGGTTTCAGGCGGCGCGGTTAGGGCCGAGGGTGTTGCGCACGGAGACGGCGCCGGTGGTGGCGTTGAGCGTGGCGCAGCAGCTGTGGGGGGATTTTTAGTTCTGCGTTTGCGTCGGCCCTCACCCCCAGCCCCTCTCCCGAAAGCGGGCGAGGGGAGCTAACCGAGTCGCCGCTCAGTTCCCCTCGCCCTTGGGGAGAGGGGCTAGGGGTGAGGGTGGAGCGAAACGCCTATCCTCAAGAGTCCTTCAACAAATCCGCCAAATCATCCGCATGCTCTTCTTCCTGCGCCAGAATCTCTTCAAACAGGCGGCGCGAGGTCGGGTCGTCGTTGCCGAGGTAGTTGATGATTTCCCGGTAGCTGTCGATGGCGATACGTTCGGCCACCAGGTCCTCGGTAATCATCTCTTTCAGCGTCGCGCCTTCCACGTATTCGGCGTGGGAGCGCTCGGTCAGGCTTGCTGGATTGAAGTCCGGCTCGCCGCCCAGCTGCATGATGCGTTCGGCCAACTGGTCCGAATGCGCCAGCTCTTGTTGGGCGTGCTCAAGGAACTCGGCGGCAGCGGCGCTGGCTTTCCAGGCCGGTGGCCATGAAGTAGTGGCGCTTGTAACGCAGGTAGCACACCAGCTCGGTGGCCAGCGCGGTGTTGAGCAGCTTGATCACTTCTTCGCGGTTGGCCGAGTAGCCCTCGGTAATCGCGCCTTCTTCAATGTGCTGGCGCGCGCGTTGACGCAGCGTGGCCACGTCGGTCATCAGAACAACAGTCATTTTTCACTCTCCATCAGCAGAACGGTCGGTAGCGCAGGCTCTAGCGGCCGGCGTCTCGGTGTACTGAGTGTGAGTGGCGAGGCGGGGAAAAGTTTGAAGTTTTGTGAGGGGCTAGCGTTGGGCTTCGTGGTGCGAAGCCCAACGAGCGGGCATCAGATCAAGCCGGCATCCGCGAGCATCTGCTCCAGGGCCAGCAGGTCGGGAATCTTGGCTACCGCTTCACCGAAGCTCACGGCGTCCAGTTCCAACGGCGCCAGCGGTACGTCGGCGCGGGCCAGTTCGGTGCCCACTTTCAGCGAGCGCGGAATACCTTGCACCAGCAGCGCAAGGAATTTCACGTTGGGCCGGCCGCCCAAGGCGTTGATCACGGCCACGCGGGCGCCGGGGCGAATCTGCGGCTGACCGTCGGAAGCGGCTTCAAACGACAGCAGCGGCAAGCTCAAATCCCGCCAGGCCATTTGCCCGAGGAACCAGGCCGGCATGCCGGGCGTTACCTGCGGCGCGCGATAGGGAATCAGCTCGGCCACGGCCACGTTCGGCAGCAGCAAGGTGCGGTCGGCCAGGGGCACCAGCAACCCGGTGATACTGGTGGCGGTTGAGGCGGTGGTTGGGGGTGACGGCTTGGCTCATGGAGAAATCCTGTCGGCGCTATCAGGCGCACTGCGACGCTAAATGGCTGACCAGCGTTTCCGCCAGTTCGCGCGGGTCGCCACTGTAGGCGCTGTAGCCGCCTTCGCGCAGGCTGTCAGGGCATGCTCGCGCAGGCGCAACTGTCGGCGCGCTGGGTCCAGATGGCGCCGCCCTGACGCCGCACATAGGCTGCTGCGGCGCTGCCGTCGCTGCCCATGCCGCTGAAGGCGATCACTCCGCTCATGGCACCGAAATGCTGGGCGAGGTTGAGCATCATCTGGTCAATAGACGGGCTGTACGGTTCCGGCCAGCCTCGGTCGGCAATCTTCATGGCGCCGTCTTCGGCAAAGCCCAGTTCGTATTGAATGGGCGCCACCACCACTTCACCACAGCGCACCGCGTCGCCTTGGCGTGCGGAATTGACGTGCCATTGGCTGTGACGGCCCACGGCTGCGGCAGGGTGGCTTCGAAACTGGCGTCGATGTGCTGGGCGTAGATAAAGCCAATCGGCAAGCCGCCCGGCAGCGCATCGAGAAAGGCTTTGACCGCCGCCGGACCGCCCAATGAAGCGGCCAGCAGCCACACCTGACGCGCGGGCGCGCCGGCGGCCAGCGGCGTAGTTGGCCAGCGCTGTCGGTAAATCCAACCGCGCGGGGCGCTGCGCTTCGTCAAACAAGGCTTGCAGGCTTGGGCCAACCGCTTGCGTGGGGTCACCTACCAACCGCTTGAGCTTGCCGACCAGACGGCGCTCCCAGCGCGGGTAGTTCTCCGAATGGCGTTCCGGCGCATGGCCTTCGCCAAACAGCACCGGCACGTCGGCATGTTCCAGCAGGGTGTCGATCGAGCGGCGAGTCTTCGGACTGCGCCAAGTCCACCAACCACAAGTCCGCTTCGCAGGCGGCCAGCGCCTCGGCATCGAGCCGCGCGGGGTCGGTGTTGAGCACCACGTTATAGCCGCTGCCCGTCAGCGCCTGTTGCAGCACATGGCGCTGCAACGAGGTGTCGGCGAGCACGGCGATGCGTGCGCTGTTTTTCTCACTCGTGTACGTTTAACCGGGTGTTCGGCGACCAGCTTGGCGATGGTTTCCAGCAGCAACGACTCTTGGTACGGCTTGCCGAGGTAATCGTTAACGCCAACGTTCATCGCCCGCTCACGGTGTTTATCACCGGTACGCGAGGTGATCATGATGATCGGCAGGTCTTGCAGGTTCTGGTCGTGACGCACCAGGTTGGCCACTTCGAAACCGTCCATGCGCGGCATTTCGATGTCCAGCAGCATGATGTCCGGCTTGTGCTCTTGCAGCAGCGAGATGGCGTCCACACCGTCTTTGGCGGTGAGTACGTTCATGCCGTTACGCTCGAGCAGGCGGCTGGTGACCTTACGCACGGTAACCGAGTCGTCGACCACCATAACCAGCGTCGGACGCTCCACTTCCACCTCGGCGGGCAGGGCGGTACGGCTGACAGTGCGGGTTTGCAGCTGGTTGAGCAGGTGCGCGTGACGCACCCGAATGGTCGCCAGCAGGTCGAGAATCACCACCACGCGACCGTCTCCGAGGATGGTCGCACCGGAAATGCCATGCACACCGGCGAACTGCGGGCCGAGGCTCTTCACCACGATCTCGCGCGAACCGGCCAGTGAGTCCACTTGCACGGCTACGGCGTGGTCGCTGGAGCGCACCAGAATCACCGGCAGCGGCAGGCTTTGGCCCACCAGTTTCGGTTGCTGGCCGTTGTTCAACAGGTCGCCCAGGTAACGCAGCTCACTACCGCTTGGCCGGCGTATTCGAAACGCGGCGCGTCCGGTGCGTAATAGGCTTCCAGCTCGTACGGCGACACCCGCACGATACCTTCAATGGTGTTCAACGGAATGGCGTACAGGTCTTCACCGGAGAGCACCATCAACGCGCGGTTTACCGACACGGTGAACGGCAGACGGATGCGGAAGGTGGTGCCCTCGCCCGGTACCGAGTCGATGCTCATGGAGCCGCCGAGTTGTTTCACCTCGGAGTGCACCACGTCCATGCCCACGCCACGGCCGGAGATCTGTGTGACCTTTTCGGCGGTGGAGAAACCGGCTTCCAGAATGAATTGCAGAATTTCGTAATCGGTCAGGTCCGAGGCGCTGTCCATCATGCCGCGCTCAAGCGCTTTACGGCGCACGGCGTCGAGCTTGATGCCGCCACCGTCGTCGGCCAGGGTCAGCACAATGTCGCCACCCTCGCGGCCGAGGCTCAGGCGAATGGTGCCCTGCTCGCTTTTGCCCGCCGCGCGGCGCACATCGCTCGGTTCAATACCGTGGTCGACGGCGTTACGCAGCATGTGTTCCAGCGGCGCAACGATACGTTCGAGAACAGTACGGTCCATCTCGCCGTCGGCGTTACCGACAATAAAGTCGACCTGTTTGCCCAGCTCGCTCGCCACCTGGCGAACGATACGGCGCAGACGTGGCACCAAGCGGTCGAACGGCACCATGCGCGTGCGCATCAGGCCTTCTTGCAGTTCGGTGTTAACGCGCGCCTGTTGCAGCAACAGGGTTTCCGGCATCGCGGTTACGCGCGGCCAGGGTTTCTTTCAGTTCCAGCAAGTCGGAGGCCGACTCGAACAGTGCGCGCGAGAGCTGCTGCAACTGCGAGTGACGGTCCATTTCCAGCGGGTCGAAATCTTCGTAGCCCACGCGCTCGGCTTCGGCCTGGAAGCGGCTGATGATTTGCGACTGGGTTTCGATGTCGAGGCGGCGCAACTGGTCGCGCACCCGGTCAATGGTCGCTTCCATCTCGCCGAGAGTGAAACCGAAGTCACTGACCTGCTGCTCGACGCGACCCCGGAAAATCGAAGTCTCACCGGCCAGGTTCACCAGGCCTTCCAGCAACTCGGCCGGGACTTTCACCAGTTCTTGCGGGGCGCGCCGAGCGGCGGCATCCAGCGCGGCCTCTTGGGCGCGGCGTACAAACGGCAGCACCTTGGAAGCAACCGGCGCCGACGAGAACTCCGCTGGCAGCCACAATCGGATTGGCCAGCGTATGCACGGCCGGCAACGTGCTCGGTGCGGGCGCTGGTGGCTCGGCCGGTTCCTGGCTGGCTTGGGCCAGGTCGGCCGCCATGCTGTCGTTGACGCGCTGACGCAGTTGATCGAGTTCGCCTTGCAGCGCTTCGAAGCCCGATTGCACATCGAGGAACAGACTCTCTGGCCAAGGCGCGCCTTGTTGCTGCGCCTCGGTCAGGTGTTGTTCCAGGTTGTGGGTCAGGTCGCCAAGGGCTTTCTGACCGGCCAGGCGCGCACCGCCTTTAAGGGTGTGCAGAATGCGCAGCATGTCGTCGATGGCATCGCTGTCGTCACGCTTTTCTTCCCAACGGCCAATAGCGCTTTCCATGCTTTCCAGCAGGTCGTCGGCCTCTTCGAGGAAGATATCGAGGATGTCGTCGTCTTCGGCATCGTCCGCGACGGGCTCCTCGACGGCGGCAACCAGGTGCACGCTCGAAGGCATGCTCAGTTGTTCGTCGGGGTTGGCGCGAAAGCGTTTGATGGTCTCGATCAGGTCGTCGCCCTTGGGCACGTGACGCTTGTCGCGCACGGCTTCGAGCATCTCGGCCAGACGGTCGTGGCAGCTTTGCAGCAGCACGAACAACCCTGGGCTGGCGCGCAAACGGCCATCGCCCAAGCCTTCGTAAAGGAATTCCAGTTCGTGGGCCAAGTCGCCAATTTCGCGAATCTCGGCCATGCGCGCACCACCCTTGAGGGTGTGCAGATCACGCTGCAACGATTCCAGCTCAAGGCTGTTATCGAGGTCATCTTTCCAACGCTGCAAGGCGGCGCTGGAGCTGTCGATGATGTCGAAACCTTCCTCAAGGAAGATTTCCACCAGCTCCGGATCGCGCTCGTCATCGAAGGCGGTCGGGGCTGGCGCTTCGTACGCGACAGGCTGCGGCGCGGGGCTCGGGCTCAGGCTCAGGCAGCTCAGCAACGTCGGCAACGTCGGCAACCGGGGCGAGGTCTTCAACGCGGGGCTCGTCGTTCGCCAACTCCGGCGCGTCTAGCTCAAGCTCAGGCTCAGGCAGCACGTCGCGCAGTTCTTCAGCGCTCAGTTCGGCGGTGGCTGTCACGTCGTCGAAGTCGATAGCGTCCGGTTCAAGCTCAGCGTCCACCGGTTCCACCAGCGGCAGCTCTTCCAGCTCGTCTTCGGCGGCAATCAATTGCGCCCGGGCTCGGCACGTCTTCAACCAGGGCCGCGTCGACGTCGGTCAGTTCAACCGGTTCGGCGAGTTCGAGGTCATCGAGCATTACCGCTGCGGCGGAGAGGCTCTGCGCGCCGCCCTGGCGAAAGTTGCGGATGTCCTGAACCAAGTCCGCCGGATCGTGCAGCGGCTGGTTAGCCTGCAACTGATCCAACAGCACGGCGAGTTTGTCGTGACTGCGTTGCAGCAGGCCGCATAGCGCAGGCGAATAGCTATAACGGCGGTCGACCAAGCCTTCGTACAGGGTTTCCAGCTCGTGGGCCAGGTCGCCGATTGGGCGAATGGCCGCCATACGCGCCACCTTTAGGGTGTGCAAGTCGCGCAGCAGGGAAGACAGGGCCAAATTGTTGTCTGGCTCACCGAGCCAACGGTCCAAGGCCTGGCCGAGCCGAGGATGTCCACCGCCTCTTCGAGGAAGATTTCCACCATCTCAGCGTCGAGCGGATCGGCTTCAGCTTCAACCGCTGGCGCTTGCGCCAAGGGCTCCGGCGCGGGCTCGATGGCAGCCAGTTCTTCAACGGCCGGCATCAAATCGTCGGACGGCAGCGGCTCGTCGGCCACCTTTTCCACGTTCGGCAAGGCGTCGAACGCTGACAGGTCGTATTCCTGCACCGGTGGTTCGTCATTGCCGTTGTCGTTGTTCCACTCGGCCATGTGCAGGTCGGCGGTGGCTTCGTCCAGCTCGACGATATTCAGCCCCGCTTCACCGCCGGGGCTCAACAGCGCCAGGGTCTGGGGGTCGAGTGCCTCGCCCAGCAACTGACGCAAGGCTTCGACGCGTTGCGGCTCGGCGCTTACCTGCAGGCCGGCAGCCACCTGATCCATCATGCTGATCAGCGCTTCGTGGGCGCTTTCCGCTTCACTAAAGAAGCGCTCGCTCACCGCCAGGCTGCCTTCTTCGACGGCACCGTAGAGGTCCAACAGGGCCTCGCACAGCTCATCGATTTGCGGCAGTTCGGCCATCTCGGCGCCACGGCCTAGGGTGGTCAGCTCGTCAAGCAGCGCACTCAGTTCCTGACGCTCGGAAGGATGCTCGCGCCATTTGCGCAGCAGGTCCTCGGCGTCCAGCAGAATGTCCATGCCTTCGGAGAGGAAAATGCCGATCAGTTGCGGGTCGCGCTTGTCGCTGCCTTGCAGGTCTTCGCGGGCCGCCTGGGCGGTTTCCAGGCGTTCCTGGTGCAGCTTGGCAACGCGTTCGAGGAACTCGGGAGCCCCTTCGATTGGCGCCAGCGGATGGGTTTCGAGCTGTTCCAGACCCTGACGGAACAGCTGTTCGGCGGTGTGCAGCAATTCCGCTTCGGCCAGGTCCATGGGGATCAGGTTGGTTTTGAATTCTTTGGCCAGCTTTTCCAGCGGCGTGGCAATTTCTGCAATCGGCAGAATGCCAGCCATGTGCGCGCTGCCCTTGAGGGTGTGCAAGGCGCGTTGCAGGTTATCGGTGATTTCCTGCGGCAACTGCTGGGCGCAATCGGCGGAGGAAGCCCACCAACGTGTCGAGGTGGGTTTCCGCTTCATTACGGAAAATCTCGATCAGCTGCGGGTCCAGCGCTTCGATTTCTGGCGAGGTGACAGCCGCCGTTTCGCCCACGGCGTCGGCTGCCTGCACGGGCGCCGGGGCTTCAGGTTTTTGGGCGGCGCTGCCCCCGGGCCAAGGCGTGGGCGGTGGCGGCCAGCGCATCGACGTCGTCGCGCTGGCGCTGGGCCTTGGCGGCAAACTCATCGACCAGCGCGGGCATCAGCGCAACTACGTCGGCAATCACTTGCTGCACGTCTTCGTCGGGCTGAATGCTGCGGTCGAGCACGCGGTTAAGCAGGTTTTCGATGGACCAGCCCAGCTCGCCGATAATCAGCGCACGCACCATGCGACCACTGCCCTTAAGGGTATGGAAGGCGCGGCGCACTTCGGTGAGCGCGGTTTTGTTGTCGGTGTCAGCACGCCACTGCGGCAGGTATTCGGCGATGGTTTCCAGCACCTCGCCGACTTCTTCGATGAAGACTTCGGGCAAGTCTTCATCAATCGGCTCTTCGCCTTCGGGCGGCGGCAGCAGGCTCGGCGGTACGGTCTTGCGCAGGCGGGTTAATCGCCTGCACCGGGGTGGCCATGACGTCGGCCATCGACATCGGCTTCTCAGTCGGTGCCGCAGCGACAGGCGCTTGCGGCTCGGCAACCGGCAGCTCGACTTCGGGCAAGTCCAGTTCAGCCAGTTCGGCTTCGTTCCAGTCGGCCGGATTGTCGTCCAGCGCGTCCAGGCTCAACTCTTCCAGACCGCCATCTTCCAACGAGAACACCGGCGCCTCGGGGGCATCGAGTTCGAGGTCGCGGTGCTCAAGGCTGTCGCTGTTCCATTCGGTCGACACGTCGCCAAGGGTCAGCGGTTCGTCGTTGAGGTCCAGCGTTGGCAGCTCTTCAAACGAACTCAGCTCAACCACTTCGCCCGGCGCGGCGGGAAGGTCTTCGAGGGTCCAGCTGTCTTCAAGCGGCAGCAGGTCCGGCTCGGCGATTTCAAGCTCAGTGCTTTCCAGCTCAACGCTTTGCAGTTCACTGAAGCCCAG
The DNA here is from genome assembly GCF_979258055.1 of Pseudomonas sp. AC211. NCBI lineage: Bacteria > Pseudomonadati > Pseudomonadota > Gammaproteobacteria > Pseudomonadales > Pseudomonadaceae > Pseudomonas > Pseudomonas sp. AC211. The sequence continues at coordinate 4,777,955 of NZ_OZ409830.1, forward strand.
GCTCAACTCGTCGTCGGCCAGCTGTGGAGCTGGCTCGGGCGCCTGCAACTCTTCTAGGGAGAATTCGATACCGCCGGCGTCGCCGCTGGCGGGCGCGCTCGCGGTGTCGACAACCGGCAGGTCTTCGAGGCTGAAGCTTTCTTCAATAACGCCAAAATCCGATTCAAACGACGACGGCTCAGCCTCAAACGGCGCAGGCGCCGGCTCGGCTTCGTCAGCCATCTCAGGCGCTTGCTCCAGCACGTCGATGTCGTGCATCGGGTCGGCCAGGGGCGCGAATGTTTCCGGCTCCGGCTCAACGCGATCCAGGATCGACGGCTTTTCTTTAAGCGGATAACCCAGGGCTTCCAGGCTTTCCTCGGCGACGTCGAGAATCAGGTCGCCTTGGGCGGCATGGTCTTCGCTCAAGCGTTCGAGGTAGTACTCGACGCTGGTGATGGCGTCGGCCAGCGTGTCGAGGCTCTGCCAGTTCGGGACGGCTTTGCGCGCCAGCAGTTGCTCCTGGATATAACGGTTGCACGCCTGCAGCAACGCGGCGGCACGCTCCAACGGAATCATGGCCAAGCCGCCACGGGCCTGGGTCAGCAGCTCTGGCACACGGGCCAGGTGCTCGTGGTTCCACTGCGAGGCGATGAATTCGATGATCGCGTCTTTCGCCTGTTCCAGGCCGTTGCGCGCTTCCTTAATCACCAACTGGTGAATCTGGCCAACGTCGGTGGTGGGCAGATGGCTTTCTTCGCGGCGGCCGTCTTCGGCGGGGCCGACCATGCCGGCCAGGGTCGCTTCCACGTACAGCAGTGCCCCGGCGACATCCATCAACACCGCATCGCTAGGTTCACGCTGGCCGAGGGACAGGCCATGCACCACATCGATCTGGTCGAGAATGACTTTGCGCGGCTGGCCGAAACCCAATACAGCCAAGGTGTCGGCGATTTGCTTGAGCGGCGCCAACTGGCCGTCCAGCTCGGCGACCTTGCTGCGGTCGCTGCGCACGAACAGGTCGAGGCTGTCTTTGACCCGCACCAGTTCTTCGCACAGCGCGGCGACCACCGAGCGCATGGCGTCACGGTCCGGGCCGGCGAGGCGGGCGCGCTCTTCGTCGACGATGTCGTCGTCGGGCAGCGCTTCGTCGAGGCGGTACTGTTCTTTGAGCTGGCGGATACGCGGCGATTGCGGGCTGGACTTGGCGACGTAGAACAGCAGGTTCTTGGTCAGCTCGTCCGGGGCCGGCTGGTTGATGCCATCGGCACCTTGCTCCAGCAGACGTTTGAGTTCTTTGTCGACCTGGCGCAACAAGGTGCGCACGGAGCTGCCGTTGAGCACGCTGCCGTTGGACAGACCTTCGACGATGCCCGAGGCGATTTGCCAGAGCGGGCCTAGCGGCGCGTCTTTGCACAGCACTTCGAGGCGGGCGAACACGCGGGCCATATAGCCGAGGTTGGTGCCCAGGTCTTGATTGCGGATCACGCCAATCAGCGCCATTTGCAGCATCTGGCGCAGTTTGCGCAGCAGCACCGGCAAGTCGGCTGTGCGCAGTTGGGCCAGCGAATCAGCCGACAGCGCCGGCTGGCGCACGGTCATGTCAGGGGAGAACAGGCTGGTTTCGGACAGCAGCTTTTCGCCACGGGCCGAGCGCAAATCGTTCAGCAGCGGCAGCACGACCATTGGCAGGTCGCGGCGAGCGGTTTGGATGCGGTCCAGGTAAACAGGCAGTTGCAGGATGGCCTGCATTAGCACTTCCAGGGCTTCACCCTGGTTGCTGACGCGGTTTTCCATCAGGGCCTGGGCGAGGTGCTCCATCTCTTCGGCGAGCAAGGCTGCGCCGTAGAACTCCACCATTTGCAGAGTGCCGTGAACCTGGTGCGCATAGGTCAGGCAGAACCGCATGCGCGTCGAGTCCTCGGGGTTCTCAACGAACGCCTCAAGGGCCTGCCGTGCCTGTTTCAGGGTTTCTGCGATCTCGCCTTTAACCCACTCCAGGGCGACATAATCGTGCCGATCACCCACAGCAACTCCACTCATAAACCGCTCGTTACCCCTTTCGGGTAAAAGCCAGAACTCGCTCGTCGGCCACCGGCTCCAGGTCCGGGTGCTGCCAACCGACCACTTCGCCAACGCCGACTACCAACAGACCACCTGGCGCAAGGCGTTCAGCCAGGCGGTTGAGGATCTCGCGGCGACGCCAGCGACGAAAATAGATCAGCAAGTTCTGACAGAAAATGACATCCATGCCGGTCATCGGCGCTTTCGCCAACTCCAGCACGTTGAGCCTTGCACAACACACGCGTGCGGCCAGGCTCGGTATTACCTTCAAACGACCATCGTCCTGCACGTCGAAGTAGCGCTCGCACAGGTCTATATCCATCTGCTCGAACTTACGCGCGGCGTATTCCCCGTCACGCGCCTTGCTCAAGGCGTTCATGCTGATATCGGTGCCCGTTACGCCAAAGTGGTCGGGCAGCTCGCTATCACGCAGCACTTCCGCGGCACTTATGGCCATGGAGTACGGTTCTTCTCCGCTGGAGCAACCCACGCTCCATAACGCCCAGGGCTGTTGCCCCGGCTGGGCCTGCGCCAGGCGCAACGCCAGGTATTGCTCAAGCACTTCAAACGAAGGGCGATGGCGGAAAAAACGGGTTTCTTGAACGGTCAGGCGGTCCAGCAGGGTTGACCACTCCACGGCGCCACGCGGACCCGCCGTGACTTGCCGGTAGTAGCTGGCGTAGTCCGGCACATCGAGCTCACGCATGCGCGCGCTGAGGTTGGTCTGCAAAAAGGCCTGGCGCTGTTCGTTGATCACCACACCGGTGCGCTCTTCAAGCAGCGCTTGCCAGTCGTGGAATTCGGCAGGCGTCATGTCGACCAGGGGTTTGAGAACCCAGGTTCCACTTGACGCCCCACCCGGCGCCCCGCTCGGTTGCATGCCGTCTCCCTCGCTCATGGCTCCAGTGACGATGACCTTTTCAGGTCATCGCGCTTTCCTCGATCAGGCCTGGTCCGCTGCTTCTGGCAGGGTAAAACCAGAAACCGAACGACGCATCTCACTGGCCATTTTGGCCAAGTTACCAATGCTCTTGGCAGTAGCGGTGGTACCTGAGGACGTCTGCGAGGTGATCTCCTGAATCACGTTCATGGTGTTGGAGATGTGGCCCGCAGAGGACGCTTGCTGACGGGCGGCGTTGGAGATGTTTTGGATCAAGGCCGCGAGGGTCTTGGATACCTTTTCAATCTCTTCCAGTGCCACACCGGCGTCTTGCGCCAGACGCGCACCGCGTACTACTTCGGAAGTGGTTTGCTCCATGGAGATAACCGCTTCGTTGGTGTCGGTCTGAATCGTTTTAACCAGCGCCTCGATCTGCTTGGTTGCAGCAGAGGAACGTTCAGCGAGGCGTTGTACCTCGTCCGCTACCACGGCGAAGCCTCGACCGGCGTCACCGGCCATGGAGGCCTGGATCGCGGCGTTCAGTGCGAGGATGTTGGTTTGGTCGGCAATGTCGTTAATCAGGCTAACGATGTCACCAATCTCCTGGGACGATTCACCCAGACGTTTAATACGTTTGGAGGTGTCCTGGATCTGCTCACGGATGTTATCCATGCCGGTGATGGTGTTATGCACCACCTCGTTGCCTTTGTTGGCGATGGCTACGGACCGTTCCGCTACCGCAGACGATTCCGAGGCGTTCGCCGATACCTGGTCAATGGACACGGCCATTTCGTTGATCGCCGCCGATGCACCGGCAATTTCTTGCGCTTGGTGCTCGGATGCTTCGGCCAGATGCATCGCCGTTGCCTGGGTTTCCTGGGCGGCGGCGGCCACCTGTACGGCTGTCAGGTTGATCGTGGCAACGAGGTCGCGCAGCTGGTCGATCGAGTAGTTGATCGAGTCTGCGATGGCGCCGGTGAAGTCTTCGGTTACGGTCGCCGCTACGGTCAAGTCACCGTCCGCGAGGTCGGCGATTTCATCGAGCAGTCGCAGAATCGCCGCCTGGTTACGTTCGTTTTTCTCGGCGGTTTCAGCCAGTCGGCTGCGGGTGCTCTGAACCATTACCAGACCGATCAACACGATCGAGGCGATGGCCAGCAGACCCAGCACATAGCCGGCCAGGGTGTTCATGGAACGCGCGCCCACCAGGTTTTCAAAGCCACCGGCGAGTTTCGAGGCTTTGTCCAACAGGGTTTGCGACACGGTAAAGATGCTGCTCGCCGACTCACGAACCTGGAACAGTTCAGGCGAGGTTTCGAGAATTTCGTCTACCGAACCGGATACGAACTCGAACAGCTCGGAAATCTCGGACAGACGCTCCAGGGCTTCCTGGTCGCTGACCTTGGTGATCTTCATGGCGGCGTTGCCTTCGATCATCGCCTTGAGTACGCGACCGAACAGGCTGGCGTCGCGACCGAACATGTCGGCGGCTTGTACCGAGTCTTCGTCACCGGCCAGTACCTTGTTCACCGAACCAAGGATACGTTCGGCCAACAGCGACTGACGCTGGGCAACCGATACCTGGGCAGCGGTCGCGCCGCTTTCCAGCAGAATGTCGACCACTTCTTCGTACTCGACCTGCAGCTGCGGAATGGTTTCGGCCAAGGTGGCAGCAACCTGGTGCAGAGACAGTACGGTTTGTTCGCTGGCGAGAATGGCGTCGGCGTTTTTACGCAGGCTGTCCCAGTCTTGCTGCACCGCGTCCATCTCTGGCTTCACGATGGCAGGCGCTGGCGGCAGGCCGGTGTTGTTGTCACCGGAAACCAGGAAGCTCCAGCGCTTTTCGAAGTCGTTGCGCGCGTCTTTCAACAGGGCGAACGCCTCTGTCTTACCGGCCGCAGCTTCCGTGGCGTTTTTCGCGATACGTTGGGAAAGCACACGCAGCTCACCGGAGTGGCTGATGTATTCCTTGTCGTAGTTCGACTGGGTGTTGATGTAGGCGAAGTTGGCGAAGAGCAGCACGATCGACACGATCAGGACGATAAACAGTCCCGCGATCAACGAGCTACTACGCACTCCAGCCAATAGATTGCCTGCGTTAAGTTTTTTCATTGTATGGCCCCCGCCTGGACCCACCGCACTACGTTTTCCCGTGTAACGCCAAAGGGCCGGCAAACGCCGACCCAACCTGATTTATTCAATACGCAACGTCGAGAAAGCCCGGATGCTGTGCCAGCGCGTGAGGGCTGAACACAAGCCATGGCTGTTCGCGTTGAAAAACCCCATGTATGAAGGGCTCAATAGCCGCTTCGAGCGCTGGCAACTGCTCGGTAAAGCTGTCCACCGGGAAGTGCTGCATACCAAACACTTCATCGACGGTCAGGCCAGCGAAAACATCTTGGTGGTCTACGACCAGCACCCGGCGTTGCTTGCGCAGCGCAGAGAGCTCGGTACCGAAGTAGCCACACATATCCATTACCGGCAGCAGGCGTCCACGCACGTTGGCCACACCTTTCACCCAACTTTTAACGCCGGGCAACAAGGTGAACCGTGGCTCGTGAAGCACTTCGCCGATTTCGCCCATCGGTGCTACGAACAGGCGGTCGCCCATGCGAAAGCCGATTCCACTCCAGGTCTGCACCACGGCCCGCTGCGACGGCAAACCGGCAGCCAGCAGTCGACAACGCTGGTCGATTTCGAGGAGAAGTTGAAAGGGAGTCTGCACGTCCGACATGTCGGCCTTAACCTTCTAGTTTTTATAGGTGTGGTGGCGGTGTTAGCCCGCCAGCACCGCATTCAAGGTTTTCAGCAGCGTGTCTTCGTCCACCGGTTTGGTCAGGTAGTCACGCGCGCCTTGGCGCTTGCCCCAGACCTTATCGGTTTCCTGGTCTTTGGTGGTGACGATAATTACCGGAATGTGATTGGTATCAGCATCTTTGGTCAGTTGACGGGTGGCCTGGAAGCCATTGAGGCCCGGCATCACGATATCCATCAACACGGCGTCGGGCTTTTCCTGACGGGCAAGCGCCACGCCATCAGCACCGTTTTCCGCCTTGAGTACCTGGTGACCGTGCTTTTCAAGCATGGCGGTCAGCTTGTACATCTCGGTGGGAGAGTCATCAACAATCAGAATTCGAGCCATGGTGTTTCCCTATGGAAGGTTGCGTCACCGCCCTAGCGGTCGAACGTCAAGATGCTTGTTCCACCGGGGTGAAATCTGGGACATGTGCCTTGATGGCGCCGAGCAACTCTTCCTTACTGAAAGGCTTGGTGAGGTACTGATCGGAACCCACGATTCGGCCTTTAGCCTTATCGAACAGACCGTCCTTGGAGGACAACATGATTACCGGGGTGGACTTGAAAGCACTGTTATTTTTGATCAGGGCGCAGGTCTGATAGCCATCTAACCGCGGCATCATGATGTCGACAAAAATGATATTGGGGTGTGTGTCAGCGATTTTGGCCAACGCATCGAAACCATCGACGGCGGTAATCACCTCACAACCCACTTTTTTCAGCAGGGTCTCAGCGGTGCGACGAATCGTTTTCGAATCGTCGATGACCATGACCCTTAATCCTTCGGAATGCTGTTCCATGTTCGCCCTACCATCGCCTCGATGAGTCGTTATTTTTCTACGTTTTCAGTGCGCCTGAGGCCTACCAGCTACGGGCTGCGACCCAATCGTAGGCCTTTTTAGCACACTCTCTAGAAGCAATCTATAAGCCCCAGAAGCGTAAGGTTTTTCCTTGACCGAAGTGGTCGCCATCGCCACTCTGGCGCCACACAGTCTAGTCGCGACACATTTCAACTGTCGCATTCGTTTCGCGGAGGATTCACCCCATGAGCGTTCGCCTCGGCATAGTCATGGATCCAATTTCGGGCATCTCCTATAAGAAGGACAGCTCGCTGGCCATGCTACTGGCCGCTCAGGGCCGTGGTTGGTCATTGTTCTATATGGAACAGCACGACCTGTATCAGGTTGCCGGAGAAGCCAAGGCGCGCATGCGTGCCCTTAAAGTCTTCGCCGATCCTCAGCATTGGTTCGAGCTGGGCGATGAAACCGACGCGCCTCTGAGTGAGCTGGATGTGATCCTGATGCGCAAGGATCCGCCCTTCGACATGGAGTTCGTCTACAGCACCTACCTGCTGGAGCAAGCCGAGCGGGCCGGGGTGCTGGTGGTTAACCGCCCTCAGAGCCTGCGCGACTGCAACGAAAAGTTGTTCGCCACGCAATTCCCACACTGCACGCCACCGACACTGGTCAGCCGCCGCGCCGACATTCTGCGCGAGTTTGCCGTTGAGCACCGTGACATCATTCTCAAACCCTTGGATGGCATGGGTGGCGCCTCGATCTTTCGCCACCGCGAAGGCGACCCGAATCTGTCGGTGATTCTCGAGACCCTGACCCAGCACGGCCAGCAACAGATCATGGCGCAGGCGTACCTGCCGGCAATCAAGGACGGCGACAAACGCATCCTGATGATCAACGGCGAGCCGGTGCCTTACTGCCTGGCGCGTATTCCGGCAGCGGGTGAAACCCGCGGCAACCTTGCCGCTGGCGGCCGGGGCGAAGCGCGACCGCTGAGTGAGCGCGACCGCTGGATTGCCGCCCAGGTGGGCCCGACGCTTCGGGAGAAGGGCTTGCTGTTCGTGGGCCTGGACGTGATCGGCGACTACCTCACCGAAATCAACGTCACCAGCCCGACCTGCATCCGCGAAATCGACAACGCCTTCAACACCGGCATTGGCGAGCAGTTGATGGCCGCCATTCAGGCTCAACTGGACGCCCGCTAACGGCTCGCGAAAGGAAAGTGCCACCGCGCGTCGATTTGTCCTCAGCACATAGAGGAACAGAGCGACGCGTGGGTGCGACACGAGACCCACAGCGCAGAAATGCCCAGTGCTTCACCAAGCCGCGCAGTGCTTCATGGACTTTTCACCGAGCCCTCGGCGAGACTGCGCGGCAACCTGAATTGACCCCGTTGCGCGATGAAATCACCCGCCCTCCTGCCCGAACTTCCTGACTACGGCGTCCGCCCTGCGGACCGGCTGGGCTTTACCCTGTTTCTCGCGGTGGCATTGCACGCGGCGCTGATCCTCGGCGTCAGCTTCACCCTCGTGCCGCCGAGCCAAATCAGCAAAACCTTGGAAATCACCCTGTCCACCTTCAAAAGCCAGGAAAAGCCCAAAGAGGCCGACTACCTCGCCCAGGACAATCAACAGGGCAGCGGCACGCTGGATAAAAAAGCAGCGCCCAAGACCACTGAACAAGCGCTGTTCCAAGACAAAGAAATCAAACGCATCACCCTGCCCACCGCGCCAGCACCGGCCACCAAGCAGCAAGCGCCGAAAGCCGCCGTGGCCACCACCGCGCCCAAGCAAGAGAAAACCCCGGTCAAGCGTGAAGAGGCCAAGCCACAGCCCGACGCGCGCAAAGCCCCCGCTTTTGACACCGAGCAGCTGTCTGCCGAAATCGCCGGGCTGGAAGCGGAGCTGGCCAAAGAACAACAGCTGTATGCCAAACGCCCGAAAATCCATCGCCTGAACGCCGCATCGACCATGCGTGACAAGGGCGCTTGGTATAAGGATGACTGGCGCAAAAAGGTCGAACGCGTCGGCAACCTCAACTATCCCGAAGAAGCCCGCAAGCAACGGGTTTACGGCAGCCTCCGGCTGCTGGTGTCAATCAACCGGGACGGCAGCCTCTACGAAGTTCAGGTGCTGGAATCGTCGGGCCAGCCACTGCTGGACCAGGCCGCGCTGCGCATCGTGCGGCTGTCGGCACCCTTCGCACCCTTCACCGGAGATCTGGCTGACATCGACCGCCTGGAAATCATCCGCACCTGGCGCTTCGAGCGCGGCGACAAGCTGTCCAGCAAATAACAGCGCCGACCAGCGACGACTCGTCGCCCGAGCAAATCGCCCCCTCAGCTTGTCATCGCCACCAGCCAACGGCGACACTACGCGCCATGAAAGCAGCCAACCCCAGCTACCTCAAAAATCATCTTCTGATCGCCATGCCGCACATGGCCGATCCGAATTTCGCGCACACCGTCACCTACTTGGTGGAACACAACGAACAGGGCGCCATGGGCTTGGTGATCAACCGCCCCAACGGCCTGAACCTCGCCGACGTGCTCGAACAATTGCGCCCCGAAACCCTGCCGCCAGCCATTTGCCAGAGCCTGCCGATTTTTTCCGGCGGCCCGGTGCAGACCGACCGTGGTTTTGTGTTGCACCCCAGCGGCCCGCAATTTCAGGCCACCGCCGAATTGGGTGAACTGGCGCTGACCACCTCGCAAGATGTGCTGTTCGCCATCGCCGACGGCTTCGGGCCAGACAAACACATCATCGTGCTCGGTTACGCGGGCTGGGAAGCCGGGCAACTGGAAAGCGAGCTGATCGGCAATACCTGGCTGACCTGTGCGGCCGATCCGAACATCCTGTTTGACGTGCCCTACGACAAACGCCTGGAAGCCGCAGCCGCTCGTTTGGGCATCAACCTGAACCTCCTCACTTCTCAAGCCGGGCACGCCTGATGGCCGACAAGCCCCTACGCCTGCTGCTCGGATTCGACTACGGTACAAAGCAGATCGGCGTCGCCGTCGGCCAGGTGATTACCGGCCAGGCGCGCGAACTCTGCGTACTGAAAGCCCAAAACGGTGTGCCGGACTGGCAGAAAGTCGAGGCGTTGGTGCGCGAATGGCAGCCAGACGCCATTGTGGTTGGCCTGCCCCTGAACATGGACGGCACACCGAGCGAAATGAGCGAGCGCGCCGAGAAGTTCGCCCGCCGCCTCAATGGCCGTTTCAATTTGCCGGTGCACACCCACGACGAGCGCCTGACCACCTACGCCGCCAAAGGCGAGCGACTTCAACAGGGCCAGCGCGGCGGTTATCGCGACAACCCGGTCGACGCCCTCGCCGCCGCCTTGCTGCTTGAGGGCTGGCTGGCCGAACACAGCGGCGCCTGAAGCTCTGCGTTTTTTGCGATTCAAGGAGAGACCATGAAGCTACCCAACCCCGCCGAGCTGCTGCCGCAAATGGCCAGCGCGCTCACCGATCACCTGCGCAAGCGAAACATCACCGAGCCGCGCTTTATCGGCATTCACACCGGTGGCGTGTGGGTGGCGCAGGCGCTGCTGCAAGCCATGGGGCGCGACACCGAGCTGGGCATTCTCGACGTGTCGTTCTACCGCGATGACTTCACCCAGAATGGCCTGCATCCGCAGGTGCGCCCCTCGGCGCTGCCGTTCGAAATTGAAGGTCAGCACCTGGTTCTGGTGGACGACGTATTGATGAGCGGACGCACCATTCGTGCGGCGCTCAACGAGCTGTTCGACTACGGCCGCCCGGCCAGCGTAACGCTGGTTAACCTGCTGGACCTCAACTCCCGCGAACTGCCGATTCGCCCGGACGTGGTCGGCGCCACCTTGTCGCTGGCACCCAACGAGCGCGTAAAAGTGCTCGGCCCCGCCCCGCTCACCCTTGAGCATCAGGCTCCCGCCTCCGCCGCCCACTGAGACTTCTCCCGATGACGCCAACAGACGCCAAGCGCCCGCTGCAGCTCAACGACCTGGGCCAGCTGCGCCACTTCCTCTCGCTCGACGGCTTGCCTCGCGAGTTGCTAACCGAAATTCTCGACACCGCCGACTCCTTCCTCGAAGTCGGCGCACGCGCGGTCAAGAAGGTGCCGCTGTTACGCGGCAAGACCGTGTGCAACGTGTTCTTCGAAAACTCCACCCGCACGCGCACCACCTTTGAGCTGGCGGCGCAGCGATTGTCGGCAGATGTGATCACCCTGAACGTGTCGACATCGTCGACCAGCAAGGGCGAAACCCTGCTCGATACCCTGCGCAACCTTGAAGCCATGGCGGCCGATATCTTTGTAGTGCGCCACGCCGACTCGGGCGCCGCGCACTTTATTGCCGAGCACGTGTGCCCGGACATGGCGATCATCAACGGTGGCGACGGCCGCCATTCGCACCCGACCCAGGGCATGCTCGACATGCTCACCATTCGCCGGCACAAGGGCAGCTTTGAAAACCTGTCCGTGGCCATCGTCGGCGACATCCTGCACTCGCGCGTCGCCCGCTCGAACATGTTGGCTTTGAAGACGTTGGGCTGCCCGGACATCCGCGTCATCGGCCCGAAAACCTTGCTGCCCGTTGGCATCGAACAGTACGGCGTGAATATTTACACCGACCTGGCCGAAGGCCTGAAAGACGTCGACGTGGTGATCATGTTGCGCCTGCAGCGCGAGCGCATGACCGGCGGCCTGCTGCCCAGCGAAGGCGAGTTTTACCGCCTGTACGGCCTGACCAGTGAGCGCCTGAAGTTGGCCAAACCCGACGCGCTGGTCATGCACCCCGGCCCCATCAACCGAGGCGTTGAAATCGAATCGGCGGTGGCCGACGGCCCGCAATCAGTGATCCTCAACCAGGTGACATACGGCATCGCCATCCGCATGGCCGTGCTTTCCATGGCCATGAGCGGACAAACCACGCAGCGACTGCTCAATCAGGAAGCCCAAGCCAACCCAGCAACTGAGGAGCACAACTGATGCGTATAGAAATCCTCGGTGCTCGCGTAATCGATCCGAACAGCGGTCTGGATAAAGTCGCCGACCTGTTTATTGCCGACGGCAAGGTTGCCGGCATCGGCGCTCAGCCGGCCGGTTTCAAAGCGGATAAAAGCATCGACGCCACGGGCCTGATCGCCAGCCCCGGACTGGTTGATCTGAACGTCGCCCTCCGCGAGCCTGGCTACAGCCGCAAAGGCAGCATCGCCAGCGAAACCCTCGCGGCGGCGGCCGGCGGTGTCACCAGCCTGTGCTGCCCGCCGTTCACCAAACCGATTCTCGACACCCCGGCAGTGGCCGAGCTGATCCTCGATCGCGCCCGCAGTGCCGGGCACACCAAAGTGTTTCCAATCGGCGCCTTGAGTAAAGGCCTGGCGGGCGAGCAGTTGGCCGAACTGGTTGCCCTGCGCGATGCAGGCTGCGTCGCGTTCGGCAACGGCCTGGATAGCTTTCGCAACAACCGCACGCTGCGCCGTGCGCTGGAATATGCGGCCACGTTCGATTTGACTGTCGTGTTCCATTCGCAAGATCACGACTTGGCCGAAGGCGGCCTCGCCCACGAAGGCGCCACGGCCAGCTTTCTCGGCCTGCCGGGTATTCCGGAAACGGCGGAAACCGTCGCGCTGGCGCGGGACCTGTTGCTGGTGGAGCAGACTGGCGTGCGCGCGCACTTCAGCCAGCTCACCAGCGCCCGCGGCGCTCAACTGATCGCCGATGCCCAGGCACGCGGCCTGCCCGTGACGGCGGACGTGGCGCTGTATCAGTTGATTCTCACCGACGAGGCGCTGATCGACTTCTCCAGCCTTTACCACGTGCAACCGCCGCTGCGCACCAGCGCCGACCGCGACGGCCTGCGTGCCGCCGTGAAGGCCGGCGTGATCCAAGCGATCGCCAGCCACCACCAACCACACGAAGCAGACGCAAAGCTGGCGCCGTTCGGCGCGACCGAACCGGGCATCAGCAGCGTTGAGTTGCTGCTGCCGCTGGCGATGAGCTTGGTGCAAGACGGCCTGTTGGATGTGCCAACCTTGCTTGCGCGCCTGAGCGCTGGCCCTGCTGCGGCACTGCGACTGCCTGCCGGTGGGCTGGCAGTGGGCAGCCCGGCCGACGTGCTGCTGTTTGACCCGCAAGCCTCGACCGTTGCAGGCGAGCGCTGGTTTTCCAAAGGTCAGAACAGTCCGTTCATGGGCCATTGCCTGCCTGGCGCCGTGCGGTACACGCTAGTGGATGGGCATATCAGCTATCAGGCCTAACGGGTTCGCCCAACAAAACAAAAAGCCCGCCAATTTGGCGGGCTTTTTTGTGCGCGGTCCGGCTAGAGGCGCTGCGCCACATTACGCACCGACACCTGGTCGTTAAGCGTCCAGAAGTCGTACAGCACGCCCACAAAAAACAAACCGCCGGTGCACAGGTAGATCAGCCCGGTAATCCATTTGCCTTGGTACATGCGGTGCACGCCGAACACACCGAGAAACGTCAGCAGAATCCAGGCGACGTTGTAGTCCAGCCCGCCCGCGTTGAAACGCAGGTCCGCTTCCCGGTCCATCGAGGGAATCAGAAAAAAATCGATGATCCAGCCAATGAAAAACAAACCGAAGGTGAAAAACCAGATCGTGCCGGTGACCGGCTTGCCGTAATAAAAGCGGTGGGCGCCGAGAAAGCCAAAAATCCACAGCAGATAGCCAATAACTTTGCTGTGGGTGTCTCGCTGCATGTTCATGTATGGGTTCCTCAAGTGAGTCGCGACGTTGGACCTAGGCTACGGCAAAGGGTTGCGGATTCAACTGCTGCGCTCGCGTGTATACGAAGAACGAGGTGCCCGGGATGTTTCCAGCAGTTTCTGGATCCCCGCTTTCGCAAGGATGACGGTGCGTGCATAGGGATATGGACCTGGTGAGAGGTCCAGGATTTGTCCCTAGAAACTAAAAAAAAGCAGGGTTTAATCACTACCTTTCGCGCGAAGGACCAGAGTTCCAATCGACCAATGGTTAAAAAATGAGCAAAAAAGCTGTTATAAAGTTGCGCTTCCGTGAAACCAAGAGCTTTGCCGTATGCGTTTTTTCCATCAAACCTGGCTATCTGTCTGCCTGTGTTTCCCGCTTGCTGCTGCCCTGAACCCTGCCGAGGCCAGCAACCGGTATCAACCGTTACCCGCCCATTCCACCGGGCACACCGCGACGACTTCTTCACCGTCCACCCAGACCACCAGCACCTCTCCTGCCGCCACTGAGGCCGCTAAAAACAGCAGCTCGGTATTGGGGCGCGCAGTAAACACGCTGGGCGTTCGTTATCGCTGGGGCGGCAGTTCTCCGGAGAAAGGTTTCGATTGCAGCGGCCTGGTGCGCTATGCCTTTAACGATATCGACTCGGTAGACCTGCCCCGAACCTCCAACGCCATGGCCCGCTCCGAAGGCAAGAAAGTGGCGCGCAATGACCTGAAACCTGGCGACCTGCTGTTTTTCAATCTGCGCGGCGCTCGGGTCAATCACGTCGCCATCTACTTGGGCAACGACCGCTTTATCCATGCGCCACGACGCGGCAAGGCCGTCACCATCGACACCTTGAACAAACCGTATTGGAAGAATCGCTACGCCCTGGCTAAGCGCGTGCTGCCGAGCAGCGAGCCGCAGCTGCGGGTTACGTCGAGGTAAAAAGCGAAGCCCCGGATGGGGCTTCGCTACATGCGGCAATCAGCGGAAGCGGCGCCCGCTGTCTTCATCGCTGGTTTCCAGCGACAGGCCTTGCGACATGGTGGTCAGGTGATCGCCATCGGTTTCCGAGCCCAGCTTGATCATCAAGCGCAGGTCGTTCGCCGAGTCGGCATAGGCCAACGCGTCTTCGTAGGTAATTTCGCCCTGGCTGTAGAGCTGATACAGCGCCTGGTCGAACGTCTGCATGCCCTGCTCGGTCGAGCGCTTCATCAGCGCTTTGAGCTCGTGCACTTCCCCTTTTCGAATCAAGTCTGCGGCGAGCGGGGTGTTGATCAACACCTCGATCACCGCGCGACGACCTTTGCCGTCCGGCGTTGGGATCAGTTGCTGCGCGACAATGGCCTTGAGGTTCAAGGACAAGTCCATCCACACCTGTTGCTGACGGTCGGCGGGGAAGAAGTTGATGATGCGGTCCAGCGCCTGGTTGGCGTTGTTGGCGTGCAGTGTGGCCAGGCACAAGTGGCCAGTCTCAGCGAAGGCCACGGCGTGGTCCATGGTTTCGCGGGTTCGCACCTCACCAATCAGGATCACGTCCGGCGCCTGGCGCAGGGTGTTTTTCAGGGCCACCTCGAACGACTCGGTATCGATGCCCACTTCGCGCTGCGTGACGATGCAGCTCTGGTGCTGGTGGATGTATTCGATGGGGTCTTCGATGGAAATGATGTGGCCGCTGCTGTTCTTGTTGCGGTAGCCAATCATGGCCGCCAGCGACGTCGACTTACCGGTACCAGTGGCGCCCACGAACAGCACCAGCCCACGCTTGGTCAGCGCCAACTTCTTCAGCACTTCAGGAAGCTTGAGGTCTTCAAGCGTCGGAATATTGGTCTCGATGCGACGCAGCACCATGCCCGCCAGGTTGCGCTGGTAGAAGGCGCTGACGCGGAAACGGCCGATGCCCCGGGCGCTGATGGCGAAGTTGCATTCGTGGTTTTCGGCGAAATCGCGGCGCTGCTGCTCGTTCATCACCGCGTGCACGGTTTCGCGCGCCTGCTCAGGCGACATGGGCGTCTTGGTGATCGGCATGATCTTGCCGTTGACCTTCATCGACGGCGGCACGCCGGCGGTAATAAAGAGGTCCGAACCGCCCTTTTCGACCATCAAACGCAGCAGCTTTTCAAATTCCATCGAGGTTCTCGCCTATCACGCAGCTGGGCGACGGCGAGTGCCGTCAGCCAATAGGACGAATCGGCAGCGCGCGTGTACCGCCACCGAGACAAATAAAGATCCACGCATAGTCTGCTGTCTGGCCCACAGTTCCAAGACAGCAGTGACGCAGGATGGGATATGCGTCAGAAATTTTCCGGGGTTTTCGCTTTTTCTTTTGCTGCATCGCGGGAAACCAGGCCTTTGGCGACCAGGCCTTTGAGGCACGAGTCGAGGGTCTGCATGCCCAGCGCGCCGCCGGTCTGAATGGCCGAATACATCTGCGCCACTTTGTCTTCACGGATCAGGTTTCGGATCGCCGGGGTGCCGATCATGATTTCGTGTGCGGCTACCCGACCGCCGCCGATTTTCTTCAGCAGAGTTTGCGAGATAACCGATTGCAGCGATTCGGACAGCATCGAACGCACCATCGACTTCTCTTCCGCCGGGAACACGTCGACCACGCGGTCGATGGTTTTTGCCGCGGAGGTGGTGTGCAGCGTACCGAATACCAAGTGACCAGTTTCCGCAGCGGTCAGCGCCAGGCGGATGGTTTCAAGGTCGCGCATCTCGCCGACCAGAATGATGTCCGGGTCTTCCCGCAAAGCCGAGCGCAATGCTTCGCTGAAGCCGAGGGTATCGCGGTGCACTTCACGCTGGTTGATCAGGCATTTCTTCGACTCGTGAACGAATTCGATCGGGTCTTCAACGGTCAGGATGTGGTGATATTTGTTGCTGTTGATGTAGTCGAGCATGGCCGCCAAGGTGGTGGATTTGCCCGAGCCGGTCGGTCCGGTCACCAGCACGAGGCCGCGCGGCACGTCGGAAATCTTCTTGAAGATTTCGCCCATGCCCAGGTCTTCCATCGACAGAACCTTGGAAGGAATGGTCCGAAATACCGCACCGGCACCCCGGTTCTGGTTAAAGGCGTTTACCCGGAAACGCGCGACGCCCGGCACTTCGAACGAGAAGTCGGTCTCCAGGAATTCTTCGAAATCTTTGCGCTGCTTGTCGTTCATGATGTCGTAAATCAGCGCATGCACTTGCTTGTGGTCCAGCGCCGGCAAATTGATGCGGCGGACATCGCCGTCAACCCGGATCATCGGCGGCAAACCCGCCGAGAGGTGCAGGTCCGAAGCGCCCTGTTTCGCGCTGAAGGCGAGCAGCTCAGTGATATCCATGGAATTCCCTAATTAAGTGCGTCTAATGACGAGCATCAAATGACAAGCAAGCAGGTAGAATGCCGCTGAACCACTGGCGGCTGGTGTAGGTAATGTCCACGATAGCAGAGAATATTGCAAAGCTCGGTGAGCGTATCCGTGAGGCGGCGCAAGCCTCGCAGCGAGATTTTTCACAGGTCGGCCTGCTGGCCGTGAGCAAAACCAAACCCGCAGACGCCATTCGCGAAGCACACGCCGCCGGCCTTCGCGATTTCGGCGAAAACTACCTGCAAGAAGCCCTGAGCAAACAGGCCGAGTTGACCGATTTGCCCTTGATTTGGCACTTCATCGGCCCCATCCAGTCGAACAAGACCAAAGCCATAGCCGAGCATTTCGACTGGGTACATTCGGTGGACCGCCTGAAAATCGCTCAACGCCTCTCTGAACAACGCCCTGCGCACCTGCCGCCGCTGAATATCTGCCTACAGGTAAATGTCAGCGGCGAAGCGAGCAAGTCGGGCTGCACGCCGCAAGACCTCCCCGCCCTCGCCGCCGCCGTCGCGCAATTGCCGCGATTGAAACTGCGCGGGCTGATGGCCATCCCCGAGCCGACCGACGACTACTGCGCCCAGCACGAAGCCTTCGCCACGGTGCGCACCTTGCAAGCCGCCTTGAACATGCCCGCGCTGGACACCTTGTCGATGGGCATGAGCCACGACCTGGAAGCCGCCGTGGCCGAAGGCGCCACCTGGGTGCGTATCGGCACCGCGCTGTTTGGCGCGCGCGACTACGGCCAGGCCGCCGGCGCCCCCACTCAATGAATCTGACCTGCATAAACGGTCACAACCCATGCCTCTATAAAGGAAGCGTTTTATGAGCAACCCCCGTATTGCCTTTATTGGTGCCGGCAACATGGCCGCCAGTTTGATTGGCGGCCTGCGCGCCCAGGGCATGGACAGCAAGCAGCTCTGTGCCAGCGATCCGGGCGCCGAGCAGCGCAGCAAAATTGCCGGCGAGCACGGCATTGATGTGTTCGCCGACAACGCCGACGCGGTGAATGGCGCCGATGTGGTGGTGTTGTCGATCAAGCCGCAAGCGATGAAAAGCGTGTGCCTGGCCTTGGCGCCTCACCTGAAAAGTAACCAGCTAGTCGTTTCGATTGCCGCCGGCATCACCTGCGCGAGCATGCAAACCTGGTTGAGCACGCCGACAATCCCGACGCGACCCATCGTGCGCTGCATGCCCAACACCCCCGCATTGCTGCGCCAAGGCGTGAGCGGCCTGTTCGCCAACCCCGACGTTTCCGGCGACCAACGCGCCCAGGCCGAGCAACTGCTGTCGGCAGTCGGCGTAGCGTTGTGGCTGGATGAAGAGCACCTGATCGACGCCGTGACCGCCGTGTCGGGCAGCGGCCCCGCCTATTTCTTCCTGCTGATCGAAGCGATGACCGCCGCCGGTGAAAAACTCGGCCTGCCCGCCGCGACTGCCGCTCAACTGACGCTACAAACTGCGTTGGGCGCCGCGCGCATGGCAGTGGCCAGCGACGTGGACGCCGCCGAACTGCGCCGCCGCGTGACCTCGCCCGCCGGCACCACCGAAGCGGCGATCAAAAGTTTCCAGGCCGGCGGCTTTGAAGCGCTGGTCGAGCAAGCACTCAACGCCGCGGCGCATCGCTCGGCGGAACTGGCCGAGCAATTGGGCCAATAAGGAGCTGACGATGATTGGATTGAACACCGCTGCCGTTTACATCCTGCAAACGCTGGGCAGCCTGTACCTGTTGATCGTGCTGTTGCGCTTCATTCTGCAACTGGTGCGCGCCAACTTTTATAACCCGCTGTGCCAGTTCATTGTTCGCGCCACCCAGCCGCTGCTTAAACCGCTGCGTAAGATCATTCCAGGCTTCGGCGGGCTCGATGTCGCCTCGCTGGTGCTGGCAATCGTGCTGCAGTTCATCCTGATCGCGCTGACCTTGCTGCTGACCTACGGCATCATCGCCAACCCGCTGCAAATGCTGATCTGGTCGTTGATTGGCATCACCGCGCTGTTCCTCAAAGTGTTCTTCTTCGCCCTGATTATCAGCGTGATTCTGTCGTGGGTCGCCCAAGGCAGCCACAACCCAGGCGTGGAGCTGGTGAACCAGATTTGCGAGCCGGTGCTGTCGCCGATCCGCCGCATCATGCCGAACCTGGGCGGTCTGGATATTTCGCCCATCTTTGCGTTCCTGGCGTTGAAGCTGCTCGACATGCTGGTCATTCAAAACCTGATGATCATGAGCGGCATGCCGGACGTGCTGCGCATGTTGCTGTAATGCGTACGTGGGCGCTGGGTGGCAAACCCAGCGCCCATCCACCCCGGCCGGCACGACCGCTCGGTCACGCTCGTCGACCTTAAGGCGGGCTGCCATCCAAGGCCGATTGACGCGTAGGATGCTTCCCGCATAATGCCCCGCAGTGGCAACCTGCCACTCTAGCGTGCGCCCGTCACAGCGTGCCGCCTGGGCGCTTGCCGCCACTGCTGACCACGCCGATCATCGCTAAAAACCAGTCGCAGGATGCGTTGCCCACAGGAGTGCAGGAATGAGCATGGAACGTCTCAGCCAACAAGTCAGTGCATACGTAGGCTGGAAGCGCGAACTGGTTCGGGAAATCACCCGCTACCGCAGTTGGCTCGCCACTAACCGCCTCATCACCGACGCCGTTGAAGCCAAGCTCGACCGCGCCCTGCGCACACTGCGCACCGATCACATCACCCTGGCCTTTGTCGGCGAGTTTTCGCGCGGCAAAACCGAGCTGATCAACAGCCTGTTTTTTCTCCGAATACGGCCAGCGCATGCTGCCGTCTCACGCCGGGCGCACCACCATGTGCCCGACCGAGTTGTTCTTTGACCCACGCTCGGAGCGTTCTTACATCCGCCTGCTGCCGATTGAAACGCGCATGACGGATGCCAGCGTCGCGCAGTTCAAGCGCATCCCACGGCATTGGGTAAATATTCCGCTAGACATCACCGACCCCGACAACATGGTGCAAGCCTTCACCCAAGTGGCGAAGACCAAACCCATGGCGGTCGAGCAGGCCATTCAGTTGGGCTTCCACCCGGACATGCTCGAAAGCGCCGGCAAACCCGGCCAGGTTCTGGTGCCGGCCTGGCGCCATGCCATCGTCAACTTCGACCATCCGCTGCTGCGCCAGGGCTTGCGCATTCTCGATACGCCCGGCCTCAACGCCCTGGGCAGCGAGCCCGAACTGACCCTGTCGATGCTGCCGAGCGCGCAGGCGATCATTTTCCTGCTCTCGGCAGATACCGGCGTCACCGCCAGCGACATGGCCGTGTGGCAAACCCACATCCGCCAGCTCGACGAAGAAACCCAAAGCAGCCTGTTCGCCGTGCTGAACAAAATTGATGTGCTGTGGGATGACCTCGCCGGTGAGGCGTTTGTGCAAAACGCCATCAGCCAGATTCAGAGCGCCACGGCCAAGCAACTCGGCATCGGCATAGAAGACGTGCTGCCGCTGTCCGCCAAGCAGGCGCTGCTGGCCAAAGTGCGCAAAGACCAGCCGCTGCTGGAACGCAGCCAGTTGGGCCACTTGGAAAACCTGCTGTGCGAACGCATCGTGGCGCAGAAAGAGCGGCTGCTTGAAGACCGCGTGGTCAACCAGGTGCTGGCCCTGCTGCAAAACAGCCAACACGTGCTCAACCTGCGTTTGGAGAAAGTGCGCGAGCAGCAAGCGCTGCTGGCCAACCATCAGCACGACAACGGCCAATTGCTGTTCGAACTGACTGCCAAAACCAAAGACGACCACAGCCAACATCACCGTCGCCTGCTGGGTTTAAAAACCAACCAACGCTTGCTTAAGCGCCAGGGTGATCTGCTGCGCAACGCCGCCCGCTCCGAGCGCCTGGAAGAGCACCTGAATAAGGTGCGCACCAACCTCACCGGAAGCTGGACCACGCTGGGCATCAACCAGGCGATTCTGCATTTCTTCCGCTCCGTGGACCACGACCTCGCTAACCTCGGCCAGGAAGTTGAGATGGCCAACAAAATGGTCTCGGCCATTTACCGTCGCCATAACGAAGAGAACCCGCTGAACGGCGTGGACGCCCCGCAGTTCAACGTGAAGCGTTACCAACGCGAGCTCAAAGGACTACAAGGCAAAGCCGACCAGTTCCGCCTTCACCTGCGCACCCTGCTCACCGAACAACGCACCCTGACCCGCCGCTTCTTCGCTACCTTGGTACAGGAAGTGATCGGCCTGCACCAACGCCTGCGCCGCGAAGTGGAACAGTGGGCCGCCGATGCACTGATGCCGCTGATGCAGCACAC
This sequence comes from Pseudomonas sp. AC211, assembly GCF_979258055.1. Taxonomy (NCBI): domain Bacteria; kingdom Pseudomonadati; phylum Pseudomonadota; class Gammaproteobacteria; order Pseudomonadales; family Pseudomonadaceae; genus Pseudomonas; species Pseudomonas sp. AC211. The sequence continues at coordinate 4,798,795 of NZ_OZ409830.1, forward strand.
GCTGGAACACAAACAGCTGCTGGAAACCCACATGCTGCGGCTTAAATCGTTGGCCCAGAACACGCAACAGGCCCGCGCCCGCAGCCAGCAAATGCTGGGCTATATGAAAGGGCTTGAGCTGCAACTGAGCCAGGCCAACGAAATGCTGCGCACCCTGCGCCGCCCCGCGCCGATTTCGCGCCAAGGCAAAGTGGTGACGCTGCCCTCCTCGGCTCGTCAGGCGCAGACGAGCGAGTAATCACCGGCGCTCAGCCGCCGGTTTTGCCATGACAATTCAGGGGCTTAGCCGGCCGCCACGCTGCTTGCCGCACGGGACGGTGCTCTTTAGACTGGCGCCTCCTTTTTGCGAGAGCAGGGTCGATGCCCACCGCCTTTCCCGAAGACTCCGTTGGTTTGGTTACGCCGCAAGTCGAGCACTTTGCCGAGCCCTTGGCCTTGGCGTGCGGCCGCAGCCTGGGTCAGTACCAATTGGTGTACGAGACCTACGGCGAACTGAACGCAGCCCGCAGCAATGCCGTCCTCATTTGTCATGCCTTGTCGGGGCATCACCACGCCGCCGGCTTCCACAGCGCCGATGAGCGCAAGCCCGGTTGGTGGGACAGCTGCATCGGCCCGGGCAAGGCCATCGACACCAACCGTTTTTTTGTCGTCAGCCTCAACAACCTTGGCGGCTGTAACGGCTCTACCGGGCCCTCAAGCATCAACCCGGCGACCGGCAAACCCTACGGCGCGGACTTCCCGGTGCTAACCGTGGAAGACTGGGTCAACAGCCAGGCGCTGTTGGCAGATCGGCTCGACATCGGGCAGTGGGCGGCGGTGGTCGGGGGTAGCCTCGGCGGCATGCAGGCGATGCAATGGGCGATCAGTTACCCGGATCGCATTCGTCACTGCTTGGCCATTGCCTCGGCGCCCAAGCTCTCGGCACAAAACATCGCCTTCAACGAAGTGGCGCGTCAGGCCATTTTGTCCGACCCGGAATTCCACGGCGGCCATTTCCAGGAGCACAGCGTCATCCCCAAACGCGGGCTGATGCTGGCACGCATGGTCGGGCACATCACCTACCTGTCCGATGACGCCATGGGCGAAAAATTCGGTCGCGGGCTCAAAAGCGAAAAGCTCAATTACGATTTCCACAGCGTCGAGTTTCAAGTGGAAAGCTACCTGCGCTATCAGGGCGAAGAGTTCTCTGGCCGCTTCGACGCCAACACGTATTTGTTGATGACCAAGGCGCTGGACTATTTCGACCCTGCCGCCGTACACGATGGTGATCTGGCGAAAACCCTGGCCGGCGTCAAAGCAGACTTCTGCGTGATTTCCTTCACCACCGACTGGCGTTTCTCACCAGCGCGCTCGCGAGAAATCGTCGATGCGCTGATGGCGGCACGCAAAAACGTTTGCTACCTGGAAGTGGACGCGCCGCAAGGTCATGACGCCTTCCTGATGCCCATCCCGCGTTACCTGCAAGCATTCAGCGGTTACATGAACCGCATCAGCCTCTGAGGATTGTCGTGAGAGCCGATCTTGAAATCATCCAGGACTGGATACCCGCCGGTAGCCGCGTGCTCGACCTGGGCTGCGGTAACGGTGAATTGCTGGCCTGGCTGCGCGACCATAAACAGGTAACCGGCTACGGTCTGGAAATTGACCCGGACAACATCGCGCAATGCGTAACCAAGGGCGTGAACGTCATTGAGCAAAACCTCGACCTGGGGCTGGGTAACTTCGCCAGCAACAGCTTCGATGTGGTGGTCATGACCCAGGCGCTGCAAGCGGTGCAGTACCCGGACAAAATTCTGGAAGAAATGCTGCGCGTCGGGCGCCAGTGCATCATTACCTTCCCGAACTTCGGCCACTGGCGCTGCCGCTATTACCTGGCGCGCAACGGTCGCATGCCGGTGTCGGACTTCATGCCGTACACCTGGTACAACACGCCGAACATTCACTTCTGCACGTTTAAAGACTTTGAAGCGTTGTGCCTTGAGCGCAGCGTCAAGGTGCTCGACCGCCTCGCTGTCGACCACTTGCATCGACACAGTTGGGCCAGCCGTATGTGGCCTAATCTATTGGGTGAAATCGGCATCTATCGCGTCAGCGGGCCTGGCGTTCAGGAACACCGCATCGCTGTTTGATCCGCCCTCGTTTCAGGAGAATTCCCATGCGTCGCCTCGCCCTTTTCCTTCTCAGTATTTGCCTGGCCTTGCCGGTGCTGGCCGAGCGTAAAGTCAGCTTTGGTGAGCTGGATGTGCACTACAACGCCTTCAACTCCGGCTTTTTGCAGCCCGACATCGCCGCCGCCGCTGGCCTGACCCGCAGCAAAACCCTGGGCGTGCTCAACGTCGCCGTATTGAAGGCCGGCAAAGCCAGCGCCGCCAACGTCACCGGCACGGTCACCGACCTGCTGGGCAAAGCTCGGCCGCTGGAATTCAAGCAAGTCACCGAGAGCGGCGCGATTTATTACCTGGCGCAATTCCCTTTTGAACAACGTGAAGTGCTGCGTTTCAAACTGACCGTACAAGTCGGCGAAGGCGCGGCGAACAGCCTCGATTTCAACCAAAATTTTCCCGGACGACAAATGAGCAACGCCACGTTTGACCTCAGCCAACTGGTTCTGGCCAGCCACAACGCCGGCAAGCTGAAGGAACTGCAAGCCATGCTCGGCGACGCCGTGCAGGTGCGTTCGGTGGGCGAATTCAGTGAAATCGAGCCGGAAGAAACCGGCTTGTCGTTTATCGAGAACGCCATTCTCAAAGCGCGTAATGCAGCGCGGGTTTCCGGCCTGCCAGCACTGGCCGACGACTCGGGCCTGGCGGTGGATGCCCTGGGCGGTGCGCCGGGCATTTATTCGGCACGCTATGCCGATGGCCAGGGCGATGCGGCGAACAACGCCAAATTGCTGCTCGCCCTTCAAGGCCTGCCGGCCGAAAAACGCACCGCGCAGTTCGTGTGCTGCCTGGCGCTGGTGCGCCATGCCGACGACCCGTTGCCAATCATCTGCGAAGGACTCTGGCACGGGCGCATTCTTGAGCAAGCCGAGGGCGAACATGGCTTCGGCTATGACCCGCTGTTCTGGGTGCCGGAGCGCAACTGCTCCAGCGCCGTGCTGAGCCCTGCCGAGAAAAACCAGTTGAGCCACCGCGCCCGTGCCATGACGTTGCTGCGTGAGCGTTTGGGCCTGGCATGAACGACACCACAGGCGGGCTGATCTTTCCGCGCGCGGCTGATCAAGGTTCGTTAGATGACGGCAACCTCCTGCAATTGCCGCCCTTGGCGTTGTACATCCACATTCCCTGGTGCGTGCGCAAATGCCCGTACTGCGACTTCAACTCTCACACGGCGAGCCCGGAGTTGCCGGAAGTCGCCTACGTCGACGCTCTGCTGGCGGATCTGGAGCGTGATTTACCGCTGGCCCATGGCCGTGAGCTGACCTCGATTTTCTTCGGCGGCGGAACGCCCAGCTTGTTTAGCGCCGAGGCGTTGGGGCGATTGTTGGAAGGCGTCGAGCGACGCATCCGCTTTGCCAGCGACATCGAAATCACCCTGGAAGCCAACCCCGGCACGTTCGAACAGACCAAGTTTCGCGCCTACCGACAGCTCGGCATCAATCGGCTCTCCATCGGCGTGCAAAGCTTCCAGCAGACCAAGCTGCAAGCACTCGGCCGTATCCACAACGGCGATGAAGCCATGCGCGCGGCCGATATGGCGCGTAACGCCGGCTTCGATAACTTCAACCTCGACTTGATGCACGGCTTGCCCGATCAGTCGCTGGACGATGCCTTGGGCGACCTGCGCCAGGCCATTGCGCTGTCGCCGACGCATTTGTCTTGGTACCAGCTGACGCTGGAGCCGAACACGGTGTTTTGGAATCAGCCGCCGACGCTGCCCGAAGACGACACGCTATGGGATATCCAGGAGGCCGGCCTGGCGCTGCTGGCCGAGCATGGCTTCGCGCAGTACGAAGTGTCGGCGTATGCCCGAGACGGCAAGCGCGCGCGGCACAATCTGAACTACTGGAGCTTTGGTGATTTCCTGGGCATCGGTGCGGGCGCCCACGCCAAACTGAGCAGCCCGGACGGGCAGATACTGCGCACCTGGAAAACGCGGTTGCCCAAGGATTACCTCGACCCGACAAAAAATTTCCAGGCCGGTGCCAAGGCGCTAACCGCCGAGGAACTGCCGTTCGAGTTCTTGATGAACGCACTGCGCCTGACTGATGGCGTAGCGGCAGAGCTGTTCAGCCAGCGCACAGGTTTGCCCCTGGCAGCGTTAGCTAAAGCCCGTGACCAAGCACAACAGCGAGGCCTGCTCGTCGCCGACGAAAACCGGCTGGTGGCGACGCCTGAAGGTCAGTTGTTTCTCAACGACCTGCTGCAGTATTTTTTGCCCTGACTTCGACGCCCCGCTGGGCTAAGGACACCAGATGGACCTGATTCTCGACCTGATCGCCACCGTCTCGCGCTGGACTCGTGGCCATCTTTACGACATTTCGCTGGCGATTATGGCCACCGTCTTGGTGCTGTTTGGTCCAGGGATCAACACCTGGATTCAACAACGTATCGGCGGCCTGAATTTTATTTTCCGTACGTTGCTGTTCGTGCTCATCTGCGCGGTCGGTTACGGCCTGGCGATGATCTTCCTCACACCGTGGGTGGCCAAGGGTCTTGGCTACTTCAATAACTACACCCTGGCGCCGGTTCTGCTACTAGTCTTCTTCCTCATCGGCGTGATCGCCGACCGCAACTAAGCCGCGGCTTCCGCCTGGCGGCCATGCGGCAGCCAGCAGAGGAGCAGGGCTATGAAAGCGCTCAAACATCTTTATCTGTACTTCCAGGACGGGCAGCGCTTGATCATGCGCTTCCCCGAACAAAGCGAGGACCCGGTGGTGATTGCGCGCGCGTTGCGTAAACAGCTTGAATCACCGTTTCTGAGCATCGCCGTTAACGGCGACCTTCTGATGATTCCGCGTGAGGCATCAAGTACCTGCAAATCAGCCCGGCGCCGTCGTCGCTGCCGGAGCCAACCCTCGTGGGCGCGGTGCTGGTGGATTAACGGTCGCCCATAAAAAATCGCGGCTGACCCCGCCCCCACACAATCCAGCCTCGGTGGGAGCGGTTTCAGCCGCGATTCTTTTCAACGTCACGCTATTTCAGAGCGGGCTGCGAGCAGCCCATCAATCAATTCCCTTCGCGGCGCAGCGCCTGCGGCGTGAAGTCACCTGAGCCCAGCTTGGCGTTGAAGTCGTACATGATTTCGTTGTTATCCAGACCATCGGCGAAGTAGCGCTTGCCGGCGAAGTCGTAGATGGTTTCCAACGTGCTGCCGAACATTGGCACATCGTAATAGCTGATGGGGTGGCTTTCCTGCAGGCCGACCAACTTGTCGTCCTTGTCGTACAGGTCTACCGCCAGGATCTGCCAGCTATCTTCATCGAGGTAGAAGCGACGTTTGGCGTACGGGTGGCTGAAGCCTTTGCGCAGCGACGCTTCGACGATCCACACGCGGTGTAGCTCGTAGCGCAACAGCTCAGGGTTCACGCTCTTGGCTTGCAGAATGGTGTCGTACGGAATGCCCTTTTGGTGCACGGCATAGCTGTTGTACGGCACGAGCATTTCTTTCTTGCCCACCAGCGTCCAGTCGTAGCGGTCCGGCGCGCCGTTGTAGGAGTCGACCATGTCGGCGGTGGCCATGCCGTTGGTGTCTGGCTGCAACGTGTCGAAGGCCAGCATCGGCAGACGACGCACGCGGCGCTCGCCCCGGTTGAAACGCCACGCTTTACGGATGGACAACACCTGATCAAGGGTTTCCTGCACTACCAGCGCCGAACCGGCGAGCTTGGCCAGGGCGACCACGCTGTATTTGTAGAAGAACAACGTGTTGTCCAGGTCCGACGGGGTCACGCCTTCACGACCGTAGCGGAAGTAGATGTCACGGTCGAGCTTGAGCAGGTTGTACGCACCGTTGGACAGCACCGCTGCCTGGTTGGTGACGAAGTGGATTTGCTCGCCCCGGTAACGCATCACGTGGTTCCAGATCGCTTCCTGGCCGGTTTGTGGCAACGGGAAAGGGATGCCAGAGGCCGCGCCTTGAACGCCGTTACCGCCAGAGATCAGGTCGGCGTTTGTAGCGTTATAGCGAGTGGCGTCGTAGATGCGTTGCGGCGCCGCAGCACTGCGGTGGGTCGGGAAAACGCGCAGGTAATAATCCGGATTGGTTTCCAGCAACGTCTTCAGGCCGATTGGCAGTTGCGCCTGGTATTGCGCGACGTTTTTGCTGTTAACCGTGTATTGCACGGACTCATTGGCATACGGGTCGGGGTGATGCATGCCGGGCTTATAGCCAGGAATCGGCTGCGCCAGACCACCGTCCCACTCGGGGATCGTGCCAGCGGCATTACCTTTGCGTTCGCCGCCCAGCGGGGTGAGGTCGCCGTTCAGCCGGTTGGCCTGAACCGCGTCGACTTTGGCGTATGCATTTACTGCACACATCGCGAGCAGCATTACTCCAATACTTCTCAACACAGACTTTCTCCTTGGGACGAGTCGGTAACGCGCCACCTTTATTATTTATCCAGCTAGTCATGCGTATTGCTGTGGTGAGGTAGCCGGCTTGGGCCGGTCTGATGTAGCTAACGGTGCAGCACGCTTTCACTATGTTCCAGGCTGTCGGACGAGGTTAACCGCCAAAGGCCCCGGGCATAATCGATCAGTCTAGACGCTCAAATTTAAGATCCCACACGCCGTGGCCCAAACGCTCGCCGCGGCGCTCGAACTTGGTGATTGGTCTCTCTTCGGGACGCGGCACGTACGTGCCGTCTGCCGCCTGGTTGCGGTAACCGGGGGCGGCTTGCATCACTTCCAGCATCACTTCGGCGTAAGGCTGCCAGTCGGTGGCCATATGCAGCACACCGCCGACCTTCAGCTTCTGCCGCACCAACTCAGCGAATTCAGGCTGCACGATGCGACGCTTATGGTGACGCGCCTTGTGCCAGGGGTCGGGGAAGAACAACAGAAGGCGGTCCAGGCTGGCATCGGCGACACAGCGCTTGAGCACCTCGATAGCATCGCAGTCATACACGCGCAAATTTTTCAGGTCCTGGGTCAACACGCCATTGAGCAACGCGCCGACACCGGGACGGTGCACTTCGACGCCGATGAAGTCTTGCTCGGGCGCAGCGGCGGCCATTTCCAGCAGCGAATGCCCCATACCGAAACCGATTTCCAGCGTGCGCGGCGCCGAGCGGCCGAACACCTGATCGAAATCCACAAAGTCGTCCGCCAGCGGCAGCACGAACAGCGGCTTGCCGATGTCCAGGCCACGCTGCTGTCCTTCGGTCATGCGACCAGCGCGCATCACGAAGCTCTTGATTGCGCGGTGCTTGCGCGTATCGGCTGGGGCTTCGTTCTGGACGTCAGCCTGGGTATCTAACGGTTCAGTCATGTTGGCTCTTACTTGATCAGACCATCCAGCGGCGAAGATGCGCTGGCATAGAGTTTTTTCGGCATGCGCCCGGCGAGATACGCCATACGCCCAGCCACAATGGCGTGCTTCATGGCTTCGGCCATCAGCACCGGGTTTTGCGCGTGGGCGATGGCGCTGTTCATGAGCACGGCTTCACAACCGAGTTCCATGGCGATGGTAGCGTCGGAGGCCGTACCGACGCCGGCATCTACAAGCACCGGTACCTTCGCCTCTTCAAGAATGATGCGCAGGTTGTAGGGGTTGCAGATGCCTAGCCCCGTACCAATCAGCCCCGCCAGCGGCATGACAGCAATGCAGCCCATCTCGGCCAGCTGGCGCGCAATGATCGGGTCGTCGCTGGTGTAAACCATCACGTCGAAGCCATCTTTAACCAGCACTTCGGCGGCCTTGAGGGTTTCGATGACGTTGGGAAACAGGGTTTTCTGATCAGCCAATACTTCCAGCTTCACCAGTTTGTGACCGTCCAACAGCTCACGCGCCAGACGGCAGGTGCGCACGGCTTCGGCGGCGTCGTAGCAGCCGGCGGTGTTGGGCAGAATGGTGTAACGATCTGGCGGAATGACATCGAGCAGATTCGGCTCATCCGGATTCTGGCCGATGTTGGTGCGGCGCACAGCCACCGTCACGATCTCGGCGCCTGAAGCTTCGATGGCGCGACGGGTTTCGTCGAGGTCTTGATACTTGCCAGTGCCCACCAGCAGGCGAGACTGATAAGTGCGTCCGGCCAGGGTAAACGGCTTATCGGTGCGAGATTGGCTCATCGAAAATCCTCATGCAGTAACGCTAATCGGGTGGGCGACAGTCGGAAGCGAACGTGTTAACCGCCGCCTATGGCGTGCACAACTTCCAGCGCGTCGCCTTCGTGCAAAACAGTTTCGCCAAGGTGTTGACTACGGGGCACGATGTCGAGGTTGAGCTCGACCGCAACGCGCCGACCGGTGAGATCCAAGCGTACCAGCAGGTCCGCAACGGTCTGGCCGTCAGCCATTTCGAAAGGTTCACCATTCAACTGAATGCGGCATAACAGGCAATCACAAAAGTGAGGGGGGCCGGCATTCTAGCCCCAACGCAAGCGCCGACCAAGGCAAAAGGCACGCCATTCGTCTCACAATTGACGCCGCGGTCAGGTTGTCTCGTTTCGCTCATCGGCCCGGTTTGCGCCAGGCCGCGAGCCCGAGGCAAAACCAGCCACCGAGAAAAGCCACGCCGCCAAACGGCGTAACAATGCCCAGCTTCGTCATCCCGGTCAGGGTCAATAAGTAGAGGCTCCCGGAAAACAATACGTTGCCGATTGCAAATAACCAGCCTGCCGCACTCAGCGAGCGACTCGGCAGATGCGGCGCCAAAAGGGCCACTGCCAATAACCCGAGGGCATGCAGCATTTGATAATGGGTGCCCGTCTGGAAGATCGCCAAGTACTCGGGCGACAGCGTGGCCTTGAGACCGTGCGCTGCAAAGGCTCCTAACGCGACGCCCGTGAAACCAAAAAATGCCCCCAGCAATAAAAATCGACGCAACGTAAACCTCCGGAGTGGGTGAGCGCAGAAGACTTCAAAACGTGCGTTGCGCCGAACAGGAACGGCTGGGCTCATTAATGCACGTCGAGGCTGATAGTAAACGGTACGGAAAACTGTTGCGCAGCCGGGGTGTCGGCGGTGGTTTGGTAGTACCTGAACGTTAATAACGCGCCGCCGACCCCACGATTACTTCCCGAAGCAGGTCCACCGTCGAACCAGTTCGAACCGGCCATATGGTCCCCGCAATCCGCTCGGCAATAATGACCATGTGAAGAAGAGACGGTGCCCGAAGCCGGGTCGACGTAGCCTCGGCCCTGTGCGTCATAGCTGACAGGAGACCAAGGCAATGCAGGCGAATCTTGTTCGAACACCACTGGCGAATCGTTGAGCAGGATCTGCACGCCGACATCACTCGCTGCGGACGGCATGCCTACACCGTCGACCCCATTGTTCAGTGGAAAGGCGGCGTTAAACGATACAGAAACCACGCTATTCAAAGCGGCTTCGCAACTGAATAAGAGCGGCTGACGGTGCAGCGCCAACTCAGTTGCGCCGGGACCAACGAAGGAAGTTGTTGGGAGCGACGCCAACCGAATAGTGGACAGAGCGTTCATGCCTGTTCCGCTTGAATCGTGAGCTTGGCATGCAGGACTTCTAGCGTTGGCGAGACGGCTAGCGTCGTTTGCAACAGCGGGATTCAGCAACCCCGAAACGACGAGTTGGTTATCAGCCGCTGACGTATCCACCTGGCCGGCGGCGAAATATTTAATGAAACCGACGCCCTCAGGAAAATGGATCACGGCATTAGCTGTATCGCCGGAAAACGCTCCCGTCTTCACCAAGCTCAGCCGCATAGGAACTGGAGGGATGCCTGTTCGATTCAGCAACAGCTGTCCACCCGGACGAACCGTTTCACTGCTGGTCGCCAGCACGACGGCACCGGCTCGGACGCTTCCGGATGGAAATTCGACAAACATCGAAACGCCATCGGCACTGCTTGGCACCATAAACCCCAAGCCCCGGGGACTGGAATTCGAAGGAGGATAGTAAATAACATCGAGAAGTTTGCCGCTTAGCTCGTACAGGTCGCTGCACATTCGGGCACTAAGCGTTAGCGTTTCTAGCGCTAATAAGGAGCCAGCAGGAAAGCGAGAATCCTCACGCCACGAACGATTGAATAACATTCGATAACTGGGCGCCTCTAACACGATCTGCCGAGAGGGCTACAGAACTACTGACACCAGCGCTTGCGCTCGACCAATCGCAGCCGGCAAACGAGCTAGGAGAATGTGAAATAAAACAAATAAAAAAGAAAGCCGGACAATAAACCGGCCGAACTACATGATGTGCCAAGATCCATCTTCGCCACTCCCGCAAATCCATTTGCAAAATAAACCTAAAAATGTAAATAAAACACCGAGCTAAAGCACATCTAACGTTACGGTAAACGGGACCGAGATAGTGCGTGGCTCAGGCGCAGCCGTGGTCGTTTGATAATATTTAAACGTAACCGTCGCACCCAAACCGTCATTGTTACCCAAAGCAGCGCCGCTATTCTCCCAGTTAGGGCCAATCATATCTGCGTCACAATTTTTCTCACAAATCCAACCCTGTTGTTTAAGAAGACCGTGAAACTGGTCTGCAACATCGTTATTGAGAGCGGTCAGGTTCCGATGTAACGCTTTCGATGCAACGCCAAACTTTACGGGCACGTCATCCAGAAGCAGCTGTATGCCGATATCGCTGTCGGCTTCAGGCATACCGACCCCCTCCGCCCCTTTATTAAGTGGGTACGTTGCGCTAAAGGAAATGGCAGGTCTGGTATCAGCGACCCCTTTGCAGGAAAACCTAAATTGATGAGACTTGGACGACGCTTCGACCGGTCCAATGCCCTGAAACGCAGATGTACTCACCGGCGACATAGAAATAATCTTAAGCCCCGAGTTCAGGGGGGATTTTGTCAAACCCCAATATTTCGCAGCTCGGTGCGCTGGCTAATCCGAGATAAGTGAGGTTATTCCCCCCACCGTTATAACGGGCAGGCATCAACAGTTGATCTTGAGCCGCTGAAACTAAGGTAGGATCTTGAACTCCGCGATAGGTGAACCAACCCAGTCCGCCTGCAACGGTTATCTCGCCTTTACTGGAGTCGCCAGAAGTATTGGCAAATAAGCCGGTTTTAACCACCGACAGTTTTACAGGGATAGGCGCGAATTTGGCTGTGGATTGCGTGAGAGCGCCAGAGGCAGCGACATTCCCTGCGCTGGCAGTAAGATAGATGCCTCCGGCCTGGAATGTCCCGTTCGGAAACTCTATTTCAATGGCGACGCCCCGCAGCATTAGTCGGTATTCGAAATCCGGATCCAGTCTGTATTGCATTCAATGGGGGCACGTAAACAACGGCCGCTTTCTGCCCTTTAAGCTCTCGAAGGTTGGTACATACACTTCCTGTTAGGGTTGTCAAAGACATTCCCATATACGTTCCGACGGGATGACGGGAATCGTTATACCAGCGTTTGTTCGCCAACATCTTAAAACCTGCGGTTTGGAAAACGATGGGTGTAGTAATGGCATTCGGTAACGACGCTCCGCCCCAAGAGCAGGCAGCCGACGCCATCAACGACCAGAACAAAGCGCCCCCCGCACACGTGACAACGATTACCCGTCGGATAAAGAGCCTAGCTAACGCAAGCATGGTGATTACTCATATTTACATGTCGTGTAATTTCTGTCCTTACCTGAAGCGCGCATATCCAAGTTCGCAGCGCTATCCTGCTTGTTAAACTGATAATCCATCATGCAATTGCGTCCACCCACCTTCACGAGAAGTTTTCCTTGCGCGTCCACACCCCGAGCAAAAATACTTCCTGCCTGCCCTACATATCCCACAACGTTGCCCGACGTGTTGTTGAACACTTCCGCTCCAAATGGCAACGCACTGCCATCTTCGAACATACCATTTATAACAATGGTGTTTTCGCGCAGCGTTTCAAACGTAACTTTAACGATTGATCCCGCGACAGGGACTGACTCACTGCTTGTATCGGCAATTGAAATATCTGACGACAATCCCTCCGAGTCAATTTCGACCCGATTACGCGAATAGGCTGAAAGATATGGAACGACTCCGTAGCCCTGGCCATCCACCACCGCGCCGCTGGAATTGGTGATACGAGCGCCATCGGCATCTTTGGCTTCTATTAATGCAACGGTTTCGCCCAAAGTTTGACCTAACGTCACGCCCCCATCATGGACCAGCACCGATCCAGACACACCTAAAGAAGCCTGCTGATAGTCGTCCCCTTTGGTATAACCACTAGTGACAAATCCTTTGGAGCCTTGATAGGTGCCATTGAGCCCGTAGCTGGCGGACGCATTCTGGCTGTCAAGACCTTGGGTGGTTGAGATGCCGTAAGTGTACTCTTGGTCATTGCCTGCTATACCACCCAGTTGCATCTGCCCGTAACTGCCCGACTCCGAATTACGCGTCGTACTTCTGCCGAAACATAGTTTCGGCCACTAATTAGAAGCGAAAATCGGGATGCTAAAGTTCAGCCGAAATTCGTTATATCTCCTGTCATCCTTATCTTTGACCCGTGATAGAGCGACGTCATAATTTAGGTCTCGGAAACGATTTGCATACGAGAGCTGAAACTGTGTATCTGACCCTTCGCGATTCCAGAAATTGCGCGTAGAGCCGCTGACAGATGCAGCGCCAAGATCGTAAGGGAGTCTTTGGCGCAAGCTCATATCAAAACGCCCTTTCTGCTTCGCCCGGTAACCGTATCCCAGACCGTCCTCGGTGGGTCCGTTCTGAAACTTTGAATCCTGGCTCGTAACAAACTCACTAAATGACCAGAAGCCGCGACTGGAGAACCTGTAACTGGATAGCGTGACGTTAGTGCCAGTTGGCTCATAAAGCGTTGAATAGACAAATCGGATGCTATCGCCATTAATAGCATCCGATCCTCCCAGACTCGCACTTGAGTAGGTGTAGTCAGCCGATATACCACCTAAATACGTACTAACGGCACTGCCTAGGGCCACAGCCTGGTAGGCTTCGCTTCCGACAAATCCACCGAACGCTGTAACGTAGTTGTTTACGCCGTGCTGAAAGTTAACCTGCCCAACCACGGGTTTAAAACTGCTGTAAGACGGCGCCCAAGCTTCCCCGAGACTCGCCGAGTATTTAGACTGACCAGGACGGAGCAATTGCACTAAAGACGAGTACGGCACAGTAAAGCTTTTACTCGAGCCATCCGCCTCCGTGACGGTAACGTCCAAATCATTACCGTAACCACTCAGCATTAAATTTTTGAATTTCAAAAGCGGCCCGGCGGCACGGCTCGTTCATAGATAATTGCGCCCCCCTGTTTGATCGTCAACTTAGCGTTCGAGTCCGCCGTTCCGGTTACCACCGGCGCATAACTTCTCAGCGAGGCAGGCAACATCCGCGTATCTGTTGAAACAAACGCGCCTTGCAAGCCATAGGAGTCGAACAGTTGGCCATCGGTATAATTCTGCCCAACCGTAAGGGTGCTGCTCAACCGCTCTATATCAGTCTGCGCATAGGTACGCTGATTTTGATATGAACGGTTTTCACCGTCAGCCGCTACAGAGGAAATGTTCCGAATCCGCCACCCCTCGACATTAATTCCGCTTTCAAAATACGCGAAGGCTTGTGTCGAAGCGTTACCATAACTGCTTGAATTAAATGCATCTATGGAATAGTTCAACCGCGCGGCGTTGATGCCTCTATCCCATTCAAGCGGACTAATATAATCCTTGGGCCGCTCTATTAAATAGGCCTGAGGAACGTAAGCTTCAAGACGTTGCTCGGAAAATCGAAGTTCACCGAGGCGCCAGGTACGACGTTTCCTATCTGACGGCATTTACCAGTGGCTGCGCCTTCCGAAATCCACTTCGAGTCTTCTTCAGGCAACCTGGAGATGTCAATACCAAGCAAGGAAAAATCCTTTGCAGTAAAACAGGCTATTGCAGACTTTTTGTCTGCCACAGAAATAAATTTTATCCGAAGTTGACCCTTGCAGATCGTCGTTCAGATATAAATCTACTTTAAAGCTTCCAGGAGGCGCTGGATTACCGTCAGTAAACCTCGATAAATCTGCACCGTGCTTCTCGCCAGGCGCGCCCCACAACATACGATTGTCGAACTCGACGGCGGCGTATTTTTTCTGGTGTGGCTAACGCTGGAGCAGCGAAGATCAACACAAAATGCGCGCACATGAGTGAAAACGCTGTCAGGTTCCGGCTTCGATTTTTCATATTATAACCAGAAGGTATTAGAACGTAGCGGCGGGCTTATTCCAAACAGGGGACCCGCCATAATCATTGACTGACTTATAGGTAACTGATGGCGAATGCTGAGAGCTACGCACTCTTTTTAATTCAAATATTTTTGTCGTATAAGGCGCTATCATTTCCGCTTCTACAACGCCGCCATCAGCGTTAGATCCGACGCCTAACGTGCTGATATTCACGTGATAGGGAGTAGGGTTTTCTAACTTCACTCTCCCAGGCTGGTATTTAACAACCAACTTTTCCGGAGCATCATTCGCGACCCCATTCAACCCTTTTAGGCCGCAGGAATATTTTTATGCGGGTTCGAAAGCGAAACTGTAGATAGTTATCATCATCAGCGTTTAAGGTTGGCTTGCTGGGAATTTCCAGAACGTTCAACCAATACACTGACTCTCGGTCCGACGGCCCCGGAAGATTACGGTGTCACTGTATCTTCGCGACCTGCCCCTTTTCCGGATCAATTCGGAAGATTGGGGTCGTCACGACAAATGGAACCCGAATATTTTCCGGACTCGCTTTTTTGTCGCCATCGTCAATCCAAATCTGAACGAGTTTTGGTTCTGCGCCTTCATTTGTCATACGTATAGAAACTTCGGTCTTCTTCGGGATATATCACGCGCGTGCCATCCAAAACGACCGAGGCAAATACAGGACCGGAAAAAATAATAGAAATAATAAACGGGGATATTTTAAAAGCTGACCGTAAGTACTGAAGTATATTAGTGTGCATATTTTCACCTGACACCGAAAACCAAAACTAAAACTATTAAAATTGACTCGACTAAAAAGGTAACTGTACCAGTCACTTTTCCTGCGACGGCTGCACCGATAGCGTAGTACTGAACAAAAAAATCGAATTTCACTCTATTTTCGTCCGCCCCTCCTACAGCAACGCCCGCGCTGCTAACTTGCTGGCCTTTCGCTGCATTTACATCCACTGCACTCCCATCGGAATTCAGTATCTGCAACTGGACATTTTGCGCCCCTTTAACCGCAGTATTTGGCAGTCGTCCTGAAGTCCCAACTACAATTGATGCGAGCGGATCGCCTTCGAAGTAGATGAACGAATCAGGTGGACAGCCTTTAATCTCGATTGAAAACGGTGTCCGGCCAGTCGTATCGCTGGCATTCCTAAGTGAAGTACTCGGCGCGATTGGTAACTTAACCCGCTGCTCTTTGCTTACAACAGCACATGTAGCGGCGGTAACTTTTCCTTCGACTGTGAAACTCGAAGTTGCCCCATTGCAATAGGTGCGAGAACAAAAACAAGAGTGCGTAAACTTTTGATTTTTTCATGTAGCACCCAGTATGTTGGAAAAGCAATGCCTGGCGAGGCCAGGCATTTAACTTAGACTTTACTCATAGTCAATTTCATAGTCGACACTGGAGGTCAAGCCACCCGCAGTAGCATTGCCTTGTGAGATGTACTGGACAAAATGGCTAAGATATGCGGTTCCTATACCATTAGCGTCAGCAACAAGGTCTTCTCCGATAGCGCCTTGCGAATCAGCCTCCAGAGACAAATCCATTACTTTGCCATCTTTGTTCAATATTTGAAGTTCGACGTTCTTGGTTGCGTTCGTTTGTGCAGTATTCCGCAAATGCCCTTCCGGAGTAATGTTACCTCCAGCGGAAAAAAACACTTTTGCCTTACTTGCCAGCGTGGACGCGGACGAGCAATCGGAAAGCTGAAAATTTAAGAAGACGCGACCCGCAGTAGAGTCTTTCGTCGCAAGAAGCTTGGATGAAACGATGGGCAGTTTCACCGTTGCGTTATTGGTTTGCTTATTTACTACTACCGTGCAAGTGGTATCAGAAACACCGCCTTCAAAGTTGATTTTTCCTTCGTTCGCAGTCGCCACTTGGGCAAAGCTAGCCAGAACGACGCTAGCGCTGAGTACAGCCAATTTGTTTTTCATAGAAGACCCGTAAAGTTTTGTTTAACTTGAAAAAATATTGATATCTAAAGCCCGAGTAATTTTAGTTAAATCTCACTTCGAAACTGCAATCAGCCTCCGACCGAGACGTGGGAATAATCCGTAGAGCGTGGAATTTCCCGACCTGAAAGACGGATATATGTCTAAGGTGTCGTCGAAATACTGTGCACGGCATGCCGGACTTCGGTAGACGAGACTCAGAAATGTTCGCTCCCGGACAGGTCGCGAAGACGCTCCCGTGAGCTTGCGGAAGCCTTTGAATTCAAAACCCTTAATGTGGGGGAAGCTCTCTATGCGACCAGCGCTATACTCTTTGCCTACTTTTAAGGCCCCGCTACGCATGGTTCGCAAACTTTTCGGACGTCTGTTTAGGTTCCTGCTCTGGTTCGCCACGGCCTCAGTGCTGGTGGTGCTTATTTTCCGCTGGGTGCCGCCGCCTGGTTCCGCTCTCATGGTGGAGCGGAAAATCGAGTCATGGATTGATGGCAAGCCGATCGACCTCAAGCGCACGTGGCGCCCATGGGCGGAGCTGTCGGATGATTTGAAAATCTCCGTGATCGCGGGTGAGGACCAGAAGTTCGCCGAGCATTGGGGGTTTGATGTGGAGGCTATTCAGGCTGCCCTTGATCACAACGAACGTGGCGGCAATTTGCGGGGCGCCAGCACGATCAGTCAGCAAGTGGCGAAGAACCTTTTCCTTTGGCCCGGTCGAAGCTGGCTGCGTAAAGGACTGGAGGTGTGGTTTACCGGCTTGCTGGAGTTGCTCTGGCCGAAGCAGCGAATCCTTGAGGTTTATCTGAACACCGTGGAATGGGGTAGCGGGGTGTTTGGAGCAGAGGCAGCTGCGCGCGCGCACTTTGGCGTGGGGAGCTTCTTATATAACCGCGCGGCAGGCCAGTTTGTTGGCGGCTGTGTTGCCCAATCCGCTGAAGTGGAGCGCCGGTAAGCCGACCGGCTATATCAACCGTCGAGCGAACTGGATTCGCCAACAGATGCGCCAGCTAGGCGGCAGTGACTACATCGTGCAAAATGCAGAAAGGCCGCCGCTCCTGATTGGCGATTCGCTTACTGTTTAAGCGAGCTGCGGGGCACGACGTGCAGTAGCAAGAGGGCCCCATTTTCTACATGAACCGTTAACCCCTGCGCGGGATACACCCAGCCTTCCCCGCTATTGAGCTGCAAGCGCAAACGCGGCGGCCCAAAAGTCGCGACGATCTGATCTTCGGCCACAGGCTGTTCCGGACGTAGCATCAAAGCAGAGAGCCCGTGACCGCTCAGCTCGCCCAGCATGTGACTGCTCAGGGGTTGTTCGGGGTCGGTAGGCTTGAGGCCCGTCGCCTTCATCAAGCTGGTGTGCTCTTGCTCGGTGAGCACCAGAACGGCTTCGAGCTTCCATTGTTCACCCATGCTTCCCAGCCTCGACCGGTACAGTAGCTGAGGGCCGTCCAGTCTAGGTTTTAGCCATAGCTCTCCAGTATTCACTGCGTTTAAACGTCCCAACGTGAGTGTGCCTTCTGCCATCGGCGAGACAATTTCTTTCTGCCAGCGCGCCATGCCAGGCAGCGGTTCCGGAACGCTCCGCCCGTACATTAACCAGCCGCCCCAGGCAAAGAAGGCAACGGCAATCACCACAAAAAGCAGCCAGTGCTGCATACGTAGCGGTGGCATGGACATGGTCAGTCTCCGAAACAGGGATAAACACACGGGCAGAAAAAAGCCGCACCTGGGTGCGGCTTCAGTCCTTTCGCTTTGACACTCAGGCGGCGATTGAGCCTTTGAGTTTGTTCATAGCGTTCTTTTCCAGCTGACGAATACGCTCGGCTGAAACGTTGTACTTCGCGGCCAACTCATGAAGAGTCGCTTTTTCTTCAGCCAGCCAGCGCTGGTAGAGAATATCGCGGCTGCGTTCATCAAGGCCTTCCAGCGCTTCATGCAGATTCGCCGTGGCGCTGTCGCTCCAATCGGAATCTTCCAATTGGCGAGCAGGGTCGTAGCGATGGTCTTCCAGGTAATTGGCCGGCGACTGGAAGGCGCTTTCGTCGTCCGCCTCTGCAGCGGGGTCAAACGCCATGTCATGACCGGTCAAGCGGCTTTCCATTTCGCGCACTTCGCGCGGCTCCACGCCCAGGCTTTCGGCCACAGCGTGAACTTCGTCGTTATTGAGCCAAGCCAAACGCTTTTTTCTGGCTGCGCAGGTTGAAGAACAATTTGCGCTGGGCCTTGGTGGTGGCCACTTTGACGATGCGCCAGTTGCGCAGGATGAACTCGTGAATTTCAGCTTTGATCCAGTGCACAGCGAACGATACCAAACGCACACCCATTTCAGGGTTGAAGCGCTTGACGGCCTTCATCAGGCCAACGTTGCCTTCTTGGATCAGGTCGGCCTGAGCCAGGCCGTAACCGGAATAACTTCTGGCGATATGGACAACAAACCGCAGGTGCGCGAGCACCATTTGGCGAGCGGCTTCGAGGTCTTGATGGTAAAAAGACTCTCGCCCAGTTCGCGCTCCTGCTCAACAGTCAGCAGCGGAATGCTATTGACAGCATGCACATAGGCCTCAAGGTTTGCACCCGGGACTAAAGCATGGACAGGTTGCAAAGAATTGCTCATGCGAATCCTCCGACTCACGAAACTCGTGCCTTTTGAGCACTGCCCGGATAAGACCAGACAGTTGACTCGAAAGTTCAAAAACACGAAAAAACACTAATAAACAATAACTTACTACTTCGGGGCCAACTCGTTCAAGTGACGGGCCACCGCAAGCCAGGCGCCAATATACCCCAACAGCACAGCGCCAAGCAGCAGGGATAGACCATCGGATAATGGCACCCCAGCCAACGCAAAGTCGCTGCCATACAGCCCGGCCAAACGCACCACGGCGCCGTTTAACCAATCCAGACCAAACGCCAGCACGGCCCAAGACAGGACGCCGGCACCCAAGCCATACAACGCGCCCATATAAAGGAAGGGACGCCGCACGTAGCTGTCAGTTCCGCCTACCAGCTTGATGACTTCAATTTCGGTGCGACGATTTTCGATGTGCAGCCGGATGGTGTTCCCGATCACCAGCAGCAAGGCCATCACCAGCAATAGCGTCAGCCCGAAGACGAACCGCTCGCCCAGTTTCAAAATGGCGCTCAAGCGTTCAACCCAGAGCAAATCGAGCTGCGCCTGCTGAACCTTCGGCAGTTCCGCCAGGCGTAAGCGCAAGGCTTCCAGCGCAGGTTTATCCACTTCCTTCGGCGTCACCAGAATCACGGCCGGCAACGGGTTCTCGGGTAGTTCTTTCAGCGCTTCACCCAAGCCGGACTGCTGCTGAAACTCGGCCAGCGCTTGTTCGCGGCTAATCCATTCAGACTCAGCCACATCGTTCATTTCTGCGATCTGCGCGCGCAGCTTTTCGCCGTCCGCTTCGTTGGCATCGAGCGTCAGGAACAAAGAAATCTGTGCCGCGCGCTGCCAGGAACCGCCCAAGCGCTCGACATTGTTGAGCAGCAGCGACAAGCCCATGGGCAAGCTCAGCGCCACGGCCACTGACCAGACAGGTAAAGAAACTGCCGATGGGCTGCTTGGCCAGGCGGCGCAAGCTGTCGATCAAGCTAGAACGATGGGCTTCCAACCAGGCGTGCAGCAAGGTGGAGAAATCTGGGCTGCCGTCGTCTTTTTTTCTGATCGTTCTTCTTTGGCGCGGCGCCGACGCGCTCAGCTGCGGATGACGGTTCCTGAGGATTACGAGTGGCGCTCATTAACCAGCCTCCCCATCACCGATCAATCGGCCGCGTTGCAACGTCAACATGCGGTGGCGCATGCGCGCGATCAGTGCCAGGTCGTGACTGGCGATCAGGACGCTGGTGCCCATGCGGTTGATGTCTTCGAATACGCCCATGATTTCCGCCGCCAATCGAGGGTCGAGGTTACCGGTCGGTTCATCCGCCAGCAGCAAGGCGGGGCGGTGCACAACGGCGCGGGCGATACCGACGCGCTGTTGCTGGCCAGTGGAAAGATCGCCAGGAAACAGATCACGCTTGTCGCTCAGCGCCACACGCTCCAGTGCGGCATCGACGCGCTTGGCGATGTCGGGCTTGGACAACCCGAGAATCTGCAGCAGCAACGCCACGTTGTTGAACACGGTGCGATCAAACAGCAGCTGGTGATTCTGGAAAACCACGCCGATCTGGCGGCGCAGGAAAGGAATCTGAGCGGTGGTGATTTGCGCCAGGTCCTGGCCCGCCAGCAGTAGCTTGCCGGACGTGGGCCGCTCCATCGCCAGAATCAAGCGCAGCAAGGTGCTCTTGCCGGCGCCCGAATGCCCGGTCACGAACAGAAATTCGCCGCGGCGTACGCGAAAACTCAGCTCATGCAGGCCGACGTGGCCGTTGGCGTAGCGTTTACCCACCTGCTCAAAGCGAATCATGCGTGCTCCCGCTCGGCGAACAAGGCCTGAACAAAGGCTTCAGCTTCAAAGGTGCGAAGGTCATCAATGCCCTCACCCACCCCGATGTAGCGGATAGGCAGACCGAATTGCTTGGCCAGCGCGAAGATCACGCCGCCCTTGGCTGTGCCGTCCAGCTTGGTCAGCGCCAGGCCGGTGAGGTTAACGGTCTGATTGAATTGCTTGGCCTGGCTGATCGCGTTCTGCCCGGTGCCGGCGTCCAGCACCAGCAACACTTCGTGCGGGGCGGTTTCGTCGAGTTTGCCGATCACGCGGCGCACTTTTTTCAGCTCTTCCATCAGGTTGTCTTTCGTATGCAGACGGCCCGCTGTGTCGGCGATCAGCACGTCGATGCCACGGGCAGTCGCCGCCTGAACCGCATCGAAGATGACCGAGGCCGAGTCGGCACCGGTGTGCTGAGCAATCACCGCAATCTGGTTACGCTCACCCCACACCTGCAACTGCTCGACCGCCGCCGCGCGAAAGGTGTCGCCTGCAGCGAGCATCACTTTCTTGCCTTCCTGCTGAAGCTTTTTGGCCAATTTGCCGATGGTGGTGGTTTTGCCGGCGCCGTTAACGCCGACTACCAGAATCACGAATGGCTTCTTCTCCGCGGGAATCACTAGCGGTTGCTCGACCGGTTTGAGCAGCGACGCCAGTTCTTCCTGTAGCGCCTTATATAAAGCCCGCTGTCGACCAACTGCTTGCGCGCTACTTTCTGCGTGAGGCTCTGGATGATTGCCGTGGTGGCCTCGACGCCAACGTCGGCGGTCAGCAGACGTGTTTCGATTTCATCGAGCAGGTCATCATCGATGGCCTTTTTGCCAAGGAACAGGCTGGCCATGCCCTCACCGAGGCTGGCGCTGGTTTTCGACAACCCCTGTTTCAGGCGCGCGAAGAAACCGGCTTTGCTTTCTGGCGATGCCGATGCGGCGGGCGCTGGCGCGACCACCACGGGGGCTTCGCTTACAGGCGGCGCGACTGGCGCAGCAACAACTGCCTCAGCCACAACCGGTTCCGGTGTCGGAAAGATCGGCTCTGGCGCTGGGATGGGTGCCGCAATGGGCTCCACAACCGGCGCGATGACCACTTCGGGCACTACGATCGGTTGCTGTTCCTGAGCGGGCAACTCGGTTACCGGAGCGTCGATAACCGGTGCCGCCTCAGCAGGCGCAAACTCGCTCGGCGCTACGGTTTCGACCGCAGTTTCAGGCGCCGCAGCGGGCTCCTGAGGCTTTTTGCGCAGCCAACCGAACAGGCTTTTTTTCTCGCCGGCCTTCTCATCGGAAGTGACCGGAGCGTCGTTCCCAGCAGCGGCTGGGGTCTTCTTGTCGTCTTTGGAACCAAACATGGAGAGCGGCTATCTCAAGGGTGCGACGCGCCAACCGGGTAAAAACCCAACAGCCGTGGCCGCCAATAAAATGGATGAGTATCCTAGCACCTCCGCGCCCGCCGACGCTAAGACCAAGCGGGCCTTCTCGACAGGTCATTCACTTCATGAAAATGCTTGCCCGCAGCGCCACCGGGCTGCTGCTCGCGGCCCTTTGCCTGCCGCTGTCTACATTTGCCGCCGATACCCAACCCACTGAAGAGTTCACCCTGGCCAACGGCCTGAAGGTCGTGGTGCGCGAAGATCACCGCGCGCCGGTGGTGGTTTCCCAAGTTTGGTACAAGGTCGGCTCCAGCTATGAAACGCCCGGGCAAACCGGTCTTTCCCACGCCCTCGAACACATGATGTTCAAGGGCAGCGCCAAGATGAAACCCGGCGAAGCGTCCCTGGTGCTGCGCGAACTGGGCGCCGAAGAAAACGCCTTTACCAGCGACGATTACACCGCCTACTACCAAGTGCTGGCCCGCGACCGTCTGCCCGTGGCCTTCGAGCTTGAAGCCGACCGCATGGCCAGCCTGCGCCTGCCGCCGGAAGAATTTCGTAGCGAAATTGAAGTCATCAAGAGAAGAGCGCCGGATGCGCACCGATGACAAACCCAGCTCCTTGGCTTATGAGCGCTTCAAGGCCATGGCCTATCCCGGCAGCGGCTACGGCACCCCCACCATCGGCTGGATGGCCGACTTGCAGCGCATGAGCGTGGAAGAACTGCGCCACTGGTACGAAACCTGGTACACGCCCAACAACGCCACGTTGGTGGTGGTGGGTGACGTCACGGTCGCCGAGGTGAAAACCCTGGCCGAGCGCTACTTCGGCCCCGTTCCCAGCCGCCCGATTCCCACCGCGGAAAGGCGCCGTTGGAACTGGCTGAGCCGGGTGAGCGACGCCTGCGTCTGTACCTACAAACGCAACTGCCAAGCCTGATGATGGGCTTCAACGTGCCAAGTCTGGCCACCGCCGCCAACCCGCGCGATGCCCACGCCCTGCGCCTGATTTCGGCGCTGCTCGACGGCGGCTATAGCGCGCGCTTGCCTACGCAATTGGAGCGCGGCGAGGAATTGGTGTCTGGCGCCTCCGCCAGTTACGACGCCTACAACCGCGGCGACAGCCTGTTCATGCTCTCCGCCACGCCTAACGTGCAAACCGGCAAAACCTTGGCCCAAGCCGAAGCGGGCCTATGGCGCCAGTTGGAAGCGCTGAAAAAGGCCCCGCCCACCGCTGCCGAACTGGCCCGCGTTCGCGCGCAGGTTATCGCCGGCCTGGTGTACGAGCGCGACTCCATCAGCAGCCAAGCCAGCACCATTGGCCAGCTTGAGAGCGTTGGCTTGTCGTGGAAGTTGATGGACGAAGACCTGGCCGCCATCGAGGCCGTCACGCCGGACGACATCCAGCAAGCCGCCCGCACCTATTTCACGCGCGAACGCCTTGGCGTCGCCGAAGTACCGAAGGAACAAAGCCATGAGTGAACGCAACGGTCTGCGATACGGCCTCCTCGGCCTAAGCCTGCTGGCCTTGCTGGCGGTGCTGGTGTTTGTGGTCAGCCGCCCGGCGCAAGCGCCAACCGAGCCGGCGCCTAGCGAAGCTGCCGCCGCTCAGCCGGCGGCAGAAACGCCAGCGAAAGCCGAAGGCCACTTGGAGTCGCTGGCTGCGTGGAAGGCCAGGCGCCGAGCCATGCGCGCCATCGACATTCAAACCTGGAAAACCGCTGAGGGCGCCAAGGTGCTGTTTGTTGAAGCGCACCAATTGCCGATGTTCGACCTGCGCCTGACCTTTGCCGCCGGCAGCAGCCAGGACGGCGACGTGCCGGGGCTGGCGATGATGACCAACGCCATGCTCAATGAAGGCATTGCCGGTAAAGACGTGAGCGCCATCGCCGCCGGCTTCGAAGACCTGGGCGCCGACTTTGGTAACGGCGCTTACCGCGACATGGGCGTGGCCAGCCTGCGCAGCCTCACCGCCGCCGACAA
Organism: Pseudomonas sp. AC211; assembly: GCF_979258055.1. Taxonomy (NCBI): domain Bacteria; kingdom Pseudomonadati; phylum Pseudomonadota; class Gammaproteobacteria; order Pseudomonadales; family Pseudomonadaceae; genus Pseudomonas; species Pseudomonas sp. AC211. The sequence goes on from NZ_OZ409830.1 coordinate 4,822,834, forward strand.
ACGTGAGCCGGCGCTGAAACTGTTCACCGAAGTGATCGGCAAACCGACCTTCCCCGCCGACTCGCTCGTGCGCATCCGCAATCAGGTGCTGGCTGGCTTCGAATACCAGAAACAAAACCCCGGCCGCCTCGCGGGCCTGGAGCTGTTCAAGCGTCTGTACGGCAGTCATCCGTACGCGCATTCCAGCGACGGCGATGCGGCGTCCATTCCGCGCATTACCGTTGCGCAAATGCAGGCCTTCCATCGCAAGGCCTACGCCGCCGGCAACGTGGTGATCGCGCTGGTGGGCGACTTGTCGCGTGCAGAAGGCCGAAGCCATGGCTGCCCAGGTGTCCGCCGCGCTGCCCAAAGGGCCGGCGTTGCCGAAAATGCCACAGCCAGCCGAACCGAAAGCGGGCCTCAGCCACATTGAGTTCCCGTCCAAACAAACCACGTTGATGCTGGCGCAAATGGGCATCGACCGAGCCGAACCGGATTACGCCGCGCTGTTTCTGGGTAATCAGATTCTCGGTGGCGGCGGCCTCGGCACGCGTTTGATGGATCAGGTGCGAGAAAAACGCGGCCTTACCTACGGCATCTCCTCGGGCTTCACGGCTATGCAGGCGCGCGGGCCTTTCATGATCAGCCTGCAAACCCGGGCGGAGCAAAGCGAAGGCGCGCTGAAGCTGGTGCAAGACATTTTGCGCGACTACCTGGCCAATGGACCGACGCAAAAAGAAGTGGATGACGCCAAGCGGGAACTGGCCGGCAGCTTTCCGCTGTCTACCGCCAGCAATAGCGATATAGTTTCGCAATTGGGCGCCATTGGCTTCTACGACCTGTCGCTGACTTACCTGGAAGACTTCATGCAGCAGGTACAAGCGCTGGACGTGGCCTCGGTCAAAGCCGCCATGGCCAAGCATCTGAATGCGGATGCGCTGGTCATCGTCACGGCCGGACCTACCGTGCCGCAGAAGCCACTGCCGCCCCCAACCGATCATCCCGCCGAGCCCGCGCTTGGCGTTCCGAGCACTGATGGCCCGTCCCGTAAAACCAGGTAACGCCCCCGCCCATGGCGGCCAAGGCCAGTTGCGCATCATTGCCGGTGAGTGGCGTAGCCGCCAGTTCAGCTTTCCCATGGCTCACGGCTTGCGGCCAACGCCCAACCGCGTGCGCGAAACCTTGTTCAACTGGTTGGCGCCTTACATTCAAGGCGCTCGGGTGCTGGACCTGTTCACCGGCGGTGGCGCGCTATACCTCGAAGCGTTGTCGCGCGAGGGGCCAGCTTGGCATTGGCGCTCGACCTCAACGGCGCCGCGATCGCCAGCCTGCGGCAAACGCTCGACGCGTTGAAATGCGCCACCGGCCAACTGCTGCAAACCGACACCCTGCGCTACCTGGAAACCCAGAGCCCGTCGCCGTTTGACGTGGTGTTTCTCGACCCGCCGTTCAACCAGAACCTGCTACAGCCCACCTGCACGCTGCTGGAGGAAAAAGGTTGGTTGGCCGATGACGCATGGGTATACACCGAAAGCGAGAACCCGCCGTCGAGCCTGACCATGCCGGGCAACTGGCGCCTCGCGCCGCGAGCAGAAAGCCGGCCAGGTGTATTACGCCCTGTGGCACCGCACGGCGTAACCATGAACACTGGTTTCACCCCGGCCTGGTGGTTGCCCAACCCGCATCTGCAAACCTTGTGGAATTCGCTGTGTCGCAAGCCGCCTGCGCTTGAGCGTCAGCGCGAGCGGCTGTGGCTGGAGGATGGCGATTTCCTGGACCTGGACTGGCACGGCCCGCACGAAGCCGATGCGCCGTTGGTGCTGGTGCTGCATGGCCTGACGGGTTCATCGAGTTCGCTGTACGTGCTCGGTCTGCAACAAAACCTGGCCGCCCAAGGCTGGGCGAGTGTGGCGCTGAACTGGCGCGGATGCAACGGCGAGCCCGACTTATTGCCGCGCGGCTATCACTCCGGCGCCAGCGAAGACCTGGCCGAAACCATCCGCCACCTGCGCGCCAAGCGTCCCATGGCACCGCTGTATGCCGCCGGCTATTCGTTGGGCGGCAACGTGCTGCTCAAGTACCTGGGCGAAAGCGGCGCCGACAGCCATCTGCAAGGTGCGGTCGCGGTGTCGGTTCCGTTTCGGTTGGACCAATGCGCTGACCGTATCGGCTTGGGCTTTTTCAAGGTGTACCAGGCGCACTTCATGCGGGAGATGGTCGCCTACGTGAAGGACAAGCAGCGCCTGTTTGCTCACAAAGGCCAGGCCGATCAGTTATCGATTCTGGAAAAGCTCGGCCCGCTGACCGACATGCGCACGTTCTGGGATTTCGACGGCCGCGTCACCGCCCCGCTCCACGGTTTTGCCGATGCCGACGACTATTACAAGCGATCTTCGAGCCGCTATTTTCTGGGCCGCATCCAGACGCCGACGCTGCTGATTCAGGCGGCCGACGATCCGTTCGTGTTTCCCCACAGCCTGCCCGAAGCGAGCGAATTGGCGAGCTGCGTGCAATTCGAATTGCACGACCATGGTGGGCATGTGGGTTTCGTTCAGGGCTCGTGGCGCCGTCCGGAGTACTACCTGGAACGGCGCATTCCGCAGTGGCTAACCGCACTCGGTTAAGGCTTACACCACGCCATCGAGCGGCACGAACAGGCGCTGTTGCAGCGCATCCACCGCCTCGCGCGCCTGTGGTGCGATATAGCCACCCTCCAGCGCCAACACTTGATAAATGCCACGGCGCAGCATCTCTTCACTGAGGTCGCCCATGTCGCCTCGCGAGGTGCAGAGAAAGCGCACCCACGAGGTCATGATGATCCAGGCGTTCAGCGTCAACGCTTCAATCTGCCGTTCGCCCATCACCAGAATCTGCGCGTCGACAAAGCCCTGATAAATCGCTTTCGCCTGCCCCATGGAGCGCAGCGAAAACTGCTGGTACTGCGCCGCCAGGCCGGTTGTCGCTTTCCAGCAAATGCTCCAGGTCGCGGTGCAAAAAGCGGTAATGCCACATCGCTGCAAGCAAGGCTTCGAGGTAGAAGGTTTTGTCTTCCACCGTCATCGAACGACCCTCGGGCGGGCGCAGAAAGGTGTCGACCTGGTGTTCGTACTGGCTGAACAGTTCGGCGATGATCGCCTGCTTATTGCGGAAGTAGTAATACAAATTGCCGGGAAATCGCCAGATGCGCAGCGATGTGATTGGTCGTCACATTGCGCTCGCCCTGCAGATTGAACAGCTCCAGGCTGGCTTGAATGATGCGCTCACGGGTTTTCATTGGCGCGGCCATGGCGCTCGTACCTACACACTGTTTCTTGAACAAAAAGCCGTCAGCAACTGCGTCCTGCCTAAACGGTCCAGCTCCCTTGCTGCGCCAAAGGTACACGCACAAGCGCAGCAATTGTTACTCATCAACACAGCGACTGCGCACCCTAACTTTTCGTTGGGGTGCATCCCAGAGCCCTTCTCGGCATCCTATTTGACACATTAGAGTAATTGCTCTAAAAATCCAGCGACGTTGTTTTGCGCAACCCTAAACCGACCTTCAAGACGGTTCCGGGTTCTTTTAACTGGACTGCCCAGGAGCCTTCGAAAATGGTCGCCGACATTGCTTACCTGCAACACAACCAACAACAAATCGACCAGCTTGATTCATTGTTGCAGCGCCAGCGCGAAGCGTTCCGCGCCAACCCCATGCCCGAAGCCGGGCAGCGCATTCAGTGGCTCAACAGCTTGTGCGACCTGCTGCTGAAAGAGAAAGACACGCTGGTTCAGGCCATCTCCCAAGACTTCAGCAACCGCGCCGCCGAGGAAACCCTGCTGGCCGAGGTGATGCCCAGCGTGCACGGCATTCACTACGCCACCAAGCGCATCAAAAAATGGATGAGGCCGTCGCGCCGTTCGGTCGGTTCGGCCTTTCAGCCGGCCAGTGCGAAAGTGATTTATCAGCCGCTGGGCGTGGTCGGCGTGATCGTGCCGTGGAACTACCCGCTGTTCCTGGCCATGGGCCCGCTGGTTGGCGCCCTGGCGGCTGGCAATCGGGTGATGATCAAAATGAGCGAATCCACCCCGATAACTTCGCAGCTGATCAAAGACCTGCTGGCCCGCATCTTCCCCGAAGACCTGGTGTGCGTCGTACTCGGTGAAGCCGAAGTCGGCATGGCCTTCTCGAAACTGCCCTTCGACCATTTGCTGTTCACCGGCGCTACCAGCATCGGCAAGCACGTGATGCGCGCAGCAGCGGAAAACCTCGTTCCAGTCACCTTGGAGCTGGGCGGCAAATCGCCTGCCATCGTGTCTGCGGATGTGCCGTTGAGCGACGCTGCCGAACGCATCGCCTTTGGCAAAACCATGAACGCCGGGCAAACCTGCGTGGCGCCGGATTACGTGTTGGTGCCCAAAGATCGCGTGGAAGGGTTCGTCGAGGCGTACCGCAAAACCGTGCAGAGCTTCTACCCCAGCCTCAAAGACAACGCCGACTACACCGCCATCATTAACGACCGCCAGTTGAACCGCCTCAAAGGGCTGCTCACCGACGCAGAGAGCAAGGGCGCCACACTCATACCGTTGTTCCCGGAAGGCCAGGGCCGGCGTATGGCGCAAACCGTGGTGTTGAACGTGAACGACGACATGAAGCTGATGCAGGACGAAATTTTCGGCCCGCTGCTGCCCATCGTGCCGTACGACCGCCTCGGAAGACGCTTTCACCTACATCAACGACCGTCCGCGCCCGCTCGCCCTTTATTACTTCGGCTACAACAAGGCCGAGCAAAAACGCGTGTTGCATGAAACCCATGCCGGCGGCGTGTGCCTGAACGACACCTTGCTGCACGTCGCCCAGGACGACATGCTCTTTGGCGGCGTCGGCCCCTCCGGCATGGGCCATTACCACGGCCACGAAGGCTTCCTGACCTTCTCCAAGGCCAAGGGCGTGTTTATCAAACAACGCTTCAACGCCTCGAAAGTGATCTACCCGCCGTATGGCAAAGCACTGCAAAAACTGGTGCTGAAACTGTTCATCCGCTAAACCAAGCTGAGCTTTGCGGCGCCCGGTTTGCCTGCCGGTGCGCCGTTTTAAAACGCGCTAGCGCGAGGTCAATAATAAAAATGAATGACTCGGTAATCGCTACACCTGGCCTTTCCCGTCGCGGCCTGCTCAAAGTGGGGCTGATGGGCTCGGCCTTTCTGGCCGCGGCTGCTCACCGCCACCTTGAGTGGCTGCTCGGCCAGCCACCCCGGCTAACGGTTTCGCCATCTTGCGCGAGTCCGACCTGCCGTTTCTCAAGGCGCTGATTCCAGTGATGCTGACCGGCGCCGTGCCGCCGGAGCAAATGCCAAGCGCCGTGAACGGCACGCTGCAAAACCTCGATTACAGCCTCAATCGCCTGTCGCCGGAAATGCTCAAGCTCACCGTGCAATTGTTCGATGTACTGGCCATGGCGGTTACCCGCGGCCCGCTGACCGGCATTTGGGGCAGTTGGGAAAACGCCAGCAGCGACGACGTTCGCCACTTCCTCGACCGCTGGCAGAACAGCTCGCTCAGCCTGCTGCGCATGGGCTACGCCTCGCTGTTGCAGCTGGTGATGATGGCCTGGTACGGCCGCACAGAGTCGTGGGCGCATTGCGGTTATCCCGGCCCGCCTAAGGTCTGAGCCGCGCCGCAGCACCCTCTACTAATAAGAACCGACCGAAGACTTAACCGAGAACCGCCTGCATGCCCGTACCCGGATCTGTTTGCCGAAGGCCTGAGCCGCGGCTGGAAAACCTATAACGGCTCGCGCCTGGAACAGGACCTGACCCTGGAAGCCGACGTGGCCATCGTTGGCACCGGCGCGGGCGGCGGCACCACGGCCGAAATTCTCAGCGCGGCCGGTTACAAGGTGCTGCTGATTGAAGAAGGCCCGCTGAAAACCAGCAGCGACTTCAAAATGCAGGAGGCCGAGGCCTACCCGGCGCTGTATCAGGAAGGCATCGGGCGCATGAGCAAAGACGGCGCCATCACCATCATGCAAGGCCGAGCGGTGGGCGGCACCACGCTGGTGAACTGGACGTCGAGCTTTCGCACGCCCGAGCCGACCCTCGAGCACTGGGCCAAAGAGCACAACGTCAAAGGCCATAGCGCGGCCGAGATGGCGCCCTGGTTTGAGAAAATGGAACAACGCCTCGGTGTAGCGCCGTGGATCATGCCGCCCAATGCCAATAACGACGTGCTGCGCGCCGGGTGCGAGAAGCTCGGTTATCACTGGAAAGTCATTCCCCGCAACGTGCGCGGCTGCTGGAACCTCGGCTACTGCGGCATGGGCTGCCCAACCAATGCCAAGCAATCGATGCTGGTCACCACCATTCCGGCCACGTTGGAAAAGGGCGGCGAATTGCTCTATTTGGCGCGCGCCGACAAGTTGCTGATCGAGGGCGACAAGGTCACCGGCATTCAATGCCAAGCCATGGATGACCGTTGCGTGGCGCCCACCGGCCGCACCATTACGGTCAAAGCCAAGCATTACATTCTGTCCGGCGGCGGCATCAACACGCCGGCGATTCTGCTGCGCTCCAACGCGCCCGACCCGCACAACCGCGCGGGCAAACGCACCTTTATTCATGTGGTGAACTTCTCCGCCGCGCAGTTCGACCAGGTGGTGAACCCGTTCTACGGTGCGCCGCAGTCGATTTATTCCGACCATTTCCAATGGGACGACGGCACCACCGGGCGCATGTCGTTCAAGCTCGAAGTGCCGCCCATGCAACCGGCGCTCACCGCCACGCTGCTCGGGCGCTTCGGCATCGACAACGCCATGCGCATGGAGCAACTGCCGCATACGAACGCCATGCTCGCCTTGCTGCGCGACGGTTTCCATCCGGACAGCGCCACTGGCACGGTGGAGCTGCGCAGCGACGGCAGCCCCGTGCTCGATTACCCGATGACCGATTACACCTGGGACGGCATTCGCCGCGCCTTCCACACCATGGCCGACATCCAATTCGCGGCCGGGGCGAAAAGCGTGCTGCCGCTGCACGCCGACGCCGACTATGTAAAAACCATCGGCGAGGCGAAAACCCTGATCGACGGCTTGAGCATGGAGATCTACCGCACCCGCCTGGGCAGCGCCCACGTGATGGGCGGTTGCGCCATGGGCGAAGACCCAACGCAGGCGGTCACCGACAGCCTCGGACGCCATCACCAACTACGCAATTTGTCGATTCACGACGGTTCGCTGTTCCCCACCAGCATTGGCGCGAACCCGCAATTGTCGGTGTACGGCCTCACGGCGCAACTCGCCACACAATTGGCTGATCGCCTGAAAAGCGCATGAGACTAGGGGTGCAGGATTAATCCTACGCCCCAACGCGCCGATGACTTGGCCCACGGGGGTTGCTGCGCTACCATCCGACTCCCCTATGGCCTGCGCCAGGACGTCACGATGAATCGAGTGTTGTACCCCGGTACCTTTGACCCCATTACCAAGGGTCACGGCGACCTCGTTGAACGCGCCTCGCGCCTGTTCGATCAAGTGGTTATAGCCGTCGCGGCCAGCCCCAAGAAGAACCCGCTGTTCCCGCTGGAGCAACGCGTCGAACTGGCCCGTGAAGTCACCAAGCACCTTCCCAACGTGGAAGTGGTGGGCTTTTCCACGCTGCTGGCTCACTTTGCTAAGGAGCAGGGCGCCAACATTTTCCTGCGTGGCCTGCGCGCGGTGTCCGACTTCGAATACGAATTCCAGCTGGCGAACATGAACCGCCAACTGGTGCCGGACGTGGAAAGCCTGTTCCTTACGCCGTCCGAGAAGTACTCCTTCATTTCCTCCACCCTGGTACGCGAAATCGCCAACCTGGGCGGCGACATCAGCAAATTCGTTCACCCTGCGGTGGCCGAGGCATTGCTGGAACGCTTCAAGCGCTAAACGCCGCTGCCACCTGCGCGGTTTGCATGGGAGCGATCAGCTGCGGCTGGGCATTCATCGCCCGGCCGCCTCATGCCGATTGGCGCCTCCCCCGACAATCCGGCACAATTTGCGCTCCGCTGTCCGAACATGCCGTGGCCGTAAGCTGCGGCAGGAGTTGTGTTTCATGTCTTTAATCATCACCGACGACTGCATCAACTGTGACGTTTGCGAGCCTGAGTGCCCGAACGCCGCTATTTCGCAGGGTGAAGAAATCTACGTAATCGACTCCAACCTGTGCACCGAATGCGTCGGCCACTACAACGAGCCGCAGTGCCAGCAGGTGTGCCCCGTCGACTGCATCCCGCTCGATGAAAACAATGTCGAGAGCAAGGATGAGTTGATGCAAAAGTATCGAAACCTCACAGGGAAAGCGTAACGCCATGCACCGCTGCCGCCGATCCAGCTCCTTCTCAACCAAGGCTGTTTTGGCGGCCTGGCTGCTTCTTGTCGTATTCAGCGCCAGCGCGGCGCCGCTGCCCAATCAGGCAGCCATCTCCAGCGCGCACCCCGCCGCGACCATCGCCGGCCTCGAAACACTGGCCGCCGGCGGCAACGCCTTTGACGCCGCCATCGCCGTCAGCGCCGCATTGGCGGTGGTTGAGCCTTACAGCTCGGGCTTGGGCGGCGGCGGCTTCTTTCTGTTGCGCCAAGCCGGCGACCAACCCCAGTACCGCTTCCTCGACGCCCGTGAGCGCGCGCCGCTTGCTGCCCATGCCGACCTGTACAAGCGTGACGGCAAAATAGACCCGAAGCTATCGCTCGACGGCAGCCTCGCCGCCGCGATTCCCGGCTTACCCGCCGCCCTCGTGGAGCTGGCGCGCAAATACGGCCGCCTGCCGCTGATGGATTCGCTGGCCCCGGCCATTCGCTTGGCCCGTGACGGTTTCTCCATCGACCCCGTGTACCGTGAACGCGCCCAGTGGCGGCTCGTCGGCGCTGCGGGACGACCCGGAAACCGCACGGCTGTTTCTCGACGACAAAGGTGAAATTCCCGAAGCGCTCGCCCTGCTGCGCCAACCGGAGCTGGCCAACACCCTTGAGCGGCTTGGCCGCTACGGCAAGCCAGGCTTCTATAGCGGCGAAACGGCGCAACAATTGGTCGACGGTGTCCGCGCCGCTGGCGGCATCTGGACCCTCGCCGACCTTGAGCAATACGAGGTGGTGGAGCGCCAGCCGCTGCGTTATCCGTTACAGGATGGCCGTGAGCTAATCAGCGCCCCGCCACCGTCGGCCGGTGGTATTGCGTTGGCGCAAAGCCTGGCGATGCTGCAGCAGCTGCCGTGGCGCGAGGCCGACAAACTGCAACGCGCGCATTACGTGATTGAAGTGCTGCGCCGCGCCTATCGGGATCGCGGTCTATTGGGCGACCCGGACTTTATCGCCAACCCAATCGCCAAGCTGCTTGACCCTGCCTACTTGAAGCAGCTGGCCAGCGGTATCGACCCGCAAAAGGCCACGCCCAGCAGCGCCCTGCCGCCGTCGCCCGCCTGGAAAGAAGGCAACCACACCACGCACTTTGTGGTGCTGGATGCTGCGGGCAATGCGGTGTCCGCCACGCTGTCGGTGAACCTGCCCTTCGGCGCGGCCTTCACCCCGCCAGGCACCGGCGTGTTGCTCAATGACGAAATGGACGACTTCGCCGCCAACGTGCAAGGCGCCAACGCCTATGGTCTGAGCGGCAGCCAGGCGAATGCCGTCGCCGCCGGCAAGCGACCGCTGTCGAGCATGAGCCCAAGCTTTATCGAAAGCCCCACGCAATTCAGCGCATTCGGCACACCGGGCGGCAGCCGATTCCGAGCATGGTGCTACTGGCGATGCTGCAATACCTCGACGGCCAACCGGTAGCGAGCTGGCCAGCGGCGCCGCGTTATCACCACCAATATTTGCCCGACGTGGTCGAGTACGAACCCAACGCCTTCACGGCCGCCGAGCTCGACGCCCTGCAAGCGCGCGGCTACACGCCCAAACCGGTAGCGCGGCCCTATGGCAACCAGCAAGTGCTGCTGTGGAATAAAGACAGCCGCACGGTGGAAGCGGCGAGCGACCCTCGCGGCATTGGCCAGGCGAAGTTGTCGATGGGCGCCAAGCCCTAGCGATACCTTGCAAGGCGAAACGCGGGCGCAAAAAAGCCGGTCACATGGACCGGCTTTTTTATGTCGCCGAGCGAGGCGGGTTATTGCTGCTCAGGACGCTTGTAACCGCTTTCGGTGCAGCCCAGGCAGCGCACGAAGGCTTCACGGCCCGGATCAACCACCAGCGCCTTGCCGGCTTCGCCGACGTTACCGCCAGCGGCAGTGAACGGCAGGCTGATAACGAAGGCGCCGGCGCCGATGATGGTGGCGGCGATCAGCAACGGACGCGCAACGATCAGGTCGCCCATCATCGCCCAGGCAGGTGGCGCCTGAACGTCATAAGCAGGGTCGCCGCTCTGGTTGCTAGGACCCGACCCATTTGCCATCACCGGCAGAGCCAGGAAGCCAGTGGTCAGCGCCAGGACGACAGCGGTTGAGCGGAACAGGTTCATGAGTGCGGTCCTTCATCGATTCAAAGTGCGGTGGCTGTAACTATAACAGCGCCCCGGAAATTGTCAGCGTGACGGCCGTCAAGCGCTGGAGATCGCATTCTGCGGGTTTTGCAGGGCAATTGGCGAGCGAAAAACCGCCTGTAACTGTGCGCTTACACACGCCCTGCAAACAGCGCGCTCAAGCACGCTGCTTTTTCACCGCTGTATCAGCGCTGACACCGTGGGCAGTACACGCTGGCGCGCTGTCCGAGTTTCACTTCACGCAACGTGCTGCCGCAGGTTTTGCAGAACTCGCCGCCGCGCCCGTACGCGAACAATTCCTGCTGGAAATAACCCGGCTGACCGTCGCCGCCGACGAAGTCGCGCAGCGTGGTGCCGCCGCGCTCGATGGCGTGGGCCAGGATGCGTTTGATCTGTAGCGACAGCTCCAGATACCGCGCGCGGGAAATGGAGCCGGCTTCACGTCGCGGATCGATGCCCGCAGCGAACAACGCTTCGGTCGCGTAGATATTGCCGACCCCAACCACCACGGCGTTGTCCATGATGAACGGCTTCACCGCCATGCTTTTGCCGCGCGAGAGTTTGAACAGGCGGTCGCCGTCGAACAGCTCGGTCAACGGCTCCGGCCCCAACTTCACCAGCAACTCATGCAGCAGCGGCTCGGTGCTCCAGAGCATGGCGCCAAAGCGGCGCGGGTCGGTGTAGCGCAGCGCCAGGCCGGATTCCAGTTCGATATCGACGTGTTCGTGCTTGGCCACCGGCGTATCGATGGGCACCAGGCGCAAGTTGCCCGACATCCCCAAATGGCTGATCAAGGTGCCTGCCTCTGCCGTCAGCAGCAGGTATTTGGCCCGCCGCGTTACGCTTTCGATGCGCTGGCCAGACAGGCGCACGTCGAGGTCTTCCGGAATCGGCCAGCGCAGGCGGCGGTCGCGCACAATCACGCGGCTCACGCGTTGACCTTCCAGATACGGCGCAATGCCGCGACGCGTGGTTTCGACTTCGGGCAACTCAGGCATGGGTTCGCTCAGGCGTGACGCCAGGTCAGAAAAAAGAGGGAGAGCACCTTAGCAAAGCTCGGCTGCGGCGCCGAGGCTCAGTGCATGCTCAGATCGCGGATGCTTTCTTTAAGCGTCTGGAAGTCGTACTCAGACAGGCCGACGTACTCCAGCACCAGTTGCTCGATGCTCTGCCATTCGTAATCGTCGGTCTGGTTCCCCAGCACGCGGTGGCTTTCGCAGATGTGCTCGGACATTTTCAAAATCGCCAACAGCGTTTTCAGCTGCGCATCACGCACCGAATCGTCGGTAAAAATCGACAGCGCGTTGTGGTGGTTGGCGATGGCGTCGCACAGGTGCAACGGCAAATTCCACGACTTGGCGGTGAAGTAACCAACCACCGCGTGGTTGGTATTGAGCACGCGATTTTCCGTGTCGACGATGCGCCGCTCGGCCGTGGCGCTGGCATAGGCCTCTTCCAACACGGTCATGTAGTCGGGGAAGCGCTTGATCATCAGCGGAATGCCGCAGTTGTGGAACAGGCCCAGGGTATAGGCCTCGTCGGCCGCCTGGTAGCCGATGCGCTTGGCCAGCGTAAGGCAGGTCATGGCCACGTCTTGCGCGGTGTCCCAGAAGCGGTTGAGGGTGACGATGGCCTCGTCAGTCATTTCGCCTTTGATCGACTGCGCGTTGATCAGGTTGATGACCGTGTTGCAGCCCAACAGGTTGACCGCTTGCTGAATCGAAGCAATGCGGTTCGACAGCCCGAAAAAAGGCGAATTGACGATTTTCAGCAATGCGCCAGACAAGCCCGGGTCTTGGCTAATCAGCTTGGCGATGCTTTTCAGATCCGGGTGCGGCATCACCTGCTCCATCTGCAGGTCGACCATGATCTGAGGCTGCGGCGGCACGCTGATGCCTTGCAGGACTTTCTGGATTTGTTCGGCGGAGAGTTCGTGGGCCATGACTGCACGGGCTGCTAGCGTGACGAGTTACACAGTCTAACCGCCAACTTGGCAGACGTAACCCTCACCAACGTAGGAAAACACCGACAGACGGAAAGATTTCAATAACGGCGCGGGCGAGCGGCCAGCACCGCTCGTCTGGAGCAAACAGCCTGAACTTTCCCCTCGGCGGCGCCCTCGGAAATACACCTTCCACGAAATAAAAAGGAGCTCCCATGACGACCTCTCTGCAAGGTAAGCGCGTTGCCCTTCTGGTGACCGACGGCTTTGAACAGGTTGAACTGACCGGCCCGAAAGAAGCGTTGGAACAAGCCGGCGCCACGGTCGACATCTTGTCCAAGAGCACCGGCCAGGTGAAAGGCTGGAACCATGACAAGCCCGCCGACGACTTCCCCGTCACCAAAACCTTCGAAGCGGCCAACATCGACGACTACCACGCCTTGGTGCTGCCGGGCGGCGTGATGAACTCCGACACCATCCGCACTATTCCCGAAGCGCAAAGCCTGGTGGTGCAAGCGGCGCAGAAGGAAATCCCCATCGCCGTGATCTGCCACGGCGCCTGGCTGCTGGTGTCCACTGGCTTGGTCAAAGGCCGCACCATGACCAGCTGGCCCTCGCTCAAAGACGACATCACCAATGCGGGCGGCAAGTGGGTCGATGAAGAAGTGGTGCAAGACGGCACCTTTATCAGCAGCCGCAAGCCGGACGACATTCCGGCGTTTAGTAAGAAGCTGATTGAGACCCTGGCGGCATAACAACGCCCCTCCCCAACCTGTGGGAGCGGCTTCAGCCGCGATGCCTTTGATCCTATAGAAGAGCATCGCGGCTAAAGCCGCTCCCACAGAGGGTCATCGTCAGCGCTTCGGACGCTGCGCTGTCTGGGCTATACTCCCGCTCTTTTTTCGGAGAGCGCCCCCATGTCCCTGCCCAGCCTGCGCCTAAAAGCCAATGCCGATCGCCGTCTGCGCGCCGGGCATTTGTGGGTTTACAGCAACGAAATCGATGTCGCCGTCACGCCGCTGTCCGGCTTTCAGGCCGGCGATCAAGCCATTCTCGAAGCCGCCGGTGGCAAGCCACTGGGCGTTGTGGGCATCAGCCCCAACAACCTGATCTGCGCCCGCCTGCTGTCACGCGACACCAAACACGAACTGGATAAATCGCTGCTGGTGCACCGCATCAACGTGGCCCTGTCGCTGCGCGAGCGCCTGTTCGATCAACCGTGCTACCGCCTGGTGTACGGCGATTCCGACCTGCTGCCGGGTCTGGTAGTGGACCGTTTCTTTGACATTCTCGTGGTGCAAATCAGCTCGCCGACCATGGAGCGTCACAAAGACGACGTGCTCGCCGCTCTGGTGCAAGTGCTGCAACCGCGTGGCGTGCTGTTCAAAAACGATTCCGCCGCCCGCGATGTCGAAGGCCTGCCGCGTTACGTGGAAACGCCGTTTGGCGTGGTGCCGGAATGGGTGGCGCTGGAAGAGAACGGCGTGAAGTTCGAAGCGCCGGTAATCGAAGGCCAGAAAACTGGCTGGTTCTACGACCACCGCATGAACCGCGCGCGTCTGGCGCCGTACGTTAACGGCAAACGCGTGCTCGACCTGTTCAGCTACATCGGCGGCTGGGGCGTGCAAGCGGCGGCGTTCGGCGCCAGCGAAGTGTTCTGCGTCGACGCCTCGGCAACCGCCCTGGACGGTGTAGAGCGCAACGCCACCCTTAATGGCGTGGCCGAAAAAGTGACCTGCATCGAAGGCGATGTGTTCGCCGCGCTGAAAGAGCTGAAGTCGTCGGAAGAGCGTTTCGACGTGGTCGTCTGCGACCCGCCCGCCTTTATCAAACGCAAGAAAGACATCAAAAACGGTGAAGCCGGCTACCGTCGCCTGAACGAAATGGCCATGCGCCTGCTCAGCAAGGACGGCATTCTGGTCAGCGCCTCGTGCTCCATGCACCTGGAAGAAGACAACCTGCAGAACATCCTGCTGCAGAGCGCCCGTCACCTGGACCGCAACATCATCATGCTCGAACGCGGCGCCCAGGGCCCGGATCATCCGGTGCACATGGCGATTGCCGAAACCCGCTACATCAAGAGCCTGACCTGCCGGTTGCTGCCCAACGCCTAAGGCATTGAGGCCGATCGCGGCTAAAGCTCCCACCTCTGTCTGTGGAAGCTTTAGCCGCGATTCCTGCAAACGCCCATCCTGACAGCCAGCCTTTCCTCGCCCGCGCTGAGCGGCCGTGAGAATCGGGCCCATTCCTCGCCAACCATCCCCGGCGGGCTTATGAGCCCCGGCCGCACGAGCGGTGACCCCGTTTCGAATTGCGACCTGCCCCGACCGCGCGGCCATCTGCCGTTGCCCCAGGCTCTGCTCACACACGTAAATAAACAGACACCTGATTAGCCGCAGGAACACGTCATGCCTGATTACCGCTCAAAAACGTCTACCCACGGTCGCAACATGGCCGGCGCCCGCGCCTTGTGGCGTGCCACCGGGATGAAAGACGAAGATTTCAAAAAGCCGATCATCGCCATCGCCAACTCCTTCACCCAATTCGTGCCCGGCCACGTGCACCTGAAGGACCTCGGCCAGCTGGTAGCCCGTGAAATCGAAAAAGCCGGCGGCGTGGCCAAAGAATTCAACACCATCGCGGTCGACGACGGCATCGCCATGGGCCACGACGGCATGCTCTATTCGCTGCCGAGCCGCGAGATCATCGCCGACTCCGTGGAGTACATGGTCAACGCGCACTGCGCCGACGCCATCGTGTGTATCTCCAACTGCGACAAAATCACCCCCGGCATGTTGATGGCCGCCTTGCGCCTGAACATCCCGGTGATCTTCGTTTCCGGCGGGCCGATGGAAGCGGGTAAAACCAAGCTCGCCAGCCATGGCCTGGACCTGGTCGACGCCATGGTCATCGCCGCCGACTCCACCGCTTCCGACGAGAAAGTCGCCGAATACGAGCGCAGCGCTTGCCCAACGTGCGGCTCGTGCTCCGGCATGTTCACCGCCAACTCGATGAACTGCCTGACCGAAGCCCTGGGCCTGGCCCTGCCGGGCAACGGTTCTACATTGGCCACCCACAGCGACCGCGAGCAGCTGTTCCTGCAGGCCGGCCGCACCGTGGTCGAGCTGTGCAAGCGCTACTACGGCGAGGGCGACGAATCGGTTCTGCCGCGCAACATCGCCAACTTCAAAGCCTTCGAAAACGCCATGATGCTCGACATCGCCATGGGCGGCTCGACCAACACCATCCTTCACCTGCTGGCCGCTGCCCAGGAAGCCGAAATCGATTTCGACCTTCGCGATATCGACCGTCTTTCGCGCCTGGTGCCGCAGCTGTGCAAAGTGGCGCCGAACATCCAGAAGTACCACATGGAAGACGTGCACCGCGCCGGCGGCATCTTCAGCATTCTCGGCTCGCTGGCCCGTGGCGGCCTGCTGCACACCGACCTGCCGACCGTGCACAGCAAGTCCATGGCCGAAGCCATCGCCAAATGGGACATCACCCAGACCGACGATGAAGCCGTGCACCACTTCTTCAAAGCCGGCCCGGCGGGCATTCCGACCCAAACCGCGTTCAGCCAGTCGACCCGCTGGGAAACCCTGGATGACGACCGTGAAAACGGCTGCATCCGCAGTTTCGAGCACGCCTATTCGCAAGAAGGCGGCCTGGCCGTGCTGTACGGCAACATCGCCCTGGACGGCTGCGTGGTGAAAACCGCCGGCGTCGATGAGTCGATTCACGTGTTCGAAGGCAACGCGAAAATCTTCGAAAGCCAAGACAGCGCCGTACGCGGCATCCTCGCCGACGAAGTGAAAGAAGGCGACATCGTCATCATTCGCTACGAAGGCCCGAAAGGCGGCCCGGGCATGCAGGAAATGCTCTACCCGACCTCGTACCTGAAATCCAAAGGCCTGGGCAAAGCCTGCGCCCTGCTCACTGACGGTCGTTTCTCTGGCGGCACCTCCGGCCTGTCCATCGGCCACGCCTCGCCGGAAGCCGCCGCAGGCGGTGCGATTGGTCTGGTACGCGACGGCGACAAAGTGCTGATCGACATCCCCAATCGCAGCATCAACCTGCTGGTGACCGACGAAGAAATCGCCCACCGCCGCCACGAGCAAGACAAAAAAGGCTGGAAGCCTGTGGAAAAACGCCCACGCAAAGTGACCACTGCGTTGAAGGCTTATGCCTTGCTGGCCACTAGTGCCGACAAAGGCGCGGTGCGTAACAAGGCCATGCTCGACGGGCTGTAATGGTTCAGCGCTGAAATGAAAAAGCCCCGCCTCATGCGGGGCTTTTTCTTGTGTGTCGACATCAAGGGCCCCTCACCCCCAGCCCTCTCCCGAATCGGGAGAGGGGGTCAGACCGCGCTTGGCGTTGCACCGCGATTCGATTCCCCTGTCCCGCTCGCGGGAGAGGGGCTAGGGGTGAGGGGCTGTCGCTTGAGCCCTACTGAATCTCCTCCGGCTTCACCACCACCCAATTCTTATCCGCCGTCACCGGCACCCCTTCCTTGGCTTGCGCCGCGGCATGCTTGGCCATCATGGCGTTGATCTGGCCCATGTATTTGTCCTTGCGATTAACCCACAGGTGAATGCCGCCTTTGGCCACGTCGACGCTGTGGAACAGCATGTAGCCGTCGCTGCTCGGCGTATCGCCCCCCACCAACACCGGTTTTTTCCATTCGTCGATGTACGTAAGAATGGCCGCCTGCTGCCGGCCATCCACGTGGCGGGCGTCCACAGATACGGCGTGACTTCCAGGCCCATATTGGCCTTGGCGTCGTAAGTGCCGGCGGTGATCTGTTTGCGCGCGGTGGTCAGCGCGCCGGTTTTGGGGTCTTTGAGCAGCAGGCTTACACCGATGACGTTCTGCGGTTTGACGTTGTAGCCGTACGCCGGGTCCGAAGCGACCATGCGCACCAGCTCTTCCGAGGCGGCGGTCATCACGTACACCTCGATGCCGTTCTCCATCAGTTTGTTGTACAGCTCGGCCTGGCCAGCAAATACCTTCGGCGGCTGCACCTCGATGGTCTTCACCACATCGCCTTCGAAGTAGGTGCTCGGTACCGGTTTGTTCGAGGCCATCAGCTCATCGACATAGCCTTTGAGCTCGCTCAGCGTGAAGCCGGAAAACACCTGCGCCACCCACGGGTAGCAAACCATGTCGTCGATCTCGCACAGGCGGTAGTAGTAGCTGAACAGACTTTCTTTATGCTCGGCGGTGTCTTTGAAGGGGATCAGTTTTAACGACGGATCGAGCTTTTCGCGGGTCAGCACACCCTTGTTTTCCATGAACGGCAGCAGCGATTCTTCCAAGTCATAGCGGTAGCTGGTGTTGTCCATATCGAAGACAGCGAAGTTGCCCTTGTTGGCGTTCGCCGCAATCATGGCGTCCAGTTGCTTGGCGGCTTCGGCGGAGCCAGTGCTTGAGTTCAGTAGCAGCGGCGGCCGGGCCGGCCAGACTCAGCGCAACGCAGGCGGCGAATACGGTGTGGGCGAATGTCATCGTCGATCCTCCAGAATGAAAGCCCGACGCTAACAAATGGACATGACAGGCCCGGTCCGGCAACGACAGCGCGCTCGCTCTGCGCGCCATCCACTGTCGTGAAAACGTCAGCAAAACGCGGCGAAAACGACTCGTCGTCCACAACCCTATGTTTTTTAACGGCTTAGCCTGTAGGAGGAAACGCCCATGAAGATCGGCCTGATCTCCGACACCCACGGCTTGCTGCGCCCCGAAGCACTGGCCGCGCTTGAGGGCTGCGACCGTATCGTGCACGCCGGCGACATTGGCAAACCGGAGATCCTCGAAGCCCTGCGCGACCGCGCGCCGCTGACTGTGGTGCGCGGCAATAACGACCAGGACGACACCTGGGCCAGCAGCGTGCCGACCCATGCGGTGCTGCGCATTGATGGCATCGGCGTTTATGTGGTGCATGAAATGGCCGATGTGCCGGAACAACTGCCCGCCGGCATCGACGTGGTAGTGACCGGCCACTCCCACAAGCCGCTGCAAAAACAGCAGCACGGCGTGCTCTACATCAACCCGGGCAGCGCCGGACCGCGCCGGTTCAAGCTGCCCATCAGCGTTGGTTTTCTGCACATTGCCGACGGCCAAGTGACGGGCGAGTTGCTTGAGTTGGCGGTGTAGTTCGGCGCTACGGCTTCATCTGCTCGCTGACGTAATCGAGAAAGCAGGTAATGCGCGAGGCCAGCGCGGTGTTGCGGTAGTACACCGCGTGAATGGGCTGGCGGACCTCGACGGTGTGCGCCTCAAGCACCTGCACCAGCCGCCCTTCGGCGCGGTCGTCGTGGGTCATGAAATCGGCCAGACACACCAGCCCCACCCCTTCGATCGCCAACTGCCGCAACGTCTCGCCGCTGGACGCTTTGACCGTCGGCGTCGTCTGCCAATGCTGGCCCGAGGCATGGCGCAGCGGCCATTGGTTGAGCGTTTCCGGCTGAGTGAAGCCCAGCACGCTGCGCTCGCTCAGCTCCTCCACCGTTTGCGGCGCGCCCCATTGTTCGAGATAGCCGGGGCTGGCGAGCACCCGTAAGCGGTTACTGCCCAGCGGCCGCGCGTGCAGGGTGGAATCGCGCAACGGGCCGATGCGAATCGCCACATCGGTGCGCTGTTCGATCAGGTCGATGATTTGGTCGCTGCTGTGCAGCTCCAGTTCGATGTCTGGATAAAGCGCGCGAAAGCCAGGCACCAGCGGCACGATCACATGCAGCATGAACGGCGAGGCGGCGTTCACGCGCAAGCGCCCTGCCGGACGTTGGCGGCGCAACGCCATTTGTTCCTCGGCCTCCTCGACGCTGGCGACAATGCGCCGCGCCTGCTGCACAAACGCATGGCCCTCTTCGGTCAGTTCCAAGCGCCGCGTGGTGCGATGCAAAAGGGTGACGTCGAGTTTTTCTTCCAGGCGACTCAGCGCCCGGCTGACGCCTGAGGCGGTTTGTCCCAATTGCTCGGCGGCGGCGGTTATGGAACCGCTGTCGACCACCGAGGTGAAGGCAAGCAGTTCATCCAGCGTGGTTTTCATTGTTGCTCGATGCTCACAACTAAGCGGGCCAGCCCCGCGTTTCGCGCACAAGTGTGACGCACATGCAGTTTAGCGCCAGTGAGCCACACTGATTGCGTGGCCTGAGAGCCATCCGGGGCGTCGATGCAACGCGAGAACTGGTTCAAAAACAACAAGACCTCCAGGTTTCCTTTCCGACTTAACCGTAAGCCACGTCTTCATTATGCCAACGAAGACGCGCACAAAAGCACTGGAGTGTTTATGAACGAATGGTTCGGCAACATCAGCGTCAACAAGAAACTGGGGCTCGGCTTCGGCCTGGTTCTGGCCCTTACCGTGATTCTCGCCGTGACGGGTTGGAACAGCCTGGGCGGCCTTATCAACCGCAGCATCTGGATGGGCGACATTGCCCAGCTCGACGCGGCGCTGACCAAACTGCGCATCACCCGCCTGCAATACATGATCGCCAACGGCGACGAGACCATTGCGCAAACCGTGCAAACCACCCTCGAAGGCTTCGCCAAGCAGCAACAGAAACTGCTCGACACCTTCAAAAGCCCCGACGATCTCAAATTGCTCAGCGAGCAGAAAGCGCAGATCGAGGCGTACCAGAAATCCCTTAACGCCATGCGCGCCGGCTACATCGCTAACGGCGCCGCGCGTACCGAGATGGGCAGTAACGCCGAAGCGGCACTCAAGCTCCTCGACACCCTTAACGCCGACGCCGTGCAACGCGCCGACCTCGACACCTTTCAAACCATCACCCAGGCGCGCGAACAGCTGATTCTGGCGCGCTACGAAGTGCGCGGTTACACAGCCACGCCAAACGCCGACACCGAGCAGAAAGCCATCAAACAGCTGGACGCCGCCGTGGCCGGCCTGCAAAGCCTGCGCGGCCCGTTTGGTGAGACCCATGCCAGCGAGTTGCAACAACTCGAAGGCCACCTGCAGAACTACCGCGCCGCCCTCGGCCGTTTCAAAGCCGCCACCGACGCCATTGCCCTGGCGCGCAAGGAAATGACCGACCAAGGCGCCGCGATCGTTTCCCTGAACGAAGGGCTGAACAAAATCCAGATCACCCACCGCGACGCCGAAAGCGCCCAGGCCCGTGAACTGCAACTGGGCGCCACCCTGCTGGCGTTGTTGCTGGGTGTGCTGGCCGCCGTGGTCATCACTCGGCAAATTACCCGTCCGCTGGCGGAAACCTTGGCCGTGGTGCAGCGCATTGCCGATGGCGACCTCACGCAAAACCTAAACGTAACGCGCCGCGACGAACTGGGCGTGCTGCAACACGGCATTCAGCGCATGGGCGCCACCCTGCGCGACTTGATTGGCCACATTCGCGATGGCGTTACGCAAATTGCCAGCGCCGCCGAAGAGCTGTCTGCCGTCACCGAGCAGACCAGCGCGGGCGTCAACAGCCAGAAAATCGAAACCGATCAGGTGGCCACCGCCATGCATGAAATGTCGGCCACGGTGCAGGAAGTCGCGCGCAACGCTGAAGACGCGTCTCAAGCTGCAAGCCTTGCCGACCAAGAAGCCCGCGAAGGCGACCGTGTGGTGGGCGAAGCCATCGCGCAGATCGAACGCCTAGCCGAGGAAGTGGCGCGCTCCACCGAAGCCATGCACGTGCTGCAACAGGAAAGCGACAAGATCGGCAGCGTGATGGACGTGATCAAAGCCGTCGCCGACCAGACCAACCTGCTGGCCCTTAACGCCGCCATTGAAGCGGCGCGCGCCGGTGAAGCGGGCCGTGGGTTTGCCGTGGTGGCTGACGAAGTGCGCAGCCTGGCCCAGCGCACCCAGCAATCCACCGAAGAAATTGCCGGGCTGGTCGCCGGCCTGCAAAGCGGCTCGCAGCGGGTCGCCACCGTGATGAGCAACAGCCGCACCCTCACCGACAGCAGCGTGCTGCTCACCCGCAAAGCCGGCACCGCGCTGGAAAGCATCACCGCCACGGTGTCTAACATTCAGTCGATGAACCAGCAGATTGCGGCTGCCGCGGAGGAACAGAGCGCCGTGGCCGAAGAAATCAGCCGCAGCATTCTGAACGTGCGCGACGTGTCAGAGCAGACCGCCGCCGCAAGCGATGAGACCGCAGCGTCCAGCGTAGAGCTGGCGCGGTTGGGCGGACAGTTGCAGCAGTTGGTGAGCCATTTCCGGGTTTAAGCACGCCGTCCCGTAGGTTGGGTTGAGCGCAGCGAAGCCCAACGCAACGCACGCAGCAGAGTTTGGCGGCGCCTTGTTGGGCTTCGCCGTCGGCTCAACCCAACCTACGAGCGCGCTGCCCATAAAAAAACCGCCACACCCTTGCGGATGTGGCGGTTTTTTTGAGCGACGCTGCGCTTATTTGCGCGCGCCACGCACCCCTTCGGCCAGTTCGGCGCACAGGCCCAGCACGCCTTTTACGGCCTCCTGCTGGCTGCCGGCGTTGGCGATGTGGTCGATCAGCGCCGAGCCCACAACCACGCCATCAGCCAAACGCGCGATGGTCGCGGCATGTTCAGCGGTGCGGATGCCAAAGCCGATGCTGATGGGCAAATCGGTGTGGCGACGCAAGCGGGCCACGGCCTGCTCAACGTGTTCCAGCGTTGCCGAGCCCGCGCCCGTTACGCCGGCAACCGACACGTAGTAAACGAAGCCGGAGCTGCCGTTGAGCACTTTCGGCAGGCGCTTGTCGTCGGTAGTCGGCGTGGTCAGACGAATGAAGTCCAGGCCCGCTGCCTGCGCCGGGTCGCACAGGTCGGCGTTATGTTCGGGCGGCAGGTCGACCACGATCAGGCCGTCGACACCCGCTTCCTTGGCGTCGGCGATAAACGCCGGCACGCCGTATTTGTGGATCGGGTTGAAGTAGCCCATCAGCACCAGCGGCGTGTCACTGTTGCCTTCGCGAAATTCACGAACCATCTGCAGGGTTTTTGCCAGGTCTTGCTTGGCGGCCAGCGCGCGGATGTTGGCCAATTGAATGGCCGGGCCGTCGGCCATCGGATCGGTGAAGGGCATGCCAAGTTCGATCACGTCGGCGCCGGCTGCCGGCAAACCTTTGAGAATTTCCAGCGAGGTGGCGTAGCCCGGATCGCCTGCGGTGATAAAGGTCACCAGGGCGGCGCGGTTCTGTTGTTTGAGTTCGGCGAAACGGCTTTGCAGGCGGCTCATATGTGTTCTTCCTGTTCGTCGAAGTGGTGCATGACGGTTTGCATGTCCTTGTCGCCACGGCCCGACAGGTTCACCACCATCAAGTGATCTTTTGACAATTTCGGTGCGCGTTTGAACACTTCGGCCAAGGCGTGGGCGCTTTCCAACGCCGGAATAATGCCTTCCAGGCGGCAGCATTTGTGGAACGCGGCGAGGGCTTCGTTATCGGTGATCGAGGTGTACTCAACGCGGCCGATGTCGTGCAACCAGGCGTGTTCCGGGCCGATGCCGGGGTAGTCCAGGCCGGCAGAAATCGAGTGGGCGTCGATGATCTGGCCGTCGTCGTCTTGCAGCAGGAAGGTGCGGTTGCCGTGCAGCACGCCCGGTACGCCGCCGTTCAGGCTGGCGGCGTGCTTGCCGCTTTCGATGCCGTGGCCGGCCGCTTCCACGCCGATGATCTGCACGCCTTGGTCGTCCAGGAACGGGTGGAACAGGCCCATGGCGTTGGAGCCGCCGCCAATGCAGGCGACCAGCGAGTCCGGCAGGCGGCCTTCCTGATCTTGCAATTGGGTGCGGGTTTCTTTGCCGATTACGGCCTGGAAGTCACGAACCATGGCCGGGTACGGGTGCGGGCCAGCGACGGTGCCGATCAGGTAGAAGGTGGAGTCGACGTTGGTCACCCAATCACGCAGGGCTTCGTTCATCGCGTCTTTCAAGGTGCCGGTTCCG
Organism: Pseudomonas sp. AC211; assembly: GCF_979258055.1. NCBI lineage: Bacteria > Pseudomonadati > Pseudomonadota > Gammaproteobacteria > Pseudomonadales > Pseudomonadaceae > Pseudomonas > Pseudomonas sp. AC211. The sequence goes on from NZ_OZ409830.1 coordinate 4,846,125, forward strand.
GCGGTGACCGGAATCACCTCAGCGCCCAACAGTTTCATGCGGAACACGTTGGCCTGCTGGCGATCGATGTCGGTGGTGCCCATGTAGATGACGCAGTCGAGGCCAAAACGCGCGGCCACGGTAGCGGTCGCCACGCCGTGCATGCCGGCGCCGGTCTCGGCGATGATGCGTTTTTTGCCCATGCGCCGCGCCAGCAGAATCTGGCCGATGCAATTGTTGATCTTGTGCGCGCCGGTGTGATTGAGCTCTTCGCGCTTGAGGTAAATCTTCGCGCCGCCGCAGAACTCGGTCAGGCGTTCAGCAAAATACAGCGGGCTCGGACGGCCCACGTAGTCGCGTTGAAAGTAAGCCAGCTCCTTGAGGAACGCGGGGTCTTCTTTGGCTTTTTCGTACTCGGCCGCCAGGTCGTGAATCAGCGGCATCAAGGTTTCGGCAACGTATTGGCCGCCGAACGAACCGAACAGGCCGGTGGCGTCGGGGCCGCTGCGGTAGGAAGTCTGGGTCATGGTGGGCTCCTGCTGGAAGCTGGATTTCGATGGCGTTCACTCTAGGCGCGACGTCCGCGGGAATAAAGCGATAAGATCGCTGCCATCTGTTAGAAAAACTCACAGGTTAAACCGCTATGGCTCGCGATCTTCCTCCACTTAATGCCCTGCGCGCGTTTGAAGCAGCGGCGCGCCTGCACAGCCTGAGCAAAGCGGCGCTTGAGCTGAACGTGACTCACGGCGCCGTGAGCCGGCAAATTAAAATATTGGAAGAAGACCTGGGCTTGGCGCTGTTCAGCAAAGACGGTCGCGGCTTAAAACTCACAGATGCCGGCAGTCGCTTACGTGATGCCAGCGCGGATGCCTTCGAGCGCTTGCGTAGCGCTTGTGCCGAGCTGAAACAACAAACCGCCGACGCGCCGTTCGTGCTGGCCTGCCCGGGCAGCCTGTTGGCGCGCTGGTTTATTCCACGCCTGGACCGCCTGAACCGTGAGCTGCCGCACCTGCGTTTGCAGCTCTCCGCCAGCGACGGCGACCTGGACCCGCGCCGGCCCGGCATCGACGCCACGCTATGGTTTGCCGAACCGCCGTGGCCGGCGGACATGCAGGTGTTTGAGCTGGCGGCCGAGCGCATCGGGCCCGTGCTGAGCCCACGCTACTCAGGCTTTGCTCTTCTCAATGAAGCCACTCCAAGCGCGGTCACGGGCGAAGCCCTGCTGCATACCACCTCACGTCCGCAGGCGTGGCCGCAGTGGGCAAACAGTCAGAATATCGAGCGCGCGAAACTACAGCTCGGGCAAGGCTTTGAGCATTTGTATTACTTGTTGGAGGCGGCGGTTGCGGGATTAGGCGTGGCGATTGCGCCACAGCAACTGGTCGCCGATGAGCTGGCGGCGGGGCGGCTGGTCGCGCCCTGGGGCTTTGTTGAAACCACCGCAAAGCTGGCGCTCTGGGTGCCGGCGCGCACGCCGTCGGCGCGGGCCGCCGAGTTGGCGCAGTGGCTGGCGCGCCAACTCGGCTAGTGTCGCCGGGGGATCAATCGTTGTTGCGGAAGATCAGGTAGCCGGCCAATGCCACTACGCCCAGCGCCAGGCTGGCAGAGGCAACCGGGTGCTCGCGGGTGTAGTCACGGGCAGCGACGCCGGTCTGGTAGGTTTTTTCCTTCACGTCGGCGTAGGTGTCGCTGAGCAGGTCGCGGGAATGGCCGAGCACACGCTCAGCGCTGGTACGCAGGCTTTTCAGCGATTTCTGCGATTCATCACTTACTTCGCTCTTTAAGCTGTCGAGGCTGGAGATCAGGTGCTCGATTTCCGTTTCGATGCTGTGCAGCGATTTATTGCGGGATGCAAAAATAGCCATGGTCCGTAACTCCTATCGATTAAGTAGCTCGTAGGGGTGTGACTGCGACCGTGTTGGAAAGTGCAGCTAATCTGAACTTATCAAGCGCTAGGCGGGACTGAATCTGTACAAGCGTTTCCACAAGAAGAGGACTTCAGCATGTCGGATCATCACACCTACAAACTGCTCGATATCGTCGGTTCGTCGCCTACCAGCATTGAAGATGCGATTCAAAGCGCACTCGCCGAAACAGCGAAAACCGTGCGCAACCTGGAGTGGTTCGAAGTGGTCGAAACCCGCGGTCACATTGTTGACGGAAAAGTGGGCCACTATCAGGTGACCTTGAAAGTCGGCTTCCGTATCGACGCGAGCTGATTGACCTGTTAACGCACGGCGGCTCGTGGCCGCCTGCATCCACCGTGGCCCGCCCGGTGTCTGTTTTGGCGACTCAGGTCGCCAATTTTGCTGCTCGAGGTTAGGCGCGGTGTTCGAGCATTTGTTGTTACCAACGAGGGAGCGTTACCCCATGAAAAAAGTGATGTTGGCCGTTGGCCTGTTAGTGATGACCGGCTCGGCCTTTGCGGCGGCGAAACCCTGCGAAGAGCTGAAATCGGAAATTGACGCGAAAATCCAAGCCAAGGGCGCCACGTCCTACAGCCTGGAAATTGTTGAGAAAGGCAGCGCCGGCGACAAGCAAGTGGTTGGCAGCTGCGAAGCTGGAAGCAAAGAGATCGTTTACGCGCGCAATTGACCGCGCTTGAGTAGATAACCGGCGCCCCGTGCGCCGGTTTTTTTATGGGTACGGGAGCGAGCGGCTGCGCGTCGGCATTGCTGCGTTGAAACGCCGCTTTGACTGCTCATTGGCTACAGCCAACTGCGCTTCAAAACGACGTTTCGCCTTGCACTGCTCTAGCTCGCTCGCTCTCGATTTCTGGGGGCTGAAATCGCAAAAGCGGCTGTTTGTTTGCCCGAGGGGTTGTGGAGCAGTACATTAAGCCCCACTTAAACAGTCGGGTATTACATTGCTGTTTTCCCCCGGTACCCGCCCGGAGAGCAATTATGAAGACGATTTCTGACATCAAAATTTCCGTTCTCGACCTCGCGCCTATCCGCGCCGACGGCGGTCCCGAGCAGGCTTTGCGCAATTCCTTGGCCCTCGCCCAACACGCAGAAAAACTGGGCTTCACCCGTTTCTGGGTGGCTGAACACCACAACATGGATGGCATCGCCAGTTCGGCGACGTCGGTGCTGATTGGCTACCTCGCCGCCGGCACCAGCTCCATACGCCTGGGCGCCGGCGGCGTGATGCTGCCGAACCACGCGCCGCTGGTGATCGCCGAACAGTTCGGCACGCTGGCGACCTTGTACCCGGGCCGCATCGATCTGGGCCTTGGTCGCGCGCCGGGCGCCGATCAATACACTGCGCACGCCTTGCGCCGCGAACGCTCGGGCAGCGCCGATGATTTCCCCGAAGACCTCACCGAGCTGCAAACCTACCTCGGCCCGCTGCAACGCAATCAGCGCGTGATCGCCATGCCCGGCGCCGGCACCGAAGTGCCGATCTGGCTGCTCGGTTCCAGCCTATTCAGCGCGCAGTTGGCGGGGCAGCGCGGCTTGCCCTATGCCTTCGCCTCGCACTTTGCGCCGCGCATGATGCATGAGGCGATTCGCGTGTACCGCAACCACTTCAAGCCCTCGGCGGTGCTCGACAAACCTTACGTGATGCTCGGCGTACCGCTGCTGGCAGCCGACACCGACGAGCAAGCGCAATACCTGGCCACCAGCGCCTATCAACGGATTCTCGCCCTGTTGCGCGGCCAGAGCCTGGTGCAAAAGCCGCCGGTGCAGAGCATGGAAGGCCTGTGGTTGCCCCATGAACGCCAGGCAGTCGGTGAGTTTTTTGGCCTGGCGATGGTCGGCGGCCCGGAAACGATCCGCAGCCACGTCAACCAATTGCTGGAGCAGACCGACGCCGATGAGCTGATTTTCACCAGCGACATGTATGACTTCGTCGACCGTCTGCACTCCTACGAAGTGCTGGCCGGCCTGCGCTAAGCCGAACGCCGCCTGACCAAAAAAATAGGAACGACTGCCGCTTCGCCGCCTCTGAAACCTATACCCACAGGTAAGGAGAACGACGATGAAAAAGACAGCATCTGCTCACTGGCAAGGCGGCATCAAAGACGGCAAAGGCACCATCTCCACACAAAGCGGCGTGTTGAAACAAAGCCCCTACGGCTTCAACACCCGCTTTGAAGATGGCCCGGGCACCAACCCGGAAGAACTGATCGGCGCCGCCCATGCCGGCTGTTTCTCCATGGCCTTGTCCAAAGAACTCGGTGAAGCCGGCATGACCGCCGAAAGCATCGACACCCACGCCGAAGTGACCCTCGACAAAGTCGACGGCGGCTTCGCCATCACCGCCGTACACCTGAAACTCAGCGCCAAGATTCCGGGCGCCGACCGTGACGCCTTCGAGAAAGCCGTGGAAACCGCCAAGACCGGTTGCCCAGTATCGAAAGTGCTGAACGCGGAAATTACGCTGGAAGCGACGCTGGAAAACTGAAAAAAGCTCGCGGCTGAAGCCGCTCCCACAGAGTACGGCTGTACCTGTGGGAGCGGCTGGGCGGCATTCCGATTAGCCGCGATTCCTGCAAACGCTAGTCTCCGCCTTTGCGCCGCCCTTTCACCCGTTCATACCGATCCAGCAACGGCTGCGTCGTCAGCCCGTGCACGCAAATACTCAACGCCACCACCGACAGCGTCAGCCCAATCGCTTCTTGCGCCGCCGGGCCTTCCAAGCCGTGGTTCAACACATACGCCAGGTAGTACAAGCTGCCGATGCCGCGAATGCCGAACCAGCCCATGAGCCAACGCTGCCCTGCGCTCAATGAATTGCCACGCACCAGCGCCACCACGCTCAGCGGTCGAACAATGCAGAACAGCGCCAGCCCAAGCGGCACCGCGCGCCAGTCCCAGTGAAAGGCCAGCAGCGCGCCGAGCAAGGTGACAAGCAGCACTTCGAGCACCCGCTCGACAATGTCGCCGAACGACAGAATTTCCCCGACTAACAACCCAGCGACCACTTTCGGTTCGTCGGTATGGCTGACTTGCTCTTTCACTTCATCCAGGGTGCCGCCTTCCTTGGGAACAGCCATGGCCACCTCCTCGGCGGGCACGCTGGAGTTGTCGGACGAGGCCACTTCCGCGTGCCGAAGCCCGATACCGGCGGCGAACGCGGCGAGAAAGCCCCAGGCGCTGACCGTTTCCGCCAGCCAGTACGACAACGCGATCAAGGCCATCGCCAAAAAGTCATTGGGCGAAATCGCCGCGTCGCGGTGGCGGGTGCGCAGGTAGATGGCCAAGCGCCCGACGCCGCGTCCGAGCACAAAGCCGATCAATAGCCCGGCCGGCACCGCCCATAGCAGGCGATGCAGCGCCCATTCGCCGACCCATTCCTGCGGCGCGCCTTCGTGCTGAATCCAGAGCAGGGCAAAAAACACGAAGGGGAAGGCCATGCCATCGTTCAGCCCCGCTTCGCCAGAAAGGCCATAGCGCAGCCGGTCGAAGTCGCGCGCGTGGTTGACCTGCACCAAGCTCGCCAGTACCGGATCGGTCGGCGCCAGCACCGCGCCGATCATCAGCGACAGCCCAACGCCCAGCCCGAACCCGTAATGGCCCACCAGCGCCACCCCGAGAATGCACGCCACCATCACCGGCCCGGCGAGTAGATAGGCGCTGCGCCATGCCGGGTCGGAGAAGCGCAGGCGCAGTTTCATGCCGCCACTGAACAGGGAAAACAGCACCGCCACTTCAGTCAGGTGTTCGAGCCAGGGGGCCACGTCTTCGAATTTCATTTCCCACAGGCCCAGCCCCAATGGCCCAATTGCCAGGCCAAACAACAAGTACAGGGCGGAGGTGGAAACCGGTAACCAACGCAGGTAGGCCGAAGCCAAGGTGAGAATCAGCAGAATGCTGCCGAGCACCGCCATCCAGTGCAGAAAGCTCATCGCCTGAAATGCCCCAGGTGCCTGGCGCCTCGGGATGACGGCGCGCTATCTAGGTTCGAGGCAGCGGCACGCCGTTAGGTTCAGGCCATCGCAGGGCTCACACCGGGCCGCATTTTTTTTTCCACGCTCACTTGCTTGAGCGCTTTTCGCGGCGATGCGTACAGCCAGGCTTGAGTGCTCATCGCCACGGGCCGCGCTTCCAGGCGATAGCGCTGACCGGCGACGAAGTCGTAGTTGACCTTCAAATGGCAGGTGATCTGCCTTGGATTGCCCATCATGCCGCCGCCGGTTTCCACCTCGAATTGAAAGCGCGCGCGCAGCTCGTGGCTGCCGGGGCTGACTTGGAAAAAACGGCCGTCGCTGACTTTTTTGCCGTCCAGCTTTTGCGCCATCAAGGTATTACCCGGCGTGCTGTACAGCTCGATCCACGCTTGCTGCGGGTCGGGCTCGGGCAGCGCCGCAGCGCAGGCGGTCAGGGGCAAGGCACAGAGCAAAATCGGCAGCAGGCGCATGGTCGTCTCTCTTTTTTACAAGCTCGCATCATCGGAGCAATTACACCTCGCCGCAACGGCTCTCCCGCGCCCGCGCCAGCAGCTGATGCTGCTGATCATAGAGCTTGGCCCATGGGCGAAAACCGATGCTGCCGGCGACTAGTTTGTAGCGCTGGCCGGCGGCGAATTCGGGGTAGTCGAGTTTGAGCACGCAGGTGCGTTCCAGCCCCTGGCTGTCGGGGCCGATGTTGCTGGGCGTCACGGCAAATTGCAGGCGCATGTGCAACTCGTGCTGGCCGGGGGTCACCTGGAAATAGCGATCATCTTCCAGCTCGCTGGCGTCTACTTTCGCGGCTTGCAGGGTGTTGGCTTCGCTGGTGCGTAAATCGACCCACGCCTGGCTAGGATCGGGGGACGGCATCATGGCGCAGCCACCAAAACTGAGCAGGCTGGTGGCGAGCAAAAATTGGCGCATGGTTCGGGCTCCGTGGTCGGTCTGATTTTTATAAGGACGAGCCTGGAGCGCGCCGTCGGGATGGGGTAGGTTTTGTGGCTTCGCCACCGCCCTGCCCGGATCGCCCGATGCTGCCCTGCTTATCCTGGTTACTCGACCTGCCGCGCTGGCGCTGGGTTCCGCTGCTGCTGGTTTTGCTGCTGAACGGTTGCAGCTACTACACGCAGCTGCTCACCGGCCAGGTCGACCTGCTGAGGCGCCGCGAGCCCATCAGCGAATTGCTCGCCAAGCCGGACCTGAATCCCGCCCTGCGCCAACGTTTGCAGCTGGCAGAGGAGGCGCGCCGCTTCGCCAGCGCCCAACTCGCGCTGCCGGATAACCAGAGCTACCGCCTGTATGCCGACCTCGGCCGCCCTTACGTGGTGTGGAATGTGTTCGCCACGCCGGAATTCTCTCTGGACCCGCAGACCCACTGTTTCCCGATTGCCGGGTGCGTGGCCTACCGCGGTTTTTACGACCAGAACCGTGCGCGCGGCGCGGCGGCGTTGATGAAGCAGGAGGGCCTCGACACGTATGTCGCCGGCATCGAGGCCTACTCCACCCTCGGCTGGTTTGCCGACCCGCTGCTCAACACCATGCTGCGCTGGGACGACCAACGCTGGGTGGCCGTTATTTTCCATGAGCTGGCGCACCAGCAGTTCTATTTGCCGGGCGACACCGCCTTCAACGAGTCGTACGCCAGCTTTGTTGAAACCGAAGGCCTGCGCCAATGGCGTGAGGCTCGCGGTTTAAAAGCGCCCGAAGAGGGCGCGCGGGAGAAGCAACGCGAGCAGTTCAGCGCCCTGGTATTGGCCAGCCGCGAGCGCCTGCAAACCCTCTACGCCAGCGGCAAACCCGAGGCGCAGATGCGCGTGGAAAAGGCGGCGGAATTCGAGCGCCTGCGCCGCGACTACCTCACCTTGCGAACCACCGCCTGGGCCGGTGATGGTCGTTACGACGCCTGGATGTTCGGCCCGCTCAACAACGCCAAGTTGCTACCTTTCGGTCTGTATGACCAATGGCAGCCGGCCTTTGCCGCGTTGTTCAACCAGGTGCAGGGCGACTGGCCGCGCTTTTACGCCGAGGTCAAACGCCTCGGCGAGTTACCGGACAACGAGCGACAAGCCCGCCTGGCTCAGCTGCAACGCGAAGGCCGTTAACGCGCGAATGCCTGGTGCAGCTCGGCCAGCGTGCGGAAGTGAAACGTCGGGTGTTGCGCCTGGATCTCTTCTTCGCTGCCAAAGCCATAGCCCACCGCCACGCTTTGCAGGCCATTGCGGTGCGCGCCGATGAGGTCGTGTTTGCGGTCGCCGATCATCAGGGTCTGGCTGGGGTCCAGTTTTTCCTGTTCCAGCAGGTGGGCGATCAGCTCGACTTTGTCGGTGCGGGTGCCGTCCAACTCGCTGCCGTAAATCACTTTGAAGTGTTTGGCGAAGTCGAAATGGCGAGCAATTTCGCGCGCGAACACGTGGGGTTTCGAGGTGGCGATGTACAACGTGCGGCCTTGCGCGGTGAGGCTGCCGAGTAACTCGCCGACGCCGTCGAATACGCGGTTTTCATAGAGACCGGTGACCTTGAAACGCTCCCGGTAAAAATTCACCGCCTGCCAGGCTTTGGCTTCGTCGAACCCGTAAAACTGCATAAACGCTTGGAGCAGCGGCGGGCCAATAAAGTGCTCGAGCTGGCGCAGGTCTGGCTCGTCGATGCCGAGTTGGGCGAGGGCAAATTGAATCGAGCGGGTGATGCCTTCACGGGGGTCGGTGAGGGTGCCGTCGAGGTCGAAAAGAATGGTTTGTTGATGCATGGCTAGGCGGGCCCAAGAGTTCGGAGGCGCCATGATAGCAAGCCAAACGCGGCCAAAACCTGTGGCAGCCGCTGGGCGGCATTCCCATCAGCCGCCGCGCGTTTATGACTGCCTACCCAAGCCAGATCACAAGCGGTGGATCACAAGCGGCAGATCAAGAACATCGCGGCTGAAGCCGCTCCTACGGTTTGCGGTGCTCTTGTGGGAGCGGCTTTAGCCGCGATGTGGGCGGGGCCACTCACGCATTCAGCTGCGGTTCCAGCACCTGCGCCAACCAGTCCATAAACACCCGCACCCGCTTGGGCAAATTGCGCCGGTGCGCGTAAAGCAAGGTGACCTTCATGGGCGCCGGGACAAACTCGGGCAACACCTCCACCAGCTCACCCCGCGCCAGGCTGTCGCGCTTTGCCGGCCACCGGCGCCTGAATAATGCCGAAGCCCGCCAGGCACGCGGCGTAGTAACAATCGGCGTTGTTAACCGTCACCGCGCCCGCCATCGGCAGGCAGTGGCGTTTGCCATGCAGCTGGTATTCAAACCCCGTCGGGCGCGAGCCAAAGGTGGACGCGTAATGCACCAGCCGGTGCTCGGCCATATCGGCCAACGAGCGCGGCGTGCCATAGCGCTTCAGGTAGCCGGGGCTAACGAAATTGCCTTGGCGATACGCGCCAAGCGGACGCGCCACCAGCGTGGTGTCGGGCAATTCACCAACGCGCATGACGCAGTCGAAGCCTTCGCGTACCAGGTCGACGAGGCGGTCGGTGGCGCTCACTTCTATTTCGATCAGCGGATGCTGGTCGCTGAATTCCGCCAGGCGCGGCAGCACGAACTCACGCGCGGTGACCGTGGGCATGTCGATGCGCAAGCGCCCGCGCACGCTCTGATCCTGGCGGAACAGGCTTTCCAACTCGTCCACTTGGTCGAGCATGTCTTTGCAGCGTTCGTAGAGCACCAGGCCGTCCTGGGTCGCTTGCACCTTGCGCGTGGTGCGCTGCAGCAGGCGCGCGCCGAGCATTTCCTCAAGCAAGCGCACGTGTTCAGACACGGTCGATTTCGGCAGCCCCAAGCTGTCGGCGGCGCCGGTGAAACTGGCCAATTCGGTTACGCGGGCGAAGGTTTTATACAGCTCAAGCTTGTTCATGGCGGCGGCCTTATTGTTCGGCTAATCCGCATGGTATGTGCAGATTCTTCGGCTTTATCGGCTTATACGTCGAGCCTACAGTGGCGTCGACTTCACCACCAGCCCACCGGGAGAAACCACCATGACGCGCAAAATTGCTCTTATCACCGGCGCCAGCCGCGGCCTCGGCAAAAACGCAGCGCTGCACCTGGCAGCCCAGGGCGTCGACATTATCGGCACCTACCACAGCCGTCGCGACGACGCCGATGCGCTAGTGAAGCAAATCGAAGAAGCCGGCAGCCGCGCTGTGATGCTACAACTGGACGTCGGCGACAGCGCCAGCTTTGCCGCGTTTGCCGACACCGTCGACACCGCGCTGGGCAGCCATTTTGATACCGACACGTTCGACTTCTTGCTGAACAACGCCGGCATGGGCATCCACGCCAGCTTTGCCGACACCAGCGAAGCGCAGTTCGACCAGTTGGTGAACGTGCACCTCAAAGGCCCGTTCTTTCTGACCCAACGCCTGTTGCCGCTGCTGGCCGATGGCGGGCGCATTCTCAATGTGTCGTCGGGCCTGGCCCGCTTCGCCTTGCCGGGCTACGCGGCCTACGCCGTGATGAAAGGCGGCATCGAAGTGCTCACCCGCTATCAAGCCAAGGAGTTGGGCGCGCGTGGTATCAGCGTGAACACCCTGGCACCCGGCGCGATCGAAACCGACTTCGGTGGCGGCGCGGTACGCGATAACGCTGACCTCAACGCCATGGTCGCCAGCAACACCGCCCTGGGCCGGGTCGGCGTACCCGGACGACATCGGCGCCGCCATCGCCCTGCTATTCAGCGACGGCAGCCGTTGGATCAACGCCCAGCGTATCGAGGCGTCGGGCGGGATGTTTCTGTAAAACTGCGCGGCGTTGATCCCCTGTGGAGAGGCTTTAGCCTCGATGCGTTTGATCTTAAAAGCATCGAGGCTGAAGCCTCTCCTACAGGGGTGTTAACCGCCTAGTTAGTCGTAACCTTCGGCGAGGTGCTGATCTTTCAACCGCACGTAATTCCCCGCGCTGTGGTAAAAAACGCCCGCTCCTTTTCCGTGAGCGGGCGCATTTGTTTGGCGGGGCTGCCCACGTACAGAAAGCCGCTCTCCAACACGCGCCCCCGGTGGCACCAGGCTGCCGGCGCCTAGGATCACTTCATCTTCGATCACCGCGCCGTCCATCACCGTCGAGCCCATGCCGATGAGGATGCGATTGCCCACGGTGCAGCCGTGCAGCATCACTTTGTGGCCGATGGTCACGTCATCGCCGATCAACAGCGGGAAGCCGTCGGGGTTGAACGGGCCGGCGTGGGTGATGTGCAACACGCTGGCGTCTTGCACGCTGGTGCGCGCGCCGATGCGGATGCGGTGCATGTCGCCGCGAATGACGGTGAGCGGCCACACCGAGCTGTCATCGCCCACCACCACATCGCCAATCACCACGGCCGACGCGTCGACAAATGCGTTTGCGCCGAGCTGCGGCGTGGTGCCCTGGTACGTTCGAATAGCCACGATAGAAACCTCTAAAGCTGCGTTAAAGGTTGATTGTAATTAAGATGGCGCCATATCTGCTTCAGCGCATCCAATGTTGATGAAGCACACCATTCATAGCCAGACAGGTGACCGTCGTGAGCGAGAACAACCCTCTACTGCAAGCCTTCGACCTTCCACCCTACTCCGCCATCCGCCCCGAACACGTTGAACCTGCCGTCGACACACTGCTGGCCGAAGGCCGCGCGGCGTTGGCCAAATTGCTCGCCGAACAACCCGCCACCCCGACCTGGGAAGGCCTGGTATTGGCGCTGGATGAGCAAGGCGAACGCCTGGGTCGCGCCTGGAGCCCGGTCAGCCACCTGAACGCCGTGCGCAATAGCCCCGAGCTGCGCGAAGCGTACGAGGCCTGCTTGCCGAAACTGTCGGAGTACTGGACCGAACTGGGCCAGAACCGCGCGCTGTTCCAAGCCTATGAAGCGCTGGCCCAGAGCCCCGCCGCCGCCAGCTTTGACGTGGCGCAGCAGACCATTCTGCAAAACGCCCTGCGCGATTTCCGCCTCTCGGGCATCGACCTGCCGCCGGCTGAGCAACAGCGCTACGGCGCCATTCAAATGAAATTGTCCGAGCTGGGCAGCCGCTTCTCCAACCAGTTGCTCGACGCCACTCAGGCGTGGACCAAACACATCACCGACGAAGCCGCCCTCGACGGGCTGCCCGATTCGGCCAAGGCGCAAATGGCCCAGGCCGCCGCCGCCAAAGAGCTGGACGGCTGGCTGATCAGCCTGGAATTCCCCAGCTACTACGCGGTAATGACCTACGCCAACGACCGCGCCCTGCGCGAAGAGCTGTACGCCGCTTACTGCACGCGCGCCTCGGACCAAGGCCCGAACGCCGGCCAGAACGACAACGGCCCGGTGATGGCGGAAATTCTCGACCTGCGTCAGGAACTGGCCCAACTGCTGGGCTTCGCCAACTTCGCCGAGCTGAGCCTGGCGACCAAAATGGCCGAGAACAACGAGCAGGTGCTGACCTTCCTGCGCGACCTGGCGCAGCGCAGCAAACCGTTCGCCGCCCAAGACCTGAGCGAGCTCAAAGCCTATGCCGCCGAGCAAGGCTGCGCGGACCTGCAAAGCTGGGACGTCGGTTATTACAGCGAGAAACTGCGCGAGCAGCGCTACAGCATTTCCCAGGAAATCCTGCGCGCCTACTTCCCCATCGACAAAGTGTTGAGCGGCCTGTTCGCCATCGTGCAGAAGCTCTACGGCATCGAAATCACCGAGCTAAAAGGCTTCGACACCTGGCATCCCGACGTTCGGCTGTTCGAAATCAAGGAAAACGGCGAGCACGTCGGCCGCTTCTTCTTCGACCTCTACGCTCGCCCCAACAAACGCGGCGGTGCCTGGATGGACGGCGCCCGCGACAAACGCCGCACCGCAGCCGGCAGCATCGTCAGCCCGGTGGCCAACTTGGTGTGCAACTTCATGCCTGCCGTGGGCGACCAACCGGCGCTGCTGACGCACGATGAAGTCACCACCTTGTTCCACGAATTCGGCCATGGCCTGCACCACCTGCTGACCCGCGTCGAGCACGCCGGGGCGTCGGGCATCAACGGCGTGGCGTGGGATGCCGTGGAGCTGCCGAGCCAGTTCATGGAGAACTGGTGCTGGGAGCCGGAAGGTCTGGCCTTGATTTCCGGGCACTACAAAACCGGCGAGGCGCTGCCGCAAAACCTGCTGGAAAAAATGCTGGAGGCGAAGAACTTCCAGTCCGGCCTGATGATGGCGCGGCAGGTGGAATTCTCGCTGTTCGACTTCGAACTGCACGCCACCCATGGCGACGGCCGTTCGGTATTGGACGTGCTGGAAAACATCCGCGCCGAGGTCTCGGTGATGCGTCCGCCAGCCTACAACCGCTTCCCCAACAGCTTCGCGCACATCTTCGCCGGGGGTTACGCGGCCGGTTACTACAGCTACAAATGGGCTGAAGTGCTGTCGGCCGATGCCTTCTCCAAATTCGAAGAAGACGGCGTGCTCAACCCGGACACCGGCCGCGCGTTCCGCGAAGCCATTCTGGCCCGTGGCGGCTCGCAGGCGCCGATGGTGCTGTTTGTCGACTTCCGTGGCCGCGAACCGAGCATCGACGCCCTGCTGCGCCACCTCGGCCTGAGCGCGGAGGCCGCGTAATGACCACCAGCAAAAAACGCTTTATCGCCGGCGCCGTGTGCCCGGCGTGCAGCGAGGGCGACAAAATTCAAATGTGGGACGTCGACGGCGTTCCCCACCGAGAATGCGTGGCCTGCGGCTACGCTGACACCCTCAACGAGCAAGGCCAGTCGGTTCCAAAAGAACTGGGCACACGGGTCAACAAAAACGCCGCGAAACCGGCAGACCCGAAAGTGCAGGGCGTGCAGTTTTTTCCGAATCCCAAGCTGAAGAAACCAAGCGAGTAGCGTCTATGTGGCATGTCGTGTGTGGCGACAACGCGGTGAAGGGCGTAACACGCGTGGTGGGTGAAGGGTTATCGCTGCAAGTGTTGCGCGATGACCTTGCGGTTGGGCCTTTGGTAGATGTCGACCAGCCGCCGTGCGCCGAGCGCGCTGCGTTCTGGCAAGGCGCGTGTGGCCCGCCGCCGTGCAACCGGCGCCGGACTTTTCCACCCTGGGCGACGACGTGCACTGGCTGGCCAGCCTCGCCAACGAAACCAAACCGGTCACCGTGTGGCATGGCGACAGTGCCTCGGAGCAACTGATGCTCTGTCGCGTGGCCGCTGCGTTGCAGCGCAGTAGCCTGCCCTTCTTCGAAGTGCCTTGCGGCACCGGTGACAGCCGCGTGGCCTGGCGCCGCGCCGTGGCCATGCACGCGCCGGACGAACTGGTCAGCCTGTACCAACCTCGGCTGGTCAGCTTCTTCGCGGCGCCAGCAATTGGGGGGCAATGGCGGCAGGTGGTGGCGGAAAATGCGGGAGTTCGGCGCTGGTCGAACAACCGCTTCCAAGGCGAGGGTTACCTCACCACCGACGAAACCCTGCTGGCAGCGTGTACCCAGGATTGGCAGCCGTTGGCGCAGGTGATGGCCGAGGTGATGGCCGAGGTGATGAAGCGCAGCGACGGGTTTTTCGCCACCGACTTCTTCGTATTTTGGCGAGCCCGGGAATTGGCGAAGGCGGGGCGGTTGGCGTTATCGGCGGATGCTGAGGCGGTGAGTTATGGGGGGTTGGAGGTTCGGAGGCTGGGTTAGGTTTGGGCGATTAAAAGCTCGAGGCTAAAGCCTCTCCTACAGAAGTCACCGCTCACCTGTAGGAGAGGCTTCAGCCTCGATCCCTGCAAACCTCGCAATCAGGCACTAGCCCCGCCGAAAAACTCCCCCGGCGTGCATTCAAATCTGCTGCCGAAACGCCGCAATAAACGCCGACGTCGAGTCATACCCGCACCCCAACGCCACATCCGTGACCCGCGCCCCTTGCTCCAGCGGCGACAGCGCGCCGAGCAAGCGCAGCCGTTGCCGCCAGGCGCGAAAGGTCAGGCCGGTGTCGCGCAAGAACAGCCGGCTCAAAGTTTTCTCCGAAGCGCCCAATTGCTTGCTCCAATCGCTCAGGCTGCGGCCATCTTCGGGATGCGCCTGCAACTGCCGGCACAGCTGCTGCAAACGCGGATCGGTGGGCAACGGTAGCGACAGCCGCACTTCCTCAGCGTTACGCAGCTGATCCAACAACACCTGCACCAGGCGGCCATCGGCGCCGGCTTCGTCGTATTCCACTGGCAATTGCGCGAAGCGGCTGATCAGTTCGCGGGTCAGTGGGCTCACGCTCAACACGCGGCAATGGCTGGGCGCCCAGTCGGTGACGGCGCAATCGAGGTACAAGCCGCGCAATTCAGTGCGCGGCGAACTGATCACTTCATGCTCCAGGCCCGCCGGAATCCAGATGGCCCGCTGCGGCGGCGCAACGAAACTGCCGGCGTTGGTGTGCACGTGCAGCACGCCCTGGATGGCGTAGGAAAGTTGCACCCACGGATGGCTATGACGCGGCGTGCTGACTTGCAGCGGCAGCGACTCAGCGCGGGAATACACGGGGCGCGGCAGGCGCGGAAGGTCCGGCACCTGGCGTTGCCCGAGAAAAATCTGTCCGTTTGCCGGCATATTGTGGCTTTCTTGCGTTAGTCGGTAACAAGGGCCCCACGGTAAAGTCCGCCCTACTCTTTGGCAACCCGACCGGAACCACCGCCCATGGCCCGCTCCCGACTTCTTCCCGACAATTTCACCCTCACGCTGATCGCCGTCGTCGCCACCGCCAGCCTGCTGCCGTGCAGCGGCCAGGCGGCGGTGGCGTTTGGCTGGATCACCAATATCGCCATCGCCCTGCTGTTCTTTTTGCACGGCGCCAAATTGTCGCGCGAGGCCATCATCGCCGGCGCAGGCCACTGGCGCCTGCACCTGGTGGTGTTTGCCTGCACCTTTGTGTTGTTCCCGTTGCTGGGCATGGCGCTGAAGCCGGTGCTGTCGCCGCTGGTGGGCACTGAGCTGTATATGGGCATGCTGTACCTGTGCGCGTTGCCGGCCACGGTGCAGTCGGCCATCGCCTTCACTTCGCTGGCGCGCGGCAACATTCCTGCGGCTATTTGGCAGCGCCGCTGCCTCCAGCTTGTTTGGGATTTTTCTGACACCACTGCTGGTTACGCTGCTGCTAGACGTACACGGCGAAGGCGGCTCCACCCTCGACGCCATTGTGAAGATCAGCGTGCAGTTGCTGCTGCCGTTTATTGCCGGCCAGATCGCGCGGCGCTGGATCGGAACCTGGGTGGCTGCCAATAAAAACTGGCTGCGCTTTGTCGACCAAGGCTCGATTCTGCTGGTGGTCTACACCGCCTTCAGCGAGGCGGTGATCGAAGGCCTGTGGCACCAGCGCCGTTGCCGAAACTGCTTTGGCTGGTGCTGGCCTGCGTGCTCTTGGCGCTGGTGTTGGTGCTGGTTCACCTGCTCGGCAAGTGGCTGGGTTTCAACATGGAAGACCGCATCACCATTTTGTTTTGCGGTTCGAAAAAGAGCCTGGCGACCGGCGTGCCCATGGCGCAGGTGTTGTTCGCCGGCGGCAGCATCGGCCTGTTGATTCTGCCGCTCATGCTGTTCCACCAAATTCAGCTGATGGTATGCGCGGTGCTGGCCCAACGCTACGCCGAACGCGAAGAACCCGAGATCAGCGCGACTGCAGAAAGCCGCTGAGCGGAAACTTCCCGCCCGCACTGGCGCGTTTCCGGCAAACGATTTACTGTACATCCATCCAGTTAAATCGTTTGCAGGTGCGCCATGTCGCAGTTTCTCCCGCCCCGTGGCCGAGGTACGGCCAGCAACCCGCACAACCGCTTCGCCGCCACCCGCTCGGTACGTGAAGACGACGGCTGGTTTCAGGAAGAAACCCCGCTGACCTTCACCACCGAAGTGCGTGAAGAGTTCGCCAAAAAGCGTGATCACCCGCAACACCTCGCCTGACGTTGGCTTCGACCGCTCGGTAAACCCTTATCGCGGCTGCGAACACGGCTGCATCTACTGCTTCGCCCGCCCGAGCCACGCTTACTGGGACATGTCGCCCGGCATCGATTTCGAAACCAAGCTGATCGCCAAAACCAACCTCGCCAGCCGCCTGGAAGAACAGTTGCAAAAGCCCGGTTACGAGCCGGCGCCCATCGCCCTGGGCATCAATACCGACGCCTACCAGCCCATCGAGCGCGAGCAACAGCTGACCCGCCGCAGCTTGGAAATCATGCTGCGCTACCGTCACCCGGTGCACATCATCACCAAGAGTTCGCTGATCCTGCGCGACCTCGATCTACTCAGCGAACTGGCCAGCCGCAACTTGGTCAGCGTGGCCTTTAGCCTGACCACGCTGGACGATGAACTCAAACGCATCATGGAACCGCGCGCCGCCTCGCCAAAGGCGCGCTTGCGGGCCATGAAAGAGCTGCACGAAGCCGGCGTGCCGGTGAGCGCCATGGTGGCGCCGGTGGTTCCGATGATCACCGACATGGAGTTGGAGCAGATTCTCGCCGCCGCCAAAGAGGCCGGCGCACGCTCAGCCGGTTATGTGCTGCTGCGCCTGCCGCTGGAAATCGCCGAGCTGTTTGAAGAGTGGCTGACCAGCCATTTTCCCGACCGCGCCGCCCATGTCATGAGCCTGATTCGCCAGTCGCGCGGCGGCAAAAATTACGACAGCCGTTTCGGCGTGCGCATGAAAGGCGAAGGCGTATTCGCCGAACTGCTGAGCCAGCGTTTCAAACTGGCCATCAAGCGCCTGGACCTCAACCGACGCGGCGACTACGGCCTGGATTGCACGCAGTTTTGCCCGCCCGGCGCACAAATGTCGCTGATCTAAGCGCTGGGCAGCGCAGGCGGCTCGCGCTAAGGTTTAGCGCCTCAGCCTCTCTGTTTCTGGTAGCGCAGCATGGCCCGTACGTCGCGAATTACCGACCCCTCCTACGAGTTGATGGATGACCACGAAGGTCATTCGCTGATCTATCGCCAGCACGGCTTCCCCAGCCCGCTGGTGCGTTGGCACTTCCACAAGGAGTACGAGCTGCACCTGATCGTGGCCAGCTCGGGCAAGGTGTTTATCGGCGACTACATCGGCAACTTCGCCCCCGACACGCTGTTTCTCACCGGCCCCATCTGCCCCACAACTGGATCAGCCAGGTGGCGGCAGACGAGGTGTATCCGCAGCGCGACATGCTGGTGAATTTCACCGACCAAGTGCTCGACAGCGGCAGCGCAGTGTTCTCCGAACTTCAGGGCTTGGCGCCGCTTCTGGGGCGCGCGCAGTACGGCATCGAATTTCGCTGCCCGCGTTTGATCAGCGAAGCGCGCGGCCTGATGCAGCGCATTGCCGAGTCCAGCGGCATGACGCGCCTGGGCCATTTTCTGATTCTGATGGAGCTGCTCGCCGCCACCGAGGACTACCAACTGCTCTCCGGCGTGCGGGCCACGCAACTGGCCGACGAGAGCAATGTGGAGCGCATCAACCGCGCGGTGGATTTTATCTTTCAGCACTACGTGCAAGACCTCACCCAGGAGCAGGTCGCCGAGCAGTTGGGCATGACGCCAACGTACTTCTCGCGCTTTTTCAAGCAGGCCACCGGGCGCGGTTTCGTGGAGTTTGTTAATCGCCTGCGGGTGAGCAAATCCTGCGAGTTGCTCAGCACCAGCGACAAGCCGGTGACTGACGTGTGCTTCGAATCCGGCTTCAGCAACGTGTCGAACTTCAACCGGCGCTTCCAGCAACTCAAAGGCATGACGCCGTCCGGTTACCGACGGCTGGTCACACAACGCATGACCGAGCAAAACCGGTACTGATTCACACCGCCTGACTCACCACTTCCGCCTCAAATCAGCGTGCTAAAGGGGCGCGGCGTACACTTTTGCGCGAATTGCCCTACAGACGGACTGCAAAAAAGTATCGGTCGCGGTGCAGGCAAGGCGTTGTTTGCGCTGGCGAGGCGGCGTGTAATCGACCCCGGTCAAACAAAAACAATAATGTCTTGCGCCGCCGACCTGGCTGCCAAGAGGAGTTCAACACCATGAACCACACGCTCAAGGCACTGGTTGCCGCCCTCTGCTTGTCGTCGTCCGCCGTTACCCTGGCGGGCGAAACCCTGACCATCGCCACGGTCAACAACAGCGACATGATCCGCATGCAAAAGCTCTCGAAAACCTTCGAAGAGCAGCATCCCGATATCAAACTGAAGTGGGTCGTTCTCGAAGAGAACGTCCTGCGCCAACGCCTGACCACTGACATCGCCACCGAGGGCGGCCAGTTCGACGTGCTGACCATCGGCATGTACGAAGCCTCGCTGTGGGGTGCCAAGGGTTGGCTCGAACCGATGAAAGACCTGCCCGCCAGCTACGACCTCGACGACGTGTTCCCCTCCGTGCGCGAAGGGCTGTCGGCCAAGGGTCAGCTCTATGCGCTACCGTTCTACGCCGAAGCCTCCATCACCTATTACCGCACCGACCTGTTCAAGGCCGCCGGCCTGGAAATGCCCGAGCACCCGACCTGGGAACAGCTCGCCGGTTTCGCTGAAAAACTGCACAAGCCTGACCAGGGCCAGTACGGCATCTGCCTGCGCGGCAAAGCCGGTTGGGGCGAAAATATGGCGCTGATTACCACCATCGGCAACGCCTACGGTGCGCGCTGGTTCGATGAGAAATGGCAGCCGGAATTTGACGGCAGCGAATGGAAAAACGCGCTGAATTTCTACGTCACCACTATGAATAAATTCGGCCCGCCCGGCGCCTCGAGCAACGGCTTCAACGAAAACCTGGCGCTGTTCAACAGCGGCAAATGCGGCATGTGGGTCGACGCCAGCGTGGCCGGCTCGTTTGTGACCGACAAAGCGCAAAGCAAGGTCGCCGACCACGTGGGCTTCACCTTCGCGCCCAAGCAAGTCACCGACAAGGGCGCGACCTGGCTGTACTCCTGGGCGCTGGCCATTCCCACCAGTTCCAAAGCCAAAGACGCCGCCAAGCTGTTCAGCGCCTGGGCAACCTCCAAGGAATACGGCGCGCTGGTCGCCGAGAAAGATGGCGTCGCCAACGTGCCGCCAGGCACCCGCGCCTCGACCTACAACGACGCCTACATGAGCGCCGCGCCGTTCGCCAAGGTCACCCTGGAATCACTAAAAGCTGCCGACCCGACCGCCCCTGGCGTGCGCCCGGTGCCGTACGTGGGCATTCAGTTGGTGACCATCCCTGAGTTCCAGGCCATCGGCACGCAAGTCGGCAAGCTGTTCGCCGCCGCGCTGACCGGGCAGATGCAGGTCGACCAGGCGCTGAGCGCCGCGCAGGCCAGCACCGTGCGTGAGATGAAGCGTGCGGGCTATCCGAAATAGTCAGCCGACGTAACGCCTTCTTTCCCCCGTAGAGGCACCCCGCCGGCACGCTCCCCCGCGCCGGCGTTTCAACCCTGTCATGGAGTCGCCATGAGTTCCTCGGTTCTCGACACCGTTGCCAACGCACCCGCTGCCGCACCGCGCGCCAGGCGGCGAGCGTTGAAACCGGGCTGGTTTCTGGTCAGCCCCTCCGTCGCCCTGCTGCTGTTGTGGATGATCGTGCCGCTGGGCATGACCGTGTATTTCTCTCTGATCCGCTACAACCTGCTGTCGCCCGGCGAGAACGAATTCGTCGGTCTGGAGAACTTCGAGTTCTTCGTCACCGACCCCGGTTTTATGCCCGGCGCGCTGCACACCCTTACCCTGGTGGGCAGCGTATTGGCCATAAGCGTGATCTTCGGCGTGCTGATTAGCGCCTTGCTGGAGGCCTGCGAATTCTGGGGTCGCGGCATTGTGCGCGTGCTGTTGATCTCGCCTTTTTTCATCATGCCGACCGTCAGCGCCTTGCTGTGGAAGAACCTGATCTTCCACCCGGTGTCGGGCATTCTCGCGGCCGTTTGGCGTTTCTTCGGCGCTCAGCCGGTGGACTGGCTGGCGCACTATCCGCTGCTGTCGATCATTCTCATTGTGTCGTGGCAGTGGCTGCCGTTCGCCATTCTGATTCTGATGACGGCCATGCAGTCCCTCGACCAAGACCAAAAAGAAGCCGCGCGCCTCGACGGCGCCGGCCCCATCGCCATTTTCTGGCACCTGACCCTGCCGCACCTGGCGCGTCCGATTGCCGTGGTGGTGATGATCGAGACCATCTTTCTGCTCTCGGTATTCGCCGAAATCTTCACCACGACCAGCGGCGGGCCGGGCTACGAATCGACCAACCTGGCGTACCTGATCTACAACCAGGCGCTGCTGCAATTCGACGTGGGCATGGCCTCGGCGGGCGGCTTGATCGCCGTGCTGATCGCCAATATCGCCGCCATCATCCTGGTGCGGATGATTGGCAAAAACCTCACCGACCAACCCTGAAAAAAGGAGCCTGACGATGCTGACCTTGAAGCAATCCCGGCGCCTGCAAAGCGTGGTCGTGGGCACGCTGTCCTGGGCGGTGGCGCTGCTGATTTTCTTCCCGATTTTCTGGATGATCCTCACCAGCTTCAAAACCGAAATGGACGCCATCGCCACGCCGCCGCAGCTGTTCTTTGTGCCGACACTGGAGAACTACCTGCACATTAACGAGCGCAGCGACTACTTCAGTTTTGCCTGGAACTCGGTGCTGATTTCCTTCGCCGCCACGGCGCTGTGCATGTTGATTGCGGTGCCGGCGGCGTACTCCATGGCCTTCCACGAAAGCCGCCACACCAAGCGCACGCTGCTGTGGATGCTGTCGACCAAAATGCTGCCGCCAGTGGGCGTGCTCATGCCCATTTACCTGCTGTGCAAAAGCATGGGCCTGCTCGATTCGCGCCTGGCGCTGATCGTGATCTACACGCTGATCAACCTGCCGATCGTGGTGTGGATGGTCTACACGTACTTCAAAGATATTCCGGTGGATATCCTCGAAGCGGCGCGGCTGGACGGCGCCACCACCTTTCAGGAAATCGGCCGCGTGCTGCTGCCCATCGCCCGTGGCGGCCTGGCCTCGACCATGTTGTTGTCGCTGATCCTGTGTTGGAACGAGGCCTTCTGGTCGCTCAACCTCACCTCGTCTGCCGCCGCCCCGCTCACTGCGCTGGTGGCGTCCTATTCCAGCCCGGAAGGGTTGTTCTGGGCCAAGTTATCCGCCGTCTCGACCCTCGCCTGCGCGCCCATTCTGATTTTCGGCTGGATCAGCCAGAAGCAGCTGGTGCGTGGCCTGTCTTTTGGTGCCGTGAAATGACCGGCCTGGTTTCCAAGGAGTGCTCACATGGCTGATCTCAGCATCCGCAATCTGCAAAAAGGCTTCGATGGCCACGCCATCATCCAAGGCATCGACCTGGACGTACGCGACCGCGAATTCGTGGTGTTTGTCGGCCCCTCGGGCTGCGGCAAATCGACCTTGCTGCGCCTTATTGCCGGCCTGGAAGAAGTCAGCAGCGGCACCATCTCGCTGGACGGCAAAGACATCACCGACCTGGCCCCGGCTAAGCGCGATCTGGCCATGGTGTTCCAAACCTATGCGCTGTACCCGCACATGACCGTGCGCAAAAACCTGTCATTCGCCCTCGACCTGGCGCGCGTCGACAAGGCCACCGTGCAAGCCAAAGTCGACAACGCCGCGCGCATTCTCGAACTGGAGCGGCTGCTGGAACGCAAGCCCAAACAGTTGTCTGGCGGGCAGCGCCAGCGCGTGGCCATCGGTCGGGCGATTGTGCGCAACCCCAAAATCTTCCTCTTCGATGAACCGCTGTCCAACCTCGACGCCGCGCTGCGCGTGCAAACCCGCCTGGAACTGGCGCGCCTGCATAAAGAGCTGAAGGCCACGATGATTTACGTGACTCACGACCAGGTTGAAGCCATGACCCTGGCCGACAAAGTGGTGGTGCTCAACGGCGGTCGCGTGGAGCAAGTGGGCTCGCCCCTGGAGTTGTACAACCACCCGGCCAACCTGTTTGTCGCCGGTTTTCTCGGCACGCCAAAGATGGGCTTTTTGCGCGGCACGGTTGGCCAGGTAGATGGCGGCAGCTGCGAAGTGCAACTTGATGCCGGCGCCAACCTGCACCTGCCGCGCGAGGCCTGCGGTTTGTCGGCGGGCGCCAGCGTGACCCTGGGCGTGCGGCCTGAACATTTCAATATCGTGCCGGCCGGGCAAGGCCAGTTGCAGGTGGTCGCCGACGTTAGCGAACGCCTGGGCAGCGACACCTATTGCCACGTGCGCACCGCCTCCGGCGAGGCGCTGACCATCCGCGTGCGCGGCGACTTCGGCCCGGCCTACGGCCAGCCGTTGGAACTGGCCTTCGACACCGCCCACTGCCACCTCTTCGACGCCAATGGCACGGCCATCGACAAACGCAGCGCTACCGAGCAGGCGGCGTAAGGACTTTATGAAACTCAGTCGCTCCACGTTGTCCCGCCTGGTGCCCTACATCGCCGTGCCCACCTACGACCTGGGCGCGCGCCAGCAAGGCATCGCCCATATTGGCGTCGGCGGTTTTCACCGCGCCCACCAAGCCATCTACACCGAAGCGCTGCACAACAGCGGCCAGGACATGGACTGGGGCATCTGCGGCATCGGCCTGCGCGGCGAAGACAAAGCCATGCGCGACGCGCTCGCCGGCCAGGATTACCTCTACACGCAAGTGGAACTGGGCGACGTGCCCAGCCTGGAAGTCCGCGTGGTCGGCGTGATCGGCGACATGCTGCTGGCTGCCGACGGCGCGCAGGCCGTGATTAACAAACTGGCCGAGCCGGCCATTCGCATCGTCTCGCTGACCATCACTGAAGGCGGCTACTGCATCGACGACGCCAGCGGCGAATTTCTCGCCGACTTGCCCGCCATTCAGCATGACCTGGCGAACCCGCAGGCACCGACCACCGTGTTCGGCTTTCTCTGCGCCGCCCTGGCCAAACGCCGCGCCGAAGGCACGCCGGCGTTTACGTTGATGTCGTGCGATAACCTGCCGCACAACGGCGCCGTCACCCGCAAAGCGCTGCTCAGTTACGCGCGGCTGGCCGACGCCGAACTGGCCGCATGGATCGACGCCAACGTCAGCTTTCCCAACGCCATGGTCGACCGCATCACGCCCATGACCAGCGACGCCCATCGCCAGCAATTGGCGCGCGAACACGGCATCGACGACGCCTGGCCGGTGGTGTGCGAGCCATTTTTGCAGTGGGTGCTGGAAGACAAATTCGTCAACGGCCGCCCGGCATGGGAAGCGGTCGGCGTGCAGTTCACCGACGACGTGTCGCCGTATGAAGAGATGAAAATAAAGCTGCTCAACGGGAGCCACCTGGCGCTCACGTACCTGGGCTTTATCAAGGGCTACCGTTTCGTGCATGAGGCCATGAACGACGAGCTGTTCCGCCGTTACGTGCGGCGCTTTATGGACCTGGACGTGACCCCGCAACTGGCGCCGGTGCCGGGCATTGACCTGACCACTTACAAGGACACGCTGATCGAGCGCTTTTCCAACCAGGCCATCGCTGACCAACTGGAGCGCGTGTGCTCCGACGGCACCTCGAAATTCCCTAAATTCATTGTGCCGACGCTGAACCGCTTGATCGCCGACGGCGCCGAACTCGACCGTGCTGCCTTGGTCGTCGCGGCCTGGGCGGTGTACCTCGATGGTGTGGACGAAAACGGCACCGCGTACCGCATTCCCGATCCGCACGGCGAATGGGCGCAAGGTCTAGTCGCCGACAAGGCCTCGCTCACCACGCGCTTGCTTGGCGCCGACCGCGTCTTCGGCCCGGCCATTCCAGCCTCGGCTGCGTTTGTTGCCGCCTTCGAGCGCCAGCTGCATAACCTGCGCACCCTCGGCGTAACCGGCACGTTGCAGACGTTGCTCGACGGCGACGGGCGTGCCGATCCGCTGAACCATCAGCGCTGAGGTCCGGCCATGGCCTTGTACCTCGGCATTGATTGCGGCACCCAAGGCACCAAGGCGCTGGTGCTCGACGCCAGCAGCGGGCAGGTGTTGGGCGCAGGCGGCGCGCCGCACCGGCTGATCAGCGGGCCCAACGGCCATCGGGAACAGCAACCGGCGGACTGGCTCAGCGCCTTCGAACACGCCACCCGCGCGGCATTGGCCGACGCGGGTGTTAGCGGTGAAGCGATTGCCGGCATCGGTGTTTCCGGCCAGCAACACGGCCTGGTATTGCTCGACGCCCAAGGCCAGGTGCTGCGCCCGGCCAAGCTGTGGTGCGACACCGAATCGGCGGCAGAAAATCAGCAATTGCTGGATTTTCTCGGCGGCGAGCAGGGCTCGTTGGCGCGCCTCGGCGTGGCGATTGCGCCGGGCTACACGGTGTCGAAACTGCTGTGGACGCAAAAACACCACCCGGCCCTCTACAAGCGCATCGCCCACATTTTGCTGCCCCACGACTACCTGAATTTCTGGCTCACCGGCCGCGCCTGCAGCGAATACGGCGACGCGTCCGGCACCGGCTATTTCAACGTGCGCACCCGCGACTGGGACCACGACCTGCTGCGCCTGATCGACCCCAGTGGGCGCCTTAACAACGCGTTGCCCACCTTGATCGGCGCCAACGAATCGGTCGGCACCGTACTGCCCGACATTGCCGCGCGGCTGGGCCTGAACCCACGCGCGCAGGTGGCCAGTGGCGGCGGCGACAACATGATGGGCGCGATTGGCACCGGCAACATCCGCCCCGGCGCCATCACCATGAGCCTGGGCACGTCGGGCACGCTGTACGCCTTCGCCGACCAGCCCCAGGTGAGCACGCACGCCTCGGTCGCCACGTTCTGTTCATCGTCCGGCGGCTGGCTGCCCTTGATCTGCACCATGAACCTGACCAACGCCACCGGCGCTATTCAGGAGCTGCTGGAACTGGACCTCGCCAGCTTCGGCGCCCTGGCCATGCAAGCGCCGATTGGCGCCGACGGCGTGCTGATGCTGCCCTTCCTCAACGGCGAGCGCGTACCCGCGCTGCCCAACGCCAGCGCCAGTTTGCTGGGCCTGACCAGCGATAACCTCACCCGCGCCAACCTGTGCCGCGCCGTGTTGGAAGGCGTGTGCTTCGGCCTGCGCTACGGCCTGGATTTATTGCGCGCCAGCGGCATCGAAAGCCGGGAGATTCGCTTGATCGGCGGCGCCGCAAAAAGCTCGGTGTGGCGGCAAGTAGTCGCCGATATCATGGCCACCCCGCTGGTCTGCCCGCAGCACACCGAAGCGGCGGCCCTGGGCGCGGCGATTCAGGCGGCGTGGAGCGGCGGCGAAGGCAGCTTGCACGCGTTGTGCGACCGCTGCGTGAGCCTCGACCTGCGCACGCGCACCGAGCCGAACCCCGCAGCCAGCGCCGCGTACGAGCCGGTCTACCAGCGTTACCGCCAGCAGGTGATGCAGGTGCAACAGGCGTAAAAACAGCCAATCCCTTTTGTTTCAGGAGTTCGACATGTACCTGGTTTGCGGCGAAGCGTTGTTCGACTTTTTCACCCAGGCGGCCGGCGCGCGCAGCAGCGAGCTGGACTACAAAGCCATCGCCGGTGGCTCGCCCTTTAACGTGGCCGTGGGCCTGCGCCGCTTGGGCGTGGAGTCGGCGCTGTTTGGCGGTCTGTCCACCGACTTTCTCGGCGCCCGCCTGCGCCGGGTGCTGGAAGAAGAAGGCGTACGCGACGACTTTCTGATCGCCAGCGACTGCCCCACCACCATGGCCATGGTTGCCCTCGACGGCAACGGCCACCCGCACTACTCCTTTCGCGGCGAAGGCTGCGCCGACCGCGCCGTGCGCCCGGAACATCTGCCGGCCTTGAGCCGCGAGGTACGCGGCCTGCACGTGGGCTCGTTCTCGCTGGTGGTGCAACCCATTGGCGACACCCTGCTGGAGCTGATTCGTCGCGAAAGCGGCAAGCGCCTGATCAGCCTCGACCCCAACGTCCGCCTCAACCCTCAACCTGATGCCGCGCTGTGGCGCGAGCGTGTGGAAGAACTGGCGCAGTTGGCCGACCTGATCAAAGTCAGCGACGAAGACTTGGGTTTGCTCTACCCCGGCATTGAGCCGGAACAGATTATTCAGCGCTGGCTCGGTGGCCGTTGCCAGTTGGTGGTGATGACCCGTGGCAGCCAAGGCGCCACCGCGTTTAGCCGTGAGCATGGCGTGGTGTCGGTGCCGTCACGGCGCATTGACGTGCGCGACACCGTCGGCGCTGGGGATACGTTTCAGGCGGCGTTGTTGGCGTGGCTGACGCGGGCGGAGCTGGACAGCCCGGAAGGAATGGCGCGGTTGAGCCGGGAGCAGCTCGCTGAATTGCTGAGCTACGCGGTGGCAGCCGCTGCCGTCACCTGCTCGCGCACTGGGCCGGATCTGCCCAGGGCGCATGAGGTGGTGGTTTAACCGGCCTCAACGCCCACGGCAGACGATCGCCCAGGCTCAGGTGAAGTTGTAGCGCACCAGGTGGAAGAACACCGGGGCGGCGAAACACACGGAGTCGAGGCGGTCGAGCATGCCGCCGTGGCCTTCGATCATATGGCCCCAGTCTTTCACCCCACGGTCACGCTTGATCGCCGACATCACCAGCCCACCGATAAAGCCCATCAGGCAAATCACAAACGCCAAGGCCAGCGCGCCCAGGAAGCTGAACGGCGTCATCCAGAACAGCGCACCACCCAGCAGGGTGGCCGATACCACGCCGCCGATCAGGCCTTCCAGGGTTTTCGAGGGCGACAGGTTTGGCGCCACTTTGGTTTTGCCCATCAGCTTGCCCCAGATGTATTGCAGTACGTCCGAGGACTGCACCACCAGAACCAGGAAGGCGATCAGCAGCAAGTTGCGGCCTTCGTAGCCGGCGATGTTCAGGGTCAGCAACGCTGGCACATGGGAAATGCTGAACACGCAAATCATCAGCCCCCACTGCACCTTGGCCGTACGCTCCAGAAAGCGCGTGGTGTCGCCGCCCAGGGACGCCAGAAATGGCATCAGCAGGAACACGAACACGGGGATGAAGATGCTGAACATCCCGTACCACTCGATGTACACCAGAAAGTACTGGAACGGCAGCACGCAGTAGAACGCGGCCACCAGTGCCGGGTAGTCGCCGCCACGGGTTTGCGTCAGGGTGATGAATTCGCGCAGGGCGAAGAACGACAGCAAGTAGAACAGCAGCAACACCCCGGGCTTGCCGAAGAAGAATGCGACACCCAGAACCGCGACCATCACCCACCACGCGTTGATCCGCGCGTTGAGGTTGTCGATGACTGGCGTTGCGCCTTTTTTCCACTTGAGGATTTGCCCCACCAGCGAGGCCAGTGCGAGGAATAAACCGACAGCGATAAATACGTTAAGCGTTTGCCGATCCACGTCAGGACTCCTTGGGCGTCAGGGCCAGCAATGCCTCGCGGCTGCGGGTGAGAAAGTCCGCCTTGGCTTCGCCTTCGAGCAACTGCAGGGGCGTGCCGAAGGTCAGGGTGCACAGCAACGGCAACGGCAGCGTGCGGCCTTTGGGCATCACGCGTTTTAGGTTATCGATCCACACCGGCACCAGCTCGACGTCCGGGCAGCGGCTGGCGAGGTGGAACAGGCCGCTTTTGAACGGCAGCAAACCGTCTTCAAGGTTGCGTGTGCCCTCGGGAAACAGAATCAGCGACTCGCCGCCTTCGAGCACCGCTGCCATCTGGTCGATGGGGTTGGGGTCGGTTGCGGTGGGCGAGCGCGCGATCAACACGCCGCGAAACACCTTGTTGATCAGAAAACTGCGCACACCGCCCTTGGCCCAGTAATCGGCGCCGGCCACTGGCCGGGTGCTGCCGCGCATGTGGCTGGGCAGCGACGACCACAGCAGCACGAAGTCGCCGTGGCTGTTGTGGTTGGCGAAGTACACCCGTGCTTTGGGCTCAGGCGTGCAGCCCACCCACAGCGCGCGGGCGCCGGTGATGGCAGCAGCAAAGCCGATAATCAGGCGGGCGACAAAGGCTCCGCGCCAGCTGTATTGCGATACACGTGACATGTGCCGTCCTCCAGGCAAACGCGCCAGCCGCCACTGCGGCCACCGCTAACAGCAGTTGTACAGCGAGTGTCAGACCCTGCTTGCGCAGCAGGCCCAGGGCGCCCTTGCAGCGCAGGGTCCAGTCACGTCCCACGTTGGCGGCCGGCATCAGGCCCAGGCCGAGCAAGCCGTCGTCCAGTTCCACGGTGGCCGCGCTCAGGTCAGCGGCATCGGCCAGACGGGCAAATAGCGCCGCGTCGAAGGCCACGCGCATGGCCCAGTATTTTTCCAAAGCGCCTGCCAACAACGTGAGCACCAGCAACCCGGCGACCAGCAGCAGTTGGTAGTGAATGGTCACCAGCAAGGCGCTGGCCAATGCCACGACGCTAAGGCCGGTGGACAACTGATCCAGACGCTGCCCCTGCTCCAGCAAGCGCGCGCAGCTGAGCAAACGCAGGTCGCTCATGTGCCGGCTTCCATCGCAGCCAAATTGCGCAGGTGCCCTTCTCGCAGCACTACGCCGGGGCGCACCTGACGCAGTATCGCTTCGGCGGCTTGCGGGTTGGCAGCCCGGCCGCTATGCAACAGCCATGCGGCTACCGCTGCGGCGCTGCGCGAATAACCAAGGGCGCAGCACACCAGCACGGGGCCTTGCTGACGCGCCTGCTCAATGGCCATGGCAGCCGCGCGCAGCAGCTCGGGGCTCGGCGGCAACAGGTCGAGCGTGGGCAGGCTTCGGTAAGCGCGGCCGCCGCTGGCGCACGGCAATTCGGCGCACAGGTCGACAATGGCGCGGATTGGCGTGTCGTCCAGCTCGCCTTTGTTGGGAACTCGCCCCAGCCATACGTCATCCATGATCAAAACCGGCGCCGGCTGACGCGCGGTCCACAACCGCGAGTTCACCCAGGCGCCAATCAGGTAGGGCCCGAACAGAAAGTTCGACGCCCAACTGAGCGTGCCGTCGCTGTGCTTCTGGAAACCGGTCGCGCCCACCAGCAGGTAATCCAGGGCCACCAGGCACAGCGCCGTGGCCGGCCAGGTCAGCCACCAACCCAGGCCGCCGACACTAACCCCCAACGCACCGAGCGCCACGCCGCCAAGCGCGTAGTAAAACGCCAGCCGGCGCCCTTGGCCTGTGGCTGCCAGCGCAAGTTCGCCAGCGGGCTGGGGCGGTCCAAGGGCCACAGCCAGATGCACAGCCAGCCCACCAGAACGCCGGTGGGTAAGTCGATGAAATGGTGCTGGTAGGTGGTCAGTACCGACAGGCCGATCAGCCCAAACCAGAGGTGCAGCAACCACCGCAACACGCCTTCCGGCGTGTGAGCGGCGTAGCGCACCCACAGCACAATCAGCAGCACGATATGCAGCGACGGAGCCTGGTTGAAGGGTTTGTCAAAACCCATCAACACCTCAAACATCCAGGCGAAAAAGCCGGTCATTTCCGGGCGGGAAAAAGGTGTATGTGAGCGGAAATAACAGGAACCCGGCAATCGCTAGAACCTGCGCGCTGAGCAAGCGCCGGGCATGAATATCCAGCTCATGGCGGCTACTGCACAGTAGCAGCGACAAGCCGTAGAGCAAGTCGATGGACCAGTAGGGCACGATGGTCCAGGCCCAAAATGGCGTGTGCTGTTCCCAGGCAAACACCAGGGTGCCGACGTCCGCGCGCTGGCTGGTAAACCAGTTGGCCAAACTGTAGGTGGCGAAAAACAGTGGCGCCAGAATCAGCAGCCACACCAGCGCCCGGGGAAAACGCTGGCGCACGCTCAGTTGCGGATAAACCGGCGCCAGGGTCAGGGCCTCGCTCATGCCTCGATCCGCTGCGCCAGGCTGACGCTGAAAATGCCCCATTGATCGATGCGCTGAGTCACCTTGCGAAAGCCGGCGGCTTCGACCAATTGGTCCATTTCCGCCTGCGTACGACGGCGCATCACCCAGGCCTGGCCGCCGCGATGGCTGGTCAGCGCGCGGGCAATCAACTGCAACTGCGGGTGCCAGGGCTGACCGGTGTAGATCAGATAACCACCTGGTTCCACGGCTTGCGCCAGGCCACCCAGCGAAGCGCTGACCATGCCGTTATCACCAAACAGCTCATACAGGCCGGACACAATCGCCAGGGTCGGTTTGGGGTCCAGGCTGGCCAAGCTGGCCAAGCTGGCCGGATCAAAGGCATCGCCTTTTACAAACGTAGCGACATCGCTCAAGCCCTTTTCGCTAATCAGCGCCTGGCCCTGGCTGACGTTGAGGTCGCTGTAGTCGCGCAGCAGGATTGAGTCCGGACGCTGGGCAAGACCTTGCAGCGCTTCGAGTACATAGCGGCCGTGGCCCGCAGCAATGTCGACAATACGCGTCGGCTTGCCCTGCGCCTGCAACGTTTGCAGGGTGTCGCGCAGCAGCTCCTCAATGTGCAGCTTGCGCTGACGAATGCCGCGCCAACCAATAGAGTTGAGGTAGTTGGTATCGATCATCCGGCCAAGCGAACCGGTGCCGGTCGGGGTGTTGCGGTACACGTAGTCCAGGGTGCTGCCCGAGTCGAAGCCGGTGTCGAAACCCAGCTTTACCCCGGCCGACAACTTGGCGCCCAAGCCCATCGAGGCGCGGGTGGCGCGCCAATACAGGCCGGTTGGCGACAGCGGCGGCAGCGGTGTGGCCAGGCCTTCGGCTTCGGCCTTGGTGAAGCCGATGCGGTCGGCCGTGAGCAGTTCCGGCCGGCTCAGCGGCTGGCTGAACAGCAGTTCGATAAAGCCACGCGCCTTGTTCACAGCCAGGTGGCGATCAGCCTCGCCGAGGGTGTCGTGGTAAAAACCCGGGAGCAGATGACGCTCTTTTTGCAACGTGCCCAGACGCTGAAAAAACAGCTCTTGAGGTTTGCGCTTGACCACGAAATCGGCGCCGGAAATCAGCAGTTGAGTCGGCACCTGAATCGCCTCGGCGTCGGCCACCACGCGATCAGCGGCCTCGTACAGACCGAGCAGCTGATTGACCGAAATTGCCTTGGCAATCAACGGGTCGTTGGCATAGCTGTCGGCGCGCGCCTTGTCATGGGTGAGCATGCCGGGGCGCACATAGCTTTTAACGAAGAAGTTGCCTTTGAGCTTGCGCAGCAAGGTCAGGCCGGGGCGCGCCAGGGGCACGTACAGGTTGATATCGAAGGCCGGCGAGGCCAGCACCATGCAGCGGATGCGCGGGGCGTAGTCATGGGCCCAGGTAGCGGCAAGCACGGCGCCGACGCTTTGCGCCACCACGGCGATGTTTTCGATGGCGAGGCCATGCTCGCGCTGGATGAAGGCGACGAAGTCTTCCACGTCGCGCACGCTGGCGGCAAAGCTCGGGCTGTCGCCGCGCTCGCCTGGCGAGTGGCCATGGCCACGGGCGTCCCACGCAAAAAAGCTGAAATCCGGCAGATTGAGTTCGTCCACCAGGTGCGCCATACGCGCGGAATGTTCATGGCCACGGTGCAGCAAAACGATGGCTTTGCGCGGGGTGTCGGCGGCGGCGTCGTGGGCAGGCCAGTGGCGGTAGAAGAGGTCTACGCCGTCATGGGTGGGAAACGTTGCGTGGTGCTGTTGGCGTTGAGTTTCCATCCGTAGAATTCCTGTAATGAATCGAGATTAGTGGGCAGGTTGCTCTGCCAGGCCGCGCTTGACGCGGTTGAAGGTGGTGTACACCAGCAAGACCGCCAGCACGGCCATGATTGCCGTCAGCCATGGCTCGACCGCGATGCCCAGGGCCAATAGAAAGCCCAGCAGGCCAAAAACGAAGGCGCGGTCACTTTTGCCCATTGGCCCGTCGTAACGGCGCGAAGCACCGACCATCAGTCCCAGCACGCCGGCGTATTCACTTAGCCAGGCCAACAGCACCACGGCGCCGACAGCCGCGCCGGACACGCCGGCCAGGCAGGCAAACGGCAGGTACAACGCGGCATCGGCAACCAGGTCGGTGATCTCGTTGAGGTAAGCGCCCAGGCGTGATTGCTGGCCAAACTCGCGCGCCAACATGCCGTCTACGGCATTCAGGCCCATGCGCAGGAGCATCCACAGCGGCAGGAGCGCAAACACCGCGCGGTGTTCGGCGAATACCGCCACCAGTGCGCCGACCATAATCGAAATGGCGCAGGCAAACAGCGTCACCTGGTTGGCGGTGACGCCACGCGCATGCAGACGGGTAACGGAGGGGCGCAGCAGGTTCTGAAAGCGGGGTTTGAGGTCGTAAATCGACGGCATGGGGCGCTCGCGGTGAAATAGGCCGAAAGGACTGTACTCACAACAGAACGCCAATGCCAAAAACTAGTCACACCGCTAGCTCGGTGGTGCGGTTAGGTCGATCAGCGGACCGAAGATAGCCCGTGAAGGGCGAAGCTGGAACAATAGCCGCCTATAGTCATCCAGGCCCCGTTTCTCGCTCAGGAGTTTTTTATGAACACGCGCGACCAACAGAACCTCGATCGCCTCGACCAGGCCGAAGGCGAGGGTGCCGATGAGGCGTTGCAGCAGATCGTTTCCGGCTTTCAACGCTTTCGCACCGAAGTGTTTCCCGAGCAGGAAGAACTCTTTCAAAAGCTCGCCACCGCGCAACGCCCGCGCGCCATGTTTATTACCTGCGCCGACTCGCGCATCGTTCCCGAACTGATTACGCAAAGCTCGCCGGGCGATCTGTTCGTGACCCGTAACGTGGGCAACGTGGTGCCGCCGTATGGGCAAATGAACGGCGGCGTTTCCACCGCCATCGAGTACGCGGTGCTGGCGCTGGGCGTACACCACATCATCGTCTGCGGCCATTCCGATTGCGGCGCCATGCGCGCGGTGATGAACCCCGACACGCTGGAAAAAATGCCCACGGTCAAAGCCTGGTTGCGTCATTCCGAAGTGGCAAAAATCATGGTGGCGGATAACTGTAATTGCGGCACGGAGCACGAAACCCTGGGCGTGCTGACTGAAGAAAACGTGGTCGCGCAGTTGCAGCACTTGCGCACCCATCCTTCGGTGGCTTCGCGCATGGCCAGCGGTCAGTTGTTTATTCACGGTTGGGTCTACAGCATCGACACCTGCGAGATTCGCGCTTACGACGCCGAGCGTGCCGAGTTTCTGCCGCTCGATGGCACCAGCCCGATTCCGGTGGCCACGCCGCGTCCGCGTTATTCGGCGCAATAAAAAACGCGAAGAAAAAACCGCGCCGTAGCGGGCTAAAGGCTGCGGCGCGGTAAAAGTCATCCTCAGTGGAGTCCAGTGGAGCTGAGGATGTGTGTCGCTCGGGAATTCAGTTGTTCAGGTCACGCTTGAGCAGCACGGCGGCAGCACACGCCGCTATCGCCACCAACGGCGTAGCGGCCAGCAACAAACCGCTGACGCCAGCACCGGCCGCCAGCAACTGGCCGGCCGCCAATGGCCCACTCATCGAACCCAAACGCCCCACCGCAACGGCCACGCCAACGCCCGTGGCGCGCACGTTGGCGGGATACAGACGCGGCGCCAGGGCGTAGAGAATCAGTTGCCCGCCGACCGCGCAGGCGCCGGCGGCCAGGCCAGCGAGGTACAGCCCTTGCGCCTGTTCAACGCTGCCCAGCGCCAGCAAGGCGGCGAGCATGCCGAGGTAGGCCAACAGCACCGCGAGCAGCGCCTTGCCGCTGTCCATCAGGCGTCCGGCCAACAGCGAGCCGGCGACGCCGCCGATGTTGAACAGCACTTGAATGGTGGCGGTGTCCAGGCGGCTGAGGCCGCGCTGGATGAGCAAGGTCGGCAGCCAGTTGAGCAGCATGTAGAGAATGGTCAGCGTGCAGAAACAGGCGCCCCACAGCAGCAAGGTCGACGCGCCACGGCGTTGCCCGAGCAGTTCGCGGCTGATGGCGCCCACCGGCAACGTCTGCCCTTGGCGCGCGTTGGGCGTTGGCAGCCAGCGCATCAGCAGCAAGGCGATCACCAGCGGCGCAAAGCCGCCGACGTAGAAGACCAGCCGCCAGTCGCCCGACACTGAAAAGATCCCCAACAGCGCCGCCACCGCGCCGCCCAGCGGCACGCCGCAGTAGGTGAGGCTGACGGCCAGGTTACGCAGACCGGGGCTGGCCACTTCCGAGGACAGCGCGATCAGGATCGGCAGCGCGGCGCCCATGCCCAACCCCGTCACCAAACGCGCCGCGAGCAGTTGCTCGTAGGTGGCGCTGTGGGCGGTGAGCAGCGAAAACAAACCGAACAACACCACGGCCGCCACTAGCACGCTTTTGCGCCCGAAGCGGTCGGCCAGCCAGCCACCGAACACTGCGCCCGGTAACAGGCCGAACAAGCCGGCGCTGAACACCCAGCCCAACGCGGCCGAGTTCAGGGCGAAGTGCTGGGCCATGGCCGGCGCCGCGACGCCGACGGCTTGCAGGTCGAGGCCTTCAAGCATGGCGACGATAAAACACAGGGCAATAGTGCGCAGCGACGCGCCGTTCTGCGCAGTAGAAGTGGGCATGTAAACCTCGAAGTTTTTATTGTTGTGTGCGGCGGTTTGCTCAGCCGTTGGAGCGAATGATCTGCGGCGCCTGGCCTCGATACAGCGCTTCCACCAACGCGCTGCGGTGCTGCAACACCGCGCGCTGGTTGAGCGAGCCTTTGTCGGTAATTTCGCCCCGGTCGATCGAGGGTGGTTCGCTCAACAAGCTGATCCATTCCAGTCGCGTGGCATTGCCGGTGGCGCTCTGGTTAAGGCGTTTGAGCCAGTCGGCGAACCAGCCGCGCACCCGCTCGTGGGCCAACACTTGTGCGTCGCTGGCCACGCTGGGCAGGCCGGATAACACGCGGCAGTCGGCCAGGCGCGGAAACACCAGCAAGCCCAGGCATTCGCGGTCCGGCGCGGCGACTACCACGTCTTGCACATAGGGCGTGCCGTCGAGAACGGCGCGGTTGCGCAGCGGGCCGACGCTGACGAACACGCCAGAGGACAATTTGAAGTCTTCGGCGATGCGGCCGTCGAACATCAGGCCCAGCTCAGGCCGCTCGGGGTCGGCAAATTTCAGCGCATCGCCGGAGCGGTAAAAGCCTTCGGCATCGAAGGCGTCGCGCGTCTGCTGCGGCGAACCCCAGTAGCCGGCCATGATGTGCGGCCCGCGAAAACGCGCTTCCAGCTTGCCGTCTACCGGCACCAGTTTGGTCTCGCAGCCAGGCGCCGGCAGGCCGACGTAACCGGCCAGGGAAAGCGGGCCGGTGGTGAAGGTGCACGAGGGCGAGGCTTCGGTCATGCCCAGGCCGGCCATCATGCGGATGCGCTCGCCGCAGTGCTGCTCGGCGATGCGGTCGAGACGATCCCAGATGCTTTGCGACAAACCCGCAGCGGCGAAAAAGAACAGCGTGACCTTGGCGAAAAAACGCGCGCGCAGTTCGGCGTCTTGCTCCAGGGCGGTGACCAGTTCTTCCCAGCCTTTGGGCACGGTGAGGTAGGCGGTGGGGGAAATGTCTTTGAGGTTGCGCAGGGTTTCGGCCATGCCGTTGGGCGTTGGCTTGCCGTTGTCGATGTACAGGCTGCCGCCGTTGTAGAGCACGATGCCGACGTTATGGCTGCCGCCAAAGGTGTGGTTCCACGGCAGCCAGTCGACCAGCACAGGCGGTTGCGCGGCGAATTCGGGGAAGGTTTGCAGCAGCATTTGTTGGTTGGCGCAGAGCATGCGCTGGGTGGTGGGCACGGCTTTGGGCAGCTTGGTGGAGCCGGACGTGAACAGGAACTTGGCGATGGTGTGTGGGCCGGTGGCATCAAAGGCGATGTCGGCCGCCTCGACGTTGCCGGTGGCGAGCAGGTCGGCAAAGGTTTCGCAGCTCCGACCGGGCAGCGCGCCTCGGGTGAACACCAGCGGCAGGTCGGCAGGCAGCAGCGTTTCGATGGCGCGCTGGTACGGCGGCGCATCGGCGGCAAACACCAGACCGGGCTGCAACAGCGTGACGATGTGGCGCAGCTTTTCCAGGTCTTGGGACAGCAGCGAATAGGCCGGCGACACCGGGCAGTACGGCACGCCGATATACATGGCGGCGAAGGCCAGCTGCAGGTGCTCAAGATCGTTGCCGGACAGAATCATCAGTGGCCGCTGCGCGCTCAGGTCGTAGCGCAACAGCGCTTGGCCGAGGGCGCGCACGTTGCTGAGCATTTCGCCGTAGCTGAGGGTTTGCCATTTGCCGTCATCACCGCGCTGCGCTGCAAACGTGGCCTGCGGTTTCACCTGCGCCCAATGCAGCAGCCGGTCGAGCAGGCGCGCCGGGGCAGGCTTGAGTGACTCCTGCGCGCGCAGGTAGATGGTGCCGTCGTCCGCCTGGGTGATGTTCACCCCTGGATTGCCGATGGCCACCTGGCGATAGCGCACCACGTGGTCAGCGCGGGTTGCTACGAATTCTCCATTCACGAGCCTTTCCTCTGTGCGCGCCCGCCCTCACCGGTCTGGCGGCGGGGGGGCTTGTTTGTTCTTGTTATTGCGGGATGGACCGGCGTGTTTCAGATCGGGTAGTGACGCGGCCCGTTCTGCACCGTGACCCAACGCAGCTGGGTGAAATGCTCAATCGAAGCGCGGCTGCCGAAGCTGCCGTAGCCGCTGGATTTCACCCCGCCGAAGGGCATCTGCGCTTCGTCGTGCACGGTCGGCCCGTTGATGTGGCAAATGCCCGATTCCACCCGTTGCGCCAAGGCCAGAGCACGGGAAACGTCGCGGCTGAAAATGGCAGCCGACAGGCCAAACTCCGAGTCGTTGGCCAGGCGCAGCAGCGCTTCGTCGCCCTCGCCACGCAGCACCACGGCCACCGGGCCAAACGACTCTTCGCGGTACAAACGCATGCTGTCGGTGACGTTATCGAGCAGCACGGGCTGCATGATGCTGCCCTGCACACCGCCACCGGCTGCCAGCGTCGCGCCTTTGCCAAGGGCGTCGTCCACCAGGGCTTGAATGCGCTCACCAGCGGCGGCGTCGATCAGCGAACCGAGCACGGCACCGCTTTCGTTCGCCGGGCCGGCGCGCAGTTGCGCCACCTTGGCAGCCAGCTTGCTGACAAAGGCATCGGCCACCTTGGCATCGACGATCAGGCGTTCGGTGCTCATGCAAATCTGCCCCCTGATTGAAATACGCACCAAAGGCGGCGGCTGCGACGGCGGCGTCCAGGTCGGCATCGTCCAGCACCAGCAGCGGCGCCTTGCCACCGAGTTCCAGCAAGGCCGGCTTCAGCTGCCGCGCGCACAGCTCGGCGACGATACGACCGACGTGTGTGGAGCCGGTGAAATTCACCCGCCGCACCGCCGGGTTGGCGATCAGCCGGGAGACGATGGCGGGCGCATCTTGCGGTGCATTGCAGATCACATTCACCACACCGTCACCCAGGCCGGCCTCGTGCAGCACCTGGCCGATCAGGCGATGGGTGAACGGGCTGGCTTCCGAAGCCTTGAGCACCACCGTGTTGCCGCAGGCCAACGGCATGGCCAGGGCGCGCACGCCGAGAATCACCGGCGCATTCCACGGCGCAATGCCAAGCACCACGCCGCAGGGTTGGCGCAGGCCCATGGCGAAGCTGCCTGGCACGTTGGACGGGATGACCTCGCCGAGAATCTGCGTGGTCATCGCCGCGGCTTCACGCAACATGCCGGCGGCCAGTTGCACGTTGAAGCCGTACCAATTGGCGGCGGCGCCGGTTTCGCTGGCGGCGGCCATGAATTCGGGGGCGCGTGCTTCCATCAGTTCGGCGGCCTTTAACAACCGCAAGCGCCGCTCGCCCGGCGCCAATGCCGACCAAGCCGGGAACGCGGCCTGGGCCGCTGCCACCGCAGCATCGGCATCTTCCAGCGTGGCGGCGGCCACGCGTGACACCACCTCACCGGTGAACGGGCTCAAGCGGTCGAAGGTGCGACCGTCAGCGGCGGGCCGGGCCAGGCCGGCAATCAGTAAAGGCACGTCGAACATGGAACACCTCCGGAATCAGCGTTTGTAGGCTTGCAGGCCGGGCTTGATGCTTTTGTCGTCGAGGAACTGCTTCATGCCTTCTTCGCGACCGCCTTCGGTGTCGAGCAACCGCGACTGGTCGAGCTTGGCGTAGAGGTAGTCCTCGTTCTGCTCCCACGTGAGTTCGCGGCAGCGCTTGAAGCCGACTTTCGCCGCGCGCAACACCACCGGGTTTTTCTCCAGCAGGTTCTTCGCCAATTCGACTGTGGTTTCGCGCAACTGCGCCAACGGCACGCTTTCATTGACCAGACCCATGGCGGCGGCTTTCTGCCCGCCGAAGGTCTTGCCGGTCATGATGTAGTACAGCGATTCGCGGTGGCCGCAGGTGTCGGCCATGGCCTTGCTCACCAGGTTGCCCGGCGGAATGCCCCAGTTGATTTCCGACAGGCCAAAGGTCGCTTCGTCGGCGCAAATCGCCAGATCACACGCCACCAACGGGCTGAAGCCGCCACCGAAACACCAGCCGTTGACCATGGCGATGGTCGGCTTGCTGTACATGCGCAGCAGCTTCCATTGCCAGTACGAGGCTTCGCGGCGAATTTTCTCTTGCAGGATTTCCGGGCCGGCGTCCACTTCGCGGAAGTATTCCTTGAGGTCCATGCCGGCTGTCCACGACTCACCGGCGCCGGTCAGCACCAACACGCGGGCGTCGGCGTCTTGTTCCAGGGTTTCCAGCACGTCGGCCATTTCGCGGTTGAGCGTGGGGCTCATGGCGTTGCGTTTTTCCGGACGGTTGAGAATGACCCAGGCGATGCCTTCGTCCACTTCCACCTTCACGGTTTGCCACCGGCCTTCGTAGGTACTCATGTCACTGCCTCATGTCTGGGTTGGATGAGGCGAAGTTAA
Organism: Pseudomonas sp. AC211; assembly: GCF_979258055.1. NCBI lineage: Bacteria > Pseudomonadati > Pseudomonadota > Gammaproteobacteria > Pseudomonadales > Pseudomonadaceae > Pseudomonas > Pseudomonas sp. AC211. The sequence continues at coordinate 4,885,628 of NZ_OZ409830.1, forward strand.
GCCGGATTTTTAGTTATGTCAATTAACTATAAATCGGTTCTAGGTTTCGAAAAACAATCTACACCTTTAGCTGGAGGGCCGCAGAAACGCTGGCCATAGCCTCAAATACAGGGCAATCGCGAGCCTAACCGGTTATTACCAATAACTAAATATTCATCCCGATTGTGCATCTGGGCGGAAAAATTATTAACATGCCTAACCATTTCCCCATCAGGACGCCACCATGCCCCGCAAAGCCAAAACCCAGGCAGCGCCCGCCGACCCGACGACGCTCGACGCTGCGCTCGATAATCTGGTGGGCTATGTAATGCGGCGGGTGCAGCTGAAAATCTTCCAACACCTCACCGCCCGCCTGGAAGAACACGCCATCCGCCCCGCGCAATTCACCGCGCTGAGCATCATCGAGCAGTCGCCCGGCCTGATGCAGGCCGACCTCGCCAAAGCGCTGGCCATCGAGCCGCCGCAAGCGGTGCTGATGGTGAACAAACTCGAAGAACGCGGCCTGGCCATGCGCGTACGCAGCAACCCGGACAAACGCTCCTACGGCCTGTTTCTCAGCAAAGCCGGAGAGCAGTTGTTGAAGACCTTGAAGGACGTGGTGGTGCAGAGCGACCTGGACGCCACGGCGGCGTTGAGTGCGCAGGAGAGGGAGCAGCTGTTGGGGTTGTTGAATCGGTTGTATCGGGAGGGGTAATGCCATACCGGCGCGATCGTCGTTAGTCGCGGCGAGCCACTCGCAGAAGCGATCAGGTGCCTGATGCCCATGCAAATCCGCCAAAATGGCGATCGGCCCGGCACTAATGGCGTGCAACTCGCCCGGCGCGTTATCAATCAAGTTCGCTATCGCGTGGCACAGGCAGGCAAGTACTCCATCTTCCAAGACGCAAAAAAAAGCCCCAGGTGCTTATCCAGGGGCTTCTTATACAATTAAAACAGGACCTTAATAAGGGTTATACACACCAAAGATTGGTGTCTCGACGGTAGAGCGGAAACCGCTTCCGACTCCAGCCGAAACTGTATATGCCTGAGCCCAGTAGTGATGCAGCTTGGGAGCAAACGTCATTTGCGCGTTACCGGCAGAATCAGTGACTGAAAATGACTGGGTTGGCAGGAAGTGAATGTCGGATACATGGCTGTTCCAAATATCCAGGTCTAAATCAACGTAAGTTGCTTTCCAATATACCTTCACTCCTTTAACTGGTCGCCCTTGATCATCAGTTACCACCGCGTTAAATGTCGCCTGCCCCCTTAGTGACGCAGTCAAGTCAGGTATTGTTCCAAACCTCAATTGACCGCCAGTAAAGGCTACGCTTGCACGACCTTTAACCGAACCCACCGATGCTTCGATGGCAGCATTGGAAACCGCGTCGGAACTGGTCAACTCTGTTTTGGCTACACCAGCGGCGTCCGTCAAAGACGTTTTGTCTGAGAGAGTGCCGGCGCTTGATGTCCACTGCACCGCCACACCTGCGCCTACCGGTTTGCCTTGGTTGTTGACGACTGAAGCCGAGATAGTTGAGCTCGTATAACCATCGGCGATAATCGCCGCATTCGATACTGAGACCGTGACGCTATTCACTGTAGGGGCAAACGTCACTTCCGCCGAGCCAGTTATCTTGTCTACCGTCGCAACGACCTTAGCTACCGCAGCGGTTTTCGAGCTAGTCAGGGTCATAGTGGCAATCCCTAACGCGTTTGTAGTTGAAGCATCATTTACTAAGGTGCCTGCACTGGTCGTCCATCGAACCACTGCGCCAACGACAGGGTTGCCGCTAATGTCTGTGGCCGCAACGCTTAATAGCGACGTACTTTTGCCGTCCCCATCGATGACTGTAGGGGTAGGCGTCAGTTGAAGGTTCGCGGTTACGCCACCGGTAAAGCGCACATGGGTGAGATTAGTCGCGCTCTGTGCGGTGGCATGAACCGTAGCAGTGACCAGTTCTGAAGCGCTGGTCAGTTCCATAACTGCAACGCCGCTGGCATCAGTCGTGGATGAGCTATTACCAAGCGTACCTGCAGTGGTCGTCCAGTAAACCACGATGCCTGCACCTACCGGTTGTAGGTTAGAGTCCCAGACTTGCGCACTTAAAGTAGATTTCGAGTTGCTATCCGCAACAATGGAGGTATGGCTCGCACTGAGCGTCAAGGCTGCCGGCGCGCCCACAGTGAAGACCACCTTAGCCGAGCCCTGCACCGCACCCACCTCGGCGTCTACCAAAGCAACATGCGCGCCCGGAATACTGGTGAGGGTGGTACTAGCGACGCCATTTGCATTTGTCATCGACTCATCGCTCATAAGCGTTCCCACTGAGGTACTCCACTCAACCAGAACCCCTGCGCCTAGCGGCATTCCCCTTACATCTGTCAGCGCCGCGCTCACCACGGTGTTGCTAACGCCGTCGCCGGTAATGGAGGCTGCTGCGGGTGTGACCGCTATATGGGTCGGCGCGGGCGGACTGAAGGTCACGCTTGCGGCGTTATTGGCGGCGTTGGCGCTTGCCCCAATATTGGCGGCGCCGGGAGTCGTCCCGCTTGTCAGCTGTACGCGCGCCACGCCGTTGACATCGGTGCCGGTAATTGTGCTGGCCAACAGGCCGCGGCTGGCGGTCCAGGTGACCATAGTGCCGGGCGCCACCGGGTTGTCGAACCGATCGCGCACCTGCGCACTGAGCATGGTCGTGCTGCCGCCGTCGGCGGGAATAACCGCAGGTGTAGCCGTGATCGTCAAACCGTTTGCGCCAGCAGCTGGCACGCCCGGAGCAAAGGTGATGTCAAGCTGATCGTGGGCAGCGCCCGACACAGCCTGCACATCCGCGCTTCCCGAAACGGTCGACGAGGTAAGCACGGCATTGGCTTGGCCGTTCGAGTCGGTAGTGGAAACCGTCACGTTCAATTGACCGGCCGATGTTGTCCAGTTCACCGGAATACCCGCGCCAACTGGCTGACCTTTAATGTCTTTCACCGTCGCGGTCAGGCTCGACGTACTTGCTCCATCGGCGAGCAGCGAGCTTTGCGAAGCGGCCAGGTTTAGCGTCGCACTGGTGATGGTCGCGGCGCCGAGGACAAACAGAATATCCGCAGAATTTTGCGCGGCGCCGGCTTCAGCTTGCACGGTCGCAGTCTCTACCAATGCAGTGCTGGTGAGCACGGCAGTAGCCTTACCGGTCGCATCGGTGACGGCGTTAGACGGAGTCACACTGCCGGCGCTGGTTGTCCAGGTCACGTTCACGCCAGCGGCAACGGTGTTGCCGTGTTCATCTTTAACCACAGCGGTCAGCGCCGAGGTGCTAATACCATCAGCCTCAATCACCGAAGGAGCAGTATTGATCGCCAGACCGCGGTTGCCGGCGGCCGGAGCCCCCGCCGCGAAGGTAACGTCCACCGCGTTGGATGCCACGCCGGCAGAGGCGTCTACCGTGGCTGTGCCGGTGATCGTCGAACTGATCAATGTGACCGTGGCCACACCGTTTACATCGGTACTGGTGGCCTCGCTCGTCAATGTACCGATCGAGGTACTCCAATCCACTTGCACGCCGGCGCCGACGGGGGCGCCTTGGTTGTCGAGTACGGTAGCCGTCAGCACGGATGTATTGACACCGTCGGCTGTAATCGAATCAGGGGAGGCGACTAGGACAAGCCCGGCGCTGCCTGCCGCAGGCACACCCGCGGCGAAGGTAACGGTCACTTCGTTATTGGACGCGCCTGCGCTTGCCTTGACCTTCGCCGCGCCTGGCGATGCTTCGCTGGTCAAGGTCATCGTGGCGACGCCATCGGTGTCGGTATACGAAACATCACCAGTGAGGGAGCCGGCATTGGCGCTCCAGTTGACCGTTACGCCGGCTTCGACGGGGTTTCCTTTGTCGTCCGAAATCAGCGCGCTTAGCGTCGAAGTGCTAATACCATCTGACTTTATGGTCGTAGGCGTAGCGCTAAGCGCCCAGACCTTTATTGCCGGTCGCTGGAATGCCGGGAACGAAGCTCACAGGGACGCGCTGCTTGGCCGGGCCAATGCTGGCTTGAACCTGGGCTACGCCGGCTTCGATCGAGCTGGTCAGTTTCATCCTAGCCACACCAGTGGCATCGGTAAGCGACGCTGTATCGGCCAATTGTCCAGAGGTCGTTTCCCAGGCCACCGCATGGCCGGCATCGACCGGGTTGCCTAGGTCGTCGTAAATGGTCGCCGTCAGCGAGGAAGTGCTGACGCCGTCGGCGGTGATGGAAAGCGGTGTTGCCTCCAACAAGAGCGCGCTGCTATTGGCACTTGGAAGACCCGCCGCAAAGCGTACGGAGGTCGTGCCTTTGACGGTACCCATCTGCGCTTCAATCTTGGCCAGTCCGGCCGACGTAGGACTGGTCAAAACCACGCGCGCAACGCCGCGGCTGTCTGTATCAGATGTGTCGCTAGCCAGCGTGCCGGCGCTAGTAGTCCAAGTCACGGTTTGACTGGTACGCGTGCCCTTACCAAGTGAATCCACCGGATAAGCGCTGAGCGTGGTAGTGCTGAAGCCGTCGGCAGCGATAGTGGCGGGAGCCGCGTCAATCTGCAGAACCGTAGTCAGCACATTGACCGTCATCACGTTGGACAGCTGGCTACGACCCGAACGGTCCATACCCATGGCTTGCAAGGTGTAGGTGTTAACGCCGCCGTCAATATGCTCAGGCAACGTCAGGCTGGCAGTACCATCAACAGAGGGGGAACTGGCGAAGCTGGCAGCAGGGCCCACCCAGGAAAGCGACGCGAAGTTGCTCGCTCCGGTGACCGTAAACACTACGGTTTCATTGCTCTTGCCGCTAACCGCCGCCGGAAGTTTCAGCTCTAGCGCTTTTTTGCGGTTATCCAGCACGATCTCATTATTACGTGCGACAAGGTCGTACCGCGCGTTGGCCACCAGTCGGCTGGCAATGAGGCTCGACGATGAAACCTGTTTGGCGAAGGACTCGCCCAATCGGTAATTGAACGTAAGGTTGGCAGAGGTATCTGACAGACCGTCCTGGCCGATGCGGTGATTGACGCCGAGACTTAGCAGCGGCACCGGATTGTATATAGCGCCAAGGGTCATGGCGTGGGGGTTCTTCTGCCGATCGTTGGCCGAGAACAGGCTCACCTCATCGCCGTAATATTTTTCAACAATCATCTGGCCGCCCAATTGTGGGTAATCGGGCAGATAACCTTCCGCACGCACATCCCAGCCAGCAGCTGGGCGTTCCTGGTAATCGGCACGGTCGGGAGAATCCTTCCAGTTCGATAAGCGCTTGTAGCTGTTGGCGCTGACTTTCAGGAAATCAGTCCACGCTTCCACACCCATACCCAGGCGGTCATGCTCGCCCTGGGCATCGCGGTCCAGAAAGCTATTCACGCCAAGAAGCCAGCCATTCGTCTCGTGGCGATAACCAAGGCCCATGTTGTAGGTGTAGCGGTAGTCGGCGGTGTAGGAGTTCGCGCGGCGCATGCCAATCTGGGTGAAGACTAGATTTTTGCCCGCGTTGTAGAACGGCACGAGCATGTCGAGGCTGCCGCTACGAAGGCCACCGTCCTCGATATTGAGTGAGACCGCCGATGTGATGTGGTGCCCTGCAAGCCAACTTTCAGTAGCGGCGCTAGCAGCGCCGGAAAGCATTCCCGAGCCCATGCTTACTGCTTCATCGGCACCTTTGGTGCGGTCACGCAGGACGCTGGGCGCGAGGTCAACGTCGTGTGGCTGGGCAAGCCATGCTGAGTCCGCACTCTTCGGCGAGGACTTGCCAACGCTGCCACCCAACTCAGGTAGGTCTTGCTTTGCGGCGCACGAGCAAGGAGGTGGATCGGAGGTCGCAAACGCTGGCGCGATGGGCGCAAACAGCGTGCAAACAGATAGGTATACGGCAAGAGACTTGCGTAAAAACGATTGCGGTTGAGTCATGGTCATATGCTGCCTATGGGCGCCGGGTGGCGGTTAGGCGGCGAATACTTCCATCACAGCGAAGCGAATTCGGTCAGAAGGGAAAACACGGCCGGTAGGGCCATTCCGAATGGCCCACCTCCGAATTCTTTTTGCACACTGGGTGATCTGGCGGTTTTTAACGTACGTATTTGCCTGCAAGGAAACCAAAGTAAAATTAGGAACGACTCTTCCCCTGAGACCCTTAGCCCTTGCATACATTGGCCTCGGGCGCTATCGGTCGTCCGAGGCGAAGCCTTTTGTTCAAAACGCGACCCGGATCGACATCCGTTGGATACGTAAGACCGTTCCGCAATTCGAATCGGACACCGACACCCCTAACCTATTGCGACTCCGAGTCACGCATCGACAAAAGCACTTAAAAGTCAGACCGAAATCGCAGTGAAGCGCCATGTGCGATTACTCATCTGTCCAACTCCCCCCACAATTCTTCCGCCCACCCCTTAATCACCAACGCCTCCTGCCAACGATCCGACAGCTCCAACCCATCGCGCCCGGTAATCGCGTACGGCGGCGGCCCCAGTTCACAGAGGAACACGCAGTTCGCATCCGCCGCATTGCGCGCGCGCCAGCTGGCCATGCCTTGTTTCCACCAGACTTTGAACTGCTCGACCCACGCCTGGCGTTGCGCAAAGTCGATTTGAATTTGCACCTGCTCGGCCGTGGCGATGCGGCCTTGCAAGCGTCGGTACGTTCGTGAATGCGCTGGATAAACCCTTGGTCCCGCGCGCTGATGGGCAGCGGAAATTCGCGGTCGACTACAAAGTGCGAAAGGTCGGCGGTGAGCTGCAGTTCGGGAATGGCGTCGATCACTTCGAGGGTGAAGTACAGGTCGTTGAGGATGCCGTTGCGGTGGGTTTCAAACAGCAACTCAATGCCCATGCTTTGCGCTTCTTCCAGCCAGCGACTGATCAACGGCACGGCGCCGGCCACGCTCACCGGCATCACCTGGGCGATGGTGTTGACCTTCACTGCGTTCACTTCGCGGGCAAACTCCAGCAAGGGGCGCATGTCACTCACGCGGCGCGGGAACAGGTTGACCATGCTTTTTCTCATCAGGACGCCACCATGCCCCGCAAAGCCAAAACCCAGGCAGCGCCCGCCGACCCGACGACGCTCGACGCTGCGCTGGATAATTTGGTGGGTTATGTGATGCGGCGCGTGCAGCTGAAAATTTCCCAGCACCTCACCGCCCGCCTGGAAGAACACGCCATCCGCCCCGCGCAATTCACCGCGCTGAGCATCATCGAGCAGTCGCCGGGCCTGATGCAGGGCGACCTGGCCAAAGCGCTCGCCATCGAACCGCCGCAAGCGGTGCTGATGGTGAACAACCTCGAAGAACGCGGCCTGGCCATGCGCGTACGCAGCAACCCGGACAAACGCTCCTACGGCCTGTTTCTCAGCAAAGCCGGAGAGCAGCTGTTGAAGACGTTAAAAGACGTGGTGGTGCAGAGCGATCTGGACGCCACGGCGGCGTTGAGTGCGCAGGAGATAGAGCAGCTGTTGGGGTTGTTGAATCGGTTGTATCGGGAGGGGTAATGCTGGGTTGTTCCGGGGTAAAGATGTCGCCGTCAGCGATTGCAATTGGCCTCGCTGGGTACGGGTCGATTTCGAAAGCATAAAAAAACCCCGGGGGTTAACCCGGGGCTTGTTGCGCTTATTTATTTGAAAACGTAGGTAGTAGTTTGTTGCGGTGTAAGAAAATTACTCCCAACCCCTGCCGATACAACGTAATGAGCAGCAAAAATACTATCCCCTCCGCTCGATGCTCTAAAAATCATTCTCGCATAACCCGCGTTATCACTGGTCGAGCTAGTCAAATCTGGTTTAAAACCTTTTTCTGACTCAACGGCGTGGACCGGCGTAAACACAGCCCGCCAATTAATAGTCACGCCAGGTAGCGCTTTACCCTGCGCATCTTTGACCAACACTACATAAGTCACCGGACCACTTGCTTGGGAATTAGTGGTACTCCAAGACAGAACAACTTGCACAAATTCAACTTGCGCGGTGTTCGTTCCGGGTCCGGATTTGGCTGTAACAGTCGCGGTTTTGTAGGCATTGGCGCTGGTCAGCGTAATCTGGGCGACGCCCGAACTGTCGGTTTGCGAACTTGCGGCAGAAAGCGTCCCGGCAGAAGTGCTCCAGTTGACGGTCACGCCCTGGCCTACCAGGTTGCCGTTTACGTCTTTAACCGTTGCTTTCACGGTAGTAGTGGCGGCCCCATCACCTGGAACGCGCGCTGACGTGGCGGCAACCGTCAACGATGCAGCGGCACCTGCGGTGAACCGAACATTAACTGTGCGAACGGTGTTGCCCCCTGACACTTCAACCACAGCAGTGCCAATGGTTGTCGAGCTGGTGAGCACCATCGTGGCGATGCCGTTGGCATTCGTTTTTGAGGACAAACCAGCCAATGTGCCGGCATTGGTAGTCCAGCGAACAACAACGCCGCCACCCACCGCTACACCGTGTTCATCAAGCACTTGAGCGCTGATGGTTGAGGTAGAACTGCCGTCGGCTACCATTGCGGCCGGGCTCGGTGAAAGAACCAGGCCACCCGCTACACCGGGCGTAAACGTAACGTTGGTTTTAGCTTCGACCGCACCGATAGACGCCAGCACCTCAACCGGTCCCGCATTGCGCGAGCTGGTCAGTACCATGGTGGCGACACCCGAGCTGTTCGTAATGGATGTCTTATTGGCCAACGTGCCCTCAGTGGTGGACCACTGAACTGTTGCGCCGGCAACCGGGTGACCACCAATGTCTTGCGCCTCGGCAGACAAGCGCGTCGTGCTGCTGGCATTAGCAACAATTGAGGTTTGCGACGCCGACGCCTCGAGCGAGGTCGTAACGCCGGCTACAAACCGCACGTTGGTGGAGTTGCTGGCACTGTCTGCGGTGGCGTGTACCACAGCGGTTACCAATTCAGCAGAACTGGTGAGCTCCATGGTGGCGACACCCGTTGCGTCGGTGGTTGAGGAACTGTCCTTCAACGTTCCGGCTGTAGTGGTCCAGTAAACCGTTACACCTGCGCCGACTGGCTGGCGCTTGTCGTCCCATACGCGGGCAGTCAATGTGGATGTGGAATTGCCATTCGCGAGAATCGAAGACTGGCTAGGCGTTATCGTCAGTACGGACGGCGCGCCTACAACAAACACCACCTTACCGGTGCCTTCCACACTACCCACCGACGCCACGATGGACGCCGTATCGCCCGAGCGAGCGCTGGTCAATGTGGTAGTCGCTACGCCGAGGGCGTTGGTAATGGAAGAATCTGTGGTTAACGTGCCGGCCGAAGTGGTCCACTGAACCACCACGCCAGCACCCATTGGCATACCGCGAGCGTCCGAGAGCGTCGCGTTCACCACTGTGCTGCTGGCGCCATCGCCCTGAATGGATGCCGAGGCAGGCGTTACGGCGATGTGAGCCGGAACGGGCGCACCGAAGGTAACCGCGCCAGTATTGTTCGCTGGGCCAGCACTTGCGCCGATATTGGCCGTGCCTGACACGGTGCTGCTAGTCAGCTGCACGCGCGCCACGCCTGTGGAGTCGGTAGCGGTCGAGCTGCTGGCCAGAGTTCCGCGGCTGGTGGTCCACGTCACCATCACACCGGCTGCGACAGGGTTGCCGAACCGGTCTTGCACCAGCGCATTGAGGGTCGAGGTGCTACCGCCATCGGCAGGAATGGTTGCAGGTGTTGCGGTTATAGTCAGACCGCTCGCCCCAACCGCCGGTGAACCCGGGATAAACGCAATTTCTACGTCGTCATGTGCCGCCCCGGAAATCGCTTGCACATCCGATACGCCGGCTACGGTAGAGCTCGTCAAAATTGCGGTGGCCCGGCCATTTGCGTCAGTGTCGGAAACGCTTGTGCTAAGCGTGCCGACCGAAGCGGTCCAGTTCACCGGAATGCCCGCACCCACGGACTGTCCCTGGCTGTCTTTTACGCTGGCAGTCAGGGTGGAAGTGCTCACGCCATCAGCTAGCAGTGAAGTGGTGGAAGCGGTCAATTCGAGCGTTGCGCTGGTAACAGTCGCCGCGCCAAGCGCGAACATCACGTTAGTTGAATTCTGCGCGGCACCCGTTTGGGCTCCGACAGCAGCGGTTACGGCCGTAGCACTGCTGGTAAGCACGTTTGTCGCGACGCCTTTGGCGTCGGTAACGGTAACGGCGTCGGCCAACGTACCTGCGCTGGTGGTCCAGCTCACATTGATGCCGGCTCGTACGGGGTTGCCATGCACATCTTTAACTGCGGCGCTGAGCGCGGACGTGCTCACTCCGTCAGCTTCAATCACAGACGGACTTGCACTTAGGGCCAGGCCCGCATTGCCGGCAGCTGGCGCTCCCGGAGCGAACGCTACATCAACGGAATTGAATGCTGCGCCTGACGAAGCATCTACAGTCGCAGTACCCGCTGTGGTCGAGCTGATCAGCGAGACCGTAGCCACACCGTTTGCATCCGTATTGGAAGAGTTGCTCGTCAGGGTGCCGGCTGAGGTTACCCAATCAACGTTCACACCTGCCCCAACGGCATCGCCCTGATCGTCCAGGAGCGTAGCGGTAAGCACTGATGTACTGCTGCCGTCGGCGAGCACCTCATCAGGCGACGCCACCAACGCCAGACCCGCATTGCCAGCCGCAGCAACGCCCGCGGCGAAAGTAACGCTCACATCGTTAAAAGCGGCACCGGCGCTGGCTTTCACCGAGGCTACTGCCGGTGAGGCCGCACTGGTCAACGTCATGGTGGCGACCCCGTTATTGTCAGTAAACGAGGTGGCAGCTGTAATCGTGCCGCCCGTGCTAGTCCAACTGACTTCCACACCTGCTTCGACCGCATTGCCTTGGGCGTCCAGCACATGGGCACTGAGTAGCGAAGTGCTTACGCCGTCAGATTTGATGGTTGTGGGTGTGGCGGTAAGGGTAAGCCCACTGTTACCAGTAGCAGGAATTCCAGGAGTAAAGCTGACCGGAACCCGTTGCTTGGCGCCACCAATGCTCGCCTGGACTTGCGCAGTACCTGGCTTGGTTGCGCTCGTTAGCTGCATGCTCGCCACGCCATTGGCGTCGGTAAGCGAAGTGGCGCCGGCCAAAGTACCAGCGCTCGTTTCCCAACTGACAGCAAAGCCAGCGGCAACCGGGTTGCCCTGGTCGTCTGAAATGGTCGCTTTGAGCATCGACACGCTTGTGCCATCTGCAGTGATCGCCAGTGGCGTAGCGGCCAGGTCAATGGCGCTATCAGCGGTGCTAGGCGAACCGGAGGTGAAGCTAACGGCGCTACTGCCCTTAATGTTGCCAGCAAGCGCAGTCACTGTGGCTGAACCGGCCACTGTTGGACTGGTAAGAAGCACACGTGCAACGCCGTTTCCATCGGTGACCGATGTGTCGCTCGCAAGCGTGCCTGCCGACGTGCTCCACGTCACCGTTTCACCGCTGCGTGCTGCTTTGTTCGATGCATCCACTACAAGAGCGGTCAGCGTGGTGGTGCTAATACCATCGGCCACAATAGCCGCAGGTGTGGCATCAACTTTCAGGGTTGCGGAACGAACACTCACGGTCATGACGTTGGACAGTTGGCTACGACCCGAACCGTCAATACCCGAAGCCTGCAGCGTGTAGGTGTTGAGTGCGCCGTCGATGTGCTCAGGCAGCGTGACGCTGGCATTGCCGTCGCCTGCGACCGCACCGGCAAAGCCGGCTCCAGTACCCACCCAGGTAATGGTGCTGAAGTGGCTCGCCCCGGTGACAACGAACGGCACAGTTTCGTTACCTTTACCGCTAACAGCGGCCGGAATTTTGAGCTCGAACGCATTTTTGCGGTTATCCAGCACGATCTCGTTGTTACGTGCGACAAGGTCGTACCGCGCATTGGCCACCAGTCGGCTGGCAATGAGGCTCGACGATGAAACCTGTTTGGCGAACGACTCGCCCAACCGGTAATTGAACGTAAGGTTAGCGGCGGAATCTGCCCGACCGTCCTGGCCGATACGGTGATTGACGCCGAGACTTAGCAGCGGCACCGGGTTGTAGATAGCGCCCAGTGTCATGGCGTGAGGGTTCTTCTGCCGATCGTTGGCTGAGAACAAACTCACCTCATCGCCGTAATATTTTTCGAAAATCATCTGGCCACCCAATTGCGGGTAAGCGGGCAGATAACCTTCCGCGCGCACATCCCAACCTCGGGCCGCACGCTCTTCGTAGTCCGCGCGGTCAGGCGAGCTTTTCCAGTTGGAGAGACGCTGGTAGCTGTTGGCGCTGAGTTTCAGGAAATCAGTCCACGCTTCCACGCCCAGACCCAGGCGGTCATGGTCACCCTGGGCATCGCGGTCCAGAAAGCTGTTCACGCCAAGGAGCCAGCCATTCGTCTCATGGCGATAACCAAGACCCATGTTGAAGGTGTTGCGGTAGTCGGCGGTGTAGGAATTCGCGCGGCGCATGCCAACCTGGGTGAAGACCAAATCCTTACCGCCGTTGTAAAACGGTACGAGCATGTCGAGGCTGCCGCCACGAAGGCCACCTTCGCCCAAATTGAATGACACCGCCGAGGTGATGTTATGTGCAACCAACCAGTGTTCAGCGGCTGTGCTGGCCGTGCTGGAGAGCATGCCAGCACCCATGCTGATCGCGTCGTCCGAACCTCTTGTGCGGTCCCGCAACATGCGGGGAGTGAGGTCCGCGTCATGGGCAGGAGGAAACCAATCGGCAGACGAACGCGACGGCGACGGCTTGGCAGGGGCGCCACCTAGTTCAGGAAGTGGTTGCGTAACCGTGCACGAGCAACCGCCTGGATTGACGTCTGCCAGGGCGGGCGCGATAGGCGCAAATAAGGTGCAAAGGGAAAGATAAGCTACAAAAAACTTGCGTAAAAATAGGGGCAAGAAGGTCATGTCATACGCTGCCAGTTAGCGCCTGAGGCGAATAGGCGGCGGATACTTCCATGGCAGCTGAGCGTGCAACATAAGAGCAGTCATCGGCTTAACGCAGGACCGCTCGCAACGACGCCAAGAAAAATCGAGCGTCACAAATCACGCTAAATTCGCGTGTGGCGACCCCGTAGGAAAAAGAAGCGAGCCACCTTAGGCATGGAGGCGAGCGCAAAGGTGTGACAACCGGCGCCCCCGCCACAGCGAACACCGGCAAACGCGCCAGCGTGCCGACCTATGCAGCGCGAAGTAATCAGGCAAGGGCGCTTGAAATCACCCGACTCATTTCGCAAATCTTCGTGAGATAACGCCAGAGTGGCTCATCTCAAAATAACGGACATGCAGATTGTCGAGTGCGTCAGATAGGTTCTTCTTTGTTGTCAGTGACGTGACTGCGCCACGCTACGACCCCAACTCCCCCCACAATTCTTGCGCCCACTTCTTAATCACCAATGCCTCCTGCCAGCGATCCGACAGCTCCAACCCATCGCGCCCGGTAATCGCGTACGGCGGCGGCCCCAGTTCACAGAGAAACACGCAGGTCGCATCTGCCGCATTGCGCGCGCGCCAGCTGGCCATGCCTTGTTTCCACCAGACTTTGAACTGCTCGACCCAGGCCTGGTGTCGCGGGAAGTCGATTTGAATTTGCACCTGCTCGGCCGTGGCGATGCGGCCTTGCAGGCAGTCGGTGCGTTCGTGAATGCGCTGGATAAACCCTTGGTCACGCGCGCTGATGGGCAGGGGAAATTCGCGGTCGACCACGAAGTGCGAAAGGTCAGCGGTGAGCTGCAGTTCGGGAATGGCGTCGAGCACTTCGAGGGTGAAGTACAGGTCGTTGAGGATGCCGTTGCGGTGGGTTTCAAACAGCAACTCAATGCCCATGCTCTGCGCTTCTTCCAGCCAGCGATTGATCAACGGCACGGCGCCGGCTACGCTCACCGGCATCACCTGGGCGATGGTGTTGACCTTCACTGCGTTCACTTCGCGGGCAAACTCCAGCAAGGGGCGCATGTCACTCACGCGGCGCGGGAACAGGTTGACCATGCTTTTCAAGCCGTACTTTTCGAACAGCGGCAGGGTTTCGCGGTAGTACGGCAGTTCGTCCGTGTTGGGGTCCAGACACATGCCGGCGAACCCCGCTTCGGCGGCCATGGCGAAGTTTTCTTCATGGCTGCGTTCGGGCTGCGTCGGGTGCTTGAGTTCCATGCCCCACAGCGACTGAAAGACTTCGAGTTTTTGCATGGTGGGCACCGTTAGAAAGAGGTCAGAAAGGACGCTGCGTTACCGCCGCGAATCTCGCCGTTGCGCATCATGGTCATGTAATCCGCCGCAGCCGGCTCGGGTCCGTCACCCGTGCCGGCGACACGCGCCACACGAAAGCGGTGAAAGCTTTTCAGCTGCGCCCGGAACGGCAACAGCATCGAACGTTCGGCGCCATACAGCTCGTGGTGTACGGCTGGCAGGCGATACCACGGCGTAGTCGGCTTCACGTGATGGGCATTGTGGTAGCCGAAGTTCAGCACCAGCACATTCACCCACGGGTGTTTCCTCGACAGCACGTTGCTGAAGGTGTGTAGATGCTCGTAGGCACGGTCGCCCTTATGCGGCGCTGGGCTCTTGTCGAACAGCGTCGCCGAGTTGCCATAGTCGTGCTGCGGCGCATCCATAAAGCGCAGCACAGTCATCATCAGCAGGTAGGCGACGACGTAGAGCAGCGCCGCAAACGGGGCGAACCACAGCAGCGCCGCGAACAAGCTGCCGCGCACCAGCACAAACATCAGATTGCGGGCGCGCTGGCCTTTGCGCTGGGGAATGATGAACGCGCTAAACACCATCACCGCGTGCATCAACAGGTCATGGGCGGGGATGTACAGCCATTCCAGCGTTTCGATGGTCTTCAGTACGCGCGGATGGCGGGCCAGCCATTTGTCATGCTCAAACCAGATCACGTCGGCGTTATCGACGTGGTGGCGAAAGTGTTTGAAGCGAATGTCCTCATACGTGCCGTAGCAGCTTCCAGTTACCCACGTCAGCAGTTTGCCCAGCCGAGCATTGTGCTCGTTGCGCTTGAATACGGTGTTGTGCGCGCACTCGTGCAGCAAATAACCGGCGATAACCATGGCGTGCGCCAGCCACAACGTGGCCAACAGATTGACCAGCAGGTTGGCGCTGAATAAACCGGCAAGCCCCAGGCCATAGCCCACTAAGGCATAAGTGAGCGCCAGGCCATGACAGACCGCGCCCCGCGTTTCTTTGAACAGTTGCAACACGCCGATTTCCCCCGCTACCGCTATGGCTTGATAACCCAGCGTGGCAAAAACGATGGGCCGGGGATATCAAAAAAAGCGCATGGCTGGTATGACTAGCACGCATACCAGACCTCGCCACCGAGCCCGCCATGACGCGCTTTCCTTCCCTCGATGCCCTGCGCACCTTTGTGTTGGCAGCCACCTACCTCAACGTCAGCCGCACCGCTGAAGAACTGTGCTTGACGCAATCGGCCGTGAGTCGCCAGCTCAAGCAATTGGAAGCGCAGCTCGACGTGCAGCTGTTTCACCGCACCAACCGGGGCCTGGCGCTGACCGACAGCGGGCAGAAGTACCTGTCGCAGGTGCAAAAACCGCTGCAGCAGATTCAACGCGCCACTGCCGAGCTGCTGCCGCGCGTGTCGACCCTCAGCCTGTTTGTCGACGGCGCTTTCGCCCACACCTGGCTGGTCAAACGCCTGCCGCAATTTCGCGCCCAGCACCCGGACATCGAACTGGAGCTGAAGCTCGGCGCCTCCATGCATTCGCTCACCGGCAGCCAGCTCGGCGCCAGCGGCGCAGTGCAGATTATTTTTGGTTCGCCGCCGTGGCGCGGATTTCAGGCGCAGCCGCTGCTGCGCATGGAGGAGTTTCCGGTATGCAGCCCGGCGTTATTGGCCGGCGCCGTGCCGCTGAAAACGCCGGCAGACTTGCCCAACCACACGCTGATTCACGAAGGCGACCGCCGCACCTGGCGTCGCTGGCTGGCCGCTGCTGACGCGCTGCCCTACGAAAGCAGCAAGGCGACCACCGCTCACGACTCACTCACTTGTCTGACCATGGCCATCGACGGCCAGGGCATCGCGATCGGCGATCCGCTGACCTGCGCCGACTACTTGGCCGCCGGCGTGCTGGTCGCGCCGTTTGGGCAGCGCGTGGTGCTCACCGACACCTTCTGCCTGGTGGTCGCCGAAGCGCAGCGGAGCAGCCCCAGCGCGCAGCTGTTCTGCCACTGGTTACAGGGTCATTTCCCGCCGCTTCGCTAGTCGTCTGCCGCCCGAAACCTCCAACTTTCCGCGCCCAGCGTGTTCCACAGGCAAGAGAGGGCCGCGCCGTTTGAATACTCGCCTGCATTCGGCCGCACGCACTGCGAATGCTGCTGGCAGCAGTGGCCAGCAGCGGTTTTTCCGGCTTTAGTTTCAGGTGATCTGTAAGGGAGGCTCAGGGAATGACCGCCGTACAACTCGCTGAACTGATCGCCCTGCGTCCTCAGGGCGTATCCGATTCGAGCTACATCGACCGCGTGCTGAAAGCGCTGCGCACGCACCTGGGCATGGATGTCGCGTTCATCGCCCAGTTTCGCGTCGAAGACCGTGTGTTCACCCACGTGGACGCCGAGGGCGAGCCGCCCATCAACCCCGGCGACACCCTGGGCCCGGAAGCCGGCTACTGCCAGCGCGTGGTTGACGGGCTACTACCGGAATTAATCGCCGACACAGCCATGTGCCCGCTCGCCCAGGAACTGCCGGAAACCGCCGAGCTGCCGATTGGCGCGCACTTGAGCGTGCCAATCTGGCTCAGCGACGGCCGCCTCTACGGCACCCTCTGCTGCTTTGGCTACGCGGCCGACGACACCTTGAGCGAGCGTGACGTGCAGGTGATGCGCGTGTTTGCCGAGCTGATCGCCGACCAGCTCGATAGCGAGCTCAAACGCGTACGCGACCGCGTGCACAAGCACCGCCGCATTTCCGAAGTGCTGGCCAGCGACCAGCCCACCATCGTTTATCAGCCCATTCTGGCGGCGCAAAGTTTGGAACTGTGCGGCTGGGAATGCCTGTCGCGCTTCAGCACGCAGCCACCGCAAACGCCAGACCAATGGTTTATCGAAGCGGCCGAAGCCGGCCTCGGCGTCGACCTGGAACTGCGCGCGATCCAACTGGCCGTTAAAGCGCTCAGCGATATGCCCGGCCACACATACCTGGCGCTCAACTGTTCACCGCAATTGGTTTACAGCGGACGCTTGACGCCCTTGCTGCAAAACCTGCCGCCGCGCCGCCTGGTGCTGGAAATTACCGAGCACGCCGCCGTGGCCGACTACGTGCGCCTGGAGCAAGCGCTCGCGCCGCTGCGTCAGCGCGGGGTGCGTTTGTCTATCGACGACACCGGCGCCGGCTACGCCAGCATGCGGCACATCCTGGAACTGAGCCCCGACATCATCAAGCTCGACATGAGCATCACCCAAGGCATCGACAACGACTTCAAACGCCGCGCCCTGGCCTCCTCCCTTATCGCCTTCGCCCGCGAAACAGGCAGCAGCGTGGTGGCCGAAGGTGTGGAAACCCAACAGGAGCTGGAAACCCTGCGCGCCTTAGGCGTGCACAAGGTTCAAGGCTACTTGCTGGGTCGCCCGCAACCCT
This sequence comes from Pseudomonas sp. AC211, assembly GCF_979258055.1. Classification (NCBI taxonomy): domain Bacteria; kingdom Pseudomonadati; phylum Pseudomonadota; class Gammaproteobacteria; order Pseudomonadales; family Pseudomonadaceae; genus Pseudomonas; species Pseudomonas sp. AC211. The sequence continues at coordinate 4,903,153 of NZ_OZ409830.1, forward strand.
TGAGCGAGGCGTTGCAGGGCATGCGCCGCTATCCACACTGAGCGGTAAAAACCATGGGCGAAAAATATTTTTCCGCTGCTGCATCCAATCGCCCCTCCCACGTGTAGTACCTCCAGCAGCCGATTGCGCTGCCCGCTGATCCCTACTGGAGATAACTGCATGAACAGCAAAAACCTGCTTGGCCTCGCCCTGCTATCCAGCTGCCTGCTGGCCCGCTGCGCACGCCGCCATGGAACTGCCCGACAGCGTAAAAGTACCGGACGGCCACAAAGTGGCCCTGGAAACCGTCGGCAAAGGCGAGATCACCTACGAATGCCGCGACAAAGTAGACGCCGCTGGGCAAATGGAATGGTTCTTCGTGGGCCCTAAGGCCGTGCTCAGCGACCGTAGCGGCAAGCAAGTCGGCACCTACTTTGGCCCGCCCGCCACTTGGCAAGCTCAGGACGGTTCGAAAGTAACCGGCACCCAAGTGGCCGTAGCACCGTCGGGCGCCGGCAACCTGCCGTATCAACTGGTTAAAGCCAACCCGGCTGAAGGTAAAGGCGCCATGACCGGCGTGACCTACATTCAACGTGTAGCGCTCAAAGGCGGCGTTGCGCCGGCCACCGCATGCACCGCCGCCAACAAAGGCAAACAGGAAATCGTCAGCTACCAGGCCGACTACATTTTCTGGGCCGCCAAATAACCGGAAACGATCACGGCGTATGGGCACGCGTAAAGTCGTCTAGGCTGGCGCGTGCCCTTTCCTTCTGCTGACGAACCTCACCTTGTCCGAACCTATTTTTGACTACGCCGCCGCGCTGGCCGCCTGCGCTCGGGGCGAACGCGAGGCGTTGCACCGCTTGTACCAACAAGAAAGTCCGCGCCTGCTTGGCGTGGCGCGGCAGTTGGTGCGCGACACCGCCTTGGCCGAAGACATTGTGCACGACGCCTTTCTGAAAATCTGGGCCGGCGCCGGCAGCTTCGACGCCGAACGCGGCTCCGCGCGTGGCTGGATCTACAGCGTCACCCGCCACCTGGCACTCAACTACCTGCGCAGCCACGGTCGTGAGGTTCAAGTAGACGATACGCACACGCTGGAGGCGCTGGCCGAACAAGCCGGCAGCAACGACAGCGCAGAGAATTTGGATAGCCTGATGCAAGCCGAACGCATCCACGGCTGCCTGGAACAACTGGAACCCGAACGCCGCCAGTGCGTGATTCACGCCTACGTCGACGGTTACTCCCACGCAGAAATTTCACACAAGCTGGCGACGCCGCTGGGCACCGTCAAAGCCTGGATCAAACGCAGCCTGGTGGCCTTACGAGGGTGCATGGGATGACCACACACCACGAAACAGACGACGCCGCCCTCAACGAACTGGCCGGCGAATACGTGCTCGGCACCCTGCCGGCAGAAGAACGCGCCCAGGTGCAAGCCCGGCTACCCTTCGAACCCGCGCTGCGCCGTGCGGTAGATGAATGGGAGCAGCGCTTGCACCCGCTGACCGCGCTGGCCAAACCGCACACACCGTCGCGTCAGCTATGGGCGCGTATCGAACGCAGCCTGCTGGCAAATCGACAAACGCCACCCGCCGCCACGCCTTGGTGGAACCTGCTGGCCCTGTGGCGCGGCCTAACGCTGGTGGGCCTGAGCGCCTCGCTGGTGCTCGCCGTGTTGCTTGCCACACAGACCGTACCGTCCGCCACGCCAACCTACCTGGTTGTACTGGTGGCCCCGCAAAGCAACGCGCCGGGCTGGGTGGTGCAAGCCAACAACCCGAACGAAATCCAGCTGATCCCGCTGGGCGTGGCTGAAGTACCGAGCGACAAGGCGCTGGAGTTCTGGACCAAGGGCGATGGCTGGCAAGGGCCGGTATCGCTGGGCCTGGTCAAGCCTGGGCAAACCCTGCACGTGCCGCTGGATAAACTGCCGCCGCTGCAAGACAACCAGCTGTTCGAACTGACCCTGGAACAGAAAACCGGCTCGCCCATTGGCAAACCGACCGGGCCGATTCAGTTTATTGGGCGGGCGGTGAAGGTGATTTGAAGGCGCAGCCTCAGCGCATAAAAACGGAGCCTCGAGTGAGGGGCTCCGATTTTATTGGGCAGCCGCTACACCTTCCGCTTAGTTTTCCCTCACCGCACCCTGCGGCTGTTTCGTCTGCATTGCATTCGGCTGAACATCATACTGGCCGAGAGACTCACACACCCCGCTCCAGCCTTCGCTCGCCAGGCCTGCGCGATGGGGAATCTGGCTCGGTCCAGAGCTACGAGTTGTGAGGGTCCGCCGGGTAAGGTTTGACGTATTTGCTGCCCGCTTCAGTGATAAGCCGTACTGGTGCATCCACTCATTGAAGGCCCACTTGGGCATGGCTTGCTCCGCTTGCTCTATGGCCAAACCATAAAGTGTGCAGGCAGGCAGTTCGATGCCGCCGGGCCAAACGACGTCAAATCCCCAGTCGCCCACCTCCACGTCATTAAACAACGCAGGGTCGGCCAAGGGCGCCAACACCTTGAAGGTCTGAATCGGTTCCGCAAGATTCACGTTCAGTGAACTGCCGTCGCTCCACGTAACCTCTAACGTCATTTGGCCAAGGGACTCCACGTCAACTATTCGCAGCTCCTGGTTCATAGGTCGCTCCTGCAGTTTTTGCTCGCCCCACACTCGGGCCAGCGTGGTGTGGTTATGAATGGCCCAAGCCAACGCTTCTTGGAGCGCTTGCTTATCGGCTCCCCTTCGCCGCTCTGCCAGCGTAGCTATGTTGACCAATGACTCACCCCCCTGGGTTTGCACGTGAAAATGTGGAGGCGGATCGTCGTTTGGGTAGATTTTTACCTTCCAATTAGCTGTGCTTTCTATCGTCGTCATGGTGGTCCTTCCTTGGATAACTCCAGCCCATTAGGAACGCAGGGCCGTCTCGCAACAATCCGACCCAGCCAGCAAGCGCGCAGGCAACGCCGGGAGATGCAGTGAGAAAAGCGCACGGAAAATCCACATTCCCTTCGCCCATAAAAAAACGGAGCCCCAAGGCTCCGTTTTTTGTGAAAGCTGCGCTTAAGCGCTGTGCATCTGCTTCGGATCGTTCTCGGCCAACCAGGTACTGAGTGCCAGGTTGATGCGCTGTTGCCAGTCGCCACCAGCGGCGCGGAAGGCTTTGAGCACGGCGGGGTCGAGTTGCAGTTGCACATCTTCCGGTTCGTGGCGCTGCGCTGGCTTGGCCATGCGTGCGCGGGCCGCTGCGGCAGCGGCTTGGGGGTCGCCGAAGAGCTCTTCGAGCAGTTCATCGGTGCTTTGTAATTCGGTCATTGGTTTCCCTCTGCTTACCGGCGCTCCCGGCCGGGTCGCTGCAAATCTTCTTTCCACAACGTTGGTCCAGAATTCTGTACACCCGACTGGGACTCGCCAATTCGCTCAGGAGTTCAGGCAGATCGACCAACAGCAGGGCAAATATGTGAAGTCGGTTAAGCCAGAGGCTCAAAATCGCGGGTTTTGCTCAGGCCGACTTGCTCAAAACGCTCTGCAACATGTCCATCAAAGCTTGCGGGCCGTAGGGTTTGCTCAGCAGATGAATGTCGGGGGTGAGCTGGTGGTTGCGCGAAATGATGTCGCGCGTGTGGCCGGAGGTGAACACCACGGGAATAGCCGGTTGTTGCAGTTTGGCCCACGCGGCCAGGTCGGCACTTTTGATGGTGCCGGGCATGACCACGTCGGTGAATATCAGGTCGACCTCCGCTCCGCTTTGCAGCACGTCCATGGCGGCGTCGCCATTGGCTGCCAGCAGCACTTTGTAACCCAGTTGCTGCAGCAGCTCGTCTACGGTGCAGCGCACGTCCGGGTTGTCTTCCACCACCAAAATTCGTTCGCCGCCCGCGCTGCCCGCCTGGTTGAGCCCGGTGGTGGGTTGAGGATTTTCTTCCAGCGTGCTGCGCGGGAAGTACAGGTGCACCGTGGTGCCCTGCCCCAGCTCGCTGGTCATGTCGATGTGGCCGCCGCTCTGTTTGACGAAGCCAAACACCATGCTCAAGCCCAGGCCGGTGCCGTGTCCGTTGGGCTTGGTGGTGAAAAACGGTTCGAAGGCGTGACCGAGTACGTCGGGGCTCATGCCGCTGCCGCTGTCGGAAATGGACAGGTGCACATAGTCGCCGGGGCTGATTTCCTTGCCTTGGCAATAAGCTTCGTCGAGCGCCACGTTGTCGGCGTGAATGCGGATGGTGCCCTCACCTTGCATGGCGTCGCGCGCGTTCAGCGCCAGGTTCAGCAAGGCGTTTTCCAGCTGATTGCGGTCGACGTGCACGCTCCACGGCTCGTCGACCAGTTGCAGGTCGACACGAATCATTTCGCCCAACGCCCGCTGCAGCACCTCGCCCAAGCCGTCAAACAGGCTGGTAAGGCTGTACACCGCCGGCGACAAAGGCTGCTGACGGGCAAACGCGAGCAGTTGCGACGACAACTTGGCACCGCGCTCCACTGCCGCCAGCGCCGAGCCCAGGCGACGCTGCACGTTGGCGTTGTCCGGTTCCTGGCGAGCGAGCAGGTGCAGGTTGGAGGCGATCACTTGCAGCAGGTTGTTGAAGTCGTGCGCCACGCCGCCGGTAAGGCCGCCGATGGCTTCGAGCTTTTGCGCCTGACGCAGGCGCGCCTCGGCGTCGGCCCGCGCCTGCACTTCCGCTTCCACCCGTTGCTCGAGCGTGTGAGTCAGTTGCAGCAGCGACTCTTCCGCCACCTTGCGTTCGTGAATATCGAAAATCAGACCGGGAAACCGCTGCGGCTTGCCGGCCTCGTCGAACTCGCAGCGGCCGCTGGCTTGCACCCACAGGTACTCGCCATCGGCGCGGCGAATTCGGTACTCGGCGTTGTAGGGACCGCCTTGCGTGAGGGTGTAATGCACCAGGCGCTCGACGCGCGAGAAGTCGTCGGGATGAATCACTGCGTTGGCCAGCGCAATGGGCAGGTTGTCCAGCGGCTGATCGAGCGGATAGGAAAAGGTGCGGGCAAAACGCTCGTCGCCAGACAGCTGATCGTTGGCCACATCCCACACGAACGACCCCAACAAAGCGCCGGCGTTAAGGGCCAGTTGCAGGCGCTCGTTTGCCGCGTCAAACGCCGCTTGAGCTGCACTGCGCTGGCGCTCGGAAATCACGTGGGCCGTGGTTTCCACCACGATAGCCAGCACCCCGGCCGGGCTGCCGATGTCGTCGCACACGGGGCTGTAGTAGAGGTCGAGCCACACTTCTTCGGGCTGGCCGTTGCGCAGCAGAATCAGGTCTTTTTTCTGGTATTCGAGGGTGCCGCCGCCGAGGCAGACATTCATGATGTTGCGGTTGAAATCGGCCACTTCCGGCCAACCCAACTCAACCGGCGTACCGAGCAAATAAGGGTGACGACCGCCGGCGAATTCGGCGTAGGCGTCGTTGTAAATCATGTAACCGGGCTGGTCCCAGAGCATTACCAGCGGCACGGGGGATGCCAGCAACATTTGCACGTTAGTGCACAAACTCTTAGACCAGGTGTCGATGGCTCCCAAGCCGGTGCTCGACCAGTCGAATGCACGAATGCGCTCGGCCATCTCGCCTCCCCAGCCTGCGCATGCATGGTTCTCCATCAAAAACGACATCGTCCTGTCCACCCCTAAAACCTGCACCAGACCCACGAGTTACTGCGGGTTTTGAGCGCGACTGCTGAGGAAAATTCACTGACTTTTCAAGAATGGGCGATGAGCGCGAGGTAGGAGGGCCGGATAAGACTGGCGCCGTATCGCGTGTTAGAAACCAGGCGTCACCCGCGTCATTCTGGATTCCGAATCGTCGGACCGCCGCCTTCGGGAATGACGGGTGAAGTTTACCGGCTACGTTCCAGACCAAGACCACCGTCATCCCCGCGCAGGCGGGGATCCAGGCTCGCTCAGAAATACGCCTTACTCTTGGCACCCTGGATCCCGAACCCTCAGACACCGCACGCCACCTTCGCGCATTCACCCCCGCGAGAAAATGCCTGCCTCACGAACCATCCGTTGCCGACTCAACAACGCCCGTCACTCACCCGCCTGCAGCGTCACCTTGGCATCCACCTTCCCGGTCTCGGCCTTGTCGAAGTTCACTTCGCTCAACCGCACGCCCTGGCTTTGCAATTCGCTCAGCCACAGCAGCAACGGTTCGAAGGGCGCCTTGGCCAACGAGATGAGCAAACCGCTGCTGCCGTCGTTGTCCAGGCGTTCCAGGTTCAGCCCGCGCTGCTGGGCGCTGCTGGTGACCAGCCCTTGCAGTTGTTCCGGCGCGAGCACGGTTTTGGTCTGGGCCAGGCCGCGTGCACGAGGGCGTTTTCCTGGATGTACGCGTAAAGCACCTGCTGACTTTCGTAGTAGCTGCGCGCGCGCTCCAGCCGCTGAACAATCGGCTGCCAAACGAACATGTACAGCAGCACCAGCGCCAGAAACCCGGCCAGGGCCGACAACGCCACCCGTTCGCGGCTGGGTAAATGCTGCCAGCGCTGGCCCAGCGACGACTGGCGCCACTGCGCCAGCGCCTGTTCTTTCCATAAGCTCAAGGGGTTCATGCGCCACCTCCCCAGCACAACGCGCGCCGTAATGCCTTCTTCTTCGCGACTGGCAGAGCCCAGCTGCACTTTCATGCCGCCTTCCACCAGGCGCTGGCGAAGCTGCTCAAGCGCGGCGAAATCTTTAGCGCGAATTTGCAAGGCCAGGTCACCGCGCACCTGGCTGTAGTCCACCTGCACCACCGACAGCGGCGACTTGGCTTCGGCAATCGCGCCGGACGCCTGCTCCAGCATGCTGATAAACCCGCCTTCGCGTTGCTGGCCCTGGCTCAGGTGCTCGGCGAATTGCGCCTTGAGGTTGACGATGCGCTGGTCCTCGGGGAACAGCTCTTTGTACAGCGCCACACTCGCGGCGTTGAAGGCATCGCCGCGCCGCTCCAACTGCCAGGCCTGCACCACACATGTGCCCAAATACAGCACCGCCCACACACCCAGCACGGCCACGAACGGGCGCCAGATGGTCCAGGCTTTGTTGTCGCTGCGCGGGGCGAATTCGCCTTGGGCTAAGTCAACGGCCCTGCCACGGCCTTGGGCCAACAGCGTGTACGGGTCTTCGCTGGTAGTCGGCTGCACCAGGGTGTCGAAGAACGGCTGGAACTGCGGCCAGCGCTCGGCGGCAATCGCCAGTCGCGTATCCAGCTCGCCGCCGAGCAACACGCGCTCGCCCACCGCCAGCGCTTGCTCGCCGGAGCGCGGCAGCAGGTCGGCGTCGAGGTAAATGGAGGCGATGTTCAGACCGATCTCTTGCAGCTCATCTAGCCAGCCGCCCAGCAGCGCGCGGCGAATGGCGAACACGCGGTAGCGGCCCTCGGCGGTCATGTCGCCCAGCGCCAGGTGAAACAACTCGACCTCTTCGGCGAGCAATTCTTCGACGGCGTAAGGCAAGGCCTGACGCATCCACCGCGCCTTTTGCGTCGGCAAGCTGATCACAAACGCGCTCGCCGCTTCCATCGGCAGCACCAGCGCCACCACGCGGCCTTCCAGGCTGGCAGCGCATTCGCTGGCGGGCAACCACTGGCCGATGCCGTTTTCAGGCTGCCAGTACAGCGCGGCCTGTTCGCCCAGTTCGCGGCCACAGGCGGGCGGCAAGAAAAGGCAGTCCATGGTCATTCTCCCGGTTGCTCGGCCACCGGGCTGAGGTAGCCCGGCTGGCCTGTGTCTCGGCGCAGTACGCGCACCACGCCCTTGGGGTCGCGTTGCAGGGTGCTGAGCAATACCTGGCGGCGACCGCCCAGGCGCACTTCGCTGCGCACCTGAAAGTAGGCGCTGCCCACACCCAGGCCCGCCGCCGTTACCCCGGTGCCGGCCAGAGCCGGCTGATCGAGGAAACTGCGAATCTCTTTGTAGCCTTCGCGCCCACGGCCGGCGAGCAGGCCTTGCGCCGATGCCGGGTCCAGACTGTCGCTCAGGCACGACAGCACCATGGCGCTGGCCGTGTTCACGTTCAGCGCCACCTTGGCCGGCAGCACCGCCACGTAGGGCAGCAAGCGGCGGTAGTCCTGCTCGGTCATGCCCAGCAGCAGGCGCAGTTCGGAGATGTCTTGCATGGCGTGGCCGGCGGTGCGGTAAGGCGGCTGCATGAGCAGATAGGCGTTGTCTTCGGCGCCGAATTCGCCGTTGGGCTCCTGGTCTTTGTCGAGCCAATCAACCAGGCGCTCGGCATACGGCTGCTCGATTTTCAGGCGCAGCAGCAAGCGCTTGAAGCGCTTCACGGCCGGGTCGTTGGCGCGCTCGTCGATCACCAGGCTGTTGAGGTTGAAGCGCCCTGCAAGGTCTTCGATGGCCACGCCAATTTCTCCACCGTCGATGGGAAACACCGGCAGCGGTTTGGCCCAGGCTTCAAGCGGATGATCGATGGTGGCGCGCGGGTCCACGCCCTTACCTTTGAGGTCGCGCAGCAACACCGCCTGGCCCAGTGCCTCACCGCCCAGTGCGTATTGCCGGGCCTGGCTGATGACCAATTGATTGCCGGCATTGCGGATCGACAGTTGCTGGCGTGCAATCAAGCCCGCGCACACCAGCGTGACAATGGCCACCACTAGCAACACGGTAATCAGCGCCACGCCACGCTGTCGTTTCATAGCGCGGCCTCGCTCTCACTGCCTTTTTCAGGCGAGGAGACCGGGGGTTTCCCCGGCGCGTTTTGGTCGTCTTTTTTATCGACCGAACCACCGCCGTCGGGGTCGGCCGGCGCGTCGCCGGTCTCTTCTTTCATGCCCGGCTCAGGCAGGCGATACAGGCGAGTCAGCTCGCCGTAGTGGCGATGTTCAAGCTTCACTTCCACCGCCAGCGGCATCAGCTTTTTCGCCTCGTCGGCACTGACGTTGTTCTGGCTTGAGGGCCACTGTTCCTGCCACTCGCCTTTGTCATCCATAAAGCGCAGGTGCATGGCCTGCACGCCGGTGAGTACTTTTTGAATGCGCGGCTGGCTGTCCACCGCCTGATCGAGCACGTTCCAGTACAGGCGCTCCAGATTCCCACCGGCCAGCCGCCAGCGCACGCGCTGCACTTGCGCACGCGTGCCACCCAGCGGATTGCGCCAGCCGTTGCGACTGAACTCCAGCGCCGCGTCGCCATCGCTGGCGCCCAGCTCGCCGATCAGCGTGGCGCGCTCGTCGCCGTAGGCATCACGCACGCTGCGGTTCAGGGTTTGGGTAATGTCGCGGTCGAGCGAGGCGAAGGCGCGGCTCAGTTCGCGCAGGTCGCGCTCGTGTTGGCGGGTCACTTCATCGGTCTTCAGCACGGTGGACAACATGCGGTACGTGCCCATGGCCAGCAGGGAAAAAATCGCCACGGCGATCATCACTTCCAGCAGGGTAAAACCCCGTTGCGCGGCGTGCTTCATCAACTGCGCACCGAGAGAAAACCAGTCAGGCTTTGCACCGCACGGTCTTTCACCGGCCCGGTGCTGCCGCGCTCGGCCTTGGGCGCGACCCATACGGTGACGCGGCGCATGCCCTTGTCGCTGGTGCTCTCGATTTCGCTGTGGGTTTCCCATTCGCGACCGCCGAACTCCAGACTTTTGTCGTCGCGCCCTTCACCGGGGGTCGGTACTTTGAGCTGCAATTCGGTCACGCGGTTTTCCGCAATCCAGCCCGCCAGGGTTTTCGCCTCAAGCTGCTGCGCCACCACCAGGCTGCGGCTGCTGGCGGTTAAGACCGACGCGGCAACCGTGGCGAAAATGGCCAACGCCACTAACACTTCCAGCAAGGTAAAACCGCGCTGCTGATTCATGGCGAACTGTCCATTTCTGCGCTGGGCAGTTGGTAGCCATCGCTGGCCAGCGCATAGGCGTTGCCGCCAGCGCGCCGTTCTTCCAGGCGCAGGCGAAAGGGCGAGAGCTCGCCGCTGGACAAAATCAGCACCTGCGGCACCACCGGGTCTTTCTTTTCTTCGCTGCTTTTCGCCAGGCCGGGCTGGTCGTCCTGCGCTTCAGGCTCGGGCAGTTTTAGCGCTTCGCCATCCAGCTCAAGCACCAGGCGCAGGCTGGCCGGGGTGCGGTGTTCCTTCTGGGTAGCGGCGTCGGTCCAGGTGCCGGAGAGGTTGTCGTAGCTGAGCACGCGGTAGCCTTCGGCATTCACCAGCAGGCCGTATTCCTGGCCGTCGAGCACGGCCTCATCGGCCAGCACGCCGATCAGTGCAGCCAGGCGCTCGGCTTCATTGCGCAGCTCGCGACTGCCGGTGCCGTTGCCCATCGAGAGCACGGCCAGGCCCACCATCGTGCCGATGATGACCAGCACCACCAGCAACTCGATCAGGGTGAAACCACGGGCGGCGCGCATGGCTGCTTAGTTGTCCCAGTTGCCGATGTCGGCGTCGCTGTCATTGCCGCCTTCTTTGCCGTCGGCGCCCAGCGAGTACAAATCGAACGGGCCTTTGGTGCCCGGCGCCAGGTACTGATACGGGTTGCCCCACGGGTCGACCGGCAAGCGCTTGAGGTAACCGTCTTTGTTCCAGTTCTTCGGCGCCGGGTTGCCGCTCGGTTTTTTCACCAGTGCATCGAGGCCTTGCTGGGTGCTGGGGTAGGCGAAGTTGTCGAGTTTGTACATGTCGAGCGCAGCGGAAATGGCCTTCACGTCGCCACCGGCCACGGTGACTTTGGCCTGGTCCGGACGGCTCATTACCTGCGGCACGATAAGCGCGGCGAGAATGCCAAGAATGACCACCACCACCATGATTTCAATCAGCGTAAAGCCGGCCTGTTTAACGCGCTGTTTCACTCAGCTACCCCACAAGTTGGTTAAGAGAAAGAATCGGCAGCAGGATGGCCAGCACAATCACCAGCACCACCGCGCCCATAAACACCAGCATGAACGGCTCAAACAGCCCGACCATCATGGCAATGCGCGCCGCCAGGTCGTTCTCCTGATTGCGCGCGGTGCGCGAGAGCATCTGGTCGAGCTCGCCAGACTTTTCGCCGCTGGCAATCATGTGCCGCATCATCGGCGGGAATTCATTGGTCTGCTCCAGACTGCGCGTCAGGCTGCCGCCCTCGCGCACTTTTTGCGCGGCCACTTGCACCTTGGCGCGGATAGAACGGTTGGTAATCACCTGCGAAGAAATGCCCAGCGCATCCACCAACGGCACGCCGCTGCGGGTGAGAATCGCCAGGGTCGAAGCAAAGCGCGCCGTATCAGTCGCGCGTGCCAGGCGGCCGATCACCGGCAAGCGCAGCAAAATAATGTGCCAGCGCAGCCGCGTGGCCTCTTGGCGCAACGCAGCGCGAGCCATCACCGTGCCCGCCACGCCCGCCACCACAAACAGCCAGCCCCAGTTCTTCACCAGGTCGCTGGCCGCGATCAGGCCGCGGGTAAGCGCCGGCAGTTTCTGCCCGGAATCAAGGAACACCTTGACCACATCCGGCACCACATAGCCGAGCAAAAACCCGACGATGATCAGCGACGTCGCCATGAGAATCAGCGGATACAACAACGCCAACTGCACACGCTGGCGCGACTGCTGACGCTGCTCGGTGTAATCGGCCAACTGCTCCAGCACCAACGACAAATGCCCCGCGTGCTCCCCGGCCGCGACGGTGGCGCGGTACAGCTCCGGAAAGGCCGACGGGTATTCCTTGAGGCTGGCCGCCAGGCTATTGCCCTCCAGCACCCGCGAACGCACCGCCAGCATCATCGACTTAACGCGCGGCGTTTCACTCTGCTCCGCCACCGCCGACAGCGCTTCCTCAATCGGCATGGCCGCTTGCACCAGTGTTGCCATCTGCCGCGTCAGCAAGGCCAGGTCCGCCGCCGACAAGCCGCGCTGAAAACGAAAACTGCCGCCAGCGCTGTGCTCTTTGTGGCTGCGCGTGGGCTTTACATCCAGCGGCGCGAGTTGTTTATCGCGCAGCAACTGACGCACCTGACGGGCGCTGTCGCCTTCCATCACACCGCGCCGCTGCTGCCCGCGCAGGTCCAGCGCCACATATTCGAAAGCCGCCATTACTCCTCCCGGCTCACGCGCAACACTTCTTCCACCGTGGTAACGCCGGCCAGCACATTGCGCCGGCCGTCATCGCGAATGCTCGGGCCGCTGGTGCGGGCGTGGCGGGTCATTTCCTGCTCGGAGGCGGCGTTGTGCACCAGCGTGCGCATGTGGTCATCGAACACCACCAACTCATAAATCCCGGTACGCCCGCGATAGCCAATCTGGTTGCACTCGCTGCAACCCTTGGCGCGATGCAGCGTCGGCGTGGTGGCCGGGTCGATGCCCAGCAGCGCGCACTCGGCGGCGTCGGCCTGATACGGCACCTTGCACACCGGGCACAACGTACGCACCAGACGCTGGGCCAACACGCCTAGCAACGAAGACGACAACAGAAAGGGCTCAATGCCCATATCGACCAGCCGCGTGATCGCGCCGATGGCGCTGTTGGTGTGCAGCGTGGACAACACCAAGTGCCCGGTAAGCGAAGCCTGCACAGCGATTTCAGCAGTTTCTCTATCGCGAATTTCGCCGACCATCACCACGTCCGGGTCTTGCCGCAAAATCGCCCGCAGGCCGCGAGCAAAGGTCATATCGACCTTGGAATTCACCTGGGTCTGGCCGATGCCTTCCAGGTGGTACTCGATAGGGTCTTCCACGGTGAGGATATTGCGCGTGCCGGTGTTCAGGCTGACGAGGCTGGCATACAGCGTGGTGGTTTTACCGGAACCGGTCGGCCCGGTAACCAGAATGATGCCGTGAGGCTTGCGCACCGTGTCTTCCATCAACCGCTGATCGCGCTGGCTCATGCCCAAGTGCGTCAGGGTCAGGCGCCCGGCCTGCTTATCGAGCAACCGCAACACCACCCGCTCGCCATTGGCCGACGGCAACGTGGATACCCGCACATCCACCTCACGCCCGCCGACGCGCAGAGAAATACGTCCGTCCTGCGGCACACGCTTCTCGGCGATATCCAGCTTGGCCATTACCTTGATCCGCGACACCAGCAGCCCGGCCAACTCCCGGCGCGGCTGCACCATCTCGCGCAAAATGCCGTCGATACGAAAGCGCACCACCAAGCGTTTCTCAAAGGTTTCAACATGGATGTCCGACGCGTTTTCCTTCACCGCCTCCGAAAGAATGGCGTTGATCAAGCGAATGATCGGCGCGTCGTCCTCCTGCTCCATCAAATCTTCAGTTTCCGGCAAGCGCTCGGCCAGGCTGGCCAGATCCATGTCATCACCCAGGCCCTCCACCATCTGCATGGCGGCGGACGAATCCTGCTGATACGCCTCGCTCAACGCCTGATCGAACGCCGCGTTATCCACCTGCGCCACATCCAGCGGCGCGCCGGCAAACCGCAACGCCTCCGCCACCGCCATCAACGCCGCCCCCGGCCGATACACCACCCGCCCCGCCTGCAACAACACGCCATGGCGCTTGGCAAACGCAAACGGCAAACGACGCACCGCCACCGCTTCCGCGGGGGTGTCGAGCGAATCGAGAGAAGGGGGAACCGACATTGCACAATCCATGTGAAAACAGCGACGGGAACACGGGCAAAACAGCCCGCTAAACAGCGCCAGACGGGGGCTGGCTAAGTGCCGGCAATTAAATCACAGGTTGAGGGGGGAATTGGTGCGGGAGTGCGCAGGGTTGGGGTGCCGTTCGGCGGGGAGGAAATGGCTTACCGATTCACTCAGCTCTTTAGATCGGGTCTGAGTTGGTGAAAAATTTAAGAGTAGTGTTCCAAAGATGGTAAATGCCGCGCATCCACGGGGAAAAATGAGGAAAAATTTAAAAGCGTTGATTGGGTTCTTCCCGAGCTACAGCCAATCAAAATGCACAATGACCGCCACCAGTACCAAGGCCATTAGCAACGACGCACCGATCAACACAAGTTGCTTGATAAAACCTCGACGGCGCGCTCCCTGTTTAAACGCACTCTTGAGCAATTCTCCTTGACAGATATACGTCAAAAGCGCCGCTCCCAATGCAGCGAGCAGGGGGAAGAGACGATCAATGGGGGTTTTCGGGGCTTTTAAGTAAAAGGCGAGGACGAGGGGAATGGTAAGGGTCGCGCCGCTGAGTGCCAGCCGGTACTTCAATACCAACCCTAGCTCACGAAAATTGAGAGCCACGGCATAAAGGCCTGCCCAGATTCCGCCGAACATCGTGATAAAGACCACTTGCCCCAACGAATAAAGGCTCGGCCGCACGCACTGTTCAGCAGGGCTCTTTATGCCCGACAACACTGACTCGTTTAGCTCAAGTCGATCGCAAAGCAGCCCCTCGCGTACCTGCCAAATAATGGGCGAGATGGCTTCATTAACCGGGTTGGCGAACAGCTCAGCGCAAAACGAGGCAAAGGCAAGCGTGGTAGCGGGCTGGTCGGCTCTGTATGGCATCACAATCAGTTGGCCACGCTGGGGAGTTGCCGCTAACAATTCCTCTGTTGCCAGAAGGCTATGGGCTTCTTGCAGGCGCTCTGGTAACAACAGCGCTTCGGCTGCATGGAAGTCACCCTCCAGAACTAACAAGGACAAATCAAGCGCAGGGTTTACTGGCAAGCTCTGCCATTCGAAATCGGCAAGCGTGGCTCTTAATCTGGCAAAGCTAAGGGTCACGCTCTCATCGGTTATCACCTCGGAAAAATCGCGCTGCAGGTAGTTGACGGTGCTGTCCTCAACTACTGCGAACGCAATTTCCGGCGCGTTTTTCAACAGCTCTGAACGCACGTTGGGCAGCGGCTGGTGGAAAACTTCTCGGCGTCTGTTTTTGGAAAACCAAGTATCGGCTTGGAGTACCGGAAAGAAATCCATGGATAAACTCAGGCCTTGGCAGGCGACTCATAGAGGGCTTCGAGCTTGAAGCATTTGGTATCCCCAGCAGAGCCAGAAAACACTAGCCAGCGATCGCTGATCTGGGCGCTAACTGCGTCTATACCCTCATCCGCCGACCACACCTGCTCACCTGTATTGATATCCCACGCTGTCGGAATCAATGCGGCAGCGGCATATACCAGCTCCCCCTTGGCAACGATGCCCTTTACCCGTTGCTGGTACCCTCGCAACCAAACAACGTCCTGAAGCTGAAGGTCGACACACAAGATGTACCCCTTCAGAATACTGGACGCCAAAAATACTTTGTCGCCCTGAACAGCCATTTGTGTGGCATAGGCATTGCGCGCGTCGTAGTTGAACTCCTGCAAAAAGGCCTGCATTTTGGCCGAAGCTAGGTATTTGATTTCGAACAGTACAGAGCCAGAAACAAGATCGCCGACCAGTAGCGTGTCACCGGCAATAAAAAACACACGGTGATTATCAAATGCTATTCCGCCAATTACCGCAGGGTCGTCGCGAAAAACATAATTTTCTTGGGGCGCTTCGAACACATACTTCTGCGCCTCAACGCAATAGACCGCTAGGTCGCCAGACTCGCGAAAGCCGGCAAAGTAATGCTCATGCCACGGATCATTGAAGGTGAGGTCAATATCCAAATGCGCAACAAGAGTGGGACTGCCCTCAAGGGTGAATACGTCGACACCCTCACCATCGAAACTGACGCCGCGATACGCTTTTCCATCCCAGAACTGCACCCAGGAATAGTCATCCCAACCTGGTTGGGTCAGCCCGTTGCGCTCGGCATACAACACATCGGCAGAGTCGAGTGCCACCAACTCTGGCGCCTCACCATAGATAGCAAGAACATCGCCGCACACATCCATCAGGCAAGATCTATTTTTGGCAGTTTCTCGAGAGAGACAATTAGGCTCAGACCACTCACTACCGGTAAAGGTAGACAAGTCGAATTTCTTCAAGAAAGAAGAGCCCCCGAGCGATGGAGTTTCATTACAAAAGTAAAAAACATACAACGATTGGCCAACAAGCCGGCAAGTCGCCATCCCCGAGAAATGGGTTGCAAAGGTAAAACTCGCTTTTCGGGAAGGAATCATCAATTCGCTGCCTTGGTAGTCAGTGGGTCGATGAAGTCCTCGACCACGTTGAAGGTAATGTCCGTTGCGCAATTGAACTTCGGCCTAACCCGAGGTTTTGCCTCCATCATTTTTTCGCACATTTTAATCACGGCATCTTTTCGATTCTTCACACTCACTTCCTTGCCAAAGCCCGACCCCATCCATTCGAAATGTAGATGAGGTTTGCCGGCCTCCCAAGCATTCCCTTTCATCATGGCAAAAATCCGCGACTCAAAGTGCTTTTTGACCTGTGCTCTCAGGTCATCCAACTTGTAAGTGCTGGTGTAGTTTTTAACCTCGGCAAGGAAGGGACCGCCAGAGCTGTTCGTGCCTTGCAGGACCGTACCCTCAATATCCAGCCCCTGTACGTTCGATGCATTTTTCCCCGCATCTACGTTAGGCCCAACCTGTAGATCTTTGCCCACCGTGATACTGCCGTCCGCAGGGAGTTCACGAGGAATCGTCGGATTGTTACTCAGACGTTTGAAGGTCGCTGCCTCACCGTATACACCACGCACGTTACTAACGTTGGCAATCGCCAGGTTCTTGAAAGCGGTGCCTTGCGCTTCTTTGGGCACATACTTCATGGCGTCCATCAGCACATCAAACGGCGTCAAACCATCGGCTCCGACCTTGCTCATCTTCTCGAAGTTGAAAGCTTTCATGTTACCTGCCCCCTCCTCCATGTTTTTCAGGAACAGCAGGATGTTTTCACCGTGTCCCTCTTTAACGAACTTTGCCAGATCGTCGACTGTCTGCGAGGTGAAGCGCAGACCGTCGAGGGTGGAGTCTGCACGCGTTGCAAACACAGTTATGTCGCTGAACAGCTTGGCTTCGGCGTCAGACATTTTCACCGCGTCTACTGCGGCGGCGATTTTCTCTGACAATGCTGCACCGCACATCGGCGCCGCGTGCACTTGCGAAATCGATAGATCCAGCGGCACCAGACGTGCGTAGAGACGATCTAGCGGGTAGTCCGTTGCAGAGACTGAACAAGGCAACTTGTTGAGCTTGCGAATATTCAGAAACGCCATGAATCCCTTGGGACTCTTGCCGATATTTTTCAGCAAATTCCAGGTCGCGACACTACCGCTCTTGATCAGATCAACGAACAGGTCCTTGAAATCCACCAACTGCTTGAGCGCCGTCTCGCGGCCGGCCTTACCAGAAAGCAGCTTGCCCACCAGGTCAAAGGACCAACGCGCGACGGTGCCGCCAATTTTCAGGATTTGCCCAGGGTCTTTGAGAAAGATTTCTTTAAGCGTGCCCTTGAGTACCTTGAGTGCACCTTTTACCGACACCATCGCCGCGATGGAACCTGGCCCCCCTGCACCCACGGTGCCCACCGTAGTCACAACGGTAACAATGGTCAGCGTCAAACCAATGCCAGCAAAGGCCAGCTCGATTTTATCCACCTCGTCGAAACGTCCATGAGTCCATAAGTAAACCGCTTTGCTCAGTTGCCAAACATCCGAGATGCTGGTCATCTCAAATAGGAACTGTGCCGCCGTCTTGATTGCGTCAAGCGCTGGCTTACCAGCCTTCTTGAGCATCTCAATTGCATCAGCCATGGCCTGACCATCGACCACAGCAACCCCACCTTCGTTTTCGTTGGCCTGTTGGATAGAGTCCGCGTATGCCTTGCCCATCGGATCGTTGGCAAAGGAGAAACGCGAGAAAAACTTCTGGTAACGCAGCTCCTTGACCTCGGCCTTGGCTACGCCAGAGTCCATTTGCACCGTGAACCCCACGCGAGCACCAAGGCTGTTGAGTTTGGCAGTGCCACCGGAGATGGCTACCTTGGCTTTACCGTCCTTGCCAAAGGTGATCTGTTTTTCCGTCTCGCCATCAATCAGCACCAGCGAGCCACGGGAAGCGTGGATCTGGCCCAGCTTGAGCTCGTTGATATTGCCGTCAAAACCCTCGCCCACCACAAGGTTGTTGGCGAATCCGGAGTTGTTGGGGAGACCGGGCGCCGGTGCGGTGTCGCGGGCGGCACCGACCCCAAGAGTCAGCTCCCCGCCCTTGAGCTGCACACCCACCAGGTACCAGCTACCAACCTGAATAGGTGTGGAGGAAAGAACGGTGAAGTCGCCCTGGTCAGTGGAAACCCTTGCTTGCAGGCGGGCCACGTTGGCGACCACAACCACCTTGAGTTCGTAGCCGTTGGAGTCGTTGCTGCCCTTGCGCAGCAATACAGCACCGTCGGAAACCGACGCCACTTTGAAGCGAACATTGGCGTAGTAATCAGTGTTGAAATCCAGCGAGTCGTTATCCAGAACTACCAGCTTGCCTCCATCGAAACGCATGCTGCTGCCTGGACGGAAGTAGGAGTCAGATTCATCCCAGCTCACCCGTCCCTCAACCTTGCCAGTAAGCCCACCCAATGTATCGAGCAGCACCTTGTTGCCCTGAGCGTCGACGTCAAAACCAGACATAGGGAACATCGCTATGGGTGCGAAGTTCTGAGTAAAGAAGCCGCCGGCGCTGAGGGTTACAGTGGTGTTGGGCTTTCCGTGCACCGTGGCATTGGTGGAATTAACTACTTGTTGATCGGTGCTGCTGTTCAGCGTTTCGACTGAATAGCTGCTCTGATTGCCCGACGCCACTGCTGCGTAATCAAATTTGATGGTGCCTTCTGGATCGACTGGCGTGATGGTGTAGGGCAACTCCTTAACCACTCCGGCAATGTTGACGGCCACGTGGCCATCGCTAGAGCTGTCGCCGCCGACCTGAAAGCTCGCCTGCATAGTCGTGCCCTGGGTGACATCAGGACCGCTGACTGGCCCACTGGAGTTGAACCAGTTGATATCCAAGGCTTCCTCTGGCGCCTCACTCAGAGTGACGGTAACCACCCCAGTACTGCCCGGCTCGAAGTTACTGGCCGACAACGAGGCCGTGAAGTCAAAGGCCTTCTTCTCCACCGTAGCCTTTTGCGCCACAGCGCCAGCAGACAACGAAACATCAGTAGGTAATGTTTCTAGACCCGCACGATATTGAGCGGTGGCTACACCCTGGGCATTCACTTGTGTTTCGACCTTGTCCAGGTCGCCGCTATAACCGTTATCCCAGGCAACCGGCGTGCCTTCTTGAGCGGGGTTGTCATGTTGATCGTAGACAGTTGCAGTAAGCGTAGCCGTATCAACACCGGTGCTCAGCAGCGCTGCGCTATCGCTAGTGACTTCCACCTTGGTCGGAGCCCCAGCCACCACAGTCATGGGTTCCATTACCACTTCCGAACCCAGTCGCACGCGACTGTCTTGCGACTCCACCACACGCGCAGTTACGACATGAGCTGCACCGGCCACCTTGGAAGCGGTCAGTTTGTTGTGAAAGACACCATCACTGGATTCGGTAATCGACTCTGCAAGCGAACCGCCGTCGCTAACACTCCAGTGAACTTTGATCTTCTTCGGGTCGTTTTCTTCAGAATCCACTGGCACATAGGTGACCAGTTCCACGTCACGGGTGTCCGCACTGACATACTTGACCGGAGCCTGGCCTTGAAGGTCGGTGGTGAAGCCAAACTCCCACAAAATATTCCCGGCATCGTTATTAGCGAACAACCGGATGGTCAGGAAGTCGTTCGAGCCCAGCGACGCCAAGTGCTCGATATTGTCAAAAACGATGTTCTGCGCCTTACCAACGGTAGCTTTAATCTCCTCCCCGCCCAGCGCCAGCACTAATTGCCGATCACCTGTATAGCTGTACGAGTCAAGTGCACCAATCGATGATTTGAGCAGGTCATAAACCACAGTCACATAGTCGACTGAGCCCTCAATCCTCGGTTTGGTCTCTTCGAGGATATCGGTGACAGTCTTGTCCGCATTGGTCTTGCGAATAGCACTGACATTCAGCTCATACAAACTGAACTGCATCTCCGGCCGGTACTGCCACGAGTACAACGGTTGCGGTGCCTTGAAGGTCTGCTCGGGGAAGTCTTTGATGGCCTTGCGATAGGCTTGGCGCGCCAGCTCGCTGGCCTCTTCGTCATGCAGCGCCACTTTTACCGGCACATAGCGCGTGGGGCGGTATTTGAGAATGCCGCTACCCGAACCTTTCGAGGAGAAGTCTGGATTGCGGTTCTCCGGCTGCCCCGCCACTTGCAAATAAAGGTGCTGCTTGGCCAATACCTGCTCAGGCAACTGGATCACCTGCACTTGCTGGCCTGGCTTGATCTTGAACTGCGACAGGTTGTTCGCGCCGACCGGCGCCAGTTGGTTGGCGGCGACAATTTTGGCCAGTCGACCGGTGTAACCGTAGTCGGCCAGCTCCTCGGGGAGCGCGGTGCCATCGGCATCGCGCCAGTCGGTGTAGATAGCAATGCTGACGTCGCTACCCAGGCCAGCACCTTCGTTACTGATCAGCTGTTTCTTGTCAGTGCCTTTGGTTAGGCCCTTTTCGATCTTGTTTTTGCGCTCAGCCCAGATTTTCAGGTTGGGCGCCTTGAGCGTAATAACCTCGGTGTTGAGGTTGATAGCGTTGCCGCTCAGGCCTGTCTTGAGCTGCACCACCTTACTGCCGACGTAACCGGTGGGGCGGTTGATGGCAATCAGGCGGACATTCTCGCCAGCCTTTAAGTGGTTGGCCATGCGCTTTTGAAACTCGTCCTTGAAACCGCCAACGCTCTGCCATTTTTTGAAGTTAGCGTCGCCACGGGCGGTATCGTTGTACAGGCTTTCCACCGAGCCACGCAGTTGGATGGTGAATCGGAAAGCGTCGTTCTTGCTATCCAGACCGGAGCTATTGTTTAGCTCCTGATCTTTGAGGCCGCGACGCTCCGCCACCAGTTGCCCAGTGGATTCGCGGAACACGTAGATATCGGTGTCTTTCAGATCTTTTTCGCTGATGTCCTTGAGCAGGCCGCGGTCTTTGAAGTCCGGCGCAGTATCGATCAAACGGGTGAAGTCAGGACCTTTTTCCTCGGTGTTCTCAGGCACGCTGCTGTACTTGCTGGACAGGTAGATGCCCTGCAGTTGCGCCTCCTCCAGGCTAGTCTTGACGAACACCTCCTTCTCGACGCCATTGACGTCCTTTTTCAACTTCTTGCCGGGCACCACGAAGTCCGGTTTCTCGTCGCCGTCGAAATCGTACTTTTCTTGCAGGAAATGCTCGCGATCACTGGTCTCCGCGTTGTAGGTGGTGCTGCCACCCACCTTGACGTCTTTGAGCTTGGCGCTGGCATCCAGCACCATCAGATCGACCGGAAAATCCAGATTGGGCTTAACCGGAGTGGCGGCGGTGGCAATAATGTTGGCCGCGTTCAGATCCCATACGCCCAGACCGTTGCAGTAGTCGTAGTCCGGGCGGCTCATGTAATACGGCATCATCGAGCTGCCACGTGGGCTGAAGCGCTTGTAACGCAGCTCCAGGGTCAACGGCGTAGTGAACTCGATGTCGAACCCTGGGCAGGGCGGCAGCCAGTAGCTAAAGCTGTATTTGCCGTCTTTGTCGCTGACACCCCCACCGAAGAACCCCCAGCCGCCTACGCCAACTACAACGCCAGACATAGGGCCATAGATCTTCGCATCGCGATCGCGCGAGGTCTTGATGGCTACCTGCCCGTCCTTGCCGAAGAACCCCACACGAAAGGCAATGCTGTTGGCGCTCTGATGAAGGATGCTGCCGTCGGTAGCCAGGAGTAGCGACTCGCTCGACGCATCGGGTGTCACGCCGTCCTTGATCGGCATTTCCAGCAGCACCAGGTCTTTGCCCGTTGTGCTGAACAGATCCTTGTCTGCGCGCACCATCACGGTCAGCGTGGAATCGTCGATGTCCGGTTTGTCGATGGTTTGTCCGGTTACGGTCTTGAAAGCACGACTGCGGTACGCCGAATCGGTCATTACCTGCGCATCGGGATAGAGCGCACGAATCTCAGTCTGGCGCTTCAAGTAGGCCCGGTAGGTATCACCAGCCATGACTTTGGCAGTCGCATATTGGCCAACAGCTTCGCCAATCTCCCGGCCTTCCTTGCCGCTGCTGTCGTATTCCACCCAAGTCGGCTTTCCGGACTCGTTGAGCACGATAGCCCGCGTGTACACAGCCCCGTGTTTGAAATACTGCTGCGGAATGAAATACCCAGGCAGGTGCCCAAGGCTAAACGCCTGCGCAGTCATCGCCGCCCCACCCAACACCAGGCCAAATGCCAGGGCAAACAACGAGACCTTACGGCGCACGTTAGTGCGCGAACTGGAGGCGGTGGTTGGCATACGCAACATATCCATCTGTCAGTGATTCCTTGAGCCGCCTCAGCGGTTCTTACTCAAGCGGTAGAGCTCAGCTTGCAGCTGACGCAAGTTCATTTGTCCGTCGGCGTAGGCCTGCAATGCGGGCTGCGCTTCGATACCGGCCAGGGCGAAGCCGAATAGGTCGAGGTTGCCGGGTTGCAATGGGCCTTTACTGCGGATGCGCAGGTTGGCGATCTGGCCAACGCCCACTGGCACCACACGGCCAGCGGTGCGGTCGAGGCCAACCAGCACCACGTAAGCGCCGTCGTCTGGCAGGTAGTCGTAGCTGTCGGCATATTTCAGCGCGGCGATATCAACGCTGAGGTTGCCTTGCACGCTTACGCCAGCCGGTTGCAGCGCATACATCCAGTACGGCATAGCCATCGGATCGACCGGGTAGGCCAGTTCGCTGAACTGGAGCATTTGCACGTGCAGGTCGCCTTCCTGGCGGCCGTCGGGGAATTGCAGTTTGGCGTTGCTGAGGTCGAGTTTGAGTTCGCCGCTGAGCAGGCTCAGTTGGCTGCCGCCTTTGACCGGTACGTAGGGCAGCGTGGTGTTGAGCTGGGCCAGTTGCAGTTGGCCGAGTTCGTTAAGCACGCCGTTCTGAACGCTGATGGTGCGGCTGTCGCTGCCGTAGCTGCGCACGCTCTGGCCGGGGTTGAGTTGCAGGCTGTAGCGCCCGGCCGGAATGTTTTGCGCGGCGCTGTCGCCGAAGCCGAAGTTGAAGGCGCCGTCGCCGTTGGTTTGTACGCTGCGGTCGAGTTCGTCGATGCGCACTTGCACGCCGGCCACCGGTTGCTGCAGTTGGTCCATGACCACGCCGCTGATAAAGGTCGGCAGCGGGCGCGTGTGGTAGCGAATGCGGCTGAGTTCCTGGCCGTCGTAGGTCACTTCCACCGACACCTCGGCGTTGTAGGCCAGGTCTTGGCTTGGGTAGAAGGCCACCACCTGGCTGCCGGGCAGTTCGGCGAGGTTGCCGGCTACGGGCAGGTAGTCGCGGTTGACGTCGATCAGTTGGTAGCCCTGGGCTTGCAGCTCGCTGGTGCCGAGGCCATCGAGGTCTACGTAGGTTTTGCCGTGGGCGGTTTCGAAGACTTTGAGCTGCAGCTTGCTAATGTCGATGGCCTGGTTGAAGTACAGGCTGATGAAGTCGTTGGGGTTGGCGTTGCGCTCGCCGCTGGCCGGTTCGATGCGTTCCAGGGCGACGGGCACTTGCTGCGGGGTGACCACGGTGATGCTGCGGCTGCTCTGCGCCACCACTTGCCCGCTGCTGTTTTGCAGCACGGCGAGCAGGCGGTATTGGCCGGCGGCGGCCGGCACTTGCAGGTTGGCGCTTTTGAGCGTGGTGTCGCCGGTGAGGGCGGCGTCGGCGAGGTTGTCGCCGTTGCTCCCCAGCAACAAGGCGCGTGGGAACAGTTGGCCGCTGAGGTCTTCGATCCGTGCGGCCACTTGCAGGCTGATCGGCTCGCCGAGGTTGAGCAGTTCGGTGCCTTCGGTGGGGATAACCCAGTTGATGGCGGCCTGGCTGTTGAGCTCCAGGCTGTACTCCTGACGGGTCAGATTGCCGGCCTGGTCGCGCGCTTCCAGGGTCAGTTCCACGCTTTTGCCCAAGGGCAGACTCAGGCTGGTGGCGAAGCGGAATTCGCCAGCGCTGGCGCCGGGTTCCAGGGTTACGTCGCTGCCGTTGATTTGGAAGCTGCCAGGGTTGGCTTCACGCAGGGTGCCTTTGACTGGGAACGGCTGCTCGCTCACGCGGTTTTCGGCGGGCAATTCCACCAGTGGCGTGTCGAGCTGAATCACCGGCGCGGTCTGGTCGAGCTGCCAGCTGAGGGTTTGGCGGGTTTCCTGGCCGCTGCGGTCGCGGGCCAGCAGCTCGACGCTGTAGCTGGAGTGGCCGACCGGCACGCCAAGGGTTTCTTTGAGGTCGAGCAGTTGGGTGCCGGCTTCGCGCAGCACCAGGTTGCGACCGTTGAGGCGCACGCTGTCCAGACCGGCTTCGGCGTACACCTGGCCGCGCAACACGAAGCCATTGCCGGACAGCAGGCTGCCGCTGGCCGGGCTCAGACTGTCGAAGCGTGGCGGTTTGAAGGTGGTTTGCGCCGGCTGGTAGGTGACCAAGACGCTGCGCTGAGTGCTGCGTTGGTCGACCCAGGCCTGAACCACCAGGGTGTTGGGGCCGACTTGCAGGTTGATGGGCCCCGACTGGTAGGCGAACTCGGTGACCTGGCTGGTGGCGGTCAGGGTCGCGGCCTGGCCGTTGATTAGCACTTCCATGCGCTGCGCAGCCTTGTCGCTACGCAGCACGCCGCGCACCACCACGGTGGCGTCTTTGACGGTGGCGCCAGCGCTCGGGTAGTCGATGGTCAAGCCGATGTCGCTGGACACCGCCACGCGCTCAACGCGGCGTACCACGCTGGCCTGATTACCGGCTTTGTCGAAGGCGGTAAGCGTGAGCGTGTTCGCGCCTTCCTGCAGGGGCACGGTGGCGGTCCAGTTGCTGCCTTGCAGGGTGACGGCAAAGCGGCTGGTGGCGAAGCGGTCGGAGGTGAATTCCAGCCGCGCCACGCCAACGCCAGCGTCTGTCGCGGTACCGCGCAAGGTGATGCTGTCTTCGCTGACGCTGGCGTTGTCGGCGCCTTCGATGGTCACCACGGGCGCTACACGGTCCGGGAAGCTGGCGGCGTCGTCGGGGTTGGCACCGGCGGCCACTTCGTCTGCGTTGCTGACGCCATCGCCGTCACGGTCCGGGTCTTTGTTGTCGCCGATGCCGTCTTTGTCGAGGTCGCGGGTTTCCGTTGGGTCGTTGGGGAAAGCGTCGGCGTCGTTGGCTACGCCATCACCGTCACGGTCGCTATCCAGCGCGTCGGGAATACCGTCTTTGTCGAGGTCGGCGGGCACGCTGGTTTTGTCGTCGGGGTTAGTGCCGGCTTGCACTTCGTAGTCGTTGGAGATGCCGTCGCCGTCGCGGTCCGGGTCTTTGCTGTCGCCGATGCCGTCGCCGTCGAGGTCGCGGCTTTCAGTCGGGTCGTTGGGGAACGCGTCCTGGGCATTGGGCACGCCGTCGCCGTCGATATCGCTGTCGAGGCTGTCGGGAATGCCATCTTTGTCGAGGTCGGCGGGCACGCTGGTTTTATCGTTCGGGTCGGTGCCGGCCTGGGTTTCGTAGTCGTTGGAAATACCGTCGCCATCACGGTCGGTATCGGCGTTATCGCCAATGCCGTCGCCGTCGAGGTCGCGGCTTTCGCTGGCGTTGTCGGGGAAGGCATCGGCGTCGTTGGCCACGCCGTCGCCATCTCGGTCGCTGTCGAGGCTGTCGGGAATGCCGTCTTTGTCGAGGTCTGGCGGCGTGCTGGTTTTGTCGTTCGGGTCGGTGCCGGCCTGGGTTTCGTAGTCGTTGGAAATACCGTCGCCATCGCGGTCGGAGTCGGCGTTGTCGCCAATGCCGTCGCCGTCGAGGTCGCGGCTTTCGCTGGCGTTGTCTGGGAAGGCGTCGGCCTCGTTGGCCACGCCATCGCCGTCACGGTCGCTGTCGAGGCTGTCGGGGATGCCGTCTTTATCCAGGTCGGCAGGCACGCTGGCCTTGTCGTCCGGATTGGTGCCGACCTGTGTTTCGTAGTCGTTGGAGATGCCGTCGCCATCGCGGTCGGCATCTTTGTTGTCGCCGATACCGTCGCCGTCCTGGTCGCGGGTTTCGCTTGGGTCGTCGGGCAGTGCGTCTTGCTCGTTGGCTACGCCATCACCGTCACGGTCGCTGTCGAGCGCGTCGGGAATGCCGTCTTTGTCGAGGTCGGCCGGCACGCTGGTTTTATCGTCGGGATTGGTGCCCAGCTGAATTTCGTAGTCGTTGGAAATACCATCGCCGTCGCGGTCGGTATCGGCGTTGTCGCCAATGCCGTCGCCGTCCTGGTCTTTTGCTTCGGCCGGGTTGTCTGGGAACAGGTCGTCTGGGTTGCGCACGCCGTCGCCGTCGCGGTCATCGTCGAGGCTGTCAGGAATGCCGTCTTTGTCCAAGTCTGGCGGCGTGCTGGTTTTGTCGTTCGGGTCGGTGCCGGCCTGGGTTTCGTAGTCGTTGGAAATACCGTCGCCGTCGCGGTCGGTGTCGGCGTTGTCGCCAATGCCGTCGCCGTCGAGGTCACGGCTTTCGCTGGCGTTGTCCGGGAATGCGTCGGCCTCGTTGGCCACGCCGTCGCCGTCACGGTCGCTGTCGAGGCTGTCCGGGATGCCATCTTTGTCGAGGTCGGCGGGCACGCTGGCTTTGTCGTTCGGGTCTGTGCCGACCTGCGTTTCGTAGTCGTTGGAAATGCCATCGCCATCGCGGTCGGTGTCGGCGTTGTCACCAATGCCGTCGCCGTCGAGGTCGCGGCTCTCGGCTGCATCGTTGGGGAACGCGTCTGCGTCGTTGGCCACGCCGTCGCCATCGCGGTCGTCATCCAGCGCATCGGGAATGCCGTCTTTGTCGAGGTCGGCCGGCACGCTGGCTTTGTCGTCCGGGTTGGTGCCCAGCTGGGTTTCGTAGTCGTTGGACACGCCGTCGCCATCGCGGTCGGCGTCTTTGTTGTCGCCGATGCCGTCGCCGTCGAGGTCTTTGCTTTCGCTCGGGTCATTCGGGAACGCGTCGACAGTGTTGGCCACGCCGTCACCGTCGCGGTCGTCGTCCACGGCGTCGGGAATGCCGTCTTTGTCGAGGTCGGCGGGCACGCTGGTTTTGTCGTCAGGGTCTGTGCCGGCTTGCACTTCGTAGTCGTTGGAAATGCCGTCGCCGTCGCGGTCCGGGTCTTTGCCGTCGCCGATGCCGTCGCCGTCGAGGTCTTTGCTTTCAGTCGGGTCGTTGGGGAAGGCATCGACGTCGTTAGCTCACGCCGTCGCCGTCACGGTCGCTGTCGAGGCTGTCGGGAATGCCGTCTTTGTCGAGGTCGGCAGGCACGCTGGTCCGGTCGTCCGGGTTGCTGCCGGCCTGCACTTCGTAGTCGTTGGAGATGCCGTCGCCATCGCGGTCGAGGTCGGCGTTGTCGCCAATGCCGTCGCCGTCCAGGTCGCGGCTTTCGCGCGGGTCGTTGGGGAAGGCGTCTTTGTCGTTGTCTACGCCGTCGCCGTCGCGGTCGAAGTCGAGCGGGTCAGGAATGCCGTCGCGGTCGAGGTCCGGCGGCACGCTGGCTTTGTCGTTCGGATCGGTGCCCAGTTGGGTTTCGTAGGCGTTGGAAATACCGTCGCCGTCACGGTCGAGGTCGGCGTTGTCGCCAATGCCGTCGCCGTCGAGGTCTTTGCTTTCGGCCGCATCGTTGGGGAACGCATCAATGTCGTTGGCCACGCCATCGCCGTCACGGTCGCTGTCCAGCGCGTCGGGAGTACCGTCGCGGTCCAGATCCGGCGGCACGCTGGCCTTGTCGTTGGGGTCTGTGCCCAACTGGGTTTCGTAGTCGTTGGAAATGCCGTCGCCGTCGCGGTCGGCATCTTTGTTGTCGCCGATTCCGTCGCCATCGAGGTCTTTGCTTTCGCTGGGGTCATTCGGGAAGGCGTCAACGTCATTCGCCGCGCCGTCGCCGTCACGGTCGCTGTCCACAGCGTCGGGAATGCCGTCGCGGTCCATGTCAGGCGGCACGCTACTGGCGTCGTTGGGGTTGGTGCCAACTTGCTCTTCGTACTCGTTGGAAATGCCGTCGCCGTCGCGGTCCGGATCGGTGTTGTCGCCGATACCGTCGCCGTCCAGGTCGCACAGCAAGCCGAAGTCGACCTTGCTCAGTTGCGCCGCGTTATGGGTGGTGCGCGCCAGGGTGTCGAGCGTGACAGTGCTGGCGACCGCGCCGCCATAAAGCCGCGAAGCGTATTGCTGGGTGACGCTGCCCTTGGCGTAGACGAAACCGGCCAGGGTGGCGTTGGAGCCAAGGGTGACGTTGCCTTCGGCCAGCACCAGCAGGCGCGAGGCATCGCCGGGGGCTTCGTAAGCCGTGGCGTTCATCAACGCCAGCCACGGCAGTTCGAGGTTCTTCAGCACGTGCAGGCGCACGGTGCCGTTACCAATGGGCGTAATTTTCGACTCGCTGCCCAGGGTCAGTTTGTCGATCCAGTAATCGCCAGGTGCCAGTTCCAGGGTGCTGCGGTAGCCCAGTTCCAGCTCTTTGAGCAGGTATTCACCGGCCACATTGAAACGCACCTTGGCGGTGCCGTTGACGTTAAGGCGTTGCCACTCCTTGCGGCTGCCGTCGAGGGTCAGGTTGCCGGCGTAGACGACGTCTTGCTTGAAGGTGCTGCTGGTGGCACGGAAGCTCGGCATGGCCGGCACTGGCGCGGGGCTGAAGCTCGCTTGGCAATCTTGCGTGCCGCAGCTGCGCACGCTGGAGGCAAAGCTGTTATCGACGCGGTTGGTGGCCAGGTACGCCGACGGCGCATCGCGCAATTGGGCGTTCAGGGCAAAGCTGATACGCCCGCCGCTGCCGTGGGTTTGCAGGCCTTTGGCAAAGGACGCCACGCACAGGCTCGGCTGCACGGCCGGCGGCGCCACGGTGGGAATACTTTGCGCATTGAGCGGGTTACTGCCAGCGACGCGCTCGCGTTCGTCGTCGTAGCTGTCGCCGTCGGTGTCGTCGTCGAGCAGGTCGAGGATGCCGTCGCCATCGAGGTCCGCGCGTTCCTGGCACTGGGTATTCCAGCTGGCGCTGTTGATGGCGGCCATGCGCGTTTCGATGCGCGCGGCACTGCCAACGTCAACGCTGCGGGCATTCAGGGCGCCGGTCAGCCGTGCGGCAAACGCCGAGCGGTATTCGCCCTCGGCATACACCAGGCCGTTGATAACGCTGGCCGATTCCTGCACCACGTTGCCACGCACAAACAGTTGCAGCCCTTCCGGGCGCCCGCTGCCGTCGTCACCCGCGTTGATGCGCGCCTGATATGGCAGGTTCACGGCGCTGCCGACCATAATTTTTGCGGTGCCGCTGGCCACGCGCAGTTGGCTGTTGCTGGCCATGTCCAGCTGACCGATCCAATAACGGCCCGGTGCCAGGGTGACCTTGGCGCCATAGCCAAGGCTCAGACGCTCGATGTAATAGGCCTGATGACGCGGGTTAAAGCTGAGGGTGGCGGCGCTTTCCAGCTCGATGGTGCGGTAGCGGTTTACTTCGTCGCCGCCGGCTTCGCCATTGCCCAAGTAGCCCAGACGCAGGTCGTACTGGCCGCTGACGGCGGGCAATTTCAGGGTGAGCAAATCGCCGGCCGCCTGGCCGCTAGCCGTGCAGTTTTTGCTGCCGCAGCTGGGCGAGGCGAACGCGCTTTGAACTTTGAGGCTGTCTAGCGAAAGGCCGGGGTTGTCGGCGAGCTGGCCGCCCCACTGGAAGTTGATGCCCCCAGTGCCGTGGGTTTGCAGACCGGAGGTAAACACCGCCCGGCACGAGTCGGCGGCGTGCGCAGCGGCCGCGCTCAGGCACAGCAGGCCAACCAACAGTCGGCCACTTGCGCGCTTGCCCCCGAGCATCCCCATAACGTTCATCCTTGCCTACCGCTGTCCTTGAAAGTTGCCGGCTACGCGCCCGGCCCAGGTGTTGCTCGTCTAGTGCGAGCTGTACTGCACATCCACGCCTTCCAACGCCTCGCTGCTCAGGCTTTTAACGGCCTGTTTCAGCGCTTGCGGTGCCAGTTTTTCGCGAATCGCCCCGCTCACCTCAGCCAGCGGTTTTGCCGGCAACTGCTGCACGGCGGTCACGCGCACCAGCATCAGCTGGCCGTCTACATACAACGGCGCAATGCTGCCCGCCGCGGTGGGTTCCACCAGGCTGCGCAGCGGTTGTTCGAGCAGGTCGAGCTTCAGGCGGCTTTGCCGGTATTGCAGCGGCTTGCCGGCCTGACGCCAGTCGGCCACCAGTTTCTGCCAATCTTTGCTCTGCACCTGCGTGCCGCTAAGCAAGGTGATCAGCTCGGTACGCTGTGCCGGTTCCAGCTCCTGATCGCTGGCGATAATTTCGAAGCTTTTCTCGACGCCGCCACCAAACTCGTCCTGGTGACGGTTGTAGTAATCGGCCACCTGCTCATTGGTGACCGGCTGCGGATCGGCATGGGCTTGCAGGTAATTGCGCACCAGCAATTCTTCGCGATACGCCTGGGTTTTCAGCTCCAGTTGCTCACGCTCGCTGGCATCCAGCTCACGCTCGGCGAGCAAGGCCATGGCCCGGCTGCTAACCAGGCTTTCAAGAATCTTGCGTTCCACTTCTTCGTTGGCATACAGCGGCGCCGACTCGCCGAGCGTGCGCTCGATGGTCAGCTCCAGCTGGGCGCGGGTGATCGGGGTTTTATCCACGGTCACCAGCGTGGCCGACGGCTCGACCGGCACCTCGCTGAGTGCCTGTTTGCTGTCGTCGTTACAGCCGGCCAGCAGCACGGCAAGCGCCAGAGCGGCGCCGGCGTACTTAGCTGGATGCACGGTTTTCACCTGCTGGCTTGTCCGCTTCAGCGGCTTTCGGCGCTTCAGGTGCGTCTTTCTTCTCGATTTTCGCGGCAGCTTTCAAGCGCTCCAGCTCGGCGGCTTTGGCCTCCTGGCGCAGGCGATAACGAATGTCCCCCGCCACGCTTTCGAACGGCTGCTTGATCACCTGCGGGCCTTCCAACACCTTGACGATATGGAAGCCAAACGGGGTAACCACCGGCTCCGACAACTCGCCCGCTTTCATGGCGAAAATGCGTGTGCTGAACGCCGGATCGATAGCGCCTTCCTGCAACCAACCCAGGTCGCCGCCGTGCTGGGCAGAAAGCTGGTCTTCGGAATACTCCTTGGCCAGGGCAGTGAAATCTTCCTGGGAATTGGCCTTGGTATAAATGGCGCTGGCTTTGGTCAGCAGCGCCTGGCGCTCCGACTCGCTCAAGCCCGGATTGGTACGCACCAGAATGTGGGCGACGTGAATTTTCTTGGCCTGGAACTGATCAGGGTTAGTGGCGTAGTAATTACGTACCGCCTCGTCCGTCACGCGCTCTTTCAGGAACTCCTCAAAGTAGCGGCCGATCAGCATCTGCTTACGGAACTCCGCCACCTCGGCTTCCACCTGCTCGGCAGGCAACAGCTTCTGTTCTTCAATCTGCCCAGCCAGGCCCTCGCGCTCCAGATACTCATCCAGCTCACGGTTCACCAACTCGGCATTTTGCGTGGGCACGCGCTTGAACTTCAGGTACGCATCGAAGCGCTCCTGCGTCACCGGCTTGCCGTTCACTTCGGCAATCGAATCGCCACCCGAATCACATCCAGTCAAAGCCACGGCCACTACAGCAGTCACGAGGACCAGGCGTTGGAACTGCTTCATTCAAATCACCATTGTGTAAGGTCAAATTCCATTTATCGCGGTGTGCGATATACAGGGCAGCCACGCAAGGGGGCGTGAACTGGCTCACAAATCAGGTCTGCGGGACCTCAAAGGGCCACTTTGGTTCATTCTGGAAATCTTTAAACTTCACCGCCAGGCCTTTCGCATTAGCCGGCATGGCGCTCAAGCGCGTGACGTTGCCCGTTTTCATATCGATGAGGCCGAGGCTGCGACGGGTGATGCCGTCGAGCGTGTCTTCGATGAGGGCTAGGACGGCGTTGATTTGCGGCGCGGCGTCGAGGGCCAGGACTTTGGGTTGGGTGGCGAAGTCGGTGGAGAAGCTCAGGTTCACCAGCGGCACGAAGTCGCTGGTGGTATGCGAGTCGAAGCGGCTCAAGGTGCAGCCGTTAAGTACCAGAGGCAGACCGTTCCATTCGCTCAAGCCCGCGCCGCAGCGCAGATCTGCAGGCCGTTCCGCGTAATTGTTGGTTCCCCATTGGGTGCGATTTCCCAGAGACAGCACCTGAATCGGGTCGGCGCCTTCTTCCATCTCCCGCTCGACCAAGCGCAGCCAGTTCGACTGCTGTTCAATCACAGCGCTATCGAGCAATTCACCTTCGGCCTCGACAGTTTCTTCAACGTTCAGCGTCAAGCTGTCGAGGTCGAACGAACGAGCAGACAGCGTCTCGCTGTCGCTATCTACCAGCCACATGCCCGCATGGTTGTCGAAATCGACGCCCGCAAAGCGCTCATAGAAAGTCGTCACCTGGCTGCGCGTGCCCTGGAAGCCGTTTTGGCGCATGAATTTGATCTGGTCGCCGGAGTCGGCAAACGTATAGATGTCCATCAGCGGCATCGACTGCGCGTCAGTTGGGTCGCTTCCCAGGCGAACTTCCAGTTCGTCGTTGAAATGGTCGGCGTCGGTGTCCGGGTTGTTCAGTTGGGTACCGGCCTGCTGCTCGGCGCTGTCGCATAACCCGTCACTGTCCGCATCGGCGCACAGGGTGAAGTTGACGATGCGCGAGCGGTCTTCAGCGGCGATACCGTGCAAGCTGTTTTCGCCAAGGCTTTGTAGCACTTGGGTGGTGTTTTGCTGGGGACTATCCGGGTTCTCGAGCGCGTAGAAGTTCATCACCACGCGGTGATCGTTAGCTGGCACGTCAAAGCGGTAGCCGATAGTCCAGTTTGTGTAACTGTTGCTGGACACGATGTCGGCGTTCAAGCGTTGACGTCCCGCCGCATCGGCAAACACGTTGATTAGCGAGATTGGGCCAGGCTCGGCTTCATAGTTATTTTTGCGCTGGCGCAGCCAGGTGTCGGTGACGTCCAGCTGGTTGTCGCCGCTTGAGGTTTGCTGTTCGTAAGCCTGGCTCGAATAAACGTTGTCGCTGGTCAGGCGCTGTTCCGTGGTAATGACGTGGTCGGTCACGTTGTAAAACTTGTCCAGCACTCGCACAAAACCACGTCCGGAAGTGGGCACATAGAACTCGCGGCTGACTAGTAAGCCGCTGTCCAGCGCCACCAGCGAACTCCGCCAGATCGACTCGCCTGCTAGCTGAGTCAAACCACGCGGCATTTCGATGAATTGTGGATCGTAGTTTTCGCTGCTTTCAAACCTGTAGCCGGCCAGGCTCGCGGCGTTTTGCACCAAGAGCGGTCCGTTTTCAGGCTCGTTAAAGCTGAACTCACCTGTGCGACTAATGCGCACCTTCAGACCTGCTTCAGTCCTAGGCTCTGCGTAATAACCGTTGTAAATCTGTTGGGCGTCATCATTAGAGTTTTCGAGATCCGTCCCGTCCACGAACAGTTCGTCACCGTCACCGCGACCGCCGCCATCGCTGTCGAACGTTCTGGCTGCTTCAGCACCAAACGTGGCGATCTCGAACTGGTCCGGCAGGCCATCGTTATCGGTGTCCAGACGACGGGGGTGGGTGCCGTTGCGGAACTCTTCCACGTTGTCGACACCGTCGCCATCCGGGTCACTGTTAGCATCGCCAACGTCGTAGTCGATCTCGAACTTGTCGGACATGCCGTCATCGTCCGAGTCTGCTTTGGCCGGGTTGGTGTAGTAGCGGTTGACCTCGTCGAAATCAAACAAACCGTCGCCGTCTGAGTCGAGCTTCAGCGGGTCGCTGCCCAGTTCGACTTCTTGGCCATCGGTAAGGCCATCGCCATCACTGTCCGCCAACGTCGGGTTGGTGTGGTGCTCCTGCACTTCGGCGGCATCGGACAAGCCATCGCCGTCGGTGTCGCGGTTATGCGGATCCGTCCCCAGTCCCTGCTCTTGCAGGTTGGTCAGGCCATCTTCATCCGGATCCTGGCCTGCGATACCTTCTTCGGCGGTCAGGGGATCGAACTCGCTGTAAAGCTCGAAGCCATCCCACAGTTGGTCACCGTCGGTATCCGCCGCGTTCGGATCGGTGCCGAGGAAGATTTCGTTGAGGTCGGACAGACCATCACCATCGCTATCGGTACGGCCTGGCAGGTGCCCAAGTTGCACTTGGTACGTGCCGATTTCGGTCGGTACGTAGGTGATGGTCATTCCACCCAGATCTGGACGTCCTTCAAAACTTTCGCTGATCTGCTGGCCCAGGAACACTTGGTGCCCATTCGCCTCGCTCCAATCCACGCTGTAACTGCTTGGGTAAATACGCGACCACGTGAAGGTGACATCGCTGTAACCCCAACCACGCTCAGGCAGATTGTAGTAACGCGTTTCGATGCGACCATCGGCGTAGAACGTGACCTGCATATCCACCAGACCCGGCTCTTCAGACCCTTCCTCATACAACAACATGCCTATCCAAGAGAACATGAGGCGGTCGGCCTGTTGATCAACCAGGAAGCTGCTGGATTCGCCGAGGTAGGCGTTACTGCGAAGAGGCACGATGGCCACGCCATCACTCATGCGAATCTCATCGCCCTGCACTACCACACTTTGACCAGAACCAGGCACTGTGAAAATCGATTGGTTCGAGGGGTCATACGCAACGCCCTGGGCCTGAATCGGCTGCACCCAACTCTCATCAACCTTCAGCTCATACTCGCCAAGCTCGTAGCTACCAGCCCCCTCGATCGACACCGGAACAACCACTTCAACGGTTTCATCGAGCGCCGTTTTCTGAATGCGCACGAACCAGCTCGAACCCTGCTGCGGATCGATCTCTTGCGTTTCGAAGCGGCCGTCAGCATCGGTCACGACTGCGTTGCCGAAGTCCGTTTCCCAATGATCCAGACGCGTTTCAACGGTGACGCCTGCCATCGGTTTACCCAACTGGTTAACCACACGACCGGTAAACAGTGTCGGTGGCGCGTCATCGATATCGAGCTGCAGCGCCTTGCGAGCAGTATTGCCGTTGGTGTCAGTAGCCCGCAGCTCAAGCGTGGTGGAGCTGACGCCAGACGGAACGGTTACGCTGTAACTCAATTGGCCGCCTTGAGAGCTCTGCTCTACCAATGCGCCGTCTTGCCACAATTCGACCCGCGCGACGCGCCCATTGTCAGTAACGGACGCTGTGAGGTTCAGGCTGTAATTAGGGTAGTAAGGCCCTTCGGAACTGCTGAGTTCGATAACCGGCGCCGTAACATCCGCCACCTTCGGCTCATCATCCTGCCCATCCGGAATACCGTCGTTATCCCAATCGCCGTTGCTCGGATCGAGGCCCAGCGGGATTTCTTCGGCGTCTGGAAGGCCGTCGTTGTCGCTGTCCACCAGGCTCTGCCAGTTGATTAACTGGGCATGCTCTTCGACGGTCAGGCCAGTTTCTTCGAACGTGGTCGCGCTCAGTTCATTGAGCACACGCTGGGTTTCGGCACGGCTGTAGTTTTGCACGGCGTAGTGCATTAGCACCTGACGACTATGTGGCTGCAGGGTGAGGCTGTAGCTCATGCTGTAGTTATCGCCGCTCAAGCCGACCGAAACCGGTTTCACTTTGGCGTCGGACGAACCGAACAGGTGGCCCATGGCCGGGTCGCCACCGTTGTCGCCGTCGTCGGTGAGCAGGTAGTAGTCATCTGTGTTGAATACCCGGTCGCCGGACGAGGTATTGACCAACTGGGTGCCGCTGTCCGAACCGAGGTTGCCACTGATGGTGACAGGCACGGTCATGACGTTGTCAGTCGGGTTCTCGATCAATTCGAGGAAGCGCGCGTAGAGCTTGTCCGCCGGGATATAAACCTTGCGGCTCACGCGAATACCACCGTTCACGGTTTGCGCCGGCAATGTGACTTCGCGGCCGTTGAGACGCAGCTGGCCCTGCCCAACGCTTGGCATGCTTTGGTTGTTAACGCTCAGGTTCTGGCCACCGTCGTAGGCGTCGGACGTGCCGTCGCCAATGCTGCCGGTGCTGGTGACATCCCACCAATAGTTACCGCTGTACAGCACGTAACTGAAGCTGGTGCTCCCTTCATAGGTCAGCTGGCTCTCCGGAA
The DNA here is from genome assembly GCF_979258055.1 of Pseudomonas sp. AC211. Classification (NCBI taxonomy): domain Bacteria; kingdom Pseudomonadati; phylum Pseudomonadota; class Gammaproteobacteria; order Pseudomonadales; family Pseudomonadaceae; genus Pseudomonas; species Pseudomonas sp. AC211. The sequence continues at coordinate 4,939,024 of NZ_OZ409830.1, forward strand.
TCAGCCCCGTTGCTCGGCGCCCTTCCGCTTCCAGCACCAACGCCGGAACGTTCACCGACTCGCTGTCGGCCGGAATATCGACCTGTTTGCTGGCCAGCATCCGCTGAGCGCCGAACATCGCCGATGCGCTGACGTCCATGCGCGTGTCGCGACTCAGCACGCCGCTCAGGCGGTAGTGGCCGGTGCTATCGGTGGTGGCTTGAGTGGTCTTCACCTGCACGGTGGCGCCCGCTACCGGATTGCCGAGCTTGTCGAGCACTTGGCCGCTGAAGGTCAGGTCGGGCACCACGTTGACATCTACGGTGAGGTCAACCGTGCGCACGTTGTTATGGCTGTCGGTGGCGCGTACTTGCAGCAGTGTGTTTGCGGCATTCGGCAGCAGCACGGTGAAGGTTTGGCGACCGCCTGCGCTGCGGGTTTCGCGTAGCTCGCCGTCTTGCAGCAGCTCGACCTTGGTGACGATGCCGTTGTCGTTGACCAGTGCGGTCACGTCCAGCGGTTCACCGGCGTAACGGCGCACCACAGGCAGCGGTTCGAAGCTGACGTTGGGCGCGGTGGCGTCCGCTACCAGCGGCTCGCTGTCCTGGCCGTCCGGAATGCCGTCGGCGTCGCTGTCCGGGTTGTTGCTGTCGGTGCCAAGACGGGTTTCATCGGCGTCGCTCAAGCCGTCTTCGTCTTTGTCGTAGAAGGCGAAGAAGTTCACCACTTTGCCGGCCACGGTCGGGTCGAGGTTATCCAGACCCAGACCCTTGAGGCTTTGCAGTTTCGCGGCAGTCGCGAGGGCGGCGTCGGTGGAGCCTTCCAGGGTGGCGAAGTGCATGATCACGCGGCGCTCGCCGGCCGGGATGCGCAGTTGGTAATCGGCCTGCCAAAGGCGTCCGGCCTGATTCACGTAGCTGGTGCCTTGGCGACGCTGGGCGTTACCGGCCAGTACGTGCAGCAGAACAGGACGGCTGGCGTTGGCGGTATCGCGCAGGGCCAGGAAGTCATCGCTGGTGGTCAGTTGTGCGTCGCCGCTGCTGGTGACCACGGCTACCTGGCTGTCGTAGTCGGCGCCGTAGTAAGACTGCAGGCGCACGTTGGTGACCTGCTCCTGGCCCGTCGGGTTATCGATGATTTCCAGGTAGCGCACATACGCGCCGCCGGCACTTGGCACCAGCACGCGACGACTGACGACCAGGTTGTTTATGCGGCGTGCTTCGTAGTGGTACTCGCGACCGTTGGCGGATGTAGTGGCTTGCAGGTAGCGGTAGTTGTAATAGGCGTTGTCGACAATCAACTGGAACGCCCGGTTGCTGTTGATCGCGTTACCCGTGCTGGAATAACCGTCGCCGTTCTCGGCGAACGTGAAGCTGCGGTTGTTCTCGTCGTTCACGGACCGATATGGGTAAACCGTTGGACGGTCATCACCGGCTACCTTCGGATTGGTGCCGTCAACATAACGCTCATTGATGTCCTGACGGCCGCCCGCGTCGGTGTCCACCACCAACGGACTACTCGCGACGTTACCCGACACTTCCCAGCCGTCGAGCAATTCGTCGTTATCGCTGTCCGGATTACGCGGATTGGTGCCGGCCAGGAACTCGCCCAGGTTATTCAACCCGTCGTTGTCTGTGTCGGCGGCGGCGTCGATGCTTTGCAGGTTGTTATCGACCTCGAACTTGTCGGACATGCCGTCATCGTCGCTATCCACTTTCAGCGGATCGGTGCCGTGCACATTGACTTCAGCGGCATCGCTCAGGCCATCGCCGTCTGTGTCGATCAGCGTCGGGTTGGTGCCACGGCCGATTTCGTCGGCATCGTAGAGGCCGTCCAGATCCGTATCGGCGGTCAGCGGATTGGTGTGGTGAATGAGCACTTCATCGCCGTCGCTCAAGCCATCGCCATCGGTATCGGCTTGGCGCGGATGAGTGCCTGCTTCCTGCTCCTGCAGGTTGCTCAAGCCGTCGCCTTCGGTATCTACCTGCGCCTGGCCATCGCTGGCCTCGGCGTTGAAGCCATAGCGCTGTTCGAAGCCGTCGTTCAAGCCATCGTTGTCGCTATCGGCGTTGAGCGGATCGAGGCCCAATAGCACTTCGTCCAAGTCGACAATGCCGTCGAGGTCGCTGTCCACCAACGTGGTCCAGTTGGCGATGTCGCGCTGTTCTTCAACGCTCAGGTTCGGCTCTTGGTAATCGGCAGCCGACAGCTGATCGAGAATGCGCTTGGCTTCGGCACGGCTGTTGTTCTGCACGGCGTAATGCAGGATCGCCTTACGGCTGTGAGCCGGCACGGTGAGCCAATAGGTAACGGAGTAGCCGTTGGCATCACCCGTGAAGGCCATTGGCTGCACCGGGGCGACCTGACCACCGAACAACACACCCGAGGCCGGACGACCACCGTTGTCGGTGGCATCGTCGGACACCAGATAACGGTCCTGAGTATCCACCACGGTATCGCCGGACGAGGTCGCAGTAATACGGCGGCTGTCGTTGTAGAACTGACCATAGATACGCACCGGCACACTGATGGCGGTGTCAGTGGGGTTCTCGAACAGGTCGAGATACCGGGCATATGCCTCGTTCTGCGGCACATACAGCTTGCGGCTGACCTGCAGAGAATTCATCGCGCGGGCAGGTAGGGTCAACTCACGCCCGTTCTGGCGCATTAGGTACGGGTACGGCGCGTCGTTGGTGTAGTAGTTGCCGTTCACCAGCATGTATTGAGCGTTACTGAAGCTGTAGTTGGTGCCGTACTGCACGTTGCCGTAATAGGTGTAGAAGTCCCAGGTGTACTGGTTGGTTAGCGTCTTGCCTGAGCTCTGCTCGCGGCTGTCATGGGCCTGATGACGGCCTTCGATCGGCTCAAGCGCACGGCGACCTTGGGCGCTGAGCACCAGATCGGCAACGCTACTGGTGCCGCCGCGTACCGGTTCGAACACCGCGCTGATGGCGGTGACCGATTGGTTACCAAACACAGCCGTGGCCTTGACCTGCGGATCCAGCAAGGTGGTCACGGCGTTCAGCGTGTAACGGCCCTGGCTGTCGGTAGTGGCGGTATTGGCATCAGTTGAACCGCCACCACTGGCGTTGGCGAAATCGATTTCATCGACGAATATCCAGCTGCCGGTGCCTTTCAAGGCAACACGCACATAACGGCTCTGGATGTTCAGGCCCGACACATCTAGCCAACGGTGCGGGCCGGTTGCGGTGTTGCTGTTGTCGTTGCTGGAGCTCGGCGGCACAGTCAGCGTGCCGGCACTGACCCACGCATCGCCCAAGCGCTGGAACACTTCAACCGAGGGCAGCACCACGTTGTTCAGGTAATCCTGAGTCGCCCCTACGCTGATGCTGTCGATCAGCACCGAGCGGCCAAAGTCGTAATCGACGTTCACCACTTGGGTATTCCAGCCCAACCACTCATAAGCAGTGCCTTGGCCGAGGTCGATGTTGAAGCCGGCGCGGCCGAGCTGGTCATCGTTCAGTTGACGAGCGGTGTCATCGGCATAGGACGAATGCGCAACCTTGTCGAAGCTGTACGAAACCGGCACAACCGGGCCACGTGCAAAGTCGTTGACCAGGCGCACCTTGGCACCCGCCACTGGCGTGCCGTTGCCATCCACCACGCGGCCAGACACCTGCGTACCCGCATCGGCGCTGATGCTGAAACGCTGCACGGCGGTGCGGCTTTCGTTGCCGTTGGTGTCACGAGCGCTGACTTCTACCGTCAGCTCACTGCCCTGCTCCGGCACCACGATCACGTGTTCGTACGGACCTTTGGCGTAGCTGCCCGCTTCGGCGCCGTTTACGTAGAAGGTCACCGCTGTGACGCGTCCATTATCGGTAGCGCCGGCAACCAGGCGCAATTGCTGGCCATGCACCAGGCTGGAACCTGCAGCCGGCGCTGTCAGCGCAACCTGCGGTGGCAACAGGTCTTTGGCTTGTGGTTCGGCATCTTCACCATCCAGCAGGCCATCTTTGTCCATGTCGGCATCGAGCGGGTTGAGGCCTGCTTGCACTTCGGCGCCGTCGCTTAGGCCGTCGTTGTCGCTGTCCTTGATCTTAGGATTGGTCAGGGTGTCGAGAATCTCCTGCTTGGTGCTCAGGCCGTCCTGATCGTAATCCTGGGCCGCGTCGGCGGTGTTGCGTGGGTCGAGAATGTCTTCGTACGGGCCTTTGGTTTCGATGAAGTCAGAGAGCCCATCGTTATCGGTGTCGGGGTTGCCCGGCAGCGTGCCGTAGGTATTGATTTCTTCGTAATCGCTGATGCCATCGTCATCGCTGTCGGCTTTGCGCGGGTTAGCACCGTTGCTGATTTCCACGGCATCAGGCACGCGGTCCAGGTCCGTGTCTTCGCTCAGCGGATCGCTGTTGTGCTGGCTAACTTCAAGGCCGTCGTTAAGACCGTCTTCATCGCTATCAGCCTGACGAGGGTGAGTACCCAGCTCTTGCTCGCGCAGGTTGCTCAGGCCATCGCCATCGGTGTCGAGGTTCTGCTCGCCAGCCACCAGCGGGTTGAAGCCGTATTTAACTTCGAAACCGTCGAGCAGGCCGTCACCGTCGCGATCCGGGTTAAAGGCGCTGGTGCCATTGGCGTATTCGTAAACGTCTTTGAGGCCGTCGTTGTCGCTGTCTTTGAGGGTCAGCTCATGCATCAGCATCAGAATGTTCGGCTGCGCAACGGTGAACAGCGCATCGGTCTCGCCTGGACGCCAGCCATAGGTGGGCTGATAACCGAAGTAGACGTGACCTTGGCCATAGGCGTAACGCACGGAGGTGATGCGCTTGTCACCACGCGCCCCGCTGAAGGTCAGCGGCACCAGGTTTTGCGCAAGGCTGTCCAGGCGCATGTATGAGAAGCCGCCATAGGTGTTATTGCGGTATGGCCACCACGAACCGGCTTTGCCCTCGCTGAGCTCTGACCAGCGATACATCGGCACCTGGTTTTGGTAACCACCGACCCAAACAGTCTCCGCCACAGGCTGCCCCGGCACGTCGACCATCTCGCCGCTCGGGTTGTATTCCTCGTTGAAAATCAGCACCCCGCCGTTTTGCACGAAGGTGAAGACCTTGTTGCGGTAAGTCGAATAGCTGGTGTTGCCGTAGTACTGGCGCGAGCTGTCGATCATCAGCATGTCGATGGTCGACATGTCCAAGTTGGCGATGCTGGTCACCAGCACCGGCTCGTAACCGGCGCGTTCGATAATCTGTTCCTGCGAAGCCGAGCCGGTATTTTGCGAGGCATTGAAATACCCCACCCGCACCTTCGGCGACACCAGGGTAATCACACCCACATCCGTCGTACCGCCCCACACCGGCTCCACATCGGCGGACGTCGCGGTCACGCCCTGGCTGCCGAGAATGCCGTTGGCAATAACCTGCACATGGCCCGGCGCTACCGGTACGCCGGTAATCACAAAGCTGCCGTCATCGGCCGTGCTCGCGGTGATGCCCAGCGCTTCAACCTGCGCGCTGGCAATTGGCTGGTTGCTGCTGCCCAATACGCGGCCGATCACGGTGGTCAGCGGGTCGGTTACCAGGGCGAACGTGTGCTCGCCGCTGCTGCCCTGGTTGTTGTTGGTGTCGGTGGCGATCAGTTCCAGGCGCAGGCTGTCGGCATCGGCCGGCAGGGCCATGGCGTAGGTGAACGGCGCGCTGGTGAGCAGGGCAATCTGCGCACCGTTGAGGCGTACCGACACTTTGGTCACACGGCCGTTGTCTTGCAGGCTCGGAGTGATGACCAGGTTGAGGCCTTTGATCAGCTGTTTGCCCGGCGCCGGATTCACCAACGCAACGGTTGGCGCCTGGGTGTCTTTGACCAGCGGCTGGCTGTCTTCGTCGTCGCGCAGGCCGTCTGCGTCGGTGTCGGCTTTCAGCGGGTCGGTGTGCAGTTGATCGACTTCGGCGCCGTCTTTAAGGGTGTCGCCGTCGGTGTCCGGGTTGTTGATCAGGGTGCCGAGCAGCACTTCGCGGGCGTTGCTCAGGCCATCGCTGTCTTTGTCGCCGGTGCCGTCGTTGGCATCGCTCGGGTTGAGGCCCATGTCGATTTCCAGCTTGTCCGGAATGCCGTCGTTGTCGGTGTCTTTCTTCAGCGGCGAAGAGGCTGGAATGTTGCTGACTTCCTGGCCGTCGGTCATGCCGTCGTCGTCGGTGTCGGCGTTCAGCGGATCGGTGCGGTGGGTGCGCACTTCGGCGCCGTCAGACAAACCGTCGCCGTCGGTGTCGATCACGCGCAGTTTGGTGCCGGCGGTTTGCTCGTCAAGGTTGGTCAGGCCGTCGCCGTCGAAGTCTTCGGCGCCGTCTTCGATGCCATTGCCATTGCTGTCGGTCAGCGTTGGATCGAGGCCGACGGTTTCCAGTTCGAGCTTGTTCAGCAGACCGTCGCCGTCGAAGTCTGTCAGCGGGTCGAATACCTGAATCTCCAGCGCGTTGCCGATGACTACCGGCTTGGCCGGCGTGCCTGGCAACGTGCCGCTCAGGGTCAGCGGGAGCAGCGCACCGTCAACCACCGCACTGTTACCCTGGGTGAAGAACTCAGGCACGGTCACGGTACGGGTCGGGCCGTAATACCAGTTGAAACCCTGGCTCTGGCCGCCCAGCTCGGCGCGGCCGTTACTGATGGTCCACCAGTTGAGGTTGTCGGCCAGCAGCATCGGCACGGCATAGCTCTGGCCGGCCAGCAGTTTTACGGGTTCGCTGAGGTTGAATAGCGCATGCGGCGCGCACAGCTCGCCGCCCTGCTCGCGCACTTCGTCGTTGCGGGCGATGCCACGCAGGCCGGAGTCGCTGGTGTCGAAGTTGTAGCAACGGCCCAGTTGCAGCACAGGCTGCGCTACGAATGTGAGGCTGCGGCCATCGCTGCTAAGCGTGGCGGTGCCGTTACGCACGCCGGTGCCTTCGAGCAGTTTGATCGCGCTGCCGCTGTCCAGACGCACCGGTTCGTCGTAGTCGAAATAGGCGCGCAACGTAGTGCCATCGCGCGCTTCGATTACGCTGCGAATGATTTCCGGCGGCTGCAGGGTGAAGTTGATGCGGAACTGGCTGTCCAGATTCAGCTGCGGCAACACCGTAACCGGGGTGCTCAGGCTGACGGTGACTTCTTCGTAGGTTTCATCACTAATCGCCAGCCAGGCTTGACCCTGCACCAGCTCGACGGTAGCGGTGCCGGCCTGGCCGTTGATGGCCGCGGCGCCGGTTACTCGCGCTTGCACGCTGAGATTGGCCGGCTGGCCGTCAAGTTGAGTGATGGCGTTGCCGAAACGATCTTGCAGCAGCACTTGCAGGCGCACGTCCTGCTTCACGCCACGGGCGAGCACGTCGCCGCTGGCTTGTACACGGCCCTGGTCGTTGGCCAGACGCAGGTGGCTGGCGGCGGCCGGCAGTACGTCGAGCGTCAGCGCCGACACGTTATTGCTGATGCTGCCGCCGGCGTTATAGGTATAGCGAATCTGGTTACCGCTGCTGCTCACCGGCAGGTTGAAACGGCCGACGCTCTGGCCGGCTTGCAGGTTCAACTGGGCACGACCGTCTTTCAGGGTTACACGTACCAGCTCGACGGTCTGGCCGTTGGCGCTGGTGCTGGAAATCTGGATACCGGCGCCTGGCAGCACGTGGAAGTCGCTGGCCGGCAAGGTGAGCTGGAACACGCTTGCCTGGTCATTGCTCACGCTGTTCAACGCGTTGTCCTGCGCCTGCAGGCTCAGGCTCACGGTGCTGCCAGCCGCCATGGCGGGCAGGTAGCTGAGTAGCACGTGGCGGGTCGGACCGGCTACCACGCTGATGGCCTTCTCGGCACGGGCAATCTGGCTGAACTGCGGCAGGTCCGCCCACAGCTGGTACTCGCCGACGCTGCGGTCGGTGCCGAGTGGCAGGCTGGCATAGCCGCTGGCATCGCTGGTGCTGCTAGCGAGGTTTTCCACCGTGCCGTCGCTCAGGCGGCGCAGGCGCCATTGCACGGGCTGGTCTGGCACAGGGCGCGCGGCGGCGTCGAGCACTTGCACGCGGTACAGCGCTTGGCTTTGCACGGCGACGGTGGCTGGGTTGTCGCTGCCCTGTAGAGTCTGGAAGCGCACCAGGTTCGGCGACTGGGTCAGGGCCACGCTGTAATCTTGGCTCAGCACTTGCTGGCCCATGCGGTCGGTCAGTTCCACCTGAATGCGGAACTGGTCGTTGGCCAGCGCGGTATCCGGCATGCGCAGGTCGCGGGCGTAGCTGTTCCAGTAATCGCCGTTGGCGCAGCGGAAGTAATCATTAGCGCCGCGCAGGCAGCTAAACAGTTCCTGACGCACGTCGCCGACGCGCTGCACCACGCGCAGGGCCAGGCCGCCGGTGTCATCCAGCGCGTTGAGATTGCCCAGGTTCAAGCGCACCAGGCCGCCGTAAACGCCACGGGCCGGCAGGGTTACTTGCAGGGCTTGCGCATTCGGCGCTTGGTCGCGAATCACGCGCAGCGTTTGCGGCTGCGATTCGCTGACTTGGCCACGGCTGTCGGTGAGCAGCACTTTGAATGGCTGAGTCAGGGTCGTAGCCACGCGCTCGGTACGCTTGTCCTGCACGCTGAAGCTGCGGCCGTTAATAGCCAGGCCACTCACATCGTAGTGATCGGTAAAGCCATTCCAGACCAGATCCACTGCTTTCAGGCCGACGTCGTCCTTGGCCGACAGCTGCACGTTAAAGGTGCTGCGCTCGATGATTTCCCCTGGCAGAACGAGGCCGGTTACTTCGGCGAAGGCGTCATCAATCACCGTCACCCGCAACTCAGCACTGCTGGCATTGCCCGCCTGATCGCGCACTTCAATGTTGTACACCTGCTCGCCCACGGCGCTGGCGGCGTCCTGGTAGGTGAGTTGGTTTTTGCCGAAGGCCACGGCAACCACTTGGCCGTTGCGCAGCAGGGTGGCTTTGTCGAGGGCGCCGTCGGTGTCGGCCATTTGCGCTTTGACGGTGAACGGGTAGCCACGCACGGCTTTCTTGCTGTCGATAAAGACGGCGCTGCCTTCGTAGCTCAGGGTTACGGTCGGTGCTTTGTTGTCTTGGTGGCGGTAGAAGCGTTTGGCCGCCGACTCGGCGCTGTTGCCGAATACGTCGACGGCGCGGGCTTTGAGGTACTGGCCGCTGAAGCTGGTGTCCAGTGCCACGCTGGCTTGGAACGGTTCGGCTTTGCGCACTGCTAGGCGTTGCCATGGGCCATTGACGTTGGCCGAGAGCAGGAATTCCACTTGCGCCAGCGGCTGTTGGCTGTCGGTAATTTGCGCGCTGACGGCCAATGGCAGAGGCAGCCAGGAATGTTCGTCGGCGGTGAGGCTGACGCTGAATGGGTTGGCCACGCCGTCGCCTGGCATCAGGAACAGGTCGCGGGCAGTGGATTCGCGCAGCACGCCGTAGACGTCTTCGGTGCGCAGGGTCAGGGCAAAGCCTTGGCCGCCCGGCAGGCTGGCGGGCAGGCGCAGGCTGGTGGTGGTCAGGCCTTGCTTCAGCGCGCCGACTGGCTGGCCGTTGATGCTGAAGGCGGCGCCACGCAGGGCGTCGGTGTTCAGGCCGATTGCCAGCGCTTGCGCCGGGGTCAGGCGGCTGCTGCCCAGTGGCGACAGCACGGCGGCATCGGCAGCGCCCAGGCCGTAGGGCAGTTGGAACAGCTGCACGCCCTGGGCGCCTTGGCCGACGGCCAGGCGGTTGTTTTCCACGCTGAGGGCGGTGGTGCGCTGGGCCAGCAGCAAGGTGCTGTTGGCGACAACGGCGCCGGTGCCCGGCTCGATGGCATCCAGACGCACACCATGGGTTTGCGGTTGTTCCAGCCACAGCAGGTTGCCACCCAGGTACAGCTGGCTGACGGTGGCGCCGATCAGCAGTTGGCTGCGTTGCTGGCTGCGCAGGTCGTAGCGCCAGGCGCTGTCGCCGAGCAGGTAGAACAGGGTGTCGCCATTGAAGGCCAATTGACGCACTTCACCGCCCAGTTGCCCGCTCAGTTCACTTACTGGCTGCTGCGCGTCGCTGCGTAGGTCAACGAGGAATACGCGTCCGCTTTCGCTGAGCACGGCGGCTTGTTGGCCACGGGCGGAAAGCTGACGCAGGTTCTCTTGAGCGGTGATCGACAGGCTGCGTTTGCTGTCCAGGTTGCTCAGGGACGCCAGCTGCAGGCTGCCGCCGCTGGCGATGATCAGGTAATCGCTGGACACCGCCAGGTCGCTGGCGGCAATGCCGGTAGACACGGTGCGCGCGGCCAGGGTGCTGCGGTTCAGGGCCTGCACTTGTTGTTGCTGGTCTTGCAGCACAAACCAGGTGTTGCCGGCGGCTGCCACTTTGCTGGCTGCTCGGGTAAAGGCGGTTTCCGGGTAGAGGCTGGATTGCCAGGTGCCGGCGGCGTCCTGACGCAACACCTGGGCGCCGAAGTTATCGGCGGCCACCAGCAACTGGCCGTCGCGCAGGGCCAGGCTCTCTACGCTGCCACGGGTTGGCGTCGTGGCGCTGCGGCTGTCATACAGGCTGACGAAACCGTCGCTGCCGCGAACCGGGTTCAGCACCTGGCCTTCGCTGCCGCCGAGCCACAGCTTGCCGCTGGCCCACTGCGCGGCGTCGACCGAGGCGGCCACCAGCGACCAGTTGCCGACGCGCTGTTGGGTGGCGGTGTCGATCAGTTGGATGCGTTGCGGCGACAGCGCCAGCACCTGACCTGGCAGAGCGAACAGGCGCTTGGCACCCGCGCCGATCTGTGTGGCGCTGCCTTTCAGGCTGGCGTCCAGGCGCCACAGGCGGCCGGCGTTATCCAGCACCTGCAGGTGGTCACCGGCGCGCACCACGTTGAGCAGGCCTTCGCCGGTAAAGGTGGCGAGGGTCTGGCCGCTGGCGGACAGGCGCAGCAGTTGGCCGCTGGTGAGCACCAGGAAGCCGTCGCCATCGGCGAGCAGGCCGCGCACTTCGGCGCTAACGGTCTGGGTGCCGGCAGCTTTCAGTTGATTGCCGAGGGCGTCGAACCAGTAGAGGTCACGGGCGCTGGCAGCGAGTATGCGTTCGCCCTGCACGGCCAGGTGTTGCAGCGGTGCGGCAACGGCGACGGTGCCGGCGGTTTGCAGGCCGTCGGTTGGGTCGAGCAGGGTCAGGCCGAAGCCTTTAACGCTAAGCAGCAGGTATTGCTGCAGGTAATCCATGGCGGCGATGTCGCCTCCCAGGCGCTGACGCAAGCCTTGGGCGTCATGCAAGTCGGCACCGCGCGCCAGCCAGTAACCGCCCACTTGCGGCAACAGCACGTCGAACGGCACGCGCACGGCATCGCTTTGCAGGTGCCAGGCGTCAATCACCGGCTCGCTCCAGCGCTGCTCTTGCTGGTTGCCCAGTTCGTCGTTGATCAGCGCGCGCACGCGCAGCTCTTTCAGATTGGCTGGCAGGCGTAGGCTGAGGCTGTCACTGCCGCTGGCGAGCAACTGGTCGCTGCCGTTCAGGGCTTCCAGGCTCAGGCGATAACGCGCGGCATCGACGCCGCTGAGGCGCAGCTCAACCTGGCTGCCGGCGTACAGCACGCTCGGCAGGCCGCTCAGCACCGGTTGCGGCAACTGCTGGGCCGGCGCCACGCGCAAGTTCAGTTGCTGCTCGCTGAAGTGGAAGTCGCCGCCGAAGTAGGCACGGGCGCGCAGGCTGAAACTTTCCTGCACGCTGACTTGCGGCAGACGCAGGCTGAACTGGCCTTGCTGGCCGGCGATCAGCAGGCGTTGCAGCGGCTGGCCGTTGAAGCTGAGCAGTTGCACCTCGACCCACGCCGGCACTTCACCCACTTGGTAGCCGAGGTTGAGCGTGCTGCCTTCAGCGAAAATCTGGTTATTGCCGGCGCCGCTCAGGGTCAGGCTAGCGCCCGGCTGGTTGGCTTGGGTAAGTAAATTGACGGCGCGGCTACCGGCGGCGTCTTGCCATTGCAGGCTGGCGGTGTCGGTGCTCGGCAGGCTCAGCCAATGGAAACTGTGGCGCAGGCCGGTGACGGCGCGTTGTGCTTCGCCGTTGGCGCTCAGGCCGGACGCGGAACCGTCACTGCCGGCTGCAAAGTGCGCGGCCAATGGCAGGCGGGCGCCAGCGGTCAGCAGCGCACCGTCGTCCGGGCTCAGGCTGGCGGTTTGGGCGGTGTTGGCGGCCACAGTCAGGTCGAGCTGCTGGTTGCCGGCGTGATCGTTGAGGTTCAGCTGGAGCTGGGTGGCGCTGCTCGCCACGATCCACGCGCGGCCTTTGGCAAACGGTTGCGCCAGGTAGCTGTCCAGCTCGCCTTGATACACATACGGCTGCGCCGCCAGCAGTTGGCCCTGGCTGTCGCGGAAGCTGACGTCAGCGCCGCCCAGCGCCGCCTCGGCAGCGGCCGGCAACCCACCGACCAACACGCCGAACGGCAGGCGCACGGCCTTGGCAGTGAGTGCGGCGCGCGACGGTGCGGCGACGGCCAGCGGCTCGACCGCCAGTTGCTGGATGTCGTCGCGCTGTTGCAGGGAAATCAGGCGACCGGCCACAAAGGCCATGGCCTCGCGCTCGTTGCTCAAGGCGCCGACGCGCTCGGTGCCGCGCCAGGCTTGCCAGGCGTTGCCGTAGAGGTCTTCGCGTACGTTCAGCCAGCTCAGCTCGCCGTCGAAGAGCACCTGGCTGACCGCGCCACCCACTGGCAATACGGTGGCCGCGCCGAGGGTGTCGCCGCTGACGGTCTGGCTGCTGACTTGCGTGGCGGTCCAGCTCAGCAGGCGCTCGCCTTGCAGGGCGAAGCCCGTACGGTCGGCCAGTGCCACGCGGGCGCTGCGCACCAGTTGCGGCAGGTTGCTGTCGTCCAGTTGCAGCCATTCCAGGCCTTTGTTGGTGAGCACTACCAAGCGCTGACCGTCGACCTGAACCTGGCGAATTTCATCGCTGAAGCTCACGCCAATTACATCGGCGAAGCCGGCGCTGCCCACCGAATAGGCGCCCACTTGCTGGCCATGACGGACGAACAGCAGTTCGCCGCTGCCGCCCAGCAGGGTGCCGGCAATGGCTTGCTCGGTGCCGGTCTGCCAGGCGTTGGCCTGCCAGCGCCAGACGCGCAAGTAATCCTGACCGTCGCGGCGTACCTGAGCGGCGAGCAGCGCGCCGGTGTAGGTGAGCTGGCGAATCTGGCCGCTGTCACGACTTTCCACCAGGCCATCGAGGGTGCGAATGCGGTAGCCGTCGCGCTGCTGGTTTTCGGCCCATACCGCGCCTTCGACATGGCCCGGCAACGCGGTCAGGAAGCTGGCGCGGTAGCCGGTGTCGATCGCGTCGCGACGGTTTTCGGCTTGCAGGTAAGCAAGTTTTTCTAGGGTGCGGCTGGCGTTTTTCTCGTGGCCGGAACGGTCACGCAGCACAGCGTCAAGGCGCAGCGCGGTGCCTTGCAAGCGGCTGTTCCACACCTGGCGCGCGGCGCTGAACGCCAGCACGGCCGGGCTGGTGGCATCGCTTGGGTCGAACAGGTTCAGCTGCGAGGTGCTGTTGAAGTCGCCCATGGTGGCCGGAGGCGGCACTTGCAGCCACAGCTGCGAGCCGGCCAGCAAGGTGGCGGATGGTTGCAGGTCGACGCCGATTTCTTCGCTGATGCCGGTGTCGGCATGCAAGTTGAGAATGCGTTGGCTACGCAGCGTTTGACCCTGCCAGGTGGCTTGCAGACGCAGCACCAGCACGCCATCGGCGGCCACGGCTGGCATCGGCACGCTGAGCTCGATTACTTCGTCGCCCGTAGCCGTGCGGCTGATGCTGCGTGGGGCTGGGTTGCTCGCGTTCTGCGGGTCGCCGGCGATGTCGAGGTACAGCGTGGCCTGTTCCAGTTTGCGCAACCGCACACGCACCGGCACGGTTTCGCCGGCTTGCACGTGCTGACCGTCAGCAGGCACCAGGAAGCCCAGCTCCGGCGCGCCGGTCTGGCTGTCATACGGTTGCAGCGTGACGGTAGCCGGCGCGCTGGCCAGGCCGTTGAGGTCGATGGCGCGGGCAACGATACGCAGCGGCTGCGTGGCATCGCTGGCCACCGGCACACGCAGACCGTTCGGGTCGGTGAGGCGCTGGCAGGCGGCGGCATCGCTGAATACGTCCGGCGCCTGGCTGTTGATGCACGCTTCAACGTGGTCGATGCCGTAGCGGTCGTAGCTGCGCAGCAGCACCTCGGTCACTTCACCACGCGGCACGAACTCGCCATCCAGCGGCGCGATGATCGACAACTGCGGTGGCGTGCGGTCGCTGAGCAAGTCGTAGCTAACCGGGAAGTAGCGGTAGCTTTCCTGGCCGGTGAGGCCAAAGCCCACGCGCAGTTCGGCGGTGAGGCTGGCTTGGTCTTTTGGCGCGCCTGGCAGTTCGCTCAAGCGTGGGTGCAGGTAGTTGAGGCTGACCAAACCGGTGCTGCGGTCGAAGCTGGCGGCGGCGTAACGGCCGTCGAGCACGCGAATTTCGGCACTGCGTACCAGGTCCAGGTCGCCCACAATCTGGAAGCGCAGGTCGGCTGGCGTGCTCTCTTCAACCGGCGTTGGCACGGTGCTGAACTGGCCGAGGGTGAGGTCGGGCGCGCTCACTTGCGCATCGAAACGGCGCTCGCTGGTGTTGCGGCCGTCACTGGCACGCAGCAGCAGAGCGAAGCCTTGGTACTGGCCTTGGATGTCGAGGTTGAACTGGCCTTTCTGGATGCTGATCCAGTCGGTTTTCCAGGTCTGGCCGCCGTCGGCCGACACGCGATAGGCAAAGCCCAGTTTGTCGCTGGCCTGCACGTTGTCCACGGCGCTGACGCTCAGGGCGTAACGGCTGCCGAGTTTCAGTTGGGTGGCGGCGGTCAGCGGCTGGCCGCCAATGTTCACAGCCAGCGAATCCTGACGCGGCGCCAGGCGGTCTTCGGCCTGGTAGCTGCCGCTGTAGGTGCCGGCCTGAATCAGGGTGTTGTCGCGGGCCACGTTGCCGGCCGCGTCGCGAACGCCGGTCAGGGTCACTTGATAGAGGGCGTTGGCTTCCAACACGGCGTCGGCGCGCAGGCGCAGTTCCAGGCGATTGCCCTGACGAATCACCGCACCAAAGCGGCTGCTGATGTCTTCGCTTGGCTGCGCGTGGGTGTCGTAGTCCTTGAACACTTTGCTGACGCTGAAGCCCTGCACGTTCAGCGGCTCGTCGGCTTCCAGCACCAGCGCTTGCGAGGCACCCAGGGCGCTGATCAGGCGCACGCTTGGCGCGGTGTCGTCGATAGCGGTCAGCCATTGGCTGGCGACGCTGTCCACGCGCTCGCCGCTGGCTTCGCGCACTACCGCAATCTGGTACTGCCAGCCCGGCTGGCTGCGCGGGGTGACGAAGTTCAGCACGTTGTCGCCGAGGGTGAACGGCACTTTGTTGCTGGCGCTTGGGATGATGCCCTGGCCGGCCGGGAACCAATGCACGCTCAAGCCTTCCGACAGGCCCTGAGCCTGCACGGTAATCGGCGTGCCGCCAGCATCGCTAACGACCTGGCCCTGCACATGTGCCGACACCACGCTGTCGATGGCCAGCGGTGTCACCACCGACAACGCCGTCGGCAAGACCGCGCGCTGCTGGCCGAAGCGCACGTTCACGCTGTACAGACCGGCCTGGTCCATTTGCAGGCTGAAGCTCAACTGGTCGCCGGCTGCGTTCACTTGCAGCTGCTCGCGGCCGAGCACGCGCTCGCCCACCTGCAGTTCATCGATCAAGTTCAGCTGACGGCCGCGCAGCACGTAGGTACGGGCCACGCCGGTAACGCTGCGGTTCGGTTGCAGACCATCGAGGCGCACTTGCGCGGCGCCGAAGAAGTCCACGGCATCCACCAGCCACGGCAGGTCGATGTGCACTTCAGCGCCTTTGAGCCAGTCCAGCGGCGCCTGGCTGACTTGCAGGCGATACAGACCGGCCGGCTGGTAAGCGGCTTGTTGGCTGATGGCGCGCAGTTCACGGCCCAGCACCTGGGTGCTGGTGGCCACGGTGTCGCCGGCCAGACCGGTAACGGCCACTTGTGCTTCGCGCCAGGCGTAGTCGGCGCCGGTAAAGCGCAGGCCCACCGGTTCATCGGCAACGGCCAGGGTGTCTGGGTTCAGCGCCCAGGTGTTGTTCAGCGGGATGGCGGCGTTGAGGTAGTTACCGGCGTTGCGCCATTCCAGCAGGTCGCCATGCAATTCCAGCTGCGCCAGGCTGCCGACTTCCGTGCTGCCGACGGCCAGGCTCGCCACTTCACGGGCGCTGAGCTGACGCTGGGCGTCGAGATCGAGGTCGAACACTTGCACGCGGCCAGCGTCCAGCCAGGCCAGCAACTCGCCTTGTGCCGTCAGTTGGCTGATACGGCTCGGCAGGTCGAATTCGCCGAGCACCGGCTCGCCACGGCCGCGCAACAGCGCCGCGCGTTGCAGCACTTGCAGGGTGTCGCCGCCTTGCAGATAAACACGGCTGCCATCGAGCCACAGGCGTTTAACGGTGCTAAGGCCATGGCTGTGGGTGCCAAGCAACTGGCTGCCGTCACGGGCGCTGCGCACTTCCAGACGGTCGCCGAACAGCAGGTAAGCGGCGCGCGAATCGAGGGCGATATCCACGAGGCCAGCCGGATTTTCCAGCGTCAGCTCACGCAGTTCAGGCCCTTGCACCTGGCCCTGGAATACACGGTTGCCGGCTTTGAGCAGCAGCACATCGGCGGCCAGGCGCACGCTCTGGAAATCAATCTGACGGGTGTTGGTCAAGGCCGGCAGCGCTTGTGGCGCGTACAGGTTGCTGAGGTCGAACACCTGCACCTGCGCGTTGCTGCCCAGCAGCGCGGCGTAGCTGTCGCTCAGGGCGATGTCGCGCAATTCGCCAGCGGCTTGCCACTTGGCCAGCAGCTGCGGCGTGCTGCCATCGCGCAGGCTGGAAAGCTGCACGTCACGGCCATTGGCGGTGAGCAACAGGTCGCCGGCGCGGCGGTAGAACGCCACGTTGTTCAGTTGTTTTTGCACCGGCAATTCAATGCGCAGGCTCGCGTCGCTGGCCACGTCACCGCTAAAGCCGAGGTTGCTGACTTCCACCAACAGCGGGCCGAGGTGATCTTGCGGCACGCTGAAGCTCAGCAGGTCCGCACGCTCCAGGCGCACCTGGGCGACCTGCCGGCCATTCACCCGCACCACCGTGGCTTCGCCGAAGCCGCGACCTTGTACGCCAATCACTTCGCCGGCGTTGTAGATAAAGCGTTTGCTCTGCGCCGCCAGGCTGCCGCTCAGGCGGTCGTACAGACCAACCTGGTCGATACGCGGATCGGCCACATAGGTAATTGCCGCGCCCCGGAACAGCGACTGCTGGCCTTGTTGCAGGCGCACGCCGACCGGACGGTTGCTGTCCGGGCTGGCCAGCAGACCCGGCAGGCGGAAGCGAATCAGGCTGTCGTCGCGGTACAGAATGTCGCCGGCCGCCACACGCTGGCCGCCCACTTCGATGGTGGCGGTGGTGCTGAAGTCGTGGCCACTCAGGCTGATTTCGGTACCGCCGCGCCAGCTCGCCTGCCGCGGCGAAATGCTCACCAGCTCCGGTTGCAGTTGGTCGTCGCTGACGAAGCCAAAGCGGTAATCGGCGCCCAGGGTTTTGCCTTGCTGGTCGCGCAGGTCGCCGCTCAGGTTGACCTGATACTGCTTGCCGCTTTGCAGCGCGGCGGTCGGACGCAACACCAGACGGCCAACGCCCACTTGCGCCACCTGGCTCGGCACCGGCGCACCGTCGAGCAGCAGTTGCACCAGCTGGTTGCCCTGGTCGCGCAGCTGCGCGTTGTCGAGCAGGCGGTTGAATTGCACTTCAATGCCGGCGTCTTTGGCCAGGCGGCCAGAGGGCTGCGGCTGCTGGCTGAGAATGGTCAGCGTCTGGTACGCCAGGGTGTTGAGGCTACCGCCCAGGTAACTGGCGGCGTCGAGACTTGGCAGCGGGTTCTCTTCAGGCGTGCCGTCGATGTAAACGAAGGCGCTGCCGGCGTACAACGCCTGGCTGCCCAGCGACAGGCTGTTGACGTTGCCGACCACGCTGAAATAGTCGCGCAGGCCAATGGTTTCCTGGGTGCGACCATTGAGCCACGACGATACGTCGAACAGCTGCACATCGCCCTGGCCGCCAGCCACATACAGGGTTTGCCCGGCCAATTGCAGTTGGCCGGCGAATAGGCTGCCGCGGCTGACCAGGTAGGTGAGTTTGAGATCGGCCACCGGCGTGGCGTTGCTCTCGCTGTCCAGCGCGAACAACTGCACCGTGGCGCTTTCTCCGCTGGACACCATCAGGCCCTGGCTGCTGATCAGCAGGTCTTCCGGGGTAAAGGCATTGCCGGCCTTATCGCGGGTGGCAACGCGGCGCAGCACGCGGAATTCGCCGCTGGCCAGTTCCACTTCCAGCAGTTGGCGCTGGGCCGGCAGGGTCAGCCACAGGCTGGAACCGTTCAAGCGCAGACGACCCGGCGCACCGCCCAGTTGGGTCGCGCTGATCAGGCCCAGATCGACCAGTTTCAGTTCGTTGGTGATGCGGTACTGGCGCACGCCTTCTTTGCTGCCGACGTAGAGCAGATCGTCGCGTGTGGCCAGAGCGGTGATGTCGCTGGCCAGCTCGAGTTCGGCCAGCTTGTTCGGTTCGGCTGGCAGGGTCAGGTCGAACTGCAGCAGCTTCTTGCCGCCAGCCGCGAACAACTGGTGGTCGTTGATCGCCAGGTCGACAAAGCCGGTGCTGCCCAGGCCGTTCGGCGCTTCGTAGTGGAACGGTTTGAGCTGACCGGCGAAGTCGCGGTTGACGATGACCGGGTGCACCGGGTCGCTGATATCGGCGACCAGCAAGCGCGCGGCGTTACTGGTGACGCGGGCGACGCGGCCTTGGCCGTCAACCTTGTCGAAGCTGCCGCCGGTTACCGCGTAGAGCAGCTGGCTGCTGCCGTCGTCAAGACGGGCGATGGCCGCCACGGGGCTGGCCATGTCGCCCGGGAGGTTCACCGAACCGGTCGGCACGCCGGTGTAGAAATACTCGACGGGCGACACGCTTTGCTCGCCGTCGAACAGCGGGCTGGTCACTGCCACCTGGGCTTTGCCAAAGGTGCCGGCCGGGGCACGCACTTCGGCTTTGTTGCTGCTGAGAATCTTCAGGTCGCCGGCCAGCGCGCCCGCGAAACGCACCTGCATGTAATGGTTGAAACCACGACCGTACAGGGTCACCAGATTGCCGCCCTGCGGCGGGCCGGTTTGCGGTTGCAAGTCGTCGATTTCAATTTGCGGCAGCACGGTCATGGCGCCTTGGCGCAAGTACGCCAAGCCCTGATCCAGGCGCTCGACTTTCACCGCCAGGCTGGCGCTGACGCCGCCCAGTTGCAGATCCGGCACGGCCACGCGCAGTTCGGTGTCGCTGACGCTTTGAATCTGTTGCGCTTGCAGACGGGTTTCGCCCAGCCACACGGCCAGTTGCTCCGGCGCGACGCCGAAGCCGCTGCCTTTGATCGACGCGATTTCGCCACCCACCGCATGGAAGTAGTGCAGCCCGGCCGTGGCGCCAACGATGCGCTGCACCTGGCTGATCAGCGGCCGCACGCCGGTGATGCGTTCCAGTTGCAACACAAACGCCTGGCGCAGCGCATGGCCAGCCAGGTCGGTGAGGCCGGTGCTGACTTCAATGCGAATCGGGCCCTGGTAAGCGCCTTTGAAACGCAGCGCCAGCTGGCCCCCGCGCAGAGTGTTGGTGCCGGTCATTTCGACGGAGTCGGCCGGCAGCGCCTGGCCGCCGTTGCCGGTGATGCGAATGACCTGGGCCAAATGGGCCGGATCGGTGTTGATCAGGTTGTTGAAGGCGATGGTTACCGGCTCGTTCAGGCCCAGCACCGCGCCATTGCCCGGTGTGCTGGAGGCGACGGCCAAGTACGGCGAGGTGTTGATCTGCACGCCTTTGCCGTTGCCCTGCATGATCTGCCCGCCAACGCTGAGCAGTTCACCGTTGGCATTCTTCTGCTGCCAGTAAATGGTCTGGTATTGGCCTTGCGCGTCCGCTTCGAGCAGCAGGTAGCTGTCGCCGGTACCCACGCTGATCAGGCCTTGCTGCACTTGCAGGGTCAGGCTGCCGATGGCGGCCGAAACCGAATCGGCCTTCACAGTGCCGCGCTCGATGGCTTGCACGCGGTAGTCCAGCTGGGTGCCGAAGTCTTTGAAGCTGGCCAGATACAACTGCTTGTCGCGCAGGTACAGCACGTACAGCTGACCGTTGAGCCATTGCACATCCACTGGCGCGCCGAGCAGATCGGGCTTCAGGCTGCCGTCGAAGGCGATGCTGGGTAGCGGCGCCTGGGCGCCGAGTTCGTTGCGGCCAATCGGCAGGAAGCGGATGTAACCGGTGCCCAGGTCGTTGGCAGCCGCCACCGCCAGTGCGCCGCGCTCGATGTTCACCGCCAGATCAACCGCACGATGGTTCGGCAGGGTCAGGCTGGACACCAGCAGCGGCTTGTTCAAGTCGTTGATGTCGACCACGCGCACGCCGTCGTGGTCGTTGGCCAGGTAAACCAGGCTGTCGAGCACTTCCAGGCCCAGCACCGGTTCGGTGAGGCGCAGCTGCGACAGGCGAATCGGACGCTCCCACAGGCCGATGTCGTAAATCTCAAGGCCGGCGGTCATCAGGAAACGGTTGCTGGAGGTGGGCTGCGCACCGGCTTTCACGCCGACAAACAGGCGGTCACCGACCACTTGCGCGGCGCCAATCTGCATCGGCGGATAGTTCGGCAGGACGATGCCCAGGCCCTGCGGCAGGGTGTACGACAGCGAGCCAACTTTTATTTCACGGGTCGCGGCGCCGCTTGGAATGCGCAGGAACACGTCGTAGATATCCGGATCGATCACACCCGGCAGCACAAAGCTGAATTGGCGCTGAGTTTCGACGTTGTCGCGTAGATCGATGCTGACGTTGCCCGGCTCTTCCACAATCGGGCTGCGGCCGGTGTAGATCTCGGTGGCGCCATGACGGGCGCGCAACACCACTTTGGTGCCGGGCATCAGCACGTCGTGGCCGGCAGCGATGGTCACTTTGGCGCCGCCTTTTTTGCTCGCCGAATCCGGGCTGAGGCGGTAAATGACTTCCTCCAGTGCCTTGTCGGCACCCACTACCAAGGCGCCGAGGGTATCGCTGCGCAGACCGTTGTCGTCCAGACGCAGGTGCCATTGGCCAGGCGTCAGCGGCAACAGGTCGAGGGCGTGCGGAGCAATTTCCAGACGCTCGGCGCTGACCCATTGCAGCTCGATCGGGTACTGGTTGATAAAGCCTTTCACGCCGCTGGAGAAGCCGCTGCCGTGAATCACCACGCGGTCTTGCGCGCCGCGATGGAAGCTGGCGTTTTCCAGGTATTTGACTGCCGGTTGGCTGGCACCGCTTGGCGCTACGGTGAAGTCCACCTGGTACGGCGCCCACAATCCGGCACCGCGCAGGTTGCGTGCCTGTTCAACGCGAACCCGCAATTGCGCGCCTGGTGTTGGGGTAAAGCGCAGCGTAATGCGGCTGGCGGACTGGCCGTCGCCGTTCAGCGCTTCCACGGTCGGTGTGGTCAGCGCCGCCGCGCCGTTTTTCAAGTCCAGCAGGCGGATGCTGCCGGCGGCGCGCAGCGATTCCAGCGTCACCGGTTCGTTGAAGGTCAGTTGCAGCGCCTGCTCGCCCGCCGGCATCACGCCGCCCTGCTTGACGCTGGCGTCCAGCACCAGCGCACCCGGCAATTCCAGCAAGGTCAGGCCGCCTGTGCCGGAGCCGGCCACCAGACGGTTATTGAACAGATCCAGCGCTTCGATGCGCTCCTGGTTACCGGCGGACACCACACGCGGTTGCAGCGGCTCGCTGAGGTCCACCACCACCACGCCGCTGTCGGCGGACACAAACAACAGGCTGCCCGCCAGACGCAGGCGCACACCACGGCCGGCGCTGGCTTGCAGGGTCTGGTCGAGACTAAGCAGCACGCGCTCTTCAGGCTCGTCGCGGTTGATGATTTCAACGCCACGACTACCGACGGCGGCGATCAGGTAACGGCCGTAGGCGACGATGTCTTGCGGGTTGGCAACAAAGCTGTAGCTGCGCGTTTGTGCCGGGTCGAACAGGTTCAACGCTTTGATCTCGCCAGCTTTGCCGTCTACCGGCACGCCGAGCGATTCGGTCCAGCCCGGGCAATTGATCCACGCCGCGCCTTGCACCAGACCGCCGCTGAACAGCCAGCCATCGTTCAATTGCAGCAAGGCGCCGCCGGCCAAGCCAGCCGGACCGGCTACGCGTACTGGGTCTTCGCCGTTCTGGTAGTTCAGGCCGAACACTTCACCGGCCGCGCCAACGCCAATTCTGAAGGCGCAAGTTTGCGCATCGGGTGGATCGACCGTTACGCCCGACGAGGCCGCGAACAAGCCCGGGCCTTGTTTGACCAGACGGCTGATTGGCGTGTCGAGGTTTTCTTCGTGGATGGTTTGCAGGCCGTTCTGCTCATCCAGATTCAGGCGCGCCACGCCGCCGAGGCCGCTGGCCACGTACAGGCGTTTGCGCCAGGTGTTCTGTTCCCATTCCAGGGTCGGGCTGACACGCAGCGAGTCGAAGCCAACTTTGAAATCCTGCGCGGCCTGACGGTCGAGAATCTCTTGTTCTTCTTCGGTCGGCTCGGTGGCGTTAAGGCCGTCCAGACGCTTGGCGATAACCATGGCTTGAGATTTCAGGCTCAGGCGCGTGGCGTCGCTTGGCAGTGACGGCGAGCCGCCGACCAGCACCGGCTTGCTAGCGTCCTGCACCGAGAACGAGGCGGCGCGGTACAGCTCCGGCAACCAGCCACCGGCCGCCAGGTTCTGCCTGCCGTAACCGTTGACCATATAGCCGCCGTTAGTGATGGCCACGCCAGTTTGCTGGTCGATCCACACATCGCTCGGGAAGATCAGCGACGGGTGCAATTCCGACTGCTTGCGCAGGCCGTAACCGAAGCCGCGAATGCCGCTGAGGCTGGCTTGATTGCCGTACCGGTCTTCGCCTAGCACATCCACTTTGCCCGGCGCGCCGCGCGGGGAAGTCACGCGCATGCGGTTGCTGGCGAGAACTTCGATGCGGCCGACCGGCAGCCCGCCGAAGCGCACTTTCAGGCCGTCCATGACGGTATTGCCCGGTTCGAAACCATCACCGCTGAGGGTCACCGTGGTGTCGCCAGACACAGGCCCCCACAACGGCACCAGGGCGTCGAAGCGAATCGGCGCGTCCACCAGCAAGGCGCCTTCGAGCACCGCTTGTTGCCACAGGCCGTCGCGTTGTACTTGCAGGGTCAGGTTGTACTGGCCGGCGCTCGGCAGGGCCGGCACGCTGACTTTGAGAATGGCCGGCGCGCTGGCGTTATCGCGCGTCACGCTTTCGATACTTAGGGCGCGGTCGCCGGCATACAGGCGAACCTGGGCAAGGTTGGCCGGCAAGCCAAGGGCGCTCACGGTAATCAGGCTGACGGTGTCGCGCGCCATGCGGCGCGGCGTTACCGCTTCAATCGACAAGGCATCGTTGCGCGCACCACGGAAGGTCAACGCCACGCGCTGTTCCTGGGCCAGACGTTGCAGCACCACGGTGTCGGTGGCGCTGACCGGTTTCACCGAGGCGATACCCGCTTTGGCCACCAGGGTCAGGCGCTCACCCGCTGGCAGCCGGTCGGCGGTGCTCTGCGCCAGCAGCAGCTTGGCGTCGTTGTTGCTGATGGTCACGCTCACCGGCAACGCCTGGCCCTGGCCGTCGAGCAGTTGCAGCAGGGCGTTGTTGGCCGGGTGCAGATCAATGGCTTTGTTGAAGCGGGCGATCACTTGCACGCTGCCGTCTACCTGACGGTCGAGAATGCTGTTGGCCGGATCGACGCCGATCAGTTTCAGCAGCACGTCCGGCACCACTTGCAGCACGCTGCCCTGGGCATCGACGCCGCCGGAATGGGCGGAGTAATCGCCGGCCACCACACTTTCCACGCTGCCGCTTGCAGCCATGCTGCGGCCGGCCACTGGCTTGAGCGGATTGGTCACGTCGACCATTAGCACGCCTTTATCGCCGCGTGCCACGTAGAGGGTGTTGCCGTTGAAGTCGAGGTCGTAGACGTAGCCGATGTCGTTGATACGCGCCACCACAGTCGGCGCGCTCGGGTCGAGCAGATCGACCACCGCCACGCCGCTGGCACCGGCGGCCACGTATGCGTAGCGGCCTTGCAGTGACACGCGGGTACCCGGCAAGTCCAGCGCGCCGAGGCGCTGCAGGCCCTGGCTGGCGTTCTGGCGGTACACCTGGAAGCCGCCGCTGCCGATGGCTTCTTTGCTCAGCAGACGGTTGCTGCGGTAGTCGAAGCTGCCGCCCACGGCGACCACCAGACCGGCCGCGCCGGCATCGGCGTTTTGCGTGGCCACATCGAGCATCGGCAAGGCGGGTGCTGCCGGCAGGCTCTGCACCAGGTAGGTTTTGTTCGGCAGGAACGAGTCAACAATGCCCAGGCCTTCAGCGCCCATGGCGAGCAGTACGCGGGCGTTGCGAACGCGCAGGCCGCGCACTTCGGTACCGGGCAATTCCAGGCTGCCGATGAGGGTGGTTTTCGCCGGGTCGAGTTCATCAAAGGCCACGGTGAACAGGCGCGCGGCATCTGGCGTGCCGGTGCTGCCCAGGCGCACGGCCGTGACATAAACGCGGTCGCTGCCCTTCTCGAAGAACGGCTCTACGCCGACCGCGATAAAGCCAGCCGGCAAGCTGATGCGCGAAACGATGCGGTCATCCGACTTGTCGCCATTGCGGTCGATCAGGCGCAGCAGGTCGTCCGGGTTCAGCGGCTTTGTCGGGTCGGCGGTGTAGTTGCCGGCGTTGAGGTCGTACACCAGCACGCCGTTGTCGCCCTGGGCCGAGAACAACAGGCTGCCGGACGGGTCGAGCGCCATGTCGTAGACGCGGCCTTTGTCGCGAATCTGCGACTGCGGCGGCTGCTGGTAGGTGAAGGCCTGGGTCAACGTGCCCTGCTGGCCGTTGTTCAACTGCACGCGTACGTCGACGGTGCCAATCGGCCCGGCCGGGGCCACCACTTCCAGGGTTTCGGCATCCAGCACTTTGTACTGGGTGGCCGGAATATCGCCGAAGTGCACGGTCATGGCGCCGGTTTCACTGCGGAAACCCTGGCCTTTGATCTGCACGCGGGTGCCGCCGTTGAGCGAGCCCAGCGCCGGGGTCAGGCTGCGCAGCAGCAACGGTTCAACGAACTGCACGGCGCCGACTTTCGAGGCCTTGCTGCCGTTGCCGCTGACCACTTCGCAGCTGGCGGCGCCCGGCAGACTGGCCGGTGCCTGTACGCGATAACGGGCGGTGCCGTTGGGCAAGGTTTCGCTCAGGGAGCCCGTGGCGGCCTGGCCGGACACGCTGAATTGCACCTGGCCGCTGGCACCACGCAGCACCACGTCCAGGTCCCCGCCGCCCACATCGAGCATGCCGGGGGCGGTGCTGACGATGGCCACCTGCGCACCGCTGCCGTTACCGGCGCGGAACTGAATGCTGTGTTCCAGCAGGCCACGGCTGCGGCGGCTGGCCAGGTCACCCTTAAGTACCAGGTGATAACTGTGGTTGGCTTGCAGCGCCTGCGCCGGCTGCACGGTGAGCGTGCGGCCATCGCTGCTGCGTTGCAGGGTGAACGGCAGTTCGCTGGCTGGCTGGTTGTTTTGCGCGTCGTGTTGCAGCACCAGGTATTGGCGCAACTGCGCGTCGTCCATGGCCGTCAGCGGACGGGTAAACCGCAGCGTCAGCGAGCTGTCCAGTGGCACGCCGTCGGTCTGGTCGGCTGGCGTCGAGCTCACCAGTTCCAACGTCAGCAAGTCCACCAGGTTCAGGTGCGAGCGGGTTTCTTCATCGGTGTAAATGGTGAACGCTGCGATGCCCTGATCGGTGAGCACCATCGGGTTGCTGCGGTACGGTTTGAGCAGCAGCCCGGTGCTCGGCTGCTTGATGCAGAACGGCAGGCTAAGGGCGTCGAGCAGGTTGATGTTGTCGGCGCGGCTGAAGTCATAGAAACCGAGGTAGCCGATTTCGCCTTTTATGCAATCGCTGCGGTCGCTGGCCGCCTGGGTCAGGTTCAGCGCGGCGCTAGCGTGAGCGCGAATGCCACGGCTTTCGCCCGGTACGCTGAAACCGCCAGACAGATAGCGACCTTTCTCGCGGATAAACGCCGGACGGCTGGCGTCGTACAGGCTCAAGCCATTGCCGGTGACGAACTGACTGCCGTCGGCGGTCAGGCCGCTGAAGCCGGCGACGCGGTTGTCGCCCAGCTGCGGCAACGACGGTTTGCTCAGGTCAAAAAGCACGCGGCTGGCACCGTTGACCACGTGCAGGGTGTCGCCGATAACGCTGATGTCGGTGACGTTGTTCAAGCTCTGGCTGCGGCCATCGACCGTGGCGCTGGTCAGGCGACGGACCACGCTGGGGCGCAGCGGATCGGCGACGCTGACAATCACCACGCCTTCGGTGCCGGCGTTGATGGCGAGCAAGCCCTGATGCGCCACCACTTTTTCGGCCACGGTATTGGTCGGCAACGGCAGGCTGTAAAGCACGCCACGGTCTTTGCCTGGCGGCTGTTCGGTGAGCACGTCCGGGTCGCGGATTTCGCGGTCGAACACCAGCAGCACACTGCGGCTTTCGTATTCGGTGTCCAGGTACGGGAAGGTGTAACCGCGAGCGGCGACGTACAGGTGCTTGTCGGCCAGGGCCATGGCGCTCGGTTGCAGATCCTGCGGCAGGTTGTAGTAACCCAAACCATGACGCGGCGCGGCCTCGGCGACTTTCGCCGGGTCGTATTTGACCAGGCTGATCCAGCCCGGCGCGTAATAGTGTTCCAGCTGTTCGAGGTTCAGCAGCGCGCTGGGCGATGGCCCTTTCAGTTCGCCACGGCCGAGCACATACAGCATGTGCAGGTCGCTGTCGGCGGCCAGGTCGACGATGTTGCCCGGCGGCAGTTTCAGCGGGTCGGGCACATAGTCGGTGAGGTCGCCGTTGGCGAGGGTGGCGAGGCGCCTGTCGATTTCCGCCATGGTCATCGGCGGCTCGGCTTCGAGGCTTCGGTCCAGTTGCAGGCGACCGTAGAACAAGGCGTTGCGCTGCACGTAGCGCCGGCCCAGGTCGTCGGCCAGTTCGATGTCGATAAAGCCGCGATAGCCGCCGTCTTTCTCGTCACGCAGGTCCGGCGCCAGCAGGCTCATGCGCTCAGCGCTGTAGAGGCGCAAGTCGTCAGAACCCACTTTGAATGTTTTCGCCGTACCCGGCTCACCGCTCTTATACGCGGTGAGGGTCATGCCAGCGTGGAAGCCTTTACCGACCAGTTCGACGCGGTCGTTTTTTCCGGACTGCGCCACACGCACCACGGCTGGCGTGAGGTGGGAAATGCTCAGCTCATCGACGAACACGAAACCGCCAAGCACGGTGTCGCTCAAGCCGGCGTCGGTGGTCACGGTGACGGAGGCCGGGCCCGGATAGTTGGGCACGGTTTTGGCGTAGAGGGTGACGATGCCGGTGTCCGCATCGGCGACGCGGCTTTCCACCACCAGCGGCTCGCCACCCACCGACAGGCGCGGTTGCTCGCCGAAATTCGTGCCGCGCACCACCACTTGGGTGCCGCCGCGCACATCGCCGACGTTCACACAGCCATGGCGCTCGGCGCTTTCGCGGGTGCAAATGCTGATGATGTCGGGGTACAGCGCATCGGCCGACGCGGTGCTGAAGCTGAACACGTAATCGGAGGCCAGCGCCTGGCCGGTCACTGGTTTCAGGCCTTGCTTGAGGCGCACGTAATAACGCTGACGCGGCAACAGGTTCTGGCCGTCTTTGCGCACCAGCTGAATGCGGCGCTTGGTGGTGTCGGTGCCGCGCGGCGCGACCGACAAATCAAACTGGGCGGTCACGTCACGGCCAATCTGCGCATCGCCTTCGAGCACTTGCACGTAGTCGCCGAGCACGGTGTCGCCCGGCAGCACGGCCGACAACTCAATGAGAATTTGCGGCAGCTGGGTGCTGATATCGGTTTCGCCCACTTGCGGGCTGTGTTGCAGCACGGTCAAGGCCGGCAGGTCGATGCGGCCGATACCGCCTTTGCCGGCCGCCACCTGAATAGCGCCACGGGCCAGGGTCACGCCACGGACGGCGAAATTATCCACCGTGGCGTTGCGCTGCACCATCACCGGCACGCTGGCGTCCAGGCCGTTTTGGCCGACGCGGGCGAGGTCGAGAATCTGCACCAGGCTTTGCGACGGTTTGTCTTCCTGGTCGGAGAGCAATTGGGTGACGTACGCCAGGTTGCCGGACACATGCACATCGTAAAGGCCATCGGCGGCCTGGTCCGGGCGGTGCGGGGCGATTTCCACCACCTGCGCCACGCGCGGCTGGTCCGGCTCGCTGATGTCGATACGGCTCAGGCGCGCGCTGTCGCCGCTGCCGGCCATGTCGGTGACGTAAAGCTGATTGCCGACCAGATTGAGGCGGTTGGCAATGCCCAAGGTGTCGACCTTGGCCACGATCGGCATGGCCGGCGTGCTCAGGTCCGCGACCACCACGCCCTCTTCCGAGGCGGCGATATAGGCGTAATGGCCGCGCACTTTGACGTCGCGGGCGAAGCCGTTCGGTTTGATGTAACCCACGTGATACGGCGCGGTCATGTTGGTGACGTCGATCACCTGCACGCCGCCGTTGCCGTTGGCCACCAGCGCCAGGTTGCCGCTGCGGGTCAGGCCGTACACGTCCGGATAGGGCATGTCGACGCGACCGAGCAACAAGTACGGCAGACCAAATTGGCCGTCGCCATTCTTCTGGCCGAACAGCAACAGTTCGCCGGCATTGTTATCAAGATACAGGGCGCCGGTGCCTTCGCTCGGGGTGTCGCCGCCGTGCCAGTCTTTCTTGATTTCGCTGGTCAGTTGATCGACGAACTCGCAGGCGTCGCCGCCATCCCGGCAGCTGCCGCCGGCCATGCCGGACTTGCTTGCCAGCACAATGTTTTCATCGCTGACCAACTCACCAATGCTGCCGCTGAAGATTTCCGCCGCGCCGTTGAGCAGCGGCGAATAGGCGAAGAAATCACCGGAGCCGTTGCTCTGCGCTTCGTCTACCGCATCGAGAATAAAGATATCGGTGCGCGCCGGGGCATTGCCGGCCAGCGCCTGGGTTTTGCTCAGCAGGCCAAGGCCTTGCTCGATGCGCAGCGGGTCGACGGTGGACCACGCGGCGATCATGGCGCCGGCGCGGTCCAGCGCGCGGTATTGGTCCACGGCGCTGTAATGCACCTGTTTGGCGGCCGCCTGCTCGCCCGCTTGCGGCGCCACGTAACGGCGCTCGCTGAGCGGCCAGCCCATCTCGTGATAGGTGTCCTGGGTAACGGTGTGGTTGGGCGTTACCACTTTGGTCAGTACGTGCAGACGCTCGTTACGCAGGCCCGTGCGGCGCAACACGTCGCCCTGGCTGAAGTCGGCCCAGTAGATGAAGTAGTGCTTGTCCGGGTCGCTGACCGGCGTGGTATCGCCCGCGCCACGGTTGTCGTCGCGGAACAGTTTCAGCGGGTACTGATCGGCCACTTTCCATTCGCCGGCTTCGGTCTGGTACTCGCGGGTCCAGAGCATGTTGACGTCGGTAATGGCACCGCCCATGTCTTCGACCGACACCACCGCGCGCAGGCTTTCGCCCATGGTCAGCACGTCTTTATTGATAGGCGTGAGCACGGCCAGACGCGGCACCACGGTGTCTTCGAGCTTACCGACGCGCACCACTTGCGACTCGCCAGCCTGGCCGAGCACGTCATAGGCGATGGCCTGCACGGTGAAGCCGTTAACCCCGGCTGGCGCTGCGATCAGGGCGCGGTACACGTGGTCCTGGGCGTGGCTGCCAACCTGCTGGCCGTAGCTCTGCTCGGTGCTGGTGACCGGCACACCGTTGATATAGAAGGTGACGTGGTCGATGCCTTCAGGACCGAGGTCGTCAAAGGCTTCGACGAACACTTCGACGTCGTCACCGTCGATGACCACGGCGTTGTCGTTGTCCGGTTTGACGATGCGCGCGGTCGGCGCCTTGTCGGCTTTGATTTTGATGCTGCCGGGCAGGTCGACAAAGCTCGACTCATAGCCGTCGAGGTCGCGGGCCTTGGCGCGCAGGCGCAGCACCTGGTCGACGCGCCCGGTCGGCACCTTGAACTGGAACTGGTACGGCGCGGCAGAATCTTCGCCCAGCGCCTGGTACTTCGGCTCGGCGCCGACCGGGCCGATGGCGTAATACAGGGCGGCGGCGTCTACGCCCACTTCGGCGTCGCTGGCTTGCACCTGCACGACGATGCCACGGCCTTCAGTCAGCTCGGCGACCTCGCCCATGGCGAAGCCGCGTGCGTCCAGCAGCTTGATCGCGTTCACTTCCGGCGCCTGGTTGCGCAGCAAGTTAACGCCGATGGTTTCCTTGGCTTCGTTGCCGCTCGGGTCGCGGGCGGTGATGCGCAACTGCAGCGGCAGGCTTTCTGGCAGGTTGTCGGTGCGGCCCAGGTAATCGGCGATGCTGCCCAGCGGCAGGCTGCCCATATACGGCGCGCTGAGCAGCAGGCGGTCGACCACGCGCTCGCTGTCGGCAAATTGGCCGTCGGCATTGCGGTCGGCATACAGGCCCAGGCTGATAGAGCCGACACGCACGTTGTCGGTCACTTCCAGCTGATACGGCAGGTTGCGTTTTTCGGCGACGCTGGCGCCGGTGGCCAGCGGCAGTTTCACCGTCAGTTGCGGCGCTTTGTCGTCTTTGACCACGCGCACTCTCACCGGCTGCGGCGTCGACACGCTGCGGCCTTTGCCATCGGCGCGACGCTCAATGGTGCTGGCGGTCAGGTTGAGATCGGTGCCGGCCTGGCCGTAGGGCACTTCAACCAGGAATTCGTACGGGAACACCATGTCGGTGAGGCTGCGGTCGCCGCCTTTGTAGCCGCCGAGGTTGAGCACCACGCGGTCAACGCCCACGTCATCGACGGCGTTGACTTCTACCAGCAGCAACTGGCCTTCGGTGGTTTCGCTGTTGTCTTTCGGCGTACCGATGGCCACGCTCGGCAACTGGTCGCGGATGATTTCCACGTCCAGACTTTCTTCGGCGCGGTGCGCGTCGAGGTCGTTATGGGCCACGCCATAGGTGTCGACCGCTTCGATGCTCAGGTGAATGCGGTTGGCTGCCGGATTGGCGGTGTCGAACGCCGGCACCGGCACCATGAAGTTGTAGGGCGAGGTGCGCAGGCGCTGGATATACGGAGTTTGGCCGTTGCCATAGGTGGCAACCAGATTCACGTATTCAATGCCCACGTCATCGAAGGCTTTTACGTTGACGTACAGCGGATTGCCTTCCACCACTTTGGCGCCCGGCACTGGCTCGGCCACATCCAGGGTCGGACGCTCATCCGGGCGCACCGGATAACCAATTTCCCACGCCTGGCTGTTGGCGACGTCGAAGGCCTCGACGCGCACCAGCACATCTACCCGCTTGACGTCGGCGGTGGACAAACCGAAGCCCTGCAAAATCGTGAACAGGCGTTCTACGTGCAGCAGCTGGTTGTATTCGGGGGTGTCGATATTCAGCGTGGTGACCGGCTCGTAGTCATCGGCCGGAATGCCGTCAACGCTGCGCACCAAGGTGAACGGCAGCTTCAAGTAGGTGCCGTCGTTTTTCAATACGCCGTAGGAGCGCGACAGGGTCAGGCGGTTGACCTTGACGTTATCGTAGGCCTGGAAGGCCACGGTGAAATCGCTGTCTTCCGGCGCGCCAAAGCCGACCGTTGGGCGCTTGATAAGCGCTTCGGGTTTGATGGCGTCGGCCATCACTTTTATCTGGCGGTCGAACAGGCCAACGGCGCCGTCCGAATCTTCGATCTGCGCGGTGAGCTTCAGCGTTTCGTTGTGGCGGATGAGCCCTTGCGGCACTTCCAACACAAAGGTGCGTTGCAGTGCGTACGGGCTGTTACGGCGGCCGTAGTCATCGGCAATGCTGGCGTCGTAGTTGGTTTGCAGGCTGTCGTGAATGGCGGCAAAGGCGGCATCGACCACCAACTCACCACCGGCGGCGACGTTGCTGGCGGTAGACAGCACGGGCAGCGGCACGCCATTGGCGAACACTTTCAGGCGCGAGTCGGTGAGCAGACGGTCATCGGCGGCCACCAAGCCAACGCGAATGCGGAAGGTGCCGGCGACAATTTCCTGGTCTTCGGCCGGTGCGGTAATGCGCACTTCGGGCACAACGTTGGTCAGCGGGTGAACGAGGAAGGTACGTTCGCTGAGGTTGCCGTAGGTGTCGGTCAACTCCAGGCGGTATTCGGTAGGTTCGGTCTGGTCGAACAGCACTTCGGTTTTGTCGTCGGCACTCAGCGGCGGCGCCACCGGGCAATTGACCTGGAAGCCACGCTCATACACCACGGCCGCCACGCTGCCGTCGCGCTTCAGGCGCAGGATGCGGTAGCTGGCCAGCCCGGCGTCATCGCGCAAGGTGGTGTCGAGGCGGAAGCGCTCGTTAATGCGTACCCAGAACTCGCCGTAGTTGATGCGCGCCGGGTCGGTCAGGGCTTTTTCGTAATGACCGTTGACCCAATAGGTGTTGAAGCCGGTGAAGCTCAGCTGCGGTTTTTCGTTGGCTTGCAGCGGGTAGACCAGGCTGTGCTCGCTGCTGCGGCCGCTGAAGTCTTCGGCGATCAGGGTCAGCTCCAGCTCACCGCTGCTGAAATTCTTCGGCACGCTGTACGGCACTTGCCAGGTGGTCTGGCCATAGCTGACGCCCAGGTCGTGCACGGTGCGGCTGCGGTTCTCCAGCAGGCGCAGGCTTTTCAGCGCGAGGCTGTCGTCGCTGAAGCCCAACTTGAGATCCAACTGCTGCATGGGAATGGCCACGCTGCCGGCCACCGGACTGATCAGACGGGCCGTCGGCGCTTGCTCGTCGACAATCAGCGCCTGTTGCAGCAACGCGCTCAGGGTTTGTTCGCCGCGTTCGTGGGAGAGGCGGTCGGCGGCGTGGCCCAATAGGGTGACGCTGGTGCCTTGGGCTTCCACCGGAATCGGCATCAATGCGGCGAAGTTCGCCTCGGCATCGTTTTGCGAACCGCTGCGTGCCAGTTGCAGGAAGGCGGTTTGCGCGGCGGCATCGGTGCCGTCTTGCAGCAACAGCGTTAGGGCAAAACGGCCCGGAACGCGCGTGCCGCTGGCCATGGCGACGTCGGCGGCGGCCGATTCCTGGGCAATAAATTGCAGCTCACGAATAAACGTCGGCGCGCCGCCGCGTGGGCGCAGCACCAGGCGAGTGGTGTCGTCGGTGACCAGAGCTTTCAGGTCGAGCAGGCCATTGACTGCCTGCACTTCGCGGCTGGCTGGGCGCACCTGGCAGAGGTTGCGCGAGAAGGTTTCGGCTTCCCACAGGCTCGTTTGCGTGCCGATTTTCAGGCTGCGCGGCGCGTTGGATTCTTCGCCGCCCTGAGCAATAAGGCGGCCATTGGCGATGGTAAGAAACGGCTTCTCGTTGTACAGCAGCGCGCCCTGCCAACTGCCCGCCTCGGGATAGGCAAAGGCAATTTGCGCGAGGTTTTCATCGCGCTCGTTACGCAGCGTAAGGCCCTTGGCGGCGCGGCTGCCGGTGAGCTCACGCAAGGAGCTGATAAGGAGCAGGTGGCGAATGGCATTCTTGTCTACGTCGTCGCTGACGTTGAGGCTGCCCCGCAGCGGCTGGCCGCGCTCTTGTTGGGTCGATGGCGAGCTGTCACGCCACGCCAGTTTCGGCGGCTGGTCGGCTTGAATCAGCAGACGGCGGGTTTGCACGCTGGCGTTGCCGAGCAGATCGGTGGCGGTGACGGTCAGCGTCAGCGCAATCGGTTCGGCTTGCGGGCGGTAGCGCTGGATGTCGATCAGGGTTTGCTGACCGGCGACCGGCACGTTGACGTCGGTGTCGCTCAGGCCACTGGCCTTGGCCAGCACTTCGTTACGGCCCTCGTCGTCGAGCAGACGCACTTCATAGGAGGCAACGGCGGTGTCGTCTTTGAGGCTGACTTGCAGGCCTGGTTTCCTGCCGGTCGAACAGGCGCTCGGCGGGTTCCTGAATATTGATCAGCGGGCCGGCTTCGTCGGCCAGCACCTTCACGATTGATCGGCGGCGAGCGGGTTTCGTTTACGCCACGGTCGCGGGCACGCAGCACCAGGTGCAGCACTTTGCCGGCGTAGCGGCGGCTGAGCTCCGGGGTCAGGCGCAGACGCGATTCGAAGTCGGCGTAGAAGCGCTGGCCTACCAGCACCGCGCCCAGCGTGCCGGGGTTGGGCACTTTGACGGTTTCGACGCGGTCCATGCGGCTGAACAAGGTCCAGGCCACGGCGTGTTCTTCTTTGCTGATCGGGTCGATAAACACCGCGTCGATGGCGTCGACGTATTGGTTGTCGCCGGCACTGCCTTGCAGCTCGAAGCTGGCGCCTGGTTGCAGGCTGAACTCGCCGGCCGGCTTGTTCAGTTGCAGGGTCGGCGCTTCGGTGTCGTCGATGATGTCCAGCTCGAACGACGCTTCGGTCACCTGCCCAGCGCTGTCGGTGGCCCGGGCGCCCATCTGCGTGTCGGCGCCGGCTTTGTTCGGCACGCGCAAGGCCGCGCCGATGTAGCCGCCCGCGCCTTTTTCAAGCTCAGCGCCGGTCACGGTTTTCAGCACCTGGGTTTGCCCACCCTGGCGCTGGAAGAATTCCAACTTGGCGACTTTGCGGTCGTCGGTGGCCAGTACCTGGGCGGTGAAGGCCTCGCCCTCATACAGCCGCGCACCCGGCGCCGGCGCTCGCACGCTGACGACCGGGGCAAATCTTGCTCAGCGGGAAGCGCCACAGCGTAGGTGCCGCTTCGTTGTTGTACTGGTCTTTACCTTGCAGCTCGATCACCAACTCTTCGCCGTCGCTCGGCACGGTAAGCTCGAACTGATCGTCAACGCTGGCGGCTTGTTGCTCGGCGGTAAGGGTGCGGCTGTGCAGCACCGTGCTGCCACTGAGGGCACGCAGGCTGACCAGCTTGGTGTCATCGACGCCCCGCAGTTTCACCGTCACCTTGTTGCCGGCATACAGCGGCGCGCCCTGGATGGGCGAGGTCACGGCCAGGCGCGGGCCGAGGGTGTCGGCAAGGATATTCACGGCCAGCTCTTTGCTGTCGCCGGTCTGGCCGCCGTCGTCCACGGCGGCCACTTTCAGGCGCAGCTGACGCGGCTGATTGCCGAGGCTCAATGGCTTGAGGTCGATGCTCAGGCGGTTGACAGTTTCCGGGCCGGGCGCGAGGCCGCCGGCTTGGTCGACGCGTTTTTGCCACAGCGGCGCGCTGCCGTTTTCGGCCCACAGACTGGCTTCGAGGGCATGCACGGCGCGGTCGTCGCGGGCCACCACATCGACATTCAGGGTGTCCTGGCTGTAAATGCTGCCTTGGGTTGGGCTGAGCGCACGCACTTCCGGTTTGTTGTCGTCGCCAACGCCGATCAGCACTTGCAGTTCGCTGTCGTTGCCGGTGCCGTCAGTGGCCACGGCGCGAATCGGGTAGCGGTCGTAGCGCACGCCATCAAGGTGCTTGAACGCAGGCGCCGCGACCACTTTGATGCTGGAGTACGCCTTCAGCGCGCCCGGAATCTGCTGCACGGTGAGGTCGCCATCAACGCTGCTAAGGCGGTCGTTGAGGTTGCCGGTGAGGTAGTAACCGACGCCGGCCTGCTTGGCCACGCCGAACAATTCCAGACGCTCGACGCCGACGTTGTCATAGCCGGTGAGCTTGAGCACGAAGGTGCTGTTTTCTACCACGGGCGCCAGATCCTGACCGGCGTCGCTGACGCTGATGGCCGGCGAGGCCAAGTTGAGCACCGGGTCTTCTTCGTCTTTGCCGAGGGTGACGTTCACCGCCGGGCTGCGCGCGGTCTGGTTGGCGGAGTCGGTGGCCACCACATGCAGCACCAGCGGCGTTTCGCTCTCAACACCCGGCGGCGCCTGGTACACCATGCTGTACGGGGCGCGCAAGTCGCTACCGACCAGCTTGTCGTTCACATAGAAATCGACCTGGCGCAGGCCCAGGTCGTCGGTGGCATTGGCGCGAAATTCCACCGGCTGGCCGGAAACCAAATGAGCGCCTTCCACCGGGTAACTCATGGCGACTGTCGGCGCCTGATCGCCTTTGACTGGAATCAGCAGCGGCTCGGACTGGTTACTTTGTTGGTGCAGGTCAACCGCTTGCGCGCGCAACTCCAGGGTACGGCCGAGCCAGTCGGCCTTGATCGGCAACTGGAAGGTGTGTGTGGTGCTGCGCAGGCCAAAGGCGTTGCCGTCGTAGTTATCGACCACGTGACGATAGGAGCCGACCTCCTCGCCGTTCACCAGCAGGAACATGTCGGTGCCGCCGTCGAGCGTGTCGTCGCTGGCTTCCACGGTGACCGACAAGGTCTGGCCGACGGTAGCAATGCTCCCGGCTGCTGGTTGAGTGATGCGGGCGATGGGGCGCTGGTTTTCCAGCACGCGAATCAGGCGCGCCGGCGCATCGGTGACGCCGCCGTTGGAGGCGTGTACGCGGGCCGACAAACCGAGGCTGGTTTCACGCACGGAAATTTCCGGCACTTGCAGGGTTACCTGCCAGATTTCGAACAGCTGCTTGGTATTCGGATCGCTTTCCAGCGGCCGCTGCTCGAACGCCGGGAATGAGGTTTCGCCGACCTTCCGGCCATCGAAGAAGTATTCCACCAGGCTTATGCCGCTCTGGTATTCCACGTCCGGCAGAATGCCAAGGTTTACCGCGATTACGGCGCGCAGCGGACTGTTCTCGATGACGCGCTGGGCGTCGACCGGGTTTTCAAAGAGGAACGCCGGCACCTGCGGATTGCTTTTTAGCGACCACTTTCACCGGGCGTTCAGGCGTGCTGGTGCTTTTGCCGGTGGCGTCGAAGGCCACCGCGCGCAGGCGCAGGGTGCGGCCCTCCAGCTCCTGCTCAACCGGCAGGCTGAGGGCAAACGGCG
Source organism: Pseudomonas sp. AC211 (assembly GCF_979258055.1). Lineage (NCBI taxonomy): Bacteria > Pseudomonadati > Pseudomonadota > Gammaproteobacteria > Pseudomonadales > Pseudomonadaceae > Pseudomonas > Pseudomonas sp. AC211. The sequence continues at coordinate 4,975,949 of NZ_OZ409830.1, forward strand.
GCGGAAGTCGGCGACCGACCAGGGCATCGTCGAGCCAGAATTCCACGCTTTTCACGCCGACGTCATCGCTGGCGGCAGCGCTGAGCTCCAGCACCGAGCCCACGGCGATGGTGGCCTCGGGCTGCAGCTCGACCGTTGGCGCGGCGTCTTCGGCGGCAACCGGCAGGTCGACACCGATTAGCGGGTAGCGCTGCAGATTGGCATGCAAGGTCAGCGGGCTGGTGGTCGGGATTTGCGCACGCGCCAGCAGCTGGCTTTGTTCGTTGCGCTCCAGCACGCCTTCGCTGCCGGTGGGCAATTTCAGCTCAACGGCCAGGCTGTCTGCCAGCGGTGCTTCACTGCCGTCGTCAAACACGGCAATCAGCGCCGGCAGGCTTTGGAAACCGTTCAAACGCGGCAGCACCAGCGGCTGACCGGCGGCTTGGCCTTCGTAGCGCAGGGCGGTGAGCTGGCGGCTGAAGTCGACGATCACCGGCAAGCTGATCTCAGCCAGCCCCGGGTAGCTCACATAAACAGAAACCGCCTGGCCGGCGGTTTCTTGCAGGGGATACACAACCCCCTCAGCGCTGACCCAGACTTTGTCCGGGTCGCCGGAGCGGTAACTGATGCCGCTACCGAGCCCGGCCAGTGGCGTGACGCCGCGGAATTCGAAGTCCACTTCCGGCACCAAGCGCGCCGATTGCAGGGCATCGCTGAACAGCAAACGGTCAGGGTGTACGGCGATGGAGCGGGCGGCTTCGTCGACGTTGTCGCCGATAAAGCGGATGTCGGAATAACTGTTTTGGTTGCCGGAGGCATCCACCGCCACGGCCTGCACCATCACCAGGGCGTTGCGCGCCACTTCATCGGCCGACAACCGCTGGTCGAGGCGTTGACGCAGCGTGTAGGAGCTCTGTCCGTCCGTGCGTGGGAACACCCGTGCGCCCTGGGGCATACGCAGAAACGCGGTGGCCTCCGCACGGCTGACCACGCCGCCCGCCGCGCGCAAATCGGAGGCGCGCAGGCCCGTGAGGGTGAAGCTGACGTAACTGAGGTCGATGTCGTCGGCGGCATCGAAACTGGCGACCAGAAATTGATCGTCGCCGCTGGATTCAATGGCCAATTGCGTCAGCTCCAGGCTCGGCGCTACGCGCTCTTGCTGGAAGCTTTCGCTGTAATCCTGCGTGGTGCCGTCGGCGAACTTGAGCTTAACGGCCGGTTGCAGTGCGCTGGCGCTGTCGATGCGGAAGGTGAAGGCGCAGCTGTTCGGGGCATCGCTTTCGCGAGCCGCGTCGATCGGCAACAGGCGTTGGGAGGTGACGACAATGGAGACTTCGGCGAGCTGCCGACAATCGGTAACGGCCAGCACATAGTCGCTGGCGCTCCCCGACGAACCGAGGGCGGTGGCGCTACGAATATCGACTTCTACCGAGGCAAACGCGTCCGGCGTTGCCAGCGCAAAAAGCGCGACAAGCAATCGGCGAAACCCGTAGAAGCGGCATCCGTGCAGCATATTCGTCGATAAGTTCCATTTAATTTGTGCATCTAGCACAAGGCTGTTGATAGACTCAGCCTTTACGATGGCGAGATGCTATACAGGCGCTTTGGGTATTTCAAGCCCGATACAAATACCTAAATCGCATAGCCAGAGAAAATGTGAACCAGCGCATGGAAAATAGCGAAGCGACCAACGGAGTTATCCGCTGTCTTTGCACGTAAACATTGTGCCGATAGTATTGCCGCGCCATTACAGGGACGATTTCATGGCCACCTTAGTTGCCCGCCTTAACCAACTTCTCGCCGTCCGCTCAATTCGCTTGAGTGCACTGCTGGCGTTGGCTATTGCCATGTTGGCGACGCTCGGCTGGCAAACTAGCCAATTTATTCGCGGCGTGAACACGCAAGCGCCAGTTGCCAGCACGGAAAATAGTGAGGCAACTAACGAAAGCGCTCCGGTAAAACCCGGAAGTTCGCTGTTAAGTTTATTTGGCGCTAAAAACGCAGACGCCGATTTAACCGCGCAAACACTTGAAAAACTTCCGGAAAGTAATCTTAACCTGCAAGTCTCGGCGATCTTTTTTATGGCCCGCGCTGAGCAAAGTTCGGTGATTCTGGAAGACGGCGACCGCACGTTAATGCTTAAACGCGGCGAGGAAGCCCGGCCCGGCATTGTTGTGCAGAACATCGAAAGCCATCGCATCACCTTGAAACGTAACGGAAAACTCGAACAAATCAGTTTCAAGGGTTACGGCGAGATGCCGGGCGCAGCGCCAGCGACAACGTCTGAACCGGCGGCCTCGCAAGTCAGCGCGGCACTGCCCGATATACAACCCGATAACACCGACATGGTTGCTCAGGCGCCCGTGGAAATACCCCCTGCACCACCTGCCGCCGTAGAGCAGAACTCACCCACTGCCTATCAACAATATATCCAGCGCAAACTCGCGCAAGCCAAGTAGTAGAGTGCCCAACGTGTCGATCCGAGCCGTTCTGAAACTGCTGTTGCTCGTCTGTGTATGCGCCAGCCCATTTGCCTGGGCAGAGGAAGCCGCGCCAGAACCTGGCAACGAAGTGCGGATTAATATGCAGGACACCAATATCCGCTCGTTTATTGAGTGGATTGCCAAAGCCACAGGCAAAAACTTCATTATTGATCCGCGGGTTACCGGCAAAGTTACGGTCATTTCCAATGAAGCCATGGCGCCCGAAGAGGCATACCGCGTCTTTCTTTCGGTGCTGCAAGTGCATGGTTTTTCGGCGATTGAATCGGCCGACGCGGTGAAGGTGATTCCCGACGCCAACGCCAAACAGACCGGCGTGCCCTTGGTAGACGACAACGACCTCAACGACGACCAGCTCGTGGTTCGGGTCATTCGTACCGAGCACGTGCCCGCCACGCAACTGGTCAACATTCTTCGGCCAATGGTGCCGCAGGTCGGTCATTTGGCCGCCTACCCCGACAGCAACGCGCTGATCATTTCCGACCGTGCTTCAAACATTAACCAGCTGCTCAAGCTGGTGGCAGAAATAGACCGTGCCGGTCAGTTCGAGATCGACGTCATTCCGCTGAAGTTCGCCAACGCCAAAGAATTGTCGGCCATGCTCGGCACGCTGGTGCCGCAGACGGCTGGGCAGGAAGGCGCGTCGAAAATGAGCGTGTCGGTGGATGAACGCACCAACAGCATTCTGATTTCTGGCGACCCGAGCAAACGCCAGCAACTGCGCTCCGTGCTGGCGAACCTCGACCGCCCTGGCAACATCATCCGCGACACCCAAGTCATGTACCTGCACTATCTGAAGGCGTCTGAGCTCGCACAGATTCTGCAAAACGTCGCCACCAGCCTGCAGAAGCAAGACAAAGACGTAGGCATCAGCACTGCCGACATATCGATTCAAGCCAACGACACCACCAACGCCCTGATCATCAGCGCTCCGCCGGCAATCATGAAGACCATCGAAGGCGTGGTGAAACGCCTGGATATCCGTCGAGCCCAGGTGCTGGTCGAAGCGGTGATCGTTGAGGTGTCGGATAACAAGGTCAACGAACTCGGCGTGCAGTGGAAAACCTCGGAAGCGGCGCTTGGCGGCGACGGCCTGTTCGGCGGCTTCAAGTCGTCGCTCAAGGGCAACACCATCGACAGTTTTCCGACCAACCCGATCAAGCTCGACGCCGGCCTCAGCTTGGGCTTTTACAGCAACGGCTCGCTGCAAGCGCTGGTGCGTGCGCTGTCGACAGACGATTCGATGAATATTCTGTCGACGCCCAACCTGGTCACCCTGGACAACGAAGAAGGCAAAATCGTCGTTGGCCAGAACGTACCCTTCGTGACCGGCAGTTCCACCAGTGCCTCGAACCCCTCGACCAACCCGTTCCAGACCATCGAGCGTCAGGACGTGGGTATCACGCTGAAGATCAAGCCGCAGATCAACGAAGGCGATTCGGTGACGCTTAACGTTTACCAAGAAATTTCCAGCGTCACCAACGACACCAGCGCCGCCGACATCGTGACCAACAAGCGCTCCATCGAAACCCGCGTGTTGATCAAAGACAACATGACGCTGGTGCTTGGCGGACTGATCTCGGACGAGGTTCGTGACTCCGGCGACAAGGTGCCGTTCCTGTCGAAAATTCCTTTGATCGGCCGCCTGTTCCGCAGCGACCGCAAGGAAGTGGCGAAGAAAAACCTGATGGTGTTTATCAAGCCCACCATCATCAACGACTTCGACCATGCCAACGAGCTGACCGAGGGTAAGTACAACTTTATCCGCGAACGTCAGCTGCGCTATGCCGACGAAGAAATCCCCAAGGGCGTACCCACCTTGCCAGAGCGGGTTAACAGCATCGAGAAAGAGCTGAAGGTGTCGCCACCTGAATTGCCTGTGATTACTCAGTAATCGGCCTGGCTGGATAGGTGTTTCCAGGGATCCCCTTTAGCCGCAGCTCTACCGCGCCCGCGTCAAACACTTCCGATACCGCTCATCCACCCGCTTGGCAAACCAGGCAGTGGTGAGCTTGCGGGTGATTTTCGGGCTTTTGAGGGTAATGCCCGGCAGCACCGCGCGGGCTACCGGCTTACCAGCGCGTCTGTCGGCGAGGGCGAACAGGTCGGCATAGAGGTCGGTGTCTTCGAAAGCGAGGCTGTCGCCTTTTTCCAGCGCGCGGCGGATGGCGGTGTCGCTGATGCCCAGTTGTTTGCCGAGCGTGCGCACGGCTTTTTCGGTGGAGCTGGGCAACAGCGAGCCGGCCACCAGCAAGTCGCCATCGAGTTCCAGCTCAATGCCGGTCAATTGGCTGACGGCGCGCTGAAAAGCGGCGTTGCGGCTGGCGTACCAGCCAGCATTGAAGTCGGCGAAGCGGTACAGCGGCTCGGGATAGTTGGCCGGGTAGCCGAGCAAATGGGCGATGCCGAAGTACATGCCGCCGCGCCGGGTGAACACTTCCTGGCGCAGCGTGCCGGTGTGGGAATAGGGGTAGCCGCGCGCGTGTTCTTCGGCAAAAGCGATGCTGACCTGCATCGGCCCGCCGGTGTGCACGGGGTTGAAGGTGCCAAGCAGTTGGGCGCCCAGAGGCACCATGTCGATGAAGTCGTCAAAGATGGCGCTGAGCTGGCGTTCGCTGCGGGCGCCGGCCAGACGTTCGCTGTAGCTCTTGCCGGTGGGTGATTTCAGTTGCAGCGCGGCGCTGACAACGAAGCCTGGTATATGCAGCCGCGAGGCGCGTCGGTCGATTTCCTGGCGAGCGATTTTGCCCAGCCCCGGTACGGGCGGGTCCGCTTGATAGGTGGACTCCTGCTCGGTTACCGCCAGCACCGAGCACAGGTTGCTGTTGTTGGCGTCCAGCTTCTGTGTGGTGAACGCCACCTGAATGTCCGTCGCCCAGCCCTGGCGGTCGTTCACCGTGGCGGGCATCAGCTTTACTACCTTGGCCTGTATTTCGCTGGGGCTGGGTTGCGGCGGTTGCACGGAGCGCGAGCCGCAGCCAGTAAGGGCGAGCACGGCCAGCAGCAGAAGCCAGTTAGCAAACGGCGGAAAACGGGACATGAAGGAAGCCTTAGCGGTGGGTCGGTTAAGTAATAGGCAGCGCCGCAGTGAAGACAAGTACCGCGCTGAGCGGTTCGCTCATTTCGCAGTGCGGCGCAGCACATACACGGTGCACGTTCGTCGGTTTGGCCAACGGGAATTCGGGTTGCACCTTTCTTCAAACGCCGCAAAAGCGATCCGTTTTGTAGCAGTGAAAACGCCGTAATGCCTGGGGTGCACCGCGCGAGTGCATAAAGGTAACGCCTCGCTACACGGCGTGGGCAAAGGCCTACACGGCTTTAAGAGAAAAAGGTTGCGCCTGGTTGCACCTTTGACTTCCAGCGGGTTTAATCCACGCTGAATTTTTGCACACCGCGCCGCCTGACCGAGCGCTTCGGTTGCCTCTCTCTGGCACGCACTTTTAGGAAAAAACCAATGGCCACCACCACCCTTGGCGTAAAACTTGATGACGCCACCCGCGAGCGTCTCAAGCTGGCAGCACAGTCGATCGACCGCACGCCGCACTGGCTGATCAAGCAGGCGATCTTCAATTACCTGGAGCAGGTAGAAGGCGGTCCTGACGCCGCCCGAGCTGTCCGGTGTCGCTGCCGCCCTGGGTGAAGAGCCGCTGGAGGCACTGACTGAGCAAGGCTTGCAGTGCTTCCTGGATTTCGCCGAAAGCATCCTGCCGCAATCGGTACTGCGCGCCGCCATCACCTCGGCCTATCGCCGCCCTGAGCCCGAAGCGCTGGCCATGCTGCTGGAGCAGGCGCGCTTGCCGAAGGAGCAGGCCGAAGCCACCAACAAGCTGGCCATGGGCATCGCGGAAAAGCTGCGTAACCAGAAGAGCGCGGGCGGTCGTCAGGGGCTGGTGCAGGGTCTGCTGCAAGAGTTTTCGCTGTCGTCGCAAGAAGGTGTGGCGCTGATGTGCCTGGCCGAAGCGCTGCTGCGCATTCCGGACAAAGCCACCCGTGACGCGCTGATCCGCGACAAGATCAGCAACGGCAATTGGAGTCAGCACCTGGGCAACAGCCCGTCGATGTTCGTCAACGCCGCTTCGTGGGGCCTTCTGATCACCGGCAAGCTGGTGGCCACGCACAACGAAGCCGGCCTCGCTACGTCGCTGAATCGCCTGATCGGCAAAGGCGGCGAGCCGCTGATTCGCAAGGGCGTAGACATGTCCATGCGCCTAATGGGTGAGCAGTTCGTGACCGGCGAAACCATCGCCGAAGCACTGGCCAACGCCACCAACATGGAAAGCAAAGGCTTCCGTTATTCCTACGACATGCTCGGTGAAGCAGCGCTCACCGATGCCGATGCCAAGCGCTATCTGGCCTCGTACGAGCAAGCGATTCACGCCATCGGCAAGGCCTCCCACGGCCGTGGCATTTATGAAGGTCCGGGCATTTCCATCAAGCTCTCGGCGCTGCATCCACGCTATAGCCGCGCGCAGTACGAGCGGGTGATGGATGAGCTGTATCCGATTCTGTTGAGCCTCACGCAACTGGCCAAGCAGTACGACATTGGCCTGAATATCGACGCCGAAGAAGCCGACCGCCTGGAACTGTCGCTCGACCTGCTCGAGCGCTTGTGTTTCGACCCGAGCCTGGCCGGCTGGAACGGCATTGGCTTTGTGATTCAGGCGTACCAGAAGCGCTGCCCGTATGTGATCGACTACGTGATCGACCTGGCCAAGCGCAGCCGCCATCGCCTGATGATTCGTTTGGTGAAAGGCGCCTATTGGGACAGCGAAATCAAGCGCGCCCAGGTCGACGGTCTGGAAGGCTATCCGGTGTACACCCGCAAGCCGTACACCGACGTTTCCTACATTGCCTGCGCGCGCAAATTGCTCGCGGTGCCGGAGGCGGTTTATCCGCAGTTCGCCACTCACAACGCCCATTCGCTGTCGGCCATCTACACCATTGCCGGGCAGAATTATTACCCCGGCCAGTACGAGTTCCAGTGCCTGCACGGCATGGGCGAGCCGCTGTATGAGCAGGTTGTGGGCAAGGTGGCCGATGGCAAGCTGAACCGACCGTGCCGCATTTACGCACCGGTGGGCAGCCATGAAACCTTGCTGGCGTATCTGGTTCGCCGCCTGCTGGAAAACGGCGCGAACACCTCGTTTGTAAACCGTATTGCCGACCACAGCATCTCCATTAAAGAGCTGGTGCTCGACCCGGTGGTGCAGATCGAGCAAATGGCCGCTGCCGAAGGTGGCCTGGGCCTGCCGCATCCGCGCATCGCCCTGCCGCGCGCCCTGTATGGCGAAGCGCGCCTGAATTCCGAAGGGATCGACCTGGCCAACGAACACCGCCTGGGTTCGTTGTCGTCGGCGCTGTTGAGCAGCACCAACAACCGTTACGTGGCGCTGCCGATGCTCGGTTGCGACACCCCGGCGCCGAGTGAGGCCGAAGCGGTGAAAAACCCGTCTGACCATCGCGACACCGTGGGCCACGTCAGCGAAGCCAGCGAAGCCGACATCAAGAGCGCCATCCTTTGTGCGGTGTCCAGCGGGCAGATCTGGCAAGCCACCACGCCTGACGAACGCGCCGCTGTGCTGGAGCGCGCCGCCGACCAGATGGAAGCCGAGATGCAGCAGCTGATGGGCTTGCTGGTTCGCGAGGCCGGTAAGACCTTCGCCAACGCCATCGCCGAAGTGCGTGAAGCGGTGGATTTCCTGCGCTACTACGCCGCCCAGGCGCGCGACTTTTTCAGCAATGACAGCCACCGCCCGCTGGGTCCGGTGGTGTGCATCAGCCCGTGGAACTTCCCGCTGGCGATTTTCTCCGGTCAGGTGGCCGCCGCTTTGGCTGCCGGTAACACCGTGCTGGCCAAACCAGCCGAACAAACCCCGCTGATCGCCGCACAGGCCGTGCGCATTCTGCTCGAAGCCGGCGTACCCGGCGGTGCCGTACAGTTGCTGCCCGGCCGTGGCGAAACCGTGGGCGCGCGGCTGATTGCCGATGAGCGCGTGCGTGGCGTGATGTTCACTGGCTCTACCGAAGTGGCGGGCATCATCCAGCGCAACATTGCCGGGCGCCTCGATGCCCAAGGCCGCACCATTCCGCTGATCGCCGAAACCGGCGGCCTGAACACCATGATTGTCGACTCTTCCGCGCTCACCGAGCAGGTGGTGGTCGATGTGGTCAGCTCCGCGTTCGACAGCGCCGGTCAGCGCTGCTCGGCACTGCGTGTGCTGTGCGTACAGGAAGACGTGGCCGATCGCGTGATCGATATGCTTAACGGCGCCATGGCCGAATACGCCCTGGGCAACCCGGAGCGACTGAGCACCGACGTTGGCCCGGTGATCGACGCCGAAGCCAAGGCCGGCATCGAAGCGCATATCGAGAACATGCGTGAGAAGGGCCGCAAAGTGTTCCAGGCCGCCCGCGCCAAGGGCGACGAGATCAAACGCGGCACCTTTGTGATGCCGACGCTGATCGAGCTGGACAGTTTCAGCGAGCTGCAACGGGAAATCTTCGGCCCGGTGCTGCACGTGGTTCGCTACCAGCGCGCCAACCTCGCTAGCTTGCTGGAGCAGATCAATGCCAGCGGTTATGGCCTGACCCTCGGCGTGCACACGCGCATCGACGAGACCATCGCCCAGGTGGTGAACACCGCCAAGGTCGGCAACCTGTATGTGAACCGCAATATCGTCGGCGCCGTGGTTGGCGTGCAGCCGTTCGGCGGCGAAGGCCTGTCGGGCACCGGCCCGAAAGCCGGCGGCCCGCTGTACATGTACCGCCTGCTCTCCACCCGCCCGCAAGACGCGGTGGCCAAGCAACTCGGCCAGGCTGCCAGCGCGCCACAGCGCCCGGCCGAGCAGAGCAAAGCCGCCCAAGCGTTTGGCGAATGGCTGGCGCAAAAAGAGCCGAGCCTGGTTGCCGTCAACCAGCAATACAACGAACTGGCGCAAAGCGGCAGCGTGCACGTGTTGCCTGGCCCGACCGGTGAGCGCAACACCTACAGCCTGCTGCCGCGCGAACACGTGCTGTGCCTGGCAGAAGACAGCACCGATTTGCTGGTACAACTGGCCGCCGCGCTTGCCGTGGGCAGTCAGGTGATCTGGCAGGAGCAGCCGCTGACCAAGGAGCTGTTCAACGGCTTGCCCAAAGAAGTGCAGAAACGCATCCGCCTGGTCAGCGACTGGAGCACCAGCGACGCCAGCTTCGACGCCATCCTGCACCACGGCGACTCCGACCAGCTGCGCGCGGTATGCGAAGCGGCAGCGCAGCGCAAAGGCGCCATCGTTGGCGTGCACGGCTTGAATAAAGGCGAAACGGATATCCCGCTGGAACGCCTGCTGATCGAGCACGCGCTGAGCATCAACACCGCAGCGGCCGGCGGCAACGCGTCGTTGATGACCATCGGTTAAGTGAAAAAGTGGGTGGCGCTGAAAGGAAGGCGAAAGCTGCTTTCAGCAAAATTCACGCTTGAACCCCGCGGCCTTCGGGCCGCCCCCAGACCTTTGCTTTAAGGGCCTGACCCTGACTGAAGCGGCGCTCACCGAGCCGTTGCCAACGTCACGCGCGGCGCATCCATTTGCGAGGGCTACCCGCCCAGCGACGCGCGCTTTCCCTAGAGCACTTCGGTGCCCTGCGCCGGCTTATCCAGCCGGTGCGGGATTTTAGGTTCCCTGCCCTATTCGATCTCGAACAAGCCATTGCTGATCGGCCCCACCGTGAGCCGCTGGCGAATGTCTTCGTCGATACGCGGGTCATCCGGGCGATACAGCATCACCTGGCGATAGGCGCTCACGCGGTTTATCTCTTCGCCCAGGTATTCCCACACAACCCTGGTGCAGGCTGGCGTTCGGCGGTCGCCGCTGGACACGCCGGTTTTCAAACCGTTGAGCCGGGTGATGCGGCTTTTGTAGCTGGGAATCAGAATGGTCTGGCTCATTTCGTTGAGCGTCAGCGACTCATAGTCGATGAGAAACACGCGATCTTGCAGGTGAAAAGCGGCACCCAGGTAGCGGCAGCGCACCCAATCTTCGGCCTGCACATTGGCGCTGGCCGAGCGTTCTTGGCGTTCCTGGCGCTCGAACAGAAACGTGCCGCGCTCCTCGCGCAGATGCACCAGCGACAGCAGGATCGATCCCGGCACCGACATGCAGTTGGAGTATTCAAAGTAGTAGCCGCAATAGCGCGACAGGCTGGTGGCGTGTTCGCGCAGTGGTTGCAGCAAGTTGGCCAGCGGATCGTTGAGGGGCGTGTTGTGGCTGTCGGCCAGGCGGGCGCCGACCAGACGAGCAAATTGTTCCGGCGGCAAGCTCAGTTCGTACTCTTCAACGCCGAAGAAATCACCGATGCGTTTGCGGTTGTAGCTCGTCGGCTGGCTTTGCCCGCTGAGGTACTTGTTGAACTGCGCGCGGTTGATCGACAGCAGCCGGCAAACCTCGGCGATAGAGCGGTAGTGGCTGCACAGCAGTTTCAGATTAGTGCCCAAATTGTCCGACACAACGCGGCCCTCCGGTGATGCGAGCGGCGCGATTGTAGCATCAACTCGCGCCACATCGAGTCGATCCGCGAAATTGCCTCCACGCCAAGCCGTGGCCAACCATGCGCGACACGTTTTTTGCTGCCCGCAATATCCAGAAACGTGTGCCTGTTTCGCTGCACCTTTTTCCACTGCGCAGGGTTGCTCACAACCCGCCGCTGCATTCGAACAATAAGAGTCGAGGAAACCTCCCATGCTTGAAATGCTCAATGACTTCCTGTCCGGCAAGCTGCTGATCGTACTGATCGTCGGCCTGGGCAGTTACTTCACCATTCGCTCGCGCTTCGTTCAGTTCCGCCATTTCGGCCACATGTTCAGCGTGTTCAAGCAGTCGTTGCGCAGCAGCGGCGGTCAACTCAGCTCGTTCCAAGCCCTGATGCTCAGCCTCGCTGGCCGTGTGGGCGCGGGCAATATCGCCGGTGTCGGCATTGCCGTGACCCTCGGCGGCCCCGGCGCGGTGTTCTGGATGTGGGTGACCGCACTGGTCGGCATGTCCAGCAGCTTCTTCGAGTGCTCCCTGGCGCAGCTCTACAAGCGTTCCGACGGTGACGGCCTGTATCGCGGCGGCCCGGCTTATTACATTCAACACGGCCTCAAGCTGCGCTGGATGGCCATGGTGTTTGCCGTGTTGCTGCTGGTGACTTACGGCTTCGCCTTCAACGGCCTGCAATCGTTCACCGTGACCCACTCGCTGCAAAACGCCTTCGGCTTCCCGGTGCAGTACACCGGCATTGGTCTGGCGGTGTTGCTGGGTCTGGTGTTCATCGGCGGTATCAAGCGCATCGCCTCGGTGTCCGACCTGCTGGTGCCGGTGAAAACCCTCGCCTACATCGGCGTGACCTTGTACGTGATCTTCACCCAGATCGACCTGGTGCCTGGCATGTTGGTCACCATCGTGAAAAGCGCCTTTGGCCTCGAACCTGCGTTCGCCGGCCTGCTGGGCAGCGCGATCGTGATGGGCGTGAAACGCGGCGTGTTCGCCAACGAAGCCGGCCTGGGCAGTGCGCCCAACGTGGCGGCAGTTGCCAGCGTTGAACACCCGGTTGCGCAAGGCGTGGTTCAGGCGTTCAGCGTGTTCCTCGACACCTTCGTAATCTGCACCTGCACCGCCCTGCTAATTCTGCTCTCCGGTTTCTACACCCCTGGGTTCGAAGGCGACGGCATTGTGCTGACCCAGAACTCGCTGGCCGCCGTGGTCGGTGATTGGGGCCGCATTTTTGTCAGCGTGGCGCTGAGCCTGTTCGTATTCACCTGCATCCTCTACAACTACTACCTCGGCGAGAACGCGCTGCAATTCCTGCTCGGCAAAAGCCGTGTGGCCTTGCTGACCTATCGCGGTCTGGTACTGGCGCTTATCTGCTGGGGCTCGATGCAGAACCTCACCACCGTATTCGCCTTTGCCGACATCACCATGACCTGCCTGGCCTTCGTCAACCTGATCGCCCTGGCGATGTTGATCAAAGTCGGCCTGCGGGTAATGCGCGACTACGACGAACAGCGCAAAGCCGGCGTCGCCACCCCGGTGTTCGACGCACGCAAGTTCGCTGATCTGGATCTGGACCGCGACGCCTGGCCGACCACCCCTCAGGCCGCTGCGAGCAGCGAAGCCGTTGACGGACACCTGGCTGCCAGCCACCGTTAATTTGCTGTAACGGTTTGACGCAATGCCGCGCCCGCGGATGCTGGCGCGGCATTCTTGTCTCTGGGCTCAGCGCGGTATGCTGCGACCGACTTATCGCGGCTAAAGCCGCTCCTACAGCGTGTGCGTATCGTAGGAGCGGCGTTAGCCGCGATGCTTTCCAATAACAACAAAGGAATCCGGCATGAAGCTTTTCGTGCTCTATACCGGCGGCACCATCGGCATGCTGCAAACCGCTCAAGGGCTGGCTCCGGCCGGTGGCTTCGAGGCGCGAATGAGCGAACACCTGCGCAGCCTGTCGCCGCGTGTAGACATCGACTGGCAGTTCCACGAACTGCTGCCGCTGCTCGACAGCGCCAATATGAGCCAGGCCAACTGGCTGGCCATGCGCGACGTGATCGTTGAGGCCGTCAGCGGTGGCGGGTTCGATGGCGTGCTGGTGCTGCACGGCACGGACACCCTCGCCTATAGCGCCGCCGCATTGAGCTTCCTGCTGCTGGGCCTGAGCGTGCCGGTGGTGCTCACCGGCTCCATGTTGCCGGCCGGTGCCGAGGGCAGCGATGCCTGGGGCAATCTGCTCGGCGCCATGCAGGCGCTGCAGGCCGGCGCCGAGCCGGGCGTGCACCTGTACTTCAACGGCAAGCTGATGCACGGCGCGCGGGTGAGCAAACTGCGCAGCGAGGCGTTCGACGCCTTCACCGAGCAGCCCCGCCACCGCGTCGGCGAGCGGGCCGGGGCGCTTCCGGCTTTGTTGGCGTACGACGTGAAGCGTCAGCCGGTGAATGTCGCCGTGCTGCCGCTGTATCCCGGCGTACTCGCCAGCCATGCCGAAGCCCTGCTCGCCACCGGCGCGCAAGCGTTGTTGCTCGAATGTTACGGCGTCGGCACCGGGCCTTCGGACAATACTGAATTGCTCGCTGTGCTAAAGGCTGCGCATGAGCGTGGCGTGGTGCTGGCGGCGATCAGTCAGTGTCCGCAGGGGCATGTCGAATTTGGCGTGTATGCGGCGGGGAGCGCACTGGTGAGTACCGGATTGATATCGGCCGGCGGCATGACGCGGGAGGCGGCGTTGGGCAAGTTGTTTGGCTTGCTGGGCGCGGGGTTGGGCCAAGGGGATGTGGAGCAGTGGTTTGGGTTGGATTTGTGTGGGGAGCGGGTTTCTTAACACTGCTACACCGACATTCGCTCCAACGCCGTCATCCGCCCCTCCACCGTCATTCCCGCGAAAGCGGCGGTCCGACGATTCGGAATCCAGAATTGTGCAGGAGAGCGGGGTTGCCTGAACAATCACCGCGCCGGATTGCCGGACCACTGGATTCCCGCTTTCGCGGGAATGACGGAGTAAAACGAAAGTTTTGCGTTGGATTTTTGCGGAAGCGGGTTTCTTTAGACCGGTACACCGACATCCGCCCGAATACCGACATCCGCCCCCAACACCGTCATTCCCGCGAAAGCGGGAATCCAGGTGCGGTGATTGGGCAGACAGCTCCGTTCTCCTACACGATTCTGGATTCCCGCCTTCGCGGGAATGACGGAGATAAAACGAAAGTTTTGCGTTGGATTTTTGCGGAAGCGGGTTTCTTTAGATCGGTACACCGACATCCGCCCGAATACCGACATCCGCCCCAACACCGTCATTCCCGCGAAAGCGGGAATCCAGGTGCGGTGATTGGGCAGACAGCTCCGTTCTCCTACACGATTCTGGATTCCCGCTTTCGCGGGAATGACGGTGGTTTGGTTTCAAGCCGCCGCCCCCCACCACAAAAAGGGGAGCCCTGCGGCTCCCCCAATGGGACGTGCTCTTTCTAGCCGATCAAGCCTCAATCTCCACCAGCACCTCACCCGGATTCACGCGGTCGCCCTTGGCCACGTGAATGGCTTTAACGGTGCCAGCAATCGGCGCCTGCACTTCGGTTTCCATTTTCATCGCTTCCGTGATCAGCACAGCCTGGCCGGCTTTGACCACGTCGCCCTCTTTCACCAGCACATCAACGATATTGCCCGGCATGGTGGTGCTGACATCGCCCGGTGCGCTGGCGTTTTTGCGTTTGCTGCCGCTGCCACCGCCGACGAAGTCGTTGAGCGGTTCGAACACCACTTCTTCCGGCATGCCGTCGATGGACAGGTAGAAGTGGCGCTTGCCGTCGGTTTTCACGCCGACGCCGGTGATGTCTACCCGGTAGCTTTCGCCGTGTACGTCGATGACGAATTCAGTCGGCACGCCTTCGCCGCCCACGCTGGCCACACTGCCGGCTTCGGGAATCGGCAGCAGCACTTCCGGGGTCAGGGTGCCGGCGGCGCGTTCTTCGAGGAATTTGCGGCCGATGTCGGGGAACATGGCGTAGGTCAGCACGTCTTCAGCCGACTTGGCCACCGCGCCGATTTCTGCGCGCAGTTTGTCCATTTCCGGCTTGAGCAGGTCGGCCGGGCGCACGTCGATCAGTTCTTCGTTGCCGATGGCTTGGCGACGTAGTTTCTCGTCAACCTGGCCCGGCGCCTTGCCGTAGCCGCCTTGCAGGTAGAGCTTCACTTCGTTGGTGATGGTTTTGTAGCGCTCGCCGGCCAGCACGTTGAAGAACGCCTGGGTGCCGACAATCTGCGAAGTCGGGGTTACCAGCGGCGGGTAACCGAGGTCTTTGCGCACGCGCGGAATCTCGGCCAGCACTTCGTTCATGCGGTTCAGCGCGCCCTGCTCTTTGAGCTGGTTGGCCAGGTTGGAGATCATGCCGCCCGGCACTTGGTTGACCTGCACGCGGGTGTCCACGGCGGTGAATTCGCTTTCGAACTGGTGGTACTTCTTGCGCACGGCGTAGAAGTACAAGCCGATTTCCTGCAGCAGTTCCAGGTTCAGGCCGGTATCGTATTCGCTGCCTTTAAGCGCTGCGACCATCGACTCGGTGCCTGGATGGCTGGTGCCCCAGGCGAAGCTGGAGATGGCGGTGTCGATGTGGTCGGCGCCGTTTTCGATGGCTTTGAGTTGGCACATCGCAGCCAGGCCAGCGGTGTCGTGGGAGTGGATAAATACGGGCAGTGATTGCTCGGCTTTCAGCGCTTTCACCAACTCGCCAGTGGCGTAGGGCGTGAGCAGGCCGGCCATGTCTTTGATCGCTACCGAGTCGCAGCCCATGGCTTCCATCTGTTTGGCCTGGGCCACGAACGCCTCGATGGTGTGCACCGGGCTGGTGGTGTAGGCGATGGTGCCTTGGGCGTGTTTGCCGGCCGCCTTCACGGCTTCAATGGCCACGCGCAGGTTTCGCACGTCGTTCATGGCGTCGAAGATGCGGAACACGTCGATGCCGTTGACCGCCGCCTTGGCCACGAACGCCTTGACCACGTCGTCGCTGTAATGGCGGTAGCCGAGCAAGTTCTGGCCGCGCAGGAGCATTTGCAGGCGCGTGTTGGGCAAGGCGGCGCGCAGTTGGCGCAGGCGCTCCCATGGGTCTTCTTTGAGGAAGCGTACGCAGGCGTCGAACGTGGCGCCGCCCCAAACTTCCAGCGACCAGTAGCCGACTTTGTCGAGCTTGTCGCAGATGGGCAGCATGTCTTCGGTGCGCATGCGGGTGGCCAGCAGCGACTGGTGGGCATCACGCAGGATGGTGTCGGTTACATGGATTTTCTTGGACATGAATGTGTTCCTCACAGGCCTGCGTGGGCGGCAATGGCGGCGGCGATGGCCAGGGCCAGCTCTTCGGGTTTGCGCTTGACGGAGTAGTTGGTCAGTTCAGGGTGGCTTTCGACGAAACTGGTGTTGAACTGGCCGCTGCGAAATTCCGCGTTACGCAGAATTTCCTGGTAGTACGCGGCGGTGGTTTTCACCCCTTGCAAGCGCATGTCGTCCAGAGCGCGCAGGCCACGGTCCATGGCCTCTTCCCAGGTCAGCGCCCAGACCACCAACTTCAGGCACATGGAGTCGTAGTACGGCGGAATGGTGTAGCCGGTGTAGATCGCCGTGTCGGTGCGCACGCCCGGGCCACCGGGCGCGTAGTAGCGGGTGATCTTGCCGAACGAGGGCAGGAAGTTGTTCTTTGGGTCTTCGGCGTTAATCCGAAATTGCAGGGCGAAACCGCGGTACTGAATGTCTTCTTGCTTGACCGAAAGCGGCAGGCCCGAGGCGATGCGGATTTGCTCGCGCACGATGTCGATGCCGGTGATTTCTTCGGTGATGGTGTGCTCCACCTGGACGCGGGTGTTCATCTCCATGAAGTACACCTCGCCCTCGGCGAGCAGGAACTCCACGGTGCCGGCGTTCTCGTAGCCCACGGCCTGCGCGGCGCGCACGGCGAGGTCGCCGATGTAGGCGCGCTGTTCGGGCGTTAGTTGCGGGCTGGGGGCGATTTCAATGAGCTTCTGGTTGCGGCGCTGAATCGAGCAGTCGCGCTCGTACAGGTGCACGGTGTTGCCAAAGCTGTCGGCGAGAATCTGCGCTTCGATGTGCTTGGGATTGACGATGCACTTTTCCAGGAACACTTCGGCCGAGCCGAATGCCTTGGTGGCTTCGGAAATAACCCGGGGAAACGCCTGTTCGAGTTCCTCGCGGCTGTTGCAGCGGCGAATACCGCGTCCGCCGCCGCCTGAGGTGGCCTTGAGCATCACCGGGTAACCGATGCGGTCGCCTTCGGTGAGCGCTTCGTGAATGTCCGCCACGTTGCCTTCGGTGCCTGGCGTAACCGGCACGCCGGCCTTGATCATGCTGCGCCGCGCTTCGGTTTTGTCGCCCATGCGGCGAATCACTTCGGCAGACGGGCCGATGAACTTGATGCCGCGCTCGGCGCAAATATCGGCCAGCTCGGCGTTTTCGGAGAGGAAACCGTAGCCGGGATGCAGCGCATCGCAGCCAGTTTCCACCGCCAGGTTCACCAGCTTGCGCGGATTGAGGTAACCGGCCAGCGGCTCCTCGCCAATGCTGTGGGCTTCGTCGGCGCGCTTGACGTGCAAGGCCATGCGGTCGGCATCGGAATAAATCGCCACGGAGCGAATGCCCATTTCGGCGCAAGCACGCACGATACGGACGGCAATCTCGCCACGGTTAGCGATCAGAATTTTCTTGATCACGGAGCTGGCCCTCAGCCGGTTGAACGGGGCAACGCCTGAAGCGTCAACGTCCCGACACCCTAGACCCGCGCAACGATTACCCAAAATGATTAATTATTGGGTTAGGCATAAGTAACGGCTTATAGTTGGCCGACCCGACAACCCGCAAAAGGCCAGACGCCATGCGTAAGTCATTGCTGCGTATGACATTACGTCAGCTTCAAGTCTTCCAGGCAGTGTGCGAAAGCAAGTCCTATAGCCGCGCCGCGGAGGAAATTTCTCTGACGCAGCCAGCCGTTTCCCTACAAATTCGTCAGCTGGAAGCGCTGATAGGTCAGCCACTTTTCGACTACATCGGTAAAAAGCTCTACCTCACCGAAGCCGCCGAAGCGCTGTTGCGCGCCAGCAGCGACATTTTTGGCCGGCTGGAAAGTCTGGATATGCAGCTCTCTGACTTGCAGGGCTCGCTGCAGGGGCAACTCAACCTGGCGGTGGAGTCGAGCGCGAAGTATTTCGTGCCGCATCTGTTTGCCGCGTTCAAGCGCCAGTACCCGGAAGTGAATTTGCAGCTGGTGGTGGTTAACCACGCGCAAACCATCCGCCGCCTGAGCGCCAATCGCGACGATTTGCTGATCATGTCGCAGGTGCCGCAAGACATGTCGTTGGAGTTTTACCCGTTTCTCGACAACCCCATCGTCGCCGTCGCGCCGCCGGATCATCCGCTGCTCAGGCACGCCACCCTCAAGCTGCAAGACCTGTGTGCGTGGCCGCTGCTGGTGCGTGAACCGGGCTCGGGCACGCGCAAGTCCATCGAAGATTACTGCCACCAAAAGCGCGCGCACTTTCAGCAGACCATAGAGCTGGGCTCGATGGAGTCGCAACGCGAAGGCGTGATTGCCGGACTGGGCATCGCCTTGCTCTCGCGCCACGCCGTGCGCCGCGAACTGGAAAGCGGCGCGCTGCGCGAATTGCCGGTGACTGAGCTGCCGCTGATGCGCAGCTGGTGCCTGGTGCACCCGCGCGGCAAATACCTGTCACCGGTGGCGCAAACGTTCTTCGCCTTTATTCGCGCAGAACGCGCGCAAATCAGTGGCTTGGCGGCCCGCTTCGGCGCGGTGCCTGGCTAGCGGCCAGGTAATTGGCGGCGACCAGATCGGGATAATCCGACAGCTCCAGCTGCAGGCGACGCTCTTCGGTGAAGTCTTCGATGGCGCGGCGATAAGCCATGCGGCGCTGGTCTTCGAGCTGGCGTTTGGTTTTCGCGGCAGAGGAGGCGTAAGGCTGTGCTTCATCCAGATAACGAGTCATGTGCGTGCTCCCATCGTTGGATTCGGGAGTACCAGACTGGGCGGGGGAAAGCGACAGTTGTGTGCAGGCGGGATGAATTTCGTGTGACGGCGGGTGAAGAGCATCGCGGCTAAAGCCGCTCCCACAGATTGCGTGAACTGTGGGAGCGGCTTTAGCCGCGATGCTTTAGAAGCGCTCAATCAGCCCGCGCATCATCTGCCGATTTCAGCGACTTAGGCGACAAGCGCAAGCTGCGCAGACTGCGCTTCACGCTCTTGAGGTGATTGACCAAGGTTGGCCCGCGCGCCATGGCAACGCCCATGGCCAGTACGTCGATCACCACCAAGTGGGCGATGCGCGAGGTGAGCGGCGTGTAGATTTCGGTGTCTTCCTGCACGTCGATGGCGAGGTTGACGGTGGACAGTTCGGCCAACGGCGTCTGGCTCGGGCACAGGGTGATGAGCGTGGCGCCGGTTTCGCGCACCAGGTTGGCGGTGATCAGCAAATCTTTGGAGCGGCCTGACTGCGAGATGCAGATGGCCACGTCGGTGGGCTTCAGCGTGACCGCCGACATCGCCTGCATGTGCGGGTCGGAATAGGCCGCAGCGGTGAGCAGCAGGCGGAAGAATTTGTGCTGGGCATCGGCGGCCACCGCGCCGGACGCACCAAAGCCATAAAACTCCACGCGCTGCGCTTGCGAGCAG
Organism: Pseudomonas sp. AC211; assembly: GCF_979258055.1. Lineage (NCBI taxonomy): Bacteria > Pseudomonadati > Pseudomonadota > Gammaproteobacteria > Pseudomonadales > Pseudomonadaceae > Pseudomonas > Pseudomonas sp. AC211. The sequence goes on from NZ_OZ409830.1 coordinate 4,995,611, forward strand.
GCGGCGATGGCGTGTTGCAGGGCTTTGGGGTCGAGCTTTTCGCGCACTTCGATGAGCGTGTGCAGCGTGGTGTCGAAAATTTTCAGGCTGAAGTCGGCGACCGAGTCATCTTCGTGAATGGCGAACTGGCCGAAGCTGGCGCCAGCGGCCAGGCTTTGCGCCAGTTTCAACTTCAAGTCCTGAAAGCCGGTACAGCCGATGGCACGGCAGAAGCGCACGATGGTGGGCTCGCTGATGCCAACGCTGTGGGCCAGATCTGCCATGGAGCTGTGCATCACGGCTGCCGGGTCGAGCAGCACGTGATCGGCGACTTTCAGCTCCGATTTTCGTAACAGGTGACGCGACTGGGCAATGTGTTGCAAGAGGTTCAAGGGATTGGCTCTTTTGATGAGTTATGATCGGCCGACGCCGGGTTGTAGCGCGCGTGTAGTTATACTACATGACCTTCCCGACGCCCAGCCAAACCATACGCGGCGGGCAAAAAGCTATTTTCACGCCGCCAACCGAGCGCCGTCGTTTTCACACCGTCTGCTGCACCCCGGAGGGTCATTTGCTTTCCATTCCTTGCGACATGCTGGTATTCGGCGGCACCGGAGATTTGGCGCTGCACAAGCTTCTGCCCGCGCTCTATCACCTGCACCGCGACGGCCGCCTGCACGAGGGCACGCGCATTCTCGCCCTCGCCCGCAGCCCCATGGCGCGCGTGGCGTATCAGGCACTGGCAGAACGCCGCTGCCGGGCGCAGGTGGCGCGTGCCGATTTCGATGCAGCGACCTGGGCGAGCTTCGCCGAGCGCCTGGATTACTTTCCCATTGATGCCTCGCAAAGCGCCGATTTCGGCCGCCTGGCCCGTCACCTTGGCCCAGCCGGTGATCGCGTGCAGGTGTATTACCTGGCCACCGCGCCGAACCTGTTCGAAGACATCGCCCGCCACCTGAAGGTCGCCGGCCTGGCCGGGCCCAACGCGCGCATTGTGTTGGAAAAACCTATCGGCCATTCCCTCGATTCGGCACGGGCGATCAACGCAGCCATTGGCGCGGTGTTCGATGAGTCGCGGGTGTTTCGCATCGATCACTACCTGGGCAAGGAGACGGTGCAAAACCTGATGGCGCTGCGTTTTGCCAACATCCTGTTCGAGCCGCTGTGGCGCAGCGGGCATATCGATCATGTGCAAATCAGCGTGTGCGAAACCCTCGGCGTAGAGAACCGCGGCGCCTACTACGACCGCTCCGGGGCGATGCGCGACATGGTGCAAAACCACTTGTTGCAGTTGCTTTGCCTGGTGGCGATGGAAGCCCCGGCGCGCTTTGACGCGGAGTCGGTGCGCGATGAAAAACTGAAGATTCTCCAGGCCCTGAAACCGATTCAAGGCATGGATGTGCACGACAAAACCGTGCGCGGCCAATACACCGCCGGCAAAATCGGCGGCCAGGAAGTGCCGGCGTATTACTTCGAAAAAAACGTCGATAACGACAGCGACACCGAGACCTTCGTGGCCCTGCAAGTGGCCATTAATACCTGGCGCTGGGCCGGCGTGCCGTTCTACTTGCGCACCGGCAAACGCCTGGCGAAGAAGACCTCGGAAATCGTCATCCACTTCAAGCAGGTGCCGCACCTGCTGTTCGACAACACCCAACCCAACCGCCTGATCATTCGCCTACAACCTGAAGAGCGCATCAGCCTGCAACTGATGGGCAAAACCCCCGGCAAAGGCATGCGCTTGGCACCGGTCGAGCTGGATTTGAACCTGGCGCAAGCCTTCCGCCAGAAACGCCGCTGGGACGCTTACGAGCGTTTGCTGCTGGATGTGATCGAGGGCGACTCGACGCTGTTCATGCGCCGTGACGAAGTGGAAGCGGCGTGGAAATGGGTCGACCCGATTCTCAAAGGCTGGCAAGACAATTACCAGGATCCACGGCCTTACGCCGCCGGCAGCAATGGGCCGGAGCAGGCGCAGAGTTTGTTGGAATTGCAGGGGCGTAAGTGGGCGGAGTGACTCGCCTTTTGTGCTGAAAACCCATCGAGGCTAAAGCCTCTCCCACAGGCACTGCACGACCCTGTGGGAGAGGCTTTAGCCTCGATTTTTTTGAGCTATTGCTTCACCAAATCCGGAATCTGTACCGCCAACTTGGTGTTGTTCAGCGGCGCCCGAATAAAGCCGCGCTGGGTACCGTCCGGGCCGAGGATGACCAGGTTGCCGCTGTGGTCGACGGTGTAGTTCTCTTTGCTGGTATCACCGGGAATAAACGGAATGCTCACGGCATTGGCGAGCTTTTGGATATTCGCCAGATCGCCGGTCAGGCCGAGAAATTGCGGGTCGAAATAGCCGAGGTATTTCTTCAGCTGCTCCGGCGTGTCGCGGTTCGGGTCGACGCTCACCAGCACCACTTGCAGGTTGTTGCGCGCCTCTTCTGGCAGCTTGGTTTTCAGTTCGCGCAGTTGCGCCAGGGTGGTCGGGCAAATGTCGGGGCAAAAGGTGTAGCCGAAGAACAACAGGCTCCATTTCCCTTTCAATTCGTTGACCGGCACCGCTTCGCCAAGCTGGTTGGTCAGACTCAGGTCGGGCAGGTTGCGGCTTTGCGGCAACAGAATGATGCCGGCATCTATCATCGCGGCGGGGTCGCCGTGGCCTTTGCCACTGAGCACGCGGTTGACGGTGAGGCCAAATACCAAGGCCACGACGGCGACGAGAATTGCGACGGTGATGTGCTTGCGGGTCATAGGAAGGCAGCTCGGCAGATCGAAAGGCAAACGGTACCCCATCCGGCCGTGTCACCGAAACCGCCAAGCGTTTCAGGGTTTGCGTTGTTCCGGGCGCGACCAGATCCACGCCGCGCCGCAGCCCATGCCCAACGCGGCAAACGCCACGGACGGCAGGTGGCTGACCGTCAGCAGCATGACCAACAACGCCACCACCATGCTCAGGCTGGCGAGCAGTTTGGCGCGGCGGTTGATGACGCCGCCGTCGCGCCAATTGCACAGCAGCGGACCGAATAGCCGGTGGTTTTCCAGCCAGGCCGCCAAGCGCGGCGAACTGCGCGCCGCCGCCCACGCCGCCAGCAACACGAACTCGGTGGTGGGCAAACCGGGAATCACCACGCCCAACACCGCCAGCGCCAGGCTCACATAGGCCAACGCCAGCCACAGCTGGCGCAGCGGCCGGCGTGGCGCAGTGCCGCTGCAAGCCTCAGGCAAAGGTGCGTTCCAGGTGATCGGCGAAACGGTTGAAGGCGGCGATGGCCGCGGCCTCGGCCTGGCGTTCCTGCTCGGCGCCCAGCACCACACCATCGAGCGCGGCAACGAAGTGCTTCCACCCTTGCGCGCGACCGCCTTCCGGTTCGCCCAGGTGACGGGCGCCAAAGCTGTCGCTCAGTTGTAACGCCTCGGCACGTTTAATCAAAAACGCCGCGCCCAGCTTCGAGCCTTCCGACACAAACACCCAGCCCAACGCGGCGCCCAGACCCAGCTGCTGCGCGCGCACGCTGTCATCGCCTGTAGGTACGGCATGACCGAGGTCAGCCAGGTCCAAGCGCGTTTGTTCGATGCGGCCACGGCTCGGCAAGTCGTCAACGATCTGCGCCAGCTGAGCATGGCGGTAGAGGTTTTCCAGGTCGTACTGGAACAGGTATTGCGCGGCCACGAACTTGGCGAAGTTCTCGCGGCTGCCGAACGGGTCGTGGCTTTTTACTAAGGCATCCAGGCGCGCGTGCGGCTCGTGGGTAAGGGCGTTCAGGCGTTGCGAACGCAGGGCGTGGTTCAGTGGCGATGCTTGAGCAGTCATGGCGGTCTCGACGAAGTGAACACGGTGTCCGTGGCTTCAAGAAGACGCGGCAGGCGCGAAAATCCTCAGGGGGACCGGCAAGTATTTTTCCCCGTGAGCAATTCGCGCCCAGGCCGCCGTCACCGCTCAAGCAAAAAGTAATGATCCACCAGCAGCGCGATAAACAGCAGGAACAGGTAGTAGATGCTGTATTTGAACGTGTTGATGGCGGCGTGCGGTTTGCTGTCGTGGTACAGCACCCAGCTCCATTGCAGAAAGCGCGCGCCCAGCACCACGGCGCAGGCCAGGTAGAGCAAGCCGCTCATGTGAATCACGTAGGGCATCAGGCTCACCGCCAGCAGCACCAGGGTGTACAGCACGATATGCACCTTGGTGTAGTGCTCGCCATGGGTGACGGGCAGCATGGGGATGTCGGCCTTGGCGTATTCGGCCTTGCGGTGAATGGCCAAGGCCCAGAAATGGGGCGGCGTCCAGGCGAAAATAATCAGCACCAACAGCAGCGGTTCGGCGCTGATATGACCGGTGACCGCGACCCAACCCAACAGCGGCGGCGCGGCGCCCGCCAGGCCGCCAATGACGATATTTTGCGGCGTGGCGCGCTTGAGAAAGCCGGTGTACAGCACGGCATAACCGAGCAGCGACGCCAGGGTCAGCCAGGCGGTCAGTTCGTTGGTGAAGGCCAGCAGAATCACCAGCCCGCCCACCGACAGCGCCATGGCAAACGTCAGCGCCGCTACGGGCGAAACCCGGCCTTCCGCTAACGGCCGTTTGTGCGTGCGCGCCATGACGGCATCGATGCGCCGATCCACCACATGGTTGACCGCCGCCGCCCCGCCCGCGCACAAGGCGATACCCAAGTTGCCGAACACCAGCACCGTCCACGGCACCCCGGCACGCGTGGCGAGGAACATGCCGACCAGCGAGGTGATGAGCATCAGCACCACGACCTTGGGCTTGGTCAGTTCCAGGTAGTCGCGCCAAAGCGCTTGGCTGTGAGCTTGGCTGAGTAGCGTGGCCATGGCGTCTCTCCTTCTTGTTTTTATCGGTCAGGCCGCCGACTGGCTAACCCAATTTTTTGTCGCTGCGCGCGCCGGGTTGGCGACCGCACGCAGCCTGTAATTCACCAGCACTAGCGTCAGCAACAACAACGCGCCGCCGGCGTTATGGGCCACTGCCACCGCAAGCGGCAGGTGCAGCAACACGTTGCTCACGCCCAGGCTGATTTGCATGCCCAAGGCCAGCACCAACAAACCGGCCAGGCGGCCATGACCACCGCGTTGCAGGTGCCAGGCGAGTATCAGCAACACCACGGTGACCAGCATGGCGCCGAGGCGGTGGGTGAAATGAATGGCGGTGCGGGCGTCGCTGTCGAGCTGACCGCCGAGATAATTGGGGCCGATGTGCTGGCTGAGGTGAAAGCCGTTGGCAAAATCCATGGCCGGCCACCACTGGCCGTGACAGGTGGGCAAATCGATGCAGGCCACCGCCGCATAGTTGGAACTGACCCAACCGCCGAGGGCAATTTGGCCAATCACCACCAGCAAGCCCAACGCCGCCAACTGCCGCAGCCGGGCGGGAATCGCGGGCAGGCTCGGCATGCGCCCGGACAAGCGCAGCGTCAGCAAAAACAGCAGCGCCAAGGTGGTGAAGCCGCCGAGCAAATGCGCGGTCACCACTTGCGGCCAGAGCTTGAGGGTGACGGTCCACATGCCAAACGCGGCCTGCGCCACCACCACGCCCAGCAACAGCAACGGCAGTTTCAGCGGTTGCTGCGGCTCGGCGCGCCGACGAACCGCGAGCACCGCCAGGGCCAGAATCAGCAGGCCCAGGCTGCCGGCGAAGTAGCGGTGGATCATTTCGTTCCAGCCCTTGTGGGCCTCAACCGGCGCGTGGGGGAAGTTGGCCTCGGCATGGGCCAGCTGCGCCTCGCTGGCGGGCACGCTGATAAAGCCGTAGCAGCCCGGCCAGTCCGGGCAACCGAGGCCGGCGTGGGTCAACCGCGTGTACGCGCCGAGCAGCACCACGACCACTGCCAGAACAGTGGCGAGCAGGGCGAGACGGAATCCGGGTTTGGCCATGGGACGATCCTTAGCTCAACCAATATTCGACAGTTTCAGCAGCAGGCGCATGTCGTTGAGAATCGCCTTGCCTTTGGTCTTGGCGTCATAGCGCAGCACCAGATTGCCGTGGGGGTCGATCAGCCATAGCTGCGGCGCGCTGCCGGTGGCCGGGCTGGCTTTGCTGTAGGCCTGAGCATCGAGGCCGTAGCGGTCCAGGCGCGGATAGTCACGCGCCAGCTCGGCGTTATAGGCCTCGCTGACCGGTTGTGTCGTGGCCAGGCCATGGGTGGCGCGCGAGGCTTCCCGGCCGAGGCCAATTTGAATTTGCCGGGCCAGGTACACCAGCTGCCGGCAGTCGTCTTCACAGCTGCCCGGCGCCGTCACCAGAATTTGCCAGGTGGTTACATCGCTGCCGAGCACACCGAGATCGGTGCGGTTTTGCCCATTGCCGATCAGCTCGCCGCTGTAGTTGCGCCCTTCCGGCACCCAGAAGCGGAACTGGTACATGGCGGTGGCGAGCACCATCGGCCCGACAGTGAGGGCCAGCAGCAACAGCAGTTGCAAACGACCACGACGGCGCACAGGTGCATGGGGCATTGGCATGGCTGGATTCATGGTTGTTGTTCTCCCAGAACAGGCTCGTGTTTGGCGGTGGCGTGAAAGCCGAAGTAAACAAATAAACCCAACAGCGCCGCCGCCAGGGCAAACCATTGCACGGCGTACGCCTGGTGCCGCTCGGGGCCCATAGCGACCACGGGCCAGTCGGCCTGGTAAGCGGCAGCGCTCGGTTGCAGGCGGACTTCATAGGCCAGGCCGGCGCGGCCCAGTTGCGTCCACAGCGCGTGTGGGTGCACCGCGTTTACCAGCAGCGGCCATTGGTTACTCGGCGCGTCGGCTTGCAGTTGAAAGGTTTCGCCGGGCGGCACGTACACCCAGGCATCGAGGTTTTGCACGGCCGCGGGCGTGGCGAATTGCGCGGCGTTGCGCCGGTCCGGCCAGGGCAGCCAGCCGCGATTGACCAGCACCCACAAATCACTGGCCTGGTCGTAAAACGGTTGCAGCAGCTCGACGCCGACCTTGCCGTCGCGGGTGCGGTTGTCGAGCAATACGCTGTGTTGGTCGTCGAAGTGGCCGCTCAAACGCACCCGGCGATAAGCCGCATCGGGCGTGGTTTCCAGTTCCAGAATGCCGATGGCCTCGGCGCCGCGACGGGCCTCGTAGCTGGCGAGCAACTGGCGCTTTTCTTCAGCGCGCGCCAACTGCCAGAAGCCCAGCCACACCAGCAACGGCAGTAGCATGGCCACCACCAGTGTCGGCAGCCAGCCGGGGCGAAACCGCCTCATCTGGCGAGCCCGGACAGCGGCAGGTGACTGGCTATACTCCACAGCATTCCCCTTCCCCATTGGCGAGACTCACACCATGCTCAAAGCGGCAATCGTGCTCATGCTCTTGGCCACCATCGTCAGCCTGTTCAGCGGCCTGTTCTTTCTGGTCAAAGACCAAGGCAATTCGTCGCGCGTGGTCAACGCCCTCACCGTTCGGGTGGTGTTGGCGGCGTTGACCGTGGCCCTGATCACCTGGGGCTTTTACAGCGGCCAGCTGGTCAGTCACGCGCGGTGGTAAGTGCGCCTCAGAGCACGTACACGAAAATAAACAGCCCCACCCACACCACGTCGACGAAGTGCCAATACCAGCTGGCCGCTTCAAAACCGAAGTGCTGTTTCTCGTCCAGATGCCCTTTCATGATGCGCAGCAGCATGATGGTCAGCATCAGCGTGCCGATGGTGACGTGGGCACCGTGAAAGCCGGTGAGCATGAAGAACGTGGCGCCATAAATACCCGAGCCCAGCGTCAGCCCCAGCTCGTGATAGGCCTCAACGTATTCGGTAACTTGCAGCGCCAGAAAGCACACGCCGAGCACAATCGTCAGCCCCAGCCAGCCCTTCAGCGCGGCGCGTTTGCCGTGGCGTAACGCGTGGTGAGCCAGGGTGACGGTGACGCTGGAACTGATCAGCAAGATGGTGTTGATCAGCGGCAGATGCCACGGGTCGATAACCGCTTTCGGGGCCGGGTACAGCTTGGGATCCGGCGTGTTGAGCATCGGCCAGGTGTACTCGAAATTCGGCCACAGCATGTTGGCGATGCCCTTCGCACCTTCGCCGCCCAACCACGGGCCGGACCAGTAACGCACGTAGAACAGCGCGCCAAAAAAGGCGATGAAAAACATCACTTCCGAGAAGATGAACCAGCTCATGCCCCAGCGGAATGAGCGGTCCATTTGCGCGCTGTAGAGCCCCGAGCGGCTTTCTTTGATCACCGCGCTGAACCAGCCGAACAACATGTACGCCACCAGCAAACCGCCGATGCTGAAGATCAGCGGGCCGTGGGATTCAGGCCGGGCGGCCTTGAGGTCGTTGAACCAGGTGCCCAGGCCGTACATGGTGACGAGCATGCCGATGGTGGCAATGATCGGCCACTTGCTCTGCGCCGGAACGTAGTAATGCTCGTAGGTGGAGTTGGGGCTCTTTGGCAGGGCCTCGTCGTGCGTCGCCATTTTATTGTTCTCCTTGTTTTACACCGCTTACTTGGCCGCGATCGGCGCATGGCGAGCAGTGATGTCGAACAGCGTGTAACCGAGGGTCAGGTGGAAGACATCCTTGGGCAGATCACGGTCGACGATGAAGCGCACCTTCATTTCTACGCGTTCACCGGGTTGCAGCACTTGCTGGTTGAAGCAGAAGCAGGCGGTCTTGTGGAAGTAGGCCGCTGCCTCGGACGGCGAAATACTGGGAATGGCCTGCGCCGCCATGGGTTTGTCCGTGGGGTTCTGGGCGATAAACGTCATCTCGTTGACCGCCCCCGGATGCACCACCAAATCGCTCGACACCGGGCGGAACTCCCACACCATGTCGGCCGCATTGGTGGCCATGAACTGCACTTTCACCTGCCGGTTTTCATCCACCAGTTGTTGCGCGCCAGCGTACTGCCCGGAGGTTTTCCCGTTGATGCCAAACGCTTTGCACATCACGTCGTAAATCGGCACCAAGGCAAAGCCGAACGCGAACATCACCACCACCAACAGCAGCAGGCGGGTGACCAGGGTTTTGGTCGGCAAGCCGTCGCTCATTGCAGACTCACTTCACTTCCGGTGGCGTGGTGAAGGTGTGGTACGGCGCGGGCGACGGAATGGTCCACTCCAGCCCATCGGCACCGTCCCACGGCTTGGCCGGCGCCGGCTTGCCGCCACGAATGCACTTGATGACGATGAACAGGAACAGGAACTGCGTGGCGCCAAAGCTGAACGCCCCGATGGACGACACCATGTTGAAGTCGGCGAACTGCAGGTTGTAGTCCGGAATCCGTCGCGGCATCCCGGCCAACCCCACAAAGTGCATCGGGAAGAACGCCATGTTCATGCCCACGAAAGACAACCAGAAATGCAGCTTGCCGAGGGTTTCGTCGTACATGTGGCCGGTCCATTTCGGCAGCCAGTAGTAGGCCGAAGCGAAGATGCCGAAGATCGCGCCGGGCACCAGTACGTAGTGGAAGTGCGCCACCACGAAGTAGGTGTCGTGGTACTGGAAGTCCGCCGGGGCGATGGCCAACATCAGCCCGGAGAAGCCGCCGATGGTGAACAGAATCACGAAGGCCACGGCAAACAGCATGGGTGTCTCGAAGGTCAGCGAGCCCTGCCACATGGTGGTCACCCAGTTGAACACCTTCACCCCGGTGGGCACGGCGATCAGCAGCGTGGCGTACATGAAGAACAGCTCGCCCACCAACGGAATGCCGACCACAAACATGTGGTGCGCCCAGACGATAAACGACAGGAAGGCAATCGAGGCCGTGGCGTACACCATGGAGGTGTAGCCGAACAGCGGCTTGCGCGAGAACGCCGGAATGATCGAGCTGACGGCACCGAAGGCCGGCAGAATCATGATGTACACCTCGGGGTGGCCGAAGAACCAGAACACGTGCTGGAACAGCACCGGGTCACCGCCACCAGCGGCACTGAAGAAGCTGGTGCCGAAGTGAATGTCCATCAGCATCATGGTCACGCAGCCGGCCAGCACCGGCATTACCGCAATCAGCAGAAACGCGGTGATCAGCCAGGTCCAGACGAACAGCGGCATTTTCATCAGCGTCATGCCGGGGGCGCGCAGGTTGAGAATGGTGGCGATCACGTTGATCGCGCCCATGATCGAGCTGATGCCCATCAGGTGAATGGCGAAGATAAAGAACGTCACGCTTTCCGGCGCGTAGGTGGTGGACAGCGGCGCGTAGAACGTCCAGCCGAAGTTCGGTCCGCCACCGGCGGTGAACAGCGTGCTGATCAGCAAGCCAAAGGCGGCCGGCAGCAGCCAGAAGCTGAAGTTGTTCATGCGCGGCAGGGCCATGTCCGGCGCCCCGACCATCAGCGGAATCATCCAGTTGGCGAGGCCAACGAACGCCGGCATCACCGCACCGAACACCATCACCAGGCCGTGCATGGTGGTCATTTGGTTGAAGAAAGCCGGTTCGACAATTTGCAGCCCTGGTTGGAACAGTTCGGCGCGAATCACCATGGCGAACGAGCCGCCAATCAGAAACATCGCAAAGCTGAACCACAGGTACATGGTGCCGATGTCTTTGTGGTTAGTGGTCAGCACCCAGCGCATCAGGCCCTTGGCGGGGCCGTGATGACCGTGGTCGTGGTCGGCGTGCCCAGCATGGCCAGGCTCAATCACTGCACTCATGATGGGTCTCCTATTCCTTCGCCTGTTTCAGGGCCAGCACGTCTTTGGGGGTGACCATGTCACCGACGTTGTTGCCCCATGCGTTACGTTCGTAGGTGATCACTGCGGCAATATCCACTTCCGACAATTGCTTGCCGAACGCCGCCATGGCCGTGCCCTGTTTGCCGAAGAACACCGTGTGCAGGTGCTCTTCTTTCGGCCCGGTGGCCACCTTGGAGCCCTTGAGCGCCGGGAACATGGGCGGCAGGCCCTGGCCTTCAGGCTGGTGACAGGAAGCGCAGGTGATGTGGTAGACCTTGTCGCCGCGCTCAACCAATTCTTCGCGCGTCCATTCCTTGCTGGTCAGCTCTTTGAGCGCCAGGGCTTCCTGCTTGCGCTCATCCAGCCACTTGGCGAAATCTTCTTTGGATTTGACCTCGACCACGATTGGCATAAAACCGTGGTCTTTGCCGCACAGCTCGGCGCATTGGCCACGGTAAATGCCGGGCTTGTCGACCTTGGTCCAGGCTTCGTTGACGAAGCCTGGAATGGCATCGCGTTTCACCGCCAGGGCCGGCACCCACCACGAGTGGATGACGTCGGCGGCGGTGATCAGAAAGCGCACTTTGGTGTTGGCAGGAATCACCAGCGGCTGATCCACTTCCAGCAGGTAATGCTCGTCTTTGGGCGCCTGGTTATGGATTTGCTCGGTAGGCGTGGCCAGGTTGCTGAAGAACTCGACCTCTTGCCCGAGGTATTTGTAGTTCCACTTCCACTGATAGCCGGTGACCTGGATATCCAACTCCGACTCGCTGCTGTCGTAGATTTTGATCAGGGTCTTGGTTGCCGGAACGGCCATCGCCACAAGGATGATGAAGGGCACTACGGTCCAGAGAATCTCGACCGTCGTACTTTCATGGAAGTGTGAGGCGACCTGGCCGGTGGAACGGCGGTGGACCAGCATCGACCAGAACATGGCGCCGAATACCAGCACGCCGATGACGGCGCAGATCAGGAAGATTGTCATGTGCAGATCGAACACGGCGTTACTTGTAGCCGTTACACCCTGCGTCATATTCATGGTCCAGGCAGCGTTTGCCTGGCTGAATACCGACCACAGCAGGAGGCCCATCCAAACTCGTGGATGTCGCATCATTGCGGGTTCCCCTTATCGTTCTTGTTATCCCGCCGGCTATGCCTGCGGCCAAGGAAGCGTCTGCTAGAAAACTGACTTAGCTGTCGCACCCTCGCCTTGCCGTGGCTCAGTCCGGGTTCATCAGGTCATGTGTTTCGAATCAGCCTTTCGAGTCGGAGTATAGCCAGCGACTTGCACCTCGCAATGTCGAGGCAAAAATCGCCGCAACCGGCCAGGCCTTGTGCTAAAGCCCCCGGTTCTATTGGCTTGGAGAAAGGTGTAACGCCAGCGTTATAACGGGCTAGCATAAAGGTTTCGTAATTATGACAATCCGGTCTTAACACCCGCTCGCTGCCAGCTAATGTCTCTGTCTTCGACCTGTTTCATCCGTGAACGGGGCTGTCCATTTACCCATGTCCTTTGTTTGGGAGCAGTCATGAAAACCGCCGCACTGCGCGAGCTGATCCAGCGCGCCCATCAACACGAAGCCGATAGCGCCAACCTTGCCAACCTGCTGGAACAAAAAATGCCCGAGCTGCACCACACCATTCGATTACCCGAAGGTGATGGCAAGCAGGCGCTGGTGCGTTTTGTGAAGGCTTATATCGATCAAGTGCCAGACATTTTGGACGCCGCCAACCAAGTGGCGCGGGATGCAGGCATAGAGGGGCAGATCAAACCGGTGCTGAAAGTCGCCGAAGCGTTTTTCCTGGAACCGTCAGCGCTGATGGACGGCCACGAAGGATTGGACGGCATGCTCGACGAGGCCTACCTGGCCCACCGTCTGGTTGAAGAAGTGAACGACCGTTACATCACCCATTTAGGCCAGCCACTGATTCCGCTGGACACGACCCTGGCCAACGTAATCGCCCACCAACTGATCGGCGAACCCTTCGCCAACGAGTTGGATGAAGTGGTTCACCGCGCAGTGGATGGCATGCTCGAAGCGAGCATTTTCGAACAGGAGTCGGTGCAGGCTTACCGCAGCCGCCTTAGCAACCCCATCACCCATGCTGCGTGGAAAAAAGTGGCCGTGTTTTCGCAGCAACTGGGTGTGGAGTTGCAAGGGTTGGGGTGAGCGTTATATGGACCCGTTAGGCGATCTCGATCACGGGCACGCCATTGACGGCGCTGGATACCGTGGCGCCGCTGCTGCGATCCAGCAGAATTTCTGCGGTGGCCCAACTTGGCGAGCCTGCCAAGAGCAGAGACAGCACCAAACGTTTAAGCGAATAAACGGGCGCAATCGAAGGAAGTGAAATGGCCAGGGTGGCTCGCTGCTGCCCGGGCTTGCGCTGGGCGGTGGAGATTTCGGCGACGGGGATAAGAAAGCCCAGGGGCTTGCTGAAAATAAGGCGAAAGCAGTGTTTGTTCATGGCCGCGACCTGGATTAAAAGTCGGACCAGCGTAGGTGTCCGCTGCAGGAAGCTATGCAGGAAAAGCCTCTGTACCCTCAGGCACGCTTTCCCTTTTTTACGCGACAAAAAAGCAATGGCGTTGCCGAAACCTTCGGCTCGTCCTTTCCACTTAATGCTGATTCCAACGGGAAAGAACGCGGTCGAAACCGCGTTCTTTCCGTTCCGATTAAGCGCCGGCCATACGATAAACGCTGATCAAGACCTCATGTTCACTGACACCATCAATGGAGCCAACGAAGATGTAGTCGTTGAGCCAGGCGTGCTTGCCCGGTTGGGTTTTAAACGAGGGCACGGTGCGGCAGTAGAAGTCGGTTTCTTTCATGTCTTTGAATTCGAGACCTTTGGCTTGTTTGGCCAAGCCCGATTCGTTCAAACGCCAGATGCCGGCGTTGTCGATGATGATGATTTCGCCGTCATCGGTTTTCAGCCGGTACAGGGCGTTGATGCGGGTGACGCCGTCTTCGCGCATCACCGACATGTCGGCGCCGCCGGGCACCACGGTGCCTTTCATGGGTTTGCCGTCGATGTCTTTGCCCACAAAAGTACCGCCGGCAATGGGGTAGTTCACCCGGGTGCCGTCCGGGCCTTTACCCATTTCTTCGCGCGGGCCGAGCTGCACGTTGATTTGCAGCACCAGCTCGTTGGTCAGGCGATTGGCGATCTTCTCTTTAAGCTCGGCGGCCTGGCCGGCAGTAGCGGCTAGCAGCAAGGCCAAACCGGTGCAGGTGTGCAGGAATGTGCGGGACAATTTCATGGTTTACGCTCCTTCAATTTCAGAAATTAAAGCGATCGGACGCCACCGTCCGATCGCCGTTGGGATTCACTTCAGGGGATCAGGTCGGCACGGCTGTTTGAGCAAGGTGTCGCAGGCCGGCAGGGCGCTCGGAATGTCGACGCCGGTCAGCTCGCCCAGCACCAGCCGCGACGGATGTGCGTCGTCGTGCAGCACGCTGTTGCGGCTCGGGATGGAGAAGTAGTCAAAGCCATAACCACCGGTGCGCGACGGCGCGTCGATCCAGATCCGCAGCTGCGAGCCTTTGCGGAACGGGTGGGAAAACGGCGGAATTTCCATCCGGCCCAACGTCGGCACATTCGGCAGCATCGGTTGCACGGAGTCCGGTGTGTCGAGCAGCCACGGGCGAAGCGCGGTGGAGCGCGCGTCATCGAGCTTACGCGCCGACATCCGCAGCCAACCGCGCTGCACATACACTTCCTGGCCGTCGGGGCGCACTTCGGTGACGGTGACTTGTAGGTCGGTATCCGGTGCCAGAAAGGTGGTCACCCACAGGTCTGCGCTCGCGGTGCCGTAGCTCAGAAAATCACGCGTCAGCGGCGCGCTGGTGTAAGCCAGGCTGCCTTCGCGCCAGATTGGATGCTGCGGGCCCCAGGCGTTGTCCTTGAGGAAGGTGTTCACGTCTGGTCCGGGGATCGGATAGTTGTAGCCATCTGGCGCACCGCTGCCTTTGCCGTTTTCAATCAGCTGACCTTTTTCGCTGAGGGCGAAGGTCACCGGCTTGGGTTTCAACGGGTAGCTGTCGCGCTCGATGGTCCAGGTCGGCCGTGCAGTTTCGTTGGGCTCATGGCGGCCGTTGCGGTTGTCCGCCACCGTTTCCTGCCACATTTCCAGACGTGGCGTTTTCTCGAAACCGTTGTTTTCACCTTTGACGAAATGGTCGAGGAAGGCCCCCAGTTTTTGCGGAAACGCTCGGACTCGTACAGGTTGTGGCCGCCGCTGGCTTGCACCATCCACAGCTGTTTGGGGTCGAGCCGCTCTTGGTAGTAACCCTCGCGCGCCAGCACGGCTTCGTCTTGCCAGGCTTGCATGGACAACACCGGCACCTTGATCTGCGCCGCGCGGTCTCGCGGGCTGCTGCGCTGCTCGGTCCACTCATCACGTAGCGGGTGGCGGAGCAGGTTGTACATCAGCGAGGTGCCGACCACCTTGGCTTGGTTTTCGGCCACTTGCGCCAGGCAGCGCTGGTCATGCTCTGCCTCGGCGCTGGCTTTCACCGCTTGCCAGCGCTGGTCGACGAACCAGTGCCAGGTGGTGGTGAATTCCTGGTTCGGCACGCCGCCAGGCGCCCAGCTGTCGCCTCGGGCGTCGCCCAGCACCATGCCGGGGGCGATGGCTTTGAGGTGTTTGGGCTGCTCTTCGGCGGTCATCAGTTGCGACATGCCGGCCCACGACCAACCGAACATGCCGATGTTGCCGTCGGACCAACTTTGGCTCGCCGCGAATTCAATCGCGTCGCGGCCGTCGGTGCCGTATTGCGGGCCGAGAAAGTCGAAGGTGCCTTGTGAGCAACCAGTACCGCGGGCCTGCACGCCCATGACGGCGTAGCCCTTTTCGACCAGCTCTTTGTCCATGGCGACCGAGAAGGTTTCGTTGTCACCCAGATACGCCGGGCCGCCGATGCTGCCGGAGTCGTAGCCGCTATAGCGCACCAGCACGGGGAATTTTCCCTCGGCTTTGGGCAGCAGCACGGAGTAACGCAGCTCTGTGCCGTCGGCGGCTTTCAGGTAGCCGGTCACGCGCTTGCCCCAGAACGCCTCGAAGCTGCGATCGGACGGCGGCATGCCTTCATCTTCAGGCGCCTGGGCCATGGCCACGCCGTGGGTGCCAAGCAACAAGGCCAGGCTCAATGCGCCGCAGCGCAGCGGGTGTTTTAGATAGGTCGAGTACATAAGCAAACTGTCCCGCTGTGATTAAAAGTTTTTGGAAACCGACGCCACGACAGTGGCCGAACACTCGCCGGCGCGCCCAAAGGCTGACATGCACTCAGCCTGCGACAGGTCGGTGTCGATGTAGGTGGCTTTCCAGTCGAGGCCAAACATCTTCTTGCTGAGCGCCACGCTCCAGTCGTAGTAGGTGCTGCGATAGTCGCCGCTGCCGTCGCGGTAGGCCATTTCATCGTGGGTATCGCTGTAGCCGTAACGCACGTTCAGCAGGGTCTGGTAGGGCATCGGCTGAGCGTATTCCACCCAGGTGATGATCCGGTCGTTGTCGCGCTCGGGAATCTTGATGCCCAGCGGCGCCAGCTCTTTGGCCAAAGCCTCCAGAGCCGGCGGGTTTTGCAGGTCGTTGGTGTATTTGAAACCTGCGGTGGCGCCTTTGTAGCTGAAGGTGCCGACCCACTCGTGGAAGTTCACCCAGCTGTCTTTCGGGTAGTCGTAGGCGACATACGCCAGTGAGAACCGCGTGTTTTCGCTGAGGGGCCGGGCAATACCGACGAAGTAGTCGAATTCGCGGCGAGTGTCGGTACCGAAATCGACGTTACTGGTGAACACGCCGGCAAACACGCCGGACGGTTTGTGAACCAGATTGGCGACGGTTTGCAGCACCGGGTCGCCCTGGGTCAGAGAGAAACCGCCGACGCGGTAGTCGCTCGCGGCGATGACGGTTAAATCCAGCATTACCTCGGGGGTCAGGTCGATGGCGTGGCTGGTGACTGAAAAACTCAGAGCGGCGCTCGCAAGGCTCCACTTGATAAGGGTGTTCATGTGTTTCTGCTCCGTTTTGTTGTGATTGATGTGGCAGAAAAAACCGCTGGCTCTTGTTGTTTTGGGTGCAGCTTCGCGATGGTCATCGCTGCGCTTTGTGGGGCGCTTTTATGTTTTTTTGGGCAAAACGACCCCGTCGGCTCGAAAGGCTCGAGTCGAAATTTTTCTTGTACGAAGGGGCGTCGCTCGGTGTTGCAGGTGAGGTTGCGGGTGTTGGGTGGTGACGTTCTCCGTTGCAGGTTAAGAAGCGTGTCGATGCAGCTTGAACTCAGGCATCTGAGCGAATCCTGTTCCACAGCCTGGTCAGCAACCGCTGCGCGGCAGCTTTTTCGGCGGCTCGATCTGGAACAGCAAATGGCGGTCGGCCTCGGGTACGAACAGGTTTTTCTCCGTCAGCAGCTCAGGGTTGATCAGCGGCGTGCTGGCTGGATTGGGATTGGGGTAGCCAATCTGGTTGGTGATGCGCGCGATCACTTCCGGTTGCAGCAGGAAGTCGATAAACGCATGGGCCTGTTTGGTGTTTTTTGCCGTGGCGGGAATCACCATGTCGTCCGACCATTGCAGCGTGCCTTGGCGCGGCAAGGCCATGCGAATGTCGATGCCGTTGTTCGCGGCCAGCGCCATATTGCGCGCCGCCAGCATGCCGCCCGACCAACCCAGCGCCAGGCAGATATCGCCATTGGCCAGGTCTTGCGGGTATTTGGCCGAGTTGAAATAGCGCACATAGGGACGGATGGATTTCATCAAGGCTTCGGCCTTGGCGTAATCCTCAGGCTTGTCGCTGCTGGGGTTCAGGCCCAGGTAATGAAGGGCGATGGGCACGACTTCGTCGGGGCTGTCGAGGATGGCCACGCCGCACTGGCTGAGCTTGGCGATGTTTTCGGGTTTGAACAGCAGGTCGTAGTCGCGCATGTCGACGTCTTTGCCCAACACCGCTTCGACCTTGGCTTTGTTGTAGCCGAGCAGCGTGCTGCCCCACAGGTAGGGCACGGCGTAGCGGCTGCCCGGGTCGAGTTGCTGACGCTGCGCCATAAAGGCGGGGTCCAGTTCTTTGAAGTGCGGCAGTTGCTCGCGGTCCAGCGGTTGCAGCGCCTTGGCATTGATCAGGTTGGGCAACTGGCTGCTGCTGGGAAACGCGACGTCGTAGCCAGCCGAGCCGGTGAGCAGCTTCGCCTCAAGGGTTTGCGGGCTGTCGAATACGTCGTACAGCACGCTGATGCCGGTCTGGTCTTTGAAGTCTTGCAGCACGTCTTTGGGCAGGTATTCGATCCAGTTGTAGATACGCAGCTCGCCACCGATCTTCTCGGCATTGGCGGCCGCCGTAACGCCGCTGAGCAGCAGCCCGATCAAGCAATTTTTCAGCACAGGGTTCATGGCACTTCCTCGAAGCGGTTACAACGCGCGGGCCAGGGAACGGATGAGGCGCAGAGTGTCGACGTCCAGCACGCTCTCGGCAATGGGCAGCGACGATTGCTTGACGATGACCACCTGCTGGGCGAAGTCGACATACAAAATTTGTCCGTGAATACCCACCGCCAGCAACGCCTCCTGGGGGTACACATACCACTGGCTTTTGTAGGTGGCGCCGGGGCTCCACAGGGCGAAGTTTTCATTGGCGGCGTAAATCGCCGGGTCGCCGCCTTGCAGAACGGAGTCGATAGCGGCCGCCGGAATGAGTTGCCGTCCCTGAACCTCGCCCTTGGCCAGCAGCAGCGCACCGAAGCGTGCCATGTCCCGTAACGTGGCATTAAAGCCGGCGCCGGCGACGTTGCGACCCCACGGGTCTGCCACGAAATAGCCGTCGCGTTCGCAGCCAAGCCCTTGCCACACGTCGCGCAACTGTTCGGCGCAGCTGCGCCCGCTGGCCCGCTCCATCACCCAGGCCAGGGCTTCGGTGGTGGCGGTCACGTAATGGAAGAAGCCGCCGTGTTCACCGTTCTTGCGGGTTGCCGGCAGGTATTCGTAAAGCGACTGGCTGACGGTGAGGCCGGGCGGCGGCACGGTCAGCCCGCAGGCGTAGCCGAACTGCGAGCTTCCCGAGAGCGGGTCGTCATAGACCTCGTCGTAATCGATGGCGACAGCCATGTCCAACAGTTGGCGCACCGTGGCGTCACCAAAGGCGCTGCCGGTGAGTTCCGGCACATAGTGGCTGGCCAAGGCGGCGTCGCGCAGTTGCCCGGAGCCGACCATGGCTTCGGCCAACACGCCAATCAGCGATTTGGTCACCGAAAACATGATGTGGCGTTTGTGCGACTGGTGGCCGTTGAAGTAGTGCTCTTGCACCACGGCGCCGTTTTTCATCACCAGCCAACCATCGGTGCAACTGGCTTCCAAGTGTTCTTGCAGCGTGACCAGTCGACCCGCAGCGCTTTCGAAGCGGAAGTAGTCGATGGCCTGCGGCGCACTCAACAGCGGCGAACAGGGCGACGCGCCGCGTTCGACGGTGATACTCGGGCGGATGCGCCCCAGGTTGTGAAATGCCCAGCGGTTGTGGGGTGGGGTCATGAAGTTGTGCCACGTAACGCGGTGCTCGGCAGCGGGCGGGAACCCTTGCATCAAGGGCGCAGCGGGCGGCGCACCGTCTTCATAAGCACCCAATAAAGCCTGGGTGAATTCGCTGTTCATGGGGCATGTCTCGTCGTTGGCGATGACATGTTTTATTCATATAAATTTTTATAGTCAACTAAAAATATTGACCGCAATCTAAATTTGCCTAAAATCAGCCACTTATCAAAGCGTGCTCAGGAGACCTCGGCGTGACGGGATTACGGCAGCGACAGAAAGAACAGCGCAGGGAAGCGATAGTCGCGGCGGCGTTGGCGCTCTTCGAGACACAGGGCTTTGCTGCCACGACGGTAGAACAGATAGCGGTACAAGCCGGCGTGTCGACGCCCACGGTGTTCAATTACTTCGGCAGCAAACAGGAAATTCTCCTGGCCCTGGTCGAGCACGCCGACAAGCAAGCCATCATCGATGCGCGCTCGCAGATTCCCGATTTTGATAACGCTGTGGACGCGATGTGCCACCTGGAATCGCTAATCGTGCGGCACGAACTGAAAGTGTTGCCACCGGCCATTTGGCGCGAGCTGCTGCCATTGGGGCTGCTCAACGAACCTGCCGGCCAATTCACCGACATGAACGCCGGGCTGATCGTTGAAATCGCCAACCTGTTGCGCGAGCTGCAAGGCAAAAAAATGCTCCGCGCCAGCGTGGACGTCGACTTCGTCGCCTACTTCCTCAACGACTACAGCTCCATGCTCTTCATGCGCCTGGTGCAAGCCGACGTGCCCGACTTCGACGCCCACGCGCAGCGTATTCGGCAGATGACGCAGACGCGTTGTTTGATGGGTTGAAGCCTTGAGCGAAGCGGAGATTTAGTCGAGGAGCCCGCCAAAACGAGGCAACATTTTTCACTTGGTTTGTACGGTCATTAAAGAAAATGACTTTTCGCGCCATGGCTAGAGCTCCCGTGCTGCGGGCGTTTTGCGCTTTTTTTAGAGATAATGCTCGAGGCCTTTGAAGATAAACCCGCTTTGTAACACCGCGTCTAATGCTTCATGCCCACAAAAAAGCCCGCTCATCACGAGCGGGCTTCTTCATTTCCCAACACTCAACTGCAGAGCATTAGAACGCCGGAACGATGGCGCCTTTGTATTTCTCTTCGATGAATTTCTTCACTTCCGGAGTACGCAGGGCTTTGGCCAGTTTCTGGATGCCGTCGGAGTCTTTGTTGTCTTCACGGGCAACCAGGTTGTTGACGTAGGGGAGTCGCTGCCTTCGATAACCAGCGCGTCTTTTTTCGGGTCGAGCTTGGCTTCCAGCGCGTAGTTGGTGTTGATCAGGGCCAGGTCAACTTGGCTCAGTACGCGCGGCAGAGTGGCTGCTTCCAGTTCGCGGAACTTCAGGCCTTTCGGGTTTTCGCTGATGTCTTTGCTGGTGGCCAGGATGTTCTTGGTGTCTTTGAGCTTGATTAGGCCAGCTTTGTCGAGCAGCAGCAGGGCACGGCCGCCGTTGGTGGCGTCGTTGGGGATGACCACGGTGGCGCCTTGTGGCAGCTCGTCGAGCTTTTTGTATTTGCTCGAGTAAGCGCCGAAGGGTTCTACGTGAACGCCAACCACGCTAACCAGGTGAGTGCCGCGGCTTTTGTTGAATTCATTCAGGTACGGTTGGTGCTGGAAGAAGTTGGCGTCCAGACGCTTTTCGGCAACTTGTACGTTGGGTTGCACGTAGTCGGTGAAGACTTTTACTTGCAGGTCTACGCCTTCTTTGGCCAGGGCTGGCTTCACGAATTCAAGAATTTCGGCGTGGGGCACGGCGGTAGCGGCAACGGTCAGGGTTTCGGCGTGGGCGGAAAACGCCGCAACGGTGGCCAGGGCAGCGAGCAGTTTTTTCATCTCTGGGTTCCTTGTGGGATGCAGTGTTGGCGGCTAGTGGCCGCACTCGTTTAGTGACGGTTTATTCGAACGAATTGCAGTTATTTTTTGCAGCGCTATTTGCGGGAAAAGTGCACCACCAGCTTGTCGCCAACGGTTTGCAGCACTTGCACCAACACCAGCAACAAAATGACGGTAACCACCATCACATCCGGCTGGTAACGCTGGTAGCCGTACACGTACGGCCAGGTCGCCCAAACCACCGCCGCCAATCAGACCGGACATCGCGGTATAGGAGACCAATGTAATCGCGGTCACGGTAATGGCCGCCACAATGCCCGGCAGCGCTTCTGGCAGCAGGGCGTTGACGACAATTTGCCGAGTCGTCGCGCCCATGGCCTGGGTGGCTTCGATAATGCCGCGGTCGACTTCACGCAGCGCGGTTTCCACCAGGGCGCGCGAAGAATGGGGTGGCGCCGACTACCAGAGGGGCGGAATGGCCCCGGCCACGCCTAGCGAGGTGCCCGTAATCAGCACGGTCAGTGGAATCATGACGATCAGCAGAATGACGAAGGGCACCGAGCGCAGCACGTTGACCACCAGCGACAGCAGGGCATAAAAACCCTTTTGCTCGAACATTTGCCGAGGGCTGGTGAGAAACAGCAGCACGCCAAGCGGCAGGCCGAGAATCACGGTAAACAGCAGCGAACCGCCGAGCATGCTTAGGGTATCGAGACTGGCCTGCCAGATTTCCGCCCAGTCAACGTTGGGGAGTAAGGCTTCCATCAGCGCAGAACCTCCAGATGCACGTCACTGGTACCGAAGCGCGCCAGCGCTGCGTCGATGTCACCGCCCGTCAACGCCAGGGTGAGCTGGCCGTAAGGGGTGTCTTTGATGTGGTCGATTCGGCCGGCAAGAATGCTGTAATCGACGCCGGTTTCCCGCGCCACCACACCCAGCAGCGGTGCGTAGGTTGCCTCGCCCTGGAATGTCAGCCGCACGATGCGACCGGTTACGTGGGCAAAGTCGTCGCGCTGCTCATCTTCATCAATCTGCTCGGCTTCCATCACGAAACGCTTGGTGGTTGGGTGCTTGGGGTGCAAGAACACCTCGGTGACCGGCCCGTGCTCGACGATAACGCCGGCATCCATCACCGCCACGCGGTCGCAGACGCGGCGGATCACGTCCATCTCATGGGTAATCAGCACGATGGTCAGCTTCAGTTCGCGGTTAATCTGCGCCAGCAATTCCAACACCGAGGCGGTGGTTTGCGGGTCTAGCGCGCTGGTGGCTTCGTCGCAAAGCAGAATTTTTCGGCTGTGTCGCCAAGGCGCGAGCAATGCCCACGCGTTGCTTCTGACCGCCCGACAGCTGCGCCGGAAATTTCCTGGCGTGATCGGTCAGGCCAACCCGCTCAAGCAATTGGTTAACACGCTGCTCGATGGCACTGGAAGACAGCTCGCCTGCCAGCTTCAGCGGCAGGGCAATGTTGTCGGCCACGGTTTTCGAGGACAGCAGGTTGAAGTGCTGAAAGATCATGCCGACCTGCTGACGGAAGCGGCGCAGGCCATTGGCGTCGAGGCCGGTGACGTCTTCGCCGTCTACCTCGATTCGCCCGCCCGAAGGCTCTTCCAAGCGGTTGATCAAACGCAGCAGGGTACTTTTGCCGGCGCCGGAATGGCCGATGATGCCAAACACTTCGCCACTGGCGATGCGCAGATCGGTGGGCTGTAAGGCGGCGATGTCGCGGCCGTTGACGCGATACGCCTTGTGGACGTGATGAAAGTCGATCACTCGTTAAACCTTTTGGGTCTGGCGGTCTGCCGGATAGGCATAAGTGGCGCTAGTCTACCCGGCGCTCTATAGACCGCAAAAATCTTTGTAATCCTATGGTTATAGCTTTCTGCTCTAAGCGAGCGAAGCCGTTGCCACAGTCTAGAAGGTGCTGCGGTGGAAGGTAGTGCGCTGTCGCCCGGCCGCCTGGAACACCAGCCGGGCGCTGGCCTCATTCCTTGGCTTGCGGAGTGAGCAACAGGCGCGGCACTTGCTCCAGCTTGACGGCTTGGGACAGGCGTGGACTGTAGCTCGGATCGAGGCGCTTGATCCGCGCCAGCAACAGGGACGCAACCCAGGGGTAGTCCTTGTTCTGGCGTACTTCGATGCGTACGTCGCAGTCGAAGGCCACCACATCGGCGGCCACGGCATCGAGCAGACTGCGCAGGCGCTCGTTGTCTTGGTTGTCCAGCATGGGCATCGGCACCACGCTGGAAGCGGCGCCTGGGTTGATGACGCGAGCGCTGGGTTTGGCAGGCGCGACAACCGGCTCGGCCGCCGGGGCAACTTCGGCCGTGGCCGTGGCGGCTTTGCTTTGGCGCTCGGCGGCCAGGCGTTGTTGGCGTACTTGTTCGGCTTTTCCCGCAGCTTCTTTGGCGGCGGTCTGAGCGGCGGCGCGGGCGCGAGCCTGGTCAGCGGCCGAGAGTTCTGCGGCACGCGCCTGGGCGATGGAATTATCCAGGCCTTTGGTCAGCGCTGGCGCTTGCGGCATCAGGCTGCGGGCGTGGCTGAGGGCTTTGGTGGCGGTGTCGAGATCGCCTTGCTGCAGGGCGTCGTTGCCTTGTTTCAGGTAAGCATCGGCCAACTGGCGCTGATACTGCTCCAGGCGCGTGTCGCCCTGGGCACGCGGAGCGATGGTGGCGAGCTGGCTTTCAGCAGCGCCAAGCTGACCGTCGTTAAGGCTCTGTTCAACCTGGCGGAAGGCCACGATCAACTCGTCCGGCGGCAGGCTGGCCACTTTCGGCGCCGCGCTTTGGCATGCGCCTAACAGCAGAGAAATCGCCAGAACGGGTAGATAACGGGAGGCGAACGGCTTCATCTATGCAGGTCTCGGGGTGCGCAAAAACCGGCGAGTTTACACCGCCGGGCGCGCCTGGGCGACAGGCGGCTTCAGGCGTGGCGACGGGGCAGGGCGAAGCTGAGCAGAAACAGCGCAGCGGCGCTGACAACGATGGAGGGGCCGGCCGGCGTGTCTTTGAACCACGACAGCGACAACCCGGCGCACACCGCCACCAACCCCAACACGCTGGCGCCGCCCGCCATTTGCTCGGGCGTGCGCGAATGGCGCTGCGCAGCGGCCGCCGGAATGATCAGCAACGAGGTGATCAACAGCACACCGACGATTTTCATTGCCACTGCAATCACCACCGCAATCAACAACATCAGCGCCAGGCGCAGGCCGGCCACCGGCAAACCTTCCACCTTGGCCAGTTCTTCATGCACCGTAACGGCCAGCAGCGGCCGCCACATCAGGCTTAACGCAACGAGCACCAACGCGCTGCCGCCGAGAATCCAGGCCAGGTCGGCGCTGCTCACGGCCAACAAATCGCCGAACAGGTAGCCCATCAGGTCGATGCGCACATCGTGCATAAAGCTCAGTACTACCAGCCCCAGCGACAACGTGGTCGGCGCCAGAATCCCCAGCAGCGTGTCGGATGCCAGCGGTTGGCGCTGCTGCAAGGTCAGCAACAACAGGGCGAGCAGCACGCAGCCCACCGTAACCGCCACGGTTGGGCTGACATCCAGCAAAAAGCCCAGGGCCACGCCGAGCAACGCGGCGTGGGACAACGTGTCGCCGAAATAGGCCATGCGCCGCCACACCACAAACGAACCCAGCGGGCCCGCGACGAGCGCCAGCGCGAGACCGGCAAGCAATGCGTTAACGAGGAAATCAGGCATGGTTGCAGCCGTCTCCGTGTACATGCGGCTGCACCTGACCGTGGATGCGCAAACCGTTTACGCCGGACGCGTCGGTCACCACGCCGCCGTGCAGGTCGTGGGCGTAGTCGTGGTGGTGGTGATAAATCGCCAGGTCCTGGGCGTCCTTTCCAAACAGCTCGGCGAAGGCGGGATCGCCGCTGACCTGCTCGGGATGCCCGGAGCAGCAGACATGGCGGTTGAGGCATACCACTTGGTCGGTGGTACTCATGACCAGATGCAAATCGTGGGAGACCATCAGCACGCCGCAGCCGTGGCGGTCGCGCAGGCGGGTGATCAAGCGGTACAGGTCGGCTTGGCCGGCCACGTCTACGCCTTGCACGGGTTCGTCCAGCACCAGCAGCTCGGGCTTGCGCAGCAACGCACGGGCTAGCAACACGCGCTGCAGTTCGCCGCCGGAAATGTTCTGCAACGGGCTGTCGATCACCTGGCTGGCGCCCACTTCTTCCAGCGCGGCCAGCGCGGAGGTGCGGTCGACCTTGGGCACCAGGCGCAGGAAGCGCAACACGGTGAGCGGCAGTGTCGGGTCGACGTGAAGTTTTTGCGGCATATAGCCGATGCGCAGTTTCGGCTTACGCCAGACGCTGCCCACTTCGGTTTTCAGCAAGCCCAGCACGGCGCGCACCAGGGTGGTTTTACCTGCGCCGTTGGGGCCGATCAGCGTGACGATTTCGCCGGGCTGCACGCTCAGTTGCACGTCGCTGAGCACGGCTTGCCCGGCAAAGCTGACGCCCACGCCATCAAGGCGAATTAAAGCCTCGCTCATGACTTTTTCTGACAGCCGGAGCAGACGCCGACCACTTCCACGGTCTGGCTTTCAACGGTGAAACCCACGTCGCTGGCGCCGGCGACGATGGCCTGGCTGATGGCGTCGTTGGACAGCTCAATGGCGGCGCTGCAGGTGCGACAGATCAGAAACTGACCTTGGTGCGCGTGAGCAGGGTGGTTGCAGCCGACGAAGGCGTTGAGCGAGGCGATGCGGTGCACCAGGCCATTTTCAAGCAAGAAATCCAGGGCGCGGTACACGGTCGGCGGCGCGGCGCGGCGGCCGTCCTGCTCGGTCAGCACGCCGAGAATGTCGTACGCACCCAGTGGCTTATGGCTTTGCCACACCAGCTCCAGCACACGACGGCGCAAGGCAGTAAGGCGCAAACCGGCGCGCTCGCAAATAGCGTCCGCCTCGGTGAGGGCGTTGTGCACGCAGTGGGAATGGTCGTGGGGGCGTGAAGCCAAAGGTGTGAAGATCATTGGGCGGCGACGGCTGGTGAGAGAGACGTTATTCTATAACCCTTTTCCCGGCGAGTGTGTTCCCGTGTCGCGTTTCCTTGTGATCTTTCTGCTGTTTTTTTGCGCAACCGCCCAGGCCGATGTGCGCGTTCTCACCAGCATTAAACCGCTTCAGCTGATAGCGGCCGCGGTGCAAGACGGTGTAGGCACGCCCGAAGTGCTGCTGCCGCCTGGTGCCTCGCCGCATAACTATGCGTTGCGCCCTTCGGACGTTCGACGCGTGGCTGAGGGTTCAGTTGCTTTACTGGATCGGCCCTGACATGGAGAGCTTTCTGCCGCGCGTACTGAAAAGCCGCAGCCTGCCCAGCGTGGCGGTGCAGGACTTGCCAGGCCTGAGCCTGCGTCATTTCGGCGAAGGCCATGACCATGCCGACGAGGCCGACCACAGCGGCGACACCGATGAGCACGATCATGATCACCAACCCGGCAGCCTGGATGCGCATTTGTGGTTGCTGCCGGCCAACGCACGGGTGATCGCCGAACGCATGGCCGCCGACCTGAGCACGGCAGACCCGGCGAATGCCGCGCGGTACCAAGCCAACGTGAAGGCGTTTACCGAGCGGTTGGGCGCGCTGAATGCACGCCTGAAACAGCGCGTGGCGGGCGTGGCGGGCAAGCCATATTTCGTCTTTCACGAGGCCTTTGACTACTTCGAGTCGGCCTACGGCCTGAAGCACGCCGGGGTGTTCAGCATTGCCAGCGAAGTGCAGCCGGGCGCCCAACACGTGGCGGCTATGCGCGAGCGACTGCAACAGGCGGGTCCGACCTGCGTATTCAGCGAGCCACCGCTACGCCCACGCTTGGTCAACACGCTGAGCGCAGGCTTGCCGGTGCGCCTGGCAGAGCTGGATGCATTGGGCGCGAAGGAAATCGCGGTAGACGCCCACGGGTATGAGCGTCTATTGGAAACCTTGGGCGACGAGCTGGCGGGTTGCTTGGAAGCGCTGTGAGCTACAGCGCAAACGGCAGCGACAGGTGCACATCCTGGCGCTGCGCCAGGCGGCGGCGGAACTCGTCGGGGTTGTGGATAAGCACATCCTGACCGGCGAACGATTCGGCTGCGATCAGCCGCGAAATCCAGAAGCGCAGGCACGCCACGCGGAGCATCACGGGCCACAACTGCGCTTCGTTCGGCGTGAACGGACGCAGCGCCGCATACGCACCCAGTAAGGCTCTGGCGCGCGGGCCGTCGAGCTCGCCGCTGGCGTTGGAGCACCAATCGTTCACGGCGATGGCGACGTCATACAGCATGGGTCCCGAGCAGGCGTTGTAGAAATCGATCAAACCCGCCAGCGTCGTGCCGTCGAACAACACGTTGTCGCGAAACAGGTCAGCGTGCAGGTTGGCGCGGGGCAACTCGAAAATCGCGTGGTAGTAGATTTCAACGTCTTTTAACGCGTCGGCCATCAGCGCTTGGTCGGCCATATCGAGTTTGGCCAGCAGTGGCGCACCGTCGCTGCGCATCCAGTCCAGTCCACGGTCACTGCGGCGTTCCAGTACCTTGCCGCGCGTGGCGTTGTGCAAGTTGGCCAGCAGCGTGCCCACTTCCGCGCAGTGGTGAGCATTGGGCTGCTCAACATGTTTACCGGCCAAGCGCGGCTGCAGCAGCGCCGGTTTGCCGGCCAGGCTGCGCAACGCCTCGCCATCGCGGGTGCGCAGGGCGTAGGGCACCGGCAGCCCAGCGTCGTGCAGGGTGTCGAGCAGTTCGATGAAAAACGGTAAATCGCCAGTCGGCCCGCGCTCGACGAGCGTCAGCACGAACTCGCCCTGCTCCAGGCTGACAAAGAAATTGCTGTTCTCGCTGCCGGCGCTGATGCCTTGAAAGTCGCGCAGCTGGCCAAGGCCGTAAGGCGCTACAAATGCTTCCAGCTCAGGACGGCTGAGGGGGTGAATACCGACATCGAGAACCTGCCAACTGCTTATAAGGAGGGTGGAATTAGGCGCCGCTTACCATTTGAAGATTTCCCAGGCGGGAATCAGCATGTCTGGATTGTCGGAGCGGATGAAGTTGCCGTCGCTGCCATCGGCGCGTACCAGGAAGTAGGGCTTGCCGCCTTTTGGCGTGACCTTGATGGCGTACAGGAAGCCGTTTTGGCGGTACTCCTGAATGGTCTTGTCGCCGTCTTGGCGGATGGTTACGTCCGGATCGCCGCTCACCGGTTCGTCTTCGGCGTAAGCGTTCAGCGAGCCCGCAGCGAGCAAGCCGGCCAGCAGTAAGCTAGAAAGAGTGCGCATGGTAACCTTGTCCCTTTGTTGTCAACGGTGCGGCCATTCTAACAGGCCGCCGCGAAACTACTGACGTGGCATTCAGACGCCCAGGCTTGGCCCTTTGCTGAACATTGCCCCGCGCACCGTTGCTCGCTACATTTTTCAGCTGTCCGTACACCACGGCCCGTCTTATAGGTTGATTCCGCGCATGTCTCAGACTCCTCTCGTCCTCGTAGACGGTTCGTCCTACCTTTACCGTGCTTTCCCACGCTTTGCCGCCGCTGACCACGTCCAAAGGCTTGCCCACCGGCGCCGTTAAAGGCGTGCTGAACATGTTGAAAAGCCTGCGCAAGCAGTACCCGCAAAGTCCGTTTGCGGTGGTATTCGACGCAAAGGGCGGCACATTTCGCGACGAGCTGTTTGCCGATTACAAAGCTAATCGCCCGTCCATGCCGGATGACCTTCGCGTGCAGATCGAGCCGCTGCATGCCAGCGTGCGCGCCCTTGGTTATCCGCTGCTTTGCGTGGAGGGCGTGGAGGCCGATGACGTTATCGGTACGCTGGCCCGGCAATGCGCTGCCCAAGGCCGCGACGTGGTCATTTCCACGGGCGACAAAGACATGGCCCAGCTGGTTTGCCCGCACGTTACGTTGGTCAACACCATGTCGGGAAGCGTCTACGACATTGATGGCGTTAAGGAGAAATTTGGTGTCGGTCCTGAGCTGATCATCGATTACCTGGCGCTGATGGGCGACAAGGTCGACAACATTCCTGGCGTGCCCGGCGTTGGCGAAAAAACGGCCGTTGGGCTTCTTGTAGGTGTTGGGGGCGGTCTCGACGTGCTGTACGCCAATCTCGACAAAGTACCGGAGCTGCCCATTCGCGGCGCCAAAGCGTTGCCAGCCAAGCTGCTTGAGCACAAGGAGATGGCCTTTCTTTCCTATCAGTTGGCGACGATCAAGCTGGACGTGCCGCTGGATATCGAAATCGAAAGCCTGCACCCCGGCGAGCAAGACCGCGTAGCCCTGGCGGCGCTGTATTCGCTACTGGAATTCAAGAGCGGTTTGGACGAACTGGCGCGCGACGCCAAGGCCGCCGACATTGCCGCGATTCGCTCCGGCGGCGCCACGGGCGGGCTGTTCGATGAGCCTGCCAATGTGGGGGCAGCAAACGCGTTGGCAGAAAACACGGAGCCGGCGCCAGCAGTGAGCGCTAATTACGAAACAGTGCTCGAGGCCGAGCGCTTTGCGGTATGGCTGGAAAAACTGCACAAGGCCGACCTGATTGCCTTCGATACCGAAACCACCGGTCTTGATGCTCAGCAGTCGCAGCTGGTGGGGCTTTCGTTCGCCGTGCAACCCAACGAAGCGGCCTACATTCCACTGACCCATTCGTACATGGGCGTACCGGCCAGCTTGATCGCGATTTGGTGCTGCGCGCGCTCAAACCGATTCTGGAAGATCCGCACAAAGCCAAGGTCGGCCAGCACGCGAAATACGACATCAACGTGTTGGCGAACTGCGCCATCGGCGGCGACCCGGACCAGGGCATCCATGTGCGTGGGCTGAAGTTCGACAGCATGCTCGAATCCTATGTGCTCGACTCCGTGGCCACGCGCCACAACATGGACGCGCTGGCGCTCAAGTACCTCGATCACACCACCATCGCGTTCGAAGAGATTGCCGGCAAAGGCGCGAAGCAGCTGACCTTCGACCAGATTTCCCTGGAGCAAGCAGGGCCTTACGCGGCAGAAGACGCCGACATCACCCTGCGTCTGCATCAAGCGTTGTGGAAAAAGCTGGAAGCAACGCCGACTCTTGCCAAGGTACTTAACGACATCGAGATGCCGCTGGTTCCGGTGCTCGCGCGCATCGAACGCAACGGTGCGCTGGTGGACGCGAATCTGCTCGGCATTCAAAGCCATGAGCTGGGCGAGAAAATGGTCCAGCTGGAGCGTGAAGCGTTCGCCATCGCCGGCGAAGAATTCAACCTGGGCTCGCCCAAACAACTGGGCGTGATTCTGTATGAAAAGCTCGGCTTGCCAATTCTGAGCAAAACCGCGAAAGGTCAGGCATCCACTGCGGAAGCGGTATTGGCCGAGCTGGCGGAGCAGGACTTTCCGTTGCCCAAGGTGCTGATGCAGTACCGCTCGATGAGCAAGCTAAAGAGCACCTACACCGACCGCCTGCCGGAACAGATCAACCCGCGCACCGGGCGTATTCACACGTCTTACCATCAGGCGGTAACGGCGACCGGGCGGTTGTCTTCGACCGATCCGAACTTGCAGAACATTCCGATTCGTACGGCGGAAGGGCGCCGCATTCGCCAGGCCTTTATCGCGCCGCCGGGCTATCAGTTGTTGGCGGCGGACTATTCGCAAATTGAGCTGCGCATCATGGCGCACCTGGCTCAAGACGAAGGTTTGTTGCATGCCTTCCGCAACGACCTGGACGTACACCGCGCCACCGCAGCGGAAGTGTTTGGCGTCGAGCTGGAACAGGTCACCATCGACCAGCGCCGCAGCGCCAAGGCCATTAACTTCGGGCTGATTTACGGCATGAGCGCGTTTGGCCTGGCCAAGCAGATCGGCGTCGACCGCAAGCAGTCGCAGGCCTATATCGACCGCTATTTCACCCGCTATCCGGGCGTATTGGCGTACATGGAGCGCACCCGCGAGCAGGCCAGCGAGCAGGGCTATGTCGAAACGCTGTTTGGGCGCCGTTTGTACTTGCCGGAAATCCATTCCAAGAACGCCGGTTTGCGCAAAGGCGCCGAGCGCACGGCAATCAACGCGCCGATGCAGGGCACGGCGGCCGACATCATTAAGCGGGCGATGGTGAAGGTGGACAACTGGCTTACGGAATCCGGGCTGGATGCCAAAGTTATTCTGCAAGTGCACGACGAATTGGTGCTCGAAGTGCGCGAAGACCTGGTCGACACCGTGAGCGCGGAAATTCGCCAGCGTATGAGCGAAGCCGCTGAGCTGGATGTGCCGCTGTTGGTTGAAGTCGGAATCGGCGCTAACTGGGATGAAGCGCACTAGAAAGGGCGTCTCGGGCATTTTTCTGCTGCGGCATAACGCCGCACAGAAATGGATAGCTAGTAAGCTAACGGAATTACCAAGACATTTCTTATTACTAACCGGTTTTAAGGGGCCGGTGAACTTTCCACAAATGGGGGCGGTCAGAGTTACTGAATGGCTGATGAAGCCCTTCGGTGCTCCTATGTTGTGTTAAGTGTTGGCAGATATCTGAGCCCCGCCCTAGCGGTTCAGACCCTTAAACCCCGAGCCTCCTCCCTCCCCATACGAAGCTCGGGGTTTTTTTGCCTGCGATTTACTCGGCCACCACCGTGTCTTCCAGCTCCATCCAGCGAGCCAGCACGGCCTGGGCCTCTTCAATACCCTGACGCTTTGGCGCTGAGAACAGCTGAATACTCACCCCGTCGCCCCAGCCTTTGCGCAGGTCTGTCTGCACTTTTAGCAATGCATTCTTGGCGGCACCGTAGGCCAGCTTGTCGGCTTTGGTCAGCAGGATATGCATAGGCATTTCGCTGGCTGCGGACCAGTCGAGCATCAGCCGATCAAACTCGGTGAGCGGGTGGCGAATGTCCATCATCAGCATCAGCCCTTTCAGGCTTTCGCGGCTGCCCAGGTAGGCTTCGAGGTGGCGCTGCCAGTGCAATTTCAGCGGAATTGGCACCTTGGCGTAGCCGTAACCGGGCAGGTCGACCAAGCGGCGTTCTTCGTCCAGACGGAAAAAGTTCAGCAGTTGCGTGCGGCCCGGCGTCTTAGACGTACGGGCGAGAGCGGCGTGGGTCAGCGTGTTGAGGGCGCTGGATTTACCGGCGTTGGAGCGACCGGCAAAGGCCACTTCGTAGCCTTGGTCGTCCGGGCATTGATCAACTTTTGCGGCGCTGATCATGAACGCAGCCTGTTGGCACAGACCGATGATGGGGTTTTTAGCTTGCATCGAATTTTCCGGTGAGGGCGGTGCCAGTAGGTGGCCCGGCGTGCGGTGTCGTTTCCGTTTCGGTGACGCCAGTATATAATGCCGCAGATTTTGTGTGCGCTTTGTCCGGTATAAGGGCAAGCATTTGCAGGAAGGATTTACCGATTTCGCTCAACAGAATGCGGAACGTTCCTCACTGATGAGGTTGATCTGATGAAGTTGTTACTGCTCACAGCCACTACCCTGTTGTTGTCCTCCATGGCTCACGCAGCCCAGGACCCGGAAGCGGTATTCAACCGTTCCTGTGGAGCCTGCCATAATGGACAACTGCCGATGGCCCCTAAAAAAGGTGACACGGCTGCTTGGACCCCGCGGTTGGCCCAAGGCATGGATACGCTGGTGAAGCATGTAATCGATGGATTTAACGCCATGCCGCCTCGCGGCTTGTGCACCGACTGTAGCGCTGAAGACTTCCAAGCCATCATCCACTGGATGAGCAAGTAAGCCACGCGTTGATTCTCTCCCTTTAGCCGTAATTGGATTAGCTGATGAACAAAGTACTCGTGAGTCTGCTGTTGACCCTGGGCATCACCGGTATGGCTCATGCCGCAGGCGACGCCGCTGCAGGTCAAGGCAAAGCAGCTGTATGTGGCGCTTGCCACGGTGCCGACGGCAACAGCCCTGCGCCAAACTTCCCGAAACTGGCAGGCCAAGGCGAGCGCTACCTGCTCAAGCAACTGAAAGACATCAAATCCGGCGACCGCGTGGTGCTGGAAATGACCGGCATCCTCACCCCCCTGAGCGATCAGGACCTGGCAGAACATCGCTGCCTACTTCTCCAGCCAGAAAATGAGCGTCGGTACAGCCGATCCGAAACTGGTGGCGCGCGGTCAGGAAATCTTCCGCGGCGGCAATTTGGAAACCGGCATGCCAGCGTGCACCGGTTGCCATTCGCCAGACGGCGCCGGCAACGCAGCCGCTGGCTTCCCGCATCTGGGCGGCCAACACGCCACTTATGTCGCCAAGCAGCTGACCAATTTCCGCGAAGGCGAGCGCACCAACGACGGCGATAACATGATCATGCGCGGCATTGCAGCTAAGCTGAGCAACAAGGATATCGCGGCGGTATCCAGCTACATCCAGGGCCTGCATTAATCGCGCAACGGTAATATCCGGTACGCATTAGCGGGCAGAAAAGGGTGGCGAAAGCCACCCTTTTCCGTTGGAGCCGCCCGTACAATGTTGGCCCCCAACCGGGAACCCGCCGTCGGGCAATCGGTCGAAATCCAGCTCGCTATCGGGCGAGTTTTATCCGCCAAGGAGTAAAGCATGCGTAACCTGATTTTCAGCGCTGTCCTCGCCACCGCGAGCCTGATCGGCATGACTGCGACCGCCACCGCCGCGCAGCCGATCGAAGCCGGCAAACAATATGTCGAGCTCAGCAGCCCTGTTCCGGTTTCCAAGCCCGGCAAAATCGAAGTGGTTGAACTGTTCTGGTACGGCTGCCCGCACTGCTACCACTTCGAGCCCACCATCAATCCATGGATCAAAAAGCTGCCTGCCGATGTTCACTTCATCCGCATTCCAGCCATGTTCGGCGGCGTGTGGGATGCCCACGGCCAGCTGTTCGTGACCCTCGAGTCCATGGGCGTTGAAGAAAAAGTACACGGCGCCATTTTCGACGCCATTCAAAACCAAGGTAAAAAGCTCGCCAAGCCTGAAGAAATGGCTGATTTCCTCGCCACTCAGGGCATCGATAAAGACGAGTTCCTCAAGGCTTACAACTCCTTCGGCGTGAAGAGCCAGGTCGAGAAAGACAAGAAGCTGGCCTTGGCTTACCAAATCAGCGGCGTACCGACCATGATCGTCAACGGTAAATACCGTTTCGACATCGGTTCGACCGGCGGCCCGGATCAAGCCCTGCAAGTGGCTGATCAATTGATCGCCAAAGAACGCGCAGCGAAGTAACGCGCCATGCTCCGTCGCTGGGGTACGCCACGGGTAGCCGGCCTGCGTGATGCGCGGGTCAACGCCCAATGCGACTCCAGCGGCTTGCCGGCAGACGGGCGTTTGCGTCTGCTGAGCTTCAATATTCAGGTTGGCAACAGCACCGAAAGTTATCGCCACTACCTCACCCGAGGCTGGCAACATCTGCTGCCGCACCAAGGCCGTTCCAGCAACTTGCAGCGTATCGGCGCGCTACTGGCCGACTACGACTTGGTCGCCCTGCAAGAAGCCGACGGCGGTAGCCATCGCTCCGGCTATATCAATCAGGTCGAGCACCTCGCTCAGTTGGGCGCTTTCCCTTACTGGTATCAGCAGCTCAATCGCAACCTCGGGCGCCTGGCCCAACACAGCAACGGCGTGCTCAGCCGCTTGCAACCCACCGTTATTGAAGACCATCCGCTGCCCGGCCCGCCTGGACGAGGCGCCATCTTGCTGCGCTTCGGCGAAGGTGAAGACGCGCTGGCGGTGGTGATGATGCACCTGTCGCTCGGGGCGAAAACGCGCGTGCGGCAGCTGGCCTATATTCGTGAACTGATCGGCGAATATCGCCATCAGGTTTTGATGGGCGACATGAACACCCACGCTTCTGATTTACTGCTGCACTCACCACTGCGCGACCTTGGACTGCTGGCTCCCCAAGTGGAAGCCACGTTCCCGAGTTGGCGCCCGCAGCGGTGTCTGGACCATATTTTGTTGAGCCCGAGTTTGACCCTGGAAGCTGTGCGCGTGCTGGCCCAGCCGATTTCCGATCACTTGCCGGTGGCCGTCGAAATCCGCTTGCCCGATAGCCTGTGCAGCCAGCCGGATAGATCCAACACTTCCCTCGCGGAAATACCCCATGAGTGACGACGCGCAGCGCTGGAAAGAGAAGTACCTCAGCAGCCTCGAGCAACAGGAAAAGCTCGAGCGCCGCTGGGATATGCGTCTGGACTTACTGCGCCGCGGCTTGGTGCGCAGCTCGCTGGCGGCCGAAGGCACTGACAAGGCCGTTGACCAATGCATGTCCGAGCTACGGGAAATTGTCCGTCGTGACGACATGGACGCCGGCCTTTCCGCGCTGATTCCGCGCCTGGAAAAAGCCGTGCTCGACTCCGAGCAGCGTCGTGTGGAACGCGCCAGCCAGGTCACCGGAGCGCTCGGCGGGCTGGTCAGCCAATTGCTCAAACTCGACTTGCCCAGCGAAGTGCGCAAACCGCTGAAAAAATTTAACAAGCAGATAGAAAACCGCGCCAGTCAGGTTCGCGAGTTGCCCGCGCTGTTGTCCGAACTCAGCAGCCTGCAACGCCAGGCACTCGATGTGCTGGAAACGCCTGAAGCCGCTCGCCCAGGCTTACTGCAGCGCTTGTTTGGCGGGCGTGATGGCGGGGCGGACGAAGCGCCCGAAACACCCAGCGGTACAGCGCCCACGCCAGCGCCGCAATCAGTCCAGCACCCGATTCCTGCCCCCCGTCCAACCAGCAGCGCCAGTGGCCGCTGAGCCGACGCCCGCGTTGACGCCAACGCCGGCATCGGAGCCCGCTGCCGCCGCCGTTACAACCGCGCCCGCTCCGGCAGCCGTGCCAACGCCAACGGCTCAACCCCTTGAGCCGGCGGCCGTGCCTGCAACGGCAGCGGGCAGTGAAGCGGCCACAGTGGCCATTAACGAAGCGCTGGCAGCACGGCGAAGCGCGCGCGGCTCGTCCCTGTCGACGCTCGACAGCCTGCCACTCTCGGCATCACTGCTCACCGACGGTGCCACCGTTTCGGCCGCCATCCACGCCACCGTCGAGCAGGAACTGGCAGACCCCGACTTCGCTATTCCGCCGGAACCCGAAGCCGGCTACAGCGCCATTGCCAGCCATGTCGAAGCGACCTTGCTTGGGCTGCTTGATGATTTGCCCGTGCCGGAACACCACAAGCCGCAGGCCGAGTCGCTACGTGTGCGCATTCAGGGTGGGCTGAACCTGTACGAACTCGTGCCGGTGCTCGACGATTTCGCCGTGCTGATGTTGGCCGTGGCCGACCTCGGCCAGCGCGAATTCGAAGGCTACCTGGCGCAACTCAACCAGCGCCTGGCCACGTTCCAGGGTGGTTTGCAGGATGCCCACCAGGGCTACTCGGAATCGATGGCCGCCGCGCGCGAGCTCGACACCGAGTTGCGCCAGCAGGTCGACGGCCTGCACAACAGCGTGCAGGAAGCCACCGACCTCAGCAGCCTGAAACACCTAGTGGAAAACCGCCTGGACGGCCTGCTCAGCACCATGTCCGCAGTACCAGTCGCAACGCGACGAGCGCGACCAGGACGTGGCCGGCCGCCTGCAAACGTTGGTTGAGCGCGTGGCGAGCATGGAACAAGAAGCCAAGGGCTTTCGCGACCACCTTGAAGAGCAGCGGCAAAAAGCGCTCACCGACCCGCTCACCGGACTTCCAAACCGCGCCGCCTGGACTGAGCGCCTGGACCTGGAAGTGGCGCGCTGGCAGCGCTACGGCGGCGAGTTGCTGATGGCGGTGTTGGACATCGACCACTTCAAACGCATCAACGACAACTACGGCCACCTGGCTGGCGACAAGGTGCTCAAAATCATCGCCGGCGAGCTGAACAACCGGCTGCGCAAAACCGACTTTATGGCGCGCTTCGGCGGCGAAGAATTCGTCTTGCTGATCCCCTCAACGCCCATCGTCGGTGGCCAGCAACTGCTCGAAACCCTGCGCGCCGCCATCGAAGCCTGCCCGTTTCACTTCAAAGGCGAACGCGTAACCAT
Organism: Pseudomonas sp. AC211; assembly: GCF_979258055.1. NCBI lineage: Bacteria > Pseudomonadati > Pseudomonadota > Gammaproteobacteria > Pseudomonadales > Pseudomonadaceae > Pseudomonas > Pseudomonas sp. AC211. The sequence continues at coordinate 5,032,558 of NZ_OZ409830.1, forward strand.
CACCGTGTCGGCTGGCCTGACCGAGTTTGTCGAAGGCGATCGCGTGGACGAGGTTTTCGAACGCGCCGACCAGGCGCTGTACCGCGCCAAACGCGGCGGGCGCAACCAGGTACACGTCGCGGCAGAAGGCGAAAAGAAACAAGCCTAGGCCTGTAACTGCGCCGCCAATTTTGCCACTGCGGCTTGGCGCTCCGGTTGTTGCAAGCGAGCCTGAGGGTTGAGCGACGACCAGCGCGGATGCGCCCGCGCTTGGCGCAGCACCGCAGGTAACGTGCCCTTGCGCCAGCCGCCGTCCTGCTCGGCCTTGACCTCAATCGCGGTGGTCGCCGCATGGCCGCGGGCGCTCAGTGCATCCAGCAACTGGCGCTGGCGCACGGCCAACAACCGAAGCACGCCGTCATCCACGCTCAGCTCACGGTTGCCCTTGAGCTTGCCCAACAGCCGTTCGCCGTAGTTGCGCGCGGTTTGCAGGCCACCGCCGGCCAAAGCGCCCAGCACCGTGGCGGCGCCCAGAGTGATGCCACCGACCATCAAGTCGATGCCGGCGCCCGCTGCGGCACCGGCGGCCATCCCACCGCCTACCTGAATACCCAGCTGCTTCAGGGTTTCAGGGTTGAATAAATCGTCACTCCAACGACCGTCGAGCAGCGGCAAATCGCTGGCCCGGGCATCGTTTTGGCGGAAGGCATACAGACGCAGCAGCGCCTGCACGCAGGCTTGTTCGCGCTGGCGAATGCTCTGGTGCAACGCCTGCACCTGCGCCTGTTCGTCGTTGCCGACACTGCGCCGGCATGCCGCGCAATCAATCAGCAACTCAGCGATCAGCCGCACGCCGGCCGCGTGGCGCGCACGGGCTTGGGCTTCATGGTCATCAATCAGGCGTTGCAACTGCGGCCGGGATTTCTCCAGCAGCAGCGCCAGGCTTTCATACAACCGGCGCTCACCGTCCAGCGGTGGCGCCACCGTGTCAAAACGCACCAGCGCGTGCAGTCCCAGGCGCGCCAACGCCTCGCGCCACTCTTCTTCGCGCTGCTGCGCGCAGGTCACAAAATTGAGCACCGGCAGCAACGGTTTGCCGCAGCTGCCAAGCACCGCCAACTCATCGCGGTATTTGGCCAGCACCGGCTCGCGGGCGTCGATTACATACAGGCCGGCATCGCTGGCGAGCAGTTGCCGCAGCACCTTGGCTTCCTGCTCAAAACGTTGTCGCGCCTCACTGCCTTCCAGAAAACGCGCCAGGCGGGCCGGGCCGTCCAGACGTTCGCCGGGGCGATCGAGGCGTTCCAGGTAATCGAGCAGGGCGATGGCATCTTCCAAACCCGGCGTGTCGTACAGCTCCAACAACGCCTGACCGTCCACGGATAAGCGCGCGCCTTCCACGTGCCGCGTTGTGCTGGGTCGATGGGACACCTCGCCGAATTCCACGTCGCGGGTGAGGGTGCGCAGCAGCGAGGTTTTGCCGACGTTGGTGTGGCCCACCACCGCCAGTTTCAACGGCGATTCACGGCGTTCACTCATCGGTCTGCTCCAGCCAGTGCAACGGCGCACCTTGTCGCCAGTTCAACTGCAAGGCGTCCAGCGCGCTGTGCCAGTCTTCCAGGCGCTGGCTGTCCAGCGCTTCGCCAGGCTCGGCGGCCAGCAACCAAATTCGAGTGTCGCCCGCATTTCGGGCCAGCTCAGCCAATAACGCCAGGGTGCCGCGATCCGGCGACCGGCGTGGGTCGCACACGATGGCCAGGCGTGATGGCGGGAAGCGGCTCAGTTGGTCGAGCAGGTGCTGGCGTTGTTCGCGGCTGTCGATCACGCCAGCATCCGCCACGCCTTTGGGAACGGTGGGCGGCCAGGGGCGACGGGGATCGAGTTCGACCGCCACCAACACCGCGCCCGAACCGGCGCTCGTTAGGGAACCTGCCTGCGGGGTGGGCAAGTGCTCCGGCGCTTCATCGGTCACGCCCAGCCGTTCGCTGCTCGGCTGCAAGCGATCACGCAGCAAGCTGTAACCGGGCAACCCAAGGTCCAGACTCAAGCGCGCGCGCCCTTGCCGCCAACGCCACGCGCAAAACAGCGCCAACATGGCGCGCGGTACCACGCCGTAGGCGATCAGCACACCCAGCAGCCACACCGCCCACGCTTGCCGTGCGCTTTCTTCGGCCACTGCATCAGCGCCACTGGCGCGAATCACCTCAACCGCAGGCGTGCTGAAGCCAAGCCAATGGGGAACGCTGCCCAGCGCCTGGATTACCGTCACAAAGGTGTCGCTGGCCAACAGCGTGGTTTCCCACACAAAACCATAACGCCGGGTCGCCAGCAACGCCAACAAGCTGCCCAACGCGCTGAGTAACAGCAGCAACCACATGCCATGCACGAAAATCCCCAGCGCCCAGCGGTTCAGCCGTTGACGCTGCAACAGCACCAGCAACGCCGGGGCCAGTTGCACCGCTTGCGCGTCTCGGGCGAATTTTTCGCTCAGCCATAACCACAATCGGCCCAGGCTCGCGCCGCCGCTCCCGGCGAACACCAGGCCAACGGCCCAGCCGATCAGGGTTAGCAGATGAAGGCCGAGCAAACTGCCCAGCGCCCAGAATAAGTTCACCGGCCGCTGCCCATCGCCTAGGGCAGCGAAGCCCAAGCCGGCGCCACTAAGCACGGCCAGCGCCGCCAGCAGCCAGACGGCCAGCACGGCGCCCTGGCGCCAGTGCAGCAAGGCGGCGAGCATGCCGTCGCGCTGCGCAAGCCATAGGGCGCGGGTTTCGATGCGCTGTTCCAGCGGGCCACCCGCGCTGACCGCCTGGCGATTGGCCTCGCGGTCTTCCAACGGGCCGGCCTGTTCTTCGCGCAGCCGCACGGCCTCGGTCAGCCACAGGCGCTGTAAAGGTGAGAGGGAAGGGAGCGGTGATTTCAATGCGGTCATGCACAAACTCATGGTCGAAGAAGTCGGCCGCTCAGGAGGCAGCCGGGTTTGAGAATAACCGCTCAGGCTCGCCCCATCATCCGTTTGCTTTTTTTCCCGGGTGCGAGCCGTTATCCTCGCGGCCATGAATACGACCCGCCCCCTCTGCCTGATCGCTGCCCTCGCCGACAACCGTGTGATAGGCCGCGACAATCAACTGCCCTGGCATTTGCCGGCCGACCTCAAACACTTCAAAGCCATGACCCTCGGCAAGCCGATCATCATGGGCCGCAAAACCTGGGACTCCCTGGGCCGGCCGTTGCCAGGTCGGCTGAATCTGGTGGTCAGCCGCCAGGCCGGTTTGACCCTCGAAGGCGCCGAAGTATTTGCCTCGCTGGAAGCAGCCATCGCTCGCGCCGAAGAATGGGCCAGCCGCGAAGATGCCGATGAGCTGATGCTGATCGGCGGCGCCCAGCTCTATGAACAAGGCCTGGCATTGGCCCAGCGCCTGTACCTGACCCGCGTGGCCCTGAGCCCGGAAGGCGATGCCTGGTTCCCCGCGTTCGACGAAGCCGCCTGGCACCTGGCCTCCAGCATCGAGCACGAAGGCAGCGGCGAAACGCCGGCCTACAGCTTTGAAGTGTGGGACAAACGCTAGCCCGCACCGCCTGCTTCACTGACTACGCTGATTAACGCTGCCTCGTCCGAGGCGGCGCGCTGCTATTTCCGAGGTTTTCCCATGCAAGACAACACGTCCGGCTCCGTCGACATCGACCCGGCCGAAGTCGAAACCGTGGCCAAGGTGTTTGTCCGTCATCCGCTCTGGGAGGACGGCCTGGCAATGATTTCCGGCACCGCCATGGTGGCGCTGGGCATCGCCTTCTACGCCCACGCCGGCTTGCTGACCGGCGGCATGGTCGGCCTGGCATTTCTGCTCAAGTACAAATTGGGCGTGGCGTTCGGCTTGATGTTCTTCCTGCTCAACCTGCCGTTCTACCTGCTGGGCATCTGGCGCATGGGCTGGAGTTTCACCTTGCGCACCGGCTGCGCGGTGGCGTTGGTGTCGGTGTTGGCGGAGCTGACGCCGCAGTGGGTGTCATTTGCTCACCTGAGCCCGCTGTACGCGGCGGTGTTCGGTGGGCTGGCGATGGGTTTGGGCCTGCTGATGCTGTTTCGTCACCGCGCCAGCCTGGGCGGGGGTGAACATTCTTGCGCTGTTTTTGCAGGAGCGCTTCGGCGTGCGGGCGGGGCTGGTGCAGATGGGCGTGGACGCGGTGATCGTACTGACTTCGCTGTTCGTCATCGCCCCCGACAAGGTGGCCTTGTCGGTGCTTGGCGCGCTGGCGCTAAACCTGGTTCTGGCGATCAACCACCGGGCCGACCGCTACACCGGCGTTTCCTGAACGAGCGTTAGTCGGCCGCCAACTGATGGGCGCCTTGCTTGGAACGCTTGTAGGCCATCGCAGCTGCCGACACCGGCGATACGCGGCCCGTCTCGACCCACGTTTTCAGGCGCCCGGCATCGGCAATGTGGGTGTACTTACCGAACGCATCGAGTACCACGAACGCCACCGGGCGGTTGTTCATCATGGTGCGCATCACCAGGCAGTGACCGGCCTCGTCGGTAAAGCCGGTTTTGGTCAGCTGGATGCTCCAGTTGGCCTTGTAGATCAGGTGGTTGGTGTTGCGAAAGCCGAGGCTGTAATTGGGCTTTTTGAAACTGGCGGTGGTTTCCGGCGTGGTGCTCAGTTGGCCCAGCAGCGGATATTGCTGGCTGGCTTTGAGCAGCTTGACCAAGTCATTGGCGCTGGACACGTTGCGCTCCGACAAGCCGGTCGGTTCGGTGTAACGCGTGTGGGTCATGCCCAACGCGCGGGCCTTGGTGTTCATGGCGTTCACAAAGGCCGTTACGCCGCCCGGGTAGTGATGGGCCAGACTCGCGGCCATGCGGTTTTCCGACGACATCAGCGCCAGCAGCAGCATTTCGCGGCGAGTGGCCAGGCTGCCTACCTTGACCCGCGAAAACACCCCGCGCATTTCTGGCACGTCCTGGATCTTCACCGGCAACACTTCGTCCATCGGCAACTTGGCGTCGAGCGTGACCATGGCGGTCATCAGCTTGGTCACCGAGGCGATAGGCACCACTTTGTCGGGGTTGCTGGAATACAGCACTTCGTTGGTTTTCAGGTCCACCAGCAGGGCGCTGCCGGAGGCCAATTCCTGAACCTTGACCGGCGTTTTGCCTGCCGGTCTGGCAGGAATTTTCTCTGCCGCTGCGGCGACGGTGCTGAAGGCAAATAAGGTGCAGAACAACACGCGGGCGAGGGCGGGGCGAATATTCACAAGGACGGTCCACATGGCAGATGAAATGGAAGCCAGGGCAGTCCTTGCCGGCCCGCGCAGTATAGGAAAGGCCGGTGCGGTATGGAATGCGCTGTGATGCAGTTCATCAAATGCGATCAGAAAATTCCTATTCCTGATCTTTCAGTTCGGCCTGCAGCCAATCCACAAACGGCTGCAACAAACGCGCCCGCCGTTTGCGCTCAGAAAGCACGGCGTAATAACCGAACCGTGACTGCGCCTGGCCTTCAATCACCCTGCACAGCACGCCTTGGTCCAGCAGCTCGTCCACCAGGTGGCTCCAGCCAATCGCCACGCCCTGGCCGGCAATGGCCGCCTGGATCAGCAGCGTGTAGTTGTCGAAACTCAGCGCCGCCGGGCCCACTGGCTGATTAATACCCAGGGCCTGAAACAGCCCGCTCCAATCAAACCAGCGGCTGCTCATGTCCGGCTTCAAGTGCAGCAAGGGCAAGCTCGCCAATTGCTCTTTGGCCAACGGCAGGGTACGGCCTTCCAGCAAGCGCGGGCTGCAAATGGGAAACACTTCTTCGCTGAACAGGCGGCTGGCTTCGGTGTGCTTGAAGCGGCCATCGCCAAAGGTGATGGCGATATCGATGTCGCTGCGAAGGCTCGTCATGCTGCGGTCGCTGGTGATCAGGCTGACGTCCAAGTGCGGGTTGGCCTGACGAAAGCGCGGCAAACGCGGCATCAACCAGTACGCGGCGAAGGCGAAATCGGTGGAAACCTGCAGCACCTCGTGCTGGTTTTGCGCGGTGATGGCAGCAACGCCCGCGTCGATGGTTTCTAACCCCTGCTGCACATGCAAGAGCAGCACCTGCCCGGCGTCGGTCAGGGTGATGCCACGGTGAATCCGGTTGAACAACCGCACCGCCAGCTCTTTTTCCAGGCGCTTTATCTGTTGGCTAACCGCCGGCTGCGTGGTGCCCAGTTCGGCAGCGGCGCTGGTAAAGCTCAGCGACCGTGCCGCCGCCTCAAACACGCGAAGCAAATCCAGCGACACGCTCACGCCCAACGCTCACATAAGCAACGGTTATCCGAAACATGCCTGGCCATGCGCTTTACCCCTGAATGCGTGAGGCAGAAGATCGAGCCATCACTATCGCATAACCGATCCGCATAGGATAAGCCTGCCACATGAAGCGCCCGAACATCCTTTTCATCATGGCCGACCAGATGGCCGCGCCCCTCCTGCCCCCTGCACGACCCGGCATCGCCAATCCAAATGCCGCACCTCAGCCGACTGGCCAGCGAGGGCGTGGTGTTCAACTCCGCCTACTGCAACAGCCCGCTCTGCGCACCGTCGCGCTTCACCCTGGTGAGCGGTCAGCTGCCGTCGAAAATTGGCGCCTACGACAACGCGGCCGACTTCCCCGCCGACGTACCGACCTACGCGCACTACCTGCGCCGCTTGGGGTACAAGACGGCACTGTCGGGAAAAATGCACTTCTGCGGGCCCGATCAACTGCACGGCTACGAGCAGCGTCTGACCAGCGACATCTACCCCGCCGATTACGGCTGGGCGGTGAACTGGGACGAACCCGACGTTCGCCCCAGTTGGTACCACAACATGTCCTCGGTGCTGCAAGCCGGCCCTTGCGTGCGCACCAACCAGCTCGATTTTGACGAAGAGGTGGTGTTCAAGGCGCAGCAATACCTGTTCGACCACGTGCGCGAAGCGCCGGAGCAGCCGTTTTGCCTGACCGTGTCGATGACTCACCCGCACGACCCGTACACCATTCCGAAAAAATTCTGGGACCTATATGACGACCAGGACATTCCCCTGCCGCGCCACCCCCGCGCACAAAGCGAGCAAGACCCGCATTCGCAGCGGCTGATGAAAGTGATCGACCTGTGGGACAAACCGCTGCCCGACGACAAAATTCGCGACGCCCGCCGCGCCTACTTCGGCGCATGCAGCTACATCGACAGCAACATCGGCAAACTGTTGGAAACCCTGGAAGCCACCGGCCTGGCGGACAACACCGTGATCGTGTTCTCCGGCGACCACGGCGACATGCTCGGCGAGCGCGGGCTCTGGTACAAAATGCACTGGTTTGAAATGGCGGCCCGCGTGCCGATGGTGATCCACGCTCCCGCGCAGTTCGCTGCCGGCCGGGTGAACGCTTCGATCTCGACCGCCGACTTGTTACCGACCTTTGTCGAACTGGCGGGCGGGCAGCTGCAACACGACTTGCCGCTGGACGGCCGTTCGCTGCTGCCGCATTTGCAGGGCACCGGCGGCCACGACGAAGTGTTCGGCGAATACATGGCCGAAGGCACCAATAGCCCGCTGATGATGATCCGTCGCGGCCCGTACAAATTCATGTACTCCGAGCAAGACCCCTGCCTGCTCTACAACACCGAGCAGGATCCCTTCGAGCTTGAAGAGTTAAGCGGGTCGGCCGAGCACCAGACGGTGTTCCAGGCGTTCCTTAATGAGGCGCGCAGCAAGTGGGACATTCCCGCGATTCACCACCAGGTGTTGGCCAGTCAGCGCCGTCGTCGCTTCGTAGCCGGCGCGCTGAGCCTGGGCACCCTCAAGAGCTGGGACCACCAGCCGTTTACTGATGCCAGTCAGCAATACATGCGCAACCACATCGACCTCGACGACCTGGAGCGCAAAGCCCGTTTTCCGCAACCACCTGCCCACACTAAAAACTAAATCCAAGGGGACGCCATGAACATTTTATCCACCAAGTTATCCACAGCCTTGCTCACAGCGGCCGGCGCGCTGGCGCTGACGATTGGCCATGCGCAAGCGGCCGAATCGTGCGACACCGTGCGCATGGCCGATCCGGGTTGGAGCGACATCGCCGTGACCAATGCCGTGACCAGCTTTTTGCTCGATGGCATGGGCTACAAAGCCAAAATCGACACGCTGGCGGTGCCGATTATTTTTGGCGGCATGAAAGATGGTTTGGTGGATGTGTTCATGGGCAACTGGATGCCCGCGCAGCAAGCCCACTACGACAAATTTGTAAAACCGGGCGATGTGGTGCAACTCAGCAAAAACCTCGAAGGCACAGAGTTCACGCTGGCTGTACCCGACTACGTGTATGCCGCCGGGGTGCATGATTACGCCGACCTGGCCAAGTTCGCCGACAAGTTCGACCAGAAGATTTTCGGCATTGGTGCAGGGGCGCCGGCTAACCAGTCGCTGCAAGAAATGATCAGCAAAAACGAGTTCGACCTGGGTAAATGGAAGCTGGTGGAGTCCAGCGAACAAGCCATGTTGTCGGAGGTGGCGCGGGCCGTGAAACGCGAGCGCTTCATCACCTTCCTGGGCTGGACCCCGCACCCTATGAACGTGCAATTCAAGATGAAATACCTGAGCGGCGGCGAGAAATATTTCGGCGCCAGCGGCAGCGTCTACACCCTGACCCGCAAAGGTTATGCACAGGCGTGCCCTAACGTCGCCAAGCTGCTCACCAACCTGACGTTCACCCAGGAAATGGAGAACAGCATCATGGCCAAGGTGGCCAATAAAAAAGGCAGCAATGCCGAAGCGGCCAAGGCCTGGATCAGTGCCCATCCCGAGGTATTGAACGGCTGGCTGGACGGGGTGAAAACCAAAGATGGCGGTGAGGCCCTGGCGGCGGTGAAGGCCAAGCTTTAATACGCGCCTCGTCCTGTAGGAGCTAGCTTGCTAGCGAACCGCGCCATCGCCGGTTTGCTGGAAGGTGCAATCCCATGCAATAGCCTGGATCCCCGCGTTCGCGAGGATGACGGAGATTTGGAGTTGGGGCCGTGTAGGTAAACGCCATCTCCACCCCGTCCACCGTCATCCTCGCGAACGCGGGGATCCAGAATTGTCAGTCATGCACGCAAGGTGAAACCTGCCCCGCGCCCTCACTGCAAAGCCAACTCCCCGGGCGCAGTGTGCCTGTCATGACTGCTACCCTTTGGCCAAACCCTTGTACCGAGATGTAGATGCGCTGGCCCAATCGCTTGATGCTTTTTCCCTTTCTCGCCTGGTTGCCACTCCAGACCAGTCGCTCGCTTCGCCGCGACTTTCTCGTCGGCCTTAGCGGCGCGGTACTCGCCCTGCCACAATCCATCGCCTACGCGCTGATCGCGGGCCTGCCTGCCGAATACGGTTTATACGCTGCCGTAGTGCCGGTGGTTATCGCCTGTTTATGGGGTTCGTCGTGGCACCTGATTTGCGGGCCAACGGCGGCGATTTCCGTGGTGCTGTTTACCAGCGTCAGCCCGCTCGCCGTGCCCGGCAGTGACGACTATGTGGAGTTGGTGCTGCTGCTGACCTTTCTCGCCGGATTGTTCCAGTGGTTGTTGGGGCTTTTGCGCTTCGGCTCGCTGGTGAATTTCGTCTCTCACTCGGTGGTGGTCGGTTTCAGCGCAGGCGCGGCGCTAGTGATCGCCCTCGGCCAGTTGCCCTATTTATTGGGCATCGACCTACCCAGCCAAGCAACCGGCTACGACAGCCTTACTCACCTGATTCAGCTGCTGCCAAACGCCGACCCTGCTTGCGTAGCAGTCGCGCTGATGACGTTGCTCAGCAGCCTGGTCACACGCCGCGTTTGGCCCAGAGCCCCGGCGCTGCTGGTCGGCATTGCTTTGGGCAGCCTCGTTGTCGCCGCGCTGCCGACGTGGTTTGCCGGCGTGCCCCTGGTGCCGGCCTTCACCGGCTCGTTGCCGCCCTTCAGCCCGCTAAGCCTGGACCTCGCGACCATAATCCGGCTGCTGCCTACTGCCGTGGCGTGCGGCATGCTCGGTCTGGTCACCAGCCTGTCGATCGCACGCACTCTGGCCAGTCGTTCTCAGCAAATGCTCAACGCCAATCAGGAAGTGCGCGCGCAAGGTCTGTCGAACATGGTGGGGGCGTGGTTCTCCGGTTATCTGTCGGCGGGCTCGTTCACCCGCTCCGGCCTGAACCTGCAGGGCGGCGCCAGCTCGCCGCTGGCCGGCGTGTTTTCGGCCTTGTGCGTGGCCGCGTTCGCGCTGTTCGGCGCGAGGCTGATCGCCCACATTCCGCTCCCGAGCATGGCCGCCAGCATTTTGCTCATCTGCTGGGGCTTGATCGATTTCGCCGGTATTCGCGCGCTGTACCGCGTCAGCCGCTCGGAATTTGTAGTGATGCTGCTGACCCTGGCCGCCACGCTGTTGATGGAGCTGCAAACCGCCATTTATGCCGGGGTGCTGGCCTCGCTGTTTTTCTACCTCAAGCGCACGTCGCAACCCCGGGTACAGCACTGGTTCGAAGGCGATGAAGAAATTCTGCGGGTGGAAGGCTCGATTTTTTTCGGCGCCTGCCATTTCCTGCAGTTGCGCCTGCAACGCAGCAAGGGCAAGCGGGTGGTGATCGAGGCGCAGCAGATCAACTTTATCGACTACGCCGGCGTCACCATGCTCCACCAGGAAGCCCATCGCCTGCGGGCGCAGGGCCGACGCCTGTGCCTGCGCCGGGCCAAGACGCAGGTGGTCGAGGAATTGCTCAAGCTTGAAGGTGAAGCGGACTGCCCCATCGAGTTCGAGCCGGCTGTTTAACCGAGCTGGCTGCGCAGTTCGGCCAGCACGCTGGCGCTGTCCGGGCGGACGCTGCGCCAGAGGAAAAACGCTTCCGCCGCCTGCTCCACCAGCATGCCCAACCCATCCAGGGTGCGCGCCGCGCCGTGGTCGCTGGCCCACTGGTTGAAGGGCGTGAGGCCTTTGCCATACATCATGTCGTAGCACACGGTATGGCCCGGTTTGATCAGGCTTGGCGAGATGGGCGGCAGCTCGCCGCCGAGGCTGGCGGACGTGCCGTTGATGATCAGGTCCACCGGCACTTCCATCCAATCAAACCCGCACGCCGCCACTGGGCCAAGGTCGGCAAAGGCCTTCGCCAGCGCCTCGGCTTTTTCCACGGTGCGATTGGCGATTACCACCGAATGCGGATGCTCAGCCAACAACGGCGCCAGCACGCCGCGCGCCGCGCCACCCGCTCCCAGCAGCAAAATGCGTTTGCCCTCAAGGCTCAGGCCGGCGTTTACCGTGAGGTCGCGAACCAGGCCGGCGCCGTCGGTGTTGTCGCCGAGCAGCCCGCCGTCGTTCTGTTTGCTCAGGGTATTCACCGCACCCGCGCGCTGCGCCCGCGGGGTCAGGCTGTCGGCGAGCTGGTAGGCCAGCTCTTTGAACGGCACGGTGACGTTGCCGCCACGGCCGCTGGTGAAGAACTCGCGGGCAAACGCGGTGAAGCCGTCCAGCGGCGCAAGCAGCGCTTCGTAGCTGAGCGATTGGCCGGTTTGCTCGGCGAACAAGCGGTGAATCTGCGGCGACTTGCTGTGGCCAATGGGATGGCCGAATACACCGTAACGGTCCATCAGTTAGCAGCCTCGCCCAACCAGTCGCGATCTTGCAGGAAGTACTCGGTCAGGCGCGCTTCTTCGCTGCCGGGCGCGGGTTTCCAGTCATAGCCCCACTGCACATGCGGCGGCAGCGACATCAGAATCGACTCGGTACGCCCGCCCGATTGCAGGCCGAAGAGCGTGCCACGGTCGTACACCAGGTTGAATTCCACATAGCGGCCCCGGCGGAATGCCTGGAACTCGCGCTGCTCAGCGGTGAACGCGGTGTGTTTGCGCCGCTGCACGATCGGCAGGTAGGCGTCGATGTAGGCATCGCCAATGGCGCGGATAAAGGCGAAGCAGGTGTCGAAGTCCCAGTCGTTCAGGTCATCGAAAAACAGGCCGCCGATGCCCCGGGGTTCGTTGCGGTGTTTGATGTGGAAGTACGTGTCGCACCACGCTTTGTAGCGCGGGTAAACGTCGGCGCCGAACGGTGCACAGGCTTGTTCGGCAACGCGGTGCCAGTGCTGGCAGTCTTCGTCGTTGCCGTAGTAGGGCGTCAGGTCGAAACCGCCGCCGAACCACCACACGGCTTCTTCGCCTTCTTTCTCGGCGATGAAGAATCGCACGTTGGCGTGGGACGTCGGCACATGGGGGTTCGTCGGGTGCATCACCAGCGACACGCCCATGGCTTCAAAGCCTCGGCCGGCCAGCTCGGGACGGTGGGCGCTGGCAGACGGTGGCAGGCCAGTGCCGAACACATGGGAGAAATTCACCCCACCTTTTTCCAGCAACGCGCCGTTGGCAATCACCCGCGTACGACCGCCACCGCCCGCCGGGCGCTCCCACGCATCTTCAGCGAACGTGGCGCCGCCGTCTTCGGCCTCCAGGGCGGCACAAATACGGTCTTGCAGGTCGAGCAGATAGGCCTTAACGGCTGCGCTACGTTCACTCACAACATCACCTTCAACACGCAAAATTGGAAACGGTTTGGCGCCCAGAAGCCGCAGCGGGCGGGGCTCATAGCCCGAACAGGGGCGCAAGCATACCACCGCCGCAAGCGGATTCGCTGTTGACGGCCATCGGCTCGGGGCGTTGGATAGAGCCCTTTCGTTCGCGCAGCCACAGGAGTGTGCCATGCCCAAGCGTATTCAATTCGCCCGCCACGGCGGCCCCGACGTGCTCGAATACCTCGACTACCAGCCCGCCGCGTTGGGCGACAACGATGTGCGCGTGGCGAATCACGCCATTGGCCTCAACTTTATCGACACGTACTACCGCAGCGGCTTGTACAGCCCGGCTGCATTGCCCTCGGGCTTGGGTGGCGAGGGCGCCGGTGTGGTGGATGCAGTGGGCACGGCGGTCACCAACGTCAAGGTCGGCGACCGCGTGGCTTATGGCACCGGGCCGTTGGGCGCTTACAGCGAGTTGCATGTGCTGCCTGCCGCGCACGTAGTGAAACTGCCCGACAGCATCAGCTTCGAGCTGGCCGCCAGCGTCATGCTCAAAGGCCTCACCGTGCAGTACCTGCTGCGTCAGACTTTTCCCTTGAAAGGCGGCGAAACCATTTTGTTCCACGCGGCAGCGGGTGGCGTGGGCAGCATCGCTTGCCAATGGGCGAAGGCCTTGGGCGTCAAGCTGATCGGCACCGTTGGCTCCGCCGCCAAAGCCGAGCGCGCTAAAGCGTTGGGCGCCTGGGCGACCATCGATTACAGCCACGAAGACGTGGCCGCGCGCGTGCTTGAACTCACCGACGGCAAGAAATGCCCGGTGGTCTACGACTCGATTGGTAAGGACACGTGGGAAACTTCCCTGAACTGCGTGGCGCCGCGCGGCTTGCTGGTGAGTTTTGGCAATTCATCAGGCCCGGTCAGCGGCGTGAACCTGGGCGTGCTGGCACAGAAGGGTTCGCTGTACGTCACACGTCCAACGCTGGGCAGCTATGCCGACTCCCCGGCCAGCCTGCAAGCCATGGCAGATGAACTGTTCGCCATGCTCGCCAGCGGCAAGATTAGCGTGGACATCAATCAGCGCTTCGCGCTCAAAGATGCCGCCGCGGCGCACATTGCGCTGTCTGGCCGGCAAACCAGCGGCTCGACCGTGTTGCTGCCGTAGACACTTAGCTGGCGCGCAGCACGTTGCCGGTGGCCAGGTCTCGGATCACGCTGGGGTTTTTGCGCCCACCGAGCGACCCGGTCACCACGGCATCGAGCTGGTCGGGGAAGTACTGCTGAATGCGCAGGCTGTTGCGCGCCGGCAGCTTGCCTGCAGGGTTGGCCGAGGTGGACACCAGCGGTCCGACCATGGCGCACAATTCGCGCACCAACGGATGGTCGGACACGCGCAACGCCACGGTTTCATGGGCGCCGGTAATCCAGGCAGGCAACAGATTTTGATGCGGCACTAGCCAGGTGTTCGGGCCGGGCCAGGTGCTGGCCAGGCGGTCGAGCCACAATTCAGGGAAGTCTTCGAGCAGAAAGTCGAACTGGTGAATGGTGTCGGCCACCAGAATCAGGCCCTTCTCCACCGGCCGCTGCTTGAGCGCCAGCAGACGCTCCACAGCTTGCGCGTCCCAAGGGTCGCAACCCAGGCCCCACACCGCTTCGGTGGGGTAGGCGATCACGCCACCGTTGCGCACTACACGTGCCGCCTGTTTCACCCGCCAACTGCTGATCATGGCTAACCCTCGCTGTATTTCGAACTGCGCGCAGTGTACCCAAGCGCCGCTTAACGGCCCACCCAGACCCCGCCTTCGCTGGCGACTTTGCCTTCAAGCTCCAGCTCCGTCAGCGCAGCCAGCACACGCGGCAACGGCCAGCCACTGGCCAGGCTAAGCGCCTCGCTGCTCTGCGGGGCGGCGTGCAGCAATTTGAGAATAGGGTGTTTGGCCGCCTCGGGTTTACGCCGCGCTTTGGGCGCGGGGGCCACGTTCTGCCAACCGCGCAGACCTTCGAGAATGTGCTCGACCGACTCAACCAGTGCCGCGCCATCACGAATCAGCTGATGGCAGCCTCGCGCGCCCGGGTGGTGAATGGAACCGGGGATGGCGTACACCTCGCGGCCCTGTTCCAGCGCCAGACGCGCGGTGATCAACGAGCCGCTGGAGGGGCTGGCCTCGACCACCAACACGCCAAGCGAGAGGCCGCTGATCAGGCGGTTGCGCAAGGGAAAGTTCGCGGGGATGGGCGGACTGTCCAGCGGCAGCTCCGATACCAGCGCGCCTTCGCGAGCAATGTCGGCGGCCAGGCTTTTATGGCGCGGCGGATACAGCTGGTTCAGACCCGTACCCAGCACGGCCACGGTCTTGCCCGCCACTGCCAATGCGCCCTGGTGGGCGGCGCCGTCGATGCCCACCGCCATGCCGCTGGTGATGACAAAGCCGCCGCCGGCCAGGCTGCGCGCGAATGCGTTGGCGGTATCCATGCCGGGTTTCGACGCCCGCCGGCTACCGACGATGGCCAGTTGTGGTTGCTGCAGCAGGTCGGTGTCGCCGGCCACAAACAGCAGCGGCGGCGCGTCCGGCAACTCGGCGAGCAGGGCGGGGTAGTCGGGGTTGTCCCACATCATCAGGTGCTGGTTGGCGTGCTCGAGCCACTGAAGGGTGGCGGTTACGCGTTGGCGAACCGACTCGTCGCGCCGAGCTTCTGCGCAGGCGGCCGGCAACTTGAGCGCACGCCACGCGGAAGCCGGAGCGCTGAGGGCCGACGAGGCATTGCCAAAGGCATTTATAAGGGTGCGAAAGCGCTTGCCGCCCAGATCGGGCAGGCAGTGCAGACGGATTCGGGCTTCGAGTTCGGCGGGCGAGGTGGCGTGTGACATTGCGGATCATCCTTGATCGAAAAAGCTGCTAATTACGGGTCGTTTCCTACAAGACCCCAGAAACAAGAACCCCCGCTTTCGCGGGGGTTCTTGGTGTTACGGATTTCGTACCTTATCCATCGTTTCGAGCTGCCTGGTGGCTTGTAGCACCAGGCCGTAGCTGAGCTTGTCGTAGGTGTGGAACACCATCAACAGACCGGCGCGCTCGTCGGGGATTTTCACTTGTTCGCCAGTAACACGGTCGCGCACGGTTTCGCCGGTTTTGTACACGGCCAACACGTTGCCCTCGACCAGACCGTCACGCTTGCCCTTGTTCAAGGTAACCACGTCGAACTGACCAATCTGCGACACGCCACGTGGAACATCGAGAATCAGACCGCGAATCTCGTTGACCGGCGCGCTTGGCATAAAGGTGGAGTTAACCGGACGTTCTTCGGTGGGGAACAGACGGTCGCCGTTGCGCACTTCCTGAGTGGTACGGCTCAGGGTCAGCGTGGCAACGCCGTCTTCCTCAGCAATCACCTGGCCGGCACCGACGTCGTCGGCGTTGATGCCGAGGAATTCTTTGGTGTCGGGATCGGTGTAAGTACGGCCTTGGCGGAAGATGCCGTAAACCGGGTGCTGTTCATCAAAGGTGCCGCGCGCATAAACGCGATCGCCCGCGCCGCTCACCACGCGCTCGGCCGTACCGGCAACCACGTAGTTGGCTTTGGTGAAATCTTCGTCGCTGTTCACGATGCGGTTTTTCAGCAAGAAGCTGTTGATGGCTTCCAGCGGAATAGTCGGGATCGCTTGCGCCATCGGCGTGCTGCGAACCTGCGGCGACAGTTTGATGGTGCCACGCGATGCGCCACGGTTGAGGGTCAGACGCGGCTGGCCGCCAACGTACGTTAGGCTGAGTTGATCGCCTGGATAGATAAGGTGGGGGTTTTCAACTTGTGGGTTAGCGTGCCAAATTTCTGGCCACTTCCACGGTTCACTGAGGAACTTCCCGGAAATATCCCAGAGGGTATCGCCCTTGACCACGGTGTAGCGGTCCGGATGACCTTCCTTGAGCTGCACTTCGGCCTGAGCCAAGCCAGAGGCGGCTAGGAGTAGCAGGGCGAGTAGTGATTTCCTCATGCGGTGAATCCCTTTATTATGTGTCTTCACGTAGAACGCCCAAGGGCTGCTCCGAAACCCTCGGAAGCCGCGGCCTGAAGCCGTTTTTCAAAGCTGCTCAGCATATTAGCAGCGGATTTTGACTTTATTCCACAAGTGCATCACACAACGCATATGGCAATCCTAAACATCCTCGAGTTTCCCGACCCGCGCCTGCGTACCATCGCCAAGCCCGTAGACGTGGTTGACGACGCCCTGCGTCAGTTGATCGACGACATGTTTGAGACCATGTACGACGCGCCGGGTATTGGTTTGGCCGCCACGCAGGTCAACGTGCATAAACGCGTGGTCGTCATGGACCTCAGCGAAGAGAAAAACGAGCCGCGGGTTTTCATCAATCCCGAGTTCGAATCGCTGACCGAAGAAATGGACCAATACCAGGAAGGCTGCCTCTCGGTGCCCGGTTTCTACGAAAACGTCGACCGCCCGCAGAAGGTCAAAATCAAAGCGCTGGACCGCGATGGTAAGCCCTTTGAACTGATCGCCGAAGGCCTGCTCGCCGTGTGCATTCAGCACGAGTGCGACCACCTCAACGGCAAGCTCTTCGTTGATTACCTGTCTACGCTCAAGCGCGACCGGATCAAGAAGAAGCTGGAAAAGCAGCACCGCCAGCAGGCTTGAAACGCCGATCAAAGGCTTGCTCCGGCAAGCCTTTTTCTTTTCCACGTTTTGAAGTGAGCCCCCATGAGCCAAGCACTGCGCCTCGTCTTCGCCGGCACGCCCGAATTCGCCGCCGAACACCTCAAAGCCCTGCTCGCCAGCCAGCACGAGATCGTGGCGGTTTACACCCAGCCGGATCGTCCGGCCGGCCGTGGCCAGAAGCTCATGCCCAGCCCGGTCAAGCAGTTGGCCCTGGAAAACAACATTCCGGTCATGCAACCGCCGACCCTGCGCGACCCGGCCGCCCAAGCCGAGTTGGCCGCGCTGAATGCCGACCTAATGGTCGTGGTCGCCTATGGCCTGATCCTGCCGCAAGTCGTGCTCGATACGCCGCGCCTGGGCTGCATCAATAGCCACGCCTCGCTGCTGCCGCGCTGGCGCGGTGCCGCGCCAATTCAGCGCGCCGTGCAAGCGGGCGATGCTGAGAGCGGCGTGACTGTTATGCAGATGGAAGCAGGCCTGGATACCGGTCCCATGCTGCTCAAAGTGACCACCGCCATCAGTGCTGACGACACCGGCGGCAGTCTGCATGACCGCCTCGCCGAAATGGGCCCGCCTGCGGTATTGCAGGCGATTGCCGGCCTGGCTGCCGGAACCTTACAGGGCGAAGTTCAGAACAATGAACTGGCCACCTACGCCCACAAGCTCAACAAAGACGAAGCCCGTCTGGACTGGAGTCGCCCAGCCAACGAATTGGAACGTTTGGTGCGCGCCTTCAATCCTTGGCCGATCTGCCACAGCACACTTAACGGCGAAACGCTGAAGGTGCTCGCCGCTCAGCCGGCAGAAGGCCACGGCGCGCCCGGAGAAATCCTTCACGCCAGTCGCGACGGTTTGGTTGTGGCGTGTGGCACCGGCTCCCTTCGCTTGACCCGCCTGCAATTGCCGGGCGGCAAAGCGCTGAATTTCTCCGATTTGTTTAACAGCCGCCGCGAGCAATTTGCCGTGGGCACCGTGCTGGGGGCTGGCGCATGAATCCGCGTCTGGCGGCGGCCAATGCGCTTGCCACCGTGCTGTCTGGCAAAGCGTCCCTGAACAGCTCGTTGCCCAAGCAGCTGGATAAAGTCGAGGCGCGCGATAAAGGCCTGACCCAAGACTTGGCCTTTGGCACCGCCCGCTGGCAGCCACGCCTCAGCGCACTGGCTGAGCGCTTGCTGGAAAAGCCCTTCAAATCTGCCGACCGTGATGTGGAAGCGCTGCTGCTGGTCGGCCTGTATCAACTGCTCTATACGCGCATCCCGGCGCACGCCGCCATCGGCGAAACCGTCGGCGCCGCTGAAAAGTTGAAGAAACCCTGGGCCAAAGGCCTGCTCAACGCCGTGCTGCGCCGTGCCCAGCGCGAATACCAGGCGCTGCTGCCGGAGCTTGACCACGACCCCATGGCGCGGACCGCCCATCCGCGCTGGCTACAAAAAGCGCTGAAGGCGTTTTGGCCCGAGCAGTGGGAGGCCATCTGCGCTGCCAACAATGCCCATCCGCCTTTAATCCTGCGCGTGAACCGCCGGCTCGGCAGCCGCGATGACTACCTCGGCGAGCTTAAACGCGTGGGCTTCGAAGCCAGCGCCTGCCCATTCAGCCGCGACGGCGTGGTGCTGGCCGAAGCCTGCGACGTCACCACGTTGCCGGGCTTCGCTGAGGGACGCGTCAGCGTGCAAGACGAAGCCGCGCAGTTGGCGGCGGACTTGCTCGACCTGGCGCCCGGCCAGCGCGTGCTCGATGCCTGTTGCGCGCCGGGCGGCAAAACCTGTCACCTGCTGGAAGCCGAGCCTGCCTTGGCCGGCGTGGTGGCGATTGATCTGGAAGCCAAGCGCCTCGTCCGCGTGAAAGAAAACCTCGCACGCCTTGGCCTGAGCGCCGAGTTGATAGCCGCCGATGCGCGGCAGACCGACGCGTGGTGGGACGGCAAACGGTTCCAGCGCATCTTGCTCGACGCGCCGTGCTCGGCCACCGGCGTTATCCGCCGCCATCCCGACATCAAGCTGACCCGCCAAGCTGACGACATTCTCGCGCTCGCTGCGCTGCAAGGCGAACTGCTCGATGCCTTGTGGCCCACGCTCGAAGTGGGCGGCGTACTCGTCTACGCCACCTGCTCGACGCTGCCCACAGAAAATACCGAAGTAATCGGGGCCTTCCTGGCCCGCACTCCCGGCGCCCGCGAGTTGGATATCGCCGGTCAACTGGGTAACCCGCCACCGGGGCTGAAACAGCCCCACGGCCGCCAATTGCTGGCGCAAGAGGGCGGTCACGACGGCTTCTATTACGCCAAACTCATCAAGATCGCTGCCGCGCCACGGGCCTAGCCCTGCCTGTGCAGGCGCGGCGCAGGTCTGCTATTTTCGAGGCCGTTTTCGCTTGGCTATCTGCCGCTTTAGGAACGCACACGGATGAAGATCATTATTCTCGGCGCCGGTCAGGTAGGCGGCACGCTGGCTGAACACCTGGCCAGCGAACACAACGACATCACCGTGATCGACACCGACGGCGACCGCCTGCGCGACCTGGGCGACCGTCTGGATATCCGCACCATTCAAGGCAAAGGTTCGTTCCCCACCGTGCTGCGCCAGGCCGGGGCCGACGATGCCGACATGCTGGTGGCCGTGACCAACAGCGACGAAGTGAATATGGTCGCCTGCCAGGTGGCGTACACGCTGTTCCACACCCCGACCAAAATCGCTCGCGTGCGCGAAGCCGCGTATCTCACGCGCTCCGGCCTGTTCGATAACGACGCCATTCCCGTCGACGTATTGATCAGTCCCGAGCAGGTGGTCACCAACTACATCAAACGCCTGATCGAGCACCCAGGTGCTCTGCAAGTCATCGACTTCGCCGGGGGCAAAGCGCAACTGGTGGCCGTGAAGGCCTATTACGGCGGGCCGCTGGTGGGCCAGCAATTGCGCCAATTGCGCGAGCACATGCCCAACGTCGACACCCGCGTGGCCGCCATTTTCCGGCGTGACCGGCCGATTCTGCCGCGCGGCGATACTGTGATCGAAGCGGATGACGAAGTGTTCTTCATTGCCGCAAAGGCGCACATCCGCGCGGTTATGAGTGAAATGCGCCGGCTCGAAGACAACAACAAACGCATCGTGATCGCTGGCGGCGGCCACATTGGCGAACGCCTGGCCGAGGCGATTGAAAGCCGCTACCAAGTCAAAATCATCGAGATGAACCCGGCGCGCTGCCGGTATCTGTCCGAGACGCTGGACAGCACCATCGTGCTGCAGGGCAGCGCCTCGGACCGCGATTTATTAGTGGAAGAAAACATCAGCGACGCCGACATCTTCCTGTCGCTGACCAACGATGACGAAGCCAACATCATGTCCTCGCTGCTGGCCAAGCGTCTGGGCGCACGCAAGGTGATGACGCTGATTAACAACCCGGCGTACGTCGACCTGGTGCAAGGCGGCGAAATCGATATCGCCATCAGCCCGCAGCTCGCCACCATCGGCACCTTGTTGGCGCACGTGCGCCGCGGCGATATCGTCAGCGTGCATTCCCTGCGCCGAGGTGCAGCGGAAGCCATCGAAGCCATCGCCCATGGCGACGCGAAGTCGAGCAAGGTGATCGGCAAGGCCATCGGCGATATCGCCTTACCGCCGGGCACCACGATTGGTGCGCTGGTGCGCGACGAAGAAGTGCTGATCGCCCACGACGCGACGGTGATCGAATCCGGCGATCACGTGATTCTGTTTTTGGTGGACAAGAAATACATTCGCGACGTCGAGCGGCTGTTCCAGGTTGGCTTGACGTTCTTCTGATTGCTTGATGGCGAATAAGCCGAGGTCCGCGTGCTCGAATCTCTCGAAAAAATGCTCGGCAAAGGCATCGACAATGCCTTGCTGCGCTTTGGTCTCGGCAAGGGTTATCTGGACCTCAACGAGTACGCCAAGGCAGCCGAGCACCTGCAACGCTGCGTCGAATTCGACCCGAAGTATTCGGCGGCGTGGAAGCTCTTGGGCAAAGCCCATTCGGGCTTGGGCGACGCGGCGGCAGCGCGTGCGGCGTGGGAGCACGGCATCGCCGCCGCGCAGGCGCACGGCGATAAGCAGGCAGAAAAGGAAATGACCGTGTTTGTGCGAAAACTGGATAAAGCGCTGGGTTCGGAATAAACGGCCCGAGGTTCTCAGTCTTCGCGAATAAACCGCAGCCCCACCCCATCGCCGTTCACACGCATCACTTCCATCTGCAACACGGGCGCTTCGATGGGCAGGTCTTGCACCTGCCCGGTGACGATGTCGCCGAGAACCAGACTGGTGAGTTCGTCGTGTTTAACGAATACGCCACCATCTGAAAGATCGCGGGTTTGGGCGAGCAGCTCACCGAAGCTCGGGTGGCTGATTTTGATCCGGCACTTCAGTGAGGTGCGTGGCGATTGTCGCTGGTTGGACATAGGGCCCGGCTTCCTGGTCAACGGTCCCTGTTAATAACGCAAATTGCTGCGCTCGCCTAGTGTGGCGAGCCTTCGCAGCGCGCAATTGGCCGGTTAGTACCAGCGCTCTTCGCCTTCGGGGCGTTTCTTGAAGCGCTTCATCGTCCACATGTACTGACTTGGGTAAGCGCGCACATAGCGCTCGACGACCTGACTCATAGCAGCGACCGCCTCGCGGGTGTCTTCGCTGTAAATGCCTTCGGGTGCGGCTTCGAGAATCACTTTGTAGCCCGACCCGTCATCCAGGCGCAGCGCGTGAAGGAACACGCCGACCGCCTTACCGCCGGCGAGCATGCCGGGAACGAATTTGCTGGTGAGCGCTTCGATTGCGCAAAACGGCACGAACAAGCCAGCGGACAAACTCGGCTCGGGGTCGGCAGGAATGCCCACCGCGCCGCCTCGGCGAACTTCTTTGATGACGCTGAGGATGCCTTCTTTGGTCGACGGCGCCACGCGGTTGCCCAGCTGCACGCGCTGCTTGCGCAGCAAATCGTCGACCGCTTTGAGCTTCGGCGGACGGTAAAAAATGATGGGTTTGCACTGGTTGCGGTAGAAGTGATTGAGCACTTCCCAGTTGCCGAGGTGGCTGGTAATGCCAACCACGCCTTTGCCGGACGCCAGGGCCGCTTCGAGCACATCCAGGCCTTCGACTTCACGCACCAGCTTGAGTGATTTCTGCGCAGGCCAAACCCAGGCGCAGGCACTTTCGGTCAGCGTTTTGCCAATGTCCATCAGCGCTTTGCGCAGCAAACGGTCGTGGGCAGCGGCGTCCAACTCGGGAAAACACTTGCGCAGATTGATATCGGCAACAGCGCGGGAGCGGGTGGGGAAGCGCCACATGCACCAGCCGATCAGGTTGCCCAAGGCCTGCACCGCACGCCAAGGCAACAAGGCGAACAGACGCAGAAAGCCTACGATCAACGCACCTTTGAACTTCTCCACCATGTACTCCACGAATTCGAACAGGCGCGCATTGTAACCACCTTGAGCCGCTTCGGTTATGGCCCGGCAATTCCACGACCTGTAGGAGCCAGCTTGCTGGCGAACCCTGCGAACCCCGAAGCGCTGCGTTGCACCGCCAGCAAGCTGGCTCCTACCGATGGGGTGCGGTGAGTTCGGCGTAGCGGTCGCAATCCTGCGTGTGGTCCATGACCATGCCGGTGGCCTGCATAAAGGCGTAGCAGATGGTTGGCCCCACAAAGGTAAAGCCGGCTTTCTTCAGCGCCTTGCTCATGGCCTCGGCTTCCGGCGTTACGGCGGGCACCTGGCTGCGGCCCGGGAAGTGGTTGACCTTGGGCACGCCGCCGACAAATGACCACAGCAGCCCAACCGGATCGGGCAACCGCAACCAGGCCGCCGCGTTTTGCCGTGCGGCTTTGAGTTTGAGGCGATTGCGGATGATGCCGGGGTCTTGCATCAGCGCGTCTATTTCTTCATCGCTCAGTTGCGCGAGGCGCTGGGGGTCGAAACCAAACAGCACTTGGCGATAGCGTTCGCGCTTCTTTAATACGGTGATCCACGACAGCCCGGCTTGAAAGCCTTCGAGCAGCAGCATCTCGAACAGCGGCTGCGCGTTGCGTTGCGGGACGCCCCATTCCTGGTCGTGGTAGGTGATGTAAGGGGGTCTTCATTGCACCAGAAGCAGCGTGGCATAGGGCTCCGAGGGGAGGGCGAGGGTGGTTTGTAGGGTGAATCGGGTATACTCCCGCCCTTTCTGTCGCCCTCAGTACAGGTGAAATTAGTGAGCCAGCCTACGCCTGCCGTGCGCACCTTCCAAGATCTGATCCTCGCCCTTCAACAGTATTGGGCAGAGCAAGGTTGTGTGGTGCTTCAGCCTTACGATATGGAAGTCGGCGCCGGCACCTTCCACACCGCCACGTTTCTGCGCGCCGTTGGCCCGGAAACCTGGAACGCCGCCTACGTGCAACCCAGCCGCCGTCCCGGTGATGGCCGCTACGGCGAAAACCCCAACCGCTTGCAGCATTACTACCAATTCCAGGTAGTGCTCAAACCCAACCCGGACAACTTCCAAGAGCTGTACCTCGGCTCGCTCAAACGCATTGGCCTCGATCCGCTGGTGCACGACATCCGTTTCGTTGAAGACAACTGGGAATCGCCGACCCTCGGCGCCTGGGGTCTGGGCTGGGAAATCTGGCTGAACGGTATGGAAGTCACCCAGTTCACCTACTTCCAGCAAGTAGGCGGCATTGAGTGCTACCCGGTGACCGGCGAGATCACCTACGGTCTCGAGCGCCTGGCCATGTACCTGCAGGGCGTGGATTCGGTCTACGACCTGGTTTGGACCGACGGCCCGTTCGGCAAGGTCACCTACGGCGATGTGTTCCATCAGAACGAGGTGGAGCAGTCCACCTACAACTTCGAACACGCAAACGTCGACAAACTGTTCGAGCTGTTCGACTTCTATGAAAGCGAAGCCAATCGCCTGATCGAGTTGCAGCTGCCGCTGCCGACCTACGAAATGGTGCTCAAGGCCTCGCACACCTTCAACCTGCTCGATGCTCGCCGCGCGATTTCGGTGACTGCCCGTCAGCAATACATCCTTCGTGTACGAGCCCTGGCTCGCTCGGTAGCCCAGAGCTACCTGCAAGCGCGCGCGCGCCTCGGCTTCCCGATGGCGGCACCCGACCTGCGCGATGAAGTATTGGCCAAGCTGGAGGCAGCAGAATGAGTGCACGTGATTTTCTGGTTGAACTGGGCACCGAAGAGCTGCCACCCAAAGCCCTGAAAACCCTCGGCGACGCCTTTCTGGCCGGCATCGAGAAAGGCCTTAAAAGCGCGGGTCTGAGCTACAGCGGCAGCCGCGTATATGCCGCGCCACGTCGTCTGGCAGTGATCATTGATCAACTGGCCGAACAGCAGCCGGATCGTAGCGTCAATCTGGACGGCCCGCCCGTGCAAGCGGCCTTCGACGTCGACGGCAACCCGACCCAAGCCGCTCTTGGCTTCGCGAAAAAGTGCGGCGTCGATATTTCTGCCATCGACCGCAGCGGTGCCAAGCTCAAGTTCAGCCAAAGCATTCCCGGCCAACCTGCCGTGGGCCTGTTGGCCGGCATCGTTAGTGCCTCGCTGAATGACCTGCCGATTCCCAAACGCATGCGTTGGGGTGCGCGCAAAGAAGAGTTCGTACGCCCAACCCAATGGCTCGTCATGCTGTTTGGTGACGACGTGGTGGACTGCGAAATTCTGGCGCAAAAGGCTGGCCGCGAATCGCGCGGGCACCGCTTCCATCATCCCGAAAGCGTGCGTATCAGCTCGCCGGCCGGTTACCTGGAAGACTTGCGCAGCGCCTACGTGCTGGCTGACTTCGCCGAGCGCCGCAGCCTGATCAGCAAGCGCGTCGACACGCTAGCCGCTGAGCAGCACGGCACCGCCATCGTGCCGCCCGCGTTGCTCGACGAAGTCACCGCGTTGGTCGAGTGGCCGGTACCGCTGGTGTGCTCGTTTGAAGAGCGCTTCCTGGCCGTGCCGCAAGAAGCCTTGATCACCACCATGCAGGACAACCAGAAGTACTTCTGCCTGCTGGACACCAACGGCCTCTTGCTGCCGCGCTTTATCACCGTGGCCAACGTTGAAAGCAAAGACCCGGCACAGATCATTTCCGGCAACGAGAAAGTGGTTCGCCCACGCCTGACCGACGCCGAGTTCTTCTTCAAGCAAGACAAAAAGCAGAAGCTCGACAGCTTCAATGCGCGCCTCGCCAATGTGGTGTTCCAGGCGCAGCTGGGTTCGGTGTTCGACAAAGCCGAACGCGTTTCGCTGCTGGCCGCGTTTATCGCCGCCCGCATCGGTGGCGACAGCCGCTGGGCTGCCCGCGCCGGTTTGCTGAGCAAATGCGACCTGGCCACGGAAATGGTCGGTGAGTTCCCGGAAATGCAGGGTATCGCCGGCTACTACTACGCGCTGAATGACGGCGAGCCGCAGGACGTTGCTCTGGCGCTGAACGAGCAGTACATGCCACGCGGCGCAGGCGCCGAGTTGCCGACCACGCTGACCGGCGCGGCGGTGGCGATCGCCGACAAGCTCGATACGCTGGTAGGTATTTTCGGCATCGGCATGCTGCCCACCGGCAGCAAAGACCCCTACGCCTTGCGTCGTGCTGCGCTGGGTATTTTGCGCATCCTGATCGAGAAGAAACTCGACCTCGATCTGGTCGCCACCATCGGTTTTGCCATCGAGCAATTCGGCGCCAAGGTCAAACCGGCCGGCCTCGCCGCTCAGGTGCAAGACTTCATCTTCGACCGCCTGCGCGCCCGTTATGAAGACGAAGGCGTGGAAGTGGCGGTGTACCAGGCCGTGCGTGCAGTGGCGCCGGTGTCGCCGCTGGACTTCGACCAGCGCGTACAAGCGGTTCAGGCGTTCCGCAAACTGCCGGAAGCCGAGGCCTTGGCCGCGGCCAACAAGCGCGTGTCCAACCTGTTGAGCAAGGCCGAGGGCGCCGTTGCCGCGGGCATCGAAGCGCATTACTTCGATTCGCCTAGTGAGTTCTCGCTTTACGCCGCAATTCAGCAAGCTGACCACGCCGTGCAACCGTTGGCCCAGGCCCGTTTGTACAGCGACGCGCTGGCACAATTGGCGTCGCTGCGTGACCCGGTGGACGCGTTCTTTGCGGCCGTTATGGTCAACGCCGAAGACCCGTCGGTGCGTGCCAACCGCTACGCCCTGTTGGCCAAATTGCGCAGCCTGTTCCTGGGCGTCGCCGACATTTCGCTGCTGGGGTAAACCGTGAAGTTGCTGATACTCGACCGCGACGGGGTGATCAATTACGACTCCGACGCCTACATCAAAACGCTGGAGGAGTGGATTCCGCTCCCCGGCGCCGTCGAGGCCATCGCGCAACTGAGCAAGGCCGGCTGGACGGTGGCAGTGGCCACTAACCAGTCGGGCCTGGCGCGCGGTTATTACTCAGAAGCGGTGCTCGATTCCATGCATGCGCGGTTGCGTGCGCTGGTGGCCGAGCAGGGCGGTGAACTGGGACTGGTGGTGCATTGTCCACATGGGCCGCACGACGGTTGTGACTGCCGTAAACCCAAACCCGGCATGCTGCGAACTATCGCTGCGCATTACCACACAGATCTTGCAGGCGTGTGGTTTGTCGGCGACAGTCGAGGTGACCTGGACGCCGCGCTGGCCGTCGATTGTCAGCCTGTTCTGGTGAAGACCGGCAAAGGCGAAAGAACCCTGGGCAGCGAGCTGCCGAAAGGGACGTTGATATTTGACGATTTGGCGGCGGTTGCCGCGCAGTTACTCCACACCCAATAGGCGGGGATTGCCCGCGACGGATAACGCTAAATGTCGATCGTGCTGGCCATCAGAATCTTCCTCTTCTATATCCTCCTCGGCGGCAGCGCCTTGCTCTGGTGCACCCTGAGTTTCTTCGTCGCCCCGTTCCAATCGTTTGAAGCCCGCTACCGCTTTATCAACGTCAACTGGTGCCGCTTCGCCGTGAAGCTCACCGAAGTGATGCTCGGTATTCGCTATGAAGTACACGGCGCCGAGAACATGCCTACGCAGCCCTGCGTGATCCTCTCCAAACACCAAAGCACCTGGGAAACCTTTTTCCTCTCGTGCTACTTCGCGCCGCTTAGCCAGGTGCTCAAGCGCGAACTGCTGTACGTCCCGTTTTTTGGCTGGGCCATGGCCATGCTCAAGCCCATCGCCATTGACCGTAACAACCCGAAAGCTGCACTCAAAGAGTTGGCCAAGCAGGGCCATGAACGCTTGCAGCAGAATATTTGGGTGCTAATTTTCCCGGAAGGCACGCGCGTGCCGGCGGGGCAGATTGGCAAGTTCTCACGCGGTGGCGCCGCGTTGGCGGTCAATGCGAACCTGCCGGTGTTGCCAATTGCCCACAATGCCGGTGAGTTTTGGCCCAAACAAGGCTGGGGCAAAAAGCCTGGGACCATTCAAGTGATGATCGGCCCGGTGATGCACGCCGAGGGCACCGGGCCACGCGCCATTGCCGCATTGAACGATCGCGCCTTCGCCTGGGTGGAGCAGGCGCAACGGGATATGGGCGCGCTGTACGGCGAGCACCCGGTGACCGAGACGCCGGTTCAGCTTTAGCCTTAACCGCCTCGATCAAAACCCCGGCCACCGCGCCGGGGTTTTTGCATTCAGGGCTGCCAAAAGGATGGGCATGGCGCACAACGTTGCCGTTCGCTCGCGCGCTGTAACGCGACGTTAATCAAGCATCCCTACTCTCGGTTTGCTTGATTTTTTCTCGTCGGTCCAGCGTCGCTGGCAGTAGTCGCGAGAAGCAAATTCTCTCCTGCCCATCTGCATAAGGATTCTTCAGATGACTACCGCCTTACCGCTGGCTTTGTCCCTCGCCGTTTCCGCTGCCTTGCTGTCCTTCTCTGGCGTCAGCGCCGCCCATGACCATGACGAAAAAGAAAAGGTCAGCAAGAGCCTCTACAACCGTGAGGCCCGTGGCGACATTACCGAGTACGCCGGCGCTCGCCGCGTAGGCCGCGACCTGACTGATTCGATCAAAGCCTCGCTGTCCGACCGCAAAGCCAAGAACGTGATTCTGCTGATTGGCGACGGCATGGGCGACTCGGAAATCACCCTGGCGCGCAACTACGCCGAAGGCGCCGGTGGCTACTTCAAAGGTATCGACGCGCTGCCGCTGACCGGCCAGTACACCCACTACGCCTTGCACAAAGATACCGGCAAGCCGGACTACGTGACCGACTCGGCGGCCTCTGCCACGGCGTGGTCTACCGGCGTGAAAACCTACAACGGCGCGCTCGGTGTCGACATCCATGAAAAGCCGCACCAAACCATTCTCGAGCTGGCGAAACTGCGCGGCATGGCCACTGGCAACGTGTCCACCGCCGAACTGCAAGACGCCACCCCAGCCGCGTTGTTTTCCCACGTGACCGGCCGCAAGTGCTATGGCCCGGTGGCGACCTCGGTTCAATGCCCAAGCAACGCTTTGGAGAAGGGCGGCGCTGGGTCGATCACCGAGCAACTGCTGAACGTGCGTCCAGACATCACCCTCGGTGGTGGCGCAGCGACCTTCGCTGAAGTGGCTAAGGCAGGCAAATGGTCCGGCAAAACCCTGCGCGACCAGGCGGCCGCCCGTGGTTTCGTCCTGGTAAGCAATGCCGCCGAACTGAAGAAAATCCGCGTGGCCAACCAGAAGCAGCCCGTGATCGGTCTGTTCTCGCCAGGCAACATGCCAACCCGTTGGATCGGCCCAACCGCCACTTACCACGGCAACTTGACCCAAGCGCCGGTAACCTGCCAACCGAACGCCGCACGTACCGCCAGCACACCCACGCTGGCTGAGATGACGGTTAAGGCCATCGACTTGCTCAAAGACAACCGCAATGGGTTCTTCCTGCAAGTAGAAGGCGCTTCGATCGACAAGCAAGACCATGCCGCCAACCCGTGCGGCCAGATCGGCGAAACCGTCGACCTCGACGAAGCGGTGCAGATGGCCCTGGCATTCGCCAAGGCCGATGGCAACACCTTGGTTATCGTCACCGCCGACCACGCGCACTCCAGCCAGATCGTTGCTTTGGATACTTCGGCGCCAGGGCTTACCCAAGCACTCAACACCAAAGACGGCGCAGTAATGGCGGTCAGCTACGGCAACTCGGAAGGCAGCTCTCAGGAGCACACCGGCTCGCAACTGCGCGTTGCAGCGTATGGCCCGCATGCCGCAAACATCACCGGTCTCACTGACCAAACCGATCTGTACTTCACCATGCGTAATGCCCTGGGCTTGAAGTAACAGCCTCGGTTAAACCGCTAGGGAAGGCGGATTAGCGCGCTAAAAACAAAAACCCCAGCGATGTGCTGGGGTTTTTGTTTGTCGTGCGTAAAACCGGGCTTAAAAGTCCAGGTTCGACACCGCCAAGGCGTTGGCTTCGATGAACTCGCGGCGCGGTTCGACTTCGTCGCCCATCAGGGTGTTGAAGATCTGGTCGGCGCTGATGGCGTCTTCGATGGTTACCTTGAGCATGCGGCGCGCATCCGGGTCCATGGTGGTTTCCCACAGTTGATCCGGGTTCATCTCGCCCAGCCCTTTGTAGCGCTGAATGCTGTGGCGTTTGGTGCTCTCGGTGAGGAGCCAGTTAAGCGCTTCTTTGAAGGTGGTGACCGGCTTTTTGCGCTCGCCACGTTTCACATAGGCGCCTTCTTCCAGCAAGCTGTTCAACTGCTCGCCCAGCGAGGTAACGGTTTTGTAGTCGTTACTGGCGAAGAAGTCGCGGTTGAAGGTGACGAAGTTGGAAACGCCGTGGGAGATCAGTTCGACCTCTGGCAGCCAGAGGTGACGTTCCGGGTCTTCACGCAGGTTAGTTTTGTAAACCAGACCCGACTTTTCCATGGTGCGCAGACGCTCGTTGAGCTTCTCGAGCCAGGCTTGCATGCCCGCCTGGTTACCCAGATCGTCCAGGCTCACGGCTGGCAGATAAACGAAGTGCTCGGTGAGCTCTTGCGGGTAGATACGCGATAGGCGCTTAAGCGTCTTCATCACCATGCGGTAGTTGTTAACCAGACGCTCCAGCGGCTCGCCGCCGATGCCTGGGTCGTTTTCGTTAACGTGCAGGCTGGCATCTTCGAGGGCTGACTGGGTCATGTATTCCTCCATGGCCTCGTCGTCCTTGATGTACTGCTCTTGTTTGCCTTTCTTGACCTTATACAGCGGTGGCTGAGCGATATAGATGTAGCCGCGCTCGACCAGCTCCGGCAATTGACGGAAGAAGAAGGTCAACAGCAGCGTACGGATGTGCGAGCCGTCAACGTCGGCGTCCGTCATGATGATGATGTTGTGGTAGCGCAGTTTGTCGATGTTGTATTCCTCACGACCGATACCGCACCCGAGGGCGGTGATCAGCGTGCCGACTTCCTGCGACGAAATCATGCGGTCAAAACGCGCACGTTCCACGTTCAGAATCTTGCCCTTGAGCGGCAAAATCGCTTGAGTCTTACGGTTACGTCCCTGCTTGGCGGAGCCGCCAGCAGAGTCCCCTTCCACTAGGTACAGTTCGGAGAGGGCAGGGTCTTTCTCTTGGCAGTCCGCCAACTTGCCAGGCAAACCGGCGATGTCCAACGCGCCCTTACGGCGGGTCATTTCGCGTGCCTTACGAGCGGCTTCACGCGCGCGCGCGGCGTCGATCATTTTGCCGACGACGGCTTTGGCTTCGTTGGGGTTTTCCAACAGGAAGTCGGAGAAGTACTTGCCCATTTCCTGCTCAACCGCAGTTTTCACTTCGGAGGAAACCAGCTTGTCTTTGGTCTGCGAGCTGAATTTTGGATCCGGGACTTTTACCGAAATGATCGCCGTCAGGCCTTCGCGGGCATCGTCACCGGTGGTGGCGATTTTGTGTTTCTTGGCCAGGCCTTCCTGCTCGATGTAAGCATTCAGGTTACGGGTTAGTGCCGAGCGGAAACCAGCGAGGTGGGTACCACCGTCGCGCTGTGGAATGTTGTTGGTGAAGCACAGCAGGTTTTCATTAAAGCTGTCGTTCCACTGCAACGCCACTTCAACGCCCACGCCATCGTCACGCTGAACGTTGAAGTGGAACACCTGGTTGACCGGGGTTTTGTTGGTATTCAAGTACTCAACAAACGCACGCAGACCACCTTCGTACTTAAACAACTCTTCCTTACCACTGCGCTCGTCCTTCAGAACAATGCCGACGCCGGAGTTCAGGAACGACAATTCGCGCAGACGCTTGGCGAGAATGTCCCAGCTGAAGTGGATGTTTTGGAAGGTTTCAGCCGAGGGCTTGAAGTGAATCTCGGTACCGGTTTTATCGGTATCGCCCACGGTGCGCATGGGTGCCTGAGGCACTCCGTGCACGTAGGTTTGCTCCCATACTTTGCCGCTACGGCGAACGGTCAACAGCAGCAGCTCGGAGAGGGCATTTACAACGGAAACACCTACGCCATGGAGGCCGCCGGAAACCTTGTACGAGTTGTCGTCGAACTTACCGCCAGCGTGCAGCACGGTCATGATGACCTCAGCCGCCGATACGCCTTCTTCTTTATGCACGTCCACTGGAATGCCACGGCCGTTGTCGCGAACGGTGATGGATTCGTCTGGGTGGATAATGATGCTGATGTCGTCACAATGCCCGGCGAGTGCTTCGTCGATAGAGTTGTCGACCACCTCAAAAACCATGTGGTGCAGGCCGCTGCCGTCATCGGTGTCGCCGATGTACATACCGGGCCGCTTGCGTACGGCGTCCAAGCCTTTCAGCACTTTGATGCTGGACGAATCGTACGTTTGATTTTCGCTCATGCCTTCACTCCCGATGGTCGTGGGTCTGGGTGATACGGCCATGTTCCACGTGGAACATGGCGACCGGCGTATCCGTGCGCCAGCTACCCCGCAACAATTCATGGTCTACACAGGTGATAAATACCTGGCAGTTCAAATCTTCTAATAAACGGCACAACGCGTTTCGGTGCTGCTTCGTCCAACTCAGACGGCAAGTCATCCACCAGATAAATGCACTGGCCGCGCCGTGCCTGACTAACCAAATGCCCTTGGGCAATTCGCAAGGCACAAACCACTAACTTCTGTTGGCCTCGCGACAGAATTTCAGCCGCGTTGTGAGCGCCTAAGCGCAAACGTAAGTCGGCTCGCTGAGGTCCCGCCTGGGTATGGCCGAGTTGCTGGTCGCGCTGCAGTGTCGAGCTGAGCACCGTTTGCAAATCCCGGTCTTTGTCCCAACCTCGGTAATAACTGAGTGTCAGTCCTTCAAGCTCTACAAGCTCACGAAGTACTTCCTCGAATACCGGCTTCAGGGCATGTATGTAGCTGCGCCGATAGGTATCGATTTCGTCGCCTGCGAGACACAGCTCGCGGTCCCAAGCCGCCTGCGAAGCGGCGTCAAGTGTACCATGCCGCAGCCACGAGTTCCGCTGCCGGAGGGCCTTCTGGAGCCTCTGCCACGCGGGCATAAAGCGAGGTTCCACGTGGAACACTCCCCAATCCAAGAACTGACGGCGTATTTTCGGAGCACCTTCAAGCAAGCGAAAACTGTCCGGATTGATCAATTGCAGCGGCAACGCTTCAGCAAGCTGAGCAGCGCTACGCGCATTCTGACCATCAATTCGAATGTGAAACTCTCCCTGGCGGTCGCGTGAAACGCCCAAGTTGCTGGAGCCACCTTCCGCCAGTTCTACCTGGCCAAACACGGTGCACGCTTCCTTCTCGTACTGAATAACCGGCAATAGCCGCGCACTGCGAAACGAGCGCGCCAAACCAAGCAGGTGAATGGCTTCGAGCAGGCTGGTTTTACCGCTGCCGTTTGCGCCGGAAAGGATGTTGATGCGGGGAGGGAGAGAGTGTCACCGGGTGCAAGTTGCGCACCGCGGTGACCGTAACGCGGCTGAGGGACATCTAGACTCGATTCAGGTCAGAGGCGCATCGGCATAACGACGTATGCCGAATCATCGTTGCCAGACTCTTGCACGAGTGCGCTACTGTTCGAATCAGACAAAATCAGGCGAACCTGCTCAGTGGTCATCACGCCCAACACGTCGAGCAGATAGCTCACGTTGAAGCCAATTTCCAGCGAGCCACCGTTGTAGTCGACAGCTACTTCTTCTTCCGCTTCTTCCTGTTCAGGGTTGTTCGCCTGAATCTTCAGCAGACCGTTAGCCAGCTGCAGACGGATGCCGCGGTACTTTTCGTTAGAGAGAATTGCAGTACGGCTGAATGCTTCACGCAGGGCTTGGCGATCACCCAGTACCAATTTGTCGCCACCTTTAGGCAGCACGCGCTCATAGTCAGGGAACTTGCCGTCAACCAGTTTGGAGGTGAAGGTGAACTCGCCTGTTGTCGCGCGGATGTGATGCTGACCCAGCACGATATCGACGGTGCCGTCTTGCTCGGTAAGCAGGCGCGCCAATTCTAGAATGCCTTTGCGCGGAACGATCACTTGGTGACGGTCAGCCTGTTCGATACCCGCTTCCATCGAGCACATTGCGAGACGGTGGCCGTCGGTAGCCACGGCACGCAATACATCGGTTTGTACTTCGATCAGCATACCGTTCAGGTAGTAGCGAACGTCCTGCTGAGCCATCGCGAAACTGGTGCGCTCAATAAGGCGACGCAGCTTGCTCTGAATAAGCGTGAAGGTGAATGAGCCTGGGCCTTCTTCAACGGTCGGGAAATCGTTGGCAGGCAGAGTGGAAAGGGTGAAGCGGCTACGGCCGGCCTTTACGACCAGTTTCGTTTCATCGACGCGGATATCGATCAACGCATCGTTAGGCAGGCTTTTGCAGATATCCATGAGCTTGCGCGCCGGAACGGTGATTTCGCCCGATTCTGCCGGCTCCTCCAGCGTTACACGGCCGACCAGTTCGACTTCGAGATCCGTACCGGTCAGCGAAAGCTGCTGGCCTTCAACAACTAACAACACGTTAGACAGCACCGGCAATGTCTGCCGGCGTTCAACCACGCCAGCGACCAGTTGCAACGGTTTCAACAGGGCTTCGCGTTGAATAGTGAAATGCATGGTCTAGTCCCTTTGCCTCGTGGGCTGCGTAATAGGTCAGGTGGTCAGCGTGCGCAGCAGATTCTTGTAGTCCTCGCGGATATCCGCGTCGGATTCCCTAAGTTCAGCAATCTTACGGCAAGCGTGCAATACCGTGGTGTGATCACGACCGCCGAACGCGTCGCCGATCTCCGGCAGGCTATGGTTGGTCAATTCTTTGGACAGCGCCATAGCCACCTGCCGAGGACGCGCCACGGAACGGGAGCGCCGCTTGGACAGCAGATCGGAAATCTTGATCTTGTAGTACTCAGCGACGGTGCGCTGAATGTTGTCGACGCTAACGAGTTTGTCTTGCAGCGCCAACAGATCCTTCAGCGACTCGCGAATCAGCTCGATGGTGATATCGCGGCCCATGAAGTGGGCATGCGCGATTACGCGCTTCAACGCCCCTTCGAGTTCGCGTACGTTGGAACGGATGCGCTGAGCGATAAAAAAGGCGGCGTCGTGCGGCAGGTCCACTTTGGCCTGGTCTGCTTTCTTCATCAGAATCGCTACGCGCGTTTCCAACTCCGGCGGCTCGACCGCGACCGTCAAGCCCCAGCCAAAGCGCGACTTCAAACGCTCTTCCAGGCCCTCGATCTCTTTCGGGTAACGGTCACTGGTGAGAATCACCTGCTGGCCGCCTTCTAAAAGCGCGTTGAAGGTGTGAAAGAATTCTTCTTGGGAGCGCTCTTTTTTTGCGAAGAACTGAATGTCGTCGATTAGCAGCGCGTCGACGGAACGGTAGAACCGTTTGAATTCGTTAATGGCATTTAGCTGCAGCGCTTTCACCATATCGGCTACAAAGCGCTCGGAATGCAGGTACACGACCTTGGCGTTAGGGTTCTTCTTTAATAGGTGGTTGCCCACCGCGTGCATCAAGTGCGTTTTACCCAAACCAACGCCGCCATATAGAAACAACGGGTTGTAACCATGTTTCGGGTTATCCGCTACCTGCCACGCCGCCGCGCGCGCCAGCTGGTTGGACTTGCCCTCAACAAAGTTCTCAAAGGTAAAGGTGCGGTTCAGATAGCTAGTGTGCTTGAGCGCTCCTTCAATCCTGAACGGAGCGTTCATTACGAACGGGGGCGGTTTGCGAACTGGCCCCGGCCATAGGGTCGAAGCTTGCACGCGATGGCTCGCTGCTGACAGCCGCTGACATCGCTTCCTCGCGCACCGGCGCGGCAATTGGCGCGCTGGATAGGCTGAGGTGCAGGGGACGACATGCTCGCCCGCGGAACCGCGGCGCGTTTGCTGCCTATTAATAAGGAAATGGCCGGCGCCATGCCTTCGCTGCGCTCATTCAGCAGCTCCAACAGACGGCTCATGTATTTTTCATTCACCCAATCCAGCACAAACCGGTTGGGTGCGAACACGCGCAATTCATCGCTGGAGGCTTCAACCTGCAGTGGACGAATCCAAGTATTGAATTGCTGGGCCGGCAGCTCGTCGCGTAGAAGCTCTACGCACTGCTGCCAAAGTTCCACCGACACAAACATCCCCTAGCCAAATAGGCTGCAACGCCCAAAACAGGGTGCATTGTACCCGCAGCCCAACCTACTTATCCACATGAGACGAAAGTTTTCGACGCGTAAAATCAATGCCTTACTCCGTTTTAACCGACGAAGCGGCGAATCACTAAAGTCTGTGGATAACTAGCTTTTGAGGTCGTGGGACAAGCCGCAGGAAAAAGCCGTG
Source organism: Pseudomonas sp. AC211 (assembly GCF_979258055.1). NCBI lineage: Bacteria > Pseudomonadati > Pseudomonadota > Gammaproteobacteria > Pseudomonadales > Pseudomonadaceae > Pseudomonas > Pseudomonas sp. AC211. Next base: position 5,068,384 of record NZ_OZ409830.1, read on the forward strand.
CATAACTGGGCTGTGGATAAAAACGCGTTCCATCCCCAGCTTATACGCAGCTTGGTACAGCCTACACACGCCTTCTAGACAGGGTTATCATCCGCTGTAGGCCAGGTGCAGCAAGCGGCGCAGCACTTTATCCACAGAATCTCAGCTGCTAAGAGTAGTTAACATTTTAAAAAAGATTAAATCTCTTTTCTTAATATTCTTTATCTACGCGCTTTCCATCAGAGAAATGCTGGTTGGAATTGACCTGACCGCCTGGTTTCTCTAGAATCGCCGGTCTCTTAAAAACGGGGGCCATTCCGGCCCGTTGTCGACCACCCAGGTAACGCACCATGAAACGCACTTTCCAACCCAGCACTATCAAGCGCGCTCGCACCCACGGTTTCCGTGCCCGTATGGCTACCAAGAACGGCCGTGCTGTTCTGTCCCGTCGTCGCGCCAAAGGCCGTAAGCGTCTGGCCGTCTGATAATTCGGCATCGGTGGTGAGTCAAGACTTCAGTCGGGAAAAGCGCCTGCTAACCCCTCGACAATTCAAGACAGTCTTCGACTCCCCCAGCGGTAAGGTTCCGGGTAAAAACGTCCTGCTTCTAGCGCGCAACAACGATCTTGATCATCCCCGCCTGGGTCTGGTCATCGGTAAGAAGAGCGTCAAGCTCTCTGTTGAACGCAACCGCCTCAAACGCGTCATCCGCGATTCATTCCGCCTCAACCAGGACAATCTGGTGGGCTGGGATATCGTGGTTGTCGCGCGTAAAGGCCTAGGTGATCTGGAGAATACTGAATTGGCAAACCAGTTCGGCAAACTCTGGAAACGCTTGGCACGCAGCAAGCCGAGCCCGGAAGCTATCCCGCAATCAGGGGTTACCGACAGTCCCCATGCGTAAACTGGCCCTCGCGTCCATTCAGGTTTATCGCTACGCCATCAGCCCTTTGATGGCCAGTCACTGTCGTTTCTATCCCAGCTGTTCCTGCTACGCGTATGAAGCCATTGAACACCATGGTTTTATGCGCGGTGGCTGGCTGACTCTGCGTCGGCTTCTGGCCGTTGTCACCCGTGGAATCCCGGCGGTTACGATCCGGTTCCAGGCGCTCCCATTTCCCGACCCCCTTCGATGGCCGAGTAATCATGGATATTAAACGCTCGATCCTGATCGCCGCGCTCGCAATCGTGTCCTACGTCATGGTTCTCAAGTGGAACGAAGACTACGGACAAACGTCCTTGCCGACTGCGAACACAGCCGCTGCGACCAGCAACACTGCTGCGCTTCCCGACGTTCCTGCTGCTAACAACACGGCCAACAGTGATGTTCCAAGCGCCCCGTCCAGCCAACCGGAAGCCGTTGCCGCCGCCCCTCAAGCGAGCAAAGACCTGATCCGCGTTAAGACCGACGTGCTTGAACTGGCCATCGATCCAAGCGGCGGCGACATCGTCCAACTGACGGTGCCGCAATACCCGCGCCGTCAAGATCGTCCGGACGTACCGTTCCAGTTGTTTGACAACGGCAACGAGCGCACCTACCTGGCACAAAGCGGGCTGATCGGCGCGAATGCGCCGGACTCGGCTAACGGCCGTGCCGTTTGGCAGAGCGCTCAGAAAAGCTACCAGCTGGCGGACGGCCAAAATAGCCTGACGGTCGATCTGACCTTCAGCCAAGGCGGCGTCAATTACATCAAGCGCTTCAGCTTCAAACGCGGTTTGAACCCAGAATGCTCGGTTAAAGAACAAGAGCTGAAGAAACCCGGTTGCGTTGATCCGTCGTCCTACCAGGTTGATGTGCGTTACCTGATCGACAACCAGAGCGCTGAAGTCTGGGCCGGCAACATGTATGCCCAGCTCAAGCGCGACAACAGTGACGACCCGTCGAAAACCGCTGCCACCAGCACCGCGACCTACCTCGGCGCGGCAATGGCCACTCACGATTCGGCCTACAAAAAAGTGTCGATGAGCGATATCGACAAGGCGCCTGCCAAAGAAACCGTGAAAGGTGGCTGGGTTGCCTGGTTGCAGCACTATTTCGTCGACTGCTTGGATTCCAAGCCAGGACAACGACAACAGTGTTCAAACCCGTAAAGATTCCCAGGGCCGCTACATTGTTGGCTTTACCACCCCAAGCGTCAGCGTAGCGCCGGGCAGCAAAGGTGAAGTGTCGGCAATACTGTATGCCGGTCCGAAAATCCAGAAGCACCTTGGCTCGCTCGCTCCGGGTCTGGAGCTGACCGTCGATTACGGCATTCTGTGGTTTATCGCTCAGCCGATTTTCTGGCTGCTGCAACATATCCACAGCATCCTGGGCAACTGGGGTTGGTCGATCATCGTGTTGACGATGCTGATCAAGGGCTTGTTCTTCCCCCTATCCGCCGCCAGCTACAAGTCGATGGCCCGTATGCGCGCCGTGGCTCCGGAAATTAGCGGCCTTGAAAGAGCAGCATGGCGATGACCGGCAGAAAATGTCGCAAGCCATGATGGAGCTCTACAAGAAAGAGAAAATCAATCCACTCGGCGGCTGCCTGCCGATTCTGGTGCAGATGCCGGTTTTCCTGGCCTTGTATTGGGTGCTGCTGGAAAGCGTCGAGATGCGTCAGGCGCCCTGGATGTTCTGGATCACGGACCTGTCGATCAAAGACCCGTTCTTTATTCTGCCGTTGATCATGGGCGCCACCATGTTCATCCAGCAGCAGCTGAACCCCGCACCGCCAGATCCGATGCAGGCCAAGGTGATGAAAATGATGCCGATCATCTTCACCTTCTTCTTCCTGTGGTTCCCGGCTGGTCTGGTGCTGTACTGGGTCGTCAACAACTGCCTGTCCATCGCGCAGCAGTGGTACATCACTCGCAAGATCGAAGCCGCAGCCAAGACGGCCAACGCCTAAGTCTGGCTTGCTAAGCTGAAACAGCGCCCCGCCCGAGCAATACGTGGCGGGGCGTTTTGCTATCTGCCCTCCGGCCATGAGGGCTCAATCATGAGAACCGCGCCATGAACACTGCACGAGAAACCATCGCCGCCGTTGCCACTGCCCAGGGCCGCGCCGGCGTGGGAATCGTCCGCGTTTCCGGTCCATATGCCCAGGCCATTGCCGAAGCCATTGCGCAGCGCACCCTCAAGCCGCGCTATGCCCACTACGGACCGTTTCACGGTGAACAGGATCAGGTACTCGACGAAGGCTTGGCCCTGTACTTCCCCGGTCCGAACTCCTTCACCGGCGAGGACGTTCTTGAATTGCAGGGGCATGGCGGACCTGTGGTGCTGGACCTGCTGTTGCGTCGCTGCCTCCAACTAGGCGCCCGTCTGGCAAGACCCGGCGAATTCAGCGAACGCGCCTTTCTCAACGACAAGCTTGATCTGGCCCAGGCAGAAGCCATTGCCGACCTGATTGAGGCCAGCTCCGAGCAAGCGGCGCGCAACGCCCTACGGTCCTTGCAGGGCGAGTTCTCACGCCGGGTTCATGGTCTGACCGAGCGCCTGATTGCGCTGCGTATTTATGTGGAAGCTGCCATCGACTTCCCGGAAGAAGAGATCGACTTTCTGGCCGACGGCCATGTACTGAGCATGCTCAACGAGGTGCGCAGCGATTTGACTGCTGTCCAGCGCGAGGCCAACCAGGGCGCGTTGCTGCGTGACGGAATGACGGTGGTGATCGCGGGTCGCCCCAATGCGGGAAAATCCAGCCTGCTAAACGCTCTGGCTGGTCGGGAGGCAGCGATCGTTACGGAAATCGCCGGCACGACCCGCGATGTGCTGCGCGAACATATCCATATCGACGGTATGCCGCTGCATGTCGTCGACACGGCGGGTTTGCGTGACACCGATGATCAAGTAGAAAAGATAGGTGTAGAACGCGCGCTAAAAGCGATTGGCGAAGCGGACCGCGTGCTGCTGGTGGTGGATGCCACTTCACGCGAGGCGGCAGACCCCTTTGCGCTCTGGCCGGAATTTCTTAGCGCTAGGCCGGATCCTGCCAAGGTCACGTTAATCCGCAACAAAACCGACCTGTCGGGTGACGCGATCGGACTGGAGGTCAGCGAGGACGGCCATGTCACCATCAACCTGTCCGCTCGTTCGGCAGATGGGTTGGACTTGCTACGTGAACATCTCAAAGCGTGCATGGGCTACGAGCAGACCGCTGAAAGCAGCTTCAGTGCCCGGCGCCGTCACTTGGAGGCGCTGCAGCATGCCAGCCAATCACTGGAGCACGGTTACGCGCAGCTGACCCTGGCCGGCGCAGGCGAGTTGCTGGCTGAAGACCTGCGCATTGCCCAACAAGCATTGGGAGAAATCACCGGCGCGTTCAGTTCCGACGACTTGTTAGGACGAATCTTCTCGAGCTTCTGCATCGGCAAATAAACGCGACCGTTCCAACCAGCCCTGTTCACGTAGTGACGTCGACAGGGCTTTTTTTATGCCCGCAGGATTAACCACAGCCCTTATTTAAACCCTGTGCATAACCGCCCCTAAGCCCAGTCGATAAGCTAGGGGCAAAGCTGGGGATGAATCGCCCTGTGCACAACATGCGCTTCCATCCACAGGTTTAAGGACGTTATCCAGAACCCTCCCGTGTACCTGACCGACCAGGCTTATACAATTCTGTCCACGCCGCTGTGCTTGGCCTGTAAAGCGTTCTATCCACAGAAAAGACCTGCATAAGTAATAAACATAAAAACAAAGCTTTAAAAATTCTCTCTTCTCTCTATTTATTAACAGGCCGGTGTACGACCAGCACGACCACCCAAGAAGGTTGGCTATTTTTTGTTCAAAAGGCTTCTTTCGGTTCGGGTAAATCCCTATACTTGCCGGCTTTCCGCTTTTCCCTTTTCGGGTCAGTTAAAAGCCTCCCCAATTCTCAACAGGCACGAGGTGCGTGGTGGATTTCCCTTCCCGTTTTGATGTCATCGTTATCGGCGGCGGCCATGCCGGCACCGAAGCAGCGCTTGCTGCTGCACGGATGGGCGTCAAAACCTTGCTGCTCAGCCACAACGTCGACACGCTCGGACACATGAGCTGCAACCCGGCGATTGGTGGCATCGGCAAGAGCCATCTGGTGAAGGAAATCGATGCACTGGGCGGCGCCATGGCAGAAGCCACCGACAAAGGCGGCATTCAGTTCCGAGTACCTCAACAGCCGCAAAGGCCCAGCGGTACGCGCCACCCGGGCCCAGGCCGACCGCATGCTGTACAAAGCAGCGATTCGTGAAACCCTGGAAAACCAGCCCAACCTGTGGATATTCCAACAGTCGTGTGACGACCTGATCGTCGATCAAGACCAAGTTCACGGCGTTGTTACGCAAATGGGCCTGCGCTTCTTCGCTGAATCCGTGGTGCTGACCACGGGCACCTTTCTCGGCGGACTTATCCACATCGGCTTGCAGAACCACTCCGGTGGCCGCGCAGGCGACCCGCCTTCAATCGCGCTGGCCCAACGTTTACGCGAACACCCGTTGCGGGTCGGTCGCCTGAAAACCGGCACGCCGCCACGCATTGATGGCCGCTCCGTCGACTTCTCGGTGATGACCGAACAGCCAGGCGACACGCCCATTCCGGTGATGTCCTTCCTCGGCAACAAGCAACAGCACCCACGCCAGGTGAGTTGCTGGATTACTCACACCAACGCCCGCACCCACGAAATCATCGCCGCGAACCTCAACCGGTCGCCGATGTACTCGGGTGTGATCGAAGGCATCGGTCCACGCTACTGCCCGTCGATTGAAGACAAGATTCACCGCTTTGCCGACAAGGACAGCCACCAGGTGTTTATCGAGCCCGAAGGCTTGAACACCCACGAGTTGTATCCGAACGGCATTTCGACCTCCCTGCCGTTTGACGTGCAGCTGGAGCTGGTGCGTTCGATCCGCGGCATGGAAAACGCCCATATCGTTCCGGCCGGGTTACGCCATTGAGTACGACTACTTTGACCCGCGTGATCTGAAATACAGCCTCGAAACCAAAGTGATTGCCGGGCTGTTCTTTGCCGGCCAGATCAACGGCACCACCGGCTACGAAGAAGCCGGCGCCCAGGGCCTGTTGGCCGGCGCCAACGCTGCATTGCGTGCGCAGGGCAAAGACAGTTGGTGCCCGCGCCGCGATGAAGCCTACATCGGCGTGTTGGTCGACGACCTGATCACCCTCGGCACCCAAGAGCCGTACCGCATGTTCACCTCCCGTGCCGAGTACCGCCTGATCTTGCGCGAAGACAACGCCGACCTCCGCCTCACCGAAAAAGGCCGTGAGCTGGGCCTGGTCGACGACCGTCGCTGGGCGGCGTTCTGCGCCAAGCGCGAAGGCATTGAGCGCGAGGAGCAACGGCTGAAGAGCACGTGGTGCGCCCGAACACGCCGCAGGGCGACGCGATTGCCGCGCGCTTCGGTACGCCGCTGACCCACGAATACAACCTGATGAGCCTGCTGACCCGTCCTGAAGTGGACTACGCCGGCTTAATCGAGGTAACCGGCCCCGGCCACGACGATCCGCAGGTTGCTGAACAGGTGGAAATCAAAACCAAGTACGCCGGCTACATCGACCGTCAGCAAGACGAAATTGCCCGCCTGCGTGCCAGCGAAAACACCAAGCTGCCAGCGGATATCGACTACACCGCCATTGCCGGTCTTTCCAAAGAAATTCAGAGCAAGCTCAGCCAAGGTCGCCCGGAAACGCTGGGCCAGGCCTCGCGAATTCCCGGCGTAACGCCGGCGGCGATTTCCCTGTTGATGATCAACTTGAAAAAGCGCAGTGCCGGTCGTGAGCTGGAGCAAAGCGCCTGATGTCATCGGTTACTGCGCAACATGCTGAAGAATTGTCCCGTGGCGCCGCCGAGCTGGGCGTTGCACTGACCGAACAGCAACACGCCTTTCTTTTGGGCTATCTCGCATTGCTGATCAAGTGGAACAAGGCTTACAACCTGACCGCCGTGCGCGACCCAAACGAAATGGTTTCCCGCCACCTGCTCGACAGCCTGAGCGTGGTGCCTTTTGTCGCAGAAGGCGGAACCTCGTGGCTGGACGTCGGCAGCGGCGGTGGAATGCCGGGCATTCCGTTGGCAATCATGTTCCCAGACCGCCAATTCACTCTGTTGGACTCCAATGGCAAGAAAACGCGGTTTCTCACGCAGGTGAAGCTCGAGCTCAAACTGTCGAACCTGGAAGTTATCCACAGCCGGGTCGAGGCGTTCACCCCAGCCCAGGCATTTTCCGGAATCTGCTCACGCGCATTCAGTTCGCTGCAGGATTTTTCCGGAGTGGACTCGGCATCTAGGCGACACCGAAACGCGCTGGTTGGCCATGAAAGGCGTGCACCCCGACGACGAGCTGCAAGCGCTGCCCGCCGACTTTGAATTGGCTGCAACGCACGTGCTCAAGGTTCCCGGTTGCCAAGGTCAACGGCATCTGTTGATACTGCGCCGCATCATATGATCGGGACCGACGCTGACCATGGCTAAAGTAATCGCCATCGCCAACCAGAAAGGCGGTGTGGCCAAAACCACCACGTGCATCAACCTCGCTGCATCGCTGGTGGCGACCAAGCGCCGTGTGCTGCTCATCGACCTGGATCCACAGGGCAATGCCACCACCGGCAGCGGTGTGGATAAGTTGGCTTTGGAGCACTCGGTGTATGACGTGCTCATTGGCGAATGCGACCTGGCGCAAGCCATGCAGTTTTCCGAGCACGGTGGTTATCAGCTGCTTCCGGCGAACCGCGACCTGACCGCCGCCGAGGTGGCGTTGCTGCATATGCCGGCGAAGGAACACCGTCTACGCGAAGCGCTGGCACCGATCCGCGAAAATTACGATTACATCCTCATCGACTGCCCGCCTTCACTGTCCATGCTGACGGTCAACGCCTTGGTGGCCGCTGACGGCGTGATCATTCCGATGCAGTGCGAGTACTACGCGCTCGAAGGGCTGACTGATCTGGTCAACTCGATCCAGCGCATCGGCAAGCTGCTTAATCCTTCGCTGAAAATCGAAGGTCTGCTGCGCACCATGTACGACCCGCGCATCAGCCTCACCAACGATGTGTCCGCCCAGCTAAAAGCGCATTTCGGCGACCAGCTCTACGACACCGTTATTCCCCGCAACGTGCGCCTGGCCGAGGCGCCGAGTTTTGGCATGCCTGCCTTGGCGTACGACAAGCAATCCCGTGGCGCCCTCGCCTACTTAGCACTGGCCGGTGAATTGTCCCGGCGTCAGCGCAGCGCCACCCGAACCGCAAAAGCATAAGGATTATCCATGGCCAGCAAAAAACGAGGTCTCGGACGCGGACTGGACGCCCTGCTGGGCGGAACCAGCGTTAATGCTTTGCAAGAAGAAGCCGCGCACGTCGACACCCGTGAGCTGCAATACCTGCCACTGGATCTGATTCAGCGCGGCAAATACCAACCGCGCCGTGACATGGACGCTACTGCCCTCGAAGAGCTGGCGCAGTCCATCCGCGCCCAGGGCGTGATGCAACCGATTGTGGTGCGCCCAATCGGTAATGGCCGGTTTGAAATCATCGCCGGTGAACGCCGTTGGCGTGCCAGCCAGCAAGCCGGACTGGACAAGATTCCGGCCATGGTTCGCGAAGTGCCGGATGAAGCGGCCATTGCCATGGCACTGATCGAAAACATCCAGCGCGAAGACCTCAACCCGATTGAAGAAGCCGTAGCCTTGCAGCGGTTGCAGCAAGAATTCCAACTGACCCAACAGCAAGTCGCTGAAGCGGTCGGCAAATCGCGCGTCACCATCACCAATTTGCTGCGTCTGATCTCCCTTCCCGGAGGAAATCAAAACGCTGCTTTCCCACGGTGATCTGGAAATGGGCCACGCCCGCGCGCTGCTCGGTTTACCGGCAGAACAGCAGGTCGAAGGGGCGCGACACGTTGTCGCACGAGCGCTAACCGTGCGCCAAACTGAGGCACTGGTTCGTCAGTGGATGAGCACAAAAAGAGAAACCGACTACAGCTCCTAAAGCCGATCCTGACATCAGTCGGCTTGAACAGCGCCTCGCAGAGCGGCTGGGCTCGCCGGTACAGATCAAGCATGGACAGAAGGGTAAGGGTCAGTTGGTCATCCGCTACAACTCGTTAGACGAGTTACAAGGCGTCTTGGCCCACATCAAGTGAAGCCTTTCCCGACATAATTAGTCATGTAGCGTGTAGTCGGAAATCACTACCGGGCAGTTGAATAGGGGGGGAACGCCCCCTATACTCTGCGCGCATTTTGTCGGCACAAACTATGCCAAGTCGTTGATTTACAGCGGCAGACACCAGAGGCCGAAAGCCGGAGATAGTTGATGGACGCCCGCACGCCCACCCGCCTGCCCTTCCATCGTTTGCCGGTGTTCCCCGTGTTGTTGGTTCAACTCGTCGTATTGCTAATCGCAGCCGTCGTTTTATGGCAATGGCGCGGCGCGGTAAGTGGTTACTCTGGCGCGCTCGGCGGTTTGATTGCCTGGTTACCGAATATTTACTTTGCTCATAAGGCCTTCCGATTCACCGGAGCCCGGGCAGCCCAAGCGATAGTCCGGTCTTTTTATGCCGGCGAAGCGGGCAAGTTGATTCTGACGGCAGTGCTGTTTGCACTGACCTTTGCAGGGGTGAAGCCTCTGGATGCGCTGGCGGTATTTGGCGTTTTCCTTCTGACCCAGTTGGTCAATTGGTTTGCTCCCCCTGCTTACAACAAGATTTTTGAGACCTTAGGGCGTTTGAGGCACACATGGCAGAACAGACCGCTTCGGGCTACATCCAGCACCACTTGCAGAACCTGACCTTTGGGAAACTGCCAAGCGGCGATTGGGGCTTTGCCCACACTGCACAAGAAGCCAAAGAAATGGGCTTCTGGGCTTTTCACGTAGACACCCTGGGCTGGTCCGTAGCCTTGGGTCTGATCTTCATCCTGTTGTTCCGCATGGCTGCAAAGAAAGCCACTTCCGGCCAGCCTGGCGGTTTGCAGAACTTCGTTGAAGTGATGATCGAATTCGTCGACACCAGCGTTAAGGACAGCTTCCACGGCCGCAACAAGGTTATCGCGCCCCTGGCTCTGACCATTTTCGTCTGGGTGTTCCTGATGAACGCCGTCGACCTGGTGCCTGTGGACTGGATTCCACAACTGGCCATCTTGATCTCCGGCGATCACCACATTCCTTTCCGCGCTGTATCCACCACTGACCCGAATGCCACCCTCGGCATGGCGTTCTCGGTGTTCGCGCTGATTATTTACTACAGCATCAAAGTCAAAGGCATCGGTGGCTTCATCGGTGAACTGACCCTGCACCCATTCGGCAGTAAGAACATCGCCGTTCAGATTCTTCTGATCCCGGTTAACTTCCTGCTGGAGTTCGTCACCCTGATTGCCAAGCCTATTTCGTTGGCACTGCGGTTGTTCGGCAACATGTACGCCGGTGAGCTGGTGTTCATTCTGATCGCTGTGATGTTCGGCAGTGGTCTGTTGTGGCTGAGCGGCCTGGGTGTGGCGCTGCAGTGGGCATGGGCGGTGTTCCACATTCTGATCATCACCCTGCAAGCGTTCATCTTCATGATGCTCACCATCGTTTATCTGTCGATGGCGCACGAAGACAACCACTGATAGCGCGCAAGCGCTGGCAGTGAGCGGCCTCTGCCTGGGGCCGCAGCCCGCAAGGGCGAGCAAGTTTGCTTTACCGCTTTACCTTAAAAACTAACCAATACGACATAAAAAGTCGGGAGGAAAGATGGAAACTGTAGTTGGTCTGACCGCGATCGCCGTAGCTCTGCTGATTGGCCTGGGTGCCCTGGGTACCGCCATTGGTTTCGGCCTGCTGGGCGGCAAATTCCTGGAAGGCGCTGCGCGTCAACCGGAAATGGTTCCGATGCTGCAAGTTAAAATGTTCATCGTCGCTGGTCTGCTGGACGCCGTGACCATGATCGGTGTTGGTATCGCACTGTTCTTCACCTTCGCGAACCCCTTCGTTGGTCAACTTGCAGGCTAATCACTCTTTTGAGTGATTGGTTTGACGGACAACGAACGAGCGAGGTGTTGGCGTGAACATTAATGCAACCCTGATTGGCCAGTCCGTTGCCTTCTTCATCTTTGTGCTCTTTTGCATGAAGTACGTGTGGCCTCCGGTCATCGCGGCTTTGCAAGAGCGTCAAAAGAAGATTGCTGATGGATTGGACGCTGCAAGCCGTGCGGCTCGCGATTTGGAGCTCGCCCACGAGAAAGTGGGTCAGCAACTGCGCGAAGCCAAAACTCAGGCAGCTGAAATCATTGAGCAAGCCAAAAAGCGCGCTACCCAGATCGTCGACGAAGCTCGCGATCAGGCCCGTGTCGAAGGTGAGCGCCTGAAGGCTCAGGCTCAGGCCGAGATCGAACAGGAACTGAACAGCGTCAAAGACGCCCTGCGTGCCCAACTGGGTGGCTTGGCGATCAGCGGTGCTGAGAAGATCCTGGGCGCCACTATCGACCAAAACGCGCATGCGGAGCTGGTTTCCAAACTGGCAGCCGAAATTTAAGCGAGGGCGCGATCATGGCAGAACTGACCACGTTGGCCCGACCTTACGCCAAGGCAGCTTTTGAGTACGCTCAGGCCCACCAGCAACTGGCCAATTGGTCAGCCATGCTCGGCCTGGCTGCGGAGGTGTCGCAAGACGCCACCGTACAGCGCGTGCTCACGGCCCCGCGTTTGACGAGTACAGACAAGGCCACCGCCTTCATTGAGGTGTGTGGTGACAAGTTCGATGCCAAGGTACAGAACTTCATCCAGGTATTAGCCGAGAACAATCGTCTCGCGCTGCTGCCGCAAATCGCCGAATTGTTCGAGCTGTTGAAAGCCGAGCAGGAAAAATCGGTCGATGTGGATGTAGTCAGTGCTTTTGCATTGAACGACGAACAGCAAGACAAACTCGCCAAGGTTCTCAGTGCACGGCTCGGCCGGGAAGTGCGCCTGCACGCTGCGGAGGATGCCAGCCTTATTGGTGGCGTCGTAATCCGCGCCGGCGACCTGGTTATCGATGGCTCAGTTCGCGGCAAAATCGCGAAACTAGCCGAAGCATTGAAACTTTGAGTTTGAAGGGGCAGCAGAGCAATGCAGCAACTCAATCCTTCCGAAATTAGTGAAATCATCAAGGGTCGCATCGACAAGCTCGATGTGGCCTCCCAAGCCCGTAACGAAGGCACCATCGTCAGCGTTTCCGACGGTATCGTGCGTATTCACGGTCTCGCCGACGCTATGTACGGTGAAATGATCGAGTTCCCGGGCGGCGTCTATGGCATGGCCATGAACCTTGAGCGCGACTCCGTCGGCGCCGTGGTTCTGGGTCAATACCAGTCGCTGGCTGAAGGCATGAGCGCCAAGTGCACCGGCCGCATCCTGGAAGTTCCGGTTGGTCCGGAACTGCTGGGTCGCGTAGTCGATGCCCTGGGTAATCCTGTCGACGGTAAAGGCCCGCTGAACAACGTCGCTACCGACGCGGTTGAAAAGGTTGCACCGGGCGTGATCTGGCGTAAATCGGTCGACCAGCCAGTGCAAACTGGCTACAAGGCCGTCGACGCCATGATCCCGGTTGGTCGCGGTCAGCGTGAGCTGATCATCGGTGACCGTCAGATCGGTAAAACCGCTCTGGCCATCGACGCCATCATCAACCAGAAGAACAGCGGCATCCGTTGCGTATACGTAGCGATCGGTCAGAAGCAATCGACCATCGCCAACGTGGTTCGCAAACTGGAAGAAAACGGCGCGTTGGCTAACACCATCATCGTCGCGGCCAGTGCTTCCGAATCCGCTGCGCTGCAATTCATTGCGCCGTACGCCGGCTGCACCATGGGCGAATACTTCCGTGACCGCGGTGAAGACGCGCTGATCGTTTATGACGATCTGTCCAAGCAGGCTGTGGCGTATCGCCAAATCTCCCTGCTGCTGCGCCGTCCGCCAGGCCGCGAAGCCTACCCAGGTGACGTGTTCTATCTCCACAGCCGTCTGCTGGAGCGCGCATCCCGCGTATCCGAAGAGTACGTAGAGAAGTTCACCAACGGCGCCGTAACGGGCAAAAACCGGTTCCCTGACTGCTCTGCCGATCATCGAAACCCAAGCTGGCGACGTTTCCGCGTTCGTTCCGACCAACGTGATTTCCATCACCGACGGTCAGATCTTCCTGGAATCGGCAATGTTCAACTCCGGCATCCGTCCGGCAGTGAACGCCGGTGTATCGGTATCGCGTGTTGGTGGTGCTGCTCAGACCAAGATCATCAAGAAGCTCTCCGGTGGTATCCGTACCGCTCTGGCTCAGTACCGTGAATTGGCGGCTTTCGCCCAGTTCGCTTCTGACCTGGACGAAGCCACCCGTAAGCAGCTTGAGCATGGTCAGCGTGTTACCGAGCTGATGAAGCAGAAGCAATACGCGCCGATGTCCACCGCCGACATGGCGTTGTCCCTGTATGCCGCTGAACGTGGCTACCTGGTCGACGTCGAGATCGCGAAAATCGGCAGCTTTGAACAGGCTCTGATTGCTTACTTCAACCGCGACTTGGCCGATCTGATGGCCAAGATCAACGTGAAGGGTGACTTCAACGACGAAATCGACGCGGGCATGAAAGCCGGTATCGAGAAGTTCAAAGCCACCCAAACCTGGTAAGTGCGATGGGGGCTGCGGCCCCCATCCTGCTAGCCGATAGGTGTACCTATATAGGTGTTGCACGGCAGGCGCAAAAGAGATTCGCAGCAAGATTGCGAGCATCAAAAGCACGCAAAAGATCACCAGCGCCATGGAAAAGGTCGCTGTCAGCAAGATGCGCAAAGCACAAATGCGCATGGCTGCCAGCCGTCCTTACGCGGAGCGTATCCGCCAGGTGATTGGTCATCTGGCCAACGCTAACCCGGAATACCGCCACCCGTTCATGATCAACCGCGAAGTTAAGCGCGTCGGTTATGTGGTAGTGAGCAGTGACCGTGGTCTGTGCGGTGGCTTTGAATACCAACCTGTTCAAGGCCTTGGTCAAGGACATGGCGGTAAACCGCGAGAACGGCGTAGAGATCGATATCTGCGTAGTAGGCAGCAAGGGTGCGGCGTTTTTCCGCAACTTCGGCGGTAACGTCGTCGCTGCAATCAGCCACCTGGGCGAAGAGCCGTCGATCAATGATCTGATCGGCAGCGTCAAGGTGATGCTGGATGCCTACCTGGATGGCCGTATTGATCGCCTGTCCGTGGTTTCCAACAAGTTCGTCAACACGATGACGCAGAAGCCGACAGTGGAGCAGTTGATTCCGCTGGAAGCCGATCCGGATCAAGATCTCAAGCATCACTGGGATTACCTCTACGAACCCGACGCCAAAGAGCTGCTTGACGGCCTGATGGTGCGCTACGTGGAGTCGCAGGTTTACCAGGCGGTGGTCGAGAACAACGCTGCTGAACAAGCAGCCCGGATGATCGCGATGAAGAATGCGACTGACAACGCCGGTGATCTGATCAGCGATTTGCAGCTGATCTACAACAAGGCACGTCAGGCGGCGATCACCCAGAGAGATCTCGGAAATCGTTGGCGGCGCTGCCGCGGTTTGATACCGGTTCAAATATTCAGAGGATCCAGCTATGAGTAGCGGACGTATTCGTACAAATCATCGGCGCCGTGATTGACGTGGAATTCCCACGTGATCAGGTTCCGAGCATCTACGACGCCTTGAAGGTTCAAGGCGCCGAAACCACTTTCGAAGTTCAGCAGCAGCTGGGCGACGGCGTGGTTCGTACCATTGCGATGGGCTCGACCGAAGGCTTGAAGCGCGGTCTGGACGTCAACAACACTGGCGCAGCCATTTCGGTACGGTCGGTAAAGCGACCCTGGGCCGCATCATGGACGTACTGGGCAACCCAATCGACGAAGCCGGCCCGATCGGCGAAGAAGAGCGCTGGGGCATTCACCGCCCGGCTCCTTCCTTCGCGGAACAAGCTGGCGGCAACGACCTGCTGGAAACCGGCATCAAGGTTATCGACCTGGTTTGCCCGTTTGCCAAAGGCGGTAAGGTTGGTCTGTTCGGTGGTGCCGGTGTTGGTAAAACCGTAAACATGATGGAGCTGATCCGTAACATCGCCATCGAGCACAGCGGTTATTCCGTGTTTGCTGGTGTGGGTGAGCGTACTCGTGAGGGTAACGACTTCTACCACGAGATGAAGGACTCCAACGTTCTCGACAAAGTAGCCTTGGTCTACGGTCAGATGAACGAGCCACCAGGCAACCGTCTGCGCGTAGCGTTGACCGGTCTGACCATGGCCGAGAAATTCCGTGACGAAGGTAACGACGTTCTGCTGTTCGTCGACAACATCTACCGTTACACCCTCGCCGGTACCGAAGTATCCGCACTGCTGGGCCGTATGCCTTCTGCAGTAGGTTACCAACCGACCCTGGCCGAAGAGATGGGCGTTCTGCAAGAACGTATTACTTCGACCAAGCAAGGTTCGATCACCTCGATCCAAGCGGTATACGTACCAGCGGACGACTTGACCGACCTGTCGCCAGCGACCACCTTCGCCCACTTGGACGCCACCGTCGTTCTGTCCCGTGACATCGCCTCCCTGGGTATCTACCCAGCGGTCGACCCACTCGACTCGACTTCCGCGCCAGCTGGATCCGAACGTAATCGGCCAGGACCACTACGACACCGCTCGCGGCGTTCAGTACGTTCTGCAGCGCTACAAAGAGCTGAAAGACATCATCGCGATCCTGGGTATGGACGAGCTGTCGGAAACCGACAAGCAGTTGGTATCCCGCGCTCGTAAGATTCAGCGCTTCTTGTCGCAGCCGTTCTTCGTGGCTGAAGTCTTCACCGGTGCTTCGGGCAAATACGTTTCCCTGAAAGACACCATTGCTGGCTTCAAAGGCATCCTCAACGGTGACTACGACCACCTGCCAGAACAAGCGTTCTACATGGTCGGCAGCATCGAAGAAGCTATCGAGAAAGCCAAGAAACTGTAATCCCAGCGCCCGGAAACGGGCGCTAATCAGGTTGAGGCAAGCAAATGGCTATGACAGTCCATTGCGATATCGTCAGCGCAGAAGGCGAAATCTTCTCCGGTCTGGTGGAGATGGTGGTTGCGAGCGGTCTCTTGGGTGATCTTGGTATCGCCATGGGTCACGCCCCGCTGATCACTGCTTTGAAGCCGGGCCCGATTCGCCTGATCAAGCAAGGCGGCGACACCGAGGTGTTCTACATCTCCGGTGGTTTCCTGGAAGTGCAACCGAACATGGTTAAGGTTTTGGCCGACACCGTGCAACGTGCAGACGACCTGGATGAAGCTTCCGCTCAAGAGGCCGTTAAGGCCGCTGAGAAAGCATTGCATGAGAAAGGCGCGGAGTTCGACTACGGTTCCGCCGCTGCCCGTCTGGCCGAGGCTGCAGCTCAGCTGCGCACCGTTCAGCAAATTCGCAAGAAGTTCGGCGGCTAACCCCGCAGCGCTTCATCGCGATCGAGTAAAAGGGTAGCCTTGGCTACCCTTTTTCTTTTTCTGAAATCGGCTTTTCGCCCTACCGGGCACGCTCATGGCTACTGATAGTTCTTGCGCACTTCTCGCTGAACACCCCGTTCGCCGAACCCATTTTCAACCTGCTCAGGACCCCGCCCCATGTCACTCGATATCGTCATCCTCGCCGCCGGCCAAGGCACCCGCATGCGTTCGGCGTTGCCGAAAGTGCTGCACCCCATCGCCGGTAAATCCATGCTCGGACACGTTATCGACACCGCCCGCCAGCTGCAGCCCAGCAGCCTTCAAGTGGTGATTGGCCATGGCGCCGACAAGGTTCGCGAGCAGTTGGCCGCCGCCGACATCTCTTTCGTGCTGCAAGCCGAACAACTCGGCACCGGCCATGCCGTGGCCCAGGCTCTGCCCAAACTCAGCGCTGAAAAAGTGCTGATTCTTTACGGCGACGTGCCGCTGATTGAAGAGCAGACCTTGCAGCGCCTGCTGGCATTGGTCACCGATCAGCAACTGGGCCTGCTCACCGTTGAGCTCGCCGACCCCACCGGCTACGGCCGTATCGTGCGCAACGCGCAGGGCAGCGTGCGAGGCCATCGTTGAACACAAAGACGCCAGCGACGCCCAACGCGCGGATTCGTGAAGGCAACACCGGCATTCTCGCCGTGCCCGGCAAGCGTTTGGCCGAGTGGCTGGGTCGTTTATCCAACAGCAACGCCCAAGGCGAGTACTACCTCACCGACGTAATCGCCATGGCCGTCGCCGATGGGCTGGTGGTCGCCACCGAGCAAGCCAACGACGAGATGGAAGTACTCGGCGCCAACGACCGCATCCAGCTGGCTCAACTGGAGCGCCACTATCAATACCGTGCCGCCCGCCGCGTGATGGCCCAGAGGCGTCACGCTGATCGACCCGGCTCGTTTCGACGTTCGCGGCGAAGTCACCGTCGGCCGCGACGTGCTCATCGACATCAACGTCATCCTCGAAGGCCGCGTCGTCATCGAAGACAACGTGCACATCGGCCCCAACTGCGTGATCAAAAACAGCACGCTGCGCAACGGCGCGATTGTCAAAGCCAACAGCCATTTGGAAGGTGCCGAGATGGGCGAAGGCGCCGACTGCGGCCCCTTCGCCCGCCTGCGTCCCGGCTCGGTGTTAGGTGCCAAGGCCCATGTGGGTAACTTCGTCGAGCTTAAGAACGCCGTGCTGGGCGAAGGCGCCAAAGCCGGCCACCTGAGTTACCTGGGCGACGCTGAAATCGGCGCCCGTACCAACATTGGCGCCGGCACCATCACCTGCAACTACGACGGCGCCAACAAGCACCGCACCGTGTTGGGCACCGACGTGTTTATTGGCTCCAACAGCGCACTGGTAGCGCCGGTCACCCTCGGCGACGGCGCCACCACTGGCGCAGGCTCCGTGATCACCGCCGACATTCCTGCCGAAACCCTCGGCGTTGGCCGTGCCAAACAGCGCAACATCGAAGGCTGGAAGCGACCTACCAAGAAATAACGCCGGTCCGTGGATCCCCGCCTTCGCGGGGATGACGAAAGACTCCGGCCCGCTACCTGTCATTCCCGCGAAAGCGGCGGTCCGACGGTTCGAATCCAGTATTTCGAGACGAGCTCGGACCTGAGGACTGAAGAACCTGGCTGCAGCACAAGAAATTGGATGCTTGTTTTATCCTTGCTTGACGCAAAACCTTCGTTTTGTTTTGATTCGCGCACTTATCTTTCGAATCGAAACTTAACGCATGTCAAAACGCAACACACCGCAACGTCGCCACACCATCCTCTCCCTGCTTTCCGAGCACGGCGAGGTGAGTGTCGATGAGCTGTCCAAAGCGTTCAGCACGTCCGAAGTCACCATTCGCAAAGACCTCGCGGCCCTTGAAAGCAACGGTTTGCTGCTGCGCCGCTACGGTGGCGCGATCCCCATGCCGCAGGAATTGATTGCCGACAGCGCGCAGCCCGTTTCCCAGTATCAAACACGCCATCGCCCGCGCCGGCGTCGCCTGTATCAAAGAACACGCGCGCATCATCATCGACAGCGGCACCACCACTGCCGCCATGATTCCCCAGCTCGGTCACAAGCCCGGTCTGGTGGTCATGACCAATTCCCTGAACGTCGCCCGCGCCCTTAGCGAGCTTGAGCACGAACCCGTGTTGCTGATGACCGGCGGCACCTGGGACCCGCACCTCCGAGTCGTTCCAGGGCCAGGTCGCCGAGCAGGTGCTGCGCTCTTACGATTTCGACCAATTGTTTATCGGCGCCGACGGCATCGACCTGGCGCGCGGCACCACCACGTTCAACGAATTGCTGGGCCTGAGCCGCGTGATGGCTGAGGTGGCCCGCGAGGTCATCGTCATGGTCGAGTCCGACAAAATCGGCCGCAAGATTCCCAACCTGGAACTGCCCTGGAGCAGCGTCCAAACCCTCATCACCGATGACCGTCTCGACCTTGAGACGCGCGCATCCATCAGCGCGCGTGGGGTCAATGTGATCTGCGCGGGGTTGCAAGCTTAAGGAGAAATGTATGTGTGGCATCGTCGGCGCAGTGGCTGAACGCAACATCACCGCCATCCTGCTGGAAGGCCTGAAACGTCTGGAATACCGCGGCTACGACAGCGCAGGGCTGGCCGTTTTCAGCAACGACAACGTGCTCGAACGCCGCCGCCGAGTCGGCAAGGTTGGCGAGCTGGAACAAGCGCTGACCGCCGAACCGCTCGCCGGCCGCCTGGGCATCGCCCACACCCGCTGGGCCACCTATGGCGCGCCAAGCGAGCGCAACGCCCACCCGCACTTCTCCGGCAATGACTTGGCCGTGGTGCACAACGGCATCATCGAAAACCACGAAGAAGCTGCGCAAACAGCTGCAGGAACTGGGTTACGTGTTCACCTCGGACACCGACACCGAAGTGATCGTCCATCTGCTCGACCACAAATTGAAAGCGCTGGGCGACCTCACCGTGGCGCTCAAAGCCACCGTTAAAGACCTGCACGGCGCCTATGGCCTGGCCGTGATCAGCGCCAAGCAACCCGACCGCCTGCTTGCCGCCCGCAGCGGCAGCCCTCTGGTGATCGGCTTGGGCCTGGGGGAAAACTTCCTGGCGTCCGACCAATTGGCACTGCGCCAGGTCACCGACCGTTTCATGTACCTGGAAGAAGGCGACATCGCTGAAATCCACCGCGACAGCGTGCACATCTGGAACGTCGCCGGCGAGCCCGTGGTGCGCGAAAGCGTGCAGTACCACGAAGGCGCCGAAGCGGCCGACAAAGGCGCTTACCGCCACTTCATGCTCAAGGAAATTCACGAACAACTCTGGTGGTGGTGCAACGCACCCTCGAGGGTCGTCTGGGCACCGATCACGTGCTGGTCCAGGCGTTTGGCCCGCAAGCCGCCGAGTTATTTGCCAAGGTTCAGAACGTACAGATCGTCGCCTGCGGCACCAGTTATCACGCCGGCATGGTTGCCCGTTACTGGCTCGAAGAGTTTGCCGGCATCCCGTGCCAGGTCGAAGTCGCCAGCGAATTCCGCTACCGCAAAGTGGTGGTGCAACCGGGCACCTTGTTTGTCAGCATCTCGCAATCGGGCGAAACGGCCGACACGCTGGCCGCCCTGCGCAACGGCAAAGCCAAACCGGCAGACGCGGGCGGCTACCTGGCGAGCCTGGCCATCTGCAACGTCGGCATAAGCTCTTTGGTGCGCGAGTCCGATCTGACGCTGCTGACCCAGGCTGGCCCGGAAATCGGCGTCGCCTCCACCAAGGCGTTCACCACTCAGTTGGTTGCGCTGATGCTGCTGACGCTCTCCCTTGGCCAAGTTCGCCGCACCCTGGCGCCCGGTGTCGAAGCCAGCCTGGTGGACGACTTGCGCCGCTTGCCAACCCGCCTCGGTGAAGCCTTGGCCATGGATGCCACGGTGGAGAAAATCTCCGAACTGTTCGCCGAAAAACACCATGCCCTGTTCCTCGGCCGTGGCGCGCAATACCCAGTGGCGATGGAAGGTGCCTTGAAGCTCAAGGAGATTTCGTACATCCACGCCGAGGCTTATCCGGCTGGTGAGCTCAAACACGGCCCGTTGGCGCTGGTCGACAGCGACATGCCAGTAGTGACCGTGGCGCCGAATAACGAGTTACTGGAAAAGCTCAAATCGAACCTGCAGGAAGTGCGCGCCCGTGGCGGCGAGCTGATCGTGTTCGCCGACGGCCAGGCCGGCATGAGCAATGGCGAAGGCACGCACGTGGTGAACATGCCGCACATCTGCGACGCGCTGGCGCCGATTCTCTACACCGTGCCGCTGCAACTGCTCTCGTACTACGTGGCGGTGCTGCGCGGCACCGACGTCGACCAGCCGCGCAACCTGGCAAAAAGCGTGACGGTGGAATAACCGAAAGCGGCTGTGGATAACACTTATCCACAGCCGCTTCGTCCCGCACAACGAACTATTCGGCCCGCTTCGCCTCTGAAACCTGCGGTTAACTATTACAACTCAACCTGTAATAGCCGCCCGCCATACTCGGCGGCACTTCAGCTAGAGCGGAGCGTGAAATGAAAGGCCTGTTTGCTTCCCGAGCGGTGCGAGGCTGTTTGGCCTTGGCGCTGGTCAGCACTGCGGCAATGGCCCAGCACAACCGTTACTTCGAGCGTGTCTGGTTTCAGCTTGAACAAGCGGAAAACCCCGCCAGCGCGCAACGGCTGCCGGGTTATTACGTCGACATCGAAGGTCGCACCATTGGCAGCGAAACCAATGTGTCGGCGCTGTCGTACGACCCCGAGCGCAACACCCTAGTCAGCGTCACCAATCAACGGCCGCACTTCCTTGAACTGTCGCTGGAAGGCGACGTGCTGCGGCGCATTCCCCTCGAAGGTTTCAAAGACCCGGAAGCCATCGAGTACATCCGCCCCGGCGTGTACGTGATCGTCGAGGAACGCCGACGCCGGCTCACCGAAGTGCATGTGAACGCCGACACCACGGTTATCAACATCAACGATCCCATCAACGCCCACCAGCTCGACCTCAGCAGCGTCGGCGAGGAAAACAAAGGCTTCGAGGGCCTGGCATACGACTCGGCCAATCAGCGCCTGTTCATCGCCAAAGAACGCGACCCCATGCGAATCTTTGAGATCAGCGGCTTTATGCAGCACGGCCCCGGTCCGCTGCGCCTGCAAGTGCGCACCGATCCCGAGCGCGACAAGCGGCTGTTTCTCACCGACCTGTCCAGCCTCTATTACGACGCGGGTAGCCAACACCTGTGGGCGCTGTCGGACGAATCGAAAATGGTCGTCGAGCTGGATCAGAAAGGCGAGCCGCTCAGCAGCCTCAACCTGCGCGCCGGCAATCAGGGCCTGAAAGCCGACATTCCCCAGGCCGAAGGAATGGCCATGGGCAGCAATGGCGATCTGTTTCTGGTCAGCGAGCCGAACTTGTTCTATCGCTTCAAGAAGAGCGAGTAGCCGGATACGACCGCGGCGTATACACCCAATCCACCGTGCTGCCGGCCTTGGCGAAGCGGCGGGTGGTGCTGGAACCGATGATGACCATGGTGCGCATGTCGACCATTTCCGGAGTCAGCTCGCCGAGTGTGGTCACGCTCAGCGCTTCGGCGGGGCGACCGATGTCGCGGCCGAGCACCACCACCGTTTCGGGGCTGCGTTGTTCGCGCACCACATCCAGCGCACGGCCCAACTGCCACGGGCGGGCGCGGGAAATCGGGTTGTAGAAGGCCAGCGCCAGGTCGGCGAGGGTGGCGTGCTTCAGCCGTAGCTCGATCACCTCCCACGGCTTGAGGTTGTCCGAGAGCGAGATCATGCAGAAGTCATGACCCAATGGCGCGCCGGCTTTCGCGGCGGTGGCCAGCGAGGCGGACACGCCGGGCAACACCTGCAATTCAACGGCATGCCAGTGCGCGTCACTGCTGGCTTCCAGCGCTTCCAGCACGGCGGCGGCCATGGCAAATACGCCCGGGTCGCCAGACGACACCACCACCACCCGCCGCCCGCTCGCGGCCAATTCGAAGGCGTGGCGTGAGCGCGCGAGTTCTTCGCGGTTGTCGCTGTTGTGCAGCACCTGGTCCGGGCGGAACGGGCCGGCCATGGTCACGTAGGTTTCGTAGCCGAGCACGTCTTCGGCTTCTTCCAGGGCACGCTTCACCGCCGGCGCGGTGAAGGCGGCGGCGCCGGGTCCAAGGCCTACCACGGTAAGCCGGCCACGGGGCTGGCCGAGACTGTGGATAACCACGGGTTGGTTGGCGACCGCCAGCCGCAGGCCTTCGCTTTCCACCAGACGGTGCGCGTCGCTCAGGGCCAGGTCGTCACTGAAGCGCAGGGGCACACCGAGCTGTTCGGCGGTGGCGTGCAGGGCGCCGTCGGTCATTCGTTCGCGGGTGCAGAGCAGGCAGGCGAGGGCATGGGCGCTGATGCCGGCTGCGCTCAGGCTGTGTTCGATTGCTTGCGCATTAGCCGGCGGGTTGAGCGCCACCACGCTGCGCGGGTGAATCAGCAATTCGTCGGCGCCGCCATTGGCGTCCGTGCTGATACGAATGCGCAGCTGAGCATCGCCGGCCAGTGGCAGGCGCGCGTGTTCCAGCCAGGGCGCGTCGCCCTCGATACGCACGTTTTCCCCGCCGAGCAGGGAGGAAACAAAGCGCTTGCCCTGCTCGATATCGCCCAGCACATAGCCACTTGGCGGGTTGAGCACGCAGGTGTCGAAGCGCAGCTCGCCGCTGGTGGTGATGGCCGGCGCCACGGCCAGCTCAGCGGCAATCTCGCGAGCCAGCGTGTTCACGCCAGCGAGGCCGCCCAGCAGCGGCACCACGGCGCTGCCGTCTTCGGCGACGGCCAGCACAGGCGGTTCGGCACCTTTGGTTTGCAGCAGTGGCGCCAGGCAGCGGATGACGATGCCGGCGGCGCACAGGGCGATGATCGGGCGGTTGCTTTGGTACAACTCACGGAGCGTGATGCCGAAATCGCTGTAGCCGATATCGGCGCTTACGCGCTCGTTCAGGCCGTACACCTGCGCGCCGGGATACAGCGTTTGAATGCGCCGTGCGGTGGTCAGGGCGCCGGTGCCGAGGATGATGATGGCGGGGGACATTGGGGCTCCGGTGGGGTGGGATTCGTAGGAGCGAGTGGGCGGCGTTCCGTCTTGCTCGCGAAGGCTGTTACGCGATTCATCTGATGAACTTCGTTTCCAGGGTTCGCGAGCAAGCTCGCTCCTACAGGGGCGGAAGGTGCGGGCTGTTAGATCACGCCTGCCACTTCTCCCCCGGCACGATAATCAACGAGAAATACGGCGAAGCCATCGGCTCCACTTCATCGAGCGGCACGATCCGTTGGTTCTCCATGGTCGCGCGCTCCACGTATTTCGCCCGGCCAGCCAGGCCCAGTTCTTCGAGCACGCCACGCACTTTGTCGAAGTTGCGCCCCAGCTTCATCACCACGGCGGCATCGGTGGCGGCCAGGCGTTGTTTCAGCTCGTCGGCCGGCAACACGCCGCTCAGTACCGCCAAACTCTGGTTGCGATACACCAGCGGAATGCCCAGCACCGAGGCGCCGCCCAGCATGGAGCACACGCCCGGCACCACTTCAGCGGGGTAGCGGCTGGCGAGGCGGTCGTGCAGGTACATGTAGGAACCGTAGAAGAACGGGTCACCTTCACAAATCACCGCCACGTCGCGGCCGGCTTCCAGGTGCTCGGCAATCTGCTCGGCGCAGGTGTCGTAGAAGTCACTGATGATGTTCTCGTAGCTCAGCGGCGGGGCGAGCTTTTCGGTGGTTACCGGATACACCATCGGCAGGCGCTGCTGCGCCTCGGTCAGGTGCCCGGCGATGATGCCGAACGCGTTGCCATGCTGGCCGGCGGCGACCTTGGCCTTGGCCACGAAGTAGCCAATCACCGGCGCGGCTTGTAACAAGCGCAAGGCTTTGAGGGTGATCAGTTCCGGATCACCCGGCCCAACGCCAATGCCCAGCAGGCGACCTTTTGCGAGCATCACTCCACCTCCGTGGCCAGGGCGTTGACGGCGGCGGCGGCCATGGCGCTGCCACCGCGGCGGCCTCGCACAATCACATACGGCACGCCACGGCTGTCGGCGGCGAGCAGGTCTTTCGATTCTGCGGCACCGACGAACCCGACCGGAAAGCCGAGAATCAGCGCGGGCTTCGGCGCGCCGGCATCGAGCATTTCCAGCAGATAGAACAGCGCGGTCGGGGCGTTGCCGATCACCACCACGGCGCCTTCCATATGCGCGCGCCAATGTTCGAGTGCCACGGCCGAGCGGGTGTTGCCCAGCTCGCGGGCGAGGTCATGCACGCCTTCGTTATTAAGAGTGCAGATCACCTGATTGTTGGCCGGCAGACGAGTGCGCGTCACGCCTTCAGAAACCATGCGGGCATCGCACAGAATCGGCGCGCCGGCGGCCAGGGCCTTGCGCCCGGCGGTGCCCGCGCCTGGGGAGAAGCGCAGGTCTTGCACCACATCGACCATGCCGCAGGCGTGAATTACGCGCACAGCGAGTTTTTCCAGGTCGGCTGGAATGCCGCTCAGGTCGGCTTCGGCACGGATGATGGAAAACGAGTGGCGGTAAATTTCCTGGCCATCGCGGATGTACTCAAGCATCAAAGGGCTTCCATGGGGTCGGGCAGCGCGGCCAGTGTGTCGGCGGCTTCAAGAATAGTCAGATGACGGGCCAGCACGCGGCCGAAACCGCTGAGGTGAGTGTCCCGTTGGTAAAGGTCGTAACGGCCAGGCGCGACGGCCAGCAAGGTGTGCGGCGCGGTGTGAGCGGCGGCGCAGGAGCGGCTGCATGCGCTGAGGTGCACCTGCTCGATGGCAATGTGGCGCTGGGCGAGGGCGCTGGCCAGCAGCAGGGCGTCGCCTTTGCTGTCGGCCAGGCCTTTGCTGCAATCGGTAGAGCCGCTGCAGGCCACTAAGCGCGCCAACGGGGCGGCGCTGTCGGTGAGTAAACCCAGCGCGTTCAACTGCTGGGCCAGGCCTCGCGCCTCGTTGTGCGGCACATCGCGCAGCAACAGGCTTTGCCAGGGCGTGAGGTAAACAGAATCGCTGGCCAGCGTGGCGACGGCGGCGAGCTGTTGCGCCGAGATTCGCCCCAGCGTGGGCGCGGCGCCGACCATCACCAGCCCCGGCTGCCGTTGCGGGCGAACGCCGAGATGCGCCCAGGCCTCGGCAGGCGCGCGACGCCAGCTGCTGACGGCGGCGTCTTGCTGCAAGGCGAACGGCAAACGCTGTTGCAGCTCGGCGATAAAGGCCGCCGTCGGCCACGCCGCCAACAGATGGCGCATCCGCGTGTGCTCGGCGCTGGCGCGTTGCAGGAACAGTTCGAGACACGCATGCACCAGCGCCGGCGCCTGTTCGGCATTTACCGCCGCCAGGGCGCCTTCGGGTTTGCCAGCCAGGCCGAAAACAAAACGGCCGTCAGCCAGCGCGCTTAGCCACAGGTCGTGGTGATGCTCAAGCATCGCCATGCCCTCGCCGCCGTCCAGTTGCACGGCGAATTTCGCTGAAAGCTGGTGCAGCGATTCCTCGGTTTCCAGCAGCGTGAGTAGCCGGTCGGCGAGGGGACGAACATCGAGCAGTTGCTGAGCATCGACGCCTGCGGCCGGGCTGAGCATCACGTTGCGCACGTCATCAGCGCCAGCGCTGCGCGGGCCGAGTTCAGCCGCCAGCAATGCGGCGATCAGCGCCTGCTCTTCACCGGCACGCACGCCGCGAATCTGCAGGTTGGCGCGGTTGGTGATCTCCAGCACGCCGCTGGCATGACGTTCGGCGGCGGCGCTAATCGCTAGCGCCTGAGCCACGCTCAGCCGCCCGCCCGGTAATTTCACCCGGCAAATGCCACCGTCGAGCGCCTGCACAATGCGCAGCAAACCCGGGCACGCGGTATGGCGTGGCAGGGGCGCGTTGGGCATGGGCTGGACGTTATTCAAAAAGGCTCACTGGTTCGCTGTGGCTGGCTGTGGGTGCCGACGAACGCGCTATTATGCCCGCTTTGCCCGACCCCAGGAAAAGCCTGCTTGTCGGCGGTTTAAAAGGAGTGCCCATGGCGGCGTGGCTGACAGTGGTGGGAATCGGCGAAGACGGCTACAGCGGTCTGGGCAAGCCTGCGCGCCGGGCCTTACTGGAGGCGCGCCTGATCATCGGCAGCCCGCGTCAGCTGGAGCTGCTGCCGCACTGCCTGAACGCTGAACGTCAGGGTTGGCCGAGTCCGTTCAGCCTTGGCCCGGTGCTTGCGGCGCAGGGCACGCCGGTGTGCGTGCTGGCCAGCGGCGACCCGATGCTATTCGGCGTCGGCGCCAGCCTGGCGCGCCAGGTGCCGGCTGCTGAGATGCAGGTGTACCCCGCGCCGTCGTCGTTCTCTTCTCGCGGCCGCGCAGTTGGGCTGGGCGTTGCAAGAGGTCACCTGCTTGTCTGTGGTTGCCCGCCCCGTTGCCGCCTTGAACGCTCATATCCATCCCGGCCAGCGTCTGCTGGTGCTGAGTAACGACGGTTCCAGCCCGGCGACCATCGCTCAATTGTTGGTACAGCGCGGTTTTGGCGGCAGCCGGTTGCGCGTGCTGGAGCGACCCGGGCGGCCCGTTGCAGCGCGCTGTCGATGGCTCTGCCAGCGCCTGGGCCTTGCCAGAAGTCGCGGCGCTAAATGTGCTGGCCATCGACTGCATTGCCGATACCGATGCCCGCCTGCTGCCGTTGACGCCAGGGTTGCCCGACAGCGCCTTCGCCCACGACGGCCAATTGACCAAGCGTGACGTGCGCGCTATCACCCTCGCGCGGCTGGCACCTATGCCCGGTGAGTTGCTGTGGGACGTGGGCGCCGGCTGCGGCTCCATCGGCATTGAATGGATGCGCGCCCACCCCAGCTGCCGCGCGATTGCCGTGGAAGCCAATGCCGAACGCCAAGGCTTGATCGCGCACAACCGCGACGCCCTCGGTGTACCGAGTCTGCAATTGGTCGCCGGCCATGCACCCGAGGCGCTGCAAGGCTTGCCGCAAGCCGACGCCATTTTCATTGGCGGCGGCGTCACCATTCCCGGCGTGCTAGACCACTGTTGGGCCCATGTGCGCCCCGGCGGCCGCCTGGTCGCCAACGCCGTCACCTTGCAAAGCGAAGCGGCGCTGGTGGCCTGGCGCGAACAGCATGGCGGCGAGTTGACCCGCATCACCGTGGCCCAGGCGCTACCCTTGGGTGACTTCGACACCTGGCGCGCCGCGCTGCCCATCACCCTGCTGCATGCCGTGAAGCCCTGAGCCATGCGCGACGAAACCCCCGAACAACCCGCGCCGCTGCGAAGCGGCTACACCACCGGCAGTTGCATCACCGCAACCAGTCTGGCGGCGGCGCGGTTGTTGCTCGCGGGCACGGTCAGCGATGCCGTGGAAATCGTGCTGCCCAAAGGCCGTGAAGTGCTGATGCGTTTGGAGTTCTGCCGGCCCTTCGAAGACGGCGCCGAAGCCGGCACGCGCAAAGATGCCGGCGACGACCCCGACGTTACCCACGGCGCCCTGGTGTTCGCCCGCGTGCGTCTGCGCGCCGAACCTGGCGTGGCGTTTTTCGCCGGCCCTGGCGTAGGCACCGTGACCAAACCGGGCCTGACCCTGGCCGTGGGCGAGCCGGCAATCAACCCGGTGCCACGGCAGATGATTACCAGCCATCTGTTCAGCCTGGCCATCGAACACAGCTACGGCGGCGGCTTCGAAGTGACGGCCTGCGTGGAAAACGGTGAAGCACTGGCGCTGAAAACCATGAACCCGCGCTTGGGCATTTTGGGCGGCCTGTCCATCCTCGGCACCAGTGGCATCGTGCGGCCGTTTTCCTGCGCGGCGTACATCGCCTCCATTCACCAAGGCATCGATGTCGCCCGCGCCAACGGCTTCACCCACCTGGCCGCCTGCACCGGCAACGCCAGCGAAGACCGCATGCGCCAGCACTACCAACTGGACGACACCGCACTGGTGGAAATGGGCGACTTCGTCGGCGCCGTGCTCAAGCATTTGCGCATCGCGCCCGTCGACAAACTGAGCCTGTGCGGTGGCTTCGGCAAAATCAGCAAATTGGCCGCCGGGCATATGGACCTGCACAGCCGCCACTCCAGCATCGACCTGCCGCAGCTGGCGAAGTGGGCTGCTGCCATTGGCGCCAGCGCCGAGCTGCAGCACGCAATCCTCTCCAGCAACACCAGCCAGCAAGCCCTGGCGCTCGCCAGTGCCGAAGGCATCGAACTGGGCAATGCGGTGTGCGCCCATGCGCTGAAATTCGCGCAAAGCATTGTGCCGGCCACGGTGCAGGTGGAAGTGTTCGCCATCGACCGCCAGGGCGGTGTCGTCGGTTACGCGGGCGCCGGGCAATGAGGCCGAAGGTGCTGCTGCTCGGCGGCGTGGCCGAGGCGCTGGCGCTGGCTCGGCAGTTGAACGCCAATGACATTTACAGCCTCGCAGGTCTTGGCCGTGTGCCGGATGACTTGCCCTGTCAGGTGCGCGTCGGCGGCTATGGCGGCGCCGAGGGGCTGGCGCAATTCATCACCGCCAACGGCATCGGTTTGCTAATCGACGCCACTCACCCGTACGCCGCGCAAATCAGCGCCAACGCTGCGCGCGCCGCCCAGCTTGCTGGTGTCCCATGCTGGGCGCTGCGCCGTCCCGGTTGGCAGGCGCAGGCCGGTGATGATTGGCGTGAAATGGCCGACTGGAACAACCTTATCCACAGCCTCGCGCCGTTCAAGCGCCCGCTGTTCACGCTGGGCCGCGAACCGCTGGAACACCTCGACGAAATTCCGGACCACCAGCACTGGACCGTGCGCTGCCTGCACAGCCAGCCGCCGACCCCGCGCGCCGACATCATCGGCGCGCGCGGACCGTTTTCCCTGGAAAGCGAGCGCGAGCTGTTTGCGCAGTTGAGCTGCGACGTGTTGATCAGCAAAAACAGCGGCAGCCAGAGCACCGAGCCGAAATTGCAGGTGGCGCGCGAGTTGGGTGTACCGGTGCTGGTGCTGCGGCGGCCGGTGTTGCCGGCGGTGGAGCGGGAATTTAGCGAGGGGTGGGCGTTGCTGGAGGCGCTGAAGAGCATCGCGGCTGGAAGCCGCTCCTACAGGAACGCGTAGTCTGTAGGAGCGGGTTTAGCCGCGATTTTTTCAGCCTTCGCGGTAAAAAACCTCGTCTTTATACGGGTACCACCATTCGTGAATCTGCGGTTGGTGGTCGATGATCACCATCTTCGAGCGGCGGAAGGCGTCGAGGCCCTGACGGCCGAGTTCGCGGCCCATGCCCGACATTTTCCAGCCGCCAAAGGGCAGGGCGTCGTTGTCGATCAGCGGGTTGTTTACCCACACCATGCCGGCTTCCAGGCGGTCGGCCGCTTCCATGGCTTCGCCCAAATCGGTGGAAAACAACGAGGCGCCAAGGCCGAAGCTGGAGTCGTTGGCCAGGCGCACGGCTTCGTCGAAGTCGGCCACTTTGCAGATCGCCGCCACCGGGCCGAAGCATTCTTCGTGGAGGATATCCATGGCCTGGGTGACGCCGGTGAGAATGGTCGGCTCGTAGTACCAGCCCACTGGCTGGCTCGGCGGAATTTTTCCGCCACAGACCACGGTGGCGCCCTTGGCCACTGCGTCGGCGACCAGCCGCATCACTTTGTCGCGCGCCGCCTCGCTCACCAGTGGCCCAATTTCGCTGTGTTCCAGGCCATGGCCGATGCGCAGTTTTTGCGTCATGGCGGCGAAGCGTTCGACGAACGCATCGTGAATGTCATCGACCACAAAAAAGCGTTCGGCCGACGTACAAATTTGCCCGGTGAGGTGAAACGCCGCCGTCACCGAACCGGCCACGGCCACGTCCAGCGGCGCGTGTTTGGAGACGATCAGCGCATCGCTGCCGCCCGCTTCGATCACGCAGGGTTTCAGCTGGCGCTCGGCGCAGGCCATGGCCACCGCTTTACCGGCCGCCACGCCGCCGGTAAACGCCACGGCGTGGGTGCCTTCAGATTGAATCAGCAACTGCGCGGTGGTCGCATCGCCCGCCACGCAGCTGACCAAAACCGGCCGGCAATACGCGGAAATGCTCCATGAATTTCAGCGTGCACAGGGTGGTGGCTTCGGCGGGTTTGATGATGCAGGCGTTGCCAGCGGCGAGCGAGGCGGCGACGGTCCAGCACATCAGCAGCACCGGAAAGTTGAACGGCATGATGTGCACGCTCACGCCCATGGCGTCGTACCGCACGTGCTGGAACGAGCCCAGTTGCGTGGTGCCGGCGACTTTGCCGGCATCGTCGCGGGCCATCTCGGCGTAGTAGCGGAAAATCGGTGCGCAGTTGGCCAACTCGCCCATGGCTTCCGGGAAGGGTTTGCGCCCATCTCCAGCGTCATCAAACGGCCGGCTTCGCGGTTGACCGCCTCCTCGCTTTCAATGGCGTTGGCCAGTTGGCGCAACAGCGCGGCGCGGCTTTTTGCATCGACCTTGCGCCACTGCTTTTGCGCGGCATTGGCGGCTGCGATGGCGGTGTTTACATCGGCCTCGTCGCCCAGGGCGATCTGGCCCACCTTCTCCAACGTGGCGGGGTTGATGATGTCGCGCAGGCGTTGGCTGTGCGGCGTCGTGAAGTCGGGATTGATGAAGTGATTCATAGCGGCTCCAGGCGGGGCGGTAGACGGGTTATCCACAGCCCGAGGAAAAGTCAGTGGGCGGGCAGCGGTTGTGCCCAGCCGGGTAACTCACGGTCGAGAAATTCACGCAGAGGCAAGAGCGCTGGCGTGCGCAGGGCGCGGTCCAGCAAACCGATTACGCGCGGTACATGGGCCAGGTAATGCTGCTTGCCGTCGCGCTGTGCCAGGCGCACAAAAATGCCGGCCACCTTAGCGCGGCGCAGCGCCGCTAATACCGGGTAATCCGCGCCAAACTGCTCGGCGTCTACTTCCGGGCGCTGGGCCAGGTAGCGAGTGAGCAGGTGGTCGCGCAGGGTTTCCGGTACGTCGCGGCGCGCGTCCTCCAGCAGCGACATCAGGTCGTAGGCGCAGGAGCCAATCAGGGCGTCCTGGAAATCCAGTAATCCACAGGCCTTAACGCCGGCCTGGCCGTCCAGCCGCATCAAGTTATCCACATGGAAATCGCGCAGCACCAAGGCCTCGCGGCATGTCGCCACGGCGCTGGCGAGTTGGGCACAAACCGTCAGAAACGGCTGTCGCAAGGCCAACGCTGCGGTTTTGTCCACAAGCAGCGGCGCGTACCAGTCGATAAACAGCACCGCTTCGTCCAGCAGCGCATCGAGGTCATACGCGGGCACATTCACCGCCAGCGCTCGCGGCGCCTGGTGCAGGTGCACCAAGGCATCCACCGCCAATTCATACAGCGGTTGTTCGGCGTAACCCATGCCCAGCAGGCGTGTGTAGGTGGCCTGGCCGAAATCTTCGATCAACGCCAGACCGGCTGCCGCGTCGCTGGCCAGCACATGGGGCGCCGACAAACTCCAGCTCGCGCAGGTGCATGGCCACGGTCAGAAACGGCACGATGGGTTCCAGGCCGGGCGGCGAATCCATCAGCAACAAGTTGGCCTGGGGCAGACGGAAATAGCAGCGCCGCGACGCGTCCATCGGCAACGCCTCAAGGCGACTGCTGGCGTACCCGGCGCCGGCCAGAAAGACGCGGCGTTGTTCGGGGCGGGCGTAGGTTTCGGCCATGGTGATCACCGGATCATGTAAACCTTTTTGATGGTTTCGTGGACCGTGCAGGTGCCTTTCCAGTCCTTAGGAAAGAACGCTGCGGTGTCCGGTTTAATCTCGATCACTTCGCCGTTTTCATGCACATAGGGTGCTGCTGCCTTCGAGGAAATGGCAGAACTCATCGCTGGTGACGTGGCAGAACCACTTGCCCGGCGTGCAGACCCAGATGCCGCACTCCGGATTGGCCTTCAGGGCCTTTTGTGCAGCACTACGCCAGAGACTTTCGACTCGCCTTCAAGCATGGTCGGGATGGTGCCCCTGTCTTTGAGGTCGGTGATTTCGAGCGGGTTGTAGAGGTGTGGGGTGGTCATGGTTGGGTCCTTGATAAGGGCTTGTGTAGGGAGCGGCTTTAGCCGCGATGTTCTTGATCTGGGTTCCAGCCCATCGCGGCTAAAGCCGCTCCTACAGGGTTCTTCGTTGGCTTACGCCAGCATGTACAAATTACGAATGGTTTCCTGCACGTGGCATTCGCCGGTCCAGCCGGCGGGAAACAGCACGAGGGTGTTGGGTTTCACTTCGATCACTTCGCCGTTGTCTTCGCGGTAGGCGCGGCCGCTGACGAAATGGCAGAGCTCGTCGCGCGGAATCGACAGGCGCCAGCGCCCAGGCGTGCACACCCATAAGCCGGTTTCCGGCTGTTGTTCGGGCCTTTGAACAGCAGGCGGCCGCTGGAGCGGGACACGCCTTCCACGGCATCGCTTTGCACGCCCCAGTCCACCAGGTCGGTGCGCGTGCTGACGTCGTACAGCGCAGGCGCTGTGCTGGTGTTAGCTTCAGTCATGGTTAAGCAGTCCATCGAGAATTTTTGCCGCGTCTTGCGGGCCTTTGCGTGATTGCATGTACGCGCTGGTT
The DNA here is from genome assembly GCF_979258055.1 of Pseudomonas sp. AC211. Taxonomy (NCBI): domain Bacteria; kingdom Pseudomonadati; phylum Pseudomonadota; class Gammaproteobacteria; order Pseudomonadales; family Pseudomonadaceae; genus Pseudomonas; species Pseudomonas sp. AC211. Next base: position 5,101,367 of record NZ_OZ409830.1, read on the forward strand.
TGCTTCAGGCGCGCTTGCATGGCGCTGTCGGTGAGGCAGGCGTCGAGCTTGGCGGCCAGGTCGGCCTCGCTCCATTCGTAGCGATCGAGCTTGAAACCGTGGCCGCTTTCTTCGGCGCGCATGGCGTTGTCGTGGCCGTCCCACACGTACGACATGACGATGGCCGGCTTACCGAAAAACAGGCATTCGGTGAAGCTGTTGTTACCGCCGTGGTGGATCACCGCGTCGACCTTTTCGATCACTGACGGCTGCGGGTACCAATTGGAAATCAGCACGTTGTCGGGCAGGTCGGCGTATTCGTCCATGTGCTCGCCGACGTTAAACAGCGCCCGGTACGGCAGCTTGCCGATGGCGACGATCAAGCGTTTGAGCAAGTCGACATCGCCCGAACCCAGGCTGCCAAAGCTGACATACAGCAGCGGCTTGTCGTTGTTGGCTTTGAATTCGGGAATGTCGTACGGCTTGTCGGCGCGCACGCAGCCTTGCAGGTAGTGAAACTGCTCGGCCGGCAGCGCGTGGCGACGTTCAAACTTCACCGGGTCCGGGTAGAGCAACAGGTTCATAAACGGCGACGCTTCGAAGAAGGTGCCGAGCGGGTAGGGTTGTTCGCCGTGGGCGACGAGAAATTCGTTGAAGTCGGCGTGAATGGGCCCGACTTCTTCTTCGAAGCGGCGACGGAATTCGGCGTGCCCGGCTTTGTCGTGCACGCTCATGCCCGACAGATGCGGCGGAATATCCGGGTCTTCGATCTCGTTTTCCGAGCAGGAAATAATCCGCACCCACGGCTTGCCGTATTGCTTGATGGCGGGGAACAGAATCACGTTGTCGACGCAGATCAGGTCTGGCTGCACCTTGGCCAGCACGGCGGGCAAATCTTTCTCGGCCCACTTGGCGGTTTCGACGATGGCGGCCCAGCATTCCTTCACGTAGTTGGGAATTTGCTCGAGCGGCGATTTGCGGAAGTTGGGAATGTGGCCGTTGATGAAGTCGACCCAGTACTTGGCCATTTCTTCGGCCGGCATCGGCGCCGACATATTCACCATGTGCTCTTCAAACCCGTAGCCCGAATACACGCCGCTCATGCCGGGGTCGGTGAGAAACACCGCCTTGTGCCCCAGCGCTTCGCACGCCTGGGCGATGCCCACGGAATTCAATGCCGGGCCGTATGCCGCCTCGGGAAAAAAAAGCGATGACCTTTTGCTTCATGACGCCTACTCCTGCCGAACGTAAAAGGGTGGGGGTGGGGCTAGCGGGTCAGCACGCGGGCATGCCGCGTCTGCCAGCCGAGACGAATGCTGGCGCCCTGTTCAAACCGGGCGTTGTCCACTTGCGAAGAGGGCACGCGCACGATCAGCGGCTTGTCGCTGAGTGCGGGTCTGCACGTGCAGGTTGGTGTCGAGGCCGTGGTAAGCCACTTCCACAATCTGCCCGTCTACCTGATTGACGCAGGCTTGTTCGTCGGCCAGCGGCGTGGTCGAACTGAGCACCTGCAAGCGCTCGGGGCGGATCACCAGCGCCACCGCTTCACCCGTACGCTCGCCCACCGCCGACTCCACCTTGAGGCTGCGGTTACGCACCACCACGCTGCTGTCGGTCTGACGCACGCCTTCGAGGATGCTGCTCACGCCAATGAAGTTGGCGACGAAGCGGCTGTTGGGGTTTTCATACAGCTCGGCCGGCGAGCCGCATTGGCAGACCTTGCCGCCATTGAGCACGGCCATGCGGTCGGACATCACCAACGCTTCTTCCTGGTCGTGGGTGACGATGATGAAGGTGATGCCGCTCTCGTGTTGCAGGCGCTTGAGTTCGAGCTGCATCTTTTCCCGCAGCTTTTTATCCAGCGCGCCAAGCGGTTCATCGAGCAGCAGCACGCGCGGGCGTTTCACCAGCGCACGGGCCAGGGCCACGCGCTGACGTTGGCCGCCAGAAAGTTGATCGGGCTTGCGCTCGGCCAACTCGCCCAGTTGCGCGGTGGCGAGCACGGCGTCCACACGCTGGCGAATTTCAGCGGCGGGCAACTTTTCCATCTCCAGGCCGTAGGCGATGTTCTTGCGCACGGTCATGTTCGGGAACAGCGCGTAGCTCTGGAACATCAGGTTCAGCGGACGCTTGTTGGCCGGCAGCGGCGAGATGTCGGTGCCGTCCAGGTAAATGCAGCCGCCGCTTGGTGTTTCGAAGCCGGCGAGCATGCGCAACAAGGTGGTTTTGCCGCAGCCGGACGGCCCAAGCAGGGCGAAAAATTCGTTCTCGCGGATGCTCAGCGACACTTGGTCGACGGCCACCAACTGCTCGCCGTACGACTTGCTGACCTTGTCCAGAACCAGCACGTTTTTCACATCATCGGCCGCGCGTTCGCGAAGGGCCGGTTCATTCATGGCGATCTTATTCATGGTGAGACGGGCCTTGTTCAAGCGCTGCGACGCCAGCAGTGCGGTGATGCTGACGAGCATCACCAGCGTTGCCAGGGCATTGATTTCGGGGGTCACACCGAAGCGGATCATGGCGTAGATCTGCATCGGCAACGTGGTGGAAGCCTGGCCGGAGCCGGAGTTGAAAAAGGCGATGATGAATTCGTCCACCGACAGGGTGAACGCCAGTAATCCGCCCGCCATCACGCCGGGAAAAATCGCCGGCAGCAGCACGCGGCGCAGCGTGGTGAACCAGCTGGCGCCCAGATCAATCGAGGCTTCGAGAATCGAATAGTCGAAGTGCTTGAGGCGTGTGCGCACCACGGCGCAGACAAAGGCGATGTTGAACACTGCGTGGCTGATGACGATGGAATGCAGACCCAGGCCCATCTTCACCAAGTTGAAAAAGCTCAACAGGGCGATGGCCAGAACGATGTCCGGGATAATCATCGGTGCCATCAACAGGGTGTCGGCGACGTAGCCTTTGTTGTCGCCTTTGCGGCGCAACTCCACGCCCAACGCCAGCAGCGTGCCGAGCACACAGGCGATAACCGTGGAGCTCAAGGCCACGATCAGCGTATTGAGTGCCGCTGACAGCACCGCACTGTTATTGGCCAGCGCGCTGTACCACTTCAAGGAGAAACCGCTCCACGAAGTGGGCAGGCCGGACTTGTTGAACGACAGCAGAATCAGCACCAGGATCGGCACATAGAGGAAGGCGTACACCAGCCACAAATGCACGCCGAGTACGGTGGAACTGGTCATGGTTTGACGGCTCATGCTTTGCCCTCCGCCGCGCGACGGGCCAGCAGCGCCTGCACGAACAACAGCAGCAACATGATGGCGATGAGGATAAAGCTCAGCGCCGAGCCGAACGGCCAGTCACGCGCCGTGAGGAACTGCGAGTAGATGAGGTTGCCGACCATCTGCACCTGCTTGCCGCCGAGCAGATCAGCAGTGATGAAGTTGCCGATGCTGAGCACAAACACGAACACGGAACCTGCGGCGATGCCCGGCACGCTCAAGGGCAGAATCACGCGGCGAAAGGTCATCCAGCCGGAGGCGCCGAGGTCGCGCGAGGCTTCCCACAGCTCGCCATTGATGCGCGACAGCGACGAGTAAATCGCCAGAATCACGAAGGGGATGTAGTTGTAAACCAGGCCCAGCACCACCGAGCTTTCGGTGTACAGCAGGCTAATGGGGTCGCCGCTGTAACCCAGCAGGCTGAACAGTTTATTCAGCAGGCCTTCGCGGTTGAGCAGCACGATCCAGGCATAGGTGCGGATCAGGTAATTGCTCCAAAACGGCAGCATTACCAGAAACAGATAGATCGGCTGACGGTGGCGCGGCGCGCGGGCAATGGCATACGCCGCCGGGTAGCCGATCAGCACCGCGAACAACGTGGCCAGCGCGGCGATTTTTGCCGACTTGAGCAAGATGCCCAGGTACAGCGGGTCGAACGCGCGCTGGTAATTGTCCCAGGTGAACGTCCACTCAATGCCGCCATAGGCACCGCGTTCGACGAAGCTGTACACCAACACCAGCAGGCACGGCAGCACTAAAAACAGCAGCAACCAGCCAAGCCCGGGCGTCAGTAGCCAGGCCGATAGTTTCCTATCAGCGTGCAATGAACTCATTCAGGATTCTCGAAATGCTGGGTTGAGGCAGCGATAGCTGCCTGAAATCGAGGGCTACTGGGCTAGAGCCAGACAAGGCGAACGTGGGGCGAAAAGCGGCAGCGTACTTAAGTACGTGAGCATTTTCGGCACGCGTTCAACGCCGTATGGCCGACGCCCAGGAGTCCGTCAGTTGGACTCAGAGGCCATGATTTCGGTGACGGCGCGGGTATACGCTTTTTGCGTGCTGCCACCCACATCCCGCAGCTGCTCCATCTTCAGCAGTTCCGCTGGAGCGGTGGTGAGGTTGGGGTATTTCTGCAGCAGCTCGGGCGAGAGCCCTTCCATGGCGGCCTGGTTGGGCACTTTGTAGAGGATGTTTTCGGCGACCCAGGCGTGGTTTTCCTTGGCCAGCATGAAGTTCACGAACTTGAAGGCTTCTTCCGGGTGCTTGGAGCTTTTCAGCACGACCATGGTGTCGACCCACAAATCCGAGCCCTCCTTGGGCACCACGAATTTGATCGCGGCGTTGTCAGTGGTGCCGTAGTTGCACCAGCCGTCCCAGGCATTGGCCATCAGCGCTTCGCCGGAGGCGAGCTTGGAGTAGAAGGTGGTGTCGTCGAAGGACAGGATGCGTTTTTTCGCGGCGATCAGTTCGTCACGCACGGTGGCCAGGTGCTTGGCATCGGCGTCGTTCACCGACCAGCCGTTGGCAAGAAAACCGGCGCCGAGCATCCAGCGGTCGGTGGCAAGCAGGGTGACTTTGCCTTTGAGCGCGTCGCTGGGGTTGAGCAGCTCTTCCAACTGCTGGGCGCGGTGGCGATCTTGTCGGAGCGGTAGCAAATGCCGGTGGTACCCCAGGTGTACGGCACGGAGAATTTATTGCCGATGTCGTACTCGAGCTTGTTGGCTTCGGGGTAGAGGTTCTTCAGGTTGGGCACTTCGGCCGGGTCGATGTCGGCCAGCAAACCTTGCTTGTGCAGCACTTCGGCGAAGGGCGAGGAAACGAAGACCACGTCGTAGCCTTCGCCACCGTTGGCCATCAGCTTGCCCATGATTTCTTCGTTGGTGGCGTGCAGCGCTTTGTCGGTGTCGACGCCGCTGGCGGCCTTGAATTTCTCTAGCGCATCGGGGGCCATGTAGCCGTCCCAGATGGAGATGACCAGGTCTTTGGCGCTGACGGCTTGAGCCGATACGGCCAGCGATACAGCGAAACCCAGAGACAACAGGTTTTTCAGCTTACTCATGTTGCGCGCTCCTAACGACTGTTGTTGTTGGTGTTCGAAGGCAGTGCTGCAAAATCTAGCTAATATGTTTTTTTTCCGAAATTAAGACCGGAAATTTCTGTGTCAACGGTTTTTCTTCCCGGTGCGCTGCTGTTGTTGCCCACCGCTCCTATGGAATAAGGTGCCCAGCACTGATCGACAGGGATAAACAGGCGTGACCACCAGCAGCGAAAAAAACCACGGGGGCAACCACCTGGAATTGGCCCGACGCATTCTTGAACACGTGCAGGAAAGCGGTCTGGTGGTCGGTCAGGCGCTTTCTGAGCAAGCCTTGGCGCGCACCTTTCAGGTGTCGCGCACGCTGGTTCGCGCCGCGCTGAAGCTGCTGCAGGAAGAGCAATTGCTCAGCCACGAGGCCGGCAAGGGCTACAGCTCTGCTGGCGCTGCCCGACCCGGCCATGAGCGCCGCGCTGCCGCAAGCCGAAGAGGAAGCCCTGGCGACGTCCGTGCTGCGCGATCGCATGGCAGGGCGTCCGGGCAGCAGCATCAGCGTCAGCGACTTGATGCGCCGCTACAGCATCGGCCGTCCGGCCGCGCAAAAGGTCATCACCCAGCTCAGTGAAACTCAGGTGGTCGAGCGCGGACCGGGCCAATCATGGTTATTCCGGCCGCTGCTGAACAACCTCGCCGCGCTGGAAGACAGCCTCCATTACCGCCTGTTGATGGAGCCGCAAGCCTTGCTCAGTCCGGGCTTCGAGGCGGACTTGGCGCGCCCGGCGCTGCTGCGCGAAGGCATGGAAGCGCTGTTAAATCAGGGCATCAGCAGTTTCGACACCCAGCAATTTCGCGAACTCGATATCGGCTTTCACGAGTGCATTGCACAGAGCTGTGGCAACCAGTTTCTGCGCGATGCGCTGCTGCATCACCAGGCGCCGCGCCGTTTGCCGAACCTGTTGCCGATGGTCAGCGTGCACCGGCTGCAAGAAGCCTTGCGCGAACATTTACGCATCATCGAGCACATCGAACGGGGTCAGCTAGAGATTGCCGCCGACCTGATGCGCCTGCATTTGCGCCTGTCTTCGGCCCAGCGCCCGCAAACGGCCAACCGTGGCGTGCCGCAAATCGGTCCATTACGCCGGTAAGCAAATTGCCCTACATGCCCGGTTTTTTTGTGCTAAAAAATACCGAGCCTTACCCAGGCGCTTTGAAATCCACCGTCATTCCCGCGTAGGCGGCGGTCCGACGCTTCGGAATCCAGAATTCTGGATGGATCACCGCTAACCCGGCGATCTTGCATCGGTGGATTCAAGCAAATGTTTATGTCCCTGCCGGATACGTGTGAATGCCCAAACATCCCGTGATCGCCTTTTTCCCCGAAGCCAGTTTTGGTGCCGCGCTCAATTGCATCGGCATCGCGCAGGTGCTCAAGGGGCTCGGTGCCAAGCCGGTGTTTATCTGCCACGGCCATTTCCAAGGCATTTTCGCCGAGTACGGATTTCCGGAATTCCTGATTCCCGCGCAAACCAAATTGTCCGCGGCGGAACACCAGCATTACTGGGAAACCTTCATCGAGAAGAACATTCCCTACTTCGACCAGACCCCGCTCGAGCAGATCGACAGCTACGTAGCGCCGGCCTGGGAAGCGATCATCGACACCGCCATCGACGCAGAAAAACCGCTGCAGCAACTGCTCGCCCGCTTGCGCCCCGACGTGATCGTGCTCGACAACGTGGTCACCTTTCCGGCCATCAGCAACGCCGGCTGCCCCTGGTGCGCATGGTGTCGTGTGCCGAAACCGAGTTGCTCGACGCCGCCGTGCCGCCGTATTTGTCGGGCTGCGCGGCAGATGACAAGGCGGGGCGCGAGGCCTTTGTCAGCCGTTACCACAAGGCGGTGGCGCCGGCCCATGCGCGTTTTGCGCGCTTTCTCGACAGCTGCCAGCACCCGCCAAACCTGCCGGGCCAATTTCTCGAAGATTCGCCGTATTTGAACCTGCTGCTGTCGCCCACAATTTGGTTCGTTACAAACGTGAACAGCCGTTGACCCCGGAGCGCTATGTGTACCTGGACGGCTGCGTGCGCTCCGAGGCGCCATACGTGGTGCCCGAGTTTCCGGCGCATAACGAGGCGCCGCTGATCTACGTGAGTTTCGGCAGCCTGGGCGCCGCCGATGTGCAGATGATGAAGCGGCTGATCGCGACCGTCGCCGACCTGCCGTACCGCTTGATCAACGTCGGCGCGTACCGCGAGATGTACGACAGCGTGCCTGACAACGTCTACCTCGACAGCTGGTTCCCGCAGCCAGCCGTGCTGCGCGAATGCAGGCTGTTCGTGCATCACGGCGGCAATAACAGCTTCTGCGAGGCGCTGTATTTCGGCCTGCCGTCGGTGGTGATTCCGTACTGCTGGGACGGCCACGACAACGCCCGTCGTGCCGAAGAAGTGGGTGTAGGCGCTTACCTTCCGCGCTTTGCCGAACCGCTGGCGGCGCTGCCAAACGCGCTGCGCCAATTGCTGGCAGATGAGGCGCTGGTTGCTCGCTTGCAGGGCATCAGTGCCACTATGCAGGCCAATCCGGGCAGTATTGTGGCGGCAAAGGCCATCCTCACGTTGGCGACATAACCTGCTGTTTTTTCTGGAAAACCCAGCTTTCTACGCCATTTGGCGCACTATTTGCCGTCTTGAATGTCAATTTCTTCGATGGACGAAATTGCCATCATTGAGCCATTATCGCCACCTTTCTCGGTTAGCTGATTTCGGCGTAGTACGAGCGCGTAGAGAAACCCGCAATGCCCTCAATTTCTCTGTTAGTCTGCGACGACTCAAGCATGGTGCGAAAGCAGCTCGCTGCTGCGCGCTGCCGCCTGAATGGGCGGTGTCCGTCACGGAGGTGGACAACGGCCTGGCGGGGCTGGAGGCGATTCGCAACGGCTTGGGCCGCGTGGTGCTGCTGGACCTGACCATGCCGGTCATGGACGGCTATCAGGTACTCAACGCCGTGCGTGAAGAGGGTCTGGACGCGCAGATCATCGTCATTTCTGCTGACGTGCAAGAAGAAGCCCGGCGCCGCGTGCTGGAGCTGGGCGCACTGGCCTTTTTGTGCAAACCCTTCGACCCCGCCGAATTTCGCGCCACCCTCAATGCCCACGGCCTGCTCGCCGTGCCGCCGCACGACATTGCCGCCAGCGCGCCGACCAGCGATGCCCCGACCAGTTTTCGCGACGCCCTGCAAGAAACCGTCAACGTCGCCATTGGCCGTGCTGGTGCGTTGCTGGCGCGGGTGCTGGATGTGTTCGTGCAACTGCCGGTGCCCAACGTCAACCTGCTGGAAGTGGGCGAGCTGCACATGGCACTGGCCGATGTGCAGCGCGGCGACGAGCGCCTGACCGCTATCTGCCAGGGCTACATCGGCAGCGGTATCGCCGGTGAAGCGCTGCTGATTTTCCACGACTCCGAAATCGCCGACATGGCGACTCCTGCTGCACCGCGACGGCAACGACGGCGGCGATCTGGAAATGCTCCTGGACCTCTCCACCCTGTTAATCGGCGCATGCCTGGCGGGGATTGCCGAGCAGATCGACGTGGTGTTTTCCCAGAGCCATCCGCAAATTCTGGGCGAGCACCTGGCCATCGATGAGTTGATTCACGTGAACAGCCGGCGCAACAAGAAAACCCTGGCCGTGGAAATCAGCTACAGCCTTGAAGGACACGACATCCACTTCGACTTGCTGATGCTGTTCAGCGAAGATTCCGTGCAGCTGTTGCACAAAAAACTCGCGTATTTGATGAATTAGGCCGCCCCATGAACGAGCCGATCGACCTCAACGAATTCCACTGGCTGCTCGCCATCGTGCAGAGCATCGACGTGGGCGTGGTGGTGTTCGATGCGGATTACCGCGTGCTGGTGTGGAACACGTTTATGGAAAACCGCTCGGGCATTCAGCCAGGCGTGGCCAACGGCAGCTCGTTCTTCGAACTGTTCCCGGAAGTGGACAGCAAGTGGTTTCGCAAGAAAGTCGAAGGCGTCGCCGCCCTCGGCACCCCGGCGTTCACGGTGTGGGAGCAGCGGCCGTACTTGCTGCGGTTCCAGAATTACCAGCCAATCACGGGCCGTGAAGATTTCATGTACCAGAACACCACGCTGTTCCCGCTGCGTTCGGCGAACAGCAAAATCGGCCATATCTGCCTGGTGATCTACGACGTTACCGACGTGGCAAACAACCGCCGCCAGCTGCTATCGGCCAACGCCGAGCTGCAGAAGCTCTCCAGTACCGATCGCCTCACCGGCTTGTACAACCGCGGTCACTGGGAAGAGAGCCTGCAAAAAGAGCACGCCCGCCACCGCCGTTACGACAGCACGGCGACGCTGATCATGCTCGACATTGACCATTTCAAACGCATCAACGACACCTACGGCCATCAGGCCGGCGACAAAGCCATTCAGCGCGTCGCCGATGTGATTCGCGACCTGAGCCGCGACATGGACGTGGCCGGCCGCTACGGCGGTGAGGAGTTTGTGATTCTGCTGCCGGACACCAGCAAGGAAGGCGGCCGCGTGTTTGCCGAGCGCCTGCGCCACAACGTCGCCGCGCTGAAAATTGAACATGCCGGGGAAATTCTGCGCCTGACCATCAGCCTGGGTGTGGCGGATCTGTCCGTGACCTGCGACCACCATGAAGAATGGATTCGCTGGGCGGACGAAGCGCTGTATGCATCAAAGGAAGACGGGCGCAACCGCGTGACGGTTTACGAGTAAGCGATCTCGCAATGCTCCTCGGCCGCGCTCACATGCGCATGGAGGGGGACAGACTCTCAATATGCCGATACTGCGCGCCCAATTGCTCCGCCAATACCTGCGCGCGCCCTAACCTGATCGGCGCGCTTTCGATGTCCACCACTAACGCCGGGCACGCCATCGGCGGCAATGCCGGCCACTCGCGTAAGCGCCCGTCGGTAATCACCAGCACCTTTTGCTGTTCGGCAGGCTTGCTGCGCTGGCGCTGGGTCAGCCAGTCGCCGGTTTGTACCAGCCCTTCAATCAACGGCGTGCCGCCGCCAGCGCCCAAGTCTGACACCCAGGCCAGCATCGCCGCCGAGCGTTTCTGCCCCTGGAACGGCCACTGCGCTTGCATTCCAGTCGCGTGCAATACGGCGATGCGCACGCGCTGTTGATACGCCTGCTCGAGCACCGTGCCCAGCAAGCCTTTGGCCTGTGTCAGCGCGCCATGGCGGCGGGTAGAGGCGGAGGCGTCCACCACCAATACCCACAATTCGCTTGGCCGCTGGCTGCGCGGCTTTCGCACTACCTCGCGGGCCCGTGTCGGACGGCCACGCAGCAAGGTGCTTAGCCAGTCGATGGCGCCGGTCTCGCCGGTTTGCTTGGCGCCATGACGGCCGCCTTGCAGGGCGCCGGGTCTGGGTCTGGCATCCGCGCCAGTGACCTGTCGCGGGCGGATGCTTGGGGCTTTTTTGGCCAGCGCGGCAACTCGCGCGCCGCCCCCGTGGGCACCGCCTGCGCAGGCATTTCGCCCCACTGGCCTTCGCCAGCCGAAGCCCCCGCTGAACTTGTCTGCGGCGTCGGCGGCGCGTGCGGCGGCTGCGCTGCCGGTGGCGGGGTGTGACGGCGACGGTGGGCGAGAGCAAAGGGTTCGACGGCGTCGATGTCTTCAGCGCTGATCGAGTCGGCGCCGCGCCAGGCGGCATGGGCACGGGCGGCGCGCAACCAGACCAAGTCGGCGCGTAAGCCATCGACTCCAGCGGCATAGCAGCGCTCGGCGATTTCGTTGACGCTGACGTCGTCCAGCTCGATGTTCGTAAGGGCGCCGCGCGCTGCCAGACAACGCTCGCGCAACGCCTGCTGCGGCGCCTGCCACTGCTGCATAAAGGCGGCCGGGTCGGCATCAAACGCCAGGCGCCGACGCACGATTTCGGCGCGCGCTTGCGGCTGCGGCTGGGCATCGAGAATGACTTTGAGGCCAAAGCGATCCAGCAGCTGCGGGCGCAGTTGGCCTTCTTCCGGGTTCATGGTGCCGATCAGCACAAAACGCGCCGCGTGCTGGTGCGAGATGCCGTCGCGCTCCACATGGTTGACGCCGCTGGCGGCGACGTCCAACAGCAGGTCCACGAGATGATCCGGCAGTAGGTTCACTTCATCCACGTACAGCACGCCGCCGTCGGCCTTGGCCAACAAGCCGGGGGAGAATTGCGCGCGGCTTTCGGCGAGCGCTGCATCCAGGTCAAGGGTGCCGACAATGCGCTCCTCGCTCGCGCCCAACGGCAGTGTCACGAAATGCCCACCCGGCAACAGCTGCGCCACGCCGCGCGCCAAGGTGGACTTGGCCATGCCGCGCGGGCCTTCGATTAATACGCCCCCAATCGCGGGGTCGATGGCCGCCAGACACAGCGCCAGTTTTAGCGAGTCAGCGGCGACGACAGCGGCAAGGGGAAATTGCGGGGTCATGGTGGGGCTCGGCTGGTGGAGATAGCGCCAAGTGTAACGGCTCACGGGCACTCGAAGCGTATTTGCCGGAAGCGCTAAAGCGTGGGCCCCTGATAGCGGCGAGGCGCAGCTTTGGGTCGCTGCGCAGTCTCGGTGCAACCGGTACGCAAGGCGAAAAAACGCCACATGCGTGGCGCTTTTCAGGTGCGGTGCTGCCGTGATCAATTGCTTAGTCACAGCGCCCGGGAAAGCTTACCAACTGAAACCGGCGCCGATGCCTGTGGTGACTTGCCCTTGAGAAATGCCGACCGATGCTTTAACCGCAACATTGCTATTGATCCGCGCCTGCGCGCCCACCGCAACCGACTGTGCGCCTTTGAAGTTGCCAACGCCCACACCCACGCCAAAATTAGCACCGGCCTGAAGTTCCGGCACACTGGTCATCGCCGCGATGGCGGCTATACCGGCGTAGGCGTCATCAATCTCGCCACTGAGTTTATGCGTAGCGCGGTTAAGTTGGTTCAAGTTAACCGCGTCAGTTCCCTCGACGGCCTCGCCAACATCCTGCAGTCTATTGCCGTTTAAACGAATCATCGAATTACCCGACGTCGAACCGAGAACGACATTAGAGCCGTTTGCCCCGCCTACTGACACTGCTTGTTGAGTCACTGAAAGACTGTTATCACCCGATTGCAATACAACGTTTCCGGCCGACTTCGAAGCATTGCCTATCGAAGTTTGTGCAGTACCGGTTGTATTAATGCTGGTGTTGCCCGTTTGGTTAAGTGCGCCGTTATTAACTACGCCGGCTGCAGTTGTTGTTCCGCCGACGGTCAAGTTGTTATCAATGGTGGTATTTCCGTGAGTCGTCACGTCACCATTGTTGGTAATGGTGGTAGTGGTAATACCGCCGGCTACATTCAGGGAGCCGGTAATAACGCCGTTGCCCGTTGCATTGATGGTATCGGTCTGGATGTTGCCGGTGTTGGTAACGCCGTTGGTGGTCGTTGCGCCTGTCACCCCAAGTGCGCCGCCAACCGTGGTGTCGCCAGTGGAGGTGACGGTGGTGGTTTGAATGGCGCCGGTGTTGGTGATGCCGTTTGTGGTCGTTGCGCCTGTAACGCCAAGTGCGCCGCCAACCGTGGTGTCGCCAGTGGAGGTGACGGTGGTGGTTTGAATGGCGCCGGTGTTGGTGATGCCGTTTGTGGTCGTTGCGCCTGTAACGCCAAGTGCGCCGCCAACCGTGGTGTCGCCAGTGGAGGTGACGGTGGTGGTTTGAATGGCGCCGGTGTTGGTGATGCCGTTTGTGGTCGTTGCGCCTGTAACGCCAAGTGCGCCGCCAACCGTGGTGTCGCCAGTGGAGGTGACGGTGGTGGTTTGAATGGCGCCGGTATTGGTGATGCCGTTTGTGGTCGTTGCGCCTGTAACCCCGAGTGCGCCGCCAACCGTGGTGTCGCCAGTGGAGGTGACGGTGGTGGTCTGAATGGCGCCGGTGTTGGTGATGCCGTTGGTGGTCGTTGCGCCTGTCACGCCAAGTGCACCGCCAACTGTGGTGTCGCCAGTGGAGGTGACGGTAGTGGTTTGAATGGCGCCGGTGTTGGTAATGCCGGTAGTGGTCGTTGCGCCGGTGACGCCGAGTGCGCCGCCAACCGTGGCGTCACCAGTGGAGGTGACGGTAGTGGTTTGAATGGCGCCGGTGTTGGTAATGCCGGTAGTGGTCGTTGCGCCGGTGACGCCGAGTGCGCCGCCAACCGTGGCGTCACCAGTGGAGGTGACGGTAGTGGTTTGAATGGCGCCGGTGTTGGTAATGCCGGTAGTGGTCGTTGCGCCGGTCACCCCGAGCGCGCCGCCAACGTTGGCGTTGCCAGTAGAGGTAACAGTGCCGGTTTGGATGTCGCCGGTGTTGCTAATGCCGTGAGTGGTCGTTCCACTAATTACTTCGAACGTGCCGCCGACAACCGTAATGCTGGCGGGATCACCAATAGTAATGAATGACGCCATGATCGAATCGGCCAGGACGCCGACAGCATCGACGGCAGGCGCAGCATAAGTGTTGCCGGATAACGCCAGGGTGATGGCAATCGTAATCTTGCATAAGCGAAAATTTGACATGATTAAAAGTTCCAAGCGGTCGGTTAAGTTTGCTCGGATATTGTTTGGATATTTCCACAATATTGCTGCGGGCGCTTTTCTACCTAGACGATGCAAAGTGCTGTTGTTTATTAAGATTGTCGTCCGTAATACGTAGGATTGTTCCCGGCAGGAAAAGGGCTTACGCCGTTTAATTGAAGATACTTCGTATAAGGCAAACAGGTCTGCGGTTAAGTGAGCGCGTTATATCAGCGGCACAACGTTGGCATGTATGTAGGAAGTTTAAAGTTTAAGCGTATGAGATCTATACATTGAGCAAGCGTTTCGGATATGAAATACCAGCGAACTAACCCGCCGCCATTCGTTACGCTTCTTCACTGTCGATTAATAAATTTTCCAACGCTGCCCGGTACTCGCCGGGCTCCTGCCAGAGTCCACGTTGCTGGGCTTCGAGCAAGCGTTCGGTGATTTCGCGCAGCGCTCCGGGGTTGTGCTGCTGAATAAAGTCTCGGGTGTCGGGGTCGAGCAGATAGGCGTCGGTGAGCAGTTGGTATTGGTGATCGTCGATCAGCTCGCTGGTGGCGTCGAAGGCGCACAGGTAGTCCACGGTGGCGGCCAGTTCGAAGGCGCCTTTGTAGCCGTGGCGTTTCATGCCGGCGATCCATTTCGGGTTGGCCGCCCGAGCGCGCACCACACGGTTGAGTTCTTCTTTAAGCGTGCGAATTCGCGGGTTGTCGGCCTGGCTGTGATCGCCGTGGTAGCTGGCGACCGAACTGCCGCGCAAGGTTTCCACCGCCGCCAACATGCCGCCCTGGAATTGGTAGTAGTCGTTGGAGTCGAGGATGTCGTGCTCGCGGTTGTCCTGGTTGTGCAGCACCGCCTGCACGCGCTCCAGGCGCTGGATAAATTGTTCCCGCGCCGGCGTGCCCGCATCCCCCGCGCCATAGGCATAGCTGCCCCAGTTCAGGTAGACCTCGGCCAGGTCGGCGCGGGTTTGCCATAGACGCTCTTCGATAGCGTTCTGAATGCCGGCGCCGTACGCCCCCGGCTTGCTGCCAAACACCCGCCAGCCCGCTTCGCGGCGCGCCTGCTCGGGCGGCACACCCTGCTCTTGCAGACGCTGGCGCTCTTCACGAACGCGGGCGGCGAGGGGGTTCATGTCGTCCGGTTCGTCCAGCTCGGCGACCGCTTGCACGGCGGCGTCGAACAGGCGAATCAGGTTGCTGAACGCGTCGCGAAAGAAGCCGGACACCCGCAAGGTCACGTCCACGCGCGGCCTGTCGAGTAACGACAACGGCAGGATTTCAAAGTCTTCCACACGCTGGCTGCTCGACTGCCACACCGGGCGCACACCCATCAGCGCCATGGCCTGCGCCATGTCGTCACCGCCGGTGCGCATGGTGGCCGTGCCCCATACCGACAGGCCCAGTTGGCGCAGGTGGTCACCGTGGTCTTGCAGGTGGCGTTCGAGCAACAAGTTTGCGGACTGGAAGCCGATGCGCCAGGCGGTCGGGGTTGGCAGGTTGCGTACGTCTACCGAATAGAAATTGCGCCCGGTGGGCAGCACGTCGAGGCGCCCGCGACTAGGCGCACCGCTCGGCCCGGCGGGCACGAAGGCGCCGCGCAGCGCCGCGAGCAAGCCGTGCATTTCCGCCGGCCCGCAGGCGTCCAGCGTCGGTGCCACGTGCTCGCGCAACGCCGCCAACACGGCGCGGGTGTGTTCGCCGCATTCCGACTGGTCGCCATTCAAGCTGGCGGCAATCAATTGCACGGCGAACAGCTCGAGCCGTTCACGGGTGTCGCCTTCCGTGCGCCAGGTATCGTTGCTAACCGCGTGCAGCGCAGCCGGACGCGGCCCGCTCCACGGCGCGGCCATTTCGCAATTCAGCGGGTTGAAACCCAGCTCGAAATCCTTCGCCAGCGCCTGCAACAGGCTGGCGTTGCGGCCTTTGCCGTCGCCACGGGGAATGCGCAGCAAGGCCAGCAACGTGTCCAGGCGCAAGCGCCCAGCCGGCGATTCGCCGAACACATGCAGGCCGTCGCGAATCTGCGATTCCTTTAAATCGCACAGATAGGCGTCCAACTGGGGCAGCCAGGAATTGGGGTCGTCGTTGATCTGTAGCTGCAACTCGCGGTCGAGCTGGGTCGCGCGCACCAGGGCGAGAATTTCGCCGCGCAGCTCGGTCGCGCGCCGCTCGTCGAGCAGCGAAGCGTCGTAGTACTCGTCGGCCAGGCGCTCAATGTCGCGCAGCGGGCCGTAGCTTTCGGCGCGGGTGAGCGGCGGCATCAGGTGGTCGATGATCACCGCCTGGGTGCGACGCTTGGCCTGCGCGCCTTCGCCGGGGTCGTTGACGATAAACGGGTACACGTTCGGCGTTGGGCCAAGAATTGCGTCCGGCCAGCAATGCTGCGACAAGCCCACGCTTTTGCCCGGCAGCCATTCCAAATTGCCGTGCTTGCCAACATGCACCACGGCGTTCATGGCGAAGGTGTCGCGCAACCAGAAGTAAAACGCCAGGTAACCGTGGGGCGGCACCAGATCGGGGTCGTGGTACACGGCGCTGGCGTCGAGCTGGTAGCCGCGCGCCGGCTGAATACCGACAAACGTCAGGCCGTAGCGCAGCCCGGCGATCATCATGCGACCGCCTCGGAACATGGGGTCTTGTTCGGGCTCGCCCCAGCGTTCACGCACCGCTTGCTGGTTAGCCAGTGGCAGGCGGGCGAACAGGCGGTGATAGTCAGCGAGCGCCAGGCTTTGCGCACAGGGGCGCAGGTCCAGGCCGTCGAGGTCGTTGGTCACGCCACCGAGCAACTCATGAATCAGCGCGGTGCCGGTTTCCGGCAAACGTTCGACCGGGTAGCCCTCGGCTTGCAGGGCGCGAAGAATATTCAGCGCCGCAGCGGGCGTGTCGAGGCCCACGCCGTTGCCGATGCGGCCATCGCGGGTGGGGTAATTGGCGAGCACCAGGGCGATGCGTTTGTCGGCATTGGCCACCCGCCCCAGGTCGACCCAGCGGCGCGCCAGCTCGGCGACAAAGTCCATGCGCTCCAGATCGGCTTCGTAGCACACCACATCGCTCTGGCTGCGCTCGCTGCGCCACGCCAGGCCCTTGAAGCTGATGGGGCGGGTAATCAGCCGGCCATCGAGTTCCGGCAAGGCGATGTGCATGGCCAAATCGCGCGAGCCCAGGCCCTGCGGGTTGGCCTCCCACAGCGGCTGATTATCCAGCGCGCAAATCGCCTGCAGCACCGGCACATTGCGGCGGAACGGGCGCAGGTTGGGTTGCTCGGGGTTGGATTGGGCGAAGCCAGTGGTGTTGATGATCAGGCTGGCGTTGCTTTCGTCGAGCAGGTCTTCGACCACGGCCAGGCACGCCGCTTCTTTCAAACTGGCGACGGCGATGGGCAGCGGGTTCAGCCCTTGCGCGCTCAAGCGCTCGCAGAAGCTGTGGATGAAGGCGGTGTTCGCCGACTGCACGTGGGTGCGATAGAACAGCAGGCCCACCACCGGCTGGCCGGCTGCCCAGGTCGCTTGCCAATCTGCCAGTCCGGCATTGGCCGCGCTGGGGTGATACACGCCCACACGCGGCAACGGCTGCGGCTCGGCCCAGGGGTAATCGCCGTTGAGCCAAGTGGCGGCCAGGTAATGAAACAGCTGACGGGCGTTGTCGACGCCGCCCTGGCGCAGGTACTGCCACAGGCGTTCGGCCTGCTCCGGCGCGACGGTGCCGAGGGCGGTTAGCTCCGGGTCCGGGCTGTCATCGCCTGGCACCAGAATCAACTGCGCGCCGCGTTGCGCCAGTTCCACCAGCCGCTCAATGCCGTAGCGCCAATAACTCAGCCCGCCGTGCACCGATACCAGAATCACCTTGGCGTGTTGCAGCACTTCCTCGACGTAGAGGTCCACCGAGGCGTGATTCTGCAACTGCGCGGGGCTGGCCAGGCGCAGGCTTGGGTAATCGTCCGGCAGGGTTTGGGCAGCGGCGGCGAGCAGCGAAAGGTGCGAGTCTCCGGTGCACAGAATCACCACATCCGCAGGGGTTTGCGCCAGATGGGCAATGCCATCAGCGGGGACGAAACCACCGGGTTGGGTGCGCAGTAAGTGCATAACAGACTCAGATGCTGTGCTTCCCTCTCCCGCTTGCGGGAGAGGGACCGAGGGAGAGGGCCGGGGCTAACGCAAAACCGCTGCCCTCACCCCCAACCCTCTCCCGCGAGCGGGAGAGGGAGCAAAGGCAATTGCCGCGTGTTCACACCAATGCCTGGCGCAATTCGTTACCAATCACCGCTTCATCCAACTCCTGGCCAATGATCACCAAATGACTGCTGCGCGTTTCATCGCTGCGCCACGCGCGGTCGAAGTGTTTGTCGAAACGCTTGCCTACGCCCTGAATCAGCAGGCGCATCGGTTTGCCGGGAATGGCGGCGAAGCCTTTGACGCGCAGCACGCCGTGACGCTCCACCAGGCCGTTGAGCGCAGCCAGCAACTGCGCTTCTTCGACTTCCGGCAGTTCCACGGAGAAGGAGTCGAACTCGTCGTGGTCATGCTCTTCGTGGTCTTCAAGATCGTGGTGGGTTTTGCGGCTGTCGATGTGCAGCTCGGTTTCCGAGTTCAAGCCCAGCAGCACCGACAAAGGCAGCACGCCGCTGCGTGCTTCGATCACTTTCACCGCGGGCGGCAGTTCCTCGGCCACTTCGGCACGCACGGCGGCCAGGGCTTCAGGGCTGAGCAAGTCGGCTTTGTTGAGAATCACCAGGTCGGCGCTGGCCAGTTGGTCGGCGAACAGCTCGTGCAGCGGCGATTCGTGGTCCAGGTTCGGGTCTTCGCGGCGCTGCGCGTCGACCTGGTCTGGGAATGCGGCGAAGGTGCCGGCGGCTACGGCCGGGCTGTCGACCACGGTGATCACCGCATCAACGGTGCAGGCGTTGCGAATTTCCGGCCAGTTGAAGGCCTGCACCAATGGCTTGGGCAGGGCCAGGCCCGAGGTTTCGATAAGAATTTGGTCCAAGTCACCGCGCCGCGCTACCAACTCGCGCATCACCGGGAAGAATTCCTCTTGCACCGTGCAGCACAGGCAGCCGTTGGCCAGCTCGTAAACGCGGCCGTTGGCTTCTTCTTCGGTGCAGCCGATGGTGCATTGCTTGAGGATTTCACCGTCGATACCCAGCTCGCCAAACTCATTGACGATCACCGCAATGCGGCGGCCTTCGGCGTTGTCGAGCATATGGCGCAGCAGCGTGGTTTTGCCGGCGCCGAGGAAGCCGGTGACGATGGTGACGGGGAGTTTGGCCAAGCTTTTCATCGAATGCAGCCCTGTTGGATACGCGCGAAATCGGATCGGCGGGCGGCTGCGACGGCTACAGCGAGCAGAGCGCTCACCGCAGAATTCGCCACCGGATCACCCCGCCCGGTTGTCGTGAATAGGTTCGAGGCAGGTCTCCTGGCTCACGACATGGCCCTTGATGCGGGCCGCTTTCCTCGCCTTCCCGCGCGTGGCAGTGGCACTGGAAGAAAGCCGGTCGTTTACAGTTGCGGGGGCAGCCGCGGCCTGGCTGTTCAGCGCACCGCGTTCCTCTTAGCTCTGGCGCAAATGCGCCGAGACCTCGAAGCGAGCAAGGCTACGCAGTGGTGGGGGATGGGTCAAATTCGATGAGGTCCGATCATCCAGCTTCTGGACATGGAAGCCTGCACGGGCGAGGCACGTCAGCGTTGACCTTTGCCGATGAAAATGGTGTTCTAGCGCGCTGTTTCAGGTGTCTTGCGTCGTCGTGCGCAAGGTGAAACGGGAAGTCGGTGCGCGCTCTGGTCGGTTCTGGAGCAGTTAGTCCGACGCTGCCCCCGCAACGGTAGGCGTGTGTTGAAACCCTTCAGCCATGCGAGCCCGGAGACCGGCCTGAATTCATACCAGTAGGCAAAACCCGCGGTGGGCGGGCGCAAGCCGGAAGTCTGAATGCGCTCGCATTCGGCTCCTCGTGCGTTCCCTTCTGCTACGTTTTCATTTCCAGTTCAGAGGGAACGGTCATGTCCAGTAGCACCCTTACTCATTCTGCCGAGGCCAGTGCCTCGCTTTCTCAGCGTCTCGTGGTCGCCATCGGCGCCGGCCTGTTGGGCGCGTTGCTGGTGTATTTCGCCGGTTTCTCCCATGTCGAGGCGGTACACAACGCTGCTCACGACACCCGCCACAGTGCCGCGTTTCCGTGCCACTAATTTCTGTGCCACCAAGTGTGCGTGCGACTGAAGAGACCGCGAAATGATTAAGCGTATTGCGCAAACCGCCGGGTTTGCCGGGCTACTGGGTGCCCTGTTTCTGACCCTGTTGCAAAGCTTCTGGGTGGCGCCGCTGATTCTTCAGGGCGAAACCTTTGAAAGCGCTGAGCCGGCTATGGCGCAGGCCGCACCTGCCGAGCACAGCCATGAGCCGGGCGCCGCCGCCCATTCCCATGAACACAGCAGCGAAGCGTGGTCGCCGCAAGACGGCTGGCAGCGCGTGGCGTCGACCACGGGCGCCAATCTGGTGGTGGCCGTTGGTTTCGCGCTGATGTTGGCGGGCTTGTTCACCCTGCGCGCGCCGGGTCGTACCCGTGACGGTTTGTTCTGGGGCCTGGCCGGTTTCGCTACCTTTTCGCTGGCGCCCTCGCTCGGTCTGCCGCCTGAATTGCCAGGCACCGCCGCCGCTGATTTGCAGCTGCGTCAGTACTGGTGGATCGGCACCGCAACCGCGACCGCCGTGGGCCTGGCCTTTTTGGTATTCGCCCGCCACTGGGCGGTGAAAGTGATCGGCGCTGTGTTGCTGGTGGTGCCACACGTCATCGGCGCGCCGCAGCCTGAGGTGCATTCGAGCCTGGCACCCGAGGCGCTGGAGCATCAGTTCATCTGGGCCTCGCTGATTACCAACGCGTTGTTCTGGTCGGCCCTGGGCTTGCTGAGCGCCTGGCTGTATCGCCGGTTTGCGGGCAAGAGCGCGGTGTAACCCCCTCGTTCATGCTGCGCAAGAACCCGCTGAAGGGCATGCTCTCAGCGGGTTTTTTCTTACGTATTCAGGCGTTTTTCTCTGTGCCTATCGTTGCGCCTTTTATCGCTGGAATCGGATGCCGCGCGGGTTGTAGCGAGGCTGAACTTCGTCAGTTGCTGGAACACACGCTGAGCGCGCACGGGTTGGGTGTCGCTGACCTCGCCGGCCTCGCCAGCGTTGAACACAAACGTGACGAGGCTGGCCTTCGCGCGCTCGCCGCCACGTTGCGCTTGCCGCTCGCGTGGCTGCCACCGGCTCAGTTGGACGCAGCCAGTGATCGCGTCAGCAGCGTGTCGGCCATTGCCCTGCGCGCAACTGGCGCAGTCAGCGTCGCCGAGGCAAGCGCTCTGACGCAGGTGGAAGCGGTGACGGGAAAAAACGCGCCGGGCTTTTAATCGGTAAACACACCAGTGCGAGCGCCACCGTGGCCATCGCCGGCGTGGAGGAATGCGTATGACGGTGTATTTCATTGGCGCCGGCCCCGGCGACCCCGAGCTAATTACCGTGAAAGGCCAGCGCTTGATACGCAGCTGCCCGGTGTTGCTGTACGCCGGTTCGCTGGTGCCAGAGGCGGTGCTGGAGGGCCATCGCGCAGATACCGTGGTGAACACCGCCGAGCTGCATCTGGATGAAATCATCCGCCTGATCGAGACCGCCCACAGCCAGGGGCAGAACGTTGCCCGCGTGCACTCCGGCGATCCGTCGTTATACGGCGCAATCGGCGAGCAGATTCGCCATTTACGCCGCCTGAATATTCCCTTCGAAATCGTGCCCGGCGTCACCGCAACGGCAGCCTGCGCGGCCTTGCTGGAAAGCGAGCTGACGCTGCCCGGCATCGCGCAAACGGTGATTCTCACCCGCTACGGCAGCCGCTCGAAAATGCCGGAAGGCGAAGCGCTGGCCGACTTGGCGCGCCACGGCACCACCATGGCCATCCATTTGGGCGTGCAGCATTTGGCCAAGATCGTCGAGGCGCTGGTGCCGCATTACGGCGCCGATTGCCCCATCGCCGTGGTCCACCGCGCCAGTTGGCCCGATCAGGACTGGGTGCGAGGCACCCTGGCGGATATCGAAGCGGCGGTGGCGGCCAAAGGCTTTCAGCGCACGGCGTTGATTGTGGTCGGTCGGGTGCTCAGCGCCGACGCCTTCGCTGATTCCAACCTGTACCGCGCTGGGCATGCGCACCTGTTTCGCCCGGCCAGCGACTAAACGCCCGGCGAAACGGCCGCACATCGCCCGCCCGGCAGAGCTGTGCAACTGCGCGTCGCTTGCCTCGGTCAGTAGCTTTGGGCTCGTCAGAGCCACTGCATGACGTCTGTACGGGGGCTTTTTATGCTGGCGCAACTTCCACTGACCCTGCGCAATCTGCAACTGCCGTTGCGCCTGCGCTTATGGAACGGCTACGAACTCGACCTGGGGCCGCAGCCGCAGGTGACCATGGTGATCAAGGACCCTGGCCTGATCAGTCAGCTCAGCCATCCGAGCCTGGATGCACTCGGCGGCGCTTACGTGGAGGGTCGGCTAGAGCTGGAAGGGCCGATTTCGAGGTGATTCGCCTGGGCGACGCCCTGAGCGAAGCGTTAAGCGATGACGAGCAACGGGCGTTGCAGCGCGAAGCGCACGACAAGGCCACCGATGCCGAGGCGATTTCCTACCACTACGACCTGTCGAACCGCTTCTACCAGCTGTGGCTCGACCCGGACATGGTCTATTCCTGCGCCTACTTTCCTACCGGAAAAGAAGACCTGGCCACCGCGCAGCAGGCCAAGCTGCGCCACTTGTGCCGCAAGCTACGGCTGCAACCCGGCGAGCACTTGCTCGACGTCGGCTGTGGTTGGGGCGGCTTGGCGCGCTTCGCCGCCCGAGAGTTCGGCGTGCAGGTCACCGGCATCACCCTGAGCCAGGCGCAACTGGACCTGGCCCGGGAGCGGGTAGCCGCCGGAGGCCTGCAGGAAAACGTGCAGCTCGAGCTAATGGACTACCGCGACGTGCCGCAAGACGGCCGCTTCGACAAAGTGGTCAGCGTGGGCATGTTCGAACATGTCGGTCACGCCAATCTGCCGCTGTACTGCCAGCAGCTATTCGGCGCCGTACGCGAAGGCGGGCTGGTGATGAACCATGGCATCACCTCGCGCTACACCGATGGCCGCCCGGCTGGGCGCGGCGCGGGCGAATTCATTGGCCGTTACGTGTTTCCCCACGGCGAACTGCCGCACGTGAGCCGTATGACGGCGCATCTCAGCGAAGCCGGGCTGGAAGTGGTGGATGTGGAAAGCCTGCGCCTGCACTACGCGCGCACCTTGGACATGTGGAGCGCCAACCTGGAAAGCCGGCTCAGCGAAGCCAAGGCGCTGGTGCCGGAGCAGGCGTTGCGCATCTGGCGTTTGTACCTGGCCGGCTGCGCTTATGGGTTTGCCCGCGGCTGGATGAACCTGCATCAGATTCTCGCGGTAAAACCGCTGGCCGATGGCAGCCATAGCCTGCCGTGGTCGCGCGCCGATCTGTACGGATAAAAAAACCCGTTAGCTGCGTATGCCCCTGAGCGCGCCGGTGCAGTAGCCTCGGCGCACATTTCCTGTTGGGGCCGGCCATGGCAGCCATTGAAAACATTACGTATTACTTGGACATGCACAGCCCCGAGCAGGTGCGCGGCAAACCGCTGCCGGCAGCGCTGAGCATTGTCGAGTGCGTGATCAAGCAGTTCCCGCTAAACCGTTTTCTGTACCAACTGGTGGGCGGGCCGTGGGAGTGGACCGACAAGCTGGTGTGGACCGACGCGCAATGGCGCGAGCTGGTAGAACAAGACAACCACCGCACCTTCGTCGCCTACGAGCAGGGCGCTATCGCCGGCTACTACGAGCTGCAACGCAGCGCCGACGGTGACGTGGAGATTCTGTACTTCGGCCTGGTGCAGGAATTTTTCGGCAAAGGCTTTGGCGGCCTGATGCTGACGCACGCGCTGGAGTCGGCCTGGGCCTGGCCGGGCACCAAGCGGGTGTGGGTGCATACCTGCACGCTGGATCACCCGAGCGCGCTGGGCAATTACCAGGCGCGCGGGTTGCAGGTTTACAAGGAAGAAGCTGAAGCCTGAATCGGCGGTTACAAAATCGGCGAAATCAACCTGGCGATGCGCATGCCCAGCTGGCGCAGGCGGTGAATGTTTTGGTCGTCGCCCGCCGCCAGTTCAATCGCCTGGCCGAAGTCATTGTCGAGCATGCGTTCCACCTCCAGGGCGAACGCTTCATCGACGGTGATCAACATGATTTCGAAGTTCAGGCGAAACGAGCGGTTGTCGAGATTGGCGCTGCCGATGGCAGCGATCTTCTGATCGATCAGCACCACCTTCTGGTGCACAAACCCCGGCTGATAGCGAAACACCCGCACGCCGCTGTGCAACGCCGCGAAGGCGTACAGGCTGGACGCGGCGTACACCGTGCGATGGTCGGGCCGTGACGGCAGCAAGATGCGCACGTCCACGCCGCGCAGCACGGCCAGGCGCAGGGCGGCGGAAACCGATTCATCCGGAATGAAATACGGGCTGGTTATCCACAGGCGCTCGCGGGCGCAGTTGGCCGCTTCGACAAAAAACAGCGAGCAGGTTTCCTGCGCATCGGCCGGGCCGCTGGTGAGCACCTGGCACAGCTTGCCCTCGCCGCCGTATGCCTCGGGCAGCATCAGCGGCGGCAGCTGGCGCGTGGCCCAAAACCAATCTTCAGCAAACGATTCCTGCAAACACGCCACCGCCGGCCCGCGCAGTTCCACGTGGGTGTCGCGCCAGGGCGCCAGCGGTGCTTTCAAACCCAGGTACTCGTCGCCCACATTGAGGCCGCCGACAAAGCCGAAGTCGCCATCGACCACGACGATCTTGCGGTGGTTACGGAAATTCAACTGGAAGCGATTGATCAGCCCACGGCGCGTGCTGAAGGCGCGCACGTTGACGTCGCCGCTGCGCAGGCTCTGCACATAGCGCCGGGGCAGGGCGTGGCTGCCGATGCTGTCGTACAGCAAATAAACCGGCCACGCCGGCCGCTGCGCGCTCCAGCAGCAGGGCGTGTAAACGGCGGCCGAGGTCGTCGTCGTGGATGATGAAAAACTGCACCAGCACCACCTGCCGGGCGCTGGCGACGGCGGCGAAAATGGCTTCGAACGTGGCGTTGCCATCGATCAACAACCGCACCTGATTATTCGCCAGGCACGGCATGTGGCCCAACGAGGGCAGGGCGCCGAGGGTACGGTAAGCGTCGGTGTTCGCGCGGCCAGGGCCTCCTCGGCCCAGGGTCGCCAGTTGAGCGTGCTCATGGCGGTGCGCATTTCTCGGTCGGCGTGGCGGCGCGCTCGGATGTACGCGTCGAACGTGCTGCGGCCAAACACCAGGTAGGGAATCAGCGTCAGGTACGGAATAAACAGCAGCGACAACGCCCAGGCGATGGAACCCTGGGCGGTGCGTACCGTGAGGATGGCGTGCAGCGCGGCGCAGATGCCGAGCAGATGGGTGAGGGCTATCAGGTAGCCGAACAGCGGTGGGATGATCACGTCCATGCCGGGGTCGCTTGGGCAATGCGCTGACACGCAATGTGCCGTGTGCCGGTGCAACTGTCGACTGTAGCTGGCGTCTACATGGCTGGCCGCGCCATAGTTGCGCCGCTTCCCCACCTGCCAGAAGGACCGTGATTTATGAAGATTCGCCTTGTTCTTGCCTGCACTGCCGCGCTCGGAATGTCGTCCTTGGCGCAGGGCTGAGAAGCTGCAACCCGGGCTGTGGGAAATCCAGTCGAAAAACATGCAGGTCAATGGCCAGCAGATGCCCGATCTGCAATTGCTAATGGGTAGCCTGCCGCCTGAGCAACGCAAAATGGCTGAGCAGGCCATGGCCAAACAAGGCGTGGCGATGGCGGGCAACGGCGTGCGCATGTGCATCACCCCGGAGCAGGCGCAAACCGACAACTTCCCAACCCAGGGCGCCCATTCCGGCTGCAAGCAGCAGATCACCGAACGCACTCCGCAAATGATGAAATTCACCGTCAGTTGCCCGCAGGGACAAGGGCAAGGGCAGACGACTTTCCTCAGCTCTCGTGAGTTCGCCACCACCGTTAACGGCACGTTTTTGATGGGCGGACAGAAGCAGCAAGGCCGCCTCGAATCGACGGGTCGTTGGGTGGGTGCCGACTGTTCAGGCCTGCCTGCCAACACGCGTTAACGGCACGGGCTCAGCGCAATTAAACTGCCAGTTCCACGTGAAACTCCTCGGCCCCGCTGGCTTACAGCGCGGCGCAGGGGTTTTTTTATGGCATTCGAAAAATCGGGACGGCCGTTAAAGTCCGACGTTTTGTTATTGTATAACGTGTAATACTATAACAATCGTTGAGCTAAACCGGCTCCTGTTCTGATGAGAATCCGCCATGCAAGCGCCCCGTTTACCCGTCACTGTTTTGTCCGGCTTTCTTGGCGCGGGCAAGAGCACGTTGCTCAATCACATCCTGCGTAACCGCGACAATTTGCGCGTCGCCGTGATCGTCAACGACATGAGTGAAATCAACATCGACGGCAGCGAAGTGCAGCGCGACGTCAGCCTGAACCGCGCCGAAGAAAAGCTCGTGGAAATGAGCAACGGCTGCATCTGCTGCACCCTGCGCGAAGACTTGCTCGAAGAAGTGAACCGGCTGGCCCGCGATGGCCGATTCGACTATCTGCTGATCGAATCCACCGGCATCGCCGAGCCCTTGCCCGTGGCCGAAACGTTCACCTTTCGCGGTGAAGACGGCCAATGCCTCAGCGACGTAGCGCGCCTGGACACCATGGTTACCGTGGTCGACGGCCTGAACTTCCTGCGCGATTACCAACAAGCCGACAGCCTGGCGAGCCGTGGCGAAGTGGTGGACGAGGACGACGAACGCTCCATCACCGACTTGCTGATCGAGCAGGTCGAATTCGCCGATGTCATTCTGGTGAGCAAAATCGACCTGATCTCCCGCGAAGACCGCCGCGAGCTGATGAGCATTCTGGCCAGCCTCAACACCCACGCCGAAATCCTACCGATGGTGATGGGCCAAGTGCCGTTGGGCAAAATTCTCGACACCGGCCGCTTTGATTTCGAGCGCGCCGCACAAGCACCCGGCTGGCTTCAGGAGCTACGCGGCGAGCACCTGCCGGAAAGCGAGGAATACGGCATCGCCTCGTTTGCTTACCGGGCGCGGCGGCCGTTTCATCCGCAGCGTTTCTACGACTTTATCAACCGCGAATGGAGCAACGGCCGGCTGCTGCGCTCCAAAGGTTTTTTCTGGTTGGCGAGCAAACATCAGGACGCCGGCAGTTGGTCGCAAGCCGGCGGGTTGATGCGTTATGGCTTTGCCGGGCGCTGGTGGCGGCACGTGCCGAAAGAGCAATGGCCGCAAGACGACGAGGGCGTCGCCACGGTGATGCGCCACTGGAGCGCGGAGGTGGGCGATTGCCGCCAGGAGCTGGTGTTTATTGGTCAGAACATCGACTTCGCCCAACTCGGGAGCGAGTTGGACGACTGCCTGCTAAGCGACGCCGAAATGGCCTTGGGCAGCGAAGGCTGGGCGCACTACGCCGACCCGTTCGGCGCTTGGCACGAGGCGGCGTGAGGGCGGATCAGCGATCCATCCACACGCCACGGTTCTGCTTTCGCAGGCCGGCTTGAGGTAGGCGGAGTCGCTGGCCACGCCGTAATAGTGAATGTCTTGCTGATACGGCGTGCCCGGCACTTTGGCCGAGCGGCACACGCCAAACGAGCCCTGCGGGCATTGTTCGACGTAGTCGACCGTCACTTGTTGGCCCTTCATCGTCGGTTGGCAAAAGCCGCTGTGAAACAGGTTGGGCGGAATGCTGCGGTTCTGCTGACAGACCTTCACATCCAAGCGTTCAGCCTGGCTGTGCACCACACAGGCCTCGGCCATCACCTGGCCGGATAGAAGAAGCAGCAAAGGCAACAGCAATACGCGCATCGTGGGTCTCCGGCGCCGAAAAAATGTGCCGGCGACTCTAGCACGGCGAGCCCCGCGCTTGTGCCTGTGGCGCTTTTCGCCGAAGGTTATCCACCCTGAAATTACACCCCGAGAACCCACGTGCTCAGCGACATTCCCACGCATTTGATTGCCGGCCCGCTGGGCGCCGGGAAAACCAGCCTGATCCGTCATCTGCTGGCGCAGCGCCCTGCCGATGAGCGCTGGGCCGTGCTGATTAATGAATTCGGCCAGATTGGCATCGACGCTGCGTTGCTGACCACCGGCGACGATGGCATCGCCCTGAGCGAAGTGGCCGGCGGCTGCCTGTGTTGCGTGAATGGCGCGCCGTTCCAAATCGGCCTCGCCCGGCTGCTGCGCAAAGCCAAACCTCATCGCCTGTTTATCGAGCCGTCAGGCCTGGGCCATCCGGCGGCACTGCTGGCGCAGTTGCGTGATCCGCCCTGGGAAGGCGTGCTGGCCGTGCAGCCAAGCGTGCTGGTGCTTGACGCCCAAGCGCTGGCCGCCGGCTTGCCGCTGCCGGACAGCCAGCAAGCGGCCCTGGCCGAGGCCGGTTTGCTGGTGCTCAACAAAGCCGAACACCTCGACGCCGACGCCCGCGCCGCCATCGTCAACCGCCTGCCAGCGCGCCCGATTTTCTGGACCAGCCAGGGCGCCGTGCCGCTGGCCGAACTCCCCGGCGCGACGGCGCAGGCCGCAGACGGCGCGCCCGAATTACCAAGCCCCGACGCCGCCAACCGCGCCAGCGTCTGGCTCGACCCCACGCAGCCAATCTGCCAGAGCGGCGGCCAAGCCGAAGGCTGGAGCATCGGCTGGCGCTGGCATCCCAGCCAGCAATTCGAACTTATGCGCCTGCAAACGTGGCTGGCGAGGCTGCCCTGGCGGCGCGCCAAACTGGTGATGCACAGCAACGCCGGCTGGCTATCGGCCAACGCCCTGAACGGCGAGCCGCTGCACTCGGCAAAGCAGCGAATGGCGCAAAGACTCGCGCCTGGAACTGATCTTCAGCGAACCGCAAAACGAGCACCAGCTCAACGCTGGAATGGCAGCCTGTAGGTTGGGTTAAGCGCAGCGAAGCCCAACGCAAAACCATTAAACTTGCGCTCACGTTTCCCTAGAAGTCCGCCCCTTATGACCGCCTTCACCCTGCACCCCTGGTCCCACGCCAGCTCCGCCCACTTCACCCTGCGCGGCTGGCACAGCGAGCCCAGCGGCAAACCGTTGCTGCACTTTATCCACGGCAACGGCTTTTGCGGACGCACGTACGAGCCGATGCTCAAGCACCTCGCCGCTGATTTCGACCTCTGGCTCTGCGACGTTCAAGGCCATGGCGACAGCGACCACGGCGGCCGTTTCCACGGTTGGAATCGCAGCGCCGAACTGGCGGTGGAAGCGTTCGATGCCGGCCGCAGCGTATTCGGTGAAGTGCCGCGTTTCGCCCTCGGCCACAGTTTTGGTGGCGTGCTCAGCAGCTTGATCCTGGCCAAGCACCCAGAGTTGTTTCAACGCGCGGTGCTGCTCGACCCGGTGCTGTTTCCGCCGACGCTGATCGGTGTGATGGCGGTGTCGGAAGTGCTGGGCTTGCAGCGTCAGCACAGCATGGCGCGCAAATCGGCGGCGCGGCGCAAGCACTGGCCAGACCGCGCGGCGGCCTACGCCGGCTTGCATGGCCGAGGCACATTCAAAGGCTGGGAGGACGCGGCGCTGTGGGCGTATGTGGAGCATGCGTTGAAGGACGTGGAAGAGGGCGTCGAGCTGAAATGCCGGCCCAGCCGCGAGGCCGAGATTTTCAGTTCCTACCCGCGCCGGCTCTGGAGTTCGCTAAGCAAAATCGTCACACCGACGCTGATCGTGCACGGCCAGGACAGTTACCCGTTCGTGGCCAAAGCGGTGGCGCGTGTCAGCGCACTTAACAGCCATGTGCGCGGGCAAGTGGTGGCAGGCGGGCATTGTTTTATGCAGCAGACCCCGCTGGACAGCGCCGAGCGGGTTCGCGGTTTTTTGCTGAAGGAGTAAGGCGTGGGGCTTAGTGCAGCTTGTCGTGCTTGCGCCGCCAGTCGCTGAGCTGCACCACGTTGCCGCTGACACGCTCGGGCACCACGTCAATCACGGCATGGGGCGCGGCGTTGTCCATCACCACGCTGTCGCCGACGACATTGGGCTGCGCCACCGGCTGACCGGGTTTTTCCACGAACGGATGAGGGGCGAGTTCGATGTTGCCCACATGCTGGCCGAACATGGTGATAGTGCCGGCGTGACGCTGTTCACTGGTGACGGTGAATTCAAAGCCATACACCCGCGCCAGGCGACGGCGGCCGCGAGCGTCTGGCAGTAGCGCGATGCGGCGCAGGGCGACGTTGTCGTCGAGCAAAATCACTTCCATGCGCTGACAGTGCTGCTTCACCCGCTCCAACGCGCGTTCGCGCAAACCATGGGCATGCCACAGCCAGGCAGCGCCGGCAGCCAGCAACATCAGCACGAACATATTGCCCAGGGTCAACATCGCGACGCACTCCTACAAGAGGGCCAAGCTTACTCGCGTCTTTGTGACCAACTCCAGCGTCGGCTATGACCGTCAGGCGGGTGGCCGGCTCAGCTTGTCGTTGCGCTGTGCAGGCCGAGGCGTTCGAACATGATGCGGGCGATTTCCCGCTCGCCCATCACCACCAGGTCGGCGCCGTGTTGCTGCAGGTAATCCACTTCGTCGTCGAAATGGGCGCGGGCGATGATGTCCAGATTGGCATTGGCGGCGCGCGCATGAATCGCGATGGCCCCCGCCTCCAAGCCATTAGGAATGGCGATCAGCAGCCAGCGCGCATTCGCCACATTGGCCAGTTCCAGCACGCGGGCGCTGGCGGCATTGCCATGCACCACGCTGTGACCGACTTCGCGCAGTTCCTGGGCCTGGGTGCGGTTGTCTTCGATGATCACCAACGGCACGCCTTCCTCGCGTAGCCGCGCGCTGATGCGGCTGCCGACCCGGCCGTGGCCGATCAAAATGGCGTGACCGGTTTCGGTAATTGGCTGGAATTCCTCGGGCGCTTCTTCCTCAATCGTGGCTGCTGGCGCGGTTTTTTCGCGGCCATCGAGCCAGGGCTGAATGCGGTCGATCAGGGTGAACAGCATGGGGTTGATGACGATCGACAAAATCGCGCCGGCCAAAATGTAATCACGCCCGGCTTCGGGCATCAGCCCCAAGCCCACGCCGAGGCCGGCGAGAATGAACGAGAACTCACCAATCTGCGCCAGGCTGGCCGAAATTGTCAGCGCCGTGCTCAGTGGTTTGCCGAAGGCCAGCACGATCAGCAACGCCGCCAGCGACTTGCCGAACACGATGACCAGCAGCGTGGCGAGCACCATCAGCGGCTCGTTAATCAACACCATCGGGTTGAACAGCATGCCCACCGACACGAAGAACAACACCGCAAACGCATCGCGCAGCGGCAGCGAATCGTCGGCGGCTTTGTGGCTGTATTCCGACTCGTTGAGAATCATGCCGGCGAAAAATGCGCCCAGGGCAAACGACACCCCGAACAACACCGCCGAGCCGTACGCCACGCCCATGGCAATCGCCAGCACGGCGAGGGTGAACAATTCACGCGAACCCGTGCCGGCGCTTTTCTCCAGCAGCCAGGGAATCACCTTGCCGCCCACCACAATCATCAGCACCACAAACGCCGCGACTTTCGCCAGGGTAATGCCCAACTGCAGCCAGATACCTTCGTCCGGCGCCGCTTCGCTACCGCCCAGCACACCGGCCAACGCCGGAATCAGCACCAGCGCCAGCACCATTACCAGGTCTTCGACAATCAACCAGCCCACCGCGATTTTGCCGCGTCGGCTGTCGATCAGTTGCCGCGCTTCCAAGGCCCGCAGCAGCACCACGGTACTGGCCACCGAGAGCGCCAGGCCGAAGATCAAACCGGCGCCCCACGACCACCCGGTTAGCCACGACAGGCCCATGCCCATCAGCGTGGCGACGGTTATTTGCACCAAGGCGCCGGGGATAGCGATGTTCTTTACCGACATCAAGTCTTTGAGCGAGAAGTGCAGGCCCACCCCGAACATCAGCAGGATGACGCCGATTTCCGAAAGCTCGTTGGAAAGGTCCTGGTCGGCGACAAAGCCCGGTGTGAAGGGGCCGACCAACACGCCCGCGAGCAGGTAGCCAACCAAGGGCGACAAGCGCAGGCGGTTGGCCAGCGTGCCAAGCGCGAAGGCCAGCACAAAGCCGGTCGCCAGGGCCGCGATAAGAGGGGTGTGATGAACCATGAATTCTCCCGAATTGGTGCGAGGGGCGGGCGCCGTTGCATTGCAGTGTGGGCCAGGCTGAAACATCGCGCCGCCGGCCGGAACTGGAGGGGAGGCAGTTCAGCAAACCGGTAAGTGAAGCGATGCGGGCCTCAGTCTAGCGCAGCGAATATGCCAAGCCGGGCGGCTGTTTCAAGGCATTGTTAAACAAGATGTTTGTGCGCTGCGCAGGATCATCCCGCGCTCGCCGACGCGCTGCCCGCGCCCGCTTCCAGTTTTCGCCAGAGCAAACGAATGGCCGCTTTGCGCACCAGCGCGCAGCGGTACAGGCGAATCTCAAGCGGCAACTGCCAATGCGCGCCGCCGCATTCCACCAACTCGCCACGCGCCAACTCCGGCTCGATGCTCAGGCGCGGCGCCCAGGCCACGCCCAACCCTTGCAGCGCCATGCTTTTCAGGCTGTCGGCCATCGCCGTTTCGTACACCGTGGTGGAGCGCAGGCCGCGTTGGCGCAGCAAAGCGTTTACCGAGCGGCCGAGAAACGCGCCGGCGCTGTAGGCCAGCAGCGGCACGCTTTGGCCGCTTTCCAAATCGAACAGGGCCCTGCCGTCGGCGTTTACACCACACACCGGCAGCATTTCGCTGCGGCCCAACAGCATGGAAGGGAAGATTTCCGGGTCCATTTGCAGCGCCGCGTCGGGGTCGTAGAAGGCCAGAATCAAATCGCAGGCGCCCTCGCGCAGCGCGTGCACCGCCTCGCCGACGTTGGTGGCCACCAGCCGACTGGCAATGTTCAAACCGTCCTGACGCAGGCGCGCAATCCACGCCGGGAAGTAACTCAGCGCCAGGGAATGCGCCGCCGCAAATTGCAGCACTTCGCCTTGTTGACCTTCCAAGTGATGCAGGTGGCGCACCACTTCACCGAGCTGCTCGATCACGCTGCGGGCGGTCACCAAAAACAGTTGGCCGGCCTCTGTCAGTTCCACAGGCGTGCGCGAGCGGTTCACCAACGTCAGGCCCAACGACTCTTCCAAACTGCGAATCCGTCGGCTGAAGGCCGGCTGGGTGACGAAGCGCTTCTGCGCCGCCTGGGAAAAACTGCGGGTGCCGGCCAGGGTGACGAAGTCTTCCAGCCATTTGCTTTCGAGGTTCATGTGGGCTCCGTTGCGATACCGCTTATTACGCTCGCCGACAAGCGGCAGTCACACCAACATTATGCCGTTTGTGCATACCCCAGCGTTTAACAGCATTGGCCTTAGAAACTGCTCAGCCCTAGTCTAGCCTGCATCGCGGCCAAGCCCGTGCCTACCCTGAGATGAACCTCATCATGTCCCCTGTTGCATCATCGCGCATCGAAAAAGATCTGCTCGGCACCCTCGAAGTTTCTTCCGACGCTTACTACGGCATCCAGACCCTACGGGCTGTGCACAACTTCCGCCTGTCCGGCGTGACGCTGTCGCACTACCCGAAACTGGTGGTTGCCCTGGCGATGGTGAAGCAAGCGGCGGCCGACGCAAACCGCGAGCTGGGCCACCTAAGCCCCGCCAAACATGCGGCGATTAGCGAAGCCTGTGCCCGTCTGGTGCGCGGCGAGTTCCATGACCAGTTTGTAGTCGACATGATTCAGGGCGGCGCCGGCACCTCCACCAACATGAACGCCAACGAGGTGATCGCCAACATCGCCCTCGAAGCCATGGGCCACCAAAAAGGCGACTACCAGTACCTGCACCCCAACAACGACGTGAACATGGCGCAGTCCACCAACGACGCCTACCCCACCGCCATTCG
The DNA here is from genome assembly GCF_979258055.1 of Pseudomonas sp. AC211. Taxonomy (NCBI): domain Bacteria; kingdom Pseudomonadati; phylum Pseudomonadota; class Gammaproteobacteria; order Pseudomonadales; family Pseudomonadaceae; genus Pseudomonas; species Pseudomonas sp. AC211. The sequence continues at coordinate 5,135,181 of NZ_OZ409830.1, forward strand.
CCTGGGGCTGTTGTTGGGCCACGACACGTTGCTCGCCAGCCTCGACAGCCTGATTCAGGCATTCGCCGCTAAAGGTGAAGAGTTCGGCCACGTGCTGAAGATGGGTCGCACCCAATTGCAAGACGCCGTGCCGATGACCCTCGGCCAGGAGTTTCGCGCCTTCGCCACGACCCTGGGCGAAGACCTGGCGCGCCTGAAAAGCCTGGCGCCCGAGCTGCTCACCGAAGTAAACCTGGGCGGCACCGCGATTGGCACCGGCATCAACGCCGACCCGCGCTACCAGGCGCTGGCTGTCGAGCGTTTGGCATTGATCAGCGGCCAACCGCTGGTGCCGGCGGCCGACCTGATTGAAGCGACCTCGGACATGGGCGCCTTCGTACTGTTCTCCGGCATGCTCAAACGCACCGCCGTGAAACTGTCGAAAATCTGCAACGACCTGCGCCTGCTTTCGAGCGGCCCGCGCACCGGCATCAACGAAATCAACCTGCCAGCGCGTCAGCCCGGCAGCTCGATCATGCCCGGCAAGGTCAACCCGGTGATTCCGGAAGCGGTCAACCAAGTGGCCTTCGAAGTGATCGGCAACGACCTGGCCCTGACCATGGCCGCCGAAGGCGGCCAACTGCAACTGAACGTGATGGAGCCGCTGATCGCCTACAAGATTTTCGACTCGATCCGCCTGCTGCAACGGGCCATGGACATGCTGCGCGAGCACTGCATCGTCGGCATCACCGCCAACGAAGCGCGCTGCCGCGAACTGGTGGAAAGCTCTATCGGCCTGATCACCGCGCTGAACCCCTACATCGGCTACGAGAATGCCACGCGCATCGCCAAGCAAGCGCTGGAAAGCGGCCGTGGCGTACTGGAACTGGTGCGTGAAGAGAAGCTGCTGGACGACGCCAGCCTGGCCGAGATTCTGCGCCCGGAAAACATGATCGCCCCGCGTTTGGTGCCGCTCAAAGCAGCGGTGTAACGCGCCACCGTTTCACAGTCACCAGGCTTTGGGGCCACTCTTCCCAAGCCCTTCAGGAGATACAGCGAACGCTGTGTCTCCTTTTTTTTTGCGAGTGGCGCCGACCCTCACCCCCCGCCCTCTCCCGCTCGCGGGCGAGGGGGCCTAACCGAGGTTGAGGCGAGATAGGCGATGGATTCCCCTCTCCCGCTGGCGGGAGAGGGGCTAGGGGTGAGGGCCGCAAACGCCACCAATCCCAGTTAAAACACCGACCACCCAATCCGCTGACTCAACAACTCCAACGCCGCCATGCCCACCAGCGAGTTGCCCGCCGCGTTCAATTCCGGCGACCACACGCACACCGTGAACCGCCCCCGGCACCACCGCAACGATGCCGCCGCCCACGCCGCTCTTGCCCGGCAAGCCCACCCGATAGGCGAAATTCCCGGCTTCGTCATACAGCCCGCTGGTGGCCATGATCGAGTTCACCTGCTGGGTTTGTCGCGCCGTCAGAATCTGCTCACCGCTGTGTTTGCAGAAGCCATCGTTGGCGAGAAAACAAAAGGCGCGGGCCAGGTCGACGCAGCTCATGCGCAGCGCGCAGTAGCTGAAATAACTGCGCAGCACGGCCTCGACATCGTTATGGAAATTGCCGAACGACTGCATCAGGTACGCCATCGCCGCATTGCGCGCGCGGTGCTGGTACTCCGACTCCGCCACATGGCGATCCACCGTGACCTCGGCGTTGCCCGACAGCCGTCGCACAAAATCGCGCATCGACAACACTGGCGCGGCAAAGCGCGACTGGTTGATGTCACAAATCACCAGCGCCCCGGCGTTGATAAACGGATTACGCGGTTTGCCGCGCTCGAACTCCAACTGCACCAGCGAATTAAACGGCTGCCCCGACGGCTCATGGCCAAGGCGCTCCCAAATCGCCTCGCCGGAATGCTCGATGGCCTGCACCAGGCTGAACACCTTGGAAATGCTCTGCACCGAAAACGGCGTGTCGGCATCGCCGGCGCAAAACAGCTCGCCGTCGTTGCCATACACGGCAATGCCCAACTGCGCGGCAGGCACCTCGGCCAACGCGGGGATGTAACTGGCCACTTTGCCCTGGCCAATCAACGGGCGGACTTCATCGAGAATTTCGGTCAACAGCGCTTGCATGGGTTGGGCTCCGTGGCGACCAGTGCTAGACGATGGTTTTCCTGGCGGCATCACCTAAAACGGGCTCATACCTGCCACGCTTTTTTCAGTGCGCTCAACGCTGTGGCGATATGCGCCTCGCTCACCCCCGCGAAGCCCAGCACCAAGCCGGCGCGGTCATCCTCGCTGATCGAAGAATCCGGCAACCAATAGTCGCTGAGGGCATTGAGTTCAACGCCCACGGCGGCCGCTTTTTCCACCAGCTCCTGCTCTCGCGCGCGGCTGCTGACGCGCACGCTCAGGTGCAGGCCGGCGTCGACCTGCGGCATCGGCTGACAGCCCGGCACGTCGCTGGGCCAGCCTTCGATCAAGGCGTCGCGGCGTGCTTGCCCGGCGCGGCGCATACGGCGGATGTGGCGCTGGAAATGGCCGGCAGCGATGAACTCGGCCATCACCGCCTGGGTGCCGATTTCCGAGTGACGAACCGCCAGCGCCCGCGCCTGGCTGAAGGCGTCGGTGAGTGACGGCGGCACGACCAAGTAACCCAGACGCAGGGCCGGAAAGGCGATTTTGGAAAAGGTGCCGACGTACAACACGCGGCCATGCTGATCGAGCGCGGCCAAGGGTGACAACGGCGTGCCGCGATAGCGGTACTCGCCGTCGTAATCGTCTTCGACAATCCAGGCGTTTTCGCGCGCTGCCCATTCCAGCAGTTGCAGGCGGCGCGGCAACGACAGCGTCACGCCGGTGGGGTACTGGTGCGACGGCGTTACATAGGCCAGGCGGCAGGTTTTCAGCGTGGCCAGCGCCGTGGTGTCGAAGCCGTCTTCATCCACCGCCACGCCGTGCAGCTGGGCGCCCGCCAGCGCAAACGCCTTTCCGGCGGCACGGTAGCCGGGGTTTTCAATCGCTACGCCGTCGCCGACGTTGAGCAACACCTGCGCGCACAGGCTGATGGCCTGTTGCGCGCCGCTGGTGATGATCACGTGGGCCGGATCACAGACCAGCCCTCGGCTATTGCGCAAATAGGCAGCAATCAGCTCGCGCAATTGCGGATCGCCCGCCGCCGAGCCATAGCCCAGGGCGGCCATGGGCGGCCGGCGCCAGAAGTTGGCTTGCAGGCGTGCCCACGTGTCGAAAGGGAAGAGGTCGAAGGCCGGAATGCCAACGCGAAAAGCCCGCGGTGCGTCGAGGCGCGCCGCCGGCAAATGCTCGGTTTCCAGGCGCTGCAGCGCGCTGCTGTGCGCGGTTTGTGCGGGCGGGGTGGCAGGCGTTCTGGCAGCTTTGCGCGCCTTGGTCGCCAGTTCCGCCACATAGGTGCCATCGCCCACGCGACCTTCCAGATACCCCTCGGCATACAGCTGGTCATACGCGCGCACCACGGTATTGCGCGACACGCCCAGCGCGTCGGCCAAATCGCGCGTCGCTGGCATACGCACGCGGCTGCCAAGCTGGCCACCGAGAATGCGTTCGCGCAGGGCTTCATACAGCTGGCGCGACAGGCCTTTGCTGCGGTCCAGCTGAATGCCGGACGGGTCGAACGGTAGCGGTGATGGCGACATAACAGACTCGAATGCGCGGAGCGAAGCCCAACCTAACATTGGCCCTATGAGATTTGCCATAAATGGCTCTTACACAAGTCCAATGCCTGCCCTAGGATCAGCCCATCCACAGGGAGATTCACCATGTACACGCCCGCTGCTTTCCGCGAAGAAGACCTGCCCACGCTGCACCAGCAAATGGCCCAGACGCCGCTGGCAATTATCGTCAGCCACGATGAGAACGGCCTGCAAGCCAGCCATTTGCCATTGCTGCTGGTGCCAGGCGAGGGCCGCTTCGGCCTGCTCAAAGGCCACTTCGCGAAAGCCAACCCGCAATGGAAAACCTTGCAAGCCGGCGCCGAGGTGCTGGTGATTTTTTCTGGCGAGCAGGCCTATATCAGCCCCGGTTACTACCCCAGCAAAGCCGAACACGGCAAAGCAGTGCCCACCTGGAACTACATCGCCATTCACGCCTACGGCCGCGCCGAGACGTTCGATGAACCTGAGCGTTTGCGCCAGTTACTCACCGAACTGACCCACCGCCACGAAAACGGCCGCGCCCAACCGTGGACGATTGACGAAGCGCCGCCGGCGTACATCGACAGCATGCTGCGCGCCATCGTCGGCTTCGAGCTGCCCATCGAACGCATCGAAGGCAAATGGAAACTGGGCCAGAACCGCGACAAAACCGACTACGACAGCGTGCGCGCCAACCTGGCCGGCAGCGGCTTGGCCAACGAAGCCGAACTCGCCGCCCGCATGCCGCCCCACGGCTCGCAATAAAGGAGAAGACATGAGCATCATCATCCGCGCCGTCACCGCCGCCGACCACGCCGCCTGGCTGCCGTTGTGGCAGGGCTATCAGCGCTTCTACAACACCGTGATCAGCGAGGAAACGAGCGCCATCACCTGGCAACGTTTCCTCGACCGCAGCGAGCCAATCAACGCCGCCCTGGCCTGGCAAGACGGCGTCGCCGTGGGCCTGGTGCACTTCATCTACCACCGCTCCACCTGGACCGTCGGCAACTACTGTTACCTGCAAGATTTGTATGTGAAGCCGGGCATTCGTGGCGGCGGCATCGGCCGTCAGTTGATCGAACACGTGTACACCTGCGCCGAAAGCCGCAGGCGCCTCGCGCGTGCACTGGCTGACTCACGAAACCAACACCGACGCCATGCACCTGTACGACAAAATCGCCACCCGTTCGGGCTTCGTGCAATACCGCAAACTCTTCAACTAATTCGCCAGGAATCGCCCCATGAGCCTCACCCCGCACCTGAACTGGAAACCGGTCGCCGCCCCGAGTCGCGACACCCTGCAAGGCCGCACCGTGCGCCTGGAAGCCCTCGACCCGACGCGCCACGGCGACGACCTGTGGCTGGCCCTGCAAGGCCCCGACTCCGACCCGCTGCTGTGGGACTACTTGCCCTACGGCCCTTTCCCCGAGCGCGCTGCCTTCGACACCTGGCTGAGCGCCAACGCCGCGAGCAAAGACCCACAGTTCTACGCCGTCATCGAGCAAACCAGCGGCCAGGTCCAGGGCCTGCTCGCCTACCTCAACATCGCCCCCGCCCACGGCAGCATCGAAATCGGCCACATCTGCTACGGCCGAGTGATGCAACGCAGCGTGCAAGCCACCGAAGTGATCCACCTGCTCGCCAAAAACGCCTTCGACCTCGGCTACCGCCGCCTCGAATGGAAATGCAACAACGGCAACGCCCGCTCCAAACGCGCCGCCGAACGCTTCGGCTTCAGCTACGAAGGCCTGTTCCGCCAACACCTCGTCATCAAAGACCGCAACCGCGACACCGCCTGGTACTCCATCATCGACAGCGAATGGGCACCGATTGCCAAGGGGTATGAACGGTGGCTGGAATCGAGCAATTTCGATGGGAATGGGCAGCAGATTCAGGGGTTGGAAGCGTTGCGAAACGGATAAGAGCGGCACCCTGTTCCAGCAACTCAGCGCCGATCCTGTAGGAGCGGCTTTAGCCGCGATGCTTTTCGATCGTGTTCGACGCAAAACTCTGGATCCCCGCGTCCGCGAGGATGACGGCGGTGTGGGCAAAAACTCCGTCATTCCCGCGCAGGCGGCGGTCCGACGATTCGGGATCCAGAGTTTTGCGTCGAAGTGCAGCATTGGCATCGCATCGCCCCACCCTGGGGCCCCGATTCCGTCGTCAACTGTTTGTAACAACCCCAACGCATAGTCCCCCGCACTTCAAATAAGAGCGGTGACCCCCATGCATTCCCACACCCCCAAATTCCGTCTTCTCCCCTGATTCTGGCCGTGCAAGCCATCACCTTGGCCACCGCCCAGGCCGCCGACTTCAGCGTTGGCGCCGGCACCACCGACAACACCGCCAAAACCCTCACCAGCGGCAATACCGGCACCATCGCCAACGGCGGCACGCTGCAACCCAACGTCAACGCGGCGGCTGTGGACATCACCGGCACCAGCGGCACCGTGACCCTTACCAACAACGGAACGCTGGCCAACAGCAATGGCGGCAACGACGCTCGCGCCATCGATAACAACACCAACGGTGTTGCCATCGTCATCAACAACAACGGCACGATTTCTACCATCAAAGCCGACGCTATCCGCGTTAAAAAGGCCAACTCCACGCTGGTGCTGAACAACAACGGCACCATCAAGGTGACGGGCAGCGGAACCGGCGGCGGGCAGGCGATCGACATGCGCGACGCCGATGGCGCCGGCAGCAAAATCATCAACAACGGCTCCGCCACCAACCGCAACGCGCTGATCGAATCCAGCAACGACGACGCCCTGCGCCCCGGCAGCAACACCACCATCAACAACTACGGCACCATCATCAGCACGGGCACGGTCAACACCAAATGCCCGGACTACATCAGCGCCTGCAGCGGCGCTGCCAGCGCCATGGACGCCATCGATTCGAAGCTGGCCGTCACCGTCAACAACTGGGGCACCATTTCCGGGCCGCGCCATGGCGTGACCTCCGATGCTGGCGTCACCGTTACCAACTACCAAGGCGGCCAAATCATCGGTCGCAACGGCTCCGGCGTCGGCAGTGATGGCGTGGGCACGGTGCTTAACTACGGCTTGATCAGCGGCCGCTATGCCGGCGCCGGCAAGGTGTTCGAGCACCTGGGCGGCAACACCGGTTTCAGCACCGCCAACAACGGTGATGGCGACGGCGTAGACATCGATGGCATGGCCAGCATCATCAACTACGGCCGTATCGAAGGCGTGGGCGCCGGCGGTGTGGATTCCAGCGGCTTTCCTAACGGCGCCGATGGCATCGCGGCGGGCGGCGGCACGATCATCAACCACGCGGGCGCTGAAATTTTTGGCCAGTCGAAGGGCATCCTGATCGACGACGGCGCCAATGGTTCTTCCATCCCCGCGCAACGCGGCACGGCGACGGCAGTCGGCGGCGTGGCAACTATCACCAACGGCGGCAGCATCATCGGTGCGGACAGCACGGCCATCGGCCTGGTCGGCGATTTTGCCGACAGCCTGACCAACCTGGCCGGCGGCGTGATTCGCGGCGGCGCCAAGTCGGTGCGCGTTGACCAATTCGAGCAGCACAACGGCAGCCGCCGCGGTGCAAATGGGCGCGGGCAACGACACCCTGAGCAACGCCGGCTCCATCGTTGGCTTGAATGGCCTGGCCGTGGACATGGGCACCGGCGACGACAGCCTCACTGTACTCACCGGCGGCACCTTTGGCGGTCTGGTAGACGGCGGCGCTGGCACTGACACGCTGACCCTCAGCGGCAGCGGTGTCGGTCAGTTTGGCAACAGCCAGAACTTCGAAACCCTGGCCGTCACGGGCGGCAAGTGGACCGTCAGCAGCAACGACTTCAGTGCCGGCGGCAACGTGGCCAGCGGCGCAACGCTGATCAACCAGGGCAGCATCGGCGGTGTGCTAAACGTCGCCAATGGCGCCCATTACGGCGGCACCGGTCGCTTGGGCAGCTTGCAATTGGGCAGCGGCGCCACGTTCGAGTATTCCCTCAACGCCAGCGGCGCACCGGTGCAACTGAGCGGCAGCGCCACGCTGGGCAACGCCGCCCTGAACCTGACCGCCAACGGCAGCGGTTACGCCGAGCGCAGCAGCCTGCTGACGGCAGCCGGTGGCGTTAACGGGCAATTCGGCAGCGTGACCCACAACTTTGCCTTCCTGACCCCAACCGTCACCTACACCGCCAACACGGTCGAGCTGCAACTGACCCGCAACGACACCGCCTTCGCCGCGCTCGCCAGCAGCGAAAGCGCGCGCAACCTGGCAGACAATCTCGCCGCCCAGCGCGACAGCAGCGTGTACAACGCTTTGCTGACCACCGACAAAGCCACCGCCAGCCAGGCGCTTGAGCAGCTGGCCGGCACCAGCAACGCCAGCATGGCGGCCGCCACCATGGCCGGCTCCAGTCAAGTGAGCAGCGTGATGCAAGGCGCCATGAGCCAGCTCGGCGGCTTCGGCAGCAGCTTGCAAGCCTCGGTGTTGCGTGATGACGGTCCGCAACTGGTGGCCGTCGGCGTACCGAATGAAGCACGTGGTCTGCACGACCCCAAAGCCGCTGGCCGCGTGTGGGTGCAGGCCCTCGGCAGCCACGGCACGGTTGATGGCGAGCACGGCAGCAGCGATGTCGACCAGAACACCGGCGGCACGTTGTTTGGTGCGGATTGGGCGCTGAACCCGGACTGGCGTTTGGGTGTGGTCGGCGGTTATTCACGCACCGACATCGACGCCGGGCAGGGCGCCTCGGGTGATGTCGACAGCTACCACGTGGGTGTTTACGCCCTGACCCAACTCGACCAATTGGCCCTGCGCCTTGGCGCGGCCTACAGCCGTCACGACGGCGAAAACAAACGCCGGGTTCGCTTTGCCGGCGTCGACGACAAACTGCACGGCGACTACGACGCCAACAGCCAGCAAGCCTTCGCCGAATTGGCGTACCCCTACGCCAGCGGCCGCCTGCTCGCCGAGCCGTTCGCCGCCGTCGGCTACCAACGCTACGACCGCGACGCCTACAGCGAAAAAGGCGGCGACTCGGCCCTGCGCGTGGAGTCGCAAGATCAAGACAACCTCAGCACCACCTTGGGCCTGCGCCTTGCCGGCCTCAATCACCTGGATAACGGCATGAGCTTCACCCCGCGCATGAGCCTGGGCTGGCGCCACACCTACGGCAACGTCGACAGCGAAACGCGCCAGGCGTTTGTCAGCGGCGGCACCAGCTTCAGCGCCCAGGGTACGGCGCTGGATCGCGATACGTTGCTGGTTGAGGCGGGGTTTGATGTGGGGATTACCGCTAGCCAGAGTTTGGGGCTGGGGTATGTGGGGGAGATGGGGGATAACGCGCGCAATCATGGAGTGGTGGCGCAGTGGCAGATGGGGTTTTGAGGTTAGGTGCATCTCAGGATGGGTGGGGATGACGGAGGTTTTTGCATAGACCACCGTCATCCTCGCGAACGCGGGGATCCAGAGTCTCCCGCCAGAGTGCAATTGGCGGCGCTACGTGGATGTTCGTTCCACGTGAAATTCTGGATTTCGAATCGTCGAACCGCCGCTTTCGCGGGAATGACGGAGGTGTTTGCACAGACTCCCGTCATCCTCGCGAACGCGGGGATCCAGAGTTTCGGACCGGAGTGCAATTGGCGGCGCTACGTGGGTGTTCGTTCCACGTAAAACTTCTGATTCCCGCTTTCGCGGGAATGACGGAGGTTTTTGCACAAACTCCCGTCATCCTCGCGAAGGCGGGGATCCAGAGTCTCGGACCGAAGTACGATTGGCGGCGCTACGGGGATGTTGTTCGGCGATAAATACTGGATTCCCGCCCGCGCGGGAATGACGGAGGTTTTTGTACAGACTCCCGTCATCCTCGCGTAGGCGGGATCCAGAATCACTCCCCGAAGCCCAATGAGCGGCGCGGCAACGGTCGCCCTGCCCCCTACCTCAGTGCCCCTGCACCTGCGCCAATTCCCCGCCTTCCTGCCCCTCGCGATCCAACTTAGCCAACCGCGCCGTCAACTCAGCCAGTTGCCCATCCTTCAACACAATCAAGCGCTGCAATTTATCCAGTTGCGACTGCAAGTCCGCCACGCGGCTGGACAGCTCTTCGCCTTCGCGCCGGGCCTGGGCCAGTTCTTCCTGAGCTAATGCCAAGCGGTTGTCGGCGTCATGCTTGGCGGCGGCCTTGCTGCCTTTGGCGCCGTCTTTGTGTTCGGCGCGACCGCTGCCTTGTTCACCCACCAGGCTCAGGGTGTCGCTGGCCGCCTGGGTAGCAGGCGCACTGCCGGCTTCGGTGCGTTTGCGCGCGTCCAGCTGCGCCACGCCTTCGCCTTTCCAGCTTTGTTGTTGCTGTTGGGTTTGCGCCAGGGCGTCGTTGCGGTCGGTGGCGTGCAGTTGTTCGCGGTTGGGCAGTTGCAGGGCTTGCGCGCTCTTCATGCGGTTGATGTTGCCGTTGCTGAAGGCGTCCGGGTTGAGACGCTGGATGGCCAGCATGGCCTGCTGCGGCGAGGCATCGCCGCGAATGCGTTGGGCGATGTCCCAGAGCCGATCATTCGTCTGCGCGGTATTGGCCGCCAGCAACAGGCGCATCGGCCGTGGCTGAGGTGCTGGTTACGGCAGGCGCGGTGGCAACCGGGGCAACGGCTGGCGCGGCGAGCGGCGCTTTCGGCTTGGTCACGGGCGCGGCAGCTGCTATCGGCGCGCTAATCGGCGCCGGCGCGGCGTAGGCATAGTTTGGCGGATCGATCAGCAGGCTGTATTCGCGCAGCTGCAGACCATCCGGGGAAACCACTTCCACGAGGAAGTTTAAATACGGCTCGTTGATCGGGCGGCTGGTGGTCACGCGGATCATCGCTCTGGCCCTTGGCGTTCAGCGTGGTCTCGAATTTCAGCGCCAGTACGGCGCTGTCACGGTCGATGCCGGCTTTTTTGAACGCCTCGGGGGAGGCTAGGCGCACTTTCAGTTCTTCCGGACCGAGATCACGCACGCCCTGCAATTCGATTTGCGCGCGCAGCGGTTGGCTGAGGCTTGAGAGCACCTGGGCTTCGCCCACGCTCAGGGCCATGGCGGTTGTCGGCAACAGCGATGCCGAGCGCCAGGGCCAGAGCCGTCAGCAGGCGGGGATACTTCTTGAGCATGTCGGCTCTCCTCATCGTTAAGACCACGCAGGGCGCGTGCGGCCGCGCATGATGGCGAGGTTGGCGATGAGCATTTGCGAGGTTCGCCACAGGCTGACGAAGGCGTAGCGAGGGAGAGATTGAAACTGTGCAGCAGGTACGGAAAAACCTCGAGACGGTCGCATTCCTCTAGGGCCAATCGCGGCTAAAGCCGCTCCCACAGGGTGGCGGACTTTCAGGAGGCGATGCTGCTCTGCTCCAGCAACAATTTAACGAAATGCTCCGCCGCCAACGGTCGGCTGATCAGGAAGCCCTGGATCTCGTCGCATTGCTGGGCTTTGAGGAAGTTCATCTGCGCTTGGGTTTCCACGCCTTCGGCCACCACTTTCAATTCCAGGCTGTGGGCCATGGCGATAATGGCGCGGGTGATGGCGGCGTCTTCGCCGTTGGCTGACAGGTCGCGGATGAACGATTGGTCGATCTTCACGTAATCCACCGGGAAGCGCTTGAGGTAGCTCAGCGAGGAATAGCCGGTGCCGAAGTCGTCGATGGCCAGTTTCACGCCCATCTGCCGCAGTTGGTGGAAGGTGCTGATCACGTTCTCGACGTTGTCGAGCAACTGGCTTTCGGTCAGTTCCAGTTCCAGCAGGTGCGGTGCCAGCCCGGTTTCGTCGAGCACCTGGCGCACCAGTGCGGTGAGGTTGCCTTGGCGCAGTTGGTGCACCGAAAGATTCACCGACACGCGAATATCGGCCAGCCCCATGGTTTGCCATTCGCGCGCCTGGCGGCAGGCTTGGCGCAGCACGAATTCGCCGATGGGGGCGATTAAGCCGGTTTCTTCGGCCAGGCCGATAAAGTCGCCGGGCGGCACCAGGCCGTGTTCCGGGTGACGCCAGCGCACCAGCGCTTCGGCGGAACTGAGGGTGTCGGTGGCCATGCACAGTTTCGGTTGGTAGAAGACTTCCAACTGGCCCAGTTCGATGCCTTTGCGCAGTTGGTTTTCCAGTTGCAGCCGTTCCAGCGTGCAGGCTTGCAGGTTGTCGGTGAAGAACTGGAACGTGTTGCCGCCCAGATGTTTGGCGTGCTGCATGGCCATGTTCGCCTGGCTGATCAGCGCGCTCATTTCGCGGGCATTTTCCGGCAGCAGGCTGATGCCGATGGAGGCGCTGACTACCAGTTCCTGGCCACCCACGGTCATGGGCGTGCGTAATTTGGCGAGCAAGCGGCTGGCCAGGCGCGCCAGGTTCGACAGGCTGCCGTAGCTGTCGAGAATGACCGCGAACTCATCGCCCGAAAGCCGCGCCAGGGTGTCGGCTTCCGGCATGGATTGGGTCAGGCGCCGGCTCATTTGCCGCAGCAACTGATCGGCCACTTCGTGGCCCAGGCTGTCGTTGAGCAGTTTGAAACGGCTCAAGGTCGATGTGCAGCAACGCCAAGGTGCGCTCGCCTTGGCGGGCCCGTTCGCTCGCTTCGTGCAGGCGCGCTTTGAACAGCGTGCGGTTGGCTAGGCCGGTGAGTTCGTCGTAGTGCGAGAGGTAACGCAGGCGTTCCTCGGCTTCGCGGCGCGAGGTGAGGTCAGCGAAGAAGCCGACGATGTGGCTGACCCGGCCACGGCTGTCGTGCACCACGTTCATTTGCAGCCATTGCGGGTACAGCTCGCCGTTCTTACGGGTTTCCACCAGCTCGCCCTGCCATTTGCCGTGCTGCTCCAGCTCCTGACGGATCACTTCGTATTGGCCGCGGTTGTCGCGGCTGCCGATCATGCGCGTCACGCTCTGGCCGTGGATCTTCCTCGGCGCCGTAGCCGGTCACGTCGCTGTAGGCCTGGTTAACGGCGAGTACTTTGTAGTCGGGGTCGAGAATGATGATGCCTTCGCTGGCGGCCTCGAACACGATGGCGGCTAGGCGCTGTTCTTCGTCGCGGCTTTTCCAGGCGGTGATGTCGCGGCGGGTGCCGAGCATGCGCGTGACACGGCCACTGGCGTCGCGCTCCACGGCGCGGCCGCGGCCTTCCACCCACAGCCATTGGTTGTCGGCGCGGCGGACGCGGTATTCGATTTCGTAGCCGTCGGTCAGGCCTTTCATGTGCTCGACCAAGGTGCGGCGCAGCAGGGGCAGGTCTTCGGGGTGCAGGCGCGGTTTCAGGTCGCGCAGCATGGCGGTGACGGCGTTGGGGTCGAGGCCGAACAGTTCCTTGAGGCGCGAATGGTGCACCTCGTCGGTTTCCAGGTTCCAGTCCCACATGCCCAGCTCACTGGCTTCCAGGGCCATGGCCAAGCGCGCTTCGCTTTTGCTCAGGGCATGGCTGGCAGCATCCAGCTGCAGCGTGCGCTGGGCCACGCGTATTTCCAGCTCATTGTGGGCGTCGCGCAATTCGCGCTCGGCGCGGCGGCGCTGTTCTATTTCCCGCGCCAGCTCGCTGCTCAGGCCTTCGGCCTGGCCTTTGGCATGTTCCAGGCGGCTGATCAGCGCCTGGTTATGGAAGCGCTGCACCAGGCTGCGCTGCACCAGCCGGTTGATTGGCCAGGCCACCACCAGCAGGGCGCCGAACAAGATCAGGCCGAGCAAACCCCAGCCTTGTTGCGTGTCGTCGCCGGACAGCAGCAGATAGCCCACCGCGGGCACCAGGCAGGGCAGGGCGAAGGTCAGAAAAGCGGTGAGGCTAACGGCGTAGGCGACGCTGGCGGACAAAATGGCCGCGCTGATCAGCCCGAACATCAGCACTTCGCTGGAAGAAGGCGTTCGGCGGCACCAGCGCGATGGCGCCAATGGCCAGGGCCACGCCCGAGGCGAAGGCGCCGAGCAAAAACATCTGCCGCCAATGGGGTTTGGCTTGGCGCGACGGCAGCGCGGCATTGAACGCGGCCACCTGAATCAGGCGCAGCACCGCCAGCGTCACCACGCCCACCAGCCAGCCGGCGAGCAGCAGGTCGCCGCGCGGCTCCCATAACAGGTAGGCGCAGGCCAGGCCGCAAAGAAAGCATGAACAGGGTGGGAATGCGTGAGCCCTCGTACAACAAACGAGTGCGCTCAACGGCGATGTCGGTAGCGAACAGCTGGCGAATGTCTCGATCGGTCTCTGCCAGTGGCAGTTCGAGAGGACGCCTGGAATGTGCGGTCATAGGCCCTTTTCTTGTAATGGTTATGCCTAGTCGTGGCCGGAGCATACACAACCGAAGCCGTTGGCCCAAGGCTCAATCTCGGCATTTTCACCGTGAATACCCCTTACTTTCGATAGCGCGCCCAGCGCCGCTGCGTTGACCTGCCGGTCGTCGGCGTAGCGTTGCGGCGCGCATCGGTCGTGCGGCGTTTGCCCTCACTACCCCGGCCCCCTAGAATGCCGCGATGCGCGACGATCTCTCCCTTCTGCTTAATTCCCTCAACGACGCCTCAACGCCAGGCCGTAGCGGCCCCGGTGGGGCGTCAGTTGGTTCTGGCCGGCGCTGGTTCCGGCAAAACCCGCGTGCTGGTGCACCGCATCGCCTGGTTGATCCAGGTTGAAGGCGCCTCGCCGCACTCGATTCTGTCGGTGACGTTCACCAACAAAGCCGCCGCCGAAATGCGTCACCGCATTCAGCAACTGCTCGGGCTCAACCCGGCCGGCATGTGGGTGGGCACGTTCCACGGCCTGGCCCATCGCCTGTTGCGGGCGCATTGGCAGGAAGCGGGGCTGAACCAGAATTTCCAGATTCTCGACAGCGACGACCAGCAGCGCCTGGTCAAGCGCGTGATGCGTGAGCTGGGCCTGGATGAACAACGCTGGCCGGCGCGTCAGGCGCAGTGGTTTATCAATGGTCAGAAAGACGAAGGCCTGCGGCCCAAGCATATCTCAGCCGGGCGGCGACATGTTCCTCGCCACCATGCGCTCTGTTTATGAAGCCTACGAAGCGGCGTGCCTGCGCGCCGGGGTGATCGATTTCTCCGAACTGCTGCTGCGTGCCCTCGACCTGTGGCGCGACAACCCGGGCCTGCTGGAGCATTACCAGCGCCGCTTCCGCCACATTCTGGTCGACGAATTCCAAGACACCAACGCCGTGCAGTACGCCTGGCTGCGTCTGCTCGGCAAAGGCGGCGACAGCCTGATGGTGGTGGGCGATGACGACCAGTCGATCTATGGCTGGCGCGGCGCCAAAATTGAGAACATTCACCAGTACTCCAGCGATTTCCCGGATGCCGAGACCATTCGCCTGGAGCAGAACTACCGCTCCACGGCCAGCATTCTCAAGGCCGCCAACGCGCTGATCGTCAACAACAGCGGGCGCCTGGGCAAAGAGCTGTGGACCGACGGCGGCGACGGCGACGCCATCAGCCTGTATGCCGCGTTCAACGAACACGACGAAGCGCGTTACGTGGTCGAAACCATCGAAGACGCGCTGCGTAAAAACGGCTTGTTGCGCAGCGAAATTGCCATTCTTTACCGCTCCAACGCCCAGTCGCGGGTGCTGGAAGAGGCGTTGCTGCGCGAGCGCATTCCGTACCGTATTTATGGCGGCCAGCGCTTCTTCGAACGCGCTGAAATCAAGAACGCCATGGCCTACCTGCGCCTGCTCGAAGGGCGCGGCAATGATGCGGCGCTGGAGCGGATTATCAACGTGCCGGCGCGTGGTATTGGCGAGAAAACCGTTGAAGCCATTCGCGAACACGCGCGCCACAGCGATCTGTCGATGTGGGAAGCCATGCGCCAGTTGGTGGCCAATAAAGGTGTGACCGGTCGCGCTGCCAGTGCGCTGGGCGGGTTTATCGAGCTGATCGAAAACCTCGCGGCCAAGGTCATGGAAATGCCGCTGCACCTGATGACCCAAACGGTGATCGAGCAGTCCGGCCTCATCACTTATCACAAAGAAGAAAAAGGCGAGAAAGGCCAGGCTCGGGTGGAAAACCTTGAGGAATTGGTCAGCGCCGCGCGCAATTTCGAAAACAGCGAAGAAGACGACCAGACGCCATTGGCCGCCTTCCTCGGCCACGCTTCGCTGGAAGCGGGCGACGCGCAAGCCGACGAACACGAAGACAGCGTGCAGTTGATGACGCTGCACAGCGCCAAAGGCCTGGAATTCCCGCTGGTGTTTTTGGTGGGCATGGAAGAGGGGCTGTTCCCGCACAAGATGAGCCTGGAAGAACCGGGTCGCTTGGAAGAAGAGCGGCGCCTGGCTTACGTGGGCATCACCCGCGCCATGCAGAACCTGGTGCTTACTTACGCCGAGACGCGCCGTTTATATGGCAGCGAGACGTACAACAAAGTCTCGCGCTTTGTACGCGAAGTGCCGCCGGCGTTGATTCAGGAAGTGCGCCTGTCCAACAGCGTCAGCCGCCCTTATGGCAACAGCAATCGCGGCGCCAACACCGGCAGCATGTTTGCCAACGCCGAAGTGCCCGACACCGAATTCCGCTTGGGCCAGGCGGTTAAGCACGCCCTGTTTGGCGAAGGGGTGATTCTCAACTTCGAAGGCGCCGGCGCGCAGGCGCGTGTGCAGGTGAACTTCGCGGCTGAGGGCACCAAGTGGTTGATGATGGGTTATGCGAAGTTAGAACCGCTCTGAGGGTTTCGTTTTCTGTTAGAACCAATCGCGGCTAAAGCCGCTCCCGCAGGACTGTGTGTTTCCTGTAGGAGCGGCTTTAGCCGCGATGCATTTCCCGCCCCTATTTTCGGCTGAAAGGATTTCACCGTGCGTCTCTCTCCGCTTGTCGCCTTGCTCACCTCCTTGCTGGTGCCGTTGCATGCCGTCGCCGGCCTGTTTGGCAAAGACGGCCCGCCGCTGAGTGTGGAGCGCGACGTTAGCCAGTACCGCGACTGGAACACCGGCATGCAGCGCGAACGGGTGACGTACGTCCTGCGCATGAATGGCCGCAAGCTCAGTGACGAGACCATCACCAAGGCCGTGGGTGCCAAGGAAGAGAGGCTCTACGCGACCAATATCTTCGCCGCCATCAGCGCCGGGCCTAACGATGCGTTGGTGCTCTATGGTTCAAACGGGCTGTACAACCTGGCCACGCTGCACGTTGAAGGCAAAGCGCTAACGGGCAAAACGCTGCTCAACGAGGTGACGCAAAACTGGTTTACCGATGCGCGCATGGACGGCTGGGTGTCGGTGCAGCAGGAGGGTCATTTGCACTTGGTGCAACTCAGTCCGTTGAAGGTGGTGGATGTTGGTCCGGGCGTGTTGCTCGATGTGCGCGGCGATACCGCGCTGTTGGCCAAAGAGGGTTATCGCGAACCCCAATCGACCATCCGCGCCGTGAGCATCGGCCAGGCCAAGCAAGTGGCCGAGCTGTCGCTGCCCACTGTTTGCTTTGCGCTGCCGCGTTTCGAGTTCACGCACCCGGCGGTCTACGGCGACATGGACACGTCCACGCTGGAAACCCTGCTATTTAAAGATGGCCCGACCTGGTTCGACACCAACTTCACCCTGACCACCGGCGCCACGCCGCAGTTGCAGCTCAAAGCACCCAGCAATTGCCCAAGCCGCCAGTGGAGCGCTGGTCGGTGACGGTTCGCGAGCCGGACCTCGGCCGCCCGCCGCGCAAGCCCGAAGAGCTCGACTACGCGTCTACGCCGTCTTATGAAGAAAATGACGACACCATCGACCCCGAGCCTGTCGCCTGCGCGAGCATCAACCCCAACCCGGGCATCAATGCCGGCAAGGCGCCGTACCCGACGCAGTCGATTATGGCCGAAGACTTGTGCCTGGGCGACGACTTGCCCGGCATCACCGACGCCATGCGCAAACAGCGCTGCGTACTTCCGGCCACCACAAAAGTGATCACCAAAGGGCCGCAGTGGCAGTTGGAAGAGGTGCGCTTCGCCTATCGCCCGCAAGGCGGCAAGGCCCAGGTTGAGCAGGTGGTTTACCAGCTACGCGAGGGCAAGCAGGTGCACCGCGCCATTGCCGGCGCCTTGGGCGAAGGCCTGCGCTTGCGTGAAGTGGCGATAACGGGCGAGGGCCAGGCGCTGATCAAGGGGCGTGGCGAAGGGGCGTATGAGCTGTTCCGCTTGTCTACCAGCGCTGACGGCAAACTGCTGCTGGAGTTTCTCGACACCGTGCCGTACCCGGCCACCCCGTTTGATATCAGCAAGCCCGGTTGGGTGTACCAGCGCAGCGCGGGTTTCCTGATGAGGGCGGAGCCGTTTGGATTCGAGCGCATCGGCAAGGGCTTGCTCGATGTGCGCGGCAATGAGCTGCTTTATTACTACACCGACTACGACAACGACGACCTGGTGCTGCTCGCCAAGAATTTCCAGCCGGAGCCGCAGCAGCGTGAAACCGGCGAAGACGCACCGCGTTTAACCCTGAGCGGCAGCTGCAGGATGGACGACGACCCGTACTGGGAATTTGCCGTTCCGCCTGTCAACGCCACGCTGGCGCAGTCTGCCGCCTGGTTCAGCCGCAATTTCGATTACACGAACGGCAAGGCTGGCAGCATTGTCCTACGTAAAGATCATCAACTGCGCGTCAAACACGGCTGCGCTTCTGATGGCGGACAGAACTAAACGGCATAAATCCGGAAACATTCTGCTGCTGGTCATCACCGGGAAGCGTGTGCAACATGGCGCGCGTTGAGTCTTTTTTAAAGAGAGTTGCGAACCATGAAACGTTTCATCAGCCTGGCCATGATGCTCTGCGTCGCGTTGACGCTCAGCCTCGACGCCAATGCAAAGCGCATGGGCGGCGGTAAATCGTTCGGCTCCGCGCCAACCCATCAAACCCGTCAAGCCACCCCGCCGGCCAACCAGGCCGCCGCACCGGGCAAAGCCGCTCCGGCTGCTGCCGCCACCAGTGGCGCGTCCCGTTGGTTGGGCCCGTTGGCCGGCCTCGCCGCTGGCGGCCTGTTGGCCTCGATGTTTATGGGCGACGGCTTCCAAGGCATGCAGATTTTCGACTTCCTGATCATTGCCCTGATCGCCTTTGTGATCTTCCGCTTCATCGCCGCCCGTCGTCGTCAGCAGAACGCTGGCCAGCCAGCCGCTGCCGGTGGTTACGCGCCAATGCAACGTGAAATGCCGGTGAATCAGCCGGTTGCTCCGGCCAGTAACTCGATTTTCGGCGGTGGCAGCTCGGCTGCAGCAGCGCCGGTCATCAATGCACCGAGCTGGTTTAACGAGCAGCGTTTTGTCGAAGCCGGCAAAGAGCACTTCATGGCCCTGCAGCAACACTGGGACGCGGCGGAGATGGACAAGATCGCCGAATTCGTGACCCCGCAGATGCTCAGCTTCCTGAAGGCCGAGCGCGACGAATTGGGCGAGGGCTTCCAGTCCACTTACGTGGAAGAACTGCAGGCTCAGCTCGACGGTATCGACGAGCTGGCGGACAAAACCGTCGCCACGCTGACCTTCCGCGGCATCGTCAAGACTTCGCGTTTTGACCAGGGCGAAGCGTTCAGCGAAAGCTGGCGCATGGAGCGGGCCAACAGCGAGAACGCTCCTTGGCTGGTGGCGGGTATCCGTCAGAACAGCTAAACCTTCGCGGCGTCGCGACAGTAAAAAACCCGGGCTTGCCCGGGTTTTTTCGATTACGGCCAGATAGTTTTTTTCTACCCGCCAGCTACTGTATAAAGCCCATCCCATTGCCCGAGGAGAGCCCGCCATGGAAGAAGTGATCGACGAGCTGCGTGAGCTCAACGAGAAGGTACCGGTGCCCCTTGAACTGCCGGATGAAGAGCTGCTGGTGGAAATTGAAGAGCAGCTGCTGATCAATATTCCATTCGAATTCCGCGAGTTTCTGCTCAAAGTCAGCGACGTGGTTTACGGACGCCTGGAGCCGGTAACCGTCACCGACCCGCAATCGCACACCTACCTGCCGGAAGTGGCCTCGGTTGCCTGGTCACTCGGCGTGCCGCGCGAACTGATTCCGCTGTGCGAAGACAACGGCAACTACTACTGCGTCGAACTCGACGGCACCGTGCTGCTGTGGATGGCGATGAAGAAGACCTCACCGACGAAAGCTGGGACTCGGTGTGGAAGTGGGCGCGTGAGGTGTGGCTGGAAAGTTGAGTGGTTGTTTGGGATGCGCTGGGCTTCGCTGCGCTCAACCCAACCTACGCCGCAGGTGGGTTGGGGCGGGCGGTGTTCACTAGGATGACAGAGCTTCCGACACAGACACCCGTCATCCTCGCGAAAGCGGCGGTCCGACGATTCGGGATCCAGAATTTCGGACCTGGCGGCTATTTTCGAAGCGCGTCCGAAAATGCCTTCTGACTCAAGATTCTGCATCCCCGCGTGCGCGAGGATGACGGAGTTTTAACCACACATCCGTCATTCCCGCGCAGGCGGCGGATCGCTGGTTTCGCGAGGTTGACGGCGATTCCAACACGTACAGCCGTCATCCTCGCGAAGGCGGGGATCCAGTATTTCGGACCTGGAGGCTATTTTCGTGGCGCGCCCAAGATAGCGCCTGACTAAAGATTCTGGATTCCGCCTTCGCGGGAATGACGGATGTCCCCGCCTGAACCCCCTCCAGCTCCAACAAATTCAGCAAAAAATTCCCGAAATACGTCAGGTCCTGCTCCATCGCCGCCCGCGCGGCCTTGCCGTCGCCAGCCTGTAGCGCTTTCAGCGTGTCGTCGTGAAAGTCGTTCAGGCGCAGCGACAGATCCGCCTCGGTAAACAGCCGGTTAAAGAACGGCCCCACTTGCAGCCACAGGCTCTCGATCTGGCGCAGCAGAATCGGATTGCGGCAGGCGGTGTACAGCGTCAGGTGGAACTGGCTGTTGTCGTTGAGATAACCCTGCACATCGCGCCGTTCCAGCGCTTCTTCCATGCGCTCGACGCAGCCTTGCAGCACGGTCATGTCATTGGCGGTGAGCTGGCTGGCGGCGAGTTCCACGGCCAGGCCTTCGAGGGCCAAACGCACCTGGAAAATATGCAGAAACCGTTCGCGGGTCATGGCCGGAACCCGCAGCGAGCGCTGCGGTTCGCCCTCCAGGGCGCCTTCGGCCACCAATCGCTGTAGCGCGGCGCGCACGGGCATGGGGCTGGTGCCGAGTGCGGCGGCGAGGTCGCGGATTTTCAGGCGTTCGCCGGGTTTGAATTGCCCGGCCAGAAGGCCGGCACGCAGTTGCTGGTAAAGCAGGTCCTGGAGGTTCTCGGCCATGGGTGCGTTACTCGGCCAGAACCGGCGGCGCCGGCAGTTGGTTCAGGGTCAGGCTGCATTCGTGGGTCATGACGGTCGCTCACTGGCTGATGTTTGTGATCACAGACTTTAAGAATTTCGTCCAAAATGCGCAATATGGAGTTCGCTTGACACAACTGTGATCACAAATCAGCATGTGGCAACTTTCTAACGAGACGTTTCCCATGACTGCCAGTGGCATCAGTGACCGCGTAATCGAACAATTTGCCGCCCACGAGCGGGCGCGTTTTCTCGCCGAGAATCCCAAGTCAGTTGCCCTCGCCGAACGGGCACGCGGTTCGTTGTTTGGCGGTGTGCCGATGCACTGGATGAGCGATTGGTCGACACCGTCGCCGCTGTTTGTCAGCCGCGCGCAAGGCGCACGGTTTTACGATGTCGACGGCCATGAGTACGTGGATTTCTGCCTCGGCGATACCGGCAGTATGTTCGGCCATTCCCCCGCGCCGATTGCCCGCGCGCTGGCCGAGCAGGGCGCCAATGGCCTGACCACCATGTTGCCAGGCGAAGACGCCGTGGTGGTGGGCGAATTGCTCGCCGAGCGTTTCGGCTTGCCCTATTGGCAGGTGGCGACCACCGCCACCGACGCCAACCGCTTTGTGGTGCGCTGGGCCCGCGCGATCACCCAGCGCAAAACCCTGCTGGTGTTCGACGGTTGCTACCACGGCACCGTCGATGACGTGATGGTGCGCTGGCAAGACGGCCGCACCGTGCACCGCCCTGGTTTGCTCGGCCAGGCTTACGACCTCACCGAGCACAGCCGCAGCGTGCCGTTCAACGACCTCGCCGCATTGGAAGCAGCGCTGCAAAGCGAAGACGTCGCCGCCGTACTCTGCGAGCCGGCGATGACCAACATCGGCATGGTGCTGCCCGCGCCCGGTTACCTGGCCAAGCTGCGCGAACTCACCCGCCGTTACGGCACGCTGCTGATCATCGACGAAACCCACACCATCTCCACCGGCCCTGGCGGCTGCACCCGCGTGTGGAACCTGGAGCCAGACTTCATCACCCTCGGCAAACCGATTGCCGGCGGCGTGCCGTGTTCGGTGTATGGCTGCACCGCCGCCATGGCCCAGGCCATGATCGAAGCGCGCAGCCGCGCCAGCAGTCACGGGCAAAGCCACGGCCACAGCGGCATGGGCACCACGTTATCGGCCAATGCGCTGGCCATGCACTGCATGCGCGTCAACCTTGAAGAGGTAATGACTGAAAGCGCCTACGCCCACATGTTGCCGCTGGCCGAACGCTTGGCCCAGGGCTTCGCGGCGTTGATCGGCAAGCACCAGTTGGCCTGGTCGGTCACGCACTAAGCGCGCGCTGCGAGTTCCAGTTCTGCACGCGGCTGCCGGCCACCGGGGCCGAAGCCGAAGCGGCGTTCCACGATGCGCTGCAGATGGCTCTGCACCTGTACCTGATCAACCGCGGCATCCTGATCACGCCGTTCCACAACATGACTTTGTGCTGCCCGGACACCACGGCCGCTGACGTCGACCGCCTGCTCGCCACCCTCGACCAGGCCCTTACCGACTTGCTGGCGTTGCCCGGCGCCCGCGAAGAGAGCAGGTAACCCCCATGGACTTTGCCAACATTCAGGAAGCCCACGATTTCCTCGCCGCCAATCCGCAGGTGCGCAGCATCGAAGTGTTCCTTATCGACAGCAACGGCGTGCCGCGCGGCAAGCTGTTGCACCGCGACGAGCTGCTGGCGATGTACGCCAACGGCCGACCGCTGCCGAGCACCATTCTCGGCCTGACCATTAATGGCGACGACGTCGAAGACACCGGTCTGGTCTGGGAAGTGGGCGATGCCGATTGCTGGACCTACCCGCTGCCCGGCAGCCTGACCTTGCAACCGTGGCGCTCGCCGGCGACCGGCCAGGTGCAAGTGAGCATGCATCCGCAACAGGGCATGCCGGCGGCGGTGGCCGATCCGCGTCACGTGTTAGTGAACGTGATCGAACGACTGAAAGCGGACGGCTTTTATCCGGTGATGGCGGTGGAGCTGGAGTTTTATTTGCTCGACCGCGAGCGTGGCGAGAACGGCCGACCGTTGCCGGCGCGCCAGGCCAACGGCGCCCGCCCGCACGCTACCCAGGTGTACGGCGTGTACGAGCTGGAGCAGTTGCAGCCGTTTTTGAACGATCTCTACGACGCCTGCGAAGCCCAGGGCTTGCCGGCGCGCACGGCCATTTCGGAGTACGCGCCCGGGCAGGTGGAAATCACCCTGGAGCACCGCTTCGACGCGTTGCAGGCCATTGATGAGGGCGTGCGCTATAAGCGGCTGGTCAAAGGCGTGGCCAACAAACACGGTTTGCAGGCGTGCTTTATGGCCAAGCCGTTTGGCGATTTGGCCGGCACCGGCATGCACATGCACGTCAGCCTGGCCGATGCCGGGGGCAATAACCTGTTCGCCAGCGAAGACCCGGCTGGCACGCCGCTGTTGCGCCATTCCATCGGCGGCATGATGCACACGCTGCTCGACTCGCTCGCGCTGTTCTGCCCCAACGCCAACTCGTTCCGCCGCTTCCAGGCCAACAGCTATGCGCCGCTGGCGCTGACGTGGGGCATTAACAACCGCACAGTGTCGCTGCGGGTTCCAGGCGGGCCGGCGGTGAGTCGGCATATTGAGCACCGCATTTGCGGCGCCGACGCCAACCCGTATCTGGCGGCAGCGGCGATTCTGGCGGGCATGCAGCACGGCATTCGCCAGCAAATCGACCCTGGCGCGCCGATTACCGGCAACGGTTACGCCCAAGCCACGGAGTTTTTGCCCACCGACTGGCTGACGGCGTTGAAAGCGCTGGAGCAATCCGACTGGGCCAAAGAGGCGTTCGGCGAGGCGTACCTGAAGGTGTATCTGGCCATCAAGTACACCGAGTACCGCGAGTTCATGGGCGAGGTCGGCGAGCAGGATTGGCGCTGGTACCTGGTGCATGCCTGACGGCGTGTTAGCTGCTACGTTTTAATCAGTCGTTTCGGAGCGGGCGTATGCGGTGGTGTTGGTGGCTGGCAATGGTGTTGACGGTGGGCTCGGCTCAGGCCGAAACCCTGCGTGTGGGCATCGAAAGCCACGACTACATGCCGTACTTCCGCGCCCAGCCCGGGCAGCCGGTGGAAGGCTATGCGGTGGAGCTGTTGCAGCGCTTTGCCGATGACCAGAAGATGACGCTGCAACTGCTGCCGCGTCCGCTCAATCGCCTGCACCACGATTTGCTCAATAGCGAAAACCTCGACGTGATCTTTCCCGACAACCCGCAGTGGTCGCGCGAGTTGAAGGGCGACCGGCGCATGTATTACAGCCATGCCGCCATCAATCTGGTGGACGCCACGCTGGTGCTGCACGAACGCCTGGGCATGGGCCGAGGGGCGGTGAAGCGGCTCGGCACGGTGCGCGGGTTCACCCCGCAAGCCTGGGCTGAGCAGATGGCCAGCGGCGAGGTGGAGTTGCTTGAAGCCAATGACATTGGTGGGCTGATTCGCATGGCACTGCGCGGGCGCATCGATGCGGTGTACGCCAACGCCGAAGTGGTGCGTCTGCAATTGCAGGAAATGGGCGAGCCGGGTGAGCGCCTGGTGGCCGACCCGCAGTTGCCGCTGGCGCGCACCAGTTTTCACCTGAGCACGCTCGAGCATCCGCAGTTGCTGGAACGCTTTAACCGCTTCCTTGAACAACACGCCGGCGAACTGGCGGCGTTGCGCGAACGCTATGGGCTGGCTTGCAGCGCCAGCGACCTGGTCGAAGAGCTGCCCGCCTGCCGCGCGCGCAGTCTGGCCGGCAGCCGCTAAGCGGTTCGCCCGGACGTGACGCGCAAGGGCGTTGCATCGTTCCCATAGCCAATGCTAAACAGCGCCAGTGCGCCTTTGCCGTCAGGCTTGCGCGCTCACTTTCTCAGGGCAAACGAGACGACCATGGAACCCGGAAACTCCCAGCTGACAATGACCGTCTTGATGACGCCCGACATGGCCAACTTCTCTGGCAACGTGCACGGCGGCACGCTGCTCAAATACCTCGACGAAGTGGCCTTCGCCTGCGCCAGCCGCTATGCCGGTACTTACGTGGTGACCTTGTCGGTGGATCAGGTGATTTTCCGCGAGCCGGTGCATGTCGGTGAGCTGGTGACTTTTCTCGCCTCGGTGAATTACACCGGGCGCACGTCGATGGAAATCGGCGTGAAAGTGGTGACCGAAAACATCCGTGAAAAAGTCGGTGCGCCACACCAACAGCTGCTTTTTCACCATGGTGGCTGTGGGCGATAACGGCAGCCCAACCGTGGTGCCGCCGCTGGAGCCGGAAAGCGCCGATGAAAAGCGCCGCTTCCGCCAAGCGCAACAGCGCCGCGATTTGCGCCAGGAACTGGAGCGTCGCTACCAAGAGATCCGTGAAGACGGCGACCCCGCCAAGGCCTGAAGCCAGCGCCCGCGCCGTGTTCAAATGGCTCGAACGTGGCGCGAATGCCCCGCCAAACGGTCGCTTTTGGCGGGTACTGTTTTCCCGAATCTTTACGTTATACTGCGCGGCCTTTGGCCGGCTTCGCTCCGGTCTCGCATACAAGCCACGCCTGGTTTTCCAGCGTGGCTTGTTAGTTTTTGCCGCGCCTTCAGGCGCCAATGAGAAGAGGCACGACGATGAGCGTACTGGTTGGCGTGATCATGGGCTCCAAGTCCGATTGGTCCACCCTTAGCCACACCGCCGATATGCTGGAGAAGCTGGGCATTCCTCACGAAGTGAAGGTTGTGTCCGCTCACCGCACCCCGGATTTGCTTTTCCAGTACGCCGAAGAAGCCGAAGGCCGTGGCATTCAGGTGATCATCGCCGGCGCTGGCGGCGCGGCCCATTTGCCAGGTATGTGCGCGGCCAAAACGCACCTGCCGGTGCTGGGTGTGCCGGTGCAGTCGTCGATGCTCTCGGGCGTCGATTCGCTGTTGTCGATTGTGCAAATGCCAGCCGGCATTCCGGTCGCCACCCTGGCCATCGGCAAGGCCGGCGCGGTGAACGCGGCTTTGCTGGCGGCGAGCATTCTTGGCCATCAACACCCGCAGTTCCACGCCGCGCTGAAGCAATTCCGTACCGAGCAAACGGACAGCGTGCTGGATAACCCGGACCCGCGCATCGCCTGATGCCACGCCGGTTTTATGCGGCGCCGAGCGCCGCTGTGTCTGAGTTTCGAATGGGGCGGTAAAGATGAAAATCGGTGTAATCGGTGGCGGCCAACTGGGTCGCATGTTGGCGCTGGCGGGTACGCCGCTGGGCATGAACTTCGCCTTTCTCGACCCGGCGCCAGATGCCTGCGCAGCTGCCTCGGGCGAGCACTTGCGCGCCGATTACAACGACCAGGATCACCTGCGCCAACTGGCCGACGAAGTGGACCTGGTGACCTTCGAATTCGAAAGCGTGCCGGCCGAAACCGTGGCCTTTCTGTCGCAATTCGTGCCGGTTTATCCCAGCGCCGAAGCCCTGCGCATCGCCCGCGACCGCTGGTTCGAAAAGAGCATGTTCAAAGAACTGGGCATTCCCACGCCTGCGTTCGCCGACATTCAGTCGCAAGCCGACCTCGACGCCGCCGTCACCACCATCGGCCTGCCAGCGGTGCTGAAAACCCGCACCCTGGGCTACGACGGTA
This sequence comes from Pseudomonas sp. AC211, assembly GCF_979258055.1. Lineage (NCBI taxonomy): Bacteria > Pseudomonadati > Pseudomonadota > Gammaproteobacteria > Pseudomonadales > Pseudomonadaceae > Pseudomonas > Pseudomonas sp. AC211. The sequence goes on from NZ_OZ409830.1 coordinate 5,161,680, forward strand.
AAGGCCAGGTGCTGCGCAAGCCTGAAGATGTAGTCGGCACCTTCGCCGAGTTGGGCAGCGTACCGTGCTTGCTCGAAGGCTTCGTGTCGTTCACCGGTGAAGTGTCGCTGGTAGCCGCTGCGCGCCCGCGATGGCGAAACCCGTTTCTACCCGCTGGTGCACAACACCCATGTGAACGGCATTTTGTGCCTGTCCATCGCCAGCACCGCTCACCCGCTGCAAGCGTTGGCGGAGGACTACGTGAGCCGCGTGCTGACAAAGCTCGATTACGTGGGCGTGTTGGCCTTCGAATTTTTTGAAGTAGACGGCGGCCTCAAGGCCAACGAAACCGCGCCGCGTGTGCACAACTCCGGGCACTGGACCATTGAAGGCGCCGAGTGCAGCCAGTTCGAGAACCACCTGCGCGCCGTCGCCGGCCTGCCGTTGGGCTCGACCGCCAAGCTGGGCGAGAGCGCCATGCTCAACTTCATCGGCGAAGTGCCGGCGGTTGAGCAGGTGATCGCCATCGACGATTGCCACGTGCACCACTACGGCAAAGCGTTCAAAGCCGGGCGCAAGGTGGGCCACGCCACGGTGCGCAGCGCCGACCGCGCCACGCTGGATGCGCAAGTGGCCAAGGTTCAAGCGCTGATCAAATAGCGCCGGCCTTTCGCCTGGGTCGCGGTTGCCTGGACCTAAACATGGAACCTCCCCGTTCGCCTACTCTCTGATTTCAGGTGCCAGCGTTGGCACCCTTGCCATTGAGAGGGGATTTCCACGGGCATTATCGGCACCATCATTATTGGTTTCTTCGCGGGCCTGATCGCGCGCTTCCTCAAGCCGGGCGACGACAGCATGGGCTGGATCATGACCATCCTGCTGGGTATCGCCGGTCTGCTGGCAGCCACCTACGGCGGCCAGGCGCTGGGCCTGTATCAGGCGGGCGAAGCGGCCGGCTTTGTCGGCGCGGTAGTCGGCGCGATCGTTCTGCTGGTCATCTACGGCATGGTTAAGAAGCGCTAAGCCGCATTGCCGCAACGGGCGGTTGATTCGCCGCGCGTGATTCGCGCAGCATGGCGCGATGACTGACTTCTTCGCGTTTTATCAGCACCTTGGCGTTGCCCTGACCGTGCTGGTGCTGGCCACGTTCGTATTGGCCGGCACCGTCAAAGGTGTAATCGGCCTTGGCCTGCCCACCGTGGCCATGGGCTTGTTGGGGCTGGCGATGCTGCCCCGCAAGCTGCGGCTCTGCTTTTCATTCCTTCCACCGTCACCAATATCTGGCAGCTGGCAATCGGCGGCGCGTTGCGTCCGCTGTGGCTGCGCTTGTGGCCATTGCTGCTGACTATCGTCATCGGCACGGCGTTGGGTTCCTGGTGGCTAGGGCTGGGCTCGGGTCAGTGGGATGACCCATGCGTTGGGCGCTGCGTTGCTGGTGTATGCCTTGAGCGGTTTGCTGCTGCCGACCCTGCGCGTTCCCGCCGCATGGGGAGCCCTGGTTGGTCCGGTTTGCGGTCTGCTGACCGGCGTGGTCACTGCCGCCACCGGCGTGTTCGGTGATTCCTGCCGTGCCGTATCTGCAAGCCTTGGGCTTGCAGCGCGATGCGCTGGTGCAGGCGTTGGGGCTGTCGTTTGACGGTGTCCACGTTGGCGCTCGGCGCGGCGCTGTTTTGGCGTGGCGAGCTGGGCAGCGCTGGAGTTGGGCGCCTCGCTGGTGGCGCTGCTGCCGGCGCTGTTGGGCATGGCGCTGGGCCAGTCGGCTGCGGCAGCGCATCAGCGCGCTGCTGTTCAAGCGCCTGTTCTTTATCGGCTTGGCGCTGCTGGGTCTGCACCTGGCAATTAGCGGCTGATAGACTCGCCGGCTTCCGTCTTCCCTGAGTTTTTCCATGCGCCGCTTATTGTTCAGCCTGTTGCTACTCAGTGGTTTCGCTCACGCCCAACTGCCCGGAAACCGACTGGCTGTCGCTGATGCCCAAAGCCGATCAAAAGGCGTTGGAAGCCATGCCGGAAATCAGCCACAACACCCCCGAAGGCGACGGAACGTTCAGCAGCAAAGGCGGTTTAAAGCAGGAGAAAGGTTTGCCGGCGGTGATGTATTCCACCCACACCGTGGCGGCGATGAACAACAAGACCATCCGTATCGGCGGCTACCCGGTGCCGCTGGAAACCGACGCCAAAGGCCGCAGCACCTTGTTTTTCCTCGTGCCATACCCCGGCGCCTGCATCCACGTGCCGCCACCGCCGCCGAACCAAATGGTGCTGGTGCGTTATCCCAAAGGCCTGAAGCTCGACGACATCTATAACCCACTCTGGGTGACCGGCACCTTGAAAGTGGAAAAGGTCAGCAACGACCTGGCCGACGCCGCCTACGCACTGGATGCCAGCAACGTGCGAGCGGTGACCGAGGCGGATTTGTAATCATCGTTGCCGGTGCTCCACGATAGATTTTTTCTTATGGCCATCAAGCGGCGATAGCTTTTAATCTGCGTTTACATTTTTCAGCGCCGGTTCACTGCTATGCCGACTTCCATTCTTGCCATGCGAAACGCCTGGGTTAACCAGGCGCACAACCACCCGTTCACCACCTTGGGTTTCGGCGCCGCTGCCGTCGCGGTGCTGGTGTTGCTGGTGATGAGCATCTACAACGCCTTTCAGGGCGACGGCTCCGGGCATTTGCACATCGCCTTTTACGGCGGCATGGCCGGTTTCGGCGCCACAGCACTGGGCGCGATTTTCGCGCTGACCTTGGGCTCGATCAAAGCCCGCACCCAAGACACCATGCTCGGCTTCGCCGCCGGCATGATGCTCGCCGCCAGCTCCTTCTCGCTGATTCTGCCGGGCCTGGCCGCCGCCAAAGAAATCACCGGCAACGGCCCCATGGCCGCCTTAACGGTGGTTGTCGGCCTCGGCCTGGGCGTGTTGCTGATGCTCGGCCTCGACCGTTTTACCCCGCACGAACACGACAGCACCGGCCCCTGCGGCCCGGAAGCCGAGCGCATTAACCGTGTGTGGCTGTTTGTGTTGGCCGTGACGCTGCACAACATCCCGGAAGGCATGGCGATTGGCGTGAGCTTTTCCGGCGGCGACATGAGTGTTGGCCTGCCGCTGACCACCGCCATCGCCATCCAAGACATTCCCGAAGGCCTCGCCGTGGCCAGCTGGCGCTGCGGGCCACCGGTATGTCGTCGATGAAAGCCGCGCTGCTGGCCGTTTTGAGCGGTGCCATGGAGCCGTTGGGCGCGTTGATCGGCATTGGCGTTTCCAGCGGCTTCGCCTTGGCGTACCCGATCAGCATGAGGCCTGGCGGCCGGCGCGATGATTTTTGTGGTGTCCCACGAAGTGATTCCGGAAACCCACCGCAACGGCCACCAGACCCCGGCCACGCTGGGCCTGGATGGCGGGCTTCGCGGTGATGATGTTCCTCGATACAGCGCTGGGCTAACGCACTCAGGCGCTGGTGTCGGTATCCACCAGGCGGTTACGCCCCAGCGCTTTGCCGCTGTACAAGCGCTGGTCAGCGCAGCGGTAGAGTTCGGCCGCGCTGAGGCCATCGGTCGGCCACTGGGCCAGGCCGAAGGTGGCCGACAGGGCGATAACCTCGTCGCCATAGCGCAGTGGATGGCTGGCGATGTGCTCACGCAGGTTTTCCACCAGCGGCGTGGCGGCCGCCAATTCGGTGTTGGGCAGAATCAGCCCGAACTCTTCGCCGCCCAGCCGCCCCAGGCTGTCGGTGGCGCGCAGCCGTAGCCGCAAACCCTCGCAACATCATGCCTCAGCGCCTGATCGCCCGCGTCGTGGCCCCAGGTGTCGTTGACCCGTTTGAAATGGTCGACATCCATGATCACCAACACCACCGGCAGGGTGCTGCGTTCCGCTTCCAGAATGCTGCGCTCCAACGCCTGCTGAAAACTGCCGCGGCTGGCCACCCCGGTCAGCGCATCGGTCTGCGCCTGGCGTTCGAGCTGGTCATAGCAGCGGCGCGACGGAATTCGTACAGGTGCACAAAGATGATGATCATCACCCCGCACAGCACGGCGTTGAGCACATCGATGAGCGCGGCGGAATCGGCCGGCAGCGGGTATTTGTCGAAATACAGGGCAATGGCGGTGAGCGTGAACGGCATGGTCAGCAGGAAGCCGCGTACCCGGCCGAGGAGCAGATACGAGAGCAGCGGAATGATGTAAATCCACACATAGGCGGCGCTCGACGCCTCGGGCATGACGATGATGTACAGAAGAAAGAAGAAGGTCGGGATCAGGTACAGGTAAATCCACGGCACCAGGTTGCGCACCGCCACAATCTTCCAGCCACCCCATACCAGCAGCGCGCTGGTGACCAGCTCGAACACGGCGATGGCGGGATGCGAAGCGAGGAACTGCAGCACGGCGAAGCAACTCAGCGTGACGCCCGTGCTCACCAGAATCAGGCGCATCAGCGTGCGCTTACCGGTGTCTTCCAGGCCGTTCTTACCCGCCGAAGCGCTGAATTTTCTGAGCATGGGAGCCGGGCACTGGCGAAGAGTGATGGCGCATTGCAATACAGTGCCGGGCGATTGGCAAGGGGCGCTTGAGCAGAGCCCCCGTGTTTAGGCGGATTCAGCCCAGAGCGTGACGGCCATAGTGTGCGCGGCGCCGGGCGCGAGGGTGAGGTGGTCGTCCAGCACGTTGGCGGTTTCGATGCACAACATGCCGGGCCAGGCGTCGTCGGCGAACTGGCTCAAGCGCTGGGCTTTATCGGTCCACGGGTTCCACACCACCGCCGATTGCGAGCCGCTGCTGGCCAGGGTGAATGCGTCGGTTCCACAGCGGATCAAAGATGCTCACCTGCGCCGGTACATCGAGATAGATGCGGTCGGTTTCGCCAGTAAACGTGATGTCGCCGTGCTGGGTGCGCTGCTCCCAGTTCGCCAGTGTTTCGATGTAGCGGGTCTGGTCGAAGCCTTCGAGGCGCGTCTGGTGGATGTCACCCACAGCAAAATAGGTATGCAACGCCTGGCTCATCGCCAACGGCTGATTGCTGCCGTTACGGGTGGTCAGGCTGAGGGTCAGGCGTTCGTCCAACTGAACTTCCAGGCTGAGTTCAATGCCGGCGGGCAGCGCGGGCAGGCTGTTGGCCGGCAAGGTGAAACGCAGGGTCACGCGCTGGTCATCGTTGTCGATGCCTTGCAACTGCCAGTCCAGGCCACGAACCGGGCCGTGAGCGGGTGCCGACGCGCCGGCATGTTGCTGCTGAATCGGCTCGGGGTTTCGCGCCAGGTCGCCAAACCACGGCCAGCACACCGGCACGCCGCCACGCACCGATTGGCCTTTTTTATAGGCGGCTTGCTCGCTCAGCCAAACGACCGGTTGTTGATCGTGGGGCTGGTAAGTCAGCACCTGCGCGCCCTGTTGGGCGATCAGCAAATTGGCGTGGGCGGTGCGAATGCGCCAGCACACCAGTTCGTCCAGTTCGATGCGTTCAACGTGGGGGGCGATGGTGGCGAGGGACATTCGGGGGCTCCTGACGTACGAAATTCAGTCCCCTCTCCCGTTTACGGGAGAGGGTTAGGGTGAGGGCAGCAGGCGACTCGGTCTTGACTGGCGCAACGGCCAACCCTCACCCCTCGCCCCTTCTCCCGGAGGGAGAGGGGAATCACAGCGGCTTACCGCCGTGGCACGGGCCGTGTCCGGCCGCTGCCATCAATAGCCACAAACACAAACACCGCCTCGGTCACCTTGCGCCATTCGCTGGAGAGCGGGTCATCGCTCCACACTTCGACCAGCATCTGAATCGAGCTGCGGCCGATTTCCAGGGTTTGGCTGTAGAAGGAAAAGCTGGGCGCCTACGGCAACCGGGACCAGAAAGGCCATGCGGTCGATGGCGACGGTGGAGACGCGCCCGCCAGCGACTTTGCTCGCCATGGCCGTGCCGGCGAGATCCATCTGCGAGACCAGCCAGCCGCCGTAAATGTCGCCGAAGCCATTGGTTTCGCGGGGGAGGGCGGTAATTTGCAGCGCCAGATCGCCTTGCGGCGTTGGGTCTTCTTGTTCGAGTTCGATCATGCCTAGGGTGCCTCTTACCCGTCACTCTTATTGGTTGTGGTCAGTCTCGGGCTTGACTGCTCACTCGGCTAACAGGCCGCAAGTTGGGTTCGCAGAAGACCCGGCCGCTCTAGCTGGGGCCAGACGCGGACAGGCCGCAGTATATCGGGGGTTTTGTCCTAGCACGACTGCCGGGTTCCAGAATTGACCGAGATGGTTACATTGCTGTGTCGAACTGTCGCAATTTGCTATCGTGCCGCCCTGCCGCGCGGGGCTTTGCGCCCGCTGTGGCTGCGCTTTCAGCCGATTGAGAAGCCCTCTTTTATGTCCACCGCCGCCTCGCCCGCCCCTGTCCCGACCCGACCGCTGACTCGCAGCGATTACAAAACCCTGTCGCTCTCCGCTCTGGGCGGTGCGCTGGAGTTTTACGACTTCATCATTTTCGTGTTCTTCGCGGCCGTGGTCGGCAAGCTGTTCTTCCCGGCCGAAATGCCCGAATGGCTGCGGCAGATGCAAACCTTCGGCATCTTCGCCGCCGGCTATCTGGCTCGCCCGCTGGGCGGCATCGTCATGGCGCACTTCGGCGATCTGCTCGGGCGCAAGAAAATGTTCACCCTGAGCATTTTTATGATGGCCGTGCCCACGTTGCTGATGGGCTTGCTGCCCACCTACGCGCAGATCGGTATCTGGGCGCCCATCGCCTTGCTGGTGCTGCGGGTGATTCAGGGGGCCGCCATTGGCGGTGAAGTGCCCGGCGCCTGGGTGTTTGTCGCCGAGCACGTGCCGCCACGGCACATCGGCTATGCCTGCGGCACGCTGACCTCGGGGCTGACCGCCGGCATTCTGCTGGGCTCGCTGGTGGCCACCTTGTTCAACAGCATTTTCACGCCCGAAGAACTGCTGGCCTACGGCTGGCGTGGGCCCTTCCTGCTCGGCGGCGTGTTTGGGTTGTTCTCGGTGTACCTGCGCCGCTGGCTGCACGAAACGCCGGTGTTCGCCGAGCTGCAGCAACGCAAAGCCTTGGCCGAAGAAGTGCCGCTCAAGGCCGTGGTGCGCGATCACCGGGGCGCGATTCTGTTGTCGATGCTGCTCACCTGGGTGCTGTCGGCCGGCATCATCGTGGTCATTCTGATGACGCCCACGCTGTTGCAAACCCTCTACCACTTCAACGCGGCCACGGCGCTGCAGGCCAATAGCCTGGCCATCGTGTTTTTGAGTATGGGTTGCGTAGCGGCTGGTGCTTTGGCTGATCGATTCGGCGCGGGCCGTGTGTTTATCGTCGGCAGCTTGCTGCTGTTGGCCAGTTCGTGGACGTTCTACACGCAGGTCAGCGCTCATCCCGAATGGCTGTTCCCGCTCTACGCGCTAACGGGCCTGTTCGTGGGCACCATCGGCGCGGTGCCGTTTGTGATGGTCAATGCCTTCCCGCCGGTGGTGCGTTTTTCCGGGTTGTCGTTTTCCTACAACCTGGCCTACGCCATCTTCGGCGGGCTGACACCGATGCTCGTCACCCTGCTGCTCAAGACCGACCCCCTCGGGCCGGCCTATTACGTGGCCGCGCTGTGCGGCCTGGGCTTTTGCGTAGGCGTGTACCTGCTTACTTCGAAGCGCTGACCCGCCACACTTTGTTGCCGACGTCGTCAGTCACCAGCAGGGCGCCCTGGCTGTCGATGGCGACATCCACCGGACGGCCTTGCGCTTCGCCTTCAGGGTTGAGGAAGCCGGTGAGCACGTCTTGCGGCATGCCGTTGGGTTTGCCGCCGCTGAACGGCACGAAGATCACCTTGTAGCCCGCGCGCGGCTCGCGGTTCCATGAGCCGTGTTGCGCCACCAGCAGCCCTTCCTTGTAGTCCGGTAGCGCGCTTTTGTCGCCAAAGGTGATGCCAAGCGACGCGGTGTGCGAGCCCAGCGCGTAATCGGGCACCAAGGCTTTGGCGACCAGGTCCGGCTGCTGCGGCTCTACGCGTTCGTCGACGTGCTGGCCGTAGTAGCTGTAGGGCCAGCCATAAAAACCGTCTTCCTTCACCGAGGTGATGTAGTCCGGCACCAGGTCATTGCCGATTTCGTCGCGCTCATTCACCGCCACCCACAGCGCACCGGTGGTGGGTTCCCAGGCCAGGCCGTTGGGGTTGCGCAGACCGGTGGCGAACAGGCGTTTGTCGCCGCTGCTGGGGTCCAGCTCCCAGATGGCGGCGCGGCCTTCTTCTATATCCAGGCCGTTTTCGCCGACGTTGCTGTTGGAGCCGACCGTGACGTACAGCTTTTTACCGTCCTGGCTGGCGATCAGGTTTTTCGTCCAGTGATGGTTCAGGCCGGCCGGCAGCGCGGTGATTTTGGTCGGCTCGGCGCTGATTTCGGTCTGGCCTGCCACGTACGGCACGCGCACCACGGCGTCGGCGTTGGCGATATACACGTCGTTGCCGACCAGGGCCATGCCGAAGGGTGAGTGCAGGTTTTTCAAAAAGGTGGTGCGCACTTCGGCGATGCCGTCGTGGTCGGCGTCGCGCAGCAAGGTGATGCGGTCGGCGCTCGGCACGCCGGCGCCGGCTTTGGCCATGATCTTCTTGGCCACCCATTCCTTGATTTTGAAGTCGCCTTCATCTTCCGGCTTCGGCGCGTTGCTCTCGGCCACCAGCACGTCGCCGTTGGGCAACACGTGCAGCCAGCGCGGATGGTCCAGCCCTTCGGCAAACAGATTCACCTTGGTGCCCGGCGCCGCTTCCGGCGTTCCACCCACTGGCCAGCCGACCGCGTTGGCAATGTTCACCGTCGGCAGCAGGCCCGACTCGGGTTCCGGCAGCGTCGGCTTCGGCCCGTAGCCCTTTAGCGCATCGGCGGTTGGCGTTTCCGCGCAGCTCACGCACGCGACGGTCAGTAGGGATAGCGGCAGTAAACGAGCGAAATGCATGGGGCGGTCTCCGGGTCGTTGCTAGTGGCTCAATAAGTGACAGCACAACGTTCACACTGTTTTGAAAACCTGCGCTGCGGCTTTATTGGCAGCTTTTAGTTATACGGCAGCTTCGCGATTCTGGACCCCCGCGTTCGCGAGGGTGACGGGGCTGCGCATCTATTTATAGGTGGTGGAGCGTCGCGAGCGAAGGCCAGGCAAGGCGAAGGGCGGACGAGCGAGCGCAGTTGGCTGCAGCCAATGAGCATCGCGACCCGCACTTCAACGCCGCATGGCCGAGCGCAGCAGCTCCATGATGGCCTTTCATCTAATTGTCACATTCAAGTCATAGAGTCTTCACACGGCCTAAAGATACTTGGGCCCGTTCCATCACAACCCTATCCTGCTAGGAGCAAGGCATGAAACTTAAGCGTTTGATGGCGGCCCTGACTTTTGTCGCCGCTGGCGTCGCCACCGCAAGCGCGGTTGCCGCTGTTGACCCGTCGATCCCGGCCTACAACAAGACCACCGGCGTATCCGGCAACCTGTCCAGCGTTGGTTCCGACACCCTCGCCAACCTCATGACCCTGTGGGCTGAGGAATACAAACGCCTGTACCCGAACGTCAATATCCAGATTCAGGCCGCCGGTTCTTCCACCGCGCCACCCGCTCTGACCGAAGGCACCGCTAACCTGGGCCCAATGTCGCGCAAAATGAAAGACGTTGAGCTGCAAGCCTTCGAATCCAAATACGGCTACAAGCCGACTGCCGTTCCGGTAGCCGTCGACGCCCTGGCTGTATTCGTACACAAAGACAACCCGATCAAAGGCCTGACCATGGCTCAGGTTGATGCAATCTTCTCGGCAACCCGCCTGTGCGGTGGCCCGAAAGACATCAAAACCTGGGGCGACCTGGGCATCACCGGCGACCTGGCCAACAAGCCAGTACAACTGTTCGGTCGTAACTCGGTATCGGCACCTACGGCTACTTCAAAGAAGAAGCCCTGTGCAAAGGCGACTACAAAGCCAACGTGAACGAGCAGCCGGGTTCGGCTTCGGTGGTTCAGTCCATCAGCTCCTCGCTGAACGGCATCGGTTACTCGGGCATTGGCTACAAAACTGCCAGCGTTCGTACCGTACCGTTGGCTAAGAAAGAAGGCGGCGAGTTCGTAGAAGACAACGAGCAAAACGCCCTGAACGGTTCCTACCCGCTGTCGCGCTTCCTGTTCGTGTACGTGAACAAGGCGCCGAACAAGCCTCTGGCTCCGCTGGAAGCTGAATTCGTGAAGATGGTGTTGTCGCAATCCGGTCAGCAAGTGGTCGTGAAAGACGGCTATATCCCGCTGCCTGCGAAAGTTGCCGAGAAGGCGTTGAAAGACCTGGGTCTCTAAGACCAGCAGGAGCGGTTAACCGCCGCTCCGTTGAACACATAAGCGCCGTTTGGTGATCCGAGCGGCGTATTTCGCAAGCCCGCTGTCAATTGCACTTGGTGTTATTGCTCAGTGGGTTTTTTGCGTCACTGCTTTGTCATGTTTCTGTCATACAGAGCCGCTAGGGTGTGCGCATGAACGATCTGGCAAATTCCCCCATGACTGCGAATTCCTCCTCCGGACGCATTGATTTCAATACGCCCGAGCTGCAACGCAAGCGCCGTATGCGTGCGCTTAAAGACCATTTGGCCCGCTGGTACGTAATGATCGGCGGCCTTTCCGTGCTCGGCGCGATCACTCTGATCTTCTTTTATCTGGGCTATGTCGTGTTCCCCCTGTTCCAGGGCGCCGAGCTGACCGAGAAGAAGGTGCAGACGCCTGCATGGCTGCAACAAGACGCTGGCAAACCCCTGCTGCTCGCCATTGAAGAGCAGAACCAGGTGGCCATGCGCGTTTCCGATAAAGGCGAGGTGATTTTCTTCACCACCAAAACCGGCGACGAAATCAAACGCTTCCCCCTGACCCTGCCAGCCGGCGCCACCGTGGCGTCCATCGGCCAGGCGCAAGCCGGTAACAATCTGGTGGTGCTGGGTCTGTCCAACGGCCAGGCGCTGGTGTTCAAACACACCTACGTCGTCACCTACCCGGACAACCACAAAACCATCACCCCGCAGCTCGACTACCCCTACGGCGAAGCGCCGCTGGCTATCGACCCGCAGGGCCGCCCGCTGGAACACGTGAGCATCAACGCCAACGACGAAACCATGCTGCTGGGCGCCTCCAGTGGCAGCGAGTTGCTGATGCTGTCGCTGACCAGCGAAGAAAACATGATGACCGGCGAAACCACGCTGACGCAGGACCGCATCGTGCTGCCGCAGATCGCCGAGCCGATCAAAGCGCTGTACATCGACCCGCGCCAGCAGTGGCTGTACGTGTTGAACGGTCGTGCCCAGGCCGACGTGTTCAACCTGCGTGAACGCAGCCTCAACGGCCGCTACAAACTGCTGGAAGACGCCGATACCGAAGTCACCGCCAGCGCCCAGTTGCTGGGTGGCATTTCGCTGATGGTGGGTAACTCCAAAGGTGGCATCAGCCAGTGGTTCATGGCCCGCGACCCGGACGGTTCCTCGCGCTTCAAACACATTCGCGACTTCCAACAAGGCGATTCGGCGATTCTGCAGATCAACCCGGAAGAGCGTCGCAAAGGCTTCGTCGCCCTGGATGCCGCCGGTGAGCTGGGCGTTTACCACAGCACCGCCGAACGCACGCTGCTGGTGGAAAAAATTGTCGAGGGCAAAGGCGCCCTCGCCATGTCGCCACGGGCTAACCGCTTGCTGGTTGAAGCCGGTACCGAGTTGCATCCGCTGACCCTGAAAAACCCGCACCCGGAAGTATCCTTCAGCGCGCTGTGGGGCAAGGTCTGGTACGAAAGCTACGACGAACCCAAGTACATCTGGCAGTCGACCGCCGCCAACACCGAGTTCGAGCCCAAGCTGAGCCTGGCACCGCTGACCTTCGGTACGCTGAAAGCCGCGTTCTACGCCATGCTGCTGGCCGCGCCGCTGGCCGTCGCCGCCGCCATCTACACCGCCTACTTCATGGCGCCGCGCATGCGCCGCAAAGTGAAGCCGGTGATCGAACTGATGGAAGCGCTGCCCACCGTTATTCTCGGCTTCTTCGCCGGCCTGTTCCTGGCGCCGTATGTAGAAGGCCACTTGCCAGGCATTTTCAGCCTGCTGGTGCTGACGCCGTTGGGCATCTTGCTCGCCGGCTGGGGCTGGAGCCGCTTGCCGGAGTCCATCCGCCTGCGCGTTCCTGAAGGCTGGGAATCGCTGACCCTGATCCCGGTGATCCTGATCGTTGGCACCCTGGCCCTGGGCATGAGCCCGTACATGGAAAACTGGTTCTTCGGCGGCGACATGCGCCTGTGGATCTCCCATGACCTGGGCATCACCTACGACCAGCGCAACGCCCTGATCGTCGGTCTGGCCATGGGTTTTGCCGTGATCCCGAACATCTTCTCGATTGCCGAAGACGCCGTGTTCAGCGTGCCGCGCAGCCTGACCCTGGGCTCGCTGGCACTGGGTGCAACCACTTGGCAGACCATGACCCGCGTGGTGATTCTCACCGCCAGCCCGGGCATTTTCTCGGCGCTGATGATCGGCATGGGCCGCGCGGTCGGCGAAACCATGATCGTGCTGATGGCCACCGGCAACACGCCGGTCATGGAAATGAACCTGTTCGAAGGCCTGCGCACCCTGGCCGCCAACGTGGCGGTGGAAATGCCGGAATCGGAAGTCGGCGGCAGCCACTACCGCGTGCTGTTCCTCTCGGCACTGGTACTGCTGCTGTTCACCTTCATCATGAACACCTTGGCCGAACTGATTCGTCAGCGTCTGCGCAAGAAATACGCAGCGCTCTAAAGGATGAATGCCGTGAAGAAGAATTCTCTCAACGCTTGGTTCAAAAGCGGTTCGCCAGGCATCTGGATGAGCGGCGGCGCGGTGTCTATCGCCGTCATCATGACCATCGGCCTGCTGCTGGTTATTGCCTTCCGCGGTCTGGGGCACTTCTGGCCCGCCGACCTGCTGCAAGCCACTTACTCCATTCCCGGCCAAGCCAGCCACACCGTGGTCGGCGAAGTGGTGCAGGCCGAAGAAGTGCCGCTGGCGCGTTTGAAAGGTGCTGGCTTGCCGGTGCCGGAAAACGGCCCGGAGTTCATGACCCGCGAGCTGCTGAAAGTCGGTAACCGTGACATCTACGGCAGTGACTTCACCTGGCTGGTCGGCGATTGGCTGGTCGACCAGAAGAAGCCGGTTGAACTCATGACGCTAGTGCGCCGCGAGTGGGGCAACTTCTACGGCACGCTGGTTAGCGTCAAGGAAAGCGGCAAGGTGATCGCCGAAGGCGAAGCCGGCTGGCCGACCCTGCAAGAGCGCATCGTTCGGGTCGAAGGCCTGGCCGAGCAACTGAGCAAGCTGGAAAAGAAAGACATCGGCGCGATCAACCATGACCTCGAACGCCTGCGTCTGAAAACCCGCAAGCTCGAACTCGACAAAGCCCTGACGCCTGAAGCCCAGGCCGACATCGAAGCCGAGCGCGCAGAGCTGGACGCCAAGTACAAAGGCCTGGAAGGCCAACTGCTGGAGCTGCACCAGGCGGTCGACCGCGACAGCATCGTGGTGCGTGAAGCCGACGGCAAAGAAATTGAAATCAGCCTCGGCAAGATCGTGCACGCCTACCAGCCAAACGGCATGGGCGTGTTCACCAAGCTGCGCATGTACTTCGCCAACCTGTGGGAATTCCTCTCCGACGACCCGCGTGAAGCGAACACCGAAGGCGGCATCTTCCCGGCCATTTTCGGCACCGTGATGATGACCCTGATCATGGCCATGATCGTCACGCCGTTTGGTGTACTGGCGGCGGTTTACCTGCGCGAATACGCCAAGCAAGGCCCGCTGACCCGCATCATCCGCATCGCGGTGAACAACCTGGCCGGCGTTCCGGCCATCGTTTACGGCGTGTTCGGTCTGGGCTTCTTCGTCTACGTGCTGGGCGGCTCCATCGACCGCCTGTTCTTCGCCGAAGCGCTGCCGGCGCCGACCTTTGGTACGCCGGGCCTGATGTGGGCCTCGCTGACCCTGGCGATTCTCGCCGTGCCGGTGGTGATCGTGGCCACCGAAGAAGGCCTGGCGCGTATTCCGCGTGCCGTGCGTGAAGGCTCGTTGGCCCTCGGCGCGACCAAGGCAGAAACGCTGTGGAAAGTCGTACTGCCAATGGCCAGCCCGGCGATGATGACCGGCATGATCCTCGCCGTGGCCTGCGCCGCTGGCGAAGTGGCTCCGCTGATGCTGGTGGGTGTGGTGAAACTGGCGCCGTCGCTGCCAGTGGACGGCAACTACCCGTACCTGCACCTTGACCAGAAAATCATGCACCTGGGCTTCCACATCTACGACGTCGGCTTCCAGAGCCCGAACGTAGAAGCGGCCCGCCCGCTGGTATACGCCACTGCGTTGCTGCTGGTGATGGTGATTGCAGGCCTGAACCTGTCGGCGGTGGCCATTCGTAACCACCTGCGCGAGAAGTACAAGGCGCTGGATCACTAACGTCATCCCCGCGAACGGGAAATGACGAAGTAAAGAATTGAACGACTATTCGCTGACCAGTGCACCGGTCAGCCAAACGCACACAACGCATCGAGGTTTCTCCATGCAGCACGAAGCCCAGCCACACGGCATCAACATCTCTGCCCTTGGCCGTGAAAAGCAGAACCTGACCCTGGCTGAAGAAGCCGTGACCCTGGAAGTGCCAGGCTTGAGCCTGTTCTACGGCGAAAAGCAGGCGCTCTACGACGTCAAAATGAACATCCCCAAGCAGCGCGTGACCGCCTTTATCGGCCCGTCGGGCTGCGGCAAGTCGACCCTGCTGCGCTGCTTCAACCGCATGAACGATCTGGTAGACGGCTGCCGCGTTGAAGGTGAAATCAACCTCGACGGCAACAACATCTACCGCAAAGGCGAAGACGTGGCCGAGCTGCGTCGCCGCGTCGGCATGGTGTTCCAGAAGCCCAACCCGTTCCCCAAAAGCATCTACGAGAACGTGGCGTACGGCCTGCGCATTCAAGGCATCAACCAGAAGCGCGTGCTCGACGAAGCCGTCGAAGCCTCGCTGCGTGGCGCGGCCCTGTGGGACGAAGTAAAAGACCGTCTGCACGAGTCGGCGCTGGGTATGTCCGGCGGTCAGCAACAGCGTCTGGTCATCGCCCGCACCATCGCCGTGCAGCCTGAAGTGCTGCTGCTCGACGAACCGTGCTCGGCCCTGGACCCGATCTCCACCCTGAAAGTGGAAGAGCTGATCTACGAGCTGAAATCGAAATTCACCATCGTCATCGTGACCCACAACATGCAACAGGCCGCGCGGGTGTCTGACTACACGGCGTTTATGTACATGGGCAAGCTGATCGAGTTTGGCGACACGGATACGTTGTTTACCAACCCGGCGAAGAAACAAACGGAAGACTACATCACCGGTCGCTACGGCTAGTTTCGGTCAGTCCCCTCTCCCGCCTGCGGGAGAGGGTTAGGGAGAGGGGCTTTTGCGTTGTCTGCCAACCCTCTCCCCCGGCCCCTCTCCCGAGGACGGGAGAGGGGAGTCAAACCCCGGTTCAGGACATGCTCATGATCAACAAAGACAGCCTCACCCACCATATTTCCGCCCAGTTCAACGCTGAGCTGGAAGACGTGCGCAGCCACCTGCTGGCCATGGGCGGCCTGGTGGAAAAACAAGTGAACGACGCCGTTACCGCGCTGATCGACGCCGACTCCGGTCTGGCTCAGCAAGTGCGCGAGATCGACGACCAGATCAACCAGATGGAGCGCAACATCGACGAAGAGTGCATCCGCATTCTGGCCCGTCGTCAGCCTGCCGCGTCCGACCTGCGTCTGATCATCAGCATCTCCAAATCGGTGATCGACCTCGAGCGCATCGGCGACGAAGCGACCAAGATCGCCAAGCGCGCCATCGAACTATGCGAAAGCGGCGAGTCGCCACGCGGTTACGTGGAAGTGCGCCACATCGGCGACCAGGTTCGCAAAATGGTGCAGGAGTCGCTCGACGCCTTCGCCCGCTTCGACGCCGACCTGGCCCTGTCGGTGGCCAAGTACGACAAAACCATCGACCGCGAATACAAAACCGCCCTGCGCGAATTGGTCACCTACATGATGGAAGACCCGCGCTCCATCACGCGCGTGCTGAGCATCATCTGGGTACTGCGCTCGCTGGAGCGCATCGGCGACCACGCCCGTAACATCGCCGAGTTGGTGATTTACCTCGTGCGCGGCACGGATGTAAAACACCTGGGTTTGGCAAGAATGGAAGAAGAAGTGAAAGGGATCGCCGACAAAGGCTGACCCTTACACGTCCCTGTAGGAGCGGCTTTAGCCGCGATGCTTTTTGCGACTTCAAAAAGCTCGAGGCTAAAGCCTCTCCTACAGGTATGCGCAGCACTGCTAAAACGCCCGGCCCAGCCCGGGCGTTGTCGTTTTTGTGCACTACCGTCGGGTTCCGTAAGCCGATTTGCCTATTCGCCGCGTGGCGAGGCTATGCTTATGCCATTACTGAAGGGGTGGTCGATGAGCAAAATCAGCGTGCTGGTGGTGGATGACGCGCCGTTTATTCGTGATCTGGTAAAAGAAAGGGCTGCGCAATGCATTCCCTGGCATCCAGATTGAAGACGCGGTTAACGGTCGCAAAGCCCAGCAGATTCTTGGGCGACAGGCGTTCGACCTGATCCTGTGCGACTGGGAAATGCCCGAACTCTCCGGCCTGGAATTGCTCAGCTGGTGCCGCGAACAGCCCGAGATGAAAACCACCCCGTTCATCATGGTCACCAGCCGTGGCGATAAAGAGAACGTAGTCCAGGCCATTCAGGCCGGCGTGTCCGACTTTATCGGCAAGCCCTTCACCAACGAGCAGTTGGTCACCAAAGTCAAAAAAGCGCTGCACAAAGCCGGCAAGTTGGAAGCCCTGATGGGCGGCGCCCCGAAAACGGCGGCCTCGCCATTCGGCAATGACTCACTGTCTGCACTCACCGGCGGCAAGGCCGAAGTGGTCAAACCCAAACCTGCGGCGCCGGCGTCCACTGGCTCTGCCGCTGCACTTCTGGGCGGCGCCGCCAAACCGGCGCCGGCCACTGCCGCGCCGTCAGGTCGCGGCCAAGGGCAACTGCGGCTACCCAGCGGCAGCCTGGCCTGCGTGATCAAAGCGCTGAGCCTGAAAGAGGCCTCACTGTTGGTTAAACGCCTGGATACTTTGCCGCAAGTGCTGGAAAGCGCCGTGCTTGACCTGGAGCAGGGCGACGGTGGCGAAGTGGCGCGCCTCAACGGCTACCTGCACTCGGTCGCCGCCTTCGAACCCAAACCCGACAGCGAGTGGCTGCAACTGATCTTCCGCTTCGTTGACCGCGACCCGCAAAAGCTCGACTACCTGTCGCGGTTGATCGCCCGTGGTTCGGCGCAGAAGCATTTCAGTCCGGGCGCCTAAACGCGTCAGCCGACCGATGGCGCGAGGCGGTTCACATCGCGACGGCTGGTGTCTCGCGGGCCCCGCGCGGCGCTGCTAATCTTCTCCGTCCAAGAACCCATTAGAACGATGCCGTTATGCTAGGGCGCATTATCCTTCTCTGTGGTCTGACGCTCGCGGCTGCCAACCCGGCAGCGGCATTGACCATCTACAAATACACCGACGCCAATGGCGTGGTGACCTACACCGACAAAGCCGCGCCCGGCGCGCAGGTGTTCGTGTTTCGCGACCGCATGGTCGAGCGCCTCGACACCCAGGTGAAGCTGGAAACCAAAAAACACGACGCCGGCGAAACCCTCTTGGTACGCAACGACCTCTACGGGCCCGTGGAAATCGAACTGAGCGTGAACAACGCGGTGAACGTGTCCGGTATGCCGGATAAACCGATTCACTGGGTATTGCCGCCGCGCAGCAAAATTCGCCTGCTCACCCTGGCCCCGCGCGACCCCAACCAAGCCATGCGCTACAAACCCAAACTGCGCACGGCGCTGGGCGACCCGCGCTTGCTGCCGATTGCCTACGACTACCCGCTGCCGTGGGTCGGCGGTCCGTTCCGGCAGAGTCAGGGCGCCAACGGCAAATACAGCCACTTCACGCCAAAAGGGCGCTTTGCCATCGACATCGCCATGCCCGAAGGCACGCCTATCGTCTCGGCCCGTGCCGGTACGGTGGTGAAAGTGGAAAACAGCCAGAGCGGGCGCGGCAATAACCCGTCGGGCAACTTTGTGCGGGTGCTGCACGACGACGGCACCATGGGCGTGTACCTGCACCTGATGCGCGGCTCGGTGGTGGTCAACGAAGGCCAGCGCATTGCCCTCGGCACGCCGCTGGCGCGCTCCGGCAATACCGGCAACAGCAGCGGCCCGCACTTGCACTTCGTGATTCAGCGCAACATGGGCCTGGCGCTGGAGTCGATTCCCTTCGACTTCGTGCAGCCGGTCGACACCTTGCCCAACTTTGCCGTGGGCGGTGAGTGAACGGGCCTGCTAGCCTGTGGGCAGAACGTCGGTTTTTGCCATGGACCGACACCGAGGCAAAGGGTGAGCAATGCGGGTACGTGTACAAGTCATAAGCCTGTTGATGTGCTGGCTGGCAGCGTTCAGCTGCCATGCCGCACTGGTGCAATTGCAAGACGACAGCGAGCCCGTGCGCCTCGGCCCACAGCTTGAATACCTGATCCCCCAGCAACCGCTGCAATTCGTCGACGCCCAGCGCTCGCGCGGCTGGCAAGCCGTGAACGCCGAATCGCTGAACCTCGGCCATCAGGAACAACCGGTGTGGGTGCGCATGCACCTGCTCAACCTCGCCGCCATCAACAACTGGCTGCTGGTGGTGGAATGGCCGATTCTCGACCGCGCCGACGTGCGCCTGTACTACCCCGAAAGCCGCGGCTGGGGAAATGTGCAGTCTGCTGGCGACCACATTCCCTTCAGCAATTGGCCCATGGCCGAGCGACAACTGGTGTTTCCCCTGAAGCTGGAGAAAGCCGAGGAAGCTTGGGTCTACATGCGCATCAGCAGCAAAGAAAACGTGCTGGTGCCCATGCAACTGTTCAGCGAAACGCAATTTCAGGCCCAGGAAAAAAGCCTGCGCATGCTGCTCGGCATGTTCTTCGGCGCCATGCTCGCCATCCTGCTCTACAACGCCGCGCTGTACCTGTTCACCAAACACCGCAGCTACATCTGGTACACCTTGTACCTGCTGGGCGTGATCATCTACGAGCTGAGCATCAGCGGTGTCGGCCCGCTCTACGTGTGGCCCGACCTGGGCGAACCGGCGCGGCAGATCTACGCGCTGTCGGCGATCTGGAGCTTCTTTGCCGCCGCCATGTTCGTACGCGCCTTCCTGCGTCTGCCGCGCTACGGCGGCTGGCCGTTGTGGACCAACAACCTGCTGGCCTTCTATTGGCTGGCGGCCCTGGTGCTGGTGGTGGTCGAGCCGGACTGGGTGTACTGGATTGGCGTCAACCAGGTGGCCCTGGCCTCGTGCATTTTGGCCTTGGTGGTGGCGGTATTCGCCTGGCGACGGGGCAACGGCTCGGCGCCGATGTTTATCCTGGCCTGGACGTTTTTGATCGTCTGCACCTTCGTGCATGTGGCGGCGCTGGAAGGCCTGCTGCCGATTAACCAAGTAACCTTGCGCATGCAAACGCTGGGCTTTTTCGTCGAATTTATTCTGCTCTCCGTCGCCCTGGCCGACCGCCTCAACCGCGAGCGGGCCGCGCGGGTGAAAGCCCAACACAGCCTGCTCGAAGCCCGCGAACAGGCCCTGAGTACCCAGCAGCAAATGCTCGACGTGCAGCGGCGCACCAACGAAGAACTCGAACTGCGCGTGCAAGAACGCACCGCCGCGCTGCAACGCACCAAACTCGATCTGGAACAGGCCAACACCGAGCTGACCCGCATCAGCCACACCGACGCCCTCACGCAATTGGCCAACCGCCGTTACTGCGACCAACAGCTCGCCCACCTCAACGACCCAGCGTTGGCGGTGCTGATGATCGACATCGACCACTTCAAACGCATCAACGACACCTACGGCCATCCATTCGGCGACACCTGCATCAGCGCTGTGGCCCAAGTGCTCAAACAAGCCACACGGCGCAGTGCCGATTTGGCCGCGCGTTATGGCGGTGAGGAATTTGTAGTGTTGCTGCGCGACAGCAACCCCAAAGACGCGTTTGAACTGGCCGAACAAGTTCGCCAGGCCGTAGCGGGCATAACCCTCGACAGCGGCGTAGAGCCCGTGCAACTCACCGTGAGTATTGGCGTGGCGTGCAACTCGCCTGAGCGAGCGCTGGATGTGCAGGCGCTGCTGAGCGCAGCGGATCGGGCGCTGTACGCCGCCAAGCAGGGCGGGCGCAACCAGGTTCAGGGCGTGGCGCCGTTGCCGGCTTGAAGGGTGCGAGCATCGCCGCTCCGGTGCACGTAGGTTGGGTTGAGCGAATGCGAAGCCCAACGTTACCCGAGGCGCAGGTATTCATTACCGCGTGTGGCTGAGCGTTTGCTTTCGCGCCTTACGCGCGAGTCACTTTTAGCAGTCGCCCTAAAAAGTAACCAAAAACGGCTTGCCCCTACCTTGGCCCTCCGCTGCGCTGCGGGTTCCCTCATTCCGCCGCCGCTCCGGGGGCACGGCGAGACGGGCCATCCTTGGCCCGACACGCCTTTCGCGGCTCCCGGCCGCTCAACCCCCTCCACGTCGACTCTACTCGGCCTGCGATGAATGGGGCGGGCAGATCAAGATCAAGGTCAACATCAAGATCAAAAGCCCCTCACCCCAGCCCTCTCCCTGAGGGAGAGGGGGCGGGCCAGGTGTGGACGCGGTGGTGGCGTTACGTCACCCCTCGCCCGCTTGCGGGGAGAGGGGCTGGGGGTGAGGGCCTTTGTTCGAGACACCTTCGCTCAAACGCACTGAAACCATGCGCCTTGCCAGCGCCTGGTGCGCCATCTCCAGGCAGCGCCGGCCTTACGCTTCCCAGCCTCCCCAACAACCCCTTGAAAACCCGCAGGTTTTCCCCCTCAGCAAAACCCTGGCACCGACCTTGCTACATCCCTACCCGAACGGGATGAGTTATTCGCGTCGGCGCCGCCGTCACAACGCTGCTCATGACGCTTGGCACACAGGAGCTGTAACCAGAGGCGAACTAGGGTTCCGGTCCACAGAAGTGGACGCTGGTCCGAGAGTTTTCCGGCCCTAAGGAAGAGGGCTACACGGCGGGAGAAAAGCCCGGGAGACGTGATGTCATCCCGTGCCTGTTTCCTAACGTGTAGGAGTGTTGCCATGACCACGCCGTTGTCTCGCTTCAAGCTTCCTCTGTTGCGCAAAAGCCTGCTCGGGGCTTGCCTGGCCGCTGCCGCCAGCCTGTTGCCGGTCACTTCTCACGCCGTTGAAAAACTGAAAATCGGCACCGTTGTCTGGGCCGGTTACGCGCCGTTTTACGTGGCCGACAAGCTCGACCTTTACAAACCCCACGGCCTGAAAGTCGAGCTGCAGTTTTTCAACGACCCAGCGTTGATTCCCACCGCCATGGTCGGCGGCGCGCTCGATGGCGGCATGTTGACCTACGACCAGGTCGTCGGCGGCGTGGCCAAGGGCCTGAAGCACCGAGTGGTCATGCCCATCGACTTCTCCAACGGTGGCGATGCCATCGTGGCCGACAAATCCATTGCTTCGGTGAAGGACTTCAAGGGCAAAAAAGTCGGCTACAACCCGCTGTCGCCCTCTGACTTCCTGCTCGCCTATGCCTTGAAATCCAACGGCATGACCGAGAAAGACATCAGCCCGGTGAACATGACCCCCGAGGGCATTCCCGGCGCCATGGCGTCTGGCAGCTTGCCGGTTGGCGTGACCTACGAGCCAAACGTGTCGCAGATTCTTGGCATGCCGGGCGACAAGTTTCACGTGGTGTATTCCTCCAAAGACGCCCCGGGCCTGATCACCGACGTGCTGGTGTTCGACGAGAAAGTCATCGCCAAACGCAAAGTCGCCATCAACGCGCTGATGCAGGGCTATGTCGATGGCCTGGCGTATATCAAAAGCCACCCGGAAGAATCCGCCGAAATCATCGGCAAGGTGCTCGGCGTCAGCGCCAAGGAAGCCACCGAGCAAATGAGCGGCGTGTACAACATTCCGCTGGCGGAAATGAGCAAGAACTTCGAAAAGTCCGACGCTACCAGCTCCTTCTTTGGCAGCGGCGCGAGTGATCGGCACCTTGCTCAAGGACAACGGCCAGATTCCCGCCGTGCCGGATTTCGCCGCCACGTTTGACGCGTCCTTTGTCGAGGCGCTGGCTAAGTAAGCCGGTATCGATGTCACGTTGCCGGTGCGCAACCCCCTGCGCACCCACGCAACGCCGATGAGACAGGAGCCATCATGTCTGCTCAGATTTTCCGCTACGCCGACGGGAAAATTCCCAATTCACTGGCGTTCGCCTATGTATTCGCCGCCTACTTCGGCGGCCTCGCCCTGCTGTTTTCCGCCCATCTGGGGCTGAACCTGCTCGGCACCTTATTGCTCGGCCACGGCATGATCATCGCGGCCTACCTGATTCACGAGTTTGCCCATGGCACCATTTTCGCCAAGCCCAAGCACAACGAATGGGCGGGCGAAGTGTGCAGTTGGCTGTGTGGCAGTTGCTACGCCGGGTTTCAGTACCTGCGCAAGAAACACATGCGCCACCACGTCGACCGCGCCGACGTCATCACCTTCGACACCAAGGCGTTTATGAGCGCCTGCCCGGCGTGGCTGCGCAAAATCATTCTGGCGCTGGAATGGATGTATATCCCGGCCATCGAGCTGGTGATGCATTACTACGTGGTGGTGTTGCCCTTTATCACCACCGACGAAAAACACCGCGCCAATCGCAAGAAAGTGCTGCTGACGCTGGCGATCCGCTCGGCCTTGTTCGCGCTGCTGGCGGCGGTGTCGGTGAAGGCGCTGGTGCTCTACGCCGTGGCCTGGATGTTGATGTTGACCGTGCTGCGTTTTGCCGATGCCTATCAGCACACCTACGACGCCTTCGCGGTGCTCGAAGACGGCGGCGCCATTCCCGAAGACAAAGTGCGCGACCGCGTTTACGAGCAGCACAACACCTACAGCAACGTGGTCTCGGCCCGTTGGCCGGCGCTCAATCTGTTGCTGCTGAATTTCTCGTACCACAACGCTCACCACGAAAAACCGGTGGCGCCGTGGTATCGCCTGCCGGCGTTGCACCGCGAGCTGTATGGCAGCGATTACGCCCAGGTGCTGCCGATGCGCCTGCTGCTCAAAAGCTTCCATGAACACCGCTTGCGCCGCGTGCTGGATGACCACTACGGCGAAGTGGCCGCGCCCGAGCAGCAACGGCGCGCCGATGGTTTTTACGGCGCGGTGGGCGTGTCGTTTCTGACGGCGGTGTAAACCATGAGCCTCGATTACGTTGGCAAAACCGTGGTGCTCACGGGCGCGGCGAGCGGTATCGGCAAAGGCCTGGCCCGCGCGTTTGCCGAGCAGGGCGCGCGCCTGGAATTGCTCGACCGCAGCGGCGACGCCTTGTCGAGGGTGGCCGACGAGTTGCAACGCCTGACGCGGGTCAGCACCCATGTGCTGGATCTGGCCGACAGCGAAGCCGTTGCCGCCTACGCCGCCAGCCGCGCCGAACGGCCGCTGGATGTGCTCATCAATAACGCTGGCGTCGAGTACGCCACGCCGCTGAGCGACACCGGCGCCGCTGCCGACGCTCACTGGCAAGCGCTGCTGGATAACAACGTGGCCTCCATGCTGCGCCTGACTCGCGCGCTGCAAGGTCAATTGAAAGCCGGCGCCAGCATCATCAACCAGGCCTCCATCTGGGGCCTGAAGGGCGTGCCAGGGTTTAGCGCTTATGTGGCCAGCAAGCACGCAGTCATCGGCCTGACCCGTTCACTGGCTTGGGAGCTTGGCCCTCGGCGTATTCGGGTGAACGCGGTGTGTCCCGGCTGGATCGGCACCGAGGCGGCCATGCGCTCGCTGGCAGTAATGGCGGCCAGCAACGGGCGCAGTGAAGCTGAAGAACTGGCGCTCATCCTCGCCGCCCAGGCAGTGCCGGAATTGCTCACGCCGGCCGACCTGGCAGGCACCTTTTTGTTTCTCGGCAGCGCCCTGGCCCTGCCACTGACCGGGCAGGCGTTGTCGGTCAGCCACGGCGAGGTTATGCACTGATGACGGACTTACCGCTAAAAGGCCAGGTGGCCCTGGTTACCGGCGCCGCCACGGGCATCGGGCGCGCCACGGTATTGGCCTTGGCTGCGGCGGGCGCCAAGGTGTGGATCAATCACCTGGACCAGGAACGTGCCGCCATCGGCTTGGTGGCGCGCATCACCTCGGCCGGCGGCTGGGCGCGGGCGGTGGAGGCCGATGTGTCGTCGGCGCCGCAAGTGGCGGCCATGTTCGAGGAAATATTCGCCGCTGGCGTGCTGGATATTCTGGTCAACAACGCCGGCATCATTCTGGAAAAACCCTTTTTGGAAACCACCGAGGACGACTGGGCCAACCTGCTCGGCGTCGACCTCAGCGCCGTGTACCGCTGCTGCCGCCATGCGCTGGGGCATATGCAGCCGCGTGGCTCGGGTTGCATCGTCAATATCGCCTCGGAACTCGGCCACTTGGGGCGCGAGAAATACGCGGCGTACTGCACCGCCAAGGCCGGCGTCATCGGCCTGACCAAATCGCTGGCCCGCGAATTCGCCCCGGCCATTCGCATCAATGGCGTGGCGCCCGGCCCCGTGGACACGCCCATGGTCAGCGCAGAACACATGAGCGCCGAAATGATCGCCAAGGAGGTCGCCATTCCCGCTGGCCGCCTCGGCAAGCCCGAGGAAATTGCCGCCGCCGTGCTGTTTCTGGTGTCGCCTCAGGCCAGTTTCTTCCAAGGCCAAATGCTCGGCGCCAATGGCGGCGCGTGGATGGGCTAATGATCAGATTCCTGCTCAAACCCGAAAGCATTTTGCTGCTCGCCGCCGCCATCTGGGGCCTGGGTTGGATGCCGCTGCAACACCTCAGCGGCCTGGGCCTGCGCGGTATGCCGGTGGTGTTGGCCACTTACGGTTTGCTCTGCGTGGTGGCGGTGCCCATTCTGCTGTGGCAGCGCCGTGCCTGGTGGCCTCAGCGCTATGCCTTGCTGGCAATCGCCGTGTTTGGCGGCTGGGCCACGGCGGGGCTGGTCGGCGCCTTGTCCGAGGGCGAAGTGGTGCGCGCCATGCTGCTGTTCTACCTGGCGCCGGTGTGGGCGATGCTCGGCGGCTGGCTGCTGCTCGGTGAGCGCCTGACGCTGTTACGGGTTGGCGCGCTGGTGCTGGCGATGATTGGCATTGGCCTGACGCTGGGCGTCAGCCGCGACAGTTTCAGTGCTTTTGGCAGCAGCGATTGGCTGGCCCTCAGTGCCGGTCTGGCCTTTGCCCTTAACAACCTCGCCACCCGCCACGCTGAACAGATTCCCTTGGCCAGCAAAGCCGTGGTGGCTTTTATCGGCAGCGCGCTGCTGGCCGGGCTGTTCTGCCTGGCCGAAGGCAGCAGCGTGCCGCCAATGGACGGCTTCACCTGGGCCAAGATCGCCCTCTTTGGCGTGTTCTGGCTGCTGGCCATGGGCGCCGCGCAATACGGGTTTACCCATGTCGAAGCCAGCCGCGCGGCGGTGTTGGCCGTTATCGAACTGGTGGCCGCCGTGCTCAGTTCCGCCTGGTTTGGCGACCGCGAATTGGGCCTGCGCGAATGGTGTGGCGGCGCCCTGGTGTTGGTGGCCGCGCTGATCGCCGCCCGGCCGCCCCGTGAACCTTCTCTTATTTCCTGTGAGGCAAGCCGATGAGCGTCGAACCCAACGCAACCGTACGCATGGACCAACTCAGCTGGGTGGAATACGAGCGCCGCGTGCGCGAGCTGTCTCCGGTGGTCTTTCTGCCTTGCGGCGCCACCGAGCAGCACGGCCCGCACTTGCCGCTGGGCACCGATGCACTGCTGGCCAGCGCCTTGTGCGAAGACGTGGCCGCCAAGGTTGGCGGCCTGGTGGCGCCGGCGCTGTCCTACGGCTACAAGTCGCAGCCCAAGTGCGGCGGCGGAAATCACTTTTGCGGCACCACCAGCCTCGACGGGCAAACCCTGATCGCCCTGGTGCGTGACGCCGTGCGCGAGTTCGCCCGCCATGGCGTGAAGCGGCTGGTGCTGGTCGACGGCCACTACGAAAACCAGTGGTTCGTCACCGAAGGCATCGAGCTGGCCATGCGCGAACTGGGTAAAGACACGGCCCTGGAAGTGATGCGCCTGGAGCATTGGGATTTCTGCACCGAGCAGACCCTGGCAGCGGTATTTCCCAACGGCTTCCCCGGTTTTGCCCTGGAACATGCGGCCGTCATCGAAACCTCGCTGATGTTGCATTACCTGCCCAACCTGGTGCGCATCGACCTGATTCCCGACGAGCCACCGGCCGACTTCCCGCCGTATGACATGTACCCGAGCCGCACCGAGTGGGTGCCGGCTTCGGGCGTTCTCGTCGGCCAAAGGCTCGACGGCGGAGAAGGGCGCGCGCATGGCCGGCGACATCACCCAGGGCATCGCCCAGGCCGTGCGCAAGGAATTCCGCTTGTGAGCAAGGCGCTGATCGTGATCGACATGCAGCGCGACTTCTGCGCGCCCGGCGGCTATGCCGACACGGCCGGCTTGGACATCAGCCGTCTGCGCGCGCCTATAGAACCCATCCAGCGCCTGCTCGCCTGCGCCCGTGCGCAAGGGCTGCTGGTGGTGCACACCCGCGAAGGCCATCGCCCGGACCTCAGCGATTTACCCGAGCCGAAACGCCGCCGCGCCGAACACGCCGGCGCACCGATTGGCCAGCCAGGGCCGCTGGGGCGGCTGCTGGTGCGCGGCGAGTTTGGTCACGACCTGATCGACGAGCTGCAACCGCTGCCCGGCGAGCCGGTCATCGACAAGCCCGGCTACAGCGCCTTTGCCAGCACCGACCTGGAATTGCTGCTGCGCAACCGTGGCATCAGCGAACTGCTGATTACCGGCGTGACCACCGAAGTGTGCGTGTCTTCGACCCTGCGCAGCGCCGTGGACCTGGGTTACGCCTGCACGCTGGTCAGCGATGCCTGCGGCTCGGCGTATCCCGAACTGCATGCGGCGGCGCTGGCGATGGTCGACGTGGAAGGCGGTTTGTTCGGCCGCGTGTGCGACAGCGTGCGATTGATCACTGAACTGGAGGCACGCCCATGAGCGGTTCGCCATTAACTTGCAGTGCCGTGCCCGAGCGCTATCTGGGCGTGTGGCAGCGCACGCTGCTGACCACCACCGACGGCGTGCACGACACCAGTACCCGCGTGTACTGGCTGCAAACCGCGCGACTGTTTGCCGATCTGCGCATTCCGCTACCAACGCCCTACAGCGTGCGTGAGCTGACGGCGCAGGGCGGCTTTGCCGGCGTTACCGAAGTGACCCAAACCGGCGACAAGGAAACCTGCCAATGGCACCGCGCCGTGGACTTCCAGCCGCCCCGTGGCAGCGAAGACATCGGCTACATGGACTTTCAAAACGCCAACTGCGTGTTCGAAGACGGCCTCGACGCCAGCTACCACGAAGTGTGGGAGCGCTTGCCCGAGTCGCTCGGCCGCAACTGGGGCGTATGGCTGGTGGCGGCGGATGACCGCCAGGGCTGCCTGTTGCTGGCCGGCGACTGCTTCTTGTTTGTGGCCGGGCGGCCAAGGCCGCTGACGCCGGCGCCGTCACTGCAAGCCTTGCTGGACGAAGGCGGCAGCGCCGAGCGATTGCTTGAGTGCGAACTCTCTTTTGGCTGGCATCAACAGGGCGAAACGCCGTGGCTGATTAGCCTGTCGACCATTCCCGAGCGCGTCGGCGATGTGCTGTTGCCTGCCAGCGTCAGCCCGGACGACAGCACCCAGTTGTGCGCCGCTCACATCCTGGAACAGCTCGGCCATGTCCCACCGATTGGCGGCTGGCGCCTGCGCGAGCACCCCGTTTTTCCGTTAGCCGAGGAGGCCGTGCTATGAGCGCGCATCAACCCTTGCCTGAGGTTCAGGCGCCCACCCGACCGGCCCGGCAACGCTGGTGGGTGATTCGCGGTGAATTGCCGCGCGCCGCGATCTGGGGCCTGGCCACCGCAGGTTTGCTGCTGCCGTTGCTCATCTGGTGGGCCTATACCGCCGCCGGGCTGGCCAACCCGATGTTCATGCCAGGGCCAGACGCGGTGCTGGCGCGGGTAGGGCGCTGGTGGAGCGACGAGGGCTTGCTCGCCGACATCGGCATCAGCGTGTACCGCGTGATGACCGGCTTTCTCGCCTCGGCGCTGTTCGCCTTGCCGCTGGGGTTGTACATCGGCACCTACCGGCCGGTGCAGGCGTTTCTCGAACCGCTGACCGACTTCATCCGCTACATGCCGGCCGTGGCGTTTATTCCGCTGGTGATGCTGTGGGTCGGGATCGATGAAAGCTCGAAAGTGCTGATCATCTTTATCGGCACCTTTTTCCAAATGGTGCTGATGGTTGCCGAAGACGTGCGCCGCGTGCCGATGGCGCAAATCGAAGCGGCGCAAACCATGGGCGCCAGCCGCAGCGAAATCGTCAAACTGGTGGTGCTGCCCTCGGCGCGCCCGGCGCTGCTCGACACGCTGCGCATCACCTGCGGTTGGGCCTGGACGTACCTGGTGGTGGCCGAACTGGTGGCCGCGAATTCGGGCCTGGGTTACGCCATTCTCAAAGCCCAGCGCTATATGCAAACCGACAAGATTTTCGCCGGCATCATTCTGATCGGCGTTATCGGCCTGCTCACCGACCAGGCGTTTCGCTGGCTCGGCCGCGCGGCCTTTCCCTGGTTGAAGAGGTGAGCCATGAGCGACGCTAAGATCAAAATCCGCCAGGTCAGCAAAGTCTTCAAAACGCGCGACCGCGACGTGCAGGCGCTGCAAGACATCAACCTGGATATTCAGCGCAACGAATTCATCACCTTTGTCGGCGCCTCGGGCTGCGGCAAGTCCACGCTGCTGCGCAGCATTGGCGGGCTTGAACAGCACAGCCGTGGCGAAATTCTGCTCGACGGCCGCGCCGTAAACGGGCCGGGCATCGACCGCGCCATGGTGTTTCAGCACTACAGCCTGTACCCGTGGTTGAACGTGATGCAGAACATCAAGTTTTGTCGGCAATTGAAGGTGGTGGCCGACACGGTGAAAAGCGATGGCGACGTCGAAGTGGCCAGCGGCCGCGCCGATGCGCTGTTGAATTTGATGGGCCTGTCGGCGTTTCACCAGGCGTACCCCAATCAGCTCTCCGGCGGCATGCAGCAACGTGTGGCGATTGCTCGGGCCTTGATGCCCAAGCCGGAAATTCTGCTGATGGACGAACCCTTCGGCGCGTTGGATGCGCAAACCCGCGAAGTGATGCACGACCTGATCCGCCACGTTCATCGCCTAGAAAAGAGCACCATTCTGTTCGTCACCCATGACGTGGAAGAGGCCATTTACCTGGGCGGTCGCGTGGTGCTGATGGCGCCGCGTCCTGGGCGCATCGACACCATCTATGACGTGCCGCTGCCGGCCGAGCGCAATCAAGACATGAAACTGTCAGCTGAGTTTCTTACCCTCAAACGCGAGATACTGGCGCGCATTCGCGAAACCTCGGGCATGAGCACCGATTTGGAGCTCCTCGAGCAACTGACGCGTACGCAGCCGTTGGCGTTGTAGGCGGCAATCGGCGGTTCCAGGAATCGAGACTGAAACCTCGAGCTTCTGATCGCGGTTGGCCGCAACTAACCGCCAACCGTCCGGTCTCACCCATGCCCGGCGTGGAACTTGCTTTTCACGCTGGGTAGCGTCACCCCTTCTAATAAAAACAATCTGCTTACTTCTGAATCGTGAATAATCGCCGCCGCCGAGTGACCGGCCGTGGCTGTGTGTGTCTGTGAGGGATAACGTGGAATTTGCTCTATCTATTGCGCCCTATGCGGGCATTACCGTGATGATTCCGGCCGTGCTGTTGGTGGCCGCCTGGCTCAATTACAGCGCCTCGCGACGCGTCGCGGTGCTGTGGCTGACGGTGGTGGTGCTCGCCTATGGTGCGGTGATGTTCAGCAAACTGGCATTCAAAGGCTGGGGCCATGGCTGGGAAGCGTTGAACATTGCGGTGTTCAGTGGCCACGCCATGAACGCCTGCTTGGTAACGCCGGTGCTTGTGAGCCTGCTGGCTCGCCAATGGCATCCGTTGCTGCGCTGGCCCGCTGCCGGTGCGGCGTTGATCGGTGGTTGGTACTTCAGCGTCACGGTGGTTGCGCCCTATGTGCATCCGTTGCCCGAAGCCATTGCCGGCGCGCTGATCGGCGGCCTGGGCTCCATGACCTTCCTGGCCCTCGCCGAACGTGCGGAAATTCGCCCGCTGCCGGCGCGCGCCATGGCCATGGGTTTCACCGTGATCGCCGTGTGCGCCAGCTTGCCCAAGTACACCGCCGAGGGCTTGCTCAACCACTTCGCCATCACCCTGTCGGGCGCCGAAGAGCCCTATACCAAACCCCATTGGCACAATTCACCGACCGCGCAATCGTCGCGTTGATCGGCATAACGGCGCGCGCCTGAACTATTAAAGCGCGGCCGGGGTCTGTAGGTGCGTGTTACCGGCGCACCGCCATCAGCGACCGCTTGCCTGACCCGTTTAGCTGCAGTCAAACGGGTCGCCAACGGTCGCCGCAGTAGGCGCAAGGATGAACAGGAACGGCCCGCGCGCGACGCTGGCCTTGGGCAGTTTCACCGCAACAAACGACTGCAGGGATTCGCTATGAAGCGCCTCGAACTACTGGACTACGGCCGTTTTATCGCCGCCATCATGGTGGTGCTTTACCACTACACCTTTAACGGCATTGCCAATGGCAAGCTCAGTTCTCTCAGCCATATTCCCGAGCTGATCGAGTTCACCAAATACGGTTATCTGGGCGTTGAGCTGTTCTCTATGATCAGCGGCTACGTCATCTTCTACTCCGCGCGCAACCGCAGCGCCGCCCAATTCGCCGCCTCCCGCGCGATTCGTCTTTATCCCTCGTACTGGTTCGCCGTGCTGTTCACCAGCGCCATCGCCTGGATGTGGGCGACTACGCAAATGCAGGTCACGCAGCTGCAAACCTTGGTCAACCTGAGCATGTTCCAGTCCTACCTGGGCATCGGCCACGTCGATGGCGTGTACTGGACGCTGGTGCTGGAAGTGCAGTTCTACGTGCTGGTGCTGCTGTGCCTGTTCGTGGGCTGGCAGGACCGCCTGGAAATTCTGTTCAGTTGGTGGCCGGTCGTCATGCTGGTGGCCTTGCTCGTCGGCCTCAACCGGGCGCCGTTGTTGGGCGGCTATTTCAGCTACTTTGCCGCCGGTGCGCTGTTCGCCATTCTCAAAGAAAAAGCCAACTGGAAAAGCGCGGCCTCGCTGGCCCTGGCGTTTGGCTTGTGCGTGCGCTTCTCGCTGGAAGTGGCGGGGGAGAAAGCGCTGGAATCCGGCGCCTATTTCTCGCCCGTGGTAGTGGCGAGCATGATCTGCCTGTTCTTCGCGTTCTTCCTCACCCTGAACGTGGAAAAAGTGCAGCAACTGCGCCTGCCGTTCTCGAAAACCCTCGGCGCGCTGACCTACCCCGTGTACTTGATTCACGCCCACTTCGGTTACATGTTCCTCAGCCGCTTCGCCACCGACGAGAACCGCGCCTGGATGTATCCGCTGGCGATTGGCATCGTGCTGGTGGTGGCGTTCTGCATGAACCGCTTTATCGAAGTGGGCCTGGCCGGTATGTGGAAAAAACTGGCTAACCTCACCGTGTACCGCGCGGTAGATGGCGTACAACGACTGTCGGCTGGTGTGCTGCGCCGGCCCGCTTAATTCCTGGAAACGGATTTTCCCCCATGGCCCGCTGGGTAGTGCTGATTGTTGTCGCCCTGACCTTGCCTGCGGGCGCGTACCTGTGGGCCAAAGCCGAGTATTACCCCGCCGAGGTGGTGGACCGCGCCCAAGCCTTTATCACCCTTCTTGAAGCCGGGCAGATGGATCAAGCCCAGGCCATGGCCATGAGCAACGAGTACATGGGCCGCACGCCGGAAGAATTCGCCGACCGCATGTGGGCTCAGCGCTGCCGCGTTGACCGAGTGGAATGGACCTCACCACCGCAAACCAACGGTAACCGCCTGCGCCGCTGGTGGCGCGGCGTCGACATCGAAATGCCGGAAGTGGCGGTCGAATTCGAAGGCGACTGCCTGCTGCTGGTCAGCATGCGCCGCGGCGCCGACGGCCAATGGCGCGTGTTCAACATCCAGCGCCACGCCGGCTGAACCGCACCCAAGCTTTTGCCTAACCAACGACGACAAAAAATCTAATTTCGCTATGGCCGGTGCGTGGACAGAATGCGGGCATAGGTCGTGGGTGCTGCAAAAGCGCCCTCTCCCCCAGCCCTCTCCCGCGAGCGGGCGAGGGGGCAGACCGCAACTGATCGTCGAACTCCGCTCCAGTCCCCTCGCCCGTTTACGGGAGAGGGCTAGGGAGAGGGGCTTTTCCCACGGCAAACCAGGGCGTCCCATGAGCACACCGACCCATACCCGCATTCGCATGTTCAACACCAAGGACACCTACCCCAACCAGACCCTCGACAACGACCTGTGCCAGGCCGTGCGTGCCGGCAATACCGTGTACGTGCGCGGCCAGGTGGGCACCGACTTCGACGGCAACCTGGTCGGCCTCGGCGACCCCCGCGCCCAAGCCGAACAGGCCATGAAAAACCTCAAGCAACTGCTGGAAGAGGCGGGCAGCGACCTCAGCCATATCGTTAAAACCACCACCTACCTCACCGACCCGCGCTACCGCGAGCCGGTGTATCAGGAAGTGGGGAAATGGTTGAAGGGTGTGTTTCCAATTTCCACTGGCCTGGTGGTTTCTGCGTTGGGACAGCCACAGTGGCTGATGGAGATCGATGTAATCGCCGTCATTCCGGACTAAAAGCTACTGCGCTTGGCGATACGGCGTTGAAAGCCTCTTCGGAATGCTCATTGACTACAGTCAACTCCGCTTCCTCATCGACTTTCGCCTTGCCTCGCCGGCGCTCGTGACGCTTTTCTTTTTTATGCAGGAGCATTAATGACCTTCTCCATCGTCGGCCGTTGCGCCGAAACCGGCCAACTCGGCATCGCCATCAGCTCCTCCAGCATTGCCGTGGGCGCCCGTTGCCCCTGGGTGCGAGGTGGCATTGGCGCGGTCAGCACGCAGAACATCACCCTGCCGGCCCTGGGCCCGGAAATTCTCGACCTGCTGGAACAAGGCGCCGCTGCCAGCGAAGCGCTGGACAAGGCCCTGACCACCCACGGTTTCAGCCAATACCGGCAAGTGACTGTGATTGATCACCACGGCGCCACCGCGTTGTTCACCGGCAGCGAAGCCCTCGGCGTGCACAACGCCGTGGCGGGTGACCAATGCGTGGCGGCGGGCAATCTGCTCTCCAGCCCGCAGGTGATCGACGCCATGGTGGCGGCATTTGAGGGCAGCACCGGCGAAGCGCTGGCCGACCGCCTGCTGGCCGCCATGAACGCGGCGATGGCCGCCGGTGGCGAAGCGGGGCCGGTGCATTCAGCCGCGATGTCGGTGGTCAGCGACTTGCTGTGGCCGATTGTCGACTTGCGCGTGGACTGGGCCGAGCACGACCCAATCGGTGAGCTGGGCAACCTGTGGACCGCCTACCGCCCGCAAATGCAGGACTACGTCACCCGCGCCCTGGACCCCACGAAGGCGCCGAGTTATGGCGTGCCGGGGGACGAATGAACACCTGTGGACCTGCGCCATGTATCTGAGCCGCGACCTGCTTTCCCACCTCATCGCCTTCGACACCGTCAGCCGCGAGTCGAACCTGGCGTTGATCGGGTTCGTCCGCGATTACCTCGCCGGCCTGGGCATCGACAGCGAGCTGATTTACAGCAACGACCGCCGCAAGGCCAATTTGTATGCGCGCCTCGGCCCAGCCGGCGCGGGCGGGGTGATGCTATCGGGGCACAGCGACGTGGTGCCGGTGGACGGTCAGGCCTGGACGCTGCCGCCGTTCACCCTCACCGAGCGCGACGGCAAGCTTTATGGCCGAGGCGCGGCCGACATGAAGGGCTACATCGCCTGCGTGCTCGCGGCGCTGCCTGCGTTTCTGGCCAGCCCGATGCGCGTGCCGCTGCACCTGGCGATTTCCTATGACGAGGAAGTCGGCTGCCTCGGTGTGCGCAGCCTGATTGAGGCGCTGGAGCATCGGCCGGAGCGACCAAGCCTGTGCATCATCGGCGAGCCGACGTCCATGCGCCCGGTGCTCGGCCACAAAGGCAAACTCGGTATGCGCTGCGAGGTACACGGCGCCGCCTGCCATTCGGCTTACGCGCCACAGGGCGTGAACGCCATCGAATATGCCGCCAAGTTAATCAACCGCCTCGGCGAAATCGGCCAGCGCCTGGCCGCCAAAGAGCGCCACGACGCGCGCTTCGATCCGCCGTACTCCACCGTACAAACCGGCACCATCAGCGGCGGCAGCGCCTTGAACATCGTGCCCGAACACTGCCGCTTCGACTTCGAAGTGCGCACCTTGCCGGCCGACAATGCCGAGACCATCGCCGACGAATTGCAGGCTTACGCCGCCGAGCTGCTGCCGCAGATGAACGCCGTGCAACCCGGCACGGGCATCCGCTTCACACCCATCAGCGCCTACCCCGGTTTAGCCACCGCCGCCGACAGCGAAGCCGCGCAATTGCTGGCGCTGATCAGCGGTTCGGACGATTTCGGCACCGTGGCCTTTGGCACCGAAGGCGGCCTGTTCGACCAGGCCGGCATTGCCACCGTGGTCTGCGGGCCGGGCAGCATGGACCAAGGCCACAAGCCGGACGAATTTGTCAGCCTTGAGCAGCTAAGCCAGTGCGACGCCATGCTGCGGCGCTTGGCGAAATGGATGCAGGCATAGAGCTTTCTGTAGGAGAGGCTTCAGCCTCGATAGGCTAGACCAAACACCATCAAACCATCGCGCCTACGGTTTCACCGCATCGGGCCCGCCGCTCAACTCCTGCTGACAATAATCGGCAAACAACTGCGCCGACTTTGTCAGCTGCGAGCGCTTCAACCAGGCCGCCACCAGCCCGGAGCCGGTGACGTTCTCGGCAATATTTACCGCCACCACTTTCTGCCCGTCATAGGTGCATTCCGAGTGCGGCCGCGTAACCAGCACGGAAAAGCCGAACCCTTGCCCGACCATGCCGCGCACCATCTCGATGGAAGGCGAGCTGAAGGCGATGTGAGGCGTTAGGCCGAGCTCTTCGAACAGGCTCACGAAGTAGGTTCGGCTCGGCAGCACGTCGAGCAAAATCATCGGCTCCAGCGCCAGGTCGCGCAGCGACACCTGCGCCTGCTGGGCGAAACGGTGGTCGGCTGGCAACAGCGCGTAGGGGCGCTGCGGCGGCATCAACTCCTGGGTTTCGATGGTGCCGTCCAGGTCGTGGTCGTAAAGAATCGCCAGGTCGAAACTGCCGGACGTCAGGCCTTGCACCAGCTCCAGTTGTTCGCCGTCCCGAATGCGGATTTCCACGCCCGGGTACAGCGCGTTGAAGCTCTGCGATCAGGCGCGGCAGATACAGCGGCGCCACGGTTTCAAAGCAGCCGATATCGATCTGCCCGGCAATGATGTCGTTGTCGGCCAGGGCGTTCTGCTCGAACTCCTTGGCCATGCGCAGCAGTTCCTGCGCCTTGCGATAAAAGCGTGCGCCGCTGGGGGTTAGCGACACGCCCTGGGCGTGGTGACGAATAAACAGCTGCACGCCAAAGCTTTCCTCCAGGCCCTTGATGGCCGTGGAAATCGACGGCTGGGCGATGTACAGCTTGCGCGAGGCCTCGGCAACGCTGCCGCACTCTACAGTGGTGACGAAGTATTTAAGTTGGCGCAGGGTATAGGCAGCCACGACAAACCTCAGATAAGACATTTCCGTGCACACCTTACCGCGTTGGTGCAGCCGTAACGGTCTGGCATGACCACCTTTTTGCGCGGCAATGGGCATATTTTTCTTGGCCGGCGGCTTGCTGAAGATGCACAAGCAGCGGCTAGAGTGTTGCTAGCAAAACCCGTACACAGCCTAAAAACACAGGAGGACATTGCATGCGTCTGGCGCTCTGGCAAACCGAAGGACACCCCGGCGACGTCGCCGCCAACCTCGCCGACCTGGCCACCCAGGTGCGCGCGGCGGCAGCAGCTGGCGCGCAGTTGCTGCTGTGTTCCGAGCTATGGCTGGGCGGCTACAACCTGCGGGCGCAGCCGGCCGAAGCGGCGGACGGGCCCTCGGCGCAACGCATCGCCGAACTCGCGCGCGAGCACAACATTGGCATCTGCTACGGCTATGCCGAAACCCACGACAGCGGCGGCAAACCCTACAACTCCGCGCAACTGATCGACGGCCAGGGCACGCGCCTGTGCAACTACCGCAAAACCCATCTGTTCGGTGCCTTCGAGCGCACCTTGTTCACCCCCGGCGAGCACTTGCAGGCGCCGTTCGAGTTCGCCGGTTGGTCCATCGGTTTGCTGATTTGCTTCGACGTCGAATTTCCCGAGAACGTACGCAAGCTGACGCTGGAGGGCGCCGAGCTGCTGCTGATTCCCACCGCGCTTACGCCGGAATACCGCGCCGTGCCCGACCTCATCGTGCCGGCCCGCGCCGTGGAGAATCAGCTGTTCGTTGCCTACTGCAATCACAGCGGCGTGGAAGCCGGCCTGGTCTTTCTCGGCGGCTCGTGCGTGGCGGCGCCAGATGGCAGCAAACTGGCCAGTGCGGCCAATGGCGAGGCGTTGCTGGTGGTTGATCTCGACCACGGCCAGCGCGCCGCGCAGGAGAGCACCTTTCCCTACCTCGCCGGCCGGCGCCCGGAGATCTATAGCCATTCATAACCCCTGTGGGAGCGGCTGGGCGGCACTCCGATTAGCCGCGATGCTCTTGATCAAAAGCATCGCGGCTGAAGCCGCTCCCACACTTAAACGCCGATGCACTTTTATCTCGCACTCCGCCCCACCTCGGTGCGCTCCAAAGCAGCTTTTTCATATACCCCGAACACATATTTAATAATTTTCCTATGCAGCCCGTTCCGCCACCATCGCTCTCACTAATCGGCACGAGGGCGTTGGGGTGTTTGAGCTTAATGACTGGCAACAACGGGCGGCGGCTCAGTGCTTTCCTACCCTGGCGCTGATCGATGGTCAGGCGGTTGCGGCGCAATCCGGGGCGACCTTTGCGGCCATCAATCCGGCCACCGGCGCGGTGCTGGCCGAGGTGGCTGCGTGTGGCGATGCCGATGTCGATGCAGCCGTTCGGGCGGCGCGTCAGGCGTTTGAGTCCGGCGTGTGGGCGCGTCGTTCGCCGGCCGAGCGCAAGGCGGTGCTGCTGCGCCTGGCCGAGCTGATTCTGGAGCACCGCGAAGAGCTGGCGCTGCTCGATTCGCTGAACATGGGCAAGCCGGTAATGGATGCCTACAACATCGACGTGCCCGGCGCCGCCGGCGTGTTTCGCTGGTACGCCGAAAGCCTCGACAAGCTCTACGACCAAATCGCCCCCAGCGCCCACAACGTACTCGCCACTATTACCCGCGAAGCGCTCGGCGTAGTCGCGGCCGTGGTGCCGTGGAATTTCCCACTGGATATGGCCGCTTGGAAACTCGCCCCGGCACTGGCGGCCGGCAACTCGGTGCTGTTGAAACCGGCCGAGCAGTCGCCGTTCTCGGCCTTGCGCCTGGGCGAGCTGGCGCTTGAGGCGGGCATTCCAGCGGGCGTGCTCAACGTGCTGCCGGGCCTCGGTGAGCAGGCCGGCAAAGCCATGGGCCTGCACGCCGACATCGACTGCCTGGTCTTCACCGGCTCCACGGAAGTGGGCAAATATTTTATGCAGTACTCGGCCCAGTCGAACCTCAAGCAGGTGTGGCTGGAGTGCGGCGGCAAGAGCGCGAACCTGGTCTTTGACGACTGCACCGACCTCGATCTGGCCGCCGAAAAGGCGGCGTTTGGCATCTTCTTCAATCAGGGCGAAGTCTGCTCGGCCAACTCCCGCGTGCTGGTGCAGCGTTCCATCCATGACGAATTCGTCGAGCGCCTGTGCGCCAAGGCACAAGCCTGGCAGCCGGGCGACCCGCTAAACCCGGCCAGTACCGCCGGCGCCATTGTTGAAACGCGGCAAACCGAACGGGTGATGAACTACATCCGCGACGCCCATGAGCAGGGCGCGCGCCTGGTCTGCGGTGGCGAGCAGGTGAGCGTCAACGGCAGCCGAAACTTCGTACAGCCGACCATCTTTACCGGCGTAACGCCGGACATGCGTCTGGCCCGTGAAGAAGTGTTCGGCCCGGTGCTGGCAGTGATCCCATTCGACAGCGAAGAAGAAGCCCTGCGCCTGGCCAACGACAGCATCTACGGCCTGGCCGCCTCGCTATGGACTGACGACCTCAACCGCGCCCACCGCGTGGCCCGGCAATTGCGCGCCGGCACCGTGTCGGTGAATACCGTCGATGCCCTGGACGTGACCGTGCCGTTCGGTGGCGGCAAACAGTCGGGTTTTGGCCGCGACCTCTCTTTGCACTCTTTCGACAAGTACACGCAGTTGAAGACCACGTGGTTTCAGCTGCGCTAATAAAAAGACCGGAGACATTTGATGACTGCCCCACTGCCCAAACGCGAAACCAGCGACTACCAAGCCTCTGACGCCGCTCACCACATCCATGCCTTTCTCGACCAGAAAGCGCTGAACGCCGAAGGGCCGCGGGTGATTGTGCGAGGTGAGCGTTTGCATCTGTGGGACAACGACGGCAACCGCTTCCTCGACGGCATGTCGGGCCTGTGGTGCACCAACCTCGGTTACGGCCGTAAAGACCTCGCCGCTGCGGCCAGCCAACAGCTGGAGCAGCTGCCGTACTACAACATGTTTTTCCACACCACCCACCCGGCGGTGGTGGAGTTGTCGGAGCTGCTGTTCAGCCTGTTGCCCAGCCATTACAGCCACGCGATTTACACCAACTCCGGCTCCGAAGCCAACGAGGTGCTGATCCGTACCGTGCGCCGCTACTGGCAGATTCTCGGCAAGCCGCAGAAGAAAATCATGATCGGCCGCTGGAACGGTTACCACGGCTCAACACTGGCCGCGACGGCGCTCGGCGGCATGAAGTTCATGCACGAAATGGGCGGGCTGATTCCGGATGTCGAGCACATTGACGAGCCCTACTGGTACGCCCACGAAGGCGATCTGACGCCGGCTGAGTTCGGCCTGCGTGCGGCGCGCCAACTGGAAGAAAAGATTCTCGAACTGGGCGCCGACAACGTCGCCGGGTTTATCGCCGAACCGTTCCAGGGCGCGGGCGGCATGATCTTCCCGCCCGAAAGCTACTGGCCGGAAATTCAGCGCATCTGCCACCAATACGACGTGCTGCTGTGCGCCGACGAAGTGATTGGCGGCTTCGGTCGCACCGGCGAGTGGTTCGCCCACGAATACTTTGGTTTTCAGCCGGACACCCTGTCCATCGCCAAGGGCCTGACCTCTGGCTACATCCCCATGGGTGGCCTGGTGCTGAGCAAGCGCATGGCCGAGGTGCTGGTGGAGCAGGGCGGCGTGTTCGCCCACGGCCTGACCTACTCCGGCCACCCGGTGGCAGCAGCGGTGGCGATTGCCAACCTCAAGGCGCTGCGTGATGAAGGCGTGGTCAGCCAGGTAAAAAACGACACCGGCCCGTACCTGCAAAGTTGCCTGCGCGAAGTGTTTGGCAATCACCCGCTGGTGGGCGAGGTACAGGGCGCTGGGTTGGTTGCGGCGTTGCAATTTGCCGAAGACAAAACCACCCGCAAACGCTTCGCCAACGAAAACGACATCGCCTGGCGCTGCCGCAGCATTGGCTTTGAAGAGGGCGTGATCATTCGCTCGACCCTGGGCCGCATGATTATGGCGCCGGCGCTGGTCGCAACCCGTGGCGAGCTGGATGAACTGGTGAGCAAGACCAAGCGGGCGGTGGATCGGACGGCGCAGGAGATAGGGGTTCTTTGACCCACCACAACCCTTGTAGGAGCGGCTTTAGCCGCGATGCTCTTAAAAGATCAAAAGCATCGCGGCTAAAGCCGCTCCCACAGGTCCCCCAGTCCTGGGTCCCATTTCCATAGGTCACCAAACACAGCTCCATCGAACATCGCTCCACCGCAGAACAAGAACCCAGCCCAACAGAGGCGCGGGTCACGGAATCACTTGGCCGTTGGCCATTACTGCCCCGCAATTCTATCAATAACTAAGCCTTCAGGCTGTGGGAGTGTTCCATGCGTAAGTCCTTGCTCAAGCGTGTCTCGCTGTCCCTCGTTCTCGCCGCTGCCGCTACCGGCGCGCAGGCTGGCAAGTTGTCTATCGGCCACACCACCTGGGTGGGTTACGGCACGTTGTACCTGGCCCGCGACCTGGGTTACTTCAAAGACGCCGGCCTCGATCTGGAGCTGACCACCATCGAAGAAGCCTCGATGTACATGGCCGCTCAAGCCTCCGGCAAGCTGTCCGGCTCAGCGTCGACCATCGACGAAATTCTCAAGTACCGCTCCAAAGACTTCTGCTTCAAAACCGTGGCCGCACTCGATGAAAGCCATGGCGGCGACGGCGTAGTGGTGACCAAAGACATCACCAGCATCAAAGGCTTGAAGGGTAAATCGATTGCCGTGAACGAGGGCTCGGTGTCGCAGTTCTGGCTCTCGTATCTGCTCAAGAAAGAAGGCATGAGCATGGCCGACGTCGAGGTGCAGAACATGACCGCCGACGACGCTGCCACCGCCTTTATCGCCGGTCGTATTCCGGCTGCGGTGACCTGGGAGCCGAACCTGACCATGGTCAAGCAGAAGGGCGCTGGCAACGTGCTGGTCGACAGCAGCGCCACGCCCGGCGTGATTGTCGATGTGGTGGCGCTGTCGTGCGACGTGATCGAAAAGCAGCCTGAAGACGTGAAAGCCCTGGTCGCCGGTTTGTACAAAGCCGTGCAGTACACCAAAGACCATCCCAAAGAGGCCTACACCATCATGGCCAAAGGCGTGGGCGGTTACCTGTCCAAGCCTGAAGACCTGGCCGAAGCCGCCAAGGGCGTGAAGTTCTACGACCAGGCCATGAGCGAAAAACTGCTCGGCACTAAAGGCAAGCCCGGCGACATCGCCGAGATCATCAAGCTGGCCAACGAAACCTGGAGCGAGCTGCAAGGCAAGCCGTTCACCGTCAGCTATGACGACCTGGTGGACACCTCGTTCGTCACCCCGTAACGCCTTCTCGCCGCGTGTTTCGGCACGCGGCGTGCTTTCTCTGCCTTGTTTCTTTCTGCCCTGCTGATGTGGAGGTGGCGTGATGGCCACTGTTCGATCCTGGATAAACCGCTGCCTGACCCCCAAGGTCGGCCTGCCGGTAAAACTTGTTTTTGCGGCTAGCACGTTGTGCTGGTTGGCCGTGTTGGGCCTGTGGGTGGGCCTGTCTTATGGCGGCGTGGTGCCGACCATGTTTCTGCCCACGCCGGGCGCCGTGTTCGATGCGGCGGTGCGCCTGAGCAACGACGGCACGCTGGCCAAGCATGTGGGCGCGAGCCTGGAAGTGGTGCTGATCGGCTTTGCCCTGTCATCGCTGGTGGCGGTGCCCTTGGGCCTGCTGATGGGCAGCTTTCGCATCGTGCAGGCGCTGCTTGAGCCGCTGGTGAACTTCATTCGTTACCTGCCCGTCACCTCGTTCGTGCCGCTGTTTATTTTGTGGATCGGCATCGGTCTGGAACAGCGGGTGGCCGTGATCATCTTTGGCACCTTCTTCCAGCAATTGGTGATGATTGCCGACGTGTCCAAAGGCGTTTCCAAAGACCTCGTCAACGCCAGCTACACCCTCGGCGCCACCCGCCGCGATGTGGTGTTCCACGTGCTCGGCCCGGCCTCGTTGCCCGGCGTGCTCGACACCTTGCGCGTGACCATGGGCTGGGCCTGGACCTACCTCGTGGTCGCCGAACTGGTGGCGGCATCCAGTGGCCTTGGCTACATCAGCCTGAAAGCCATGCGCGGCTTCCAGGTGGACGTGATTTTCCTCGCCATCGCCATCATCGGCCTGCTGGGCCTGATCACCGACCAACTCTTCCGACTGCTCCGCCTGAGGATTGCCGCATGGGCACAATAGCCTCCACCAAGCCCTACATCATGCCGCCGCTGAGCGAGTACGCCGCCGTCGAAAGCCGCCTGAAAGTGGAAGGCGTGAGCCTGCGTTACCAGTCGCCGAGCGGCGACACCTTCACCGCGCTGGATAACGTGTCGTTCGAAGTGCCGGACCAGCAATTCGCCGTGATCGTCGGGCCGTCGGGCTGCGGTAAATCCAGCCTCCTGTACCTCACTGCCGGCCTCGCTGAACCCAGCGACGGCGCCATTTTTGTCGGTGGCAAAAAGGTGCAGGGGC
Organism: Pseudomonas sp. AC211; assembly: GCF_979258055.1. NCBI lineage: Bacteria > Pseudomonadati > Pseudomonadota > Gammaproteobacteria > Pseudomonadales > Pseudomonadaceae > Pseudomonas > Pseudomonas sp. AC211. The sequence continues at coordinate 5,204,015 of NZ_OZ409830.1, forward strand.
CGGGTGCCGATCGCGGCATGGTGTTCCAGAGCTACACCTTGTTTCCCTGGCTGACGGTGCGCCAGAACATCGAGTTCGGCCTCAAACGCCGTGGCCTGCCGGGCGATGAAATCAACACCATCGTCGAGTTCTACCTGGGCGAAGTGGGCCTGAGCAAATTCGCCCAGCATTACCCCAAGCAACCTCGGGCGGCATGATGCAGCGCGTCGCCATCGCCCGCGCCCTGGCCAACGACCCGCAGATTCTGCTGATGGACGAACCCTTCGGCGCCCTCGACAGCCAGACCCGCCTGCAAACGCAGCAGCTGCTGTTGCAGGTGTGGGGCAACGCCAAGAAGACCGTGGTGTTCGTCACCCATGACATTGACGAAGCCATTCTGCTGGCCGACCGCATCTACGTCATGGGCGCACGCCCGGGGCGCATTAAAGAAGTGCTCGACGTGCCCATCGACCGGCCGCGCTCAATGGACGTGGTCATGGAGCCCGAGTTCATCCGCATGAAACGGCGGATCCTTGAGCTGCTGCATGATGATTTGGCGCAAGTGCACTGACACCTAAAGCATCGCGGCTAAAGCCGCTCCCACAGAGTGCACGAGTCTGTGGGAGCGGCTTTCAGCCGCGATGCTCTTCACCGTTTACACCGAGGCCAGTACATGTCTGAGCAATACGACTACATCATCGTCGGCGCCGGTTCGGCTGGCTGCGTATTGGCCAATCGCCTGAGCGCCGACCCAGCCGTGCGCGTGTGCCTGCTTCAGGCCGGCGGCAGCGATGCCAGCCCGCGCGTGCAAACGCCGGCCGGCACCATCACCTTGTACAAGAGCAAAATCTTCAGCTGGAATTTCTTCTCTACGCCGCAAAAAGAGCTGAACAACCGTCGCCTGCACACGCCCCGAGGCAAGGCGCTGGGCGGGTCCAGTTCGATGAACAGCATGATCTACATTCGCGGCGATGCCTCGGATTACGACCGCTGGGCCGAGCTGGGCTGCACAGGTTGGAGCTGGGCCGATGTGTTGCCGCTGTTCAAGAAATCCGAACGCAACCTGCTGGGTCAGAACCCGGCGCTGCACGGCACGCTCGGCGAGCTGCTGGTGGACCGCGCCCGAGACCCGAATCCGCTGTCGACACTGTTTGTAAAAGCGGCCGAGCGGGTGGGCATCAAGCGCAACGACGACTTCAACGGCGGCACGCTGGAAGGCGCAGGCATCTACAACCTGACGCAGAAAAACGCCAAGCGGCTGTCCGCCTACCGCGCCTTCGTCGGGCCCATTCGCGGCCGGCCGAACCTCACCGTGCTGACCGGCTGCACCGTGCAGTCGCTGGACATGGACGGCACCCGCGCGCGGCCTGCAGGTGCTCAAAGACGGCCAACCGCTGACCCTGACGTGCAGCCGCGAAGTGATTCTGTGCGCCGGCGCGCTGGGCTCGCCGCAGATTCTGCTCAACTCCGGTATCGGCCCACGAGCCGAGCTGGAAGCGGCGGGTGTGCCGGTGGTGTGCGACCTGCCGGGCGTGGGCAAGAACCTGCAAGACCACCTCGACGGTTTGATTGCCGTGCGCTCGGCCAGCCCGCTGACCCTGGGTTTTTCCTGGGGTTCGCTGGCTGCCATCGTGCTGTCGCCGTTCAAATACCTGCTGCAGAAAAAGGGCTGGCTAACCACCAACTACGTGGAAGCGGGCGGCTTTGCCCGCACGCCGCTGGCTGATGCGTTGCCAGACGTGCAGTTCCACTTCGTGCCGGGCTACCGCAGCCATCGCGGGCGCTTGTTCGAGTGGGGGCATGGCTATGCCGTGCACACCTGCGTGCTGCGGCCCAAGTCCATCGGCGAACTGCGCCTGAGCCCGCAACGGGAACTGGAGATTGACTACAACTTCCTCGCCGACATGGACGACGCCAAAGTGCTGATCGAAGGCCTCAAGCTGGCGCGCAAGGTGTTGGCCGACAGCAGCTTCGACGGCTTGCGCGGCAAGGAAATGCTGCCGGGGGCCGAGGTGCAGAGTGATGAGCAATTGCTGGCGTATATCCGTGATTACGCCGCCACGGTTTTCCACCCCGTAGGCACCTGCAAGATGGGTGTGGATGCCCTGAGCGTGGTGACGCCGCAATTGCAGGTGAGGGGCGTGCAGGGGTTGCGCGTGGCTGATGCTTCGATCATGCCGACGCGCTGATCAGCGGCACCAATGCGCCGTGCATCATGATTGGCGAGAAGGCGGCGGGGATGATTGTGGCTGACGCTGTTTCTATAGGAGCGGCTTCAGCCGCGATTGGCCAAAGTGCGGTTCCGGTGTCGGTCGCTTAAGCTCAAAAGCATCGCGGCGGGGATGATTGTGGCTGACGCTGTTTCTGTGAGCGGCTTCAGCCGCGATTGGCCAAAGTGCGATGCTGGTGTCTGTCGCTTAAGGTCAAAAGCATCGCGGGTAAAGCCGCTCCCACAGGGGGCGCACCGTCAATCGACGCTCAAACGTTTCAATCCAGCTTCACAACCTTCGCCAAAATCACCTTCGGCCCTTTCATCTTCTTGATGATGATGCGCAGCCCTTCCACGTCGAGCACTTCTTCCTCTTCCGGCATGCGGTTGAGGGTTTCGTAGATCAGGCCGGCCAGGGTTTCCGCTTCGATGTGGTCGAGGTCCACGCCCAGCAGGCGTTCGACTTTGAACAGCGGCGTATCGCCCCGCACCAGCAGCTTGCCGGGCTGGTAGGCGAGGATGCCGCGTTCGGCTTTGCGGTGTTCGTCCTGAATGTCGCCGACCAGCGCTTCGAGCACGTCTTCCATGGTCAGGTAGCCGATTACTTTGCCGTCGGCTTCTTCCACCAGGGCGAAGTGCGAGCCGCCTTTGCGGAATTCTTCCAGCAGGCTCGACAACGGCATGTGCCGGGTGACGCGCTCGACCGGCATCATCAGGTCGCTGATTTTCAGGGCAGATGGCAGCATTTCCAGCAACGACAGGTGCAGCAGCAAATCCTTGATATGCAGCACGCCAACGAATTCTTCGGTTTCCTCGTTGTACACCGGGTAACGGCTGTATTTGTGCCGGCGGAATACGGCAAATACTTCATGCAGGGCGGCGTTGAGGTTCAGGTAGACCAAGTCTTCGCGGGAGTTGGCCCCAGTCCACCGCTTCCAGCTCGCCCATTTCCACGGCCGAGGCCAGCACGCGCATGTCTTGATCGCTCGGGTCGCTGGCGCGGCTGGGTGCAGGATCAGTTTCAATTCGTCGCGGCGCTGTAATGGTGTTCGTGGTGGGGCCCGGTTCGCCCTGGCCGGCGATACGCAGAATGGCGTTGGCGCTGGCGTTGAGGATGAAAATGGCCGGGTACATGGCCCAGTAGAACAGGTACAGCGGCGCGGCCGTCCACAGCGAGAGCAGCTCCGGCTGGCGAATGGCCCAGGACTTGGGCGCCAGCTCGCCGACCACGATGTGCAGGTACGAAATGATGAAGAACGCGGTGAAGAACGCGATGCCGTGCACCAGTTGCGGCGAGTCGACGCCCAGGCTGTGCAGCAGCGGCGTTAGCAGCTCGGCGAACGCCGGCTCACCGACCCAACCCAGGCCCAGCGATGCCAGGGTGATACCCAGTTGGCAGGCGGACAGGTAGGCGTCGAGTTGGTTGTGCACGGTGCGCAGAATGTGGCCGCGCCAGCCGTTTTTGGCGGCGATGGCGTCCACGCGCGTGGCGCGCAGTTTGACGATGGCAAATTCGGCCGCAACGAAGAAACCGTTGAGCAGAACCAGCAGAAGGGCGAAGAGAATAAGGCCGAAGTCAGCGAAATACGTGGCGGCGTCGTAACTAGGAGAAGGGTCCATAGGGTGGTTCAGGGTGTCCGGATTCGAAGTAGTGAGTGGCGTTAAACGCGTCGGTCTGGGCGGTGCAGCCGGCACCGCCAGATCAGCAGACCAGCCGCTAGCGAAGCGCTTGCCCAGCGTGGCAATAACGCCGATTACCGTCTGACCACCTGAGCCGGGGCAAAGTGGCAAATAAATGTGCTGCCTTTGCCGGGTACGCTGCTGATGTCCAGACGGGCGCGGTGGCGCAGCAAAACGTGCTTGACGATGGCCAGCCCCAGCCCGGTGCCGCCGGTGTTGGAGGCGCGGCTGGAGTCGACGCGGTAGAAGCGCTCGGTCAGGCGTGGCAGGTGCTTGGCGTCGATGCCAATGCCGCTGTCTTGCACGGTGAGGTGCGCGCCCTGGTCGTCGGCCCACCAGCGCACGCGAATTTCGCCGTTGTCGGGCGTGTATTTCACGGCGTTGAACACCAGGTTGGAGAACGCGCTGCGCAGTTCCGCTTCGCTGCCTTTGAGGCGGATGTTGTGGTCCGCTTCGAGGCTGATGCGGTGACGGTCGTTGGACAACGCCTGGGCGTCGCCCTTGATCGACAGCAGCAGCAAATCGACGGCTACGGGCTGGTTATCTGACGGGTAATCGGTGGCTTCGAGCTTGGCCAGTAGCAGCAAGTCGTTGAGCAGGTTTTGCATGCGCCCGCCCTGTTGCTGCATTTGCTGCAAGGCGCGCAACCAGCGCGGGTTCACGTCGTCAACGTTATCGAGCAGGGTTTCCAGATAGCCGGCAATCACGGTCAACGGCGTGCGCAATTCGTGTGAGACGTTGGCGATGAAGTCTTTGCGCATCTGTTCCAGCAAGTGCATGTGCGTGATGTCGCGCACCAGCATCAGGTGCTCGCCGTTGCCGTATTGGGTGATGTGAAACTGCAAATGCATGCGGTCGTTGACCAGTGACATCAGCTCCAGCGGCTCCGGATGGGCGCTTTGCTCGAAGTAGTCTTTGAAGCGCGGATGGCGCACCAGGTTGGTCACCGGCTGACCGCTGTCTTGCGGGGTTTTCAGGCCCAGAAGGTTTTCGGCGGCGCGGTTCCACCATTCCAGGTTGCCGTCGTTGTCGAGCATGACCACGGCATCGTTCAGGGCCGCAGTGGATTCCTGCACACGGTCGATGACCGCTTGCAGGCGGCCCCGTACGCGCTGATCGCGGCGTTGCAGGTGGTAAATGCTGTCGAACACCTCGCCCCACAAGCCATAGCCATCGGGCGGCGGCTGGTCGGTTTGGTGGTGTTTCAGCCAGTTGTGCAGGCGCAGCAACTGCGAAAGGGTCCAGCCCAGGTACGCACCGAGGCCGACCACCAGGCTCCAGGCATATTCACCACTGATCAGGCCCACCAGCAGGCAGCCGGCGATCAGCAGTAACAAGCGGCGGATAACCACGCCACGCCAGTCTTGATTCACGGAGATTGGACGTCCTAGCTTTTGGTGGAAAAGCGATACCCGGTGCCGCGCACGGTTTGCACAAGGTTCTCGTACACCTCGCCCAGGGCTTTGCGCAGGCGGCGAATATGAACGTCGACGGTACGTTCTTCAACGTACACGTTGCCACCCCAGACCTGATCCAGCAGCTGGCCACGGGTGTAGGCGCGTTCCTGGTGGGTCATGAAAAATTGCAGCAGGCGGTATTCGGTGGGGCCCATGTCGGCAGGTTTGCCATCGATGGTGACGCGGTGGCTGATGGGGTCGAGCAACAGGCCGCCGACTTCGATCGGGGTGTCGCTGTCGCCGGTGCCAGCGCGGCGCAAAACGGCTTTCAGGCGGGCAACCAGTTCGCGGGGGGAGAAAGGCTTGGTGATGTAATCATCGGCGCCCACTTCCAGACCCTGGATCTTGTTGTCCTCTTCACCCTTGGCGGTGAGCATGATGATCGGGATGTTGCCGGTCAGCTCATCGCGCTTGAGGCGGCGGGCCAGCTCGATGCCGGAGGTGCCAGGCAGCATCCAATCGAGCAGGATCAGGTCGGGTTTGCGATCGACGATGATGGCGTGGGCTTGCTGGGTGTTCTCTGCTTCGAGGCACTCGTAGCCGGCCATTTCCAAGGCCACGGCGATCATTTCGCGGATCGGCGCTTCGTCATCAACGATCAGGATGTTCTTACCAACCATGGAGCCAACCTCGGGTCGTTTAATCTGTCTTGCGCCGCATTAGATAACGGAATTATTGCAGCTGTGTGACAGAACGTTGCCGCGTTTAACGCATGGCGAAGTCGACCGCGATACCAATGAGGATCGCCAGCCCGGCCCAATGGTTGTGCAGAAACGCCGCCAGGCACACCTGCGGTTCCCGGTTGCGCGTGCTCCAGAACTCCCAAACGAAACAGCCGGCAGCCGCCGCCAGATAAAGCAGGAACCAGATGCCCAGGGTGAAACGCGCGCCCGCCAGCGCCAGGCAGAGCAGGGCGATGCTTTGCAGAATAAGGATGATCACGCGGTCAGCGTCACCGAACAGAATGGCCGTGGATTTCACCCCGATTTTCAAATCGTCTTCACGGTCGGCCATGGCGTAGTAGGTGTCGTAGCCGACGGTCCAGACAATGTTGGCGATAAACAGCAGCCACGCCGCGCTTGGCAGTTCGCCGGTTTCAGCGGTGAACGCCATCGGCATGCCCCAGGAAAACGCCGCGCCCAGCACCACCTGCGGGTAGAAGGTGAAGCGCTTCATAAACGGGTAAGTGGCGGCGATGGCCAGCGCGCCGAACGACATAAGAATGGTGGTGAGGTTGGTGAACAACACCAGCACAAAACTCAGCGCCACCAGCACTGCAAACAGAATCAGCGCCTCTTTCGGCGTGACCTTGCCGGTGGCCAGCGGGCGGCCTTTGGTGCGGGCCACATGGCCGTCGAAGTTACGGTCGGCGTAGTCGTTGATCACGCAGCCGGCCGAGCGCATCAGAATCACGCCGAGTACGAAGATCACCAGGTTGCCCAGCGACGGCACGCCTTTGGCGGCAATCCACAACGCCCACAGCGTCGGCCACAGCAGCAGATAAATGCCGATGGGGCGCTCCAGGCGCATCAACTGAATGAAGTCGAACGCGCGCGGGTGGAGGTGGTTGAGCGACTGCAGCAGGCGGGTGTACATCGAGCGCAACTCCTTGTCAGTGTTCAGACGGCCACGTCGGCAGCGGCCCATAACGATGGCAAAAACACTTCAGCCACCAGCACGCTTAAACCGTCGCGGCTGAAGCATGAGCGCCGCGCCCAGAGCTGGTCGGCGCTGACGCCGGCGGGCAGCCAATGTTGCGGATAGCGGCACACCTGCATCGGGCCACGGCTGAATGCCTGGTCGCTGAACAGCAGCTCGCCGAGTGAGCGGCTGCCGAGTTCGTCCATGTGCAGGTCCGAGTCGATTAATTGGCTGCGCGCTGCCACGCTGCGGGCGAATACCCAGGGCTCGCCATAGCCACGCAAAAACACTTCACGCACCCAGCCGACGCTGCCGTCGCGCACATTCAGCGCGGCGCACTCATCGCTGCGCAGGGTTTGCCAGCTTTCGTTCAGGGGCGTGACGCTAAAGGCGTCGTGGGACAGGGCGGTGAGGCGGCGGGTCAGCGAGCCGTCATCGAACAACCAGTCGAACACCGCCGGGGCGGGCGCAGGTTGCAGTTGATCGGCAGTTAGCCAGGCGGCGGTATCGGCAAAAGAGGCGTGCGGCACGGCAAATACATCGGCGGCAAACGGGGCGGCGAGCTTAGCATGTTTGGCCTTTTTGCCCGCGCCGCGCTAACGTCCGGAGCTGACCACCGCCCTTCAGGAAGCCACCCATGATTACCCTCCACCATCTGAACAACTCGCGCTCGCAGCGCATTCTCTGGCTGCTCGAAGAAATGGGCGTGGAGTACGAAATCAAACGCTACGAGCGCGACCCGAAAACCATGCTGGCGCCGCCGGAACTGCGCGCCGTGCACCCGCTGGGCAAATCGCCGGTTATCACCGACGGCGATCTGACCCTGGCGGAATCTGGCGCCATCATCGAATACCTGGCCGGCCGTTACGGCCAGCAATTGCTGCCTGCCGACGGCACGCCGGAACGCCTGCGTTGCAGCTACTGGCTGCATTACGCCGAAGGCTCGGCCATGCCGCCGTTGTTGCTCAAGCTGGTGTTCGACGGCATCGAAAAGGCGCCGATGCCGTTCTTCGTCAAACCTATTGCGCGCGGCATTGCCGGCAAGGTGAAAAGCACCTTTATCAACCCGCGACTGCGTGAAAACCTCGACTACCTCGAAGGCGAGCTGAGCAAGAGCGAGTGGTTCGCCGGCGACACGTTCAGCGCCGCCGATATTCAAATGAGCTTCCCGCTGGAAGCCGCCGCATCGCGCGCGGGGCTGGATGCCAGTCGGCCGAAGTTGAAAGCCTTCCTGGAGCGAATTCACGCCCGTCCCGCCTACCAGCGCGCGTTGGAACGAGGCGGCGAATACGCCTACGCGTAAGAGCGTGCTACGTTTTCACCCTGCTCGGAATCGTACCGGGCGCACCCGGGCTAAAGCATGGAATCGCCCGATGGCGCTTGATTACCAGCGCTTCGATCAGTAAAAAGCGGGGAGCCTGGCGGCATTTCAACCATCGACCGCTGCGCCTAAAAGCCTGAAGAGCAGCCTGAAGAGATTGAGGTAGTAGCAACATGAAGAAGTGGCAATGTGTGGTCTGCGGTCTTATTTACGACGAAAGCCTTGGCTGGCCGGATGAAGGCATCGCTGCCGGCACGCTGTGGCAAGACGTACCGGAAGACTGGCTCTGCCCGGACTGCGGCGTCGGCAAGCTGGATTTCGAGATGATCGAAATCGCTTGATTCACGCGTGAGTGGTTTACCAACGGCGACCTCGGGGTCGCCGTTGTTGTTTCAGGGGCGAGCAATTGCGCGACGCCTCGCCACCCTGCCCAACACGCCAAACCATGGGCTGGCTGACGCCTGCGGTTATTGGCCTTGCAGGAGCAATTGCGGTAGGGTCGCTGGCACATTTGGCCCAGGGGTGAACCGTGATGCGCAAATGGCAGTGTGTGGTGTGTGGCTTTATTTACGACGAAGCCCAAGGCTGGCCCGACGATGGCATCGCGCCCGGCACGCTGGGAAGATGTGCCAGAAGACTGGCTCTGCCCGGACTGCGGCGTCGGCAAGATGGATTTCGAGATGGTCGAAATCAACTGATCAATTTCCCCAAATTTGTTTAGCGCGGCCTCAGCGGCCGCGCGTTTCAGGAGTGAGTCATGTCTGCACCCGTGGTGATCATCGGCACCGGCCTGGCCGGCTATAACGTGGCCAAGGAGTTTCGCAAGCTCGACACCGAGACACCGCTGCTGCTGATAACTGCCGACGACGGCCGCTCCTATTCCAAGCCGATGCTGTCCACCGGCTTCGGTAAAAACAAAGACGCCGACGGCCTGAGCATGGCGGAACCCGGCGCTATGGCCGATCAGCTCAAGGCTGAAATCCGCACCCATACGCGCATTACCGGTATCGACCCGGGGCACAAACGTTTGTGGATCGGCGAGGAAGCGGTCGAGTACCGCGATCTGGTGTTGGCCTGGGGCGCGGAGACGATTCGCGTGCCGGTTGAAGGCGACGCCGCCGATGCGATTTTCCCGATCAACGATCTTGAGGATTACGCCCGTTTCCGCGCCGCTGCCGCCGGCAAAAAGCGCGTGCTGGTGCTGGGCGCGGGGCTGATCGGCTGTGAGTTCGCTAACGACCTGACCGCTGGCGGTTACAGCGTCGAGCTGGTGGCCCCGTGCGAGCAGGTGATGCCAGGTTTGCTCCATCCCGCCGCCGCCGGCGCCATTCAAGCGGGGCTGGAAGGCTTGGGCGCACGTTTCCATTTGGGCCCGGTGTTGGCCAGCTTGCAGCGCACTGGCCGATGGCCTGGATGCGCATTTATCTGACGGCACGCGGGTGGCCTGTGATGTCGTGTTATCGGCAGTGGGCTTGCGGCCGCGCACCGATCTGGCGTCCGCGGCGGGCCTGACCATCAACCGTGGCGTGGTGGTGGATCGGCAGTTGCGCACCTCACACGCGAACATCTTCGCGCTGGGCGATTGCGCTGAAGTGGACGGCCTCAACCTGCTTTACGTTATGCCGCTGATGACCTGCGCGCGGGCGCTGGCGCAGACCCTGGCCGGCAACCCGACCGCCGTCACTTACGGTGCCATGCCGGTGCAGGTGAAAGCACCGGCTTGCGCCAGTGGTGGTTTCGCCGCCGCCGCGTGGCACCAGTGGGGAATGGCAGGTGGAAGGCAGCGGTGCCGACATCAAGGCGCTGTGCCGCGATGCCGATGGCCGCTTGCTGGGCTACGCCCTCACCGGAACGGCCGTTCAAGACAAGTTGGCGCTCAATAAGGAGCTTCCCGCCCTTTTGGCGTGAATGGCGCCCGTTCTGTCGGATCAGTCACGAAGTTGCGTGTGAAAGTTGTCGGACACGACTGGCGCGGGTCTCATGAGCGTGCCATCCCTCCCCCGGTCTGCCGCAGCGCAGAGCTGTTGCGGCGCCTCCAAGCGCTGCTGGATGGCAGCACGGACACAAAAACAAAAAACCGTCTAAGGGGCTTTTTTATGCGTAAACCGGAACTCGCCGCGGCCATCGCGGAACAGGCTGATCTGACTAAAGATCAAGCCAATCGTGTACTCAATGCTGTGCTCGAAGAAATCACTGCCGCCCTGAACCGCAAGGACAGTGTGACCCTGGTGGGCTTCGGCACGTTCGTGCAGCGTCATCGCGGCGCCCGCACCGGCAAAAACCCACAAACCGGTGAGCCGGTGAAAATCAAAGCCAGCAACACCGTTGCCTTCAAGCCAGGCAAGTCTTTGAAAGACGCGGTGAACTGAGCCCAGTACGCCCGGGGTCGAACGGCTCCGGGTGCACTTTCCGCTTTTAACGTCCTATTCGCTGCAAATCCCCGCCACAACCCACCAGAAAGCAGGCTGTAGTCCACGCCGCAAACCGCTACAATGCGCCGCCGTTTCACTATTTGATTGAGGCCAGCGCGCATGAAATTTCGTTTCCTCCTCTGGATGCTCGGCCGCATGATGGCCAAAGCCAGCAAGACCAATCCTGCGTTTCAGCAGCAGCTCGAAGGCCGTGATCTGGTGTTTCAGCTGCACACGCTCGATGGCAAAGTCGCCCGTCATTTCATCGTTAAAGACCAACGCCTGACCAGCAAACGTGGCCCCGCCGCTGCAGCCGGATTTCGCCTTGGGCTTTAAAGACGCCGATTACGGGTTCGCCACCATGAACGCGAAGAACAAGCAGCTCGCGTTTATGCAGGGCATTCAGAACAAAGATATTCAAATTCAGGGCAACCCGGCGTTGGTCGTCTGGTTCCAGGGTTTGACCAAATACATCATGCCCAAGAAGAAAAAAGCCGCAGACAAAAAAGCCGCCTGATTCTCGCTATGGCCGCATCCAACTGGTTGGAATGCCGCACGTTAGCTAGGCTGGGGTGAATTTCTCCCGGAAGCCATCCCATGCGCAGTTCTTTTGTCCTACCCCTGATGTTGCTGGCGACGGTCGCCCAGGCCGAACCGAGCAAGCCTGCGGCATTTGAGCGGGTGTTCGAGCTGGCCGGCATCCGCTTGCTCTGCGAGCAAAGCGGGCCCTTGGTAACGCGGGGTTTGCCGGAAGAGAAGCAACCGCCCGTGGCCGAGGCATTCGATGCCGACTCGTTCTGCACTGACTTGGCCTCGCGCCTGGCGCCTGCCTTTACCGCCGAGCAGGTTGAGCAGGCCACCAAGGTGCTGGAAAGCCCGCTGGCCCAGCGGTTCACCGTGGCTGAGCGCGCGGTGGGCGAGGGTGACGGCGGCGCTGCCTTGGCCACCTACCGCGAGCAAGTACGCAGCAAACCACCACGCGCGGCGCGTGTTGAGCTGGTCCGCCGCCTGGATGCCGCCGCGCATACCACCGAGCTGTCGACCCTTCTGCGCTACGAAGTCGGTAAGACTCAAGCCCTACTGGCGCTGCGGGAGAAAAAGCAAAAAAAAAGAACCTGACCGAGGCCGAACTGGCCAAGCAAACCGAACAGCAACTGACGCCCTTGCGCATGTCCAGTGCGGAAGCCGTGGAAACCTTCATGCTGTACGCCTACCGGCAAATGCCCAGCGGTGAGCTGGCCGATTACGCGGCGTTGTATGAGCAGCGGCCCGTGAACGAATTGCTGGCCGCCGCGGTGAAGGAATTGCCCGCGGTGTTCGCTGCGCGGCGAGCGGTGTTGAAATAACCGTCGCAAAAAAAGAGGCCCGATTGGGCCCCTTTTTTTCAGTGCGGTTTTTACGCTGGGAATTGCGCAGCCAGCTCGCGCAGCGCGGTTTCGGCTTCCAGCACTTTGTTGATCGCTTCGTTGGCCTTCTCGCGGCTCAGGCCCAGGCGGTCGAACAGCACTTGCGGAATTTCAGCCTGCGGACCGGTGCCGATGCCACGGTTGCGCAGCAGGCTCACGGCCAGACACACCAGGTTCGGATACGCCGAGTGAGCGCCTTCGTAGTCCGGGTCGTGCTGGAAGCGCAGCGCGGTGGCCAGCTCGTCCGGCATGTCCCAGAAGCGCATCAGCCACGAACCGATTTGTTCACGGGTAATGCCCAGCAGGTGCTGTTCGATGTAGCTGTGATCCAGGTGCGGGTTCACTTCGAGGTGACGGCAGATCAACGAAAAGTGCGGCGGGAACACATGTGCCAGCACCAGATAGCCGAAGTTGTGCAGCAGGCCGGCCAGGTACGTCAGGCCCGCTTCCGGGCGCTGCGCGCGCGGCATGGCGCGTGTCAGGCCTTCGATCACGGCGGCGGTGTAAATCGCTTGGTGCCAGTACGGCGTGGCGTGTTGCGGCTGGTCTTTAGGCAGGGCCAGGGTTTTGCCCAGGGCCAGGCCAAGCGCCAGGTTGATTACCAAATCGAAGCCCAGTACGCGCACGATGGCGTCTTCAACCGAGCGAATTTTCCCCGGCGCGGCGTAGTAGGGCGAGGCGGCCCAGCTGACCACTTGCGCGGCCAGCGCGGGGTCGGTTTCAACCACGCCGGTGATGTCGTCGACGGTGGCGTCGGGGTCGACGCGCAATTTGATAATTTTCTGCGCGGTTTCGGGCAGCGGTGGAATTTCAATGGTTTCTTCCAGGCGCTGCTGAATGCGGCGAGCGGTGAACGCCTGCACGGCCTGGGTGATTTCCGCGCGGTCGTCGTCCGGGCGGTCGAGGTTGGGACGGATGCCGCTCAGTGGCTCGCCGAAACGAGCGGCGCTGGCTTTGCTGAGCAAGGTTTTGTAAGCGTCGCGGGGAATTTCCAACAGCACACCGGCCTGGCCCGATTCGATCACCAGCGTCGGCGCCAGCAGCAGTTGTTCGTCGTACAAGCAGGGCGAGCTGGTCAGTGGCGGCAGTGCGGGCAGCACGGTCAGGTTGTGCTTGGCGAGCATGCGTTCCTGACGATCCGGTTTGACTGCCGCGAGTTTGCGGCCGGTCAATTCGGCGAGGCGATTGAGATCGAGCAATTGGGTGTGCGGGTAGAGCACCAGCAGGGCGCCGATGGCGTCGTCGAGCAGTACCGCTTGGACGCGCTGGGCCAGGGCCAGCTTGGGTTGCTCGTAGCAGACTTGATACGGAACGCTGAGCTTGTCGAGTAGCTGCAGAATCACCATCGGCGGCTGTGGCGAGGTATCGGTGGCGAGGGCTACTTCCGTCATGAGCGTGCGATCCGGTGCGATGGGTTAGCCCGAGTATAACCAGCGGGGATTATGACTGGCCGGTCAGCCGACGGGCGTTTGTGAGCTATTTCACACTTGCCCGTATTGCTGCCCGTGGCGTAACCAGCGCTCCAGCAAGGGACTGACATGTTGCGGCCAGCGTTCCAGCAAGGCTTGGGCAGCATCGCGCACGGCGGGCAGCAAATCGGCGTCGCGCATCAGGTCGGCCACCTTGAATTGCAGCAGGCCGGTTTGCCGCGTGCCGAGCATTTCGCCGGGGCCGCGCAACTCGAGGTCTTTTTCGGCGATCACAAAGCCATCGCTGGTCTCGCGCATGATGCCCAGGCGCTCGCGGCCCAGTTGCGACAGCGGCGGGTGATACAACAGCACGCAATGGCTGGCGGCGCTGCCCCGGCCCACACGGCCGCGCAATTGGTGCAGTTGAGCCAGGCCCAGACGCTCCGGGTTTTCAATAATCATCAGGCTGGAATTGGGCACGTCGACGCCCACTTCAATCACCGTGGTGGCGACTAATAGCTGCAACGCGCCTTCTTTGAACTGCTGCATCACCGCCGCCTTTTCCGCCGGCTTCATGCGCCCGTGGATCAGGCCGACGTTCAAGCCGCCGAGGGCCGCCGACAAGTCTTCGTAAGTGGTTTCGGCCGCCTGGCAGGTGAGTTCTTCCGACTCTTCGATCAGCGTGCACACCCAATACGCCTGCCGCCCTTCGTGGCAGGCCGAACGCACCCGCTCGATCACTTCGAAGCGGCGGCTGTCGGCCACCAGCACGGTGTTGACCGGCGTTCGGCCGGGCGGCAGTTCGTCGAGAATCGAGGTGTCGAGATCGGCGTAGGCGCTCATGGCCAAGGTTCGCGGAATCGGCGTGGCGGTCATGATCAACTGATGCGGGCACATGCGCCCGTCGACGCCTTTTTTACGCAGGGCCAGGCGCTGCTGCACGCCGAAGCGATGTTGTTCGTCGATGATTACCAGCGCCAGGCGCTTGAACTGCACTTCGTCCTGGAACAGCGCGTGGGTGCCGACCACCATGGGCGCACCGCCGGCGATCTTTTCCAGGGCGGCGGCGCGGGCTTTGCCTTTGAGCTTGCCGGCCAGCCATGCCACTTCCAAACCCAGCGGTTCCAGCCAACGTGTGAAGTTGATGAAATGCTGCTCGGCGAGAATCTCTGTAGGTGCCATCAGCGCCACTTGATAGCCCGCCTCCAGTGCCTGCAAGGCAGCAAGGGCGGCGACCACGGTTTTGCCCGCGCCGACATCGCCCTGTACCAGGCGCAACATGGGCTCGGGTTGGCTCAGGTCGTAGGCGATTTCAGCGCCTACGCGCTGCTGTGCGCCGGTGGGCGCGAAGCCGAGGTTTTTGAGGAATTTCGCCGGCAGCTTTTTCGCTTTCGGCAACTGCGGTGCCTCTTGCGCGCGCAGGCTTTCGCGCAGGCGCTGCAACGACAGCTGATGGGTAAGCAGCTCTTCAAAGGCCAGGCGGTGCTGGGCCCAGTGCCGGCCTTCGGCGAGCTCTTCGACGTCGGCGTCGGGCGGCGGACGGTGCAGGTAACGAATGGCTTCGTCGAGCGGGCTGAGCTGGTAGTCGCGAGCCAGTTCGTCCGGCAGCCAATCGGGCAGGCTGTGCGGCCCCAGGCGCGCTAGCGCTTGTTCGCTGAGTTGGCGCAAACGCTGTTGGGTCAGGCCTTCTGTGGTGGGGTAAATCGGCGTCAGGGTTTGCTCGACGCCACTGTCGCTGTCGGCGGTCAGCGCGCGGTATTCGGGGTGGTAAATTTCCAGGCCCGAGGCGCCCGGGCGCGCTTCGCCGTAGCAGCGAAGTTGAGTGCCGCGTTTCAGGCCGTCTTTCTGCGCCTGGCTGAAGTGATAGAAACGCAGGCTCAAGGTGCCACTGCCGTCTTGCAGGCGAACCAGCAGGCTGCGGCGTTTGCCCATCAGCACATCGGCGCCGGCCACCACGCCTTCAACGACGGCGTCTTGCCCGGGCCGCAAGGCGCCGATGGGCACCACGCGGGTGCGGTCCTGGTAACGCAGCGGCAAGTGGAACAGCACGTCTTGCAGGTTTTCCAGGCCAACGCGCGCGAGCTTTTCTTCCAGCGCCGCGCCCACGCCTTTCAGCGCGGTTACCGGCACCGCCGCCAATTCAGTCATGGGCGCGCGGCCTTAGGCGGTTTGTGGCAGCGGATTGGCTACCGAGCACAGGCGGATAGAGTCGGCCAGCACGTCGATGGCGCGTGGGCGCGGGAAGCTGGCGCGCCAGGCGATGGCCACAGTGCGGAACGGCACCGGCGCCGTCAGGGGACGCACTTCGAAAACGCCGGGGGCGTAGTGGTGGCTGTCGACCGCCGAGAACGGCAGGATCGAAATGCCCATGCCCGAGGCGACCATATGGCGAATGGTTTCCAGCGAGCTGGATTCCACCGTCGTGTGCTTGGCGTGCTCTTCGCCGCCTTTGCGCAGCGTGGGGCAGGCTTCCAGCACCTGGTCGCGGAAGCAGTGGCCTTCACCGAGCAGCAGCAAACTTTTGTCGTTGAGCAGTTCGGCGTCGATGGTTTGCTTGGCCGTCCACGGGTGGCCGCTAGGCAGCAGCACATAGAACGGCTCGTCGTAGAGCACTTTGGTCAGCACGTCGGCTTCCTGGAACGGCAGGGCGATAATGATCGCGTCCAGCTCGCCGTTACGCAGTTTGTCGCGCAGCACGTGGGTGAAGTTTTCTTCGATATACAGCGGCATCTGCGGCGCGACGCGGTGCAGTTGCGGAATCAGGTGCGGGAACAGATACGGGCCAACGGTATAGATGGCGCCGACTTTGAGCGGCGCGGCCAGTTGGTTTTTGCCGGCCTGGGCCAGCTCGCGAATGCCTTGGGCTTGTTCCAGCACTTTCTGCGCCTGGGTGACAATGCCTTCACCGACTGGGGTGAGGCGCACGGCGCTTTTGCTGCGCTCGAATATCAGGATGCCCAGCTCGTCTTCCAGTTTTTTAACGCCGACCGAGAGGGTGGGCTGGCTGACGTGGCAACGCTCGGCTGCGCGTCCGAAATGCTGCTCTTGTGCCAGGGTGACGATGTAGCGCAGTTCGGTGAGGGTCATAGTGTTTATCCATTGATTTGCGCCAAAGCATAGCGGTTGTATTCAATGGAACCAACCCGCAGCGCAGGTTAAATGTGCCCGATGTTTCGGGCACTGGCGGGGTGCGGGTCCGGTGAGCGCGCGGCCGTTTTACCGCGAAAACGGCTAGCGACGATCCAGTGAGTACACGAACGGCGCGACCACTTCGACGCTGTTGCCATTCAGGATGTCTTCCGGCGGCTTGGGCAGCGGCTGGGCGCGACGGATCATGGCGAGGGTGGCGCGGTCCAGCGAGGCGTTGCCGGAGGAGCCAGCGAGCGACGCGCTGAGCACCTTGCCGTCGGCATCGACGCTGAAGCGAATGCGGCTGGTGCCTTCGGCGCCACGGCGTCGGGCATCGTCCGGGTAACGCTTGTAGCGCGCCAGGTGGCTGAGCAGTTTGCTCTGCCAGGTAATCTCGGCCTGCGACGGTGCGCTGGTGCTACTCGGCTGCGGCGCGGTTGGCGCAGCGGGCGGCGCCGGCGGCGCGGGCGGTGCATCGGGCATCGGCTGCTCAGCGGGTTTTTCCGCAGGCTTAGGCGGCTCGACCGGTTTGATCTTCGGCTTGGGTTTAGGCTTTGGCTTGGGCTTTTCCAGCACAATCTTCGGCTTCGGCGCCTCGACTACTTCTGGAATCGGCTCAGGTTCAGGCGCGATGATTTGCGCCGGAGCCGGCGGGGGAGGCACCACTTCGGGCAGCGGCGGCAGTTCGATCATCATGGCCGGCGGCGGCAATTCCACCGGAATCGCCTCGGCGTGCCAGTACAACGCCCACAGACCGATACCGATATGCAGGGCGAGCACCAGCAGCCAACTTACCGTCCAACCGGAAGCTTTGCGCAGCGTGAGGGTCATTTCTGCCCGACCGCCTCAAGGCCGACCAGGCCCACTTTGAGATAACCGGCAGCGCGCAGGCTGTTCATGGCGTCCATCAGATCGGCGTAGTCCACGCCTTTGTCGGCGCGGAAGAAGATCGTGGTGTCCTTCTTGCCTTTGGTCTGTTGGTCGAGCGCCTGGCCGAGCTGTTCTTTGGTGACTTGCTGATCGCCGAGGTAGAGATTTTTGTCCTCTTTGACGGTCAGGTACACCGGCTTGTCGGGGCGCGGTTGCGGCTCGGCGCTGGAGGCCGGTAGGTCTACTTTGATGTCTACGGTCGCCAGCGGCGCGGCGACCATGAAGATGATCAGCAGAACCAGCATCACGTCGATAAAGGGCGTTACGTTGATCTCGTGGGATTCGACCAGATCATCGCCGCCGTCGTTGAGGTGCAGGCCCATGTCAGCTCACTTTTACCGCGTGTGGCTGGCTGCGTTGCTCAGCCGGCAGGTGGTCGAGGTCACGGCTAACCAGCAGCAGAACCTGTGCTGAAGCGTCTGCCACTTGGGCTTTGTAACCGGTGATGGAGCGGGCGAAGACGTTGTAGATCACCACCGCCGGAATCGCCGCTACCAGGCCCATGGCCGTTGCCAGCAGGGCTTCGGCGATACCCGGTGCAACTACGGCGAGGTTGGTGGTTTGCGATTTGGCGATGCCGATAAAGCTGTTCATGATGCCCCACACGGTGCCGAACAGGCCGACGAAGGGTGCGGTGGAACCGATGGTGGCGAGCACGCCGGTGCCTTGGCTCATTTCACGCCCGCAGGCGGCGACCAAGCGCTCCAGACGGAAGCTGACGCGTTCCTTGATGCCTTCTTTTTCGCGGGCATTGGCCGACAGGCGCATTTCTTCCAGGGCGTCATGCACCAGCACATGGGACAGGCTGCCTTTTTGTCCGCCTTGTCAGCGGCGTCTTTCAGCGAGCGGCTCTGTTTCAGCAGGGCCAGCTCACCGCGCAGGCGGCGTTTGGCGCCGATCAGCTCGAAGCCTTTGGCAATCCAGATGGTCCAGGTGATGACCGAGGCCAGGGCCAGGCCGATCATCACGGCCTTCACCACGTTGTCGGCGTTCTGGTACATGCCCCACGGCGACAGGTCGTGGGCGAAGGCGAGCTGGTCGTCGGCGATCAGTTCGTTGGCCTTGGCCAGGTTGTCGAGCGCTTGGTTTACTTCCTCGGGCGTGGCGCCGTTGGCTTCCAGGGTTTCTTTGGTGGCGGTGCTGATCTGCTCGGGGGTCGCGTCCGGGCCGAGGCTGGCGATTTTCTCGCGCAGGGCAGCGGCAGCAGGCGTCTCGGCAGCAGGCGCGGGCACGACGGCGGTGGCCGGGGCTGGCGCGGTGGCGGCCGGTGCAGTTGAGGGGCTGGCGCCGCAGCGGCAGGTTCTTCAGCGAAGCTGTTCACTGGCAGCAGCAGGCTGAGCAGCAGCGCACCAGCGGTGAGCAGGGCGCGGGGCTGCAAACGGAAAGACGGAGCGCGGTAGGCGTTGAAATTCATGCTGGCCGGACCTGAAAGGGTAAAAACGGTGACCGAAGCCCGAAGGCTCCTGGCGCAAAAGGGCAGTTAGTATTGCAAATTATTCTTGTTTGTTAAAGTGATAATGTAACGCTTGGATGACCGTTGAAGTCTTTCCCTTCTTTCGTGCGGCCTGCCTAGAATGCCGCTTTGCCTTGAGGTAGCCGCATGTCCGCCGTTCCCACCCTGATGATTGCCGGTTGCGGCGATGTTGGAAGCCGCCTTGGTTCGCAGCTGCACGCCGCGGGTTGGCAGGTGTTTGGTTTGCGGCGATCGGTCGCAGCGCTGCCCGCTGAAATCGTGCCGGTGGCCGGCGATTTAGGCGCTGTCGATTGCCCGTCGGCATGGCCGCACGGCGCGCTGGATTACCTGGTGTATGCCGCCGCTGCCACCGACCACGACGAAGCCGGATACCGCCGCGCCTACGTAGATGGATTGGCGAACGTGCTCGGCTGGCTGAAACAGCGTGGTCAGTCGCCGAAACGGGTGATTTTCGTCTCCAGCAGCGGTGTGTATGCCCAGGACGGCGGTGTGTGGGTGGATGAGCACTCGCCCGCCGAGCCCACCCGCTTTTCTGGCAGCATCATGCTTGAGGCCGAGAAAGTGGCGCGCGACAGCGGCATTCCCGCGACCGTGGTGCGCCTGACCGGCATCTACGGGCCAGGCCGTGAATGGCTCCTGAAACAGGTGCGCATGGGTTATCGCGTGGTCAGCGAGCCGCCGCTTTACGCCAATCGCCTGCACGCCGACGACTGCGCGGGCTTGCTGGCGTTTCTGCTTCAAGCCGATGCCGCGGGCAAGACACTGGACGACCTTTACATCGGCGTCGACGACGCGCCGGCGCCGCTGCATGAGGTGGTGGCCTGGTTGCGCGATTACATGGGCGTGACCGACTGGGCTGAGGAATCGACGGTACGTCGCGCTGGCAGCAAACGCTGCAGCAACGCCCGCGCCCGGGCGCTGGGGTGGGTGCCGCGTTACCCCACTTTCCGCGAAGGGTACGCAGCGGTATTGGCCGGGCAGTGAGCGCGGACGCCAATCGGCCGCTGGTGCAGCCCTGGCTGGCCGGCGTCGAGCTGTTCCAGGCCGACTTTTCCGGTCAGCCGTTTGGTCGACACAGCCACGACGCGTTTGCCATTGGCGCGATTATCGAGGGCGTCGGCGGCTACCAATGCCGGGGCGCTCGGCACGCGTTGCCGGCCGGAACGTTGTCGTTAATGAACCCTGAGGAGCCGCACACCGGTCACGCCATTTCTTCCCGGCTGGTCTACCACATGCTCTACGTCGAAGAGGCGCGGTTGCCGGCGTTGTTAGGGCGCAAACGCTTGCCGCGCGGCTTCCATCAGCTCAACCCGGCCGACGACGGTGCCGTTGCGCAGCGTATGGCCGGGCTGGTGCAGGAATTCGAGCGCCACGACGCGCTGGCGTTGGAAAGCCAGCTGCTGGCGGTGCTGGAAATGGTGTTTATCCGACATGGCGGTATGCGCCCGCTGCCAACCGTAGCGCGGGACGGCGGCAGCACCGCGCGCCTGCGCGAATACCTGGAAGCCAACTTTCAGCAGGCGGTGAGCCTGGAACAATTGGCGGTGGTGGGCGAGCGCCATCCTCGGCATCTGATTGAAGCGTTCCGCCGTGCTTATGGCGTACCGCCGCACACCTATTTGTTGCAACGCCGGGTGCGCGAAGCCAAGCGCCTGCTGCTGGGCGACGCGCCGCTAAGCGAGGTGGCGCTGCAGTTGGGTTTTTACGATCAGGCGCATTTTATTGGCACCTTCAAACGCTTCACTGGTGTGACGCCCGGACGTTTTCGCCGCACTGCGCACACCTGAGTTTTTTCCAATACCGCCCCTCTAGCTTCGCCACAGACTGACCGCCGCGTTCATTCGGAGGTCGTCATGGTTGCGTTGTTTCTACTGGTTGCCAGCACCCACTTTGCCGCGCTGCTCTCGCCTGGCCCGGACTTCTTTCTGCTGTTGCGCACGGCCTTGCTGCAAGGGCGACGGCAAGCCTACGGCTGCGCATTTGGCATTGCGGCGGCGAATGTCGTGGTGATGCTGGCAGTGTTGCTGGCGCAAAGCCTGATGCCGGCAGAAGGCGGTTGGCTGTGGCGCGCTGTGCAGGCGGCAGGCGGCGCGTATTTCGTGTGGCTAGGTGTGCAGGCATTTAAGGGGCGGCGGCAGTTGGATCTGGCTGTCGGCGGGGGCGCAAGCAGCGGGGCGGTGGTGGCTCGGCTGTTGGCAAGGGTTGGCAGCCAGCCTGCTGAATCCCAAGTGCCCGATCTTTTATGCCGGTTTGTTCGGCGTGCTGCATAGCGCGGCGATGCCGGGTTGGGCACTGGCGTTGTGTATGGCCTGGATGGCGGCGGCGGTGCTGGCGTGGGATGCCGCGCTGGTGCGCCTGCTGAGCATCGAGCGCTGGCGGGTGTGGTTGCAGCGCCGGGTGGTGATTCTGGACAGGGTGTGCGGTGGGATGCTGCTGGTGTTGGGTGGATATCTGCTTGTGGCGGCGGTGTGAGGGCTGGAAAGCATCGAGGCTGAAGCCTTTCCTACAGAGGTTGGGTGATCTGTGGGAGGGGCTTCAGGCTCGCTTTTTTAGTCTTTTTCCAACACCCAGGTGGTCACGCCGGGCAGGTAGTCAGGCATTTCATTGGCTTGCGCCTGGTTCACGGCGCGGAAGATTTCCAGCTGATCGCCTTCGCGTTTGAACAGCCACACGCTGCCTTGGTTGCCCAATTGCAGCCAGAGGCTGTCGGTGTCGCCGCTCATGGCTGCGCAGTCGCCAGCCAGACACAGTGCGTAGCGGTCAGCGCCGGGCAGGCCTTCCACTTTGCCGTCCGGGTGAAACAGCACCAGGCCTTTGGCCCCCGGCCCTTTGCTGATTTTCCAGGTGCCGCCCAGGTAGGCCGAGTACAGCGCCTGTTCGAAACTGCTACCCGGCGGGGCGCCGAGCGGCAAGGCGAGGGTCGAGCGTTGGAAGCGCTGTTCGGGGCCGGTTTTGCTTTCGGCCTGAACCATGCGGTCGTTCTCGACGTTCAGTTGTTCGTGGAAGTCGCCGTAGAAGTCGACACGCCATTGGCCGTCGGGCTGGTCCACGAGTTGGCCTTCGTCCAGCTCAAAGCCATTGCTGACGTTGGCGGTTTTGCGCGCGGTGTCGATGGTCCATTCCAGATTCGGCCCGTAGGCCAGCAACGCCTCGCGCAAGTTGCCGCCCTGTGAGGCGGCATCGATAGCGGCCTGGTTGATCCAGATGCCGTTCGGGTCGTGGCTCGCAGGGCTGCTGCAACCGCCCAGGAAGGCGGCGCACAAGAGCAGGACGAAGGCGTTGCGCATGGCGGGTTCCTTCCTTGGACAGGTCCGGTTATTCGATGACCAGAATGGCGTCCATCTCAACCTGGGCGCCACGCGGCAATGCCGCTACGCCGATGGCGGCGCGGGCCGGATAGGGCTGTTCGAAGTAGCGGCCCATCACCTCGTTTACCTTGGCAAAGTGCGAAAGGTCGGTGAGGAAAATGTTCAGTTTGACGATGTCTTTGAACGAACCACCGGCGGCTTCGGCAACGGCCTTGAGGTTTTCGAATACCTGAACGGTTTGGGCTTCGAAGCCCTCAACCAGCTCCATGGTTTTTGGGTCCAGGGGAATCTGGCCGGACATGTACACGGTATTGCCGGCCTTGATGGCCTGCGAGTAGGTGCCGATGGCGGCGGGTGCGTGTTCGGAAGTGATGACGCTCTTGCTCATGAAAAAGCTCCTTGAGGTTTAGTCCTGCGTAGCGCAGGCCGTCGTTACGAAAGGGGGTCAGGCGCGGACGCGGGAGATATGCACCACGCCTTTGAGGGCTCGCAGCTTTTTGATGACGCGGGCCAGGTGCACGCGGTCATGCACGCTGACGACCAGCTGAACCACGCTGATGCGGCCGTCGCGCTCGTCCATGCTGATTTTTTCGATGTTGCCGTCGGCGGCGTTGACGCTGCTGGCGAGCAGGGCGATCAGGCCGCGCTGGTGCTCTAGCTCAATGCGCAGCTCGACGTTGAACTCGCCGACCACGTCTTTGGCCCACGACAGCTGGATGCATTTTTCCGGGTTCTGGCGAATGTCGCTGATGTTCTTGCAGCTTTCCAGGTGCACCACCATGCCTTTGCCGGCAGAAAGATGGCCGACGATGGGGTCGCCTGGAATCGGCGTGCAGCACTTGGCATAGCTGAGCACCAAGCCTTCGGTGCCGCGAATGGCCAGCGGCCCTTCGGCGCTCGGCAGCTGTTCGCTTTCGTGAGCCAACAGCCGACGTGCCACGACATAGGCCATGCGGTTGCCGAGGCCGATGTCTTCGAGCAGGTCTTCGATAACCTCGAGGCGGTATTCGGCCAGCACGCTTTGCACTTGCTCGGCGGGCACTTTGTCGAGGTGGCTGTTGAGGCCGGTCAGCACTTTGTTCAGCAGGCGTTCGCCCAGGCTGATGGATTCCGAGCGGCGCTGCAGTTTCAGCGCGTGGCGAATATGGGTGCGGGCCTTGCCGGTGACCACGAAATTGAGCCAGGCCGGGTTCGGACGCGCGCCGGGCGCCGTGACAATTTCCACCGTGGCGCCGCTTTGCAGCGGCTCGGACAGCGGCGCCAACCGGCGGTTGATTCGGCAAGCGATGCACGAGTTGCCGACATCCGTGTGCACGGCATAAGCGAAATCGACGGCCGTGGAACCCTTGGGCATCTCCATGATTCGGCCTTTGGGCGTGAACACGTAAACCTCGTCCGGGAACAGGTCGATTTTTACGCTTTCGATAAATTCCAGGGAGTTGCCGGCGCGCTGCTGCATTTCCAGCACGCCCTTGACCCATTGGCGGGCGCGGGCGTGGGTGCCTTTGGGCTGGTCTTCGTCGTTGGACTTGTACAGCCAGTGGGCGGCGATGCCGTTGTTGGCCATTTCTTCCATTTCGCGGGTGCGAATCTGGATTTCAATCGGCACGCCATGCATGCCGAACAGCGTGGTGTGCAGCGACTGATAGCCGTTGGCTTTGGGGATCGCGATGTAGTCTTTGAAGCGCCCGGGCAGCGGTTTGTACAGGTTGTGCACGGCGCCAAGCACGCGGTAGCAGGTGTCGACCTTGTCGACGATGATGCGGAAGGCGTAGACGTCCATGATTTCGTTGAACGCCCGGCGCTTGCCACGCATCTTTTGGTAGATGCCGTACAGGTGCTTTTCGCGGCCCATCACTTCGCCTTCCATACCTTCGCGTTCGAGGCAGTGGGTCAGCGATTCTTCAATTTTGTTGACGATTTCCTTGCGGTTGCCCCGTGCGCGTTTCACCGCCTGGCGAATGCGCTCGGAGCGCATCGGGTGCATGGCTTTGAAACCCAGTTCTTCAAATTCCACGCGCATGCTGTGCATGCCCAGCCGGTTGGCGATGGGGGCGTAGATTTCCAGGGTTTCTTTGGCGATGCGCCGGCGCTTTTCGCCGGCCAGCACTTCCAGGGTGCGCATGTTGTGCAGACGGTCGGCTAGCTTGACCAGAATCACCCGAATGTCACGGGCCATGGCCATCGCCATTTTCTGAAAGTTTTCCGCCTGGGCTTCCGCCTTGGTTTCGAAGTTCATCTGGGTCAGCTTGCTGACCCCGTCCACCAGTTCGGCGACGGTTTCGCCGAACTGCGCGGTGAGCGCTTCTTTGGCGATGCCGGTGTCTTCGATGACGTCATGCAGCATCGCAGCCATCAGGCTCTGATGGTCCATGTGCATGTCGGCGAGAATATTGGCCACCGCAAGCGGGTGGGTTACGTAGGCTTCACCGCTGCGGCGGCGTTGGCCGTCGTGGGCTTGCTCTGCGTAGAAGTAGGCGCGGCGAACAAGGTTGACCTGTTCACCGCCCAGGTAGGTCGAAAGTCTGTCGGCGAGGGCGTCTATGCTCGGCATGGGATTGCCCCGTGCCAAGCGCAGGTTCGCGCCGCGTCGCTTTGGTTAGACAAGCATCGACCTGGCATAGGCTTAGAGGGCCTCGTTGGCCTCTTCCTCATAAGTAGCGAAGAGCGGTTCGTCGTCGACGATTTCGTCGGCGGCGATCACGTCATAGTCAACCAGACCTGCAGCGATTTCGCGCAGGGCGACTACGGTAGGTTTGTCGTTTTCCCACGCTACTTTCGGTTCTTTACCACCGGTAGCCAGTTGGCGGGAGCGCTTGGTAGCGAGCATGACCAGCTCGAAGCGGTTATCAACGTTGTCCAGGCAGTCTTCAACGGTAACGCGGGCCATGGTATTCCTCGTAGCGACAGGTACTTAAATAAGAGAAGTGCAAAAAACTTTAGCCCAGGTGGGCGGAAGAACTGTGCAGTCTAAAAAATAACCAGCCGTTAGGGAAGCGCAGATTTTCCCTACGCAGCCCGACGGCAAGCTTTATTCCCTATGCCAACAGCTCGGTTAGCAAGGTTTTGTGCCGTTGTTGCTGCACGTCTTGGCGCAGGTTGTTGGCGCGGAAGATCGATTTGAGGTCTTCCAGTGCAGCGGCAAAGTCGTCGTTGATGATCAAGTGATCGTATTCAACGTAGTGGCTCATTTCGCTGACCGCCTCGCGCATGCGCGTTTCGATGATCTCTTCGCTGTCCTGGCCGCGGTTGTTCAAGCGCTGGCGCAGCGCTTCCTGGCTGGGCGGCAGGATGAAGATCGAGCGGGCGTCGGGTAGCAGGCGACGCACTTGCTGGGCGCCTTGCCAATCGATTTCCAGAATCAGGTCGAAGCCTTCGGCCAGGGTTTTTTCCAGCCAGCGTTGCGACGTGCCATAGAGGTTGCCGAACACTTCGGCGTGCTCGAGAAAGTCGTTGTGCTCGAGCATTTGCAGAAAGCTTTCACGGCTGACGAAGTGATAGTTCTCCCCGTCGGCTTCGCCTGGGCGCATGGCGCGCGTGGTGTGCGACACGGAGACGCGAATGTGCGGCTCGGCATCGATCAACGCTTTGACCAGGCTGGTTTTGCGCCGCGCCTGATGGCGCGGAAATGATGTAAAGGGTGCCGGTGGTGGCGTGCATGAGAGGGTCCGCCTTACTCGATGTTCTGTACTTGTTCGCGCATTTGTTCGATCAGCACCTTGAGGTTTACCGCCGCCTGCGTGCTGCGGGTATCAAAGGCTTTGGAGCCGAGCGTGTTGGCTTCGCGGTTGAGTTCCTGCATGAGGAAGTCCAGGCGTCGGCCTGCGGCGCCGCCAGCTTTGAGGACACGGCGCACTTCGCTGACGTGGGTAACCAGGCGATCCAGCTCTTCGGCCACATCACTTTTCTGCGCCAGCAGTACCAGCTCTTGTTCCAGGCGATGGGGATCAAGTTCAGCCTGCATTTCAGCGGTGCGGTCGAGGATGCGCTGGCGCTGACCGGCGAGCATCTGTGGCACCAGCTCGCGCAAGGAGGCGACTTCGTCGCCGATGTTGTCGAGGCGCTCGCTCAGCAATTTGGCCAACTCCGCGCCTTCGCGGGCGCGGCCGGCTTTGAGTTCGTTCAGGGCGTCGTTGAACAGCGCGAGGGCGGCGCTGTTAAGCGCTTGCGGGTCGGCAGCGTCAGCCACCAACACGCCCGGCCAGGCGAGCACTTCTAAGGGATTCAGCGGGGCAGGCGAGGCAATCAGGCGAGCCACGCTTTCAGCGGCCTCGACCAATTGTGCGGCGCGCTCGCGGTCCACTTGCAGCGGCTTGCCGGCAGTTTCTTCGGTGTAGCGCAACGTGCATTCCACTTTGCCGCGCGACAGGCCTTGGCGCAGGGCGTCACGCACGCCGCCTTCCAGGTCGCGGAACGACTCGGGCAAACGCAGGTGGGGTTCCAGATAACGGTGGTTGACCGAGCGCAATTCCCAACTCAGCGTGCCGTTGGCAGTGGCCCGCTCGACGCGGGCGAAGGCGGTCATGCTGTGCACCATGGGAAGACCTCGCAAAAATGGGGCTGATCAGCGGGCGGCAGGAAAGTGGCGCGTTATGCGGCAATTTCGCACGGCCTATAAAGGCGCAGGATTGTAGCGCAGTGCGTCGTTCGCTCCCAATTTGGCGTGTGAGTGGCGCGCGGCCCCCCTATAATGCCGAGCAGATTTCCCGTCCCGAATAGGTATTCCTGATGAAACGTCCGAGTGGCCGTGCCGCTGACCAGCTGCGCTCGATCCGCATCACCCGCAACTACACCAAACATGCCGAGGGCTCGGTGCTGGTGGAGTTTGGTGATACCAAAGTGATCTGCACAGTAAGTGTGGAAAACGGCGTGCCGCGTTTTCTCAAGGGACAGGGCCAAGGCTGGCTGACCGCTGAATACGGCATGTTGCCGCGCGCCACCGGCGACCGTAACCAGCGCGAAGCCAGCCGCGGCAAACAGGGCGGTCGCACCCTGGAAATTCAACGTTTGATTGGTCGTTCACTGCGCGCTGCGCTGGATATGTCGAAACTGGGCGAAGTGACCCTGTACGTCGACTGCGATGTGATTCAGGCCGACGGCGGCACCCGCACCGCGTCCATTACCGGCGCGATGGTTGCCGTAATCGACGCCTTGAAGGTGATCAAAAAGCGTGGCGGCCTCAAAGGTGGCGACCCGCTTAAGCAAATGATCGCCGCCGTGTCGGTGGGCATGTATCAAGGCGAGCCGGTGTTGGACCTCGATTACCTGGAAGACTCCGCCGCCGAAACCGACCTGAACGTGGTGATGACCAGTCAGGGCGGCTTCATTGAAGTACAAGGCACCGCCGAAGGCGCGCCGTTCCAGCCGGAAGATTTGACCGCCATGCTGGCGCTCGCGCAAAAAGGCATGACCGATCTGTTCGAAATGCAACGCGTGGCGCTGGCCGATTAAGCCCGTCTCGCTCAACCCGCAGGCCAAGGAGAAGCAGCATGACCGAGGATTTGGAACCCGTAATCACCCCTGATAAAGAAGCGCGTCAGTGGGCTATGTTTTGTCACTTTGCGGCATTTCTGGGCATGATCTTCCCGTTCGGGAATCTGCTGGGGCCGTTGATTGTCTGGCAGCTGAAGCGTGAAACCGCTGCGTTTGTCGACGATCAAGGCAAAGAAGCGTTGAACTTTCAAATTACGGTCGCGCTGGCCATGCTGGTTTGCTTCCTGCTGATGTTCGTGTTTATCGGCATAATCCTGATCTGGGTGGTGGGCATTGCAGCGTTGGTGCTGACCATCATTGCTGGCATCAAGGCGAATGAAGGCAAGGCGTACCGCTATCCGTTCTGCTGGCGCCCGGTTAAATAGGCAAATCCCAGACGTAAAAAAGCCGGCAGTGATGCCGGCTTTTTTTTATGCGCGCTGAGTGTGGGTCAGACGCTAAGCGTCCAGTCGTAGTCGACAATCAGTGCCGCATGCTGCGAGAACCGAGGCTGACGCGGCAACCGCGCACCACGCACAAAACGGCGCAGGCCGGTAGTGAGCAATTGGTAGTCGTAGCGATAGCCGAGGTTTAACAGTTCGGCTTGCTCGCTGTTGGGCCACCAACTGAACTGATCACCTTCGCGATTCACTTCTCGCAGGGCATCGACATAACCCATGGTGCCGATGATTTCGTCCATCCAGGCCCGCTCAGGCGCCAGGAAACCAGGCTCTTGCTGGCAGTCGCGCCAGTTTTTCACGTCCAGTTTCTGGTGCGCTACGTACAGCGAACCGCAATAAATGTACTCGCGGCGCTTACGCCGTTGCTTATCTAGGTACTGGGCGAAATCGTCCATGAACTTGAATTTCTGGTTCAAGTTCTCATCGCCGTTCTGCCCGGTAGGAAGCAGAAGCGTGGCGATACTTACTTTGTCGAAATCGGCCTGCAAATAGCGCCCGTAGCGATCAGCTGTCTCGAAACCGAGCCCACTGATCACCGCCTTGGGTTGCAACCGCGAATACAGCGCCACACCACCTTGGTCTGGTACTTCTGCGTCGCTGGCGTAGAGGAAATAGCCATCCAGTTGGAGGGCCGGGTCGTCCAGTTCAAAGGCGGAGGCACGGGTGTCTTGCAGGCAGATGACGTCGGCATTCTGCGCTTGCAGCCAACTGAGCAAACCACGCTCGACTGCAGCCTGAATACCATTCACGTTCACACTGATGATCCGCATAAATGGCCCCCAAAAACACGTGCGTGTATGATACCCGAGCTCATCCTTATTAGCTAAACCCACAGCTAAATCCGTGTGTTTTGGGGCTTTTTATGCAGGCGTACCAGCGCGAGTTCATTCGTTTTGCCATCGAGCGCGGCGTGCTGCGCTTCGGTGAGTTCACCCTCAAGTCCGGGCGCACCAGCCCCTATTTCTTCAACGCAGGGCTGTTCAACAGCGGCTCGGCGTTGGCTCAGTTGGGGCGCTTCTACGCCGAAGCCGTTGTCGCCAGCGGCATCGATTTCGATGTGCTGTTCGGCCCCGCCTACAAAGGTATCCCGCTGGCCGCGACCACCGCGGTGGCCCTCGCCGAACACCATCAGCGCGATCTGCCCTGGTGTTTCAATCGCAAGGAAGCCAAGGATCACGGCGAAGGCGGCACACTGGTCGGCGCGCCGCTGGCGGGTAATGTGCTGATCATCGATGACGTCATCACCGCTGGCACGGCCATCCGTGAAGTCATGCAAATCATCCAGGCCCAAGGCGCAACCGCAGCTGGCGTGTTGATTGCATTGAATCGCCAGGAGCGCGGCAAAGGCGAGTTGTCCGCCATTCAGGAAGTCGAGCGAGATTTCGGTATTCCGGTGGTCAGCATCGTTTCGTTGGAACAAGTACTGGAATACTTGGCCGAAGATGCTGAACTGAAGAAATACCTGCCGGCAGTCCAGGCATACCGCGCGCAGTACGGAATTTAAGTCTCAACCATGTCAGGTGTTGTTTGCATGCTCAAACTGGACGTTATCCGCTGTTCGCTAGTCTTCAGCATGCTGCTGTGCGCGGGTGCTTCGGCAGCCGATAGTGCAATGCGCTTTTACCGTTACGTTGATGCCAAGGGTGTTACCGTTCTGGACCGTCAGGGCGTGCCGCCCGACCTGATTTCCAAAGGTTATGAGGTGCTCAACGACCAGGGCCGTGTCGTTCAGGTGGTTGCCCCGGCGCCCAGCCTGGAAGAGCGCCAGCGCGCCATTGCCGATAAAGCCCGCGCCAGTTCCGACGCTCAATTGCTGCGTTTGTATTCCACCACCGAAGACGTTGACCGCGCCAAGGCGCGCAAGCTGGCTGAGCTTGACGGCGTAATTTCCGTGGCGCGTGGCAACCTCGCGTCACTGAAAACCCAGCAAGCCAACCTGCAAGGTCAGGCCGCAGACCAAGAGCGCGCTGGCAAGCAGGTGCCGGATCATCTGGTGGCGCAAATCGAAAACCTCAAAGCGGAGCA
Source organism: Pseudomonas sp. AC211 (assembly GCF_979258055.1). Lineage (NCBI taxonomy): Bacteria > Pseudomonadati > Pseudomonadota > Gammaproteobacteria > Pseudomonadales > Pseudomonadaceae > Pseudomonas > Pseudomonas sp. AC211. Next base: position 5,234,327 of record NZ_OZ409830.1, read on the forward strand.
AGCCGGGCTTGAAGGCGACATCAAGCGCTACCTCGAAGGTCGCAAGCAGGCCGAGGCCAGCTTCGATTCCGACCGCGCCAGGCTGCAAACCCTGATAGGCCCGAAGCAGTAAAAGCCCAAGGCAATAAAAAGCCCCGACGAGTCACCTCGCCGGGGCTTTTTTTGTAGCCGTACCGCTTAGTGATGCTTGCGGTTGCAGATCAGGGTGCCGACGCCGCTGTCGGTGAAAATCTCCAACAACACGGCATTCGGCACACGGCCGTCGATGATGTGTGCACTGATTACGCCGCATTGAACGGCCTCCAGCGCGCAACGAATCTTCGGCAGCATGCCGCCATAAATAGTGCCATCGGCAATCAGTGCATCCACCTGAGCGGTGGACAAGCCGGTCAGCACATTGCCTTCCTTATCCATCAAACCAGCGATGTTGGTGAGCAGCATCAGCTTTTCAGCCTTCAGCGCTTCGGCCACTTTCCCGGCCACCAGGTCGGCGTTGATGTTGTACGACTCGCCGTTGGCGCCCACGCCGATTGGCGCGATCACCGGAATGAAGTCGCCCTTCACCAGCATGTTGAGCAGATCGGTGTTAACCCCGACCACTTCGCCCACATGGCCGATATCAATGATTTCGGGCTGGGTCATTTCCGGCGTTTGCCGGGTGACGGTGAGCTTTTTCGCACGAATCAGCTCGGCATCTTTACCGGTCAGGCCGATAGCACTGCCGCCATGGCGGTTGATCAGGTTGACGATGTCTTTGTTCACCTGGCCGCCAAGCACCATCTCCACCACATCCATGGTCGCTGCGTCGGTTACCCGCATGCCGTCGATGAAATGGCTCTCGATGGACAAGCGCTTGAGCAGGTCGCCAATTTGCGGGCCGCCACCGTGGACCACGACTGGGTTGATACCCACCGCTTTCATCAACACGATGTCTCGCGCGAATCCGGTTTTCAGCTCGTCGCTTTCCATGGCGTTGCCGCCGTACTTGATAACCAGGGTCTTGCCGACAAAACGTCGAATGTACGGCAAGGCCTCAGAAAGAACCTTGGCAACATTGGTGGCGGCATCGCGTTCGAGGGTCATGCGGGGCTCCAGCAAAACGGCAAAGCCGGCCGCGAGGGCCGGCTATACAGGCGGGTCAGAAAGGCAGGTTGAGGTCGGGTGCAGCGGTGTACAGCTGAGCGCGGAACAGCTCTTTGATGCGTTCCAGCTCTTCATTGGTGTCGGCTTCGAAACGCAGCACCAGCACCGGTGTGGTGTTGGAAGCGCGCACCAGGCCCCAGCCCTTAGGATAATCAACGCGAACGCCGTCCAGCGTGGTCACGCTGCCTTCACCCCAATGACCATCGCGCTGCAGGGCCTCGATGATGCCGAACTTGTTTTCGTCGGTAACGGTGATGTTGATCTCCGGCGTCGACACGTCGCTTGGGAATGCGGCGAACACCAGTTCGGCGTCGCGTTTGTCCTGGCTGAGAATTTCCAGCAAGCGGGCGGCGCTGTATATGCCGTCGTCAAAGCCGAACCAGCGCTCTTTGAAGAAGATGTGGCCGCTCATCTCGCCAGCCAGCAAGGCGCCGGTTTGCTTCATTTTCTTCTTGATCAACGAGTGACCGGTTTTCCACATTACCGGACGACCGCCGTAGCCGCTGATCAGCGCGCCCAAGCGACGGGTGCACTTCACGTCGAAGATCACGTCGGCGCCAGGGTTGCGCGACACCACGTCTTTGGCGAACAGCATCATCAAGCGATCTGGGTAAACGATGGTGCCTTTGTTGGTCACCACGCCTACGCGGTCGCCGTCGCCGTCAAAGGCCAGGCCCAGGTCGGCGCCGGTTTCTTTCACTTTGGCGATCAGGTCTACCAGGTTTTCCGGCTTGCCCGGATCCGGGTGGTGGTTGGGGAAGTTGCCGTCGACGTCGCAGAACAGCGGAATCACGGTGCAGCCCAGCGCTTCGATCAGTTGCGGAGCGATAACGCCGGCCGCGCCGTTGCCGCAGTCCACAACCACTTTCAGCGGCTTGGCCAGGGCGATGTCGTCGCGAATCTGTTTGAAGTAGCGATCCAGCAATTCAACTTGCTCAACGCTGCCTTGGCCGCTGCTGAGGTTGTTGGTTTCGATGCGTTCACGCAGCGCCTGAATTTGCTCGTTGGCCAGGGTGTCACCCGCGACCACGATCTTGAAGCCGTTGTAGTCAGGCGGGTTGTGGCTGCCGGTGAGCATCACGCCAGTTTTGCCGGCCAATACGTTGGCTGCGTAATACAGCACAGGCGTTGGCACCAGGCCGATGTCGCTGACAGCACAGCCAGCATCTACCAAGCCTTGAATGAGCGATTGCACCAGTTCAGGGCCGGACAGACGACCGTCGCGACCTACCGATACATTGGGCTCGCCAGCAGCGAGGCTTTCGGCGCCCACTGCGCGGCCGACCCAATACGCGGTTTCAGATGTCAGGGTGTCGCCAACTACGCCACGAATGTCATAGGCGCGGAAAATGCTGGCGGGCAAGTTGGGTGCGGTTTGCGGCACATTGCTCATAGCGGGGGCTTGCTCCAATCCCAGGAGATCCTGGTCTTCGTCGAGGATGTCGATATCGAGAATATCGGTTTCTTGAAAGAGAGGGTTCACCAGCTCGGCAGGCTCTACGGCGGCAGGTGCTGCCACTTTCGTGCCACTCGTACTGCTGCCAGTCGCCTTGGTCTCTTCAATGGGTAATGGTGCGCTTTGCCGGCGAGGCATTCGCGCGAGTTTCTGAGCCAGCGCATTGAGTACTGGCGAGCGCAGGCTGAAGGCTTTGACGCTTTTGCCTGCAGAGAGTTCTTGTACTAATTGGGTGAGCTGTTCGGCGTCTTTACGCAGTGCACTTTGCTGGCGATTGTTGAGCCACATCAGCCCCAACAACGAGCCGGAAAGGGCTAAAAGCACGGCCAGCAGCAGCGGCATGGGCGACACCGGCGGCATCGACAAATCCGGCCCCGGCAAGAATTCCAGCTTCCAGTTCGAGTTGCCGCTGGTAAAGGCCAGCGGCGCGCTTTGTGCGTCTTGCCCGCGGGTGGCGAGCACTTGCGCCGGGCTTTGGCCGAATTGCTGGGACAGGCGCAACTGACCAATGCCATCAGGCAGCGGTGGCAGAGCCGACAGCAGCCGTTGCAGATCGATGATCAGCAGCAGCGTGCCTTGCGAGGGTTGATCATCGTTCAGGCGTAGAGGCGCTGCGCTGTAAACCAACCAGCGCTGCCCGACTTTATAAGCTTCGGGCGCCGGCGTTTGCCCAGCCTCGACACGGCGCAGCAGGTCCATGGCGGCGAAGTTCATCGGCGCGGCGCGCGTGTTGTTTTGCGCCGCCTGGCCCGGCAGGTTGATGTAGGCATCCACCACGCCGTCCCAATAACCGAGGTCACGTTCAGCAGCGGTAACCATCTCGGGGCTCTGGCTTTGCAACGCCAACAGCAACTGCGGATTGCGTGCGGCGGCTTTGGTGTCAGCGCTCAACTGGCGCAATGCCTGCTGTAGCGCTGAGGCTTGGCTGCCGCCCCAGGCGTGGGCGAGTTCGTCCTGGGTTTTGGTTTGCGCGCTGGTCAGCAAGGCGAACCACAACACGGCGGCCGCCGCGAGCAAGCCGACAAAGGCGAAGCCAAGCCCGGGCAAGAGTTTTTTCAGCAACGGCTCTTCGTCCGCCTTTCTGGCGGTGGGGTCGGTCACTTGCGGTAGGGTTTCAGCGTCCTTGGCGGTGCGCTTGAAGAGTTTCAATCGGTATCTCCTCGGCGGTGCGTCCTGGCTTTTTTATTAGGGGAGCCGGGTGTATCGGTTATTGGCTACCTGAATGGCCGAAGCCACCGGCGCCGCGCTGACTCTCATCGAAGTGCTCAACCAATTCAAAGCGCGCTTGCACAACGGGCACCAGCACCAGCTGCGCGATACGCTCGCCGATGGTGATGGTGAACGGCGTCTGGCCACGGTTCCAGCACGACACCATCAGCTCGCCCTGGTAATCCGAGTCGATCAAACCGACCAAATTGCCCAGCACGATGCCGTGCTTATGCCCCAGGCCCGAGCGCGGCAAAATTAGGGCGGCGAGGGATGGGTCGCCGATGTAAATCGACAGGCCGGTCGGAATCAGCACGGTTTGCCCAGGCTCCAACACGTGGTCTTCCTGCAGCATGGCGCGCAGATCAAGGCCGGCCGACCCAGGCGTGGCGTAGTCGGGCAGAGGGAAATCACGGCCAATCCGCGGGTCGAGAATCTTGGCTTGCAGTGCGTGCATGGGGTGCTCTTAACAGGTGGTAGACAAGCGTCAGGCCCGGTTCAGGCGGTCGGCGATAAAAGCGATCAGTTGCCGGGCGATCTTGCCCTTGCTGGTTTGCGCCAAACTGCTTTGCTGCAAGTCGCGGTCAATGATGGTGATCGCGTTCTCTTCACTGTTGAAGCCGATGCTGGGGTTGGCCACATCGTTGGCAACGATCAGGTCGAGGTTTTTGTCTTTCAGTTTGCGAGCAGCATAGTCGAGCAACTTTTCAGTTTCAGCAGCGAAGCCGACGCTGAACGGCCGATCGTCGCGCTGCGCGAGGGTGGCGAGAATATCCGGGTTACGCACCATTTGCAGGAGCATGCCTTCGCCGGTCGACGGGTCTTTTTTCAGCTTGTGCTGGGCGACCACCTCGGGGCGGTAATCGGCGACCGCAGCGGCGGCGATTAGCAGGTCGCAGGGCATGGCGGCTTCGCAGGCGGCTAGCATGTCGCGGGCGCTGACCACGTCGATGCGGTTGACGCGATCAGGCGTGGGCAAATGCACCGGGCCGGTGACAAGCGTGACCTTGGCGCCGGCTTCCACCGCTGCTTCGGCCAGGGCAAAGCCCATTTTCCCGGAGCTGTGGTTGGTGATGTAGCGCACCGGGTCGATGTTTTCCTGAGTCGGGCCGGCGGTGATCAATACATGGCGGCCGGTCAGGGCTTCGCGCTTGAAGCAGTCGGCGGCAAGTTGGGCCAGGTCGTCGGGCTCGAGCATGCGGCCCAGGCCCACGTCGCCACAGGCCTGGCTGCCGGAAGCCGGGCCAAACATATGCAGGCCGCGCTCGATGAGCACTTGGCTGTTGGCTTGGGTGGCGTCATCACGCCACATGGCCTGGTTCATTGCTGGCGCCAAGGCCACGGGGGCGTCGGTGGCCAACACCAAGGTGGTGAGCAGGTCGTTGGCGATGCCTTGGGCCAGGCGCGCCATGAGGTCGGCGGTGGCGGGTGCGATCAGAATAAGGTCGGCCCATTTGGCCAACTCAATGTGACCCATCGCGGCTTCGGCGGCGGGGTCGAGCAGATCCATATGGACGGGGTGACCGGAAAGGGCTTGCAGGGTGAGCGGCGTGATGAATTCGCGACCGCCCTGGGTCATCACCACACGGACTTCCGCACCTTGGTCGCGCAGGCGGCGAACCAGTTCGGCACTTTTATAAGCGGCAATGCCGCCACCCACGCCAAGGACGATGCGTTTCCGGTACAGCCGCTGCATAGGCCTGCCTTATATGAAGTGGACTTCGCCACGGGCGGCCTCCCCAGGCCGCCCGCCGCGCAAAAAAGTGGGGCTAAGATAGCACAGCGCCCGCAGTGGAACAGCGGGCTACATTCGACAAGGAGGGTTGTATGAGTATTCGCAATTGGCCAGCAGAAGAACGCCCGCGTGAGCGGTTATTGGAGCATGGCACGAGCAGTCTTACCGACGCGCAATTGCTGGCCATTTTCCTACGAACCGGGGTCGCCGGAAGAAGCGCTGTCGACCTGGCGCGTTTGCTCCTCGATGAGTTTGGCGGCCTGCGCGCTTTGCTCGAAGCAGACCAGAGCAGCTTCAGTTCCCACTTGGGATTGGGCCCCGCCAAGTACGCGCAATTGCAGGCGGTGCTGGAGATGTCACGCCGTCATCTGGCCGAGCACCTGACCCATGAATCGGTGTTGGAAAGCCCGGCCGCCGTGCGTGAATACCTGATCGCGCAGCTTCGCCACGAAGCGCACGAAGTGTTTGGCTGCCTGTTTCTGGATTCCAAACACCGCGTGCTGGCCTTCGAGGCATTGTTCCAGGGCACCATTGATGGCGCCACCATTTACCCGCGCCAGGTGGTGAAACGCGCGCTGGCTCATAACGCCGCAGCGGTGATTTTGTGTCACAACCATCCCTCCGGCGTCGCCGAAGCCAGCCAGGCGGATCGGGTGCTGACATCGCAATTGAAAGCGGCTTTAGCGCTGATTGATGTGCGAGTGCTCGACCATTTCATCATCGGCGAGGGCTCGCCGTTATCGATGGCGGAATGGGGACTTATGTAGGCAGATGCGCGGGAAAGGCAAGGCGTAGGGAATGGCCCGCTACGCCTTTTTCATGCATTACGGCGCGAGGGAAATGCGTGAGAAGTCCTGGCGGCCGAATGGGCTGACCTGATATCCCCGTACGTCTTTTCGCGTTAAAGCCGTTGCCGTGGGATGAGCCAGCGGCAACCACAAGGCTTGCTGCTGGATCTGTGTTTGCGCCTGCTGATAGAGCGCGATGCGCTTGTCTGTATCGCTGGTGCTTTTGCCGTCGCTGATCGCCTGGTCCAACGCTTTGTCGCAGTAACGGGCGAAGTTGGTGCCCGATTGCACGGCGGCGCAGGAGAACTGCGGGGTCAGGAAATTATCCGGATCGCCGTTGTCGCCTGCCCAGCCCATAAAGAGAAGGTCGTGCTCGCCGGCTTTGGCGCGGCGCACCAACTCGCCCCACTCGATTACGCGGATTTGCGCGCGAATGCCGACTTTCGCCAGGTCCGCCTGCAATAGCTGCGCACCGAGGCTGGGGTTGGGGTTGAGGAGGCTGCCGGTTGGGCGGGTCCAGATCGTCGTCTCGAATCCGTCTTTCAGCCCGGCCTTTTCCAGCAAGGTTTTGGCTTGCTGCGGATCATGGGCGTAGCCGGGTAACGCTTTGGCGTAGCTCCAGGTGTTTGGTGGGAACGGGCCGTTGGCTGCGATGGCGCTGTCTTCGAAAACGGCCTTGAGGTAGTTGGCTTTGTCGAAGGCCAGGTTGATAGCCTGGCGCACCTCCGGTTTATCCAACGGCGGGTGCTGACTATTAAAGGCGACGAAGGCGGTCATGAAGGCCGGCGTCGACACCACGTTCAGCGCTGCATCTTTGCTGGCAGCGCTGACATCCAGCGGTTTGGGCGACAACGCTATTTGGCACTCGCCGCGCCGCAGCTTTTGCAGCCGCACATTGGCGTCCGGAGTGATGGCGTACACCAGCGCATCAACCTTTGGCTTACCGGCGAAGTAGTCCGGATTGGCCGCGTAACGCACCACGGCATCTTTCTGAAAGCGCTTGAAGACAAACGGGCCGGTGCCAATTGGCTGGGCGTTAAGTTTTTCCGGCGTGCCGGCCTTTAGGAGTTGCCCGGTGTACTCGGCGGAATAGATAGAAGCGAAGCCCATGCTCAGCGTGGCGAGGAAAGTGGCTTCCGGGTGGTTAAGGGTAAAGCGCAGGTGTTGGGGTGAAGGCGCCTCAACCTTCTTTATAAGAGCCGGCAGTTGCATCGACTGCGCGTGGGGAAAACCGCTTTGCGCCACTTTGTGCCAAGGGGTGTTGGGGTCGAGCATGCGCTGGAAGCTGAACAGGGCGTCGTCGGCATTAAAGTCGCGGGTCGGCGTGAAGTAGTCGGTGCGGTGGAACTTCACGCCTTGGCGAAGGGTGAAATCGTAGGTAAGGCCGTCGTCCGACACGGTCCAGCTTTCTGCCAGGCTCGGTACCAGCTTGCCGGTGGCGGCGTCGAATTCGACCAGACGGTTCATTAATACGTCCGCCGAGGCGTTGGTAGTGGTCAGGGTGTTGTACTGAACCACATCGAAACCCTCAGGACTGGCTTCGGTGCACACACTCAACGTGGCGGCTTGCAGGGCCGAACTGAACAGTGGAATTACGAACAGCGACAGGGCGGCACGGCGCATCGGCAGACTCCTTGAATGCATCGCCAGCAGTAAGCGGCGAGTCGGCGGCCCATCCGCAGGGCCGGGAATAACGCGAGCGGTCTACCCTAGACCATGGGGCGCGGCAGAACAATCGATCTCGCCTGACGAGTGGTTGAGCCGCCGATGGCGCTTGTTGAAGCGGTTGCAGGTAGAATGCTCGCCCCCATTTGGCCAGCAAACGGTAGTTATCCTTGTTGCTCTGGGGGCTTTCTGGTATAAAGCAGCGCTCTTTTCTAGGGGCCCGGTTCCTTCGCTTGTAGGTGTGGCCGGTAAGACCCTGAAGAAACGCGGCGCAGAGCGCCAAATGACTTTGAGTTTAAGCGGCCAACCCATGCCGGGTTGGGCATGTGGTTTTAGAGGGCTGATGTATGTCGAGAGTCTGTCAAGTTACCGGTAAGGGTCCGGTAACCGGGAATAACATTTCCCACGCAAACAACAAAACCCGTCGCCGTTTCCTGCCAAACCTGCAGCATCACCGCTTCTGGGTTGAATCGGAGAAGCGTTTCGTGCGTCTGCGCGTCACTGCCAAAGGCATGCGTATCATCGACAAGCGTGGCATTGATGTCGTGCTGGCCGAAATCCGCAGCCGCGGCGAAAAGGTTTAAGGAGCTAAATCATGCGTGAATTGATCCGTTTGGTGTCGAGCGCCGGTACTGGCCACTTCTACACCACCGACAAGAACAAACGTACTACCCCGGACAAAATCGAAATCAAAAAATTCGATCCAGTTGTTCGCCAGCACGTGATCTACAAGGAAGCCAAGATCAAGTAATTGATCCGGCCCTTGCTCAAAAAGCCCCGCACATGCGGGGCTTTTTGTTTTCTGCTGATTTGTCGCTGAGCGCTCGGCCTCTGATTCTCCAGCGCTAGAAACGCAAAAAGCCCCACGCGCGAACGTGGGGCTTTTCATTTATATGGTGCACCAGGCGGGATTCGAACCCACGACCCCTGCCTTCGGAGGGCAGTACTCTATCCAGCTGAGCTACTGGTGCAGCGCGGGCGCCATGATACGCATGTCGCTCGCAGGCGTCCATGCCGAGGTGTTTTGTTCGCGATATCAAACGAAAGTACTAATCCCTACACCTTCTTGCTCAGAAAACGACCACCTTTTGCGTGTTTTCGTATATTTTTTCGAACAGCCTATTGCCCTTTGGCAGTGACGACCCTAGGATTCGTTTGAGATTTCAAACGCCCTCGACGCTCATGGCCGCAGACCGAACCAAGCGATCTGCAGCTGTTCCAAAAGCCCGTCATCAGCGCTCAATCCATTCCACGTGTCATCCACTATTTCTCGCCGCAGCGCACACTCGCTGCGGCGGCTTCACAACAATTTTGCCCGCCGCTCTGCTGGTGGGCTAAAGGAGACGGCTATGCAACTCAAAGACGCTCAATTGTTTCGCCAGCAAGCCTTTATCGACGGCGCGTGGGTAGACGCGGACAGCGGCCAGACCATCAAGGTCAACAACCCGGCCAACAATGAAATTCTCGGCACCGTGCCGAAGATGGGCGCGGCTGAAACCCGTCGCGCCATCGAGGCTGCCGACAAAGCGCTGCCGGCCTGGCGTGCACTGACCGCCAAAGAGCGCTCCAACAAGCTGCGTCGCTGGTTTGAGTTGATGATCGAGAACCAGGACGACCTCGGCCGCCTGATGACCCTCGAGCAAGGCAAGCCATTGGCCGAAGCCAAAGGCGAAATCGCCTACGCCGCTTCCTTTATTGAGTGGTTCGCTGAAGAAGCCAAACGCGTGTATGGCGACGTCATTCCAGGCCACCAGCCGGACAAACGCCTGATCGTGCTCAAGCAGCCAATTGGCGTTACTGCGGCCATCACGCCGTGGAACTTCCCGGCCGCGATGATCACCCGTAAAGCCGGTCCGGCCCTGGCCGCTGGCTGCACCATGGTGCTCAAGCCCGCCAGCCAAACGCCGTACTCCGCTCTGGCGTTGGCCGAATTGGCGCAGCGTGCCGGCATTCCGAAAGGCGTGTTCAGCGTGGTTACCGGCAGCGCCGGCGACATCGGCAGCGAGCTGACCAGCAACCCAATCGTGCGCAAACTGTCGTTCACCGGCTCGACTGAAATTGGTCGTCAGCTCATGGCCGAATGCGCCCACGACATCAAGAAAGTCTCGCTGGAGCTGGGCGGCAACGCGCCGTTCATTGTTTTCGACGACGCTGATCTGGATGCCGCCGTCGACGGCGCGATCATTTCCAAATACCGCAACAACGGCCAGACCTGCGTCTGCGCCAACCGTCTGTACATTCAAGACAGCGTGTACGACGCGTTCGTGGAAAAACTGAAAGTGGCTGTGGCCAAGCTGAAAATCGGCAACGGTCTGGAAGACGGCACCACCACTGGCCCGCTGATCGACGACAAAGCGGTCGCCAAAGTGCAAGAGCACATCGCTGACGCCATCAGCAAAGGCGCCAAAGTGGTGTCCGGCGGCAAGGCTCACAGCCTGGGTGGCAGCTTCTTCGAGCCGACTATTCTGGTAGACGTGCCGAAAACCGCTGCAGTCGCCAAGGAAGAAACCTTTGGCCCGCTGGCGCCGCTGTTCCGCTTTAAAGACGAAGCCGATGTGATCGCGCAGGCGAACGACACCGAATTCGGTCTGGCGTCGTACTTCTACGCTCGCGACTTGGGCCGTGTGTTCCGTGTGGCTGAAGCGCTGGAATACGGCATGGTCGGCATCAACACCGGTCTGATCTCCAACGAAGTGGCGCCATTCGGCGGCATCAAGGCCTCGGGTCTTGGCCGTGAAGGTTCGAAATACGGCATCGAAGACTATTTGGAGATCAAGTATCTCTGCCTCGGTGTGTAACTAATCGACCTCCGGGTCGTCGGCCATACGGCGTTGAAATGCTGCCTCAGATGCTCACGTACGAATGTACGCTGCGCTCTTCGCCAGCATTTCGCCTTGTCTGGCCTTAGCCCCGAAGCTCTCGACCGGCGTTAAGCCGAAGAGCACAAAGAGCAAAAGCATTAAGACGTTATTGAAGTACCCCAGGGCGGAACCAACGAGCCGGCCCGCCCGGGCAGCAGCACCGCACTAAAGAACCTGAGCAACCGGCAGGGCGTGGCAGTCGATCATCGTATGCTGCCGTGCCTTTCCCCGATTGCGTTTATCCCACTGCGCCGCCCGATGAAGCGGCGAATGAGGACCGAAACATGAGCAAGACTAACGAATCCCTGATGCAACGCCGCATGGCCGCCGTACCGCGCGGTGTGGGCCAGATTCACCCGATTTTCGCTGAGCGCGCCGAAAACGCCACCGTGTGGGACGTTGAAGGCCGTGAGTTCATTGACTTCGCCGGCGGTATCGCCGTGCTCAACACCGGCCACCTGCACCCGAAAGTGGTCGCAGCGGTGCAAGAGCAACTGACCAAGTTGTCGCACACTTGCTTCCAGGTACTGGCTTACGAACCTTACGTAGAGCTGTGTGAAGAAATCGCCAAGCGCGTTCCAGGCGACTTCGCGAAGAAAACCCTGCTGGTGACGTCCGGTTCCGAAGCCGTCGAAAACGCCGTGAAAATCGCCCGTGCTGCCACTGGCCGCGCTGGCGTAATCGCCTTCACCGGCGCCTACCACGGCCGCACCATGATGACCCTGAGCCTCACCGGCAAAGTGGTGCCGTACTCCGCGGGCATGGGCCTGATGCCTGCCGGCGTGTACCGCGCTCAGTCGCCCTGCGAGCTGCACGGTGTGAGCGAAGACGAGTCCATCGCCAGCATTGAGCGCATCTTCAAGAACGACGCGCAGCCGTCCGACATCGCCGCCATCATCATTGAGCCGGTGCAGGGCGAAGGTGGTTTCTACACCAACTCCAAAGCCTTTATGCAGCGCCTGCGCGCCCTGTGCGACCAGCACGGCATTCTGCTCATCGCTGACGAAGTGCAAACCGGCGCTGGCCGTACCGGCACCTTCTTCGCCACTGAACAACTGGGCGTGATTCCAGACCTGACCACCTTCGCCAAATCCGTCGGCGGCGGTTTCCCGATTTCCGGCGTTAGCGGTAAAGCCGAAATCATGGACGCCATCGCACCGGGCGGCCTGGGCGGCACCTATGCCGGTAGCCCAATCGCCTGTGCGGCCGCGCTGGCCGTGCTGAAAGTGTTTGATGAAGAGAAGCTGCTGGAACGCTCGCAAGCTTTGGGCGAACGCCTGAAGGCCGGTCTGCGCGACATCCAGGCCAAGCACAAGGTGATCGGTGACGTTCGTGGTCTGGGTTCGATGATCGCCATCGAGCTGTTTGAAGGCGGCGACACCCACAAGCCGGCGGCTGAGCTGGTTGGCAAGATCGTGGCACGCGCCCGTGAAAAAGGCCTGATCCTGCTGTCCTGCGGCACCTACTACAACGTCATCCGTTTCCTGATGCCGGTCACCATTCCTGATGCACAGCTCGACAAAGGCCTGGCCATTGTTGCCGAGTGCTTCGACGAACTCGCCTAGGGCTCACCAGCTCGGCAGTGTTGAGACCCGCTTCGGCGGGTCTTTTTTTTGCCTGCGGTTAAGCCAGCGGCTTTAGCTGCCGATCAAACTCGGCCATTTTTGGGAACACCAGCGGCTGCGCGTTTTCAAGCCCGAGCAGGCGCTCGCGGTAGTCCGCCAGCATCGCCGTGCGGGCGTCGGCGTCGATATACGGCACGTGATACGCCGCGAACGGCGGCAGCACGCTAAAACCGGCGTAGGCCAGCGTGCCGCGTTGCAAGTGGCGCAGCATCAGGTTCAGTTCGCCGTGAATCGCCTGCTCATCGGCAAACATGTGCGGCTGCGCGCCGATGGTGAAACTGAGCAGGGCTTTCTTGCCGCTCAGGCCGCCTTTGTCATAGAAGCGCAGGCCGCCGTAGCACACGCCCGACACCAGTACGCGGTCGATCCAGCCTTTGAGAATGGCCGGCACCGAGCACCAGAAAATCGGGAAATTGAAAATCACCAAGTCGGCGGCCAGCAGCTTTTCAAGCTCGGCGGCGATGTCTTCGGCGAGTGCGTTCTGACCGTGGGCGTGGCGCTGCTCCAGGGCGTACACCAGGTAGTCCGGATTGCTGCGCGCCTGGAAGTCGGCAGCGCTGGCCACCGGGTTCCAGTTCATTGCGTACAGGTCGGACACCTGAACCGTGTGGCCGGCGGCTTCCAAGGTGCTGACGGCCAGGTCTTTCATGGCGGTGCAGAACGATTGCGGCTCGGGATGGGCGTGGACGATAAGTACATTCATGGTCGTGGTCGGGCCTGTTGCGATAGACGAAAAAAAGCGGCGCCGAAGCGCCGCTGCATGACGGTGGCAAAACCGATCAGGCGGTTTGCGTTTGCTGCGTTGCCGGTTTGCTTTCGGTGGTGCGGGTCCAGCGATTGGCCCGGGCAAACGTGCCGAAGTCATTGAAGCGCACACCCGCTTCGCGCATCACTTTGTGCGCAAACGGCACGGTGAGCTGACGGATATAGAAGGGCTCTTTCACCACAAAGTGGTGGATCGCATGGCTGCTGCCGAAGTTGAAGCAGAACGCTTGCAGCGGCCACATCCACCACGGGTTCAGCACCTGGCATTGCTGGATCACATTGCCCGGCTCGATGTCGCCGTAGTAGTGCATGTTCGAGCTGACAAAGTGCAGGCAAAAGGTGCGCAGCACGTTGGGGCCAACCAGCACGACGACCGCGATATTGACGATGTTCATCACGTCCAGCGTGGTGGCCGACCACTCAATCGGCGAGCCCAGCAGGGTGGCGACGAAGGTGCTGAGGTGAAAGCCCAGAAACACGTACCAGGTGCCCCAGTTCAGCAGGCCCAGTGGCGCGTACACCTTCAGGGTGCGGCTGACGATCATCCACTTGTGGCTCCAGGTTTTGGCGCGCAGGAAGCGAATGAACGAGGACATCATGTTGTCGCCCACCATCAGCAACCGTGCGATGCCCCATGGCTCGCCGTTGGTGATGGCGCGTTCTTCCATGTCGGTTTCAGTGCCCGACACTTTGTGGTGATTGAGGTGCAGATGGCGGCGCACCCACGGGTTGATGGTGCTTGGGCGAGCCAGCCACACCAGAGCCATCATCACGTTGTGCGGCACGCGTTGTTTGCGAAAGTACATGGAGTGGATCAGGTCATGTTCCAGCTCGTGGGTCAGCGAGGCGAAGAACGCGTTGAGCAGCAAGCACGCCCACCAGGCCATGTAGCCTTCGATATACAGCGCGGCGCTGCCGATCATGCCGGCCAGGGCGAAGGCGAGAATGCCGGCGCCGAGGGCGTCCTGGTGCTTAAGAATCGGGAAGCGCTGGCGCAGCTCGACGCCGTGGGCCATCACCACTTCGCGAATGTGCGCAGCGCGTTGTTGCGCATTCTGGTTCACGGGGCTTGCAGGAGAGTGGGACATGCTTACATCCTCTAATTAACGTGAGGCTACTGTGCCGGGCCGGGCGCCCGCCGGCCTGACCTCGAACGCCAACCTGTTGACCGGATGCGCCAATCTGCATGACTGCTGAACCCACCACCCTCGCCAGCTGGACCCGGGCACTGCGCAAGCAGCTCGACGCCCTGGGCCTGGATAGCGCGCAGCTGTGCCTGGACGCCGGCCTTGATCCCGCCTTGATGGAACACCCCAATGCACGCTATCCGCTGTCGGCCACCACGCGCTTGTGGCGCCTGGCCGTCGAGGCCAGTGGCGACCCGGCGCTGGGCCTGAAAACCTCGCAATACGTCAGCCCCACCAGCTTTCACGCGCTGGGTTATGCGTTGATTGCCAGCGGCAGTTTGCGCGAGGTGTTCGAGCGCATCGTGCGCTATCACCAAGTGGTCAGTGATGCCCTCAGCCTGGAACTGAAAACCCTGCCCGATCGCTACGAGTTCTACCTGAAAGTGCCCCTCGGCGGCCCGGCGCCGGCGCCCGAGGCGATTGATGCGTTTATCGCCATTTACGTGCGTACTTGCCGCAACCGCCTGGGTCGCGACTTCGCGCCACTGGCCGTGCACCTTCGCCGGGCAACGCCCGCAGACCCGACGCCGTGGCAGGAAGCGTTGCGTGCGCCGATCCACTTCGGCGCTGCCCAGGACTTTCTGCAATTTCCCCGGCAGCCGTTCGACAACACCCTCGAAGACGGCAACGAAGAGCTGGCCGAGCACAACGAAACCGTGCTCAAGCGCACCCTCGAGCAGCTTCAGCCCGTGACGTGGCGGCGCCGTGTTTGTGCCTGCCTGGAAAGCCAGTTGCCCAACGGCGAGCCGTCGGCCGAGCGCATCGCCAGCAGCCTGCACCTGAGCCTGCGCAGCTTGCAGCGCCACCTGGCCGACGAAGGTTGCAGCTATGAGCAGTTGCTCAGCGAAACCCGGCAGAACCTGGCCCTGCAACACATGCGCGACCCGCATTGCTCCATCAGCGAAATCGCTTATCTGCTGGGCTTTGCCGACAGCAGCAGCTTCAGCCGCGCCTTCAAACGCTGGACCGGCCAGGCGCCGAGTCAATACCGCGACGAGTTATTGGCCAAGCCGTGAGCCACCCCGTGCTAAAGCCTACTGGCAGCTCGGCCGATGACATGCTCGAATACGCGACTATTGCGTTGCCAGCACCATAAGAACAAGAGGTTTGCCGATGCGCCCCGCTTACTCTCGCCGCCCGTGGGTCTGCCTGCTGCACGCTGCCGGGCTGGCCGTGCTGATGGTGGTTTACCAACAAACCCAGCTGCCGCTGTACCTGAGCATTCCCGCGTATTTGCTGCTGGCGCTGTGGCCATGGCTCGGCCCATGGGAGACCCCGGCGCTCGACGACAGCGGCCCGGCACAAGCGCCGCAGGCATTCAGCGAACTCAGCCAGAAACTCTCGCGCAGCACCTGCAATAACGCGCTGTCGGCGGCGCAGGTGGCGTTCGGCGTGCAACAGATGGCCGACAAACTCCAGTCGCAACTGCACGCCGTTGAACAAATGAGCGTCGGCGCCCAGGCCATGACCGACACTGAGCAGGCCAGCGCGCAACGCGCCGAACACACCCTCAGCGCCGCGCAAGCGGTTCGCCAGCGCAGTGCTGACGGCCAGCAAGCCTTGCAGCAGGCCATCGCGCGCATGCAGCAACTCAGTGTGCAGGCGGCCGACAGCCGCACGCTGATGGATGGTCTGAGCAGCCGCACCGAGCAGATCCAGCAAGTTACGCAAGTCATTCAATCCATCGCCAGCCAGACCAACCTGCTGGCCCTCAACGCCGCCATCGAGGCCGCCCGCGCAGGCGACCAGGGCCGTGGCTTTGCCGTGGTCGCGGACGAGGTGCGCAAGCTCGCCGGGCGCACCGCCGAGGCCACCGAGGAAGTCGCGCAAATCGTCACCGACATTCGTCAGCAAAGCAGCGCCGTGGTCAGCCACATTCAGCAGCAAGCCAGCGAACTCGACGGCGCCGCCGCGCAGGTTGAAGCCAGCGGCGAGCACTTGCTGGGCATTACTGAATTGGCCAGCGAGGTGCAAAACCAGGTCGACGCCATCAACAGCGGCACCGAGAGCAACCACCAACAACTATCGGCACTGTTCAGCGCGCTGGAACAACTGCGCGATGACGTTCATGGCAGCGAAACGCAAACCCGCGAGCTGGCCCAGGCCGCGCAGCGCTTGGTCGGCCAGGCGGAAACGGTGAGCGAGCAACTGGCCGAGGTGGGCCTGGATGACTACCACCAACGCATCTACGACCTCGCCCGCGAAGGCGCTGCCGCCATCGGTGCGCAGTTTGAAGCTGATATTCAGGCGGGGCGTGTCAGCCTCGGCGACTTGTTCGACCGCAGCTATCAGCCCATCGCCAATAGCTTTCCGGCCAAATACCGCACACGCTTCGACGCCTATGCCGACCAGGTGCTGCCCGCCATTCAGGAGCCGCTGCTCTCGCGCCACGAAGGCCTGGTCTTCGCCATCGCCAGCACCCCGGACGGCTACGTGCCCACCCACAACCGCGCCTTCAACCACGCCCCCACCGGCGACCGCGCTGTGGACACCGTGAAAAGTCGCAGCAAACGGCTGTTCAACGACCCCACTGGCATCCGCTGCGGCAGCCATGAGCAGGCGCTGCTCTTGCAAACTTACAGCCGCGATACCGGGGAGTTGATGCACGATTTGTCGGTGCCGATTACGGTGCAAGGACGGCACTGGGGCGGGTTGCGGTTGGGGTATCGGCCGCAGGGGTGATGAGGGCGCGGGTTGGTCACAATTCTTCGTCTGATCCAACATTCTGGATCCCCGCCTTCGCGGGGATGACGGAGGTTTGTTTGAAGACCACCGTCATCCTCGCGAACGCGGCGGTCCGACGATTCGGGATCCAGTATCTCGGATGAAACACAAATCAGCCCATCAACCTCCCAGCGCCACCCACAAACCCTGGCTGGCGAATCGCCGGCCACCGCCAACGCGGGGATGACGGAGGTTTGGAGAAAAAATACCGTCATTCCCGCGCAGGCGGGAATCCAGTATCTCGGATGAAACACAAATCGCAGCCCAGCGAGCCTCCCACGCAACCCCACAAAACCCCCCATCACACCTCCCCCTCCGCCACCCCTCGCAACCGCTCTACATCCACAATCTCAATCTCCCCATACGTCAGCCGCACTATCCCCTGCGCCTGCAGTTCCTTGAGTATCTGGTTAGTCGTCTGCCGAGAAATCGCCAGCATCAGCGCCAGCTGTTCCTGGGCCAAATGCAGCACCCGCCGCGTGTCGCCCTCGCCGTAGTTGTCGGCAATCATCAACAGCCGCTGGGCCAGGCGTGGCGCGGCGGGTAGCAGGCTGATCTGCTCCAGGGCGATAAACGCCAAACGCAGTTTCTGGCTCATCAACAAGGCGAAATCGCGCCAATAGGCGGGCTGGCGTTGCAGCATCGCGTTCAGTGCACCTTGCGCCACGTGCAGCAACACGGTGGGCCCCTCGGCAAAGGCGTCGTGGGTGCGGGGCTGGCCGTCGAACAGGGAGATTTCGCCGAACCAGTAGGGCGGCTCAACCAGCGTCAGCAGCGCCTCCTTGCCGTTAACGCTCACCGCCCCCACACGCATGGCGCCTTCCACAACCGCATACAAGCCGCATGGCTGATCACCACGGTGAAACAACCGTTCGCCACTTTGCAGGCGGCGCACTTGAGCCTGGTTTAGCAGTTCGTCTTGTAGCGATTGCGGCAGGTGGCTGAACCACTGGCCGGTGCGCAACAGGGGCAGGTAAGGCGAAACGTCATTCATGGCTGGTCCGGGTGCGGCCTAAGGTTTGTCAGGTACCTGACAGAGTTGCAGCTTACCCAACCTGCATGATTCATCCAGCCCGAATAGAGGCAGCCTCCGAGGACATAAAATGAAAACCCTGACAGACCATCTCTCCCAATACGCCGCCTACCACCGCGACCGGCGCAATATCTTCACCCACTTCATTGGCGTGCCGATGATCGCCTTTGCCGTCACCGCCTTGCTTTCGCGCCCCGGTTTCAGCGCCTTTGGACTGTGGCTGTCGCCCGCCACGCTGTGCGCGCTGGCGTCGGCCTTGTTCTACCTGCGCCTGGAAATGCGTCTGGGGTTGCTGATGAGCGCCTTGCTTGGGCTGAGCCTGTGGGGCGGTGCCAACCTGGCGGCGGAAAGTACGCTCGTGTGGCTGAGCGCCGGCGTGGGCCTGTTTGTGGTGGGATGGATCATTCAGTTCGTTGGCCACTACTACGAGGGCCGCAAGCCGGCGTTTGTCGATGACTTGTCCGGTCTGATTATCGGCCCGCTGTTTGTGGTCGCCGAGCTGCTGTTTCTGGTCGGCGTTCGCGACGATCTGCGCCAGGCCATTGAAGAGCGTGCCGGCCCGACGCACATTCGCGGCAAAAACGCCTTGGTATAAGGCGTCTGGCCTAGGCTACTTCGCGGCCATCAACTGATCGCTCATGGCCCGTGCATGGCGGTCGACGATGGTCGGCGCGAAGGGCCGGCCGGAAAGGCTGGTCATCGCCGTAACGCCGCTGTTCATGTCCGCCAACGCCACGCGCAAGTAGCTCCAGCGCGTGTCGAGCTTCTTCTTCACCGCTGCGTCCTGCTCGGCCAGTGCGTTCATCTGCTGATCAATTTCCGGCACTAGCAGGCGCTCGTCCTGACCGATGTACTGGTCGGCGTGTTCGCGCGCCAGCTCGAAGCTGCCGACGTACGAGCGGAACAGGTACTGCACCGACAGGTACTCGAGCTTTACCGGCAAGTCCTCCTCGGGCGTGGCTGGCGTCAGACCGTGGGCGCTGATGAGGAAATCACGTAGGGCTTTGCTCAGTTCTTTCTGGTAGCCCCATGGCACGTCTTCCTCGTTGGGGCCGAAAGAAACACCGCGTTTGATTTGGGTAACAAGGTTCTGTTGAGCGCTGCGTAGCTCGGCGCTGGCCTGCGGGCTGCTTTGAACGGCGGCGGCCAGGGCGGCGAGGTCGCTGTCGACCCGTTCGCTGTAGCTGGCCTGATAGCCTTCGCCGCGGTACAGCAACAGGCTGCCAACCGCGCGGCAGGCCTGAACCTGCATGTGTTGCTGTGGTGTAGCGGCCGCTGCCGGGAGGCTGGCCAGTGCGGCCAACAGGCAGGCGAGCCAGACGTGAAGCATGGACGTACTGCGCATACCGAGGTGCTCCTTATTATTTTTTTGAGCAGTGCGGACTTAATTTCCCCGCGCGTAGCGTACTGCACTGCAACGCTAAGGAAATTAGCCCCAAAGAGTGATTTGCGCCGGTATCGGTCATCCATTCGCACGTTCGCCGCACTTAAGTGCTACTGCGCCAGCGCAGCCCACGGCTGACCGGCCTTGGAGCAAGGCGAGCGCGCTTTGCGCAGACGAAAAAAAACCGCTCAACCGATGGCGGAGCGGCGGGGAAGAGACGTTGACTGAGGAGCTACCGCCATCAACGTCAGGAGAACGGGTGGGGCGCGACGTACGGCGCCCGGACTTTCAGCTGTCCTGGGCGGCCTTATCGGCGGCCTTTTGGGCAGCGACGGCTTGGTCAGTGGCGCCTTGCGCCTTTTCTTGGATTGCCGCATTACGCGCAACAAAGGCCGGCGACTCTTCAGCCAGGGTGAGTTGCGAGAAAAACAGCGAGTTGGTGGCGAAAATGGCAGTAAGCAATAAGGTACGTGTCATGGTGTGATCCTCAAAACGGGCTCATCGGAGAAAACGTGGCCAGTCTAGCGAGGCGCTTGGGCGGGAAAAATGCCGAATTTGGTTATGCGCTGTTACCTAAAGCGCAACAGTGTTACGGCGCCCAATGGGCCGGATCATCAAGAATGGCCTCGTCTTGAGCGAACAGCGGCGGCAATTGTTCCTTCAGAAATTCCACCCAGGTTTTGATCTTGGCATCGAGGAACCGCCGCGACGGGTACAGCGCATAGATGTTGCGCTCGCGCAGCCGATATTGCGGCAGCAGGCGAACCAGGCTGCCGTCGCGCAGTGAAGGACAGGCGACGAAGGAGGGCAGCAGGCAAAAGCCCATGCCGGCCTGCGCGGCTTTAGCCAGCGACTCGGCGATGTTCACTTGGAAGGCCTCGGTGGGCAGCACTTCATAGCTGCCGTCGCCGTCTTCGCCCCCATCGAGTACCCAGTTATCGACGTACAGCGGATCGAGCAATCGCAAGTAGCGGTGCTCGCGCAGTTCGGCCGGGCTGCGCGGGGTGCCGTGTTTGGCCAGGTAGGCGGGCGCGGCGCAGAGCACGCTGTACATCGCGCCGAGGTTTTGCGCCACCAGTTGTGAGTCGGGCAGCTCACGGGCAAAGGCGATGATGACGTCGTGGCCGTCTTCGATGGGGTCGGGGTTGCGCTGCGACAGCGTCAGGTCGACCACCACCTGCGGGTAGCGCTCGGCATAAATCGCCACCAACTGAGTGAGGTGCTGCAAGCCCAGGCCGGTCATGGTGTGCACCCGCAGCCGACCGCTGGGAATCAGGTGCGCGCCGCGCGCTTCGGCGGCGGCCTCGTCCACTTCGCTGAGAATTTGCCGGCAGCGTTGCAGGTAGCGCTCGCCGGTTTCGGTCAGGGCCAGGCGCCGCGTGGTGCGGTGCAGCAGCCGCGCGTGCAGTTGCTGCTCCAGCTCCGACACCAGACGCGACACCTGCGCCGTGGAAAGCCCCAGCGCCTGCGCGGCGGCGGTAAAGCTGCCGGTGTCGATGACACGGGCGAACACACGCATGCTTTGAAAGGTGTCCATCGACGGTTCTCCGGTAAGCGGTTGGCGCGGTCATTATTGCGCGATGGGTAAGGCTGCTCTACCAAACACGCTGATTATCTGCTCTGAGCGGCAAAATATACTTGGACGCGTGAGCTGTCATCGCTTCGGCTTCGCCGATGGCGTTCGTTACCGTTTTTCTATTTTTCAGGGGTGTGCATGACTGCTGAGCAGCGTTTTGCTCGTCGCGTGCGGGTCGCTATTGCGGCTTTCGTGGTGTTGTTTGGCTATTTTTTTGGCCGCCGATTTATGGATGCCGATAACGCCGCAGGCGCAACTGACGCGCCCGGTTTTACGCATTGCGCCGCGCGTGAGCGGGCAAGTGTTGGATATCGCCGTAGGCAACAACGCCCATGTGCAAGCCGGGCAGTTGTTGTTTCGCCTCGACCCCGAGCCGTTCCGCCTGGCGGTGCACGCGGCCGAGTTGGCGCAGGAGCAGGCTGAGCAAAACAACGCGCAACTAGACGCCGCACTCGCCGCCGCGCGGGCCGACCATCAGGCAGCGCAAGCCACGGCCAGCGAGTTGCAGCGTGAAGGCGCGCGGCTGGGCAAGTTGCTGGCCACGCAGCATGTGTCGCGGCAACTGTACGAACAAACCACTTCGCAGACGTCGGCCGCGCTAGCGAAGGTCAGCGCGGCGGCGGCACGTATTCGCGAGCTGACGGTGGAGCGCGGCGAAGCCGGCAGCGGCAACCTGGCGCTGCGCCTGGCGCACAACGCGCTGGAACAGGCGAAGTTGCAACTGGCCTACAGCGAAGTGCGCGCCGAGCGCAGCGGTACGTTGAGCAACTTGCAGTTGTCGCCGGGCGCGTATGTGGCAGCGGGCAGTGCGGTGGCCGCGCTGGTGGCAGACCAGGCGGACATCAGCGCCGACTTCCGCGAGAAATCCCTGCGCTATGTGCACCTGCAAGACGCGGCATCCGTCGTGTTCGACGGCCTGCCCGGCCAGGTATTTGCCGGCACTGTCAGCGCCGTCGATGCCGGGGTGAAGGAAGGCCAACTGGAAGCCAATGGCGACCTCGCCGCGCCGGCCATTTCCGATCGTTGGGTGCGCGATGCTCAGCGTCAGCGCCTGCATGTGGCCTTGGCGCAACCTTTGCCGCAAGCCTTGCCCAGCGGGGCCAAGGCCACGGTGCAGCTGTATCCGCATGACGCGCCGCTGGCGGCTTTTTTCGGCCGGGCGCAGATCCGCCTGATCAGCCTATTGCACTACATCTACTGAGGCGGCCATGAACCTGCCCGCCCTTACCGACAACGGCCTGCGCCAATGCCTGCGGCTCGCCAGCGGCGGCACGCTGGGGCTGCTGATCAGCAAATTGATGGACTGGGACAACGGCTCGTTTTTCGCCGTGTACCCGATGTTGCTGTTGGGACTGACGCCGGTCATCAACGCCCATGTGATCCGCCAATTCCTGGCCCAGGCGGTGGTGGCGTGTCTGGAAGTGCTGCTGATTTACGGCCTGTTCGGCGACCGTCCGCTGCTGATTGTACCGCTGGTATTCGCCTCGTTCTTTTGGCGTTTCCGGCTGATGGCACAGGGTCCGTTATTTATGTTCGGCGCGTTGGGCTGCGTGTTTTTATCGATGCTGCTGCACTTCGCCAGCTACCCGGACACGCACCTGTACGATCTGCTCGCCAGCAACCTGGTGGCGGCGGTGCAAACCGTGCTGATCGCCTGGCTGATGTTCTTTCTGTTCCCCGATGCCGAACCGCGTCCGGCCAAGCCGTCGGTGAACAAAGACCTGCCCAGCCAGCGCCACGAAGCGCTGCTTGGCGCGAGCATCGCCACGCTGTCGTTCATGCTGTTTCAGAGCGCGGATTTGCGCGATTCGCTGTCGGCGCAAATCGCCTCGATTCTGGTGCTGTTCCCCATGCACTGGCACGGCATCCGCTTCGCTGGGCGCATCCGCGCGTTGGGCACGCTGCTCGGTTGTGCGGTAGGCATGACCTTGCAGCTGGTGCTGTACGACCACTACAACGTGCTGCCGCTGGTGACATTGCTGTACTGGATTGCCACGTTTTACTGCGCGCGCATTCATGTGCGTGAAGGGGCGCAAGGCGTGGGGTTTGGTGCGCTGACTACCATTGCGATTGTGTTCGGCCAATACCTCACACCGCACCAGGACATGATGTTCAGCCTGGCGTATCGCTTGAGTTCGGTGTGTATGGCGGTGTTCGTCACGCTGCTCGCCGTGTTTGCGCTGCACCGGTTTTTTAATCGGTTTGCGGCATTTAGGCATGAGAGTCATGAGCGGTAGGGCAAAAGCTCGAGGCTGAAGCCTCTCCCACAGAATCGCGGAGCGTTTGTAGGAGAGGCTTCAGCCTCGAGCTTTTGATCGTGCTTTTACAGCTGCTTCTGCCACACCTTCGGCTTGAAGAACAACGTCTCGCCCTTGGCCAACCCGGTCAGGCTGTCATGGTCTTTCACCACTTCGGCTTCGATCAGTTCGTCCTGCCCGGACACTTTCAAGGTCACCCGCGTCGTCGCGCCCAGTGGGCGTATGTCGCGGACTTCGGCGGCGTGGTGGTCTTCGATTTCCTGGCGCGACAGGGAGATTTCGTGCGGGCGGAACAGCACGTGGTTGTCACCGTCTACGCGCAGGCGGTTGGAGTCGCCGAGGAAGTGGTAGACGAAGTCGCTGGCCGGGTTTTCGTACACCTCGCCTGGCGAGCCGATCTGTTCGATCACGCCCTTGTTCATCACCACAATGCGGTCGGCCACTTCCATGGCTTCTTCCTGGTCGTGGGTCACGAATACCGAGGTCAGGTTGATGTCTTCGTGCAGGCGCGCCAGCCAGCGGCGCAGTTCTTTACGCACCTTGGCGTCGAGGGCGCCGAAGGGTTCGTCGAGCAGCAACACTTTCGGCTCCACCGCCAGGGCGCGGGCCAGGGCGATACGCTGGCGCTGGCCACCAGAGAGTTGCTCCGGGTAGCGGTCGGCCAGCCAGTCGAGCTGCACCATGTTCAGCAATTCATGCACTTTTTCAGCGATGCGGGTTTCGCTCGGGCGCTCGCCCTTGGGCTTCATGCGCAGGCCGAAGGCCACGTTGTCGAACACGGTCATGTGGCGGAACAGCGCGTAGTGCTGGAACACGAACCCGACGTTGCGATCGCGCACGTCGTGGCCGGACACGTCTTCACCGTGGAACACGATGCTGCCGTTATCCGGCGTTTCCAGGCCGGCAATAATGCGCAGCAGGGTGGTTTTGCCGCAGCCGGACGGGCCGAGCAGGGCCACCAGCTCGCCGCTCTGGATGTCCAGATTGATTGCGTCGAGCGCCTTGAAGGCGTTGAAGTTCTTACTGACGTTACGGACTTCGATACTCATGACTTATTCCTCGTCCGCTTTGGCTTTAAGGCGGTTGATACGGGACTCGCTCCACTGCTTGAGCAGAAGGATGAACAGCGCCAGGATCAGCAACAAGCTGGCCACAGCAAAGGCAGCGACGTGGTTGTATTCGTTGTAGAGAATTTCAACCGTGCAGCGGCAGGGTGTTGGTGACGCCGCGAATATGGCCGGACACCACCGACACCGCACCGAACTCGCCCATGGCGCGCGCGGTACACAGCACCACGCCATAAATCAGGCCCCATTTAATGTTCGGCACGGTCACGTGCCAGAACATCTGCCAGCCGTTGGCGCCGAGCAGGCGGGCGGCTTCTTCTTCCTGCGTGCCTTGCTCCTGCATCAGCGGAATCAGCTCGCGGGCCACGAACGGCACGGTGACGAAAATGGTCGCCAGCACAATGCCCGGCAGGGCGAAGACAATTTGAATGTCGTGAGCTTGCAGCCATGGCCCGAGCAGGCCTTGGGCGCCAAACATCAACACGTAGACCAGGCCGGCAATAACCGGCGATACCGAGAACGGCAGGTCGATCAACGTGACGAGAATGCTTTTGCCCTTGAACGAATACTTGCTCACGCACCAGGCGGCGCTGACGCCGAAAACCACGTTGAGCGGCACCGAAATCAGCACGGCAAACAGCGTGAGTTTTAGCGCCGACAAGGCGTCGGGCTCAAAGATGGCGGTGAAGAAGGCGCCCACGCCGTTCTTCAAACCCTGGGACACCACGATGAACAGTGGCAGCACCAGAAACAGCACGAACACCAGCCAGCACAGGCCGATCAGTACGCGGCGGGCATTGACGCTGCCCCGGCGTGCGGCGTTGGCGGAAGCGGCCGCGCTTAGCGTTGATGAAGACATGGCGCGCTCCTTATGGTTTTTCGATGCGGCGCTGCAGCAGGTTAATCAGCAGCAGCAAAATGAAAGACACCACCAGCATCAACACGCCAATGGAGGTGGCGCCGCGGTAGTCGTATTGGTCGAGCTTGACCATGATCAGCAACGGCAGAATCTCGGTCTTCATCGGCATGTTGCCGGCGATGAAAATCACCGAACCGTACTCACCCACGCCACGGGCAAACGCCAGGGCAAAGCCGGTTAGCCAGGCGGGCAGCAGGGCGGGCGCGAGAATGTAGCGGAACACCTGAAACGGCTTGGCGCCGAGGCAGGCGGCGGCTTCTTCGATTTCCCGGGGAATATCAGCCAGCACCGGCTGCACCGTGCGCACCACGAACGGCAGCGTCACGAAGGTCAGCGCCAGGGTGATGCCCAGTGGCGAGTAGGCGATTTTAAAACCCAGGTCAGCGGCGAACTGGCCGACCAGACCGGTTGGCGTGTAAAGCGCCGTGAGCGCGATACCGGCAACGGCGGTGGGGAGGGCGAAAGGCAGGTCGATCATGGCATCGATGACCTTGCGCCCAGGAAAGGTGTAACGCACCAACACCCAGGCCAGCAGCGTGCCGATCACGCCGTTGATCAAAGCGGCGTACAGCGCGGTACCAAAGCTGAGCTTGAGCGCGGCGATAACGCGGGGGGCGGTGATGATGGCCCAGAACTGGTCCCAGGTCAGTTGCGCGGCGTGGACAAACATAGCCGCCAGGGGAATCAGCACAATCAGACTGAGGTACACCAGCGTGTAACCCAGGGTCAGCCCGAAGCCGGGTATGACGGGGGATATCTTGCGCGACATAAATGTCCTTTGTGAAAGCTACTGCGCTCGGTAATACGGCGTTGGCCGGGTGGGTGAACTGCTCATTGGCTACCGCCAACTCCGCCTTTCCCCCAACCGGCCGCCTTGTTTTACCTTCGCTCGCTACGCTTGCGTCTTCTCGAGGTGTTGCCCGCAAGCGTTCGGATTAAAGAGCCGCTAACGATTACTGGGCTTGGTAGATCTGGTCGAACACGCCGCCATCGTTAAAGAATTTCGGTTGCGCAGTTTTCCAGCCGCCGAAGTCCTTGTCGATAGTGACCAGGTCCAGCTTGGGGAATTGATTGGCGTACTTGGCGGCCACTTTTTCATCGCGAGGACGGTAGAAGTTCTTCGCCGCGATTTCCTGGCCAGCCGGGCTGTACAGGTGGTTGAGGTACGCGGTGGCGATTTCAGTGGTGCCCTTTTTCTCGGCGTTTTTGTCGACCACAGCCACTGGCGGCTCGGCAAGAATCGACAGCGACGGCACCACGATGTCGAACTTGTCGGCACCGCCATCTTCTTTAAGCGCCAGGAAGGCTTCGTTTTCCCAGGCCAGCAATACGTCGCCCTGACCGTTGTTGACGAAGGTGATGGTTGAGCCGCGTGCGCCGGTGTCCAGAATCGGCACGTGCTTGAACAACTGCTCGACGTAGTCTTTAGCCTTGGCTTCGCTGCCACCGGTTTTCAGGCCATAGGCCCAGGCGGCGAGGAAGTTCCAGCGGGCGCCGCCGGAGGTTTTCGGGTTGGGGGTAATAACCGAGACGTCTTTCTTGATCAGGTCGCCCCAATCTTTGATGCCTTTTGGGTTGCCCTTGCGCACCAGGAACACGATGGTCGAGGTGTAAGGCGTGCTCGATTGCGGCAGGCGGGTTTGCCAGTTTTCCGGCAGGCCTTTGCCCAGTTTTGCCACTTCGTCGATGTCGCCGGCCAGGGCCAGGGTGACCACGTCAGCACGCAGACCATCGATCACCGCGCGGGCTTGTTTGCCCGAGCCGCCGTGAGATTGCTGGATGGTGACTTTGTCGTCGGCGTGCGACTGCTGCCAGAACTTGATGAACTCAGCGTTGTATTCCTGATACAGCTCACGGGTGGGGTCGTACGAAACGTTCAGCAGTTCGTAATCCTTGGCAACGGCGGTACCGGCGAACAGGGCGCTGGTCAAAGCAGCCAAAGCGAAACGGCGAATGGACATGGTGTAACTCCTAAGATTTCAAATTTTGTTCAAGTGTTGTGGCTGAGTTTCTTATGAGAACTGCCGCATTCGCGGCTGGCAGCGTGGGCGCTGCCGGCGTGTTTCAAAAAAGCGAATCAGGGGGTGTGGCTGGGTGTTCATCAACGTGCCCTCCGGTCGTCCAGTGGGGTGGATCAATCAGGCTTGCTTGCCGGCAGCGGGCGGCTGAAGGCGGAATTTTTCCTTGCGCTCGATCTGGACGACTTGGCCGTTGTGCACGGTGATTTCGACCGAACCAAAACGCAGGCCCTGCAGGGCGGCGGAAATTTCGCGGAGGATGCCGGCTTCGTCCTGGCCCTCTACGCTACGAAGGGGTGCGCTCATCAATCTGCTCCTGGAAAAAATGCCCTGGGTTGAACGTGGCTAGTGGGCGTGGAGCGGATAGTAGAGAACGCCTGATATTCTTAAAAATACTATTTAAGAATTTTTATATAACCATTTTGAATTATTCGTCCTGCCCATCTCTACAGCGCGACGCGCTCGCGCGCAAAGCACCAAGACGAAATCGCTTAAACCCTAGGAAATAGAGGCTTACAGGCGACCTGAGTCAGCGTTCAGGCCAGTATGCTGCCAGCATAGAATTTTCATTTATCGCATAAGCAAATAATTTCTTATTCCTTAACGCATATAAAACCGCTCCCTATACTGGCCGCCACACCGTCATTCGCAGGAGGCGTTTTCCATGCGCAGCGAACCGATCCGCTATTTGATTGTTCCGGGCTGGCAAGGCTCGGGCGACGAGCATTGGCAGAGTCATTGGCAACGCAGCCTGCCCAACAGTCAGCGCGTGGAGCAGGCCGATTGGCTGAACCCCGACCGCGATGCCTGGGTGGCGCAACTGGAGCGCGCAATCGCTGCGCACGCCACCCCAGTCATCCTCATCGCCCATAGCCTGGGCTGCATCACCGTGGCGCACTGGGCAGCCAGCGCGCCAGTGGAATTGCTGCGCCGGGTCAGCGGCGCCTTACTGGTGGCGCCTGCTGATGTGGAACGCCCGGCCTGCCCGCAGCCGTTGAAAGGCTTCGCGCCGATTCCCCGTGAGTTGCTGCCATTCCCGACGCAACTGGTGGGCTCGGACAACGACCAGGCCGCCAGTGCCGCCCGCGCCATTGAACTGGCCCGCGACTGGGGCGCCGAAACGGCGATTCTCAGCGGCGTGGGGCACATCAATGTGAAGTCGGGGCATCAGCGTTGGGAGCGCGGTTTTTCTTACCTGTACCGCCTGCAAAACCGTATCGAACAACACGCTCGCCGCAGCGCCTGATCGCTCGCCTCGTCCGTCTTTTTTACTGCCCAAGCCGCTGAACGCCAGCCGGCTTGGTTTGGAGTTTCCGTTATGTCCCGCACCGCACAACCGGGCCAGCCGTTGCTGACCTTTCCCGACGCCGACAAAAGCCCGCTGAGCATTCGCGCCAAGGCGCTGGTGTTTATCGACGCCCGCTCACGGCAACTGCGCGAAGAAGTGTCGCAGCTGGCGCCCAGCGTGTTGCCGGTGCTGATTCAAGGCGAAATGGGCACAGGTAAGGAATTGCTGGCGCGGCACATTCACCGCGAGAGCGACCGCGCCGGTTTGTTCGTGGCTTTGAGCTGCAGCAGCCTGAGCCAGAACCACGCCGAGGCCGAGCTGTTTGGTTACGCGGCTGGCGGTTACCCGGCTGCTGGCGCGGCCAGCAGCCGGGCGGGGTGGTTTGGTTCGGCCAATGGCGGCACCTTGTACCTGGACGAAATCGGCGACTTGCCGCTGGCCCTGCAAGACAAATTGCTCGCCGCGCTGGAGAACCGCGAAGTCACCCGCGTGGGCGCAAACCACGCCAGCCCGGTGGATGTGCGGTTGGTCGCCGCCACCAGCATCGACCTGGGTAAGGCTGTCGACGCCGGCAAGTTCCACCCGCGCCTGTTCCAATACCTGAACGAGGGCCGCCTGGCCTTGCCGCCGTTGCGCGAGCGGATTGGCGACATCCTGCCGATGGCCGAATATTTCCTCGGTATCTACAGCCAACGGCTAGGCCTGACCATGCCTTTTATCAGCGCGGCCGCGCAGCAAGTGCTGGAGTGGCATCACTGGCCGGGCAATACCCGAGAGCTGGAGAACGTTATTCACTTTGCCCTGCTGGTTAGCAGCGGCGAGGAGATTCTGCCCGAGCACCTGGAACTGGCCGGCGTGCACGCACCGTTGTCGGCTATTGAGCAGCAGCTGCGCCAATGGCTGTCGCGCGCCGGCAACGACGGCGCGATCCAGCTGCAGGCGCTGGTGCAGCGGGTGACGGGTTAGTTTTTACGCCAGACGCTGGCAAGCCACGGCTGTTGATCGCGCGGCAAGCCGGCGGGGCGGTAGTAGTGTTCCAGCTCGGTGAAACCGGCGGTGGTGAGCTGCTGCTGCCAGGCGCCAAGGTCGTGATAACTGCCGTAGCGCGGGCCGTTCCAGCCTTCCTGATTCTCGCCACGCGGGTTGGAGCTGAACAGCACACCGCCGGGCTTTAGCGTGGCGTGCAGCTGGCGTAGCACGCGTGGCAATTCCTGAGCGGGCACATGAAACAGCACCGCGTTGGCGAACACGCCGTCGAAGCGCTCGGCGGGCAAATCGAGCGCCAGAAAATCCTGCTGCCACACCTCGCAACCGCTGTCGGCGCGGGCCATTTCCACGAAATTGGCCGAGCCGTCGAGGCCGACGGCGAGGTGGCCCATGTCGCGAAATACCTTCAAATCACGGCCCGGGCCGCAGCCGAAATCGAGAATCTGCAACGGCGCGGGCGCCTCGATGTGTCGCAGCAAGGCGGCGATGTTCTGGCTCACATCGTGGTCGCGCGTGCCTTCGCGAAAGCTTTCGGCGCTTTGGTTGTAGTGCTGGAGCGTGAGGGCAGTAATTTGGGCGAGTTGTTCAGGGGTTAGGGACATGGAGGCTCGACACGAAGGGCTCGTTTGCAGGGATCGAGGCTAAAGCCTCTCCCACAGGAAACTGAAAACTGTGGGAGAGGTTTAGCCTCGATTTTTTTGATTTAACCGGCTTCTCTGGCAACTGCGGCATTGGGCTTCACCCCAAACTTATTGCGGTACTCGCTCGGCGAAAGACTGGTGATTTTCTTGAACGCGCTGCGAAACGCGCCCGGGTCTTGGTAGCCGACGGTCCAGGCAATGTGGTCGACGGTGCCGTTGGTGAATTCGAGCATTTCACGGGCTTTGCCCACCTTTACGTGCTGGCAATATTCCGTCGGCTTCAGGCCCGTCGCCGCGCGGAAGCGGCGTAAGAACGTACGCGCTTCCAGCCCGGCGCAATCGGCCATGGCGGCGAGGCTGACGTCTACCGCACCGTTGGCCTGCAGCCAGTGCTGCACCTTCAAAACCGCTGCGTCACCGTGGGCCAGAATCGGCGCGAAGTTGCTGCCGCATTCGCGGGCGCTGTCGCTGTGTTCCACCATCAAGAAACGTGCGGTGCGGGTGGCGATGCTGGGGCCCTGTAGCCGGTCGACCAGGCGCAAACCGATTTCCGCCCAGGCCATTAAACCGCCCGTGGTGATGATGTCGCCGTCATCGATGATCGGCTTGTCGACGTCCACCTTGAGCGCCGGAAACTGGCTGGCCAGTTCTTCGCCGTGGGTCCAGTGGGTGGTGGCGTGGCGGCCGTCGAGCAAGCCGGTAATCGCCAGCAAAAACGCGCCCAGGCAGATGGAGCCAACAATGGCGCCTTGCGCGTGGCTACGCTTGATCCAGTCAGCCAGCGGTTGCGCGTCTTCGGCCGATGGCATGTCGGCTAGTGAAGGCGGAATCACCACCGCGCCAAGGCGGCTGGTGCTGCCGGGCAAGCTGTCGTAAATGCGTTGCGGCGTGGGGTCCGTGGCGCTGCCGCTCCAATGGCTGATGCGCAGCGTGGGCAGTTGCGTGGCCTGTTGCTCGGCGGCGATGCGGTTGGCGACGGCGAACAGATCGGTCAGGCCGTGCACGGCGGCGGTTTGTGCGCCGGGGTACACCAACAAACCGATTTCAAGCACCGCCTGATTTTCCTGCTTTGTCATTTTTCCCACCGCTATTGTCGTTCCGGCTAATTCTCGCCCCGCTTGCACAGGCGAATACTTCAGCCACGCAACACTACCCACCTGAACCGAGGAAAACACCATGTCCAAGCAAGCGCTGATCGTAGTTGATATCCAGAACGACTATTTCCCAGGCGGTAAATGGCCGTTGGTAGGCGCCGACGCGGCCGCTGAAAAGGCCGCGCTAGTCATCAAAGCGTTTCGCGATGCCGGTGATTTGGTGGTGTACATCCGTCACGAATCTTCGGAGGCCGACGCCCCGTTTTTTCTCGCCGGTTCCGAGGGCACCGAGGTGCACCCGACGGTGCTCAACCGCGCGGACGAGCCGGTGATCGTCAAACAGCACATCAATTCGTTCCGCGACACCGAGTTGCGCGCCGTATTGGATAAACATGGCATCGATAAATTGGTCATCGTCGGCAGCATGAGCCACATGTGCACCCATGGCATAACCCGCGCCGCCGTAGATTTCGGCTACGACACCACCGTTATCCACGACGCCTGCGCCACCCACGACCTGGAATTCAACGGCGTCACCGTGCCGGCTGCCCAGGTTCATGCCGCCTTTATGGCTGCATTGGCGTTTGGCTACGCCCCGGTGGTTTCGGCGCAGGAGTTTTTAGACGCTTAAAGGCTCTGGCGCGGGCGTTCAAACTGAGTCGGCGGCGGGACCGAGGGTCACTAAGCGGCGGATTTTTTCGCGCTTTGGTTTCCTGAATGACCCCGCTACCGACCAGGTTTTGCGAAATGTGTCGAATATTCTTAAAAAGCATTAAAAACAAACTAATAAGTCTTTTTAGATTTATGGCTTTTTTATTACTGTTGCGCCGTCGTCGCCGGGCCCCCAGCACGACCCGCACCAAGCAAGCTGAAAGTAGTGACTCCTTGCAGTGTCGGAAAACTAAAAAAGATCTGCACCTGGAGTAAGCACCATGACCAAATCCCCTCTGGCGTTGGCCGTCGTTCTCGGCGTCATCGCACAGCAAGCCGGCGCTGCCGGGTTTATTGAAGACAGCAAGGCTTCGTTGGGTTTGCGTAACTTCTATTACGACGTAAACAACAAAAACGTTGACGCCGCTTCCGGTCAGGAATGGGGCCAAGGTTTCATGTTCAATTACACGTCTGGTTTTACCCAGGGCACCGTAGGTTTCGGTCTGGATGTAATTGGCCTTGCAGGTATAAAACTGGACGCTGGCGGCAGCGCCAACAAAGCGTCGGCTGACCAGAGCCGCACGCCAGGCCAGCTTTTCCCGCTCGACAGCGACGGCGAAGCCAAAGACGCATATGGCAAAGCGGGCGCCACTGCAAAATTGCGCGTTTCGAAGACCGAGGCCCGCCTCGGCACTTTGCAGCCGAAACTGCCCGTTGTGACGTTTAACGACGGTCGTTTGTTGCCGCAACTTTTTGAAGGCGGCCAAGTAACCTCGGCTGAGATTGAGGGGTTGACCGTAGTAGCAGGTCAGTTGGAGCACACCAAAACCCGCAGCTCCACTGATGACGTCGGCCTGCGTATCGGGGGCGCGGCTCGCCCGACTGGCACGCCGGTCGGCACAGCAATTTCTGACAGCAACAAGTTCTACTACGCAGGTGGTGATTACAAGATCACCAAGGACCTGACCGCGCAGTACTACTACGGCAATCTAGAAGATTTCTACACCCAGCATTTCCTGGGTCTGGTGCATAACTGGGGCATTGGTCCCGGCGTGTTGAAATCGGATCTGCGCTACTTCCTTAGCGACTCCGACGGCAAGAACAGCACCGCTTCGGGTCGTACAGAGGGCTACCGCAGCAACGGCTACTGGGCATCTGGCGCAGCCGACCCGCACCGGTATGAAGTAGACAACCAGACCTGGAGCGCTTTGTTCACCTACACCTTGGGTGCACATGCACTGAGCGCGGGTTACCAAGAAGTGTCGGGCGACAGCGCCTTCCCCTTCCTGAACCAAGGCGACGGCTCCACCGCCTACCTGATCACTGACCGTCAGATTGGCAAATTCCTAAGCGCTGGCGAGCAAACCTGGTTGGCTGAATACGGCTACGACTTCACTAGCGTTGGCGTACCGGGTCTTAAGACGGTGATCACCTATCTCAAAGGCGACAACATCAATGCCGCCGGCAGCGATGCCAAAGAGTGGGAACGCGATTTCCGAATCGACTACGTTCTGCAGGACGGCGCGCTTAAAGGTCTCGGTCTAACCTGGCGTAATGCCACGCTTCGTGGCAACACCACTGCAAACGACCAAGACGAAAATCGCTTGATCGTGAGCTACACCCTGCCGCTGTTGTAATACAGCGCGTTAGAAGAAAAGCCGGGCTGATGCCCGGCTTTTTTTCGTCCGCGATTCGTCGCGCTTATAAACCTTAGCGGGAAGGAAGCTACACGCTTGAGAGATTGGGGCGGCCTTAATTTCGCCGCCATGTCGTGAGAATTCGACGCCTCATTTTCTGACGGACGTCGACCTCCATGCGCCGATTTTTTCGCACTTCGTTAATGCTGTACTTGGCGTGGAGTGTCCTGTTTTCACCGCTCGCCCCTATGGCTTCTAACGTGCACGCCGCAGCGTCCAGCGAGCATGAGCGTCTACCAGAGTTGGGTTCGCCGGCGGCCAAGCCCGCCGGTGAAGCGCCCGCCATACAAGACCAATCTTTCTTGTGGGCAGCGGTACCGGATGACCTGACGTCGAAGCCAGCACACAGCCGCAGCCAAGGCGTTGAAGACGCGGTCGCGCAGGGATTGGGCATGTTGTCTGGCGCAGCCAGTCAAGCCAGCCGCAGTTGGTTCGACAGCCACCACATCACCTCGGCGCTGCAACTAGAAAGCACGCGTGGCGGAATCGAGGGCGCAAGCCTCGACGTGTTGCTGCCGTTCTACAACGAAGGTGCGCGTCTGTGGTTCGTCCAATCCGGCCTGCGTCGCGCCAATACGTACAGCGACGACTATCGCACCACCGTCAATATGGGCCTTGGCTATCGCCACTCGGTGGGCGGCTGGCTTGTGGGTGGCAATGGCTTTTATGACCGGGACCTGACCGGCGAAAACGCCCGCTTGGGTGTGGGCGTGGAAGCGTGGGCGGATTTTTTTCAAGCTGAGTGTCAACGGCTACCAGCCCCTTTCGGACTGGAATCCATCGCCGGATCAAGTTGATTATCTAGAGCGCCCTGCCAAGGGTTGGGACGTGCGCGCTGAAGGCTATTTACCGGCTTATTCGCAACTAGGCGCCACACTGGCGTACGAGCGGTTTTATGGGGACGAGGTGAGCCTGTTCGCGTCAGGTGATCGGCAAAAGAACCCCCATGCCGTCAGCGTGGGGATTGTTTACAACCCGGTTCCGTTGGTAGGTCTGAGCCTGGACCACCGCATCGGCCAGCATGGTCAGGCCGACACCTCTGCCCGTCTGGCATTCAACTATCGGCTCGGGGAACCACTGGCCAAGCAGCTGTCCAGCGCCAACGTGGCGGCCAATCGTATGCTCGCAAGTGCGCGCTACGACTTGGTGTCGCGTAACAATGAAATGGTCCTCGAACATCGACTAAAGGCGGTTCAGATGATGCTGCCGGACGTTATTTCAGACAGCGAGCTAAAGACCGTTGAGTTTGCTGTGCACGGCGCAGAGCGCGTAAATGCCTTCAGCTGGACCGGCTCAGCGGCAGGTTTTGCGTTGCCTTTAAACGCAAGCGGGCGGGGCGCTCTTGAGTTGCCCGCCTATGTCGCTGGCGCGGCTAATGCCTACTCGTTACAGGCCATCGGTACCGACAGGGCGGGGCGCGCCGTCGTCTCCAACGCAATGACGGTAGTGGTTCAGCCATTATCGGCCGTGATGAGCGCAACCCCAGCGTCTATCGCGGCGACTGGCGTGCACACCAGCGTTATCAAGATAAAAGTGGCGAGTGCTAGCACTCAGCCGCGAATGGCCGGTGTCACGGTGAACTGGACCACCACAGCGGGCACCTTGTCCGACGACGTTTCGACGACAGATGCGGACGGCGAAGCGTCGGTTACCCTGACCAGCTCAACGACCACAAACACTGCCATTGTCGAGGCACACTACGGCGCGAGCACACAACGCGCGTCGGTCACGTTCACCGCTGGCGCAGCGAGCGACGTAGCGCTAACGGCTAGCACAATTCGGCTCACCGCCGATGGCACAAGCACCACCCGCTTGAGCGCGGTCGTACAAGATGCGCACGGCAATAGCGTCGGCGAAGGCCAGGCGGTGAGCTGGAGCACTAGCGCCGGCTCGTTGAATCATGATTCCTCTCTGACCGATGCGAATGGGGTGGCGACGGCGGTTCTTACTAGCTCGACCGTCGTTGAAACGGCCTCGGTCGAGGCAACAAGTGGTACGGGAAGCGACCTGGCAGCCGTTGCGTTTGTGGCCGGCGAGCCGGCAGCCCTGACCGTGACGGCGTCGTCCCCGTCCATCGTTGCTGACGGCAGCTCGACGTCGACGCTGAGCGCGACCGTCACCGATGCCAATAACAATGTGGTTGAAGCGGGCACAACGGTGGAATGGACGAGGAGCGCCGGCGTTTTGGCTGACGTACGTTCTGTGACCAACGCTTCCGGAACTGCCACGATTGTTCTGACCAGCCCAACTGCTATTGGTCAGGCTACGGTTGAAGCGCGCAGCGGCACGGCTACAAGTTCTGCCGTCGTAAGCTTGGTTGCGGGCCCGGTTGCGCACATTGTGCTGACCCGATCTGCCGAAACCATTTCGGCAGATGGCAGAAGCACGTCGACGATCAGCGCTGAGTTGCGTGACGCTCAGGGTCGAATAGCAGCGGCTGCTGGCGGTACATCGGTGAGTTGGGCGGCGGTGGGGGACAGAACTGGGTCAACGGGCACGCTTTCCCTCATGACATCCGTCGCAAATGCCAGCGGCATTGCCACTACGGTGCTCACCAGTGGCCTTTATGAGGGACAAAGCACTGTCACGGCTTCTGTGGGCGCGATGCAAGGCACTACGACTGTCGATTTTGCGGTAACCATCTCCCTGCGTTATTCGGGGCCGGACCCACTAACGCTTTCTGGCCGCGGCGATGTTACCGCCAGCGTATCCGGTGCGGATGGCAAGCCTCTTACAGGCGTGACCGTGTATTGGCGGGACGATTGCGCGTGGGGTACTCAATTTATGTCGCCGATCATCGGAGTCACGGATAGTCGAGGCATCACTGCTACTTCTGTAACTCTTGTACGCATTCCCCAGCGGGGCGCTTTTGTATGGTTGGTGCAAGGTGGAGGCATCGGTCGGCGGCGCAGATGGAGTAGGTTACGGCTCCACGATTCGGGTTGAGCCAAAATGAGTCGATGGCGGCATGGCCGCCGGTAGGCGGAGTCTGCGCGCTTAACTGCAGGCGGCGGGACGGTTCGGGAAGGAATACCGGCGCCGCTTCCCATTGGGCCATTTGTTCGGTTAGGGATTTGCAGCGGTATAAATGGAGAAGCAACGCATGCGCCGTTGCCTTGCTGGCTGCAAATTTAGTTAGTTCCACGGTGATTATCGGGGCTGTTTGCGCTCTCTCTCCAGATGTTCGTGCAGGTCGAACCGAAGTTGAAAAAACACGTAATAAGCCGGGCAATACGCCCGGTTTTTTTGTGTTCTTAGCCAACGAAACCGTGTTTTGGCGCGGTCGCTGTAACTAAGCGAATCGGCAATATTCCGTTCGACCGTTCGAGATTTTGGCGTTGAAATATCCGTGTTTAAAAGTCGCCAAGGCATCTCCCTACGCCCCTGTAGGACTCGGGCGACCGCTTTCGCTCCGTCCCGCTCACACACTTCGGCTTCTCATTTCTTCGTGTTATGGAAGTCGAAAGCATGCGTTCCTTCTCCACAAAGCTCTTATCGCTATACCTAGCGTGTAGTGTTGCGCTGTCGCCGCTTATTCCGGCGGTTGCTCAGGTCTCCGCACCTGTGTCTGCGCAGCAGCAAAACCTGCCGGAACTGGGCAGTGTTACCGCAACCATTCCCTCGAACGTTCCATTAACAAATCCTTCCTCCGACTGGCTTTACGCGGCTGAGGCCCCTACTGATCTAGGCCCCGCTGCGTTGCGAGGCCGAAGCCAAGGGCTTGAGGATGCGGTAAGCCGAGGCGTAGGGCTTATATCGGGCGCTGCAAGTCAAGCCAGTCGAAACTGGTTCGATAGCCACCACATTACTTCCGAGCTCGCCTTAAAAGCAGGAGAAGGTGGAGTGCGCGGCGGGAGCCTTGATTTATTGATGCCTTTCTATAACGAAGGCAAAAACCTGCTCTTCGTACAGTCCGGCGTTCGTCGTGCTGATACTTACACCGAGGACTACCGCAACACGGTCAACTTGGGTCTCGGTTATCGCCGTAATGTCGAAGGCTGGCTGCTGGGCGGTAACAGCTT
Organism: Pseudomonas sp. AC211; assembly: GCF_979258055.1. Classification (NCBI taxonomy): domain Bacteria; kingdom Pseudomonadati; phylum Pseudomonadota; class Gammaproteobacteria; order Pseudomonadales; family Pseudomonadaceae; genus Pseudomonas; species Pseudomonas sp. AC211. The sequence goes on from NZ_OZ409830.1 coordinate 5,272,117, forward strand.
TTATGACTGGGATGTAACGGGTAAAAACGCCCGTCTCGGTGTTGGTGTTGAAGCGTGGACAGACTTTCTCAAGTTAAGCGCTAACGGCTATCAACCGCTCTCAAGCTGGAAGGCGTCCCCTGACCAAGCCGACTACCTGGAAAGACCCGCCAAAGGGTGGGATCTTCGAGCGGAAGGGTACTTAGCCTCTTATCCTCAGCTTGGCGCCAAGGTTGCATACGAACAATTCTATGGCGATGACGTCAGTTTGTTCGGTGTAGACAACCGCCAGAAAGATCCGCGCGCTTTGAGTGTTGGGGTTATCTATAACCCGATCCCGTTGATTGGCTTGAGTGTCGATCACCGCGTAGGGCAACACGGAATTGCCGATACGTCGGCGAATCTTGCGCTGAACTATCGAATCGGAGAACCGCTGTCGAAACAGCTCTCCAGCAGCAACGTGATGGCCAGCCGCATGCTCGAAAACATGCGTTACGACCTAGTATCCCGTAATAACGAAATCGTAATTGACCATAAAAAAGACGGCGGCCAAATAAGCTTGCCCGAGGTCATCTCCGACACTGAATTCAAAGTTGTTCCTTTCGCAATCAAAGGCGCTGCGACCTTAAAGTCCATTAGCTGGACAGGTACTGCGGCTAGCTTTGCTTTGCCCTACGATGGAAGCGGTCAAGGCACCGTTCAACTTCCCGCGTATGACAACACCGGCGTGAACATCTACAGCTTGCAAGCTATTGGAACCGATAAGTCGGGGCGCGCGGTTGTCTCCAATCCGATGCAAGTGAATGTCCAATCTTTAGGATTTCTGCTGACCGCTCAACCGGTCGCTATCCCTTCAACGGGGGCAGATTCCAGCACGATAAAAGTCAAAATTCTCGATGCCAGCAATCAGCCACGTGCAGCGGGTGTGACGGTTAACTGGGCGACTTCCGCAGGTACGCTGTCGAGCAACACTTCCACTACCGATGCAAACGGCGAGGCGTCCGTGACGCTAATGAGCAGCAAGGTCGCAGGCGTAGCAACAGTCGAAGCAACATACGGTGCCACGAAACGCACCGTTAACGTTGACTTCACTGCCGGCGCTGCGGCCACGATGACCGTCGTTGCTTCGCCCGCCTCGATTGTCGCCGACGGCACCAGCACTTCCACCGTCAGCGCAACTGTGACAGATGCTAACGGTAATCCCGTAGGCACCGGTGTGAGCGTGAACTGGAGCACTAGCGCCGGTACGTTGGGAGCTCAGTCGTCCACCACCGATGCGAGTGGTGTAGCGACAGTTACCTTAACGAGCGCCACCGTTATCGGTAGCGGTACTGTGACGGCCAGCAGCGGTTCGGCCACTAACGACGCAAGCGTTGATTTCACCGCTGGCGCTGCCGCAACTATGACCGTCACTGCTTCGCCTACCGCGATCGTCGCCGATGGGACAAGCAAATCCTCTATCAGCGCAGCTGTGACCGATGCCAACGGCAACGCCGTAGGCGCCGGTGTGAGCGTTACCTGGGGCACCAGCGCGGGCACGTTGGCAAACGCCTCGTCCACCACCAATGCAAGCGGTGTGGCGACGGTTGAACTGACCAGCTCTGTCACTTCCGGTAAAGCCACGGTGACTGCCACAAGCGCTTCTGCGACTAATACTGCCGAGGTTGATTTCACCGCTGGTGCTGCCGCGGGCGTGACCGTCACAGCATTGCCAACTGCGATTGTTGCCGATGGCGCGAGCACATCGTCTATCACCGCCGCTGTGAAAGATGCCAACGGCAACGCCGTAGGCACCGGTGTGAGCGTTACCTGGGGCACCAGCGCTGGCACGTTGTCGGGCACATCGTCGACCACCAATGCAAGCGGTGTAGCGACTATTACCCTCACTAGCGCAACCACTTCCGGTCAAGCCACTGTGACTGCCACAAGCGGTTCGGCGAGTAACACCGCTGCGGTTGATTTCACTGCCGGTGCAGCTACTGCAATGGATGTAACCGCTTCGCCTGCTTCGATTGAAGCGAACGGCACCAGCAAGTCGACCCTTAGCGCCACAGTTAAAGACGCTAACGGCAACCTGGCAGCGGGCAAAACCGTAAGCTGGAGCACCAGCGCCGGTACATTGGCGAGCACTTCATCCACTACTGACGCAAACGGTGTAGCGACAGTTGAGCTGACCAGTTCCACAACTGCTGGCCAAGCCACCGTGACAGCCGCAATTGGTTCGATGACTGATACCGCCGAGGTAGATTTCACTGCCGGTGCAGCTACTGCAATGGATGTAACCGCTTCGCCTGCTTCGATTGAAGCGAACGGCACCAGCAAGTCGACCCTTAGCGCCACAGTTAAAGACGCTAACGGCAACCTGGCAGCAGGCCAAACCGTAAGCTGGAGCACCAGCGCCGGTACATTGGCGAGCACTTCCTCCACTACTGACGCAAACGGTGTAGCGACGGTTGAGCTGACCAGTTCCACAACTGCTGGCCAAGCCACTGTGACAGCCGCAATTGGTTCGATGACTGATACCGCCGAGGTTGATTTCACCGCCGGTGCAGCTACTGCAATGGATGTCACCGCTTCGCCTGCTTCGATTGAAGCGAACGGCACCAGCAAGTCGACCCTTAGCGCCACAGTTAAAGACGCTAACGGCAACCTGGCAGCGGGCAAAGCCGTAAACTGGAGTACTAGCGCCGGTACATTGGCGAGCACTTCGTCCACTACTGACGCAAACGGTGTGGCGACGGTTGAACTGACCAGTTCCACAACTGCCGGCCAAACCACCGTGACAGCCGCAATTGGTTCGATGACTGATACCGCCGAGGTTGATTTCATCGCCGGTGCAGCCACTGCAATGGATGTCACCGCTTCGCCTGCTTCGATTGAAGCGAACGGCACCAGCAAGTCGACCCTTAGCGCCACAGTTAAAGGCGCTAACGGCAACTTGGTAGCCGGCCAAACCGTAAGCTGGAGCACCAGCGCCGGTACATTGGCGAGCACTTCGTCCACTACTGACGCAAACGGTGTGGCGACGGTTGAACTGACCAGTTCCACAACTGCTGGCCAAACCACGGTGACCGGCGCCATTGGTTCGATGACCGATACCGCCGAGGTTGATTTCACCGCCGGTGCAGCTGCAACAATGACTGTCACTGCTTTGCCTACTGCGATTGTCGCCGACGGCACAAGCACATCGTCTATCAGCGCCGCTGTGACCGATGCCAACGGCAACGCCGTAGGCGCCGGTGTGAGCGTTACTTGGGGCACCAGCGCTGGCACGTTGTCGGGCACATCGTCTACCACCAATGCAAGCGGTGTAGCGACGATTACCCTCACCAGCACTACCACTTCCGGCCAAGCTACTGTGACTGCCACAAGCGGTTCGGCGAGTAACACCGCCGAGGTTGATTTCACCGCCGGTGCAGCCGCAACAATGACCGTCACTGCTTTGCCTACTGCGATTGTCGCCGACGGCGCGAGCACATCGTCTATCAGCGCCGCTGTGCTTGATGCCAACGGCAACGCCGTAGGTGCTGGTGTGAACGTTACTTGGGGTACCAGCGCTGGCGTGTTGTCGGGCACATCGTCTACCACCAATGCGAGCGGTGTAGCGACGATTACCCTCACCAGCACAACCACTTCCGCTCAAGCCACTGTGACTGCCACAAGCGGTTCGGCGAGCAACACCGCCGAGGTTGATTTCACCGCCGGTGCAGCCGCTGCAATGGATGTAACCGCTTCGCCTGCTTCGATTGAAGCGAACGGCACCAGCAAGTCGACCCTTAGCGCCACAGTTAAAGACGCTAACGGCAACCTGGCAGCAGGCCAAACCGTAAGCTGGAGCACCAGCGCCGGTACATTGGCGAGCACTTCCTCCACTACTGACGCAAACGGTGTAGCGACGGTTGAACTGACCAGTTCCGCAACTGCTGGCCAAGCCACCGTGACCGGCGCAATTGGTTCGATGACTGATACCGCCGAGGTTGTTTTCACTGCCGGTGCAGCCGCAACAATGACCGTCACTGCTTTGCCTACTGCGATTGTTGCCGACGGCACAAGCACATCGTCTATCAGCGCCGCTGTGGTAGATGCCAACGGCAACGCCGTAGGCGCCGGTGTGAGCGTTACTTGGGGCACCAGCGCTGGCACGTTGTCGGGCACATCGTCTACCACCAATGCAAGCGGTGTAGCGACGATTACCCTCACTAGCGCTGTCACTTCCGGTCAAGCCACTGTGACTGCCACAAGCGGTTCGGCGAGTAACACCGCTGAGGTTGATTTCACCGCCGGTGCAGCCACTGCAATGGATGTCACCGCTTCGCCTGCTTCAATTGAAGCGAACGGCACCAGCAAGTCGACCCTTAGCGCCACAGTTAAAGACGCTAACGGCAACCTGGCAGCAGGCCAAACCGTAAGCTGGAGCACCAGCGCCGGTACATTGGCGAGCACTTCCTCCACTACTGACGCAAACGGTGTAGCGACGGTTGAGCTGACCAGTTCCACAACTGCTGGCCAAGCCACTGTGACAGCCGCAATTGGTTCGGTGACTGATACCGCCGAGGTTGATTTCACCGCCGGTGCAGCTACTGCAATGGATGTCACCGCTTCGCCTGCTTCGATTGAAGCGAACGGCACCAGCAAGTCGACCCTTAGCGCCACAGTTAAAGACGCTAACGGCAACCTGGCAGCGGGCAAAACCGTAAACTGGAGTACTAGCGCCGGTACATTGGCGAGCACTTCGTCCACTACTGACGAAAACGGTGTGGCGACGGTTGAACTGACCAGTTCCACTACTGCTGGCCAAGCCACGGTGACAGCCGCAATTGGTTCGGTGACTGATACCGCTGAGGTTGATTTCACTGCCGGTGCAGCCACTGCGATGGGAGTCACCGCTTCGCCTGCTTCAATTGAGGCGAACGGCACCAGCAAGTCGACCCTTAGCGCCACAGTTAAAGACGCTAACGGCAACTTGGTAGCCGGCCAAACCGTAAGCTGGAGCACCAGCGCCGGTACATTGGCGAGCACTTCGTCCACTACTGACGCAAACGGTGTGGCGACGGTTGAACTGACCAGTTCCACAACTGCTGGCCAAACCACGGTGACCGGCGCCATTGGTTCGATGACTGATACCGCCGAGGTTGATTTCACCGCCGGTGCAGCTGCAACAATGACTGTCACTGCTTTGCCTACTGCGATTGTCGCCGACGGCACAAGCACATCGTCTATCAGCGCCGCTGTGACCGATGCCAACGGCAACGCCGTAGGCGCCGGTGTGAGCGTTACTTGGGGCACCAGCGCTGGCACGTTGTCGGGCACATCGTCTACCACCAATGCAAGCGGTGTAGCGACGATTACCCTCACCAGCCCAACCACTTCCGGCCAAGCTACTGTGACTGCCACAAGCGGTTCGGCGAGTAACACCGCCGAGGTTGATTTCACCGCCGGTGCAGCCGCAACAATGACCGTCACTGCTTTGCCTACTGCGATTGTCGCCGACGGCGCGAGCACATCGTCTATCAGCGCCGCTGTAGTAGATGCCAACGGCAACGCCGTAGGCGCCGGTGTGAACGTTACCTGGGGCACCAGCGCTGGCACGTTGTCGGGCACATCGTCTGCCACCAATGCGAGCGGTGTAGCGACGATTACCCTCACCAGCGCAACCACTTCCGGCCAAGCTACTGTGACAGCCACAAGCGGTTCGGCGAGCAACACCGCCGAGGTTGATTTCACCGCCGGTGCAGCCACTGCGATGGATGTAACCGCTTCGCCTGCTTCGATTGAAGCGAACGGCACCAGCACGTCGACCCTTAGCGCCACAGTTAAAGGCGCTAACGGCAACTTGGTAGCCGGCCAAACCGTAAGCTGGAGCACCAGCGCCGGTACATTGGCGAGCACTTCGTCCACTACTGACGCAAACGGTGTGGCGACGGTTGAACTGACCAGTTCCACAACTGCTGGCCAAGCCACCGTGACCGGCGCAATTGGTTCGATGACTGATACCGCTGAGGTTGATTTCACCGCCGGTGCAGCCGCAACAATGACCGTCACTGCTTTGCCTACTGCGATTGTCGCCGACGGCACAAGCACATCGTCTATCAGCGCCGCTGTGGTAGATGCCAATGGCAACGCTGTCGGTGCCGGTGTGAGCGTTACCTGGGGCACCAGCGCTGGCACGTTGTCGGGCACATCGTCTACCACCAATGCAAGCGGTGTAGCGACGATTACCCTCACCAGCACAACCACTTCCGGCCAAGCTACTGTGACTGCCACAAGCGGTTCGGCGAGTAACACTGCCGAAGTTGATTTCACCGCCGGTGCAGCCGCAACAATGACCGTCACTGCTTTGCCTACTGCGATTGTCGCCGACGGCACAAGCACATCGTCTATCAGCGCGACTGTGGTGGATGCCAACGGCAACGCCGTAGGTGCTGGTGTGAGCGTTACCTGGGGCACCAGCGCTGGCGTGTTGTCGGGCACATCGTCTACCACCAATGCAAGCGGTGTAGCGACGATTACCCTCACCAGCGCAACCACTTCCGGCCAAGCTACTGTGACAGCCGCAATTGGTTCGGTGACTGATACCGCTGAGGTTGATTTCACTGCCGGTGCAGCAACTGCAATGGAAGTCACCGCTTCGCCGGCTTCAATTGAGGCGAACGGCACCAGCACGTCGACCCTTAGTGCCACAGTTAAAGACGCTAACGGCAACCTGGCAGCAGGCCAAACCGTAAGCTGGAGCACCAGCGCCGGTGCGTTGGCAAGCACTTCGTCCACTACTGACGCAAACGGTGTGGCAACGGTTGAACTGACCAGCTCCACAACTGCTGGCCAAGCCACCGTGACCGGCGCAATTGGTTTGGTGACCGATACCGCTGAGGTTGATTTCACCGCCGGTGCAGCCGCAACAATGACCGTTACTGCTTTGCCTACTGCGATTGTCGCGGACGGCGCAAGCACATCGTCTGTCAGCGCGACTGTGGTAGATGCCAACGGCAACGCTGTCGGTGCCGGTGTGAGCGTTACTTGGGGCACCAGCGCTGGCGTGTTGTCGGGTACATCGTCTACCACCAATGCAAGCGGTGTAGCGACGATTACCCTCACCAGCGCAACCACTTCCGGTCAAGCCACTGTGACTGCCACAAGCGGTTCGGCGAGCAACACCGCCGAGGTTGATTTCACCGCCGGTGCAGCCGCAACAATGACCGTCACTGCTTTGCCGACTGCGATTGTCGCCGACGGCGCAAGCACATCGTCTATCAGCGCCGCTGTGGTAGATGCCAACGGCAACGCTGTCGGTGCTGGTGTGAGCGTTACCTGGGCTAGCAGCGCTGGCGTGTTGTCGGGCACATCGTCTACCACCAATGCAAGCGGTGTAGCGACGAATACCCTCACCAGCGCAACCACTTCCGGCCAAGCTACTGTGACAGCCGCAATTGGTTCGGTGAGTGATACCGCTGAGGTTGATTTCACTGCCGGTGCAGCCACTGCAATGGATGTAACCGCTTCGCCTGCTTCGATTGAAGCGAACGGCATCAGCACGTCGACCCTTAGCGCCACGGTTAAAGACGCTAACGGCAACCTGGTCGCAGGCGAGACCGTAAGTTGGAGCACCAGCGCAGGTACGTTGGCGGGCAATTCGTCCACTACTAATGCAAGCGGTATAGCGACAATTGAACTGACCAGTTCCACTACGCTTGGCACAGCCACTGTGACAGCCGCAATTGGTTCGGTGACTGATACCGCTGAGGTTGATTTCACTCCCGGTGCGCCAGCCGTAATCGATGTGATTGCCTCGCCAGACTCAATTGTGGCGAACCGGAGCTCAACGACTGTTAGCGCCACGGTTACCGACGCTGGCGGCAATTTAGTAGGCCCAGGGGTGACTGTATCTTGGGCGACCAGCTTCGGAACTCTGAATGGACTCACTTCGACTGTAGCGACTTCTACCACCGACCAAAATAGTGTTGCGACAGTGACATTAAGGAGTGGTTTGTTAGTCGGCACTGCGACGGTAACGGCGCAGAGCGGCGCAGCCACCGAATCGCTGACCGTGGAGTTTACTGCCGGGGAGCCTTCAATCTTGACCGGCACTGCCTCGCCGGAAACCATATTGCACGACGGGGTAAGTACTTCAACTGTCAGCGTTCAAGTCACGGACGCTGCCAGAAACGCTGTGGGCGCTGGCCATATCGTGACATGGTCTGTGAGTAGCTTTTCAGGCGCACCCGGTACTCTGTCCACTGTTACGTCAACCACTGACGCAAACGGCGTGGCCACGGTGGTCTTTACGAGTCCGACCGTTGCGGGTTGGTCCCAACTCCTATCGACAACTCCGAAGGCCTCTGGCCAGGATGCTACGGGTTATACCAATGTGTTATACCGCTAATAGCCAATAACCATCACGCTTGACCTGCTAGAACAACGCCGCCTCCCTTAGGGAAGGCGGCGTTTTAGTTCCTCCCGGTCCGTGGCGACCGCTTCGCTCCTCGTGATGCGTTTCGAATTTCGAAAACTTCCGCACCACAAAAAAGCCCGGCGCAATGCCGGGCTTTTTCATTACGCGAACCGCACTTACTGCCCGCTGTAAACCTGATCAAACACCCCACCATCATTAAAGTGAGTCTTCTGAATCACTGGCCACTCGCCAAACGTTTTCACCACCGGCAAGAAATCCACCTTTGGGAACCGGTCCGAGAACTCGGCAAGAACCTTGGCGTTGCGTGGGCGCAGGTAGTTGTTGGCGGCGATGCGCTGGCCTTCCTCTGACCACAAGTAGTTCAGGTACGCCTCGGCCTCTTTGCGGGTGCCTTTCTTGTCGACCACTTTGTCGACCACCGCCACCGGCGGCTCGGCTTCGGCCGACACGCTTGGGTACACCACTTCGAAGCTGCCACGGCCGAACTCACGGGCGATCATTTCCGCTTCGTTTTCGAAGGTCACCAGCACGTCGCCGATGTTGTTTTGCATGAACGTGGTGGTCGCGGCACGGCCGCCGGTGTCGAGTACCGGGGCTTGTTTGAACAGCTTGCCGACGAATTCGCGCGCGGCTTTTTCATCGCCGCCTTGCTTGAGCACATAGCCCCACGCGGACAGGTAGGTGTAGCGGCCGTTGCCCGAGGTTTTCGGGTTTGGCACGACCACTTCTACGCCGTCTTTAAGCAGGTCTGGCCAGTCTTTCAGGGCTTTCGGGTTGCCTTTGCGCACGATGAATACGGTGGCAGAGGTGAAGGGCGCGCTGTTGTCCGGCAGGCGCGTGGCCCAGTTTTCCGGAATCAGGTTGCCGTTGTCGTGCAATGCGTTGATGTCGGTGGCCATGTTCATGGTGATCACGTCGGCCTGCAGGCCATCAATGACGGCGCGCGCCTGTTTGCTCGAACCACCGTGCGACATCTGCAACGTAAGCGCCGGGTTGCCTTCGGCTTGCCAGTGCTTCTGGAACGCTGCGTTGTAGTCCTTGTAGAAGTCGCGCATTACGTCATACGAAACGTTCAGCAGCGTGGCGGCCTGCACGCTGGACGCCAGGGCCAGGCCGGCGGCGAGCAGGGAGGTGGTGAGCAATCGCTTCATCGAGTAATTCCTAAGTCCTGAGTCCATGGGCAAATGAGTCAACCGGCGGATGATAAAAGCATCGGTTTATTCTGATAAAGAATAATTGCTTCCTTGCTTATGCCATACATCAGGCAAGTCGGTCGGATCTCATATTCCATAAACATATAAATAAATTGTTATTTATTCTTTTTAATTTGAACGCAGCCTGAGCATAGTGAGCCCCACGCATCGACTTGCACCAGGAGCTGCACCATGAGCCTCAGACTCGGCGACATCGCCCCCGACTTCGAACAAGACTCTAGCCAAGGCCGCATTCGTTTTCACGAGTGGCTGGGCAATAGTTGGGGCGTTTTGTTTTCGCACCCCGCTGACTTCACCCCGGTTTGCACCACTGAGTTGGGCTTTACCGCCAAGCTCAAAGACCAGTTCGCCGAGCGCGGCGTCAAGGTCATCGCCCTGTCGGTAGACCCGGTTGATTCGCACCTGAAGTGGATCGACGACATCAACGAAACCCAGAGCACGCTCGTCGGCTTCCCGATCATTGCCGACGCCGACCGCAAAGTGTCGGGCCTGTATGACCTGATTCACCCCAACGCCAACGACACCCTGACGGTGCGTTCGCTGTTCGTGATCGACCCGAACAAAAAGGTGCGTCTGACCATCACCTACCCCGCCAGCACGGGCCGCAATTTCAACGAAATTCTGCGCGTGATCGACTCGCTGCAACTCACCGACAACTACAAAGTCGCCACCCCGGCCAACTGGCAGGACGGTGATGAAGTGGTGATCGTGCCGTCGCTGCGTGACGAAGACGAAATCAAGCAGCGCTTCCCCAAAGGCTACCGCGCGGTGAAACCGTACCTGCGCCTGACCCTCAACCCAATCGCTGATACCGAGCAGCAGTTACTACCTGAGCGCGCTTGAGCCTCGAGGCAGCGGCCTCCAGCAACAAGTCGGCAAGGCAAGGAGTAAGCAATGTTAGTGGTTTCGTTGAGCGGCAGTCCTAGCCAGAGATCCCGTAGTGGAATCTTGTTGGAGCGCTCGCAGCGTTGGCTGCAACAGCAGGGCGTGGAAGTGGTGAGCTATCGCATTCAGGACTTCAACGCCGAAGAATTACTGCACGCCCGGTTCGACAGCCCGCAGATTCAAACCCTGCAAGCCCACGTGGCGGCGGCGGACGGTCTGTTGATTGCGACTCCCGTTTATAAAGCTTCGTTCTCCGGCGCACTGAAGGTGCTGCTGGACCTGCTGCCCGAACGCGCCCTTGAACACAAAGTGCTGCTGCCGTTTTCCACCGGTGGCAGCAAGGCGCACATGCTCGCCGTGGATTACGCCCTGCGTCCGGTGCTTACCGCATTGAAGGCCCAAGAGGTGCAACACGGTGTTTTTGCTGATGACAGCCAGATCGCCTATGGCGAAAACGGCGGGCCGGCGCAGCTGGCGGCCAGTCTGGAGCAACGGTTGAACGAAGCGCTGGAGCAGTTCCACAGCGCCCTGGCCCGCCGGCCAAAACCCCTGGACCCGAATGTGCTGAACCAGCGGTTGCTGGCGGCGAATTGGAGTATTTGACCTTTTAACTCCCTCTCCCGTCGCGGGAGAGGGGCGGGGGTGAGGGGCCGTTGAAATTTCCCCCTCACCCCAGCCCTCTCCCTCAGGGAGAGGGGGCGTTAAAAAACCACACATCATCAGCCTTACTCACCCGCCAACGGGCAAGCAGGCGACACCACTTAAACAGCAAAGGAGAGCGCCATGCGCCCAGTTACTTTGCGTCGGAGTCTGGTCGCCCTGTTTGTTGCGGCCACAGCTTTCGGCGCCATCAGCCAAGCACAAGCCGAAACCCTGCGAATCGGTTATCAGAAGTACGGCACCCTGGTGCTGCTCAAAGCCAAGGGCACCTTGGAAAAGCGTCTGGCCGAGCAAGGGGTAGACGTTAAATGGACCGAGTTTCCCGGCGGCCCGCAATTGCTGGAAGGCTTGAACGTCGGCTCGGTCGACTTCGGCGTTACCGGCGAAACACCGCCGGTATTTGCCCAAGCCGCTGGCGCCGATCTGACTTACGTCGCCTACGAGCCGCCCGCGCCGCTGAGCGAAGCGATCCTGGTGCCGAAAGATTCGCCGATCAAATCGGTGAAAGAACTCAAGGGCAAAAAAGTGGTGCTCAACAAGGGTTCCAACGTCCATTACCTGCTGGTGCGCGCGCTTGAAGATGCCGGCCTGAAATACAGCGATATCGACGTTGCCTTCCTGGCGCCCGCCGACGCCCGCGCCGCCTTCGAGCGCGGCAGTGTCGACGCCTGGGTTATCTGGGATCCCTTCCAGGCTGCCGCCGAAAACCAGTTGGGCGCACGCACCCTGCGTGACGGCAAAGGCCTGGTGGATAACCACCAGTTCTACCTGGCCACCAAACCTTACGCGCAGAAAAACCCGAAAGTGATCGCCGCCCTCATCGATGAAGTGCGTGCCGTGGGCGAAGACTCCAAAGCCGACCCGCAGGCCGTCACCGATCAGGTCGCGCCGCTGCTGGGCTTGTCGAAGGAAATCACCCTCACTGCGGTGAAACGCCAAGGCTACGGCGCGCATTTCATTACCCCGGAAGTGGTCACCGCGCAGCAGAAAATCGCCGACACCTTCTACCAACTCAAGCTGATTCCCAAGCCCTTGAGCATCAAGGACGTGATCTGGACGCCGCCCGCCAGCGTGGCCACCGCCCAGTAATTACAGCGCCGTTACCAAACCCCATTGCAGCATCCCTCCCCGGTTGGGGAGGGCACTAAGGAGACAACTCCCATGAGCTTGAACATTTTCTGGTTTCTTCCCACCCACGGCGACGGTCATTACCTTGGCACCGCTGAGGGCGCTCGCGCGGTCGATCACGGCTACCTACAACAGATTGCCCAGGCGGCTGACCGCCTCGGTTTCGGTGGCGTGTTGATTCCAACGGGGCGGTCCTGCGAAGACTCCTGGCTGGTAGCCGCTTCGTTGATTCCGGTGACCACCCAACTCAAATTTCTCGTCGCGCTGCGCCCGGGCATTATTTCGCCCACCGTGGCGGCGCGTCAGGCGGCGACCCTGGACCGTCTTTCCAACGGCCGCGCCTTGTTCAATCTGGTGACCGGCGGCGACCCCGACGAACTGGCCGGCGACGGTCTGTTTCTGAGCCACGAAGAACGCTACGAAGCCTCGGTTGAATTCACCCGCATCTGGCGCCGCGTGCTGGAAGGCGAAACCGTGGACTACGACGGCAAACACATCAGCGTGAAGGGCGCGAAGCTGCTCTACCCGCCGCTGCAACAACCGCGTCCGCCGCTGTACTTCGGTGGCTCGTCAGGCGCCGCCCAAGACCTCGCCGCCGAGCAGGTGGAAATGGTGCTGACCTGGGGCGAGCCGCCAGCCGCCGTCGCCGAGAAAATTGCCCAGGTGCGCGAGAAAGCCGCCAAGCATGGCCGCACCGTGCGCTTCGGTATTCGCTTGCACGTGATCGTGCGCGAAACCAACGAGGAAGCGTGGGCAGCGGCAGATCGGCTGATCTCCCACCTGGACGACGACACCATCAAGCGCGCCCAGGCCTCGCTCGCGCGCTTCGACTCCGTGGGCCAGCAACGCATGGCTGCCCTGCACGGCGGCAACAAAGACAACCTCGAAGTCAGCCCCAACCTGTGGGCCGGCGTTGGCCTGGTGCGCGGCGGCGCCGGCACCGCGCTGGTCGGCGATGGCCCAACCGTGGCGGCGCGGGTGAAGGAATACGCCGACCTGGGTATCGACACGTTCATCTTCTCTGGCTACCCGCACCTGGAAGAGTCGTACCGCGTGGCCGAGTTGTTGTTCCCGCACTTGGATGTGGCGCGTCCACAACGCCCGGAAGGCGCCAGCTACGTCAGCCCGTTTGGCGAAATGATCGCCAACGATGTGCTGCCGAAATCGGCGAGCGACGCCAAGAGCTTCGCGAGCAAGCTCGCTCCTACGGGTGCTTGATATGAAATCGGTGAACAACATTCTCAACCGCATCGCACCGTTCGTGCTGCCGTTGGCCTTGCTCGCGATCTGGCAACTGGCGGTGGTCGCCGGTTGGCTGTCGACGCGCATTCTGCCGGCGCCGAGCGCGGTGTTCGACGCGGCGGTGGCCCTGATCGGCAGCGGCGATATCTGGCACCACCTGGCCATCAGCGGCTGGCGCGCCGGCATCGGCTTTCTGATTGGCGGCAGCATTGGCCTGACGCTGGGCTTTATTACCGGGCTGTCTAAATGGGGCGAGCGCTTCCTCGACAGCACAGTGCAGATGATCCGCAACGTGCCGCACCTGGCGCTCATTCCGCTGGTGATTCTGTGGTTTGGCATCGATGAGTCGGCGAAGATTTTTCTCGTCGCCCTCGGCACCGTGTTCCCCATTTACCTCAACACCTACCACGGCATTCGCAACGTCGACCCGGCGTTGGTGGAGATGGCGCGCAGCTACGGCTTGTCGGGCTTCGGCCTGTTCCGCCAAGTCATTCTGCCGGGCGCCTTGCCCTCGATTTTGGTCGGCGTGCGCTTTGCCCTGGGCTTTATGTGGCTGACCCTGATCGTGGCCGAGACCATTTCGGCCAGCTCCGGCATCGGCTACCTGGCCATGAACGCCCGTGAATTCCTGCAGACCGATGTGGTGGTAGTGGCGATCCTGCTCTACGCCTTGCTGGGCAAACTGGCCGACACCACGGCGCGTGGCCTGGAGCGCGTATGGCTGCGTTGGCATCCGGCTTACCAAGTTAAAAAAGGCGGCGCCGCATGAACGCTTTCAACGCAAATCACGTGGCCCCACAGCACCTCAAAGGCGGCATTCCGCTGGCGGTGCGTGGGCTGCACAAAGCCTTTGGCGAGCGCGAGGTGTTGCATGACATCGAGCTGCTGATTCCGGCCGGGCAATTCGTTGCCGTGGTTGGCCGTAGCGGCTGTGGCAAAAGCACCTTGCTGCGCCTGTTGGCGGGGCTCGACACGCCCACCAGCGGCGCCTTGCTCGCTGGTTCGGCGCCGCTCAGCGAAGCGCGCGAAGACACCCGCCTGATGTTTCAGGACTCGCGCCTGCTGCCGTGGAAGCGCGTGATCGACAACGTCGGCCTGGGCCTTGGCGGCGACTGGCGTCCCCGAGCCCTGGAAGCGTTGCAGGCGGTGGGGCTGGCCGAGCGCGCCCACGAATGGCCGGCAGCGCTGTCGGGCGGGCAGAAGCAGCGCGTTGCCCTGGCGCGCGCGCTGATTCACCAACCGCGTTTGCTGCTGCTCGACGAACCCCTGGGCGCCCTCGACGCGTTGACCCGCATTGAAATGCAGCAACTGATCGAAAGCCTCTGGCAGAAACACGGCTTCACCGTGCTGCTGGTGACCCACGACGTCAGCGAAGCGGTGGCGATTGCCGACCGCGTGATTCTGATTGAAGACGGCCACATCGGCCTGGACTTGCCCGTGCACCTGGCTCGTCCACGGCAACGGGGCTCGGCGCGCTTGGCCGCGCTGGAAGCCGAAGTGCTCAACCGTGTTCTCGAAATTCCACCGGGCCCACCACCACCAGAACCGGTATCACCTCTGCCCACGCAACTGCGCTGGGCCTTGTAACTCACTAACTCGAAGCAATTACTCACGTACCAGGAGAAACACCATGACCATTAAAGCGATCAACGTCCGTAACCAATTCAAAGGCACCATCAAGGAAATCGTACTGGGCGACGTGTTGTCGGAAATCGACGTACAAACCGCCTCCGGCATCGTCACCTCCGTGATCACCACCCGCTCGGTAAAAGAGCTAGAGCTGGGTGTGGGCAGCGAAGTGATTGCGTTCGTGAAATCCACTGAAGTGTCGATTGCCAAGCTGTAAGTTGCCGGCACCGATGTTTCCAGGAAATCGAGGCTGAAGCCTCTCCCACAGCGACCGCGTTCGCGCTTGTTGTGGGAGAGGCTTCAGCCTCGATGCTTTTAAGGCGCGCCGAGGAGCGCCGCCGTTTGGCTTGCGCGTTGTCCATCGTCATACACCGCGCCGTCATGACGAGCGGGCCTAAGCATTCCCGCTCAACAGCCGATTATTTCCTCAGGTGTGCAATCGGTCATGCCGGCGAGCGCTAGCGATGCGCATTTTGGCCGCAACCGCCAAGGGTCTTCGTCGAAATTGATCGCCAGCCGAACAGAGCACCCAGAAATTGAACATATTTTGATCTAAGTGCAGGGTGGTTTTCTCACACTGCTTAGAGATAATGCCCACGCCAGGTTGATCCAGCCGGCGTTCACTTTTCCGAGGTAGCTCCATCTATGTGGTACAACGGTTTTCTCGACCTGTCGGCCTGGCAGGTTCTGGCGGTTACCTTGCTGATGACCCACGTGACCATTGTGTCGGTGACGGTTTATTTGCATCGCTATTCCGCGCACCGCTCGTTGGAACTGCACCCTGCGCTCAAGCACTTTTTCCGTTTCTGGCTGTGGATGACCACCGGCCAGAACACCCGTGAATGGACCGCCATTCACCGCAAACACCACGCCAAATGTGAAACTGCTGACGACCCGCACAGCCCGGTTATTAAAGGTTTGTCGACCGTGCTGCGCAAAGGCGCGGAACTGTACCGCGCTGAAGCGGAAAACCCCGAAACCCTGCGGATTTATGGCAAGAACTGCCCCGAAGACTGGATCGAGCGCAAGGTGTACTCGCGCTTCCCGTTGGGCGGTATCGCCATCATGGCGGTGATCGACCTGGCCCTGTTCGGCGCGCTGGGTATCACCGTGTGGGCCGTGCAGATGATGTGGATTCCGGTGTGGGCTGCCGGCGTTATCAACGGTTTGGGCCATGCCGTGGGCTACCGCAACTTCGAATGCCGCGATGCCGCCACCAACCTGGTGCCGTGGGGCATTTTGATCGGCGGCGAAGAGCTGCATAACAACCACCACACCTACCCGAACTCGGCGAAGCTGTCGGTTCGCAAGTGGGAATTCGATATGGGCTGGGCCTGGATTCAACTGTTCAGCTTCTTGCGCCTGGCCAAGGTGCAGCGCGTGGCGCCGATTGCTCATCGGGTGACGGGCAAAGGCTACTTGGACATGGACACCGCCATGGCCATTCTCAACAACCGCTTCCAGATCATGGCCCAGTACCGCCGCGCCGTTATCGCGCCGCTGGTGAAACTGGAACTGGCCAAAGCCGACGCCTCGGTACGAGCCAAATTCCACCGCGCCAAGCGTTTGTTGTCGCGTGAGACCAGCCTGCTGGAAGAGCGCCATCACCAGCGCATTCAGGCCATGCTGGAACAAAGCCAGGCGCTAAAAGTGATTTATGAGAAGCGCCTGGCGTTGCAACATATCTGGGTGAAAACCAGCAGCAATGGCCACGACATGCTCGAGGCGATGAAGCTTTGGGTGAGCGAAGCGGAGGCCAGCGGCATTCAGTCGTTGCGTGATTTTGCGGAACACCTCAAAACCTACTCGTTGCGTCCGGCAAACGCGCTGTAAACAGGCTATAACTGCGCCATAAAGCGTCAAAGCCCGCCGATTGGCGGGCTTTTTTCTGTGTCATGGATTGGCACCTTATGCCGCGTCGATGGTCGTAGTTTCGTTGATAGAAAAGGACATCTAATGGACGAACATCCCCCATTAACACTGCCACTTTCCCCCGAGTTGGAAGAACTGACTCTGGCGCTGCTGCATAGCCGCGGCGAAGTGGAGCGTTTGCGCGAGCGTGAGCAGATGTTCAGCTCGCTGCTGGACAGCGTAAACATCGTGCTATGGGCGTTCGACTGGGATGCCCAGCGCATTCTCTACGTCAGCCCCGCCTACGAGCGCGTGTTCGGCCGTAACGCAGGCTTGTTGATGGCCGATTACGGGGAATGGCTGAACAGCATCTACCCCGACGACGTTGAGCACGCCGCCGCTACCTTCGCCGAGGTGCTGGTCAAAGGCGCCGTTGAAGACCGCGAATACCGCATTCTCCGGGCCGACGGCCAATTGCGCTGGCTGAGCGACAAATGCTTTATCAGCCGCCAGGCCGAAGCAGGCAAGCCGCTGATTGTGGTCGGCATTGCCGAAGACATCACCGAGAAGAAACACCTGGAAGGCGAGCTGCATCGCCTGGCCACCACCGACGTGCTGACGCAAAGCAGTAACCGCCGCTACTTCTTCGAATGCGCCCACACCGAATTCCAGCAAGCCACCCAGGAAGACGCGCCGTTGGCGTTCCTGTTACTGGACGTGGATAACTTCAAACAGATCAACGACACCTACGGCCATCAGATGGGCGACGTGGTGCTGCAACGGATCGCCCAATGTGGCAGCGCGGCGTTGCGTCGTGGCGACTTGTTCGGGCGTATCGGCGGGGAAGAGTTTGCCGCGCTATTTCCCTGCTGCACCGAGGAGTTGGCTCTGCAAATTGCCGAGCGCTTGCAGCGGGAAATTCAGCGGCTGGTGTTCAGCTGCAACGGCGTCACCTTTGGCGTCACCGTCAGCCAGGGCTTGACCAGCCTGACCGATGCCGACGTCACCCTCGACACCCTGTTCGCCCGCGCCGACGCGGCGATGTACAACGCCAAGCGGCAGGGCAAGAACCGGATTATTCGGGCTTAGTAAACAAGAGCATCGCGGCTAAAGCCGCTCCTACAGGAATGTGCAATCTGTAGGAGCGGCTTCAGCCGCGATGCTTTTTTGTTAAGCCGGCTGCTGCTGCGTAATGCAGTGAATATTCCCGCCGCCCAGCAAAATTTCCCGCCCCGGCACCATCACCACTTCATGCTCCGGAAACAGCCGCTGCAAGATCGCTTTGGCTTCGGCGTCTTTCGGGTCGTCGAAACTGGGGGCGATGATGCCGCCGTTGACGATGAGGAAGTTCACGTACGAACCGGCCAGGCGAATCGACGGGTCGCGCTCCTGCGTACCCGCCACCAAATCCACGCCTGCGCATTCTTCATCGGTGGCGTACAGCGGGCCGGGAATCGGCATTTTGTGCACGACCAACTGGCGACCCTTGGCGTCTTTCACGCTTTCCAGCACGCGCATGGCGGCCTGGCAGCGTTCGTAGTTGGGGTTTTGCGTGTCGTCGGTCCAGGCCAGGAGCACTTCGCCGGGGCGCACGTAGCAGCAGAAGTTGTCGACGTGGCCGTCGGTCTCATCGTTGAACAGGCCGTCGGGCAGCCAGATTACGGTTTCGATGGCCAGGTGATCGCGCAACACCGCTTCGATGTCTTCGCGGCTCAGGTGCGGGTTGCGGTTGCGATTGAGCAGGCACTCTTCGGTGGTGATCACCGTGCCTTCGCCGTCGACGTGAATCGAGCCGCCTTCAAGCACAAAGCCTTCGGTGCGGTAGCGATCGCGGCGTTCGATTTCGAGAATTTTGCTGGCCACCTGATCGTCGCGGGTCCACGGCGAATACAGGCCGCCATCGAAGCCGCCCCAGGCGTTGAAGGTCCAGTCCACGCCACGGATTTCGCCGCTGGCGTTGCGCACGAAGGTTGGGCCGGTGTCGCGCACCCAGGCGTCGTCGGTGCTGATTTCGACCACGCGAATGTTGTCGGCATCCAGGCGCGCGCGGGCGTTTTCGTATTGGTCGGCGTTTACGCAGACGGTCACCGGCTCAAAGCGGGCGATGGCTTTGGCCACGGCGGTGAACGCCGCTTGTGCCGGCTTGCCGCCGAGGCGCCAGTTGTCCGGGCGCTGCGGCCACACCATCCAGGTCTGGCTGTGGGGTGCCCACTCGGCTGGCATGGAAAAGCCGTCGGCGCGGGGAGTGGTGGTCAGTGTGGTCATTGCAAATACCTTGTTGGGTACTTGTAGGAGCGGCTTTAGCCGCGATGCTGTTGATGGAGAAGAGCATCGCGGCTAAAGCCGCTCCTACAGGTCGGTGTCAGGATTCGAGCGCACCGTCGAGGGTTTTGATCGGACCGTACAGGTTCGGCCGACGATCGCGGAAGCTGCCCCAGGCGCTGCGGATGTGTTCGAGTTGGTCCAGGTCGAAAGTATGCACCAGCACGCCTTCTTGATTTCGTTGAGTTCCTCGACCTTTTCGCCGAACTGGTTGGCGATAAACGAGGAGCCGTAGAAGGTGATGTCGTAGCCGTCTTGCGCTTCATTGCCGATGCGGTTGGAGGCAATCAGCGGCATCAGGTTAGCGCCGGCATGGCCTTGTTGCACGCGCTGCCAATGGTCGCGCGAGCTGATGGTTTTGTCGTGCGGCTCGCTGCCGATGGCGGTCGGGTAGAACAGAATTTCCGCCCCCATCAGCGCCATGCTCCGGGCGCATTCGGGGAACCACTGGTCCCAGCAAATGCCCACGCCGATTTTCGCGTAGCGGGTGTTCCACACCTTGAAGCCGGTGTCGCCGGGGTTGAAGTAGTATTTCTCGTGGTAGCCGGGACCGTCCGGAATGTGGCTTTTGCGGTACACACCGAGGTTGCTGCCGTCGGCGTCGATGATGGCGATGCTGTTGAAACGCGCGCGGCAGGCCAGTTCGAAATAGCTGATGGGCAGCACCACGCTCAACTCTTTGGCCACTTTCTGGAAATGGGCGATGGCGGCGTTGGTGTCGGTAGGCGTGGCCAATTGCAGGTAGTCGGGGTTGGGCTTCTGGCAGAAGTAAGGCGTCTCGAACAGCTCCTGAATCAGGATGATTTGCGCGCCCTTGGCAGCCGCTTCGCGAACCAGTTTCTCCGCCGTGGCGATATTCACGGCACGGTCCCAGGAACAAGCCATCTGCGTGGCGGCGACAGTTACGGTACGAGACATCAAACACCTCTTTTCTTGTTGGCAGGCTTAGAAAGCCGTTTTGCAGGTGCCACTTTATAGTCGATAAAAATCCGACTTAGAAGGTGATTTTGTCTATTGGAAGATAATTAACGATAAATAAACGGATAAATATCGATTAAACGGCCGCTGTTTCCCGCTTGGGCAGGAATGCCGGCAGGTACAAGCCCAGATAAACATCGAATACGCGCATGCCTTCCTCAGCCAGGCGCGGGGTGATCTCGCCAAATTGCTGCACCGAGCGGGCATACACGCGGTCGCTTAGTTCCAAGGCCAGGGCAAACACATCCAGCTCGGTGGGCAATTGCGGCAGGGGGAAGTGGCGGTCGAACAGGGCGTGCAGCAGACGGCCCAGTTCGATGTCGTGCTGACGGTCGGCCTGGGTGACTTCAGCGAGCCCGTGCTGGGCGAGAATCAGCTGCCGGGCGGCGGCGTCGCCCGTGTAAATGTCCAACATGCGCTGCTCGACCAAGCGCGAAAGGTCGCGCCAGTGTTGCAGGCTGGCGTGGTCGATGGGGCATTCGAGCGTGGCGCGAAAGGCGGCGTGCACATCCGCCGTCAGCGCTTCGAGAATGGCCGGCACGCTGGCGAAGAAGTGGTACACGGAGGAGGGCGGCATCAGCGCGCGCTCGGCCACGCTGTAAATCGACAGGCCGGCAACGCCTTCCTCCGCTAACAAGGCGCGCGCGGCATCGAGAATGGACGCGATGCGCGCCTGGCTGCTGGCGCGGGGTTTGCGGGCGGTGGCGGGACGCTGCATAAGGCTCTCCTTGATCGAGGCGCTATTGGACGTCAGGCCGCACGGTGGGGGCAAGCGGGGGCTGGAAGAGCATCGCGGCTGAAGCCGCTCCCACAGAGGCGGACTCGCGCTTGTGGGAACGGCTTAATCCTTTCAACTGCCGCTACGAAATTTGCCCCACACCTCGTCTTTGATCGGCGAGATTTTCTCGGGCAGCACTTCCAGTGCAGCCAGCCGGCGCTTGGTCGCGCGGTCCGGGTAGAGGCCGGGTTGGTCACGCAGGGCCGGGTCGAGGAACTGGCGAGCATCGGCGTTGCCGCTGGGGTACAGGGTTTCAGCAGTGATTTGCGCGGCCACTTTCGGTTGCATCACGTAGTCGATAAAGCGGTGCGCCAGGTCGGCGCGGCGGGCGCTGCTGGGAATGACCAGGTTGTCGATAAACAGCACCGAGCCTTCATCCGGCACCACGAATTGCACGTTCTGCCCAGCAGCGCTGGCGCCCAATGCGTCGCCCACCCAGGCGAGCGACATACACAGGCGGCCTTCTTTCAAGTCATCGATATAACGCTCGCTGTCGACGTAGCGGATGTTTCCGCGAACCGCCTGCAACATCTCGCCGCCCTGCTTGATTTGCGTCGGCGGGCTGTGGGCGAGGCTGCGGCCGAGGTAATTCATGGCGACCGACATCACTTCATCCGGCGCATCCAGCACGCTGATACCGCAACTGGCCAGGCGCGCGCTTTGCGCCGGGTCGAACAGCAGGCTCCAGCTGTTCGGCAGCGGGCCGCCAAAGGCTTTTTCCGCCTGCGGTACGTTGATGGCCAAGCCGACCGCGCCCCAGAGATAGGGAATCGCGTAGCGGTTTTGCGGATCCACGGCGTTGAGTTTGCTCAGCAGCTGTTTGTCGAGGTGCGAGCGGTTGGGCAGGCGGGTGAGGTCCAGCGGCTGCAAGCGCCCGGCTTTGATCAGTGCGGGCAGGGTGTCGTGCGACGGCACGGCAATATCGATGGACTCGCCGCTGGCCAGGGCTTTTTCCAGCTCTTCGGCGGTGCTGTAGGTGTGGTAGTCGACATGAATGCCGGTTTCTTTCTCGAAATCGACCAGCACCTGCGGGGCGATGTAGTCGTTCCAGTTGTAGACCACCAGGTCTTCGGCATGGGCGGCCGGGGCGGCGAGCAAAACGGATGAGCCAGCAAACAACAGTGCGGCTAAAAAGCGTGGCATGACGACTTCCTTACGTGTCGGTTCACAGCATGGGCCGCACAAGCCGTGCGGCGAACGGAGTTATCGCTCAAATCCTTTACAACTGAGCGAGCCGCGACATGTCTGTGGATTTCAATGCACGTCTGGGCTGGCCATGGCACACAAACAACAACGCAGCGCGAGGCTGCGGTGTAGGCAAAATTGGAGTTAGCAGATAAAACAACGCCGGCCTGATCAGGCCGGCGTTGAATGGGTACTTACACCGTGTGCAGGTACCAGTTGTACTCGAGGTCCGAAATGGAGTTTTCGAACTCGGCGAGTTCACTCTCTTTACAGGCGACGAAGATGTCGATGTATTTCGGGTCGATATAACGGGCCATGACTTCGCTGTCGTCCAACAGGCGCAGGGCATCACGCAAGTTGTTCGGCAGGCTCTGCTCGTTCTGCTCGTAGGAGTTGCCTTCTACCGGTGCGCTTGGCTCGATCTTGTTGGTCAGGCCATGGTGCACGCCCGCCAGTACTGCCGAGAGCAGCAGGTACGGGTTGGCATCGGCGCCGGCAACGCGGTGTTCGATACGCACGGCATCGCGGGTGTCGTTAGGCACGCGCAAGGCAACAGTACGGTTATCGATACCCCAGCTCGGCGAGTTCGGCACGTAGAACTGTG